>NZ_FZOH01000007.1:56708-277764 GCF_900188205.1 Geodermatophilus saharensis | reverse complement strand
CGGACCCGGGAGACCGAGGACTTGCCCGGATTACCTCGTCGCCGACAAGGGCTACAGCAGCCGCGCCAACCGGGCACTCCTCCGTCGTCGGGGCATCTCGCACACCATCGCTCAGCCCAGCGACCAGGCCGCCAACCGGCGTCGCAAGGGCTCAGCCGGTGGCCGCCCGGTCGGCTTCAACAAGGCCCGCTACGCCCGCCGCAACGTCGTCGAACGCAGCTTCTGCCAGGTCAAACAGTGGCGCGGACTGGCCACCCGCTACGACAAGCATGCCCGCAACTACGCCGGCGCGCTCAACCTCGCCGCGCTACTCACCTGGCTCCCGTGAACCGTCAGACACTCTCTAGGGCACCGAGGCGGCGGCGACCAGCAGCACCACGGTCGCCGCCGCCTCGCCCATCGCCCCCATCACGTCCCCGGTGACGCCGCCGAGGCGCGCCGTCGCGCGGACGCGGACGAGCTCGGCCGCCAGCAGCCCCGCCGCCGCGGCGCCGGCCGTCGCCGCCCCGGCCACCGCACCGGCCACGGCCCAGGCCGCCGCCGCGGCACCGCCGAGGACCAGCACCGCCCACCCGGCCAGCCACGGCAGCGAGACCGTCCCGGCCACCGCCCGGCCCAGCGACGAGCCGCCGGCGATCCGGACGCCTCGGAGCCCGGTGCGCGCCATGGCCAGCCGCGCCACCACGACCGCCGTCCAGAGCGCCACCCAGCCGCCCTGACCGCCGAGCAGCGCCGCCGCCGCGGCGGCCTGCAGCAGCAGCGTCAGCACGAGGGTCACCACGCCGAACGGGCCGACGTCGCCCTGGTGCATGACCTGCAGCGCCCGCTCCCGCCCACGCAGCGGGCCGAGCCCGTCGGCGGTGTCGGCCAGCCCGTCGAGGTGCAGCGCCCGGGTGAGCCAGGCCAGCACCGCCAGCGCCAGCACCGCCCCGGCCGGCGCGGACACCAGCCGCGCGCCGGCGACGCCGGCACCGGCCGCCACCCCGCCCAGCGCGAGCCCGACCAGCGGTGCCCACGGCAGCACGCCGCGGGTCGACGTCGTCCCGGCGGCGGGCACGCGCAGCACGGTGAGCAGCGCGGCAGACTCCAGCGGCCCGGCCCACCGCGCCCGCCGCCCGCCGCTCACCGCAGCCGCTGCGGCAGCCCGGCGACGACGAACCAGACCTCGTCGGCGGTGCCGGCCAGCCGCTGGTTGACCTCGCCGAGGGTGTCGCGGAACAGCCGGCCCGCGCGGGACTCCGGCACCACGCCGAGCCCCACCTCGTCGCTGACGGCCACCACGTGCGCCGGCGTCATCGCCCAGGCGTTGACCAGGGCGTCGACCCGCCCGGCCAGCCGGTCGAGCGCGCCGGGTTCCTCGGCCCACACGCCGGCCTCGTCCATCAACGCCGCCACCCAGGTGGTCACGCTGTCGACCAGCACCGTCCCGCCGCGCAGCAGGTCGCTGGGCGCCGTCGTCTCCAGCGTCGTCCAGCCGGCCGGCCGCCGGGCGCGGTGCGCGGTCACCCGGCGGGCCCACTCCGCGTCGTCGGCCACCGGCGCGGAGGTGGCCAGGTAGACGACGTCGGGACGGCCGGTCACCAGCGACTCCGCGTGCGCCGACTTGCCCGACCGCGCACCGCCCAGCACCAGCACCCGCGCCATCAGACGGCCGCCGTCGCGAGCTCCAGCCGGGTCACCGTGCCGTTGTGCGGGGTCACCGCCGGCATCCCCTCCGGCCCCCGCCCGGCGGCCACCGCCTGCGCCGCCCGGATGGTGTCCCCGTGGGTGACCAGCGCGACGACGTCGGCCGGTGGGCGCGCGGCCAGCCCGGCCAGGAGGGCCGCGACCCGGGCGTGCAGCTGCGCCAGGCTCTCCCCGCCCTGCGCCGACCAGTGCGGATCGGTCCAGTCGACGACGTCCCACAGCTCCCGCGACGGCCGCCCCTCCAGGACGCCGTAGCCCTGCTCGCGCAGCGCCGGTGTGGTGGTGAACGGCAGCCCGGTGGCGCGGGCGCAGTGCTCGGCGGTCTGCACCGCGCGGCGCAGGTCGCTCGACAGCACCGCCCCGGGGTGCAGTGCGGCGAGCTCGCGGGCGGCGCCGGCGGCCTGCTCGTGCCCGAGGGCGGTCAGGGGCACGTGCGCGGTCTGCCCCTGCATGAGCCCGGCGGCGTTCCACTCGCTCTGGCCGTGGCGGACGAGGAGGAGGGTGAGCGGGCGGGCCATGGTGGTCGCCGAGCGTAGGACAGGCGACCGCGGACCCCCGCGCCGGTGCTCGTACCGTCGGGACGTGACCATCCCCGTCCGTCCCGGCGCCGGCCGGCCGGCCGCCCGGCCCGCCGGCCCCGACCCGCTCGCGCCGCTGCTCGACCTGCCCGGTGTCCGCGAGGCCGCTGACTCCGCCCGCGGCGGCATCGACCGGCTGCTGGCGCACCGGCTCATGCGCAACCGGTCGGCGGAGGTCAGCAGCGAGTCCGCGCTGCGGGGCGCCCGCGCCTCGGCCGCGCTCGACGGGGTCGAGGTCGCGCTGGCCGATCTGCGCGCGGGCTCGGTGTCCGACCCGGTCGTGCAGGGCTCGCTGCGCGTCTCGGTCGGGCTGGGCGCCATGGTCGACACCTGGTCGCGGGCGCCCGGGCAGGTGCTCGCCCGGCTGCACGTGCTCGCCGCCGCCGACCTCGCCGACCGCGCCGACCTCGGCCGCCCCGCGCCGCACGCCGGCCCGCGCCTGGGCGGGCTGTTCCAGGTGGTCACCGGCACCTCCACAGCGCCCGCGGTGCTCGTCGCCGGGCTGGTCCACGGTGAGCTCGCCGCCCTGGCGCCCTTCGGCACCGCCGACGGCGTCGTCGCCCGCGCCGCCGGCCGGCTCACCACCATCGGCCGGGGTCTGGACCCCAAGGCGGTGTCGGTGCCCGAGGTCGGCTTCCTCGAGCTCGGCGCCGACGCCTACCGCGAGCGGCTGGCCGGCTACGCCGCAGGAACACCCGAGGGCGTGGCCGCCTGGCTGGTGCACTGCTGCCGGGCCACCGAGCTCGGTGCCCGCGAGGGCCTGGCCATCGCCGAGGCGATCCTGCGCGGCTGAGGTCCTCCGGCTCCTCCGGCTACTCCTGCGCCCGGCCGCCGCCCGGGGGACAGTGGCGCCATGCGCTCCCTCGACGTCGACGGCCTCGGCCGCGTCAGCCGGATCGGGCTGGGCACCTGGCAGTTCGGATCCCGGGAGTGGGGCTACGGCGAGGGCTACGCCACCGGTGCGGCCCGCCAGATCGTGCGCCGCGCGCTCGAGCTGGGCGTGACCCTCTTCGACACCGCCGAGGTCTACGGCCTCGGCCGCAGCGAGCGGATCCTGGGCGAGGCCCTCGGCGACCAGCGCCACGACGTCGTCGTCGCCACCAAGCTGTTCCCCGTGGCGCCGTTCCCGCCGGTGGTGCGCAACCGGCTCGAGGGCAGCGCCCGCCGGTTGGGCCTGCAGCGGGTGCCGCTCTACCAGGTGCACCAGCCCAATCCGGTGGTCCCCGACAGCGTCACGATGCCCGGCCTGCGCACGCTGCTCGACGAGGGCCGCATCGGCGCCGTCGGCGTCTCCAACTACTCGCTGCAGCGCTGGCGGTCCGCCGACGCGGCGCTGGGCCGGCCGGTGATCAGCAACCAGGTGCACTTCTCCCTGGCCCGGCCCGCGCCGCTCGCGGACCTGGTGCCCTTCGCCGAGCGCGAGGGGCGGCTGGTCATCGCCTACAGCCCGCTGGCGCAGGGCCTGCTCGGCGGCCGGTACGGACCCGACCACCGCCCGGGCGGGGTGCGCGCGGCCAACCCGCTGTTCGGCACCGAGAACCTGCGCCGCGCGCAGCCGCTGCTCGACACGCTGCGCCAGGTCGCCGACGCCCACGGGGTGCGGCCCGGGACGGTGGCGCTGGCCTGGCTGGTCGCGCTGCCGCAGGTCGTGGTCATCCCCGGCGCCTCGAGCGTGGAGCAGGTGGAGGCGAACGCGGCGGCGGGCGAGCTGGAGCTGCGCGCGGACGAGGTGGCGGCGCTGACCGCGGCGGCGCGGGCGTTCACCCCCGTGTCGGCGGTGCGCACGCTCGTCGACGGCGTCCGGGAGCGGCTGGGCGCCCGGCCCTAGGCGCCGCGGCGGTGCCGGCGGCCGCCCGGTGCCACCGCCGGGACCACCGCCGCTGCGGGGGAGACGACGCGCAGCGCCCGCCGCCGCGCGTACCAGGCCAGGCCCACCGCCGCGCCGACGCCCATCGCCGCGCCGGTGACCACCGGGACCGGCGGCGCGGCGAAGCGGCGGCGCATCGACACCGGCCGGGTGAACTCCAGGACCGGCCAGCCGCGCTCGGCGGCGACCTTCCGCAGCGCCCGGTCGGGGTTGACCGCCGTCGGGTGCCCGACCGCGCTCAGCATCGGCAGGTCGGTGACCGAGTCGCTGTAGGCGTAGCAGTCGGCCAGGTCGTAGCCGCTCTCGGCGGCCACCTGCCGCATCGCCTCGGCCTTGTTCTCGCCGTAGGCGTAGAACTCGATCTCCCCGGTGTAGCGCCCGTCGGCCCGCACCATGCGGGTGGCCACCACGCGGTCGGCGCCGAGCATCTCGCCGATCGGCTCCACCATCTCCGCACCGCTGCTGGAGACGATGACGATCTCGCGGCCGGCCGCCCGGTGGGACTCGATCAGGTCGGCGGCCTCGGCGTAGACCAGCGGGTCGACGATCTCGTGCAGCGTCTCGCTGACGATCTCGTGCACGGTGGCGACGTCCCAGCCGGTGGCCATGCGGGTGATCTGGGCGCGCAACCGCTCCATCTGCTGGGCGTCGGCGCCGGCGAGGGAGAAGACGAGCTGGGCGTAGGCGCCCTTGAGCACGGCGCGGCGGTTGATCAGCCCGCCGGCGAAGAACGGCCGGCCGAAGGCCAGGGTGCTGGACTTGGCGATGACCGTCTTGTCCAGGTCGAAGAACGCCGCAGCGCGGGTCACGGTTCACGAGGGTAAGCGGAGCGGGGACCGGTGACGGCTCCCCGCGCGCCGTCCACACCCCTCCGGGTCGTCCACAGGACCCTCGTCGGGGGTGACCGGGACCGCCCGGCGCGGTGGGCTCGGCCGCGTGGCCCGCCGTCCCGCCCCCCTGTCCCCGCCCCGTCCGCTCGTCGTGAGCGCCGACGAGGACCTGCTCGACGACGTCCTGCGCGTGCTCGCGGCTGCCGGCACCGAGCCCGAGGTCGCCACCGGGGGCCCCGCGCTGCGCCGCGCCCACCGCGAGGCGGGGCTGGTCCTGCTCGGCGCCGACGCGCTCGACGCCCCCGCGGTGCGGGCGCTGCCGCGCCGTCCCGGGGTGGTGGTCGTCGCCGGGACGGTGCCCGGCCCGCCGGCCTGGGCGGCGGCGGTCGAGCTCGGCGCCGAGCGGGTCGCGGTGCTGCCCGACGACGAGGCGTGGCTGGCCGCCCGGGCCGCCGACGCCGTCCGCTCGCCGGTCGAGCGCGGCTGGCTGGCCGTGGTCGGCGGCAGCTGCGGCGGGGCCGGCACGAGCACCCTGGCCGCCGCGCTGGCGCTGACCGCCGCGGACGCCGCCGGCGGCGTGCTGCTCGTCGACGCCGACGCCTGCGGCGGCGGACTGGACCTGCTGCTGGGTGCCGAGGACGCCGACGGCCTGCGCTGGCCGTCGCTGTCCGGCGTCCGCGGCCGCATCGCCGGGGAGGCGCTGCTCGCCGCGCTGCCGGAGGTCGGCGGCGTCACCGTGCTCGCCGCCGCGCGGGACGACCCCGCGCCGGTGCCGCCCGCGGCCGTGACGGCGGTCGTGGAGGCGGCCCGCGGCTGCGGCCGGCCGGTGGTGGTCGACCTGCCCCGGCCGGCCGGCCCCGACGACGCGACGGCGGCCGCGGTGCTCGCCGAGGCCGACCTGGCGGTGCTGCTCGTGCCGGCCCGGCTGCGCCCGGCGTCGGCCGCGCGGCTGTTGGTCACCGGCGCCCCGGGGGAGCCGGCACCGTGGGGCGCCGCCCGGCTGGTGGTCCGCGAGGTCCCCGGCGGCCTGTCGACGGCGGAGGTGTCCGCGGTGACCGGCCGTCCCGTGCTGGCCGCGCTGGCGCACGACCGCGGCGCGGTGGCCCGGGGCGAGCGCGGCGAGCCGCCGGCGGTGACGCCCCGCAGCCCGCTCGGGTCGGTCACCCGCACGCTGCTCGGCGAGCTCGCCCGCGCGGAGCGCGCGGCGTGACCGGGCTGCCGCTGGTCGAGCGGGTCCGCGCCCGGCTGGCGCTGGAGCCCGGACCGCCCAGCCGGGCCGCGGTCGCCGCCCTCGTCCGCGACGAGGCCGGGCTGGTCGGCGACGCCGAGGTCCTCGACGCGGTGCGCGACGCGGTGGCCGAGCTCGCCGGGGCGGGGCCCCTCGAGCCCCTGCTGCGCGAGCCGGGCGTCACCGACGTCCTGGTCAACGGGCCGGCCGCGGTCTACGTCGACCGCGGCGCCGGGCTCGAGCGCGCCCTGGTGCGCTTCCCCGACGAGGACGCCGTCCGGCGGCTGGCCGTGCGGCTCGCGGCCAGCGCGGGACGGCGGCTCGACGACGCCGCGCCGTGGGTGGACGCCGGGCTGCCCGACGGCACCCGGCTGCACGCGGTGCTGCCGCCGGTGTCGGGCGGGAGCACCTGCCTGTCGCTGCGGGTGCTGCGCCGGGCCCGCCTCGGCCTCGACGACCTCACCGCCCGGGGGACGCTGCCCGGGGAGTCGGCCGGCCTGCTGCGCGCGGTGCTCCGGGCCCGGCTGGCCTTCCTCGTCACCGGCGGCACCGGGTCGGGCAAGACCACGCTGCTCGCGGCGCTGCTCGGGGAGCTGCCGCCGGGGGAGCGGCTGGTGCTGTGCGAGGACGCCCCGGAGCTGGCGCCGGCGCACCCGCACGTCGTGCGGCTGCTCACCCGGCCGGCCAACGTGGAGGGCGCCGGGCGGGTGACCCTGCGCGACCTGGTGCGCCAGGCGCTGCGGATGCGGCCGGACCGGCTGGTGGTCGGCGAGGTCCGGGGCGCCGAGGTCACCGACCTGCTCGCCGCCCTCAACACCGGTCACGACGGCGGCTGCGGCACCCTGCACGCCAACCGGCCCGGTGAGGTGCCCGCCCGGCTGGAGGCGCTCGGGGTCGCGGCGGGCCTGGACCGGCGGGCGGTGCACAGCCAGGCGGCCGCCGCGCTGGCCGTCGTGGTCCACCTCCGCCGCGGACCGGAGGGGCGGCGGGTCGAGGAGATCGGGGTGGTGCGCCGCGACGGCGACTGGGTGGTGGTCGAGCCGGGCTGGCGCGCCGACGGCGGCCCGTGCCCCGGTGCGGGGCGGCTGACGGCGCTCCTCGACGGCGGGGGCGCGGGGTGAGCGCGGCGCTGGCGCTGGTCGCGGCGGCACTGTTGCTGTGGCCCGGCCCGGCCGCGCTGCGCCGCCGGCGGGTGCGCCGCCTGGTGCGGCGGCGCCCGGCGCCCCTGGCCCGGATCACCGCGGCGCCGCCCGCGGCCTGGCCGCTGCCCGCCGCGGTGCTCGGCGTGCTGCTCGGCGCGGCGGTGGGCACGCCGCTCGTCGCGGTCCTCGCCGGCACGGTGGCGGCGGCCGCGGCGCGGACCCTCGCGCGGGCCCGGGAGCGTCGTGCGGAGGAGGCCCGGGTCGAGGCGCTCACCGACGCGCTCGGCGCCGTGGCCGCGGAGCTGCGCGCCGGCCGGCCGCTCGCGGCGGCCACCGCGTCGGTCCTGGCCGGCTGTGGGGACGAGAGCCTGGCGACCGGTCTGGCTCGTGCCCTGCGGGCGCCCGCGGCGGTCCCGGCGGAGCCCGGCACCGACCTCGACCGGGTGCTGGCGCGGGTGGCCGCGGCCGTGCTGCTCAGCGAGCGCACCGGCTGCTCACTGGCCGCCGTGGTCGCCGCGGTCGAGGACGACCTGCGCGCCCGCCGGCGGCAGCGGCTGGAGCTGCGGTCGGCCACGGCGGGCCCCCGGGCGAGCGCGGCGCTGCTCGCTGGGCTGCCGCTGCTCGCGCTGGCCATGGGCAGCGGCATCGGCGCCGACCCGTGGGGGGTGCTGACCACGACTCCGGCCGGGCAGGTGCTGCTCGTCGCCGGTGTCGCCCTGGAGGCCGCCGGGCTGGCCTGGTCGGGGCGGCTGGTCCGCCGGGCGGTGGGGAGCGCGGCGGCGTGAGCCCCGCCCTGGCCCTGCTGTCCGCGGCGCTGCTGCTGTGGCCCTCCCCGGCGCTGCGGCGGGCCGCCCGGGTGCGGGCCGTGACCGGCCCCCACCCCGCCCCGCCGGCAGCGGCGCCGCGGACGGGCGCGGTGCGCCGCGTCGTGCTGCCGGGGGCGGTCGGGGGAGCGGTGGCGCTGCTGGTCGGCGGGCCGCCGGGTGCGGTGCTGGGCGTGCTGGCCGCGGTGCTGGCCGACCGGCTGCTGCGCCGCGCCGGGCGCGCGGACACCGCGGGCCACGGCGGATCAGCCGAGCTGCCGGTCGCCTGCGACCTGCTGGCGGTCTGCCTGGCGGCCGGGATGCCGGTCGCCGGTGCGCTGGGCGCGGTCGCGACGGCGCTGCCCGGACCCGCCGGGGACGCGCTCGGGGGAGTCGCCGGACGGCTGCGGCTGGGCGCCACGCCGCACGCCGCCTGGACCGGCGTGCCGGCCGGGTTGGCGGGGCTGGGCCGGGTGCTGGTGCGCGCGGGGGAGTCCGGCGCCGCGGCGGTCCCCGCCCTGCGCGTGCTGGCGGCCGAGGCGCGGTCGGCCACCCGCAGCGACGCCGAGGCCGCGGTGCGCCGCGCCGGCGTGTGGGTGCTCGCGCCGCTCGGGGCCTGCTTCCTGCCGGCCTTCGTCTGCCTCGGCATCGCGCCCATGGTCATCGGCATCGCCGGGCAGGTGTTCGGGTGATCCGGGAGGCGTGGTCCCGGGCGGGTTCAGCGCTGGCCGGTGGCGAACGACGACGCGCTGTGCGGGACGAACGACGGCGTCAGCGACCAGGCGGCCGGGACCGCCCGCGGCACCCCGCCGCCCACCGGGCCGAGGTCGAGCACCATGCGGGTGGGCTGGAAGGCCTCGGCGTAGCCGATCCGCGCCTGCGCGCCCCAGTGGCGGGCGGAGGCGACGATCGCGTCGGGCTCGACCATGGCCGAGCCCTCCACCTGCGAGGCGTGCGCGGCCAGCGCGGCCAGCTTGCCGGTGAGGTGGGCGGTGACGTCGACGTACACGGTCGGCGTGAAGGTCAGCGTCGAGGGGCTCTGGTAGTGCAGCACCCGCGGCAGGCGGCGGGCGGCGCCCAGGGTGGCCGCGGCGACGGCGCGGTGGTCCTGGTGGCTGTCGTCGGGGGCGTGCACGTAGACCAGGTCGGCGGCGGTGGCCTCCAGGACCTGCTCGATGCGGCGGACCGCGGCGGAGTCGGCGACGACCTCGCAGTCGCGCAGGCCGCCCCACAGCAGGGTGGCGCCCAGGGTGCGGGCGGCGCGCTCCTGCTCGGCGCGGCGGCCGGCGACCTGGTCGCCGTCGCCGGGGCCGTTCTCGCCGCCGGTCATCACCAGCACCGTCACCGTGTCGCCGGCCGCGACGTGCGCCAGCAGCGCGCCGCCGCACCCGAGCTCGACGTCGTCGGGGTGCGACCCGATGGCCAGGACGCTGCGTCCCGTGCCCCGCCTGCCTGCGCCGTCCATGGCCGCCGTCCCGTCCGTCCGGGGCGGTCACCCGCCCGTTGTCCCTCCCTGCATCGGCGGCTGCGGCGGGCGCCTGCATCCGGCGCGCCGGCTTCTCCCCCGTCGGGGGGATCCGGTCGTGCACGACGGATCGGGGCACCGTCGCCGGCGGGGAGCGGCCGGCCCGGTCAGCCCGCCACGGCGGCCTGCGCGCCGACGGCGGCCAGGGCGAGGGCGGCGGCGGCCGGGAAGTCGCCGGTGACGGCCCAGGCGCGCGGCTCGTCGGGAGCGGCGGCGTACTCGCCCTGCCGCACCCGGATGGCCCGCGCGCCGACCGCGGCCGCGACCGCGACGTCCTTGCCCGGACGGTCCCCGATCACCAGCACGCGCCCGGCGGGGACCCCGAGCCGGCCGGCCAGCACCCGCAGCGCGTCGGGTGCCGGCTTGCGGGCGGCGCGGCCGCCGAGGGCGTCGGTGACCAGCACCTCCGGCAGCAGCGGCAGCAGGCCCGTCGCGGCGAGCTTGGCCGACTGGATGGCCGGGTTGCCGTCGGTCAGGCAGCCCACCGGCAGCACCGCGCCGAGGTCGGCCAGGGCCTGCGCCACGCCCGGGTAGGGGGTCAGCGAGGTGGGTGCGTGCGCGGTGAACGCGGCCACCAGCGGCGGGACCAGCGCGGGCAGGTCGCCGGCGGGCGCGCCCGCGGCCAGCAGCGCGCGGTCGATCGTCCCCCCGCGGTCGGACCCGGCGGCCAGCTCCCGCAGCAGCGCGGCGTGCACCCGTGCACCGTCCAGCCCCGCGGCCGCGGCGGCGGCGCCCACGTCGGCCGCCGCGCCGGCGAGGTGGGCCGCCTGCGGGTACAGCGTGTCGTCGAGGTCGACCACCACCGCCAGCGGCGGGGCGCCGTCCCATCCCGGTGCCGGGGTCACCACGGCAGCGAACCGTCGGTGAAGTCGGGCTCGTCGAGGGCGAGCAGCGCGTCGGTCGCCTCGTCGGCCAGCAGCGCGGCCACCTGCGCGCCGGTCGTGCCGTCGCCGTACGGGCAGGGGAGCGCGACCGCGCGGGCCTGCCCCCGCGGGCTGGTGTGCGCGGCGGCCGCGGTGAGCACGGCGTCGGCGGCCGAGTCGTCGGCGAGCCCGGCGAGGGTCGTCGTGCCGGCCTCCACGCCCTCCCAGCGCGGGGTGGAGCCGCGCAGCACGACGACGGGGACGCCGAGGAACGCCGCCTCCTCCTGGACACCGCCGGAGTCGGTGACCGCCAGCCGCGCCGAGGCGAGCGCGGCCAGCAGCGCGTCGTAGCCGACCGGGCCGGTACGGGTGATCGCCGGGTGTTCCAGCCCGGCGTCCAGGCCGGCGGCCGTCAGCCGCGCCGCGGTGCGCGGGTGCACCGGGAAGGTCACCGGTCCCACGGTGTCGGCCAGCGCCCGCACGACGCCGACCAGGCGCTCGAGCCGCACCGGGTCGTCGACGTTGGTGGGGCGGTGCGCGGTGACCAGCACCCCGCGGCGCTGCTCGACGGGGATCGGCCGCACGCCCCGCGCGACCAGCGTGTCGACCACGGGGTTGCCGACCACGAACACCCGCTCGGCGGGCACGCCCTCGGCGGCCAGGAACGCCGCCGCGCGCCGGGTGGGCGCCAGGTGCAGCGCGGCGACCGCCGCGGCCACCCGCCGGTTGACCTCCTCCACGCTGCGGGGGTTGAGGCTGCGCAAGCCCGCCTCCAGGTGGGCGAAGGGCACCCCGGCGCCGCGGGCGGCGAGGGCGTAGGCGGGAACGGTGTTGGTGTCACCGAGGGCGAGGACGAGGTCGGGCCGGAACCGGGCGACCGCGCGCGCCGCGTCGGCGTGCAGCGCCCCGGAGCGGGCGGCCGGGTCGCCGGCGGGCAGGTCGAACCGGCACGTGGGCGCCAGCCCGAGGGACTCCTGCAGGCGGGTGGAGAGGTCGGGGTCGGTGTGCTGGCCGGTGTCGACGACGTCGACCCGGTGCCCCGCCGCGGCCAGGGCCCGCACCACCGGGGCCAGCTTGACCACCTCCGGCCGGGTCCCGAGGGGCACGAGGACGTGCCGGGCGCGGGTCACGCCCGCGCCGCCGTCGCGGCGCACGGGTCGGCCACCGGGCTGCCGTCGTCGGCGGAGTACGTCTCGGCGAAGTAGCGGCTCATCCGGACGCCGGGGGTGAACCACAGGTGCGGCAGGACGGCGCGCGGGTCGCGGATGCCGGTCAGGTAGGCGCTGACGACGTCGGCCCCGGCGGCCAGGGTCAGCGGCAGCCCCCCGGAGAAGCGCGGGTTGACCTCGACCACGGTGGCCCGGCCGTCGTCGGCCACGAACCCCTGCACGTTGGCCGGGCCGGTGAGCGCCACCGCCTCCAGCGCCGCGGCCACCACCGCGGTCACCTCCGCGGAGTCGAAGGTGGTGCCCTTCACCGAGATGCCGGCACGGGTGTCGTCGCGCCACCGCGGCACCACGGTGACCAGCGCGCCGTCGCGGCCCACCAGCGCGTCGGCGGTGAACTCGCGGCCCGTCAGCCGGGTCTGGGCGATCAGCGAGGAGTCCTCGCGCATCGCCGTCACGACGTCGGAGCGTGCGTCGAGCAGCCGCAGGCCGCGGCTGCCGCGGCCGGCGCGGGGCTTGACCACCCAGGGGCCGGGGACGGTGACCAGGCCGGCGGGGGTGTCGGTGGTCGCCGGGTGCGGCACGCCGGCCGCGCGCATCGCACGGGCGAAGGCGGCCTTGTCGCAGCAGACCTCGACGGCGGCCGTGTCGGGCAGCCAGGTGGCCACCCCGGCCGCCGCGAGCCGGTCGGCGCCCGCGGCGAGGGCGGGCAGCTCCTCGGCGACGGTGCCGACGAGCGCGTCGGCGCCGTGTGCGGTGGCCAGCGCCACCAGGGCGTCGACGAAGCGGACGTGGTCGGCCCGCGGGACGACCGCGCCCACGGTGGCCAGGGCCGCGCCGGCGGCGGTCGCGTCGGCGTCCACGCCGACCACGCGATGACCCAGCGCGGTCAGCCGGCGGACGACGGCGACCCCGGCGGGGCCGCCGGCGCCGGTGACCAGCACCGCGGCCGCAGCGGGCTGGTCGCCGCGCCCGTCGGGCACCGGGGGGACGGCGGTGGTCGGGCGGCTGGGCAGGGTGGAGGTCACCGGGAGGTCTCCGGGGGGTGCGGGGCGGACGGGCGGGCGAAGCTGTGCGGGGTCGGCGACCCGGCGGCGTGCGAGGGACGGTCGGGGGACGGCGTCGTCCCGCGGGAGGGGGCCGCCTGCGGCACCGGGATCCGGGCCACCGCGACCACGGCGGCGTCGTCGTCCCCGGTGCGGTCCTCCGGGACCGGGGAGGTGCTCACCGGCCGGGCGAGCAGCCAGCCGCGGGCCCACAGCCGCAGCGCCGCCACCCGGTGGCCGGTCACCGGTTCCCACTGCCGCGCGGCGACCGCGTCGGCGAGGGCGTCGAGGACGAGCGGGTCGACCTCGTAGGTCGCCACGGCCACGAGCGTGGCGCTGTGGGCCCCGAGGCCGTCGGCGGCCAGCTCGTGCACCCGCTCGACCCGCCGGGAGGCCGGGAGGTGCCCGAGCCGGTAGTCGACGCGGGCGGCCTCGCGGCGCGCGGCCAGCCAGGCCGACAGCCGGCGGGGGAGGACGTGGCGGTGCAGCAGCCCGGTCACCGTCGTCCGGCGGCTGTGGGCCGGGGGCTGTTCGGCCTCGACGGTGCGGTAGCCCAGGCCCGGGCGAGCCCAGCTGTCGGGACGCCGGGCGGTGTGCCGCCCCCCGACGTCCTGCTCGGCGCGCTCGGCGGCCGGCAGCGTCACCCACACCATGACCAGGAAGCCGCCCAGGGTGGCGACCAGGTTCCACACCGTGCCGACCCAGTCGTGGAACAGGACCAGGGCGCCCTCGCCCCACTGCAGCCCGGCGAGGGCCGACAGCAGCAGCCGGCCGTGGTTGAGGACGACGACAGCGAGGACCGCGACGACCAGCCCGCCCAGCGCGTGCAGCCTGCGGCCCCGCAGGACGACCGCGGTCAGGGCCACCAGCCCGAGGACCGACAGGACCGACGAGCACGACGCGGTGACGACCGCGTCGATGATCTCCCCGTCCCCGCGGAAGAGCAGGACGTGGCCGGGCAGCACGCCGGAGGACCACGTGGGGTCCAGCCACCCGAGCACCAGGGCGACCGCGCGGGCCTCGAGCACCTGCAGCGGCCCGGACAGCGTGGTGAAGCCGGCGACGCAGATGACCCCGGCCAGGGCCAGGTCGAGCAGGACGGGCAGCAGCCGTCGCGTCGTCCCGCGGGAGAGCCGTCGCCTACCGATCGCGGGTGCGGTGGTCACCGGTCCTCCGGGAGGAGTGCGAACGACCGCGGGCGGGCGGGGACCGCGGCCGCGGCGGGAGCGGGGGCGGCTGCGCGCGGCACCGTGGAGGTGGCGCCCGAGCGGGAGGTCTTCACCCAGCTGTAGGGCCGGCCGAGCATGCCGTCGAGGTAGGCGCGCGTGGTGATCCAGATCGACAGCGCGAAGGCCGGGAGGAAGCCCAGCAGCCGCCACGCCGAGCGGCGTTCCACCCGGCCGACCAGCAGTCCGACGCACAGCTCGGCCAGCGGGCCGATGAACAGCAGCATCGACAGGGGCAGCAGCCCGACCACGGGCAGGTCGCCGATGCCCGCGGCGCGCAGCACGGTCAGCAGCAGGCCCAGCCCGGCCAGCACCGGCACGTGGTAGACGCCGAGGAACAGCGTCGTCTCGACCTTCTCCAGCGGCGACAGGTGCGGCGAGCGCATCAGCGGGCGCCAGTGGTCGCGCAGGCACTTCTGGTGGCCGCGGGCCCAGCGGTAGCGCTGCTTCCAGAACCGCTGGGCGCTGACCACCGCCTCCTCGAAGTCGATGGCCGAGACGTCGTAGCGCACCCGCTGCCCCATGCGCAGGATGCGCAGGGTCAGGTCGGTGTCCTCGGTGACCGTCTCGGGGTTCCAGCCGCCGAGGGCGCGCAGCGTGGCCGCCCGGACGGCGCAGTTGGCGCCGCCGTAGGCGGGCAGCTCGAACAGCGCCTGCCGGCCGTACTCGTTGACGAGGTAGCCCGAGAGGTAGTCGACGAAGACGGTGGTGGCCATCGAGGAGTCCTGGCCGTTGCGGATGACGCACCGGCCCATGACCGCGCCGACGACCGGGTCGCGGAAGTGCCGCACCAGGCGGCGCAGCGCGGTCGGCTCGGGCTCGTGGTCGGCGTCGAACACCAGCACGATCTCGGCGTCGACGAGCGCCAGCGCGTCGTTGAGCGCGCCGGACTTCCCCCCGCCGGCCCCCGGCGGCCGGTGCAGGACGCGCAACCGCGGCTCGCGGGCGGCCCACCCGTCGAGGATCGCGCCGGTCGCGTCGGACGAGCCGTCGTCGACGACGACGAGCGCGAGCCGGTCGGCCGGGTAGTCCAGGCTCAGCAGCGCCGCCACCATGCCGTCGACGACGAGCTCCTCGTCCTTGCACCCGACGAGGACGGCGACCGGCGGCGTGTAGCTGTCCAGGCCGACGTCGGCAGCCAGCAGGTCGCGCTCGGCCCACCTCGCCGCGGCGACGGCGAAGCCCAGGTGCCGGCAGAAGTAGACGCCGAAGACCACGTTGAGCGCGCCGGCGACGACCCCGAGGGTCGGGTCGAGGCCGAACAGGGCGACCGCGGCGGCCAGGGCGAGGGCGTAGCCGAGGAGGACGAGCGGGCGCCCCTCGGGACGGTCGCTGCCGTGCGCCACGGTTCCTCCTCCCGGATCGTGCCCGGCGGTGCGGTAGCGCCACCTCATGGCTGGATCGGCAGTCGCCCTGCCGTCCTGAAGTGGAAGCGCCCCGGGCGACACCGCCGCCCGCGCCGTCCACAGGCCGTCGCGCCGTCCACAGGTCCGGCCGGGACCCGGTCCGGCCCGGTTCCTGCGGCGAGGGTCGGGCCGCGCCCCGTGCCGGGGCCGCCGACCCGAGGAGAGCCTGCGATGACCGATACCCCGCCCGCGACCGCCCCCGCCGCGACCGGCCCCGCGGAGGACGCCCCGCCCCGCGTCCTCGCGCAGCCGCGCGCCCTGGCCCGGCGCTGGGCCCGGCTGCGCGCCGACGCCGAGGCCGGCATGAGCACCGCCGAGTACGCCGTCGGCACGGTCGCCGCCTGCGCCTTCGCCGCCGTCCTCTACCGGGTGGTCACCGGCGGCTCGGTCGTCACCGCCCTCGGCGACCTCGTCTCCTCCGCGCTCCAGGTGCTGTCCTGACCCGCCGGGCGCGGCGAGGCGACGGCGGAGAGGACGGCGAGGCGGGCATGGTCACCGCCGAGACGGCCGTGGTGCTGCCCGTGCTCCTGCTCGTCCTGGCGGCGGTCGTCGCGGCCGTCGTGGTGGTCGGCGCCCAGGTGCGCTGCGTCGACGCCGCCCGGGAGGGCGCGCGGGCCGCCGCGCGCGGCGAGGACGAGGCCGCCGTGCACGCACTCGTGGCACGGGTGGCACCCGACGGGGCGCGGACGGAGGTGGCCGTCGGTGGCGGTGAGGTGCGGGTGACCGTCACCGCGGAGGTCGCGCCGCTGGGCCCGGTGCAGCTGGGGGTCGGGATCGGCGCCAGCGCGGTCGCCCGGCTCGAGCCCGGGGTCGCCGGGTGAGGGAGCGGGAGCGGGAGCGGGGGTCGGCCACCGTGTGGACGGTCGCGCTGGCCGGTGTGCTCGCCGCCGTGGGGATGGCCGCCGTGCTGGTCGGCGCCGCGGCCGTCGCCCGCCACCGGGCCGGCACGGCGGCCGACCTCGCCGCGCTGGCGGCGGCCGGCGCGGCGGTGACCGGCGACCCCGCCGCCTGCGCCGCGGCCGCCGGCGTCGCCCGCGGCAACGGCGCCGCACTGGTCGGCTGCACGGTCGGGGAGGGGGCGGTCGCCGAGGTGACCGCGGAGGTCGGCGTCCGCCTGGGGCCGTTGGGCACCCGGTACGCGCAGGCCAGCGCCCGCGCCGGACCCGTCCCGCCGGACGCGCCCGCGGGGTCAGAAGACCAGGTCATCCTCGGCGGGCCGGGCACCGCGCCCGGCGTCCTCGGCGGCCTCGTCTCCGGCCTCGTCGGCCTCGTCTCCGGCCTCGTCGGCGGTCCCGTCGGTGTCGCCGACCGGCGCGGCGGGGTCGTTGGGGGTGACGGCGGTGGCGGCTGCGGTGACCACCTCCACGGCTCCCGTGCCCGCCTCGTCGGCGGCGGCCAGCTCGTCCAGCACGACGTCGAGCACCCGCACCGCGCCGGCCTTGTCCAGCGGGTCGTTGCCGTTGCCGCACTTGGGCGACTGCACGCACGAGGGGCAGCCGCTCTCGCACTCGCAGCTGGCCACGGTGGCCCGGGTGGCCAGCAGCCAGCGCCGCAGGGCGGCGAAGCCCCGCTCGGCGAAGCCGGCGCCGCCGGGGTGCCCGTCGTAGACGAACACCGTGGCGGTGCCCGTGTCGGGGTGCAGCGCGGTCGACAGCCCGCCGAGGTCCCAGCGGTCGCAGGTGGCCAGCAGCGGCAGGATGCCGATCGCGGCGTGCTCTGCGGCGTGCAGCGAGCCGGGCAGCGACAGGTCGTCGAGCGCGGCACGGGCGACGGCGTCCGCGTCGAGGGTCAGCCACACGGCGCGGGTGCGCAGCTGGCGCGCGGGCAGGTCGAGCGGGAACTCGGCGAGCACCTCACCGGTGCCGGCCCGCCGCCGCTGGTAGGTCACGACCTGGTTGGTCACGTCGACGACGCCGGTGTGCGCGGTGACGGTGCCCAGCCGCCGGACCCGGTCGGTGCGGACGACGCCGAGGTCGGTCACGTCACGGGCGACGGTCGTCCAGTCCGGGCTCTCGGCGTGCACGACGGCGCAGGCGTCGTCGAGGTCGAGCTCGTCGACGACGAACGTGTCGCCGCGGTGCACGTAGAGCGCGCCGGTGTGCACCGTGGCGTGCGCGGCGCCGCCGTCGACGGTCCCCAACAGCCGCCCGGTCCCGTTCTCGATGATCGCCACCGGCTCGCCGCCGCTGCCGCGGATGTCGACGTCGGGGCGCCCGCGCCCGGCCCAGTACCAGCCGGCCGGGCGCCGCCGCAGCCGGCCGGCCGCCACGAGCTCGTCGAGCTGGGCCTCGGCGACCGGGCCGCCGAAGTCGGGCAGGTCGGCGGGCGTGAGGGGCAGCTCGGCCGCGGCACAGCACAGCTGGGGGCCGAGGACGTAGGGGTTGGCCGGATCGGTGACGGTGGCCTCGACCGGGCGGCCGAACACCGCCCGCGGGTGGTGGGCCAGGTAGTGGTCCAGCGGGTCGTCGCGGGCGACGAAGACGACCAGCGACTCGCGCTGGGCGCGCCCGGCCCGGCCCGCCTGCTGCCACAGCGACGCCAGCGTCCCGGGGTACCCGGCCAGCACCACGGCGTCGAGGCCGGCGATGTCGATGCCCAGCTCGAGGGCGTTGGTGGTGGCCACGCCGAGCAGCTCGCCGCACGACAGCGCCCGCTCCAGCTCCCGGCGCTCCTCGGGGAGGTAGCCGCCGCGGTAGGAGTCCACCCGCCGGACCAGGTCGCCGCGGCCACGGTCCTGCAGCAGCCGGCGGGCCTGCTCGGCGACCGACTCGGCGCTGCGCCGCGACCGCACGAACGCCAGCGTCCGGGCGCCCCGCTCGACCAGGTCGGCCAGCAGCCCCGCCGCGTCCGCCGCCGCCGACCGGCGCAGCGGGGCGCCGTGCTCGCCGGTCCGCTCGGTCAGCGGCGGCTCCCACAGCGCGAAGGTCGCACCCGGGCGCGGCGACCCGTCCTCGGTCACCGCCACGACGGGCGCACCCACCAGCCGGGTGGCGGCCGCGGCCGGCTCGGCCACCGTCGCCGAGGCCAGCACGAACACCGGGTCGGCGCCGTAGCGGCGGCAGATGCGGCGCAGCCGGCGCAGCACGTGCCCGACGTGCGAGCCGAACACCCCGCGGTAGGCGTGGCACTCGTCGACGACGACGTAGGCCAGCCGGCGCAGCGTCGACGACCAGCGCTGGTGGGCGGGCAGCACGCCGCGGTGCAGCATGTCGGGGTTGGTGACGATCCACCGCGAGTGGCGGCGCACCCAGTCGCGCTCCTCGGCCGGGGTGTCCCCGTCGTAGGCGGCCGGGCGCACCGACGGGTCGGCGAGCGCCGCCACCGAGGCCAGCTGGTCGCGGGCCAGCGCCTTGGTGGGCGCCAGGTAGAGCACGCAGGCGCGCGGGTCCTCGGCCAGGCGGGTCAGCGCCGGCAGCTGGTAGGCCAGCGACTTGCCGGACGCCGTGCCGGTGGCGACCACCACCGAGGTGCCGTCGTGGGCGAGCTGGGCGGCCTCGACCTGGTGCCGCCAGGGTGCGCTCACGCCCTGCTCCTCGAGCCGCGCGCGCAGGCCGGGGTCGACCCAGGCGGGCCAGGGCAGCGTCCGGGACCCGCGCACCGGCAGGTGGTGGACGTGGGTGACCGGGTGCTCCTCCTCCGGGGTGCCCGCCAGCAGGTCCTCGAGCAGCTCAGCGCCGGGCAGCAGGTCACCGGGCCGCTCCCCGGAGCCCCCATCAGGCCCCTGGTCGGGCCGGTGCCCGCCGCCACTGCCGTGTCCCTCCGCCGAGCCGTGCACGGCCGCGGCGCCGGGTGCGGCACCCGGGCGCTCGTCGCCCCCTGCGGTGCCCTCGCGACCGGGTGGGGGAGCAGCCGGCCGGACCGGGTGGAGCGCGGTCACCCCTCCACTGTCACACCCGGGGGCAACCCTCCGGCGCCCGTGGTCGCTGTGCGCGACCGGACGGCCACCAAAGACGACCTACCGCAGAGTGTGATCTCGATTACAGTGGCGCGGCATCCGTGGGCGGCCCGCCGCCCACGGGTGCTCTCCGCCGACCGGGGACGCGGGGCCGCCCGGTGGCAGCTCACCGCTGGGAGGTATTGATGCCGGACAGTTCTCTCTCCGGCGGGGACGTCGTCCTCGTGACGGCAGCCCTCGTCGTATCGCTCGCCGCGCTGGTCTTCGCCGCGTCGCTGGTCCGTGCCGTCCTGGCCGCCGACCAGGGCACGACGCGCATGCGTGAGATCGCGCGTGCGGTGCAGGAGGGAGCCGGCGCCTACCTGCGGCGCCAGTTCAGGACCCTCGGCGTCTTCGCCGTCGTCGTCTTCCTCTTGCTGCTCGTCCTGCCCGTCGCCGACGGCGGCTGGGGCACCCGCATCGGCCGGGCGGTCTTCTTCCTCGTCGGCGCCCTCTTCTCCGCCACCGTCGGCTTCATCGGCATGACGCTGGCCACCCGCGGCAACGTCCGGGTCGCCGCCGCTGCCCAGGCCGGCGGCTACCGGCCGGCCTTCCGCATCGCGTACCGCACCGGCGGGGTCTGCGGGATGATCACCGTCGGCCTCGGCCTGTTCGGCGCCGCGCTGGCGCTGCTGCTCTTCGACGAGACCGCCCCGGTGGTCCTCGAGGGCTTCGGCTTCGGCGGCGCGCTGCTGGCGATGTTCATGCGCGTCGGCGGCGGGATCTTCACCAAGGCCGCCGACGTGGGCGCCGACCTCGTCGGCAAGGTCGAGGCCGGCATCCCCGAGGACGACCCCCGCAACGCCGCGACCATCGCCGACAACGTCGGCGACAACGTCGGCGACTGCGCGGGCATGGCCGCCGACCTCTTCGAGTCCTACGCCGTCACCCTGGTCGCCGCGCTGATCCTCGGGCAGGTCTTCTTCGGCGCGGACGGCATGGTCTTCCCGCTCGTCGTCGCTGCGATCGGCGTGCTCGCCTCCGTCGTCGGCATCCTCGCCAGCAACCCCGGCAGGAGCGACTCCAGCGGCCTCGCGCCGATCAACCGGGGCTTCTTCACCTCCGCGGTGGTCTCCCTCGTGCTCGTCGCCGTCGCCGCGTTCACCGTGCTGCCCAGCGTCGCCGACGTCCCCGACTCGGTGGTCAACCCGCAGGTGCTCGGCTTCCTCTCGGTCCTGGTCGGGATCGTCCTGGCCGCCGCCATCCAGCAGCTCACCGGCTACTTCACCGAGACCTCCCGCAAGCCGGTCCGCGACGTCGGCCGCAGCTCGCTCACCGGGCCGGCCACCGTCGTCCTGTCCGGCATCTCCCTGGGCCTGGAGTCGGCCGTCTACGCCGCCCTGCTCATCGGCGGCGCGGTCTACGGCGCCTTCCTCATCGGCGGCGGCGCGGCGCTGTACGCCGTCGCGCTGGCCGGCTGCGGGCTGCTCACCACGGCCGGCGTCATCGTCTCGATGGACACCTTCGGCCCGGTCAGCGACAACGCCCAGGGCATCGCCGAGATGTCCGGGGACATCGACGAGCAGGGCGCCCGGGTGCTGACCGACCTCGACGCCGTCGGCAACACCACCAAGGCCATCACCAAGGGCATCGCGATCGCGACCGCCGTCCTCGCGGCGACGGCGCTGTTCGGGTCCTACAACGAGCAGGTGCGCACCGCGCTCGGCGACGTCGACCTGGCGCAGTCGTTCAGCCTCGTCGAACCGGACAACGTCGTCGGCGCGGTGATCGGTGCCGCGGTCGTGTTCCTCTTCTCCGGCCTGGCGATCAACGCCGTCTCCCGCGCCGCCGGGCGGGTCGTGTTCGAGGTCCGCGAGCAGTTCCGCACCCGGCCCGGGATCATGGACTACTCGGAGCGGCCCGACTACTCCGCCGTCGTCGACATCTGCACCAAGGACTCGCTGCGGGAGCTCGCGACGCCGGGCCTGCTCGCCGTCCTCGCCCCGGTGGCGGTCGGCTTCGGGCTCGGCTTCGGCCCGCTCGCGGCCTACCTCGTCGGCGCCATCGCCACCGGCACGCTCATGGCGGTGTTCCTGGCCAACTCCGGCGGCGCGTGGGACAACGCCAAGAAGATGGTGGAGGACGGCGCGTTCGGCGGGAAGGGCAGCGAGGCGCACGCGGCCACGGTCATCGGGGACACCGTGGGCGACCCGTTCAAGGACACCGCGGGCCCGGCGATCAACCCGCTCATCAAGGTGATGAACCTGGTGGCGCTGCTCATCGCCCCCGCGGTGGTCAGCCTGTCGGTCGGTGAGGACGCCAACACCGCCGTGCGGCTGCTCATCGCGGCCGTGGCGGCGCTGGTGGTCATCGGCGCCGTGGTGGTGTCCAAGCGGCGCTCGGTCGTCGTCGGCGGCACCGACGACGGGCCGTCCGGATCCCTCCCCGGCGCCGGGCACCCGACGCCGGCCCAGGCCCCCACGCCCCGGGCGGGCACGACCGCGCCGACGACCACCGCTCCCTGACCGCAGGCGGCGAGCCTCCGCCCGGACACCCACCAGGCGGGGGCTCGCGGCGCGCCCTGTGGACGGCCGCCCCGGCTGTGGACGGCTCCCGGGGGTCGGTCCCGGTGCGGCCCTAGCGTCCGCGGCGCCGTCCCGACCCCCGGGCCGGCACCGACGCCGGGAGGGGCCGTGTCCGTACCGATCGCCATCCAGCTCGACGCCGTCCAGGCGCTCGGTGAGGAGCTGGCCGCGCTCGCCGCCGAGCTGTCGGCCGACGCCGACCTGTGCGCCTCCACCGCGGTGTCCCTGGCGACGGCGGTGCCGGGGGAGCTCTCCGAGCACGCCGGCGGGACCGGCCGGGCGTGGGCGGCGCTGGTGGCCGACCTCGTCGAGGGCGCCGACGCCGCCGCGCGGACGCTGCTGGCCGCGGTCCGGAGCTACCGCCTCGCCGACGCCGCCGTCTCCGACCGGCTGCTCGCCGCCCGGGCGGCGATCGCGCAGGAGACGGCCGCGTGAGCGCGCCCGGACTGACCGCCGTCGCCGGCTGGGACACCCCGCTGCTCGACGGTGCCGTGTACACGCTCGAGGCGGTGACCGAGCGGCTGCCCCCGTGGCGGGCGCGGGTGGAGGCGGTGGCGCGCGCCCTCGGCGGTGCCGACTACTGGTCGGGACCGGCGGGGACGGCCGCCGCGACCGCCTTCTGCGAGGTGTCCGCCGTGGCGACGGAGGTGACCGGCGCGCTGGCCGCCTCCCTCTCCTCGCTGCAGGAGGCCGCCCGGCAGGCGCGCGCCGCCCAGGAGACGGCGGCACAGGCGCTGGCCGCGGCCGCCGCGTCCGGGGTGACGCTGGACGAGGCGGGCGGTGTCGTCGCACCCGTACCGGTCGCGGCGCCCGCCGACGCCTCACCGGACGTCCTCGCCGCCCACTACGACCTCCTGGCCGAGCAGGCGGCCACCGCGGAACGGGTCGCCGCGACCGCCGCCGAGGCGCTGCACGCCGCCGCCCGGGCGGCGGCTGCCGCCGCGGACTCCTCCGGCCCGCTCGCCCCGCTCGGCGGCCTCGGCGCCTCCCGACCCGGGAGCTTCGGCGACCTCGCGGCGGTGGTCCTGGCCGACGGCGCCTGGATCCGGTCCTGCCTGCCGGTGGCCGGGACGTCCCCGGAGGCGGTGGCCGCCTGGTGGGCCGGCCTGTCGTCGCGCACCCGCGACGCGGTGACCACGGCCGAGCCGCGGCTGGTCGGGAGCCTCGACGGGCTCCCCGCCTGGGCGCGGGACCAGGCCAACCGCGTCCTGCTCGACCGGGCGCTGGCCGACCCGGCCGCCGAGGGGTACGCGACGGCGCGGGCCGCCGCCGACGGGATCGCGGCCGAGGAGGCGGCCGGGCGCACGGTGCAGCTGTGGTCCTTCGACGCCGACGACCACCTGGTGGCCCTCGCCTACGGCGACCTCGACACCGCCGACGACGTCGCGTTCCTCGTCCCGGGTGTCGGCAACGACGTCGACGACCTCGACGACCTCGGTGACGACGCGCAGGCCGTGGCCGACGCCGCCCGGGCCGCCGCGCCGGTCGCCGCCGTGGCCACGGTCGCCTGGCTCGGCTACCGCCCACCCGGCAGCGTCGTCTCCCCCCGGGCCTGGGTCGAGGGGCGGGCTGCCGCCGGTGGCAGGGCGCTCGCGGGTGACCTCGCGGGCCTGGCCGCGGCACGCGCGGCGGACCGGGGGAGCAGCAGCGCCCCACCGCGGCTGACGGTCGTGGCCCACAGCTACGGGACCGTCGTGGTCGACCGCGCCGCGGAGGAGCGTGGCGAGCTGGCCGCCGACGCCCTGGTCCTGCTCGGGAGTCCCGGGATGGACGGCCCGGCGTCGGACCTGGAGGCGGCGGAGGTCCACGAGGCCTCCGCGCCGCTCGACCCGGTCACGTGGCTGGTCGACGTGCACGGCACGGAGACCGACAACGCGGACTTCGGCGCGACTCCGCTGCCGACCGACCGGGACACCTGGCACGGCTGGTACCTCGAGCGCGACCGGCCGACCCTGGCCGCCGTCGGGGAGGTGGTCGCCGGCGCCCGGGAGCCCGACTGACCGGCCACCCCGGGCCCCGGGAACAGCCGCGGTGCTGCGCCGTTGGACGCGGTGACGGCGCGCCACCCGGGGTCGCCAGCCGGTCGCGTTCCGCGGTCGTGGCCTACCGTGGCCCGCCGAGGGGCGCGCCGGGTAGCCGACACCGCACCCGCACCGCCGCCCAGCGAGCACCACCGACAGGAGCACCGTGCCCACGAAGACCGCGAAGAACGGCGAGAGCGCCGGCCGCACGGCCGGCGGCACCAGCACGCCCGCCCGCCGCCGGAGCGCTGCCACCGGAGGCGGCCGTCCGCTGGTCATCGTGGAGTCGCCGACCAAGGCCGGGAAGATCGCCGGCTACCTCGGCAGCGGCTACGTCGTCGAGGCCAGCGTCGGGCACATCCGCGACCTGCCGCGCAACGCCGCCGACGTCCCGGCCGAGCACAAGGGCGCTCCCTGGGCGCGCCTCGGCGTCGACGTCGACAACTCCTTCGAGCCGCTCTACGTCATCAGCCCCGACCGCAAGCAGCAGGTCAGCCGGCTCAAGCAGCTGGTCAAGGACGCCAGCGAGGTCTACCTCGCCACCGACGAGGACCGCGAGGGCGAGGCCATCGCCTGGCACCTGGTCGACACCCTCAAGCCGCGGGTCCCGGTCCGCCGGATGGTCTTCCACGAGATCACCCCGGAGGCCATCGCCCGCGCCGTGGCCAACCCCCGCGAGCTCGACACCGCCCTGGTCGACGCGCAGGAGACCCGCCGCATCCTCGACCGCCTCTACGGCTACGAGGTCAGCCCGGTGCTGTGGAAGAAGGTCCTGCCGCGGCTCTCGGCCGGCCGGGTGCAGTCGGTGGCCACCCGCATCGTCGTCGAGCGGGAGCGGGAGCGGATGGCGTTCACCGCCGCCGACTACTGGTCCCTCGACGGCGTCTTCGCCGTCCCCGGGCAGGCCGGCGCCGACGCCGGCGAGCCGACGACGCTGCGCGCCCGGCTGGTCAGCGTCGACGACAGCCGCGTGGCCACCGGACGCGACTTCGACCCCGCCACGGGCCGGGTCACCGGCGACGTCGTCCACCTCGACGAGGCCGGCGCCCGGGGGCTGGCCGCCCGCCTCGAGGGCCGGCAGGTCAGCGTCAGCCGGGTCGACGAGAAGCCCTACCGGCGCCGTCCCTACGCGCCGTTCACCACCTCCACGCTGCAGATGGAGGCCGGCCGCAAGCTCGGCTGGTCCTCCGCGCAGGTCATGCGGGTGGCCCAGCGGTTGTACGAGAACGGCCACATCACCTACATGCGGACCGACTCGACCAACCTCTCCACCGAGGCGATCAACGCCGCCCGCACCCAGGCCCGCGAGCTCTACGGCGACGCCTACGTCCCCGCCGAGGCCCGCCGCTACAGCAAGAAGGCGAAGGGCGCGCAGGAGGCGCACGAGGCGATCCGGCCCGCCGGTGACTCCTTCCGCACCCCCGGCCAGCTCGCCGGGCAGCTCGCCCGCGACGAGTTCCGCCTCTACGAGCTGATCTGGCAGCGCACGGTCGCCTCGCAGATGGCCGACGCGGTCGGCCAGACGGTCAGCATCCGGCTGGCCGGGCGCAGCACCACCGACGAGCGGGTCGAGTTCACCGCGTCGGGGCGCACGATCACCTTCCCCGGCTTCCTGCGCGCCTACGTGGAGTCCCGCGACGAGGGCGCCGGCGCCGGCGACGACGAGCCGGGCAGCGACGACGCCGAGCGGCGCCTGCCCCGCGTCGAGCGCGGCCAGCAGCTCGACACCCGGTCGCTGGAGCCCAAGGGCCACACCACGACGCCGCCGTCGCGCTACACCGAGCCGAGCCTGGTCGCCCGGCTCGAGGAGCTCGGCATCGGCCGGCCCTCGACCTACGCGTCGATCATGCAGACCATCCAGGACCGCGGGTACGTGTGGAAGAAGGGCGCCGCACTGGTGCCCACCTTCAC
Source organism: Geodermatophilus saharensis (assembly GCF_900188205.1). Lineage (GTDB taxonomy): Bacteria > Actinomycetota > Actinomycetes > Mycobacteriales > Geodermatophilaceae > Geodermatophilus > Geodermatophilus saharensis. The sequence goes on along the minus strand of NZ_FZOH01000007.1, from coordinate 252,007 downwards.
CGCCTTCGCGGTGGTCAACCTGCTCGAGCAGCACTTCGGGCAGCTGGTCGACTACGACTTCACCGCGTCGCTGGAGAACGAGCTCGACGAGATCGCCGCGGGGGAGCTGGGCCGGGTCGACTGGCTGACCGAGTTCTACTTCGGCGGCGAGGGCCGGCACGCCGGCGGGATCGCCGCCTCCGGTGGCCTCAAGCAGGTCATCGGCCAGCAGCTGGAGGAGATCGACGCCCGCGGCGTCAACTCCATCCCGCTGCGGGCGACCGGCCCGGACGGCGAGCCGGTCGTCGTCCGCGTGGGCCGCTACGGCCCCTACCTGCAGGCCGGCGGCGAGGACGGGCCGCGGGTCAGCCTCCCCGAGGACCTCGCGCCCGACGAGCTGACCGGCGACAAGGTCGCCGAGCTGCTCGCCGCCCCCTCCGGTGACCGGCAGCTGGGCACCGACCCCGCGACCGGTCACCCGGTGGTGGTCAAGGCCGGCCGCTACGGCCCCTACGTCACGACCGTGGTCCCCGAGGGCAGCAAGGACAGCCCCCGGACGGCGAGCCTGTTCTCGTCGATGGCCCCGGAGACGGTGACCCTCGAGGACGCGCTGCAGCTGCTCACGCTGCCGCGCACCGTGGGCACCGCGCCCGACGGCGAGGAGATCCAGGCCCTCAACGGCCGCTACGGGCCCTACCTGAAGAAGGGCAGCGACTCCCGCTCGCTGGAGAACGAGCAGCGGTTGTTCACCGTCACCCTCGACGAGGCGCTGGCGGTGTTCGCCCAGCCCAAGCAGCGGGGACGGCGGGCCGCGGCCGCGCCGCTCAAGGAGCTCGGCGCCGACCCGGTGACGCAGGGCCAGATCACCGTCCGCGAGGGGCGCTTCGGCCCCTACGTGACCGACGGCGAGACCAACGCCAGCCTGCGCAAGGGCGACGACGTCGAGACCATCTCCCTCGACCGCGCCGCCGAGCTGCTCGCCGACCGCCGTAGCCGGCCGGCCGCCACGAAGAAGAAGGCCGCCAAGAAGGCGACCAAGACGACAGCGGCCCAGAAGACCGCCGCCGCGAAGAAGACGACGGCCGAGAAGACGACGGCCGAGAAGACGACGGCCAAGAAGACGACGGCCAAGAAGACGACGGCGAGGAGGACCTCCGCGGCGAAGGCGACCGACGCCGTCCCCGCGAGCTGACCGCGGCCGTGACCGACCCGCTCGACCCCGCCGACTGGCAGCAGCGGCGGACGTCGTTCGGGGCGGTCGCGGCCGACTACGCCGCCCTGCGACCGGGCTACCCGCCCGGCGCCGTGGCCTTCCTCCTCGGGGGGTGGCCGCGGCGGGTGCTCGACCTGGGCGCCGGCACCGGCCTGCTCACCGGCGTCCTGCTCGCCGCCGGGCACGAGGTGGTCGCGGTCGACCCCTCGCCGCAGATGCTCGACCAGCTGCACGCCCGCCACCCCGGCGTGCCGGTGCACGTCGGCGGCGCGGAGGCGGTCCCGCTGCCCGACCGCAGTGTCGACGCCGTGGTCGCCGGCCAGGCCGCGCACTGGTTCGACCCGGAGCCGGCGGCCGCCGAACTGCGTCGCGTGCTGCGGCCCGGGAGCGTGGTCGGGTTCGTCTGGAACGTCCGCGACGAGCGGGTGCCGTGGGTCGCCGCGCTCGGCGCCGCGCTGGCCGCCGAGGCCCGCGGCCACGAGGCCGACCAGGGCGTCGTCGCGCGGTTCGCGCGGGCGCTGCCGGCCGACGTCGCCGACGCGGAGTTCCGCGTCGTCCAGCGGGTTCCCCCCGAGCAGGTCGTCGGCGGCATCGGCACCCGCAGCTACGTGGCCACCATGACCCCGCGGGCCCGGGCGGCGTTCCTCGGCGGCCTGCGCGACCTGCTCGCCGGCCACCCCGACACCGCCGCGCGCGACCTCCTGGAGCTGCCGTACCGGACCAACGCCTACCGGCTCACCCCGCGCTGAGCGGCCGGGAGCCCACCGCGAACACCCGCCGGAACGGCAGCACGGTGGTGCCGTCGGGCCGCGCCGGGTAGGCCTCGCGCAGGGCCGCCGCGTAGTCGGCGGTCAGCTCGGCGGCGGCGTCGTCGTCGAGCAGGGCCAGCACCGGCCGCAGCACGGTGCTGCGCACCCAGCCCAGCACCGGGTCCGTCCCGCGCAGCACGTGCAGGTAGGTGGTCTCCCAGACGTCGGCGGCCAGGCCGGCACCCACCAGCACGTCGAGGTATCCGGCCGGGTCGAGCACCGGGTCCGGCGGGGGAGCGGCGGCCGCCAGCCGCGCCGACCACCGCGGCGAGGTGCACAGGTCGGCCAGCAGCCGGTGCGTCGGCGCCCGGTGGTTGCCGGGCACCTGCACCGCCAGCCGGCCGCCCGGCGCCAGGTACCCGGCCCAGCGCACCAGCAGGCCGGCGTGACCGGGCACCCAGTGCAGGACGGCATTGCAGACGACGACGTCGACCGGCTCCCCGGGCCGCCACTCGCGGACGTCGCCGAGGGCGAAGCCGACCCGCCCGTCGACCGCGTGCGCCGCCGCGGCGGCCAGCATCTCCGGGGAGGAGTCGACGCCGGTCACCCGCGCACCGGGCCAGCGCGCCGCGAGCGAGGCGGTCAGCGCACCCTCGCCGCAGCCGAGGTCGACGACGACCCGCGGGTCGGCCGTGTCCACGCGGGCCAGCAGGTCGGCGAACGGGCGCGCCCGCTCGCCGGCGAAGCGCAGGTACGTCGCGGGGTCCCAGGCGGCGTCCACGCCGGCGACGCTAGGGCCCGTGGGAACGCGGCGGCGTCGGACCCGGCCGGTACCGTGGACCGGCCGACACCCACCCCGCCAGCCACCCCGGGAGCACCCGATCGCCGCCCATCCGCGCCTGCCCGGCCGCGGGTTGTTCGTCGCCTTCGAGGGCGGGGAGGGCACCGGCAAGTCCACCCAGGCCGGCCTGCTGTTCGACTGGTTGGGACGGCACGAGATCCCGGCGCGGCTGACCTCCGAGCCCGGCGGGACCCCACCCGGCGCGCGGATCCGCGCGCTGCTGCTCGACCCGGCCACCGGCGACCTCGCGCCGCGCGCCGAGGCGCTGCTCTACGCCGCCGACCGCGCCCACCACGTGCACGCCGTCGTCCGCCCGGCGCTGGAGGCCGGCGAGGTCGTCGTCACCGACCGCTACGTCGACAGCTCGCTGGCCTACCAGGGCGCCGGCCGCGCGCTGGCGCTGGAGGAGGTGCGCCGGCTGTCGCGGTGGGCCACCGGCGGGCTGGTGCCCGACCTCACCGTGCTGCTCGACCTGCCGCCCGAGGCGGGCCTGGCGCGGGCCCTGGGCCGCGCCGCCGCCGACCGGCTCGAGGCGGAGTCGGTCGACTTCCACGAGCGCGTCCGCGCCACCTTCCGCGCGCTGGCCGACGCCGAGCCGCACCGCTACCTGGTCCTCGACGCCGGCCGGCCCGCCGACGAGCTCACCGCCGCCGTGCGCGAGCGGGTCGCCGCCCTGCTGCCCGGGCGGGTCGCGTGACCGAGACCGCGAGGTCGCCAGGAGGCTCAGCCGCGCCGGGCGGCGTCTGGGCGCAGGTCGTCGGCCAGCCGGCCGTCGTCGCCGAGCTGCAGGCCGCCGTCGCCGACCCCGCCGCCATGACCCACGCGTGGCTGTTCACCGGCCCGCCCGGCTCGGGCCGCTCGGTCGCCGCGCGCGCCTTCGCCGCGGCGCTGCAGTGTCCCGACGGCGGCGACGGCACCTGCCACGCCTGCCGCACGGTGCTCGCCGGCACCCACGCCGACGTGCAGACCGTCGTCCCCGAGGGCCTGTCGATCGGCGTCGTCGAGGCGCGCGAGCTGGTGCGGGTGGCCGGCCGCGCGCCGTCACAGGGACGCTGGCAGGTCGTCGTCGTGGAGGACGCCGACCGCATGACCGAGCAGGCCGCCAACGCCGTCCTCAAGATGATCGAGGAGCCGCCGCCGCGCACGGTCTTCCTGCTGTGCGCGCCGAGCCTGCACCCCGAGGACGTGCCGGTCACCATCCGCTCCCGCTGCCGCGTCGTGGGCCTGCGGACGCCGCCGACCGACGCCGTCGCCGACGTGCTGGTGCGCCGCGACGGCGTCGACCCGGCGCTGGCCGCCTGGGCCGCGGCCGCGGCCGGCGGGCACGTCGGGCGGGCGCGGCACCTGGCCCAGGACGAGAGCGCCCGGCTGGTGCGCAAGGCCGTCCTGGACGTCCCGCTCTCGCTGGTCTCGCTGGCCGCCTGCTTGACCGCCGCCGACGACCTCGTCGGCGCGGCCAAGGAGGAGTCCGACCGGACCACCGCCGCCCTCGACGGCGCCGAGACCGAGGCGGTCAAGGCCAGCCTGGGCGTCGGCGCGCGGGGACCGGGGGTGGCCGCCGCCAGCCGCGGGGCCGGGCAGCTCAAGGAGCTGGAGAAGCGGCAGAAGAGCCGGGCCACCCGCATCGGCCGCGACTCCCTCGACCGGGCGCTGGTCGACCTCGCCGGCCTCTACCGCGACGCCCTCGTCCTCGCCGCCGCACCCGGCGAGTCGCTGCCGCTGGACCACCCCGACCGGCGGGCCGACGCCGAGGAGCTCGCCCGGCGCATCGGCGCGGAGGGCGCGCTGCGGCGCATCGACGCGGTGCTCGCCTGCCGGACGGCGCTGGAGCAGAACGTCAAGCCGCAGGTCGCCGTCGAGGCGCTGACCGTGGCGCTGCGCCTGCCCGCGTAGCCGCCGGGCCTGCGCGAGTGCGGGCGGACGGTGCCGTACGCTGGACGCCGCACGCCCGCCGCCTTAGCTCAGTCGGTAGAGCATCTCACTCGTAATGAGAAGGTCGTCGGTTCGATTCCGACAGGCGGCTCTCCTCCTCCTCCCGGGGTCCTCGTCCCCGGACGACGCCCGCCGGCCGTGGCACGATCCCGCCCGTGACCAGCCGGAGCGGCGACCAGCACCTGCGCGACCTCGCCCGGCTGCGCCGCGTCCGCGACCGGATCGACCGCGAGTACGCCCAGCCGCTCGACGTCGAGGCGCTCGCCCGGGGCGTGCACGTCTCCGCCGGGTACCTCAGCCGGGCGTTCCGGCGGGCCTACGGCGAGTCCCCGTACTCCTACCTGATGACCCGGCGCATCGAGCGGGCCATGGCCCTGCTGCGGCGCGGCGACGTGAGCGTCACCGACGCCTGCTTCGCGGTCGGCTGCTCGTCGCTGGGCACCTTCAGCACCCGGTTCACCGAGCTGGTCGGCATGCCGCCGAGCACCTACCGGCGCCTCGCCGCGGAGGGCACCGAGGGCCTGCCGGCGTGCGTCGCCAAGCAGGTCACCCGACCGGTCAGGAATCGAGAAGCACGGGCCGGTGCGCCGTCCCTAGCGTGACCGGCATGGACCTCACCATCCACACCACCGTCCTCCCGCACACCGACCCGGAGGCCTCCCTGGCCTTCTGGCGCGACACCCTCGGCTTCGAGGTGCGCACCGACGTCGGGCGGGGTGCGATGCGCTGGATCACCGTCGGCCCCGCCGGCCGGCCGGGGACCTCGGTCCTCCTGGCCCCGCCGGCCGTCGACCCGGGCATCACCGACGACGAGCGCCGCACCATCGCCGAGATGATGGCCAAGGGCACCTACGGCTGGATCCTGCTGGCCACCGAGGACCTCGACGGCACCTTCGACCGGCTGCAGGCCGGCGACGCCGAGGTCGTCCAGGAGCCCACCGAGCAGCCCTACGGCGTCCGCGACTGCGCCTTCCGGGACCCCGCCGGCAACCTCGTCCGCATCCAGCAGACCGGCTGAGCCCCCCGTCAGCCGGACGGGCGTCGTGCCGTTCCGGTCGTCACCCCCGGCAGGTAGACAACGAGGGCGCCGACGACGGCGGCGCCCACCGGACGGAGACACGATGAGCACCGCCACCAGCGACGGCACGGGGACCCGCACGCAGGGAGCCACCGGGCACCCGGCCGACGTGCACGACCTCATCCGCGTGCACGGCGCCCGCGAGAACAACCTCAAGGACGTCAGCGTCGACATCCCCAAGCGCCGGCTCACGGCCTTCACCGGCGTCTCCGGCTCGGGCAAGAGCTCGCTGGTGTTCAGCACGATCGCCGCGGAGTCCCAGCGGCTGATCAACGAGACCTACAGCGCCTTCCTGCAGGGCTTCATGCCGTCGCTGTCGCGGCCCGACGTCGACCTCCTGGAGGGGCTGACGACGGCGATCATCGTCGACCAGGAGCGGATGGGCGCCAACCCGCGCTCCACCGTCGGCACGGCCACCGACGCCAACGCGATGCTGCGCATCCTCTTCAGCCGCCTCGGGCAGCCGCACATCGGCCCGCCGACCGCGTTCGCGTTCAACGTGCCGACCCGCAGGGCGAGCGGGGTCATGAGCACCGAGAAGGGCGGCCGGGTCGAGAAGAACGTGGTGCGCGAGGCCGTCTACCAGGGCGGCATGTGCCCGCGGTGCGAGGGCATGGGCTCGGTCAACGACATCGACCTCACCGCCCTCTACGACGACGCGAAGTCGCTGAACGACGGCGCCCTGACCATCCCCGGCTACAGCATGGACGGCTGGTACGGCCGCCTCTTCCTGGGCGCCGGCCTGGACATGGACAAACCGATCCGCGAGTACACGGAGAAGGAGATGGACACGCTCCTGTACGCGGAGCCGGTCAAGATCAAGGTCGAGGGCATCAACCTCACCTACGAGGGCGTGATCCCGCGGATCCAGAAGTCGATGCTGTCCAAGGACGTCGAGGCGATGCAGCCGCACGTCCGGCGCTTCGTGGAGCGGGCGGTGACGTTCACCACCTGCCCCGACTGCGACGGCACGCGGCTGAGCGCGGAGGCGCGGTCCTCGCTGATCCGGGGCAAGAGCATCGCCGACGTCTGCGCCCTGCAGATCACCGACCTCGCCGACTGGGTGCGGGAGCTCGACGAGCCCTCGGTCGCCCCGCTGCTGGCCGGGCTGCAGCACCTGCTCAACTCCTTCGCCACCATCGGCCTGGGATACCTCTCCCTCGACCGGCCCGCGGGCACCCTCTCCGGCGGCGAGGCGCAGCGCACCAAGATGATCCGCCACCTGGGCTCCTCGCTCACCGACGTCACCTACGTCTTCGACGAGCCCACCATCGGCCTGCACCCGCACGACATCGAGCGGATGAACCGGCTGCTGCTGCAGCTGCGGGACAAGGGCAACACCGTGCTGGTCGTCGAGCACAAGCCCGAGGCGATCGCCATCGCCGACCACGTCGTCGACCTCGGCCCCCGGGCCGGCGCGGGCGGCGGCCAGGTCGTGTTCCAGGGCACCGTCGAGCAGCTGCGGGCCAGCGGCACCCTCACCGGGCGGCACCTCGACGACCGGGCCTCGGTCAAGCCGGCGGTGCGCACCCCCACCGGGGCGCTGCAGGTGCGCGGCGCCCGCACGAACAACCTGCAGGGGGTCGACGTCGACATCCCGCTCGGCGTGCTCGTCGTCCTCACCGGGGTGGCCGGCTCGGGCAAGAGCTCTCTCGTCCACGGCTCGATCGCCGGACGGGAGGGCGTGGTGACCATCGACCAGAGCGCCATCCGCGGCTCCCGGCGCAGCAACCCGGCCACCTACACCGGCCTGCTCGAGCCGATCCGCAAGGCCTTCGCCAAGGCCAACGGCGTCAAGCCCGCGCTGTTCAGCGCCAACTCCGAGGGCGCCTGCCCGGCCTGCAACGGCGCCGGCGTCGTCTACACCGAGCTGGGCGTCATGGCCACCGTCGAGTCCACCTGCGAGGCGTGCGAGGGCCGGCGGTTCCAGCCGGCGGTGCTGGAGTACACGCTGGGCGGCCGGGACATCGCCGAGGTGCTGGCGATGTCGGTGGCCGAGGCCGAGGAGTTCTTCGGCTCCGGCGAGGCCCGCACGCCGGCCGCGCACGCCGTCCTCGCCCGCCTCGCCGACGTCGGGCTCGGCTACCTCACCATCGGCCAGCCGCTCACGACCCTGTCCGGCGGGGAGCGGCAGCGGCTCAAGCTGGCCACCCACATGGGCGAGAAGGGCGGCGTCTACGTCCTCGACGAGCCGACCACCGGCCTGCACCTGGCCGACGTGGAGAACCTGCTCGCGCTGCTCGACCGCCTCGTCGACTCCGGCACGTCGGTCGTCGTCATCGAGCACCACCAGGCGGTCATGGCGCACGCGGACTGGATCGTCGACCTCGGCCCGGGCGCCGGCCACGACGGCGGCCGGGTGGTCTTCGAGGGCACCCCGGCCGACCTCGTCGCCGCCCGCTCCACCCTCACCGGCGAGCACCTGGCCGCATACGTCGGCGGCTGAGACCGGATTCCTGCGCCGCCCGGCTGCACATCCGGCCCCTCCGTGCCGATGCCTGTCCCCAGGACCGCAGCGCAGGACGAGGACCGGAACCCGGGAGACGGAGGACCGAGCATGACGACGCCGGGAGTGGACCACCCCGAGGAGAAGGCGGTGCTCGACGTCAAGGCCAGCAGCCGCGCCGACGTCCTGACCAGCTTCGTGGAGCGGGTGTCGGGCTCCGAGCTCGTGGTCAGCGTGGGCGAGGACGCGCAGAAGCGGCGCGTGCGGCTGGACACCGGCGAGCACCTGGAGCTCATCTGGCGCGGACCCGAGGAGCTGCGGTCCCTGCCCGCGGAGCTCGTCGAGGTGGTCGCCGGGGACTCGCCGACCTGGCGGCTGAAGATCGTCGGCCCGGCGTCCCGCGGGCAGCGGCGCAACGCCGTCCGCGCCCCGATGTCGGTGCCGATCGAGCTGGCCGTGGGGGAGCGGGTCCTGCCCGGGACCACCGTCGACCTCAGCGAGGGCGGCACGCGCTGCCTGCTGACCGGCAAGCCCGGCGCGGAGCGGCCGGAGATCGAGGTCGGCGCCGTGCACCCCGTCGTCGTCGACCTCGACGGGGACCGCCTGGCCGCCAAGGCCGAGGTGATCCGCCGCCACCCCCGCGAGGACCACCACACCGAGCTGTCGCTGCGGTTCGTGGGCCTCGGCGAGCGGCGTGAGGACGCCATCCGGCGCCGCGTCTTCGCCGAGCTGCGTGACCTGCGCTCCCGCGGCCTGATCTGATCCCGGCGTGATCTGATCCCGGCGTGGATCGAGCCCGACTCAGCGCCGTCGCGCACCGCTGGCACCCCGTCGCCGCCCCCGTCTCCGACGAGGCCCTGACCCGGCTGGTCGGCCGGCTGGCCCCGCCCGGCCACGCCGGTCGCGCCCTCGACCTCGGGTGCGGGCCCGGCTCGTGGCTGCTGGCGCTGCTGGCCGCACACCCGGCGATGGTGGGCGTCGGGGTCGACACCTCCACGCCCGCGCTGGACGCCGCGCGCGACGGGGCGGCGATGGCCGGCCTGGTCGGCCGCGTCGCGTTCGTCGAGGCCGACGCCGCGACCTGGGAGGGCGAGCCGGCCGACGTCGTCCTGTGCGTCGGCGCCGCGCACGCCTTCGGCGGCACCGCCGGGGCGCTGGCGGCCGTGCGCGGCCACCTGCGTCCCGGCGGGCGCGTGCTGTTCGGGGACGGGTTCTGGGAGGCCGGCCCGAGCGAGGCGGCGCTGGCGGGCCTCGGCGCCGAGCCCGACGAGCTGCCCGACCTGCCCGGCCTGCTGGCCGAGGTGACCCGGGCCGGCTTCGAGCCCGGCTACGGCCACGTCAGCACCCTCGCCGAGTGGGACGAGTACGAGTGGTGCTGGACCGGCGCGGTCACCGAGTGGGCACTGACCGAGGCGCCGGCCGGCGAGCGCGAGGAGGCGCTGGCGGCCGCGCGCACGCACCGGCGGCAGTGGCTGGAGGGCTACCGCGGCGAGCTGGGTTTCCTGACCGCCGTGCTGCACGACACCCGCCGCTGAGGACCGGGCCCCGGCACGGCGACGGCGGCGCACCCGCCGGGGCGCGCCGCCGTCGTCGTCCGTCGTGCTCGGCCGTCCGGCCCGGGGCCGGACGGGTGCGGCTCAGTGGCCGCCGGTCTCCAGGGCCCGCTTGATCGAGGCCTCGATCTCGGCCTCGGCATCGGCACGGCCCACCCAGTTCGCACCCTCCACCGACTTGCCCGGCTCGAGGTCCTTGTAGGTCTCGAAGAAGTGCTGGATCTCCAGGCGGTCGAACTCCGACACGTCGGTGATGTCCTGGAGGTGGGCCATGCGGGGGTCGGTCGCCGGGACGGTGAGCACCTTGTCGTCGCCACCGGCCTCGTCGGTCATCCGGAACATGCCGATGGCCCGGCAGGTGATCAGGCACCCGGGGAAGGTCGGCTCGTCGAGGATCACCAGGGCGTCGAGGGGGTCGCCGTCCAGACCGAGGGTGTTCTCGATGTACCCGTAGTCGGCCGGGTACCGGGTCGAGGTGAACAGCATCCGGTCGAGCCGGATGCGCCCGGTGGCGTGGTCCAGCTCGTACTTGTTCCGCTGGCCCTTGGGGATCTCTACCGTCACGTCGAACTGCACGCCAGCTAGTGTGGCGCACCGGTACCAGGTCCACCGGCGCAGGGCGTCCGGGGGGCCTCTTCCGGGGGGAGCGCACCATCACGCCGAGTGGGTCCTCGACCGTCACGCCCAGCTACCGGCGGCTGCGCCGACGGCTCCTGATCGGCCTGCTGGTGCTGGTCCTCGTGGCCGCGGCCGCCGTCGGGGCGGTCCTGTCCCTCGGCGGGGACGACGGCACGGCCACCGCCGATCCCGCCGCCCCCTCCGCCCGGCTGCCCCAGATCGGCGACCCCGCGCCGGTGCTCGCCTCGCTGTCGTCGGAGGCACCGGTCCCCGACCCCGCCGCCCTCACCGCGACGCTGCGTCCCCTGCTGGCCGCGCCCGTGTTCGGCGGCGGCCTGTCGGCCGAGGTCGTCGACGTCGCGACTGGCGAGGTCCTGCTCGACGACGGCGCCGACCGGCCGGTCACGCCCGCCTCCACGGCCAAGCTGCTGACCGCCGTCGCCGCGCTGACCACCCTCGACCCCGACGACACGCTCGAGACCACCGTCGTCGCCGGCAGCGCGCCCGGCGAGGTGGTGCTCGTCGGTGGCGGGGACCCCACCCTGTCGACCACCGCGCCGTCGGTGGACTACCCCGGCGCGGCCACCGTGGCCGACCTCGCAGCAGGGGTGCAGGCCGCCCTCCCGCCGGGCACCGCCGTCAGCCGCGTCGTCGTCGACAACTCGCTGTTCGAGGGCCCGCTGACCGCCGAGGGCTGGGGCCCCGAGGACGCGCCGTCGACCTACGCCTCGCCGGTCACCGCCACCGCCGTCGACGGCGCCCGCGTCGTGCCGGGCGAGGACCCCCGCAGCGGCGCCCCCGGCACCGACGCCGGCCGCGCCCTGGCCACCGCGCTCGGCGCGCCCGGGGCGGTGGTCGAACTCGGCACGGCCCCGGAGGACGCGCGGACGCTGGCCACCGTCTCGTCCGCGCCGGTCGCCCGCCTGGTCGAGCAGGCGCTGTCGCAGTCGGACAACCTGCTGGCCGAGTCGCTGGCCCGCCACGTGGCCCTCGCCCGCGACCTGCCGGCGACCTTCGACGGCGCGGCGCAGGGGGTCACCGCGGCCCTGGGCGACGCCGGTGTCGACGTCTCCGGCGTGGAGATGCACGACGGCAGCGGCCTGTCCCGGCTGGACCGGCTGCCCCTGGCCGTCCTCACCGACCTGGTCGCCGGAGCCGCCGACGGGTCGATCCAGGGCGCCTCGGCGGTGGTCTCGGGCCTGGCGGTGGCCGGCTACGACGGCACCCTGGCCGACCGCGGCGACGACGACCCCGCCACCGCGCCGGGCGCGGTCCGCGGCAAGACCGGCACGCTGCTCGGTGTCCACGGCCTGGCCGGCACCGTGGTCACCGCCGACGGCCGGCTGCTGGCCTACGCGCTGGTGGCCAACGGCACCGTCGGCGGCGGCCTGCCCGAGGAGGCCGCGCTCGACGACGTGGCCGCCGCGCTCGCCGCCTGCGGCTGCCGCTGACCCCCGCGTGGTGACGGGCTGGAACGGCCCTCCTGCAGGGGCCCGTCCCGAGCCTGCGAGGGACGGGGGGCAGGAGGGTCCTTCAAGTACGGTGAGGCGATGACGAGCAGCTCACTGGTCGACTGGGAGCTCGCCGGGCGCACCGCCCGCCGGCTGTCGGGGCAGGGTCCGGAGACCACCCGCGAGGAGGCCACCGCCGTCGTCCGGGAGCTGCACCAGGCCGCCGCGGCCGCCGTCGCGCACGTGGAGGGGCTGACCGGGCTGCACCCCGTCGAGGGCGGCCCGGTGCCGGAGGTGGCCGTCGTCGACCGGCCCGGCTGGATCGACGCCAACACCAGCGGCATGGCCGCGCTCATGGACCCGCTGGTGACCGCGCTCGCCGAGCGGCAGGAGAGCCGCCCCGGGCCGCTGGCCACCGCCATCGGCTCCCGCGCCACCGGCGTGCAGGCCGGCGCCCTGCTGGCCTTCCTCTCCTCGCGGGTGCTCGGCCAGTACGAGGTCTTCGGCACCGGTGGCCGGCTGCTGCTCGTCGCGCCCAACATCGTCGACGCCGAGCGCAAGCTCGGCGTCGACCCCGCGGACTTCCGCCTGTGGGTCTGCCTGCACGAGGTCACCCACCAGCTGCAGTTCACCGCCTTCCCGTGGCTGACCACCCACCTCGAGGGGCAGATCGCCGAGTTCGTCGACGCCACCGACCTCAGCCCCGACGCGCTGCGCGACCGGCTCACCGACCTGCTGCACGGGCTCACCGACGCCGTCCGCGGCGGGGACGACGACGGCGGCGGGCAGGGCCTCATGGCGCTGGTGCGCGATCCCGCGCAGCGCGCCGTGCTCGACCGGGTGACCGCGGTGATGAGCCTGGTCGAGGGCCACGCCGAGTACGTCATGGACGGGGTCGGCCCCGACGTCGTCCCGTCGGTGCGCACGCTGCGCAAGCGCTTCGCCCAGCGCCGCAAGGGCCGCGGGCCGCTGGACCGCGCGCTGCGCCGGCTGCTCGGGCTGGAGCAGAAGATGAAGCAGTACGCCGACGGGCGGCACTTCGTCGGCGGCGTCGTCGACCTGGTGGGCATGGACGGTTTCAACCGGGTGTGGACCGGCCCGGAGACCCTGCCGCTGGTCGAGGAGCTCACCGACCCCGCCCGGTGGGTCGAGCGGGTGCACGGCCGCCCCGCCGTGACCGTCTGAGCCGTCCCGGGGTGGGCGGCCCGCACCCGGCGGTCGCGCACGTGCGCAGCGCCGTCCGGCCCGGGCTGCGCTCCTCCGCCCGGCCGGTGCTGGTCGCCGTGAGCGGGGGAGCGGACTCCCTCGCGCTGGCCGCCGCGGTGGCGTTCGAGGCACCGCGCGCCGGGGTGCCGGCCGGGGCGGTCACCGTCGACCACGGCCTGCAGCCCGGCTCGGCGGAGCGCGCCGCGTCGACGGCGGAGCTGCTGCGCGGCCTGGGCCTGGACCCGGTGCGGGTGGTCGCCGTCGACGTCGGCACCGGCGGGGGACCGGAGGCCGCGGCCCGCACCGCCCGCCACGCCGCGCTGTCGGCCGAGGCCGCCGCGCACGGCGCCCGCGTCGCGCTCGGCCACACCCTCGACGACCAGGCCGAGACGGTGCTGCTCGGCCTGGGCCGCGGCTCGGGCCCGCGCTCGGTCGCCGGCATGGTCGCCGACCGCCCGCCGTGGTGGCGGCCGCTGCTGGGGGTCCGCCGCGCCACCACCCGAGCGGCGTGCACGGCGCTCGGCCTGCCGGTCTGGGACGACCCGTGGAACACCGACCCGGCCCTGCGGCGCGCCCGGCTGCGCGCCGAGGTGCTGCCGCTGCTCGAGGACGTTCTCGGCGGCGGCGTCGCCCCCGCCCTCGCCCGGACCGCGGACCTGCTGCGGGAGGACCTCGACGCCCTCGACGCGCTGGCCGCCGGGCACCTCGCCCGCCTGGCCGACCCCGCGGGCCTGCCCGCGGCCGGCCTCGCCGCGCTGCCGGCCGCGCTGCGCCGGCGGGTGCTGCGCGGCTGGCTGCGCGACGGCGGGGTCCCGGACCTGCAGGCGGTGCACCTGACCGCCGTCGACGCGCTCGTGGCGGCCTGGCGCGGCCAGGGACCGGTGACCCTCCCCGGCGGTGCGGAGGCGCTCCGGGCGTCTGGCAGGCTGGTGCTGCGGCCCGCCGGCTCCCCGGGCGGGAGGGCCGGTTCGGCACCCGATCCGGAGGAGCAACGCACATGAGCGAGACCGCGTCGGCCTCTGCGCTGCTGGGGCCCGACCACGGCTACGGCCCCGACATCGACCACGTGCTGCTCTCCGAGGAGCAGATCCAGGCCAAGATCGGTGAGCTCGCCGACCAGGTCGCGCGCGACTACGCCGGCCGCGAGGTCCTGCTGGTCGGCGTCCTCAAGGGCGCGGTGCTGTTCATGAGCGACTTCGCCCGGGCGCTGCGGCTGCCCACGCAGATGGAGTTCATGGCCGTCTCCTCCTACGGCAGCGCCACCAGCTCCTCGGGCGTGGTGCGCATCCTCAAGGACCTCGACCGCGACATCAGCGACCGGCACGTGCTGGTCCTCGAGGACATCATCGACAGCGGGCTGACCCTGTCGTGGCTGCTGAAGAACCTGGGCAGCCGCCGGCCGGCGTCCCTGGAGGTCTGCACGCTGCTGCGCAAGCCCGACGCGATCAAGGTCGAGGTGCCGGTGCGCTACGTGGGCTTCGACATCCCCAACGAGTTCGTCGTCGGCTACGGGCTGGACTACGCCGAGCGCTACCGCGACCTGCCCTACATCGGCACCCTGAAGCCCGAGGTCTACACGCACTGACGCCCCGCGCCCGCTCCTCCCGAGGGGTGACCGGGCGGCGTCCGTGCAGCTCGCACACAGGGGACGCACAGCCGTCCCGGTGTACCGTCGAGGCCTACGACGCCTGACCGAGCGCCAGGGTGCCCGCCCGGGTCGCGCGGAGCGTCACCCGGACGATCAGGAGGGTCGACGGGCCAGGCCGGCGCCCCGGCCGCCCGGCATCGGTGTATGGAACGCAAGAAGATCTTCCGCTCCGTGTGGTTCTGGGTCGTGCTCGTCGTCCTGGTGGCCCTCGGCCTGTCCGCCCTGTTCAGCGGCGGCTCGGCCTACGAGCCGGTCCAGACCTCCGTCGCGCTCCAGCAGATCGAGGACGGCAACGTCGAGTCCGTCACGATCAACGACAAGGAGCAGACGCTCGACCTCGACCTGCGGGACCCGGTCGACGGCAACTCCCAGATCAGTGCCTCGTACCCGATCGGCGCCTCCGACGACGTCTTCGCCCTGGTCTCCGGGCTCGGCCCGGACGGCCAGCCCGCCGGTGACGGCGTCGACTTCACGACGAACGTGACGCAGGACAGCGTCCTCGTCAGCGTGCTGATCAGCTTCCTTCCGTTCCTCATCCTGCTGCTGCTGCTGTTCTGGCTGTTCAACTCCATGCAGGGCGGCGGCCGCGGCGTCATGGCCTTCGGCAAGTCCAAGGCCAAGGTGGTCAGCAAGGACACCCCGAAGACGACGTTCGCCGACGTCGCCGGGGCCGACGAGGCCATCGAGGAGCTCCAGGAGATCAAGGACTTCCTGGCCAACCCGGTGAAGTTCCAGGCGGTCGGCGCGAAGATCCCCAAGGGCGTGCTGCTGTTCGGCCCGCCCGGCACCGGCAAGACCCTGCTGGCGCGCGCGGTGGCCGGTGAGGCCGGCGTGCCGTTCTTCTCGATCTCCGGGTCGGACTTCGTCGAGATGTTCGTCGGTGTCGGCGCGAGCCGGGTCCGCGACCTGTTCGAGCAGGCGAAGACCAACGCGCCGGCGATCATCTTCGTCGACGAGATCGACGCCGTCGGCCGGCACCGCGGCGCCGGGATGGGCGGCGGGCACGACGAGCGCGAGCAGACGCTCAACCAGATGCTCGTCGAGATGGACGGCTTCGACGTCAAGGGCGGCGTCATCATGATCGCCGCCACCAACCGGCCCGACATCCTCGACCCGGCGCTGCTGCGCCCGGGGCGCTTCGACCGGCAGATCGCCGTCGACCGGCCCGACCTGGAGGGCCGCAAGCGGATCCTCGAGGTGCACGCCAAGGGCAAGCCGCTCGCGCCCGACGTCGACCTCGAGACCGTCGCCCGCCGCACCCCCGGCTTCACCGGTGCCGACCTCGCCAACGTGCTCAACGAGGGCGCGCTGCTCACCGCCCGCGGCAACGGCACCGTCATCACCGACGCCGTCCTCGAGGAGGCGATCGACCGCGTCATCGCCGGCCCCGAGCGCAAGACGCGGGCGATGAGCGAGAAGGAGAAGAAGGTCACCGCCTACCACGAGGGCGGGCACGCCCTGGTGGCGCACGCACTGCCCAACCTGGACCCGGTGCACAAGGTGACCATCCTGCCGCGCGGCCGCTCCCTCGGGCACACCCTCGTGCTGCCCACCGAGGACAAGTACACCCAGACCCGCTCGGAGATGATCGACACCCTCGCCTACGCCCTCGGCGGGCGCGCGGCCGAGGAGCTGGTCTTCCACGAGCCGACCACCGGCGCGGGCAACGACATCGAGAAGGCCACCTCCATGGCCCGCGCGATGGTCACCCAGTACGGCATGAGCGCCAAGCTCGGCGCGGTCAAGTACGGCAGCACCGACTCCGAGCCGTTCCTCGGCCGGGACATGGGCTCGCGGCCGGACTACTCCGAGGCCGTCGCCGCCGACATCGACGGCGAGATCCGCGCGCTCATCGAGGCCGCGCACGACGAGGCGTGGGAGATCCTGGTGGAGTACCGGGCCGTCCTCGACCAGCTCGTGCTCGAGCTGATCGAGAAGGAGACCCTCTCCAAGGAGGACATGGCCCGCATCTGCGCGCCGGTCACCAAGCGGCCCTCGCTGGCGCCCTACAACGGGTTCGGCAAGCGCACGCCGTCGGACCAGCCGCCGGTGCTCACCCCCGCCGAGGCCGCCGCGGCCAACGGCCACGGTGCCGGCCACGGGGCCACCGCGGTCGGGGCCAACGGCAACGGCACCGGGTTGGTCAAGGGCGGCACCAACCCGGTGGGGGACGTCGGCGCACCCGTCCAGCGGTGAGCGGGCGCGCGAGCTCGGCGGGGGGCGCGGCATGAGCGTGCTCCCCGAGGAACCGGAGGACGAGGTCGGTCCCGACCTCGCTCGGATCGACTCCGCGCGCGCCGAGGCGGCCGTGCGCGAGCTGCTTCTCGCGGTGGGGGAGGACCCCGACCGGCCCGGGCTGCGCGACACCCCCGCCCGGGTGGCGCGCGCCTACGCGGAGACCTTCGCCGGCATCTGGCAGGACCCGGGGGAGATCCTCGCGACGGTCTTCGACGAGGACCACGACGAGCTGGTGCTGGTCAAGGACATCCCGATGTACTCGACCTGCGAGCACCACCTGGTGCCCTTCCACGGCGCCGCGCACGTCGGCTACATCCCGGGCGAGGACGGCCGGGTCACCGGGCTGTCGAAGCTGGCCCGGCTGGTCGACGTCTACGCGCGCCGGCCGCAGGTGCAGGAGCGGATGACCCGGCAGATCGCCGATGCCCTCGCCGAGCACCTCAAGCCGCGCGGCGTGATCGTCGTCGTCGAGGCCGAGCACCTGTGCATGGGCATGCGCGGGATCCGCAAGCCCGGCTCGACCACGGTCACCTCCGCCGTGCGCGGCATCTTCCGCGACAACGCCGCCACCCGCGCCGAGGCGATGAGCCTCGTCCTGGGTCGATGAAGCCTGGCCGGTGAACGCGCCCGGGGCGCAGCTGCTGCACCCGGGGCGGTGCGTGGTGATGGGCGTCCTCAACGTCACGCCCGACTCCTTCTCCGACGGCGGCTGCTTCGCCGACCGGGACTCCGCGGTCGCGCACGGCCTGGCGATGGCCGCCGCGGGCGCGGACTACGTCGACGTGGGCGGTGAGTCCACCCGCCCCGGCGCCGACCGGGTCGACGCCGCCGAGGAGCGCCGCCGCGTCGTCCCCGTCGTCCGGGACCTGACCGCCGCCGGGGTCCGGGCCAGCGTCGACACCACCCGCACCGAGGTCGCCCAGGCGGCGCTGGCGGCCGGGGCGGTGCTGGTCAACGACATCAGCGGCGGGCTGGCCGACGACGGGATGGCCGCGCTGGTCGCCGACGCCGGCGTCCCGTGGGTGCTCATGCACTGGCGCGGCCACAGCCGGGAGATGTACGCCCGCGCGGAGTACGACGACGTCGTCGGCGAGGTCTGCGCGGAGCTGTCCGCGCGGGTCGACGCCGCGCTGGCCGCCGGGGTCGACGCCACCCAGCTCGTGCTCGACCCGGGCCTGGGGTTCGCCAAGCAGGCCGGGCACAACTGGGCGCTGCTCGCCGCGTTGCCCCGGGTGGTCGCCCTCGGCCTGCCGGTGCTGGTCGGCAGCTCCCGCAAGTCCTTCCTCGGCCGGCTGCTCGCCGGCCCCGACGGGGCGCCGCGCCCCGCGGCCGGGCGGGACGCCGCCACCCTCGCCACCACCGTCCTGGCCGCCGAGGCCGGCGCCTGGGGGGTGCGCGTCCACGACGCCGCCGCCTCCGCCGACGCCGTCCGCACGGTGGCCGCCGTCCAGCGCGCCCGCGAGGAGGCCCGCCGTGACTGAGCAGCCCACCCCCGGCCGCGCCACCCCCGACCGGATCGCCGTCCGCGGGCTGACCGCGCACGCCCACCACGGCGTCTACGGCTTCGAGCGCGAGAACGGGCAGACCTTCTCCGTCGACGCCGTCCTCGAGGTCGACACCGCCCCGGCCGCCGCCACCGACGACCTCGCGCTGACGGTCAACTACGCCGAGCTCGCGCAGCGGCTGCACGCCGTGCTCACCGGCGAGCCGGTCGACCTGCTCGAGACGCTGTGCCGGCGGCTGGCCGACGTCTGCCTGGCCGACCCGCTCGTGCAGGCCGCCGAGATCACCGTGCACAAGCCGCAGGCCGACCTCGGCGTCCCCTTCGACGACGTCACCGTGACCATCCGGCGCACGAAGGACCCTCTCCCCCTCTCCCCTCGCACGCTCGGGGGAGCCTCCGGAGAGGGCCGGGGGACGGAACTCGAAGGGCGGTCCTGATGAGCCGCGCCGTCCTGTCCCTGGGCGCCAACCTCGGCGACCGCGCCGGGGCGCTGCGCGGCGCCATCGAGGCGCTGCGGGCCGACGGGCTGGTCGCCCGCTCCCGGCTCTACGAGACCCCGCCGTGGGGTCCGGTCGAGCAGCCGCCCTACCTCAACGCCGTGGTGGTCGTCCGCGGCGACCGCGACGCCGCCGGCTGGCTCGCCCGCGCCCACGAGCTCGAGCAGGCCGCCGGGCGCACCCGCGAGGTCCGCTGGGGGGCGCGCACCCTCGACGTCGACGTCGTCACGGTGACCGGCGACGACGGCACCCCGGTGCTCACCGACGACCCGGTCCTCACGCTGCCGCACCCGCGCGCCCACGAGCGCGCGTTCGTACTGGTGCCGTGGCTGTCGCTGGACCCCGCCGCCGTCCTGCCCGGCCGCGGCCCCGTGGCCGACCTGGTGGCCGCGCTGCCGCCGGCGGACGTCGCCGCGGTCGTGCCGTGGGAGCACCTGCGGTGAGGCCGGTCAACCGCCGCGACCTGGTGGTGGTCACCGCCGGGCTGGCGCTGGCCGCCTGGCTGGTCGTGCGGGCCACCTACGGGTCGCTGCCGCCGCTGCGCTGGTGGCTGCCGGTGCCGCTGGCCGTGCTGGCGGTCGCGGAGGCGCTCGGCGCCCGCACCCTGCGCGGCCGCCTCGCCGCCCAGCGCGCCGCCCGCCGCGGCGGGCCGCGCCGCGAGGAGCCCGGCGCCCCGCTGGTGCGCCCGGTCGAGCCGATGCTGGTCGCCCGCCTGGCGGTGCTCGCCCAGGCCAGCGCCTACGTGGGCGCCGTCTTCACCGGCGTGTGGGCCGGCGTGCTGCTGCACGTGGCGCCGTCGGTGTCGCGGCTCTCGGCCGCCGGCAGCGACACCGTCACCGCCGTCGTCGGGATCGCGTGCGCCGCGGCGCTGACCGCGGCGGCGCTGTGGCTGGAGTCGGTCTGCCGGGTCCCGCCCGACGGCGACGACGAGCCGCCGGGCGACGGCGCCCGCGCCTAGCGTCCGGGTACGGCGGCGCCGGCCGTCTCGGGGGCCGTGCCCTCCACCGACCGGCGCAGCGCCCGGTGCAGCGACTCGGGGGTGAGCACCCCGAGGAAGACGTCGCCGTGCAGCACCGCGACCCAGCCGGCCTCGTGCTGCAGCATCGTCGAGAACGCCGTCTTGAGCGTCGCGTCGACCGGCACCCAGGCGTCCATCCGGCGCGCCGCCGACCCCACGGTGCCGGCGCCGTGGGCGCGCTCGGCCGACAGCCAGCCGTGCAGCCGGCCGTCGTCGTCGAGGACGACGGCCCACCGGGCGCCGACGGCGGCCATCGAGGCCCGCGCGTCGGCCAGCCCGTCGGCGACGTGCACCACCGGCGGCCGCTCCAGGTCGTCGACCGAGATGCCGGTGACCGCCAGCCGCTTGAGCCCGCGGTCGGCCCCGACGAAGTCGGCGACGAACTCGTTGGCCGGGCGGCCCAGCAGGTCGGCGGGCGCGGCGAACTGCTCCACGTGCCCGCCGTAGCTCATCACCGCGATCCGGTCGCCGATGCGGACGGCCTCCTCGATGTCGTGGGTGACGAACACGATCGTCTTGCGCACCGTCTCCTGCAGCCGGAGGAACTCCGTCTGCAGCCGCTCGCGCACCACCGGGTCGACCGCCGAGAACGGCTCGTCCATGAGCAGGACGGCGGGGTCGGCGGCCAGCGCCCGCGCCACGCCGGCCCGCTGCCGCTGCCCGCCGGAGAGCTGGGCGGGGTAGCGGTCGCCCTGGACGGCGGGGTCCAGGCCCACCGTGGTCAGCAGCTCGTCGACCCGCTCGCGGGTGCGCCGCCTGTCCCAGCCGAGCAGCCGCGGCACCGTGGCCACGTTCGCCCGCACCGTCTGGTGCGGGAACAGCCCGACGTTCTGGATGACGTAGCCGATGCGGCGGCGCAGCCGGTCGGCGTCGACGCGGGTGACGTCCTCGCCGCCGAGCAGGATCCGGCCCGTCGTCGGCTCGATCACCCGGTTGATCATCTTCATGGTCGTGGTCTTGCCGCAGCCGGAGGGCCCGACGAGGACGCTGAGCTCACCGGCGGCGAAGGTCAGGTCCAGCCGCGCCACGCCGACGGTGCCGTCGGGGTAGGTCTTGCTCACCCCCTCGAGCCGGATCTCCTGCGCGGTGCCGTCGGGAGCACTGCTGTGCGGGGCCCGGGCGGCAGTAGCGTCCACGGGGTGACCTCCCTCGGTGCGCGCCCTCTGTTGGACGCGGTGAGCGACCCCGTGGTGGGGCTGCTCGCGGTGGACGAGGCACCGAACCCCTGGTTCGACCCGTCCTACGTGACCGACAACTGGGACACCATCCTGTCCTACACCGGCGAGCACGTCCGGCTCACCGTGCTCGCCGTCGTCATCGGCGCGGCCCTCGCGCTGCCGCTGGCGCTGGTCGCCCGCCGCAGCCGCTACCTGTCGGCACCGGTGCTGGGGCTGTCCACCGTCGTCTACACGATCCCGTCGCTGGCGCTGTTCGCGCTGCTGGTGCCCTTCACCGGGCTGTCGTCGAACACCGTGCTCGTCGGCCTGGTCGCGTACTCGCTGGTGATCCTGGTGCGCAACTTCCTCGCCGGCCTGCAGGGCGTCCCCGCCGACGTCCGCGAGGCCGCGCGCGGGATGGGGTTGTCGGCGGCGCAGACGTTCCGCCGGGTGGACCTGCCCCTCGCGCTGCCGGCCTTCATGGCCGGGCTGCGGATCGCGACGGTGTCCACCGTGGCGCTGACGACGGTCGGCGTCCTGGTCGGCCACGGCGGGCTGGGTCAGCTGATCACCGGCGGGTTCGCCGCGAACTTCTACCGCGCCGAGATCGTCACCGGCGCGGTCGGCTGCGTGCTGCTCGCACTGCTGGCCGACGTGCTGCTGGCCGCGGCGGAGCGGGCGCTGACCCCCTGGACGCGGGCGGTGCGGGCGTGAACGACTTCTCGCGGGCGCTGGTGTACCTCAACGACCCGTTCAACTGGACGCGGCCGAACGGGATCGCCGACCTCGCCGTCGAGCACCTGGTCATCTCGGCCGTCGCGGTGCTGGCGGCGATGGTCGTCGCGCTGCCGGTCGGCACCGCCCTGGGCGCCTCGCGCCGCGGCGGCGGGGTGGTCGTCGTGCTGTCCAACGTCAGCCGCGCGGTGCCCACCCTGGCGCTGCTCACCCTCTTCGCGGTCAGCCCGATCGGGTTCGGCAACCGGGCGACGACGATCGCGCTGGCCGTCTTCGCCGTCCCGCCGATCCTGACCAACACCTTCGTCGGGTTCCGCGGCGTCGACCCCGAGGTCCGCGAGGCCGCCCGCGGCATGGGCATGAGCCGGGTGCAGGTGCTCGGCCGGGTGGAGCTGCCTCTGGCCCTGCCGCTGGTGATGACCGGCATCCGCACCGCCGCCGTCCAGGTGGTGGCGACGGCGGGGCTGGCCGCGCTGGTCGGCGGGGGAGGGCTGGGCCGGCTGATCAACCTCGGCTTCGGCCAGCAGGACTACGGCGTCATGATCGCCGGGGCGATCCTCGTGGCCGGTCTGGCGCTGCTCACCGAGGCGCTGCTGGCGCTGCTGTCGTGGGCGGTCACCCCCGGACCCCGCCGGTTGCCCTTCCTGCACGTCAGGGCCTCGAAGACGCCCGGCGGCGTTCCGGAACCGACGGCCAGCGGCGTTCCGCTGTGAGGCCGGTCCCCGGCTGAGCGCTCCCGTGTAACGACCGGACAACACATCCGTGCCGTCATTGCCCCGCGCCGAGCGTGGACGGTTGCATGTGCGCGCGGGAACCCCCGCCAGACACGCGTCGCGGCCCACGCCGCACGGGACACAGAAGGCGGACAGCATGCGTCAGCCACGCGCACTCGCCCCCCTCCTCCTCGCCGGGCTGCTGCTCACCGCCGCCTGTGGCGAGTCGGGGTCCTCCGGCACCGGCGGCTCCACCGCCAGCGGTTCGGCCGCCAGCGGCGACGCCTGTGCCCCGGTGGCCGGCGACCAGCTGGTCGTCCTCGAGGACGACCAGCAGCTGCAGAACGCCGACAACATCGTCCCCGCGGTCACCTCGGCCACCGCCGCGGCGAACCCGGCCCTGCTGCCGGCCCTCGACGCGGTCTCCGCGGCGCTGACCACCGACCAGCTCATCGAGATGAACGCGGCGGTCGACCTCGAGCGGCAGAGCGCCGAGGACGTCGCCGCCGCGTGGGTCGAGGAGAGCGGGGTGACCGACGGGCTCGAGCAGGGCAGCGGGCCGATCATCGTCGGCGCCGGGAACTTCACCGAGTCGACCATCCTGGCCAACGTCTACGCCGGGGTCCTCGACGCCGCCGGCTTCGACGCCAGCGTGCGCGAGGTCGGCAACCGCGACCTCTACCTGCCGGCCCTCATCTCCGGCACCGACCTGCAGGTGTTCCCCGAGTACCTGGCCACCGTCACCGAGGCCGTCAACCGCCAGGTCAACGGCCCCGACGCCGCGCCGATCGCCAGCGGCGACGCCCAGGCCACCCGCGACGCCCTCCAGCCGCTGGCCGACCAGGTCGGCCTCACCTTCGGCACCCCGTCGGAGGCCGCCGACCAGAACGCCTTCGCGGTGACGCAGGAGTTCGCCGACCAGCTGGGCGTCAGCACGCTGTCCGAGCTCGCCGACGCCTGCGGGGACGGCTCGCTGGTCCTCGGCGGCCCGGCGGAGTGCCCGACCCGGCCGTACTGCCAGCCGGGGCTGGAGCAGACCTACGGCCTGGAGTTCGCCGAGTTCCGCGAGTTCGACGCCGGTGGTCCGGCCACCAAGGCCGCGATCCAGCAGGGCGAGGTCTCGATGGGCCTGGTCTTCAGCTCCGACGGCGCCCTCGCCCAGTAGGAGGACCCCTCTGCAGGGTCCCGCCGCTCGCACGCTCGCGGCGGGACCCTGCAGAGGGGCCGAGCCGGCGCGTGTCGCGGACCACACCTGCTTACCCGGGGAGCGAGGCCGCCGCATGCGGGCGGGGCGCGCGGCACACGGGACGACTGCGTGCCGCGGTCAGGGCCTCGCTCACCGTTACCCTGGGTGCCGTGCGGACGACGGGGGAGGGCAACGGCGGGCCCCGGTCGTCCCGGCGGGTCGCGGGGCTGGCGCTCGGCTGCGTCGCCGCCGTCGGCGCCACCGCGGTGGTGTTCCTCAGCGACGACCCGCAGGTGCTGCGCGTCGCGGTGGTCGCCGTCGCCTGGGCCTGCCTGCTGGCCGCCTTCGCCACCGCCCGCCCCGCCCGCCCCGCCCGCGACGACGACCGCACGCCCGGAGCCGCCGGCCCGGCCGGGACGGGCTCGGCCGTCGGGGCCCAGCGGGAGGCCGAGCTCCGCGCCGCCCACCGGCGCGACCTCGACACCCTGCGCGAGACCGAGCGGAGGCGCACCGAGCAGGTGCGCCGCGACGCCGAGGCCGCCGTCCGCCGGGAGCTCGAGGCCCTGCGCGCGGAGGTCGCCGGCCTGCGCGAGGGGCTGTCCGGACTCGACGCGCTGCGCCGCGAGGTGGCCGCGACCGGGGCGCTGCACGCCGAGCTGCACGCCGGGCTGGCCGGGCTGGGTGCGCTGCGGGCCGACGTCGGGCGGCTGCGCGCCGAGCTGGGCGACCGGCTCGCCGGCCCGCTCTCGGGGGAGATGCGGGTCGAGCGGGTGGTGATGCACGCCCAGTCGGTCCGCACCGGGCCCGGCCGCGAGCCGCTGGAGCCGGCCACCGCGGCGTGGTCGGCCGACGTCGCCCGCGAGCTGACGGGCGACTGGCCCGCCGTCCCCGCCCCGCCCGCTCCCGTCGCCGTCCCGGCCGCGCCGGAGCCCGCGCCGGTGGCCCGCCCGCTGCCCGCCGTCCCGGTTCCGCCGGCCGCCGACCGGGGGCACCCGGCCCGCCGCCGCACCGATGCGCCGGCCGCGCCGCACGCCCCGGCGACCTACGAGCGGCCGACCGTGCAGCGCCCCGCCGTGCACACCGTCGCGGCCGGCCACGCCGGCACCACGGCCGTGCCCGCCGGACCGGCCGCGGGCTCACCCGACGACCCGGGCGCCGCCCGGCTCGCGGAGATCCTCGCCGAGAGCGGCGTGCGGCCCGGCGGTCGCCGGCGCCGCTACCGCGACGACGGGTCGGACGACGGCACACCGGACCAGGACGTGCTGGCCCGGGTGCTCGGCCGTCAGGCCGGACCCCGGGAGAGCGCGCCGCCGTCGAGCACCAGGGTCTGCCCGGTGACCCAGCCGGCGCCCAGCAGGTAGGCCGCGGCCTCGCCCACGTCCTCGGGCTCCCCGAGCCGGCCGGCGGGGTAGGCGCGGGCGGCCTCCTCCTCGCGTCCCTCGTACAGCGCGCCGGCGAAGCGGGTCTTGACCACGGCCGGGGCCACCCCGTTGACCGTCACCCTCGGCCCCAGCTCCACGGCCAGCTGGGTGACCAGGTTGACCAGCGCCGCCTTGCTCACGCCGTAGCCGCCGATCATCGGCGAGGACTTCAGCCCGGCCACCGAGGCCACCACCAGCACCGAGCCACCGTGCTCGGCCATCCACGCCCGCCAGGCCTCCTGCACCAGGCCCAGCGTGCCGACGACGTTGGTGTCGAGGATCTTGCGGAAGGCGTCGAGGTCGAGGTCGACCATCGGGCCGTAGACCGGGTTGATGCCGACGTTGCCGACCAGGTGGTCGAGGCTGCCGAAGCGCTCGACGGCGGTGCGCACCGCCTCGGCGCGGTGCGCGGCGTCACCGGCGTTCCCGGCCACGCCCACCGCGACCTCCGGGCCGCCCAGCGCGGCGACCGCCTCCTGCAGCGCCTCCGGCTTCCGCGCGGTGAGCACCACCCGGGCGCCCCGGTCCACCAGGCTGCGCGCGATCGCCAGCCCGATGCCGCGGCTGCCGCCGGTGACCAGTGCCGTGCGTCCCTCGAACGTGCCCACGCCAGCCCCCTCGTGTCCGCCGGCGGCCGCGTCGGCGCCGGTGCCGCCGCCCACGGTAGGGAGCGCCCGCGGGCGGCCTCCGACCCGGGCACCGTGACCCACTCCACAGGGCGGCGCGTTGCCACCGGCGGCGGGCCGACCCACACTCGCCATCAGCGAGCCGTCCGCGTGACACACCCGGTCGCAGCGGGCGCCCCGCCGGCACACCCGAGCACCACCCGCACCCCTCCGGGGCGTCGACGACGACGGCCCGGCCACCGAGTCCGGTACCCGCGAGGGACTGGAACGAGAGGTGACCGCGATGCCTGCTGCCCGCAGGACCCCCCGCGCCGCCGGGCTCCCGCCCGCCGACAGCGCCCCCGCCCGGCTCCGGGTCGGGATCATCGGTGCCGGCCGCGTCGGCGCCGTCCTCGGCGCCGCCCTCGCCGCCGCCGGCCACGACGTGGTCGCCGCCTCCGGCCTGTCCGCCGCCTCCGCCGAGCGCGCCCGCCGGCTGCTGCCCGGCGTCCCGTTGCTGCCCGCCGACGAGGTCGTCGCCGCGGCCGACCTCGTCGTCCTCGCCGTCCCCGACGACACCCTCACCGGGCTGGTCGCCGGCCTGGCCGGCACCGGCTCCTGGCGCGCCGGCCAGATCGCCTTCCACACCTCCGGCGCCCACGGGTTGTCCGCCCTCGAGCCCGCCGAGCGGGCCGGCGTCCTGCCGCTCGCCCTGCACCCGGCCATGACCTTCACCGGCGTCCCCGAGGACGCCGACCGGCTGCCCGGCACCCCCTTCGGCGTGACCAGCCGGCCCGCCCACCGGCCGGTCGCCGAGACCCTGGTGCTCGAGATGGGCGGCGAGCCGTTCTTCGTCGCCGAGGACGACCGGCGGCTCTACCACGCCGCGCTGGTCACCGGCGCCAACCACCTGGTCACCCTCGTGGCCGAGGCCGCCGACCTGCTGCGCGCCGCCGGCGTCGACAGCCCCGCCCGGGTGCTCGCCCCGCTGCTCACCGCCGCGCTGGACAACGGGCTGCGCCGCGGCGACCGCGGGCTCACCGGGCCGGTCAGCCGCGGCGACGTCGGCACCGTCGCCGACCACCTCGAGACGCTCACCGACCGGGCTCCGGCGTCGGTCGCCGCCTACGTCGCGATGGCGCAGCGCACCACCGAGCGTGCGGTGGCCGCCGGCCGGCTCAAGCGGCACGAGGGCGCCCCGCTGCTCGACCTGCTGTACGAGGCCGCCGACCCGGCGGGCTCGCGGTGACCACGAGCACCCGGCCGGTCGTCGCCGAGACCGCGGCGCAGCTGCGGGAGGTCGTCGCCGGGCTGCCCGGCCCGGTCGCCCTGGTGCCCACCATGGGCGCGCTGCACGAGGGTCACCGCACGCTGGTGCGCACCGCCCGCGAGCGCGCCGGGAGCGTGGTCGTCTCGGTGTTCGTCAACCCGACCCAGTTCGGCCCCGGCGAGGACCTCGACCGCTACCCGCGCACCTGGAACGCCGACCTCGACGCGCTCACCGAGGAGCGTGCCGACGTCGTCTTCCACCCGCCGGTCGACGAGGTGTACCCGCCCGGCGCGCTCGGCGTGACCGTCGACCCCGGCCCGCGGGGCGCGGTGCTCGAGGGCGCGGTGCGGCCCGGGCACTTCGCCGGCGTGCTCACCGTCGTCGCGAAGCTGTTCGGCCTGGCCCGGCCGGACCTCGCGGTCTTCGGCGAGAAGGACTACCAGCAGCTCACCCTCGTCCGGGCCATGGTCCGCGAGCTGGCGCTGCCGGTGGAGGTCGTCGGTGTGCCCACCGTCCGCGAGGACGACGGCATGGCGCTGTCGAGCCGCAACCGCTACCTCTCGCCCGGGGAGCGCGCCCGCGCCGCCACGGTGAACCGGGCGCTGCGCGCCGGGGCCGACGCCGGCCCGCGAGGCGCCGAGGCCGTCCTCGCCGCCGCGCGGGAGGTCCTCGCCACCGCGCCGCAGCTGGTGCCCGACTACCTCGAGCTCACCGACCCCCACCTCGGCCCCGCGCCCGCGGCCGGCCCCGCCCGCCTGCTGGTCGCCGTCCGCGCCGGCAGCACCCGACTCCTCGACAACACCGCCGTCCTGCTGGGAGGCCACCGATGATGCGCACGATGCTCAGGTCCAAGATCCACCGGGCGACGGTGACCCAGGCCGACCTCCACTACGTCGGCTCCGTGACGATCGACGAGGACCTGCTCGACGCCGCCGACCTGCTCCCCGGCGAGCAGGTCGCCATCGTCGACGTCACCAACGGGGCCCGGCTGGAGACCTACGTCATCCCCGGCGAGCGGGGCAGCGGCGTCATCGGCATCAACGGCGCCGCCGCGCACCTGGTGCACCCCGGCGACCTGGTCATCCTCATCAGCTACGGCCTGATGGACGAGACCGAGGCGAAGTCCTTCATCCCCAGGGTCGTGCACGTCGACGGCGCCAACCGCGTCGTCGAGCTGGGTGGCGACCCGTCAGCCCCCGTGCCGGGCGCAGCGGACCAGCGGCGCAGCGACCTGGGCGTGCCGGTCCGGTGACCTCGCTCGCGGCGCCGACCGTCACGGGGCTGCCCACCCGGCTCGCCGCCCCGGCGCCCGGGTGGGAGCTGTCGGCCGACGTCTGCGTCGTCGGCTCCGGCGTCGCGGGGCTGTGCGTGGCGCTGCACGCGCGCGCGGCCGGCCTGTCGGTCGCCGTCGTCACCAAGGTCCGGGTCGACGACGGCTCGACCCGCTGGGCGCAGGGCGGCATCGCCGCCGTCCTCGACCCCGCCGACACCCCGGAGGCGCACGCCCGCGACACCGAGGTGGCCGGCGTCGGGCTGTGCGAGCCGGCCGCCGTGCGCGCCCTGGTGACCGAGGGCCCGGCCCGCCTGCACCAGCTCATCGGGTGGGGCGCCGGTTTCGACCGCGACGCCGAGGGCCGGCTGCTGCTGACCCGCGAGGGTGGGCACACCGCCGACCGGATCGTGCACGCCGGCGGCGACGCGACCGGGGCCGAGGTCATGCGCGCGCTGTGCGAGGCGGTGCACGCCGACCCGGCCATCACCCTCGTCGAGCACGCGATGGTGCTCGACCTGCTCACCGACGCCACCGGCCGCGCCGCGGGGGTCACCCTGCACGTCCTCGGGGAGGGCACCGAGGACGGTGTCGGCGCGGTGCGCTCCCGCGCGGTCGTGCTCGCCACCGGGGGGATGGGGCAGGTCTACGCCGCCACCACGAACCCGCCGGTCTCCACCGGGGACGGCGTGGCGCTGGGCCTGCGCGCCGGCGCGGTGGCCACCGACCTGGAGTTCGTGCAGTTCCACCCGACGTCGCTGTACCTGGGCCCCGGCGTGCGCGGGCAGCAGCCGCTGGTCAGCGAGGCGCTGCGCGGCGAGGGTGCGGTGCTGCGCGACGACACGGGCGAGCGGTTCATGCTCGGCGTGCACCCGCTGGCCGAGCTCGCCCCGCGCGACGTCGTCGCCAAGGCGATCACCCGGGTGCAGCTGCGCGACGGCGTCGACCACGTGTGGCTCGACGCCCGCGGGATCCCCGGGGTGGCCGAGCGGTTCCCGACCATCGTCGCGCGCTGCCGGGCCGGCGGCGTCGACCCGGTCACCGAGCTGGTGCCGGTCACCCCCGCCGCGCACTACGCCTCCGGCGGGCTGGTCACCGACCTGTCCGGGCGCACCACCGTCCCCGGCCTCTACGCCTGCGGCGAGGTGGCCTGCACCGGGGTGCACGGGGCCAACCGGCTGGCGTCGAACTCGCTGCTGGAGGGGCTGGTGTTCGCCGCCCGCATCGGTGCGGACCTGGCCCGCGCCCTCCCGCCGTCGGCTCCCGCGGTGGCGGCGGCACCGGCGACGGGCGGGCTGCTCGACCCGGCCGGCCGCCGGGCGGTCACCGACACCATGTCGGCCCGGGTCGCGGCGCTGCGCTCGGGCACCGGGCTGGCCGAGGCCACGCACACCCT
Organism: Geodermatophilus saharensis; assembly: GCF_900188205.1. GTDB lineage: Bacteria > Actinomycetota > Actinomycetes > Mycobacteriales > Geodermatophilaceae > Geodermatophilus > Geodermatophilus saharensis. Next base: position 222,283 of record NZ_FZOH01000007.1, on the reverse strand, counting down.
GGCCGGGCTGGCCGCCTCCCTGGCCGGCGGTCCGGGCGCGGCGCCCGGAGTCGAGAGCTGGGAGGCCACCGGGCTGCTCACCGTCGCAAGCGCGCTGGCCGCCGCGGCCACCGCCCGCGAGGAGACCCGCGGCTGCCACTGGCGGGAGGACCACCCCGACAGCGAGGAGCGGTGGCGGGTGCACCTCGACGTCCGCCTCGACGGCGACGGGCGGCTGACGCTGACCCACCGCCCGGTCGGCGCGCCGGTGGGAACCCCGTGGTGAGCGCCGACCCGCGCTCGCTGGCGGGCACCGGGCTGACGGAGGCCTGGGTCGACGACCTCGTCGAGCGCACGCTGGCCGAGGACCTCGCCGGCGGCGCGGTGCTGCCCAGCGAACCCGACCTCGCCGTCGCCCTCGACGTCACCAGCGCCGCCACCGTGCCGCCCGCCCAGTACGGCACCGCCGACCTCGTCGCCCGCGCCGACGGCGTCGCCGCCGGCCTGCCGGTCGCCGCGCGGGTGCTCACCCGGCTGGCGCCCGGCGCGACGCTCACCGCCGGCGCCACCGACGGTGACCGGGTCGCCCGGGGCGACGTGCTGCTCACCGTCCGCGGCCCGGTGCGGGCGCTGCTGGCCGCCGAGCGCAGCGCGCTCAACATCGCCAGCCGGGCCAGCGGCATCGCCACCGCCACCCGCGCCTGGGTCGACGCAGTGGCCGGCACCGGTGCGGTGGTCCTCGACACCCGCAAGACCACGCCCGGCCTGCGCCCGCTGGAGAAGTACGCCGTGCGCTGCGGCGGCGGGTCGAACAAGCGGATGGGCCTCTACGACGTCGCGATGGTGAAGGACAACCACGTCGCGGCCGCCGGCTCGGTGGCGGCCGCCGTCGCCGCGGTGCGCGAGCGCGCGCCGCGGGTGCCGGTGCAGGTGGAGGCCGACACCCCGGCGCAGGCGCTGGAGGCGGTCGAGGCCGGCGCGGACTTCCTGCTGCTGGACAACATGCCCCCCGCGCAGCTGCGCGAGGTCGTGGCGCTGGTCGGCGGCCGCGCGGAGCTGGAGGCCACCGGCGGGCTGACCCTCGCCGTCGCCCGGGAGGTCGCCGCGACCGGCGTGGACTTCCTGTCGGTCGGCGCGCTCACGCACTCCTCGCCGATCCTCGACCTCGCCCTCGACCTGCGGAGCTGAGCCCGGTGCTGCTCACCGTCGACGTCGGCAACAGCCAGACCGTGCTGGCCACCTTCGACGGCGCCCGGCGGGTGGGGTGCTGGCGGGTGACGACGCACGCGCGGGCCACCTCCGACGAGCTGCGGATGCTGTGGCGCGGCCTGCTGCGCGACACCGAGGTGACCGGCGTGGCCGCCTGCTCCACCGTGCCCGCGCTGCTGCCGGCGCTGCGCCGGCTGCTGGACTCCCTCGAGGTGCCGGTCGTGCTCATCGGCCCGGGCGTGCGCACCGGCGTCCCGCTGCACGTGGACAACCCCCGCGAGGTGGGCGCCGACCGCGTCGTCACCGCCCTGGCCGCCCACGAGCTGTTGGGCACCGCCCCGGACGGGCGCACCCGGCCGGTCGTCGTCGTCGACTTCGGCACCTCCACCAACGTCGACGCCGTGGGCCCGGACGGGCAGTTCCTCGGCGGTGCGCTCGCGCCGGGCCTGGAGGTCAGCCTGGAGGCCCTGGCCTCCCGGGCGGCGCAGCTGCGCTCGGTCGAGCTCACCGTCCCGCCGCAGGCGATCGGCAAGAACACCGTCGCGGCGCTGCAGTCCGGCGTCGTCCTCGGCTTCGCCGGCCTCGTCGACGGGCTCGTCGACCGCATCGGCGGCGAACTCGTGGCGCAGTTCGGCCGCGAGCCGGTCGTCGTCGCCACCGGCGGGCTGGCGCCCCTGGTCGCCGACAGCTGCCGGTCGATCGCCGCCCGCGAGCCCGACCTCACCGTCCACGGGCTGCGGCTGGCCTTCGAGCGCTCCCAGGCCGCCGGCCGCCGGTGACCGCCGGGGTGGCGCGGCGCACGGCCGTAGGCTCGGGCGCCGTGACCGACGAACCCCCCGGCCCGCTGGACGACGAGCTCCCCGAGCAGATGCGCGTGCGGCGCGCCAAGCTCGACCGGCTGCGCGAGGCCGGCACGGACCCCTTCCCGGTCACGGTGGCCCGCACGACCTCGCTGGCCGACGTCCGCGCGGCGCACCCCGACCTGGAGCCGGACACGCTGACCGGGGACCGGGTGGGCGTCACCGGCCGGGTCATCTTCAGCCGCAACACCGGCAAGCTGTGCTTCGCGACCCTGCGCGAGGGCGACGCCGAGCTGCAGGTCATGCTCTCGCGCGACCGGGTCGGCGCCGAGGCGCTCGACGCCTGGAAGGCCGACGTCGACCTCGGCGACCACGTCTTCGTCGAGGGCGAGGTCGGCACGTCGCGGCGCGGCGAGCTGTCGGTGTTCGCCGACTCCTGGCGGATGGCGGCCAAGGCGCTGCGCCCGCTGCCGGTGGCGCACAAGCCGATGAGCGAGGAGCTGCGGGTGCGCCGCCGCTACGTCGACCTCATCGTCCGCGACGAGGCGCGCCGCACCGTCCGCCAGCGGGCCGCGGTCGTGGCCGCGCTGCGGGCCGGCCTGACCGGCCGGGGCTTCCTCGAGGTCGAGACGCCGATGCTGCAGACGGTGCACGGCGGCGCCGCGGCCCGGCCGTTCCGCACCCACATGAACGCCTTCGACCTCGACCTGTACCTGCGCATCGCACCGGAGCTGTTCCTCAAGCGGTGCATCGTGGGCGGCCTGGAGAAGGTCTTCGAGATCAACCGGAACTTCCGCAACGAGGGCGCCGACAGCTCGCACTCCCCGGAGTTCGCGATGCTGGAGTTCTACGAGGCGTGGGCGGACTACACCGACGTCGCGCGCACCACCCGCGAGCTGGTGCAGGAGTGCTGCGCGGCGCTGTTCGGCGACCACGTCGCCCGCCACCACGACGGCACCGAGATCGACCTGTCCGGGGAGTGGCCGCACGTGCCGCTGTACTCGCTGGTCTCCGACGCCGTCGGCGAGGAGGTCACGCCGGAGACGCCGGTGGAGCACCTGCGCGCGCTCGCCGGGCGGCACGACGTCGGCGTGGACCCCGCGTGGCTGCCCGGCAAGGTGGTCGAGGAGCTGTTCGAGGCGCTGGTCCAGGACTCGCTGCAGGCGCCGACGTTCGTCGTCGACTACCCGGTCGACACCTCGCCGCTGACCCGGGCGCACCGCACGACGCCGGGGCTGGCCGAGAAGTGGGACCTCTACATCGGCGGCGTCGAGCGCGGGACCGGGTACTCCGAGCTGGTCGACCCGGTCGTGCAGCGCGAGCGGTTCACCCAGCAGGCGCTGCTGGCCGCCGCGGGCGACCCCGAGGCGATGGTGCTCGACGAGGACTTCCTCGAGGCCCTCGAGTACGGCATGCCGCCCAGCGGCGGCGTCGGCATGGGAATCGACCGGCTGATGATGACGCTCACCGGTCTCGGCATCCGGGAGACGATCCTGTTCCCTTTGGTGCGGCCCATTTCCTGATACCGACTCTCACGAACGGACGATTCCTCCCCGTATTGGGCGAACTGCGGTGGGCTAATCGTCTTCTCGCCCTTCCGTGTGGTGGAATGGCCACGTCGTCCACGACGGCGACCAATCGTCCGGCCGCGGGGCCGAGGAGGAGTGAGGCAGAAGAATGGCGCGCAAGGTGCAGGTGATCCTGAGTGACGACCTCGACGAGGACGTCCCCGCCGACGAGACGGTGAGCTTCTCCCTCGACGGCACCAGCTACGAGATCGACCTGTCGGAGAAGAACGCCACGGAACTGCGGGACACGTTCTCCCGGTACGTGCAGGCCGCCCGCAAGGTGAGCCGCGGCGGTGGTGGCCGGGCCTCCGGCGGCGGCCGTTCGCGCGCCACCGGTGGTGGCGGCCGCATGGACCGGGAGCAGGCCGGCGCCATCCGCGACTGGGCCCGCAAGAACGGCCACAACGTCAGCGACCGCGGCCGCATCCCGGCCAGCGTCGTCGAGGCCTACGAAGCCGCCCACTGACGAAGGACCCCGCTGCCCCCCACCGCTCGCACGCTCGCGGTGGGCCCCTGCAGCGGGGCCGTTCCAGCACGTCACCCCGCTCGGGGCGGGTCCCTGCGAGGGGGCCGTTTCAGCACGTCACCCCGCTCGGGGTGGGCCCCTGCGAGGGGGCCGTCCAGCACGTCACGACGGCCCGGCACCCACTCGGGTGCCGGGCCGTCGGCGTCTCCTGGTCGCGACGCGCCGTCCGCTGTCGGCGTAACCGGATCGGAACACCGCCACGGCACCATCGGTTGGACCGGGCAGCCACCCACCGCCCGCCGGTCGAGGCCGACAGGACGGCGTGGTCCGTGACTACAGTGGAAAGACCGGTGCCCCAGCGCGCCGACGGACGTCGGGTGCTCCTCCCCAGGAACGGGGAGGGCAGTGCCGGACCAGCCGGTCAGAGGAGAAGCAGCGCATGTTCGAACGGTTCACCGACCGAGCCCGACGGGTGGTCGTCCTGGCGCAGGAAGAGGCCAGGATGCTCAACCACAACTACATCGGCACCGAGCACATCCTCCTGGGCCTGATCCACGAGGGTGAGGGCGTCGCTGCCAAGGCCCTCGAGTCCCTCGGCATCTCGCTCGAGGGCGTCCGCCAGCAGGTCGAGGAGATCATCGGCCAGGGTCAGCAGGCCCCCTCCGGCCACATCCCCTTCACGCCGCGGGCCAAGAAGGTCCTCGAGCTGTCCCTGCGCGAGGCCCTGCAGCTCGGCCACAACTACATCGGCACCGAGCACATCCTGCTCGGCCTGATCCGCGAGGGCGAGGGTGTCGCCGCGCAGGTCCTGGTCAAGCTGGGTGCCGACCTCAACCGCGTCCGCCAGCAGGTCATCCAACTGCTCTCCGGCTACCAGGGCAAGGAGCCGGCCGCGGCCGGCGGCCCGTCCGAGGGCACCCCGTCGACCTCGCTGGTGCTCGACCAGTTCGGCCGCAACCTGACCCAGGCCGCGCGCGACTCCAAGCTCGACCCGGTCATCGGGCGCGCCAAGGAGATCGAGCGGGTCATGCAGGTCCTCTCGCGGCGGACCAAGAACAACCCCGTCCTCATCGGCGAGCCCGGCGTCGGCAAGACCGCCGTCGTGGAGGGCCTGGCCCAGGCCATCGTCAAGGGCGAGGTCCCCGAGACCCTGAAGGACAAGCAGCTCTACACCCTCGACCTCGGCGCCCTCGTCGCCGGGTCGCGCTACCGCGGTGACTTCGAGGAGCGCCTGAAGAAGGTCCTCAAGGAGATCCGCACCCGCGGCGACATCATCCTGTTCATCGACGAGATCCACACCCTCGTCGGTGCCGGTGCCGCCGAGGGCGCGATCGACGCCGCCAGCATCCTCAAGCCGATGCTGGCCCGCGGTGAGCTGCAGACCATCGGCGCCACCACGCTCGACGAGTACCGCAAGCACCTGGAGAAGGACGCCGCGCTCGAGCGGCGCTTCCAGCCGATCCAGGTGGGCGAGCCGACGCTCACCCACACGATCGAGATCCTCAAGGGCCTGCGCGACCGCTACGAGGCGCACCACCGGATCAGCATCACCGACGGCGCCCTCGTCGCCGCCGCCACGCTGGCCGACCGGTACATCTCCGACCGCTTCCTGCCCGACAAGGCGATCGACCTGATCGACGAGGCCGGCGCCCGGATGCGGATCAAGCGGATGACCGCGCCGCCGGACCTGCGCGAGTTCGACGAGCGCATCGCCGGCATCCGCCGCGAGAAGGAGTCCGCGATCGACGCGCAGGACTTCGAGAAGGCGGCGTCGCTGCGCGACCGCGAGAAGCAGCTGCTGGGCGAGAAGGCCGAGCGCGAGAAGGCGTGGAAGGCCGGCGACATGGACGTCGTCGCGGAGGTCGACGACGAGCAGATCGCCGAGGTGCTGGCCAACTGGACCGGCATCCCCGTCTTCAAGCTCACCGAGGAGGAGACCACGCGTCTGCTCCGCATGGAGGACGAGCTCCACAAGCGGATCATCGGCCAGGAAGAGGCCATCAAGAGCGTCAGCCAGGCGATCCGGCGCACCCGCGCGGGCCTCAAGGACCCGCGCCGCCCCGGTGGCTCGTTCATCTTCGCCGGCCCCTCGGGTGTCGGTAAGACCGAGCTCGCCAAGGCGCTCGCGCAGTTCCTCTTCGGCGAGGACGACGCCCTCATCCAGATCGACATGGGCGAGTTCCACGACCGGTTCACCGTGTCGCGCCTCGTCGGTGCCCCTCCCGGCTACGTGGGTTACGACGAGGGCGGCCAGCTGACCGAGAAGGTGCGGCGCAAGCCGTTCTCGGTGGTCCTCTTCGACGAGATCGAGAAGGCGCACGCGGACGTGTTCAACACGCTCCTGCAGGTGCTCGAGGACGGCCGGCTCACCGACGGTCAGGGCCGGATCGTGGACTTCAAGAACACGATCCTGATCCTCACGACCAACCTCGGCACGCGCGACATCTCCAAGGCCGTGGGGCTGGGCTTCCAGGTCGGCAACGACACCCAGTCCAACTACGAGCGGATGAAGAACAAGGTCAACGAGGAGCTCAAGCAGCACTTCCGGCCGGAGTTCCTCAACCGGATCGACGACATCGTCGTGTTCCACCAGCTCACCGAGGACGAGATCATCCAGATCGTCGACCTCATGGTCGCCCGCGTGGAGGGCCAGCTGGCGAACAAGGACATGTCCCTGGAGATCACGCAGGACGCCAAGAAGCTGCTGGCGGCCCGCGGGTTCGACCCGGTGCTGGGTGCCCGGCCGCTGCGCCGGACCATCCAGCGCGAGATCGAGGACGCGCTGTCGGAGAAGATCCTCTACGGCGAGCTGACCGCCGGTCAGATCATCGTGGTGGACGTCGAGGGCGAGGGCCCGACCGCGAAGTTCACCTTCCGCGGCGAGGCCAAGCCGATCGACCTGCCGGACACGCCCCCGGTCGCGCTGACCGTCGGCGACGACGAGGACGGCCAGGGCGGCACCACGTCCCTGGAGAAGAAGTAGCTCCACCCGCACCATCGACGAGGGCCGTCTCCCGCACCGCGGGGGGCGGCCCTCGCCGCGTCCGGGCCCGCGCCAGGAGCAGGGACCTGATCGTGGCGCCTCCTCCCGCACGGTGGGACGTGAGGGAGGACGCCCGGCGGTGAGGGAGGACGGCGGGCGGCCGGGCCCCCCGCGACGACGTCGCCGGCCGGTGTCGTCTCCGCGACCCGTGGTCCGGTCAGCGGGGGACGGCGACCGGTCCCAGGTCCACGGCGCGGTGCACCCAGGTCCCGGTGACCACCATGCCCACCCGCTCGTAGAGGCCGAGGGCGCCGGTACGGGAGTCGGTGGACAGCTCGCAGCGCGTGGCGCCGTGCCGGCGGGCGTTCGCGAAGGCGTCGGCGAGGAGGGCCCGGGCCAGACCGAGCCCGCGCCGGTCACGGCGCACCGCCAGCCTGTCGACGTAGCCGTCCCGGCCGCCGGTGACCAGGAAGCACGCCCCCACCACGTCGCCACGGTGGTCCACGACGACCCGCAGGTGCCACGGCTCGAACCCGGGCCGGCGCACGGTCGTCGCGGCGAAGTCCTCGAACGACCGGCGGTCCCGCTGCGACCACTCGAGGAAGGCGTCCTCGACCACCGTCCAGGCGGCCCGGTGGTCGGCCTCGCCGTCCGCCGTCCGGATGGCGTACCCGTCGGGCAGCGGCTGCGTCTCGATCCGCCTGTCCTCGGGGAGCTCCAGCAGCCACGAGGTCCACCGCACGTGGTAGCCGAGGTCGGCCAGCAGGACGTCCGCGGGGGAGCCCTGCGGCACGGACATGCCGAAGACGTGGGCGCCGCGCTCGCGGGCCCGCTGCCGGGTCCAGGCGGCCAGCGCCGTCCCGATGCCCCGTCCGCGGTACCGCGGGTGCACGGCGGCGTCCCCGCGCCCCTCGCCGGAGACCTCCGCGTAGGCGACGAGCCGGTCGCCGTCGAAGACGCCGAGCGTGCCGGCCGCGACTCGAAGCTGGGGCGCTGCCAGTCCCCGACGATGTCGGCCTCCTCGATCTCGACGAGCCCGATGTCGTGCTGCTCCTGCGCGGCCATCACCTCGTACACCGCGCGGGCGTCGTCCCCGGTCAGGGGTCGGGCGGTGAGTCCCGCGGGCAGCTGCACGGGTCCCAGTGAACCGTGCCGCGGGGTCGTCGCACGACCGGATCGGTTGCGGGTGGCGGCGCGGGGCCGGTCAGTGGGGGAGCCGGAACAGGCCGTCGTCGGTCTGCTCGACCAGCCCGTCGGCGAGCAGCGAGTCCAGGCAGCGGGACCGCTGGGCGGCGTCGTCCCACGCGGCGTCGAGGGCCTCGGCGGGCACCGGGCCGTGTGCGGCCCGCAGCACGTCGAGCAGCCGGCCGCGCACCTGCCGGTCGGTCCCGGCGAAGCGCTGCACCCGCCGCGGCGGCCCGTCGGCGGCCGGGCAGCCGGCCAGCCGCCAGGCGCAGCGCTCGCGCACCGGGCAGACGGCGCAGCGCGGCGTGCGGGCCACGCAGACCAGCGCGCCGAGCTCCATCGCCGCCACCGAGAAGCGGCACGCCCGCTCCCGGTCGGCCGGCGCCAGTGCCGCGACGTCGGCGAGGTCGGCGGCCCGGGCGGTGCCCGCCTCGGCGCGGCCGTGCACCAGCCGCGCCACCACCCGCCGCACGTTGGTGTCCACCACCGGCTGAGGCTGTCCGTGGCCGAAGCAGGCCACCGCCCGGGCGGTGTAGGTGCCGACACCCGGCAGCGCCTCCAGGGCCGCCACGTCGGCCGGGACGGTCCCGCCGTGCCGCTCGGTGAGGGCGACGGCGGTCTCGCGCAACCGCAGCGCCCGGCGCGGGTAGCCGAGCTTGCCCCACGCGCGGATGACCTCGGCCGGGGAGGCGGCGGCCAGGTCGGCCGGCGTGGGCCAGCGGGCCATCCACGCGGTCCACACCGGCTCCACCCGCGCCACCGGCGTCTGCTGCAGCATCACCTCGCTGACCAGCACCGCCCACGGGTCCACGCCGGGACGCCGCCACGGCAGGTCGCGGGCGGCGGTGTCGTACCAGTCGACGAGGGCGTCGCCGAGTCCGGCCGTGCTGCTCACGGGGGTCCAGTGTGCCCGGCGCCAGCCGCGGCGTGCCCTGTGCGGTGGTCCGCGGCGGGGCCGACTACGGTCCGACTCGTGCTGCACCCGGTCGGACCCCTGCCGGCCGCCGTCTACTGGCGACGGCGACTCCTGGTGCTGCTCGTCCTCCTGGTCGTGCTCGGCGGGGGCGGCTGGCTCGGCGTCTCGCTGCTGACCGGATCGGGGGACACCGCCGCGGCGGCCGGCTCCGCGGCGTCGTCCTCGCCGGTGGGCACCCCCGCCCTCGACCGGGTGGTGCCCTCGCTGGCCGGCGTGCAGACGCCGACCCCGCCACCGAGCACCACCCCACCCGCCCCGCAGCCGCCCGCACCGCCCGCCCAGGAGGCCGGTGCCCCGTGCGGCGACGACGTCGTCGCCCTCGAGGTGCGCACGCCCGGCAGCGCGCCCTCGGGGTCGGCACCGGTGCTCGAGCTCGTTGTCACCAACACCGCGGCCGTGCCCTGCACCCGGGTGCTGGACAAGCAGCTGCAGGAGATGGTGCTGCTCGACGCCGCCGGCGCGCGGCTGTGGGGGAGCAACGACTGCCAGCCCGAGACCAGCAGCGACACCCGCACGCTCGCGCCGGGTGAGCAGGTCGTCTTCCCGCTGACGTGGAGCGGCCTGACCAGCGAGCCGACCTGCACCGCGGCGCGCGTGCCGGTGGCGCCGGGCAGCTACGTGGTGCGGGCGCGGCTGGACACCAAGACCAGCCCGGACGCTCCCCTGCAGATCACCTGAGGGCGCAGCCCTCGTGGTGACCGGCCGGAACGGCCCTCCTGCAGGGTCCGACCGCGAGCGTGCGAGCGGTGGCGGGCAGGAGGGTCCTCACTCAGCTGTAGCGGTCGAGGATCGAGGTCTCGGCCAGCCGCGACAGGCCCTCGCGGATGCCGCGGGCGCGGGCCTCGCCGACCCCCTCGACGGCCAGCAGGTCCTCGATGGTGGCGGCCAGCAGCTTCTGCAGCCCGCCGAAGTGCTCGACCAGCCGGTCGATGATCGCGGCCGGCAGGCGCGGCACCCGCGCCAGCAGCCGGTAGCCGCGCGGGCTCACGGGGGAGTCCAGCGCGTCGGGGGTGGTGGGCAGGCCGTAGCAGCGGGCGACCGCGGAGAGGTCGAGCAGTTCGGTGGCCGACAGCGTGCGCAGCTCGGCGAGGACGTCCTCGATGGTGCGCGGCCGCCGCGCGGCGCCGCCGGGCATGTAGTCGCGGACCAGCAGCGCGCGGTCCTCCTCCACCCCGGCGAGCATCTCGTCGAGCTGCAGCGCCAGCAGCCGGCCGTCGGTGCCGAGCTCGACGACGAAGCCCTCGATCTCGTCGGCGATCCGGCGGACCATCTCCAGCCGCTGGCTGACGCTCATCGCGTCGCGCACGGTGACCAGGTCCTCGATCTCCAGCGCCGACAGCGTGCTGGCCACCTCGTCGAGGCGCAGCTTGTAGCGCTCCAGCGCCGCGAGTGCCTGGTTGGCGCGGGCGAGGATCGTCGTCGGGTGCTCGAGGGTGTACCGGCGGCCGGCGACGTAGACGCTGATGATGTGCATCGACTGGCTGACCGAGATGACCGGGAAGCCGGTCTGCACGGCCACCCGCTCGGCGGTCCGGTGGCGGGTGCCCGACTCCTCGGTGGGGACCGTGGGGTCGGGCATGAGGTGTACGCCCGCCCGCACGATGCGCAGGCCGTCGGAGGAGAGGATGACCGCGCCGTCCATCTTGGCCAGCTCGCGCAGCCGGGTGGCCGACAGGGCGACGTCGAGGGCGAACCCGCCGGTGCAGATGGACTCCACGACCCGGTCGTAGCCCAGCACGATCAGCGCGCCGGTGCGGCCGGCCAGGATCCGCTCCAGGCCGTCGCGCAGCGCCGTCCCCGGGGCGATGCGGCCGAGGAGCTCGCGCAGAGCGACCTCGGAGTCCACAGCGGGGGGCACGGGCACTCCTGACGTCGACGCGGTTGGCCGCGATTCTACGGGTCACCCCGCGGGGCCGGTCGCGAGCGGGGCGCACGACCGGGCTCAGCCCGGGAACAGCCCCGCCAGCGCCGCGCCCAGGTCGGGCACCTCCATCAGCCGCATGCCCTTCGGCGCCGGCCCCGCGTCCGGCGGCACCAGCGCCAGCCGGTAGCCCTGCCGGGCCGCCTCGGCCAGCCGCCGCGCGGTGCCGCCGACCCGCCGGATCTCCCCGGACAGGCCGACCTCCCCCAGCGCCACCATCCCCTCGGGCAGCGGGGTGTCCCGCGACGCCGAGGCGATGGCCAGCGCCAGCGCGAGGTCGGCCGCGGGCTCGGCGATCTTCACCCCGCCCACCGAGGCGGCGAAGACGTCGGCGTCGGCCAGCCGCACCCCGCCGCGCCGCTCGACGACGGCGTTGACCATGGCGACCCGCTGCGAGTCCAGCCCGCTGACCGCGCGGCGGGGCGAGCCGCCGCCGGCGCTGGTGGCGACCAGCGCCTGCACCTCGGCCAGCAGCGGCCGGCTGCCCTCCATCGTCACCGTGACGCAGCTGCCGGGCACCGACGCGGTGCGGCGGGAGACGAACAGGTGCGACGGGTCGGGCACGCCCACCACGCCGCCGTCGCCGATCTCGAAGCAGCCGATCTCGTCGGCCGGGCCGAACCGGTTCTTGGTGGCCCGCACCAGGCGCAGCGTGGAGTGCCGCTCGCCGTCGAAGGAGACGACGACGTCGACGAGGTGCTCGAGTGCCCGCGGGCCGGCGATCGCGCCGTCCTTGGTGACGTGCCCGACCAGGATCGTCGTCATCCCGCGGGACTTCGCGACGGCGGTCAGCGCCGTGGCGACCGCGCGCACCTGCGAGGCGCCGCCGTCGGTGCCGTCGACGGCGGGGGAGCGGACGGTCTGCACGCTGTCGAGGACCAGCAGCGAGGGCGACACCTGCTCGACGTGGGCGAGGACGGCCGACAGCTCGGTCTCCGCCGCCAGGTACAGCCGCTCGTGCAGCGCGTCGATGCGCTCGGCGCGCAACCGCACCTGGGCCGCGGACTCCTCGCCGGACACGACCAGCGTGGGGCCGTTGGACGCGGCCACCCGGTGGGCCACCTCGAGCAGCAGCGTGGACTTGCCCACGCCCGGCTCGCCGGCGACGAGCACGACCGCGCCCGGGACGAGGCCGCCGCCGAGGACCCGGTCGAACTCCGCGATGCCGGTGGGCACCGCGCGGGCGCCGGTGAGCTCGACCTGGGCGATGGGCCGCGCCGGCGCGGTCACCGGGCCCGCGGCGACCGCCCGCAGCGCCGGCGCCGTGGCGCCGACCTCCTGCAGCGTGCCCCAGGCCTGGCACTCCGGGCAGCGGCCGACCCACTTGGCCGACGCGTAGCCGCACTCGGTGCAGCGGTGGGCGGGGCGGGCGGGCTTCACTCCGGAGGGGGGCACCCCGTCACGGTAGGTGGGGGGACCGACAGTCCCGCCTCACTCGGCCTGGGTGTCCTCCTCGGACTCGGGGTTCTCGGCCTCGCCGGCCTCGCCCTCGTGGAAGTCGAAGGCCTCGCCCCGCTCGACCTCCTCGTCGGGGTTGCCCACCAGCGCCTGGACCTCGATCTCGCCGGCCTGCTCGAAGGTGAGCGTCAGGCTCAGGCTCTGCCCGGCCGTCAGCGGCTCGCTGAGGTCCTCGAGGGTGATGGTGGCGTCGCCGTCGCGGCCGATGTAGAGCGCGGTGTCGGCGGGGATCTCCAGGGACAGGTCCGAGCTCGCCGCCGAGGACCCGGTGGGGGTGGCCGGGGAGCCCGGGGTGGCGCCGGTGGTGCCCGGCGTCGGCGCGGTGGTCGGCTGGTTCCCCGCGGGGGACGACGGCGACGGCGTCGGGCCGGTGCCGCTGAGCCGCACGCCGGAGAAGCCCTCGCCCTCGATCGAGGTGAGCGTCTCGTCCTCGTTCGACTCGTTGACGATCGTCATGACGAGCGTCGCGTCGTCGCCCTCCTCGTAGAGGCCCTCGTCGGGGTAGGCGAGCAGCACCTGGCGCAGGAGCACGTCCTCCACCTGGGCCTGCGGGCCGACCTTGTCGCGGTCCTGGGTCCCGGTCTGGGACACCTGCCCGGCGCTGCACGCACCGAGCGCGACCGGGCTGATCACGAGAGCGCCCGTCAGGGCGGCGCGCAGGGCGCGGTTCACAGCGGTCGACCTCCAGCGAGCACGTGCCGGCCACCGTGTCGTCGATGGCCCGAGTCGCGCCGAGCCTAACGGTCCACCCACCATGTCCGCCGGGAGGTGGAGCCGATGCAGCGCCCGGGACACGGCGCCGAGGAGCACGACCCCGCGCTCGCCGACTTCCCCGAGCGGTCGCCCGCCACGCGGCGCTGGCTGTTCGCCGACCAGCTGGGCCCGCACTTCCTCGACCGCCCCGACCAGCCGGTGCTGCTCGTCGAGTCGAGGGCCGTCCTCGCCCGCCGCCGCTTCCACCGGCAGAAGGCGCACCTGGTGCTCTCCGCGCTGCGCCACCGCGCCGCCGAGCTGGGCGAGCAGGCGCACCTGCACCAGGTCGGCACCTACGCCGAGGCGCTGGACCGCTACGAGGAGCCGCTGAGCGTCTGCGCGCCGACCACCTGGAGCAGCCGCGACTTCGTGCTCGCCCGTCCCGGCCTGCAGGTGCTGGCCGCCCGCGGGTTCGTCAGCTCGCAGGACGAGTTCGCCCGGTGGGCGGAGGGCAGGGGGCGCCGCCGGCTGCTCATGGAGGACTTCTACCGCGACGCCCGCCGCCGCCTCGGCGTCCTCATGGACGGCGCCGAGCCGCTCGGTGGGAGGTGGAACCTCGACCCGGAGAACCGCGAGCCCCCGCCGCGGGACGGCCGCTCACCGGCGCCCGAGCCGTGGTGGCCGGCGGAGGACGAGATCGACGAGCAGGTGCGTGCCGACCTCGACCGCTGGGAGGCCGACGGCGAGGTCTCCTTCGTCGGTGACGACGGCCCGCGGCGGTTCCCCGTCACCCGCGAGGAGGCCCTCACCCGGCTGCACGACTTCCTGACCGCCCGGCTGGGCGTCTTCGGCCCGCACGAGGACGCCATGCTCGCCGAGGAGCGGTGGCTGGCGCACTCGCTGCTGTCGCCGGCGATGAACCTCGGCCTGCTCGACCCGCTGGAGGTCGTGCGCGCCGCCGAGGCCACCGCCCGCGCCCGGGCCGCCGACGGCGACCCCCTGCCGCTGAACTCCGTCGAGGGGTTCGTCCGGCAGGTCATGGGCTGGCGGGACTACGTCTGGCACACCTACTGGCACTTCGGCCGCCACTACCGCCACGCCAACGCGCTGCGGGCGCTCGAGCCGGTGCCGGACTGGATGGCCGAGCTCGACGACTCCGCGGTCGACGCGGCGTGCCTGTCCGGCGTCCTGGGCGACCTGCGCCGCGACGGCTGGGTGCACCACATCCCGCGGCTGATGGTGCTGGGCAACTACGCGCTGCAGCGCGGCATCGACCCGCGGGAGACGACCGACTGGTTCCACCGCACGTTCGTCGACGGCTACGACTGGGTGATGGTGGCCAACGTCGTCGGCATGAGCCAGCACGGCGACGGCGGGGCGCTGGCCACCAAGCCCTACGCCGCCGGGGGCGCCTACATCGACCGGATGAGCGACTACTGCGGCCGCTGCCCCTACGACCCGCGCCGGCGGCTGGGCGAGGACGCCTGCCCCTACACCGCCGGCTACTGGACCTTCCTCGACCGCAACCGCGAGCGGCTGGCCGGCAACCAGCGGATGCACCGGCCGCTGCAGGGCCTCGACCGGCTGCGCGACCTCCCGCTGGTCGTCGAGCAGGAGACCGCCCGCGGCACCAGCCCTCCCTGATCGGGGGACCGCGGTCCAGTTCCGCGGCGTCCCTGCCGATGCCTCCCCCGCACGGGGAGACGGCAGGGAGGTGCGGATGGCGGTCGGACCGGCGTTCGACGACGTCCTCACGGCGGCCCAGGCGGGCGCGGCGTGGGGGTTCGAGGTGCTGTACCGGGACCTGTCCCCGGCGGTCACCGGCTACCTGCGGCTGCACGGCGCGCAGGACCCCGACGACCTCGCCAGCGAGACCTTCCTCGCCGTCTTCCGCGGGCTGGGCGGCTTCCGCGGGGACGAGGACGCGCTGCGCTCCTGGGTGTTCACCATCGCCCACCGCCGGCTCGTCGACGACTGGCGCCGGCGCAGCCGGCGACCGCAGCTCACCGACGACGCCGGGGGCCTGCTGCCCGAGGCCGCCGGCGGCGACGTGGAGGACGACGTCCTGACCCGGCTGGGCACCGAGGCCGTGCACCGGCTGTGCGCGGGGCTGCCCGCCGACCAGCGCTCGGTGCTGCTGCTGCGGGTGCTCGCCGACCTCACCGTGGAGCAGGTGGCCGCGGTGATGGACCGCTCCGTGGGCTCGGTCAAGGCGCTGCAGCGGCGCGGTCTGCGCCGGCTGCGGGCCGAGCTCGAGCCGGCCGGCACCACCCGCCCGGGTGAGACCGCGGGGACGGGCGCACCCCTGCGCGTCCGTCCGGCGATGACGGGAGCGAGATGACCACGCCAGCCGACGCCCGGACCGACGAGGAGGCCTTCGCGGCCTGCCTCGCCGGCCGTCCCGTGCCCGCGGGCGCGCCGGACCTGACCGCGTTCACCGACGCGGTCCGGGCCTGCGCCACCGCACCCGGGCGGCCGAACGCGGCCCTGGCCGAGCTCCTGGCGACCGGTCTGATCACCGACCAGTCGCAACCGTCCACGCGGACGACCGGGCACCCCGCCCGGGCCTCACGGAAGAGACCCCGCATGCTGCTCAGCACCCTCACCGCCAAGATCGCCGCGGCCGGCGTCGCCGCCAAGGCCGCCGCCGCCACCGGCGTCGTCGCCGTCGCCCTGACCGGCACGGTGACGACCATCGCCGCCATCGAGGAGCCCGCCGTCGTCGAGTCCGGTGACAGCGCCGTCCTCGAGCCCGGCGAGACCACCGGCGAGGTGCCCGCCGAGGAGGCGCCCACCGACGAGACCCCGGCCGGCGAGCTGCCCGCGGACGACACCCCGGCCGAGGAGGTCCCGACGGAGGAGACCCCCACCGGGGATGTCCCGACGGAGGGCACCCCCGAGGAGGTGCCCACGGAGGGGACCCCCACCGAGGAGGTGCCGACCGAGGAGGTGCCGGCCGAGGACGAGCCCGTCGCCACGCCGGAGCGCAGCCAGGACGAGTGGGCCGCGGGCCCGGCCGCCGGGGAGTCCCACGGCCACTGGGTCAGCGAGGGCGCGCGCAACGGCTGGGTCACCGGCGAGCAGGTGAGCCAGGCGGCCCACGACCGCAACGACGAGCGGAAGGCCGACCGCCAGGGCGGGCAGCCGGCCGGGGCGCCCGCCCAGCCGGTCACCGAGCAGCCGGCCGCCGCCGCGCCCGCGCCCGCCCCGGCCCCCGCACCGGCCGCGACCGGCGGCGGGAACGGGAACGGCAACGGCCACGGCAACGGCAACGGCAACGGCAACGGCAACGGCAACGGCAAGAAGTGACGCCGGGCGGGGCCGCGCTCAGGTGAGCGCGGCCCCGCCGAGCACCAGCAGCACCACGTCGAGCACGGTCAGGACCAGCACCGCGGGGAAGGCCAGCCGCCGCAGACCCGGCCGGCCGGCCAGCGCGGCGACGGCGACCGCGGGCACCGCCAGCGCCAGGCCGGCCCAGCCCCACCACGCCGGCGGCCCGTCCGGGCCCAGCACGAGCACCAGCGTGGCGGCCCCCAGGAGCAGCGCGCCGAGCGCCGCCGACCCGTTCGCGCCCAGGCGGTGCGGGAGACCGCGCACCCCGGTGGCGAGGTCGTCGGCGATGTCGGGCGCCACGTTGGCCAGGTGCGCGGCGGCACCCAGCGCCGCCCCCGCCAGCGGCAGCCACCACGGCGCCAGGGGGGCGCCGGGCGCGGCGGCCACCACCCCCGCCGGCAGGGCGCCGAAGCCGGTGACGTAGGGCAGTCCCGACAGCACCGTCCGCTTCAGACCCGCGTTGTAGGCCCAGCCGCTCGCGACCAGCACCAGCAGCAGCAGGCCGGGCACCCGGCCGAGCACGAGGGACAGGACGACGGCGACCGCGGCCGCCGCGAGCGCCGCGGCACGCAGCACGGCGGGGTCGACCGCGCCCTGCACGACGGGCTTGTCGGCGCGGGCGACGGCGCGGTCGCGGTCGGCGTCGAGCCAGTCGTTGCTCCAGCCGATGGACGCCTGACCTGCGAGGACGGCCAGCCCCACGAGCAGCACCCGTGCCGGCGGCACCTGCGCGGCCACCGCCAGCAGGGTCGCGACGACGGTGACCGCGGCCGCCGGAGGTGCGTGCGTGGCGCGCACGAGGGCCCGAGCCGAGGCCGCCCGGGCGGGCCGCGCACGCACACCGACCACGCCTCTGTCAACCCCTTCCCCGGACTTCACCAGGCCTCTGACCTGCGCATATCCGCCGCCGCGCCATTCCGGGCGTCAGTCTGCCGTGCTAACCTGGGTACAGCGAAAGGGGTCACACACACATGGGCTTCACTGTCGGCGAGACCGTCGTCTACCCGCACCACGGTGCCGCTCTGATCGAGGCGATCGAGACGCGGGTCATCAAGGGCGAAGAGAAGGCCTACCTCGTGCTGAAGGTCGCCCAGGGCGACCTGACCGTGCGCGTGCCGGCCGACAACGCAGAGATCGTCGGCGTCCGCGACGTCGTCGGTCAGGACGGGCTCAACCGCGTGTTCGAGGTCCTGCGGGCCCCGCACACCGAGGAGCCGACCAACTGGTCGCGCCGCTACAAGGCCAACCTCGAGAAGCTGGCCTCCGGCGACGTCAACAAGGTGGCCGAGGTCGTCCGCGACCTGTGGCGCCGCGACAAGGACCGCGGCCTCTCCGCCGGCGAGAAGCGGATGCTGTCCAAGGCCCGTCAGATCCTGGTGAGCGAGCTCGCGCTCGCCGAGGGCACCAACGAGGACAAGGCCGAGATCCTGCTCGACGAGGTCCTCGCCAGCTGAGCTCCGCCTCCGCGCCCCCGCACCACCCGGCCACTCCCGTGTCCGCTGTCGGCATCGTCGCAGCGGCCGGGAGTGGTTCGCGTCTGGGGGCCGACCTGCCCAAGGCGCTCGTCCCGCTCGCCGGCCGGCCGCTGGTCGTGTGGGCGGTGGAGAGCCTGCTCGCCGGCGGGGTCGCCGAGGTCGTCGTCGCGGTACCGGCCGCCGACCGGGCCGCCTTCGCCGCCGCGCTGCCCGGCACCGTGCAGCTCGTCGACGGCGGGGCCACCCGCACCGCCTCGGTGCGCGCCGGCCTGGCCGCCGCCGGTCCGGCCGCCGACGCCGTCCTCGTGCACGACGCCGCCCGCCCGCTCACCCCGCCCGAGGTCGTCGCCCGGGTGCTGGCCGCCCTGGCCACCGGCGCCCCGGCCGTCGTCCCGGTGCTGCCGGTCGTCGACACCACCGTCGTCGTCGACGAGGCAGGCACCGTCACCGCCGCCGTCCCCCGTGCCTCGCTGCGGCGGGTGCAGACCCCGCAGGGCTTCGACCGGGCGGTGCTCGTGGCCGCCTACGCCGCGCTCGAGGACGGGGTCGAGCTGACCGACGACGCCGCGGTGGTGCGCGCCGCCGGGGTCGCCGTCGGCACGGTCGAGGGCGACGAGCGCGCCGCCAAGGTCACCGTGCCGCACGACCTGCACCTGGCCGGGCTGCAGGTGGGCCGGTGACCGAGCTGCCGCGGGTCGGGCTCGGCCTCGACGTGCACCCGGTCGAGGCCGGCCGGGAGTGCTGGCTGGCCGGGCTGTCCTGGCCCGGCGCCGACGGCTGCGCGGGGCACTCCGACGGCGACGTCGTCGCCCACGCGCTCACCGACGCGGTGCTGTCGGGGGCCGGCCTGGGCGACATCGGCGGGCTGCTGGGCACCGACGACCCGCGCTGGGCGGGTGCCCGCGGCGTCGCCGTCCTCCAGCACGCCCGGGACACGCTGGCCGCCGCCGGCTGGCGGGTGGGCAACGCCGTCGTTCAGCTGGTGGCGCCCACGCCGAAGCTCGGCCCGCGCCGGGCGGAGGCGGAGGCGGCGCTGTCGGCGGCCCTCGGGGCCCCGGTGAGCGTCACGGCGACCACCACCGACGGGCTCGGTCTGGTCGGCCGGGGGGAGGGCCGGGCGGCGGTCGCGACGGCGCTGGTGGTCCGGGCGGGGTCCGTAGACTCCCCGCGGTGAGCCTCCGCCTCTACGACTCGGCCGCCCGGGCGGTCCGCGACTTCACGCCGCTGCGGGCCGGGGAGGCCTCCATGTACGTCTGCGGGCTCACCGTCCAGGGGCCGCCGCACCTCGGGCACGTGCGCGCCGGGCTGGTCTTCGACCTGCTGCGCAACTGGCTCGAGCAGGGCCACGGCACCGAGGTCACGCTGGTCCGCAACATCACCGACATCGACGACAAGATCCTCGCCAAGGCCGCCGAGCACGGCGTGCCGTGGTGGGCGTGGGCCTACGAGAACGAGCTGGCCAGCACCCGCGCCTACGAGGCGCTGGGCGTGCGGCCGCCCACCTACGAGCCGCGGGCCACCGGGCACGTGCCCGACATGGTCGAGTTCATCGCCCGGCTCGTCGAGCGCGGGCACGCCTACGCCGTCGATGGCGACGTCTACTTCGACGTGCGCTCCTTCCCCGGGTACGGCGCGCTGACCCGGCAGAAGATGGAGGACCTGGAGCCCGCGGCCGACACCGACACCGACGAGAAGAAGCGCGACCCGCGCGACTTCGCGCTGTGGAAGGCGCACAAGCCCGGCGAGCCCGACACCGCCGGCTGGGCCACGCCGTGGGGCCGCGGGCGGCCCGGCTGGCACCTGGAGTGCTCCGCGATGGCCGAGCGCTACCTCGGGCCGGACTTCGACGTCCACGGCGGCGGGCTGGACCTGCGCTTCCCGCACCACGAGAACGAGCAGGCCCAGTCGCACGCCGCCGGGCACGGCTTCGCCCGGTACTGGGTCCACAACGGCTGGGTCACCCTCGGCGGCGAGAAGATGAGCAAGTCGCTGGGCAACACCGCGCTGGTCGACGAGGTCGTCCGCCGGGTGCGCCCGGTGGAGCTGCGCTACTACCTGGTCACCCCGCACTACCGCTCGACGATCGAGTTCACCGACGCGGCGCTGGAGGAGGCCGGGTCGGCCTTCCGGCGGATCGAGTCGTTCGTGCAGCGGGCCGCCGAGCGGGTGGGCGCCGAGCAGCCGGCCGAGTTGCCCGGGGAGTTCCGGGCGGCCATGGACGACGACCTGGGCACCCCGGCCGCCGTCGCCGTCGTGCACGAGACCGTCCGGCAGGGCAACACCGCCCTCGCCGAGGGGGACGACGCCGCGGCCGCCGCGGCCCTGGGCCGGGTCCGCGCCATGCTGCGCGTCCTGGGCCTGGACCCGCTCGACCCGCGCTGGGCCGGCGGTGGCGACGGCCGGCTCGCCGAGGTCACCGACGGGCTGGTGCGGCTGGCGCTCGAGCAGCGGCAGGCCGCCCGCGCCCGCAAGGACTACGCCGCGGCCGACGCCGTGCGCGACCAGCTCGCCACCCTGGGCGTACAGGTCGAGGACACCCCGCAGGGACCCCGATGGGAGCTGACCCGCTGATGGCCGGCAACAGCCAGCGCCGCGGCCGCACGAGCGGTGCCGGCAAGAAGACCGCCACGGCCGGCACCGGCGGCAAGAACCGCCGGTCCCTGGCCGGCCGCGGTGCCACCCCGCCGGCCGAGATGCGCAAGGGCCACCCGGCGCAGCGCCGCGCGCAGGCCGACGCCCGGCGGCGGGCCGAGCGCGACCGCAGCCGGCAGCGTGCCGAGGAGGCGCCCGAGCTGCTGCTGGGGCGCAACCCGGTCGTCGAGGCGCTGCGGGCGGAGATCCCGGCCAGCGCCCTCTACGTGGTCACCGGCGACGCGACCCGCACCGACGAGCGGGTCGCCGAGGCCGTGCAGCTGGCCGGCGACCGCGGGCTGCCGCTGCTGGAGGTCGGCAAGGCCGAGTTCGACCGGATGTCGGGCGGCGCGCTGCACCAGGGGATCGGCCTGCAGGTCCCGCCCTACGACTACGCCCACCCCGACGACCTGCTCGACCTCGCCCGCGACTCCGGCCGCCCGCCGCTGGTGGTCGCCATGGACGGCGTGACCGACCCGCGCAACCTCGGCGCGGTGGTGCGCTCGGCGGCCGCGTTCGCCGCGCACGGCGTCGTCGTGCCGCAGCGGCGCGCGGTCGGGATGACCGCCTCGGCCTGGCGCACCAGCGCCGGTGCGGCCGCCCGGCTGCGCGTGGCGCGCGCGGTGAACCTGGCCCGGGCGCTCGCGTCCTACCAGGACGCCGGCCTGCAGACGGTGGGCCTGGCCGGCGACGGGGACATGGAGCTGCACGAGTACGACGGGTTCGCCGACCCCGTCGCGCTCGTCGTCGGCGCCGAGGGCACCGGCCTGTCGCGGCTGGTGCGCGAGCGGTGCGACGTCGTCGTGCGCATCCCCATCGCCCGCGACACCGAGTCGCTCAACGTCAGCGTCGCCGCCGGCATCGCCCTCTACGCGGCGGCGCAGGCCCGCGGCTGACCCTCCGCACGCCGTCGAGATCGCGCGACCTCGACGGGGACGGGGCGCGGGCGGTGGCTCACCCGAGCAGCTGGGCGACGCTGTAGATGACCAGCCCGGCCAGCCCGCCGACGACGGTGCCGTTGATCCGGATGAACTGCAGGTCACGGCCCACCTGCAGCTCGATGCGCCGGCTGGTCTCCTCGGTGTCCCACCGCGCCACGGTGGTGCCGACGACGTCGGCGAGGTCGCCGGCGAACCGCTCGACGAGGTAGCCGGCCACCCGCACCGACTGCCGCTGCACCCGCTCGCGCACCCGCGGATCGGTCTGCAGCAGCCTCGCGGCGTCGACGATCAGCCCGGCCACGCGGGCGCGCAGCTCCGAGTCGGGGTCGGCGGCCGCGGCGAGGAAGGCCGTCTTGGCGTTGGTCCACAGCGACGACGACCAGGTGCGCACCGCCGGGTGCTCGAGCAGCTGCTTCTTGAACGCCTCGACACTCGCCGCGGTGTCGGGGTCGGTGCGCAGCGCGTGCACGTAGGCGCGCAGCCGGGCGTCGTAGACCCGCCGCAGCTCGTGGTCGCGCTCGGCGCCCACCTCGTGCAGGAAGCCCTGCAGCGCGGCGAAGACACGGTCGAACACCCGGTCGTCGACCCAGTCGGGCACCCACGCCGGCGACGCGTCGCCGAGCTGGGCGCGGAAGACGATCCGGTTCTCCTCGAGGAAGCGGGCCAGGTACCGCAGCGCCGCGGAGAGCACCTCCTGGTGCCGGTCGCCGTCGACCACGAGCTCCAGCACCCGGGCGAGCACCGGCGCGGCCGGCGTCTCGTGCAGCTTGCGGTCGACCAGCCCGGCGACGGCGTGCTGCACGTCGTCGTCGCGGAGCAGGTCGGTCACCCCGGTGAGCGCGACGGCGGCGTCGCCGGCCAGCCGCTGCGCGCGGCCGGGTGCGACGAGGAAGTCGCCGAGCCGGCGGGGGACGTCGACGGTGGCGAGCTTGTCCTCGACGACGGCGCGGGTCAGGAAGTTCTCCTGCACGAAGGTGCCCAGGCTCGCGCCGATCTGGTCCTTCTTGCGCGGGATGATCGCGGTGTGCGGGATCGGGATCCGCAGCGGGTGCCGGAACAGCGCGGTGACGGCGAACCAGTCGGCCAGCGCCCCGACCATCGAGGCCTCGGCGGTGGCCCGCACGTACCCCACCCACGCGCCGGCGTCCTCACCGATCAGCACGCAGGCCAGGAACACCGCCGCGGCCAGCCCGAACAACCCGGTGGCCAGCCGCTTCATGCGGCGCAGCCCCTCGGCGCGGGCGGGGTCGTCGAGCGAGGAGGTCAGCGGGACGCTCACCGGGGGTCTCCAGGACGACGACACCCTCCCGAGCCTAGGGCGGCCCGGGAGGGTGTCGGAGGTGGCCGTCGGGTCAGCCGGCGCTGCCGCCGAGGGTGACCTCGACCGTCGTCGTCTGCCCGCCGCGCTCGACGGTGAGGGTCACCCGGTCGCCGGGGGCGGAGCTGCGCACGGCGGCGGTGAGCTCGGTGGAGGTGGTGACGGCGCGGTCGCCCACGGCGGTCACCACGTCACCGGCCTGCAGCCCGGCGTCCGCGGCGGGGCTGCCCGGCTCGACCTGCGCCAGCTGCGCGCCGGTGCCGACCTCGCTGTTGGCGCCGTCGGTGGCGGTCTGCGCGCGGACCCCGAGGACGGCGTGGGTGGCCGTGCCGGTGTCGATGATCTCCTGGGCGATGCGCTGCGCCACGTTGCTCGGGATGGCGAAGCCGACGCCGATGTTGCCGCTCTGCCCCGACGAGCCGGGCGCGCCCGAGGCGACCGAGGCGATGGCGGTGTTGATGCCCACGACCTCGCCCGAGGCGTTGACCAGCGCGCCGCCGGAGTTGCCGGGGTTGATCGCGGCGTCGGTCTGCAGGGCGTCGAGCACGGTGGCGTCGTCCTGGGTGGAGCCGGTGGCCACCGCGCGGTCGGTGGCGCTGATGATCCCGTCGGTGACGGTGTCGGACAGGCCCAGCGGCGCGCCGATGGCCACGGCCAGGTCACCGACCTGGACGTCGTCGGAGTCGGCGAAGGTGGCCGGGGTCAGCCCGCTGGCGCCGTCGAGCCGGAGCACGGCCAGGTCGGAGGTCGGGTCGGTGCCCACGACGGTCGCGTCGTGCAGCGTGCCGTCGGCGGTGCGCACCTGCACGGCCGCGCTGGTGGTGCTGCCGTCGAGGCTGACCACGTGGTCGTTGGTCAGCACGTAGCCGTCCTCGGTGAGCACGACGCCCGAGCCGCTGCCCGAGCCCGAGCCGCTGGTCACGTAGACGGTCACCACGCTCGGCGCGGCCTTGGCCGCGGCCGCGGTGACGGCGGTGGCGTTCTCCGGGTCCTGGATCACGACCGACTGGGCCGGGGCGGCGCCGCTGCCGCCGCTCCCGCCGTCGTCGGTCAGGGCGACCACGCCGGCCCCGGTGCCGCCCCCGATGAGCGCGCCGGCCAGCAGGCCCGCGACGCCGATGCGCAGCCGGCCGGCGCGGCGCGCCTCCGGGGCGTGCGGTGCGACGGGCGGCCCGACGGGGGGCGCGACGGGCGGTGGCAGCGTGGCGGTGCCGGTGGACGCCGCCGGGTGCCAGGAGCCGCCGGACGGCGGCGGGTTCCACCCCGGGGTCGCACCGGCCGGCTGCTGCGGCTGCGCCGGCTGCTGCGGCTGGGGAGTCGGGTACGGGGTGCCGTTCATGGTGGTGGTCCTCCTCGCGTGGCGGCGCTCCGCCGCCTCGGGACCGACTGTCGGCCGGGCGTCTGACCGGGCGCTGCGGGTCGGCTGTGAGGTGTCTGGGCGCGGTCAGCGGGGGAGGCCGGGCAGCAGCCGGCCGCGGGCGACCAGCTCGGTCACGATCCAGATCGCGGCCACCTGCACGGCCAGCAGGCCGACCAGGACGAGCAGCTGCGTGGCGCCGGCGGCCAGCGGGCTGCCGCCGCCGAGCAGGACGCCGACGTAGGCGCCGGGCAGGGTGACCAGCCCCACGGTCCGGGTCTGGTCCAGCGGCGGGAGGAGCGCGGTGGCGGCCGCGTGGCGGCCCACCTCCAGGACGGCGTCGCGCGGCAGCAGGCCCAGGGCGAGCGCGGCCTCGACCTCGCCGCGGCGGGTGGTGAGCTCCTCGCGCAGCCGCCGTCCGGCCAGCGACGTCGCCGTCATCGCACCGCCGACGAGGATCCCGGCGACCGGGACGACCGCCTCGCCGCGCAGCGGCACCGTCCCGCCGGCCAGCACCAGCGCGACCACCGGCAGCGCGCCGCCGGCCACCGCGAGCGCCGCCGTGGCCGTCCGCCGGGCCGTCCCGGGAGCGCGCAGCGGCAGGCCGGTGACCCGCCCGGCCGCGGTCCCCGCCGCGACGGTGACCATGAGCGCGACGAACGCCGCCGACAGCCACAGCGAACCCACCACCAGCAGCACCACCGCCGACACCGCCGCCAGCTGGACCGTGGCGCGCAGCGCGGCGACCACCACCGGCCGCTCCTGACCCAGCCCCGACAGCCGCCCGCCGGCCGCCGCCAGCCCGGTGAGGAGCACCAGGACGACGACCAGGCGCGGGCCGAGCTCGACGACGGAGGTCCCCACGGGCGGCGATCCTGCCGGGCGCGCCGCGACACGCCGTGCACGGTGTGCGCCCGGACCGTCGCTGGGTAGAGGGGGGTCCCGGCCGGTCCTCGCGGAGCGGGTGGGGACCTCTGCCCGGCCTGCGTCCCTGGAGGCTGCTCGTGTCCGACCGCGGAGTCCCCGCCCGGCTGCTCCTGGGGCTGGCCGCCCTCACCGCGGCGGCGGTGGCCGTCGTCGGCGGGCTGGCGCTGCGACCCCCCGGGCTGCTCGCCGTGGGGCTGGCCTCCGTCGTCACCGCCTGCCTGGCCGCCGGGGTGGCCCGCGAGTCCGCGGTCGACCCGCGCGCCGACCTCGGGATCCTCGACCGCCGCTCTCCGCTCGAGGCGGCCTGGCGCGTCGGCGCGGCCACCATCGGGGTGCTGCTGTTCCTGTCCGGGACGGCGGCGGTGGGCGGACCGGTGCTCACCGTGCTCGCCGGCGCCGTGCTCACCGTCGGTGGGCTCGGGCTGTGGCTGCTGCGCACCGGGCGCCCGCCGCGGCGCGACGCGAGCCCGCCCGCCGCCCGGGCCGCGGGCGGGGCGCCGCCCGCCGCGGCCCCCTCGCCGCTGACCGGTGCCCGGCCGGGGGAGACCGTCGGCACGGTCACCTACCTGCCGCCGGTGGCGACGCTGTCGACCGCGGCGCTGGGCCGGGAGTGGCTGAGCACGACGACGGCGCTGGCCGGGCAGCTGCACCCGGCGGCGCGGCAGTCGATCGTGCGGCGCCGCCAGGAGACCCTCGACGAGCTCGAGCGCCGCGACCCCGCCGGGTTCGCCCGCTGGCTGGCCGAGGCCTCGCCGCGCACCGACCCGGCCGGCTACCTGAGCGAGGGGCCCTCCGCGGCCTGACCGGCGACGGGGAAGACGACGGCCGGGTCGACGTTCATCACGACCTCGCAGTCGCAGAACCCGCCGAACTCCTCGAGGCCTTCGTGCAGCCGGTCGAGGGCGACGCCGTGGCTCGCGGCCCAGGCGTCGGTGGCGCGGCGGGTCTGGTCGCAGCCCCCGTCCCCGAGCAGCGCCTCGACGTGCTCCCGCAGCGCGTCGAGCTGGGAGCGGTCCAGCGGCAGGAGGGCGGCCTCGTCGTCGGTCGGTGCCACACCGTCAGGATCGGCCGGGAGGGGTGCGGCTGGAGCCCAACCCGGTCGAGTCCTGCGCGCCGCCCTGGCACCCTCGTGCGCCGTGCCCGCCGATCCCGTCGTCCTGCGCCCCGCCGTCCCCCCGGACGCCGCGGCGATCGCCGGGGTGTGGTCGCGCTCCTTCTCCGCCGCCCTGCCGACGGTGCGGCGCGCGCACACCGACGACGAGGTCCGCGGCTGGGTCCGCGACGTGCTGGTGCCGCGGCACGACACGTGGGTGGCCGAGGCCGGCGGTGCCGTCGTCGGCCTCCTCGCGCTCTCCGACGGCTGGCTCGACCAGCTGTACCTCGACCCCGCCTGGCGCGGGCGGGGGATCGGTGACCGGTTCGTCGAGCTGGCCAAGCGGCGGCAGCCCGCGGGCCTGCAGCTGTGGACGTTCCAGGTCAACGCGCCCGCGCGGCGGTTCTACGAGCGGCACGGGTTCCGCGCCGTCGAGGAGACCGACGGCTCGGACAACGAGGAGCGCGAGCCCGACGTCCGCCACGTCTGGCGGCCGGGCAACCCGTGGGCGGGGGCAGTCCGTCAGGGCGCGTCGCCGTCCTCGGGCGGCCGAGCGGGCCGTGGCCCGTGGACAGTCGGTCGCGAGCGTCGCAGACTTGCCCCGGAGGACGAGCGAGCCAGAGGCGGCCGACGATGAGCGAGTCGACGCACCGGACGGATCCCACCTTCTACCGCAGCGCCGCCGACGCGATCGCCGCGCCGACCGAGCAGTTGGCCTACGTGGTCGCCTTCGACCGCGCCAGACAGCGACCGGATGCGCTCACCGTCGTCGACACCGACCCGGACTCCGCCACCTACGGACGACTGGTCGGCTGGGCGGAGCTGCCCACGGTCGGCGACGAGCTGCACCACTTCGGCTGGAACGCCTGCTCCAGCGCGCTCCAGCACGAGGGCCACGACATGGGCCACGACGGCCTGCAGCGCCGTTACCTGCTGCTGCCCGGCCTGCGCAGCTCGAACGTGCACGTCTACGACACCCACCCCGACCCGCGTTCGCCGCGGCTGCACAAGACCATCGCGGCGGAGGAGTTGGCCGGGAAGGCCGGCTACTCACGGCCGCACACGCTGCACTGCGGCCCGGACGGCGTCTTCCTCACCTGCTTGGGCAGCGGCGAGGGGGACGGCGGCCCCGGTGGGATCGCGCTGCTGGACCACAGCACCTTCGACGTCCTGCGGGCCTGGGAGACCGACCGCGGCCCGCAGTACCTGGCCTACGACGCCTGGTGGCACCTCAACCAGAACACGCTGGTCTCCAGCGAGTGGGGGACCCCGGCGATGGTGGAGGACGGGCTGGTCCCGGAGCTGCTCCTCGGCGGGGAGTACGGCCACGCACTGCACTTCTGGGACCTCGCCGAGGGCCGGCACCGGCAGACGGTCGACCTCGGCGCGGAGCACCAGATGGTGCTCGAGCTGCGGCCCTCCCACGACCCGGACGAGACCTGGGGCTTCGTCGGGGTCGTCGTCTCCACCGCGGACCTGTCGGCGTCGGTGTGGCGCTGGTTCCGCGACGGCGAGGAGTGGAAGGCCGAGCAGGTCATCACGATCCCCGCCCAGCCCGCCGACCCGGACGACCTGCCGCCGGCGCTCAAGCCGTTCTCGGCGGTGCCGCCGCTGGTCACCGACATCGACCTGTCGGTCGACGACCGGATGCTGTACGTGTCCTGCTGGGGCATCGGCGAGCTCAAGCAGTACGACGTCACCGACCCGGCGGCGCCACGGGAGGTGGGCTCGGTCCACCTCGGTGGCATCGTCCGGCGGACCGCGCACCCGGCGGCCCCGGGCGAGCCGCTGGCCGGTGGCCCGCAGATGGTCGAGGTCAGCCGCGACGGCAGGCGGATCTACGTCACCAACTCGCTGTACGGGGCCTGGGACGACCAGTTCTTCCCGGCCGGCACCGGCTCCTGGATGGCCAAGATGGACACCGACCCCCAGGCCGGCGGGATGACCCTCGACGAGCGGTTCTTCCCGCACGGCGAGGACTGGCGCGGCCTGCGGCCGCACCAGGTACGGCTGCAGGGCGGCGACGCGTCCAGCGATTCGTACTGCTATCGCTGACTCCCGGCTCGCTCACGGAGGTCGTGCCCGTTGACGGCCGCTTCACGCTGCCCGCCCTGGCGCCCGCAGACCGGTGACCTACCGCGGCGGTGTGGACGGACAGGTGGTCCAGTCCGCGCCGGCGGCGGACGGACCACGGCACCCGACACGGCGGAGTCGTCCCGTGCGGTGTCCCTATCCTTGTCCCGGGACTCGTTCCCGGGTCTCGCCGGCGTGGCGCAACTGGTAGCGCACCCGACTTGTAATCGGGCGGTTGGGGGTTCGAGTCCCCCCGTCGGCTCAGTCGAAGCTGCCCGACCCGCCGACCCGGTAGGGGAAGCGCTCCTCGACCCGCGCGCTGCGGCGGCGCTCGGCACGCTCCTCGCGCAGCCGGGCGGCGGTGCCGGCGGGGTAGCCGGCCTTGGCCACCCGGTGCTCGGTGGTCTCCACCATGAAGGCCAGCGAGTACACCAGCCCGACCAGCAGGCCGCCGAAGGCGGCGGTCAGGCGGTAGGCCAGCGCCATGGGGACGGCGACCAGGCAGATCACGACGAGCGGCGAGAGCTGAACCAGCGAGCGGGTCACGTGCCGGCGAACCCACCCGGGCCGGGTGGTGTCCGACAGCACCCAGGCCGACAGGTCGCGCGGCAGACCGCCGCCGAAGGCGTAGCGGAGCCACTGCAGGACCGAGGGGGACGCCGCCGTGGGGGCGTCGTGCCGGGTGGTGCGCACACGTCGACGGTAGGCCCGTCCGTCCACCCGTGGGGACGGTTCCGTCCCGTACGCCCGGGGGCGTTGCCCCGCGGTCCCGGCCGGGTGGAGACTGCCGCACCGACAGGTGAGGAGGCTCCCGTGCAGATCTCCCAGCTGCTCCGCCGCAAGGGTCCCGACGTGGTCACCGTGGACCCCGCCGCCAGCGTGCGGGACGCGCTCACGTTGCTCGCCCAGCACGGCATCGGCGCGCTGGTCGTCTCCTCGACGGGGAGCACCGTCGAGGGCATCGTCTCCGAGCGCGACGTCGTCCGGGGGCTGCACGCGTCGGGTCCGCCGGTGCTCGAGGGCCCGGTGTCGGCGCTGATGACGGCCGACGTCCACACCTGCCCGCCCACCGCCTCGGTGCACGACCTGGCCCGCACGATGACCGACCTGCGGGTACGGCACGTCCCCGTCACCCAGGACGGCCGGCTGCTGGGGATCGTGTCGATCGGGGACGTCGTCAAGGCCCGCCTGGACGAGCTCGAGGAGGAGCGCGCCCACCTGGTCGACTACATCCAGACCGGCTGATGGAGGACCCCCTTGCCCCCCACCACTCGCAGGCTCGCGGTGGGGGGCAAGGGGGCCACGGGTACGGTTGCCGCTCGTGGACGAGCGGCGGCTGGGGACGGCGGCGGGTCTGTCCGCCTACCTGCTGTGGGGCTGCTTCCCGCTGTACTTCCCGCTGCTCGAGCCCGCCGGCGGCGTCGAGATCGTCGCCCACCGGGTGGTCTGGTCGCTGCTGTTCATCGCCCTGCTGCTGACCGCGCTGCGCCGCTGGGCGCTGGTCCGGGCCGCGGTCACCGACCGCCGCACGATGCTCGTCCTCGCCGGCGCCTCGGTGCTCATCGCCGCCAACTGGCTGGTGTTCGTCTACGGGGTCAACTCCGGTCACGTCGTCGAGACCTCGCTCGGCTACTTCATCAACCCGCTGGTCAGCGTGCTGCTGGGCGTCGTCGTCTTCGCCGAGCGGTTGCGGCCGCTGCAGTGGGCGGCGGTGGCGCTGGCCGCCGTCGCCGTCGCCGTCCTGACCTGGGACTACGGCCGCCCCCCGTGGATCGCGCTCTCCCTGGCCGCCACCTTCGGCGGGTACGGGCTGCTCAAGAAGCTGGTCCGCGTCGAGGCCGCACCCGGCCTGTTCGTCGAGACGGCGGTGGCCTTCCTGCCGGCGCTGGTCTTCCTGGGCGTGCTGCAGGCCACCGGGCGGGGCACCGCGGGCTCGGAGGGGACCGGTCACCTGCTGCTGCTCATGGCCTCGGGGGTCGCGACGGCGGTGCCGCTGCTGCTGTTCGCCGCGGCCGCCCGCCGGATCCCGCTGTCGACGGTCGGGCTGCTGCAGTACGTGACGCCGCTGATGCAGCTCGCGATCGGCGTCTTCGTCTTCCACGAGCCGATGCCGCCCGCCCGCCTCGTCGGCTTCGCGATCGTCTGGGCCGCGCTCGCGGTGTTCACCGTCGACAGCCTGCGCACCGCCCGGGCGGCCGGTCGCCGGGCCGCGGCCGAGCGGGTGGTGGCGGCGGCCTGACGGCGGGCGCGACACGCTGAAAACGTCGGCCGGCGGGCATACCGTCGTCGGTGACGGCTTCCCCCCGATCGAACGGACCCTCCCATGACCCCCGACCCCGTCCCCGCGGTCTCCCCGCCGGGGGGCACGGCGTCCGGGAGCGAGCCCGCGCAGCCCGCGGGCCTGACCCGGCGCGAGCACGAGATGCTGGCCTTCGAGCGGCAGTGGTGGCGCCACCCGGGCGCTAAGGAGACGGCCATCCGCGAGCAGTTCGGCCTGCCCCCGACTCGCTACTACCAGGTGCTCAACGCCCTGGTCGACCGCCCGGCCGCGCTGGAGGCCGACCCCCTGCTGGTCCGCCGGTTGCGCCGCCTGCGCAGCGCCCGACGCCAGCGGCGTTCCCCGTCCCTCCTGGGCAAGGACCCGTCGGCCATCTAGATTTGGTCACCGTGGGCAGGCACGCGGCGTCAGGTGGTGACCAACCGGACCGGCCGTCCGCCCCGGTGGCCGGTGGACGCCGGCGCACGGACCCCGTTCCCGGGCAGCCCGGCGCGGACGCTGCCGGCGTGCTCGACGACACCGACTGGAGCGACTCCCCGACGCTGACGGGGCCGCTGCGCAGCCGCGCCGAGCGCCGGCGCGACGCACTGCTGGGGGACGAGACCGACCGCCGCCGCCCGCTGACCGGCCGGCCGGGCCGGCCCGCGGTCCCCGCTCGCACCGGCGAGCCGGACCGCGCCGCGCAGCCGGCCCCCGCCCCGCAGCCGGAACGCCGCGCCGAGTCCGCGCGCCCCGGCGCGTGGGTCCGCCCGCCGGCCGCCGGCGCCACCCGCCAGGCTCCCGCGCCGGTCGAGCGGGCCGCCCGCCCGGCGCCGGTCCCGCAGCGGCCGGCACCCGCGCGGCCCGCGGCCCCGCCCCTCGTCCCGCCGACCGCCGCGCGGCTGCCCGCGCCGCCGTCGGTGTCCCCGCCCGCTCCGCAGGCCGCGGCGGCGCCCGCGGCACCGGCCCGCCCGGCCGCCCCGCTCACCACGGTCGCGCCCTTCCAGGCGGTGCCGACCCCCCAGCCCGACACCCCCGCGCCGGCCGCCGCGCCGCTGGACCCGTGGGACCGGCCGGCCCGCCCGGCCGCCGCGGGTCGCGCACCGCAGGCCGCCGCGTCCTCGGCCCCACCAGCCGCCCCGGCCACCGAGGCGATCCCCGACCGCGAGATCGCCCGGGGACGGGCGGCGGCCCCGCTGACCGAGGCCATCCCCGACCGCGAGATCACCCACGGGCGCGCCGCCGCACCGCTGACCGAGGCCATCCCCGACCGCGGTGTCCGGCGGGGCGAGCGGACCCGTGCGCCGGAGCCGGACACCGGCCCGCCCACCGGGTCGCCCACCGGGCTCTCGAGCGACACCGGCGTCGTCGGCAACCGCGCCGCGCTGCGGGCCGAGCGGCAGGCGCGCGAGGCCGAGCGGCAGGCGATGGAGTCCGAGCGCCGCAAGGCCGCGCGCCGGGCCGGTGTCTCCCGCGCCGCGCTGCGGGCCGCGGCGACCGCCGAGGACGACGCCCCGCCGCGCCGGGGCCGGACCGTGCCGGCGCTGCTCGCCGTCGTCGTCGTCGCGCTGGTGGTGCTCGGCGTGTACAGCTTCACCTCCTCGGCGACGCAGGAGGCCGGCTCCACCAGCACGCCGACCCGGACCTCGGCACCGGCCGGCGTCGCCGCGCCCAGCGGCGCCCTCCCGGAGCTGTCGGTGGAACCGCTGCCCCCGGTCGCGCAGGCGCCGAGCACGCCGGTCCGCGTCCCGGTGACCGTGCTCAACGCCACCGACGTCAGCGGCCTGGCCGGCGACGCCGCCGACGCCTTCCGCGCCCAGGGCTGGGAGTCCAACGGCATCGGCCAGTACGAGGGACCGGGCGTCGCCGTCACCACGGTCTTCGTCAGCGCCGGTGACGAGCAGCAGCGCCAGTCGGCGGTCCAGCTCATGGCGGCCTTCCCCGGCGTGGTCGGCGGCCCGGCGGAGCGCTTCTTCGAGGTGCCCGGCGTGGCCGACCCCGGCCTGGTGGTCGTCGTCACCGGCGAGTGGCGGCCCTGACCGGACCCCGCGGCACCCCGGCCGGACGGCGCCGGAACACCGGCGCGGGACCGTCCGTTGGCCGCTTCGTGCGTCCCGTCCGCGGGCCCGTGCGTCCTCGCCCGCGCCCCGGCGCCCGCACGACGCTCGGCGCCCTCCTCGCCCTGCTGGTCACCGGCAGCCTGCTCGCGTGGGCGCCGGCGACCGCCGTCGCGGCGGAG
This sequence comes from Geodermatophilus saharensis, assembly GCF_900188205.1. Classification (GTDB taxonomy): domain Bacteria; phylum Actinomycetota; class Actinomycetes; order Mycobacteriales; family Geodermatophilaceae; genus Geodermatophilus; species Geodermatophilus saharensis. Next base: position 189,401 of record NZ_FZOH01000007.1, on the reverse strand, counting down.
GAGGTGCGCACCGAGGACGCCCGGGTCCCCTCCGGCTCCGGTGCCGACGCCGTCGAGCTCGACACCACGCTGTACCTGCCCGGGTCGGCCACCGCGGACGACCCCGCCCCGGCGGTCGTCCTCGCGCACGGCTTCGGCGGCAGCAAGCAGTCGGTGGCCGACGACGCCCGCGACCTCGCCGGTCGCGGCTTCGTCGTCCTGACCTACTCCGCGCGCGGGTTCGGCGCGAGCACCGGCCAGATCGGCCTCGACGACCCCCGCTACGAGGTCGCCGACCTCTCCACCCTGCTCGACCTGCTCGCCGGGCGCGACGACGTCCTCCTCGACGGCGACGGCGACCCGCGGGTCGGCGTCGCCGGGGCCAGCTACGGCGGGGCGCTGTCGCTGCTCGGCGCGGCCTACGACGACCGGGTCGACGCCATCGCGCCGCAGATCACCTGGAACTCGCTGACCGCCGCGCTGTTCCCCTCCCAGAGCGGCACCGCCGACGCCGCCACACCCGCCGCCACCCCGCAGGCCGCCGACACCGGCGTCTACAAGCGGCTGTGGGCCGGGCTGTTCTTCGGCGTCGGCTCGGTCCCCGGCGGCGGGCTGCTCGACGCCCTCGGCGGCGGGGACGGCGCCGCCGGGGCCGAGGACGGCGAGGACGGCGGGGGCGGCACCGCCGCCACCGGCGACGGCGCGGCCGCCGCGCCCGCCTCCGTCCCCTCGCCGGAGGACCTGCCGGTCGACCTCTCGACGGTCGACCCCGCCGCGGTGGAGCAGGCGCTGACCTGCGGCCGGTTCCGCGCCGACATCTGCGCCGCCTACCAGGCGGCCGCGGCCACCGGCACGCTCACCCCCGAGGTCGCCGCGGTGCTCGACCGCAGCAGCCCGGCGGCCGTGCTCGACCGCATCACCGCGCCGACCCTGCTGGTCCAGGGCACCGAGGACTCCCTGTTCGGCCTCGGCCAGTCCGACGCCAACGCCCGCGGCATCGCCGCCACCGGCACCCCGGTGAAGGTCGTCTGGTACGCCGGCGGCCACGACTCCCCGGCCTCCGAGCGGGAGACCGCCGAGCTGCGCGACCTCGTCGCCGGCTGGTTCTCCTGGCACCTGCGCGACGCGGACGACCCCGCCCGCGGCGAGGACCCCGGCACCGGTTTCGAGTTCCCCGTGCCCAGCGGCCTGGGCAGCACCCTCGGCAGCGTCCAGGGCGGCACGCAGAGCGTCGTCGCCGACGCCTACCCCGGTCTGGAGGGGACCGAGCCCACCGCGCGCACCGAGCTCGCCCTCGACGGCCCGCTGCAGCCGGTGGTCACGCCGGCCGGCGGCACGCCCGCGGCGATCACCACCGTCCCCGGCCTCGGGGCGCTGGCCTCGGCGCTGGGCGGCGCCGCCGTCGAGATCCCCGGCCAGTTCGCCGCCTTCGCCACCGAGCCGCTCGACGGGGCCGTCGAGGTCGTCGGCGCGCCCACCGTCGAGCTCGCCGTCGCCTCGCCCACCGGCACCGCGACCCTGTTCGCCAAGCTCTACGACGTCGGCCCCGACGGCGCGCAGACGCTGCCCGGCGGGCTGGTCGCCCCCCTGTCGCTGACCGGCCTGTCGGCCGACCCCGCCGCGCCCACCGAGGTCGCCGTCACGCTGCCGGGGATCGTGCACCGGTTCGAGGCCGGCCACACGATGCGCGTCGTCGTCTCCTCCACCGACCAGGCCTTCGCGCTGCCGGCCGACGCGGGCGTCTACTCGGTGTCCCTGGCCGGCGACGGCGGCAGCGCGCTCGCCGTCCCCTCCGTGGCGGGGGAGGCGCAGGCCGACGGCGGCACCTCGCGCTGGTGGTGGCTGCTCGGCGCCGTCGTCGTCCTCGGGCTGCTCGGCTGGGCGGCCGCGGTGCTGTGGGGGCGCCGGCGCCGCCGGGTCACCTCGGCCGTCGAGCCCGACGGCGAGGACGTGCCGCTGCGCTTCGAGGGCGTGACCAAGGCCTACAAGGACGGCTTCGTGGCCGTCCGCGACCTGTCCTTCGAGGTCCGCCGCGGCCAGGTGCTCGGCCTGCTCGGGCCCAACGGCGCGGGCAAGACGACGTCGCTGCGGATGCTCATGGGCCTGATCCGCCCGACGCAGGGACGGATCAGCGTCTTCGGCCACGCCGCCGGACCCGGTGCCCCGGTGCTGTCGCGGCTGGGCTCCTTCGTCGAGGGCACCGGCCTCATGCCGCACCTGTCGGGCCGCGACAACCTGACCCTGTACTGGGCGGCCACCGGCCGGCCGGTCGAGGACGCGCACATGGACGAGGCGATCGAGGTCGCCGGCCTCGGCGCCGCCATCGACCGCCCGGTCCGCCGCTACAGCCAGGGCATGCGGCAGCGGGTCGCGATCGCCCAGGCGATGCTCGGCCTGCCCGACCTGCTGGTCCTCGACGAGCCCACCAACGGCCTGGACCCGCCGCAGATCCACGCCATGCGGGAGGTGCTGCGCTCCTACGCCGCCACCGGCCGCACGGTGATCGTCTCCAGCCACCTGCTCAGCGAGATCGAGCAGACCTGCACCCACGTCGTCGTCATGGCCAAGGGGCAGAAGATCGCGCAGGGCACGGTGGAGGAGATCGTCGGCGCCGGGGGCGCGGTGCTCATAGGCCTCGCCGACCCGGCCGACGCCGACCGCGCGGCCGCCGTCCTGGCCGGGCTGCCCGGCGTCGCCGTCGAGCGCACCGACGACGGCCTGGTCGCCGACCTGGGGCCGCAGACCTCCCGCGCGGCCGCGCTGCAGGCGCTGGTGGCCGCCGACGTCGCCGTCGACCAGTTCACGCCGCGCCGCCGCCTGGAGGACGCGTTCCTGGCACTCGTGGGGGAGTCGTGACCGCGACCGAGCACGTCCAGCCCACCGGCGCCGTCGCCGGCTACCGCCCCGAGCGCACGCTGCGGCTGCCGGTGGAGCTGCGCCGGCAGTTCAGGCGGCGGCGCACCCTGGGCGTGTTCGCGCTCATGGTGGCCCTGCCGCTGGTGCTCATCGCCGCGCTGCAGCTGGGCGCGAGCGAGGACGCGCAGGAGAACAGCCGGATCAACCTGGTCGACGTCGCCACCTCCAGCGGGCTGAACTTCACGCTGTTCGTGCTGTTCGCGACCACCGGCTTCTTCCTCGTGGTCGTCTACGCGCTGTTCTTCGGCGACACCGTCGCGAGCGAGGCCCAGTGGGGGTCGCTGCGCTACACGCTCGCCACCCCGGTGCCGCGGATGCGGCTGCTCCGGCAGAAGTGGCTGGCCGCGCTGGTGCTGGCGGTGGCCGCCCTGCTCACCCTCGCCCTGGTCGCGGTGGTGGCCGGCGGCATCGCGTTCGGCTTCGGCGACATCCGCACGCCGATCGGCGTGAGCCTGCCGCAGGGCGAGGGGCTGCTGCGGCTGGCGGGGATGCTCGGCTACCTGTCGGTGCACCTGCTCGTCGTCGGCTCGCTGGCGTTCTGGCTGTCCACGGTCACCGACGCGCCGCTGGCCGCCGTCGGCGGCGCGGTGTTCACCACGATCGTCTTCTCGATCCTCGACCAGGTCGAGCAGCTCGGGGCGATCCGCGACTGGTTCCCCACCGCCGAGTCCTTCGCCTGGACCGACCTGCTGCAGACGCCGGTCGACTCCTCGGACCTCTTCCGCGGGGTGGTGCAGTCGCTGGTCTACGTCGCGGTGTTCACCGCACTCGGCTTCCGCCACTTCGCCCGCCGCGACGTCACCAGCTGACCGAGGTGAGCCGCCCTGCGGGGGCGGGACGCGGGGACGGGCCCGGAGGGTCCTCGCCAGGTCCGCGCGCAGCGGCTCCACGCGGCAGGGGGACGGCACCTGGCCGCGGTGCGGTCCGGTAGGACCGCGGTGTCACAAACTCGCTCTCACCGCCTGGGCCCAGCCGACGCCCATCGCGCCGTCGGTCACCGACACGTTCGGGACGGCGGCCATGAGCCCCGCCATGCCGTCGACCTCGGCCCCGTTGGCGGTGATCCACAGCCGGCCGACGGCGCCGGCCATGTCCAGGTCGCTCACGCTGTCCCCGACGGCCACCGCGTCGGCGGGGTCGAGGCCGCGCCGCCGCAGGTCCCAGGCGATGGCCGCGCCCTTGGAGATGCCGCGCGGCATGAGGTGGTAGACCCGCGCCAGCTGCCCCTCGGGTGCCAGCCGGAGCCGCGCCGAGGCCGGGATGGCGCCGTTGTCGTGGAGGGTCAGCCAGCCCAGGCCGCGCTCGGCGAGCCACGCGTCGACGGCGGCCGGGTCGACGTAGCCGCGCAGCAGCGCGTCACCCTCGTGCGTGGCGTGCCAGGGCGCGTGCCACTCCAGCCGGCCGGGGTGTGCGGCACACAGCGCCTCGACGACGCCGAGCTCGGCCATCACGTCCATCGGCGTGCGGCCGGCGTACTCGGCGGGCAGCTCGCCGGTGAGCTGGTGCCGCTCGCGGCCGCCCCGCCAGGTGACCAGCGAGCCCAGCTCGGCGATGGCGCCCTCGGCGGCGAAGATCCGGCCGGCCTCGGTGACCTGGTCGGCGGTGCGCCCGCTGACGATGACCAGCTCGACGCCGGCGGTGTGCAGCTCCAGCAGCGCGGCCGCGGGCTCGGCGGTGGGGGAGCCGTCGGCGCCGTGCCAGAACGACCCCCGCGGGCCGACCATCGTGCCGTCGAGGTCGGTGTAGACGATGCGCGCTGCCACCCGCCCATCCTCACCTGCCGTCGTCGTCAGTCCGTACCGGCCCGGCAGGTCTCCACCGCGAACGCCTCCAGCCGGCGCCGGACCTCCGGGCCGGGCGTCACCACCACCGGGCGCGGCTCGGCGTCGGCGAGGGCGACCACGAGCCCGACCAGCCCGGTGCGGTAGCTCTCCCCGAGGGCGTGGACGTCGCACCGCGAGGGCCGCATCCGCAGCACCACCTCGACGGCGGGCTCGTCGTCCAGCGTGGGCAGCGGGCCGGTGGCGTCCACCGCGTACACGGTGTTCGAGCCGACCCCGGTCACCCGCAGCGGGTCGCTGCCGGCGAGCCGGGTCAACCGCACGGTCAGGTCCAGTGCCGGACCCTCGGCGCCGTCGACCTCCCGGACGCCGGTCGCCTCGATGCGGACCTGCCGCGCGAACTCCTGCTCCGCGCAGTCGGCCTCGTGCAGCCGGGCGACGAGGCCGCCGTCGTCGAGGGGGACGTCGACCTCCCGCTGCGCCCCGGTGGCGTCGCGCAGCCGCACCACCGCGTGCGGCGCGCCGGGTGTGGTCGCGCAGTCGCTCGCCGCGGCCACCACGGGCAGCGCCAGCCCGGCGCCCGGGCGCAGCTCGGCGCCCCGCGGGTCCGCCGGTGCCGTCGGTACACCCGGGGCGACCAGGTCGAGCGCCTCCACGACGAGGCCGGCGTTGCCGGCGACGAGCTCCACCTGCAGGCGCCGGGCCGGGACGTCGCGCCGGTACTGCAGCAGCCTCCCCCGCAGTCCGGCGCGGGGGTCACCGGCCACGGCGGCGAGCCCGGGCGCCGGAGCGGCGGAGCTGCTCGCCGGCGGGGAGGGAGGAGGTGCCGTCGCGGCCGGCCCGGTGTCCCCGTCACCGCTCCCGCAGCCGGTCACGGCCAGGGCGAGCGCGGCGGCCAGCCCGGGCCAGGGGCGGCGGTGTCCGCGACCGGGGTGCACGGCCCTCCTCGCGGGTCGGTGGGGCCCGCATGGTGCGCCGGGGACCCGGGGCGTGTCGAGAGCCGGACCGGCCGTGCCGCCGGCCGGGCCGGGGCTCCCGGGTGGGTAGAGTCGGCCGCGTTCCACTCATCCAGAGGGGCAGAGGGACACGGCCCGGTGAAGCCCCGGCAACCGCCGCACGCGACCTGCGCGCGGAAGGTGCCAATTCCGTCCCGCGCGGCTCGACGGCCCGTCGCGGGGAAGATGAGGAGGTAGTCGTCGCATGACCCTGACCGCCCCGCCCCCCACCGAGGTCCCCGCGAGTCCCGCGCGCGGACTGGTCTGTCGCAACTGCGGCGCCACCTTCGGCCTGGTCGCCGAGCACGCCTGCGCGCAGTGCTTCGGCCCGTTGGAGGTCGACTACGACCCCGAGCGCATGCGCGCGGTCACCCGCGAGCAGATCGAGGCCGGCCCGCAGAACATCTGGCGCTACGCCGGCCTGCTCCCCGTGGGCCAGGACCCCGCCGACCGCGTCTCGCTCGACCCCGGGCTCACCCCGCTGGTGCGCGCCGACCGGCTCGCCGCGGAGCTCGGCATCACGGGCGGCCTGTGGGTGAAGGACGACTCGGCCAACCCCACCCACTCGTTCAAGGACCGCGTCGTCAGTCTCGCCGCGACCGCGGCCAGGGGCCTGGGGTACGCGAAGATCGCGGCCGCCTCCACCGGCAACCTGGCCAACTCCGTGGCCGCGCACGCCGCCCGCGCCGGCCTGCCCTCCTACGTCTTCATCCCCGCCGACCTCGAGCCGGGCAAGGTCGTGCAGTCGGCCGTCTACGGCCAGACGCTGGTCGCCGTCGACGGCTCCTACGACGACGTCAACCGGCTGACCAGCGAGCTCGCCGAGACCGACGAGTTCGAGGACACCGCCTTCGTCAACCAGAACGTGCGGCCCTACTACGCCGAGGGCTCCAAGACGATGGGCTACGAGATCGCCGAGCAGCTCGGCTGGCGGATCCCGGCCCAGGTCGTCATCCCGATGGCCTCGGGCTCGCTGCTGACCAAGGTGGACAAGGCCTTCCGCGAGCTGGTGGCCGCCGGGATCGCCGAGGACACCCCGTGGCGGGTCTTCGGCGCCCAGTCGGCCGGCTGCGACCCGATCGCCACCGCGTTCGACAACGGCTGGGACGTCGTGAAGCCGGTCAAGTCCACCGGGATCGCCAAGTCGCTCAACATCGGCAACCCCGCCGACGGCCCGTACGCGCTCGACGCGATCCGCCGCACCGGCGGCGCCGTCGGCCGGGTCGGCGACGAGCAGATCGTCCAGGGCATCCGGGACCTCGCCCGCACCACGGGCGTCTTCGCCGAGACCGCCGGCGGCGTCACCGTCGCCGTCCTGCGGCAGTTGGTCGAGGACGGGCGGCTGGACCCGGCGCAGGAGACCGTCGTCCTCAACACCGGCGAGGGCCTCAAGACCCTCGACCCGCTCACGCCGGTCGTCGGCCCCACCCACCGGATCGACCCGTCGCTGCGGTCGGCCCGGGCGGCGGGCCTCGTCGGCTGACGCGTACCGTCCCCGGGAAGCCGATCCGGTCGGGTGTCACCCCGTCGCCGGATCGTGGCCGGGTCGTGTGTGCAGGATCTCCCCGCGACGACCTCGCTGTTGTACCGTCTCGCGCGGTCGTCAGTTCCACGCACGTGTCCACGGGCGGGTGAGCTGTACCCCGGCCCCCGGATCACGGGGGTCGTCCGCACGCACGAACGTGGGAGCACACGTGGCACAGGGCACCGTGAAGTGGTTCAACGCCGAGAAGGGCTTCGGCTTCATCGCCGTCGACGGCGGGCAGGACGTCTTCGTCCACTACTCCGCCATCCAGATGGACGGGTACAAGAGCCTCGACGAGGGCCAGCGGGTCACCTTCGAGGTCGTCCAGGGCGAGAAGGGCCCACAGGCCGACGGCGTGCGCGTCGCCTGAGCTCCCGAGCACCGAGCCGCGGCCCGGTCCCCCGAGCGGGGGGCCGGGCCGTCGCCGTTCCCGGGGAGGGCCAGGGCGGGAACAGCCCCGCCCCACCCCCCGTTCTTGCACTCGGCAGGGGCGAGTGCCAGACTTCGGATTGGCACTCGACAGTGCCGAGTGCCAATCAGGTCGGAACGGTGAGGCACCGGAGCGCGGGCCGTAGGAGCGTCCGCGGCGCCGGTGTCGTCCGTCGCGGGCGCCGGTCCCGGCCGTGCAGCGATCCATGCATGGAGGACATCACCACATGGCCAAGATGATCGCCTTCGAGGAAGAGGCGCGCCGCGGCCTCGAGCGGGGCATGAACACCCTCGCCGACGCCGTCAAGGTGACGCTCGGCCCCAAGGGCCGCAACGTCGTCCTCGAGAAGAAGTGGGGCGCTCCCACGATCACCAACGACGGTGTGAGCATCGCCAAGGAGATCGAGCTCGAGGACCCCTGGGAGAAGATCGGCGCCGAGCTGGTCAAGGAGGTCGCGAAGAAGACCGACGACGTCGCCGGTGACGGCACCACCACCGCCACCGTGCTGGCCCAGGCGCTCGTCCGCGAGGGTCTGCGCAACGTCGCCGCCGGCGCCAACCCGATGGCCCTGAAGAAGGGCATCGAGAAGGCCGTCGCCTCGGTCACCGAGCACCTCCTCTCGACCGCCAAGGACGTCGAGACCAAGGAGCAGATCGCCGCCACCGCGTCGATCTCCGCCGCCGACACCGCCATCGGTGAGCTCATCGCCGAGGCGATGGACAAGGTCGGCAAGGAAGGCGTCATCACCGTCGAGGAGAGCAACACCTTCGGCCTCGAGCTCGAGCTCACCGAGGGCATGCGCTTCGACAAGGGCTACATCTCGCCCTACTTCGTCACCGACGCCGAGCGCATGGAGGCCGTCCTCGACGACCCGTACGTGCTCGTCGTCAACAGCAAGATCAGCTCGGTCAAGGACCTGCTCCCGCTGCTGGAGAAGGTCATGCAGTCGGGCAAGCCGCTGGCCATCATCGCCGAGGACGTCGAGGGCGAGGCCCTCGCGACCCTGGTCGTGAACAAGATCCGCGGCACCTTCAAGTCGGTCGCCGTCAAGGCCCCCGGCTTCGGTGACCGCCGCAAGGCCATGCTCGCCGACATCTCCATCCTCACCGGCGGCCAGGTCATCAGCGAGGAGGTCGGCCTCAAGCTCGACACCGCCGACGTCTCGCTGCTCGGCCGCGCCCGCAAGGTCGTCGTCACCAAGGACGAGACGACGATCGTCGAGGGTGCCGGTGACAGCGACCAGATCGCCGGCCGGGTGAACCAGATCCGCGCCGAGATCGAGAAGTCGGACTCCGACTACGACCGCGAGAAGCTGCAGGAGCGCCTGGCCAAGCTGGCCGGTGGCGTCGCCGTCATCAAGGCCGGTGCCGCGACCGAGGTCGAGCTCAAGGAGCGCAAGCACCGCATCGAGGACGCGGTGCGCAACGCCAAGGCCGCCGTCGAGGAGGGCATCGTCGCCGGTGGTGGCGTCGCCCTGGCGCAGGCCGCCGCCGTCGCGTTCGAGAAGCTCGACGTCGAGGGTGACGAGGCCACCGGTGCCAACATCGTGCGCGTCGCGCTCGAGGCGCCGCTGAAGCAGATCGCCGTCAACGCCGGCCTCGAGGGCGGCGTCGTGGCGGAGAAGGTGCGCAACTCCGAGGTGGGCCACGGCCTCAACGCCGCCACCGGCGAGTACGTGGACCTGGTCTCGGCCGGCATCATCGACCCGGCCAAGGTCACCCGCTCGGCGCTGCAGAACGCCGCCTCCATCGCGGCGCTCTTCCTCACCACCGAGGCCGTCATCGCCGACAAGCCGGAGAAGGCCGCTGCGGCCGCCCCCGGTGGCGACGGTGGCATGGGCGGCATGGACTTCTGATGAAGGACTACGTCGTCCCCCACGATACGCTTCGCGCGCCGCGGGTCCCTATGACGTAGCCGTTTCAGAACGTCACCTCCGGCAGGGGCGGTCCCGCACTCGCGGGGCCGCCCCTGTCGGCGTTCTGCGCCCGGCCTGTCCCGTCGAGATCACGTGATCTCGACGCGGGCCGGCGTCGTGTGCGTCGAGATCGCGTGATCTCGACGGGCGAGCGGGGTCAGGAGCCGGGCGGGAAGCAGCAGAACTCGTTGCCCTCGGGGTCGGCGAGCACGTCCCAGCCGATCTCCCCGGCGTCCTCGTCGGCCTGGTGACCCGGGCGCTCGTCGGAGGCCCGCACCACCGTGGCACCGGCGGCCTGCAGCGCCGCGGAGTCGCCGACGACGTCGAGGTGCACCCGGTTCTTGACCACCTTCGCCTCGGGCACCGGGTTGAGCCAGATCACCGGGCCGCCCCCGGCCGGGTCCTCGATGAGCACCGGCCAGTCCCGCTCGCGCGGCGTCCCGTCGGGCAGGGTGTCGCGGCGGACGTAGCCGATCGCGGCGCACCACCAGTCGGCCAGCGCCTGGTGGTCGCGGGCGTCGATGCAGAGGTCCTTGAAGCGCGCGGGTGCGTCGGCCATGGGTGCGGAGGGTAGGCCGACGGCGTGGCCGTGGTGATCGGGACGTCGGGGTGGCAGTACCGCGACTGGCGCGGCCGCTTTTACCCCCAGCGCCTGCCGCAGCGGCTGTGGCTGGAGCACCACGCGCGGCACTTCGCCACCGTCGAGAGCAACGCCGCGTTCTACCGGCTGCCCGAGCGGGACACCTTCGCCGCCTGGCGCGAGCGGACCCCGCCGGACTACCGCTGGGCGGTCAAGGCCAGCCGCTACCTCACCCACGTCAAGCGACTGCGCGACCCCGAGGAGCCGGTGGCCCGCCTCGTGCAGCACGCCGAGGGCCTGGGCGACCGCCTCGACGTCGTCCTGCTGCAGCTGCCGCCCACGCTCAGGGCCGACGTCGGCCTGCTGCGCGACTGCCTCGCCTGCTTCCCGCCGGGCCTGCGGGTCGCCGTGGAGCCGCGGCACGACAGCTGGTGGACCGACGAGGTGCGGGCGCTGCTGGAGCGCTACGGCGCCGCGCTGTGCTGGGCCGACCGGGCGGAGCGGCCGGTGACGCCGCTGTGGCGGACGGCGGCCTGGGGCTACCTGCGGCTGCACACCGGTGCGGAGGGCTGGGGCTACCCCCCGGCGGTGCTCGAGGAGTGGGCACAGCGCCTCGCGGCCACCTACGCCGACGACGAGGACGTGTTCGTCTACCTCAACAACGACCCCGGCGGCGCGGCCGTCGTCGACGCCGTCGCGCTGGCCGGCGCCGTGCACCGGGCCGGCCGCACGCCCACCCGGGTGCCGACGCCGGAGGAGGCGACCGGCGCGGCCTGGGCGGCGGCCTGATCAGCCGAGGACGTGCGGGTCCTCGCGGTGGTGCACGCCGAGCTGGTGGGCCGCCTGCTCGAGCACGTCCTGCACGGCGAGGGTGTCGGCCAGCGGCATGACCGCGCTCTCGCGGTGCCCCTCCTGCACGCACCGGGTGACCTCGGCGAGCTCGTGGGAGTACCCGACACCGTCCGGCGGGAGGGTGATCTCCTCGGGCTCGGCACCGGTGCGGTGCAGCACGATGGTGGCCGGGTGGTGGAAGCGGGGGAGGACGTCGACCCACCCCTGAGTCCCGAACACCCGGGCCTGTCCCGGCGTCGGGTACCGCAGCGACGTGGTCAGCGTGGCCGAGCGGCCGTCCGCCCAGCCGAGCAGCAGCGCCGCCTCCGCGTCGGCCCCGGTGGGGTAGGTGGAGCCGACGGCGGTGACCGTGTCGGGGGGGCCCAGCAGCATCTGGGCGAAGGAGACGACGTAGACGCCGAGGTCGAGCAGCGCGCCGCCGCCGAGCTCGAGGGCGAACAGCCGGTCGGAGGGGTCGTAGGCGCGGTCGACGCCCAGATCGGCCTGCACCGACCGGACCTCGCCGATCGCCCCCTCGGCGACCAGCTCCCGCAGCCGGACGACGGCGGGCTGGAACCGCGTCCACATCGCCTCCATGACGAAGACGCCGCCGGTCCGCGCGGCGTCGACGACCTCCTGCGCGCCGGCCAGCGTCGCGGTGAACGCCTTCTCCACCAGCAGCGCCTTGCCCGCCGCGATGGCGGCCAGCGCGACCGCGTGGTGCTGCGGATGCGGGGTGGCCAGGTAGAGGACGTCGACGTCGGGGTCGGCGACGATGTCGGCGTAGGAGCCGTGGGCGCGCTCGAGCCCGTGCTGCTCGGCGAACGCCCGCGCCCGGTCGATCGAGCGGGAGGCGACGGCCACCGGCCGGGCTCCCGGCACGTGCGCGAAGTCGCCCATCACGCTCTGCGCGATGCGGCCCGGCCCGACGACGCCCCAGCGGATCTCGTCCACGGCGTCGACCGTAGTGGGCGGGCAGACTGGGCCCGTGGTCGTGCTGATCGACAGCCCCGTCTGGCCCTGGCGGGGGCGCCGGTGGTCGCACCTGGTCAGCGACGTCTCCCACGACGAGCTGCACGCCTTCGTCGCCGCCGAGCTCGGCATCCCGCGCCGGGCGTTCCAGGGCGACCACTACGACGTCCCCGAGGACCTCTACGACGTCGCGGTCGCCGCCGGGGCGCAGCCCGTGGGCGCGCGGGAGCTGCTCGCCCGGCTGACCGCCGCCGGCCTGCGGGTCAGGAAGACCGCGCGCGCAGCAGGCCGATCTCCGCGGTGAGGTTGGCCCGCGCCCGCGCCTCCCAGGCCGCCGTCGCCGGCAGCCGGTAGAGCGCCGGCAGCGCCAGCAGCGACTCCAGCACGGCGATCCGCCCGGCGGTGAACGCCTCGTCGGGCAGGTGGCCGTACTCCGCGCGCACGGCGGAGGCGTAGGCGGCGTAGGCGTCCGGGGGCGCGGCGAGGACGGCGAGGTCGGCGTCGCAGAGCACCGCGCCGTTGGCGTCGTCCGGCGCGGCGCCGTGCCCGGCGGTGAGCAGCACCAGCCGCACCACCTCCTCGACCCGCGCCGCGGGCACCAGCCCGCGCAGGCCGGCCCGTGCCCGCTCGGCGCTGACCTGCTCGTTGTCGCCGCGGCGGGGGTCGTAGACGACGTCGTGGTACCAGGCGGCCAGCGCGACGGCGGCGGCGTCGTCGGCCGCGGCGCCCAGCTCGCGCACCAGCCCGAGGACGGCGGCCAGGTGGTGCAGGTCGTGGTAGCGGCGGTGCGGCTCGCTCCACGCGGCGACGACGGCGGCCCACTCGGTGCGCGCGGTGGGGGAGTCGCCGGTCAGCGCCGCGAAGTCCTCGTAGCCGATCACGCGACCCCGCAGCGCCGGACGGTGAGCAACGCCAGCGCGCGGGCGACGGCGGCCACCTCGGCCACGGGCACCCGCTCGGCCGGGCCGTGCGCGAGGTGCAGGTCGCCCGGACCCAGGTGCAGCGCGGGGACGCCGGCGGCGGCGTAGAGCCGCAGGTCGGTGCCGGCGGGCACGGCGCGCTCGGGCGGCAGGGCGCCGCCGGTGTCGACGACGGCGTCGCGGACCTGGCCGAGGAGGGCGTCGCCCGCCGGCAGCGACCCGCTGGCGAAGGCCCCACCGGTCCAGGCCACCTGCACCGGGTGGGCGGCCAGCCACGGGTGCCCGGCGCAGAACGCGGCGAGGCGCTCCTCGAACGCCGCGCGGGCGGCCTCGACCGGCTCGCCGAGCCGCACGCCGTAGCGGCCCTCGGCGACCAGCCGGTCGGGCACCGTCGAGGCCCAGTCCCCGGCGTGCACCGTGCCGATCGACAGGCCGTAGGGGTACCGCTCGCCGGCGAAGCGCGGGTCGGCGTCGCGCTGCCGCTCCTCCTCGAGGGCCCGCAGGTCGGCGTGCACCGCGGCGAACAGTTCCACCGCGCTGACCCCGCGGTCGCGCATCGCCGCGTGGGCGGCGTGGCCGGTCACCTCCAGCCGGAAGGTCAGCGCCCCGGCGGCGGCGGTGACCACGGCGCCGTCGGTGGGCTCGGCGATGACGCAGGCGTCGCCCCGGTGGCCGCGGGCCAGCGTCGCCCACGCGCCCAGGCCGCCGTCCTCCTCGCCGATCACGCTGTGCAGCGCCACCGGACGGCGCAGCCGCACGCCCGCCGCGCGCACCGCGGCCAGCGCCGCCACCGACGCCGCGAGGCCGCCCTTCATGTCGCAGGTCCCGCGCCCGTGCACGTCGCCGCCGGCCAGCCGGGGGAGGAACGGGTCGCCGTCCCACAGCGCGCGGTCGCCGGTCGGGACGACGTCGGAGTGGCCGCACAGCACCAGCGCGGGGTCCCCCTCCGCCCGCCCGGGCAGCGTGCCGACGACGCCCCACGCCTCCTCGCGCGCGACCTCCTGGCCGGGCGCGTCCGGCGCGGTCGCGGCGGTCTCGAGGTCGATCGCCCAGTGGTCGACGTCGCAGCCGAGCCCGTCGAGCTCGGCGGCGACCAGGGCCTGCACCTCCGACTCGGCCGCGGTGCCGCCGACCGAGGGGACGGCGACCAGCCGGCACAGCAGGTCGACCGCGGCGGCGTCGTCGACGGCGTCGAGCACGGCGGCCTCGGTGGGTGTCAGGTCGGCCACGGCTGAGGAGTCTGGCAGGCCGGGTTCCCGGCGATCGGATGTGTCACCGCCGGGGAGAGGGGTACCGTCGGTGTCGTCCGGACCGGGCGATTCTGTGTCCCCGGGTGCCAATTGGATACCGCCGTCGCGGAACACCGCCCCGACCCCGGTCGGGGGCTGGAGCCGCGTCGTGCCTCTCGCCGCGAGGCGACCAGAGCCCGGTCCGGACCCTCCTCCTCAACCGCCCAGCACCCACCCGCACGGGTCGGCCAGCACGTCGGCCGCCTCCGGGCCCCAGGAGCCGGGCGCGTAGGGCTGCACCTGCGGCCGGGCGTCGAGCAGCGGCGCGACCGCCCGCCAGGCCTGCGCCAGCCCGGCCCCGGTGGTGAACAGCGACCGGTCGCCGACCAGCACGTCGTGGATGAGCGAGGCGTAGGCCGGCAGGGGCTCCCCGCCGGGGACCTCGCCCAGGTCCAGGGAGGCGCCCGCGACGGCGAGGTCGAGGTCGGGCCCGGGGCGCTTGGCCACCAGCCCCAGGTCGAGGGAGCCGGCGCCCTTCAGGGACAGCGACACGGTGTTGCCGCCGCCGGGCGTCGGCCCGACCGGCCCGTCCGGCCGCCGCATCACCAGGGTGACCCGCTGGTGGCTCTCGGCCAGCCGCTTGCCGGTGCGCAGCAGGAACGGCACGCCGCGCCAGCGGTCGGTGTCGACCCACAGCCGGGCGGCGACGAAGGTGTCGGTGCGGCTGTCGTCGGGGACGTGGTCGAGGCCGCGGTAGCCGTCGAACTGGCCGAGGACGACGTCCTCGGGGGACAGCGACCGGAACGCCGTCAGCACCGCCTCGCGGGCCTCCTGCAGGTCGGCCGGCGTCAGCGAGGCCGGGGGCTCCATGGCCACCTCGGCGGCCACCTGGAACAGGTGGGTGACCAGCATGTCCAGCGTGGCGCCGGTGGCGTCGTAGAACTCCGCCCGGTCGGCGACGTCGAGGGTCTCGGGGACGTCGACCTGCACCTGGGCGACGTGCTCGCGGTTCCACACCGAGGAGAACAGCCCGTTGGCGAAGCGCAGCACGTGCAGGTCCTGGGTGCCCTCCTTGCCGAGGAAGTGGTCGATGCGGAAGACCTGCTCCTCGTCGAGGACGGAGTGCACCAGCTCGTCGAGCTCGCGGAACCCCTCCGGTGAGGTGCCGTAGGGCTTCTCGTAGACGACGCGGGCGCCCTTGGCCAGGCCGTGGGTGTCCAGCGCGCGGGTGATGCCCTCGAACGCCCCGGGCGGGACGGCGAGGTAGTGCACCAGCTGGGCGTCCGCGCCGAGCTCCTCGCGGGCCCGCTGGACCTCGTCGAGCAGCTGCCCGGGGTCCTCGGGCGTGTGCCCGCCGCCGGCGAAGCGCAGCCGGTCGAGCAGCCCGTCGGCGGGGTCGCCGTCGCCGTGCTCGGCGAGGGCGCCGCGGACCAGGTCGCGGAACTCGTCGTCGGACCGCTCGCCGCGGCCGCTGCCGATCAGCCGCCAGTCCGCGGGCAGCAGGCCGCGCCGCTGGAGCTGGTCGAACGACGGCAGCACGAGCCGCGAGGCGAGGTCGCCGGTCGCGCCGAA
Source organism: Geodermatophilus saharensis (assembly GCF_900188205.1). Lineage (GTDB taxonomy): Bacteria > Actinomycetota > Actinomycetes > Mycobacteriales > Geodermatophilaceae > Geodermatophilus > Geodermatophilus saharensis. The sequence goes on along the minus strand of NZ_FZOH01000007.1, from coordinate 173,756 downwards.
GAGGACGAAGACGGTGGGGGGCAGGTCGGCCATGTGCCCAGCCTCGCCGCCCGGCTCCTCAGGCGCGCGCCAGGTGCGTCTGAGGGGGTCTCAGACGCCAGGAGCGGGCGAGGACTGCCCGGTCGCCCGATGCCCGGGGTGCCGCCTCAGGCCGACCGTGGTCGCCGTCCCCACCGGACGACCACACGAGGAGACCGTCGTGAACACCTACCCCAACCCCGGACTCGAGGCGGAGCTGGCCTACCGGCGCGAGGTGCTGCAGGCGATCGGGCACGGCACCCGGCGCGGCGCGCGGCGCGGCTCGTGGCTGCGCCGGCCGCGTTGACGAAGGACCCCCGTGCCCCCCGCCGCTCGCACGCTCGCGGCGGGACCCTGCACGGGGCCGTTCCGACACCACACCAGTGGCCACCCCCGAGGCAGCCGTCCTGTCGGCGGCGCATGCCACGATCGGCGCCGTGCCGCGGTGGGACGAGCGACCCCTGGTCGGCCGGGCCGGTGAGCTGGCCGCCCTGGAGGCGGCCGTCGAGCGCGCGGTGACCGGCCGCGGCTCGGCCGTGCTCGTCGCCGGCGACGCCGGCGTCGGCAAGTCCCGCCTGCTCGACGAGCTCACCGCCCGGGCCACCGCGCGCGGCCTGCGGGTGCTCGTCGGCCACTGCGTCGACCTGGGCGAGGTAGGCCTGCCCTACCTGCCCTTCGTCGACCTGCTGCGGCCGGTCGCCGCCGAGCTGGGCGAGGACGCCGCGGGTCTGTTCGCCGCGCGGGTCGGGAGCCGGGAGCCCGACGCCGCCGACCTGCCCAGCCCGGTCCGCACCCTGCGCCCGCCGGTCGACGACGGCCGGCTGCAGCTGTTCGAGTCCGTCGCCGGCGCGCTGGCCGGGCTGGCCGCCGACGCGCCGGTGCTCGTCGTGCTCGAGGACCTGCACTGGGCCGACCGCTCCAGCCGCGACCTGCTGCGCTACCTGCTCGCCCGGCTCGGCGACGAGCCGGTCGCCGTCGTCGCCTCCTACCGCTCCGACGACCTGCACCGCCGGCACCCGCTGCGCCCGCTGCTGGCCGAGCTGGTGCGGCTGCCCGGCGTCGAGCGGCTCGACCTGGCCCCGCTGCCCGACGCCGCGGTCGAGGAGCTGGTGCGCGGCCTGGCCGCCGGCGTGCCGGACCGCACCGTCGACGACGTCGTGGCCCGCGCCGAGGGCAACGCCTTCTACGCCGAGGAGCTGCTGGCCGCGGGCCTGGCGGGGGAGACGCTGCCGCTGGGCCTCACCGACGTGCTGCTGACCCGGGTCGAGCAGCTGGCGCCCGGCGCGCAGCAGGTGCTGCGGGTGGCCGCGGTGGCCGGCCGGCGGGTGCGGCACGAGCTCGTCGCCGCCGTCGGCGGGCTCTCCGACGCCGAGCTGGACCGGGCGCTGGCCGAGGCGGTGCACTCGCACCTGCTCGTCGTCGGCCCCGACGGCGCCTACCGCTTCCGGCACGCGCTGCTGCGCGAGGCCGTCCTCGCCGACCTGCTGCCCGGCGAGCGGGTCCGGCTGCACGCCGCCGTCGCCGCGCACCTGGCCGCCGTCCCGGCCGCGGGCACCGCCGCCGAGCGGGCCCACCACCTGCGGGAGAGCAACGACCTGGCCGGCGCCCTGGCCGCGTCGCTGGAGGCCGCCGACGAGGCGCGCCGCGTCGGCGCCCCGGCCGAGCAGCTGCAGCACCTGGAGGCCGCGCTCGCGCTGTGGCCGGCGGTGCCCGGCGCCGCCGACCGCGCCGGGCGCGGCCAGGCCGAGCTGCTGCTGGAGACCTCGACCGCCGCCCGCCGCGGCGGGGAGCTGCACCGGGCGGTGGCGCTGCTGCGGGCGGCACAGGACGTCCTCGGCCCCGACGGCGACCGCGAGCTGCGCGCCCGGGTGCACTACACGCTGGCGCAGGCGCTGGCCCGCATCGAGGACCAGGCCTCCGCGGTGCGCGAGACCACCGCGGCGATGGCGCTGGTCCCGGCCGCGCCGCCCTCCCCGGTGCGCACCTGGGCCGCGGCCACGCACGCGCGGGCCTGCTACGAGGTCGGCCGCCGCGCCGATGGCGACGCCGCCGCCGAGGAGGCCCTCGCCGCCGCTGACGCCCTCGGCCTCGACAGCGCCTGGGCCGACGTCGCGGTGACGCTGGCCCGCTCCCGCGGCGGGGACGGCCTGACCGCGCGGCTGGAGGAGGCGCTGGCGCGGGCCCGCCGGTCCGGCGATGCCGACGTCGAGATCCGGGTGCTGTTCAACCTGGCGATCGTCGCCTACGAGGCCGGGACGGTGCGCGAGACGCTGCGCTGGAGCGACGAGGGGCTCGCCCGGGCGCAGGTCCTCGGCGTCGAGTGGTCGTTCTACGCGGCCGAGCTGCGCCACCTCGGCGTCGTCTCGCGGTACGTGCTCGGCGACTGGGACGGCAGCCTGGCGCTGGCCGACCGGCTGGCCCGCGTGCCGGAGATGGCGGCGCACGTGCGGGCCGCCGGCCTGCTGGTGCAGGTCGGCCGCGGCGACCCGGCGGCGGCCGCGCGGATCACCTGGGCGCGCGGCCTGGCCGGGCGGCTGGACGCCCACGTGCTGCTGCTCCTGGCCACCGCGGGCGCCGAGATCGACCTCGCCGCCTGGACCGGCGACCCGGCCACCGCGCTGGACACCGCGCGCAGCGCCGCGGCCACCCTGGCCGAGCTGTGGGGCGACGAGCGGCTCGCCGTCGTGCGGCTGGTGGCCACCGCGCTGGCCCCGGTCGCCGACGCCGCGGTCACCGCCCGGCTCACCGGCGACGCCGCGGCGCTGGCCGGGTGGACGGCGGCGGGGGAGTCACTGGTGGCCCTGGGTCGTGACGCGGTCGCCGACCACGCCCGCGCCGTCGGGCCGCACGGGGTCGAGGCCGACGCCTGGGTGGCGCGGCTGGACGCCGAGGCCGCCCGGCTGGCCGGCGAGAACGCACCCGAGCTGTGGTCGGCCGCCGCCGAGGCGTTCGGCTACGGGCACGTCTACGAGCAGGCGCGCTCCCGGTGGCGGCTGGCCGAGGCGCTGGTGGCCACCGGAGACCGCGACGCCGCGCTCGGGCCGCTGACGTCGGCCGCCGACACCGCCCGGTCGCTGGGTGCGCGGCCGCTGGCCGACGCGGTCGCCGCGCTCGCCCGCCGCGCCCGGCTGGAGCTGCCCGGCGCCGGGCGCGTGGTGGACACCGCGGCGGTGTTCACCCCGCGCGAGACCGAGGTGCTCGCGCTGCTCGCCCGGGGCCGCACCAACCGGCAGATCGGCGGCGAGCTCTTCATCAGCGAGAAGACCGCCAGCGTGCACGTGAGCAACATCCTGGCCAAGCTCGGCGCCGGCAGCCGCACCGAGGCCGTCGCCGTCGCCGCGTCGCGGGGCCTGCTCCCCACCGGCTGAGGCCGGGCACTTCCGCGGAAGTGCCCGGCCTCAGAGCATCGTGCGCAGGCGTTCCCGGCGGGCGCGCAACACCTCGACCGACGCCGACGCCGACGGCGGACCGGGCACGGACTTGCGCAGCTCGGTGTGCACCACGCCGTGCGGCCTCGACGTCTTCGCCGCGACCCGCGCGACCAGGCGGTTGACCTCGCGGCGCAGCTCGGCGGCGTCGCGCCACGAGCGGCCGGCGTCGTCCTCGTCGGGGTGGTCCTCCACGACCGGCAGCTCGCCGGTGTCCTCCTCGTGCACCCGCTGGGCGATCCGCAGCCGCAGCTCGTCGTCGCGCCTGGCCAGCAGCGACGCCGTCTGCTCGGCGGTGAGCAGGCCCGGGATGCCGAGGAACTCCTCGTCCTCGGGCGCGATCACCGCACCGTCGGAACCGGTGTGCGCCGTCCCGCCGTGCAGCACGTGCGCGAAGCGGGCGTCGGCCTCCAGTGCCTCCCACTGCTTGAGGCCCACCGCCTCGCGCTCCTTGGGCGGCAGCGGGTCGAGGTCGAGCGCCTCGGGGTCGGCCGCCTTGGGCGGCGGCATGACGTGGTTGCGTTCCTTCTCCAGCGACGCCGCCAGCCCCAGCAGCGGCCGGACGGCGGGGAGGAACACCGTGGCGGTCTCGTGCGACGCCCGCGAGCGGACCACGCGGCCGACGGCCTGCGCGAAGAACAGCGGCGTCCGGTAGGAGGTCATCCACGCCAGGACGGCGGCGCGCGGCACGTCGACGCCCTCGGAGATCATCCGCACGCAGACGGCGATCCGCGCCGACCCGGCGGCGAACCGCTCGATCTTCTTCGACGCCTTCGGGTCGTCGGAGAGGATCAGCTCGGGCGCCTTGCCGGTGATGCGCTTGACGATGCGGGCGTAGGCGCGGGCGTCGTCCTGGTCGCTGGCCAGCACCAGCCCGGCGGCGTCGGGCATGCCCCCGTGCTCGCGCAGGTGGGTGATCCGCTCGTCCATCGCGGCGATGACGTGCGGCACCCACTGCCCCTTGGGGTCCAGCGCGGTGCGCCAGGCGGCCATCTCCACCGAGCGGGTGCCGGCCTCCGACAGCGACGCGGCCACGACCTCCCCGGCGGAGTTCCGCCAGCGCGAGGTGCCGGTGTAGGCGGCGAAGACGACCGGCCGGACGACGTCGTCGGCCAGCGCCTCCTTGTAGCCGTAGGTGTAGTCGGCGCGGCTGACCAGCCCGGCGCCGGCCTCCCCGGCGTCGCCCTCGAACCCGTCCTCCTCGTAGCGCACGAAGGGGATCCGCTCGTCGGGCTTGGTGCGGAACGGCGTCCCGGTCAGGCACAGCCGGCGGGCGGCGAAGCCGTAGGCCTCCTCGATCGCCTCGCCCCAGGACAGCCCGTCCCCGGCGTGGTGGACCTCGTCCAGGACCACCAGCGTCTTGACGGCGGTGGCGCGCGCGGCGTGCAGCATCGGCTTGCCCGCCACCTGCGCGTACGTGGTCACGTAGCCCTGGGTGCCGGCGCGCACCGGGCCGACGGCGTTGGTCAGGCCGGGGTCGAGCACGATGCCCATCCGGTCGGCGGCGTCGGCCCACTGCAGCCGCAGGTGGTCGGTCGGGCAGACGACGATGACGCGGGCGACCTCGCGCCGCTGCAGCAGCCGCGCGGCCAGCGTCAGGGCGAAGGTCGTCTTGCCCGCGCCCGGGGTCGCGGTGACGAGGAAGTCCTTGGGGGCGGCCTCCTCGTAGCGCTCGAGGGCGGCCTGCTGCCACGCCCGGAGCGGTCGGCTGGTCGTCTGCGGGGCGACCGCCCCGGCCCGTGCTGCACTCGCCATCTCGGGGCTCATCCTGCCTGCGGCCGCCGGGACACGCCCAACCGGCCGCCTCCCGCGCGCCTGCCGCGCGACGACGTATACGCGCCGGTCCGCACGTCGCTGACCTGCGCGGACGTCGTCGGCCACGCCCGGTGAGTGGTGTGTCTCACGCTGCGGGCGGACCGGTCCGTCGCGCGCGACCGCGCCGCCCGGCGTGCGGGCGGCGCGGCGGCGGGACCCCTCGTCAGCGGCGGACGGGCGCACCCGCGGCGGTGCGCCGGGTGAGGTCGGGGCGGACGACGGCGACGGCGACGGCGGTGACCACGACCAGGCCGAGGGCCGCGGCGAGGACCGGCTGCCCGCCCGAGAGCAGCTCGTCGACGAGCCCGCCCTCGCCGCTGCTGCCGTTCCAGGCGCCGTGCAGCACGGCGACGGCCAGGACGCTGCCGGCGGCGCCCCGCAGGAACACGCCGACCAGCAGCCGGAACACCAGCGCGGCGCCGAACACGATCCCCAGCCCGGTCGCCACCGACTCCACCGTGACCTCGCCCCACAGCAGCAGCGGCAGGTGGATGGCGGCGAAGGCGACGGCGGTCAGCGCCGAGCCGGCGAGCAGCCCGTGCCGGCGCTCCAGGCGGGTCTGCACGAAGCCGGCCCAGACGGTCTCCTCCCACAGGTTGACCAGGACCACCGGGAGCAGCATCAGCGGCACGGCCTCCACCAGGACCGCGACGGGGTCGCTCGCCAGGGAGCGGCCGAGCAGCAGACCGACGACGACGGTGGCCACCGGCAGGGCGGCCAGGGCCGCGATCCACCAGCCCGGTCCGAACCGCCAGCGGAACGTGCGGGCGAACAGCGCCCGGACGCCCGCCCGGCCCTCGGTGACCGACACGACCCACACGGCGGTGGGCAGCAGGACCAGGACGGTGGCGGCCAGGGCGAAGACCTCCCCGGGCAGCTCACCGCCCGGGATCACGCCGTGGTCGGCGAGTGCGGGGATCCCGAGCACCGCCCAGCCGAGGGGGAGGGCGATCGCCAGGAACGCGCCGATCGGGTGCCGGGCGGTCCAGCCGCGGAAGCCGCGTGCCGGTGTGCCGGGAGGGGCCGCCTGACGGCGGCCGGTGCGGGTGTCGTCGAGAGCGGACACGTCAGGACCTGCCTCTGTGTCGGGGGGACGGGGGATCGGGGAGCGGGCGCACCCGGTGGACGCTCGCGTTCGGCAGCGCGGCGGTGTCCCGGGCGAGGACGACGTCGTCGCGGCTGCCGGCCTCCACCAGGCACAGGACCCGGTGCTCGGCGGGGACGAGCAGCCCGCTGCACCACCGGATCGCCGTCCCGGCGGCGGCCAGGCGCCGGACGGCGTACCGCAGGGCGTGGTGCACCTGCGCCGCGTCGTCGGCCGCCCAGGTGGCGCAGAACTCGACGAGGAAGAGGTCCGCGTCCCCGGGGGGCGCCGACCTCCCCGTCCGCCGGGTGCCGTCCACGGCGGCCACCCTGTCCGGCTCCGCCGCCGGGGACATCGGGAGAACCCCGGTCGGCGGTACGGGAACGCCCCCTCTCCCGTACGGGCGTCGCTACGGTCCTGCGGCATGGCGGGGCACCGGCTCGACCGCACCCGCGGGCTGCCGGCCGAGCGCAGCTCGTTCGTGGGGCGACGCGCCGAGCTGGCCGACGTGCGGCGGCTGCTGTCCGGCTCCCGGCTCGTGACCCTCGTGGGCCCGGGCGGGGTCGGGAAGACCCGGCTGGCGGTCCGCGCGGGCACCGAGCTGCGCCGGTCGTTCACCGACGGCGTGACCCTGGCCGACCTGACCGCCGTCGCGGACCCGGCCCGGGTGGGAGAGCACGTGGCGCGCGCCCTCGACGTGCGGGACGTGTCCGGCCGCTGGCTGCCCGCGACCGTGGCCGAGGTCGTCGGCGACCGGCAGGTGCTGCTCGTGCTGGACAACTGCGAGCACCTGCAGGACGCGTGCGCCGTGCTGGTGGACACCCTCCTCGCCACCTGCCCGGGCCTGCGGGTGCTGGCGACCAGCAGGGTGCCGCTCGACGTCGACGGCGAGGCGGTGCTGTGGGTCCCCCCGCTCGGCGTCCCGTCCCGGGACCGGCCGGCTGCGGGGACGCCGTCGGAGGCCGTCGCGCTCCTGGTCCAGCGGGCGACGGCGGCGGTGCCGGGACTGGTCCTCGGTCCTGTCGACGACGCCGCCCTCGCCGACGTGTGCCGGCGCCTGGACGGCCTGCCGCTGGCGATCGAGCTGGCCGCCGTCCGGCTGCGGACGCTGACCCCGGCCGAGCTCGCCGGCCGCCTCGACGACCGGTTCGGCCTGCTGCGCCGGTCGGGGACCGCCGTCCCGGAGCGCCACCGCACCCTGCAGGCGACGATGGAGTGGAGCGCCGAGCTGCTCACCGAGGCCGACCGGGTGCTGTGGCGCCGGGCGTCGGTGTTCGCCGGCGACGTCTCCCTGGCGGCCGCCGAGGCGGTGTGCGCCGACGACGTGCTGCCGGCTCCCGCGGTCCTCGACGCGCTGGACCGGCTGGTGGCGGCGTCGCTGCTGGAGGCCGTGCCGGGGCCGGGCGGCCGCCGGTTCCGGATGCTGGAGACGGTCCGCGCCTACGGCCGGGAGCTGCTCGACGCCGCGGGCGAGGCCCACGCGGTGCGGCTGCGGCACGCGGGCTGGTGTGCCCGGCTCGTCGCGGCCGCGTCCGCGGAGTTCGTGGGGCCGGGGCAGGTGGCCGCCTTCGACCGGCTCGACGCCGTGCACGCGGAGCTGGGCGCGGCACTCGACGTGTACCTGGCCGGACACGCCGAGCGGGGCCTCGTGATGGCGGCCGACCTGTGGCTGTACTGGGCGGCGCGCGGCCACCTGGGCGAGGGGCGCCGCCGGCTGCAGGACCTCCTCGCCGCGTGCCCGGAGCCGTCCCGCACCCGGGCCCGCGGGATGGTCGCCGCCGGGTTCCTCGCGCTGGCGGCGACCGACCCCGCGGCGGCGGTCCCGCTGCTCACCGGGGCGCGGGAGCTCGGGGAGGCCTGCGGCGCGCCGTCCGTCGTCGCGACGGCCACCCAGTACCTCGGTCAGGCCGCGCTGTTCGACGGCGACCTGGCCGCGGCCGACCGGCTGCTGCGCGAGGCGGCGGCGCGGCACGCCGCGGCCGACGGGCGGTACGAGGCCTTCTGCTGGGCCGACGTCGGGGTGGCCGCGCTGCTCGCCGGACGGGACGCGGACGCCGCGGAGGCGTTCGGCCGCAGCCTCGCGCTCGCCGAGCGGGGTGACCCCTGGACCCGGTCGCACGCGCTGTGGGGGCTGGGCCTGGTGCGGCTGACCACCGGGGAACCGGACGAGGCCACCGCGCTCGAGCGGTCCGCGCTCGGCCTGATGCGGGAGGTCGACGACCGGAGCGGGACGGCGCTGTGCATCGAGGCGCTGAGCTGGGCGGCCGCGGCCCGGCAGGCGTGGGAGCGCGCGGCGCGGCTCGGCGGCGCGGCCGAGGCCGTGTGGCGGTCCATCCCGGCCGACCTGCCCGCCCCGCTCACCCGGCGGCGCGAGGAGTGCACGACGGCGGCCCGCCGCGCGCTGGGGGACCGCCGCTGGGGAGCCCTGCACCGGGAGGGCGCCGCCCTGGACCGGACCGGCGCGGTGACCCTGGCGCTCGACGAGCGGCCGACGCCCGCCGTGCCGCAGGCCGGTGCCGGGGCCGGCCCGCTCACCGCGCGGCAGCAGGAGGTGGCCCGCCTCGTGGCCGAGGGCCTGACCGACCGGCAGATCGCGGCCCGGCTGGTCATCTCACCGCGGACCGCGGAGTCCCACGTCGAGCAGATCCTGGCGCGGCTGGGCGTGCGGTCGCGGGCGGAGATCGCCGCTTGGACGGCCGCCCGCGCCGCCGGCTGATCAGCCCCGGTCCTCGCCGTTCTGCACGAGGCGCAGGTGCGGGCCGGTGGGCACGTCCGCCCGGGGGTCGGGGACCTCGGGCAGCCCGGCGGCGCGTCGCACCCGGTTCTCGGGGACGTCGAGGGCGCGGGCGAGGTGGCCGGCCATCCACGGGCTGATCAACGCCCAGCCGCGGGTGTGCGCGAGCCGCTCGAGCACCTCGGGCCCGACCGCACCGCGCGCGCGGCGGGAGGCCTCGTACACGGACCCGCCCAGCTCCCACAGCCGTCGCCGGACGAGTGCCTGCAGGTCCTTCGTGGACATGGACGAACTGTATTTCGGGAGAGCTCCGAGAGCAGCCGGTCGATCAGTGTCGGGCGGCGTCCGTGCGGGCTCGCGGAGCCTTCTATCGGGATGTCAGCAGGTGCCCCTCCTCTCTGACCTGCGGGTTCGACTTGCCGTCCTCATCTTTCGAACCTGTGATCGAACGCGCGACGGAGGTCCTGGCGGTCGACGAGCCCGTGGTGGGCTGGGCGTCGGGGCCGCTGGGCGCGGTGCAGGCCGCCGACCGGGAGATCGGCCGGCAGACGGCGCTGCGGGCGCGGGCGATCGCTGCCTTTGCCGCGTCGCGGCCGGCCTCGGCCGATCGGCAGCCCGGTGAGGCGGGTGCGATGGCGGCGGAGCGGTGGGCGTCTCGGGCGGAGGTGCTGCGTCCGGTGAGCGAGTGGGCGACCTCCGAGCTGGCGATCGCGCTGAACGTGACCACCCAGCGGGCGGAGGAGGAGCTGGTCCGCTCCCTGACGCTGGTGGGGCGGCTGCCGCGGGTGCTGGCCGCGCTGCAGTCCGGGGTGCTGCACGTCGGGCACCTGTGTGCCTGCTCGAGCACGTCGCGCCGATCGCGGAGGACGCGCTGCGCGCCCGCGTCGAGGGCGAGCTGCTGGGCTGGGTGGCGGCCCGGTCGGTGACCACTCCGGCGCAGCTGGGCGACAAGGTGCGCCGGGTGGTGCTCAGGCACGCCGCCCGCGACGCCGCCCGTGACCTGGCCCGCGCCGTCCGCCGGCGCGGCGTGTCCGCCCGCCCCGACCGCACCGATGGGATGAGTGTGGTGTCGGCGCTGCTGACCACCCCGGAGGCCGCCGCGCTGCTGGCGGCGCTCGGGGCGTATGCCGACGCGCTGCCCGCCGACCCGGCCGATGGCCGCACCAGGGGGCAGGAGATGGCCGACTGCCTGCTGGAGCTGGTGCTGCGCCCCGGCGAGTGCGGCTTGCCGCCGGTGCAGGTGGCCTTGACCGTGGTCGCACCCGTGGTCGCACCCGTGGGCGCGCTGCTGGGCGGGGACGCCGCGTGCGAGATCGACGGGCAGGTGGTCCCCGCGGAGGTGTCCGCGCGCTGCTCGCCGCCCTCACCGGCCACCGGGTCGACACCGCCGCGACCGAGTCCGAGCCGACCGAGTCCGAGCCGACCGATAACGAGCCGACCGACACGGAGTCCCCTGAAACGGCGGGCACGTCCGCGGTTGTGTCCGAGGAGGAGGACTTCGCACGCTGGTCGGAGGAGATGGAACGCCGCATCCTGGCCAGGAAGTTCGACGCCGAGCCGGCCCCCTGCTACCTCGACGAGGACGGACCACCACCCGACACCGGGCCCGACGACCCGGCAGTGCGCCACCGCTCCGCCCCGGCCGTCCCCGACGGGTGGTGGGCGCGCGCCGACCGCGCCGTCGACGACGCCGCCCTGCTGGCCCTCGACCGTGCCCTCGGTCACGCCCGCCGGCTGGTGGCCACCGCCGAGCGCGCCGACACCGCCGAGGAGACCACCTGGGCCACCAGCCCCGCCGGCCGGGTCAGCGCCGCACGCGACGTCCTCACCGCACTGGCCGCCGCCACCGATCAGGCCCGTGCCGACCTCGCCGACCTGCTCGGTCGCACCGCCGGCGGCGGGCTGGCCGACCGGCCCCGCCTCGCCCTCACCGACACCCTCACCGGCGCCCTGCTCGCTCTCACCGACCTGCCCGCCCCGCAGCAGGCCGCCCGCGCCGGCACCGGCCTCGTCGCCCCCGGCGCCAGCCCCGGCTACCGGCCCGCCGCGGCACTGGACCGGTACGTGCGCGCCCGCGACCGCCGCTGCCGCTTCCCCGGCTGCCGCCGCCTCGTCCCCCGCCGCGGCGAACTCGACCACCACACCCCCTGGCCCGCCGGGCCGACCACCGCGGCCAACCTGGCCGGCTCCTGCACCGGCCACCACCGCTCGACGGCCCCGTTCAGGGTCCCGCCCTGAGCTTGCGAAGGGTGGGGAGGGCGGGGTCCTTCCTCAGGCCCCCGGCTGGCCACACCACCTCGCCCCCGACGGCACCCTCCCCGTCACCACACCGTCGGGCCTCACCGCCACCACCACCCCACCGCCCTACTAGGGGCGGGTCAGTCCCCCGAGGACGGTGAGGGCACGGTCGGCCTCGTCCGCGGGGACGAACAGGTGGTCGTGATGGTAGCCGGCCAGCACGTTGCAGCTGATCCCGGCGTCGGCCAGGGCGGTGCTCACCGCGGCGGTGAGACCCACCGCGGCGAGGTCGGAGTGCACCAGCAGCGTGATGCGGGCGGCCACGTAGTCGTAGCAGAGCCCCACCCGGTCGGCCTCCTCACGGGGGAGGACCAGGGTGAGCCCCTCGTCCTCCCGCACCGTGGCCACGGGGGTCAGTCCGTCGGGCACCTCGGAGCCCGGCACGGTCGTGAACACGTACGTCCCGGGCGCACGCCGTGGCGCCATGCCGGACAGCAGGCGGTCCAGGTCCCGTTCACCCGCCACGGGAGCATCCTGCAGCCATGACCGGACCCGAGTACGCCGGACTCCGCGAGCGGGCGGCCAAGGGCGACCGCGACGCCGTCGACGAGCTGATCGAGCTGGCCGGCGAGCAGGGCGACCTCGCCGAACTCCGCCGGCTCGCCGACCTCGGCTACCGGGACGCCGCCGACGAGCTCGTGCAGCGGGCGAGCGAACGGGGCGACCTGGCCGAGCTGCGCCGGCTGGCCGAGGAGGGCAACGCCGACGCCGCCGACGTCCTGCACGAGCTCACCGAGGGGTGAGACGGTCCGGCCCCGGTCCGCAGGGACCGGGGCCGGACCGGGCACTTCCGCGGAAGTGCACCAGGACTAGTCGGCGGGCTCGTCGACCCAGTCGGGGCCGTTGACCTCACCCGGGCCGGCCAGGTCGGCGGCGTCGACGATCGTGTACGCGTAGCCCTGCTCGGCGAGGAACCGCTGCCGGTGGGCGGCGTACTCGGCGTCGAGGGTGTCGCGGCTGACCACCGTGTAGAAGTGCGCCTGCCGGCCGTCGGCCTTGGGGCGCAGCACCCGGCCGAGCCGCTGGGCCTCCTCCTGTCGCGACCCGAACGTCCCCGACACCTGGACGGCGACCGCGGCCTCGGGCAGGTCGATGGAGAAGTTGGCGACCTTCGACACGACCAGCGTGCGGATCTCCCCGGCGCGGAACGCGTCGAAGAGCTTCTCCCGCTCGCGGTTGGTGGTCGACCCCTGGATCACCGGGGCGTCCAGCGCCCGCCCGAGCTCCTCGAGCTGGTCGAGGTAGGCCCCGATCACCAGCGAGGGCTCCTCGGGGTGCCGCTCGAGCACCCGCCGGATCACCGGCAGCTTCGACGTCGCCGTGGCCGCGATGCGGTACCGCTCCTCGGGCTCGGCGACGGCGTAGGTCATCCGCTCCTCGTCGTCGAGCCCGACGCGCACCTCGATGCACTCGGCCGGGGCGATGTAGCCCTGCTGCTCGATGTCCTTCCAGGGCGCGTCGTAGCGCTTGGGCCCGATGAGGGAGAACACGTCGTCCTCGCGGCCGTCCTCGCGCACCAGCGTCGCCGTCAGCCCCAGCCGGCGGCGGGACTGCAGGTCGGCGGTGAGCCGGAAGATCGGCGCGGGCAGCAGGTGCACCTCGTCGTAGACGATCAGGCCCCAGTCCTGGGCGTCGAAGAGGTCCAGGTGCCGGTACTCGCCCTTCCGGCGGGTGGTCATCACCTGGTAGGTGGCGATGGTGACCGGGCGGATCTCCTTGCGCTCGCCCGAGTACTCGCCGATCTCGTCCTCGGTCAGCGAGGTGCGCGCGATCAGCTCGCGCTTCCACTGCCGCCCGGAGACGGTGTTGGTGACCAGGATCAGCGTGGTCGCCTTGGCCTCGGCCATCGCCGCGGCGCCGACCAGCGTCTTGCCCGCGCCGCACGGCAGGACGACGACGCCCGAGCCGCCGGCCCAGAAGCCCTCGACCGCCTCGCGCTGGTAGTCGCGCAGGTGCCAGCCGTCCTGCGCCAGCTCGATCGGGTGCGCCTGCCCGTCGACGTAGCCGGCGAGGTCCTCGGCCGGCCAGCCCACCTTGAGCAGCGCCTGCTTGAGCCGGCCGCGCTCGGAGGGGTGCACGACGACGGTGTCGGGGTCGATGCGCGCGCCGATCATCGGCGCCACCCGCTTGGAGCGGACGACCTCCTCGAGCACCGCGCGGTCGGTGGTGGTGAGCACCAGGCCGTGCACGGGGTTGTTGACCAGCGTCAGCCGGCCGAACCGGTCCATGGTGTCGGCGACGTCGACCAGCAGCGCGTGCGGCACGGGGTAGCGGGAGTAGCGCACCAGCGCGTCGACGACCTGCTCGGCGTCGTGCCCGGCGGCGCGCGCGTTCCACAGCGCCAAGGGGGTGACCCGGTAGGTGTGGACGTGCTCGGGGGAGCGCTCGAGCTCGGCGAACGGCGCGATGGCCGCGCGGCAGTCGCGGGCCTGCGGGTGGTCGACCTCGAGCAGCAGGGTCTTGTCCGACTGGACGATGAGCGGTCCGTCGTTCACGTGATGGGGAGCCTCTCCTCGGCGGGCGTCTGGACTGGTCAACCGTTGCCGGCGGCCGGTGCTTCCTCGTCGACCAGCGCCACCGTGGTGATCCGGTGCACCGCGAAGGTGCGGCTCTCCTGGCGGCGCTCGTCCCAGCCCTGGAGGAAACCACCGGCCAGTGACACCGGCTGCACCACGCGCTGGCTGCCGCTGCCCTGGGCGTCCACGTAGCCCAGCCACACCGGCACGCCGTCGCGGATGGCGCGGGAGAGCACCTCCAGCGTGCCGGCGGTGGTGACGCCCGGGACCTGCCGCACCGGCGCCGCCGGCCGGGCGGCCAGCGCGGCGTCACCGGCCCGGATCTCCCGCACGGTGGCCGCGGTCTCCGCCTCGGTGAGCGGGCGGGCCGCCGCCGACGGCGGCAGCCCGGGCCGGCGGCCGGCGGCGCGCGGCCGCGCCGGCGGGCGGGTGAGCACCGCGCCGCCCGGGGACTCCCCGGCCGGGGCGTACCCGGCGCCCCGCAGCACGGTGAGCACCTCGTCGGCGCCCAGCCCGCTGACCAGCACCCCCGGTGCCAGCCGGCGCAGCTCGGCCGCCGCCGTCCGCCGGTCGCCGAGCACCTGGGACAGCAGCCCGTGGTCGTCGGAGCGCACGTAGCACTCGATCGAGCCGACCCGCAGCCGGCCGTGCTGCCGCGCCACGTCGTCGACGAGGTAGTCCAGCGCCTGCGGCACCGGCGTGCGCGAGGAGCGGGCGAAGAGGTCGTGCAGGCCGGTGGCCGACCACCCGGCGTCCAGCGCCCGCCGCACGGAGGACTCCGACACCCGGAACACCGTCGCCCCGCCCGAGGACTCGACGTCGGCGACCACCGACAGCGTGTCGGCCAGCGCGGCCACCAGCGGCCCGGGGGCGACGAGCGTGAGGTCGGGCTGGGCGAGCACGTGGTCGACCGGCTCGGGCAGCAGGCCCTGCACCCCGTCGGCCGCCCCCTCCTCACCGCGGGTCAGCAGCCCCCGCCCGCCGGTGGACAGCACCCCGCCGACCAGGACGCCGAGCCGCGCGGCCTCGGCGAGCACGTCGGGCACCGGCGCGAGCCGGTCGGCGCGCCGCGGCGTCCGCCAGCGCAGCAGGGCGACCAGGTCGTCGGGCGCCAGGCCCGAGCCCGGCGGGGAGGCGGCCAGCGCGGTGAGCGCCGACCGGCGGATCGCCGGCGCGGTGTGCCGCACCAGGTCGGGGGACAGCGCGTTGACCGCCTTGCCCGCCACGTCGCGCTGCCCGACCAGCGAGGGCAGCCGCGGGCTGTCCAGCCAGCCGGCGGCCAGCGCCGCCCACCGGTCGGCCAGCGGCTGCTCGCGCCACAGGTCGTAGCCGCGGGTGGGCAGCCACTCGTCGCGGTGCGGGCCGCCGACGTCGAGCAGGCCGGCGGCGAAGGCGAGCTCGAGCAGCCAGCCGGCGTCGGTCTCGGAGACCGACAGCGCCTTGGCCAGCCGCTTGCGGTCGCGGACGGCGACCCCGCCGCTGCGCAGCAGCCCCGCGGGCTCCTCCTCGAGGACGGCCAGCAGCTCGCCCACCCGCCCGACCGACTCCAGCGCGGCACCGGCCGCCTGCCGGTCGACGGCGGCGGGGTCCCGCTCGACGACGGCCGGCCGCGGCTCCGGGCGGGAGGGGCCGTACGGCCGGTCGCCGCGCAGCAGCAGCCCGATCTCCCGGGGCAGCTCGACGTTGAGCGCGTCGACGCGGGCCAGCAGCCCCGCCTGCAGCAGCCGCCGCGCGGGTGAGGCCGCGCCGCCGCCGGTCTCGGGCAGGTGCCCCACCGGGCGGTCGCCGGCCAGCCGCTCGAGCACCTGGCGCTCGGCGGGGTCCAGCGCGCCGACGGCGGCGGGCAGGTCGGCCGGCAGCGTCACCCGCAGCTCGGCGGCGCGGCGGCCCAGCCCGGCGGGGTACCGCACCGCCCGGCGCACGTGGTCGGGGGCGTGCAGGACGTCGTCGCCCCACAGCAGCGCCCGGGTGGTCAGGCGCTCGACGGCCGCCGCGACGACGTCCTCGGGCAGCCCGGGCAGCGAGGCGGCGACCTCGGCGGCCTCCACGCCGTCGGTCGGGGCGAGCAGCACGACGTCGAGCACCTGCAGCGTGGCGGCGTCGAGGTCGTCGAGGGCCCGGTCCACCGACACCGGCACCGCCAGCCGGCTGGCCAGGGCGATGACGTCCGACGGTGCGGGGCGGGCCACGTCGGGTCGCGCGGCCAGCAGCGCCGCGAGCTGGGCGTCGCTGCGGGTGCGCAGCCACGCCGAGAGCGTGGCGGGACGGTCGGCAGGCATCCGGACCACGTTACGTCCCCGCGCGCGGGTGCCGCCCCGGACGCCGGGCCTGCGAGCATGGGGACGTGCAGCCGGCCGCCGACGACCCGCACACCCGCGCGGCGCTCGAGGGGTACCGCGCCGGCGCGCTGCGGTGGCTGGCCGGCGGGGTGATCGCCGTCGTCCTCGCGGTGCTGCTGGGCGCGGTCGCGATCGGCGTGGCCGAGGACCGCGGCCGCCCGGTGCCCCTTGCCGGGCTGGTGGTCGTGGGGCTGGTGCTCGGCGGTCTCGTGGCCGCGGCCGCGGGTCTGGGCGCGCTGGCGCGTGCGCTGCGCTGGCGCCGGGCGCTGGCCGCCGTCCCGTGGCAGCGCGGACTGCTGCGCATCGCCGGCCCGGCGATCGTGGCCTTCGAGCCCGAGGGCTACGACGAGTGGGACCCCGACGACGAGCCCGTGCGGCTGACCCTGGTGAGCACCTCGGTGTGGCGCACCCGCCAGGTGCAGGGCCTCGACGGCGGCGAGGTGCGGGCGGCCCCCGTGGGCAGCGGGCAGTGGGTGCTCACCGCGGAGGGGCTGCCGACGCTCTACGGCGCCCGGACCGCCCGCCGGTCCCGCTGAACCCGTGTCGCGGCCGGGCCTCGTGCGGGTAGGAGGACCGGCGCGAGAGGATGGCGTCGAACGCGCGCCCGTGGGTGCGCCCGAGCACGGAGGCGAGATGGCCAAGCGCAAGGAGAAGCACGCCCACCTGGTCGAGCCGACCTGGGGCCAGTCGGAGGACGCCGGCCCCCCGGTGACCGAGTTCCTGGGCGAGATGGCCGGCCCGCTGTCGCCGTTCGGCGAGGACCACAGCTTCCCGCTGCCGCCCGACCGCATCCGCTACGCCCACCCCACCGACAAGCCCAACCGGGCCGGGGTGCAGCTCCCCGAGAACCGGCGCCGCTGACCCCTCCCGCGCCGCCGGCCGCCGGGCCGGCGGCGCGGGACGCCCGCCGGTCAGGTGGGCTCGACGTCGACGACGAGCGCGCGGTGGTCCGACAGGGGCAGCCGCACCGCCTCGGCCGGGCCGGCGGCGGCCAGCCGGCCGCGGACCAGCACGTGGTCGAGCTGCCGGGTCGGCTCCTCCGCCGGGAAGGTGAGCGCCCGGGCCAGCGGCCGCAGGCCGCTGACGAGGGTGGCCTTGCGCGGCTGCATGTTGAGGTCACCGAGCACGACCAGCGGCTCGCGCGTCCCCCGCAGCGCCCGCACCAGCCGGCGCAGCTGAACGGAGTTCCAGTACGGCACGAACGACAGGTGCGTGCAGGCGACGGTGAACTGGCCGTGCGGGCCGTCGAGGACGGCGGCCACCGCCACCCGCGGCTCCTCGCTGACCAGCATCGGCCGCGGCGCGCCGCGGAACCACACCGGTACCCGGCCCGGCAGCGCCGGCAGCCGCACCACCCGCCAGGACACCACCGGGTGGCGGGACAGCAGCGCGATCCCGTAGCTGGCGGCACCGGGCTGCTCGTCGCCGGTGGCCGCCATCCAGGTGCCGCCGGGGGTGCCCGACAGCGCGGCGACGAACTGCGAGTCGACGGCGCCCATCGCCTCGGCGGCCACGGCGGTGAGGTCGGCGTTCATCGAGCGCGGCTGGTCGCGGTCGACCTCCTGCAGCGCCAGGACGTCGGCGTCGAGCGTCTTGACGGCGGTGGCCAGCCGGTCGACGTCGACCCGGTCGTCCTCGGGTGTGCGGCCGTGCAGGATGTTGAAGGTCGCGATGCGCACGAGGAGTGCCATGCCCGGAGGCGGGTAGCTGCACGCGCGTGCAGCCCTCCGACCGCGACGAGATCCGTGACCTGCTCAAGCGCGTCGCCGTCGCGCTGAAGGAGGGCGGGGTGCCCTTCGCCCTGTGCGGCGGCTACGCCGCGTGGGTGCGCGGCGCCCCCGAGCCCGACCACGACGCCGACTTCCTGGTGACCGCCGAGGAGGCCGAGCGGGCGACCAAGGTGCTCGCCGACGCCGGCCTGCAGGTGCAGGACCCGGCCGAGGACTGGCTGACCAAGGTGGTCCAGGGCGACTCGTTCGTCGACGTCCTGTGGCGCACCTGCGGCCGGCCGGTGGAGGCCGACCTGATCGACCGCGCCGAGGACCGTCCCGTGCTCTCGGTGCACATGCCGGTGCTGGCGGCCACCGACATCCTGGTCACCAAGCTGATGACGCTCGACGAGCACTACTGCGACCTCTCGCGGCTGTTCCCGGTGGCCCGGGCGCTGCGCGAGCAGGTCGACTGGGCCGTGGTCCGCCGGGAGGTCGCCGACAACGTCTTCGCCGTCGCCTTCCTCGAGCTGCTCGGCCGCCTGGGCGTCGTCGACCCGGAGGTCGTCAGCGGCTGAGCACGCTCACCGCGGCGGCGAGGGCCGCCGCGGCCACCGCCGCGGTGGCCAGGGCGGCCGGGACCGGCGCTGCGGCCGGACGCCGGTCCAGCTGCCGGGCCCGCCACGGCGCCAGCCCGGTGAGGACGCCCAGCCCGAGCACCGCGACGGCGGCGCCGAGCAGCAGCGGGGCGGTGGCGCCGGCGCGCAGCCCGTGGTGGCCCAGCAGCGCCGCGATGCCCAGCAGGCCCAGCCCGGTGCGCTGCCAGGACAGCCGCGTGCGCTCCGGCTGGGTCTCCCGGCCGCTCACCGCGCGGCGACCTCGACCGCCAGCAGGCAGCCGACCAGCAGCAGCACCAGCGCGACCGCACCGGCCAGGGCGACGGTGCCGCGGGCCGCCGGCAGCGGCCGGTCCTCGGCGATGGCGCGCTCGTTGCCCCGCCAGCGCGCGTAGCCGGTCAGCGCCGCGCCCAGCCCCGTGGCCACCAGCGCCAGGCCCGCCGCGCCGCCGCCCCAGGAGGTGCCCAGCGAGGGGACGTAGGACGCCACCGCCACGCCCGCGGCGACCAGGGCCAGGCCGGTCCGCAGCCAGGCCAGCAGCGTGCGCTCGTTGGCGAGGGTGAAGCGGTAGTCCGGGTGGCCGGGGAGCCCGTCGGCGGGTGGCACCGGGCCAGGCTAGGGGCCGCGTGCGACTAACCTGGGGCCAGCGGCGACCGCGCCGCCGTCCGCCGGCCTCCCGGCCGGGCCACCCCGCGAGCGACCGAGGGATCTCACCGTGCCCACCGGCAGAGTCAAGTGGTTCAACCCCGAGAAGGGGTTCGGCTTCCTCTCGCGCGAGGACGGGCCCGACGTCTTCGTGCACAAGGACGCGCTGCCCGCGGGCACCGCCGAGCTCAAGCCGGGCCAGCGGGTGGAGTTCGGCATCGTGGCCGGCCGCCGGGGCGACCAGGCCCTGCAGGTCCGCGTGCTCGACCCGCTGCCCTCCGTGGCGGCGAAGGTGGCCGCGGCCAGCCGCAAGAAGCCCGACGAGCTGGTCCCGATCATCGAGGACCTCATCAAGCTGCTCGACGACGTCTCGAACTCCCTGCGCCGGGGCCGGCACCCCGATCGCGCCGAGTCGCGCAAGGTGGCGGCGGTGCTCCGCGCGGTCGCCGGCGACCTGGAGGCCTAACCCGCCGGTGTCGTCGGGGTCGGCTCCCCGAGGTCGCCGCCGGCGCGCAGGAAGCCGACCGGCCACGAGCCGGTCAGCAGGCACTCGCCGTGCCGGTCCTCGACGACGACGAGGTAGAACGCCGGCGGGACGACGTCGGAGCTGTTGACGTCGAACGCGGTGGTGCCGGCCTCGACGTCGACCTCGCCGATCCGCTCCTGCAGCTGCTCGTCGAAGACCTGCACCGACCAGCCGTTGGCCGCGACCTCCTCGGGCACCGTGAGGGTGATCGGGGTGTCGGGGGAGACCTCGACCACCGGCGGCGTGACGTCGTAGCGCTGCCCCTGGCCGGACCCGCAGTACTGACTCGGCCGCGCGGTGACCTCCTGGGGGCCGGCGCTGATCGTGACCTCCGGCGGGGTGGCGGCGGCGGACGAGCCGCAGGCGGCCAGCACGGCGGGGAGCGCGCCGGCGAGCAGGACGGCGGCGGCGCGGGGGAGCGTCCTCACGGGCGGGGTGCCTCCGGCACGGTCGGGGCCCCGGGCGGGGCGACGACGCCGGGGACGGTGGGGGCGTCGGGGTCGACCGTGGCCCACCGGCGCCGCCGCGGGCGCACGAGCACCAGGCCGACGGCGAGCACCAGCAGCGACGCCGCGACGGTGAAGCCGAGCCACCCGATGGGCGGCAGCGCGATGCCGACGGCGCCGCCGACCACCCACGCCAGCTGCAGCACCGTCTCGGAGCGGGCGAACGCCGAGGCGCGCAGGCTCTCGGGCACCTCGCGCTGGATGATCGCGTCGAGGGCGACCTTGCCCAGGGCGTTGGCGACGGCGGAGACCCCGGCGACGACGGCCGCGGTGGCCAGGCCGAAGAACACCGCGGCGAGCACGGTGACCGCGGCGGCGGCGCCGGCCGACCACACGACCACCCGGTCGGGGTCGGCGGCGTGCAGCCGCGAGCCGATGCCCGTGCCGATCACGCTGCCGGCGCCCGCGGCCCCGGCGATCGCGCCGAGCGCGAGGGTGGGCTCCCAGCCGCCCTCGACGGTCGCCTGCACGAGGAACGCCGAGAAGATGGTCAGGAACCCGCCGAGCCCGCGCAGCGCCGCGTTGGCCCGCAGCGCCAGCACCACGTGCGGGTTGACCGGGCGCCGCCGCCGGCCGGCGACCGGCAGCTCGTCGGTGCTCAGCACGTCGGCGGGCTGCTCACCGGTGGGGACGTCGACGTGGCGCGGCAGCCGCACCGCCAGCACCCCGGTGACGGTGAAGACCGCGGCGGTGACCCACAGCAGCGGCGAGAAGCCGAACGCCCAGGCGATGCCCGCCCCGAGGCCGCCGACGACCCCCGCGGTGACCAGGCCGAACACCGACAGCCGGGCGTTGGCGGAGGTCAGCGACATGGCGGCGGGCAGGACTCGGGGGACGACGGCGGCGCGCAGCACGTTGTGCGCCTTGGACAGCACCAGCACGCCGAGAGCGGCCGGGTAGAGCCACCAGTCGTCGTGGTGGGCGGCCATGACCAGCGCCAGCACCGCCCGGCCGAAGGACGCCGCGCCCAGCGCCCACCGGCGCCCGCGCTGCAGCCGGTCGAGCAGTGGGCCGATGACCGGCGCCACCACGGCGAACGGCGCCATCGTGACCAGCAGGTACAGCGCGACGTTCCAGCGCTGGGCGTCGGAGGCGGCGGCGAAGAACAGCGTGCCGGCCAGCGAGACGGCGATCAGCGCGTCGCCGGCCATGTGCAGCGCGTTGACCCACAGCAGCTGGGTCAGCCCGCTCTCGCCGGCGCCGTCGGCGCGGCTGGCCGCCCGCACCCGGGCGACACCGGCGCGGGTCAACTCGCGGCTGCGCGCGACGGCGACGCGGGTGACGGTGACCCGCGGCGCGGCGGCGGACTCCGCCGCCGGAGGAGGAGCCGGCGGTGGCGGGGCGTAGCCGGGTGGCGGGGGCGGTGGCCCGTAGCCGGGTGGCGGGGCGTGGCCGGGTGGCGGGCCGTAGCCGGGCGGTGGCCCGTAGCCGGCCGGCGGCGCGGGGTGCACCGGCGGTGCCGCGACCTGCGGCTGCGTTCCCGGCTGGGGCAGGTCGAGCGGGGTCGTGTCCAGGCGGTCCGCCGGATCCGGCCCGGACCGCCCGCGGCGCAGCGGACCCCGGCGGGACCCGGGCGGGCGCGAGGACGGCACGCCCCCATCGTGCCGCACCTCCCTGGCAGTCCGGGCGGATGTGATCACCTCGACCGGCCGCTCGGTCACGCGCCCGCCGTCTGGGACGATGAGCGGGTGCACCCCGAGACCGCCCCCGCGGGCAGCGACGTGCTGACCGCCGCCGTCGACGTCGCCCGCGCCGCGGCCGAGGAGACCGCCGGGGACCCCGGCCTGGTCGGCGAGCACCTCGGCGTCACGGCCGAGCCGCTGGGGACGCCGGCCGAGGGCGTGGCGCTCGAGGCGCTCGGCGCCGTCGTCACCCACTCCTTCGCCAGCCGCCAGCCCGGGTACGTCGGCTGGTACTGGGCGGTCACCCTGGCCGCCGTGCCGGGCGAGGACCGGGTCACCGTCGACGAGGTCGTCCTGCTGCCCGGCGACGCCGCGCTGCTCGCCCCGGCCTGGGTGCCGTGGCACGAGCGGCTGCGCCCCGGTGACCTGTCGGTCGGCGACGTGCTGCCGGCCACCGAGGACGACCCCCGGCTGGTGCCCTCCTACACCGCCGACGACGACGCCGCGACCGACCCCGAGGCGCAGGCCGTGGCCACCGAGATCGGGCTGGGCCGCGAGCGGGTGATGTCGGCCGAGGGCCGTGGCGGCGCCGCCGCGCGCTGGCTGGCCGGCGACTTCGGCCCCCGCGCGCCCATGGCCCGGCAGGCCCCCGGCCCCTGCGCCACCTGCGGCTTCTTCCTGCCGCTGGCCGGGTCGCTGCGCACGCTGCTCGGCGCCTGCGGCAACGAGTACTCCCCGGCCGACGGGCGGGTCGTCGCCGTCGACTACGGCTGCGGCGCGCACAGCCAGGCGACCCTGCCGGCCGGCGAGCCCACCGAGGTCGTCACGTCGGCCCGCTACGACACCGCGGACTTCGACGTCCTCTAGCGACGGCCCCGGTCGCCGGCGCGGACCTCAGACGCGGGAGCGGTCGATGAGCCGGGAGAGGACCACCGCGCTCTCGGTCCGCGCCACGGTGGGCAGCGCCCGCAGCCGGCGGACGGCGCGCTCGAGCTCGGTGGTGTCGCGCGCCTGCAGCCGCAGCACGGCGTCGGCGGTGCCGGAGATCGTCGTCGCCTGCACCACCTCGGGCACGTCCTCGAACTGGCGGCGCACCTCCTCGGGGTCGGGCGCGCCCTCGCAGTAGACCCAGACGTAGGCCTCGACGTCCCAGTCGAGGACGGCGGGGTCGAGCACGGCGGAGAACCCGCGGATGGCCCCGGTGCGCACCAGGCGGTCGACCCGGCGCTTGACGGCCGGCGCGCTCAGCGACACCTCCGCGCCGATCCGGCCGTAGGTCGTGCGGGCGTCCCGGAGGAGCCGCTGCACGATCGCCTTGTCCAGCTCGTCCACCGTGCTCCTCCGTTGCGTCCACCCCGCTGCAGACGCAACGGATCGTAGGGAGGACGCACCGTTTCGGGCTCCCGCCGGGCGCCGCGTGTCCCTAGCGTCTCCCGCGCCCGCCACGGTGGCGGGACCGGGAGGAGGAGTCGTGACACTGACGGGGTCGTGGGCGCCCGAGACGAGGGCCCCGCGGGGGAGGACCAGCCGGACCGAGGAGGCCGTCCTCGACGCCCTCGACGTCACGGCGCTGCACCGCACGCTCGCCGACCTCCTGCGCGTGCCGAGCGTCACCGGCAGCGACGCCGAGTCCGAGCTGCTCGCCGGGCTGGCCGAGCGCACCGCCCGCGCCGGCATGGACGTCGACCACTGGCGGCTCGACGTCGACGAGCTCGCCCGGCGCCCCGGCTTCCCGGGCACGGAGGTCCCGCGGCGGGAGTCCTGGGGGCTGGTGGCCACGACCGGCGGCGACGCGGGACCGACCGTGGTGCTGCAGGGCCACGTCGACGTCGTCCCGCCCGGGGACCTGCGGCGGTGGGCCGCGAACCCCTGGACGCCGCGGGTGTCGGGCCCGCGGCTGCACGGGCGCGGCGCCTGCGACATGAAGGCCGGCGTGGCCGCCAACCTCGCCGTCGCCGAGGCGGTGCTGGCCAGCGGCGTGCGGCTGCCCGGCCGGCTGGCGCTGCACCTGGTCGGCGGGGAGGAGGACGGCGGCCTGGGTGCCTTCGCGACGCTGGCCCGCGGCCACCGGGGGGACGCCTGCGTCATCACCGAGCCGACCAGCGGCACCCTCACCACCGCGGCCGGCGGTGCGCTGACCTTCCAGCTCGTCGTCCCGGGGGAGCCGGCGCACGGCAGCGCCCGCTGGGCCGGGCGCAGCGCCGTCGAGCACTTCGTCGTCGTCGACGCCGTGCTGCGCGAGCTCGAGGCCGAGCGCAACGCCGTCGTCGACCCGCTCATGGCCGAGTACCCGATCGCGCACACGCTCTCGATCGGCACCGTCGTCGCCGGGGACTGGGCGAGCACCGTGCCCGACTCGCTCACCGCCACCGGGCGGCTGGGCGTCCGGCTCGACGAGGACCCCGCGCAGGCGCGCGCCGCCGTCGAGGAGCGGCTGGCCGCCGCCTGCGCCGAGCACCCCTTCCTGCGCTCCCACCCGGTGGAGGTGACGTGGCCCGGCGGGCAGTTCGCGCCGGGGCGCACCCCGGCCGGGGCCCCGCTGCGGCAGGTCGTGACCGCCGCGCAGCAGGACCTGACCGGTACCGCGCCGCGCGAGCGGGGCGTGCCCTACGGCAGCGACCTGCGGCTCTACGCCGCCGAGGGTGTCCCGACGCTGCACTACGGCCCCGGCGACGTGGTGCACGCGCACTCCTACGACGAGCACGTCGACCTCACCGAGCTGACGGCGGTCACCCGGGTGCTCGCCGTAGCGACGGTGCGCCTGCTGCAGGCCGGCTGAGCGGGGCGCCTACCGGTCGTCGCCGGGGTCGCGCCGGCCGAGCTGGCCCTGCCAGCGCATGATCGCCAGGCCGACGAACGGGAGCACGATCCCGGCGACGCACGTCCAGGTCCACACCCGCTCCACCCGGTCGCCGAGGAGCAGCACGACCACCAGGGCGACCACCCACAGCGCCGTGCCGGCGAGGACGACGCGGGCGGTGTCGACGCGCAGCGGGGGAGGGGCCGGCTTCAGTGGGCGGCCGGAGGCGGGACGGGACACGACGCCGACCCTAGGCGGCGCCGCCCGGCCGGGAGCGCGTCCGCCGTGTGGCACGCTGTCGCCGCTCACCGCCCGGCAGCAGCAGTCCGCAGGAGCCCGCATGCCCGAGAAGTCCCGACGGTCCCGGAGCACCGGTGCCACCGCCGCCCCTGCTGCGCGGGCCACGCCCGCCGCCGGCGCCCCGGCCACCGGCGACACCCCGGCCGACGTCGCGGCGACCGGGACGCGGCCCCGCCGCAGCGCCGGCCCGCAGCTGCGGCCGCGCAACGGCCTGGACCGCTACTTCGGCATCAGCGCCCGGCGCAGCACGGTCGGCCGCGAGGTGCGCGGCGGGCTGACCACCTTCTTCACGATGGCCTACATCGTGGTGCTCAACCCGATCATCCTGTCGGGGCCCGACGTCACCGGCGCCACGCTGCCCTTCGGCGCGGTCGCGGCGGTCACCGCACTGGTCGCCGGTGCGCTCACCGTGCTCATGGGCGTCGTCGGCCGCTACCCGTTCGCGGTGGCCACCGGCCTCGGCATCAACGCGATCGTGGCCGTCTTCGCCGCCACCCAGCTGTCCTGGCCGGAGATCATGGGCCTGGTCGTGCTCGAGGGCCTGCTCATCACGGTGCTGGTGCTCACCGGATTCCGCCGGGCGGTGTTCGAGGCGATCCCGCCGCAGCTGAAGACCGCGATCGCCGTCGGCATCGGCTTCTTCCTCACCATCATCGGCCTGGCCGACGCCGGCGTGATCCGGCCGGGCTCACCCCTGATCAGCTTCGGCGTGGGCGGCCAGCTCGCGGGGTGGCCGCTGCTGGTCTTCGTCGTCGGCCTGCTGCTGACCGCCGTCCTGGTCGTCCGCCGGGTCCGGGGCGCGCTGCTGATCGGCATCGTCGTCTCCACCGTGCTCGCGATCGTGGTCGAGGCAGTGGCCGACATCGGCGCGCGGATCGGCCCCGACGGCACCGAGGCCAACGCCCGCGGCTGGGCGCTGCAGGTCCCGCGGCTGCCCGAGGACGTGGTCGGCACGCCCGACCTGTCGATCGTCGGGCAGTTCTCGCTCGTCGGCGGGTTCGAGCGGATCGGCGTCGTCGCCGCGCTGCTCATCATCTTCTCGATCATGATCGCCGACTTCTTCGACACCGTCGGCACGGTCACCGCCGTCGGCGCCGAGGGCGGCCTGCTCGACGAGGACCGCAACCTGCCCGGCTCGCAGCCGGTGCTGCTGGTCGACTCGCTGGCCGCCGCGGCCGGCGGCGCGGCGAGCGTCTCGTCCAACACCACCTACATCGAGTCCGCCTCCGGTGTGGCCGACGGCGCCCGCACGGGCCTGGCCAGCATCGTCACCGGCGTGCTGTTCCTCGTGGCGATGTTCTTCACCCCGCTGGTGCAGGTGGTGCCCTCCGAGGCCGCCGCCCCGGCCCTGGTGATCGTCGGTGCGCTGATGATCAGCCAGATCCGCACCCTCGAGTGGGACGACATGACCCTGGTCATCCCGGCCTTCCTCACCATCGCGCTCATGCCGTTCACCTACTCGATCACCAACGGCATCGGCGCCGGCGTCGTCACCTACGTCCTGCTGCGGGCGGCGACCGGCCGGGCCCGCGGGATCCATCCGCTGATGTGGGTCATCAGCGCGCTGTTCCTGGTGTACTTCGCCCTGGAGCCGCTCCAGCAACTGTTCTGAGCAGTGCTAAGGACCCGGGTAGGCTGAGGGCGTGACGAGGTCGACGCTGGACACCGCGGCGCTGGCCCACGACCTGCGGCTGGCCGTCATGCGGTTCTCCCGGCGGCTGCGCAACCAGCGGGTCGACACCTCCGTCACGCTCACCCACCTCGCCGCGCTGTCCACGCTCAAGCGGCACGGCCCGATGAGCCCGGGCGAGCTGGCCGCGCACGAGCGGGTCCAGCCGCCGTCGATGACCCGCGTCGTCGTCGCCCTGGAGGGCCGGGGGCTGGTCACCCGCACCCCGCACCCCACCGACGGCCGGCAGGTGGTCATCGGCCTCACCGACGCCGCCGAGGAGTTGCTCGGCGAGGAGGCCCGGGCCCGCGAGGCGTGGCTGTCGGGCCGGCTGCACTCGCTGACGCCGGAGAAGCGGGCCACCCTGCGCGAGGCCGCCGCGATCATGGAGGAGCTCGCCGGTGGGTGACGTCCACGGCTGCTGACCCGACCCCCGCGGGCCACGGCTCGTTCCGGTCCCTGCGGGTGCACAACTTCCGGCTCTACGCGTCGGCCAACCTGGTCAGCCTGACCGGGACCTGGATGCAGCGCATCGGCCAGGACTGGCTGGTGCTGCAGCTCTCCGGCGACAGCGGCGTGGCCCTCGGCGTGGTGACGGCGCTGCAGTTCGGGCCGACGCTGGTGCTGAGCCTCTACGGCGGGGTCCTGGCCGACCGCTACGACAAGCGCCGCGTCCTGGTGGTCACCCAGGCGCTGATGGGTCTGCTCGCGCTCGTGCTCGCCGCGCTCGTGGCCGCCGACGCGATCGCGCTGTGGCACGTGCTCGTGCTGGCCGCGGGCCTGGGCTCGGTGTCGGCCGTCGACGCCCCGGTGCGCCAGGCGTTCGTCCCCGAGATGGTCGGCCGCGACCTGCTGCCCAACGCCGTCGGGCTGAACTCGACCATCTTCAACGGCGCCCGGCTGGTCGGGCCGGCGCTCGCCGGCCTGCTCATCGGCGCCTCCGGCGGGGACACCGCGCCGGCGTTCGCCCTCAACGCCGCCACGTTCGCGTTCACCATCGCTGCGCTGCTGGCCATGCGGCCGGCCGAGCTGCGCCCCAGCGACCCGGTGGCGCGCGGCCGCGGCCAGCTGCGCGAGGGCCTGGCCTACACCTGGGGCCGGGCCGACCTTCGCCTGGCGATGGTCCTGGCCTTCGTCATCGGGACCTTCGGGTTCAACTTCCAGGTGACGATCGCGCTCATGGCCCGCGAGGTGCTCGACCTCGGCGCCGAGGGGTTCGGGCTGCTGTCGACGCTGTTCGCGGTCGGCTCGCTGACCGGCGCGCTGCTGTCCACCCGCCGCAGCGCCCGCCCGCGGCAGCGCTTCCTGCTCGTCTCCGCGGTGGTGTTCGGCCTGCTCACCGTGGCCTGCGGGCTGGTGCCGGGCTCCTGGCCCTTCGCCGTCCTGCTGGTGCCCACCGGCGCGGCCGCCCTGGTGTTCAGCGTGGCCAACAACAGCTTCGTGCAGCTCGGCGCCGACCCGCAGATGAGGGGGCGGGTGATGGCGCTGTACTTCACCTGCTTCCTCGGCGGCACCCCGCTCGGCGCGCCGCTCATCGGCTGGGTGTCCGAGCACCTCGGCGCACGCTGGGGGCTGGTCCTCGGCGGCGCGGTGGTCGCGCTCGCCGGGGCGGCGGCGGCGCTGGCGGTGGCCCGCGGGCGGCGGGTTCGGGCGGCGGCCCTGGCCCGGCGGGTGCCGGCCGCGACCTGAGCTGCGACGTGAGCTGCGACGTGGCGGACGGCGCCGCGCCGTCGTACCGTCGCGGCCACCCGACGCGGCCACCGTCTCACCGGAGTGACGATGACCTCCGCCCTGCTCCAGCTCGCCGGCATCACCGCGATGCTCGTCGGCGCCTTCGCCCTGATGGGCCTGGCCTTCCGCCTGTTCTCCGGGCAGTTCCTGTCCGACCTGCGGGCCCGCCGCAGGGCGCGGGAGCGCCACGTCCCCCCGGCGCCGGTGCACCGGCCGGTCGAGGCGGTCGCCGCCGACCTGCGCCGGCTGGCCCGGCAGCTCGAGGTGGTCCCGGCCGGCTCCCCGCAGGCGCGCCGGCTCGGCTTCCAGGCCGCCTACGACGACGTGCTGTGCGAGGCGGCCCGGCAGTTCGACGTCCCGACGACGCTCACCGGGTTGCCGCCGGGCTTCCCCCGTGACGTCGAGCGGCTGCGGGTGCAGTCGGCACTGTCCGACGCCGGCATGGTCGTGCGCTGAGCGGGTCGGCTCCGCTGCGGCTGTTCGTGGCGGTGACCCCGCCACCGGAGGCCCGCGACTCCCTCGCCGCCGCCCTGGCGCCGCTGCGCGACGCCCCCGGCGCCCCGCGCTGGGGCGACCCCGCCCGCTGGCACCTGACGCTGCTGTTCCTCGGCGCGGTGCCGCCCGACCTGCTGCCCGCCCTGACCGCGGGGGTCGGCGAGGCGGTCGCCCCGACCCCGCCGGCGGTGCTGCGGCTGGCCGGCGCGGGGCGCTTCGGCTCCCGGCGCCGGCCGCAGGTGTGCTGGGCCGGCGTCGACGGCGACGTCGCCGTGCTCGCCGTGCTCGCCGCGCTCGCCGGCCGGCTGGCCGCCGCGGCGCGCGGGCTGGGACTGCCGGTCGAGGACCGGCCCTTCCGCCCGCACCTCACCCTGGGCCGGTGGCACCCGCGCCGGCCCGCCGACGGCGACCTGCCCGAGCGGCTGGCCGGCTACCGCGGACCGCAGTGGCCGCTGCGCGAGGTGACGATGGTCCGCAGCACCGGCGGTCGGCACGAGGTGCTCGAGAGTTTCCCGGTCTCCACGCGTGATCCGTCGGAGCGGCCCTGAAGCGGGTCCGCGTCACCGCCGCGTCACCGCCCGCGTCACCACCGCGTCACCGCAGGCGTACGGAGTGTTGCGCTCGACCCGGGCGGGTCCCTAGCGTCGTCCCACTCACAACACGTCACGGCCTCGGCCGCGAGAAGCGCGGCAGCCGAGACCGAGGATCCGCACGCCCGGGGCGTCGGCGACCACGCCGGTGCCCGACCGGGGTGCGGCGGCCACGGCCGGGGTGATCGCATGTCGAGGTTGCGCACGAGCGTGGTGTCCGGGATCGCGGCGGTGCTGGTCGTCGCCGGCTGCGGCGGTGGAGGGGACGGGGACACGCGGGCCGCACCTGCGTCCACGACGTCGGTCGAGCCGGCTCCCCCAGGGGGGACGACCGGGCCGTCGTCCGCACCACCGACGGGACCGTCGAGCGCACCCGGCTCCCCGGCGCCCTCGACCGGACCGTCGTCCGCACCACCGACGGGACCGTCGGGCGGGCCCGGCTCCCCGGCGCCCTCAGGAGGTGCGTCACCGGAGGGGCCGGACTCCCCGGCACCCGAGGCCCCGGCGGACCCACCGTCCGCACCGGGTCCTCCGGCACCGACCCCCTCCGCGGACCCGTCGAGCGCGCCGCAGCCACCGGCGTCCCCGCCGAGCACGCAGGACCACCCTCCGCCACCCCCGCCACCCCCGCCTCCGCCACCTCCGCCGCCTCCGCCGCCTCCGCCGCCTCCGCCTCCGCCTCCGCCTCCCGAGCCCCCACCGGAGCCAGGAGGGCCGCAGCCTCCGCCCGAGCAGCCGGGGCCGGAGGCACCGGAGCCGCCGGCACCTGCTCGGCCCACCGTCGACATGCCGAGACTGCCGATCGGCGGCGACGGCGAGGTGCCGGCCGACGTCGGGGCGACGGGCTGCGTCGAGATCAACTTCAGGACCGAGGAGCAGGTCTTCCCGCAGGGAGGGCGCGTCGTCGTCGAGGGCGTCGCCGTCACCGGGGCGGACCACGTCCGGGCCGGTGGGTCAGCGTGCGCGGACCGGGACACGGTGTCGTGCACGGGGTTCGTCTTCGAGGACGGCAGCGAGAGCTGCGGCGTCGACGTCGAGGTCCTGACGGGAGCCGTGGTGGGGGAGACGGGGGACATCGAGCTGTCCGGTCACCTGGACTGCTCGTCGGCCGGCGACCTGGACTCCTGCCTGGCGGTCGGCGCAGCGCTCAACGAGGACCCCCCGACGGGATCGGTCACCGTGATCGAGCCCGTACAGCCGGGATGACCGCGCCGCCCCCCGACCCGGCGACGTCCCTCGACCGGCT
Organism: Geodermatophilus saharensis; assembly: GCF_900188205.1. GTDB lineage: Bacteria > Actinomycetota > Actinomycetes > Mycobacteriales > Geodermatophilaceae > Geodermatophilus > Geodermatophilus saharensis. Next base: position 143,068 of record NZ_FZOH01000007.1, on the reverse strand, counting down.
CGGCCAGGTCGCGGGATCGGTCGCGCAGGTCGTCGCGCCGCTCAGCGTCCTGACCGCGCTGCTCTTCTACTTCGGCTACGCCTCCTCGCGGGCGCGGTACCTGTACTTCGGCGTCGACGTCGACACGATCGGCCTGAGCACGCAGGACTACGTCATGCGCAGCCCCGAGCCGCTGCTGACCCCGCTGCTGGTCCTGGCACTGCTCGCCGTCGTCGTCGCGGTCGTCCACGAGCGGGTCCACCGCCGGGTGCAGGCCGCACTGGCGGACGCGAAGAGCGCCGACCCGAAGGTGGCCGCGGCCGGGCGCGACCGCCTGGAGCGGGGGAGCCGGGGAGCGCGGGCCGTCGTCGCCACGGGAGACGCCCTCGTCGTCGTCGGCGTGCTGCTCCTCCTCGCCTTCCCGCTCTGGGGCGGCTGGGCGTACTACACCCTCGTGACCCCGCTGCTGATGGCGGCCGGCGCCGGACTCGCGCTCTACGGGAGGCGGATCGCGCGGTCGCTCGAGTCGGCGCAGCAGAGGTCGGCCCTGGTCACCGTCGTCCTCTCGGTGCTCCTGGTGATCAGCGTGTTCTGGGCGACGGCGACCTTCGCGGAGTGGTCCGGCCGGGGTGCGGCGCGCGAGGCGGCGCGGCACCTCGACCGCCTCCCGGCCGTCATCCTCGACACCACCGAGCGGCTGCACCTGACCTCCCCCGGGGTCCGTGAGACGACGCTGGAGGCGAACGAGGGGCAGACGTTCCGCTACCGCTACCGCGACCTGCGGTTGCTGATCCAGGGCGAGGACCGGGTGTTCCTGGTGCCCGAGACGTGGGACGCCAGCGACTCCACCCTGCTCGTGATCATGGACGACTCGGTGCGTCTGCAGTTCCGCTTCCTCAACGACCCCCCGTGACGGAGGTCGGGCGGCACGCCGCCCGGGCGGGGCCGCTCACCACGCGTACTCCATCGGCGCGGCCCGGAACCCGGGGAAGACCTCGTCGAGCCGGTTGAGCTGGGGCTGCTCGAGAGTGACGTCCAGGGCCGCGAGCGAGCCCTCGAACTGCGCCATCGTGCGCGGCCCGACGATCGGTGCGGTGACGCCGTCCTGGTGCAGCAGCCAGGCCAGCCCGACGTCGGCCGGCGCCAGCCCCCACTCGCGGCAGGCGTCCTCGTAGGCCTGCAGGGCCGGGCGGTGCCGCTCGACGCGCGCGCGGTTGCGCTCCTGGTGCCGGCGGTCGCCCTCCTGCTCGCCGAGCACGCCGGCGAGCAGTCCCTGCGCGAGCGGGCTCCACGGGATGACGCCGATGCCGTAGTGCCGGGCGGCGGGCAGCACCTCCAACTCCACGTGCCGGGTGAGCAGGTTGTAGTGCGACTGCTCGCTGACCAGGCCGAGGAAGTGCCGGCGGGCGGCGGCCTCGTTGGCCGCGGCGAGCTGCCAGGCGGCGTGGTTGGAGGAGCCGACGTAGAGCACCTTGCCCTGGGCGACGAGCGTCTCGCAGGCCTGCCAGATCTCCTCCCACGGCGTGGCCAGGTCGACGTGGTGGAACTGGTAGAGGTCGATCCAGTCGGTCTGCATCCGGCGCAGCGAGGCCTCACACGCGCGCACGACGTTGCGGGCGGACAGGAAGGTGTCGTTGGGCCAGTCGCTCATCGAGCCGTAGACCTTCGTGGCCAGCACGGTGCGCTCGCGGCGGCCGTCGCCCTGCGCGAACCAGGTGCCCAGCACCTCCTCGGTGCGGCCCTTGCCGGCCTCGAAGCCGTAGACGTTGGCGGTGTCGAAGAAGTTGACCCCGGCGTCGTGCGCCCGGTCCATGATCGCGTGGGCGTCGGCCTCCGCCGTCCGCCAGCCGAAGTTCATGGTGCCGAGGCAGAGGCGCGAGACGGACAGGCCGCTGCGTCCGAGGTGTGTGTACTCCACGTCCACCGACCCTGGCACCCTGGCGGCCGTGCCGCAGACCGACACCGCCCAGTCCGCCTTCGACCGGGCCACCGCCGTCACCCGCACCGAGGGCGGCGGCCTCCGCGCCGAGCTGGACCCGGGGTGGGACGTCGGCAACGGCGTCCTCAACGGCGGGTACCTGCTCGCCGTCGTCGCCCGGGCGGCGCTGCTGGACAGCCCGCACCCGCACCCGGTGGCGCTGTCGGCGAGCTACCTGCGCGCCACCCCCGGCGGCCCGGCCGACCTCACCGTCACGCCCGGCCCGGCCGGCCGGACGCTGGCACACCGCACCGTCCTGCTCAGCGGCGCGGCCGGGCCCTCGCTCGCCGTCCAGGTGACCACGGCGGCCCTGTCGGCCGACCCGGCCGACTACACGGTCAACCCGGCGCCGCAGCCGCCCGCCCCCGACGCGTGCGTGCCGACCCGGACGAGCGAGGCCGGGCCGGCCGTGGGCCTCGCCCGGCAGCTGGACACCCGGCTGGACCCCGCGACGGCGGGCTGGGTCGCCGGCCGGCCCTCCGACACGCGGCTGCTGCGGGCCTGGATCCGGCTCGCCGACGGCCGCGACCCCGACCCGCTCGCGCTGCTGCTGTTCGCCGACGCGCTGCCGCCGACCGCGTTCGCCGTCGGCCGGCCGGGCTGGGCGCCGACCGTGCAGCTGCAGGTGCTGGTGCGCGCGCTGCCCGCGCCGGGCTGGTGCCTGGTCGAGTCCCGCTCCACCGAGGTGACCGGCGGGTGGTCGGACGAGGAGTGCCGCATCTGGGACTCCACCGGCCGGCTGGTCGCCCAGGCCCGGCAGCTCGCCCGGGTGGCGCGCTAGTCGCGCCGGCCGGGGAGGAGGACGTCGCCGGTCAGGTAGTGCTGCACGGTCGGGCCGACCGCCGCGACCACCTCCTCGCGGGGCGCCGACGCGAGCGGCTCCAGCTTGAGCACGTAGCGCATGAGGACCAGACCGGCGACCTGCGAGGCGACCAGCGCGCCGCGCGCCTCGCGCTCCTCGCGCGGCACGTCCAGCGAGCCCACCACCCGGCGGATGATCTTCGTCAGCACGAACTCGCGGAGCAGCCGCGCCGACCGCTCGTGGTTGACCGCCGAGCGGACCAGCGCCAGGACGGCCGACCGGCCGGGGCCGTCCCAGACCCGCAGGACCATCCCCACGACGGCGGCGCCGCGCTGGTCCGGCGGCGCGGCGAGCACCTCGGGCAGGAACTCGTCGGGGTCCCCCGGCGCCTCCACCGCCGCCAGGAACAGCCCCTCCTTGGTGCCGAAGTAGTGGTGCACCAGCGCCGGGTCGACGCCCGCGGCGGTGGCGATCCCGCGGATCGAGGCGCCGTCGTAGCCGCGCTCGGCGAAGGCGGCGCGGGCCGCAGCCAGCACCGCCTCCCGGGTGTCCGGGTTGCCCGGCCGCCGGCCGGGTCGCCGTACAGCGCTCAGCTGGTCCTCCTCCGCAGGGTGCCCGCCGCCAGCGCGAGGGCGAGGACGGCCGCGCCGGCCACGATGCCGACGTCCCGCCACATCGTGCCCGTCTCCGCGGCCGACCGCCCGACCTCCTGCAGGGCCTCCACCGCGTAGGTCAGCGGGAGCACGTCGCTGATCGCCTGCAGCCAGCCGGGCATCTGCCCGCGGGGCACGAGGAGGCCGCAGAGGAAGAACTGCGGCAGCACGACCACCGGCATGAACTGCACGGCCTGGAACTCGCTGCGGGCGAAGGCGCTGGCCAGCAGGCCGAGGGCGACCCCGAGGACGGCGTTGGCGACGGCGATGAGCACCACCAGCAGCGGCGACCCGGCGATGTCGAGGTCGTAGAGGGTGGTGGCCACCGTGACCGTGACGACCGCCTGCACCGCCGCGGCCAGGCCGAACGCGGCGCCGTAGCCCAGCAGCAGGTCCAGCCGGGACAGCGGGGTGGTCAGCAGCCGCTCGAGCGTGCCCGACGTGCGCTCGCGCAGCATCGCGATGCTGGTGACCAGGAACATCACCACGAACGGGAAGACGCCGAGCATGGTCAGCCCGACCCCGTCGAACGGGGACACCGGCAGGTCGACCCACAGCAGGTACAGCAGCCCCAGCAGCAGGCTCGGCAGCAGCACCATCAGCGCGATCGTGCGGCGGTCGTGCCGCAGCTGCCGCAGCACCCGGGCGGTGGTCGCCGCGGTGAGCCGCGGGCTCAGGACGGCGGTCGTGGCACTCATGCCGCCACCTCCTGCTGCGCCCGCACCAGGCGGAGGAAGGACTCCTCGAGGTCGTCGGTGCCCGACTCGGCCCGCAGCTGCGCGGGCGTGGAGTCGGCCAGCAGCCGGCCCTCCCGGAGCAGCAGCAGCCGGTCGCAGCGGCCGGCCTCGTCCATCACGTGGCTGGAGACGACCAGCGTGGTGCCGGCCGCGGCGAGGGCGTGGAAGCGCTCCCACAGCTCCACCCGCAGCAGCGGGTCCAGCCCCACGGTGGGCTCGTCGAGCACGAGCAGCTCGGGCTCCCCGACCAGCGCGCAGGCCAGCGACGCCCGGCCCTGCTGGCCGCCGGAGAGGTCGCGGACCAACTGCCCGGCGGCGTCGGCCAGCCCGACGGCGGCCAGCGCGTCGTCGGCGGCGCGGGTGCCCCGGCCGTAGAGCGCGGCGAAGTGGCGGGCGTTCTCCCGCACGGTGAGGTCGGGGTAGACGCTCGGCGCCTGGGTGACGTAGCCGACCCGGTGGCGCAGGCCGGGGGAGCCGGCCGGCTCGCCGAGCACGGTGACCGTGCCCGAGCGCACCCGCTGCACGCCGACCAGGGCGCGCATCAGCGTCGTCTTCCCGCTGCCGCTGGGGCCGAGCAGGCCGGTGACCCGGCCGGCCGGGACGGTGCAGGACAGGTCGTGGAGCACCCTGCGGTGCCCGCGTTCCACGACGAGGTCGGTGACGGTGACGGCGTCGGTCATGTCGGCCTCCCGAGTGGCGAGAACTCAACACCTGATGAAGTCAACGCTAGATGAGTTCTGTGGGCGGCGTCAACGCCCGGCCTCGCGGGGGAGGGGATCAGCCGCGGCGGCGGGAGACGGCGTCGGTCAGCGCGATGAGCGCCGGCGGGAGGACGCACCACAGGGCCAGCACCCACACGGCCCGGGCCACGCCGTCGCCGTCGAGGTAGGCCAGGCCGCGCAGCGCCCGCACGGCCACGCCGGGCGGCAGCACCGACGCCAGCGGCTCGAGCCAGCCCGGCAGGTACTCGGCGGGGAGGCTGCCGGTGCTCGTGGCGGCGCCGACGGTCAGCAGCACCGCGGTGGCCACGAAGGTGCCGGCCCCGCCGAGCAGCCGCAGGGCGAGCGCGGCCGCCGCGCCGGAGGCCAGGGCCAGCAGGGCGACGATCCCGGCCACCGGCCAGAACCCCGCGGGCAGGGCCTCGAACACGGGAACCGCCAGCCAGGCGCCGAGCAGGCCCGCCGTGGCGGCGAACAGGACGGCGCTGGCCAGCCGCAGCCGCAGCCGTTGCTTCGGGGCGACCTGGTAGCTGGTGATGCCGAACAGGAAGCCGCCGAGGACCACGCCGAAGGCGGTGTGGTCGATCGCGCGGCCCCGCAGGTCACCGGCGGCCAGTGGCGCGACGTCCGTGACGGTGGGCTGCGCGCCGGTCCGCCCGGCGACCACCGGGCCGAGGACCGCGGTGAGGTCCTGCGTCACCGGCTGGCCGTGCGCCCCGGCGACGAGCAGCTGCGGGCCGGGCGGCCCGAGCACCAGCGCCGCGTAGACGTCGCCGGAGGTGACCGCGCGCTCGGCGGCGGCCGCTTCGGGCAGCCCGACCAGCCGCAGCGCACCCGGCCGCGCCTCCTCGACCGCCTGCCGCACCGCCGCGACGTCGGCGGAGGAGCCGGTGACGCCCACCGGCAGGTCGTGCGGCGTCGCGGTGGGGAAGGCGGCCAGGTAGACGACGACCAGCAGCGTGCCGATCCCGACGGCCACGGCCGCCGGCAGGACGATGCCGCGCAGCCCCGCCTTGGCCGGCGAGCCGTCGGAGCGCTCCTCCTCGGCCCGCTGGTCGGTGGGTCCCGGCGGCGGGGCCAGCCCGGCGGGCACTCAGCGCCCGCCCAGCTCGGTGCCGAGCAGGTGCCCGGAGGTCCAGGCGCTCTCGACCTTCGACGGCGCCCGCCACCCGTCGCCGCACGCGCCGACCCCGTCGACCAGGCCGAACGGCTCCTCCCGGGGCGCCGCCGGCTTGGCGAATGTCCAGCGGTGCACGTGCGTCCAGGCCGGCGCGGCGTCGATGCCGAGCGCCCGGCACACCGCGGTGGTCACCTCCGGGGCGGCCCGGCCGGGGTCGTCTAGGTGTGCCGCGGCGGTGGCCGGCGTGGTGTGGGCGACGAGGACGGGGGCGCCGTCGCCGCGCCGGTCGCCGTCGTCGGCGATCCACTCGACCACCGGGTCGTCGTGGACGAACGCGCCGTGCAGCTCGGCCGGCCAGTGCCGCCGGTCGAACCCCAGGACGACGGCGAGGGCGGGCTGCCAGGGGTGCGCCTCCTCCGCCCCGAGCAGCCGGCCGGCCAGGTCGGCCGGCAGCAGCCGGCGGGCCTGCGGGTCGGGCAGCGCCAGGACGACGGCGGGCGCCTCCTCGCCGTCGACCCGCGGGCCGGGCTCCACCCGCGCCACGGTGTGCTCCTGCACGACGTCGAGGCCGGCGGCGAGGTCGGCGACCAGCGAGCACAGCCCGCCCGGTGCGGCGTAGCGGACCGGGCCGCTGCGGGTCTCGCGGACCCCGTCGGGCCCGGCGACGGCGAAGGTGTCGGTCCACGGCCGGGCCAGGCCGCGGTGGACCCAGCCGGCGACGACGTCGGCGAACGGCGACCCGCCGGCGGCGGTCAGGTAGCTGGCGCCGGTGTCGATGACCCGCCCGGACAGCGTGCGGGTGGCCATGCGGCCCCCGGGGCGGCGCCCGCGGTCGAGGACGCGCACCGGCACCCCGGCCTCCCCGAGCGCCCGGGCGCAGGCCACGCCGGCGATGCCGGCTCCGACGACGACGATCCCGTTGGGCACCACTGGATCCTGCGGGCAGCGCGGCCCCGCCGCTCGGGGAGGACCGGCTCGGGGAGGATCGCGACGTGCCCGAGCCGATTGCCGACCCCGCCGACCCCCGGGTCGCCGACTTCCGCGACCTGCACGCCGGCGACCGGCCGGCCGGTCGGGCGCGCGGCACCGGCCCGGTGATCGTCGAGGGCGTGCCCGCGGTGCAGCGGCTGCTCGCCTCGCCGTACCGGGTGCGGGCGGTGCTCGGCGTCCCCGGCCGGCTGGCCGCGCTCGACCTGCCCGGCGACGTGCCGGCCTACGAGATGGACGAGTGGGCACTGTCGGACCTCATCGGCTTCCGGCTCACCCGCGGTGTGCTGGCCTCGGCCGACCGGCGCCCGCCGGCGGACGTCGGCGCGCTGCTGGCCGGCCCCGATCCGGCCGCGCCCCGGCGGCTGGCGGTGCTCGAGGCGCTCAACGACGCCGAGAACCTCGGCTCGATCGCCCGCTCGGCCGTGGCCCTCGGCGTCGACGGGCTGCTGCTCGACCCGCGCTGCGCCGACCCGCTCTACCGCCGGGCGGTGCGGGTGTCGATGGGGCACGTGCTCGCGCTGCCCTTCGCCGTGCTGCCCGGCTGGCCCGGCGACCTCGACCGGTTGCACGACGCCGGCTACCTCACCGTGGCGCTCACCCCGGCACCGGACGCCGTGGACCTCGGTGACGTCGACCCGCGGGCGCACCCGCGCACCGCGGTGCTGCTCGGCGCCGAGGGGCCGGGCCTCACGCCGGAGGCGCAGGCCGCCGCGCGGGTGCGGGCCCGCATCCCCATGCGGGCCGGCGTCGACTCCCTCGGCGTCGCCGCCGCGGCGGCCGTCGCCTTCGCCACGCTGCGGTGAGGTGCTGGGACGGCCCTCCTGCAGGGACCCGTCCCGAGCGGAGCGAGGGGCGGGGGGCAGGAGGGTCCTTCACCCGTTGCGCAGCGACCAGCGGGCGAGGATGGCGCGGGCCTCCTCGGCGCGGGAGGGGTCGCACATGACGTCGTAGCGGCTGGCGGTGATCTGCGAGGTGCTGGTGAAGTCGCGCCGCCCGCCGGTGGCCCCGTACCCCACGGCGCCGAACAGCGCGCCGAACGCCAGGCCGATGAGCAGGCCGGTGAGCACCGCGCTGAGCCAGCTCGTCCCGCTGGGGGCGAAGATGCCGAGCAGCAGGCCGACGAACAGGCCCCACCAGGCACCGCCCGCGGCCCCGGCGCCGATCGCGCGGCCCCACGTCAGCCGGCCGGTGACCCGCTCGACCATCCGCAGGTCCGAGCCGATGATCGTGACGTTCTCCACCGGGAACTTCTCGTCGGACAGGTGGTCGACCGCGGCCTGCGCCTGCTGGTAGGTGTCGTAGGACCCCACCTGGACCCCGCCCAGGGGCATCGACACGGACATCGACATGTGGCTCCACTCCCGCACTCGTTCGGTTGTGGACGACGTACCCGTGGCCCCCCGGACGGACACGTCGGTCCGGTGGGGCGAGCCTACTGCTCGGTGGCCGGCACTCAGTGGTTGCGGCGGACCCCGAAGACGATGTCCTCCCACGCCGGGACGCGGGCCCGCGGGTCCTCGTCCTCGCCGTCGGTCTCGCCGGTCCGCAGCACGACCGTGTCGTGCTCGGCGATCTCGTCGTCGGTGAGCTCCGCGGCGTCGGTGCGCCGCTCGGCCGGCGGGCCGGCGGGGGAGTGGTCGGCGGGCCCGGGGCCGCGGTCGGCGGCCGACCGCTCGGGCGCGGGGCGCTCGGGGACGGGGCGCTCGGCGACGGGGCGCTCGGGGACGGGGCGCTCGGGGACGGCGGCCGCGCGGTGCACCGGCAGCACCGGGCGCTCGGCGGGCACCCCGGGGACGACGCGGACCAGCCGGGTGCCCTCGGCGAAGTCGCGGGTGGCGGCGTCCAGCGGGGCCACCGTGCGGGCCGGGACGTCGTAGACCCAGTGCGTGGTGCCCTCCTTGGCGCCGGCGCGCCAGGCGGCGGTGACCACCCAGGCGCCGTCGTCGGAGCGGGCGGCGTCCCAGCGGACGGCGTCGAGGTCGGCGCCGAGCAGCCGCAGCCGCTCGGCCATGAACTGCTGCAGCGGGGCTCCGGGGACGCCCTCCGACAGGCGCACCCGTGCCTCGCGGGCCTGCTCGGCCAGCCGGGCGCGCTCCTGCAGCACCGTGTGCGCGAAGCGCATGATCCGCTCGACCCGGGTGCCCGAGGCCGCCGCGACCTGCTCGGGGGTCTCCCCGGCGCGGATGCGGGCCTGGATCACCCGCGGCGAGAGCCCGCCGTCGACCTCCATCTGGCCCAGCCGGCGGGTGTCCCCGCGGGCCGCGGCGCGCACCCGGTCGTCGATCGGCAGCTCGAAGCGCTCGCCGTCGTCGGTCCCGTCGCCGCCGTCGAGGGCGAGCACCAGGTTCCGGCCGTCCTCGGACAGGCCCACGAGGCGCAGCATGCGCACGGGAGACCTCCTCGGGCGGGCGGTGGGCGGGGCCCGGGGTACACCGGAGCCACGGGCGAGGCTATCCGCGGACGGGCCCGCGCGCTGGCAGGCCACCCGGCGTGGCGGACGCCGGCGCCCCCCGGCCGCGCGCCGCGGCCGGTCCCCGCACCGGCCCTAGACTCGGCGTCCATGCTGACCGGTCCCCGCGACGACGCCGGCCTCGTCCGCGACGAGACCCGCAACGACGCCGAGCCCAACGAGCGCTTCCTGCCCTCGCCGGTCGACGCCGGCCAGAAGCGGCTGCCGATCGACATGGACTACGTCGAGCGCGTGATGATGGAGCTGCTCACCATCCCCAGCCCGTCCGGGCGCACCGACCACGTCATGCAGCTCATCGGCGGCGAGCTGCGCGACCTCGGCCTGCACTTCGAGGTCACCCGCCGCGGCGCGCTCGTGGCCGAGCTGCCCAGCCAGTCACCCGGCGCCGACCGCACGGTGGTCGTGCACGCCGACACGATCGGCTGCATGGTCAGCCAGCTCAAGGACAACGGCCGGCTGGCGATCGTGCCGGTCGGCACGCACAGCGCCCGCTTCGCCGAGGGCGCCCGGGTGACGATCTTCAGCGACGACGTCTCCGGCGACTACTGGCACACCGGCACCATCCTGCCGATCAAGGCCAGCGGGCACCGCTACGGCGACGAGGTCGACGAGCAGGGCGTGGGCTGGGACCACGTGGAGGTCCGCGTCGACGAGGTGGTGCACAGCCGGGCCGACCTCGAGCGCCGCGGCATCCAGGTCGGCGACTTCGTCGCCATCGACGCCCAGCCGGTCATCACCGCCAGCGGGTTCGTCAACTCCCGCCACCTCGACGACAAGGCCGGCATCGCCGCCGCGCTCGGCGCCTTCAAGGCGATCCTCGACCACGGCGTCGAGGTGCCGGTCACCGCGCACCTGCTCGTGACCATCGCCGAGGAGGTGGGCCTGGGCGCCAGCCATGGCCTCGACGCCGACGTCGCCGAGCTGGTCTCGATCGACACGTCGGTGGTCGCACCCGGGCAGTCGTCGTCCGAGCACTGCGTCAACGTCGCGATGCAGGACTCGACCGGCCCGTTCGACTACCACCTGACCCGCCACCTGATCGACCTGTGCCGGGTCCACGACGTGCCGCACCGCCGCGACGTCTACAAGTACTACCGCTCCGACGCCGCCTCGGCGCTGGAGGCCGGGGCCAACACCCGCGCCGCGCTCATCGGGTTCGGCATCGACGGCAGCCACGGCAACGAGCGCACCCACCTCGACGGCATCCGCGCCACCGCCGAGCTGGTCGCGCTCTACCTGCAGACCGATCTCACGTTCCGCAGCTGGGACCGCACGCCCACCGGTGACCTGCGCGACTTCCCGAGCACCGCCGTCCAGCCCGCCGACGGCGAGCAGGCCCGCTAGAGGCGCTCGACGACGTAGTCGATGCAGGCGGTCAGCGCGCTGACGTCGTCGGGGTCGACGGCGGGGAACATCCCCACGCGCAGCTGGTTGCGGCCGAGCTTGCGGTAGGGCTCGACGTCGACGACGCCGTTGGCCCGCAGCGTCCTCGCCACGGCCGCGGCGTCGACCGACCCGTCGACGTCGATCGTGCCGACAACCAGGCTGCGCTGGCCGGGCTCGGCGACGAACGGCGTCGCGTACGGGGACTTCTCCGCCCAGCCGTAGAGCCGGCCCGAGGACTCCTGGCTGCGGGCGACGGCGCCGGGGAGCCCGCCGAGGCCGAGCATCCAGCGGACCTGGTCGGCCAGCAGGAACAGCGTGGCGATCGCCGGGGTGTTGTGGGTCTGGTCCCTGGTGGAGTTGTCGACGGCGATCGACAGGTCGAGGAACGCGGGGATCCACCGGCCCGAGGCCTTGATCTCGGCGATGCGCGCCAGGGCGGCCGGGCTCACCAGCGCGATCCACAGCCCGCCGTCGGCGGCGAAGGACTTCTGCGGGGCGAAGTAGTAGGCGTCGGTCTGCGAGACGTCGACCGGCAGGCCGCCGGCACCGCTGGTGGCGTCGACGAGCACCAGCGCGCCGTCGTCGGCCCCGGCGGGGCGGACCACCGGCGCCATCACGCCGGTGGAGGTCTCGTTGTGCGCCCAGGCGTAGGCGTCGACTCCCGGCCGGGCCTCGGGCAGCGCCAGCGAGCCCGGCGCCGCGGTCACCACCACCGGGTCGGCGAGGAACGGCGCCTCCGCCACGCCGGAGGCGAACTTGGCCGAGAACTCGCCGTAGGTGCCGTGCGCGCTGCGCTCGCGGATCAGGCCGAGGGTCGCGGCGTCCCAGAAGGCGGTGCTGCCGCCGTTGCCGAGCACCACCTCGTAGCCCTCGGGCAGGCCGAACAGCTCGGTGAGCCCCTCGCGCACCTGCCGGACCAGTCCCCTGACCGGCGCCTGCCGGTGGGAGGTCCCCATGAGCGCCGCGCCGTCGGAGGCCAGCGCCTGCAGCGCCTCGGGGCGGACCTTCGACGGGCCGCAGCCGAACCGGCCGTCGGCGGGGAGCAGGTCGGCGGGGATCTGGATGGTCACCAGGTCATCTTCCCCGCGGCCGGCCGGCGCCCGGGGACGGGGGCGCACCGACGACGACGGCCCGGGTCCGCGCGGTGGCGGGCCCGGGCCGTCGCTGCGCGTCAGGCCGGTGTCGGCTGGTCGACGGACTTGACCTGGATGGTGTCGAAGCCCTCGACCTCCTCGGGCTTGCGCGCCGCGGGGCCCACGTAGCGGGCCGACGGGCGCACGAGGCGGCCGGTCTGCTTCTGCTCGAGGATGTGCGCGCACCAGCCGGCGGTGCGGGCGCAGGTGAACATCGAGGTGAACATGTGGCTGGGCACCTCGGCGAAGTCGAGGACGATCGCCGCCCAGAACTCCACGTTGGTCTCGATCGGCCGGTCGGGACGGCGCTCGCGCAGCTCCTTGAGCGCGGCGTTCTCCAGCGCCAGCGCGGCCTCGAAGCGCGGGGCGCCGAGCTCCTTGGCGGCCTTGCGCAGCGTGCGGGCGCGGGGGTCCTCGGCCCGGTAGACCCGGTGCCCGAAGCCCATCAGCCGCTCCTTGCGGTCGAGCAGGTCCTTGACGTACTTCTCCGCGTCGCCGGCCTGCTCGACGCCGTCGAGCATGTGCAGCACCCGGGAGGGGGCGCCGCCGTGCAGCGGGCCGGACATGGCGCCGATCGCGCCCGACATCGCCGCGGCGACGTCGGCGCCGGTGGAGGCGATGACGCGGGCGGTGAAGGTGGAGGCGTTCATGCCGTGCTCGGCGGCCGACGTCCAGTAGGCGTCGACGGCGGCCACGTGGCGGGGGTCGGGCTCGCCGCGCCAGCGGACCATGAACCGCTCGACGATGGTGGAGGCCTCGTCGATGCGGCTCTGCGGCACCGCCGGGACGCCGATGCCGCGCGCGGACTGGGCGACGTAGGACAGCGCCATGACCGCGGCGCGGGCCAGCTGGTCGCGCGCCTCGTCGTCGCTGATGTCCAGCAGCGGGCGGTATCCCCAGAACGGGGCGAGCATCGCCAGCGCGGCCTGCACGTCGACCCGGACGTCACCGCTGTGCACCGGGATCGGGAACGGCTCGGCCGGGGGCAGGCCGGGGCCGAACTTGCCGTCGACCAGCAGCGCCCACACGTTGCCGAAGGTGATCTTGCCGACCAGGTCCTCGATGTCGACCCCGCGGTAGCGCAGGGACCCGCCGTCCTTGTCGGGCTCGGCGATCGTGGTCTCGAAGGCGATGACGCCCTCCAGGCCGGGTACGAAGTCGTCGGCCATCTCGCACGCCTCTCTGCTGCGGACCTCGTGCGCACCGGTCATGCCGCACGACTGCACCGCGACACTAGGCCCCGGCCGGCCCCGCCCTCCACGGGGGGCTGCCGCCCAGCGGGAGCCGTCCGGCGCCCGCCCGGCGGGGCGGTGTCAGCATGGCGGGGTGGCCGACCTCTCCCGCATGCGCAGGGACTACGACCGCCCCGGACTGCGCGAGGAGGACCTCGCGCCGAGCTGGGTCGAGCAGTTCGACCGGTGGTTCCGCGACGTCGTCGCCGCCGACGTCCCCGACCCCAACGCGGTCGTCGTGGCCACCGCCGACGCCGACGGCGCGCCCGACGCGCGCATCGTGCTGCTCAAGGGCTACGACGAGGCCGGCTTCGTGTTCGGCACCAGCTACGCCTCGACCAAGGGCGCCCAGCTGGCGGCCAACCCGCGCGCGGCGCTGGTCTTCCCCTGGCACGCCCTGCAGCGGCAGGTGCGGGTGACCGGCCGGGTCGAGCGGATCGGCGAGGCCGCCTCCGACGACCTGTGGGACCCCCGCCCGCGCGAGGCGCAGCTGGCCGCCGTCGCCTCCGTGCAGTCCACCGTCGTCGACTCCCGGGAGGAGCTCGAGGCGCGGGTGCGGCTGCTCGACGAGGAGACGACGACGGAGAAGCTGCCCCGGCCGCCGGTGTGGGGCGGCTACCGGGTGGTCCCCGAGCGGGTCGAGTTCTGGCAGGGCGGCCCGGGCCGGCTGCACGACCGGCTGCGGTTCGTCCGCGACGACGAGGAGGGCGGCGGCTGGGTGCTCCAGCGGCTCGCCCCGTGACGGCGGCGCCCCGCCGGTCCTGGGCGATCGACACCACGCCGCTGCGCGACCCCGGCTACCGGCGGCTGTTCTGGGGCGTGGCGGCCACCATGCTCGGCCAGCAGATGACGCTGGTCGCCGTCCCGTACCAGGTCTACGCGCTCACCGGCTCCTCCCTGCTGGTGGGCGTCACCTCCGTCGTCGCGCTCGTGCCGCTCGTGGTCTTCGGGCTGCTGGGTGGCGCCATCGCCGACGCCATGGACCGCCGTCGGCTGATGCTGGTCACCGGGGCCGGCTCGGCGGTGACCAGCGCGCTGCTCGCGGTGCAGGCGCTGCTGCCCGGCGGGGGGAACCTGTGGCTGCTGTGGGCGCTGGTCGCGGCCGTCTCCGGCTTCACCGCGGTCAACCAGCCCACCCGCAGCGCGGTGATCCCCGCGCTGGTCGGCCCCGAGGGGGTGCCCGCGGCCAACGCGCTGGCGATGACGGTGCGCCAGGTCGGCGTCATCGCCGGGCCGCTGCTGGCCGGGGTGCTCATCGGCCTCGGCGACCTCTTCCTCGCCTACGCGGTCGACGCCCTCGGCTTCGGAATCGCGGTCCTGCTGCTGCGCGGGCTGCCGCCGCTGCCCCCCGCGGGCGTCACCGGGCCGCTGCGCCTGGGCGCCGCGCTGCGCGGGGTGGGGGAGGGGTTCACGTTCCTGCGCACCCAGCCGGTGCTGCTCATGACCTTCGTCGTCGACGTGGTCGCGATGCTGTTCGCCTGGCCGCAGGCGGTGTTCCCCGAGCTGTCGGAGGGCCGGTACGCGGGGTCGCCCAACGCGCTGGGCTGGCTGTTCGCCGGTGTCTCGATCGGCGCGCTGCTCATGGGCCTGACGTCGGGGTGGGTGTCGCGGGTCGACCGGCAGGGCGCGGTCGTGCTCGCCGCCATCGTCGTGTGGGGCGTGGCGATCGTCGGGTTCGGGCTGGCACCGACCCTGTGGCTGGCCGTGCTCTGCCTGGCCGTCGCCGGCGCCGGGGACATGGTCAGCGCGGTGCTGCGCTCCTCCATGCTGCAGACGGCGGCGCCCGACGACATGCGGGGCCGGATGCAGGGCGTGTTCCTGGTCGTCGTCGCGGGCGGCCCGCGGCTGGGCGACCTGCGCGCCGGGGCGGTGGCCAGCGCGGCCGGCGTCGGCGTGGCGATGGTGTCCGGGGGCGTCGTCGTGGTGGTGGCGATGGCCGTCGTCGCCCTGGTGGTGCCCTCCTTCCTGCACTTCCGGGCCTCGCGGGCGGTCGCTCAGCCGCCCGGCTGACCCTCCGCGACGTGCAGGCCGACCTCGACGTTGCCCAGGGTGGCCCGCGAGTAGGGGCAGACGGTGTGGGTGCGCTCCATCAGCGCCCGCGCCTGCCCGGCGTCGAGGGCGGGCAGGTGGCCGGTGAGGTCGACGGCGAGACCGAAGTCGCCGGGCTCCCCGCGCAGGAAGTGCACCCGGGCGGTGACCGAGGAGCCCGCCAGCGCCGCCGGGGACAGGCCCAGCGGCCCCAGCGAGAAGCGCATGGCGCTGTGGAAGCAGGCGGCGTACCCGGCGGCGAACAGCTGCTCGGGGTTGGTGCCCGGGCCGCCGTCGCCGCCCATCTCGGCCGGCCGGGACAGCGCCACGGCCAGCCGTCCGTCGGAGGAGGCGACCTCCCCGGTGCGGGCGCCGGTGGCGGTGGCCTCGGCGGTGTAGAGCCGGTCCACGGCCTCGCCCCTCAGGCCAGCGCGCCGGCGACGACGCGCAGGTCGGCGACGAGCGCGTCGTAGGCCTTGGGCCGCTCCTCGTCGGGCACCCGCAGCACCGCCGAGGGGTGCGCGGTCGCGAGCACCCAGGTCTGGGCGGGGGCCTCCTCGTCGGCCTCGTCGTCGCCCTGCTCGGCCCGCGCGACACCCGGCGGCGTCCACGGCATGAGCACCCCGCGGTCCTTGGTGATCCGGAACGACGGCGAGATCAGCGCCTTGGCCGCCGTCGCCCCCAGGCAGACGACGACCTCGGGCTTGAGCACCTCGAACTCCGCCTCCAGCCACGGCCGGCACGCGCGGATGTGCTCGGCGCCCGGCGACTGGTGGATCCGCCGCTTGGCCGTCGGGGTGAACCGGAAGTGCTTCACGGCGTTGGTGACGTAGGCGTCGCGCCGCTCGATGCCGGCCTCCTCGAGCGCCCGGTCCAGCAGCCGGCCGGCCGGGCCGACGAAGGGCTCACCCCGGCGGTCCTCCTGGTCGCCGGGCTGCTCGCCGACGAAGACGATGCGCGCGGTCTCCGGGCCCTCGCCGAACACCGTCTGGGTGGCCGGCTCCCACAGCTCGCACGCCCGGCAGCCGGCCGCCGCCGCGCGCAGCCCCTCCAGCCCGACGCCCGAGGGTGGGGAGGCGGGGTGGTTCTCCTGGCTCATGGACCGATGACACCCCACGTCCAGCGGCCGCGCGAGGTGGATCACCTTCCGGTCCCGCGTCGGACCGCAACCCGTCACCGGGCACCGATAACGTCGGGCGCGCACGGGGCCGACGACGGGATGAGGAGCGGTGCTCGAGTTCGACGGGCTCCACAAGAGCTACGGGGACCACCACGTGCTGGAGGGCGTCGGCTTCACCGTCGCCCCCGGTTCGATGTTCGGCTTCTGCGGGTCCAACGGGGCCGGGAAGACGACGACGATGCGGATCGCGATGGGCCTGGCCCGCGCCGACGCCGGCGAGGTCCGCTGGCGCGGCCGGCCGCTGGACGAGGAGTCGCGCCGCCGCATCGGCTACATGCCGGAGGAGCGCGGGCTCTACCCGAAGATGCGGGTCGGCGAGCAGCTGACCTACTTCGCCCGCCTGCACGGCCTCGACGCCGCCGCGGCCGCCCGCGCCGCCGAGGAGTGGGCCGGCCGGCTGGGCCTGGGCGAGCGCCGCCGGTCCCGCGTGGAGGAGCTGTCGCTGGGCAACCAGCAGCGCGTGCAGCTGGCCGCCGCGCTGGTCAGCCGGCCCGAGGTGCTCATCCTCGACGAGCCGTTCAGCGGCCTGGACCCGGTCGGCGTCGACGCGCTCGCCGACGCGCTGCTGGAGCAGTGCCGCGGGGGCGTGCCGGTGGTGTTCTCCAGCCACCAGCTCGACCTCGTCGAGCGGCTGTGCGACTCCGTCGGCATCCTCGCGCGCGGCCGCATGGTCGCCACCGGCACCGTCGAGGAGCTGCGGCGCCGGGAGTCCGGGCGGGTGCTGCGGGTCGTCGTCCCCGACGCCGCGCCGGGCTGGGCCGGCGCCGTCCCCGGCGTCTCCGTCGTCTCCGAGCAGGCCGGCGACACCCTGCTGGATCTCGCCGAGGGCGCCGACGACCAGGCCGTGCTGGCCGCCGCGCTGCGCACCGGCCGGGTCACCCACTTCGCCTGGCGGCAGGCCACCCTCGTGGAGCTGTTCCGCGAGGCCGTCGCCGACCCCGCGCAGCAGGCCGCCCGCCAGGAGGTCGCCGCGTGAGCGCCCCCCTGTCGAGCGGGCAGCTGGTCCGGCTGGTCGCCGCGCGCGAGGTCTCCACCCGGCTGCGCGACAAGACTTTCCTGGTCAGCTCCGCGGTGATGCTGCTGATCATCCTCGGCATCCTGGTCTTCCAGGCGGTGGTGAACTCCGGCAGCGACGAGAACCGCATCGGCGTCGTCGGCGACCCCGGCGCGCTCGGCCCGGCGCTGGAGGCGCAGGGCGAGCTGCTCGGCCGCGACGTCACCGTCGTCGGGCTCGACGACGACGTCGCGGCGCGCACCGCCGTCGAGGACGAGGACGTCGACGCCGCCGTGCTCGGCGCCACCGGCGGCGCCCCGGAGCTGCTGGTGCGCGAGTCCGACCCCACGGTCGAGGGGCTGGTGTCCGGGGCCGTCGGCGCGGTGGCCCTGCAGCGGGTGCTCACCGAGGCCGGCGTCGACCCGGGCGGCCTGCCGCAGCTGACGGTCACCGCGCTCGACGAGTCCTCCGCGGCCGCCGGTCAGCGCACCGCCGTCGCCCTGGTCGGCGTCGTCCTGCTCTACAGCCTGATCGTCCTGTTCGGCCAGTTCGTCGCGCAGGGCGTGGTGGAGGAGAAGGCCAGCCGGGTGGTGGAGCTGCTGCTGGCGACGATGCGACCCTGGCACCTGCTCGCCGGCAAGATCCTCGGCCTCGGCGCGCTCGGGCTGGCGCAGATCGCGCTGATCGCCGTCATCGGCGTGGGCGGCGCGCTGGCGTTCGACGTCGTCGACGTGCCCGGCGACCTGATCGGCACGGTCGGGTGGGTGCTGTTCTGGTTCGTCCTCGGCTATGCCCTGTTCGCCTCGCTGTTCGCCGTCGCCGCCTCGCTGGTCAGCCGGCAGGAGGACCTCGGCAGCGTGCTCACCCCGGCGACCCTGGTGCTCTTCGTCGGCTTCGTCGTGGCCATCCAGGCCGCCGGCGACCCGGACGGGACCGCGGCGGTGGTGACCTCCTTCGTGCCGGGCCTGTCGCCCATGGTCATGCCGGTGCGCCAGGCCGCCGGTGACGTGGCGGCGTGGGAGGTCGCGGTGGCCGTCGTCCTCATGCTGGTGGCCATCGCGCTGGTGGTCCGTCTCGGCGGTCGGGTGTACTCCGGCGCGCTGCTGCGGACCAGCGGGAAGACCAAGCTGAAGGAGGCCCTCCGGGCCGGCCGGGCGTGAGTCCGCCGGGCCCCGTCCGGGCCGGGGACACCCGCCCGGACGAGGCCCGGACACGTTGGGGTGACCTCACTCTCCGGGAGGGCGTGCGCCCAGGTCAGGGCCGACATCATCGGCGTCATGACGGAGGACCTGGACGCACGCCTCTGGCGGCTGCAGGCCTCCGAGGACGCCGACGAGCTCATCGAGCTGGGCTGCGACCTCGCCGAGGCCGGCCGGCAGACCGACGCCGAGTGGTGCTTCCGCCGCGCGGCGGCCCTCGGCGACGTCACCGGCTACTACGACCTGGGCAACAGCCTCGCCGCGCAGGAGCGCTGGACCGAGGCCGTGGACGCCTACGAGGTGGCGCTGGCCGGCGGGGAGATCGACGCCTGGCGCAACCTGGGCCTGGTGCTCGAGCAGCTCGGCGACCTCGCCGGCGCGATGGAGGCCTACCGGGGCGCGGCGGAGGCCGGCGACACCGAGGGCGGCCTGCAGCTGGCGTTCCTGCTGCGCGAGCAGGGGGAGCGCGAGCACGCGCTGGCCGTGGCCCAGGAGCTCGCCGCCGCCGGCAACGAGGAGGCCGACGCCGTCGCCGCCTGCTGGCAGTGGTGCGCCACCCTCGACCCGTCGCTGGAGGACCGGCTGCGCGCCGGTGCCACCTACTTCCCGGCCGCCCGCGCCGACCTCGCCGCGCTGCTGCTGCAGACCGGCCGCGCGGTGGAGGCCCGCTCGGTGCTCGAGCGCGGCGCGAAGCTCGGTGAGCAGGTGGCGTGGCTGCCGCTGGGCAACCTCTACCGGGAGGAGCTCGCCGACGACGAGGCGGCCGAGGAGGCCTACCGCGCCGGCATCCACGCCGGGGACACCTACTGCCACCACAACCTGGGCGTGCTGCTGGCCGACCGCGGCGACCTCGCCGGCGCCGCCGAGGAGTTCCGGCGCGGCGCCGACGCCGGCGACCAGCTGGCCGCCGCCGCGCTGGCGCTGCTGCAGGACAGCTGACCCCACCGCCCCTCCCGGGCACATCCGCGGAAGTGCCCGCAGCTAGACGACCTGGCGGAGGCCGGCCAGCGGGCCCCGGTAGGGCTCCGCGGCCGGGCCCGACACCCCCGGCCGCACGGTGAACAGCCGGCCGGCGTCGGGCTCGTCCTCGTCGCCCCTCGCGGTGCTGACGACCAGCAGGTCGCCGGTGAACGCGCAGCTCGACGTGTTCGCCACGCCCACCTCGACGACGGCGAGCAGTTCCCCCTCGGGCGACCAGCGGCGCACCTGGCCGCCGCCCCACATCGCGGTCCACAGGCAGCCCTCGTCGTCGACGGTCAGCCCGTCGGCGACGCCGTCGGGACCGCCGGTCTCCAGCAGCACCCGGCCGCCGGTGAAGGCGCCGCTGCCCGGGTCGTAGGCGAAGGCGTGCACCAGGCCGGGCCCGGAGTCGGTCAGGTACACCGTGCGGCCGTCGGGTGACCAGCCCAGGCCGTTGGACACGGTCAGCCCCTCCCGCACGGTGGTGACGGTGCCGTCGGTGTCGAGCCGGTAGAGGGTGCCGGCGCCGGGCCGCTCGTCGAAGGCCATCGTCCCGGCGTAGAAGCGCCCCGCACGGTCGCACTTGCCGTCGTTCATCCGGGTGCCGCCGTCGGCCTCCCCACCGCCCTCGCCGGCCAGGTCGACCAGCACGCGCGCGGTGCCGTCCTCGGCGACGTGGGTGAACCCACCCCCGGCGCCGGTCAGCCAGCCACCGGCCGCGGCGGGGACGACGACGCCGACGGTGTCCCCGGCGCGCAGCGACCCGGTGTCGCGCACGTCCTCGCCGTCGACGGCGCCACGGCGGACCGTGCCCGCGGAGATGTCGACCCACAGCAGCTCGCCGCGGGCGTCGTCCCAGGTCGGGCCCTCGCCGTGGTCGGCGGGCGAGGCGGAGGCGGGGGTGGCGCGCAGGGTCTCCACCCCCGTCCAGGTGCCCGGGACACCTGCCCGTCACACGGGCGGTCGATACTGCGGGCCATGTCGGAAGCCACCGTCGACGTCGCCGACCTCCGCCTGCCCGGGCGCGACCCGGAGGGCGGCGGCCGGGCCGACGACGCCCCGCTGCGCGAGGACATCCGGTTGCTGGGCCGTGTCCTCGGCGAGGTCATCCGCGAGCAGTCCGGCGACGACGTGCTGGACCTGGTCGAGTCCACCCGTGTGCAGGCCTTCGCGGTGCGCCGCTCGGAGACCGACCGGACCGGCCTCGCGCACCGCCTGGGCGACCTCGACGTCCGCGCGGCCAACCACGTCATCCGCGCGTTCAGCCACTTCTCGCTGCTGGCCAACCTCGCCGAGGACCTGCACCACGAGCGCCGCCGCCGGCACCACCGCCGCGCCGGCTCCCCGCCGCAGCCGGGCAGCCTGGCGGCCACCTTCGCCCTCCTCGACCGGGCCGGCCTCGACCCCGACGCCGTCGCCCGCGAGCTGGCCGGCGCGCTGGTGGTCCCGGTGGTCACCGCGCACCCCACCGAGGTGCGCCGCACGACCATCTCGCAGGTGCAGCAGCAGGTCACCGAGCTGATCCGCCGGCGCGACCGGATGGCGCCCGGTGAGGTCGACGAGGCGGCCTGGTCCGCGGAGCTGGAGCGCGCGGTGCTCACGCTCTGGCAGACGGCGCTGCTGCGGCTGTCGCGGCTGCGGCTGACCGACGAGATCGACGAGGCGCTGCGCTACTACGACCTCTCGCTGTTCCGCGTGGTGCCCGAGATCAACGCCGACCTGCGCCGGGAGCTGGGCGCGCGCTGGCCCGGCAGCGGGCTGCCCACCCAGCCGGTGCTGCAGCCGGGCTCGTGGATCGGCGGTGACCGCGACGGCAACCCGTTCGTGACCGCCGAGGCGGTCCGCCGGGCCAGCACCCGGCACGCCGAGACCGCGCTGACCCACCACCTCGGCGAGCTGGTGGGGCTCTACCGCGAGCTGTCGATGTCCGACCGGCTGGTCACCCCGACGCCGGAGCTGTCCCACCTGGCCGAGGCCTCCCGCGACGACTCGCCGTTCCGCGCCGACGAGCCCTACCGGCGGGCGGTCAACGGCATCCACGCCCGGCTGGCGGCCACCGCGCGGCGGGTCCTCGGGCGGGTGCCGGGCGTGCCGCCGGTGGCCGACCTCCCGCCCTACGACGAGCCCGGCGAGCTGCTCGCCGACCTCGCCGTCGTCGACGCCTCGCTGCGCAGCCACGGCGCCGGGGCGCTGGCCGACGACCGGCTGGCCCGGCTGCGCGACGCCGTCGAGGTGTTCGGCTTCCACCTCGCCGGGCTGGACATGCGGCAGAACTCCGCCGTCCACGAGGAGGTCGTCGGCGAGCTGCTGGCCTGGGCCGGCGTGTGCCCGGACTACGCCGAGCTCGACGAGGCCGCGCGGGTGGAGCTGCTGGCCGGCGAGCTGCGGCTGCGCCGGCCGCTGGTGCGGCCCGACGCGCAGCTGTCCGAGCTCGCCCGCGGGGAGCTCGACCTGCTGGTCGCCGCCGCCGAGCAGGTGGCGCTGCTGGGCCCGCGGGCGATCCCGAACTACGTGATCAGCATGTGCGAGTCGGTCAGCGACGTGCTCGAGGTCGCCGTCCTGCTCAAGGAGGTCGGGCTGCTCGACCCGGACGGGCCGGCGGGCCCGTCGTGCCCGGTGGGCATCTCGCCGCTGTTCGAGACCATCGCCGACCTGCAGGCCGCCGGCGAGACCATGACCGCCGTCCTCGCCCAGCCGCTGTACCGGGCGCTGGTGCGCAGCCGCGGCGACGCGCAGGAGGTCATGCTCGGCTACTCCGACAGCAACAAGGACGGCGGCTACCTCGCCGCCAACTGGGCGCTGTACCGGGCCGAGCTGGCGCTGGTGGAGGTGGCGCGGCGGGAGGGCGTGCGGCTGCGGCTCTTCCACGGCCGCGGGGGCACGGTCGGCCGCGGCGGCGGGCCGAGCTACGAGGCGATCCGCGCCCAGCCGCCGGGTGCGGTGGCCGGCGCGCTGCGGATCACCGAGCAGGGCGAGGTGATCGCGGCCAAGTACGGCGAGCCGGACCTCGCGCGGCGCAACCTCGAGGCGCTGGTCGCGGCCACCCTGGAGGCCACGCTGCTCGACGTCGAGGGGCTCGGCGACGACGCCGAGGACGCCTACGCGCTGCTCGACGACCTCGCCGCCCGCGCGCAGGCCGCCTACCGGGCGCTGGTGCACGAGACCCCGGGGTTCGTGGAGTGGTTCCGCGCCGCGACGCCAATCCGGGAGCTCGCCGAGCTCAACATCGGCAGCCGCCCGCCCTCCCGCAAGGCCGGCGACCGCATCGCCGACCTGCGCGCCATCCCCTGGGTGTTCAGCTGGTCGCAGGCGCGGATCATGCTGCCCGGCTGGTACGGCACCGGGACGGCGCTGGAGTCGTGGATCGACGGCGACGGTCCCGGGAACAGCGCAGCGCGACTGGCCCGGCTGCAGGAGCTGCACCGGCGCTGGCCGTTCCTGCGCACCGTGCTGTCGAACATGGGGATGGTGCTGGCCAAGACCGACCTCGACCTGGCCGCCCGCTACGCCGGGCTGGTGCCCGACGAGGAGCTGCGGGCGCGGGTGTTCGACCAGATCACCGCCGAGCACGAGCGCTCCTGCCGGGTGCTGCTGGCCGTCACCGGCGACGACCACCTGCTCGCCGACAACCCGTCGCTGGTGCGCTCGATCCGCAACCGCTTCCCCTACCTGGAGCCGCTGCACCACCTGCAGGTGGAGATGCTGCGCCGCCGCCGCACCGGCGACGACGACGAGCTGGTGCGCCGCAACATCCAGCTGACCATCAACGGGATCGCCACCGCGCTGCGCAACAGCGGTTAGGGGGGGGTGACCGGCAGCCGGTGCCGGTCGAGCCAGGCCGCCAGCCGGTCGCCGTCCCAGGGCCGGCGGCGGCGGGCGGCGGCCAGCGCCAGCGAGCGCGGCAGCTCGAGCAGGGCCAGCGCGATGCCGGCGGCGCCGGCCGGGTCGCCGTCGCGCAGGTGCCGGGCCACGGCCAGCGGCCGGCGGGCGAGGAAGGCCGCCGTCTCCCGGACCGGGCGGCGGGCGTGCTGCGGGACGAGCACCTGCGCCGTCCGGGCGTAGTGCCACTCGCGCAGCAGCCCGGCGCGGGGGCCGTCCTTGCCGTGCCGGAAGCGGGTGCCGGGGACGCGCAGCAGCAGGTGCCCGGCGGCGCGCAGCCGCCGGGAGGCGTCGCGGTCCTCGTTGTAGAAGAAGTACAGCGGGTCGAAGCCGCCGGCGGCGAGGAACTCCTCCCGGCGGAGGAGCAGCGCGGTGCCGGGCAGGTCGTCGGCGGCGAACGGCGGGCCGGGCGGGTGGTCCTCCTCGCCCGGGCCCTCGACGGCCGGCGCCGCCCACACCGCGGCCGGCTCGGCGTCGAGGACCTCGGCCAGCCGGTGCAGCATCCCCGGCTCGGGCTCGCCGTCGGAGTTGACCAGCGCCACGTAGCGGCCGCGGCAGGCGTCGACGGCGAGGTCCATGGCGCGGGCGAAGCCGAGGTTGCGCGGCGCCCGCAGCACCCACCGGTCGGCGTCCGGGTAGCGCCGGCGCAGGAGGGCCCGCGCCGCGGCGGAGGTGCGCGGCGCGGGGTCGTTCTCCACCAGCAGCGCCCGGCCGCGCCAGCCCGGGCCGGTGGCCGCGGCGAGCGCCGCGTGGTGGCGAGCGAGCAGCTCGGGGGGCTCGCGGTGCACGAGGAGGACGACGTCGACGTCGTCGAGGCCGGTGCGCGCGGAGACGGTCACCGTGGCGCCCTACCCGCCCGGCCGCGGTGGCCTACCGTGCCGGTCAGGGCGGACGGCGGGGGGACCGTGACGGAGACGATGTGGGTGGCGGCGTCGGGGGAGGACCTGCGCGCCGTGGCCCGGCTGCTGGGCGTCGGCCCGCCCGCGCTGGCCGCCGAGCTGCTCGACCCGGGGGCCCGGCTGCTGGTCGCCGACGACGCCGCGGCCCACCTGCGCCGCCGCTGGACCGACGAGGGCACCACCGAGGCCGTCGTCCTGCACCGCTCGACCCACGTGACCGGGCGCACCGCGCTGCTCGCCGTCGCCTCGGCCTGGGGCTGCTCGAGCGTCCGCGACACCGGGACCGGCCGGGTGCTCGACGTCGAGCCCCCGCCGGAGGACGCGCCGCTCACCGAGCGCTTCGCGCACCTGGCCGCGCTGGCCGCCACCCGGGTGGAGATGGCGGTCGCGCTCGCCCGTGACACCGGTCGGGACCACCGCAAGGACGACGGCAGCTGGTCGATCGCCGCCGACGAGGCCGCGCACGCCGCCGCGGTGGAGGTGCTGGCCCCGCTCGGGGTGCCGGTGCTCTCCGAGGAGCGGGCCGACCCCTCGGTGCCCGAGGACCGGCCGTGGGTGGTGCTCGACCCGCTCGACGGCACCGGCAACTTCCGCGCCGGGCTGCCGCCGTGGGCGTTCTCCGCCGCGCTGGTCGACCGCGGGCAGGCGGTGGCCGGGCTGGTGGTCGACCTGTCCTCGGGCCGGCGCTGGTCCGGGACGGCGGGCGTCGGCGCCTGGCGCGACGGGGTGCCGGCGCGGGTGCGCGAGGGCAGCACCGTCGTCGCGCCGTCGGGCCGGGTGGTGCGGGTCCCGTCGACGGCGGCGCGGGTGCGGGTCACCGGCTGCACCGCCGTCGACCTGTGCCTGGTCGCCGACGGGTCGGCCGGCGCCTGGCACGACCTCGACCGCAGCGGGACGCACGTGCACGACGTCGCCGGGGGGCTGGCGGTGCTGGCCGGGGCCGGCGGGGTGGCGCTGACCCCCGACGGGGCGCCGCTGCGGCTGCGGCCGGACACCGGGACGCTGATCCGCTTCGCCGCCGCGGCCACCGACCGGGCCGCGCGCGACCTGATCGCCGCGGTCGCCTAGCGACCCGCTGCGGCGCGCACGGCCGACAGCAGCGACTCCCGTTCGTGCAGGGTGGTGCGCGCCCGGCCGCGGGTGGCGCCGAGGGCGACCTCGGCGGCGTCGATGGCCCGCCAGTCCTCCAGCAGCACCGGCTCGGCGCCACGGGCCCGCAGCGTCTGCACCAGGTCGTCGCGGTCGCCCGACGGGCGGATCACCCCGGCCTCGGCGTCGGCCAGCAGCGACGCGACCGTCTCCCGGGCGTCGTGCTTGTTGGTGCCGACGACGCCGGTGGGCCCGCGCTTGATCCAGCCCGCCACGTACTCCCCGGCCGACGGGGCGCCGTCGCGCAGCACCCGGCCGTCCTCGTTGGGCACGGTGCCGCTGCGCTGGTCGACCGGCAGCCCGGGCAGGCCCTGCCCGCGGTAGCCGACCGAGCGCACCACCAGGTCGGCGGGCAGCACCTCGTACTCCCCGGTGCCCACGGCGCGGCCCTCGTCGTCGACCGTGGTCCGCTCGACCTCCACGCCGGTGACCCGGTCGGCGCCGAGCAGCCGCACCGGCCGGCGGTGGAACCGCAGGTGCAGCCGCACCCGGTCGGGCTCGGGCCGGTGCCCGGTCCACTCCCGCAGCACGGCGAGGTTGCGGGTGGCGTTGCGGTCGCCGGCGATGCGCTCCTCGGCGGCCGGGCTCAGCTCCAGGTCGGCGGGGTCGACCAGCACCGTGGCCTGCTCGAGGCCGTCGAGCTCGCGCAGCTCCATGGTGGTGAAGGAGGCCTGGGCCGGGCCGCGGCGGCCGAGCACGGTGACCTCCTCGACCGGTGCCGCGGCCAGGGCGTCGAGGACGTGCTGCGGCATGTCGGTGGGCTCGAGCTCCTGCGGCGCGCGGGCCAGCACCCGGGCGACGTCGAGGGCGACGTTGCCGACGCCGACGACGACGGCGCGGCGCACTCCCTCCAGCGAGGCCTCGACCCGCGCCCGGTCGGCGTCGGGGTGGCCGCAGTACCAGGCGACGAGGTCGGTGGCGGCGAGGCTGCCGGGCAGGTCCTCCCCGTCGATGGACAGCGGGCGGTCCAGCGCCGCGCCGTAGGTGTAGACGACGGCGTCGACGTGCGCGCGCAGGTCGTCGAGGGTGATGTCGGTGCCCACCTCGACGTTGCCGACGAACCGCACGCCGGGGTCGTCGAGTGCCCGGTGCAGGGTGTCGCGGATCGCGCGCATCTTCGGGTGGTCGGGGGCGATGCCGTGCCGGACCAGGCCGAAGGGGGTCGGCAGCCGGTCGAGCAGGTCGACGGTCACCGGGACCGGCGCGCGGCGGGTGAGGGCCTCGGCGGTGTAGATGCCGGCCGGGCCGGCGCCGATCACGGCCACCCGCAGCGGCCGGCCGTCTCCCGGATCAGTCTCGTCCGACACGACTGGGATCCTGGCCCGCCCGGGTAGTGGTGCGCCAGATCACCGTCCGCAACCCGATCGCGAGAGCAGGGGGGACCGCCCGTGTCCGTCGTCGTCGTCGCCACCATCAGCCCGAAGGCCGAGCACGCCGAGGAGGTCCGCCAGGCGGTGCTCGAGACGGTGCCGAGGGTGCACGAGGAGCCGGGGTGCGAGCGCTACTCCCTGCACGAGGGCTCCGACGGTGCCCTGGTCATGGTGGAGAAGTGGGAGAGCCCGGAGGCGCTGGCCGCCCACGGGAAGGCCGATCCGCTCAGCGAGCTGTCGGGCCGGCTGGAGGGCAAGCTGACCGGCCCGCCGTCGGTGACCGTGCTCGACGCGCTGCCCGCCGGCGACCCGGCCAAGGGCGCCCTCTAGGCCTACCTCCTCCGTCGAGATCCCGTGATCTCGACGGCGGAGGCCCCTCTGCGCGCCGAGATCACGTGATCTCGGCAGGAGAGCTAGGCGGCCTGGCAGACGGGGCACCAGTAGAGGTTGCGGCCGACCATCTCCTCGGTGCGCACCTCGGTGCCGCAGAGGCGGCAGGGCAGGCCGGTGCGCCGGTAGACGTAGTGCGCGTCCTCCCGGCGCACCGCACCCGACCGGCGGGAGCGGTCGGCCGGGGAGGTGGTGACGATCCGGCCCATCCGGACGCCGGCGCGCATGAGCACCACCAGGTCGTCCCACAGCGCCTGCCACTCCGGCTCGCCGACGTCGCGGCCCGGGCGGAACGGCGAGATCCGGTGGCGGAAGAGGATCTCGGCGCGGTAGACGTTGCCGACGCCGGCCAGCACCGACTGGTCCATCAGCAGCGCGCCGACCGCCGTCCGGCTGCGGCCGACCCTCGCGTACGACAGCGGCCCGCCGCGGCGGGTGCGCAGCGGGTCGGGGCCCAGCCGGTCGAGGACAGCGTCGACCTCGGGCTGGGTGAGGACGTCGCAGGCGGTCGCGCCGCGCAGGTCGGTCCACACGCCCTCGCCCTTGGGCCCGTCGGCGGTCCACCGCATCCGCAGCGCACCGCGCGGGGGCGGTGGGTCGCCGAGGCCGGTGGTGTAGGTGCCGTAGAGGCCCAGGTGCACGTGCAGGACGGGGCCGCCGAAGTCGGCGAACAGGTGCTTGCCGTAGCTGGTGACCTCCTCGAGCACGCGGCCGTCGAGCAGCGCGGCACCGGCGGCGAAGCGGCCCTGCGGGCTGGTCACGTGCACCGGGCGGCCGGCGAACAGCTCCGACTGCTCCCGCGCCAGCCGGTACAGGGTGTGGCCCTCAGGCACCCCGCACCGCCTGGTAGCGGGCCAGCGCCACCTGGCGCTCCTCGGCGTGGTCGACGACCGGCGCGGGGTAGCCCTCGGGCGGACCGCCGGGCATGGTCCACGGCTCGTGCACGTACCGGTCGGGGACGTCGCGCAGCTCGGGTACCCAGCGCCGCACGTAGGTGCCGTCGGGGTCGAACTGCTGGCCCTGCCGGGTCGGGTTGAACACCCGGTGGTACGGCGAGGGGTCGGTGCCGGTACCGGCCACCCACTGCCAGCCGTGCTGGTTGCTCGCCAGGTCGCCGTCGACCAGGTGGTCGAAGAAGTACCGCGCCCCGCGCCGCCAGTCGATGTGCAGGTCCTTACACAGGAACGAGGCGACGACCATCCGCACCCGGTTGTGCACGTAGGCCTCACCGTGCAGCTGCCGCATCCCGGCGTCGACGATCGGGTAGCCGGTGCGGCCCTCCGCCCACGCGGCGAAGTGCTCGTCGGCGACCGGGCCGGAGTCGTACTCCATCCGCCGCATCTCGGGGTCGAACGGCTCGCGCGCGGTCTCCGGGCGGTGCCAGAGGACGTCGGCGTAGAAGTCGCGCCAGATCAGCTCGCCGACGAACTTGTCCACCGCCCCGGCGGAGTCCTCGCCGAGCGCCTGTGCCTCGGCGACCAGCGTCCGGGGGTGGACGGTGCCGTACCTCAGGTGCGCCGAGAGCCGGCTGGTGCCGTCGGTGCCGGGGGTGTTGCGGCCGGTGGCGTAGCCGAGGAGCCGCTGGTCGCGGAACAGCGTCCACGCGTCCAGGCCGGCCTGCTCGCCGGCCGGGGGGAGCACCGTGCCGCCGAGGTCCTGGGCCGGCGGCAGGTCCTCGGTGCGGACGCCGTCGGCCCAGACGAGGCGGTCGGGGCGGGCGGCGGGGGAGTGGACGCCGCGGGCGCGCCACACCCGGGCGAAGGGTGAGTAGACCTTGAACGGCGTGCCGTCGTCCTTGAGCAGGCGGCCGGGGGCGACGCCGTAGGGCGACCCGGTGCACACGAGCGGGACCTCGCCGAGTGCCCGCTCGACGGCGGCGTCGCGGGCCCGGCCGTAGACGCCCGCGTCGGCCGAGACGTGCACGCTCCCCGCCGCGGTCTCGCGGACCAGGTCGGGGAGCACGCGCGCGGGGTCGCCGGAGCGGATGACCAGCGCCCCGCCGGTCTGCTCGCGCAGGTCGGCCAGGCAGCCGCGCAGGAACTCCCGGCGCGGCCGCCCCGAGGGCTCCCACAGCCGCGGGTCGACGACGAAGACGGGCACCACCGTGCCGTCGGGACCGGCGGCGTCGACCGCGGCCAGCAGAGCCGGGTGGTCGCCGAGCCGGAGGTCGCGGCGGAACCAGAGCAGAGCGGTCGGCACCCGCCCCAGGCTAGTCGGAGGACCTCGGTGCCCCCCGCGACTCGCACGCTCGCCGCGGGCCCCTGCACCGAGGCCAGCCGCAGGTCAGCGGCCGGTCAGTGGTCGGCGGTGGCCAACCCGAACCGGGGCTTGTCCTCGTCGGCGACCAGGTCCAGCGTCTCCGGGTGCTGCTGGATGTAGTGGCGGACGAAGGAGCAGTAGGGGAGGACGGTCAGTCCCCGCTCGCGGACGGCGTCGAGGACGCCGGCCACCAGGACCGTGCCGAGCCCGCGGCCACCCATGGACGGGTCCACCTCGGTGTGCGGCAGGGCCATCGTGCCGTCCTCGACGTGGTAGCTGGCCAGTCCGACGACGCGCTCGCCGACCCGCACCTCGAACCGTCCCCGTTCCGGGACGTCGACCACCGTGGTCTCCATCGTGCTGTGCCACCTCCGCATCGCCCCGGCGCCGTTGCCGGGGTTCCGTCGTGCATCTGGAACGGTAACGCCTCGGAGCCGGGGACACTTCCCGCTGACCGGTGTGCCGCCCTCATCCGGGTGTCCCGTCGGCCGAGGTGACGGCGCGGCGCAGCGCCCGGCCGCGGGCCAGCGCCCGGTCGACCTCGGCCACCACGACCTCCACCACCCACCGCACCGGGCCGGCCGCCGCCAGCAGCGCCTCGGTGGGCAGGGCGCGGTCGGTGGCCAGGACGCCGAGCGTGCTCGCCACCGCGGCGAGAGCGGCGTCGTCGGGGGACCAGGCGTGGTCGGGGCCCGCGGTCATCGCGCGCTCGTCGTCGCGGGTGCGGGCCGCGCGGTGGTCGACGTACCGGCGCGACCACCGCCCTCTGCGGGTCCAGCTGCCCCGGCGCAGGTGCTCGGCGGCGAGGTCGTGCTGGTCGACGCGGCCGCGGCGCAGGAGGTCGGCCAGGGACCCGGGGGATCCGGCCGCCCCGGCGAGCAGCCGGTCGGCGGGCGGGAAGCCGGTCGGCCGGCCGTCGAGACCCACGGCGTCCTCGGTCTCGGCGAGGCGGTCCCGGAGCGCGAGGTCGACCAGCAGCGTCCCGCGGACGGCGAGGGCGGTGACGAGGTCGTCGGTCAGCCGGCCGCGGCCGTCGAGAGCCAGGCAGGCCAGGCGCATCGACGTCGACCCGTCCCAGTCGTCCACGCCGGGACGATGCCGGTCAGGGGCGGGGGTTCGTGCGGGTCCAGCCGCGGTCGTCGCGGCGGGCGCCGAGCCCGGCGCGGCAGCGGCGGCAGACCTCCTGCACCTCCTCCGCGTGCCGGCCGGACTCGGGCTGGACGTCGGCCCAGCCGACGTGCGGGAAGCGGGCGAGCCGCGACCGCGACAGCGACAGGCCGCAGACGGTCTCGTTGCGTCCCTGCTCCCAGGCGTGCACCTCGCCGGAGGGGTAGCGGATGCCGTCGTCGGGGTCGGTCCAGCGGCCGGTCGCCGCGACCGCCGCGTTGCGCAGTGCCATTCGATGCCCGTACCCGCCGTACGGCCGGGATCACCGCGTGTGGAGAAGTGCTGCGGAATGCACAGGAATGGCAACGAGCCGTCACGGAAATGGAGCGGATCGGGGACCTTCGTCACTGTTGACAGGCGTGGGAGAAAAGCGGGGCCGGTGTCTTTCGGGAATGACGGGGAGAAGACGATGCGATGCACTTCCACGATCGGTGTCCTGGCAGCCGTCGTCGTCGGGGTGGGTGCCACTCCGGCACTGGCCGACGGTGGTCCCGACGGAGCCGACGACGCCGGATTCGTCCCGGTCGAGGAGGTCATCCCGGACTACTACGCGCCCGTCTCGTTCCAGGCGTGCGACAGCACCGTCACCCTGGAGAGCGGGGACGTGCGCGAGGTCGAGGTGCGCGTGACGGAGAACCCGGACGGCACGACGACGACGGAGTTCCGCGGCGCCTGGACGGTCGACCTCACCCGCGCCGACGGTGCGGTGATCGACGAGCTGGACATCTCGGGGCCTGGGGTCGAGGTCTCCGGCCCGACCGGGGCGACGATCACCCTGGGCGGCCCGTCGCTGCTCTTCCCGATCGACGAGGTCCAGCAGGCCGCGTGGGACGCCGCGGGCCTGCCGGAGGGGGACCTCGCCTACGTCAAGAGAGGTGAGGTCCAGGTGCGGGTGACCGTCGACGCCGAGGGTGTCCCGGTGTCGGAGGAGTGGGTCCGGCTGGACGCGCGGATCATCGACCTGTGCCGCTGGTTCGACCGCGGGAATGCGCGCGACCACGACCGAGGCCGCGCGCACGCCGCGCGTGGGTGGTGATCCCTGCCCCTTTCCTGGCGGGAGTGCCCGGCGCCTCAGGGGGCCGGGCACTCCCGTTCTGCGCGCCATTCCGGCGGCCGCGCGTCGTCAGGAGGACGGCGCCCGGCCGAGGCGCAGGAACCACACCGGGACGGCGAGCGCACCCAGGCGGCCGGTGTCGAACCGGCCGCGACGAGGGTCCGCAATCTCCTCGACGACCGCCCGCGCGACGGTGGTCACGTGCCCGGGTCCTGCGACCGCCGGACGGCGTGCCGCAGCAGGACGACGCCGTTGCCGAACCGCCGGGTCTCCACCAGCTCCAGGTCCGTCGGGGAGTCGGCGGTCCCGAACAGCTGCCGCCCGCGGCCGACGACGACCGGGTTGACGTAGAGCCGGTACTCGTCGACCAGGTCCAGCCGGCGGAAGGTCTCCACCAGGTCGGCCCCGCCGAGCGTCATGTCCCCGCCGGGCTGGTCCTTGAGTGCGCGGATCTGGTCGGGGTCGACCGCGGTCCGCAGCGAGGCGTTGGGGCCGACCTGCTGCAGCGTCCGGGAGAACACGATCTTCGGCACCGACCGCCAGATGCCGGCGAACTCGTGCATGACCGGCGGGAGGTCCGGGTCCTGGTCGGCGGTCGGCCAGACCGCCTCCATCAGCTCGTAGGTGACCCGGCCCTCCAGGAAGGCGCTCATGGTCGCGAGGTGCTCGTTGAAGTGCCCGTGCAGTTCCTCGTCGACGCGGTGCCAGCTCAGGTCGTGGTCGGGACCCTCGAAGTACCCGTCCAGCGACAGCATCATCTGCACGACGATCTTCCGCATGCGTCCTCCTGGTCCACGGGCCGGTCCGCGAGCTGGGACCGGCGGACGCGCACGATCTCATCGGTCCCGCCGGAGCTCGCCCGGCACGCCGGCCGCTGCTACCTTCCGGACGCCGTGCCAGAGACGGAGGAGGTGGTACCCGTGGACGCATCGACGTGGGTGCTCCCCTCCGGGGTCACGGTCGGGCGGTAGGTCGCCCGGGAGCGCCGTCCAGGAGCTCTCCCGAGAGGCACGACCGTGCACGTCACCGCAGCACGACACCTCGACGACGGTGTCCTCGAACGTTCCTTCACCCTCGGCGACGTCCCCGGCGTCCTGTGGACGCCCGGGTCCCCGACCGCTCCCGTCCCGCTCGTCCTGCTCGGCCACCCCGGCGGGCTGCAGGCGGTGTACCCCCGCCTGGTGGCCCGGGCCCGGCACTCCGTGGCGGCGGGCTTCGCCGCGGCCACCCTCGAGCTCCCCGGCAGCGGGGACCGGCCCCGCTCCGCCGACGCCGAGGGGGCCCGCGCCGACCTGCGGCGGGCACTGGCGGCCGGCGAGCCGGTCGACGCCGAGGTCGTCGACCGGCTCGTCCTGCCGCTGGTCGAGCAGGCGGTGCCGGAGTGGCGGGCCGCCCTGGACGCCCTCCTCGCGCTCCCGGAGATCGGCGGACCGGTCGGGTACTCGGGAGGGGTGATCGCCATCGGCGTCCGGCTGGCGGTGGTCGAGCCGCGCATCGCGGCCGCGCTGCTGTTCGCCGGGAGCCGGGTGCCCCGCGCCGTGTTCGAGGAGGCCCGGCGCGTCACCGTCCCGCTGCTGGTCCTGCTGCAGTGGGACGACGAGGGGAACGACCGCCAGGAGGCGCTGGACCTGTTCGACGCCCTCGGCTCCGCGGAGAAAACGCTGCACGCCAACACCGGCGGGCACACCGGCGTCCCGTCGTTCGAGGGCGACGACGCGAACCGGTTCTTCGCGCGGCACCTGAGGTGAGGCCAGCGCGCTCCTGGGTGCCCCCGGCAGGATTCGAACCTGCGACACACGGTTTAGGAAACCGATGCTCTATCCCCTGAGCTACGGGGGCTCGTCGGCAGGAGGCCGACCGGGGCGTGCGCGACGAGGCTACCGGGGCGACCCGACCCCGCCCGCGCAGCGTCCCCGGTGGCTACCGTCGGAGCGTGATGCTCGCGGTGGTCGAGATCGTGGTGCTGCTGGTGGTCCTCGGGCTGCTGCTGTCGCGGCTCGGCGTGCTGTCCGCGGCGCCGCGGGACCCGCGCCCGGTGCCGGTCCGGGCGGCCTGGGCGCCGGCGCACGAGGAGGTCGACGGCGAGACCCGGGTGCTGCTGCGGCGCTCCTACACCGGCGGCGACGGCCTGCCGGTGGTGCTGGAGGACCGCGTCCTCACCGCGTTCCCGGCCGACGACCCCGCCTGGGAGGCCCGCTTCACCGAGGCCATGGCTAGCGCGCGGTTCCGGTGCGGGTACCTGAACGCCGAGGAGGGGCGCTGACCTCGGCCAGCAGGTCGGTGTCGGCCTGGCGGGCCGCCTCCTCGACCAGGCGCACGATCGTGCGCGGCCGGTCCGACTGCGGCGCGTGGCCGGCCCAGAGCAGCGGGACGAACCGGGAGCCCGGGACCAGCGGCAGGTAGCGGACCGTCTGCCCCGAGGCGATCCAGTCGGCCACACCCTGCACGAGGGTGACCGGGCAGTCGATGCGGTCCAGGCCGCGCGGGACGTCGAGCAGCAGCCCCCACAGCAGCGTGCGCCAGAAGTCGCGGGAGTCGGCGAACCCCTCCCGCGCGCCGAGGGCCTCGTCGGGGGAGGTCGACCACGGCCGGGCCTTCAGCGGCGCCAGCAGCGCGGCCCGGCCGAGCGCCGAGCGCGACAGCGGGCCGACCAGCGGGGCACCGGTCCGCATCATGACCCGCGCCAGCGCCATCCCGCTGCCCTGGTAGACGCGCTCCGGCGGCACGTTCAGGCCCGACGGCGCGATGGCGACCACCGACCGCGCGCGGCCGCGGCGGGCCAGCTCCAGCGCGACCCGGGCGCCCAGCGAGTTGCCCAGGACGTGCACCCCGGCGACGCCCTCGACGTCGAGGGTCCGCTCGACGGCGTCGGTGATCGCGGCGACGGTCGGGCGCTCCTGGAGGGCCGGTGACCGGCCGACCCCGGGCAGGTCGACGTCGATCACGTCGAAGCGGGCGGCGAGCAGCGGGAGCACGGCGGCGAAGTCGCGGTGCGAGCTGCCCATGCCGTGCAGCAGCAGGAGGGGCTCACCGGAGCCGGTGCGGGTGTACGAGAGCGGTGCGTCCATCGCCTCCTGGGTACCCGGCCGCGCCGCACCTCGACCGGTGAACCGGGTCACGTCGGCGGCAGCGGTTCGGCGCCGAGGGCAGGATGACCGGTATGGGACAGGTCGTGGCCACCGCCGAACGCGTCGTCGCCGCCCCCGCCGAGCGGGTGCGCGCCGCCCTGGCCGACTACGCCGGCACCCGCCCGCGGGTGCTGCCCAAGCAGTTCAGCGACTACCGCGTCGAGGCCGGCGGGCAGGGCTCGGGCACCCGGGTGCACTGGCGCTTCGCCGCGACGTCGAAGCGGGCGCGCGAGCAGGATGTCGAGGTCACCGAGCCCGACGGGACCCTCGTCGAGCGCGACACCCGCTCCTCGATGGTCACCACCTGGACGGTCGCCCCGGCCGACGGCGGCCGCAGCACCGTGCGGGTGCGCACCACCTGGGACGGCGCGGGCGGCGTCGGCGGCTTCTTCGAGCGCACCTTCGCCCCGCGCGGTCTGCGGCGGGTCTACGACGACCTGCTCGGCCGGCTGGAGCGCGAGCTCACCTGACGGCGGCGGCGCGGCGCGCCGTCGCGGTGGACGATGGTCCGGTGACCGCCGCCCTCCCCGCCGTCGAGCCCGCGGCCCTCGACGAGCTGGCCGGCCTGGTCGCCGACGGCGACGTCCTCGTCCTCTCCGGCGCCGGCCTGTCCACCGACTCCGGCATCCCCGACTACCGCGGCGCCACCGGCTCGCTGCGCCGGCACACGCCCATGACCTGGCAGACCTTCCGCCGCGACCCGCGCGGCCGGCACCGCTACTGGGCGCGCAGCTTCGTCGGCTGGCCGCAGATGGCCGCCGCCCGCCCCAACGCCGGCCACTCCGCGGTCGCCCGGCTGCAGCGCGCCGGCCTGCTCGGCGGCGTCGTCACCCAGAACGTCGACGGGCTGCACCAGGCCGCCGGCGCCCGTGACGTCGTCGAGCTGCACGGCGGCCTCGACCGCACCGTCTGCCTGGCCTGCGGCGACGTCGCCCCGCGCGCGGAGCTGCACCGCCGGCTGCGGGCGGCCAACCCGACCTTCGGCCCGCGCGCCGACGAGGTGAACCCCGACGGCGACGCCGAGCTGCCCGACGACGTGCTCGACGGCTTCGTCATGGTCGACTGCCGCGTCTGCGGGGCCGGCCCGCTCAAGCCCGACGTCGTGTTCTTCGGCGAGACGGTGCCGCGCGACCGCGTGGAGGCCTGCTTCCGCCTGCTCGAGGAGTCCGCGAGCCTGCTCGTCCTCGGCTCCTCGCTGACGGTCATGAGCGGCTACCGGTTCGTGCTGCGCGCCGCCGAGCTCGGCATCCCGGTCGGCGTGGTCAACCTCGGGCCGACCCGCGGCGACGCGAGGGTCGACGTCAAGGTCGACGCCCCGCTCGGCGAGGTGTTGCCCGAGCTGGCCCGCCGCTGCGGGGCATGAGCCGGGACCGGAAGGACCTCCCTGCCCCCCAGCGCTCGCAGGCTCGCGCCGGGCCCCTGCAGCGAGGCCAGTTCACCGACGACGGCCGCTGGGTCGTCGTGGACGGGCGGCGGTGGCGGACGGCCGACCCCGCGCTGCCCGACGACGTCCGCGCCCGGCTGCTGTCGCACCTGGGCGCCGCGCGCGCGGCGGTGCGCACGGCGCCCGACGAGGCGGCCCGGCGCGCCGCCCGCGACCGGGTGCAGCTGGCCAAGACCGGGCTGGGGGAGCGGGGCCCGGCGTGGTGGGACCAGGACGACGACGCCCGCCGCGCCCGCTGGGAGGCCGCGCTGGAGGCGCTCGGCGGTTGACCCCGCGCCGGCCCGGGCAGGAACCCCCGCGATGCAGACCTTCCTGCCGGTGCCCGACTTCGTCGAGAGCGCCCGCCTGCTGGACTCGCCGCGGCTGGGCAAGCAGCGCGTGGAGACGCTGCAGGTGCTGCGCGCCCTCGAGCTGCCCGACTACGGCTGGGCCTCGCACCCGGTCGTGCACATGTGGCGCGGGCGCACCGCCGCGCTGGTCGTCTACGGGCTGGCGATGGTCCAGGTGTGGCGCGAGCGGGGGTTCGCCGACAGCACCCAGACGCTGATCGCCGAGTTCGCCCCCGACGTCGCCGGCGCCGCGCAGGAGGAGCTCGCCCGCGGCGGGCTGCTGCCCTCGTGGGTGGGCGACGA
This sequence comes from Geodermatophilus saharensis, assembly GCF_900188205.1. Taxonomy (GTDB): domain Bacteria; phylum Actinomycetota; class Actinomycetes; order Mycobacteriales; family Geodermatophilaceae; genus Geodermatophilus; species Geodermatophilus saharensis. The sequence goes on along the minus strand of NZ_FZOH01000007.1, from coordinate 106,137 downwards.
GGCGCTGCACCGGTCGCACCGGTCGAACCTGCTGGCCAAGGACCCGGACTTCTACCGGCCGCTGTTCGCGCCGCTGTTCGGGTCCGAGCCCGACGACCTGCCCTACCTGTGGCCCGGTGCCGACGACGTCCCGCCCGCGCCCGAGCCCGAGGGCACGCGGGTGTGGGTCGTGCGGCCGCGGGCGCACAACGAGCTCGGTGCGTGCCTCGCCGCCGGCGTCGTCGGCCTGGGCACCCAGTCGGGGGTCGACGTCGACGCGACCGGGCTGTCGCAGGCCGAGCTGCGCGCGCTGGCCAAGGAGCTCTCGGGACGGCGGCCGAGCAAGGACCTGCGGCAGCTGTCGACCTTCCTCGACGAGATCCGCCCCGGCGACCCCGTGGCGCTGCCGATCGAGCACGGCGCCGGGCTGCTGGTGGGGGAGGTGCTCGGCGACTACCAGTTCGACGCCCGCGAGCTGCTGCCGCACCGCCGCCCGGCCCGCTGGGACCGCGTCGTCCCCCGTGCGGCTGCCCGCCCGCCCGCGACGCTGCAGGACCCGCGCGCGCTGTTCTCCGTCGTCGTCGACCCCGACGTGCTGCCGCCGTCGCTGGCCGGCACCACCTACCGGGAGCCCGCGCTGCCGCTGGTGTGAACCGCCCGGCGCGCGGTCACGCCCCGGGCAGCGGGACGTTCTGCAGGCGCACCTGCCCGCGGGCGACGAGCTTGCCGTCCTCGGCGCGGGTGATGAGCACCTGCCACAGCTGCAGGGTGCGGCCCTGCTGCACCGGCTCGGCGACGACGTCGACCCGGCCGGCGGTGACCGGCCGGAGGAAGTCGGTGCTGTTGTTGACGCCGACGGCGAACTGACCCCGGTCGGCGACGGCGAGACTCGCGCCGATCGATGCCGCGGACTCGACCACCGCGCAGTGGACCCCGCCGTGCACGACGCCCCACGGCGTGTGGTGGTCGGGCCCGAGGTCGACGGTTCCGGCGACCCGCGTGCCGCTGGCCTCGGTGACGTCGAACCCGGTGGCGGCGACGAAGGCGCTGGCGGAGGCCCGGTCGACGGCGGGCAGGCCGTCGCTCACGCGTCCCACACCAGGCAGAAGGGGTGGCCGACCGGGTCGGCGTAGACGCGGAAGTCCCCGCCCCCGCCGGGGAGCCTCCGGGCGCCGAGCGCGAGCACCCGCGGCTCGGCCTCGTCGACGTCGGCGACCTGAACGTCGAGGTGGAACTGCTGCGGCCGTGCCGGGTCGGGCCAGTCGGGCGGGACCAGGTCGGGCGCCTGCTGGAACGCCAGCCGGTACCCCTTGCCGGTCACCACGACCCAGTCGTCGCCCGGGCCGCCCTTGCTCACCTCCATCCCGAGCAGGTCGGCGTAGAAGGTGGCGAGCGCGTGCGCGTCGGGCGCGTCGAGGACGACGGAGTGCAACTGGCCGATCATGCGACCCATCCTGGCCGCCGTCGGGCGGCGGCACCCGCCGGGATCCGGCCGTCCGCCGCCGCGTTCCCGCCGGGAGGCAGGATCGGGGCGTGACGACCCCGCCCCCTCCCGTGCTCGGCTCGCTGACCTGGGTGCCCGCCGCCGAGCGGCCCGACCTGCTCGGTGGGCCGGTGGCGGCCGCCCTGCCGTCGCTGCCCGGGCCGGTCTGGGTCGCGCCGGTCGACGACGACCTGGCCGACACCGCGGCCTTCACCGAGGCCTACGGCGTCCCGCTCGCGGCGTCGGCCAACTGCGTCGTCGTCGCCACGCGCCGGGCCGGGCAGACCGCGCTCGCCGCCTGCGTCGTGCTGGCCACCACCCGCGCCGACGTCAACGGCCTGGTGCGCCGGCACCTGGGGGCGCGCAAGGCGTCCTTCGCACCGCAGGACGTGGCGGTGGCGGAGTCCGGCATGGCCTACGGCGGCATCACCCCGATCGGGCTGCCGCCGTCGTGGCCGGTGCTGGTCGACGCCGCCGTCGCCGCTGCCGGCCTCGTCGTCGTCGGCTCGGGCACCCGCGGCGCCAAGCTGGCGCTGCCCGGTGCCGCGCTCGCCGCGCTGCCCGCCGCCGAGGTCCTCCAGGACCTCGGCCTGCCGGTCGAGCAGCCCCCGCAGCCGGCCCCGCCCGCACCGGTGGAGCGGGCGCCCGACGACGGCGACGTCGGCTGGGGGGAGCGGCCCGACGAGCGCGACCCCGACCGGCGCTGGCTGGAGGACCGGCCGCCGCACTGGGGCACCGACTAGGTGAAGGACCCCGTCCTCCCCACCCCTCGCTCGCTCGGGGCGGCGCCCTGGACGGGGCCGTTGCGCAGCAGGTTGCGGATCTCGGCGAGCAGCTCCACCTCGGTGGGCGCCACGGGCCCGGCCTCCTCGCCGCGCCGCCGCCGCTCGGCGATCTTCTGCAGCGGGAGCACCACGACGAAGTAGACGACCGCGGCGGTGAGCAGGAACGTGATCACCTGGGTTGCCGCGCAGCAGGAAGTCCTTGAATCCCCTCAGCACGGCCCTCATGCACTCACGACCATCCCCGGCCGGTCCAGAGGTCAGTCACGGCCCGCAGGCGGGGTGAGACTCAGCGTGAGAGTGGCCGTGGCCGCCGCCGCGGCCAGGGCCGATGCGGTGGCCTCGTCGACGGCGAGCACCAGCAGCCCGCCGTCGTCGGGTCCCGGGACCGCCAGGACGAGCGCGGCCCGTGCCACCACCCCGGCCTGCGCCGCGTCGGGGGCGGTGGCCAGGACGTCGACCCGGTCCCCGGGCGTGGCGAGCCCGGCCACGGCGAGGTCGGCCGGCCGCACCGGGACGGCCACCTGGCCGGCCGGCAGCAGCGCGGTCAGGCCCGGGCCGACCAGCCGCACGTCGGTGACGGGTTCACCGGCCCGCAGCGGCGCGGCGAGCACCCGCCCGGTGAGTGCGGCGGGGTCGGGCGCCGACCCGGTGGGGGCCGTGGGCAGCTCGGTGACCGTGAGGGACGCGCCGGTCAGCACCGTGCCCGCCGGCAGGTCGGCGGCCGCGGTGACCACCGGGGTGCCCGGCGGCGGTTCCGCCGGGGGGACCGCCGGTGGGCGCAGGGCGAGCACGAGGGCACCGGTGGCCAGCAGCGCGGCCAGGCAGCGGCGCAGCAGGACGGCGGGGGAGCGGGGACGACGCAGGCGCGGCACCGGCCCAGGCTGACCGCCCCGGACCAGCTGCGGGGTCCGCGCGCAGGCCCTGTGGAAGCGCCGCCCGGGTGTGGACGGCCGGCGTCAGCCCGCGGCGGCCTTGCTGCCGCTCCCGGAGGAGCTGCTCGAGGACGTCGAGGTACCCGACGACGAAGAGGACGACTCCTTCGACGACGACCCCGTGGACGGCGTGCCCGACGACGAGTCGGAGGAGGCGGACGCCTTGGCGGTCTCGCCGGAGGTGGAGCTCGAGCGGCTGTCGGTGCGGTAGAAGCCCGAGCCCTTGAAGACCACGCCGATCGAGCCGTAGACCTTGCGCACGGGCACGCCGCAGGTCGGGCACTCGGCCACCGGGGCGTCGGAGAAGGACTGCACCACCTCGAACTCGTGCTTGCCCTCGGGGTTGGTGCAGGCGTACTGGTACGTGGGCACGGGGCGGCACTCCTGGTCGAGCGGGGTCGGACGGGGCCGGTGCCGGCGGAGGCTGGCACTCGGGGCCTTCGACTGCCAATGATGCGCCACGCTGCGCCCCGGCGTCCACGCTTGTCGGCGAGGGTCACGTTTGCGCCGCGCGAGGGCGGGATCGTGGTCTCGCCCTGGGTGGCTCTGCGCAGGCGAGGGTCGGCTCTGCGGTCATGAGGGCGGCTTTGCGGTCGATGCGACGCCGCTGATGCCGACTCGCGGTCTTCAGCCCTGCCTGGCGGGTGCTCCGGTCGCGCAGATCTGGCCCGTAGCGCCGGCGCTGGCTGCCATCGCGCAACAGCTCGTTTCGCAGGGGCCGCGCACCTCAGGTGTGCGCCGCGCCCGGCCGGACCCGCGCACTGCTGACCACCGGCCGGTAGACCGCGGACCCGGCCGGGCGACGAGGCGTCATGAGCGAGCGACCGCCGGTCCTGCGGGCCGCGGCGACAGGCTCGCCGGGCTCACCGACGAGGAATCGCCGCCGTGATCGCCCGGAGCGCCGAGGCGTTCGCCGCCGACGAGAGCGGCCCGGACGTGCCGGCCGCGCGTCGACCTGGATGCCGTCGAAGGTGGCCAGGCCGCGGCCGGCAGGAACTCGACGCCCGGGTGGCCTGTGAGACGCACCTCCGGGGTCGGCGGGTACGCGGCCCCGCTGAGGCGGCCCCGCCGCCCGTGGGTTCTCGAGCAGCGGGACCTGACCACCGCAGCCCCCCGGGGAGTCGCGGTGGCTGTCTCCAGTGTCCGGGGCACCTGCTCCCCGGGTGACCCGGCTCGATCCGGTGCCGACGACGGCCGCTGCGGCGGAGCTACCGGAGGGGGAACTCGCCGGTGTGCACGAGGTGGTCGGCGATGTCGCGCACCTTCCGGTTGGCGTGCATCGACGCCTGGGCCAGCAACTGGAAGGCCTGGTCGGGCGTGATCTTGTAGCGCTCGACGAGCACGCCCTTGGCCTGGTCGATCACCGCCCGGGACTCCAGAGCCCGCTGCAGGTTGTCGGCCATGTCCCTTGCGCTCTGGTAGGCGTACAGGTTGCCGGCCGCGACCGCGGCGTACGGGCCGAACCGGGTGGCGGCCGAGCGGCTGTCCTCGTCGAAGGCGTCGGCGTCCCGGGCGTAGATGTTCAGCGCCCCACTGACCTGGTGGTCCTCGTCGATGCGCAGCGGGATCGACAGGGAGCTGAGGCAGCCGCGCTCGACTGCCCGGGACAGGTAGTCCCGCCAGCGGGGATCGGTGCGGGTGTCGGCGACCTCGGTCACCTCGCCGGAGCGGGCGGCGTGCAGGCACGGGCCGTGATCGCGTTCGTACTGGCGCTCGTCGAGGTCGACGGCCAACTGTCCGGTGCTCGCCATCAAGGTGGGCTTGTCCCTGACCAGCAGGGTCACCGACGTCTCGGGCCGGCCGGGCAGCACGGCCCTGCTCAGGTCGGCCACCGTCTGCAGCAGGCTGTCCATCGACAGCTCCCGCAGGGACAACCGACCCAGGCGCTCCAACGCCTCGACGGCGTTCGCGGGCTGCGGGTTCTCGTCGCCGGCCACGCACGGCCTCCGGTCTGCTCTGTACAGGGGGGAGTGACCTCGGCTGCGTACTCCGATCTGGAGCCCGCGCTCGCGCACTACGCCACTGCCGGACGCACGATCAACGCCGGTCCGTCCCAGCGCCTGACCACCACGCTACGCGCCCGCAGGCCCGCGCGGACATCCCCACCCGCGTCCCGCGGCTGCGGGAGGCCAGACCTCTGATGCGCAGAACACCGGTGTCCTGCCGCCGTGAGTTCGGCAGCAGGGTGTGATCCTCCGTGCGTCAGTGCGGCTACCCGATGTGAGCGGTGTGGTGCGCATCGGCGCTCTCGCGCTCGGCGGCTACAGGCGCGCTCGCACATCTGCCACGCCTGCACCGGCGAGCTCGGGCAGGGCGGCGGTTCGGCCGGAGAGGGTGGTGAGGAGCGCGGTGGCCGGTCCGGAGACCTGGGCGCCCTCGCCGTGGTGCCAGTCGGTGTCGGTGGCCGAGAACGCCAGCCCGTCGAGGATGCCCGGCGGCAGCGAGCGACGGGCGCGGGGGCTGGTCAGCTGCTCGAGGGCGACCCGGGCGTTCTCCGGGTCGGTCGGGGATGGCACCCCGAGCGGCCGGTAGACGTCCTGGGCGTGGATGACCAGGTGACTCAACGGCGCCTCGACCGGCGCACCGGGCACGTTGAAGGTGCGGTGCTCGGTCCTCCGCAGGCCGGCGACCACCTCGGCCGGTGTCCGTGTGTCCGTGGTCGCCCAACGGTCGGCGGCGCGGTCGAAGTCGAACCGTGCGCGCAGCATCGTCAGCAGGAACCGGGGCGTCGAGACCTCGTACGGCATGAGCACGTGCACGACCAGGTCTCGCACCGACCAGCCTGCGCACAGGCTGGGGGTGTCCCACTGCTCCTCGTCGAGCCCGTCGAGCCCGTCGAGCCCGTCGAGCACGCGGAGCAGCCGGGTGCGCTCGGTCTGGACGCGCGCGTCCACGTCCTGCTGGATCTCGGTCACCTGGATTCCTCTCGTTGCCCTCGCCGGCCCGCCGACGCCGGGTCCTCGCCGTCCAGGGGAAGGACGGCCGTCGGTGCCAGGAGTCATCGCTGGCGCAGAGTCTCACCCGTACAGAGGATCCGTACCGGCCCCGCCACGCACGGACTCACGCACATCAGGCACACCTTGCTGCCGAACTCATGCCGCCGTGAGGCCGGCGATCGGTGTTCGATCAGCTCACGCCCCGCAGGTCCAGCAGCTCGCCGACATCTCCTGCCGTCCTCGACAGCCTCCGCCGCGATGTCCCGGACTGAGCGAGCCCGGCGGGCGTACACCCTCGGCAGCGCCGACGGCGCCGCCATCACGCGGCCGCCCCGGATCGCGTGTCCCTCAGCGTGGCCAGCCCCGGACCTGCCCGGCCGTGGCCGAGCCGATGAGACCGCCGGTCCCGGCCCTCGTCGAGCCTGCCCCCGAAGGGATGCCGCAGAGTCACCCTCGCGCCCCGCATGGTCACCCTCGCACCGGCGCAGTCACGTCCTCGCCGACGCAGTGCTCCACACACCGACTCCGCGGCCGCCCTCACGAGGCGCGCGAACATGACGCTCGCCGACGACGTCTCCCACCGGAGACACCCCGACGCCGCGCCCGGCACCCGTGCCGTCGGTGCGTGGACCCGCGGCCGGCTGCTCGGGCGCCGCGACGGTTCGGGGTTCAGCCTCCTTGCAGAGCAGGGCAGAGGACCTCACCGATGAACTCGGTGACGCGGCCGTGGTGGTCGACCACGACGTCGTCGCCCCCCACCGTGAAGAGGATGCCGGCGTCGTTGACCACCAGGCCCCCGGGCCCCGAGACGTGCGCCAGCTGGCCGACCTTGCGGTGGGTGCCGCCGGGGAAGTAGAAGTCGGTCCACCGGTCGGACTCGTGCAGCGTGATCCCGTTGGCGCTGAGATCGGCGTCGTAGGCGATGTGCACCTCCGCCCGCACGAAGTCGCCGTCGGCGTCCAGGTGGACCGTGTAGGTGCCCGTCAGGACCTCGTGGATCTCGATCGGGAAGGGACACAGCTCGGTCTCCACGAGTCGGACGTCGTCCGGCGGGAGGGTGCCCCGCTCCACGCTCGCCGGAGCGGCCGCGGCCGGTCCGGCCGCGGCCAGCACGAGGGCAGCCCCACCGGCCCCGGCGAAAGTCCGGACGAGTCCCCGCCGCAGTCCCGTCGTCCGACGCATCTGCACGCACCTCCGATCCCGTCTCCGCAGTCGCACGAGCGTCGGGCACCCGTGGAGCGGGCGGCCACCCCCGTTGCGGTTCGGGCAAGGGGGCTTGACGCGCACGTCCCCGCACGGCAGGGGAGCCGGCCTCCACCGCACTCCTCCGCTGGTCCGGGACGAGCGCCCGGCGGGCTGACGCGTCCTGCGGGCGGGGAGGTCAGACCGGTGCGCCGTTGCCGGCGATGCGGTGGAGGAGACCACGCCGGTGGTCGACGGTCTCGGCGGCCGCGAGAGCGGCCAGCGCCTCGGCGAGCGCGCGGACGGGTCCGCGGCGGTCGGTGCGGCGACGGGTGACCCACTGCGGACACGGCACCAGGCCGTCGATCGGCACGACCCGGAAGCCCGGACGCAGCCGCAGCTCGTTCCAGGCGACCGCGACGTGGACGGCCTGCTCACGCACCGATCGCTGCCACAGGGCGGGCAGGGAGTCGGACTCGACCTGCACCAGCCGGGCCTCCCGGACCGGCCGGACGTCGTCGAGCAGGAACGCCCAATCCACCCGGCGGGGATGGCCGGGTTGTACTGCAGGGGCAGGTCGAGCACGTCGGCGACGCCGAGCCGGCCGGCGTGGCCCAGGGGATGGTGGAGCGGCAGCACCGCCACCCGGTCGAAGACGCCGGCCGGGACCAGCTCCAACGCCGGTGGCGTCTCCCCGATCGCGCCCCACACCACGTCGACCTCGCCGTCGAGCAGCGCGGTGCACATGGCCGGGAACGGGAGCGGCACACCGACCAGCCGCACACCCGGCACCCTCGCCCGCACCGCACGGCCCACGTCGGGCAGTCCCAGCCCACCCGGCAGCCCCTGTGGTCCACCCGGCAGCCCCAGTCGCACCACGGGCGCCGACGCCTCACGGGCCAGCGTCCGGGCCCTGCGCGCAGCTCTCAGCAGCGGCCCAGCGGCCTCGACGAAGGCCAGTCCGGCCGCCGTCGGTCCCACCGTGCCCGTCGGGCCCCGGACCAGCAGTGGCACTCCGACCTGGCGCTCCAGCCGCTGCACCCGGCGGGACAGCGCCGAGGTCGACAGGTGCAGTCGCGCCGCTGCGCGGTGGTAGCCGCCCTCCTCGAGCAGCACGAGGAGGTCGGCGACACAGCCCAGGTCCAGGTCCACGTCCCACCCCGCCGGTCCGCGCCCGCGCCTGCAGGTGCCGACCGGGGGCAGGCTCCCGCCAGGTGGTTGCCGGACGCAAGGGTCAGCGCGCCGCGACGTCGATGTGGGGGCGGTCGGACGACGCGATCCCCGCCCGCGTCCGGCGGACGGCCCTCGGTGACGGCACGCGGTCCGCCCTCCCGCCCGTGCGGCGGGACCTCCCGGCCCGACGGGGGGATGGGGAGCATCGCGGCACCGGTCCGGGCGACCGCGGCCGCTGATCCGGGGAGGTCACGTGCACGTGTCGGTCTTCGAGTACCGCGTCCGCGGGATGGACCCGGCGGAGTGGGGCCGGGTCTGCGCCGAGGAGCTGGCCCCCGTCTTCGCCGAGGTCCCGGGCCTGCGCAGCAAGATCTGGCTGCGCTCGGCCGACGGCGGGGCCGGCGGCGTCTACCTGTGGGAGGACGAGGCGGCCTACCGGGCCTTCCTGGCCAGCGATCTCGGTGCGGGGCTGGCGCGGCATCCGCACATCGAGGGGCTCACCGTGCGCGACTGGGCGGTCGACGAGGCCGCCACCGCGGTGACCGGGGGTGACCTGCAGCCGGCCTGAGCGCCGGCGCTCTGCGGGGAGCGGTGCCCCGCCCTAGCGTGCCCGCATGGCCGACCTCTCCCGCACCGCCCGCGTCGACGTCCTGGTCGAGGGCTACGCCCGGCTGCCGCACGTGGCCGGCACGGTCACCCTCGTCCGCGACGCCGGCCGGACGATCGTCGTCGACCCGGGGATGGTGGCCGACCGGGAGCAGATCCTCGGTCCCCTGCGCGAGCTCGGCGTCGCGCCCGGAGACGTGACCGACGTCGTGCTGAGCCACCACCACCTCGACCACACGCTCAACGTGGCGCTGTTCCCCGTGGTCCCGGTGCACGACTTCCAGTCGGTGATCGAGGGCGACGTCTTCACCCGCCGCCCGGCCGACGGCGTGCAGCTCACCCCCGCCGTCCGGCTGCTGGCCACGCCGGGGCACACGCCGCAGGACGTCACCACGCTGGTCGGCACGCCCGACGACGTCGTCGCGCTGACCCACCTGTGGTGGACCGGCGAGGGCCCGGCCGACGACCCCTACGCGCCCGACCGCGACCAGCTGCGCGAGCAGCGCGAGCGGGTGCTGGACCTCGCCACGCTCGTCGTCTGCGCGCACGGCGCGCCGTTCCGCCCGGGGGCGTCGACGCCGCGCTGACTCACCCCGGTAGCCGGGTGGCCCGGCGCAGTGCCGCCAGGCCCGCCGCCGTTCCCGGCCAGTGCCGGTCGACCGCGCCGGCCCCGGCCCGGCGGACCACCGAGCGCAGCACCACGGCGACGGCGACGGCGTCGTCGGCGAAGCCGATCACCGGGATGACGTCGGGCACGAGGTCCACCGGCAGCGCCAGGTAGCCCAGCAGCAGCCACAGCCGCACGCGGACCCCGCGGGGCAGGGTCCGGTCGGCGGCCAGCCGGCGGACCAGGCGGACGACGTCGGGCAGCAGCCGCAGCAGCTCACGGGCCCGCAGCTCGTCGGGCCGGGCTCGCCACAGCGCCGCCACGAGCGCTCCCCAGCACAGCAGCAGGCCGCCCGCGACCCCGGTCAGCGTCCACGCCCAGTCGGGCACCGCGCCTCCTCCCGGGTACCGCACCCCCGACGACCATCGTCGGGCGAGGGCTCAGGCGACGGCCAGCTGCCCGCCGACCCCCTGCCCGGCCTCCTCGGCGTCCCGGGTGGAGAGCACCGCGGCGGCCACCGAGCCGGCGGCGGCCTGCAGCTGCTCGGCGGTGTGCGTGGCCATGACCGACAGCCGCAGCACCCCCTTGCCCCGCGGGACGGCGGGGTAGCCGACTGCGTTGCAGTAGACGCCGGCCTCGTAGGCCGCCCGCCACGCCGCCACGGTCGCCTCCGGGCTGCCGGTCGGCACGGCGATCACCGCGCCGCTGCCGGGCAGCGGGGGCGTGCCCGCGGCGCTGAGCTCGACGCGCAGCCGCCGGCCGTTCTCCTGCAGCCGCGTCCGGCGCTCGGGCTCGGCCCGCAGGATGCGCAGGGCGGCCAGGGCCGCGCCGACGCCGGCCGGCTCGTTGGCGGCGCTGAACACATAGGGGACGGCGCTCGCGCGGATGCCGTCGGCCACCCGGTGGCTGGTGAGGACCGCGCCCCCGACGCTGGCCAGCGACTTGCTGAAGGCGATGGTCACCGCGTCGACCCGGTCCAGGGCGCCGGTGTGCTCGGCGGCGCCGCGCCCCCGCTCGCCGAGCACCCCCAGGCCGTGCGCCTCGTCGACGACCAGCCGGGCGCCGTACGCGGCGCACAGGTCGGCGATCGCGGCCAGCGGCGCGGTCTCGCCGGTCATCGAGTAGACGCCGTCGACGACCACCACGGCGCCGGCCCGCGGGTCGAGCCGCTCCAGCCGCCGCGCCAGGGACTCGACGCTGTTGTGCCGGAAGCGGATCGTCGTGCCGCGGCTGGCGGCCGCGCCGGCGTGCACGCTGGCGTGCGCGTGGGCGTCGACCAGCAGCGCGTCGCCGGGGCCGCAGGCGGTCGACAGCAGCGCCGTGTTGGCGTTGACGCCCGAGGAGGTGAGCACCGCGGCCTCGACGCCGTAGTGGTCGGCGAGCTCCTCTTCCAGCTGCAGGTGCAGCCGGGTGGTGCCGTTGAGGACCCGGCTGCCGGACGTGCTGGTGCCGTAGCGGCGCACCGCGTCGACGGCGGCCTCGACCACCCGCGGGTCCCCGGCCAGGCCGAGGTAGTTGTTGCTGCCCAGGTTCACCCGCGGCACGCCGTCGTCGTAGACGGTGACCGGCTCGGGCGCGCCGGCGGTCGGGACGCCGTGCGTGGGGATGCCGGTGCGGCCGTGCTCCCGGAACATCGCGGCGAGGGGGTCGTGCAGCAGCGGGGCGAAGGCGTCGCGCCGGCCGCTCCCGGGGTCCCGACCGGGATGCGGGCCGGGGGTCGGGGCGTCGTGCACGGGGGCTCCGTTCGGTCGGGCGCCGGCAGGTCCGGCGGCGAGCCACCCTCACCGCCGTCGTCACTGTGCGTCAACGGTGGGTGTGCTCACAGTTCGACCGGGTGTCCCTCGTGCCCCCGTCAGGTGACGCCAGGTCGTCGATGGCTCACCCTGCGTACCACCTCGGGGGGGCGGTGACCTGCGCGGACGGGTGAGACGCGCCGGACAGGACCGGCGACCGCGCGGACGGTGCCGTGACGGCGTCCTCCCTCACCGCGCCCCCGCGCGCCCCTCAGCGGCCGAGGTGGCGGTACCGGTGCAGCCGGCTGCGGTGCCGCTCGGCGTCCTCGCGACCCAGCAGGCCGGCCAGCTCGTCGCCGAGCACCCGCCCCAGCCTCCGGCAGAACTCCACCGGCTCGTCGGCCGCGTCGGGCCGCTCGGGCACCACCCGGTCGACGATCCCCGCCCGCCACAGGTCGGTCGCCCGCACGCCCTGCTCGGCGGCCATCTCCGGCGCCCGGTCGACGGTGCGGTGCACGATCGCCGCGGCGCCCTCCGGCGGCAGCGGGCCCAGCCAGCCGTTGGCCGCGGCGAGCACCCGGTCGGCCGGCACCAGCGCCAGCGCGCCGCCGCCGGTGCCCTGGCCGAGCAGCACCGCCAGCGTCGGCGCCCGCAGCGTCACCAGGTCCTCGAGGCAGCGGGCGATCTCGGCGGCCAGCCCGCCCTCCTCCGCCTCCCGGGAGAGCGCCGCGCCGGGGGTGTCGATGAGCGTGACCAGCGGCAGGTGCAGCTCGGCGGCCAGCCGCATGCCGCGCCGCGCCTCCCGCAGCGCGGCCGGGCCCAGCGGCGCCGACAGCGACTGCCCGCGCCGGTCCTGCCCGAGCACGACGCACGGCGCGCCGCCGAAGCGGGCCAGCGCCAGCAGCAGGCCGGGGTCCTTCTCGCCGGCCCCCGTCCCGGACAGGCCGACGATGTCGGTGGCCGCCGTCCGCAGCAGCCGCCGCACGCCGGGCCGGTCGCGGCGCCGGGAGGCGGTGACGACGTCCCAGGCGGTGCGCCCGTCTGCACCGTCCACCCCGACCAGCCCCGCGTCGGTGCCGTCCTCGGGCGTCGGCCGCTCCGCGTCGCGGACGTCCAGGTGCCACGTCCGCCGCGCCGAGAGCACCGACAGCGCCCGGTCGGCGAGGTCGGCGACGTCCTCGTGGGCGACGACGGCGTCGATGAGCCCGCGGCGGGCCAGGTGCTCGGCGGTCTGCACGCCCTCGGGGAACGGCTCGCCGTGCAGCGCCGCGTACACCCGCGGCCCGAGGAAGCCGATCGCGGCACCCGGCTCGGCGATGGTCACGTGCCCGAGCGACCCCCACGAGGCGAGCACGCCGCCGAAGGTCGGGTCGCGCAGGTACACCAGGTAGGGCAGGCCCGCGGCCTTGTGCCGGGCGATCGCGGCGGTGATGCCGATCATCTGCAGGAAGGCCACCGTGCCCTCCTGCATCCGCGTGCCGCCCGACACCGGCGCGGCCAGCAGCGGCAGCCCCTCGTCGGTGGCCCGCTCGACGGCGGCGACCAGCCGCTCAGCGGTGGCCACCCCGATCGAGCCGGCGAGGAAGCCGAACTCCCCGGCGACGACGGCCACCCGCCGCCCGCGCAGCCGGCCCTCCCCGGTGACGACGGCCTCGTCCTGCCGGGACCGCTCGGCGGCCGCGCGCAGCTCCGCGGCGTAGCCCGGGTCGACGTCGCGGGGGCCGATCGGGGTGTCCCAGCTCGTCCAGGACCCCGGGTCGAGGACGAGGTCGCGCAGCGCTCGGGCGTCGAGGCGCCCGGTCACGCCTCCGGCCCGGACAGCCAGGCGCGGATCTCCGCGTCCGAGCCGCCCAGCACCGGGGGCGCGGCGTGCTCGCGGCGGGTGGTCTCGGTCTCGCCGTCGGGGGTGGCGGTGAAGAACCGCAGCGGCGGGCCGGGCAGCTGCAGCCGGCCCAGGGTGGCGTGCTCGACGTCGATCAGCAGGCCCTGCGACAGGGTCTGGTCCCAGCCGTAGACCTCGTCGAGCGTGCGCACCTTGCCGGCCGGGACGCCGGCCGCGGCCAGCCGGGCGAGCAGCTCCTCGGCGGGGGTGTCGGCGAAGGTGCGCTCCAGCAGCTCGACGACCTGCTCCCGGTTGCCCACCCGGTCGCCGTTGGTGGCCATCCCCGGCGCCTCGGGGTCGAGGCCGAACTCGGCGCACAGCCGCCGCCACAGCCCCTCCGACCCGCAGGACAGCTGGATGCTGCCGCCCTTGCAGTGGAACAGCCCGTAGGGCGTGATCGAGGGGTGGTGGTTGCCCTGCGCGCGGCCGACCTCGCCCGCCACCGTCCAGCGCGTGCCCTGGAAGGCGTGCACGCCGACGATCGCGGCCAGCAGCGACGTGCGCACGACCTGGCCGCGGCCGGTGCGCTCCCGCTCGACCAGCGCGGCCAGCACGCCGTAGGCGCCGTACATGCCGGCCAGCAGGTCCCCGATCGGCACGCCGACCCGCTGCGGGTCGTCGGGACCGGACCCCGTCAGCGACATCAGCCCGCCCTCGCCCTGCGCGATCTGGTCGTACCCGGCGCGGCTGCCCTCCGGGCCGTCGTGGCCGAACCCGCTGATCGAGAGGGTGACCAGCCGCGGGTTGAGGTCGGCGAGCACGTCGGTGCCGAAGCCGAGGCGGGCCAGCGTGCCGGGGCGGAAGTTCTCCAGCAGCACGTCGGCGCGGCGCACCAGCTCGCGCAGCAGCTCCTTGTCGCCGTCGTCCTTCAGGTCGAGGGTGACCGACTCCTTGTTGCGGTTGGTCGACAGGAAGTACGTCGACTCCCGGGCGGCCCCCTCCGGCTGCACGAACGGCGGCCCCCAGCCGCGGGTGTCGTCCCCGCTGCCGGGGCTCTCCACCTTGATCACTCGGGCGCCGAGGTCGCCGAGCATCATCCCCGCGTGCGGTCCGGCCAGCGCGCGGGTCAGGTCGACGACGAGGATCCCGTCGAGTGGTCCGGTCATGTGTCCCTCTCCTGTCTCACAGCCAGCTCGGGACGACGACGAAGACCAGCCAGGCCAGCAGCGGCCCGACGGCGACGACGATCCCGGAGTAGGCCAGGATCTGCTTGTAGAAGCGGTCCCGGTCGACGTCCTGCGCGTTGGCCAGGACCAGCGCGCCGTTCGTCGAGAACGGGCTGACGTCCACGATGGTCGAGGCCACGGACAGGGCGACCACCACACCCACCGCGCCGATGTCCCCGGACTCCAGGAACGGCACCGCGAGCAGGATGGCGACGCCGATGATGGCGGTCGACGACGCGAAGGCCGACACCACCCCGCCGATGTAGCAGAGCAGCAGCGCGATGAGCAGGGGCATGCCGAGCCCGATGACCGCCTCGCCGACGTAGTCGATCGTGCCGGCCTCCTGCAGGACGAAGACGAAGGTCAGGACGCCGGCGATGAGCAGGACGGTGGACCAGCTGATCTGGGTGACCGCGCCCTTGTGCTTCTGCGCGGAGAACAGCGCCAGGACGACGGCGACGGTGATCGAGACGAACCCGATGTCGAGGTCGAAGGCGAGGGCCAGGACCGCGACGACGGCCAGCCCGACCAGGGTGAGGACCTGCTCGAAGCCCACGGGCCGGGCGACCTCGGGGTGCACGTGCTCGTCGTCGTCCCCTCCGACGCCGGGCCCGGGGGCGGCGCCGTGTCCCCGGACGACGGTGCCGTGGGCGTGCTCGACGTGGGCCAGCGGCGCGGCGGCCACCTTCCGGCCGAGCAGCTGCCGGCCGCCCAGGACGAGGAACAGCGCCAGCGCGATGGCCAGGTTGAAGAACAGGGCGCCGAGGAAGACCGCGAGCGGGCTGCTCGGCAGGCCCTCGTCCTCGACGATCGTGTTCACCGTGACGCCGTAGACGCTGATCGGCGAGAAGCCGCCGCCCTGGGCGCCGTGGATGACCATCATGCCCATCAGCAGGGGGCTGATCCCGTGCCGCGCGGCGAAGGTCAGCGCGATCGGCGCGATGATCGCGACCGCGGCGGGGGAGAGGGCGCCGATCGCGGTGAGCAGCGCGGTGACGGCGAACATGATCCACGGGATCGCCGCGACGTGGCCGCCGACCAGCCGCACCGCGCCGCGGACCAGCAGGTCGACGGTCCCGTTGTTCTGCGCGATGGCGAACAGGTACGTGACGCCGATCAGGGTCAGCACCAGCTCGGCGGGGAAGCCGCCGAGGATGTCCTCGGCGCTCAGCCCGACCGACAGCGTGCCCACGAGGAAGGCGGCGACGAAGGCCAGCGCGCCCATGTTGATGGGCAGGAACGTGGCGATGGCGAAGATGGCGACCAGCGCCAGGATCGAGACGATCTCCGGAGACACGGCGGGCTCCCCTCGACGGCGCCGACCGGCCCACCGTGTCACCTACCGGCGGGTATCTCCTGCCAGCCGCCGGAGGGGGTGACGACGGCGGTCACCGGGCGGTCGTGGGCCAGGGCCGGCAACCGGTCGACCAGCTCGTCGTCGAAGACCAGCGCCACCACCACCGCGCCCGGGCGCACGTGCTGCAGGGCCCGGTCGTACCAGCCCCCGCCGCGGCCGAGCCGGGTGCCGTCGCGGTCGACGGCCAGCGCCGGCACCACGACGACCTCCGCCGTCCCCACCGCCGTCGGCCCCAGCCGCGGGCCGGCCGGCTCCAGGATCCCGTAGCGGCCCGGCACCAGCCGGCCGGTGTCGACCGCCCAGCGCAGGTCGGTGCCCGACTCGGGCACGACCGGGAGCAGCACCCGGGCACTGAGCTGGGTGAACGCGGCCGGCAGCCGGCCGGACCCGGGCTCGGTGTCCTCCGGCACGAAGGCCGCGAGGACGCGCACCCGCGCGAGGCGCGCGAGCAGCGTGGTGGCCACCGCCGCCGCGGCCGTGGCGCGCGCGGCGGGGGTGCGGTGCCGGCGGCCGGCCATGATCCGGTCCCGCAGGACGGACTTGGCCGCCTCCGCGTCGGACGGTGCGCTCACGGGGGGAGGCTAGAGCCGCGGCCGCCGCCGGGGGCCGGTACGAGATCGTCCGGCGCGTGGCCCCTGGTTAGGCTGCCGCGCATGTCGACCCCGCAGCGCCCGGCGCGCAAGGCCGTCATCCCCGTCGCCGGGATGGGCACCCGGTTCCTGCCGGCGACCAAGGCGGTGCCCAAGGAGCTGCTGCCGGTCGTCGACCGCCCGGCGCTGCAGTACATCGTCGAGGAGGCCGCCCGCGCCGGCCTCGCCGAGGTGCTCATGGTCACCGGCCGCAACAAGGCCGCGATCGAGGACTTCTTCGACCGCACCCCCGAGCTCGAGACGGCGCTGGAGAAGAAGGGTGACGCCGGCCGGCTGGCCGCCGTCCAGGAGTCCACCGACGTCGCCCAGGTGCACTTCGTCCGGCAGGGCGAGGCGCGCGGCCTGGGGCACGCGGTGCTGCAGGCGGCCGCCTTCGTCGGCGAGGAGCCCTTCGCCGTCCTGCTCGGCGACGACCTCATCGACGCCCGCGACCACCTGCTCGAGCAGATGCTGGCGGTGCAGGCCCAGCACGGCGGCTCGGTGATCGCGCTGCTCGACGTCGGCCGGGAGAACATCGACAAGTACGGCGCGGTGGCGGTCGAGCCCGGCGCGACCGGCGACGTCGTCGCCATCACCGGCCTGGTGGAGAAGCCGCCGGTCGACGAGGCGCCCTCGAGCCTGGCGGTCATCGGCCGCTACGTGCTCTCGCCGGAGGTCTTCGGCGTGCTGCGCGAGACCGCCCCCGGCCGCGGCGGGGAGATCCAGCTGACCGACGCGCTGGCCACGCTGGTCGAGCGCGGGCACCCGCTGCACGGCGTCGTCTTCGCCGGCCGCCGCTACGACACCGGCGACAAGCTCGACTACCTCAAGGCGGTCATCCGGCTGGCCTCCGAGCGGGAGGACCTCGGGCCGGCGCTGCGCTCCTGGCTCACCGAGTTCGTGGCCGACCTGCCCGCCGAGGGCGCGTCGCAGGCCTGAGCCCGTCCCCGCAGGGGGGACGATCGGGGGCGATGACCGAGAACGGCGCGGGCCGGGGGCCCCGGGACACGACGGCGCTGGACCTCCGCAGCGGGGCCGTCGTCGACCCGCCGACGTCCCCGGGCCCGCCGGCGCACGCCACCGCGCAGATCGACCGCGGCGCCGTGCCGCCGCCGCCCGGGCCGGCCGAGCCGGAGACGCCGGCGCTGCGGACGGTGGAGGCCCACCTCGACGAGATCCTCGCCGCGGTGCCCCAGCCCGAGCCGATCGAGCTCGCCGTCCTCGACGCGCAGGGCCTGCTGTGCGCCGAGGACGTGGTCAGCGCCCGCGCGCTGCCGGCCTTCGACCAGGCCGCCCTCGACGGCTACGCCGCCCGCGCCGAGGACGTCGCCGCCGCGACCCCCGACGCGCCGGTCGAGCTCGCCGTCGTCGGCGAGACCGTCGCCGGCGCTGCCGCGCCCGCCGCGCTCGCGCCCGGGCTGGCGCAGAAGGTGAGCGCCGGCGCGATGCTGCCCACCGGCGCCGACGTCGTCGTCCCCGGTGTGTGGACCGACGGCGGCGTGGTGCGGGTGCAGGTGCACGCCGGCCCGGAGGCCGGCAGCTACGTCCGCCGCACCGGCGACGACGTCTCGCCCGGCACCGCCGCGGTCTCGGTGGGCACGCCCATCGGGCCGGCGCAGATCAGCCTGCTGGCCGCGGTGGGCCGCGACCGGGTGCAGGTGCGGCCGCGGCCGCGGGTCGCCGTGCTCTCCGCCGGCACCGAGCTGGTCGACATCACCACCCAGCCGGCGCCCGGGCAGGTGGTCGACGTCAACAGCTACGCGCTGGCCGCCGCCGCCCGCGACGCCGGGGCCGCCGCCTACCGGTGGGGGATCCTGCCCACCGAGCGGCGCCGGCTGACCGAGGTGCTGGAGAGCCAGCTGCTGCGCAGCGACCTGGTGCTCGTCGCCGGCACCTTCGCCACCGAGGGCGACCTGGTGCAGGAGGTGCTCGCCGAGCTCGGCCCGATGCACTTCCGTCAGGTGACCATGCACCCCGGTGCCGTGCAGGGCTTCGGCAGGCTGGGCCGCGACGGCGTCCCGGTGATCTGCGTGCCCGGCGAGCCGGTCGCGGCGCTGGTGTCCTTCGAGGTCTTCGTCCGGCCGGCGATCCGCTCGATGCTCGGCAAGCGGCAGCTGTTCCGCCGCACCGTGCAGGCGATCTCCGCCGAGCGGCTGCTCTCGCCGCTGGGCTACCGGCAGTACCTGCACGGCCAGGTCATGCGCCACCCCGACGGCGGCTACGTCGTCGAGCCGCTCGGCGACGGCGACGAGGCGATGCTCGCCCGGATGGCGCGCGCCAACTGCCTGGTCGTCGTGGACGAGGACGTCACCGAGGTCGCCGAGGGCGGGCTGGTGACGGTCATGCCGCTGCTGCTGGGCGGCTGAGCTGGAACCCGCGCCCCACCCCGGCTGGCCGGCCCGGCTGGCCTACGGTCCGGTCGAGCTGGACCCGCTCGGGCGCGGCGACGCCGTGGAGTGGAGCCGGCTGCGGCTGGCCAACGAGTCCTGGCTGCGGCCGTGGGAGCCGACCGCGCCGGTGGCCTGGTCGGTCCGGCACACGCCGGCGGCCTACCGGGCGATGCGCCGGTCGCTGGCCCGCCGCGCCCGGGCGGGGACGTCGCTGCCGTTCGCCGTCCGGGTCGAGGGCCGGCTGGCCGGGCAGGTGACCGTGGACAACATCGTCCGCGGCGCGCTGCGCTCGGGGTCGCTGGGCTACTGGATCGACCGCGCCGTCGCCGGCCGGGGGATGGCCTCGCTGGCCGTGGCGCTGGTGTGCGACCACGCGTTCGGCGCCGGCGGCCTGCACCGGCTGCAGGCCGACATCCGGCCGGAGAACCGGCCCAGCCAGCGGCTGGTGGAGCGGCTCGGGTTCGCCCGCGAGGGCCTGCTGCGCCGCTACCTCGACATCGACGGTGACTGGCGGGACCACTGGTCCTACGCGCTGCTGGCCGAGGACGTCCCCGGCGGGGTGCTCGGCCGCTGGCGGTCCGGAGCGCCCGGCCTACCACGCTGACGCTCGGTGACCGGTCGGCTCCATGTCGACACGCCGCCGTCCCCGCCACTCCCGTCCCACAACACTCCGGCGACACGCCCGCGCGCCTCCCTCTTCCTGGGGATCTGCCTGCATAACCTGCCGCGGCAAGTGACTCGTGTGACGGGTGGTGTTCTCGATGGGGTCAGGCGTGCTGCTCGCCGCGCTGGTCGTGCTCTGGTTCGTGGTGCTGGTGCCCATGGTGGTGACCCGCGGTGACTCCTCGACGGCGCGCGCCGAGGTCACCCCCGGCCGGACGCTGCAGCGGCGCCGGGGGGGTGACCCGGTGCGCTCGGCGGAGACCGAGCGGGTGGCGGTGGACCGTGAGCTGCTGCGCAGCACCGGCGAGCTGCGGGTCGACGTGCACGCCGTCCGGCGCCGCACGCTGGCCGGCCTGGGAGCGCTCACGCTGCTGGCGCTGGTCGGCGCCCTGACCCTCACGCCGTGGCTGTGGGTGGCGCAGGGGCTGCTCGACGTCGCCGTCGTCGCCTACCTGGTGGTGCTGCGCGCCGCGGTGCGCCGCGAGCAGGCCGCCGCCCGCCGCGCGGCCCGTGCCGCGGCCCGCTCGGCCGCCCGCCCGGCCCCCGCCCCGCGCCGGGCCCCGGAGGCGCGTCCCGCCCCGGCGCCCGTCGCCGAGGAGCCGGTGCACTCCACCGTCGGCCTGCCGCACCCGAGCCTGCCGCTCGCGCCGGTGCACCCGCTGCGCCCCGCGCGCGTGGTGGCCGCCCGCACCCCGGCGCCGGCCGGCTGGCAGGACAGCGCCGTCGTGGGCCTGGACGACGACGACATCGGGTTCGCCGAGATCGACTACTACCAGCCGCGCGTCGTCAACGGCTGAGGAAGGACCCCCGCGCCCCCCGACCCTCGCTCCGCTCGGGCCGGGACCCTGCACGGGGGCCGTTCCCGACACTCGCCGATGGGAGCCACCCCCCATCGGCGGCACCCGGGGCCGCGGCAGGTACTCTCGTCCTCCGTCAGGGGCTGTGGCGCAGTCCGGTAGCGCACCTCGTTCGCATCGAGGGGGTCAGGGGTTCGAATCCCCTCAGCTCCACCCTGAGACCGACGCCGTCGGGGCACCCGCCCCGGCGGCGTCGGCCGTTCCTGGGCGGCTTCGCCAGCGCGGGGTCCGCGACTTCGTCACACGTGCGCAGCCGGGCCGGCCGCCGGTGGTCCTAGCGTGACCGGCATGGCGGCGCAGCGGACCCCGGTCGCCTCCCTCGCGGAGGCCCAGCCGGTGGAGCTGCACCTCGACGGCGCCTGGCGGGCCGCCGCGCTGCTGGGCTGGCGGCACGACGCCGACGGGCGCTGCCGGGTGCGGGTCCGGGTCGCGCGGGCGGGCGTGCCGCGCGTGGTCTGGGCGCCGCTGGAGCTGCTGCGGCTGCCCGGGCCCGCGCCGGCCGCGCGGCCCGACGTCGTGGTGCCGGTCCCGCGGGGGTCCCTGCCGCCGCCGCACCGGGCCGCCGCGCCCGCCTCGCGCCCCCGCGGCACGGGGAGCGCCGACGCCGGCCGGTGGACGCTGGGTCGGGCGGTGCCGGAGGGGACCCGCACGCCGCAGCGGCCGGGGACCTGGCGCGAGGACCACCCGTACCCCGAGCTGCTGCGCCGCCGCGACTACGAGCCACAGCTGTGCCGCCTGCAGCTGGAGCTGCTCAAGCTGCAGCGGCAGGTCGAGGAGCACCGCCGACGGGTGGCGATCGTGGTCGAGGGCCGCGACGCCGCGGGCACGAGCGGGTTCGTCCGGTGCGCCACCGAGCACCTCGACCCGCGCACCGTCCGGGTGGTCGCCGCGCCGGAGCGGCCGCAGGGGCCGGCGCGGCTCTCGCTCGCGCACCTGCCGGCCGCCGGGGAGATCGTGCTGTTCGACCGGTCCTGGTTCGGCCGGCCCGCCGTGGAGGCGGGGACCGGCGACGCCCTGCCGGCGGCGGCCGCGTCGGAGCAGCTGCTCGTGGCCGGCGGCCTGCACCTGGTCAAGCTGTGGTTCGCCGTGTCCCGCGGCGAGCAGCGGACCCGCCTCGCGCTGCGCCGGGACCCGCCGGCGCTCACGGCCGGCGACCTCGCCGTCCTCGACCGCTGGGACGACCACACCGGGGCCGAGCAGGCGGTGCTCGGCACGACCTCGACGCCGTCCGCGCCGTGGACGGTGGTCCGGGCCAACGACCGGCGGCGCGCCCGCCTCGAGGGCCTGCGGCACCTGCTGTCGGTGCTCGACCACCCCGGCCGCCACGACGACGGCGTCGGTCCGCCCGACCCGCTGGTCGTCGTGCCGGCCGCCGTGCCCGACGCCGCCCTCGCCGGTGCCTGAGGCCGCCGACGTCGTCGCTGCCGTGCTGGCGGCCGGGCGGGATCCCGAGCGGCTGCGCCCGCTGCTGCACCCGTACCTGCACTGGACCGGGCCCGACGGCGCGGTGACCCGCGGCCGGACCCGGGTGCTCGCCCTCCTCGCCACCGACGCGGTCCCGGGGCCGCCGGCGGCCGTGGAGCTGCGCGACGGCCAGGTCTACCGCTGGGTGTGCCGGCCGGGCGGCGTCAGTACCAGGACGGGAACCACATCCGGGTGAGCCACTCGGCGTGCGTCAGCGGCTGCCCGGTGAGCACCGGGTAGAAGAAGGCGAACGTGCCGGCCACCACCGCCACGTAGCCGCTGACCGCGGCCAGGCCCGCGGTGCGGCGCCACGGCGGGTCCGTCGCCCGGCCGAGGACGTCCTGCAGCACGAGGACGACGGCGAGCACGAAGAACGGCAGCACCGGTGCGGTGTAGAAGACGAACATCGTGCGCTCGGGGTTGAGGAACCAGGTGCCCCAGCCCGCGGCGACCATGACGGCGACCAGGACGGCGGCGGGGTCGCGGCGGGCGACGATGCGCCAGGCGGCCCACACCAGCGCCGGTGCGAACGCCAGCCAGAGGGTCGGCGTCCCGACCATGAGGACGTAGCGGACCACCTGCTCGCCGGCGGCGTCGGTGAGGCCCTGGGGGTTCCACAGCAGGATCGGCCGGCCGTTGACCAGCCAGGTCCAGGGGCCCGACTCCCACGGGTGCGGCGTGGACAGGCCGTTGTGGAACGTCCACCACTCCACGTGCATGTGCCACCAGGAGCGCAGCGCGCCGGGGATCCACGGGAACGCCGTCTCGGGGTTGCGCTGCGCCCACCAGCGCCCCTGCGCGGTCTCGCCGAGGAACCACCCGGCGAAGCTGGCGAGGTAGGTGAGCACCGGCACCGCGGCCAGCGCCCAGGTGGCGCCGGGCAGGCCGCGGCGCAGCGCGGTCGCCGTCGGGCGGGGGACGCCGGCCTCCTGCCAGGCCGCGCGGTCCCAGAACAACGACAGGACGGCGGCGAAGGCGAGGAAGTACAGGCCGCTCCACTTCACCGCGCAGGCGCAGCCGAACAGCAGGCCGGCGGCGATCCGCCAGCCGCGGGGGCCGAGCCGGAAGCCCGTGGCCGGGACCGGCCGGTGCCGGCGCACCCGCTCGCGCACCCGGTCGCGGTCGACAACCAGGCAGGCGACGGCGGCGAGGACGAACACCTGCAGGAAGACGTCGAGCAGGCCGATCCGCGACAGCGTGAACGCCAGGCCGTCGAGGGCCAGCAGCAGACCGGCGGTGACGCCCAGCAGCGTGGAGCCGGTGACCCGCCGGGCCAGGCGGACCAGCAGGACGACGGCGACCGCCCCGGCCACCGCGGACGGGAACCGCCAGCCCAGGCTGGTGTAGCCGAACAGGGCCTCGCCGCCGGCGATCATCCACTTGCCCAGCGGCGGGTGGACGATGAACGTGTAGCCGCGGTTGTACTCGTGGCCCCACGTCAGCAGGTCCCAGGCCTCGGGCGGGTAGTACGCCTCGTCGAACAGCAGGGTGTCGGGGTAGCTGATGCCCACCAGGCGGCTGACCAGCGTCAGCAGGCCCAGCCCCAGCGCGAGCAGCCAGGACAGCAGGCGGTCGCCGGGCAGCGGCGGGACGCGGTCGACCCGCGGGCGCGGGACCGGCCGGCGCCGGGCCGGGCGCGGCGGGTCCTGCGGCGGCCCGGCGTCGGCGCGCTCGGGAGCCAGGACCGCCATGGCCGCCAGGGTATTTGAAGGGCCCGCCTGCCCCCCGGCACTCGCGCGCTCGCGCCGGGCCCCTGCAGGCGGGCCGACGGGGGCCGGCGTGACAGGCTCGACGCCGTGACCGGACGGCTCGTGCTCGGTGGCGCCCCCCTCGGCCAGCCCGGCGACGTGGGCCCGCGGCTGCGGCAGGTGATGGCCTCGGCCGACGTCCTGGCGGTGGAGGACACCCGGCGGCTGCACCGGCTGGCCACCGACCTGGAGGTCACGGTGACCGGCCGGGTGGTCACCTTCCACGAGTCGGTGGAGCGCGCGCGGCTGCCCGGGCTGCTCGCGGCGCTGGCCGACGGCGCCACCGTGCTGCTGCTCACCGACGCGGGGATGCCCTCGGTCTCCGACCCCGGCTACACGCTGGTGCGGGCGGCGGTCGACGCCGGCATCGAGGTCACCTCGGTGCCCGGGCCCACGGCGGTGACCACGGCGCTGGCGGTGTCGGGCCTGCCGGTGGACCGGTTCTGCTTCGAGGGCTTCCTGCCGCGGAAGGCGGGGGAGCGCCGCGCGCGGCTGGCGGGGCTGGCCGACGAGCGCCGCACGATGGTCTTCTTCGAGTCCCCGCACCGGCTCGCCGACGCGCTGGCCGACGCCGCGGAGGCCCTGGGCGGGGACCGGGCGGCCGCGGTGTGCCGGGAGCTGACCAAGACGCACGAGGAGGTCCGCCGCGGGTCCCTCGCCGAGCTCGCCGCGTGGGCGGCCGACGGCGTGCGCGGGGAGATCACCGTCGTGGTGGCCGGCGCGGTACCGCGGCCGGTGTCGCTCTCGCCCGCCGAGCTCGCCGCGCTGGTGGCCGAGGAGGAGGCCGCGGGGGCCGGTCGCAAGGACGCCATCCGCGCCGTGGTCACCCGCACCGGCCTGCCGCGGCGGACCGTCTACGACGCCGTCGTCGCCGCCAAGCCCAGCTGACCCGCGGCCGCCCGGGCGCGTTGTGTGCACACGACGCGCCCGGCAGGCGCCCCGGGTCGCGACCTGTGCACGAACCGGCGCCTGTGGACGTCGCGGGGGCACCGCGTCGGTCCGCCGGGTCAGCGTGCGCCCCGTGCCGACGACCGCCCTGCCCGCTGCCCTCCGCTCCCGCGCCTTCCGCGGCACCGACGCCGTCCGCCGGGGCCTGCTCACCCCTGCCCGGCTGCGCGGCCCGTCCTGCCGGCGCCTGTTCCGCGACGTCTACGTCGACGCCCGGGTACCCGACTCCCACCGGGTCCGGGCGCGGGCAGCGGCGCGGCTGCTGCTCCCCGGGGCCGTCGTCTCCGGGCTGAGCGCGGCCGTGCTGTGGGGCGTCGACCTCGCCGACGAGCAGGACGACGTCGAGCTGGTCCTGCCCCCGGGCGCGCACCCGCGGCGGGTCCCCGGGGTGCGGGTCCGGCGGGCGACGCTCGACCCGGCCGACGTCCGCGTCCTCGACAGGGTGCCGGTCCTGGCCCCGGTCGCGGCCACGGTGCGGGTGGCGGCCCTGCTCGACGGCGACGAGGCCGTCGTGGCGATCGACCGGCTGGTGAACGCCGGCGTCGTCGACCTCGACACGGTGCGGGCCCGGGTGGCGGTGCCCGGTGCGGCGTCTGCCCGCGTGCGCCGGGCCTGCCGGCGGGCCGACGGGCTGGCGGAGTCGCCGCAGGAGACCCGGCTGCGCCTGCTGGTCGTGGACGGCGGGCTGCCCGCGCCGGCGGCCCAGCACGTCGTCGTGGCTCAGGGCCGCTTCGTCGCGCGGGTCGACCTCGCCTGGCCCGAGCTGCGGGTCGCCGTCGAGTACGACGGGGCCTGGCACGCCGAGCCGGGGCAGTTCTCCCGGGACCGGCAGCGGCTCAACCGGCTGCAGGCGGCGGGCTGGACCGTCGTCCACGTCACGGCGGCCGACCTGCACGACCCCGTGCGGCTCCTCGCGACGATCCGCGCGGCGCTGCGCCGCTGAGGGTTCGTGCACGCAGCGCGGTCGTGGCACGGTCCGCACCGCGCTGCGTGCACGAACCGCGTCCCGCCGCGGCTCCTACAGCCAGCCGTTGCGCTTGAAGCCGCGGTAGAGCAGGACGCAGGTGACCGCGATGACGGCCAGCACCAGGAAGTAGCCGTAGCGCCAGCGCAGCTCGGGGATGTACTCGAAGTTCATCCCGTAGATGCCGGCGATCGCGGTCGGGACGGCGATGATCCCGGCCCACGCCGAGATCCTCCGCATGTCCTCGTTGTCGGCCATCGACGTGCGGGCCAGCGAGGCCTGCAGGATCGACGACAGCAGCTCGTCGAGCGCGCCGAGCTGGTCGCGCACCCGGATGGCGTGGTCCTGCACGTCGCGGAAGTAGGAGCGCATGGCGTCGGGCACGACCTGGACCGGCCGCTCGGCCAGCTTCGCCAGCGGCACCTCCAGCGGGGCCACCGCGCGGCGCAGCGACATCAGCTCGCGCTTGAGCTGGTAGAGCCGGCCGATGTCGTCGGTGCGCTGCGGGCTGAACACGGACGCCTCGAGCTCGTCGACGTCGTCCTGCATCGCGGCCACCACCTCGACGAAGGCGTCGACGACGAGGTCGGCGACCGCGTAGAGGACCGCGGCCGGGCCGAGGCAGAGCAGGTCACGCTGCTCCTCCATCCGGTGCCGCAGGTCGGCCAGGTCGCCGTGCTCGCCGTGCCGCACGGTGATCACGTAGTCGCGGCCGAGGAAGACCATCACCTCGCCGGTCCCGACCACCTCGCTGGTCGAGGTCAGCTCCTCGTGCTCCACGTAGGTCGCCGTCTTGAGCACCATGAACAGGTCGTCGTCGTAGCGCTCGAGCTTGGGGCGCTGGTGGGCGTAGACGGCGTCCTCCACCGCCAGCGGGTGCAGCCCGTAGCGCTCGGCGATGCGCCCCAGCTCGTCCTCGGTCGGCTCGAACAGCCCCAGCCACACGAAGCCGCCGCGCTCGGCGGCGGCCGCCAGCGCCTCGCCCGGGTCGACCGGCGGCTCGCGGTGGCCGTCGACGTAGACGGCGCAGTCGACGACCGCCGGGACACCCGCCGGCCGGGCGGTTCCCTCGCGCGGCGCCCCCATCGGCCGCGGCCGTGCCATGGGCAGCGGCGGCCCCAGCGGCCCCGCCGGACGTGGGTCGGACACGGGCGCACCTCCTCCGATCCGCCCGCGACGGCGGGCGAGGGAAGCGTAGGCGTGCGGGCACCCGCGCCCCGTGCCAC
This sequence comes from Geodermatophilus saharensis, assembly GCF_900188205.1. GTDB lineage: Bacteria > Actinomycetota > Actinomycetes > Mycobacteriales > Geodermatophilaceae > Geodermatophilus > Geodermatophilus saharensis. The sequence goes on along the minus strand of NZ_FZOH01000007.1, from coordinate 79,427 downwards.
GCTCGCCGGAGCACGGAACCGCACCGACCGCCGCACCAGCAGGGGGACGCCGTGGCCGACACCGCACGCCGGATCAAGTCCGTCGAGGACTCCATCCGCGACACCGAGGAACCCGAACACCGGCTGAAGAAGAACCTCTCGGGTCTCGACCTCGCCGTCTTCGGCGTCGGCGTCATCATCGGGACCGGGATCTTCGTGCTCACCGGCGAGGTCGCGAGGACCACCGCCGGGCCGGCCGTGGCGATCTCGTTCGTCATCGCCGGCGTCGTCTGCGGGCTCGCGGCCATCTGCTACGCGGAGTTCGCCTCGACGGTCCCGGTGGCGGGGTCGGCCTACACGTTCTCCTACGCCACGATGGGCGAGCTGGTGGCCTGGATCATCGGCTGGGACCTGGTGCTGGAGCTCGCGCTCGGCGCGGCGACGGTCTCGGTCGGCTGGTCGGGCTACCTCAACCAGCTGCTCGGCGACCTCGGCATCCCGCTGCCCACCTCCATCGCGGGGGAGACGGCGACGGTCAACATCCCGGCGATCTTCATCGCCCTGCTGATGACCGCGGTGCTGGTCCTGGGCATCAAGCTGTCGTCCCGGGTGACCAGCGTGATCGTGGCGATCAAGGTCGCGATCGTCCTGCTGGTCATCGTGCTCGGCCTCTTCTACCTGACGGCGGACAACTACACGCCCTTCGTCCCGCCGGCCGAGCCCGCGGCCGAGGGGGAGGGCGGCTGGCACGCCCCGCTCATCCAGCTCCTGGGCTTCACCCAGGGCAGCTTCGGCTGGGGCGGGGTCATCGCCGGCGCGTCGATCGTGTTCTTCGCCTTCATCGGCTTCGACATCGTCGCCACCGCGGCCGAGGAGACCAAGAACCCGCGCAAGGACCTGCCCCGCGGCATCATCGGCTCGCTGCTGATCTGCACGCTGCTCTACGTCGCGGTCTCGCTGGTCGTCGTCGGCATGCAGCCCTACTCCGAGCTGTCCACCTCGGCCCCGCTGGCCGAGGCCTTCAGCAGCGTGGGGCTCTCCTTCGTCTCCAGCGTCATCTCGCTGGGCGCCCTCGCCGGCCTGACGTCGGTCGTCATGATCCTCATGCTCGGCCAGTCGCGGGTGCTGTTCGCCATGAGCCGGGACCACCTGCTGCCGCCGGCGATGGCCACCGTCCACCCCCGCTACGGCACCCCGTACAAGATCAGCATCGGCACCGGGATCTTCGTCGCCCTGCTCGCCGGGTTCCTGCCGCTGGGCACGCTGGCCGAGCTGGTCAACATCGGCACGCTGTTCGCCTTCGTCCTGGTCTCGATCGCCGTCATCGTCCTGCGGCGCACCCGGCCCGACCTGCACCGCGCCTTCCGCGTGCCGCTGGTGCCCTTCGTGCCGATCCTCTCGGCGGTGGCCTGCGTCTACTTGATGCTCAACCTCCCGGCCGACACCTGGGTGCGGTTCGCCGTCTGGATGGCGCTGGGCTTCGTCATCTACTACGCCTACGGGCGCCGGCACAGCCGCCTGGCCGGCGCCGAGGGCGAGGCCGCCGCCGTGCGGGCCGCCGCCGACCGGGAGGCCCGCCGCAGCGTCCGCTGACCCGGAGGGGTGAGGCTACTCCGCCCGGACTCCAGCGCGCGGGCGCGCGCGACGACCTGACCGGTGACCGACGTCCCCGGCCAGGAGCAGATCCGTGGCGACCAGCGTCCTCGACGCCCCCCTCCCGACCCGCGTGCCCGGACACCCCGCCCGGTGGCCCGCGACGGTCCTGCTGCTGGCGGCCGTCTCGGTCCTGCAGGCCCTCGCCCTGCTCGCCGCGGGGCTCACCGGCCTCGACGGGCTGATGACGGCGACCCCGCGGCCCTCCGGGGTGCTCGTCGCCGCCGTCCTCGGCGGGCTGGCCGGCTGGATCGTGCTGTGCGCGGCCGGCGGGCTGGCCGTCCTCGACGGCTCCGGCCGGCGGCTCCCGGCCGGCGTCGCCGGCGCCGAGCTGCTGCTGGTCGCCGGGCTCACCGTCGCCGCCGGGACGACGTCCCTCGACCCGCCGACGACGCTGCCGCTGCCCGCGCTGGCGCTGCTGGCCCTCGCCGTCCCGGTGGGCAAGCTGCTGCTGGTCTCCGCGCCCACGACCGTGGCCTGGGCGGCCGCCGCCCCGCCCCGGGGCCGCACCCGGCCGGCCCCGGTGGCCCACCCGCGGCTGCGGCTGGTGACCGTCGCCCTCATCGGCGTGGCCCTCGGCGCCCTCGCCCTGACCACCCCGGTGGGCGGCGAGCCGCCGGCTCCGGCCGCCGTGTCCGGTCACTGACCGACCCGCCCGACGCCGCTCACTACGCTCGGCGGTGTGAGTGATCGGCACATCCTGACCGCGGTGGCCTGGCCCTACGCCAACGGCCCCCGGCACATCGGCCACGTCTCCGGCTTCGGCGTCCCCTCCGACGTCTTCAGCCGCTACCACCGGATGGCCGGTGACCGGGTCCTCATGGTCAGCGGCACCGACGAGCACGGGACGCCGATCACCGTCGCCGCCGACGCCGAGGGGGTGACGCCGCGCGAGATCGCCGACCGCAACAACCGGGTCATCGTTGGCGACCTGCAGGCGCTGGGCCTGTCCTACGACCTGTTCACCCGCACCACCACGGTCAACCACGCGCGGGTCAGCCAGGAGATCTTCCTCGGGCTGCTCAAGAACGGCTACGTCTTCCCGCAGACGACGCTGGGCGCCATCAGCCCGTCGACCGGCCGCACGCTGCCCGACCGCTACATCGAGGGCACCTGCCCCATCTGCGGCTACGACGGCGCCCGCGGCGACCAGTGCGACAACTGCGGCAACCAGCTCGACCCCACCGACCTGATCAACCCGGTCAGCCGGATCAACGGCGAGACGCCGCGCTTCGTCGAGAGCGAGCACTACTTCCTCGACCTGCCCGCCTTCACCCGGGCCCTCGGCGACTGGCTGGCCACCCGGGGCAGCTGGCGGCCCAACGTCCTCAACTTCAGCCGCAACCTGCTCGAGGACCTCAAGCCGCGCAGCTACACCCGCGACATCGACTGGGGCGTGCCGGTGCCGCTCGACGGCTGGCGCGACCGGCCCGACAAGCGCATCTACGTGTGGTTCGACGCCGTCGTCGGCTACCTGTCGGCGTCGATCGAGTGGGCCCGCCGCTCCGGCGACCCCGAGGCGTGGCGGCAGTGGTGGCAGACGCCGGACTCCGACGCCTACTACTTCATGGGCAAGGACAACATCGTCTTCCACGCCGAGATCTGGCCCGCGCAGCTGCTGGGCTACAACGGCGAGGGCGACCGCGGCGGCTCACCGGGCCCGCTGGGCCGGCTCAACCTGCCCACCGAGGTGGTCTCCAGCGAGTTCCTCACCATGGAGGGCCGCAAGTTCTCCTCCTCGCGGCAGGTGGTCATCTACGTCCGCGACTTCCTCGCCCGCTACGACGCCGACGCGCTGCGCTACTTCATCGCCGTCGCCGGCCCCGAGACGCAGGACACCGACTTCACCTGGTCGGAGTTCAAGCGCCGCAACAACGACGAGCTGGTCGCCGGCTGGGGCAACCTGGTCAACCGCACCGTGTCGCTCGCGGCCAAGAACGTCGGCGCCGTCCCCACGCCGGGTGAGCTGACCGACGCCGACCGCGCGCTGCTGCAGGCCACCCAGGGCGCGTTCGCCCCGATCGGGGAGCTGCTGGCCCGCAACCGGCAGAAGGCGGCGGCGACCGAGGCCATGCGGGTGGTCGGCGAGGCCAACAAGTACCTGTCCGACCAGGCGCCGTGGAAGCTCAAGGAGGACCCGGCCCGCCGCGACACCGTGCTGCACACCGCTCTGCAGGCGGTCAGCGACTGCAACGCGTTGCTCACCCCCTTCCTCCCGCACTCGGCGCAGAAGGTGCACGAGCTGCTCGGCGGGACCGGCGTGTGGTCGCCGGCGCCGCGCGTCGACGAGGTCACCGACCTCGACGACGGCTCGCCGTACCCGATCATCACCGGCGACTACGACCAGGGGCAGGCGGTGTGGACCTCCCGGCCGCTGCCGCCGGGGACGCCGCTGAGCCCGCCCACCCCGGTGTTCCGCAAGCTCGACGAGTCGATCGTCGAGGAGGAGCTGGCCCGGCTGGAGGAGGGCCGGTGAGCCGTCTGCCCGTGCGCGTCCGCGGACGCGCACCGGGCACGTCCGCGGAAGTGCACGCGTGAGCCGGTCGGCCGCGTCCCGCGCCAACCGGCGGGGGGAGCCGCCGCCCTCCCCCGAGCCGCTGCCCGCGCCGGCGGTGGACAGCCACACCCACCTCGACATCGTGCTGTCCGGCTTCCGCAGCGACGAGCCCGTCGACGACGACGCGGTCGACGCCGAGATCGCGGCAGCGGCCGCCGTCGGGGTGCCGCGGCTGGTGCAGGTCGGTGTCGACGTGCCCTCCTCGCGGTGGTCGGCGGGGCTCGCGGCGCGCCACGGCAACGTGCTCGCCGCCGTCGCCGTGCACCCCAACGAGGCCGGCGCGGGAGCGGCGACCGACGACGCCCTGGCCGAGATCGACCGGCTCGCGGCGCTGCCGCGGGTGCGCGCGGTGGGGGAGACCGGCCTCGACCGGTACCGCACCGGGCCCGAGGGCTGGGCGGCGCAGGAGGCGTCGTTCCGCGCGCACGTCCGGATCGCCAAGGACCGCGGCGTCGCGCTCGTCGTCCACGACCGCGACGCCCACGAGGAGATCCTCCGCGTCCTGGACGACGAGGGCGCCCCCGAGCACACCGTCTTCCACTGCTTCTCCGGCGACGCCGCCTTCGCGCGGGCCTGCGTCGAGCGCGGCCACGTGCTGTCCTTCGCCGGTACGCTGACCTTCGGCAACGCCGGCTACCTGCGCGAGGCCGCGGCGCTGACGCCGCTGGACCAGCTGCTGGTGGAGACCGACTCGCCGTTCCTCACGCCCGTCCCGCACCGCGGCCGGCCCAACGCCTCCCGGCTGGTGCCGCACACCGTCCGGGCGCTGGCCGAGGTCACCGGCGTGGAGGTCGCGCAGCTGTGCGACGCCCTGACCCGCAACGCCGAGCGGGTCTTCGGGAGCTGGTAGCTCCGACCGGACCTGTCCGGCCCCGAGGCGAGGCACACCGGAAGGACCACGCTGCCCCCGACGCTCGCCGGCGCTCGCATCGGGCCCCTGCAGCGCGGCCAACACGCACAGCGGCGAGGCACCGGAAGGACCACGCTGCCCCCCGACGCTCGCTGGCGCTCGCATCGGGCCCCTGCAGCGCGGCCAACACGCACAGCGGCGAGGCACACTGTCTGTGTGGGCCGCCTCATCGCCGTCGTGCTCTTCATCGCCGTCCTCGTGCCCGGCGTGCTGCTGGCGCGGGCGTGGGCCCTGGCCGCGGGCCGCCGCGCGGTCGCCTCGGCCGCCGTCGACTTCACCACCCCCACCCGCGAGGGCGTGGCCACCGTGCAGCGGCAGGCCCAGCACGGGCGCCGGGTGCGTCGGGTCGGCCTGCTCCTCGGGCTGGTCGCCGTCGGGGCCAGCGTCGTGGTGTTCGCCGAGGCGTCGGTCTTCCTCTGGCTGCCGGCCCTCGTCGCCGGCCTGCTCGCCGGCGTGGTGCTCGCCGAGGCCACCCGCCCGCGCCCGCGCTGGCGGCTGTCCGAGCCCGCCCGCCGGCCGCGCCGCAGCGAGCAGATCTCGCTGTGGCTGCTGTGGACGATGCGCGCCGTCGTCGTGGCCGAGATCGCCGTCGCGGTGTTCATGTGGCAGCGCGGGGAGCTCTCCGACCCGATCGGCTGGACCGCCGTCGCCGTCCCGCTCCTCGCCTGGCTGCTCGCCGAGGTGGCGCTGCTGCGCGTGCTCCTGCGGCCGCTGCCCGCCGACGGCGCCGACGTGCCCGTCGACGAGGCGCTGCGCACCTGGACGGCCCACCTGGTGAGCGCGGCGACCAGCGTGCTGGCCCTGCTGCCGCTGGGCACGCTCCTGCTGGTCGGGGGCATCGACCTCGGCGACCGGGTGACCGAGCGCGTCGACCTCGTGCCCGTCGCCCTGGTGGCCGGCGGGTTCGCCGGGCTGGCCGCGGGTCTCGCCGTCGCCGGCTTCCTGCTCACCTGGCTGCGGCCGGTGCAGATCAGCGAGCGCGCGCTCGCCGGCTGACCTCCCCGGTCGCCCGACCGGGTGAACACCGGGTGAGTTCCCTCACCCGGTCGCCCCAGTGAACGCAGTCGTCACACGCGTCACGGCCGGCGCGCCCGTCACTGACCGTGTCGGCGCGGCGCCGTATCGACATCTCGCCTCGGTGGTTGACTCCGCACGCACCGTTGCCACCCGCACCACGCTCGTTATCGTGTCGTGACCGACCTCCGGGATGGGGACCCACCCGGGCGGCTCCCACGGCCCCGGGGTCCCCCTGGCGCCGGCTGCCGCCTGCGCGTGGATCGCCGCTCCGGGCCCCTTCCCCGTGAGAGAACCGTGCCCCGAACGCTGAAGCTCGCCCTCTTCGCCCTGGTCCTGACCGGACTGGTGGGCGGCTCGCTCGCGTGGTTCGCCGCGCAGAAGTCGCTCACCCTCACCGTCGACGGGCAGGCCCGCGAGGTCCGCACGTACGCCGACACCGTGGGCGAGGTGCTGGCGGAGGAGGGCCTGGAGACGCAGTCGCACGACGTCGTCCTGCCCGCGGCCGACGCCGAGGTGGGCGACGGCGACACCGTGGTGGTCAACCGCGCCCGCCCGCTGCAGCTCACCGTCGACGGCGTCAGCAGCGAGGTCTACGTGACCGCGCTGTCGGTCGACGAGGCGCTCGAGCAGCTCGGCTACCGCGCCGAGGGCATGGTCCTGTCGGCCAGCCGCAGCGAGCGGCTCCCCCTCGACGGCATGTCGCTGTCGATCAGCACCCCCAAGGACGTCACCCTCGTCGTCGACGGCACCACCCGCGTGGTCACCACCACCGCCGCCACCGCCGGCGACCTCCTCGCCGAGCAGGGCGTGACCCTCGGCGAGCACGACCGCACCAGCCTCTACCCGACCCAGCCGCTGCTGGCCGCCATGCGCCTGCAGGTCTTCCGCGTGCAGGTCACCGAGCAGGTCGTCACCAGCCCCGTGCCCCACCGCACCGTCGAGACCGAGGACCCCGAGACCCTCGAGGGCGAGGAGACGATCACCCAGCGGGGCGTCGACGGTGAGCAGGCCACCACCTTCCGGGTCACCGTCGTCGACGGCGTGGAGACCTCCCGCGAGCAGCTGGCCACCAGCGTCACCGTCCCGCCGGTCGACGAGCTGGTCAGCGTCGGCACCAAGGAGCGCCCGGCGCCCTCGGGCGGGGTCCCGGCCACCGCCGACGGGCTCAACTGGGCGGCCCTGGCGCAGTGCGAGTCCGGCGGCCGGCCGAACGCGGTCAGCTCCACCGGCAAGTACCACGGCCTCTACCAGTTCTCGGTGGGTACCTGGCAGGCGGTCGGCGGCAGCGGCCTGCCCTCGCAGGCCTCGTCCGAGGAGCAGACGATGCGCGCCCAGATGCTCTACGCCCGCTCCGGTGCCGGCCAGTGGCCGCACTGCGGGTCGCGGCTGTTCAGCTGAGGTCCATCCGCTGAGCACCCCCGAGCAGACCGACGGGCTGCTGGGCCCGGCCGCCATCCGCGACCTGGCCCAGCAGCTCGACCTGCGCCCGACCAAGACCCTCGGGCAGAACTTCCTGCACGACGCCAACACCATCCGGCGGATCGTGCGGACCGCCGAGCTGCACCCCGACGACGTCGTCCTCGAGGTCGGCCCCGGCCTCGGCTCGCTGACCCTCGGTCTGCTGCCCGCCGCCGCGGCCGTCACCGCCGTGGAGATCGACCCCCGGCTGGCCGCCCGGCTCCCGGCCACGGTGGCCGAGCGGAGGCCGGACCTGGCCGGCCGGCTGACCGTCGTCGAGGCCGACGCGCTGCGCGTGACCGACCTCCCCGGGCCCCTCCCCACGGCGCTGGTGGCCAACCTGCCGTACAACGTGGCAGTGCCCGTGCTGCTGCACCTGCTGGAGCTGCTGCCCTCCCTGCGGCGTGCCCTGGTGCTCGTGCAGGCCGAGGTGGCCGAGCGGCTGGCCGCCCCGCCCGGCAGCCCCGCCTACGGCGTCCCCTCGGTGAAGGCCGCCTGGTACGGCACCGCCCGCCGCGCCGGCAACGTCGGCCGCCGCGTCTTCTGGCCCGAGCCCAACGTCGACTCCGGCCTGGTCGCCCTCGACCGGCACGACCCGCCGCCCGGCGACCGCGCCGCCACCTTCGCCGTCGTCGACGCCGCCTTCGGCATGCGCCGCAAGGGGCTGCGCGCCGCCCTCGCCGGCTGGGCGGGCAGCCCGGCCGCCGCCGAGGCGCGGCTGCGCGCGGCCGGCATCGACCCGGCCACCCGCGGGGAGCGGCTGTCGGTGGCCGACTTCGCCCGGCTGGCGGCGACCGCACCGTGAGCCGGTCGTCGTGAGCCGGTCGACGTGAGCTGGTCCTCGCCCGGCGGCGCCGGGCACAGCCGCGTCGACGGCGCGATCACCGCCCACGCGCCGGCCAAGGTCAACGTCTCCCTCGCCGTCGGCCCGCTGCGCGACGACGGGTTCCACGACCTGCAGACGGTGTACCTGGCCGTGTCGCTGCTGGACACCGTCACCGTGCGGCGCGGCGAGGGGCTGTCGGTCACGGTGAGCGGCGAGGGCACCGGCGGCCCGGACCCGGTGCCCACCGACCGGCGCAACCTCGTCTGGCAGGCCGCCGAGTTGCTCGCCGAGCACGCCGGCGTGGCCGCCGACGCCGCGATCGAGGTGCACAAGACCATCCCGGCCGCCGCCGGGCTGGCCGGCGGCAGCGCCGACGCCGCAGCCACCCTCGTCGCGCTCGACGCGCTGTGGGGGACCCACGCCACCCGCGGCGACCTCACCGGCCTGGCCGCCCGCCTCGGCAGCGACGTCCCCTTCAGCCTGGCCGGCGGGGTCGCGCTGGGCAGCGGCCGCGGCGAGCTGCTCACGCCCGTGCTGGCCCGCCGGCAGTGGCACTGGGTGCTCGGCATCGCCGACGGCGGCCTGTCCACCCCGGCCGTCTACGCCGAGCTCGACCGGCTGCGCGCCGCCGGCCGGGTGCCCGACGGGACGACGGCGCCCCCGTCGGAGCCGGTGCTCGCCGCGCTGCGCAGCGGGCCGACACCGGCGCTGGCCGCCGCGCTGGCCAACGACCTGCAGCCCGCGGCGCTCTCGCTGCGCCCGTCGCTGCGGCGCGCGCTGCGGGCGGCCACCGGCGCCGGCGCGGCGGCCGCGCTGGTCAGCGGCTCCGGGCCGACCGTGGCCGCCCTCGCCGACGACGAGGACGCGGCGCTGCGGCTGGCCGCCGTCCTGGCGGGGGAGGGCGTGTTCCGCACCGTGCGGGTGGTGCACGGCCCGGTGCCGGGCGCGCGCCTGGTCGGCTGAGGGGCCCGCTCAGGCCCGGCCGGAGCCGGTCGTGCGCAGCGTCGGGGAGGGGTCGAGGCGGGACAGGCCGGAGAACGCGAGGTCCACCAGCCGCGCGGCGACCTCCTCCTTCGCGGGGGAGCGGTGCTCGAGCCACCACTGGCCGACCAGCGCCACCATGCCCACCAGCGCGGAGCTGTAGAGCCCGGCCAGCGCGGGGTCGTAGCCGCGGCCGGTGAACTGCCCGGCCAGGATGTGCTCGACCCGGCGGGCGAGCTCACCGAGCAGCGAGGAGTGGGTGCCCGAGTCCGGCACGTCGCGGGAGAGCACCCGGAAGCCGTCGGTGTCGTCCTCGACGTAGTCCAGCAGCACCAGCGCCGCGCGCTCCAGCAGCGCCCGCGGCCCGCCGTCGCCGGACAGGGCCGCGGTGAACCGGCCCAGCAGCTGCTGCATCTCCCGGTCGACGACGGCGGCGTAGAGGCCCTCCTTGCCGCCGAAGTGCTCGTAGACGACCGGCTTGCTCACCTCCGCGCGGACCGCGAGCTCCTCGATCGACGTCGCCTCGTAGCCGCGCTCGGCGAACACTGCACGGCCGACCGCGACCAGTTGCTCCCGTCGCTGCGCTGCGCTCATCCGTACGCGTGGTCGGGGCACGGGGTCCCCGGGGACCACCGGTGTCCTGCCGCCCCGTCAGGCCGCGGCCGGCTCGGGTGCCTGCCGCTTGGCGGCCAGGCGCACCGGGTCGGGCCACTTCACCGAGTGCGCCCAGCCCAGCTTCTCGAACACCCAGATGACGCGGGCGCTGATGTCGACCTGCCCGCGCAGCACGCCGTGCCGGGCGCAGGTGGGGTCGGCGTGGTGCAGGTTGTGCCAGGACTCCCCGGCGCTGAGGACGGCCAGCGGCCAGAAGTTGGTGGCGCGGTCGCGCGAGGCGAAGGGCCGGCTCCCCACCACGTGGCAGACCGAGTTGATCGACCAGGTGACGTGGTGCAGCAGCCCGGTGCGCACGAGGCCGGCCCAGAAGAAGGCGCTCCAGGCGCCGATCCAGCTCTGCGTCACCAGGCCACCGATGACGGCCGGCAGGGCGAGGCTCAGGAAGGCCCACAGGCTGAACAGCCGGCTGGTGATCCGCAGGCCGCGGTCCTTCAGCAGGTCGGGGGCGTACCGGGCGGCGTTGGTCTGCCGCCGGTCGAACAGCCAGCCCAGGTGCGCGTGGAACATGCCCCGCAGCAGCGCCCGGGCGTCGGTGCCGTAGCGCCACGGCGAGTGCGGGTCGCCCTCGCGGTCGGAGAACGCGTGGTGCCGGCGGTGGTCGGCCACCCACTGCACCACCGGGCCCTGGATCGCCATGCACCCGACGATCGCCAGCGCGATGCGCAGCGGCCGCCTCGCCTTGAACGAGCCGTGGGTGAAGTAGCGGTGGTAGCCCACCGTCACCCCGAGCAGCGGGACGAAGTAGAAGGCGGCGAACAGCGCGACGTCGAGCCAGGACAGCCCCCAGCCCCACACGACCGGGACGACGGCGGCCAGCGCGACGAAGGGGACGACGACGAAGACGTAGAGGACCAGCTGCTCGAGGTGGCCCTTCTCCTTGCCGTAGGCGTTCGCCGGGAGGCCGGCGTCGGGGTCAGCGGGTCGGAAGGCCGTCGGCCGGGTCAGGGAGGGGGCGGACACGGGCGGGGAGCCTCCAGGAGTGGTCCGTCGCCGGTCGCGCGTCTCTGGACGACCGGCGGCTGGGTGGTGCGTAACCTACGTCACCGTAGGGAGACGCGCCGCCCGGGCCCGGTCCGGGGAGGCGTGCCCGGCCCCTAGGCTCGGGCCGGCGGTGCCGTGCGAGGACGGCGCCGCGGTGGGGGATGGGGTAATCGGCAGCCCGCCGGCCTTTGGAGCCGGGAGGTCTCGGTTCGAGTCCGAGTCCCCCAGCAGCGTCCCCCTGCCGCCGTCCCCAGCAGCGTCCCCGAGCAGCGCCGGTGCGTCCACCGGCGGCCCCACCCGTCGGAGGAGATCCGTGAGCCCCCAGCAGGCAGTTGCCGCCGTCGTCGTCCTGGCCGCGGGTCAGGGCACCCGGATGCGGTCGGCCACCCCGAAGGTCCTGCACGAGCTCGGCGGGCGCTCGATGCTCGGCCACGTGCTGGCCGCCGCCGCGCCGCTGGGCGCCGGCACCACGCTGGTGGTCGTCGGGTCCGGCCGCGAGACCGTCGAGCAGCACCTGGCCGCCGTCGCGCCCGGCGCCCGGACGGTGCTGCAGGAGCAGCAGCTCGGGTCCGGGCACGCCGCCCGGGTGGCCGTGGACGCCGTCCCCGACCTGGAGGGGCCGGTCCTCGTCGTCAACGGCGACGCCCCGCTGCTCACCGCCGGCACGCTGGAGTCGCTGGTGGCGGCGCACACCGCGGCCGGCAGCGTCTTCACCGTCCTCACCGCGGAGGTCGACGACCCGACCGGGCTGGGGCGGATCGTGCGCGACGGGCGCGGCGCGCCCCGGGCGATCGTCGAGGAGCGCGACGCCACCGCCGAGCAGCGGGCGCTGCGCGAGGTCAACGCGGGCGTGTACGTCGCCGACGCCGGCACGCTGCGGCGCGTGCTCGCCGGGCTGGCCACCGACAACGCGCAGGGGGAGCAGTACCTCACCGACGCCCTCGCGCCGCTGGTCGACGGCGGCGCGCCGGTCGCCGCCGTCCGCGCCGCGGACCCCACCGACGTGCTGGGCTGCAACGACCGCGTCGAGCTCGCCGCCCGCCGCCGCACCCTCAACGACCGGGTGCTCGACGCGCTGATGCGCGCCGGCGTCACCGTCGTCGACCCCGCCACCACCTGGGTCGACGTCACCGTCGACGTCGCCCCCGACGCCCTGCTCGAGCCCGGTGTGCAGCTGCGCGGGACGACGGCGGTGGCCGCCGGCGCCGTCGTGGGGCCCGACACCACGCTCACCGACTGCACCGTGGAGGAGGGGGCGCGCGTCGTCCGGTCGCACTGCGAGGGCGCCGTCGTCGGCCCGCGGGCCTCGGTGGGCCCGTTCAGCTACCTGCGGCCGGGCACCCGGCTGGCCGCGGGCACCAAGGTGGGCGCCTTCGTCGAGACCAAGAACGTGCAGGTGGGCGAGGGGTCGAAGGTGCCGCACCTGTCCTACGTCGGCGACGCGACCATCGGCCGCGGCGCCAACATCGGCGCGGCCACGGTGTTCGTCAACTACGACGGCGTGGCCAAGCACCACACCACGATCGGCGACGAGGTGCGCGTCGGGTCCGACACGATGCTCGTGGCACCGGTCACCGTGGGCGACGGCGCGTACACGGCGGCGGGGTCGGTGATCACCCAGGACGTGCCCCCCGGCGCCATGGGTGTCGCACGGGCCCGGCAGCGGAATGTGGCAGGCTGGGTACGGCGGCGCCGTCCCGGGACAGCCGCCGCCCGGGCCGCCGAAGCGGCCGGACACGAAGGGGCCGAGGCGGCCGACACGGGTGCGGACGCCTCCGAGTAGGGCACGCCGGCCCGACAGATCCGACGACCAGGGGTAGACGAGCCGATGAGCGCGATCCGGCAGACCACCAGCAAGAGCCTGATGCTCTTCTCCGGCCGGGCGTACCCGGAGCTGACCGCCGAGATCGCCGGTCACCTCGGCGTCACACCGACGCCGACGGCGTCCTACGAGTTCGCCAACGGTGAGCTGTTCGTGCGCTTCGAGGAGTCGGTGCGCGGCTGCGACGCCTTCATCGTCCAGAGCCACGCCGCGCCGATCAACACCTGGCTCATGGAGCAGCTGCTCATGGTCGACGCCGCCAAGCGCGCGTCGGCCAAGCGGATCACCGTCGTCGTCCCGTTCTTCCCCTACGCGCGGCAGGACAAGAAGCACCGCGGCCGCGAGCCCATCTCCGCCCGGCTGGTCGCCGACCTGTTCAAGACCGCCGGTGCCGACCGGCTGATGACCGTCGACCTGCACACCGCGCAGATCCAGGGCTTCTTCGACGGCCCGGTCGACCACCTCTTCGCCCTCGACCTGCTCGTCGACCACGTCAAGGAGCGCTGGGGCGACCGCGACATCACCGTCGTGTCGCCGGACTCCGGCCGGGTGCGCGTCTCGGAGCGCTGGAGCGACAAGCTCGGCGGGACGCCCCTGGCCTTCATCCACAAGACCCGCGACCCGATGAAGCCCAACGAGGTGGTCGCCAACCGCGTCGTCGGCGAGGTCGAGGGGCGGGTCTGCATCCTGGTCGACGACATGATCGACACCGGCGGCACCATCGTGAAGGCCGCCGAGACGCTGTTCGAGGCCGGCGCCGCCGACGTCATCGTCTGCGCCACGCACGGCGTGCTCTCCGGCCCCGCGGTCGACCGGCTGAAGAACAGCAGGGTGAGCGAGGTCATCGTGACCAACACGCTGCCCATCGAGCCGGAGCGCCAGTTCGACAAGCTGACCGTCCTGTCGATCGCGCCGCTGCTGGCGCGGGCGATCAAGGAGGTCTTCGAGGACGGCTCGGTCACCAGCCTCTTCGGCGGCGCGTCGTAGCACCGTCGACCTCAGGGGAGCCTCCGGTTCCCGCTGGCCGGGACCGTTGCACGTCCCCTGCGGCCGGTCGCGTATCCTCGTTCCCGCCCGGCGAGGGAGCGGCCCGTCCGACTCCGTGATCGACGTGCGTGTGCTCCGACCGAGGTGTGCCGCGCGCGGCCGCCGGCACACCGGCCGATCCACCTGAGGAGCACACCGTGGCTGACTTCCGCCTCGTCGCCGAGGCCCGCACCGAGTTCGGCAAGGGCAGCGCCCGCCGGACCCGTCGCGCGGGCCGCATCCCGGCCGTCCTGTACGGGCACGGCCAGGACGTCGTCCACCTGTCGCTGCCGGCCCGCGAGTTCGCCGCGATCCTGCGCAACGGCGGCACCAACGCCCTGATCACCGTCGTCCTCGACGGCACCGAGCAGCTCGCGCTGACCAAGTCGGTGCAGCGCGACCCGCTGACCCGCGTGCACGAGCACGTCGACCTCCTCGTCGTCCGCCGCGGCGAGCGGGTCACCGTCGACGTCCCGGTCGTCACCGTCGGCGAGTCCGGCCCCGAGGCCCTGGTCAGCGTCGAGCTGAACACCGTCTCGCTGGAGGCCGAGGCCACCGCGATCCCCGAGAGCATCGAGGTCGACATCACCGGCCGCGGCGCCGGCGAGGGCGTCACCGCCGGTGACCTCCCCCTGCCCGCGGGGGCCACCCTGCTCACCGATCCCGAGGCGCTGGTCATCAACGTGATGGGCGCCCCCACCGCCGAGCAGCTCGACGCCGAGCTCGCCGAGGCCGAGGCCGAGGCCGGCATCGAGCGCGAGGAGTCCGCGCCTGCCGAGGGCGGCATCGGCGAGGGCGACGTCGTCCCCGAGCCGCAGGCCCAGGGCGGCGGCGAGTCGATCGAGTCGACCGAGAACAGCTGAGGTCCCCGCTGACCGAGAGCACGTCCCGCAGGGGCGCCGGCGCACCCGCCGGCGCCCCTGCGGCGTCCCTCCCCTCCGCGGGCCCCTTCCTCGTCGTCGGGCTGGGCAACCCCGGACCGGGCTACGCCGGCAACCGGCACAACGTGGGGGCCGTGGTGCTCGACGAGCTCGCCGCCCGCGCCGGCGTGCGGCTCTCCCCGGGCAAGGGCAAGCGCGCCCGCACCCTGATCGGCGAGGGCCGGCTGGCCGGCCGCCGCGTCGTCCTCGCCCGGCCGACGACCTACATGAACGAGTCCGGTGGCCCGGTGCGCGCGCTGCTCGACTACCACTCCATCCCGGCGACCGACCTCGTCGTCGTGCACGACGAGCTCGACATCCCCTTCGCCGCGGTGCGGCTCAAGCGCGGTGGCGGCGAGGGCGGGCACAACGGCCTGCGCTCGATCAGCCGGTCCACCGGCACCCGCGAGTACCTGCGGGTGCGGGTCGGCATCGGCCGGCCGCCCGGCCGCCAGGACCCCGCCGACTTCGTCCTCCGGGACTTCTCCGCGACCGAGCGCAAGGAGCTCGACCTGCTGGTCGCCGAGGCCGCCGACGCCGCCGAGGAACTGCTGGCCTCCGGCCTGGAGGCGGCCCAGAACGTCGTCCACCCGCGCACCTGAGTCCCCGTCCCCGTCTCCCCATCGGGTGAACGATCACGCTCCGCATTGACCCGGCCGTGACTCTCTGTGAGGGTCCTCCGTGCGTTCGGGGGACGCGAGCCGGTAGAGGCGCCACGACGGCGCACCGTGCGTGACTGACGCCCCCCGTGCACACGTGGAGTGACGAGGGGGAAGACGTGCTGCTGGACCACCGCGGTTCCGGACCGGGGAGCACCACACGGGCAGTGCCCGTCCCACGCCTGGCCCCCGAGCCCACCGGCGGCCTGCGCGCCGTCCGGCGGGCACCCGTCCGCCGCTGGGTCGGCCGCTACTCCGCCGCCCTGCACGTCCTCGACGTCGCGGCCGCCGCCCTGGCCACCGCCGCCGTGGTGCTCGCCGCGCCGGCGACCCCGGACGCCGGCTCCCCGCCGGTCCTCACCGCCGGCGCGCTCGTGCTCGCCTGGCCCCTGCTGCTGCTGGCCACCGGCGCCCACGAGGAGCGGGTGTTCGGCACCGGGAGCGACGAGTACCGGCGGGTCGGCCGGGCCGGCTTCCTGCTGCTGGCCCTCACCAGCGTCGCCGCCTTCGCCGGCGACCTCGGGCTCAGCCGCGAGCTGGTGCTGCCGGCGGTGCCCGCGCTCACCGTGCTCACCCTCGTCGGCCGCTACGCCGCCCGGTGCACGCTGCGCCGGCTGCGCGCGGGCGGTGCCTGCACCAAGCGGGTCGTCGTCGTCGGCCGTGGCGGGGCCGTGGTCGAGCTGGCCACCGCCGTGACCCGTGAGAACTACGCCGGGCTCGAGGTCGTCGGCGCCTGCGTCACCCCGGAGAGCCGGACCCGCGTCGCCGAGGTGCTCGGCGTCCCGGTCAGCGGCCTCGACGACGTCGCGGCGACCGCCGAGCGGCTGGGCGCCGACACGGTCGCGGTCACCTCGGCCAGCGAGACCGCCGCCGAGTACCTGCGCCGGCTGTCCTGGCAGCTGGAGGGCACCGGCATCGAGCTGCTCGTCGCGCCCGGCCTCATCGAGGTCGCCGGCCCGCGGCTGCACATCCGCCCGTTCGAGGGACTGCCGCTGCTGTCGGTCGAGCAGCCGCGCTTCGGCGGCTGGGGCCGGCTGGTCAAGGGCGGTGTCGACCGCGCCGTCGCGGCCCTGGCGCTGGTCGTGCTGGCCCCGCTGCTGCTCGGCCTGGCCCTGGCCGTGCGGCTGGACAGCCCCGGCCCGGTGCTCTACCGCCAGGAGCGGGTGGGGGTGAACGGCCGCCGCTTCACGATGCTGAAGTTCCGCAGCATGGTGGTCGACGCCGACCGTCACGTGGAGGCGCTGCAGGCGGAGAACATCTCCGACGGGCTGCTGTTCAAGATGCGCACCGACCCGCGGGTCACCCGCGTCGGCCGCTGGCTGCGCCGCCTGTCGCTCGACGAGCTGCCCCAGCTGCTCAACGTCCTCGGCGGCTCGATGTCCCTCGTCGGGCCGCGGCCGCCGCTGCCGCGCGAGGTCGCCCGCTACGACTCCTCGGTCAGCCGGCGGCTGCTCGTGCGGCCCGGCCTCACCGGCCTGTGGCAGATCTCCGGGCGCAGCGACCTGTCGTGGGAGGAGTCGGTCCGCCTCGACCTGCGCTACGTCGAGAACTGGTCGCTGGCCCTCGACACGCTGATCCTCGTCAAGACCTTCCGCGCGGTGCTCAGCCGCTCCGGCGCCTACTAGCCGCGCCGGCCTCCCCCTCCTCTCACCCCCAGGCCACCCCGGCGGGGGAGGAGGAGCGACCCCGCAGCTCTCTAGCGTCGATCCGCGCCCCGTGCGTGGAACCGGCCGACCGCCGTGGCACCGACAGGAGGACGGACCGATGGACCGCTCGAGCACCGACCGCGTGAGCATCGCCCTCGTGGGCACCCGCGGGGTGCCGGCGCGCTACGGCGGCTTCGAGACCGCGGTCGAGGAGGTGGGCCGCCGGCTCGCCGACCGCGGCCACCGGGTCGTCGTCTACTGCCGCACCGCCCCCGGCGCCCAGGAGGTCCCCCCGGCCGAGCACCTCGGCATGGAGCTGGTGCACCTGCCCGCCGCGCGCCGCCGGTCGCTGGAGACGCTCAGCCACACCGCGCTGTCGGTGCGCCACCTGCTCGCCCACCGCACCGACGCCGCCATCGTCTTCAACGCGGCCAACGCGCCGCTGCTGCCCGCCCTGCGCGCCGCCCGGATCCCCGTCGCCACCCACGTCGACGGCCTGGAGTGGCGGCGGGCCAAGTGGGGCCCGGCGGGCCGCCGCTACTACCGCGTCGCCGAGTCGCTGGCGGTCCGCTGGTCGGACGTGCTCATCGCCGACGCCGAGGGCATCGCCGAGTACTACCGCGAGGCCTTCGCCGCCCCGACGACGCTGCTCACCTACGGCGCTCCGCTCATCGCGCCCGGCGCGGACAGGCTGGCCGGGGCCGGGCTCGAGCCCGGCGGCTACCACCTGGTCGTGGCCCGGTTCGAGCCGGAGAACCACGTCGACGTCATCGTCGAGGGCTACGCCGCCAGTGACGCCGCCAAGCCGCTGGTCGTGGTCGGCTCGGCGCCCTACGCCGACGAGTACACCCGCCGGGTGCACGCGCTGGCCGACGAGCGGGTCCGCTTCCTCGGCGGCGTCTGGGACCAGGAGCTGCTCGACCAGCTCTACGCCCACTGCGCCACCTACCTGCACGGGCACTCCGTGGGCGGCACCAACCCCTCGCTGCTGCGCGCGATCGGCGCCGGCGCGGCGGTCACCGCCTTCGACGTCGACTTCAACCGCGAGGTGGTCCGCGACTCGGGCCGCTTCTTCCGCACGCCGCAGGACGTCGCCCGGCAGCTGGCCGCCGTCGAGGCCGACCCGGAGGGCACCCGCCGGGCCGGCGAGCGCGCCCGCGTCCTCGCCCGGCGCTACGACTGGGACGAGGTCGCCGACGGCTACGAGCGGCTCGCCCGGCGACTCGCCGCGCGCGACGTGCCCCGCCGGCGGCCCAGCGGCCGGCGCACCCCCACCGACGCGGACTCACCGGCCGGCCGGCCGGGCACCGCGACGCCGACCGCCGACGTGGTGCCCCTGCACCCGCCGGCGCGGTCGCGGCCCTGGGGACACGACGAGCACCTCCCGGCGGCGCAGCAGTGAGCCGGGGACAGCAGGAGGCGCTCCCGCGGGAGCGCGGAGGAGGGGGAACCGCAGTGTCGGAGAAGGAGCCGCGTCCGGCGGCGTCGTCACGCAGGCGGCTGGTGCTCGCGCTGGCCGCGGTGGTCCTCGTCGCCCTCGCCGCCGTGCTGGTGCTGGTGCGCGGAGGCGGGGACGGGGACGACCCGGGCGGGTCCGCCGCCGGGTCGTCGTCGTCGGCGTCGTCGCCGTCGTCGTCGACGGCGGCCGAGCCGTCGCTGGAGGCCACCGTCCCCGGGGCGGAGGCGAGCGCGCCCACCGAGGACGCCCAGCCCGTCGTCGACGAGCTGCCGCCCGGTCTGCCGGCGGTGCCCCTCGACCAGCCGGCCGCGGCCGGTGACGGCGTCACCGCCACGGTCTCCTCGATCGAGGCCGTCGACGGCGTCGGCGCGGGCCGGGGCAACGTGTCCGGGCCGGCGCTGCGGGTGACGGTGCGCATCACCAACGGCACCCCCGCGGCGGTCGACCTCGGCGGCGTGGCGGTCGACCTGACCCACGGCGGCGACGCCGTGCCGGCGTCCCCGCTCGACGACCCGTCGCAGGCGCCCTTCTCCGGTTCGGTGGAGCCGGGGGCGACCGCGCAGGGCGTCTACGTCTTCCGCGTCCCGCCGGACGACCGTGACCCCGTCACGGTCTCCGTCGGCTACCGCGCCGGCGCGCCCTTCATGGTCTTCACCGGCTCGGCCGGCTGAGGCCTCCCACCCCGACGCAACAGGACGCCGGCTCCGGCCGGGGCCCTGTCCGGCGTTCCGGCGCTCGTCACCCACAGTGATGAAGATCCGGTCCGATCCGCTCCCTGCTGCGCTTCTGTCGCCGTATCGGGGGATGGGGCCGTCTCGTCGTCACGCTTAGTGTTCATCCGCCTGGCCCGAGGACGGTCATGCGCTCCACGCGACACACGGGGGATCCACTCATGTCAGCACGCACGGCCGCCTCGCCGCGGGCACTCCTCGCCGGCCTCCTCGCGACCCTGCTCCTCGCCGGTGTCCTGGGCGGGGTGGTCCCGGCCACCGCCCGGGCGGACTGGGCGCCGCTGAACCCGGCGGCGCCGGCCACCCCGGCCACCGTGACGGCCGACGCGCTGCCCACCGTGCAGATCAACGGCGTCGTCTGGGCCCAGGCGGTCGTGGGCAACACCGTCTACGTCGGCGGCGACTTCACCCAGGCCCGTCCCGCCGGCGCCCCACCCGGCACGTCGGAGACCCCGCGCAGCTACCTGCTGGCCTACGACATCCGCACCGGGGAGCTCATCTCCTCCTTCGCCCCGTCGCTCGACGGCCAGGTCCTGGCGATCACCGCCTCGCCCGACGGCTCGCGCATCTACGTCGGCGGCGACTTCGGCCGGGTCAACGGCCAGGTCCGCGCCCGGATCGCGGCCTTCAGCACCACCACCGGCCAGCTGGTGTCCGAGTTCCGGCCGGCCGTCTCCGGCCAGGTCATGGCCATCGCCGCGTCCAACTCGACGGTGTACTTCGGCGGCAGCGTGACCGCCGTGGGCTCGGTCGCCCGCACCCGCCTGGCCGCCGTCAGCGCCGCCACCGGCGCCCTCCTCAGCTGGGCCCCGCAGCCGGGCCCCAACACCGGGACCAGCAACCACGTCATGGCGATGGTGCTCACCGGCACCGACCAGCTCGTCGTCGCCGGCCGGTTCAACACCCTCAACGGCCAGGCGGCCACCGGCGTCGGCGCCCTCAGCACCTCCACCGGCGCCACCCGGCCCTTCGCCGTCAACCAGCTGGTCACCAACAACGGGCCCAACGGGGCGATCAACAGCCTCACGGTCGCGAACGGCGTGGTCTACGGCACCGGCTACGACTACTTCGGCACGGGCAACCTCGAGGGCACCTTCGCCGCGCGGGCCGACGGCGGCACGCCGGTCTGGTTCGCCGACTGCCGCGGTGACCACTACTCCGTGCACGTGTCCGGCGGCGCGGTCTACACGGCCTCGCACGCCCACGACTGCGCCAACATCGGCGGCTTCCCCGAGCAGACGCCCGACCGGGTGCACATGTTCGGCAACGCGGTGTCCGTGGCGGCGGCCGGGACCGTGCAGCGCATCAGCGAGCTGCGCAACAACACCCGGCTCGTCGGGCAGCCCGCCCCCTCCCTCCTCCCGTGGGACCCGGCCTTCCAGGCCGGCACCTTCACCGGCCAGTTCCAGGCCGGCTGGTCGGTCAGCGGCAACGGCGACTACGTCGTCTACGGCGGCGAGTTCCCCGTGGTCAACGGCGTCGGCCAGCAGGGCCTGGTCCGCTTCGCCGTCCCGGCCCTGGCGCCCAAGACGGTCGGCCCGGCCACCAGCCGGCCGTTCACCCTGACCCCCACCATGGTGCCCGGCGCCGTCCGGCTGAACTGGCCGTCGGTGACCGACCGCGACAACGAGAACCTCACCTACCGCGTCCACCGGGACACCGACACGTCCGCGCCGGTCTGCGAGGCGACCCGGCCGACGCGCTGGTGGGACCTGCCGACCTTCGGCTGCGTGGACACCGGCGCCGCGGCGGGCTCGCACCGCTGGCTGGTGACGGTCAGCGACCCCGCCGGCAACCGGCTCACCTCGTCCTGGGTCACGGCCACGGTGCCTGCCGCCAGCAGCGGCGCCAACCGCCCCTACGCCCGCTCGGTCGCGGCCGACGGCGCGCTGGACCACTGGTACCTCGGTGAGGCCTCCGGCAACATCGCCTACGACTACGCCGGGCCGCGCGACCTCACCGTCGGTGGCGGCGTCACCCGCCAGGCGGCCGGCGCCATCCAGGGCGACGCGAACACGGCGTCGGCCTTCAACGGCACCTCCACGGGCTCGGCGTCCACCGGCACGGCCGTGCCGTCCCCGCAGGTCTTCAGCGTGGAGGCGTGGTTCCAGACCACCTCGACCGCCGGCGGCAAGATCATCGGGTTCGGTGACCGCACCAGCGGCCTGAGCGGTCTCTACGACCGGCAGGTCTACATGGACACGGCCGGGCGCGTGACCTTCGGCATCTGGAACGGCGCCACCCAGCTGGTCACCAGCCCGGGCGCCTACAACGACGGCCGCTGGCACCACGTGGTCGGCACGATGAGCCCCGCGGGCGTCTCCCTCTACGTCGACGGCGCCCTGATCGGGACCAAGGCCGGCTCCTTCCGCGCCCAGCAGTTCACCGGCTACTGGCGGATCGGCGGGGACAACATGAACGGCTGGACCCCCGGCGGCGCCGCGTGGTTCAACGGCCGCATCGACGAGGTCGCCGTGTACCCCACCGCGCTCTCGCTGCAGCAGGTGTCGACCCACACCGCGCTCGGCCGCGGGCAGAACCAGGCCCCGACCGCGTCCTTCACCACCCAGGTCGCCGACCTCACCGCGCGGGTCGACGCCGCCGGCTCCACCGACCCCGAGGGCGTCCTGCGCTCCTACGCGTGGGACTTCGGGAACGGCGCCACCGCCACCGGGGTGACCGCGTCGCACACCTACGCGACGCCGGGCACCTACACGGTGCGGCTGACCGTCACCGACGGCGGCGGCCTGACGGCCACGACGACCCGGACGGTCACCGTCACCGCGGCCCCCACCGGCCCCGGCTCCGTCGCGGCCGACTCCTTCGGCCGGGAGGTGGCCTCCGGCTGGGGGACCGCCGAGCGGGGCGGCGCCTGGGCGACGACGGGCACCACGTCGGTGACCGGCGGTGCCGGCCGGCTCAGCGGTGCCCCGGGGCAGAGCACCTCGGCAGTGCTGCCGGCCGTCAACCGGACCGACGTGGCGGTGCAGGCGGCCGTGACGCTGCCCCAGCTCGCCACCGGCGGCGGCACCTACGTCAGCCTGGTGACGCAGAAGGTCGGCCTCAACGACTACCGGGTCAAGCTGCGGTACCGCTCCGACGGGCAGGTCGAGGTCATGCTCGCCCGCACGGTGGCCGACACCGAGACGATCCTCGGCGGCTACCAGCTGCCCGGCGGTTACGCCGCGGGCACCCCGCTGACCGTGCGGTTCGAGACCAGCGGCGGCGCGCCGACGACCCTCAAGGTCAAGGTGTGGCGGGCCGGCACGGCCGAGCCGGCGGCCTGGGGCCTGACCCGGACCGACGACACCGCGGCCCTGCAGCGCCCGGGTGCGGTCGGGCTGGAGACCTACGTCTCCGGCAGCGCGACGGCCACCTCGGTGGTCCGCGTGGACGACCTGCGGGCCGAGCCGGCCGGC
>NZ_FZOH01000007.1:0-55461 GCF_900188205.1 Geodermatophilus saharensis | reverse complement strand
TACACGGTGCGGTTGACGGTGTCCGACGCCGCGGGCCTGACCGGGACCACCACCCGGTCGGTGACCGTGACCGCGCCGCCCACCGGCCCGCAGCCGGGCGCGCCGCTGGCCGCCGACGCCTTCGAGCGCCAGGTCACCGGCGGGTGGGGCACGGCCGACACCGGCGGTCCCTGGGTGATCGGCGGCCCGGCGGCCAACGCCTCCGTGTCCGGCGGGCAGGGCCAGCTCCTGGTCCCGGCCGCGCAGTCGAACACGGCCGCCCTGACCCAGCTCTCCCGCCAGGACGTCGCGGTGCAGGTGGCGCTGACGCTGCCGCAGGCACCCACGGGTGGCGGCGTCTACGTCGGCGTGGCCACCCGCACGGTCGGCCTCACCGACTACCGGGCGAAGCTGCGGTTCCGTGCCGACGGCCAGGTCGAGGTCATGCTGGTCCGGACGGTGGACGACCAGGAGACGATCCTGGGCGGCTACCTGCTGCCCGGCGGCTACAGGCCCGGCACGTCGCTGACCGTCCGGTTCGAGAGCGCCGGCAGCGGCACCACGACCCTGCGGGTCAAGGCGTGGGCCACCGGCACCACCGAGCCGGCGGCCTGGGCGCTGGTCCGCACCGACGACGCCGCGGTGCTGCAGCGCGCCGGCACGGTCCTGCTCGACCAGTACGTGTCGGCCTCCGCCACCGCCCCCACCGCCGTCCGGTTCGACCAGCTGTGGGTCGGCGAGGCGGGCACGGCACCGGCCGCACCGTGACCGACACTGCCGTCGTGTCACCGGAGAACACCCTCCGCCTCCGGGCCGCCGCTCCCCGCGGCGGCCCGGAGGGGCTGGGCCTGGTCGTCGTCAACTACGGCTCCAGCGCGCTGCTGCGCCGGAACCTGGCGGCGGCCGGGCCGCTGGGACCCCACGTGCGCGTCGTGGTGGTGGACAACCACAGCACCGACGCCGAGCGCGCCGCGGTCACCGCGCTGGCCGCCGAGCACGGCTGGGAGCTGGTGGCGCTCCCGGACAACCGCGGGTTCGGCGCGGCCACCAACGCCGGGTTCGCCCGGGCCCGCGAGCTCGGCTGCGCCACCTTCTGCTGCCTGAACCCCGACGCCTCGGTGACGCCCGCGGTGCTCGAGGAGCTGCGCGTGGCCAGCCTGGCCGACCCGCTCGCCGTCATCGCCCCGCGGATCGTCGACTCCGCCGGGACGACCGTCTTCGCCGGGTCCACGCTGGGCCTGCGGGACGGCCGCACCGGCGCGCCGCACAGCCCCACCCGCTCCCGCGGGCCGGTCGAGGACTGGCTGACCGGGGCCTGCCTGGTGGTGTCGGCGGAGATGGCCGACCGGCTGGGCGGTGGCTACGACGAGGGCTACTTCCTCTACTGGGAGGACGTCGACCTCAGCCACCGGGCGCTGGCCGCCGGCGGCTCCCTGGTCGTCCGCCCCGACCTGGTGGCCGTCCACGACGAGGGCGGCACGCAGGGAGAGCGGCAGGGCGACGCCAAGTCCGACCTCTACTACCGCTACAACTGCCGCAACCGCCTCGTGTTCGCGGCGCGCAACCTGTCCCGCCGGCAGCTGCTCGGGTGGCTGCTGCGCACGCCGCGGGTCAGCTGGGAGATCCTGCTGCGCGGCGGCCGCCGCCAGCTGGTGCACTCGCCCCGCCCGCTGGCCGCCGCGGTCCGCGGCAGCCTCGAGGGCGCGGCGATCGCCCTCGCCGCGCTCGTCCGCGGCCCCTCATCCCCGCCCGTCGGGGTGAGGCGCGCACCGGCTCCCCGGTGATGGGATGCGGGGCGTGACCGCCACGACCACGGTGCCGTCGACTCCCGGCCTGCCCGACCCGGGCGGCGTGCGGGTCACCGTCGCCGTCCCGACGTTCCGGCGCCCGGACGAGCTGCGCGACCTGCTGCCGCGGCTGCTCGAGCAGGTGGCCGAGGTGACCGCCGGCGGCCGGTACGCCGCGGAGGTGCTGGTCGTCGACAACGACCCCGACGGGTCCGGCGCCGCGGTCGCGGCGGCCGTCCCGGGCGTCCGCGCCGTCGTCGAGGCCCGGCCGGGCATCGCCGCGGTGCGCAACCGGGCACTCGAGGAGGCGGCCGGGTCGCGGCTGCTCGCCTTCATCGACGACGACGAGCGCCCCTGCGAGAACTGGCTGACCGCGCTGCTGGCCACCTGGGAGGACTCCGGCGCCGCGGCGGTGTCGGGGCGGATCCTGGCCGAGTACGCCGGCCCGGTGGACCCCTGGATCCTCGCCGGCCGCTTCTTCGTCCGCCGCCGGATGCCCACGGGCACCGAGATCGACGTCGCCGCCACCGGCAACCTCCTCCTCGACCTCGACCAGGTGCGCGCCGCGGGCACCCGCTTCGAGTCGGCCCTGGGGCTGGCCGGCGGGGAGGACACGCTGTTCAGCCGCTCGCTGGCGCACGCGGGGGCCCGCATGGTCTGGTGCGACGAGTCGGCCGCGGTCGACCGCGTGCCGGCCGAGCGGACGACCCGCCGGTGGGTGCTCACCCGGGCCTGGAGCCACGGCAACGCCACGGTGCTCACCGAGCTGCGGCTGAGCGCCGGCGCGGTCGCCCGGCTGCGGATCCGCGCCCGCGGCCTGGTGCGCGGGCTGGTCCGGATCGCCGGCGGAGGGGCCCGCTGGGTCCTGGGCCGGGGAACCGGCTCGGCGGCCCACCAGGCCCGCGGGGCCCGCGCGGTCTTCCGCGGCCTCGGCATGGTGGGCGGCGCGCTCGGTGTCGTCTACGAGGAGTACGCCCGCGACGGGCGCCGGTGGCGCCTGGGCCGGGTCGCCCCCCGGTGAGCGCCACCGCGCTGGCCGCGCAGGCCACCCGCGCCGTCCGGCGCGGCGCGCTGACGCTGGCGCGCCGGGCCGCCGGCTCCGTTGCCGGGTCGATCGTGTCGGTCCGGACGGCGGCGCCGTCGGTGGCCCTGACCTTCGACGACGGCCCGGAGCCCGGCGGCACCGACCGGGTGCTCGCCGCGCTGGCCGACGCCGGCGCCACCGCCACGTTCTTCGTGCTCCTGACCCGGGTGCGCCGGTACCGGTCGCTGTTCGACGAGGTCGTCGCCGCCGGGCACGAGGTGGCCCTGCACGGCGCCGACCACCGCCCGCTGCCCACGCTCCCGCCCGGCGAGGTCCGGCCGCTGCTGCGCGCCGGCCGCGCGGAGCTCGAGGACGCCCTCGGCCGCGCCGTCCGCTGGCACCGGCCGCCCAACGGCCGGCAGACGCCGCGGACCTGGCGCGCGGTCACCGGCGCCGGGCTGACCCCGGTGCTGTGGGGCCCGACCACCTGGGACTGGCGGGACGTGCCGCACGAGCGGCGCCTGGCCAAGGCTTGGGAGGGGCTGCACCGCGGGGCGGTCGTGCTGGCGCACGACGGCTTCGCCGGCCCCGAGGACGGCGCGGACGACGGGCCGGCGCCGGTGCTGGACAAGGGCCGGCTGGTCCGCGAGGTGCTGGCCGGGTACGCCGCCGACGGGCTGCGCGCCCGGTCGCTGGGCGAGGTCCTGGCCGAGGGCACCGCCGTCCGCGAGGCGCGCTTCGTCCGCTGAGGTCCCTCGGGCCCCGCCGGCGTTCAGCGGCGCAGGGCCGCCCGGGCCCGCCGGTAGGCGGCCACGTGGGCGCGCCCGGCGTCGTCCCACTCCCGCCGGGACAGGTCCGGCGCGGCCGCCGGCGGCTCCGCGCGCAGCCGGTCGAGCGTGCCGGTCAGGTCCGCGCCGGTCAGCGGCGGCGTGTAGGTGTGCACCCAGCCGGCCCCGACCTCCTCGGCCAGCCGGCGGTTGACCGCGTTGTCCGGCACGAGGACCGGGGTGTCGAGCGACAGCGCGGCCAGCGCCCCGCCGGAGTTGTGCATCTCGCGGTAGGGCAGCACCACGAGCTCGGCCCCGGTGATCTCACCGACCAGGTCGGCGTCGGGGACGAACCCCAGTGACAGGCTGATCCGGGGGTCGGCCGCGGCGGCCTCCCGCAGCCGCTCGGCCAGCCCGTCGGAGGTCGGCCGGCCGGCGATGCGCAGGCTGAGCCCGGCGTCGGTCGTCTCGCCGAAGGCCTCCACCAGCCGGTCGACGCCCTTGTAGCGGCGCACCTGCCCGACGAAGGCCAGCCGGCCGGGACGGCGGTCGCGGCGCGGGTGCGCGGCGTACCAGTCGCGGTAGTGGCCGTGCACGATCGTCTCCACGGGCGTGCCGGCGTCGAGCTCGGTGCTGTCGTTGATCCGGATCCGCGCCGCCGTGACCCGCTCGGCCCACCGCAGCAGCACCCGCTCGCGCCGGGAGATGCCCTCGGGCAGCTCGAGGTTGTGCACCGTGCGCACCAGCGGCACGCGGGTGACCCGCAGGCGGAGCAGGAGGAGCACGAACAGCGCTTGGCGGACGAGCTTCTTCAGCGGGCCGTTGCCGTCGACGAGGATCTCCGGCCAGTGGGCGTGGAAGGCGTCGTAGCGGGCGGTCAGCGCCCGCCGCCAGGAGAAGGTGAGCACCCGCGTGCCGGGCACGGCGGCCAGCGCGTCCCGCAGCATCACCACGTAGGGGTTCGTCGTCTCCCGCGGCTCGGGGAAGGACTGCAGGACGGTGAGGGGCCGGCGCTCCGCGGCGGCCGGGACGTCGGCGCTCATGGCCGCGGTGTCCTCCTGGGTCGGGGAAGGGGCGGGCCGGGCCGCCGGCACGGCGGTCACCGCCGGGCCATCGAGCGGCCGAACGCGAGCACGCCGGCGAGGTCGGCCCGCACGGTGCGGGAGACGGCGGCCGCCAGGGCGACGATCGCGGCCCCGGCGAGCCCGGCGAGCAGGAGGACCACGGTGGTGGGCAGCGCACCGGCGGCCAGGGTGACCAGCCAGGCGGCGCCACCGGCGGGGACCGCGCAGCCGAGGACGCGCAGCGCCCCGGCCGCGAGCGTCCGGCCGGGGAAGTCGGTGATCCGCGAGAGCCACCACAGCGACAGCGGCCACTCCAGGCAGGCCGCCAGCGCGTAGCCGGCCGCCACGCCGACGACCCCCCAGGTGCTGCCGGCCAGGACGCAGGCCAGGCGCAGCACCGAGGTGCCCACCGTGTAGCGGAACAGCTGGGCGCCCAGGCCGCGGGACAGGTAGACCCACAGCCCGACGAAGGCCAGCGTCTGGGACGCCGCGGCCACGGCGAGCAGCGCGAGGATCGGCGCGACCCCGGACCAGCGCGGCCCCAGCAGCAGCTCCACCAGCGGCCCGGCGGCCCCGGCCACCACGCCCAGCGAGACGACGATCGGGAGGCCGAGGGCCAGCTGCCCGCGGCGCAGGTACTCGTCGAAGCGCTCGCGGTCGTCCTGCAGCCGCGCCAGCACCGGCAGGGCGACGGTGGTGGCGGGGGAGCGCAGCTGGTTCAGCGGGGTCATCAGCAGCTGGAAGCCGCGGTTGTAGAGCCCGAGCGCCGCCGCGTCGAAGCGCAGGCCGATGGTGACGGTGTCGACGTTGTTGCCGGCGTAGTTGACCAGCTGGGTGCCCACCAGGTGCAGCCCCAGCGTCAGGAACGGCCGCAGGCCCGGGGTGCGGCGCGGGCGCCCGGGCCACCAGCGCGCCGGGACGGCGACGAGGACCAGCAGGAGCGCGGACTGGACCAGCTGCTGGGCGACCAGCGCCCAGTACCCCGCCCCGAGGGCGGCCAGGGCGATCGCCACCGCCGCCGCGGTGGCCTGCGCGGCGACGTCGGCGGTCACCAGGGCGCCGAAGCGCATCTCGCGGGTCAGCGTCACCCGGTACTGGGTGGCCATCCCGTTGAGGACGAAGGTGGCCGACAGCGCGCAGGCGATCCCGGTCAGCGCCGGGCGGTCGAACAGAGCGGCCAGCAGCCCGGAGCCGGCGACGACGACGAGGCACAGCAGCACGCCGATCGCGGTGTTGATCCAGAACAGCGCGTCGCGGGTGTCCTCGGACAGCTCCGGTGCGCGGATCGCCGCGGTGCTCAGCCCGAAGTCGCGGACGATCTCCCCGATGCCCACGACGACGAGCACGATCGCCAGCAGGCCGTAGTCCTCCGGCAGCAGCAGCCGCGCCAGCACCAGGATGGAGCCGAACTGCACCACGGTGCGCAGCGCCTGCCCGACCAGCGTGATCCCGGCGGCCCGCGCGGCGCGCGGCGCGGCCGGCGGGCGCGGGGCCTCGGTGGCGGTCACGGCCGGACCGTTCCGGCCGGTGCGGCGAGCGGGACGGGGACGCCGTCGCGCGTCGCGGGGGCCTCCTGGTCCGGGTCCCCAACCCAGGGGCCGGCCGAGCCGAGCAGCACGAGGGCGACGAAGAGCACCGCCGTGGCGTTCCACTCCAGCAGGTCGAACGACATCACCATGCCGACGAGCAGGAGGGCCGCCGGGCGCACCTCGGGGACGCCGCGCAGCAGGCCGGCGACGACCAGCCCCAGCAGCGCGGCGAGGCCCACCAGCCCCGCGAGGGCGAAGGTGGTCACGAGCTGGTTGTCGACGGCGAAGAAGCCGTCGAGCTGCAGCAGGCCGGAGGCGAACAGGTCGTCCAGCGACCCCGTCCCGCTGCCGAGCAGGGTCTGCTCCACCGGGCGGTCGAGCAGCCGGCCGGCGGCGTCCAGCGCGGCCAGCCGGTGCGTCAGCGACCCGGTGCCCTCCAGGCTGGCGACCACCGGGAGCCGGGTGTCGTGCAGCACGAGCACCGCCCCGGCCAGGGCGAGCACGACCACCACGCGGGCGGTCGCGCCGATCCGCAGCGCCCGCGGCGTGAGGACGGCGACCACGGTGGCCAGGCACAGGACGAGGGCGGCGCTGCGGCTGCCCGACATGGCCAGGCCGTAGCAGGCCGCCGCGCCGGCGAGCACCCGGACGGGCACCGGCCAGCGGGTGACCGAGGTCAGGCACAGTGCGGCCGCCAGGGCCATCAGCGTGCCGAACGGGATGGGGTGGGCCATCGTCCCGGTGGACCGGCCGCCCAGCGCCGGGACCAGGTCGTTGACCCCGAACGTCGTCCCCGGGGTACCGAGGTAGCCCCACGGTGCGGGCACGCCCAGGTGCGCGCTGCCCAGGGCCACCGCCAGCTCGGCCAGGGCGAGCAGGACCAGGCCGCGGGCGAGCAGCCGCACGTCGGCGGGTCCGCAGTTCACCGCGAGCAGGCAGCAGCCGACGAGCAGCAGCGCCGTCGCCGTCCCGGCGACCAGCTCGTCGAGCGTGGCGTGGTGGACCGCGGACACGGTGGCCACCAGCAGCAGCACCGTCAGGAGCGTCACCGGCGTGGTCCAGCGCAGCCGGCGCGCGTGCTGCCACAGGGCCACGGCGACGGCGACCAGGAGCACCGCCAGCAGCGCCCAGGTGACCTTGCGCTCGGCGACCAGGGAGGGGACCGCGGTCCACGCCGTCACCACCGCGAGCAGGACCGCCCCGGGCCGGGTCAGCAGCGGACCGTGCCGGTCCCCGCGGTCGGATCCACCCCGGCGCTCGTCGCCGTCCCCCGTCGTCACGCGGCCAGTCTGCGGCCGGATCCGCGCCCTCCCGGCGTCCTCCGGAGGCCTGCCACCCGGAAGGGGCAGGACGCCGGCAGCCCCCCGCCGGTCACCCACGGTGCCGGACGACGGCCGCGTACGGCGGCCGGGCGGCCCGGGCTACCCGTTCGGGTCAGCCCCGGGCCGCGCGGGGTACGGGCACGGTCCCGTCTCGGTAACTTGCCGCTCGGATGGCAGCCGGCCACCCCACCGGGGCGCCGGCCGTCGCTGCCGAGCCCGTCCGATCGGTGCGTGCACGCACGGGGAGACTGATGAACCTGCACGAGTTCCTGCACATGCTGCGCCGCCGCTGGCGGTGGCTCGTCGCGGCCGCGCTGGCCGGCCTGGCCGTGGCCGGGGCCCTCTCCCTGACGACGCCGAAGTCCTACGAGGCCACCAGCAGCATCTTCTTCTCCCTGAGCTTCGGGGAGTCCGCCGACGACCTGGTGCAGGGCTCGGCGTTCGCGCAGAACCAGGTCGCCTCCTACGCGATGCTGGCCAGCACGCCGGCCGTGCTCGACCCGGTCATCGACGACCTGGACCTCGACACCACCGCCCGCCGGCTGGCCGGCCGCGTCGCCACCGAGGTGGTGGACGGGACCGTGGTCCTCGAGGTGCGCGTCACCGACACCTCCCCGGCTCGCGCGGCGGAGCTGACCAACGCCGTCACCGAGCAGCTCGTGGCGACCGTCGCCGACCTCGCGCCGGCCACCGCCGACGGGAACCCGACGGTGCGGGGCACCACGGTGTCGCCGGCGGTGGCGCCGACCGCGCCCAGCGCGCCCCGGACCACGCTGAACCTGCTCGTCGGCCTGATCGCCGGGCTGGCCCTGGGCACCGCGGCCGGGCTGACCCGCGACCTCACCGACACGCGGGTGCGCACCGCCGAGGACGTCGCCCGCGTCACCGACCTGCCGCTGCTGGGCGCGCTGGACACGCCGCCGGCGCGGGGCGGCCGCCGCGACCTCGTCGTCCTCACCGCGCCGCGCAGCCCCGCGGCCGAGGCCGTCCGCTCCCTGCGCACCGCCGTCCAGTTCTCCGCGGTCCCGGGCCGGCCGCTGTCGCTGCTGGTCACCTCGTCGCACTCCGGCGAGGGCAAGTCCACGGTGGCGGCCAACCTGGCCCTGGCCCTGGCCGACGCCGGCCTGCGGGTGGCGCTGGTCGACGCCGACCTCCGCCGGCCCTCCGTGGCCGACACCCTCGGCCTCGAGGGCGCCGCGGGCCTGACCACCGCGCTGATCGGCCAGGCCGACCTCGACGACGTCCTGCAGGAGTGGGGCAGCGTCGGGTTGTCGGTGCTGACCACCGGCCCGCTGCCGCCCAACCCGAGCGAGCTGCTGGCCTCGCCGGCGATGGCCGACGTCCTCGCCCGGCTCGAGCGGACCCACGACGTCGTGGTCGTCGACGGAGCACCCCTGCTGCCGGTCACCGACTCCGCCGTCCTGGCCCGGATCGTCTCCGGGACGATGGTCGTCGCCGACACCAGCCGGATCCGGCGCCCCGCGCTGGGCCAGTCCCTCGCGCTGCTGCGCCGGCTGGAGGTC
The DNA here is from genome assembly GCF_900188205.1 of Geodermatophilus saharensis. Classification (GTDB taxonomy): domain Bacteria; phylum Actinomycetota; class Actinomycetes; order Mycobacteriales; family Geodermatophilaceae; genus Geodermatophilus; species Geodermatophilus saharensis. The sequence goes on along the minus strand of NZ_FZOH01000007.1, from coordinate 46,466 downwards.
CGCGTGGTCGGCGTCGTGCTCACCCACGTCCGCCAGCGGGCGCGCGACACCTACGGCTACGAGGCGGTCGACGCCCCGCCGGCCGAGCAGGTCGCGGACTCCTCCTGGCGGGCGCCGCTCACCCGCGGTCCCCGGTCCGCGCCCGCCCCGGTGGGGACGGCGCCGGCGGACACGCGCGGCGGCGCGCACGCCGAGCCGTCCGGCCGCTGGTGACGGTGCTGTCGTCCCGACCGCGCGGCGAGGACGGTGACCCCGCGGGGGTCACCGTCCTCGCCGTCTGCACCGCCAACGTCTGCCGGTCACCGGCGGCCGAGCGGCTGCTCGCCCGGCGGCTGGCCGGCTCCGGCGTCACGGTCACCAGCGCCGGCACCCGCGCCCGCCCCGGCGTGCCGGTGGACCCAGAGGTGGCCGCGCTGCTGGAAGCCGCCGGCGTCCCGGCGGAGCCCTCCGGGGCCCGGGAGCTGCGCCCGGCCGACGTCCGGCAGGCCGGGCTGGTCCTGGCGATGGCCCGCGAGCACCGCTCCGCGGTGGTCCAGCTGGTCCCGGCGGCCCTGCGCCGCACGTTCCTGCTGACCGACGCGGCCGACGTCGCCGAGGCCGTGGCCGCGGCCGGCTGGCCGCAGGACGTGCCCGCGTCGGCGGCGGCGCGGCTGGCGGCGCTGCCGGCGCTCGCGGCCCGGCACCGCGTGCCCGGCGCGACGCCCGAGGACGTCCCCGACCCCCACCGCCGTCCCCGGGAGGAGTACCTCCGGAGCTTCGCGGTGATCGAGGACGCCGTCGACCGGCTGGCCCGCGCGCTGGGCTGAGCGGGTCCTACGCGGCGGTCGGGAGGGTCCGGGCCGGGCCGGGCAGGACGGCGGCGGCCAGGGCCTGCGTGAACGCCGTCATCGAGAACCGGGCGCGGGCGTCGGCCCGGCCGGCGGCGCCCAGCGCCTCGGCCAGCCGCGGGTCGGCCAGCAGACGCAGCACCGCGTCGGCGAGCGCCCGCGGGTCGTCGGCGGGCACGAGCAGCCCCGTCTCGCCGTCGCGCAGGACCTCCGGCAGCCCGCCGATCCGCGTGGCGACGACCGGCCGCCCCAGCAGGAGGGCCTCGACCGCCACGAGGCCGAAGGACTCGACGCGGGAGGGCACGAGGACGACGTCGGCGGCGGCGACGTGCGGCGCGGGGTCCTGGAAGCCGGTGAAGACGGTGACGTCGTCGACGCCCTCCCGGACGGCGAGGTCGCGCAGGCCGTCCTCGACCGCCTCGTAGCCGGGGTAGCAGTCACCGACGAGGGTGAGCGTCACGTCGTGGCCGGCCTGCCGGACCAGCGCGGTCGCCCGGACGGCGGTGTCCTGGCCCTTGATGGTCGACAGCCGGCCGACGACCACGAGGCTCCGCGGCCGCCCCGGGGCCCGCTGCACGGCGGGGGCCACCGGCTCGCGGACGCCGTTGTGCACCACCCGGGTGCGCCGGGCGGCCCGCGCGCCGAGGGAGGCGCGGATCCAGGCCGCGGTGTCGCCGCTGTTGGCGACCACCGTGTCGGCGGCGAGCAGGGGGGACAGCAGCAGCGCGGCGGCCGGCCGCGGCATCGGCATGCTCTCGTGCACGTGGCACACCACGCGGACGCCGGCCAGCCGCCCGGCCAGCAGCCACTCGGGGGCGGTGACCGTGCTGACGTAGAGCACGTCGGCCCCCTGGGCGCGCAGCCAGGACGCCAGCGTCCCCACCGAGCGCAGGAAGCGACCGGCGAAGACGACGGCCCGGCGCGGGTCGCGCAGCTCGACCTTGCGCAGGACGGGGAACTCCTCGACCCGGACCTCGTACCCGCGGGCCCGCACCGCCTCGACCAGCGGGCCGGAGGTGGACAGCACGGCCAGGACGTCGGGGCCCAGGGCGGCCAGGCTCTCGAGGAACATCCGGTCGCTGCCGTAGAGGTCGGCGTGCGGGTGCACGGCCACGACGCGGCCGGTGCGAGGTCGTCCCACGGGGAGCTCCAGGTGTCGTCGGCCGGTGGCCGTCGCACCCGGCGACAGCGGCATCCCGACCGTGTCGGTGTCGCGTCCGGACGCTAGCCGGGGGCCGCGGGTGGTCACCACGTCCCGTGACCCCTCCGGGGGAGGCCTCCCGCGGCGGGGGTGGCCGGTCCCGCTCCTTCGGATGAGACCGGTCCCCGGGACCCCTCCCGCGGAGCCGCCGACGGCGAGACTCGGCGGGCCGGTCCGCACCCGCGGACCGCCCGATCCCCCGGAGGACCCGTGCTGCAGGACGACGTGGCGGTCGCGGACGCGCACACGCCGCCCGTGATCCCGACCCGGGCCCCGGCGCGTCCGGCTCCCGGCGAGACGCTGGCCGACACGGTCCGCCGCCTCGCCGGTGCCCAGAAGGGCGCGCACGGGGCCCCGGCGTACAGCCGGTTCGTGAACCGGCCGGCGGGACGGGTCCTGGCCGCGCTGGCCTTCCACCGCGGGCTCACCCCCGACGCCGTGACCGCCACGAGCGCCGTCGTCACCTTCTCCGCCATCGCGACGGTGGCGCTCGCGCCGCACTCCTGGTGGGTCGGCGTGCTCGTCGCCCTGGCGCTGGCCCTCGGCTACGCGCTGGACTCCGCCGACGGCCAGCTGGCCCGCCTGCGGGGCGGGGGCACACCGGCGGGGGAGTGGCTGGACCACGTGGTCGACGCGGCGAAGACCGTCTGCATCCACCTCGCCGTCCTCGTCGGGCTCTTCCGCCAGGGCGAGGTCGGTGACGGCTGGCTGCTGGTGCCGGTCGGGTTCGCCGCCTTCGACGTCCTCTACTTCTCCGCGATGCTCCTCAACGACGCGCTGCGCGGCGCCCACGGCGCCCCCACCCGCGCGGCGCCGGGCGCCGGGCGCGCCGGCGTCCTCCGCTCGCTGGTCGTCCTCCCCACCGACTACGGGGTGCTCTGCCTGGTGTTCGCGCTCCTCGGCTCCGCCCCGGCGTTCCTCTCCGCCTACGGCCTGCTCGCGGTCTGCACCGCCGCGTTCGTGCTGGCCGGCCTGCCGCGCTGGCGGCGGGAGATGACGCGCCTGGGCGCCCGGTGACCGCGACGTCGTCCCGGGGTGCCCAGACCCCGGAGGGCCGGGAGCGGCTGCGGGTCCCGCCCGTGCTCATGTACCACTCGATCAGCCCCTCGGCCCTGCCCGACCCGCACCGCGTGCGCGTGCACCCGCACCGGCTCGACCGCCACCTGCGGCTGCTGCGCCGGCTGGGCCTGCGCGGGGTGTCCCTCGCCGAGCTGGTCCGTGCCCACGACCGCGGCACGGCCGCCGGGCTGGTGGGGCTGACCTTCGACGACGGCTACACCGACTTCCTCGAGCACGCCGCGCCGGTGCTCGCCCGCCACGGGATGACCGGCACGGTGTACGTGGTCGCCGGCCGGCTGGCCGGCCGCAACGAGTGGGACGACGGCCCCCGGCTGGACCTGCTCGACGCCGGCGGCGTGCGCGCCGTGGCCGCCGCCGGGCACGAGGTCGGCAGCCACACGCTGCACCACGTCCACCTCCGGGGCGCCGACCCGGCCGTGCTCGCCGACGAGGTCGGCGGGAGCCGCCGCGTGCTGGAGGAGGTCCTGCAGGCGCCGGTGCCCGGCTTCGCCTACCCGTGGGGGGAGTTCGACGCGGCCGCGGCCGAGGCGGCGCGCGCCGCGGGCTACGACCACGCCTGCGTCACGGGCGACTACCTGCCCGGTGACCGGTTCACGATCCCGCGGTTCTACGTGGCGCCCGGCGACGGCGCACCGCAGCTGCTGGCCAAGCTCGCCCGGCACTCGTGGCGCATGCGTGGCGTGGAGGCCCCCGGGCCCGTCCGGTGAGCCGGCGGGCGGGCGTCCTCGCGGCGGTGACCCTGCTGCTCGGCGGGTGCGCCGCCGGCGCCCCGGGCAGCGCGCCCGGGGTGGTGGCGACCGCGTCCGGCCCGGCCGCACCGGCGCCGGTCCCCGGCACGGCGGCCGGCGAGCGGCTCGGACCGGGGACGCACTCCCTGCAGGTGGCCGGCGAGGCCGCCGTCGTCCTGGTGCCGGAGCGGCCCAACGGCCGGCTGGTGGTCTACGCCCACGGGTACGGCGCCGACCTCGGCGCGCTCGCCGACGACGAGGCGTTCGGCGGCCTCGCCCGGGGCCTCGTCGCCGCCGGCTACGCGGTCGCCGCCTCCGACGCCGGAGGGGACGCGTGGGGCAGCGCGGCGAGCGTCGACGCCCACGCCGCGCTGGCCGCCACGGCCCGGGAGCTGACCGGCGCCGGCGAGGTGTTCCTCGTGGCCGAGTCCATGGGCGGACTGGCCGGGGCGCAGCTGGTCACCGGCCGGCGGATCGCGGGGCTGCGCGCCTACGCCGGGATCGCGCCGCTGTGCGACCTCGGCTCGGTGTACGGGGCCTTCGCCGGGTCGGTCGAGGCGGCGCACGGCGCGGACGTCGACGCGGCCCTGGCCCGGCTCTCCCCGGTGCGGCTGGACGCCGACGTGCCGGTGCGGCTGTGGGCGTCCGACGAGGACACCGTCGTCGCCCGCGACCGCAACGCCGACGCGTGCGCCGGCCAGGTCCTCGCCGACGGCGGGACCGCGCGGGTCGTGGCGGCCCGCGGCCAGCACGGCGACCCGTCGCACTACGACCTCGACGGCGTGCTGGCCTTCTTCGCCGACCCCGCGGGCTGACCCCGCCGGCGCTCACGCGGCGTCACCGTGTCCCCCGACCGGGTGCATCCGGGCAGGGAGGACCCGTCCGGGGGATGACGGAGAGTGACCCCGGCTGGTCGACTGCCCGGGACGTCGGACGAGGTCCTGGGGGAGACATGACCGTCATCGGGTACGCGCCTGGCGCGTACGACCTGTTCCACATCGGCCACCTCAACGTGCTGCGGCACGCCGCGGCGCACTGCGACCGGCTGGTGGCCGGGGTCGTCGCCGACGACGTGCTCCTGGAGACCAAGGGCCGGCTGCCGGTGGTCCCGCTGGCCGAGCGGATGGAGATCGTGCGCAACCTGCGCTTCGTCGACGACGTCCACGCCGAGGTCGTGCCGGACAAGCTCGAGGCGTGGCGGGCGGTGCGCTTCGACGTCCTGTTCAAGGGCGACGACTGGCGGGGGACCCCGAAGGGCGAGCGGCTCGAGCGGGACATGGCCACCGTCGGCGTCACGGTCCACTACTTCCCGTACACGATGCACACCTCGAGCACCGCGCTGCGCCGGGCGCTGCAGGCGCTCGAGACCGCCGAGCCGGCGAACCGGACGGCGCCCGCGCGCCCGCGCTGAGGCCGGAGGGGCTCCCGGCGGCCCCGGAACGCACGCATACTGCGCCCGGCGCGCGGCGGCAGCACACCGACCGCCGCCGGGAGGAGGCCGGGTGTACGCCAGCGTGCGCGACGTCCCGCAGGCGGGCACGCCGACCGGGCGGGCCCGCACCCGGGTCGGCGGCACGGTGCTCGCCCTGGGCACGGTCAGCCTGCTCACCGACGTCTCGTCGGAGATGGTCGCCGCCGTCCTGCCCGTGTACCTCACGCTGACCCTCGGCCTCTCGCCGCTGGCGTTCGGCGTCGTCGACGGCGTCTACCAGGGCACGACGGTGCTCGTCCGACTCGCGGCCGCGGCCGCGGCCGACCGGTGGCAGCGGCCCAAGGCGACCGCGGTGCTCGGCTACGGGCTCTCGGCGCTGTGCAAGCTCGGCCTGCTGCTCGCCTCGGGCGCCGCCGCGCTGAGCGCGGTGCTCGCCGTCGACCGCACCGGCAAGGGGCTGCGCACCGCGCCGCGGGACACCCTCATCGCCGACGCCGCGCCGGCCGGGGCGCTCGGCCGGGCGTTCGGCGTGCACCGCGCCATGGACACCACCGGGGCGCTGCTCGGGCCGCTGCTGGCCGTCGCGCTGCTGTTCTACCTCCCCGGCGACTACGACAGCCTGTTCCTCGTCAGCGCCGTGTTCGCGGTGCTGGGGCTGGGCGTGCTGGTCACCTTCGTCCCCGAGCGCCGCCGCGCCGCCGACCGCCCGCCGGTCCGCTGGCGCCAGGTCGCCGCGCTGGCGGGCCACCGGCCGGTGCGGCGGGTCGCGCTCACCGGCGCGGTGCTGGGCCTGCTCACCGTCAGCGACGGGTTCCTCTACCTGCTCGTCCGCGAGCGGGAGGCGGTCAGCGCCGCGCTGTTCCCGCTGCTGTTCGTCGGCACCGCGGCGGTCTACCTGATCCTCGCCGTCCCGCTGGGCCGGCTCACCGACCGGGTGGGCCGGGTGCCGGTCATCGTCGCCGGCCACGTCGCCCTGCTGGCCGCCTACGCCGCGCTGCTCCTGCTGCCCGCCGACGGGCTGCTGCTGGCCGGGGTCGTCGTCGCGGCCCTCGGCGTCTACTACGCCGCCACCGACGGCGTCCTCGCCGCGCTGGCCGCCGAGATCGGTCCCGACGACGTCCGGACGTCGGGGATCGCCCTCGTGCAGACGGCGGTGGCGGCCGGCCGGTCGGCGTCGGCGCTGCTCTTCGGCCTGCTGTGGACGCTGACCGGGCAGTGGACCGCGCTCGCCGGGTTCGCCGTCGCGCTCGTCGTCGTCCTGCCCGCGGCCCGGTGGGCGCTGCGCGACCTGCGGGTCGGTCCCCGTGCGTGACCGCCGCCGGCTGCTGGCCTTCGTCCTCGCCGCGGTGCTGGTCGTCGCCGGCACGGTGGCCTACCTGCTGGTCCAGCGGCAGGGGGACGAGGCGGCCGCGGCCGCGGCGGCGGCGGCGGAGGCCGGCCGCACCCGGCTGGCGGTCGAGGACGTGCAACGGGTGCCGCACGTCGTCGTGCGGAACACCGAGCCGGGGCCCTCCTACGGCGAGGTCGCGCTGGTCCCCCTCGACGACCCCGGCGGCCCGCGGGCGGTCGTCGACCTCGCCTGCGAGCGCGTCGCGGCGGCCCGGGGCGGCGCCGTCTGCCTGCAGTCGGTGGCCGGGGTGGTCACCACCTACCGCGCCGTCTTCCTGGACGGGTCCTTCCGCGAGACCGGCACGGCCGACCTGCCGGGCGTCCCCAGCCGGGCCCGGGTGTCTGCCGACGCCAGCTACGCGGCGACGACGGTCTTCGTCACCGGGCACGCCTACACCGACGCGCAGTTCTCCACCGAGACCGTGGTGACCGACCTGACCGGCGGGACGCCGGAGTCGCTGGGGAACCTCGAGTCGTGGACGGCCACCGCCGCCGACGGGACGCCGGTGACCGCGGAGGACCGCAACTTCTGGGGCGTCACGTTCGTCGGGGACGGCCCGGACCTCTACGCCACCATGGGCACCGGCGGCGTCCGGTACCTGGTCCGGGGGGACGCCGAGACCCGCACGCTCACCGTCGTCGCCGAGGACGGCGCCTGCCCGTCGGTGTCGGCCGACGGGTCGACGATCGTCATGAAGGGGACCGACCCCGTCTCCCGCGCCCCGGTGCTGACCGTCTACGACGTGGGCACCGGCGAGCGCGCCCCGCTGGCCGAGGGCCGCGAGGTCGACGACCAGGTGGCCTGGTGGGGCGGGGACCGCGTCCTCTACCCCGTCGCGAGCGGCCTGTCCGGGTCCGGGGACTCCGACGTCTGGGTCACCGCCCCGTCCGGCGACAGCCAGCCGGCCATCCTCGTCCCCGACGCCGCCTCCCCCACCGTCGTCCTCCCCTGAGGCGGGACCTCCTCGGGCGTCGTCACTCGGTGTCACTGCAGCGGCACGGCAGCCCCGGGACCAAAGGCCTCAACAGCGGGATCGGCGCGCAAGGGGGTTGCGCTGGGTGACAGGCCTCTGGTTCGTTGGCGCCGCTCCAGCGCACGGTCGTGGCCTCTGGCCCGCGGTCCGGACGCGGAGGGCGGGGGCAGGCGCACGGCGTGCGCCCCCGCACACCTGAGTAGACAGGGGCGGGTCGATGGTCCTCCGTGACGTCCGGGAGGCGCAGTCGGCCGCGCTCGTGCCGGTCCCGCGATCGGCCCCCCCGGCGGAGGCACTCACGCCGGCGGCGGTGCCGGCTCCCACGTGGGCGACGGCCTCCGACGGCCTCCGCCGACCGGTGCCCCGCTGGCTGCGGGCCTACCACGTCGCCGTCGTCGGCAGCGACCTGGTGGCCGGTGCCGTCGCCGGCTCGCTGGCGCAGGTCGTGCGGTTCGGCACGGAGGTCGTGCCCTCCACCTGGATGGTCATGGGCCTGTTCCCCGTGCTCTCGGTCGTGGTCGTCGCGCTCGCCGGCGGCCACCGCAGCGCCCACCTCGGCACCGGGACCGAGGAGTACCGGGCCGTCATCCGCGCCGGCGTCGGGTGCCTGGCCCTCGTCGCACTCGCCTCCTACGCGCTGGCGCTCGAGCTGTCGCGCGGGCTGGTCGTGGTGGCGGTGCCCGCGGCCCTGCTGCTGACCGCGGTCGGGCGCCACGTCCTGCGGCGGTGCGTGCACCGGCTGCGCGCCCGCGGCCGGTGCCTGAACACGGTCCTGGCCGTGGGCCGGACGAACGCCGTCGCCGACCTCGTCCGGCAGCTCGAGCGCGACCGGCACTGCGGGATGGTGGTCGTCTCCGCCTGCGTGCCCGAGCCCCCGGTGGGCACCACGCTGGCCGGCACCGACGTCCCGGTCGCCGGGGACCTGCGGGCGGCGGCGCGGCTGGCCCGGGAGCTCGACGTCGACGCCGTCGCGGTCACCAGCTCCAGCGAGACCGCCGCGGTCTACCTCCGGCGGCTGTCCTGGGAGCTGGAGGGCAGCGGCATCGAGCTGCTCGTCGCCCCGGGGCTGATGGAGATCGCGGGCCCGCGGATGCACGTGCGCCCCTTCATCGGCCTGCCGCTGGTGCACGTCGAGGAGCCGGACTTCACCGGCCCGAAGCGGCTGGTCAAGGAGCTCATCGACCGGGTCGCCGCGGGCCTCGCCCTCGTCGTCCTGCTCCCGGTGCTCCTGTCGGTCGCGGTGGCCGTGCGGCTGGACAGCTCCGGCCCCGTCCTCTTCCGGCAGGTGCGGGTCGGCCGGCAGGGGCGCACCTTCTCGATGCTCAAGTTCCGCACGATGTGCGTCGACGCCGAGCAGCGGCGGGCCGAGCTGGCGGCGCGCAACCAGAACGGCGACGGGCCGCTGTTCAAGGTGGCCGACGACCCGCGGGTCACCCGCGTCGGGCGGGTGCTGCGCCGCTACTCCATCGACGAACTGCCCCAGCTGTGCAACGTCCTGACCGGTCGCATGTCGCTGGTCGGCCCCCGGCCGCCGCTGCCCGACGAGGTCGCCGTCTACGACGACTCGGTCGCCCGGCGGCTGCTGGTCAAGCCCGGGCTGACCGGCCTGTGGCAGGTCTCGGGGCGCAGCGACCTCACCTGGGACGAGGCCGTGCGGCTGGACCTCCGCTACGTGGAGAACTGGTCGCTCGCCCTGGACCTGCAGATCCTGTGGAAGACGTTCCACGCCGTCGTCCGGCCCCTGGGGGCGTACTGATGGACAGCGTCCACGCCGTCCGGCGGCTCTTCGTCGTGCTGGTCGCCGTCGCGCTGGCGACGGTGGGTCTCGCCACCGTGCCCCAGCGGGCGGTCGCCGCGGACCCCTGCGCCGCCCCCGTGGTCAACCAGGTCGCCTGCGAGAACACGAAGCAGGGGAGCACCGACTGGGTGGTGACGCCCGACAGCAGCATCGAGGGCTTCACCACGGACATCAGCGCCGACCTCGGCGACCGCGTCGACTTCAAGATCCGCACCAACTCGCGCGACTACCGGGTCGACGTCTACCGGCTGGGCTGGTACGGCGGCGCGGGCGGCCGCCTGATCGGGTCCGTGCGTCCCAGCGCACCGCTACCTCAGCAGCAGCCCGACTGCCTGCGCGAGGCGGCCACCGGCATGGTCGACTGCGGCAACTGGGCGGTCTCGGCGAGCTGGACGGTGCCCAGCACCGCGGCCTCGGGCGTCTACGTCGCCGTCCTGCACCGCAACGACACCGGGACGGAGAACCAGGTCACCTTCGTCGTCCGTGACGACGCCAGCCGCTCGGACGTCGTCTTCCAGACCTCGGACACCACCTGGGCGGCCTACAACGACTGGGGCGGTGCCAGCACCTACTACGGGGACGGCCCCGGGGGAGCCGGCCGGGCCTACTCGGTCAGCTACAACCGGCCACTCGCCGCGGGCGCGTCCGCCGGACAGGTGGCCTACGCCGAGTACCCGATGATCCGGTTCCTGGAGCGCAACGGCTACGACGTCTCCTACATCGCCGGGGTCGACACCGACCGCCACGGCAGCCTGCTGACCAACCACCGGCTGTTCCTGTCAGTCGGTCACGACGAGTACTGGTCCGGTCCGCAGCGCGCCGCCGTCGAACGGGCGAAGGCGGCCGGTGTCCACCTGGCATTCTTCAGCGGCAACGAGATGTGGTGGCGGTTCCGCTGGGGCCCGTCGATCGACGGCTCCGGCACCGGCCACCGCTCGCTGATCGTCTACAAGTCCAGTCTCGACGGCGCACAGACCGACCCCTCGGGCGAATGGACCGGCACGTGGCGCGACCCGCGCTTCCGCCAGCCCGGTGTCACGCCGGAGAACGCACTGATCGGCCAGCAGTTCCGGGTCAACGGGAACGGAGCGGGCTCCCGCGCCGACTCCCTCAGCGTCCCCGCCGAGTACGGGAAGGCACGGCTGTGGCGCAACACCGCCGTCGCCGCCCAGTCCTCCGGCGGCACCTACACCTTCGGGCCCGGGACGCTCGGCTACGAGTGGGACTCCGACGTCGACAACGGGTTCCGGCCGGCCGGGATCGCCCACCTGTCCGACACCGTGGTGGACGTCGCCGAGGCGGACGTGCTGCAGGACGACTACGGCGTCCGTTACGCCCCGGGGAAGGCCACCCACAACCTGACGCTCTATCGCGACCAGGCCAGTGGCGCGCTGGTCTTCGGGGCAGGGACCGTCCAGTGGTCCTGGGGACTGGACGACGAGCGCGCCGGTGGCGGTCCGGCCGTCGCCAACACCCCCATGCGGCAGGCCACGGTGAACCTCTTCGCCGACATGGGAGTCCAGCCCGCCACGCTGCAGAGCGGACTCGTGGCCGCGACCGCGAGCACCGACACCAGCCCGCCGCAGGTGACCATCACCGCGCCCGGCGGCGACGGAGTCGTCGTCGGATCAGCGGTCACCGTCCGCGGGACGGCCACCGACGTCGGCGGCGGCATCGTCTCCGGGGTGGAGGTGTCGGTCGACGGCGGCACCACCTGGCACCCGGCGCAGGGCCGGGCCGAGTGGTCCTACACCTGGACGCCCACCGCCTCGGGACCTCTGGCCGTGCGCGTGCGCGCGGTGGACGACAGCGCGCGCCTGTCCGCGCCGGTCAGCCTGGACACCTCGATCGGCCAGCGCACCTGCCCCTGCAGCATCTGGCCGGACTCCGCCGTGCCCGCCACACCGGCGGCGGCGGACACCACGCCGCTGGAGCTGGGGCTGCGGTGGCAGTCGCAGGTCGCCGGCTACGTCACGGGGATCCGCTTCTACAAGGGCGCGGGCAACAGCGGGACCCACACCGGCAGCCTCTGGACCAACGACGGTCAGCTGCTCGCCACCGGCACCTTCACCGGCGAGACGGCAACCGGATGGCAGACGCTGACGCTCAAGACACCGGTGGCCGTCTCGGCCGGGACGACGTACGTGGTGTCCTACTTCGCGCCTGCCGGGCACTACGCCGCCGATGCCGGGTACCTCACCGCGGCGGCCACCACGAACGAGCCGCTCACCGCCCTCCGCGACGGCGCCGACGGGCCCAACGGTGTGTACCGCGTCGGCGGGCCGGCCTTCCCGACGAGCACCTACCAGGGCGCCAACTACTGGGTCGACGTGGTCTTCCAGAGCACCGCGCCGCCGGACACCACCGCACCGTCGGTGGCCCCCGGCAGCCCGCTCGACGGCAGCAGCAGCGTGCCGCAGTCGACGGCGATCACCGCGGTGTTCGACGAGCCGGTGGAGGCGACCAGCATCCGCATCGGCGTCACCGGAGCCGGCGGCTCGGCCATCGCCGGTGCCACCAGCTACGACCCCGGCACGCGGACCGCCACCTTCCGGCCCGCGGAGCAGCTGGCGCCGGCGACCCGCTTCACGGTCACGGTCTCGGCCGCCCAGGACGCCGCAGGGAACCCCCTGGCCTCGCCGGTCACCTGGTCGTTCACCACAGCGCGGCCGCCCGCTGCGCCGGGCGTGTGCCCGTGCAGCGTCTGGGACGACACCGCGGTCCCGGCCGTGGTCAGCGTGGCCGACCCCGCAGCGGTCGAGCTCGGGATGCGCTTCCGTGCCGACACCGACGGGACCGTCTCGGGCGTGCGCTTCTACAAGGGGCCGCAGAACACCGGGACGCACACCGGGACGCTGTGGTCGGCCGACGGCCGACAGCTCGCCCGTGCCACCTTCTCCGGCGAGTCGACGGCCGGCTGGCAGGAGGTCGCGTTCGACCAGCCCGTCGAGGTGACCGCCGGGACGACGTACGTGGTCTCGTACCACACCGACACCGGCTGGTACTCCGCCACGGCGAGAGGCCTGTCCGAGGCCGTGGTCCGCAGTCCCCTCACCGCCCTCGCCGATGGTGCTGACGGTCCCAACGGCGTCTACGTCTACGGCGCCAGCGCCTTCCCCACGCGGCCGGGTTCGGCCAACTACTGGGTCGACGTCGTCTTCCGGCCGGCTCCGGACACCCTGCCGCCGACGGTGACGAGGACGGCGCCCGGCACCGGGACCACCAGCGTTCCCGTCGACGCCGCCGTGTCCGCGGCGTTCAGCGAGCCGGTTGACCCGGCCTCGATCACCGTCGCGGTGTCCTCCGCCGCCGGTGCCGCAGTTCCCGGGACGACGGCCTACGACGCGCAGACCCGCACCGTCCGGTTCACGCCGACCGCACCGCTGGCGCCTGCCACCGGCTACACCACGACCGTGTCCGGGGTGCGCGACACCTCCGGCAACGCCATGGCCGCGCCGTGGACGTGGTCGTTCACCACCTCGGGTGTCGGGGCCTGCCCCTGCACGCTCTTCAGCGACGCCGTCCCGGGTAACCCGGCCACGGACGACGGCCGGTCGGTGGAGCTCGGCACCCGGCTGCGCTTCGAGGTCGACGGCTGGGTGACCGGTGTCCGGTTCTACAAGGGCCCGGGCAACACCGGCACCCACACCGGCACCCTGTGGAGCAGCGACGGGCAGCCGCTGGCCACGGGCACCTTCACGGCCGAGACGGCCTCGGGCTGGCAGCAGCTGACCTTCGCCAACCCCGTGCAGGTGACGCAGGGGACCACCTACGTTGCCTCCTACCACGCGCCCTCCGGGCACTACTCCGCCGACGTGGGCTCCTTCACCGACCGCGGTCGGGTCAACTCCCCGTTGCGTGCCCTGGGCGACGGTGAGGACGGCCCGAACGGGGTCTATGCGTACGGGCCGGCCACCACCTTCCCGACGGGCACCTACCGCAGCTCGAACTACTGGGTCGACGCGGTCTTCGTGACCGACCCGCCCACCGACACCACCCCGCCGACGGTGACGACGACCTCGCCCGGGGACGGCTGGTCCAGCGTCCCCGTCGACTCGCCGGTGCAGTTCAGCTTCGACGAGGGGATCCGGGCCGACACGGCGGTCGTCCGGGTCACCACGACGCAGGGGATCGAGCTCGCCGGCGCCGTGACCGGGTTCGGCGCGCGCACCGTCGTCTGGCGGCCCGACGCCCCGCTCCCGCCGGGCACCGGGATCACCGCGACGGTCGAGGGGACGCGGGACCTGGCCGGCAATCCCATGGCCGGACCCATCAGCGTCTCCTTCACCACCGCGGCCGGGCAGTCCGCCGGCTGCCCGTGCACGCTGTTCCCGGAGAGCACGGTGCCGACCGTGGCCGCCGACAGCGATGCGAGCCCCATCGAGCTGGGCGTGCGGTTCAGTTCCGACACACCCGGGTCGGTGACCGGAGTGCGGTTCTACAAGGGGCCCGGCAACACCGGCACGCACACCGGCAGCCTGTGGGCGCCCGACGGGACCAGGCTCGCGACGGCCACCTTCGTCGGGGAGACCTCCGGCGGCTGGCAGCAGGTGCTCTTCGACAGCCCGGTGCCGGTGACTCCCGGGGTGACCTACACGGCGAGCTACCACACCGACACCGGGCACTACAGCTACACACGGGGTGTCTTCGAGTTCACCGGGGTCGACCGGGGACCGTTGCACGCGCCCCGGGCGACCGCGACCGAGCCCAACGGCGTCTACGTCTACGGTGCCTCGGCCATGCCGACCCGCGGGTCGAGCACCGACTACGGCGTGGACGTCGTGTTCGTGACCGATGGCAGCACCACTCCGCCGCCGCCACCGGGCGCGGACACCACGCCACCCCAGTTGGTGCGCACGGCGCCCGTCGACGGGACGACGGACGTGAGCACGACCGCGCCGGTCAGCGCCACGTTCTCCGAGCCGCTGGCCGCGTCCTCGGTCCGCTTCACCCTGAACGGGCCGGCCGGGCCCGTCGCCGTCGTCGCCGGGCTGGACGCCGCGGGCACGACGGTGACCGCCACACCGACCGCGGCACTCGGGGCCCAGACGACGTACACGGCGAACCTGGTGGTCGCCGACCCGGCCGGGAACCCCGTGCCCACGCCGGTGACGTGGACCTTCACCACGGGCGCGGCCACGAACCCGCCGGCTGCGGGCAGTTGCCCGTGCACGCTGTTCGCCGACGGCTCGACACCCGCGGCGGTCGCCGACGGCGACTCCGCGGCGGTGGAACTGGGCGTGCGCTTCAGCGCCGACACCGCCGGCGTGGTCACCGGGGTGCGCTTCCACAAGAGTGCTGGCAACACCGGCACGCACACCGGCAGCCTGTGGGCGCCCGACGGGACCAGGCTCGCGACGGCCACCTTCGTCGACGAGACCGCGAGCGGCTGGCAGACGGTGCTCTTCGACACGCCCGTCCCGGTCTCGCCGGGAGTGACCTACACCGCCAGCTACCACACCGACACCGGGCACTACAGCTACACACGGGGTGTCTTCGAGTTCAGCGGGGTCGACCGCGCGCCGCTGCACGCACCGCGGGCGACCGCGACCGAGCCCAACGGCGTGTACGTCTACGGTACCTCGGCCATGCCGACCCACGGGTCGAGCACCGACTACGGCGTGGACGTCGTGTTCGTCCCGCAGGCTCCGCGGCTCACGGCGGCGGCGACCGGGGAGGCGGCCCCCGCGCCGACCGGGCCGGCGACGACGTCGGAGCCGTCCCCGTCGACCACGACTGCGCCGCCGCCCTCGACGTCGGCCGAGTCGCCGGCGACGACCTCCCCGCCGTCCACCACGTACCCGGGGACCCCGGCGTCGCCGCCGGCGACGACCACGCCGCCGACGACCACGCCGCCGACGACGACCGCGCCACCGGCGACGACGTCCGAGGCACCGGCGACGACCTCCGAGCCGCCCCCGACGACGACCCAGACGCCGACGACGACGGCGCCACCGACCACGACGGCGCCGCCCCCGACGACGACCCCGCCACCGCCCCCGACGAGCGCCCCCGCCCCGCCGCCCCCGACGACGACCGCACCCGCTGAGCCGTTCTCGCTGTTCGGGCCCGGGGACACGCCACCGGTCGCGGCGGTGGGTGACACCGCCGCGACCGAGATCGGCACGAGGTTCACCACCTCGGCCGCCGGCTGGGTGACCGCGCTGCGCTTCGCCAAGGGCACGGGTGCCACCGGCACGCACGTGGGCAGCCTGTGGACCGCGGACGGGCAGCGGCTCGCCACGGTGCGCTTCACCGATGAGACGGTGTCGGGCTGGCAGACCGCCGTCCTCGCGCAACCGGTCGCCCTGCGCGCGGGCCAGGAGTACGTCGTCAGCTACACCGCCCCGCAGGGTCGGTGGTCGCAGACGCCGTCCTGGTTCACCGCCGACCGCAGCAGCGGACCGCTCACCGCGCCGGCGGACCGGCAGGGTGCTCCCAACGGCGTCGCGGGTTTGGCCGGCGTCTTCCCGGACAGCCCGGCGGACGGGGCGGCGTTCTGGGTGGACGTCGTCGTCGCCACGACGGAGCCGCCGGGCGTCGGCACCGACACCGCGGCGCCGTCGGTGACGGTCACGGAGCCGCAGGGCACCGGCCCCGTGACCGCGACACCGAGTGCGGTGTTCAGCGAGGCGGTGCAGGACGTCCGGATGACTATCACCGGACCGGACGGCTCGCCGGTCCCGGCGACGCTCAGCTGGGATCCCAGGACCCTCGTCGCCCGGCTCCAGCCCGAGCAGCCGCTGACGGCGGGAACCACCTACACCGTCACCGTCGACGCCGCCCGTGACGCCGCCGGCAACGCCCTGGCCGGACCGGTGACGTGGACCTTCGACGGTCGGTGAGCCACGGGGCGCGGATCTGAAAGAGGCGCGACGCGAGGCCACCCGAGACGGGCGGACGCACACCAGACTGGCGCGGCGCGACCGGTCGAGGACCACGGGGAGAGAACAGTGACGACACCCACCGGCATCGCCGTGATCGGCGCGGGCTACTGGGGACCGAACCTGGTCCGCAACGCGCAGGCCACCCCTGCGCTCCGGCTCGAGTACCTCTGCGACCTGGACGTCAACCGGGCGCGCGCCGTCCTGGGGGACTACAGCACCGTGCGGGTCACCGACGACCTGGACGCGGTGCTGTCCGACCCCGCCGTCGCCGCCGTCGCGGTGGCCACGCCGGCGGCCACCCACGCCGGCATCGCGATGGCGGCGCTCGCCGCGGGCAAGCACGTCCTGGTCGAGAAGCCGCTGGCGGCCAGCCTCGCCGACGGCGCGAAGATCGTGCGCACCGCGGAGGACGCGGGCCTGGTCCTCATGCTCGACCACACCTACTGCTACACGCCGGCGGTGTCCCACCTGCGCGGGCTGGTGCGCGGCGGCGAGCTCGGCGTCCTGCAGTACCTGGACTCGGTGCGCATCAACCTGGGCCTGGTGCAGGCCGACGTCGACGTCGTCTGGGACCTCGCGCCGCACGACCTGTCGATCCTCGACTCGCTGCTCCCCGACGGCGTCACGCCGGTGAGCGTGGCCGCGCACGGTGCCGACCCGCTCGGCTGCGGGCAGGTCTGCGTGGCCCACCTGTCGATCCAGCTCAGCTCGGGTGCGCTCGCCCACGTGCACGTCAACTGGCTGTCGCCGACGAAGGTCCGCACGACGATCGTGGGCGGCTCGCGGCGCACCGTCGTCTGGGACGACCTGAACCCGACCCAGCGGGTGGCGGTCTACGACCGCTCCATCGAGACCCGCGACCCCGCGGAGCTGGGGGTCGAGGCCCGCAACCAGACGCGGGTGTCCTACCGGATCGGGGACATGGTCGCCCCGGCCCTCCCCGAGAGAGAGGCACTGCGCACGATGATGGGCGAGTTCGCCGCCGCGATCACCGAGGGGCGGCCCCCGCTCACCGACGGCCGGTCCGGGCTGCGGGTGCTGGCGATGCTGGAGGCGGCGAGCGCCAGCCTGCGCGCCGGCGGCACCGCGGTCCCGGTGGAGCAGGTCGCCGCGGAGGTGGCCGCGTGAGCGCCGCGGTGGAGCTCGCCGGCAGCCGGGTGCTGGTCACCGGCGGCGCGGGCACGATCGGGTCGCACGTCGTCGACCAGCTCGTCGACGCCGGGGCCGCGGAGGTCGTCGTCCTGGACAACCTCGTCCGCGGCCGGCTGGCCAACCTCGACCGGGCCCTGGAGCTCGGCGGCGACGTCGTCCGCGTCGTCGAGGGGGACATCCGCGACGTCGCCCTCGTGCACGAGCTGACCCGCGGGAAGGACCTGGTCTTCCACCTCGCCGCGCTGCGGATCACCCAGTGCGCCGAGCAGCCCCGGCTGGCGCTGGAGTCGCTGGTCGACGGCACCTTCACGGTGCTCGAGGCCGCCGCCGAGCACGGCGTGGCCAAGGTGGTCGCCTCGTCGTCGGCCTCGGTCTACGGCCTCGCGGAGGAGTTCCCGACCACCGAGCGGCACCACCCGTACAACAACGACACCTTCTACGGGGCGGCCAAGGCCTTCAACGAGGGCATGCTGCGCAGCTTCAAGGCCATGTACGACCTCGACTCGGTCGCGCTGCGCTACTTCAACGTCTACGGCCCGCGGATGGACGTGTACGGCGTCTACACCGAGGTGCTCATCCGCTGGATGGAGCGCATCGCCGCCGGTGAGCCGCCGCTGATCCTCGGCGACGGCCTGCAGACGATGGACTTCGTCCACGTCGAGGACATCGCCCGCGCCAACCTGCTGGCCGCGCGCGCCGACGTCACCGACACCGTCTTCAACATCGCCTCCGGCACCGAGACCAGCCTGCGCGAGCTCGCCGACCGGCTGCTCGCGGCGATGGGGTCGGACCTGACGCCGGTGCACGGCGAGGCCCGCAAGGTCAACGCCGTCACCCGCCGGCTGGCCGACGTCACCGCGGCCCGGGAGCAGCTGGGCTGGACCGCGCAGATCGGCCTCGACGAGGGCCTGCGCGGGCTGGTCGAGTGGTGGCGCGCCGAGTCCGCGCCGGCGCAGGAGACCCTGGCATGACCCTCGTCGACGTGCCCGCGCTGCCCACCATCCCGGTCATGAAGCCGTGGCTGGGGGAGGAGGAGGCCGAGGCCGCCGCCGAGGCGGTGGCCTCGGGCTGGGTGGCACAGGGGCCGCGGGTCAAGGCGTTCGAGGAGACCTTCGCCCGCCGGATCGGGGTCCCCGAGGCGGTCGCCGTCTCCAACTGCACGACCGGGCTGCACCTGGCGCTGCACCTGCTCGGCGTCGGGCCCGGCGACGAGGTCGTCGTCCCGTCCTTCTCGTTCATCGCCACCGCCAACGCCGCCCGGTACGTCGGGGCGCAGCCGGTGTTCGCCGACGTCGACGCGCTCACCGGCAACCTGACCCCCGCGACGGTCCAGGCGGTGCTGACCCCGCGCACCCGCGCCGTCGTCGTCGTCCACCAGGCCGGCGTCCCCGCCGACGTCCCCGCACTGGAGGCGCTGCTCGCACCGCGGGGGATCGCCGTGGTGGAGGACGCGGCCTGCGCCATCGGCAGCACCCTGCGCGGCCGGCCGGTGGGCGCCGGCGCGCACCTGGCCGCCTTCTCCTTCCACCCGCGCAAGCTGGTGACCACCGGCGAGGGCGGCATGCTGACCACCACCGCGCCCGAGGTGGCCGCCCGCGCCCGCCGGTTGCGGGAGCACGGCATGAGCGTCAGCGCGGCCGACCGGCACGCCACCGGCCGGGTCGCCCCGGAGCAGTACCTCGAGCCCGGCTTCAACTTCCGCATGACCGACGTGCAGGCCGCCATCGGTCAGGTGCAGCTGACCCGGCTGGACGCGATGGTCGCCCGCCGCCGGGAGCTGGCTGCCCGCTACCGCGAGCTGCTCGCCGACCTGCCCGGCCTGCGGATGGTCGCCGACCCGCCCTGGGGGACGACGAACTTCCAGTCCTGCTGGGTGCTGCTCCCCGAGGACGCCCCGGTCGGCCGGGATGCCGTCCTCGAGCGGATGAGCGCGGCCGGGATCTCCTGCCGCCGCGGCATCATGGCCGCCCACCTCGAGCCCGCCTACGCCGACCGGCCGCGGGTGAGCCTGCCGGTCACCGAGCGGCTCACCGCCGACAGCCTGGTCCTGCCGCTGTTCCACCAGATGACCGAGGCCGACCAGGACCGCGTGGTCGATGCCCTCCGCGCGGCACTGCGGTGAGCGCGACCGCGCGGCCGCTGGTCGTCCTCGGTTCGGGCGGCGCCGCCCGAGAGGTCGCCCAGCTGCTGCGCGCCTGCCCCGACGCCGCCAGCGTCCCCGTCGCGGTCGCCGGCTTCCTCGACGACGACCCCGCCCGCGCGGGCACCGCCGTCGACGGCGTGCCGGTGCTCGGGCCGACCGGCGAGGCCGCCGACCACGCGGCCCGCGGCGCGCTGCTGCTGGCCTGCGTCGGCAAGCCCGGCGCCCCGGCCTCCCGGCAGCGGCTCGTCGACCGGCTCGGCCTGCCCGACGAGGTGTGGGCCACCGTGGTGCACCCGCTGGCGAGCGTCTCCCCGGACAGCACGGTCGGCGCGGGCTCGGTCCTGCACGCCGGCGTCGTCCTCACCGCCGCGGTCACCGTCGGCCGGCACGTCTACCTCATGCCGCACGTCGTGCTCACCCACGACGACGACGTGGGTGACGCGGCCACCTCCGGCGCCGGCGTCCGGCTGGCCGGTGGCGTCTCGGTCGGCGCCGCCGCCTACCTCGGCTCGGGCGCCCTCGTCCGCGAGCACCGCCGCATCGGTGCCGGCGCCGTCGTCGGCATGGGCAGCGTCGTCCTCCGCGACGTGCCGCCCGGTCAGACCTGGGCCGGCAACCCCGCCCGTCCCCTCACCCCGTCCCCGGCTGCCCTCCTGGAGGCCTCCCTGTGACCACCGTCGACCGACCCGTGACGACCCGCCCGGTCCCGCTGGTCGACCTCGGCATCCAGCGCGACCGCATCGCCGACGAGGTCGCGGAGGGGTTCGCGCGGGTCCTGGCCACGACCGCGTTCGTGCAGGGCCCCGACGTGGGCGCCTTCGAGGAGGAGTTCGCCGCCTTCACCGGCCGGGCGCACTGCGTCGGTGTCGGCAACGGCACCGACGCGCTGGAGTTCGCGCTGCGGGCCGCGGGCGTCGGCGCGGGCGACCCCGTGGCGCTGCCGGCCAACACCTTCGTGGCCAGTGCCGAGGCGGTGCTGCGCGCCGGCGCCCGGCCGGTACCGGTCGACGTCGACGACGAGCACCTGCTGCTCGACCCGGGAGCCCTCGAGGCGGTCGGGGGGGAGTGCCGCGTGGTGCTGCCGGTGCACCTGTTCGGCCAGATGGCCCCGATGGCGCAGATCCGCGAGGTCGCCGAGCGGCACGGGCTCGTGGTGGTCGAGGACGCCGCGCAGTCGCAGGGCGCCACCCACCGCGGCGTGCCGATGGGCGGGTGGGGCACCGCGGCCGGCACGAGCTTCTACCCGGGCAAGAACCTCGGCGCCTACGGCGACGCGGGCGCGGTGACCACCGACGACGCCGGCGTCGCCCGCACCGTGCGGCTGCTGGCCAACCACGGCAGCGAGGTCAAGTACGAGCACCCCGTCCTGGGCTTCAACTCCCGCCTGGACACCCTGCAGGCGGTGGTGCTGCGGGCCAAGCTGCACCGGCTCGCCGGGTGGAACACCGAGCGGGTGGCCGCCGCCGACCGCTACGCGGACCTGCTCGCCGGCGTGCCGGGCGTGCGGCTGCCCTCGGTGGCGCCCGGCAACGAGCACGTGTGGCACCTCTACGTCGTGCGGGTGGCCGCCCGCGACGCGGTGCTGGCCGACCTCAACGCGGCCGGGATCGGGGCCGGCGTGCACTACCCGGTGCCGGTGCACCTGACCGGCGCGCTGGCCCCGCTGGGTCACGGGCCGGGCGACTTCCCGGTCGCCGAGCGGGCGGCCGGCGAGATCCTCTCCCTGCCGCTGTTCCCGGGCATCACGCCCGCCCAGCAGGAGCGCGTCGCCGAGGTGCTCGCCGGGGCGGTGGTGCGGCATGGCTGAGCCGCCCGGCGTGCAGGTGCACCGGCTGGGGTTGTGCGAGAGCGACGACGTCGGCCCCGGCACCCGGATCTGGGCCTGGGCGCACGTGCTGCCCGGCGCCCGCGTCGGCGCCGACTGCAACGTCTGCGACCACGCCTACGTCGAGGGCGGCGCCCGCCTCGGCGACCGGGTGACGGTGAAGAACGGCGTCCTCGTCTTCGACGGCGTCGACGTCGGCGACGACGTGTTCCTCGGCCCCGGCGTCGTGTTCACCAACGACCTGCGGCCCCGCGCGCACGTGAAGAAGGGTGCCGACGCGCTGCTGCCGACCGTGGTGGAGGACGGCGTCACGCTCGGCGCGGGCACCGTCGTCGTCTGCGGCACCCGCATCGGCCGGCACGCCTTCGCCGCCGCCGGGTCGGTCGTCACCCGCGACGTCCTCGCGCACGCCTTCGTCGCCGGCAACCCCGCGCGGCAGCGCGGCTGGGTCTGCTCCTGCGGCGAACGGCTCGACGACGAACTGACGTGCCCAGCGTGCGGGCGTGCGTACGCCGGCACGGCCGACGGCCTCGCGGAGCTCGGTGACGTAGAGCTGGTGCGCGCGGCCGAGCCACGGTGACCGGGACCCCGGAGCGCGCCGGCCTGCACGGTCGTGCAGGGCGTGCCCTGGGGTGGAGCTTCGCCAACACTGCCGTGAGCCGGCTGAGCACCCTGGCGATCGGGATCGTCCTCGCACGCATCCTGGGGCCGGCCGAGTTCGGCACCTACGCCGTCGCGCTCCTCGTCCTCATGGCGCTGCTCAGCATCAACGAGCTCGGCGTCAGCCTGGCGATCGTCCGCTGGCCCGGGGACCCCCGGGAGATCGCGCCCACGGTGGCCACTCTGTCCGTGGCCGGAAGCGTGCTCGTCTATGCGCTCTGCGCCGGGCTGGCTCCGGTGCTGGCCGGGCTCGTGGGCGAACCCGATGCCGTACCGGTCATCAGGCTGCTGGGTCTCGGTGCCGTCATCAGTGGCGTGGTGGCCACCCCTGCGGCGATGCTGCAACGAGACCTGCGCCAGCGGCGGAAGATGGTCATCGACCAGGTGGGCGCCTGGGTCAGTGCCTTGACGTCGCTTGCCTGCGCCCTCTCGGGGCTGGGCGCGGTCAGCCTGGCCGTGGGGCACCTGGCCGGCACGCTCGTGGGGGCGGCGCTGTTCATCGCCGCGGTGCCGGGGGCCGTGCGGCTCGGTTTCGATCGCGTACACGCCCGGGCACTGCTGAGGTTCGGCCTCCCGCTCGCAGGCGCCAGCGCCGTCGTCTTCGCCGTCGGCAATGTGGACCGGCTCGTCGTGGGGGCTGTCCTCGGGCCCGTCCCCCTCGGGGTCTACGTCCTCGCGGCGAACCTCTCGCTCTGGCCGGTGAGCGTCTTCTCCCAGCCGGTCCGAGCCGTCGCACCGGCGCTGTTCGCCCGCCTGCAGCACGACCCCGTGGCGATGCGGTCCACTTTCACCGCGTGGGCCGCGCTCCTCGCGGCCGTGGCGCTCCCCGCCTGCGCGCTGCTCGCGGGAGCAGCGGGCTCGCTGGTGCCCCTGGTGTACGGATCGGCCTGGTCGGCAGCAGCCGGCGTACTGCCCTGGTTGGCGGTGGCCGCCGCACTGCGCATCCTGTTCGAACTCGCCTACGACCTGCTCGTCGTCCTGGCCCGGACGAGGACGGCGCTCGTGGCCCAGGTGGCGTGGCTGGTCGCGGCTGTCCCGGCGACCGTGGTGGGCGCACACCTGGCCGGGTTGTCCGGGACGGCGGCCGCACAGGTCGCGGTGACGGGCCTCGTCGTCCTGCCCGTCTACCTGGCCGGTCTCCGCCGGGCCGGCATCTCCGTCGGGACGCTCGCCGCGCGTGTGTCGCCCGCCGTCCTCGTGGCCGCGGCGGTCGCCGTACTCGGCTGGGTCGTGGTCGTCCGGGTGGACAGCGATCCAGTCGCCGTCCTGACCTCCACGGCCATGGCTGGGGCCGGGGCGCTGGTCCTCCTCTTCCGTGAGCGGAGCACACTGCGCGGCTTCCGCGCTTCCCGGTCGGTGGACTCACCGTCCGACGAAGCCGTGGCGGCTGGGGAGGTGCCGGTCGACGGCGCTCTGGGCTTGCCGCTCAGCGCGGACTCGACACCGATGTCCCCGCCTGTCGCAGGGCCGCTGCGGCATGCTCCGTCGCGTTGAAGTCGTCCCGCGCGACGTCGCCACGGAGCCGCCGGGACCGCTCCCGGACCTTGTGGCCGAACAGTCCGCCGAGCGATCGGCCGAGGTCGGCAGCGCGACGTAGAACGTCCGGCCGGGCCGCGACGGCGCGCCGGTAGATCCCCTCCTGGGTGCGTGCGGCCGCTTGGAGGCTGAACCGTTCGACGGCGAGCTCCCGCCCGAACCGGCCCAGCGACGCGCGCAAGGAGGGGTCGGCCACGAGCGGCAGCAGGATGGACGTCAGCCGCTCGACGGCGCCCTCACCGTCCCCGATGCCATACCACCCCTGGTCCAGGAAGGTGTCGACCGACCGGGGAGTCAGCAGTTCCCAGAACGCCCGCTCGCCCTGCACGACGAGTGGGCGCCCGAAGGCCAGCGCACGCAACGCCGAGCCGCCCATCCCCAGGACGACGTCGGCCGCGGCGTAGGCCGGACGCGGGTCGGTGAGTTCGCCGGTGAGCACGACGGCCCGGCGGCCGGCTCGCGCATTGGCCCATTCGGCGTGCTGCGCGACCGTTTTCCGCGCGCCACCGTCCCCGACGACGACGAGGCGGACCGGGCGTCCGGCCGCGGCGAGCGAACCGACGGCATCGACGGCAGTGAGGATCCCCTCGAGCTTGAGCTCGGGTACCAAGCGGGAAACGACCGTGACATCGACCAACTGCTCGCCGGTGGTGGACAGCGTGCGGTCCTCGAGGCCGAAGCGGACGCGGAAGGCGTCGGTCGGGACCCCGGGAGCGTTCGCCACCACGTCGACCGGAGGTTCCAGGAGATCCACCGGGCCCGGACGCCCGATCTGCGAGCTCCGTCGGATCGCCTCGGTCCCGACGACGAGCGGCAGGTAGCGGGGTAGGAACGGGGCCACTGCCATCGACATGACCGTGCACACCGCCGCAGCCCTCGTCCCCAGGCACGCGGCCGCCGCCTCCACCCCCGGGGGCCACTCGTACCCGTGCACGACGTCGACGCCCGAGCCTCGCACGAGGCCGCGGATCCGACGGGCGACCCCAGGGGACGGCCGTCGTCGTCGTCCGGGGAGGGGGAGACGGGGGAGGCCGAGCTCGTCCACGCGGGTCAGCAACGGGCCGTCATCGCTGAGCACCGACACGTGGTGTCCGAGCTCCCGGACCGCAGCAGCGAGCTCGATGGCGTTGAGCTGACTGCCGCCGATCTCCATCGCGTGCGGGTACACGACGATGCGCAGCGCCGTCACCGGATCACCTCGACGGAGGTCTGCAGCGACAGGAGTGCCTCCAGCGCCTCCGCTCGCGCGGCCCAGCTGTGGCTGCCTGCGAAGGCGCGACGAGCTCGTACCTGCTCCGGGATGCGCCCGGACGTCGACAGCGCCACTACCTGAGCTGCGAAGTCCGCCGGCTCGATGGCCGTCCGGATCAGGTCCGTGTCAAGCCACTCGGTGGCCGGCAGGGGGGTCGAGACGACAGGCCGCCCTGCAGCGAGGTACTCGAGCGTCTTGAGCGGAAAGCTCGCCCGGTTGAACGCCGTGTCGGCATACGGCGTCAGACCGACGTCGATGAGGCGCAGGTAACCCGGCAGTTCCTCGAACGCCCGGGCGCCCACCCAGCAGACGTTGGGACGGGCGGCCAACGCGTGGACCCGGTCGGAGCGGTGTCCGCTCGCCTGTGGGCCGACGAGCAGCAGTGAGATCCCCGCGTCCGCGACCGCCTCGAGGAGCGTGAGCTCGATCCGGTCGTTGAGGAACCCGACGAACCCCGCGACAGGAGGACGGAGGGACACATCGGTCGGCAGGGGAGCGTCATCGACGTCGGCGTAGGCCTCGGGAGCGCAGCCATTGGGCACCAGGTGCACGCGCCGGCCTCCCTCCGCTAGGCGCTCGGCGAGCACCGGCGACACGGCCGCGACGGCATCGGCTCCGCGCAGGGTCGCCCGCTCCTGCCGGGCCAGGCGTGCCCTCGGCACTCCCAGGAGGTCGGCGCCGGCCACGTGGTCATCCGTGGCGAAGTAGACCCGGCGGAGGGCCGGGACGGCCGACCACGGGGCTGCGACGTGCGCGGACACGACGCCGCGAACTGGTGCCGATCCCGGGTCCTGGGGCGCCAGGCGCCTCAGTGCCTGTCGGATCGCTCGCGCCACCAGCGGGGCCTCCAGTGGGTGCACGAGGGCTCGTGAGATGGCTGGCGGGACACGGGGGGAGATCACGGCCAGGGTCTCACTGACGACGCGGGGGCCACGCCCCGGCGGGGAGGTGCCCGTCGACCGCCGGGTGCGGACCCGGTTCACGAGCGACGTCGGGGGGTCGACGTAGACGACAGGGGCACGGCGGGAGAGCGCGTCGGCCACGTGGCGGTCGGTTCCCGCCGGGCCGTGATACGGCGTGGTGGCGACGTACACGAGCAGGTCGCGACGACTCCTGGTGAACGCGCTGCTCACCGTGCTCCCGAGCACCACGCCTCCCACGGTCCCCGTCACCGTCCGAGCCGGAGATTAGCCGTGCTGAAGAGGGACCGGGACGCTCCGCGTCCTGCGATCTCCCACTGCCGCGGCCTCGGTCACGATCCATCGCCCGTCCGGTACGCCAACCCGCTGACGTGGGGCGATTCTCCCCGTACGGTCGCGGCGACCAGGCCAGTTCTGGGCCGCGCGGACGGAGGTGACCCGTGTTCCCCCTCGATCACGACGGTGCTCTGGCCCCAGCCGCTCCGGCGCGGGCCGGTCTTCCGCCGGTCGAGCATGCGCCTGCCGTGGACTGCGCGGTCGTCGTGGTCACCTACGAGAGCGCCCAGTTCCTTCCTCGGCTGCTCGACAGCCTCCCTGCGGCGGCCGGTGGACGCACGTACTCCGTGGTGGTGGTCGACAACGCCTCGACCGACCGGGTCCGCGATGTCGTCCGTGGGCGCAGTTGCGTCAGGTTCGTGCAGTCCGATCGCAACCTCGGCTACTCCGGAGGCATCAACCTCGCTGCCCGGGACCTACCGGACTGTCGCTGGGTCCTCGTTCTCAATCCCGATCTCACCCTGGGTCCCGGCGCGATCTCAGCGATGATCGAGACGGCGCTCCGAACCGGAGCCGCGGCCGTCGTCCCACGCATCGTCGACGGCGACGGCCAGACATCCTTCTCGCTCCGGCGGGAGCCGACCCTGCGCCGGTCCGTCGGCGAGGCGCTGCTCGGTGACCACGTCCCCGGCCGGCCCGGGTGGGCGTCCGAGATCGTGCGGGGCCCAGCGGTCTACGGGCAGGAGCGGACCGTCGACTGGGCGACCGGTGCCGCGATGTTGGTGAGCCGGTCGGTGTTCGACCACGTCGGCCCGTGGGACACGCGCTACTTCCTCTACTCCGAGGAGACGGACTTCTGCCGCCGGATCCGGGCGGCGGGGGGTCGGATCCGCTACACCCCGACGGCAGTCGTCTCGCACAGCGGGGGCGGTTCGGGGACGTCGCCTGCGCTCGTCGCCCTCTGTGCGCTCAACCGGGTGCGCTATGCGCACAAGTGGCACGGCGGCGGGGTCGCGTCGGCCGCGTGGGGGGTGGCCGTCGTGCACGCACTGTTGCGGATCACCCGTCCCGGGGAGCGCGCCTCCCTGCGCGTCCTCACGTCGGCCCGGGCTCGCCGGCTGCTGCCCGGCGCGTCGACGGCTGCGGGGGGACGGACGTGACCCGGCTGGCCGTGGTGACACCGAGCTACGGCCCTGACCTCGAGTTGTGCGCCGACCTGAACCACTCGGTCCTCCGCCACTGTCCGCAGGACGTCGTCCACGAGATCGTCGTCCCTTCCGCGGACGCGCCGCGGTTCCGGTCGCTGGCCGGGGACCGGACGCGCGTCCGGGAGGTCGGTGACTTCCTGTCCCGCAGCATCCGGCAGGTCCCGGGCGCCAACGTGTGGATCGACCTGCGCCGCCCATTCCCGCCGGTGCGGGGATGGATCACCCAGCAGATCGTCAAGCTCGCCGTCGCAGCGCGTTCGGACACCGACGTCGTCCTGCTCGCGGACTCCGACATCGTCTTCGTGCGGCCGGTCCTGCCGCAGTCCTACGTCTCCGGCGACGACGTGGTCCTGTACCGGTCGGACGACGTCGTAGGGCCGCACATGCCCCGTCACGTCCGCTGGCACGCCGTGGCCCGAGCGCTCCTGGGTCTACCACCGACGAGGACGGAGAGGCTGCCGGACTACATCGCCACGCCTTGTCCCTGGGATCCCGCCGTCGTGCGCAGCCTGCTCGCCCACGTCGAGAGGGTGGCCGGTCGGCCGTGGCAGCGGGTCATCGGCGCTCAGCTGCACTTCTCCGAGGAGATCCTCTACGGCGTCTACGTCGACGAGGTGCTCGGATTCCGCACCGGATCCACGGTGACTAGTGACATGCGCTGCGGCACTCACTGGGAGGAGCGAGCGCTGGACCTTGAGGGGGTGCGGCAACTGCTGGCCACGTCTCCTCCCGACCACCTCGCCGTGATGATCTCGGCCAAGTCCGGGACTCCGGTGGACGTTCGTCGCACGGCACTGCTCGAGTGGGAACGGTCGGCGGAGGGATGACACGGGACTTGGGTCAGAAGACTCGACGGCGCGAGGGCCCACGAGTCGATGCACCTGGCCGTTCGACGTCCCGGCCCGCGTTGACGGGTGTCTCCGTGACGGCGTTGAGCTCGTTTCCGCACCAGAGTCGCGAATCGCACGTGGTCGCTGCAGTCGGCACATACGCGCTGTGCCTGTTCGTGTTCCCATCCGACTTGGTGCTGCGTGTGGTCGGGGGTCAGGGGTTCGTGGCCAGCCTCGTCGCTCTGGGCCTACTCGGAGGCTGGGGGTTGTCGGTCCTGCTCGGGCTCCACAATCCCCTGCTGGTGCGGCACCCCACGCGGGGCGTCGTCGGACTGTGGGCGGTCACGAGCCTCGCGTGTTGGGCAATGACGCCCTTCCATGGCCTGAGCGGAACACAGCAGCTGAGTGCGGATCGCTGGATCATGCTCATCGCATCGTCAGCCGGCGTGGTGCTCGTCGCAGCGGAAGGACTCGAGACCCGCGAGGCGCTTCTGTCGGTGCTGAGGTTGGCCGTGTTGGGCGCGGCTTTCTGTTCCCTCGTTGCGGTTCTGCAGTGGGTCCTCACGCTGGACCTCAGCGGCATCATCCGCCAGTCCCTCCCGGGATTCGAGGTGAACAGCACGTACAGCGTCTACCAGCCGCGCGGGGCCCTCACGCGCGTGACCGGGACCACGCTGCACCCGATTGAGTTGGGCGTGGTCGCAGGGATGATGATGCCTCTCGCCCTGGCCCTGGCGATCCAGGATCGCAGCCGGGGGGCGTGGCGACGGTGGGGTCCGGTGGCTCTCATCGGCCTGTCCGTACCGGCCTCCGTATCTCGCTCCGCGGTGCTGTCGGTCCTGGTGGCGTTGGTGGTCTTCGTCGTGTTGCTCCCCGCGCGGACGCGAGCGAGCGCCGTCGTGTTCCTCCCCGTGGGAGCGCTGCTGCTCGTCTTGGCCCGGCCGGGGTACATACGAACCCTGGCGACCTTCATCGGTGCAGGTAGCGATGACCTGTCCGTCTCATCTCGCCTGGACGACTATCCGATGGTCCAGAAGATGGTCGCTGAGCACCCGTGGCTCGGGACGGGTGGCGGCACCTTCATGCCGCTCGACGCGCTCGACATCCTGGACAACCAATACCTGAAGGGCGCCGTGGAGCTCGGGGTAATCGGGCTGACCGGCGTGGTGGCCTGGTTGGTCATCCCGGTGGTGACAGCGCTGCACGCGCGGCATCGGAGTGCGGATCCCACGCTGCGACTGGTGGCTGCGGCCTTGGCGGGTGCCGCCTGCGCAAATGCCGTTTCATCCGCGACATTCGATTCCCTGTCCTTCAACATGTTCGCTGGCTTGCATGCGCTCGTAGTGGGGTGCATCGGCGCCTGTTGGATTCAATCCGGGCGGCAGCCACCACCCGTTCCCGACCCCTCGCCGCCCAACAGGAGTTGACCCGTGGATCTCTTCGCCATAGCGCGTACCCTGCGCCGACACTGGCTTGTCAGTGCAGTGGTTATGTTGCTGACGGCGCTCGCGGCTGGCTGGGTGCTCTTCGTGATGCCGCGTACCTACGAGGCCACCGGTACGTATGTCCTCGTCAATCCGGCCGCTCCTCCGACGGATGCACAGATGGCCGCCGACCCGTCTCTGGTCGCTGTGAACCGCAACAACCCGTATCTGCGCTTCAGCAACCAGGCCACTGTCAGCCAGGTGTTGGCAGGCCGAGTCAGTGGGGACACCGTTCGGGAGGCGCTCAGGGCACAGGGCGCCAATGTCGACTACACCATCGCTCCATCGGTCGACTTCGGGGGGACCGGGCAGGTCATCGAGATCGTCGGTACGGGGATCAGTCCCGGGGAAGCGCAGGAGACGCTGCGACTCGTCACCGAACGCATGGAGGCAGAGCTATACGACATGCAGAAGGTCTACGGCGCCGATGACAGCGCGTTGATCTCGGTACTCCCAGTGGCAGAACCGACCTCCGCACGACTCAAGGTCTCCGGCCTCGTGCGTTCGGTCGTCGGCCTCGGAGCCGCTGGCGTGATCGTCCTGTTCATGTGCATCTCCATCGCCGAGGGGCGCGCTCCTCGTCCACGCGCGCCGGGCGGGCGGGACACCGGGACCGGGAATGGCATCGGTACCTTGCCTCTCTCCGCCCCGGACATCACGCGCTCCCGGACCGGTCGACTCGCGCATGTCGAGTCCTCGGAGTTCCTCTCGGGGCTCGAGGTCGCGCCGCGACCGCAGGGGCCTGAACAGGACGGTCCGCCGTCGGGACGCCACTCCGCGGAGATGGAGGAGGATCCCCGTGTCGGCTCTGCCCGCCTCTCGTCTGCTGATCTGCACTGAGGAGACCGTGGCGATCGTCTGGCCATCCCGTGGTCATCCCGACACCGCATCCCGGTCCGTCCGGGACGCGTGGCTCTCGAGGGGCGCCGAGTTCGCTCGATCAGTCGAGGGGAGGTGAAGTGTGAACGCTCCGATGGGCCTGCGGGTCAGCGTGGTGATTCCCACCTACAACTCCGCGACCTTCCTGGTGGAAGCCCTGGAGAGTGTGCTGGCGCAGACCTGTCCGGTGCATGAGGTGATCGTCGTCGATGACGGCAGTACCGACGGGACCGGCGCGGCGCTGCGGCCGTACGCCGATCGAGTCGTCCTGCTGCGTCAGGACAACAGCGGCGTCTCCGCCGCGCGCAACAACGGATTGGCCCGTGCCACGGGCGACTGGGTCGCCTTTCTGGATGCTGACGATATATGGCTGCCCGACAAGATCGAGCGACAGTTGCAGTGTGCCGGTGATGACAGCGTCGTCTGTATCCATGCTAACTTCTTCCTCTTCGGCGATCGGACGGAATCTCATCCGCCCTTTCGGTCGTTCGTCGAAGGAAGTCACGGCGCGAAGGCGCTGCTCAGCGGTGAGGGGTGGGTCTGTCCGTCGTCGGCGCTGGTCAGGCGGAGTGCTCGAGCCCGCTTCCGGGAATGGACGGGTCAGGCCGAGGACGTGATTTACTTCGCCGATCTCACGTTCGAGGGAAAGTTTCGCTACATCGCTGAGCCGCTCGTCGGTCATCGGACCCACACGGGGCAGGCGACGAGACAGGCTGACGCCACCGTGCGAGGGACGCTCGCCGAACTGAGATGGGTCCGAGAACTCGACGCTCCCCGCGACGTGCAGGACGAACTCGAGCAGGTGTTCTTCATGAGCGTTGCGAGGGCCGTGACCAACGCCAAGAGCGCCGGGAACTGGCGCTTCTACTGGCGCTGGCGTTCGTGGTTGCGGGAGCACTGGCCTGCACGCATCCCGCGAGCAGCCGTACTGGATGAACGCGTCTCCCTGTCCCTCGTCTTCCGGACCCTCGGCAACCTCACAGGCCGCCTCGGGGTGCGACTGCGCTCGAGGCGCGCCGGCTCCTGAGACATCGACTGATCCGGCAGGTGCTCCACCGAGGGGCGCGGCGGGCGTACCTGCTTGCGGCAGAGCCCTGGGGAACGCTCTCCAGTGGTCCGCAGGTGGTCGGTACGGTCCTCAGCACATCCGGGGTTGCGAGCAGGTTCGCCGCTGCTTGCCCGAGGCAGGCAGTCCGGGCAGCGCCAGTGCCGTGGGCATCGGTGGCGCTGCTGCTGGCCGAGAGCGCCGACGATCCGTGAGCAGCCGCGAACGTCACAGACCCTCAACCGTCCGGATCCCGCTACGACAGCGACGGCTGGTCGGGCGTGTCGGCCCTCGTGGCCAGTCTCTCTGTCCCTGCGCGACGGCACGCCAACTGACGACCTGCCGGCACGTACGAGCGGTGGCGAGTGCTGTGTAGGCGATCCCCCGTCGTCTTCCCGACGATCGGCAGGTCTCCCAGACGTCGCGTCGGCTGCGATCGCCGTGGATTGGACCGAGCCTCAGCCGATCCAGTCCGCGCCCTCCGCTAGTGGGGGCCGATGCGAGCGTCGAGAGCGCAGCCGTGACATCTGGGTCACTGCTGAGCCGAGAGAGGGCATGACGGTTGACCCTCGAGTCGGTACAGGTGCACCGCTTCACCGTTAACAAAGTCGTCGGTGAAGCGACCGTCGACCATGTCCAGACTTCGGGACTCGTCCACGACTGTCACCTGTGTGTCGTCGAAACAGCGGACCGAGAAGGTGGCCTCGCCCCCGGACTGATCAGTTGCCGCGGCAAAGACATACACGCTCTCGTCGGCGTACTTAGTCATGAAGTCAACTGAACCATCCGCGGTGGTCATGTCATCGACGAATGGCGCATTGAGGACAGGGGCCAGGCGGGTAATCTGGTTGTTCAGGCGCGTAACGGTCTCGCGAGTGTCGGCGTAGCAATCTTCACGGAGAACGTGCTGAGTTGCACACGGCCCGCCGAAGCTGTGGTTGAAGTACACGATGCCCCGTGCGCCGTGGATGAGACTGCTCCACACCGCGGCCCGGACCTGTTCCGGCGTGATGGTCGGCCAATCGTCCTCACTGAACGGATGTCCCAGCTCGACGAACGCCCAGACGGGCTTTGCGCCGGCGGGGCGGACGAGGCTGCGCACGTGGTCAACTGTCAGGCCGTAGTTCGCTGCGCGGTGACACTCAGAGTCCGGCAGCGTCGAAGGGGCCCCGAGGAGTGCTCCGCCTTCGGTGGGGCTGCACACATTCGCGTCGGTGTACCAGTAGGCGTCGGCTGACACGACGTCCTGGAACTGGTTGACAAACCGTGCAGCCTCCTCTCGGGTCTGCCAGAAGAGGACCCCCTTGCCGTAGTTCATGTAGCGCAGGCGTTGGTCGTTCGGTAGCTGCTCACCGAGCCTCTCCAGCACCGTGTAGCCGCAGCGTGCCCCCTGTGGGAGGCACACCTCCCCCTCGCCCGGGTGGTTGCCACTCCAGTCAGCGTCTCCGGCTCCCGCCCACATGTCCGTCTCGTCCGAGAGGAGCCATCCCACGGTCTCAGGGCCAGCGATGCTCACTTGACTGTGGATGGCGTGCATGCCTGCCGCATGGATGACCTCTGGCCGACTGTTCGAGGTGAGTTCGACGTACAGGTTCAATCCCGCCGCTTTGTCGAGCTCCGCATCTCCTGGTTCCAGGACGCTCTCGAAGTAGACCCCGATGGGGAAGAAGTCAGGGTCACTGGGCAGCGAAGGCTCGAAACGAGCGTAGTACTCCTGACCGCCATCGACCGCACGAAGTCGCGGCTGCCCTCCGGGGTCCGGCTCGGTCTGAGCGGACGGCGCTGGCCGGGTCTGAGCGGACGGCGCTGGCCGGTCCTGAGTGGCGATGAGCGCGCCAGTGGCGGCACTCGCGGCCAGGATCGCGGCGGCAGTGATGACCAGCGGGCGCCGCCGCAACGTTGCCCGACGGCGGGTCGACCCACGGTCCTGTGGGGGAGGCTGAGTCATCGATCGGACATCTCCTGCCGGGGTCGAGACCAGGACGTGGATCGTGGAGCCGTCGAGAGGCGGGCAACGTGGCGTCCCGTCGCCCCATGGCTCAACTGGGTGACTTCTCGATGCGGGACAGGAGGACCTCCGACCGGGACTCCCATGAAAAGGGGATGACAGAGGCGCGGCGCGTCTCCGCCGTGATCGAGCCGCCATCGGCAAGCGTTTGCGTGATGGTCGCGACGAAGGCTTCCGGCGTCGTGGCCACCCGGACACGGTCGCGGTAGCCGGCCAGTTCGGCGAAGTCGGTGCTGACCACGGGGAGCCCGAGGGCCAGGTACTCCTTGAGCTTGATCGGGTTGGCGTGCCGGATCCACTCGTTGTCCAGCCACGGCATGATCGCGACGTCGAAGGCCGATCCGTACGCGGGGATCGACTCGTAGGGCCTCGGGCCGAGCCAGTGAACGTTCGGGTAGCGCGCGAACCGGCTCATGTCGTGCGTCGAGTCGCCGATGAGAACGAGGGATGTGTCGGGCAGCTCAGCGGCCAGTCGCTCGAGCAGGTCGAAGTCCACGAGGAAGTCGTCGAGGGCGCCGTAGAAGCCGACCCTCGGACCGGGGATGTCGCGGACGTCGGCGGGTTGCTCCTCGACCCGCCGGCGCCGGAAGTGCGCGACGTCCACCCCGTGGTCGAGGAAGACGCCTCGGTCACCGGTGCGTCCGGCCTCCTCGGCCATGAGGGCCCTGCTGACGTAGAGCACGTGGTCGGCGTGCTCGAGCAGGCTCGCCTCCAGCGCCTCGATCGCCTCGGTGTCGGCCTCGGGGAACGCCGAGTGCCGGTCAGACCGGTTGAACACCAGGCAGCGACGCCGCATCGAGCGCACGACGTCCCAGGCGGTCGGGAGGGTGACGACGACGACCGGGTCGCTGATGCCCAACCACCACATCGCGACTCGGACCTGGATGCGTACCAGCCCGGCGTTGAGCCACCGGGTCAGGGGTGAGGAGTAGAAGGGGAGTGGGATCGGTGAGACGACCGCGAAGCCCGGCAGGTCGGGCAACGGGTGCCGGACCAGGCGGAGGACGCTGCGCAGCTTGCGGACGAGGCGGCGGGCGACGTGCGTGCTGACTCCCGGCCGGGGCATGCGCATGCCGATGCTGTTGACCACCAGCACCTTGCGGTCGCGGGCCACCGAGCGCATGAGCTGGAAGTCCGAGTGGGCCTGGTTGTGGTACCACCAGTCCTGCGCCGCGAAGCAGACGTAGTCGGCCGGCTGCTCGATCACGGCGTGTCGCGTCACGACCACTTCCCGCGGGCGGCGTCGATGTGGGTCGGCCGAGTGGCGAAACCGTAGGCAGCGGCGCGGCTGAGGAGGTCCAGCGCGAAGGGGAGGTCGTGGACCAGGTACCGCCGGGCCAGTCGCCGTGGCTCGAGAGCGAGGCGGTGAGCCCACTCGGCCCCCACCCGCTGCAGCAGGTCCGGTGCTCGCCGGTACTGGCCGGCGGCGAAGGGGATACCCGCGCCGCAGCCGAGCAACCAGGCCCGCGGCACCAGCGGCCGCAGGCGCCCGATGAGCCGCTCCTGCTTGGGGAACCCGAGACCGACGAGGACGAGGTCCGGAGCCGCCTGCACGACCCGGTCGACGACGGCGCTGACCTGCTCCTCGTCGGTGTCGAACCCGAACGGCGGCGCGTCCGTGCCGACGACGCGGGTGCCCGGGAACCGGACGGCGAGTGCGGCAGCGGCCGCCTCGGCCACACCCGCGTCACCGCCGAGCAGGTACAGGGAGCGGCCGCAGCGGGCCGCGGTCTCCGCCAGGGTGCTGACCAGCGAGGCACCGGTCACGCGCTCGGGCAGCGGGTCACCGGCCAGCCGGGACGCCCACACCAGCGGCATGCCGTCTGCCACCGCCAACGTGGCGCTCGAGACCAGCTCGGCCAGCTCGGGATCGCGACCGACTGCGCGCAGGATGTCGACGTTGACGGTGACGATCCAGCCGCCCCTGCCGGCGTCCCAGCCGGCGACGACCTGCCCCGCGACGGCGGACTCGGTGACCGCGGCGATGTCGGTGCCGGCCACCGAGCAGAGATGGGCTCCTGGGAGCGGTGGCTCCACCGACGGTCCATCGGCAGTCGCCCTCCGTGGCGGGGGGACGGGGTGAGCGGTCACGCTCGTCATGGCGTCGCATCGTGGCGGCGCGTCCGTCAGGGATGCCCCCGCTCGGTCCTGCCCCGTCCTCGATCGTGCGTGTCGTCACGCGGGGTGATTGACGTTCCCGGAGCCATGTGATCCAAGAGCCGTCCGGCGCAGCGTCACGCCGCCCCGGTCACCGAGGGTGAGAGGCATCCCGTCCGGCCCTGCACGGTGACGGCGCACGTGCGTGCCCCGAGTCCGTCGTGGCGGTGTCGTCCCCGGGTGCCGTCGCGACCACCACGAGGTTGTCGCGGAACCGGGGAACGGCGCGCAGGGGACGTCCCGCGGCGGACAGGACCCGGTCGAGCCGACGGTTGGGCACGTGGCCGAAGTCCACGAGGTCGACCGTGGCGTCGGTGAAACCGGCCCGCCTCAGCTGCCAGTCCAGATGCTCGCGGGAGTACTCCAGGACGTGGCCGAAGCCGTCGTCGGACGGGGTGTCGAAGACGTCGAAGAGGGGCCGCCCCGTGGCGAGGAAGACGACGTTGCGCAGCCGGTAGAGGTTGGGGGTGGTGAGGAGCAGCAGCCCGCCAGGCCGCAGGCGCCGGCGGAGGCGGGCCAGTGCGACGTGACCGGGGACGGGGAGGTGTTCGAGCACCTCGGAGCAGAGCACCACGTCGAACGGCCCGTCGACGGTGCCCCTGTCGGCATCCTCGACCGGGTCGGGGCCGTCGTCCTTGGCGAGGTTCCACCGGAGGCAGGGGATCCCTGCCGAGGCCAGGGTCGGGAAGCAGGTCCGGCTCACGTCCGCCACCACGGTCCGGTCGCCCCACAGGTGGTGGGCCATGAACGCCAGCTGGCCGCCGCCGACCTCCAGGACGTCGAGCGGCGGCGGACCGGCCTCGGCGGCGAAGCGGTGGAGGACGGCCTCGTACCGTGACCGGTACCGGACGTAGTAGTCCGGCGTCTCTTGCCACGGCAGCCGGACGACCTGGTTGAACGCCGCCGTGAACTGGTCGGTCGTCAACGTCCGCATGACGTCCTCCTCGGCGGTGTCGCCGGTGTGCGAGGTCCGGCTGCGCGGCCGCGGCGCCGGGGCGCGGACTCTAGTGCGCGCGGGCCGTTCGTGGTCGCTCTCGGCCCCGGCGGGGTCGGCGCAGGCCGTCTAGCCTGGGAGGGGGCCCGGCGCCGCACTCGGCGGCGCTCTCTGCGGGCCGTCGTCCCCAGGAGGAAGTCCCCGTGAGCCTGCGCGGCGTGCTCGACGTCGTCCTCAGCGATCCCGGCACGGCCCGCGTGGTCGCCGCCGCGGGGTCGGCCGAGCTCGCCGTCCCGGCCCCGCCGCCGGTGCAGCCGCTGGTCGCCGCCGCGCTGGCGGCGGCGGAGCCCGGTGCGAACGTGCCGGTCCTGCTCGTGACCACCGGCGAGCGCGACGCCGACGTCGCCGCCGACCTGCTGCGCTGCTTCGTGCCCGACCGCCGGGTGGAGACCTTCCCGGCGTGGGAGACGCTGCCCCACGAGCGGCTCTCCCCGCGCGCCGACACGGTCGGCCGCCGGCTGGCGGTGCTGCGCGACCTGACGGACCCGGGCCAGAACGGCCGGATCGACGTGCTGGTCGCGCCGGTGCGCAGCGTGCTGCAGCCGCTGGCGCCGGGCCTGGGCGACCTCGTCCCGGTCGAGCTGCGCCCCGGTGACACCGTCGAGCTCGACGACGTCGCCCGCGCGCTGGCCGACGCCGCCTACACCCGCGTGGAGCTGGTGGAGAAGCGCGGCGAGTTCGCCGTCCGCGGCGGCCTGCTCGACGTCTTCCCGCCCACCGAGCCGCACCCGGTCCGGGTGGAGTTCTGGGGCGACGAGGTCGACGAGCTGCGCTACTTCTCCGCCGCCGACCAGCGATCCCTCGACGACCGGCCCGAGCGGCTGTGGGCCCCGCCGTGCCGCGAGCTGCTGCTCACCGACGCCGTCCGGGCGCGCGCCGCGGAGCTGGCCGCCGAGCACCCCGGCCTGGCGGAGGTCCTCGGCAAGCTGGCCGAGGGCATCGCCGTCGAGGGCATGGAGTCCCTGACGCCGGCGCTGGTCGAGGGGCAGCTGCAGCTGCTCACCGACCTCGTGTCCGCCGGCACGCACGTGCTCGTCGCCGACCCCGAGCGGGTGCGCAGCCGCGCCGCCGACCTCGTCCGCACCGCCGAGGAGTTCCTCGCCGCGTCCTGGGCCACCGCCGCGGAGGCGGGGGAGGCGCCGCTGGACCTCGGGGCGTCGTCGTTCCGCACCCTCGAGGACGTCGAGGCCGCCGCCCGCGGCCGCGGGCTGCCGTGGTGGACCACCGGCGCCTTCACCCTCGGCGACGACGACGCCGCGCTGGAGGCCACCACCGTCGAGCGCTTCGCCGGGGACCTCGACCGCGCCGTCGGGACGCTGCGCGACTGGACCCGCGAGGGCTGGCGGGTCGTGCTGACCTTCGCCGGGCCCGGCCCCGCCCAGCGCGCCGCCGAGCAGCTCGGCGCCGCAGACCTCGGCGTGCGGCTGGTGCCCGGCCTGGAGTCCGCGCCCGAGCCCGGGCTGACCTCCATCACCCAGGGCAACCTGGAGTCCGGCTTCGCCCTCCCCGGCGTGAAGCTGGCCCTGGTCACCGAGCACGACCTCACCGGCCAGCGCGGCACCACCATGCGCGACGCGCAGAAGATGCCCGCGCGCCGCCGCAACGCCGTCGACCTGGTGCAGCTGCAGCCCGGCGACCTCGTCGTGCACGAGCACCACGGCATCGGCCGCTACATCGAGATGGTCAGCCGCACCGTCAACGGCGGGCAGCGCGACTACCTCATCGTCGAGTACGCCCCGTCCAAGCGGAACCAGCCGCCGGACCGGCTGTTCGTGCCGACCGACGCCCTCGACCAGCTCACCCGCTACGTCGGCGGGGAGCAGCCGGCGCTGTCCAAGCTCGGCGGTGCCGACTGGCAGAAGACCAAGGGCCAGGCCCGCAAGGCGGTCAAGCAGATCGCCGCCGAGCTCATCCGCCTCTACTCCGCGCGCATGGCCACGAAGGGGCACGCCTTCGGCCCGGACACCGTCTGGCAGCGCGAGCTCGAGGACGCCTTCCCGTTCCAGGAGACGCCCGACCAGCTCGGCGCCATCGACGAGGTCAAGCGGGACATGGAGAACCCGGTCCCGATGGACCGGGTCATCTGCGGCGACGTCGGTTACGGCAAGACCGAGATCGCCGTGCGCGCGGCGTTCAAGGCGGTGCAGGACGGCAAGCAGGTCGCCGTCCTCGTGCCGACGACGCTGCTGGCCAACCAGCACTTCAAGACCTTCTCCGAGCGGATGGCCCAGTTCCCGGTCACCGTGAAGGTGCTCTCGCGGTTCCAGTCCGACGCCGACAGCGCCGAGACGCTGCGCCAGCTCGCCGCCGGCGAGGTCGACGTCCTGGTGGGCACCCACCGGCTGCTGCAGCAGACCACCCGGTTCAAGGACCTCGGGCTGGTGATCGTCGACGAGGAGCAGCGCTTCGGCGTCGAGCACAAGGAGTACCTCAAGACCATGCGGACGGCGGTCGACGTGCTGTCGATGTCGGCCACCCCGATCCCGCGCACGCTGGAGATGTCGCTGACCGGCATCCGCGAGATGTCGACGATCCTCACCCCGCCCGAGGAGCGGCACCCGGTGCTCACCTACGTGGGCGCCTGGGACGACAAGCAGATGGCCGCCGCGATCCGCCGCGAGCTGCTGCGCGACGGCCAGGTCTTCGTCATCCACAACCGGGTGCAGTCGATCGACAAGGCCGCGGCGAAGATCCGGCAGCTGGTGCCCGAGGCGCGGGTGGCCGTCGGCCACGGCCAGATGAAGGAGCACGAGCTCGAGCGGATCATGGTCGGCTTCTGGGAGAAGGAGTACGACGTCCTGGTCGCGACGACGATCGTCGAGTCCGGTCTGGACATCCCCAACGCCAACACGCTCATCGTCGACCGCGCCGACACGTTCGGCCTGTCGCAGCTGCACCAGATCCGCGGCCGCGTGGGCCGGGGCCGCGAGCGGGCCTACGCCTACTTCACCTATGACCCCTCGCGGCCGCTGACCGAGACCTCGGTCGACCGGCTGACCACCATCGCGCACAACACCGACCTCGGCGCCGGCATGGCCGTGGCGATGAAGGACCTCGAGATCCGCGGCGCGGGCAACCTGCTCGGCGGCGAGCAGTCCGGGCACATCGCCGGCGTCGGCTTCGACCTCTACGTGCGGCTGGTCGGCGAGGCGGTGGCCGACTACCGCGCCCAGGTCACCGGCGAGCAGGCGCCCGCCGAGCCGGTCGAGGTCCGGGTCGACCTGCCGGTCGACGCGCACCTGCCGCACGACTACGTGCCCGGCGAGCGGCTGCGGATGGAGGCCTACCGCAAGGTCGCCTCGGTGCAGGACGACGACCAGGCGCAGGCCGTGCTCGACGAGCTGACCGACCGCTACGGCGCCCCGCCGGCCCCGGTGCTCAACCTGCTGGCGGTGGCCCGCTTCCGCGCCGCGATGCGCGCCCTCGGCGTCACCGAGGTGTCGCTGCAGGGCCGCGCCATCCGGGTCTCGCCGGTGTCGCTGCGCGAGTCGCAGCAGATGCGGCTGTCCCGGCTGGCCGACGGCGCCACCTACAAGTCCACCGTCTCGACGGTGTCGCTGAAGGTGCCGGTCGGCCCGGACCGGCGCACCCCGCTGCGCGACGTCGCGCTGCTCGAGCACCTGCACTCGCTGCTCAAGGCGGTGCTCGAGCAGCCCGTCGCGGCCGCGAGCTGAGGGGAGCCCGCGGGGTGACCCGGGCCGAGTGACCCCGGCCCGGTGACCCCGGCCGAGTGACCCCGGCCCGGGGACCCCGGCCGAGTGGGCAGTCGTGCCGGCCGAGCACGGCGGGTCGCCCCGTGTCGCCGACCGCGACCGCCCACTGGGGCCGTTCCTCAGTCGAGGGCGGCGGAGACCTCCGCGGCCAGCGTGCCGACGTGCCGGTCGCTGAGCATCCCGATCCGCTCGTCGTCGAGGTCGCCGTGGTAGCCCGGGACCTCGACCACCCGCAGCTCGCCGACCCGGCGCCGCCAGGCGCCCAGGGTCCGGCGCGCCGCGGCGCGGGACCCCTCGGCGAGGAAGTAGTCGACCGGGCCGTCGAAGCGGCCGGGTCGGTACGCCTCCGAGACCTCCTGCGTCCCGAGGAAGAACCGCAGCTCGGGGTCGGGGGCCGCGGGGGCCGCCACGGGCGCGGCGGGCCGGCGCGGGCCGGTCAGCCGGTGCAGCGCCGCCTGCAGCGCCCCCCGCAGCGTGGCCCGGCGGCCGGCCCAGCGGACCCGCTCGGTCTCCCACCGGCTCAGCGCCGCCCGCGGCGGACGGACGTCGAGGAGGCCGAGGCAGCCGACGTCCTCCCCGGCCGCCCGGAGCCGGGTCGCGACGTCGTAGGCCACCAGGCCGCCGAAGGAGTAGCCGAGCAGCGTGTGGGGCCCCTCCGGCTGGGCGCCGCGCACCTGCTCGAGGGCGTCGGCAGCGACCTCCTCGATCGTGCGGTGCCGTCCTGCGGCGTCCCGCAGCGGCAGCCGCAGGCCCAGCACCGGCCGGGTGGTGGCGAGCCGGTCCACCAGCCCGGCGTACAGGTTCAGCTGCCCCCAGGCGTCCGGGACGAGGAAGACCGGGCGGCCCTCCCCGGCCCGCAGGACGGCCACCCCCGCCGGGGCGGCGGTGAGCGCGGCCTCCGCGGCCCGGGCCAGGCCGGCCGGCGTCGGGTCCTCGGCGAACCGCTGCACCGGGACGTCGGCGTCGAGCTCCAGCCGCACCCGCCGGAGCAGGCTCAGCACCTGGCGGGAGGTCCCGCCGAGGTCGGACCAGTCGTCGTCGGGGGCCGCGGAGCGCACGCCGAGCACCTCGCACCAGATGCGCGCGACCCGGCCGGGCAGTCCGTCGTCCTCATCCGGCGCGGCCGGGACGGCGGCGGCCTCGGCGACCGCCCGGCGGATCTCGTCCAGGCAGCCGGGGTTGCGCAGGGCGACGGCGTTGGCGATCGGGTCGCCGTTGACCGCGTCGCGGGCGGCGCGCTCGGAGCGCTTGCCGTTGTGGGTCAGCGGGAGCTCGCCCACCGCGACGACCAGCGAGGGCACGTGGGCGGCGGAGGCCTCCCGGCGCAGCGTGCGCCGGATCGTGCGGTCCAGCCCGCCGTCGAGCCGGGCGCCGGGCCGCAGCACGACGAGCAGCACCATCCGCGTGCCCCCGGGCCGGCCGTCGTCGCGCTGCTCGACGGCCATCGCGTCGGCGACCTCGGGCAGCTGCCGCAGC
Source organism: Geodermatophilus saharensis (assembly GCF_900188205.1). Lineage (GTDB taxonomy): Bacteria > Actinomycetota > Actinomycetes > Mycobacteriales > Geodermatophilaceae > Geodermatophilus > Geodermatophilus saharensis. The sequence continues at coordinate 4,592 of NZ_FZOH01000007.1, read as the reverse complement.
ACCGTGTAGATCTCGCTGGGCCCGATGCGCAGCCCGTCGATGTTGAGGACGCCGTCGGAGCGCCCGTGCAGCCGTGAGGACCCGTCGGGGTCGAACTCGATGAGGTCGCCGTGGGTCCACATGCCCGGGTGGTCGGCGAAGTAGGCGGCGTGGAAGCGGCTGCCGTCGGGGTCGCGGAGGAACCCGACGGGACGGCTGGGGAAGGGTCGCCGGCAGACCAGCTCGCCGACCTGCCCGACGACCTCGGTGCCGTCCTCGTCCACGGCGGCGACGTCCAGGCCCAGGCTGCGGGTCTGGCAGCGGCCGCGCCGGACCGGGACGTCGGGGGCGCCGAGCACGAAGCAGCCGATGATGTCGGTGCCGCCGGAGACCGACTGCACCGGCACCGGCCCGACGGTCTCGGCCACCCAGTCGAACTGCCAGTCGTGCAGGACGGCGCCCGTCGACAGCACGGCCCGCAGCCGGGAGAGGTCGCCGGCCTCCGCGGGCCGGTGACCGGCGTCCTGGCACAGCTGCAGGTAGGCCGGGCTGGTGCCGAACACCGTGACGCGGTGGTCGGCGGCCAGCTGCCACAGCGTCTCCGGGCCGGCGACGGGCCCGTCGTAGACGACGACGGCGGCGCCGGTGGCCAGGGCCGACAGCTGCCAGTTCCACATCATCCAGGCGGTCGTGGTGTGGAAGTACAGCGTGTCGCCGGGGCCGAGGTCGACGTGCAGCCGGTGCTCCTTGACGTGCTCGAGCACCGTGCCGCCGACCCCGTGCACCATCGCCTTGGGCGGCCCGGTGGTGCCCGAGGAGAACATCACGAACAGCGGCGTGTCGAAGGCGTGGCGCGGCCACTCGGTCGTCGGCTCGGCGCCCGCGGCGGCGTCGGCCAGCCGGTCCACCGGCAGGTCCAGCTCCGGCAGCGGCCGGTCGTCGATCAGCAGCACCCGGCGCAGGGTCGGCAGGCCGGCGACGACCTCGCCCACCACGTCGTCGGGCACCGCCCGGCGGTCGAGGACGAGCAGGGCCGGCTCGACCTGCGCGAAGCGGCCGAGCAGGGACGCCGCACCCATGTCCGGCGCGGCGGTGGAGACGGCGGCCCCGATCGCGGCCACGGCGAGGGCGACGACGGCGGTCTCCCCGGTGTTGGCCGCGATCAGCACGACCCGGTCTCCTGCCGCGAGCCCCAGCCGCCGCAGGGCGGTCACCGTCCGCGCGACGGCGTCGCGCAGCTCCCCGCGCGTCCAGTGCTCGGCCGGGCGGTCGGCGTGCACCGCGGTGAGCGCCGGAGCGTCGTCGCCGGCGTCGTCGAGGGGCCGCAGCAGCACCTCGGCGTAGTTCAGCCGGAGGTCGGGGAAGAAGCGGGCGGTCTCGACGTCGGTGCCGGTGAGGACGGTGTCGGCCGAGCCGGACCAGGGCAGCTCCGTCCAGTCCAGCAGCGTGCGCCAGAAGAGCTCGGGCCGGTCCACGGAGAACGCGTGGAGGGCGCCGGGTGCGTCCAGGGCGGTCCCGGTCACCTCCTCGCAGCGGGCCCGGAATCGGGCGAGCTGGGGGACGGCGGGGGCGAGCGTCATCGGGGGGTCTCCTCGTCCGGGGCGGCCGCCAGGCTGGCCACCCACCCGTCGGGCACGGGCACGTCGTGCAGGGTCCAGCCGGCCACCGGTCCGCCGGTGCGCCCGACGCCGGTGACCACGGTGGCCGGGTCGTCCCGCAGGCCGGTCCCGCGGGCCTTGAGGACGGCCTCCCTGCGGGTCCAGGCGCGGGCCACCGCGACCGGGCGGGCGCCGGGCGGCAGGAGGGCGATCGCCCGCAGCTCGGTGGCGTGCAGCCAGCCCTCGTCGGCCACGTCCGGCGTCCAGGGCGCCACCGGCTCGAGGTCGACGCCGATCCGGCGGCCGCGGCCCACCGCGACCAGGCCCAGCAGGCCGCCGGCCGAGCAGCCGGCGTCCAGGCGCGTCGCCGCCGGCAGCTCCGGGCGGCCGGTGGGAGCCGTGCGCAGCGGCACCCCGCGGGGGTCGGTGCCCAGCTCGGCGGCGAGCACCGAACGCAGCGCCGCGCGCAGCAGGACCCGGCGCCGGTGGACGGCGGGCGTGCCGCGCCGGGCGCGCGCCAGCTCCTCGGGGGCGAGCAGCGCCTCGGCGCGGGCCAGCTCCTCGTCGTCGGCCACCAGGGGCACGACGGTGACGGTCACGCCCGGTGCCACCGTGCACGCGGGCACGGGGGCGGGCGGCGGCATGCCGGCGATGCTCGCAGCGGTCGCGCCCGCGGCCATCACCCCTCGGGAGGACTCCACCCCGCCGGGTGGCCCGCCGCCTGCACCGGACCCCGCGCCGGGTGTGGCAGGCTCCGCTGGTGCGCACCCGTCGGCTGACCGCGTCGATCGCCGTCGGCCTGGCCGCCGTGGCCCTGGCCGGCTGCCGGACCTCGCCGTCGGTGGCCGCCTACGTCGGCGACGAGCAGGTGACCGTCGCCGAGCTGCAGGCGGCCGTCGACGATCGGCTCGCCGACCCGGCGATCGCCGAGGCCGTCGGCGGCCAGGGGACCGACTACACCCGCCAGGTGCTCACCCTGCTGGTGCGCGAGGAGGTCTACGCCGCAGCCGCCCGGCAGCACGACGTCGAGGTCACCGACGCCGAGCTCGACGCGTTCATCGAGCAGGCGCTGGCCGGCCAGGACGCCTCGGCGCTGTACGCGCAGGCGGCCACGCAGGGCTACTCGGCCGAGGACGTCCGCGAGAGCGCCCGCCAGCAGCTGCTGCGCCGCGAGCTGGGGGCCGCCACCGGCGACGCCGCCGCGCTCGACGAGGCCGCGCTGCGCGCCCGCTACGAGGAGGTGCGCGGCAGCCTCGAGCAGCTGCAGCTGGGCTACTTCGTCGTCCCCGACCAGGCCACCGCCGACGCCGCCCTCGCCCAGCTGACCGCCGATCCCGCCTCCTACCCGGCGGTGGCCGCGCAGCATCCCGGCGACAACACGCTGCCGCAGCTGCAGCCCACCACCGCCAGCGAGGTCAGCGGGCCGCTGGCCGAGGGCATCGCGGCCGCGCCGGCCGGCACCGGCTTCACCCAGACCCTCCCGCAGGTGCCGGGCGTGGTCGTGGTCTTCGTCGGGAGCCGGACGACGCCCACCTTCGAGCAGGTCCGCCCACAGCTGGAGAGCGAGGCCGCGAGCGGGATCGAGGAGGCCGGCGCCGCCGTGGTGCAGGAGGTCAGCGACGACCTGTCGACCAAGGTCAACCCGCGCTACGGCGTGCTCGAGGACGACGTGGTGCAGGAGGCCGACGGGGGCGTCGTCGACCTCCTCGAGGACACGACCGGGGACACGGCCGGGGACACGACCGCCCCGGCCGGGGGCTGAGGCGTGCCGCCGGTCGTCGTCACGGTCAGCCCGCGGCTGCCCGGGCTGCTCGGCCAGGCGGGCTGGGCGGCGCTGGAGGGCCGGCGGGTCACCGCGCTGCCCGGCGCGGCGGCCACCGCGGCGGCGCTGCGCACCGCCGGCCGGGAGGTCACCGACGTCGACGACGCGGCCGGGCTGGACGGCGACGTCGCCGTGCTGGCCGCGCCGGGGGAGTCCGTGCCCGGCGCCGAGGTGGTCGAGGGGGCTCCCGAGCCGCCCGGCGCCCGGCTGCTCGACGTCGTCGCGGTGATGGACCGGCTGCGCTCGCCCGGCGGGTGCCCCTGGGACGCCGAGCAGACGCACTCCTCGCTGCGCGGCTACCTGCTCGAGGAGGCGCACGAGGCCTACGACGCGATCGTCGACGACGACCCCGCGGCCATGCGCGAGGAGCTCGGCGACGTGCTGCTGCAGGTCGTGTTCCACGCGCGCGTCGCCGCCGAGGCCGGCCCCGACCGGCGCTTCGACGTCGACGACGTCGCCGGTGACCTGGTCGACAAGCTCGTCCGCCGGCACCCGCACGTCTTCGGGAACGCCGGCCCCCGGGACGTGGCCGGCGTCGAGGCGGGCTGGGAGGAGATCAAGCAGGCGGAGAAGCAGCGGCGCTCGCCCACCGAGGGCGTCTCCCGCTCGCAGCCGGCCACCGCGTGGGGGACCGCGCTGGTACGCCGGGCCGCACGCGCCGGGTACCCCACACCCGAGCCGGCCGACCTGGGCTCAGCCTCGCCGGAGGAGCTGGGGGAGCGGCTGCTCGCCGTCGTCGCCGCGGCCGCGGAGCGCGGCTGGGACGTCGAGGACGCCCTCCGCGAGGCCGTGCGCCGCTACGCCGGCGAGCTCGACGCCGAGGCCCGCCGCCGGGCGTCGTCGGCGGAGCCGGCCGGGTCCTAGCTGTCGCAACCAGGGACGTTGTTGACGTTCGGCGCGTCGGCTTGATCATGAAGGAGACCTCCGGGAGGAGTGGTGGTGCTTGACGTCACCATCGCCAACCGGAGGTCTCCGTGGCTCACGCTAATGCCCGCACCACCGTCTACGCCCGCAAGCTGATCATCGCTCGTGTCCTGGCTGGTCATCGGCCCGGTGAGGTGGCCAAGCAGCTGGGGATCAGCCGGCAGACGGTCTACAAGTGGGTGCGCCGCTGGCGGACCGAGGGTGCGGCCGGGCTGGCCGATCGCTCCTCGCGGCCGCATCGGATGCCCCGGCGGACCTCACCGGAGACG
>NZ_FZOH01000009.1 GCF_900188205.1 Geodermatophilus saharensis | reverse complement strand
GATGACGAGCACCTCGGCGTCGTCGCCGACGAGCCAGACGTTGTTGTCGACGTCGAAGTCCTGCCCGTCGAGGCTGAACACCCCGGAGACGACGGTCTTCTCGATGCGGGCGGTCACTTCTCGAACACCACCACGGAGCGCAGCACCTCGCCGCGGTGCATCTTGGCGAAGGCGGCCTCCACGTCGTCCAGGCCGATGGTCTCGGTGACGAAGTCGGCCAGCGGAAAGCGGCCCTGCCGGTAGAGGTCGGCCAGCATCGGGAAGTCCCGGGAGGGCAGGCAGTCGCCGTACCAGCTCGACTTCAGCGCCCCGCCGCGGCCGAACAGCTCGATCATCGGCAGGGTCAGCCGCATCTCCGGGGTGGGCACCCCGACCAGCACCACGCGCCCGGCCAGGTCGCGGGCGTAGAAGGCCTGCTCGAACACCTCCGGGCGGCCGACGGCGTCGATGGCCACGTCCACCCCGAACCCGCCGGTGTGGCCGCGGATGGCCTCCACCGGGTCGGTGGAGCGCGAGTTGACGGTGTGCGTGGCGCCGAACGCCTTCGCCCACGCCAGCTTCCGGTCGTCGACGTCGACGGCGACGATCGTGCTCGCCCCGGCCAGCGCCGCGCCGGCGATCGCGGCGTTCCCCACGCCGCCGCAGCCGAACACCGCCACCGACTCCCCGCGCTGCACGCCGCCGGTGTTGAGCGCCGCACCCACGCCGGCCATCACTCCGCAGCCGAGCAGCCCGGCGGCGGTGGCCGGGGTCTGCGGGTCGACCTTGGTGCACTGCCCGGCGTGCACCAGCGTCTTCTCGGCGAACGCGCCGATGCCCAGCGCCGCCGACAGCGCGGTGCCATCGGCCAGGGTCATCTGCTGCGCGGCGTTGTGGGTGTCGAAGCAGTACTGCAGCTGCCCCTTGCGGCAGGCGCGGCACTGCCCGCACACCGCCCGCCAGTTGAGCACCACGAAGTCCCCGACCGCCACGTCGGTGACGCCCTGCCCGACCGCCGCGACCGTGCCGGCCGCCTCGTGACCGAGCAGGAACGGGTACTCGTCGTTGATACCGCCCTCGCGGTAGTGCAGGTCGGTGTGGCAGACCCCGCAGGCGGCGACGTCCACGACGGCCTCACCGGGACCGGGATCGGGCACCAGCACCGTCTCCACACCGACCGGCGCTCCCTTGCTGCGGGCGACGACACCCTTCACCTCGTAGGCCATGACGGTGGAGCTCCTCTCCTGGGGGTGCACGGCGCGGCTCGGTCGCGCCGGCGGGGATGGGCCGCGGGTCTGCGGGGGTCCGCGGACGACGTCCCGGCTGCCCCTTGACCCTGCCCAGCGGCCACCCTAATGTGTTCGACGACTGATATACCAGTCTTCTGTTCCGTTTCATGACAGAAGGGACACCGGCATGGTGGTCCAGCTCGACGAGGCTCCGCCGGCCCCTGTCGCCCCCGGCAGCGGGCTCGACCGGTCGCTGGCCGACACCGACCCCGAGGTGTTCGAGGCGATCTCCGCCGAGCTGGTCCGGCAGCAGACCACGCTGGAGATGATCGCCAGCGAGAACTCCGCGCCCGTCGCGGTCATGCAGGCCCAGGGGTCGGTGCTGACCAACAAGTACGCCGAGGGCTATCCCGGCCGCCGCTACTACGGGGGCTGCGAGCACGTCGACGTCGTCGAGCAGCTGGCCATCGACCGGCTGAGGGCCCTGTTCGGTGCCGAGTACGCGAACGTGCAGCCGCACTCCGGCGCCCAGGCCAACGCGGCGGCCATGTCGGCGCTCCTGCAGCCCGGGGACACCATCCTGGGGCTGGACCTGGCGCACGGTGGCCACCTGACCCACGGGATGAGGCTCAACTTCTCCGGCAAGCTCTACGACGTCGCGGCCTACCACGTGCGGCCCGACGACCACCGCGTGGACATGGCCGAGGTCCGGCAGCTGGCCCACGAGCGCCGGCCCCGGCTGATCATCGCCGGCTGGTCGGCCTACCCGCGGCAGCTGGACTTCGCCGAGTTCCGGCGGATCGCCGACGAGGTCGGGGCCTTCCTGATGGTCGACATGGCCCACTTCGCGGGGCTGGTGGCCGCCGGGCTGCACCCCTCTCCGGTCCCGCACGCGCACGTGGTCACCTCGACCACCCACAAGACCCTCGGCGGCCCGCGCGGCGGCGTCGTCCTGGCCACCGCGGAGCTCGCCAAGAAGTTCAACTCGTCGGTGTTCCCCGGCCAGCAGGGCGGCCCGCTCGAGCACGTGATCGCCGCGAAGGCCGTCGCCTTCAAGCTGGCCGGCGAACCGGCCTTCCGCGAGCGCCAGGAGCGGACCCTCGCCGGGGCCCGGATCCTCGCCGACCGGCTGCTGGCGCCGGACTCCCGTGCGGCCGGGATCGACGTGGTCAGCGGCGGCACCGACGTCCACCTGGTCCTGGTCGACCTGCGCCAGTCGGAGCTCGACGGCCGGCAGGCCGAGGACCGGCTGCACGCGGTCGGCATCACCGTCAACCGCAACGCGGTGCCCTTCGATCCCCGGCCCCCGATGGTCAGCTCCGGGGTCCGCATCGGCACCCCCGCGCTGGCTGCCCGGGGCTTCGACCGGGACGACTTCACCGAGGTCGCCGACGTCATCGCCGAGGTGCTGCGGCCCTCCACCGCGGACGACCGGCTGGCCGGGCTGCGGGCCCGGGTGTCCCGCCTCGCCGACCGCCACCCCCTCTACCCCGACCTGACGGAGGTCCGGCGATGAGCCCCCGCACTCCCGGCGCGGACCTGCCGGAGCACCCGGACGCCCTCTGGCGGAACCCGGAGCCGAAGAGGTCCTACGACGTCGTCATCGTCGGCGGCGGCGGGCACGGCCTGGCCACCGCGCACTACCTGGCGAAGAACCACGGCATCACCGACGTGGCGGTGCTGGAGAAGGGCTGGCTGGCCGGCGGCAACATGGCCCGCAACACCACGATCATCCGGTCCAACTACCTGTGGGACGAGAGCTCGGCGATCTACGAGCACGCGCTGAAGCTGTGGGAGGGGCTCGAGGAGGACCTCGGCTACCCGATCCTGTTCAGCCAGCGCGGCGTGCTCAACCTCGCGCACACCCTGCAGGACGTCCGCGACAGCGTGCGGCGGGTGGAGGCCAACAAGCTCAACGGCGTCGACGCCGAGTGGCTGGAGCCCGACGAGGTCCGCAAGGTCTGCCCGATCGTGAACACCTCCACCGAGATCCGCTACCCGGTGCTCGGGGCGACCTACCAGCCGCGCGCCGGCATCGCCAAGCACGACTACGTCGCCTGGGGCTTCGCCCGTCGAGCCGACCAGGCCGGGATCGACCTCGTCCAGGACTGCGAGGTCACCGGGTTCACCACCGACGGCGACCGGGTGACCGGGGTGCAGACCACCCGCGGCACCATCGGCGCCGGCACGGTCGCCCTCTGCGCGGCAGGCCACACCTCGGTGCTCACCGACATGCTCGGCATCCGGGTGCCGATCCAGAGCCATCCGCTGCAGGCGCTGGTCTCCGAGCTGCTCGAGCCGGTGCACCCGACGGTGGTCATGTCCAACGCCGTCCACGTGTACGTCTCCCAGGCGCACAAGGGCGAGCTGGTCATGGGGGCCGGCGTCGACTCGTACAACGGCTACGGCCAGCGCGGGGCCTTCCACGTCATCGAGCGCCAGATGGCCGCCGCGGTCGAGCTCTTCCCGGTGTTCGCGCGGGCACACCTGCTGCGCACCTGGGCCGGCATCGTCGACACCAGCCCCGACGCCTCGCCGATCGTGGGCCGGACCGCCTACGACAACCTGTACCTCAACTGCGGCTGGGGGACCGGCGGCTTCAAGGCCACCCCCGGCATCGGCTGGGCACTGGCGCACACCATCGCCCACGGCGAGCCCCACCCGACCGTGGCGCCCTTCGGCCTCGACCGCTTCGTCACCGGCGCGCTCGTCGACGAGCACGGCGCCGCCGCCGTGGCCCACTGACCCAGGGAGTCCTCCGGTGCAACTCATCCCGTGCCCGTGGTGCGGCCCCCGCGAGGAGGCCGAGTTCTCCTACGGCGGCCAGGCCCACGTCCCCTACCCGGACAGCCCCGCCGAGCTCTCCGACGAGGAGTGGGCGCACTACGTCTTCTTCCGCGCCAACCCCAAGGGCCGCTTCGCCGAGCGCTGGAACCACGGCGCCGGCTGCCGCCGCTGGTTCAACGCGATCCGCGACACCGCCACCTACCGCTTCGAGCGCGTCTACCGCCTCGACGACCCGAAGCCGGGCGTGACCGAGCTCGCGAGGTCACGCGAGGAGGGAACAGCCCCGTGACCAGCCCGTTCCGCACCCCCGAGGGCGGCCGCATCGACCGCGCCACCACCGTCGAGTTCACCTTCGACGGGGAGACGCTCACCGGCCACCCCGGCGACACCCTGGCCTCGGCGCTGCTCGCCTCCGGCCGGCACCGGGTCGCCACGAGCGTCAGGCTCGGCCGGCCCCGCGGCGTCGCCGCCGCCTGGGCCGAGGACCCGGGCGGCCTCGTGCAGATCGAGGAGCCCTTCCCCGAGCCCATGCTGCTGGCCACCACCGTCGAGCTCCACGACGGGCTGGCCGCCCACGGCCTGCCGGGGCAGGGCCGCCTCGCCGACGTCCCCGACTCCGCCCGCTACGACGCCGTCCACCACCACGTCGACGTGCTCGTGGTGGGCGCCGGGCCCGCGGGCCTGGCCGCCGCGCTCACCGCCGCCCGGGCCGGCGCCCGGGTCGCCCTCGTCGACGAGCAGTCCGAGGCCGGCGGCTCGCTCCTCTCGGGCACCGAGCGGCTCGACGACGCCCCGGCCCTGCAGTGGGTCGCCGCGGCGGTCGCCGAGCTGGCGGGCCACCCGGACGTGCTGCACCTGCAGCGCACCACCGCCTTCGGCAGCTACGACGACGGCTTCGTCCTGGCCCTGGAGCGGCGCACCGACCACCTCGGCGCCGCCGCGCCCAAGCACGTCTCCCGGCAGCGGGTGTGGCGCATCCGGGCGCGCTCGATCGTCGTCGCGACGGGGGCGCACGAGCGCCCGGTCGTCTTCGCCGACAACGACCGACCGGGCACCATGCTCGCCGGTGCCGCCCGGACGTTCCTGCACCGCTACGGGGTGCTCCCCGGCCGCGAGGCCGTCGTCTTCACCACCAACGACAGTGCCTACGACGCCGCCCTGGACCTGTCCCGCGCCGGGGTGCGGGTCCAGGCGGTGGTCGACGCCCGGCCGGAGGGATCGCCGCGCCGCGGGGAGTGCGAGCACGCCGGCCTCCGCGTCCTGTCCGGCGCCGTCGTCACCGGCACGCGGGGCACCGAGCGGGTCACCCACGCCCTCGTCGCCCCGTTCGCCGACGGGCAGGTCGGCGCCTCGACCGCGATCGGCTGCGACCTGCTGCTGGTCAGCGGGGGCTGGAACCCCGCGGTGCACCTGTTCAGCCAGGCCCGCGGCCGGCTGCGCTACGACGAGGTCCTCGGCGCGTTCCTCCCCGGCGAGGAGCTCGACGGCCTGGCCGTCGCCGGCTCGGCCGCCGGCGTGTTCGACCTGGCCGGGTGCCTGGCCGACGGGCAGCGGGTGGCCCGCGCCGCGCTGAGCGCGCTGGCCGTCCCGCCGGCGGCCGACGACCGGCTGCCCGCCGCCCCGGCGCCCGTCGTCCCGGCCGCGCCCGTGGTGCTGTGGCGGGTGCCGGACACCTCCGGTGCGGAGGGGACCACCTCGTTCGTCGACCTGCAGCGCGACGCCACGGTCGCCGACATCGTCCGCGCGGTCGGCGCGGGCCTGCGCTCCCTCGAGCACGTCAAGCGGTACACGACCATCGGGACGGCGCACGACCAGGGCAAGACCTCCGGCGTCCTCACCTCGGGGATCGTCGCCGAGCTGCTCGGGGTCCCGGTGCAGGACACCGGGACGACGACCTTCCGGCCGCCCTACACCCCGGTCGCCTTCGCCGCGCTGGCCGGCCGCGACCGGGGCCGGCTGTTCGACCCCGAGCGGGTGACCGCCCTGCACGAGTGGCACGTGGCGGCGGGCGCGGTCTTCGAGGACGTCGGCCAGTGGAAGCGTCCGCGCTACTACCCGCAGCCCGGCGAGGACATGGCGGCCGCGGTCCTGCGGGAGTGCGCCGCGGCCCGCACCGGCGTCGGGATCCTCGACGGATCCACCCTCGGCAAGATCGACGTCCAGGGCCCGGACGCCGCCGTCCTCCTGGACCGGCTCTACACGAACCTGATGAGCAGCCTGAAGGTCGGCTCCGTGCGCTACGGGGTCATGTGCGGCGTCGACGGCATGGTCATCGACGACGGCACGGTGCTCCGCCTGGCCGAGGACCGCTTCCTCGTCCTCACCACCACCGGGGGCGCGGCCACGGTCCTCGACTGGATGGAGGAGTGGGTCCAGACCGAGTGGCCCGACCTGCGGGTGCACTGCACCTCGGTCACCGAGCAGTGGGTCACCTTCCCCGTGGTCGGTCCCCGCTCCCGCGACGTCGTCGGCTCCCTGTTCCCGGACGTCGACGTCTCCACCGAGGCGTTCCCGTTCATGACCTGGCGGGACACCGCCCTCGAGGGAGTGCCGGTCCGGCTGGCCCGGATCAGCTTCTCCGGCGAGCTGGCCTACGAGGTCTACGTCAACCCCTGGTACGCGGTGGCGGTCTGGGAGCGGCTGCTCGAGGCCGGCCGGCCGCACGGCATCACGCCCTACGGCACGGAGACGATGCACGTCCTCCGCGCGGAGAAGGGCTACCCGATCATCGGGCAGGACACCGACGGCACCGTCACCCCGCACGACCTGGGCATGGCGTGGGCGGTCTCGAAGAAGAAGCCCGACTTCATCGGCAAGCGGTCCTTCACCCGCCCGGCCAACGCCGACCCGCTGCGCAAGCAGCTGGTCGGGCTGCTGCCCGTCGACCGGCAGACGGTGCTGCCGGAGGGCTCGCAGATCGTGGAGTTCCGCGCCGACGGCGAGCTGCCGCCCCCGCCGGTGCCGATGCTCGGCCACGTCACGTCGAGCTACCGCAGCGCCGAGCTCGCCCGGCCCTTCGCCCTGGCGCTGGTCAAGGGCGGCCGGGAGCGCATCGGCGACACCGTCCACGTGCCCGTGGGCGGCACCCTCGTCCCGGTCGAGGTCACCGGGGCGGTGCTGGTCGACCCCGAAGGAGCCCGTCGCGATGGCTGAGCTGCTGCGCACCCACCCGCTGCAGGCGTGGGCCGGCGCCTTCGAGCGCCTGCCCGACACCGTGCGGCTCACCGCCGAGCCGTACGTCGCGATGGTCGACGTCCGGCTGAGCGCCGTCGGCGCCGAGGCGTCGGCCGCGCTCGGCCTGGACCTGCCCACGGCGGCCAACACCTGGGTGCCGACCGACGACGGACGCGCGGTCTGGCTCGGCCCCGACGAGTGGCTGCTGACCAGCACCACGGAGGCTCCCGAGGAGCTCGAGGCCCGCGTCCGCGCGGCGGTCCTCCCGCTGGGTGGCTCGGCGGCGGACGTCTCCGCCCAGCGGATCGGGCTCCGGCTGACCGGCGCCCGGGTGCGCGACGTCCTCGCCACGGGCTGCTCGATCGACCTGCACCCACGCGTGTTCGGCCGGGGACGCAGCGCACAGACCACGCTCGGCCAGGCCGGCGTCGTGCTGCTGTCCCTCTCCGACGGCGGTGACGACCACGTCGTCCTCGTCCGGTCCTCCTTCGCCGGCTACCTCGCCGACTGGCTGCTCGACGCGGCCCTCGAGTTCACCCCCACCACCGCCCGTCAGGAGTAGAGCCATGCCCACCACGCCTCGTGTGGTCGTCATCGGAGCGGGGATCGTCGGCGCCAACCTGGCCGACGAGCTGACCGCCCGTGGCTGGGACCGCGTCACCGTGGTCGACCAGGGGCCCCTCCCGCTGACCGGGGGCTCCACGTCGCACGCGCCCGGGCTGGTCTTCCAGACCAACGCGTCGAAGACGATGACCGCCTTCGCGAGCTACACGGTCGAGAAGTTCCTGGGCCTCGACGTCGACGGCGCCTGGTGCTTCAACCAGGTCGGCGGACTGGAGGTCGCCACCACGCCGGAGCGGCTCGCCGACCTGCACCGCAAGCAGGGCTGGGCCACCTCGTGGGGCGTCGAGGCGCAGGTGGTCGACGTCGACGAGTGCGTGCGGCTGCACCCGCTGGTCGACCGCGACCGCATCCTCGGCGGCCTGCACATCCCCAGCGACGGCCTGGCCAAGGCGTCCCGGGCGGTCGTCGCCCTGGCTCGCCGCGCCGAGGCGCGGGGCGCCCGGTTCCAGGGCTCCACCCGGGTGACCGGCATCGAGCAGGCCGGTGGCCGGGTGACCGGCGTCCGCACGTCGGACGGGGTCATCCCCGCCGACCTGGTCGTCTCCTGCGCCGGCTTCTGGGGCGTGGAGCTCGGCGCGATGGTCGGGATGGACGTCCCGCTGCTGCCGCTGGCCCACCAGTTCGTCTGGACCGGCCAGGTGCCCGACCTGGTCGGCCGCAACGACGAGCTCAGCGAGGCCAGCCTGCCGATCCTGCGCCACCAGGACCAGGACCTCTACTACCGGGAGCGCGCCGACCGCCTGGGCATCGGCTCCTACGCCCACCGGCCGATGCCGGTCGACCTGCGCGAGCTGCCCCAGGGGGACGGCGTGCGGGAGTCGTCGATGCCCTCGATGCTGCCCTTCACCGAGGAGGACTTCGCCCCGGCCTGGGAGCAGAGCCGGTTGCTGCTGCCCTCGCTGCGCGCCTCCAAGATCGACACCGGCTTCAACGGGATCTTCTCGTTCACCCCGGACGGCGGCCCGCTGATCGGGGAGTCGCGGGACGTGGCCGGCTTCTGGATCGCCGAGGCGGTCTGGGTCACCCACTCCGCCGGGGTCGGCCGGGCGGTGGCCCAGCTCCTCGTCGACGGCCGCTCCGAGATCGACCTGCACGGCTGCGACGTGCACCGCTTCGAGGACGTCCAGCTCGCCCCGGAGTACGTCAGCGAGACCTCCCAGCAGAACTTCGTCGAGGTCTACGACGTGCTGCACCCGCTCGAGCCGCGGCGGTCCCCGCGCGACCTGCGGGTCAGCCCCTTCCACGCCCGGCAGCAGGAGCTCGGCGCGGTCTTCCTCGAGGCCGCCGGCTGGGAGCGGCCGCACTGGTACGAGGCCAACGCACACCTGGTCGACGAGCTCCCCGCCGAGTGGGTGCCGCCGGAGCGTGACGACTGGTCGGCGCGGTACTGGTCACCAATCGCGGCGGCCGAGGCGTGGCGGACCCGCACCGCCGTGGCCCTCTACGACATGACGCCGCTCAAGCGGCTCGAGGTCAGCGGCCCTGGCGCCCTGGCCCTGCTGCAGCGGCTGACGACCGGCGAGATGGACAAGTCCGTCGGGTCGGTGACGTACACGCTCGCCCTCGACGAGGCCGGTGGCATCCGCAGCGACCTCACGGTGGCCCGGCTGGGGGAGCAGCTGTTCCAGGTCGGCGCCAACGGCCCCCTCGACCACGACCTCCTCCTGCGCGAGGCGCCGGACGACGGCAGCGTGCAGGTCCGCGACGTCACCGGCGGCACCTGCTGCATCGGGCTGTGGGGTCCGCGCGCCCGCGACCTGGTCCAGCGGGTCAGCGCCGACGACTTCACCGACGACGGGCTGAGGTACTTCCGCGCCACGCGGGCCCGGATCGGGGGAGTGCCGGTCACGGCGATGCGGCTGTCCTACGTCGGCGAGCTCGGCTGGGAGCTCTACACCAGTGCCGACCACGGCCGGCGGCTGTGGGACGTGCTGTGGCGGGCCGGTCAGGACCTCGGTGTCGTCGCGGCGGGCCGGGCCGCGTTCACCAGCCTGCGGCTGGAGAAGGGCTACCGCGCCTGGGGCCACGACATGACCACCGAGCACGACCCCTACGAGGCCGGTCTCGGCTTCGCCGTCCGCAGGAAGAAGCAGGGCCACGTCGGCCAGGCGGCTCTCGCCGGGCGCAGCGCCGACACGGTGAGCCGCCGGCTGTCCTGCCTGACGGTCGACGACGGCCGCAGCGTCGTCCTCGGCTCCGAGCCGGTGTTCGTCGACGGGCGGCCGGCGGGCTACGTGACCAGCGCGGCCTTCGGGCACACCGTCGGCCGGCCGATCGCCTACGCCTGGCTGCCGGCCGCGGCGACGGTCGGCACGGGTGTCGAGATCGAGTACTTCGGCCGCCGCATCCCGGCCACCGTCACCGCCGAGCCGCTCGTCGACCCGGAGATGACGAGGATCCGGCGCTGACGGAGGACCCCCCTTCCCCCGGGTGACGTGCTGGAACGGTCCCGCTTCAGGGTCCCGCGCCGAACGGAGTGAGGCGTGGGGGGAAGGGGGGTCCTTCCTCAGATGACCGCGCGGATCGCCCGCTCGAAGCCCAGGACGTGCTCCCTGGCGAGGTCGTCGGCCCGGTCGGCGTCGCCGGCCGCGATCGCGCGGAGCAGCTCGACGTGCTCCCCGACGTGCTCGTCGACCGTGGGCAGCCGGTCCAGGAACAGGCAGAAGATCCGCGTCGCCAGGTTGTCGTAGCGGATCAGCACGTCCTCGAGGTGGGGGTTGCCGGAGGCCCGGTAGATGGCCCGGTGCACCGCGAGGTCCCACCGCATCAGCTCGGTCCGGTCGGTCCGGTCGACGTCGAGGTGCTGGATGCTCCCGGCCAGCTGCTCGAGCTCGGCCGGCGACGTGCGGGCGGCCCGCTCGGCGGCACGGCGGGCGGCCAGCGGCTCGAGCTGGGCGCGGATGTCGGAGATGTGCGCCAGGTCGGAGATGTCCATGCCGGTCGCGAAGGTCCCGCGCCGGGGGTAGGAGACCACGAGCCGGTCACCCTCCAGGCGCTTGAGCGCCTCCCGCACCGGGGTCCGGCCCACCCCGAGGTCCCCGGCCAGCTCGTCGTCGTCGATCGGGTCGCCCGGGCGGATGTCGAGCATGATCAGCCGGTCCCGGATCGCGACGTAGGCCTTGTCCGCCAGGGAGACGACGGACGAGTCCAGGTCCACGGGGGCAGCGGTCACGGGGGGATCGTAGACGGTGATCGCCGCAGGGCCTTGCCTCGTCAGAGGGATCGACATACCGTGAGCATACCTCTGATATACCACTTGTGTACCTGACGGCGCAGTGGGTGTCGGCGGACCACGGGAGAGGGAGGCACGGGTGACCATCAGCGCCTTCGACCTGTTCACGGTCGGCATCGGCCCGTCGAGCTCGCACACCGTCGGCCCCATGCGCGCGGCCTGCACCTTCGCCTCCCGGCTCCGCGACGAGGGCCTGCTGGCACGGGTCGCGGGGGTGCGCTGCGAGCTGTTCGGGTCGCTCGGCGCCACCGGGCACGGGCACGGCAGCGTCCAGGCCGTCGTCCTCGGCCTCGAGGGGGAGCAGCCCGACCTGGTCGACCCGGTCGCCGCCGGACCACGGGTCGAGGCCGTCCGCCACGAGGGCGAGCTCCTGCTGGCCGGCGAGCAGCCCATCGCCTTCTCGGTCGCCGACGACGTCGTGCTGCACCGCCGCAGACGGCTGGACTTCCACAGCAACGGCATGCTCTTCCGCGCCCTGGACGCCGAGGGCGCCGAGGTCGAGCGGCGCGAGTACTACTCGGTGGGCGGCGGGTTCGTCCTCGACGAGGACGACGCCGGCAACCCGGCGATCGTCGAGGACGCCACCCCCGTCCGGTACCCGTTCCGCACCGGTGAGGAGCTGCTGGCCCGCACCCGGGAGACCGGCCTGCGGATCAGCGACGTCGTGCTGGCCAACGAGCTGGCCTGGCGCAGCGAGGCGGAGGTCCGCGCCGGCCTGCTGCACGTCTGGTCGGTGATGCAGGAGTGCGTCGAGCGGGGCACCCGCACCACCGGCGTCCTGCCCGGGGGACTCAGGGTCCGCCGGCGCGCGGCCGCGCTGCGCGCCCAGCTGGAGGTCTCCCCGGACGAGACCGACCCGCTCCGCGCCATGGAGTGGGTGACCCTCTACGCGCTGGCGGTCAACGAGGAGAACGCCGCCGGCGGCCGGGTGGTGACCGCGCCGACCAACGGCGCCGCCGGCATCGTGCCCGCCGTCCTGCACTACTACCGGGACTTCGTCGGCTCCTACGGCGAGGACGGCGTCGTGCGGTTCCTGCTCACCGCCGCCGCGATCGGGCTGCTGTTCAAGGAGAACGCCTCCATCTCCGGTGCCGAGGTCGGCTGCCAGGGCGAGGTCGGCTCGGCCTGCTCCATGGCCGCCGCGGGTCTCGCCGAGGTGCTCGGCGGGACGCCGGAGCAGGTGGAGAACGCCGCCGAGATCGGCATCGAGCACAACCTGGGCCTGACCTGCGACCCGGTCGGCGGCCTGGTCCAGATCCCCTGCATCGAGCGCAACGCCGTCGGCTCGGTCAAGGCCATCACCGCCGCGCGCATGGCCGTGCGCGGGGACGGACGGCACCACGTCCCGCTGGACAAGGCCATCAAGACGATGCGCGAGACCGGCGCCGACATGAAGGACAAGTACAAGGAGACCGCCCGTGGCGGGCTGGCGCTCAACGTCGTCGAGTGCTGAGGAGGCACCCGTGTCCCACCCGTTCACCCTCACGCTCAGCTGCCAGGAACGCCCGGGCATCGTGCACGCGGTCAGCTCGTTCCTGTTCCAGCACGGCTGCGACATCGTCGAGCACCAGCAGTTCGACGACGCCGTCCGCGGTCAGCTGTTCCTGCGCACCGCCTTCGTCTGCAGCGAGGACGCCGACGCCGCGCGCCTGTCGGCGGACTTCGGCCCGGTCGCCGAGGAGTTCGGCATGGCCCACCGGATCACCGGTGGCGAGCCGCTGCGCGTCCTGGTCATGGTGTCCAAGCTGGGCCACTGCCTGAACGACCTCGTCTTCCGCTGGCGCGCAGGCAGCCTGGGCGCCGAGCTCGTCGCGGTGGTCTCCAACCACGAGGACCTGCGCCCGATGGCGGAGGCCGCCGGTCTCCCGTTCGTCCACGTGCCCGTGAGGCCGGCCACCAAGCGGGAGGCCGAGGCCCGGCTGCTCGAGCTCGTGGACGAGCACCGGGCCGACCTGGTCGTGCTGGCCCGCTACATGCAGATCCTCTCCGACGAGACGTGCGCCGCCCTGTACGGCCGGGCGATCAACATCCACCACTCCTTCCTGCCGGGGTTCAAGGGCGCCAAGCCCTACCACCAGGCCTTCGACCGCGGCGTGAAGCTGGTCGGCGCGACGGCGCACTACGTGACCCCCGACCTCGACGAGGGCCCGATCATCGAGCAGGAGGTCATCCGCATCGACCACACCCACGACCCCCGCGCACTCGCGACGGTCGGCCAGGACGCCGAGGCGCTGGCGCTGTCGCGCGCCGTCCGGTGGCACAGCGAGCAGCGGGTGCTCCTCAACGGGAACAGCACCGTCGTCTTCCGGTGAGCCCGGCGGGCGGGACCCGATCCCGACCGGGGCGGCGTCCGTGCGGTCGGCTCAGTCGGTGGTCAGCGCGCGGCGGCGGACCCGCTCGTCGTAGCGGTCGCGTCCGCCGCGCAGCGGCCGGCCGAGGTGCTCGCCCAGCGTGACACCGGCGGCGAGGGCCAGCCCGACGGCGGCGGCCCCCACGAGGGTGGCGGCCCCCTCCTCGAGGCGGGCCTCGACGACGATCGCGAACAGGCCGTGGTAGACCGCCAGCCCGGGCAGCAGCGGCACGATGCCGCAGACGGCGACGAGCTGCGGAGGGACGCGCAGCCGCCCGGTGAGCACCTCCCCGCAGAAGCCGAGGACGACGGCCGCGATGCCGCCGGCCAGCGGGGGTCCGGCGCCCAGCCCGCCCGCCGCCCACGACGTCGACCAGGCCAGCGCCCCGGCCGCCGCGGCGAGCGCGACGGCGCGCGGCCGCGCGTGGCAGGCCAGGGCCCAGGACCCGGCGATGCCGGCCGACGCGGCCAGCGCGACGGTGAACGAGGTCGCGGCGGAGGTGTCGATGACCTGCAGCGGGAGCCCGGCGCGCTGCGCCAGGTCCAGGACGCCGGCGATGCCCACGACGATGCCGGCGGTCAGGGTCACCACCTCGAAGGCCCTGGCCACGGCCGTCACCGGGAAGCCGTTGATCGCGTCCTGGGCCGCGCTGACCAGGGACAGCCCGGCGAGCAGCACCACGATGCCCGCCGCGACCACCAGGGAGGTCCGGACGTCGACGTCCCAGACGAGCAGCACGACGGCGACCCCGGTGGCCAGCGCGGCCCCGGCGACCTGCTGGAAGAACGGCGGCAGGCTCCGCCGGCCGAGGACGCGCATCACCTGCTCGACCAGGGCGGTGGTCAGGGCCGCGAGCAGGGCCTCCCGCCAGCCGCCGCCGAGGACCAGCCCGAAGCACGCGGCGACGCCCGCCCAGCCCAGCGCGGTCACGCTCCGGCGGTAGGTGGTGGGCGCGGAGACCACCGCGTCGAGCCGGTGGTGCGCCTCCTCGACGTCGAGGTCGCCGGTGCCGACCGCACGGGCCAGGTCGGTGACGCCCTGCAGGCGGGTGTAGTCCAGCCGGCTGCTGCTCACGACCCGCATCGCGGTGAGCGGCACGGCGTTCTCCCGGTCGTAGCTGACCGTGATCGACGTGAACGTGACGTCGACCGAGCAACTGGTGAGCCCGTAGGCGGCGGCCACCCGCAGCACGGTCGCGGTCGCGTCGGCCGCCGACGCCCCGACCGCCAGCATCGACGCCCCGATGCGCAGCGCCAGCCCCAGCGCGGCGTGCGCGGCGAGGTCGTCCATCCGGCTGGCCTGGGCCCGCAGGCCGATCGGCGCGGTCGGTGGGCTGGTCCCCGCGATCGCGCGCCAGGCCCGCTCCGGGAGGCGCGCGGGAGGCAGGGGACGACGCGGGGGCCAGCTGGGCACGCCTCCACGCTAGGTGCGGCGCGATCGTCCGGGTGGGTCCCGGCCGGGGTGGGGCGCGGGTCACGGTGCGGTCCTCCTGGTCGACGGCGGGGGTGCGGGCGCCGCGCGGCTGCCGCCGGTGCGCGGGTCGCCGGTCCGCGCGGCAGCCCGGGAGCCCGAGAGGTGGCGGGCGGTGTTGACCAGCCCGACGTGGCTGAAGGCCTGCGGGGTGTTGCCGACCTGCCGGCCGGCGGCGACGTCGTACTCCTCGCTGAGCAGGCCGAGGTCGTTGCGCAGGCCCAGCAGCCGGGTGAACAGCGCCTCGGCCTCGGCGCGGCGATCGATGCCGGCCAGCGCGTCGGCCAGCCAGAAGCTGCAGGCGAGGAACGCCCCCTCGTCGCCGGGCAGCCCGTCGACCCCGCCGTCGGCGTCGACGCGGTAGCGCAGCAGCAGGCCGTCGTGGTCGAGCTCCCGCTGCACGGTGGTGACGGTGCCGACCACCCGCGGGTCGTCCCAGGGCAGGAAGCCGACCCGGGGCAGGAGCAGCAGCGCGGCGTCGACCCCCGAGGAGCCGTAGAACTGGGTGAAGGTGCCGCGGTCGGCGTCGTACCCCCGGGCGCAGACGTCGTCGTGGATCTCCTGCCGCAACCGCCGCCAGCGGTCGACCGGCCCGTCGAGCCCGAAGTCCTCCACCGCCCGGACGGCGCGGTCGAGCCCCGCCCAGGCCATGACCTTCGAGTGCACGAAGTGCCGCCGGGGGCCGCGGACCTCCCACAGGCCGTTGTCCGGCTGCGACCAGGCGCCCTCGAGGAAGTCCAGCAGGGCGCGCTGCAGGTCCCACCCGTCCTCGGACCCGGCCAGCCCGGAGGTCCGGGCCAGGTGCAGCCCGTCGAGGACCTCGCCCCACACGTCGAGCTGGAACTGGCCGGCCGCGGCGTTGCCCACCCGGACGGGGGCGGCGCCCTGGTACCCGGCCAGCCACGGGACCTCCACCTCGGGGATCCGCCGCGACCCGTCGAGGGCGTACACGATCCGCAGCTGCGCGGGGTCCCCGGCGGCCGCGCGCAGCAGCCAGTCCCGCCAGTCCCGCGCCTCGGCGAGGTAGCCGGTGCCCAGCAGGGCCTGCAGGGTGAAGGTGGCGTCGCGCAGCCAGCAGTAGCGGTAGTCCCAGTTGCGCGACCCGCCGAGCTGCTCGGGCAGCGAGGTGGTGGCCGCGGCGAGGATGCCGCCGGTGGGTGCGTAGGTCAGCGCCTTGAGGGTGAGCAGGGACCGGCGGACGGCGTCCTCCCAGTCGCCGGTGTGGTCGCAGGCGCCGATCCAGTCCGACCAGGCGTCGAGGGTGTCGCGGAGCGCGCGGTGCGGGTCGGCGGCGCAGGGCCGGGGCAGGTGCGAGGGGGCGTGGGTGAGCACGAACGCGACCGACTGCCCGGCCGCCACCTCCAGGTCGGCCCACACGGTCCCGTCACGGTGCTCGAGGGGGACCTCGCTGCGCACCCACACGGCGTCCGGGCCGGCGACGCCCGCGAGCTCGCCGTCGACGGTGCGGATCCACGGCGGGACGGCCCCGTAGTCGAAGCGCAGCACGAGCTCCGTGCGCACCGGCACCCGGCCGGAGACGCCCTCGACGATCCGCACCACGTCGGGGGCCTGCCCGCGCGGCGGCATGAGGTCGACCACCCGCACGGTCCCCTCGGGGGTCTCCCACTCCGTCTCGAGCACCAGCGAGTCCCCGCGGTAGCGGCGGCGCGTGCAGGTCCCGCCACGGCGGGGAGCGAGCACCCAGGAGCCGGCCCGCTCGTCGCCGAGCAGCGCGGCGAAGCAGGCGGGGGAGTCGAACCGTGGCAGGCACAGCCAGTCGATGGTGCCGGTGCGGTCGACCAGGGCGGCGGTCTGCAGGTCGCCGATGAGGCCGTGGTCCTCGATCCGTGCGGTCACGGGGTCCCCCGTCCTGGCCGGTCCTGTAGCGAGACGACGGTCGTCACGGCCTCAGGATCGGGCCCGCAGCCCGCTCGCGGCACCGGCGAGCGGCACCCGCTGCCGGCCCGGACACAGGAACGCGTCGGCGGTGAGAGCACGGCGGTGACGGCGCCATGACGCCGCCCCGACAGAGATGCCGTCCGACGGGCCGCCGTCCTGACCCCGTCGCGGCTCGGGAGGAGCCTCCGTGAACTCCAGCACGAAGATCCACACGTGGGTCACCCTCACCGCCTGGGCCTTCCTGGCCGCGATGGCCGGCTTCGGCGTCCTGTTCGGCCAGGCGGCGGGCCACGACCGCCTCGCCATCGGTCTCACCGCGTTCCTGCTGTTCGTGGCCGCCGGCACGGTGGGCTCGGCCCTCGGCTTCCTCTTCGGCCTGCCGCGCTCGCGGCTGTCCGACCAGGTCACACTGCCCGGGACGTCGGCGGACACCGGGTCGGCCCCGCTGTCCTCGGGTGACCGCTACCTCGCCAACGCCGACCCGATCAAGGTCTCGCACTGGCTGACGACGATCGTGGTCGGGCTGGGGCTGGTGAACCTCGGACACGCCGTCCCCGCGCTCCGGGACCTCGGGGCCGCGCTCCGGGCACCGCTGGGCGGGACGCCACAGGCGGGAGCGGTCGCGCTCGCCATCCTGCTCAGCGGGTCCCTCGCGGGGTTCATGCTCTGTTACCTGTGGACCAGCATGCGCGTCCGGGCGCTCCTCGAGGAGTCCGAACGACGCCAGGAGGTCGTGCCGGACCTCGTGGGTCAGACGGTCGCCGGCGCCGCGACCGTCCTCGGGAACACCGGCCTGGAGCTCGCGCCCGACGGCCTGGCCCCCGACTCGCGGATCGGGTTCCAGTCCCCACCGGCCGGGAAGACCGTGCTCGGCGGCACCGAGGTCACGATCGAGGGCGTGCGCCCGTAGCCCTCGTGCACTGCTCCTCGTGGCGGGCCGCTGGGCACGGCGAGGGACTGCGGCGCGGTGCACACTCCCTCCACGGACGGACGGACGGACGGACGGACGGACGGACGGACGGTCGGGCGGGGCGAGGCGGGCGGGGCCGATGGCGGACACGGGCGTCGAGGGTGTGACCGTGGTCCGCGGCGGCACGACGGTGCTGCGCGACGTGACGCTGCTCGCGGCCGACGGCGAGCTCCTCGTGGTGCTGGGCCCGTCCGGCAGCGGCAAGTCGACGCTGCTGCGCGCCGTCGCGGGGCTCGACGAGGTCCGCTCCGGCGACGTGCTCATCAGGGGCCGCCGGGTCACCCGGGTGCCGTCCGCCGAGCGGCACGTGGCCATGGTGTTCCAGTCCTCCGCCCTGCTCCCGTTCCTCGACGTGGCGCACAACCTCGGGTGGGGCTTGCGCGTGCAGCACCGGCCGGAGGCAGAGGTGCAGCAGCGGGTCAGCGGCCGGGCCCGGCAGCTGCGGCTCGGCCGCCTGCTGGGCCGCCGGCCGCGCGAGCTGTCCGGCGGGGAGCGCGGGCTGGTCGGCATCGGCCGCGCGCTCGTGCAGGTCCCGGACGTCTTCCTGCTCGACGAGCCCCTCGGCGACCTCGACGCCGTGCAGCGCGTCGAGGTGCGCCGGCAGATCGTCGACGTCGTCCGCACCCTCGGCGTCCCCACGCTCTACGTCACGCACGACCCGGCCGAGGGCCTGGTGATCGCCGACCGGGTCGCGCTGCTGCACGAGGGCCGCGTCGTGCAGGTGGGCAGGCCCCGGGAGCTGTACGAGCGGCCGGTGGACGTGTTCGTCGCCGGGTTCATCGGCGACCCGCCGATCGGGCTGCTGCCCGCCCGGCTGGTGTCCGCCGGGGGACAGGCCGGGTTCCGCGTGGGGACCCGGACGCTGCCCCTGTGGCAGCCGGTGCCGCCCCCGCTGCTCGACCACGTCGGCCGCGAGGTGCTCCTCGGCCTGCGTCCCGAGGACGTCCACGACGCCGCGGCCGGCCAGGACCCGGACACCGTCGCGCTGGACGGGGTGGTGAGCCACGTCGAGTACACCGGACGGCACCAGGTGGTCGCGGTCGTGGTGGACGCACCGCCGGACGGTCCGGGCGGGGGAGCGCTCGGCGGAGGGTCCCCCGGCGGCACCCTGCACTCGTTCTACGCCTCGCGGGCGGTGGTCCGCCCCGGGGACGCGGTGCGGGTCACCGTCGACGCGGCCCGCGCGCACGTGTTCGACCCGGCCACGGGCCGGGCGCTCCGGCACCCCCCGGATCGCCGCTGAGGGCCCGCCGTTGCCCGCTGCGCGCCGGACGGCTCCGTACGCGGACCCTCACCGTGCGCAGTCGCTGCAGTGGCGCGAGCCCGGGAGCCGCCCCATCCTTGTCGGCACGCCTGACCCCCACCGACCCGTCGTGCCACGAGGGAGCGGACATGGCTCACGGCCCCGCCGACAGCGGCGACCTCCACAAGGGACTCAAGCAGCGCCACCTCACGATGATCGCGATCGGCGGTGTCATCGGCGCGGGCCTGTTCGTCGGCTCGGGCGCGATCATCGGCGAGGTCGGTCCCGCGGCGTTCCTGACGTACGCCCTGACCGGTGTCCTGATCGTCATGGTCATGCGGATGCTCGGGGAGATGGCGGTGGCCAACCCCTCGACGGGGTCGTTCGCCGACTACGCCCGGCAGTCGCTCGGCGGCTGGGCCGGCTTCAGCGTGGGCTGGCTGTACTGGTACTTCTGGGTGATCGTGGTCGGCTTCGAGGCCGTGGCCGGCGCGGCGATCCTGCAGCGCTGGCTGCCCGACGTGCCGCTGTGGGGGCTGGCGCTGGTCCTCATGGTGCTCATGACGGCGACCAACCTGTTCTCCGTGGCCTCCTACGGGGAGTTCGAGTACTGGTTCGCCGGCGTCAAGGTCTTCGCGATCATCGCGTTCATCGCGCTCGGCACGCTGTTCGTCCTGGGGCTCTGGCCGGGCCGCGACCTGGACTTCTCGAACCTCACCGAGCACGGCGGACTGTTCCCCAACGGCGCCGGCACGCTCGTCTCGGGCATCGTCATCGTGGTCTTCTCGATGGTCGGGGCCGAGATCGCCACCATCGCCGCCGCCGAGTCCGCCGAGCCGGAGCGCGGCATCGCCCGCGCCACGAACTCCGTCGTCTTCCGGATCCTGATCTTCTACGTCGGGTCCATCTTCCTGCTGGCCACCATCCTGCCCTGGAACTCCACCGAGCTCGGTGACTCGCCCTACGTCTCGGCGATGGAGGAGATGGGGATCCCGGCCGCGGCCGAGATCATGAACGCGGTGGTGCTCACCGCCGTCCTGTCCTGCCTGAACTCCGGCCTCTACACGGCCTCGCGCATGCTGTTCGTGCTCGCCGCCCGGCACGAGGCACCCGGCCGGCTGCTCTCGATCAACCGGCGGGGTGTCCCCGCGTGGGCCATCCTCGCGTCCAGCGTCGTCGGGTTCCTCTGCGTGATCGCCGCCTACGTCTCGCCGGACACCGTCTTCCTGTTCCTGCTCAACTCCTCCGGCGCGATCATCCTGTTCGTCTACCTGCTGATCACCCTGTCCCAGCTGCGGATGCGGCCGACGATCCCGCCGGAGCGGCTGCGGGTGAAGATGTGGTTCTACCCGGTCCTGACCCTGCTCACGGCGGCCGCGATCGTCGCGATCCTCGTGCAGATGCTCGTCCGCGAGAGCACCCGGTCGCAGCTCCTGCTGAGCCTGCTCGCCTGGGCGGTCGTGCTCGTCGCCTACGCCCTCCGGCGCCGGGCCATCGGTGCGGCCCACCTGAGCGAGCAGGGGGTCGCCGCGGAGACCCGTGCCGACCGGTGGATGCACGAGCACGGCGCGGTCGTCGACGTCGAGGTCGACGCCGCCGTCGGGGAGGGACGGCTCGACCCCCGCGTCATCCGGCGGATGGACGAGGAGGGCTATCCCAACGAGGCACCGTGACCCGGCTCCCGGCCGCGGGGCCGTTGGGCTCTGGCCGGGGCCCGGGCACGGGTCGACCGTGATCCTCCGTCCGACGCCAGGAGGATCCCGTGCGCACCCGTCGAACCACCACCGCGGCCGCCGCGGCCGCGACCTTCCTCGCGGTCGACACCGCTGCCGCCGGGCCCGCCGCTGCCGCCGACGGACCGGAGCAGGGCACCGTCGACGTCCTCGGCTGCGTCACACCGGAGGCCGGTGGGGACGGCACCACCGAGGTCGTGGAGGGTCCCACCCAGGCCTTCCTCTTCGGCTGGGGAACGGGGACGCGGGGCCTGCTGACCCACTTCCTCAAGAGCCAGGAGACGACCGTCACCGTGCGCTATGACGGGCAGCCGCCGGTCACCCAGGACCTCTCGAACGCCTTCTCGGCGCCGGTCCACGACGAGGCGGGCCCCTGGACGAGCGAGTTGCTGGTCCCCCTGGGCGACCTGGAGGCCGGGGACAGCGTCGAGGTCACTATCGACAGGACGACGACCAAGCCGAGCATGGACCAGCTCAAGGGGGTCTACCGAGGGCTGATCCCGGCCGGCACGACCCTCGCCTCGGGCACCTGCACGATCACCGTCGTCGAGGCGTGACGGGCCGTCGCGGGACGCTCCGTCTGCGCGCACGACGGCCGCGAGCACGAGGTGGCCCTCACCACCGTCGGCACGGTCAGGCGCCCGGGCGCCGGCATCCCGTTCCGGGGACGTCGCCGTGGAGGGTGTGGGTCGCGGCCGTCGTGCGGGGTGGGGGCAGCTCGTGGTCGGACACGGGACCTCCTGGGGGCGGGTCGGGCCGGCCCGTCGACGCCGGGGACTCCGGTGCCCGGGACGCGGTGTACGGAGTGGGACACGGGCCGGGCCCGTCCGGCGGCCCTCGGGTGCTGCGGAGAGACCCGGGACCAGGTCGTCCCTCGGATCCGCGGAGGAGCCCGGCATGAGCACGGTCGCGTACGAGCGGCGCGACGCCGTCGCGCGGATCCGGCTGGCCGATCCGGAGCGGGGCAACCCCCTCACGCCGGCGACGGTCGGGGAGCCCGGTCGCGCCGTGCGCCGGGCTCGCACCGACGACGTGCACGTCCTGGTGCTGTCGGATGCCGGCCGCACCTTCAGCGTGGGCGGGGACGTGTCCGCCTTCGCCGCCGCCGAGGACGTCGAGCAGCTGGTCGAGGACCTGGCCCAGTCGCTGCACCGCGTCGTCAGCGACCTGCACCGGATGGACGCGGTGGTGGTGTCGGTCGTGCAGGGCACCGCCGCCGGCGCCGGCGTGCCGCTGGCCGCGGCGGCCGACCTCGTGCTCGCGGCCGCATCCGCGCGGTTCACCCTCGGTCGGGCTCGCGGACGGCGCAGGTGGCCGCCGAGCACCTGCTCCGCGAGGTCGCCACGCCGGGCGATGAGGCGGCGCTGCGCCGGGAGACCCTGTCGGTCCGGGCCCGGGCCGCCGACCCCGACGGGCAGGAAGGGGTGGTGGCGTTCCTCGCCAAGCGCCCGCCGCGCTTCCCCAGCAGCACGCCCTGACCCCGACGCGTCCCCGTGCGCCGTCGGGAGTCATCGGCCCGCGTCGGCCGAGGGCCGTCGGCGAGGAAGCGGTCCCTGCCGGCGCAGCGCGGCGTGGACCTCGCGGACGCCGTAGACGCCGAAGTTCTCCTCGTGCACCCGTTCGATCCCTCGGGTGGTCGCCGCATCGGACAGCGACCGCGCCGAGGGCGAGCCGGTCTTGGCGGCGTAGTAGGTGCTCGGGACGGTCTTGGTGCCAGCGTCGGTCAGGACCCGGCAGATCGGCTCGACCCCGAAGCGCTCCTGGTGCTCGTCGAGGTAGTCGACGATCACTTCAGTCGGCGGTCGAGCTCCGCCTGAGCGAAGGACGCCGAAGCGGTCTCGAGAATCTCGTTCGCCCGGCGCAGCTCGCGGTTCTCGCGCTCCAGCTCGGCGATCCGCTGTGCGTCGTCGGTCGAGGTGCCCGGTCGGACGCCGCCGTCGACCTCGGCCTGGGTGACCCAGTTGCGCGGCGTCTCGGCATTGATGCCCAGCCGCTTGCCGATCCTGGCCAGCGCACCGGCACGGGCCGCCGGGTCGCTCCGGGCCTCCACCGCCATCCGGGTCGCCCGCTCACGCAGCTCGTCGGGGTACTTCCTCGGTGCCGCCATGACTCTCATCCTCCCGGCGAATGAGAGCCTCCATCAGACCCGGCGCGGGACAGCGGCTGAGTCGGCGTCCCGTCTTACAGGGCGGGTTGGCGCTCCTCGGTGGTGCCAAGGGGTTGCCAGGAGGATGCCCTCCATCTCGGGCACGGGGTCGACCTCATGCGCGACGCCCACCACATGCGCCGTCCGGCAGGCAACAGAGGCCCTGCTGAGCGCGGGCGAGGGTGACGATTCCGTGACGCACCGGTGATGCACTCGTCTCTAAGTTCGACTGCTGCGGCACGCGGCCCTCGGCGTCCCGGGTGCCGCACACGACAACTCCATGCAGCACGAGGGCAGCGAACCGTGCCATCTCAGGTGACCTACCTGGACTGGCCAGCGGTCCACAGAGCAAGGAGACGGACGCCACCCTCCACGGCTATGCAGGGAATGTGGCATGAACGGATCGACCCGAAGGCCCCGGCAAGGGCGTGCTCCGAACCGACTCCGCCTGTACTGGCGGCGGCTGACCCGGTGGGTACGCCGGTCGCTCACGGGGAGCATGGAGAAGGCCCGGACCACACCGGACGAAGTGGGCATCGGCAGGCCGCGGCGCTGGTGGTCCCGGTGGTCGGCGTTGCTCTTCCGCGCGTTCGTGTGCGTGCTCGGCGCAGCGCTGCTCCTCTGGCTCGCCCGTGCGATCTCGGCTCTGTCCAACGACGGGACGGACTTCTTCGGCTGGAACCTCGACAAGGCATGCGCTGACAGAGGGCTCTCGTGCGGGGCGTTGACCGGCTTCGTGCTGCCCTGGCTCTCGCTGGCCCTCGTGACTGCGCTGTTCCTCATCGGCCGCCTCTGGCTTGTTCCGCGGCAGCGGAGGAAGCGGTCGATCGACGCGCCACACGAGATAGTGCCGACCGCCGGGGCCATCGCGGGAGAGGTCGTCGGCCGCGACGAGCTGTGCAAGGTCTTGATGGACAGCGTGCACATGCGCGACGGCCGCCGGCCGCAACTGCTCATGGGCGGAGTGGGCACGGGGAAGACGGCCGTCCTGGTGCAGCTCGCCCAAATGCTCGCGCGGCACAAGGCGACCCCGGTCGCCATCCGGTTGCGTGACGTCAAGAAGGACTTCCGGTTCAGCGACGAGGCGCGCGAGCAGTTCCTGAGCCAGGTCCACGGCCGGCTGCTGTCCAGTGCCGAGGGGGACCGGATCTGGCAGTACCTCCGTCAGGACGACAGGGTCGTCGTCCTCGCCGACGGCCTGGAGGAGGCGCTGAGCCAGGACGAGCACCGCGACGACCACATCCGGATCGCCCTCACCCGGGCGAAGGAGGAGAAGCTGCCCTTGGTGATCGCGTCGCGGCCGCACGACTCCCTCCGCGGGATGGACGCGTCGATCCTCGAACTGGAACCGATGAGCGAGGAGGCGGCGCTCCAGTACCTGGGCAGCGGTGACGTCCAGGGCGACCCCAGGAGGGTGGACTGGATCGTCGAGACGGCGGGCGTCGCGGAGGCGCCGTTGTACCTGCGGATCGCGCACGAACTGAACAAGGAGCGACTGCTCAGTCATCTCGTCAGTGATGACGACGAGCCGGATGGCACGGTCAACACGAGGCAGCTCGACCGTTCCGCGTTGCGGCGCAACCTCCTCGACACCTGGAACTCCGCGCTGATCCGGGGGCGCCTGTACGGGCATCTTCCCCTGACCAGGGACCAGCGACGAGCGACGGTCACGTTCGTGGCAGCTCTCGCCTGCGCCGGGCTGCAGCAGGACCGACTGGAGGTTGGCTACCGGGAGGCGCTGGTCCTCGGAACCGACGGCGAGAGGGTGGCCGTCGACCACATCCCGCCCGGCGCGGACCACTGGCTGACCGATCTGTTCGCCATCCCGGGCCTCACGGCATGGGTGAGAGCCACGCTGCCCCCGCTCGAGGACCTCGGCGGTCAGGTGACCACGCGCCTGGCTGCCACCTGGGGAACCCAACTGGGTCTGCTGGAGGTGCGCGGCGAGACGGTCCGGTTCCAGCACAGCGTCCTGCAGGCCTATCTGGGATCGCTCGCACTGGAAGAGCTGCTCAAGGACCCACGCAACCGGGACGCATTCCTGACGCCCGCGTTCGAGGGCCACGGGCGCCCGGGGCGAGAGCTGCTGATCGCCTTGGTGCTCCTGTCCCGGCATTCGGCGGCCAAGCGCCTGGCCGGCGGGGTGTCCGCCTCGGCGATGGAGGCCCGTGAGATCGAGGCGGCGGGCCTGGGCCGGCTGGTGGGTTACCTGGAGGCACAGGCGGACAGGCACGCCTTCGACAGCAAGGGGCTCGACATCCTCGCCGCCGCGCTGGAGATCGACGCGGTCCTGCCGGCGGACGCCCGGCGGCAGAAACACCTGGCCTGGACCGCCGCGCAACGGTGGGCGTCCGTCCGGGCCACCGACCTGCGCACCCTCGAAGAGGCCAAGCTCGGGTTCATCTACCGCTTCGGCGAAGCGCTCCGCGAGGTCGATCGGCTGACCAAGGCGGCGCACCCGCAGATGCTGCCCAAGCCCGCGCCCCCGATGGAGGGGGAGGACCATCCGCATCGGGCGGACGTGCGGCAGGCCTACCGGGAACTGTTCAGGATCGGCTTCGAGGAGCCGGCGTCATATCCCGTGCGGCACGCCGTGGCCCAGGAGCTGGGGGCCGGTGGGGTCACGGCGTTCCTGGCGCTCCGACCGGACTTCCAGGAGGCTATCGAGGCACTCGACACCGGGGCGTGGCAGCGGAACGAGGTGGTGTGGCGGAAGATCGTCATGTCGGCGTGGCTGGCGCCGCTCTTCCTCGGGGCTACTCGGAAGGAGTCGCTCAGCGGAGGTGGCGAGCGGGTCGAGCAGCTCACGCCCACGGAGAACCTCGCGCGGTGGATGGGCCGGGTCGGCCGGCCCGAGGTGCGAGATCGGTGGCAGGCGGCGGGCGGCCGTGACGGCGAGCCCCGCGTCCAGAGCGGGCCGAGGAGGGCGGTTGCGCCCGCCGTGGAAACGTCGGACGGCGAAGCGCTGGGCGAGCGGGCGCTGGACAGGCCGGTGCACGACCCGGAGGCCGTGCACCACGAGAACCCGGGCAGCCCGTGGCCGGGCTCGCGATGGCGGCCTGCCGAGCTGCCCGTCTCGATCGAGGTGGCCCTAGCGCAAGGGTTCAAGTACGCCGCGAACCGGCGCGAGCGGCACCCGCGCGCACAGGCGGAGGGGCGGGGCGATCTCGCCGAGAATGCTCTGGAACTGCTCAAGCGGAGCGGCTTCTGGTTCTCCCAGCTGACCCTGCTGCAGGCGCTGGGCTTGTGGGCGCTGCCCGATGAGCCCGAGGGTCGGGGCGGCGGCAAACGCATACCGGGGCCCTCGACGCGTGACGTCGACGGATCGGACATCCGCGCGCGGGTGCACCACTGGGTGGACGTCGCAGGCAGCCTCCGCGACGAAGGGCGGGAGCCGCGTGACCAGGGTTCGGCTCCCCGGACGCACCGCTTCGTCGTGGAAGCGGGAGAACTGGTCATCCGGGCGCTGAGGAGCAGTCGGCCGGAGCGGTTCATGTGGATCGACGAGCACGGCGTGACGTCCAAGATCGGGGCGAGTGCCATCAACCGCGCGGAGCTGCGCAAGCACCACCTCTGGATCCCCCCGTCGGTGGGCTGGAGCGCGCTGCACCCCCGCGCCCAGCAACTGGTGGCGGACATCCTCATCCTCATGAACCTCGCCGATCGGGGCGACGATCCGCGGCGGCGCGAGGCCAGGCTGGCGCGCGCCAATCGTCGAGACCTCCCGCCGTGTATCACCAAGGACCGGAAGCGACTCGACCCCAACCGGGAGATCGGGGTGGCCGAGGGGTCCCAGCCCGGCAAGACCTGCCCAGGTGAGTGCGACTTCGACCTTTGTCCCTATCCCCCCAAAGGTGAGGTCAACTACCACGCAGAACTCACGGAAGCATTCTGCAGACGACAGCAGACGCTGCTGGGGTACGGCTTCCGCCGCAGGCGCAGGCCCTGGCAGGCGATGTTGCCGGGAGACTTGACGGATTTCTGGGGAGAAATGGCGCGACGGGCGCGCCGGTGATTCCTCCGCGCGGGATGCGGTGGCGAATGGGTGTGCCTCCCGGATTGCCGCGTGACGGCCGGCAATGGTGGACGGATGCCACGGTCAGTACTGCTCACCGAGGTCGATCGGCGACGCTGGAGTTGTTGCTATCCAGCCCGACGCTGCCCGGGAACGTCTACGCCGGGACCATGGTTAGGTGTACCCGGCCGTCAGGTTGGTGCCAGGCGGCTGATCGGTGGAAGGCCGCCGAGTGCTGAGTGGCGGCGTTGAGTGTCGTAGTGCTCGAGCCAGGGCGCGAGGACGGCGGCGCGCTGGTCGTTGCTGGTGAAGGCCTGCCGATAGGCCCACTCGGTGGCCAGGGTGCGGTTGAGCCGTTCGACCTTGCGGTTCTGCCAGGGGCAGTGCGGGCGGATGAACGTCCGCCGCGCGCCCAGTCGGGCACACACGGCCTTGATCGAGTGCCGGTAGGCCCGGGCGTTTTCGGTCATCACCCGCGCGATCCGGTCGATGCCGTGGTCGGCGAAGTAGGCCGCGGCGCGGGTCAGAAACGCCGCGCAGGTGGGTCCCTGCTCGTCGGTGAGGATCTCGGAGTAGGCCAGCCGGGAGTGGTCATCGACCAGTGAGTGCACGTAGTCGAAGCCGACCCGGCTGGCCCGATGCCGGCTGGTGCTGCCGGCGGCCCGGCCGTGCGCGCGCCAGCCGCCACCGTCGGGGATGCGCGCGAGCTTCTTGACGTCCATGTGCACCAGCTCGCCGGGGCGGGCGCGCTCGCAGCGGGTTGTGGTGGCCCTCGACGCTCGAATGGCCTGTCCGGTCATCGGATCGAAGGCGGCCAACCGGGGCTGCCCGCGGCGGGTCAGGACGCGGGAGACGGTGCGCGCCGGCACGTCGAGCTCGGCGCCGATCCAGGCCGGCCCGGCGCGCACGCTCGCGCAGCTCGACGATGTCGTCCTCCCCATCGGCCGGCGTGCGCCCGGGGCTGGTGTGCGGGCGGCTGGACCGATCGGCCAGCCCGGCCTCACCCTCGTCCTCAAAGCGCGATCCACATCCGCACGCACTTGCGGGGGATCCCCATCGCCGCGGCGATGTGGGCCTTCTTCCAGCCGTTTCACCACCGGTGGACGATCAGCTTCCGGCCGTGCACGGTGGTGCGGGCATTACGGTGGGACACGAGTACCTCCGAGCAGGGACTGGGCCTTCGACAAGCCACACCCCACTCGGAGGTTCTCCTTCGTTCGAGCCCGGTCCGCCGTCACCAACGTCCTGACCCAGTACACCTAGGCACAGTGTCCACACGCGCATCCCGCGCAGCCGGGCGCCGACGGTGGCGGGCTCGCACGTCTCGGCCAGCTGGGCCAGCCAGGCGCTGGTCGCGCGCCTGGTCAGCTCCTCTAACGTCGCCGGCGGCGCGCGGTCGACCAGCCAGCGGGTGAAGTACTCCACGCTCTGGCCGTACAGCTCGATCGTCCGCGTCGCCTTGGCGGCGGCGCGTAGGTGCCGCCGGAACGACGCCAGCAGGTCCTCCAGGCGGATCGCCACGGCGGGAGGTGATCGGGCGAGTCACCGCTGTGCTACCCATCCGCCAGCAGCCGGATCAGGCGTTCTCGCTGGTAGGACGCCGGGCGCGGCTCGGCTGGACCCGCATCGGCTCGCCCGGCATCTTCGGGGAGCGAACCACGAGAGCGCTGTCCAGAGCGGCAGAAGGCCAGGTCGCCCGTGAGCGAAATCGGGTGGGCTCTCGGGCGAGTTCCCGCCCCCGGAGATCGCCCGGATGCCGTCCCGTGCCCTCCCGGTCCTGATCCGCGTCCTTTCGTCGAGCCGGCCATCCATCCGTCTGGTACGGGCGTCGAGAGGGGCACCGACCGCGGGCCTCCCCGCTGTGTCCGAAGAGGAGCGCAGCGCTTCCGCCCACGCCATGCCGGCGCGGAGATACCGGTCAGCCGTAGACGTCGGCGCGGTGCGAGATGCGCACGACCCTGACGAGGATCTCGTCGTCGTGGATCGAGTAGACGACGCGGTACTGGCCCCGTCGCGCGGACCAGTAGCCCTCGAGATCGAAGCGCAGCGGCTTCCCGACGCGGTAGGGGTCCGCGGCCAGCGGCCCGAAGAGGAAGTCGACGACCGCGACAGCCACCGCCTCGGGGAGGTCGCGCTCGACGGCACGCTTGGCCGCCGCCGAGAGGACGACGGTGAACCGATGAGGACCGGTCACCGGCGGCGGGCCGCGAGTGCGGCCCGCACCTCGGCCTCGCCGTAGACCTCACCGGCGGCCATCGCCTCCTCGGCCTGCCTGATGTCCGAGCGCGCTCGAGGATCGGAGAGGATCTCCAGGGTCTCCATCAGGGACTCGTAGTCCTCGACGGCGAGGATGACCGCGACCGGGCTGCCGTTCCTGGTGACGGTGACGCGTTCGTGCGTGCCGGCGACCTCGTCGATCACCTGACTGAAGTGTGCCTTGACCGCCGCCAGCGATTGCGTCGTCATGACCTCAATCGTGGTCAGCTCGCCAGCCGCGGTCAAGGAGCTCGGCCGGGGGCTGGGCAGCTCGTCGAGCACCTGCTCGCGACCGAGAGGCGATCAGCGAGCGGGGAACAGTGGACGCTCCAGCCGCTGCGCTCGATCGTCCACGGTGTCAGGAATCGGTTCCGGGCGCTCGGAAAGGAGACCGTAGGAGTACGCCCGATCCACTGCAGGACGTGGGTTGTCTGTCGAGTGAGCTGTGTGCGTCGCTGGCGCCGAGCGCCGAATCACTCGTTCGCACTGGCAGGGCGCCGGGCGCGGCTCGGCTGCACCCGCATCGGCTCGCCCGGCATCTTCGGGTAGTCCGGCGGATAGGGCAGGTCACCGAGGCCCTGGTCGGAGGCCTGGCGCTCGGCCAGCTCCAGCAGCGGCTCGATGCCGAAGGCGTGCCCGGCCAGCCCGGCGTGCCTGTCACCGACGGCGCGGAACCGCTCCGGCATCGTCAGCACGGTGAAGTCGGTGGGGTGGACGTCGGGCAGCTCGTCCCAGTCCAGCGGGGCGCTCACCGGCGCGTGCGGCTTGGGCCGGATGGAGTAGGCCGAGGCGATGGTGCGGTCCCGGGCCATCTGGTTGTAGTCGATGAAGATCTTCTCGCCGCGCTCCTCCTTCCACCACGACATCGTCACGCGGTCGGGCAGGCGCCGTTCCAGCTCCCGGCCGAACGCGATGACCGCCCGGCGCACGTCGGTGAACGTCCAGCGCGGCTGGATCGGCACGTACACGTGCACCCCCCGCCCGCCGGAGGTCTTCGGCCAGCCCTCCATGCCGAGCTCGTGCAGCAGCTCCCGCACGTGCGGAGCCACCCACACCGCGTCGGCGAAGTCGGTGCCCGGCTGCGGGTCGAGGTCGATGCGGATCTGGTTCGGGGACTCGACGTCGGTCTTGTCCACCGGCCACGGGTGGAAGGTGAGCGTCCCGAGGTTGGCGCACCACGCGACGACGGCGACGGAGTCCGGCGCGATCTCGTCGGCGGTCCGGCCGCTGGGGAAGGTGATGTGCGCCGTCGGCACCCACTCGGGGGCGTTCTTGGGCACCCGCTTCTGGTAGAAGGCGTCGCCGGTGTTGTCCACCCGGGTCGAGAGCCGGGCGCCCTCGAAGACCCCGCCGGGCCAGCGCTCGAGCGTCGTCGGGCGGTCCCGCAGCGCGAACAGGATCCCCTCGCCGACGGCGACGAAGTACTCGACGACGTCGATCTTGCGGATGCCGCGCTCGGCGAAGTACGGCTTCTCCGGGTTGGAGACACGCACCTCGTGCCCGTCGACGGTCAGGACCACCGCGTCTCTGCTGCTGGCCACCCATCAGCTCCTCGGGTCGGGGGTCAGGCCGGGCACGTGAGCCCGTCCTGCGGTGCGGTGAGGTCGACGAGGTAGGCGTTCACCGCGTCGGTGACGCACGGCGTCTTCGGGTAGGCGGTGTGGCCCTGGCCCTGCCAGACCAGCAGCACCCCGGCGGTGAGGTCCTCGGCCATGTCCTCCGCGCCCGGCAGCGGCGTCACCGGGTCTCCGGCGTTGCCGACGACGAGGATCGGCGCGCTGCCCTCGGCGTCGCGCTCCGGCAACGGCGTGCGCGGGGCCTCCCACACCGAGCAGGTGTAGAGGCCCGAGGCCGCACCGGCGCCGAAGAGCGGGTAGCGGGTGGCCCAGTCCTGCGCGAGCGCCAGCACCTGCTCCCGCGAGTACGTCTCGTCCTCGGGGGTGTCGGCGCAGTTGATGGCGATGCTGGCGTCGGTCTGGTTGGTGTAGGCGCCGTCGGAGAGCCGGCCGGTGTAGCGGTCGGCCAGGGAGAACAGCCCCGCGGCGTCGCCGTTGTTCCGTGCCGCGGCCAGTGACTGCGACAGCTGCGGCCACGAGCCGGGGTCGTACATCGCCGCCAGCACCGCCGTGAGGATCACCCCGGGCGTCGCCGTCCGGTCCCCGCCCGCGGAGCTGGGGATCGGCGTGCCGGCGGCCTGGGCGAGCAGGTCCTCGAGGAAGCGGCGCGGGTCGGCGCCGAGCGGGCAGCCGGAGACCAGGCCGGTGCAGTTGGCCGCGAACGCGTCGAAGGAGGCCTCCAGCCCGGCGGCCTGCGACTCGACCCGGGTCTGCGCGTCGGCGTCGGGGTCGACGGCGGCGTCGAGCACCAGCGCCCGCACGTTCTCCGGGTACAGCTCGGCGTAGGTGCTGCCCAGCGTCGTGCCGTAGGAGTAGCCGAGGTAGCTGAGCTGCTCGTCGCCGAGCGACTCGCGCACCAGGTCCATGTCCCGGGCGGTGTCGACGGTGTTGAAGGCGCCCAGCGCGTCGCCGTACTCGTCGGCGCAGGCCTCGGCGACCTCGTCGGTGAGCGCCAGGACCTCGTCCATCTGCTCCTGGGTGGTCGGGCGCGGCTCGGCGGCGGTGAGCCGGTCCTTCAGCTCGGCCGGGATGCACTCCACCGGCGTGGACAGGCCGACGCCGCGCGGGTCGACGCCGACGAGGTCGAAGCGGCGCAGCACGTCCTCGGGCATCGACAGGGCCAGGCTCAGAGCCGCGTCGGCCCCCGAGCCGCCGGGGCCGCCGGGGTTGACCAGCAGCGACCCGATCCGGTCGGTCTGCCCCGCGAGCCGGGCGCGCACGAGGAACAGCGGCAGCGTGGCGCCGTCGGCCTCGTCGTGGTCGATGGGGACCTCGGTGCGGCCGCACTCGAAGAGCAGGTCGCGCTCGCTGCCGGGCGTGCCGGCGATCAGCTGGGAGATCTGCGCGTCGCAGTCGGTCCACGTGATCGGCGCGGCCTCGGCCTCCGTCGCGGACCCCGCCGACGACGACGCCGCGGCCGACGAGGAGGCCCGGTCGGCCGACTCCGAGAAGGAGGTGCAGCCGGTGACCGCCAGGAGCAGCCCGGTGGAGGCGGCGAGCACACCGCGGCGCAGACGCATGATCACGAGGGTAGGAGGCGGACCGGACCGGCCCCGCCGCAGGGACCGGTCATCCGGCGAAGACCTCGGCGAGGTCGTAGCGGACGGGGACCTCCAGCTGGTCGTAGGTGCAGCTCTCGGCGTCGCGGTCGGGGCGCCAGCGCAGGAACTGCCCGGTGTGCCGCAGCCGCCGGCCCTCCAGCTGGTCGTACTTGACCTCCACGACCAGCTCGGGCCGCAGGGGCACCCAGGACAGGTCCTTCTTGGCGTTCCACCGGCTCTGCGCGCCGGGCATGCGGTGCTCGCCGTCGGCCTGCAGCTCGGCGTTCGCCCAGTCCTGCCACGGGTGCCCGTCGAGCGCCTGGGCCCGGTAGGGCGCCAGCTCCTCGACCAGCTCGGCCCGCCGCGCCATGGGGAAGGAGGCGACCACGCCGATGTGCTGCAGGCCGCCGTCGTCGTAGAGGCCCAGCAGCAGCGACCCCACCACCGGCCCGCTCTTGTGCCAGCGGAACCCGGCGACCACGCAGTCGGCGGTGCGCACGTGCTTGACCTTGGTCATGAGCCGCTGGTCGGGGCCGTAGGGGAGGTCGGGGGCCTTGGCGACGACGCCGTCGAGCCCGGCGCCCTCGAACTCCTCGAACCAGCGCTGCGCGGTGGCGGCGTCCTGCGTCACCGCCGTCACGTGCACCCGCTCGTGGCTGCCGGTGAGCAGCTCGCGCAGCCGCGCCCGGCGCTCGGCGAACGGCGTCTCCATGAGCGACTCGTCGCCGACGGCCAGCAGGTCGAAGGCGACGAAGTGCGCCGGCGTCTGCTCGGCGAGCAGGTCCACCCGCGACTTCGCCGGGTGGATGCGCTGCAGCAGCGACTCGAAGTGCAGCCGGTCGCCCTGCGGCACGACGATCTCGCCGTCGACGACGCACCGCTCGGGCAGCGCCTCCTTCACCGCCGCCACGACCTCGGGGAAGTAGCGGGTGAGCGGGCGCTCGTTGCGGCTGCCGAGCTCCACCTCGTCGCCGTCGCGGAAGACGATGCAGCGGAACCCGTCCCACTTGGGCTCGTAGATCAGCCCGTCGGCGGTGGGCAGCGTCGTCGTGGCCTTGGCCAGCATCGGCCTCACCGGGGGGAGAACGGGCAGGTCCATGCCCGCCAGTCAAGCAGCGGGGGCCGACGGCGCACACGCCGCCGTCGACCGAACGGGTGGCGCGCCGCGGCCTCCCGCGACCGGCGGCGGGTCACTAGCGTCCCCGGCGTGCGCCTGCTCGAGCGGGAGGAGCCGCTCGCCCTGCTCGCCACCGCCGCCCGCGCAGCGGCGGCCGGCCGGGGCGGCGTCGTCCTGGTGACCGGCGAGCCCGGCATCGGCAAGACCGCGCTCGTGGGAGCCCTGGCCGGCCGGCTGGCCGGGGGGCGCGTGCTCACCGGCCAGTGCGACGACCTGACCACCCCGCGGCCCTTCGGTGCCCTGCGCGACGTCGCCCGCGCCGTCGGCGGCCCGCTGGCCGAGGTGCTCGCCGACGGGTCCGCCCCCGCCGCGGTGCACGACGGGCTGCTCGCGGAGCTGGCCGGGCCGGCGCCGACCGTGCTGGTGCTCGAGGACGTGCACTGGGCCGACGACGCCACGGTCGACGCCGTCCGCACGCTCGGCCGCCGGGTGCCCGCGCTGCCCGCCGTCCTGGTGCTGACCTACCGCGACGGCGAGCTCGACGGCGGCGCGCCGCTGCGCCGGGCGCTGGCCGCGCTGCCGCCGCGGGCGGTGACCCGGGTGCCGCTGGCGCCGCTGTCGCGGGCCGCGGTGGCCGAACTCGTCGGTGCCGGTGCCGACCGCGTGCACGCGCTGACCGGCGGCAACCCGTTCCTGGTCACCGAGCTGGCCGCCGAGGGCACCGACGGGCTGCCGCCGTCGGTGCGCGACGCGGTCGCCGGCCGGGTGGCCGCGCTGGCGCCCGACGCCCGGGCCCTGGTCGAACTCGTCTCGGTCGTCCCCGCCCGCACCGGCACCGACGTGCTCGACGCGGCCCTGCCCGGGTGGGAGGCGGCGGCCGCCGAGCCCGAGCGGACGGGGCTGCTGCTCGTCGAGCCGGGCGCGGTCGCCTTCCGGCACGAGCTGGCGCGCACCGCCGTCGCCGGGACGCTGACCGCCGCCGACCGCCGGCGGCTGCACACCACCGTGTTCGCCGCGCTGCAGCGGCTCGGCGCGGACCCGGCCGACCTGGTGCACCACGCCGAGGCCGCGGGCGACGCGACGGCGCTGGCCGCCGCCGCGCTCCCGGCCGCCCGCGGCGCGGCGGCCGCGGGGGCCAACCGGGAGGCCCTCGCCCACTACCGGCGGGCGCTGCCGCTGGCCGGCTCGCTGCCGGGCGCGGAGCGCGCGGCCCTGTACGAGGAGCTGGCGGGCGTCGCCTACCTCACCGGGCGGATCCCCGAGGCGCTGGCGGCCGTCGACGCGGCGGCCGCGGCGCACCGGGCCACCGGCGACGGCCGGGGGCTGGGCCGCTGCGCGCGGGTGCGGTCCCGGCTGCTCTGGTACGCGGGGGACGGCGCGGCCGCCGAGCGGGAGGCCCGGGCCGCGGTCGCGCTGCTCGAGCCGCTGGGCGAGTCCGCCGAGCTCGCCCGCGCGTGCAGCGTCGTCGGCCAGCTGGCGATGCTGGCCGGCCGGTCGGAGGAGGCGCTGACGGAGTCGGCGCGGGCGGCGGACATGGCGCTGCGGGCCGGTGACCGCGCCACGCACGCGCACGCGCTGGTCAACACCGGCAAGGTCCGTGCCACCCGCGACCCCGACGACACCGCGACCATCGAGCAGGCGTTCGCGGCCGCCGACGGCGCCGGCGACCCGCACGAGGCGGTGCGCGCCCTGGTCTGCCGGGCGTGGTCGGAGCTGCTGTGGGTGCGGCCGGGCCCGGCGCGGCGGACGGCGGAGCGGGCCCTGGCCTACGCCGCCGAGCACGAGGTCGACGCGCTGCGCGAGTACACCGAGGTCACCCTGGCCTGGCTGGACGCCCGGGCGGGGGACTGGGCCGGCGCCGAGCGCGTCGCCCGGGCGCAGCTCGAGCGCGGCGTCACGGTCAACCAGATCCTGGCCAAGACCGTGCTCGCCGAGGTCGCCGTCCGCCGGGGCGACGACGACGCGGCGGCCCGTCTGGCCGACGTCGCCGCGCAGTCGTGGGCCACCGCCGAGATGCAGCGGATCGAGCCGGTGCTCGAGCTGCAGGTCGAGCACGCGCTGCTGCACGGGACGCCCATGCCGGTGGACCGGGTGCGGCAGGTCGACGCGCTCGCCCGGGCCACCGACTGGGCGGGGTGGGGCGGCGTGCGCATGGCCGCGTGGGCGGCGGTGGCCGGCTGCCCGGTGGAGTCCTGCGTGCGCGCCGCGCCGCCGCACCGGGCCGTGCTCGAC
Organism: Geodermatophilus saharensis; assembly: GCF_900188205.1. Classification (GTDB taxonomy): domain Bacteria; phylum Actinomycetota; class Actinomycetes; order Mycobacteriales; family Geodermatophilaceae; genus Geodermatophilus; species Geodermatophilus saharensis. The sequence goes on along the minus strand of NZ_FZOH01000009.1, from coordinate 199,325 downwards.
GGCGACTGGCGGGCGGCGGCCGACGCGTTCGGCGCCGTCGGCTGGTCCTACGACCGGGCGCTGTGCCTGTCCGCGCTCGACGACCCCGCCGCGCTGGCCGAGGCCCTGGAGACCGCGCGCGCCCTCGGTGCGGCGCCGCTGGCCGCCCGGGTCACCCGACGGCTGCGGGCGCTGGGGCTGCCCGTCCGGCACGGCCGCCGGGAGACCACCCGCGCGCACCCCGCCGGGCTGACCGCCCGCCAGGAGGAGGTCCTGCGGCTGCTCGCCGAGGGGCTCACCAACGCCGAGATCGCCACGCGCCTGGTCGTGTCCCCGCGGACGGCCGAGCACCACGTGACCGCGGTGCTCGGCCGGCTGGGTGTCCGCGGGCGGCGGGAGGCGATCCGGCGGGCGGGGGAGCTCGGGTTGCTCAGGGGCTGACGGTCAGTAGCTGAACGTCGTCGCCCCCTCGTCGCCGATCCAGTTCCACAGCGGGATGGTGCCGGCGAGCTCGGCGTTCCCGATCAGCTGCCCGGCGTCGAGCTGCTTGGCCTCGACGCAGATCGGGCAGACGAACCAGCGCCCGCCGGCGGCGGCGAAGCGCTCCATCAGCGAGGGCAGCGTCGGGCAGCCGGCGCAGGCGGTGCCGACCGCGGTGCCCTCCAGCGCCAGCCGCACCGCCTCCTTGGCGGCGAAGACCACCGTGTCCCGGCCGGTCTCGGCGGCGCCCACGGCCATCAGCATCGCGACGGTGACCTTCTCCGGGTCCTCGAGACCGGTGGCGAGGCTGACGACGGCCTTGGTGCTCATGCTCTCTCCTGGAGGTGTCGGCCCGCCCGGTCGGCGGGCACGACGACGACGCTAGGGAGCCGCTGACCTGCGGACATGGGTCGCCGACCCCCATGTGAGCGCCGCCGACCCCCACGCGAGGCCCACTGCGGAGGAGGGGACGCTCGCGTCCACCCGGGCGAGATGACCAGCCGACCAGACTAGATGGCATGGCGGTGTCGGTCGGTGTGCACGAGGCGAAGACGCACCTGTCCCGGCTGCTCGAGCGGGTCGCGGCCGGTGAGGAGGTCGAGATCACGAACCGCGGGCGCGTGGTCGCCCGCCTGGTGGCCCCGGCACGACGGACGCCGAACTTCGACTTCGACCGTGGCAACGTGTGGATCGCCGACGACTTCGACGAGCTGCCCGAGGACCTGCAGCGGGCGTTCGAGGGCGAGGAGTGAGGCTCCTCCTGGACACCCACGTCGTCGTGTGGGCCACCCACCGGTCCGCTCGGTTGGGCGTCGGCAGACAGCTGGTCCTCGACGCCGACCAGCGGCTGCTCTCGGCGGTGTGCGTCTGGGAACTGGCGATCGAGCAGGGCCTGGGCAAGCTGACCCTCGGGTCCGACGTCCGCACCTGGACGCGCCGGGCAGCCGCGGAGCTGGCGCTGGACCACCTGCCGGTCACCGCCGAGCACGCCGCCGCCGTCGAGCACCTCCCCGACGTGCACCGCGACCCCTTCGACCGGCTGCTGGTGGCCCAGGCCGTCGCCGAGGGCGCCGTGCTGCTGCCCGCGGACACCCGCCTGGCCGGGTACGGGGACGCCGTCCGCGTCGTCGGCTGAGCCGGGCGGCTACCGGTCGAGCGCGTAGCGGGTGAACAGGACGCCGTCCTCCTCGAGCACCTGCACCAGCCGGGGGCGCACGACGTCGCGCAGCGCCCGGTCGAGCAGCCGGGCCGGCCCGCCGACGAGCGCGGGGGAGACGGTGAGGTCGAGCTCGTCGACCACGCCGGCGTCCAGCGCCGCCGACAGCAGGGACGGGCCGCCCTCGCAGACCAGCTGCTCGAGCCCCCGGTCGGCGAGCCGGTCCAGCGCCAGCGGCAGGTCGACCTCGTCGTCGCCGCAGACGAGCACGTCCACGCCGGTGCCGGCCAGGGCGGCGCGGCGGCCGGCGTCGGCGGCCGCGCAGGTCACCAGCACCGTGGAGGGGACGGCCAGCCGGTCGCCGGGGGCGAGCGACGCCCGCCGGGAGACGACGACGACCGGCGCGGTCCCGGGCCGGCCGAGCTCGGCGCGCAGCCGACCCACCGCGGAGTCGGCGGCCACCGGCCGGTAGCCCTCGGCCGCGGCGGTGCCGTGCCCGACCAGCACGGCGTCGGCGAGCGCCCGCAGCACCCGGAACACCCGCCGGTCCCCCGGGGACCCCAGCCCGGCGCTGCGCCCCTCGACGGAGATCGCGCCGTCGAGGGAGACGACGAAGTCCACCCGCACCGACCGCCCCGGCGGCAGCCGGTAGGCCTCGGCGAGCGCGGCGTCGTCGTCGACCGGGGCGGCCCCGGGGAGCAGCCGGCGCATCAGGTGGCGAGCACGGCCGCGCTCTCGGGCGGCAGCCGCACCGTCTCGCCGTCCAGGGAGGGTTCGTCGGCGGTGGCGAACAGCACGCCGGTGACGGGCCGGTCGAGGTCGACCTCCCGCGGCTCGCCCGACAGGTTGGCCACCACCCGCAGCCGGCCGCGGTGGACGACCAGCAGCCGGTCCTCGTCGTCCCAGCCGACCTCCACCGTCGTCAGGTCGGGGTCGACCAGCTCCGGCTGCGCCCGCCGCAGCGCCAGCAGCGCCCGGGTGGTCGCCAGCAGCGTGGCGTGCGGCTCGCGCTCGACCTCCGACCAGTCCAGCTTCGAGCGGGTGAAGGTCTCGGGGTCCTGCGGGTCGGGCACCTCGTCGGCGTCCCAGCCGTGCTCGGCGAACTCGCCCTTGCGCCCCTCGGCGGTCGCCCGCCCGATGTCCGGGTCGGTGTGGCTGGTGAAGAACTGCCACGGCGTCGCGGCGCCCCACTCCTCGCCCATGAACAGCATCGGGGTGAACGGGCCGGTGAGGACCAGGGTGGCGCCGACGGCGAGCAGGCCCGGGGACAGCGACGCCGACACCCGGTCGCCGATCGCGCGGTTGCCGATCTGGTCGTGGTCCTGCAGGTAGCCGAGGAACTTCCAGCCGGGCAGCCGGGCGGCGTCCACCGGCCGGCCGTGGTGCCGGCGGCGGAAGCTCGACCAGGTGCCGTCGTGGAAGTACGCGCCGGTCAGCGTCTTGGCCAGCCCGGCCAGGCCCGCCTCGGCGAAGTCGGCGTAGTAGCCCTGGCCCTCGCCGGTGAGCACCGCGTGCAGCGCGTGGTGGAAGTCGTCGCTCCACTGCGCGTGGATGCCCGTGCCGTTGGCCGCGCGCGGGGTGACCAGGTGCGGGTCGTTGAGGTCGCTCTCGGCGATGAGCGTGAGCGGCCGGCCGACCGCGGCCGACAGCCGGTCGACCTCCTGGGCCATCTCCTCCAGCACGTGCGTGGCCCGCTCGTCGACCAGCGCGTGGACGGCGTCGAGCCGCAGCCCGTCGACGTGCATGTCGCGCAGCCACATCAGCGCGTTGTCCAGGATGTAGCGGCGCACCTCGTCGGAGTCCGGCCCGGACAGGTTGATCGACGAGCCCCAGGGGCTGGGGCCGCCCTCGCTGAAGACCGGCATGAACAGCGGCAGGTAGTTCCCCGACGGGCCGAGGTGGTTGTAGACGACGTCCTGGATCACGCCGAGGCCGCGCTGGTGGCAGGCGTCGACGAAGCGCTGGTAGGCCGCCGGCCCGCCGTAGCTCTCCTGCACCGTGTACCAGAGGACGCCGTCGTAGCCCCAGTTGTGGGTGCCGTCGAAGCCGTTGACCGGCAGCAGCTCGACGAAGTCGATCCCGAGGTCGACCAGGTGGTCCAGGCGCTCGATCGCCGCGTCGAGGGTGCCCTCGGGCGTGAACGTGCCGACGTGCATCTCGTAGACGACGCCGCCGGCCAGCGGGCGCCCGGTCCAGGCGCCGTCGCCCCACGAGTAGGCCGCGGGGTCGAAGCGGCGGGACGGGCCGTGGACGCCGTCGGGCTGCCGGCGCGAGCGCGGGTCCGGGTACACCTTCTCGTCGTCGCCGAGCAGGTAGCCGTAGTCGGCCTCCGGCGCGGCCTCGACCTCGGCGCGCCACCAGCCGTCGGCGTCGCGGCGCATGTCGTGCACGGCGCCGTCGACCTGCAGGCGCACCCGCTCGGGCACGGGCGCCCAGACGGCGAACTCGGCGGCGGGCATGCAGGGACCTCCTGGGGTGCTGGGGTGGGACCGGTGCTCAGTGCCCGGGCGGGCGCGGGCCAACCGTGGTCCCGGCGCGGCGCGCCGGGACCACGGCCGGCTCAGGCGCGCACGAGCAGCGCGACGGGCAGCCGGTCGAGCAGGCCGGCCAGCGGGACGCCGTCGGCGTCGGACACCACCCGGTCGCCGGTGAGGACGTCGCGCCAGGCCCCGGTGGGCAGGGCCAGCGCGGTGTCCTCCCAGCCGGTGGCGGCCAGCGCCACGGGCAGCCGGGTCGCGACGGTGACGGCGCCGCCCCGGTCGAAGGCGACGGCGTGCTGCGCGGCGCTCCCGCGGGCCGTCACCGGGGTGTAGTCGCCGAACAGCTCCGGGGAGTCCCGCCGCAGCCGCAGCGCCCAGGAGGTGACCAGCAGCTTCGCCGCGCCGGTGTCGTCGACCGCGGGCACCCACCCCCCGTCGAGGCGGCCCAGCAGCCGACGCCGCTCGTCGTAGTCGACCGGACGGCGGTTGTCGGGGTCGACCAGCGAGCGGTCCTCCAGCTCGGTGCCCTGGTAGACGTCGGGCACGCCGGGCATCGTCAGCTGCACGAGCTTCTGCGCCAGCGCGTTGGACCGCCCCGCCGGCGCGATGCGGGCCACGAACGACTCGATCTCGGCGGTGGTCGCCGGGTCGTCGTAGGCGGCGTCGACCACCGCGTGCAGCTGCGCCTCGAAGGCCTCGTCGACGTCGGTCCACGTCGTCGACAGCCCGGCCTCGCGGGCGGCCTTCTCGGCGTAGGCGTGCGCCCGCTCGCGCGACAGCGGCCACGCGCCGACCAGGTTCTGCCACACCAGGTGCGCCAGCGGCCGGTCGGGCAGCGGGTGCCGCGACAGCCAGCCGCGCACCAGGTCGGCCCACTCGGTGGGCACCTCGGCGAGCACGGCCAGCCGGGCGCGGGTGTCCTCGCTGCGCTTGGTGTCGTGCGTGGTCAGCGTGGTCATCGACCGCGGCTTGACCGCCAGCCGCCGCGCCTGCGCCTGGTGGAACTCCTCCACGGTGGCGCCGAAGCGGGCGGGGTCGCCGCCGACCTCGTTGAGCACCACGAACCGCGCCCACCGGTAGTAGGCGCTGTCCTCCACGCCCTTGGCCATCACCGGGCCGCTGGTCTGCTCGAAGCGGGTGGCCGCCTCGGTGCCGGCCCGCGCCAGCACCGGGTGCAGCGCGTCGACCGCCGCCACCAGGTCGGGGCGGCGGTCGCGGACGGCGGCCACCGCGGCGTCGAGGTGCTCGCGGCCGTCGGGCAGGTAGGTGCGGTAGACGGAGAAGGTGGCCAGCAGCTCGGCCAGCGCCTCCCGCTCGGTGCCCTCGTCGATGCCGGGCAGCTCGCCGATGACCCGCACCAGGCGGGCCACCTCCGAACCGAGACTCCCGTCGGTCACCTCGCGCTTGCAGTCGTGCACCAGCTGCGCGTAGTCGACCGGCCGGCCCGACAGCTCGGTGTCCAGCGCGGTCAGCGCCGCCTCGCCGGCCGGGTCGACCAGGACGTCGTCGACCTCGGCCAGCGCGTCGTAGCCGGTGGTGCCGGCGGTCCGCCAGCTCTCCGGGAGGTCCTCGCCGGGCTCGAGGATCTTCTCCACGACCGTCCACCGCCCGCCGGAGGCCTCGGCCAGCCGGTCGAGGTACCCCTTCGGGTCGGCGAGGCCGTCGGGGTGGTCGATCCGCAACCCGTCGACGGCGCCGTCGTGCACCAGCCGCAGCACCAGCTCGTGGGTGGCGCGGAAGACCTCCGGGTCCTCCACCCGCAGCCCGGCGAGGGTGTTGATGGCGAAGAACCGGCGGTAGTTGAGGTCGGTGTCGGCGCGCCGCCAGTCGACCAGCTCGTAGTGCTGCCGGTCGTGCACCTCCTGCGGCGTCCCGTCCCCGGTGCCCGGGGCGATGGGGAAGCGGTTGTCGTAGTAGCGCAGCTCGCCGTCGACGACCTCCAGCTTCTCGACGTCGTCGGCCGACCCCAGCACCGGGATCCGGATCCGGCCGCCGCCGAAGTCCCAGTCGACGTCGAACGCCGACGCGTGGGCGCTGTCGCGGCCGTGCCGCAGCACGTCCCACCACCACGGGGCCTCGGCCGGGTCGGCCACGCCCATGTGGTTGGGCACCAGGTCGAGCACCAGGCCCAGCCCGGCCCCGTGCAGCGCGGCGACGAACCGGTCGAAGCCGGCCTGCCCGCCGCGCGCCTCGTCGACGTGGGCGTGGTCGACGGTGTCGTAGCCGTGCGTGCTGCCCGCCGCCGCCCGCAGCAGCGGCGAGGAGTAGGCGTGGCTGACCCCGAGGTCGGCGAGGTAGCCGGCCACCGCCGCGGCGTCGTCGAGGGTGAAGTCGGCGGTCACCTGCAGCCGGTAGGTCGCCGTCGGGACGTCGCGGCGCCGGTCGGCGCCGGTCGGCTCGCCCACGGTCACGACCGGCGGGGCGCGCTGAGCACGACCATCGAGCGGTCCTGCAGCGTGAGGGTCTCGCCCGGCTTGAGCTCCCGCGCCTCGACCTCGCCCATCTCGGCGGTGTCGAGCACGACGGTCCACGTCCCGGCGTACTCGTCGGACGGCAGGCAGAAGTCCATGGGCTCGTGCGAGGCGTTGAACGCCAGGTAGAAGTGGTCGTCGACGACGTCCTCGCCGCGCTCGTCGGTGGACCGGATGCCGTGCCCGTTGAGGTACATCGCGATCGACTTGGCGAACCCGGCGTCCCAGTCGTCCTCGGTCATCAGGTCACCGGAGGGGGTCAGCCAGGCGACGTCCTGCACCGGGTCGTCCTGGCCCCGGCGCACCGGGCGGCCGTGGAAGAACCGGCGGCGGCGGAAGGTCGGGTGCTCGGCGCGGATGCGGGTCACCAGCTTGGTGAACTCCAGCAGCCCCTCGTCGACCTCGTCCCAGTGGATCCAGGTCAGCGGGGAGTCCTGGCAGTAGCCGTTGTTGTTGCCCTGCTGGGTGCGGCCCAGCTCGTCGCCGTGCAGCAGCATCGGCACGCCCTGCGACAGCATCAGCGTGGCCAGGAAGTTGCGCCGCTGGCGGCCCCGGAGGGTGAGCACCTTCTTGTCGACGGTCTCGCCCTCGACGCCGCAGTTCCAGCTGCGGTTGTGGCTCTCGCCGTCGTTGTTGCCCTCGCCGTTGGCCTCGTTGTGCTTCTCGTTGTAGGAGACGAGGTCGGTGAGGGTGAACCCGTCGTGCGCGGTGACGAAGTTGATGCTCGCCACCGGCCGGCGGCCGGAGTGCTGGTAGAGGTCGGCCGAGCCGGTGAGCCGGCTGGCGAACTCCCCGATCGTCGACGGCTCGCCCCGCCAGAAGTCGCGGACGGTGTCGCGGTACTTGCCGTTCCACTCGGTCCACAGCGCGGGGAAGTTGCCCACCTGGTAGCCGCCCTCGCCGACGTCCCAGGGCTCGGCGATGAGCTTGACCTGGCTGACCACCGGGTCCTGGTGCACCAGGTCGAAGAACGCCGACAGCCGGTCGACGGCGTGCAGCTCGCGGGCCAGCGTCGAGGCGAGGTCGAAGCGGAACCCGTCGACGTGCATCTCGGTGACCCAGTACCGCAGCGAGTCCATGATCAGCTGCAGCGCCTGGGGGGTGCGGGCGTTGAGGGAGTTCCCGGTGCCCGTGTAGTCCATGTAGTACTGCGGGTCGTCCTCGACCAGCCGGTAGTACGCGCGGTTGTCGATGCCCTTGAACGACAGCGTGGGGCCGAGGTGGTTGCCTTCGGCGGTGTGGTTGTAGACCACGTCGAGGATGACCTCGATGCCCGCCTCGTGCAGGGTGCGGACCATCCCCTTGAACTCCTGCACCTGCATGCCGTTGTCGGTGTTGCTCGCGTACTCGTTGTGCGGCGCGAAGAAACCGATCGTGTTGTAGCCCCAGTAGTTGCGCAGGCCCTTCTGCTGCAGGGTGTCGTCCTGCACGAACTGGTGCACCGGCATGAGCTCGATCGCGGTGACGCCGAGGTCCTGCAGGTGGGAGATGACGGCCGGGTGCGCGATGCCGGCGTACGTGCCGCGCAGTTCCTCCGGCACGTCGGGGTGGGTCATCGTCAGGCCCTTGACGTGGGCCTCGTAGATGACGGTCTTGTGGTACGGCGTCCTCGGCGGGCGGTCGACGCCCCAGTCGAAGTAGGGGTTGACCACGACGGACTTCGGCATGTGCGCCGCGGAGTCCTCGTCGTTGCGCTCGCCGCTGGTGAAGTCGTAGCCGAACACCGACGGGTCCCACTGGATCTCGCCGTCGATCGCCTTGGCGTAGGGGTCGAGCAGCAGCTTGTTCGGGTTGCAGCGCAGCCCCTGCCCCGGGTCGTACGGGCCGTGGACGCGGTAGCCGTAGCGCTGCCCGGGCTGGATGCCGGGCAGGAAGGCGTGCCAGACGTAGCCGTCCATCTCGGGCAGCCGGATGCGGGTCTCGGTGCCGGCGTCGTCGAAGAGGCACAGCTCGACCTTCTCGGCGACCTCGCTGAAGATCGCGAAGTTGGTGCCCGTGCCGTCGAACGTGGCTCCGAGGGGATAGGCCGTACCGGGCCACACCTGGTTCATGGACGTGTTTCCTCCTGCGTGGGCGCCCGAGCGAGGTCACGGGGCGCGACGGCCCCCCGCCGCGGCCGTCGGCAGGGGGTCTGGGCACACGGTGCCCGCCGGGTCCCTTGCCCGATCCGGGCGGGTCCACACCTGACGCGGCGGACGTCACGTTCCCGCCGCCGGTGCCCCGCCGCCGGGACGACGCCGGGACGACGCCGGGACGACGCCGGGACGACGCCGGGACGACGACGCCCCCCGGGCCGGGGCCGCGGGGGGCGTCGTGCGCAGGTCCGGCGGAGCCGGGGGAGCGCTGCGGGGGTCCGACCTCGCCCGGCGTCCGGGTGGCACTGGTCCCTGGCGGGGCGCGCTCCTGCGGGACGTCACGCTAGCGGGCCCGCCGCACCGGCACGAGCACCGAGGCCGCTCGTGGTCAAACCCGGGACGTCCCGTCCGTCCCGCCCGTCGCAGCGGGCCGCCCGGATCACACCGGTTCCTGTCGCCGGTCGGTCGTACCGTCGTCCTCGTGCGCGCGACCACCGACATCCGGCCCACCCAGGGGCGCTTCCGCGTCGTCAGCGAGTTCCAGCCCTCGGGTGACCAGCCCGCCGCGATCGAGGCCCTCGCCCGGCGGGTGAACGCCGGCGAGACCGACTCCGTGCTCCTCGGCGCCACCGGTACGGGCAAGTCGGCCACCACGGCCTGGCTCATCGAGCAGGTTCAGCGCCCCACCCTGGTGATGGCGCCGAACAAGACCCTCGCCGCGCAGCTGGCCAACGAGTTCCGCGAGCTGCTGCCGGACAACGCCGTCGAGTACTTCGTCTCCTACTACGACTACTACCAGCCCGAGGCCTACGTCCCGCAGACCGACACCTACATCGAGAAGGACTCCTCGGTCAACGACGAGGTCGAGCGGCTGCGGCACTCGGCCACCCAGGCGCTGCTCACCCGGCGCGACGTCGTCGTGGTCGCCACCGTCTCCTGCATCTACGGCCTGGGCACCCCGCAGGAGTACGTCGACCGGGCGCTGAGGATCTCCGTGGGGGAGGAGCGCGAGCGCGACGAGCTGCTGCGCACGCTCGTCGAGGAGCAGTACACCCGCAACGACCTGTCCTTCACCCGCGGCACGTTCCGGGTGCGCGGCGACACCATCGAGGTCTTCCCGGTCTACGAGGAGCTCGCCGTCCGGATCGAGATGTTCGGCGACGAGGTCGAGCGGCTCTACTACCTGCACCCGCTCACCGGCGAGGTGGTCCGCGAGGTCGAGGAGCTGTTCGTCTTCCCGGCCACCCACTACGTCGCCGGTCCCCAGCGCATGGAGCGCGCCATCGCCTCCATCGAGGCCGAGCTCGAGCAGCGGCTGGCCGAGCTCGAGCGGCAGGGCAAGCTGCTGGAGGCCCAGCGGCTGCGCATGCGCACCACCTACGACATCGAGATGATGCGCCAGGTCGGCTTCTGCTCCGGCATCGAGAACTACTCGCGGCACATCGACGGCCGCGCGCCCGGCAGCGCCGGCGCCTGTCTCATCGACTACTTCCCCGACGACTTCCTGCTCGTCATCGACGAGTCGCACGTCACCGTCCCGCAGATCGGCGGCATGTACGAGGGCGACATGAGCCGCAAGCGGACGCTGGTCGAGCACGGCTTCCGGCTGCCCTCGGCGATGGACAACCGCCCGCTGAAGTGGGAGGAGTTCACCGACCGGATCGGCCAGACGGTGTACCTGTCCGCGACGCCGGGGCCCTACGAGCTCGGCCGGGTGCAGGGCGACGTCGTCGAGCAGGTCATCCGCCCGACCGGCCTGGTCGACCCGGAGGTCGTGGTCAAGCCCACCAAGGGCCAGATCGACGACCTGGTGCACGAGATCCGGGTGCGCACCGAGAAGGACGAGCGGGTCCTGGTCACCACCCTGACCAAGAAGATGGCCGAGGACCTCACCGACTACCTGCTCGAGCTCGGCATCAAGGTGCGCTACCTGCACTCGGAGGTCGACACCCTGCGCCGGGTGGAGCTGCTGCGCGAGCTGCGGCAGGGCGAGTACGACGTCCTGGTCGGCATCAACCTGCTGCGCGAGGGCCTCGACCTGCCCGAGGTGTCGCTCGTGGCGATCCTCGACGCCGACAAGGAGGGCTTCCTGCGCTCGGGCACCTCGCTGATCCAGACGATCGGCCGGGCGGCCCGCAACGTGTCGGGGCAGGTGCACATGTACGCCGACACCGTGACGCCGTCGATGGCCCAGGCGATCGACGAGACCAACCGGCGCCGCGAGAAGCAGATCGCCTACAACCGCGAGCGCGGCATCGACCCGCAGCCCCTCCGGAAGAAGATCGTCGACATCCTCGACGGCATCTACCGCGAGGCCGAGGACGGCGGCGCGGAGCTCGTCGGGGGCTCGGGCCGGCAGCAGTCCCGCGGCAAGGCGCCGGTCCCCGGGCTGTCGTCGAAGACCAAGGGCAAGGCCGGTGCGATCGACGTCGCGGGCCTGCCCCGCGCCGAGCTGGCCGACCTGATCACCCAGATGAACGAGCAGATGCTGGCCGCCGCCCGCGAGCTGCAGTTCGAGGTGGCCGCGCGGCTGCGCGACGAGCTGGCCGAGCTGAAGAAGGAGCTGCGCCAGCTCGACGCCGCACACGCCTGACGAAGGGCCCTCCTGCCCCCACCGCTCGCAGGCCCGCGGCGGGACCCTGCAGGAGGGCCGTTCCCGCACCTCACCTGCTCGGCGCGGGTCCCCGGAGGGTGGCCGGTCCACCCGGGCCCGGAGCGGACGCGACCGTCCGCTCCGGCCGGGAACCCGGGACGGTGCGCCGGCCGTTGACCGTCGTGGATCCCCTCGTGCGGCGCTGGCGGCCGTCCGGGCCCGGGTCCGGCGTGGAGGGGAGTATCCCGACGCGGTGGTGTCGTCAGCACGGGCAGCAACGCCCCGGCGCCATCGGTCGACCGCTCGCGGTCGGCGGGAGAGACCTCCGGTACTGACAGCTGCCAGTGGACCGGAGGAACCGCCTGATGGACGTCCCGCTCTGGGTGTGGGGGATCACCGTCGCCGCGATCGTCGGGATGATCGCGTTCGACTTCGTCGGCCACGTGCGCACGCCGCACGCCCCCACGCTGCGCGAGTCGGCGACGTGGTCGGCGATCTACGTCGCGCTGGCCATCGTCTTCGGGATCCTGGTGTGGGTCTTCGCCGGCGGACAGTTCGGCGGTGAGTACTTCGCCGGCTACATCACCGAGAAGAGCCTCTCGGTGGACAACCTGTTCGTCTTCGTCCTGATCATGGCCAGCTTCGCGGTGCCGCGGGAGCTGCAGCAGAAGGTGCTGCTGTTCGGCATCGCCTTCGCCCTGGTGCTGCGGACGGTGTTCATCTTCCTCGGCGCCGCGGCCATCGAGAACTTCAGCTGGGTCTTCTACCTGTTCGGCGCGTTCCTCATCTACACCGCCGTCGCGCAGGCCCGGGCCAGCGGCCACGACGACGACGAGTTCAAGGAGAACGCGTTCCTGCGGCTCACCCGCAAGATCGTGCCGACGACGCAGGAGTACCACTCCGACCGGCTGACCACGAAGATCGACGGCCGGCGGTTCATCACCCCGCTGGCCATCGCGCTGGTCGCCATCGGCAGCGCCGACATCCTCTTCGCCGTCGACTCGATCCCGGCGATCTTCGGCCTGACGCAGGAGACCTTCCTCGTCTTCACCGCCAACGCCTTCAGCCTGCTGGGCCTGCGCCAGCTGTTCTTCCTCATCGACGGCCTGCTCGACCGGCTGGTCTACCTGCACTACGGCCTGGCGGTCATCCTCGGCTTCATCGGGATCAAGCTGCTCATCCACGCGCTGCACGAGAACGAGCTGCCGTTCATCAACGGCGGCGAGCACGTCACCGCCATCCCCGAGGTGCCCACCTGGCTGTCGCTCGCGGTCATCGTGGTGACGCTGTTCATCACCACGGTCGCGAGCCTCGCGCGCAGCCGCCGCGACGCCCGGGAGGCGGCCGCGCAGGGCACCGTCGGCCGGGGTGCGGCCGCGGTGGCGGGCGAGACCGGCGTGCCGACCGCGGAGCGGCAGGGCGAGGAGCAGCCGCGTCCCGCGCGGCCCGCGCCCCCGGCCTGACCGGGCCGGGCAGGCCGCGCCGGCGGTGACCCGTCCGCGTCACGGCACCTGTTGCTCCCGGTGACCGTGCGGCAGTATCCGAGACACCTCCGCTCCGCTGGGTGCCCGACCGGCACCCCGCGCAGCGGGACCGGGGGACAGCGCCGGGCGCCCGCGCCTGCGCACCCGCCGGTGACGCCGGCCCGTCCGGCGTGCTCGCCAGCGGCGACCGCCGCTGCGCGACCCGACAGACATGGGAGTCCAACAGATGGGTGTCAGCCTCTCCAAGGGCGGGAACGTCTCGCTGACCAAGGAGGCGCCGGGCCTGACCGCGGTGAACGTGGGCCTCGGCTGGGACGTCAACACGTTCTCCGGGGGCGACTTCGACCTCGACGCGTCGGCGATCATGCTCGACGCCGGCGGCAGGGTCACCCCCGACGACTCGGGCTTCGTCTTCTTCAACAACCTCCGCAGCCCCGACGGCTCGGTCGTCCACGTCGGTGACAACCTCACCGGCCAGGGCGAGGGCGACGACGAGGTCATCCAGGTGAACCTGGCCGGCGTGCCGCCGACGGTCGACAAGATCGTCTTCCCGGTGTCGATCTACGACGCGGACAACCGCAAGCAGAACTTCGGCGCGGTGCGCAACGCGTTCATCCGCATCGTCAACCAGGCCAACGGCCAGGAGATCGCCCGCTACGACCTCACCGAGGACGCCTCGGTCGAGACCGCCATGGTCTTCGGTGAGCTCTACCGCAACGGCGCCGACTGGAAGTTCCGCGCCGTCGGCCAGGGCTACGCCTCGGGCCTGCGCGGCATCGCCCAGGACTTCGGCGTCAACGTCGGCTGACCCACCACCGGGCCCGGACGGCACCCGTCCGGGCCCGGTGCCGCCCCGCGCGCCGATCCCTCCCGTTCCGGGCCCGCCCGACGTACTGTCCGCGCGCTTCCGCACCCGCCCGAGACCGGAGGTCCGACCCCGCCATGCCCGCTGACGTGCCCGCCGTCCACCCGCGCACCGCCCGCTCCTCCGGCTGAGCGGCAGCAGCGTGGTCCACGTCCTCACCCGCGGCGGCAACGTCGGCCTGGCCCAGGCCGGCCTGACCGGTCCCGTCGTCGTCACCCTCACCTGGAACCCGGCGCCCGGCGTCGACGCCGACCTCTCGGCGTTCCTCACCACCGGCGCCGGCCGGGTCCGCAGCGACGACGACTTCGTCTTCTACAACCAGCCCGCCGGCGCCGGCGGCGCGGTGCGCCACCTCGGCAAGTCCACCCGCGGCGGCGGGACCGTCGACCAGGTCCGCATCGACCCCGCCGCGCTGCCCGCCGACGTGGAGAAGGTCGTCATCGGCGCCTCCCTCGACGGCGCGGGCACCTTCGGCGCGCTCACCGGCCTCGCCGTCGAGGTGGCCCCCGACGGCGGCGCCCCGGCCGCGGTGCGCTGCGAGCTGGCCGCCGGGCCGGAGACCGCCCTGGTCTTCGCCGAGGTCTACCGCCGCGGCGGCGAGTGGAAGGTCCGCGCGGTCGGGCAGGGCTACACCGGCGGCCTGGCGGCCATGGCCACCGACGTCGGCGTCAGCGTCGACGACGAGCCTGCCGCTGCCCCCGCCGCCGCACCGGCCCCCGCCGCCGCACCGTCCGCCCCGCCCCCGCCGGCGGCACCGCCGGTCAGCATGGAGAAGCGCCGGCTGGTCGACCTGGAGAAGAAGCTGTCGGCGCAGGCGCCGCAGATGCTCAGCCTGGTCAAGACCGCCGGCGTCAGCCTGCAGAAGCGGGGCCTGGGCGAGCACACCGCCCGCGTCGCGCTGGTGCTCGACATCTCCGGCTCGATGGCCGCGCTGTACCGCGCCGGCGCCGTGCAGCGGCTGGCCGAGCGGGTGCTCGCGCTGGGACTGCGCTTCGACGACGACGGCGTCGTGGACGTCTTCCTCTTCGGCAAGGACGTGCACCGGCCCGAGCCGGGGCTGCGACTGGAGGGCCACCAGCAGTACATCGCCGAGCTCACCCACCGGTACCCGCTGGAGTACGACACCCGCTACGGCGCCGCGATGGCCGCCGTCCGCCAGGCCTACTTCGGCGACAGCCGCGAGCGCGCCGAGCCCCAGCCGGCGCAGGTGCCCGTCTACGTCATGTTCCTGACCGACGGGGCGCCCAGTGACAAGGCGGTGGCCACCCGGCAGATCCGTGCGGCGTCCTACGAGCCGGTGTTCTGGCAGTTCATGGGCATCGGCCCGGAGCGGCAGTTCTCCTACCTGCAGCGGCTCGACGACCTCGAGGGCCGGTTCACCGACAACGCCGACTTCTTCGCCGTCGACCAGGACGACCTCATGGGCCGCCGGCCGATCGGCGACGACGCGCTGTTCGACCGGCTGATGACCGAGTACCCCGGCTGGCTGCAGCGGGCGCGGGCCCAGGGCCTGCTGCGTCCCTGACCCCCCGAGACCACACCGGCCGTCCAGGCCGCATCCAGCCCACATCCAGCAGAGGGTGAGAGGGATCGACCGTGCGCCACTTCGCCTACCTGACCGACGACGAGCGCGAGCGGCTCTTCGCCGTCCCGCCGGGGGAGATCGGCCCCGCCACGCCGCGCGCCATGCTCGCCCTGGCCCTCGGCGCGACCCTCTACAGCCCCGGCACCCGGCCGTCCCTGGACGCCGACGCCGCCCGGGCCGCCGCCGCGGGCGCCACGAGCACCGTGTGGTGCCTGGAGGACGCCATCCCGCACGCCGCCGTGGGGGAGGCCGAGGCCAACGTCGTCGCCGCGCTGCAGCGGATCGACCGGCGGGTCACCGAGGGCGACCCGGCGCCGCTGCCGCTGGTGTTCGTGCGGGTGCGCACGCCGGAGCAGATCCGCTCGATCGCCGTCGGGGCGGGACCGGCGCTGGCCCGGCTGACCGGGTTCAGCCTGCCCAAGGCCACCGGCGCGACCCTCGGGCCGATGCTCGAGGCGATCGCCGAGGTCACCGCCGACACCGGGCACCCGCTCTACGGCATGCCGATCCTCGAGACGCCCGACCTCGCGTGGCGGGAGACCCGCGCCGAGGCGCTGGCCGCCCTCGCCGCGGTCGTCGACGCCCACCGCGAGCAGGTGCTGTGCCTGCGCGTGGGCGGCACCGACCTGTCGGGGCTGTTCGGCCTGCGCCGCGACCGCGACACCACGATCTGGGACGTCGCCGTCGTGCGGGACTGCCTGGCCGACGTGGTCAACCGGTTCACCCGCGGCGGCGAGCACGTGGTCACCGGCGCGGTGTGGGAGCACATCCCCGGCCCCCGGCTGTTCAAGCCGCAGCTGCGCCAGTCCCCGTTCACCGAGCAGCACGAGGGCCGGCTGCGGCAGCGGATGATCGCCGGCGACCTCGACGGCCTGGTGCGCGAGGTCGCCCTCGACAAGGCCAACGGGGTGCTCGGCAAGACCGTGATCCACCCGGCGCACGTCTCGGTGGTCAACGCGCTGCTGACCGTCTCGCGCACCGAGTACGACGACGCCCTCGAGATCCTCACCGCACGCGGCCAGGGCGGCATCGCGGTCTCCGGCAACGGCCGGATGAACGAGATCGGACCGCACGCGCTGTGGGCGGAGCTGATCAGCCGCCGCGCCGCCGTCTACGGCGTGGTCGCCGACGAGGCGGCGCTGGTCGACCTGCTGTCGGCCGGGGAGCGCCGGGTGGCGGAGGTCTTCGCCGGCGGCGAGGTCCGCCGCGCGTGACCGCCACGATCGTCCCGGCGGGTCTCGCCGGCACCGTCTCCGCGCTGCTCGACGTCGGGGTGTCCGACCCCGGCCGCTTCGCGCGGCTGTGCGGCCTGGCGCTGCGGGACAACCCGCGCCGGGCCCACCTCGTCGTCTCCCGCGTCCTCGGCAAGCACGTGCCGGTCGCCCCCGCCGAGGTCCTGGCTGCCGCGCACGCCGTCGGTGACGCCGTGGCCGCCGTCCTGGGCGGGGAGGTGCCCGGCCTGGTGATCGGCTACTGCGAGACCGCCACCGGACTCGGGCACGCCGCCGCCGCACGGCTCGGTGCGGCCGCGCTGTCGACCACGCGACGGGTCCACCCGGGCGTGCCGGTGGCGGCCGCGTTCGAGGAGGAGCACTCCCACGCCGTCGCCCACGCCCTGCAGCCGGCCGGCCCCGTGGGCCTCGACGCGCCCGGCCCGCTGGTGCTCGTCGACGACGAGCTGACCAGCGGGCGCACCGCGCTCAACACCGTCGCCGAGCTGCACGCCCGCTGGCCGCGGGAGCGCTACGTCGTCGGCACCCTGCTCGACGCCCGCCCGCCCGCGGCGCGGGCCGCCTTCGCCGAGCGCGCCGCCGCGCTGGGCGTGCGGGTCGACGTCGCCGCCGTCCTCACCACCGCGCTCACCCTCCCCGACGACGTCCTGGCGCGCGCCGCGGCCGCCCGAGCCGCGCTGCCCGCCCCGGCGCCGATCCCGGCCGGCGCTCCCGGCGCGGTGCGGGTGCACGAGGGACTGTGGCCGGCGGGCGCGCCGACCACGGCCCGCCACGGGCTGACCGCCGCCGGGACCGCCCGGCTGCACGCGGCCGCCGGCACCGCGGCCGCCGCGCTCGCGCCGGCGCTGGCCGGCAGCCGCGGGGTCCTCGTGCTCGGCACCGAGGAGTTCGTGTACGCGCCCACCGTGCTCGCCGCCGCCCTCGCCGGGCGGCTGGCGGGCGTCCCCGTCACCACCCAGTCGACCACCCGGAGCCCCGTGCACGCCGCCGACGACCCCGGCTACGCCCTGCGCCGCAGCCTGTCCTTCCCCGCGCCGGACGACCCGTCCCGCACCTCGCGGGTGCACAACCTCGCCGATCCCGCCGCCGTCCCGGCGCACGGTCCCTGGTCGGACCTGCGCGCCGACGACGTCGTGGTCGTCGTCGACGCCCCGGCCGCCGACGCTGCCCCGCTGGCGCAGGCGCTGCGCCCCTTCGCCGCCCGCGCCGTCCACGTGGTCCCGGTGCCGCTCTGGGAGCCCGCACCGTGACCGCGCTGCAGCCCCCGCTCACGGCCGCCGTCCCCGGCCGGTTCGGCTCCTACCCGGCCGAGGACGTCACCTGGCTGCTCACCGACCTGTCCGGCGTGGCGCTCGAGCGCGGCACCGAGGACCGCGAGGAGGCCATCCAGTCGGGCACCCACTACTCGGAGATGCTGCCGGTCGAGTACCAGCCCGACGACGCCTACCTCGCGCTGTTCACGACCGCGCTGGAGCAGTCGGCCGGCCGGCTCGCCGACGCCGTCGCCCGGGTCGGGGAGCTGGTGTGGGACGCCGCGGCCGCGGCCGGGCACCGGCCGGTGCTGGTCTCGCTGGCCCGCGCCGGCACCCCGATCGGGGTGCTGCTGCGCCGCTGGTACCGGGCCTCGCGCGGCGTCGACGTGCCGCACTACACGATCTCGATCATCCGCGGCCGGGGCATCGACGAGGTGGCGATGGCGCACGTGCTCGCCCGCCACCCGGCCGGCGCGCTGCGGTTCGTCGACGGCTGGACCGGCAAGGGCGCCATCCAGCGGCAGCTGACCGAGGCCGTCGCCGGCTGGGTCGCCGCGCACCCGGAGGACGCCGCCCTCGACGACCGGCTCGCCGTGCTCGCCGACCCCGGCGTCTGCACCGAGCTGTACGGCACCCGCGACGACTTCCTCATCCCCAGCGCCTGCCTCAACAGCACGGTGTCCGGGCTGGTGTCGCGGACGGTGCTGCGCGAGGACCTCATCGGCCCCGGCATGTTCCACGGCGCGAAGTACTACGCCGAGCTCGCCGGCTCCGACGTGTCGGAGCTGTTCGTCGACACCGTCGCCGCCGCCTTCCCCACCCGGCCCCCGGCCGACGACGTCCCCGCCGCGCGGCGCCGGCCGACCTGGGCCGGGTGGGCGGCGGTGGAGCGGATCGCGGCCGACCACGGCGTCGCCGACGTCAACCTGGTCAAGCCCGGCGTGGGGGAGACCACCCGGGTGCTGCTGCGCCGCGTGCCCTGGCAGGTGCTGGTCCGGCCCGACCGCGCCGCCGACCTGCGGCACGTCGTCGCCCTCGCGCAGGCCCGCGGGGTGCCGCTGGTGGAGGTGCCCGGCCTGCCCTACTCCTGCGTCGGGCTGATCCGGCCGGTGACCCGGTGACCGCGGTCCTCCCCGCCACCCTCGCCGCCGTCGACCTCGACCGGACGCTGATCTACTCCGCGTCCGCGGCCGGGGGCACCGACGGGCTGGCAGTCGTCGAGCACCTCGACGGCGCCCCGCTGAGCCACGCCACGCCGGTCTCCTGGGAGCTGCTGGCCGAGCTCGGCCGCCGCGCCCTCGTCGTCCCGGTGACCACCCGCACCGCCGCCCAGTACGAGCGGGTGCGGCTGCCGCTGGTGCCCCGCTACGCGCTGTGCGGCAACGGCGGCGTCCTCCTCGTCGACGGCGTCCGCGACCCCGACTGGGACGCCTGGGCGGCGGCCACCGCGGCGCAGGCGGCGCCGCTGGCCGAGCTGCTCGCCCCGCTGGAGGCGGTGGCCGGCGAGCCGTGGGTGCGCACCGTGCGCCCGGCCGAGGGCCTGTTCGGCTACCTCGTGGCGCACACCCGCGAGGGCATCCCGGCGGACTGGCTGGTTGCCACCACCGCCGCCGCGAGCGCCGCGGGCGCCACGCTGAGCGTGCAGGGCCGCAAGGTCTACGTCGTCCCCGCCGGGCTGTCGAAGGCCGGCGGGCTGCTGCGGCTGCGCCGGCTGCTGGCGGGGGAGGGGCCCGCGCCGCGGCTGCTGTGCGCCGGCGACAGCCTGCTCGACGCGCCGATGCTGCTCGCCGCCGACGCCGCCGTCCGGCCCGCGCACGGCGAGCTGCACGAGCAGGGCTGGACCGGCAGCCGGGTGGCCGTCACCGCGGCCACCGGCGCGGCGGCGGGGGAGGAGATCGTCCGCTGGCTGCTCGAGCGGGCCTGAGGCCTCTGGCAGGGTGACCGCGTGGGTCTCGACCGCGCGGTGCTTTTCCGGCTGGCGACGAGCGAGCGGTTCGAGCGCGCCGTCCGCGCCGTGCCGGGCGGGGAGGAGCTCAGCCGGCGGGCGGCCTCCCGCTACGTGGCCGGCCAGGGCAGCGGCGAGGCGCTGACCGTCGCCGGCCGGCTGCTCGCCGCCGGGCACGGCGTCAGCGTCGACCTCTTCGGCGAGGGGGTGTCCGACGTCGGCACCGCGGCCGGCGTCGCCGAGCGGTACCGCTCCCTGGCCGCCGCGCTGCCCCCGCCCCCGGCCGACGCCTGGCTGTCGGTCGACCTGACCCACCTGGCGCTCGACGTCGACCCGGCCGGCACCGCCGACCGGCTCGCCGCCGTCGCGGGCGCGCTGCCCCCGGGCCGGCGGGTGCAGGTGGGCGCCGAGGACGCCGCCCGGACCGGCGCGGTGTGGGGCTGCGTCCTCGACGTCGCCGGCCGCGGGCTCGCCGACCGGCTGGGCGCCACCGTGCAGGCCAACCTGCTGCGCTCGCCCGGCGACGTCGACGCGCTCGTCGACGCCGGCGTCCACGTGCGGCTGGTCAAGGGCGCCTACGTCGAGCGGTCCGGGGCGCACCCCTACGGCGAGCCCACCGACGTCGCCTACCTGCGGCTGGGCGCGCACCTGGCCGGACGGCGGGCGCAGTGGTCGATGGCCACCCACGACGGGCGGCTGCGCGAGGCGCTGCTCCTGCTCGGCGGGGCGGGGACCGTCGAGCAGCTGCTGGGCGTGCGGCCCGACGTCCTCGCCGACCTCCGGCGCCGCGGCGTCCCGACCCGGGTGTACGTGCCCTACGGCGAGGACTGGTTCCGCTACTGGATGCGGCGGCTGGCCGAGTCCCGCGGCGCGTGAGACGGCCGCTACTCCGCCCGGGCGGTGCGCACCAGCCCGGCCAGGCCCTGCTCGATCGACTCCGCCTCGCGCAGCACCGCGCCCCAGTCCGGCCGGTCGCCCCGGGCCGCCGCCTCCAGCGCGGGCAGCCGCCGGGCGAGGTCCTCGAAGGTCCGGCGGTAGCGGCGGCCCCGCTCCTCGGGCAGCCCGGCGAGGAACCGCCGCGCGTCGACGACGCCGCGCTGCACCCCGGCCAGCAGCGACCCCGGATCGGCCCGGACGGCGTCGAGCCGCGCCAGCCGCCCGGTCGCCGCGCGCACCTCGTCGTCGACCCGGCCGGCCGCCGCGCGGACCCGCGCCAGCTGCGCGGCGGCCTCCGGCACGTCGAGGACGGGCGCGGCCAGCGCCGCCTCCAGCGCGCCGAGCGCCGCGTCGGCCGCAGCGAGCGCCTCGGCCGCCCGCTGCGGAGCCCGTTCGACGTCGGCCCACGCCGACAGCGGATAGCGCCGCCGCAGTTCGCTCATCACCGGCGCCAGCCGCTCGTGCCGCGTGCCCAGCGCCTCCCGGCGGGTGCGCACCGACGCCGCGCCCCGGCGCACCTCGGCGGCCCGCTCGGGGAGCCTCCGGAGCCGGTCGGCGGCGGCGTCGGCCCCCCGGCGGGCCCGCTCGGCCGCGGCGACGGCGTCGGCGGCCCGGCGCTGCGCCAGGGCGGTCTCGGCGCCGGCCAGCGCGGCAGCGGCGTCGTCGAGCAGGGCCGGCACCCCGGGGTCGGTGAGCTCGGCGGAGGAGGCGGCGGCCAGCGCGGTCCGGGCGTCGGCGAGCGCGGCGGAGGCGGCGGACACCGCCGTCCGGGCGGTGGCGCGCACGCGGGCGGCGGCGGCGAGCACCTCGCCGTACTGCTCCCGGAAGCGCCGCACCTGGTCGAGGACGCCGCGCAGCGCGGTCGCGGCGGCGCCCAGCTCCCGCGTCGCGGCGTGGGCGCGGGCCGGCTCGTCGACGTCGTCGTGCCGGGCGACGGCCTGCAGGTAGGAGCCGATGACGGCGTCGGCGTGCGTCGACAGGGCGTGCCAGTCGCGCGCCAGCTCCGGCGGGACGGCGACCGCACGCCGGCCCCGCGGGCCACCGGCGGTGGCGCCGGCCTCCTCGGCGGCGGCCATCGCGTCGGGCAGGTCGGCCAGCGCCGCGTCCAGCTCGAGCATCGCCGCGGCGGCGGCCTCGCGCGCCGCGACCGCCTCGCGCCGCCCCGCCTCCCGGTCGCGCCGCCACCAGCGGGGAGCGGGGTTCCCACCGAGCCCGCCCACGACCGTCTCCCTCCGTGCCGCCGGCGCGCCCGCGCCCCGGCGTCGTGCCTACCACGTCGGGGCCGGGCTCTCCCGCGGGCGTGGCACCGCTCACCCGTCCGGCGCGCCGGGGCGGGAACGTCCGCCGGTGCGGGGACGTTGGACACCCTCGGACTCGTCTGCCGGCCGACCCGGCCCGGTGCTCTCCGCGCCGCACTCGTCGCCGCCTCGCCCGTCAGGCGTCGGAAAGGAACCTGATGCTCCGCTACTTCGGCTTCTCCGTCGGTCTGACGGTGGCCGCGCTCGTCACCGCCGTGTTCTTCGGCGGACCGGCCGCACTCCTCGCCGTCGCCGTCCTCGGCGTGCTCGAGGTGTGCCTGTCGTTCGACAACGCCGTGGTCAACGCCAAGGTGCTGCGCCGGATGAGCCCGCTGTGGCGCAAGCTGTTCCTCTACGTCGGCATCTTCATCGCCGTGTTCGGCATGCGGCTGCTGCTGCCGATCGTGCTGGTGTCGGTCACCGCGGGCCTGTCGATCCCCGAGGTCTGGGACCTCGCGCTGACCGACCAGCAGGCCTACGGCGAGAACGTCGAGGCCGCGGCCGAGGCGATCTACACCTTCGGTGGCATCTTCCTGCTGATGATCTTCCTCAACTTCCTCTTCGACGAGGAGCGGGAGATCCACTGGCTGTCGTGGCTGGAGCGGCCGCTGGCCAAGGCCGGCAAGCTGCCCTACCTAGCCATCGTGATCGCGCTGGCGGTCATCTACGTCGGGTCGCAGATCGCCGACGACGACAAGTACGCCACCGTGCTGGTCTCCGGCATCGCCGGCCTGTTCACCTACCTGCTCATCGGCGGCCTCAACGAGCTCATGGAGGCCCCGGAGGAGGACGACGCCGACGACGTCACCGCGACCGGCGGGTCGACCACCGGCACCGCCACCAAGGCCGTCGCCGGCGCGGGCGCCGCGGCGTTCCTCTACCTGGAGGTGCTCGACGCGTCCTTCTCCTTCGACGGCGTCATCGGCGCCTTCGCCATCAGCAGCGACATCTTCATCATCGCGCTGGGCCTGGGTATCGGCGCCTTCTGGGTGCGGTCGCTGACCATCTACATGGTCGACAAGGGCACGCTCGACGAGTACCGCTACCTGGAGCACGGCGCCATGTGGGCCATCGGCTTCCTCGCCGCGATCATGATCCTCGAGCTGCGGTTCCACATCAGCGAGTACGTGACCGGCCTGACCGGGCTGCTGTTCATCGTCGCCGCGGTCATCAGCAGCGTCGTGGAGTCCCGTCGGGAGCGGGCCGCCGAGCCCGTCCCCGCCGCGGAGCACCGGGACGAGGAGATCGCCGCCGGCCGGCGCTGACACGGCCGGCACACCAGCGGCCCCGGGCACCGCCCCGGGGCCGCTGGTGCGTCCGGGACGCGCCGGGACGCAGCACCTACCGCGCGGGGAGGTCGCCGGATACGGTCCCGCCGGTCCCGACCCCCGTCCCGAGAGGCATCCGTGGCACTGCTCACCGCCCACAAACGCGTCCTGCACGCCGACCTGCAGGGCGACCGCATCCGGGCCGCCAGCGGCTCGATGGTCGCCTTCGAGGGCAACGTCGACTTCAAGAGCTCCGGCATGGGCGGGGGCGGCGGCATGCGGGCGGCGCTCAAGCGCGCCGTCGCCGGGGAGAGCCTCTCCCTCATGGACTGCGCCGGCCACGGCCGGGTCTACCTCGCGCTCGACGCGATGGACGTCCTCGTCGTCGACCTCGCCGGCGACACCCTCACCGTGGAGAGCGAGCACATCCTGGCCCACACCGAGCAGCTGCGCCTCGACGTCCAGTTCGCCGGCCTGCGCGGGATGACCAGCGGCCACGGCCTGGCGACGACGACGGTCACCGGGCACGGGCAGGTCGCGATCGTCTCCGAGGGCCCGGTCATGGCGCTGGAGGTCGCACCCGGCGCCGACCTCGTCGTCGACCCCGACGCCTACGTCGGCTCCCGCGGCCAGCTGTCGATGAACCTGGTGTCGGGCGTCTCGTGGAAGTCGCTCGTCGGCGAGGACGCCGGCGAGCCGTTCTCCCTCCGGTTCACCGGCTCCGGCCTGGTGCTCGTCCAGTCCGCGGAGCGCTGAGCCATGCCCTTCGAGACCGTCAACAGCAAGGTCGTGCGCGCGCACGTCAGCCCCGGCACCCCGGTGCTCGCCCGCCGCGGCTCGATGCTCGGCTACTCCGGGCAGGTCGCCTTCCGCCCCGTCCACGGGCAGGGCCGCGGCATCGGCGGCATGGTCGGCGCGGCGATGTCGGGCGAGTCCAACCCGATGATGGCCACCGAGGGCACCGGCCAGGTGCTCTACGGCCACAAGGGCCTGCACGTCACCGTCCTCGAGCTCGACGGCGGCGCGCCGCTGGTGTGCGAGGCCGACCGGCTGCTGGCGCACGACGCGACGCTGCAGACCAGCGTGCAGTTCCTCGGCTCCGGAGGCCTGAAGTCCGCGATCAGCGGCGCGATGACCGGGCAGGGCCTGTTCACCACCAACGTCCACGGTCGCGGCGCAGTCGCGCTGCTCTCGCACGGCGGCGCCTTCCCGCTGCAGCTGCAGGGGCAGCAGATCGGCGTCGACCCGCAGGCCTACGTCGGGCACGTCGGGCAGCTCACCGTGGACCTCGCGGCCAAGGTCGGCTTCCGCGACGTCGTGGGCCGCGGGTCCGGCGAGGCGTTCCAGTTGCGGATCGGCGGTCACGGCACCGTGTACGTGCAGGCCAGCGAGAAGAAGTTCTGAGGGCGACGAGATGACCTACCCACCCGGCAACCCCTACGGCCAGCCGCAGGGCAACCCCTACGGCGGGCAGCAGGGCAACCCCTACGGCCAGCCCTACGGCCAGCCGCAGCCCCACGGCGGGCAGCCCCAGCCCTACGGGCAGCCGCAGCCCCCGTACGGCCAGCCCCAGCCCGGGTACGGCCAGCCGCCGCCCGGGTACGGCCAGCCGCCGCCGTACTCCGGCCAGCCGGCGCCCGGCGGTCAGCCGAGCTGGCAGCCGAGCACGCTCAACCCGCACACGCTGCCCGACGACGACAACGTCAACCCCTACGTGTTCTGCATCGCCCTCACCGGCGGTGAGTGGTTCATGAGCAAGGGCGCGATGCTGGCCTACTACGGCGACGTCCGGTTCGACGCCGTCACCGAGTACTCCTCGGTGCAGGCCTGGGTCGCCTCCCGGTTCTCCAGCCCCGTCTACATCTCCGACTGGGTGGTCGCGCAGGGCCACGGCAAGCTGCTCATCGGCGACCGCGGGTTCGACCTGAACTCCTACGACCTCGACGACGGCAACCTCACGATCAAGGCGAGCAACCTCTGCGCGTTCTCCAAGCAGCTGGAGCTCAAGCAGTCGATCGTGCCCGGCTTCGTCACCCTCATCGGCACGGGCAAGTTCATCGCCTCGTCCAACGGGCCGGTGATCTTCGTCGAGCCGCCGTTCCGGGCCGACCCCGACGCGCTGCTCGGCTGGGCCGACTGCCCGTCGCCGTCGGTGCACCACGACGCGCAGTGGATGACGCAGAACCTGCGCGGGATGATCTCCGGCGCGCTCGGCCGGGCCTCCGGTGAGGAGCGGCAGTACGACTTCACCGGGCAGGGCACGATCCTGCTGCAGTCCTCCGAGGTCGCCCGCGAGGACCCGGCGGTGCTGCGGCTGGTCGAGTCGCAGACGCAGCTGCTCACCAACAGCCAGGCCGGCTCGCTCGGCCAGCGGCTGATCGCCCGGGCCCAGCAGCAGTAGGCCGGTTTCCCGCGGCCCGGGTCCCGCGGGGACCCGGGCCGCGGGTGACCGCTGCACTACGCTCGGTGCGCCATGCGGCCCGCCGACCTCGCCCTCGTGCGCACGCCGGGCGCGCCCACCGTGTCACCGGACGGGCGGATGGCGGTGGTCGCCGTCGACCGGCCCGATCCCCGCACCGGCGCTCCCCTCGGGCAGCTGTGGGCGGTGCCCACCGACGGCTCCGCACCGCCCCGCGCGCTCACCTCCGGCGCCACCGACTCCGCGCCGGCCTTCTCGCCCGACGGCCGCTGGCTGGCCTACCTGTCCGCCGTCCCCGGTGACCCGCCGCAGGTGCACCTGCTGCCCACCGCCGGCGGCGCGCCCCGCCGGCTCACCGACGCCCCGCTGGGCGCCGGCGCGCCGGTGTGGTCCCCGGACTCCCGGCGGCTGGCCTGGGTCGCCCCCGTGCCCGACCCCGACGACGGGCCGCGGCTGGTCACCGGGCCGAGCACCCGCGCCGGCGTCCCGCGGACCTGCGTGGTCGTCCTCGACCTGCCCCCGGACCCGCTCGACGACACCGCGCCGCCCGCGCCGCGGCAGCTCACCGACGGCACCGCCTCCGACGCCGACGTCGCCTGGTCGCCCGACGGCGCCGCCCTCGCCTTCGTCTCCGCCCGGCACCCCGGTGCCGACCGCGACCGCGTCCGCGACGTGTACCTGGTCCCGCTCACCGGCGGCCGGCCGCGGCGGGTCACCCGCAGCAGCGGCGAGTGCCGGCAGCCGGTGTTCGACGCCTCCGGCACCACCCTCTGCGTCACCGCGCGCCCCGACCTGGGCCCCGACGGCCTCGACCTCGCCGCGTCGTCCCCGGCGCTGTGCCGGGTGCGGGTGTCCGGGGGCGAGCTCGAGCCACTGCTCGACGGCGTCGTCCACGACGGCGCGCCGGCGCTCGCCCCGGACGGCGGGGCGGTGCTGGTCGGCGTCGCGCGGCAGGGCGCGGTGGAGCTCGTGCGGGTGCCGCTCGACGGCGGCCCGCCCGCGGCGCTGGTCGACGGCCCGTTCACCGTGCGCGGCTGCGCCGCCGCGGCGGGGGTGGTCGTGGCGACCGTCGCCCACGACCGCTCCGCGGGGGAGCTGGTGGCGATCACGCCCGGCCGGCGCCGGCTGCTCACCGGCTTCGGCTCCGCGCTCGGTGCCACGGGCCGGCTGCACCGCACCGAGCAGCGCGCCGTCGTCGCGCCGGACGGCACCGAGCGCCGGCTGTGGGTGACCGTGCCCCCGGGGCCGGGTCCCCACCCGGTGCTGGTGGCCGTGACCGGCGGGCGGGCGCCCGGCTGGTCGCTGGCGGACGACGTGCAGGTGCTCGCCTCGGCCGGATACGCGGCGCTGCGCTGCGACGGCGACGTGCTCCCCCTGCTCGACGCCGCCCTCGCCGACCCGGCCCTCGACGCCGGCCGGGTCGGGCTCACCGGCGGGCCGGGCGCCGCGGCGCTGCTGACCCGCACCGACCGGTTCGCCGCCGCCGTCGTCGACTGGACCGACGCAGCGCCCGACGCGGACCCGGACGACGTCCCCCTCGACACGGGCGCCGTCGTCACGCCCACGCTGGGGGTGCAGGACGAGCGCTGCCCGGCAGGGGAGGGCCGGCGGCTGTTCGCCGCGCTCCAGCGGCGCCGGGTGCCCGGCGCGCTGCTGCTCGTCCCCGGTGACGGCACCCGGCACCGCCCGGCCCGGTTCGAGCACCTGCTCGACTGGTGGGACCGCTGGCTGCCCGTCGCGCCGCCGGGCACCGGCGATCCCGAGGACGACGACGTGGTGCACGGGCCGCAGGAGGGCGGCGCGGACCGCGGGCCGTGAGGGCCCCTAGGGTCAGGGCACGTACCCGCCGCTCAGCGAGCAGGGCCCCGTGCGCCGGGGACCTGCGGGAGGGCTCCCCTTGGTCGACTACACGAAGCGTCCGAAGTCCCCGCCGCCGCAGCCGCCGCCCCCGCAGCCGCCGGCCCAGCAGCCGCCGCCGGGACAGCCGTACGGGGCACCCCCGGCCCAGCCGCCGTACGGACAGCAGCAGTACGGGCAGCAGCAGTACGGGCAGCAGCCCCCGCCGGCCGGCGGCGTCAGCATGAGCAAGGTGTCGCTGACCAAGTCGGCGCCGTCGGTCTCGCTCACCAAGACAGCCGGCACCACCGGGATCCTGAGGGTCAACCTCAACTGGAACTCCAGGCCCGGCGGCGCCGGCGGCGGTGGCGGGTTCCTCAAGCGGCTCGCCGGGGCGGCCGGCGGCGGCGCCATCGACCTCGACCTCGGGTGCCTGTACGAGTACGCCGACGGCTCCAAGGGCGTCATCCAGGCCCTCGGCAACGCCTTCCGCGGGCAGCACAACCTGGGCAACGGGCAGTCGATCGCGTGGCTGGACGGCGACGACCGCTCGGGGTCGACCGCCGGCGGGGAGAACCTGCTCATCGACCTGCAGCACACGCAGCTGATCCGGCGGATCCTCGTGTTCGCGTTGATCTACGAGGGCGTGCCGAACTGGGGTCAGGCCGACGCCGTCGTCACGATGTACCCGGCGTCCGGGCCGCAGATCGAGGTGCGGCTCGACGAGCACGACCCGCGGGCCCGCATCTGCGCCATCGCGATGATCCAGAACCAGGGCGGTCAGCTCGTCGTCAACCGCGAGGTGCGCTACGTGCACGGCGGCCAGGACGTGCTCGACCGCACCTACGGCTGGGGCATGGACTGGACCCCCGGCCGCAAGTGAGCCGCTGAACCGCCGGGCCGGCGGGGCACCTGCACGACGACGGAAGGGGATCCCCCGTGGTGGAGCGCAGGCTGCCCCGCTGGTCCGAGGTGGGCGAGCTGGTCCGCCCGCGCCGGCCGCCCGGCGACGCCACCGACCGGCGGCTCGCCCGCGCGGCGAGCATCGGCGACCTGCGCGAGCTCGCCCGCCGGCGGGCACCGCGCGCCGTCTTCGACTACACCGACGGCGCCGCCGGGGCGGAGATCGCGCTGCGGCGCGCCCGCGAGGCGTTCCGGCGGGTCGAGTTCCGGCCCAGCGTGCTGCGCGACGTCTCCGTCGTCGACCCCTCGACGGTGCTCCTCGGCCGGCCGTCGGCGCTGCCGCTGGCGTTCGCGCCGACCGGTTTCACCCGGCTCATGCACACCGAGGGCGAGACGGCGGTGGGCCGGGTGGCCGAGCGGGTCGGCATCCCGCACGCCCTGTCGACCATGGGGACCACGACGATCGAGGAGCTGGCGGCCGCCGCACCCGCCGTGCGCCGCTGGTTCCAGCTCTACCTGTGGCGGGACCGCGCGGCCAGCGCCGCGCTGGTCGAGCGGGCCGCCGCGGCCGGGTACGAGGCGCTCGTCCTGACCGTGGACACCCCGGTGGCCGGCCCACGGCTGCGTGACGTGCGCAACGGCCTGACCATCCCGCCCGCGCTGACCCTGCGGACCGTCGCCGACGCCGCCGTCCACCCCCGCTGGTGGATCGACCTGCTCACCACCGAGCCGCTGGAGTTCGCCTCGCTGCGCTCCTGGGGCGGCACGGTCGCCGAGCTCGCCGACCGCGTCTTCGAGCCGGCCGCCACGCCGGACGACGTCCGCGCGCTGCGGCAGACCTGGTCCGGCGCGCTGGTGGTGAAGGGGGTGCAGACGGCGGAGGACGCGCGGGTGGTCGTGGACGCCGGGGCCGACGCGGTCGTCGTCTCCAACCACGGCGGACGCCAGCTGGACCGCGCGCCCACCCCGCTGGAGGAGCTGCCCGCGGTGGTGGCCGCGGTCGGCGACCGTGCCGAGGTCTACCTCGACGGCGGCATCCTGGACGGCGCGGACGTGGTGGCCGCCGTCGCCCTCGGGGCCCGCGGCTGCCTGGTGGGCCGGGCCTACCTGTACGGGCTCATGGCCGGCGGCGAGCGCGGGGTGCAGCGGGCCGCGGACATCCTGGCCGGGGACGTCACCCGGACCCTGCGGCTGCTCGGCGTGACCTCGATCGCCGAGCTGACGCCGGACCGGGTGCGGCTGCGCGACTGACCGGCGCCGGTTGCCCTGCCCACCTGCGAGTTCCTAGGGTGCGGCGATGGACGTCGTCGAGGTCGTTCCCCGGTTCGAGCAGTACGCGTTCACCTTCGGCGGCGTCGCTCCCCTGATGCGGATCAGGCCCGGCACGGCGCTGCGGGTCTGGTCCGACGACGCGTTCTGCGGCGCGCTGCAGAAGCCGACCGACCTGTCCGCGGAGAAGGTCGACCTGCGGTTCGTGAACCCGCAGACCGGCCCCTTCCACGTCGAGGGCGCCGAGCCGGGGGACACCCTGGCGCTGCACTTCGTCGCGATGGAGCCGGCGCGCGACTGGGGCGCCTCCGCGGCGATCCCGTTCTTCGGCGGGCTCACCAGCACCGACCGGACGGCGACCCTGCAGGAGCCGCTGCCGGACACGACCTGGATCTACGAGCTCGACCGGGCGGCGAACACGGTGACCTTCGCCGCGCGGCACAGCGAGCTGCAGGTGGCGCTGCCGGTGGCGCCGATGCTGGGCACGGTCGGGGTCGCCCCGCCGGGCGGCGAGGTGCGCAGCTCGCTGGTGCCCGAGCGCTTCGGCGGCAACATGGACTCCCCGCAGATGCGGCCCGGCACCACCTGCTTCCTCGGCGTCAACGTCGAGGGGGCGCTGTTCTCGATCGGCGACGGGCACTACCGCCAGGGCGAGGGCGAGGCGTGCGGCACCGCCGTCGAGGGCGCGATGACCACCACGCTGGTCGTGGAGCTGGTGAAGGGCGGGGCGCCGCTGTGGCCGCGCCTGGAGGACGACACGCACTGGATGACCGTCGGGTCGAGCCGGCCGCTCGAGGACGCCTGGCGGATCGGGCAGGTCGAGCTGGTGCGGTGGTTCGGCGAGCTGTACGGGCTGCACCCGATGGACGCCTACCAGCTGCTGTCCCAGATCACCGAGGTGCCGATCGCGAACGTGGTCGACGCGAACTACAGCACCGTGGTGAAGGCCCGCAAGTCGCTGCTGCCCCGCGCCGCCGCCTACGACGGGCTGCACGACGACCTCCGCCGCCGCGCGGCGTCCCTGCTCTGACCGGGAGGACCCCATGGACCTGCAGCTCACCGGCTCCCGCGTGCTCGTCACCGGCGGCACCCGCGGGATCGGCCGCGCGATCGTTGACAGCTTCGTCGACGAGGGCGCCGTCGTGGAGTTCTGCGCCCGCGACGCCGCGGAGATCGAGGCGACGCAGAAGGCGGTCGCCGAGCGCGGCGGCCGGGCGACCGGCGTGCGGCTCGACGTCCGGGACGGGCCGGCCCTGACCGGCTGGGTCGAGGCCGCCGCCGGCCGGCTCGGCGGGCTCGACGCCGTCGTCGCCAACGTCAGCGCGCTGGCGGCCGGGCCGGGGGAGGAGAACTGGTACGCCTCCTTCGAGGTCGACCTCATGCACACCGTCCGGCTGGCCACCGCCGCGCTGCCGCACCTGGAGGCCAGCCCGAACGGGTCGATCGTCGCGGTCTCCAGCGTCTCCGGGCGCGAGGCCGACTTCGCCGCCGGCCCCTACGGGACGATGAAGACGGCGATCGTCGGCTACGTCTCCGGGCTGGCGTTCCAGCTGGC
Organism: Geodermatophilus saharensis; assembly: GCF_900188205.1. Taxonomy (GTDB): domain Bacteria; phylum Actinomycetota; class Actinomycetes; order Mycobacteriales; family Geodermatophilaceae; genus Geodermatophilus; species Geodermatophilus saharensis. The sequence continues at coordinate 168,243 of NZ_FZOH01000009.1, read as the reverse complement.
CGGGCGGGGGGTGCGCGCCAACGTCGTCTCGCCGGGCAACACGTACTTCGAGGGCGGCTTCTGGCAGGGCATCGAGAACGGGAACCCGGAGCTGTTCGCCTCGTCGCTGGCGCTCAACCCCACCGGCCGCATGGGGACGGCGGAGGAGATGGCCCGCGCCGTGGTCTTCCTGTCCAGCCCGGCGTCGAGCTTCACGACCGGCACCAACCTCGTCGTCGACGGCGCCCTCACCCGCGGCATCCAGCTCTGAGCGTCGGGTCGGCGGCTGGACCGCTCCCGGGTCCACCGCGCCCTCCCGGGCTCCGTTGCGCCCGGTCACCGGGCCGAGGAGCCTCGGCGCATGCCGTTCCACTACTTCACCGACGCCGACCGGCAGGCCATGCGCGACGCGGCCGAGGAGATCCGGGTCTACTGGGACCTGGTGGATCGGTACACGGTGTGGCGAGAGCCTGACGACGGGCCGGTCACGCGGGGACAGCTGGAGATCATGGGCGGGCTGCGGAAGATCGACCCGAACCGCCGGAAGTAGCGGTCACGCCACCTCCTGCCGGTGCCGAGGCCACTGAGGACACATCCGGCGTCGAGGTCGAGGGCCACCGGACGCCGGGCGTGGGACTGGCGCAGTCGTGGTGCCTGGAGTACCGGGTGCGGACGCGGTAGCGCTCACCAGCCCCGGGCGCGCCACTCCGGCAGCGACGGGCGCTCGGCGCCCAGCGTCGTGTCCTTCCCGTGGCCGGGATAGACCCAGGTGTCGTCGGGCAGGGCGCCGAAGAGCCGCTGCTCGACGTCGTCGATCAGGCTGCTGAAGTCCTCCGGCGACCAGGTCTTCCCGACCCCGCCGGGGAAGAGGCTGTCGCCGGTGAAGGCGTGCGTGCCGGCGTCGCCCGGGCCGCGCCAGACCAGCGTGATGCTGCCGGGCGTGTGCCCGCGCAGGTGCACCACCTCGAGCGCCTGCTCACCGACCTCGACGGTGTCGCCGTGGGCCACGGTGCGGTCGACCGGCACCGGGAGGTCGCCGGCGTCGGCGGCGTGCGCCACCGTCCGCGCCCCGGTGGCCGCGACGACGTCGGGCAGCGCGCGGTGGTGGTCCCAGTGCCCGTGCGTGGTGACGACGGTGCGCAGGTCGGCGTCGCCGATCAGCGCGCGCAGCGTCTCCGGCTCGGCCGCGGCGTCGACGAGCAGCGCCTGCCCGGTGGCGGTGCAGCGCAGCAGGTAGGCGTTGTTGGCCATCTCGCTGACCGCGACCTTGCTGATCACGAGGCCGGGCAGCTCCCGCACGTCGGCCGGGCCACCCACCTCGACGTCGCCGGTGTAGGTCATCGGGCCTCCGTTCGAGAAGTGTCGGCGATCGCGGTTACGGTCGCGCCCATGGACGCTAGCGGAGGTCCCGGCGGCGGCCGGGTCGTCGGTCTGCCCGCCACCGAGATCGCCGCGCGGGTCCGCTCCGGCGAGGTCTCCGCCGTCGAGGTGGTCCGCGCGCACCTGGCCCACCTCGCCGACGTCGAGCCGCGGATCGGCGCGTTCCGCGTGGTCCGCGAGCAGGCGGCCCTGGCCGAGGCGGCGGCGGTCGACGCCCGGCCCGACCGCGCGTCCCTCTCGCTGGCCGGCGTCCCGGTGGCGGTGAAGGACAACCTGGCCGTCGCCGGCGAGACGGTCACCGACGGCTGCGCCGACCACCCCGGGGTGGAGGCCGTGGCCGACCACGAGGTCGTCGCCCGGCTGCGCGCCGCCGGGGCCGTCGTCGTCGGCGTCACCCGGGTGCCCGAGCTGTGCCTCTACGCCGCCACCGACGGGCCGGGCACCGTCACCCGCAACCCGTGGGACACCGCCCTGTCGCCCGCCGGGAGCTCCGGCGGCAGCGCGGCCGCCGTCGCCGCCGGCGTCGTGCCGCTGGCCCTGGGCAACGACGGGATGGGCTCCCTGCGGCTGCCGGCCGCCGCCTGCGGGCTGGTCACGCTCAAGCCCGGCCGCGGGCTGGTGCCCACCCTGCCGCTCGACTGGGACGGCATGGTCGAGAACGGCGTGCTGGCCACCACCGTCGCCGACCTCGCGCTCGGCACCGCCGTGCTCGCTGGGCAGTTGCCGGCCGCCCCGCCCGACCCGGGCCGGCCGCTGCGCGTCGCCGTCGCCCGCCGGTCTCCGGTCCCCGGCGCCCGCCCCGACGGCCCGGCCCGCGCCGCGGTGGAGCGGACGGCGCGGCTGCTGCGCGGCGCCGGTCACGTCGTGGTCGAGCGCGAGCCGGTGGTGCCGCTCGACGCGGCGGTCGGCGGCCTCGCCCGCTGGTTCGCCGGTGCGCACGACGACGCCGCCGCGCTCGGGCTCGACCACGCGGCGCTGCAGCCGCGCAGCCGTGGTCACGCCCGCCTCGGCCGGCTGGCCCGGCGCGCCGGCCTGGTCCGGCCGGCCACGGCCGAGCGGTTCCGGGCGCGGACGGCGGCGTTCTTCGCCGAGCACGACCTCGACGTGCTGCTCAGCCCCATCACCAACGGCCCGCCGCTGCCGGCGCGGCCCTGGCACGAGCGCGGTGTGTGGGCCAACGTCACGGCCGGCGCCCGCTGGGGCCCGTGGGCCTCGCCGTGGAACCTGGCCGGGTTCCCCGCCGCCGTCGTGCCGGTGGGGACCCGGCCCGAGGGGGTGCCGGTGGCCGTCCAGCTGGTCGGCCCCCCGGGCAGCGAGACGCGACTACTCTGGCTGGCCGGAGAGCTGGAGCGCCGGCAGCCCTGGCGGCGGCACGCGCCGGTCTTCGACCCCGCCGGAGCGCCGTCGCCGGCTCCCGTCTGAGCACACCCGCAGCAGACGGCAACGTCGCCGTCGTCACGGATTGCGCCCGGGCAGTGACGGCGTTGCCCGTATCGACATCTCGACACTGCCACCACATCACCATGCAGGGCCCGGCGAGACCGGCCGGCCCGGCTGACCGACAGGGATCACATTGGACCGTCTCGTCGTCCGCGGCGCCCGTGAGCACAACCTCAAGGACGTCCACCTCGACCTGCCCCGCGACGCCCTGATCGTCTTCACCGGGCTGTCCGGGTCGGGCAAGTCGAGCCTGGCCTTCGACACGATCTTCGCCGAGGGCCAGCGGCGCTACGTCGAGTCGCTGTCGGCCTACGCCCGCCAGTTCCTCGGCCAGATGGACAAGCCCGACGTCGACTTCATCGAGGGCCTGTCCCCGGCGGTGTCGATCGACCAGAAGTCGACCAACCGCAACCCGCGCTCGACCGTCGGCACGATCACCGAGGTCTACGACTACCTGCGGCTGCTCTACGCCCGCGCCGGCCAGCCGCACTGCCCCAACTGCGGCAAGCCGATCTCGCGGCAGACGCCGCAGCAGATCGTCGACCAGGTGCTGGCGATGGAGGAGGGCACCCGCTTCCAGGTGCTCGCCCCGGTCGTGCGCGCCCGCAAGGGGGAGTACGTCGACCTGTTCAGCTCGCTGCAGACCCAGGGCTTCTCCCGGGTCCGGGTCGACGGCACGGTGCACCCGCTGACCGAGCCGCCGAAGCTGAAGAAGCAGGAGAAGCACACCATCGAGGTCATCGTCGACCGGCTGACGGTGAAGGAGAGCGCGAAGCGCCGCCTCACCGACTCGGTCGAGACGGCGCTCGGCCTGGCCGGCGGCCTGGTGGTCCTCGACTTCGTCGACCTGCCCGAGGGCGACCCCGAGCGCGAGCGAACCTTCTCCGAGCACCTGGCCTGCGTCGACGACGGCCTGTCGTTCGAGGCGCTCGAGCCGCGCAGCTTCTCGTTCAACTCGCCGTTCGGCGCCTGCCCCGAGTGCACCGGCATCGGCACCCGCAAGGAGGTCGACCCCGACCTGGTCGTCCCCGACCCGGAGAAGAGCCTCGCCGAGGGTGCGGTCGCCCCGTGGGCCGGGTCGATGAGCAACGAGTACTTCCAGCGGCTGCTGTCCGGGCTCGCCGACCAGCTCGGCTTCTCCATGGACACCCCGTGGGAGAAGCTGCCGGCCAAGGTACAGAAGGCCGTGCTGCACGGCTCGCCGGACCAGGTGCACGTCCGCTACAAGAACCGCTACGGCCGCGAGCGCAGCTACTACGCCGCGTTCGAGGGCGTGCTGCCCTTCCTCGAGCGGCGGCACGAGGACACCGACAGCGACTACATGCGGGACAAGTACGAGGGCTACATGCGCGACGTGCCCTGTCCCGTCTGCCACGGCACCCGGCTGAAGCCGGAGATCCTCGCCGTCAAGCTCAACGGCCGATCGATCGCCGAGGTCACCGGCCTGTCGATCGGCGAGGCGGCCGACTGGCTGCGCGCGCTGGAGCTCGGCGAGCGCGAGCGGGCGATCGCCGACCGCGTCCTGAAGGAGATCCAGGCGCGGCTGTCGTTCCTCGTCGACGTCGGCCTGGACTACCTGTCCCTCGACCGGCCGGCCGCGACGCTGGCCGGTGGTGAGGCGCAGCGGATCCGGCTGGCCACCCAGATCGGTTCGGGCCTGGTCGGCGTCCTCTACGTCCTCGACGAGCCCTCGATCGGGCTGCACCAGCGCGACAACACCCGGCTGATCGAGACGCTGGTGCGGCTGCGCGACATGGGCAACACGCTGATCGTCGTCGAGCACGACGAGGACACCATCAAGACCGCCGACTGGGTGGTCGACATCGGCCCCGGCGCCGGCGAGCACGGCGGTGAGGTGATCGTCAGCGGCACCGTGGAGGAGCTGCTGGCCAGCGAGCGGTCGATGACCGGGCAGTACCTGTCCGGCCGCCGGGAGATCACCGTGCCGAAGGTGCGGCGGCAGCCGCAGCCCGGCCGCGAGCTGGTGGTCAAGGGCGCCCGTGAGCACAACCTCAAGGGCGTCGACGTGACGTTCCCGCTCGGCCTGCTGGTCGGGGTCACCGGGGTGTCCGGGTCGGGCAAGTCCAGCCTGGTGAACGACATCCTCTACACGGTGCTGGCCAACCAGCTCAACCGGGCGCGCATGGTGCCCGGGCGGCACCGTACGGTCACCGGCCTGGAGCACCTGGACAAGGTGGTGCACGTCGACCAGTCGCCGATCGGGCGCACGCCGCGGTCCAACCCGGCCACCTACACCGGCGTCTGGGACCAGGTCCGCAAGCTGTTCGCGCAGACGTCGGAGGCCAAGATCCGCGGCTACCAGCCGGGGCGCTTCTCCTTCAACGTCAAGGGCGGGCGCTGCGAGGCGTGCTCCGGCGACGGCACCATCAAGATCGAGATGAACTTCCTGCCGGACGTCTACGTCCCGTGCGAGGTGTGCAAGGGCGCCCGGTTCAACCGGGAGACCCTCGAGGTGCACTACAAGGGCAAGACGGTCGCCGAGGTCCTCGACATGCCGATCGAGGAGGCCGCGGACTTCTTCGCCGCGATCCCGTCGATCTCGCGCTACCTGCGCACCCTCACCGACGTCGGGCTGGGCTACGTGCGGCTCGGCCAGCCGGCGACGACGCTGTCCGGCGGCGAGGCGCAGCGGGTGAAGCTGGCCAGCGAGCTGCAGAAGCGGTCCAACGGCCGCAGCGTGTACGTCCTCGACGAGCCGACCACCGGCCTGCACTTCGAGGACATCCGCAAGCTGCTGCTGGTGCTGCAGGGCCTGGTCGACAAGGGCAACTCGGTCATCGTCATCGAGCACAACCTCGACGTGATCAAGAGCGCCGACTGGCTCATCGACATGGGTCCCGAGGGCGGGTTCCGCGGCGGCACGGTGGTGGCCGAGGGGCCGCCGGAGTTCGTGGCGTCGGTGCCCGAGTCGCACACCGGCCGCTACCTGGTGCCGCTGCTCGACCCCGCGGCGGTCGAGGCCGCCGCGGCCGGCCCGAAGAAGCGGGCCACCCGCAAGCGCGCCAGCTGACGCCTCCTGCACGACGGCGCCGGTCCCGGGACGTGCCCGGAGCCGGCGCCGTCGCGTCTCGGGCCTCGGCTGCGCTGCGGCGGCTCAGCCGCGGCGGCGGAGCCGGAGGACGACCACCGCGCCGACGGCGAGCAGGGCCACCGCGACGGCAGGGAGCACCCAGCCGGGGAGGCCCCCGTCGTCGGACGACGCGGACGCGGTGTCGGTCCCGGTGGCCGGGGCTGCCTCGTCGGGCGTGGGTGTCGGCGGGGCGGTGGTCGGCGGGGCGGTGGTCGGCGGGGCGGTGGTCGGCGGGGCGGTGGTCGGCGGGGTGGTGGTCGGTGCGGCGCTGCTCGGGATCGGTGCGGCCGGGGCGAACTCGAACCCGAAGGTGCCCTCCAGGGTGTGACCGTCGTCGGACACCGCCGACCAGGTGACGGTGTGCCGGCCCGCTGCGGTCAGCGTGACCGGCGCGGTGAGGACGGCGCCGTCGTGCGCCACCGGCCCGGACCCCACGGACGTGCCGTCGGGCCCGGCCACCGTGACCTCACCGCCGAGCACGGAGGCGCTGAAGGTGAGCGTCACCGCCTGCGGGGCGGTGGTGACGCTCGTGTCGGCCGTCGGCTCGGTGGCCCGCAAGGCGGTGTGCGCCGATGCGGTGCCGGGCGCGGCCAGGAGGAGGCCCAGGACGAGCACCACCGTCGCCAGGAGGCGCGCCGGTGGGGCGGGGGAGCGAGCGACGGCCGGCGACACGGGACCTCCAGGGGCACGGGTGTTCACGTGCATGGTCGTCGCCGGAGGCCGTGCGGTTCCCGCTGGTCCCTCTCAAGGTCCGGTGGCGTCGTCGCTCAGTAGGGCGGTGGGGCGGTGGTGGCCGGTGCAGTAGCCGGCCAGGTTGGCCGCGGTGGTCGGCCCGGCGGGCCGGAGGGTGTGGTGGTCGAGTTCGCCGCGGCGGGGGACGGGGTGGCGGCAGCCGATGAAGCGGCAGCAGCGGTCGCGGGCGCGCACGTACCGGTCCAGGCCTGCGGCGGGCCGGTAGCCGGGGCTGGCGCCGGGGGCGACGAGGCCGGTGCCGGCGCGGGCGGCCTGCCGCAGGGCGGGCAGGTCGGTGAGGGCCAGCAGGGCGCCGGTGAGGGTGTCGGTGAGGGCGAGGCGGGGCCGGTCGGCCAACCCGCCGCCGGCGGTGCGGCCGAGCAGGCCGGCGAGGTCGGCACGGGCCTGATCGGTGGCTGCGGCCAGTGCGGTCAGCGCGTCGGGCGCGGCCGAGACGCGGCCGGCGGGGCCGGCTGCCCAGGTGGTCTCCTCGGCGGTGTCGGCGCGCTCGGCGGTGGCCACCAGGCGGCGGGCGTGGCCGAGGGCGCGGTCGAGGGTGAGCAGGGCGGTGCTCGCGTCGTCGACGGCGCGGTCGGCGCGCGCCCACCACCCGTCCGGGACGGGCGAGACAGGGCGGTCCGGGGGTGGGTCGTCGGGCCCGGTGTCGGGTGGTGGTCCGTCCTCGTCGAGGTAGCAGGGGGCCGGTTCGGCGTCGAACTTCCCGGCCAGGATGCGGCGCTCCATCTCCTCCATCCAGCGTGCGAAGTCCTCCTCCTCGGACACAACCGCGGACGTGCACGCCGTGCCGGTCGGCGCCGTGCCGGTCGACGCCGTGCCGGTGGGCCCCGGATCGGTGGGCTCGGTGTCGGTGGCGGCGTCGATCCGGTGGCCGGTGAGGGCGGCGAGCAGCGCGCGGACCACCTCGGCGGGGACCACCTGCCCGTCGATCTCGCACGCGGCGTCTCCGCCGAGCAGCGCCCCGGCCGGGGCGACCACGGTGAGAGCCACCTGCACCGGCGGCAGCCCGCACTCGCCGGGGCGCAGCACCAGCTCCAGCAGGCAGTCGGCCATCTCCTGCCCCCTGGTGCGCCCATCGGCCGGGTCGGCGGGCAGCGCGTCGGCGTAGGCGCCCAGCGCCGCGAGCAGCGTGGCGGCCTCCGGCGTGGTCAGCAGCGCCGACACCACCGACATGCCGTCCACCCGGTCCGGGCGGGCGGACACGCCGCGCCGGCGGACGGCGCGGGCCAGGTCGCGGGCGGCGTCGCGGGCGGCGTGGGCGAGCACCATCCGGCGCACCTTGTCGCCCAGCTGCGCCGGGGTGGTCACCGACCGGCCGGCCAGCCACGAGAGCAGCTCCGATTCCACCCGGGCGCGCAGCGCGTCCTCCGCGATCGGCGCCACGTGCTCGAGCAGGCACCACAGGTGCCCGACGTGCAGCACCCCCGGCCTGCAGCGCGGCCAGCACCCGCGGCAGCCGGTGCACCAGCGTGAGGGAGCGGACCAGCTCCTCCTCCGCCCGCTGGGTGCTCACGTTCAGCGCGATCGCCAGCTCGGAGGTCGCCCACTCGCTCACCGGGCGCAGCACCTCCGCCCGAGAAGCCCACCGCTCCGCCGCCATCGCACCCGCCTCACCGGGCTGCCGATCGGCCGACGCCGGCCGCGACGCGGCAAAGGCAGCGATCGCCCGCGCCCGCAGCGCCGTCTGCCGGCCGATCTCCCGGTCGGCGGCCTGCACCGCGCCCAGCGGCCCCGACGCCCAGCCCACCGGGGGCTGGGCGACCGCCAGGACCTCCGTCACGGATCGATCATATGTTCTAACAAGCGGTCGATCATGCTGTGTGCGGAGGGAAACCGCTGCTCAGAGGCGAACAGCGGTGTCGTCCGCGAGTCCGAGCCGCCCGGTGATCACCCCTTGAGCAGAACCGGCCCCGGCCCGTATCGTCGCTGTGACCGGCGTCACGCCGTCGATCGGGCGTGACGGGGTCCTGCGATGGAGGAGACGCCGATGAGCGCGCTCACGCCCGACTGCGATCCCGACCTGTCCCACTGCGGCAAGCCCGCGCACAGGTCCGGGGGCGTGCGCTCCACCCTCGTCCTCCTCGCGCTGGTGACCGTCGCCGCGCTGGCGGTCACGGGCGACGCCGTCCCCGGAACCGTCGCCGTCCTGGCCGGCGGGGTGGGGCTGGTCGCGGCGCTCGTGCTCGGTGCCCGCGTCGTCCGGCTCGCCCAGCGGGCCGCCGCAGCGGTGACGCTTCCGGCGCTGAGCCGGTCCCGCGCCACCGGCTGACCCGGGTGGGGCAGGCTGACCTCCGACGACGAGTCCGAGGAGGCCTGCTCCATGACCGAACCCACCTTCGTCCCCGCCGCCGACGGCGCGCGGCTGGCCGAGCGCCGCTGGACGCCCGACGGCGAGGTCCGCGCCACCGTCCAGGTCGTGCACGGGCTCTCCGAGCACGCCGGCCGCTACGGCCGGCTGGCGTCCGCGCTCACCGCCCGGGGCTTCGCCGTCGCCGCGCTCGACCAGCGCGGGCACGGGCTCACCGCGCGGTCCACCGGGCCCGGCCGCTTCGGCGACCCCGCGGCCGGGCACGCGGCCACCAGCGACGCCGTCCTCGACGACGTCCGCGACCTCGGGGACCGGCTGGCCGCCGACCACCCCGACGTCCCGCGGTTCCTGCTCGGCCACTCCCTGGGCTCGGTCGTGGCGCTGGCCTCGGCCGAGCGCGACGGCGGCCACCTCGACGGGCTGGTGCTCTCCGGTCCCATCGGCGTCGCCCCGCACTTCGCCGCCGCGGCCGAGCAGCTGGCGGCCGCGGTCGCGGGCGGCATGGGGGAGCAGCCGATGGACGCCCTCAGCGGGTTCAACGCGGCCTTCGAGCCCGCCCGCACGCCGTACGACTGGCTCAGCCGTGACCCGGCCGAGGTCGACGCCTACCTCGCCGACCCGCTCTGCGGCGACGACGTGCCGCCCACCCACGGCTACGGCGCCGCGATGTTCGCCCTCGCCGCCCGGGTGGCGAGTCCCGAGGCGGTGGCCGGCCTGCCGGCCGGGCTGCCCGTGCTGGTCCTGTCGGGACAGCGCGACCCGGTCGGCGGGGACGACGCCGCCCAGGTCACCGCGCTCGCCGGGCTGCTGCGCGAGCGCGGCCTGCCGGTCGAACAGCACGTCTACCCCGACGCGCGGCACGAGGTCTTCAACGAGACCAACCGCGACGAGGTGACCACCGACCTGCTCTCCTGGCTCGAGGACCACCTGCCCTGACGGCGCCGGGTCCCAGGGGGACGACACCGTGAGCAGGGCCGGCGAGGACTCCAACCGGCGGATGCTGCGCGCCCGGGACGCCATGGACCGCAGCTACGGCGAGCCGCTCGACGTCGCCGCGCTGGCCCGGATCGCGCACGTCTCGCCGGCGCACTTCAGCCGCACCTTCCGGGCCACCTTCGGGGAGACGCCCAACAGCTACCTGCGGCGACGGCGGGTGGAGCGGGCCATGTTCCTGCTGCGCAGCACCGACCGCTCGGTCACCGACGTCTGCCTGGCGGTCGGCTTCTCCAGCCTGGGCACGTTCAGCCGGGTGTTCACCGAGATCGTCGGCGAGCCGCCGAGCGCCTACCGGCGGCGCGGGCCGCTGGCGCCGGTGCCCTCGTGCTTCGGGATGCGCTGGCTGCGGCCCAGCGAGAAGACAGCAGTTCCGGAGAAGCCCGCCGACGGTGGCGGCCCCTAGCGTCCTGCGCATGCTGACCTCGATCTCGATCACCTCCCTCTACGTGCTGGACCAGGACCAGGCGCTGGACTTCTACGTCGGCAAGCTGGGCTTCGAGGTCCAGACCGACCAGCAGTTCGGGCCGATGCGCTTCCTCACCGTCGCCCTGCCGAGCGACCCCGGGCACGCCGTGCTGCTCGAGCGGCCCGCCCCGCCGTCGGTGAGCGCGGAGGTCGCCGACACGGTGCGCGACCTGGTCACCAAGGGCGCCGGCGGTGGGCACCTGTTCCTCACCACCGACGACGCGCACAAGGCCCACGCCGAGCTGAAGGCGAAGGGCGTCGAGCTGCCCGAGGAGCCGGTCGTGCAGCCGTACGGCATCGACTTCGGCCTGCGCGACCCGTTCGGCAACTCGGTGCGCATCGCCCAGATGACGCCGGCCGGCTGACCCCCGGCAACCCGACGGTGTCGGCGGCGCCCCCGAGCAGCAGGACGTCGGGGCCGCCGCCCACCCGCTCGGTCCGGACGTCGAGGCCGCCGGTGCGGACGTGGGTGCCCATGGCCGCGCTCCTCCCGGGTGGCCGCCCCCCGCGCGGCCGAGGACGGTGCCCGGACCCGTGGGACAGGGCCGGAGGTCCCCGGGGGCCCGTGGAGGCCGCCGGAATGCCACCGGTGTGGTTCCCGGGACGGGAGACGGGCGGACCGTCGTCCTCCCCACCTAGTGTGGATGCGTGCCCGACCCGTCCACGTACCGACCGGCGGTCGGCTCCATCCCCGAGTCGCCGGGGGTCTACAAGTTCCGCGACCCCAACGGCCGCGTCGTCTACGTCGGCAAGGCCAAAAACCTCCGCCAGCGGCTGAACAGCTACTTCGCCGACGTCGCCGGCCTGCACCCGCGCACCCGCCAGATGGTGACGACGGCGGCCGCCGTCGAGTGGACCGTCGTCGGCACCGAGGTCGAGGCCCTCCAGCTCGAGTACAACTGGATCAAGGAGTTCGACCCCCGGTTCAACGTCCGGTACCGCGACGACAAGAGCTACCCGTCGCTGGCCGTGACGCTCAACGAGGAGTACCCGCGGCTGCAGGTCATGCGCGGGCCCAAGAAGAAGGGCGTCCGCTACTTCGGCCCCTACGCCCACGCCTGGGCCATCCGCGAGACGCTCGACACCCTCACCCGCGTCTTCCCCGCCCGCACCTGCTCCAACGGCGTCTTCAAGCGCGCCGGGCAGATCGGCCGGCCCTGCCTGCTCGGCTACATCGGCAAGTGCGCCGCGCCGTGCGTGGGCCGGGTCAGCGCCGAGGAGCACCGGCAGATCGTCGACGACTTCTGCGACTTCATGGCCGGCCGCACCGACCTCATGGTCAAGCGGCTGGAGCGGGAGATGACCGAGGCCGCCGAGGCCATGGAGTACGAGAAGGCCGCCCGGCTGCGCGACGACCTCGGCGCGCTCAAGCGCGCGATGGAGAAGCAGGCCGTCGTCCTCGGCGACGGCACCGACGCCGACGTCGTCGCCTTCGCCCAGGACGAGCTCGAGGCCGCCGTCCAGGTCTTCCACGTCCGCGGCGGGCGGGTCCGCGGCCAGCGCGGCTGGATCATCGACAAGGTCGAGGAGGTCACCACCGGCGAGCTGGTCGAGCAGTTCCTGCTGCAGGTCTACGGCGGCGTCGACGAGGCCACCGGCGTCACCGAGGGCGGCGAGGCGGTGCCCAAGGAGGTGCTCGTCCCCGAGCTCCCCGACGACGCCGACGTCTACGAGGAGCTGCTCGGCGAGCTGCGCGGCTCCCGGGTGTCGCTGCGGGTGCCGCAGCGCGGTGACAAGCGCAGCCTCATGGAGACCGTCGAGCGCAACGCCAAGGAGGCCTTCGCCCGCCACCGGGTCAAGCGCTCCAGCGACCTCACCGCCCGCTCGCTCGCGCTGTCGGAGCTGCAGGAGGCCCTCGAGCTGCCCGAGGCGCCGCTGCGCATCGAGTGCATCGACGTCTCGCACGTGCAGCAGACCGACGTCGTCGCCTCGATGGTCGTCTTCGAGGACGGGCTGCCCAAGAAGTCCGACTACCGGCGCTTCTCCGTCCAGCACGGCACCGACGACACCGCGGCCATGGCCGAGGTGGTGCGCCGCCGATTCGCCCGCCACCTCAAGGAGGAGGCCGACCGCCGCGACGAGCAGGGGGTCGCCGCGGAGGAGGGCCGGCCGCGCCGGTTCGCCTACCCGCCGAACCTGCTCGTCGTCGACGGCGGCGCCCCGCAGGTGGCCGCGGCGGCGCGCTCCCTCGACGAGCTCGGCGTCGTCGACGTCGCCGTCTGCGGGCTGGCCAAGCGCATGGAGGAGGTGTGGCTGCCCGGCGAGTCCGACCCGGTGGTCCTGCCGCGCACCTCCGAGGCGCTGTACCTGCTGCAGCGGGTGCGCGACGAGGCCCACCGGTTCGCGATCACCTACCACCGGCAGAAGCGGTCGGTGAGCATGCTGGTCTCTCTCCTGGACGACGTCCCCGGTCTCGGGGAGACGCGGCGGAAGGCGCTGATGAAGCAGTTCGGGTCGCTCAAGCGGCTGCGCGCGGCCACGGTCGAGGAACTCGTGGCGGTGCCCGGCATCGGCCGGCGCACGGCCGAGGCGGTGCTGGCCGCCGTCGCCGAGCCCGCGGAGGCCCCCACCGGGCCGGCGGGGGAGGGTCCCGCCGAGCAGGTCGTGGAGAGCACCACGGCGCCGGCCGGCCCGGCGCAGCGGGGCACGCCCACCCCCGGCGCCGGCGCCACCGCCGAGGTCGGCCGGGTCGCCTCGTGAGCGGGGACCGGATGACCGGCACCGGCCCCGACGCCCCGACCGCCGGGTCGGCCGCGCGCGAGGGGCAGGCCGGCCCGCAGGCCGACGTCCCCGCCGGGCTCGACGGCACGAGCACCGAGACGCCGCCGGTCGAGGTCGTCGTCGTCACCGGCCTGTCGGGCGCGGGCAAGAACAGCGCCGGGCGGGTGATGGAGGACCTCGGCTGGTACGTCGTGGAGAACCTGCCGCCGGCGCTGCTGCTGCCGATGGTCGAGCTCGGCGCCCGCGGCGACGTGCGCCGCTTCGCCGCCGTCGTCGACGTCCGCAGCCGGGCCTTCTCCAGCGACCTGCAGGAGGCCATCCGGGTGCTCGCCGAGGCCGGGCACCGCCCGCGGGTGGTGTACGTGCACGCCCGCGACGAGGTGCTGGTGCGCCGCTACGAGTCCAACCGGCGCGAGCACCCGCTGCAGGGCTCCGGGCGGCTCATCGACGGCATCACCGCCGAGCGGGCGCTGCTCACCGGCATCGCCGGCGAGGCCGACCTGTGGGTGGACACCAGCGACCTCAACGTCCACCAGCTGCGCGCCACCCTGGAGAACGCCTTCGCCCGCGAGGGCCGCACCCCGCCGCTGACGGCGACCGTGCTCAGCTTCGGCTTCAAGTACGGCCTGCCGCTGGACGCCGACCTCGTCGTCGACGCCCGCTTCCTGCCCAACCCGCACTGGCTGCCCGAGCTGCGGCCGCACACCGGGCAGGACCCCGACGTGCGCGACTACGTCCTCGGCCAGCACGACGCCGGGCCCTTCCTCGACCGCTACACCGAGGTGCTGCGGCTGCTCATCCCCGGCTACCGGCGCGAGGGCAAGCGCTACCTGACGCTGGCGGTCGGCTGCACCGGCGGCAAGCACCGCAGCGTCGCCATCGCCGAGGAGTTCGCCCGCCGGCTGGCCGCCGACGGCATCGACGCGGTCGCGCGCCACCGCGACCTGGGCCGCGAGTAGTGGGCGGCCCGAAGGTCGTCGCGTTCGGCGGGGGCCACGGCCTGGCCGCCGCGCTGGCCGCCTGGCGCCGGATCACCCCCGACCTCACCGCCGTGGTCACCGTGGCCGACGACGGCGGCTCCTCCGGCCGCATCCGCCGGGAGATGCCGGTGCTGCCGCCCGGCGACCTGCGCATGGCGCTGGCCGCCCTCGCCGACGACGAGGGCGGCCGCCAGGAGATGGCCCGGCTGCTGCAGCACCGGCTCGGCGGCTCCGGCGCGCTCGCCGGCCACCCGGTGGGCAACCTCGTCCTCACCGGGCTGGTCGAGCTGCACGGCGGGGACACCGTGCGCGCGCTCGACGCCGTCTGCGCGCTGCTGCGCACCCGCGGCCGGGTGCTGCCGATGGCCGACGTCCCGCTCGACCTCGTCGCGCGCGTGGAGACCGTCGACCCCGACGACCCCGCGCGCACCCGCACCATCCGCGGGCAGGTGGCCATCGCCTCCACCCCCGGCCGGGTCCGGGAGATCCTGGTGTCGCCGCCGGACCCGCCGGTGCACCCCGACGTGCTCGAGGCCATCGCCGCCGCCGACGTCGTCTCGCTCGGTCCCGGCTCGTGGTACACCTCGGTGCTGCCGCACCTGCTGGTGCCGCGCCTGCGGGAGGCGCTGGCCGCCAGCCGTGCCCGCGTGGTCGTCGTGCTCAACCTGGAGCCCCAGCCCGGGGAGACCGACGGGTTCTCCCCGGAGGAGCACCTGCGGGTGCTGCAGGCCCATCTGGGCGGAGTGGCGCTGCACACCGTGATCGCGGATGTGGACTCGGTGGTTGACCGCTGTGGTCTCCTGTCAGCGGTGCGCGAGTGCGGCGCCGAGCTCGTGCTCGCTCCGGTGGCCGAGTCCGGCGGGTCCCCGCGGCACGACCCCGGCCGGCTGGCCGCGGCGCTGGCCCCGGTGGCCGGGGCGCCGACGGCGGGCCGGCCGGAGGTCGGGCAGGGGGAGGGCACACACGTCGCAACCGGTGCACCAGGACCGGTGGTGCCCGGACGGTTCGAGGGGGAGAGGTGACGCCGATGAGGGCGCCGCAGCGGAAGGAGTGGTCGTCGTGGCGATGACGGCCATGGTCAAGGACGAGTTGTCCCGGGTGGAGTGCACGCGGACCTCCGAGCGCAAGGCCGAGGTCACCGCGCTGCTCCGCTTCTCCGGGGGGCTGCACATCGTGGGCGGCCGCGTGGTGATCGAGGCCGAGCTGGACACCGGCTCGGTCGCCCGCCGGCTGCGGCGGGACATCAGCGAGGTCTACGGCTACACCAGCGGGGTCAGCGTGCTCGCCGGCGGCAACATCCGCCGCGGCGTGCGCTACCTCGTCCGGATCGCCAAGCACGGCGAGGGCCTGGCCCGCCAGACCGGCCTGGTCGACCAGCGCGGCCGCCCGGTGCGCGGCCTGCCGCCGTCGGTCGTGTCCGGCAGCATCAACGACGCCGAGGCCGCGTGGCGGGGCGCCTTCCTCGCCCACGGCTCGCTCACCGAGCCGGGCCGCTCGTCCTCGCTCGAGGTGACCTGCCCCGGGCCCGAGGCGGCCATGGCGCTGGTCGGCGCGGCCCGCCGGCTGGGCATCGCGGCCAAGGCCCGCGAGGTGCGCGGCGCCGACCGGGTCGTCGTCCGCGACGGCGACGCGATCAGCGCACTGCTCACCCGGATGGGCGCCCACGACGCGGTGCTGGCCTGGGAGGAGCGGCGGATGCGCCGCGAGGTCCGCGCCACCGCCAACCGGCTGGCCAACTTCGACGACGCCAACCTGCGGCGCTCGGCACGCGCGGCCGTGGCCGCCTCGGCCCGGGTCGAGCGGGCGCTGGAGATCCTCGCCGACGACGCCCCCGAGCACCTGCTGGTCGCCGGGCGGCTGCGCCTCGAGCACGGGCAGGCCTCGCTGGAGGAGCTCGGCCAGCGCGCCGACCCGCCGATGACCAAGGACGCCGTCGCCGGCCGCATCAGGCGGCTGCTGGCCATGGCCGACAAGCGGGCCAAGGACCTCGGCATCCCCGACACCGAGTCGGTGGTCACCGAGGACATGCTGGCCCAGTAGCAGAAGGACCCCTCCGCCCCCACCGCTCGCAGGCTCGCGGCGGGACCCTGCAGAGGGGCCGTTCCATCCGCTCACCCGGGGCGCCCTCCGCCGTCGCGGAGGGCGCCCCGGTGCGTTCACCCGGCCGGGTGAGGCCGGCTCCAGGGGGGCGCGGCGGCCGTCGATGCACGCACCAGTGGCGCGCAGTCGGTCGCGCCCTCGCAGCGAGGGGCCCGGGATGAGCGCGGCGCAGTGGGCGCTGGTGTTCGCGTGCGCGGCGCTGGTCGCCTCGTGCACGGCGGCGCTGGCCTGGAGCCGGCGCTCCCGCACCCCCGCCGCCACCGCGCTGGCGGTCACCATGTCCGGTGTCGCCGTCTGGTCGGCCGCCGACGTGCTGCTCCACGGCGTCGGGTCCGACGGGGTGGTCGAGGCCTACCCGCCGCTGCTGCTGGCCTCCGTCGGGCTGGTGGTCGTGGGCACCTACGTCCTCGCCCGCACCGTGTCCGACCCCTCCTGGCGGCTCGGCCGCCGGGCGGCCCTGCTGCTGGCGGTCGAGCCGGTCCTGCTCGTGGTCACCGCCACGCTCCCGGCGACGCGTGACCTGGTGATGTCCGGCCTGACCCCGGCCGACGGCGCGGGCGAGGGCCGGGTGACCTTCGGGCCGCTGTTCCTGGCCCACACCGCCTACTCCTACGCCCTCGTCGTGGTCGCCTACGCCCACCTGGTCCGCCGGTACCGGCACGCGGCGGGCGTCTTCCGCCGGCAGATCGCGGTCCTGCTCTCGTCGGCGCTGGTGTCCAGCGTCGGCAACGTCGTGTCGGTCGGCAGCCAGCTCGACGGCAGCGGCATCGACGTCACCCCCCTGTTCTTCCTGGTCACCGGGCTGGTCGACTGCTGGGCGATCTTCCGCGTGGGCCTGCTGCGGATGGTGCCGGTCGCCCGGGAGCAGGTGGTCGAGACCGTCCCCGACGCGGTGCTCGTCGTCGACCCCGGCGGTGTCCTCATCGACTGCAACCCCGCCGCGACCCGGATGCTGCGGCGGCTGCGCCCCGAGCTCGGCGGCGACCTCGTGGGCCGGGCCCTGACCGACGTCGCCGGCCCCCGGGCGGTCGCCGTCCTCGACGGCACCGAGCGCCGCGACGGGCACCGCGTCGCGCAGGTGCGGCCGGGCCTGTGGCTCGACGTGCGCGACTCGGCGGTCAGCGACCCGCGGGGCCGGCCGCTGGGGCGCATCCTCGTCGTCCGCGACGTCTCCGAGCAGCAGGAGCGGCAGGCCGCCATCGAGGCGCTCAACGCCCGCCTCGCCGAGCAGGTGGAGGTCATCGAGCGGCTGCGCGCCGAGCTCGCCGAGGAGGCCGTGCGCGACCCGCTGACCGGCCTGCACAACCGGCGCCACCTCGACCGCGCGCTCGGCGCCGACCTGGCCTCGCGGCCGCGCACCGGCCGGCTGTCGGTGCTGCTCGTCGACGTCGACCACTTCAAGTCCGTCAACGACCGCCTCGGCCACGCCGCGGGGGACCGGGTCCTCACCGCGGTCGCGCGGACCCTCGCCGGCGCCGTCCGCGAGGGCGACACCGCCGCGCGCCTCGGCGGTGAGGAGTTCGTGCTGGTGCTGCCGGGCGCGGGCCGCGAGCAGGCCCTCGAGCGGGCCGAGCAGGTCCGCCGGGCGATCGCCGGGCAGCGGCAGTCCCTCGACGGCGAGGACGTCGGCGTCACCGTCAGCATCGGCGTGGCCGTCTGCCCGGCCGACGGCGCCTCCGCCCCGGCGCTGCTGGAGGCCGCCGACCGCGCGCTCTACACCGCCAAGGCCACCGGCCGCGACCGCGTCGTCGCCGACCCCGCCGCCCCCGTACCGGCCGCCGACGTCCCCGCCCCGGCCCCCGCGGCCGACGACGTCGCCGAGCTGGTCCCCGGCGGCTGAGGGCTCGCCCGGACGGCTGCCGCCGGGGCCGATAGGGTCGTCGCCGACGCAAGCCGCGCGCCCGCGCGGCCGACGCACGCGACGGCGCCGGACGGCGCCCCGGATCCGTGGAGGTCAGCAGTGACGGTGCGGGTGGGTATCAACGGGTTCGGCCGGATCGGCCGCAACTTCTGGCGGGCGGCCGCGGCCAGCGGCAAGGACATCGAGATCGTGGCGGTCAACGACCTGACCAGCCCCGAGGTCCTCGCCCACCTGCTGAAGTACGACAGCATCCTGGGCGTCCTGTCCGAGGACGTCGCCGCCGACGGCGAGGGCATCAAGATCGCCGGCAGCACGATGAAGGTGCTCTCCGAGCGCGACCCGGCCGCGCTGCCCTGGGGCGACCTGGGCGTCGACGTCGTCGTCGAGTCCACCGGGTTCTTCACCAAGGCCGCCGACGCCCGCAAGCACGTCGACGCCGGCGGCGCCAAGAAGGTGATCATCTCGGCGCCGGCCACCGGCGACGACCTGACCATCGTCATGGGCGTCAACCACGAGAAGTACGACGGCTCGCAGACGATCATCAGCAACGCGTCGTGCACCACCAACTGCCTCGCGCCGCTGGCCAAGGTGCTCAACGACGCCTTCGGCATCGAGCGCGGCCTGATGACCACCATCCACGCCTACACCGCCGACCAGAACCTGCAGGACGGCCCGCACAAGGACCTCCGCCGCGCCCGCGCGGCCGCGCTCAACATGGTCCCGACCAGCACCGGCGCGGCCAAGGCGATCGGCCTGGTGCTGCCCGAGCTGCAGGGCAAGCTCGACGGCTACGCCGTCCGCGTCCCGGTGCCCACCGGCTCGGCCACCGACCTCACCGTCCAGCTCACCCGCGAGGTGCCGGCCGACGAGATCGACGCCGCCTACCGCGAGGCCGCCGCGGGCCCGCTCGCCGGCATCCTCAAGTACACCGACGCCCCGATCGTGTCCTCCGACATCGTCACCGACCCGGCGTCGTGCATCTACGACAGCAAGCTGACCAAGACCTTCGGCCCGATGGCCAAGGTGCTCGGCTGGTACGACAACGAGTGGGGTTACTCCAACCGGCTCGTCGACTCCGTCGAGCTCGTCGGCCGCTCCCTCTGATGGCCCGCTCCCTCGACGACCTGCTCGCCGAGGGGGTGACCGGCCGGCGCGTGCTCCTGCGCGCCGACCTCAACGTCCCCCTCGACGGGCAGACGATCACCGACGACGGGCGCATCCGGGCCAGCCTCCCCACGCTGCAGGCGCTGCGGGAGGCCGGCGCCCGGGTCCTCGTCGCGGCGCACCTGGGCCGGCCGAAGGGCGCGCCCGACCCGCGGTACTCCCTGGCGCCGGTGGCCGCCCGGCTCGGCGAGCTGCTCGACGCGGAGGTGCCGCTGGCCGCCGACGTCGCCGGCGACGACGCCCGGGCGCGGGCCGCGGCCCTCGGCGACGGCGACGTCCTGCTGCTGGAGAACGTGCGCTTCGAGGCCGCCGAGACCAGCAAGGACGACGCCGAGCGCGGCGAGCTGGCCGACCGGCTGGCCGCGCTGGCCGACGTCTACGTCGACGACGCGTTCGGCGCGGTGCACCGCAGGCACGCCTCCGTGTACGACGTCGCCCGGCGGCTGCCGCACGCGGCCGGGCGGCTCGTCGCCGCCGAGCGCGACGTGCTCACCCGGCTCACCACCGACCCCGCGCGGCCCTACGTCGTCGTCCTGGGCGGCTCGAAGGTCAGCGACAAGCTCGGCGTCATCGAGGCGCTGCTGCCGAGGGTCGACCGGCTGCTGGTCGGCGGCGGCATGTGCTTCACCTTCCTCGCCGCCCAGGGGCACGGGGTGGGCACGTCGCTGCTGGAGGCCGACCAGGTCGACACCTGCCGGCGGCTGCTCGCCGAGGCCGGCGACCGCATCGTGCTGCCGGTCGACGTCGTGGTCGCGCCGGAGTTCAGCGCCGACGCCCCGACCACCACGGTCGGCGTGGACGCCATCCCCGGCGACCAGATGGGTCTGGACGTCGGGCCGCGCACGGTCGAGCTCTTCGGCCGCGAGCTGGGCGGCGCCCGCACGGTGTTCTGGAACGGGCCGATGGGCGTGTTCGAGCTCGCGCCGTTCCAGGCCGGCACGCGCGGCGTGGCCGAGGCCGTGGCCGCCGTCGACGGGCTGTCGGTGGTCGGCGGCGGGGACTCCGCGGCCGCGGTCCGGCAGCTCGGGCTCGACGAAGCGGCCTACGGCCACATCAGCACCGGCGGCGGCGCGTCGCTGGAGTTCCTCGAGGGCCGGGAGCTCCCGGGCCTCGCGGTGCTCGAGGACTGAGGGGGCGCGGTGGCACGCAGGCAGCCGGCCCCCGCCCGCCGGGAGGGCCGCCGCCCGCTGATCGCGGGCAACTGGAAGATGAACCTGACGCACCTGGAGGCCATCGGCCTGGTGCAGAAGCTGGTCTTCAGCCTCAGCGAGAAGGAGCTCGACGACGTCGAGGTCGTCGTCCTGCCGCCGTTCACGGCGCTGCGCAGCGTGCAGACGCTGGTGACCGGTGACCAGCTGGCGGTCGGGTACGGCGCGCAGGACCTCTCCGCGCACGACTCCGGCGCCTACACCGGCGAGGTCAGCGGCGCGATGCTGGCGGCGCTGGCGTGCGGCTTCGTCGTCGTCGGCCACTCCGAGCGGCGCGAGCTGCACGGCGAGGACGACGCGGTGGTGGCCACCAAGACCCGGGCCGCGCTGCGGCACGGCCTCACCCCCATCGTGTGCATGGGGGAGGGGCTGGAGGTCCGGCAGGCCAACGGTCAGGTGGTGCACTGCACCGACCAGCTCGACGCCTCCCTCGCCGGCCTCGACGCCGAGCAGGCGGCCCGCGTCGTGCTGGCCTACGAGCCGGTCTGGGCCATCGGCACCGGCGAGGTGGCCACCCCCGAGGACGCCCAGGAGGTGTGCGGCGCACTCCGGTCGCGGCTCGCCGAGCGTTTCGGCCCGGAGACCGCCGCCGTCGTCCGTATCCTCTACGGCGGGTCGGTGAAGGCCGGCAACACGGCCGGGATCCTGGCCGGGCCGGACGTCGACGGTGCACTCGTCGGGGGCGCGAGCCTCGACGGCGACGAGTTCGCGCGGATCTGTCGGATCGCCGCCGGGGGCAGCTGAGCACGCTCCCCCGGCAGCCGAGCGGGGGTGGGTGGGTGAGCAGCGCGCTGCAGCGACCTCCCCGCTCCCGCTCCTCCCGGGCGGCCGGGCTGCTGCGCGGCACGGCCGCCCGCGTGCTCGGCCTGGCGGTCGTCGTCGTGCTGGTGGTCGCGGTCGCGGTCAGCTGCCGCGACGGGGGCGACGGCGGCAGCGGCGTGCCGGTCCTCGGCGACGGCCCCGACGCCGGCGTCGAGGGCGTGCGCGCACCCTCCGACGAGGCCGGCGGCACGCTGCGGGTGGTCACCGGCGAGGTCGACAGCCTCGACCCGCAGCGCTCCTACCAGCCCGGCGTGTGGAACCTCATGCGGCTCTACGCCCGCACGCTGGTCACCTACTCCTCCGAGCCCGGCGCCACCGGCAACCTCGTCGCCGACCTCGCCACCGACCTCGGCACCACCCCCGACGGCGGGCTGAGCTGGACGTTCACCCTGCGCGCGGGCGCGCGGTTCGAGACCGGCCGGCCGATCACCTCGCGCGACGTCAAGTACGGCATCGAGCGGTCCTTCGCCTCCGACGTCATCGTCGGCGGCCCCACCCACGTGGTGGAGCTGCTCGACGACCCCGAGAACCCCTACGCCGGGCCCTACCAGGACGAGGACCCGGCCAAGCTGGGGCTCGCCGCCATCGAGACCCCCGACGACGCCACGATCGTCTTCCGGCTCCGCTCGGCGCAGCCGGACTTCCCCTACGTCCTGGCGCTGCCCTCCAGCAGCCCGGTGCCGGTGGAGAGCGACACCGGCGCCGCCTACGGCGCCGACCCGGTCTCCTCCGGTCCCTACGCGGTCACCTCCGTCGACCCGGTCACCGGCATCGTGCTCGACCGCAACCCCGCCTGGGACGCGGCCGCCGACGGGGTGCGCACGGCGCTGCCCGACCGGGTCGTCGTCCGCACCGGGCTGTCCAACCTCGAGCGCGACCAGGCGCTGCTCGCCGGCTCCGCCGACGTCGACGTCTCCGGCACCGGGGTGCACCCGGCCACCGCCGCTCGGCTGACGGGGGACACCGGGGGAGTGGTGCCCCTGCCCGACCGGGTCGACGACATGACGACCGGCGCGGTGCGGCTGCTGGCGCTGCCCACCGACGTCGCCCCGATGGACCAGCCCGACTGCCGCGCCGCGGTGGCCGCCGCGATCGACCGCCGCGCCGTCCAGGACGTGCTCGGCGGCGACCGGGCCGTGCGCACCGCGCGGCTGTGGCCGGCCGCGCTCCCGGGAGGTCCCGACGAGGCCGACCGCGGGCCCGACCCCGACGCCGCCCGCGCGGCGCTGACCGCGTGCGGCCGGCCCGAGGGCTTCAGCACGGTGATGGCCGTGCCCGACGCGCAGGCCAGCCTCGACGTGGCCGACGCCGTCGCCGCCCAGCTCGCCGAGGTCGGCATCACCGCCGAGGTCCGTCCCCTGCCGGCGGCCAGCTTCTACGCCACCGACGTCGGCAGCCCCGACAACGTCACCCGCAACGGCTTCGGCATCGTGCTGGCCACCCGGACGGCCGACCTCCCGACCCCCGGCTCGTTCCTCGTGCCGCTGGTCGACGGCCGCTCGGTCAGCCCGGTCGCCAACACCAACTTCGCGCGGCTGACCGACCCGGCCCTGTCGGCGGCGGTCGACACCGCCCGCGCCGCGCCCGACCCCGGCGCCGCCACCACGGCCTGGGGGGAGGTGGCCGCCGCCGCCCTCGACACCGGCGCCTACGTGCCGCTGGTGGAGACCCGCGTGCAGCTGCTGGCCGGTCAGCGGCTGCACAACGCGGTGGTGCTGCGGCCCTACGCCGGCTACGACCTGGCCACCGCGGGCGTGCGCTGACCGGAGCGGCTCCGGGCACCGGTTACCCTGGTGCGCATGGTCGAGCTCGTCCTCAACGTGCTGCTGGTCCTCGCCAGCGTCCTGCTGGTGGTGCTGATCCTGCTGCACCGGGGCAAGGGCGGCGGCCTGTCCTCGATGTTCGGCGGTGCGGTCTCCTCGCAGCTGTCCGGGTCCTCCGTCGTGGAGAAGAACCTCAACCGGCTCACGGTCTTCACCGGCTTCGTCTGGGCGATCTGCATCGTGACGCTGGGCATACTGCTCAAGGTCTAGTCACTCGCGCCGGTCGACCGGGCATCGCTGCGCCCGCGGCGAAAACGTGATCGAGAGAACGTCCCCGAGGCCCTAGACTGCGCGAACGGCGTGGTCCGCGCCGGGCAGGTCGGTCTGAGGGGGCGCTCGTGGCTGGTGGCAACGCGATCCGGGGGACCCGGGTCGGAGCGGGTCCGATGGGAGAGGCGGAGCGCGGCGAGGCCGCACCGCGGCACAGGATCGGCTACTGGTGCAGCCAGGGCCACGAGACCCGGGTGGCGTTCGCCACCGACGCCGAGGTGCCCGAGTTCTGGGACTGCCCCCGTTGCGGCCAGCCGGCCGGCCAGGACGCGCAGTCGCCGCCCCCGGCGCCGCGCACCGAGCCCTACAAGACCCACCTCGCCTACGTCCGGGAGCGGCGCAGCGACGCCGACGGCGACGCCCTGCTCGAGGAGGCCCTGGCCAAGCTGCGGGCCCGCCGCGGCGCCTGATCCGCCGCGAGGCCTAGGGCCTCGAGGCCCGGGCCGGGCACGGCACCCAGCCGGCCCGGGCGGGGTCCCACCACCGCTGCCGGCCGCGGGGCCGCCACGGCACGCGCGCCAGGTGGTCGGTGCCCAGGAACGCCCGCCGCAGCTGCGGGCTGAGCCCGTCGAACGGCGAGGCCTGCGAGCGGTGCTCGGCGATCGCCACCTCCCGCCGGTCGAGGACGGCCCGCACGTCGAGGACGTCGGTCACCTCGGCGTCGGGCCGGCCGAGGTCGGCGGGGTCGATCGCGTGGTAGGCGGTGTCCGGCCGCAGCGTGCGCATCTCCTCCAGCCAGCGGCACATGAGCGAGTGCGGCAGGCAGTGCTCGACGAGCACGGTGGCCGCCCCGGCGGCGTCGCGCACCGCGGCGGCCGTGGCGGTCCGGATCCGCCGGTGGTCGCGGTGCCCGTCGCTGCCGTCGAGCACGAGCACGACGTCGGGCCGCACCTCGGTCACCAGCCGCGCCAGCACACCGGCGACGTCGTCCGGCGCGGCCGCGCACAGCGACCCGCGGGGCGGCTCCCCGTCGAACCCCGAGTCGCGGTACCCCAGCAGTTCCACCGAGCCGATGCCGAGCGCGGCGGCCGACCGGTAGAGCTCGGCCTCCCGCACCGCGCCGAGGTCGGCGCAGTCGGCCAGTCCGGGCGCGGGCTCGCCCGCCTCGCCGCGGGTGGCGCAGGCGAGCGTCACCCGGGCACCGGCCGCCGCGGCGCGGGCGATGGTCGAGCCGCAGCCGAAGGCCTCGTCGTCGGGGTGGGCGACGACGACCAGCCAGCGGTCCCCGGGCCGGACGTCGGTGACGGGGTCGCGCGGGGGAGCGGACGGGGTCGGGACGGGAGTCGCGGTGGTCATGGCGCCGAGGGTGGCGGCCCGGACTGGGCGGCGTCTTGGTGTCCACTGACGCCGGTGCCGGCGGCCCGTGCGGCCGCGAGCAGCCGGGTCAGCTCCGGCACCCAGTAGCGCTCGCCGCGCTCGGCGACGGCCAGCCCTGCCTCGCACGTCGCCGCGGCCGCGGCGGGGTCCCCGGCGGCCAGTGCGGTGGCGGCCAGCAGGCCGAGGAACACCGACCGGCCGGCGGCCAGGCCCTGCTCGGCCAGCGCCGCGTGCGCCGCCCGCATCGCGGCCAGCCCGGCCCGCGGGTCGCGACCGGCCAGCAGCCACCCCTCGGCGAAGGCCACCACCGCCGACGGGTAGCGGTACCGCTCCCAGGCCGGTTCGCGCAGCGGGAGCGCGACCAGGGAACGGACCCGGTCGGGGTCGCCGTCCACCAGTCCCAGGACCAGCGCCCAGCGGCGGGCGAAGCCGGCCGCGCCCAGGCCCGCCTCCTGCGCGACGGCGAGGGCGGTGTCGGCCTGCGCGCGGGCGTCGTCGCGCCGGCCGAGCAGCCACAGGCACAGGGCGCGGACGACGGCCAGGCGGGTGGGCGGGGAGAACGCCAGCGAGCGGGACAGGTCGACCCGGCCGCCGTCGACGTGCGCCGCGGCCCGGTCCACGTGCTCGAGCGCCTCGGCGGGGCGGGCCTGCATCCACCGCACGACGGCGGTGATGTCCTCGGTCAGGTAGCCGGCCGTGGGGTCGTCGAGCCGCCCGGCCAGCCCGGCCATGCGTGCCACGGTGCGGTCGGCGTCGTCGAGCCGGCCGACCTGGCACTGGAACAGGGTGGCCGCCCACAGCAGCTCGACGTCGCCGGGGAGCGGCGGGTCGGGCACCTCCCAGGCGGCGGCGAGCCGGCCGTACTCGCGGATCGTGGGGCTGTCGTAGCCGGCCGCCCACGCGTCGGCGTACGCCGTCCGGCTCAGCGCGCGCAGCTCCCGGCGCCGGCGGTCCGGCCCGGCGGGCAGCGCCGCGGCCGCCGCGAGCAGCGGCCCGCCCAGCTCGCGCAGCTGGTCGAGCGCCGAGACCCGCACCGCGTGGTCGGTGGCCCGTTCCAGCCACGGCACGGCGGCGGCGCCGCCGTCGAGGACGCGGGCGGCGAGCAGGTGGGCGGCGACGCGCGAGGCCTGCTCGTCGTCGTCGCCGGCCCGCGCGGCCAGCCGCTCGCCGACGGCGCGGTGCAGCCGGGCGGCGCGGGCGCTGGACAGCTGCGCGCGCAGCACCTCCCCGAGGAGCGCGTGCCCGGGGGCGAAGGTGCCCTCCCCGCCGTCGACGGCCAAGCGCGCGGCCACCGCCGCCTCCAGGGCGTCGAGCGCCGTCCCGACGGGCACCCCGGCCACCGCGGCGAGGTCCTCCACCGGCAGGGGGGACCCGGCGACGGCCGCGGCGGTGAGCAGCTCGGGGCCGGGAGGCGGCAGGCGGAGGACCCGCTGGCGCAGGACGTCGTGGACCGCCGCCGGCACCCCGCCGACCGCCCGGCCCCGGCCCGTCGGCGCGGCGCCGCCCGGCGCGGGGGCCGCCCGCGCCAGCTCCAGGGCGAAGAACGGGTTGCCGCCGGCGCGGGTGACCGTCTCCCGGACGCCGTCGTCACCCAGCCCGGCGGGGGCGGCGGCGCGCACCAGGTCGGCCACGGCGTCGGCGGGGAGGGGTTCGAGGTCCAGCCGCACCAGCCGTGGCAGCCGGCCGAGGGCCGCCAGCGCGTCGACCAGGGCCGGGCCGCCGTCCTCGCCGCTGCGCAGCGCGAGGGCGAGGACGGCCGGGGCGGCGGCGACGTCCGCGGCCAGGCCGGCGACCAGTCGCAGCGTCGCGGGGTCGGCGGCCTGCAGGTCGTCCAGGGCCAGGACCGCGGGCCGGCCGGCGGCGCCGAGCACGGCGCCGAGCGCGTCGGTCAGGTGCACCAGGACCATGGCCGGGTCGACGCCGGCACCCGGCGGCGGGTCCCCGAGACCGGGGACGACGGCCCGCAGCGGGCCGAGCGCGCGGGCCACCTCCTCCCGGGCGGCGGCGTCGAGGACGGGGACGGCGGCGCGCAGCGCCTGCAGCACCGGCCAGTAGGGCGGCCCGGCCACCCCGTCGCGGCAGGTGCCGGTGTGCGCGCCGCCGCCCGCCGCGACGGCCGCCGCGGTGAGCCACTGCAGCAGCGCCGACTTGCCCATCCCGGCGTCCCCGGTGACGAGCACGACGGCGCCGGACCCGGCGGCGGCGCCGGCGAGGACGTCGGCCAGCAGGGTGCACTCGGCCTCGCGGCCGCGCAGCGACGGGGGCGGCCGGTCCGGCCGCGGCGCCGGCGCGGGTCGGGACGCGGCCGGGGACGTCGGCGCGGGGGCCGGCCGCAGCCCCGGGTCGTGGCGGAGGATCTGCTCCTCCACCTCGCGCAGCGCCGGGCCGGGGTCCAGCCCGAGCTCGTCGCGGAGCAGCCGTCGCCCCTCGGCGAGCACCGCGAGCGCGTCCGCGGCACGGCCGGCGAGGTACAGCGCGCGGGCGAGGGTGGCCCGGGCCTGCTCGCGCAGGGGGGAGCGGGTCAGGTGCTCCTGCAGGTCGGCGACGGCGCGACCGGTCTCGCCGAGGCCGAGCAGCGCCGCGGCCCGCTGCTCGACCGCGCCGAGCCGCAGCCCCTCCCAGCGGTCGACGGCGGCGCGGGCGAACGGCTCGTCGGCGAACTCGGCCAGCGCCGGCCCGCGCCACAGCGCGAGGGCGTCGTCGAGCAGCGCCACGGCGCGGGCGTCGTCGCGGCCGGCCACACTCCCGGCCTCGACCAGGAGCCGCTCGAAGACGTCGGCGTCGATCTGGACGGCCTCGCGGGCGAGCCGGTAGCCCGGCGGCGCGCTGAGCAGCACCGAACCGCTGGAGCGGGGGGCCCGGCCGGGGTCGAGGGTGCGGCGCAGCAGCGCGATGGTGGTGTGCACCGACGCGGCGACCTTGGGCGGCGGGGCGCCGTTCCACAGCAGGTCGGCGAGCCGGTCGACGGGCACCAGCCGGCCCGCCTCCACCGTGAGCACCGTCAGCGCCGCGCGCTGCAGCCGGGCGCCGATCGGCACCGGCACGCCGTCGCGGCGCAGCTCGAGGTGTCCGAGCACCCCGATCCACAACCCCCCGGGAGCCGGCGGCGCCACCGTCAGCCGTCGGTGCCGGGGCCTCCGGCACCCGTTCCGTCGGCGTCGGCCGCTCCCGGCAGCCGGCTCGCGGCCGCGGCGTCGAGCAGCCAGCGGGTGGCCCGCCGGCCGCACGCGCCGGCCGCCGGCACGTCGAGCGGGTCGGCGCCGCCGAGCGCCCGGGCGACCGCCTCGGCCTTGCCCTCCCCGGCCACCAGCAGCCACACCTCCTCGGCGCTGCCGATCGCGGAGAACCCGAGGCTGACCCGGGTCGGGGGCGGCTTGGGGCAGTCGCGCACCGCCACCACCGGGCGGTCGTCGGAGGCGGCCGGCGAGTGCGGGAAGATCGACGCCACGTGGCCCTCGGGGCCCATGCCCAGCAGCAGCACGTCGAAGCGCGGCAGCGGCCCGTCGGCCCCGGAGTCACGAGCCGCGTCGGAGAGGACGCCGGCGTACCACTCCGCGGCCTCCTCGGGCTCGGCGAACCCGGCGTCGGAGGCGGGCATCGGGTGCACCCGCTCCGGCGGCACGCCGACCCGGTCCAGCAGCGCCTCGCGCGCGCCCTTCTCGTTGCGCTCGTCGTCGTCGGCCGGGACGAACCGCTCGTCGCCCCACCACACGTCGACCGCCGTCCAGTCGACGTCCTGGCCGGGTGCCGGCTCGGCGGCCAGTCCGGCGACGTGCCGCAGCACCGCGGTGCCCACGCCGCCGCCGGTGAGCACCACCGACGCCGTCCCGTGCACCAGTTGCGCGGCGGCGAGCCGGGCCACCAGCGCCGCGGCGACCGCCCGGGCCAGCGTCTCGGCGTCGGGCTCGACGATCACGTCGGGCACCGGCCCCTCGCTGCGCCGGGACAGCTCCTCGACGATGCGGTCCCCCGGGGTGAGGGTCACCGGACCGCCTCGGACGTCTCGGGCGCCGTCGGGTCGGGGGTGTCGTGCTCGCCGTGCAGGGCCACCTCGTCGGTGCCCTCGGACGTCGGGGGGACGGTGGGTGCCGCGCCGTGCGGGCTGCCCTCGTCGACCTGCTCGGCGTCGACCGCCCCGGAGCCGGCGCCGTCCTGCTCGGCGGGGTCGACCCAGACGTGCGAGCGCACGCCGGTGCGGCCGGCCAGCCCGGAGACCCCGGTGGTGACCTCCAGCGCCTCGGCGTAGGGCTCGTCGGGGTCCAGCCGGCGCAGCTCCTCGCCGAGCAGGTCGCCCAGCGAGCGGTCGGGCAGGGCCATGGTGGCGTCGGGCCGGTAGGGCTGGCTGATGACCGCACCGCCGCGGCGGTCGGCGTGCACGCGCACCTCCTCGTCCTGGTCGAGCTGCAGGACCACCGAGTCGATGCCGCTGGGACCCGCGTGCCGGGTGGCCTGGACGACGTCGAGCCGGGCGCCGGAGCGCGACTGGATCCAGCCGGCCAGCAGCTGCGCGGTGGCCGCGCCCGGGTCGCCCTCGATCCGCCCGCCGAGGACCTGCACGGCGTCGCCCCGGCGGCCGGAGACGGAGTCCAGCGCCGAGGTCAGCGTCGCGCGCCAGCCGGTGGCGCGGGTCCAGGCCAGGTCGGTGTCACCGGGCGCGTAGTCCTGCGCGCGGGTGCGCAGCGCGCGCATCTGGTCGGCGGCCACGGTGCTGTCGGTGATCCGCCGGTCGGCGATGACGGCGAGCGCGTCGGTGGTCAGCCGGCTCGGCGGGTCGCTGTGCCACCAGGTGACCACCGGGGCGTCGGCGGCCAGCAGCGGCAGCACCACCGACTCGGCGTGCAGCGCCAGCCGCCCGTACATGCGCATGACGACCGCCTCGCCGGGACCCAGCCGCCCGCCGATGGACACCTCGGCGTCCAGGCGGGGGACCGGTGCGTCGATCTGCCGGCGCACCACCACCAGGATCCGGCAGGGGTGCTGCTCGGCGGCGGTGGTCGCGGCGTCCTCGGCCTCGGTGACCCGGCCCTCGTCGGCGACGACGACCAGCGTCAGCGCGACGCCGGAGAGCACCGCGCCGCCGGTCCGTCGCTGGGCGGCCAGCTCCTTGACCACCGCGGATCCGGTGGTGTCCCACAGCGTCGTCACGGGTTCTCCTCCCGTCGGCTCGCGCTCACGGCCGCCGCCACCGGCGGCCCTCGGCGGCGAGCATCTCGTCGGCGGCCCGCGGGCCCCACTCCCCGGCCCGGTAGGGCTCCGGTGTGCCGCCCGCCCAGAACTCCTCGAGCGGGTCGATCACCGCCCAGGAGGCCTCCACCTCGGCGTTGCGCGGGAACAGCGTGGCGTCGCCCAGCAGCACGTCGAGCAGCAGCCGCTCGTAGGCCTCGGGGCTGGTCTCGGTGAACTGCTCGCCGTAGAGGAAGTCCATGGACACGTCCCGGACCTCCATGACGCTGCCGGGCACCTTCGAGCCGAACTTCAGCGTCACGCCCTCGTCGGGCTGCACCCGCACGACGAGCTGGTTGTTGCCCAGCTCCTCGGTGTCGGTGTCGGCGAAGGGCAGGTGCGGGGCCCGCTTGAACACCAGCGCGATCTCGGTGACCCGCCGCGGCAGCCGCTTGCCGGTGCGCAGGTAGAACGGCACGCCGGCCCACCGGCGGGTCTCCACCCCGAGCCGGACGGCGGCGAAGGTCTCGGTGGTCGACTCCGGGTCGACGCCCTCCTCCTGCCGGTAGCCCCGGGCGCGCTGGCCGGCCAGCCAGCCCTGCTCGTACTGGCCGCGGACGGCGAAGGTGCGCACGTCCTCGGGCAGCGACACCGCCCGCAGCACCTTGAGCTTCTCGGTGCGGATCTCGTCGGCGGAGAACTCGACCGGCTCCTCCATCGCGGTCAGCGCCAGCAGCTGCAGCAGGTGGTTCTGCAGCACGTCGCGGGCGGCGCCGGTCTTCTCGTAGAACCCGGCCCGCCCGCCGATGCCGACGTCCTCGGCCATCGTGATCTGCACCGAGTCGACGTGGTGGCCGTTCCAGATCGGCTCGAACAGCGTGTTGGCGAACCGCAGCGCCATCAGGTTCTGGACGGTCTCCTTGCCCAGGTAGTGGTCGATGCGGAAGACGTCCTCGGCGCTGAACACCGAGTCGACCAGCTCGTTGAGCTCCCGGCTGGAGGCCAGGTCGGTGCCGAAGGGCTTCTCGACGACGACGCGCCGCCACCGGTCGGGCGTGCTCTCGGCCATGCCGGTGCGCTGCATCTGCTTGAGCACGACCGGGAACATCGCCGGCGGGATGGACAGGTAGAACGCGGCGTTGCCGCCGATGCCGTGGCTGCTCTCGAGGTCGGCCAGCGCGTTGGCGAGCTCGTCGAAGGCGTTGTCGTCGTCGAAGGAGCCCTGCACGAACCGCACGCTGCTGGCCAGCCGCTCCCACACCTCCTCCCGCCAGGGGGTGCGGGCGGCGTTGCGGGCGGCGTCACGGGCCAGCTCGGCGAAGTCCTGGTCGCCCCAGTCCCGCCGCGCGAAGCCCAGCAGCGCGAAGTTGGTCGGCAGCAGCCCCCGGTTGGCCAGGTCGTAGACCGCCGGGAGCAGCTTCTTGCGCGCGAGGTCACCGGTGATGCCGAAGACGACGAGCGCGCAGGGCTCGGGGACGCGCGGCAGCCGCCGGTCCCGCGGATCGCGCAGCGGGTTGGGGATCACGAGTCCTCCTCTGGGCTCCTCGTGCCGACGGTCGTGCCGGCGGCTCCGGTGCTACCCCGGCGGTCAGCCGAGGGCACCGAGGACCTGGTCGATCCCGGCGGCGCGGTCGGTCAGGTGCAGGTGCAGCAGCGGCCGCTGCCGGTCGGCCAGCGCCTGCCGGTCGCCGGCGGCCTGGGCGGCCTGCAGCGTGGCGAAGGAGAACGGCCGGTCGGGCACCGGCAGGTCCGTCGCCGTGGCCCCGGTGAGCTGCAGGAACGCGCCGACCTGCGGCCCGCCCTTGTGGTACTGGCCGGTCGAGTGCAGGAACCGCGGGCCCCACCCGAAGGTGACCGCGTGCTCGGTGCGCCGGGCCAGCGCCGCGCGCAGCTCCCCGGCGCGGGCGTCGGCCTGGCGGTCGAGGTACGCCATGACGGCGAGGTAGCCGCGCGGGGGCACCGCGGCCAGCAGCGCGTCGAGCACCAGCCGCAGCCCGTCGTGCGAGGAGAGGTCGACGCCGTCGAGCACCCCGCCCGAGCCGTACACCTCGACCGCGCCGATCGTGGCGGCCGGCTGCTCGTCGGGGAGGCCGGCGTCGAGGATGCGGGCGGTGTTCTCCTTGGACTCGGTGACGTTGGGCTGGTCGAAGGGGTCGATGCCGAGGATCCGCCCGGCCACCGCCGTCGCGTACTCCCACCCGAGGAACTGGGCGCCCAGCGGGCCGCTGACCCCCACCGAGGGCCGGCCCTCGACCGGGTCGCCGTCGACGACGGCCAGCAGCGCGTCGTGCGCGGCCGAGCCCGGGGCGTCCACCGACTCCAGGACGACGGGCAGCAGCCCGCGGCCCTCCTTGCCGGTGGACTCGGCGATCAGCTGCTCGGCCCAGTCGCCGAAGCCCTCGATGCGGCCGCTGCCGGTGCCGCCGTCGGCGAGCGCCACCTTGTCGCGGCCGGTGCGGAAGCCCGCGCCCAGCGCGATCCCGAGCTCCAGGGCCGGGTTGCCCTGCTCGGCGAGCTGCTCGGCGAGCTCGGCGGCCCGGTCGAGGAGCGGCTCGACGTCGACCCCGGCCAGCGCGGCCGGCACCAGCCCGAACGCCGACAGCGCGCTGTAGCGGCCGCCGACGTTCGGGTCGGCGAGGAAGACGGCGCGGGCGCCCATCGCCGCCGCGGTGTCGGCCAGCGGCGAGCCGGGGTCGGTGACGACGACGAACCGGCGGCCGGCCTGCTCCTCGTCGAGGCCGGCCTCGGCGAAGGCGGCGAGGAAGGCGCGCCGATGGCTGTCGGTCTCGATGGTGCCGCCGGACTTGGAGCTGACCACCACCACGGTGCGGTCGAGGTCGGTCATGGCCGCGGCGACCTGGCCGGGGTCGGTGGTGTCCAGCACGACCAGCGGCACACCGGCGGTGCGGCAGATGACCTCCGGCGCCAGCGAGGACCCGCCCATGCCGGCGAGGACGACCCGGTCGAGGCCCTCGCCGGCGAGCTCCGCGCGCAGCGCCGCCAGCCGCGGCACCAGCTCCCGGGAGGAGGCGGGCAGGTCCAGCCAGCCCAGCCGGATCGAGGCCTCGCTCTCGGCCTCCGGCCCCCACAGCGTCGCGTCCTTGGCGACCAGCCGCGCGGCGACGTCGTCGTCGGCGAGCTGGGTGCGGACGTTCTCGGGGACGTCGAGACCGCTGCAGCTGAACTGCAGGGTCATGCCTTGTCCTCGAGCTCGCTGCGGACGGAGTCGGTGAGCTCGTCCCACGAGTCGACGAACTTCTGCACGCCCTCGTCCTCGAGCACGCGGAAGACGTCGTCGAGGTCGACCCCGGCGTCGGCGATGGCCTTCATCGTGGCCGCCGCGTCGTCGTAGGTCTGCTGCACCGGGGTGCCGGCCTCGCCGTGGTCGGCGTAGGCCCTGAGCGTCTTCTCCGGCATCGTGTTGACCGTGCCGGGGGCGACGAGCTCGCTGACGTAGAGGGTGTCGGAGTACTCGGGGTTCTTCACGCCGGTGGAGGCCCACAGCGGGCGCTGCGGCCGCGCACCCTTGGCCTCCAGTGCCTTCCAGCGGTCGGAGGAGAAGACCTCCTCGTAGGCCTGGTAGGCCAGCTGCGCGTTGGCCAGCGCCGCCTTGCCCTTGAGCTGCTCGGCGCCGACCTTCTCCAGCCGCTTGTCCACCTCGCTGTCCACGCGGGACACGAAGAACGAGGCCACCGACGCGATCTGGGTCAGGTCGGCGTCGGCGTCGTCGGCCAGCCGCTGCTCCAGCCCGGCCAGGTAGGCGTCCATGACGGCGCGGTACCGCTCGGGGCTGAAGATGAGGGTGACGTTGACGCTGATGCCGCGCGCGATCGAGGTGGTGATCGCCGCCAGCCCCTCCTCGGTGGCGGGGATCTTGATGAACAGGTTCGGCCGGTCGACCAGCCACCACAGGTGGGCGGCCTCGGCCGCCGTGGCGTCGGTGTCGTGGGCCAGGCCGGGGGCGACCTCCAGGGACACCCGGCCGTCGCCGGGCTGGCGCTGCGCGACCGGCGCGAGCAGGTCGCAGGCGTCCCGGACGTCGGCGGCGGTGATCGTGCGCAGCGCCTCCTCGACGCTCACCCTCCGCACGGCGAGGGCGTGCACCTGGTCGTCGTAGGAGTCCGACCCGCTGATCGCCGCGGCGAAGATCGTCGGGTTGGTGGTGACGCCGACGATGGAGTACTCGTCGACCAGCGACTGCAGGTTGCCGCTGCGGATGCGGTCGCGGGACAGGTCGTCGAGCCAGACGGCGACCCCCGCCGACGACAGCTGCGCCAGCTTCTCGTTCTGTGCCATGTCACTGCCTTCCTGGTGAGGTGCTGGAACGGCCCTGCCGCAGGGTCCCGGCCCGAGCTCGCGGGGGTCGGGGGGCGACAGGGTCCTTCATCTGTCGCCGGTGGGGTGGGGGAGGCCGCCGGTGGCGGCCACCGGGCCGGCCGGGACGGCGGGGCCCGACGCGGCCGCCTCGATCGACTCGCGGGCGGCGGCGACGACGGCCTCGTCGGTCAGGCCGAACTGCTCGTAGAGGACGGAGTAGGAAGCGCTGGCGCCGTAGTGGGTGAGCCCGACGATCCGCCCGGCGTCGCCGACGAACTCGCGCCAGCCCATGGGCACGCCGGCCTCGACGCTGACCCGGGCGCGGACGCTCGGCGGGAGCACCTCGTCCTTGTAGGCCTGGTCCTGGTCGGCGAACCACTCGACGCAGGGCACCGACACCACGCGGGTCGGGACGCCGTCGGCCTCCAGCCGCTCGCGGGCGGCGACGGCGATCTGCACCTCCGAGCCGGTGCCGAGCAGGATCACCTCGGGCTGCCCGTTCGACGCGTCGGCCAGCACGTACGCGCCGCGGGCCACGCCCTCGGCCGAGCCCGTCTGCGACCGGTCGAACACCGGCAGGTTCTGCCGGGACAGCAGCAGGCCGGCCGGGCGGTCGTTGTTCTCGAGGATCGTCCGCCAGGCGACGGTCACCTCGTTGGCGTCGGCCGGGCGGACGACGTCGAGGCCGGGGATGGCGCGCAGCGCGGCGAAGTGCTCGATCGGCTGGTGGGTCGGGCCGTCCTCGCCCAGGCCGATCGAGTCGTGCGTCCACACGTAGGTGACCGGCAGCTGCATGAGCGCGGCGAGGCGGACCGCGCCGCGCATGTAGTCGCTGAAGGTGAGGAAGGTGCCGCCGTAGACGCGGGTGCCGCCGTGCAGCGCGATCCCGTTCATGACCGCGCCCATGGCGTGCTCGCGGACGCCGAAGTGCAGGGTGCGGCCGTAGGGGCCGCCGCTCCACATCTTCGTCTGGCGGTCCGACGGCAGGAACGACGGCTCGCCCTCGACGGCGGTGTTGTTGCTCTCGGCGAGGTCGGCCGACCCGCCCCACAGCTCCGGCAGCGCGGGGTAGAGGGCGGCGAGCACCTTGCCCGAGGCCTTGCGGGTGGCCACGCCCTTGGGGTCGGCGTCGAAGGTCGGCAGGCCCTCGGCGAAGCCCTCGGGGAGCCGGCGCTCGCGCATCCGCTCCAGCAGCGCGGCGCGCTCGGGGTCCTGCTGCGCCCAGGCGTCGAAGCGCTGCTGCCACTCCTGGTGTTCCTGGCGGCCGCGGTCGACCACCGCGCGGGCGTGGGCGAGCACCTCGTCGTCGACGTCGAAGCTCTTCTCCGGGTCGAAGCCGAGGACCTCCTTGGTGGCGCGCACCTCGTCCTCGCCCAGCGCCGAGCCGTGCGCGGCGCCGGTGTTCTGCTTGTTCGGCGCCGGCCAGGCGATGATCGTGCGCAGCACGATGATCGACGGGCGGCCGGTCTCGGCCTTGGCGGCGGCGAAGGCGGCGTCGACCGCGGCCAGGTCCTCGCCGTCGTCGACGTGCTGCACGTGCCAGCCGTAGGCCTCGTAGCGCTTGCCGACGTCCTCGGTGAAGGCGACGTTGGTGTCGTCCTCGATGGAGATCCGGTTGTCGTCGTAGACGAGCACCAGGTTGCCCAGCTGCTGGGTGCCGGCCAGCGAGGAGGCCTCGCCGCTGACGCCCTCCTCCAGGTCGCCGTCGGAGGCGAAGACCCAGACGGTGTGGTCGAAGAGGCTCTCGCCCTCGGGGGCGTCGGGGTCGAGCAGGCCACGCTCGCGGCGGGCGGCCATCGCCATGCCCACGGCGTTGCCGACGCCCTGGCCGAGGGGGCCGGTCGTCGTCTCCACGCCGGGGGTGTGGTTGACCTCGGGGTGGCCGGGGGTCTTCGAGCCCCAGGTGCGCAGCGCCTCGAGGTCGGCCAGCTCCAGGCCGTAGCCGGATAGGTACAGCTGCACGTACAGCGTCAGGCTCGAGTGGCCCATCGACAGCACGAAGCGGTCGCGGGCGACCCAGTTCGGGTCGGTCGGGTCGTGGCGCAGCCACTTGTGGAAGAGCAGGTAGGCAGTGGGCGCCATGCTCATCGCGGTGCCCGGGTGGCCGTTGCCGACCTTCTGGACGGCGTCCATGGCCAGCACGCGGGCGGTGTCGATGGCCCGGCGGTCGAGGTCGCCGAAGCCGTCGGGCAGCGTGGGGTGCGGCTGTCGCGGGTCGCCGGTGGGGGAGTCGGTGGCGGCCTCGGCCGGGGCCTCGGCCTCCGTGCTCCGGGTACCCGAGCCCGTGGTGTCGCTGGTCATGTCGGACGGTGCTCCTCGAGGTCGGCCGGTGCGGGGCCGTCCGGGGACCGGTTGTCCCGTGCTCCCGGGCGGGCGACGCGGGCGCGGTGTGCAGCTGATCCGGTGTGCACCCGGGCCATCACTGGCCCGGACGCTCCGTCGTCGGCGACGGCCCTACCCGCTGTCCGCGCGGCGTCAACGTGATCAGACCCTAGTCATCCCGACCCGTGGGCGCGGCTCCTGCGGGATAGAGTGGGGACCGTTCATCCCCCGGTTCGAAGGGACCCCCGTGCTGTCTGCGTGCCCGGTGGCGCCCTGCGAGCACGCGGGGGAGGACGTGCGGTGACGGCGCTCACCGAGCGCCCGGTCGTTCCCGCCCGCCGCCTGCCGGCGGTGGTGGGCGCCTACGTGGCGCTGACCAAGCCCAAGCTCGTCGAGCTGCTGCTGGTCACCACCCTGCCGGCGATGATGATGGCCGCCGACGGCTGGCCGTCCTGGCGGCTGGTGGGCGCCACGATGGTGGGCGGGACGTTCGCCGCCGGCGCGGCCAACGTCTTCAACTGCTGGTACGACCGCGACATCGACCGGCTGATGTCGCGCACCCGGAACCGCCCGATCCCGGCGGGGGTGGTGTCGCCGCGGGCGGCGCTGGTGTTCGGGCTGGTCCTCGCCGCGGCGTCGCTGACCCTGCTGTGGGTGGCCACCACGCCGCTGGCCACGGCGCTCGCCGCGGTGGCGATCCTGGCCTACTCCGTCGTCTACACGATGGTGCTCAAGCGCCGGACCCGGCACAACACGGTCTTCGGGGCCTTCCCCGGGGCGGCGCCGGTGCTCATCGGCTGGGCGGCGGTGACCGGCTCGCTCGACTGGCCGGCGCTCGCCTTCTTCGCCGTCGTCTTCTGCTGGCAGATGCCGCACTTCTGGGCGCTGGCCAGCCGCTTCCGCGAGGACTACGCCCGCGCGAACGTGCCCATGCTGTCGGTGGTGGCCGGGCCCGAGAGCGTCGGCCGGCAGTCGGTCGTGTGGGCGTGGGCGACCCTGGGCGCCACCCTGCTCATGGGCTCGGTCACCCCGGTCCTCAACTGGGCCTTCGCCGTCGGCGGGGGGCTGCTCGGCGCGTGGTACGTCGCCGAGTCCCACCAGTGGCTGGACCGGATCCGCGCCGGCGTCCCCGACCGGCCGATGAAGCTGTTCTCGGTGTCGATCACGCACATGACGCTGCTGTCGATCGCCATCGCCGTCGACGTCCTCGTCTGAGCCGCTCG
The DNA here is from genome assembly GCF_900188205.1 of Geodermatophilus saharensis. Lineage (GTDB taxonomy): Bacteria > Actinomycetota > Actinomycetes > Mycobacteriales > Geodermatophilaceae > Geodermatophilus > Geodermatophilus saharensis. The sequence continues at coordinate 130,543 of NZ_FZOH01000009.1, read as the reverse complement.
GCTCCCGCTCCCCTCCGTCGAGATCCCGTGATCTCGACCGTCGGGGGTTTGCGCCGGCGCGCCCGGTGTCGACCCGTTGCGACCTCGGCGGCGACGAGACCGCGCCAGGTCGACACGCGGCGATCTCGCGGGCTCAGGTGCGTCCGCCGGCGCGACCGAGGGCAGCCCGGCGACGTCGCCCCGGGCCTCGGCCCGCAGTGCCCGACCTCACCCCGCAGGGCGAGGTCGGGCACCGTGCGGTGGGGCCCGTGCGGTGGGCCCGCCGCCGGAGGCGCCGGTCGAGCGGCTCAGCGGGCGGCGGCGGTGGGGACGGCGGGGGTGTCCAGCGGCTGCTCGGTCGCCGGGCCGCGGACCGACCACGCCAGCCGCGCGGTGTAGGCGGTCACCAGCACCGCGCCGAGCATGTGCAGCAGCACCAGCACCACGGGCAGGTGGGTGAAGTACTGCACGAAGCCGACCACGCCCTGCAGCAGCTGCACGACCAGCAGGTCGCGCGCGGCCCGGCGCACCCGGCCGGGGGAGTCCATGGCGTACAGCGCCACCAGCAGCGCGACGGTCAGCCCGACGAGCAGGAAGACGACGTCGGCGTGCAGCTGGCTGACCGTCTCCGGGTCGAAGCCCATCCGCCCGCCGGAGGGGGCGCCGGTCTCGTCGAGGTCGCCGCTGTGCGGGCCCGACCCGGTGACCACGGTGCCCAGCACCAGGACCGCCGCGGTCACCGCGGCGATCCCGCCGACCAGCAGCGCGATCGGCCGGCGGACCAGCGGCTGCCCGACCCCGGGCTCCCGCGAGCGCAGCCACAGCACCGTGGACACCGCGACCAGCACCGACGACAGCAGGAAGTGCGCGGCCACCGTCCACGGGTTCAGGCCGGTCAGCACGGTCACCCCGCCGAGCAGCGCCTGCGCGGGGATGCCCAGGAACGCGACGACGGCCAGCCGCCGCAGGTCGCGGCGGCCGGAGCGGAAGACGGCGACGACGGTGGCGATCGCGACCGCGGCCAGCACGAAGGTCAGCAGCCGGTTGCCGAACTCGATCGCGCCGTGGCCGGCCAGCTCCGGCGTGGCCACGAAGCTCGCGTCGGTGCACCGCGGCCAGGTGGGGCAGCCCAGCCCGGAGCCGGTCAGCCGCACCGCGCCGCCGGTGACGACGATCGCGCCGTTGGCCAGGAGGTTGACCAGGGCGATCCGGGAGACGACGGCAGAGGAGACCCGCACGGCCCGATGCTAGCCGCGGGCGGGGCCCCTCCCGGTTCGCTCAGGGCAGATCACACCGGGGAAGCGCGGCGTGCCCGGCCGCGCTGGAGAGAGGCGAATGGCTGATGCGCCGCTCTCGGTGACGGTGTGCCATCCCGGGTACGGGCTCCCCCTACGCGAGCCCTCCGGCGACCACCTCCCGACCCCACCCGACCGACCTGGACGTGAGGCATGACCAGCCCCTTCTTCCCCGGCCCCTACGGGAGCCCCTTCGACGACTTCTTCGCCCGCTACCTCAGCGGCGGGCAGGGCGCGCCCCGTCAGCGCGTCGACATCACCCAGTTCCTCAGCCAGCAGGCGCGCGAGCTCGTCAACGCCGCCGCGGGACAGGCCGTGGCCACCGGCAGCGCCGACCTCGACACCGAGCACCTGCTGTGGGCGATGACCGGCGACGAGACCACCCGCGCCTTCCTCGCCCGCACCGGCACCGACCCCGACCGGCTGCGCGGCGAGCTCGAGGCGCAGCTGCAGCGCGGGGAGCCGCGCGAGGAGGCGCCGTCCCTGACGCCGGCCGCCAAGCGCGCGCTGCTCGACGCCCACCGGGTGTCGCGCGCGCTGGGCAGCACCTACATCGGCCCCGAGCACCTGCTGTTCGCCCTCGCCGTCAACCCCGACTCCCCGGGCGGCCGGGTGCTGCGCGAGCACGGCGTGACCCCGGAGGCCCTCCAGCAGGCCGCCACCGGCGGCCCCCAGCCCGGCGGCGGGCGCCCCGGCGGCCCCGGCCAGGGGCAGCAGTCGAGCACCCCGACGCTCGACGAGTACGGCCGCGACCTCACCGAGCTGGCCCGCAACGGCCAGATCGACCCGGTGATCGGCCGGGAGGCGGAGATCGAGCAGACCGTCGAGGTCCTCTCCCGGCGCCGGAAGAACAACCCGGTGCTCATCGGCGACGCCGGCGTCGGCAAGACCGCGATCGTGGAGGGCATCGCCGCCCAGATCGTCGAGGGCGACGTCCCCGAGACGCTGCGCGGCCGCCGGCTCGTCGAGCTCGACCTCACCGGCCTGGTGGCCGGCACCCGCTACCGCGGCGACTTCGAGGAGCGGCTCAAGAAGGTCATGGACGAGATCCGCGAGCACTCCGACGAGGTGATCGTCTTCATCGACGAGCTGCACACCGTCGTCGGCGCCGGCGCCTCGGAGGGCTCCGGCGGGGCGGGCAACATGCTCAAGCCGGCCCTGGCCCGCGGCGAGCTGCACATCATCGGCGCGACGACGCTGGACGAGTACCGCCGCAACATCGAGAAGGACGCCGCGCTGGAGCGCCGGTTCCAGCCGATCCTGGTGGCCGAGCCCGGCGTCGAGGACACCGTGGCGATCCTGTGCGGCCTGCGCGACCGCTACGAGGCCCACCACCAGGTGCGCTTCACCGACGAGGCCATCCGCGCCGCCGTCGACCTCTCCGACCGCTACGTCCCCGACCGGCACCTGCCGGACAAGGCCATCGACCTCATCGACCAGGCCGGTGCCCGCGTCCGCCGCCGGGTGAAGACCCCGCCGACGGACCTGCGCGGCCTCGAGCAGGAGGTCGAGCGGCTGCAGCGGGAGAAGGACCAGGCGGTGGCCGCCGAGCAGTACGAGCGCGCCTCGGAGCTGCGCGACCAGCTCGCCGAGGCCCAGCGCCGGCTGGAGGAGGCCCGCACCGGCGGCGGCCAGGCCGGCGTCCCGGAGGTCGGCGTCGACGACGTCGCCGAGGTCATCTCGCGGCAGACCGGCATCCCGGTGGCCCAGCTGACCCAGGAGGAGATGGCGCGGCTGCTGTCGCTGGAGGAGCGCCTGCACCAGCGGGTGGTCGGCCAGGACGACGCCGTGCGCGTGGTGGCCGAGGCCGTCCGCCGCTCCCGCGTGGGGCTGGGCGACCCCGACCGGCCGATCGGCAGCTTCCTGTTCCTCGGCCCCACCGGCGTCGGCAAGACCGAGCTGGCCCGGGCGCTGGCCGAGGCGCTGTTCGGCGACTCCGACCGCATGATCCGGCTGGACATGAGCGAGTTCCAGGAGCGGCACACCGTCAGCCGGCTGGTCGGCTCCCCGCCCGGGTACGTCGGCTACGAGGACGCCGGGCAGCTCACCGAGGCGGTGCGCCGCCGCCCCTACTCGGTCGTGCTGCTCGACGAGATCGAGAAGGCCCACCCCGACGTCTTCAACACGCTGCTGCAGGTGCTCGACGACGGCCGGCTCACCGACTCGCAGGGCCGCACGGTCGACTTCAAGAACACCGTGCTGATCATGACCAGCAACCTCGGCTCCGAGCTGATCCAGGGCCGCAACGCCCCGCTCGGCTTCGGCACCGGGGACGCCGCGGCCGCCGACGCCGGGCTGCGCGACCGGCTCGTGCGCCGGCTGCGCGAGTCCTTCCGGCCGGAGTTCCTCAACCGGATCGACGAGATCGTGGTCTTCCAGCAGCTGGAGACCGAGCAGCTGCAGCAGATCACCCGGCTGCTGCTCGACGAGACCCGCCGCCGGCTCGCCGCCCAGGACATCGCGGTCACCTTCACCGACGAGGCCGTCGCCTGGGTCGCCGAGCGCGGGTTCGAGCCGCAGTTCGGCGCCCGGCCGCTGCGCCGGGCGATCCAGCGCGAGGTCGACAACCCGCTGGCCCGGCTGCTGCTCGACGGCCGCGTCGCGGCCGGCCGGCACGTCGTCGTCGACGTCGCCGACGGTGCCCTGGACCTCCGTGTCGAGGACACCGAGCACGACGCCGAGCCGGCCGTGGCCGGCCAGGCGTGACCTGTCCCACCCGGCTCCTGACCTGCGCGGTCGGGGGCCGGGTGGGTTAGGGCGACCTTGCTTGCGAGGCCTCCGAAATAGGTCACAATCGTGTTGTGGAAACCAGCACGGTGCAGGGCGGGACGGCGCGCGCCGACGACGTCCGCACCCGTGACCGGGTGACCGCTCTGCTGCTCGAGCACGGCCCGCAGACCGCCAGCGAGCTCGCCGGCCGGCTGGGGGTGAGCCCGGCCGCCGTCCGGCGCCACCTCGACGGCCTCGCCGCCCAGGGGCGGGTGGAGGAGCGCGCGACCCCCGGCGGTCACCGGGGGAGGGGCCGGCCCGCCCGGCACTTCCACCTCACCGACGCCGGCCGCTCCGGCTTCGCGCACGCCTACGACGACCTCGCGCTCACCGCGCTGCGGTACGTGGCCGCCTCGGGGGGTCCCGACGCCGTCCGCGCCGTCGCCCAGGCCCAGCTGGCCGGCCTCGAGCAGCGGGCCTCCGACGCGGTCGCCCGCGCCGACGGTGCGCCGGTCGAGCGGGCCCGGGCGCTGGCCGAGGCGCTGACCGCCGAGGGCTACGCTGCCTCGGCGTCGGCGATCGCCAGCGGCGGGCAGCTGTGCCAGCACCACTGCCCCGTGGCGCACGTCGCGGCGGAGTTCCCGCAGCTGTGCGAGGTCGAGACGGCGGTGATCGGCCGGCTGGTGGGCACCCACGTGCAGCGGCTGGCCACGATCGCCCACGGCGACGGCGTCTGCACCACGCACATCCCCGGGCCGGCGCACACCGGTGACCGCGTCCGGGACCACACCCGCGGGGGGAACAGAAGCACCCTCGCAGGCCCTGTACCCGGTGAGAGGGCAGCGCGGGCCGTCCCACGCCAGGCAGGCCCCGCACCGTCCACCAGCACCACCCCCACGAACGACCGGGAGAGGACGCCCGCATGACCAGCACCCAGCAGCCGGTGACCGGCACGCCGCTGACGCAGGACGAGCAGATCGAGCAGCTCGGCCGCTACCAGTACGGCTGGGCCGACGCCGACGTCGCCGGGGCCTCCGCCCGCCGCGGCCTGGACGAGGACGTCGTCCGGGACATCTCGGCGCGCAAGAACGAGCCCGAGTGGATGCTCGAGCGCCGCCTCAAGGCCCTCAAGCTCTTCGACCGCAAGCCTATGCCCGACTGGGGCTCGGACCTGTCCGGGATCGACTTCCAGAACATCAAGTACTTCGTGCGCTCCACCGAGGCGCAGGCCACCTCGTGGGACGAGCTGCCCGAGGACATCAAGAACACCTACGACAAGCTGGGCATCCCCGAGGCCGAGAAGCAGCGGCTGATCGCCGGTGTCGCGGCCCAGTACGAGTCCGAGGTCGTCTACCACAAGATCCGCGAGGACCTCGAGGAGCAGGGTGTCGTCTTCCTCGACACCGACACCGCCCTCAAGGAGCACCCGGACCTGTTCCGCGAGTACTTCGGCTCGGTCATCCCCTCCGGCGACAACAAGTTCGCCGCGCTGAACACCGCGGTGTGGTCGGGTGGCTCGTTCATCTACGTGCCGAAGGGCGTGCACGTCGAGATCCCGCTGCAGGCCTACTTCCGGATCAACACCGAGAACATGGGCCAGTTCGAGCGGACGCTGATCATCGTCGACGAGGGCGCCTACGTGCACTACGTCGAGGGCTGCACCGCGCCGATCTACAAGTCGGACTCGCTGCACTCCGCGGTCGTGGAGATCATCGTCAAGAAGAACGCCCGCTGCCGGTACACGACCATCCAGAACTGGTCGAACAACGTCTACAACCTGGTCACCAAGCGGGCGATCGCCCACGAGGGCGCGACCATGGAGTGGATCGACGGCAACCTCGGCTCCAAGGTCACCATGAAGTACCCGGCGGTCTGGATGACCGGCGAGCACGCCAAGGGCGAGGTGCTGTCCATCGCCTTCGCCGGCGAGGGCCAGCACCAGGACGCCGGCGCCAAGATGGTGCACGCCGCCCCGAACACCTCCTCGACGATCGTGTCGAAGTCGGTGGCCCGCGGCGGTGGCCGCACGTCCTACCGCGGCCTGGTCCAGATCGACGAGGGCGCGCACGGGTCGAGGTCGACGGTCAAGTGCGATGCGCTGCTGGTCGACACGATCAGCCGGTCGGACACCTACCCCTACGTCGACGTCCGCGAGGACGACGTCGCCATGGGCCACGAGGCGACCGTCTCCCGGGTCAGCGAGGACCAGCTCTTCTACCTGATGAGCCGCGGCCTGTCCGAGGACGAGGCCATGGCGATGGTGGTGCGCGGCTTCGTCGAGCCGATCGCCCGCGAGCTGCCCATGGAGTACGCCCTCGAGCTCAACCGGCTCATCGAGCTGCAGATGGAAGGTGCCGTCGGCTGATGCCGGAGCAGAACACCCCCAGCACCACCGGTCTGACCACCGAGTCCGCCACCCTCGCCGGCGAGCTGTTCGGCGAGGGGGTGGGCACCCAGGCGGGCCCGCCGGCCGTCCCCGCGGCCGGCACGGGCACCGCCGGCCAGGCGGCCCCGGGCGCGCACTCGCACGGCGGCACCGCCCCCACCGGCTCGCCGGCCGAGCGGTTCACCTCGACCGACCCCGAGGCCTTCGGCCGCGTCACCGGCCGCGAGGAGGAGTGGCGCTTCACCCCGATGCGCCGCGTCCGCGCGCTGCTCGAGGGGGCGCCGTCCGAGGCGCACCTGCAGTGGACGACCGACCTGCCCGAGGGCGTCGAGCTGACCGGCGTCGACGCCGACGACCCGCTGCTCAAGGGCCTGCCCGAGCCGGTCGACCGGCTCGCCGCGCTCGCCCGACGGCGCAGCGGTGGCGCGGCCGTCGTCCGCGTGCCGGCCGAGGCGCGGCCCGACCGCCCGGTCACCCTCGGCCTGGCCGGCACCGGGTCCGACGACGTCGTCTGGGGTCAGCTCGTCGTCGAGGTCGGCGCCTTCGCGGAGACGACCGTCGTCCTCGACCACAGCGGCCTGGCCCGCTACGCCGGCGGCGTCGCCGTCCTCGTGGGCGACGGCGCGCGGGTGACCGTCGTGTCCGTGCAGGACTGGGCGCCGGGCGCGGTGCACGGCGGCCAGTTCGACGCCGTCGTCGGCCGCGACGCCACCTTCCGGCAGGTCGTGGTCACCCTCGGTGGCGACCTCGTGCGGCTGGTCAGCAACGTGCAGTACGCCGGCCCCGGCGGCACCGCGGAGCTGTTCGGCGTCTACTTCTCCGACGAGACCCAGCACCAGGAGCACCGGCTCTGGGTCGACCACGCGGTGCCCAACTGCACCAGCAACGTCCTCTACAAGGGCGCGCTGCAGGGCGAGGGTGCGCGCACGGTGTGGGTCGGCGACGTCCGGATCCGCCCGGCGGCCACCGGCACCGACACCTACGAGCTCAACCGCAACCTGGTGCTCACCGACGGCGCCCGCGCCGACTCGGTGCCCAACCTGGAGATCGAGACCGGCGAGATCGTCGGCGCCGGCCACGCCAGCGCCACCGGCCGGTTCGACGACGAGCAGCTGTTCTACCTGTGCTCGCGCGGCATCGACGCCGAGACCGCCCGCCGCCTGGTGGTGCGGGGCTTCTTCGCCGACGTCGTCCAGCACATCGGCGTCGACGCGCTGCAGGACCGCATCATGCGCTCCATCGAGGCCCGCCTCGGCGCGCTGCCCGGCCTCGAGGACCAGCACGTCGAGGTGGCCTGACCCATGGCCTTCGAGCGGGTCTGCGCCCTCTCCGACGTCCCGGAGAACGGGGCCCTGCGGGTCGAGCTGTCCGACGTCGACGTCGCCGTCGTCCGGTTCGAGGGCGAGGTCTACGCGGTCCAGGACGTCTGCTCGCACGCCGAGGTCCCGCTGTCCGAGGGCGACGTCGAGGAGTTCGACGGCGCGCCCACCATCGAGTGCTGGCTGCACGGGTCGTGCTTCGACCTGCGCACCGGCGAGCCCACCAACCTGCCGGCCACCGAGCCGGTCGACGTCTACCCGGTCCGCGTGGAGGGGGAGGACGTGCTCGTCGACACCGAAGCCGACGGCAGCCTCCCGCTCGCGGCCGGCAACTGAGGAGCGAGAGAAGAAGTGTCGGTTCTGGAGATCCGCGACCTGCACGTCACGGTCGGCGAGGGGGACGACGCCAAGGAGATCCTCCGCGGCGTCGACCTGACCGTCCGGTCGGGCGAGACCCACGCGATCATGGGCCCCAACGGGTCGGGCAAGTCCACCCTCGCCTACTCGATCGCCGGCCACCCGAAGTACACGATCACCGGCGGCACGGTGACCCTCGACGGCGAGGACGTCCTCGCGATGAGCGTCGACGAGCGCGCCCGCGCCGGGCTGTTCCTCGCGATGCAGTACCCGGTCGAGGTCCCCGGCGTCTCCGTGTCGAACTTCCTGCGCACCGCCGCCACCGCGGTCAAGGGCGAGGCCCCGAAGCTGCGCACCTGGGTCAAGGACGTGCGCGAGGAGATGACCGCGCTGGAGATGGACCCGGCCTTCGCCGAGCGCAACGTCAACGAGGGCTTCTCCGGCGGTGAGAAGAAGCGCCACGAGATCCTGCAGATGCGGCTGCTCAAGCCGAAGATCGCCGTCCTCGACGAGACCGACTCCGGCCTCGACGTCGACGCGCTGCGGGTCGTCTCCGAGGGCGTCAACCGCACCCGCGAGGAGGGGGACGTCGGCGTCCTGCTGATCACCCACTACACGCGGATCCTGCGCTACATCCAGCCCGACTTCGTGCACGTGTTCGTCGGCGGCCGCGTCGTCGACGAGGGCGGCAAGGAGCTCGCCGACAAGCTCGAGGCGGAGGGCTACGCCGCCTACGTCCAGGGCTCGAAGGAGACCGCGAAGGCATGACCTCGACCGTCTCGCGTCCCGCTGCCGGGGCGCAGAAGCAGCCCCTGCCCCTGGACGTCGAGGCGATCCGGGCGGACTTCCCGATCCTGTCGCGCACCGTGCGCGACGGGCGGCGGCTGGTCTACCTCGACTCCGGCGCCACCTCGCAGAAGCCCCGCAGCGTCCTCGACGCCGAGCGGGACTTCTACGAGAACCACAACGCCGCCCCGCACCGCGGCGCCCACCAGCTCGCCGAGGAGGCCACCGGCCTCTACGAGGCGGCCCGCGCGACGATCGCCGGGTTCATCGGCGCGGCCGTCGAGGAGGTCGTGTTCACCCGCAACACCACCGACGCGGTCAACACCGTCGCCTACGCGCTGTCCAACGCCGCCACGGCCAAGGAGCCCTCCTTCCGCCGGTACGCCGTCGGGCAGGGCGACGAGATCGTCGTGACCGAGATGGAGCACCACGCCAACCTGGTGCCCTGGCAGCAGCTGTGCGAGCGCACCGGCGCCACGCTGCGCTGGCTCGGCCTCACCGACGACGGCCGGCTGGACCTCTCCGACCTGTCCACCGTCGTCAACGAGCGCACCAAGCTGGTCGCGGTCACCCAGCAGTCGAACATCCTGGGCACGATCAACCCGCTGGAGCCGATCGTGGCCCGGGCGCGGGAGGTCGGCGCGCTGGTGCTGGTCGACGGCGCGCAGTCGGTGCCGCACCAGCCGGTCGACGTCACCGCGCTGGGCGCGGACTTCCTCGTCTTCTCCGGCCACAAGATGCTCGGGCCCACCGGCGTCGGCGTGCTGTGGGGCCGCTACGAGGTCCTCGACGCGCTGCCGCCCTTCCTCACCGGCGGCTCGATGATCGAGGTCGTGCGCATGGAGGGCAGCACCTTCATGCCGCCGCCGCAGCGGTTCGAGGCCGGCGTGCCGATGACCGCGCAGGTGGTCGGCCTCGGTGCGGCGGTGGAGTACCTGCAGGCCCTCGGCATGGCGAACGTGCAGGCGCACGAGGAGGCGCTCACCGCCTACGCCCTCGAGCAGCTGCAGGCGATCCCCGGCGTCACCGTGATCGGCCCGCCCGACACCGTCGCCCGCGGGGGAGCGGTGTCCTTCACCGTCGAGGGCATCCACCCGCACGACGTCGGCCAGGTCCTCGACGACCTCGGCATCGCCGTCCGGGTGGGCCACCACTGCGCGTGGCCGGTGGTCCGCCGCTACGGCGTCCCGGCCACCACCCGCGCCACGTTCTACGTGCACACCGGGTACGACGACGTCGACGCGCTGGTGGAAGGTGTGCGGGCTGCGCAGCGTTTCTTCGGAGTGACGCCGGAGGAGGCAACCGCCTGATGCAGCTGCAGTCCATGTACCAGGAGATCATCCTGGACCACTACCGCAACCCGCACGGCCGCGGGCTGCGCGACCCCTACGAGGCCGAGGTCCACCACGTGAACCCGACCTGCGGGGACGAGGTGACCCTGCGGGTGCACCTCGACGGCGACACCATCGCCGACGTGTCCTACGAGGGCATGGGCTGCTCGATCAGCCAGGCGTCGGTCTCGGCGATGTACGACCTCGTCGTCGGCCGCCCGGTCACCGACGCGCTGGCCACCGGCGAGCACTTCATGACGCTGATGCAGTCCAAGGGCGACCCGGCCGTGGCCGAGGAGCTCGAGGACGAGCTCGAGGACGCCGTCGCCTTCGCCGGCGTGTCCAAGTACCCCGCGCGGATCAAGTGCGCGCTGATGAGCTGGATGGCCCTCAAGGACGCCTCCGCCCGCGCCCTGGCGGCCGCCCCCACTGGAGGACAGGCATGAGCGAGACCACCGAGAACGCCACCCCCGAGCTGCCGGCCTACAAGTCCGCGCTGCTCGAGGACGTCGAGGAGGCCATGCGCGACGTCGTCGACCCCGAGCTGGGCGTCAACGTCGTCGACCTCGGTCTCGTCTACGGCATCGACGTCGCCGACGACGGCGGCTCGCAGGTCGCCGTCCTCGACATGACGCTCACCTCGGCGGCGTGCCCGCTGACCGACGTCATCGAGGACCAGGCGCGCCAGGCGCTGACCGGCGGTCCCGGTCCCGGCCTGGTCGACGACATCCGGATCAACTGGGTCTGGATGCCGCCGTGGGGCCCGGACAAGATCACCGACGACGGGCGCGAGCAGCTGCGCGCCCTCGGCTTCCGGGTCTGAACCTCGGCGAGCTCCTCGACGACCTCGCCCGGTCGGCCTCTCCGCAGGGGCCCGGGCCGAGCGTGCGAGGCCTGGGGGGCGGAGAGGTCCTTCGACTGCCCGCGCCCTCCGGGGCGCGGGCAGTCGTCGTCGGGGGGACCGCCTGGCACGTCGTGGCCGCCGACGTCGACCCCGCCTGGGTGGCGCGCTGCGTGGCCCCCGACCCGCTGGCGCTGCCGCTGGGCGCGCGGTTCCTCGCCGCCCTCGCCGACCGGGTCGGCGCCGAGCCGGGGGTGGTGGACGCCGTCCTCGTCGCGCCGCCGCCCGCCGCCGGGCCCGGTCTCGAGCTCGTGCCCGCCCAGGTCGACCACCCGCGGGTCGCCCGGGCGCGGCTGCACCGCACCGACGTCCGGGTGTGGACGACGCCCGACGGCGCCGGGGTGCTCGTCCTCGGGCGCGGCGTCGCCGGGCGGGCGGAGGTCAGCGTCGAGGTCGACCCCGCCGCGCGCGGGCGCGGGCTGGGCACCGCGCTGGTCGCCGCGGCCCCGGCACTGGTGCCCGGCGGCGGGCCGCTGTGGGCGCAGGTGGCGCCGGCCAACACCGCGTCGCTGCGGGCGTTCCTCGCCGCCGGCTACCGGCCGGTCTGCGCCGAGGTGCTGTTCGGGCCCTGAGAGGAGCTCCGCATGACCGAGACCTTCCGCCTGGGCCGCATCGCCGGCATCCGGGTCGGCGTCAACGCCAGCGTGCTGGTGATCGTGCTGATCATCGCGGCCGGTCTGGCGTTCGGCCGGTTCCCGCTGGTGCTGCCGGGCCGCAGCGGCCTGGCGTACGCCACGGCCGCCCTGGTGGCCGCGGCCGCGTTCCTCGCCTCGCTGCTGGCGCACGAGCTGGCGCACGCGCTGGTCGCCCGCCGCAACGGCGTGGAGGTCGAGGGCATCACGCTGTGGCTGCTCGGCGGGGTGGCGCGGCTGCGCGGCGGCGCCCGCACGCCCGGGGCGGAGTTCCGCATCGCCGGGGTCGGCCCGCTGACCAGCCTCGTCCTCGGCGCGCTGTTCATGGCCGCCGGCCTGCTCGCCCGCGCGGCCGACGCCGGCGGCCTGCCCGTGGCGGTGCTGGACTACCTCGCGGTCATCAACGTCTCGCTGGCGGTGTTCAACCTGGTCCCGGCCGCTCCGCTCGACGGCGGGCGGCTGCTGCGGGCGCTGCTGTGGTGGCGGCGCGGCGACCCGTGGTCCTCGGCGGTGACCGCGTCCCGGGCGGGCCGGCTCTTCGGGTTCGCGCTCATCGCCCTCGGCGCGCTGCAGCTGGTCACCGGCCGCGGGCTCGGCGGGCTGTGGCTGGGCCTGATCGGCCTGTTCCTGGTCAACGCCGCGACCGCCGAGGAGCAGCAGGCGCGCGTGTCGGCGCGGCTCGGCGGGCTGCCGGTCGGCCGGGTGATGAGCGGCCCGGTGCTGACCGCCGACCCCGACCAGCCCGTCGAGCGGTTCCTCCACGAGGTGGCGCTGGTGCACCGGTTCAGCACCTACCCGCTGGTGGACGCCGGCGGGGCGCTGGCCGGGCTGGTCACCCTCAACCGGCTGCGGTCGGTGCCGCCGGGCGCCCGGGCGACGACGCGGCTGCGCGACGTCGCCTGCCCGCTGCCGGAGATCCCGACCGCCCGCCCCGACGAGCCGCTGCTGGACCTGCTGGGCCGGATGCAGGGCTGCACCGACGGGCGGGCGGTGGTCCTCGACGGGAGCCGCGTCGTGGGCGTGGTCTCGCCGAGCGACGTCACGCGCACCCTCCAGCTCGCCGACCTCGCCGCGGCCGGCCGGTACCCGCCCGCCGGCGGTGGGGCCGACGTCGCCCCGCGGCAGGGGCCCGGCCCGGGCTGAGCCGCCGGCTCAGCGCATCTCCGACAGCCGCGCGCCGAACCCGGCCACCGGGCGCAGCTCCCGGCGGGCGCCGATGCCCAGCAGCGCGGCGCCGACGACGAGCGCCCCGCCCAGCGGCAGGGGCAGCGCGACGAGGGCCAGCCCGACGCCCAGCGCGACCGCGGTGACCGCGCCGGTGAGCAGGGCCGCGCGGACCGCGGTGCGCGCGCCGAGGGCCATGACCGCCGCGGCCGTGACCAGCACCAGCACCGGCCGCAGCGCGCCGGGCAGCAGCACCGCCGCCACCGTCGAGGGCACCGCCGCGACCACCAGCCCCGGACCCCACGCCGGCCACGACGGCCCGAGCCGCAGCCGCGGCCCGGCGGCCACCCACAGGCCCACGGCGGCCGGCAGGCTCCACGCCTCCACCGCGGCGGCGCCGGCCAGCGCGGCCGCGGTCCAGGCCGCCGCCACCAGCTCGGTCGCGCCGGTGCGCCAGGTGGCGACCTCCTCGGGTCCGCCGTCCCGGCCACCGCCGCGCGCCTCGCGGGACAGCAGCGCGGCCCAGCCGCAGGTGAGCACCCCCTGCACGGCCAGGTGCAGCGCGAGCTGGGTCCAGGCGGCGTCGACCGCGACCACCGCCAGCGCCGCGCCGGCGCAGACCGCCCCGACCGTGCCGGTGGGGCCGCGCACGTCCCGGTCCATCGCCGGCCGGCCGGCCAGCGTGACCGCGTACAGCCCGGTGAGGGCCACCGCGGCGCCCCCGGGCGGGAGCAGGCCGGCCGGGACCGCGAGCAGCGCGGCCGCGGCCAGGCAGCCGGTCGCCGTGGGCAGGGCCGTGGGCCGCTCGTCGCGCCGCAGCGCGGCCACCCCGGCGACGGGCAGCGCGGTGAGCAGCAGCAGGACCACCAGCGCCGTCCACCGGGCGGCCAGCGCGAGCTGCCCGACCGCCAGCACCACCAGCGTGCTGCCGGCGGCGGTGGCCGCGGGGAGCAGCAGGCCCCGCCGCCAGCCGCTCAGCACGGTCGCGGCCACGCTGACCAGCAGCACGCCGAGCTCCCCGGCCAGCGGCAGCGACACCGGGTCGCCGGTGGACAGCGCCGCCCCGACCGCGCCGCCGGCGGCGAGCCCCGCCACCACGGGCACGAGGCGCGGCGGGCCGAGCAGCGGCTCGACCGCCCGGACCAGCCGCACCGGCAGCAGGGCTCCGGCCACCGCCACCGTGAGCCCCGCGGCGAGCCAGCGCGCCGGGCCGTCGGCGCCGGCGGCCGTGACCAGCCCGCTCGTGACGCCGGTGACCCACCAGGGCCCCGTGGTGACGAGCACGATCCGCCCGAGCGCGGGCCGCGCCGCGAGGGTCGCGGCGAGCCCGGTGAGCGCGACGGTGAGCAGCAGCGCGGTGCGCGGCCCCCCGCCCTCGACGAGGGACAGCGACCGCAGCGCGGCCACCTGCACCGCCGCCCATGCCGCCAGCGGCCAGCTCAACGGGCGGGGGAACAGCACCCGCAGGCTCCCCAGCACGGCCGCCACCAGCAGCACCGGCAGCGGGCCGCCCTCGAGCGGGTGGTCCCCGGCGGCGGCGCCGGTGAGCGCGAGCGCCGCCGCGGCCGCCGCGCAGGCCTCCTCGGTGCTGCGCAGCGGCGACCGCGCGGCCAGCGCCGAGGCGCACCCGACCAGCAGCGCCAGCAGCAGCACGCCGACCCGGCCGGCCGGCCCGGCCAGCGCGGGCCCGGCCAGCCCGACGGCGACCAGCAGCACCACCCCGACGCCGAGCAGCACCTGCGGCGGGCGCAGCCGCGACGGCAGCGGCGGCGCCGGGGCGGCGGGGACGCGCCCCGGCGGGCCGGCGTAGGGGAGCGGGGGCAGCCGCGCGTCCGGCGTCACCGGTCCTCCCCTCGCTGGTGCACGGCCCCAGGTTGGGGCCGCTCAGCGCATCTGTGCCACCCAGGCGACCGCCTCCCGGGCCTGCTGGCGCCGCCGCTCGTAGGTGGCGCCCACGACCAGCAGCAGCAACCCCGCCGTGGCGAGCGTGACCCAGCGGGGGACCAGCGGCGCGTAGGGCGCCAGCCGCCCGAGGACGACGACCGCCAGCGCCCCGGCGCCCACGACGAAGGGCGCCTGCCGATGGGTGAGCGTGCCGGCGACGGTCAGCCCGGCGGCGACGGCCACGACGCCGACCAGCCGCAGGGCCGTCGGCTCGTCGACCACGACCAGCGCCGAGGGCAGCAGCGCGACCGCCACCGCCGGGCCCTCCGCGGCCCAGGACACCGCACCCGTCCGCAGCGCCGGGACCGCCAGGAGGAGCAGGCCGGCGGCGGCGGGCAGCGTGTAGACCTCCGGCGTGCCGACGTCGGCACCGGCCGCCGCGATCCAGCAGGCCAGGACCAGGTCGGCAACCGCGAGCACGGCGACCGGCTGGCGGCGGGCGACGACGGCGTAGCAGCCGGCGGCCGCGCCGACGACGGCGAGGTCGACCGCGAGCTGCCCCCACGCGCCGGCGTCGGCCGCGACCAGCCCCGCGGCGAGGCCGGCCAGGGTGCCGGCGACCGCGGCGGCACCCTCCTCCGGGAACCGGGCGCGCAGCGCGGAGACCGCGAAGGACGCCGCGCCGCCCAGCGCGAGCAGCAGCGCGGCGGGGACCGGCCCGAGCAGGTCCCCCTCCAGCGCCACCAGCACCGCAAGGCCCGGCGCGGCCAGCGCGGCGCCCGTGGCGGCCGGCCGCACTCCCGGGCGCAGCACCGCCGCCAGCCCGGCGGGGACGGCGGCGGCCAGCACCAGCAGGGCCAGCGGGCCGCTGCGGCCCTCCTCGGCGAGCACCGCCGCGCCGGCCCCGGCCAGCACGCCGCCCGCGGCGACCAGCGCGGCAAGCGCCGCGGCGGCCGTGCCCGGCGGGGCCGCCGCGGTCAGCAGCACCAGGCCCAGCCCGGCCGCGGTGACCGCCCCGCCGACGCCGAGGCCCGACAGCGACCCGGCCAGGGCCGCGGCCGCGATCGCGGCGGCCACGCCCGACACCACCCGCGGCGGGGGGAGGTGCGCCGCGACGCGGGGCTCGCGCAGCAGCGCGACGGCGCCGGCGGCCGCGACGGCGAGGACCGCGGTGGCGAGCCAGGAGTCCAGCGGTGCGCCGTCCCAGGCCAGCGGCACGCCCAGCAGCACGCCGGCGGTGGTGACCGGCGCGGCGAGGCCCTGCGCCACCGGCCGCAGCGCCGGGCGCAGGAGCAGCAGCGCGAGGACGTCGAGCAGCGCGGTGCCCAGCAGCACCGCCGTCCCCGCCGGGCCGTCGGCGAGGCCGGCGGGCAGCAGCAGCCAGCCGGCGGGCTGGACGGCCAGCAGCGCGACCAGCGGCCAGGTGACCGTGCTGCGGGTGGCGCGGCCGAGGGCGAGGGCGATCCCGCCGGCCACGACGCAGGACAGCCCGCTCCACAGCCGCAGCGGCACGGCATCGGCACCGGCCAGGCCCAGCGCGTGGGCGGCGCCGAGGTCGACGGCCAGCAGGGCGGCACCGGCGGCGGCCAGGGCCTCCTCGGTGGCCCGCAGCCCGCGCCGCGCGGCGAACGCCGAGGCGGCGCAGGCGGCGGCGGTGACCGTGCCCATCACGACGGCCTGGAAGGTCACGCCCAGCCGCGTCCACGCCACGGCGACGAACGCGATCGCCGCGGCGACCACCAGCAGTGCACCGAGCCCGAGCAGCACCTGCTGCGGGCTCAGCCGGGGGCGCGGCGCCCGGGGTGGCGCGACCGGCCGGGGGGCCGGCGGCGCGGGGACCGGTGCGTCGGGCACGCGGGCGACCACCGGGATGTGCGCCGGTGCTGGGGGAGGGGCCGGCGCGGTGCGGGCGGCGCGGCGCAGCGTGGCCACGAGGGCGTCGCGCTCGCGGGCGAACTCGTCGATCGTGGCGCCCAGCCGCGCCACCACCGTCGCCGCCTGGGCCACCGCGGGCAGTCCGCAGGTGGGGCAGGGTGCGGGTGCCGGCACGGCCGGCGTCCCGCAGACGGGGCAGGGCGGTGCCCAGGTCGGCGTGCTCATGGCCGGATGGTGACGCGCGCCGGGCGTCGGCGGAACCGATCTCACCCCGACTGTGGACACGGCCGGCTGCTGTGGACGTCACCCCGCAATCCGCTCGGGTTCCGGCGCGCGGGCGCCTACCCTGGGATCAGTGATCACCACGACCGGCCTGGAGCTGCGCGCCGGCGCCCGCATCCTCCTGAGCGACATCAGCCTGCGCGTGCAGGCCGGTGACCGCATCGGCCTGGTCGGGCGCAACGGCGCGGGCAAGACCACCACCCTCACCACCCTCGCCGGCGAGCGCCTGCCGCACGCCGGGAGGGTCGAGGTGAGCGGGGAGATCGGCTACCTGCCGCAGGACCCGCGCAGCGGCGACCTCGACATCAGCGCCACCGACCGCGTGCTGTCCGGCCGCGGCCTCGACGTCCTCAAGGCCCAGCTGGTCAAGGCGCAGGTGGCCATGGCCGAGCCCGCCGACGACGCCGAGCGCGACCGCGCGGTGCGCCGCTACGGCCGTCTCGAGGACCAGTTCGCCGCTCTGGGCGGGTACGCCGCCGAGAGCGACGCCGCCCGCATCTGCACCGCCCTCGGCCTGCCCGACCGGGTGATGGGCCAGCCGCTGCGCACCCTCTCCGGGGGTCAGCGGCGGCGCGTCGAGCTCGCCCGCATCCTGTTCTCCGACGCCGAGACGCTGCTGCTCGACGAGCCCACCAACCACCTCGACGCCGACTCGATCACCTGGCTCAAGGGCTTCCTCGCCGCGCACAAGGGCGGCCTGGTCGTCATCAGCCACGACGTCGAGCTGCTCGACGCCGTCGTCAACAAGGTGTGGCACCTCGACGCCAACCGGGCGACCGTCGACGTCTACAACCTCGGCTGGAAGGCCTACCTGCAGCAGCGGGAGACCGACGAGCGCCGCCGCCGGCAGGAGCGGGCCAACACCGAGCGCAAGATCGACGCGCTCACCGCCCAGGCGGACAAGATGCGCGCCAAGGCCACCAAGGCGAAGGCCGCCCAGAGCATGGACAAGCGGGCCCAGCGGCTCGCGGCGGGCCTGGAGGCGGTCCGCCAGCAGGACCGGGTGGCCAGGCTGCGCTTCCCGACGCCGGCGCCGTGCGGGCGCACGCCGCTGACCGCGGAGGGGCTGAGCAAGAGCTACGGCTCCCTCGAGGTGTTCACCGACGTCGACCTCGCCGTCGACAAGGGCACGCGGGTCGTCGTCCTCGGGCTCAACGGCGCGGGCAAGACGACGCTGCTGCGCATGCTGGCCGGCACCGAGGTGCCCGACACCGGGGAGGTGCGCCCCGGGCACGGGTTGCGGGTGGGCTACTACGCGCAGGAGCACGAGACGCTCGACATGGACCGGTCGCTGCTGGAGAACATGCGCGCGGCCGCACCGCAGAGCACCGACACCGAGCTGCGGCGCATCCTCGGCGCCTTCCTGTTCTCCGGCGACACCGTCGACCAGCGGGCCGGGACGCTCTCCGGCGGCGAGCGCACCCGGCTGGCGATGGCCACCCTCGTCGTCTCCGGCGCCAACGTGCTGCTGCTCGACGAGCCGACCAACAACCTCGACCCGGCCAGCCGCGAGCAGGTCCTCGACGCGCTGCGCACCTACACCGGCGCGATCGTGCTGGTGACCCACGACGAGGGCGCCGTCCGGGCGCTGGACCCCGACAAGGTCATCCTGCTGCCCGACGGCACCGAGGACGCCTGGAGCGAGGACCTCGCCGACCTCGTCGAGCTGGCGTAGCGCAGCGACGGGGACCCGGCCGACCTGCTCGGCGACTCCGCGCCGTCCGGCCCGGCCCTGGGCCTGCGCACCGCCGGCCCGGAGGTGGTCGACGCCCTCGTCGCGGCACGCCCGGGGGTCTTCTCCACCGTCGCCGGCTACGGCCTGCACCCGATGGTGCTCGCGCACGTCGAGCGGGCCTGCGTCGAGGACCTCGAGGAGGCGCTCACCGAGGCCTGGTGGTGCCGCGCCCCGCGCCGGCTGCGGGAGGAGCTGCGCGGCCGGTGACGGCGGTCCGGCCGGCGGATCCCGCCTCGCGTGGCCGAGGTCGCCCGACTGGGTGATCATCGGACGGGGAGGTCGGCGTCACGGGGACGGCGGCACCACGCGGACCAGCACCGGGCACGCCGGCACCGGCCGGCGCGGACGGCGGCGACGGAGGGGAGTCATGGCCGACTCGAGCACGGCGGACCTCGGCAAGGGCAAGCGGATCACCGGCGGGGACCGCACGTCCCTCGCGGACGAGCTCAAGAAGCGCTACGACGGCGGGGAGAGCATCCGCTCCCTGGCCACCTCGACCAACCGGTCCTACGGGTTCGTGCACCGGCTCCTGTCGGAGTCCGGTGCCACCCTGCGCAGCCGTGGCGGTGCCAACCGGAACAGCAAGAAGACCGCGTGACGGCGGTCGACACCGACGGCTGGGTCCGCACCAGCCGGGACGGCGCGGTCCTCACCGTCACCCTCGACCGTCCCGAGCAGCTCAACGCTCAGACGCCGGCCACCTGGACGGCGCTGGCGGCGGTCGGGGCCTCGCTCGACGACGACGTGCGCGTCGTCGTCGTGCGGGGCTCGGGGCGCTCGTTCTCCGCGGGGCTGGACCGCAGCCTGTTCAGCCCCGACCCGTCGACCGCCGGCGGGCTCGGCCAGCTCGGCTCCCTGCCGCCCGACCAGGCCCAGGAGCGCATCCGCTCCTACCAGGCCGGGTTCCGGTGGCTGCGCTCGCCGGGGATCGTCTCGGTGGCCGCGGTGCAGGGCCACGCCATCGGTGCCGGCGCGCAGCTGGCACTGGCCTGCGACCTGCGGGTGCTCACCGAGGACGCGTCGCTGCGGCTGCCCGAGGCGACGCTCGGCCTGGTGCCCGACCTGACCGGCACGAGCACGCTGGCCGAGCTCGTCGGGTACGCGCGGGCGCTGGAGGTGTGCGTGACCGGACGGCCGGTCGGCGCGGCCGAGGCGCTGTCGTGGGGGCTGGCCAACGCCGTCGTCCCGGCCGGGGAGCTCGACGGGGCGGTCACGACGCTGGTCGCGGCCCTGACCGCCCCGCCGGCCGGTGCGGTCCGGGAGACCGCCGCGCTGGTCCGCTCCGCCGTCCGCAACACCCCGGAGGCGCAGGACGCCGCCGAGCGCGCCGCCCAGGCGCGCCGGCTGGCCGAGCTGGCCGGGGGCTGATCCCGCCGTCCCCCGGCACACCTCCGGCGCGCCTCGGCCGTGCGCCGGAGGTCCGGCGAGGGTCCGGACACGTGGCCCGACCCCGGCCGCACCGGCACGGGGCACGGCTCCGGTGGCCTGCATCCCGTGAGCCGCGACACGGGGACCAGCAGGACCGATTCCCGGAGGGAATCACCGAGGACTCAGGTGATATTGGACCTCGGTCACAGAGGCTTCCTACGGTCGTCCGGACCGAAAGGGGCCCGTCATGACCGTCCTCGCCGATCCCGCCACGCGACCCCAGGTTCGCCGTGTCGTCCTGTCCAGCTTCGTCGGCACCTCGATCGAGTGGTACGACTTCTTCCTGTTCGGCTCGGCCGCGGCGCTGGTCTTCCCGACCGTGTTCTTCCCCGAGTCCGCGCCGCAGACCGCCATCCTGCTGTCCTTCATGACCTACGGCGTCGCCTTCCTGGCCCGGCCGCTCGGCGGCATCCTCTTCGGTCGCATGGGTGACGCGGTCGGCCGCAAGAACGTCCTGGTGATCACGCTGCTGATCACCGGGGGTGGCACCTTCCTGATCGGCTGCATCCCGGGGTACACGTCGATCGGGGTGTGGGCGCCCGTGCTGCTGGTCCTGATGCGCCTGGTGCAGGGCCTGGGGATCGGCGGCGAGTGGGGCGGTGCGGTGACCCTGTCGACCGAGCACGCCGAGGCCGGCGGGCGCCAGCGCTCCCGCGGCCTGCTCACCTCGGCCATCCAACTGGGCGTGCCGATCGGCAACCTGTTCGCGGTCGGCGCCCTGGCGGTCATGAGCACCACGCTGCCCGAGGAGCAGTTCCTCGCATGGGGCTGGCGGGTGCCGTTCCTCGCCAGCGCCCTGCTCATCGGCCTCGGGCTCTGGATCCGGGTCGCGGTGCACGAGTCCCCCCTGTTCACCAAGAGCGAGCAGGCCGAGGCCCCGTTCCGGGAGATGCTCGCCACGCACTGGCGCCAGGTCGTGCTCACGGTCGGTCTCCGGATCGCCTCGGACGTCTCCTACTACGTCTTCGCGGTGTTCGCGCTGTCCTACCTCGCCTCCGGGCTCGGGCTGTCGTCGTCCGTGGGGCTCTACGGCGTCATCGTCGGATCGATCGCCCAGCTGGTCACCATCCCGTTGTCGGCGACGCTCTCCGACCGGTTCGGACGTCGTCCGGTGTACATCTGCGGCGCCGTGGCCGTCGGCATCTGGGCCTTCGTGGCGTGGCCGCTCATCGACACCGCCAGCACCGGCTGGGTCATCCTCGCGATCGCGGTCGGCATCGCCGCCCAGGGCGTCATGTTCGGGCCGATGGCCGCCTTCGTCGCCGAGATGTTCAGCACCCGGGTGCGCAACTCCGGCGCCTCCTTCGGCTTCCAGATCGCCGGCGTCTTCGGCGGCGCGATCGCGCCCTTCGTCGCCCAGTTGCTGCTGACGACCTTCGGTTCCACCTCCGCCGTCTCCCTCTACGTCGTCCTCACCGCCGTCCTCGCCGTGGTCAGCGCCCTCCTCGCGCGGGAGACGCACCGGTCGGCGATCGACGCCTGACCCCCGCTGGAGAGCTCGAGATGAACGTCCACGCCGTCGGTGCCATCCGCGCCGCGCTGCAGTCCCGCGGTCTTGCCGGGTACATCGCCTACACGCCGTCCTCCGTGTTCTACGTGACCGGTTTCCGCAGCTACTTCGTCTCCGAGTGGTGGCGCATGCACGGCACGGTCCTGGCGTTCGTGCCGGCCGACGAGTCGCAGCCGGTCACGCTGCTCGTCAGCGACTTCGAGGCCGGCACGGCCGCCGACGCGGCGCCGGAGGTGGCGTTGAGCACCTACCGGCTGTGGGTCGACCTGTCGACGGCGGAGCAGATGGCCGTCCGGCCCGACGCGGGCGTCCCACTGCGCCCGGAGCAGTGGGACGACGCCGAGGTCGACCGGCGCGTGTCCGAGGTGCTCGCCGGGCTCGGCATGGCGGCCGGCTCCGTGGCGACCGAGCTGGGACACATGAACGGTGCGACGTCGGCGCGCCTGCGCCGGTGCGCGCCGGACGCGACGTGGGTGGACTTCACCGACGAGGTGTACGCGATCCGTCTGGTGAAGCAGGAGTGGGAGATCGACCGGCTCCGCCGCGGCGTCGAGCTGTCCGAGGCGGGCATGAGCTACGCGGCGGGGCACCTGGAGAAGGGCATGACCGCACAGGACGTGCGTGCGCTCTACCAGGTCGGCGTCGCCCAGGAGACCGTGGGCAACCAGCGGTACCACGGGTACTCCGACAACTGGGTCCTCCCCACCGTCGGTGGCACGACCTCGGCGGGTTACGGCGCGGTGTCGGCCGGCCTGCAGCCCGGCGACCTGGTGAAGTTCGACTGCGGCGTCACGATCGGTGGCTACCGGTCCGACGGCGGGCGGACCTTCGCCTTCGGCCATGCCAGCGACGCCGCCCGGCGTCTCTACGACGTCGTGGCGCGCGCCCAGGAGATCGCCCGCTCCGCCATCGCGCCCGGTGTCGTGATCGGTGACGTGTACCGAGCGGCGATGGACCACGTGCACGCCAACGGGTACCCCACGTTCAACCGTGGCCACATCGGACACTCGATCGGCATCGACTCCTTCCACGAGGAGCCCCCGTACCTCGGCCCCGCGTGCCGGCAGACGTTCGAGGTCGGCATGGTCTTCGCGGTGGAGGTGCCCACCTACACCCCGGACGTCGGTGCCATGATGGTCGAGGACCTGGTCGTGGTGCGCGAGGGAGGCGCGGAGGTCCTGCACCGCCTCAGCCACGACCTCATCGTGGTGTGATGGACGTCCAGGACCTCGAGGTCCTCATCGCGCTCGCCGACGAGCTCCACTTCGGCCGTGCCGCCCGGCGGCTGCAGATGACCCAGCCGCCGTTGACCAAGCGGGTGCAGAAGCTGGAGCGGTCGCTCGGCGTCCGCCTCTTCGAGCGCAACCGCCACGGTGTGCGCCCGACCGAGGAGGGGGCCGAGCTGTTGGAGCTCGCGCGCCGGGCGTTGCGCGAGGTGCGCCGCGTCGAGCTGCACGCGCGCGGGCTGCGCAACGGTGAGAGCGGGACCATCACGGTGGCCGCCGTCGGCTCCGCCTTCTACGCGGCGCTGCCCGCACTGCTCGAACCGTGCCGGCGCCGGCACCCGCAGATCCGCCTCCTCGTCCGCGAGCTGGAGAGCGCCGCGCTGGTCGATGCACTGCGCGACGGGGACGTCGACCTGGGCTTCGTCCGGCCCCCTGTGGGCCCGGAGCTGGACAGCTGGGAGGTGTGGAGGGAGCCGCTCGTCGTCGCGGTGGCCTCCACCAGCCCGCTGGCACGGTCCGACCGGGTGGGCGTCGAGCACCTCGTGGGCCACTCCCTCGTGTTCTTCGATCGCGCCATCGGGCCCGGGTACTGGGACCGGGTCGCCGAGCTGTTCGCGTCCCAGGACGTCCCGCTGGAGCCGGCGGTCACCACCGACCACGTCACGACGATGCTCGGCCTGGTCGCCCTCGGTGAGGGGATCAGCATCGTCCCCTCGTCCGCGCAGAACTTCCAGCACGTCAACGTCCGCTTCGTCGGCCTGGATCCTCCGGCGCTCCTGCCGCTGGCGGTCGCCGTGCCCCGGCCGCCGGTACGGCCGACCGTGCGGACCTTCCTCGCCACCCTTCCGCGCCGGCCCCTGCGCTACGAGCACCCGGCCGGCATCCCCGTCCCTCCGTCCGAGGACATCGCACCGTGACCGCTTTCGTCGGAGTCCGCAACATGCTGCGCTGGGTCGCCGACCGCGGCGCAGCCGAGATCATCACCGGCATCGCCGGTGAGATCACCACGGACTTCCTGCGCTGGGACCGCTTCGACAAGACGCCCCGGGTCGCCCACCACACGCCGTTGGGGGTCGTGGAGCTCATGCCGGTGAGCGATGGGAGGGAGTACTCGTTCAAGTACGTGAACGGGCATCCGGCCAACCCGGCGCGCGGCCTCCAGACCGTCACCGCCTTCGGCGTGCTCGCCGACATGGACAGCGGATACCCCGTCCTGGTCTCGGAGATGACCGTGCTCACCGCGCTGCGGACGGCGGCCATGTCCGCCGTGGCCGCCCGTGCCCTCGCACCTCCGACCGCCCGGACGCACGCCATGATCGGCGCCGGGAGCCAGGCGGAGTTCCAGGCCCTCGCCCTGCGTGACGCCCTGGGCCTCGAGCGCATCCGCGTGTGGGACGTCGATCCGCGGGCCATGGCGAAGCTGGCGGGCAACCTGGGACCGCTGGGCTTCCACGTCGCCCTGGCCGCCAGCGCGGCGGACGCGGTCGCCGGGGCCGAGGTCGTCACCACCTGCACCGCCGACAAGGCGCTCGCGACGGTGCTGCGCGACGAGATGGTGGTGCCCGGCGTGCACGTCAACGCCATCGGCGGCGACTGCCCCGGCAAGACGGAGCTCGACGCCGGCATCCTCGAGCGGGCCTCGGTGTTCGTCGAGTACACGCCGCAGACCCGCGTCGAGGGCGAGATCCAGCAGATGCCGCCGGACTTCCCGGTCACCGAGATGTGGCGGGTGCTGGACGGCACGGCACCGGGCCGCACCCGGCCCGAGGAGATCACGGTGTTCGACTCGGTCGGGTTCGCGGTCGAGGACCTCGCGGCACTGCGGTACCTGCACCAGGACGTCCGGGGCTCCCGCTACGTCGAGGACATCGATCTCGTCGCCGACCCGGAGGACCCCAAGGACCTGTTCGGCCTCTGCCTCTCGCTGGACCCGGTCGGCTGATCCCGGGCAGCGATCCGGATCGGCCGACGGCAGCGACCGTCCAGGAACAATGCCCTGTGACCGGCTGTTGACCCGAGGCCGGCGTCACGCCTGGCGCGGTCGGGCAGGGAGGGGGTCGCCGGTGAGCTCGCCCATGACCTCGATGGCGGCCATGCGCTCGTTCCGCCGGGACCCCTCGGTCACCTCGCGGCAGCTGCCCAAGGGCACCGTGCGCCGCATCCTGGGCATCGCCCGCCCGTACCGGCGCGAGCTGACGGCGTTCCTGGCGCTGGTCGTCGGCTCGTCGGTCATCGGCGTGCTCACCCCGCTGCTGGCCGGCAACATCGTCAACCGCATCGCCCGCCTCGACGGCACCGCGGGCGGCATCGTCCGGATCGCGCTGTTCATCGCCGGCCTGGCCGTCGTCGACGCCGCCATCTCGGTGGCCACCCGCTGGTACTCCGCGCGCATCGGCGAGGGCGTGATCTACGACCTGCGCGCCCGCGTGTTCGAGCACGTGCAGCGGATGCCGGTCGCGTTCTTCACCCGCACCCAGACCGGCGCGCTGGTCAGCCGGCTCAACAACGACGTCGTCGGCGCGCAGCAGGCGTTCACCTCGACCCTGTCCGGCGTCGTCTCCAACGTCATCGGCCTGGTGCTCACCGCCGGCGTCATGTTCACGCTGTCCTGGCAGATCACCCTGCTGTCGCTGGTCATGGTGCCGCTGTTCGTGCTGCCCGCCCGCCGCATCGGCCGCCGGCTGCAGGAGATCACCCGGGAGTCCTACGGCCTCAACGCGTCGATGAACGCGACGATGACCGAGCGGTTCAACGTCGCCGGCGCGCTGCTGGTCAAGCTGTTCGGCCGCCCCGCCGCCGAGGCGGAGAGCTTCCGCGGCCGGGCGGCGCGGGTCCGCGACATCGGCGTCCTGTCGGCGATGTACGGCCGCACCTTCTTCACCGCGCTGACCCTGGTGGCCGCGCTGGCCACCGCGCTGGTCTACGGCCTCGGCGGCTGGCTGGCCTTCTCCGGGTCGCTGTCGCCGGGCGACGTCGTGGCGCTCGCGCTGCTGCTGTCGCGGCTGTACGGCCCGCTGACCGCGCTGTCCAACGTCCGGGTCGACGTGATGAGCGCGATGGTCAGCTTCGACCGGGTCTTCGAGGTGCTCGACCTGCCGCCGATGATCGCCGAGGCCCCCGACGCGGTGCCGGTGCCCGCCGACGACCGCTCGGTGGAGTTCGACTCGGTCTCCTTCAGCTACCCGGCGGCCGCGGACGTGTCGCTGGCCTCGCTGGAGGACGTGTCGCTGCCCGAGCACGGCGGGCCGACGGCGGTGCTGCACGACGTGTCCTTCCGCGTCGAACCCGGCCAGCTGGTCGCCCTCGTCGGGCACTCCGGCGCCGGCAAGTCCACGATCGTCAACCTGGTGCCCCGGCTCTACGACGTCACCGCCGGCGCGGTGCGGATCGGCGGGGTCGACGTGCGGCAGGCCACGCTGGCCTCGCTGCGCGACGCGATCGGCGTCGTCAGCCAGGACGCGCACCTGTTCCACGACACCATCCGGGCCAACCTGCTCTACGCCCGGCCCGAGGCCACCGAGGAGCAGCTGTGGTCGGCACTGACCGGCGCGCGGATCGCCGCGCTGGTCGCCTCGCTGCCCGACGGGCTCGACACCGTCGTCGGCGACCGCGGCTACCGCCTCTCCGGCGGGGAGAAGCAGCGGCTGGCCATCGCGCGGGTGCTGCTCAAGGCGCCGGGGATCGTGATCCTCGACGAGGCGACCGCGCACCTCGACAGCGAGTCGGAGGTGGCGGTGCAGCACGCGCTCGACACCGCGCTCGCCGGCCGGACGTCGCTGGTGATCGCGCACCGGCTGTCCACGATCCGCAGCGCCGACCGGATCCTCGTCGTCGACGACGGTCGCATCGCGGAGTCGGGTACTCACGAGGAGTTGCTGGCGCTCGGCGGGCGGTACGCCGACCTCTACCGGACGCAGTTCGCCGACGGCGAGCGTCGGACGGTCGACGCGGCGTAGCAACTAGCGTTCCTCCTGCACCGGCTGCACCAGGAGGAACTCCGTGACGTCCGCCCACCCGCACGACGCCCAGATCCGCGCGCTGTACGCCGACTTCGTCGACGGCTGGAACCGGCGCAGCGGGGCGGCGGTCGCCGCGGTCTTCGCCGACGACGGCGACATGGTCGGCTACGACGGCACGACCGTCAGCGGCCGGCTGTCGATCGCCTCGGACCTGCGGCGGGTGTTCGGCAGCCATCCCACGGCCACCTACGTCGGCCTGGTCCGCTCGGTGCGCTCGATCGCCGAGGGCGTGGCGGTGCTGCACGCCCACGCCGGGATGATCCCGCCCGGTGAGGACGA
The DNA here is from genome assembly GCF_900188205.1 of Geodermatophilus saharensis. Taxonomy (GTDB): domain Bacteria; phylum Actinomycetota; class Actinomycetes; order Mycobacteriales; family Geodermatophilaceae; genus Geodermatophilus; species Geodermatophilus saharensis. The sequence continues at coordinate 103,446 of NZ_FZOH01000009.1, read as the reverse complement.
CGTGGACCCGGGACTGCACAGCATCCACACGCTGGTCGCCGTCGACGAGGGCGGCGGACGGTGGAAGACGACGCTGTTCCAGGCGACCCCGGCGGCGTGGCTGGGCCGCCGCGACGCCCGGGACGCGCTGACCGCGGAGCTGCGCGGGCTGCTGGCCACCGCGCGGTGAGCGTGCTGGTGCGGGCCGTCGAGCTGCTCGCCGGCCCGCGGCCGGTGCTGCTCGACGTCCGGTGGGCGCTGGGCGACCCGCACGGCCGGGAGCGGTACCTGGCCGGCCACCTCCCGGGCGCGGTGTTCGTCGACCTGGAGACCGAGCTCGCCGCGCCCCCGTCGGCCGCCGACGGCCGGCACCCCCTGCCGCCGGTGGGCGCCGTGCAGGCCGCGGCCCGGCGGTGGGGCATCGGCACCGGCGACGCCGTCGTCGCCTACGACGCCACCGGCGGCCTGGCCGCGGCGCGGGCCTGGTGGCTGCTGCGCTGGGGCGGGCTGGGTGACGTCCGGCTGCTCGACGGCGGCCTCGACGCCTGGGTGGCCGCCGGCGGCGTGCCGGAGACCGGCGACGTCGTCCCCGAGCCCGGCGACGTGGTGCTCACCGGCGGCGGCATGCCCACGCTCACCGCCGACGAGGCGGCCGCGCTGCCGGGCGCGGGCGGGGTGCTGCTCGACGCCCGGGCGGGGGAGCGCTACCGCGGCGAGGTCGAGCCGGTCGACCCGCGGGCCGGGCACGTGCCCGGTGCGGTGAGCGCCCCGACGGCGGACAACCTGCGCACCGACGGGACGTTCCGGCCCGACCTGGTACAGCGGTTCGCCGCGCTGGGTGTGCGGCCGGGGACGACGGTCGGCGTCTACTGCGGGTCCGGCGTCACCGCCGCGCACGCGGTGGCCGCGCTGGCCGAGGCCGGCATCGCGGCGGCGCTGTGGCCCGGGTCGTGGTCGCAGTGGTCGGCCGACCCGGCCCGCCCGGTGGCCACGGGACCCGATCCGGCCTGAGCCCGCCGCGGCCCTGCCATGCTGCCGCCGTGCCCACCCGGACCGCCCGCCCCGCCGCCGGACTGCTGCTGCTCGCCGCGCTGTCCGGGCTCGCCCACCTGGCCGTCGGGTGGTTCTACCTCGCCGGCGGCCTGGTCGTCCCCGGTGCGGTGCTGATCCCGCTGTGGCTGCTCTGGCTGGGGCTGGCGGCGTGGCTGGCCCGATCGGCGCTGCGCGGCTCGTGGTGGACGCCGGTGGTGCCGGTGCTCGCCGCGACCGTGTTCGTGCTGGTCCTCGTCGTGGGGGAGCAGGCGCTCGGCTGGCAGGCCTGAGCAGGTGCCTCCGTCGCGCTGCCGGCTGTCGGCGGGCCGCCGAGGTGCCTTTGTCGCGCTAATGGCTCCCCAGGGCGGCGTCGTAGCGGTCGAGCAGGACGGCGGCGATGCGCTCGTCGGGCAGCAGCGGAGCGGTGACGACGTCGGCGCCGGCCTCCGCCAGCTTCCCGTGGAAGTGGCCGGGCGCCAGCAGGTAGGAGGCGACGACGACCCGCTCGGCGCCGCCCTTCCGGGCCGCGGCCACGGCGTCGGCCACCGGCGGCTGCGCGGCCGAGCCGTAGCCGGTGGTGACCGGGCCGGCCCACGAGCGCTGCAGCAGGTCGGCGGTGTCCTCGACGTCGGCCACCGACCGGGGGTCGCTCGACCCGGCGGCGGCCAGCACGACCGCCGTGAGCGGGTCGCGCGGGTCGGCGCCGGCCTCGACCAGCCGATCGCAGAGCACCGCGGCCAGCCGGGGGTCGGGCCCCAGCGGCCGCGCGGCGACGGCGGCGTCGTGTGCGGCGACGGCCCCGGCGATGTCGACGTGCACGTGGTAGCCGCCGGACAGCAGCAGCGGCACGACGACCGCCGGCTGCCCGTCGGCGGCGAGTCCCGCGACGACGTCGGCGACCGTGGGCGGCTGCACGTCGACGAACGCCGCCGTCGTCACCAGGCCCGGCCGCAGCCGGCGGGCGGCCAGCGCCAGCTCGGCCACCAGCCGCCGTCCGGCGGGGTTGCGCGTGCCGTGGGCACACGCGACGAGCACCGGTGGGGTCACGGGCTGCGCAGGATGCCGCCGTCGACGGCGACCATCGTGCCGGTGACGTAGGAGGCGGCGGGGGAGAGCAGGAAGGCGGCGACCCGGCCGAACTCGTCGGGCTCGCCGACGCGGCGCAGCGGGATGCCGGCCTCGGTGCGCGCCCGCATCCGCGCGGGGTCGCCGGAGGCGGCCTCGAGGTCGGTGATCCGGTCGGTGGCGATCGTGCCGGGCAGCAGGCCGACCACCCGGATCCCGCGCGGGCCCAGCTCGTCGGCCAGCGCCTTCGCGGTCATGGCCAGACCCGGCCGCAGCCCGTTGGAGATGGCCAGGTGCCCGATCGGCTGGCGCGCCGACGTCGAGAGCACGAAGCCGATCGCTGCGCCCTCGGACAGGTGCGGCACCAGCGCGCGCACCAGCCGCAGCGGGCCGAGCAGCACGCTGTCGACGGCGTCGCGCCAGGCGTCCTCCGGCGTCTCCAGCACGGTGCCCGGGGCCGGGCCGCCGACGCTGACCAGCACGCCGTCGACCCGGCCGAGCCGCTCCAGCGCGGTGCTCACCAGCAGCGAGGCCGCGTCCGGGTCGGCGAGGTCGGCGGCGACGCCCGAGGCACCCTCGCCCAGCGACGCCACGGCCGCCTCCACCGAGGACGCGGAGCGGGAGCTGACGAGGACGCGGGCCCCGTCGGCGACGAGGGCCCGGGCGGTCGCCAGGCCCAGCCCCCGGCTCGCGCCGGTGAGCAGGTACCCGCGACCGCCCAGGCCCAGGTCCACCGGGTCAGCCCTGCCGGAGCGAGCGGAGGACGTACTGCATGATCCCGCCGTTGCGGTAGTAGTTCGCCTCACCGGGGGTGTCGATGCGGACGCGGGCGTCGAACTCGACGTCCCCGGCCTCAACCTTCACCGTGCGCGGGGTGCGGCCCTCGTTGAGCTCGGTGATCCCGGTGATGGTGAACTCCTCGTCGCCGGTCAGGCCCAGCGACTCGCGGTTCTGGCCCTCGGGGAACTGCAGCGGCAGCACGCCCATGCCGATGAGGTTGGAGCGGTGGATCCGCTCGTAGCTCTCGGCGATGACCGCCTTGACGCCCAGCAGCGCCGTCCCCTTGGCCGCCCAGTCGCGTGACGAGCCCGAGCCGTACTCCTTGCCGGCCAGCACGACCAGGGGGATGCCCTGTTCCTGGTAGGCCCGCGAGGCGTCGTAGATCGTCGTCGTCTCACCGGTCAGGTGGTTCTTGGTGACGCCGCCCTCTGTGCCCGGCACCAGCTGGTTGCGCAGCCGGATGTTGGCGAACGTGCCGCGGATCATGACCTCGTGGTTCCCGCGGCGGGAGCCGTAGGAGTTGAAGTCGCGCCGCTCCACGCCGTGCTCGCGCAGGTACTGCCCGGCGGGGCTGTCGGCCTTGATGGAGCCGGCCGGGGAGATGTGGTCGGTGGTCACCGAGTCGCCGAGCACCGCCAGCGTGCGGGCGCCGGTGATGTCCTGGACCGGCGCCGGCTGCGCCGGCATGCCCTCGAAGTACGGGGGCTTGCGGACGTAGGTGCTCTCCGGGTCCCAGGCGAAGGTGTCGCCGGTGGGCGTGGGCAGGTCCTGCCACTGCTGCGTGCCGGCGAAGACGTCCTCGTAGCTGCGGCCGAACTGCTCGGCGGAGACCGCCTCGTCGATGACCCGCTGCACCTCCTGCGGCGAGGGCCAGATGTCGCGCAGGAAGACGTCGTTGCCGTCGGCGTCCTGCCCCAGCGGGTCCTCGTTGAGGTCGACGTCCATCGACCCGGCCAGCGCGTAGGCGATGACCAGCGGCGGGCTGGCCAGGTAGTTCATCTTGACGTCGGGGTTGATCCGGCCCTCGAAGTTGCGGTTGCCCGACAGCACCGAGACGACGGCGAGGTCGGCCTCGTTGACCGCCTGGCTGACCGGCTCGGGCAGCGGGCCGGAGTTGCCGATGCAGGTGGTGCAGCCGTAGCCGACCAGGTAGAAGCCGAGCTTCTCCAGGTAGGGGGTGAGCTGCGCCTTCTCGTAGTAGTCCATGACGACCTTCGACCCGGGGGCCAGCGTCGTCTTCACCCACGGCTTGGTGGCCAGGCCGCGCTCGACGGCGTTCTTCGCCAGCAGCGCCGCGCCGATCATGACCTGCGGGTTGGACGTGTTGGTGCACGAGGTGATCGCCGCGATGACCACGTGGCCGTGGTCCACGGTGGTCTCGGTGCCGTCCTCCATCACCACGCGGGTGGGCTTCGACGGTCGCCCGGAGACCGGGTCGTCCTCGTAGTGGTGCGGCTGCCCGGCGCTGCCGTTCCCGCCCTCGCTGCCCGGCGCGGCGGTGGCCGGGTCGGAGGCGGGGAAGGACTCGGCGGAGGCCTCGTCGACGGCGGACTCGACGCCGTAGGGCTGCGTGTTCTGCGGGACGCCGGGCTTGCGGTCGTCGCCGCCGGTCTCGTCGTCGGAGACGTAGTCGGCCAGCGCGGCGCGGAAGGCGTGCTTGGCGTCGGTGATGGCCACCCGGTCCTGCGGGCGCTTGGGGCCGGCGATCGACGGGACGACCGTGGCCAGGTCGAGCTCGAGGTACTCGGAGAAGGCCGGCTCGCGGGAGGGGTCGTGCCAGAGGCCCTGCTCCTTGGCGTAGGCCTCGACCAGCGCGACCTGCTCCTCGGAGCGGCCGGTCAGCCGCAGGTAGCCGATGGTCTCCTCGTCGATGGGGAACATCGCCGCGGTGGAGCCGAACTCCGGGCTCATGTTGCCGATCGTGGCGCGGTTGGCCAGCGGGACGGCGGAGACGCCGGCGCCGTAGAACTCGACGAACTTCCCGACCACGCCGTGCTGGCGCAGCATCTCGGTGATGGTGAGGACCAGGTCGGTGGCCGTGGCGCCGTCGGGCAGCTGGCCGGTGAGCTTGAAGCCCACCACCCGCGGGATGAGCATCGACACCGGCTGGCCGAGCATCGCGGCCTCGGCCTCGATGCCGCCGACGCCCCAGCCCAGCACGCCGAGGCCGTTGACCATCGTGGTGTGGCTGTCGGTGCCCACACAGGTGTCGGGGTAGGCGACGACGCGGTCGCCGTCCTGGCGCGGGAAGACCACGCGGGCCAGGTGCTCGATGTTGACCTGGTGCACGATGCCGGTGCCGGGCGGGACGACCTTGAAGTCGTCGAACGCGCCCTGGCCCCAGCGCAGGAACTGGTAGCGCTCGCCGTTGCGCTCGTACTCGATCTCGACGTTGCGCTCGAAGCTCTCCGGGGTGCCGAAGACGTCGGCGATGACGGAGTGGTCGATGACCAGCTCGGCCGGGGCGAGCGGGTTGATCCGGTTCGGGTCGCCGCCGAGGTCGGCCATGGCCTCGCGCATGGTGGCCAGGTCGACGATGCAGGGGACGCCGGTGAAGTCCTGCATGACCACGCGGGCCGGGGTGAACTGGATCTCCTGGTCGGGTTCGGCCGTGGGGTCCCAGTTCGCCAGCGCCCGGACGTGGTCGGCGGTGACGTCGGCGCCGTCCTCGGTGCGCAGCAGGTTCTCGAGCAGGACCTTCAGGCTGTAGGGGAGCCGGTCTGCGCCCTCGACCGCGTCGAGCCGGTAGATGTCGTAGTCGGTGCCGGCGACGCTGAGCGTCGACCGGGCGCCGAAGCTGTCCTTGCTGGCTGCCACTGCTTGCGCCTCACCCTCGAGAAGTCCATCGGGCTTGAATGCCACCCGCCATCATCCCAGCCCGGGCCGGTGAACCGCTGGCCAGGCGACCCTTCCCTGCCCGGGTGACCTGCGTCTCAGGGCCGCCCGGACCGTGCACTTCCGCGGAAGTGCACGGAATGGCCGGGCACTTCCGCGGAAGTGCACGCCAGGGGGCGGACCTACGGTGGACGGCGTGACCGGCGCCGTGCCCGACCCGCTCCCGGACTGGCTCGCCGGCGCCCACCGGATCACCGTGCTGACCGGCGCCGGCATCTCCACCGACAGCGGCATCCCCGACTACCGCGGCCCGAACGGCGTGTGGACCCGCGACCCCGACGCCGAGAAGCTCGTGACGCTGTCCTACTACGTCACCGACCCGCAGATCCGGCGGAAGGCCTGGCGCATGCGGGCGGGGATGCGCGCCGGCGACGTCGCCCCGAACGCCGGGCACCGTGCGCTGGCCGGGCTCGAGGCGCAGGGCCGGCTGCGGGCACTGCTGACCCAGAACGTCGACGGGCTGCACCAGGCGGCGGGCTCGGCGCCGGAGCGGGTGCTCGAGCTGCACGGCACGGTGCACGCCGTCGAGTGCCTGTCCTGCGGCGACCGCACCTCGATGGACAGCGCACTGGCCCGCCTCGACGCCGGCGAGGACGACCCCGCCTGCCTCGTCTGCGGCGGCATCCTCAAGTCCGCGACGGTCAGCTTCGGGCAGGCCCTCGACGAGCGGGTCCTCGACGCCGCGGCGCAGGCGGCCGCCGACTGCGACGTGTTCCTCGCCGTCGGCACCTCGCTGGTCGTCCACCCGGTCGCCGGTCTGGTCGAGGTCGCCGCGGCGCACGGGGCCCGCGTGGTCGTCGTCAACGCCGAGCCCACGCCCTACGACGGGCTGGCCGACCTCGTCGTCCGCGAGCCCATCTCGACGGCGCTGCCCCGGCTGCTGGGGACGACGGCGTGACCCGCGCCGACCTGGAGGCCCGCTACCGCGAGCTGGTGCTGCACGAGCTGCCGCGGCGGGCCCGCGCGGGCCGCTGGGTGGTGACGAACGACCACTGCTTCGGGCGGATCGTCCTCGACCACGCCGTCGGTGGCCGCTGGTACGACGTGCTCGACCGCCGGCGCTCCCCGGCGTTCGCGCAGCTGTCCGACGAGCATCTCGCCGCCGCCGTCGCCCTGGCCGAGCGGGTGCTCGCCGAGGGCGACCCGCTGCTGCGCGAGCTCGACGCGCAGAGCCTCACCTGGCGCGGCAAGCCGCTGAAGCGGTGACGCTGCTCGTCGTCCACCTGGCGCTGACCGCGGCCTACGCCGGGTTCCAGTGGACCGTGCGCGCGCTGGTCTACCCGCAGTTCGCGCAGGTGCCGCCCGACGCGTTCCCCGCCTACGAGCGGGCGCACCAGCGGCGGGTGAGCCGGGTGGTGGGGCCGCTGTTCGCCGGGCAGGGCGTCACCACGCTGTGGTTGCTGGCCGCGCGGCCGGCCGGGACGCCGCTGCTGCCGGTGCTCGCCGGCGGTGCCTGCCTCGCCGTCGTCCTCGCCGTGACCGCGCTGCTGGCCGTCCCGCTGCACCGGCAGCTGGGCGGCGGGTGGGATCCCGTCGCGCACCGCCGGCTCTGCCGCGTCGACACCGTGCGCGCACTCGCGGCCACGGCGGGGACGGCCGCGGTGGCGTGGGCCGTCCTCGCGACGAGCGGTTGACGCCGTCCTCCCGTGCGGGAGGACGCTGCGCGATCAGGTCACCTGATCGTCGCGGAGGCGGCTAGCGTGACGGGGACCACGTCGAGCGGTCGACCGGCCTCCCCGGTCGGCCCTGGCCACCGGGAGCCCGGCATGCGCGTGCCCCTGACCACCCGCGACTTCCTCGACCGCGCCGAGCTCGTCTACGGCGACCGGATCGGCGTCGTCGACGAGCCGGACCAGCCCGCGCCGTCGGTGGGCGAGACCACCTGGCGCGAGTTCGCCCGCCGCGGCCGCGCGCTGCAGGCCGGCCTCGACGCCCTCGGGGTGGGGGAGGGCGAGCGGGTGGCGATCGTCAGCCACAACGCCGCCCGGCTGCTGGAGGTGCTGCTGGCGGTCCCGTCGTCGGGCCGGGTGGCGGTGCCGGTCAACTTCCGGCTCAACCCCGAGGAGGTCTCCTACATCGTCGGGCACAGCGGCGCGCGCGTGCTGCTGGTCGACCCGGAGCTGGAGACCTCGCTCAAGGCCGTGCAGGCCGAGCACCGGTTCGGCACCGGCGAGGAGTACGAGCAGCTGCTGGCCTTCGACGCCGAGCCGCGGCCGTGGGGAGAACCCGACGAGGACGCCACCGCCACGATCAACTACACCAGCGGCACGACGGCGCGGCCCAAGGGCGTGCAGATGACCCACCGCAACATCTGGGTCAACGCGGTCACCTTCGGCATGCACATGCAGGTCAGCGACCGCGACGTCTACCTGCACACGCTGCCGATGTTCCACTGCAACGGCTGGGGGCTGCCCTACACGATGGCCGGCGTCGGCGCCCGCCAGGTGGTGCTGCGCAAGGTCGACGGCGCGGAGATCCTGCGCCGCGTCGAGCGGCACGGCGTCACGATGATGGCCGGCGCCCCCGCCGTCTGGAACGCCGTCCTCGAGGCCGCCGCCACCTGGGACGGGGAGATCCCCGGCCGGGACCGGGTGCGGATCGTCGTCGCCGGCGCCCCGCCGCCGTCGAAGACCATCGCCCGCGTGGAGGCCGAGCTCGGCTGGGAGTTCAACCAGATCTACGGCCTCACCGAGACCGCGCCGCTGCTGACCATCAACCGGCCCCGCGCGGAGTACGACGAGCTCCCGCGCGAGGAGCGCGCGCAGCGGCTCTCGCGCGCCGGCGTCCCGGCGCTGGGCACCCGGCTGGCGGTCAGCGACTCCGGCGAGGTGCTCGCCCGGGGCAACACCGTCCTGGCCGGCTACTGGGACAACCCCGACGCCTCGGCCGAGGCGCTGGAGGGCGGCTGGTTCCACACCGGCGACGGCGGCAGCATCGACGACGGCGGCTACCTGACCATCTCCGACCGCAAGAAGGACGTGATCATCACCGGCGGCGAGAACGTCTCCTCCATCGAGGTCGAGGACGCCGTCTTCAGCCACCCGGCCGTGGCCGAGGTCGCCGTCATCGGCATCCCCGACGAGAAGTGGGGCGAGCTGGTGACCGCGATCGTCGTGCTCGGTGAGGGCCAGAGCGCCACCGCCGAGGAGATCATCGCCCACTGCCGGTCGCGGCTGGCCGGGTACAAGACGCCCAAGCGGGTCGAGTTCCGCGATGCGCTGGCCCGCACCGCCACCGGCAAGATCCAGAAGTTCAAGCTGCGCGAGCCCTTCTGGCAGGCCGGCGGGCGGCAGGTGAGCTAGGGAGGGACGGCCTTCCTCCCCCCTGAGGGGGAGATCGGCCCGCCGACCCCTCCGGAGGTCACCCGGACCGGTCGATCCCCGGTCCGGGTGGCGCCCGGACGGGCGCCCGGAGACCAGCGCCCGGTGTGCGACGCCGGCGCACCGGGAGGGGTCGGCACGTGGGAACGGGAACGCGCACGCGACATCACCGCTGGGCGCTGCGGGTGGTGGGGACGGCGCTGGCCGGGCTCACCGTCGCCGGCCTCACCCCCGGCACGGCCACCGCCGCGCCCACCGACGAGGAGATCGCCGCCGCCGAGGCCGCCCGCGACGCCGCCGCCGCGCAGGTCGGCGTGCTCAGCGCGCAGCTGGCCGAGGCCGAGGCGGCCGCGGCGACCGCGCACCAGGACGCGCAGATCGCGCTGCAGGACTACGAGGAGACACAGGCCGCCTACGAGGCCGCCCGCGACGCCGCCGAGGCCGCCACGGCCGCCGCCGCGCAGGCCGACGCCGAGGTCGCCACCGGCCGGGCCCAGGTGGCCGACTACGCCCGCGACACCTACATCCAGGGCAGCACCGCGCCCGGCACCGCGGCGCTGCTGTCGGCCGGCGGCCCCGCGCAGCTGATCGAGCGCGCCGCGCTGCTCGAGGCGGCCGGCACCCACCGCGTCGACGTCGTCGGCGAGCTCGTCGCCCTGCAGGAGCAGGCCGTCGTCGCCCAGCAGGACGCGCAGTCGGCCTCGGCGCGGGCCGAGGGGCTGCAGGCCCAGGCCGCCGCGGCCCTCGAGGGCGCGCAGGCCCAGGAGCTGGCCGCCCGCGAGCAGACCGCTGCCCTCACCGGGCAGCGCGACGAGCTCGCCGCCCAGGCCGCGGCCGCCGGCCAGGAGGTCACCGAGCTCCAGCAGGAGCAGGACGCCGCCGAGGCCGCCGCGGCCGCGGCTGCCGAGGCCGCCCGGGCGGCGGCGTCGCGCCCGGCGCCGGCGCCCCCGGCCGCGCCCGCCCCGCAGGCCGCCCCGTCGAGCAGCGCGCCCGCGCCCGCCCCGTCCGCACCGTCCGCTCCGGCGCCGTCCGCGCCGAGCACGCCCTCGGGGTCGTCGGGCTCGTCGGGTTCCTCCGGCTCGTCGGCGGGCACCCCGGCGCCGCCGGCGTCGACCTCCGCCGGTGCGCCGTCGGCCTCGGCGGCGCAGCGGGCCATCGACGCGGCGCTGTCCCAGCGCGGCCTGCCCTACAGCTGGGGCGGCGGCGGCAGCAACGGCCCGAGCTACGGCATCCCGCCGGACACCCGCATCTGGGGCTTCGACTGCTCGGGGCTGACCCAGTACGCCTACGCCCGCGCCGGCATCCAGATCGGCGGCACCAGCCGCGACCAGTGGTGGAACAACCGCGGCAAGACCGTCGCGCGGGGCGACCTGCGCCCCGGTGACCTGGTCTTCTGGGGCTCGGGCAGCTCGTACCTGTCGATCTACCACGTGGCGCTCTACATCGGCGACGGCAAGGTGGTGCACGCCCCGCAGAGCGGCGACGTCGTCAAGGTGGCGCCGATGTGGTTCGGCAGCAGCTACTTCGGGGCGGTCCGGCCGTCGGCCTGAGCCGCACCGGTCGGGACAGTAGGGCGTCGGGCAGCCACGGGGGGAGCTGCCCGACGCAGCGCACACGCTAGCAGCCGACGGGCGCGAGGTGCAGGGGGACGGACGTGCTCCGACGGCGCGTCGGTGTCCTTCCCCGGCGTGTCCCGCCCGACACCCGGCGCGGCGCGGCGCCGCGCACGCCGGACGGATCCCCAGGCCGGGGTGGGACACTGGCCGCGGGACGGGCGGCAGGCCCCGTCACCGGCCTCCCGGGGAGCCCCGCTCCGGATCCGGAGGCCGCGAACCGGCACCCGAGGAGCCTCGTGACCACCGCCAGCACCCCTCTCGACAAGCCCGCCGGCGCCACCGCCGCGGCCGGTGCCCCGGTCCCGCCGTCGGCGGACGCCGCGCGGCTGGAACGGGCGCTGTTCGAGATCAAGCGGGTCATCGTGGGCCAGGACCGCCTGGTCGAGCGGATGCTGGTCGCCCTCCTCGCCCGCGGGCACGTGCTCCTCGAGGGCGTCCCGGGCGTGGCCAAGACCCTCGCCGTCGAGACGCTGGCCACCGTCGTCGGGGGGAAGTTCGCCCGGCTGCAGTTCACGCCCGACCTGGTGCCGGCCGACATCCTCGGCACCCGCATCTACAAGGCCGGGCAGGACGCCTTCGACACCGAGCTGGGCCCGGTGTTCGCCAACTTCGTCCTCACCGACGAGATCAACCGCGCGCCGGCCAAGGTGCAGTCGGCGCTGCTGGAGGTCATGGCGGAGCGGCAGGTGTCCATCGGCGGCGTCACCCACCCGCTGCCCGACCCCTTCCTCGTGCTGGCCACCCAGAACCCGATCGAGTCCGAGGGCGTCTACCCGCTGCCCGAGGCCCAGCGCGACCGCTTCCTCATGAAGGTGCTCGTCGACTACCCGAGCCCGGAGGAGGAGCGCGAGATCATCTACCGGATGGGCTCGACGCCGCCGCAGGCCGAGACCGTCCTGGGCCCGGAGGACCTGCGCCGCATGCAGCGCACCGCCTCGCAGGTCTTCGTGCACCACGCGCTGGTCGACTACGTCGTCCGGCTCGTCGTCGCCACCCGGCAGCCGCGCGAGCACGGCATGGACGACGTCGCCTCGTGGGTGTCCTACGGCGCCAGCCCCCGCGCCTCGCTGGGGCTGATCGCCGCCGGCCGGGCGCTGGCCCTGGTCCGCGGCCGCGACTACGTGCTGCCGCAGGACGTCCTCGACGTCACCGCCGACGTGCTGCGCCACCGGCTGGTGCTCTCCTACGACGCGCTCGCCGACGGCGTGCCGGCCGACCACGTGGTCAAGCGGATCCTGCAGACGGTGCCGCTGCCGCAGGTCACCCCGCGCCAGCGGGCCGCCGGTTACGGCCCGGCCGCGCCAGGCGGCCCGGCGGTCCCGCCGCCCGGCGCGCCGCAGTACGGCCCGCCCCAGGGCGTGGCGCCCTACGGCCCGCCCGGGTACCCGGCCGGTCCCGTGCCCGGCGGCCCGGTGCCGACCGGCCCGGCCGGCCCCGGCGGGGTGGTGCCCCCGAACGGTCCGGTGCAGAACGGCCGGCCCGGCGCCGGTGCGCCGGGCGGCAACGGCCACGTCCCGGGCGCTCCGCAGGCGTGATCCGGCGTCGCGGCCGCGCGCGGGCTCAGGAGCCCGCCGCGGCGGGGGCGGCGACGGCCGCCGCACCGACGGCCGCCGCACCGGTGGCCGTCGCGCCGTCGGGTGGCGGCACCCCCGGCTCGGGGATCGACCCCGGCGACGGCGACGCCGCACCTCCCCACTTCGGCGAGGGTCCGGCCGACGTGCTCCTGCAGCGGCTGGAGCTCACCGTCCGGCGGCGGCTCGACGGGCTGCTGCAGGGTGACCACCTCGGGCTGGTCCCCGGCTCGGGCAGCGAGGCCGGCGACTCGCGCACCTACCACCCCGGCGACGACGTCCGGCGGATGGACTGGCCGGTCACCGCCCGCACCCAGGTGCCGCACGTCCGCGAGACGATCGCCGACCGCGAGCTGGAGACCTGGGCCGTGGTCGACCTGTCGGCCAGCCTCGACTTCGGCACCGGGCTGTGCGACAAGCGCGACCTCGCCATCGCCGGGCTCGCCGCGGTCAGCCACCTCACCGTGCGCGGCGGCAACCGGCTCGGCGCCGTCGTCACCACCGGCGAGCGGGTGGACCGGTACCCGGCGCAGGCCGGCCGGCTGGCCGCCGACCGTCTGCTGCGCGGGGTGGTCGGCACGCCGCGGGCCGCCACCGGCCGCCGCGGCGACCTCGCCGCGGCGCTGGAGACGCTGCGCCGCCCGCCGCGCCGCCGCGGGCTGGTGGTCGTGGTCTCCGACTTCCTCGGCGACCTGGACTGGGAGCGCCCGCTGCGCGGGCTCGGCGCCCGCCACGAGCTGCTGGGCATCGAGGTGGTCGACCCGCGCGAGCTCGAGCTGCCCGACGTCGGCCTGCTCACGGTGCGCGACCCCGAGTCCGGGCAGACCCTGGAGGTGCCCACCGGCGACCCGGGGTTCCGCGCCCGGTTCGCCGAGGGCGCGGCCGAGCAGCGGCGCGCGATCGCCGCCGCGCTGCGCCGGGCCGGCGCCGGTCACCTGCAGCTGCGCACCGACCGCGACTGGCTGATGGACGTCGTCCGGTTCGTCGCCGACCGCCGGCGCGCCGGCTCCGGAGGGGCGTCGCGGTGACCGCCCCGAACCCCAGAGAGGTCCGCTCGTGAGTTTCCAGTCACCGCTGTGGCTGCTCGCACTCGTCCCCGCCGTCGCGCTGGCCGCGCTGTACGTGGTCAAGCAGCTGCGCCGGCGGGTGTACGCCGCCCGGTTCTCCCAGACCGGGCTGGCCGCCGGGCTGCTCCCCAAGCGGGCCGGCTGGGTGCGGCACGTCGCCTTCGGCCTGACCCTGGCCGCGCTGCTGGGCCTGGTGCTGTCCCTGGCGCAGCCGAGCACCGAGGTGCGGGTGCCGCGGGAGACCGCCACCGTCGTCCTGGCGCTCGACGTCTCGCTGTCGATGCAGGCCGAGGACATCGAGCCCAGCCGGTTCGAGGCGATGAAGGACGCCGCCTCGGACTTCGTCGACATCCTCCCGGAGCGGATCAACCTCGGGCTGGTGTCGTTCTCCGGCACCGCCTCGACCCTGGTGACGCCCACGACCGACCGCGACCAGGTGCGCGGGGCCATCGCCAACCTGGAGCTGTCGGAGGCGACGGCGATCGGTGAGGCGATCTTCACCTCGCTCACCGCGATCAGCACCTTCCAGTCCACCCTCGACGTGGGGGAGGACGAGGAGCTGCCGCCGGCGCGGATCCTGCTGCTGTCCGACGGCTACAACACCGTGGGCCGGGAGAACACCCAGGCGATCGCCGCCGCGCAGGGCGCCGGGGTGCCGGTCTCGACGATCGCGTTCGGCACCGACTACGGCTCGATCGAGATCGGCGGCGAGGTGACGCCGGTGCCGATCGACCGCGACGCGCTGCGGCAGATCGCCGAGGACACCGGCGGCCAGTACAACGAGGCCCGCACCCGCGCCGAGCTCGAGGCCGTCTACGACGACCTCGGCAGCCAGATCGGGTACACCACCGAGCCGCAGGACGTCTCGCACTGGTTCGTGCGCATCGCCACGCTGCTGCTCTTCGGCGGGCTGGGCCTGGCGGCCTGGCGCCTGCAGCGCCTGTTCTGACGTGGCGACCCGGCCGTCGTCGGTCGTGACCGGCGGAGCGCAGGGCGTCGGGCGGGCCGTCGCCGAGCGGTTGGCCGCCGACGGCGAGGTGGTCGTGGTGGACACCGCCACCGACCTGGGCGGGACGCACGAGCGGGTACGGCTGGTCGGCGGCGACGCGCGCGACCCGGAGGTCGCCGCCCGCGCGGCCGCCCTGGCGGAGTCGGCCGGCCCGCTGACCGGGTGGGTGGCCAACGCCGCGGTCTTCCGCGACGCCTCGCTCGCCTCGGCCCCCGCCGCCGAGGTGCTCGCCCTGGTCACCGCGAACCTGGCCCTGGCGCTCACCAGCTGCTCGGTCGCCGTCCGCCACTTCCTGGCGCACGGCCGGACGGGATCCGGGCCAACGCCGTCGCGCTGGGCACGGTCGCCACCGACCGGCTCGAGGAGTTCCGGGCCGCGCACCCCGCGGTCGACGCGGAGCTCGCCACCCTCCACCCGCTGGGGCGGGTCGGCACGCCGGCCGAGGTCGCCGACGTCGTGGCGTTCCTGCTGTCCCCGGCCGCGGCCTTCGTCAGCGGCGCCGTCCTCCCCGTCGACGGCGGCCGGGCGGTCCTCGGCGCCGACCCCGAGGCGCGCTGACCCCGTGGCCGGGGCTTGACCCCTCCTGCGAGCCGGATCACAGTCATCCGGCACCGGGGTCGCCACCGGGGTGCACCCCGCGACGGAGGGGGTTCCCGTGGGACGGGTCGAGGGGAAGGTCGCCTTCATCACCGGTGCCGCGCGCGGGCAGGGCCGCGCCCACGCCATCCGCCTGGCGGAGGAGGGCGCCGACGTCATCGCGGTGGACATCTGCCAGGACATCGCCACGGTGCCCTTCCCGGGTGCGACCGAGGCCGACCTGCGGGAGACGGTCAAGGCGGTCGAGGCGCTCGACCGGCGGATCGTCGCCCAGCAGGCCGACGTCCGGGATCTCGGCGCGCTGCAGCGCGTGGTCGACGAGGGGCTGTCCCAGTTCGGACACATCGACGTCGTCTGCGCGAACGCCGGGATCGGCAGCATGGCCCCCGCCCTCGAGCTCACCGAGGAGCAGTGGCAGGACGTCGTCGACGTCAACCTGACCGGGGTGTGGAAGACGGTCAAGGCGGCGGCGCCGTCGATGGTCGAGCGCGGACAGGGCGGCTCGATCGTCCTCACGAGTTCCGCGGCCGGGCTGATGGCCTATCCCAACCTGGCCCACTACACCGCCGCCAAGCACGGGGTGACCGGTCTCATGCGGGTGCTCGCCGTCGAGCTGGCGCCGCACATGATCCGGGTCAACTCGGTGCACCCCACGACCGTGGACACCCCGATGGTGCAGAACCCGGCCACCTACGAGCTGTTCACCGGGCGCCAGGGGGTCAGCCGCGAGGAGGCGGTAGAGGCGTTCAAGCCGCTCAACGCCCTGCCGATCCCCTGGATCGAGGCGGTCGACGTCAGCAACGCGATCCTGTACCTGGCCTCCGACGAGTCCCGCTACGTCACCGGGACGACGATGGTGATCGACGCCGGTGCCATGGCGGCGTACAAGATCCCGCACCAGGCCTGACGGGACCCGCGGAGGGAGGGCACGCCCTCCCTCCGCGGGGGAGCGCCTCAGCGGGTGGGGTCGAGGACGAGCTTGCCGGTGGTGCGGCGGGCGAGCAGGTCCTGGTGCGCCTCTCGGACGGCGGTCAGCGGGTAGCGCCCGCCGCCGACCGGCTTCAGGGCGCCGTCGGCCACCAGCGGCAGCATCTCGCCCATCGCGGCGTCGAGCATCGCCGGGCGGCTGAAGCAGTGCGCCAGCCAGAAGCCGACGACCGCGCGGCTGGTGCCCATGAGCGACGGCGGCTGCACCGGCTTGGGCGGGCGCCGGCCGGCCATGCCGTAGAACACGATGCGGCCGAAGGGCGCCAGCGCGGAGAACGCGCCGTCGAACACGTTGCCGCCGGTCATCTCCAGGACGACGTCGACCCGCCGGCCCCCGTTGGCCTCGCGCAGCGCGGCGGTGAACGCCTTCGGGTCGCCGTCGGCCAGGGCGGGGTCGACGGTGGCGTCGGCGCCGAGCTCCTCGGTCAGCGCCCGCTTCTCCGGGCTGGACGCGGTGGCGATCACGCGGCCGGCGCCCCACCGCTTGGCCAGCTGGACGGCGAGCGAGCCGACCCCGCCGGCGCCGGCGACCACCACGACCGACTCGCCGGCGGCCAGGTGCGCGCTGGTGCGCAGCAGGTGCCAGGCGGTGCTGCCCTGCAGCACGAGGGCGAGCGCCTGCTCGTCGGTGACGGTGTCGGGCACCGGCCAGGTCAGCCGCGGGGTGCCGACCACCTTCTCGGCGTAGCCGCCGCCCTCGACCAGGCCGACCACCCGCTCGCCGCCGCCGGCCGGGCGGCCGACGAACTCCGCGCCCGGGACCAGCGGCAGCTGCTGCGGCGCCAGGTAGCTGTCCTCGGTCTGGTGGGTGTCGGCGTAGTTGACGCCCGACGAGCTGACCTCGTACAGCTGCTGGCCGTCGCCGGGGACGGGGTCGGGCAGGTCGACGACGTCGAGGACCTCCGGGCCGCCGAAGCGGGTGATCTGCACGGCACGCATGCAGCTGAGGCTATGGCGTGGGTCCGGCCGACGGTGACCGGCGGGGTCGGCACCACCGGACTGCTCCGTCCGCCTACCTCCCGCTCGGTGCGGGTAGGCGTCCGGCATGTCCGACTTCGAGATCACCGCCCTCGTCCTGGCCGAGCACGAGGTCTTCCGGCGGGAGTTCTCGGCGCTCGAGGACCTGTCCGGCGAGGAGCTCGCCGCCGCCTGGGAGGCCCTGCACGCCAGGCTGGAGGTGCACGCCGTCGCCGAGGAACAGCTGTTCTACCCGCTGCTCGCCCAGGAGGCGGACGGCGAGGAGGAGACGGCGGAGGGCGTGCACGACCACAACGAGATCCGGCACGCCGTGGCCGCCGTCGGGGAGCACGAGGTCGGCAGCGAGGCGTGGTGGGAGGCGGTGCGGACCGCCCGGCAGGTCAACGCCGACCACATGGCCGAGGAGGAGACGGACTTCTTCCCCCCGTTCAAGGAGGCCGTCGACGACGACCAGCGCGAGGCCCTCGGGATGCGCTGGCTGGCGTTCCACGACGAGCACGAGCAGGCCGAGGGGCTCTCCGGTGAGGACGCGGAGGTGGCCGAGGTGGTCGCGACCGAGGTGCCGGAGGGCGACCCGTCCGTCTGAGCACGCCGGCCTCCTCCCAGGTGGCCGGCCGTCCGGCCGGACCCCTGGTCGCGGATCCGGCGACTGCTGGTCGGCGCGGATCTCCGCGTCCCGGTGGCCGGTGCCGACCACGGGCGCTGACGTCACGAGGACCCTGTCAGTCCCCCACCCTCGGTGGCAGACTGGTCACAGTCCGACGACAAGGGGCCGAGATGGAACCCGTGAGTCTGCTGCTGGCGGCGTTGGCGGCCGGGGTCGGGGCGGGCGTGCAGGACGTCGCCGGCTCCGCGGTGCGGGACGCGTACGCCAAGCTGCGGGAGGTCCTCCGCCGGCGGTTCGCCGGCAGGCCGGCCGCCGAGGAGGCGCTGGCCGAGCACGAGAAGGACCCGAAGGCGTACGAGCCGTTGCTGCGCAGGTACGTGACCGAGACCGGCGCCGACCGCGACGCCGAGGTGCTGGAGCTGGCGGAGAGGGTGCTGGCCCTCGCCGACTCCGCGGGGAGCGCCGCCGGCAAGTACCGGGTGGACGCCGCCCACGCGCAGGGCGTGCAGGTCGGTGATCGCAACGAGCAGATCAACACCTTCGGCGCCGGGTGACCGAGGACGTGACGCCGGGGGAGGCCGTCGGCGCGCCACGGGTGGACGCCCAGCGGGCGCAGGGGTTGCAGGCCGGCGACTTCAACCGGCAGACCAACGTCTTCCAGGTCAACAGGGAGACGGTGGCGCGGCGCGCGGTCTTCCTGCCGCCCCGCCACCGGGTGACGGGGCGCGAGCAGCTCCTGGACCGGGTGCGGCGTGAGCTGCTCCACCTGACCGCGGGCGAGGATGTCGGCCCGGCCGTGCTGGTGCTGCACGGCCTGGGCGGGGTGGGCAAGTCGAGCCTGGCGCTCGAGTACGCCCACCGGCACTGGATCACGGAGGACTACGGGCTGGCGTGGTGGGTGGCGACGGCAGAGCCCGTCACGGTCGCCACCCAGCTGGGGACACTGCTGGCCGCCCAACTCGAGGTCGACGCCGAGGGCCAGGACGCGGTCGCGGCGACCCAGGCCGTGCTGGCCGCGCGCACCGACCCGTGGCTGATCGTCCTCGACAACGCCGAGAGCCCGGACGCCGTCCGCGAGTTCCTCCCGCCGGCCGGGTCCGGGCACGTGCTGGTCACCAGCCGCAACCCCAGCTGGTACCCGTACCGCACGCTCGAGGTGCCGGACCTGGACGCGCAGGCGTCGGCCGCGTTCCTCGTCAGCCGGACCGGCGACCCCGACGAGGCCAGCGCCGCACAGCTGGCCGAGGAGCTCGGCCACCTGCCACTGGGCCTGGAACAGGCCGGCGCCTACATCTCGGCCTCCCCGGGCGCCACGCTGGCCTCCTACCTGAGGGCGTACCGCCGGCGCCGCCCGGATCTCCTGGGACGGGGAGACCCGGCCGGCTACGAGTACCCCATCGCCCGGACGTGGAGCGTCGCGCTGGAGGCCCTCAGCCCGACAGCGGCCGGACTGCTGCGGCTGCTGGCCTGCTACGCCCCCGACGACGTCCCTCTCGCCCTGCTGCTGTCCGGCGGCACCGACGCAGCGGGACTGGCACCGGAGACCGCCGCAGTCCTCGGCCCGCTGACCGAGGACGAGCTGGCCCTGGACACGGCCCTGGCCACGCTGTACCGCTACTCCCTGGTGCGGACGGGGGCCGGATCCCGGAGCGTGACGGGGGCGGACGCCGAGGTGCCGCGGGACGGGCGGACGGTGTCGGTCCACCGCCTGGTCCAGGCCGTCGTCCGTGACCAGATGCCGGACCGGCAGCGAACGGCGTGGGAGCACGCCGCGCGCACCCTCCTCCACCGAGCTCTCCCCCTCGATCCGGAGGACCCGGCGGGCTGGCCGGCCTTCTCGGCGCTGCTCCCACACCTGCTCGCCACGCTCCCCGACACCGACGATCACCTGCGAGGGGCGGCGCGGTACCTCCACGTCTGCGGGGACTTCCGCGGTGCTCGCCGCGTGCTGGACCGGGCGGTCTCGGGCCTGGCGGGGGCGCTGGGGTCGGAGCACCCCGACACCCTGGCGGCGCAGGTCGACCTGGCGCGGACCCTCTTCGCCCTGGGGGACCTCGACGGGGCGCGCCGGGTGCTGGACCAGGTCGCCACGACGAGGTCGGAGGTGCTGGGTCCCGCCCACCCGGCAACCCTCACGGCGCAGGCCAACCTCGCGCTCAGCCTGTGGCACCTGGGCAGGTGGATCGAGGCGCGAGAGGTGCTGCAGCGGGTGATCGGGGGACTGGCTCAGGTGCTGCCCGAGCCGGGGCCGGCGGGGTCGACCGGGCCGGGTGGTGGCCCGGCCGACCTGGCCGCGCTGGGCGACCTGGCCGCTCTGGGCGACCTGGCGGAGGCGAGGCTGCCCCTGGAAAGGGTGCTGCCGGCCAGGTTGCGTGCCTCGGTGTCCGACGAACCACTCCTCGAGACCGGGGCGGTCACGGGGCTGTCGCTGGCCGACCTGACGGGACTCGGACAGGCACGGCGGGTGCTGGGCCGCATGGAGCGGGCGCTGGAGCAGGCGCTGGGACCGGAACACCCGAGCATGCTGACGACCTCCGGGAACCTGGCGTTCGTCCTGATGGGAGCGGGCGAGTTCGACGAGGCCCGGCGCGTCCTGGAGAGGCTGGTGGCGGCCCGGCTGCGGGTGTCGGGTCCGGAGCACCCCGCGACGCTGACCGCGCAGGGCGGCCTCGCCGAGGCCCTCACCGTGCTGGGGGAGCGGGCCGGGGCCCGCCGGCTCCTCGAGCACGTGGTGTCCGTCCGGCAGCAGGTGCTGGGCAGAGAGCATCCGGACACCAGGACGGCGGAGGCCAACCTGGCGCTGGTCCTGGCGGAATCGGGGGAGTGGTGCCCGGCCCGCCAGTTGCTCGAGCAGGTGGTGGACGGACTGATCCGAACCCTCGGGCCGACCCACCCCGACAGCCTGACGGCCCAGGGCGACCTCGCTGCCGTCCGGGCCGGGACGGGGGAGTGGGGTGCGGCTCGGGAGCTGCTCGAGCAGGTGGTCGAGGGCCTGTCCCAGGCGGCGGGCCCCGACCACCCGGTCACGGTCTCCGCGCGGGAGAACCTGGCCGTCATCGCCGCCCGTCAGGGCGCCTGAGCGGTCACCGCACCGCCGCTGCCGCCCTCCGGGACGCGGGTGATCAGCACGGCTCGCACGCGGTGAGGCCCTGGCGTGACCGCCCGCTGCTCCCGGCCGCGTCCCGGACGCCCGGTGCGCGTGTCGCCCGGGAGGCGCCGGGTAGGAGGCGGGCCCAGCGGCGGCGGGACGGGTCCTGCCGCCGGACGACGGCGACCCGGCGTCCGCGCCCGGTCCTGGGACCGTTCGAGGAGATGGCGTGTCCCGTACGGGGACCGGTACGGGCCACGGCAGGGGCGTCGGAGGCCTGCCGCCGCGCGCACCGTCGGAGATCGAGGTCGTGGCGCACCGCGGCGTGTCGGCGGAGGCCCCCGAGCACACCCTCACCGCCTACCAGCAGGCGCTGGCCCTCGGCGCGGACGCCGTGGAGTGCGACGTCCGGATGACCCGCGACGGCGTGCTGGTGTGCGTGCACGACCGCCGCATCAACCGGACGTCCACGGGCCGCGGTGTGGTGTCCGCCCTCGACCTCGCCGAGCTGGAGCGACACCGGGTGGTCCACCGGCGGCCGCGGGGCGCCGCGATCCGGGGTCGCCGGTCGCGTCCGGCGGTCGAGGAGGACGACGTCGAGGCCGACGAGGACGCCGGCCGGGTGCTCACCCTGGACCGGTTGCTCGACTACGTGACGGCCTCGCCCGGGCGGGTGCGGCTGGCGATCGAGACCAAGCACCCGACCCGCCACGCCGGTCAGGTCGAGGCGGCCCTGCTGACGAGCCTGCGCAGGTTCGGGCTGCTCTCCGGCGGGCGTCCGCTGCAGTGGTCGGGACGCCCGGCGGTCCGGGTCATGAGCTTCTCGCCGACGGCGCTGCGGCGGGTCCGGGTCCTGGCGCCGGACCTCCCCACCGTGCACCTGGTCCGCCAGGTGCTGCCGCGGTCGCGGTCGCGACCCGTCCTCCCGGACGGCACCGCCGTCGGACCGTCCCTGGCGCTGCTGCGCCAGCACCCGGGCCTCGTCACGCGCCTGCACCGAGCCGGCCTGCAGGTGCACGTGTGGGTCGTCAACCGCCCGCGCGACATGCAGTTCGCGGTGTCCCTGGGGGTCGACGCGATCATCACCGACGAGGCCGCCTCGCTGATGCACCTCCTGGGGCGGGGCGGACCGCCGTCCCTGATGAGCACGGGCTGACCGTCGCCGAGGACCCCGGCACGACCAGCGGGTAGGCGACGCGGGCGAGGCACTCGCCGACGGGCCGGCGACCACCGGGCGGGGACCCGGGTGGCGCACGGTCGGGGCCCGCCGTGGCAGCCGGACCCGGTCGTCGTCGGCCCGGGCGTGGTGACCCCGTCCGCCGCCTTGTCCCGTGGGCGAGGCGCGGGCACGCTGACGCCCACCCCGACAGCAGCGGCGTCTGCCCCGGGCGCCGCCCGGTCCTCTGGAGTGCCCCGATGCTGTTCCACGTCAGCTTCCGCGTCGAACACACCCGGCTCGACCGCGACGAGTTCTGGGACGAGTGGGAGCGGGAGACGCAGGCGGCGATCGGCGCGATCGAGGCCGGGGTCATCAAGAGCCTGTACAAGGTCGCCGGTCAGCGCCGGGTCATCGGCATCGTGGAGGTCGAGTCGCACGACCAGCTCGACCAGATCGTGATGGGCGCCCTGCCGATGAGTCACCACCTCACCCTCGAGGAGGTCCTCCCCGTCCGGGAGTACACGGCCTTCGCCGACGACGTGCGCCGGCGCTGGCAGGCCTAGCCGCGGGACGGTCCGGGCGCCGGCTCCCGGCCCGACCGCGGCGGAGTGCTCCCGACAGGCGGGCGTGCGGCGCGAGCACCTCCGGGGGCGGTCAGCCGAGCCGCCAGAACTCGCCGGTCAGCCCGACGCCGTCGAGGACGGCCTGGTTCTGCTGCCGGGAGTGGGGCGTCCAGCCGGGTGCGAGCCGGTCGCCCCACCAGGCGTGCGCCAGCGCGCTCAGGGTGGTCACCGGGACGGTGACGCCGGGGGGACGGGTGCCGAGCCAGGCGGTGACGTGCTCCTCCGACCGGAAGAGGTTCATCGTGCTCTAGGTGAAGACGATGTCGTCCCACCAGCGCCGCGCGGGCAGCAGGCAGTGGAAGAGCAGGGACGGGTCCTCGGGCCGTTCGTCCTCGACGGCGATGGCGAGGGGGTCCCCGCAGTCGGGGCAGGACGTCTCGATGCGCCCGTCGGTGTGCAGGGCCGCGCAGACGCCGAAGGCGTCCCAGGCGCAGTTGGCGTACCACCAGCGGCCGCCGGCCCGCACCCGGTGGGCGGTGGGGACGGCGGAGAAGGGGTTGGCCATCCGGATCTGCGTGCCCCCGGCGTCGAGGACGAGGGCGTGCTCGTCGTGCAGCCGCCGCCACCCCCGCAGGACCTCGTCGGGCGTCGTCCCCCTCGCGGCGGCGACCTCGTCGGCCGACGGCGCGCGGCCGAGGGTCACGAACGCGCGGTAGGTGTCGTTGCGCAGGGCGACGTCGGCGGGCTCCATGTCCGGGGAGTGTGGCCCCGCAGCTCCGCCGACGACACCCGGTGGCGTTCGGTCAGCGGCCCCGGGTCGCCTGGACGGCCGCCGTCCGGGCCGGCGGGTCCGCGGCCCCGGCCGCCGCGCGCGGGGGCAGCAGCCACGCGACGACGGCGGTCAGCACGCAGACCGCGAACCCGAGGACGGCGACGGTGCCGTACCCCTCCCCGCCCGGCGCGGCGGCGCCCTCGGGCGTGGCGGCGGCGAGGACGGTGGCGGTCAGGGCGCTGCCGAGGGCGAACCCGACGTAGCGCAGCACCTGGTTCAGGCTCATCGCGCTGCCCGTCTCGGACGACGGCACGGCGGAGATGACCAGCGCCGGGAAGACGGCGAAGGCCGCCCCGACCCCGAGCCCGGCCACCGCCATGACGAGGAACACCTGCCACAGCTGCGTGTGGGCCAGGCCGAACAGGACGAAGGCGCCGCTCTGGACGAGCGCCGCGACCGGCAGCACGAGGTGCGGGCCGGCGCGGTCGGCGAGCAGCCGGGCCAGCCGTCCGGCGAGCACGCTGGCCGCCGAGAACGGCAGCAGCGCCAGCCCGGCGACCACGATCGACGCGCCGAGCCCCGGGCCGCCCCGCGGGGCCTGCGCGAGGACCGGCACCGCCGCGAGGAGGAGGTAGTTCGACAGCCCGACCAGCAGGGCCGCCGAGTGGGCCGTGGCGGCGGTGCGTCCCCGGGCCAGCCGGAGGTCGACCAGCGGCGACGGGGTCCTGAGCTCCCGGAGCACCCAGCACGCCAGCACGAGAGCGGACCCGGCGATCAGCACCCACGGCACCGGCGACGTCCAGCCCCCGCCCTCCGCCTCGCCGAGGGCGAGCAGCGCACCGGCCAGCCCGGCGCCGAGCAGCACGGCGCCGAGGACGTCCAGCGGCCGGGAGGACGTGCTGTGCGAGGCGGGCAGGACCGCGGCCGAGGCCACGAGCGCGGCGGCGCTCACGGCGGCCCCGGCCCAGAAGGCGGCGTGCACACCGCCGAGCTCCGCGACGAGTCCCGCGAGCGGGTAGCCGAGCCCCACACCGGCCACCACGGTGATCGACAGCGCGGCGATCGTGGACCGCGACCGCTGGCCCGCGAGCGCCTCCCGGGCCGTCGCGATCGCCAGGGGGGTCAGCCCGAGCCCGACCCCCTGCAGCCCCCGGCCCGCGACGAGCCACCCCAGACCCAGGGGGAGGGCGGCCAGCAGCCCGCCGAGGGTGACGGCGGCCAGCACGACGAGCACGACCGCGCGCCGGTGCGGACCGTCGCCCAGCCGACCGACGACCGGGGTGGCGACCGCGCCGACCAGCAGGGTGACCGTCAGTGCCCACTGGGCACTGGGCAGCGTCGTCGCCATCTCGGTGGCGATGGCCGGTACCAGGGGTGCGCCGAGGCTGCTGATGACGGCGACGACCGTGCCGACGAAGAGCAGCACCGGCACCAGGGCCCGGGACGGAGGAGCGGTGTGCACGGTCCCACGCTCCCAGGTCGTTGCAGATCCCAAGCGATCAGGGCCGTGCTGGCCGGGGTCCCCGGCGCCGACTCGCCGGGACGGCAATACCCGGCGGCCGGTCGGCGTTACTGTTCAGTCGGGGCGGACCACCTCCGCCCGACCGGCGGCTCTCCCGGACGAGTCGAGTCGCCGACCGGCCGCCGCCGGTCCGGGGGCACCGCCCCCGGCAGACCCGAGGGTCCGGCCCGGGACGACCGCGTCCCCGCCCGGCCGTCGTCGTCCGGCCGCACCACCGGGTGCGGCCCTGCCCCGGCAATCGTTGCCGGGCACCGCAGAGGAGTGTTCGAGTGGCTCGACCAGGCCGGCGCCCCACCGGCGCCCGCCGTACCGCCCCGCGGCAGCAGCGGCGCGTCCGGGACCGCGACCTCGTCTCGCTGCTGGCCCGCACCGTCCGCGAGGTCGAGGCGGCCGTCCGGCGGCGTCGCGTGACGCCGTCGGTCCGCACCGACGTGCAGGTCGTGGCGCTGCTGCTGCGCGAGGAGCGCGCCCGTGTGCAGGCCGACGGCGCCCTGAGCCCCACCCGCCGCGCCGAGCAGCTCAAGCGCCTCGACGGGATCGCGACCATCCTCGCGACGACCGCCGTCCGCGACGCCGCGCTGCTGGCGCTGCTCGACGACGACGCGGTCGTCTCCGACGCCGCCCGGTCGCGCCGGCGGGAGCTGCTGCGCGCCGTCGGCATCGAGCCGGCCCCGGACGACCTGCCCGCGCCGGAGCCGGTGGACACCCCCGCCCCGCCCGAGCGGCGGGTCGTGCCGCGGTCGGTCGTGTCCCGGCAGCTGGCCAACCCCTTCCTCGCCCCCGACTTCTCCGCCCCGCGGCCGGCCGCCGTCCGCCCGCGCCGCCTCGCCGGCTGGGAGCTGCTCGGCCCCCTGCTGACCTCCTTCGAGCGGGCCGGCGCCGGCGCGCCGGCCTCCATGGACCTGCCCGAGCCGACCCTGCGCACCCTCCCCGGTGGCGCCGAGCTGATGCCGCACCAGGCCCGGCTGGTCGCCGCCGCCGCGGCCGGCCACCGGACGTTCCTGCTCGCCGACGAGCCGGGCCTGGGCAAGACGGCGCAGTCGCTGCTGGCCGCGGAGGCGGCCGACGCCTACCCGCTGCTCGTGGTCGTGCCCAACGTCGTCAAGACGAACTGGGCGCGCGAGGCCGGCCGCTGGACGCCGCACCGGCCGGCCACCGTCGTGCAGGGCGACGGCGACACCATCGACGGGTTCGCCGACGTCGTCGTCGTCAACTACGACGTGCTCGACCGCCACGCGGGCTGGCTCGGGGACTTCGGCTTCCGCGGGATGGTCGTCGACGAGGCGCACTTCATCAAGAACCGCACCTCGCAGCGCTCCCAGCACGTGCTGGGGCTGTCCGCGCGCATCCGCGAGCGCACCCCGCGGGCGCTGCTGATGGCGCTCACCGGCACCCCGCTGATCAACGACATCGACGACTTCCGGGCGATCTGGCAGTTCCTCGGCTGGATCGACGAGACGGGGCCGGTCGGCGAGCTGCTCGACGCGCTCGAGGACACCGGCCTGACGCCCGCCGACCCCGGGTTCTACGCCGCCGCCCGCCAGTGCGTCGTCGACCGCGGCATCGTCCGCCGCCGCAAGGTCGACGTCGCCGCCGACATCCCCGCCCGGCTCGTCGCCGACCTCCCCGTCGAGCTCGACGGGGAGGCCGGCCGCTCGATCCGCGCGGCCGAGCGCGACCTCGCCCGCCGGCTGGTCGCCCGGTACGAGGCCGCGCTGGCCGCCCGGACCGCCGACACCGCCGACAGCCCCGACGGCGGCATCGACCTCGAGCTGGTGCGCCGGGTGGCCCGGTGGGAGCTCAAGGAGGCGAACGCCTCGACCACCGGCGAGAACGTCTTCGGCGTGATGCGGCGCATCGGCCGCGCGAAGGCCGGCCTGGCCGCCGACTACGCGGCGCAGCTGGCCCGCAGCGCCGGCAAGGTCGTGTTCTTCGCCAAGCACGTCGACGTGATGGACGCCGCCGAGGAGACGTTCACCCGGCTCGGCATCCGGTTCTCCTCGATCCGCGGCGACCAGACGCCGACGGTGCGCCAGCGCAACGTCGACGCGTTCGTCACCGACCCCGACGTCGCCGTCGCCGTCTGCTCGCTCACCTCGGCCGGGGTGGGGCTCAACCTGCAGGTCGCCTCCAACGTGGTGCTCGCGGAGCTGTCCTGGACCGACGCCGAGCAGACCCAGGCCATCGACCGCAGCCACCGCATCGGGCAGACCGAGCCGGTCACGGCGTGGCGCATCATCGCCGCGCAGACGATCGACAGCCGGGTCGCCGAGCTGGTCGACAGCAAGGCCGGCCTCGCGGCGCGCGCGCTCGACGGCGCGGACGGGGACGCCTCGCCGGCCGGGGACGTGCAGCTGGAGGCGCTCGTCGGCCTGCTCACCGACGCGCTGGCCGCACGGCCCGGCCCGGCCCTGCCCGCGGCGCGCTGACCGCGGCCGGGCGCCGCGGCGGCCTGTGGTTGGCTCGGCGACCGGCGGCGACGACGGGAGGCCCCATGCCGGCTGAGCGGATCCTGGACACGGCGACCCGGATCGCCGACCTCCTGGTCGAGGTGCAGACCCAGGTCAACGGGCAGATCGACGCCGCGCTGGGCGCCCTGCTGCCCGGCGTCCGCGAGCGGCTCGGCGTCCCGCCGGACGGCGACGTCGACCTGTCCGGGCTGGTCAACACCCGCATCACCGGGCTGAGCGTCGTCGTCACCCCGGCGGCGGTGGCGACGGTCCTCCCGCTGAGCGCCGCCTCCGCCGCGACGACGGCCGCCGGGCGCCGGGCGGTCGCCGACGTCGTCGCCGGCCGCGACGACCGCCTCGCCGTCATCGCCGGCCCCTGCTCGATCCACGACCCCGAGGCCGCGCTCGAGTACGCCGCCTTCCTCGCCCGGATGCGCGAGCGGCACGGGGCGGACCTCGAGCTCCTCATGCGGACCTACACCGAGAAGCCGCGCACCGAGGTCGACTGGAAAGGGTTCGCCTACGACCCGTTCCTCGACGGGTCGAGCCGGATCAGCGTCGGGCTGGTCGCCACCCGCGTCCTCATGGGCCGCATCACCGACCTCGGTGTCCCGGTGGCCGCGGAGCCGCTCAACGCGCTCACCCCGCAGTACGTCAACGGCCTGGTCACCTACAACGGGGTGGGCGCCCGCAACGTGACCGACCAGACCGCCCGCGAGCGGGTGTCGGGCTTCTCCTCCGTCGTCGGCTTCAAGAACTCCCCGGAGGGCAGCATCGACGCCGCCGTCTCGGCCGTGCTGACCGCGCGGGCCCCGCACGAGTTCCTCGGCGTCGACGCCCACGGGGTGTCCGCGCAGCTGTCGACCACCGGCAACGACACCGCGCACGTGATCCTGCGCGGCGACCGGCACGGCCCCAACCACTCCGCCGCGCACGTCGCCGACACCAAGCGGCGGCTGGCGGAGCGCGGGCTGCCGGAGGTGGTCGTCGTCGACGCCTCACACGGCAACAGCCAGAAGGACCACCGGCGCCAGCCACTGGTGGTGCGCGACCTCGCCGGCCAGATCGCGGCCGGGGAGCGGGGGATCCGCGGCGTGATGATCGAGAGCAACCTCGTCGAGGGCCGGCAGGACCTCGACCAGCGGCACCCCGAGCGCCTGGCCTACGGCGTGAGCGTCACCGACGCCTGCGTCGACCTCCCGACGACCGAGGCGCTGCTCGCCGAGCTGGCCGACGCCGTCCGGGCCCGGCGCGCCGTGGCCTGACCGCCTCCGCAGGCGGCCCGGGACGGGCGCCCCGAGCCGGACGGGTCACACCGCGACGGCGGTGCCGCAGACGCCGCAGACCTCCAGCTGCTCGCGCCGCCAGCGCAGGACCGGCACGAAGAACACGCTGAACTGCCGGAACTGCCGGATCCGCGCCCAAGCCGTGGTGTTCGAGCAGCGCGGGCAGGTGCGCAGCTGTCCGGGACCGAGGTGCTGCTGCTTCGTGCCGAACCCGAACAGGAGGAACACGGCGTCAGCGTAGGGAGCCAGCGGCCCGCTCGCGTCCCGGCGGCCCGGCCGCGGTGCGGGTCCGGCTCACGGTCAGGCGAGTGCGTCGCGCAGCAGGTCGGCGTGGTCCAGGTACCACTGGCGGGTCTCGCGGGCGCGGACCATCGCGCCGTTGGTCCAGTAGTCGGTGAAGGCGGGGTGACCGTTCGCGGCGGCGGTGCCCACGACGTCGTAGGACCAGTCGTGACTCCCGAGCACGGCGCTCACCAGCCGGTCCCGGTCGCCGTCGGTCAGCCCGTAGCTGTCGACGAACAACCGGAAGCGGGACAGGCCCCGGCCGCGCCGGGAGTCGCCGACGTGCCGGTCGGGACGCAGGGGAGCCCACAGCCGTGCCGCGCCGGCGACGTCCCAGACACGGCTGCCGGGGCTGGCCAGGTCGAAGTCGATGAGGGCGACCGCCCGGCCCCCGCGGAAGACGACGTTGTCCAGGTTGACGTCGTTGTGGGTGACCAGCCGGCCGGCGAAGGGAGCCGGCGGGCGTGGCGGCCACTCGTGGCCCTCCGGGTCGAAGGAGCTCACGGCCCGGTGGTAGTCGCGCAGCAGGCGCGCCACGCTGACGAGCGCGTCGTCGGTGAGGGCCCAGGCCGGGTAGGGCGGCGTGACGGCGGTGCCGGGGACGAAGGAGAGGACCTCGCGGCCCCGTCCGTCCACCCCCAGGACGCGCGGTGCCCCGGCGAAGCCGACGTCGGCGAGGTGGCGCAGCAGCGCGTGCGTGGCCGCGCTCGTGTCGCGGCGCGGCCGGCGGACGGTGTCCCCGACCCGCACCACCTGCCCGCGGTTGGCGGTGCCCCCGACGAGGGGGACCTCACCGCCGGTCCCCGTGGTCTCGGTCCCCTCGCGCATGGGCCTCCCTCGGGCGGGTGCTGCCGCCGGCGTCGGCGGGCCGTCACTCCTCGAGCACGGCCCGGGCGAGGGCCGTGTGCGTCACGATGCCACCGACGAGCCCGCTGCGGAGGGTGGCGCGGACGGCCCGGGCCTTCGCCGTGCCGTAGGGGATGGTGATCACCTCGGGGATGGCTCGCATCTCCTCCGCGCCGATGCCGATCATGCGCTCGGACAGCTCGGTCACCACCGGCTCGCCGTCGGCGGACAGGAAGACCCCCGACACGTCGGCGCAGACCCCGAGCCGCGCGAGGGCGTCGCGGTCCTCCTCCGGCAGGGCGTCGTGGAGGACCGAGAGACCCGGCGCCCACAGGCCCACCCCGGCCACCGCCTTCGTGACGGCCGGCAGGTGGGCGAACGCGCGCGCCACCTCGGGTTGCTGGCGGAGGGCGCGCGCGGTGGCGGCGTCGGGCACGGTGAACGGCGCGTAGAAGACGTGCGCCGCGCCGCCCGAGGCGCTGGCCACCTCGCGGACGACGTCGACGGAGGTGTCCGGCCCGCCGGGCAGGGACATCGCCCCGGTGAGCTGGACGACAGGTGTCCCCGGCAGCGGCGGCAGGGCCCGGGCCATCGCGCTGACCGCCCGCGCCCAGGCGAGGCCGAGCACGTCCTGTGGCGTGATCACCTCGGCGAGCAGCTGCGCCGCCGCCCGCCCGAGGTGGTCGCGCAGCGAGGCGGGGTCGTCGTCGGGGATGTCGAGGACGACCGCGTGCTGCAAGCCGTAGCGGTCCTGCAACCGTGCCGAGAGGTCGACGTCGACCTCGCCCTGGTGCCGGATCTCGATGCGCACCAGCCCGCTGTCGCGGGCGGCGTCGAGGAGGCGGGCGACCTTGAAGCGGCTCAGCCCGAACTCGTCGGCGATCTCGACCTTCGACCGGCCGTCGAGGTAGTAGCGGCGGGCGATCGACGCCGTCAGGACGATCCGCGCCAATCCGCCCGGCTCCGCCGTCATCTGCTTCTCCTGCTCATCTGAGCGCGCTGCTCCTCATCATGGCACCGCTCTTGACGGGGTCACCCGGCCGTATGAGACTCAGGTCACTCACATCTGAGAGCACGCGCGCTCAGATGAGCGCGCACCGGTGGTGCGCTGGCTCGGGAGAGGACTCCGACCGTGCACCCACGCACCCGCTCCGCCCTCGCCGTGGCGACGACGACCGTGCTGACCGTCGGGGTGACCGGCTGCGCCGGCTGGGGCGGGGGACCCACCGGCGGCGGGCCGGACACGATCGACGTGCTGATGGTCAACAACCCGCAGATGGTCGACCTGCAGCAGCTGACCGCCGAGCACTTCACCGCCGAGACGGGCATCTCGGTCAACTACACCGTGCTGCCGGAGAACGACGTCCGGGACAAGATCAGCCAGGAGTTCTCCAGCCAGGCCGGGCAGTACGACGTCGCCACGCTGAGCAACTTCGAGATCCCCATCTACGCCCGCAGCGAGTGGATCGCCCCACTCGACGAGTACGTCGCGGCCGATCCCGAGTTCGACCAGGACGACGTCCTCGCGCCGCTGACCGCGTCGCTGTCCGGCGACGACGGGCGGCTCTACGGCGAGCCGTTCTACGGCGAGTCCTCGTTCCTCATGTACCGCAGGGACGTCCTCGACGCCGCCGGGATCACGATGCCCGACGCCCCGACCTGGCAGGAGGTCGCCGACATCGCGGCGCAGGTCGACGGCGCCGAGCCGGGGATGGCCGGCATCTGCCTGCGCGGCCAGCCGGGCTGGGGTCAGGTCTTCGCCCCGCTCACCACGGTCGTCAACACCTTCGGCGGCACCTGGTTCACCGAGGACTGGCAGCCGCAGGTCGACAGCGCCGAGTTCCGCGACGCCGTCCAGTTCTACGTCGACCTCGTCCGCGAGCACGGCGAGGTCGGTGCACCGCAGGCCGGCTTCACCGAGTGCCTCAACAACGTGGTCCAGGGCAACGCGGCCATGTGGTACGACGCCACGTCGGCGGCCGGCTCGCTGGAGTCCGCCGACTCCCCGGTGCGGGGGCTGATGGGCTACGCACCCGCGCCGGTGGTGGAGACCGACAGCTCCGGCTGGCTCTACGCGTGGTCCTGGAGCATCCAGCAGGCCAGCTCGAAGAAGGACGCCGCCTGGGAGTTCGTCTCCTGGGCCTCCAGCCAGGAGTACGAGGAGCTCGTCGGCGCCGAGCTCGGCTGGTCGCGCGTCCCCGCCGGCAAGCGTGCCTCGACCTACGAGAACCCCGACTACCTGGCGGAGGCCTCGGCGTTCGCCGAGCCCACGCTGGCGGCGATCCAGGCCGCCGACCCGAACGACCCGGGCGTGCAGCCCCGCCCGGCGCCCGGCATCCAGTTCATCGGCATCCCCGAGTTCCCGGACCTGGCCACCCAGGTGTCCCAGGACGTCAGCTCCGCCATCGCCGGCCAGATGACGGTCGACGAGGCGCTCGACCGGGGTCAGCAGCTGGCCGAGGACGTCGCCGCCCGCTACCGCGAGCGGGAGTCCGGATGAGCCCGCAGGCAGGTCCCCAGGAGGCAGCGGCATGAGCACCACCCTCGAGACCAGCCGCGGACGCGGTCAGCAGCCGCCCACGCCACCGACCCCGCCACCGCCGCCACCCCCGGGCGGCGCGCTCCGCCGGACCAGCGACTGGGCCCGCCGGGCGCCCCTGCTGCCGGCCCTGGTCTTCACCATCGTGGTGACCCAGCTGCCGTTCGTGGTGACGCTGGTCGTGTCCTTCATGGACTGGAACGCCTACTACCCCGACGAGCGCGGCTTCACCGGCTTCAGCAACTACGCCAGCGTGCTCACCGACGTCAACATGCGCGAGGCGATCCTCACGACGGTCATCCTGACCGTGGTCGTCGTGCTGGTCAGCCTGCTCCTGGGGCTGGGCGTCGCACTGCTGCTGGACCGCAGGTTCCGCGGCCGCGGCGTGGTGCGGACCATGATGATCACACCGTTCCTGATCGTGCCGGTGGCCGCGGCGCTGCTGTGGAAGCACGCCCTGTTCAACCCCGAGTACGGCCTGCTCAACGGCACCCTCAACGGCATCTGGCGGTTGTTCGGGTCCGACGACGCGCCACAGCCGGACTGGATCACGGCCGCCCCGCTGGTCTCGGTGGAGGTCGCGCTCATCTGGCAGTGGACGCCGTTCATGATGCTGATCCTGCTGGCGGGACTGCAGAGCCGGCCGCTGGACGTCATCGAGGCCGCCCGCCTCGACGGCGCGAGCACCTGGCAGATCTTCCGGTACATGACGCTCCCGCACCTGCGCCGCTACCTGGAGCTGGGAGCGCTGCTGGGGTCGATCTACATCGTCCAGAACTTCGACGCGGTCTTCACCATCACCTCGGGCGGCCTGGGCACGGCGAACCTCCCGTACGTGATCTACCAGACCTTCTACCAGGCCCACGACTACGGCCGGGCATCCGCCGCCGGCGTCGTCGTCGTCATCGGCACGATCGTCATCGCCACCCTGGCGCTGCGGACGGTGTCGACGCTGTTCCAGGAGGAGAACGCGCGATGAGCTCGATCACCGACGTCGCGCCGGTCGCCGCGACCCGCACCCCCGAGGGCCGGCCCCGCCGCACCCGCAAGCCGCGCTCGGGCCCCCTGCTGGGGCTGCTCGCCTGGGTGATCGGCTTCCTGTTCGTCGTGCCGGTGCTGTGGATGGTGCTGACGTCGTTCCACAGCGAGGAGGACGCCGCCACCAACCCGCCCTCGCTGGCGGCGCCGCTGACGCTGGAGGGCTATCGCGAGTTCTTCGGCGTCGGCACCGGCACCAACCCGTGGCCGTCGCTGCTCAACTCCCTGACCGCCAGCGTCGTGTCCACCGTCATCGTGCTCCTGCTGGCCCTCCCCGCCGCCTACGCGCTGTCGATCAAGCCGGTGCGCAAGTGGAGCGACGTGCTCTTCTTCTTCCTCTCCACCCGCATGCTGCCGATCGTGGCCGGGCTGCTGCCCATCTACCTGTTCGCGCAGTGGAGCGGCCTGCTCGACAACATCTGGCTGCTCATCGTCCTGTACACGGCGATGAACCTGCCGATCGCGGTCTGGATGATGCGCTCCTTCCTCGCCGAGGTGCCGGTGGAGATGCTCGAGGCCGCGCAGATGGACGGCGCCGGGCTGCTGCGGACCCTCCGCGCGGTCGTGGCACCCGTCGTCCTGCCGGGCATCGCCGCGACCTCGCTGATCTGCTTCATCTTCAGCTGGAACGAGCTGCTGCTGGCCCGGACCCTGACCGGCACCGTGGCGCAGACCGCGCCGGTCTACCTGACCGGGTTCGTGACCAGCCAGGGGCTGTTCCTGGCGCAGGTCTGCGCGGCGGCGTTCGCGGTGTCCCTGCCGGTGCTGATCGCGGGCTTCGCCGCCCAGGACAAGCTCGTGCAGGGGCTCTCCCTCGGCGCGGTCAAGTGACCCGGTCGGCCGCGAGCGCGGCCACCCTCGAGCGAGGCGCGGTGATGCGGGCCGCCGTGCTCCACGGGGTCGGCGACGTGCGGATCGAGGAGAGACCCGTCCCGGGAGCCGGCCCCGGGGAGGTCGTCGTCCGGGTCTCGTCGGTCGGCGTGTGCGGGTCGGACACGCACTACTACGACCACGGGCGGATCGGCCGGTTCGTCGTCGACTCCCCGCTCGTGCTGGGGCACGAGGCGGCCGGCGAGGTGGCCTCCCTCGGGCCGGGCGTCACCTCCCTCGCCGTCGGGCAGCGGGTGTCGGTGGAACCGGGCGTCCCCGACCTGACGTGCCCGCAGTGCCTGGCCGGCCGGTACAACCTGTGCCCGGGGATGCGCTTCTTCGCGACCCCGCCCGTCGACGGAGCGCTGGCCGAGTACGTCGTGGTGCACGCCGCGTTCGCCCACCCGGTGCCCGACGTCCTCAGCGACGACGCCGCCGCGCTGCTCGAACCGCTCTCGGTCGGCCTGTGGGCCTGCCGGAAGGGCGGCGTGACCGCCGGTTCGCGCGTGCTGGTCACCGGTGCGGGGCCGATCGGGCTGGTCAGCGTCCAGGCGGCCCTGGCCTCCGGCGCCACCGAGGTCGTGGTGTCCGACGTCAACCCCGAACGGCTCGCCCTGGCCCGCGACCTCGGGGCCACCGACGTCGTCGACGCGCGGACGGCCGACGTCGCCGAGCTGCCCCGCCCGCCGGAGGTGCTGCTGGAGTGCTCGGGGCACCCCGCGGCGACCACGGCGGCCATCCGCGCGCTCGACCGCGCCGGCCGGGCGGTCCTGGTCGGCATGGGCGGCGACGAGCTGTCCCTCCCGCTGTCGGTGGTGCAGGAACGGGAACTGCAGGTGACCGGCACCTTCCGCTACGCCGGGACGTGGCCGACGTCGATCGCGCTGGTCGCGGCCGGACGGGTCGACCTCGACCGGCTGGTCACCGGCACCTACGGCCTCGACGGGGCGGCCGACGCCCTGACCGCCGGGCGTGACGACCCCCGCTCGGTGAAGGTCGTGGTCCACCCCCAGCGCTGACCGCCAGCCCCGTCCGAGCGGAGGACACCGTGCACCCCCTGAGCACCGCGACCCTGCCGTCCCTGGCCGGCTCCCTGCCGGTACCCGGATACGACCGCTCCCGGGTGCGCACCGGGATCGTGCACCTGGGGGTGGGCGCCTTCCACCGGTCCCACCAGGCCGTGTACGTCGACCGGCTCCTGGAGCAGGGACAGGCGCAGGACTGGGGGATCTGCGGCGTCGGCGTGCTGCCGTCGGACCGCCGGACGGCGGAGGTCATGGCGGCGCAGGACTGCCTCTACACGCTCGTCGCCAAGCACGCCGACGGCACCTACGACGCCCGCGTCGTCGGCTCGATCGTCGAGTACCTGCTCGCCCCCGACGACCCCGAGGCCGTCGTCGAGAAGATGGCGGCGGAGACGACGCGGATCGTGTCGCTGACGGTCACCGAGGGCGGCTACGCCATCGACCCGGTGACCGGCGAGTTCGACCCGACCGACGTGGGCGTCGCCGGGGACCTGGGGCGCGGCGCGACGCCGGTGACGTGGTTCGGACTGGTCGCCGAGGCGCTGGCGCGCCGGCGCGGGCGCGGGGTGGCCCCCTTCACCGTGGTGTCCTGCGACAACGTGCAGCACAACGGCGACGTCGCCCGCCGCAGCTTCGCCGCGTTCGCCGCCCTGCGGGACCCGGGGTTCGGCGCGTGGGTGGAGCACGAGGTCCCCTTCCCGAACTCCATGGTCGACCGGATCACCCCGGCGACCACCGACGACGACCGCGCCGAGGTGGCCCGCCGGTTCGGCGTCGACGACGGGTGGCCGGTGGTCTGCGAGCCGTTCAGCCAGTGGGTCCTCGAGGACCGCACCAGCCTCGGGCGGCCGCCGCTGGAGGAGGTCGGCGTGCAGGTGGTCGACGACGTCGACCCCTACGAGCGGATGAAGCTGCGGCTGCTCAACGCCAGCCACCAGGCACTGGCCTACCTCGGCCGGCTCGCCAGGCACACGCTGGTGCACGACGCGGCGCAGGACCCGCTGCTGCGGGCGTTCCTGGTCGGCTACATGGAGCAGGAGGCCACCCCGACCCTGCTGCCGGTCCCCGGGATCGACCTCGACGACTACCGGCGGGAGCTGGTCGTCCGCTTCTCCAACCCCGCCGTCCGCGACACACTCGCCCGGCTGGCCTTCGACGGCTCCGAGCGGCTGACCAAGTGGCTGCTGCCGGTCGTGCGGGACAACCTCGCCGCCGGGGGCGAGGTGCGGCGGTCCGCCGCCGTCGTCGCCGCCTGGGCCCGGTACTGCGAGGGCGTCGACGAGCAGGGGCACCCGATCGAGATCACCGACCGCCGGCGCGACGCGCTGGTGGCCCGGGCCCGGGCCCAGCGCGAGGACCCGCTCGCCTTCCTCGCGGACCGCGAGCTGTTCGGCGACCTGGTCGACGACGAGCGCTTCACCTCCGCCTACCTGGCGACGCTGACCTCCCTGCACGAGCGGGGTGCCCGGGCGACGCTGCAGACCCTGGCCGACGAGGCGCCGGGCCCGCGGCCGGTCGCGCCGGCCACCTCGCGGGGCTGACGCCGGGCCGCCCCGGCGGGCCCGGTGATCACGCCCGTGGCAGGCTCGTGGCGTGGTCCGTGTCGGTCTGGTGCTCGGTGGGGGCGGCGTCGTCGGTCAGGCCTACCACGCCGGCGTGCTGGCGGTGCTGCAGCACGACTTCGGCCTCGACGCCCGCGGCGCCGACGTCGTCGTCGGGACCTCGGCCGGGTCGATCACCGGCACCCTGCTGCGGGCGGGGGTGTCCGCGGAGGACCTCGCCGCGTGGACGGTCAAGGCGCCACTGTCCGGCGAGGACGAGGTGCTCAGGACGATGGCCGCCACCAGCGTCCCCGAGCTGGCGCCGTTCCGGCCGCTGGAGGTGCTGCGCCGGCCGCTGCGGCTGCCCGGCCCCCAGCTGATCGGGCGGGCCATCGCCCGCCCGCTGCGCTTCAACCCACTCGCCGCCGCCATGACGCTGCTGGCGCCGGGCCGGCACGACGTCGTCGAGCAGCTGGCCGCCCTGCGCGAGGTCGAGGGACCCGGGTGGCCCGAGCGCGACCTGTGGATCACCGCGGTGCGCCGCCGCGACGGGCGCCGGGTGGTCTTCGGCCGCCCCGGCGCCCCCGCGGTGCCGCTGCACCTGGCCGTCGCCGCCTCCTGCGCGGTGCCCGGCTACTTCGCCCCCGTGCGCATCGGCCGGCACGCCTACGTCGACGGCGGCGTGCACTCGGCCACCAACGCCGCGGTGATGCGCACCGCCGGCGTCGGCCTCGTCCTCGTCGTCGCGCCGATGAGCGGGTCCCCGGGCTGGCGCCCCGACGTCACCGCCGCCGTGCGCCGGTACTCGCAGCGGCAGCTCGTCCGCGAGGTGCGGGCCCTGCACGCCGCCGGGATCCGCACCGCCGTGTTCACCCCGGGCCCGGCCGAGCAGGAGGCCATGGGCGCGGACATGATGTCGCGCCACCGCCTCGACGAGGTCATCCAGCAGTCGTTCCTCCAGGGCGGCGCACACGCCGCGCGGCCGGAGGTGGCCGACCTGGTGCGGGAGGCCGCGGAGCGGACGGCGCGGTGACCGCACCCCGCGAGGTCGCCGAGGCCTTCAGCCGCCACCGCTTCCGCGACGTGTACCCGGTGCTGGCCCCCGACGTCGTCTGGACCGCCGTCGGCTCCCGGCGGACGGTCGGCCGGGACGCGGTCGTCGGCCTCTGCGAGCAGACCCTGGCCGCGCTCGCCGGCACCCGGGTCGAGTTCACCCGCTTCGTGCTGGTGGCCGACGGCGACGCCGCCGCCTGCGACGTCGTCGCCCGGTACACCGACCCCGGCGGCACCTCGGTGGTGGCCTCCTGCGACGTCTACGAGTTCCGCGACGGGGCGCTGGCGGTCATCACCTCCTACGACGTCGAGCTCGAGACGCCCGGCTGACACCCGCGGCCGGGTGGGACCGGCGGGGGCTGACTAGGTTGGACGCCGGACGAGGTCCTCGGACAGGGGGTGCACGTGGCCAGGTCGGTGCTCGTGACCGGCGGGAACCGGGGGATCGGGCTGGCCATCGCCCGTTCCTTCGCCGAGCAGGGCGACGCGGTGGCCGTCACCCACCGCGGCAGCGGCGCCCCCGAGGGGCTGTTCGGCGTGCAGTGCGACGTCACCGACGCCGAGGCCGTCGACCGCGCCTTCACCGAGGTCGAGGAGCACCAGGGGCCGGTGGAGGTGCTGGTGAGCAACGCCGGCATCACCCGCGACGGGCTGCTCATGCGGATGAAGGAGGACGACTTCACCGACGTCCTCGACGCCAACCTCACCGCCGCCTACCGGGTCGCCAAGCGGGCGACGCCCAAGATGGTCCGCGCGCGCCGCGGCCGCATGGTGTTCGTCAGCTCCGTCGTCGGGCTGCTGGGCTCGGCGGGGCAGACCAACTACGCCGCGAGCAAGGCCGGGCTGGTGGGCCTGGCCCGCTCCATCGCCCGCGAGCTCGGCAGCCGCAACGTCACCGCCAACGTCGTCGCGCCCGGGTTCGTGCGCACCGACATGACCGCGGAACTGCCGGAGAAGCGGCAGCAGGAGATCCTCGGGCAGGTGCCGCTGGGCCGGTATGCCGAGGCCGACGAGATCGCCGCCGTCGTCCGCTTCCTGGCGAGCGACGCGGCCGGATACGTCACCGGGGCGGTCGTCCCGGTCGACGGCGGACTGGGGATGGGGCACTGATGAGCGGCATTCTCGAGGGCAAGCAGGTCCTCGTCACCGGCGTGCTGACCGAGGCGTCGATCGCCTTCGCCACCGCGCGGATCGCCCAGGAGCAGGGCGCCACCGTCGTCCTGTCCAACTTCGGGCGGGCGCTGTCGCTCTGCCAGCGGATCGCCAAGCGGCTGCCGCAGGAGGCCGCCGTCGTCGAGCTCGACGTGACCAACACCGAGCACCTGGGCTCGCTGGCCGACCGGCTGCGCGAGGCCGGCCTCGACACCCTCGACGGCGTCGTGCACTCCATCGGCTTCGCGCCGCAGGAGGCGATGGGGGAGGGCTTCCCCGAGGTCGCCTGGGAGCACGCCGCGACGGCGTTCCAGGTGTCGTCGTGGTCCTACGCCTCGCTGGCCCAGGCCTGCCGGCCGCTGCTGGGCAACCCGTCGGCCATCGTCGGGCTCACCTTCGACGCCAGCGTCGCCTGGCCGGTGTACGGCTGGATGGGCGCGGCCAAGGCGGCGCTGGAGTCCGTCAGCCGCTACCTGGCCCGCGAGCTCGGCCCGGAGGGCGTGCGGTCCAACATCGTCGCCGCCGGCCCGCTGCGCAGCATGGCGATGAAGTCCATCCCCGGCAGCGCCCAGTTCGAGGAGGCCTGGGAGGGCCGCGCCCCGCTGGGCTGGTCGGTGACCGACACCGAGCCCGCCGGCAAGGCCGTCGTCGCGCTGCTGTCGGACTGGTTCCCCGCCACCACCGGCGAGATCGTCCACGTCGACGGCGGGTTCCACGCCGTCGGCGTGTGAGGTCACAGCGCCACGCCGTCGGCGTGTGAGCGCATCCGTCCCCGCACCGTCCCCGGAAGAGAGTCCGTGCCCCGCGCCACCGTCGACCTGCACCCCGGCCAGCGTCCCGACGAGGACCCCTCCCTGGCCGTCCGCAACAACGGCGGGGTCCCGCCCGCGGCCACGCCCGCCCCGCCCGGCCGCCGCGAGGCGCTGCTGGTGCTCTCCTTCGGCGGGCCCCGCGGTCACGACGACGTCATGCCGTTCCTGGAGAACGTCACCCGCGGGCGGGGCGTGCCCCGCGAGCGGCTGCTCGACGTCGCCGAGCACTACCACCACTTCGGCGGCGTGAGCCCGATCAACGAGCAGAACGAGGCGCTGGTGGCCGCGATCCGCGAGGACCTCGCCGCCAACGGCGTGGAGCTGCCGGTGTACTGGGGCAACCGCAACTGGGACCCCTACGTCGAGGACGTCTGGCAGCAGATGACCGACGACGGCGTCGAGCACGTCTACGTCCTGGCGACCTCGGCCTACGCCTCCTACTCCGGGTGCCGGCAGTACCACGAGGACGTCGCCCGGGCCCGCATCGCGACCGGGGGCGGCCCCACCGCCGAGAAGCTGCCGCACTACTTCGACACCCCCGGCTTCGTGCGGGCCAACGCCGACGCCCTCGCCGCGGCGCTGGCGCGGCTGCCCGAGGAGCACCGCGGCACCGCCCGCCTGGTGGCCACGGCGCACTCCATCCCCGACGCGATGGCCGCCGTCGCCGGGCCCGACGGGCACGCCTACGAGACCGAGCTGACCGCCGCCGCGCGGGCCGTCGTCGACGCCGTCGACCCCGGCCGGGAGTTCGACCTGGTCTGGCAGAGCCGCAGCGGCCCGCCGTCGGTGCCGTGGCTCGAGCCCGACGTCAACGACCACCTGCGCGCGCTGGCCGGGAGCGGCGAGCGCGCGGTCGTGGTGTTCCCGGTCGGGTTCGTCAGCGACCACCTCGAGGTCGTCTGGGACCTCGACAACGAGGCGGAGGGGACCGCCGAGGAGCTCGGGCTGGTGTTCGTGCGGGCCGGTACCGCCGGCACCCACCCGGCGTTCGTGGCGATGGTCCGCGAGCTGCTGGAGGAGCGCCGCGCCGGCGGGCAGCCGCGGCTGGGCACCAACTGCCCCGCCGCCTGCTGCCACGTCCCGCGGCCGGCGGGCCGCTAGCCGCCGACGGGCGGGCGGACCGCGGCGCGCCACACCGGCGCGACCCC
The DNA here is from genome assembly GCF_900188205.1 of Geodermatophilus saharensis. GTDB lineage: Bacteria > Actinomycetota > Actinomycetes > Mycobacteriales > Geodermatophilaceae > Geodermatophilus > Geodermatophilus saharensis. The sequence goes on along the minus strand of NZ_FZOH01000009.1, from coordinate 62,797 downwards.
GCGGGTGTAGCGCCGGCCGAACACCCGGGACAGCACGGCGGTGACCGGCGCCGGCACCGTGGCGCGCAGCACCGCCCGGTCGCCGGCGCTGATGCCGTCGGTGAGCCAGGCGAAGAAGGAGCCGGCCGCGCGGGGGTCGCGGTGCCGGAGCCGGCCGGTGACGGCCCGCCACTCGGCGCTGCCCTCGTGCGCGCGCAGCAGCGGCTCGAGCGCCTCCTCCTCGTGGTCGAGGTGGCCGACCACCACCGCGCGGGTGTGCTCCACGCTGGTGCGGGCGGCCGCGGCGTCGGCCCCGGAACCGGTCCGGGCCAGCGTGCGCAGCGCGCCGGCGGTGCCGGCCAGCGCGGCCGACATCGCCGCGTGCTCCTCCTCCATCTCGGTCAGCAGGTCCGCGGCGACCCCGGTGCCGGCGAGGAAGGGCCAGACGTACTCGTCCTCGCCCTCGTGGTGGTGGGTCAGCTCGCGGTGCACGTTGGCGAAGGCCCGCTCGAGGCCGGCCGCCCGGGCGCGGTCGCCGTCCTGCCACGGGTCGAGGGCCGCCGACAGGCGGGCGAGGTCCCGGCGCACGGCGTTGTGGATCAGCCCGTTCATCGTCGGCGCTGTCATGGCGGCCGACCGTAGCGGCGCCGCTGCCCGCACGGGAGCCCCTCCGGCCACCGACCGCGACCGCCCGCGCCCGTTGACGGGCCCGGGCCGGGAGCGGACCCTCGGAGCTCCGGGGGCCGGACGAGGACGGTGTGCCGTGGTCGCTGCTCGCTCTCTCGACGTCGACCCGGGCAACGCCGCGCAGCACCGCTCCTGGGAGGGCTCGCAGGGCGAGTTCTGGGCCGCCGAGGCCGACCGCTTCGACCGGTCGGTGGCCCGCTACGACGCGCCCCTCCTCGCTGCCGCCGCCGTCCGGCCGGCCGACCGGGTGCTCGACGTCGGCTGCGGCACCGGCGCCACGACCCGCGCGGCGGCCCGCCTGGCCGTCGCGGGCTCCGCGGTGGGGGTGGACCTGTCCTCGACGATGCTCGCCGTCGCGCGCCGCCGGGCCGACGAGGAGGGGCTGGACAACGTCGTCTTCGTCCACGCCGACGCCCAGGTCGCCGACCTGCCCGGCGGCAGCGACGTCGCCGTCAGCCGGGCGGGGGCGATGTTCTTCGCCGACCCGGTGGCCGCGCTGGCCAACGTGGGCCGCGCGCTGCTGCCCGGTGGCCGGCTGGTCCTGCTGGTGTGGCAGGCCGCGGCGGCCAACGAGTGGATCACCGAGATCACGACCGCCCTCGCCGCGGGCCGGCCGGTGCCCGCGCCGCCGCCCGGCGCTCCCGGCCCGTTCTCGATGGCCGACCCCGCCCGCGTGCGCGAGGTCCTCGACGGCGCCGGCTACCGGTCGGTGTCGGTGGACGCGCTGCACGAGCCGCTGTGGCTCGGCGCCGACGCCGACGACGCGTTCGGGTTCGTCACCGGCCTCGCCGGCTGGATGCTCGAGGGGCTCGACGACGCCGCCCGCGACGCGGCGCTGGGCGACCTGCGGCGCCGGGTGGAGGCGCACCGGGGCGGCGGCGGCGTCGAGTTCGGCTCGGCCGCCTGGCTGGTGACCGCCCGCCGCCCGTGACTGCTGCGGCGGCCGCAACGGCGCACGCGAGAAGGGCGCACGCGAGGAGGCCGGTCAGCGGGGGACGGCGTTGTACGCGGCGACGGTCGCCTCGCGGACGGCGGCGGCCAGCGGGCGCAGCGCGTCGTCGCGGGCGGCGGCCTGACCGCCGGTGACCGCGCCGCCGGGGGCGTCGGCCGTCGCGAGGTCGAGCACCCGCGCCAGCCGCCGGGCGCGGGCGAGGACCGATACCGCCAGCGGGTCGGTGTCCGGCGGCAGCTCCGGCGCCTGAGCCCCGGCCAGGCCGGTCAGCAGCGCCGGCACCTCGGGGTGCCAGCGGGCGAGGTCGAGGCGGGCCAGCGTGCGGGCCGCGTCGCCGACGGCGAGGTCCAGCGACCCCGACAGCGCGCGCAGCGACCCCTCCGCCGCCGGCGGAGCGGGTGGCACGCCGTCGAGGTCGACCGCCGTCCAGGTCACGACCTCCGGCCCCGCGGCCTCGGGCACCAGCGCGACCCGGTCGCCCACCGCGGCCTGACCGGCCTCCAGCGCCAGCGCGCCCAGCCCGGGTGCCGGCGGCAGCCCCCGGACGTCGCCGGGCACCGGCAGCACCAGCTTGACCCGGCGCTCCCCGAGCCCGCGCAGCGCGGTCAGCGCCCAGCCCAGCGGCACCGCGCCGGGCGCACCGGGCACGCCGGTCACCCGGTGCGCGCGGTCGTCGGCGAGCGCGTCGAGCGCGGCGTCGGTGGAGACGCGGCCGGAGAGCCAGGCGGTGGCCCACACCGCGAACCGGCCGGCGAGGAGGTCGTGCACCCCGCGAGGCTACGTCGGGCGGCCGGCCGGGCGCGCAGCCGGCGCGAGAGCGGCACTCGCCGGTGCCGCCGTCTGGGAGGATGCAGGCATGGCTGCGTGGGTGCTCTGGCTGGTGGCCGCGGGGCTGTTCACCGCCGGCGAGGTGGTCAGCCTCGACCTGGTCCTGCTGATGTTCGCCGGCGGGGCGCTGGGTGGCATGGTGGTCGCCCTCGCCGGGGGCGGCGTGCCCGTCCAGCTGATCGCCTTCCTCGCCGTCTCGGCGTTCCTCATCGCCGCCGTCCGGCCGGTGGCCAAGGCGCACCTGGAGAACCGGACGCCGCGGCACCTCGACGGCGTCCAGGCGCTGGTCGGACGCACCGCCATGGTCACCCGCGAGGTGGGTCGCTCCGGTGGCCGCATCCAGGTGGGCGCCGACGAGTGGACCGCGCGGTCGGGGTTCGACGAGACCTTCGAGGTCGGCACGACCGTGCGCATCCTGCAGGTCGACGGCGCCACCGCCGTGGTGGGCGAGTCGTTCGGGGAGCACTGACCCGAACCGCCGCGCGGGCCGGTGACCCGCGGCGGCGGGTGGGGGATGATCACGGTCAGGCACCGACCCCCTGGAGGCCCCCGTGACCCCCGCCCTGATCGCACTCATCGTCGTCGTCGTGCTGTTCGTGCTGGTGGCGGCCAGGAGCGTGACGATCGTCCCGCAGGCCCAGGCGAAGGTGGTGGAGCGGCTGGGTCGTTACAGCCGCACGCTCTCGCCGGGCCTGTCGTTCCTGCTGCCCTTCGTCGACCGGGTGCGGGCCACCATCGACCTGCGCGAGCAGGTCGTCTCCTTCCCGCCGCAGCCGGTGATCACCTCCGACAACCTGCAGGTGGGCATCGACACCGTCGTCTACTTCCAGGTGACCGACCCGCGGCTGGCCACCTACGGGATCGCGAACTACATCACCGGCATGGAGCAGCTGACCACCACGACGCTGCGCAACGTGGTGGGCGGGCTCAACCTCGAGGGCACCCTCACCGGCCGCGACGGCATCAACAGCCAGCTGCGCGAGGTCCTCGACGGCACCACCGGGCCCTGGGGCCTGCGGGTGGCCCGCGTCGAGATCAAGGCGATCGACCCGCCGCCGACCATCCGCGACTCCATGGAGAAGCAGATGCGCGCCGACCGCGACAAGCGCGCGGTCATCCTGCAGGCCGAGGGGCAGCGGCAGTCGGCGATCACCAGCGCCGAGGGTCAGAAGGCGGCGGCGATCCTCTCGGCGGAGGGCCGCAAGCAGGCGGCGATCCTCGACGCCGAGGCCGAGCGGCAGAGCCGGATCCTGCGGGCCGAGGGCGAGCGGGCGGCGCTGTTCCTGCAGGCGCAGGGCCAGGCCAAGTCCATCGAGACGGTGTTCCGCGCCATCCACGACGGCAAGCCCGACCAGGGCCTGCTGGCCTACCAGTACCTGCAGACGCTGCCGCAGATCGCCCAGGGCGACGCGAACAAGATGTGGATCGTCCCCAGCGAGTTCAGCAAGGCGCTGGAGGGCCTGTCCCGGCTCGGCGGGGGCGACGGCGAGAGCCGGTCGTTCCTCGACGTCCCGCCGTCGGTCGACGGGACGGCCGCGACCGACCCGATCGACACCAGCGGCTGGTTCGAGTCGCAGCTGCCCCCGGCCGCCGCGCAGCCCGAGGCGCGGATCGAGATGTCGAGCATCGCCGACGCCGGCCCGGCCGTGCCCTCTCCGCAGCTGCCACCGACGACGGACATGGCGCGGGTCGCCGAGAACGGCGTCGCCCGGCAGGACGGGACGCCCCCGGGCGCCTGAGGAGCGGACCCGGAGCCCGTGCGGCCGACCCGGAGCCCGTGCACTTCCGCGGAAGTGCACGGGCTCTAGTCCTTGAGGAGGCCCTCGCGGAGCTTGGCCAGCGTCTGGGACAGCAGCCGGGAGACGTGCATCTGCGAGATGCCGATGTCGGCGGCGATCTGCGACTGGGTCATGTTGCCGAAGAACCGCAGGATGAGGATCCGCCGCTCCCGGGCCGGGATGGTGGCCAGCAGCGGCTGCAGCGACTCGCGGTACTCCACGCCCTCGAGCGCGGCGTCCTCCTCGCCGAGGGTGGCGGCCAGCGTGGGGGAGTCGTCCTCGCCGGAGAGCCGCTCGTCGAGGGAGCTGCTGCGGTAGGCGTTGGCCACCGCGAGGCCCTCGAGGACCTCCTCGCGCGGGATGCCCAGGTGCTCGGCCAGCTCCGACGGCGTCGGCGCCCGCCCGTTCTTCTGCGCGAGCTCCCCGACGGCGGAGTTCAGCGACAGGTGCAGCTCCTGCAGCCGGCGCGGCACCCGCACCGACCAGCCCTGGTCGCGGAAGTGCCGCTTGATCTCACCGGTGATCGTGGGGACGGCGAAGGAGAGGAACTCCACGCCGCGGTTGGGGTCGAACCGGTCGATCGCCGCGATGAGGCCGAGCGTGCCGACCTGCAGCAGGTCGTCGAAGGGCTCGCCGCGGTTGCTGAACCGGCGGGCGAAGTGCCGGACCAGGGGCAGGTGCTCCTCGACCAGGATCTCGCGCAGCCGCTCGCGGCGGGGGTCGTCCTTCTCCAGCGTCGCGAGCTCGGCGAACAGCGGCGCGGTGCGCTCGGCGCGGCGGCGGTTGTCCGAGACCGGGGCGCTGTCGGGCTCGCGGGCGGCGTCCGCGGTCCGGTCGCCGTCCTCGGTGTCGGCGTCCTCCGTGTCCGTGTCGGCCTCGGTGTCCTCGGTGTCCTCGGTGTCCTCGGTGTCCTCGGTGTCCTCGTCCGAGGCGGTGTCGCTGTCGGTGACGTCGTCGGTGCTCTCGTCGTCGTCGCGGGGCAGGACGGTCTCCTCCGCGGGGTCGGGCGTGGTCTCCGGCACGTCGTCCAGGGTGTCCTCCTCGACGGCCCGGCTGCTGGCGGCCGCCGACGTCACGGGGCGACCGAGAGGTCGCTGCCCATGCCGCTGCCCGCGCGGCCGACGAGCTCGCCCGGTCGCTGCCCGGGCAGGTACTTGTCCATGCTGATCACGGCCACCGCCGCGCCGCTGCCGTCACCGCCGGGCACCGTCGCCTGGGTGGCGCGGTGGCCGTCGACGTTGTCGGCCAGGGTCTGCAGCACCGCCCAGCCGAAGCCGTCGCGGGGGACGTCGGTGCCCTCGGCGGTGGGCACCCACGCGTCGATGTGCAGCCCGGCGCGGGTGGTCTCGAACACCACCGTCAGCGGCGCGTCGCCCAGCGCGATGGCCGACAGGGTCGCGCACGCCTCGTCGACCGCGAGGCGCAGGTCCTCGACCGAGTCGAGGTCGTAGTCCATGCGGATCGCCAGGTCACCGGCCATCGCGCGCACCGCGGGGAGCTGGGTCGGCGTGGTGGGCACCCGCAGTTCCAGTCGTTCGGCGCGTCGCCCGTCCTGGGCGAGGGCACTGCTCGAGTCCGCCATCCGTCGTCCGCTCCTCATCCGTTCTGCTCGGTTCCCGCGCCGCCCGCGTGGGCGGGCCCGCGGGCACCCGGCTCCATCCTGCCCGCCGGGTCGTGGTGCGCTCCGCGCGGGGCCGGGGCTCTCGCCCGGCCGCACGCCAGCGCGGGGGGCTACCCCGCGGCCGAGCAGGTCAAACGCGCGCCGGACGGACCCGGTGCGCGGTTGCCGGGCCGCAGGCGCTGTTGTGTGCTTGTGCCGGATGAACACCAGCCAGGGCAGCTCGCCGCCGGGGCCCCGTCCCGTCGTGGACGAGGGCCCGGCCGCGTTGGTCGCCGCCCTGGAGGAGGCGCCCTCGGCCCTCTGGTTCGTCACCGGTCCGGAGCAGCGCACCGTGTGGGCCAACGCCCGCGCCCGTGAGCTGGGGGCCGCGCCGTACGACCTGCCGGTGGTGGGGGGCCGGCCGGTGGCCGACCTGGTCGCCAGCGTGCTGCGCACCGGCCGTCCGCAGACCCTCACCGGCGTCCTCGACGAGGAGGGGCCGCCGGTGACGGTGGCGGTCCGCCCGCTGGCCGCGGGGCCCGACCCCGGGGCGGTGCTCGTGCTCGAGGGCGGCCTGGTGCCCGACGGCGCCGAGGACCGGGTCGGCGACGCCCCGCCGCCCGGGCCGCTCCCGGACGTCGTCGGGGAGGCCCAGCTCTCGCTGCTGCCGCCGTCCCTGCCGCTGCTGCCCGACGTGCGCCTGTCGGGCAGCTACCACCCCGCCACCTCCGCGCGCGCCGCCGGCGGCGACTGGTACGACGCGGTGCCGCTCGGGCACGGCCGGCTGGCGCTGGTCATCGGCGACGCCGTCGGCCACGGGGTGCCGGCCGCGGCCGCGATGAGCCGGTTGCGCGGCGCGATGCGCTCCAGCGCGCTGCACGACCCCGCCCCGGCCGCCGTCCTGGGGGCGCTCGACGACTTCGCCGCCCAGATGGACGACGTCCAGGGCGCGTCGGTGTTCTACGCCGTCCTCGACGCCGCCACCGGCGCGCTGGCCTTCGCCGCGGCCGGGCACCCGCCGCCGCTGCTGGTGCACGCCGACGGCCGCACCACCTACCTGCCGGTGGCCGCCCGCCCGCCGCTGGGCACGCTCCCGGGCGCGGCCACCCCGGTGTCCCGCGCGCAGCTCGAGCCCGGCGCCACGCTGGTCCTCTACTCCGACGGCGCGGTGGCGGCCGCGGGCCCGCCGCCCTCCATGGGACTGGGGCGGCTCAGCGAGGTCGCCCGCACCGCGCTCACCGACCCGGCCGCCCTCGACGGCGAGGCCGTGGCCGGGCTCGCCTCCCGGATCGCCGCCGGGCTGCTCACCGCCGACGGGCGCCCCGACGACGTCGCCGTCCTGGTCGCGCACCGCCGCTCCCGGTCGGTGGAGCCGCTGCAGCTGGACCTGGTGGCGGTGCCCTCGGCGCTGCCCGCGGTCCGCCGCCGCCTCGGGGCGTGGCTGACGGCGCTGGGCATGGGCGAGCAGGACCGCGTCGGCGTGATGGTGGCCGTGGGCGAGGCCTGCGCCAACGCCGCCGAGCACGCCTACCGCGACACCGAGCCCGGCCCGATGCGGGTCACCGCCGCGGTCGACGTCGACGGCGTGCTCACCGTGACCGTGCACGACGAGGGCACCTGGCGCCCGCCCGACCGCGACCCCGGCGACCGCGGCCGTGGCCTGCTGATCATGCGGCAGCTCGTCGACGGCATGGTCGTCCGCGGCGAGCACGGCACCACGGTCACGCTGCGCACCCGGCTGCGGCAGAGCCCCGTCGAGGAGCCCGAGCACCCGGTGGGCGGCACCGGGGCCACGGTCGTCGTCGACCGGGCGGGCGGCAGCCCCGTGGTGCGCGCGGCCGGCGACGTCGACCTGGTCGGCGCCGAGCAGCTGCGGATCCGGCTGCTGGAGGCCAGCCACGGCGGCACCGTCCGCGTCGAGCTCGACCTGACCGCCGTCACCCTGTTCAGCAGCGCCGCGGTGCGGGTGGTGCTGGCCGTGGCGGCCATCGCCGAGTCCGAGGGCTGGCGGCTGGTGGTGCACGCGCCGGACGGCGGCGTCACCCGGCACATCCTCGAGGTCAGCGGGCTGCAGCGGCTGGTCGAGCTGCGCTGACCCGCGGGCCCGGTTTACCGGACCGGCCGGTTGCCCATCCACGGGGCGTGAGACTGCGGCGCAGCAACGTGCACGGCCCCGGCTGGACCCGGCGCCGCGCCGGGCGCGGCTTCGCCTACCGCGACGAGACCGGCGCGCTCATCCGCGACCCCGAGCGGCTCGACCGGATCAAGGGCATCGCCATCCCCCCGGCGTGGAAGGACGTCTGGATCTGCCCGTGGCCCAACGGTCACATCCAGGCCACCGGCCTCGACGCCGCGGGACGGCGGCAGTACCGCTACCACGACGCCTGGCGGGCCCGGCGCGACGCGGAGAAGCACGAGCGGGTCCTGGCGATCGCCTCCGAGCTGCCCGACGTCCGCGACCGCGTCGCCGCGGCGCTGCGGACCCGCGGGCCCAACCGCGAGCGGGTGCTCGCCTGCGCGCTGCGGCTGCTGGACCTGGGCACCTTCCGGATCGGCAGCGAGGAGTACGCCGAGGAGAACGGCACCTACGGCCTGGCCACGCTGCGCCGGGAGCACGTCACGGTCCGCGGCGAGCGCACCTACTTCCGGTACACCGCCAAGGGAAGCATCGAGCGCGAGGTGGAGATCACCGACCGGCCGACGGCGACCGTCGTCCGGCAGCTGCTCGAACGCCCCGACGACGCGGGGGAGGAGCTGCTGGCCTACCAGCTGGAGGACGGCAGCTGGCGCGACGTCACCAGCGACGAGATCAACGCCTACCTCAAGGAGGTCAGCGGCGCGGAGATCACCGCCAAGGACTTCCGGACGTGGAACGCCACGGTGATGATGGCCGCCGCGCTGGCCGAGCGGCCCTTCCCCAGGACCAAGACCGAGCGGGACAAGACCATCCGGGACGCCTACGTGCGGGTGTCGGAGCAGCTGGGCAACACCCCCGCGGTCTGCAAGGCCAGCTACGTCGACCCGCGGGTGGTCGACCGGTACGAGCACGGCGAGACCGTCGCCGACGCGCTCGGTGAGCTGACGCAGACCGACGACGACCGCGAGGCCCAGAAGGTGCTCGAGCAAGCAGTGTGCCGCTTGTTGTCCGCTTAGGCGGCCCGCCTGCAGGGGCCCGCCGTGAGCCTGTGAGCGGTGGGGGGCAGGCGGGTCCTTCCAGTGCCGCTTGCCGTCCGCCTGAACCGGGTCCCGGAAAGCGACGAGGCCCCGCCGGAGCGGGGCCTCGTCGGGGATGGTGCGGCGGACGGTCAGCGGGCGCTGCTGTCCACGATGGTGAACAGGTCGATCAGGCCGGTGACCTCCAGCGGGCGGGTGACGGCCCGGGTGGTGGCGACCAGGCGCAGGCCGACGTCGCGGGCGCGGGCCGACTTCTGCGTCTCGACGAGGACGGCCAGGCCGGCCGACCCCAGGAACTGGACGCCGGACAGGTCGATGACCAGTTCGCGGGGCTGCTGCTCGAGCTGGGTGTCCAACGAGGAGCGGAGCACCGGCGCGGTGAAGGTGTCGACCTCGCCGACGACCGTCACCGTGACCGCGCCGTCCTCACCGGTGGAGGTCGAGAGCGTGATCACGTCGTCGAAGGGAGCCTCCGTGCCCTCGGTGGACACGTCGGGCTGCCCCCCGGCGGGCAGGTCGGATGCGGTCACGGACGCAGCTCCTCTCAGTGGCCGCGCCGAACGGAACGGCCACCGGTCAATCTACCGCCGCGGAGACCGGGGACGTCGGTACCCCGGGTGGGCGGTCGGTCGTGGGGAACACGCCGGGAACGGTCGGCCGGCGCGCGCGGCTGCCTGCTCAACCGCATTTACAACGTAGACAACCGGATGGCCGCACGCCAACCAGCCCGGCAGGACCCCCTCAGCGGGTGACCTGCCGGGCCGGTCGGGGAACCGGGGGAGCCGGGGGATCAGGTGTCGAGCACGTGGACGGCGGCCTCCTCCGGGCCCTCGCCCCCGGCGCGGCGGTCGGCGGTGGCCTCGACGTCGTCGGCGGTCTTGTTCGTGCCCGAGTCGCTGTCGAACGTCGTCGAGGTGTCCTGCTCGAGCTGCATCGACGCCGCCTGCGGGTCCTCCGCCGGACGCACACCGGGCTGCACGTCGGGCACCTCGCGCTCCAGGCGGCCGCTGAGCGACTCGCCCTCGGACTGCTCGGCGGCGGTGGTGCCGAAGTCGATCGAGGCGCCGGGGTCCTCCCGCGGCAGCGGCGCGAACTCGGGGTCCTCGGAGGCCGCGATGCCGGGGGAGTCGTCCTGCGAGACCTCCGGGATGCCCTCGTCCTCGGGGAACACGTCGCGGGCGGTCTGCCCCTCCGGGCGCGTCGCGCCGGCGTCGCTGCCGGCGTCCTCGGCCACCCCGGTCAGGCCCCGCTCGTCGTCGGGGAACTCGGCGTCGTTGAGCGCGGAGTGGACGGCTCCGGGGTCGGGCTGGGTCATCGGCTTCCTCCCTCTCGGGCCGCCGGGACGGTGCACCCGGCGGCGGACTGCTCCTGCGCCTACCCGGCTCCCCGCGGCCCATGCGGCAGGAGTCCCGGGCGGAACGGGTCGCGCACGACCGCATGGCGCACCGGCCCCCCGGGTAGCGCAGCCGCCATGGCGATCCAGGACGAGGTGGCGCGCATCGGGCAACCGGTCCGCCGCTGGGCGACCGAGCAGGCCCGCGGCTACGACGGCGGGGAGGGCCGGCCGCTGGGCGGCTTCCTGGGTGCGATGAGCGTCTACAGCGCCGCGGTGGCCACCGGTGCCGCCGTCGTCCGGGCGACCGGGCGCGAGCTGCCCTCGCGGATCCCGCTCGGCGACGCCGTCCTGCTCACCGTGGGCACCTTCCGGCTCGCCCGCCGGATCGCCAAGGACCCGGTCACCAGTCCGCTGCGGGCGCCGTTCGCCCGCTTCCAGGGCGCCTCGGGCGAGGCCGAGCTGGCCGAGGACCTGCGCGTGGAGCACGGCTGGAAGCACGCGGTCGGCGAGCTGGTGACCTGCCCGTTCTGCCTCGCGCAGTGGGTGGGCACCGGCTTCGTGTTCAGTTACGTCGCCGCGCCGCGGGCCACCCGGCTGGCGGCGCTGACGATGACGATGGTGGCCGGCTCCGACGTCCTGCAGTTCGCCTACGACGCGCTGCAGAGCAGTGTCACCGGCGGCGGACCGGAGGAGGATCAGGGCGGCGGCGGCAGCCGCGGTGACGGCAGCGACGACGACGAGGACACGGCCGGCCGGCACGCCGAGCAGGCCTGACAGGAGGACGCCCGCTTCCCCCGGGCGGAGGAGACCAGCAGCGACGACGCTGCCGGGGCGCCGGCCCGCACCTATCCTGCGGGCCGCGCCGCCGATGGTCGCGGAGCCCGGGGAAGGGGAGTGGACATGCGCTCGATCTGGCGCGGCGCGGTCTCGTTCGGCCTGGTCAGCATCGGGGTGAAGCTGTACACGGCCACGGAGGACAGGGACGTCCGCTTCCACCAGGTGCACGCCGCCGACGGCGGGCGGGTCAAGTACAAGCGGGTCTGCTCGATCGACGGCGAGGAGGTCGAGTACGGCGACATCGCCAAGGGCTACGAGCTCCCCGACGGGCAGCTGGTGGTCCTCACCGACGACGACCTCGCCGAGCTGCCGCTGGCCACCCGGCGGGAGATCGAGGTCCTGCAGTTCGTCGACCAGGCCGAGATCGACCCCATCCACTTCGAGAAGACCTACTACCTCGAGCCCGACGGCCCGGCGACCCGCCCGTACGTGCTGCTGCGCGACGCGCTGGAGAACACCGGCCAGGTCGCCATCACCAAGATCGCGCTGCGGCAGCGGGAGTCGCTGGCCGCGATGCGCGTCCGCGACGGCGTCCTGGTGCTGCACACGATGCGCTGGCCCGACGAGATCCGCCGTCCGGACTTCGGCTTCCTCGACGAGGACGTCTCGGTCCGGCCGCAGGAGCTGCAGATGGCCGAGGCGCTGATCACTTCGATGGCCGGCGACTTCGACCCCGCCGGGTTCACCGACGACTACCGCGAGGCCATGACCGCGCTGCTGGAGGCCAAGCAGACCGGCGGCGAGGTGCAGCCGGTGCCCGAGACCGCCGACCCGGGCGCGGCCGTGGTCGACCTGATGAGCGCGCTGCGCCGCAGCGTCGAGCGCGCCCGCGGGGGAGGCGCCGACGAGGAGGACGAGGCCCCCGCCCCCGCCCGCCGTGCCCCGGCCGCGACGGCCGCGGCGAAGCGGGCCCCGGCGAAGCGGGCTCCGGCGAAGCGGGCCGCGGCGAAGCGGGCCCCGGCGGCGGAGAAGGCGCCGGCGGAGAGGACGGCGGCCCGCGAGGCCCCGGCGCGCACGGCCGCGGTCGCCGCGGAGGAGCCGCCGGTGCGCACCACCCGCGCGCGCAAGGTCACCGCGGCGAAGAAGGAGCCGGCCAAGCGCACGTCGCGGCGCAGCGCCTGACCCGTGCGCCCCGCCGTCCTCCCCGCGCCGCCGGTGCCGGCGCCCATGCTCGCCGTCGCCGGCGAGCTGCCGCCGCGCGGCCAGGACGCCGCGTGGGGTTACGAGTTCAAGTGGGACGGCGTCCGCGCGCTGGCCGCCGTCCGCCGGGGCCGGGTCGAGCTGTGGGCGCGCAGCGGCACCCCGCTCACCGACCGTTATCCCGAAATGGGTCAGCTGCCTGCGGCGCTCGGGCGCGCCGACGTTGTCGTCGACGGCGAGGTGGTGGCCCTCGACCGGCTGGGCCGGCCCGACTTCGGCCTGCTGCAGAACCGGATGCACCGCACCGGCGGGGCCGAGGTCGCCCGGCTGGCCGCCGCGGCGCCGGTGACCTACCTGGTCTTCGACGTGCTGAGCCTGGACGGGCGCAGCCTGCTCGACCTGCCCTACGACCAGCGGCGGGAGCGGCTCGACGGCCTGGGCGCCGAGGGGCGGCGCTGGGTGACCACCCCGTGGTTCCGGGGCGGCGGCGCCGACGTCCACGCCGCCAGCCGCGACAACGGCCTCGAGGGCGTCGTCGCCAAGCGGCTGGACTCGCCCTACCGGCCTGGCGTGCGGGCGCCGGAGTGGCGCAAGGTCAAGCACCTGCGCACGCAGAGCGTCGTCGTCGGCGGCTGGCGGCCGGGCAAGGGGCGGCGCGCCGGGGGAGTGGGCTCGCTGCTGGTCGGCGTCCACGACGACGACGGCCGGCTGGTCTACGCCGGGCACGTGGGCACCGGCTTCCCCGACGCGGCGCTGCGCGAGCTCGGGGCGCTGCTCACCCCGCGCCGCACTCCGCCGTTCGCCGACGCGCTGCCGCGCGAGGTCGCCCGCGATGCGCGGTGGGCCGAGCCCGAGCTGGTCGGCGAGGTGGCCTTCGCCGCGTGGACGGCCGACGGCCGGCTGCGCCACCCGGCGTGGCGCGGGCTGCGCGAGGACCTCGACGTCGACGAGGTCGTCGTGGAGTGGTCGCCGTAGGCCCGGCGCGGTGGGATGGGCCGGTGAGCCGCCAGCGGGTGCGCGTCGAGGGCCGGCAGCTGTCGGTGTCCAACCTCGACAAGGTCCTCTTCCCCGAGGTCTCGTTCACCAAGGCGCAGGTCATCGACTACTACGTGCGCATCGCGCCGGTGCTGCTGCCGCACCTGTCCGGCCGGCCGGTGACCTTCACCCGCTGGCCCGACGGCGTCGAGGGGCAGGCGTTCTTCGAGAAGAACAGCGCCCGGCACGCGCCCGACTGGGTTCGCAAGGTCACCGTGCCCAGCCCCGGCAGCGCCAAGGACCGCGAGGTGCTGGAGATGGTGGTCCTCGAGACCGTCGCCGACCTGGCCTGGGCGGCCAACCTGGCCGCGCTGGAGCTGCACGTGCCGCAGTGGCAGGTGGGCAGCAAGCTGCAGCCGGCCCTGCCGGACCTGCTGGTGCTCGACCTCGACCCCGGTCCGCAGGCCGGCATCGCCGAGTGCTGCGAGGTGGCCGAGCGGCTGCGGGTGCGGCTGGTCGACGACGGGCTCGACCCGGTGGTCAAGACCTCCGGCTCCAAGGGCATGCAGGTCTACGCCCCGATCCGGGTCGCCGACCGCGACCACCCGTCCCGGTACGCCAAGGCGCTGGCCCAGGAGCTCTCGGCGCAGACGCCCGACCGCGTCGTCTGGCGGATGGAGAAGGTGCTGCGCCCCGGGAAGGTGCTCATCGACTGGAGCCAGAACAACCCGGCCAAGACGACGGTGGCGCCCTACTCGCTGCGCGCCCGGCCCGACGCCCCGGTGTCCGCCCCGGTCGGGTGGGACGAGGTGGACGCCGTGCGGGACGGCGCCGACCCCGGTGAGCTGCGGTTCCGCACCGAGGAGGTGCTGGCGCGGGTGGAGGAGTACGGCGACCTGTTCGACGTCGCCGGCCGCACCCGCGCCCGGCTGCCCTCCCTCTGAGGGAGGAGACCGCGGCGGCGCCGGCGCCGGCCTCTGCCACCATGGCTGATCGTGTCCGCCGCGCCCGTCGCCTCTGCCGTGAACACCGCCGACACCGGTCGGCTGGTGGTGCGCTGCCCCGACCGCCCGGGCATCGTCGCGGTGCTCTCCCGGCTGCTCGCCGACGTCGGGGCGAACATCACCGAGTCGCAGCAGCACTCCTCGGACCCGACCGGCGGGGTGTTCACACTGCGGCTGGAGTTCGTGCTGCCCGGCCTGTCGGCGCGGCGCACCCAGCTCGAGGGGGCGCTGGAGCTCCTGGCCCAGCAGTGGCAGCTCACCTGGCGGCTCACCGAGGCCTCGTACCGGCCGCGGGTGGCGGTCTTCGTGTCGAGGACCGACCACGTGCTGCAGGAGCTGCTCTACCGGGTGCGCGCCGGTGACCTGCACGCCGACATCGTCGCCGTCGTCTCCAACCACCCCGACCTGGAGCCGGTGGCGGCCGCGGCCGGGGTGCCCTTCCACCACGTGCCGGTGACGCCGGAGACCAAGGCGCAGGCCGAGGCCCGGGCGCTGGAGCTCGTCGGCGACGTCGACCTGGTGGTGCTCGCCCGGTACATGCAGATCGTGTCGGCCGACTTCTGCAGCCGGTTCCCCGAGCGGCTGATCAACATCCACCACAGCTTCCTGCCGGCGTTCGTCGGCGCCAACCCCTACCAGGCCGCCCACGACCGCGGGGTGAAGCTGATCGGCGCGACGGCGCACTACGTGACCCCCGAGCTCGACGCCGGCCCGATCATCGAGCAGGAGGTGGCCCGGGTCGACCACCGCGCCACCGTCGAGGACATGCGCCGGGTGGGCCGCTACGTCGAGCGGCAGGTGCTCGCGCAGGCGGTGACCTGGCACGTGGAGGACCGCGTGATCGTCGAGGGCGACCGGACGATCGTCTTCGCCTGAGAAGGAGGACCCCGCCGCCCCCCCACGCCTCGCTCCGCTCGGCGCGGGCCCGTGCAGAGGGGCCGTCCCAGCACGACAGCCGGCTCTACACCAGGACGGCGGGGCGCCAGCCGCGCAGGGAGCTGACGACGGCGAGCGCCTGGGCGCGGCGCAGGTCGTCCGGGGTGAGGTCGCGCTCGCGCAGCCGGCCCTCCTCCACCAGGCGGCCGCGCGCCACGCCGGGGAGGCAGCCCGCCGACAGCGGCGGGGTCCACCACGCGCCGCCGAGCCGGACGGCGAGGGAGGCGATCGTGGTCTCGGTGACGGAGCCGGCGGTGTTGACGAGGACCACGTCGTCGGCGTCCGGGTGGCGGGCGGCGGCCGCGGTGTAGACGTCGCGGCGGGTGGTCTTGTGCCGCAGCCAGACCGACGCCGGGTCGACCGGCTCGTCGTCGACCGCCAGCCGCACCGGCCCGTCTGCCGGCGGCGGCAGCGGGTGCGCCTCGACGTCGAGCCGCCCGTCGCGGTGCAGCACCAGGCGCAGCCGCGCGGGCGCGCCCGGCGGGACGGCGGCCGCCAGCCGCCGCCGGGCCTCGGCCTCGCGGAGGGGGAAGCCGAGCTCGGCGGCGGAGGCGGCCAGCCGCGCCAGGTGCCGGTCGAGGTCGCGGACCCGGCCGTCGGGCTCGGCCGCCATCGTCTCCAGCAGCCCGAACGGGCCGGGGCCCGGCTCGAGGATCGCGGCCTTGGCCAGCAGCTCCGCGTGCTCGGCCGCGGGGTCGGAGGACCACGTGATGCCGCCGCCGGTGCCGTACTCGGCGGTGCCGGTCGCCCGGTCCACGGTCACCGTCCGGATGGCGACGCTGAACACCGCCCGGTCGCCGGCTCCCGGCGGGGCGACCCAGCCGATCGCGCCGCAGTAGACCCCGCGCGGGCCGTCCTCGAGCGCGGCGATGAGCTCCATCGACCGCCGCTTGGGCGCGCCGGTGACCGAGCCGGAGGGGAACAGCGCCCGGAGGACGTCGACCAGCCCGGTGTCCGGGCCGGTGCGCGCGGTGACGTCGGAGGTCAGCTGCCACACCGTCCCGTACCGCTCGGCGGTGAACAGCGCGGGGACGGCGACGCTGCCGACCTGCGCCACCCGGCCCAGGTCGTTGCGCAGCAGGTCCACGATCATCAGGTTCTCGGCGCGCTCCTTGTCGCTGGCCAGCAGCCGCGCGCGGGCCGCGGCGTCCTCGCCGGGCGTGGCGCCGCGGCGCGCGGTCCCCTTCATCGGCCGGGTCAGCAGCTCGCCGCCGGACCAGCGGAAGAACAGCTCCGGGCTGGCGGAGACGACGGCGTGCCGGCCGAGGTCGAGGAGGGCGGCGTGCGACCCGGCCTGGGCGCAGGCGAGGTCGGCGTAGAGCCGCTCCAGGTCGCCGGACACCGGCGCGCGCATCCGCACGGTCAGGTTGAGCTGGTAGGTGTCGCCGGCGGCGATGTGCTCGCGCACCGCCTCGACGGCGGCGCGGTGACCGGCCTCGGTCCAGCCCCGGGCCCACGGGCCGACCGCGTACCCGCGGCCGCCGGCGGGGGTCACGACGGGCACCTCGAGCGGCCGGTCGGCCAACCCGAAGACGGCCAGCGGCAGCGGGTCGCCGTCGGGCCGGGCGGCGACGGTCAGGCCGGGGTCGAGCCCGGCCGCGGCCTCGTAGGCGAGGTAGCCGAAGGCCCAGCAGCCGGCGGCGGTGGCGCGGTCGACCTCGGCGAGCACCGGGACGACGTCGGCCGGGGTGGTGGCGACCAGCACCCGGGAGGTCCCGGGGAAGGACCGCGCCGTGCCGCCGGCGACGTCGTCGAAGCGCCCCCGGAGCCTCACTCGCCCCGGTGGCGGTCCTGCTCGGCGAGGAACCGCTCGAACTCCGCGCCGAGCTCCTCGCCGCTGGGCACCTCGCCGACGCTGCCGAGCAGGTCGCTGCTCGCGCGGGCGGCGGTGAACTGGTCGTACTGCTGCTCCAGCGCCGCGACGACGGCGGTGTTGTCCGCCGAGCGGGCGATCTGCTCGTCGACGTCGGTGCGGTGCTGCTGGGCCGCCTCGCGCAGCGTCTCGGTGGGCAGCAGCAGGCCGGTCAGCCGGCCGAGGTGCTCGAGCAGGGTCAACGTCGCCGCCGGGTAGGTGGCCTGCGCCAGGTAGTGCGGCACGTGCGCGGCCACGCCGAGCGCGTCGACGCCGGCCTCGCCCAGCCGCAGCTCGAGCAGGGCCGGGACACTGCCCGGGACCACCAGGTCGCCCCAGTACACCGGGTAGGACCCGATGAGCGCGCGGCGGGTGGCGTGCGCGGTGACCGTCACCGGCCGGGTGTGCGGCACCGGCATGGGGATGGCCTGCAGCGCCACCACCGAGGTGACGCCGAGCCGCTCGACCAGTCCGGCGACCGCCGCGACGAAGCCCTCCCACCGGTAGTCCGGCTCGGGACCGTGCAGCAGCAGGAACGGCTCGCCGGAGTCGTCCTCCAGCGCGGAGAGCACGATCTCCGGCGCGGTGTAGGACTGGTAGCGGTCGCCGGCGAAGGACATCCGCGGCCGGCGGGCGCGGTAGTCGACCAGCAGGTCGGCGTCGAAGCGCGCCACCGGCCGGTGCGGCAGGCCGGCCAGCAGGTGCGCGGCGGCGGACTCCGCGGAGTCGGCGGCGTCGAAGTCACCGGTGAGGGCGTGCACCAGCACCAGCCCGCGCCGGTCCCCCGGAGCGGCCACCGCGGCCTCCGCGGTCAGGAACGGCTCGGCCTCGGGGAGCAGCTCGACGAGCTCCTCCGGTCGCTGCGCCACGACGGCACCTCCTGCTGGTCGACGTCCGCAGGGGTCAGCGCCGGCGGGCGCGGCGGCATTCCCGCCCGGGTCAGCGGGCGGCCGTCCCGGGGGCCGCGTCGCGGGTCAGCACGGCGCCGTCGTCGTCCCCGGCGACCTGGGTCCGCGTGCCGTCGCCGGCCACCTCCGGGTGGCGGCCGTCCATGGCGTCCCGGGTGTACCGGTAGACGACGGCGATGAGTGCGGCCACCGGCACCCCGAGGAAGGCGCCGATGATCCCGGCCAGGCTGCCGCCGGCGGTGACGGCGAGGATGACCACCGCGGCGTGCAGGTTGAACCCGCGGCCCTGGATGATCGGCTGCAGCACGTTGCCCTCGATCTGCTGCACCAGCAGCACGATGCCGAAGACGATCAGCGCCACGGTGAGGCCCTCGTCGACCAGCGCGATCAGCACCGCGAAGGCGCCGGCCACGAAGGCGCCGATGATCGGGATGAAGGCGCCGAAGAACGTGAGCACCGCCAGCGGGATGACCAGCGGGACGTCGAGGATCCACAGGCCCAGGCCGATGAAGAAGGCGTCGATGAAGCCGACCAGCGCCTGCTGCTTGATGAACTCCGACAGCGTGCTCCAGGTCTTCTGCGACAGGGCGGCCACGTGGGGGGCGGCGCGCGGGCCCGTCTGCGCGGCCAGCCACGGCACCCAGCGCGGGCCGTCCTTGATGAAGAAGAACGCCAGCACGAGGGCGAGCACCAGGTTGAGCAGGCCGTTGCCGACGGCGGAGGCGCCGGTGGCGGCGTAGCCGGCGATGTTCGACGCGTTGGACTGCACCGAGTCGATCGCCTGGTCGACGTACTGGCCGAGCTGGTCCTCGTCGATGTCGAGCGGCGGCCCCTGCAGCCACTGCTGGACCTGCTGCAGGCCGCTGGCGAACTGGTCGGCGAGGTCGGTGACCTGGTCGGCCACCTGCGGGGCGATGACGGCGATGAGGCCGCCGATCAGGCCGAGGAACACCAGCAGCACGACCGCGGCGGCCAGCGCGGGAGGCCAGCGGTGCCGGCGCAGGAAGCGGGTCGGCGGCCACAGCACGGTGGCGAACAGCAGGCCGAGGATGACCGGCAGCAGGATCACCCACAGCTTGCCCAGCACCCAGAAGACGACGACGACCGCCCCGCTGATGAGCAGCAGCTGGGCCGAGCCGATGGCCAGGGTGCTCATCGCCGACATCGCACGCCGGCCGCGCTCCCACGTCGGGGCCGGGGCGGACGTGGCCCGGTGGTCGGCGCCGCGCGGGTCGCCCTCCCCGCCCTCGCCCGACAACGACGGCGCCGGCCCGGGACCCTGCTCCCGGGCGGCGCCGGGCGCCGACGTGGATGCCGCAGCGGACGCCGACGTGGACGCCCCCGCGGAGGCGGCCGACGCCCCGCCGGGTACGTCACCGGCCCCGGGGGCGGCGCCACCGGCGGGCGCGTCCGGGCGTCCGGGCAGGCGGAACCTCATGCGGTGATCGCACCACAGTTCCGCGGTCCCCACCGCCGGAACCCGGTCGGCCGTCCCGGGTCGGGAGCGGCGTGCCCGGGTAGGGAGTCGACCCGGGGAACCGCCCCGGGGACGTCCGTCCGAAGGGGAGACCATGCCCGAGGTCCCGCAGCCGGTCACCGACAACAGCATCAAGGTCCGGCAGCTGTCGCACTACCAGTTCAGCTGGGTCGCCGGGGAGCCCGGCAAGCCGGGGACGTACACGCTGCAGCTCGTCCTCGACCAGGGTGCGTGGGAGGAGGTCCTCACCCTCGACCCCGACGACGCCGACAACCTGCAGGACCTGCTCGTCGACAACGACACCGTGCACTACGACGTCGACCGCCGGGTGCTCATGTTCGGGGTCAAGAAGGCCGGGGGCTGACCCCGTCCCGAGGGCACGGCCCCGGCGCCGGCGGGCGGCGGCGCCGCTAGCGTCGGGGCCGTGCCCAGGACCGCCACCGCCGACCGTGTCGACCGCGCCGCGCTGCTCGACTTCCTCCGCCCGCGCCACCGCGCGGTGCTGCTGACCCGCCGCCGCGAGGGCGGGGCGCAGCTCTCCCCGGTGACCTACGGCGTCGACGCCGAGGGTCGGGTGGTCGTCTCCACCTACCCACAGCGGGCGAAGGTGCGCAACGCCCGCCGCGACCCCGCGGTCTCGCTGTGCGCGCTCTCCGACGACTTCGAAGGCCCCTGGGTGCAGGTCGACGGGCGCGCGGAGGTGCTGGACCTGCCCGAGGCCCTGGAGCCCCTGGTCGAGTACTTCCGCTCCATCAGCGGCGAGCACCCCGACTGGGCGGAGTACCGCGCGGCGATGCTCCGGCAGGGCAAGTCCCTGCTGCGGATCACCGTCGACTCCTGGGGGCCGGTGGCCACCGGCGGCTTCCCCCCGGAGCTCGTGCAGGACTGACCGGCGCGCGGAGCAAGCCCAGGAGCTTGCCCCGGTCGGCGGGGACGGCGACGCTCCGTCGTGTGTCCCTGGCCGTCGCCTGCGCTCCGCTGACCGCGGCCGCCGCGGGGCCGCCCTCGGTCCTCGGGCCGGATGCGCGCCCGCTGGGGGAGGGCTGGGCCGCCGTGGTCGCGGACGCCCCCGCCGCCGTCGACGCCGTCGTGGGTCTGGTGCGGGCGGGCGGCTGGCGGATCGGGGTGGCCGCCACCCCGGGCCAGGACGCCGCCGACGGCGGCGGGCCGGTCGCGCTTGCGGCCCGGCGCGCGCTCGAGGCCGCCTCCCGCCGGCCGGCCCGGCTGGCCGTGCGCGGCGGCGACGCCGAGGCCGCGGCCGACGCGCAGGCGGTGCTCACCGCGCTCGCCGTCCTGCTCACCCGGCGCAGCCCCGCGGCCTGGGCCGCCGCCGACCTGGTCGCCGCCGGCGCCACCCGCTCGGCGGCCGCCGCGGCGCTCGGGGTGTCCCGCCAGGCGGTGGCCCAGCGGCTGGCCGCCGGCGGTTTCGACCTCGAGCACGAGCTGCGGCCCGCCGCGGCCCGGCTGCTCGCCCGCACCGCCGGGTGAGCGCCCGCCCGGGGGACGCCGCCGCGCGCGCCGGATCCGGGGTCGGCGAGGATGGACCGTCCGGAAAGCCCCTCCAGGAGGTCCGCCGTGCCCGAGCAGCCCCAGCGCAACGCCGAGCTCCTCGGCGTCTACCTCAACGACCACCTGGCCGCGGCCACCGGCGGCATCGAGCTGGTCGGCCGCATGACCCGCGTGCACCGCGGCAGCCGCTGGCAGCAGCCACTGGAGGAGCTGCGGGGCCAGCTGCTCGAGGAGCGCGCCGCCCTGCTGCGGGTCGCCGCGGCCCTCGGCGTCCCGGTGCGGCAGTACAAGCAGATCGGCGTGTGGGTGGCGGAGAAGGTGACCCGCGCCAAGCTCAACGGGCGGCTGCTGTCCCGCTCGCCGCTGTCGGACCTCGTCGAGTTCGAGTTCCTCGCCTCGGCGGTGCGCGGCAAGCGCAGCGGTTTCGAGACGCTGCGGATCGTCAGCGAGGTCGACGACCGCCTCGACCGCGGCGAGCTCGACCGCCTCATCGACCAGGCCCACCGCCAGTACGAGTGGCTCACCGACGCCCGCCGCGAGGTGGCCGCCGAGGTGTTCGGGGGCCGGCCCGAGGCCGCCGTGCCCAGCGACGTCGACTGAGCCCGCGCGGCCGACGGCCGTCCCTGGTAGCAACGACGGCGTGTGCCACGACCCCGCCGGCCGGCCCCCCGCACCGCCGCGCAGCGCGGCGGTCGGCGACACCGGGCTGACCACGCTCACCGCCGCGGACGGCACCCGGTTCTCCGCCGCCTGGGCCCTGCCCGCCGACGTCGCCGCGGCCGGCGCCGGCGTCGTCGTCCTCCCGGACATCCGCGGCCTGCACTCCTACTACGTCGCGCTGGCCGAGCGGTTCGCCGAGGCAGGGGTGCCCGCCGTCGCGATGGACTGGTTCGGGCGGACCGCCGGGGTCGCCGAGGGCGGCACCCGCGACGCCGGGTTCGACTGGCAGGCCCACGTCCCGCGGACGACGCCGGCGGGGGTCGACGCCGACCTCACCGCGGCCGTCGCCGAGCTGCGCCGCCGCACCCGCCCCGGCCTGCCGGTGGTCACCGTCGGGTTCTGCTTCGGCGGCAGCCACTCCTGGCGGCAGTCCGGCGGCGACCTCGACGTCGCCGCCTGCGTGGGCTTCTACGGCCGGCCGGCGATGGTCGGCGAGGCCGCGTCGCGCGCCTCCCGCCCGACGCTGATGGTCATCGCCGGTGCCGACGCCGCCACGCCCGTCGAGGACCAGCTCGCCCTCGCCGGGCGGATGCGGGCCGCCGGTGCCGACGTCGAGACCGCGGTCTACGACGGTGCGCCGCACTCGTTCTTCGACCGGGCCGCGACCGAGTGGGCCGAGGCCTGTCAGGACGCCTGGCGCCGGGTCCTCGCGCTGACCGACCGGGTGGGTGCCGCCGCGTCCGGCTGAGCGGCGCGGCGGCCGCGACACCCGGCGGCACCCGCCCCGGCGCCCGGTGTGTGCCGTGACACCCTGGGCACCCGCGAGGGGCGCCGGACGGGGAGGGGGACCGCATGGCCACGCAGCAGCACGTGCCCGGCCCGGGCGCGGAGCGGTCGCCGACCGGGAGCACGCGGCTGCCGCCGGTCGACGAGGAGGACGTCGTCGCGGCCGTGCTGGACGCCGCCGACCCCACCGCCGACGCGACCGCCGACCAGCGCCACCCGGCCGGCGAGGGGCAGTTCCTCCCCGCCGCGTCCGCCGCGGTCCCGGCCGAGCCGGGTGGGCTGCCCCGCTGGCTGGTGCTGCTCGTCGGCGCCGCGGCCGCCACCATCGCCGTCGCCGGGGTCCGCGAGATCGCCTGGCTGGTCGCGCCGGTGCTCCTGGCGCTGGTCGTCGTCGTCGCGCTCATGCCGGTGCAGCGCTGGCTGCTGCGCCACCGGGTGCCGCGCTGGGCCGCGGCGTCGGTCCTGCTGCTGCTGGTGTGGAGCGTCCTGCTGGGGTTCGGGTCGCTGCTGGTGGTGGCGATCGCCCAGTTCGCCGTCCTGCTGCCCGACTACGCCCCTCAGTTCGCCGAGCTCCTCGACGACGCGGTGCGGCGCCTCGACGAGGCCGGCCTGTCCTCCACGCAGATCGAGGGCCTGGTCGACCGGATCGACTACGGGCAGCTCGTGGGCCTGGCCACCGGCCTGCTCGCCCGCGTCACCGACACCGCCAGCACGCTGGTGCTGCTGCTGTCGGCGATGGTCTTCCTCGCCATCGAGTCCGGCGGGTTCGGCCGGCGGCTCGCGCTGGTCGCCGAGGAGCGGCCGCACCTGCCCATCGCGCTGGGCCTGTTCGCCCGCGGCACCCGCTCCTACCTGCTGGTCAGCACGGTCTTCGGGGCGATCGTCGCGGTCGGCGACGGGATCGCGCTGGCGGTCCTCGACGTGCCGCTGCCGGTGCTGTGGGGCCTGCTGTCGTTCATCACCAACTACGTGCCCAACATCGGGTTCGTGCTCGGCGTCATCCCGCCGGCGCTGCTCGGGCTGCTCGACGGCGGCTGGACCGAGTTCTGGGTGGTCCTCGGCGTCTACTCGCTGCTGAACTTCGTCGTCCAGACGCTGATCCAGCCCCGTTTCGTCGGCGACTCGGTCGGCCTGTCGATGACCGTCACCTTCCTCGCCCTGCTGTTCTGGGGCTGGGTGCTGGGCGCGCTCGGGGCGTTGCTGGCCATCCCGCTCACCCTGCTGGTCAAGGCGCTGCTGGTCGACGTCGACCCGCGCGGGCACTGGCTCGACGCCCTGCTGCGCGAGGAGCCGCGGGCGGCGCGCACGAGCCGTGCTCGGCAGCGCGCGCAGACCCGGCGGGCCGCGCTGGCGTCGGTCCGGACGCTGCACCCGCACTGGCCCGGACGTCGCGGACACCCGGACTGACCTGCGCGTTCGAGGAATGTCAGGGGTCCGCGGGACGTTGTCCACACGTCGGGTGCAGTACCCGGCGAGACCCCTGAGGAGGACCCCGTGAAGGGTGATCGTGTCGAGGTCGTCATCGACGCCGGTGGCGCTACCCGAACCTACGAGATCGAGGCCACCCGGGCCGGGCGCCGGGTCGACGTGACCCACGGGCGCGGCCTGGTGGAGGTCACCGAGACCACCCGCGGCGGCACCCCGGTGCGCACCGCGCGGTTCATGTCCGGGCGGGTGCTCGCCCTCGTCGAGCACCCCGCGGCCCGTCCCGGCCTCGACGACGACGAGCCGGTGACGCCGCTGCGGCGGAGCGCCTGAACGCCGGTCAGGAGCTGGTCGTGATGGTGGGCCTGCAGGGCGCGGGCAAGTCCACCCACGTCCGCGAGCACCTGGCCGCGACGCACGCGGTGGTCAGCAAGGACCACTGGCCGCGGGCGCGCCGCCGCGAGGCCCGGCAGCAGCGGGTGGTGGCCGAGCTCCTCGCCGCCGGGCGCAGCGTGGTCGTCGACAACACCAACCCCTCACCGGCCGAGCGCGCGGCGCTCGTGGCCGCGGCCCGCACCGCCGGCGTCCCGGTGCGCGCCGTGTGGGTGGACACCCCGCCGGCCACCTGCCTGGCCCGCAACGACGCCCGCGAGGGGCGGGCGCGGGTCCCCCTCGTCGGGGTGCACGCCACCCGGGCCCGGCTACTCCCGCCGTCGACGGCGGAGGGCTTCGACCGGGTCGACGTCGTCCGGCCCGGCGGGACGCCCCCTGCCGGCTGAGCGACGCCGGCTGAGCGCCTGCCGGCTGAGCAACGCCGGCTGAGCGCCTGCCGGCTGAGCAACGCCGGCTGGGGCACGCCGGCTGGGGCACGCGGCGTGCCGGCGCGGGGAGCGGTGCGGTAGACCTTGCAGGCCGTCCGCCCCGTCGTCGCTCCCCGGAGGTCCCACCCGTGCTGGCCAGCATCGGTTACGCCGTCGCCTACACCGCCGTCGGCCTCGTGCTGCTGGCCCTGGGCTACCTCGCCCTCGACCTGCTGACCCCCGGTCACCTGGGCCGCCGCATCTACCACGAGCGGTCGGTGAGCGCGGCGATCGTGCTCTCGGCCGGCTTCCTCGCCCAGGGCGCGATCATCTTCACCACCATCTGGACCAACGCCACCGCCGGGTTCGGGCAGGCGCTGCTCTACACCGTCGTCTTCGGCGTGCTGGGCGTGCTGCTGCAGGCGGTGGCGTTCGTGGCGCTCGACCTGCTCACGCCCGGGAAGATGGGCCACCTCGTCACCGAGGTCGGCTTCCACCCCGCCAGCCTGGTCAGCGCCGCCGCGCAGCTGTCGGTCGCCGCGATCGTCGTGGCCTCGATCTGGCCCTGATCACGGCCCGGCGGGGCCTCCGGAGGATCGCCACGGGCCCGACGTAACGTGTCCGGCGCAGCGTGGGCTACTCGCCGGTACTCCCCGTCGGGTGGCCCCCACACGGACGGCCGGCACCGACGCCGCGCCCACCAGCGAGAGGAACAGCGATGAGCGAGGCAACCCCCCGCGTGGCCATCGTGACCGGCGCCGCGCGCGGCATCGGCGCGGCCACCGCCAAGCGGCTGGCCGCCGACGGCTTCGCCGTGGCCGTGGTCGACCTCGACGAGGCCGCCACCAAGGACACCGTGCAGGAGATCGAGGGCGCCGGCGGGCGCGCGCTGGGCGTCGGGGCCGACGTCAGCGACGCCGAGCAGGTGCAGGCCGCCGTCGACCGGATCGCCGCCGAGCTCGGCGCGCCGGTCGTGCTGGTCAACAACGCCGGGGTCACCCGCGACAACATGCTGTTCAAGATGACCGAGGTCGACTGGGACGTCGTGATGAACGTGCACCTGCGGGGCTCGTTCCTCATGACCCGCGCCTGCCAGAAGCACATGGTCGAGGCCAAGTGGGGGCGCGTGGTCAACCTGTCCTCGACCTCGGCGCTGGGCAACCGCGGCCAGGCCAACTACTCGGCGGCGAAGGCCGGCCTGCAGGGCTTCACCAAGACCCTGGCGATCGAGCTGGGCAAGTTCGGCGTCACCGCCAACGCCATCGCCCCGGGCTTCATCCAGACCGAGATGACCAAGGCGACCGCCGAGCGCATGGGCATCCCCTTCGAGGACTTCGTCAAGGGCGCGGCCTCGCAGATCCCGGTCGCGCGGGTGGGCCAGCCCGAGGACATCGCGCACCTGGTGTCGTTCTTCGTCAGCGAGGGCGCCGGCTTCGTCTCCGGCCAGGTCGTGTACGCCGCGGGCGGTCCCAGGGCCTAGGAGGACCCCGCTGCCGCCCGCCACTCGCACGCTCGCGGCGGGCCCCTGCAGCGAGGCCGTTCCAGCACCTCGACGTGACAGGGCCCGGCCGGGAGGACTCCCCGGCCGGGCTCCGTCGCGTCGGGGGCCCCTCAGGCGGTCGCCGGGCGCTCCGGGCGCGCGAGGCGCGGCACCGGCAGCCGGGCGAGCAGGGGACCGGCCACGGCGAGCACGAGCACGTACGCGGTGGCCAGCGGGCCGAGCTCGGGCAGCCCGGCGGCCACGGCGAGACCGGCGATGACGACGGAGAACTCCCCGCGGGCGACCAGCGCGGTCCCGGCCCGCCAGCGTCCCGGCGTGCCCACGCCGTCCCGGCCGGCGGCGTACCAGCCGGTCGCGACCTTGGTCGCCGCGGTCACGGCGGCCAGCAGCAGCGCCGCCGGCAGCACGGGCACGATGTCGGCGGGATCGGTGGCCAGCCCGAAGGCGACGAAGAACGTGGCCGCGAACAGGTCGCGCAGCGGGGTGAGGATCCGCCGCACCCGCTCGGCGAACGGCGTGGGCAGCGCAAGCCCGACGAGGAACGCCCCGACCGCGGCCGACACGCCCAGCGCCTGCGCCGCGCCGGCCACCAGCAGCGTCAGCCCGACCAGGCGCAGCAGGACCTGCTCGTCGTCGGGCGAGGTGAGCAGCCGCCCGAGGTGGTGACCGTGCCGCCGGGCGGCGGCCAGGACCAGCACGACCGTGCCGGCGGCCAGCGCCAGCCCGCCGCCGGCCGCCACCGGACCACCGCCGGCCAGCGCCACCGCGAGCAGCGGCAGCACCAGCGCCATCGCCAGGTCCTCGAGGACCAGCACCGACAGCACCGCCGGCGTCTCCCGGTTGGCCAGCCGGCCGAGGTCGGCCAGCAGCCGCGCCACGATGCCGGACGAGGAGATGTAGGTGATGCCCGCCAGCGCGAGCGCGCCCTGCCACGGCAGGCCCAGCAGCAGGCCGGCCACCAGGCCCGGCGGTGCGTTGAGCAGCAGGTCCACGAGCCCGGAGCGGCCGTGGTGGCGCAGCGAGGTGAACAGCTCGTCCGGGGAGAACTCCAGGCCGAGGGCGAGCAGCAGCAGCACGACGCCGATCTCGGCCGCCGCCTCGAGGAACGGGGTGGCGGTGCCCAGGGGCGCCAGCCCGCCCTCGCCCACCGCCAGGGCGGCCACGAGGACGAAGGGGATGGGGGAGAGGTCCAGGCGGCGGGCGAGCAGGCCGAGGGCGGCCAGGCCGAGGAAGAGCAGGCCCAGCTCGACCAGCAGCGCCTCCGTGTCGTGCACGCCGCCGGCCTACGACCCGCCGTCGAGCCGGGCGGCCAGCTGACCCAGCCCGCTCGCGGACCCGATGGCGACCAGCACGTCCCCGGCGTGCAGCACGTCGGCCGGCCCGGGGGAGGGGACGACGTCGGCCGCCCGGACCAGGGCCACGATCGAGCAGCCGGTCAGCGTCCGGGCCCGGGTCTCGCCCAGCGGGCGGCCGTCGAAGGGAGAGCCGGGCCGCACGGTGAAGCGGCCCGACTCCAGCCCCGGGACCTCGCGGGAGAGGTCCACGAAGCGCTGCGTCAGCCGGGGCGCGCCGAGCAGCTCGGCCAGCACGCCGGTCTCGTCGGCGTCGAGCCGGATGACCCCGCGGGTGCGGTCGGGGTCGCGCCGGTCGTAGACCGCGACCTCCACGCCTCCCTCGCGGCGGACGACGACGGCCAGGCGGTCACCGTCGCGCGTCGTGAGTCCGTAGCGCACGCCGACGCCGGGCAGCAGGGTCTCCTCGAGGTCCACCACGCGGGCATCGTGGCAGGCCGCCCGGGTCCGCGCGGCCGGTGGCGGGGGTCACCGCCGGGAGGCCCGCACGCCGGGCAGAGCGCCCCGCCGGCCGGCGTTGTCCCTGGCGTGACCGCTCCGCTCCGCCTCGTCGTCCTCGGTGACTCCATCGCGTACGGCACCGGTGCCGCCCGGGTCGAGGAGGGCCTCGGCCCGCGCCTGGCGCAGGTGCTGCGCGGCGACGGCATCGACACCGACCTCACCGTGCTCGCCGTCCCCGGTGCGGTCTCCCGGGACCTCGCCGCCCAGGTCCGCCGGGTCGCGCCGCTGGGCGCCGACCTCGCCGTCGTGGTGATCGGCGCCAACGACCTCGCCCGGTTCCTGCCGGCCGAGGCGGCCGCCGCCGCGCTCGGTGCCGCCGTGGCCGACCTGCGCGCCGCCGGCACCGACGTCGTCGTGGTGCCGGCGCCGGACATGTCCAGCGTCCCGTTCGTGCCGCCGGCGCTGCGGCCGGCCGTGCGGGCCGCGTGCGCCGTGCTGCAGGAGCGCCAGGCCGCGGTCGCGCGGGCGCACGGCGCCGTCGTCGCGCCGGTGGCCGCCGAGGTCGGCCGTGCCTTCACCGCGGACCCGGCGCTGTTCTCCGCCGACCGCTTCCACCCGTCCTCGGCCGGCTACGCCCGCATCGCCGCGGCGCTGGCGCCCACCGTCCTCGGCGCGGCCCGCGACCGGCTGGCCCGCCGGGCGGCCTGAGCCCTCAGCTGCGGGAGGCCTCCGCGGTCGCCCGGCGCAGGCCGTCGAGGTCGAGGTCGGGGCCGTAGCCGGGGGTGCCCGGCTCGATCCGCCGGCTCTCCGACAGCGGGCCGAGGTCGAGGACGTCGAACCCGAGCCCGTCGATGAGCGAGGTCGCCGTCTCCTTCGCCGAGGCGTCGTCCCCGGCGATCGCCAGGGCCCGCCGGTGCGGGGTGCCGGGCGGCGTCCGCCGGGCGGTGATGTCCGCGGCCAGGATGTGGTTGAAGGCCTTGACCACCCGCGAGGTCGGCAGGTGCCGCTGCAGCAGCTCCGAGGAGGTCGTCGACCCGTCGTCGAGCTCGGCGATCTGCCCGTCACGCTGCGGGTAGTAGTTGTTCGTGTCGAGCACGACCTTGCCGGCCAGCGGCTCGACCGGCAGGTCACCGATCGCCTTGAGCGGCACGGTCACCACGACCAGGTCGCCGGCGGCGCCGGCCTCGGCGGCGGTGGCCGCCCGCACCGACCCGGTCCGCGACGGGCGGGCGGTGATCGCCTCGACCAGGTCGGTGAGCGTCTCGGGACCGCGCGAGTTGGCCAGCACGACGTCGTGGCCGGTGTCGGTGGCCGCCTGGGTGAGCGCCGTGCCGATGTGGCCGGCGCCGATGATGCCGATGGTCGTCATGCCCGGCGCCAACACCGCACCCGGCCGCCCATTCCCACCCGTCGCGGCATAGGAAGCTCTCCGCACGTGTCGAGCCCGAGAACGTGGGGATTGCTTCCTATGCCTGGTCGAGGGCGTCGGCGAGCAGCTCGGCGAGGTGGCGACCGCGCCGGCCGGCCAGCTGGTCGAGCTGGGTGCGGCAGGAGAACCCGTCGGCCAGCACGACGGCGTCGGGACCGGCGGCGCGGACGGCGGGCAGCAGCTGCTGCTCGGCGATCGCCACCGACACGTCGTGGTGGCCGCGCTCGACGCCCCAGTTGCCGGCCAGCCCGCAGCACCCGCCCAGCCGTGTCACCGTCGCCCCGGCCCGCCGCAGCAGCCGCTCGTCGGCCGCCCACCCCATGACGGCGTGGTGGTGGCAGTGCGGCTGGGCGACCACCTCGACGCCGGCCAGCGACGGCGGCGCCCAGCCCTCGGTGGCGGTCAGCAGCTCCGCCAGCGTGCGGGTGGCCGCGGCGACCCGAGCGGCGGCCGGGTCGTCGAGCAGCTCGACGGCGTCGCTGCGCAGCGCCGCGGTGCAGGAGGGCTCCACGCCGACGATCGGGATGCCGGCGTCGGCCAGCGGGACCAGCCGCCGCACCGTGTCGCCGAGCACCCGCTTCGCGGTGTCGAGCTGGCCGGTGGTGATCCAGGTCAGCCCGCAGCACGTGTCGTCGCCGGGCACCTGCACCGTGTAGCCGGCGGCCTCGAGCACCCGCACTGCGGCGCGCGCGGCCTCCGGCGCGAAGTGGTCGGTGAACGAGTCCACCCACAGCGCCACCGGAGCGCCGCCGCCCGGACGGGGCGTGAACTGCTGCCGGAACGTGCGCGGCGCGAAGGCCGGCAGGTCGCGCCGCCGGTCCACGCCGGCGCCCCACTTCGCCAGCCGTCCGCCGAGCCGGTTGCGCAGCACCGCGTTGACCACCCGCGGCGCCCGGGCGGCGAGGTCGGACCACATCGGCAGCCGGCCGAGCGTGTAGTGCGACAGCGGCCGGACCCGACGCCGGTAGCTCTGGTGCAGCACCTCGGACTTGTAGCTGGCCATGTCCACGCCGGTCGGGCAGTCGCGCGAGCAGCCCTTGCACGACAGGCACAGGTCCAGCGCGGCGTGCACCTCCGGCGAGCGCCAGTCGCGCACCGGGCCGCCGGGCGCGAGCATCTCCTGCAGCACCCGGGCGCGGCCGCGGGTGCTGTCCTTCTCCTCCCGGGTCGCCGGCCACGACGGGCACATGACGCCGACCCCTGAGGGCTCGGCCCGGCACTTGCCGACGCCGGTGCAGCGGTGGACGGCGTTGGAGAAGTCGCCGCCGTCGTGCCGGTACGCCAGCGCCAGGCCCTCGCGCCGCCGGGGGGCGGCGGCCACGCGGACGTCGTCGTCGAGCGGTGCCGGACGCACCAGCACGCCGGGGTTGAGCACGTCGCCGGGGTCGAACAGGCCCTTGACCCGGGCGAAGAGGTCGAGCGCGGCGGGGGAGTACATGGTGCCGAGCAGCTCGCTGCGGGCGCGGCCGTCGCCGTGCTCGCCCGACACCGACCCGCCGTAGCGGGCGACCAGCCGGGCGGCGTCCTCGACGAAGGCGCGGTAGGCCGCCCGGCCGCGGTCGGGCTCCCGGCCGAAGGGGAAGTCGATGCGCACGTGCACGCAGCCGTCGCCGAAGTGCCCGTAGGGCACCCCCTGCAGCCCGTGCCCGTCCAGCAGCGCCTCGAACTCGCGCAGGTAGGCGCCCAGCGAGGTCACCGGGACCGCGGCGTCCTCCCAGCCGGCGTGCGCTGGCCGCCCGTCGGAGGTGCGCGCGGCCAGCCCCGCGCCGTCCTCCCGGATCCGCCAGATCGCCGCGGCGTGCGCGACGTCGGTGACCACCAGGGAGTCCACCGCGCCGGCGTCGGCGACGACGGCGGCGCCCTTCGCCTGCACCTCCGCGACGGTGTCGCCGGTGACCTCCACGATCAGCCAGCCCGCGCCCCGGGGCAGGTCGGGGACGACGGCGGCCGGCACGTCGCGCAGCCGCTGCACGATCCGCTCGTCGAGGCCCTCCACCGCCGTCGGCCCGTGCCGCAGCAGCCCGGGCGTGGCGTCGGCGGCGTCGGCCATCGAGGGGTAGCCGAGCACCACCAGCCCGCGGTGCGGGGCGTCGGCGACCAGCCGCACGGTGGCGCCGAGGACGACGGCGAGCGTGCCCTCGCTGCCCACCAGGGCCCGGGCGACGTCGAAGCCGTGCTCGGGCAGCAGGTGCTCCAGGGAGTAGCCCGACACCTGGCGGCCGAAGCGGCCCAGCTCGGTGCGGACGGTGGCCAGCTCGGCGGCGACCAGGGCGCGCAGCTCGTCCAGCCCGGACGGCTCGGCGCCGGAGACGAGCTGCAGCCGCCGGCCGGTCCCGGTGACGACGTCGAGGCCGACCACGTTGTCCGACGTGCGGCCGTAGCCCAGCGCCCGCGAGCCGCAGGCGTTGTTGCCGATCATCCCGCCGATCGTGCAGCGGTTGGCGGTGCTCGGGTCGGGCCCGAAGCGCAGCCCGTGCGGGCGGGCGGCGACCTGCAGCGCGGCCTGCACCACGCCGGGGTCGACGACCGCCGTCCGCGCCTCGCCGTCGATGGCGCGCACCCGGGTCAGGTGCCGGCTGGTGTCGACGACGACGCCGGTGCCCACCGCGTTGCCGGCGATGGAGGTGCCCGCCCCGCGCATCGTCAGCGGGACACCGAGCTGCCGGCACACCTCCAGCGCGGCGACCACCTCGTCGGCGTCGCGCGGGCGGACGACGGCGCGGGGCAGCACCCGGTACAGCGACCCGTCGGAGGAGTACAGCGCGCGGGCCAGGCCGGAGTCGTCGACGTCGCCGATCCCGGCCCGGCGGAGAGCTGCCGAGACCTCCCCGGTGGCGGCGTCGGTGGTGGCGGCGTCGACGGCGGTCACCGGGCCAGTGTCCCCGGTGCCGCCGGTCGGTGCGGCGACACCGGGGTGTGGCGTCAGTCCTGCCGCTCAGTCCTGGCCGGGCGGCTCGTCGTCGCCGGACTCCTCGGCCGCGTCGGCCTCCTCCTTGGTGTGGTGCACCGCGCCGTCGGCGTGCTCTGGCGGGCCGTAGACCGTGTAGAGGATCAGCGGGTTCTCGCCGGTGTTGACGAAGTTGTGCTTGGTCCCGGCCGGGACGACGACGAGGTCGCCCTGCGCCACCTTCTTGGTCGCGCCCCCGACCTTCGCCTCACCGACGCCGCTGACGAAGGTCAGGATCTGGTCGATGTCCTCGTGGACCTCCTCGCCGATCTCCCCACCCGCCGGGATGGTCATGACGACGAGCTGGGTGTTCTTCCCGGTCCACAGCACCCGGCGGAAGTCCGGGCTCTCCTCGGCGACGGTCGCGATCGTGAAGTGGATGACGGACGCCATCGGCGCGCTCCTCCCTGATCCTGCGGCACCCGGGCGGTGCCCTCCGGCGGCTCTCCTGCCCGCGCCCCGCGCAGACCATGCGCGACCGGTGCGCCCGGCGGCGGTCACCTGCTACCGTGACTCCTCGTCGGTTCGGAAGTCCAACTGACGACGTCGATCCCCTGGGGGCACGCGTGTCCAGCTCGGTCCGGTCCCGCCCACCCGCCGCCGACGCCGCGGCGCCGTTGCAGTCGCGGACGCTGGCCGTCGTCGCCACCAGCACGCTGGTGGTCCTCGCCGCCTTCGTCACGCCGCTGGCCACCTCGGTCGCCACGGCCCGCGAACTGGGCACCGGCCCGGGCGGGCAGGCCTGGCTGCTGTCGGCGATGAGCGTCGGCCTGGCCGCGGCGCTGCTGGTCACCGGCGCGGCCGCCGACTCCCTCGGCCGGCGGCGGGTGTTCACCGCCGGGCTGGTCCTGCTGGCCGCCGGCGCGGCGGTGTCCGGCGCGGCCCCGGGCACCGGCGTCTTCGTCGCCGGGCGGCTGGTCGAGGGGGTGGGCGGCGCGGCCGTGCTGGCCTGCTCGCTGGGCCTGGTCGCGCAGGTCTTCCCGCTGGGTCCGGCGCGGGCGCGGGCCGCCGCGGTGTGGGGCGCGGCGATCGGGGCGGGGACCGGCGTGGGCGGGCTGGCCGCCGTCGTCCTCGACGGCGACACCGGCTGGCGCGCCACGCACCTCGCCACCGCCGTCGTCGCGGTGCTGCTCGCCGTCGCGGCGCGGCTGCTGCTGCCGGGGTCCGCGCCCGGGCGCCGGCCGCGGGTCGACGTCGCCGGTCCGGTGCTGCTGGTCGCCGCGGTCACCTGCCTGCTGGTCGGCCTGGTCGCTCCCCGCTCCGGCGCGGGCGCGGCGACGACGGCGGCGCTGCTGGTCGGCGGCGTGCTGCTGGGCGCGGCGTTCGTCCTCGCCGAGTCGCGGGTCGCCGCGCCGATGGTCGACCTCGCGCTGTTCCGCGTCCGCGGCTTCGACGCCGCCCTGGTCGGCGCGCTGGTCACCGGCGCGGCCACCGTCGGGCTGCTGTCGTTCCTCGCCACCGTGCTGCAGCGAGCGCTCGGGGAAAGCCTGCTGGCCACCACGGTGCTGGTGCTGGTCTGGTCGGCGGTGGCCACGGCGACCTCGGTCGGGCTGCGCTGGCTGCCCGGCGTCGACGGGCGGCTGCTCCTGGCCACCGGACTCGGGGTGTCGGCGGCCGGGCTGGCCGCGCTGGCGGTCCTCGACGCCGGCGGGTCGGGCCTGCGGCTGCTGCCCGGGCTGGTCGTCCTGGGCGTCGGCTACGGCGCCGTGAATGCCGCGCTGGGCCAGGAGGCGGTGGCGCACGTGCCGCCGGAGCGGGCCGGGATGGGCAGCGGCGCCAACAACACCGCCCGCTACCTCGGCGCCGCGGTCGGGGTCACCCTCGTCGTGCTGCTGGTCACCGCCGGGACCCCGGCGGGCACCGCGGCCGGCCTGGTCGCCGGCTGGGACACCGCCGCCCTGGCCGCGGCGGGCCTCAGCGCCGCCGGGGCGCTGGCGGTGCTGTCACTGCGACCGGCGCGCCGCTGACCGTCACGGCCGCCACCTCCGCCTCGGTCCAGGCGCAGGACCGCGGCGGTCTCCAGCCCGCCGGGCCGGGACGACGCCGGCGGGCGACTCGCCGGGGACGCCGGGTGAGCCGGCTCGGGCGGTGCGGGCGACGAGCTGGACGAGCACCTCGGTGGCGACGTCGGTGTCCTCGGCGAGCGCCGCGGCCTCGCCGCGCTCGCCTGGGCGGTCCGCACCGTGGCGAGCATCTTGTCGCCGGCCCGGGTGTGGAGCTCGAGCAGGCAGTGCTCCTCGTCGCGGAAGTGCGCGCAGACGACGGTCTCGGACACCCGGCCCTCGCGGGCGATGTCGGAGATCGTCGTGGCGCGGCAGCCCCTGGCCGCCGTGCAGGTGGCCAGCGCCAGCACGATGCGCACCCGGCGGGCCGCGTCGTCCTCGGTGAGGTCGGCCGGCGAGACCAGGGCTTCCACGGGCGGGAGGCTGCGGCCGCCGGGCCCGCGGACCGGCCTGCGACGCCGCGGCCGACGGCGGCGGTGAGGCGCTTCACCGGCCGCGGCGGGAACACATCGCGGCCGGGTGCTGTCGTCCTCTGGGTGACGCCCCCGACGCCTGCCCGTGCGCCGCTGCGCGCCTACGCCGTCTGGCTGACCGCGCTGGCCGCCTACGTCGTGGCGGTCTTCCACCGCGCCTCCCTCGGCGTGGCGGGCGTGGAGGCGCAGGAGCGGTTCTCCGCCGGCGCCTCGGCGGTGTCGCTGTTCCTCGTGCTGCAGCTGGCCGTCTACGCCGGGCTGCAGGTGCCGGTCGGGGTGGCGCTGGACCGGTTCGGCTCGCGCCGGCTGATCCTCGCCGGCGGGCTGACGATGGCCGCCGGCCAGCTGGTGCTGGCGCTGGCCACCGACGTCCCCACCGCCGTCGCCGCCCGGGTGCTCGTCGGCGCCGGGGACGCCATGACCTTCATCAGCGTGCTGCGGGTGATCGGGTTCTGGTTCCCCGGCCCCACCGTCCCGGTGGTCACCCAGCTCACCGGCATCCTCGGGCAGGTCGGGCAGATCGTGGCCGCCTACCCGCTGGTCGCGCTGCTGCACGCCGCCGGCTGGCGCAGCACCTTCCTCGGCGCCGCCGCGGTCGGCGTGCTCGTCGTCGTCCTGGCGTCGGCCACGCTGCGCGACGCCCCGCCCGGGACGACGGCGACCGGCGCCGCCGGGCTGGCCGAGGTGCGCCGCAGCCTGACGCTCACCTGGCGCGAGCCGGGCACCCGCATCGGCCTCTACACGCACCTGGTCACTCAGTTCTCCGGCACCGTCTTCGCGCTGCTGTGGGGCTATCCCTTCCTCGTCGTCGGCCAGGGCCTGGCCCCGGCGACGGCGGCCGGGCTGCTCAGCCTGCTCGTGGTCGTCGGCATGGCCGTCGGCCCGCTGCTGGGCCGGCTGTGCGGGCGGTGGCCGCTGCGCCGCTCGGTCCTCGTGCTCACCATCCTCTGCCTCACCGCGACCACCTGGACGGCGGTGCTGCTGTGGCCCGGCCGCGCGCCGCTGTGGCTGCTGGTGGTGCTGGTCGTGGTCCTGGGCACCAACGGCCCGGGCTCGATGATCGGCTTCGACTTCGCCCGCACCTGGAACCCCGCCGAGCGCCAGGGCAGCGCCAGCGGCGTGGTCAACGTCGGCGGGTTCGTCGCCTCGCTGCTGACGATCCTCGCCATCGGCGCGGTCCTCGACGCGCTCACCCCGGGCGGCTCCACCGCCTACGACCTGGGCGCCTTCCGCGCCGCGTTCGCCGTCCAGTACGTGTTCTGGGCGGTCGGGCTGGTCGGCGTGCTGCGCCACCGCCGCGTGCTGCGCGCCCGGCTGGCCCGCGACGGCGTCGTCCTCGCGCCGCTGCACGCCGCCGTCAGCGCGCGGCTGCGTGGAGGCTCGGCCTACCGCTGAGCGTGCGGCAGGATCGGCCGGCGTGGAGGCCGGCGGCACCGACGCCCACCGCCCCGAGGCCTGGCACGACCTGGCGGTGGCGGCGGTCGGTGCGACCGCGGCCCTGACCGGGCTGCTGTTCGTCGCCGTCTCGACCAACCTCGACCGGATCCTCGCGTTCCCGACACTGCCCCGCCGGGCCGCGGCCACGCTGGGGCTGGGGATCGCGGCGGCGTGCCCGAACGCCTGGGTGCTGCTGGTGGAGATCCGGCGCTGACGATCCGGCGCCGGCCTCGCGTCCGGGCCGCGGCCCCGGGCAGGATCGCGCGCATGGACGTGGTGGTCGGGCTGGACAGCGGGACGACGGCCACCAAGGCGGTCACCGCGGGCACCGACGGGCGGGTCCGCGACCTCGTCAGCGTCGGCTACCCGCTGTCGGTGCCGGCGCCCGGCCGCGCCGAGCTCGACGCGCGGCGCCTGGCCGAGGCCGCGGTGACGGCGCTGGCCGCCGTCAGCGCCGCCGCCCGGGAGCGCGGTGACCGGGTGGTCGGCGTCAGCCTGTCGGCGGCGATGCACGGCCTGGTGCCCATGGACGGCGACGGCCGCCCGCTGGGCCCGCTGGTCACCTGGGCCGACGACCGCGCCGCGGGGTTCGCCGCGGCGCTGCGGGCCGACGGTCGCGCCGCCGGGCTGCACGCCCGCACCGGCACGCCGGTGCACCCGATGTCGCCGCTGCTCAAGCTCGCCTGGCTGCGCGCCGACGACCCCGACCGGCTGGCCGCCGTGCCGCGCTGGGGCGGGGTGAAGGAGCTCGTCGTCTCCGCGCTGCACGGCGGCCCGCAGGTGCTCGACCGCTCGTGCGCCTCGGCCACCGGCCTCTACGGCCTGCGCGCCGGCACCTGGGACGCCGAGGCGCTGCTGGTCGCCGGCGTGCGCGCCGACCAGCTGGGGGAGGTCCTGCCGACGACGGCGGTGCTACCGGGCCTGCGCCCGGGGGTGGCCGCGGCGGCCGGGCTGCCCGGGGACACCCCCGTGGTCATCGGGGCCTCCGACGGCGTGCTGGCCAACCTCGGCATCGGCGCGGTCCGCCCGCAGGTCGCCGCGGTGTCGCTGGGCACCAGCGGCGCGATGCGCGTCGTCGTCCCCCAGCCGACCGTCGACCCCGCCCACCGGCTGTTCTGCTACGCCCTCACCGACGACCACTGGGTGGTCGGCGGCGCGGTGAACAACGGCGGCTCGGTGGTGCGCTGGGCGGCGCAGGCGCTGGCCGGCGGGGAGGCGGTCACGGAGGAGGACGCCGACGCCCTCGACGCCCGGCTGCTGGAGGAGGCCGCGGGCGTGCCGCCCGGCAGCGCCGGGCTGCTGTGCCTGCCCTACCTGCTCGGCGAGCGGGCGCCGTGGTGGCGGTCGGGGCTGCGCGGCGCCTACGTCGGCCTGCGCCGCGAGCACCGCCGGCCGCACCTGGTCCGCGCCGCCGTCGAGGGGGTGTGCCAGCAGCTCGCGCTGGTCCGCGACGCGTTCTCCGCCACCGGCCTGCCGGTCACCGAGGTCCGCGCGACCGGTGGCGCGGTGGCCTCCGCGCTGTGGGTGCGGACGCTGTCGGCCGCGCTGGACCTGCCGGTGCGGGTGGCCGACTCACCCGAGGGCACCGGCCTGGGCGCGGCGCTGCTCGGGCTGCACGCCCTCGGTGCGCTGCCCGACCTCGACGAGGCAACCGCGCTGATCGGCGTCTCCGACCCCGTCGAGCCCGACCCGGCGGCCGCGGACCTCTACCGGGGCATGCGCCCGCTGGTCGAGCGCTCGACCGACGCGCTGACCGACATCCTCGCCACGCTCGACGAGCTCGACGACACCCTCTCGGAGAACCCCGTCTGAACCCAGGAGGAACCGCCATGCCCGAGGTCGAACCGGCGCTGGGTGCCGGCCCGCTGCTGCTCATCGCCGCCGCCGCGGTGGGTGTCCTGCTCTTCCTGATCATGAAGCTGAAGCTGCACGCCTTCCTCGCGCTGATCCTGGTTAGCCTGCTGACGGCGCTGGCCACGCGGATCCCGCTCGAGGACGTCGTCAGCACGCTGACCGAGGGCTTCGGCGCCACGCTCGCCAACGTCGCCCTCCTCGTCGGCCTCGGCGCGATGCTCGGGCGGCTGCTCGAGCACAGCGGCGGGGCACAGGTGCTCGCCGACAGCCTGGTCGGCCGGTTCGGGGAGAAGCGCGCCCCGCTGGCGTTGGGCGTGGCCGCGCTGCTGTTCGGGTTCCCGATCTTCTTCGACGCCGGGCTCGTGGTCTTCCTCCCGATCGTGTTCACCATCGCCCGCCGGCTGGGCGGGTCGCTGCTCACCTACGGCCTCCCGGTCGCCGGTGCCTTCGCGGTCATGCACGCCTTCGTGCCGCCGCACCCCGGGCCGGTCGCCGCGGCCGAGCTCGTCGGGGCCGACATCGGGCTGACCCTGGTCTTCGGCCTGCTCGTCGGCCTGCCGACCTGGTACCTGGGCGGGTACCTGTTCGGCCTGTGGGCCGGCCGGCGCTACGACGTCGCGGTGCCCGACCTGTTGCACGACGAGGACCGGCCGGCGCCGGAGGAACCCGACGGGACCGTGGCCGGTACGGCGCCGGGGATCGCGGGCGCCTCGGGTGGGCGGCGCACGCAGACCGCGACCCGCCCGGCCCCGCCCCGGTTCGGCACCGTGCTCGCGCTCCTGCTGTTGCCGCTGGTGCTGATCTTCCTCAACACGGGGCTGACCACGCTGGCCTCCGCGGGGGCGGTGGACGAGACCTCGTTCGTCGTGCGCGCCGGCCAGCTGATCGGCGCCACCCCGATCGCGCTGCTCATCACCGTGCTGGTGGCGATCGTGGTGCTCGGGCGGCGCCGCGGGGAAAGCGGCGCGCAGGTCGAGTCGATCGTCAACAGCGCGCTGGGCCCGGTCTGCGCGATCATCCTCATCACCGGTGCCGGCGGCATGTTCGGTGGCGTGCTGCGGGCCAGCGGCATCGGCACCGCGCTGGCCGACGTGCTGGGGGACATCGGGTTGCCGGTGATCGTCGCGGCGTTCGTCATCTCGGTCCTGCTGCGGGTGGCGCAGGGGTCGGCGACGGTCGCCCTCACCACCACCGCCGGCCTCATGGCGCCGGTGATCGAGGCCACCGACGGGCTGTCCTCGATCGACCTCGCGCTGATCGTCATCGCCATCGCCGCCGGCGCGACGGTTCTCTCGCACGTCAACGACTCGGGGTTCTGGCTGGTCAGCCGGTTCTTCCAGATGGACGAGAAGACCACGCTGAAGACCTGGACGGTCATGGAGACGCTGCTCGGCAGCATCGGCTTCGTCCTGGCGTTCGTGCTCAGCCTGTTCCTGTAGGGCGGACGCCGCCGTTCCGCGCCAGGATGACGCCCTGACCGCGAGCGGAGGTGCGACATGAGGGGTGCGGCGCGGGCCGCGGTGGCCGGACTGGGCGCGGTGGCGGCGGTGGCCGCCCGGGACCTGCTGCAGCGGGAGCACACCCTGCTGCGCAACTTCCCGGTGATCGGGCACGCCCGCTACCTGCTGGAGTCGATGGGGCCGGAGCTGCGGCAGTACCTGGTCGCGGGCAACAACGAGGAGCGGCCCTTCACCCGCGACCAGCGCCGGTGGGTCTACGCCTCGGCCAAGGGCCAGAACAACTACTTCGGGTTCGGCACCGACAACGACCTCGAGTACACGGCCGGGTACCCGGTCATCAACCACCGCACCTTCGGCCGCGCCGTCCCGCCGTCGCACCCGCACTCGGCCTCCGACGTCGCGCTGCCCTCGGCGAAGGTGCTCGGCGGTCCGCGCGGGCGGCGCCTGGCGTTCCGGCCGGCGTCGGTGGTCAACGTGTCGGCGATGAGCTTCGGCTCGCTGTCGGGTGCGGCGGTCGAGGCGCTCAACCGGGGCGCGGCGCTGGCCGGGTGCCTGCACAACACCGGCGAGGGCGGGCTGTCGGTGCACCACCGGCACGGCGGGGAGCTGGTGTTCCAGATCGGCACCGCCTACTTCGGCTGCCGCGACGAGCGGGGCCGCTTCGACCTGCAGCGGCTCAAGGACCTGGTGGCGTCCGCGCCGGTGCGCGCGCTGGAGGTCAAGCTCAGCCAGGGCGCCAAGCCCGGCCTGGGCGGGGTGCTGCCGGGGGCGAAGGTGACCGCCGAGATCGCCGCCGCCCGCGGGGTGCCCGAGGGCGTCGACTGCGTCAGCCCGTCCCGGCACGCCGAGTTCGCCGACGTCGACGGCCTGCTCGACTGGGTGGAGCTGCTGGCCGCCGAGACGGGGCTGCCGGTGGGCATCAAGTCCGCCGTCGGGGACATGGCCTTCTGGGACGAGCTGACCGACCTCATGGCCGGCACCGGCCGCGGGGTGGACTTCGTGACGGTGGACGGCGGCGAGGGCGGCACCGGCGCCGCGCCGCTGATCTTCACCGACTCGGTGTCGCTGCCGTTCCAGCTCGGCTTCGCCCGGGTCTACTCGACCTTCGCCCGGCGGGGGCTGGCCGAGCAGGTCACCTTCGTCGGCGCGGGCAAGCTGGGGCTCCCCGACAACGCGATCGTGGCGTTCGCGCTCGGCTGCGACATGGTCAACATCGCCCGCGAGGCGATGCTGGCGATCGGCTGCATCCAGGCGCAGAAGTGCCACACCGACACCTGCCCGACCGGCGTCGCCACGCAGAACGCGTGGCTGGCGCACGGCCTGGACCCGGCGCTGAAGTCGGTGCGGCTGGCCAACTACGTCGCCACGCTGCGCCGCGACCTGCTCAAGGTGGCCGAGGCCTGCGGCGTCGAGCACCCGGGGCTGATCGACACCGGCTCGGTGGAGGTGCTGACCGGGCGGACGGCGTCGACCCCGCTCGGGGAGGTCTACGGCTACGAGCCCGGCTGGGGGCTGCCCTCGGCCGCCGACCGCGAGCAGATCGTCGCGGTCATGACGGCCGAGGCGCCCCAGGGCGGCTCGGCACCTCCGTCGGAGGACGCCGTCTGACACCAGGGCGGGCACTTCCGCGGAAGTGCCCGGTCAGGCCTCGCCCCGGAGGAGCTGCTCGAAGGAGGGGACGTCGGCGAACGGGTCGGCCGGGCGGGCCGACGCCGGCCGTCCGGTGACGACGTCGGCCAGCTCGCCGGCCGCGCGGTCGACCCGCGCCGCCAGCTCCCCGCCGGCACCCTCGCCGCCGGCCCAGTCCTCGCTCGCCGCGAACACCGCGGTCGGCACGGTCACCGCGCGCAGGTAGGCGAACAGCGGCCGCATGGCGTGCTCGAGCACCAGGGAGTGCCGGGCGGTGCCGGCGGTGGCCCCCAGGAGGACCGGCTTGCCGGTCAGCGCGTCCTTCTCGAGCACGTCGACGAAGGACTTGAACAGCCCGCTGTAGGAGGCGGTGAACACCGGGGTCACCGCGATGACGGCGTCGGCGCCGGTCACCGTCTCGATCGCCGCGCGCAGTGCGGCGTTCGGGAAGCCGGTGACGAAGGCGTCGGCGAGGTCGCGCGCGTGCTCGCGCAGCTCGACGACCTCGACGACGGCGTCCTGGCCCCGCTCGCGCAGGGCGGCCACCGTCGCGGCAGTCAGCCGGTCGGCCAGCAGCCGGGTCGACGACGGCGTCGACAGCCCGGCGCTGACCACGGCCAGGGTGCGGGTGGTCACGCGGAGACCTCCTCGGCGGTGCGCCCGGTGACGTCGTCGCCGGCGGCGTGGACGGTGGGGTCGACCGCGCCGCCGCGGGCCGCCACCAGGGAGGCGTGGGTGGGCGCGTCGGGGACGTGCGCGGGCTTGAGCGCGGCGAACTCCTTCCGCAGCACGGGCACGACCTCCTCGCCGAGCACGTCGAGCTGCTCGAGCACGGTCTTCAGCGGCAGGCCGGCGTGGTCGATCAGGAAGAGCTGGCGCTGGTAGTCGCCGACGTACTCGCGGAACCCGAGGGTGCGCTCGATGACCTGCTGCGGGGAGCCGACGGTCAGCGGGGTCTCGCGGGAGAAGTCCTCCAGCGACGGGCCGTGGCCGTAGACCGGCGCGTTGTCGAAGTAGGGCCGGAACTCGCGGACGGCGTCCTGGCTGTTCCTCCGCACGAACACCTGCCCGCCGAGGCCGACGATGGCCTGGTCGGCGCTGCCGTGGCCGTGGTGCTCGAAGCGGCGGCGGTAGAACTCCACCATCCGCTGCGTGTGCTCCTTCGGCCAGAAGATGTGGTTGGAGAAGAACCCGTCGCCGTAGTAGGCGGCCTGCTCGGCGATCTGCGGGCTGCGGATCGACCCGTGCCACACGAACGGCGCGACGCCGTCGAGCGGGCGGGGGGTGGAGGTGAAGCCCTGCAGCGGCGTGCGGAAGCGGCCCGACCAGTCGACGACCTCCTCGTCCCACAGCCGGCGCAGCAGCGCGTAGTTCTCCACCGCCAGCGGGAGCCCGTCGCGGATGTC
Source organism: Geodermatophilus saharensis (assembly GCF_900188205.1). Lineage (GTDB taxonomy): Bacteria > Actinomycetota > Actinomycetes > Mycobacteriales > Geodermatophilaceae > Geodermatophilus > Geodermatophilus saharensis. The sequence continues at coordinate 20,222 of NZ_FZOH01000009.1, read as the reverse complement.
CTGGCCGAACCAGGGGTAGACCGGGCCGGTGTTGCCGCGGCCCATCATGAGGTCGACGCGGCCGCCGGCGAGGTGCTGCAGCATCGCGTAGTCCTCGGCGATCTTCACCGGGTCGTTGGTGGTGATCAGCGTGGTCGCCGTCGACAGCTGCAGCCGCTGCGTCCGCGCGGCGACGTAGGCCAGCGTCGTGGTGGGCGAGGACGAGAAGAACGGCGGGTTGTGGTGCTCGCCGAGGGCGAAGACGTCCAGACCGACCTCCTCGGCCTTCTCCGCGATCCGGACGATGGCCTGGATCCGCTCCGCCTCGCTCGGCGTGCGGCCGGTCGTGGGGTCGGTCGTGATGTCGCTGACCGAGAAGACGCCGAACTGCATCTCGTGCTCCATGTGGTTGAGCGTGCAACTACTGCACTCCGCCGAACTCCCCGGCGCCCGGATCCATTCCCAGGCTCTCGTGACCGTGCCGAGACACTGCGACTGCGCTGTGTGATCGTCCCGGCACGTCGTGACGACCCCACTCCGACGGCTCCCCGAGCCGCCCGTCGGGCCGGTCCGGCCGGGTCCCCGGGGTGGGAGATTGTGATCACTCCGACCGGCCAGCGGGGAACCGGATCGGACGGCGTACCGAGGGGGACCGGGATGTCGCAGGTGGGGGACGGGCACGCGCGGCACGCAGCGGCCGGGGACGACGACACGAGACGGGCGCCGAGCGGGCTCGACGGCCTGCTGGGCACGGGGCCGGTGTTCAAGACGGCGGTGCGCGGCTACGACCGCGCGCAGGTGGACACCTACGTGGACTGGGCCGAGACCGAGGTCATGGTCCTGCGGCGGGAGAACGACCACCTGCTCAGCCGCTACGCCGCCTGCTCGACCGAGTTGCAGAACGCGCGGCGCCGGCTCGCGGCGCTGGTCCGCGAGCGGCAGTCGCTGCCCGGCCCGGAGGAGGCCAGGGCGCTGGTGGCCCGGGCCGAGCAGGAGGCCGCCGCCGTGACCGCCACGGCCGAGGAGGAGGCCCGGCGGCTGCTCGCCGAGGCCCGCACCGAGGCCGAGGCGCGGCTCCGCGGGGTCGCCGAGATGCGCGAGGCGGTCATCGCGCTGCGCGAGCAGACCCGCAGCGAGGCCGCGGCGGTGCTGGAGGCGGCCCGCCGCCAGGCCGCGGAGGTGGGCCGGGCGGCGGCCGAGGAGCGCGCCCGGCTCGACCGCGCGGCCGCGGAGGCGCGCGAGCGGCTCGACCAGGAGGCCGTCGAGGTCCGCGCCCGGCTGGACCGGGAGGCCGCCGAGGTGCGCGCCCGGGCCGACGCCGAGGCGCTCGAGCGCCGGCTGGCCGCCGAGGCCGAGCTCGCGCCGCTGCGCGACGAGCGCGACCAGGCCCGCGAGTGGCTGCTCGGGCTGACCGGGCAGATCGACCGGGCCCTCGCGGTCGTCGCCGGGGTGCTCCCCGACGACGTCCCCGTCCTCGCCGAGCGCCGGGAGGCCGCGGAGGCCGCCGCCGGGGCGCCGGACGACCGCGAGCCGGTCGTCCCGGGCGATGCGTCGCAGCTCACGGTGCTGCACGGCGCCGGCCGTCCCGAGGTCGCCGCGGCCTCCTGACCGGCCCGCTGAGCAGGGCGGACGCCGGCCGGGCGGTCGGCGTCCGCCCCGGCCGGACCCCAGCGGTCCCACCTGTCCCTCCGGTCCCCGTGTTGTCACGGACCGGTAACGGCCTCTACCGTGGCGGGCGTCCGGTTGGTCGTCCTTCCCCGTCCGGGGAGCCTGGCCGGACGCCGCCGAGTCGTGTCCGTCCCCGCGGACGCGAGCCGGGGACCCACCGCAGTGCCGGGGTGAATCGCACCCGGCGAGCTCCGCTCGCCGGCGCGTAGGGCTGCTTCCCGCCCGAACCCGTCAGCTAACTCGGTAGGCGGCTCACGGAAGGAACGGAGTCTCCCGCATGCCCCGCCTCCGGGCCCCCGTGGCCCGCAGGTGCAGCCGCCGGTGCGCGCAGCGCGCCCTCGCGTCCTCCTGACGCCGGCTCGACCCTGCCCCGCCGCGCCCGGCACCGACCGGAGCCGCCGGAGACCCGCACTCCGCCAGACCCCGTAGACCGCGCCGCGTGCGCGCGCCCGTGCCCCGGGCCGCCGCGTGCACTCTCCCTCGGAGCCCCCACCCTCATGCCCCGTACCCGCCACACCGCCCCCGACACGCCGGAGAGCGTCGAGGCCACCGCCGTCGAGGTCGCCGACGTCGACGAGGCCCCCGCCCGCCGCGGCGGCTTCCTCCGCTCGCGCCGTCCCGCGCTGCTGCTCGGCACCGCCACCGCCGGCGCGCTGCTGGTCGGCGTGCTGACCACCACCGGCGCCGCCTCGCCCGCCGACACCGACACCGACACCGCGAGCGCCTCGGTGGGCGTCGCCGAGGCGCTGGGCATCCCGCAGCAGACCGAGGACGCCGCCACCACCAGCGCCATCGGGGACGACACCCTCGCCTCCCTGGAGGACCTCGCCGCCTCGCGCAACCAGCGCACCGCGGTGGACGCCGCCGCCGTCCAGGCGCAGGCGGCCGCCGAGCAGGCCGCCGCGGAGCAGGCCGCCGCCGAGGAGGCCGCCCGCGTCGCCGCCGAGGAGGAGGCCGCGCGCGCCGCCGCCGAGGCCCAGGCCGCCGCCGAGGCCGCCGCGGCCGAGCAGGCCGCCGCGGCCGAGCAGGCCGCCGCCGAGGCCGCCGCGGCCGAGCAGGCCGCCGCCGCCCAGCCGGCCGCCGCGGCCACCGAGGCGCCGGCCGCCAGCAGCGCGAGCTCGGGCACGGCCAAGAGCGGGTCCTTCAAGGACTACGCGCTCAGCCTCGTGGGCGCCGAGCAGTTCTCCTGCCTGGAGAAGCTGTGGGGCAAGGAGAGCGGCTGGGACCCCACCGCGCAGAACCCCACCAGCACCGCGTACGGCATCGCGCAGTTCCTCGACTCCACCTGGGCCAGCACCGGCATCGCCAAGACCTCCGACGGCTACCTGCAGATCGACGCCGGCCTGATCTACATCGAGGACCGCTACGGCTCCCCGTGCGAGGCCTGGGCGCACTCGCAGGCCACCGGCTGGTACTGACAGGACCCTCCCGTCCCCCACCCTTCGCACGCTCAGGGTGGGACCCTGCAGGAGGGCCGTTCCAGCACGTCACCTGCTCGGCGCGGGACCCTGCAGCGGGGCCGTGCCGGGCGGTGACCAGGCCGTTCCAGATCGTCACCAGGAGGGGCCGGCGTGACCAGGGTGGTGCCCGCGGCGTTCGTCCGCGCGCACACCCAGGTCCGCCGGCCCTCCCTCGTCCCGGAGGTGCGGCTGCACGTCGCCGACGACGTCGTCGCCCTGTGGGAGGCGATGGAGGACGCCGCCGGTGGCGCCGGTGAGGACCCGCCGTTCTGGGCGGCGGCCTGGCCCGGCGGGCAGGCGCTGGCCCGGGCCGTGCTCGACGGCGCCGTCCCGGTGGCCGGCCGTCGCGTCCTCGACCTCGGGTCGGGCAGCGGGCTGGTCGCCGTCGCCGCCGTCCTCGCCGGGGCCCACCACGTGCTGGCCAGCGACGTCGACCCGTTCTCCCGGACGGCGGTGGCGGTCAACGCCGTCCTCAACGGCGTCACCGGCATCAGCGTCATCGGCGACGTCCTGCACCGCGAGCCCCCGGACGTCGACGTCGTCCTGGCCGGGGACGTCTGCTACGACCGCGTGATGACCGAGCGGGTGCTGCCCTTCCTCGACCGGGCCCGCGCCCGCGGCTGCTCCGTCCTCGTCGGGGACCCGGGCCGGCCCTACCTGCCGCACGAGCGGCTCGAGCCGGTCACCGTCCTCGACGTGCCCGAGACCGAGGGCCCGGGCAGCCGCCGCACCACGGTGTGGCAGCTGCCCTGAGCACACCCGGCCGCCGATCCGCGCTGGGTAGGGTCGCCGCCGTGGCCGCACCGCTCCCCGTCCCGCCCGGCGGCAGCCGCGGACGCCGCGCCCGCCGCCCCTCCGGCGACGACCGCGAGCGGGCCATCCTCGCCACCGCCGAGGAGCTGCTCGGCCGCCGTGCGCTCGCCGACATCTCCGTCGACGACCTCGCGCGGGGAGCGGGCATCTCCCGGCCCACCTTCTACTTCTACTTCCCGTCCAAGGACGCCGTCGTGCTGGCGCTGCTCGACCGCGTGGTCGAGGAGGCCCGCGCCTCCCGGGCGGCGGCGCTGCGGCGGGCCGGCGACGACGTCCGCGCCGGCTGGCGGGGCGCGCTCGAGGCGGTCCGCGACACCTTCCTCGCCCACCGCGCGCTCACCACCGCGGCGGCCTCGCTGCTGCCCACCAGCGTCGAGGTGCGGGCGCTGTGGTCGCAGGTGATGGAGCAGTTCGTCGCCGAGACCGCCGCGGCCATCGAGGGCGAGCGGGCCCGCGGCGCCGCCCCGCCCGGGCCGCCCGCCCGCGACCTCGCCGTCGCGCTGAACTGGATGGACGAGCGGGTGATCCACGCGACCGCCACCGGGACGACGCCGGCGCTGGCCGAGGACGACCTGCTCGACGTACTGCTCACCGTGTGGCTGCGCACCGTCTACGGCGGCGACGGCCCGGCCGCCGCCCCCGGCTGACCGACGCGCCGTCGACCAACTCGACAGGGTGTCGAGTACCGTCGTGCAGGTCACCCCGGCCGTCCCGAGGAGCGCCATGACCGAGCCCAGCACCGCCCGCCACGTCGACGTGCTGATCGTCGGTGCCGGCCTCTCCGGCATCGGTGCGGCCTGCCACCTGCAGCGCGAGTCCCCGGGCCGGACCTACGCCGTCCTCGAGGCCCGCGAGGCCATCGGCGGCACCTGGGACCTGTTCCGCTACCCCGGCGTGCGGTCGGACTCGGACATGTTCACCCTCGGCTACTCCTTCCGGCCGTGGACCGACCCGAAGGCGATCGCCGACGGCGCCTCGATCCGCGAGTACGTGCAGGACACCGCCCGCGAGTACGGCGTCGACCGGCACATCCGCTTCGGCACCCGCGTCGTCGCCGCCTCCTGGTCCACCGAGGACTCGCGGTGGACGGTCACCGCCGAGCGCACCGGCACCGGCGAGACCGAGACGTGGACCTGCTCGTGGCTGTCGGTCTGCTCCGGCTACTACCGCTACGACGAGGGCCACCGCCCGCGGTTCCCCGGCGAGGAGCGCTTCGGCGGGCGGGTGGTGCACCCGCAGCACTGGCCCGACGACCTCGACTGGGCCGGCAAGCGGGTGGTCGTCATCGGCAGCGGCGCCACCGCCGTCACCCTGGTGCCCAGCCTGGCCGAGCAGGCCGCGCACGTGACCATGCTGCAGCGCACCCCCACCTACGTCGTGAGCCTGCCCGGCCGCGACGCGCTCGCCGAGAAGCTGCGCCGCCGGCTGCCCGACCGCGTCGTCTACCCGGTGGTCCGGTGGAAGAACGTGCTGGTCTCGATGGCGTCCTTCCAGCTCAGCCGGCGCCGGCCCGAGCTGATGAGGAAGGTGCTCGCGAAGGCGGCGGCCAAGGAGCTGCCCGGCAGCGTCGACGTCGGCACGCACTTCAACCCCCCGTACGACCCGTGGGACCAGCGGCTGTGCGTGGTGCCCGACGGCGACCTGTTCCGGGTGCTGCGCGAGGGCCGGGCGTCGATCGTCACCGACCGGATCGCCGGCTTCGACGAGACCGGCATCGCGCTGGAGTCGGGGGAGCACCTCGACGCCGACGTCGTCGTGACCGCCACCGGCCTGAACCTGCTGCCCATCGGCGGCATGCGGCTGACCGTGGACGGCGAGGACGTCGACCTGTCGCGCACCGTGTCCTACAAGGGCTTCATGGTCTCCGGCGTGCCGAACTTCGCCATGACGATCGGCTACACCAACGCCTCCTGGACGCTGAAGGCCGACCTGGTCGCCCGCTACGTCTGCCGGCTGCTGGACCACCTCGACCGCAACGGCTACGCCGCGGCCACCCCGCTCGCCCCGGCCGACGGCGGCACCGCGCCGTTCATCGGGCTGTCCTCCGGCTACGTGCAGCGCAGCCTCGCGGCGCTGCCGAAGCAGGGGTCCCGGGCGCCGTGGAAGCTGTACCAGAACTACGTCCGCGACGTGCTGCTCATGCGCCGCGGGCCGCTGGAGGACGAGGGCATCCGGTTCACCCGCCCGGTCGACGAGCGCGCCACCGCGGGCGTCGGCGAGGTGGCGGCGTGATGCGGCCCTACGACTTCACCGGCACCGCCGTCGTCACCGGCGCGGCCAGCGGCATCGGTGCCGCGCTGGCGCCGGCGCTCGCCGCGCGCGGCAACGACCTGCTGCTGCTCGACCGCGACGCCGAGCGGCTCGCCGGCGTCGCGGCCGCGGTGCGGTCGGCCTTCCCCGCCCGGTCGGTCGACACCGTCGTCGTCGACCTCGCCGACGCCGGGCAGGTGCGCGAGGCCGGCGAGGCGATCGTCGCCGGCCACCCCGGGACGACGCTGCTGGTCAACAACGCCGGCGTCGCGCTGGGCGGGCGCTTCGACCAGGTGACCCTCGAGGAGTTCGACTGGGTCCTCGACATCAACTTCCGCGCCGCCGTCCGGCTCACCCACGCGCTGCTGCCCACGCTCAAGGCCCACCCCGGCGCGCACCTGGTCAACGTGTCGAGCATCTTCGGCATCATGGCCCCGGCCGGGCAGGCCGCGTACTCCTCCAGCAAGTTCGCGATCCGCGGCTTCACCGAGGCGCTGCGGCACGAGCTGGCCGAGGACGGGGTCGGGGTCACCAGCGTGCACCCCGGCGGCATCGCCACCCGCATCGCCGAGACCGCCCGGGTGGCCAGTGGCGTGGACCCGGCGGAGGCCGAGCAGGGCAAGCGGGAGTTCTCCAAGATGCTGCGCTACCCGGCCGACCGGGCCGCGGCGCGGATCGTCACGGCGGTCGAGCGGCGCCGTCCGCGGCTGCTCATCGGCGCCAGCGCCGCCGTCCCCGACGTCCTGGTGCGGCTGGCACCCGGCTCCTACGGCCGCCTCCTCGCCGGGGCCACCCGGCTGGCGGGGCTGCGCCGGGCCTGAGGGCCCGCGCCGGGTGATGGCCGTCCACGTCGGCACCTCCGGCTGGAGCTACGACCACTGGGACGGCGTCCTCTACCCGCCGGGGACGCCGCCCCGGGACCGGCTGGCCCACTACGTGCGCCGCTTCGACACCGTCGAGCTCAACGCCAGCTTCTACCGCTGGCCGCGCACCGCCACCTTCGCCTCCTGGCGGCGGCGGCTGCCCGAGGGGTTCGCGCTGTCGGTCAAGGCCCCCCGCGGCCTGACCCACGCCAAGCGGCTCTACGCCCCCGAGGCGTGGGTGGAGCGGATGACGGCGGCCTGGCACGAGCTGGGCCCGCGGCGGGCGGTGCTGCTGGTGCAGCTGCACCCGGCCGCCGCCCGCGACGACGCCCGGCTGGACTTCTTCCTGTCCCAGCTGCCGGACTGGATGCGGGTGGCCGTCGAGTTCCGCCACCCCAGCTGGCACGACGAGGGCGTGTTCGCGCTGCTGGAGCGGCACGGCGCGGCCTACTGCGTCATGAGCGGCGCGGGCCTGCCGTGCGTGCTGCGGGCCACGGCGCCGTTCGTCTACGTCCGGCTGCACGGCCCCGACCCCGCGCACCTCTACGCCGGCTCCTACGCCGACGCCGACCTGCGCTGGTGGGCCGACCGGGTGGGGGAGTGGACGGCGCAGGGCCGCGACGTCTACGCCTACTTCAACAACGACGGCCACGGCCACGCCGTCCGCAACGCCGAGACCCTGCGCACGCTGGTCGGCTGAGCGGGCCGGCGCCGGGGACGCGAGACTGGGCGCGGACCCGCCGGGACGGCGGCGGGCCGGGTCGGGGGAGGTCTGCGTGAGCGAGCCGGAGGACAGGCCCCGCGACGGCGGGCTGGTGGCGCGCTCGGTCGAGGAGTTCGTCGCGCAGCTGCGCGGCTTCACCGACCGGGCCACCCGGCTGGCCGCCGGCGCGATGCCGGCGGGACTGTCGCTGCCTCGGCTGCCCTCACCGCCCGGGGCGATGTCGGCGGCGCAGGTCCGGTCGGTCGCCGCGTCGGTGAAGGCCCAGCGCCAGCTGGTCGAGGGTCTGGTCGCGCAGCTGCAGGCCTTCGACGAGCAGCTCGCCGTCTTCGAGCGGATCCTCGAGCCGCTGGTGGAGTGGAGCTCCACGTGGGCGCGGCTGGAGGAGTCCTTCGCCGACATCGTGCGCCGGGCACCGACCGACCGGGAACCGCCGCCGCCCTGACCCTCTCTGCATGATCATGCGTGGTCGTGCATAATCTTCGACGTGTCCAAGGTGCTCACGTCCCTGCCCGTCGGCGAACGCGTCGGGATCGCCTTCTCCGGTGGTCTCGACACCTCCGTGGCGGTGGCCTGGATGCGCGACCGCGGCGCCGTGCCGTGCACCTACACCGCCGACCTCGGCCAGTACGACGAGCCCGACATCGACTCGGTCCCCGGCCGCGCGGCCGCCTACGGTGCCGAGGTCGCCCGGCTGGTCGACTGCCGGCAGGCGCTGGTCGAGGAGGGGCTCGCCGCGCTGACCTGCGGTGCCTTCCACATCCGCTCCGGCGGGCGCAGCTACTTCAACACCACGCCCCTGGGGCGGGCGGTCACCGGCACGCTGCTGGTGCGCGCCATGCTCGAGGACGACGTCCAGATCTGGGGCGACGGCTCGACGTTCAAGGGCAACGACATCGAGCGCTTCTACCGCTACGGGCTGCTGGCCAACCCCTCCCTGCGGATCTACAAGCCGTGGCTGGACGCCGCGTTCGTCGAGCAGCTCGGCGGGCGCCGGGAGATGTCGGAGTGGCTCACCGCCCACGGGCTGCCCTACCGCGACAGCGCCGAGCGGGCCTACTCCACCGACGCCAACATCTGGGGCGCCACCCACGAGGCCAAGCGCCTGGAGCACCTCGACGCCAGCATCGAGATCGTCGAGCCGATCATGGGCGTGCGCTTCTGGGACCCCGCGGTGGAGATCCCCACCGAGGACGTGACCGTCGGCTTCGCCCAGGGCCGGCCGGTGTCGATCAACGGCAAGGAGTTCGACTCCGCCGTCGACCTGGTGCTGGAGGCCAACGCCATCGGCGGCCGGCACGGGCTGGGCATGTCCGACCAGATCGAGAACCGGGTCATCGAGGCCAAGAGCCGCGGCATCTACGAGGCGCCGGGCATGGCGCTGCTGCACGCGGCCTACGAGCGGCTGGTCAACGCCGTCCACAACGAGGACACCCTCGCCGCCTACCACACCGAGGGCCGCAAGCTCGGCCGGCTGATGTACGAGGGCCGGTGGCTGGACCCCCAGGCGCTCATGCTGCGGGAGTCGCTGCAGCGGTGGGTCGGCATGGCGGTCACCGGCGAGGTGACGCTGCGGCTGCGGCGGGGTGAGGACTGGTCGCTGCTGGACACCTCCGGGCCGGCGTTCAGCTACCACCCCGACCGGCTGTCGATGGAGCGCACCGAGGACCCCGCGTTCGGGCCCACCGACCGGATCGGCCAGCTGACCATGCGCAACCTCGACATCGCCGACTCGCGGGCCAAGCTCGAGCAGTACGCCGCCCTCGGCATGGTGGGCAGCGGCGGCGAGCGGGTCGCGATCGGCGCCGCGCAGGCCGCCGCCACCGGCCTCATCGGCGCCATGACCCAGGGCGGGGCCGAGGCGATCGCCGCCCGCGGCGGCCCGGCCGGCGACGACGAGCTGCTCGACCGCGCCGCCATGGAGGCCGGCAACGACTGACGCCCGTCCTGCGGGCGCCTACCCCGTCGGCCACCGTCCCTGGAGGCGGCCCACGGGACGGTCGGTGGCCGGAGGGGTCGTGCGCGCCCCTCGAGGTCGCCGGTGGCTGAGACCCCACGACGGCACGGCCGGTGGTGTCCGCCCGGCCGTGCCGCCTGCCGAGGCGCCACACTCGGCGGTGAGGGGGAGCCATGGTGCCGAGGGTCGTGCGGGTGTGGGTGGCAGCGGCGCTGATGGCGTCCGGAGGTCTCCTGTTCGCCGCGTCCTGGCAGCGCTGGGCCGGTGCGTGTCCGTGGGGCGGGAACCAGGAGGCCCGGCCGTGCGAGACACGGATGGACCACCTCTACGACTTCCTCCCACCCCTGGAGCCGTGGATGCCCGCGGGGGTGGCCGCCCAACTGGCGGGGGCGTCGCTCCTCGTCCTCGCGGTCGCCGTCCTCCCCCTGCCCTGGGCGCTGACCGGACGGAAGCCGGGCCTTGCCTCCGCCGGGGTGCTCCTCGCGATCACGCTGATCGTGCTCGACGTCGGACTGGCGACCCTGCGCTCGGGGTTCGACGGCGTCGTCGTCGGTCCTGTGGGCGCGGACGTCACCGTCGTGCTCTGGGTCCTGGTGCCCACGTTCCTCTACGGGTGCCTGGCGGTGCTGTCCTGCGGCTGGGCGAGCGGCGCGGCGGCGGGGCTGCTGGTGCTGGCGTCACCACTGGTCGCCTCCTCCACCTACGCCATCGGTCCCTGGGACGCCCAGCCGTGGTGGGAGGCGATCTCCGGCCTGCTGACGTGCGGAGCCGGGGCGTGCGTGCTCGTGGAGGCGGTACGTCGGCCGGTCCCACGGTGTGCGTCGCGCCTCGCGGGTCAGCGGCTCACGGTGGAGGGAAGTGGCAGGTCATGGTGATGCGGCCGCTGGTGGTGACGACGATGTGTCCCTGGGTGACGGTGACCTCGTCGCTGTGACAGGGCACCCAGGCCGCGAAGGTGTGCTCCGGCAGGGCGATCCCCTCGGGTAGCTGTCCGAAGCAGGTGGCGTTCACGCCGCCCTTCGGCGTGATGACCACCGTGACGTTCTCGATCGGGACCTGCTGCACCGAGTCCGGCAGAAACGGGAGGTTGCCGGGTTCGCTCCAGCACTCGTCCGCGCCCCGCTCGCGGACGACCACCGCTGCGGCCTGCGCGGAGGCAGGCACCGCCGCTGCCAGCACCAGCGCGACACCGCCGATCACCGTGGCCCGGGCCAGTCGACTCGTCATGTCAGCCTCCCCGTGGTCGGTGCAGGGAGATTGCCTCGGCCAACCGATCGTGGACAGAGCACAAGTCCTCTGCGGACCACCGGGACAGCGGAGTGCACGCTGGGCCCGGGGTCAGCCGAGCTGCTCGGCCAGCGCAACGATGATCCCGGCGGGGCCGCGGACGGAGCAGAGCCGGTGGCTGTCCTGGTACTGCACCACCTCGCCGATGGGGTGCCCGCCGTGGGCCCGCAGGCCGGCGAGGGTGGCGTCGAGGTCGTCGACGGCGAACACGCTGCGCAGGCCCAGCGTGTTCGCCGGTGCGTTCGCCGGCTCGGCGCTCACCGCCTGCGGGCTGTGGAACCTCGTCAGCTCGAGCCGGCCGTGGCCGTCCGGCGTCCGCATCATCGCGATGTCGACCCGGACGCCGTCGAGCCCGCTGAGGCGGTCCACCGACGGCCCCTCGATCGGCGCCTCGCCCTCCAGCTCCATGCCGAGCGCGGTGAAGAACGCCGTGGCCGCCTCGAGGTCGTCGACGACGACGCTGACGTGGTCCATCCGCCGGATCGCCATGGGTGGGTCATCCCCCCGTGCAGGGTCACCCGGGCGGGCGCACGTCCACCCGCAGCGGGTGGTCGGCAGGGACCTCGACCAGCACGATCGCCACGCCATCGGGGTCGCTGACCGTCGCCTCGAGCAGCCCCCACGGCTTGCGCTCCGGCCGGTCGACGACGGGGACGCCCGCCTCGGCCAGCCGGTCGACCGCGGCGGTGAGGTCGCGCACCTGCACCCACAGCGCCAGGCCGCGCGGGCGCTCGTCGGCCCGGCCGGAGACCTCGAGCAGGCCGTTGCCGAGGAAGAACACCAGCCCGCGGTGCCCGGGCGGGCCGAACTCGCGGTAGACGGCCAGCCCGAGCACGTCGCGGTAGAACGCCTGCGAGCGGTCGGGGTCGGTGGGCCGCAGGAGCACGCGGCTGCTGAGCACGTCCACGCCGCCCATCCTGGCCCGGCCGTCGCGTCGAGATCACGGGATCTCGACGCCTCAGGGCCGCTGGAGCGCCGAGATCACGTGATCTCGACGGGGAACTGGGCCGGACCGTCCCCGCGCATACCCTCGACCGGTGACCCCTCCCGCCTCCCCGGCGGCGGCTCCCGTCGACCGGCGGCGGGAGCTGCGCGCCGACTGCTCCGCCTGCGCCGGCCTGTGCTGCGTGCTGCCGGCCTTCGCCGCCTCGGCCGACTTCGCGATCGACAAGCCCGCCGGGCGGGCCTGCGTGCACCTCACCACCGACGCCCGCTGCGGCATCCACGCCGACCTGCGGCAGCGCGGGTTCCCCGGCTGCACGGTCTTCGACTGCTTCGGCGCCGGCCAGCGGCTGGTGCAGGTCGCCGCCGTCGAGCGCCCGGCCGCCGACCCGGGCGTGGCCGCGGCCTTCCCCGTCCTGCGGCAGCTGCACGAGCTGCTGTGGTACCTCGCCGAGTCCGCCGCCCTGCCGCTGCCGGCGCCGCTGCGCGCCGACGTCGCCGCTCTCACCGGGCGCACCGAGCGGCTGGCCGCCGGCGACCCGGCGGAGCTGGCCGCCGTCGACGCGGCCGCCCTGCGGGCCGAGGCCGGGCAGCTGCTCGGCCGGGTCAGCGCCGCGGTCCGCCCCGGCGGCCGCGACCGGCGCGACGCCGACCTGATCGGCGCCGACCTGCGCCGCACCGACCTGCGCGGCAGCAGCCTGCGCGGCGCCTACCTGATCGGCGCGGACCTGCGGGGCGCCGACCTCACCGCCGTCGACCTGCTCGGCGCCGACCTGCGCGCGGCCGACCTGCGCGGCGCCGACCTCTCCGGCGCGCTGTTCCTCACCCGCCCGCAGGTGGCCGCGGCCCGCGGCGACGGCGCCACCCGGCTGCCGGCCGCGCTCGACCGCCCCGCGCACTGGACCGCCGCGCCGGTCACGGCACGGCGTCCCCGTCGTCGTCCGGGCGGCCGCGGCGGCGCAGCAGGCCGGTGACGCCGGCGACCCGGTTCTGCGCCTGACGGATCGTCGCGATCATCGGCATGAGGTCCTCGTCGATGGTGCGGATGATGTCGGGCACCGCGTCGACCGCGGGGTCGTCGAGGACCCGGCCCACCCGCTCCAGCCCCGGCTTGAGCGCCCGCACCGGCTCCTCGAGCTCACCGACGAGGTCCTCCAGCCGCTCGGCGGTGCGCTGCGCCGAGGCGATCGCCGACGTCGCGGTCGTCGTCGCGGCGATGAGCTCGCGGACGGCGCCGTTGAGGTCGGTGAGGGTGCGCGGCAGCTGGGCCAGCGCCTCGGTCTGCGCCTGCAGCGCGGTCAGCAGCTCGGTGAGGCCGGGGATCTTCGGCATGCCGAGGCGGAAGGGGTCCACACCGGCAACCGTCGCGCCCCCGGCGACCGCGCCGCAACTCAGCCCGGCAGCACCTCGCGCCACCGCCGGCCCGCCTCGCGCCCGCTGCGGACGTCGGCGAGGCCCCGCATCGCGTCGATGTCGTGCCAGGTGCCGGTGAGCAGCCCGAACACCCCGACCCCGGTGTCGAGCATCGACGGGTGCGGCGGCGGCATCCCGTTCGGCCGGACGAACGTGATCTTCCACCGCTGCCCGGCCGCGGTCAGCTTCAGCCCGCCGCCGAACCACCACCACGGCCACGACACGTCGCTGACCTGGGTCAGCGGTACGTCGAAGACCGGGGTGTCGCTGACGAAGGTCAGCCCGCCCTGGGCGGTGGCCAGGTAGCCGGGGACGTTGCGCAGGCCCCCGATCAGCCAGGCCGGGCTGACCAGCGCGGCGGCGGTGGGGTGAGTGGTCACGGTGCTCCTCTCGCGGGGGCCCTACAGGGCCCGCAGGATGTCCTCGACGCGCTCGCGCGCGTCGCCGAACAGCATCCGGGTGTTCTCGCGGAAGAACAGGGGGTTCTGCACGCCGGCGTATCCGGTGCTCATGGACCGCTTGAACACCACCACGTGCTCGGCCTCCCACACGTGCAGCACCGGCATGCCGGCGATCGGGCTGGCCGGGTCCTCGGCGGCGGCCGGGTTGACCGTGTCGTTGGCGCCGATCACCAGCACCACCGACGTCTTGGCCAGGTCGTCGTTGATCTCGTCCATCTCCAGGACGACGTCGTAGGGCACCTTGGCCTCGGCCAGCAGCACGTTCATGTGCCCGGGCAGGCGCCCCGCGACCGGGTGGATGCCGAAGCGGACCAGCACGCCCTTGTCGGTGAGCGTGCGGGTCAGCTCGGCGACGGCGTTCTGCGCGTGCGCGACGGCCATGCCGTAGCCGGGGGTGATGACGACGCTGTCGGCGTCGCGCAGCAGCTGCGCGACCTCCTCGGCGGTGGTCTCGGTGTGCTCGCCGTCGACGTCGCCGGAGGCGGCGGTGGCGCCCTCGTTGCCGAACCCGCCGGCGATGACCGACAGGAACGAGCGGTTCATCGCCTGGCACATGATGTAGGACAGGTAGGCGCCGGAGGAGCCGACCAGCGCGCCGGTGACGATCAGCAGGTCGTTGTCGAGCAGGAAGCCCGAGGCCGCGGCCGCCCAGCCCGAGTAGCTGTTGAGCATCGAGACGACGACGGGCATGTCGCCGCCGCCGATCGAGGCGACCAGGTGCCAGCCCAGCGCCAGCGCCAGCGCGGTCAGGCCCGCCAGCACGCCCAGCCCCGGCGAGACGACGAACACGACGGTCAGGACGGCGAAGGCCGCCAGCGCACCGAGGTTGAGCGCGTTCTTGCCCGGCAGCACCAGCGGGTTGCTGCGGATCCGCCCCGACAGCTTCAGGTAGGCCACGACCGAGCCGGTGAAGGTGACCGCCCCGATGAAGACGCCGATCGCCACCTCGGCGGAGTGGATGCCCACGGGCAGGTCGAGCACCTCGGCCTCGCCGGCCGGTGCGCCCTCCACCGAGAGGTAGCCGTTCCAGCCGACCAGCACCGCGGCCAGGCCGACGAAGCTGTGCAGCAGCGCGATGAGCTCGGGCATGCCGGTCATCTCGACGATCCGGGCCCGCCAGATGCCGATCGCGGCGCCGATCACCATCGCGACGGCGATGAGGCCGATCGACAGCGCGTCGCCGTCGCGGGCGGCCAGCCCGATGGTGGCGACCAGCGCGACCGCCATGCCGGCGATGCCGTAGGCGTTGCCCGCCTTGGCGGTCTCGTGCCGCGACAGCCCGGCCAGGCTCAGCACGAACAGCAGGGCGGCGACGATGTAGGCCGCGGACGCGGCGGTGGTGGCACTCACGGGTCAGGCCCTCCGGAACATGCCGAGCATGCGGCGGGTCACCGCGAAGCCGCCGAAGACGTTGATGCTGGCCAGCAGCACCGCGAGGAAGGCCAGCACGGTCACCACCGTGCTGGTGTGCCCGAGCTGCAGCAGCGCGCCGACCACGATGATCCCGGAGATCGCGTTGGTCACGCTCATCAGCGGGGTGTGCAGCGCGTGGTGCACGTGCCCGATGACGTAGAAACCGACGACGACGGCCAGGGCGAACACCGTCAGGTTGCCGATGAGCTGGTCGGGGGAGAAGGCGGCGAGCAGGAACAGCAGAGCCGCGCCGAGGCCGACCAGCGCGGCCCGCCGGCCGGGCGCGGGCGGACCGTCCGCCGGTGGCGGCAGCGGCGCCGGCGGGGGATCGGCGGCCGGTGCCGGCGCGGCCGAGACCGGCACCGGGGGTGGCGGCCACAGCTTCTCGCCGGCCCGCGCCACGGTCATGCCCCGCACGACGACGTCGTCGAGGTCGAACACCGGCCGCCCGTCCCTGCCCGGGGTGAGCAGCGTCAGCAGGTTGACCAGGTTGGTGGCGAACAGCTGCGAGGCCTGCGCCGGCAGCCGCGCGGGCAGGTCGGTGTAGCCGATGATCGTGACCCCGTTCGGCGTCACCACCACCTCGTCGGGCACCGAGCCGGCCACGTTGCCGCCCTGCGCGGCGGCCATGTCCACCACCACCGAGCCGGGCTTCATGCTCGCCACCATCTCCTCGGTGAGCAGCCGGGGCGCGGGGCGGCCGGGGATCAGCGCGGTGGTGACGACGACGTCGACGTCGCGGGCCTGCTCGGCGTACATGACGGCGGCGCGGGCGTCGAAGCTCTCGGACGTGACCGACGCGTACCCGGTGCCCGACCCGGCGGCCTGCTCGCTCTCGTCGGCGGGCACGCCGACGTACTCCCCGCCCAGCGAGCGCACCTGCTCGGCCACCTCGGGGCGGACGTCGGTGGCCCGCACGACCGCGCCCAGGCTGCTGGCGGTGCCGATGGCGGCCAGCCCCGCGACGCCGGCGCCGGCGACGAACACCTTGGCGGGGGGCACCTTGCCCGCGGCGGTGACCTGGCCGGTGAAGAACCGGCCGAAGGCGTGCGCGGCCTCGACGACGGCGCGGTAGCCGGCGATGTTGGCCATCGACGACAGCACGTCCAGCGACTGCGCCCGCGAGATCCGGGGCACGGCGTCCATCGCCAGCGCGGTGACCCCGCGGGCGACCAGCGCGTCGAGCAGGTCGGGGGAGAGTGCGGGGGCGAGCAGGCTGACCAGCACGGCGTCCGGGCGCAGCAGCGCGACCTCGTCGAGGGTGGGGGCGTTGACGTGCAGGACGACGTCGGCGCCCCACGCGTCGGCCGCCCGGCCGATCCGCGCACCCGCGGCGACGTAGGCCTCGTCCGGGCAGCTGGCCGCCTCCCCGGCACCGGCCTCGACCAGGACCTCGTACCCGAGCGCGCGCAGCCGCCCGACGCTCACCGGCGTCGCGGCCACCCGCGTCTCGTTCCGTCGGGTCTCGGCCGGCACACCGATCAGCACGCGCACTCCATCGACAGCTCGGGCCGGCGACCCCGCCGGCGGACCGGGTGGTGCTGCGCGGGGTGGGCGGGCGGCCGACCCCGGTGGTGCATGGTGACAGGAGCCGGTACCGAACCGGGCGACCCCGTCCGGATTCGTGACCTGGATCGCATCCCCACCCTCCCGGGTGAGGGCCGCGCCCGGCGGGTGGAGTCCGGCCCGCCGCGTGCCGAGGGTGCCGGGGAGTCCCGCGCCGGGACCCCGCCAGGCAGCCGCACCGACAGCAGGAGGAACCGTGCCCGCCAGCCCGGAGGTGGTGGCCGCCGTGTTCGCCGCGGCGGCCGGCAGCGACGGGCCCGCGCTGGTCGTCGTCGGGGCCGCCGACGGCCCGCCGCGGGTCACCTGGGCCAACGCGAGCGCGACCGCGCTGCTGGGGCCCGTGCCGGGCGGCACGCCGGTCCCCGCGCTGCTGCCGACCCTGCCGGTCGGGGAGCTGCCCGTGCTGCTCCGCCGCGGCCGCACCGCGCGGCTGGCGCTGCCGGTGCGCGCCGCCGACGGGCGGCTCGTCGACGCCGTTGTCCGGGCCACCCCGGCTCCCTCCGGGCGGTCGTGGACGCTGGCGGTGACCACCGGGGCCGCCGACGCCGAGCGGGCCTCGCGGGCCACCGCCGAGGCGGCCGAGCGCCGGTTCGCCACCCTCACCGCGCGCTCGCCGGTGCCGACCGTGCTCTCCGAGCAGGGCATGCGGCTGGCGCACGTCAACGACGCCTTCTGCCGGCTCGTCGGCCGGCCCGCCGAGGACCTGCTCGGCACCGGCTGGACCGGCTGCGTGCACCCCGAGGACCTCGGCGCCGTCGTCGAGGCCGTGGCCGCCGTCCTCGGCAGCGGGGAGGGCCCGGGCGCGGAGGGCGAGGTGCGGGCCCGGCTGGTGCGCGCCGACGGCGCCGAGCGGTCGGCGCTGCTGCGGCTGGGCCACGTGTTCACCCCGGGCTCCGGCGCCGGCTTCCTCGGCACCGTCGAGGACGTCACCGAGCGGCTGGCCTTCGAGGCGCGGCTGGCCCACCAGGCCTCCCACGACCCGCTGACCGGCCTGCCCAACCGCACCCTGCTCGACCAGCACCTCGCCGCCCGCTTCACCGCCGGGGGCCGCGGGTTGGCCTGCCTGTTCCTCGACCTCGACGACTTCAAGGTGGTCAACGACTCCCTCGGCCACGAGGCCGGCGACGAGCTGCTGGTGGTGGTCGCCGCCCGGCTGCGGGCCACCGTCCGCCCCGGCGACCTCGTGGCCCGCTTCGGCGGCGACGAGTTCGTGGTCGTCTGCGACGGCGTCGACGAGGCGGCCGCCACCGCGCTGGCCGGGCGGATCGGCACCGCGCTCGCCGCGCCGGTGTCCCTGGCCGGGGTGCTGCTGCGGCCGCACGCCAGCATCGGCGTCACCGTGCAGGCGCCCGAGCACGCCGACGCCGCCGACCTGGTGCGCGACTGCGACATCGCCATGTACCAGGCCAAGGCCGGCGGCAAGGGCCGGGTGCGGGTGCTCGACCGCGCCGGCCGCGCCGAGGCCCGCGCGAAGCTGCGGCTGGTCGCCGACCTGCGCGACGCGATCGAGCGGCGCGAGGTGGGCCTGCACTACCAGCCGATCCTCGCCGCCGGTGACGGGTCGCTCGACGCCGTCGAGGCGCTCGCCCGCTGGGTGCACCCCGAGCACGGGCCGATCAGCCCGGCGACGTTCGTGGCCCTGGCGGAGGAGAGCGGCCTGATCGGCGCGCTGGGCCTGCTGGTGCTCGACGAGGCCTGCCGGCAGGTGGCGGTGTGGGACCGCGAGCTGGGCCCGGCCGCCCCGCCCCGGGTCAACGTCAACGTCTCGGCGCTACAGCTCGACGGCGGCCTGCGCGACGCGGTGGTCGCCGCGCTGGACCGGCACGGCCTCGCCCCCGCCCGGCTGTCGGTGGAGATCACCGAGTCGGCGCTGATGACCGACCCCGCCGCCGCCCGCGCGGTGCTGCAGGGCCTGCGCGACCTGGGCGTGGCGGTCGCGATCGACGACTTCGGCACCGGCTACTCCTCGCTCGCCTCGCTGCGGCACCTGCCGGTGACCTGCCTGAAGGTCGACCGCTCCTTCGTCGCCGAGCTCGCCGACGGCCACGCCGAGATCGCCACCGCCGTCATCGCGATGGCCCGCAGCCTGGGGCTGTCCACCGTCGCCGAGGGGGTCGCCACCCCCGCGCAGGTCGCGGCGCTGACCGACCTGGGGGCCACCTACCTGCAGGGCTTCTCGCTGGCCCGGCCGATGGACGGCGCCGCCACGGCCGCCTGGGTCGGTGCCCGGTGACCGCGGTGTCGCCGATCGTGCCGGCCGCCGGCGGGCTGTCGCTGGGCACCCCCCCGGCGGTCGACCTCGACCGGCTGCTGGCGGGGATGGACACGATGGCCGGCCAGCGCCCGGTGGCCGCCCAGGTGGTCGCCGTCGCCAGCACCGACGACGCCAGCGCGGCCCGGCTGGCCGAGGTGCTCGCAGGCGACGTCGCCCTGGCCGGCCGGGTGATGAAGCTGGCCAACTCCGCCTACTTCGGCATGACCGGCCGGGCGACGACGCTGCAGTTCGCCGTCACCGTCGTCGGCTTCACCGCGGTGCGGACCATGGCGACGGTCGCGCTGACCTGCCTCGACGACGAGGAGCACCTGCCCGAGGGGTTCTGGGAGCGCAGCACCGGCGTGGCGCTGGCCGCCTCGGTGCTCGCGCCGCGGTCGGGGACCCGGCCGCAGGACGCCCTGTGCCTCGGGCTGCTGGCCCAGGTGGGCGCGGCGCTGCTGCACGGCGAGGACCCGGCGGGCTACCGCGCGCTGGCCGCCGCGCACCGCTCTCCGGCCGCGCGGCGCACCGCCGAGGTGTGCCGCTACGGCATCTCGGCCACGCGGCTGTCGGCCGTCGCGCTGGAGCAGTGGGGCTTCCCGCCGGTGATGGTCGGCCCGCTGGCCGCCGCGGACGACCCCGCCGCGCCCGACGGCGCGCTGCTGCGCGTCGCGTCGGAGATCGGCGCCCGCCACGCCGACCCCGCGCACGAGCCGGTGCCGGTGGAGCGGCTCGGCGGCGGGCTGCTGCGCGAGGACGGCGTCGCGGCGGTGCTCGAGCAGGTCGCCGCCGCGGCCGAGGACCTGCGCCGCGCCCTCGTCTGCTAGCTGTCGCAACCAGGGACGTTGTTGACGTTCGGCGCGTCGGCTTGATCATGAAGGAGACCTCCGGGAGGAGTGGTGGTGCTTGACGTCACCATCGCCAACCGGAGGTCTCCGTGGCTCACGCTAATGCCCGCACCACCGTCTACGCCCGCAAGCTGATCATCGCTCGTGTCCTGGCTGGTCATCGGCCCGGTGAGGTGGCCAAGCAGCTGGGGATCAGCCGGCAGACGGTCTACAAGTGGGTGCGCCGCTGGCGGACCGAGGGTGCGGCCGGGCTGGCCGATCGCTCCTCGCGGCCGCATCGGATGCCCCGGCGGACCTCACCGGAGACGGTCGCGCGCATCATCGCCG
>NZ_FZOH01000006.1 GCF_900188205.1 Geodermatophilus saharensis | reverse complement strand
CGTCTCCGGTGAGGTCCGCCGGGGCATCCGATGCGGCCGCGAGGAGCGATCGGCCAGCCCGGCCGCACCCTCGGTCCGCCAGCGGCGCACCCACTTGTAGACCGTCTGCCGGCTGATCCCCAGCTGCTTGGCCACCTCACCGGGCCGATGACCAGCCAGGACACGAGCGATGATCAGCTTGCGGGCGTAGACGGTGGTGCGGGCATTAGCGTGAGCCACGGAGACCTCCGGTTGGCGATGGTGACGTCAAGCACCACCACTCCTCCCGGAGGTCTCCTTCATGATCAAGCCGACGCGCCGAACGTCAACAACGTCCCTGGTTGCGACAGCTAGGCGATGTCATCGTCCTGATGTGAGCACGCTGCGAGCAGGTCATGGGTGATCCACGAGATCGAAGGAGCGTGGTCCGACAGGAGTCCGCTGCTCGGCATCCGCGTTCACGGTGTTTCTTCGCTCGGTGGAGTCGACACCGCCAGCGCCGACCCCTTCGACGAGGCGGACGTCGGCTCTGTTCCTGCCTTCGATCCGACAACGACTGATTGGACGGGAAGATCGACAGCAGGAAGCCCCGTTCCCAGTTGACGCACGACCTGAGGACTGGGCGGGCCGGGGTGGGATCAGGGCCGCATGGGTAAGGGAAGAGACCTTCGAGCTCTGCAGGATCGCGAAGGATCGAGAACTGATCGCTCGCGCGGTATCCCGTGACGATTCGGCGACCCGGATCTCCACTGCATCCGCGACCGAGGTCGGGCGTCGCCCTGTGGTGCGGGCACTTCGATTCCCTCGGCCCTGACTGTGCTGGCTGGCGGTGGGGGACCTCAACAGGGCTCAGCGGAGACCTCGTTGAGTGCGATAGGTCGCCTTGGCTGCGCGACGGGCCGCCCGCCAGTTGCCGACCTGGTAACCGACGTAGCCGCCGACGGCGGCGCCCACCGCCAACGACGTGACCACTAGTTCCATGACCGGGCGCTCCGCTCTCGAGGATCGTGCCGTGTCGCGCCCGCGACTCTGGCTCAGTCGGCGGGTTCCGCCGCGCACCGTGCCGGGGAGAGTGGCGTGACCGGCGCAGCGACTGTGCGCCGATACCGACCGTCAGCGCCCTTGTCGCACCCGTGACGAGGACCTCGGGGATTCATGGCGTCACCGCCGGCCGCTCGCCGAGCGCGCCGGACCGCACCGGTGAAGTGTGCGTGGCGCGTTGTCCCCGTTGGCGAAGTCCGCGACTCTCCGGCGATGTCCGATGTCGAGCACCTCAAGATGGTCCAGGCGGTCATCGGCCGGCTCGCCGGCAACTCGTTCCTGCTCAAGGGATGGTCGGTGACACTCGCCGCGGCACTCTCCGCCTTCGCGAGGGTCGACAGCGACCGGAGTCTGGCGTGGATCAGTGTGGGAGTCGTCGTGGTCTTCGCCGGTCTCGACGCGTACTACCTCGCCGTGGAACGTGCGTACCGCGAGCTCTACGCGGCAGCCGTCGCTGACAGGGTCGGTGTCCACGTCATGCGGGTGAGCAAACCGGGAGCCTGTGGTGTGTCTCGCGCTCTGCTCAGCCCCTCCGTGCTGCCATTGCATGCCGCGGTGCTGGTCGGTGCCACGGTCGTCGCGCTCAGCACCTGAGGTGGAGAGCCCCGTGCGGCAGCTGCTGCGCCCAGGACCGTGTCGAGGAGAGGTCGTGCCGCAACCCAGTCGCCTCGAGGTGGAGTGCGAACCGGGGTCGAGGCGCCCCCCGGCGCGGACGTGGAGCCCGGGGTGACCAGACCGCTGTGCTTCGTGCTCATGCCCTACCACGCCGTTCAGGACGACGACGGGGTGCGGATCGACTTCCGGGCGGTGTACGACCGGCTCATCGTGCCGGCAATCACCGAGGCCGGGATGGAGCCGCTGCGGGCGGACGAGGACCCCGAGAGCCGCGGGATCTTCCAGAAGTCCATGTTCGAGCGGCTCGTCGTCTGTGAGTTCGCGCTGGCCGACCTGTCCACGGGCAACGCGAACGTGTACTACGAGCTCGGAGTGCGCCATGCCCTGCGGCCGTACAGCACCGTCCTCATCTTCCGTGAGGGCTACCGGCTGCCCCTCGACGTGGCGCACGGGTCGGCCCTGTCCTATCCCGTAGGTCCCAACGGCGAGCCCGAGGACGTCGCTGGGACGACGAACAGGCTCGTGACCCGTCTGCGTGCCGCTCGTGACGCTCGGGTCGACAGCCCCGTGCACCAGCTGGTCACCGGGCTTCCGGTGCTGGAGGTGGACCACGAGCGGATCGACAGCTTCCGGATGCACGCGGACCGCGAGGAGCAGCTGCGGCGGAGGTTGGAGCGGGCGCGTCGGACCGGCCTCGAGGACGTCCGGCTCGTCGAGGCGGACCTGGGCCGTACGGAGGACCTCGCGCTGCGGCCGGCGATCGACCTGCTGGTCACCTACCGGTCCCTCTCGGCATGGCAGGACATGACACGGGTCGTCCGCGGCCTGGCCAAGCCGGTGGCCCGGGTCGAGCTGGTGCAGCAGTTGTTCGCGTGGGCCCTCAACCGGGCTGAGGAGGACGCAGAGGCCGAGGCCGTGCTCAACGACCTGCTGGCGCGGCGGCCGAGCAGTGAGACCTATGGCCTGCTCGGGCGGGTGTACAAGGACCGCTGGGAACGGGCTCGCGGCGCGGCACGGCGTTCCGGCCTCCTCGGTCGGGCCATCGACGCCTACGTCAAGGGCTTCGAGTCGGACTGGCGTGATCTCTACCCGGGGGTCAACGCCGTCCTGCTGATGTCCCTGAGCTCACCGCCGCACGAGCGCATGGCGGAACTGCTCCCGGTGGTGAGCTGGGCATCGCGACGGCGCCTGGCGCGGCAGGACCGGGAGCCCGACTACTGGGATCATGCCACCGATCTGGCACTCGGAGTGCTCACCGGTGACCGGGCGCGGGCCCACAAGGAGCTCGAGTGTGCGCTGGCCGTGGTCCGTGACCGGTTCGAGCCCGAGACGACGGCTCGGGACCTGTCCTTCGTCTCCGAGGCCATGCGGGCCCATGGCGAGGACGCCACCTGGGTGGAGGAGATCGTCGAGGAGTTGCGCAGTGAGGGACCGTAGGGGCGGGGCGACATCACCCGGATGGACGCTCGCCAGGGTGGCGGGGAGCCGCAGGGGCACCGTGCCGTGATCAGGCCGGTCAACGGCCCCGGGCAGGATGCGGTCTCGGTTGGCCTGCTCGGTGAGACTTCACGTGAGGACGCCCACCGGTCATACCGGCGGGATCACCCTCGACCCACCACTCTGCTGCTGATGCGCTTCGACGACACACCCACAATGGGAGCCATCGACGCCGGCGTCCGCGCGGCGGCCACTCGGCACGGGCGGGACGTCGTCCGTGCCGATGATCGCGACTACACCGGGGAACTCTGGGCCAACGTCGCACTCTGCATGCACCACAGCGACCTGGTCATCGCCGTCCTCGACCAGATCGAGCAGAGTGACTGCGACGCCAACGTGATGGTCGAACTCGGGTTCGCGCTCGCTGCCGGACTGAGGTGTCTGATCCTCGTCGAGCGCCGGATGCACGGAGTGCCAGCAGTCCTGCGCCACCGCCTCACCTATCCCTTCGACGCCCTGGAGCTACCCGGGTCGATCGACCGCCAGGTCGACAACTGGTTGGAGCGCAACAGGGGAGGATGAGTCACCTCGAACAAGGAGATGTCGAGGGGACAGGGCTGCGACCGACCGGTGGTGCGCCCGGTATCCACTGAGTGCCGTGTGCGTCCTCGCCGACTCCAACGGGCTGCTGACCATAGCCTTTCAGAGGATCCGGGTCGACGTCGGCTTCGACCGCCCCGTCAAGCGGCGCGCACTCGAGAAGGGCTTCAGGGCCCAAGGCCACTCAAGGACATCTGGTTCTCTTGTCCGTACTGCCACATGGAGACGGCGATGGCCTTCCAAATGGGCCTGCCGATCCTCGTGATCGCCGTGAAGGGCGTGCGCTCGGAGGGGGTCCTGGAACCGGGAGTCCTCGTCGGTGACATCCCCAGTTCGATCTCGTTAGCAGGTCCGTCGACGCATTCCTGGACGGCGAGCAGTGGAAGCAGCTGGTGCGGACGTGGGAGGGACAAGTCCGCGAGGTCTCCACCCGGAAGGGACTACCGCCCAAGTTGTACACGTGGTGAAGGCTGGCGGCGGCTACGCCTCGGCCAGGTACCGGACGAGTTCCGCACTCACGAGTGGATACCGCGGTGATCGCAGCCAGCCGAGAACCTCCGGAGGCAGCGGACGGCCGTCCGGGCCCTGTGCAGACAACATCGCGGCTGCCCCTCCCGGCGCCGCAATCGGGAGCCGGGGGACCGATGGGCGGAGTTCTCCTACCCAGTCGAACTCGTCGAGGATGCCTTCCATCCCTCCGATGAACAGCGCTGCGGCCAGGTCTGGACTGCCCCCGATCATCTCCCGTCGCATGAGCGCCAGGTTCTCCCGGAGATCGCCCACGGTCGGTGTGGCGACGATCCTGCCGAACCCCTGACGCTCGAGGTCACGCGTCGGCTCGGTGATCTGGTCACGGAACTCGTCGGACTGGTAGACGTCCACCGCGTTCCGAGCGTCGTGGTCTGCAGCCACCCTCAGGACCAGCGGCGTGATGGTGGGGTGGCCGCCGAACACCAGTCGGCCGTTTGCCGTGATTACGGCGCTGACGAGCGCCGTGACGGCATCGGCGACGGCGTCCGCGTCGTACGGCTTGAAGCGCTCGCCACGTTCGCCCGAGGGAAAGCTCGCCGACAGCAGGATCGCACGGTCCCTGAGGTCAGCCACCGACGGCCTCGTCGAGCAGCATCGTGGACAGCGACCGCCCGTCGCCGATCCAGGTGACGATCTCCTGCGCGACAGTGTTCAGGTCCGCGGCCGGGTGGACGACGATCCCCACCATCTCCCCGCTGCTGGGGTCCCGGATCAGCGGCTGCCGGAGACCGTGCAACTGGTGCAGGTCGCGCGGCGTGGGTGCTCGGACCGTGGTCAGGTAGATGCGTGCCTCACCACCTGGGGAGGAAGGGGGGTGTGCGACGACCGCCCAGTCCGCGGCGGGCACCACTTGGTAGCCCTTGTTCACCAGCACCTCCGTGAGCGATCCCAGCAACTGCTCGCGGCGCCGGCGCACGAGGCCGGAGTAGCGGGTCTCGACCTCGTCGATCACCTGTTCCAGCGCAGCCGACGTGAGCAGCGGATCCGCCTCGGTGCCCGGGACGATGTCCGTGGCGTCGAGTTCTTCACGGAAGGCGTTGTCGACCGTCGGGAACCGCCGATCCGCAGGGACCCCCGGCAGCGTCAATGCGAGATGGCTGATGTGGTGTCGCATCGCGTACGCCACCTCCTCCTCCACCCACCGTGAGTCCCTCGCGGAGGGGCTCTCGATGAAGAGGACGAACGCCTTGTCAGCGAGGTCGATGTGGATTTGCCGCTGGAAGTCCACTCCGACGTCGACGCTGAACCGATCGAGGAACACGTCGAACCCCCGTTGCACGAGAGCCGTGTGCAGTTGGAGGGAGAGACGAGAGGCGTCCGTCCGCCGATAGCTGAGGAACAGCTTGCGGTCATCCTCGCCGAGGCCCACAGCTCGCAGGACCACCAGCGCCGCGCGACGGGGGTCGCCCCAGGAGATCGCGTTCAATCGCTCCAGGGTGGATGGCATCGCGGCGCGGACGTCGACCTCACTGCTCCGGTGGATCGGGACGATCGGGTAGCCGGCTCCAGCCAGCCGACGCAGCTTCTCGGCCGCGCTGCTGGCTCCATCAACCGTCGCCAGGTACACCACGGCGGCGGGGCTGTCGGCATCGTCGCCAACGTCGTCGACGACGTGGATGCGCTCCTCGGGCAGGCCCGCGGTGCGCGCAGCCTCACGGACTTCACGCTCGACCTCGTCAGCCCACGTCACTTCGCCCTCGTGCACCATGACGATGCGGTACATCCCTGACCTCCCCCGCCAAGCGCCGAGCGCAACCCAACCACGGCGCCCGGCCGGTCACCAGGCTCCGTCCTCGGCCCGGCCAGACCATGGCCGTGCCGAGCGTCGCCTGCGAGGTGCATGGCAGCCGGGGGATTGGTTAGGCGTCTCGTGGGAGGTCCCCACGTTGACAGCTCGCACGCCGCGGCCTCCCATGTCCCCATGGGACCCGCCACCGGCCCCTGATGCCGCAGTCGGACTCCACTGCGGATCCGACGGGTGGCCTTCTCATCTCGTACGCCCGCGAGGATCGGGAGTTCGTCGAGCGGCTCTGTGCGCGGTCGAAGGCTCAGCAACGAGAGGTGTGGGCGGACTGAGAGGGCGTCCCCGCCCGCGCGGCCTGGCGGGCTGATTTGGCGGAAGCGATCGAGGTTGCGGACGTCTTCGTCTTCGTGATCGGTCCGGACTCCGCTCCGCGGGTGCATCTCTCCGTCGACGAGCGTCGGGGACGGCGACCATCGACGACGTCTGACGAACCTGCCCTGATGAGTCCGCCGTCTCTGATGCAGCGGCGTGGGGACCCCCTTGACTGGGGCCACGCCACGCGGCGGCCCGTCTTGTCGTACCCCAACCGGGGCCGCCTCGGACGGTGGCTGCGACTCACGGCAGTGCCTGGAACACGCGAACGCCGGACAAGGAGGCCACCGACATGTTGAGAGGACCTACCGTCACGACCGTCGGAGGTCTCACGCGAACGAGAGCACGGTCATGAGCAACGACGATCGCTACCACCGGTCCCCTCCACAGCGGCAGCCGGGACGCGGCATGCCACCCCAAATCGATCCCAGCCCCCGCAGGTCCGCGCCTGCCTCCGAGGCGAGAACGCAGTGATCGGGTCGGTCGCGGGACCGGGCCCGCGACTCGCGTATGAAAGGTGGCAGGGCGGGTCCGGCCCAGCCCTGGTCCTCGTGCACGGCGGCGCCCACAACCTGCGGGTGTGGGACCGAACGATCTCCGGGTTGACCGGTATCGGTCCTGTGATCGCCTACGACCTGCGCGGTCACGGCGGCTCGGAAGGCGACGGTGACCAGAGCCTGGCCACGCACGCCGCGGATCTCGGCCGCGTTGTGGACCACCTGGCGCTGAGGCGGCCGGTGATCGTCGGCCACTCCTTCGGGGCCAGCATCGCGTTGACCTACGCCAACACGGTCGGTTCCTGCCGGGCGCTCGTCTTGCTGGACGCTCTGGTCCGGGGAATGGCGGCCACCTACCACACGTCCGCCGCTGACGTCGCCTCCTCACTGGATGCGCACTCCCGCTTCACCGGCGATGACGCCTCGGCTGATGCGTGGATCGAGCGTTCCGTGGCCATGGAACCTCCCGAGCAGCGCCCGGTCTGGAAGGCCGTCGCCAGACGATCCTTGCTACGCCACGCTGGCCGGGCCGCCGAACGACCCTCCCGTGAGGAGGTGCTGGCGCTCATCGAAGCGCAGTTCGGATGGACGCCCGAGGAGATGTGGGAGGAGCTCACCGTCCCGGCGCTGCTCCTCCTCGCCCGGACTGGCGAGCCTCCGCCCGCCGGGCCGGATGAAGAGCTGCGGCACAGCGCCGTCCGGCGATTGGCGCGGCGCCCGGGCGTGCGCGTGACCTGGATCGACTCCGACCACAACCTCCCGGCCTGTCGGTCCGCAGAG
This sequence comes from Geodermatophilus saharensis, assembly GCF_900188205.1. GTDB lineage: Bacteria > Actinomycetota > Actinomycetes > Mycobacteriales > Geodermatophilaceae > Geodermatophilus > Geodermatophilus saharensis. The sequence goes on along the minus strand of NZ_FZOH01000006.1, from coordinate 300,910 downwards.
GTCGTCGCGGCGATCACCGGCTGGCTGAGTACGACCCCTGCACGGTGAGGATCACCGCGCACGGGTCACCGGGCCAGCTGGGCCACGTGGCCCCGACGGGAGACCCGACAGGCCCTCACGAAGCCCCGTCTGCGTGAGCGGCGTGATCCGTTCATGACCCACGCAGCGGAGAACCGGGGCCACGAGGAGCCCAGACAGGCCGTTCGGAGGCTTCCCCCGACCTTCCCCAGGGGGCCTGACAGGTTGGTTGAACTGCGGTTAGGAGCGGGTGACGGGAATCGAACCCGCATGGCCAGCTTGGAAGGCTGGGGCTCTGCCATTGAGCTACACCCGCGAGACCGTGGGAGCGAACGTGTGGGAACCCGTCCCCTCGCCACGAGAAACCAGGCGACCAGAGTCGACCAGGTTCCGGTCCGGGACGAGGGTAGCGCGCCCCGGATCCGGGACGTGCCCCGCTCCCCGCCGACCACGTGCCCTACGGCGGGCCCGAGGACTCCGGGGCGGGGCGTGGCTGCGGTCCCGGAGGGCCTTGGAGGAGGGGGCGCTGCTCCGAGCCGGCATCGACCGCTGGCCGACGGACGGACACCGGCCTTGCCGGCTCGGCGCCGTCCGTGCGTCAGCCGCGCAGCCGGCGCTTGAGCTGGGTTCGAGCGTTGAACATCTTCTTCACCATGCGGTCGGCAGGCGAACCGTCAGCCGGGAACATGCCCAGCTGCCGTGCGTACTCCATCTGGTCGTACGCGACGAACCCGCTGCGGATGCGGCCCTCCCGGACGACGAAGTGGTCCATGCCCTCGAGCGCGATCGCCTTCCCGGTCGGCGCGACCCCCTGCAGCGGGCCGCGATGGGTCCCCGTCATGCGCCAGTGGACGAACACGTCGTCGCCGTGCTCGGCGAGAGCGAGGATCTCGACGTGGAAGTCGGGCATCCCGGTGAACGTCTCCTCCCAGAAGCCCACGATCTCGTCCGCGCCCCGGCAGACCCGCTGCGGGAAGTGGTCCACGGTCTCGTCGTCGTAGAGCTGCCGCAGTGACGAGGAGTCGTGCGCGTTCAGCCGGTCGAACGTCCAGCGGATGACCGCTCCGGGCGTGACGCCGACGGGTATCGGGACGGGGGAGGTCATGGGGCAGCCTGGCACCGGGCCGTCCTCGTGCCAACCTGCTCCTCCTGCGGCACCCGTGACCCGAGCGGCCCACCTGGCGCGGCCCTCCCGGCGGCCGCCGTGCCCGCTAGCGTCCGACCCCGTGACCGAGACCACGTGGCTGGACGCGACGGCGCAGGCGGAGCTCGTGCGGCGGGGCGAGGTGAGCCCGGCCGAACTGGTCGAGGCGGCCATCGCCCGCATCGAGAAGGTGAACCCGCAGCTCCACGCCGTCGTCCGGGACCGGTTCGAGGACGCCCGGACGGACGCCGCCGGCGAGGTGCCCGACGGCCCGTTCCGCGGCGTGCCGTTCCTGCTCAAGGACATCGGCTGCCACGTCGCCGGCGACGAGACCCGCTACGGGACGTCGGTCCTCGCCGGCGTCCGCTGGCCCCACGACAGCCACCTCGGCCGGCTCTTCCGCGAGGCCGGCCTGGTCACCGTCGGCCGCACCAACGTGCCGGAGTTCGGCACCACCGTCACCACCGAGCCGCCCTGCAACCCGCCGGCGCGCAACCCGTGGGACCCGGCGCACTCGGCCGGCGGGTCCTCGGGCGGCTCGGCGGCCGCCGTCGCCGCGGGGCTGGTGCCGATCGCGCACGCCAACGACGGCGGCGGCTCGATCCGCATCCCCGCCAGCCTGTGCGGCCTGGTCGGCCTCAAGCCCACCCGCGCCCGCGTCAGCCAGGGGCCCGACGTCGGCGAGGGCTGGGCCGGCGCGACCATCGACGGCGTCGTCACCCGCTCCGTCCGCGACACCGCCACCGCCCTGGACTGGATCGGCCGCCCCATGCCCGGCGACCCCTACACCGCTCCGCCGCTGCCGCGCCCGCTGGCCGAGGAGGTCGGCGCCCCCGTCGGCCGGCTGCGCGTGGCGCTGCTCGACACCGACCCGCCCGACGCCCACCTCGACTCCGCGCACTGCCGCGCCGCCGTCGAGCACGCCGGCCGGCTGCTGGAGGACCTCGGCTGCGCGGTCGAGCCTGGCACGCCCGACCGCATGTTCGACGAGCGCTTCTCCCGATCCTTCAACGCGACCATCGCCGCCGACGTCGCCCTGACCGTGTCCGCCTTCGAGCGGGTCCTCGGCCGCCCGATCACCGATGACGAGCTGGAGCCGCGCAACGCCGCCTACCGCGCCGCCGGCTCGCGGATGTCGGCCACCGACTACCTGGCCACACGGGCGTGGCTGGGCCACTGGGTGCGCAGCGTGGCCGCCTTCTGGGCGCCGCCGGAGCTCGGCGGCAGGGGAGTGGACCTGCTGGTGACGCCGACGGTCGGCGCGCCCCCGCCGGAGCTGGGCTGGTTCACCGCCGCCGGGCCCGAGCAGGAGGGCCGGCGGATCAACAGCTACATCCCCTACACCGCGCAGTTCAACGTCACCGGTCAGCCGGCGATCAGCCTGCCCCTGCACCGCACCGACGACGGCCTGCCGGTGGGCGTGCAGCTGGTCGCCGCATACGGCCGCGAGGACGTGCTGGTCCGGGTCGCCGCCGCGCTGGAGCAGGCCGCGCCGTGGGCCGACCGCCGGCCACCCGTCGCCGGCTGAGCCCGTCCCGGCGGCACGCCTAGACTCGGGAGCCGCCACGGGGTGTGGCGCAGCTTGGTAGCGCACCCGCTTTGGGAGCGGGGGGCCGTGGGTTCGAATCCCGCCACCCCGACCCCGCTCCCGGCGTCTCTCTAGACTCGGGAGCCGACCCGGCGCCGGTCCCGGCGTCGCCCTTCCGTCGTACCGAGGAGCACTGCCGCTGTGAAGAGCACCATCGAGGAACTGGGCCCCACGCGGGTCCGGATGGCGATCGAGGTGCCGTGGGGAGACCTGGACCACGCCTTCGGCGAGGTCTACAAGGAGCTCAAGCGGCAGGTCCGGGTCCCCGGGTTCCGCCCCGGCAAGGTGCCCGAGCGCGTCCTCGACCAGCGGGTCGGCCGCCCCGTCGTCCTCGAGCAGGTCGTCCAGCACGCCATCCCCGAGGTCTACTCCGAGGTCGTCCGCGAGAACCAGGTCCGCGTGATCGGCCAGCCCGACATCGAGGTCACCCGTCTCGACGACCGCGACACCCTCGCCTTCACCGCCGAGGTCGACGTCGCCCCCAGGATCGAGCTCCCGCCGCTGGAGGACCTCGCGGTCACCGTCGACGACGTCGAGGTCACCGACGAGGAGATCGACCAGCAGGTCTCGGTCATGCGCGAGCGCTTCGCCATGCTCACCGCCGTCGACCGCCCCGCCGAGGACGGCGACCACGTCTCCATCGACCTCGAGGCCCGCGTCGACGGCGAGGTCCTCGAGGACGGCACGACCAGCGGCATGTCCTACGAGGTCGGCTCCGGCTCGATCATGCCCGGCCTCGACGACGCCGTCCGCGGGCTGTCGGCCGACGGGTCGGCCACCTTCCAGACCGACCTGCACCAGGGCCCCCACGCCGGGCGGCAGGCCGACGTCACCGTCACCGTCCGCTCGGTCAAGGCCAAGGAGCTGCCCGAGCTCGACGACGAGTTCGCCTCCACCGCCAGCGAGTTCGACACCCTCGCCGAGCTGCGCGACGACGTCCGCACCCGGCTGGGCCGCGCCAAGACCATGCAGCAGGGCGCCCAGGCCCGCGACAAGCTGGTCGAGCACCTGCTCGCCTCCACCGAGGTGCCGCTCCCCGAGGGCCTGGCCGACCGCGAGCTGGAGTTCCGCAACAACGCCCTCGCCGGCGAGCTGCAGCGCGCCGGCATGGACTGGGACACCTTCCTGTCGATGTCGGGCGTCGAGGACCGCGAGTCCTACGACGCCGAGCAGCGCAAGAACATCGAGGAGGCGATCCGCACCCAGTTCGTCCTCGACGCCATCGCCGACGCCCGCGAGATCACCGTCGACAACGACGACCTGTCGGCGCAGATCGTCGCCCAGGCCCAGCGCAACCGGACGACGCCGGAGCAGTACGCCCAGCAGCTGCAGCAGAGCGGCAACATCGCCGAGTTCGTCGCCGACGTCCGCCGCACCAAGACGCTGGCCCAGCTGCTCGAGCAGACGACGATCACCGACGCGTCGGGCAACGTCGTCGACCTCGACGCGCTGCGCCCGCAGACCGTCCGGGCCGGGGCCGAGGACACCGCCGACGCCGGGAACACCACCGCCGACACCGGGGACGAGTCCGAGGACGCCGCCGCGGCCGACGACGAGGCGCCCGACGCCGAGGTCGCCACCGCGGTGGCCGTCGAGGCCGCCGAGGGTGCCACCGAGGACAGCGGGGACGTCGCCAAGGGCTAGCAGCCCCGCGCTCCCCGACGGACGCCGTCCTGCCCCGCGTGCGCGGGGGAGGGCGGCGTCCGTCGTCTCCGCCGCCGGCGCTGCGCCGACGGCGAACAGGGCCCCGCGCCGGGACTGCGGGCCCGGGGGTCCGCGTTAGGGTCGACGTGACTCGGGGACGACGCCGGGGGTACGGCCCGCAGGGGCCGCCGGTCCCGCTCCCGCCCACCGAGAGACCGACTCGACCCACGCCAACGGAGGTCACCACACCCGTGAGCACCGACCCGAACCCGGCGTACTCCCCGCTCCTGCGGGGTGGCGCCGGTGGGATGAACCTCAACGACTCGGTCTACGAGCGCCTGCTGCGCGAGCGCATCATCTTCCTGGGCACCCAGGTCGACGACGTCATCGCCAACCAGCTGGCCGCCCAGATGCTGCTGCTGTCTGCCGAGGACCCCAAGCAGGACATCCACCTGTACATCAACTCGCCCGGTGGCTCGGTGAGCGCCGGCATGGCCATCTACGACACGATGCAGTTCATCGACTGCGACGTGGCCACCTACGGGATGGGCCTGGCCGCCTCGATGGGCCAGTTCCTGCTCACCGCCGGCACCAAGGGCAAGCGCTACGCGCTGCCGCACGCGCGGATCATGATGCACCAGCCCTCGGCCGGCGTCGGCGGCACCGCGGCCGACATCGCCATCCAGGCCGACCTGTTCCGGCGCACGAAGCGCGAGCTCAACGAGCTGCAGTCCTTCCACACCGGTCAGAGCATCGAGCAGATCGAGAAGGACTCCGACCGCGACCGCTGGTTCACCGCCCAGGAGGCCCTGGAGTACGGCTTCGTCGACCACGTCGTCAGCCGTGCCGCCATGACCGACAGCACCAACCCGGTCACCGACAACTGACGGTTGAGAGGAGAACTGCCATGAGCTTCGAGATGCCCTCCAGCCGTTACGTGCTGCCCTCCTTCGTGGAGCGGACCAGCTACGGCATGAAGGAGTCCAACCCGTACAACAAGCTCTTCGAGGAGCGCATCATCTTCCTCGGGGTGCAGATCGACGACGCGTCGGCCAACGACGTGATGGCCCAGCTCATCACGCTCGAGTCGGCCGACCCCGATCGCGACATCACGATCTACATCAACTCGCCCGGTGGCTCCTTCACCTCGCTGATGGCCATCTACGACACGATGATGTTCGTCCGGCCCGACATCCAGACCGTCTGCATGGGCCAGGCCGCCTCGGCCGCCGCCGTCCTGCTCGCGGCCGGCACCCCGGGCAAGCGCCTGGCGCTGCCGTACTCCCGGGTGCTGATCCACCAGCCCTCCGGCGAGGCCGGCGGTCAGGTGTCGGACCTGGAGATCCACGCCGCGGAGATCGAGCGGGTGCGCACGCAGATGGAGCAGATCCTCGCGCGGCACACCGGCCGGACGCCGGAGCAGGTCCGCTCCGACATCGACCGCGACAAGATCCTCACGGCCGAGGAGGCCAAGGAGTACGGCATCGTCGACCAGGTCATCCAGAGCCGGAAGCTCAACGCGCTCCCGGCGTGACCGCCGTCGTCCCCCGGACGGGACGGGAAACCCGCGCGTGTCGCGGTCGTACCCCGTACCGTTCGGGGGGCAGTGCCGGGAGTGACGAGCGAGTCGAGCGCCCCCGGCGCACCGGGGCGTCGGAGTCCCGCGGCGTCGGGAGCGACGGGTACGGTCGGCGAGCGCCCGATCCCCGGCCAGCAGCGCCGGGAGGACCGTCCTCGCGGCACCCGCCACCAGCGGGACCGAGCACGGGCACAGCAGTGACACGACATCCGCAGGCCCGCTTCCCCAGGGTCTGCACCCCCCCGAGGTGGAGGTCAGCAGGTGGCACGAATCGGTGAGAGCGGTGACCTGCTCAAGTGCTCGTTCTGCGGGAAGAGCCAGAAGCAGGTCAAGAAGCTCATCGCGGGCCCCGGCGTCTACATCTGCGACGAGTGCATCGACCTCTGCAACGAGATCATCGAGGAGGAGCTCTCGGAGTCGTCGGACCTGAAGTTCGACGAGCTGCCGAAGCCCCGCGAGATCCACGACTTCCTCGAGCAGTACGTCATCGGCCAGGAGAAGGCCAAGCGCACCCTCGCCGTCGCCGTCTACAACCACTACAAGCGGGTGCAGGCCGGCGGTGAGCGCTCCAGCCGCGACGACTCCGTCGAGCTGGCCAAGTCCAACATCCTGCTGATGGGCCCCACCGGCTGCGGCAAGACGCACCTGGCCCAGACGCTGGCCCGGATGCTCAACGTGCCCTTCGCGATCGCCGACGCCACGGCGCTGACCGAGGCCGGCTACGTCGGCGAGGACGTCGAGAACATCCTGCTCAAGCTGATCCAGGCCGCCGACTACGACGTCAAGCGCGCCGAGACCGGCATCATCTACATCGACGAGGTCGACAAGATCGCCCGCAAGAGCGAGAACCCGTCGATCACCCGCGACGTCTCCGGCGAGGGCGTGCAGCAGGCGCTGCTGAAGATCCTCGAGGGGACGACGGCGTCGGTGCCGCCGCAGGGCGGGCGCAAGCACCCGCACCAGGAGTTCATCCAGATCGACACGACGAACGTGCTGTTCATCGTGGGCGGTGCCTTCGCCGGCCTGGAGAAGGTCATCGAGCAGCGGGTCGGCAAGCAGGGGATCGGCTTCGGCGCGGAGATCCGCGGCAAGAAGGAGATCGAGGCCTCCAGCGCCTTCGCCGAGGTCATGCCCGAGGACCTGCTGAAGTTCGGCATGATCCCCGAGTTCATCGGCCGGCTCCCGGTGATCACCAGCGTGCAGGCCCTCGACCGGGACGCGCTGATCCAGATCCTCACCGAGCCGAAGAACGCGCTGGTGCGCCAGTACCGGCGGCTGTTCGAGCTCGACGGGGTGGAGCTGGACTTCACCGACGACGCCCTCGAGGCCATCGCCGACCAGGCCATCCTCCGCGGCACCGGCGCCCGCGGGCTCCGCGCGATCATGGAGGAGGTGCTGCAGTCGGTGATGTACGAGGTGCCCAGCCGCGACGACGTCGCCTCCGTGGTCATCTCCAAGGAGGTCGTGCTGGAGCACGTCAACCCGACCATCGTGCCGCGCAAGCCCACCCGCGAGCGCCGCGAGAAGAGCGCCTGATCTCCTGACGCACCGCTGACGAGCCCGTCCCCGACCCGGGGGCGGGCTCTTCTGCGTGGGCGGACCGGAGCGTGTGCGCCGGCGCCGGGTTCCGCGGGGCCGGGTGGGGAGCGTGTGCGCCGGCGCCGGGTTCGGGGGCCCATCCCGCGGCGTGGGCGCACACGGTCGCCGTCGTCCACGGGTCGGCCGGCCGTCCACAGCTCGTGCCGCCCGCGCCCGCCCGGCGGCGGTCCCGGCGAGCCTCGCCGGATGGCACACGACCCGGCGACCGTCGTCGGCCCGGACGGGTGGGCGACCTGGGAGGCGCTCACCGCCCGGGTGGACCGCGGCACCCTCACCCGCTGGGTGGCCGACGGGCTGCAGCCCGGCGTCTACGCGCTGCCGGGCGCGGCCGGGGACTGGCGGCTGCGGGTCGAGGCGGCGACGCGGTCGTGCGGCGGCGTGGTCAGCCACGGCTCCGCCCTGGCGCTGTGGGAGCTGGCCCCGCCCGGCGGCCCCGTCCACCTCACCGTGGGGTTCACGCGCAGCGGCCGGGGGACGCCGGGCGTGGTCCTGCACCGCACCCGGGACCTCGACCACAGCGTGCGCCGGGTGGACGGGCTGCCGGTGTCGCGTCCCGCGCGGGCAGTGGTCGACGCCTGGGCCCGTCCCGGCGCGCTGACCAGGGACGAGGTCCGTGCCGCCGCCATCGACGCCGTCCGTCGCCGGCTGTGCCGGCCGGCGGACCTCGCCCGGGAGATCCGGCGTCGGCCCTGCCTGCCCGGGCGGGCGGCGCTGGTCGAGCTCACCCGGCTGCTGGCCGAGGGTTGCCGCAGCGAGCTGGAGATCTGGGGGTGCCTGGCCGTGCTCCGCGGGCCCGGCATGCCGGCGTTCACGCTGCAGCGCCGCCTCGAGGTCGCGGGGGAGGCCTTCTTCCTCGACGCCGCCTACGAGGAGGTGCTGCTCGCCGTCGAGATGGACGGCGCCGCGTGGCACGGCTCCCGAGCCCAGCGCGAGCGCGACATCCGGCGCGACGCGCTCGTGGCGACGGCGGGCTGGCAGACGCTGCGGTTCGGGTTCCGGCGGCTGACCGGCGAGCCGGAGGCGTGCCGGGCCGAGATCCGCGCGGTCCACCGCGCCCGCCGCCGCCTCCTGCACCCCGAGCGTGTGCGCTGACGCGGCAGACGGGCGCCCGGAACCCGGCGTGGGCGCACACGCTCGCAGTCAGGCGGCGCACGATCCGGTCGGGTGGCACCCTCGACGGCGTGCGCGTCCTCACCGCCCTCCCCGACGCGGCGCGCGCGGCGTTCCGCTCCCGCGTGTCCGGGGACCCGACCGGTGCTCCGGACTGGGTCCGCGACATCGCCCGCGTGGGGACCGGGCCGGGGTGGTTCGAGCCCGACGGCGTCGTGTGGCGGGTGCACGGTGACCTCTCGACCCTCGTCGGCGGGGTCGCGGCCCTGCTCGGGCAGGCCGCGCACCCTCTCGCCCTCGCCGGCGTGCAGCAGCACTCGGCCTACCGCGAGGACCCGTGGAAGCGCCTCGCCGGCACCGCCCGCTGGCTGGTGGTGACCACCTTCGGCTCCGCCGAGCTCGCCGAACGCGAGGCCGCCCGGGTGCGCGGCATGCACGGCAGCGTCCGCGGGCGGGTGCGCGGCCGCCCCTACTCCGCCTCCGACCCGCAGCTGCTGCGCTGGGTGCACCTGGCCTTCACCGACGCCTTCCTCGCCGCCCAGCAGGCCGTCGGCCGCGACCTCGCCGCCCGCTTCGGCCGCTCCTGGCCCGACGCCTACGTCGCCGACTGGGCCCGCAGCGCCGAGCAGCTCGGCGCCACCGACCTGCCGCGCAGCGCCGCCGAGCTCGCCGACGCGCTGGCCGCCTACCGCCCGCAGCTGGCGCCCGTCCCCGACTCGCTGCGCGCGTTCCTCGCCGCCCCGCCGGGGCTGAGCGCACCGGAGCGGGTCTTCTACCGCGGCCTGTCGGGTGCGGCCGCGCAGCTGGTCTCACCCACCCTCGCCGGGTGCGCCGGCGTCCCCGGCCGCGGCCGGGGCGCAGCGGCGCCGGTCGCCGTCGCCCGGGCGCAGCTGAGCGCCCTGCGGCTGGCGCTGGGCGACCGCAGCCCGTCGGAGGAGGCGGCCCGCTGGCGGCTGGGCCTGGGGCCGGCCCCGGACTGGGCCCAGGACGACGCCGCCTGACGACGCCGCCCGACGACGCCGCCTGACGACGCCGCCCGACGAGGCCGGCTCACCCGACGTCCGTCCACGCCCCCAGCACCGTGGGCCCGAGCGCGTCGAGGACCACCGTCGCCCGCCCGGCGCCGACCCGGGTGCGCGTGCGCTCGCCCGGCGGGCGGCCCGGCAGCCGCAGCGCGAGCAGCGCCGCCAGGGCCGGGACCCGGTCGGGCGGCACGGTGACCGGCACCCCGGGCAGCCGGCCGGCGACCGGACCCCAGCCCGGCAGCGCCGCGGCGTCGAGCCAGTCGACCCGCACGTGCCGGCGCAGCGGGTCGGCGAGCAGCGCGGCGAGCACCGGCCGCGGGTCGCCGTGCGCGGCCACCACGCCGGACCGGCCGGACACCAGCCGCTCGGCCCAGCCGGGGACACCGGCGTCGACCGCCCCGGATGTGGGCCCGTGCACGAGGACCACGGGACGGCGTCGGTCCGGCGCGGGCAGGTGCCTCCCGGGGGCCGGCGGCAGCTCGACGTCGGCGTCGGCCGGCGGCCCGAGGGAACCGACCAGGGCGGTCAGCGTGCCGGCCACCAGCGAGGCGCCGGTGGGCCGGCGTACGAGCCAGCCCCCGGCCACCGGCCGGACGTCGACGGGCCGGCCGGCCGCCGCGCGCACCACCCGCGCGGCGGCCTCGCGACCCCCCGCGGAACCCAGGAAGGGCGCCGCCCAGTCGACACCGGAGCGGGCGCCGCAGCCTCCGCACACGCGGGCGCTCAGCCCTGCCGGGGGAAGCGCGCGGCGTAGTCGTCGGCGATCTGGTCGAAGGTCGTCCAGCGCACCCCCTCGTGACCGTTCACGTGCTCGATGAGCCGCTCGAGCATGAGCAGCACCTGCGGCCGCCCGGAGACGTCGGGGTGGATGGTGAAGGTGACCACCGCGTAGTCCATCTCGCGGTACACCCAGTCGAACTGGTCCTGCCAGGACTCGCCCAGGTGCCGCGGGCTGACGAAACCGTGGCTGTTGGGGCTGGTCTTGACGAACATCATCGGCGGCAGGTCGTCGAGGTACCAGTTCGCCGGGATCTCGATCAGGTCGGTCTCCTCGCCGCGCACCAGCGGCTCCATCCAGGTGTCGGCCGGCTGCGAGTAGTCGATCTTCGTCCAGGTGTCGCCGACCCGGACCCGGTAGGGCGTGAAGTCGTCGTGCATGAGCGAGTGGTCGTACTTGATGCCCCGCTCGAGCAGCAGCTCGTTGGTGACGGGGGAGAACTCCCACCACGGCGCGACGTAGCCGGTGGGCCTGCGGTCGGTCACCCGTGTGATGAGCTCGATCGAGCGGTCGAGCACCGCCGCCTCCTGCTCGCGGCTCATCGCGATGGGGTTCTCGTGGCTGTAGCCGTGCACGCCGATCTCGTGGCCGGCGTCGACGCACCGGCGGAACTGCTCGGGGAAGGTCTCGATCGAGTGCCCGGGCCAGAACCACGTGGTCGTCATGTCCCGCCGGGCGAAGAGGTCGAGCAGCCGCGGCGTGCCGACCTCACCGGCGAACATCCCGCGCGAGATGTCGTCCGGCGAGTCCTCACCGCCGTAGGACCCCAGCCACCCGGCCACCGCGTCGACGTCGATCCCGAAGGCGCAGAGGATCTCCTTGGCCATGCCACTTCCCTTCCTCGGGGACCGGCCGACGGGCGTCAGCCGGTGACTCGGGCGGCGAACCCGGCCCGCACGGTGTCCGGGTCGCGGTGGACGCCCAGCAGGGCGGCGAGCAGGACGCGGGCCTGCGACGGGCGCAGCAGCCCGCTGGGGACGGCGCCGGCGGCCAGCAGGTCCGCGCCGCCGCCGTTGCCGTACAGCGCGGCGACCCGCCCGGCCGGCACCCGGGTGGAGGTGACGACCACGACCCCCGCCGCGACCAACTCCCCGACCGCCGCGACGACCGCCGGGTTGGCGTTGCCGGCGCCGGTGGCCTCCAGCACGATCCCGCGGGCCCCCGCGTCGGCGAACGCCCGCAGCGCGACGGCGTCCGCGTCGGGGTGGCAGGCGAGGACGTCGACCCGCACGCCGGCCGGGTCGAAGGCGGCGAGGTCGAGGGCCGGACCGCGGACCGGCCGGCTCTCGATCCCGATCCGGCCGGTGGAGACCCACCCGAGCGGGCCGGTGTCGGGCGCGGTGAAGGTGTCGGCGGCCAGCGTGTGGCCCTTGCGGATCCCGCGCGCGGCGAAGACCCGCCCGCCGAAGGCGACGAGCACGCCGAGGCCGCGGGCCCCCTCGCTCGCCGCGACCGTGACCGCCTCGGTGAGGTTGCGCGGGCCGTCGCTGTCGGGCGCGTCGGCGGGGCGCTGCGCCCCCGTCACCACGACCGGGCGGGGGTCGGCGTGGAAGAGGTCGAGGAGGTACGCGGTCTCCTCGATGGTGTCCGTGCCGTGGGTGACCACCAGCCCGGCCACGTCGGGGTCGCGCAGCACCTCCGCGGCCCGGACGGCGAGGGTGTGCACCCGCTGGAGGGTCATCAGGTAGCTGCCGACCCGCAGCACGTCCTCGACGCGGACCTCGACGCCGGGCGGCAGGTCGAGCCGGGACACCAGGTCCGCGCCGCCGTCCCGGGCCGTGCCGACCCCGCGGGCGTCGGCGCGGGTGGCGATCGTGCCGCCGGTCGCCAGCACGGTCACCAGTGGCACGGCCCGTCCCCCTCCCGGCGGGCGGCCCGCCCGGGACCGCCGACGTCTGCGTCGAACGATCCCGCACCGGCGGCTCGCCGGCCCCTCGGGGCGGGCAGCTGCCCGGGGCTCAGCCCTCCGCGGGCGGCGCCAGGACGACGTCGACCGACAGCGGGCCCTCGCCGGCGACGACGGTCAGCGCGGCGATCCGCCCGGCGTCGACGAGGTCGCCGCGGCCGGCCTCGACCAGCGCGACGTCCGGCGTGGTGACGGTCGCGGACTCGACGTCGGCGCGCATCGACACCTTGGCGTCGGACTTGGCCTTGCGGACACCGGCCAGCGCGGCGGCCACCGCCGGCAGCACCTCCGGGTCGCCCCCGGCCGGCAGCTCGGCGGCGGCCGGCCAGGCCGCGCGGTGCACCGAGCCGCCCTGCCACCAGGACCAGACCTCCTCGGTGACGAACGGCAGCACCGGCGCGAACAGCCGCAGCTGCACCGACAGCGCCAGCGCCAGCGTGGCCTGCGCCGACTCCGCCGCCGCACCCGTGCCGTACGCGCGGGACTTGACCAGCTCCACGTAGTCGTCGCAGAACGACCAGAAGAAGCTCTCGGTGACCTCGAGCGCGCGGGTGTAGTTGTAGGCCTCCATCGCCGCGGTGGCCTCCTCGACGACGTCGGCGAGCCGGCGCAGCAGCCCGAGGTCGATCGGCTCGGTGACCTGCTCGCCGGTCGCCCCGGACGACACCCCGAGCCCCAGCACGAACTTGCCGACGTTGAGGATCTTCATGGCCAGCCGGCGGCCGACCTTCATCTGCGCCTCGTCGAACGGCGAGTCCGCGCCCGGCCGGGCGCCTGCGGCGCGCCAGCGCACCGCGTCGGTGCCGTAGCGCTCGAGCACGTCGATCGGGGTGACGACGTTGCCCTTGGACTTCGACATCTTCTTGCGGTCGGGGTCGACGACGAACCCGGAGATCGTCGCGTGCGACCACGGCACCGTGCCGAACTCGAAGTGCGAGCGCACGACGGTGGAGAACAGCCAGGTCCGGATGATGTCGTGCGCCTGCGGCCGCTGGTCCATCGGGAAGACGTGCGTGAACAGCTCGGGGTCGGTGTCCCAGCCCGAGGCCACCTGCGGCGACAGCGAGGACGTCGCCCAGGTGTCCATGACGTCGGGGTCGGCGGCGAACCCGCCGGGCACGCCGCGCTGCGACTCGTCGAACCCGGGCGGCACGTCGGAGGAGGGGTCGACCGGCAGCGACTCCTCGGGCGCCAGCAGCGGCTCGTCGTACACCGGCTCACCGGCGTCGTCGAGCCGGTACCAGACCGGGAACGGGACGCCGAAGAAGCGCTGCCGGCTGATCAGCCAGTCGCCGTTGAGGCCCTCGACCCAGTTCTCGTAGCGGTACCGCATGTGCTCGGGCACCCACTGGATCTCCCGGCCGCGGGCGATGAGGGCGTCGCGCAGGTCGGCGTCGCGGCCGCCGTTGCGGATGTACCACTGCCGCGTGGTGACGATCTCCAGCGGCCGCTCGCCCTTCTCGTAGAACTTGACCGGGTGGGTGATCGCCGTGGGCTCGCCGTGCAGGTCGCCGGACTCCCGCAGCAGCTCCACGATCCGCTGCTGCGCGCTGTAGGACGTCTTGCCGGCCAGTTCCGCGTAGACGTCGGCGGGCACCCCCTCGGGGGCGTCGGCGACGAAGCGGCCGTCCCAGCCGATCACCGCGCGGGTGGGCAGCTGCAGCTCCCGCCACCACGTGACGTCGTTGAGGTCGCCGAAGGTGCAGATCATCGCGATGCCCGAGCCCTTGTCCGGCTCGGCCAGGCGGTGGGCGACCACGGGCACCTCGACGCCGAACAGCGGCGTGCGCACGGTGGACCCGAACAGCGCCTGGTACCGCTCGTCGTCGGGGTGGGCGACCAGCGCGACGCAGGCCGGCAGCAGTTCGGGGCGGGTGGTCTCGATGAACACCGGGCCGGCCGGGCCGGCGAAGGAGATCCGGTGGTAGGCGCCGGGCCGCTCGCGGTCCTCGAGCTCGGCCTGCGCGACGGCGGTGCGGAAGGTGACGTCCCAGAGCGTGGGCGCCTCCTGGGCGTAGGCCTCGCCGCGGGCCAGGTTGCGCAGGAACATCCGCTGCGCGGTGGCGCGGGAGGTCTCCGAGATCGTCCGGTAGACGTTCGACCAGTCCACCGACAGCCCGACGCGGCGCCACAGCTGCTCGAAGGCGCGCTCGTCCTCCTCGGTCAGCTGCATGCACAGCTCGACGAAGTTGCGCCGGCTGACCGGCACCTGGTCCTTGCCCGGCTTCGCCGGCGGCTCGAAGGACCCGTCGTAGGGGAGGGAGGGGTCGCAGCGGACGCCGTAGTAGTTCTGCACCCGGCGCTCGGTGGGCAGGCCGTTGTCGTCCCAGCCCATCGGGTAGTAGACGTGCCGGCCGCGCATCCGCTGGTAGCGGGCCACAAAGTCGGTGTGGGTGTAGCTGAACACGTGCCCCACGTGCAGCGACCCGCTCGCCGTGGGCGGCGGGGTGTCGATCGACCACGTCCGCTCCCGGGGCGCCGACAGCGCCGCCGCGCGGTCGAAGGCGTAGGTGTCGGCCTCCGCCCAGCGGGCGGCCCACTTCTCCTCGAGACCGTCGATCGTGGGCTTGTCGGGTACGCCCGCGCCGGCTCCCGGAGCGGTGCTGACCGGGGTGCGGGTGTCGGCGACCATGACCTCCATCCTAGGAACTGCGCGGCTGGCATCCTGGGGAGGATGAGCAGCGACCTGACCCGCGTGGAGGAGGAGCTGCTGGCGCGCTGGCCGGAGACCCGGCTGGAGCCCTCGCTCGCCCGCATCGCCGCCCTCGTCGACCTGCTCGGCGACCCGCACCGGGCCTACCCGGTGGTCCAGGTCGCCGGCACCAACGGCAAGACGACGACGGCGCGGATGGTCGACGAGCTGCTGCGCGGGTTCGGCCTGCGGGTGGGCCGGTTCACCAGCCCGCACCTGCAGTCGGTGCGCGAGCGGATCGTGCTCGACGGCGAGCCGGTCAGCGAGGAGCGGTTCGTCGAGACCTACGACGACGTCGCGCCCTACGTGCGGCTGGTCGACGCCGCCGGCGAGCACCCGATGAGCTTCTTCGAGGTGATGGTCGGCATGGCGTACGCCCTGTTCGCCGAGGCCCCGGTCGACGTCGCCGTCGTCGAGGTGGGCATGGGCGGCACGTGGGACGCCACCAACGTCGTCGACGCCCGGGTCGCCGTCGTCACGCCGGTGGCCCTCGACCACGCCGAGTTCCTCGGGCCCGACGTCGGCACGATCGCCGGCGAGAAGGCGGGGATCGTCAAGCCCGACTCCATCGCCGTCCTGGCCCGCCAGCAGCCGGCCGCCCTCGACGCGCTGGTGCGCCGCGCGGTCGAGGTCGAGGCGGTCGTCGCCCGCGAGGGCACCGAGTTCGGCGTGCTGGAGCGCAAGGTCGCCGTCGGCGGGCAGCAGCTGCGGCTGCAGGGCCTGGGCGGGGAGTACGCCGAGGTGTTCCTGCCGCTGTTCGGCGCGCACCAGGCGCAGAACGCCGTCACCGCGCTGGCCGCCGTCGAGGCGTTCCTCGGCGCGAGCGCGTCCACCGGGCCGGTCGACGTCGACACCGTGCGCGCGGCGTTCGCCGCGGTGCGCTCCCCGGGCCGGCTGGAGCGGGTGCGCACCAGCCCCACGGTGCTGGTCGACGCGGCGCACAACCCCGCCGGCATGGCCGCCACGGTGGAGGCGATCCGGGAGTCCTTCGACTTCACCCGGCTGGTCGGCGTCGTCGGCTGCGTGCGCGGCAAGGACGTCGAGGGGATGCTGCGCGAGCTGGAGACCGTCTGCGCCGAGCTGGTGGTCACCCAGAACGCCTCGCCGCGCGCGATGCCGGCCGACGAGCTCGGCGCGCTGGCCGTCGACGTGTTCGGCGCCGACCGGGTGAGCGTCTCCCCGCGGCTGGCCGAGGCGCTCACCGAGGCGATCGAGCTGGCCGAGGCCGGGCCGGACGACGCGCTGGGCGGCTCGGGCGTGCTGGTCACCGGCAGCGTGGTCACCGCGGGGGAGGCCCGCACCGTGCTCGGCGGCAGGCCGTGACGGCGCCCGACCCGGTCCGCGCGGCCCGGGCGCTGCGCGGCGCGGCCGCGGCGGTGCTGCTGCTCGAGGGCATCGCGGTGCTGTTCGTGCCGCGCGCCATCGCCCAGACCGCGGCCGGCCTCGGCGGCGTGCGGCTGACGGTGCTGCTCGTGCTGGCCCTCGTCCTGGTGCTGGCCGGCGGCATCCAGCGGCGGCCGCGCGGCCTGGAGGTCGGCACCGCGCTGCAGGTGCCGCTGCTGCTCACCGGCCTGATCGACGCCGCCATGTGGTTCGTCGGCGGCGTCTTCGTGCTCATCTGGCTCTACCTGCTGCAGATCCGCAAGGAGCTGCTCGGCTCGCCCTTCGGCGAGCCGGCAGCTCCCTCCGAGGAGCCCTAGCTAGGCCGCGTCGGCCTCTCCGGCCAGGCGGCGGTGCAGGTCGGCGACGTCGGCGCCCGCCCGGGCCAGCGCCGCGGCGACCGCGGGGTCGCCCACCGCGAGGACGCCGGCGAGCAGGTGGCGGCCGTCGATGACCCGGTCGCCGCGCCGGATCGCCGCGCGCAGCGCCTCCTTGAGCGCCTCCCTGCTGCCGGCGGCGAAGCGCAGGTGCCCCGACCGCCGGGTGCGCGAGCCGCGGTCGAGCGCGCCCGGGCCGAACGCGGCCTCCGCGGCGGCCCGCACCCGGTCGAGGTCGATGCCCAGCGCGGCCAGCGCCTCCGCGTCGAGCGGGCCGCTGCCCGCGCCGGGGGCCAGCCCCGCGCGGAGGCCAACCACGGAGGCGCCGGCGTCGTCGAGCAGCCGGCCGGCCGGGCCGGGGGCGGCGGCGAGGGCGACCAGCAGGTGCACCGGGTCCACGCTGTCCGCGCCGGCGCTGCGGGCCTCCTCCTGGGCCAGGACCACGACCGTGCGGGCCTCGGCGGCGAATCGTTCGAACACCTCAGGACTCCTCCCACGAGCGCCCGGAGGACCGGGCGTGCTTCTTGTGCACCGCCTGCCGCGTGACGCCGAGTGCGTCGGCGACCTGCTGCCACGACCAGCCGCGACGGCGGGCGGCCGCGACCTGCAGCACCTCCAGCCGGTCGGCGAGGTCGCGCAGCGCGCGGACCCCGCGCAGGCCCACCGCCGGGTCGTCGCTGGTGGCGGCGGTGAGTGTCTCGTCGGAGGTGCGGCCGGTCATGGCGTCAACTGTGGTTGACGAACGGCAGGCTGTCAATCCCGGTTGACACATCGGTCCCCGTAGGCTGCCGTCCCGTGACTGATCGCACCCTGGTCCTCGTCAAGCCCGACGGCGTCGCCCGCGGCCTGGTCGGAGAGGTCGTCTCGCGGCTGGAGGCCAAGGGCCTGCGCCTGGTCGCCGCCGAGCTGCGCACCCTCACCCGCGAGGTCGCCGAGGAGCACTACGGCGAGCACCGCGACAAGCCCTTCTTCGGCTCGCTGGTCGAGTTCATCACCGGCGGCCCGCTGCTGGCCCTCGTCGTCGAGGGGCCGCGCGCGGTGGAGGCGTTCCGCGCCCTGGCCGGTGCCACCGACCCGGTGAAGGCCGCGCCCGGCACCATCCGCGGCGACTTCGCCCTCGAGGTGCAGTCCAACATCGTCCACGGCTCGGACTCCGCCGAGTCCGCGGCCCGCGAGATCGGCCTGTTCTTCCCCGGTCTCTCCTAGGAGGGGCTCGACCCGGCCCCCGGTGCCGCGTCCGGCGGTCGACCGGGGTGCCGGGGGGCCGGCGGCGGCTGTCGGCCGTCCCGCCCGGGTGGGGCCTCGCCGCCGAGCAGGCCCACGGCGGTGCCGTAGAGCGACGGGGACACGCGCTCCGGGTCCAGGAGCGCCTGCAGCGCGATGCCGATGTCCAGGGCGGTGTGGACGGCGGCCATCTCGTACCCGGGCAGCGCGGGCCGCCCACCGCCCTGCGCCGCGAGGTCGTCGAGGAAGGCGGCGAGCTGCGTGCGCAGCTCGTGCTCGAGGTCGGCCAGCACGGTCCGGACCGGAGGGTGGCGCATCGCGTAGAGCCAGAACTCCACGACCAGCATCGCCCAGCCGGCCCCGCGCCGGGCCTCTGCCTGGTACTCGCGGCCGGCCTCGGCGTAGAAGTCCGCCGGCCCCGAACGGGCCAGCTGCTCGCGGACCTCGCTCATGCTCGCCTCGAGGCGTCGCCGCATGAGGGCCACGACCAGCGCCTCCTTGGAGGCGAAGTTCGAGTACACCGCGCCCTTCGTGAGGCCGGCCTCCGCCGCGACCTGGTCGACCGACGCACCGGCGAAGCCCCGGGCGGTGAACACCCGTTCGGCGGCCTCGAGGAGCCGCTCGCGGGTGTGCTCCTGCTGTTGCCGTCGGCTCGGTGGCACGGCGTTCCTCCCTCTTGACAGACCTCCGGATACCAGATGGTATGTCGATACCACTCGGTATCTGGAGGTCGACGTGATCGAGATCCGGGATCTGGTCAAGGTGTACCGCGGCCGACGCGGGACCGTGCGGGCCAACGACGGGATCACCCTCCACGTGGGGCCCGGCGAGGTCTTCGGGCTGCTCGGCCACAACGGAGCGGGCAAGACGACCCTGCTGTCCCAGGTGGTCGGCCTGCTGCGGCCGACCGGTGGCTCGATCCACCTGGACGGGTGCGACCTGGTCGCGCGGCCGGCCCTCGCCCGCAGCCTGTGCTCGCTGCAGCAGCAGGCGCAGGTCCCCATGGTCGGCATCACCCCTCGCGCGGCGGTGGAGCTCACGGGACGCATCCGCGGTGGCGGCCGGCGCGAGGTGGTCCGTCGCGGCGCGGCACTGGCGGCGGCGCTGGACATCGAGCGCTGGTACGACACCCCCGGCGAGAAGCTCTCCGGCGGCGTGCTCCGCCTCGTCTCCTTCGCGATGGCGGCCGTCGAACCCGGGCGGGTGGTCATGCTCGACGAGCCGTCCAACGACGTCGACCCCGTCCGCCGCCGGTTGCTCTGGCAGGAGGTGCGCCGGCTGGCCGACGAGGGCACCGCCGTCCTGCTGGTCACCCACGCCGTCGCGGAGGCGGAGCGGGTGGTGGACCGGCTGGCCGTGCTCGACCGCGGGCGGGTCGTGGCGGAGGCGACGCCCTCGGCGCTGAAGGGCGGCGCGGACGCGGACCTGCGGGTGGAGCTGGTGCTCCCACCCGGCCGGCCCGCACCCGTCCTGCCGCCCTGCGTCCACGACGCGCACCACAGCGGCCCGCGGCTGGTCGCCCGTGCGCCCGCCGACGCCGCGGACGCCGTCGGCCACTGGCTGGTCGGCCAGCAGCGGACCGGTGCCGTGGAGGAGTGGCACCTGGGTGCGCTGTCGCTGGAGGACGTCTACGTGCGCCTGGTCGGCGAGGACGCCGACCGCGCCGGATCGGAGGAGGTGCACCGTGCGGCACTGGTGCGTTAGCTACGGGCTGCTGCTGCGCTGGCAGGTGATCCGCCTGGCCGCCGTTCTCCCGGTGGTCCTCGTGGTGCAGGCGATGATGGCCGTGGGGATCGTGGTGGGCTTCGCCTTCCTGGTGCCCGCCCTCGACCCGCAGACCGCGCTGTACCTGTCCACCGGCGCCCCGACGGTCACCCTGCTCACCGTGGGGCTGGTGATCGTCCCCCAGATGGTGGCGCAGGCCAAGCTGGAGGGACGGTTCGACGTCGAGCGTGCGCTGCCGGTGCCGCGCCTGGCCCTCCTCGCGGCCGACCTGACCCTGTGGCTGCTCGCGGTGCTGCCGGGCGTGGCCCTGGGCCTGCTCACCGCCGTCCTCCGCTTCGACGTCGCCCTGCGTCCCGGCCCGCTCGTCGTCCCGGCCGTGCTGCTGGTCGCCGTCACCGCCACCGCCGTCGGCTACGCGCTGGCCCACCTGCTGCGCCCGGTGCTGGCCGTGCTCGCCTCCCAGGTGCTGGTCTTCTCCGTGCTGCTGTTCTCGCCGGTGAACTTCCCGGCCGAGCGGTTGCCGGACTGGCTGGCCGCCGTGCACGACGTGCTCCCCGTCCAGTACATGGCCCAGGCGGTGCGCGAGAGCCTGACCGCGCCGCTCGGCGGCGTCGCGTGGACGCCCTACGCCGTGCTGGCCGCCTGGTGCCTGGCCGGCCTGGCGGTCACCGGCGCGGCCATGGCGCGGCGCCGCTGAGCGCGCCGGGCCGGCGCCCCGCCCGCCGTCGTCAGGCGGCGCCGACGAGCGGCCGACCGGTGCGGACGAGGCACGCCACGTCCGCGGCCGGCGCCGGCGAGCCGAGGAGGTGGCCCTGCGCGGCGCCGCAGCCCAGGGCGCGCAGCGCGGCGAGCTGCCCGGGCTGCTCCACGCCCTCGGCGACGACCTCCAGGTCCAGGCTGTCGCCGAGGGCGACCACGGCGCGGGCCAGCGAGCCACCCGCCGCCCCCTCGGCCAGCAGCGCCACCGACGACGGGTCGATCTTCAGCCGGTCCAGCGGCAGCTCCCGCAGCCGGGCCAGCGACGACGAGCCGGTGCCGAAGTCGTCGATGGCCACGTGCACGCCCAGCGCCCGGACCTCCCGGATGCCGGCCGCGGCGTCGGGCCCGGCGGCCACCGCCTCGGGGACCTCGATCTCCAGCCGCCCGGGGTCGACCCCGGTGGCGCGCGCGGCGGCGGCCAGGGAGGCGGCGAGGTCACCGGTGGCCAGCCGGCGCGGCGAGACGTTGACCGCCATGCGCAGCTCCGGCAGGCCCGCCGCGTCCCAGGAGCGCAGCTGGGCGCAGGCCTCGCCGATCACCCAGTCGTCGATCGCGTCGACGATCCCGGTGGCCTCGGCGGCCGGGAGGAACCCGGACGGCTCCACCAGCCCGCGACCGGGCGACTGCCAGCGCACCAGCGCCTCGACGCCGGTGACCGCGCCGGTGCGCAGGTCGACCTGCGGCTGGTAGAGCAGCCTCAGCTCACCGCCGTCGACGGCCCGACGCAGGTCGCGCACCAGCTCGTCCTGCGCGGCGACCTCCTCCCGCATCCCGCGCTCGAAGACCCGCACCCGGTTCTTGCCGCCGGACTTGGCCACGTACATGGCCAGGTCGGCGTCGCGCAGCAGGTCGTCCATGCCGCGGCGGTCCCCGGCGTCGGTGAGCGTGACCCCCACGCTGCCGCCCACGGTGAACCGCTCGTCGCCCCAGGCCACCGGCTCCCGCAGTGCCCGCAGCAGCCGCTCGGCCACGGTCACCACGTCCCGGCGGCCCTCGACGTCCTCCATCAGGACGACGAACTCGTCACCACCGAGCCGGGCGACGGTGTCGGCCGGGCGCACGGAGGACTCCAGCCGCCGCGCGACGGCGGTCAGCACGGCGTCGCCGGCCTCGTGCCCGCAGACGTCGTTGACCGCCTTGAAGTCGTCGAGGTCGAGCAGCAGGACCGCGTGCCGGCGGACGCGGCGGTCGGCGAGGGCGTGCTCGAGGCGGTCCTGCATCAGCGCGCGGTTGGCCAGCCCGGTGAGCGGGTCGTGCAGCGCCATCCGGGCCAGCTCGCCGGCCTGCTGCTCGAGCTGGCGGGCGGTGGCGTGCGCCTGGGCCTCGCTGCGCTTGCGCCCGGTGATGTCGCGGACGATGGCGGCCACCCCCGTCGCGGTGCCGTCCTGCCCGCGGACGACCGAGAGGGTGACCAGCGCGTCGAACGGCGCCCCGTCGCGGCGCCGCTGCCGCCGCTCCATCGTCCCGGTGGGCATCGTGGTGAGGTCCGCGGGCAGCTCCTGACCGGTCCCGACCAGCGACACGTGCCGGCCGAGCACCTCGGCCGCCGGCCACCCGTAGAGCCGCTCGGCCCCGGGGTTCCAGGAGGTGATCCGGCCGTCGGGCGTGGCGGTGACCACCGCGTCGTCGGTGGACTGCACGACCGCGGCCAGGCCGGCGAGCTCGTCGCGCTGGGCGGCGAGCTCGGCGGTGCGCTCGGCGACCAGCGCCTCGACGTGCTCGCGCCGGTCGTCGAACCGCCGCCAGGCCACCAGGCACGCCCAGCTCTCCAGCAGCACGAACGCCGCGTGCAGGGCGGCCATGGGCAGCGGCGCGACGTCGTGCTCGAACACCGCGTGCGGCACCAGGGTGCCGAGCGCGAAGTGGTGGACGCCGACGAAGGCGATCGCGAGCAGGAACGGCGCCCGCGCGGCGTAGAGCGCGGCCAGCGGCAGCAGCGCGAAGAACAGGAAGTGCGCCTCGGTCGCCCCGCCGGACAGCTGCACGCCGACCGCGGCGGTGGTCATGAGCCCGAGGGCGGCGGCCGCGGCGCGGGCGTCGCGGCCCACCCCGGGCGCCCAGGCCAGCAGCGCCAGCAGCGCCGGGGGAGCGGTGTGCAGGGCCGCGGACACCAGGTCGTGGCCGCGCACCAGCGCGTAGGCCGGCACCGCCGCGACCAGGACGGCGAGCGTGCGCAGGACGAAGGCGTGGTGGGCCGACCACTGCTCGGGGGGCATCGTGCGGCCGCGGGGGAGGGAGAGCGCGACCGGGCCCCGCGGTCGGGTGCGGGGCGCGCCGCCGTCGTCCTGCAGCGTGCTCGTGCTCCCGGCCGGCTGCGTCATGCTCCCCCTCGTCGACGTCCCCCGTTGGTGACGATGAGTTTAGAAGCGATCACGCAGGGCTGCAGTTCGACGGAGGAGTCCGGCGCCCCGGGGCCGGCGTCTACCCTGGACCGGTCATGACCGGAGAGAGCCTCTACCCCCGTCTCGAGCCGCTGCTGGCCCAGGTGCAGAAGCCGATCCAGTACGTCGGCGGGGAGCTGAACGCGCAGGTCAAGGCGTGGGACGACGTCGCCGTCCACTGGGCGCTGATGTACCCCGACGCCTACGAGGTGGGGCTGCCCAACCAGGGCCTCATGATCCTCTACGAGGTGCTCAACGAGCGGCCCGACGCCCTGGCCGAGCGCACCTACGCCGTCTGGCCCGACCTCGCCGCGCTGATGCGCGCGCACGGTGTCGGCCAGTTCACCGTCGACGCCCACCGCGCCGTGCGCGACTTCGACGTCCTCGGGGTGAGCTTCGCCACCGAGCTCGGCTACACCAACCTGCTCGAGGCCCTCGACCTCGCCGGGATCCCGCTGCACGCGGTCGACCGCGACGAGACGCACCCGGTCGTGGTCGCCGGCGGGCACGCGGCGTTCAACCCCGAGCCGATCGCGGACTTCGTCGACTGCGCCGTCCTGGGCGACGGCGAGCAGGCCGTCGGCGACGTCACCGACGTCGTCAAGGCGTGGAAGGAGTCCGGCCGCCCCGGTGGCCGCGAGGAGCTCCTGGCCCGGCTGGCCCGCGTCGACGGCGTCTACGTGCCGCGCTTCCACGCCGTCTCCTACGGCCCCGACGGCGCCATCGCGGCGGTGACCCGCACCCGCGACGACGTGCCGGCCCGGGTCGGCAAGCGCACCGTCATGGACCTCGACGAGTGGCCCTACCCGAAGACGCCGCTGGTGCCGCTGGCCGAGAGCGTGCACGAGCGGATGAGCGTGGAGATCTTCCGCGGCTGCACCCGCGGCTGCCGGTTCTGCCAGGCCGGGATGATCACCCGGCCGGTCCGCGAGCGGACGATCACCGGCATCGGCTCGATGGTCGACCAGGGGCTGCGCGCCACCGGCTACGAGGAGGTCGGGCTGCTGTCGCTGTCCAGCGCCGACCACTCCGAGATCGCCCAGGTGGCCAAGGAGCTCGCCGACCGCTACGAGGGCACCAACACCGGGCTGTCGCTGCCCTCCACCCGCGTCGACGCCTTCAACGTCACCCTGGCCAACGAGCTCTCGCGCAACGGCCGGCGCTCGGGGCTGACGTTCGCGCCCGAGGGCGGCAGCGAGCGGATCCGCCGCGTGATCAACAAGACCGTGTCCAAGGAGGACCTGGTCCGCACCGTCACCACCGCCTACGCCAACGGCTGGCAGCAGGTGAAGCTCTACTTCATGTGCGGCCTGCCCACGGAGACCGACGAGGACGTGCTCGAGATCGCCGAGCTCGCCGTCGAGGTCATCCGCGCCGGCCGGGAGGCCAGCGGCCGCAAGGACATCCGCTGCACCGTCTCCATCGGCGGCTTCGTGCCCAAGCCGCACACCCCGTTCCAGTGGGCCGGGCAGGCGAGCGCCGAGACCATCGACCACCGGCTGCGGGTGCTGCGGCAGGCCATCAACGCCGACCGCCGCATCGGCCGCTCCATCGGGCTGCGCTACCACGACGGCAAGCCCGGCGTGATCGAGGGACTGCTCTCCCGCGGCGACCGCCGGGTGGGCCGGGTGATCGAGCGGGTCTGGCGCGAGGGCGGCCGGTTCGACGGCTGGAGCGAGCACTTCTCCTACGAGCGGTGGGTCGCCGCGGCCGCCGAGGAGCTCGCCCCGTTCGGCGTCGACCTCGACTGGTTCACCACCCGCGAGCGCACCCAGGACGAGGTCCTGCCCTGGGACCACCTCGACTCCGGGCTGGACAAGGAGTGGCTCTGGGACGACTGGCAGGAGGCGCTCTCGGAGGAGGAGGTCGCCGACTGCCGGTGGACCCCCTGCTACGACTGCGGCGTCTGCCCCACCATGGGCACCGAGATCCAGATCGGCCCCACCGGGCGCAGCCTGCTGCCGCTCACCGTCGTGGGCCACTGAGATGGGCCGCTGAGGTGGCCCGCTCCCCGGAGGGCCCGCCCCCGCCGCCGACCGTGCAGAAGCTGCGGCTGCGCTACGCCAAGCGCGGCCCGCTGCGCTTCGCCTCCCACCGCGACCTCGCCCGCGCGCTGGAGCGGGCGCTGCGCCGGTCGCGGGTGCCGATGGCCTACTCGGCCGGCTTCACCCCGCACCCGAAGATCAGCTACGTGGGCGCGGCCCCCACCGGGGCGGCCAGCGAGGCGGAGTACCTGGAGATCGGCCTGGCGCAGCGGCGCGACCCCGAGGAGGTCCGGGCGGCGCTGGACGCCTCGCTGCCGCCGGGCATCGACGTGCTCGAGTGCGTCGAGGCGGCCGAGGGCGGCGGGTCGCTCGCCGACCGGATCGACGCCGCCCGGTGGAGCATCGAGCTGCCCGGCATCGAGCCCGCCGAGCTGTCGGCGGCGCTCGCCACCTTCCTCGCCCGCGACGAGGTCACCGTGGCCAAGCGCACCAAGAACGGCCTGCGCGACGTCGATGCGCGGGGCCCCGTGGCCTCGGCGACCGCGGGCGGCGCGGCGGGACGTGCCATACTGCACGTGGTCGTCCGGCAGGTGACGCCCGCCGTTCGACCCGACGACGTGGTGGCCGCTCTCGCTGCCGTCGCCGACCTGCGCCCGCCGTCGCCCCCCCGGGCCGTGCGTGAGGCGCAGGGCCGGCTCGACGACAGCGGGACCGTGGCCGATCCGCTCGGTCCCGACCGAGCGGCGCGCACCCGCTGCCAGGGGGAGCACGCCGCGGTCTGACCGGCGAGCCCGGGCGCCACCGCGACGTCGAGCGGCACGGCTGCCAGACGTGACGCGCCCGCCCGGCACCACCGAGACCACCGCAGCACCCCAGACCACCGCACCACCTGCAGTCCCGCACCACCTGCAGACCGGCTCCGGACACGGCCACCGCCGACCGGGACCGACCACAGACTTCGCAGGCCGGACGCGCCGCCGCACCCGGAGCGGCCGCCCGGCCCGCCCAACCCGTGCTCCTGCGCGGCCGCCTGTCCCGAGGGGACCGGCGCCCGGGAGCACCACACAGGAGGCGAGCCCTCGTGGCCGACCAGGACAACGACACCAGCAGCGACACGACCACGCCGGACAGCACTCCCGCCGGCACCCCGGGCGGTGACGCTCCCGCCGTCGCGGAGGTGCTCACCGGGGAGGCGGCGACGGGGGAGACCCCCGAGGAGGAGCCGGCCGAGACGGCCGCCGCCGAGCCGGGGGCGCAGGCCGGCACCGAGCCCCAGGAGGAGCCGGAGGAGCCCGAGGACGAGCCGGTCGGCTCGCCCTTCGGCGCGCAGTTCAGCTCCCCGGAGCCGACGGCGGTCATCGCCCGGCCCCGCCGCCGGGCCACGCGCCCCGCCGGATCGGCCGACCCCGTGGCGGCTCCGCCCTCGCCGCCGGTCGCGCCGGCGATCCCGGCCTTCGTCAGCTTCGTGGCGCCGTTGGAGGCCGAGGCCCCGCCGGCGCCCCGCCGTCGCAGCCGCCGGCCGCTGCCGGAGTCGCCCGACGTCGAGGACGTCGCCGACGCCGCCGCACCCGCTGAGGACGACGAGGCCCCCGCGCCGCGCTCGCGCCGGAGCCGGTCGCGCCGCCGCGGCGCCACGGCCGAGGCCGACGACCGGACCGCCGTCGAGGCGGTCGAGGACGCCGACGAGGACACCGACGAGGACGCGGGCGACACCGACCGCGACGAGTCCGACCGCGACGAGTCCGACCGTGACGACGTCGACCGCGACGAGTCCGGTGGCAGCCGGCGCCGCCGCCGCGGCCGCCGGGGCCGGGGCCGGGGGCGCAGCGGCGACGAGTCCGCCGACGCCGAGGACGAGACCGGCGAGCCCGCCGCCGACGAGCGGGCCGCGGGCGACGGCGCCTCCGACGAGGAGGACGCCGACGAGGAGGACGCCGAGACCGAGGACGCCGAGACCGAGGACGCCGAGGCCGACGACGCCGAGGGCGGGTCGACCACCCGCCGCCGTCGCCGCCGCCGTCGCCGGGGTGGGGACGCCGCCGCGGAGTCCGGCACCGAGGACGACGACGACCGCCCCGAGCGGGCCGGCCGCAACGGCCGGGTCACCAGCGACGACGACGTCCGCGGCGTCACCGGCTCCACCCGGCTGGAGGCCAAGCGCCAGCGCCGCCGGGAGGGCCGCGACACCGGGCGCCGCCGCGCGCCGATCCTCACCGAGGCCGAGTTCCTCGCCCGCCGCGAGGCGGTGGAGCGCCGGATGGTCATCCGCCAGCGCGGCGAGCGCACGCAGATCGCCGTCCTCGAGGACGGCGTGCTCGTCGAGCACTACGTCACGCAGGCGCAGGCGACGTCGTTCGCCGGCAACGTCTACCTCGGCCGGGTGCAGAACGTGCTGCCCAGCATGGAGGCGGCGTTCATCGACATCGGCAAGGGCCGCAACGCCGTCCTGTACGCCGGCGAGGTCAACTGGGAGGCCGCCGGCCTCACCGGCAAGCAGCGCTCGATCGAGCAGGCGCTCAAGTCCGGCGACAAGGTGCTCGTCCAGGTCACCAAGGACCCGATCGGCCACAAGGGCGCCCGGCTCACCCAGCAGGTGAACCTGCCCGGCCGCTTCCTGGTCTACGTGCCCGGCGGCTCGATGACCGGCATCAGCCGCAAGCTGCCCGACACCGAGCGGCAGCGGCTCAAGGACGTCCTGCGCACGATCGTCCCCGAGGACGCCGGTGTGATCATCCGGACCGCCGCGGAGGGCGCCTCGGAGGAGGAGCTCACCCGCGACGTCGCCCGGCTCAAGGCCCAGTGGGAGGTCATCCAGACCAAGGCGTCCTCGTCGAGCAACGCGCCCGCGCTGCTCTACGGCGAGCCCGACCTCGCCATCCGGGTCATCCGCGACGTCTTCAACGAGGACTTCACCGAGCTCGTCGTCCAGGGCGACGACGCCTGGGACACCGTCGAGGCCTACGTCGCGCACGTCTCCCCGGAGCTGTCCGGCCGGCTGACCCGCCACACCGGCGAGGGCGACGTCTTCCGCGACCTGCGCGTCGACGAGCAGCTGGCCAAGGCGCTCGACCGCAAGGTGTGGCTGCCCTCGGGCGGCTCGCTGGTCATCGACCGCACCGAGGCGATGACCGTCGTCGACGTCAACACCGGCAAGTTCACCGGCTCCGGCGGCAACCTCGAGCAGACCGTCACGCGCAACAACATGGAGGCGGCCGAGGAGATCGTCCGCCAGCTCCGGCTGCGCGACATCGGCGGCATCATCGTCATCGACTTCATCGACATGGTGCTCGAGAGCAACCGCGACCTGGTTCTGCGCCGGCTCACCGAGTGCCTGGGCCGCGACCGCACCAAGCACCAGGTGGCCGAGGTGACCTCGCTGGGCCTGGTGCAGATGACCCGCAAGCGGGTCGGCCAGGGCCTGCTCGAGGTGTTCTCCGAGCCGTGCGAGCACTGCCGCGGCCGGGGCGTCCTCGTGCACACCGACCCGGTGGACGAGAAGCGCCGCAGCGGCTCCGGGAGCGGCTCCGGCGGGAACGGCTCCGGCAGCAACGGCGGCCGGCGCGAGCCGGCCCGCCGGGACGAGCGCAAGGACACCGATCGCAAGGACACCGAGCGCAAGGAGGCCGAGCGCAAGGAGGCCGAGCGCGAGCCCGCGGAGGTCGTCGCGACCGGGCAGCCCGGCCCGGACGGCGACGCCGGGGACGGACAGCGTCCCGGTGGCCGGCGCAACCGCGGCCGGCGCAACCGCGGGCAGTCGGGGGAGGAGCGGGCCGCGGAGGACGCCGCCGTGCTCACCGCCGCGACCGCTCCCGAGGACGTTCCCGCTCCCGAGGACGTCCCGGCTGCCGGGTCCGCCCTGACCGACGGCGCCCCCGAGGTCGAGGTGACGGTGCAGATCGGCGCCGAGGTGCCCGGCGCGGAGGTTCCCGAGTCGGCTCCCGAGCCGTCTCCCGAGCCGGTGGCGACGCCGGACGCCGGCGACGACGAGGCGGCGCTGCCGCCCGGCGCGGGCATCGACGACCCCGGCCCGATGGACGACGACCCCGCCGACGCGCCCGCTGCCGAGGCAGCCCCCGCCGAGACGACGCCCCCCGCCGAGACGGCGCCCCCCGCCGAGACGACCGCCCCGGCCGGTGCCGGGGCGACCGGGGACGGGGCGGCCACGGTCGCCGGCGGCACGCGCCCGCGGCGCCGTCGCGCGGCCAGCCGCCCGGCCGGTCCGCCGGCGTCCTGACCTCCGGGCGGCCGGGACCGCGTTCGTGGCAGGACCCCACCGCCCCTCACCGCTCGCACGCTCGCGGTGGGACCCTGCGGCGGGGCCGCGTTCGACCCGGTCCCGGCCGCTCGGGTACGCTGGTCGGGTTGCACCGCCCCGACCCGGCTCCGCGCCAGGGGTCGAGGAGGCGGTGCGGCCCGTCCGGCACCCGGCTCCCGCGCCGGGGTGCGTCCAGGACGCGTCGCGGGACCGACAGCAGCGATCGAGGAGTTCAGTGGTGTACGCAGTCGTGAAGGCCGGTGGCCGGCAGCACAAGGTGGCCGTGGGCGACCGGTTCACGGTCAACCGTCTCGCGGGTGAGGCGGGCGACACCGTCACCCTCCCGGCCCTGCTCCTGGTCGACGGCGACACCGTCACCAGCGACGCGCAGGCGCTGGCCGGCGTGACCGTGACCGGCGAGATCGTCGGCCACGGCAAGGGCCCGAAGATCCGCATCCACAAGTTCAAGAACAAGACGGGCTACCACAAGCGTCAGGGCCACCGTCAGCCGCTGACCGACGTGGTCGTCCGCGACATCACGAAGGGCTGACGACGACATGGCACACAAGAAGGGCGCCTCGTCCTCCCGTAACGGCCGCGACTCGAACGCCCAGCGCCTCGGCGTCAAGCGCTTCGGCGGCCAGGTCGTCAAGGCCGGCGAGATCATCGTGCGCCAGCGCGGCACCCACTTCCACCCGGGTCTCGGGGTGGGCCGCGGCGGCGACGACACGCTGTTCGCGCTGCAGCCCGGCGCGGTCACCTTCGGCACCCGGCGTGGTCGCAAGACGGTCTCCGTCACGACCGTGGACGCCTGAGCCCGCAGGGCTCTCCCCAGAACACCCCGCGACGAGCGCACGGGCCGGCCGGCCCGTGCGCTCGTGGCGTTCCCGAGGCAGTGAGCAGGTAGAGCAGACATGGCCGCGTTCGTCGACCGCGTCGTCGTGCACGTCGCCGCGGGCAACGGCGGTCACGGCGTCGCGTCCGTGCACCGCGAGAAGTACAAGCCCCTCGGTGGCCCCGACGGCGGCAACGGCGGCAACGGCGGTGACGTCGTCCTCGAGGTGGACCCCAACGTCCACACCCTCCTGGACTTCCACCACCGCCCGCACCAGAAGGCCGGCAACGGCCGCCCCGGCGCCGGCAGCCACCGCAACGGCGCCAACGGCGAGGACCGGGTGCTGCGGGTCCCCGAGGGCACCGTCGTCAGCACCCCCGACGGCGAGGTGATCGCCGACCTCGTCGGCGCCGGCACCCGGGTCGTGCTCGCCCAGGGCGGCAAGGGCGGGCTGGGCAACGCCGCACTGGCCAACCCCCGCCGCAAGGCGCCCGGCTTCGCGCTGCTCGGGGAGCCGGGGGAGGCCCTCGACGCCGTCCTCGAGCTCAAGAGCATCGCCGACGTCGGCCTGGTCGGCTTCCCCTCGGCGGGCAAGTCCTCGCTGATCGCGGCCATGTCGGCGGCGCGGCCGAAGATCGCCGACTACCCGTTCACCACGCTGGTGCCCAACCTCGGCGTCGTCCGGGCCGGCGACACCGTGTTCACCATGGCCGACGTCCCCGGGCTCATCCCCGGCGCGTCCGAGGGCCGCGGGCTGGGCCTGGAGTTCCTCCGCCACATCGAGCGCTGCGCGGTGCTGGTGCACGTCGTCGACACCGCCACGCTCGAGCCCGGCCGCGACCCCGAGAGCGACATCGAGGCGCTGCAGCACGAGCTGGCGCAGTACCGCGAGGACCTCGTCGGCCGGCTGCGCGTCGCCGTCCTCAACAAGATCGACGTGCCCGACGGCCGCGAGCTGGTCGACCTCGTGCGCCCGGCCCTCGAGGAGCGCGGCCTGCAGGTGTTCCCGGTCAGCGCCGCCACCGGCGAGGGGCTGGCCGCGCTCGGCTACGCGCTCGCCGCCGCCGTCGAGGAGCACCGGGCCGCCCTGCCGGAGCCCGAGCCGGCCCGCGTGACCGTCGTGCCGCGCGCGGTCGACGACTCCGGGTTCACCGTCACCGCCGACCCCGACGACGAGGGGACCTTCGTCGTCCGCGGCGTCAAGCCCGAGCGCTGGGTGCGGCAGACCGACTTCAGCAACGACGAGGCCGTCGGCTTCCTCGCCGACCGGCTCAACCGGCTCGGCGTGGAGGACGAGCTCACCCGCCTCGGCGCGCAGGAGGGCGACACCGTCGTCATCGGCGACGTCGCCTTCGACTTCCAGCCCAGCCTGCCCGCCGGCACGCCGCTGGCGGAGGAGACCGCCGGCCTGGGCGGCCGCGGCACCGACAGCCGCATCGACGCCCCGCACCGTGTGCGGGCCGCCGAGCGGCTGGCGGCCAAGAAGGCCCGCCGGGTGCCCTACGAGATGACCGAGACCTGGGCCGACGAGGACCTGCCCGCGGACCCCCGGGACGACGACGCGTGACCGTCCGCCCGGAGATCGCCGGCGCCGGCCGCGTGGTGGTGAAGGTCGGCTCCTCGTCGCTGACCACGCTGCCCGGCGGCCTGGACCCGGCCCGGCTGACCGCGCTGGTCGACGTCCTGGCCGCGGTGCGCGCGTCGGGCCGCGAGGTGGTCCTGGTGTCCTCCGGCGCGATCGCGGCCGGCCTGGCGCCGCTGGGCGTCGAGGGCCGCCCGCGCGACCTCGCCACCGCCCAGGCCGCCGCCAGCGTCGGGCAGCTGCGCCTGGTGCAGACCTACGCCGACGCCTTCGACCGGCACGGCATCGTCGTCGGGCAGGTGCTGCTCACCGCCGACGACCTCACCCGCCGCGGCCACTACCGCAACGCCCGCCAGACGCTGGAGCGGCTGCTCACGCTCGGCGTGCTCCCGATCGTCAACGAGAACGACACCGTCGCCACCGAGGAGATCCGCTTCGGCGACAACGACCGGCTCGCGGCGCTGGTGGCGCACGTGGCCGCCGCCGACGCGCTGGTCCTGCTCTCCGACGTCGACGGCGTCTACGACGGCGACCCGCGCACCGGCCCGGCGCGGCTGCTCGACCGGGTGGCCGGCCCGGCCGACCTCGCCGCGGTCACCCTCGGCACCGCCCGGCGCAACGGCGTGGGCACCGGCGGCATGGCGACCAAGGTCGAGGCGGCGTTCATCGCCTCCGGCGCCGGCGTGCCCGTCGTCGTCACCTCGACGCCGCGGGCGGCCGCGGCGCTGGCGGGGGAGCGGGTGGGCACGCTGTTCACCCCCACCGGCCGCCGTCCCTCCGGGCGGCAGTTCTGGCTGCGCTACGCCAGCCGGCCGCGCGGGCGGCTGGTCCTCGACGAGGGCGCGGTGCGCGCGGTGCGCGAGCGGTCGGCGTCGCTGCTGGCCGCCGGCATCACGGGCGTGGACGGCGACTTCCTCGCCGACGACCCGGTGGAGCTGGTCGGGCCCGACGGCGCCGTCGTCGCCCGCGGGCTGGTCGCCTACGACGCCCGGGAGCTGCCCGCGCTGCTCGGCCGGCGCACTCCCGACCTCGACCCCGAGTACCGCCGCGAGGTGGTCCACCGCGACGAGATGGTGCTGGTGGGACGCCCGCGGACGGCTGCGAGACTGCCCGGGTGACCATCCGCCCCATCCGCGAGCTCGGTGACCCCGTGCTCCGCACGCCCGCCGACGAGGTGCGGGCCTTCGACAAGGAACTCGCCGCCCTGGTGCGCGACCTCGAGGAGACCGTCGACCACCCCGGCCGCGCCGGGCTGGCGGCCCCGCAGATCGGGGTGAGCGCCCGGGTGTTCAGCTACCACGTCGACGGCGAGATCGGTCACCTGGTCAACCCGCGGATCGTGGAGCTGTCGGAGGAGGTCCAGGACGGCGACGAGGGCTGCCTGTCCATCCCCGGCATCTGGGCACCGACCGTGCGGGCGATGCACGCCGTCGCCGAGGGGTTCGACGTGCACGGCGAGCCGCTGCGGCTGTCGGGCTCGGGCCTCATGGCGCGCTGCCTGCAGCACGAGGTCGACCACCTCGACGGGAAGGTCTTCCTCGACCGGCTCACCGGCGAGGCCCGCAAGAGCGCCCTGCGCGCCCTGCGGTCCCGCTGAGCCGTACGGTCGCCCCCGTGACCGATCTCGCCACCCGCGCCCGGACCCTGCTCGACCTGCACACCGCCCCGGAGATCCTCGTCCTCACCAACGTGTGGGACGTGGTCTCCGCCCAGGTGGTGGCCGCCACCGACGGCGTGCGCGCGCTCGCGACCGCCAGCCACGGGATCGCGTCGACCTTCGGCTACGAGGACGGCGAGAACATCCCGCTCGACCTGCACCTGGACATGGTCGGGCGGATCGCCGCCGCGGTGGACCTGCCGGTGAGCATGGACATGGAGGCCGGCTACGGCGACGCCGGCGAGACCGCCCGCCGGGCCATCGAGAAGGGCGTGGTCGGCGGCAACCTCGAGGACCAGATGAAGCCGCTCGACGACGCCGTGGCCGCCGTCGAGGCCGTGGTGCGGGCCGGCCGCGATGCCGGCATCGACTTCGTGCTCAACGCCCGCACCGACGCCCTGCTGCGGGCCGGCGCCGGCGCCGACCGCGCGCAGCTGCTCGACGAGGTCGTCCGGCGCGGCCGGGCGTTCCTCGAGGCCGGCGCGCCGGTCGTGTTCGTGCCCGGCCTGGTGGCCCGCGAGGAGATCGAGGCGGTCGTCGAGGGGCTGGGCCGCAACCGACTGACGCTGATCAGCGTGCCCGGCGCGTCGCTGCCGGCCCGCGAGATGCAGGAGCTCGGCGTCGCCCGCGTCTCCACCGGCCCGTTCACCCAGCGCGTGGCGCTCACCGCGCTGCAGGACGCCGTCGTCGAGATGGTCGGCGGCGGCGTCCTGCCGCCCGGCACCCGCGCGCTGAACTGACGGAGGACCCCGTGCGCAGGGCCGTCCCGGCGGGTCAGCGGGCCGTCACGCCGGCCGGGACCACCACCCCGCCGGCCGGGACCACCAGGCCGCGGACCTCGAACGGGGTCCCCTGCTCGGGCGGGTGCGGCCGGCCCGCCAGGACCTCGTCGACCAGCGGCCCGACGACCTCGCGGCCGTAGCGGTCGTACTGCTCCCGGGAGTCCCACACCTCGACCACCCGCAGCCCGTCGGCGGTCGGCCAGGCCAGGTGGACCAGCCGGCCGTCGAAGGCCCCACCGGTGCGCTCCAGCAGCAGCCGGTGCACCGTGTCGTACAGCTCCACCAGGTCGTACGGCTCCGCCGGTGGCGACACGTCCTCGATCACCGCCCACGTCATCGCGTCCTCCTCGTCGAGCGGGGACGTGGGCGTCAGACGGCGACGCCGGCCCGCGGCAGCACGAGGCCGCGGACCTCGAACTCGGTGACCACCGAGGGCGGCGGTGCCTGACCTCCCAGCACCTCCGCGGACACCGGCCCGACCACCTCCCGGATCCCGCGCTCGTAGGCCTCGCGGGACTCCCACACGTCGATCACCTGGAAGCCGCCCGCGGTGGGCCGGGCCAGGTGCAGCAGCAGGCCGTCGACGGCCGGGCCCATCCGCTCGAGCATCGCCGCGTGCACCGCGTCGTAGGCCTCCACGGGTGCGGACACGTCCGTGATCACGCCCAGGGTCATGTCGTCCTCCTCGAGTCCTCCCGGCGGCCCTTCGCCGCCGGCAGCCTGTGCACGCCCTCGCCGGAGAGCCAGTGGAGCGTGGCGGTGCGTCCGGTGACCAGCAGCAGCAGGTCACCGGTGGTGCCCTCGACCGGTGCGCCCTCGCCCAGCACGAGGTCGCTGTCGGTGGCCCGCAGCTGCAGGCCGGCCAGTCGCCTCCGCACCCCGAACGGGAAGCTCAGGTCCCAGGCCCGCCTGGCCGACACGGCTGCGGGCACCGGCGGGACGGGCCGCTCGCGACCCAGCGGGATCGCGACGTCCTGCCCGTGCACGAGCACGTCGGTGAGCGGCTCGATCGGGCTGACGAACGGCACCCGCCGCCGGGAGCCGAGCATCGCCCGGATCCGCCGGCCGTACTCGGCGTGGGGCAGCGGGCCGACGCGCAGCGCCGAGTCACGGATCATCCGGTCGAAGCTGCCGCCGGCCCGGATCGCCGGCACGATCGCCTCCCGCAGGCGCGCCTGCGAGAAGGTCAGGTGTGCGGCGACGTCGCGCACCCGCCAGGCGTCGCACAGGGACGGTGTCTCCCACTCGGCCGGCGACAGGTCGTCGAACAGGTCGGCCAGGCTCGAGCGCTGGGCGTCGATGGTGCGCCACACGTCGTCGAGGTCCACGACGGCCCCCTCGGAGTTGGTAAGATGGTCTGACCATTCAGTCAGAACATCTGACCAACGTCAAGGGGTGCCGTGAGCGGGAGCGACGGGGTCGGGCAGGACGGGGACCGCCGGGGTCGCCGGGACCCGGACCACCAGGACCCGGACCACCAGGACCCGGACCACCAGGACCCGGACCACCAGGACCCGGACCACCAGGACCCGGACCACCAGAACTTGGCCCTGCTGTGCTTCTACCCGTCCCGGGCGATGGAGGCCCGGCTGCTCGCGACACTGGCGGCCGAGGGCGTCGGCGACATCACGATCGCCCAGGCCCGCATCGCCGCCCGGATCGGCCCCTCCGGCACCCGGTTGACCGACCTGGCGGCGCAGGCGCTGGTCACCAAGCAGACCGCCGGCCACCTGGTCGACCAGCTCGAGCGCGGCGGCTTCGTCCGCCGCGTCCCCGACCCCACCGACGCCCGCGCCCGGTTGGTGCAGATCGCCGAGCGCGGCTGGGAGATGGTGGCCATCGCCCGCCGGGTGGAGGCCGAGGTCGAGGCCGAGTGGACGGCCCACCTGGGGGAGGAGACCACGGCGCAGCTGCGCGCGGCGCTCACCCGGCTGCGCGAGGTGACCGACCCCTACCGCTGAGCGGGAGTGCAGCGGCCGCAGGTGCCGAAGACCTCCAGCTGGTGCTGCACGTCGGCGAAGCCGTGCTCGGCGGCCACCCGTGCGGCCCAGCGCTCCACCGGCGGGTCGGCGACCTCCACGGTGAGCCCGCAGGACCGGCACACCAGGTGGTGGTGGTGCACCGGCGAGCACCGCCGGTAGGCCGCCTCGCCGTCCTCGCCGCGCAGCACGTCGACCAGGCCGTCGTCGACCAGCGCCTGCAGCGCGCGGTAGACGGTGGCCAGCCCGACGGCGTCGCCGCGCTCGCGCAGCAGGGCGTGCAGGTCCTGCGCGGTGCGGAAGCCGTCGAGCTGGTCGAGCAGGGTCAGCACCGCCGTCCGCTGCCGCGTCTGCCGGCGGACCGGGACCTCGGGGGCGCTCACGGCCGCTCCGTCCCCACCGGCGGCGTCGCCGCGTGGTCGCTGTGCTCGTCGTAGTGCGTCCCGGTGCCGGTCCGGTGCGGCGCGTGCAGGTGCCCGTCGTGGTCGTAGTCGACGTGGTCGCCGTGCGGCACCGCCCGGTGGCCGCACCCCTCGCCGTGCTCGTGGGGGTGGGCGGCGTGCACCTCGACCCGGCGGACGTGCCGCCGCCGCGCCGTCGCCTCGCGCAGCGCGGCCGCGGCGGTGACCACGAGGAACAGCGCGATGGCCAGCAGCACGATCGTGCCCCCCGAGGGGGTGCCGGTGTAGTAGGAGCCGGCGGTGCCCGAGACGCTGACGACGACGCCGATCGCGCAGGCCAGGTACAGCGTGCTGCGGAAGCTGCGCCCGACGAGCTGGGCGATGGCGCTGGGCAGGATCATCAGCGCGCTGATCAGCAGCAGGCCGACCACCCGCATCGAGAGCACGACCGTCGAGGCGACCAGCACGGCCAGGACGACGTTGAGCGCCAGCACCGGCAGGCCGACGGCGCGGGCGTACTCCTCGTCGTCGCTCACCGCGTACAGCCGCTGCCCGAGCAGCCACACGACGGCCAGCACGACCACGGTGATGGCCGCGAAGACGGCGACGTCGGCGCCGGTCGTCGTGGTGATGGCGCCGAAGAGGTAGGCGTCGAGGTTGGTCGCCTGCCCGCGCGGGGCCAGCGACAGCAGCACGACGCCGCCGGCGATGCCGCCGTAGAACAGGACGGCGAGCGCGACGTCGCCGCTGGTCCGGCCGCGGGCGCGGACGAGCTCGATGAGCACCGCGCCGAGCACGGCGGCGACCAGCGCCGTCCCCACCGGCGCGGTGGAGGTGAGCACGCCGACGGCGACGCCGGTGAGCGCGACGTGCCCCAGCCCGTCACCGAGCAGCGACAGCCGCCGTTGCACCAGGAAGACCCCGACGGCGGGTGCGGCCAGGCCGACCATCAGCGAGGCCAGCAGCGCCCGCTGCATGAACCCGTACTCGAGCAGCTCCACGTCAGCGGCTCCCGTCGCGTACGCGGACCGCGTCGGGGGCCGGCCGCGGCTGGTCCAGCCGGTACCCGCGCACCGGCGGGGCGGCGGCCCCGGCGGGGTGGTGGCAGTCGGCGCCGGCCACCGGCCCGACCGCGGCGAGCGGGCCGTCGAAGGTGAGGCGCCCGGAGTCGACGACGACCGCGCGCATGAGCACGCCCGACAGTGGCCCGGTCTCGTGGGTCACGACGAGCAGCGTCGTGCCGGCCGCCGACACCCGCGCCAGCACGGCGGCCAGTGCGGCCTGGCTGGCCGCGTCGACCCCGGCGGTGGGCTCGTCCATGACCAGCAGCTCCGGCTCGGCGGCCAGCGCGCGGGCCACGAGCACCCGCCGCTGCTGGCCGCCGGAGAGTGCGGCCACCGGGTCCTCGAGCCGGTCGGCGAGGCCCACGGCGTCGACCGCCTCGGCGACCGCGGCCCGGTCGCGCGGGCCGGGGCGCCGGAACAGCCCCAGCCGGGGCAGCCGGCCCACGCCCACCACCTCGCGGACCGTGGCCGGCATCGCGCCGCTGACGGTGTGCCGTTGGGGGACGTAGCCGATGCGGCCGTGCTCGCGCTGCCGGCCGACCGGGGCGCCGAGCACCTCGACGGTGCCCCCGAGGACGGTGGCCAGGCCGAGCAGGCCGCGGGAGAGCGTCGTCTTGCCCGAGCCGTTGGAGCCGAGCACCGCGACCGCCTCGCCGCGCCGCACCGTCAGGTCGGCGTCGCGGACGATCGCGACGTCGCCGTAGCCGATGGTGGCGCCGGCCAGCCGGAGCGCGAGGTCGGTCACGCGCAGCCCTGCCCCTCCTGCAGAGTGGCCAGGTCGGCCCGCATGACCTCGAGGTAGTCGTCACCGGCCGACTCGTCGGTCAGGCCCTCGATCGGGTCGAGGACGGCGGTCTGCACACCGGCCTCCTCGGCGACGGTCTCGGCGACGGCGGGGTCGGCGAGGGTCTCGGTGTAGACGGTCGTCACGCCGCGCTCGCGGACCAGCGTAGAGATCTCGGCCAGCTGCTCGGGGGTGGGCTCGGCCGAGGGGCTCAGCCCGCTGACGCCGACCACCTCCAGCCCGTAGCGGTCGGCGAGGTAGCCGAAGGCGTCGTGGCCGGTGACCAGCGTGGTGACCGCGCAGTCGGCGAGCCCCTCCTGCATCTCGGCGTCGAGGCTCTCGAGGTCGCCGCGCAGCGCCTCGGCGTTCGCGCGGTAGGTGTCCGCCCCGTCGGGGTCGACCTCGGCGAGCCGGTCGGCCAGCGCGTCGCCGACGTCGGCCAGGCGGGTCGGGTCGAGCCAGAAGTGGGGGTCGGCGACCTCCCCGTCCTCCTCGCCGTGCGCTGCGTGCTCCTCCTCGCTCTCGCCCTCGTGCTCGTGCGCCTCGGTCGTGAGCGACAGGTCGGCGGCCTGCCCGGCGTCCCAGGCGGCGTCGCCGGCCTGGGTGACGGCGTCGTCGAGCGCGGGCTGGAAGCCCTCGAGGTAGACGACGAGGTCGGCCTCGCTCAGCGCGGCGACGTCCTGCGGAGTGAGTTCGAGGTCGTGCGGCTCGGCGCCCGGCGGGGTGAGCGAGGCGACGTCGACCCGGTCACCGCCGACCCGCTCGGCCGCCCACTGCAGCGGGTAGAAGGCGGCCTGCACCCGGACGCCGTCGGCCGCGGCGGCCTCGTCCCCGCCGGAGGAGCCGCAGGCGGCGAGCAGCAGGGCGGTCGCGGCGGCGGCGGCGACTCGGGCCGCGGTCCTGGTCATGAGAACCATTCTCACACGGGTCGGGACGTGCCCGGGCGGGAGGGGCGGCGCGTACCCTCCGGGGCGTGTCCGACGTCGTCGAGCTGCCGCTGATCGGGGCCGCCGTCCTGCGCGCCCGCGCCGCCGCCCGGGTGCTGCGGACGCTGCCCACCGATGTCAAGGACGCCGCGCTCGCGGCGATGGCCGACGCGCTGGTCGAGCGCACCGACGAGGTGCTGGCCGCCAACGCGCTCGACGTCGAGGCCGCGGCGGCCGAGGGGACCCCGGCGTCGGTCCTCGACCGGCTGCGGCTGGACGCCCCGCGGGTGGCCGGCGTCGCCGCCGCGCTGCGCGAGCTGGTCGCCCTGCCCGACCCGGTGGGCGACGTCGTCCGCGGCTCCCGGCTGCCCAACGGGCTGGAGCTGCGGCAGGTCCGGGTGCCCTTCGGCGTGGTCGGCATCGTCTACGAGGCGCGGCCGAACGTGACCGTCGACGCCGCGGGACTGTGCCTCAAGAGCGGCAACGCGGCGCTGCTGCGCGGGTCGGCCTCGGCGTACCGCACCAACACCGCGCTGGTCGCGGTGCTGTCGGAGGCGGCGCAGAAGGCCGGCCTGCCGGAGGGCTCGGTCGAGCTGCTGCCGGCCGACCGCGCCTCGGTGGGCGAGCTGCTGCGCGCCCGCGGGCACGTCGACCTCGTCATCCCGCGCGGCGGCGCCTCGCTCATCCAGCGGGTGGTGCGCGAGGCGCAGGTGCCGGTGATCGAGACCGGCGTCGGCAACTGCCACGTCTACGTCGACGCCTCCGCCGACCCGGCCACCGCCGAGGCGGTCGTGCTCAACTCCAAGACCCACCGGGTGAGCGTCTGCAACTCCGCCGAGACGCTGCTGGTGCACCGCGACGTGCCGTTCCTGCCGCGGCTGCTCAGCGCGCTGGCCGACGCCGGGGTCACGCTGCACGGCGACGACGCCGCCCGCGCCGCGCACGACGCCGTCGTCCCGGCCACCGACGAGGACTGGGCCACCGAGTACCTGTCGATGGACATGGCGGTGCGGGTCGTCGACGACCTGCCGGCCGCCCTCGACCACGTCGCGCGGTGGGGGAGCGGGCACACCGAGGCGATCGTCGCCGACTCGGCCTCGGCGATCACCGCGTTCACCGCCGGGGTCGACGCCGCCGCCGTCATGGTCAACGCCTCCACGCGGTTCACCGACGGCGGCGAGTTCGGTTTCGGTGCCGAGATCGGCATCTCCACGCAGAAGCTGCACGCGCGCGGTCCGCTGGGCCTGCCCGAGCTGACCAGCACCACCTACGTCGTCACCGGCAGCGGCCACACCCGCTGACCCGTGCCCTCCCCGAGGAGCCCCATGCCCCGCCCCCCGACGCAGTCGCCGCAGTTCTCCTCCGTCGCCGACGTGGGCAAGCGGCTGTCGACGGCCGGGTACCTGCCCGACGAGCGGATCGCGACGACGGTCTTCCTCGCCGACCGGCTGGGCAAGCCGCTGCTGGTCGAGGGGCCCGCGGGCACCGGCAAGACCGAGCTGGCCAAGGCGCTGGCCGCGGCGACGGGGTCGGAGCTGATCCGGCTGCAGTGCTACGAGGGTCTCGACGAGGCGCGGGCGCTCTACGAGTGGAACTACAAGAAGCAGCTGCTGCGCATCCAGGCGGCGCAGGGCGGCGACGGCGCGGACTGGGACACCGTCCACGACGACATCTTCGGCGAGGAGTTCCTGCTCTCCCGGCCGCTGCTGACCGCCATCCGGCGCAGCGAGCCCACCGTGTTGCTCATCGACGAGACCGACAAGGCCGACGTCGAGGTCGAGGGCCTGCTGCTGGAGGTGCTCAGCGACTTCCAGGTCACCATCCCCGAGCTCGGCACGGTGACCGCCACCCGGCGGCCCACGGTGGTGCTGACCTCCAACGCCACCCGCGAGCTGTCCGAGGCGCTCAAGCGGCGCTGCCTGTACCTGTCGCTGGACTACCCCTCGGCCGAGCGGGAGCGGGAGATCGTGCTCTCGCGGGTGCCCGACCTGGCGCCGGGCCTGGCCGAGCAGCTGGTGCGCACCATCCGGGCCCTGCGGGCGATGGAGCTGAAGAAGTCGCCGTCGATCTCCGAGACCCTCGACTGGGCGCAGACGCTGCTGGAGCTGGGCCTCGACACCCTCGACGAGACCGCGGTCCGCTCGACGCTGGGCGTGGTGCTCAAGCACGCCAGCGACCAGGACCGCGCCGCCGCCGAGCTGCGGCTCAACTGATGTCCGCACCGTCGCCCGCGGGGCCGGCCGCCGGACCGGTCGCCCCCGGCGGGCTGGCCGGGCACCTCGACGGCTTCGTGCGCGCGGTGCGCGAGGCCGGCATCCCGGTCGGGATCAGCCAGGCCGTCGACGCCGCCGAGATCCTCACCGTCGTCGACCTGCTCGAGCGCGAGCAGCTGCGGCACGGGCTGGCGGCGGTGCTGCTGCAGCGCGCCTCGCAGCGCCCCGCCTACGACGTGCTGTTCGACCTGTGGTGGCCGCTGTCGGACCGCCCGGTCACGTCCGGCGGGGACCCCGAGGCCGACCCCGAGGAGGACGACGGCGTCAGCCTGGACCTGCCCGAGGGGCACGGCGACCAGCGGGACCTCTCCGACCGGATGCGCGCCGAGCTGGCCCGCCTGCTGCTCGAGGGCGACGACGAGGCGCTGCGCCGCTTCGCCCGCCGGGCGGTCGACCAGCTCGGGCGGGCGCCGGCCTCGCCGTCGGGGCAGTCGTACTTCGGCTACCGGGTGATGCGGGCGCTCTCGCCGGACACGCTGGTCGCGCAGCTGCTGGCCGGCCTGCTGGGGGACAGCGGCCGCGGCGGGCTGGCCGAGCAGGTCGCCCGGCAGACCGTGCGCGAGCGGCTGGCCGCCTTCCGGGCCGCGGTCGACGCGGAGGTGCGCCGGCGCAGCGCGGCGGAGCGGGGCCGGGAGCGGGTGGCGAAGAGCGCCGTGCGGCCGCTCGCCGAGCAGGTCGACTTCCTGCGGGCGCAGCAGGCCGACCTCGCCGAGCTGCGGCGGGCGGTGGCGCCGCTGGCCCGGCGGCTGGCGGTGCGGCTGTCGGCGCGGCGGCGGATGGGCCGCGAGGGCCGGCTGGACTTCCGCCGGACGGTGCGCGCGTCGCTCGGCACCGGCGGGGTGCCGGTGGTGACCCACCACCGGCCGCGGAAGGTGCACAAGCCCGAGCTGGTCGTGCTCTGCGACGTCAGCGGCTCGGTGGCCGGGTTCAGCCACTTCACGCTGATGCTCACCCAGGCGCTGCGCGAGCACTTCTCCGGCGTGCGCGCGTTCGCCTTCGTCGACGCCACCGACGAGGTGACCCGCTTCTTCCGCCCAGGTGCCGACGTCGCCGGCGCCATCGCGCGCATCGGGCGGGAGGCCGACGTCGTCGCCTTCGACGGGCACAGCGACTACGGCAACGCCCTGGAGGTGTTCGCCGACCGCTGGCCGACCGCCGTCGGGCCGAAGACGTCGCTGCTCGTGCTCGGCGACGGGCGGACCAACTACCGCCAGCCGGGCCTGCCGGTGCTGACCGACCTGGTCCGCCGCGCCCGCTCGGCGCACTGGCTCAACCCCGAGCCGCGCCGGCTGTGGGGCAGCGGTGACTCGGCGGCCGACCGGTACGGCGAGGTCGTCGACATGGTCGAGTGCCGCAACGCCACCCAGCTCGCCGACTTCGTGACCACCCTCTGAGCTCGGCACCACCCTCTGATCGAGGACCCCTCGCCCCCCACCACTCGCAGGCTCGCGGCGGGTCCCTGCGAGGGAGCCGTTCCGTCGCGTCACCGGCCCGGACGGGGGCCGGTTAGGCTCGGTCGGTGACCGGGACCCGGATCGGCGTGATGGGCGGGACGTTCGATCCCATCCACCACGGCCACCTGGTGGCCGCCAGCGAGGTGGCCGGCCTGTTCGGGCTCGACGAGGTCGTGTTCGTCCCCACCGGCCAGCCCTGGCAGAAGACCGAGCGCGCGGTCAGTCCCGCCGAGGACCGCTACCTGATGACCGTCATCGCCACCGCCTCCAACCCGCGGTTCACCGTCAGCCGCGTCGACGTCGACCGCGAGGGCCCGACCTACACGATCGACACGCTCACCGACCTGCACCGGCAGCGCCCGGATGCCGAGCTGTTCTTCATCACCGGCGCCGACGCGCTCGCGCAGATCCTCACCTGGCGCGACAGCGAGCGGTTCCTGCGGCTGGCGCACTTCGTCGGGGTCACCCGTCCCGGGTTCACCCTGGCCGACGGGCACCTGCCCGAGGGGGCCGTCAGCCTCGTCGAGGTCCCGGCGCTGGCGATCAGCTCCACCGACTGCCGCGACCGCGTGGCCCGCGGCATGCCGGTCTGGTACCTCGTGCCCGACGGGGTCGTCCAGTACATCGAGAAGCGCGGCCTCTACCGCTCGGGGCCGGTGCCCCGCCGTCCGGGTGCCCCGCGCTCCGACCGGCCGGCCGCCGGCCCGTCCGACCCCCCGTCGACCGCCCTCCAGGAGGTGCCCCGATGACCGCCTCGGCCGAGGCGCGGGAGACCGCGCTGCTCGCGGCCCAGGCCGCAGCCGACAAGCTCGCCACCGACGTGTCGATCGTCGACGTCAGCGACCGGCTGGCGATCACCGACGCCTTCGTGCTGGCCTCCGCGCCCAACGAGCGCCAGGTGCAGTCGATCGTCGACGAGGTGGAGGAGCGGCTGCGGGGGCGCGGGATCAAGCCGGTGCGGCGCGAGGGCGTCGCGGAGGCCCGCTGGGTGCTGCTCGACTTCGTCGACGTCGTCGTGCACGTCCAGCACGCCGAGGAGCGCGCCTACTACGCCCTCGAGCGGCTGTGGAAGGACTGCCCGACCATCCCGTTC
Organism: Geodermatophilus saharensis; assembly: GCF_900188205.1. Taxonomy (GTDB): domain Bacteria; phylum Actinomycetota; class Actinomycetes; order Mycobacteriales; family Geodermatophilaceae; genus Geodermatophilus; species Geodermatophilus saharensis. Next base: position 256,911 of record NZ_FZOH01000006.1, on the reverse strand, counting down.
GTCGACCGGGCCCTCCCGTCCGGCGACGGCGCCTCGGCCGCGACCCTGTCGGCGGACGACGTCGACCCGGCCGGCGCCGGCTCCGTGCTGCTGGCCCCCGACCCGGACGAGCCGGCATCCGGCGCAGGCGGTACGACCACCGACGAGGACCTGCTCGACGACGACGTGCTCGAGGGCGACCCGCTGGTCGGCGGGGCCGCGGCTGAGCCCGGGAACCCGGACGCGACCGGCCGGTGACGGCCGCCCTCCCAGCCGACCTGCCCGACCTGCCCGTTCCGCGCCTGGTCGTGTGGCGGCACGGCCGGACGGAGTGGAACGCCACCGGCCGCTTCCAGGGGCAGCTGGACCCGCCGCTGGACGCCGAGGGCCGGGCCCAGGCGGTCCGCACGGCGCCGCACCTGGTCGCCGGCGGGCTGCACCCCGGCTCGACCGTCGTCGTCTCCAGCGACCTCGTCCGCGCCGCCGACACCGCCGCCGCGCTGACCGCGCTGCTCGGCGTCCCGCTGCGGCTCGACGAGCGCCTGCGCGAGCACGGGCTGGGCCGCTGGGAGGGGCTGACCCGGGACGAGGTGGCCGACCGGTTCCCCGACCAGTTCGCCGACTGGGCCGCCGGCCGGCCGGTGCGCGGTCGTGGCGGCGAGGAGAACGCGGCCGTCGTCGCCCGGGCCCTGGCCGCCCTCGCCGACCTCCCGGCGGCCGACGTCGCCGTGGTGGTCACCCACGGGGGGACCGCCGGGCGGCTGATGGAGGCGCTGCTCGGACTCGGGCCGCAGCACCGGCGGGTGTTCGGCCCGCTGGCCAACTGCGGCTGGAGCGAGCTCGTCCGGCAGGGGGAGCGGTGGCGGCTCGTCCGGCACAACTGCGCCGTCACCGTCGTCCCGGCGGCGGACGGGCACGCCCGAGGCGCCGTGCTCGACGCCGGCGCCACGCCGGAGGGCGCACCCCCGGCCCAGGACGCCGACGCGCTGTCGTGACCGACGTGCGTTTCCGGCACCCGGGCGCGGCAGCCGGCGGCACCCCGGGGGACCCGCCGCGGGCTGCGGCTAGCCTCGGCTGATGCCCGTCGCCGTGGTCACCGACTCCACGGCCTACCTGCCGCCCGAGGTGGTCGCGCAGTACGGCATCGAGGTGGTGCCCTGCTACGTCGTCCTCGCCGGACGCTCCGGGCGCGAGGGCGAGGACGTGACCCCCGGGGACGTGGCCCGCGCGCTGGCCGTCCGCGGGCAGCGGGTGTCGACCTCCCGGCCCACGCCGGGGGACTTCGTCGCCGCCTACCGCCGGCGCCTGGCGGCCGGCGCCGACCGGGTCGTCTCGGTCCACCTCTCGGCCGACCTCTCCGGCACCTGGGACGCCGCCCGCCTGGCCGCCGCGCAGGTCGGCGAGCACGTGGTGACGGTCGTCGACACCCGCTCGACGGCCATGGGCACCGGCTTCGCCGTCCTCGCCGCCGCGCGTGCCGCCGCAGCCGGAGCCGACGCCGCCGAGGTCGCTGCGGTCGCCAACACCGCCGCGGCGCGGACCCGCACGCTGTTCGTCGTCGACACCCTCGAGCACCTGCGCCGCGGTGGCCGGATCGGCTCGGCCGCCTCCCTGCTCGGCACGGCGCTGTCGATCAAGCCGGTGCTGCACGTGGCCGATGGCCGGGTCGTCCCGCTGGAGCGGGTCCGCACCACCACCCGCGCGATCAGCCGCATGGTGCAGCGGGCCGCCGAGGCGGCCGGCGGCCCGGGCGCCTCCGTCGCGGTGCACCACCTGGCCGCCGCCGACCGCGCCGAGAAGCTGGCCGCCCAACTCCGCGAGGCGATCCCCGGCATGCGGGAGCTGCACGTCAGCGAGCTGGGTGCGGTCATCGGCGCGCACGTCGGCCCGGGCGCGGTGGGCGTCGTCGTGGCGCCCGCGGAACAGCCGGCGGACACGCCAGAGGAGACCGCTCCGGACGCGGAGCGCCCGGAGGACTGAACGCAGGGAGGCGGTCACCGGTGCAGCGTGCACCCGGCCGCCGCCCCTCCCGCCCGGCCCGTCCACAGGCGGGGAGGCCGTCCACAGGCCCCCGCGCGGCGGTCCGCGGCAGGCCGCCGCCTGCCTACCGTCCGCCGCGTGCGCCTGACCTCACGCCGTGACGACCCCGACGTCATCCGTGCCCGTCTGCGGGTGCTGCTGGCCGAGGGCCGGCGGTCCGGCTGGCTCCCCGACGACGAGTCCCCTCGCGATCCCCTCGACGCCGGACCCCACCCCGTCGACGACCAGCCGGACCTCGACGACGCGCTCCCCGGCGCGCTGGGCCGCCACCGCGCACCGGCGCGGACGGTGCGCGTCGACCCCGGGCGGCGGGGCAGCCGGGCGCTGTGGGTGGCCGGCCTGCTGGCCGGCCTGGCGGTGGCGGGGTGGACCTGGCTCGACCGGCCGCGCGTGGAACCGGCACCGCCGGCCGTGACCTCCGCGGCCGCGCCGGCCTCGCCGTCGGCGGAGGAGGCCGCCGGGGCGCAGCCGACCGTCGTCGTCTCCGTGGTCGGCCTGGTCGCCCGGCCCGGCCTCGTCACCCTGCCCGAGGGGGCGCGCGTGGCCGACGCGGTCGCCGCGGCCGGCGGACTGCTGCCCGAGGCCGACCCCGCGTCGGTCAACCTGGCCGCGGTCGTGGCCGACGGCCAGCAGATCGCCGTCGGCGTGCCCGGCGCCGTACCGGCAGACCCCGCCACCGCTCCCGCGCAGGGCGGAGCACCGGCCGGGCCGCTGGACCTCAACGCCGCCACCGCCGCCGACCTCGACGCCCTGCCCGGCATCGGCCCCGTGCTGGCCGAGCGGATCATCGCCCACCGCGAGGACCACGGCCGCTTCACCAGCGTCGAGCAGCTCGACGACGTCCCGGGCATCGGCCCGGCGATCTACGCCGAGCTGGCCGACCTGGTGCGCGTGTGACCGGCACCCGGCCGGACCGCTGGACCTGGCTGGACCTCCGCCTGGTTCCCGTCGCCGCCGCCGTCTGGCTGGTCACCCTCGCCGCGGTCGCCGTGCCGCCGGTCGTACCGGCCGCCGTCGCGGCCGCAGCCGTGCTCGCCGGGCTGATCGTGTCCCGCCGACGGCACCGCGCCGGGGCGCTCGTCGTCCTCGCGGTGCTCGCCGCGGTGGCCACCGCGGCCGGGGTCGCGGCCGTGCGCGGCGCCGCGCGGGCCGCCTCGCCGCTGGCCGGCGCCGCGGGGGAGCGCTCGGTGACCGTCCTGCTGGAGGTCGATGGCGACCCCCGGCGGGTGGGGAGTGCGGCGGCGCCGCGCCTGGTCCTCGACGCCACGGTCACCGCCGTCGACGACGACCGCCGCACGGTCCACCTGAGCGCCGCCGTCGTGGTCTTCGCGCCCGAGGACGGCTGGGCCGACGTGGTCCCCGGACAGCGGCTCCGGGCGCGGGTCGCCGTCACCGCGGCCCCGGCCTCCGACGGCGTCGTCGCCCGGCTGTCGGCCCGGGGACCTCCGGAGCCGGTCGGCGAGGCGCCCTGGGTGCAGCGCCTGGCCGGTGGGCTGCGCGACGGGCTGTCCGGCTCGGCGGCCCGCGTCCTCGACGCCCCGGATGCCGGCCTGCTGCCCGGCCTGGTGGTCGGGGACACCCGGGAGATGGACCCGGTCCTCACCGAGGACTTCCGGCTGGCCGGGCTGTCCCACCTCACCGCCGTGTCGGGCGCCAACGTGGCGATCGTGCTGGCCGGGGTGCTCGCGCCGCTGCGGCGCCGGGCGGTCGACCGCCGGGTGCAGGCGCTGGTCGCCCTCGTCGCGCTCGCCGGGTTCGTGGTGCTGGCGCGGCCGACGGCCAGCGTCGTCCGGGCGGCGGCGATGGGCGGGGTGGGCCTGCTGGCGCTCGCCTCCGGCCGCTCCCGCGTGGCGGTGCCCGCGCTCGCCGCCGCGGTGACGGTCCTGCTGCTGCTCGACCCCCGCCTGGCGCGGGACGCCGGCTTCGCCCTGTCGGTCACCGCGACGGCGGCCATGGTCCTGCTGTCGCCCGGCTGGTCCCGGGCGCTGCAGCGCCGCCGGTGGCCCGGCGTCCTCGCCGACGCGGTGGCCGTCGCCGCGGCCGCCGGTGTGGCCACCGCGCCGCTGGTCGCGGGGTTGTCCGGCCTGGTCAGTCCCGTGTCCCTGCCGGCCAACCTGCTCGCCGCCCCGGCCGTGGCGCCCGCGACGGTGCTCGGCCTGCTCGCCGCCCTCGTCGGGGCGGTGGTGCCGCCCGCCGGTGACGTCCTCGTGTGGGTCGCCGGCTGGCCGGTGCGGTGGCTGGTGGCCGTCGCGCGGACGGCGGCCGCCCTGCCCGACGGGGCGACCGGCTGGCCGGCCGGCACCCGCGGGGCCCTGCTGCTCACCGCCGTCGTGCTGGTCGCCGGGCTGGTGCTGTGCCGGTACCGGCGGCTGCGCGCCCTGGCCCTCGCCGTCCTCCTCGGCCTGGTGGTCCTCGGCTGGCCACTGCGCCAGGTGACCGGCGGCTGGCCACCCGCCGGCGCCGTGATCGTGGCGTGCGACGTGGGCCAGGGCGACGCGCTCGTGGTGCCCACCGGCCCGGGGGAGGGCCTCCTGGTCGACGCCGGACCCGAGGTCGGGCCGGTCGACCGCTGCCTGGACGGGCTGGGCATCGACACGCTCCCGCTGGTGCTGCTCTCCCACCTCGACGCCGACCACGCCGGCGGGCTGGCCGGGGCGCTGGCCGGGCGGGCGGTCGGGACGGTGGCCACCGGCACGCTGTCCCCGGCCGACGACCGCCGGCCCGCCCTCGACCGGCTGGCCGCCCGGTCCGGCGCCCGGCGCGAGACGCTCGTCCCGGGCGACGTGCGGACCGTCGGCGGGGCGACGCTCGAGGTCCTCGCCCCACCACCGGAGATCGCGACCGCGGCCGCCGAGCCCAACGACCTGTCCCTCGTGGTCCGGCTCACCCACCGGGGCCTGCGGGTCCTGCTCACCGGGGACCTGGGCGCGGCCGCCGAGGCGCGGGTCCTCGACCGCGGGGTCGACCTGCGCGCCGACGTCCTCAAGGTCCCCCACCACGGCAGCGGCGACGCCGATCCGGCGTTCCTGGCGGCCACCGGCGCCCGGGTGGCGCTGGTCTCGGTCGGCGCGGACAACCCCTACGGACACCCGGCGCCGAGCCTGCTCTCCGTACTCTCTCGGTCCGGAATGCGGGTGCACCGCACGGACCAACAGGGCGACCTCGCCGTCGTCGGTGACGACGGCGGCTGGGGTGTGGCCGGACGCGGCCCGTCTCCTTGACGTCACTACAGCGAAACAGTCACCCTCTGCCGGACCCCCCAATGACGAGGAGTTTTCTGTGAAGCACCAGCGCCGCCTGATGGTGGCCGCGATGACCCTGCCCATGCTCGCCCTGGCTGCGTGCGGCGGAGGCGGGGACGAGGAGACGGCGGCAGGTGGAGGCGGGGGCGGCTCCACCGACTGCGCTGCGTCCGACGGCGAGGTCACGCTGAACTTCGTGACCTGGGTGCCGGGCATGGACCAGGTCGTGGACATGTGGAACCAGGAGAACCCCGACATCCAGGTCGAGGTGGAGACCACCCCGGCCGGCAACGCCGGTACCTACAGCAACCTGTTCAACGGGCTCGAGGCCGGCACCGCACCCGACCTCAGCCAGATCGAGTACGACTCGTTGTCGAGCTTCCGGCTGCAGGACGGGCTGCAGGACATAAGCGCCTGCGAGGGCGTCTCGGAGGCCTCGGGCGACTTCGTCGACTGGACCTGGTCGCAGGTGCAGCTCGGCGACGACGGCGTCTACGCGATCCCGCAGGACACCGGTCCCATGGCGCTGTTCTACCGCGAGGACCTCTTCCAGCAGGCCGGCATCACCGAGCCGCCGACCACCTGGGAGCAGTACTACGAGGCCGCCAAGCAGCTCAAGCAGGCCACCGGCGCCTACATCACCCACTTCCCGCAGGGCGACGCGAACTGGTTCACCGGCCTGCTGTGGCAGCGCGGGGCCAGTCTCTTCGAGCTCGACGGCGACCAGGTGCAGGTCAACGTCGACAGCCCGGAGGCGCAGGAGGTCGCCGACTACTGGCAGCGGATGATCGACGAGGACCTCGTCGCCACCAACCTGCAGGGCTTCTCGCCCGACCTCTACGCCGCGTGGAACTCCGGCCAGGTCGCCAGCTGGCCGTCCGCGGCCTGGGGCTACTCGACCATCCGGGACAACGCGGCCAGCACCGCGGGGCTGTGGCGGGTCGCTCCCATGCCGCAGTGGTCCGAGGGTGACGAGGCCGCCGGCAACTGGGGCGGGTCGACCACCGCCGTCCTCTCCGGCACCGAGCACCCGGCCGAGGCGGCCCAGTTCGCGCTGTGGCTCAACACCGACCCCGAGGCGCTGGCCATGGCCAACGAGCTCGGTGGCCTCTTCCCGGCGGCCAACGCCGGCTCGGAGCTGCCCGCCCTGCAGGAGGGCGTCGAGTTCTACGGCGGCCAGGAGATCTTCTCGATCTTCACCGAGGCGTCGAGCCAGGTCGACACCGACTTCACCTGGGGTCCGACCATGACCGACACCTACACGGCCATGAGCGACGGCTTCACCGCCGCCCTCAACGGTCAGGGCACGCTCTCCGAGGCGCTGACCGACGCCCAGGCCGCGTCGGTGGAGTCGCTGGAGAGCCAGGGCGTCCAGGTCGCGGACTGACCTCGCACCTGTCATGACCGCCGTCGCTCCGCCGACCACGCCGTCCTCCCCTGCCGCCGCGCCGCGGCGGCAGGGGAGGACGGCGGTCCGCTCCCGGGCCTGGATCTGGTTCACCCTCCCGTTCCTGGTCCCGTTCGTCCTCTTCTACCTGCTGCCCATCGGGTACGCGATCGGCCAGAGCCTCACCAAGACCGAGCGCACCGGCGGGATCTTCGGCGAGACCACCACCACGTTCGCGGGGCTCGAGCAGTACTCCCGGGTGGTCACCGACCCGGCCTTCCTCAACGGCGTCGGGCGGGTCCTGCTCTTCGGCGTCGTGCAGGTGCCGGTGATGCTCGGCTTCGCCCTGCTGCTGGCCCTGCTGCTCGACTCGGCGGTCGCGCGCCTGAAGCGCACCTTCCGGATCGTCTACTTCCTGCCCTACGGCATCCCCGGCGTCATCGCCGCGCTGATGTGGGCGTTCCTCTACAGCCCGCAGCTGAGCCCCATCGTGGGCCTGCTCCAGGACGGCGGGCTCGACGTCGAGTTCCTCGGCTCGGGCACCATCCTGTGGTCGATCGCCAACGTGGTGACCTGGACCTACACCGGCTACAACATGCTGATCATCTTCGCGGCGATGCAGGCGATCCCGCAGTCGGTCTACGAGGCGGCCAAGGTCGACGGCGCGGGCGGCCTGCGCACCGCGTGGTCCATCAAGATCCCGCTCGTGCTGCCCGCACTGGTCCTCACCGGGGTCTTCTCGATCATCGGCACGCTGCAGCTGTTCACCGAGCCGATCGTCTTCCGGGCCATCTCGACCAACGTGACGTCGAGCTACACCCCCAACCTGCTCGCCTACACCACGGCGAGTGCCAACAACTACCCGCTGGCCGCCGCCATGTCGGTCGTGCTGGCCGTGGCGACCTTCATCCTCTCCTTCGCGTTCCTGCGGGCGACCTCGAGGCGGTCGGGACTGTGAGCACCGTGGCACCCGTCCAGGGCGAGCAGAGCGGCACCCCGTCGCGGTCGCGGCTGGCGCGCCGGGGGGCGACCCAGGAGTCCCCGCTCTCGGTCGCGGTGGCGATGATCGTCCTGATCGGCGCGGCCGTGTACTTCCTGCTGCCGGTCTACTGGCTGGTCGTCAACTCGACCAAGTCCCAGCCGGACCTGATCAACAGCAACGGCTTCTGGTTCGCCGACTGGAACCTCGGGCAGAACCTGTCGGAGCTGTTCTCCCGGGACGGCGGTGTCTTCCTGCGCTGGGCGCTCAACAGCCTGCTCTACGCGGGGCTCGGCGCGGCGGTCGGCACCCTGCTGGCCGCGATGGCCGGCTACGCCCTGGCCAAGTACGAGTTCCGCGGCCGCGAACTGCTGTTCTCGATCGTCCTCGGCGGGGTCCTGGTGCCGGCGACCGCGCTGGCGCTGCCGCTGTTCCTGCTCTTCGCGCGGGTGGACCTCACCAACACCTTCTGGGCGGTGTTCCTCCCCAGCATCGTCAGCCCGTTCGGCGTGTACCTGTCGCGCATCTTCGCCGCCGCCTCGGTGCCCGACGAGCTGATCGACGCCGCCCGGCTCGACGGTGCCAGCGAGTGGCGGATCTTCTCCACCATCGCCGCCCGGCTGATGAGCCCGGCGCTGGTGACGATCTTCCTGTTCCAGTTCGTCGTGATCTGGAACAACTTCCTGCTCCCGCTGATCATGTTGCGCAACAGCTCGCTGTGGCCGATCACCTTCGGACTGTTCTCCTGGCAGTCCCAGGTGTCGCGCGACCCGCAGCTGCAGATCCTCACCGTCACCGGTTCACTGGTGTCGGTGATCCCCCTCATCATCACGTTCCTCGTGCTGCAGCGGTACTGGCGGGCCGGCCTGGCCGCGGGGTCGGACAGGTGAGCCGCTGGCCCACCGACTCCATCTCCTTCGGCGGGGACTACAACCCCGAGCAGTGGCCGCGCGAGGTCTGGGCCGAGGACGTCGCCCTCATGCGGGAGGCCGGCGTCGACCTGGTCACCGTCGGGGTGTTCAGCTGGGCCCTGCTCGAGCCCGAGCCCGGCCGGTTCGACACCGGCTGGCTCGACGAGGTCCTCGACCTGCTGCACGACGGCGGGATCCGGGTCGACCTCGCCACCGCCACCGCGTCGGCGCCGCCGTGGCTGGCGCGGCTGCACCCCGAGGTGCTGCCCGTCGCCGAGGACGGCACCCGCTTCGCCATCGGCGGGCGGCAGACGTGGTGCCCGTCCTCACCGGTCTTCCGGGAGCGCTCGCTGGCCCTGGTGGAGCACCTGGCCCGCCACTACGCCCAGCACCCGGCGCTGGCCATGTGGCACGTCAACAACGAGCTCGGCTGCCACAACGCGCACTGCTACTGCGACGTGTCGGCCGAGGCCTTCCGCGGCTGGCTGCAGCGCCGCTACGGCAGCGGCGCCGACGGGCTCGCCGCGCTCAACGAGGCCTGGGGTACCGCCTTCTGGAGCCAGCGCTACGGCGACTGGGCCGAGGTGGGCGTGCCGCGGCGGACGACGGCCACCGGCAACCCCACGCAGCGGCTGGACTACCTGCGCTTCTCCTCCGACGAGCTGCTCGACCAGTACCGCGCCGAGGCCGAGGTGCTGCGACGGGTCACCCCGGACGTGCCGGTCACCACCAACTTCATGGTGACCAGCCACCAGTGGGCCATGGACTACGGCACCTGGGCCCCCACCCAGGACGTGGTGTCCAACGACCACTACCTCGACCACCGGCTGCCCGACCCCCACGCGGAGATGTCCTTCTGCGCCGACCTCACCCGCGGGCTGGCCGGCGGCGGGCGCTGGCTGCTCATGGAGCACTCGACCTCCGCGGTCAACTGGCAGCCGGTCAACGTCGCCAAGCGGCCGGGGGAGGCGGTCCGCGACAGCCTCGTGCACGTCGCCCGCGGCGCCGAGGGCATCTGCTTCTTCCAGTGGCGGGCCAGCCGGGCCGGCGCGGAGAAGCACCACTCGGGCCTGGTGCCGCACGCCGGCACCGACTCGCGCACCTGGCGGGAGATGACGGAGCTCGGCCGCGCCCTGCGCAGCCTCGACGAGGTCCGCGGCACCCGGGTGCAGGCCGATGTGGCGCAGGTCTTCGACCACCAGGCCTGGTGGTCCAACGACGCCCCCTCCCGGCCCACCGAGCTGCTGCACTACCTCGACGCCGGCCGCGCGGTGCACCGCGTACTGCGCGCGGCGGGCGTCACCAGCGACGTCGTCCCCGTCGCCGGCGACGACCTCGCCGGGCGGCTGGCCGCACACCGCGTGGTCGTCGTCCCGACCCTGCACCTGTGCACCGACGCCACCGCCGAGGCGATCGCCGCCGCGGGCGCCGCGGGCGCCTCCGTCGTCGTCACGTGCTCCTCGGGCATCGTCGACGAGCACGAGCACGTCCGGCTCGGCGGCTACCCGGGCGCCTTCCGCGACCTGCTCGGCGTGCGGATGACCGAGGTCCTGCCGCTGCTGCCCGGTGAGGAGCTCGAGCTCGAGCACGGCTGGCGGGGAACGGTCTGGTCCGAGGAGGGCACGGTCGACGACGACGTCGAGGTCGTGGCCCGCGCGCTCAGCGGGCCGGTGCCGGGCCAGCCGGGGGTCACCCGCCGCCCGCTGCCCGGCGGGGGTGTGGCCTGGTACGTCGCCACCCAGCTCGACGACGCCTCCTGGGACGCGCTGCTGCGCCGGGTGCTCGAGGAGGCCGGCGTCGCGCCGGTCGCCGCCGTGCCGCCCGGCGTGGAGGTGGTCCGCCGGGTCTCCGACGACGGCGCGCGCTCCTACCTGTTCTGCCTCGACCACACCGGGCAGGAGCAGCGCGTGCCGGCCCGCGGTACCGAGCTGCTCACCGGCCGGGCGGTCGACGGCGAGGTGCTCGTGCCCGCCCGGGGCGCCGCCGTGGTGCGCGAGGACGCCGGCTGACGGCCTGACCCGACGTCCCGGCCGGTAGCGCCGGGGCGTCGGCGGGGCGTGACACCATGCCCGTGTGGCCGCAGCACCCCCCGCCCCGACCTCCCGCCTGCGGGCCGTCGTCGGCGAGGAGGAGCTGCTGCGCTCCCGTGCCGTCGCCGCCGTGCGGGCCGCCGTCCTGGAGCGGCACCCGCAGGCCGAGCTGCACGAGCTGACCGCCCTCGGCCTGCCGGTCGGCCAGCTGGCCGACGTCCTGGCCCCCTCGCTGTTCGGCGAGCACCGCCTCGTCGTCGTCGCGGGCGTGCAGGAGGCGGCCGGCGCCCTGGTCGACGCGCTGACCGCCTACTGCGCCGACCCCGACCCCGACCTCACGCTGGTGGTCGTCCACCACGGTGGCAAGCGCAACGAGGCGCTGCTGAAGACCCTCACCGCCGCCGGGGCGGCCGTCGACGAGTGCCCGAAGATCTCCTCGGCCGGCGACCGGGCGGCGTTCGTCCGCAACGAGGTCCGCGCGGCCGGTGGCCGCATCACCCCCGACGCGGTCGGCGCGCTGGTCGACGCCGTCGGCGGCGACCTGCGGGCGCTGTCGTCGGCGGCCACCCAGCTGGTGGCCGACGTCGGCGGCACGGTCGACGCCGACGCCGTCGCGCGGTTCCACCGCGGGCAGGCCGAGGTCAGCGGCTTCACCGTCGCCGAGCGGGTGCTCGTGGGTGACCGGCAGGGGTCGATCGAGATGCTGCGGTGGGCGCTCGAGCGCGGGGTCGCGCACGTGCTCGTCGCCGACGCGATCGCCGACGGCATCCGCACCGCGGCCAGGGTCACCTCGCTCAACACCTCCAACACCGGCGAGCTGGCCCGGGCGCTGAAGCTGCCGCCGTGGAAGGTCAAGAAGGCGCAGACCCAGGCGCGGGGCTGGAGCATCGACGGGCTGCAGCAGGCGATCGGCGTGGCCGCCGAGCTCAACGCCGACGTCAAGGGCGTGGCCGCCAGCGCCGACTACGCGCTCGAGCGCGCGATCCGCCGCATCGTCGACATCCGCGCCACCACCGGCCGCGACTCCCGCGCGCGCAGCCGGTACTGACCGCGACCGGTCAGGACCCGCAGACGCGGACGAGCCCCGTCCCCCACGGGGGACGGGGCTCGCCGGGAGCGCAGCTCAGAGGCTGGTCAGCTGCTTGGCCATGCCCGACTTGCGGTTGGCCGCCTGGTTCTTGTGGATGATCCCCTTGCTGGCGGCCTTGTCGAGCGCCTTGCCGGCCCGCTGCAGCGCGGTGGTCGCGGCCTCGGTGTCGCCGGCGGCAGCGGCCTCGCGGAAGCGGCGGACGGCCGTCTTCAGGGCGGACTTGACGGCGACGTTGCGCTGCCGCGCCTTCTCGTTCGTCTTGTTCCGCTTGATCTGGGACTTGATGTTCGCCACGCGTGAGCCTCGGTGTCTCGCAGGAGGGAAAGGGTCTGTCGGTGCGTCCGGACGGCAGGCGTCAGCGGACCGGCCTGCCAGGTTACCAGCGTCGGCGTCCGGGTCCCACCCCGGCCGGTCGAGGCCCTCCGGGCACGGTGCTCCGCGACCCCGGCCGGTCGTGGGACCATGGCAGCACTGTGACGACTCCCGCTGCCACCGATCCCGCCCGGATCCGGAACTTCTGCATCATCGCCCACATCGACCACGGCAAGTCGACGCTGGCCGACCGGATGCTCGAGGTCACCGGGATCATCGAGGCACGGCAGATGCGCGCCCAGTACCTCGACCGCATGGACATCGAGCGCGAGCGCGGCATCACCATCAAGGCGCAGAACGTGCGCCTGCCGTGGAGGGTCGGGGACAGCGAGTACGTCCTCGACATGATCGACACCCCGGGCCACGTCGACTTCACCTACGAGGTGTCCCGGTCGCTGGCCGCCTGCGAGGGCGCGGTCCTGCTGGTCGACGCCGCGCAGGGCATCGAGGCGCAGACCTTGGCCAACCTCTACCTGGCCCTGGAGAACGACCTCACGATCATCCCGGTCCTCAACAAGATCGACCTGCCGGCCGCGCAGCCGGAGCGCTACGCCGCCGAGATCGCGCACATCATCGGCTGCGACCCCGAGGACGTGCTGCGGGTCAGCGGCAAGACCGGCGAGGGCGTGCCCGAGCTGCTCGACGCCATCGTCGCCCAGATCCCCGCGCCGGAGGGCGACGCCGACGCCCCCGCCCGGGCGATGATCTTCGACAGCGTCTACGACATCTACCGCGGCGTCATCACCTACGTCCGCGTCGTCGACGGGCGGATCGCCAGCCGCGAGCGGATCAAGATGATGTCGACCGGCGCCACCCACGAGCTGCTCGAGATCGGCGTCATCTCACCCGAGCCCAAGCCGGTCGACGGCCTCGGCGTCGGCGAGGTCGGCTACTTCATCACCGGCGTGAAGGACGTCCGCCAGTCCCGCGTCGGTGACACCGTCACGCTGCAGCACCGCCCGGCCGCCGAGCCCATCGGCGGGTACAGCGACCCCAAGCCGATGGTCTACTCCGGCCTCTACCCGATCGACGGCAGCGAGTACCCGCTGCTGCGCGAGGCCCTGGACAAGCTGCTGCTCAACGACGCGGCGCTGACCTACGAGCCGGAGACCTCCGCGGCGCTGGGCTTCGGCTTCCGCGTCGGCTTCCTCGGCCTGCTGCACCTGGAGATCGTCCGCGAGCGCCTGGAGCGCGAGGCCGGCATCAGCCTCATCTCCACCGCGCCCAACGTCGTCTACCGGGTGGTGATGGAGGACGGCACCGAGCACACCGTCACCAACCCCAGCGACTGGCCCGAGGGCAAGATCGACCGGGTCTACGAGCCGATCGTCAACGCCACGATCATCGCGCCGAGCGAGTACACCGGCGCGATCATGGAGCTGTGCCAGAGCCGGCGCGGCCAGCTCGGCGGCATGGACTACCTGAGCGAGTCCCGCGTCGAGCTGCGCTACACGCTGCCGCTCGGCGAGATCATCTTCGACTTCTTCGACGCCCTGAAGTCGCGCACCCGCGGGTACGCCAGCCTCGACTACGCCGAGGCCGGCGAGCAGGAGTCCTCGCTGGTCAAGGTCGACATCCTGCTGCAGGGCGAGCCGGTCGACGCGTTCAGCGCGATCGTGCACAAGGACAAGGCGTACAGCTACGGCGTGATGATGGCCGGCAAGCTGCGCGAGCTCATCCCGCGGCAGCAGTTCGAGGTGCCCATCCAGGCCGCCGTCGGCTCCCGGGTGATCGCCCGCGAGACCGTCCGCGCCATCCGCAAGGACGTCCTCGCCAAGTGCTACGGCGGTGACATCACCCGCAAGCGGAAGCTGCTGGAGAAGCAGAAGGAGGGCAAGAAGCGGATGAAGATGGTCGGCCGCGTCGAGGTCCCCCAGGAGGCGTTCGTCGCCGCGCTGTCCACCAGCGAGCCCTCCGCCGCGAAGAAGTGACCCCGCGGCTGCTGGCCGTCTGCGTCTCCGGTCCCGACCTCCTCCCGCTGCCCGGGCGCCGGCCCGACCGCAGCGGCATCGACAAGCGACCGGTCGCAGGCCGGGTCGCCGTCGGCGAGCTGGGGCTCGACGGCGACGTCCAGGCCAACCGCAAGCACCACGGCGGGGAGGGGCAGGCGGTCTACGCCTTCGCCGAGGAGGACGCCGGGTTCTGGGCCGCCGAGCTCGACCGCGACCTGCCGCCGGGCCGGTTCGGGGAGAACCTGCGGACGGTGGGGCTGGACCTGACCCACGCCGAGATCGGCGAGCGCTGGCGGGTCGGGACGGCGCTGGTCGAGGTGACCGCGCCGCGCACGCCGTGCGCCACCTTCGCCCGGTTCTGGGACGTGCCCGACCTGATCAAGCGGTTCACCGCACGGGGGGCCACCGGTGCCTACCTGCGGGTGCTGGAGACCGGCGACGTCGGCGCCGGCGACGAGGTCAGCGTCGTCCACCGGCCGGGCCACGGCGTCACCACCGGCCTGGCCTTCCGCGCGCTGACCACCCAGCCCTACCGGATCCCCCAGCTCGAGCCGGCGCTCGCGGCGTTCCCGGTGAAGGCGCAGGCCAAGCTCGCCGGGCGGATCGCCCGCGCCGCCGCGCGGACCTGAGCCGCCGGGCGCGCTACCGTGCCCGCGCCGGGCGGACCGGCACGGACGGGGAGGACGGTCGGATGCTGCGCCGCGCTGCCGCACTGGGTGCCGTGCTCGTGGTCGCGCTCGCCGGCTGCGGGGGCGGGGGCGGGGAGCCCGAGGAGTCCGCCGCCGACCTGCTCGCCCGCGCCAAGACGACGCTCGACGGGACCGAGTCCCTGCACTTCGTGCTGACCAGCGAGGGCGCGCCGACCACCGGCACCGCACTGACCGGCGGGGAGGGCGACGTCCTGCGCCCGGCGTCGTTCGAGGGCACCCTGCAGGTCCTCGCGGCGGGGGCCTCGCTCGACCTCGCCGTCGTCTCCGTCGACGGCACCGTGTACGCCCAGCTGCCGTTCACCAGCGGCTTCAGCGTCGTCGACCCCGCGCAGTTCGGCTTCGGCGACCCCGGCGCGCTGCTCGACCCCGACACCGGCATCTCACAGTTCCTGGCGCAGGCCGAGTCCGCCGAGCTGGGGGAGGAGCGGCGGGTCGACGGCGAGGTGGTGCGCGAGGTGACCGCCGAGCTGCCCGGGGACCTGGTCGAGCAGGTGCTCACCAGCGCCGACCCCGCCCAGCCGGTGGACGCCCGCTTCTCCGTGGCCACCGACAGCGGCCAGCTGCGCCGCGCCGAGCTCACCGGCCCGTTCTACGCCGCCGACCAGGACGCCACCTTCACCATCGAGTTCTCCGACCCCGGCGCCGATGTCGAGATCACCGCACCGCCTGTCGACTGACCCGCCGACCCGCGCCGCCCCGGGGCTGCCGCTGGTCGTCCTGGCGACCCTGGCGGTGCTGGTCACCGCGGCCGACACCTACGTCGTCGTCCTGGCCCTGCCCGACATCCTCACCGGGGTCGGCGTCGGCATCGACGAGCTGCAGCGGGCCACGCCGATCATCGGGGGCTTCCTGCTCGGCTACACCGCCACGTTGCCGCTGCTGGGCCGCCTGGCCGACCTGCGCGGGCGGGTGCCGGTGCTCGCCGGCTGCCTGCTGCTGTTCGCCCTCGGCTCGCTGCTCACCGCGACGGCGACCGGCCTCGTCCCCGCCGTCGCCGGGCGCGGCCTGCAGGGGGTCGGCGCCGGCGGGCTGGTGCCGGCGACGCTCGCGCTGGTGGCCGACCGCTGGCCGCCCGAACGCCGGGCGGTGCCGCTCGGGGTGGTCGGCGCGGTGCAGGAGGCCGGCGCCGTGCTCGGCCCGCTGGCCGGTGCCGCGGTGCTCGCCGTCGCCGACTGGCGCGCGGTGTTCTGGCTCAACCTGCTGCTCGGGCTCGTCCTCGCCGCCGGGGTGGTCGTCACCGGCGGCCGGCGGCCGGACCCGCTGGGGCTGGCGCTGCTCGCCGTCGCCGGCGCCGCGGCGGGCCTGCAGCTCGCCGAGCCGCCGGCGCTGGCCGAGGACGTCACCCTCGGCCTGGCCTGGGTGCCGCTGCTCGACGGCGCGAGCGCGACGACGCCGCTGGTGCTGCTCGCCGTCGTCGCCGCCGGAGCGCTGGTCGCCCGCAGCCTCACCGCGCCGGCCGGTGCGGTGCTGCCGCTGCGCGGGGTGCCGCGGCTGCTGCGCGAGGTCGACGTCGCCGGCTCACTGCTCGCCGTCGTCGCGCTCGGCGCGCTGGTGTGGGCGTTCGCCGCGGCCGACCCCGCCACCGAGGTGGTCGCGCACGGCGCGGTGCTGCTGCCGGTGGCCGCCGCGGCCGCCGTCGCGTTCTGGCTGCACGAGCGGCGCACGCCCGACCCCGTGCTGCCGCTGTCCGAGCTGCGCCCGGCCGGCGCCTGGGGCGCGCTGCTGGTCAACCTGCTCGTCGGGGTGGCGCTGGTGGCCGCGCTGGTCGACGTGCCGCTGTTCGCCCGGGCGACGACGACGCCCGGCGACCAGCTCGGCGCCGCACTGGTGCTGCTGCGGCTGCTGGTCGCGGTGCCCGTGGGCGCGGTGGCCGGCGGGTGGCTGTGCCGCCGGGTCCCCCCGCGGCTGGTCGCGGCCGCCGGCACGGCGCTGGCCGCGCTGGCGCTGTGGGCGATGACCGGCTGGGGTGAGACCTCGCTGGACCGGTGGACGTCGACCGTCGTGCTGCTCGCCGCGGGTCTGGGGTTCGGCCTGGCGATCGCGCCGGTCAACGCGGTGCTCCTGGCGGTGACCGGCCCGGCGGTGCACGGCAGCGCCGGCGCGCTCGCCGTCGTCGCGCGCACCGTCGGCATGCTCGTCGGGCTGTCGCTGCTGACCGCCGTGGCGCTGCGCCGCTTCACCGCGGAGGTCGAGGCCATCGGCTCGCCGCTGACGCTGTGCCCCACCTCGCCCGCGGACTGCCCGGCGTACGACGCCGCCGCCGACGCCGCCGTGCTCACCCAGCTGCACACCGTCTTCGCCGGTGCCGCGGTCGCCGCCGGGCTGGCCGCCGTCGCGGCGCTGGTGCTGCTGCGGGAGGATCACACCACGCGCTGACCCGGTCCCGTGACGATCACGGATCGAGACCGAAGCGGACCGGACCGTGGCGTGGCGCAGCGGCTCGTGTCACAGTTCGCCGAACGTCCGGGCTCAGGAAGGACCACCCATGGCCGCCATCACCTACGACCACGCCACCTTGACCTATCCGGGGGCCTCCGCGCCGTCGGTCAGCGGGCTGGACCTCGACGTCGCCGACGGGGAGTTCCTGGTGCTGGTCGGCCCGTCGGGGAGTGGGAAGTCCACCGCGCTGCGGATGCTGGCCGGGTTGGAGGAGGTGACCGAGGGGTCGATCCGGATCGGCGACCGCGACGTCACCCACCTGCCGCCCAAGGAACGCGACATCGCGATGGTGTTCCAGAACTACGCCCTGTATCCGCACATGACGGTGGCGGACAACATGGGCTTCGCGTTGAAGATCGCCGGGATGAAGAAGGACCAGATCCGCTCCCGGGTGGAGGAGGCGGCCAAGGTGCTCGACCTCACTCCGTATCTGGACCGCAAGCCCAAGGCGCTGTCGGGTGGGCAGCGGCAGCGGGTGGCGATGGGCCGGGCGATCGTGCGCCAGCCGCAGGCGTTCTTGATGGACGAGCCGTTGAGCAACCTGGACGCCAAGCTGCGGGTGCAGACCCGCACGGAGATCGCGGCGTTGCAGCGGCGGCTGGGCATCACCACCGTCTACGTCACCCACGACCAGGTCGAGGCGATGACGATGGGCGATCGGGTGGCGGTGCTCAAGGACGGGCTGCTGCAGCAGGTCGACACCCCGCGCAACCTCTATGACAAGCCGGTCAACGAGTTCGTGGCCGGGTTCATCGGCTCGCCGGCGATGAACCTGGTGACCGTGGAGCTGGCCGAGGGGGGAGCGCGGCTGGGCGGGTCGACGGTGCCGCTGCCGCGTACCGCGGTGGCCGCGCTGGGCAGTGAGGGTGCGCGCACGGCGACGCTGGGGTTCCGCCCGGAGTCGGTGGAGCTGGTCGGCGCCGGGGAGGGGTTCCCGGTGGAGGTGGTGGTGGTCGAGGAGCTGGGCTCGGATGCCTACGCCTACGGCAACCTGCACGCCGCCGACGCCGGCGGGGCGGCCGGAGGTGAGGACAAGCTGTTGACCCTGCGGGTGGATGCGCGCAAGCCGCCGGCCAAGGGTGAGGTGGTGCACGTGGCGATCCGCCCGGGAGAGGCGCACGTGTTCTCCCCGGAGTCGGGGCTGCGGGTCTCCCAGGACGAGCGCTGACCCCCCGACACTGAGCACGGGTGAGAGGGCCCCCGGACACCGCCCGGGGGCCCTCCGCCGTTCCCGGTCGGGCACGTCCCACCGGGCCGGGAGCGCGGCTACAGTGCGCGCCGTGGTCCTCGCCGCCGCCCTGCTGGTGCTCGTGGGCGTCGGCCTGTTCGTCCTCGGCGTCATGACCGCCGTCACCGCCTGGTACTGGGCCTGCGTCGGCGCCTGCGCCCTGGCCACCGCGCTGCTCGTCGCCGCCCGGCTGCGCGCGCCGGCCGAGGCCGGTGTCCCCGCCCCACGGGCGGACGAACGCCCGGCGGCGGAACCGGCCCGACCGCCGGCACAGCGGCCCGAGCCGGCCGCCGCGGCCGACGGGGAGGAGCCCGCCGCCGCCCGGCCGGGAGCGGGCAGCCGCGCGCGACCCCGGCCCTCCGCCGCCCCCGCGACGACCGGGCCGCAGCCGGTCGCGGCACCGGCCGGCAAGCGCGGCCGGGGAGGCGCCGGACCGGAGGCCGACCCGCCGGAGGAGGACGAGGAGGTCACCGACCTGCTGCTGGTGGTCGACCTCGACGACGAGGTGCTCGTCGTCGACGAGCACCCCCGCTACCACCTCGCCGACTGCGCCTGGCTGGCCGGCCGGGAGACGGTCCCGCTGCCGGTGCGCGAGGCACGCGCCGACGGGTTCACCGCCTGCGCCCGGTGCGGCCCCGACGCCCACCTCGCCCACCGCGAGCGCGCCCGCCGGGCCGCCCGCCGGGGCTGAGGTCCGCCGGGCGGCCCGGCCGGCGCGCTCAGCCGGTGGCGCGGGCGAGCCAGAACCGCGACCCCGACGGACCCTCCACCCCGGCACCCTCACCGGCCGCGCCGGCGTGCACCCGGGTGGCGAGGACCTCGCCGGCCACCTGGTCGCCGTGCTCGGCGAGCGCCTCGCCGATCGGACCCTCCGCGGTCCACCACAGCTCGATGCGGTCGCTCACCGACAGGCCGGCGTTCTTGCGCGCCTCCTGCACCAGCCGCACGACCTCGCGGACCATCCCGGCCCGCTCCAGCTCCGGCGTCATGGTCAGGTCGAGGGCCACGCTGATCCCGCCGCCGCTGGCCACCGTCCAGCCCTCGCGCGGGGTCTCGGTGACGACCAGGTCGCCGTCCTCGAGCGGCACCGGCTGCCCGTCGACGTCGACCGCCGCCGTGCCGGCCCGGTAGGCGGCCACCAGCGCGGCCGGGTCGGCGGCGGCGACGGCCCGGGCCACCGCCTGCACCTGCCGGCCCAGCCGGCGGCCGACGGCGCGGAAGTCGACCTTCACGCTCACGTCGACCAGGTCGCCGCCGACCGACGACAGCTCGGCCAGCTCGGCGACGTTGAGCTCGTCGGCGACCTCGGCGACCAGGTCGCGGTCCAGCGACGCCCAGCCGGGGGCGGCGACCAGCGCGCGGGCCAGCGGCTGGCGGGTGCGCACCTTCGCCGAGGTGCGCGCCGCCCGGCCCAGCTCCACCAGCCGGCGCACCAGGTCGACCTGCGCGACCAGCTGCGGGTCGCGGGCGTCCTCGTCGACGGCGGGCCAGGACGCCAGGTGCACCGAGTCCGGCGCGCCGTCCCCGAGCCCTGGACGGACCACCCGGGACCACACCTCCTCGGTGACGAAGGGGGTGAACGGCGCCATCAGCCGGGTCAGCCCGTCGACCACCTCGTGCAGCGTGCCCAGCGCCGAGGGGTCGCCGTCCCAGAACCGGCGCCGCGAGCGGCGCACGTACCAGTTCGACAGGTCGTCGACGAACTGCGCCAGCAGCCGGCCGGCGCCCTGGGTGTCGAAGCCCTCCAGCGCGTCGGTGACACCCTCGGTGACCGCGGCCAGCTGCGCCAGCGCCCAACGGTCGAGCAGCGGCCGCTGCGCGCGCGGCGGGGCGGGGGAGACGGCGGGGTCCCAGCCGTTGGTCTCGGCGTAGAGGGTGAGGAAGCTGGCGGTGTTCCAGTAGGTCAGCAGGACCTTGCGGACCACCTCCGACAGCGTCTCGTGGCCGACCCGGCGGGCTGCCCACGGCGAGCCGCCGGCCAGCATGAACCAGCGGACGGCGTCGGCGCCGTGCCGGTCCATCAGCGGGATCGGCTCGAGGATGTTGCCCAGGTGCTTGCTCATCTTGCGGCCGTCCTCGGCGAGGATGTGGCCCAGGCACAGCACGTTCTCGTAGGAGCTGCGGCCGAACACCAGCGTCCCGACGGCCATGAGCGTGTAGAACCAGCCGCGGGTCTGGTCGATGGCCTCGGCGATGAACTGCGCCGGGTAGGCCGCCTCGAACCGCTCCCGGTTGCGGTGCGGGGCGCCCCACTGCGCGAAGGGCATCGAGCCGGAGTCGTACCAGGCGTCGATGACCTGCCGGACCCGCCGGTAGGTGCCCTCCTCGCCGGGGCGGGTGAAGGTCACCTCGTCGATGAAGGGCCGGTGCGGGTCGAGGCCGGCCAGGTCGCGCCCGGTGAGCTCGGACAGCTCGGCCAGCGAGCCGACGGCGACCAGCCGGGTGGGGTCGGCGTCGTTGCGCCAGATGGGCAGCGGGGTGCCCCAGAACCGGTCGCGCGAGAGCGCCCAGTCGACGTTGTTGTTCAGCCAGTCGCCGTAGCGGCCCCACTGGATCGTCTCGGGGTGCCAGTGGGTCTTCTCGTTCTCGGCGAGCAGCTGGTCCTTGATGGCGCTGGTGCGGATGTACCAGGACGGCTGCGCGTAGTACATCAGCGGCGTGTGGCAGCGCCAGCAGTGCGGATAGCTGTGCTCGTAGCTCTGCTCGCGCCACAGCACGCCGCGCTGCTGCAGGTCGGCGACGAGGGCGTCGTCGGCGGCCTTGAAGAACCGGCCGCCCACCAGCCCGACGTCGGGCAGGAAGTGGCCCGCGGCGTCGATCGGGTTGACCACCGGCAGGCCGTAGGCGCGGGCGACGGCGAGGTCGTCGGCGCCGAAGGCGGGGGACTGGTGCACCAGCCCGGTGCCGTCGTCGGTGGTGACGTAGTCGGCCAGGACGACGAAGTGGGTGTCCTCGCCGTCGGGGAAGTCGACCAGCTCGAACGGGCGCCGGTAGTGCACCCCCTCCCAGTCGCGGCCGGTCGTGCGGGCGAGCACCTCGGTGTCCTCGCCCACCGCCGCGGCCACCAGCGGCTCGGCGACGACGAGGACGGCGTCGTCCTTGCGCACGACCAGGTAGGGAACGTCGGGGTTGACCGCGACGGCGGTGTTGCTCGGCAGCGTCCACGGCGTCGTCGTCCAGACCAGCAGGTCGGCCCGGCCGGCCCACTCGCCGTCGGTGACCGGCAGCCGGACGTACACCGAGGGGTCGGTGATGGACTCGTAGCCCTGGGCGACCTCGTGGTCGGACAGCCCGGTGCCGCAGCGCGGGCAGTAGGGGGAGACCCGGTGGTCCTCCACGAGCAGGCCCTTGTCGAAGACCTGCTTGAGCGACCACCAGACGCTCTCGATGTAGCTCGGGTCCATCGTCCAGTAGGCCGTGGACATGTCCACCCAGTAGCCCATCCGGCGGGTGAGCTCGGTGAAGTCGGCGACGTGCCGCTCCACCGACTCGCGGCAGCGGGCGTTGAACTCCGCGATGCCGTAGCGCTCGATGTCGGGCTTGCCGGCGAAGCCGAGCTCCTGCTCGACGGCGATCTCGACGGGCAGGCCGTGGCAGTCCCAGCCGGCGCGGCGGGGCACGTGCCAGCCCTGCATGGTCTTGAAGCGGGGGAAGACGTCCTTGAACGCCCGTGCCTCGATGTGGTGGGTGCCGGGGCGGCCGTTGGCCGTCGGCGGGCCCTCGTAGAAGACCCACTGCGGCCGGCCGGCCGTGGCCTCCAGCGACCGGGCGAAGACGTCGGCGTCCTCCCAGCGGCGCAGCACGTCCTGCTCCAGCGCGGGCAGGTCGACCTGGGGCGGCAGCGCACGGAAGGGAGAGCTCACGTCCCCATTGTCCCCGAGCCGTCGAGCGCGTTCGGCCGCCGGGGCGGCGGCCGCGGCGGGCGGGTACGGGAGACTGCGCCCGTGATCGGGAGCCGGCGGTGAACGACACGGTCACCGTCGCGCTGGCCGTCGGGGCGCTGGTCGTCCTGGTCGCCGCCGTCGCGCTGCGGATCGCCGACCGGCTGGGCCTGCCCAGCCTGCTGCTCTACCTCGCGTTCGGGGTCGCGCTGGGGGAGAGCGGCCTGGGCATCGAGTTCGAGGACGTCGCGCTCACCCAGACCCTCGGCGTCGCCGCGCTCGTGGTCATCCTCGCCGAGGGCGGGCTGACCACCCGCTGGGCCGACGTCCGGCGGGCGATCGGCCCGGGGCTGTCGCTGTCGACCGTCGGCGTGGTGGTCAGCGTCGCGACGACGGCGGCGGTCGCGGTGTGGCTGCTCGGGCTGGAC
This sequence comes from Geodermatophilus saharensis, assembly GCF_900188205.1. Lineage (GTDB taxonomy): Bacteria > Actinomycetota > Actinomycetes > Mycobacteriales > Geodermatophilaceae > Geodermatophilus > Geodermatophilus saharensis. The sequence goes on along the minus strand of NZ_FZOH01000006.1, from coordinate 234,243 downwards.
TGGCAGTTCGCGCTGCTGCTCGGCGCCGTCGTCAGCTCCACCGACGCCGCCGCCGTCTTCGCCAACCTCCGCCGGCTGCCGCTGCCGCGCCGGATGGTGGCGGCGCTGGAGGTGGAGAGCGGGCTCAACGACGCCCCGGTGATCCTGCTGGTGGCGGCGCTGTCGGACGCGCTCACCGGCGGCGAGGAGCACCCCTGGTGGGTGACCGCCGCCGAGGTGGTCGCCGAGCTGGCGGGGGGTGCGGTGGTCGGGCTGGTGCTGGGCGCGGGCGGCGCCTGGCTGCTGCGCCGCTCGGCGCTGCCGCTGTCGGGGTTCTACCCGCTGGCGACGCTGGCGCTGTGCGTGCTGGCCTTCGCCTCGGCCGACCTGCTGCACACCTCCGGCTTCGTCGCCGTGTACCTGTGCGGGCTGGTGCTCGGCAACGCGGCGCTGCCGCACCGGTCGGCCAGCATCGGCTTCGCCGAGGGGATGGCCACCCTCGCCCAGATCGGGCTGTTCGTGCTGCTCGGCCTACTCGTCTCGCCCGGCCGGCTGCCCGGCGTCCTCGGTTTCGCGCTGCTGGTCGGCGCGGCGCTGCTGCTGGTGGCACGGCCGTTGTCGGTGGTCGCGAGCCTGGCGTGGTTCCGCGTGCCGTGGCCGCAGCAGGTGTTCGTGTCCTGGGCGGGCCTGCGCGGCGCGGTGCCGATCGTGCTGGCCACCGTCCCGCTGACCGCGCAGGTGCCCCGCGCGACCCTCGTCTTCGACACCGTCTTCGTGCTCGTCGTCGTCTTCACCCTGGTGCAGGGGACGTCGCTGCCGTGGCTGGCCCGCCGGCTGGGCATCGCCGCGCCGGTCACCCCGCGGGAGGTCGAGGTCGAGTCGGCGCCGCTGGAGGAGCTCGACGCCGAGCTGATGCAGTTGCGGGTGCCCGAGGGCTCGCGGCTGCACGGGGTCTACCTGCCCGAGCTGCGGCTCCCCGACGACGCCGCGGTGGTGCTCATCGTCCGCGACGGCCGCTCGTTCGTGCCCGACGGCCACACCCGGCTGATGCGCGGTGACCAGGCGCTGCTGGTCTCCGCGCGCCGCTCGCGACCGGAGGCGGAGCGGCGGCTGCGGGCGGTGAGCCGGGCCGGCCGGCTGGCGACCTGGCGCGGCGAGCAGGGCTCGGCCACCGGAGCCGACTGACCCACCCCCCTCCGGTGCACTTCCGCGGACGTGCCCGGGGAGGGTCGTGCACTTCCGGGAGAGTGCCCGGGGAAGGTGTGCACTTCCGCGGAAGTGCACGGCCCCCGGGTCAGCCGTTGAGCTCCAGGGTCTGCATCGTCTCCGCGCGGACGCGGGCCAGCAGGGCGGGGTCGGAGGACAGGTCGCGCCCGTAGGACGGGATCGCCGCCTCCAGCGCCGCCCGGTTGGCCGCGACCTGCTCGGGGAAGGCCCGCTCGACGAGCGTGAGCATGGCCGAGACCGCCGTCGACGCGCCGGGGGAGGCCCCCAGCAGCCCGGCGATCGAGCCGTCGGCGCCGACGATCAGCTCGGTGCCGAACTGCAGCACGCCCCTGCCGCTCGCCGGGTCGCGCTTGATGACCTGCACCCGCTGACCGGCGGTGATCATGTCCCAGTCGGCCTGCTCGGCCAGCGGGACGAACTCCGTCAGCGTGCGGTGCCGGGCGCTGCGCGACTGCAGCAGCTCGCTGACCAGGTACTTCGTCAGCGCCAGCTCGGTGCGGGCCACGCCGAGCATCGAGCCGAGGTTGTTCGGCTTGACCGACAGCGGCAGGTCGAACACCGAGCCGGACTTGAGGAACTTCGGCGACCAGCCGGCGTAGGGCCCGAAGAGCAGCGAGTACTCGCCGTCGACCAGGCGCAGGTCCAGGTGCGGGACCGACATGGGCGGCGCGCCGACGGCGGCCTGGCCGTAGACCTTGGCCTGGTGCTTGGTCACCAGCTCCGGCGAGCGGGTGCGCAGGAACATGCCGCTGACCGGGAAGCCGCCGAAGCCGCGGATCTCGGGGATGCCGGCCTCCTGCAGCAGCGGCAGCGCGCCACCGCCGGCGCCGACGAACACGAACCGGGTGCGCACCGAGCGCTCCTCACCGGTGCGCCGGTCGGTCACGGTCACCTTCCACCGGCCGTCGCCGAGCCGGTCGAGGCCGGTGACCCGCTGGCCGGTGTGCACCTGCACGCCGCGGTCCTCGGCCTGGGTGAACAGCAGCCGGGTGAGCGAGCCGAAGTCGACGTCGGTGCCGGCGACCGAGCGGGTGGCGGCGACGACCTGCGTGCGGTCGCGGCCGTCCATCACCAGCGGCACCCAGCCGGCCAGCTCCGACGGCGAGTCGGTGTACTCGAGCCCGGCGAACAGCGGCTCGGCCGACAGCGCCGCGTGGCGGGCGCGCATGTAGGCGCGGCCCTCCTCGCCGGTGACGAAGCTGACGTGCGGGACCGGGGAGATGAACTCCTTGGGCGAGCCGGTCAGCCCGGTCCGCACCAGGTGCGACCAGAACTGGCGCGAGACCTGGAACTGCTCGTTGATGGTGCGGGCCTTGGCCGTGTCGACCCGGCCGTCGGGCCCGGCCGGGGTGTAGTTGAGCTCGCAGAGCGCCGCGTGACCGGTGCCGGCGTTGTTCCACGCGTCCGAGCTCTCCCCGGCGACCTCGGGCGCGGACTCGAAGACGGTGATCGTCCGGTCCGGTGCGACGACACCGAGCAGCGACGCCAGGGTCGCGCTCATGATGCCGCCGCCGACGAGGACCACGTCGGGGTCGGTGGCTGAACCGAGGTCGGTGGACACGACTGCCTTCCTGCCGGTGGACGTGCGCCACCTCCGACGATCGGCCGAACAGCGGGTGAACACGCACTCGGCGGGGTGTGAGATCCGCTACTCCGGCGTCCGGGCGGCCACCCGCGGGCGCCGGTCCGGGGCCGGACGACGGCCGCGCGGCGGGCCCGGTGCGCCCAGCCACCGCGGCTACCCTCGCGAGGTCGGCCCCCCACCCCAGGAGCACCCGCTGAACGACCACCCCGAGGACGCCGTCCCCGCGACGCCGGCCCGCCGGCCGCGCACGCGGCTGCTGCTCGTCCTCGCGGCGACGGTGTTCCTCGTCGACCTGGCGAGCAAGCTGCTCGTCGTCGCCACCGTCGAGCAGGGCGAGAACCTGCGCCTGCTCGGCGGGCTGGTCTACCTGACCCACGCCCGCAACACCGGCGCCGCGTTCTCCTTCGCCGAGGGCTTCACCGTGGTGTTCACCCTCATCGCCGTCGCGGTGGCGGTGGTGATCGTGCGGACGGCGCGGCGGCTGTTCTCCACCGGCTGGGCGGTGGCGCTGGGCCTGGTCCTCGGCGGCGCGGTCGGCAACCTGGTCGACCGGGTCTTCCGGGACCCCGGCTTCCTGCGCGGCGGCGTCGTCGACTTCGTGTCGGTGTTCGCGCCGGACGGGGAGGTCTACCCGATCTTCAACGTCGCCGACTCGGCGATCGTCTGCGGCGGCGTGCTCGGCGCCTACCTGGCGCTGCGCGGCGTGGAGTTCGACGGCACGCGCGGCCGGGACGACTCCGGGACCGACGCCGTCTCCCGCGGCTGACCTCCGCCACCTGTCACCATGGACCAGTGAGCTCCCCCGGCCTGCACCGCGCGCTGCCGGTGCCCGACGGGCTGGAGGGTCAGCGCGTCGACCAGGGCCTGGCCCGGCTGTTCGGTCTCTCCCGCGCCGCCGCCGCCGACCTCGCCGACGCCGAGCGGGTGTGGGTCGACGGCCGCGTCCGCGGCAAGGGCGACCGGCTCACCGGCGGCAGCTGGCTGGAGGTCGAGCTGCCCCCGCCGCCCGGGGAGCCGCCCGCGCCCGAGCCGGTCCCCGGCCTCACCGTCGTCCACGACGACGACGACGTCGTGGTCGTCGACAAGCCGGTCGGCGTCGCCGCGCACCCCAGCCCCGGCTGGGAGGGCCCGACCGTCGTCGGCGGGCTGGCCGCGGCCGGCTACCGCGTCTCCACCTCCGGAGCGCCGGAGCGGCAGGGCGTCGTGCACCGGCTCGACGCGGCGACGACGGGGCTGATGGTGGTGGCCAAGAGCGAGCGGGCCTACACCGTGCTCAAGGCGGCGTTCAAGGAGCGCACCGTCGACAAGGGCTACCACGCGCTGGTGCAGGGCCACCCCGACCCCTCGCGCGGCACCATCGACGCGCCGATCGACCGCCACCCCCGGCACGACTGGAGGTTCGCCGTCGTCAGCGGCGGGCGGCCCTCGGTCACCCACTACGAGGTCATCGAGGCGTTCCCCGCCGCCAGCCTGGTCGACGTGCACCTCGAGACCGGCCGCACCCACCAGATCCGGGTGCACTTCTCCGCGCTGCGCCACCCCTGCGTGGGCGACACGACCTACGGCGCCGACCCGGCCCTGGCCGCGCGGCTGGGGGTGTCGCGGCAGTGGCTGCACGCGGTCCGGCTCGGCTTCGCCCACCCCGCCGACGGCCACTGGGTGGAGTTCACCAGCGGCTACCCCGACGACCTCGCCGGCGCCCTGGCGATCCTGCGCGCCGAGTCCTGACGCCGGGGGCGCCCGCACCGTGACCGACCTGCCCGACTCCCTCGCCGCGTTCGGCCCCGCCGCGCTCTCGGCCGTCGTCGTCGCGGTGTACCTGGTGGTCGGCGAGCCGCTGGTCGGGCAGGTGCTGCACCGCCGCTTCGAGGGCCGGCTGCGCACCGACCCCGCGGCGCGGCGCTCGTTCTACCTGCGGCTGATGGTCCTCGAGTGGGGCCTGGCAGTGCTCGCCCTGGTCGTCTGGCTGGCCGCGCCCGGCGTCGACGCCGCGGCCGTCGGGCTGGCCTGGCCCACCGGGCTGCCCGGTCCGGTGACCGGGGCGGGAACGGTGCTCGTGCTGGTGATGGCACTGGCCTCGGTGCGCGCCCTGCGCTCGGGTGCGCTGGCCCGTGCCGTGCCGCCGCGGCCGTCCGCCGCGCCCGCCCAGGGGCGGCACGCCGAGCCGCCGGTGCACGCGACGCTGGCGCTGCTGCCGCGGTCCCCGGCGGAGCGGCGGCTGTTCTCGGTGGTCGGGGTGACCGCCGGCGTCTGCGAGGAGTGGCTCTACCGCGGGTTCTTCCTCGCCGTCGTCGCCGCGGTCGCCGGGGGGCTGCCACAGCTGGCGCTGGTCGCCGTCGCCGGTGTCGCCTTCGGCCTGGCGCACGCCTACCAGGGGCTGCCGGGGGTGGTGCTCACCGGCGCCCTGGGGGCGGTGTTCGCCGCGCTGTACCTGCAGACCGGCTCGCTGCTGCTGCCGGTGCTGCTGCACGCCGCGGTCGACCTGCGCTTCCTGCTGGTGCCGGCCTCCGCGCTGCCCGACCCGGTGCCGGGCCCGCTGCCGGGGCGCCGGCCGGCCGGGGGAGCGCCCGCGTGAGCGGACCGACGGCGTCGGTGGCGACGGCGGCCGACTGGCCCGAGGTGGTCGCGCTGCGCACCCGGGTGTTCGTCGAGGAGCAGGGCGTGCCGCCGGAGGTCGAGCAGGACGACGCCGACGCCGTCGCCGTCCACGCCGTCGCCCGCGACCCCGCCGGCCGGGTGGTGGCCACCGGTCGGCTGCTGGAGCGCGACGGGCGCGCCGCGATCGGGCGGATGGCGGTCGAGGCCTCCGCCCGCGGCGGCGGGTACGGCGCCGCGGTGCTCGCCGAGCTGCACCGCCAGGCGCTCGCTCGCGGCCTGGCCGAGGTGGAGCTGCACGCGCAGCTGGGCGCCCGCGGCTTCTACGAGCGGGCCGGCTACACCGCCGTCGGCGAGGAGTACGTGGAGGCGGGGATCGTGCACGTGACGATGCGTCGGCCGCTGCGGCACGACGCGCCGGGAACGTGACCGGCGCCTCCCGCCGGGCCGAGACACGTCCTGTCAGACCCTCGGCGTAGAACGTCCCCGGTGCGAGGATCGCAGGCACCGGCCCGGGCCCGCGTCGGTGCCCGGCCGGAGCAGTCCCGAGCCCGCACCGCACCACCCGGTCTTCCCCGCCGGTCGCCCGCCGGAGCACCCGACGGCCGGGCCAGCACGACCCGTGAGGAGCGCCGCAGCACCGTGAGCAGCACAGCCGCCCAGAGCACCGACTCGTTCGTGCACCTGCACGTCCACACCGAGTACTCGATGCTCGACGGGGCGGCCAAGCTGCCCGAGGTCACGAAGGCCGCCGCCGAGCAGGGCATGCCGGCGCTGGCGATGACCGACCACGGCAACGTCTTCGGCGCGTACGACTTCTACAAGCAGGCCAACGCGGCCGGCGTGAAGCCGATCATCGGCATGGAGGGCTACTACACGCCCGGCTCGCGCTTCGACCGCGCGCCGTTCGACTTCGGCGACAAGCTGATCGACGAGGAGGGCGACGGCGGGTCCAACCGCGGCAAGGCGGCGTACACCCACATGACGCTGCTGGCCCGCACCACCGAGGGGATGCACAACCTCTTCCGCATCTCCTCGCTGGCCAGCCTCGAGGGGCAGTACCGCAAGCCGCGCTTCGACCGCGACCTGCTCGAGCGGTACGGCAAGGGCCTCATCGCCACCACCGGCTGCCCGTCGGGCGAGGTCAACATGTGGCTGCGCGCGGGCAAGCACGACCGCGCCCGCCAGGCCGCCGCCGACTTCCAGGACATCTTCGGCAAGGAGAACTTCTACGCCGAGCTGATGGACCACGGCCTGTCCATCGAGCAGAAGACCCGCCCGGCACTGCTGGACATCGCCCGGGACCTCGGCATCCCGCTGCTGGCCACCAACGACCTCCACTACACGCACAAGGAGGACGCCGAGGCCCACGACGCCCTGCTGTGCATCCAGACCGGGTCCCGGCTCAACGAGCCCAACCGCTTCAAGTTCAACGGCGACGGCTACTACCTCAAGAGCGCCGCGGAGATGCGCGCGCTGTTCACCGGTGACCTGCGCGAGGCCTGCGACAACACGCTGCTGATCGCCGAGCAGTGCGAGGTCGGCTTCACCGAGGGCGCCGACCTCATGCCGCGCTTCCCGCTGCCGCCGGGGGAGGACGAGACCTCCTGGTTCGTCAAGGAGGTCGAGCGCGGCCTGCACAAGCGCTGGCCGAACGGCATCCCCGACCACGTGCGCAAGCAGGCCGACTACGAGGTCGGGATCATCACGCAGATGGGCTTCCCGGGGTACTTCCTCGTGGTCGCCGACTTCATCAACTGGGCCAAGGACAACGGCATCCGCGTCGGCCCCGGCCGCGGCTCGGCGGCCGGCTCGCTGGCCGCCTACGCCATGGGCATCACCGACCTCGACCCGCTGGCGCACGGGCTGATCTTCGAGCGGTTCCTCAACCCCGAGCGCGTCTCCATGCCCGACGTCGACATCGACTTCGACGACCGCCGGCGCGGCGAGGTCATCCAGTACGTCTCGCAGAAGTACGGCGAGGAGCGGGTCAGCCAGATCGTCACCTACGGCACCATCAAGGCCAAGGCCGCGATCAAGGACGCCGCCCGCGTGCTCGACCGCCCCTACTCGGTGGGCGACGAGCTGACCAAGCTCATGCCGCCGGACGTCATGGGCAAGGGCATCCCGCTGTCGGGCGTCTTCGACCCGGCCCACCCGCGCTACAAGGAGGCCGCGGAGTTCCGCGCCCGCTACGAGTCCGACCCGGGCGCGGCCGAGGTGGTCGACCAGGCGCGCAAGCTCGAGGGCCTGAAGCGCCAGTGGGGCGTGCACGCCGCCGGCGTCATCATCGGCCGCTACCCGCTGATCGACTCGATCCCGATCATGCGCCGGGAGAACGACGGCGCGATCATCACGCAGTTCGACTACCCGACCTGCGAGACGCTCGGCCTGCTGAAGATGGACTTCCTGGGCCTGCGCAACCTCACGGTCATCGACGACGCGCTGCGCAACATCGTCGCGAACGGCAAGGAGCCGATCGACCTCGACGAGATCAGCAAGGACCTCACCGACAAGGCCACCTACGACCTGCTGGCCCGCGGTGACACCCTCGGCGTCTTCCAGTTCGACGGCGGCCCGATGCGCTCGCTGCTGCGGCTCATGCGGCCGGACAACTTCGAGGACATCTCCGCCGTCGGCGCGCTGTACCGCCCCGGCCCGATGGGGGCCAACTCGCACACCAACTACGCGCTGCGCAAGAACGGCCAGCAGGAGATCACGCCGATCCACCCGGAGCTGGCCGAGCCGCTGGAGGACATCCTCGGCACGACCTACGGCCTGATCGTCTACCAGGAGCAGGTCATGGCGATCGCGCAGAAGGTCGCCGGGTACTCCCTCGGCAAGGCCGACCTGCTGCGCCGCGCGATGGGCAAGAAGAAGAAGTCGGTCCTCGACGCGGAGTTCGTCGGGTTCGAGGCCGGCATGAAGGAGCGCGGCTACTCCGACGCGGCGATCAAGACGCTGTGGGACATCCTCGTCCCGTTCGCCGACTACGCCTTCAACAAGGCCCACTCCGCCGCCTACGGCCTGGTCAGCTACTGGACGGCGTACCTCAAGGCCAACTACCCGGCCGAGTACATGGCCGGCCTGCTCACCAGCGTCGGCGACGACAAGGACCGCCGGCCGGTCTACCTGGCCGAGTGCCGGCGGATGGGCATCAAGGTGCTCCCGCCCGACGTCAACGAGTCCTCCTGGGACTTCACCGCCGTCGGCACCGACATCCGCTTCGGCCTGGCCTCGGTGCGCAACGTCGGCCACAACGTCGTCGAGTCGATCGTCCGGGCGCGCGAGGAGAAGGGCGCGTTCAAGGACTTCGCCGACTTCATGCGCAAGATCGACACGGTCGCCTGCAACAAGAAGGTCATCGAGTCGCTGGCCAAGGCCGGTGCCTTCGACTCCCTGGGCCACTCGCGCCAGGGCATCGCCGCGATCCACGCGCAGGCCGTCGACGCCGCCATGTCGCTCAAGCGCAAGGAGGCGGAGGGCCAGTTCGACCTGTTCGGCAGCTTCGGCGGGGCCGACGGCGGCGCCGACGACCCGTTCGGCGGGGCGCTGGACATCGCCGTCCCGACGGCGGACTGGTCGAAGTCCGAGCGGCTGGTGTTCGAGCGCGACATGCTCGGCCTCTACGTCTCCGACCACCCGCTGCACGGCGTCGAGCACGTGCTGGCGGCCAACGCCGACACCCCGATCGCCGAGATCAACGCCGGCGGCGTGGAGGACGGCGCGAACGTCACCATCGCCGGCATCCTCACCTCGGTCGCCCCGCGGACCAACAAGCAGGGCGCACCCTGGGCCATCGCCACGCTGGAGGACCTCGAGTCCGGCATCGAGGTGCTGTTCTTCCCGAAGACGTGGGCGGAGGTCTCGGAGAAGGTCGTCCGCGACCAGATCGTCGTGGTCAAGGGCCGCATCAGCCGGCGCGACGACCAGCCCTCGCTGTTCGGCTCCGAGGTGACCGTCCCGGAGCTCACCGAGGGCCCGCGCGGGCCGGTGCTGGTGTCCATGGCGGCGGCCCGCTGCACCCCGCCGGTGGTCGAGCGGCTGCGCGAGGTGCTGGGCAGCCACCCGGGCACCACCGAGGTCCACCTCAAGCTCGTCAACGGCGGCCGGGAGACCGTGCTGCGCCTCGACCAGGGGCTGCGGGTGCGGCCCAGCACCGCGCTGATGGGCGACATCAAGGCCCTGCTCGGACCCACCAGCGTCGCCCTGCTGTGAGCCCGGCGGGCGCCGCCCCCGGCGGCGGGCAGCCCGGCGCGCGGGGTTCACTGGGAGCCGTGAGCACCCCCGCCCCGGTCCCCGACGGCCCGATCCCCGGCCCGGCGGCGGTACCGGCGACCGTGCCGGCGACCGTGGTCGGTCGCCCGGCCCGGTCGCTCGCGGGGCAGGTCCTGGCCGAGGTGCGCGGCGACCTGCGCGCGGCCACCGCCTGGGGGTGCCTGCTGGCGCTCTGCGGCCTGCCCGCCGGGCTGCTGTGGGTGTGGCTGGCCCCGCGCGCGCGGTTCGAGGTGGTGGAGGGCGGCGCCGTCCCGCTCGGTCGGCCCTCGCCGGAGCTGCTGGTGGCCGTCGACTCGGTGCTGGTCCTGGTGCTCGCCGGCCTGGGCCTGCTGGCCGGCGGGGGAGCGTGGGCGATGCGCCGGCGGCGCGGCGTGGCGGTCCTGGCGGCCACCGGGCTCGGCACCGGGGTCGCGGGACTGCTGGCCTGGCAGCTGGGGGAGCTGCTCGCGCCCGGCCCCACGGCCGCCGAGCTGTCCGACGTCGGCGCCCGGGTCACCTCGGGCCTGCACCTGTCCTCCCCGCCGGCGCTGGCGGTCGGCCCGTTCGCGGCACTGGCCGTCTACGTCGTCGCCGCGCTGTTCTCCGCCCACGACGACCTCGGCCGCCGGTGAGGTGCTGGAACGGCCCCCTGCAGGGTCCCGCCGCGGGCCTGCGAGCGGTGGGGGGCGGGGGGTCCTTCCTCAGTTCAGGCTCACCGGGCCGCTGAACCGGGTCAGCGGCGCCGGCACCGCCCCCACCGTCTCGAGCAGGGTGAGCTCCCGGCGCAGCATCCGGCTCTCGGTGGCCAGCCGCCGACGGGTGGCCGACTCCGCCAGCAGCGCCTGCCGGTCCTCGGTGGTCAGCAGCGCCGCCGAGGCCACCAGGTAGGACAGCGCCCGCGGGTCGCCGGCCACCGCCTCCAGCAGCGCCGCGGCGCCGGTCGGGTCCTCCCCGGCACCGGCCATGCCCCCCGCCTGCTCGACCTCGTCGGCGTCCAGCCCGGCCTGCAAGCCGGCGACCGCGGTGACGTACCGGGTGAACAGCCCGCCCACGCCGCGCTCGAGCACGCCCAGCGACCCGCGCGCCACCTCCGCCACCAGGCCCTCGTCCGGCACCCGCCCGCCGGTGTCCGGGGCGTCGACGACCTCCTGCCGGTCGCCGGCGGCCTCCTCGGCGGCCTCCTCCTCGGCGAGCCACTCCACCTCCGCACGCAGGTAGGGCGGGGCCTCCCGGTCGTCCTCACCGGGACGGGCCCCCACGACGACGTCGAGCAGCCGGAACCGCTCGCCGCCGACGGTGACGACCGCGAAGGTGCCGTCGGGCCGGGGCCGCACCGCCTGCACCAGCGCGGTGCAGCCCACGTCGAACAGCGCCTCGGCCGGCGCCACCCGCTCGACCTCCCAGCCCTGGCGGATCGCCACCACCCCGAAGCGCCGCGCGCGGCCCTCGGGCAGGGCCAGCAGGTCGCGCACCAGCGCCCGGTACCGCGGCTCGAACACCTGCAGGGGGAGCACGATGCCGGGGAACAGCGGGGTCCCGAGCGGGAAGAGCGGGATGAGATCACCCACGCCGCGAGCCTACGGCGGCGGCGACCCCGGGCGCTCCCGGCGCGGTCCGCCGCGGTCACTACCCTGGGGGGTCGTCCCTCCCCGCGCCGCACACCCGGAGGCCCTCCCGTGCTCTCCCGCATCGACCTCCGCGGATCCGCGCTCCCCGGGGTCCGCGACCTGGCCGGCCTGCTGCCGCGCGCGGCCACCGACATCGACTCGGTCCTGGCCACCGTCCGCCCGCTGTGCGAGGACGTCCGCCTCCGCGGCGCCCAGGCGGTCCGCGAGATCACCGCCCGCCTCGACGGCGTCGACGCCGAGGACTTCACCGTGCCGCCGGAGGCCATCCGGGCGGCGCTCGACGGCCTGGCCCCCGACGTGCGGGCGGCGCTGGAGGAGTCGATCGCCCGGGTGCGGCGGGTGCACGCCGACCAGGCGCGCACCGACGTCACCACCCAGGTCGTCCGCGGCGGCACCGTGACCGAGCGGTGGCTGCCGGTGCGCCGCGTCGGCCTCTACGTCCCCGGCGGCCTCGCGCCGCTGCTGTCGAGCGTGGTGATGAACGTCGTCCCGGCGCAGATCGCCGGCGTCGAGTCGATCGCCGTCGCCTCCCCGCCGCAGCGCGACCACGGCGGCCTGCCCGACCCCGGGGTCCTCGCCGCGTGCGCGCTGCTCGGCGTCACCGAGGTGCACGCCGTCGGCGGCGCGCAGGCCATCGCCGTCTTCGGGTACGGCGCGGGCTCCTGCGAGCCGGTCGACATGGTCACCGGCCCCGGCAACGTCTACGTCACCGCGGCCAAGCGGCTGCTGCGCGGCCTGGTCGGCATCGACTCCGAGGCCGGCCCCACCGAGGTCGCGATCCTCGCCGACGACACCGCCGACCCGGTGCACGTCGCCGCCGACCTGATCAGCCAGGCCGAGCACGACCCGCTGGCCGGCGCGGTGCTGGTCACCACCAGCGAGGAGCTCGCCGACGCCGTCCTCGACCTGGTGCCCGGCCAGGTCGCGGCCACCAAGCACTCCGACCGGATCCTCACCGCGCTCGAGGGCAGCCAGTCGGGCGTCGTCCTGGTCGACGACCTCGACGCCGGCCTCGCGGTGGTCGACGCCTACGCGGCCGAGCACCTGGAGATCCAGACCCGCGAGGCGCGGTCGGTGGCGATGCGGGTGCGCAACGCCGGCGCGGTGTTCGTCGGTGCCTGGTCGCCGGTGTCGCTGGGCGACTACATCGCCGGCTCCAACCACGTGCTGCCCACCGGCGGCTGCGCCCGGCACAGCAGCGGCCTGTCGGTGCAGTCGTTCCTGCGCGGCGTCCACGTCGTCGAGTACGACGAGCGGGCCCTCGCCGAGGTGGCCGGGCACGTCGACGCGCTCGCGCACGCCGAGGACCTGCCCGCCCACGCGGCCGCCGTCCGGGTGCGGCAGAAGCCGTGACCTCGATCGACCAGCTCCCGCTGCGGCCGGAGCTGCGCGGCCGCACGCCCTACGGCGCCCCGCAGCTGCAGGTCGCCCACCGGCTCAACACCAACGAGAACCCGCACCCGCTGCCGGCCGAGCTGCTCGCCGACCTCGGGGCGGCCCTCGGACACGCGGCGCTGCAGCTCAACCGCTACCCCGACCGCGACGCCGTCGCACTGCGCGCCGACCTCGCCGCCTACCTCAGCCGTGGCGGCGAGCGCGTGGCCCCGGCGCAGGTGTGGGCGGCCAACGGCAGCAACGAGGTGCTCCAGCAGCTGCTGCAGGCCTTCGGCGGTGCCGGGCGGACGGCGCTGGGTTTCACGCCGTCGTACTCGATGCACCCGATCATCTCGGCGGGCACCGGGACGGCGTGGGTCGACGGGCACCGCCGCGAGGACTTCACGATCGACGCCGCGGCCGCCGCCGCCCAGGTGCGCGAGGTCCGCCCCGACGTCGTGTTCGTGACCAGCCCGAACAACCCCACCGGCACGGCGGTGGCACTGGAGACGATCGCCGAGCTGTACGAGGCCACCGACGGCGTGGTCGTCGTCGACGAGGCTTACGCCGAGTTCGCCCGCACCGGCACGCCGTCGGCGCTGCGCCTGCTGCCCGGCCGGCCGCGGCTGGTGGTCAGCCGCACGATGAGCAAGGCCTTCGGCATGGCCGGCCTGCGGCTGGGCTACCTGGCCGCCGACCCCGCCGTCGTCGACGCCGTCCAGCTGGTCCGGCTGCCCTACCACCTGTCGTCGCTGACGCAGGCCGCCGCGCGCGCGGCGCTGGCGCACACCGATGCCCTGCTGGCCACCGTCGACGCCGTCAAGGAGCAGCGGGACCGCATCGTCGCGGCGCTGCCGGCGCTCGGCCTGACCAGCGTGCCCAGCGACGCCAACTTCGTGCTGTTCGGCCGCTTCGCCGACGCCCCGGCCGCCTGGAAGGCGCTGCTCGAGCACGACGTCCTCGTCCGCGACGTCGGCATCCCCGGCTGGCTGCGGGTCACCGCCGGCACGCCCGCCGAGACCGACGCCTTCCTCACCGCCCTCGGTGAGGTCGCCGCCGACCACCGCCTGGGAGACTGAGCGCCATGACCCGCACCGCACGCGTCGAGCGCGCGACCAGCGAGACCAAGCTCGTCGTCGAGCTCGACCTCGACGGCACCGGGAAGAGCTCGGTCAGCACCGGCGTCGGCTTCTACGACCACATGCTCACCGCGCTGTCCAAGCACAGCGGCATCGACCTGACGGTGCAGGCCGACGGCGACCTGCACATCGACGCCCACCACACCGTCGAGGACGTCGCCATCGCGCTCGGGCAGGCCTTCGGCGAGGCGCTCGGCGACAAGAGGGGCATCACCCGCTACGGCGACGCCACGGTGCCCATGGACGAGGTGCTCGTGCAGGCCGCCGTCGACCTCTCCGGCCGGCCGTACTTCGTGCACGCCGAGCCCGAGACCATGACGCCGGTGATCGGTCCGGACTACCCGACGTCGCTGACGAAGCACGTCCTGGAGTCCTTCGCCTTCAACGCCCGGATCACGCTGCACGTGCGGGTGCTCTACGCCGGCCGCGACGCCCACCACATCGTCGAGGGCCAGTTCAAGGCGCTGGCCCGCGCGCTGCGCACCGCGATCGCGATCGACCCGCGGGTGTCCGACGTGCCCTCGACCAAGGGCGCGCTGTAGGTGACCTCGGGCGTCGTCCTCGTCGTGTTCGGCGGGTTCCTGCTGGGCGGGGCGTGGAGCATCTGGAAGGCCGACCACGACACCAAGGGCCGCACCGGCCCGCAGGTGGTCTTCGCCGTCATCCTGCTGCTCGCGGCGGTCCTGGCGACGGCCGCGGGCGTCCTGCGGCTGATCTGACCGAGGACCGGCTGCTCGACCTGGTGCTCGGCGACCCGACGGTGCTCGATCGGGCGCCGTCCCTCGGGGTCGCCGACTGACGAAGGACCCCCGTGCCACCCAGCCCTCGCAGGCTCGGGCCGGGCCCCTGCACGGGCGCCGTGCCGGCATCCGCGACGCCGACCTCTTCCGGGACGCCGGCACCTCCCGGGATGCCGAGGACGCCGTCATCCGCCGCGGACCCGGCCCTCCTGCAGGGGCCCGCTGCGAGCTCGCGAGCGGTGGGGGCAGCAGGGTCCTTCCGCTGTGGTACGCCGACCGGTTCGGCACCGCCGCGCCGGCGCCCTCCCGGACGTGCACCGAGGCGGTCGACGCGTTCGCCGGCGTCTGCTGCGCGGTGGGCGTGACCGTCACCGCCGGTCGGCTGCGGGTGTACTCCCCGTACGGCCTCGACGACCTGCTCGGCCCGGTGGTGCGGCCGAACCCGGCCGGTCCCGCGCCCCGCGACGTCCACGAGGCCGAGGCCGCCCCCTGCAGGCGGTGTGGCCCGAGCTTCCCGTGCTGCCGTGGGAACACGGCCGGCCCTCCCCGCGCTGCTCGGTACCGTGGCAGGCGTGAAGAAGGTGGTCGTCCTCGACTACGGCTCGGGCAACCTGCGGTCGGCCGAGCGGGCGCTGTCCCGCGTCGGCGCCGACGTCACGGTGACCGCCGACCAGCGGGCCGCGCTCGACGCCGACGGCCTCGTCGTCCCCGGGGTCGGCGCCTTCGCGCACTGCATGCAGGAGCTGCGCGCCGTCGACGGGCCGCGCACCATCGGCCGCAGGCTGGCCGGCGGGCGCCCGGTGCTGGGCATCTGCGTGGGCATGCAGGTCCTCTTCGAGCACGGCGTCGAGCACGGCCACGACGCCGAGGGCTGCGGCGAGTGGCCGGGCACCGTGGAGCAGCTGAAGGCGCCGGTGCTGCCGCACATGGGCTGGAACACCGTCGAGGTGCCCCGCGACACCGTGCTGTTCGACGGGCTCGCCGACGAGCGCTTCTACTTCGTGCACTCCTACGGCGTCCGCGAGTTCACCCTCGGTCAGGAGGGCCGCCCCGGGCCGCTCGCCCTCCCGAAGGTCACCTGGGCCGAGCACGGCGACCGCTTCGTCGCCGGGGTGGAGAACGGCGCGCTGTCGGCCACCCAGTTCCACCCCGAGAAGAGCGGCGACGCCGGCGCCCAGCTGCTCACCAACTGGCTGGCGACCCTCTGAGCCGACGGCGCGCGGCTACTGGAGGGGGACCGGCGGCTGCGCCCACCACGGCGCGTCGACGACCTCCACCCGCGCCACCCACTTGACCCACCAGTAGCCGCGCCGGCCCGGGGCGACCAGCCGCACGGGCGCGCCGTGCCCCGCCGAGAGCGGCCGGCCGGCGCAGTGCGTGGCCAGCAGCAGCGAGCCGGCGTCGGCCAGGGGCAGCCGCCGCCGGTAGCCGGTCACGCTGACGACGTCGACGCTGCCACCGTCGGGCAGGTCCGGTCCGGCGAGCAGCCGGTCCAGCCGCACCCCGCGCCACTCCTGCTCGGCGTACCAGCCGCCGGTGCAGTCGAGGACGGCGGTGAGGGTGTCGCCGCGGTCGAGGTCGCCGGCGTGCAGCCGCGCCGTGCGGCCACCGGCGACCAGCGCGAGCGCGCTGCCGTCGTCGTCCGGCACGGTGTCGGTGAACCACTGCGTGACCGGCATCGCCGCCGGGTCGCCGCTGCCGCGCTCGTGCGAGCCGGTGGCCCGCCGCCGACCGCCGGGCGCCCCGGTCAGCCGCAGGCCGCCCTCCACACCGGCCCACAGGGCCAGCGCGCCGGCCGCCAGGCCGCCGGCCTGCAGCAGCGCCCGCCGGGAGACGTCGCCGCGCCGCGGCCGCTGCCGGCTGCCGACGGCGTGCAGCACCACCAGCAGCCCGGTGCCGATGCCCGCGGCCACGTGCACCTGCAGCACCCCGACGCCGCCCACCGTCGTGCCGGCGACGCTGTGCACCACGCCGGTCAGGACGGTCAGCCCGGTCAGCGCGGCGAGCGCCCAGGCGACGGCGGGGTCGCGGCGGCCGCGGGTCCGGTGCCACGAGCGGCGGACGACGACGGACTTCCACGGCACCAGGAGCAGCAGGCCCAGGCCCGCGGCCCCGTGCGCGGCGGCGACCACGCGGGCCGGCAGCGGCGTGCCGACGCCGAAGGCCAGCAGCCCGGTGGCCCCCGTGACGGTCAGCAGCGCCAGCAGGCCGAGGTTGGTGCGGCGCCCGGCGCGGCGGGGGAGCGCACCGGTCGGCATGCCCGGAGTGTCCCCCCGGACGGACCCGGGCACTTCCGCGGACGTGCCCGCCGGGTGGACCCGGGCACTTCGGCGGACGTGCCCGCCGGTCAGCTGCGCAGGTACGACGCCCCGTTGACGTCGACGATCGTGCCGGTGCTGAACCGCGCCTCCGGCGAGGCCAGCCAGACCACCGCCGAGGCCACCTCCTCCGGCCGCGCCACCCGCCCGAACGGCGACTGCGCGCGCACGGCGTCCCCGCCGGGGCCGTCGAGCACCTCCCGCGCCATCTCGGTCTGCACGAAGCCCGGCGCCACGGCGGTCACCGAGATGCCCAGCGGCGCCAGCGCCAGCGCCATCGACTGCGCGAAGGCGTTCAGGCCCGCCTTCGAGGCGCCGTAGGCCGGGTTGTCCGGCTCCCCGCGGAACGCCCCGCGGCTGGACACGTTGACCACCGCGCCGCCGCCGGCCGCCCGCAGGTGCGGCACCGCGCGGAAGGTGGCGTGGGCCGCCCCGACCAGGTTCACCGCCAGCGTCTGCTCCCACACCCGCTGCCACTCCTCGTAGGAGGAGCGCAGCGGCGGGGAGGCCACGAACACCCCGGCGTTGTTGACCAGCACGTCGAGCCCGCCGAGGGCGTCGGCGGCGGCGTCGACCATGGCCCCCACCGACCCGGCGTCGGCCATGTCGGCCTGCACCAGCACGTGACCGGACCCGGGCAGCTCGGCCAGCACGGCCTCGGCCCGCTCGCGCGAGGCGCCCCAGTGCACGGCCACCCGGTCGCCGCGGGCGGCGAAGGCCCGGGCGATCGCCCGGCCGATGCCGCGGGAGCCACCGGTCACCAGCACCGCGCGCGAGGAGGTCACGGGCCGGGAGTCAACCAGCGCCCGCGGTGGACCACCTCGTCGAGGCCCCGCCGGCCGCGCCGCAGGGACGGCGAGCGCCGGTCCTCCCCGCCGGGGTAGCCGACCGAGACGACGCCGACCGGCCGGTGGGTCGCCGGGACGCCGAACGCCGCCCGGAAGGCGTCCACCCGCTCGGCCGGGACGCCGAACAGGCAGGCGCCCAGGCCCTCGTCGACGGCGGTGAGCAGCACCAGCAGCGCCGCCATCCCGGCGTCGACGTCCCAGTACGGCACCGGCCACCGCGCCTCGTCACGGTCGGTCCAGCCCTTGTCCGGCTCGGCGTAGCGGTCGAGGTAGGCCTGCTTCGACGACAGCGGCACGACCAGCAGCGGCGCGCGCCGCATCCGGGTCAGCCACCCGTCGGGAGCGCCGCCTGCGGCCGTCACCGACCAGAACAGCTCCCGCTCGGCCGCCGACTCGAGCACCAGGAACGCCCAGCCCTGCGTGAACCCCGCCGACGGCGCCCGGATCGCGTGCTCGAGCAGCCGCTCGCGCACCTCCGGCGGCACCGGCCGGTCGGGGTCGTAGTCGCGCACCATGCGGCGCCTGCGGACGACGTCGGCGAACTCCACCTCCCCAGCCTGCCGTGGGCCGGACGGGTCGCCGGCGGGCGGTCCCTAGGCTGGACGCCGTGCCGACCCTCCAGCTGCTCCCCGCCGTCGACGTCGCCGACGGCCAGGCCGTCCGGCTCGTGCAGGGGGAGGCCGGCAGCGAGACCTCCTACGGCGACCCGCTCGACGCCGCCCTGCAGTGGCAGCGCGACGGCGCCGAGTGGGTGCACCTGGTCGACCTCGACGCCGCCTTCGGCCGCGGCAGCAACCGCGAGCTGCTCGCCCGCGTCGTCGGCGCGCTCGACGTCGACGTCGAGCTCTCCGGCGGCATCCGCGACGACGAGTCGCTGGCCGCCGCCCTCGCCACCGGCTGCCGCCGGGTCAACCTCGGCACCGCCGCGCTGGAGTCCCCGGAGTGGTGCGCCCGCGCCATCGCCGAGCACGGCGACCGCATCGCCGTCGGCCTCGACGTGCGCGGCACCCGGCTGGCCGCCCGCGGCTGGACCCGCGAGGGCGGCGAGCTGTTCGAGACCCTCGCCCGCCTCGACGCCGAGGGCTGCGCCCGCTACGTGGTCACCGACATCACCAAGGACGGCACGCTGCGCGGCCCCAACCTCGACCTGCTGCGCGACGTCTGCGCCGCCACGCCGAGACCGGTGGTCGCCTCCGGCGGGGTCAGCTCGCTCGACGACGTCCGGGCCCTGGCCGGGCTGACCGGTGCCGGCGTCGAGGGCGCGATCGTCGGCAAGGCCCTCTACGCCGGCGCCTTCACCCTCCCCGAGGCGCTCGCGGTCACCCGGGAGGCCGCGGCGTGACCGCGCAGCGCATCGGCTCCGGCGGGCCGTGGGAGGAGTTCGTCGGGTACAGCCGGATCGTCGTCGTCGGGGACCAGGCCTGGGTCAGCGGCTGCACCGCCACCGTCGACGGCGTCGTCGTGCACCCCGGCGACATCGGCGCCCAGGCGCGGGTCGCCCTCGGGGTGCTCGTCGACGCGCTGGCGAGCGCCGGGCTGACCCCCGCCGACGTCGTCCGCACCCGCGTGTACGTCACCGACACCTCCCGCTGGGAGGAGGTCGCGCGCGAGCACGGCGAGGTCTTCCGCGACGTCCGGCCGGCCAGCGCGATGATCGGCGTGGCCTCGCTGCTGCACCCCGACATGATGGTCGAGTTCGAGGCCGACGCGGTCCGGGGAGCCGGGTCGTGAGCCTCGCCGTGCGGGTCATCCCGTGCCTGGACGTCGACGCCGGCCGGGTGGTCAAGGGCGTCAACTTCGTCGACCTGCGCGACGCCGGCGACCCGGTCGAGATGGCCCGCGTCTACGACGCCGAGGGCGCCGACGAGCTCACCTTCCTCGACATCACCGCCAGCTCCGGGGACCGCGAGACCACCTACGACGCCGTCCGCCGCACCGCCGAGAGCGTGTTCATCCCGCTGACCGTCGGCGGCGGGGTGCGCAGCGCCGACGACGTCGACCGGCTGCTGCGGGCCGGCGCGGACAAGGTCGCCGTCAACACCGCCGCCGTCGCCCGGCCGGAGCTCATCGGCGAGATCGCCGACCGCTTCGGCAACCAGGTGCTCGTGCTCTCCCTCGACGCCCGCCGGGTGCGCGACGGCGCGGTCACCGACTCCGGCTTCGAGATCACCACGCACGGCGGGCGGCGCGGCACCGGCCGCGACGCCGTCGAGTGGGTGGTGCAGGCCGCGCAGCTGGGGGTGGGGGAGGTGCTGCTGAACTCCATGGACGCCGACGGCACCCGCGCCGGCTTCGACACCGAGCTGATCCGCGCGGTCCGCCGCGAGGTGTCGGTGCCGGTCATCGCCAGCGGTGGCGCCGGCGCGGTCGAGCACTTCCCGCCCGCCGTCGAGGCCGGCGCCGACGCGGTGCTCGCCGCGAGCGTCTTCCACTTCGGCACGCTGCGCATCGGCGACGTCAAGCAGGCGCTGGCGCGGGCCGGCGTCCCCGTGCGGACGGCCGCGGACACCCCCCTGCGCTGACGGCGAGGCCGGGTCCTGTGCACTTCCGCGGAAGTGCACACGGACCACCCGGGCACTTCCGCGGAAGTGCACACCGGCCACCCGGGCACTTCCGCGGAAGTGCACGCCCTCAGGCGGCGGGTGCGCCGCCCCGGACGGCGACCCGGGCGACGCCGCGCCGGCCGGTGGCCCACAGCAGCACCTCCAGCGGCTCGCCCTCGACGGTGGTGACCTCGCGGCCCCCGCGGATCCGCCTGCCCGGGCCGGGGACGTCGCTGCGCTGCAGCACCAGTCCGCCGGGGTACCGCGGCGCGACCGTGCGGGCGAACAGCTGCGCGGCGCTCCACAGCCGGTCGGCGTCGGCCAGCGGCAGCGTCCGCGGCTCCCAGTCCGGCCGGGCGCGCCGCACGTCCTCGTGGTGGATCGCGAACTCGGCGGTGTCGGTCAGCGCCGCCACCGGCGCCCAGCCCCCCGGCAGCCACGGCGGCGGGCCCTGCCGGACGCGGGCCACCAGCTCCGGGTAGGGCGTCGAGGTGCGCAGCCGCTCCTCCAGCCGCGCGGAGTACGCGTGCGCCCGCCCGCCCACCGGGGTGCGCTCCAGCGCGTAGCCCGGCAGCGCGTCGGGGCGCCGGTCGCGGGTGACCAGGTGCGCCGCCAGGTGCGCCGTCGTCCACCCCTCGCAACAGGTCGGGGCGTCGGGCCCCAGGCCGGCGAGCAGGTCGGCGAGGGCCGCGCGCTCGCGCGCGGCGAACGGGCGGGAAGCATCGGTCACCGCGCCGGGTTACCGACGGTGCGCTCCCCGGAAACCCGGCGGCCCCCGTGGCGCCGATCGGTTAGCGTGACTAAGTACGCGCGGCGCGTCGCCGCGGCCCGATCCCGAGGAGACCCGTGCCCCCCGCTCGAGACGCCGTCGTCCGGCGGGGACTGCGCCACGTCGGCCGCGCGATCGCCGAGCAGCCGGGGATGTTCACCCTCGCCGTCCTGGCCAGCGGCCTCTACGGCGCGATGACGGTGCTGTCGGCCTTCGTGATCGGCGAGCTCACCGACCGGGTGGTGCTGCCGGCCTTCGACCAGGGCGACACCACCGCCGCCGCCCTGACCCTCACCGTCGCGGTCGTGCTCGGCGTGGCGCTGCTGAAGATCCTCGGCATCCTCGGCCGGCGGCTGTTCGCCGGGATCATGGCCTACCGGCTGCAGGCCGACTACCGCCGCCGGGTCACCGCCCAGTACCTGCGGCTGCCGCTGTCGTGGCACCAGCGCCACCCCACCGGCCAGCTGCTGTCCAACGCCAACTCCGACGTCGAGGCCGCCTGGTTCTTCGTCTCGCCGCTGCCCTTCGCCTGCGGCGCGCTGATCATGATCGCGATCACCGTGGGCGCGCTGGTGGCCACCGACCCGGTGCTCGCGCTGGTCGGCCTGGTCGTCTTCCCGCTGGTCTTCGCCGTCAACGTCGTCTACTCGCAGGTGATGAGCCCGCGCATGCGGCGGGCCCAGCAGCTGCGCGCCGAGGTCAGCGAGATCGCCCACGAGAGCTTCGACGCCGGCCTGGTGGTCAAGACCCTCGGCCGCGAGGACGTCGAGGGCGAGCGGTTCAGCGAGCGCGCGTACGAGCTGCGCGACGGGCTGGTCGCCGTCGGCCGGGTGCGCGGGCTGTTCGACCCGATGATGGAGGCGCTGCCCAGCCTCGGCACGCTCGCCGTGCTGCTGGTCGGCGCCGGCCGGGTCGCCTCCGGCGGCACCGACGCCGGCGACCTGGTCAGCGTCGCCTACCTGTTCACCCTGCTCGCGCTGCCCATCCGCGCGATCGGCTGGGTGCTCGCCGACCTGCCGCGCGCCCTGGCCGGCTTCGACCGGGTCACCCCCGTCCTCGACGCCACCGGCGAGACGCCGCACGGGGCGGGGACGGCCGTGCGCGGCGACGGCGGCGCCGGCCTGACCCTGCGCGCGGTCGACCACGCCTTCGACGGCGCCGCCCGGCCGGTGCTCTCCGGCGTCACCTTCGACGTCGCCGCCGGCAGCACCGTCGCCGTCGTCGGGCCGACCGGGTCGGGCAAGTCCACCCTCGCCGGGCTGCTCGTGCGGCTGGTCGACCCCGCCAGCGGGGAGGTGCTGCTCGACGGCGTCGACGTGCGCAGCCTGCGCGAGGGCGAGGTCAGCGCCCAGGCCGCCTTCGTCCCGCAGGGCACCTTCCTCTTCGACGACACCGTGCGCGGCAACGTCACCCTCGGCGGCCCCTACACCGACGACGAGGTCCGCGCCGCGCTGCGGGTGGCCGCCGCCGAGGACTTCGTCGACCGGCTGCCCGAGGGCCTCGACACGAGGGTCGGCGAGCGCGGCGCCACGCTCTCGGGCGGGCAGCGGCAGCGGATCGCGCTGGCCCGCGCCGTCGTCCGCCGTCCCCGGCTGCTCGTCCTCGACGACGCCACCAGCGCCGTCGACCCCGCCGTCGAGGCCCGCATCCTCGACGCGCTGCGCAGTCACCCCGCCAACCGTGCCGACCGGCCCTCCACCGTCGTCGTGGTCGCCTACCGCCAGGCCACCATCGCCCTCGCCGACGAGGTGGTGTGGCTCGAGGGCGGCCGGGTGACCGCGCGCGGCAGCCACGAGGAGCTGCTGGCCGCCGTCCCCGGCTACGCGGCGCTGGTGCGCGCCTACTCGCAGGCGGAGGTGGCGGCGTGACCGGACGACGGGACGGCGCGGTCGCGACCCTGCGCCGCGGGCTGCGGGCGATGCCGGAGTTCCGCCGCGGGCTGCCGGCCACCTTCGCCCTCGCGCTGGTCGCCACCGCCGGGCGGGTGGTCGTGCCGATCGCCGTCCAGCAGGTGGTCGACCGCGGGCTGCTCGCCCCCGGCGGGCCCGACCTCGGCCTGGTCCGCACGCTGGTGCTCGTCTGCGCCGCCGTCGTCCTGCTCACCGGCGTCGCCGTGTACCGGATGAACGTGCGGCTGTTCCGCACCACCGAGACCGCGCTGGCCGGGCTGCGCACGCGCGCCTTCCGGCACGTCCACGACCTGTCGGTGCTGCACCAGCAGGGGCAGCGCCGCGGCTCCCTGGTCTCCCGCGTCACCAGCGACGTCGACCAGCTGTCCACCTTCATGCAGTGGGGCGGCGTGCTCGGCGTGGTCAGCCTCGGCCAGCTGGTCGTGGCGACGGCGGTCATGTTCGTCTACTCCTGGCAGCTGACCCTGCTGGTGCTGGTCTGCTTCGTGCCGCTGGGCTTCGCCGTGCGCTGGTTCGCCAAGCGGCTGGCTGTCGCCTACGGCGTGGTCCGCGAGCGGGTCGGCGACGTGCTCGCCGCGGTCTCGGAGTCCGTCGTGGGCGCCCCGACCGTGCGCGCCTACGGCATCCGCGAGCGCACCGCCGCCCGGCTCGACCGCTCCATCGGCCGCCACTACCGCGCCCAGGTCGACGCGCAGAAGGTGACCGCGGCGGTGTTCGTCAGCGGCGAGTTCGTCGCCGCGATCGCCAACGCCGCGGTGGTCGTCGTCGGGGTGCTGCTGGGTCTGGCCGGCCACATCAGCGCCGGCACGCTGATCGCCTTCCTGTTCCTCGTCACGCTGTTCGTCGCGCCGGTGCAGACCGCCAGCGAGGTGCTCAACGAGGCGCAGAACGCCCTCGCCGGGTTCCGCCGCGTGCTCGACGTCCTCGACACCGAGCCCGACGTCCGCGACCCGGCCGCCACCGGCGCCGCACGCGACCTGCCCGCCGGGCCGCTGGGCGTCCGCCTCGAGCACGTCGGCTTCCGCTACGCGGAGGGCGCGCGGCCCGCGCTGCAGGACGTCGACCTGACCCTGGCGCCGCGCCGCAGTTACGCCGTCGTCGGCGAGACCGGCTCGGGCAAGACGACGCTGGCCAAGCTGGTCACCCGGCTCATGGACCCCACCGAGGGCCGGGTCCTGCTCGGCTCCGACGCCGCCGGCTGGGTGCCGCTGACCGACGTCGCCTTCTCCTCCCTGCGCCGGCGGGTCGGGATGGTGCCGCAGGACGGGTTCCTCTTCGACGCGACCGTCGCCGACAACGTCCGCTACGGCCGGCCCGGCCTCACCGACGCGCAGGTGACCGCGGCCTTCGAGGAGCTCGGCCTGGGCGACTGGGTGCGCGGCCTGGCCGACGGCGTGGCGACGCCGGTGGGCCAGCGCGGTGACTCGATGTCGGCGGGGGAGCGGCAGCTGGTCGCCATCGCCCGCGCGCACGTCGCCGCCCCCGACCTGCTCGTCCTCGACGAGGCCACCAGCGCCGTCGACCCGGCCACCGAGCGGCGGCTGACCCTCGCCCTCGACCGGCTCACCGAGGGCCGCACCACGCTGACCATCGCCCACCGGCTGTCGACCGCCGAGCGCGCCGACGAGGTGCTCGTCGTCGACGCCGGACGGGTCGTGCAGCGCGGGGCGCACGCCGAGCTGGTCGACGCGGTCGGGCCCTACGCCGGGCTGCACGCCTCGTGGCGGCGGTCCTCGGCCGGGGAGCCCGAGCGCGTGGCCTGACCACCCCCTCGCTCTTCTAGGCTGCGCCACGTGAGCCCGTCTCCCCGGACCCCCGTGCCGGCCGTCGCCGCCGCCGTCCTGGCGGGGCTGGGCGTGCTGCCGTTGGCGCTCGTGGCCTTCCTGGTCTACGCGCTCGGCGGGCTGCAGGCCGACGACGGGCGCGAGTGGTTCACCCTGGTCCTGCTGATCGTCCCGCCCTTCCTGCAGATCTTCGCCCTCACCTGGTTCCTGTACCGGCGCGGTCGGGTGCCGCTGGTCGTCTCCGCGCTCGTCGCGTGCGGTGTCGCCGGACTCGTGGTCGCCACCGCCCGGTCGGTCGGGGACCCGGTGGGCCCGGGGCCGTTCGTCCTGGCGCTGTGCCCGGTGCTGGCCGCGGGGCTGGCGCTGTCCCCGCCGGTGGGCCGGTGGCTGGCCGACGCGCGGGCCCAGCGGCGCGGCCGCGAGACCTGACCCCGTCCCGGGCAGGTGGCCTCCCGGCAGGGGCCCGCCGCGAGCGTGCGAGTGGCGGGGTGCAGGGAGGTCCTTACTCTGCGCGGCATGCCGTCGTCCCCACCCCGCCGGGCGGGAACCCGGCGCTCCCCGCGAGCGGCGGCCGCGCCGTCGGCCCGGGCCCTGCCCCCGGCGCCGGTCCGGCCGCTCACCGCGCCGTTCGCCGCCGTCTTCGGGCTGCTCGTCGCCGCCGAGGACCTCTACCTCGCCCGGCTGCTGGAGGAGCCCGAACCGGGCCGGACCTGGGTCGGGGCCGCCCTGGCGGCGCTGGCGCTGGTCGCGCTGGCCGGCTCCGCGCTGGTGCTGCTCGGGCGCGGCCGGGGCTGGCTGGTCCTCACGCTGGCCACCGTCCCGTCGGTGCTGCTGCTGCTCGGCGTCGCGCTGCTGTTCGGCGTCCTCGGCGACGGCGGCGCCGTCGGCTGGGCGCTGCTGCTGCTCACCGGCCCGGTCGGGTGCCTGGTGCTCGCGGTGCGCCGCCCGATCCGGGAGTGGACCCGACCCCGCCGGGGGATCCCGCCGCCGGCGACGGCCCGTCCGGACCGCGGGCGGCCGCGCGGCCGCTAGCGTGCCCGCCGTGGTGGACACAGACGTCGTCGTGGTGGGGTCCGGGCTGGCCGGGCTGGTGGCGACCGCCGAGCTGGCCGACGCCGGCAAGCGGGTGGTGCTCGTCGAGCAGGAGCCGGAGGCCTCCTTCGGCGGCCAGGCCTGGTGGTCCTTCGGCGGCCTGTTCCTCGTCGACTCGCCCGAGCAGCGCCGCCTGCGGGTCCGCGACTCCCTCGAGCTCGCCCGCCAGGACTGGTTCGGCACCGCCGGCTTCGACCGCGAGGAGGACCACTGGCCGCGGCAGTGGGCCGAGGCCTACCTGCAGTTCGCCGCGGGGGAGAAGCGGGCCTGGCTGCGCGAGCAGGGCGTCGGCTTCTTCCCGGTCGTCGGCTGGGCCGAGCGCGGCGGCTACACCGCGACCGGCCACGGCAACTCGGTGCCGCGGTTCCACATCGTGTGGGGCACCGGCCCGGGCATCGTCGAGCCGTTCGCCCGCCGGGTGCGCGCCGCGGTCGACCGCGGGCTGGTCGAGCTGCGCTTCCGCCACCGGGTCACCGGACCAGTGGTCACCGACGGTGCGGTCACCGGGGTCCGCGGCGAGGTGCTCGAGCCCAGCGGCGCCGCCCGCGGCGAGGCCAGCTCGCGCACGGCCGTCGGCGAGTTCGAGATCGCCGCGCAGGCCGTCGTCGTCACCTCCGGCGGCATCGGCGGCAACCACGAGCTGGTGCGCAGGAACTGGCCGGCCCGGCTGGGCCCGGCGCCGCAGCGGCTGCTGTCGGGGGTGCCCGCCCACGTCGACGGGCTGATGCTGCAGGCCACCGAGGCCGCCGGCGCGAACGTCATCAACGGCGACCGGATGTGGCACTACACCGAGGGCATCGCCAACCACTCGCCCGTCTGGGACCGGCACGGCATCCGCATCCTCCCGGGGCCCTCGTCGCTGTGGCTCGACGCCACCGGCACCCGGCTGCCGGTCCCGCTGTTCCCCGGCTTCGACACCCTCGGCACCCTCGCCCACATCGGCGCGACCGGGTACGAGCACACCTGGTTCGTCGCCACGAAGAAGATCGTCGAGAAGGAGTTCGCCCTCTCCGGCTCCGAGCAGAACCCGGACCTGACCGGCAAGGACCTCCGGCTGCTGGTCAACCGGGTCAGGGCCGGCGTCTCCGCCCCCGTGCAGGCATTCCTCGACCGCGGCGAGGACTTCGTCACCGCTCCCACGCTGCCCGAGCTGGTCGCCGGCATGAACCGCGTCACCGGCGGCACCCCCGAGCTCGACCTCGCCACGGTCGAGCGCGAGGTGCTCGCCCGCGACCGCGCGGTCGCCAACGCCTTCACCAAGGACCTGCAGCTGACCGCCATCCGCGGTGCCCGCAGCTACCTCGGCGACAAGCTCATCCGGGTCGCCCCGCCGCACCGGCTGCTCGACCCCGAGGCCGGCCCGCTGATCGCCGTCCGGCTCAACCTGCTGACCCGCAAGACCCTCGGCGGGCTGGAGACCGACCTGTCCGCCCGGGTGCTGCGGCCCGGCGGCGCGGTGTTCCCCGGCCTGTACGCCGCCGGGGAGGTCGCCGGCTTCGGCGGCGGGGGCGTGCACGGCTACCGGTCGCTGGAGGGCACCTTCCTCGGCGGCTGCCTGTTCTCCGGTCGGGTGGCCGGCCGGGCGCTGGCGGCGGCGCTGTGACCACCCCCGGGACCACCCCCGGCAGTCCCTGGGCCGACCCGGACACGCAGACCGAGGAGGTCGCCTACGCCGGGCCCCCGTCGTACGCGACCCCGCCGGCGCCGGCCTCCCCGCCGGCCGGGTACGGCTGGGCGCCCCCGCCGGTGCCCTACTGGGCGTACGGCCCGCCCGCGCCGCCGCGCCCGCGCCGCCCCGGGCAGGTCGTGGCCGCCGCGGTCCTCGCCTTCGTCCAGGCCGGGGTCGTCGCCCTGTCCTCGGCCTACCTGCTCCTGCTGGCCAGCACCCTCGGCCTGCTGTCGACGGAGTTCGGCGGCGACGCGGAGGCCGACTCGCTGGTCACCGAGGCCGTCGTCGTCACCGTCGTGCAGCTGCTGTCCGCGGTGGCGCTCGTCGTCGGCGGCATCCTGGTGCTCAACCGGCGCAGCCGTCCGACCTGGCTGACGCTGCTGGTCGGCTTCGCCGTCCAGCTCGTCCTCTGTCTGTACTGGGTCGTGCGGCTGAGCACCCTCGACGGGTTCACCGACGAGATCGGGCCCGGCGCCGTGCTGATCGGCCTGGTCCTGTTCTTCGCCGCCGCGCCGGCGGTGGGCCTGGGCCTGCTGCTGGCCGGCAGCGTGCGCCGCTGGGCCGACGGACCGGAGCCGGCCGAGGGGGGCGTGCGGTGACCGGCCGGCCCGGGCACCCCGTTCCGTTCCCGCCCGCGGCGCCCCCGCTGCCGCCCTCCGCCGCGCCGCGCCGGCCGGGCACCCTGGTCACCGCGTGCGTGCTCGCCTGCCTGCTCGCCGCCGCCTCGGTGCCCGGGGCGGGAGCCACCTGGTGGTTCGCCGGTGCCAGCGACCTCTACGGCGAGCTGGGCTCTCCCGTGCCGCGGCAGGGCCTGGTGCTGGCGCTCCTGGAGCTCGCCGCCGCCGGGGCCCTGGTCACCGGCGTCGTGCTGCTGGCCGCCGGCATCGACCGCCGGACCCTGGTGGTCACCTGCGCGGTGGAGCTCGGCGTCGTCGGCTGGTGGCTGTACCAGGTCGGAGCCGGGCCGTTCGGCGTCTACGAGACCGACCGGCTGGTCTTCGGCGGCACCGCGCTGGCCTTCGGCGCGGTCGCGGTGACCACCGCCGCGCTGGCCCTGTCCCCGCCGAGCGGGCGCTGGCTCGCCGTCCGCCGGGCGCTGCGGGGCCGCTGAGCGGGCCCGCCCCGCGGGCGGGGGAGAATCGCCGGCATGCCCGCCGTCGACTCCGCTCTCGACCCCGCCGTCGCCGCGCTGCTGCGCCGCGACCCCGCCGGGCTGGTCGCCGCCGTCGTCCAGCAGCACGGCACCGGCGAGGTGCTCATGCTCGCCTGGATGGACGACGAGGCGCTGCGCCGCACGCTGACCACGGGCCGCGCCACCTACTGGTCGCGCAGCCGGCGGGAGTACTGGGTCAAGGGCGAGACCTCCGGGAACCGGCAGTGGGTCCGCGACGTGCGCCTGGACTGCGACGGCGACGCGCTGCTCGTGATGGTCGACCAGGAGGGCCCGGCCTGCCACACCGGCGCGCGCTCCTGCTTCTCCCGCGACCTGGAGGTCACCCGTGCGGCTCGGTGAGACCACCCCGTCCCGCGAGGACTTCCTCGCCGCCGACCAGCCGGTCGTGCCGGTCACCCGGCGGCTGCTGGCCGACGGCGAGACCGCGGTCGGCGTCTACCGCAAGCTCGCCGGCAACCGCCCGGGCACCGTGCTGCTGGAGTCGGCCGAGCAGGGCAAGCGGTGGTCGCGCTACAGCTTCGTCGGCGTGCGCAGCGCCGGCGTCCTCACCGAGCGCGACGGGCGCACCCTCTGGCTCGGCGACCGGCTGCCCGGCGTCACCGACGACCTGCCCGACGACCCGCTGGCCGCGGTCCGCACGCTGTCCCGGCGGCTGCGCTCGCCGCGCACCCCCGACCTGCCGCGGCTCACCGGCGGGCTGGTCGGCTACCTCGGCTACGACGTCGTCCGGCGCCTGGAGCGGCTGCCCACCACCGCCGCCGACGACCTCGGCATGCCCGAGCTGTCGCTGGCCCTGGTCACCGACCTCGCCGTCCTCGACCACACCGACGGCACCGTGCTGCTCATCGCCAACGCGTTCCGGCGGACCGCCGAGGACGCCGGCGCGGCCTGGGACGACGCCGTCGCCCGCCTGGACGCCATGGCCGCCGACCTCACCAAGGCCGTGCCGCCGGGGGTGGCCACCTTCACCCCGGCCGAGCCGCCGCCGGTGCGCAGCACCATGGCGCCGGGGGAGTACGAGGCCGGGGTGGAGACCGTCCGCGAGCACATCCGCGCCGGCGACGCCTTCCAGGTGGTGCTCGCGCAGCGGTTCCAGACCGACACCGACGTCGACGCGCTCGACCTCTACCGGGTGCTGCGGGCGACCAACCCCTCGCCGTACATGTACCTGCTGCGCTTCGCCGGCCGGGAGACGCCCTTCGACGTCGTCGGCTCCTCCCCGGAGGCGCTGGTCACCGTCACCGGCAGCCAGGCCGTCGTCCACCCGCCGGCCGGCACCCGCCCGCGCGGGGCCACCGAGGAGGAGGACCTGCGGCTGGCCGAGGGCCTGCTGGCCGACCCCAAGGAGCGCGCCGAGCACGTGATGCTCGTCGACCTCGCCCGCAACGACCTCGGCCGGGTCTGCGTGCCGGGCACGGTCGAGGTGCCCGACTTCATGCGCGTCGAGTACTACAGCCACGTCATGCACCTGGTCTCGACCGTCTCCGGCGAGGTCAGCCCCGACCGCGACGCCCTCGACGTCTTCGACGCCACCTTCCCGGCCGGCACCGTCTCCGGCGCCCCGAAGCCGCGGGCCATGGAGATCATCGAGTCGCTCGAGCCCACCCGGCGGGCGCTCTACGCCGGCACCGTCGGGTACGTCGACGCCGGCGGCGACATGGACATGGCCATCGCCATCCGCACCGCCGTGCTGCACCAGGGCCGCGCCTACGTGCAGGCCGGCGCCGGCATCGTCGCCGACAGCGACCCGGCCACCGAGGAGGCCGAGACCCGGCACAAGGCGCGGGCGGTGCTCTCGGCGATCGCGACGGCGGAGGGCATGCGGGAGGTGAGGTGACACCGACGGCGCGGCGCGAGCTCGGGACGGCGCTGGCCGGCTGCGCGCTGGCCGGCGCGCTCGCGCTGACGGCCGGCGGGCAGACCTGGTCCACGGTCACCGTCACCCGCCGCCCGCCGCTGCCGCCGGTCACCGAGGCGCTGACCGGGTCGGCGCTCGCCCCGCTGGTCCCCGCCGCCGGCCTGCTGCTGCTCGCCGCCGCGGTGGCGGTGCTCGCCGTCCGCGGCGCCGGGCGCGCCGTCGTCGGCGCGCTGGTGGTGCTCTCCGGCGCGGCGCTGGGCTGGTCGGGGCTGCGGGTGCTGACCGGTGCCGCCGATCCCGGGACGGCGGCGCCGGGGGAGCGGCGCACCGCCGAGCTCGCCGCCGCCTGGCCGGCGCTCTGCCTGGTCGCGGCCGTCGTCGCGCTCGCCGCGGGCGGGCTGGTCCTCGCCCGGGGACGGCGGTGGCCCGGCATGGGCGGCCGCTACGAGCGCACGCCCGCGGCCGCCGCGCCCGCCCCGGCGCGGGCGCGCACCGAGGAGGAGCGGGCGCTCGACGCCTGGCGTGCGCTCGACCGCGGGGACGACCCCACCGACGACGGGGAACCCGCCGACGACCCGGCGCCCGGCCCCCCGGACCGCCGCCGTTAGGGTGGAGCGACCGTCCCGGCGGGACCGGGCAGACCCGACGACCAGCAGCGAGGAGGCGGTGTGACCGTCCTCGACGACATCGTCGCCGGCGTCCGTGAGGACGTCGCGGCGCGCGAGGTGGCCACCCCGCTGGCCGAGGTGAAGGCCGCCGCCCGCGACGCCCGCCCTGCGCGGGACGCGCTCGCCGCCCTGCGCGAGCCCGGTGTCGGCGTCATCGCCGAGGTCAAGCGCCGCAGCCCCAGCAAGGGCGCCCTCGCCGACATCCCCGACCCCACCGTCCTCGCCCGGCAGTACGCCGCGGGCGGCGCCCGGGTCATCAGCGTGCTCACCGAGCGGCGCCGGTTCGGCGGCTCGCAGGCCGACCTCGCCGCCGTCCGCGCCGCCGTCGACGTGCCGGTGCTGTGCAAGGACTTCGTCGTCAGCAGCTACCAGGTGCACGAGGCGCGGGCGCACGGCGCCGACGTCGTCCTGCTCATCGTCGCCGCCCTGGAGCAGAACGCGCTGCTGGGCCTGCTCGAGCGGGTCGAGTCGCTGGGCATGACGGCGCTGGTGGAGGTGCACACCGAGGCCGAGGCCGACCGCGCCCTGGCCGCCGGTGCCTCGGTCATCGGCGTCAACGCCCGCGACCTCACCACCCTCGAGATCGACCTCGGCACCTTCGAGCGGATCGCGCCGGGCCTGCCCTCGGAGGTGGTCAAGGTCGCCGAGTCCGGCGTCCGCGGCCCGCGCGAGCTCATCGCCTACGCCGCCGCCGGTGCCGACGCCGTCCTGGTCGGCGAGGGCCTGGTCACCGCCGGCGACCCCCGCCAGGCGGTCGCCGACCTGGTCACCGCCGGGTCGCACCCCGCGGTGCCCCGCACGACCCGCTGACGGCCCCGCGGACCCCCTCCACCGCACGGGCGCCGCGGCGCGGGACACTGGGCGCATGACCAGCAGCGCCGTGCACCCGCCCCAGGACCGACCCGCTCCGGCGCGTCCGTCCTGGCCGGACGCCACGGGCCACTTCGGCGTCTTCGGCGGCCGCTTCGTCCCCGAGGCGCTGATCGCCGCGCTCGACGAGCTCACCGAGGCCTACGAGGCGATGCGCGTCGACCCCGCCTTCCTGGCGGAGTTCGCCGCCCTGCAGCGCGACTACACCGGCCGGCCCAGCCCGGTCACCGAGGTGCCCCGCTTCGCCGAGCACGCCGGCGGCGCGCGGGTGCTGCTCAAGCGCGAGGACCTCAACCACACCGGCTCGCACAAGATCAACAACGTGCTGGGCCAGGCCCTGCTGACCCGGCGGATCGGCAAGCAGCGGGTCATCGCCGAGACCGGCGCCGGCCAGCACGGCGTCGCGACCGCCACCGCCGCGGCGCTCATGGGGCTGTCCTGCACCATCTACATGGGCGAGGAGGACACCCGCCGGCAGGCGCTCAACGTCGCCCGCATGCGGCTGCTCGGCGCCGAGGTCATCCCGGTCACCACCGGCTCGCGCACCCTCAAGGACGCCATCAATGAGGCCTTCCGCGACTGGGTCACCAACGTCGAGACGACGAACTACGTCTTCGGCACCGTCGCCGGCCCGCACCCGTTCCCGGCGATGGTCCGCGACTTCCAGCGGGTCATCGGCGACGAGGCCCGCGCGCAGGTGCTCGAGCGCGAGGGCCGGCTCCCCGACGCGGTGCTGGCCTGCGTCGGCGGCGGCTCCAACGCGATCGGGATCTTCACCGCGTTCGTGCCCGACGAGGGCGTGCGCCTGGTCGGCCTGGAGGCCGGCGGCGACGGCGTCGACACCGGCCGGCACGCCGCGACCATCACCGGGGGAGCGCCGGGCGTGCTGC
This sequence comes from Geodermatophilus saharensis, assembly GCF_900188205.1. Classification (GTDB taxonomy): domain Bacteria; phylum Actinomycetota; class Actinomycetes; order Mycobacteriales; family Geodermatophilaceae; genus Geodermatophilus; species Geodermatophilus saharensis. The sequence goes on along the minus strand of NZ_FZOH01000006.1, from coordinate 201,326 downwards.
ACGGCGCCCGCTCCTACCTGCTGCAGGACGACAACGGGCAGACGATCGAGTCCCACTCCATCAGCGCCGGCCTGGACTACCCGGGCGTCGGCCCGGAGCACAGCTTCCTGCACGACGTCGGCCGCGCCGAGTACCGCCCGGTCACCGACGCCGAGGCCATGGAGGCCTTCGCGCTGCTGTGCCGCACCGAGGGCATCATCCCGGCGATCGAGTCCGCGCACGCCCTCGCCGGGGCGCTCGTCCTCGGCCGGGAGCTGGGCCCCGACGCGCTGCTGCTGGTCAACCTCTCCGGCCGCGGCGACAAGGACGTGGAGACGGCGTCGCGCTGGTTCGGCCTCGGCGACCGCGAGCACGTCGAGCCCGGCGCCGGCATGGACACCGACCAGCGGCCCACCGAGGGCGCGGTCGTCAACGACGAGGCCGTCGCCGGCCAGGACGCGGGGGAGTCGGCGTGAGCGCGCTGCAGGACCGGATCGCGCAGGCGCGGGCCGAGGGGCGGGCCGCGCTGCTCGGCTACCTGCCGGTCGGGTACCCCGACGTGCCCCGCTCGATCGAGGCCATGGTCGCCCTGGTCGAGGGCGGCGCCGACGCGGTGGAGATCGGCGTCCCGTACTCCGACCCCGGCATGGAGGGCCCGGTCATCCAGGAGGCGATGGACGTCGCCGTCCGGGCCGGCGTGGGCCTGCGCGACGTGTTCGGCGCGGTCCGCGCGGTCGCCGACGCCGGGGCGGTGCCGGTGGTGATGAGCTACTGGAACCCGATCGAGCACTACGGCGTCGACCGGTTCGCCGACGACCTGGCCGCCGCCGGGGGCGCGGGCGCGATCACCCCCGACCTGATCCCCGACGAGGCCGCCCCGTGGCTGGCCGCCACCGAGCGCACCGGCCTCGACCGGGTCTTCCTCGTCGCGCCGTCGTCCACCGACGCCCGCCTGGCCGCCACCGTCGCCGCCTGCCGCGGCTTCGTCTACGCCGCCTCGACGATGGGCGTCACCGGCGCCCGGGCCACGGTGAGCGACGCGGCCGAGCGGCTGGTCACCCGCACCCGCGCCGTCGCCGGCGAGCTGCCGGTGTGCGTCGGCCTCGGCGTCTCCACCGGCGACCAGGCCGCGGAGGTGGCCGGTTTCGCCGACGGCGTCATCGTCGGGTCCGCCTACGTCCGGCGGGTGCTCGACGGCCGTGGCCCCGAGGGCGTGCGGGCGCTGTCGGCCGAGCTCGCCGAGGGCGTGCGCCGCGGTGCGGGCGTGCCCTCGTGAGCACGCTCGCGGCGATCCCCAGCCCCGCGCAGGGCACCTGGTACCTCGGGCCGTTCCCGCTGCGGGCCTACGCGCTGTGCATCATCGCCGGCATCGTGGCCGCCTGCTGGATCGCCGAGCGGCGCTGGGTGGCCCGCGGCGGGCGGCCCGGTGAGGTCCTCGACATCGCCGTCTGGGCGGTGCCCTTCGGCATCCTCGGCGGCCGGCTCTACCACGTCGTCACCACGCCGCAGCCCTACTTCGGCGAGGGCGGCGACCCGCTGCGGGCCTTCGCGATCTGGGAGGGCGGCCTCGGCATCTGGGGTGCGATCGCCCTCGGTGGCGTCGGCGCGTGGATCGCCTGCCGCCGCCGCGGCATCCCGCTGCCGGCCTTCGCCGACGCCATCGCCCCCGGCCTGCTGGTCGCCCAGGCCATCGGCCGCCTCGGCAACTGGTTCAACCAGGAGCTCTTCGGCCGGCCGACGACGCTGCCGTGGGCGCTGGAGATCGACGCCGCGCACCGCCCCGCCGGCTACGAGGCCTTCGCCACGTTCCACCCGACGTTCCTCTACGAGCTGCTGTGGAACCTCGCCGCGGCCGCCGTCGTCGTGTGGGCCGACCGCCGGTTCCGCCTCTCCCACGGCCGGGCGTTCGCCCTCTACGTCGCGCTGTACTGCGCCGGCCGGCTGTGGATCGAGCTGCTGCGCATCGACGACGCCAACCGGATCCTCGGCGTCCGGCTCAACGTGTTCACCTGCATCGTGGTCGGCCTGCTCGCCGTCGCCTACCTGGTGTGGCAGCGCGGCCGCCCGCGGGAGGTCGTCGACCGGGTGCACCCCACCGACGACACCGCCGGGGACACCCCCGGGGACCCCGACGGCGAGGTGGCCGGCGACCCCGCCGCACCGGACGTCCGGCGGTCGGCGGACCGCTCCTCCGACACACCCGGGACGCCCTGAGCGGACGCGCCGCGGACACCGTCGGGACGCGTGGACGGCGCGTTGCGGCTGTGTACCCTCCTGGGCAGACTCCCCAGCGATCCTGGGTCGTCGCACGTGTCGGAACCGGGCCAGTGCTGCCCCGCGGACGACGACCCCGTGGCACCACCCGCGGGGCCGCGAGCTCAGCCGGTCCGGGCACACCGTGTCCGCCGGACGCCGGCTCACCGCAGACCGGGCCGCTCCCCGCGGCTCCGTCGCACCGCCCCCCTGACCACCGGCCGTGCTCCCGCGCCGTCCTCCGCGAGGACGGCGCGGCAGCCGACGACGGGAGTGACCATGTCCGGGTCCCGCACCCCCGCCACCCGCACCACCACCGGCCCGGCCGTGCCCTTCTCGGCCACGCCGCCGACCGCCGGCCTCTACGACCCGGCGAACGACTCCGACGCCTGCGGTGTCGCGTTCGTGGCCGACGCCCGGGGCCGCCGCTCGCGCGCGATCGTGGCCGCCGGCCTCACCGCGCTGCACAACCTCGACCACCGCGGCGCGGCCGGCGCCGAGCCCAACTCCGGCGACGGCGCCGGCATCCTGACCCAGGTGCCCGACGCGCTGCTGCGGGCCGCCGTCGACTTCGACCTGCCGCCGCTGGGCGAGTACGCCGTCGGCATCGCCTTCCTGCCCCTCGACGCCGGCGAGCGCGCCGCCCGCCAGGCCGACGTCGCGCGGATCGCCGCCGAGGAGGGGCTGACCGTCCTCGGCTGGCGCGACGTCCCGGTCGACCCCGACGGCGCCGACCTCGGTCCCACCGCCCGCGCGGTCATGCCGCACTTCGCGCAGCTGTTCGTCGCCGAGACCATGGGCGCCCGCGCCGACGCCGCCGCGTTCGGCGGCCCGCGCGCGGTCAACGGCGTCACCCGGCTCGAGCGGCGCTCCTTCGTGCTGCGCAAGCGCGCCGAGCGGGAGGCCCGCGACGCCGGCAGCTCGCTGTACGTGGTCTCGCTGTCGTCGCGGACGCTGACCTACAAGGGCATGCTCACCACCGACCAGCTGCCCGCGTTCTTCCCCGACCTGCGCGACGAGCGCTACGAGTCGGCGATCGCGCTGGTGCACAGCCGGTTCTCCACCAACACCTTCCCCAGCTGGCCGCTGGCCCACCCGTTCCGGTTCATCGCCCACAACGGCGAGATCAACACCATCAAGGGCAACCGCAACCGGATGCGGGCCCGCGAGGCCCAGCTCGAGACCGACCTGTTCGACGGCCCCGCCGGCCCGGCGCGCGAGCTCGGCCTGGAGCGCGTCTTCCCGGTCACCGCCAGCGACTTCAGCGACTCGGCCACCTTCGACGAGGTGCTCGAGCTGCTGCACCTGTCGGGCCGCTCGCTGCCGCACGCGGTGCTGATGATGATCCCGGAGGCGTGGGAGAACCACGACGAGATGGACCCGGCCCGGCGGGCGTTCTACCGGTTCCACTCCTCGATCATGGAGCCCTGGGACGGGCCGGCCTGCGTGGCCTTCACCGACGGCACGCTCATCGGCGCCGTCCTCGACCGCAACGGCCTGCGCCCGGGCCGCTGGCTGCGCACGAAGGACGACCTCGTCGTCCTGGCCAGCGAGACCGGCGTGCTCGACATCCCCGCCGGCGACGTCGTCGCCAAGGGCCGGCTGCAGCCGGGCCGGATGTTCCTGGTCGACACCTCCTCGGGGCGGATCGTCTCCGACGAGGAGGTCAAGGGCGCCCTGGCCGCCGAGCACCCCTACGAGGACTGGCTGCACGCCGGCCTGGTGCACCTGCCCTCGCTGCCCGAGCGGCGGCGCGCGCGCCCCAGCCACGAGTCGGTGGTGCGCCGCCAGCAGCTGTTCGGGTACACCGAGGAGGAGCTGCGGGTCCTGCTCACCCCGATGGCCTCCACCGGGGCCGAGCCGATCGGCTCGATGGGAACCGACACCCCGATCGCCGCGCTGTCGGACCGCTCCCGGCAGCTCTACGACTACTTCGGGCAGCTGTTCGCGCAGGTGACCAACCCGCCGCTGGACGCCATCCGCGAGGAGCTGGTGACCAGCCTGGGCCGCACCTTCGGCCCCGAGCAGAACCTGCTCTCGGCCGGCGCGGCCTCCTGCCGGCAGGTGTACCTGCCCTTCCCGGTCATCGACAACGACGAGCTGGCCAAGATCCTGCACATCGACGACGACGGCGACCTGCCCGGCTTCGCCGCCGTCCGGATCACCGGCCACTTCGACGTCACCGGCGGCGGCCCGGCGCTGGTCGAGGCCGTCGAGCAGCTGCGGGCCAAGGTCAGCCGGGCCATCTCGGCCGGGGCCCGGATCATCGTGCTCTCCGACCGCGACTGCGACGAGAAGCGCGCCCCGATCCCGTCGCTGCTCATGACCGCCGCCGTCCACCACCACCTGGTGCGCGAGCGCACCCGGATGCAGGTCGGCCTGGTCGTGGAGTCCGGCGACTGCCGCGAGGTGCACCACGTCGCGCTGCTGCTCGGCTACGGCGCGGCCGCGGTCAACCCCTACCTCGCCTTCGAGTCCATCGAGGACCTCATCCGCGACGGCGTCCTCACCGGCGTGCAGCCGGCCCAGGCGGTCCGCAACGTCGTCAAGGCGCTGGGCAAGGGCGTCCTGAAGGTCATGAGCAAGATGGGCATCAGCACCGTCGGCTCGTACACGATGGCGCAGATCTTCGAGGCGGTCGGCCTGTCGCAGGACGTCGTCGACGAGTACTTCACCGGCACCTCCTGTCCCCTCGGCGGCGTCGGCATGGACGTGCTCGCCGAGGAGGTCGCCATGCGGCACCGGCGCGCCTACCCGGAGAACCCGACCGAGCGCGCCCACCGCCGGCTGGAGACCGGCGGTGAGTACCAGTGGCGCCGCGAGGGCGAGGTGCACCTGTTCAACCCCGAGACGGTGTTCCTGCTCCAGCACGCCACCCGCTCGCGGCAGTACGAGGTCTTCCAGCGCTACACCGACACCGTCGACCGGCTGTCGGAGGAGGCCGCCACCCTGCGCGGGCTGTTCGCCGTCAAGGAGGGCGTGCGGCCGCCGGTGCCGATCGAGGAGGTCGAGCCGGCGAGCGAGATCGTCAAGCGGTTCCAGACCGGCGCGATGAGCTACGGCTCCATCTCGCAGGAGGCGCACGAGACCCTCGCCATCGCCATGAACCGGCTCGGCGGGCGGTCCAACACCGGGGAGGGCGGCGAGGACCCCGACCGGTACGTGCCCGACCCCAACGGCGACCTGCGCCGCTCGGCGATCAAGCAGGTGGCCAGCGGCCGCTTCGGGGTGACCAGCGAGTACCTGGTCAACGCCGACGACGTCCAGATCAAGATGGCGCAGGGCGCCAAGCCCGGCGAGGGCGGGCAGCTGCCCGGCGGCAAGGTCTACCCGTGGGTGGCCCGCACCCGGCACTCCACCCCCGGCGTCGGCCTGATCAGCCCGCCGCCGCACCACGACATCTACTCGATCGAGGACCTCAAGCAGCTCATCCACGACCTGAAGAACGCCAACGACCAGGCGCGGGTGAACGTCAAGCTGGTCGCCGAGGTCGGCGTCGGGACGGTCGCGGCCGGGGTCAGCAAGGCCCACGCCGACGTCGTCCTGATCTCCGGGCACGACGGCGGCACCGGCGCGGCGCCGCTGACCTCGCTGAAGCACGCCGGCTCGCCGTGGGAGCTCGGCCTGGCCGAGACGCAGCAGACGCTGCTGGCCAACGGCCTGCGCGACCGGATCGTGGTGCAGGTCGACGGGCAGATGAAGACCGGCCGCGACGTCGTCGTCGCGATGCTGCTCGGCGCCGAGGAGTACGGCTTCGCGACCGCACCGCTGGTGGTCTCCGGCTGCATCATGATGCGGGTCTGCCACCTCGACACCTGCCCGGTCGGCGTCGCCACCCAGAACCCCGAGCTGCGCAAGCGGTTCACCGGGCGGCCGGAGTTCGTGGTCACCTTCTTCGAGTTCCTCGCCGAGCAGGTGCGGCAGTACCTGGCCCAGCTGGGCTTCCGCTCGGTCGACGAGGCCGTCGGCCACGTCGAGCTGCTCGACACCCGCCAGGCGGTCGACCACTGGAAGGCCCGCGGGCTGGACCTCTCGCCGGCGCTGGCGCTGCCCGAGCTGCCCGAGGGTGCGCCGCGGCGCGCGGTCCGCACCCAGGACCACGGCCTCGACCTCGCCCTCGACCAGACGCTGATCCAGCTGTGCGAGGGCGCGCTGCTCGACGCCCGGCCGGTGCGCCTGGAGCTGCCGGTGCGCAACGTCAACCGCACCGTCGGCACCATGCTCGGCTCGATGGTCACCCGCCGCTTCGGCGGGCAGGGCCTGCCCGACGACACCATCGACCTGACCTTCACCGGGTCGGCCGGCCAGTCCTTCGGCGCGTTCCTGCCCCGCGGGATCACCATGCGGCTGTTCGGCGACGCCAACGACTACGTCGGCAAGGGGCTCTCGGGCGGGCGGGTCGTCGTCCGCCCGGCCCGCGAGGCGACCTTCGCCGCCGAGGACAACGTCATCGCCGGCAACGTCATCGGCTACGGCGCCACCGGCGGGGAGGTGTTCCTGCGCGGCCGGGTCGGCGAGCGGTTCTGCGTGCGCAACTCCGGGGCGCTGGCCGTCGTCGAGGGCGTCGGCGACCACGCGCTGGAGTACATGACCGGCGGCCGCGCGGTGATCCTGGGGCCCACCGGCCGCAACGTCGCGGCCGGCATGTCCGGTGGCGTCGGGTACGTGCTGGACCTGGCCCGGCACCGGGTGAACCCCGAGATGGTCGACGTCGAGCCGCTCGACGTCGAGTCCGCCCAGTGGCTGCGGGAGGTCCTGGTGCGCTACCAGGCCGAGACCGAGTCGCCGGTGGCCGCCGCGCTGCTGGCCGACTGGGGCCGCTGGTCGGGGCAGTTCAGCGTGATCATGCCGCGCGACTACCGGCGCGCGCTCGAGGCCCGGCGCGCCGCCGAGGCCGCCGGCACCGACGTGGACCGAGCTGTGATGGAGGCCGCACGTGGCTGACTCGACGGGTTTCCTGAAGTACGAGCGGGCGCTGCCGCCCCGGCGGCCGGTCGACGTCCGCATCCTCGACTGGAAGGACGTCTACCTCTCCCGCCAGAACGGGGAGGACGGCGTCTACCCCGTCGCGGCGCTGCGCCAGCAGGCCGCCCGGTGCATGGACTGCGGCATCCCGTTCTGCCACCACGGCTGCCCGCTGGGCAACCTCATCCCGGAGTGGAACGACCTCGCCCGCCGCGACGACTGGCGCGACGCGATCGAGCGGCTGCACGCGACCAACAACTTCCCGGAGTTCACCGGGAAGCTGTGCCCGGCGCCCTGCGAGGGCGCCTGCGTGCTGAACCTGCAGGAGTCCCCGGTCACGATCAAGCAGATCGAGTGGGAGATCATCGACCAGGCCTTCGAGCGGGGGTACGTCGAGCCGCAGGCCCCCGCCGAGCGCACCGGCAAGCGGGTCGCCGTCGTCGGGTCCGGGCCGGCCGGGCTGGCCGCCGCCCAGCAGCTCACCCGCGCCGGGCACGACGTCACCGTCTACGAGCGGGCCGACCGCATCGGCGGGCTGCTCCGCTACGGCATCCCCGAGTTCAAGATGGAGAAGGCCGTCCTGGACCGGCGGCTGGACCAGATGCGCGCCGAGGGCACCCGCTTCGTCACCGGCGTCGAGGTCGGCGGCAGCGGTCCGGGCGACCTGTCGGTCGAGGAGCTGCGCGACGGGCACGACGCCGTCGTCCTCGCCGCCGGGGCCACCGTCGGCCGCGACCTGCCCGTGCCCGGCCGCGAGCTCGAGGGCATCCACCTGGCGATGGAGTTCCTGCCCTTCGGCAACCGGCAGGCGCTCGGTGAGCTCGACGACCCGCCGATCACCGCCAAGGGCAAGGACGTCGTCATCATCGGTGGCGGCGACACCGGCGCCGACTGCCTGGGCACCTCCCACCGGCAGGGCGCCCGCTCGGTGACCCAGCTGGAGATCATGCCGGCGCCCCCGGAGACGCGGGCGCCCGGCAACCCGTGGCCGACCTACCCGATGGTCATGCGGGTGTCCTCCGCGCACGAGGAGGGCGGCGAGCGGCTGTACTCGGTCAGCACCGAGCGGTTCCTGGGCGACGACGAGGGCCGCGTGCGCGCGCTGGTGCTCCACGAGGTCGAGCAGGTCGACGGCCGGTTCCGGAAGGTCGAGGGCACCGAGCGCGAGCTGCCCGCCCAGCTGGTGCTGCTGGCCATGGGCTTCACCGGCGTGCAGCGCGAGGGCCTGGTGGAGGCGCTGGGGCTCGACGTCGACGGGCGCGGCAACGTCGTCCGCGACGACGAGTTCGCCTCCTCCGTGCCCGGCGTGTTCGTCGCCGGGGACGCCGGCCGCGGCCAGTCGCTGATCGTGTGGGCCATCGCCGAGGGCCGCGCCGCCGCGGGCGCCGTCGACCAGTGGCTGACCGGCAGCAGCATGCTGCCCCGGCCGGTCACCCCGACGGCGGTCGCACTCCGGTGACGGGATGGAACGGCCCTCCCGCAGGGGCCCGCCGGTGAGCTCGCGAGCCGGTGGGGAGCGGGAGGGTCCTTCTACTAGCGTCTCGGGCATGTCCCGCCGCGCGAAGATCGTCTGCACCCTGGGCCCGGCCACCAGCTCCCTCGAGCAGATCACCGCCCTCGTCGAGGCCGGGATGGACGTGGCCCGGCTCAACTTCAGCCACGGGTCGCACGCCGACCACGAGCAGGCCTACCTCAACGTGCGGAAGGCCTCGGACTCCACCGGCCACGCCGTCGCCGTCCTCGCCGACCTGCAGGGCCCCAAGATCCGGCTGGGCACCTTCGCCGACGGCCCGGTGCACTGGGCCACCGGCAGCCGGGTGTGCATCACCGTCGAGGACGTCGAGGGCACCGCCGAGCGGGTGTCGACCACCTACAAGGGCCTGGCCAACGACGCCCGCGTCGGTGACCGGCTGCTCGTCGACGACGGCAAGCTCGCGCTGTCGGTGGTCTCCGTCGACGGCCCGGACGTCTGGTGCCTGGTCGTCGAGGGCGGTGAGGTCTCCAACAACAAGGGCCTGTCGCTGCCCGGCGTCGCGGTGAGCGTCCCGGCGCTGTCGGAGAAGGACGAGCAGGACCTCCGCTTCGCCCTGCACCTGTCGGTGGACTTCGTCGCGCTGTCGTTCGTCCGCTCGCCGGCCGACGTCGAGCTCGTCCGCGACATCATGCGCCAGGAGGACATCACCCTCCCGGTCATCGCCAAGCTGGAGAAGCCCGAGGCGGTGGAGAACCTCGACGCGATCGTCGAGGCCTTCGACGGGATCATGGTGGCCCGCGGCGACCTCGGCGTGGAGCTGGCGCTCGAGCAGGTCCCGCTGGTGCAGAAGCGCGCCGTGCAGGCCGCCCGCGAGCGCAACAAGCCGGTCATCGTGGCCACCCAGATGCTCGAGTCGATGATCGGCAACTCCCGGCCCACCCGCGCGGAGGCCTCCGACGTCGCCAACGCCGTCCTCGACGGCGCCGACGCGGTGATGCTGTCCGGGGAGACCTCGGTGGGGCGCTACCCGGTCGGCGCGGTCCGCACGATGGAGCGGATCATCGCCGCCGTCGAGGGCGACGACCGGTGGGTGCCCGAGCTGACCCGGCGCTCCCGGTCGCGGTCCGGGGCGATCGTCCGGGCCGCTCGCGACATCGGCGAGGCGCTCGACGTCAAGGCGCTGGCCACCTTCACCCAGACCGGGGAGACCGCCCGCCGGCTGGCCGCGCTGCACCCCCGCCAGCCGCTGCTGGCCTTCACCGTCGACGCCCGCGTGCGCAGCCAGCTGGCGCTGTCCTGGGGGGTGGAGACCTTCATCGTGCAGTCGGTGCAGCACACCGACGACATGGTCCGCCAGGTCGACTTCTCGCTGCTGTCGATCGGGCGGCTGCGCGAGCGCGACCGGGTGGTCGTCGTCGCCGGCAGCCCGCCGAACACGGTCGGCTCGACCAACCTCATCCGCGTCCACGAAGTCGGCACCGACTCGTGACCGGCGGCGGGTCCCAGGCCGCCGCCCTCATGAGCGTCCTCGACCTCGAGGAGCGGTCGCCCGACGTCTTCGTCGGGCAGACGCCGACGACCCGGCTGCAGCGGATCTTCGGCGGCCAGGTGGCCGCGCAGGCGCTGATGGCGGCGGTGCGCACGGTGCCGGCCGAGCGCGGGGTGCACTCGCTGCACTCCTACTTCCTGCGGCCCGGTGACCCGCACGAGGAGCTGCGCTACTCCGTCGAGCGCATCCGCGACGGCCGGTCCTTCGCCACCCGCCGCGTCATCGCCTGCCAGCGGCGCCGGGGGGAGGACGTCGCCGTCTTCGCGCTGACCGCCGACTTCCACGCCGGCGAGCCCGCCGTCGTCACCCACGCCCGGCCGATGCCCGAGGTGCCCGGCCCGGACGACCTGCGCTCCCTCGCCGAGCACGCCGCCGGCCACGGCGCGCTGGCCGCCCCGGCACTGGAGATCAGCCGGGCGGTGGAGCAGCGGCCGCTGGCCGACCCGTTCGCCCCCGACCCGAAGACCCCGCCGCACACCCAGTCGCACGCCTGGTTCCGGGTGGCCGGCCGGCTGCCCGACGACGCCGGGGTGCACGCGGCCGCGCTCACCTTCGTCACCGACCTGACGCTGCTGTCGGCCGGGCTGGCGCGGGTGGGCGGCGGGTGGGGCGGCCGCTACGTGGGGGCCAGCCTGGACCACGCCGTCTGGTTCCACGCGCCGGTGCAGGCCGACGACTGGTTCCTCTACGAGACCGACAGCCCCGCGGCCACGGCCGGCCGCGCGCTGTGCTTCGGCAGCATCTGGGCCGCCGACGGCACGCACGTGGCCACCGTCGCCCAGGAGGGGCTCATCCGGTCACTGGGGGAGTGACGGCGGCCTCCACCGGCTGCGCGCCCTCCTCGGCGTCCTCGGTGGTGTCCGTCGTCGCGGGCTCGCGCGCCTCGGCGGCGCGCTCGGTCTCCGCGGCGCGCTCGGCCTCGGCCCTGCGCTCGGCCTCGGCCCTGCGCTCGGCCTCGGCCCTGCGCTCGGCCTCGGCCCTGCGCTCGGCCTCGGCGCGGGCGCGCTCGGCGGCGGCCTCGGCGAAGTCGTCGGCCAGCCAGTCGTGGCCCTCGCACAGCAGCGCCCACGCCCGCTCCACGTGCGCGCGGGTCGTCGCCGGCGCGCCGATGGCCACCCGCAGGACCACCTGCCCGCGCACGGTGGTGTGGGTCAGGAACACCTCGCCGCCGTCGTTGAGCCGCTCGAGCAGGGTCATGGTGGCGACGTCGGCGTCGACGTCGGCGGGCCAGCGGGGCCGCAGGCACACCAGCGACAGCGGGTGCGGGACGACGACGTCGAAGCGGTCGTCGGCCTCCGCCCAGCCGGCCAGCTCCTGCGCGAGGGCGACGCCGGAGCGCACGTGCGCGCGCAGCCCCTCCGCGCCGTACCAGCGCAGCACCGCCCACAGCTTGAGCGCCCGGAACCGGCGGCCGAGCTCGATCTGCCAGTCGCGGTAGTCGACCACCGCGCCGGCCTCGGTGGCGGCGTTGCGGAGGTACTCGGGGAGGATCGCCAGCGCGCCGGTGAGGGCGGCGCGGTCGGCGACCCAGAACAGCGTGGCGTCGAAGCCGGTCAGCAGCCACTTGTGCGCGTCGGTGGTGTAGCTGTCGGCCCACTCGACCCCGGCCTGCAGCGGCCGCAGCTCGGGCGCCACGGCGCTGACCCCGGCGTAGGCGGCGTCCACGTGCAGCCAGACGCCGGCGTCGCGGCAGATCGGCCCGAGCTCGGCCAGCGGGTCGACCGCGGTGGTCGACGTCGTCCCGACCGTCGCGCAGACCAGCACCGGCGTGTACCCGCGGGCGGTGTCCCGCTCCAGCCGGGCCCTGAGCGCCGCCGGGCGCATCGCGAGGTCGCCGTCGACCTCGACGACGCGGATGGCGTCGGTACCCAGCCCCGCGATGCGCACCGCCTTCTCCATCGAGGAGTGCGTCTCGGCGCTCACGTACACCGTCGCGCGGTCCGGGTCGACGCCGTGGCGCACCGTGCCGCCGCCGCTCGCGCGGTGCAGCGCGGCCAGGAGGGCGACCAGGTTGGCACCGGAGCTGGAGTCCTGCACCACGCCGCCGCCGCTGCCGGTCGAGCGGAAGGACGTAGGCAGGCCGAGGAGGTCGACCAGCCAGTCCAGGACGTGCTGCTCGAGCTCGGTGGCCGCCGGGCTGGTCACCCAGGACATGCCCTGCACGCCGAGGCCGGCCGACAGCAGGTCGCCGAGGACGGAAGGGCCGGAGGTGTTGGCCGGGAAGTAGGCGAGGAAGCCCGGGTGCTGCCAGTGGGTGACCCCGGGGAGGACGACGGCATCGAGGTCGGCCAGGAGCGCGGAGAACGGCTCGCCCTGCTCGGGGGCCGACGGCGGCAGCGCGGCGCGGACGTCGCCCGGCGCCACCCGCGAGCGGACGGGGAAGGACTGCACCCGCGTCCAGTAGTCGGCGATCCAGTCGACCACCTCGTGACCGTGCTGCCGGAACTGCTCGGGGGTCATGTGGGGGACGGGCTCGCTCACCCGCCCACCGTATTGCCCGCGACGAGTGGGCCACGGAGGGGTCCGCGAGGAGCGGGGCGACGCAGGACGAGGACGCCGGGACGTGACCCGCCCTGCGGGTGCGCCGAGAGGAGTGGGGGCCGGAGGCCCCCGCGGTCGAGCGCCGGGTGCGGCTCAGCGCAGGTCGGGGACGGCGCCTGGCCGCGGTGCGGTCCGGAGGACCGCGGTGTCCTGGTGCCCCCGGTGCGACTCGAACGCACACTGCGCGGGTTTTGAATCCGCTCCCTCTGCCGATTGGGGTACGGGGGCTGCCCGCCGCGACCGGGGTCACGGCGCGGCCAGCGTAACCGTGCAGCCACTGCCAGCCGTCGTCGCTAGGCTCTGCGCCCGTGAGCAGCGAGCCGACCCGGGTCCTCATCGCCGAGGACGAGGCCCTCATCCGCCTCGACCTCAAGGAGATGCTGGAGGAGGAGGGCTACGTCGTCGTCGCCGAGGCCGGCGACGGGCAGACCGCCGTCGACCGAGCCCGCGAGCTGGGCCCCGACCTGGTCATCCTCGACATCCAGATGCCCGTGCTCGACGGCCTCGCCGCCGCCGAGCAGATCGCCTCGGACCGGATCGCGCCGGTCATCGTGCTGACCGCCTTCAGCCAGCGCGAGCTGGTCGAGCGGGCCCGTGACGCCGGCGCCATGGCCTACCTGGTCAAGCCGTTCTCCAAGAACGACCTGGTGCCGGCGATCGAGGTGGCGCGCGCCCGGTTCACCGAGATCTCCGCCCTCGACGGCGAGGTCCGCACGCTCGAGGAGCGGCTCGAGGCCCGCAAGGTCGTCGAGAAGGCCAAGGGCCGGCTGATGGCCGAGCAGGGGATCACCGAGGCCGAGGCGTTCCGGTCCATCCAGCGCACGGCCATGAACGAGCGGACGTCGATGAAGGCGCTGGCCGAGCGCATCCTGGCCGGCGACGCGACCCCCGCGGAGGGTGCACCCTCCTGAGTGACAGCGGTGACCTGGGTGATCGGTGCAGGTCACGACCTCGTCACGGTCTCCGCTCACCCACTTCCGCTCCCTGTGGCAGCGGTTACGTTCTGCGGACTGACGGGGCCGGCGCGTCCGCGCCCGGCCCCCGCACCCGACGTACGACAACTGGGAGTTGCTGGATGCGCACGCGTACCTACGCCCGCAGCATCGCCGTCACGTCCGCCGCCCTGATCGCCCTCACCGCCTGCGGTGGCGGGGACGACGGGGACTCCGGCGGCGGCTCCGGCGGTGGCGGCGACGCCGCGAGCGGCGAGAAGCAGGTCAACATCTACGGCACCGACGGCAACATGGGCAACGCCCTCGGTGAGGACTTCACCGAGCAGGGCGCGCTCGCCGGCATGAAGGGCACCACGCCCCTCACCGAGCTGGGCTCGGACTTCACCGACCGGCTGCTCGAGGTCGACCCGAACCTGCAGGACTACAACTACGCGGGTGAGACCTACGACGCGGTGATCGTCACCGCGCTGGCCGCCCAGGCGGCGGGGACCAACGACGCCAACGTCTTCAAGGAGTACGTCAACGGCATCACCGCCGGCGGCGACAAGTGCGAGGACTTCCAGGCCTGCCTGGACATCATCAACGCCGGCGGCAACGTCGACTACGACGGCATCTCCGGCCCGCTGGCCTTCACCGACGCCGGTGAGCCCGCCGCGGCGAGCTTCGGCCTGCTGCAGTTCGGCGAGGACAACCAGCTCGACAGCGACGCCACCGAGTTCGTCATCGCCGGCGACGAGGCCAACGCCACCACCAACGAGGGCCCGGCGTACGCCCCGGCGGGCACGACCGGTGGCCCGCTGGTCATCGGCACGCTGCTGCCGCTCACCGGCAACCTGGCCTTCCTCGGCCCGCCGGAGGTCGCCGGCGCCAAGCTCGCGCTCAACGACATCAACGCCGCGGGCGGCGTCCTGGGCCAGCCGGTGCAGCTCGTCGAGGGTGACTCCGGTGACGCCTCGACCGACACCGCCACCCAGACCGTCGACCGGCTGCTGCAGTCGGGCGTCAACGCGATCATCGGTGCGGCGTCCTCGGGCGTGAGCCTCACGGTCATCGACGCCATCACCGGCGCCGGTGTCCTGCAGTTCTCGCCGGCGAACACGTCCGACCAGTTCACCACCTACAACGACAACGGGCTGTACTTCCGCACCGCCCCGCCGGACACGCTGCAGGCCCGCGCCCTCGCCGACCTGATCATCGCCGACGGCAACAACACCGTGGGGATCCTGGCCCTCAACGACCCCTACGGCACCGGGCTCGCGGAGAACACCAAGAACAACCTGGTCAGCGCCGGTCTGTCCGAGGACGACATCGTCTCCATCACCTACGACCCGCAGGCGGCGAACTTCGACGCCGAGGTCCAGCAGATGGTCGACTTCAACCCCGACGCCATCATCGTGATCGGCTTCGAGGAGTCCTCCCGGATCCTGCAGGGCCTCAACGACCAGGGCATCGGCCCGCAGCGCTGAGCGCCCCTGGGAGCGCTGTGAGAGCACAGCGCTGACCTCGCACCACCCGGCAGCGGCCCGGTACCCCTCAGGGGGTGCCGGGCCGCTGTGCTGTCCGGGGGCGCCACGGTCGGCCGGGCACCCCTCGTCGTCCGCGGCCCGATCAGGTCGGCTGATCGTGCCGCGTCCTGGCTCACCGTCGACGCCGAGTCAGGACGCGCTTCGGTGAGCCGGGACGGCGGCGGGGGACGCGCGGCGGGTCCGACCGGGCGCCGTCGCTCGCGGGCATCCAGGCCCCGGGGATCCCGTCGGACGCCGCGGCCTCGCCCTGCGGTGCCCGACCCCACCCCGCGGCGCGAGGTCGGGCACCGCGCGGTGGGGGTGGTGGTCGCCGCCCACGCCCGGACCGTGCCTCCGGCCGGCCTACGACCGGCGGGCGGCCAGAGCGCGGGCGGCCGGCCCCTCCGGCGGGCAGCACGAGCGAGGCCGGCGCCCCCAGGGGGACGCCGGCCTCGTCGTCGGTCGGGAGGGATGACCCTCCGGGGATCACTGCGCCTTGGCGAGGGTCCCCAGGTAGAGCTCGATCACCTTCGGGTCGGTCATGAGCGACCGGCCGGTGTCGGTATAGGCGTTGCGGCCCTGGTCGAGCACGTAGCCGCGGTCGCAGATCTGCAGGCAGCGGCGGGCGTTCTGCTCGACCATGATGATCGACACGCCGGTGGCGTTGATCCGCCGGCAGCGGATGAACACCTCGTCCTGGTAGGCGGGGGAGAGGCCGGCCGACGGCTCGTCGAGCAGCAGCACCGACGGGTCCATCATCAGCGCCCGGCCCATGGCGACCATCTGCCGCTCACCGCCCGACAGCGCCCCGGCCTTGCCCTTGCGGCGCTCCCCGAGCAGGGGGAACAGGTCGATGACGTAGTCGAAGCGCTCCTTGAACGTCCGCGGCCGCAGGTAGACGCCCATCTGCATGTTCTCCTCGATGGTGAGCGAGGGGAACACGTTGTTGTTCTGCGGCACGTACCCCACGCCCATCGACACCAGCCGGTGCGCCGGCGCGGAGGTGATGTCCTCCCCGCGCAGCTTCACCGAGCCCGAGCGCACCGGGATGAGCCCGAACAGCGTCTTGAGCAGCGTGGACTTGCCGGCGCCGTTGGGGCCGATGATCCCGACCAGCTCGCCGTCCTGCAGGTAGAAGTCGCAGCCCCGCAGGATGTTGACGCCGGGCACGTAGCCGGCGACGAGGTCGTCGGCGCGGACCAGGGCCCCCTCGGCGAGGCGCAGGTGCTCCTCGCGGGTGGCGGCCTTCTCCGCGGGGGAGAGGGTCGTCGTGGTGGCGACCTCGTCGGCGCGGGTGCGGTCCTCGCCGGACTCGTCGACCTCGAACAGCGGCTCGCTCATCGCTCGCCCTTCCCGGTGGTGGTGTCGGACCGGAGCACGTCGCCGCCCCCGTGCTCCTCGCGGGCGATCTCCCGCTCGGCCTGGGCGAGGACCTGGTCCTCCTCCTCGACGGTGAGCGGCGCGTCGTGGTGCGCCCCGAGGTAGGCGTCGACGACGGCCTGGTTCTGGCTGATCGACTCCGGCGGCCCCTCGGCGATCACCCTGCCGGCGGCCATGACGACGACCCAGTCGCTGATGTCCCGGACGACGTCCATGTCGTGCTCGACGAAGATCACCGTCATGCCCTCCTCGCGGAGGTCCTTGACGTGGCCGAGCAGGCTCTGCGTCAGGGCGGGGTTCACCCCGGCCATCGGCTCGTCGAGCATGACGACCTTCGGGTCGCTCATCAGCGCCCGCGCCATCTCCAGCAGCTTGCGCTGACCTCCGGAGAGGGTTCCGGCGAAGTCGTCCTTCTTGGCGTCGAGCTTGAACCGCCGCAGCAGGTCCATGGCCTTCTCGGTGTTGGCCTGCTCCTGCGACTTCCAGGTGCCGGGCACCAGGGCGCGCCAGAAGCTCTCCCCGCGCTGCCCCTGGGCGCCGAGCAGCATGTTCTGCAGCACGGTCAGCCGGGACAGCGCCTTGGTGAGCTGGAAGGTCCGGACGACGCCGAGGCGGGCGACCTGGTGCGGCGCGAGCTTGCCCAGCGGCCGGCCGTCGAACTCCCAGCTGCCGGTGTTGGGCTGGTCGAAGCCGGTCAGCAGGTTGAACAGCGTCGTCTTGCCCGCGCCGTTGGGCCCGATCAGGCCGGTGATGCCGCCGCGCTGCACCTCGAGGTGGTCGACGGCGACCGCCGTCAGGCCGCCGAAGGTCCGGGTCACGCCGTCGACGACGATCGCCGGGTCGGGCTTGGCGACGCCGACCTCCCAGGGGACGTCCCGCAGCGCCGTCTGCGCCAGCCGCTGGGGGGCGTCCCCGCGCTGCCAGCCGGAGGGCTTCTGCAGGGGGGCCCCCGGCGCGCCGGCGCCGGCCGCTCCGGCACCCGAGGCGCCGGAGCCGGACGCCGTGGCGCCGTGGGGGTTGGGGTCAGCGCGCATCGAGCATCACCTCTCGTCGGTCGCCGAAGATGCCCTGTGGCCGGAAGACCAGCAACAGCATGAGCCCGATACCCACGAGCACGAAGCGGATCTGTGCCACGTCGGTGGAGGACAGCAGCCCCTCGGGGATGACGCCGTTGTCGATGAGCAGCCGCAGGCCGGTGTCGGCGAACTGCAGGATGAACAGCAGCACGATGGACCCGACGACCGGCCCGAGCACCCGGGCGGCACCGCCGAGGATCAGGGCGGCGTAGGCCAGGAACGTGTTGGCGTTCTGGTACTGGTCGGGGACGGCCGAGCCGGTGCCGACGGCGTAGACCATGCCGCCGAGGGCGCCGAGGATCCCGCCGAGCACGAGGGCCTGCATCTTGTAGACGTAGACGTTCTTGCCCAGCGAGCGGACGGCGTCCTCGTCCTCGCGGATGGACTTGAGCACGCGGCCCCACGGGCTGCGCATGAGCGCCCACACCAGCAGGCAGGACAGGATCACCAGGGCCCAGCCGACCAGGGCGACCCACAGCTCACCGCCGGACCAGCTCGTGCCGAGGATCCGGTACCGCTCGTTGGTCGCCCACGGGGCCAGGGCGATGAAGTCGCCGTTGAAGGCCGACAGGCCGCGGGTGCCGTTGGTGACCGGGGTGGCCGACACCGAACGGAACAGCAGCCGCAGGCCCTCCGCCGTGGCGATCGTGGCGATGGCCAGGTAGTCCGCGCGCAGCCGCAGGGTCGGCAGACCCAGCAGCAGGGCGAGGACGACGGCGGCGGCGAGGCCGATGACCACGCCGACCCAGAAGTTCAGGCCCCACTTGCTCACCGAGATGGCGATGCCGAAGCCACCGACCAGGGCGAAGGCGATCTGCCCGAAGTTGAGCAGCCCGGCGTAGCCGAACTGCACGTTGATGCCGATGGCCAGCAGCGCGAAGAAGATCGCCTGGAAGCCGAGGCCGGCCTTGAGGGCGACGGCCAGCGCGTCGAGGAGGTCACCCATGGCTCAGCCGATCCGGACGCGGCTGCCCAGGATCCCCTGGGGCCGGATGACGAGGATGACGATCAGGAGCAGCAGCCCGCCGACGTACTTGACGTCGTTCGGGATGACGAGGGTCGACATCTGCACGAAGATCCCCACGATCAGGCTGCCCACGAGGGCGCCGTAGGCGGTGCCGAGGCCACCGAGGGTGACGCCGGCGAACATGAGCAGCAGCAGGCGGAAGCCCATGTCCCACTGCACCTGGTCGGACAACCCCAGCAGGACGCCGCCCAGGGCGGCCAGCGCGCCGCCCATCATCCAGACCACGAGGATCACGCGGTTGACGTCGATGCCCGACGACGCCGCGAGGTCGCGGTTGTCGGCGACCGCCCGCATGGCCTTGCCGATCTTGGTGCGCTGGAGCATCACGGCCACCAGCACCAGGACGACGACCGACACGACGATCGAGATGAGCGCCCGGTTGGTCAGCGTGAAGAGGCCGTAGTCGACGGCGCGGCCGGTGGCCACCTGGTACGGGCTCGACCGCCCGCCGTAGACGATCTGGATGAGGTAGCGCAGCAGCAGCGACAGGCCGATGGACACGACCAGGGCCGCGATGAGCCCGGTGCCGCGGCGGCGCAGCGGCCGCCAGAGCCCCAGCTCGTTGAGTGCGCCGACGGCGGCGCCGGCCACCATCGCGATCAGCGTGGCGGGGATCAGCGGGACGCCGCCCTGCACGTTGACGTACCAGGCGACGATCGCCCCGATGGTGACCAGCTCGCCGTGCGCGAAGTTGGTCAGCCCGGTGGTGCCGAAGATCAGCGACAGGCCGACGGCGGCCATCGCGATCAGCAGGCCGAAGCGGATGCCGTCGACGAGGAGCTGGACGGCGCGGACGGTGCCTCCGCCGCCACCCCGGCTGCCGTCCTCGAGGCCGATGATCACCGGCTCGCGGCGGCCCTCGGCCACGGTGACCGTGCGGTTGTCGGTGCCGGCCAGCTTCACGCCCTCGGGCAGGCCGTCCTCGTCGATGGTGACGACGTAGTCGCCGGGGCCGGGCAGGTCGACCGACCAGCGGCCGTCCTCGTCGCTCTCGACGCTGTCGACCTCCTCGCCGGCGGCGGTGGTGACGGTGACCTCGACGCCCTCGATGGGGCCGGACCGGCTGGTCTGCAGCGTCCCGAGGACCTGCTCGCCCTCGGCGCTGGCGACGCCGGGGACCAGTACGGCGAGCCCCGTGGTGGCGACGAGCACCAGCAGGAGCCGGAGCAGCACCCTCCGGGCGGTCCCCGGGCCCGGGCGGATCGCGCTCCGGTGCGGCCGAGGTGGCCCGGCAGTGGCTGACGGGTGCCTCACACAACCTCCCTGGTCGTGGCAGTGCCTGATGAGCGGTGACGGGCACGGCAGTGCCGACCGTCACAGCGTGCGGTGGGGCGTGACGGTAACCCAGGGGCCTTGGGTCCCCACCCCCCGACGCCGTGCTGTGACCTGAGCGCGACCTGCGGGGACCGTCGGCAGGTGTCACTCCCGTCCCGTCCCGGCGCGTCGGCGGGGGTCCGGGGCGCTGCCGGGTGCACGATCCCGGCACCGCCCAGGGGAGGACTCCCGTGCCAGCAAACGGTCAGTGGTCCCGCGTCAGCACGCGCACGGCTCGCCCGGAGGACCTGCCCGCGGTCCTCGCGCTGGTGCGCCAGCACCGGGCCGAGGCGCACGCCGAGGGGGTGCTCACCGGGCAGACCCCGGGCGCCGCCGCGGCGGTGGGGTTCCGCCGGCTGCTGTCCGACCCCGGCCACTGCGTCGTCCTCGCCGTCCTCCCGGGGGCCAACGCGCCGGGTGCCGACTCCGCCGGTGAGGCCGTCGTGGGTCTGGCTGTGCTGGGGCTCGACCCGCTGTCGACGGTGCTCGGCGTCCCGCAGGTCACCGTCGACAACCTCGTCGTCCACCGCGAGCACCGCCGCCGCGGCGCGGGCACCGCGCTGCTGGCCGCCGCGGCCGCCTACGCCGGGGAGCTCGGGGCGCTGCACGTGGTCGCCTCGGTGGGCGGGCACGAGGCCGAGCGGCAGCGGTTCTTCGCGCGGATGGGCTTCGCGCCGCTGACCACCCGCCGGATCGTGCCGCGGGAGACGCTGAGCCGGGCGCTGGCGACCTGGCAGCGCAGCGGGCTGCCCGTGCCGCGCCGGCTGCCCCGCCGCCGTCCCCTGCCGTCGCGGGCGCTGCCCGTCGCCGTCGAGCGCTGAGGGAAGGCCCCGCCGGGTCAGGCGGGGACGACCGCGCAGGTCAGCCGGGCGGTGGCGGTGGTGCGGCCGGCCTCGTCGGTGACCTGGACGAGGAACGTCGACAGTGTCCGCCCGATGCGGGCGGGGGTGCAGACGGCGGTGACCGTGCCCGAGGTGGCCGCGCGCAGGTAGCTGGCGTTGAGCTCGACGCCGACGGCCTTGCGGCCCGGCCCGGCGTTGATCGCCGCCGCCCACGACCCGACCGACTCCACCAGGGCGCAGGTGGCGCCGCCGTGCAGCAGGCCGAAGGGCTGCTGGTTGCCCTCCACCGGCATGGTGGCGACGAGGCGGTCGGGCGTGAAGTCGACGATGCGGATGCCCAGCTTGTCGTCGAGCGGTCCCGGCTCGGTCAGCGGCAGCCAGTCGGGGGCAGGTGTGGTCATCCCCGGGACGCTAGCCATCGACCGTGGACGTCGGTGGCCCGACATACGATCACCGGTGATGTCCGCTCCGGTGACCACCCCCGCGCCCACCGTCCCCTCCAGTCCGGAGACGCGGCCGCGGCTGCTGCTGCTCGACGGGCACTCGCTGGCCTACCGGGCGTTCTTCGCGCTCCCGGTGGAGAACTTCTCCACCACGACCGGACAGCCGACCAACGCCGTCTACGGCTTCACGTCGATGCTGATCAACGTGCTGCGCGACGAGCAGCCCACGCACCTCGCCGTGGCCTTCGACGTCGGGCGCAAGACCTTCCGCAACGAGATCTACGCCGAGTACAAGGCCAACCGCACCGAGAGCCCCACCGACTTCCGCGGCCAGGTGAGCCTCATCCAGGAGGTGCTGGCGGCGCTGCACGTCCCGGTCGTGACCGCCGAGGGCTTCGAGGCCGACGACGTCATCGCCACCCTCACCGTGCAGGCCGTCGAGCAGGGCATGGACGTGCTCATCTGCACCGGCGACCGCGACGCCCTGCAGCTGGTCAACGAGCACGTCACCGTGCTCTACCCGCGCAAGGGCGTCTCCGACCTCACCCGGTTCACCCCGGAGGAGGTCGAGGCCAAGTACGGGCTGACGCCGCAGCAGTACCCCGACTTCGCCGCGCTGCGGGGCGACCCGAGCGACAACCTGCCCAGCATCCCGAGCGTGGGGGAGAAGACCGCGGCCAAGTGGGTCCGCGAGTACGGCTCCCTCGACGAGCTCGTCGACCGCGTCGACACCGTCAAGGGCAAGGTCGGCGAGAAGCTGCGCGAGCACCTGTCCTCGGTGCTGCAGAACCGGCGGCTCACCGAGCTCGACCGGGCGGTGCCCCTCGAGGTGGGCCCGCAGGACCTCGCGGTGCGCGCGTGGGACCGCAACGAGGTGCACACCCTCTTCGACAACCTGCAGTTCCGCGTGCTGCGCGACCGGCTCTTCGCCACGCTGAGCAGCGCCGAGCCGGAGGTCGAGGGCGGCTTCGACGTCACCGCCGACGACGTCCCCGCCGGCGGGCTGGGCGCCTGGCTCGACGCGCACGCCCGCACCGGCCGCACCGGCCTGGTGTTCCGCGGCACGTGGGGGCGGGGCACCGGTGAGCTGGCCGGCCTGGCGCTGGCCGCCGCCGACGACCACGCCGTCTTCGTCGACTGCGGCCCCGACCTCGACGCCGCCGACGAGCAGGCGCTGGCCGGCTGGCTGGCCGACCCGGCGGCCGAGAAGGTCGCCCACGACGTCAAGGGCCCGCTGCTGGCGGTGTGGGCCCGGGGCTGGGACCTGCAGGGCCTGGTCAGCGACACCGCACTCGCGGCCTACCTGGCCACGCCCGGGCAGCGCTCCTTCGACCTCGCCGACCTCGCCGTGCGGTACCTGCGCCGCGAGCTCAAGGACGACGCGGCCCCCGAGGCGCAGCTGACCCTCGACGGCATGGGCCCGAGCGAGGAAGACCTCGCCGCCGAGGCCGCGCACGCCGACGTCCTCAAGGCCGTCGCGGTCAACGACCTCTCCGACGCCCTAGAGCAGGTGCTCGGCCAGAAGGGCGGCGACCACCTGCTCGACGAGCTCGAGCTGCCGCTGACCCGGGTGCTGGCGCGGATGGAGCAGCGGGGCATCGCCGTCGACACCGACCTGCTCGCCGAGCTGCAGCGGGAGTTCGCCGACGGCGTGGCCGCGGCGGCCGCCGAGGCGTACGCGGTGATCGGCCACGAGATCAACCTCGGCTCCCCCAAGCAGCTGCAGGCGGTGCTCTTCGACGAGCTGGGCCTGCCCAAGACGAAGAAGATCAAGTCCGGGTACACCACCGACGCCGACGCCCTCACCTGGCTGCTGGCGCAGACCGGGCACCCCTTCCTCGAGCACCTGCTGCGCCACCGCGACGTCACCCGGCTGCGCACGGTCATCGACGGCCTGATCCCGATGGTCGACGACGCCGGGCGCATCCACACCACGTTCCAGCAGACCGTGGCCGCCACCGGCCGGCTGTCCTCCATCGACCCGAACCTGCAGAACATCCCGATCCGCAGCGCCGAGGGCCGCCGCATCCGGCAGGCGTTCGTGGTCGGGGCCGGCCACGAGTCGCTGATGACGGCGGACTACAGCCAGATCGAGATGCGGATCATGGCCCACCTGTCCGGCGACGAGGGACTCATCGAGGCGTTCGCGTCCGGGGAGGACCTGCACTCCTTCGTCGCCTCGCGGGCCTACGACATCCCGATCGAGCAGGTCGACCCGGAGATGCGCCGCCGGATCAAGGCGATGAGCTACGGCCTGGCCTACGGACTGAGCGCCTACGGGCTGGCCCAGCAGCTGCGCATCACCCCGGAGGAGGCGCGCGGGCAGATGCACGCCTACTTCGAGCGCTTCGGCGGGATCCGCGACTACCTCGACGGCGTCGTCGAGGAGGCCCGGCTCAGCGGCTACACCGAGACCACCCTGGGCCGCCGGCGCTACCTGCCGGACCTGACCAGCGACAACGGGCAGCGGCGGCAGATGGCCGAGCGGATGGCGCTCAACGCGCCCATCCAGGGCTCGGCGGCCGACGTCATCAAGGTCGCGATGCTCGGCGTGGAGCGGGCCATCGAGGCCGAGGGCCTGGCCTCGCGGATGCTCCTGCAGGTGCACGACGAGCTCGTCCTCGAGGTGGCGCCGGGGGAGCGGGAGGCGCTGGAGGCCATCGTCCGCCGGGAGATGGCGGGCGCGGCGCAGCTGTCGGTGCCGCTGGAGGTCTCGGTCGGCATCGGCCGCAGCTGGGACGCCGCCGCCCACTAGGCGAAGGACCCTCCTGCCCCCCACCGCTCGCAGGCTCGCGGCGGGACCCTGCAGGAGGACCGTTCCCGCACCTCACCGGCTCGCGGCGGGACCCTGCAGGAGGGCCGTTCCCGCACGTCACCGGCCGAACGGGACGGGGGTCGCGGCGCCGATCGGGACCTCGGCGAGGGTCCGCCCGGCGCCGTCGATCGTGCGCATCTCCCGCGCGCCGGCCGGCAGCAGCGCGCTTCCCCCGCCGTCGGCCAGCGCGACGGTGGTCAGCACGCTGCCGCGCGCGTCGAGGACGTCGGCGGCGATCGCCGCGGCCGGCGCGGTGACCACCAGCCAGCGGCCCTGGTCGGAGGGCTCGGTCTCCGGGGAGGACAGGTCGCAGACCCCGGCCACGGTCAGCCCGGCCACGTCGGTCGACCCCGGCGCCGTCTCCAGCCCGCACCCCACGGTCCGCCCGGCGCCGCTGCGGCCCAGCTGGCCGGCCCGGGTGGTGACCACCAGGCCGCCCTGCGGGCTGCGCGCCACGACGACGGCCACGGTGCCCGGCACGTCGGCCAGCGGCAGGGTCCCCGACCACAGCAGTCGCGGCTCGAGCTCTGCCGGGTCGGCGGCCAGCGGGACGGCGACCTCGGTGAGCGCCTCGGCGACCAGCCGGGGGGCCGGGCGCACGGCCGCCGGCCGCACCGGCTCCAGCGGCGGGACGACGGCCGCCCCGGCCGGGGGACCGGAGGTGGCCGGTGCGCCACGGTGGACCGGCCGCCCGTCGCGCAGCACGCGGACGGCGGTGCCCGCGCCGAGCGGCGTCGTCGGGACGACGGTGACCGCGACGCCGTCGTCGACCGGCACCGGCTCCCACGTGCGGCCGGTCGCGCCCCGCCGGTCGACCTCCAGCCGCCGGGACACCTCGACCTCGTCGCCGGGGGCGGCCACCACGACCAGGGTCGCCGGTCCGGGACCGCCGAGCAGCAGGGACGCCGGCCGGTCCGGCTCCGGGGACGCGGTGGCGGCGGGGGTCAGGGCCCCGGGTGCCGCGCCCACCGGACCGGTCAGCCAGACCCCGCCGGCGCTCCCCGCCAGCAGCACCACCCGGCCGTGCGGGGTGTCGGTGGCGAGGACGACGCGGCCCTCCCCGCCCGGTGCCGCCGACCGCACGGCCGCGACGAACGCGGGATCGGCGGCGAGCGGGCCGCGGGCCGGTCCCGTCAGCACGCCGCCGTCGTCGGCCCCGGGAGCCGCCGGCGCGTGCCGCGGCGGGAGCACCTGCGGGGCGACGGCGGCCGCCGCGGCCAGGACGGCGGCCGCGGCTCCGGCCCGCAGCCGGCGGCGCCGGCGGACCCGGGCGAGCGCGTCGGCCGCGGCGGCGGAGACATCCAGCCGCCAGCGCGCCGGCGGGCCGGCCGCGGCGCCGTCGAGCGACTCGAGGACCTGTCCGCCGCCGCCGAGCAGGCCGCGGCGGGCGGCGGTGCGGGCCAGGGCGTCGGCCGCGGTCACCGCGGGGTCCGCGCCCCGGCGTCCCCAGCGCAGTCGGGCCGACGCGAGGGCGGACTGGACGGCGTCCTCGGCCCGGACCGGGTCCCCCGTCAGCCGCAGCGCCTCGTCCAGGAGGGCGTCGCGCTCGGCGGCGACGAAGCGGCCGAAGGCCGCCTCGTCGTCCCCGGTCACCCGGCCAGTGTGCCCTCAGCGGCGGGCGGCGATGGCGCGCAGCTCGTGGGCGGACTCGACGGTCGGCGCCCGGGTGAGCAGGCGCTCGAGGGCGCGGTCCTCGCGCCGGCGGGCACGGGCGAGGCGGTGCTCGGCGAGGGTGGTGCGCAGACGGGACACGACGGTCTCCTCTC
Source organism: Geodermatophilus saharensis (assembly GCF_900188205.1). GTDB lineage: Bacteria > Actinomycetota > Actinomycetes > Mycobacteriales > Geodermatophilaceae > Geodermatophilus > Geodermatophilus saharensis. The sequence continues at coordinate 175,444 of NZ_FZOH01000006.1, read as the reverse complement.
GGGTCAGGCGGCGGCCGGCACCGGTGCGCCGGTCAGGGGGCCGTGCACGGCGTAGACGCCGGCGGTGGGGGTGAGGACGGCGTCCGGGAGCAGCCGGCGCAGCAGCCCGACCATGCGGTCGTTGTCGGCCTGGACGTCGGCGGTGAGGGCGTGCACGCCGCGCCGGGCGGCCAGCCCGGTGAGCTCGCCGAGCAGCTGGCGGCCGATGCCGACGCCCTGCCAGGCGTCCTCGACCACCACGGCGACGTCGGCCGTGGCCGGGTCCTCGGGGGAGCGGTCGTAGCGCGCCACCCCGACCACCTCGCCGCCGACGACGGCGACCAGCGCCTCCCGCAGGTCGTGGTCGACCTGGACGAGCCGGGCTGCGCCGAACGGCGGCCGGCGCAGCGGGGCGTGGAAGCGCCGGTAGACCGTCTCGGGGGAGAGCCGGTCCCACAGCCGGCAGAACAGCGGGGCGTCGTCCGGCCGGACGGGCCTGGTGTCCACGGTGATGTCCATCCCGACCTCCTGGGTTCGTGGGGCGAACTGTGCTCCTCCCGAGTGAGTTCGTCAAGCGAACTCAGCGCGGTATGCTGGACTCGTGGACGAATCCGGATGGGACCGGTCGCGCTGCTCGGTCGCGGGCACGCTGGCCGTCGTCGGGGAGAAGTGGAGCCTGCTGGTGCTGCGCGAGGCGTTCCTCGGCGTGCGCCGGTTCGCCGACCTCCAGCGGGTGCTCGGCGCACCCCGCGCCGTCCTCACCGACCGGCTCAACACCCTCGTGGCGGAGGGCCTCCTGCGGCGGGTCCCGTACCGGGCGGAGGGGGAGCGGCAGCGGCACGAGTACCGGCTGACGCAGAAGGGCCTCGACCTCTACCCGGCGCTGGTCGCGCTCATGGCCTGGGGGGACCGGTACCTGTCCGAGGACGGCGAGGCCCCGCTGGGGCTGCGGCACCGCGACTGCGGCGAGCGGGTGCACCTCGCCCTGGTCTGCGACGCCGGCCACGAGCTGTCCGGGGCCCGCGACGTCCGCCCCGTCCCGGCGGTGCAGCCCCCGGCCGCCGCGGTCAGCGGCGGTGCGCCACCACGATGAGCGTCCCGGGGACCAGCGCGCCCCGGGCGGGTGACCACTGCCCCCACTCCTGCGTGCGCCCCGGCGTCCACTCCGGCTCGACGAGGTCGTCGAGCACCAGGCCGGCGCCGACCACCGCGCGCACCCAGTCACCGACCGTGCGGTGGTGCTCGACGTAGACGGCGCGCCCCCCGCCGTCGGTCTCCACGTACGGCCGGCGGTCGAAGTAGGACGACACGACCCGCAGGTCGTCGGGGTCGGGGGAGTCCGGCAGCGGCCAGCGGAAGGGGTGGTTGACCGAGGCGGCGAACCGCCCGCCCGGCCGCAGCACCCGGGCCGCCTCGGCCAGCGCCCCCTCGACGTCGGCCACGAACGGCAGGCCGCCGAACGCCGAGCAGACGACGTCGAAGGACGCCTCCGCCAGCGGCAGCGCGCCGGCGTCGGCCTGCAGCAGCGGCACGGCGACCCCGGTGGACCGGTTGAGCTCCGCGGCCCGCGCCAGCATCCCCGCCGACAGGTCCACCGCGACGACGTCGGCACCGGCGCGGCGCAGCCACCGGGCGCACGGCGCCGAGCCGCAGCCGATCTCGAGCACCCGCCGCCCGGCGACGTCGCCGAGCAGGTGCGCGTCGGCCTCCCGCAGCCCCTCCGGGCACCAGAGGAAGTCCACGTCGCCGAGGTCGGCGCCGTGCTCGGCGAGGTAGGCCGGGGCCGCGGCGTCCCACCAGCCGCGGTTGGCCCGCGCCGACTCGGCGGCGCCGGCCGGCCGGCGCTCGACGCCGCCCGCCGCGGGGTAGCCGTCGGGGCCCAGGGGGAGCGCGGGCGGCAGGCTCATGACACGCCGATCGTGACACGCCGCGGGCTCCGGGCAGAGGTCGCCCACCCAGGTGGACCCGCGTGCGCTCGCGTCCGTACCATGGGGATGCGCCAGAGGTCTGTCAGTGCTGTACCCGCAAGGGATCGGCGCGCGCCGGCTCTCCCCGCTCCCGCGGTCACCCGGCCGCGGTACCCCCGTCCCTACGCATCCCCCGTCCGGAGCACTCGACCACATGACCTCCACCCAGGTCCGTCCTGACAGCACTCCCCAGATCGCGGTGAACGACATCGGCACCGCCGAGGACTTCCTCGCCGCGATCGACCAGACGATCAAGTACTTCAACGACGGCGACATCGTCGAAGGCGTCATCGTCAAGGTCGACCGGGACGAGGTGCTGCTGGACATCGGCTACAAGACCGAGGGCGTCATCCCCTCGCGCGAGCTGTCCATCAAGCACGACGTCGACCCCAACGAGGTCGTCAAGGTCGGCGACGAGGTGGAAGCCCTCGTCCTCCAGAAGGAGGACAAGGAAGGCCGCCTGATCCTGTCCAAGAAGCGCGCCCAGTACGAGCGCGCCTGGGGCACGATCGAGGCGAAGAAGGAAGCCGACGAGGTCGTCACCGGCACCGTCATCGAGGTCGTCAAGGGCGGTCTCATCCTCGACATCGGCCTGCGCGGGTTCCTCCCCGCGTCGCTGGTCGAGATGCGCCGCGTCCGCGACCTGCAGCCCTACGTGGGCCGCGAGCTCGAGGCCAAGATCATCGAGCTCGACAAGAACCGCAACAACGTCGTGCTGTCCCGCCGGCAGTGGCTGGAGCAGACGCAGTCCGAGGTCCGCAGCGAGTTCCTCAACAAGCTCGCCCGCGGCCAGGTGCGCACCGGCGTCGTCTCCTCGATCGTCAACTTCGGCGCGTTCGTCGACCTCGGCGGCGTGGACGGCCTCGTGCACGTCTCCGAGCTGTCCTGGAAGCACATCGACCACCCCTCCGAGGTGGTCGAGGTCGGCCAGGAGGTCACCGTCGAGGTCCTCGACGTCGACCTCGACCGCGAGCGGGTCTCCCTGTCGCTGAAGGCGACGCAGGAGGACCCGTGGCGTCAGTTCGCGCGCACCCACCAGATCGGCCAGGTCGTGCCGGGCAAGGTCACCAAGCTGGTGCCCTTCGGCGCGTTCGTCCGGGTCGACGAGGGCATCGAGGGTCTGGTCCACATCTCCGAGCTGGCCGAGCGCCACGTGGAGATCCCCGAGCAGGTCGTGCAGGTCGGCGACGAGCTCCTGGTCAAGGTCATCGACATCGACCTCGACCGGCGCCGCATCTCGCTGTCGCTCAAGCAGGCCAACGAGGGCGTCATCGGCGACGAGGAGCAGTTCGACCCCGCCGCCTACGGCATGGCCGCGTCCTACGACGAGCAGGGCAACTACATCTACCCCGAGGGCTTCGACCCGGAGACCGGCGAGTGGCTCGAGGGTTACGAGGAGGCCCGCGAGACCTGGGAGCGGCAGTACGCCGAGGCCCAGGCCCGCTTCGAGGCGCACCGCAAGCAGATCGCCGCGGCCCGCGAGGCCGACGCCGAGGCTGCTGCCGGGGGCAACTACTCCTCCGGCGGTGACACCGCCACCACCGGCGACACCTCCGGTGGCACGCTGGCCAGCGACGAGGCGCTCGCCGCGCTGCGGGCCAAGCTCGCCGGCGGGGAGTGACCCGCTGACCGGCTGACGGTCTGATCGACGACAGAGGCCCAGGACCCGCACAGGTCCTGGGCCTCTGTCGCGTCCGCGGGCCGTGCGACCGGCCTGCGGAGGGCGGGCGCCCGCCCGGCATCCCCGTCCGGGCGGGCAGACCCGGGCTAGAGGCTGAGGATGATGGCGAACGCCGAGCGCGGCCGGCCACCGGCGGCGGCCAGCGACTGCCAGGTGTGCCGGCCGGCCGGGGCGGCGTCGAGCAGCCAGCTCCAGAAACTGCGGCGTGCCGGCGCGACCTCCCGTGCGAGGCGCTCGCGCACGGCGGGCAGGTCCGCGACCCGGATGCCGCCGGCGCGCTCCACCCGGTGCCGGCCGCGGGTGCGGGAGCCGGTGCCGGCGGTCGCGGCAGTGGTGCGGGTCAGCGACATCGTGGTGCCTGCCTCTCTCGGCCGGGTCCCCCTCCGTGGGGAACCGCCGGGGCGGACGTTATGAGGAGTGACGGGTGTGACTGGTGCGACGCGCCGGGCAGGACGGACGGGTGTTACCCGTCCGTGACCGCGTCCTGCGCGCTCGTTACGGTCCGTGCGTGCTGCGCATCGGGTTGACCGGCGGGATCGGGTCGGGGAAGAGCACGGTGGCGGCGCTGCTGGCCGCCCGTGGAGCGCTGGTGGTCGACTCCGACGCGATCGCGCGGGAGGTCGTCGAGCCGGGCACGCCGGGCCTGGCCGCCGTCGTCGACGCGTTCGGGCCGCAGGTGCTCACCGCCGGCGGCGCGCTGGACCGCGCGGCGCTGGCGTCGATCGTCTTCGGCGACCCGCAGGCGCGTGCCCGGCTCGACGGGATCGTCCACCCGCTGGTGCGGGCGCGGGCGCAGGAGCTGGTCGCGGCGGCGCCGCCGGACGCCGTCGTCGTCCAGGACGTGCCGCTGCTGGTGGAGACCGGTCAGGCCGGCCGGTTCGACCTCGTGCTGGTGGTCGAGACCGACCTGCAGACGCGGCTGGCCCGCCTGGTGCGCCGCGGGCTGTCCGAGGACGACGCCCGGGCCCGCATCGCTGCCCAGGCGACCGACGAGCAGCGCCGGGCGGTCGCCGACGTCGTCCTGGACAACAGCGGCGCCCCCGAGGCGCTCGCCGGGCAGGTCGAGGACTTCTGGACCGAGCGCGTCGCCCCGGTGGTGGGGGAGCGGGGCTGAGCCGGTCCCGGGACGACAGGAGCCCCGGACCGCGTGGTCCGGGGCTCCCGTGCTGGTGGGCGATACTGGGTTCGAACCAGTGACCTCTTCCGTGTCAGGGAAGCGCGCTACCACTGCGCTAATCGCCCGAGTCCGGTCGTGTGACCGGCCCGCTCCACCGCCCTCGGCGAGGAGGCGAGGTGGAGACGGGATTTGAACCCGTGTAGACGGCTTTGCAGGCCGTTGCCTCGCCTCTCGGCCACTCCACCGCACACACGAGCGCCCGGTCGTGCGACCAGCGCTCGAGGTCCCGAGCGGACGACGGGATTCGAACCCGCGACCCTCACCTTGGCAAGGTGATGCTCTACCAACTGAGCCACGTCCGCGTTGCTGTCGTGCAGGGAGAACCATACCCGACCCGCACAGGGGCCTTCACGGGGGGTCCCCCCGGGGGGTCAGTGCGCGCCGGGGTCGCCGCCGCCGAGCAGGACGGCCAGCTCCTCGTCGACGTCGAGGGCCGCGGTCTCCTGGCCGGTCGGGACCAGGGCCTCGGTCTGCTGCAGGAAGGCGGCCACCGTGGCGCGGGACAGCTCGAACAGCGCCTCGCCGGAGGGGGCACGCAGGTGCAGGTACAGCACGTCGCCGCTGGTGCGGGCCGGCCACAGCCGCACGTCGCCGTCGCCGGCCGGGTGCTCGAGGCCCGCGGTCAGCAGCTCGCGGCCCAGCAGCCAGGTGATGCCGTCGTCGGCCGGGTCGCCGGGTTCGCCGAACCCGATCCGGACCGCGAAGGGGTCGCTCACCTCGTAGGACAGCACGGCGGGCACCTCTGTCCACGAGCCGGGGCCGACCAGGTGCAGCGTCGTAGGGACGGAGTACCCGGGGGTAGCGCGGTGCGACATGACCTCTCCAACGACCGGTACGACAGGACGGTGCGCGTCCCGACGCCCGGGCGTGTCATCCGTCCGGGTCTCCTGTCGGTACCCGTCCCGTGGCGTGGTGAACCGGGATGAGTGTGCCTGTCGAACCCGTCGTGTGACGATGGGGTCCGTGACGCGTCCGGCACGACGACCGGAGGGCGATCCCGGTGATGCCGACCTCGTGCTGCGGGTGCGCGCGGGGGACCGCGGTGCCGTCGACGACCTCTACGACCGGTTCCGCCGGCCGGCCTTCGCCCTCGCCCGGCGGATCCTGGCCGACGACACGCTCGCCGAGGACGTCGTCCAGGACGTGTTCCTGAGCGTGTGGCGCGACCCGCACGCGTACGACGGGGCCCGCGGCAGCTTCTCCTCCTGGCTGATGGCGATGGTGCACCACAAGGCGGTCGACGCCGTCCGCCGCGAGGAGGCCCACCGGCGCCGGCAGTCCCGAGCCGAGGACGACCTGGCGCTGCGCGCGCCGACCAGCGCCCACGACGTCGAGGACGAGGCCTGGACCCGGGTGGTGTCCGAGCGGGTGCGGCTGGCCCTGGGCACCCTGCCCGACGCCCAGCGCGAGGCGCTGACGCTGGCCTACTACGGCGGCTACACCCAGCGGGAGGTGGCGGCACTGACCCGCGCGCCGCTGGGCACGGTCAAGACCCGCATGCTCGCCGGCATGCGCCGGCTGAAGGAGGAGCTGGGCGCGGTGGCCGGTGCCACGGCCGGGGGCGCGCTCAGCGACTCCGCAGCGGTCGACGGGGGTGCGCGGTGAGCGCGCGGCACGACGACCACCAGACCTTCGACGAGCTCGCCGTCGGCTGGGCGCTGCACGCGCTCGAGCCCGAGGACGAGGCGGTCTTCGGGGCCCACCTGGCCACCTGCCCCCGGTGCGCGCGCACGGTCGCCGAGACCGCCGAGGTGATGTCCGCGCTGGCCGGTGACCTGCCGGCCGCCGAACCCTCCGAGCGGCTGCGCGAGCGGCTGCGGGACGCCGTCGAGCGCACCGAGCAGCTGCCGCCCCCGGCCGGCGCGGAGCCGGCCCCACCGGCCCCGCCGGCCCTCCCGCCCGTGCCCCCCGCACCCCCGGGCGGCAGGCGGCGCACCGACGTCCCCGGCGCCGGGCCGACGGCGGCCGGGTCCACGGCGGCCGGGTCCACGGCGGCCGGCCGGCGGGCCACCGGGTTCCCCGACTACACGTCCCCGGTCCCCGGCCCGGGTGCCGACCCCCGGTCGGTGTGGCGGCGGGTGCTGCCCAACGCCCTGGTCGCGGCCGCGGTGGCCGCGATCCTGGCGCTGGGCACCTGGACCGTCGTCCTCGGGTCGGCGCGTGACGACGCGCAGGCGGTCGCCACCCGGCAGGCGGAGGTGATCGACGCGCTGCTGGAGCCGGGCCGGGCGGCCATCGCGCCGGTGGTCGACACCGAGGGGCAGGACGTGCTCGCCACGGTGGTCGCCCGCGACGGCCGGGTGCAGGTGGTCACCGACGGGCTGCGGGTGAACGACAGCAGCGACAGCACCTACGTCGTGTGGGGGATCGCCGGGGACGGCCCGGTGGCGTTGGGCACCTTCGACGTGATCTCCCCGCAGACCGACCTCCGGACCGTAGAGTCCGCCCCGACCGGCAGCGACGCGTACGACGCGTACGCGATCAGCATCGAGCCCGGTCGGCAGGCTCCGGCGGAACCGTCGGAGGTGGTGGCGGACGGGCAGGTGACCAGCTGAGCGGACAGGACACCGTGCCGCCCCTCCCGCAGGAGGAGGCGGCGCGGCAGGGCGAGGGGCGGCGGCGGGAGCACGCCGCGCAGGACGGGCACCACAGCCTGCGCGAGCGCGTCGCCGGGACCCGCTGGCGCCGGCGCGTGGCCGCACGCCGCTCGATCGACTCCGCCTACCGCGTCGTCGTCGGGATCGTCGGCGGCCTGGTCGTCGCGGTGGGCCTGGCCACCATCCCGCTGCCCGGCCCCGGCTGGCTGACCGTCATCGCCGGCCTCGTCGTCCTCGCCACCGAGTTCCGGTGGGCCGAGCGGCTGCTCGACTTCACCCGGCGCAACGTCCGGGCCTGGACCGACTGGCTGGGCCGGCAGCCGATCTGGGTGCGGCTGGGCATCGGCGCGCTGACGGCGGCGTTCGTCTACGGCGCCCTGGTGGTCGTCCTGCACCTGACCGGCGTGCCCGACTGGGTGCCGGGGTGGGTGCCCCTGTGGCGCTGAGCGTCTGGCATCATGGACGGCGCAGCGGGCGATTGGCTCAGTGGTAGAGCGCTTCGTTCACACCGAAGAGGTCACTGGTTCGAACCCAGTATCGCCCACGCGCACGAGAGGGCCGGTCCCGTACGGGACCGGCCCTCTCGTCGTCGCTCGGGCGGGTCGGTCAGGCGGGACCGTAGGTCAGGTGCGCCACCCCGTTGCTGAGCTTCTCCACGTCCAGCAGCGCCAGCTTCTGCGCGGTGCCCTCGGGGAACAGCCGGATGCCCTGCCCGACGGCGACGGGGTAGACGTAGAGGTGCAGCTCGTCGGCCAGGCCGTCGGCGACCAGCGCCCGCACCAGCGTGGCGCTGCCGCTGACGTAGAGGTCGCGGTCGGCCTTCAGCTCGCGGATCCGCGCGGGGTCGTAGCCGCCGACCGACGTCGAGTTGCGCCACACCGACTCGGCGTCGGTCAGCGTCGAGGAGACGACGTACTTGGTCGTGTCGTTGAAGAACGGCGCGCCCTCGTCCTCCTCGGCGGTCCGGGTGGACCAGGCGGGGGCGAACATCTCGAAGGTGGTCCGGCCGAGCAGGATGCCGCCCGCGGGCGCGGTGATCGCGCCGATCGAGGCGGCGAGGTCGTCGGGGAAGCCGTAGTCCACCGTCCACATCGGGGCGTCGACCACCCCGTCGACGGTGGTGAACTCGTGCACCCTGATGACGCCCATGTCGTGCTCCTCACTGCTGGTCCGGCGGTCGGCCCGTCCGGGTCGGTCGGTGTCGTCGGGGAGACCCTGGCCGACGGCGGAACTCATCGGCACCGGACGCGCCGTGTCACCGACGTCACAGCGGCGGCAGCCCGGGGCCGCGCCGCCAGGCGCGGGTGGGCGGACCATGGAGGGGATGGCACTGGACAGGGCCGCCCGCCTGGACGCGGCCGTGGAACGGGACGGCTCCACGTGCATCTGGTGCGGCCGCGCGCTGACCGGGCAGGTCACCGCGACCACCGAGCACGTCGTACCGCGGGTCAAGGGCGGCCCGTCGTGGCTGGAGAACGAGGTCGCCGCCTGCCGCCGGTGCAACGGCGAGCGGGGGCACACCGCGCCGGTCGAGTGGCTGGAGGAGTGCCTGCGCCGCGGCTGGCCCGCCGACGAGGCCCGGCTGGCCCGGGTGCTGGCCGACCTGGCCGCGGCGATCGCCGACCGCGGCGGCCAGCGCCGCGCCCGGCCCTACCTCGACGCGCAGCTGCGGAGGCTGCGCCGCCGGGGCACCCCCGCCGCCCGGCCTGCGTAGCGTGGCCCGCGTGAGCGCGGGAACGGTCGTGGCCGTCTCGGTCTACCCGGTGCGCGGCTGCGCGGGGACGCCGCTGCAGCGGGCCGACGTCGGCCCCGCCGGCCTGGCCGGTGACCGCGCCTGCGCCGTCGCCGAGGCCGACGGGCGGGTGCTGCGCGGCAAGGACGCCCCGGAGCTCGCCGGCGTCGTCCCGACCGGTTCCCCCGACCTCGACGCCGCCGCCGTCTCCGCGGCGCTGGGGCGGCCGGTGCGGATCCGGCCGCTGACCGGCCGGCCCGACGGCGCCGCGGCGGTGCACCTGGTCTCCCGGCAGGCGCTGGAGCGCGCGGCCGCGGGTGTCGTCCCGGCCGGCTGCGGCGCCGAGGACCCGCGGGCCAACCTCGTGCTCGACCTGCCCGCCGGCGACGACGAGCGGACCTGGGTGGGCCGGCGGCTGCGGCTGGGGTCGGTCGTGCTGGAGGTCACCCGGCTGCCGAAGCACTGCCTGGGTGTCTACGCCGAGGTGGCGCAGCCGGGGACGGTCGCGGTCGGTGATCCCGTGCAGCCGGTCGGCGGAGGAGCCGAGTCGGCCCGGTGAGCGCCCCGGCGGTCGATACGCTGGCCTGCGCGACGCCCGCCGCGCGGACGCCGCGCGAACCGCCCAGCGACCCCCAGGAGATCCCGTGTCCGCCGCGCCACCCCCCGCCGTCACCACCCCGATCCGGGTGCCGGCCGGGACCACGGCCGAGCAGGCGCTCAAGGACGCCGGGGTCGCGCTCAAGGGCCCCGACGGCGCCGTCGTCGTCCGCGACCTGGCCACCGGCGACCTGCGCGACCTGTCCTGGGTCCCCGGTGCCGACGCCGAGGTGGAGCCGGTCGTCGCCGCCAGCCCCGAGGGCCGCGCGGTGATCCGCCACTCCACCGCGCACGTGCTCGCCCAGGCCGTCCAGGACCTCTTCCCGGGCACCCGCCTGGGCATCGGGCCGCCGGTGGAGAACGGCTTCTACTACGACTTCGACCCCGAGCGGCCCTTCACCCCGGAGGACCTGCAGGCGCTGGAGAAGCGCATGCAGCAGATCGTGAAGGCCGGGCAGCGGTTCAGCCGCCGGGAGGTCACCGAGGACGAGGCCCGCGCCGAGCTCGCGCACGAGCCGTACAAGCTCGAGCTCGTCGACCTCAAGGGCGGGGCCGCCGACGGCGCCGACGTCGAGGTCGGCAGCGGGCAGCTGACCATGTACGACAACCTCGACGCGCGCACCGGCGAGCGGGTGTGGACCGACCTGTGCCGCGGCCCGCACCTGCCCCGCACCAACGGCATCCCGGCCTTCAGCCTCACCCGCTCGGCGGCCGCCTACTGGCGCGGCGACGAGAAGAACCCGCAGCTGCAGCGGGTGTACGGCACCGCGTGGGAGAGCCGCGAGGCGCACAAGGGGTACCTGGAGCACCTGGCCGAGGCCGAGCGCCGCGACCACCGGCGCCTGGGCGCCGAGCTGGACCTGTTCAGCTTCCCCGACGAGATCGGCTCGGGGCTGGCGGTCTTCCACCCCAAGGGCGGGATCGTCCGCCGCGAGCTCGAGGACTACAGCCGCCGGCGGCACGAGGAGGGCGGCTACTCCTTCGTCAACACCCCGCACATCACCAAGGAGGACCTGTTCCTCACCAGCGGGCACCTGCCGTACTACGCGGACACCATGTTCCCGCCCATGGAGTTCGAGGGCGCGAACTACTACCTCAAGCCGATGAACTGCCCGATGCACATCCTCGTGTACCGCAGCCGCGGGCGGTCCTACCGCGAGCTGCCGCTGCGGCTGTTCGAGTTCGGCACGGTGTACCGCTACGAGAAGTCCGGGGTGGTGCACGGGCTGACCCGGGTGCGCGGCCTGACGATGGACGACTCGCACATCTTCACCACCCGCGAGGACATGGCCGCCGAGATCCGCGGGGTCCTCGACTTCGTCCTGGGCCTGCTGCGCGACTACGGCCTCGACGACTTCTACCTGGAGCTGTCCACCCGCGACGACTCGCCGAAGTTCATCGGCGAGGACGCCCAGTGGGAGGAGGCGACCGCGGCGCTGCAGGCGGCCGCCGACGCCTCGGGGCTGGAGCTGGTGCCCGACCCGGGCGGCGCGGCGTTCTACGGGCCGAAGATCTCCGTGCAGGCCCGCGACGCCATCGGCCGCTCGTGGCAGATGTCGACCCTGCAGGTCGACTTCAACTTCCCCGAGCGGTTCGCGCTGGAGTACACCGCCGCCGACGGCACCCGCAAGCGGCCGGTCATGCTGCACCGCGCGCTGTTCGGCTCCATCGAGCGGTTCTTCGGCATCCTCACCGAGCACTACGCCGGCGCCTTCCCCGCGTGGCTCGCGCCGGTGCAGGTGGTCGGCATCCCGGTCACCGACGACCAGGTCGGCTACCTCGCCGACGTCGCGCTGCGGCTGCGGGCGCGCGGCATCCGCGTCGACGTCGACGACTCCGACGACCGCATGCAGAAGAAGATCCGCAACGCCAGCAAGCAGAAGGTGCCCTTCGTGCTCATCGCCGGGGCCACCGACGCCGAGGCCGGGGCGGTGTCCTTCCGCTACCGCGACGGCAGCCAGCGCAACGGCGTGCCCGTCGACGACGCCGTCGACGCGATCGTCGCCTGGGTGGCCGGGCGGCACAACGTCGACCCGACCGCGGACGCGCCGCTGGAGAGCCCGTGACCACCGGCCCGGACGGGTTCTCCGTCCCGGTCTCCAGCGACGACGGCGGCCCGGCCACCGTCTTCGAGCACCTGTGGACGCCCTACCGGATGGCCTACATCCGCGGCTCGGGCAAGCCCACCGGGGAACACGACTGCCCGTTCTGCCTCATCCCGGCCATGCCGGACGAGGAGGGGCTGGTGGTGGCGCGCGGCACCACGGTCTTCGCCGTGCTCAACCTGTACCCGTACAACGCCGGGCACCTGATGGTGGTCCCGTACCGGCACGTGCCCGACTACACCGACCTCACCGACGCCGAGGTCGCCGAGTTCGGCGCGTTCACGCAGACGGCGATGCGCGTGGTGCGGCGGGTGACCGGCGCCCACGGGTTCAACATCGGCATGAACCAGGGCTCGGTGGCCGGCGCCGGCATCGCCGACCACCTGCACCAGCACGCGGTGCCCCGCTGGGGCGGGGACACCAACTTCATGCCGGTGATCGGCCTGACCCGGGTGCTGCCGCAGGTGCTCGCCGAGACCCGGGCGCTGCTCGCCGAGCACTGGCCGGGCGCGACCGCGCCGGTCCCGGGGAGCTGACGTGCTCGGCCAGGGGGCGCGCGCGGTGGTCGGCCGGTTCTGGGCGCCGGTGGTGGCCCGGCTGGCCCGCGCCGGGGTGACCCCGGACGCGGTCACCGTCACCGGGACGCTGGGTGCGATCGCCGCCGCGGTGCTGCTCATCGCGGACGGCGTGCTGTTCTGGGGCGCGTTCACCGTCACGCTGTTCGTGCTGCTCGACATGCTCGACGGCGCCCTCGCCCGCGCCCGGGGCGGCGGGTCGGCGTTCGGCGCGGTGCTGGACTCCACCTGCGACCGCGCTGTCGACGCCGCCGTCTTCGGGGCGCTGGTCTGGTGGTTCACCGGCGCGGGCGAGGACCGCCTGTTGGCGCTGCTGGCCCTCGTCGGCCTGGTCCTGGGCGTGCTGACCAGCTACATCAAGGCGCGCGCCGAGGGCGTGGGCATCCCCTGCGACGTCGGGCTGGTCGAGCGCACCGAGCGGCTGATCCTGGCCCTCGCCGGCACCGGCCTGACCGGGCTCGGCATCCCGTACGCCGTCGACGTCGGGCTGTGGCTGCTGGTCGCCGGGGGCGCGATCACGGTGGGGCAGCGGGTGGTCGCCGTCCACCGGGGGGCGCGCGGGCAGGCCCTGCCGGCGCCGGCTCCGTGAGCGGGCGCCGTGGCTCCGTCGCGTCCCGGGTCGGTGCCCGCGTCACCGACCTCGGCTACGCGGCCGGCTGGCGCGCGGTGCAGTGGCTGCCCGAGCCGGTGGCCCGCGGCGCGTTCGACGCCGGTGCCCGCGTCGCCGCCCGGCGCGAGGGCCGGGGCACCCGGCAGCTGCGGGCCAACCTGCGGGTCGCCACCGGCGGCGAGCTCGACGAGGAGGCGCTCGACGAGCTCACCGGCCGCGCGCTGCGCTCCTACGCGCGCTACTGGCAGGAGGCCTTCCGCCTGCCGCGGCTCGATCCCGCCCGCGTGCTGCGCGACACCGTCATGGAGGGGCAGGAGCACCTCGAGCGGGCGCGGGCGCAGGGCCGCCCGGTGGTCCTCGCGCTGCCGCACAGCGGCAACTGGGACGCCGCCGGCGTGTGGTTCGTCGACTGGCTCGGCGGGCCCTTCATGACCGTCGCCGAGCGGCTGCGCCCCGAGTCGCTCTACGAGCGATTCCTCGCCTACCGCGAGACCCTCGGCTTCCGCGTCGTACCGCTCACCGGCGGGCCCCGGCCGAGCTCCGACGTGCTGCGCGAGTGGCTCGCCGGCGGCCGCTCGGTCTGCCTGCTCGTCGACCGCGACCTCGGCCCCGGGGGCGTGCCGGTGGAGTTCTTCGGCCGGCCGACCACGATGCCCGGGGGCCCTGCGCTGCTGGCCGCGCGCACCGGGGCCGCCCTGCACCCGGCGGTCTCCCGGTTCAGCGGGCTCGGCTGGGTGCACGCGGTGTGCCCGGAGGTCCCCCTCGACGGCGGTGTGCGGCTGCGCGACCGGGTGGCGACGGCGATGCAGGGCGTGGCCGACGCCTTCACCGACACCATCGCCCGGCAGCCCGAGGACTGGCACGTGCTGGGGCGGATCTGGGCCGACGTGCCGCCCGACCCGCCGGCGCCGGAGCGCGGCTGATGCGCATCGGCCTGGTCTGTCCCTACCAGTGGGACGTGCCCGGCGGGGTGCAGTACCACGTGCGCGACCTCGCCGAGACGCTGCTCGGGCTCGGCCACCACGTCGGGGTGCTCACGCCCGCCGAGCGGGAGGAGTCGCTGACCGACCCCTGGCTCACCTTCGCCGGGCGCACCGTGCCCATCCCCTACAACGGCTCGATGGCCAGCGTGCAGTTCGGCCCGGTGTCGGCGTCCCGGGTGCGCCGGTGGCTGCGCGACGGCCGCTTCGACGTCGTCCACGTGCACGACCCCGCGCCGCCGTCGATCGGCCTGCTGGTCTGCATGATCGCCAAGGGGCCGATCGTGGCCACCTTCCACGCCGCCACCGTGCGGTCGAAGTGGCTGGCCGCGTGGGGCCCGGTGGTGCGCCCGTGGCTGGAGCGGATCAGCGGCCGGATCGCCGTCTCCGACTTCGCCCGCCGGCTGCAGGTCGAGCACCTCGGCGGCGACGCGGTGATCATCCCCAACGGCGTGCACGTGGCCGCCTTCGCCGAGGGGCCGACGCTGCCCGGGACCGCCCGCGGCGTCGACGGCCCCACCATCGGCTTCCTCGGCCGCTACGACGAGCCGCGCAAGGGGCTGCCGGTGCTGCTCGAGGCCATGCGCACCGTCGTCCGCGAGCACCCGGGTGCCCGCCTGCTCATCGCCGGCCGCGGCGACCCGGACGCGCTGCGCGACGCGGTGGGGGAGGACCTGCGCCCGTCGGTGGCGCTGCTCGGTGAGCTGTCCGAGGCCGACAAGGGTGCGTTCCTGCGCTCGGTCGACGTCTACTGCGCGCCCAACCTGCTCGGCGAGAGCTTCGGCGTCGTGCTCATCGAGGCGATGGCCGCCGGCGCGCCGATCGTGGCCAGCGACCTCGACGCGTTCGCGCGGGTCCTCGAGGACGGCGCGGCCGGCGTGCTGGTCCGCCGCGGGGACGTCGGCGCGCTGGCCCGGGCGCTGTCGGACCTGCTCGCCGACCCGGCCCGCCGCACGGCGCTGTCGTCGGCCGGGCGGGAGGCGGCGGCCGGCTACGACTGGCAGGCCGTGGCCCGCCGGGTGCTCGCCGTCTACGAGACCGTGGCGCTGCCCGGTGCCGGCGGGGTGACCGCCGCCGACGACGACGAGCTCGCCGCGGCCGACGGGGTGTTCCCGTCCCTGTTGAGGCGCGTCCGCCGCTAGCGTGGGCAGGCATGACGCCCGACGCCTGGCTGCTCCTCGCCCTCGGCGTCGTCGCGCTCCTGCTGGCGTGGACGGCCTGGACGCTCACCCGGCTGCGGCGCCTGGAGACCCGGGTGGCGCGCGCGTGGACGGTCCTCGACGGCCGGCTGCGGCAGCGCGCGGCGCTCGCCGCCGACCTGGCCTCCGACCACTCCGCCGCGCTGGGCGAGGACCGCGCCACGCGCCTCAAGGCGGCCGCGCACGACGCCCACGACCCGCTGGCCGGCGACCGCGAGCTGGCCGAGAACGCCCTCGGCCGCGAGCTGCGCGCCCTGCCCCGCGAGGTCCCCGGCATCCCGCCGGCGTGCCTGGCCGCGCTGGCCGAGGCCGACGCGCGCATGGCCCTGGCCCGCCGCTTCTACAACGACGCCGTCCGCGACACCCACCTGCTGCGGCTGCGCCGGCTGCCCCGGCTGCTGCGGCTGCACGCCGACCGCCCGCTGCCGCGCTTCTTCGACGTCGAGGACGGCCTCGACGCCGTCCCGGCCGCCGCCGGCACCCCTCGCGGCTGAGCGCTCGGCGAGGCGTCGACCCGGTGACGGCACGGCAGGACGAGGTCGGCGGCACCCGAGCGCCCGCAGCGCCCGAGGCGGGATCCCGGGGGCGGCTGCGGGGCGTCGACCTCGCCCGCGGGATCGCCGTGCTGGGGATGTTCGCCGCGCACCTGGGTGACACGGGCGAGCTCGGCTGGGACCCGGCCACCTGGCGGGCGGTGGTCGACGGCCGCTCGTCGATCCTGTTCGCCACGCTGGCCGGGGTCTCCGTCGCCCTGCTGTCCGGGGGCCGCACCCCGGCGTCCGGGGCGGAGCTGGCCCGCGCCCGCACGCGCGTCCTCGTCCGCGCCGCGTGGGTGTTCGCCGTCGGCGGCGTCCTGGAGCTGCTCGACACCTTCGTCGCGATCGTCCTCGGCGTCTACGCGGTGCTGTTCGTGCTCGCCCTGCCGTTCCTGCGCTGGTCGCCGGCGCGCCTGCTGTCGGCCGCGGCCGTCGTCGCCCTCGTCGGTCCCCCGCTGGCGCTGGCGGTCGGGCGGTACGCCACCGAGCGGGGCGAGGAGGGCAACGCCTTCGCGTTCCTGCTGTTCACCGGCTACTACCCGGCCGCTGTCTGGCTGGCCTTCGTCCTGGCCGGGCTCGCGGTCGGCCGGCTCGACCTCGGCGCCGCCCGGGTGCGGGCCGGCCTGCTCGCCGGCGGGACGGCCGCGGCGGTCCTGGGCTACGCGGGCGGCCTGCTGAGCACCCGGGCGCTCGCGCCCGGGCAGCGGCTGGCCGGGATCGAGGACGGCTTCGGCGTCCCGGGGGACTGGGACCCCGCGTGGCTCGCCGGTGCCCAGCCGCACAGCGCCACGACGTTCGAGGTGGTCGGCTCCGGCGGGGTCGCGGTGGCCGTCATCGGG
Organism: Geodermatophilus saharensis; assembly: GCF_900188205.1. Taxonomy (GTDB): domain Bacteria; phylum Actinomycetota; class Actinomycetes; order Mycobacteriales; family Geodermatophilaceae; genus Geodermatophilus; species Geodermatophilus saharensis. Next base: position 158,870 of record NZ_FZOH01000006.1, on the reverse strand, counting down.
CTGTGCCTGGTCCTCGCCGACCTGCTGCCGCGCCTGACCTGGCCGCTGGCGTCGGTGGGCGCGCTGGCGCTGTCGGTCTACACCGCCCAGATCGTGGCCATCGCGGTGCTCGACGTCGGCTACGGACAGAGCTGGGGGCAGTGGGCGCGCTTCAGCCTCACCGCCGTGCTGCTGGCGTCGGTGTGGCGCTGGCAGCTGGGCCGCGGCCCGCTGGAACGGCTGCTGACCTGGAGCTCGCGGCGGGCGGCCGGACCCTGAGGGCGGACGGGCCCCGCGGCCGGCGCCGGTAGGATCGGCGGGTGCGCCCGGGTGCCGGTGCCGGGCGCCCGGACGAGGAGGACAGCCGTGAGCGGCCATTCCAAGTGGGCGACCACCAAGCACAAGAAGGCCGCGATCGACGCCAAGCGCGGCAAGCTGTTCGCCAAGCTGATCAAGAACATCGAGGTCGCGGCCCGGACCGGCGGCGGTGACCCCGCGGGCAACCCGACGCTCTACGACGCCATCCAGAAGGCGAAGAAGTCCTCGGTCCCCAACGACAACATCGACCGCGCGGTCAAGCGCGGCTCGGGCGCCGAGGCCGGCGGGGCGGACTACCAGAACATCACCTACGAGGGCTACGCGGCCGGCGGCGTCGCGGTCCTCGTCGAGTGCCTGACCGACAACCGCAACCGCGCGGCCTCCGAGGTGCGCACCGCGATGACCCGCAACGGCGGCTCCATGGCCGACCCGGGCTCGGTGTCCTACCTGTTCAGCCGCAAGGGCGTCGTCGTCGTCCCCAAGTCCGACGGCGTCGACGAGGACAGCGTGCTGCTGGCCGTCCTCGACGCCGGCGCCGAGGAGGTCCGCGACCTCGGCGACACCCTCGAGGTGGTCAGCGAGCCCACCGACCTGGTGGCCGTGCGCACCGCCCTGCAGGACGCCGGCATCGACTACGACTCCGCCGAGGCCGGCTTCGTCCCCAGCGTCACCGTCGAGCTCGACGAGGAGGGCGCCGGCAAGGTGTTCCGCCTCATCGACGCCCTCGAGGACTGCGACGACGTGCAGAACGTGTACGCCAACTACGACGTGTCCGACGAGGTGCTCGAGAAGGTCGGCTGAGGAAGGACCCCCTCGCCCCCACACCTCGCTCCGCTCGGTGCGGGTCCCTGCGAGGGGGCCGTTCCAGCACGTCACCAGGTGGGCGTGTCGCCCCCGATCACCGGCCGCGACGGTTAGCCTCGGTCGAACACCAGTTCGGCATCGGGAGGCGCAGGTGCGGGTGCTCGGCATCGACCCGGGGCTGACCCGGTGCGGGTGGGGCGTGGTCGACGGCCGCCCCGGCGCCCGACCGCAGGCCGTCGGGGTGGGCGTGATCCGCAGCTCCGCCGACCTGGACCTGGAGCTGCGGCTGCTGGAGCTGCACACCCAGGTGACCGCGCTGCTGCGCGAGCACCGGCCCGACGTCGTCGCCATCGAGCGGGTCTTCACCCAGAACAACAAGGGCACCGCCACCGGCACCGCCCAGGCGGCCGGGGTCGCGGCGCTGGCCGCGGCGCAGGCCGACCGGCCGGTCGCCTGGCACACGCCCAGCGAGGTCAAGGCGGCCATCTCCGGCAACGGCCGCGCGGACAAGGAGCAGGTCACCCTCATGGTCACCCGGGTGCTGGGCCTGTCGGCCGCCCCCAAGCCGGCCGACGCCGCCGACGCGCTGGCGCTGGCGGTCTGCCACGTGTGGCGCGGCCCGGCGCAGCAGCGGCTGCGCAGCGCCGCCATCGCCGGCGGCATCGGCGCGCCGGTGGTGCAGCGCACGCTGCCGCGCTGGCAGGGGGTGTCGCGGTGATCGCCTCGGTGAACGGCCGGGTGGCCGCCGTGGGCCCGGAGGGTGCGGTGGTCGAGGTCGGCGGCGTCGGGCTGGCGGTGCAGTGCACCCCCGGCACCATCGCCCGGCTGACGGTGGGGGAGCAGGCGCGGCTGGCCACCAGCCTGGTCGTGCGCGAGGACTCCCTCACCCTCTACGGCTTCGCCGACGACGACGAGCGCCAGCTGTTCGAGCTGCTGCAGACCGCCAACGGCGTCGGCCCGCGGCTCGCGCAGGCGGTGCTGGCCATCCACCCGCCGCGGGAGGTGCGCCGCGCGGTGTCGATGGCCGACGTCAAGGCGCTGATGCAGGTGCCCGGCATCGGCAAGAAGGGCGCCGAGCGGCTGATCCTGGAGCTGCGCGACCGGCTGGGCTCCACCACGTCGGACACCCAGCTCGACGGCCCGATGCCGGCCGGCGGGGGCGCTCCCGTCGCCCCGGTGGCGCCGTGGCGCGACCAGCTCACCGCCGCCCTGGTCGGCCTGGGCTGGTCCGGCCGCGAGGCCGACACCGCGGTCACCGCGCTCGCGCCGGTCGCCGACGAGCAGCTGACCGGCACCGGCCGGGTCGACGTCGCGCTGCTGCTGCGCCAGGCGCTGCAGCTGCTGGGCCGGCCGTGAGCGCGCCGTTCGACCGGTCGCTGACCGGTGAGGTGGAGACCGGGCTGGGGCGCGAGTACGGCGTCTCGCCGCAGGCCGGTGACGAGGAGCGGGTGGTCGAGTCGGCGCTGCGGCCGCACTCGCTGCCCGACTTCATCGGCCAGCCCAAGGTCGCCCGCCAGCTCGCGCTGGTCCTGGAGGGCGCCAAGCGCCGCGGCCGGCCGCCGGACCACGTGCTGCTGTCGGGCCCGCCCGGCCTGGGCAAGACGAGCCTCGCCCTGATCATCGGCTCCGAGCTCGGCACCTCGGTGAAGATCACCAGCGGCCCGGCGATCGAGCGCTCCGGCGACCTCGCCGCGATGCTGTCCAACCTCGGCCCCGGTGACGTGCTGTTCATCGACGAGATCCACCGCATCGCCCGGCCGGCCGAGGAACTGCTGTACATGGCGATGGAGGACTTCCGGGTCGACGTCGTCGTCGGCAAGGGGCCCGGCGCCACGGCCATCCCCCTGGAGATCAGCCCGTTCACCCTCGTGGGGGCGACCACGCGGGCGGGCCTGCTCACCGGTCCGCTGCGCGACCGGTTCGGCTTCGTCGGGCAGATGGAGTTCTACGAGCCCGCCGAGCTGCAGCAGGTGCTCGCCCGCAGCGCCGACCTGCTCGGCGTCGAGCTCACCGACGACGGCTCGGCCGAGATCGCCCGCCGCTCCCGGGGCACCCCGCGCATCGCCAACCGGCTGCTGCGCCGGGTGCGCGACTACGCCGAGGTCGAGGCCGACGGGCGGGTGACCCGCGCGGTCGCGCGGGCCGCGCTCGCGCTCTACGACGTCGACGAGCTCGGCCTCGACCGGCTCGACCGCGAGGTCCTCGACGCGCTCGTCACCAAGTTCTCCGGCGGGCCGGTGGGCGTCAGCACGCTGGCCGTCGCGGTGGGGGAGGAGCCGCACACCGTCGAGGAGGTGTGCGAGCCGTTCCTGGTGCGCGCTGGGCTGCTGGCCCGCACGCCCCGCGGGCGGGTGGCCACCGAGGCCGCCTGGCGGCACCTCGGCCGCCCGCTGCCGCGCGGCGGGATCCCCCTCGGAGGGAGCACGGGCGCCGCGCGTGACCCGGGTTCGTCGTCGGAACCGCTCTTCGACGCCTAGACTGAGCGGCGCTGGCGCGCAAGTCGGCCCCTCGCCGGGCCGTTCGGGTCCCGGCTCCGCGACCCGGTGTCGGCGGGGGCCGGCCCCGCGCGCCTCGACCGACGTACCCGAGCGGTCCCTACCCGGGCCGCACCGACCGCGTGCACCCGGCGCGGTAGAGAGGCACCACCGTCGTGGAACTGTTCCCCCTGCTCCTGCTCGTGCTGGCCTTCGTGGCCCTGGTGGTGCTGCCGGCGCGCGCCCGCAAGCGCCAGCAGACCCAGACGCAGTCGGCGCTGGCGATCGGCGTCCCGGTGATCATGGCCGGGGGTGTCCACGGCACCGTGGCGGGCCTCGGCGACCCGGAGACCGTCCGGGTCGAGATTGCCCCGGGCGTCGTCGTCACCTACGCGCGCCAGGCGGTCCTGCAGGTGCGCCCACCGGCCGGCGGGGTCGCCGGCCCGGTCGTCGCCGGGGAGACGGTGGTGGACCCGGCGGTCGACCCGGTGGTCGACCCCGCGGTGGACGAGACCGCGCGGGACGACCGGCGCGGTGACGGCTCCACCGGCAAGACCCTCTGACGGGGCGTCCGGTGGCCAACCGCGCCCTGCCCGCGAGCCGGTACTTCGGCGCGTTCGTCCTGATCGTGGCCGTCATGTACGGCCTGATCTTCCTCACCGGCACCGACCGCACGCCGCAGCTCGGGCTCGACCTGCGCGGCGGCACGACGGTGACGCTGACCGCCCGCACCCCCGACGGCCAGGCCCCCGCGCCCGAGGACCTCGAGCTCGCCCGCCAGATCATCGAGCAGCGGGTCAACGGCCTCGGCGTGGCCGAGGCCGAGGTGGTCACCGAGGGCGAGTCGAACATCGTCATCTCCGTCCCCGGTGACGACGGCGAGCAGGCGCGCGAGCTGGGCCAGACGGCGCAGCTGCGGTTCCGGCCGGTGATCACCGGCCCGGAGCCGGCGGTCCTCGCCGAGACCACCGACCCCGCGGCGCCCACCGACGGCGCCACGCCGAGCGACGCCGCCGCGCCGAGCGACTCGGCCGCGCCGAGCGACTCGGCCGCGCCCACCGACTTGGCCGCGCCCACCGACTCGGCCGCGCCCACCGACTCGGCCGCGCCCACCGACTCGGCGGCGGGCTCCACGTCGTCCGACGGCGCGATCAGCGACCCGGCGCTCGACCCCGACCGGCCGGCCGTGACGCAGGAGGAGGCGGCGGCGGAGTACGCCACGCTGACCTGCTCGCCCGACGACGTCACCAGCGAGGTGGCCCGCCCCGACGACCACGTCGCCGCCTGCAGCGAGGACGGCACGCAGAAGTACCTCCTCGGCCCGACGATCATCGAGGGCACCGAGATCGCCGACGCCTCGGCCGGCACCCAGCCGACCACCGGTGAGTGGGTCGTCCTGCTCGACTTCAACAGCGAGGGCCGGGCCACCTGGGCGGAGTACACCGCCGCCAACGTCGGCAAGAACGTGGCGTTCACCCTCGACGGCCGCGTGGTCTCCGCGCCCACCGTCCAGGGCGCCATCAACGGGCAGACCACCATCACCGGCTCGTTCGACCAGCAGAGCGCCGAGGAGCTGGCCAACCAGCTGCGCTACGGCGCGCTGCCGCTGACCTTCACCCAGGCCACCGCGCAGTCGATCTCCACCGAGCTCGGCGCCGAGCAGCTGCGGGCCGGGCTGATCGCCGGGGCCATCGGTGTCGCCCTGGTGTTCGTCTACGCGCTGGTCTACTACCGGCTGCTCGGCCTGGTGATGATCGCCAGCCTGCTGCTGTCGGCGGTCGTCGTCTACGCCAGCCTGGTGCTGCTCGGCCGCGAGATCGGCTTCACCCTGAGCCTCGCCGGCATCGCCGGGTTCATCGTGTCCATCGGCATCACGGCCGACTCCTTCGTCGTCTACTTCGAACGGCTCAAGGACGAGATCCGCGAGGGCCGCAGCCTGCGCTCGGCGGTGCCGCGGGCCTGGGTGCGCGCCCGCCGCACGATCCTGTCGGCCGACGCGGTCAGCTTCCTCGCCGCGGCGATCCTCTACTGGCTGGCGATCGGCGACGTGAAGGGCTTCGCGTTCACCCTGGGTCTGTCCACGGTGCTCGACCTCGTCGTCGTCTTCCTCTTCACCCACCCGCTGATGGCGGTGCTGGCCCGCTTCCGGAGCTTCGGCCAGAGCCGCTTCTCCGGCCTCGGCCGGGTCGACCGCTCGCGCCGCTCCGCCGCACCCGTCGTCGCCGCCGACCGCGAGCTGGTCGGTGCCGGCAGCGGCACCGGCCGCGGCGCCGGCAGCGGTGCCCGCGCGTCCCAGGACAGGAGCCAGGCATGAGCCGCCAGCAGGACCGCGACGTCCGCGGGGACACCACCCGCGACGACGAGGTGCCGGTCGGCACCGAGGCCGACGAGGCCCGCGCCGCCGGTGCCGACGCCGTCGAGGACGCCGCCGCGGCCGCCGACGACGAGGCGCTCGCCGACGCCGGCCTGCCGGCCGAGGGGGAGGCCACCCGCCGCCCGCCGCACCGGGCCTCGCTGGCGCACCGGCTCTACAACGGCGAGGCAGGCCTCGACGTCGTCGGCCGCAGCCGGCTGATCTACAAGGTCACCGCCGTCCTCGTGCTGGTCTGCATCGCCTCGATGCTGTTCCGCGGCTTCAACTTCGGCATCGACTTCGCCGGCGGCAACAGCTTCCGGTTGCCCGGCGGCACCGAGCAGCTCGCCGACGTCCGCGAGGCCGCCACCGACGCCGGCGCGGACGTCGCCTCGGCCCAGGTGGTCGGCGGCAACACGATCCTGCTGCGCACCGGTGCCCTCGACAACGACGGCGAGCGCGCGGTCGTCGACGCGGTCGCCGACGCCGCGGGGATCGCGCCGGACCAGGTCAGCCCCGAGTCGGTGAGCGCCGAGTGGGGCCAGGACATCACCGACCAGGCGCTGCTGGCGCTGGCGGTCTTCCTCGTCGCGGTCATCGCGTTCCTCGCCATCCGGTTCCAGCCGAAGATGGCGGTGGGCGCGATCGTCGCCCTGCTGCACGACCTCGTCGTCACCGCCGGCGTGTACTCGCTGATCGGGTTCGAGGTCACGCCGTCGACGGTCATCGGCCTGCTGACCATCCTCGGGTTCTCCCTCTACGACACCGTCGTCGTCTTCGACAAGGTCGACGAGAACACCCGCGACCTCGAGCGCTCGGCCCGCATGACCTGGGGGGAGGCGGCGAACCTGGCGGTCAACCAGACCCTCATGCGCTCGATCAACACCTCGGTGATCGCGCTGCTGCCGGTCGCCGGCCTGCTGTTCGTCGGGGCGGGCCTGCTCGGCGTCGGGACCCTGAAGGACCTCGCGCTGGTGCTCTTCGTCGGCCTCGCCGCCGGCGCCTACTCCTCGATCTTCCTGGCCACCCCGATCGTCGCCGACCTCAAGGACCGCGAGCCCGGGGTGCAGGCGCTGCGCCGCCGGGTGCTCGCCCGCCGGTCGGCCGCCGCCCGGTCCGGTGCGCGCGCCGCCGCCGGCCCGGTGGCCAGCGCCCGGCGCAACCGCCGGGCCGCGCCGGGGGGCGGGGTGGCGCTCGCCGAGCGCGACGTCGACACGCTCGGTCCCGCGCCGGCCGACGTGGCGGTGGAGTCCCCGGCGTCGGTGGGCCCGGAGGTACCCCGCCGGCCGCACGGGGCCACGGCGGCCCCGCGCCCGGGTCAGCGCCCGCAGCGCCCGGGGACCAAGAAGCGTCGGTGACCCGGGACCGAGGAGCGTCGGTGACCGGTACCGAGCCGCTCGACGAGCTCATCGCCGGGCTGTCCGTCGACGTCCCGGACTTCCCGAACCCGGGGGTCCTCTTCCGGGACCTGACGCCGGTCTTCGCCGACGGACCGGCCTTCCGCCGGGTGGTCGAGGGCCTGGCCGCGCCGGCGCTGGAGGACCCGCGGGCGGCCGCGGTGGCGCACGCCGACGACGGCGTCCCGGGCGACCCGGGCTTCGACGTCGTGGTCGGCGTCGAGGCCCGCGGCTTCCTGCTCGCCGCGGCGGTGGCGCTGCGGGCCGGCGTCGGCGTGGTGCCGGTGCGCAAGGCCGGCAAGCTGCCGCGCGAGTGCGTCCGCGCCGACTACGCGCTGGAGTACGGCACCGCCACCGTCGAGATGCACACCGACTCGCTGCGGCGCGGGCAGCGGGTGCTGCTGGTCGACGACGTGCTGGCCACCGGTGGCACGCTGGCGGCGTCGGTCGCGCTGGTGGAGGAGCTCGGCGGCGTGGTCACCGCGGTGTCGGTGGTCGTCGAGCTGACCGCCCTCGAGGGCCGCGAGCGGCTGGTCCCGCACGCCGTGCACGCGCTGTGGACCGCCTGAGGGGGAGGTCCGGCCCCGGATGGGCCGTTCCGTGACCTCTCCCGGTTAGCATGGGAGAGGTCCTCCCTCGTCTGCCGGCAGGAGTCCCGTGGCCCCCGACGCGCCCGCCACCCGCGTGGCTGGCGCGCGGCCCGACCAGCCCGGCGGCCCGGTACCGCCCGGGCAGGCCGCCCCGGGCCCGACCGCGCAGGGCCCGGCCGCGCAGGGCACCCCGACCCCGTCGCCGACGGTCCAGGACCCGCAGCAGACGTCCCCCCTGCCGGGCCGGCCGCTGGTCCGCCGCCCCGACGACGTCGGCAGCGAGCCGCCGGAGGAGGGCGGGACCGGGTCCCCGCGGCCCCGGCGCGTCCGCGACCGGCTGGCCCGCCGCATCGTCGCCGGGCAGCGCAGCGGCGTCGTCCGCCCGGTCCTCGAACCGCTGGCCGCCCTGCACCGGCAGAGCCACCCGAAGGCCGACCTCGCGCTGCTGCAGCGCGCCTACGACGTCGCCGAGGCCGCGCACGCCAGCCAGAGGCGCAAGAGCGGCGACCCCTACATCACCCACCCGCTGGCCGTGGCCACCGTCCTGGCCGGCCTGGGCATGGACACCACCACGCTGGTGGCCGCGCTGCTGCACGACACGGTCGAGGACACCGGCAAGACCCTCGAGGCCATCAGCGCCGACTTCGGCCCGGAGGTCGCCCACCTCGTCGACGGCGTCACCAAGATCGACAAGGTGAAGCTCGGCGACGCCGCCCAGGCCGAGACGATCCGCAAGATGATCGTGGCGATGGCCCGCGACCCCCGGGTGCTGGTCATCAAGCTCGCTGACCGGCTGCACAACATGCGCACGCTGCGCTTCCTCCCGCCGGAGAAGCAGGAGAAGAAGGCGCGCGAGACGCTGGAGATCCTCGCCCCGCTGGCCCACCGCCTGGGCATGAACACCATCAAGTGGGAGCTCGAGGACCTGGCGTTCGCCACGCTCTACCCCAAGCGCTACGACGAGATCGTCCGGCTGGTGGCCGAGCGGGCGCCCTCGCGCGACACCTACCTCGCCGAGGTCACCACCGCGGTCACCGAGCAGCTCAAGGCGGCCAGGATCGAGGCGGTCGTCACCGGCCGGCCCAAGCACTACTACTCGATCTACCAGAAGATGATCGTCCGCGGCCGGGACTTCACCGACATCTGGGACCTGGTCGGCATCCGGATCCTGGTCGACACCGTCCGCGACTGCTACGCGGCCCTGGGCATCATGCACGCGCACTGGCAGCCGGTGCCCGGGCGGTTCAAGGACTTCGTCGCGATGCCGAAGTTCAACATGTACCAGTCGCTGCACACGACGGTGATCGGGCCGCACGGCAAGCCCGTCGAGCTGCAGATCCGCACGCACGACATGCACCGCACCGCCGAGTACGGCATCGCCGCGCACTGGAAGTACAAGGAGAAGGCCCGCACCGGCGGCCGGCCCGGGCCCGGTGAGTTCGGCGCCAGCAAGGTCGGCACCCCCGACGACATGCTGTGGCTGCGCCAGCTGCTCGACTGGCAGCGCGAGGCCCAGGAGCCCGGCGAGTTCCTCGAGACGCTGCGCTACGACCTGGGGCCGCAGGAGGTCTTCGTCTTCACGCCCAAGGGCGACGTCGTCAGCCTCCCCGGTGGGGCCACGCCGGTCGACTTCGCCTACGCGGTGCACACCGAGGTCGGGCACCGCTGCATCGGCGCCCGGGTCAACGGCGCGCTGGTCAGCCTGGACAGCAAGCTGTCCAACGGCGACGTGGTGGAGATCTTCACCTCCCGCTCGCCCACGGCCGGCCCGTCGAAGGACTGGCTGCAGTTCGTCGGCTCCTCCCGGGCGCGCACCAAGATCCGGCAGTGGTTCACCAAGGAGCGGCGCGACGACGCCGTCGAGGCCGGCAAGGAGGCGCTGACCCGCGCCATGCGCAAGGCCGGGCTGCCGCTGCAGCGGCTGCTCGGCGGTGACGCCCTGGCCACGCTGGCCAAGGACCTGCGCTACGCCGACGTCACCTCGCTCTACGCCGCGGTGGGGGAGAACCAGATCTCGGCGGCGTCGGTCGTCGACAAGCTGATGACCGCCCTGGGCGGGGCCGAGGGCGCGGTCGAGGACATCGCCGAGACGGCGATCCCCACCCGCCGGCCGGTGCACCGGCGCACCGGCAGCGGCGACCCGGGCGTCGTCGTGCACGGCATGAGCGACGTGTGGGCCAAGCTCGCCAAGTGCTGCACCCCGGTGCCCGGCGACGACATCCTCGGCTTCGTCACCCGCGGCGGCGGGGTCAGCGTGCACCGCACCGACTGCACCAACGCCGCCGACCTGCGCCGCAAGAGCGAGCGGCTGGTCGAGGTCGAGTGGGCCAGCCACCCCGGGTCGGTGTTCCTCGTGGCGATCCAGGTCGAGGCGCTCGACCGGCACCGCCTGCTCTCCGACGTCACCAAGGCGCTGGCCGACGAGCGGGTGAACATCCTGTCGGCGTCGGTGCAGACCAGCCGCGACCGGGTGGCGGTCAGCCGGTTCACCTTCGAGCTGGCCGACCCCGCGCACCTCGGTGCGGTGCTGCAGGCGGTGCGCAACGTCGACGGCGTCTTCGACGTCGAGCGCGTCACCGCCTGACGACGGCCCCGACCGCGACGATCGGCCGAGCCGCAGAGGGTCAGGTGCGGTGGGCGACGACGGCCCACAGCGGGTCGCCGTCGCCGCCGGGCGGGGTGCGCAGCGACAGCTGCGGCCCGGTGAAGCACCCCGCGCGCCGGACCAGCTCGGCCACCAGCGCGCCGTGCTGCTCGTCGGAGGTGAGCAGCCAGCCGCGCACCGCCTTGGTGGGGAAGCACCGGTCGGAGAAGGTGATCGCCAGCGGCCCGCCCGGGCGCAGCACCCGGCCCACCTCGGCGAGCACCTCGACCGGCCGGGTCAGGTAGTCGATCGACACGCAGCAGACGGCGGCGTCGACGTCGGCGTCGGGCAGCGGCAGCCGCGGGTCGGCGTTGAGGTCGTGCACGACCCGCTCGGTGGCCGCGTCGTTCGCGGCCAGCTCGGCGGCGTTCATGCCCAGCACGACCAGCTCGGCCGGGGGCGTGCGGAAGTGCGACACCCACGAGGACATGAGGTCGAGCACCCGCACGGGCGCCGGCGCCGACCCGTCGATGCCCAGCTCGGCGTAGAGCCCGCCGACGGCGGCGATCGCGGCGTCGTCGATGTGGGTCACCAGCCGCGGCGGGCCGTAGAACTCCGCGTCGGGACGCTCGTCGGCGCGCGCGAAGAAGCCCGGCGGGAAGCCCGCGTGGGGGTCGGTCACGGGACCAGGGTCATCGACTCGACGGTGACCGGCACGGTCGGGGCGCCGCCACCCGGGGAGGGGTCGAGCGAGCCGTCGTTGCCGTGGGCGGCGACCACGTCGAGCACGGCCAGCCCGGCGTCGTCGATCGTGCCGACGACGGTGTAGTCCGGCGGCAGCCGGCTGTCGCCCCACACCAGGAAGAACTGGCTGCCGTCGAGACCCTGCCCGCTGTTGGCCATCGCCACCGTGCCGCGCGGGTAGGTCTCGTCGCCGTCGACGTCGGTGGCGAACGCGTAGGTGGGTCCGCCCGCGCCGGTGCCGGTGGGGTCGCCGCACTGCAGCACCTTGAGGCTCTCGCTGTCGACCTCGCGGTGGCAGGCGGAGCCGTCGAAGAAGCCCAGCCCGGCCAGGTGCACCATGCTCGCCGCCGCGCACGGCGCGCCGGCACGGTCGAGGGTGAGGACCAGCCCGCCCAGCGACGTCGTCATCCGCAGCTGCGCGGTGCCCTCGGCGGGCACCTCGGGGGCGGGCGGGTCGACGTCGACGGCGTAGGGGTTGCCCGACCGCGCCGCGACCCACTCGCAGGTGGCCGTCGTCCCGGCCGGGCCGGACCCGCCCCCGCCGCCGGCGTCCCCGGTGGCCGGCGCCGCCGAGCCCGCCACCGTGCCCGAGCAGGCGGTCAGCGCGGCCAGGGCACCGGCCAGCACCCCGGCGAGCACCCCGGCGCGCGGCGGGGGCGCCGGGGTGCTCACGCGGGGACGGTCACGGACTCGATGCGGACCTCCTGGGTCGGCGCACCGTCGCCGGGGCCGTTGCTGCCGTCGTTGCCGTTGGCGGCGATGGTGTCCAGCGTGGCCAGGCCGGCCTCGTCGATGGTGCCCAGGACGGTGTAGCTCGGCGGGAGCTGGCTGTCGCCGTAGACCAGGAAGAACTGGCTGCCGTCGAAGCCCTGCCCGCTGTTGGCCATGGCGACCGTGCCGCGCGGGTAGGTCTCGTCGCCGGTCACCTGCGTGGGGAACTGGTAGGCCGGGCCGCCGCGGCCGGTGCCGCTGGGGTCGCCGCACTGCAGGACCTTCAGGCCCTCGGAGTCGGTCTCGCGGTGGCAGACCGTGCCGTCGAAGAAGCCCTGCCGGGCGAGGTGGACCATGCTCGCCACGCCGCAGGGGGCGTTGGCGTTGTCGAGGGTCAGCCCGATCGCCCCGACGTTCGTGGTGATCGTCACCGGGGTGGTGCCGGTCGGCACGACCTCGGTGGGCGGGGTCCCGGAGTCCGCGCGCAGGTCGGGGTTGCTGGCCGTGTCGGCGGGGGTCCAGTCGCAGGTGCCGTCGCTGCCGTCCACGACGCCCGGCGTGGTCGGCGCCGCGCTGGTGCTGGTCGCCGCCTCCTCGGTGCCCGGGTCCTCCCCGCCGCCGAAGCCGGCGACGAGGGAGACCGCGCCGCCCACCAGGACGACGGCGAGCACGGTCACCACGACGAGCAGGTTGCGGCGGCGCTTGCGGGCCAGCTCGGCGCGGCGCTCGAGCTGGCGCTGCAGGCGGCGCTGCGCGGCAACCCGCCGCTGCTTGTTGGTCGGCACGGGTCGGACACTCCTCGGACGGACGGCTGCTGCGCGGGGCCCGGTCGCGGCTCCCGGCCGCGCCCCCGGCGCCCCCGCTGGTCGATCCGCGAGTGTAGGTGGCCTCCCTGGGGACGCCGGTCCGCCGGACCGGGAGGGCGCGCCGTGGCACCCGCGTAACCTGCACGGGTGCTCATCCGCTCGTTCCCGGCCGGCGCCTTCGGCACCAACTGCTACGCCGTCGCCACGGGGCCGCGCTCGGAGTGCGTCGTGGTCGACCCCGGCATGGACGCCGTCGAGCCGCTGGCCCGGATGCTGGCCGAGGACGGCCTGAAGCCGGTCGCGGTGGTGCTCACCCACGGCCACCTCGACCACACCTTCTCCGTGCTGCCGGTGTGCGACGGCTACGACATCCCGGCCTACCTGCACCCCGAGGACTCCGGGATGCTCGCCGACCCCGCCCGCTGGCACGGCCCCGCGCTGGCGCCGCTGCTCACCGGCCTGCGGCTGCCCGACCCCGCCGAGGTCCGCCCGCTCGACGACGGCGCCGTGCTGTCCCTGGCCGGTGTCGAGCTGACCGTCCGCCACGCACCGGGCCACACCCGCGGCTCGGTGGTGTTCTCCCTCGACCTCGGGGAGGCCCCCGGCCTGCTCGCCGGTGACGTGCTCTTCGCCGGGTCGGTGGGCCGGGTCGACCTGCCGGGTGGCTCGTGGCCGGACATGCTGCGCTCGCTGCGCGACGTGGTGCTGCCCCTGGACGACGACACCGTGGTGCTGCCCGGCCACGGCCCGGCGACGACGATCGGCCGCGAGCGGGCGACCAACCCCTACCTCGCCGAGGCCGCCGCCGGTGAGGGCGCCGCGCCGAGGGGTCGGGGCCTGTGAGTGAGCATCGCAGCGAGCGCCGGCGAGCGAGGAGCGGAGCGGACAGCCGAGCGGAGCGAGGAGGGATGACGTCGTGAGCGGGCTGACCGCGCCGAAGGGCACCTTCGACGTCCTGCCGCCGGAGTCCGCGCGCTTCCTCGCCGTCCGCGAGACGCTCACGGCGCCGCTGCGGAGGGCCGGGTACGGCTACGTCGAGACGCCGGTGTTCGAGCACACCGAGGTCTTCTCCCGCGGCGTCGGGGAGTCCACCGACGTCGTCACGAAGGAGATGTACACCTTCGACGACCGCGGCGGCCGCTCGCTCACGCTGCGCCCGGAGCTCACCGCCGGGCTGGTGCGGGCCTTCATCGAGCACCGGCTGCACACCGGGCCGCTGCCGGTGAAGCTGTGGACGGTCGGCTCGGCGTTCCGCTACGAGCGCCCGCAGGCCGGCCGGTACCGGCACTTCACCCAGGTCGACATGGAGGCGCTCGGCGTCGACGACCCCGCGCTCGACGCCGAGGTGGTGGCGCTGGGCGTGCAGGGCTTCCGCGACCTGGGGCTGACCGACTTCGAGCTGCTGCTGACCTCGCTCGGGGACGCGACCGACCGCCCGCCCTACCGGGAGAAGCTGGTCGAGTACCTCGAGAAGCTCGACCTCGACGAGGAGACCCGCCGCCGGGCGGAGATCAACCCGCTGCGGGTGCTCGACGACAAGCGGCCGGAGGTGCAGGCCCAGCTCGACGACGCCCCGCTGATGGTCGACCACCTGTCGGACGCCACCCGGGCGCACTACGACGCCGTCCGCCAGCACCTCACCGACCTCGGCGTGACCTGGACCGAGGCGCCCCGGCTGGTGCGCGGTCTGGACTACTACACGAAGACGACCTTCGAGTTCGTGCACTCCGGGCTGGGCGCGCAGTCGGCGATCGGCGGCGGCGGGCGCTACGACGGGCTGTCGGCGGCGCTGGGCGGTCCCGACGTGAGCGGCATCGGCTACGCCGTCGGCGTCGACCGCACCCTGCTGGCCGTGCAGGCCGAGGGGCTCGACGTCGCCGCGGCCGCCGGGGTGCGGGCCTTCGTCGTCCCGCTGGGCGCCGAGGCCAAGCGGCTGGCGGTGCGGCTGGTCGGGCAGCTGCGGCAGGCCGGGGTACCGGCCGACACCGTCTACGGCGACCGCGGGCTCAAGGGCGCGATGCGCGCCGCCGAGCGCTCGGGTGCCTCGCACGCGGTCGTCGTCGGGGAGCGGGACCTGGCCGACGGCGTCGGCCAGCTGAAGGACCTGCGCACGGGGGAGCAGCGCGCCGTCCCCGTGGGTGACCTGTTCGAGGCGCTGCGGACGGCGGTGAGCGCGTGATGGAGACCCGACCCCTCGGACGGACCGGCGCGGAGGTCTCGGTCGTCGGCCTGGGCACCTGGCAGCTGGGCGGCGACTGGGGCGACGTCGACGAGGACACCGCGGCCGGTGTGCTCGACGCCGCCCTGGACGCGGGGGTGACGCTGCTCGACACCGCCGACGTCTACGGCGACGGCCGCAGCGAGGAGCGCATCCGCAAGGCGCTCGCCGCGCGGTCGGAGCGCCCGTTCGTCGCCACCAAGGCCGGCCGCCGCGCCGACCCGTTCGAGGCGGCGCAGTACACCCCGGAGAACCTGCGCGCCTGGGTCGACCGGTCGCGGCGCAACCTCGGCGTCGACACCCTCGACCTGGTGCAGCTGCACTGCCCGCCGACGGCGGTCTACTCCGACCGGCGGGTGTACGACGCGCTCGACGCCATGGTCGACGACGGCGCGATCGCCGCCTACGGCGTGTCGGTGGAGACCGTCGCCGAGGGACTGACCGCCCTCGAGCACCCCGGCGTGCAGAGCATCCAGGTGATCCTCAACGTGTTCCGGCGCAAGCCGCTGGAGGAGCTGCTGCCCGCGGCCGCCGCGGCCGGCGTGGGGATCCTGGCGCGGGTGCCGCTGGCCAGCGGGCTGCTGTCGGGACGCTTCACCGAGTCCACGACGTTCGGCGCCGACGACCACCGGAACTACAACCGCCACGGCGAGGCCTTCGACGTCGGCGAGACCTTCGCCGGGGTGCCGTACGAGGTCGGCGTCGCCGCGGCCCGCGAGTTCGTCGAGATCGCGGGGGACCGGGCGCCCGCGGCGGTCGCGCTGCGCTGGGTGATCCAGCAGCCCGGCGTCACGTCGGTCATCCCCGGCGCCAGCCGGGTGGAGCAGGTGCGGTCCAACGTCGAGGCCGCCGCCCTCCCGCCGCTGACCGACGCCGAGCTCGCCGACCTCGAGCGCCTCTACGACGAGCGCATCCGGCAGCACGTGCACGACCGCTGGTGAGCTGACCACCCCCACGAGAGAGAGACCCCTGTGCTCCGCACCCACGACGCCGGCACGCTGCGCGCGTCCGACGCCGGTTCCACCGTCACCCTCGCCGGCTGGGTGGCCCGCCGGCGCGACCACGGCGGCGTCGTCTTCGTCGACCTGCGCGACGCCTCGGGCTACGTCCAGGTGGTCGTCCGCGAGGAGGAGGCGCACGCCCTCCGCAACGAGTTCTGCGTGCTGGTCACCGGCGAGGTGCGGCAGCGGCCGGCCGGCAACGAGAACCCCGAGCTGCCGACGGGCGAGGTCGAGGTCGCGGCCACCGAGCTGCGCGTCCTCTCCCCGGCGGCGCCGCTGCCGTTCCCGATCGAGACCGACCAGGCCGCCTCCGACGACGTCCGCTACAAGTACCGCTACCTCGACCTGCGCCGGCAGGGCCCGGCGCGGATCCTGCGGCTGCGCAGCGAGGTCAACCGGATCGCCCGCGGCGTCATGGCCCAGCACGGCTTCGTCGAGGTCGAGACGCCCGACCTCACCCGCTCCACGCCGGAGGGCGCCCGCGACTTCCTGGTGCCGGTGCGGCTGCAGCCGGGCAAGTGGTACGCGCTGCCGCAGTCGCCGCAGCTGTTCAAGCAGCTGTTGATGATCGGCGGGCTGGAGCGCTACTACCAGATCGCCCGCTGCTTCCGCGACGAGGACTTCCGCGCCGACCGGCAGCCGGAGTTCACCCAGCTCGACCTCGAGATGAGCTTCGTCGAGCGCGACGACGTCCTGGCCGTCGTCGAGTCCGTCGTCGGCGCGCTGTGGCGGGAGCTGGCCGGGTACGAGGTCCCCGAGATCCCGCGGATGACCTACCGCGAGGCCATGGACCGGTTCGGGTCGGACAAGCCCGACCTGCGGTTCGGCATCGAGCTCACCGAGCTGACGGAGTTCTTCGCCGACACCCCGTTCCGGGTGTTCCAGGCCCCCTACGTGGGCGCGGTGGTCATGCCCGGCGGCGGCTCGCAGCCCCGGCGCGCGTTCGACGCCTGGCAGGACTGGGCCCGCTCCCGCGGCTACCGCGGCCTGGCCTACGTCACCGTCGCCGAGGACGGCACCCTGGGCGGGCCGGTGGCCAAGAACGTCTCCGACGCCGAGCGCGAGGGGCTCGTGGCCGCCGTCGGCGCGCAGCCCGGGGACTGCGTGTTCTTCGCCGCCGGGCCGCGCCGGTCCTCGCAGGAGCTGCTCGGCGCGGCGCGCAACGAGATCGCCAAGCGGCTGGAGCTGGTCGAGCCGGGGTCGTGGTCGTTCCTGTTCGTCGTCGACTTCCCGATGTTCGAGCAGACCGAGGACGGCGACTGGACCTTCATGCACCACCCGTTCACCTCGCCCACCCCGGAGTGGCGGGACCGCTTCGCCGAGGACAAGGGCGCGGCCCTCTCCGACGCCTACGACCTGGTGGTCAACGGCAACGAGCTGGCCAGCGGCTCGGTCCGGATCGCCGACCCCGAGCTGCAGGAGCGGGTGTTCGAGACCCTCGGCATGTCCCGCGAGGAGGCCCGCGAGCGGTTCGGGTTCTTCCTCGAGGCCTTCTCCTACGGCCCGCCGCCGCACGCCGGCGCCGCCCTGGGCTGGGACCGGCTCACCGCGCTGCTGGCCGGCGTCGACTCCATCCGCGAGGTCATCGCCTTCCCGAAGACCGGTGCCGGCTTCGACCCGCTGACCGGCGCCCCGACGCCGATCACCGACGCGCAGCGCAAGGAGGCGGGCATCGACGCCGCCGCCGAGGAGCCGGCGCTGCCCGGCCAGCCCGGCGCGCCGGGGCCGAGCGACCCCACCCGCTGAGGTCCCGGCCGGGCCGGCTCACCCGGCCCGGTCGGCTCGGTCGGCCACCTCGGGTGGCCAGACGACGGCGAAGCGCTCGAAGACCACCTCGAGGTCGTCGTCCCACTCCTGGCCCAGGGCGGCGAGCGTGCGGGTGAAGTAGCGCAGGTGCCCGGCCAGCCAGTCGGCGCGGGTGCGGTCGCCCTCGCCCTCGTCCCAGGCGAAGGCGTCGTCGACGCTGTCGAGCCGGCCCACGCGCAGCTCGGTCGAGCGCAGCACCGCCCGGGGCCGCCCCTCGCCGTCGCAGGCGATCCAGTGCCCGCCGATGCGGGGGAGCGGCTCGCCCTCGCGCGCGAAGTCGTCGACCAGCCCGGCGGTGGCCCGCTTGGTGCCGGCGAGCACCAGCGCGATCAGCTCGTCGGCCAGCGCCCGGCCGTCGCCGAAGCGCTCGACGGGCGGCTCGTCCTCGGGCGGGCCGCCCGCCGGGCGGGTGGCGGCGTAGTCCCGCCACATCGCGGCGGCCTCCTCGCGGCGCAGCGTCCCCGGCGCGTCGTCGGTGGTCATGTGGGCTCCTCCTCGGCTCGGTAGCGTCGCGGGCATGCCGCTGCGTGCCCGCACCCTGCTCGGTCCCGGTCCCTCCAACCCCTACCCGGAGGCGACCGTCGCCCTCGGGCAGCCGCTGCTGGGCCACCTCGACCCGGTGTTCCTCGGCATCCTCGACGAGACCTCCGAGCGGCTGCGCACGGTGTTCGGCACCGCCAACCGCCGCACGCTGCCGCTGTCGGCGACCGGGTCGGCGGGCATGGAGGCGTCGTTCGTCAACACGGTGGGCCCCGGCGACGTCGTCGTCGTGGCGGTCAACGGCCTGTTCGGCCAGCGGATGGTCGACGTCGCCTCCCGCTGCGGCGCGGAGGTGGTGCCCGTCGAGCACGAGTGGGGGCAGCCGGTCGACGCCGAGCGGGTGCTGGCCGCGCACCCCTCGCCGAAGCTGATCGCCGCGGTGCACGCCGAGACCTCCACCGGTGTGCGCTCGGACCTGGAGCCGCTGGCCGCCGGGAAGGGCGACGCGCTGCTGCTGGCCGACTGCGTCACCTCCCTCGGCGGCATCCCGGTGCGGCTGGACGAGTGGGGCGTGGACCTGGCCTATTCCGGCACGCAGAAGTGTCTGGGCGTGGCCCCGGGCCTCGCGCCGTTCACCATCTCCGACCGGGCGTGGGAGCGGCGGATCGAGAAGCCGCAGAGCTGGTACCTCGACCTCGGCATGCTCGGCGGCTACGCCGGTGAGGCCGCGGGCTCCGGGGGCCGCACCTACCACCACACCGCGCCCACCGGCATGGTGGTCTCGCTGCACGCCGGGCTCGGCCGCGTCCTCGACGAGGGCCTCGAGGCGGTGCACGCGCGGCACGCCGAGGCCGGGCGGCTGCTGCACGAGGGCCTGCAGGAGATGGGCCTGGAGCTGTTCGCCGCCGAGGGGCACCGGCTGCCGGAGCTGACCACCGTGCGGGTACCCGAGGGCGTCGACGCGGCGGCGGTGCGCAAGGAGCTGCTCGAGCGCTACGACCTGGAGATCGGCGGCGGGGTCGGCGCGTACGCGGCCACGGTCTGGCGGATCGGGCTCATGGGGCCCAACGCGGCGCCGGACAGGGTGGCGCTGGTGCTGGCCGCGCTGCGGGAGGTGCTCGGCCGCTGAGCTGCGCCCGCTGACCCGGCCGAGTGCGCAGTCGCGGTCGCCGTCCCCGGCGCGTCCGCGCGTGTCGTCGACCGCGACTGCGCACTCGGCCGGCGGTCACCACCGGGCGCCGCGGCTCCGCAGGGCCCCGGCCACCCGGGACAGCACCCGGTCCCGCCGGTCGAGGTCGTCCTCGCCGAAGCGCAGGACGAGCCATCCGTGCGCGGCCATGAGCGAGTACCGGTCGAGGTCCCGTAGGAACTGCCGGCGCTCGGCGTGCTGGCGTCCCTCGTACTCCAGCGCGATCCGCCACTGCTCGTAGCCGAGGTCCGCGTGGGCCACGGTGCGACCCCGGCGGTCGACGACGGGTTGCTGCGGCACGGGGTCGGGCAGCCCGCTCGAGACCAGCCAGTAGCGGATGAGGCTCTCCGGCCGGGAGGCGGCCAGCGGCGTCAGCAGGGGAGCGCCCTGCCGGGCCCGGACCACGCCACGGACGCCGTCGGCCCGGTCCAGCCGCTCGGCGAGCGCCGCGGCGTCGAGGTGCCCGGCCCGGTACAGGGCGTCCCCGACGGCGACCAGCTCCGCGCCCGGCAGTCGGGCGGCCAGGTCCAGCCAGGTCTGCGGACCGCTGGTGACCGGGAGCCCCGCGACCCGGACCTCGTCCCGGGCGGTCAGGTCGCGCACGTGGACGCGGACGCGCTGCCGGCGGGCCCGGTACACGCCCGGCCGCACGGCGAACTCCAGCGGCCACGACGCCCGCAGCGGTGCCCCCAGCAGGACGGCCGCGGTGCGGTGGGAGGCGACCGTGCCCGCCGGGAGGACGGCGAGCGCGGCACGCGCGGCGCTCGCCGTCGTCAGCGCGACCGACCGCGAGACGTAGGCGCCGCGGGTGACCCGGACGCCGTCGCTCGCGCGCTGGGCGCGGGTCAGCTCGGCCAGGTCGGCGGCCGCGCGGGTGTAGACGGGTGGGAGGACGTACCGGGTCACGCACCGACGCTCGCCCCGACGGCGCCCGCCGGCCGGGGGCCGCGGGCACCGGTGGACGAGCGCTGCGCCTGTGGATCCCGGCCGGGTGCGCAGTCGCGGTCGCCGGCCCCGGCGCGTCCGCGCGTGTCGTCGACCGCAGGTGCCCACTCGGCAGGGACACGACGACGGCGGGGCCCCGGTCCACCCGGACCGGGGCCCCGCCGCCGGTCGGGTCAGGACTCGATGTTGGCCATGACGTGCTTGACGCGGGTGTAGTCCTCCAGGCCGTACAGCGAGAGGTCCTTGCCGTAGCCGGAGTGCTTGAACCCGCCGTGCGGCATCTCGGCGACCAGCGGGATGTGCGTGTTGATCCACACGCAGCCGAAGTCCAGCCGCTTGCTCATCCGCATCGCGCGGCCGAAGTCCTTCGTCCACACGCTGGAGGCCAGGCCCAGCTCGACGCCGTTGGCCCAGCGCACCGCCTCGTCCTCGTCGGTGAACCGCTGCACGGTGATCACCGGGCCGAAGACCTCGCGCTGCACCATCTCGTCGTCCTGCCGCAGGCCCGCCACGACCGTGGGCTCGACGAAGAAGCCGCGGTCGCCCTGCCGGTGCCCACCGGCGGTGATCTGCGCGTGGTCCGGCGCGCGGTCGAGGAAGCCGGTGACGTGCGCGAGCTGGTTGGCGTTGTTCACCGGCGGCACCAGGGCGTCCTCGTCCTCGGCGCCCTTCGCGTAGGTGGTGGCGGTGGTGCGGGCCTGCTCGGTCAGCGCCGCGACGAAGTCGTCGTGGATGCCGGGGCCGGCCAGCACGCGGGAGGCGGCGGTGCAGTCCTGCCCGGCGTTGAAGTACCCGGCGACGGCGATCGCCTCGGCGGCGGCCTCGAGGTCGGCGTCGTCGAAGACGACGACCGGCGCCTTGCCGCCCAGCTCCAGGTGCACCCGCTTGACGTCCTTGGCCGCGGCGCCGGCGACCTCCATGCCGGCGCGCACCGACCCGGTGATGGCCACCAGCTGCGGGGTCCGGTGCTCGACCAGCGCCCGGCCGGTGTCGCGGTCGCCGCAGACGACGTTGAGCACGCCCGGCGGCAGGATCTCCGCCGCCAGCTCGGCCAGCCGCAGCGTGGTGACCGGCGTGGTGTCGCTGGGCTTGAGGACGACGGTGTTGCCGGCCGCCAGCGCCGGGGCGATCTTCCAGACCGCCATCATCATGGGGTAGTTCCAGGGCGTCACCTGGCCGACGACGCCGATCGGCTCGCGGCGGACGAAGCTGGTGTGCCCCTTCATGTACTCCGCGGCGGCCTTGCCCTCCAGCGTGCGGGCCGCGCCGGCGAAGAAGCGGATCTGGTCGACCATCGGGGGGATCTCCTCCGAGGCGGTCAGCCCGATCGGCTTGCCGGTGTTGCGGCTCTCCAGCGCCACCAGTTCCTCGGCGTGCTCCTCCACCGCGTCGGCCAGCTTCAGCAGCGCCTGCTGCCGCTCCGACGGGGTGGTGTCGCGCCAGGTCTCGAACGCGTCGGCGGCCACCCGGTAGGCGCGGTCGACGTCCTCGGCGCCCGACACCGGGGCCGAGGCGAACACCTCGCCGGTGGAGGGGTCGACCAGGTCCATCCGGCGCCCGTCGGCAGTGTCGACGTGCTCACCGCCGACGACGTTGCGCAGCTCGAGCTTCTCGCTCACTCCAGGTCCCTCTCGTCCGACGTCTGTGCTGATCCAGTCGTCATGGTGCTACCGGACCGCTGATCGGTCCAGTGTCGGACTCCGATCCCTGCGGAATCCCCGGGTCCTCCGCCTCCACCTCGGCGAGCAGCTCGGACCCGGTGACGACCCGGTGGGCGAAGTGCCGGTGCATCCAGGCCAGGTGGTCGTGGCGGCTGCGCATGATCCGCAGCGTGTCCCAGTTGGGGAACACCTGCTGCAGCACGTGCTCCTGCATCAGCCGCGGGTCGACCTCGTAGACGTGCTCGAAGGTCGTCTGCGCCACCTCGCTGGCCCGCACCGGCGCCGGCGGGGTGTGCTGCTCGGCGAACCGGTACGGCGCGGTCGCCGCGGGGCCGGGAGGAGCCGGGGCGGCGGGCCGGTCATCGGTTCTCATCGGTGGTGTCCCTCCCGTAGGCCCGGTCGAGCAGGTACTTGCCCGGGTTCATCACGTTGTTGGGGTCCAGCGCCCGCTTGACCTCGAGCATCACGTCGAAGCCCCGGCCCAGCTCCTCGGGCAGCAGGTCGACCTCGCCCTCCCGGCAGGAGCCGTGGCAGGCGCTCATCGACCCGCCGTGCGCGATCGCCACCGCGGCGATGTCGCGCTTGGCCTGCACCCACGCCGCCCAGGCCGCGTCGTCGAGGCGCTGCTCCCAGATGCCGACGTCGATCTCGGTGAGGTAGTCGACCCCGGTGGCGCCGGAGGTGTAGGCGAACATGCCCCAGTCGTCGAAGACGTCGGTCCGCCGGCGCAGGTCGGCCATGATCTCGTGCCAGGCCCGGCTGACGGCGGGGACGGCGGAGAAGTTCACCGCGGCGTCCTCGCAGTGCCACGACATCGGGATGACCTGGCCGTCCTTGGTGCGGCCGTGCAGGGGAGTGGCGTACCGGTCGTGGCGGGCGGCCCAGTCGCCCTCGGAGATCTCGTCGCCGAGGTAGCGGGCGCCGTGCTCCCTGGCGATCCGGAACAGCCGCTTGCCGCCGGCGCGCACCTCGTCCTCGTAGCCGTACATGACCGCGCAGACCAGCGCCCGGACGTCGGCCGGCTGCGGGATGTAGGCCTCGTCGTCGCGCCGCAGATAGGCGACCTTGTGCTCGTCGAAGAGCACCGCGCCGGCGAAGGTGGCCACCCCGGCGCGGGCGAGCGCGCCGGTGCAGGCGTGGGCGGCGTCGTAGTCGTCGAACGCCCAGAACGGCGAGAGCTCGGCCTCGGGCTTGGGGAACAGCTTCAGCGTCGCCTTCGTGGCGATGCCGAGGGTGCCCTGGTGGCCCATGAACAGGTGCTTGAGCTGGTAGCCGCTGGAGCTCTTGCTGATCTTGCGGCCGATGCCGTCGCCGACGTGCAGCACCTCGCCGGTGGGCAGCACGTGGTCGAAGCTGAGCACCAGGTCGCGGGTGTGGCCGTAGCGGGCGCCGATCAGCGACCAGCCGCTGGTGCCGATCCGGCCGCCGACCAGCGAGCACGGGTAGGACGCCGGGTCGTCGGGGTAGAACAGCCCGTGCTGCGCCAGCCGCTCGTTGAGCTTGAGCATGTTGATGCCCGTGCCGACGGTGACGGTCCGGTTGACCAGGTCCAGCTCGTGGATCTGGTTCATCTTCTTGACGTCGACGACGATGCCGCGGCGGTGCGGGACCGCGCCGTCGGTCAGGCCGGTACCGCCGTCGCGGGGGACGACGGGGATCTCCAGCTCGTTGGCGATCCGCACCACCGCGGCCACCTGCTCGGTGGAGGTGGGCATGACCACCACGTCCGGGACCCGCTCGGACCACCGGTGCACCGGGAAGGGCGCGGGCACCCGGGCGCGGTTGTAGCGGTCGGTCTTGGCGAGCAGGACCTGGTCGTCGGCCAGCACCGGCCGCAGCGCCGCGACCAGTTGGTTGAGCCGGTCCTCGCCGAGCGGCTCGGTGGTGAAGGGCGCCGGTTCGGTCCCCATCGGTTCGGTCCCCATCGGTTCGGTCATCGTCATGGTCAGTGCCCCCCGCACCCGCAGCCGCCGGACCCGGTGCCGCAGCCGCCGCCGCACCCGCCTCCACCACCTCCGCAGCCGGTGCCGGTGGCCCGCCGGGCGCGGCCGGGGACGCCGGTGCGCTCCTGGGCCAGCCGGCGGTCGCCGACGTCGCCGCGGGAGCCGCCGACGGTGATGCCCAGGGACTGGGCGAACAGCTCGTGCAGGTCGACGACGTCGATGTCCTGCGCGTCGCCGGCCTCCGACAGCGGGCGCTCCGACCAGGGGCAGGCGCTGACGAGGGTGTCGACGTCGAGCTCGGCGGCGCGCTCCAGGCGCAGCGCGCTGATCTTCGCGGTGAGCTCGGGCTTCTCGATCGGCAGGCCACCGCCGCCGCCGGAGCAGTAGGACCACTGGGTGACCCGGTCGACGTCCTCGAAGCGCAGCCCGGGGATGGCGCGCAGCAGCTCCCGCGGCTCCGCCCAGATGCCCTTGCGCTTGTTGAGCCGGCACGGGTCGTGGTAGGTGATCGCCCGGTCCACGGGCACCGACGGCGTCAGCCGGCCCTCGCGCAGCAGCTGGGCGAACACCTCGATGACGAGCACGACCTCGATGTCGAACTCCTCGCCGAAGTAGCGCGGGTAGTCCTCGGTGAAGCTGATGTAGTCGTGCGGGTCGAGCACCAGCAGCCGCCTGGTGCCGGTGGCCCGCCAGTCGTCCAGGTTGTGCCGGGCGAAGCGCTTGGCCTGCTCGGCGTAGCCCATCTCCGCGGCCGGCCCGCCGCAGCACCACTGCTCGCCCATGAGGCCGAACTCGTAGCCGGCCAGCTGCAGCACCTGCGCCACCGCGCGGGGCACCGACGTCCGGTAGAACGCGGCCTCGCAGTCGACGAACAGGACCGTCTCGCCGCCGACCGGGATGTCGAGGCCCTCGGCCCAGTCGCGCACCCGCTCCTGGCTGACCGGGGTCTCGCCGAGCACCGGCTCGTGGGTGCGCAGGTCGGTGCGCTGGTTCCAGATCTGCCAGCTCGGCTGGTGCACGCCGCTCTCGACCGCCAGCGAGCGCACCGCCTTGACGACGTCGACGGTGCGGGTGCGGAAGCGGTAGAAGTCGCCGGTGAACAGCGTGTTCGGGCAGCGCAGCTCGCACGCGCCGCACTGGGTGCAGTTGACGTAGTCGGCGGCGACGTCCTCGATGTCGAGCTCGCCGCGCTCCATGGCGACGACGTTGGCGTGGAACGCCGTGGGCGTCCACGACTCGTTGCGCTCCACCTGGGTGACCGGGCAGACCTCGCGGCAGAACTTGTGGCCCGAGGAGTAGCAGTTGTACGAGGCGTTGCGCCACTGCTCGACGAAGGCCGCCGTCCTCGGGTCCTGGCGCGGCGGGGGGATCGGCCCGGCCAGCGTCTCGGGGTAGTCCGCCAGCTCCGGCGGGTTGGACGGGGCGCCCGGGGTGAACGGCTCGGAGAGGGCGTCGACACGGGGGCTCGTCCCCGTCGCCCGGTCGGGCTCGACCTGTGTCACTGCGTGCTCCTCGTCACAGGGTGGCTGGGGTGTGCGTCACGCTAGCCACGAAAACCTATGGATTCAACGGTTAAGACAGCAGATCCCCGGTGTCACACTGGGGGACCACCCGTCACAGGAGGCGAGCGTGCAACTGCTCAGCGGGGACGCCCGTCGCGCGGTCTTCGCCCCCCTCGACGACGGCGCCCTGCGCAGCGAGGCGGTGGTGCGCCGGGTGGGCAGCGCCATCGCCCTGGGCCTGCTCGGCGACGGCGAGCAGCTCCCGGCCGAGACCGAGCTGGCCACCATGCTCAACGTCTCGACGATGACCCTGCGCGAGGCGCTGGCCGAGCTGCGCGGGCTCGGGCTGGTCGCGACCCGCCGCGGCCGCGGCGGGGGCAGCTTCGTGCAGGCCCGCGACGACGTCCTCGCCGAGCTCGCCGACGCCCGGTTGGCCGAGCTGGCCACCACCGACCTGCGCGAGCTCGGCGACGTGCACGGCGCGGTCGCCTCGGCCGCCGCCCGGCTCGCCGCGACCCGGGCCTCCCGCGTCGAGATCGCCCGGCTGCGCGACATCGTCGACCGGCTGGCCCGGGCCGACACGGTGACCGGGCAGCGACGGGCCGAGGGCCGCTACTACGTCGAGCTGGCCGCCTGCGCGCAGTCGGTGCGCCTGACCATGCAGGAGATGGACCTGCACCTCGAGCTGGGGCAACTGCCGTGGCCGCCGGCCCACGCGCCCGGGCTGCTCGACCGCATCGTCGCCTGCCACCGCGCGGTGCTCGACGCGATCGAGGCCCGCGACCCGGCCACGGCGCGCACGCTCACCGAGGAGCACGTCGAGGCCCGCACGCGGTGGTCGATCGAGCTGCGGCTGCGCGGGGGCGAGGGGACCGCCGACCGCCGGGAGGTCTCGTGACCGCCGCCGTGCCGGAGACCGTGGCCGCGGTCGTCGGAGAGGTCGTCGAGGGGGTCTTCGCCACGGTCGCCGAGGTGCACGCCGCGGCGCTGCGGCCGGCCGCGCGCGAGGGGTTGCGGACCGGCCGGCCGGTCCTCGACGACGACGTCCGAGAGCTGCTGCACCGGCCCGGCCAGCTCGCCGTCGGGCTCGGGCTGGTCGTCGCGCCGCGCCCCGACCGCGGCCTGCCGCTGCGCCTGGAGTGGTGGCAGCTCGACCCCGACGGCGGCCGGCTGCGCACGCTCGAGCCCGACCTGCGGCCGACCAGCCTCGGCTACTACGACTACACGGCGGCCGAGTGGTTCGACGTCCCCCGCCGGACCGGGCGGCGGCACGTCGTCGGCCCCTACGTCGACGTCCACGGCACCGGGCGGTACCTGCTGACGCTGACCGAGCCGGTCGTCGTCGACGGCGAGTTCGTCGGGGTGGCCGGGGCCGACGTCTCGGTGGGCCGCTTCGAGGCGCACCTGCTGGGCCGGCTCGGCCCGGGGGCGCCGTTCCTGCTCCTCAACGGCGCGGACCGCGTCGTCCTGTCGACCTCGCCGCGGTGGCTGGTCGGCGCGCTGGTCCCCCCGGACGGGATCGCCACCGGGCCGGCCACCGCCGTCCCCGGCGTCCCGTGGCGGCTCGTGCCGGTCGAGGACCGCAGCCTGCTCACCGCCTGAGCCCGGCCTCCGGAGGGAGGCGCGACGGCTCTTGTCCTGTGACCTCTGGCTCTATAGGTTTCGGCGGTCCCTGTGGCCTGGGGCACACCGGCGTCCGCGCCGGCACGCCCCCCACCCTCGCGAGGAGACCGCCCGGTGACCGCACCAGGAGGACCCGTCGGCAGGACCGACGACGACGCCCAGCTCGCTGCTCTCGGGTACTCCCGCGAGTTCGACCGGAGCATGGGCCTGTGGGCCAACATGGCCCTGGGCTTCACCTACCTGTCGCCGCTGGTCGGCGTGTACTCGCTGTTCGCCTACAGCCTCTCCATCGGGGGGCCGCCGGCGATCTGGTGGATCGTCATCGTCGGGTTCGGGCAGCTGCTGGTCGCGCTGGTCTTCGGCGAGGTCGTCTCGCAGTACCCGCTCGCCGGCGGCATCTACCCGTGGACCCGGCGGCTGTGGAACCGGCGCTACGCCTGGATCGTCTCGTGGGTCTACATCTGGGCGATCATCGTCACCGTCACCGCGGTCGCCGAGTTCGGCGGCGGGTTCGTGGCCGCGCTGTTCGGGATCGACGCCACCCCCGGCGTCGTCCTCGCCACGGCGGTGGCGCTGCTCGTCGTCGCCTTCTGCGTCAACTACAGCGGCACCCGCACCCTCGCCCGCATCGCCCGCATCGGGCTGGCCGCCGAGCTCGTCGGCGTCGTCGCGCTCGGGCTGTTCCTGCTGCTGTTCCGCCGCGAGCAGCCCTTCGGCGTCTTCTTCGACACCCTCGGCGCCGGCGGCGGCGAGGGCTACCTCGGCACCTTCCTCGCCGCGGCGCTGTCCGGGCTGTTCCTCTTCTACGGGTTCGAGGCCTGCGGCGACGTCGCCGAGGAGGTCGCCGACCCGGCCCGCCGCATCCCGCGGGCGATGATCCTGACCATCCTCGTCGGCGGGGTCTCGGGCTTCCTGTCCTACGCCGGCTACGTGCTGGCCGCCCCCGGCGCCCAGCTACAGGCGATCATGGCCGGTGAGGACGTCGACCCGATCCCCACCATCCTGGAGAGCGCGCTGGGGACCGTCGGCTCGAAGGTCTTCCTCGTCGTCACCGTCGTCGCGTTCGTCTCGTGCGTGCTGTCGCTGCAGGCGGCCGGCAGCCGGCTGCTCTACGCCTTCGCCCGCGACCGGATGCTCCCGGCCAGCGGCTGGCTGTCGCACGTCTCCAGCCGCCACTCGGTCCCGACCAACGCGCTGCTGGTCGTCTGCGTCGTCCCCGTGCTCATCTGCCTGTTCGTCTTCTGGCGGCCGGACTCCCTGGCCCGCGTCACCGCGTTCGCCGTCCTCGGCATCTACGTCGCCTTCCAGGCCGTGGTGCTCGCCGCGCTGCGGCAGCGGCTGCGCGGCTGGCGCCCTGCGGGGGTGTGGAACCTCGGCCCGGCCGGCCTGGTGGTCAACGTCCTCGCGCTGGCCTACGGGGTCTTCGCCATCGTCCTGCTGATCAAGCCCGCGCCGGGCACGGAGACCTTCCTCGACCGCTGGATCGTCGCGATCGGCCTGGCGATCGTCGCCGGCACCGGGCTGCTGTACCTGTTCGGCGCCCGGCCCGACCGGCACTCTGCACACGTCCCCGAGGGCGACGCCCGCGAGGTGGCCGCACAGCTCCAGCAGATCCGGCGGGACGCCGGTGTCCCGGTGAGTGAGGAGATCCGATGAAGTTCAGCTACGCGATGCTGCCCGACTACCCGCTCGAGGAGTCGCTGCGGGCGATCGAGCTCGCCGACGAGCTCGGCTTCCACGCGGTGTACGCCGCGGACGAGACCTGGCACAAGGACCTGTGGCTGCTGTTCGCGGCCGCGGCGGCGCGCACCTCGCGCGTCCGGATGGGCCCGAGCGTCTCGGCGGTCACCCTGCGCGAGCCGACCCTCATCGCCCAGGCCGCCGCGACCCTCGACGAGCTCACCGGCGGGCGGGCGGAGGTCGTCCTCTCCAGCGGCAACTTCGGCCTGCTGGCCCAGTACAAGACGGACTGGAAGACGACCAAGCCGCTCTCGCGCGTCGTCGAGGGCGTGAAGGTCATGCGCACCTTCCTCGACGACGGCGCCATCACCTTCGACGGCGAGTTCTTCTCCTACGACGGGCTGTTCACCTTCGCCCGGCCGGTGCAGCAGCACCTGCCGGTGAAGATGGGCGCGATGCGCGGGCCGAAGTCCTTCCAGGCCGCCGCCGAGCACTCCGACGGCTGCCACCACGCGCTGAGCTACACCCGCGAGGCCTACGAGTACGCCGCCGAGAACCTGCGCGCCGGCGCCGAGCGGGCCGGCAAGGACTGGACGACGCTGGACTTCGGCGCGTGGGTGGTCGTCTCGGTCGGCCGCGACTCCGCCGCCGCCAAGGACGCCGCCCGCAGCATGGTCGGCATCTACGCCTCCTCCATGCCCGCCGAACAGCTCGAGCGCAACGGCGTGGACCCGAAGAGCCTCGAGCCGATCATCGACGCGATCGCCGGCGGGGACCTCGCCAAGGGCATCGAGCTGACCAGCCCGGAGATCGCCGACAAGCTGTCGTTCTCCGGCACGCCCGAGGAGGTCACGGCGAAGATCAAGGAGATCGAGCCGACGGGGGTCAACCACCTCATCGCCGCCATCACCGACGCCTCCCTGGTCAAGGCGTTCACCGGCCGCGAGCTGGCCGGGGTGGCCACCGTCGACGAGCAGCTGCGGCTCATCCACGACGAGGTCATGCCCGCCTTCTGAAGGACCCTCTTGCCCCCCACCCCTCGATGGCGCTCGGCGTGGGCCCGTGCACGAGGGCCGTTCCAGCACCGCGGCATGGGCCCGGCCTCCCCGGGGAGGCCGGGCCCCTGTGGCGTTCAGCCGCCCTCGCGCATCCCCCAGGGCGAGCCGTAGGCAGTCAGCAGGTCGAGGAAGGGCACCGCGTCGAACGCCTCCGGGCCGAGCACCCCGCTGCCCCGCCACCGGCCGGTGGCCAGCAGCTCGAGGGCGACCACGGGGTTGACGGCGGTCTGCCAGACCACGGCCTGGGACCCGTACTCGGCCATGGACCAGGCGTTGTCCACCACGTGGTACAGGTAGACCTGCCGCGGGCTGCCGTCGGTGCCCGTGCCGGACACCCACAGGCCGGCGCAGGTCCGCCCGGTCATGAGCTCACCGAGCGTGGCGGGGTCGGGCAGGGCCGCGGCGACCAGGTCGCGCGGGGCGACCTCGACGTCCCCGACGCGGACCGGCGTCGTCGAGTCCAGGCCGGTGGTGTGCAGGGCCTTGAGCACGGAGATGAACTCGCTGCCGAGGCCGTACTTGAAGGTGACCCGGCGGGCGTCGACCCAGCGCGGCATGAGGAGCACCTCCTCGTGCTCCACGTTGACGCACTCGACCGGGCCGATGCCCTCGGGGAAGTCGAAGACCTCCGGCTCGCTGAAGGGCTCGGTGGTGTACCAGCCCCGGTCCCGCTCCCACACCACCGGCGGGTTGAGGCACTCCTCGATGGTGGTCCAGATGCTGAACGACGGTGCGAACGCGTGGCCCCGCACGGTCAGGTCCGACCCGTCGCGGACCCCGAGCTCGTCGATCCCGGCGAACAGGTGGTCGGCGGCGTAGCGGGCGAACACGTCGGACAGGCCCGGCTCCACGCCCATGCCCACGAGGGCCAGCCGCCCGGCCGCCTCCCACTCGGCGGCGAGGGCGAACTGCTCGTCGCCGAGCTTGACCCCGGTCTGCTCGTACGGGCGCTCGGGGTGCGGGCGCGACAGCGACATCGCCATGTCCAGGTAGTCGACGCCGGCCGCGAGCGACGCCCGGAACAGCGGCATGACGAACCGCGGGTCGGTGGCGTTGAGCAGCGCGTCGCAGCGGTGCTCGGCGAGCAGGGCCCGGACGGAGGCCTCGTCGGCGGCGTCGACCCGGGCGGCGACCAGGCGGGGGTCGCCGGTCGCGGCCACCGCCTTCTCGGCACGGGCCGGGTCGAAGTCGGCGACGACGAGGCGTTCCAGGAAGCCGCGGCGCGCCGCGATGGCCGTCACCGCGCTGCCGACACCGCCGGCGCCGACCAGCAGGATGCGCATGTCCACCTCCACGGGAGGCGGCCACCCTAGCGACGAGTTCCGCAGCGAGGACAGGTCTGCGAACGCCGAACCCTTGTCGAACGGGCGATCTGCTGCCATAACCGTCGCATGAAGCCGGATCCAGCCGACTCCGTGGTCCGCCCCGGGGACGAGGCGACCCTCCGTCCGGGCGCCATCGGGTTCCTCGACGCCCTCGTGATCGGCCTGGCCTCCACCTCGCCGGCCTACTCGCTGGCGGCCATCATCGGCGCGCTGGTGGCCCTCACCGGGGTGCACGCCCCCGGCGTGCTCCTGGCCTCCTTCGTGCCGATGCTGCTCATCGCCTCGGCCTTCGCCGCCCTCAACCGGGTCGACCCCGACTGCGGGACGACGTTCTCCTGGGTCACCCGCGCCATGGGGCCGTGGGCCGGGTGGATCGGCGGCTGGGCCATCACGATGACCGGCGTCCTGATCATCGGGTCGCTGGCCAACGTCGGCGTCGTCTTCACGCTCCGGACGCTGGACCTCGACTCGCTGGCCGACAACACCGCCGTCGTCCTCGTGCTGACCGTCGCGCTGATCCTGCTCATGACCTGGATCTGCGTGCTCGGCACCGAGCTGTCGGCCCGGCTGCAGAACGCGCTGATCCTCGCTCAGACCGCGGCCCTGCTGGTGTTCGCCGCGGTCGCGATCTACCGCGGGGTGACCGGCGACAGCCCGCTGGGCGGCCTGGACCCCGGCTGGAGCTGGCTGAACCCCTTCGGCGCGGGCGGCGCGGCGCTCTCCGGCGGGCTGCTGCTCGGCGTGTTCGCCTACTGGGGCTGGGAGTCGGCGGTGAACCTCACCGAGGAGACCCGCGACTCCACCTCCACGCCCGGCCGCGCCGCGATCGTGTCCACCCTCGTCCTGCTGGTCACCTACGTCGCCGTCGCGATCGCGGTGCTCGCCTTCGCCGGCACCGACTACCTCGCCGACAACGCCGACGAGGAGGAGGCGATCTTCGCCCTGCTGTCCACCGAGGTGATGGGCGGCTGGGACTGGGTGGTCCTGCTGTCGGTGGCCACCGCGGCGATCGCGTCCACCCAGACGACGATCCTCCCGGCCTCGCGCACCGGCCTGTCGATGGCCCGCCGGCACGCGCTGCCCCGCCGGTTCGGGCACATCTCGCCGCGCCACCGCACCCCCGACGTCTCCACCTGGTGGGTCGGCGTCATCGCCAGCGTCTGGTTCGTCGTGGTGAGCCTGGTCAGCGAGAACGCGCTGTTCGACTCGATCACCGCGCTGTCGCTGCTCATCGCCTTCTACTACGCGCTCACCGGCATCGCCTGCGCCGTCTACCACCGCCGGCGGCTGACCCGCAGCGTGTCGGCGTTCCTGCTCATCGGGCTCGGCCCGCTGGTGGGGGCGGGGCTGCTCATCTGGCTGCTGGTGCTGTCGATCCGCGACCTCGCCGACCCGGCGAACTCCTACACCGGCCAGGCGTGGCTCGGCGTGGGGCCGCCGCTGGTCATCGGCGTCGGGATCTTCCTCGTCGGTCTCGTGCTGATGGTCGTCTGGCGGACCCGGGACGGGCGGTACTGGCAGGAGCGGCCCGGGATCGCCGGGGAGCGCATCGACGTCGACGAGGACCTGCGATGAGCATCGTGCTGGGCTACGACGAGTCGCCGGGGTCGCGGCCGGCGCTGGCCACGGCGATCTCGCTGGCCGCCCGGTTCGGCGAGCCGCTGGTCCTCGTCTACGGCGTCGAGCCGCCCGGGGGGATGGGGGAGGAGTTCCAGGCCCACCAGCGGGCGCTCACCGAGATCGGCCGCACCGCGGTCGCGCACGCCGTCGAGGAGGCACAGGCAGCCGGCGTCGCGACGGTGGTCGAGGTGCTGTCCCAGAAGCCGGCCCAGGCGCTGGTCGAGGCCGCGCACCGGCACGACGGCCGGTTCATCGTCGTCGGCACCCGCGGGGAGAGCCCGCTGCGCGGCGCCTTCCTGGGGTCGGTGTCGCACAAGCTGCTGCACCTGTCCGACCGCCCGGTGCTGTGCGTGCCCGTGGGGGGAGACGAGGCATAGGAAGCTCTCCGCACGTCCTGGGCGCCAGGACGTGCGGAGAGCCTCCTGTGCCGGGCGGTGCCTGGGCGGTCACAGCTTCTGCCAGGCCTCGGTCAGCACGCCGCGGAGGACCTGCTCCATCTCGTCGAACTCGGCCTGCCCGCAGATCAGCGGCGGGGCGAGCTGGACGACCGGATCGCCGCGGTCGTCGGCGCGGCAGTACAGGCCCGCCTCGAACAGCGCGCCGGAGAGGAACCCGCGCAGCAGCCGCTCGGACTCCGCGGCGTCGAAGGTCTCCTTCGTCGCCCGGTCCTTGACCAGCTCGATGCCGTAGAAGTACCCGTCGCCGCGGACGTCGCCGACGATCGGCAGGTCCAGCAGCTTCTCCAGCGTGGCGCGGAAGGCGTCCTCGGAGGCGAGCACCCGCTGCCCGAGCTGCTCGTCCTCCATCAGGTCGAGGTTGGCCAGGGCCACCGCGCAGCTGACCGGGTGCCCGCCGAAGGTGTAGCCGTGCGGGAACGACGCGGTGTCACGCAGGAAGGGCTCGACGACGCGGCCTGAGGCGATCATCGCGCCGATCGGGGAGTAGCCCGAGGTCATGCCCTTGGCGCAGGTGATCATGTCGGGCACGAAGCCGAACTTCTCGCAGGCGAAGGTGGTGCCCAGCCGGCCGAAGGCGCAGATCACCTCGTCGCTGACCAGCAGTACGTCGTGCCGGTCGCAGATCTCGCGCACCCGCGCGAAGTAGCCCGGCGGCGGAGGGAAGCAGCCGCCGGCGTTCTGCACCGGCTCGAGGAACACCGCCGCCACGGTGTCGGGGCCCTCGAAGACGATCGCCTGCTCGATCTGGTCGGCCGCCCACCGGCCGAACGCCTCGGGGTCGTCGCCGAACAGGGGCGCCCGGTAGATGTTGGTGTTGGGCACCCGGACGCTGCCGGGCACCAGCGGCTCGAAGGGCGTCTTGAGCGCGGGGATCCCGGTGATGGACAGCGCCCCGTGCGTGGTCCCGTGGTAGGCCACCGCCCGGCTGATCACCTTGGTCTTCTGCGGCCGGCCGGTCAGCTTGAAGTACTGCTTGGCCACCTTCCACGCCGTCTCCACGGCCTCGCTGCCGCCGGTGGTGAAGAAGACCCGGTCCAGGTCGCCGGGGGTGGCGGCGGCCAGCCGCTGCGAGAGCTCCACCGCCGCCGGGTGGGCGTAGGACCACAGCGGGAAGAACGCCAGCTGCTCGGCCTGCCGCGCGGCGGCCTCGGCCAGCACGCGGCGCCCGTGGCCGGCCTGGACGACGAACAGCCCGGACAGCCCGTCGAGGTAGCTGCGGCCGCGGTCGTCGAAGATCCGGGCGCCCTCGCCGCGGACGATCACCGGCGGCGGGGCGTGGCGGTAGGCGCCCATGCGGGAGAAGTGCAGCCACAGGTTGGCGGTGTCGTCCGCGGCGGCGGGCCGTCCGGACGGCGTGAAGTCCTGCTCCGTGGTGGTCATGGCAACGGATCCCGTCGTCGGAGGACGTCCTGGGTGTCCGGATCGTAGCGGCGCGCGCCGTCCGGCGGCACCGCCCCGGGGGTGCCAGGACGGCGTCCCTCCGCCGCGGCGGTGGACGGTTCGGCCGTCCCGGGACGCGGGGGTGGTCCGGCACGCTCGCAGCACCCGCTCCGTCCCCCGAGGAGGACCCATGACCACCCCGTACTGGATCGCCGGGCGCCCCGCCCACGGCAGCGAGGTGCTCGAGGTCCGCTCGCCGCACGACGGGTCGCTCGCCGGCCGGACCACCTCCGCCACCCCCGACGACGTCGAGACCGCGGTCGCCGAGGCCGCGCGGGTGCGCCGGGAGTTCGCCGCCACCCCCGCGCACGTGCGGTCCGCCGCCCTCGACACCGTCTCCCGCCGCCTGGCCGAGCGGGCCGAGGAGGTCGCCGCGCTGATCACCGCCGAGTCGGGGAAGCCGCTGAAGTGGGCGCGCCTGGAGGTCGCGCGGGCGGTGTCGACCTTCCGCTGGGGCGCCGAGGAGGCCCGCCGCTGGTCGGGCACGCTGCAGCGGCTGGACACCGACCCGGCCGCCACCGGCCGGATGGCCCTGGTGCGGCGCGTGCCCCGCGGCCCGGTGCTCGGCATCGCGCCGTTCAACTTCCCGCTCAACCTGGTCGCCCACAAGGTCGCCCCGGCCATCGCCGTCGGCGCGCCCATCGTGCTCAAGCCCGCCCCGGCCACCCCGCTGACCGCGCTGCTGCTCGGGGAGCTGCTCGCCGAGACCGAGCTGCCGTCGGGCTCGTGGTCGGTGCTGCCGGTGCCCAACGAGGTCGCCGCCGGCCTGGTGCGCGACCCGCGCCTGCCGGTCGTCTCCTTCACCGGGTCGGTGCCGGTGGGCTGGTCGATCCGCGAGTCCGCGCCGCGCAAGCACGTGACCCTCGAGCTGGGCGGCAACGCGGCCGCCGTCGTCGGCCCGGACCAGGACGACGAGAAGTCGCTGTCGTGGGCGGCGTCGCGGATCGCGACCTTCGCCATGTACCAGGCCGGGCAGTCCTGCATCTCCGTGCAGCGGGTCTTCGCCCACCGCGCGGTCGCCGAGGCGCTGACCACGCGGGTCGTGGAGGCCGTGCAGCGGCTGGCCACCGGCGACCCCACCGACCCGGCCACCGACGTCGGGCCGCTCATCGACGAGGCCGCCGCGCGCCGGGTGGAGAGCTGGGTCGACGAGGCCGTCGCCGCGGGCGCCCGGGTGCTCACCGGCGGCGTGCGCGAGGGCGCCACGTACGCGCCGACCGTGCTCACCGACGTCCCGCCGACGGCGAAGCTGTCCTGCGAGGAGGTCTTCGGCCCGGTCGTGGTGATCGACGCCGTCGACTCCCTCGACGAGGCGTTCGACCGCGTGAACGACAGCCGCTTCGGGCTGCAGGCCGGCGTCTTCACCCGCGACCTGCAGGTCGCCTTCCGCGCCGCGCAGGTGCTCGACGTCGGCGGCGTCGTCGTGGGCGACGTGCCCAGCTTCCGCGCCGACCAGATGCCCTACGGCGGGGTGAAGGACTCCGGCACCGGCCGCGAGGGCGTGCACGCGGCCATGGAGGACCTCACCGAGGAGCGCGTGCTCGTGCTCACCGGCATCGACGTCTGACCCCGGACGCTCCGAGGCCCCGGCTCCCGTGAGGCGCCGGGGCCTCGTCGCGTCCGCCCTCAGGCGGTGGAACGCCCGACGAACGCGGCGACGTCGCCGTCCGCCGTCGTCACCGCCGCGCGGCTCAGCGCGACCCGGCAGGCGTCGAGCTGGTCGCGCAGTGC
The DNA here is from genome assembly GCF_900188205.1 of Geodermatophilus saharensis. GTDB lineage: Bacteria > Actinomycetota > Actinomycetes > Mycobacteriales > Geodermatophilaceae > Geodermatophilus > Geodermatophilus saharensis. Next base: position 122,430 of record NZ_FZOH01000006.1, on the reverse strand, counting down.
GCTCTTGGCCGCCAGCACCCAGGAGGTGTCCGCGGGCTCGTCGACCACCCGGTCGCGCACGGCCGGCAGGCCCAGCTGCTCACCCAGCAGCACGTGCGCGTCGACCACCGCGGCCACGGGCCGGCCGGCGTCGTCGGCGAGCTCCACCAGCTCGAGGACGTCGCCGGCGCAGCGCAGCGCGGCCAGCCCCTCCGCCAGCTCGGCGGGGGCGCCGGCCGCGAGCAGGTCCGCCCGCAGCGCGCGGGCCCGGTCTTCAGCGCCAGCTGCGGGCGCGGCCGGCCCTCGGCGTCGCGCTGGAAGGCGTTGGTGCGCAGCACCGCGGCGAGGACGTCGCGCAGCCCGCGCAGGATGCGGTCCTGGTCGAGGCTGGTGGTCGCCGCCAGCAGCGCGTCGAGCTCCGCGGCCGCCCGCCGCTCGGCGGCGGGGTCGCGGGCGTCGGGGTCGTGGCGGGCGGTGAAGTGCCGCAGCAGCGCCCGGGCGACGTCCGGGGCGCCGAGGACGGTCTCCTCCACGTACCCGCGGGAGAGTCCCGTCCCGGTCTGGGCGAGGTAGCGGCAGGCGGCCCGCAGGACCGCGACGTCGCGCACCGGCACGCCGGCGAGGACGGTCAGCCGCGACAGCCCGTCGAGCTCGGTCTCCCCGGCCAGGCCGCCGCCAGCGCCTGCTCCAGCGCCGGCAGCGCGGTGTCGGGGGAGGCGGACTCCGGCAGCACGAGCTCCAGCCGGGAGGGCGCGACGCCGTCGGCACCGGGCAGCGCGACGGCGTCGGCGACCCGGACGCCGAGCCGCTCGAAGACGGGCACGACGTCGGCGAGCAGCGGGCGCTGCCCGGGCCACCCGGCCACGGCCACGACCCTGCCGCCGGACCCGGTGCCCGGGTCCGGCTGCAGGGTGACGCGCCGCGCCGGCCGCAGGGCGGTCGGCGCGGCCATCAGCCGGCGTGCTCGGCGAAGGCCGCGTCGAGGACGTCGAGGCCCTCGCCGAGCAGCTCCTGGCCGATGACCAGCGGCGGCAGGAACCGCAGCACGTTGCCGAAGGTGCCGGCGGTCAGGACGACGACGCCGTCGGCGTGGCAGGCGCGCGCCACCCGGCCGGTCAGCTCGGGGTCGGGCTCGGTGGTGCCCGGCTTCACGATCTCGACGGCGACCATGGCGCCCCGGCCGCGGACGTCGCCGACGGCCGGCGTCCGCTCCTGCAGCGCCCGCAGGCGGGGGAGCATGGTGTCGCCGATGGCGCGCGCGGCCCCGGCGAGGTCCTGCGCGCGCATGGTCTCGATGGAGGCCAGCGCGGCGGCGCAGGCCACCGGGTTGCCACCGTAGGTGCCGCCGAGCCCGCCGGTGTGGACGGCGTCCATGATCTCGGCGCGGCCGGTCACGGCGGCCAGCGGCATGCCGCCGGCCATGCCCTTGGCGAGGGTCACCAGGTCGGGGACGACGCCCTCGTGCTCGGTGGCGAACCAGTCGCCGGTGCGGCAGAAGCCGGTCTGCACCTCGTCGGCGACGAACACCGAACCCGACGCGCGGCACCACTCGGCCAGCGCCGGCAGGAAACCGGGGGCCGGGACGACGAAGCCGCCCTCGCCCTGGATCGGCTCGATGAGCACCGCGGCGACGTTGGCCGCGCCGACCTGCGCCTCGATCTGGGCGATGGCGCGCGCGGCCGCCTCGGCGCCGGTCAGGCCGGGCTCGTCGCGGAACGGGTAGGACATCGGCACCCGGTAGACCTCGGGCGCGAACGGGCCGAAGCGGTGCTTGTACGGCATGTTCTTCGCCGTCAGCGCCATCGTGAGGTTGGTGCGGCCGTGGTAGGCGTGGTCGAAGACGACGACGGCCTGCCGGCCGGTGGCGTGCCGGGCGATCTTGACGGCGTTCTCGACGGCCTCGGAGCCGGTGTTGAACAGCGCCGAGCGCTTCTCGTGGTCGCCGGGGGTGACGCGGGCGAGCTCCTCGCAGACGGCGACGTAGCCCTCGTAGGGCGTGACCATGAAGCAGGTGTGCGTGAAGGCGGCCACCTGCTCCTGCACCGCGGCCACCACCCGCGGCGCGGCGTTGCCGACGTTGACCACGGCGATGCCCGAGCCGAGGTCGATGAGCGAGTTGCCGTCGACGTCGACGACCACGCCGCCGCCGGCGCGCTCGACGAAGACCGGCAGGGTGGTGCCGACGCCGGCCGAGACGGTGGCCGACCGGCGGGCCATGAGCTCCGCCGACCGCGGGCCGGGGACCGGGGTGACCAGCCGCCGCTCCTGGGGCAACGTGGTGGTGGGCTCGAGCAGGTCGGTCACGGGTGCTCCTCGACGTCGCGGGCGGGCCGGTGCCTCCGGCGGGGGAGGCTCCCTGCTCGAGTGTGGGACGCCCGCCACACCGGCGGTACCGTCCAGACCGGCGCGTGGACCACGCGCGGATGTCCACTTCGTCGCCGGGAGCTGCCGTGCCGGTCACCGTCGCCGACCTGGTCGCCGACCCGGCGCTCGGCCTGGTGCTGCACACCCCGGGCGGCGGGGTCGACCGGCCGGTGTCCTGGGTGCACGTCAGCGAGCTGGCCGACCCGACGCCGTTCCTCGAGGGCGGGGAGCTGCTGCTGACCACCGGCCTGGCGCTGCGCGACGAGCCGGTGGAGGGGTACGTGTCGCGGCTGGCCGCGGCCGGCGTCGTCGGCCTGGGGCTGGGCACGGGGCTGGGCGTCGACGCCGTCCCGGCGGACCTGGTCGCCGCCGCCGAGCGCGCCGGGCTGGCGCTGCTGGAGGTGCCGCACCGGACGCCGTTCATCGCGCTGTCGCGCAGCGTGTCGGCCGCGCTGGCCGCCGACGAGTACGCCGCGGTGGCCCGGGCGGCGACCGCGCAGCAGGAGCTCACCCGCGCGGCCCTGGCCCCCGGCTCACCGGCACCGCTGCTGCAGCGCCTGGCCCGGCAGGTCGGCGGCTGGGTGCTGCTGCTCGACACCGCCGGCACCGTGCTCGAGGCGGTGCCGGCGGCGGCCGCCGGCCGGGCCGAGGCGCTGCGCCCGGAGCTGGACCGGCTGCGGTCGGTGCGCGCGCCGGCGAGCGCGGCGCTGACCGGGCCGGGGGAGACGGTGCTGCTGCAGTCGCTGGGCAACGAGCGGCGCACCCGCGGCTTCCTCGCCGTCGGCCGGCCCGGGCCGGTCCACGCCGCCGACCGGCACGTCGTCAACGCCGCCGTCGGACTGCTCACCCTGCGGCTGGAGCAGTCCCGCGGCCTCGACAGCGCCATGGCGGCGCTGCGCGCGGCGCTGCTGCGGATGCTGCTGGCCGGCGAGGAGGCCGCCGTCGTCGAGGCGGTCGACGCGCTGGGGGAGCGGCTGCCCGCCGAGCCGCTGCGGGTGCACGTGGTCCTCGGCGAGGTCGGCCAGCGGGCGGCCGCCGTCGACGTCGCCGCCGACGCCGCGGCCGCGACCGGCTCGCCGTCCTTCTCCGCCGAGCTCGACGGCGACGCCCTGGTGCTGCTGGTCGCCTCCGACGGGCCGCTGCCGGAGCGGCTGGCGCGGCTGCCGGAGCGGGTGCCGCAGACGGCGGTCGGCGTGTCCGGTCCGGTGCCGTGGAGCCGGCTGGCCGACGGCGTGCGCCAGGCCCGGCAGGCGGCCGAGCACAGCCGGGCGCGCGGCGGCGGGGTGGCCGGCTTCGCCGAGCTCGCCGGCCGTGGACTGCCCGCCCTGCTCGACCCGGCGGCCACCCGCGCCTTCGCCGACGCCCTGCTCGCGCCGCTCGTGGCGGCCGACCGCGCCGGTGCCGGCGACCTGGTCGACTCGCTGCGGGCGTGGCTGGCCCACCACGGGCAGTGGGAGCCGGCCGCTGCGGCCCTCGGGGTGCACCGGCACACGCTGCGCAAGCGCATGACGCGGGCCGGCGACCTGCTCGGCCGCGACCTCGACGAGCCCGGCACCCGCGCCGAGCTGTGGCTGGCGCTGCACCCGCCGGCCTGAGCGGCGGCGTCCGGCTCGCGGGTGTCCTGACCCGGAGGGGTGGCGCGCCGGTGGGCGAGGGCCTCCCCGTCGCTAGGCTGCAGGCACAGCAGCGGCCGGGAGGGGGCGGTGGCGATCCGGGAGCGTGAGTTCGTCCTGGACGACGTCTCCAGGGCGATCATCGAGCAGCTCCAGCAGGACGGCCGGCGGCCCTACGCCCGGGTCGCGCACGCCGTCGGGCTGTCCGAGGCCGCCGTCCGCCAGCGCGTGCAGCGGCTGCTCGACGCCGGGGTCATGCAGGTCGTGGCCGTGACCGACCCGCTGCAGGTGGGGTTCTCCCGCCAGGCGATGGTGACGGTGCGGACCGCCGGCGACCCGCGCGAGGTGGGCGACGCGATCGCGGCGCTGACCGAGGTCATCTACGTGGTGGTCACCGCGGGCCCCGCCGACCTGCTCGTCGAGGTGGTCGCCGAGGACGACGACCAGCTGCTCGGCACGGTGGCCCGCATCCGGGCGGTCGAGGGCGTGACGTCCACCGAGACCCACCTCTACCTGGGCCTGCGCAAGCAGACCTACGCCTGGGGCACCCGCCGTCCCGACCTGCCGCCGACGGCCGCCGGCATCTGAGCCGACCCGGCGCGCAGCGGGACGTCGGCGCCCACCGCCCAGCGCACCAGCCCCAGCGCGACCCCGAGGCCGGCCAGCAGGAGCAGCGCGTACGGCGCCCACGCCGCCGCGTCCGCCGCCGAGCCCGCAACGGCCGCCGGCCCGGCGTGGTGACCCGGGCCGGCCGGGGTGAGCAGGAGGTGGGCCGGCATCAGCGCCGCCGCCGCCACGTGCCCCGACCACGCCGCCGGGCCCGGGCGGCGCCACAGGTGCACCGCGCACGCCACGCAGGCCAGGCCGACGGCCAGCGACAGCACCCCGTGCCGGCCGGGCCCCAGCAGCGGCAGGTGCAGCAGCGCGGACGCCGCCGCCACCCCCGCCGCGGTGGCGGCCAGCAGCTGCGGCCCGCCGCCACCGTGGGGACGGTGAGGTCCTGGAACGGCCCCCTCCCAGGGGCCCGCCACGAGGGACGAGCGGTGAGGAGGGAGGGGGTCCTCCATCAATGGCAGTGCCGCGCCGTCGAGGGCGGCACGTCCAGGGCGGGGTTGCGGTCGAAGAACCCGACCGGCTTGAGCTCGAAGGACACCACGTCGACCGGCATGACCGGCCAGTCCTCGGGGCGCGGCACGTGGTGGATGCCGAACACGTGCCACAGCACGACGTCGGTGTCCTCCAGCGGGCGGTCGGCCTCCTGCCAGACCGGCAGCCCGGCGTCCCGGCGGCTCTGGTTGCAGAACTCGCCGGCCGGCCAGCGCTCCTCCTCGTCGAACCGGCTGACCCACACCGGGTGGTCGATGACCTGGGCGCGCTGCCGGAACGGCGCGCCGGGGTCGGCGAGGGCCGGCAGCGGCGAGTTGGCGTACAGCTTGTAGCCCGGCGCCGTCCCGAGCCGGTTGGGGCGGGTGCGGTTGACCACCTTGACCGACCGCTGGGTCGCGAAGTCGACGTCGACGCGGCCCTCGGCCTCCGATCGCAGCGGTCGGCTGCGGGTGACCACTGCCAGGCCGTAGGGGTTGTCGTCGGAGACCGGCAGGGCCTCGCTCTCGGTGACGACGACGGTGTTGTCCGGGCCGTCGACCTCCATGTCGAGCCGGGCGACGATGAAGTGCTGGTGGATCGGCGCGTAGGTGCGCTCGTCGACGACGGTGCCGAACGCCGGCGCGGTGCCCTCGTAGGCGCTGGTCACCATGATCCCGGTGGCGCGGACCTCGCACTGGACCGTGCCGTCCTGGTAGAAGCGCCAGTAGGTCAGGTACTCGTAGTTGGCCACCGTCGCGTGGAACGAGACGACCATCCGCCGGGAACGGCGCACCTCCGACCCCGCCTGCTCGTCGACGTGCTTCCACAGCACGCCGTCGTCCTCCTCGTGCAGGCAGATGGCGTTCTCGATGGTGTACGGCTCGCCGCGGCTGTCGCTGAGGACGGCGTCGACGTAGGTGATCTCGCCCAGGCAGTCGCAGCCGAGCTTCAGCGACGTGGTCATGTAGCCCAGGCCCCACTCGCCGATGTCGAAGGCGGTGCGCCGGTGGTGGTCGGGGCTGGGGTCGCGGTAGGGCACGACCATCTCGGCGAAGGACATCCGGTGCGCGATCGGGCGCCCGTCGTAGGCCAGCCGGTGGATCACCAGGCCCTCGCGGTGGTTGAAGCCCAGCCGCATCGACCACTTCTGCCAGCGCAGCTCGGAGCCGTCGAGCTCGAAGGAGACGCCCTCGGGCTGGGTGATCTCCAGCGGCCGGACGTCGGTGCGCTGCTGCAGGCCGGGCACCAGCGCGGGCAGGTACTCGCCCATGGCGGCGGGCTGCGCCGGCGGCGGGGTGTCCTCGATCTGCAGCAGCTCCATCGTGTTGAGGTCGACGACGAAGTGCAGGCCCATCACCGGGTTGGCGTAGGGGTTGGCGTCGGGGGCGGAGCGCCGCCAGACGTCGGTCCAGCCGACCCGGCGGTCCTGCAGCCCCTGCGGGATGAGCGAGTGGCCGTAGGCCCAGGTGTCGATGAGCACCAGGTCGAGGTCGGTGATGCCGCGCTTGGCCAGCGCCGCCACGACGTCGGGGTGCCGGATGAGCACCTCGTGCGCCTCGTGCCACTCGTCGAGGGTCATGTTGGCCTGCTGGCCGGGCACCGTCTCCCACGAGACGACGGCGTCGTCGGTGAGCGAGACGACCGCCTTGTACGGCGTCCCCTCGTCGCGGCTCCACACGGTGACGCGGGCCTCGCGCCGGATCGGGTCGCCGGGCGTGAACGCGCGGACGACGTCCTTGGCCGGCTCCTTGAGCTCGATCGAGGCGAACCGCCAGCGCTCGTCGACCCCCTTGTCGCGGCGGAGGACGGCCGCGGCGGCGCGGAACTCGTCGGTGGTCAGCGGGTCGAGCGGGTGAGCGGTCATGCCTGGGTCTCCGGGGTCGGGTCGGGGCGGTCGGCGAGGAGGGGGAGGGCGGGGTCCCAGCGGGTGCCGTCGCGGGCGTCGCGGCGGCGGCGGGCGATGGCCGAGAGGGCCTCGAGCACCACCCGGTTGGCGAGGGCGGCGGTGACGTCGGCGTGGTCGTAGGGCGGGCTGACCTCGACGACGTCGACCCCGACCACCGGCAGCTCGAGGCAGAGCCGGCGGACGGCGTCGAGCAGCTGCCGCGCGGTCAGCCCGCCGGGTTCGGGGGTGCCGGTGCCCGGTGCGTGCCCGGGGTCGCAGACGTCGATGTCGACGGAGAGGAAGACGCCGTCGCACTCGTCGGTGGCGATGGCCGAGGCCTCGGTGAGGCACGCGTCGAGCCCGCGGTGCCCGATCTCGGTCATCTCGTAGGAGCGCATCCGCTGCTGCGCCATCCAGTCGAGGGTCTCCGGCGGCGGCCAGTAGCCCCGCAGACCGACCTGCAGGAACCGGTCGCCGCGCAGCGCACCGGACTCGATCAGCCGGCGCATGGGCTGGCCGTGACCCCACAGCGAGCCGAACTCGATGTCGCCGGTGTCGGCGTGCGCGTCGAAGTGGATCATCGAGACCCGGCCGTGGCCGAGGACGTTGGCCACGCCCTTGGCGTCGGCGAAGGCGATCGAGTGGTCCCCGCCGAGCACCACCGGGATCGCGCCGGCGCGGGCGACCTTCTCGACGGCGGCCTCGAGCGCCGGCAACGCCGTCTCGATGTCGCCGGAGTACATCTCGACGTCGCCGGCGTCGACCACCCGCAGGTCGCGCAGGCCGTCGGTGCGCAGCGCCAGGCTGGGCCGGGAGCCGTCGTGCGGCAGGTAGTCGGTCATCCGGATGGCCTGCGGGCCGAACCGGGTGCCGGGCCGGTGCGACGTCCCCCCGTCGAAGGGCGCCCCGAGGACGACGACGTCGGCGCCGTCGTAGGTGGCGGGGTCGTCGAGATCACAGCGCTCCACGCCGAGGTAGGTGATGTCGGGCCCGTACTGGGCGCCATAGCGCGTCATCGCGTCGAGTCCGATCGTTCGTGCGGCCGGGGTGCCCGCAGGGTACGGGTCCATCCTGACGACGGGATCCGCGCTGTCAAGGACCCCGGACGACGGAATCCGGCTGTGTGGACCATCGCAGGCACTCGTTGCCGCGGTCGGGCGGTGAGTTGCGCTCGACGCGCCGGGCGACCGCGGAAAGCGTGCAGGAGCTGCCGACCGGCGCGCGAAACGGTGATCGACAGCGCTCCTGGCGCGGGGATCCGCGGGATCCGAGGCGCCGGACTGTCGATGCGCCCCGCCGTCGGTATACGGGACGGAGTCTTCCGCTCCCGGGACGGCCACCTGATCGTCTCCGCTGTGACCCGCCGCACACGCCGGGTCTGCCTGTGCGCCGGCTCGGCGCGACGAGGAGGACGTGCATGACTCTGGACCAGCGGTCGGCGACCGGGCCGGCGGACCTGAGGGCCAAGGGCCTGTCGAGCAACTCGGTCGGCCTGCTCGCCAGCGTCGTCCTCGGCATCTCCAGCATCGCGCCGGTCTACGCGCTCACCGCGACGCTGGGCCCGACGGTGACCGAGGTGGGCCTGCAGATGCCGGCGGTCTTCCTCGTCGGCTTCATCCCGATGCTGCTGGTGGCCTACGGCTACCGGGAGCTCAACCGGGTCGCCCCGGACTGCGGCACCTCGTTCACCTGGGCCACCAAGGCGTTCAACCCCTACGTCGGCTGGCTGGCCGGCTGGGGGGCGCTGCTGGCGACGGTCATCGTGCTGTCCAACCTCGCCGGGGTCGCCGTCTCCTTCTTCTACCTGCTGCTCGGTGAGATCACCGGCTCGGAGACCGTCGGCGCGCTGGGCGACAACCGGCTGGTCAACGTGCTGACCTGCGTGGTGTTCGTGGCGCTGGCCACCTGGATCACCTACCGCGGGGTCGAGGCGACCAAGCGGCTGCAGTACACGCTGGTCGGTTTCCAGATGGCGGTGCTGCTGCTGTTCGTGGTGCTGGCGCTGGTCAAGTCCGGCTCGGCGCCGGGCGGCATCCCGTTCGAGTTCTCCTGGCTGGACCCGACCGCGGTCTCCTCGTTCAGCGCGTTCACCGCGGGGCTGTCGCTGTCGCTGTTCATCTACTGGGGCTGGGACACCTGCCTGACGGTCAACGAGGAGACGACCGGCTCGGCGCGCACGCCCGGGCGGGCGGCGCTGCTGACCATCGTCGTCATCGTGCTCACGTACCTGACCGCGGCGATCGCGGTGCAGATGTACGCCGGCATCGGCACCGAGGGCACCGGGCTGGGCAACCCGGACACCGGGGACAACGTCTTCGCCGCCCTCGCCGGCCCGGTGCTCGGCCCCGGCCTGGCGTTCCTGCTCTTCCTCGCGGTGGTGGCGAGCTCGGCGTCGTCGCTGCAGACCACGTTCCTCCCGCCGACGCGCACCCTGCTGGCGATGGCCACCTACGGCGCGCTGCCCAAGGGCCTGGCCGACGTGCACCCGCGCTACCGCGGCCCGTCGACGGCCACGCTGGTCGCCGGCGTCGCGACGGCGGTCTTCTACGTGGGGATGACCCTCATCAGCGAGAACGTGCTCATCGACACGATCTACGCGCTCGGGCTGATGATCTGCTTCTACTACGGGCTGACCGCCTACGCCTGCGTCTGGTACTTCCGCCACGAGCTGCGCCGCAGCGCCAAGGACCTGTGGATCAAGGGCGTCATGCCCCTGCTCGGGGCCCTGATGCTGACGGCGGTGTTCGTCCAGACCGCCGTCGACACCCTCGACCCCGCCTACGGCAGCGGCTCGTCGGTGTTCGGGCTGGGCAGCGTGTTCGTCATCGGCATCGGCCTGCTCGTGCTCGGCGCGGTGCTCATGCTGGTGTGGCGCTCGCGGCACCCGGAGTTCTTCCGCGGTCAGACGCTGCGGCAGGACACACCGTCGCTCGTCTTCGACGACTGAGCGGTAGGCGCACCTCCCGTTGATCATCGGCTCGTTGCCGCCGACACACACCGACGCGCCGGTGCGAGCGGCAACGAGCCGATGGTCGTCTCCGGCGGCCGACTTCCACAGGGCCGCCCCGTGTCCACAGGTGGTCCCGGGCCCGGTGTCGCCCGCTGCGGTGACAGCACCGTCGTCGCATGGACGACGTCGAGCTGCCGCTCACCTACACCTGGAGCGAGGCCCGGAGCGCCGGTGCACGCCGGCGGCAGGTGACCGCGGACGGGCGGCGGCTGACCCGCGGCCTGTACCTGTCGGCCGCGGCGGAGGACGGTCTCGTTCCCCGCTGCCGCGCCTGGACGCGCCTCCTGCCCCCCGATGCGGCGTTCGGGGTGGGCACCGCCGCCGTCCTGCTCGGCGCGCAGACTGACCCTCCACCTGAGGTCGAGGTGGTGCTGCGGCCGCGTCCGGTCCTGCCCCAGCGGCGGGGACTGGCGGTGCACGCGCGGGACCTCCGGTCCGAGGACGTCACCGAGGTCGCGGGACTGCGGGTCTCCTCCGGCGCGCAGACCTTCCTCGACCTGGCGCAGCGCCTCCCGCCGGCGGAACTGGTCGCCGTCGGCGATGCGCTCCTGCGGTCCGGTCACCTGGACGCCGCCGCTCTCGAGCGCCGGCTGGCGCGGGCCGGCCGGGTGCGCGGCGTGGTGCGGGCGCGGGAGTGCGCGGCGCTGCTGTCACCCGGCGCGATGTCGCGGCCGGAGTCCCTGCTGCGGTACTGGCTGGTGAGCAGCGACCTGCCCGACCCGCAGGTGCAGGTGCCCGTGCTGGACCGCCGCGGCTGCGTCGTGGCGCACGCCGACCTGGGCTACGCCGAACACCGGGTGGCCATCGAGTACGAGGGCCGGCAGCACGCCGAGGCGGCGCAGTTCGGCCGCGACGTCGACCGGTACTCGCTCATGGCGGCGGGCGGGTGGCTGGTGCTGCGCTTCGCGGGCCGGCACCTGACCGGTCCAGCCGTCGTCGTCGAGCGCACGCGGCGGGCGCTGCTCACCCGGGGGTGGCGGCCGGGGAGTTGATCATCGGCTGGTTGCCGCCGACACGCGCGGACACGCCGGTGCGGGCGGCAACGAGCCGATGATCGACGCGAGGCAGGCCCCTCAGCCGTCCAGGCGGGCCAGCTGCTCGGGGGTGAGCCGCAGGTCGGCGGCGGCCGCGGAGTCGCGGATCGACGACGCCCGCGACGCCCCCGGGATGGGCACGACGACGTCGGCCTGCGCGAGGTGCCAGGCCAGCGTGACCCGGTACACCGACACACCCAGCTCGTCGGCGACCTCGGCGAACGCCGGCGCCGCCGACCCCAGCGACCCCGCCGACGACACCCCGCCGAACGGGCTCCACGGGATGAACGCCAGCCCGTGCCCGGCGCAGTGCGCGATCTCGCCGGCCGAGTGCCGCCACCCCGGCGAGAACTGGTTCTGCACCGCCGTCAGCGCCGGGCCCACGATCGAGCGGGCGACGTCGATCTGCGCGACGTCGGCGTTGGAGACGCCCACCATCTGCACCAGGCCGTCGTCGGCGAGCTGCCGCAGCGCGCCCATCGACTCCTCCCACGGCGTCGCCGGGTCGGGCCGGTGGAACTGGTAGAGCCCGATCGCGTCGACGCCGAGCCGCCGCAGCGACGCCTCGCACGCCCGCCGCAGGTAGCCCGGCGACCCGTCGAGCTCCCAGTCGGTGCCGCGCCGGGTGTGCCCGCCCTTGGTGGCCACGAGCACGTCGCGGGCTCCGGGGCCGTAGGCGGCCAGCGCCTCCGCCACGAGGGACTCGTTGTGCCCGAACTCGGACTCGTCGAGGGCGTAGGCGTCGGCGGTGTCGACCAGCGTCACGCCCGCGTCGAGCGCGGCGTGCACGGTGGCGACGGCGTCCTCGCGGGAGGGGCGGTCGGTCCGGGTGGACAGGGGCATCGCCCCGAGCCCGACGGCGCTGACGGTGCGGTCTCCGATGTGTCGCTGCTGCACGGGGCTGTCGTGCCCCGCGGGTAGCGTCGCTACCCGTGACGTCGCTGTTCGACGAGCCGGTGGAGGAGAGCGGCGCCGTCGACCCCGGTGCGCCGCTGGCGGTGCGCATGCGGCCGCGCTCGCTCGACGAGGTCGTCGGCCAGTCGCACCTGCTCGGCCCGCGCGCGCCGCTGCGGCGGCTGGTGGAGGCCGACGAGCCCATGTCGCTGGTCCTCTACGGCCCGCCGGGCACCGGCAAGACCACGCTGGCGCACGTCATCTCCCTGGCCACCAAGCGCCAGTTCGTGCAGCTGTCGGCCCTCGACGCCGGCGTCAAGGAGGTCCGCGCGGTCATCTCGGGCGCCAAGCGCGAGCTCACCTACGCCGGCCGGCGCACCGTGCTGTTCATCGACGAGGTGCACCGCTTCTCCAAGACCCAGCAGGACTCCCTGCTGTCGGCGGTCGAGGACCGCATCGTCAGCCTGATCGCGGCCACCACGGAGAACCCGTTCTTCTCCGTCGTCAGCCCGCTGCTCTCGCGCAGCCTCGTGCTCGCCCTGCAGCCGCTGTCCGACGACGACGTCCGCGCGCTGCTGCACCGCGCCCTCACCAGCGAGCGCGGCCTGGGCGGGGCGGTGACGCTGAGCGCCGAGGCCGAGGAGCACCTGGTCCGCGTCGCCGGTGGCGACGGGCGCAAGGCGCTCACCGCGCTGGAGTCCGGGGCCGGCGCCGCGCGGTCGGCGGGCGCGGGCGAGATCGACCTCGCCACGCTGGAGACCGCCGTCGCGCAGGCCGCCGTCCGCTACGACCGGCAGGGCGACGCGCACTACGACGTCGCCAGCGCGCTGATCAAGTCCATCCGCGGCAGCGACGTCGACGCCGCGCTGCACTACCTGGCGCGCATGGTCGTGGCGGGGGAGGACCCGCGCTTCATCGCCCGCCGCCTGGTCATCGCAGCCAGCGAGGACATCGGCATGGCCGACCCGACGGCGCTGCAGACCGCGGTCGCCGCGGCCGAGGCGGTCGCCTTCATCGGCATGCCCGAGGGCCACTTCCCGCTCGCGCACGCCGTCGTCCACCTGGCCACCGCGCCGAAGTCCAACGCGGTCACCGTGGCCATCGGCGAGTCGGTCGCCGACGTGCGGGCGGGGCTGGCCGGACCGGTGCCCCCCGGCCTGCGCGACGCCCACTACGGCGGCGCGAAGAAGCTCGGGCACGGCACGAGCTACGTCTACCCGCACGACGCGCCCGAGGGGATCGTGCCGCAGCAGTACCCGCCCGACGCGCTGGTCGGGCGCGACTACTACCGGCCCACCAGCCGCGGCGCGGAGAGCGCCATCGGCGCGCGGCTGGCCAAGCTCCGGGCCATCCTCCGGCGCACCCGCTGACCGCGGAGGGCCGCGACTACTGTGGCCACGCCGGGCGTTGCCGACCACGCCGGCCGCCGACGCAGAAGAGGAGACGCCGCGTGTCCGCAGGAGAGTGGGCCGGACTGATCGCCGCCCTGGCGCTGGTGCTGCTGGTGGCGTTGCTCGCCGTCCCGCTGCTGAAGCTCGGGCGCACCCTGGACGAGACGACGCTGACCATCCGCCAGGTGCGTGAGCAGAGCCAGCCGATCCTCGGCCAGGCCCAGACCACCATCGCCCAGGTCAACAGCAACCTCGAGCGGGTCGACGACATCACCGGCAACGCGGCCAACGTGTCGAGCAACGTCGCCGCGCTGACCAGCGTCGTCGCCGCCACCGTGGGCAGCCCGCTGATCAAGGTGGCCGCGTTCAGCTACGGCGTGCGCAGCGCCACCCGCAAGCGCCGGGAGGGCCAGGCGATCGCCGAGGCCGCCGCCCGCGACAAGGCCGACCGCCGCGCGCGGCGTGCCGCCCGGCGGGCCGCCTGATGCGCCGGCTGTTCTGGCTGGCGATGGGCGTCACGATCGGCGCCCTCGTCGTCCGCAAGCTCTCCCGCGCGGCCGAGAAGCTGACCCCCCAGGGCGTGGCCGGGGCCCTGGCCGAGAGCCTGCGCGAGCTCGCCGAGGCCATCGGCGACTTCGGCGCCGACGTGCGCGCCGCGGCCGCCGCGCGCGAGGAGGAGCTGCGCGCCGGCACCGGCCTCGACGCGCCGCTGCCCGACCGCGACCAGGCCCGGCTGCCCGAGCTGCCCGGCCGGCAGCTCCCCGCACGAGGCGGCGCGCACGCCGCCGACCGCTGAGCAGCCCCCACCCCGCGGGGGACGCCCCCGCCCTGAGGACCGAGTAGGCCATGCAGACCGCCGAGATCCGCCGCCGCTTCCTGCACCACTTCGAGCAGCGCGGCCACACCGTCGTGCCCAGCGCCTCGCTGGTGTCCCCCGACCCCTCGCTGCTGTTCACCGTCGCCGGCATGGTGCCGTTCATCCCGTACCTGACCGGCCGCGAGCCCGCGCCGTTCCCGCGGGCCACCAGCGTGCAGAAGTGCGTGCGCACCCTCGACATCGAGGAGGTGGGCAAGACCACCCGCCACGGCACGTTCTTCCAGATGAACGGCAACTTCTCCTTCGGCGACTACTTCAAGGAGGGCGCCGTCCAGCACGCCTGGGACCTGGTCACCGGGCGGGTCGAGGACGGCGGGCTCGGCTTCGACCCCGACCGCATCTGGGTCACCGTCTACCTCGACGACGACGAGGCCGCCGACGCCTGGCACCGCATCGCCGGCCTGCCGCTCGAGCGCATCCAGCGGCTGGGCAAGAAGGACAACTACTGGCACACCGGCGCCGACGGCCCCGGTGGCCCGTGCTCGGAGATCTACTACGACCGCGGTCCGGAGTTCGGCCCGGACGGCGGCCCGCTGGTCGACACCGCCGGCGACCGGTTCCTGGAGATCTGGAACCTCGTCTTCATGCAGTACGAGCTCACCGACGTCCGGAGCAAGGAGGACTTCCGGGTCCTCGGCGAGCTGCCGAAGAAGAACATCGACACCGGCATGGGCCTGGAGCGGGTGGCCTACCTGCTGCAGGGCGTCGACAACATGTACGAGATCGACGAGGTCGCGCCGGTGCTGCGCCGCGCCGCCGACCTCGCCGGGGTCACCTACGGCAAGGACCACGACGCCGACGTGCGACTGCGGGTGGTCGCCGACCACGTCCGCAGCGGGCTGATGCTCATCGGCGACGGGGTCACGCCGGGCAACGAGGGCCGCGGCTACATCCTGCGCCGGCTGCTGCGCCGCGCCGTCCGCTCCATGCGGCTGCTCGGCGTCGACGCCGCCACCCTGCCCGAGCTGCTGCCGGTCTCCCGCGACGCGATGGGCGCGAGCTACCCGGAGGTCGTCGCCGACTTCGACCGGATCAGCGCCGTCGCCTACGCCGAGGAGGAGGCGTTCCGGCGCACCCTCACCTCCGGCACCGCGCTGTTCGACACCGCCGTGGCGCAGGCCAAGGCCGCCGGCACGCCGTCGCTGTCGGGGGAGCAGGCGTTCTCGCTGCACGACACCTACGGCTTCCCGATCGACGTGACCCTCGAGATGGCCGCCGAGCAGGGCGTGACCGTGGACGAGGCCGGCTTCCGCGCGCTCATGCAGCAGCAGCGCGACCGGGCCCGCGCCGACGCCCGCGCCAAGCGCACCGGCTCGGTCGACGTCCTGGCCTACCGCCGGCTGCTCGCCGAGCACGGCCCCACCGACTGGCGGGCCTACGACACCCTGCGCACCGACTCCCGCGTACTCGGCGTGGTCAGCGACCTGGGTGAGGACGACGCGCCGGCCGCCCCGGCCGGCCCGGGGGAGGTCACCCGCGTCGTCCTCGACCGCACGCCCTTCTACGCCGAGTCCGGCGGTCAGGTCGCCGACGCCGGCACGCTGAGCTGGGACGGCGGCCGCGCCGAGGTGCTCGACGTGCAGCGCCCGGTCAAGGGCCTGGTCGTGCACCAGGTGCGGGTGCTCGAGGGTGAGCTCGCCGAGGGCGCCGAGCTCACCGCCGAGGTCGACCGCGAGTGGCGGCTGTCGGCCTGCCAGGCGCACTCGGGCACGCACGTGGTGCACGCCGCGCTGCGCCAGGTGCTCGGCCCGCAGGCGCTGCAGTCGGGCTCCTACAACCGCCCCGGTTACCTGCGGCTGGACTTCGCCTGGCAGGGGGCGCTGACCCTGCAGCAGCGGCACGACATCGAGGACGTCGCCAACGCCGCCGTGCGCGCCGACCACCGGGTGCGCGCCGAGTACATGACGCTGCCCGAGGCCCAGGCCATCGGCGCGCTGGCGCTGTTCGGCGAGACCTACGGCGAGCAGGTGCGCGTCGTGGAGATCGGCGGCCCCTGGTCGCGCGAGCTCTGCGGCGGCACGCACGTCACCGGCAGCGCGCAGATCGGCACGCTGGCGCTGACCGGCGAGTCCTCGGTCGGGTCGGGTGCGCGCCGCGTCGAGGCCGTCGTCGGCCTCGAGGGCTTCCGCTACCTCGCCCGCGAGCGCGACCTCGTCCGCCAGCTCGGCGAGCTGCTCAAGGCGCCCACCGACGGGCTGGCCGACCGGGTCGGCGGCATCCTGGCGCGGCTGCGCGACGCCGAGCGGGAGATCGCCGAGCTGCGCGCCCAGCAGAACCGGGCCGCGGCCGGGCAGCTGGCCGCCGACGCGCGCGACGTCGGCGGGGTCGCCGTCGTCACCGCCGCGCCGGCCGGGCTCTCCGGCGGCGACCTGCGCACCCTGGCCCTCGACGTCCGCGCGCGCCTCGGGGAGCGCCCGGGTGTCGTCTTGCTCGCCTCGGAGGCCGCGGGCAAGGTGGCTCTCGTCGCCGCGCTCACCCCGGCCGCGCAGGAGCGCGGCCTGTCGGCCAACGACGTGCTGCGCGCCGCGGCGGCCCCGGTCGGAGGCCGGGGTGGCGGGAAGGCCGACGTCGCCCAGGGGGGCGGCACGGACCCGGGCGGCATCCCCGCCGCCCTCCAGGCCGGCGAACAGGCGGTCCAGACCGCCGCAGGGAGGTGACCGGAGTGCCCGAGCAGCGCCCCGACGAGACCGGCGAGGTGGGGGAGCGGCGCGTCCAGGGCCGCCCGGCGGTGCCGCCGTCGCGTCCCCGGCAGGCGCCACCCCGGCAGCAGCCGCCACAGCCGGTGCACCACCGCACCGAGCAGATCGACCTGCGCGCCGGGTTCCCGCCGGTGCGCAACGAGACCACCGAGATCGACCTGTCGCAGGGACTGCCGCTGCCCCCGCGCCGTCCCCGGCAGGGCCGCCGGCTCGGTCTCGACGTCGGCACGGTGCGCGTCGGCGTCGCGCTGTCGGACCCCACCGGCACGCTCGCCAGCCCGCTGGAGACCGTCGAGCGCCGGCGGGACGGGTCCGACCTGGACCGGATCGCCGCGCTGGTCACCGAACACGAGGTGACAGAGGTGATCGTGGGGGAGCCGAGGCACCTGTCGGGTGCGTCGGGCGCCTCCGCCCGGGAAGCGCGTGCCTACTCTCGGTCACTCGCCGGGCGCATCGGCAGCGTGCCCGTGCACCTCGTCGACGAGAGGCTCTCCACCGTGACCGCAGCCAGTTCCCTGCGGGCGAACGGGCTCGACAGCCGCGCCCAGCGCCCCGTGATCGACCAGGCCGCCGCCGTGGTCATCCTCCAGGCCTATCTCGACTCCCAGCGGGAGCGCCCGTGAGCGGTCCGGTCCCGCCGTACGGGGGGCGGGGCCGGCACGCGGGACCCGACGTCCTCCCCGCCGCCGGGCGCCCCGCGGGCACCTGGCAGGGCGACCGGCCGTTCGACGTGCCCCCGACGACGCAGCTGCCGGTGGGCCCGGTCCCGACCGGGCCCGGCCGCGCCGACTCCCGGTGGGCCGGGCCGGTGCTCAGCGGCCGGCACGCCGACCCGGGGGACGACGACCGCACCGGACCGCTGCCCGGCGGGCAGCCCGAGCCGCCCGCGACCGGCCTGCCGCCGCGCCCGAAGAGCGCCTGGTCGCGGATGGCCGACCGGAGCGCTGCTGACCGGGGCGGTGCCGACCCCGACGCCACCGTGGCCGCGTACCACACCGACGAGCTCGCGCACCCCGACCCCCACGAGGACGACGAGGCCACCGGCGGCCTGGAGGTGCTGGGCGCCGGCGCCCGGGATCCCGGTCGCCGGGGGCTCCGCGGCCGGCGCGCCGCCGCGGAGCCCGAGCACCACGACGACGTCCACCACGCCGTCCCCCACGACGACGACCTGCACCACGACGACGACCACACCGACGAGCACCCCGTCCTCGGCTCGGGCCGCGCGCCCGGCTCGGGCAGGCGCCGCCGCAGCCCGCTGGCCAACCTGCTCGCGCTGCTGGTCCTCGCCGGCCTCGTGGCGGGCATCGTCTTCGGCGGGCGCGCCCTCATCGGGCTGGTCAACCCCGAGGCCGAGGACTACACCGGCGCCGGCACCGGGACCGTGCAGGTCCGCGTCGGCGAGGGCGACACCCTCAGCGACATCGCCCGCACGCTCGTCGACGCCGGCGTCATCGCCTCCGGCGAGCCGTTCGTCGACGCCGCCGAGGGCCAGCCCGCGGCCACCGGCATCCAGCCCGGCGTCTACAGCATGCGCGAGCAGATGAGCGGCGCGGCCGCCCTGGACCTGCTGCTCGACCCCGCCACCCGCCAGGTCTCGCGGGTCACCGTGCCCGAGGGCTTCACCGTCGAGGCCACCCTGCAGCGCATCGCCGAGACCACCGGCCTGCCGATCGAGGACCTGCGCGCCGCCGCGGCCGACCCCGCCGCGCTGGGCCTGCCGGCCTACGCCAACGGCTCGCTCGAGGGCTTCCTGTTCCCGGCCACCTACGACGTCGAGCCCGACGCCACCGCCGCCGACGTGCTGGAGTCGATGGTCTCGCGGTTCACCGAGATGGCCGCGGACCTGCAGCTCGAGCAGCGGGCCGCCGCCGCCGGCCGCTCGGTGTACGACGTCGTCGTCGTCGCCTCGATGGTGCAGTCGGAGACCCTCCTCGACGAGGAGCGCCCGAACGTCGCGCAGGTGGTCTACAACCGGCTGGCCCAGGGGATCCCGCTCGGCATCGACGCGACCCTCGCCTACGGCCTGCAGAAGAACGGCAACGAGCTCACCGTCACCGACCTGCAGACCGACAGCCCGTACAACACCCGCACCCGGGCCGGGCTGCCGCCGACGCCGATCAGCGCGCCCGGCGAGGCCTCGCTGGAGGCGGCGCTCGCGCCCAGCACCGGCGACCTCCTGTACTACGTGCTCGAGTCGCAGGACGGCCGGCACTTCTTCACCGCCAGCTACGACGAGTTCGTGGCCGCCCGGCAGCGCTGCGCCGACGCCGGCCTCGGGTGCGGTGGCTGACGCGCCGGTGCCCGGAGCGGGTCCCGCCGGCCGGGCGGCCGTCCTCGGCCGCCCGGTCGGGCACTCCCTCTCGCCGTTGCTGCACCGCGCGGCCTACGCCGCGCTCGGGCTGACCGGCTGGACCTACGACGCGCTCGACCTCGGCCCCGAGGACCTGCCGGTCCTGCTGGCCGGGCTCGGACCGGAGTGGCGCGGCTTCTCGGTGACCATGCCGTGCAAGCAGGCCGCCGTCGCGGTCGCCGACGAGGTCGAGCCGCTGCCGCGCCTGCTCGGGGCGGCCAACACCCTGGTGCACACCGACACCGGCTGGCGGGCGGAGAACACCGACGTCCACGGCGTCGGCATGGCGCTGCAGGTCGGCGGCGTGGAGCGGGTCGCGCACGCGGCGATCGTCGGGGCCGGGGGGACGGCGGCCGCCGCGGCCGTGGCGCTCGCCGAGCTCGGCGCGGAGTCCGTCGACGTCCTCGTCCGCACCCCCGACCGGGCCGCCGACGTCGTCCGCGTGCTCGGCGCGCTCGGCGTGGAGACCGACGTCCGGCGGATCGCGCCCGGCCCGGTCGAGGCGCCCGTCGTCGTCAGCACCGTCCCGGTCGGTGCGCACCCCGACCTCGCCGGCCTGCAGTGGCGCGGCGGGCAGACCCTGCTCGACGTCCTCTACGCGCCCTGGCCCACCCCGCTGGCCGAGCGGGCCGCCGCGGCGGGCGCCACCGTGCTCGGCGGCCTGGAGGTGCTGTTCTGGCAGGCCACCGTCCAGGTCGAGCTGATGACCGGGCAGCCCGCGCCGCTGGGCGCCATGCGCGCCGCCCTGGACGCCCGCTGACCGGACTGGCCGACGTGCTCCCGCGCGGGCCGCTGCTCGCGCTCGCGCTGCTGACCGCCGCCGTCGCCGGCCCGCTGCTGGCCCGCACCGCCGTCCGGCTGGCCGCCCGCGACCCCGCCGCCCGCACCGGCCCGGCCCGCGCGCTCGCCTCGGCCGCCGTCCTCGCCGTCCTGCTCTGCGGCGCGGTGCTGCTCACCGGCGCCCGGCCGGCCACGGTCGCGCTCGCCTGGGCCGCCGGCGCCGCCGTCGTCCTCGCGCAGGTCGACCTCGCCGTGCACCGGCTGCCCGACCGGGTCACCTACCCGGCCGCCGGGGTCGCCGTCGCGGCCCTGCTCGCCGACGCCGCGCTGCTGGGCACGTGGCCGGCGCTGCTGCGGGCGCTGCTCGCCGCGGCCGCCGCCGGGGGCATCGCGCTGCTCGCCGCGCTGGCCGGGCCGGCGGGCCTCGGGCTCGGTGACGTCAAGCTGCTCGCGCTGCTCGGCCTGCTGCTCGGCTGGGCCGGGTGGGGCGTGCTGCTGGCGGGGGTGTTCCTCGGCCTGCTCGCCGGCGCCGCGGTCTCGCTGCTGCTGGTCGCCACCGGGCGCGCGGGCTGGCGCACCGCGCTGCCGTTCGGCCCGCCACTGCTGCTCGGCGCGGTCCTCGCCCTGCTGCTGGAGGGCCCGGTCGGCTGAGCGGGACTCACGTGCGCCACGATCGGGTCACCGGATCACCACCCGGGACCGTCACCCGGGCGCCGCGGGCGGGGGTTGCGCGCCCGGCTGGCACAATCCGGGGCATGTTGCGCTGGCTGACCGCCGGTGAGTCGCACGGCCAGCAGCTCACCGCCGTCCTCGAGGGACTGCCCGCCGGCGTGCGGGTCCGGACCGCCGACCTCGACGTCGACCTCGCCCGCCGCCGCCTGGGCCACGGCCGCGGCGCGCGGATGTCCTTCGAGCAGGACGAGGTCACCCTCACCGGCGGCGTCCGGCACGGGGTCACCCAGGGCGGGCCGATCGCGGTCCAGGTGGGCAACACCGAGTGGCCCAGGTGGCAGACGGTCATGTCGCCGGACCCGGTCGACCCCGAGGTGCTGGCCGGGCAGGCGCGCAACGCCCCGCTGACCCGCCCGCGGCCCGGCCACGCCGACCTCGCCGGCATGCAGAAGTACGGCTTCGACGACGCCCGCCCGGTGCTCGAGCGCGCCAGCGCCCGCGAGACCGCCGCCCGCGTCGCCCTCGGCACCATCGCGCGGGCGTTCCTCCGCCAGGCGCTCGGCGTCGAGGTGGTCAGCCACGTCGTCGCGATCGGCCCGGTCACCGTCCCCGACGGCGTCGTCCCCGGCCCGCAGGACAACCCGCGCATCGACGAGGACCCGGTGCGCTGCGCCGACCCGGCCACCAGCGCGGTCATGGTCGCCGAGGTCGACGACGCCCGGAAGAACGGCGACACCCTCGGCGGCGTCGTCGAGGTCGTCGTCCACGGGCTGCCGCCGGGCCTGGGCAGCCACGTGCACTGGGACCGCCGCCTGGACTCCCGGCTGGCCGCCGCGCTCATGGGCGTGCAGTCGGTCAAGGCCGTCGAGGTCGGCGACGGGCTGGAGACCGCCCGCCGCCGCGGCTCGGTCGCCCACGACGAGATCGTCAGCGAGGACGGCCGGCTGCGGCGGGTCACCGACCGCGCCGGCGGCATCGAGGGCGGCATGACCAACGGCGAGGTGCTGCGGGTCCGCGCGGCGATGAAGCCGATCTCCACCGTGCCGCGGGCGCTGGCCACCGTCGACGTCGCCACCGGCGACGCCGCGGTCGCGATCAACCAGCGCAGCGACGCCTGCGCCGTGCCGCGCGGGTCGGTGGTGATGGAGGCGATGGTCGCCCTCGTGTGCGCCGACGCCGCGCTGGAGAAGTTCGGCGGCGACTCGGTCGCCGAGACCGCCCGCAACGCCCGCGCCTACCTCGACGCCCTCCCGTTCCGGTGAGCCGGCCCCTCCTCGTGCTCGTGGGCCCGCCGGCGTCGGGCAAGACCACCGTCGGGACGGCGGTCGCCGCCGCCCTCGGCGTCCCCTTCCGCGACACCGACGCCGACGTCGAGGCGCAGACCGGCACCACCGTCGCCGACCTGTTCGTCACGCACGGCGAGCCGCACTTCCGCGCGCTGGAGGAGGCCGCCGTGGCGCGGGCGCTGGCCGGGCACGACGGCGTCCTGGCCCTCGGCGGCGGCGCGGTGCTCAGCGCGGCCAGCCGCGAGCTGCTCGTGGCCTACGGGCGGGCCGGCGGCACCGTCGTCCACCTCGACGTCGACCTGCCCTCGGCCGCCAAGCGCGCCGGGCTCTCCCGCGACCGCCCGCTGCTGGCGGTCAACCCCCGCGCGATGCTGCGCACCCTGCTCGAGCAGCGCGCCCCGCTCTACGCGGAGGTGGCCACCGCGGTCGTCGCCACCGGCGGGCGCACCCCCGACGACGTCGTCGCCGAGGTGCTGTCCGCGCTGCCCGCCGGGACCGCCCGGTGAGGCGGGTGACCGTCGCGGGGGAGCGGCCCTACGATGTCGTCATCGGCCCCGGCGCGCAGGCCGAGCTCGGCCTGGTGCTGGCCGGTACGCCGAAGGCCGCCGTCGTGCACGCCCCGCCGCTGGCCGCCCTCGCCGGTGCCGCCGTCGAGACGCTGCAGACCGCCGGGGTGGCCGCCGAGGCCGTCGTCGTCCCCGACGGGGAGGCGGCCAAGACCGCCGGGGTCGCCGCGGCCGCCTGGGAGGAGTTCGGCCGGCTCGGGCTGACCCGCTCCGACGCCGTCGTCGGCGTCGGCGGGGGAGCGGTCACCGACCTCGCCGGGTTCCTCGCCGCCACCTGGGTGCGCGGCGTGCGCGTCGTGCACCTGCCCACCAGCGTGCTCGGCATGGTCGACGCCGCGGTGGGCGGCAAGACCGGCATCAACACCGGCGCGGGCAAGAACCTCGTCGGCGCGTTCCACCCGCCGGCCGGCGTGCTCGCCGACACCGACGTCCTCGCCGGGCTGCCCGAGGCGGAGTTCCGCGCCGGCATGGCCGAGGTGGTCAAGTGCGGCCTCATCGCCGACGGCACGATCCTCGACCTGCTCGAGGCCGACCCCACCGGCCGCCGCGACACCGAGGAGCTCGTCGAGCGCGCCGTCCGGGTCAAGGCCGACGCGGTGGGGCAGGACCTCTTCGACACCGGCGTCCGCGAGTTCCTCAACTACGGCCACACCCTCGGCCACGCCATCGAGCGGGTCGAGGACTTCCGCTGGCGGCACGGCGAGGCGGTCGCCGTCGGGCTCGTGTTCGCCGCCGAGCTCGGCGTGCAGGCCGGGCGGCTCTCGCGCGCCGACGCCGACCGGCACCGCGACCTGCTCACCGCCATGGGGCTGCCCACCCGCTACGCCGGGGACTGGACGGCGCTGCAGGCGGTGATGCGGGTGGACAAGAAGGCCCGCGGCGCCACGCTGCGCTTCGTCGTCCTCGACGGCCTGGGCACCCCGGGGATCCTCACCGACCCCGATCCGGCATGGCTCGACGCGGCGTGGGCCACGGTCGCCGCGTGACCACCCGCCCCACCACCCCGACGGAGGAAGCGTGACCGTCCAGGTCCTCAACGGCCCCAACCTCGGCCGGCTCGGCACCCGCGAGCCGGAGGTGTACGGCACGACCACCCACGCCCAGCTCGTCGAGCTGCTCGAGGACGCCGGACGCGAGCTGGCGATGGAGGTCCGCGTCCGGCAGACCGACGACGAGGCGGAGATGCTCCGCTGGATCCACGAGGCCACCGACGCCGGGGACCCCGTGGTGCTCAACCCCGCGGCCTGGTCGCACACCTCGGTCGCGCTGCACGACGCGCTCGCCGCGCTCGGCGCGCCGTTGGTGGAGGTGCACATCAGCAACATCCACAAGCGCGAGCCGTTCCGGCACCACTCCTACGTGTCGGCGGTGGCCGACGGCGTCATCGCCGGTCTCGGCATCGAGGGCTACGTGCTGGCCCTGCAGTGGCTGTCCCTGCGGGGCGCGCGGTGAGCGGGCGGGAGGCGCAGCGGCGCGAGCGGCTGCGGGCGACGGCCGCCGAGCGCGGCCTGGACGCCGTCCTGGTCACCAACCTGCTCAACGTGCGCTACCTGACCGGGTTCACCGGCTCCAACGGCGCCCTGCTGCTGCGCACCGACGGGGCCGACGTCCTCGGCACCGACGGCCGCTACACCACCCAGGCCGGCACCCAGGTGCCCGACGTCGAGCTGCTCGTCGACCGCGCCACCGTGCCGGCGCTGGCCTCCGAGGCGGTGCGGCGGGGCGCCGGGCGGATCGGCTACGAGAGCCACGAGGTCACCGTCGACGGCCACGCCCAGCTGCAGCGGGTGCTCACCGACGCCGCCGACGGCGGCACGGTGCCCGAGCTGGTGTCGGTGCAGCGGGCGGTGGAGGCGCTGCGCGCGGTCAAGGACGACGACGAGGTCGACGCCCTGCGGCGGGCCTGCGCGGTCGCCGACCATGCGCTGGCCGAGCTCGCCGCCGAAGGGGCGCTGCGGCCGGGGCGCACCGAGCTCGAGGTCGGCCGGGAGCTCGACGCCCGGATGCTGACCCTGGGGGCCGAGGCGCCGTCGTTCGAGACGATCGTGGCCACCGGCGCCAACTCCGCGATCCCGCACCACCGCCCCGACCGCACGGTGCTGGCCGGCGGCGACCTCCTCAAGCTCGACTTCGGCGCGACCGTCGACGGCTACCACTCCGACATGACCCGCACGCTGGTGCTCGGGCACGCCGCCGACTGGCAGCGGGAGGTCTACGCGCTGGTCGCCGAGGCGCAGGCGGCCGGGCGGGCGGCGCTGGCCGTCGGCGCCGACGTCGTCGCCGTCGACGCCGCCGCCCGCGACGTGATCGCCGCCGCCGGGCACGCCGAGCACTTCTCCCACGGCCTCGGCCACGGCGTGGGCCTGGAGATCCACGAGGCACCGGGCATCGGCCCGCTGGGCGCGGGTAGGCTGGCCGCCGGCATGGCCGTCACCGTGGAGCCGGGGGTCTACCTCCCCGGCCACGGCGGTGTCCGGATCGAGGACACCCTCGTCGTCACCGCTGACGCGCCCGAACTGTTGACCCTCACGAGCAAGGAACTGCTGGTCCTCTAGATGGCTACCACCAACGACCTCAAGAACGGCATGGTCCTCAACCTCGACGGCCAGCTGTGGTCCGTCACCGAGTTCCAGCACGTCAAGCCCGGCAAGGGCGGTGCGTTCGTGCGCACCACGCTGAAGAACGTGCTCTCGGGCAAGGTCGTCGACCGCACGTTCAACGCCGGCACCAAGGTCGACACGGCCACCGTCGACAAGCGGAACATGACCTACCTGTACAAGGACGGCGCCGACTTCGTCTTCATGGACGGCGAGACGTTCGACCAGATCCACGTGCCGGCCGAGACCGTCGGCAGCGGCGCGGACTACCTGCTGGAGAACACGGAGGCCGTCGTCGCCGTCCACGAGGGCACGCCGCTGTACGTGGAGCTCCCGGTGACCCTCGAGCTCGTCGTCGAGCACACCGACCCGGGCCTGCAGGGTGACCGCTCCACCGGCGGGACGAAGCCGGCCACCCTGGAGACCGGCGCGCAGATCCAGGTGCCGCTGTTCGTCAACACCGGCGACAAGCTCAAGGTGGACACCCGCGACGGCCGGTACCTCGGCCGCGCCAACTGACTCCGCCTCCCGGCACCGCACCCCGGACCCGTCCCGTGGCCGCCCGCACCAAGGCACGCAAGCGCGCCGTCGACGTCCTCTACGCAGCCGACCTGCGGGGCGCCGACGCGCTGGAGCTGCTGCGCGAGCGCGTGGCGCTCGCCGACCCGCCGGTGCCCGACCACGCGGTCCGGCTGGTGGAGGGCGTCGCGGCGCACTCCGGGCGCATCGACGAGCTGATCGGGCAGCACGCCCGCGGCTGGTCGCTGGAGCGGCTGCCCGACGTCGACCGGGCGATCCTGCGGATGGCGGTCTTCGAGCTGCTGTGGGTCAACGACGTCCCCGACGCCGTGGTCATCGACGAGGCCGTGGAGCTCGCGCGGGCGCTGTCCACCGACGACTCGCCGGCCTACGTCAACGGCGTCCTCGGCGCCATCCTCGACGCCGAGGTGCCCACCTCCTCGTCCTGAGGTCCGGCTCGTCCTGAGGTCCGGCTCGTCCTGAGGCCGCCGGCTCAGCCGCGCACGCCGGCCCCGGCGGCGGCCAGCATCGCCGCCGCCCGGACCCCGGCGTTCAGCCGCCGCGCCCGGCGCAGCGCGGCCCGCAGGTCGGCCGCGAGCAGCACCTCGGGGTCGGGCATCGGGACGGGCGGGGCGGTGCTCACGGGGACTCCTCGGGTGCGCGTGCTCGGCGTCGCCGACGCTAGGTGCGCCCTCTGACAGTTCCCGGGGACCGGCCTGCGCCCGCCCTGTGTGCACCCAGCGCTGCCGGCCGGCGCGCGGACCGCGCTGCGTGCACGAACCGCGGACCCGGCCCGGACCCCGGACGCGACGAGGCCCGCCCCGGCAGCAGCCGGGACGGGCCTGGTGACGTGCTGGAACGGCCCTCTCGCAGGGTCCGACGCGAGCTCGCGAGCGGTGGGGGCGAGAGGGTCCTCCCTCAGCGGGGGGCGCGCCGGCGGTCCCAGGCGTCGTCCTCGTCGTCGGCACCGGCGGCGCCGAGGCCGTCCATGCCGCCGGGGTTGAGCACGCCCCACTCGATGAGCCGGGTGGTCAGCTCGTCGGGGCTCATGTCGTAGATGATCGCCAGCGACTTGAGGTCCTCGGCGCGGATGGAGAGGACCTTGCCGTTGTAGTCGTGCCGCTGCGCCTGGATGGTCGAGGCGTAGCGGGCCAGCGGGCCGGCCTCGTCGGCGGGCAGCGAGCCCAGCGACTCGAGGTTCAGCACGATCTTGGTGGTGGACGTGACGGCCGACGAGGGGCGCGGGTCGGGCAGCAGCTCGGAGACCGGCACGCCGTAGAAGACCGCCAGCTCCGAGAGGCGCTGCACGGTGACCGCCCGGTCGCCGCGCTCGTAGGACCCGACGACGACGGCCTTCCAGCGGCCGTGCGACTTGTCCTCCACGCCCTGCAGGGAGAGGCCCTGCTGGTTGCGGATCGCCCGCAGCCGGGCACCGAGGGCCCGCGAGTAGTCCGTGCTCATCCGTGTCTGCTCACTGTCCGTCGTCGTGTGGAGGGCTCGGTCGTCACGCAGCGTACTGGTAACGCGGGAGTCACGACAGCACATCCCTCGTCCGTGCGCATCCTCGTCCACGCAGGGCCACCTGCGGGACCCCGGGGCGCGACGCGTTCACCCGACCGCGTGCAGTACGGTCGGCACCGGTCCGATCCGCTCCTTTAACGACCCGTCCCGTGAGGCGGGGAAGGAGGCCTGATGGCCGGCTCTCGCGAGCCTGCTGCGAGCCGCACGTCCACTGCCGGCGTCCTGCTCGCCCCCGCCGACGTCGCCCGAGTGGTCGACCGCATGGCGCACCAGCTGATCGAGAAGGCCGGCGACGCCCTCGCCGACCTCGTGCTGATCGGCATCCCCACCCGCGGCGCCCCGCTGGCCCGCCGCCTCGCCGCCCGCGTCGCCGCGTTCAGCGGCACCGCGGTCGACGTCGGCACCGTCGACATCACCCTCTACCGCGACGACCTGCGGCTGCGCGGCGTCCGGGCGCTGGAGGACACCCTCCTGCCGGCGCAGGGGATCGACGGCCGGCTGGTCGTCCTCGTCGACGACGTCCTGTTCTCCGGGCGCTCGGTGCGCGCCGCGCTCGACGCGCTGCGCGACCTCGGCCGCCCGCGGGCGGTCCAGCTCGCGGTCCTGGTCGACCGCGGCCACCGGGAGCTGCCGATCCGCGCCGACTACGTGGGCAAGAACGTGCCCACCTCGCGCGCGCAGACGGTGCGCGTCCACCTGGCCGAGACCGACGGCACCGACGAGGTGCTGGTGACGGAGGGGGAGGGCCGGTGAAGCGGCACCTGCTAGAGAGCGCCGACCTCGACCGCGACGACGCCACGCTCGTGCTCGACACCGCCGCGCAGATCGACCAGGCGCTGGCCGGCCGCGAGGTCAAGAAGCTGCCCACGCTGCGCGGGCGCACGGTGGTCAACCTCTTCTACGAGGACTCCACCCGCACCCGCATCTCCTTCGAGCTGGCGGCCAAGCGGCTCTCCGCCGACGTCATCAACTTCTCCGCCAAGGGCAGCAGCGTCTCCAAGGGCGAGAGCCTCAAGGACACCGCGCTCACGCTCGAGGCGATGGGCAGCGACGCGATCGTCGTCCGCCACGGCGCCTCGGGAGCGCCGCACCGGCTGGCCGGCTGGGTGCGGGGCAGCGTGGTCAACGCCGGCGACGGCACCCACGAGCACCCCACCCAGGCGCTGCTGGACGCCTACACGATCCGCCGCCGGCTGGGCCGCCTCGACGGCGTCCGGGTGACGATCGTCGGCGACGTCCTGCACAGCCGGGTGGCCCGCTCCAACGTGTGGCTGCTGACGACGCTGGGCGCCGAGGTCACCCTCGTCGCCCCGCCCACGCTGCTGCCGGTGGGCGTGGACTCCTGGCCGGTGGCGGTCTCCTACGACCTCGACGCCGTGCTGCCCAAGGCCGACGCGGTGATGATGCTGCGGGTCCAGGCCGAGCGGATGAACGCCTCGTTCTTCCCCAGCGCCCGGGAGTACAGCCGCCGCTACGGCCTCGACGCCGTGCGCATGGCCGCGCTGTCCGACGACGCGATCGTCATGCACCCCGGCCCGATGAACCGCGGCATGGAGATCGCCGCCGACGTCGCCGACTCGGTCCGCTCGACGATCGTCGAGCAGGTCGGCAACGGCGTCAGCGTGCGGATGGCCGTGCTCTACCTGCTCCTGGGAGGCAACGCGTGACCGTCCTCGTCAAGGGGGCGCGGGTCCTCGGCGGCGACCCCGCCGACCTGCTGCTCAAGGACGGCCGGATCGCCGCGGTCGGCGAGCGGCTCTCGGCGACCGGCGCCACCGTCGTCGACGCCGACGGGCTGGTCGCCCTGCCCGGCCTGGTCGACCTGCACACCCACCTGCGCGAGCCCGGCCGCGAGGACGCCGAGACCGTCGAGACCGGCAGCCGCGCCGCGGCGCTGGGCGGGTTCACCGCGGTGCACGCCATGGCCAACACCGACCCCGTCGCCGACACCGCCGGCGTCGTCGAGCAGGTGTGGCGGCTGGGCCGGCAGGCCGGGCTGGTCGACGTCGTCCCGGTCGGGGCGGTGACCGTCGGGCTGCGCGGCGAGCGGCTGGCCGAGCTCGGCGCGATGGCCGACTCCGCCGCCCGGGTGCGGGTGTTCTCCGACGACGGGCACTGCGTCTCCGACCCCGCGCTCATGCGGCGGGCGCTGGAGTACGTGAAGGCCTTCGACGGCGTCGTCGCCCAGCACGCCGAGGAGCCGCGGCTGACCGCCGGCGCGCAGATGAACGAGGGCGACCGCTCGGCGCGGCTCGGGCTCACCGGCTGGCCGGCCGCCGCCGAGGAGGCGGTGATCGCCCGCGACGTGCTGCTGGCCCAGCACGTCGGCGCCCGGCTGCACGTCTGCCACGTGTCCACCGCCGGGTCGGTGGAGCTGCTGCGGTGGGCGAAGTCCCGCGGCGTGCAGGTGACCGCCGAGGTCACCCCGCACCACCTGCTGCTCACCGAGGCCTGCGCCGAGTCCTACGACCCGGTGTTCAAGGTCAACCCGCCGCTGCGCACCGAGGAGGACGTCCGGGCGCTGCGGGCCGGGCTGGCCGACGGCACGATCGACGCCGTCGCCACCGACCACGCCCCGCACGCGGTGGAGGACAAGGAGAGCGAGTGGGCGCAGGCCCGGCCCGGCATGCTCGGGCTGGAGCAGGCGCTGTCGGTCGTCGTCGAGACGCTGGTGGAGCCCGGCCTGCTCGACTGGGCCGGCGTCGCCGACCGCATGTCGGTCCGCCCGGCGGCCATCGGCCGCCTCGACGGGGCCGGGGACCGGGCGCACGGCCGCCCGCTGGCGCCCGGCGAGCCGGCCACCCTGCTGCTGGTCGACCCCGCCGCCCGGGTTCCCGTCGACCCGGCCGCGCTGGCCAGCCGCAGCCGCAACACCCCCTACGCCGGGCGGGAGCTGCCCGGCCGCGTCGTCGCGACGTTCCTGCGCGGCGAGGCGACGGTGCTCGACGGAGAGGCTGTGCGTTGACAGAGGCCGTGCTCGTCCTGGAGGACGGGCGGACGTTCCGCGGCGAGGCCTACGGGGCGGTGGGCACCACGGTGGGCGAGGCGGTGTTCGCCACCGGGATGACCGGCTACCAGGAGACGCTGACCGACCCCAGCTACGCCGGCCAGATCGTCACGATGACCGCGCCGCACGTGGGCAACACCGGCGTCAACGGCGAGGACGACGAGAGCCGCCGCATGTGGGTGGCCGGGTTCGTCGTCCGCGACCCCGCCCGCCGCCCGGCGAACTGGCGGGCCACCGGCAGCCTCGACGACGAGCTCGCCGCGCAGGGCGTCGTCGGGATCAGCGGCGTCGACACCCGCGCCCTGACCCGGCACCTGCGCGAGCGCGGCGCCATGCGGGCGGGCATCAGCAGCGAGACCCTCGACGCCGACGCGCTGCTCACCCGGGTGCGTGCCGCCGGGAGCATGGTCGGCGCCGACCTCGCGCCGCAGGTGAGCACCCGCGAGCCCTACGTCGTGCCGGCGGTGGGGGAGCGGCGGTTCACCGTCGCCGCGCTCGACCTGGGCATCAAGAGCGCCACCCCGCGGCACCTGGCCGCCCTCGGCGTCGAGACGCACGTGCTGCCCGCGACGGCGACCGCCGGGGACCTGCTGCGGCACGGCACCGACGGCGTCTTCCTCTCCAACGGGCCCGGCGACCCCGCCGCGGCCGACTACGCGGTGGCCGCCGTGCGGGGCGTGCTCGACGCCGGCCGGCCGCTGTTCGGCATCTGCTTCGGCAACCAGGTGCTCGGCCGCGCGCTCGGCCTGGGCACCTACAAGCTGCGCTTCGGCCACCGCGGGCTCAACCAGCCGGTGCTCGACCGGGTCAGCGGCACCGTGCGGGTGACCAGCCACAACCACGGGTTCGCCGTCGACGCGCCGCTGGACCGCCCCACCGACACCGCCTACGGGCGGGTCGAGGTCAGCCACGTCGGCCTCAACGACGACGTCGTCGAGGGGCTGCGCTGCCTCGACGCCCCGGCGTTCAGCGTGCAGTTCCACCCCGAGTCCGCCGCCGGCCCGCACGACGCCGCGCCGCTGTTCGAGCGGTTCACCGACCTGATGGGGGAGGCCCGCTGATGCCCCGGCGCACCGACATCTCGCACGTCCTGGTCATCGGCTCCGGGCCGATCCTCATCGGGCAGGCCGCGGAGTTCGACTACTCCGGCACCCAGGCCTGCCGCGTGCTGCGCGCGGAGGGGCTGCGGGTCAGCCTGGTCAACAGCAACCCGGCGACGATCATGACCGACCCCGAGGTCGCCGACGCCACCTACGTCGAGCCGCTGACGCCGGAGTTCGTCGAGCGGGTCATCGCCCGGGAGCGCCCCGACGCGCTGCTGGCCACCCTCGGCGGGCAGACGGCGCTCAACATCGCGATCGGCCTGTTCCAGAACGGCACGCTGGAGCGGTACGGCGTGCGGCTCATCGGCGCCGACGTCGACGCGATCAACCGCGGCGAGGACCGGCAGCTGTTCAAGGACATCGTCCGCGCGGTCGGCGCCGACACCCCGCGCTCGCGGGTCTGCTCGACCGTCGAGGAGGCCCTGGCCACCGCGGCCGAGGTCGGCTACCCCGTCGTCGTCCGGCCGTCGTTCACGATGGGCGGGCTCGGGTCGGGCTTCGCCACCGACGAGGCGATGCTGCGCCGGATGGCCACGCACGGCCTGACCGACTCCCCGGTGCACACCGTGCTCGTCGAGGAGTCGGTGCTCGGCTGGAAGGAGTACGAGCTCGAGCTCATGCGCGACCGCAGCGACAACGTGGTCGTCGTCTGCTCCATCGAGAACGTCGACGCGATGGGCGTGCACACCGGCGACTCGGTCACCGTCGCGCCGGCCATGACGCTCACCGACGTCGAGTACCAGCGGATGCGCGACGTCGGCATCGCGGTGCTGCGCGAGGTCGGCGTCGACACCGGCGGCTGCAACATCCAGTTCGCCGTCGACCCGGCCGACGGGCGGCTGGTCGTCATCGAGATGAACCCGCGGGTGTCGCGGTCCTCGGCGCTGGCGTCCAAGGCCACCGGCTTCCCGATCGCCAAGATCGCCGCCAAGCTCGCGATTGGCTACACCCTCGACGAGATCACCAACGACATCACCGGCGTCACCCCGGCCAGCTTCGAGCCGGCGCTGGACTACGTGGTGGTGAAGATCCCGCGGTTCGCCTTCGAGAAGTTCCCCGGCGCCGACCCGCGGCTGACCACGACGATGAAGAGCGTCGGCGAGGTCATGGCGCTGGGCCGCAACTTCCCCGAGGCGCTGGGCAAGGCGATGCGGTCCACCGAGACCAAGGCCGCCGGCTTCTGGACCGGGCCGCCGGAGCACCGCTCGGCCGCCGAGCTGCTCGAGGCACTGCGCACGCCCGTCGACGGCCGGCTGTACCTGGCCGAGCGGGCGCTGGCCGCGGGCGCGACGGTGGAGCAGGTGGCCGAGGCGAGCGGCTTCGATCCGTGGTTCGTCGACCAGGTCGCCCTGGTGCAGGAGGTCGGCGAGCAGGTGCGCGACGCGCCGTCGCTGACGCCGGAGCTGCTGCGGCGGGCCAAGCGGCACGGGCTCTCCGACCGCCAGGTCGCCGCGCTGCGGCCCGAGCTCGCCGGCGAGGACGGCGTGCGGGTGCTGCGCCGGCGCCTCGGCATCCGGCCGGTGTTCAAGACCGTCGACACCTGCGCCGCGGAGTTCGCCGCCCGCACGCCCTACCACTACTCGTCCTACGACGAGGAGACCGAGGTCGAGCCGCGCGAGAAGCCGGCGGTGCTCATCCTCGGCTCGGGGCCCAACCGGATCGGCCAGGGCATCGAGTTCGACTACTCGTGCGTGCACGCGGTCATGGCGCTGCAGGACGCCGGCTACGAGGCCGTGATGGTCAACTGCAACCCCGAGACCGTCTCCACCGACTACGACACCGCCGACCGGCTGTACTTCGAGCCGCTGACCTTCGAGGACGTCCTCGAGGTGGTCGAGGCCGAGCGGGCGGCCGGCCCGGTCGCCGGGGTGGTCTGCACCCTCGGCGGGCAGACGCCGCTGGGCCTGGCGCAGCGGCTCAAGGACGCCGGGGTGCCGGTGCTGGGGACCTCGCCGGAGTCCATCGACGCCGCCGAGGACCGCGGGGCGTTCTCCCGCGTGCTGGCCGACACCGGCCTGCGCGCCCCGGAGCACGGCACCGCGACCGCCTTCGCCGAGGCCCGGCAGATCGCCGCCGGCATCGGCTACCCGGTGCTGGTGCGCCCCTCCTACGTGCTCGGCGGCCGCGGCATGGAGATCGTCTACGACGACGCCACGCTCGAGGCATACATCGCCAAGGCCACCGACGTCAGCCCCGCCCACCCGGTGCTGGTCGACCGGTTCCTCGAGGACGCCGTCGAGATCGACGTCGACGCGCTCTACGACGGCACCGAGCTCTACCTCGGCGGGGTCATGGAGCACATCGAGGAGGCCGGCATCCACTCCGGCGACTCCGCGTGCGCGCTGCCGCCGATCACGCTCGTCTCGGCCGACCTGGCGCGGATCCGCACCGCCACCGAGGCGCTGGCCGCCCGGATCGGGGTGCGCGGGCTGCTCAACGTGCAGTACGCGCTCAAGGACGACGTCCTGTACGTGCTGGAGGCCAACCCGCGGGCGTCGCGGACGGTGCCGTTCGTCTCCAAGGCCACCGCCGTGCCGCTGGCCAAGGCCGCGGCCCGCATCGCGGTGGGGGAGACGGTCGCCCAGCTGCGGGCCGCGGGCGTGCTGCCGGCCACCGGTGACGGCGCGGACCTGGCCGAGCGGGCACCGATCGCGGTCAAGGAGGCCGTGCTGCCCTTCCACCGCTTCCGCACCGTCGACGGCCACGGCGTCGACACCGTGCTCGGCCCGGAGATGAAGTCCACCGGGGAGGTCATGGGCCTCGACGACGGCTTCGGCACCGCGTTCGCCAAGTCGCAGGTGGCCTCCTACGGCCCGCTGCCCACGACCGGCACGGTGTTCGTCTCGCTGGCCAACCGGGACAAGCGGGCCGCCGTCTTCCCGGTCAAGCGGCTGGCCGACCTCGGCTTCCGCGTGCTCGCCACCGCCGGCACCGCGCAGGTGCTGCGCCGCAACGGCGTCGAGTGCGAGGTGGTGGGCAAGTACAGCGAGGGCCCGGGCAACTGCGTGGAGCGGATCCTCGCCGGCGACGTCGACATCGTCGTCAACACGCCGTTCGGGTCGCCGGGCAACAGCGGGCCGCGGCTGGACGGCTACGAGATCCGCACCGCCGCCGTCGCCGCGGACATCCCGTGCATCACCACGGTGCAGGGCATGGCCGCGGCGGTGCAGGGGATCGAGGCGCTGCGCCGCGGGGGCCTGGGCGTGCGCAGCCTGCAGGAGGTCCACGCGGCGCTGTCCACGCCGTCGTGAGCGGCCATTATCGCGACAATGGCACCCCTCACGGGGTGGTCGGGCGGGTGCGCGAGGACCTCGTCGCCCGCGGGCTCCTCCACGGGCTCGTCGACGCCTACACCGCCGGACTCACCCGCTTCGCGACGCCGCCCGACCTCGGCGCCCTGACCGCCCCCGCGGCCGCGCTGGCCGGCCGGCTCGCCGCGGGGGAGGCGGGGACGAGCGACCTGCCGCTGCTCACCCGGGTGCTGTTCGTCGCCGGGCACGGCGGGGTGCTCGCCGCGCACGGCGTCCGGACGCCGTCCTACGACCTGCAGCGCTCCTACCGGGAGAACCTGGCGACGCCGGTCGGCCCGCGGCTGCCGGAGCGCCCGCGGGCGGGGGACCGCCGGTGGCGGGTGCTCGGCCGCGACGTCGGCTTCCCGCTCGGCGTGCCCGCGTGCGTGCTGGGCGGCGGTGAGGAGTGGGTCCGCTTCCACGCCCGCAACGGGTTCAGCGTGCTCACCTACAAGACGGTGCGCAGCCGCGCCCACGAGCCCAACGCCCGGCCCAACTGGACCTTCGCGCCGCGGCCCGCGGACGGCGACGTCGTCGTCTCCGACCCGTGGGACTGGGTGGAGCCCGGGAACCCCGGGGTGAGCACGGTGAACTCCTTCGGGGTGCCCTCGCCGGCGCCGGAGGAGTGGATGCCCGACCTCGAGCGGTCGCTGGCCGCGGTCGACGACGACCAGCTGCTGCTGGTCAGCGTGATGGGGTCCGGCGACGGCCCGGCCCTGGCCGGGGACTTCGCCGCGACGGCGCGGCTGGCGCAGGAGGCCGGCGCGACGGTGGTCGAGCTGAACCTCTCCTGCCCGAACACGCTCACCGCGTCCCCCGACGGCGTGAAGCCGCCGCTGTGCCTGGACGCCGACGCCACCGTCGCGGTGGTCGAGACGGTGCGCCGCGACCTCGACGACCGCACCGGCCTGGTCGCCAAGCTGTCCTGGCTCGACGAGCAGCGCCTCGCCGCGCTGGTGCCCCGGCTGGCGCCGCTGGTCGACGGCGTGGCCGGCATCAACACGCTCGCCCGCCGGGTGGTGCGCAGCGACGGCGAGCCGACCTTCCCCGGCCGCGCGGTGGCCGGGCTGTCCGGGGCCGCCGTCCGCGGGCAGGCCCTGGAGTTCACCCGCCGGCTGGTCGGGTTGCGCGAGGCCGGCGGGCACCGCTTCGACGTGCTGGCGACGGGCGGGGTGACCGACCCGGCCTCGTTCCGGGCGCTGTACGACGCCGGCGCCGACGCCGTGCAGTCGGCCTCCGGCGCGTTCGCCGACCCCTTCCTGGCCCGCGACTGCATCGCCGCGCACGGCGACACCCTGCCGCGGGCGGTGCCGCGGTGAGCGCGCCGTTCGGGCAGCGGCTGGCCGACGCCGTCGCCGCCCGCGGCCCGCTGTGCGTGGGCCTGGACCCGCACGCCGGGCTGCTGGAGCGCTGGGGCCTGCCCGACTCCCCGGACGGCCTGGCCCGGTTCACCGACGCCGTCGTCGGCGCGCTGGCCGGGGAGGTCGCCGTCCTCAAGCCGCAGTCGGCGTTCTACGAGCGGCACGGCTCGCGCGGCGTGGCGGTGCTCGAGGACGGCGTCGCCCGGGCCCGCGCCGCCGGCGCGCTGGTGCTGCTCGACGCCAAGCGCGGCGACATCGGCTCCACGATGGACGCCTACGCCGACGTGCTGCGCCCGGAGCACCCGTGCGCCGTCGACGCGCTGACCGTCAGCCCCTACCTCGGCCCCGGCGCGCTGCAGCCGGCCGTGGACACCGCGCGGCTCACCGGCGGCGGCCTGTTCGTGCTGGCCCGCACCTCCAACCCCGACGCCGGCGCGCTGCAGTCCGCGGCGGTGGGGGCGCGGTCGGTGGCGCAGGTCGTGGTCGACACCGTGCGCGGCTGGAACACCCCCGGCTGGGTGGTCGGCGACCCGCTGCCCGACCTCGGCGCGGTGCAGGACCTCGGCAGCCGCTGGGGGGCGGCCACCGGGTCCTTCGGGGTCGTGGTCGGGGCGACGCTGCGCGACCTCGACGTCGACCTCGACGGGCTCGGCGGCCCGGTGCTCGCGCCCGGGCTGGGCGCCCAGGGCGGGACGCCGGCGGACCTGCGCCGGCTCTTCGGCGCCGGTCGCGCCGTCGTCCCGACCGTCTCCCGCGACGTGCTCACCGCCGGTCCCGACCCGGCCGCCCTGCGCGCGGCGGCGGCGCGCTGGGCGGGGGAGCTCGCGGCGTGAGACGGGCCCTGCCGTGGGGGACCGGGCTGCTGGGCGCGGCCCTCACCGTCGCGGGGGTGGTCGTGTTCTGGTGGACGAACACCCACCCGGCGGCAGCGGGGATCCCCCGCGGCTCCGCGCCGCTGGAGCCCGTGGACGCCCACGACAGCACGCTGACCCCCACGGTCGACAGCGGGTGGGCAGTGCTCTGGGACCGTGGCCACCTGGTGGGTGCGGGCCTGCTCGTGGCGGGTGCGCTCGTGCTCACGGGGGTCGGCGGGTGGGCGCTGGGCCGCCGCTCCGCCCGCCGTCCGCGGAGCTGATCCTCGGGGCGACCGGCGTGTCGTCCTCCGCGTGTCTCGCCGGGTCCTTGCGGGCCTAATACGTTCCGTATACTTCGTGACCTGCGGGTCTCACGCATCGTCACACAGCCAGTGGACGGAGCGTGAGGTGCGGACGGACGGAGATCGGAAACTCCGCGCGCACCGCGCGTGACCTGCGGATTCCCGGTTACTAGGTTGACCGCCGGGCCCGAGACCACGGGTGCCGCACGGCACGGACACAGCACCGAGACGCCGGGGTGCAGACCCCCGCGACGACACGATTGGGACGCACCATGCCCCTGCCTGACCTGTCCCCGGAACAGCGCGCCGCCGCCCTGGAGAAGGCCGCCGCGGCCCGCAAGGCACGTGCCGAGCTGCGCGAGCGGCTCAAGAGCAAGGGCGCCACGGTCGGCGACGTCCTGCGCCAGGGCGAGACCGACGAGGTCATCGGGAAGATGCGCGTGTCGGCGGTGCTGGAGTCCCTGCCCGGCGTGGGCAAGGCGCGGGCTGCGAAGATCATGGAGCGGCTCGAGATCTCCCCGACCCGCCGGGTCCGCGGCCTGGGCGCCAACCAGCGCCGGGCCCTGGAGTCGGAGTTCGGTGGCGAGCAGGTGGTCGCCGACCAGGTGCCCGCCGACTCGGCCAGCTGACCCGGGCCGCCACCCGCACACCGCACCACCGCACCGGGAAGCACCGCACCGAGGACCACTGCCCCGAGGACGAGGACGACGCGTTGCCCACTGCACCACGGTCCCCGGCCCCGGCGCGCCTCACGGTGCTCTCCGGCCCCTCGGGGGTCGGCAAGGGCACCGTCGTGGCGGAGGTCCGCCGCCGGTACCCCGAGGTGTGGGTGTCGGTGTCGGTGACCACCCGGCGGGCGCGGGCGGGGGAGGTGGACGGCGTCCACTACCACTTCGTCGACGACGCCGAGTTCGACCGGCTCGTCGCCGAGGACGGCCTGCTGGAGTGGGCGGAGTACGCGGGCAACCGCTACGGCACACCGGCCGCCCCGGTCCGCGAGCGACTCGCGACCGGGGCGCCGGCGCTGCTGGAGATCGAGCTGCAGGGCGCCCGCCAGGTCCGCGCGCGCGACGCCGGGGCCCAGCTGGTCTTCCTGGCACCGCCGTCGTGGGCCGAGCTGAAGAGCCGGCTGGCCGGCCGGGGCTCGGAGCCGCCCGCCGTGCAGGAGCGCCGGCTGGCCATCGCGCAGGCCGAGCTGGACGCCGCGGGGGAGTTCGACGTCGTGGTGGTCAACGACGACGTCGCCAGGGCCGCCGACGAGTTGGTATCCTTGCTTGCTGCGCCGTCGTCGGAGACGACCGGCGCCTCCGAGTGACCGGCCCCCGAGGCCCCTCACTCCCGTCGAACCAGCCGAGGAGTTCCGCGCCCGTGTCCGGAGTCGCACCTGCCCCCGAGGGCATCACCAACCCGCCGATCGACGAGCTGCTCGAGCGCACCAGCAGCAAGTACGGCCTGGTGATCTTCGCCGCCAAGCGCGCGCGGCAGATCAACGCCTACTACAGCCAGCTCTCCGAGGGCCTCCTGGAGTACGTCGGCCCGTTGGTCGACACCGCGCCGCAGGAGAAGCCGCTGTCGATCGCGCTGCGCGAGATCAACGAGGGTCTGCTGACCCACACCGCCGGCGAGAACTAGGAGGACCCCCTCGCCCCCCACCGCTCGCAGGCTCGCGGCGGGGCCCTGCGCAGGGGCCGTTCCAGGCCCTCACGAGTGACGCCCCGGCACCTGTGCCGGGGTGTCGTCGTGTCTGCGGGAGGATGGAGCGCATGAGCCGGATCGTGCTGGGCGTCGCCGGGGGCGTGGCCGCGTACAAGGCCGCGCTGCTGCTGCGCGCGCTGACCGAGGCCGGGCACGACGTCCGCGTCGTCCCCACCCCGGGGGCGCTGCACTTCGTCGGGGCGGCCACCTTCGAGGCGCTGTCGGGCAACCCGGTGACCACCGACGTGTGGTCCGACGTCCCCGAGGTCGCCCACGTCCGGATCGGGCAGACCGCCGACCTCGTCGTCGTCGCCCCGGCCACCGCCGACCTGCTCGCCCGCGCCGCCGCCGGCCGGGCCGACGACCTGCTCACCGCGACGCTGCTCACCGCGCACTGCCCGGTGGTCTTCGTGCCGGCCATGCACACCGAGATGTGGCTGCACCCGGCCACCCAGGACAACGTGGCCACGCTGCGCCGCCGCGGCGCGGTCGTGCTCCCCCCGGCCGTGGGCCGGCTCACCGGCCCCGACTCCGGCCCCGGCCGGCTGCCCGAGCCCGCCGACGTCGCCGCGCTCGCCCACGTCGCGCTCACCGCCGGCGCCGACGCGCTGCGCGCCGACCTCGCCGGCCGCCGCGTCGTGGTCAGCGCCGGTGGCACCCGCGAGCCGCTGGACCCGGTCCGCTACCTGGGCAACCGCTCCTCCGGCAAGCAGGGGTGGGCGCTGGCCCGCGTCGCCGCCGCCCGCGGCGCCGACGTCACCCTGGTCGCGGCCAACGTCGACCTGCCCGCGCCGTTCGGTGTGCGCGTCGTCCCGGTGGGGACGGCGGAGGAGTTGCGCACCGCGATGGTGGCCGAGGCCCCGGACGCCGACGTCGTGGTGATGACCGCCGCGGTGGCCGACTTCCGGCCGGCGACGGTCGCGGCCACCAAGCTGAAGAAGGACAGCGCGAGCGAGCCCGGCAGCGTGCCCCTGGTGCGCAACCCCGACGTGCTCGCCGAGCTGGTCACCAAGCGCCCCCCCGGGCAGCTGGTGGTCGGGTTCGCCGCCGAGACCGGGGACGAGACCGGCGACGTGCTGGCCCACGCCCGGGCCAAGCTCGCCCGCAAGGGCTGCGACCTGCTGGTCGTCAACGACGTCTCCGGCGGCGGGGTGTTCGGCCGGCCGGACAACGCCGCGGTCGTCCTGGCCGCCGACGGCACCGCCACCGAGGTGCCCCACGGCACCAAGGACGCCGTCGCCGCCGCGGTCTGGCAGGCCGTGCTGCCCCGGCTGGCCCGACCGCCGGCCGCCCCGCCCGGAGCGCGCCGGTAACGTGCACCCCCGGCGCGGACCGCCCCGCGCCGCACCTCGTGACCGCGAGCCCCGTCACCGAAGCAGGGAGAACCGAGTGCCACGCCGCCTCTTCACGTCCGAGTCGGTGACCGAGGGCCACCCGGACAAGATCGCCGACCAGATCAGCGACGCGATCCTCGACGAGATGCTCACCCAGGACCCGCACAGCCGGGTCGCGGTGGAGACCCTGATCACCACCGGCCAGGTGCACATCGCCGGCGAGGTCACCACCGCCGGCTACGTCGACATCGCCGACGTCGTCCGCCGCACCGTCCTGCGGATCGGCTACGACTCCTCCCGCAAGGGCTTTGACGGCTCCTCCTGCGGGGTGAGCGTCTCGATCGGCGCCCAGTCGCCCGACATCGCCCAGGGCGTCGACACCGCCTACGAGGCGCGCACCTCCGGCGCGGCCGACGACGAGATCGAGCGGCAGGGCGCCGGCGACCAGGGCCTGATGTTCGGCTACGCCACCGACGAGACCCCCGAGCTGATGCCGCTGCCCATCGCGCTGGCGCACCGGCTGGCACGCCGGCTGTCGGCGGTCCGCAAGGACGGCTCGGTGCCCTACCTGCGCCCCGACGGCAAGACCCAGGTCACCGTGGTCTACGAGGACGACCGGCCGGTCGGCGTCGACACCGTCGTCGTCTCCTCCCAGCACGCCGAGGACATCTCCATCGAGCAGCTGCTCACCCCCGACGTGCAGGAGCTCGTCGTCGAGCCGGAGCTGACGGCGCTGGGCCTGCCCACCGAGGGCTACCGGCTGCTGGTGAACCCGACCGGCAAGTTCGTCATCGGCGGCCCGATGGGCGACGCCGGCCTCACCGGCCGCAAGATCATCGTCGACACCTACGGCGGCATGGCCCGCCACGGCGGCGGCGCCTTCTCCGGCAAGGACCCCTCGAAGGTCGACCGGTCGGGCGCCTACGCGATGCGCTGGGTGGCCAAGAACGTCGTCGCCGCGGGCCTGGCGCGCCGCTGCGAGGTGCAGGTGGCCTACGCGATCGGTGCGGCGCACCCGGTCGGCCTGTTCGTCGACACCCACGGCACCGGCACCGTCCCCGACGACGTCCTGGAGAAGGCGGTCACCACCGTGTTCGACCTGCGGCCGGGCGCGATCGTGCGCGACCTGGACCTGCTGCGGCCGATCTACGGGCCCACCGCCGCCTACGGCCACTTCGGCCGCACCGACGTCGAGCTGCCGTGGGAGCGCACCGACCGGGTCGAGGCGCTCCGCTCCGCCGTGGGCTGACGGACCCCCTCGCCCCCCACCGCTCGCAGGCTCCCGGCGGGACCCTGCGGGCGGGCCGTCCCGGGCCCGTGACCGTGCCCGGGGACCGTCGTACCCGGCGGGGACACTGCTGCGCGACGACCCCGCCGAACGGAGGACGGCCCTGTCGAAGGACCCCGCGCCCCACACCCCTCGCGAGCTCGGGGCGAGCCTCCGCGCGGGGCCGGACCGCGTGGCGCGGGTCGTCGTCGACGTGCCGCTGGCCCACCTCGACCGGGCCTTCGACTACGCCGTCCCCGACGAGATGGCCGGCGAGGTCCGGGCCGGCTGCCGGGTGCGGGTGCGGTTCGCCGGGCAGCTGGTCGACGGGTTCGTCCTGGAGCTCACCGACGTCAGCGAGTCCGGCCGCGCGCTCGCCCCGCTGGCCAAGCTGGTCTCGCCCGAGCCGGTGCTCACCCCGGAGGTCGCCGCGCTGGCCCGCGCGGTCGCCGAGCGCTGGGGTGGCACGCTCCCCGACGTCCTGCGGCTGGCCGTCCCGCCGCGCCGCGCCGCCGCGGAGAAGCGCCCGCCGGCCGACCCGCCCGCGCCCCCGGCGCCGCCGGACCCGGCCGGCTTCGCGCGCTACCCGACCGGGCCGGCCCTGCTGGCCGCCGTCGCCGAGGGCCGCCCGGCCCGCGCGGTGTGGACGGCGCTGCCCGGGGAGGACTGGCCCGCCCGGCTGGCCGAGCTGTGCCAGGCGGCTCTGTCGGGCGGGCGTGGTGCGCTGGTGGTCGTCCCCGACGGCCGCGACCTCGACCGGCTGGAGGCCGCGGCCACGGCGCGGCTGCCGGCGGGGTCGTTCGTCGTGCTCCGTGCCGACGCCGCCCCCGACGCCCGCTACCGCCGCTTCCTCGACGCCGCCCGCGGCAGCGCGAAGGTCGTCCTCGGTACCCGGGCGTCGGTGTTCGCGCCGGTCGCCGACCTCGGCCTGGTGGTGGTCTGGGACGACGGCGACGACCTGCACGCCGAGCCCCGCGCTCCCTACGCGCACGCCCGTGACGTGCTGGTGCACCGCGCCCACCTGGCCTCGTGCGCGGCCGTCGTCGCGGCCACCGCGCGGACCGCGGAGGCGACGCTGCTGGTGGAGAGCGGCTGGGCGCACGAGCTCGTCGCCGACCGGGCCACGCTGCGTGCGGCCGGCCCGCGCGTGCAGGCACTCGGCGAGGACTCCGAGCTGGCCCGCGACCCGGCGGCGCGCACCGCCCGCCTGCCCAGCCTCGCCCACCGGGTGGCCCGCGCGGCGCTGGCCGAGGGCGCCCCCGTGTTGGTCCAGGTGCCGCGCGCCGGGTACGCGCCGGGGCTGTCCTGCGACCGCTGCCGGGCACCGGCCCGGTGCGCCGTCTGCTCCGGGCCGCTGGGCATTGCTCCCACGCCGGGCCCGGGCGGCTCCCGGGTGCCGGCCTGCCGCTGGTGCGCCCGCCCGGCGGCCATCTTCGACTGCCCGCACTGCCACGGGAGCAAGCTGCGCGCCTCGGTCGTCGGCGCCGCCCGGACCGCCGAGGAGCTCGGCCGGGCGTTCCCCGGCGCGCCCGTGCGGGTGTCGGGGCGCTCGTCCGGGGTGGTGCCGTCGGTGCCGTCCGGGCCGGCGCTGGTCGTGGCCACGCCGGGCGCCGAGCCGGTGGCCGAGGGCGGTTACGGCGCCGCGCTGCTGCTCGACTCGTGGGCGCTGCTCGGGCGCGCGGACCTGCGGGCGGGGGAGGAGACGCTGCGCCGCTGGATGAACGCCGCCACGCTGGTGCGCCCGCACGGGTCGGTCGTCGTCGCCGCCGACGCCGCGCACCCCGTCGTCCAGGCGCTGGTGCGCTGGGACCCGGCCTGGCTCGCCGCGCGCGAGCTCGCCGACCGCCGCGCCCTCGGCTTCCCCCCGGCCACCCGGATGGCCGCCCTGTCGGGGTCGCCGGCGGCCCTGGCGGAGTTCCTCGACGCCGCCCGGCTGCCCGACGGCGCCGACCTGCTCGGGCCGGTCCCGGAGCCGCCGCGGCCGGGACAGGAGGGCGAGCGGGCGCGCTACCTGGTGCGGGTGCCGCGCGGGGAGGGCACCGCGCTGGCCACCGCGCTGGCCGCGGTGCAGGGGGTGCGCAGCGCCCGCAAGGCCCGCGAGCACGTGCGCGTCCAGCTCGACCCGCTCGAGCTCGTCTGACGGTCCTGCCCGGGCACTTCCGCGGAAGTGCCCGGTGGGCGCCGACCGCGACCCGAGTGGGCAGTTGCGGTCGGCGACCCGCGCCGGCACGCCGTGCCGAGCCGCCACCAGTGCTCACTCGGCGGCGCGCGCCCCGACGCGAGCGACCGCCCCGGGCACTTCCGCGGAAGTGCCCGGAGGGCGCCACCTACGCTGGACCGGTGAGCGTCACCCCCATCCGGCTCCTCGGCGACCCGGTCCTGCACCGGCCCGCGGCGCCCGTCGTCGACTTCGACGCCGAGCTGCGGCGGCTGGTCACCGACCTGACCGAGACCATGCACGCCGCCGGGGGAGCGGGCCTGGCCGCGCCGCAGATCGGCGTCGGCCTGCGGGTGTTCACCTGGTACGTCGACGGCGAGGTCGGCCACCTGGTCAACCCCTCCCTCGACCTGGTCGGCGACGAGACGGAGGAGGCGCCCGAGGGCTGCCTGTCCATCCCCGGCTACCGCTTCGACTGCCGCCGCCACCTGCACGTGGTCGCCACCGGGTGGAACCAGCACGGCGACCCGGTCCGCGTCGAGGGCTCGGACCTGCTCGCCCGCGCGGTGCAGCACGAGGTCGACCACCTCGACGGCGTCGTGTTCGTCGACCGGCTCGACCCCGAGGCCCGCGCCGCCGCCCTCGCCGCCCTCGCCGAGGCCGAGTGGAAGGACGTGGCCGCCTGGGTCCCGCGGGTGGAGGTGAGCCCCCACTGAGGCTGCTCTTCGCCGGGACGCCCGAGGCGGCCGTCCCCTCCCTCGACGCGCTGCTCGCCTCCGGACACGAGGTCGCCGCCGTCCTCACCCGGCCCGACGCCCGCTCCGGCCGCGGCCGCCGGGTCAGCCGCTCCCCGGTCGCCGAGCGCGCCGACGCCGCCGGCCTGCCGGTGCTGCAGCCCCGCTCGCCGCGCGAGCCGGAGTTCCTCGCGCAGCTCGCCGACCTCGCCGTCGACTGCGCGCCGGTCGTCGCCTACGGCGCGCTCGTGCCGCCGGCCGCCCTCGACCTGCCCCGGCACGGGTGGGTCAACCTGCACTTCTCGCTGCTGCCGGCCTGGCGGGGCGCCGCGCCCGTGCAGCACGCGGTCATGGCCGGTGACGAGGTCACCGGCGCGTGCACCTTCCGCCTCGAGCAGGGCCTCGACACCGGGCCGGTGTTCGGCGTGGTCACCGAGCCGATCGGCCCGCGCGACACCGCCGGCGACCTGCTGGGCCGGCTCGCCGTCAGCGGGGCCCGGCTGCTGGTGGCCACCCTCGACGGCATCGAGGCCGGCACCCTGGAGGCCCGCCCGCAGCCGGCCGACGGCGTCAGCCTGGCCCCGCGGATCGAGACCGCCGACGCCGAGGTCGACTGGGGGCTGCCGGCGCACGTCGTCGACCGGCGGGTGCG
Organism: Geodermatophilus saharensis; assembly: GCF_900188205.1. GTDB lineage: Bacteria > Actinomycetota > Actinomycetes > Mycobacteriales > Geodermatophilaceae > Geodermatophilus > Geodermatophilus saharensis. The sequence continues at coordinate 77,550 of NZ_FZOH01000006.1, read as the reverse complement.
CGGGGTGACCCCGGCGCCGGGCGCGTGGACCACCTGGCGCGGTGACCGCCTCCGGCTCGGTCCGGTCGAGCCGCTGACCGGGCCGCCCCTGGAGCCGGGCGAGGTGGCGGTGGACCGGGACGGCGTCGTCGTCGGCACCGGCCGCGGGGCGGTGCGGCTGGGCGAGGTGCAGCCGGCCGGCAAGCGGGTGCAGCCGGCCGCCGACTGGGCGCGCGGCGCCCGCCCGCGGCCGGGGGAGCGGTTGGGGGCATGAGCGGGCCGCCCCGGCGCCCGGCCGGTCCCCGCGGCGGGCGGCGCGACCGCCGTCCGCCCCGCCGGGCACCCCTCGACGGCGCCCGGCTGACCGCCTACGACGTGCTCGACGGCGTCTCCGCGCGGGAGGCCTACGCCAACCTGCTGCTGCCGCAGCTGCTGCGCGAGCGCGACCTCGAGTCGCGCGACGCCGCCTTCGCCACCCAGCTCGCCTACGGCGCGCTGCGCGCGCAGGGCACCCTCGACGCCGTCCTCGCCGGGCTGGTCGACCGCCCGCTCGAGGAGCTCGACCGCCGCCTGCTCGACCTGCTGCGCCTGGGCGCCTACCAGCTGGTCGACCTGCGGGTGCCCGCGCACGCCGCCGTCGCCACCACCGTCGACCTCGTCCGCGCGATCGTCGGCTCCGGCGCGTCCGGGCTGGCCAACGCCGTCCTGCGCAAGGTGGCCGCCGGCGGCGACCGGGCCGCGTGGCTGGCGCGGCTGGACGCCGACGGCGACCGGCGGCTGGGCCTGGCCACCGACCACCCGGACTGGATCGTGGCCGCCTGGCGCGAGGCCCTCGGCGGGGACGCCGAGCTCGAGGAGGCCCTGCTGGCCGACGACGCCGCCCCGGAGGTGCACCTGGTCGCCCGGCACGTGTCCCGCGACGCGCTCGCGGAGGAGTCCGGCGGGACGCCGGGGCCGTGGTCGCCGTACGCGGTGCGCCTGGGCGGGGGAGACCCCGGGCGGCTGCCGTCGGTGCGGGCCGGCACGGCCGCGGTGCAGGACGAGGGCAGCCAGCTCGCCGCGCTGCTGCTGGCCCGCGCCCCGCTGGAGGGCCCCGACGCGCGCTGGCTCGACGTGTGCGCCGGCCCCGGCGGCAAGGCGGGGCTGCTGGCCGCCGTCCGCCCGGCGGGGGTGCACCTCACCGCCGCCGACCGCGCGCCGCACCGCGCCGAGCTGGTCCGCGGCGTCCTGGCCGGCGAGGACGACGTCGAGGTGCTCGTGGCCGACGGGCGAGAGCCGCCGTGGGCGCCCGGCTCCTTCGACCGGGTGCTGCTGGACGCGCCGTGCACCGGGCTGGGCGCGCTGCGCCGCCGCCCGGAGGTGCGCTGGCGGCGCACGCCCGCCGACGTCGGCCCGCTGGTCGACCTGCAGACGGCGCTGCTGGACCGGGCGCTGGCCTCCGTGCGGCCCGGCGGGGTGGTCGCCTACGTGACCTGCTCGCCGCACGCCGCCGAGACCGTCGCGGTCGCCGACGGCGCTGCCGCGCGCGACGACGTCGAGGTGCTGCCGGTGGCGCCACTGTTCCCCGGGGTGCCCGGGGTCGAGCGCGGACGGTACGGCCAGCTGTGGCCGCACCGGCACGGCACGGACGCGATGTTCCTCGCCCTGCTGCGCCGCACCCGCTGAGGAGCGCGGGGCTCCCACGACCGGCCTCGGTCGCCTAGCGTGCCCCGCCGTGTCCGCACCCTCCAGCACCTGGCTCCCCGACGACTTCGCCCACCCCCTCCGCGCCGACCTGCCCACCGGCCAGCACCTGCGGCCGATGGGCCCGGCCGACACCGAGATCGACTTCCCGGCCGTCATGGGCTCGCGCGAGCGGCTGTGGACCATGTACGGGCAGGCGTGGGGCTGGCCGCCGGCGCACATGACCCCCGAGCAGGACCGCGAGGACCTCGCCCACCACGAGCGCGAGATCGAGGCGCACGAGAGCTTCCTCTACGGCCTGTTCGAGGAGGACGAGGCCGAGCTGCTCGGCTGCCTGTACGTCGACCCGCCGACCAAGGCCGGCGACGCCGACGCCGAGGTCTCCTGGTGGGTCGTCGACCGGCTGGTCGGCAGCGAGGTCGAGGCGGCGCTGGACGCGTTCGTGCCGCGCTGGCTGGCCGCCGACTGGCCGCTGCGGGCGCCGCGCCTGGTCGGCCGGGACCTCACCTGGGCGGAGTGGGTCGCGCTGCCCGACCGGGACTGAGCCCCCCGGGACGCGGAACGGCCCCCCGGCGTGCGCCGGGGGGCCGTCCTTCCCTGCTGCGGGTCAGTTCACCCGCACCTGCATGAAGCCGTCGTGCGCGCTGGTGCTCACCACGGTGATCCGGGTGCCGGTCCTCGGCACGTCCACGCCGCTCCAGCCGTTGGCGTCGGGCTGCTCACCCGGCGCCACGTACCAGTCCTGCGTGTCGTCGAAGGTCGGCACGGCGGGCAGCCCACCGTAGGTGCCGGCCACCCCGGTGTCCGGGTCGTGCAGCGTGATCCGGTCGGTGGCCTGCCGCCCGAAGGTGGCGTCGTGCGACTGGATTCGCGGCCGCCAGCTCTCCCCGGGAACGGCGTCGGCCTCGTCGTCGGTCGGCTCGTACAGCAGCCCCGGGTGGGCGTCGACCGGCAGGATCAGCCCGGCGCCGGGGTGGGCGCCGACGTTGTTGTCCGCGTACTGGCTGTTCCAGTAGCTGATCAGCAGGCCGTCCTGGTACGGCAGCCGCTCGGCCCAGTCGGGGTGCTCCGGGTCGCCGAAGTTGTACGGCCCGGTGCGCAGGCCGGCGTCGTAGCCGGTGTAGGCCCGGTTCTCGGCGACGTAGGCGTTGAAGAACGACTCCGTCGCCGTGCCGGTGGAGACGGTGAACCCGTCGAGGGCCCAGTCGGTCACCGGGGTGCCGTCGATCGCGACCGCGTCCACCTGCAGGCCCGGCTCGGTGGCCGCGCCGTCGGTCCAGTAACGGAAGCCCACCTGGGCACCGGCCGGGACGCCGGCCAGCGAGGCGGACAGGTCGACCCACTGGCCGCCGGTGCTGCCGGTGATGCCCTGCCCGGCGTTCTGGCCGTTGGGGTCGGTGGTGGTCGACCGGTTCGTCGGCAGCGAGGTGAAGGTCTGCCCGCCGTCGGTGGTGTAGACGGCGTAGGCGTAGTCCCAGTCCTGCTCGATCTGGTACTTGACCTTCGCGGTCAGCGTCCCCGCGCCGTCGGGCAGCGCGGTCAGCATCGTGGTGTCCAGGTCGTCACCGGCGCCCGAGTACCAGAAGTCCGGGCCCTCGAACGGCGTGCCGATGGTCGTGGTGACCTCGCGGTCGGGCAGCACGACGACCAGCGCCTGCGCCTGCTTGGTGGTCGCGGTGGCCGGGCCGAGCTTGACGTTGGCCCGCGCGCCGGGCAGCACCACCTGGGGGTCCAGCCAACCCAGCTGCATCTTCTCCCACGCGCCCATGTGGATCGGCCGGGTGCCGATGCCGTCGGCGGGCTCGCCGCTGTTGCCGTAGGAGCCCGAGGACATCAGCGTCCAGAACGCGGTGCTGTTCTCGGCACCGCCGCTGTTGCCGGAGGTGTCGTAGAGGTCGGGCAGGCCGAGGTCGTGGCCGAACTCGTGGGCGAACACGCCGACCCCGCCGTTCTCCGGCTCGATCGTGTAGTCGCCGATCCAGAACCGCGACCCGCCGACCTGGGTGCCACCGAGCTTGTTCTGGCTGCCGTCGTCGAGGGTCGGGCCGCCGGCCCCGACGCGGGTGGTCTGGTTATACCAGCGGTGGCTCCAGATGGCGTCCTCGCCGAGGGCGCCGCCGCCGACCTCCTCGCCCATGCCCGCGTGCACGGCCTGGAAGTGGTCGATGTAGCCGTCGGGCTCGTCGAAGTCGCCGTCCCCGTCGTGGTCGTAGCGGTCCCAGACGTCGAACTGCGCGAGGTACCCGTCGATCTCCTCGGCCGTCCGGCCCGCCGCCAGCTGGTCGGCGTACCAGGTGTTCACCGACTCGTTCACGAACTCCCAGGGGCGCCGGCCGTCGTCGCCCTCGCCGTAGTAGGCCGCCGGGTGGTCGTCGACGGTGACCCAGTCCTCGACCTCGCCGGTGACGGTGTAGCGGCCCGAGGACAGCTCCTCGTAGAAGTTGGCGACGGAGTTCACGCCGGCGGCCGACGAGTAGAGCATCTCGTCGTAGTGGCCCTGCGAGAAATCCCGGGTCCAGATGGTGGTGTTGTCCACGCTGCGGTCCGGCTGCGGGATCGCGTTGTGCGAGAGGTCGCCGAACTCGCCGAGGACGGTCCAGATCGCGTCGCTGTCCTCCTGGGCCAGCTCGACGTACTGGCCGCGCGCGACCTCGACGACCCTGTTGTCGCCGGACGGCGTCGCCTCGCCGGAGAGGACCTCCTCGAGGGCCTGCTGGCGCAGCTCGCGCTGCTTGTCACCGAGCGGGTGGGGCAGGTCGTGCGCCCGGGCGGGGACCGCGCCGGGGTCCTCCGGGGGTGGTGCCGCGTTCGCGGTCGCGGGCAGGGCCACGACCAGCGCGGCACCCACGACCAGGGGAAGAGCTCTCTTCGTCAAGGACCGTCTCCCGTTGTCGGACGAGGGCCGCCGACCGCCGGTGGGGAACCACCGAGGGTCACTGTCGGGCAGCCCGGGTTGACGCTAGGTAGTCGAGGGAGACATGTCGACAGACCGTGACCAAGCCGTGACATACGAGACGGCGCGGTCCGTTGACGGCGCCCCGACCGGGCCCGGCGGACGGTGATCACACCCGCACCTAGACTCCGACGGCGTGGCCCGGACCCCGATGATCGCCCCCAGCCTGCTGTCCGCGGACTTCGCCCGGCTGGCCGACGAGGTGGCCCGCGTGGCCGACGCCGACTGGCTGCACGTCGACGTCATGGACGCCCACTTCGTGCCCAACCTGACCCTGGGCGGCCCGGTGGTCGAGGCGATCGCGCGGGTCAGCCCCGTTCCGCTGGACTGCCACCTGATGATCGAGGCGCCCGAGCGCTGGGCCCCCGGCTACGCCGAGCTCGGCGCCCGCAACGTCACCGTGCACGCCGAGGCCTGCACCGGCGACCCCCGCGACGTCGCCCGCGACCTGCGCGCCGCCGGCGCCCTGGCGGGCCTGGCGATCAAGCCCGGCACCCCGCTCGAGCGGTACGAGGACGTCCTGCGCGACTTCGACACGCTGCTGGTCATGACCGTCGAGCCCGGCTTCGGCGGCCAGGCCTTCATCGCCGAGGTGCTGCCCAAGGTCCGCCGCGCCCGCGAGCTGGTCGACACCGGCCACCTCACGCTGCTGGTCGAGGTCGACGGTGGCGTCAACGCCGACACCATCGAGCAGGCCGCCGAGGCCGGCGCCGACGTCTTCGTCGCGGGCTCGGCCGTCTACGGCGCCGACGACCCCGCCCGTGCGATCGCCGCCCTCCGTGCGCGGGCCACGGCGGCGGCCGCCGGGTGACGGTCACCCCGGCCGAGTCGGCCGCCATGGCCCGGGCGCGCGAGCTCGGCGCGTCCGTCCTCGGCACCACCAGCCCCAACCCCGCCGTCGGCGCCGTCGTCCTCGACGCGGCCGGCGCGGTGGTGGGGGAGGGGGCCACCTCCCCGCCCGGCGGGCCGCACGCCGAGGTGCACGCGCTGGCGCAGGCCGGCGAGCGGGCCCGCGGCGGTACCGCCGTCGTCACCCTCGAGCCGTGCGCGCACACCGGCCGCACCGGCCCCTGCGCCGACGCGCTGCTGGCCGCCGGCGTCGCCCGCGTCGTCGTCGCGGTGCCCGAGCCCACGCAGCTCGCGGTCGGCGGTGCCCAGCGGCTGCGCGCCGGCGGGGTCGACGTCGAGCTCGGGATCGAGCGGCAGGCCGCCGAGGAGGGCGCGCTGGCCGCGTGGCTGACCGGCGTCCGCGAGTCCCGGCCGTTCGTCGTGTGGAAGGCCGGCGCCACCCTCGACGGGCGGGTCGCCGCCGCCGACGGCACCAGCCGCTGGATCACCGGCCCGGTGGCCCGTGCCGCCGTCCACGCGCTGCGCGCCACCTGCGACGCCGTCGTCGTCGGCTCGGGGACCGTGCTCGCCGACGACCCCCGGCTCACCGTCCGCGACGCCGACGGCCGCGACCTGCCCCGGCAGCCGCTGCGCGTCGTCCACGACCGGCGTGGCCGGGTGCCGTCCGGCGCGCGCGTCCTCGACGGCGCCGCGCCCACCCTGGTCAGCCGCGCCGCCGGGCCGGCCGAGCTGCTCGCCGAGCTGTTCGACCGCGACGTCCGGCGGGTGCTGCTCGAGGGCGGCCCGACCCTGGCCGCGGCGTTCCTCCGCGCCGGGCTGGTCGACGAGGCCGTCGTCCACCTCGCGCCGAAGCTGCTCGGCGCCGGTCCCTCGCTGGTGGGGGACCTGGGAATCACGACGATCGGCGCGGCGCTGGACCTGCGCGTACGGGACGTCATGGTCCTGGGCGGGGACGTGCAGGTGCGCCTGCGGCCCACCCGGCACACTGGTGTCGGGCGTCAGGCGGACGGGAGGGACTGAGGTGTTCACAGGCATCGTCGAGGAGGTCGGCACCCTCGTCGTGCGCGAGGACCTCGGCGGACCCCGGGGCGACGCCGCGGTGCTGCGCATCCGGGCCCGCCGCGTGCTCGAGGACGTCTCCCTCGGCGACTCCATCGCGGTCAACGGCGTCTGCCTCACCGTCACCGGCGTCGAGCCCGACGGCGACGGCACCGCCGTGTGGTCCACCGACGTCATGGCCGAGACGCTGCGGCGCAGCAGCCTCGGTGGGCTCGCCGACGGCGACCCGGTCAACCTGGAGCGGGCGGTCAGCGCCACCACCCGCCTGGGCGGGCACATCGTGCAGGGCCACGTCGACGGCGTCGGCACGGTGCTCTCGCGCACGCCCGGCGAGCACTGGGACGTGGTGCGCCTGGCCGTGCCGCCGCAGCTGGCCCGCTACGTCGTCGAGAAGGGCTCGATCACCGTCGACGGCGTCTCGCTCACGGTCAGCGCGCTCAGCGCCGCCGACGACCCCGAGCCGTGGCTCGAGGTGAGCCTCATCCCCGCCACCCTGCGCGAGACCACGCTGGGCGGCCGCGCCCCGGGGGACCCGGTCAACCTGGAGGTCGACGTGATCGCCAAGTACGTGGAACGCCTGCTGGGAGCCCGCCGATGACCGGAACGGTCCGCCTGGACACCGTCGAGAGCGCGATCGCCGCGGTCAAGGACGGCCGCCCCGTCGTCGTCATCGACGACGAGGACCGCGAGAACGAGGGCGACCTCATCTTCGCCTCCGAGCTCGCCACCCCCGAGCTCGTGGCCTTCATGGTCCGCTACACCTCGGGCTACATCTGCGTCTCGGTCACCGAGGCCGACGCCGACCGGCTGGACCTGCCGCCGATGTTCCGGGTCAACCAGGACCGCCGCGGCACCGCCTACACCGTCACCGTCGACGCCCGCGAGGGCGTCACCACCGGCATCTCCGCCGCCGACCGCGCGCACACCATCCGGCTGCTCGCCGACGCCCAGACCTCCTCGGCCGACCTCGCCCGGCCCGGGCACATCGTGCCGCTGCGCGCCAAGGACGGCGGCGTGCTGCGCCGGCCCGGGCACACCGAGGCCGCCGTCGACCTCGCCGTCCTCGCCGGGCTGCGGCCCTCGGGCACGCTGTGCGAGCTGGTCAGCGAGAAGGACCCGACCGGCATGGCCCGCGCCGAGGAGCTGCGGGTCTTCGCCGACGAGCACGACCTGTGCCTGATCTCCATCGCCGACCTCATCGCCTACCGCAAGCGCTTCGACAAGCTCGTCGAGCGGGTCGCCGAGGCCACCGTGCCGCTGGGGCCGGGCACCTTCACCGCCGTCGGCTACCGCAGCTCCTACGACGACCGCGAGCACGTCGCCTTCGTCTACGGCGACGTCGGCGACGGCGAGGACGTGCTGGTGCGGGTGCACTCCGAGTGCCTCACCGGCGACGTCTTCGGCTCGCTGCGCTGCGACTGCGGCCCGCAGCTGCAGGCCGCGCTCGCCGCCGTCGCCCAGGAGGGCCGCGGGGTCGTGCTCTACATCCGCGGGCACGAGGGCCGGGGCATCGGCCTGCTGCACAAGCTGCAGGCCTACCAGCTGCAGGACGCCGGCGTGGACACCGTCGACGCCAACCTCGACCTGGGCCTGCCCGCCGACGCCCGCGACTACGGCACCGGCGCGCAGATCCTCGTCGACCTCGGCGTGCACACCATGCGGCTGCTGACCAACAACCCGGCCAAGCGGGCCGGCCTCGAGGGCTACGGCCTGAAGATCACCGGCCGGGTGCCGCTGCCCAGCCACGTGACCGCGGAGAACCTGTCCTACCTGCGCACCAAGCGCGACCGGATGGGGCACCTGCTCGACATCATCGAGCCCGAGACCGAGTCCGGCCCGGCCGACGTCCCGGTCGCGAGCCCTACCGCCAGCCCGGCCACCGTCCCGGGCACCGACGTGCCGCTGGGGCAGCAGGAGCAGCGGCTGTGAGTGGTCGGGGCCGGCCCGAGGCGGGGGCGGTCGACGCCGCCGGGCTCTCCCTCGGCATCGTCGCCACCACCTGGCACGCCGAGATCACCGACAGCCTGCTCGCCCGCGCCGTCGAGGCCGCCCGCGCCAGCGGCGTCCCCGAGCCGACCGTCGTCCGCGCGCCCGGTGCCGTGGAGCTGCCCGTCGTCGCCCAGGCGCTCGCCGAGCGGCACGACGCCGTCGTCGCCCTCGGGGTGGTCATCCGCGGGGGCACGCCGCACTTCGAGTACGTCTGCGACGCGGTCACCGCGGGCCTGACCCGGGTCGCCCTCGACGCCGGCCGGCCGGTCGGCAACGGCGTGCTGACCTGCGACACCGAGCAGCAGGCCCGCGACCGTGCGGGCCTGCCCGGCTCGGCCGAGGACAAGGGCTGGGAGGCCGCGATCGCCGCGCTGGCCACCGCGCTCACCCTCCGCGACCTCCGCGGGCCGCGGCACACCACCGGCTTCCAGGCCGTCCCGGCGTCCGGGCCGGGCCCCGCTCTCGGGAACCGGGCGTGAAGACCTTCGACGCGCTCTTCGACGAGCTGTCGGCCAAGGTCGCCGCGGGCGATCCCGCCTCGGGCACCGTCACCGCCGTCCGCGACGGCGTGCACGCCGCCGGCAAGAAGGTGGTCGAGGAGGCCGCGGAGTCCTGGATGGCCGCCGAGCACGAGGGCCCCGAGCGGACCGCGGAGGAGATCAGCCAGCTGCTCTACCGGGTGCAGGTCCTCATGCTCGCCCGCGGGCTGACCCTCGACGACGTCTACACCCACCTCTGACGAAGGACCCCGTCCTCCTCACCCCTCGCAGGCTCGGGGCGAGCCTCTGGACGGGGCCGAACCGCTTCTGCGAAGGAGATCGACCGTGCTGCGTGTCGCCGTGCCCAACAAGGGCGTCCTCAGCGAGCCGGCGGCCGCGATGCTCGCCGAGAGCGGCTACCGCCAGCGGCGCAGCACCAAGGACCTCGCCGTCTACGACCCCGACAGCGACACCGAGTTCTTCTACCTGCGCCCGCGCGACATCGCCGTCTACGTCGCCTCCGGCACCCTCGACGTCGGCATCACCGGCCGCGACATGCTGCTGGAGACCACCCCGGCCGACGGCGAGGGCCCCGCCGCCGTCGAGGTGATGCCGCTGGGGTTCGGCCGGTCCTCCTTCCGGTTCGCCAGCCCCGTCGAGTCCGGCATCGACTCCGTCGAGCAGCTCGCCGGCCGGCGGATCGCCACCGCCTACCCGGTGCTGCTGCAGCACCACCTGCAGGAGCAGGGCATCAAGGCGAGCGTGGTCCGGCTCGACGGCGCGGTGGAGACCGCCTGCCGGCTCGGGGTGGCCGACGCGGTCTGCGACGTCGTCGAGACGGGGACGACGCTGCGCGCCGCGGGCCTGCGGATCATCGGCGAGCCGCTGCTGACCAGCGAGGCGGTGCTCGTCGGCCGCGAGGGCGCCGAGGAGGTCCCCGCCGTCGCCCAGCTGCGCCGCCGGCTGCGCGGGGTGCTGGTCGCCCGGCAGTACGTGATGCTCGACTACGACTGCCCCAACGAGCTGCTCGAGCGCGCCACCGCGCTCACCCCGGGTCTGGAGGGGCCGACGGTCAGCCCGCTGCAGACCCCGGACTGGTCGGCGGTGCGGGCGATGGTCCGGCAGAGCGACACCAACCGGGTCATGGACGAGCTCTGGGAGCTGGGCGCGCGCGCCATCCTGGTCACCAGCATCCACGCCTGCCGGTTGTGAGGGCCCAGGGCGCACCCCTGGTCCTGGCGGGCGCGCTGCTGGTGGCCGGCTGCGCCGACCGGGGGAGCGGGCCCACCGGCCCCGGCGCGGCGACCCGGCCGCCGGCCGACGAGCTGCTCGTCGAGGTCGACCCGGGCGGCGGCGTGGCCGCCGCGCGGTACACGCTCACCTGCGGGGACGTCCCCGCCGGGGACCACCCCGACCCGGCGGCGGCCTGCGCGCACCTGGCCGGCCTCGAGGACCCGTTCGCGCCGCTGCCCGACGACGTCGCCTGCACCGAGGTCTACGGCGGGCCGCAGACCGCCCGCGTCACCGGCACCTGGGGCGGCGTCCCGGTCGACCGCGCGCTGTCGCGGACCGACGGCTGCCGGATCGCGCAGTGGGACGCCCTGGGCCCGCTGCTGCCCGGCCCGGTCGGCGTCGGCGACCCGCTGCCGGGACTGAGGGCGCTCCCGCCGCGATGAGTTCCGGCCCGGCGGCGGGTCCGTCCTGGTGACCCTCGCCGGACGCCGTCCGGCACGAGACCCCCGGAGGGCACCGTGACGACCATCCCGGACCACCCGACCCCCACGCCGCGCGGCCGCCCGCCCGTGGTCGACCTGGCCACCTGGCAGGCCGCCCGCGACGAGCTGCTGGCCCGCGAGAAGGCCCACACCCGCGAGGGCGACGCGCTCGCCGCCGCCCGCCGCCGGCTGCCGATGGTCGAGGTCGCCGCGGGCGTCGAGGTCACCGGCCCCGACGGCCCGGTCCCGTTCCTGGACCTGTTCCGGGGCCGCGACGAGCTCGTCGTCTACAAGCACATGTGGTACGACGGCGCGCCCCACCAGGGGCAGTGCGAGGGCTGCACCTTCACCACGTGGCACCTCAGGGACACCGCCTACCTCGACGCCCGCGGCGTCTCCTCCGCCGTCCTGACCTCCGGCCGGTGGGAGGAGGTGGCCCCCTACGTCGCGTTCATGGGCTACCCCCAGCCCTGGTACCCGGTGCGCGGGCTGGCCGCGCCGGTCGGCGGCGACATGGGCTCGCTCACCGTCTTCCTGCGCGACGGCGACCGCGCGTTCCTCACCTACGCCACGACCGGCCGGGGCAACGAGCCGGCCGCCGGGACCTTCGGCCTGCTCGACCTGACCCCCTACGGCCGCCGCGAGGCGTGGGAGGACGTCCCCGAGGGCTGGCCCGCGGCCCCGCAGGTGGGCTCGCCGGTCGGCGGGCACGGCGCGCCGATCTGCTGGTACTGGCGCTCCGACGCGGACGGGAACGCCACCAGGGGCCCCACCAGCCGGCCGGTGCCGCAGTGGACCCGCCCCGGCGCGACCCCCGAGCAGACCCTCGGCCGCCACGGCGGCCACGGCTGAGTCCTCCGGCCCCCGCACGCGACGGCGGCCCCCTCCCCGGGTGGGGAGGGGGCCGCCGCCGTCGGTGCCGGTGGGGTCAGCGCACCCGCGTGGTGCGGTCGACCAGGTCGATCGCGGTGCACAGGCCCAGCGCCATGGCCCGGCCACTGGTGGAGCCGGTGGCCAGCAGGCCCTCGATCGCCGGGCCCAGCGGCCGCTCACCGACCAGGCCCTGCAGGACCGCCGCGTACTCGCCGCTGACCCGGCCGGCCGCCGCGTGGCGCAGCAGCGCCCGCGACAGCTCGGTCGTGCGGCCGGCGGCCAGCGAGTAGACGCCGGCGGCGAACCGCTCGGCGGCCGGGTGCCCGAGCAGCACCAGGCCGGCCATGGTGCCGGCCATGACGTCGTCGCCGGCCGGGGTCAGGCCGGGGCCGAGGCCCACCAGCCGGGCCGCGGTGCGCAGCGCCGCGTCGAGGTCGGCGCGGCGGACCGCGCCGCGCAGCGCGGCCAGCGGGCCACCGGGACCGGCGGGCAGGCCGGGCAGCGTGAAGGCGCTGTGCGGCACGCCCTCGCCGTAGAGGGTGGTGCGCAGCTGGCGCACGCCCTCGGGCAGCAGGGCCGGGCGCGGGCTGGGCAGCCGGGGCCGGGGGTCCCACCACGCGGCGGCGCGCACCACCAGGTCGCCGACGACGATGCGGCCGCCGCCCACCTCGGCGGGGGCGCCGCTGGGCAGCGAGACGAGCGGGCGGCCGTTGCTGGGCCGGAACAGCACGCAGCCCAGGGGCAGCCGGGCGGCGTCGCTGGTGAGGACGCCGACGACGTCGCTGCCGCGGTCGGTGGGGACCTGCAGGTAGACCGCCGCGGGGGCGCTCATCAGCACGCGGGCCGGGCGCACCGGGCCGCGCAGCAGGTCGGCCACCCCGGTGCTGGCCGAGGACGGGACGGCGGAGGCGGTACGGGCCGGCGACGCCGTCCGCAGCGTCTCCTGGACCGATGCGCGCGGGAGCGGGATCAGGGGGACACCGGCGCGGGCCGCGCGCCCCCGATCCGTCCCGGCGCCGCCGGTGGTGTGGTCGATGGTGCGCATCCGCTTCGTCCTTCCCCGTCGGGACAATGGGTACGACCCTCCGCTCGGGTCCTCCCACGGGGCCGGTCCCACCGCCGGAGGCGGGAGGGCACCGGGATCGGTGACCGCCTACCATCCAGCGGACGGGAACTGGCCGGCTTCGAAGCTAAGCGGCGAGTCGCACGTCCTCGTATGGCGAATGTGGCCAAGAATGGGGGGTGCCGTCCAGGCACACCTGCCAGGTTCAAGCAACTCGAGAACACCATCGGGCCACTAGGAGGGCGAGTCGTGACGCAGGGTGAGGTCTCGATGGCCTCCGGGTCCTACCCCACCGCACCGATGTCGTTCCCGCGCGGATGGCAGTCCGCCGGGGCGGCGCGGGCGGCGACCCCGCGGCACGAGTGGCGCGACCGGGTCGGCCTGCGGCTCGACGAGGCGCTGCGGCTGCCCCGCCTCACCGGCACCGAGGTCGTCGCCGGCCGCTCGGGCCTGGACCGGGTGGTGAGGCACATGGTGGTCGACGACCCCGCGGTCCCGCTGGCCACCGCCGGTCCCGACGTCGTCGTGGTCCTCGGCGCCCGGCTGCCCCCGGCCGACGTCGCCGACTGCCGCGCGCTGGTCGACCGGCTCGACCAGGCCGGCACCGCCGCCCTGGCCTACCGCCGGACCGAGGGCCCGCCGGCCGTGCCCGCCGAGGTGCTCGCCGAGGCCGATCGCCGCGGGCTGCCGGTGCTCGCGCTGCCGCCCACGGTGCGCATGGACGAGGCGGTGTCGGAGGTGCTCGGCGCGGTTGTGCGCAAGCAGGGGGAGGCGCTCACCCTCTCGGCGCGCATGCACGACCAGTTCATCGACGTCGCACTCAGCGGCGGCGGCCTGGCCGAGGTCACCGACCGGCTGGCCACCTACCTGGAGGGTGCCGCGGTGCTGGGGCTGGGTCCCGACCGCGACATCGTCACCTCCGCCGGGCCGCCCGAGGACGTCGCCGAGATCAGCGACTGGCTGTGGCTCCTCGACGCCGAGGCCGAGGACGAGCTGGCGATGATGGCGCCGGCCAACCGGCTCTCGGGGGTGCGCGCCGACCAGACCGTCGTCACCCCGGCCGACGTGCTCGCCGACGCCGACCTGTCCCCGGCCGACGGCATCCTGCTCGTCCCGGGCCACCACGAGCTGCCCGGCGGAGTGGGGGAGTACGCCGTCGCGCCGATCATGGCCGGTGAGCAGCGGCACGGCTGGCTGGTGGCGGTGCACCGCACCGGGCAGATGGTGGTCGGCGCCGGCGGTGTCCTCGAGCGGGCCGCCGTCGTCTCGGCGCTGTCGGTCATCCGGCAGCAGGCCGTGCACTCGGTGGAGCTGCGGTTCCAGGGCGACCTGGTCCGCCGGCTGGTCGCCGGGTCGCTGCGGCACACCGAGCGCGCGCTGGCGCAGACCCGGTCCTTCGGCTGGCGCCTCGACGGCCCGGTCGTGGTGCTGGTGACGGCGACCGAGACCGCCGCCGACCCCGCCGCCGACCCCACCCGCGCCCTCGACGTCCTCGACCGGCTGGCCGACGGCTGGCGGGCCGCGCTGGAGTCGGAGGTCTCCGGGGCCGCGGTGGCGGGCCTGTCCACCGAGATCGTCACCGTGCTGCCGCTCGACGGCCGCACCCCCGAGGAGATCACCGCCCTGGTCACCGCGGTCACCAGCCGGGTCAACGCCCGGGTCCGGCGGGTGGGCCGCGTGCTGGCCACCGGCATCGGCCGCCCGGCGGGGTCGCTGTCGGCGCTGGGGGAGGCCTACCAGCAGGCGCAGCGGGCGCTCGGCGTCGGCCAGGAGATCCACGGCCCGGCCACCGTCACCCACTTCGACCAGCTGGGCGTGTTCCGGCTGCTGTCGCTCATCCCCGACAGCACCGAGCTGCGCAGCTACGTCGACGAGGTGCTCGGCTCGCTGGCCGACGCCGCCGACCCCGACTCCGCCGACCTGCGCGAGACGCTGCGGGTGCTGCTGGAGACCAACCTCAACGTCGCCGAGTCCGCCCGCCGGCTGCACTTCCACTACAACACGATGCGCTACCGCATCGGCAAGCTCGAGCGGCTGCTGGGGCCCTTCACCACCGACCCGACGCTGCGGCTGAACCTGCTGCTGGCGCTGCACGCGGCCCGGATGCGCGGCCTCGACCAGCCGCACCGGCCGCCGGTCGACGCCGGCCTGCTCCCGCCCGACGACGGGTTCGACGCCCTCGTCTAGGCGCTGCGGCCGGCGGGCGCCGCCCCCACCAGCTCGTCGCTGACGTTCCACAGCTCGCGCGCCCGGACCGGGTCGAGGCTCTCCGGCGACGACGGCGCCTCGACGCCGCGCTCGACGTAGCGGCCGCTGGTCCCGCCCGGGCCGGTCGCCACCGCCGCGAGCTGGGCGGCGGCCCGCCCCGGGGTCGGTCTGCGCCCCCGGGAGCCGCTCGAGCAGCGGTGTGAGCGTGCGGTAAACCGCGCGGGCCCAGGCCGGGTGGGCGCGGGCCAGGCCGGTGGCCGGCACCAGGCCGGGGTCGGCGGCGACCGCGTCGACGTCGGGGAAGTGGCGGGCCAGCTCCCGGGCGAAGTAGACGGTGGCCGGCTTCGACGTCGCGTAGGCCACCTGGCCCGACCCCGGGCGCGGGGTGGCCAGCACCCGCGGCGACTCCCAGCGCGGCCGGGGGAAGGGCCCGGACCTCCGCAGCGTGCCGACGTGGGTGCCGCTGCTGAGCACCACCACGCGGCCCCCCGGCGCGAGGTGCGGCAGCAGCAGCCGGGTGAGCAGGTGGTTGCCGAGGTGGTTGACCGCGAAGGTGAGCTCGTACCCGTCGGCGGAGGCGGCCTCGGTGCTGCGCACCTGGACGCCGGCGTTGAGCACGAGGACGTCGAGCGGCCTCCGGGCGGCGATCTCGGCGGCGATCTCGGCGGCGGCCGCGCGGACGGAGGCCAGCGACGCGAGATCCCGCTCCACCACGCCCGTCCCCGCACCGAGCGCTGCGGCGACCCGTTCGCCCCGGGGGACGTCGCGGACGCCGAGCAGGACCCGCCAGCCCGGCGTGGCGGCGAGCAGGCCGGCGGTGGCCCGGCCGAGCCCGGAGGTGGCGCCGGTGACGAGTGCGGTGCGGGTCCTGTCCACGACGGCTCCTGCGGCTCGGGAGGACCGAGGTGACCTGCCGCGCCGTCGCGCTGTTCGCCGCCCAGGGGTACGCCGCGACCAGCACCGAGCAGGTCGCGGCGGCGGCCGACCTCTCGCGCAGCACCCTGTTCCGGCTCTTCGCCGACGAGGACCTGCTCTTCGGGCTCGAGGACGACCTGCTCGCGGCTGCCTCGGCCGCCGTCGCCGACGTGCCGCCGGAGCTGCCGCCCTGGGCGGCGCTGCGGGCGGCCGCGGTGCGCATCGCCGAGCAGGTGGCCCCGCTGCGGGACCTGCTGCTGGCCCGCGAGCAGGTGGTGGCCACGGTGCCGGCGCTGGCCGCCCGGGCCGCCGCCAAGCACCGGCGGTGGGAGTCGGCGCTGGCCGACGGGCTGACCGCCCGGGGCGTCGCGCCCGGCGACGCGCTGCTGCTGGCCGAGCTGGCGCTCGGGTGCTTCGAGGTGGCGCAGGCCGACTGGCTCGCCGGCACGGCCGGCGACCTGCCCGCCCTGCTCACCGCCGCCCTCGACCGGCTCTCCGGCCTGCTGGACCGCTGACGGGGAGCCGGCCTGCGGAGCCGGCCCTCGCGCGGCACCATCGCGGGCGTGACCGCGCCGGTGGACGAGCTCATCGACCGCATGCAGGGGCTGCTCGACGGGCTGACCGCCGAGGGTGATCCCGCGCGTCACTTCCTCGGCACCTACCTGCGCACCACGCAGGCCGTCGGCGCGGCGATCGACGCCGGGCGGTTCGAGGACCCGGACTGGGTCACCGACTGGGACGTCGACTTCGCCGGGCTCTACCTCGACGCCTTGGAGGCGCACCGCCGCGACCCGGCCACCCCGCCGGCGCCGTGGCGGGCGGCCTTCGACACCGGCGAGGGCACCCGGCCCGAGGGCCACGTGCTGCTGGGCATGAACGCGCACATCAACTACGACCTGCCCCGGTCGCTGGTGCGGGTGATCGGCCCGGCCGACTTCGCCGACCCGCCGCTGCTGGACAGCCGCCGCCGCGACCACGAGCGCATCGACGAGGTCCTCGTGGCGCGGGTGGGCGCGGAGGACCGGGCGCTGGCGGCGGCGGGCAGCCGGCGCACCGCGCTCGACCGCGTCATGGGCGGGGTCAACCGCGCCGCCGTCCGGGTGGTGCTGCGGGAGTCGCGGCGCAAGGTGTGGGTCAACACCCTGGCGCTGCACGCGGCGCGGCTCGAGGGCCCCGCCGCCTACGCCCGCCGGGAGGCCCAGCTCGAGGCGGTCAGCGCCGCCCGGGTGGCCGACCTGCGCCGGTCCGGGCCGGTGCTGCTGCGGCTGGCCGTCCGCGGCTTCGGCGTCCTCCTGCCGGAGGGGTGAGCGGCCCTAGCGTGGAGGGGTGACCACGGGCCCGGGCGCCCCCCGCGTGGAGGCCGGCGCGCCGCCGCCGCAGCGGGCGCGGTCGCGGCTGCGCGGGGTCGACGTGCTGCGCGGGCTCGCCGTCGTCGGGATGCTGCTCGTCGACAACCGCGGCAACGCGGCGATCCACGACCAGCTCGAGCACGCGGCCTGGGACGGGCTGCGCGTGGCCGACGTCGTCTTCCCGGTCTTCCTGCTGGTCGTCGGCGTGTCCGTGCCGTTCTCCCGGCGGGCCCAGCAGCCGCGGCAGGCGCTGCGCCGGGTGCTGCGCCTGGCCGCCCTGGGCTGGCTGGTCGTGACGGCGAAGTACTGGTCGCTCACCGCCGGGGTGGGCGTGCTGGGGCACATCGCCGGCGCGTACCTGCTGTGCTGGCTGCTGCTGCGGCTGCCCCGCCCGGTGCAGGTGCCGGTCGCCGCGGGAGTGCTGGCCACGCTGAGCGTCCTGACCGTCACCCTCGGGGCGGGACCGGACCGGTCGTGGGGGCGGACCGTGGACGACGCGCTCGGGGTGTCCTTCTCCGCCGAGGCGCCGCACTCCTACCTCGGCAGCGCCGTCACCGTCTTCCTCGGCGTGCTCGCCGGGCGCGTGCTGGCCTCCCACCCCGGGCGGGCGGCCCTGACCCGGCTGGTGGCCGGCGGGACCGGGCTGGTGGTCGCCGGGCTGGCGCTCGCGCCCGTCGTCCCGCTCAACAAGCGGCTGTGGTCGCCGTCGTTCGTCCTCGTCACCGGCGGCATCGCGCTGCTGGCCCTGGCCCTGTGCCACTGGGTGGTCGACGTCCGCGGCGTCGTCCGCCCGTTCCGGCCGCTGGAGGTGCTCGGGGTCAACGCGGTCGTGGCGTTCGTGTTCTCCGAGATCGTGTTCCGGGCGGTCCTGTCGCACGCGGTGCAGCCCGCGGTCGACGGCTGGGTGACCTCGGTCGCCGGTGCGGTCGTGTCCGCCTGGCTCTACCCGGTGCTGTCGGTCGCGGTGGTCTGGGCGCTGTGCGCCGCGCTGCTGCGCCGCGGGATCGTCGTCCGGGTCTGACGCCCGCTCAGTCGCCGTCGGACGGCGGTGGCGGGCTGCCCCCGATGGGCTCGGGCACGCTGCGCTCGAGCAGCCGGTTGGCGCTGACCAGGGTGATCCCGCGGTCGGCGATCTGCTGCAGCGCGGTCGGCAGCGCCGCCACCTCGAGCTCGCGCCGCTGCGCCAGCGCCACCGCGAAGGCCGCCTCGGGGTCGAAGGTGCCGCGGCCGATGCCGTCGTGCAGGCCCAGGACGTCGCCGGCCTGGACCGTCCGGCCCATGTAGTCCTCGATCTCGCCGACCTCCTTCTTGTCGCCCGGGCCGCGGGTGACCGACCAGATGTAGGTGTCGTAGCCGAGCTCGGCGGCGATGCGCAGCGCGTAGCCGGTGAGCTCCCCGCGCGGGGGCCGGAAGCTGGTGAACGGCCGGCCCAGCAGGGCCTCGATCTCGTCCTTGCAGCGGACCATCTCCTCCCGGGTCTGCTCCTGGGTGAGCGTGGTGAGGTCCCGGTGGGTCCAGGTGTGGTTGCCGATCTCGTGCCCCGCGGCCACCACGTCGCGCAGCACCTCGGGGTGGTGGACGCCGTTCCAGCCCATGACGTTGAACGTCGCGGTCAGCCCCGCCCGCTCCAGCGCGTCGAGGATGCGCGGGGTGTACTCCGGGGTCGGGCCGTCGTCGAAGGTGATCGCGGCGACCGGCTCGGTCACCGTGGTGTTCCAGACGACCCGGCGGGTGCCGAGCCGGGCCACCCCCTCGCCCTCGTCGGCGGCGCCGGCGGCCTCGAAGAAGCGCTTCTCGGCGCTCGCGGTCGCCCGGCGCCGCACGTCGTCGTCGCCGGCGGTGACCAGCGCGCCGCCCGTCGCGCCCACCGCCAGGCCGGCCACGCCCGCCCCGGCCCCCAGCAGGAACCCTCGCCTCGTCGTCATGGGAACGGTCTAGACCCGGGAGCGGGCGGCTGGGAAGCCGCCCGTTCCCCGCGCTGCCGGATCCCGCGTCCGGTCGCAGGCTGTCGGGGGTGCCGCACCCCGTGGCGCGGGAGGAGGACCGCATGACCGACGCCGGCCGACCACTGTCCGGGAGGGTCGCCCTGGTCACCGGGGCGTCGTCGGGGATCGGCGAGGCGACGGCGGTCGCGCTCGCCCGGGCCGGTGCCGCCGTCGCGGTCGGCGCCCGCCGCGCCGACCGCCTCTCCGCCCTGGCCGAGCGGCTGCGCGGCGAGGGCGCCCGCGTGCTGGCCCTCGACCTCGACGTCACCGACGAGGCGTCCTGCCGCGCCGCCGTCGCCCGGACCCGCGCGGACCTCGGCGGCCTCGACGTCCTGGTGAACAACGCCGGCGTGATGCTGCTGGGCACCATCGTCGGCGCCGACGTCGAGGACTGGCGGCGGATGATGGCCACCAACGTGCTCGGCCCGATGTACACGACGCACGCGGCGATCGACGGCATGCTGGAGCAGGGCTCCGGCGACGTCGTGAACGTCTCCAGCGTCGCCGGGCGCACCGCGCGCAAGGGCGCCGGCGTCTACAACGCCAGCAAGTGGGCGGTGAACGCGTTCAGCGAGTCGCTGCGCCAGGAGGTGACCACCCGCGGCGTGCGGGTCTCGCTCGTCGAGCCCGGCGCGGTGGCCACCGAGCTCACCGACCACATCACCCAGCCCGAGGCGAAGGCGGCCACGCAGCAGATGGTCGGCGGGATGACGCCGCTGCAGGCCGAGGACGTCGCCCGGGCGATCGTCTACGTCGTCAGCCAGCCGCGGCACGTGGCGGTCAACGAGGTCCTCGTCCGGCCCACCGACCAGGAGCGCTGAGCTCCCCGCCGCTGCGCCACCCGCCCTCGCCGGGCCGGCGGCCCAGGGAGCCGGTGACCGCGTCGGTCCACTCCGGGGCCGCCGCGACGTCGGCGAGCCGCGGCGCGGTGAGGACGACGACGTAGCCGTCCGGGTCGGTCGCCACGAGGTCGCGGGTGGACCACGGCGTGTCCACCGGTCCCTCGACCGACCCCCCGGCCGCGCGCCTCCGCAGCTGCGCGGCCCGCTCGTCGAGGTCCTCCTCCCCGGCGGCGAAGGTGACGCGCGGGCCCGGCGTGGGCGGGCCGGGGACCAGCAGCAGGTCCTGGTGACGCTGCCGGCGCAGGTGGACCAGCCCGTCGCCGCCGCCGGGGCCGGGCAGGGTGGCCAGCACGACGAACCCGAGGGCCTCGTACCAGCGCGTGCTCGCTCTCAGGTCGGTCACCGGGAAGGTGACGAACGCGGGCATGGGGTAGACGTCCCGGTCCACGCCGGGGGCTGCGGTGTCGGTCATGCCCGCGAGCGAAGCGCCTGACGTCGCGTCAGGGTCGACCCCCGGCCCCGCTGCACCGTCGAGATCGCGCGATCTCGACCGCCGGGAGGCCCGGGACGGTCGAGATCGCGCGATCTCGACGGGGGGTTCAGTCGGAGAAGACCTCGATGGAGGCGCCCATCTCGACCAGCCGCTCGTAGAGGTGCTCGTAGCCGCGGGCGATGATGTCGACGTTGCGCAGCACCGACGTGCCGCGCGCGGCCAGCATCGCCAGCAGGATGCACACCGCCGGCCGCAGCGCCGGCGGGCAGACCACCTCGGCGCTGCGCCAGCGGGTCGGGCCGGTCACCAGCACCCGGTGGGGGTCCATGAGCCGCACGTCCGCGCCCAGCCGGGTCAGGTCCGACAGGTGGATGGCGCGATTGTCGTAGACCCAGTCGTGGATGAGCGTCGAGCCGGTGGCCGAGGCGGCGATGACGGCGAAGAAGGGCAGGTTGTCGATGTTGAGGCCCGGGAACGGCATCGGGTGGATCTTGTCGATCGGGGCCTTGAGCTGCGAGGGGTGGATGGTGACGTCGGCCAGCCGGGTGTGGCCGTTGTCGGCCAGGTACTCCGCCGAGAGCTCGTACCGCAGGCCCATCTCGGCCAGCACGGCCAGCTCGATCTCGAGGAACTCCACGGGCGCGCGGCGCACGGTCAGCTCCGAGCCGGTCACGATGCCGGCGGTCAGCAGGCTCATCGCCTCGACCGGGTCCTCGCTGATCGTGTAGTCGACGTCGGCGTCGAGCACCGCTCGGCCGGTCACGGTGAGCGTCGTCGTCCCGAGGCCCTCGACGCCGACGCCGAGCAGCTGCAGGTACAGGCACAGGTCCTGGGCCATGTAGTTGGAGCTGGCGTTGCGGATGACCGTGGTGCCCTCGGCGCGGGCGGCGGCCAGCAGCGCGTTCTCGGTGACGGTGTCGCCGCGCTCGGTCAGCACGATGGTGCGCCGCTCGGTCGCCGTCGGGGCGACGGTGGCCTGGTACTCACCGGCGTGCGCCTCGATCGCCAGCCCGAAGGGCCGCAGCGCGATCATGTGCGGCTCCACGGTGCGGGTGCCCAGGTCGCAGCCGCCGGCGTAGGGCAGCCGGAACTCGCGGGCCCGGTGCAGCAGCGGGCCGAGGAACATGATGATGCTGCGGGTGCGGCGGGCGGCGTCGGCGTCGATGCCGGCCAG
Organism: Geodermatophilus saharensis; assembly: GCF_900188205.1. Lineage (GTDB taxonomy): Bacteria > Actinomycetota > Actinomycetes > Mycobacteriales > Geodermatophilaceae > Geodermatophilus > Geodermatophilus saharensis. The sequence continues at coordinate 55,942 of NZ_FZOH01000006.1, read as the reverse complement.
GTCCAGCTCGTCCGGGACCTGCAGGGTCAGGTCGCGGCCGGCGGCGTCCCAGGTGGCCGAGACCCCGATCGAGCGCAGCACGTCGAGGATCCGGTCCACCTCGACGATGCGGGCGACGTTGCGCAGCGTCGTCCGGCCGCGGTTGAGCAGCGCGGCGCACAGCAGCGCCACCGCGGCGTTCTTCGACGACTTCACCGTCACGGAGCCGCGCAGCGGGGTGCCGCCGGTGACCCGCAGGTGCGTGGGCCCGGCCGGCCCCACGCTGATCAGTGCGCTCTCCAGCGCCTCCGACAGCCGGCCGAGCAGGTCCAGGGTGAGGTTCTGGCCGCCCTGCTCGATCCGGGCGACGGCGCTCTGGCTGGTGCCCAGGCGCTCGGCGAGCTGCTGCTGGGTCAGGCCGCGGTGCCGGCGGGCGTCGCGCACCAGCGCGCCGATGCGGACGGCGGCGCCGCTGGAGGAGGGCAGGGCGGGCGAGGGGGCCGTCGTCTCGGCCGGGAACTCGGTCGCGGTCACGGGAGGCCACGGTATCTCGCAGATGAGATGCACCGGCGAGGCGCGCCGGGAAGGACCGGTCCGCCCGGGGCGGACGGCAGACTGTCGGCATGGACGTCCTGGTCACCGGGGGAAGCGGTCAGCTCGGCCGGAGGGTGGTGCCCCTCCTGCAGCAGGCGGGGCACGCGGTGCGGCAGATGTCGCGTCGTGGCGCGGGTCCCGGCGGGGTGCGCGCCGACCTCGCCACCGGCCGCGACCTGCCGGCGGCGGTCCGCGGCGTCGACGTCGTCGTGCACGCCGCCAGCGACCCGCGGGGGGACCCGTGGCAGGTCGACGTCGCCGGCACGCGCCGCCTGGTGCAGGCGCTCGACCGCGGGCGGCTGCAGCACCTGGTGTACGTCTCGATCGTCGGCGTCGACCGGGTGCCGTGGAACTACTACCGGGCCAAGTTCGCCGCCGAGCAGGTGCTGCTGGCCTCCGGGCTGCCGGTGACGCTGCTGCGGATCACCCAGTACCACCACTTCGTCGACGAGATGCTGGCCACCGCCCGCCGCGGCCCGGTGCTGCCGGTGCCCATGGGCTGGCAGGCCGCACCGGTCGACGTCGGGGAGGCGGCCGCCTTCGTGGCCGAGGTCGCCTCCGGCGCGGCGACCGGCGACGTCGTCGAGTTCGGCGGGCCGGAGGCGCTGTCGGCCGCCGATCTCGCCCGCGCCTGGGCGGCCGCCCGCGAGCCCGGCGTGCGGGTGGTGGCCACGCCGCTGCCGGGGCGGCTCTCGGCGGCCTTCCGCGAGGGCGGCGTGCTGCCCGGCCCGGGGGCCGCGCGGGGGCGGCGCACCTACGCCGAGCACCTGCGGGGCGCCTGAACCGCGGCGATCCTGCCGTTTCCCGCACCGGGGCTGCCGGTCCCGGTGCGGTGTCCGGAAGTCGCCAGCGGAGCGTCGGTGCCGGTCCCTAGGTTCGGGGACGTGCCCGCAGCCCGCCCGGTCTCCCTGCCCGTCCTCGCCGCCGTCACCGTCACCGTGCTGGCCTGGGCGTCGGCCTTCGTCGGCATCCGCGCGGTGGGCGCCGACCTCTCACCCGGCGCGCTGGCGCTGGGGCGGCTGCTGGTCGGCGCCGCGGTGCTCGCGCTGCTGTCGGTGGGCCGCGGGTGGGTGGCGCCGACGCCGCGGGAGTGGCGGCTGCTGGCCGTCTGCGGGGTGGGCTGGTTCGCCGTCTACAACGTGGCACTGAACGCTGCCGAGCGGCACCTCGACGCCGGGACGACGGCGATGCTGGTCAACGTCGGGCCGATCCTCATCGCGGTCCTGGCCGGCGTCTGGCTGCAGGAGGGCTTCCCGCGCTGGCTGGTGGCCGGTCTCGCCGTCGCCTTCGCCGGGGTGCTGCTCATCGGGGTCGCCGGCCGGCAGGGCGGCGGTGACCCGCTCGGCGTGCTGCTGTGCGTGGTGGCGGCGGTGACCTACGCCGTCGGCGTGGTGGCGCAGAAGCCGGTGCTGCGCCGGCTGCCGCCGCTGCAGGTCACCGCCACCGCCTGCGCCATCGGCGCGGTGTGCTGCCTGCCGTGGGCCGGCGCGCTGGTGACCGAGCTGGCCACCGCGCCGGCGTCGTCGGTGCTGGGCACGGTCTACCTCGGGGTGGTGCCCACGGCGCTGGCGTTCAGCACCTGGGCCTACGCCCTGGCGCGCACCGAGGCCGGCCGGCTCGGCGTCACCACCTACCTGGTGCCGCCGCTGGTGGTGCTCCTGTCGTGGCTGCTGCTCGACGAGGTCCCGGCGCCGCTGGCGGTGGCCGGCGGGGTGGTGTGCCTGGCCGGGGTGGCGCTCTCGCGCCGGCGCGGGCCGGTGCGTCCACCGGCGCCCGTCCGGCAGCCGGTCTAGAGGTAGGCGCGCGGGTCGACCGCCGGCGGCAGCTCGCCGGGCACGATCCGCCGGCCGGTGACCGCGGTCGGGATCAGCCGCAGCCAGTGCCCGTGCTCGCCGGGCGCCCACGGCTGCAGGCCCGTGGCGTGGGTGCGGGCCACGAGGTCGGCGCGGTGCTCGGGCCCGACCTCCTCGGCGACGCCGCGCACCAGGACGCTCCAGCCGCTGCGGGTGCGCCGGTCGATCTCGTCGACCTCGAAGGTCACGTTGGCGTGGTCGGCGGCGGCCAGCTTGGTGCCCGGTGACGTGCGGATGACCACGGTGGTGCCGTCCATCGCGTAGTTGACCGGGAAGACCAGCGGGTGGTGCTCGGCGTTGACGGCCAGCCGGCCGATCTCGGAGGAGGCCAGCAGCCGGTAGCACTCGTCGACGGGGATCTCCTGCAGCGCGGTCTCGGAGCTCACGTGCCCATCGTGGCGGCGGGCGGGGGCGGCCGCGACCGGTTCAGCGGCGCCGCGGGCCGGCCCAGGGGTCGTCGGGGTCCAGGTCGTCGTCGGCGGCGTCGTCGGCGGTCGATCCGGTGGTGCCGCGCGGCTGCGCCGCCTCCGCCCGGCGGGCGGCGGCCTCGAGGGCGTCGTCGCGTTCCGCGGCGCTGCGGGCGCGGGCCAGCCGCTCCTGCTCCCGCGCCTCGGCGCGCAGCCGGCGGCGGCCGGGGACCGGCTCGTCGCGGGTGCGGGTGAGCCACCACAGGGCGGGGCCGGCCAGCGCCAGGCCGATCGGCAGCACGTAGGCCGCGGCCCGCTCGGTACCGCCCTCGCCGAGCAGCCCGACGACCCCGGCGGCGTAGAAGACGGTCATCGCGGTGCCGAACAGGCCGAGCAGCACCACCATGGTCCCGAGCGCCTCCGACCACGGCCGCACGGCGTAGGCCAGCGCCATGAGGCCCAGCCCGCCGCCGGCCAGGTACAGCACCGCGCCGGTGGTGTGCAGCGAGGGGTCGGTCAGGCGGGGGAAGACCCCCACGAGCAGCACGCCGAGCGCGGCGGCGCCGAGCAGCGCCACGGCCGGCCGGGCGGCGCGGCCGCGCAGCGCCGGCAGCAGCGCCACCGCGCCCGCGCCGATCAGCGCGGCCTGCACGACGAACGAGGCGTTCATCAGGGTGGAGCCGGGCCGGGTGGGGTCGCCCAGCGCGCTGATGACCTCCGCCGAGCGCGAGTAGGGCACCTCCGAGCTCAGCTGCGCGATCGTCTCGACGACGAAGAACTGCAGGGTCAGCAGCCAGGCCAGCGCGCCCCAGGTGATCCGCTTCCTCGACACGCGTCCCATCGTCCCAGCCCGCCCGGAGGTGCCTTTGTCGCGCTAATGGCACCGAGGGAGGTGGGCGAGGACGGCGGCGTACTGCGCCGGGGTGAGGTAGGAGGGGTTGCTGCCGGCCGGCATGCGCAGCACCTCGGCGTCCCGGGCGGCCGGGTCGGCCAGCAGGTCGGCGCGGGGGAGCGGGTCGGGCAGCAGCGTGAGCCGGACGACGGCGACCGGGCCGCCGTCACCCGCCGCCGGCTCGGCGGCCAGCACGCCGGTGGCGTGCACCCCGGGGCGGTCGCGGCCGCTGAGCCACAGCAGCACCGGCTGCCCGGGCCGCATGAGACCCAGCCGGTAGGAGGGCCGCAGGCAGCGGGTCACCTCGTGCGTCTGCCCGGGGCGCCAGCCGGGGACGACGGCGTCCGGCGGCCGGGCGGTCTTGACCACCCAGCAGCCGACGCCGTCCGCTCCGAGCCGGGTCACCGGCGGCGTCCACGGGGGGCGGGCTCGGGGAGCGCCGTTCAGTCGGTCGCGGCGTGGAAGTCCGCCCCGGCCGGGTCGGCGTCGTCGGAGCCGACGGCCTGCCGCTCCTGCTCGGTGCGGTGCTGGAGTGCGTCGTCGTCGGGCCGGGGTTCGGCCTTGCCGTGCTGCTGGCGGTCCCGGGGTGCGGACTCCTCGGTGTCCATGACGTCGTCGAGGGTCGGTCGGTCGGGTGGGGTGGTCATCGCGGTACCTCCGTGGTCGGTTCTCCGCGGGAGCCCATAGCCGTCCCGCCGCCGGGGAAACGCCTCACCGCTGCTGCAGGGCGGCGGCGGGCAGCCACGCCTCGACGAGCACCGGCCCGTGCGGACCGGGGACGGCGTAGGCCACCCGGCCCTGCCAGCCCCCGGGCCGCTGCCGCCACTCGACGAGCAGGCCGGGGAGCCGGCCGGAGGCACCCGGCGGGTCGTGCACCCAGCAGTGCCGCCCGGCGTCCTCCTGCCGCGGGCGCGGTGGGGGAGCCGCCGGGGGCGGGCCGCCCGGGCGGACGCCGGAGTCGGCGGCGCGCTCGCCGAGCGAGGGCCGCGACGACCCCCGGTGCATCCCGCCTGCCACCTGCGCAGTCTGGCACGCCGGTCGAACACGCGTTCGGTCGACGGCGGTGCCGGAGGACGGCGTGTCGGATCGGGGACACGCCGATGCCCGTGTGATCCGGGTCACAGTCCGCGCCAACAGTCATCCGTTGGTCACATCCTGTTGTCGGCCCGGGCACCCCGCGTGCCCACCATGTGGACGTCCCCGGCACCTCTCGAAGGGTTCTCCGTGCGCTCATCCCCCGGCTCCCGGCGCGTGCTCGCGCGCCGCGCCGCCCTCGGCACCGCCGCCGCCTCCCTCGCCGTCGTGGGTCTGCCCACGGCCGCCTCGGCCGCGCCGACGACGCCGTACGTCTCCGAGATCCACTACGACAACGTCGGCGACGACACCGGCGAGTTCGTCGAGGTCACCCTCCCTCCCGGCACGACCTCGACGGGCTGGCGGATCGCCCTCTACAACGGCGACAACGCGTCGAACGTCGTCCAGTACGACATCGACGACCTGCCCGCCGTGACGGCGACCGGTGCACCGGCCACCGCGGTGCTCGACTACCCCGCCAACGGCCTGCAGAACGGCCCCCGTGACGGCGTGGCCCTCGTCCGCCCCGACGGCACCGTCGCGGAGTTCGTCTCCTACGAGGGCGTCATCACGCCCGCGGGCGGCGTGGCGGCCGGGATCACCAGCGTCGACACCGGCGTCGGCGAGACGAACACGACGCCGGTCGGCCAGTCGCTGTCCCGGACCTTCGCCTCGGCCGGCGACGTCACCGGCACCTGGGCGCTCGGTCCGAGCAGCAAGGGCACGGTCAACGGCGGCGGCACCACGACCCCGCCGCCCCCGGCGACCTCCGTCTGCGACACCACCCCGACACACGAGATCGGGGCCGTGCAGGGGACCGGGGCCACCACGCCGGTGAACGGGGCGACGGTCACCGTCCGCGGCGTCGTCGTCGGCGACCTGCCCGGGCTGTCCGGCTTCTACCTGCAGGACCCCGACGGCGACGGGAACGCCGCCACCTCCGACGGGGTCTTCGTGTTCAGCCCCGTGGCGGTGGACCTCGGCGACACCGTCGCGGTGACCGGGCGGGCCAACGAGTTCGGCGGCCAGACGCAGATCACCTCCCAGACCGACGTCGCGGTGTGCGCCGACGGCGACGAGGGCGACCTGCCGACCGCCGTGGCGCTGCCGCTCCCGGCCACCGACGCCGAGCGGGAGCGGTTCGAGGGCATGCTGGTGGCCCCCGACGAGGACCTCGTCGTCAGCGACGTCTTCCAGCTCGTCGGCGGCGCCCAGGGCGGCTTCGGGGAGCTGCTGCTTGCGGCCGACGGCGTGCTCCTGCAGCCCACCGAGGTGGCCCGGCCGGGCACCCCGGAGGCCGCCGCCGTCGCCTCGGACAACGCCCGCCGCCGGATCGTCCTCGACGACGCCTCCAACGCGCGCACCGGCGTGACCAACCACCCCTACCTGACGGCGGCCGACCCGATCCGTGTCGGCGAGACCGTCACCTTCACCGCCCCGACCGTGCTCGGCTACGGGTTCGGCAACTGGCGGCTGCAGCCCGCCGACGGCACCCCCGAGGGCACGATCGGCACGACCGGCGAGCGCCCGGAGGCGCCGGACGCGGTGGGCGGTGACGTCCAGGTGGGCGCGTTCAACGTGCTCAACTACTTCACCACCCTCACCGGGCCCGACGCCCGCGGCGCGAGCAGCCCGGCGGAGTTCGAGGAGCAGGCGGCCAAGATCGTCAGCGCCATCGAGGCGCTCGGGGCCGACGTCGTCACCCTCATGGAGATCGAGGACACCGACTCCACCGGCGCGAGCCCGGGGAACGCCGACGGCGCCCTCGCCGACCTCGTCGGCCGGCTGAACACGGCCGCCGGGTACGACAAGTGGGCCTACGTGCCGCTGCCCGAGGAGCTCTACGCCGTCGACCGCGACGTGATCCGCAGCGCGATCATCTACCAGGACGACGTCGTGCAGCCGGTCGGCGACCCGGTGGGCCTGGTCGACGAGGAGGTCTGGGACAACGCCCGCGAGCCGCAGGCGCAGACCTTCGTCAAGGACGGCGACGCGTTCACCGTCGTCGCCAACCACTTCAAGTCCAAGGGCGCGAGCGGGGCGACCGGCGACAACGTCGACGCCGGCGACGGCCAGGGCGCCTACAACGGCGACCGCACGCGGCAGGCCGCGTCCCTCGCCGCGTTCGCCGACCGGCTGCGCACCGAGACCGGGGACGACGACGTCGTCCTGCTGGGCGACTTCAACGCCTACAGCCAGGAGGACCCGATCGTCGCCCTCCGCGAGGGCGGCTACGCCGACCTGGGCGAGCAGCTCGACCCGGGCCGCTACAGCTACGTGTTCGACGGGCTGTCCGGCTCGCTCGACCACGCGCTGGCCACCGCCGCGCTGGAGGAGAAGGTCACCGGGCTGGCGCACTGGAACATCAACGCCGTCGAGTCGTCGGCCTACCAGTACGACGGCGACCCGGCGCTCTACGCGGCCGACCCCTACCGGTCCAGCGACCACGACCCGCTGGTCCTCGGGATCGACCTGGACGAGCGCTGCAACGGGCTGGTCCCGACCATCCGCGGCACCGAGGCGGGGGAGACCCTGCGCGGCACCACCGGCGTCGACGTGATCATGGGTCTCGGCGGGAACGACACGATCACCGGCGGCAACGCCGGCGACGTGATCTGCGGCGGCGCCGGGGACGACCGGCTGTCCGGCGAGAACGGCGACGACGTGCTGTTCGGCGGCTTCGGCGTCGACACCCTCGACGGCGGCAACGGCGACGACACGCTGGTCGGCGGCCCGGGCGAGGGCGACGTCCTGACCCAGGGCCGCGGCACCGGCACGGCCGAGCAGGAGGGCGCGGAGTCCTGACGAAGGACCCTCCTGCCCCCACCGCTCGCACGCTCGCGGCGGGCCCCGGCAGGAGGGCCGGTCCAGCACGTCGTCCGACCGGCGCGGTCCCCTCGGGGGCCGCGCCGGTCGCGTGTTCGGAGGAGTTCAGGCGCCGGTGCGCCGCACGCCGTCGGCCAGCACGCGGGCGACGTCCCGCAGCAGCGGGTGCCCGGCCAGCTCCTCCACCGGCACCGGCAGCGGCAGCGACCAGTTGGGACGCTCGGTGGTGCCGGGCACGTTGGGGCGGTGCCGGACGCCGAGGGCGTCGTCGAGGGTGGCCGACAGCAGCAGCGACGGCGCCCGCGCCAGCAGCTCGTGGGCCCGTTTCACCGCCGTCTCCGGCTTCGCGTTGCGCCGCAGCCCGGGCAGCTTCGCCAGCAGCGACGCCCGGCCCCGCTCGAGCTCCTCGCCGGTGCCGGTGCCGTACTCGCGCTGCTCCTCGACGTCCTCGCCGCTCCACAGGCCCGCCACGGTGGGCAGGTCGTGGGTGGTGACGGCGGCCATCGCCGCCTCCGGCCACTCGGCCGGGTCGTCCTCCTCGAACCACAGCAGCCGGTAGCTGAGGATCCCGTGGTCGGCCAGGGCCTCGCGCACGCCGTCCTCGACCGTGCCGAGGTCCTCGCCGACGACGACCGCCTGCGCCCGGTGGCTCTCCAGCGCGACGATGTCGAGCAGGTCCTCGGCGGGGTAGCGGACGTAGGCGCCGTCCGCGGCGCTGCCGCCGGCGGGCACCCACCACAGCCGGAACAGGCCCATGACGTGGTCGATGCGCAGCCCGCCGGCACCGGCCATCGTGGCGCGGATCGACTCGACGAACGGCTCGTAGTCCGCGTCGCGCAGCCGCCAGGGGACCAGCGGCGGGGAGCCCCAGTCCTGGCCCTGGGAGTTGAACGCGTCCGGGGGCGCGCCCACCGACGCGCCCTGCGCCAGCACGCCCTGCCAGGTCCACGCGTCGGCGCCGCCGCCGGCCACGCCGATCGGCAGGTCCTGGATGACGGTCATGCCCTCGGTGGCCCGCTCCAGCTGCAGCGACAGGCACCACTGCAGCCAGGCGTGGAAGGCGACGTCGCGCTCGTGCTCGGCGACGAACCGGCCGACCGCCTCGCTGCGCGGGTCGCGCAGCTCCCCGGGCCAGGTGTGCCAGTCGGGGCCGTGGACGTCGGCCAGCGCGCACCAGGTGGCCCAGTCCTGCAGCTTCTGCCCCTGGTGCCACCACCAGTCGGGGAAGGCGGGGTCGTCGCGGCCGGTGGCGTCGAAGACCCGGCGCAGCGCCTCCCGCTTGCGCGCCCAGATCGCGTCCCGGTCGACGAGGTCGCCGTCGGACAGTGCCCGGCCGGCGTCGCCGTCGACGTCGACCCGGTCGGCGCCGGGGACCTCCTCGACGCGCAGGTACACCGGGTTGCGGAAGCGGCGGGTGGCCGGCAGGTAGGGGCTGGCCTCCTGCTGCGGGGTGGGCGCGACGGCGTGCAGCGGGTTGATCAGCACGAACCCGGCGCCCTGGCCGGCGGCCGTCTCGCGCACGGTGCGCAGGTCGGCGAGGTCGCCGATGCCCCAGCTGCCCCGGCCGCGGGCGGCGTAGAGCTGCACCGCCCAGCCCCACGCGCGGTCGGCGGGCAGCCAGCAGCGGCCCGGCGAGACGACCAGCCGCCGCTCGGGGCCTCCCGGCGTCCGCAGCCGGTGGTAGCCCAGCGGGAAGTCCTCGGGCAGCTCGCCGTCGACGTGCCGGGTGGAACCGTCCTCGAGGGTCACCTCGGCCTCGTCGACCTCGAGGACGTCGCCGGGTCGGGCCACGATGGGCGCCCGGTCCTCGAGGTCCTCCGGCGGCTCGCCGATCACCTCCCGCAGGCGGTCGATCGTGGCCGAGGCGACCTCGTGTTCCTCGTCGAGGGCGTCGAGCCAGGTGGCGTCGATGCCCCACCGGTCGGTGCTGGGGGTGCGTGTCACCCCCCGATCCTCACGGTGGGCCGGTCCGCGCGCAGCGCAGCGGCGACGTGGTGCCGGTCTCGTCGGCCGTCCCGGACGCGGAACCCCGCCGTCCGCCGGGCGCGGGCCGCTGCGCTGCGGTAGGCACGACCGGTGACCGTGATCGGCTTCCACAACTCCCACGAGCAGGTGCACCCGGCCGACCTGCTGACCGCCGTCCGGCACGCGGAGGAGGTCGGCTTCACCGCGGCCATGTGCTCCGACCACTTCGCCCCCTGGAACTCCGCGCAGGGGCACTCGGGCTTCGCCTGGTCCTGGCTCGGGGCCGCGCTGGCCACCACCGGCCTGCCCTGCGGCGTGGTCAACGCCCCCGGGCAGCGCTACCACCCGGCGATCATCGCCCAGGGCGCGGCGACGCTGGCGGCGATGTTCCCGGGCCGCTTCTGGATGGCGCTGGGCAGCGGGCAGGTGATGAACGAGCGGATCACCGGCACGCCGTGGCCGCCCAAGCGGGTCCGCGACGCCCGGCTGCGCGAGTGCGTCGACGTCATCCGCGCCCTGCTCGCCGGCGAGGAGGTGACCCACCGCGGGCTGGTCGACGTCGAGCGGGCCCGGATCTGGTCGCTGCCGGAGCAGCAGCCGGCGCTGATCGGGCCGGTGATGAGCGTGCCCACGGCGCGGCGGCACGCCGACTGGGCCGACGGGATGATCACGATCAACCAGCCGCACGAGACGCTGCGCGAGCTCACCGGCGCCTACCGCGACGCCGGCGGGCAGGGGCGGCTCGTGCTGCAGGTGCACCTGTGCTGGGACCCCGATCCCGAGCAGGCGCGGAAGACCGCCTACGAGCAGTGGTACACGAACACGTTCCCGCCGCCGCTGTGCTGGGACCTCGACGGGCCGGAGGCGTTCGAGCAGGCCAGCGCGTACACCCCGCAGGAGGCGGTCGAGGGCGCGGTGCTGGTGAGCTCCGACCTCGGGCAGCACGCGGCGTGGCTGGCCGAGTACGTCGACCTCGGGTTCGACGAGATCTACGTGCACCACGTGGGCAAGGAGCAGCGGCCCTTCCTCGACGCGTTCGGCGAGCACGTGCTGCCGCAGCTCGGCGTCACCCGGCCGCAGCCGGCCGTCGCGCTGGACGGGCCGGGGGGCCCGCGCCGGCCGCGGCAGGAGCCCGAGCCCGCGCCGCCCGCCGTGCTGCCCGCGGGCCGGCCGCCGGCGCGCTGACGCCTCCACCGCCGGGTGCGCACCCGGTGCCGGTCGCCGCGGCGTGTCCGCGCGTGTCGGCGGCAGCGACCGACCACTCGACGTCTCGCCCGAGCTGAGGGGACCCGAACGTGAAGATCACCGACACCGCGGACCTGTGGTGGAAGACGGCGGTCGTGTACTGCCTCGACGTCGAGACCTACCTCGACTGGAACGGCGACGGCGTCGGCGACTTCGAGGGCCTGGCGCAGCGCATCGACCACCTGGCCGACCTCGGCGTCACCTGCCTGTGGCTGATGCCCTTCTACCCGACCGCCGAGCGCGACGACGGCTACGACATCACCGACTTCTACGGCGTCGACCCGCGGCTGGGCAGCCACGGTGACCTGGTCGAGGTCATCCGCACCGCCAACGACCGCGGCATCCGGGTGATCGCCGACCTGGTGGTCAATCACACCTCCGTCCGCCACCCGTGGTTCGAGCAGGGCCGGCAGGCGCGCGACGCGCCGTTCCACGACTTCTACGTCTGGCGCGACGACGAGCCGCCGGACACCTCCGACCAGGTCGTCTTCCCCGACCAGGAGGACTCCACCTGGACGTTCAACGAGCCGACGGGGGAGTGGTACCTGCACCGCTTCTACAAGGAGCAGCCCGACCTCGACGTCACCAACCCGCGGGTGCGCGACGAGGTCGCGAAGGTCATGGGCTTCTGGCTGCAGCTGGGGCTGTCGGGCTTCCGGGTCGACGCCGTCCCGTTCTTCCTCGAGACGCAGGGCGAGGACCCCGACTTCCCCGACCCGCACGAGTACCTGCGCGACCTGCGGTCCTTCCTCGGCCGGCGCAGCGGCAGCGGCGTCCTGCTCGGTGAGGTGAACCTGCCGCACGAGCAGCAGCGGGAGTTCTTCGGCGGGGACGACGGCGACGAGCTGACCATGCTGTTCGACTTCGTCGGCATGCAGGCGACGTACCTGTCGCTGGCGCGCGCCGACGCCGGCCCGCTGGTGCAGGCGCTGACCGCGCGCCCGTTCGTCGACCCCGACAGCCAGTGGGCGACCTTCGTCCGCAACCACGACGAGCTCACCCTCGGCAAGCTCTCCGACGACGAGCGGGCCGAGGTGTTCGCCGCCTTCGGTCCCGAGGAGCGGATGCAGGTCTACGGCCGCGGGCTGCGCCGCCGGCTGCCGCCCATGCTCGACGGCGACCCGCGCCGGGTGCGGATGGTCTACAGCCTGCTGTTCAGCCTGCCCGGCACGCCGGTGCTGTTCTACGGCGAGGAGATCGGGATGGGAGAGGACCTCGACGCCGAGGGCCGCCTCGCCGTGCGCACGCCGATGCAGTGGACGCCGGGCCGCAACGGCGGCTTCTCCACCGCCGACCCCGACCGGCTGCCCGGCCCGGTGGTCAGCGGCGGGTTCGCGCCGGAGTTCGTCAACGTCGCCGACCAGCGCCGCGACCCCGACTCCCTGCTGTCGTTCCTGAAGCTGCTCATCCGCCGCTACCGCGAGTCGCCGGAGCTGGGCTGGGGGTCGTTCCGGGTGCTGGAGCAGCCACACGCGGCGGTGCTGGCGCACGTGTGCGAGTGGGACGACGGCGTGCTGCTCGCGGTGCACAACCTCGGCCCCGAGCCGGTCACCGTGCCGCTGACCCTCGACGGCTGCGCCCCCTCCGCCGCGCTGGAGGACCTGCTGCAGGCGGGGACGACGCCGCTGGGCGAGGGCGGCGCGGTGGAGCTGACCCTCGACGGCTACGGGTACCGCTGGCTGCGGGTGGTCACCGAGGACAGCCGCCGCCTGCCCTGACGGCCCGGGGCAGCCCGGGCACGGTCGGGGCTCCCCCCTAGCCTGACGTGCGATGACCGAGCCGACCGTTCCCCCGCAGCCCCCCGTCCCGCCCGGCAGTCCTGGTGCGCCACGCGCCGCGGCCGGCGCCACCGCCGTCCAGCCCGCTGTCCAGCCGGCCGTGCAGGCCGCCGTCCCCTCCGCGCCGCCCGCCGCGGAGGGGGAGCCGCTGCCGGCCGGTCAGCTGGCCACCGGCCCGGTCACCGGGCGCCCCCCGGCGCCGCCGGCACCCGCCCCCCGCCGGCGCACCGGGCCGATGACGCGGATGGGCCCGTGGGCGCCGGTCGCCGGCGCCGCGCTGGGCCTGGTGGCCGGGCTGGTCGCCGCCCTGCTCCTGGCCGGCCGGGCCGAGGCCTTCGCCGAGGAGCTGTCGCTGGTGCTGCTCGTCGTCGGGCTGACGCTGCTGGGCGCGGCCGGCGTGCTGCTGGCCGACGAGGTGCGGCTGGTCCGCCGCGGCACGCGCGACGCCGGCGTCCGCCCGTCCTGGGTGGAGGCCACCGCGGGGCTGGTCAACGGGCTGACGCCGGCGCGGCTGCTGCTGGCCACCGCGGCGTTCGTGCTGTTCCTGGCCGCCTACACCGGCCGCTGAGCGGCCGGCCGGCTCAGGACACGCTGTCGGGGTCGCGCAGCGTGGCCGGGTCCAGCCGGCCCTCGACGATGTCGTCGGCGACGTCGTCGACCACCCGGCCGGTGGCGAAGGCGTGCGCGCGCAGCACCGTCAGCGTGTCGACGACGTCGAGGCCCAGCGCCACGGTGGCCACGCCGGTGGCCTGCCAGACGCGGCTGCGGCGGCGGGCGTCGGGGGAGTCCCACCACCGGGCTCCCTCGTCGACCGGCGCCGCGCCCGAGGAGCGCACCAGCTCCTCGGTGAGCACCAGCAGCGCGGCCTCGACGTCGTCGCGCGGCACGGACGTGAGCGTGTCCAGCTCGCGGGCGTAGAGGTCGACGATCACCGTCGGCCCCAGCGGCGGGGCCAGCGGCAGGGAGAACACCGCCCGGTAGGGGGTCTCGCCGAGCAGCGCGCCGTGCAGCTCGGGCCAGTTGCGGTTGATGTCCTCGATGTCGAAGACGATCGCCCGGCCGGTGTCGTGGGCGCGCAGGCACGGTCCGTCACCGGCGGTGAACTGCAGCTGCTCGGCGTGCGAGGTGGTCCGGTCGCTGGCGCCGATCGGCGTCCGCAGCCCCGCGCCCTCGTGGATGCTCAGCGCGGCGCCGTCCACGCCCACCGCCTGCGCGAACGCCCGGGCCAGCCGGGAGGGCACCATCTCCGGCCCGTCCTCGCTCGCCGACGCCGGCTCCTGCAGCGCCTCGAGAAACCGTCCTGCCGCGTCGTTGGTCGTCACCGTCTGTCGTCCTCCCTGTCCGCCGCCCACCATGGTGCCTCGCCCCGCCCGGCACCACCCGGGTGGTCTCAGCGGTAGGCGTCCAGCGCCAGCACCACCGCCAGGCCCAGCCCGGCGAGGCCGATCAGCCGGCGCAGCAGGGCCTGCGGCGCGCGGCGCACCACCCGCGGCCCGAGCCGGCCCCCGGCCAGGCAGCCGAGGGCCAGCGGCAGCACCGCACTCCACACCACCGGTGCCAGCACCACGAAGCCGACGGCGGCCACGGCGTTGGCCACCCCCAGGACCACGTTCTTGAACGCGTTGCTGCGTGGCAGTCCCTCACCGGTGCCCAGCAGGAACAGCGCGAGCAGCAGCACCCCGGCCGCGGCACCGAAGTACCCGCCGTACACCGCGACCAGCGCCGTCCCGGCGGCCAGCCACCACGGGTCGCGCCGCCCGTGCCGGCGTGCCCCCTCGGCGGCCAGCTCGCGCGGCGGGCGCTGCAGCACGATGGCCAGCGCGGCCGCGCCGATCAGCACCGGCACCAGCCGCTCGAACGCCTCGGCCGGCGTGACCAGCAGCAACCCGGCGCCGGCCGCGCCGCCGAGCACCCCGCCGGCCACCAGGGGCAGCAGCCGGCGGCCCTGCCCGGACAGCTCCGGCCGCGAGGCGCTGACCGACCCGACGCTGGTGAGCACCAGCGCGACGGTGTTGGTGACGTTGGCCGTCACCGGGGGCAGCCCGGTGGCCAGCAGCGCCGGGTAGCTCACCAGCGAGGCGAGCCCGGCGATGCTGCCCGACAGGCCCGCGCCCACCCCGGCCAGCACCAGCAGGGCCCACTCGAGGACGGTCACGGGCACCGGGGCCGGAGGGCGCGCATCGGGACGAGCCTGTCACGGCCGCCGGCTCGCGCGGCTCACCGGGCGAGCAGCACGGCGACCGCCACCACGCCGAGGACGACGATCGCCGTCCGCAGCGCCGCCTGCGGCAGCCGCCGGCCGTACCGGGCGCCGAGGGGACCGCCCGCCGCGGAGCCGGCGGCGACCAGCGCCGCGGCGGCCCACGCCACCCGGTCGGTGGCGACGAGGACGTAGACGAGCGCCGCGACCGCGTTGACCGTCGAGCTGAGCACGTTCTTGAGGGCGTTGAGGCGCTGCAGCGGCTCGGCGAGCAGCAGCCCGAACAGGCCGACCTGCAGCACGCCCTGGCTGGCGGCGAAGTACCCGCCGTAGCTGCCGGTGGCGTAGGCGGCGGCGACCAGCCCGGCCAGCCGCGGCCCGCGCGGCACGGTGCCCGGGTCGGTGCGGCGGGCGGCCAGCCGGCGGGTCAGCAGCGGCTGGACGGCGACCAGCACGACGGCCAGCCCGACCAGCACGGGCACCACCGCCTCGAACGCCGCCGCCGGGAGGGTCAGCAGCAGGACGGCGCCGGTGAGCGCGCCCAGCGCCGAGGCCGGCACCAGCCGCAGCAGCAGCCGGCGCTGACCGGCCAGCTCCCGGCGGTAGCCGAACGCCCCGCCGACGCTGCCGGGGACCAGGCCGAGGCTGTTGGACACGCTCGCCGTCACCGGCGGCAGCCCGGTGGCCAGCAGCACCGGGAAGGTGACCAGCGTCCCCGACCCGACGACGGCGTTGACCGCGCCCGCGGCCAGTCCCGCCGCGGCGACCGCGAGCGCCTCCGGCGGGGTCACCCGGTCACCGCCGCCGGGCCCTCACGCCGGGCCGGTGACCGCGGCGAGCAGGACGTCGTCGAGCGGCCGGTCGGCGTACACCAGCCGGACGGCGTCCGGGTCCGGGTTGCCGGCGTCCGGGCCGCGCCAGACCAGCGACAGCCCGGCCCGCTCGGCCCGGCCGCGGGAGCGCTCGTTGTGCTCGAGCAGGTGGGCGACCACCGGGCGGTCCGGCGCCACGGCGTGCGCGGCGTCCAGCGCCGCGGTCACCAGCTCGGCGGCCAGGCCGTGGCCCCACGCCGGCGGGGTGAAGCGGTAGTAGAGGTTCCACCACGAGCGGCCGGGCGGGCAGGCGCAGCCGCCGGTGCCCACCACCTGCCCGGGCCGCAGCCCCGGCACGTCGGCGTCCTCGCGCAGCCGCGCGGTCCAGTAGCCGAGCCCGACGTGCGCCCAGTCCTCCAGGGAGTGCCCGATCCGGGTGGCCACCTCCTCGGGCGAGGTCACCCGGCCCGAGGGCAGGTGCGTCCAGGTGCCGGGGTCGCTGAGCAGCGTGAGGTGCTCGTCGGCGTCGGCCGTGACGACGGCGTCGAGCCGCAACCGCGCCGTCGTGCGGTGCCTCAGGTCCACGCGTCGTCCCTCCGGCCGGCGGCCACGACCCGCAGCACCAGCTCGCCGGCCTCGTCGGAGGCGGCCAGGTCGACCTCGGCGTCGATGCCCCAGTCGTGGTCGCCGGCCGGGTCGTCGACGATCTGCCGCACCCGCCACAGCCCCGGCGTGCTGCGGTCCCACACCAGCAGGCCGGGCCCGCGGGCGTCGGCGCCGGTGCCCACCTCGCCGTGCTCGGCGAAGTAGCCGCGCACCACCTCGCCCCAGCGCTCGGCGTCCCAGCCGGAGCCGGCGTCGAGCTCGCCGAGGTCGTACCAGCGCCGCCGGGCCCACAGCTGCACGCGGGAGAACAGCGCGTTGCGGACCATCGCGGTGAACGCCCGCTCGTTGCCCGTCAGCGGCCGGGCGCGGGCCGGGACGGCGACCGGCTCGTCGAGCGGCTGGTCCGGGCTGGTCAGCTGCTCCCACTCGTCGAGCAGGCTCGAGTCGACCTGCCGCACCAGCTCGCCGAGCCACTCGACGACGTCGGTGACCTCCTCGGTGCGCGCCGCGGCCGGGACGCCGGAGCGCAGCGCCTTCACCGCGTCGGACAGGTAGCGCAGCACCGCGCCCTCGGAGCGGGTCAGGCCGTAGGCGGAGACGAACTCCCGGAACGTCATCGCCCGCTCCCACATCTCGCGCACGACCGACTTCGGCGAGGGGTGCGCGTCGCGGGCCCACGGGTTGCTGCGGACGTAGACGTCGAAGGCGTGCTCGAGCAGCTCCTCCAGCGGCTTGGGGTGGGTGACGTCCTCGAGCAGCTCGATGCGCTCCTCGTACTCGATGCCCTCGGCCTTCATCTGCGCGACCGCCTCGCCGCGCGCCTTGTTGGCCTGGGCGGCGAGCACCTGCCGCGGGTCGTCGAGGGTGGCCTCCAGGACGCTGACGACGTCGAGGGCGAAGGTGTCCGAGGCCGGGTCGAGCAGGTCGACGGCGGCCAGCGCGAAGGTCGACAGCGGCGAGTTGAGCGCGAAGTCCGGCGGCAGGTCGACCGTCAGCCGGTAGCGCCGTCCGTCGGGCTCCGGCTCGGGCAGCCGCTCGAGCACACCGGCCTGCAGCAGCGAGCGGGCGATGCCGATCGCCTCGCGGACGTGCCGCAGCTGCCGCTTGCGCGGCTCGTGGTTGTCGGTGAGCAGCCGGCGCATCGCGCGGAACGGGTCGCCGGGCCGGTCGACGACGTCGAGCAGCATCGCCGTCGTCACGCGGAAGGAGCTCGACAGCGGCTCGGGCTCGGCGGCGACCAGGCGCTCCATGGTCGCCTTCGACCACGGCACCATGCCCTCGGGCGCCTTCTTCCGGACCAGCTTGCGGCGCTTCTTCGGGTCGTCGGCCACCTTCGCGAACTGCCGCAGGTTCTCCACCTCGTGCTCGGGCGCCTGCACCACGACGGTGCCCGCGGTGTCGTACCCGGCGCGCCCGGCCCGCCCGGCGATCTGGTGGAACTCGCGGGCGTTGAGCAGCCGGGTCCGGGTGCCGTCGTACTTGCTCAGCGCGGAGAACACGACCGTGCGGATGGGCACGTTGATGCCCACGCCGAGGGTGTCGGTGCCGCAGATGACCTTGAGCAGGCCGGCCTGGGCGAGGGTCTCCACCAGCCGCCGGTACCTCGGCAGCATCCCGGCGTGGTGCACGCCGATGCCGTGGCGCACCAGCCGCGACAGCGTCTGCCCGAAGGCGCTGGTGAACCGGAAGCCGCCGATGGCCTCGGCGATGGCCGCCTTCTCCTCCTTGGAGCACACGTTGACGCTCATCAGCGCCTGCGCCCGCTCCAGGGCCTGCGCCTGCGTGAAGTGGACGACGTAGACCGGCGCCTGCCGGGTGTCGAGCAGCTCCTGGATCGTCTCGTGCGCCGGGGTCGTGGCGTACCAGTGGTGCAGCGGCACCGGCCGCTCGGCGGAGGCGACCAGCGCCGTCGGCCGGCCGGTGCGGCGGGTGACGTCCTCGCGCAGCCGGGTGGTGTCACCCAGCGTCGCGCTCATGAGCAGGAACTGCGCGCGCGGGAGCTCCAGCAGCGGCACCTGCCAGGCCCAGCCCCGGTCGGGGTCACCGTAGAAGTGGAACTCGTCCATGACGACGAGGCCGATGTCGGCGTCGGCGCCCTCGCGCAGCGCCGTGTTGGCCAGCACCTCGGCGGTGCAGGCGATGATCGGCGCGTCCCGGTTGACGCTCGCGTCGCCGGTGAGCATGCCGACGTTGGCCGCGCCGAAGACCCCGCACAGCGCGAAGAACTTCTCGCTGACCAGCGCCTTGATCGGCGCAGTGTACCAGCTGCGCCGGCCGGCCGCGAGTGCCGCGTACTGCGCGCCGGTGGCCACCAGCGACTTGCCCGAGCCGGTCGGCGTCGCCAGGACGACGTTGGCGCCGCTGACCAGCTCGATCAGCGCCTCCTCCTGGTGCGGGTACAGCGGTGTGCCGCCCGCCTCGGCCCAGGCGGCGAAGGAGGTGAACAGCTCGTCGGCGTCGTCGCCGCGGGCCCGCAGCGCGGCGAGGTCGCCGGGGCCGTCGAGGAGGGGGAGGGGTGCGGTCCCCGCCGTCGTGGTGGTCGTCATCGTGGGGGACAGCGTGCCCGACGGCCGCGACCTTCCCGGCGGGGCACCGGCAGGTCACGGAACGGCAACGAGCGGTCCAGCTGGCGTGTCCGGTGGCCGACCTCGGGACAGAAGGTGAACAATGGGTTAACGGGAGGTGGATGCGACGATGCGCGTAGAGGAACGACCGCTGATCCGGTGGGTGCCCGTGGTGGACCGGCACGGTCACCGGCACCTGGAGATGCGCTGGGACGCCGCCGCGCTGGGCGCGCCGGCCGAGGCCGTCCGGCCGGGCCGCAGCGCCTGACGGCCGGTCGGGTTCCGCAGCCGGGTGCACGGGTAGGCGGACGGCGACGCCGCGCGGGGAGACCACCCGACGCGTCGCCGTCCGCCTGTCCGTGCACCGAGGAGAACCCGTGTCGTCACCCCGCCCCGAGTCCCAGCCCGAGCAGTCCCAGAGCACGCCCGGCACGCTGGGCGAGATGGACCCCAAGCCCGACCACGGCGAGGACAGCTACCGCGGGTCGGGGAAGCTGACCGGCAAGGCCGCCGTCATCACCGGCGGTGACAGCGGCATCGGCCGCGCGGTCGCCATCGCCTTCGCCCGCGAGGGCGCCGACGTCCTCATCAGCTACCTGGACGAGCACGAGGACGCCGAGGACACGAAGAAGTACGTCGAGGAGGCCGGCCGCAAGTGCGTGCTGGTCCCCGGGGACATCTCCGACCGGGCGCACGCGAAGACGATCATCCCGAAGGCCGTCGAGGAGTTCGGCAAGGTCGACGTCCTGGTGAACAACGCCGCCTTCCAGATGACCCACGAGACGCTGGAGGAGGTCCCGGACGAGGAGTGGGACCACACCGTCGCCACCAACCTCACGGCGATGTTCGTGCTGTGCAAGGACGCGATCCCGCACATGCCCTCGGGCGGGTCGATCATCAACTCGTCGTCGGTGAACTCCGACATGCCCAGCCCGAGCCTGGCGCCCTACGCGATGACCAAGGCGGGCATCGCCAACTTCACCGCGAGCCTCGCGCAGATGTACGCCGACAAGGGCATCCGGGCCAACAGCGTCGCGCCGGGCCCGGTGTGGACACCGCTGATCCCGGCGACCATGCCCGAGGAGAAGGTGGCCAGCTTCGGTCAGCAGGTGCCGCTGGGCCGCGCCGCGCAGCCGGCCGAGCTCGCGCCGGTGTACGTGCTGCTGGCCAGCGACGAGGCGTCCTACGTCTCGGGCGCGCGGGTCGCGGTGACCGGCGGCAACCCGATCCTGTGATCTCGCTGCGCGCATGACCAGGTGAGATCACCGTGACGCGTCCTGGCTCACCTCCGGCGGTGAGCCAGGACGCAGCACGACGCCGGCGGCCCCCCTGCAGGGTCCGCTGCGAGCCTGCGAGCAGTGGGGGGCAGGGGAGGCCTTCACCTGATCGTCCGCGCGAGCGCGGCGACGTCGGACGGGCGCACCCGGCAGCAGCCGCCGACCAGCCGCGCGCCGGCCGCCACCCACCCCGGGACGGCGGCCGGGTCGACCCCGCCGGCACCGGTCCACGCCCGGGCCGCGGCGTCCCACCCCTCCCCGCTGTTGGGGTAGGCGACCAGCGGCAGCCCGGCGGTCGCCGCGGCGTCCAGCGACGGGCCGACGGCGGCCGGGTCGGTGCAGTTCACCCCGACGGCGACCACCGCACCGACCCCGCGCGCCATCGCGAACACCTCCGCCGCCGGCTCGCCGCGGCGGGTGCGGGCGACGCCGTCGCCGCCGACGACGGTGGTCAGCGACAGCCACACCGGCACGCCGAGCGCGTCGGCCTCGGCCAGCAGCGCCTCGGCCTCGGCGGCGGCCGGCACCGTCTCGCAGGCCAGGACGTCGGCGCCGGCCTCGGCCAGCGCGGCCATCCGCGGCCGGTGGAACGCGCGCAGCCGGGCGACGCCGACCTCCTCGACGTAGCCGCCGGTGTACTCCGAGCCGTCGGCGAGCGCGGCGCCGTAGGGCCCCACCGACCCCGCGACCCACGACCCGGGCGCCCCGCGCCGGGCGAGCTGCACCGACCGGGCGACCAGCGCGAGCGCCTCGGTGCGGTCGATCCCCGCCGCGGCGAACCCCTCGACGGTCGCCTGGTAGCTCGCTGTCGTCGCCACCTGCGCGCCGGCGGCGGCGAAGGCCGCGTGCGCGGCGACGACGGCGTCCGGGTCGTCGCGCAGCAGCCGCGCCGACCACAGCGCCGAGGACACGTCGTGCCCCCGGGCCTCCAGTTCGGTGGACAGCCCGCCGTCGAGGACGACGGGACCGGCAGCGAGCGCGTCGGCGAGCGGCGGGGGCACCCGCCCATCCTCCCCGCCCTGCGCCCGGCCGCCGCGACCCGCAGGATCGGCCCGTGGTGTTCATCTGGAGCAGCGGCTGGGGTCCCCGCCGTCGACGGCGCGGGTACGGCCCCCGGCCGGGCTGGGGCCCCGGGTACGGGTACGGCTACGGGCCGCCGCCGGGGCGCTACCGCCGCGGCTACGACCGCGACGGCGGCTGCCTGCGCGACCTGCTGTTCCTCAACACCGGGTGCTGCCTGGCCAACGCGATCGGCTGCGGCGTCGACGGCCTGTTCCTCCTGCCGACGACGGTCCGGCACGTGCACGCCTCCGGCACCGGCGCCGCGGGCTCGCGCGCGGCCGAGCGGCTGGTGGCCGCCGTGCGCGTCTACCAGCGCGAGGTCAGCCCGCGGCGCCCACCGTGCTGCGCGTTCACGCCCACCTGCTCGGCCTACGCCGTCGAGGCGCTCGAGCGGCACGGCGCCCGCCGCGGGACCTGGCTGACCCTGCGCCGGCTGCTGCGCTGCCACCCGCGCGCGGCCGGCGGCGCCGACCCGGTGCCCGCGGCGGCCTGAGCGCCCCGGGCAGACTGGACCGCGTGCCCGGCAGCGACGAGACCTCCGGTGACCTGCCGGTCACCGGCTCGCTCGTCGTCCCCGCGGCCGCGCTGGGCTGGCGGTTCTCCCGCTCGTCGGGACCGGGCGGTCAGGGCGTCAACACCGCCGACTCGCGCGTGGAGCTGTCGGTGGCGCCGCTGCAGCTCCCGGGCCTGACCGACGTCCAGCGCGACCGGCTCGCCCAGCGGCTGGCCGGCCGGCTCGTCGACGGCGTCCTGACCGTCACCGCGAGCGAGCACCGCCAGCAGCTGCGCAACCGGCAGGCCGCCCGCGAGCGGCTGGCCGCGGTGCTGCGCGCCGCCCTCGCTGCGCCGCCGGCCGCCCGCCGCCGCACGAAGCCGACCCGGGGCTCGCAGGAGCGGCGGATCCAGGCCAAGAAGCAGCGCGGCGAGCTCAAGCGCTCCCGCCGCCGCTGGGACTGACCTCCGCCCGGCGGCGCTCGAGGAACGCGCGCTCGGTGGCGTTGCCGGCCAGCGCTATCGCCGCGCCGTAGGCGGCGGCCGCCTCGGCGTCCCGGCCCAGGCGGCGCAGCAGGTCGGCCCGGACCGCGGGCAGCAGGTGGTGCCGCGGCAGGTCGAGCGCGTCGACCAGCGCCAGCCCCGCGGCCGGCCCGTCGACCTCGGCCACCGCCACCGCCCGGTTCAGCGCCACGACGGGGGAGGGGGCCAGCGCCAGCAGCAGGTCGTAGAGCGCGACGACCTGCCGCCAGTCGGTGGGCGGGTCGCTGTGCACCGCCTGGATCGCCGCCTGCACCTGGTACGGCCCGGGGGCACCGCGGCGCAGGCAGCGCCGCACCAGCTCCTGCCCCTCGGCGACGAGCGCGGCGTCCCACCGCGTCCGGTCCTGCTCGGCCAGCGGCACCAGCTCACCGGTCGCCGACACCCGCGCGGCGCGGCGCGACTCCACCAGCAGCAGCAGCGCCAGCAGGCCGAGCACCTCCGGCTCGTCGGGCATCAGCTCGGCCAGCTCCCGGCCCAGCCGGACCGCCTCCGCGCACAGGTCGGTGCGGACCAGCCCCGGCCCGGACGACGCGGTGTGCCCCTCGGTGAAGACCAGGGCGACCACCGCGAGGACGCCGCGCAGCCGGTCGGGCAGGTCGGCCTCGTGCGGCACCCGGTAGGGGATGCGCGCCGCGCGGATCTTCCCCTTGGCGCGGACCAGCCGCTGGGCCATCGTCGCCTCGGGCACGAGGAAGGCGTGCGCGATCTCGGCGGTCGTGAGGCCGCCGACCAGCCGCAGCGTCAGCGCGACCCGCGCCGCGGGGGCCAGGGCGGGGTGGCAGCAGGTGAACAGCAGGCGCAGCCGGTCGTCGCGCACCGCGCCCTCCTCGGGCGGCTCGTCGGGGACGGTCAGCAGGGCCGCGGCACGGTGCCGCTCGTCGCGGCCCGCCTCGCGCCGCAGCCGGTCGATCGCGCGGTTGCGGGCGGTGGTGACGATCCAGCCGGCGGGGCTGGGCGGCACGCCGTCGTGGGGCCAGCGGGCGACGGCGGTGGTGAAGGCGTCCTGCACCGCCTCCTCGGCGGCGTCGACGTCGCCGAGGAGGCGGGTGAGGATGGCGACCGCGCGGCCGTAGGACTCGCGGAAGACCGCCTCGACGTCGGGCACCGCCGTCGTCAGACCCCGCCACCGGCGACCGGGCGCACCTCGACCGGCAGCGTGCTGGCCCGCGCCATCCGCCGGCCCCACTCGAGGGCGGCGTCGAGGTCGGGCGCCTCGACGACGGTGAAGCCGCCGACGTGCTCCTTGCCCTCGGCGTAGGGCCCGTCGACGACGAGGACGTCGTCCCCGTCGGGACGCAGCACGGTGGCGGTGTCGGCGGGGTGCAGCGCGGCGGTGAACACCCACGCGCCGGCCGCGCGCATGTCGGCGGAGACCGCCGCGAGGTCGCGCATGATCGGGTCGAGGACCTCCGGTGGCGGCGGGTCGCCGTCGGGCTGCTGGAGGCTGAGCAGGTACTGCGGCACGGTGTCCTCCCGTCGGACGGCGGCCGGCACCGTACCGGCCGCTCACCTCCTGGACGAACGGGGAGCGCCCGGATCGACAGTGCCGCTCCTACAGCTCCGGCATCGGGACCCGGGGCGGGCGGACCGCCACCCACAGCGGCAGCCGGTCGTCGGTGGAACGGGTCGCCTGCACCACCTCGAAGCCCAGGGCGCGGGCGAAGCGCACCACCGCCCACGCGGGGGCCACCAGCGCCGCGGGGACGCCGTCGCGGTCACAGCGGTCGAGCACCGGGGCGAGCACCGCGCCGCCGAGCCCGCGGCGGCGCGACCGCGGCCGGGTGGCCAGCGCCCGCAGCCGCCAGTGCGGTCCGGCGGGCAGCGCCGCGGCCAGGGCCGCCTCGGTGGCGGCGACGTCGTCGGCGCGGTCGGCGTGCAGCCGGGGCACCTCCCGCTCCAGCGCCGCGGCGACGTCGCCGGGCAGCGGGGCCGCCGCCCCGTCGGGGGCCTGCCAGGAGGCGACGGCGTCGACGTCCTCGCTCACCCAGGTGGTGCCGGTGGCGATGCCGCGGTGCGCGTCGAGCTCGGCGAGCCGGGTCAGCCGCTGGGTCCGGCCGTCGACCGGCAGCGCCCACCGCACCCAGCGCGACTCGGCCAGCGCCACGGTCAGCGTGACCGCGATGCGCGGGACGTCGCGGGGCTCGGCCGGCCGCACCACGGGGACGCCGAGGTGGACCGTCGGCCCCTGCTCGCTCATGCCGCCATGACACCACGGGCGCCGCGGGCGGGCCCGGACACGGCGACGGGGCCGGTCCGCGGTGGACCGGCCCCGTCGAGGGTGTTGCTGTGCCGCGGTGGCCCCCCGCGCAGGAGGGGCCGGTGGATCAGCGGCCGATCTTGCCGTCGTTGTCGCGGTCGAGGGCGTCCTTGGCCTTCTGCACGAACCCGCGCTCGTCGCGGCCGGTGGTGCCGGTCGTGGTGCCGGTGCCGGCGACGCCGGTCGTGCCGCCGTCGACCTCGATCTGCTCCTTGCGGACCTCGCCGCTGACGGTCTCCTGCTCGGTCACCGTCTGGGTGTCGAGGCGGACGCGCTCGACCGGCACGGCCTCCTTCTCCACCACGGGGCGCTCGGCGTGCAGGACGACCTCGTGCTCCTCCTCGGAGATGGCCGGCCCGTCGAGGGCGTTGCCGATGTTGGCGTCGGTGATGGGCTCGCGCTCGACGCGGACCTCCTCGTGGGAGACCGGCACGGTGGTGCTGACGTTCTCGGTCACCACGTACTTGCGCAGCCGGGCGCGGCCGGCCTCGACCTGCTGGGTGCCGACGTTGAGGTGCTCCTCGGAGCGGGTCATCGCGCGGTCGGTGGTGGGACCGGAGGTGTCGTGACCCACGGTGCCGCGGGTCTCGAGGTCGTCGCGGACTCCGTCGCGGTCACGGTCGACGCCCACGCCCGCGGTGCCGGTGGTGGTCCCGGTGGTGGTCCCGGTGGTCATGGCCTGCTGGCCGGTCGTGGTGCCCGTGGTGCCCAGGCCGTAGTACCGGTACAGCTCCTGCTCCTCCTGCGGGGACAGGTGGCCGTCGGCGTCGACGCGCGGGGCGTCCTTCACCCGGGCCTTCTCGTACGGGAAGCGGACCTGACCGCTGCCCACCTCGGCCTCGGCCAGGGGGATGAAGGTCTCCTTGGTGCCGAACAGGCCGGTGTGCACGGTGGCCCACTCGGGGCGGCCGGTCTCGTCGTCGAGGTAGACCTCGGAGATCTTGCCCAACTTGTCGCCGTCGCGGTCGACGGCGGTGCTGCCGATGACGGTGCTGATCTGCTGCTCGGTGATCACGTGTGCTCCTCGCGGAAGGGGACTGGTCGTGGCCGGCTCCCTCGTGCGGCGGTGTACCGGGGGTCAGCGGGCCACTCCCGGCATGCCCGCAGGGTTTACGGCGTAAACCCGTTCACTCGGATCTCTCCCCGGGGACCCGGCCCTCCGCCCGCACCGACTCCAGCCGGTCGAGCAGGTTCTCGAGGGCCTCCTCGAACTCGGCGGCCGACTCGTCGCGGGACAGCAGCTCCTCCAGCTCCACCACCAGGGGGTACTGGCCGAGGTCGGTCCCCGTGTCCGGGACGCCCTCCGGCGCGTCCTCCGGGGTGATCTGTACCCCCTTCTGCGACACCTCCAACAACAGGTGTCCGAGCAGGAAGCTGGAGTAGGCGCGGTAGGCCGCCACCGCCGCCTCCGGGCTGAAGCCGCTGTCGGTCATCACGGTGAGGAAGGACTCGATCCAGCGCAGGCTGCGCAGCGGCGGGCGGACCCACGGGGCGGCCGGGGGCCGCGTGGCCACCAGCGGGAAGACCTCCGGGTGGGCGAGCGCGATCCGCCGGACGCCGTGGGCGAGGCGCTGCGCGTAGTCCTGCCAGCCGTGGGCGGCGCGCAGGTGCACCTCCGGGTCGCCGTACAGCTCGTCGACCACGGTCTCGACGACGCCGTCGAGCAGCTGCTCGCGGCCGGGCACGTAGCGGTAGAGCGCCATCGCCTCCACGCCGAGGTGGGCGCCCAGGCGACGCATGGTGAGCGCGGCCAGGCCGTGCCGGTCGATGTACTCGATCGCGGCGCCCAGGATGCGCCGGCGGTCGAGGCCGGCCCGGCCGGTGCTCGGGGGACCGGCCGGGACCACGATGCCGGCGCCCCCGCGCCCCTCCGGGGAGTCGGGGTCGGGACGCCGCATCGGGATGGTGTCCTCGCCGTCCACGCGCACCTCCCGCCGTCTCGTGGCCCGGGTCCCTCCCGGCACCCGGTGTGCCCTCCTCGCTCGTCGCCCGCTCCGGGGACGGTGCCCGCACGAGGGTGCGCCGGAACGTGTCGTGACGGTCGTCGTCGGCACGCGGTGGGCTGCCCGGCCGGCTCCGCCGGTCGTAGGCTCGGCGCGGCCCGGGAGGCGCCCATGACCACCGTGCGGATCGGCACCGCACCGATGTCGGTCGACGACCTGCTCGCCGTCGTCTCCGGCGCCCGGGTGGAGCTCGACGGGTCCGCCCGGGAGCGCATCGCCGCCGCGCGGGCCCTCGTCGACGACGCCCTCGCGTCCGGCGCCGCGGTCTACGGCCTGACCACCCAGGTCGGCCACCTGCGGGACACCCGGCTGAGCGCGGAGGAGATCCACCGCGAGCAGCAGTTCCTCGTGCTCTCCCACGCCGGCGGGATCGGGCCGCCGCTGCCGGTGCCCGTGGTGCGTGCCGCCCTCGCCGTGCGGCTGGCCGGCATCGCCCGCGGCGGCTCGGGTGCCTCGCCCGCGGTCGCCGAGACGCTGGCGGCGATGCTCGACGCCGGCGTCCACCCGGTGGTGCCCGCGACCGGCTCGGTGGGCGCCGCCGACGTCGGCCAGATGGCCGGGATGGCGCAGGTCGCCGTCGGGCTCGGCCGGGCCGAGTACCGGGGGGAGGTCCTGCCGGGCGGGGAGGCGCTGCGGCGGGCGGGCATCGCGCCCCTCGTCCTCGCCGGCAAGGACGGGCTGGCGCTGATCTCGGCCAACGGGGTGTCGGTCGGCCAGGCGGCGCTGGTGGCCGCCCGGGCGGCGCGCGCGGCCGACGCCGCCGACGTCGCCGCGGCGGTGTCGATGGAGGCCACACGGGCCAACCCGTCGGTCCTGCACCCCGCCGTGGGCCGCGCCAAGCCGATCCCCGGGCAGCTCGCCGCCGCCGACCACCTCCGCCGGCTGCTCACCGGCAGCGCGCTGCTCGGCCCCGACGGCGCCGCGTCGGTGCAGGACGCCCTGTCCTTCCGGGTCGTGCCGCAGGTGCACGGGGCGCTGCGGGAGTACGTCGGCGCCCTGCGCTCCGCCGTCGAGGGCGAGCTGGCCGCCGCCGCCGACAACCCGCTGGTGTCGGTCGAGGACGGCACGCTGCTGAGCAACGGCAACTTCCACCCGATGGTGCTGGCGCTGGCCGCCGACGCCCTGCGCATCGCCGTCGCGCAGGTCGGGCAGCTCGCCGACCGGCGGATGGCCCACCTGTGGGAGGCGTTCTTCCGGCAGCCGACCGGCCCGCCGGCCGCGGCGGCGTACGGGCTGGCGCTGCGCTACCCCGCGGCGGCCGTCGTCGCGGAGCTGGTGCAGCTGGCCGCACCGGCGACCCTCGACGTCCCGCCGCTGGACCTCGGCGTCGAGGACCACGCGACCGGCGCGCCGCTCAGCGTCCGCAAGGCCGACACCGCGCTCGGGCTGCTGGAGGACCTCCTCGCCGTCGAGCTGCTGCTGGCCTCCGACGTCCTCGCCACGGCGCCGCAGCCCGCCGCCCTCGGCACCGGCACCGCGGCGGCGCTGGCGCTGGTGCGGGAGGCGGTCGCCGCCGCCGACCCGTACCCCGACGCCGTCCACGCGGCCCTGCGGGCGCGTTTCCCCGGCGGGCGGTGAGGGCCGGAGGTACCGCCGCACCGGACCGTTCGTGCACGCAGCGCGGTCGGCGGGCGCCCGCGACGACGGTGCGTGCACGGACCGCCGCGCCGGAGGTCAGGCCAGGTCGGCCAGCGCCGCGGTGACCGCCTGGTCGCGGACGAAGTCCAGCGCCAGCAGCCGGTGCACCAGCACGCCGCGGCGGGTCAGCCGCAGGTCGGCCGGCCGCAGCCGGGGCAGCGCGGAGCCGCCCGGGCGCGGGGTGGCCGGCGGCGGGTCGAGCAGCCCGCCGCGCTGCAGCTCGCCGAGGTCCTCGAGTGCGCCCCAGGCGGTCCACCCGCGCGGGTCCTGCGGCACCGGCGTCATCGGCAGCGGCGCGCGCTCGCGCCGGCCGACGGCGGCCAGCAGCACCAGCTGGCGCCCGGTCAGGGCGGCGCCCAGCCGCAGCCCGCGGGAGACGACGGCGACGTCGAGGTCGGCGGAGACCGCCGACTCGGCGAGCAGGTAGCCCAGGTGCCGCACCCGCCACTCCTCGGTGGCCGCCTGCGCGGCGAGCACCACACCCTCGCCGACCTCGTCGGCCGGCGCGCGGCCGCCGGGGCCGGGGGTGAGGAAGCCGTCGGTGCGCACCGCCCGGCCCTCCGCGGCGCGGGTCACCGACAGCTCGGCGGCGAAGGCCAGCGCGGCACCCGCGCGGCAGCGGGCCCGGGGGGAGACGGGGGGCGGGGGGGCGGCGTCGGCCGCCGTCGCGGTGCGGCGCAGCCAGGCGGCCAGCGCGCCGTCCAGGCGCACCCGCGCGGACCCGTCGTCGAACAGCAGGGCGGCGGCCGTGCGCGCCATCGTCCCGGCCACCAGCTCGCC
This sequence comes from Geodermatophilus saharensis, assembly GCF_900188205.1. GTDB lineage: Bacteria > Actinomycetota > Actinomycetes > Mycobacteriales > Geodermatophilaceae > Geodermatophilus > Geodermatophilus saharensis. Next base: position 27,095 of record NZ_FZOH01000006.1, on the reverse strand, counting down.
GGACTCCACCAGTGCGCGTCCCGGTGCCGTCTCCGTGTACTCCGCCACGGCGCCGATCATCGCCCGGCGCGGCGTCCGCCGTCGGCCGGGGAGCGGCGCGGTCCCCACAGCGGGGCAGGCCGGGTCACCCCCCGAGGCGCGCGCCGCCCTCCACGGACGTCACCGGGCCCGGTCCGAGCGCGGCGCGCAGCCGGGCCACGGCCGCCTCGACGTCGGTGCCGGCGGGCAGCCGCCGGGCCAGCTCGGCCGTGGTCACCACGGTCCCGGGCCGCTCGGCCAGCGCGCGCAGCACCGCCGCGGGCCCGGGCGGCAGCTCCACCAGCCGGCCGTCGAGCACGGCGGCGTGCCCGCGCACCTGCAGGGCGGCGACGCCGGCCCGCAGCACCGGGTCGCGGGCGGCCAACGCCGTGGCGACCTCGCGGGCCAGCGCGCCCAGCCGCGCCCGCTCCGGCTGCACGGGGGTGATCCCGGCGGCCACCAGCGGCGCCGCGGTGACCGGGCCGACGGCGACCGGCAGCACCCCGTCCCGCAGCGCCGCCACCACCTCCCCGCGCAGGCCCAGCTCCCCGGCCGCCGCGAGCAGGCTGGCCGCGGCCGGCGCGCTGGTGAGGGTCACCGCGTCGACCTCCCACGCGGCCACCGCGCCGACCAGCCGGTGCAGCGGGGCGACGTCGGCGGGCGGCACCCACCGGTAGACCGGCACGGTCAGCACCTGCGCACCGGCCGCGCGCAGCGCGGCGACGAACTCCCGCAGCGGGTCGCCGTGCAGCTGGACGGCGACCCGGCGGCCGGCCAGCGGCCCCTCCGCGCCCGAGAGCAGGTGCTCGAGCACCTCGGCCGAGGACTCCGACGGCGGCGACCACGCGTCGACCAGCCCGCCACCGCGGATGGCGCCGCGCGCCTTGGGCCCGCGGGCGAGGACCCGGGCGGTGCTCAGGTGCTCGACCAGCGGCAGGCCCCGGGCGTCGGCCGCCTCCAGCCACCCGCGGAACCCCACGCCGGTGGTGGCGACGACGAGGTCGACCGGTGCGGCGAGCACGGCCGCGGTCGCGGCGGCCAGCTCGGCGTCGTCGGCCAGCGGCACGATCCGGAGGGCCGGCGCGTACAGGACGCGGGCGCCCCGGCGCTGCAGCAGCGCGCCCAGCTCCTCCCGGCGCCGCTCGGCGGTGACCGCGACCGTGTAACCGGCCAGCGGGGCGACCCCGTCCGCGGCGTCGGGGGAGGAGCTCACCGGTCCATCGTCCCGGGTCCCGTCGTCCCCGCTTCCCCGGCGCTCCAGCAGGCGAGCAGGATGCTCGCGTCGTCCTGCAGCACCCCGCCCTGGTGGTCGAGCACCGCGTGCATGAGGCGGCGGACCGTCTCCGGTGGCGGCTGCCCGGCCGCCACCGCCCGGGTCAGGAACTCGATGAGCCGCTGCTCGCCGAACCAGCGCCCCAGGCCGTCGCGGGCCTCGGTGACCCCGTCGGTGTAGAGGGCCAGCCAGTCGCCGGGCTCCAGCGCCTCCTCGGCCACGGAGAACCCCTCCACCGTCAGGCCCAGCGGCACGCGCCCGCTCCCGGCGAGCTCCTTGACCACCCGGCCGGAGCGCAGCAGCAGGGGCGGCGGGTGACCGGCCCGCACGTAGCGCAGCAGCCCCGAGGTCAGGTCCAGCTCCGCGAGGACCCCGGTGACGAACGCGCTGCCGGAGAAGGTGGTCGCGACCACCTCGTCGACCGCCCGGGCCTGGTCGTGCAGCCCGCGCCCCTCCCGTCGGGCCGCCCGCGAGGCCGCCAGCGCCGCGGCGGCCATCAGCCCGGCCCCGAGCCCGTGGCCCACCGCGTCGAGGACGGTCATCGACACCGTGTGCTCGGTCAGGGCGTAGTCGAAGGCGTCCCCGCCGACCGCGGCGCTGGGCTCCAGGGAGCCGGCCAGGACGAACGTGTCGCTCGCGGCGGTCAGCGGCGGCAGCTGCTGCCAGACCAGCTCGGCCGACGGCGACCGCGGCCGGCTGCGCCGGGTGCGCTCCAGCAGGTCCCCGTGCAGGCCCATGGCGGTGACCAGGTGGGCGACCATCGCGGCCAGCCACCGGCACTGCTCCCGCAGGCCGGGGTCCTCGAGGTCGCGGGCGGTCGCCACCCGCACCTCCAGGACGCCCATCCGGTCGGCGCCGTCGAGCAGCGGCACCCACAGGCGCGGGACCCCGCCGGCCTCCGAGGGCAGCGGCTGCCCGGACTGGAAGACGCGCCCGGGCAGGGTGCCGTCGACGGCGACCGGGTCGGTGCCCGCCCGGCCGTCGGGGAGCCGGACCAGCTCCCGCTGCTCGTGGTCGACGACGTGCACGCTGACGTCGACGCCGAGCGCCCGGCCGGCCTCCGCGGCCAGCGGCGCCAGCCGGTCGGGAGGAGCGGTGCGGGTGGCGTCGAGCAGCCGCAGCAGTGCCGCCAGCGGGCCGGTGGTGGGACGCGGCGGGCGCAGCGGCCGGGAGTAGGGCACCCGGCGGGCGGCGAAGAGCTCGTCGAGGCGCTCGTTGACGACGACGGCCAGCAGGTCGCCGTCGAGGTCGGGCAGGCAGCCCAGCCCGTCGAGGTGCGCCTCGAGGTCGAACAGGTCGGCGTTGCCGCCGAGCTCGAAGTACCGCAGCCACAGCTGGTCCAGGGTGAGGTCGGCGTGCCGGAGGGCGGCCCGCAGCCGTGCCCGCCGGTCCTCGGCGGGCACGCCGGCGGCCGGCCCGGTCACCGGAGCCGGCGGACGGCGGAGTCGACCACCGCGCGCGCCGCCTGCCGCAGCGTGCCGGCGTCCCCTCCGGAGCGGGACAGCAGCATGGCCAGCGCCGTCTCCTCGCCGACCCCGTGCCGGGCCATCAGCACCCCCTTCGCCGTGCTCACCACGTCCCGGGCCGCCACGGCCTGCCGCAGGTCGTCGCTGGCCCGGCGCGCCCGCTCCCGGGCGGTGACGTGCGTGACCAGGAGGGCGGCCTGCGCGGCGGAGAGGGTGAGCACGTGGGCGTCGTGGGGCGTGAACACGCCCGGGGCGCCGCCGTAGACCTTGAGGGCGCCCAGCGTGCGGTCCCCGGCCAGCAGGGGCGCGCTCATGGTGGACAGCAGCCCGAGGTCGACGGCCTCGGCCGCCCACCGCTGCCAGCGGGGGTCGGCCCGCAGGTCGTCGGCGCGCACCAGCGCCCGGCCGGCGGCCGCGGCCAGGCACGGGCCCTCGTCGAGCTCGTACTGCAGCGCGTCGGCGCGCTCGACCAGCGGGTCGGTCGCCCCCGCGGTCCGGCGCCCGGCGGGGTCCACGATCGAGACGCCGGCGCCGACGGCCGCCGGGACGGTCTCGAGGAGCAGCGAGCTGACCAGGCCCAGGGCGGTGGCCACGGTCTCCTCGGACAGCAGCAGGCCCGACACCCGCGCCGAGACGACCGACAGCTCGTCGGCGAGGGGGAGGGATCGGGTGAGGTCCTGGCGCACGGACACCTCGCGGGTACCGGCCGTGGCGGTCCCGTCGTCTCCAGGCGCCCGGCCGCGGACCCAGGATAGTGCCGCGTCAGCGCAGCCGCGCCGCCGAGAAGCGCGGCACCCGACCGCCGTCCCCGACGACCAGCCCCCGGCCGGCCAGCAGCCGCAGGTGGGCGTCGGTCTCGGTGACGGCGAAGATCCGCATCCGCCGGGCGTACTGCGACCACGGCCGCGACCAGGTGAGGTGCGCGGCCAGCTCCCACGGCGTGCCGCCCGGGTGCGCGCGGACGGCGGCCAGCAGCTCGGCCAGCCGGCGCTCGTGGTGTTCGCGCAGCTCCCGCGTCCGCTCGGCCAGCCCGCGGAAGCGCCACTCGTGCCCGGGCAGCACCTCCCCGGCCGGCTGCCCGGCGACCGACTCCAGCGAGGCCAGGTAGTCGCGCAGCGGGTCGGGCGCGCCGGCCGGGGTCGTGGAGATGTTCGGGCTGATCCGCGGCAGCACGTGGTCGCCGGCGAAGAACAGGCCGCCGTCCTCCTCGGCGAAGCACAGGTGACCGGGGGTGTGACCGGGGGTGTGCACCGCGCGCAGCGACCAGCCCGGCAGGTCCGCGCGGTCGCCGTCCTCGAGCAGCCGGTCGGGCCGGGCCAGCCGCCGCCACCGGGCCCGCTGCTCGGGGGTGCCGGCGTCGTCGCGGGCGTCGGCCTCGGGTGCGCCGAGGCCGACGAGGAAGGCCACCTCGTGCTCGGTGGAGTCCTCGGGGGAGCGCTCGGTGAGCGAGGTCAGCGCCACCGCGTCGGCCGGGTGCATGGCGATCCACGCGCCGGAGGCCTCCCGCACCCGGGCGGCGAGCCCCACGTGGTCCAGGTGCATGTGGGTGACCAGGACGCCCCGCACGTCGGCGACGTCGCCGCCGAGCTCGGCCAGGCCCGCGCACAGCGCCGCCCAGCTGTCGTCGGCGTCCCAGCCGGTGTCGACCAGGCCCAGCCCGCCGCCGGCGAGCTCCAGCACGTAGGCGTTCACCCACCGCAGCGGCCCGGCCATGGGCACCGGCACCGACCACAGGCCCGGCCGCACCCGCTCGACCGGGGGCACCGTCCGCTCGCGCCAGGCCGCCTGCTGCGCCGGGCCGGTGACCTCCACGCCGGGCACTCTGCCAGGCGCCGTCCCGGCCCTCCGCGGCCCGGGGACCTCCCCGGGCCTGGGACGATGGGGGCGTGCCGACGACGCCCGCCGTCCCCGCCGCCGTGACCGCCGTCCCGCGCCGGCTGCGCCTGGTCTGCGCGCTCGCCGCCGCGCTGGTCGTCGGCGTCATGGTGGTCGTGGCCGTGCTGCTCACGTCGTCGTCGACGGGGGTGGTCAGCTTCGGCCTCGCCGACCAGGTGGCGGTCGCCGGCCTGGGGGTGTTCGTGGGGGCCGGCGTGCTGCTCGTCGGCGCCTCGCGGGTCGACGCCGACGCGGCCGGGGTGCGGGTGCGCAACGTGCTGGTGCGGCACGAGCTGCCGTGGTCGGCGGTCGGTGCGGTGCGCTTCGACCGGCACTCCTCGTGGGCCTCGCTGGAGCTCACCAACGGCGACGAGGTCTCGCTGCTCGCCGTCCAGGCCGCCGACCGGGAGCGCGCCCTCGACGCCGTCGAGGGGCTGCGCGCGCTGCTGGCCGCGCACCGGGCCGCCCAGCCCGCGCCACCTCCGCTGCTCTACGACGACTGACGAAGGACCACCCTTCCCCCCTCGCCTCGCACGCTCGGCGCGGGCCCCTGAAGGGTGGCCGTTCCAGCACGTCACGGGTGGGAATGACCGCGCTCCGCCTGACGCTGTAGCATGGGCGTGCCTCCCCGCTACACGAGGCGCGTGAACCACCAACCCAGCGGCCCCGCCCCGGGCCGCTGACCAAGAGGAGCCCGCTCCCACCTGGCGCCGTCGAGGCGCCCAGGTCCCGGTTCGCGGAGGACCGGCCCGCCCCGGCCGGCGCCTCGCGACGTGCACGTCCCGGCGACGGGTCCGTGCCCCACCGGCGAGAACGGGCCCTGTGAGCGCAGCTCACGGGGCCCGAGTCGTCTCCGGTGCCGGGTGGGCGCGACTCCTCCCGTGTGAAGAGCAGAGGAGAGGCCATCACCGAGCCCCGTATCAACGACCGTATCCGCGTCCCCGAGGTCCGCCTGGTCGGACCCGAGGGCGAGCAGGTCGGCATCGTGCCGATCGGCGAGGCGCTGCGCCTGGCGCAGGACTCCGAGCTGGACCTCGTCGAGGTCGCGCCGATGGCCCGTCCGCCGGTCGTCAAGCTGATGGACTACGGGAAGTTCAAGTACGAGTCCGCCCAGAAGGCCCGCGAGGCCCGGCGGAACCAGGCGCTCACCGTCATCAAGGAGATGCGGCTGCGCCTGAAGATCGACCCGCACGACTACGAGACCAAGAAGGGCCACGTCGAGCGCTTCCTCAAGGGCGGCGACAAGGTCAAGATCACCGTGATGTTCCGCGGTCGCGAGCAGTCGCGGCCGGAGATGGGCTACCGCCTGCTGCAGCGGCTGGCCGCCGACGTCGCCGAGCTCGGCGTCGTCGAGTCCAACCCCAAGCAGGACGGCCGCAACATGGTCATGGTGATCGCCCCGCACCGGAACCAGGCCGCGACCGACGGCGCCCGCCGTCAGGCCAAGGCCGAGCGGGCCGCCGAGGGACAGACCCCGACGGCCTGACCGGTCGCACGCAGGACCGCACCACCGAGACGGCCGGCGCCGTCGCGGCAGCCCCGTGCTGCCGCGCGGCGCCGACACCCACGAACAGGACGACGAGGACATGCCGAAGCAGAAGACCCACAAGGGCACCGCCAAGCGGGTGCGCGTGACGGGCACCGGCAAGCTCATGCGCGAGCAGGCCAACAACCAGCACAAGTTCGAGCACAAGTCCTCGCGGCGCAAGCGCCGGCTGGAGAAGGACCAGGTCCTGAGCCCGGCCGACACCAAGACCCTCAAGAAGCTGCTGGGCATCTGAGCCCCCGCCTCCAGCACCGATAAAGGAGTACTCACGTGGCACGCGTGAAGCGGGCGGTCAACGCCCAGAAGAAGCGCCGGAGCGTCCTCGAGGCCGCCAGCGGCTACCGGGGCCAGCGCTCGCGCCTGTACCGCAAGGCCAAGGAGCAGATCCTCCACTCGGCCACCTACAACTACCGCGACCGCAAGGTGCGCAAGGGTGACTTCCGCAAGCTGTGGATCACCCGCATCAACGCCGCGGCGCGCCAGAACGACATGACCTACAACCGGTTCATGCAGGGCCTGAAGCTGGCCGGCATCGAGCTCGACCGACGCGTGCTCGCCGAGCTCGCGGTCAACGAGCCGGCCGCCTTCGCCGCGCTGGTGGAGACCGCCCGCGCCGCCGTCGCCGCGGCTCCCGCCGGCGGCGAGCAGGCCGCCTGACCCACCCCTCCGACGCCGCCGGCGTCCGGTCCCTCGGGCCGGCGCCGGCGGCGTCGGCGTGTGCGGGGGCCGCCCCTGCCCGCCGACATCACGTGATCTCGGCGGCTGAGGGCGCCGGAGACGCCGAGATCACGCGATCTCGACGGGACGAGCACAGGAGCAGGACGCAGCAGGGGAGGGACGACGACGTGGCCGAGCTGCTGACCGAGCGGTCGGGCCGGGTGGCCGCCGCGCGCCGGCTGACCCGCCGCGCCGGCCGCGACGACGCCGGCGCCTTCCTCGCCGAGGGCCGCCAGGCGGTGTCCGAGGCGCTCGCCCTGGCCGGGACCGACCCCGCCGCCGTCCGCGAGGTGTTCGCCACCGAGGCCGCCGCCGCCGCGCACCGCGACCTGCTGGCGGCGACCGCGGTCCCGGTCCGGCTGGTCACCGAGCGGGCCGCGGCCGCGCTGTCGGAGACGGTGACGCCGCAGGGCCTGGTCGCCGTCTGCGCGCTGCGCGACGTCCCCGCCGACCGGCTGGCCGCCGACCCGCCGGCGCTGGCCGTCGCCCTGGCCGGCCTCGCCGACCCCGGCAACGCCGGCACCGTGCTGCGCACCGCCGACGCCTGCGGCGCCGGCGCGGTCGTCTTCGGCGCCGGGTCGGCCGACCCCTACGGCGGCAAGGCGGTGCGCTCCAGCGCCGGCAGCCTGTTCCACCTCGACGTCGTCCGCGGCGCACCGCTGGGCCCGCTGGTCGCCGACCTGCAGGCGCGGGAGGTGACCGTCCTGGCCGCCGACGGCGGCGGGGAGACGCCCCTCGACGAGCTCGGGACGGCGCTGGCCGGGCCGGTGCTGTGGCTGTTCGGCAACGAGGCCCGCGGCGTGCCGCCCGAGCTGGCCGCCGCCGCCGACGCGCGGGTGCGGATCCCGATGCGCGGCCGCGCCGAGAGCCTCAACCTCGCCGCCGCCGCCGCGATCTGCCTCTACGCCACCCAGCTCGCGCAGCGCTGACCCCCGCCGCGGTCAGGTGACCGCGGGCTCGAGCTCGTCGAAGGGCGTGACCACGCCGTCGCGGGCCAGCCGGCCCGTGGTGCGGGCGCGCAGCGCGAAGCGTGCCAGCGCGAGCGCCACGTAGACCCCCGACAGGACCAGCACCAGCACCCGGTCGGCGTCGGCCGGCAGCACGATGCTGCCGACGAACTGCACGGCGAACAGCACGAACAGCGCGCCCGCCCCGCCGGTGGTCAGCCGCAGGCCCACCAGCAGCGAGACGGCGAACAGCGACTGCGCGGCGGTCAGCAGCAGCTCGGTGCGCTGCTGGGTGTCCAGCGGCAGCCCCGAGAACGACGTCGAGCTGATCGCGAACGCCAGCGGGATGGTGCCGACCAGCAGCGTCCACTGGTTGACCTTGCTCGACAGCAGCGTGCCCAGGGAGTCCGAGGCCCGCAGCCGCGCGGCGTACAGGCAGGCCACGATCAGCTCGGGGGCCTCGCTGGCCAGCGGCGCCACCCACTGCACGAGCAGGAACTCGTCCACCCCGAGCGTGGTCCCGGTCTCCACCAGCGACTCGGCGAAGTGCTCGGCGCTGGCCAGGATCACCAGGGCCGCGACGGCGAACACCGCGGCCACCCAGGTGCGACGGCGCCGCCGCGGCTGCTCGCCGAGCCAGCGCGAGGTGCCGATCAGGTCCGGGTCCTCGGCCGGGGCCTGCGCCAGCCGGCGGGCGTAGAGCACGAACACGGTCACCAGCACCGCGCAGTCGACCAGCGTGAGGCTCGACCGCAGCGGCAGGTGCAGCGAGTACAGCGTCGCGATGCCGAGGAAGACGACCTCGGGGGACATGGCCGGCGACAGCCGCACCTCACCCCGGGGCGCGCGGGCGGCCGCGCCGTCCCCGGCACGGCGGCGGCGGGCGACGGCGACCGCGGCCACCAGCACCACCAGCGGCCAGCCGACGCCGACCAGCACCCGGTTGGCGCCGGTCATGTTGGCCAGCGCGAGCGCGCAGGCGTCCTCCCCGCCGTCGGGTGGGGTGCAGGAGCCGGTGTCGCCGAAGGTCGTGCCCGCCGTCCAGGTGAAGACGAAGTCGACGGCGTACTCGGGCAGCACGGCCAGCAGCGCGAGCAGGGCCAGCGCCAGCCCCGCGCTGATGTCGACCTGCGCGGCCTCGGCGGCCCACGACAGCAGGAACGCCGCCCCGACGATCGCCGTCCCGTACAGCAGCGCCATCAACGGGGCGGGCAGGTCCGGCGCCGGCAGGCCCAGGTACGCCGCCGCGCCCAGGTACGTGCCGGGGACGGTCACCAGGGCCGCGGCCGCCAGGGGGACCGGCGGCCGGCGAGCGGGATCGGGCACGGGCGGTCTCCAGAGGTGCGGGCGGAAGACGGCGCCGCTGCGCCGTCCCCCGCCCTACCCCCGTCCGCCCGGGGTGCACCCCACGGTCAGGACGGCACCGGCGCCGCCGGCGGGGGCACCGAGGCCGCCGCCGCGCGGGCGGTCGCCGCCCGGGACGCGGCGACCCGGGTGACGGCCTTGCGGTCGTACATGCGCAGGTCGGCCCGGTGCAGCAGGTCGGCGAAGACCACGCCGTCCTCGGGGCACACGCTCACCCCGATGCTCGCGCCCAGCGCGACCTCGGTGCCGCGCAGCGCCACCGGCCGGCGGATCGAGGCGGCCAGCTCGTCGGCGACCCGCGACGCCTCGGCCGCCGCGGTCTCCGGCCGCAGGTCGGGCAGGGCGACGAGGAACTCGTCCCCGCCGAGCCGGGCCAGCAGGTCGCGACGGCGGACGCGGTCGCGCAGCCGCCCGGCGACCACCTGCAGCAGCTCGTCGCCGGCGGCGTGGCCCAGGGCGTCGTTGACCGCCTTGAAGCCGTCGAGGTCGACGAACAGCAGGCCGAGCGCGTCGCCGCGGGCGCGTGCCTCCCAGATCGCGGCCTCGACCTGCTCCTCCAGGCGCCGCCGGTTGGGCAGGCCGGTCAGCGGGTCGGTGAAGGCCATCTCCTGGATGCGGGCCAGCGCGGCCTGCGTGCGGTCCCGCTCGCGGACCAGCGCCCGCTCGGCCTCCACCCGCGCGGTCACGTCGACCTGCACCCCGATGTACTGCACCACCGAGCCGTCGGAGTCGTGCACGGGCGCCAGGTGCAGCTCGTTCCACCACGGGGTGCGCTCCGGGCCGCGCAGGTTGAGCACCGTCTCCCGGCAGGGCCGGCCCGCCTCGACGGCCGCGCGGATCCGGGACACGGCGCCGGGGTCGGTGTCGGGGCTCTGCAGCAGCCGGCAGTTGCGGCCCAGGATCTCCTCCGGCGGCAGGCCGGCCAGCTCCCGGAACGCCGCGTTGGCGTAGACGATCGGCTGGTCGGGCAGCCGCATGTCCACGATGGTGACCCCGCTCGGCGTGGCCTCGAGCGCGCGCCGCAGCAGCACCTCGGCGGTCGTGGTCCCCACGGCGAGCCCGCCGGCCGGGCGGCTCGCCGGGGCGGCGGGGGCGGCGGCCTCCGCGGCCGGGTGCACCGGCTCCGCGCCGGCCCGGGGCGCCACCCGCGACAGCAGCGACGACGCCGCGCGCGACACGGTGTCCCGGTCGTAGGTGAGCGCGTACTCGAAGGTGCGGTCGGCGTCGGGGCCGTCCTCGCCGAGGTCGCGGGCGAGCAGCGCGGCGCTGAAGTGCGGCGACAGGACGGCGACGTCCCACTCGCCGCGGACCGGGTCGGCCGGGTCGAGGTGGGCACCGCGCAGGCCGGGCAGCGGCTCCACCGGCAGGTCCTCGCCGAGGGCGCAGACGAAGCCGGTGCGCTCGACCAGGTCGCGGTAGCGCTGGGTGGTCGAGACGGTGAAGTGGCGCGCCTCCTGGAAGGTCGCGGCGACGACGCAGGTCTCGCCCAGGCGCATCGCCTCCCGCTCCAGCTGCTTGGACAGCTCGATGAGCAGCGCCTTGGGGGCGCGGCGCAGTGGCGTGCCGTCGGGCAGGCAGGCGAACGGCGACACCGCGCCGAGCGCGCCCGCGGGCAGGCCCGCGCCGGGCAGCACGAGCTCGCCCACGGGGAGGTCCGGCGCCGCGCCGGGGCCCGGGCGGCCGAACAGCCAGCCCTGCGCGAGCGTGGCGCCCAGCCCCCGGGCGGTGCGCAGGTGGCGCTCGTCCTCGATGCCCTCGGCCAGCACGACCGCGCCGCTGCGCTCGGCGTAGGCGTTGACCGCGTTCATGATCTCGGCGATCTGCGGGCCGGGGCGCTCCTGCACCAGCCGCAGGTCCAGCTTGACGACGTCGGGGCGCAGCAGCGGCAGGAACGCCAGCGACATCGACTCGGCGCCGACGTCGTCGACCGCGACCGACCAGCCCAGCTCCCGGACCCGCTCGACGGTGCGCAGCAGCTCGGCCGGCCGGGCGGCGATGGCCCGCTCGGTGATCTCCATGACGACGCGCAGCTGCCCGGGGGCGCTCTCGGCGATGGCCAGCAGGTCGGCCAGCGGCGCGGTGTCGAGGACCTCGGGCTCGACGTTGACGAAGACCGTCAGCGGCGCGACCAGCCCGGCGTCGACCGCGCCGCGGAAGGCGGCGGCGCGGCAGGCCTCGTCGAGCTCGGCGAGCCGGCCGGCGGCGCGGGCGGCGGCGAACAGCGCGTCGGGCCGCTGCAGCGGCCCGACCGGGCCCCGGGCCAGCGCCTCGTAGGCGACGACACGGCCGGTGTCGATCTCCACGATGGGCTGGAAGACGCTGTGCACGCCCCGGATGGCGTCCCGGAGGACGGGGTCGTGCGCGGTCGTGAATCCGGGCGGCACCGGTGCCTCCTCGAGGTGGGTCACGGGGGAGTTCTCGGCAGCGACGGCGCCGGGCGCACCCCGGCGGCCCGCCGGTCACCCCGAGGGGGCAGGTCAGGACGGGAGCGCGATGAGCACGACCGCCGCCGTCGCGACGGCCAGGCCCGCCCGCTGGGCGCCGGCCAGCCGCTCCCGCAGCAGCACCTGCGCCAGCACGACCGTGCTCGCCGGGTAGAGGGAGGCGAGCACGCCGGTGATCGCCAGCTGGCCGCCGGCCTGCGTGGCCAGGAGGAACAGTGCGTTGGCCGCCATGTCGCCCACGCCGGCGAGCAGCACGACCGGCAGCACGCGGCCCGGCACCCGCAGCGACCGGACCGTGGCCAGCGCCAGCGCCCCGACCAGCAGCACCGAGACCACGCGCGCGGCCGCCAGCGGGGTGAGCCCGGCGTCGTCGCCGGTGCGCTCGAGCAGCACGAAGAACAGGCCGAACCCGGCTCCGGCGGCCAGCGCCGGGCCGGTGCTGCCCAGCCGGGCCGCGCGCAGCGAGGACAGCCCGCCCTCGGCCGACACCAGCACCACCGCGGCCAGCGCCAGCACGATGCCGACGGCGGCCGCGGCCCCGAGCCGCTCGCCGAGCGCCAGCCCGGCGAGCACCGGCAGCGCAGCCGCCGACACCGCGGTCACCGGCGCGACGACGCTCATCACGCCGGTGGCCAGCGCCCGGTAGAACAGCAGCAGCCCGGCGCCCCCGGCGATGCCGGCCACCGCGCCCCACACCAGGTCGGCGCGCACCGGTTCCCCGCCGAGCCAGGGCAGCAGCAGCGCGACCACGACCAGGCCGGCGGCCTGCGAGATCGCGACGACGGTGGCCGCGGCCGCCCGCCGGCTGGCGATGCCGCCGCAGAAGTCGGCCATGCCGTAGACGACGGCCGAGGCCAGCGCCAGCACCAGCGCCATCCGCTGCGCCTCCCCGTGTCCGCTCTCCCCGTGCGGCGCCGATCCTGACAGCCGCCCCCGACACCCCCCCGCTGCGGCCGAGATCGCGCGATCTCGACGTCTCGGGGCCCGTGGGCGGCCGAGATCGCGCGATCTCGGCGCGGGGGAGGGGCGCGCACGCCGGGAACCCGGGGGCGGCGGGGTCGGGGTGGCGGGCAGAATGGCCTCCCGTGTCCGGCGCCAACGACCCCTACGACCCCAAGCAGGTCGCGGCCCTCTCCGCCGAGGCCCTCGACGCCGCCGTCGCCGCGGCCCGCGAGGCCTTCGCGACGGCCCCCGACCTCGACGCGCTGGCCGCCGTCCGCCCGGCCCACCTCGGCGACCGCGCCCCCGTGCCGCTGGCCCGCCGCGAGCTCGGCGCGCTGCCCCCGGCCGCCCGGGCCGACGCCGGCAAGCGGGTCAACGCGGCGCGGGTCGCCGTCACGGAGGCCTACGACACCCGCCGCGCGCTGCTGGAGGCCGAGCGCGACGAGAGGGTGCTGGCCGAGGAGCGGGTCGACGTCACGCTGCCGTGGGACCGCACCCCGCGCGGCGCGCGGCACCCGATCACCACGCTGATGGAGCGGATCGCCGACGTGTTCGTCGGCATGGGCTACGAGGTCGCCGACGGCCCCGAGCTCGAGGCCGAGTGGCTGAACTTCGACGCGCTCAACTTCGGGCCCGACCACCCGGCGCGGTGGCTGTCCGACACCTTCTTCGTCGCGCCCGAGGGCTCCGGGCTGGTCCTGCGCACCCACACCAGCCCGGTGCAGGCGCGCACGATGCTCGCCCGCCGGCCGCCCGTCTACGTCGTCGCGCCCGGGCGCACCTACCGCACCGACGAGCTCGACGCGACGCACACCCCGGTCTTCCACCAGGTCGAGGGCCTGGCCGTCGACCGCGGGCTGACCATGGCCCACCTGCGCGGCACGCTCGACCACCTGGCCCGGTCGCTGTTCGGCCCCGACGCCCGCACCCGCTGGCGGCCGCACTTCTTCCCCTTCACCGAGCCGTCGGCGGAGTTCGACGTGTGGTTCCCCGAGCACCGCGACGGCCCGCAGTGGGTCGAGTGGGGCGGGTGCGGCATGGTCCACCCCCGCGTGCTCACCGCCTGCGGTGTCGATCCGGAGGAGTACTCCGGGTTCGCCTTCGGCATGGGCATCGAGCGCGCGCTGCAGTTCCGCTCGGGCGTCGGCGACATGCGCGACATCGTCGAGGGCGACGTCCGGTTCACCACGGCGTTCGGAGTCGAGCAGTGAGGGTCCCCGTCAGCTGGCTGGCCGAGCTGGTCGACCTGCCCGCGGGCATCTCGGTCGAGGAGCTCGACGAGGCGTTCGTGCGCATCGGGTTCGAGGTCGAGGGCGTCCACCGGCCCGAGCCGACGACCGGCCCCCTGGTCACCGGCCGGGTGCTGGAGATCGAGGAGCTCACCGGCTTCAAGAAGCCGATCCGGTACTGCCGGGTCGACGTCGGGGAGGCCGAGCCCCGGGGCATCGTCTGCGGCGCCCGCAACTTCGCCGTCGACGACGCCGTCGTGGTCGCCCTGCCGGGTGCGGTGCTGCCGGGCGGGTTCGAGATCGCCGCCCGGAAGACCTACGACCACGTCTCCGACGGGATGATCTGCTCGGTCCGCGAGCTGGGCATCGGCGAGGACCACACCGGCATCCTGGTCGTCGGGCACGGTGCCGACAGCCCTGCGCCCGGCACACCCGCCGCCGATCTGGTCGGCCTGGACGACGTGGTCTTCGAGCTCGAGGTCACCCCCGACCGCGGCTATGCCATGTCGCTGCGCGGCATCGCCCGCGACCTGGCGGCGGCGCTGGGCGTGACCTGGCGCGACCCGGGCGACCGCCCGGTGCCGGCCTGGAGCGGCGCGCCCGGGTGGCAGGTGACCGTCGCCGACCCCGACCGCTGCGACCGCTTCTCGATGGTCGCGCTGGAGGATCTCGACCCCGCCGCGCCCAGCCCCTGGTGGCTGCGTCGCCGGCTGACCGAGTGCGGCATCCGCAGCATCTCGCTGGCCGTCGACGTCACCAACTTCGTCATGCTCGAGCTCGGGCAGCCGATGCACGCCTTCGACCGGGCCGCCGTCACCGGCCCCGTCACCGTGCGCCTCGCGCGCGACGGGGAGGAGCTCACCACCCTCGACGGCACCACCCGGGAGCTCACCGGCGACGACCTGCTCATCACCGACGACACCGGACCGATCGGGCTCGCGGCCGTCATGGGCGGCGAGAACACCGAGATCGGCGACGCCTCGTCCGCCGTCCTGCTGGAGGCCGCCCACTGGGAGCCGACCGGGGTGTCGCGCACGGCGCGCCGCCACCGGCTGCCGAGCGAGGCCGCGAAGCGCTTCGAGCGCGGCGTCGACCCGGAGATGACCGTGGTCGCGCTGGCCCGGGCCGCCGAGCTGCTCGCCGAGCACGGTGGCGCCCGGGTGGTCGGCGGACTGGTCGACGTCGACACCCGGCGGCCGCGCCCGGCGGTCGACCTGGACGCCGGACTGCCGACGCGGCTGGTCGGCGTCGACTACACCACCGAGCAGGTGGTCGCGGTGCTCGAGTCGGTCGGCTGCGCCGTCACGGCCGACGGCGACCGGCTGACCGTGCACCCGCCGTCGTGGCGCGCCGACCTGGCGCTCCCCGCCGACCTGGTCGAGGAGGTCGTCCGGCTCGCCGGCTTCGACGACATCCCCTCGGTGCTGCCGACCGCACCGCCCGGACGAGGGCTCACCGAGACCCAGCGGCGCCGGCGCAGCATCGGCCGTGCGCTCGCCGATGCCGGGTACGTCGAGGCCCCGGCCTACCCGTTCGTCGGGCTGGGCGTCCCCGACACCCTCGGCCTGCCCGACGACGACCCGCGGCGGCAGGTCATCGTCCTGCGCAACCCGCTGTCGGAGGAGGAGCCGGCGCTGCGCACCACGCTGCTGCCGGGGCTGTTGGCGACCCTGGCCCGCAACCTCGGGCGCGGGCAACGCGACCTCGCCGTGTTCGAGCACGGAGCGGTCTTCCTCGGCGGGGTGGGCCAGCCGGCTCCGGTGCCCGGGATCGAGCGCCGTCCCGACGACGGGACCGTCGCCGCCATCCTCGGGGCGGTGCCCGACCAGCCCTGGCACGTGGCCGTCGCGCTGACCGGCGCCCGCGAGCCCCGCGGCTGGTGGGGCCCGGGCCGCCCGGCCGGCTGGGCCGACGCCGTGCAGGCCGCCCGGCTCGTCGCCGAGGCCGCCGGCGTGCGGCTGTTCGTCCGCCCCGGCGAGCGCGCGCCCTGGCACCCCGGCCGCTGCGCCGAGCTCGTGGTCGGCGAGGGCGACGACGCCCGCGTCGTCGGGTACGCCGGCGAGCTGCACCCGCGGGTGTGCGCGGCTCTCGACCTGCCGGCCCGCACCTGCGTCATGGAGCTCGACGTCGACGCGCTGCCTCCGGCGCCCGTGCCGGTGGGCCCGCCGATCTCCGCCTTCCCGCCGGTCTTCCTCGACCTCGCCTTCGTCGTGCCCGACGAGATCACCGCCGCGCACGTCGAGTCGCTGGTGCGCGGCGGAGCCGGCGACCTGTTCGAGTCGGTGCGCCTGTTCGACGTCTACGCCGGCCCGCCGGTGCCGCCGGGGTCGCGCTCGCTGGCGTACTCGCTGGTGCTGCGCGCGCCCGACCGCACGCTGACCGCCGAGGACGTCGCCCGCGTGCGCGCCGGCATCGTCGCGGTCGTGGAGCTGCAGGGGATCACCCTGCGCAGCGGTGACGCCTGACCTGACCGGGCTCGTCGCGCTCGTCACCGGGGCGTCGGCGGGCATCGGCCGGCACCTCGCCGAGGGGCTGGCCGCCCGCGGCGCCGCCGTCGCCGGGCTGGCCCGCGGCGGCGATCGGCTGCGGGCGGCGATGGACGACGTCGCCGCGGCCACCGGCGCGCGCACCCTCGCCGTGCCCGCCGACGTCACCGACCCCGCCGCCGTCGACGCCGCCGTCGCGCGGGTGACCGGGGAGCTCGGGCCGGTGGGGCTGCTGGTCAACAACGCCGGGCTCGTCGACGCCGCCGAGGTGCCGCCGTGGGAGGCCGACCCCGACCAGTGGTGGGCGGTGGTGGAGAGCCAGGTGCGCGGCCCGTTCCTGCTCGTCCGCGCCGTGCTGCCCGGGATGGTCGCGGCCGGCGGCGGGCGGGTGGTCGGGCTGGCCAGTGGCATCGGCACCCGCGCGAACCCGCACTACAGCGCCTACTCGGCGGGCAAGACCGCGCAGATGCGCCTCACCGAGTCCCTCGACCTGGCCGGCGCCGCGCACGGCGTGCGGGCGTTCGACCTGGCACCCGGCGTGGTCGACACCGCCATGACCCGCGCCATGCCGATGCACGCCGGCCGCACCGAGTGGACCCGCCCGGAGGACGTCGTCGAGCTCGTCGTCGCCATCGCCACCGGCGAGCTCGACCAGTGGTCGGGGCGGTTCGTCCGCGCCGGCGTCGACTCCCTGGACACCCTGCGCGCCACCACGCCGGCCGGCGACGCGCGGAAGCTGCGGCTGCGGCCCTACGGCGACGGCGACCCGCTGGCCTGAGCCGGTCCTCCTGCGCTCGCTCGTGCTCTGCACACACCCGTGTGCAGAGCACGAGCCGCGCGGCACCGAGACCTCGCGCTCTGCCCACGTCCGTAGGCAGAGCACGACTGCGCCGCGGAGCACCTCCTGACCTCGAGGGTGGAAGGTCATGCAGGGGCATGTATGGTCATTCACCGTGACGAGTGCGCAGACGTGGACGGTCGGGGTCACCGGCGCCACCGGGTACGCCGGGGGAGAGGTGTGCCGGCTGCTGGCCGGGCACCCGGACCTGCGGCTGGCCGGGGTGCACGCCAACGCGAGCGCGGGGCGACGCCTGGGCGAGCTGCAGCCGCACCTGCTGCCCTTCGCCGACCTGGAGGTGCGGCCCAGCGCGCCCGAGGACCTCGCCGGCTACGACGTCGTCGTGCTCGCCCTGCCGCACGGCGAGTCGGCGGCCATCGCCGCGCAGCTCCCGCCGGACACCCTGGTGATCGACTGCGGCGCCGACCACCGCCTCGAGGACCCCGCCGCCTGGGCCCGCTGGTACGGATCCGAGCACGCCGGCGCCTGGCCCTACGGCCTGCCCGAGCTGCCGGGGCGGCGCGAGGAGCTGGCCGGCGCGCGGCGGATCGCCGTGCCGGGCTGCTACCCGACCGCGGTCAGCCTGGCCCTCGCCCCCGCGCTGGCCGCCGGCCTGGCCGGGCCCGACGTCGTCGTGGTCGCCGCCTCCGGCACCTCCGGCGCGGGCAAGGCCGCCAAGCCGCACCTGCTCGGCAGCGAGGTCATGGGCTCGGCCGGCGCCTACGGCGTCGGCGGGGTGCACCGGCACACGCCGGAGATGGTGCAGAACCTCTCCCGGGCGGCCGGCCGCGACGTCACCGTCAGCTTCACCCCGACGCTGGTGCCGATGAGCCGCGGCATCCTCGCCACCTGCACCGCGCCGCTGGCCGACGGCGCCGACCCGGCGATCGACACCGCCGCCGTCCGCGCCGTCTACGAGAAGGCCTACGGCGACGAGCCGTTCGTGCACCTGCTGCCCGAGGGGCAGTGGCCGACGACGGCGCAGGTGCTCGGGGCGAACACCGTCGTGCTGCAGGTCGCCGTCGACCCCGACGCCCGCCGGCTGGTCGTCGTCTCCGCCGTCGACAACCTCGTCAAGGGCACCGCCGGCGCGGCCGTCCAGTGCGCCAACCTCGCCCTCGGCCTGCCCGAGACCACCGGCCTGCCGGTCGTGGGGGTGGCTCCGTGAGCGTCACCGCACCGGCCGGCTTCCGGGCCGCGGGCGTCGCTGCCGGGCTGAAGAGCTCCGGCGACCCCGACGTCGCGCTGGTCGTCAACGACGGCCCGCACGACGCCGCGGCCGGCGTCTTCACCACCAACCGCTTCCCCGCCGCGCCGGTGCTGTGGAGCCGCCAGGTGCTGCTCGGCGGGCGGCTGCGGGCGGTGGTCCTCAACTCCGGGGGGGCCAACGCCTGCACCGGCACCGAGGGGTTCGGCGACACCCACGCCACCGCCGAGCACACCGCCGCGGAACTCGGCCTGGGCGCCATCGACGTCGCGGTCGCCTCGACCGGGCTCATCGGCGTCCGGCTGCCCATGGACCGGCTGCTGCCCGGCGTCACCGACGCGGCGAAGGCGCTGTCGGCCGACGGCGGGGCGGACGCCGCGCGGGCGATCATGACCACCGACAGCGTCCCCAAGACCACCGTGCAGCACCGGGACGGCTGGTCCGTCGGCGGCATGGCGAAGGGCGCGGGCATGCTCGCGCCGAGCCTGGCCACGATGCTCGTCGTCCTCACCACCGACGCGGTCGTGCCTGCCGACGTGCTCGGCCCGGCGCTGGAGCAGGCGACAGGCGTCAGCTTCGAGCGCGTCGACTCCGACGGCTGCCTGTCCACCAACGACACGGTGATCGTGCTGTCCAGCGGCGCCAGCGGCGTGACGCCGGCGCCCGGGGAGGTGGCCGAGGCGCTCACCGCCGCCGCCACCGACCTGGCCATGCAGCTGCTCGCCGACGCCGAGGGCTCGACCAAGGACATCGCCATCACCGTGCGCAACGCCGCGAGCGTGCAGGACGCGCTCACCGCCGGCCGGGCGTGCGCGCGCAACAACCTGCTCAAGACGGCGCTGTTCGGCAACGACCCCAACTGGGGCCGGGTGCTGGCCGCGCTCGGCACCACCGACGCCGCCTTCGAGCCCGACCGGGTCGACGTGACCATCAACGGCGTCACCGTCTGCCGCGGCGGTGCCATCGGCGACCCGCGGGAGGGCGTCGACCTCACCGGCCGCGCGGTCACCATCGACGTCGACCTCCGGGCCGGCACCGAGCAGGCCACGATCTGGACCAACGACCTGTCGATCGCCTACGTGCACGAGAACTCGGCGTACTCGACGTGAGCACCAAGGAGGACCCCACCCCGCCCGACGTCCGGGTCGACGAGGCGCCCCCGTCGCCGCGGCGGCGCGTCGGCACCACGCGGCGCATGCGCCGGCACGACCCCGAGGGCGACGCCGCGAAGGTCGCCGTCCTCACCGGGGCGCTGCCGTGGCTCAAGGAGTTCCACGGCAACGTCGTGGTGATCAAGTACGGCGGGCACGCGATGGTCGACGAGGACTGCCGCCGGGCCTTCGCCGACGACATGGTGTTCCTGCGGACCTGCGGCATCCTGCCCGTCGTCGTCCACGGCGGCGGACCGCAGATCAGCGGGATGCTCGGCCGGCTCGGCATCGACAGCGAGTTCCGCGGCGGCCTGCGGGTCACCACCGAGGAGACCGTCGACGTCGTCCGGATGGTGCTCACCGGCCAGGTCACCCCCGAGGTCGTCGGGCTGATCAACGGCCACGGCCCGCTGGCGGTCGGCCTGTCCGGGGAGGACGGCGGGCTGTTCACCGCCGAGCGCACCGTCGCCGTGGTCGACGGGGAGCCGGTCGACGTCGGCCTGGTCGGCGACGTCGTCGCCGTCGACCCCACGCCGGTCACCGCGCTGCTCGAGCGGGGCAAGATCCCGGTCGTGGCCACCGTCGCACCCGACCGCGACGGCGTGGTGCACAACGTCAACGCCGACACCGCCGCCGCCGCGCTGGCCGTGGCGCTGGGGGCGGTCAAGCTCGTCGTGCTGACCGACGTCGAGGGCCTCTACGCCGACTGGCCCGACCGCGACTCGCTGGTGCAGCAGATCGACGCCGCCGAGCTGGCCGAGATCCTCCCGACGCTCGACGCCGGGATGGTCCCGAAGATGGCCGCCTGCCTGCGGGCGGTCGAGGGCGGGGTCCGGCGGGCCACCGTCGTCGACGGGCGCACCCCGCACGCCCTGCTGCTGGAGATGTTCACCACCGAGGGCACCGGGACGATGGTCGTCCCCGCCGCGACGACGTCCGACGACGTCCCGACCGGGGAGGAGCCGGCATGACCCGCACCGAGGAGCTGGCCGGCCGCTGGTCGGCGGTGATGATGGGCAACTACCGGACGCCGCCGGTCGCGCTCGCGCGCGGGCAGGGCGCCACCGTGTGGGACGTCGACGGCCGCGAGTACACCGACCTGCTCGGCGGCATCGCGACGACGATCCTCGGCCACGCCCACCCGCGGGTGGTGGAGGCGATCACCCGGCAGGCGCAGACCCTCGGGCACGTGTCCAACCTGGCGATGCACGAGCCCGGCGTCACCCTCGCCGAGCGGCTGCTGGAGCTGGCCGGCCGGCCCGGGCGGGTGTTCTTCTGCAACTCCGGCGCCGAGGCCAACGAGGCCGCCTTCAAGATCAGCCGGCTGACCGGGCGGCCCGAGGTGGTCACCGCCGAGGGCGCCTTCCACGGCCGCACGATGGGCGCGCTGGCGCTCACCGGCCAGCCGTCCAAGGCCGCCGCCTTCGCCCCGCTGCCCGGCGGCGTCCGGTACGTGCCCTACGGCGACGCCGCCGCGCTGGCCGGCGCGGTCGGCGACCGGACGGCGATGGTGCTGCTGGAGCCGGTGCTCGGCGAGGGCGGCGTGCTGCCCGCGCCCGCCGGCTACCTGCCCGCCGCCGCGGACACCGCCCGGGCCGCCGGCGCGCTGTTCGCCGTCGACGAGGTGCAGACCGGCACCGGCCGCACCGGTCACTGGTTCGCGCACCAGGCCGACGGGCTGCAGCCGGACCTGGTCACGGTGGCCAAGGCGCTCGGCGGCGGGCTGCCCCTCGGCGCCACCCTCGCCTTCGGCGAGGCCGCCGACCTGATGACCGCCGGCTCGCACGGGTCCACCTTCGGCGGGAACCCGATCGCCGCCGCGGCCGCGCTCGCCGTCCTCGACACCATCCGCGACGAGGGCCTGCTGGAGCGCGCCAAGGAGCTCGAGCACCGGTTCACCGCCGGCGTGGAGGGCCTCGGGCACCCCGGCGTCTCCGGCGTCCGGGGGAGGGGCGCTCTGCTCGGCGTCGTCCTCGCTCGGGACGTGGCAGGGCCCCTGGAGGCCGCCCTGCGCGACGCCGGCTTCCTCACCAACGCCGTCGCGCCCGACGTGCTGCGGCTCGCGCCGTCCCTGGTCCTCACCGACGCCCAGGTCGACGCCTTCCTCGCCGCCCTGCCGGCCGCCCTGGACACCGCCCTGCAGGAGGCCACCCCGTGACCCGGCACCTCACCCGCGACGACGACCTCACCCCGGACGAGCAGGCCGAGGTCCTCGCGCTGGCCGCCGAGCTCAAGCGGACCCGGCACACCGACGCCGCCCCCACCCCGCTGCGGGCCCCGAACGGGGTGCCGCGGGCGGTGGCGGTGGTGTTCGACAAGCCCTCGACCCGCACCCGGGTGTCGTTCTCCGTCGGCGTCGCCGAGCTCGGCGGGTACCCGCTCGTCGTCGACGCCGGCACCAGCCAGCTCGGCCGCGGCGAGCCGGTCGAGGACACCACCCGGGTGCTCGACCGCCAGGTGGCCGCCATCGTGTGGCGCACCTTCGGGCAGGACCGGCTGGAGACCATGGCCGCCACCAGCCGGGTGCCGGTGGTCAACGCGCTCACCGACGACTTCCACCCCTGTCAGATCCTGGCCGACCTGCAGACGGTCGCCGAGGCCCACGGCACGCCCGCCGGGCGGACGCTGACCTACCTCGGCGACGGCGCGAACAACATGGCGCACTCCTACCTGCTCGGCGGCGCCACGGCCGGCATGCACGTGCGGATCGGCTCGCCGGAGGGCTACCGGCCCGACCCCGACGTGCTCGAGCGGGCGGGGGAGATCGCCGCGGAGACCGGCGGATCGGTGCGGTGGACCGCCGACCCGGCGGCCGCCGCCGACGGCGCCGACGTGCTGGCCACCGACACCTGGGTCTCCATGGGGCAGGAGGGCGAGTACGAGGCGCGGGTCGCGCCGTTCCTGCCCTACGCCGTCGACGAGGCGGCGCTCGCCCGCGCCGCCGCCGGTGCCGTCGTCCTGCACTGCCTGCCGGCCTACCGCGGCAAGGAGATCGCCGCCGGCGTCATCGACGGGCCGCAGAGCGCCGTCTGGGACGAGGCGGAGAACCGGCTGCACGCGCAGAAGGCCCTGCTGACGTGGCTGCTGGAGCGGTCCGGGTGAGCGGAGCGCTCCACCGGTCGGCCCGGCAGGCCCGCATCGCCGAGCTGATCACCGCCCGCCCGGTCACCTCGCAGACCCAGCTCGCCGCCCTGCTGGCCGAGTCCGGCGTCGAGGTCACCCAGGCCACGCTGTCGCGCGACCTGGAGGAACTCGGCGCGGTCAAGCTGCGCGGTTCCGACGGCGCCCCGGCGTCCTACGTGCTCCCGCCGGAGAACGCCCCGCTGCGCCCGGCGCAGACCGCTCCGGCCCGGCTCACCCGGCTGCTGGCCGACCTGCTCACCAGCGCCGAGGGGAGCGCCAACCTCGCGGTGCTGCGCACCCCGCCGGGGGCCGCGCAGTTCCTCGCCTCCGCGCTGGACAAGGTGGGACTGCCCGACGTCCTGGGCACCATCGCCGGTGACGACACGCTGCTCGCCGTCTCCCGCGCGCCCGACGGCGGGCCGGCGCTGGCCGAGCGGCTGCTCGCCCTGGCCGCCCGGACCCCGGCGGTCTACCCCGAGCTGCACACCGACCTGACCGACGAGACGCCGGCCCCACGAACACCCGGAGGAACCGCCCCGTGACCGACCCGACCGCCCCCGCCTCGCAGACCCGGCTCTGGGGCGGCCGCTTCGGCGGCGGGCCGTCCCCGGCGATGGCGGCGCTGTCGAAGTCCACCGACGTCGACTGGCGGCTGGCGCCCTACGACCTGGCCGGCTCGCGCGCCCACGCCCGGGTGCTGCACCGCGCCGGGCTGCTCGCCGACGACGAGCTCGAGCAGATGCTGCGCGCGCTCACCGAGCTCTCGGCGGAGGTGGCCGCGGGCACCTTCGCCCCGGTCGAGGCCGACGAGGACGTGCACGAGGCCCTCGAGCGCGGCCTGCTGGCCAAGCTCGGCCCGCTCGGGGGCAAGCTGCGCGCCGGCCGTTCCCGCAACGACCAGGTCGCCACCGACCTGCGGCTGTACCTGCGGCACAACGTCCGCGCGCTGGTCGGCGAGCTCGCCTCGCTGGAGTACGCGCTGCTGGGCCTCGCCGAGCGGTACCTGGACGTGCCGGCGCCCGGGATGACCCACCTGCAGCACGCCCAGCCGGTGCTCGTCGCCCACCAGCTGCTCGCCCACGCCCACGCGTTCGCCCGCGACGTCGACCGGCTGCAGGACTGGGACCGCCGGGCCGCGGTCAGCCCGCTGGGCTCCGGCGCGCTGGCCGGGTCCTCGCTGCCGCTGGACCCCGACGCCGTCGCCGCCGAGCTCGGCTTCGACCGCGCGGCCGACAACTCGATCGACGCGGTCAGCGACCGCGACTTCGCCGCGGAGTTCTGCTTCGCCGCGGCGATGGTCGGCGTCCACCTGTCCCGGCTCGGGGAGGAGGTCGTGCTGTGGACGTCGACGGAGTTCGGCTGGGCGCGGCTCGACGACGCCTGGGCCACCGGGTCGTCGATCATGCCGCAGAAGAAGAACCCCGACGTCGCCGAGCTCGCGCGCGGCAAGTCCGGCCGGTTCGTCGGCAACCTCACCGCCCTGCTCACCGTGCTCAAGGGCCTGCCGCTGGCCTACGACCGCGACCTGCAGGAGGACAAGGAGCCGGTCTTCGACTCCCTCGAGCAGCTGCTGCTCCTGCTGCCCGCGGTCACCGGGATGGTCGCGACGCTCACGCTGCGCCCGGAGGTGCTCGAGGCCGCCGCGCCGCAGGGGTTCGCCCTGGCCACCGACGTCGCCGAGTGGCTGGTCCGCAGCGGCGTCCCGTTCCGCTCGGCGCACGAGATCTCCGGCGCGATGGTCTCCTTCTGCGAGGAGGCCGGCCTGGAGCTCGACGAGCTCGACGACGACCAGCTCGCCGGCATCGACGAGCGGCTCACCCCGGAGGTGCGCGCGGTGCTGTCGGTCCGCGGCGCGCTGGAGGCGCGCGACACCCGCGGGGGGACCGCCCCCCGCCAGGTCGCCGGTCAGCTCGCCGCGCTCAAGGACGTCGCCGCCGCGCACGGCCGCTGGTCGGCCGGCTCGCCCGTGGCGGCCGCCCTCTGAGCGCTGCCGGCCGCCTGGTGACGGCCGACGAGCTGCTCGGGCCGGTCGACGTCGTCGCGCCGGCGCTGCTGGGCTGCCTGCTCGTCACCGACCGGCCGGAGGGCACCGTCGCGGTGCGGCTCACCGAGGTCGAGGCGTACTCGGGGGAGGGGGAGGACCCGGCCTCGCACGCCCACCGCGGGCCCACGCCGCGCGCGGCGATCATGTTCGGCCCGCCCGGCCGGCTCTACGTCTACTTCAGCTACGGCGTGCACTGGTGCGCCAACGTCGTCGTCGGCCCCGCCGGCCGCGGCTCGGCGGTGCTGCTGCGCGCCGGGGAGGTCGTGGCCGGGGAGTCGCTGGCCGCCACCCGCCGGCCGTCGGCGAAGGTGCCGCGCGACCTCGCCCGCGGCCCGGCCCGGCTGACGGCGTCCCTGGGCATCGGGCCCGGCGACGGCGGCGCCGACGTCCTCGACCCGGCGTCCTCCGTGCGGCTGCACGCCGGGGAACCGCCGTCCGCCGTCTCGACCGGGCCGCGGGTCGGCATCACCCGGGCGACGGAGCTGCCGTGGCGGTTCTGGGAGACCGGCGCGCCGTCGGTGAGCGCGTTCCGCCCGGGCGGGCCGCGCCGCCGCCGCGCCGCCGGGCAGGATGGTCACCCGTGACCGACGTCCTGTCCGAGCTGCACCGCCGTGGGCTGATCGCCCAGAGCACCGACGAGGAGGCGCTGCGGGCGCACCTCGCCGAGGGGCCGGTCAGCTACTACGCCGGCTTCGACCCGACCGCGCCGAGCCTGCACGTCGGCCACCTGCTGCAGTTCATGGTGCTGCGCGCCCTGCAGCGCGCCGGGCACCGGCCGGTGGTGCTGGTGGGCGGCGCCACCGGCCTCATCGGGGACCCGCGGCCGTCGGCCGAGCGCCAGCTCAACGACCGCGAGACCGTCGCCGGCTGGGTGCAGCGCATCCGCGAGCAGGTCGCGCCCTTCCTCGAGGTCCCCGCCGAGACCGACGGACTGGCCCGCCCGGTCTACGTCGACAACCTCGAGTGGACCGCGCCGGTCTCGGCCATCGACTTCCTGCGCGACCTCGGCAAGCACTTCCGGGTCAGCCAGATGCTGGCCAAGGAGGCGGTGTCCGCGCGGCTGAACTCCGAGGCCGGCATCAGCTACACCGAGTTCAGCTACCAGATCCTGCAGGCCAACGACTTCCGCGAGCTGCACCGGCGGCACGGGGTGACGCTGCAGACCGGCGGCTCGGACCAGTGGGGCAACCTCACCGCCGGCATCGACCTGGTGCGCCGCACCGAGGGAGCGCGCGTGCACGCGCTGTCGACGCCGCTGGTCACCAAGTCCGACGGCACCAAGTTCGGCAAGTCCGAGGGCGGTGCCGTCTGGCTCGACCCCTCGCTGACCTCGCCCTACACGTTCTTCCAGTTCTGGCTCAACGCCGACGACGCCGACGCCCGCGCCTGGCTGCCGCTGTACTCCGAGCGCCCGGCAGAGGAGGTCGACGCCCTGGTGGCCGAGTCGGTGGAGCGGCCCGCCGCCCGCGCGCTGCAGCGCGCCCTGGCCGAGGAGCTGACCGCACTGGTGCACGGGCCCGAGGAGCTGCGGCAGGCCGAGGCGGCCGGCCGCGCGCTGTTCGGCCGGGACGACCTCACGGCACTGGGCGCCGACACCCTCGCCGCCGCCCTGCGCGAGGCCGGCAGCGTCACCGTCGACGGCGACACCCCGACGGTCGCCCAGCTGCTGCAGCGCACCGGCCTGGTCGGGAGCCTCTCCGAGGCGCGCCGCACCGTGAGGGAGGGCGGCGCCTACCTCAACAACGAGCGGGTGACCGACGCCGACGCGGTGCCGGGGGAGGAGGCCTGGCTGCCCGGCGGGTGGCTGGTCCTGCGCCGCGGGAAGCGGTCGGTCGCCGGGGTCCAGCGGGTGCCCGCGGACCGGTAGCCGAGGAGGCCGGCGCGTGTGAACGCCAGGTGACACGCCGGTTCCGGAACGGTGTCTGGCGTCACGGACCACCGGTTTGACACGGTCACGACAGCCACGTAACTTTCTCTCTGCGCGCCGCACGGCCCGGGAGGGCCGGAGCGAGGGACCCGACAGGGAACACCTCCGGCGGGCGCAGGGTTGGACAACAAGCCTCCAGCAGAACCCGCGAGGGTCGAGTTGGTGTGCGTCCGCTCCTTGAGAACTCAACAGCGTGCCGAAAGTCAGTGCCAAGTAATACCCCGTTCCGGATCTTCGGGTCCGGATGGGATTCCTTTGGTTGATTGATTCCGCGAGTGTCAGCTCGCGGTTCTCGGCCTGGTATCAAGTTCATCTACGGAGAGTTTGATCCTGGCTCAGGACGAACGCTGGCGGCGTGCTTAACACATGCAAGTCGAACGAGGGCGCCTCTTCGGGGGTGTTCCTAGTGGCGAACGGGTGAGTAACACGTGGGCAACCTGCCCCCGGCTCTGGGATAACTCCAAGAAATTGGGGCTAATACCGGATGTTCACTGCTG
>NZ_FZOH01000005.1:248944-340455 GCF_900188205.1 Geodermatophilus saharensis | reverse complement strand
GTAGACCGCCGAGCGCACGAGCGGGTGGTACAGGGACACGACGCCCTCCTCGACGCGCAGCAGCCCGGCGCGCTCGGCCTCGTCCAGGGCGTCGTCGCCGGCACCGAGACGCTCCGCGGCGTGGCGGACCACGGCCGGCCGGCCGGTGTCGTCGGCCGCGGCGACCAGCAGGAACCGCTGTGCCGGCTCGCCGAGCCGCCGGAACCGGTCGAGGAACG
This sequence comes from Geodermatophilus saharensis, assembly GCF_900188205.1. GTDB lineage: Bacteria > Actinomycetota > Actinomycetes > Mycobacteriales > Geodermatophilaceae > Geodermatophilus > Geodermatophilus saharensis. The sequence goes on along the minus strand of NZ_FZOH01000005.1, from coordinate 340,237 downwards.
CCCGCTCCACTCCGCCGGTCAGCGGCAGCTGCGCGGGCAACGGCGCCCGCCCGGCCAGCTGGTCGGCGGTGAGGGCGTCGGCGAGCTCGCCCAGCGCCAGCGGGTTCCCCCCGGTGGCGGTCACCAGCCGGTCGCGCACGCCCGGGTCCACCGCAGCACCGGACCGAGCGGCCAGCACCGCGTCGGCGTCCGCCCCGGCCACGCCGCCGAGGACGACCGTGGGCAGGTCGGGCGCGTCGAAGCGGCGGGTGTCGCCGTCGCGGGCGGCGAACAGCACCGCGACCCGCTCCACCTGCAGCCGGCGCGCGACGAACAGCAGGGCCGCGGCCGAGGCGTCGTCGAGCCAGTGCGCGTCGTCGACGACGGCCAGCACCGGCGCCTCCTCGGCGGCGTCGGCCAGCAGGCTCAGCGTGCCCAGGAACACGAGGAACCGGTCGCCCTCACCGGCGGACTCGCCGAGCGCGGCACCCAGCGCCGCGCGCTGGGGCGCGGGCAGCGCGGGGAGGGAGGAGCGCAGCGGCCACAGCAGCCGCTGGAGCGCGGCGAAGGCCAGCGGGGACTCCGACTCCACGCCCGAGGTGCGCAGCACCGTCATGCCGGAGGCGGAGGCGACGGCGTCGGCCAGCAGCGTCGACTTGCCGGCCCCGGCCACGCCACGGACCACCAGCGCGCCACCGGTCCCGGTGCGCGCACCGTCGAGCAGGGCGGCGATCGCCGCGCGTTCGGGGTCCCGTCCGGCCAGCACGGGCCTCGACGGTACCGATCCGTCGAGCGGGCGGACCGGGCCGTTCACCGGTTCCCCAGGCGGGTGCGGGTCCGCTCCCCCGCGGCGCAGAGCCGGCGGCGGACCTCCTCCCACGACGGAGGCGGATCAGCGGGAGCGGCCCGCCAGACGACGACCACCGGGGGGCGCAGCAGCGGACGGAGCTCCCGCTGGGCAGCGGTGTGCAGCGCGCCGCGCTCGAAGGCGGCGAGGGACGTCCGACGGCTCCAGGCCGACACCACCCACAGGCTGCCGCCGGTGAACCGCAGGGCGTAGCCGGTCAGGTCGGGCGTGCGGTCGAGCTCCGCACGGAGGCGGTCGGCCCAGGAGACGACCGGGCCGGCATCCGCACCGGCCCTCAGCCGCAGCCGCACCCCGACCAGCGTCAGGACGGCGGAGGGGGTGACCGCCGGCCCGACCGGCGTCCACGAGCTGCTCCGCACTCCCCCATGCTGGGGATCCCCGCCGGCGGTCGCACCGGCGAGATCGCCGGGCCGGACCCGTCGCACGGGAGTCAGTCGAGCGGGTGGGCGGCCAGCTCGGTGCGGCTGCTCACGCCGAGCTTGGCGAAGACGTTGCGCAGGTGGAAGTCGACGGTGCGGGGGCTGACGTACAGCTGCGCTGCGGCGTCCCGGTTGGACAACCCCTGCCGCACCAGCCGGGCCACCTGCACCTCCTGCGGGGTGAGGTCCACCACGGTGGAGACGTCGCGGCGGCGGGTCGTCTCCCCCGAGGCCCGCAGCTCCTGCCGGGCGCGGTCGGCCCACCGCCGGGCACCGAGGTCCTCGAACGTCTCCAGGGCGGCGCGCAGGTGGGGACGCGCGTCGACCCGGCGCCGGGAGCGGCGCAGGAAGGCGCCGTAGGCGAGCTGGGTGCGGGCCCGGTCGGGTGGGCGCTCGGTCGTGGCGTGCGCGGCGAGGGCCCGCTCGAAGTGGCGCTCGGCCTCCGCTCCGTCCCCGAGCAGCCCCAGGCCGTGCTCGGCCACGGCCCGCGCCCAGACCGAGTCGGTCGCCTCGGCGAAGGCGGCCACCTCCGCCACCCAGGCGCGGGCCAGCTCCGGTCGCCCGGCCCGCACGGCGGCCTCGATGCGGTCGCCGGCGGCCAGCCGGCGGGTGATCGGGTGGCGGATCTGCTCCAGCTGGTGCAGCGCGCCGGCGGGGTCGGCGGCGTCGCGCAGGCCGCGGGCCCAGCGCAGGACGTCGGGCACCACCTCGGCCAGGATGCCGAGCGGGTGCTCGGCGCAGATCTGCTCGGCGTCGGCGAGGTGCTGGTCGACGGTCTCGTCGCCGCGCAGCGCGGCCAGCAGCGCCAGCCAGGCCGTCGGCAGGGCGGCCAGCCCGCGGTGCCCGGACTGCCCGGCCAGCGCCAGCGCCTCGGCGGCCGCGGCGCGGGCGGTGGTCCACCGCCCGCTGGTCAGCTCGGCGAACCCGAGCCGGGCCAGGGAGTAGAGGGCCATCAGCACGGCGCCGGTGCTCCGGGCCCGGGTCAGCAGCTGCTCGTGGTACCGCCGGATCAGCGCGTCGTCGCCCAGGTAGACCGCCGCGATGCCGAGGTTGGGCAGCAGGTCCTGGTCCTCCTCGGCCAGGTGCCCGGCGAGGGCGAACGCCTCGGCGAGCGGACCCGTCGCCGTCCGCCAGTCACCGCGCACGGCGGCGTCGAGGCCGTGCAGCAGATCGGAGAAGCAGCGGGCGCGCAGCGGCGCGCCGGGTACCGGCGCGGGGACCAGCGCGGTCGGGTCGACGGCGCTGCCGGACCGGGCCCCGAACGCGGCGAGCGCCACGGCGAACATGGCCATCTCCCGCGCCCGCTGGTGGTCGTGGGGGGCGACCTCCGCGGCGGCCTCGAGCACCATCCGCTGCCCGGTGTGCAGCGACCCGGTGTTCCACTCGATGCGGGCCCGCAGCCGCAGGACGTCGGCGCGCAGCAGCGGGTCCCGGGCCTGGGCCGCGGCGGCGTCGACCAGCGCCCGGGCCCGGTCCGGCTGGGCCGCCAGCCAGGCGGAGCGGGCCGCGGCGTAGAGCCGCCCGGCCTGGGCGTCCCCCGCCGGGGAGAGCTCGGCGGCGCGTTCCCACGCGGCCGCGGCCGCCTCCAGACCGCCGCGCGCCCGGGCCCGCTCGGCGGCCGCGTCGAGCTCGGCGACGACGGCCTCGTCCGGCTCCTCGGTGGAGGCCGCGAGGTGCCACGCGCGCCGGTCGGCCTCCTCGGGACCGGTCAGGACGGCGGCGAGGGCCCGGTGGGCCCGGCGGCGCTCGGTGCTGGTGACGGCGCCGTAGACGGCCGAGCGCACCAGCGGGTGCCGGAGGTCGACGGCGGCGTCGCCGGTGCGGAGGAGGCCGGAGCGCTCGGCGGCGACCAGCGCGTCCTCGCCCGCCCCCAGGGAGGCGGCCGCCCGCTGCACCACCCGCGCCCGGCCGGAGTCGTCGGCGGCTGCCACCAGCAGCACCGTCCGGGCCTGCTCGGGCAGCCGCCGGTAGCGGTCGAGGAAGGCGCGCTCCACGCCCTCGGTCACCGGGAGCCGGGCGGGCAACCGCGCCCGGCCGGAGAGCTGCTCCGGCGTCAGGGCCTCCGCGAGCTCCACGAGCGCCAGCGGGTTGCCCCCGGTGCTCGCGAGCAGCGCGTCGCGCACGTCCGCCGGGACCGACACCCCGGCGCGGGTGCCGAGCAGCTCACCGGCCGCGTCGGCGCCGATGCCACCGAGCCAGAGGCGGGGCAGGTCGCCGCTGTCGAACGTGCGCACGTCGGCGTCGCGGGCGGCGAACACGAGGGCGACCCGCTCGACCTGCAGCCGGCGGGCCACGAACAGCAGCGCCGCGGCCGAGGCGTCGTCGAGCCAGTGGGCGTCGTCGACGACGGCGAGCACCGGGCGGTGCTGTCCGGCGTCGGCGAGCACGCTCAACGCCGCCAGGAAGACGAGGAAGCGGTCGCCGGGGCCGTCGTCGACCTCGCCGAACGCCGCACGCAGCGCCCGGGCCTGCGGCTGCGGCAGGTGCGGCACGCGCTCGTCCACGACCGGGCGCAGCAGCCGCTGCAGCGCGGCGAACGCCAGCGGGGACTCCGACTCCACACCCGAGGTGCGCAGCACCGTCATGCCGTCGGCCCGCGCGACCGCGTCGGTCAGCAGCGCGGACTTGCCCACACCCGGCTGCCCGAGCACCACCAGGGCCCCGCCCCGCCCGGCCCACGCCTCGTCCACCAACGCCGCGACGGCCTCGCGCTCGCGGTCCCGGCCGGACAACACGGCGAGACCCTAGACCGGTCCGGACGGGACCGAGTCGTTTCCCGGCGCACGACCGGCTCCCCATCCCGGCGAATTCGCCGGCGAGACCCGGCCCCGCCGACGGCGACGGTGACAGGCGCACCGAGACCTGCCACCGAGGAGACGACCGTGTCGATCCACTCCGCCGCCGAACCGGCAGCGCACGCCCACGGGCACGCCCACGCGCACCCCTCCCCCCACCCGACCCCGCCCGCCGTCGACGAGCCGCGGCGGCCGTGGACCGTCTTCGGCCTGATGATCGCCGCACAGTTCATGGTCATCCTCGACGTCTCCGTGGTGAACGTCGCGCTGCCCTCGATCAGCGAGGACCTGCGGCTGTCCGCTGCGGACTACCAGTGGGCGATCAGCGCCTACGTGCTGCTGTCCGGGGGGCTGCTGCTCCTCGGCGGGCGGATCGCCGACCTGCTCGACCGGCGCCGCGCGTTCCTGGCCGGCGTCGGCCTGTTCACCGCCGCCTCGCTGGTCAGCGGCCTGGCCCAGACCCCGCTCACGCTGGTCCTGGCCCGGGCGGCGCAGGGCGCCGGCGCCGCGCTCCTGACCCCGGCCGCGCTGTCGATCGTCATGACCGCCTACGCCGGCCGGCAGCGGCAGACCGCGCTCGCCGTCTGGGGCACCGTCGGCAGCCTGGGCATCGCCGCCGGTGTGCTCTTCGGCGGCGCGCTGACCAGCGCCCTGGGCTGGCGGGCCGTGTTCTTCATCAACGTGCCGATCGGCGTGGTCGTGGTCCTCGGCACCCTGCGCGCCGTCGCCCGTGGCGAGAGGCGGCCGGCCGCCCTGCGACGGCTGGACGCACCCGGCGCACTGACCCTGGTGACCGGCCTGCTGGCCCTCGTCTTCGGCATCGAGGCCACCCGATCGGCCGGCTGGACCTCGGCCCGGACGTGGATCGCCCTGGCCGCTGCCGCGGTCCTGCTGACGACGTTCGCCCGGCTCGAGCGGCGCGCCGCCGACCCGCTCGTGCCACCGGCCACCTGGCGGATCCGGTCGCTGGTCTCCGCCTCGGCGGTGATGGCCGGCGTGACCGGTGCCGTGGTCGGCGCGATCTTCCTCAGCTCGCTGTACCTGCAGGCCGTCGTGGGGTCCTCGCCGGTCGTCGCCGGGCTGCAGTTCCTGCCGCTGGCCGGCGCGATCACCCTGGCCGCCGCCGCGGCGTCGAAGGCCATCGGCCACCTCGGGGCCCGCACGCTGATCCTCGGGGGTCTGGTCGTCATGGCCGCCGGCGTGCTGCTGCTGGCCACGAGCGCCGGAGGCACCTCCTACGCCGCCGACGTCCTGCCCGGCTTCCTGCTCGTCGGCGCCGGCGTGGGCCCGATGTTCGTGGCCATCGCCGTCGCCGCGATGAGCGACGTCCCCGCCGACCGGTCCGGGCTGGCGTCCGGGCTGATGATGACCGGCCACGAGATCGGCGCCGCGCTCGGCGTCGCCGGGCTCACCGCGATCGCCGGCGACCTCGCCACCCGCGCCGGGCTCGTCGACGGCTACGGCCGCGCCTTCGTCGCCACCGCCGTCGTCCTCGCCGGCCTGTTCCTGCTCACCCTGCTCGCCGTGCCCGCCGGCCGGCCGGGAGCCGGAGCGGGCGCCCACGGCCACGGCGCCCACGGCCACGGCGCCCACGGCCACGGCCCCCACGGCCACTGAGCCGTGGGCCGGGATCGCCGGTCCTGCCGGGACCGGCGATCCCGGCGATCTCCCCGGTGTGAGCGCCGCCCCCGACCCGCAGGGTCCTTCCCGTCCGCCCGACCACCCCCACCGAGGAGCCTCCCGTGCCCTTCGCCCACGAGTACCTCGCCCGGTCCCGCGCGCAGGAGCTGATCCGCGACGCCGACCGGGCCCGCCGCACCCGGTGCCTGCGGCCCTCCCGGCCCTGGCGCCGCCGTCCCCGCCGGTGCTGCCCCTGACCGTGCAGATCCCGGCGGATTCCCCGGTGAGAGGGCCCCGCCTCCGCACCGACGCTCGTCCCCCGACCCACCACCCCGCACCCCGAGGAGTCCCCATGCTGTCCAGCACGCCGCGCACCTTCGTCGGCTCGACCACCTTCACCGTCACCGGCATGACGTGCGACCACTGCCGCCGCGCCGTCACCGAGGAGATCGCCGCCGTCGACGGCGTCGGGTCGGTCACGGTCGACCTGGCCAGCGGCACCGTCACCGTCACCGCCGAACACCCCGTCGACCGCGCCGACATCGCCGCCGCCGTCGACGAGGCCGGCTACGCCCTCCTCCCGTGACCCCCACCCACCCCTCCTGGAGGCCCGCCGTGTCCACCCCGACGCCCACCCGGGACACGCCGACCGCACCCGCGCACGTCCCGCACCGCCTCAGCGCCCGGAGGTTCACCCGCCACTTCCTCGAGATGGTCGTGGCCATGGCCGTCGGCATGGTGGCCCTGCACCCGGTGTGGACCCTCGCCCTCGACGCCGTCGGCGCCCCGTGGCTGATGTCCAACCCCTACACCGGCGCGCTGGTCATGGCCACCGACATGACCGTCGCGATGTCCGCGTGGATGCGGGTCCGCGGGCACCGCTGGCGACCCATCGCCGAGATGGGCGCGGCGATGTACCTGCCGTTCCTGGTGCTGTTCGTGCCGCTGGCGCTCGGGCTCATCGGCGAGGGCGCCCTCCTGCTGTGGGGCCACGTGCTCATGCTCCCGGCGATGGCCGCGGCCATGCTGCTGCGCCCCGCCGAGTACGCCTCCTGCTGACACCGGAGCCCGCGATGACCCCTCCCGCCATGACCCCTCCCGCCATGACCCCTCCTGCCACCCCGATCCGCCGCGCGGCCCCCGCCGACGCCGCGACCGTCGCCGCGCTGGTCCGCGAGATCGCCGCCCACGAGCACCAGTCCGAGCACGTCCAGGTCACCGACGAGCAGTGGCAGCAGTTGCTCGGGCGCCCGGACGTCGTCGTGCTCGTGGCCGAGTGCGACGGCGTCGCCGTCGGCTACGTCTCCGCCGTCCGCCGGCTGCACCTGTGGACCGGCGGTGACGTGCTCGACCTCGACGACCTCTACGTGCGCCCCGGGCACCGCGACGCCGGCGTCGGCCGGCGGCTGATGGCCGCCCTCGCCGCCCTGGCCGCGCCCGAGCAGCTGCTCGTCCGCTGGGGCGTGGAGGCCGACAACGTCGACGCCCAGCGGTTCTACCGCCGCCTGGGCGCCACCCTCCGGCCGAAGGTCGTCGCCGCCTGGACACCCGCCGCGTACACCGCCGTCGGCTGAACCGCCCGCCGAACCCGGCGATCCTCCCGGTCCGAGGGCGCCGGCCGCGCCGAACGATCGGACCCGAGCCCGATCCCGTCCCCCCAGGAGACCGCGATGACGACCACCGCACCGGCCGCCCCCGCCGCGGCGACCGAGCCGGCCAGCTGCACCCTCGACATCGGCGGCATGACGTGCGCCTCCTGCGTCGGCCGGGTGGAGAAGGCCCTCAACCGCGTCGACGGCGTGGCCGGCGCCGAGGTGAACCTGGCGACCGAGGCCGCCACCGTCCGCTTCGACCCGGCCCGGGTCGGCCTGGCGGAGCTGACCGCCGCGGTCACCCGCGCCGGCTACACGGCGACCCCGCGCCGCGAGGCCCCGCCCGAGGCCGGGCCGCCCGCCGGGCCGGCCGCCGCGCCGGACGGGGCGCCGGCCGGCGACCCCGACCGGCACCTGACCGCGCTGAAGCGCAGGTGGCAGGTCACCCTCGCCGTCGGTCTCGGCCTGATGGTCCTGATGTACGTGCCGCTGTACCTCGACGCCATGGACTGGCTGATGCCGGCGGTCCTCGTCGTGGCCACCGTCGTGCAGTTCTGGGCCGGCCGGGACGTCTACCGCGCCGCCTGGACCGCCGCGAGGCACCGGTCGACGAACATGAACACCCTGGTCGCGCTGGGTACCGGCGTCGCCTACGGCTACAGCGCCTTCGTCACCCTCTGGCCCGCGGCCGCCGAGCGGTGGGGGCTGCCGCTGCACGTGTACTTCGAGACGGCGCTGGTCGTCCTGGCCCTGGTCCTCGCGGGCCGGTGGATGGAGGCCCGCGCGAGGAAGCAGACCGCCGCGGCGATCACCTCCCTGGTCGGCCTGGCACCGAGGACGGCGCGGGTGCTGCGCGAGGGCGCCGAGGTCGACGTCCCGGTCGAGCAGGTCGTCGTCGGCGACCTGGTCCGGGTGCGGCCCGGCGAGAAGGTCCCGGTCGACGGTGTCGTCACCGACGGCGCGAGCGCGGTCGACGAGAGCATGCTGACCGGCGAGAGCCTGCCGGTGGACAAGACCCCCGGCGACACCGTCATCGGCGCCACGCTCAACCGCACCGGCACCGTCGTGCTGCGGGCCACCGCCGTCGGCGCCGACACCGCGCTGGCCCAGATCGTCCGCCTGGTCGAGGATGCGCAGGGCGCGAAGGTGCCGCTGCAGCGGCTCGCCGACCGGGTCTCGGCCTGGTTCGTGCCGCTCGTCCTCGGCCTGGCCGCGGCCACGTTCCTCGCCTGGGCGCTGTTCGGCCCGGACACCGGCCGGCTGACGATGGCCATCACCACCACCATCGCGGTGCTGATCATCGCCTGCCCCTGCGCGCTCGGGCTGGCCACGCCGACCGCGGTCATGGTCGGCACCGGCCGCGCCGCGGAGCTCGGCGTCCTCATCGGCGACGGCGACGCGCTGGAGACCGCCCGCCGGGTCACCGCCGTCGTCCTGGACAAGACCGGCACCATCACCCGGGGCCGGCCCGCCCTCACCGGGGTCACCCCCACCGGCGGGTGGGCCGAGGAGGACCTCCTGGCGCTGGTGGCGGCCGCCGAGACCGGCAGCGAGCACCCCGTCGGCGAGGCGATCGTGACCGCCGCCACCGACCGCGGGCTGGCGCTGCCGCCGCTGCGCTCCTTCGACGCCGTCCCCGGCCACGGCGTCGACGCCGTGGTGGGCGACCGGCACGTCCTGGTGGGCAACCGGGCCCTGATGGCCGCCCGCGGTGTCGACGTCGCCGCGCTGCAGCCCATCGCCGCCGCCGAGGCCGCGGCCGGGCGCACGCCGATGTACGTCGCCGTCGACGGCCGGCCGGCCGCGGTGCTCGCCGTCGCCGACACGGTCAAGCCCGGGTCGGCCGAGGCGGTCGCCCAGCTCGAGGCACTCGGCCTGTCGGTGTGGATGCTCACCGGCGACGACGCGGCCACCGCCGCCGCGATCGCCGACCAGGTCGGCATCGAGCACGTGCTGGCCGAGGTGCTGCCGGCCGACAAGGCGGCGCAGGTGCGCCGGCTGCAGGAGCAGGGCCACGTCGTCGCCTTCTGCGGTGACGGCGTCAACGACGCCGCCGCGCTCAGCGCCGCCGACGTCGGCATCGCCATCGGCACCGGCGCCGACGTCGCCATCGCCGCCTCCGACGTCACCCTGGTCGGCGGGGACCTGCGCGGCATCGTGTCGGCGATCGCGCTGTCCCGGCGCACGGTGACCACGATGAAGCAGGGGCTGGGCTGGGCCTTCGGCTACAACCTGCTGCTCATCCCGGTCGCGGCCGGCGCCCTGTACTGGTGGGACGGGCTGCTGCTGGACCCGGTGCTGGCGTCGGCGGCGATGGCGATGAGCTCGGTCAGCGTCGTCACCAACGCGCTGCGGCTGCGCCGCTTCCGCCGCCCCACCACCGCCGCGGAGATCCTGTCCCCGCCGCTGCGCGCCCGCATCGGCCAGTACGCCCACCTCACCGGCATCGCGGTGGTCGCGCTCGCCCTCGGCGCCGGGCTGACCGCGGTGTCGCGGATGGACGTCGCCGAGCGCGGCATGAACGGCCAGCTGGCCTGGACCCAGGGCACCGGCATGCCGATGCGGCCGGCGATGAGCGTGATGATGACCGCCGAGGTGCCGGCGACCGAGGCCGCCGACGCCGGGCTCGACGTCCGCCTCGACCTGCCCGACGACGTGCGCCCGGGCGAGCCGGCGCGGCTGGTCGCCACCGTCGTCGACGGTGGGACCGGCGAGCCGGTGGAGGACCTCACCCGCAGCCACGAGGCGTGGATGCACCTGATCGCCACCCGGGAGGACCTCGGCACGTTCGCGCACGTCCACCCCGAGCCCACCGGCGAACCCGGGCAGCTCGCCGTCGACGTCACCTTCCCGACCGCGGGCCGGTACGTCGTCAACACCGAGTTCCGCCGGCAGGGCGAGATGGCCGACGTCCACTCCCGGCAGGTGGTCACCGTCGCCGGCCGCACGCCGGAGCCGGTCGTCCTGGCGGCCGGGCCGCGCAGCGTGGTCGTCGACGGCGTCCGGGTGGACCTCGAGGGCGACGCCGAGGTCGGGGGCGTGAGCGACCTGCGCTTCGCGCTCACCGACGCGGCGACCGGCCGCCCGGTCGACGACCTGCAGCCCTACCTGGCCGCCGCCGGTCACGTCGTGGTCATGCGGGCCGACGCGACGACGTTCGCGCACGAGCACGCCGAGGTCGAGGACGCGTCGGGCCGGCCGGTGTTCGCCCTGCCGGGCCAGGCCTTCGGCCCCGAGCTCGACGTGCACGCCGAGTTCCCGACCGCCGGGACCTACCGGCTGTGGGCGCAGTTCCGCCTGGCCGACGGCGACGTGATCACCGTCCCGTTCATCGTCGACGCCGGCTGACCCGGGCAGCGACGACGCAGTGACCACGGACCCTTCCTCGGGTACGACCGCGGGTCTACCGTCCGGGCGTCCCCACGGGGGAACGGCACCGAGCCGACCGGAGGCGGCCATGCTGAACGACAGCCGCGTCGAGGCGAACATCCCCGCGAGCGACCTCGACCGGGCGCGCGACTTCTACGCCGACAAGCTGGGCCTCACCCCCGTCGCGGAGGTCGAGGGCGTCCAGCTCACCTACCGCACCGCCGGCGGGACGGCGTTCAGCGTCTACCGCACCGACCTCGCCGGGCAGGCGGGGCACACGCTCGCGCAGGTGCACGTCGACGACATCGAGTCCGAGGTCCGCGACCTCGAGGCCAAGGGCGTGCGCTTCGAGCACTACGACATGCCCGGCGTCGACTGGACCGGGCCCATCGCCTCGATCCCGGGGATGGGCCGGGCGGCCTGGTTCACCGACAGCGAGGGCAACATCCTCTGCGTCGACCAAGCCGGCTGACCGGGCGACGCCCTCCGCCGCCGGGCCGTCGTGCTCGCGTCCGTGGCGTTCGCTGCCCTCCCGTGAGCCGACCGCCCCTGCGCCGGCCGGGCGGTCGGATAGGCTCTCCTCGAACGCCCGGCGTCGGGCGTCGATGTTGCGTCAGGCAGCGGCGTAGCGCAGATGCGGAGCCCACCGTGGGGTTCGCCGCCGAGGTCACGCCCCGGTTCCGATGAGACCGGAGGCCCGCGGTGGCCCGCAGCGACGAGCAGCGGTCCAGAGAAGCGGCCGAGGCGCTGGAGCACCTGGGCCAGCGGTCCTTGGCGGAGCTCTCCATGGAGAGCCTGCTGCAGTCGATGGCCGACCTCACCAAGAGGGTCATGCCCGGTGACCCGGAGGCGTCGGTCACGCTGCTGATCAGGAACGAGCCCAGAACGGTCGTCGACACCGGGCCGCTGGCCCTCGGGCTCGACGAGGCCCAGTACCGCCGCGGGGACGGGCCGTGCCTGCACACCGCCCGCCACGGCGTCCTGGTGGAGATCGGCGACACCCGCGTGGACAGCCGGTGGCCCGACTACGGCCGCCACGTCACCGCACACGGCGTCCTCGGTCTGCTGGCCGTGCCCCTGGTCCTCGCCGGGGAGGAGCAGGTCGCGGGATCGCTGAACGTCTACGCCCGGAGGGCGGACGCCTTCGACGAGGCCAGCCGGGCGGTGGCCACCGGGCTCGCCCCCTACGCGGCGGTCGCCGCCGGGACCGTCCAGGCGTACCGCAAGGCCCGGGAGGCGGCCGACAACCTCCAGATCGCGCTCGAGTCCCGAGCGGTCATCGAGCAGGCCAAGGGCATCCTGATCGAGCGCCACGGAATGACCGCCGACCAGGCCTTCGAAGCCCTCGCCACGGTGTCCATGAGCAGGAACGTCAAGGTCCGCGAGATCGCCGAGACCCTGGTCCTCACCGGCGAGCTGCCGCCCGTCCGATCCCGGTCCCGGCGATCAGCCGACCAGGCGGTGCACCAGCGAGACACCTGACGTCCGTCGCACCCGCGCAGCCGCGGCGGCCACCCGGGGGGCGTGCCGCGGTCAGGCCCCGCCACTCCAGACCGGGGGTGGCGGGGCCGCCCCCGGACACCCGGGGCGCCGGTCAGGCCTCGCTGCTCGGGGTGCGGCTCGCACCGTCGACGATGGCCTGGGCGATGTCGCGGAGCTTGCGGTTGGACCGCTGCGAGGCGGCCGCCAGCAACTGGAAGGCCTCTGCCGCGTCGCAGCGTCGCTGGCTCATCAGGACGCCCTTGGCCTGTTCGATGACGGCCCGCGTCTGCATGGCCCGGTCCAGGTTCTCGGCGAGGTCGCGGGTGCTCTCGTAGAGGTGCACGTTGTGCACCGCCACGGCGACGTAGGAGGCGAACGCCCGGGCGACGTCCCTGGCCTCGTCGTCGAACGCGTCGGCCTCGACCGCGTAGAGGTTCAGCGCACCGTGGACGGTCTGGCGCACCGGTACGGGAACCGACATCGAGCTCAGGGAGCCGCGTTCGACGCACGCCTGGGCGTAGTCCGGCCAGCGCCGCTCCCCGCGGGCGTCGGTGATCTCGCGGATCTCCTCACCGACCGCCGCTTCCAGGCAGGGGCCGTAGCCGCGACCGTACTGCGACTCGTCGAGGTCGAGCGCCAGCTTGCCGGTGAAGGCGGCGGTGGTGGCCTTGTCGTTGGTCACCAGGCTGACCGAGGCCTCCGCGACGCCGGGGATGACCTGCTTGGCCAGGTCGGCGATCCTCTGCAGCATCGCGTCCAGGGAGGTGTCGCTGAAGGACAGCTGCCCGAGTTCGGCGAAGGCATCGTGGACGTCCAGGTTCTCGGGCGGCCGCTGATCGTCGTCGGGGCTCATCGCAGTCCGCTCTGTCAGGTCCGGCCGGTCGACGGAGGCTCGACGCCGGAGGGGGCCGCCCGTGGCGGGTGGCCCGGAGTCCGCAAGGCCACCTGCATGACCTGTCAGAGGCCGCTGGCGCGACGCACCCAGCAACGTACTCGCCCGTCGGGGTCCCGTCCCCGAGCGGATGGGGCCTCGCCGCCGGCGGTGGCCCTGAGACGCGACGGGATCACGGGGCACACGGGATCACGGGGCACAGCGCCTCGTGCACCGGCAGTCCCGGGATCCGTGGTGACGAGTCACCGGAGGCTCGTGACGCCCGCGTCGACCGCGACTGCGACCACGACTGCGACCGGAGACGACCCAGGCCGCTCTCCCGAGGGAGAACGGCCTGGTCGTCGGGGTGGAGCTGAGGGGACTCGAACCCCTGACCCCCACACTGCCAGTGTGGTGCGCTACCAGCTGCGCCACAGCCCCGTTCCCGGCCCGGCCGGTGTCGTCCGGACCGAGGAGAACTGTACATCGCCGCCCGGGACCGCCCGCGCGGGGGGTGGCGGCGCGTCAGACCTCGACGCCGCGCTCGGCCAGCCAGCCGACGGGGTCGATCCGCTCGCCGTCCATGCCGCCCTCGTGCACCTCGAAGTGCAGGTGCGGCCCGGTCGACTGGCCGCGGTTGCCCAGCAGCGCGATCGTCTCGCCGGCCTCCACGTACTGCCCCGGCTCGACGAGGATCTCCTCCATGTGGCCGTAGACGGTGACGTCGCCGTTCTCGTGGAGGACGTAGACGGCCAGTCCGAAGCCGCTGGCCGCACCGGCGCGCACCACCACGCCGTCGGCCGCGGCGTACTCCGGCGTGCCGATCGGGGCGGCGAGGTCGATGCCGTAGTGGAAGGTGCCCCAGCGCGAGCCGAAGCCGCTGGTGAACCGCGCGCCGTCCACCGGCAGCACCGCCTTGGGCCGGGCCGCCTCGGCGGCGGCCGCGGCGGCCTCCGCGGCGGCGGCCTCGGCGGCGGCGCGCTCCGCGCGGGAGGCGGCGACCTCCTCCAGCCGGGCCTGCGCCTCCGCCTCGGTGATGGAGGCCATCGGCATGACCTCGACCGCCTCGTCGCCGGTGGCCAGGTCCATCGCGCCGAGCACCGGGGTCGGCTCGGCGGCCGCCTGCGGCGATCCGGGCACCCCGACGACGGCCGCGCCCACGGCGCCGGCGACCAGCGCGGCGACGAGCAGGGAGGGACGGCGGTCGCGCAGGCCGCGACGCCGGTGGACGGGCGCGGGGTCGGCTGCCACGGGGGCCGGGACGGCGTCGACCGGGACGGCGTCGACCGGGACGGCGTCGACCGGGACGGCGTCGACCGGGACGGCGTCGACCGGGACGGCGTCCTCCTCCACCGCCAGGAGTGCGGTGGGGAGCGCGGCCGGCCCCGGGTCGGCGACGACGTCGTGGTCGGCCGTCCGCGGTGCGGGCAGGACCGCGGCCCAGGGCGCCGGGTCGGCGGGGCGGACCGGCGGGAAGCCGCGCAACGGCGAGACCGGGCGGGCCGCGGCGCGCCGGTGCGCGCCGGTCCGGGGGCCGGGCACCTCGCGGCGGGCGTCGCTCGAGGGCCGCGGCAGCAGACCCGCCTCGCTCCGGTGACTGGCCAACGCTCGTACCCCGCTCGTGGGAAGCGGCCCCCGTGGGCCCGATCAGGACCCAGCGATCCAAACACACCGTGACCGTCTCGTGACCCTCTGCCCGCGTGTCGCTGGATGACGCGCCGTGTGTGCCGAGTCACGTCGCGCAGCCGCGTTTGGGCGACCGCGCCCCGGGGCAGGTCCTGCCTCCGGCGTGGAGAAGCTCGCGCCGGTCCGACGCTCACCCGCCGGGCCGACACCCCGCCGACGCCCGCGTACCGCACCGCGCCCGGCGCCCGACGCGACACGCCGCAGGACTCGCCGCCACCGCCGGCCGCCGCCTCCCCCGGGGGTGCGGCCGCTCCGGTCGGCGTGATCCCATGATCGTCCCCCTGCGGGGTCCGTGGACGCCTCGTGGCAGCGGTGCGACCGGTCGTGCCCAGCACCGACCCTGGACAGGAAGGACCGATGCCTCGATGGCGCAGCCCGAGCGTCCTCCGCGGGAGCACCCGCGGAGCCGGACGGCCCCCGCGGAGCCGGCGGTGGCACCCGTCGTCCGCATCCGGCCGCTGACCGCCGCGACGCTCGAGCAGCACGGGGCCCGCCTCACCGTCCCCACCTACGACCGCTCGGCGCTCGTCCCCGCCGTCGTCCACCTCAGCGTCGGCGGCTTCTCGCGCGCCCACCAGCTCACCTACTTCGACGAGGTCGCCGAGCGGCGCGTGTCCGGCGGCTGGGGTGTGGTCGGGGTGGGGCTGCGGCACCGGTCCATGCAGGAGGCCCTGGCCCCGCAGGACAACCTCTACACCGTCGTCGAGCGCAGTCCCGACGGCGAGCGGGCGCGGGTCGTCGGCGTCCTCACCGACTACCTCTTCGCCCCCGACGCCCCCGCCGCCGTGCTCGACCGGCTCACCGATCCCCGGACGCGGGTGGTCACGATGACCATCACCGACGCCGGCTACCTGCTCGACCCGTGCACCGGGGCCTTCACCCCTGACGACGACGTCCGGCACGACCTCGCCCACCCCGGGCGCCCGCGCACGGTCTTCGGCTTCCTCGTCGAGGCGCTCGACCGCCGCCGCTGGGCCGGCACCGCGCCGTTCACCGTGCTGTCCTGCGACAACCTGCACCGCAACGGCGACGCCACCCGCACCGCGGTGGTCGGCTTCGCCGCGCGGCGCGACGAGGTGCTCGCGCGCTGGATCACCGACCGCGTCGCCTTCCCCAGCAGCATGGTCGACCGCATCACCCCGCAGACCGCGCCCGAGGAGCGCGCGGCGCTCGCCCGCCGGTACGGCGTCGACGACCGCTGGCCCGTCGTCACCGAGCCCTTCTCGCAGTGGGTCATCGAGGACGTGTTCTGCAACGGCCGCCCGCCGCTGGACCAGGTGGGCGTGCGGTTCGTGCGCGACGTCACCCACCACGAGCTGATGAAGACCCGGCTGCTCAACGCCACCCACTCGGCGCTGGGCTACCTCGGCACGCTCGCCGGGCACGAGCGCATCGACGTCCTCATGGGCGACCCGGTGTTCGACGCCTACGCCCGGCACCTCATGGACGACGAGGTCACGCCGCTCATCCCCTGCCCCGAGGGCATCGACCTCGACGAGTACAAGGCCACGCTGCGGCAGCGCTTCGCCAACCCGGCCATCGCCGACCGGCTGTCCCGGCTGTGCCGCCGCGGCTCCACCAAGCTGCCCCAGCACCTGCTGCCCTCGCTGCGCCAGGCGCTGGCCGAGGGCCGCCCGCACGGCCTGCTGACCCTCGCGCTGGCCGGCTGGGTGCGGTACCTGCAGCGCACCGACGATGCCGGGCTGCCGCTGCCGGTCGAGGACGACCGCGGTGCGCACCTGCAGGCGCTGGCCCGCGCCGGCGGTGCCGACCCGCGCCCGCTGCTCGCCGAGCGGAAGGTGTTCGGCGACCTCGGGACGGTCCCCGGCTTCCCCGGGGAGCTCGCCGCGGCCCTGCACCGGCTCGCGCACGACGGCGTCCGCGAGACCGTCGCCGCCGCCACGGCCGCCTCGGCCGCCACCGCCTCCGCCACCACGACCGCCGCGAGCGATCGGTGACCCCGCCCCGCGCAGGCGGGGCGGCCGCAGCAGTCCTCCCCCGGGACGTCGTGGCCGGCCTGACCGCGCTCCTCTGCGACGCCGACGGCAACCTCTTCCCCTCCGAGGAGCCGGCCTTCGTCGCCTCCGCCGAGGTCACCAACCGCCTCCTCGCCGAGCTCGGCGACGCGCGCCGGTTCACCCCCGAGGAGCTGCGGCTGGCCACCACCGGCATGAACTTCCGGACG
Organism: Geodermatophilus saharensis; assembly: GCF_900188205.1. Lineage (GTDB taxonomy): Bacteria > Actinomycetota > Actinomycetes > Mycobacteriales > Geodermatophilaceae > Geodermatophilus > Geodermatophilus saharensis. The sequence continues at coordinate 323,371 of NZ_FZOH01000005.1, read as the reverse complement.
ACGTCGCGGCGGCTGGCCGCCGAGGCGGGCCGGCCGGAGGTCGACGTCGAGCCGTGGGTGGCCGAGGAGAAGCGCGCGGTCACCGCCCACCTCGGTGAGCACCTGCGCCCGCACGAGCCCACCACGGCGGCGCTCACCGCCCTCGCGCCGCACCTGCGGCTGGCCGCGGTCAGCTCCAGCGCGCTGGGCCGCCTCGCCGCCTGCTTCACCGCCACCGGCCTGGACGAGCTCATCCCCCCGGGAGCCCGGTTCAGCGCCGAGGACTCCCTGCCGACGCCGACCAGCAAGCCCGACCCGGCCGTCTACCTGCACGCCTGCGCGCAGCTGGGCATCGCGCCGGCGCAGGGGCTGGCGGTCGAGGACTCGGTGCCCGGCGCCCTGTCGGCGGTGCGCGCCGGCTGCCCGACCGTCGGCAACCTGCTCTTCGTCCAGCCCGCCGAGCGTGCCGAGCGGGAGGCCGCGCTGCGCGAGGCCGGGGTGCTGGCCGTCGTCTCGTCCTGGCAGGAGCTCGCCGACACGCTCCTGCCCGTCCTGACCGGAGGTGGTCGATGAGGATCGTCTACACCAGCTTCCGCGGCCTGTTCTCCGACAGTCCGCGGGCCGTCTTCGAGGCGCTGCGCGCCCGCGGCGACGACGTCACGCACACGTGGCTGACCGCGCCGGTCGCCGAGCACGCCTTCCCGGACGACGTCGAGACCGTCCCGTTCGGCAGCCCGGAGAGCATCGCGGCCCTGGAGTCCGCCGACGTCGTCGTCTCCAACGACCACGTGCCGCTGGACTGGGACAAGCGGCCCGGCGCGTTCTACCTGCAGACCTGGCACGGCACCCCGCTCAAGCGGATCCACAACGACGTCCTCTGGGCGCCGGAGGGCCGGCTGGCCTACCTGGAGCACGACATCGCCCGGTGGGACGCGATGCTGTCGCCCAACCCGTACAGCACCGGCCGGTTCCGGCAGGCCTTCGGCTTCCGCGGGCCGGTGCACGAGACCGGCTACCCCCGCAACGACCTGCTCTCCAGCCCCCGGCGCGACGAGGTGCGCGCGGCGGTGCGGGCCGGTCTGGGCATCGGCGAGGACACCCGGGTGGTGCTCTACACCCCCACCTGGCGCGACGACCTCGTCTTCGAGGGCACCGGCGGGCGGGACTTCGACTTCCCCGTCGACCTCGGCGACTTCACGGAGCGGCTGGGCGGGGACCACGTGCTCCTGCTGCGGCTGCACAACATGGTCTCCAGCCGCCTGGAGTCCATCGAGGGACTGCCGGTGCGCGACGTCTCCTCCCACCCCGACATCCGTGACCTGTACCTGGCCGCCGACGTGCTGGTCACCGACTACTCGTCGACGATGTTCGACTTCGCGATCACCGGCCGGCCGATCCTGCTGTTCCCGTACGACCTCGCGGAATACCGCGACCGGCTGCGCGGCTTCTACCTGGACCTCGAGGAGGTCGCGCCCGGCCCGCTGGTCACGACCAGCGGCGAGCTGGTCGACGCGATCGCCGATCTCGACGCCGTCACCGCCGCGCACGCCGAGCGCTACCGGCGGTTCCGCGAGACCTACACCGCCCTCGAGGACGGGCACGCCACCGAGCGCGTCCTCGACCTGTTCTTCCCGCCCGGCGGTCCCGCCGGTGCGGCTGCCACGACCCGAGGAGGGGACGACAGTGCGATTCGCTGACCTCACGCAGACCACTCCGGCACGCAGCTTCGGGCTGCGCGCCAACCGCCAGGCCGCGCGGCCGCAGACCCGCCCCGTGCAGGTCGTCGTCCTGGCCGCCGGGATGGGCACCCGGCTGGGCCGCCCGCTGCCCAAGCCCCTGACGCCGCTGCACGACGGCCGCAGCATCCTGCAGCGCCAGCTCGACACGGTCGGGCAGGTGCTCGGCCCCGCCGTCGACGTGACCGCCGTCGTCGGCTTCCAGTGCGAGCTGGTGATGCAGGCCGCCCCCGACCTGCGCTTCGCCTACAACCCGCACTACGCGCGGACCAACACCAGCAAGAGCCTGCTGCGCGGGCTGCGCGCCACCGGACCGGGCGGGGTGCTGTGGCTCAACGGCGACGTCGTGTTCGACGCCGCCGTCCTCGAGGCGATCGCCCCGGCGCTGCAGGCCGACGAGAGCTTCGTGTGCGTCGACACCTCGGTGGTCGGCGACGAGGAGGTCAAGTACACCCTCGACGCCGAGGGCTGGATCGACGGGCTGTCGAAGACGGTGGAGGGCGGCCTCGGTGAGGCCGTGGGCATCAACCACGTCTCCGCGGCGGACAAGGCCGTGCTGGTCGAGCACCTGGAGGCCTGCGGGGACCAGGACTACTTCGAGCGCGGCATGGAGACGGCGATCGCCGAGGCGGGGCTGCGGTTCCGGCCGCTGGACATCTCCCGCTGGGCCGCCGTCGAGGTGGACTTCGAGGCCGACCTGGACCGCGCCAACGCGCTGTTCTCCGGCCCGCGGCCGCACCTGCACCCCGTCCCCGACGACGTCCCCGACGGCACCGTGTGACGGCCCGTCAGGAGCCTTTGTAGCGCTGATGGCTCCTGACGGGCGCGGGCTGGGTGCGGGCCGGGTCGCGGAAGCGGCGGACCGCGCCCAGCCCCGCCACGACCAGCCCGGCGCCCCCGGCCACCAGCACGGCGACGGCGACCCGCGCGAGCACGGCCGGCCCGGCGCCGGCCACGCGGGCGCTCCACAGCACGTCGACGTCGGGCAGGCCCTGCACCAGCAGCAGCCACCCGAGCACCAGCGCGGCCAGGCCGGTCACCACGCCCCGGCCGCGGCGGGCGGCGGCGGCGCCGAAGACGGCGACCAGCGCCGCGGTCACCGCCGGCAGCAGCGCGGAGACGAGCGCCGCGGCGTGCGAGGAGACCGTCACCGGCGGCTCGGGGGTGGCCGCGGCGTGCCACAGCGCCGCCGCGGCACCGGCGCCCAGCGCCCAGCGCAGCGGTCCCGGCGTCCGGGCGGCCAGCCCGGCCGCGGCGACGGCGGCGAACAGCGCGGCGTACAGCGTCCAGACCAGCAGCGGCGACGGCGGCGGCTCCCAGGTGAGCTCGCCGCGGACGGTCACCGCGGTGTCCCCGTGGCGCATCGGCACCGTCCAGTCGAAGACGGTGTGCGGGTGCGCCGGGTCGGCGGCGACCGCCGGCGGCAGTTGCCCCTCGCTCATCCAGTGCGTGCGGTGGTCGTGCCAGGTGTACTGCGGCTCGGTGGACACCTGCACCCACTCCGGCTCGCCCTGCGGGTCGGCGCCCGGGGGCAGCGACACCCGGCCGTAGCGGTCGAGGTTGATGTAGGTGGCCGGGCTGACGGCGTTGCGCCAGACGCCGTCGGGCCCGATCCGCAGGTAGGGCTCGTCGGAGTAGCCGGGCACGGTCACCTCGACGGCGGTGCTGTTGACCACCTCGAGGGCGTCGCCGAACTGCAGCACCCGCACCGACACCCCCGGCACGGCCGGCCGCACCGAGGTCACCCGGCCGTCGAAGTCGCTGCCGGCCGCGTCCCCGCCGACGTGCGCGGCGGCGGGACCGGCGAGCGCGAGGACGGCGAGCACGCCGAGGACGACGACGAGCAGCCGCCCTGCTGCCCGCCCCGGACGGGCGCCGGTCACCGGGCGGCGACGGCTTCGAGGTCGCCGGCGATGTCGCGGGCGGTGTTGCCGGCGTCGAAGGCCACGTGCGCCTCGTCGTCGGGGCCGTAGAGCAGCAGCAGCGAGCTGTGCAGCCGGCCCCGGTCCTCGGCCAGCGGCACCCCGGCCGACAGCTGCGCCTGGTCGACGACCTCCTGCGCGCCGGTCAGCCCGACGAACTGGGTGGGCAGGTCGGCGTCGAACCGGTCGAGGTACTCCCCGAGCACCTGCGGGGTGTCGGCGGCGGGGTCGGTGGTGACGAAGACCACCTGCACCTGCCCGGCCAGCGCGGGGTCGACGTCGCGCAGCGCCAGGGCGACGTCGGCCATCGTCGTCGGGCAGATGTCGGGGCAGTTCGTGTAGCCGAAGAACAGCAGCGTCGGCTTGCCCGCCGTCGCCGCGGCGAAGTCGTACTCCGCGCCGGTGCTGTCGGTGAGGGTGAACGACGGCCGCTGGTAGGGGTCGCGCAGGTCGATGCCGGCGTACTCGTCGCCGGGCCCCTCGAGCGTGGCGGCCGGCCGGTCGGAGCCGCCGCCGTGGTCGTGCCCCTCGGCGGCCGCCGCCTGCTCGCCGTCGTCGGAGCCGCAGGCGGTCAGGCCCAGGGCAGCGGCGAGCAGCAGCGCGGCGACCCGGCCGCGGACGGGAGCGGTCACGAGGACACGGTACGTCGACCTGCGCGGTAGCCGAGGACGACGCCCGCGACACCGACGGCCAGCGCCAGGATGGCGAGGAACAGCGCCAGCCCCGCGGGCTCGTTGCTGACCTCGCCACCGTGGGCGTGCTCGTCGGCGGCGGCCGCGGTGTCGGTGGCGGTGTCGGTGTCGGTGTCACCGGTCAGCGAGAGCACCGGCGCCGGGTACTCCGGCTCCTGGCCGTCGACGGTCGGCTCGATCCAGGCCGACTCGGTGCCGTCGCTGTAGGTCTGCACGGTCGGGAACGACAGCGTGTCGGCGTCGGGGAACGGCCCGCCGGAGAGGGAGAACTCCTGGAACTCCCCGGGGGCGATCCCGCCGGCGTCGGCACGGAACTCCACGACCGACACGTAGTCGCTGATCTGCTGGCCGTGGACGTCCACCGGCTCGGTCAGCTGCGCCGAGGTCAGGGTGACCGTCCAGCCCGGGACCGGCTGCACGCGCAGCGAGGCCAGCGCCTCGTCCTCCGGGATGGAGACGCGCAGCGCCACGGTGCTGGCGGTGTCGCTCTCGTTGGGGACCCGGAAGGTCAGCTTCCCGTAGCCGCCGGCGGTGGCGTCGTCGGAGGAGACCGTCACGTGCGCCGAGGCGCCGGTGGCGACCACGACGGACGCGACCAGGGCGGCGACGAGGGCGGTCAGGACGACGCCGGCACGGGCCAGCGGTCGCAGGACGGTGGAACGCACGGTTCTCCTTCTGTCGAGAGGTGGTGCTCAGCGCACCGGGACGTCGGTGCTCGCCGTGGCGGCGGTGAACTCGTCGAGCCGGACGCTGACGGCGAGGGTCCAGGTGCCGGCGCCGGGGATGCTCGCCCCGTCGGCGACCCAGTGGCCCGGACCCGCCGGCTCGAGGTCGACGTCGAGCGGGCCGATCTCCTGCGCGGGCTCGGTGAGGGTCACCCGCAGGTCGGCGGGCTGGGTCAGCTGCCCCGCGTCGTCGAAGAGGTAGACGTGCAGGGTGTTGGGGCCCGGGCGGGCCGGGTCGACCGACAGCTGCACGCTGCCGACCTCGCCCGCCGCCGCCTGCAGCGGCAGGGTGACGTCGACCGGCTGGGCCACCGCGGCGCGGGCCGGCGGGATGCCGACCAGCACCGCCGAGAGCACCAGCACGCCCGCGGCGACGGCGGCCTCGACCAGCACCGAGCGGCGCAGCGGGGCCACGTCCTCGACGGCACCGCGGGCCTGCGCCGCCGCCCGGGCGCGGGCGGCGGAGGCGACCGCGTCCTCCTCGGCGCCTGCCCGGGTCGCTCCCGCGGTGGCGAAGGCGTGCGCGGGCACCCGGCGCCGCGGGTGCGGCCGGGTCCGCGGCAGGCCCAGTTGCTGCTGGACCCAGACGCGGGAGACCCCGGCGGCGGCGAGGAGCAGCAGCACCAGCGCGAGCTTGCCCAGCAGCACCCAGCCGTAGGGAGTGGACACCAGCGCGACCGGCGACCCGACCTCCCGCACCGACTGGACGACGCCGGTGACCACCAGCGCGGCCACCGAGGCCGATGCCAGGCGCGACCAGCGCGGCAGCGCCCCGGCCAGCTCACCGGCCTCGGCACCGGTGCGGACCAGCCCGGTGAGCAGCGCCGTCAGCCCGCCCAGCCACAGCGCCATCGCCGCGACGTGCACGGCGGCGACCGCGGTGGCGAACACCGGCAGGGCCCCGGCGACCGGGTGCCCGACCGCCGCGGTGGTCAGGACGACGCCGGCGGCGACGGCGCCGAGCCCGGCCGTCTCCTGCGCCGTCGGGGCGCCCGCCCGGCGCCACAGCGGCACCAGCAGCGCGGCCAGCAGCAGGGCCAGCGCGCCGCGGCCCAGGGTGGTCAGCCCGAAGGAGGACGCACCCGTGGTGGTCAGCAGCGACGGGTCGAGCAGCGAGCCGAGCCCGGCACCGGCCGCGTAGGGGCCCTGCAGCAGGAAGGTGAGCACCGCGGCCCCGGCGACGGTGAGCAGCCCGGCGGTGGTCAGCCGGCGCATCGTCCGCGACGCCCAGCCGGCGGGCCAGCACAGCACGAGGAAGGCGGGGACGCCGAGGCCTGCGGCCAGCCCGGCGAACCCCAGCGCCCGGGAGGCGGGCAGCGCCGCGGCCACGAACGGGTCGACGCCCGCGCCGTCGGCCACTGCCCCGGCGTCGGCGAGCTCGCCGTCGCCGACGACGAAGGCGTAGGCCCCGCTGATCGGGTGGGAGTCGGCCGAGACGATCCGGTAGGTGACGACGTAGCTGGCGTCGGGCAGGTCCTCGCGCAGCGGCACGGTGACGGTGTCGCCGTCGACCGTGGCCGCGCCGGTGTCGGCCCGCTCGCCGCCCTCGCCGAGCACGCGGGCGTAGCCGGCCCCCAGGGACACGCCCTCGCTGAAGCGCAGCGTCACCTCGGCGGGCACCTCGTCGAGGCGCGCACCCTCCCCCGGGTCGGTCGACACCAGCTCGGCGTGCGCGGCGGCGGGGCCGGCGGTGGCCACGCCCAGCCCCAGCCAGCCGGCCAGCAGGACGAGCAGCAGCAGGACCGGCCGCGCCGGGCGCGCGGCGCGGCCGGTCACGCGGTCACCCGCCCGCGGGCGACGACCGCGGCCGGCCGCCGGCTGCGCCGGCGCCAGGCGAGCACGGCGACGAGCACCACGCCGGCCAGCAGCAGCAGGTGGGCGCCGGCGCGGTCGGCGTGCACGTGCCCGGCCCGCAGGTCGCGCACGGTGACCACGGTCAGCAGCACGCCGAAGGTGACCAGGAACGGCAGCGCCCCGGCGGCCAGCCGCGGCGCGGCGGCGACGGCGAGGAAGGCCGCGGCGACGGCGAGGTTCCACGCGCCGGTCTCGTGCGCCACGTGCACCGGGGCGCTCATCGCGGCCGTGCCGCCGGTCAGCGCCGGCCAGGCCACGCCCGCCTGCGCCACGCCCACCGCCAGCAGCGCCAGCCGCAGCGCCGACTGCACCAGCCGGGAGCGCGCCGCGGCCGCGACCCCGGGCAGCTGCCGGGGCAGTGCGCCGAGCACCGCCGCCGTGAGATCGGGCACGTCGGGGGCCGCGACCAGCCGCGCGCGGCGGGTCACCGCGCCCGCGGCGTCGGCCCAGCCGGCGCAGGCGGGGCAGCCGGCCAGGTGGCGGTCGAGGTCGGCGGCGGGCATCCCGAGCGGTTCGCCGTCGAGTCGCGCCGAGACCGCCTCGCGGAACGGTGCACACTGCATGGAGAGGTAGTCGTCGCGGAGGGCCCGTCCGGTTCCCGGTTCGACGGGGATCACAGCGGAGGAGTGACGTGGACGAGCTGGAGCGGGTCGCCGCGGCCGCCGTCGACGGCGACCCCCTCGCCGCCGCGACCCTGGTCCGGGCGACCCAGTCCGACGTGTGGCGGCTGTGCGCGGCCCTCGGCGACCGCGACTGCGCCGACGACCTCACGCAGGAGACCTACGCCCGGGCCTTCGCCGCGCTGCACCGCTTCGAGGGCCGGTCCTCCCTGCGCACCTGGCTGCTGGCCATCGCCCGGCGGGTCTGCGCCGACGCCGTCCGCTCCCGCCGCCGCCGGCGGCTGACCCTGGTGCGCGACGACGCCGACCTCGAGGCCCTCTCCCCCGCCGACGCCGCGGACCGGGTGGGCGAGGGCGCGGCGGTCACCGACCTGCTCGGCCGGCTGGACCCCGACCGCCGCGAGGCCTTCGCGCTCACCCAGCTGCTCGGGCTCTCCTACGCCGAGGCCGCCGAGGTGGCCGGCTGCCCGGTCGGGACCATCCGCTCCCGGGTCGCCCGGGCGCGGGCCGACCTCGTCGAGGCGCTCGGCGGGTCGGCCCTGGAGGAGCCCGGCGCGGCCCGCAGGTGACCGTGCGCTGAACCACAGGCGGACGGGTACCTATGCTGCCCGACGGCCGTACGACCGCTGAACCCGCGGCGGGCGAGCCCATCCCCGCCGACCCGGGAGTCCCCCCGTGCCCTTCAGCCTGACCCCCAAGGACCAGAGCTTCTACCGGCTCTTCAGCGCCTCGGCGCAGAACCTGGTGACGGCCACCGACGTCCTCGACGAGTTCCTCCGCGAGCACACCCGCCGCACCGAGCTCGCCGACCGGCTGCGCGACCTCGAGCACGCCGGCGACCAGTCGACCCACGCGATCTTCCGGCAGCTGAACTCCAGCTTCGTGACGCCGTTCGACCGCGAGGACATCTACAGCCTGGCCAGCCACCTCGACGACGTCATGGACTTCGTCGAGGCGGCCGCCGACCTCGTCGTCCTCACCGGGCTGGGCACCCTGCCGGCCGAGATGAACCAGCAGACGGCGCTGCTGCAGCGGGCGGCGCACATCACCGCCGAGGCGATGCCGCGGCTGCAGACGCTCAAGGACCTCCCCGACTACTGGATCGAGGTCAACCGCATCGAGAACGAGGCCGACAAGCTCTACCGGCGGCTGCTCTCGCGGCTCTACAGCGGCGAGTTCGAGGCCCTGGAGGTGCTGCGCCTCAAGGAGGTGGCCGACCAGCTCGAGGAGGCCGCCGACGCGTTCGAGAAGGTGGCCAACGTCGTCGAGTCCATCGCGGTCAAGGAGTCCTGAGCTCCGTGGACCTCCGCTGATGGACGCGACCTTCGTCGCGCTGGTCGTCATCGTCGTCGTCGCCCTGGCCTTCGACTACACCAACGGGTTCCACGACGCGGCCAACGCCATCGCCGTCGCCGTCTCCACCAAGGCGCTCACGCCGCGGGTGGCGCTGGCACTGGCGGCGGTGATGAACCTGGTCGGCGCCCTGCTGTCCACCGAGGTCGCCAAGACCGTCGGCGCCGGGATCATCGAGGCGCCGACCGGGACCGGCGGGCTGGAGATCGTCTTCGCCGCGCTGGTCGGCGCGATCGCGTGGAACCTCATCACCTGGTACTTCGGGCTGCCCTCGTCGTCCTCCCACGCGCTGATCGGCGGCCTGGTGGGCGCCGCGCTGGCCGCGGCCCACGACGTCCAGTGGCTGGGCGTCGTCGACAAGGTCGTCATCCCGATGGTCGTGTCGCCGCTGGTCGGCTTCGGCCTCGGCTACCTGTTCATGCTCGCCATCCTGTGGACCTTCCGGCGGGCCAACGTCACCCGCGCCAACCGGGGCTTCCGCTACGCGCAGATCGTCAGCTCCGCGACCATGGCCCTCGGCCACGGCCTGCAGGACGCGCAGAAGACGATGGGCATCATCACGCTGGCGCTGTTCACCGCCGGGGAGATCGACAGCTTCGACGTGCCGCTGTGGGTCGTGCTCGCCGCGGCCGCCGCGATCAGCGCGGGCACCTACGCCGGCGGGTTCCGCATCATGCGCACCCTGGGCCGGCGGATCATCCAGCTCACCCCGGCCGGTGGCTTCGCCGCCCAGACCGTGGCCTCCGGCGTCATGGTGACGACGGCGACCGTGTTCGCCGTGCCGGTGTCGACGACGCACATCACGACCACGTCGATCATGGGCGTCGGGTCGACGCGGCGGCTCTCGGCGGTCCGCTGGGGCGTGGCCGGCAACATCGTCGTCGCGTGGGTCGTCACCCTGCCCGCCGCGGGCGCGGTGGCGGCGCTGGCGTACCTGCTCACCGACCTCGCGGTGGGCTGAACCGGGGTACCACCCCCGTGACCAGGCCACTCCGCCCCGCATTCGTCCCATCTCCACCGATCTGGTAGACATACCGCCCATGGCGGCGACCGTGGTGCTCCTCGTGGGGCGCATCCACGTCGACCTGTTGCGCATCTGCACCGCCGCCTGTCCGGGCCGCTGACCTCCCGCGCCGTCCCCCGGCGCCTCTTCGCCCGTCCCGCCGCGAGGGCGCGCTGCCGCGCGCCCCGGCGTCCCCTCCTGGAGTCAGCCCCCGTGAAGACGTTGATCGTGCTCGCCCTCGCCGGCCTCGGCGCCCAACTCGTCGACGGCAGTCTCGGCATGGCCTACGGCGTCACCTCGACGACGCTGCTGCTGGCCTTCGGCACCAACCCGGCCGCCGCCTCGGCGACCGTGCACTTCGCCGAGATCGGCACGACCCTGATGTCCGGCGCCGCGCACTGGCGCTTCGGCAACGTCGACTGGAAGGTCGTCGCGAAGGTCGGCATCCCCGGCGCCGTCGGCGCCTTCGCCGGCGCGACCGTGCTGTCGAACCTCTCCACCGAGGTCGCCGCTCCGGTGATGTCGCTGATCCTGCTGGCGCTCGGCGTCTACCTGCTCGTCCGCTTCACCCTGCGCGGCATCGACCGCCGCAACCTGGGCAAGCCCGTGCGCAAGCGCTTCCTCGGGCCGCTGGGCCTGGTGGCCGGCTTCGTCGACGCCACCGGAGGCGGCGGGTGGGGCCCGGTCGGCACGCCGGCGCTGCTGGCCAGCGGCCGGCTGGAGCCGCGCAAGGTGATCGGCTCGATCGACACCTCGGAGTTCCTCGTCGCGCTGTCGGCCAGCCTCGGCTTCCTGCTGGCCCTCGGGTCGCAGGGGGTCAACTGGACCTGGGCGCTGGGGCTGCTGGCCGGCGGCCTGGTGGCCGCGCCGGTCGCCGCCTGGCTGGTGCGGCACGTCCCGCCGCGGTTGCTCGGCTCGCTGGTCGGCGGGGTCATCGTGCTGACCAACACCCGCACGCTGCTGCGCAGCGACTGGATCGACGCCTCCGACCCGGTGCGCTATGCGGTGTACGCGCTGCTCTACGCGGTCTGGGCCGCCGCGGTCGTGCACTCCTACCGCCAGTACCGCAAGGACCGGGTGCAGGAGTCGGCCGACGCCCTGGCCGCCGAGGCCGCCCGCCTGGCCGAGGAGGAGCGGCACCCGCTGCACGCCCCGGACGCGGCCGACGTCGCCGACCTGGAGCGCAGCCTGCGCGCCGGTCGCCCGGCCGACCCCCGCGACTGAGGCGGCCGCGGCCGGGATCAGGTGACCTGGTCGTGGGGCGTCCTCCCGCACGTCCGGCGGTGAGGGAGGACGCCGCGCGATCAGGGACCCTGGTCACCGCGACGCCAGCAGGGCGGCCTCCAGGTCCGCGGGGAGGCCCGGCTCGGGCAGGCCGTGCGGGATGGGCAGCCGGACCGGATCGCGCTGCAGCCAGGCCCACGTGTCGGCGACCGTCTCGCGCACCGGGCGGCTGGGCAGGCCCAGCTCGCGGGCGCGGGCGGTGCCGACGTCCCACGCCGTGCCCGCCATCTCCCGGGGCAGCCACAGCGGCAGGTGCAGCCACGGCTCGACGCCGGCGGCCAGCAGTTCCTCCTCCGGCACCGGCACGAGGTCGGCGTCGCTGCCGGTGACCTCGCGGCAGGTGCGCAGCAGCTCCCCCAGGGTCGCCATCCCGGCCGGGCCGGTGGCGTTGGCCGGGCCGTCCGCCCCCTGCTCGGCCATCGCCACGAGCCAGCCGGCGAGGTCGCGGACGTCGACCAGCGCGATCGGCTGGTCGAGCGCGTCGGGGACGACGACCCGCCCGCCCCGGGCGATGCGCTCGAGCCACCACGGCAGCCGCCGCACGTTGTCGTGCGGGCCGACGATCAGCCCCGCCCGCGCGGTGAGGAAGCGGCCCGCGAACGCCGCGCCCAGGACCCGCTCGGCGTGCGCCTTGACCGGCCCGTACTCGTCGTCGTCGGTGTCCCACGTGGGCTGCCGCTCGTCGGGGACCGGCCCCGGCGGCCAGGTCGAGTAGGCGTTGAGGCTGCTGACGAAGGCGTAGCCGCGGACGCCGGCGCCGCCCAGGGCCGCGGCGGCGTTCCCGGCGGCGGCGCGGGTCTGGCAGGAGGTGTCGACCACCAGCTCCGGGACCCAGCCGTCCAGGGCGCGCGGCAGGGCGTCGGGGTCGTCCCGGTCACCGTGCAGCGCGCGCACCCCGTCCGGGGGCCGGCCGGTGACGCCGCGGGTGAAGGTGGCCACCTCGTGACCGCGGTCGAGCGCCGCCGTCGTCACGTGCCGGCCGAGGAAGGCGGTGCCGCCGAGGACCAGGAGTCGCACGGGCCCAGCTCAGTGCAGCCCGGCGCCGGCGTCCAGCCGGTTCACCGAGGGCGCAAGCGCCTCAGACCGCGCGGGTGGCGGGGAGGCCGGGCACCTGCGGCAGGGGCTGGGACCGGGCGGCGGCGAGCACCATCTGCGGGGACCGCGGCAGCCCGCGGCGGGTGCACAGCCGCAGCGCGCGCACGCCGGTGATGACGTCGGTCTCCGGGGGGACGACCAGCAGGTCCGCGACCCGGTTCCCGCTGGCCCAGCTCAGGCACACCACGCCCGGGTCCATGCTGCGGAAGCCGCCGGTGCGCACGACCCGGCCGTCGACGACGAGCTTGCGCGGCGCGGGCAGCCACGGCTCGAGCGCGTGGGTGAACCGCTCGACGCGCACCCCGCGGCGGTCCAGCGCGGCCACCAGCTCGGGCACCTCGACGGCGAGGTCGCGGCTGCGCGGGAACCAGGCGCCGTCGAAGGCGTTCTCCCCCGACCCGGCGTCCGCTCGCAGGCTCACGCGGACGTCGATGCCGCCGCGGAACCCCTCCGGTCCCCACACCGCCTGGGTCATCTGTCGTCCCCGCCTCCCGCTCGCCGTGCTCCGGGCCCGCGTCCGGGCCCGGAGCACCGACCGTAGGTCGGCGTGTCCCCACCCCCCGGCGAGCCCGCACCCGGCCTGTCGGCCGCGCCCGGCTCGTCGTCACGACCGGTCACACCCCGGTCACGACGCCCCCGTCCGGCGGGCTCAGCGGCCCAGCTCGAACACCGTGGTGGTCTCGTACACCTCGCCCGGGCGCAGCACGGTGGAGGGGAAGTCCGGCCGGTTCGGCGAGTCGGGGAAGTGCTGGGTCTCCAGCGCCACGCCGTCGCCCTGCCGGTAGACGCGGCCGCCGGTGCCCACGATCGTGCCGTCGAGGGCGTTGCCCGAGTAGACCTGCAGGCCCGGCTCGGTGGTGAGGACCCGCAGCGTCCGGCCGCCGACCGGGTCGCGCAGCAGCGCCGCCTGCCGCAGCGCCCCGCCGTCGGCGTCCCCGCGGTCGAGCACCCAGTTGTGGTCGTAGCCGTGCCCGTGCAGCAGCTGCTCATCGGCCTCGCGGATGCGCGCGCCGATCGGGGTGGGACGGCGGAAGTCGAACGGCGTGCCCGCCACCGGCGCGATCGCGCCGGTCGGGACGAGCGCGGCGTCGACGGGCGTGTAGCCGCTCGCGTCGACCTGCAGCTCGTGGCCGTGGACGTCGCCGGAGCCCTCGCCGGCGAGGTTCCAGTAGGTGTGCTGCGTCAGGTTGACCACGGTCGGGGCGTCGGTGGTGGCCCGGTAGTGCACGGTCAGCCGCGTCGCGCCGTCGAGGCGGTAGGTGACCGCGGTGGTCAGCGTGCCGGGGAAGCCCTGGTCGCCGGCCTCGCTGACCAGCTCCAGCCGGAGGGCGGCGGCCGCGCCGTCGCTGACGTCGGTGACCGTCCAGACCCGATCGGAGAACCCGACGGGGCCGCCGTGCAGCGAGTTGGACCCCTGGTTGACCGGCAGGTCGTACGTCTCGCCGTCGAGGGTGAACCGCCCCTGCGCGATGCGGTTGCCGTAGCGGCCGACGAGCGCGCCGAAGTAGGGGTCGTCGGCGGAGAGGTAGCCCGCCAGGTCGGGGAAGCCGAGGACGACGTTCGCCACCTCGCCGGCGGCGTCGGGCACCTCGAGGCTCTGGACGATGCCGCCGTAGCCGAGCACCCGCAGCCTCGCCTCGCCGGAGGTCAGCGTCCAGCGCTCGACGGGGGTGCCGTCAGGGGTGGTCCCGAACGGCTCGACGGTGGCGGCCACCGCCCGACGCTAGGAAGGGCCCGCGGGTGTGTCAAAAGCAGGCGACGCCCCGGGCGCGGGTGCACCCGGGGCGTCGTGCCGTCACGGCCTGGTCACGGCTTGGGCTTGCGGTTCTTGGCCTTGCCGCGCTCGTTCTGGTCGAGGATCACCTTGCGGACGCGGACGGCGGCCGGCGTCACCTCGACGCACTCGTCCTCGGCACAGAACTCCAGCGCCTGCTCGAGGTTCAGGATCCGCGGCGGGATGAGCCGCTCGAGCTCCTCGGCGGTCGAGGACCGCATGTTGGTGAGCTTCTTCTCCTTGGTGATGTTGACGTCCATGTCGTCGGGGCGGGAGTTCTCACCGACGATCATGCCCTCGTACACCTCGGTGCCGGGCGCGACCATCATCGAGCCGCGCTCCTGCAGCGAGAACATCGCGTACGACGTCGCCACGCCCTGCCGGTCGGCCACCAGCGAGCCGGTGGGCCGGGCGCGCATGTCGCCCAGCCACGGCTCGTAGCCCTCGAGGTTGTGGTTGAGGACGCCGGTGCCGCGGGTCTCGGTGAGGAACTCGGTGCGGAACCCGATCAGGCCGCGGGACGGGACGACGTACTCCATCCGCGCCCAGCCGGTGTCGTGGTGCACCAGGTTCTCCATGCGCCCGCGGCGGGCGGCCAGCGCCTGGGTGAGGGTGCCGACGTACTCGCCGGGGGTGTCGATGGTGACCCGCTCGACCGGCTCGTGCAGCGTGCCGTCGATGAGCTTGGTGACCACCTGGGGGCGGCCGACGGTCAGCTCGAACTCCTCGCGCCGCAGCTGCTCGACGAGGATGGCCAGCGCCAGCTCGCCGCGGCCCTGCATCTCCCAGGTGTCGGGGCGCTCGGTGGGCAGCATGCGCACCGAGACGTTGCCGACCAGCTCCTGGTCGAGGCGGTTCTTGATGAGCCGGGCGGTGAGCTTCTTGCCCGAGCGGCCGGAGATCGGCGAGGTGTTGATGCCGATGGTGATCGAGATCGACGGCTCGTCGACGGTCAGCGGCGGCAGCGGGCGCGGGTCGTTGGGGTCGGCGAGGGTGTCGCCGATCATGACGTCCTCGATGCCGGCGATGGCGACGAGGTCACCGGGGCCGGCGCTGTCGGCCGGGGTGCGGGTGAGGCCCTCGGTCATCAGCAGCTCGGTGATCTTGACGTTCTTCACCGTGCCGTCGGTGCGGCACCAGGCGACGGTCTGGCCGTTCTTCATCGTGCCGGAGTGGATGCGCAGCAGCGCCAGCCGGCCGAGGTAGGGCGAGGCGTCGAGGTTGGTGACCTGCGCGCGCAGCGGCTCCTCGGCGTCGTAGGTCGGCGCCGGGATGGTCTCCAGCAGCGTCCTCACCAGCGGGGCGAGGTCGGGGCTGTCGGGGCTCTGCCCGTCGGCGGGCCGGGTGAGCGAGGCCTGCCCGGTCTTGCCGTTGGAGTACACGATCGGGAACTCGAGGGCGTCGGTGTCCAGGCCGTTGTCCTCGAGCAGCTCCATGAACAGCTCGTAGGTCTCGTCGACGACCTCGGCGATGCGCGCGTCGGAGCGGTCGGTCTTGTTCACCACAAGGATGACCGGCATCCCCTTGCCCAGCGCCTTGCGCAGCACGAAGCGGGTCTGCGGCAGCGGCCCCTCGGAGGCGTCGACGAGCAGCACGACGCCGTCGACCATGGACAGGCCGCGCTCGACCTCGCCGCCGAAGTCGGCGTGGCCGGGGGTGTCGACGATGTTGACCGTCACCGGGTTGCCCTCGTCGTCGGCCAGCCGGATGGCGGTGTTCTTGGCGAGGATGGTGATGCCGCGCTCGCGCTCGAGGTCCATCGAGTCCATGACGCGGTCCTGCGTGGAGTCGTTGTCCGTCCCCTCGCCCTTGGCGCGGCCGAGCGCACCGGCCTGGCGGAGGAGGGCGTCGACCAGGGTGGTCTTGCCGTGGTCGACGTGGGCGATGATCGCCACGTTGCGCAGGTCGTCGCGGGTGGGCATGCGGAAGGCACCTCAGGGAGAGTCAGGGGGGATCCCGCGGCGGCTCCGCTCGCGGTACCACTGGTAACGGCCGCCGGGGTCGCGACCTTCCCACCCACCTTAGGGGCTCAGGGGACGGCGACCGGCCGCTGCGGGCGGTCGGCCACCGCCGACGTCCCCCCGGCGGCGCCGATCGTGACCAGACTCACGGCTCAGGCGGCGGCCGGGCGCTCCTCCAGCTCGGCCAGCACCCGGTCGGCGGACCGCAGGCGGCGGCGCTCCCGCGCCCCGCCGAGGACTGCGGCGAGCACCAGCCCGGCCGCGAGGAGCCAGCCCCCGCCGCCCGGCCCCTGCGGGAGGAGCGTCGTGGCGGCGACCAGCAGCGCCGCGACCGCGAGGAGGCCTGGCACGCCGGTCCGCGTCGTCAGGAGCCGCTGCCGCTCCGCCGGCGTCCTGACGCCGGGAGCGTGACGGACACCGCGCGGCGGCGCCACCGGGATCAGGGCGCGAGGCGCTCGCGGTCGGCCACCGCGTACGCGACCCCGGCGGCGGCGACCGTCACCAGGCCGACCGCCAGCCAGGCCGGCAGGCCGACGGCGAGGGCGAGCACGTGCGCGAGGACGAACGCGCCGACGTAGAGCGCGCCGAGCCCGAGGGCGACCGCCCAGCCGCGCCGCTGGACCCACACGTACCCCGCGACCAGCCCGCCGGCGGCGAACACCGCGCCGCCGAGCGCGCGGATGCCGGTGCCCTGCGCGACGCCGAAGCCCGCCGCCAGCCCGACGGCGACGGGGACGGCGGAGGACAGCCGGGTGCGGGCGCGGGTGAGCAGCGACGTCGTCATGTCCCGAGTCTCCCCCGCTCCGGGCCGGTGCCGGTCCTGCGAGGGTGAGGGGGTGACCACGACGCGCCTGCTGTCCCCGGACGACGCCGCGGTCCTCGCGCGCATCGCGGCGGAGGACCGCGACTTCCTCGCGCCGTGGGAGCCGCTGCGCGGGGAGGACTGGGCCACCGAGGCCGGCCAGCGCGAGGAGATCCGGTCGGTGCTCGAGCAGCACCGGCTGGGCCTGCGGGTGCCGCACGTGGTCCTCGACGACGCCGGGGCGGTGGTCGGCCGGGTCAGCCTCAACAACGTCGTCCGCGGCGCCTTCCAGTCGTGCAGCCTCGGCTACTGGATCCGGTCGGCGGCCAACGGGCGGGGGCACGCCACGGCCGCGGTGCGGGCGATGCTGGCGCTGGCCTTCGGGGAGCTCGGGCTGCACCGGGTGGAGGCGGGCACCCTGGTGCACAACCTCGCGTCCCAGCGGGTGCTGGAGCGCACCGGGTTCACCCGCTACGGGCTGGCGCCGCAGTACCTGCGCATCGCCGGCCGCTGGCAGGACCACGTGCTCTTCCAGCGACTCGACCCGGCGTCGCCGTAACCGCCCGCTCCCGCACGATCAGGTGACCTGATCGTGCGGCGTCCTCCCTCACCGTCGGCCGTGAGGGTGGACGCGCTGCGGTGAGCCAGGACGCGCGAGGGCCCCGGACGAACGCGTCGTCCGGGGCCCCTCGGTGGTCCCGTCCCGGGGGACGGGGTCCTTCGATCAGGCGGTGCGGAGCACGGCCTCGATCTCGAGCTCGATGTCGATCTTGTCGCCCACGACGACGCCGCCGCCGTCCATCGGCATGTCGATGTCGACGCCGAACGCCTTGCGGGAGATGGAGGTCTTCGCGCTGAAGCCGGCGCGGGTGCCGCCGTAGGCGTCGGGGCCGAAGCCGTTGACCTCGAGGCGCAGGGTGACGGGCTTGGTGATGCCCTTGATCGTCAGGTCGCCCTCGACGGACCAGTCGTCCCCGTCGGCGACGACGCGGGTGGAGCGGAAGGTCATGACGGTGTGGTTGCCGACGTCGAAGAAGTCCGCCGAGCGGATGTGCGCGTCGCGCTGCTCCTGGCGGGTGTCGATCGAGTCCATGTCGATGGTCGCGGTGACCGACGACCGGGCCGGGTCCTCGGCGGTGACGAGCTCGCCGGAGAACTCGGTGAAGTAGCCGCGGACCTTGCTCACCATCATGTGGCGGACGGAGAAGCCGACGGTCGAGTGCGCGGCGTCGATGTCCCAGGTGCCGGCGACGTAGCCGGGGATCTGGACGGCGGTGGTGCTGGTCATGTTCAGGACTCCTTGTAGTTGAACGTTTGACGTTCGCCGCGTGGAGCATAGTTGAGCACTTGATTATTCCGCCAGTACCCTGGAGGACATGACCACCGACGTGTCCTCCCGCACACCGCGGCCGGAGCACGGGGAGACGCGCTGGCTCGACGCCGAGGAGCAGCGGGCCTGGCGCGCCTGGCTCTACAGCACCCAACTGCTGCAGGACCGGCTCGACCGCGAGCTGACCCGCGCCACCGGCATCCCGCACACGTACTACGAGATCCTCGTCCAGCTGTCGGAGACCCCCGGGCGCCAGATGCGGATGAGCGAGCTCGCCGACCGCTGCCTGTCCTCCCGCAGCCGCCTGTCGCACGCGGTCTCCCGCCTGGAGGAGCGCGGCTGGGTCCGGCGCCAGGAGTGCCCCGAGGACGGCCGCGGCCTGCTCGCCGTGCTCACCGACGAGGGCTTCGCCGCCCTGGAGGCCGCCGCCCCGGTGCACGTCGAGGGCGTGCGCACCCACCTGTTCGACCAGCTCTCCCCCCAGCAGGTCGCCGCGATGCGCGACATCGGCGAGACCCTGCTGCGCCACCTCGACCCCTCCTGACCCTCCGCCCGCAGGACGAGCGGCGGGTCCTCCCCCGGGTGGACGACGGGGGCGCCGGCGCTGCCTAGGGTCGGCGCCGATGGACCAGCGCCTCCCCCTGGAGCAGCTCTCGACGACGCTGCGCGAGCGGCCGTTCGCCGCCGACGTCGCGCTCGCCGCGCTCGTCGGGCTGGTGACCGTCGTCGCGCCGGCCCAGAGCTACTGGGGTTCGGAGGTCCCGGCCTTCCTCCTCGGCGTCGCGCTGGTGACCCCGCTGGCCTGGCGACGGCGGGCGCCGGTCCCGGCCGCCGCCGTCGTCACCGCGGCCGGGCTGGCCGAGCTGGTGGCCGGCACCGACTTCCTCCTCGCCAACGTCGCGGCGCTCTTCATGGTCTACGCGCTGGCCGCCTACGCCCCGGGCTGGGCGGCCCGGGGCGGGCTGGTCGTCGGCCTCGCCGGCGCCGTCCTCGCCGCCCTGCGCTGGTACGCGTCGGGGAGCGGCGAGGCGCTGCTGGTCACCGTCGGCTCGATCGCGGTCTCCGTGGTCGCCGCCTGGGCGCTCGGCCGCGTGCGCCGCTCCCGGCTCGGCGAGCTCGCCGGGCTGGCCGAGCGCGCCCGGCTGCTGGAGGTCGAGCGCGACCAGGAGATGCGGCTGGCCGCCACCGCCGAGCGGGCGCGCATCGCCCGCGAGATGCACGACGTCGTCGCGCACTCCCTGTCGGTGGTCATCGCGCAGGCAGACGGCGGCCGCTACGCGGGACGGGCCGACCCCGCGGCCGCCACCGGCGCCCTCGAGGCGATCGCCACCACCGGCCGCCAGGCGCTCACCGACATGCGGGCCCTGCTCGGCGTGCTCCGCGACGGCACCGCCGAGCAGTACGCCCCCCAGCCCGACGTCGCCGCCGTCCCCGCGCTCGTCGACGACGTCCGGGCCAGCGGGCTCGACGTCGACCTGCTGGTGGAGGGCGAGCCGGGGCCCATGGCCGCCGGTCCGCAGCTGGCCGCCTACCGGATCGTGCAGGAGTCGCTGACCAACGTGCTCAAGCACGCCGGGCCCGGCGTGCGGGCCTGGGTGCGGCTGCACTGGCGGCCGGACTCCCTGGAGCTGTCGGTGCTCGACGACGGCCGCGGCGCGGCGGCCGCGGTGGCCGGGGAGGCGGCCGCGGGCGACGGGCAGGGGCTGCGCGGCATGCACGAGCGGGCGCAGCTGCACCGCGGTCGGGTGGAGGCCGGTCCCCGCGCCGGCGGTGGCTGGCGGGTGCACGCCGTCCTGCCGATCGGGGGTGTCCGCTGATCCGGGTCGTGCTGGTCGACGACCAGCAGATGGTGCGCGCGGGCTTCCGGATGGTCATCGACTCCCAGCCCGACCTCACCGTCGTCGGGGAGGCCGGCGACGGCGAGGCGGCGGTGCTGCTGCTCGAGCGGACCGCTGCCGACGTCGTCCTGATGGACGTGCGGATGCCGCGCACCGACGGCATCGAGGCCACCCGCCGGGTCACCGCGCTGCCCGACCCGCCGCGGGTGGTCGTGCTGACCACCTTCGACCTCGACGAGTACGTCGTCGCCGCGATCGGCGCGGGTGCCAGCGGCTTCCTCCTCAAGGACGCGCCGCCGGAGGAGATGCTGGACGCGGTGCGCACCGTGCACGCCGGCGACTCGGTGATCGCGGCCAGCTCCACCCGCCGGCTGCTGCAGCACGTGGCGCCCCTGCTGCGCGGCGCGGCGCCGGCGACGGTGGCCGGCGGCGCGGAACTGGCCGACCTGACCCCGCGCGAGCGCGAGGTGCTCGTGCAGATGGCGCTCGGCGCCACCAACACCGAGATCGCCGGGCGGCTGTTCGTCAGCGAGGCGACGGTGAAGACCCACGTCGGGCGGGTGCTGGCCAAGACCGGCTCGCGCGACCGCGTGCAGGCCGTCGTCCTCGCCTACCGGACCGGGCTCGTCTCCCCCGCCGACCTCCTCCGCGACGCCTGACCCGCGCACTTCCGCGGACGTGCACGCCCCTCCCCGCGCACTTCCGCGGACGTGCACGCCCCTCCCCGGGCACTTCTGCGGACGTGCACGTACGACCACGGGAGGACGGCGGGATCGTCCCGGGCGACGACGCGGGAGGACGCACCCGGCCGCGAGGGTCCCTGCGTCCCCAGGAACCGACCCGCGGAGGTCCCCGTGTCCGTCCCCGTCATGACCGTGCCCGGCGAGCCGCCGGCGCCGGTGTCGTCCGCCGCCGTCCGGGCCACCGGGCTGACCAAGGTGTACGGCTCCGGTGACACCGCCGTCCTCGCCCTCGACGGCGTCGACGTCGACTTCGCCCGCGGCGGGTTCACCGCGATCATGGGCCCGTCCGGCTCGGGCAAGTCGACGCTCATGCACTGCCTGGCCGGCCTCGACACCGCCACCTCCGGGCAGGTGTTCCTCGGCGGCACCGAGCTGACCCGGCTGCGCGACGACGAGTTGACCCGGCTGCGCCGCGAGCGCGTCGGCTTCGTCTTCCAGGCGTTCAACCTGCTGCCGGTGCTCGACGCGCGGGAGAACGTGGTGCTGCCGATGCAGCTGGCCGGCCGCCGTCCCGACCCCGCCTGGTTCGACGCCGTCATCGCCCGCCTCGGCCTGCGCGAGCGGCTGCGGCACCGCCCCGCGGAGCTCTCCGGCGGCCAGCAGCAGCGGGTGGCCATCGCCCGGGCGCTGCTGCCCCGCCCCGACGTCGTCTTCGCCGACGAGCCCACCGGCAACCTCGACTCCCGCGCCGGCGCGGAGGTGCTGGACCTGCTGCGCAGCAGCGTCCGCGAGACCGGCCAGACCGTCGTCATGGTCACCCACGACCCGACCGCGGCCTCCTACGCCGACCGCGTCGTGCTGCTGGCCGACGGCCGGCTCGCCGGTGAGGTCGAGCGGCCCACCGCCGCGTCCGTGCTCGACGCGCTCCGCGGGCTCGGGGGCTGACCGGTGCTGTCCACCACCCTGGCCGGTCTGCGCGCGCACCTGCCGCGCCTGGTCGCCTCCTGCCTGGCCGTCGTGCTGGCGGTCGCCTTCGTCGTCGCCACCCTCGTGCTCAACGAGACCACCCGCACCACCGTGCTGACCGCCGCCGGCGCCCAGTACGTCGGCGCGGACGCCGTCGTCACCTCCGACGACGGCAGCTCGCTGCTCGACGAGCTGGCCGTCCTCACCGCGCTGGACGGCGTCCGCGCCGTCGCCCCGGAGTGGCAGACCTCGGTGCAGGCGGTCGCACCCGGCCGCACCGGGGCGCAGTACCTGGTCGTGGGCGCGGTCGCCGACGACCCCGCGCTGCGGTGGCAGCGGCTCGCCGACGGCGCGCTGCCCGACCGGCCCGGCGAGGTGGCCGTGAGCGAGCGCGTCGGCGCGGACGTCGGCGACGTGCTGCGGGTGACGGCGACCGCCGCCGACGGCACCGAGACCTCCACCGCGGTCACCGTCACCGGCGTCGTCGACCTCGGCGGCGACCCCGAGGCCGGCCTGTACGGCCGGGCCTGGGCCACCCCCGCCCAGGCGCAGGCGTGGGGCGCGGTGGACCCGACCGAGCTGCGGATCGCAGGCAGGCCCGGCACCGACCCGCAGGTGCTGGCCGACGCGGTCGCCACCGCCCTCCCCGGGTCCGGGCTCACCGTGCGCACCGGCACCGCGCAGGCCGAGCACCGCGCCGGGTCGATGCTCGGCAACGCGACCGCGCTCGCCGCGGTGCTGCTGGTCTTCGGCACCGTCGCGGTGCTCGTCGCGGGGCTGGTCATCGCCAACACCTTCGCCGTCCTGCTCGCGCAGCGGACCCGGGAGCTGGCGCTGCTGCGCTGCGTCGGCGCCACCGCGCGGCAGGTGCGCCGCGGCGTGCTGGTCGAGGCCGCGCTCACCGGGCTGGCCGCCTCCGTCGTCGGTGTGGCAGCCGGGATCGGGCTGGCCGGGGCGGTGTCCGCGCTGGCCGGGGGCGTGGAGTCCCCCGTGCCGCTGTCGGGCCTGTCGGTGCCGCTCACCGCCGTCCTCGCCGGCCTGGCCGTGGGCACGCTGACCACCCTGCTGGCCGCCGCCGCGCCGGCCCGCGCGGCGACCCGGGTCGCGCCGCTGGCCGCGATGCGCCCGCTGGACCCGGCGCCGCTGCGCTCCCGGCCCGGCGTGGTGCGGCTGGTGCTCGGGCTGCTGCTGCTCCTGCCCGGGGCAGCGCTGCTGGCCGTCGGTGTCGCTGTGGCGAGCGTGTTCGTGGCGCTGCCCGGCGGGGTGGCCAGCTTCCTCGGCGTCGTCCTGCTCGCCCAGCGCGCGCTGCCGCCGGTGGTGCGCGCCGCGGGCGGGCTGGTCGCCCGGCTGGGCGGGGTGCCGGCGCGGCTGGCGGCCGGCAACGCCACCCGCAACCCGCGGCGGACGGCGGCGACGGCGACCGCGCTGCTCATCGGCGTCACGCTGACCACCGCGATGGTGGTCGGCACCGCCTCCACCCGGGCCACGGCGACCGCCGGACTGGCCGCGCAGTACCCCGCCGACGTCGTCGTCGAGGGGCTCTCCGGCGAGCTCCCCCCGTCGCTGCTGGGCCGGCTGGGGGACCTCGGCGGCGTCGCGACCGGGACGGCGCTCACCGTCGCCCAGCCGACCGGCCCGGACGGCCAGCCGTGGACCGTGTACGGGATCGACCCGGCGACCGCCGTCCCGACCCTGCGGTCGACCGCCGAGACCCCGCTGCCGCAGCCCGGGCAGGCGCTGCTGCCGCGGTGGCTGGCCGACTCCTGGTCCGTGGCCGACGGCGACCCGGTGCCGCTGACGCTCGACGGTCGCGCCCTGTCGCTGCGCGCCGGGATCGTCGACGACGACGCGCCGCTGCTGCTGACCACCGGCGACCTCGCGGCGCTGGCCCCGGGAGCCGCGGTCGGGCAGCTGTGGCTACGGCTCGACGACAGCGACGCCGACGTGCAGGCCGCCGTCGTCGACACGGTCACCGACACCGTGGGGTCGGTGGTGCCCGACGCGCAGGTCACCGGCGTGGTCAGCCTGCGCCAGCAGATGGACGAGGTGCTCGACGTGCTGCTGCTGGTCGTCACCGGCCTGCTCGGCGTCGCGGTGGTCATCGCGCTGATCGGCGTGGGCAACACGCTGGCGCTGTCGGTGGTCGAGCGGCGGCAGGAGAACGGCCTGCTGCGGGCGGTGGGTCTCACCCGCGGGCAGCTGCGCGGGCTGCTGGCGTGGGAGGCGGTGGTGGTGTCCGGCGTGGCCGCGGTGCTCGGCGTCGTCCTCGGCGGCGTCTACGGCGTCACCGGGACGGCGTCGGTGCTGGGGATGGCCGGCGAGGTCGTGGTCGACGTCCCGTGGCTGCAGGTGGCCGCGATCGTCGTCGTCGCCACCGTCGCCGGCCTGCTCGCCTCGGTGCTGCCGGCCCGCCGCGCGGCCCGCATCCCGCCGGTCGCCGCTCTCGCGGCGGGTTGAGCCATGCACTTCCGCGGATGTGCACCGTGCACATCCGCGGAAGTGCCCGTCAGCCGGGACGCTCAGCGTCGATGGTATTTTCCTGCCATGCGGACGACCATCGACGGCGCCGGGCGCCTCGTCGTCCCCAAGGCCCTGCGGGACGCCCTGGGGCTGCGCGCCGGGGACGAGGTCTTCGTCCAGGTGCGGGACGGGCGCCTGGAGATCGAGCCGGCACCGGTGGCGATGCGCCTGGAGGAGTCCGCGGGTGGCGTCCGGGCCGTGCCGGAGGTGGACCTCCCCCCGCTCACCGCCGAGCAGGTGCGCGAGGCGCTCGAGCACACCCGGCGGTGATCGCGGTCGACACGAGCGTGTTGGTCGCCGCCTTCGCGTCCTGGCACGAGTCGCACGCCGCGGCCCGGGACGCGCTGCAGGGCGCGCGGGTGGTGGCGCACAGCGTGGTGGAGACGTACTCGGTGCTCACCCGTCTCCCGCCGCCGCACCGGGTGGTGCCGGGCCTGGCAGCGGAGTTCCTCCGGCAGGTCACGACCGCCCCTCCCCTGGCTCTCCCGGCCGAGGAGGTCGCGCGACTGCCGCACCTGCTGGCCGGTCAGGGGATCTCCGGCGGCGCGGCGTACGACGCCCTCATCGCGGTGACCGCACTGCAGCACGGAGCCGACCTCGTCTCGCTCGACGCCCGGGCGGCCGCGACCTACCGGGCCGTCGGCGCCGCCCACCGGCTGCTCGGCTGAGGAGCGCCGGTCAGGGACCGACGTCGCCGGGTGGGGCGGGCCAGCGCGGGACCCCGGCCACCGCACCGTCGCCGAGCGGGGCGCGGAACTCCGGGCGCCGCTTGGCGAGGAACGCGGCCACCCCCTCGGCGACGTCGGGGCCGGCGGTCAGCTCGGCCAGCGCGCGGGACTCGGCGCGGTGCGCGTCCCAGGGCGAGGCCTCGCCGAGCATCGACCAGAGCAGCTGCCGGGCGGCGGCGACGGCGACCCCGGAGGTGTTGTCGGCGATCTCGCGGGCCAGGCCCAGGGCGGTGGGCAGCAGCTCGGCGTCGGGCACCACCCGCGACACCAGCCGGCCGCGCAGCGCCTCGGCGGCGTCGAACACCCGGCCGGTGGCCACCCACTCCATCGCCTGGCTGATCCCGACCAGCCGCGGCAGGAACCACGACGACGCCGCCTCCGGCGTGATGCCGCGGCGGACGAAGACGAACCCGAACCGCGCCGACTCCGCGGCGATGCGGACGTCCATCGGCAGCAACAGCGTGGCGCCGATGCCCACGGCCGGGCCGTTGACGGCGGCGATCACCGGCTTGCGCAGCGCGGCGAAGGGCAGCGAGGCGATGCCGCCCCAGTCGCGCGGGACGCCGTCGACGCTGCCGCGGCCGGGCTCGGCACCGCCGCCGGTCCCCCCGCGGGCGCGGTCGCCGAGCGCGCCGGGGCCCGCGGCGAGGTCGGCGCCGGCGCAGAACGCCCGCCCCGCCCCGGTGACGACGACGACCCGCACCGCGTCGTCGGCGTCGGCGGCCGCGGCGGCCCGGGCAAGCTCGGCGGCCATCACCGGGGTGAACGCGTTGAGCCGGTCGGGCCGGTCGAGGGTGATCGTGGCGACGCCGTCGGCGACCTCGTAGCGCAGCTGGGTCGGTTCCGTGGTGGGCTCCCGGGTCGAGGTGGGCACGGCGCGCCGTGCACTTCCGCGGAAGTGCACGGGAGGGGTCAGCCCAGGGCGCCGGCCACGGCCAGCCGGGCGACGGCGTCGAGGTGCTCGGCGGCGTCCCCGAGCAGCAGCCGGTCGGTCTTGGCGCGGCGCCAGTACAGGTGGGCGTCGTGCTCCCAGGTGAAGCCGATGCCGCCGTGCACCTGCACCACCGTCTCGGCGGCCCGCTCGGACACCTCGGCGGCGTAGGCCTTGGCCGCGGAGGCGGCCAGCGGCAGCTCGTCGGGCGCGGAGTCGGCCGCCCACGCCGCCCACCACACCAGCGAGCGCAGCTGGTCCACGCCGACCCAGGCGTCGACGAGCATGTGCTTGACCGCCTGGTAGGAGCCGATCAGCCGGCCGAACGCCTCCCGCTGCCGCGCGTACCCGACGCCCATGAGGACGGCGCGGTCGGCGGCGCCGAGGTCCTCGGCGGCCAGCACCACCGCGGCCACCTGCCGCGCCCGCTCCCACAGCGCGCCGGCGTCCTCGGCCAGCACCCGGCGGGAGGTCAGCCGCACGCGGGCCAGGCCACGGGTGGCGTCCAGCGGCCGACCGGGGGTGACCTCGCCCTCGCCGACGACCAGGGCGCCGCCGTCGAGACCGAGGAAGACGGTGGCGTCGGCGGCGTCGATCGAGGGCGCCGAGCCGGTGACCGGACCGTCGAGGACGGCGATCGCCGCCGACCCGTCGGCCAGCTGCGCGGCGAGGTCGGGCGCGCCCTCGAGCAGCACCGCCGCCCGCGCGGCGGTGACCAGCGAGGGTCCGGCCAGCACCGCCCCGGCCTGCTCGGCGACGACGGCGAGGTCGAGCACGCTGCCGCCCGCGCCGCCGGCCGACTCGGGCACGGTGATCCCGAGGAACCCGATGTCGGCCAGCGCCTTGCGGCCGGGCGCCGGGACGCCGCCGCCGTCGAGCGCGGCCCGCGCGGCCGACAGCGGCACCGAGTCGGTGAAGAACTCGCGCGCGCCGGCCGCCGCGGCCCGCTGGTCGTCGGAGAGGTCGAAGTTCACCGTCGTCCTCCGGAGGAGAAGGGTGCGGTCTTGTCGGTGCGCGGTTCCGGCGGCAGGCCCAGCACCCGCTCGCCGAGGATGTTGCGCAGCACCTGGTCGGTGCCGCCGGCGATGGCGATGCCGGGGACGTAGGCCTGCGCGCGCTGCCAGGTGTCGTCGCCGTCGGCGGTGGCGCCGAGGACGGCGTCGTCGCCGAGCAGCCGGACGCCGGCGTCGGCCACCAGCCGGGCCGCCGCGGTGCCGCCGAGCTTGCCGGCGCTGGCCTCGGGCCCGGGCACGCCGCCCTGCGAGAGCGTGGTGAACCGCCGGTAGCCGGTGTAGCGGGTGGCCAGCGAGGCGACCAGCGCCCGGCCGACCGCCTGCCGGGCCAGCACCTGCGGCTCCGGGTCGAGGCCGGGCAGCCGCTCGCGGGCGTGCGCGGCCAGCGCCTCGGCCGACTGCCCGATGTCGCCGCCGGCGCCGCCGATGGCGACCCGCTCGTTCATCAGCGTGGTCAGCGCGACCCGCCAGCCCTCGCCGGGCTCGCCGAGCCGCTCGGCGTCGGGGATGCGGACGTCGTCGAAGAACACCTCGTTGAAGTCCGACCCGCCGCTCATCTGCCGCAGCGGCCGCACGGTGACGCCGGGGGCGTGCATGTCGACGACGAACATCGTCAGCCCGGCGTGCTTGGGCTTCCCCGGGTCGGTGCGGGTGAGCAGGATGCCGAAGTCGCTGACGTGCGCCAGCGTCGTCCACACCTTCTGCCCGTTGACCACCCAGTCCTCGCCGTCGCGCACCGCCGACGTGCGCAGCGCGGCGAGGTCCGAGCCCGACGCCGGCTCGCTGAACAGCTGGCACCAGACGTCGTCGGCGCGCAGCAGCCGGGCCAGGTAGCGGGAGCGCTGGTCGTCGCCCCCGTGGGCGATGACGGTGGGCCCGCACATGCCGATGCCGATGTGGTTGATCAGCGTGGGCACCCGGGCCCGCGCGAGCTCCTGCGCCACGATCGCCTGCTGCACCAGCGTGCCGCCCTGCCCGCCGTACTCGCGCGGCCAGGTGACGCCGACCAGCCCGGCCTCGGCCAGCACCCGCTGGGTCGCGCGCAGCTCGGCCTCCCGCGACCGCGCGTCCACCGGCTCACCGGGGGCCACGTGCAGCAGGTCGGCGGCGCGGTCGGTCAGCACCGACCGGACGTGCGCCCGGTAGGACGCCTCCTCGGGTGTGTCGTCGAAGTCCACGCGCTACCCCCTGCTCGTCGGGCCGGTCGCGCCGCAGCGTGACACCGGTCACCGGCGACGGTCAACGGTGACTGTTCGGCGCGGCGCCCGGCGCCTACCCTGCGCCGCGTGACCGCTGCCCCCGCCCCGCCCGGCCGACCCCCGGCGCGCTCGGCCCGGTCGGAGGGCAGCCGGGCGCTCATCCTCGACGCCGCCGTCGCCTGCCTGGTCGAGGACGGCTACGCGGGGGCCTCCACCCTCGCCGTGCAGGCCCGCGCCGGCGTGTCGCGCGGCCGGCTGCTGCACCACTTCCCCTCCCGCGCCGAGCTGCTGGTGGCCGCCGCCGGGCACCTGTCGACCACCCTGCTGGCCGAGGTCGAGGAGCGGGCCGCCGCGGTCATGGCCGACCAGCCGCCCGGCCCCGAGCGGGTCGACCGCGCCATCGACCTGATGTGGGCGACCTTCCACGAGCCGCCGTTCTGGGCGGCCATGGAGCTGTGGACCGCGGCGCGCACCGACCCCGGGCTGCGCACCGCCCTGCAGGTGGAGGAGCGGCGGCTGCGCGCGGCGATCCGGCGGGTGGCCGACGGCATCTGGGGTCCGGAGATCGCCGCCGCGCCGCTCTACGCCGAGCTGTGCGAGCTGCTGTTCACCAGCATGCGGGGGGTGGCCTGCGTGTACGCCTTCGCCGACCGCCCCGCCGCGACCGACCCGCACCTGGCGCTGTGGAAGCGGCTCGCCGCGCGGCTGCTCTTCGCCTCCTCGGAGGGCTGACCGTCAGGGTTGACCGCCCCCGGGGCCGCCGACAGCATGGCGCAGGTCACACCCCGACCGAGGAGGACCCGTGAGCGCCCCGATCCCCGTGCTCCAGGGCCGCGGCATGACCGCCGCCGACCAGCTCGCCCGCTGGGCCCGCCGGACCCCGGACGCGTGGGCGCTGCGCTTCGACGGCGGCGGGCGCACCTACGCCGAGACCGACGAGCGGGTCACCCGGCTCGCCCGGGCGCTGGCCGACCGCGGCGTCGGCACCGGCGACCGCGTCGCGGTGCTGGGGCTCAACTCGATGGAGGTCTGGGAGGCCTACCTGGCGGGTGTGCGGCTCGGCGCCGTCGTCGTCCCGGTCAACTTCCGGCTCGTCGCCGACGAGGTGGCCTACGTGCTCGCCGACTCCGGCGCCACCGCCCTCGTCGTCGACGCCGCGCTGGCCGAGGTGGCCACCAAGGCCCGCGAGCAGGCGCCCGGCGTGGCCACCGTGCTGACCGTCGGCGACGACCTCGAGGCCGCTCTCGCCGCCGCGTCGGCCGAGCCGCTCGACGTCGTGGTCGACGAGTCCGCGCCCGCCTTCATCATGTACACCTCGGGCACGACCGGGCGGCCCAAGGGCGCCGTGCTCACCCACCGCAACCTGCTCATGCACGTGTTCAGCCAGGTCACCCACCTCGGCTGGGACCCCGACGACCGGGTCGCCGTCCCGGGCGCGCCGCTGTTCCACATCGCCGGGCTGGCCGGCGGGCTGCCGCCGCTGCTGCTCGGCGGCACGCACGTGATCCTGCGCTCGGGCGGCTTCGACCCCGTGGCCACCCTCGACCTCATCGAGCGGGAGCGGGTCAGCAGCATCTTCCTGGTGCCGGCGATGTGGGCCGCGGTCGTGGCCGTCCCCGGCATCGCCGACCGCGACCTGTCCAGCCTGCGGCGCATCTCCTGGGGCGCGGCCCCGGCGTCGACGACGCTGCTGCGCGCCATGATCGACACCTTCCCGCAGGCGGAGGTGGTGACCGCCTTCGGCCAGACCGAGTGCAGCCCGGTCACCTGCTTCCTGCGCGGCGAGGACTCGGTGCGCAAGATCGGCTCGGTCGGCACCCCGATGCTCAACGTCGAGGTCCGCGTGGTCGACGACGCGATGAACGACGTCCCGCAGGGCGAGGTGGGCGAGATCGTCTACCGCAGCCCGATGGTGATGAAGGAGTACTGGGGCAAGCCCGAGGCGACGGCGGAGGCGTTCGCCGGCGGGTGGTTCCACTCCGGCGACCTGATCCGGCAGGACGAGGAGGGCTACTACTACGTCGTCGACCGCAAGAAGGACATGATCATCACCGGCGGCGAGAACGTGTACTGCGCCGAGGTCGAGGACGTCCTGGCCGCCCACCCCGGGGTGGCCGAGGTGGCGCTGATCGGCGTGCCCGACGCCCGCTACGGCGAGGCGCCACTGGCCGTGATCGCCCCGCGCGACGCCGAGGCCCCGCCCACGCCCGAGGAGCTCACCGCCTGGTGCCGGGAGCGGCTGGCCCGCTACAAGCACCCGCGCGAGTACGCGTTCGTGCCGGCGCTGCCCCGCAACCCCAGCGGCAAGGTGCTCAAGACCGCGCTGCGCACCGAGCACCGGGCCGGCTCGCTGGTCAGCGACCCCGCCGTCTGACCCTGCCCGTGCACTTCCGCGGAAGTGCACACCCCAGACCGGCACACCCTTGCCCGTGCACTTCCACGGAAGTGCACACCCCAGACCCGGCACACCCCTGTCGCCGGTGTGCGCGGTGCACAGCGGCGGCGGGCCACGACGGGGCCGGTCGCACCTCGACAGCCTCTTGTGACCTGGGCCACGCTGTCGCCACCCCGTACCGGACCGAGAGGACCCGCATGACCGCCACCCAGCCCGCGCCAGCTCCCACCGCCGCGAGCTGGCCGCCCGGGCTGCCGCGCTCGCTGGAGTACCCGGCGGTGCCGGTCGGGTCGATCCTGCGCGCGGCGGTGCGCCGCTGGGGCAGCCGGACGGCGTTCGTCGACCACGACGTCGAGCTCTCCTTCGACGAGCTCGGCGCGCGGGCCGCCGCGGTCGCCAACTGGCTGGCCGAGCACGGCGTGGGCCGCGGCGACGTGGTGGCGGTGCACATCCCCAACTGCCGCCAGTACCCGGCCGTGTACTACGGCGTGGTCATGGCCGGCGCGGTCTTCTCCCCCACCAACCCGCTGCTGCCGGCCGCCGACCTCGCCGCCCAGCTCAGCGACGCCGGCGCCACGGTGCTGGTCACCTGGGACCAGGTGCTGCCCTTCGTGCGCTCCGCGCTGGCGGCCACCCCGGTGCGGACCGTCGTCGTCACCGGCGAGGCGCACACCCTCGACTTCGGCGCCCGCCTGGAGGGCCTCGACGACGGCGACGTCGACCTCGCCGACCTGCTGGCCGCCGACCCCACCGACCGCCGCCTCGACGCCGGCGTCGACCCGGCCGCCGACCTCGCGCACCTGGCCTACACCGGCGGCACCACCGGGGTGAGCAAGGGGGTGGAGCTGCCGCACCGCAACGTGGTCACCAACGTGCTGCAGTCGGCGTGCTGGACCTCCGGGTCGGTGCCCGAGCTCGACGAGGCCGGCGACGTCACCCTCCGGCAGATGCTCGGCGAGGACGAGTACCCGATCCGGCTCGGCGGGGCCCGCCTGGTCAACCTCACCCCGTGGTTCCACGCCATGGGCGCCATCGGCTACCTCAACGGCATGGTCATGGCCGGGACGACGACGGTCATCCACATGCGCTTCGACCCGGTGAAGTACGTCGAGGACGCCGTCCGGTACCGGGTGACCAGCATCGGCGGCGCCCCGCCGGTGTTCGTGGCGCTGCTGCAGGTGCCCGGCATCGACGACGCCGACCTCTCCTCCGTCCGCGGGATCTCCAGCGGCGCCGCCCCGCTGCCGGTCCCGCTGATCGAGCGGCTGCAGGCGCTGCTGCCCGACGCCGTCATCGGCGAGGGCTACGGGCTGACCGAGGTCACGATGATGGCCACCGGCAACCCGTCGTTCCGGTCGGGCACCCGCAAGGCCGGCACGGTCGGGGTGCCGATCTTCGACACCGAGATCTCCATCCGCCCGCTCGGCGGGGGCGACGCGCTGCCGGCCGGCGAGCGCGGCGAGGTGTGCATCCGCGGCCCGCAGGTGATGCGCGGCTACGCCCACCGGCCCGAGGCGACCGCGGAGGCCATCGACGCCGACGGCTGGTTCCACAGCGGCGACGTCGGGGTGATCGACGAGGACGGCTACCTGTCGATCGTCGACCGCACCAAGGACATGCTGCTCTACAAGGGCTACAACGTGTTCCCGCGCGAGCTGGAGGAGATCCTCTTCGGCGTCCCGGGGGTGGCCGGCGCCGCCGTCGTCGGGCGGCCCGACGAGACGGCCGGTGAGCTGCCGGTGGCCTACGTCGTCCGCCGCGACGACGACGCCGGGCAGGCTCTGACGCCCGCGTCGGTGATGGCCGCGGTCAACGAGCGGGTCACCCCGTACAAGCGGCTGCGCGACGTCGTCTTCATCGACGCCATCCCGGTGTCGGCGGCGGGCAAGGTCCTCAAGCGGGAGCTGGCCGCGCGGGAGCGGGAGACCGCAGCCGAGGGCTGACCGATCGGGTGGCGGTGGCCCCGGCTCCCGGTGTCACCGCCGTCCGGTCGCTATCGTCCGCGCTGTGATGGGCGGAAGCGGCGCGCCGACGGAGGACCCGCACACCGGGGTCCAGATCGCCCACCAGGAGCAGTCGCCGGTCCGCCAGGTCTGGCAGCGGGTGGTGCTGGCGGCGTTCTTCCTCGCGCTGACGGTGTTCATCGTCTGGCTGGACCGGGAGTCCTACCGGGACGGCGACGAGGTCGGCATCACGCTGCTCGACGCCGTCTACTACTCCACGGTCACGCTGTCGACGACCGGCTACGGCGACATCACGCCCATCACCGAGGGCGCCCGGCTGGTGAACATCCTGTTCATCACGCCGCTGCGCGTCATGTTCCTGATCGTGCTCATCGGGACCACTCTGGAGGCGCTCACCGCGCGCTCGCGCGAGGAGTTCCGGATCCGTCGTTGGAGGTCCCGCGTGCGCCAGCACGTCATCGTGTGCGGCTACGGCACCAAGGGGCGCAGCGCCGTGCGGTCGCTGCGGGCCACCGGTACGCCGCTGGAGAGCATCGTCATCGTCGACGCCGACCAGCGCGCCATCGACGAGGCCAACTCCATCGGCCTGACCGGGATCGTCGGCGACGCCGGGCGCACCGACGTGCTGCGCCGGGCCCACGTCGAGCGCGCGCGGGCGGTCATCGTGGCGGCCAACCGCGACGACGCCTCGGTGCTCATCACGCTCACCGTGCGCCAGCTCAACCACAGCGTGCCGATCACCACCAGCGTGCGCGAGGAGGAGAACGCGCAGCTGCTGCGGCAGTCCGGCGCCGACACCGTCATCACCACGTCGGCCACGTCGGGCCGGCTGCTGGGCCTGTCCACCGACAGCCCGCGGGTGGTCTCGGTGGTGGAGGACCTGCTCACCGGCGGGCAGGGGCTGGACCTGTCACAGCGCGAGGTGACCGCCGGGGAGGTGGGCCTGGGCCCGCGCGACCTGCGCGACATCGTGCTGTCGGTGACCCGCGGCGGGCGCACGCTGCGCTTCGACGACCCCCTGATCGGCACGCTGCAGAGCGAGGACGTGCTGGTCGTCGTCCGCTCGCACGGGCCCACCGGCCTCTACGCGCGCGCCTAGGTCGGCACCGGCACGGTCAGACCGGCAGCGCGGCGACCGCTGCGGCCAGCCGGGCGTCGGCGAGCACCAGGTCGGCGGCGGTGGTGTGCCAGCCGGCGACCAGCAGCAGCGGCCAGGGTCCCTCGTCGTCGGCGGAGGCGGTGGCCGCGACGAGACCGGCCTGCGCCACGGCGCGGCACGCGATGGGGTTCACGGGGATCCTCCTGTCGTCCGTGACCAGGAGATCGGCACCGGCGGCCCGGTGGTGCAGCCGGGCGCGCGCCCTCACCCCTCCGAGGGGGTGCGACGAGGACCGCGGCGTGCTGCGGTCTCCCGCGGGTAGCCGAGGAGAGGGGAACCGATGACCGCCGCCGGCTCCCAGGACCGGCCCGCGGCACCCGCACGACCGGCCTGAGGCCGGGCGGTCGGACGGTGTGCAGCCGACCTGACCCGGTCGGTCACCGCCACGCCGTCCGGTCGCCGGACACGCCGGTGCCGGAACGCCGGTGGTGCGGAGAGGGTGGACCGCCGCAGCGCCGGCACCGTGGGATGGGCGCCCCGGCCGCTCCGACCCGTGGAGGACGCCGTGCGTCCGACCCTGCTCCCCCGCCGCCGCGCACTCCTCGCCGTCTCCCTCACCGCCCTGGCCACCACGCTGCTGCTCCCTCCGCCAGCCTCGGCCGCCCTCGACGGTCCGGCCGCCCCGGCACCGGCCCCGGCTCCCGTCGAGGAGGCCGCTCCCTACGTCGCCCAGGCCGTCTGCGACCCCGCCGCCAAGCCCGGCACCCGCGCCCTCGCCGACGCGCTGCTCGACCACTACGGCACCGGCAGCGTCGGCATCTCCCGCGACTGCTCGGCCGGCGGGACCAGCGAGCACAAGGAGGGCCGCGCCCTCGACTGGATGCTCGACGCGACCGCCCCGGCCGAGGCCGCGGTGGCGCAGGCCTTCCTCGACTGGCTGGCCGCACCCGGCCCGGACGGCGAGCGGGCCTGGGCCGCGCGCCGGCTCGGCGTCATGTACGTCATCTGGAACCGGGAGATCTGGTCGCCCTCCCGGGGCGGGTGGCAGCCCTACACCGGGCCGAACCCGCACACCGACCACGTGCACGTCTCGCTGTCGTGGGCCGGCGCGCTGCGGCTGACGTCCTGGTGGACCGGGACGACGGCGCGGGTGGACCAGGGGCCGTGCACGCCCGACCCCGGCCCGGCCGGGACGCCCGCGTGCGGCCCGGGCCAGGAGCAGCCGGCGCCCGGTCCCGGCTCGGCGGCCCAGCCGCAGGAGCAGCCCGACACCCCGGCGGCCAGCGCCGAGGAGCGGGCGCTGGCCGAACTCGCCGGGCTGCGGGAGGAGTCGCTCGCCCGGCTGACGACCGACGGCCGGTGGGTGGCCCAGCTGGCGTCCAAGGACGTCGGGATCGTCGACCCGCTGCAGACCGCGCAGAACGGCACGCACACCTTCCGCGCCGTCGACATCCTGGCCGAGAACCGCGCCGCGCTGGCCACGGTGGGCGACCCGGCCGCCGTCCTCACGCTGCACGGCACCGACTTCGGCCGGAACGCCCGCACCGTGGACGGCGACCCGTTCTGGATGACCGTGGTCGACGTCGGCGCCGGCGGCCGGGCCGACGTCGAGGCGTGGTGCGCCGCCACCTATCCGCAGCTCACCGGGGACGAGCTGGCCAACTCCTGCGTGCCGCGGCGGCTGACCCCGTCGCGGGGCTGACGGGCGGGGCGGCTCCTGGCCCGGGAGCCGCCCCCCGTTCGTCAGACCGGGGTCTCGAGGAGCTCGCCGAGGTTGCGGTCGACCTCGTCGAGGTAGGTCTTCTCGAAGCCGAAGAGCCCGAAGTGGCCGGCGATGCTGGGCAGCACCCGCAGCTCGCTGCCGGGGACCAGGGCCTGCTCGGCGGCGCAGTCGCGCGGCGGGAAGAACATGTCCTCGTCGATCGGCATGACGAAGGTCTTCGCGGTGATCCGGCCCAGCGCCGCGGCGAGGTCGCCGCCGGTGTGCCGGGCGACGTCGCCGCGCTGCCACTTCCACGCCATGCTCAGCAGGGCGTTGGGGTCCATCGCGAGGAAGACCGCCCGCACGAACCGCTCCTGGAACTCCTCGAACGTCGACCACGTGACGTCGGGCAGCTCGATGGTCCGCCAGAACTCGGTCTTCCAGAACTCGGTCGACAGCCCCAGCACCGCCCAGATGTCGGCGTGCCGGCGCAGCCCGTCGGCGACCTCGGTGTGCGAGCGGTACTCACCGCCGTTCCAGCCGGGGTCGGAGGTGATGGCGTCCATCAGCGTCTGGGTGAACAGGAAGTCGTGCGGGGTGTTCTGCGCGGTGCCGGCGATGGGCGCGGCGCGCAGCACCCGCTCGGGGAACCGCACCGCCCACTCGTAGGTCTGCTGGGCGCCCATGGAACCGCCCACGACCAGCGCCCACCGCTCGATGCCGAACAGCTCCGCGGCCAGCTGCTGCTGCGCGCGGACGTCGTCGCCGATGCGGACGTGCGGGAACCCCGACATCGCGATGTCGCCGTCGGCGTTGTGCGGGGAGGTGCACAGCCCGTTGCCGATCTGGTTGACGACCACGATGAACCAGCGGGAGGGGTCCAGCGCGCGGCCCGGGCCGATGTAGACCTGCTCCCAGGTGGCGTGGGTGCCGCTGAACCAGGTGGGGATGAGGACCGCGTTGTCCTTGGCCTCGTTGAGTTCCCCGTACGTGGCGTAGGCCATCTGCAGGTCGGGGATGTGGCCGCCCTCCTCGAGGTCGAAGCCGCCCAGCGAGTGCAGGTGGTAGGCGCCCTGCACCTCGGGTGTGTAGAAGGGGTTCTCGATCACGGCAGCTCCTCGTCTCGGCAGGCGGTGACCTCGGTCACTCTGGCCTGTCGACCGCCGACGCGCGAGGGCCCCGCGCGGACCGGAGTCCGGGCGGGGCCCTCGACGAGGGGGCTGGTGCGATCCTGGCGAGAAGCAAGCCAGTGGGTGGACTGCCCGCTTCCCGAGTCCCTGCGCCTGCCTCGCACACGGCTCGCTCCACGTCTGCACACCGCGAGGCACCCTCGTCCTACGTCGGAGCCCCTGCCCGCGGATGACGTGCACCGCCGCCACCGGATCGGGCGACCAGCAGGCAGCGTCGGGCCACGGCGGGATGGCCCGGGTTCACGCGTGGGCTCGCACGCGGGCGCCCTCCACGGTTGCTCGGGCAGCCCGGGGCCACGTCCATGCGGCTCGCAGGATGAAGGCCAGGAGGAGCACCTCGAGTCCGATGGAGAAGCCGTAGAAGTAGGAGTAGCTCCAGGACTCCTCGCCGGCCACGTTGTACACCGAGACCGGGATGTAGAGCGCCGCCACGACGAGGTTGGTGGCGCGGTTGACACGGGCGGGCAGTGCCGTCGAGAGCAGGATCATGAGGATCGGGACGGCCACGAGCGTGAGCGCGAGGGCGACGAAGGTCGGGCCGGTGTCGAACTCGTGGACGACGCCGACCAGGATCTCGTCGAGGCTCCCGGGCTTGTACAGGTGGAGGTAGTCGACGTAGATGTAGAGGAACACGAAGCTGGCCCAGGCCGCTGCGAGCTTCGCTCGAACCGGGAGCTGCGCTTCCTGGAGTGCGCCGGCGGTCGTACTGCTTCTGGTCATCACTTCTCCTGTGTGCTGGCGGGCTGGCCTGCTCGGCTCAGTCGATGTCTCCACCATGACCAGCGATGACGGGCACCACATCCGCCTGCGGGCTCCAGCCGTCCTGGCCGCGGGGACGGGACATCCGCAGTACTTTCGGCTGATCCACCCGAGCGGCGGCCCCTCTACGTTGGCCGGGAGGGGGAGCACATGCTTGCTGGGGTCTGGGCTGAGTCTCGCCCGCCGCGCCCGCCGGTGCGGGTCTGGCGGGACTGGGCGCTCTTCTCGGGTCTCGTCGCGATCTCGCTCATCGAGATGCTGCTGCGCGACGACAGGGCCTGGGCGCCTGTGGTGGTCGGTGTCAGCGTCGTCGTCGCGGCGTGCCTGCTGTGGCGGCGCACGCGGCCGCTGGCCGCGGTCGCCGTGGCCTTCGGAGCCGTCCTCGCCTTCGACACCGCGAGGATCGTGGCCATCGATGCCACCGGCCTGCAGAGCATCGCAGCGCTGCTCGTGCTGCCCTACGCCCTGCTGCGCTGGGGGGCAGGTCGCGAGGCCGTCCTCGGGCTCGGCATCATCCTCGTCTGGCTTCCCGTCACCCTCGTCGCGAACCCGGCCTCACCCGCGGAGATGGTCGCTGGCTACGGCTTCTTCCTGTTCTCGGCCGCGCTCGGCGCGGCAGTGCGCTACCGCAGCAGGAGCCACGACCGCGAGATCGAGCAGGTGCGGCTGCGCCAGCGCAACGAGCTCGCCCGCGAGCTGCACGACACGGTCGGCCACCGCGTCTCGGCCATCGCCGTCCAGGCGCAGGCAGGTCGCGCGCTGTCGGCCGCAGATCCGGAGCGCGCGCTGGCCACCCTGATCACCATCGAAGAAGAGGCGTCCCGGACGCTCACGGAGATGCGAGCCCTCGTGGGTGTGCTGCGTGACGGAACGGACGTCGATCTCGCCCCCCGGCGAGGGGTGGTGGACGTCGAACAACTCGCTCGCCCCGGCGGCGAGGTGCCCGGCGTCCGCGTGCAGGTCGCCGGTGACATCGAGGCCATCGACCCAGCAGTCAGCACCGCTCTCTACCTGATCGCCGCCGAAGCGGTCACCAATGCGACCCGCCACGCCTCGGGCGCCACCCACGTCAGCGTGGACGTCACCACCCGCCGCAGCCGGGTGCACCTGCGGGTGCACGACGACGGCGGGGCGGGTACGACCAGCCCCTCGCACGATGGGTACGGGCTGCGCGGCATGGCCGAGCGGGCGAGCTTGCTCGGGGGCACCCTGCGGGCCGGACCTGACCCAGGCGGCGGCTGGAGCGTCGACGCCTCGCTTCCTCGGACGGTGCGCCCGTCATGACGATCCGCGTACTCGTCGCTGACGATCAGGACATCGTCAGGGCGGGGCTCTGCATGATCCTCGACGCCCAACCGGGCATCGCCGTCGTCGGCGAAGCCGCCGACGGCCGGCGGGCCATCGCCATGGCTCGTTCGCTACGCCCCGACGTGTGCCTGCTGGACATCCGGATGCCCGAGGTCGACGGGATCGAGGCCACTCGGCAGCTCGCCGGACCCGACGTCGCCGATCCTCTGGCCGTCGTCGTCATCACCACGTTCGACCTCGACGATTACGTCTACGGCGCGCTGAAGGCAGGCGCCCGCGGCTTCCTGCTCAAGGACGCCGGTACGGAGATGCTCACCCAGGCCGTCCATGCCGCTGCCCGTGGCGACGCCCTGATCGCACCGAGCATCACGGCTCGGCTCCTGTCCTCCTTCGCCAGCAGGCGCTCGCGGTCGATGCCACCCGAGCCCGTCGAGGCGCTCACCGCTCGGGAGGAACAGGTCTTGCTCGCTGCCGCTCGCGGGCGGACCAACGGCGAGATCGGCGACGAGCTGTCCATCAGCCTCAGCACCGTCAAGACGCACATCGCCGCTCTCATGCGCAAGCTCGGTGCGCGCAACCGCGTGGAGATCGTCATGTGGGCCTACGAGACGGGCCGCGTCGACACCTGACGCGTGAGCCCACTCGCCCGGCAGGTCGGATCGCCTCGGTCCCAGGCGCTCGGTCGCCACGACCGCACACGACGAAGCCGGGGCCACCGCTGTCCGCGGTGGCCCCGGCTTCTCGCCAACCAGGGGCATGGCTCTCGCCGAGACCCCAGGGGTGGGGTGGAGGTGGCGGGAATCGAACCCGCGTCCTGCGACGCATCACCAGGGCTTCTCCGAGCGCAGTCCGCTGCGTCTCTGCTCGACCCTCCCGATCTCACGGACGAGACGGGATGACGGGCCCAGTCACTGTGTGGTGTCCCGCGTGCGCCCGCGACCGGCGCACACGGTCAGTCATCTAGCTGATGCCAGGATCCGGGTCGATGACGAACCCGGGCTGACAGACCCGCTCTAGCTACTCAGGCAGCGAGAGCGAAGTCAGCGCGACTGGAGTCGGCGCTTGTGTTGTTCCGACGCGTGGTTAACGAGCTCATCGTCGGCTTCCTCGGCTCGCTTCCCCTGGTCACCCGACCGCAGTCGAGACCATTCACCCCCTGTGTAGTTGTGCACCCATCCTAACCGGGGCGGCCACCGCGTTGTTCCCCCCGCGACCCGAAGTCGTCGATCATCGGCTGCGTGCCGCTCGACACGCCGGGCGACGGCGTGTCGTCGTGCACGCATCCGATGATCAACAGCAGCGGCAGCTCAGATCCAGTCGCGGCGCTTGAACACCGCGTACAGGGTCAGGCTGACGCCCAGCATCAGCACCAGCGCGAACGGGTAGCCCAGGTGCCACGACAGCTCGGGCATGTCCTCGAAGTTCATCCCGTACACCGTGCCCACCAGCGTGGGGGCGAACAGGATGGCCGCCCACGCGGAGATCTTCTTGACCTCCTCGCCCTGCGCGATCGAGGCCTCGGTGAGCTCGCGGATCTCGTCGTTCTGCCGCTGCGCCACGAGGGTCGCGTTCACGGTGAGGATGTCGCGCAGCTGCAGCCGGAACGCCTCGATGCGCTCGTTGACCTGGGTGACGTGGTCGGCGACGTCGCGCAGGTAGCTGCGCAGGTCCTCGTCGACGCCGTACTTGTCGAACCCGGCGGTGATCGCGGCGAGGATGCCGGTCAGCGGCTGCGCGGCCCGCTGGAACTCCAGGACCTCCTGCGACAGCTCGTAGATGCGCCGCGAGACGCCCGGGTCGCCGCGGAAGACCTCGGTCTCGATCTCGTCGATGTCGTTGGCCAGGCCGGCGACCACCGGGGAGTACCCGTCGACGACGGCGTCGAGGATCGCGTAGAGCACCGCCTCGCTGCCCTTGGCCAGCAGCGCCGGCTCGCTCTCCAGCCGCCGCCGCACGCGGGCCAGGTCGGGTGACTCGCTGTGCCGGACGGTGACGGCGAACTGCTGCCCGAGGAACAGGTGCAGCTCGCCGAACTCCACCTCCTCGGTCGCGTCGAGGTACCGGGCGGCCTTGAGGACGACGAACAGCGTGTCGCCGTAGCGCTCGAACTTCGGCCGCTGGTGGGCCTGGATGGCGTCCTCGACGGCCAGCTCGGGCAGCCCGTACTGCTCGGCGAGCTCCCCCAGCTCGGCGGGCTCGGGCCGGTAGAGGCCCAGCCACACCAGCCGGTCGTCGAAGCCCTCGGTGAGCCAGTCGTGGCTCTCCTCCGCCGACGACGGCGTGGCGATGCGCCGGCCACCGGCGTAGACGGCGTTGTCGACCAGCCGCGACTGGCGCACCGGCGGCACCGGCGCAGGCGCGGGCGGCGCGGGGCGCAGCACCGGCGGGCGCGGGCGACGGCCCAGGGTGGACAGGGCGGTGAGGGGCGCGAGGCGACGGTCGGCCATGGCGGGGCTCCCGGGGACGCTGGGTGGCAGGACTCAGCGGAGGCCCTCCACGCACCGGCGCCCCGGCACGCGCGGCGGCCGGGAGCTA
Source organism: Geodermatophilus saharensis (assembly GCF_900188205.1). Lineage (GTDB taxonomy): Bacteria > Actinomycetota > Actinomycetes > Mycobacteriales > Geodermatophilaceae > Geodermatophilus > Geodermatophilus saharensis. Next base: position 282,411 of record NZ_FZOH01000005.1, on the reverse strand, counting down.
GGCGGGGAGGACCTCGGGACTGGGACTGGGCGGTTCGCTGCGCACGGCGCTGCCCTCCCTTCCCGTCGACCGGTGCCCGCCGTCACGCGGGCCGTCCTCCATCGTGACACGCGGTGCCACCCGGACCCACTCCGGAGGGGATGACTTCCCCCTCCGTTCACCCACCGGTCAGACGACCGGTCACACGTCCAGGACCAGGCCCACCATCAGCGGCAGCAGCAGGACGATCAGCAGCGCGCCGAGGACGTCGAAGGAGATCCCGGACCGGATCATCTTCGTGATCGGCACGACGCCGGACCCGTAGACGATGGCGTTCTGCGGCGTGGACACCGGCAGCATGAACCCGAAGGACGCCGCGAACGTCGCGGCGAGCGCCGGCACGAACGGGTTGATCCCCGCGGCCACCGCCACCGGGATGATGATCGGCACCACGACCGCCGCGGACGCGGTGTTCGACGTGGTCTCCGAGATGATGATCGCGAGGATCACCGCGAACACCGTGATGGCGAAGGTGCTGGTCAGCCCGAGGGTGTCGGCCGAGGCGTTGCCGATCGTCTCGGCCAGACCGGTGTCGGCCAGCAGCGACCCGAAGATGATGCCGGTGCCGAACAGCAGGATCGTGCCCCAGTCGATCTTCGCCGCGTCGGACCAGTTGAGGGTGAACTCCCGGCTCTTCCAGTCGGTGGGCAGCAGGAACAGCAGCGAGGCGCCGAGGACGGCGACGATGCCCTCGTCGATGCGGTCGCTGATCGTCGTGTAGAGGTCGGAGTCGGTGCCGGCGGTCAGCGCGATGACGCCGGGGAAGATCCACAGCGCGACGGTGACGCCGAAGGCGACCAGGGTGTTCTTCTCCGCCCGGGAGACCGGGCCGAGCTGGGCACGCTCGCGGGCCACGTACTCGTGCACGCCCTCGATCCGCTTGATCTCCGGGCGGTTGAGCAGCAGCAGGACCCCCGCCAGCGCCACGAACATCAGCGCGCAGATCGGCAGCGCCATGAGCATCCACTGGAGGAAACCGATCCGCTCCCCCGTCGCCTCCTCGATCAGCCCGCGGCCGATGAGGTTCGGCGGCGTCCCCACCGGGGTGATCAGCCCGCCCACGCTCGCGCCGTAGGCCAGCATCAGCATCAGCGCGACGCCCACCCGCAGCCGCAGCGGGTCGAAGTCCGGCGGCACGAGCTCCTTGTCCTGCATCAGCTTGGCGATCACCGAGAGGATGCCGATCGCCGTGGGCAGCAGCATCGCGACGGTGGCGGTGTTGGAGACGAACGCCGAGAGCACCGCGGTGATCAGTCCGAAGGCGATGACGACCCGCGCGGTGGAGGCGCCCACCCACCTCATCGACAGGATCGCCATGGCGAAGCGCCGTGCGACGCCGTGCTTGAGCATCGCCGCGGCCAGGATGAACGCGCCGATGAAGGTGAACACCGTCGTCGACCCGAGCGGCCCGACGGCGTCGTCGGCCGGCACGACGCCGAGCACCGCGATGGCGCCGACGCCGATGAGCCCGCCGATCGGGATGGGCACCGGCTCGGTGATCCACAGGACGATGACGCCGAGCAGGACGGCGGCCAGCAGGTGCTGGTCGCGCGGCAGGTCCAGCGGCAGCAGCGCGAAGACGATGGTCACGACCGGGGCGAGGAACAGCCCGACGGTGCGCCGTCCCTTCTCGAAGCGCTCCTCGGCCGGGCTGAGCCGCTGCTCCCCCAGGCTGCGGTAGGTGGCCGAGCCGCGGAAGGCGGCGTCGACGTCGGTGCGCTGCCCGGGCCCGCCCGGACGCTCGATGGTGGCCATGACGACTCCCCCGACGGGTGTGACCTACACCACGGGAAGCTACCGCTCAGCCGGGGACCGCACCGCCCGGCGGCGGTACCTGCAGGGCCACGAGGAAGCGGGTCACCATCCCGTACCCGCCGACCAGGACGGCGAGCTCCACCACCTGCCGGTCGTCGAGGTGGGCGCGCACGGCGTCGAAGACGTCGTCGGGCACGGTGACGGCGCGGGCCGAGGCGTCGGTGAAGGCGAGGACGGCGGCCTGCACCGGCGTCCACCCGTCGTCGGCGCCGGCGTCGGCGGCGCGCAGGGCCGCCAGGTGCTGGTCGGTGAGCCCGGCGTCGCGGGCGATCGGCTCGTGGGCGGCCCACGCGAAGGCCGCGCCGGCGAGCGCGGCGACCCGCAGCACCACCAGCTCGCGCAGGTCCCCGGGGAGCGTGGTGCCGCGGCGCAGCGCGCCGAGCAGCGCGTTCCAGCCCTCGGCCACCGGCGGGCTGTGCAGCAGCAGCCGGTCGAGGGTGGTCAGGACGCCCTGCCGGCGGGCGCGCAGCAGGTCGGCGGTCGGGCCGTCGGCCGGCGCCTCCGGGAGCCGGGAGGTCACCGGCCGGCGAGGACGCCGGAGGGATAGGCGCCGTTGCCGACGACGGCGGTCGACAGCCGCTTGCCCAGCTCGACGACGCGACCGGTGCGTTCGGGCCCCAGGTGGGCCCACGGCGCGGTCGACAGCGCGTCGGTCTCGGCCTCGACGTCGGCCCGCAGCCGGCGCCCGGCGTCGGTGAGCTGCTCGCCGTCGAGCAGGCCGCGGGCGGCGAGGCGGGCCAGGCCCGCGTCCCACTCCTCGTCGGTCCAGCCGCGCGTGGCCTTCGCGGCGGCGGGTGAGAAGCCGCGACCGGTGGCGGTGTGGGTGAGCAGCGCCTCCAGCCCGGACAGGTCGGCGCGCACCAGCACGGCCACGTGCCCGTCGCCGCGCCACTCGCGCAGCAGCGTCGCGGCGTGCCAGAGGCGGCCGACCGGGTCCTCCGGCCAGGGGAGGTCGGCGTGGCCGGCGTAGAGCGGCCGGCCCTCGGCGGGGAGCACGGAGCACGCCTCGGCCAGCAGGTCGGCGAGCTCGGCGACCTCCGGCGCGGCCGCGGCCTCCTCCCCCCCGAGCAGCCGGGTCAGCGAGGCGCGGGCGGCGGTGAGCCGGGCCGCGACGACCTGCTCCGGGGTGGCCAGCGTCCACGCCCGCGGCACGTGCCGGGCCACGATCGCCGGGGAGAAGTTGGAGAACGTCGCCGTCACCACCCCCGGGCCGACGGCGCCCATCGGGGCCGCGCGGCCGGCGAAGTAGACCATCCGGCCCGGGCGCAGGCCGACGGCCGTGAGGTGCTGCTCGGTCTCGGGCACGAAGTACACGTGGTCGTGCAGCGGCGCGAGGGAGCGGTACGCCCGGCCGACGACGGCCGGGTCGAGAGCGGGCGCGGTGGCATCGGCGCTGACCATGCCGGCGACCCTAGGCCAGCGGCGGCACCGGGTAGGCCCAGGAGGAGTAGGTGCGAGCGACGCGGAAGCCGAGGCGCTCGTAGAGCGCGAAGGCGCCGGTGGTGTTCTCCGTGTCGACGTCGAGCGCCGCCCGCCCGCAGCCGCCTTCCACGGCGGCGGCCAGCGCGGCGGCGACGACCGCCGACGCGACGCCCCGACCGCGGGCCGCGGGGAGCACGCCGATCTGGCCCAGGTGGGAGGTGCGGACGCCGGTCGCGCGGGTGTCCGCCTCGTACACGTAGGCCAGCGCGTAGCCGGTGACCGCGCCGTCGGCGAGGGCCAGCACCGACAGGTCGGGGCGGAACGCCTCCCGCCCGGTGAACCAGGTGCGCCAGGCCTGCTCGTCGCGCTCGCTGGAGCCGTGGTGGGCGGTGAAGGAGACGTTGTGCGCCCGCCGGACCTCGTCGTCGCGGTCCCGGTCGAAGGGGACGATCTCCACCCCGGGCGGCGCGGGCACGGCGGGCAGGTCGGTCAGTGGCCGCTCCATCGCGGCGAACAGCCGCTCGACCTCGAAGCCGCTGCGCCGCAGCAGCGACTCCAGCGACGTCATGGTGGGCCACACCGAGGCGACCAGCCGGCCGGGCAGCCCCGCGGGCGCGAGGTCGGCGTGCTGCTCGGTGCCGCGGCGCACCTGCCAGTCCACCAGCGCCCGGCCGACACCGCGGCCGCGGAACTCCGGGTGCACCCGGCCCTCGGACCAGACGCGGAGGGCGTCGCGGCCGCCCCGGGAGGCGATCGACGTCGCCCAGCCGGCCAGCCGGCCCTCCGCCGTCACCACCGCCCGCCCGTCGCGCCGCAGGTCCACCACGTCGTTGCCCCACCACTCGGTGAGGTCGTCGGCGTCCTCGTGCTCCCCGGTGCCGTCGAGCGCCTCGGCCGCCGCGAGCAGCCCCGCGGCGGCGTCGGCGTCGTCGAGGGTGAGCGGTCGGGCGGTGAGGCCCTCGGGCAGGCCGGTCACGTCGGGCACGGGCGAGTCGGGCACGGGCGAGTCGGACACGGGCGACGACGCTAGGCCGGTCCCTCCCCCGGCCGCGACCGCATTACCGGCGGGCCAACAGGCAGAACGGGTGCCCGGCGGGATCGGCGTGGACGCGCACCACCTCCTGCTCGTCCTCGTGCCCGCCGAGCGGGCGGGCGCCGGCCTCCTCGGCCAGCGCACAGGCCGCCTCGAGGTCGTCGACCTCCAGGTCGAGGTCCCCCACCACTCGCAGGCCCGCGGCGGGCCCCTGCAGTCGGGCCGCACGGAGCGACTGATCGAGCAACGACCGTCAGGAGCGGGCCAGGCCCTGCCGGTCCGGGGTGCCGAGGACGGCGGCGGTGAGGCGGGCGGCGGGCACTCAGTCCTCCAGGGCGAACAGCCGGGCGCCGTTGTCGTGCAGCACCGCGCGCAGCCAGTCCTCGCCGAGGTCGAGGCCGGCGAGCGCAGCGAGCTGCTCGGCGTAGGGGTACGGGATGGACGGGAAGTCGCTGCCCAGCAGCACCTTCTCGCGTAGCGCACCCAGCCGCGGCCGCAGCGCCCGGTCGAAGGGCATGAGCCGCTCGGTGAACCCGGTGGCGAACATGGTGGTGTCCAGGTGCACGTGCTCGTACCGCTCGGCGAGGTCGAGGAACTCGCGGTACTCGGGCATCCCGAGGTGGGCGACGACCAGCCGCAGCCCGGGGTGGCGCTCGAGCAGACCGGCCGCCGGCCCGGGGCCGGTGTGCTCGCCGCGCAGCGGACCGGAGCCGCAGTGGACGACCACCGGCGTCCCTGTCTCCTCCAGCCGCGACCACACCGGCTCCAGCAGCGGGTGGCGCGGGTCGAAGCCACCCACCTGCACGTGCACCTTGAACACCCGGGCTCCGCGGTGCAGCGCCTCGGCCACGTAGTGGGGCGCCTCGGGCTCGGGGAAGAACGTGGCCGAGGACAGCACCTGCGGATGGGCGTCGGCGAACGCGGCCGACCAGTCGTTGAGCCAGGCGGCCATCCCCGCCTTGTGCGGGTAGGGCAGCGTGGGGAACGCCCGCACGCCGAGTCCGCCGAGCACGGCCAGCCGCTCGTCCTCGGGCAGCGCGTACCGCACCGGCCAGTCGGTGCCGTAGTGCTCCCGCGCGGCCTCGAAGTAGCCCCACACCTTGGCCTGCACCCGCGGCGGCAGGAAGTGCACGTGCACGTCGACCAGGCCGGGCAGGCCCAGCTCCCGCCAGAACCGCGGGACGTCGGCGTCGTCGACCGGCGGGGGCACGCTCATCGCAGCGTGACGACGACCTTGCCGCGGACCCGGCCGCCGGCCACGAGGTCCTGGGCCTCGGCGGTGCGCTCCAGCGGGAACGCCCGCGCGATCGACACCCGCAGCTGCCCGGCGTCGGCCATCCGGCCGAGCTCCTCGAGGTCGTGCCGCTCGGGCCGGACGAACACGTAGCGCCCGCCCATCCCGTTGACCGCCGGGTCGACGACGCTGGCGATGCGGGAGACGTCGCGCACCTGCCGCGGCGCGTCGGCCAGCGTGTCGCCGCCGACGAGGTCGAGGACGGCGTCGACCGGCTCGGACAGCTGCCCGCTGACCGGGCCGGCCGCGTGGTCGAGCACCTCGGCGGCGCCGGCGTCGCGCAGGAAGCCGTGGTTGCGCGGGCTCGCCGTGCCGATCACGTGCGCGCCGAGCGCGACGGCGATCTGCACGGCGAAGAACCCGACCCCGCCGGCGGCCCGGTGCACCAGCACCCGGTCGCCCTCGCCGACGTCGAGGGCCTCGGTGAGCGCCTGGTAGGCGGTCAGCCCGGCCAGCGGCAGCGCGCCGGCCTCGGCGAACGACAGCGAGCCCGGCCTGCGCGCCACGCAGCGCTGCGGAGCGGGCACGAGCTCGGCGGTGGTGCCCCACTGCACGTCGTCGCGGCGCAGGTAGCCGAACACCTCGTCACCGGGCGCGAGGTCGACGACCGCGGGGCCGACGGCCTCGACGGTGCCGGCGAGGTCCCAGCCCGGCACGATCGGGAAGTGGTGCGGGAAGGCCCCGGCCAGGTGCCCCTCGCGGATGCCGACGTCGACCGGGTTGACCCCGGCGGCGTGCGCCCGCACCAGCACGGTGTCGGGCCCGACCGGCGGGTCGGGCAGGTCCTCGCGCAGCGACAGGACCGCCGAGGAGCCGAACCGGTCGTAGGCGACGCCCCGCATCAGCGGCGGCCCTTGACGTACCGGCCGAACGCCTTCTGGATCTCCCGGCGGGAGTCCCGCTCGGCCAGGTCGTGCCGCTTGTCGTAGGACTTCTTGCCCTTGGCCAGCGCCAGGGTGGCCTTGACCTTGCCGTCCTTGAAGTACAGGTCCAGCGGCACGAGCGTCAGGCCGCCCTCGCGGGTCTTGCCGATCAGCTTGTCGATCTCCTCGCGGTGCATGAGCACCTTGCGCTTGCGGCGCGGGGCGTGGTTGGTCCAGGTGCCCTGCGTGTACTCGGGGATGTGCACGTGCTGCAGCCACACCTCGCCGCCGTCGACGGTGGCGAAGCCGTCGACCAGCGACGCCCGGCCGGCGCGCAGGCTCTTCACCTCGGTGCCGGTGAGCACCAGGCCGACCTCGTAGGTGTCGAGGATCGAGTAGTCGTGCCGCGCCTTCTTGTTCTGGGCGATGAGCTTGCGCCCCTGTTCCCGCGGCATCCTCCCAGGTTACCGGGCCGGTGCCCGCCCGCCCTCGGCCACCGCGACCTCCCGGCGCAGCTGCGCGTACGTGGGCGCCTGCACCGGCAGGAACGCCACCTCGCGCACCCGGCGGGCGGTGTCGCTGCCGGCCAGGTAGCCCGATCCCCCGGCCACCGCCGACTCGAACCGCACCGCGTCGGCGGCGAGGTCGAGGGCGGCCAGCCGCAGCCGGGCGAGGTCGCCGGGGTGCACGCCGACCCGGTCACCGGCGAGGTCCTCCAGCCGGCGGACGACGTCGTCGCGCCGCTCGCCCAGGGCGTCGCCGTCGGGGCGCAGGACGGCCGGCCGGTGCTCGGTGGAGGCGGTCAGCGCGGCGTCGGTCACGCCGACGGCCATCGCGGTCTGCAGCAGCACCATCGCCGGGCGGCAGACGGCCACGAAGGAGGCGAGGTCGTCGCTGAGCACGTGCCCCGGGCCGACGGCGACCCCGTCGAGCCCCAGCCCGCCGGTGCCGGTGCCGTTGAGGCCCAGCAGGTCGTAGAGCTCGGTGGGGGTCACGCCGGCGTCGGTGCGGCGCAGGCACACCACCAGCCGCCCCTCCTCGGAGGTGCGCACCGGGGTGACCACGACGGCGTCGTCGAAGAGGTTCGACGCCCAGGTGACCGTGCCCGACAGCCGCCAGCCGTCGCCGTCGCGGGTGGCGGTGACCGGCAGCGTGCCGGTGCCGGCCAGGTCGGCCAGCGCGGGGGCCATCGCGCTGGCGCCGGGGACGGTGCCGGCGCGCAGGCCGTCGACCAGGCCGTCGAGCGGCTCGGCCCGCGCGGAGGCGCGCAGGTACTCCAGCACCATCCGCTGCGACCAGGCGGCGAAGGCGGTGGCCAGCGACACCGACGCCAGCCGGCGGACCATCCGCACCGCGGTCAGCAGCCCCTCGGTCGGGTCGTCGTCGTCCGTGCCGAAAGCACCGACGCCACCCAGCCGCCGCAGGTGCAGGCGGACGTCGGCGCGCCCGGCGTCGACGTCCCCCGCCCCCGCTGCCGCCTGCTCGTGGATCCCGCTGACGTCGGCCGTCGTCATGCCCGCTTCCTACCCGCCCCGGGCTCCGGCCGCGACGGGAGGGGCGGGAGCCGGCTACAGCCGGACGTAGAGGCGCAGGGTCACGTACGCGGCGACGGCGGCCAGGCCCACCCCGGCACCGGCGATGATCGGGCTGATCGTGGCGATCGCGCTCCAGTCGACCGGCGGGATGATCCCCGCCTTGATCGGCCCGGCCAGCGTCTTGTCGACGAAGAGCACCTTGGTCAGCACCAGCCCGCCGACGGCGAGCATCGCGCCGATGAGCCCGGCCAGCGCCGCCTCGAGGATGAACGGCAGCTGGGTGTACCAGCGCGAGGCGCCGACCAGCCGCATGATGTTGGTCTCGTTGCGCCGGTTGAACGCCGCGAGCTGGATCGTGTTGGAGATCAGCAGCAGGGCCGCCAGCGCCTGCACCACCGCCACGGCGATCGTCGCGTTGCGGGCGCCGTTGAGCAGGCTGAACAACCGGTCGAGGAAGTCGCCCTCGTCGCGCACCTGGTCGACGCCGTTCTGCCCGTTGGGGAACTCCGCGGCGATGACCTCGTAGCGCTCGGGGTTGACCAGCTCCACGCGGAAGCTCTCCGGCAGCGCGTCCGGCGGGGTGTTCTCGACCAGCTCGGGCTGCTGGGAGAACTGCTGCCGGAAGCGCTCGTAGGCCTCCTCCTTGGACTCGTAGAGGTAGGTGGCCACCTCCGGCGAGTCGGCGAGCTGGGTCTCGATGGCGCTGCGCTGCTCGTCGGTGACGTCGTCGGCCAGGAAGATGGAGACCTGCACCTTGTCGTAGTAGATCTCCTTCATGTCGGAGATCATCCCGGCGATGAGCAGGCCGGTCCCCATGAGACCGAGCGAGATGGCCGTGGTCAGGATCATCGCGACCGTCATGGTCAGGTTGCGACGCAGCCCGGTGGCCACCTCGGAGAGGACGAAGTTGACGCGCATGGGTTCCCTGTCGTGAGGTGCAGGAGGTGGCGGGGGCGACCAGCGGTCAGCGGCCGACGCCGTAGACGCCGCGCGACTGGTCGCGGGTGATCTGGCCCCCGTTGAGCTCGATGACGCGGCGGCGCATGGAGTCGACGATGTGGTAGTCGTGCGTCGCCATGATCACGGTGGTGCCGGTGCGGTTGATCCGCTCCAGCAGCAGCATGATCCCCTCGCTGGTCTCCGGGTCGAGGTTGCCGGTGGGCTCGTCGGCGAGCAGCACCAGCGGCCGGTTGACGAAGGCGCGGGCGATGGCCACCCGCTGCTGCTCACCGCCGGAGAGCTCGTGCGGCAGCCGGTTGGCCTTGCCGTCGAGGCCGACCATCTCCAGCACCTCGGGGACGACGCGCTTGATGGTGCGGTGCGGCTTGTTGATGACCTCGAGGGCGAAGGCCACGTTCTCCGCCACCGTGCGGTTGCGCAGCAGGCGGAAGTCCTGGAAGACGCAGCCCATCGTCCGGCGGAGCTTGGGCACCTGCCACTTGCTCATGCCGTTGAGCGTTTTGCCGTTGACGGTGATCGTCCCGCGGGTCGGGTCGTCCTCCTTGAGCAGCAGCCGGAGGAACGTCGACTTGCCGGAGCCCGAGGAGCCGATGAGGAAGACGAACTCCCCCTTGTCGATCTCCGTCGTCACGTCATCGAGGGCCGGCCGGGGGCTGGCCGGGTAGAGCTTGGTGACGTGTTGCAATTCGATCACGAGGGGCCACGGTACCTGTCCGGAGCCGCACTCTGGTCGGTTCGCACCGAGACGCACCGGGAGCGGTTCGGCGACCTGCCCTGCTACCCAGCGGGATCGCCCCGCCAACCGCGCCGCGGTGTGACCGAGGCGACGCTCAGCCGGCCGACACGCTCTCCTGCTGCCGGCGCCACCGGATGCCGGCCTCGATGAAGGAGTCGATGTCGCCGTCGAGCACGGCCGCGGTGTTGCCGGTCTCCTGCTCGGTGCGCAGGTCCTTGACCATCTGGTACGGGTGCAGCACGTAGGAGCGCATCTGGTTGCCCCAGCTGGAGCCCTCGCCCTTGAGCGCGTCCATGGCCGCCCGCTGCTCCTCCTGCCGCTTGGCCAGCAGCCGCGCCTGCAGCACGCGCATCGCCGCGGCCCGGTTCTGGATCTGGCTCTTCTCGTTCTGGCAGGAGACGACGATGCCGGTGGGCAGGTGGGTGATCCGGACGGCGGAGTCGGTGGTGTTGACGCTCTGCCCGCCGGGCCCCGAGGAGCGGAAGACGTCGATGCGGATCTCGTTCTCCGGGATGTCGACGTGGTCGGTCTGCTCGACGACGGGCAGCACCTCCACCCCGGCGAACGACGTCTGCCGGCGGCCCTGGTTGTCGAAGGGCGAGATGCGCACCAGCCGGTGGGTGCCCTGCTCGACCGACAGGGTGCCGTAGGCGTAGGGCTGCTTGACGGCGAAGGTGGCCGACTTGATGCCGGCCTCCTCCGCGTAGCTGGTGTCGTAGACCTCGACGGCGTACTTGTGCCGCTCGGCCCAGCGCAGGTACATCCGCATGAGCATCTCGGCGAAGTCCGCGGCGTCGACCCCGCCGGCTTCCGAGCGGATGGTCACCAGCGCCTCGCGGGAGTCGTACTCGCCGTTGAGCAGCGTGCGGACCTCGAGCTCGTCGATCGCCTTGCGCAGGCTCTCCAGCTCCCGCTCGGCCTCGGCCGTGGTGTCCGCGTCGTCCTCCTCCGCCGCCATCTCGTGCAGCAGGCCGACGTCATCGAGCCGGCTGCGCAGCTCCTCGACCCGGCGCAGGTCGCCCTGCAGGTAGGACAGCCGGGAGGTCAGCGCCTGCGCGGCCTCCACGTCGTTCCACAGGTCGGGCGCGGCGGCCTGCTGCTCGAGGTCGGCGACCTCCCGGCGCAGCCGGTCGACGTCGAGGACGGACTCGATGCTCCTGAGGGTCGTGTCGAGTTCGTCGAGGACGACGGAGAAGTCTGCGGCCACGTCGATCCAGGGTAGTGCGCCCGCGGGCCGGGGGGCCGGGCGGCGCGGTCAGCCGGTCCGCTCGGCCATCCACCCCGGGACGGCGCCGGGCGGGCGGGGGAAGTCGCGCAGCTCGGCGAGCAGCGCCGCGCGCGGCAGCGGCGGGCCGGCGGGCTCGGCGTCGCCGTTGAACAGGGGCAGCAGCCGGCCGGTGGACCGGTCGAGGACCATCTCGGTCTGCAGCCAGGTGCCGCGCTCCGGCGTCCACATGACCCGCTTGAGCTCCTCGACGGCGGCCCGGACCGCGTCGGGCACCGCCACCGGCACCGGCCGCCCGTCGCCGGCGTCGGCCACGAGTTCGTCGCGGCGGACGTCCCCGACCACCGTGGCGCGGTACTTGGCCCGCGCCGCGCCGGCCGGCACCGCGCCGAGCAGGGCGGCGCCGAGGTCGCGCAGGACGGCGGGGGTGTCGCGGGCAGCCGGGGTCACGCCCGCCATCCTCGCAGCGGCCCGCCGGGTGGCCGGGGGCGCCGTCGGGTAGCCCGGGTGGCATGAGCGAGCCCCGCCGGAAGCGCACCCGCGCGGACTACGAGCGCGGCCTGCCCGACCACCACGACCCGACGGCGGGCATCGGCGGCGCGGCGCCGGCGCAGTCGGCGCTGACCTTGCGACTGGTGCTGGCCACGTTCGGGCTGGTCACCTGCACGGTGTTCGGGATCCTGTGGCTGGGCACCGACCTGCCGGCCTGGCCGGCGGTGCTCCTGTTCGTCCTCGCCGCGGTGGCGCTGGTCGACCTAGTCGTGGTGGCCCGGCGCAAGCTGCGCGGCGAGCCGGGATGACGGCGGAAGGTGTCGGCGGAAGGTGTCGGCGGTCACGGCGGTTGCAGCCGCACGTCACCGCCGTCCGGGAGGAGCACGCCGATGCGCGCCGTCGTGTACACGGAGTACGGGGAGCCCGAGGTCGTGGGCGTCGGGGAGGTCGACGAGCCGCACGCCGGGCCGGGCCGGGTCCGCGTGGCCGTGCGCGCCGCGAGCGTCAACCCGATCGACTGGAAGCAGGTCACCGGCCTGATGGCCCGCGGCGCCGCGCCGGACGGGCCGGCCGTGCCCGGCTTCGACGCCGCCGGGGTGGTCGACGAGGTCGGCGAGGGCGTGACCGGCGTGCGGGTCGGCGACGCGGTGTTCGGGCTGGGCCGCGCCACCGCCGCCGAGCACGCCGTCCTCACCGCCTGGGCGCCCGTCCCGGCGGGCACCGGCCTCGAGGAGGCCGCCGGGCTCGGCGTCGCCGGGGAGACCGCCGTCCGCGTGCTGGACCTGCTCGGGCTGCCCGAGGGCGCCACCGTCGTCGTCGACGGCGCCAGCGGCGGGGTGGGCGGTGCCACCGTGCAGGTCGCCGTCAGCCGGGGGCTGCGGGTCGTCGGCACCTCCTCGCCGGCCAACGCCGACTACGTCCGGTCCCTCGGCGCGCTGCACACCCCCTACGGCGAGGGCCTGCCCGACCGGGTGCGCGAACTGGTCCCCGGCGGGGTGGACGGCGCCGTCGACACCGCGGGCCGCGGCTCGGTGCGCGACCTGGTCGCGCTGACCGGCGATCCCGGCAGGGTGGTCACCGTCGCCGACTTCGGCGCCGGTGACCTCGGCGTGCAGGTGACCACCAGCAGCGAGGGCGCCGCGCCCCGGCTGGCCGAGGTCGCGCGGCTGGCGGCCGACGGCCGGCTGCGGCTGCCGGTCGCCGGCACCTACCCCCTCGAGCGGTCCGCCGAGGCGCTGCGGCGCAGCCGCGAGGGACACGTGCGCGGCAAGCTGGTGCTGACGCCCTAGGGATCGCCGGTCTCGGGCTCGCGGGTCTCGGGCTCGCGGGTCTCGGGCTCGCGGGTCTCGGTGAGCACCCAGCGCAGGTAGTCGGGGTCACCGCCGACGACCGGCACGGCGAGGACGCACGGCACGTCGTAGGGGTGCAGCTCGCGGGTGCGGGCGACCAGCGCCGGGACCAGTGAGCGGCGGGTGTGCAGCGCCACGCGGGCCTCCGGGTCGTCGTGCACCGCCCCCTCCCAGCGGTACACCGAGCGGATCGCGGTGAGCTGGTGCCCGCAGGCGGCCAGCCGCTCCTCCACCAGCGTCCGGGTGTAGCCGGCCAGCCAGCCGGCGTCCGGCCCGGTGACGACGACCTCGACCACCTCGGTGTCCACACGCCCATCCTGCGGGGCGTGCACGGGGGCGCGCGGGGTAGGGGCCGCCCATGAGCGACGACCTGACGATCGACATCGACGGCGACCAGTACGTCCTCCGCCAGGGCACCGAGGGGCTGCAGGTGGGCCGCCGCGTCGGCGGCGAGGTGGCCTGGCTCGACGACGTCGACCCGGCGCTGCTGTCGGAGGACGCCCGCGCCGCGCTCGCCGAGGGCGACACCACCAACCCCGCCCTGCAGACGGCGATCGGCGGCATCGTGCAGGCCGAGGTCGAGCGCGGCGGCTGACCCGGGCCGGCGCGGGCCATGCCGGCTGTGCATCACCGTCGGTATTGGCCCCGCCCCGCGCGGGCCTGCGACGCTCCGGCACGGCGTCCCCAGTCGCCCCCCTGGGGACGCCACTCCCACGTCCTGGGCAGAAGTCGACCGTGGCCACGCGTCCCTGCGCCGTCGCGGTCGACGACGCCGTCCTCGCAGACCTGCGCGACCGCCTGGCCCGCACGCGGTGGACCGGCAGCCTGGCCCCCGGCTGGGACCACGGCGCCGACGTGGACACCCCCGCCGGGCGGTTCGGGCTGCACGTGAGCGGGAGCACCCGTGGACCCACCTCGACTCCCTGGCCGCCGACCTCACCGCCGAGGAGCGGCAGATGGTCGAGGACGCGTCCACCCGCACGGGATCCTCGCCGAGCCGACCGTCTCCTGGGTGACCGGGACGATCGGCTCGTCGGTGCGGGCCTGGCCGGCGAGCACTCCGCCACCTCCCCCGGCATCTGGCCGGCTGCTCGCCGCCCGGAGCGAGGGCAGGCGCGACCGCCGGCTCACCGGGACCGTCGAGCGGGCCGCGCACGGCGAGCGGGCCAGCCAGTGGCGGCAGCCGGGCACCGCCCGCTGACCTGCAGGGGGCGTGTCCTCGGGCCCTCGGACCAGGGACCTCCGACCCGTTCCGGCGACCCGTGACCGTCCTAGCGTCGTCCCCGGACGCCGATCACCCGGCGCCCGGGACGCCCACGTCAGGGAGTCGTCATGACCGTTCCCGTCGACCGGCCGCCCGCCGCGGCCGAGGAACCCCCACCGGCCACGCGGGTGGAGGACGCACCCCACGCCCCGGAGGACAGCGAGAAGCCCGGCATCGAGGACCGCCGCTGGCTGCTGTTCGCCGTCGTGGTGGCGTTCATCGTGATCGCCTTCACCGGCATGCTCGTGCTCACCGCCCTCGGCGGCGGTTCGAACTACATCCCCTGGGGCGACTGACGCACCGGCCGGCGGTCAGCCGGCCACCAGCTCCAGGGCCGCCTCGGGCCACCACTGGCCCGCCGGGGGCCCGCCGCCGCAGGTGCCGTCGGAGTCGCCGGGCTGCTTGACCCACAGCAGCGCGTCGAGCCGGGGGACGTCGGTGGAGGTCGTCGGCTCCTCGCCGAGCGCCCGCCCCGGCGGGTTGCACCAGCGGCCCTCCTCGCTGCCGCTGTCCTCCGGCGGGCCGGCGCCGTTGCGACTGGTGTCGACGACGAAGTGGGCGGGCGGTGTCCCCTCGGGGGCGCCGTCCTCCAGCACGCGGGACAGCTCGGTGCCGTACTCGGTGCTGGCCTCGGTCGTCTCGTAGTTGGAGACGTTGAGGGCGAACCCGTCGGCCGCGTCGATGCCGCTGCGGCGCAGGGCGTCGGCGAGCGCCGGCAGGTCCTGGACCCAGCTGGCGTTGCCGGCGTCGACGTAGACGCGCGCGCCCGGCTGCCGGTCGAGGATGTCCACGGCCTGGGCGAGCACCTCGTAGCGCGCCGCGGCGTCCACGCCCGGGCAGCCGACCAGGGCCTGCGGAACGGCGTCGGGCTCCAGCACGACCACCGCGGGGCGGTCGCCGAGGGCCGCGGCGAAGCTGCCGATCCAGGCGAGGTAGGCGTCGGCGTCGGGGGCGCCGCCGCTGGAGTACAGGCCGCAGTCGCGCCCCGGCACGTTGTAGGCCACCAGGACCGGCAGCTCCCCGGCCGCGTCGGCGGCCAGCGACACCTCCTCCACCGCGGGGTAGGGGTTGTCGTTCGTGGCGAACCAGGTGGCGGTCGGCTGCTCGGCCAGCGGGGCGAGCGCCTCGGCGTCCTCGGTGCGCCCCTCGGCCCGGGCCTGCTCGACGGCGACGGGGCCGTGGCCCTCGGGGTTGAGCCAGAGCTCCTCCCCCGCCAGGCGGCTCGCGCCCTCCTCCTCCGGCGCGGCGGTGCCGGTGGGGTCCGCGGGATCCGTCGTGCCGCTGCCGCCGCAGGCGACCGCGGTGCCGGCCACGACGGCCAGCACCGCGGTCCGCAGCGACCGCCGGCGGGCGGTGCCCGCGGTCATCCCACGTGCACCCATCGCGCCGGCGACGGGACGCCGTGGTCGTCGAGCACGACCAACATGTACCAGCCCGACGGCGTCAGGCCTTCCTCCTCGGGGACGCTCAGCTCGACCGTCCCGCCGCCGCAGCAGCCGTCCGGGCAGTGCCCGTCACCCGAGGCGGCCGGCGCCGGTGCCTCCTCCCCCGGGCAGGACACGTCCAGCGCGATCGACCGCTGCTCGGTGTCGGTCTGGTGCGTGACGGCGCTGGGGCGCAGCAGCCGGGCCTCGGCGACGCCGCCGCCCTCGGTGGCGACGGTGAAGCCGCTGCCCCGGGTGACCTCCTGCGGGGCGTCGGTGATGGCCGGCCGCTCCCCGGCGAACAGGTAGGGCGGGGAGTAGATCTCGATGCGCGTCTCGAACCGGCCGGGGATGGTGTTGTCCTCGTCGGAGAACAGCGGGTCCGAGCCCATGGTCATGACCCGCCCGTCGGGCAGCAGCAGCGCCGTCGCGTGGTAGTTGCGGCCGACCTCGTTGGGTGCCGCGTCCTGCAGGTGGCCGCTGTGCGGGTCGTACCGCGTCGTCAGGTGCAGGTCGCTCTGGGAGTTGCCGCGGTAGCCGACCGAGCCGCCGGTGAGCAGGGTGGTGTCGTCGGGCAGCGTGACCGCGTTGATGTAGCGCGCCGGGCTCGGGTAGTCGACGCCGGCCGGCTGGTAGCGGGGCTCGGCCTCGCTGAGGTCGACGACGTCGAAGCGGGCCGTGGACTCCTCGCTGTCCCCGACGCCGCCGCCACCGACGATCGCCACCCGCTGGTCCTGCGCGGGGGCGAGCATGAACGAGGTGCTGGTCTCGTTGAACTCGGGGTCGCGCAGGCCCTCGACGTCCTGCCAGCCGTTGTCGGCCAGGTCCCAGATGCCGGGCTGGCGGCCCGCCTCGGCCGGCCCGTAGCCGGTGTTGGAGCCGCTGTAGAAGAGCCGGTGGCCGTCGGCGAGGCGGAACAGCGCGGGGTAGGTCGGGAAGTACCGCTCGAGCTCCGGCCGGTTCGCCCAGGTGCGGGTGGCCGGGTCGTAGACCTCGTTGTCGCCGTCGACGACCTGGCCGAACTCGTCGAGGCCGGAGACGGCCAGCACGCCGCCGTCCCCCGTGCCGACCAGCGTCGGGTACCAGCGCGACTCGGTCAGCCGCCCGGTCGGGCGGTAGCTCTCGCTGGCGACGTCGTACTCGTAGGAGGCGTCCAGCCCGGTGTAGTTCTGCTTGTCGAGGGTGATGGTGTCGCCCTGGCCGTAGAGCGTGGACCGCTCCTCGGCGCTGAACTCCTCGACCTGGAACTGCTGGCCGCCGGTGACGACGGGGCCCTCGCCCTCCTCCTCGGCCTCGATCCACACCTCCTGCTCGCCGGCCATGGAGCTGCCGTCGGCCATGAGGTGCGCGGGCGGGACGGTGACCTCCTCCGCTGTCGTGTAGGCGTTGCCGCGGGCGGTGAACCGGGTGCCGGCGGGCAGGGTGACCGACTCGTCGAGGCGCTCGTTCTTGACGGTGAGCACACCGGCGGCGTGCGTGACGTCGTCGGCGAGGACCTCGTAGTCCCGCGTGCCGCCGGCCACCAGCAGGTTGCCGTTGGGCAGGTAGGCGTGCCCGGAGCAGAACAGGTCCTCCGGGGTCGGGATCTCCTCGGCCTCCCCGCTCACCGGGTCCCACAGGATGGTCCGGAAGGTGCCGGCCTCGAAGTTCTCGGCGTCGTTGCCCGACCCGGCGATGAGCAGGACGTCGCCGGTGTACAGCAGGGCGGCGTGCACGGCCTGGCCCCGGTACTCCTCGGGCAGCTCGATGGTCTCCCACGACCCGTACTGGGCCTTGTACTCCGGGCGGCTGCGCTGGAAGTCGGTGTAGACGTCCGCGGCGACGGCGGTCACGACCGGGCCGTTGGCGGCCACCAGCCCGCCCACCGTGGCGGCGATCAGCGCGGCGTTGCGCAACCGGCGCGTGCGGCGCGGCATGCGTCGGGTCATCGGGTGCTCTCCTGGGTCTGGGGGACGTCGACCAGCCGGTTGCGCACGAACCGGACGGCCGGCGCGGCCGGAGCCGGGACGACGTCGGGTGCGGCGAGGACCGGCCGGGACGGGACGGGCAGGGACGGGGCGGGCACGGCGGGCGCGGTCGCGGCGGGTGCCGGGGCGCTCTGCCGGGCGCGCCGGCGCCCGGCGCTCCAGATCGCCACCGGCAGCAGCGACATGACCAGGCTCAGCACGGCCCAGATCCGGATGGCGGCGTGCGTGTGGCCGAGCAGCTGCGAGGCCACCAGCGCGGCGGCCACCACGGCGGCCCAGCCCAGGTGCCGGCCGAACACGCCCAGCCGGTCACCGGCGACCGCGCCCTTGCGGGTGACGTGGAAGCCGGTGCTGCGGTTGCGCACGGCGGCGAGGAGGGCGCTGACGTACAGCGGCGCCGACATCACCGAGATGGCCATGCCGCTGACCCCCGAGGAGCCCTCCTCCTCGTGCGGGCTGACGTTGTGCTTGCGGTTCCAGAAGTAGACGGCGACCTGCAGCACCGCGGCGTTGACGTAGAGCACCAGCCACAGCTGCGCGGACACCAGCAGGCCCGCGACGCCGGTCAGCAGGTAGGCGAGGAGGTTGCCGATGCCGAGCACCCAGCTGATAGCGGCCGCCGGGTAGTACGACATCAGCAGCGCGTAGTGGGTCAGCCGGCGGAACGACAGCCGGGGGGCCAGCCGCCAGAAGCGCCGCAGCACGACCTCGTCGGTGCCGCGGGCCCAGCGGCCCTGCTGGGTGAAGTAGTCCCGCCAGGTGCTCGGGCCCTCGCCCACCGCCAGGACGTCGGGGGTGTAGACCGACTTCCACGGGGCGCCGGTCCGCGGGTTGCGGCCGGCGTGCCAGACGAGGCTGGTCGCGGCGTCCTCGGTGATGGAGTCCTGCAGTCCGCCGACGGCCCGCAGCGCCGCGATCCGCACGGCGTTGTTGGTGCCCACGAACATCGCGCTGCTCGACCGGTTGGCCGCCCGCTGCAGGACGCTGTGGAACAGGTACTGCTGGGACTCCGCGGCGCGGGTGACGAAGTTGTCGTAGTTGCCGTAGACCTGCGGGCCGACGACGAAGGCGACGTCCGGGTCGTGGAAGTAGCCCATCAGCCGCTCGGCCATGTTGGGCATCGGCACGTGGTCGGTGTCCACCGACACCCAGAAGTCGTACTCGTCGCCGTGTGCCTCGAGCCAGGCGTTGTAGTTGCCGTGCTTGGTGCGCGCCTTGTGCGGGCCCGAGCTCTGGTTCCACCGGGGCACGCCGGCCCGGCTGAAGTGGCGGACGCCGAGCTCGGCGCACAGGGCGCGGACGGCGGGGTCGTCGCCCTCGTCGAGCAACCAGACGTGGAAGGTGCCCTCGTACCGGACCTGGACGGCGGCCTCCAGCGTCCGGCGCACCATCTCGATCGGCTCCTTGCCCGGCACGATCGTGGTGATGAACGCCAGCCGCTGACCGGTCAGGGGGACGACCGGCACCGGGTCGCGGGCGTTGAGCGTGGCCACGGCCAGGGTGCAGACGTTCACCAGGCGCAGGCCCTCGATGATCGCGATGCTGCCGATCAGCGCCATGGCCAGGAAGGACTGCCAGTCCTGCGAGAACTCGGGGTGGTTGGCCGGCCGCAGCAGGAAGGCCAGGAACGCGACCTCGCACAGCAGGGCCGTGGACACCAGCAGCCAGGCGCGCAGGCGCGCGCCGCCGCGGGTGACCGGGCGGAACCGGACGCGGCTGTCCGGCGTCGGCTCCTGCAGCGGACCGGCGAGCTCGCTGAAGTCGGCGTAGGGGTAGGTCGCCTGGGGAGTGCGGTCAGCCACGCCGGGACGTGACCGGGAGGCTGCCTCCTTCCCGGGAGGCGACCGGCAGGGCCGACGGCGCGCGGCAGGGCAGAGCGGTTACGAGCAAGGCGGAACCCATTCGACAGTCGAGCGGAACGGCGCGCACGCGGGTGCGCGCCGCCGGTGGACAGGCGAGGACGGAGGACCCGCGGGACGGGGCCGGCCGGACGCCGCCGCTGTCGCGGCAGGTCCCGGCGGTCCGTCTCCGCACCCGCGCGCCGGTGCGCGGGATCGGGGGGAGCCGATCGGTTCCTCTCGGTCGGCACCCGGCCGGGTGCCTGACGCACGGTAAGCACGGGCGATCGTCAGGCGCTGTACCGATCGGGGGAACCTGGACGGCGACACGTCCAACGCGGGGTGTCAAGCACGAACCGGTGGGATGTCATCACTCTTGGTGATCGTTGCAGGGATCACGAGAGTGTCTCTCGTCACTTTCCGGTACGAGAAGGGCCCCATCCCCTGTCAGGTCCGGAGTCACCCCAGCATCGGCCACCGGGACCGAGCAGTCGACGGCGGGTCCCGGCGCGGAGCCCACCGGCTCCGGTGGAGGGTCACTCCTGGGCGGCGAACCGCTCCTCGAGGAGGCGGTTGACACAGCCCTCCGCCTCGTCGACGACGGCGGCGTTCTGCGCGCTCGGGCACCGGTCCCACGCGCTGCGGGCGACGCCGAGCGCGATGTAGGCGACCGCGATGTCGAGGTCGAGCTGGTCGATGCTGGTGACGGTCGGGCTCATGACGACCTCCTGGCCAACGGTGCCTGTGACCTGCACGTTAGGACGCAGGTGTGACGGTTCTGATACACCGCGGTCATCGGCAGATGCCGATCCGTTCCGTCCGGCACTCCCGCCCCCTAGCGTCGGGGCCGACCCACCGGAGGACGACGGAAGGGGATCCCGTGACCGGCTCGACCACCCTCACCCGCGAGCGCGCCGACCTGATCGAGTCGCTGCGGCGGCACCGGGCGTTCCTGCGGTTCACCGTCCGCGACCTGACCGACGAGCAGGCGACCCGACGGCCGACGGCCAGCGCGCTCAACCTGGCCGGGCTGATCAAGCACGTGGCGGCCACCGAGGCCGGCTGGGTGCGCTTCGCCGAGGGCGGGGCCGAGGCGATGAACCGCAACTGGGGCCCGGATGCGGCGAGCCGCCACTGGCACCTCGCGCCCGGGGAGACGCTGGCCGGCGTGCTGGCGCACTACGAGGAGGTCGCCCGGCACACCGACGAGCTCGTCGCCACGGTGCCCGACCTGGACGCGGAGCACGCGCTGCCGGAGGCCCCCTGGTTCGAGCCGGGCGCCTGCTGGTCGATCCGGCGCGTGTTCCTGCACGTCATCGCCGAGACCGCCCAGCACGCCGGCCACGCCGACATCCTGCGGGAGTCGATCGACGGCCAGAAGACGATGGGCTGACCCGGGTCGTGTCCGCGGGAGTCCACCGGCGCGCTGCAGAGACCGGCGAGAGCCCGGAGACGCCGCTGTCGGTCGAGGACACCGGTGGGCAGCGGCCGGCCGCCGTGGTGGCGGAGGTCCAGGCACTCCTGCAGCGCAACGCCGGCGAGGGGTTCAGTACCTCGTCCTCGGCCGACGTCGTCCGCGCCGACCGCGACTCCGGCTGAGCGTCCTCAGCGTGTCCGCTGTCCCAACGCCCCTCCCCTTGCCGGATCCGGCCGGGACCGCGCCCGGCACCTCGTGTCCCCGCAGGCCGTGGCTGCACCCGGCCTGGTGGTCGGTGCAGCGGCCAGGCAGCAGGACCGGCGCCTTCCACAACCCGTGGAGCGTCTCGCCGCGGGGGCGGAGGTCCGCCACCCATGGTCATCGGGACCACGGCGACGGGAGTCGCATCCGGGGCGGCGGGGCGCGCACGTCACAGGAGCCGGTGTGCCGTGCCGTCGCATCCTGCCGGGTCAGCTGTCGACGTAGCGGTCGAGGTACCGCGATGACCTGTCGCCGGGTCGGCCGCGTTCGAACTGGCCGGGCGATACCGGGCGCGGCTCTCGCCGCGACGTCCCCGCGGCGGGCCGTCGTGACGACGACGTGACGTCCTGGTGACGGGGGCTCCGGATCCTGATCCGACACGGATCAGGGGTTCGACAGCTGGATCCGGTCATGGAGAACACAAGGCGGAAAGGAACCCCACATGAGCACCACGGACGTCCGGATCGCCGACGTCGGAGACCTCGAGATGGCGACGGATGCCTTCGAGCAGGTGGTCGGACTGGCCGACGACAGCCTGAGCAACGTGCGCCCGGACCTGAACGGATGGCGGGTCAAGATGCCCGACCGACCCGAGATCTACCTGGTGGACCAGGGCTACCGGCGATGGATCCCGAATCCGGCGACCTACAACAACCTGTTCCGCGACTGGAACGGAATCCGGGAGTTCATCGATGTCCACACCATCCCCGTGGGGCTGCCCATCGCGAACGGTGCAGTACTCGCCCGGCCGTCAGGCGGACCGGCCGTGTACTTCGTGGACGCCGGCGTGAAGCGGTGGGTCACCAGCCCCACTGCGATGGACAGGTACCACCTGAACTGGGACCGCGTGTACGGCGTGCCGCCGATCCTGCTGCAGAACATCTCGGACGGGCCCGCCATCAACTGATCCGTCCCCGCGTGGCCGGCTGTCACCCGGGCACGGCGTGTCGGGCAGTGTCAGCCTGGAGCAGCGCTCAGCGGTGACCCGGCGTCGGGCGCGGACGATGCTCCGCCTGTTGCCCGCGCGTCATCAGAACACGTGTCGATGTCCGCAGCGGAGGAGTTCCATGTCCGCAGAGATCGCAGCAATCGTCCGCGACCTGTCCTCCGCGCTCGCGGTGACGAACGCAGCGCTGGAGGAGGAAGCATCGGAGCGCACTCGCAGAGGTGCCGTGAGATCGCTGCACAGAGCCCTGCGCAGGACGGCCGAGGCAGACGACCTGTGGGCGGACCTGATGCTCCGTGCCACGACGGGCGGCAGTGTGACCGCCCCGAGTCACGAGCTGTTGGGCACGATCGCCGACCTGCTCGTGGAACAACAGGTAGCCCTCCTCGTGTCGATTGGGTATCGCTCGCCGCCGCCTCCGCGCGCGTCGGCACTGATCAACGACACCCGCGCCCGGATCGAGGAGCCTCCCGCGGGTGAGAGCTACGCCGGGGTCGCCCACCTCGATGCCGTGCGAGTCGAGTTGCAGAAGTTCGTCGAGCGGCTGGCCAGGAACGCGCCCCGATCGGACAGTCGGGTCTTCCCTCGACTCCTGGCACAGGGTCGTCGAGTAGGCGTCTCGACCTGTGTCCTGCTCGTGGCAAGCAGCGTCCAGGTGAAGACGGGAGATGCTCTGGGCTTCGACGTGGGTGCGTCCATTCGGGATGGTGTCGGCGTAGAGGTCACGGTGCCGGCTCCGTGGCAGCCAGAGGACGCCGGCGCAGCACTCATCGGTGCGGCATCGAGCGATCTAGACCTAGCCCTGACCGAGGCGACGCCTTCCGACGAGGAGCGGGCGATGGACGAGCGAGAGGTCTTGAGGAGCATGGTGGACCATGCCCGGCCACCAAGGACCTCGCGCACCAGCTACCCGCCGTCCGACGGCGAGCAACCCGGGAGAGCAGTGAGGAGGCTGCAGTCGCCCCCGCCTGGAGACCGGCCCGGCGGTGTGCGATCCGACTGACAGCGTCAGGACCTGGTCCACCTGCGACGACGACGCCGGCCTTGATCGCACCGGCGCCTGCGCATGCCGGTTCAGCGGTCGACGTAGCGGTCGGTCTCGACGACGAACTGGCCGGTGGCGGTGTTGGCGTCGACGAACTCCGGCAGCAGCGGGATCCGCACGGTCACGGTGGCGCAGACGGAGAACTCCTCCCCCGGCGCCAGCGACGGCGTGTAGGACCCCGCCGCCGCACAGTCGGCACCCGCCGGGGCGAAGGCCAGCCGCACGTCGGTGGCCTCCACCGACTGGTCGGCCACCGCCAGCTCCGCGGCCCGCTCGGCACGCGCCAGCCCGGTGGCCACGTCCGGCGCGGTGCCCAGCGCCCGGCCGGCCTCCCGCGCGGCCGCCGTCGCCGCCAGCACCCCGCGCTGCACCGCCGAGAACCCGGCCACCACGTAGACCAGCGGCACGAACACCACCAGCGCCACGAACACGAACTCCACCAGCGCCGATCCGCGCTCCCCGGCGACCTGCGCGAGCCGGGCCCGCAGCCACCTCACGCGGCCTCCTCCACCGCGCGGCCGGTGACGTCCAGCGGCAGCAGGTCGCCCAGCCCGGCCAGCAGGGTGGGCACCGCGCCGGCGCAGCGCACCGTCACCAGCACCAGCCCGGTCGGGTCGACCTCCTCGGTGGCGGTGCAGACCAGCCCCTCGGCGGTGCCGGTCGACGTCGCCTGCGCCACCGCGGTCAGCGCCCGGCCGGTCGCCGCCGACGTCGGCACGTCGGCGTTGGCCGCGTACCGGGCGCCCTCCTGCGCGCTGGCGGTCACCACGTTGCGCAGGTGCACGTAGACGGCCACCTGCAGCACCGCCAGCAGCAGCACCACGACGAGCACCGACACCAGCACGAAGTCGACGACGGCGCCCCCTCGTTCGGGGTCGCGCCGTTCAGCCGCCATTCGTGACGGAGGCCAGCGCGTTCTGCACCGCCGACACGATCGCCTCGCGGAACGGCACCAGGATGGCCAGCACCAGCGCCGCCGTCATCACGGTGATCATGACCCAGCCGGGCACGTCGCCCCGTTCGGGGTCGCCGTCGCGCAGCCGTGCGGCCAGCGCCGCGGTGAGCGTGAGAAGCCAGGCCAGGGCCCGCATCCGTCGTCCTCCTCCGTAGTGCCGGCGCTCAGCGCGCCAGCGAGACGATGCTGATCAGCCCCGGGAACAGGGCGAACAGGACGGTGACCGGCAGCACCAGGAAGACGACCGGCACCATCATCTGGATCTCCTTGCGGCCGCCGGCCTCGAGCAGCCGGCGCTTGCCGGCCTCCCGGGCGTCGGCGGCCTGGGCGCGCAGCACCTCGGCCAGCGGGGTGCCGCGCTCGATGGCGACGAGCAGGCCGTCGACGAAGCGGGCCAGCGCGTCGACCGAGGTCCGGTCGGCAACCTGCTGCAGCGCTGACACCAGCGGCACACCCGCCCGGGCGCGGCCCAGCGCACCGCCCAGCTCCCGGGCGAGCTCGCCGCCCGAGAGCCGGGAGACCCGGGCGATGGCCGCCGTCGGGCTCTCCCCGGCGGTGACCGCCAGCGCGAGCAGCTCGGCGACCACCGGGAACTCCGCGAGCAGCAGCTCCTCGCGACGGCGCACCTGCTGGGTCAGCCACCAGTCGCGGCCCAGCACGCCGCCGAGCAGCCCGCCCAGGCACACCAGCGCGACCGACAGCACGTTGACGCCGCCGGACACCAGCGACCCGACGCCGGCCAGCAACGCCCCGCCGAGCAGCCCGAGCCCGCCCCACACGACCTGCTCGACGCGCAGGTCCTCCACCGTCTGCTCCGCACCGAGCGCGTCGAGCCGGCGCCGGACGGCCGCGCGCCCGCCGAGCACGCGGTCGACGAGGCGGGCGCCGTCGGCGACGAGCGGGCCGAACACCCGGCGGACGGCGACCAGCAGACCCGGCTCGGTCGCCGTGCCGAGCAGCCGCGACGGCGGCGGGGTGTCGTGGACGTAGGGCGCGAGCCGGTCGACCAGCCGCACCGAACGGAACGGCGGCGCGAAGGTGACCGCCAGCAGCAGGCCGGAGGCGACCCCCAGCCCGAGCAGCATCCCGGTCAAGGACGCGCTCACTGCGACACCCCGCCGCTCCGCGGCCCGTTCGCTCCGGTCCTCGCTCGCTGGCGCTCGCTGCGATGCTCACTCACTGGAGCACCCGGACGTCCTGCGGCAGCCGCCCGATCCGCATCATCAGCCGGTAGGCCACCAGGCAGACCACGCCCCCGCCGACCAGGATCGCGCTGCCGAGTGGGGAGTCGTAGGCGGCCAGCGTCGTCGACTGGGTGGCCAGCAGCAGCAGGACCGCCCAGGGCGCGCCGACGGCGAGCCGCGCGGCCTGCACGACCCAGCCCTGCCGGGTCTCCAGTTCCGCGCGGGCGCGGGCGTCCTCCCGCAGGAAGCCGGCCAGCGTCCGCAGCACCCGGCCCAGGTCCGAGCCGCCCACCTCGCGGGCGACGCGCAGCGTCTCGACGATGCGGTCGCCGACCGGGTCGGCGAGATCGGCCTTGAGCCGGTCGAGGCTCTCGCCGAAGCGGCCGCTGGAGCGGTGATCGGCGGCGAACCGGGCGAACGGCGGGCGCAGCACCTCCGGCCCGCGGACCGCCAGCGCCGCCAGCGCCTCCGGCAGCGACAGCCCGGCGCGGACCGCCGAGGCCAGGTTGTCCACGACCTCCGGCCACACCTCCCGCAGGTCGGCGCGGCGGCGCGCGGCCAGCCGGCGCACCTGCACGTGCGGCAGCGCGAACCCGAAGACGCCGAACGCGACGCTGACGGTGACCGTGCCGGTGGTCAGCAGGACGACGACGGCGGCCAGCAGCCCGAGCAGGATCTGTAGCACGACCAGCTGGGCGGGGTTGATGCCGGTGAGACCGGCCTGGGCCAGCAGCCGCGCCCGGCGGCCGGGCGGGCGCGGACCGGACGGGCGCTGCGGCGCGCGCGGGCCGCTGCGCCAGACGAGCAGGAGGCCGACGCCGAGCAGCAGCCCGAGGAGGGCACCGGTCACCGGTGGACCTCCAGCAGCGCGGGCAGGTCGAACCCGGCCGCGGCGAAGCGCTCGGCGTGCGGCGGGAAGCCCTCGGCGCGCACCAGCCGGCCCCCGCGGGTGGTGAAGACGTCGGCCAGCTCCACCACGCCGTCCTCGGCCCGGCCGGGGACCGCCACGACCTCGCGCACCCGCCGCTGCCCCGAGGCCTCGGTGGCCACGTGCACGACGAGGTCGACGCTGGCGGCCACGGTCGGGACGACGAAGGCGTGGCCGATGTTGTCGCCGGCCAGCAGCGGCAGGGTGCACATCTTCACCACGGCCTCGCGGGCGCTGTTGGCGTGCAGCGTGCACATGCCGGGCAATCCCGAGTTGAGGGCGATGAGCAGGTCGAGGCACTCCTCCTGGCGCACCTCGCCGACGACGATCCGCGAGGGCCGCATCCGCAGCGCCTCCTTGACCAGCCGCCGCAGCGGGATCTCCCCCGCCCCCTCGAGGTTCGGTTGACGGGTCTGCATCGCCACCACGTCGGGCAGCGGCACCCGCAACTCGAAGACCTCCTCGCAGGTGATGACCCGCTCGCGCGCCGGTACCGCGGCCACCAGGCAGTTGAGCAGCGTCGTCTTGCCCGCCTGGGTGCCGCCGGAGACCAGCACGTTCAGCCCCGAGGCGACGGCGGCCTCGAGGAACCGGGCGGCCTGGGCGGTGAGGGTGCCGGTGGCCACCAGCTCGTCGAGGGAGTGCGCCTGCAGCACGAACTTGCGGATGTTGACCGCCATGTGGCGGCGGGTGATGTCGGGCAAGATGTTACGGTTAGCATGCACATGTGTACGCCAAGCGACGGGTGTCCTCTGGCTCCTCGTCCGGTCCTCTGCGGGCCTCGATCTACTGCCGCATCTCCCTCGACGCCACGGGTCAGGGCCTCGGGGTTGAGCGGCAGGAACAGGCGTGCCGGGAGCTGTGCGGGCGGCACGGGTGGGAGGTAGCCGCCGTCTTCGTGGACAACGACATGTCGGCCTACTCCGGCAGACGCCGACCGCAGTTCGAGGCACTCCTGGCATCCCGCCCGGAGCTCATCGTCGTATGGCACATCGACCGCCTCGTCCGGCGGACCGCTGACCTCGCGAGGGTCATCGACCTCGGATGCGACGTCCACGCCGTCACCGCCGGGCTGATGGATCTCAGCACCCCCAGCGGAAGGCTGAACGCGCGGAACATCGTGAACTTCGCCGAGTACGAGAGCGAGCACAAGGGCGAGCGGCAGCGTGCAGCAGGTAGGCAGCGCGCCAGCATGGGCAAGGCCTGGTGGGGCTCACGCCCGTTCGGCTTCGAGATGGACGGCGGCCACCGGGACGCGGAGGCTGACGCGCTGCGGGAGGCCTACGCCGGTGTGCTCGCTGGCGCGTCGGTCGCCAAGCTAGCCCGCGACCTCAACGCCGCAGGACATGTCACGACGTTCGGTAAGCCCTGGGGGCCGGCGTCCCTGCGACCCGTGCTGCTCAACCCGAGGAACGCAGGACTGCGGGCCTACGACGGCGAGGTCATCGGCCCAGCCTCCTGGGGGGCCGTCGTGACGGAAGACGTCTTCCGCGCCGCGTCCCGCATCCTCAGCAACCCCGCCCGGGGCAAGGGCGGCCAGGGCCCAGCCGCCGCCGCCCTGCTGACTGGCATCGCCACCTGCGGAGTGTGCGACGGCGAGGTGAAGCAGAACCGCCGCTACCACTGGAAGAACAAGGACCAGTCCTACGCCGTCTACGTCTGCAAGGAACGGTCCTGCGCCTCAGTACCCGTGGAGTACGTCGATGGCCGCGTCTGGCGAGCCGTCACCGAGGCACTGCCCGATCCCGCCTTCCACGCCGCATGGACCGACCAGAGACCAGCTGAGGAAGCCGACGTTGCAGCCCTCCAGGATGAGAGCCGCGAACTACGCCAGAGACTCAACGACACAGCAGAGGACTACGCGGCCGGCATCTTCACCAGAGACCAGGCCCGGACCATCACCACGAGGACACGCAACCGACTGGCAGAGATCGAGGAAGAGCTCACCTGCATCGGCAACACCTACGACCTGACATCCGTGCTCGGGGATGTCGACTACGTCTACGAACAACTCGATGACATGACCCAAGACGAACGCCGGGCACTGATCCGGGCCATCGTCGAGCGCGTGACGCTGCACCCCAGAGCCAAGGGCACGAAGCGGCTGAGTCCCGAGTGCGTGAAGGTCGAGATCCGGACCGCCAGCTCGAGTGACTCCGGCTAGACGCCCAACCCGCACCGGCCGCGGGATCGCACCGACGCCGTGTTCCGGCCTCGGCACCCATCACCCCCCCACACTCGCGCTGGCCTGGCTACTGAGGGCGATGGGCGCATAGGGGCAGTCCGGCTTGTCTGCTGTCCTGACGGACGACGTCCACCTCTGCAGCGCCGTCCGAGGACCGCACCTGCCTAATGCCGCGCAAGCAATTGCGCACCCCGTCTCACCATGCTATTTTCAAGACCAGCATTTCGCCGTTTATGACGGCGGTTGAAGGTTGACCGAACGTCCGGTCAACCATTCTCAGTATACATCAATGGTGCTCAGTTGTCCACCTTCTGGACTGGGACATTGCCCACCTTGACCATTCATCCCGCTCACTGAATGCTCTTCTCCATGAGCAGTTGCCAGCGACCACGGCAGGCCAGAGCAGGGCCCCATGAATGAAGCTCCTTTGCGTGCACGATGGGAGCGAGCGTTCCGCCAAGCCGGGATAGCCAGCGGCCCAAACGGCACCAGCACTGCGGCGGTCGGCTTCGCGTTCTCCACTTATGCGAACCCAGACGGCACACGGGTTTTCCCAAGCCAGGAAGTAGTCGCGAAAGGCCTCGGAGTATCTCCGAGGACGGTTAGCCGCGGCCTCACCCGGCTCGTGCGCGATGGCTGGCTCAGCGTAGTCCACGAGCGCAAGCCACCGTTTCGCATGATCACTCATTATCGGCTGGCTATACCCGCCGAGTGGGTCAACACGACGCCAGAGACTTCCAACCAGACAACCGAGTCGCCGCCACTGGACGAAGACGGCGCGTCAACCCGTCAGGAGCGTCCACTAACCAAGACAGAGACCATGTCAGGTACCCCCTCAAGGGGTACCTGGACAGACAACCAAGACAACTCAGAGGTTACGGCGCCTGCAATTGAACCGCCTACGGCGGTCAACAGATATGGACCCGTAGTCGCTGAGCGGCCAGCTTATAGTCCTGGTGACGACGAGCAGCCGTGGGAGACGACAGCACTGAATGACCTGGAACAGGCCCATCGCCGGAACCTCAAATTAGGTGAGCAACAAGCCGAGTACCTGAGGCAGCGCCGTCCCCACCTGTTCCCATCGGCCTGAAGGCTCAAGGTCCCTGTCGCGACCTCAGCCGCCGCAGACGTAGCAACGACAGACCCGCCACCAGAAAGGAGTCAAGCCATGTCCAAGGACACCACCCCTTCCGCCGCCGCCCTCACGGCCTACCAGGCTAAGCGCGCCGAGCGCGAGGCCGAGGAGGCCCGGCACGCTCGCGCCCAGGACGCCGTCGAGCGGGCCAAGCAGACGGCGAACAAGCTCAAAGAGCGCAACAGTCACGGCGATGCCGGCATCACCGCCCTCGACCTCGTGAAGGCCGAGGCGGAAGTGCCACGCCTGGAGGGCCTGGCGTCCCACGCCGCCGCCGACGTTGAGCGCGCCAGGACCCTGGAAGCAGAGGCCCTGGCCACCTACCTCGCTGAGATCGCACCCGAGCGCCTGGACAAGGCCCCCAAGGCCGAGCACGAGACAGCAGCCAAGGCCATCACAGTGACGCTGGCTCGCCTGGTCGAACAAGTTCAGGAACGAAACACCGTCATCCGTGCACTCGTGGAGGACGCCAAGGAAGCCGGCGTCGTCCCGGGCGCACAGAACGACGACAGGATCACCTACTCGATCGAATGGTCACACCCCAAGCTGCGCACCATCAGGGTCGATGGCCTGAGTGCCACGGAGGCCCAGCCGACGCACGTCATCATGGAAGTGCTGACCCAAGCGATCGAGGCCTCGGGGTATCGGCTCACCTCCCCCGGGTACATCGAACTGAAGAAGCTAGAAGAGCGCTGACCAAGGGCCGCGCACTAGCGCCGTATCCCGTTGGGACTTTGTCAGGACGTCCGCCGCGGCCTTGCCGGGCATCAGCCTACCGCCTGCCTACAGCGGACGTCCTGACAGAGTTCTACTGCAGTACGGATAGGCCGTGATATCGCAGAGTAGCGAGTCCGTGGATTCTGACAGCGAGAAGCGCCGCCCTAACGTCTGGAACTGTTCCTGCGGCAGGCTCTGGACCGGCCTGGCGCAGGCACACTGCCCGACCTGTCACGAGCACTTCAGTTCTGCCAGCCTATTCGACCGCCATCGCCCTCGAGGAGTATGTGTCCAGCCGGCGACTGCCAGACGGGCCAATGGAGAGCCTTTGTTCAGAGCTTCACAGAACCGCTACGGGACAACGTGGGTCACCTACGACAGCCGCGCTCATCCACACAGTCTACCGACGGAGTAAAAGCGTACTGAAGCGACGGGCTGCACCCATCTGTCGCCTATCGAAATGCCGCTCAGAATTGGACATCGGGTTCGCAGGTACCACAGGGACCTAGTTCATCGCCATCCAGCCACCCAAGCACATCGGCGAGCATGTCACCTAGGCCAGTCGTGTCCAGTATCCAGTAAGCCCCAATCAGAATTGCGCCCCATGCTGCAAGATTCAGCAGGCCGAGAAAGGTGTCTTTCATTTGGACGCATCTCCTCTGCCAGCGACCGGACAACCTGCCTTTCCAGCCGGTACACGACTCCAAGGGTTACACCCCCGCCTCGGACCTACGACGCTCAGCCGAGGGAGCACAGCTCGCGTGGAGCAGGACCTCGGTCAGCATGCGCCCGTACGCTCTCTGGACCTATAGACGAGCCAGTCTTGAACCCCACTGGATGACCAGCTGACGGTGCCTCATCATCCTCGAAACGGTGGCGCCATCTGGGCTGCTAAGCACCGGCGATCAGCTTCTGCGCCGCAGGGGGTCATACCCCACCCCCGACGACGTCCGCGCCCCCTGATGCCAGAGCCGGGCCCGCCGCACGGTCCGGCGTCTTGGCGCCCGCGGACACCTGACCACTCTCACCGTCTCCCGACCACCCAGCGCAGTCTCTTCGCAGCCATCGGGCGCCTTGGTAGGTACGGCCGCGTCGTCGGTCGACGGCTCACCAGGCGGGGACAGGACTCCGCCCTGCTGCCCTTCTGACGGGCGAACCGTCAGCCTCGCGCTCTACCGTCTTTTCGCAACCACACCCTTAGGAGTCCCCAGGTGCCACCACTGGACCCCTCCCCTGTGAGTCATCCATCCCCGCAGGTGGTCGAGATCTGCGCAGGAGCTGGTGGCCAGGCCATGGGGCTCGAGCGGGCGGGCTTCGAGCACGCGATCGCGGTCGAACTCGACAGCTACGCCTGCGAGACCCTCCGGCAGAACCGTCCGCAGTGGAAGGTTGCTGAAGGTGACGTCGCCGACCGCGGCCTCTGGACCCCCGGCGCCTACGAGGGCGTGGCTCTCCTGGCTGGCGGCGTCCCATGCCCGCCGTTTTCCATCGCAGGCAAGCAGCTCGGAGCCAGCGACGAGCGCGACCTGTTCGCCTGGGCTGTCGAGCTGTGCGTCAGCGAGGTCAAGCCGCGGGCTCTCATGCTGGAGAACGTCCGCGGCCTGTCGATGCCGCGATTCGCCGCCTACCGCCAGCATGTCCTCGACCGGCTCGCCTCGGCCGGCTACGTCGGCGACTGGCGGCTCTTGCAGGCTTCCGACTTTGGCATTGCTCAGCTGCGTCCGCGCTTCGTGCTTGTTGCTCTGCAGGAGGAGGACGCACCCTACTTCTCGTGGCCTGAGAAGACGACGTCGTCTCAGCTGACGGTTGGCGAGACGCTCCGCGACCTCATGGGCGCAAACGGCTGGCCTCATGTCGACGACTGGGTGCAGCTCGCCAACGACATCGCACCGACCTTGGTCGGTGGTAGCAAGAAGCACGGGGGCGCAGACCTCGGACCCACGCGGGCCAAGCGAGCGTGGCGCGAGCTCGGCGTTGACGCTCTCGGTGTTGCCGACGAGGCACCCGGACCACACAGCCCGCATCCGGACGTGAAGTTCCCCAAGCTAACCGTGCCGATGGTGGCCCGGCTCCAGGGCTTCGACGAGCAGTGGGGCTGGCGGCTAGCCGGACGGAAAACGGCTCAGTACCGCCAGGTAGGTAACGCCTTCCCGCCGCCCGTCGCGAAGGCAGTGGGCCGGGCGATCATGCGGGCCCTCGAGCACGCCGGCCAACCGCATGACATGCCCGAGCTTGCCAGCGCCACCATGCACGACCCCGTGTACCGCGTGCTTAGGGAGGCGGACGGCTACCTCACTCCGTCAGCAATCCTCAGCAAGCTCGCGGTGCCCTATGACGCCATTCAGCTCGAACGGCGCATCGCCCACCTCAGCAAGGACTTCGTCATCGACATCGAGGAAACCAAATCCGGTCCAGCCTTTGAGCTCCGGGAGTTTAAAGCGTTCATCGGCCAGGACGGGCACGAGCGGCACGAGGCATTCGCTCACCGGATGGGGCGCTCACGCATCAGCTGAGGTGCCGCGGTCCGGACCGCACAAGTCCCTTCCCCCGATCAGCTTGCGCCTCAAAGCAAGCCGCCGAGGTCAGCAGCGCCACCCCCGCAAGGGCGGCACAATAGGGGGAAGGTGCGGAACCGTAAATCAAGAGCAAAACTGAGAGAGAGATCATTGCTATGGCAACCCAGCCAAGGGCAACAAGCCCCACTAGACGCTGTACGTCATCTAATCGCAGGAGAGTTAGAAGAAGTGCGAGGACGACCAAGAGTACCGTCCCGGAGTTCCAGTAAAACCACTCCTTGAGGTCGTTCACGCGGTGAGCGTATTGTGCAACCACAATCGACGCTGAAGCGCTGGCGCCAACGATGACGCCACAGACGATCCGCCTGCGTTCGAATACGACCTTAGCTCCTTGCGCAAGCTGAGCAATCACCATCAGCCCGAGCGCTATAACAATGCCCCAGCCTAAGAGCAAGACCCACCATCCCGGGCTGAGACTGTAGAGCGACTGCATAATGACCGAGTTGGTCACGATATTGCCCACTGCAAGCAGAAGGCCGCATGCTATCTCGCGATTCCTCCAGAGGTCTCGTCGGACGCCTAGGAGCACGGTGCCCACAGAGATGGGGACGGCCACGGTAAGAATCCACCAGGTCGCATAGCCCCCATGGATGCCGTTATACCCCGATAGGTACGGATAGAAGGGCCATAAAGCGAGTGGCACAACGCTGAGGCCCATGGGTATGACAAACGCGGGGTTCTTCACTGCCAGTCGTATCGCACCTCCGGGCCGCCCGCGAGTCGTCAGATCGGCTGATGGGCCAGCGCCTGCGTGGACAAGAGACCTAGCCTCCCGGGCAGCCTGCGCCTCAGCTTCCCGACGGACCTGCTCGGCCTCACGCGCTTGCGCCTCCCGGGCAGCCTGCGCCTCAGCTTCCCGACG
>NZ_FZOH01000005.1:245905-248849 GCF_900188205.1 Geodermatophilus saharensis | reverse complement strand
GCCTCCCGGGCAGCCTGCGCCTCAGCTTCCCGACGGACCTGCTCGGCCTCACGCGCTTGCGCCTCCCGGGCAGCCTGCGCCTCAGCTTCCCGACGGACCTGCTCGGCCTGCTGCAGCCCCCCTTCCTCATGGCCGACGCTTAGCGTCTGGGGCAGCGGTTGAGGGGCCAAGCGCGACAAGAGCGCAACCGCCTCTGCCGATACCGACCTACTGTCATCGTGGATAAGGGCAGCCAACTCGCGCTCAACGGAATTGCGGACGATT
Organism: Geodermatophilus saharensis; assembly: GCF_900188205.1. Classification (GTDB taxonomy): domain Bacteria; phylum Actinomycetota; class Actinomycetes; order Mycobacteriales; family Geodermatophilaceae; genus Geodermatophilus; species Geodermatophilus saharensis. The sequence continues at coordinate 248,585 of NZ_FZOH01000005.1, read as the reverse complement.
TCATTACCCCGACGGTGCAGATCCGCAAGACCCTTTACGGCGGCCAGGCGTTGTACTGCAAGGTCACTCTGAAGGCCGGACCGCAAATGAAGCGGCATCTCCCAATGCACGTTGCGCGCAATGACGATGCGCCCGTCGACATCCTCTTGCTTCTTCGGCCGCTGCTGAGGCATCTCTTCAATGACACGGTCGCGGACGTAGTTGTAAAGCTCGTCTAGCGCGATGTCACCATCGGCGTCCAGATCTGCCGCACCGGTACGAATAGCCTCCACCAGATACCGGGTGAAGAGTGACTGAGCTCCGGATCCAGAGATGTCATCGCCCTCGAACGAATACTGTGTAGCGTCCGAGGCGGTCAGAACGACCCGCCCTTTACCCTGGAACCTCTCAAGGGTTTGCACGCTCGAGTCTGCCTTGGCCGTCCATCCAGCAGGGAAGGCGCCGCTGTAGCAGCAGTCGAGGATGAGGACCTTCCGCCGAGAACTGCAAGTATCCATGGCGTCGTTGATCTGCGCGGCAGACAGGCCGGTGAAGAGAAGCGAATTCCGGCGGGTATTCGTCATGGCCAGATAGAGCCGACCGGCATCGTCTTTTAGACCATGCCCCGAGAAATACAATACAGTCAGGTCGTCGCGGCGGCAGCTGCCGTAGAAGTCGCCAATCGCCTCCCCCACAACGTGATTCGGCTCGTCGAGCAGCACATTGACGTCAAAGCCTGCGATCTCTTCATCCCGAAGGGTCTCCGCGAGCGCCTCAGCGTCATGGGCGGGCGCCTTGAGTTGGCGCAGCCCAGTGTCCTTGTAGTTGTACGTAGCTACAATGAGAGCCCTGCGCTTCGTAGCCACGGCAGTCAGACTCCCCCATGCCGGCGGACGAAGGTCTCAACGAGCGCCGACCTCTCGGCCGACGTAGCTCCGTCCAGCTCGAGGACATCGCCGTCAATCGTCAGCTTGACCGTATGGGCTGCGCTGCGTCGCCCCAGCCAGTCCTGAAGCGTCGCTAACACCGTCACCAACACGCCGCCGGATCCGCTCATGGTGATGAGCAGGTCCAAGAGTGAGGCCACCTCGCCGGCCTTAGCGCCTTGGGGCGGCTCTGCCATGGTCAATGGGGTGATCGAGTCGACATCAAGGGCCGCCAGCTCCGCTCGGAGCTGGCGGCCAAGACGGTCGACCTCCTCCTCGTCGGCCCCTGTCTCTGGCTCAAGAGTGAGTCGGAGTTCGAGTGGTTGCTCTGCGTCACCGGGCATCTTCACTCCAGCCAAGAGGTGCCAGACATGTTCCGCTGTCCGCCGACAAAGGACATACGCCTGAGAGGGGAGAGCCATCGAGAGATACCTCTGGACGCTTGTCGCTACGTTCCGCTACTCCCCATGAGCGGACAGTCGGGTTGCCATCCGCCTGGCGCTTAGAAGACGTTGCAGAAGTAGGTCCACGGGCTCTGCCGGTCGGCCATGCCTTGGCGCAGAGTGCGGGGCATGCCGTCGTCGGCGTCTTCCCCGCCGCCGCGGCTGATCAGTGACGAGCTGTGTACAGCCCTGCCGGAGTGGGGGCTCGGTCGCCCTAAGCTGGCTGTGGACCGGTTACCAGGGGGCGTCCGAGCCATAGCACGGTCGACTCAGCTCCGTCTCTCGCTCGCACGGGCAGGTCATTAGAGCGGGACGTCCGGTCTCTCGCGCCCGAGGTGGGGAAGCGGAGGCTCAGGTCTAGCGGTAGGTCAGCAGCCGTCCCAGCCCAACCCCCTGATTTGCTCAGCCGTCAAGGGCGCACGGATGCAACCGAGTGATCACTGATCGGCAAAGTGAATGCAGAACGTGGCATCGTCTCGAAAGATGGCATCCGAGGAGGCAGGAAACTTTAGTCGATTGGTGACGTAGAAGACGCTCTCTACATGTCTTATATAGGAGTTGGTGTCCTGGTAGGCGTGAAAGGATATTCCGTGAGGGTCGCCAAGCCCTGGATGAAGACCGAACGTAGCGTCTTCTTCGTACTGAGAAGTTTCGTCTCGCTGCTCAACCTCAAGGAAGAAGTCTCGATGCCGCAGGTAAAGGTCCGCCTGACGAGTATCGCCGATGAATCGGAAGGAAACCATGTCGGAATCAGCGAGCCCGCGCTCAACCGTGAAGGTTGCCCGCCCTTCGTCTCCGACATCCAGTCGCTCCAAGAGGACTTCATCCTGTCCAAAACTCATGAAATAGCCAGGATAATTCACAGACTCAAGCCTGATCTGCCGACCCATGAGTTCAGACGCAGCTGGATAATCCCGGACGTCAGCCGTCTCGCAGACGGGAGACGAAGTCGCCCTGGGTAAACTAACAGTCAGACCTACAATTATGGCTGGCACGACAATAATGGCAGCCTCAAAGAACCAGAACTTTGCCTCGCGATGTCCCCGGTTGAACCATGCCTGCAAACGGCCTTCGATGTTGGCCAGTACTACTGGCAGGGTCAGGCCGCAAAGCGTGCCGAGTAGACCCAGCACTAGGCTGACGAGGAGGGCAAGAAGCACCGGCAGGCGCAAGTGTGCAGGTGGGCCCGGCGTTCCAGGCAAGCTGAAGTAGCCGGCGGTCCCCAGCACGGCCGCTAGGACTACAAGGACGGTCTTGCGAGCCTGGCGAGCACGCTCTCCAGCGCCACTGCCTCCAGCGCCACTGCCTCCAGCGCCACTGCCTCCAGCGCCA
>NZ_FZOH01000005.1:0-245895 GCF_900188205.1 Geodermatophilus saharensis | reverse complement strand
CTCCAGCGCCACTGCCTCCAGCGCCACTGCCTCCAGCGCCACTGCCTCCAGCGCCAGAAGGAGTTGCCATCTCAGCCCTCTCGGCAGGCAGTTCCTGTCTCAGAGCAAGTCCGACGCCATCGGTCCGACGGAGCTCCAGCAGTGAACCATGCTTGGCGTCCGGAGGGCGGCAACCGGGCCGAGGCCGTGACGATAGGTCGTGATGGCATTGAGTGATCTGCACTGTCGGAAGGCTGGACTCCCCGAAGTAGCAGACATCGACGGAACGCACCGCTCGTAGTTAAGCAAGATTGTCGGCGCCATCGCCTAACCTGCGTCTCGTGACCTCTTCCCCGACTGTGATCGACCTCTTTGCCGGCTGCGGCGGTATGACTGTCGGCTTTGTCCAAGCCGGATTTGAACCCGTGTGCGCGGTGGAGTTCGACCTCGCCGCGGCCTCCACGTACGCCGCCAACTTCGGCGAGAACCATATGTTGTGGGACGACATCTGCAGGGTCGATGCGCGAAGCTTTCCAGAAGCCGACGTCGTGGTCGGAGGACCACCCTGCCAGGGATTCTCCAACCTGGGCACCAAGAACGTTGACGACCCGCGCAATAAGTTGTGGGAGCAGTATCTGCGGGTCATCGAGGAGGCGCAGCCCAAAGTCTTCGTCGTGGAGAATGTCGAGCGGTTCTCGTCCAGCAGCGAGTTCGCCATGCTCCTCGATGAGGCCTGCCTCAGAAACTATTCGTTGTCCTACGGTGTGCTGCTCGCCGCCGATTATGGCGTGGCCCAACGGCGACCCCGCGCCATCGTTATCGGGTCCCGAATCGGCCGCATCGGCCTGCCTACCCCAACCCACGCCCAAACCCCGACCAGCCGCCTGCGGCCATGGGAAACTGTACGCAGCCGGATTTCCGATCTCCCGCCCTTCCCCGACTCGACTGGATTGCCCAGTTCCACCGCAACCTTCTTCGGCGAGACCGTGCCAGGCGTGTTCAAGGGCCTGGACCTTCATGTGGGCCGAAATCCGACGCAGATGTCTCTTGAGCGATATGACCACATCCCTCCGGGCGGGGGGCGGTTTGACCTGCCCGTCGAACTACAGCCGGCCTGCTGGCGCAACAAGGCGAGCGGCACCACAGATGTTATGGGTCGCATGCGGTGGGACGCTCCGTCGCTCACCATCCGGACTGAGTTCTTCAAGCCTGAGAAGGGGCAATACCTGCACCCGCAGTGGGATCCGGTGCACCCAACGAATCGAGTGAACCGCCCGATCACACATCTGGAAGCCGCGCGGCTACAGGACTTCCCCGACGAGTTTCTCTGGTGCGGATCCAAGATTCAGGTCGCTAAGCAGATCGGCAACGCAGTGCCGGTCGGTCTCGCCCACGCCATTGCGCGACACCTGAGACCGTACATAGAGGGCTGACCGTGTGGCCGTGGGCGATCGGTTTCCGGAAGCGGAGCTGGGCATGCAGCGCGGCACTAGGCTCAAGCGCCTATGCCCGCCTCGCACGGTGCTGAGACCAGTGCTGCCGAAACCATCGAAGGTGCCGATCGTTTGGGGGAACGGCGAGCTCGCCCCCCTCCAGGGCTGCATACATCGGATATCTGGCCAGGTCGGGGGCAACGCTGATTGTGCAAGTTTCGGGCTCGATAGCTAAGGCTCCCCGGTCAAACAGCCGATGAATGTCCCGCCGCAGAAGTAGGCCACCATGCTCGTGATGCACTCCCACCTCGGCGTAGCTGTACAGGTGGCCAGCCTCGAGCACTTCCTCGGGGCAGTCCCCAGTTATGGCGCACACGGGGCCGTAGGTTCGAAGGAGGCTCTTGCGGAAGGCCCCTTGCCCGCGCCTTACTCGCGTGGCCGCGATGCGGTGGCCACCAGACAGGGTTCCGGCTCGCCGGTCCACGTCGTCGAGCGCGAGCGGCCGGCCCTTGCTGGCGAGGGATTCTTCAAAGGCTTGCCACCGAAGAGGACGGATCGCGTGCTGAGATCCGGGATCCCGGCACAGGTCGCGCAACTCCTTGGCGGAGAGGGCGGAGGGTAGAGGCACCCACGCGGCGTCGTAGATGGCCCTGTAGGTTACAACGGGCACAGTTTCTGTCTGCGGGTCGTCGAACTCCGCCAAGCAACGTTGATTCCCGCAGCGAAAGAAGGGGCGCTTCACCTTGCGCCACTTAATACTGGCCTGGCCGCAGACCTTGCAGCGGTAGATCGTCTTGGGCCCTTCACCCTCTTGAATTTCCTCAACCACCGAGGCGCCAATAAGGCGGTGTTTGTCCCAGAGGGCCACCCGGTCACCGACGACGACGTCCTTGGCGCGTGGGACCCGGCTATCCCAGCTATAGAAGACATCCGGCTCATCGGCATAGCCATCATTTCCACCGAACTGACGATCATCGCCGTCAACGGCCATGAACAACCACGCCCGAACGTCATCCATCGATCAACCTCCGTTCCACACGTTTACGCCTGTACCGGGGGACCAGTGGACGTAACCACATCCAAGATCACTGCCCCACGTTGTGTATAGGTCGACACACTGACCGCGCTGCCGTCGGGACTGACAGCGAACCGTTGGGCAAAGGCTACGGGCGGTGAATGACTTCGTCCGGCAGGCAACGCCGGCCTTTGGGCTCGAGATCCGCAATATCACGGAACTTCAGCTCCGTGTCGGCTCGCACCGTAGCCCGGGAACGCATCAATCGAGGTTCCAGCTGGGATGTCTACTCGGCGACGGGACGCGCGCTTACCGCGCAAGTAGCCGACGAACCTGCTCAGCCGCCTCCCGGACCCGTCGGTCGTCTGGCAGATGACAGACGCCGAACTGGTGGCGGACGGGCAGCTCGGTCGCGATGAAGGACTCCTCGGGATAGACGTCAGCCAAGATCGTCGCGGCATGGGGCTTCCGCCCCTCATGCTGACGCCGGAACTCGGCTTGCCGATGTAGAGCTCGACGTGGCTGTCCCCGGCCTATCCGTCGACTCAAAACAGGGCATCGGCGAGTGGGTGCTGCCGCAGGTGTACGCCGCACTCGCGGAAGACTGCGTGAACGTACTGCTCCCTCAGGAAGGAGTAGTAGAAGTTCCCGATGCGCCAGCGCATGGCGCCGTGCGCCATGCGACTGGGGACTCCCCCTCCACGACCTCGGTGATCTTTGCCGCGGCGATGTCCCAGAGGCGGCGTCTTTGGCTCTCCTGCTGAGCAGCCACCCGGAACTACTCCCACGTCGGGATCCTCCCTGCCTCTTCGGTGATCGAGTGCAGCACGAACATGGTGGGGTGGGGCGGGTGCCAGTCGCGGACGGCCGACACGCTCATCGCGTCTGTCCGTTTCACCTCACCCAGCGCGTGCTCGGTTCGGCGGCAGACATCCGCCACCTCGGCCAGGCTGGCCGCCTCGACGACCCGTGACTCATGAGCGAGGACGTCGGGAACGACCGCCGCCTTGTGCGGGTCGCGCCGCCACTGGTCGAGAAGCCGACGGCCACCGGCGGAGACGGCGAAGTGGTCAATGACCTCCTGAGCGGTGGTCACCTCCGGAGCTAGTTGTCATCCCCGCGGCGCTCCGCGGCCTTACGCCGCTTGCGCTCGCGCTCGTAGCGGTTGACGGCCTCCTTGGGTCCCTCCGGAGGCCACGGCTTCGCCTCGATCAGCTCGTACTCGACGACCGTGGAGCGTCCCTCCCTGCGCTTGTACACGCGGACGTCCCAGTCGAGCACCACCCGCAGGTCGCGGAGGCGGCGCGCGGGATCACCCTTGTGGGTCTCGAGGCCGACGATCGGCAGCAGCTCGGCCGGCACCCGCTTGCCGATCTCGCGCATGGCGATCAGCAGCTCACCGATCCGCTCCCACGGGGTCTCGAGCTTCACCGCACGGGTGATGGCGTCGGCGTAGGGGTTCAGCGACTCGAAGAAGGCCTGCTTGCCGTGGTTGTGCGCCACGCACAGCGGCTCGAGATTTTCCAGCGTGGTCTCCCCGCCCCACTGCCGCGGGATGATGTGGTCGATCTGGAGCTTGACGCCCTCCGCGGGGCCGCGCCCGCACATCGCGCAGAACCGTCCCTTCATCGTGTAGACCTCCGCCTGCAGGCGCGGGGAGATCTTCGCGCCGGCGTCGGCGGCAGCGTCCGGCTTGCGCCCCTCGAGCTTGTAGACCCAGTCAGAACCCTGCTTGTGCGTCGTGACGACGAAGAACTCACGGACGTCCCTCAGCCGGCGCTGGGTGTGCACGTTGGCCTTCCCGAGCACGCGCTCGGCCCGCTCGATCCACTCCGCCATCGTCGGCAGGGGCGCGGTCCGGTGCTCGTGGAGGAACCGGCGCTCAAAGAGGAACCGGTACGCCTCGCGGGCCTCCCGGTTGCTGAACATCTCCCGGATCTCGTCGCTGTCCGGGTCCGGCAGGCCGTAGTACAGGGGGCCATCCGGGCCGCTGGTCGCCATGGGTCTCCTCCTCGCGCAGTGGGCTGACGGTCGGCTCGCGCCGACCACGGTCACTCTAGGCGGCATGACCCACGGATGTCTATGCCGACTCCCAGATGTCAGTCTCCATCGGCCGCTTGAGCCGGGCGTACACGCCGTTCTTGCCGCCAACCGCCTGTCTTAACGGCGGCGTGTTGGTGGCTTGTTGGCGGCAACGTTGGTGGGTCGCCTGTCGAGGCGCGAGCGCAGCGCTTCACGAGCGAGGTCGAAAGACGTTGCAGTAGGTCGTCGGGAGCCTGCGGACGCCCGGCGAGAGCGACAGCCAGGCGGTCCAGCGCCGTGACAGTCGGAACGCTGCGGTCAAGGCGCAGCGCGAGGGGCTCGTGGGACAGCGGCCACCCCAGGGTTCATTCGACGACCCGGCGGTGTCGCTCCCAGCGAGCGCTGCGATCGCGCCCGATCTCCGCGGTGCAAGCGGCGACGCCGCGTTGGCGCAGGTGGCGGCGGACCCGCGGGTCGCCGTAGCCCTCCCCTATGCAGCTTGACCGGCCGGGCGCCACGAGCGAAGACGCCGGTATCGGCCTACTTGTGCATCGCCGCCAGGATCTGTAGCCCGACCCGTGGTCCAGCTCGGCCGGGAGCCTGCCCAACCGATGCCGGCGGACAGCACTTTGGGAGCCCCTGACGCCATGTCCCGATCGGAGACCCGCCGGGCGGCCGATACCACTGCGCACCAGGCGGCCTACCCGAAGCCGCAGGCGACGCCCGAGCCGCGCATCACCTTCACCGCCTCCGGCGTCCCGGTCACCGTGCTGAACGAGGTGCCGCCGTCCGTCCGCCGCGCGGTGGCAGCCGCCGAGACGCACGCCGCCGCCTACGCGCTGGGGCAGCGATACGTGGGCATGGCCGACGGCGAGGCCGCCGAGCGGCTTTGCACCGACCGGTCGGTGTCGGTGCTCTACGGCGGGGCCAGCTCGACCGGGGTCGCCAGGCCCATTTGAGCCCGGACCGGGGCCTGCTGGCGGGCGGACCCGGCTCTCCCGCGGCCGGGCGGGAGTCTCTCCCTCTCTCGCCCGCCCGGCCGCTCCTCCTCGGGCGCTTACCGACGGGCAGCAATCACGAAGGGGTAACCCCTCGTCTGAGTGGGGAGCGGTTGACCGGCCCCTGTGGGTGCCTCTAGCTACCCTCGGGTCCCCGGCCGGTTCCGGGGCTCTGGGTCCATCGGTCCAGCTAGGAGGAGACGTGAGCGTCCGCATCGACGTCGCACCTCCAATGCTGGCCTGGGCGCTTGAGCGGTCCGGCCTAGACAGCGACAGCCTTACTAAGCGCTTCCCCCGGCTTCGAGACTGGGAGAGCGGTCGAACGAAGCCCACCGTGCGGCAGTTGGAGGCGTTCGCGCAGGCGACATACACCCCGTTCGGGTACTTCTTCCTGCCCGAGCCGCCGGAAGAGGGCCTACCGGTTCCGGACTACCGCACCGTGCGGGACGCCGAGCTGACCCGTCCAAGCGCGAACCTCCTGGACACGGTCTATCTCTCCGAGCAGCGCCAGGACTGGTACCGCAACTACCAGCGCCAGCATGGCGGGGACCGGCTGTCCTTCGTTGGTTCCGTAAGCCCTCAGTCTCCGGCTCGCGATGTCGCCGCCCAGATGACGACAGCCCTAGGCTTCAACCTAGACACCCGACGCCGCTTTCAGACCTGGACGGCTGCCCTGACCGGGCTCATCGAGGCTGCGGAGTCCATCGGCATCCTCGTCGTTGTCAGCGGCATCGTTGCCTCGAACACCCGTCGAAGGCTTGACCCCGACGAGTTCCGTGGCTTCGCTCTGAACGACGACCTTGCGCCGCTGATCTTCGTCAACGGGGCGGACACTAAGGCCGCTCAGATCTTCACCCTGGCGCATGAGCTGGCTCATGTCTGGGCTGGACAGTCCGGAGTCGACAAGCCCGATCTCGGACAAGTGGACGACCGCAGCGCCACGGAGCGATGGTGCAACAGCGTCGCGGCCGAGTTCCTCGTCCCGCTGGAGTCCATGCCGAAGGCGCTGCAAGGGCCGACACTCACCCAGGACTTGGAGAGGCTGGCCCGGCAGTACAAGGTCAGCACCCTGGTTGTATTGCGTCGGCTGGTCGACAGGGGCTTGCTCACGTGGGAGCAGTTCCGTCCGGCCTTCGATGACGAGTTGGCGCGAGTGACTGATTTGGCTGCGCAGAGAAGCCCAGGCGGCGACTTCTACAGGACACAGCCATACCGTGTGAGTCGCCGCTTCGCGCGGGCGATCATCTCCGACGCCCTTGAGGGTGACACGCTCTACCGCGATGCCTACCGCCTTCTCGGCGTTCGCAGGCACGAGACCTTCCAGAACCTCGGCGAAGCCGTCGGGGTCGCCTGATGTACCTACTCGACGCCAACGTCATGATCCAGGGCAAGAACGCCTACTACGGGATGGACATCGTCCCCGGCTTTTGGCAGTGGATCGAGAAGGCCCACGGAGACGGCCTCGTCTTCACGGTCAGCAAGGTCGCCGACGAGATCAAGGACGGCGGCGACGAGCTGGCCGACTGGATCAAGGCGCTGCCCACCGGCTTCGCGCTAGATGTGAGTTCCAGTACCGCCACGAGCCTCGCGGCCACCGCTGCTTGGGCTTCCGCTCAGACGCGGTACGTCCCTGCGGCCCTCGCTGAGTTCCTGAGCGTGGCCGACTACTACCTCGTCGCCCAGGCGCACGACCTCGGCTTCATCGTCGTGACGCACGAGACTCCGGCCCCTGACGGGAAGAAGAGGATCAAGATCCCCGACGCCTGCAATGGGCTGGGGGTCGCCTACACGACACCGTGGGCGATGCTCCGCAACGAGGGCGCTCGCTTCGTGTCCTGAGCGTGCACGCCTGGTTGCCGATCTCGACACGGCCCGCACACCGAGGAGTCCTGCGTGTACCCCGGACCCGCTGTGCTTCAGGAGGTTGGCCGGATCACCATTGCCGGGTCCCGGCTCGACATCCAATGGGCCGCCTGTGGCACCACCTCGACCGCAACGTCCCGTTCGAGGAGGCCCGGTGAAAGCCCGGCGCGGTGCAGACGGACAAGGTCCGCCGCCTGGCCTCGACTCGGCTGGAAGGCGCGTTGCAGGCCGCCGTTCAGGCCGCTGTCAACGCTGCCGAGGACGCCCGAGATCGACGTAACAACGTCGTCCACCAGGACTGGCTCCTGCGGAGCCGTGACGCCTCGAGGCCGTGGTCGGAGATCGAGCAGCTTTGTAGCCCGGAGGAGTACCAGGCGTACCTGAGAGAGTGGGAGCGAGAGTCGAAGGACTCCGAGGACTGGGAGCGCGTACCCCGCCGAGGTGTCAACGCTGAGGACACGCCGTCACTGGCCGAGCTGGTGGCGGTCGAGCGTCTCCTGTCAGCCGCCACCGGCCGCATCCTCGACCTCGTCTTCACCGTTGCGAGTGCGCGCAACACCGGTTGTTCGCCGGGTTACGTCCACCCGCCGGAGAGGCCGGGTCGGTCATTCACGGGTGAGCTGGCCGAGCCTCGCTCGTGCTTCGCTCGCGTCAGCGATCGCGGCGGGTGCGTGCTTCTTGGCATCAGTCGTGGTGTCGACATCCAGCACCGCGTCCCGCGCCTGCACGAGGGCCGCCAGTAGGTCCGGCGACGGCTCGGCGTCGTCGGCTACGGTCAGCAGTTCCTTCGACTCCTGAAGTCCCTGGAGCGCCCGCGCCACTCTGTCGCTCAGACGAGAACTGTCCCGGCCGACGTCGTCACCCTGCGGATCGCGCAGGTACTTCGCCATGCCCTCCAGCGCGAAGCCGAAGTAGCTGTGGGCCAGGCGAGCGGTCACCATCCTCGGGTCAGTCACCGCGTCACAGTAGGTCGGTAGCGGACGTCCGGCCCGGCAGGTCGGTGATCAACGGAGCGCGACCCACGCCGCGTCGTACAGATGTGGCTGCTCACTAGTCGACGCTGGGATTCCCTCCCCCCGTCCCCATCCCCAGCCCGGCTGACTGCATCCCGACTCTTCACATGCGCGGTGCCGGCCTCAAGGCGTCCCGCGACCGCGTCAGTGCTCCCGACGATGCGGTCATGCACCGTCGCGGAGGCAGTGGCGCATGAAAAGGCCGAATACGGTCACAAGGCGAAGACACGGTGGCCAGGGCGCGTCGCCGCTACTTGCCGGACCGCAGTGACGCCCTATCCAAGGCGAAGCCGCTTGTGACCAGCACGGTCGCCGCCACAGCATCTGCAACAAGCCAGTTCACACTTCCACTATCAATGACCGCTTGACTGTGCACATTGTCGAATTGAACTACAGCAAAACCGATAAACATAAAACCAACGCGCTTCGTCCAGTCGGCCGCGACCTTCATCTTTTCCCGAACCGATCTAGGACGCAGTTCCTTGATCGCCGTGGCCACGTCATCTTTGACGACAACCTCCCTCTGGCTCTGCCCGCGGGCGCGTACTTCGAGCTCGACTCGATAACGCTGCACCTCGACCGCAAATGCCGCTGTCGCCTCGTCGGTAAAGCCGTGCGGTTCCTCACCGCCTACAAAACTACGGCCATGACGAATCGCCGGCTCATGCCGTGCAGCTTGGGCGTCGGCTGCCGCCGGAGGATCGACGGTCACGAATTCGCCTCAGTCTTATGAAGCTCATCCCCAGCTCCAGAAATTCCATGTCCGCCCTCATGTCGCAGAGCAGCCATGCCGGATAGTAGGATCGCTACACCATTCAATGCACCTAGGACAGTCGCGGCAACAGAGAAATCCTTAGCCGCCAGAAAGGCGGCAAGTCCGAGCCCCGCAAGCGCGATGAAAGCGCCAGTGATGAAGCCGGCCACCCGGAGGCGAGACTCCGTCCTTTCGTTTCGCCGCGAGAACTCAACCTGCTCCCGAATCAAGCGTTGCATCAACTCCGCCTGACGCAAGACGCGATCTGCAGACCCTGGTGCCGCCTCCTCGTACGCCTTCAGCTCCTCTGCTGAGGGGATCAATGCGCCATAGCGCCTAATCGTTTCGCGTACAACCTCGGACTCAATCGCGTTGGGATCCGGCGAAGTGTCCGACTTGCCCGATGGCACGCCATCACCCTCCTTTCGACGACGGGCAGTCCCCGTCTCCCGCTGACGCCCCCGAGCCTAGTGACAAGCGAGTGTCATAACACCGCGTCGTGTGTCGTCCTGCAGCTCGTGATTCCGCTGCCGCGCTCCTCATTCGCGGAAAGGCAGCGATGCCTTGGAGGAGACCGTTCCGCGCGGCCGCTGCGCAGGGATGCGGCCGTAAGATCCCCTTATTGGACACTAGGTGAACAGGACGGTGACCGGCAGCACCAGGAAGACGACCGGCACCATCATGGCGATCTCCTTGCGGCCGCCGGCCTCGAGCAGCCGGGCGCTTGCCGGCCTCCCGGGCGTCGGCGGCCCGCACCCGCAGCACCTCGGCCAGCGGGTGCCGCGCTCGATGGCCACGAGCAGGCCGTCGACGAACCGGGCCAGCGCGTCGACCGAGGTCCGGTCGGCCACCTCCTGCAGCGCCCCTCGGCTCCTGTGCATACGGTGGGGGGGAGAGCCAAGTGATCATTCAATAGCTGTCAGCGACAAATGCCAGAGGCTAGTCGCGTAGTCGTCGAATGACTTTATCTGGCAATGCTCGTAGGGTTCGCCCATCCTCGCCGAACTCACGATCACGCATCCACCGGCGCGCATGTCCCGTCACCGACCAGACCGTGACCCTCATCAGGTGCGACTTCAGATCGAGCTCCACCGCCATGAAGCCTTGGAACCAATGCGGCTGCGTGTGGAGCGCTCCTGGTGCCAGTTCAATGAAGTCATCGCTGCCCGCGATCTTGGGAGCAACTCGCGCCCGGGTCTCATGCTGATGCCCCCGGAGCACGAAGTCGTACTTAGTCAGTTCTTGCCGCTGCAGTTCGCGATCAGGATCGGCATACCACTCAGACAACGGCTCGTGGTGCATTAGAGCGATCCGTATGGTGCAGTCTTTCAGCGGTGCCGCTACACTTCTGAGCTGACGGCGGCCCAGCCGCAGGAACTGCAGATCCAGGTCTCCTACCGCAGAGGCAGTTGCTTTTCCGACTAGATCCTTTCTAGTCGACAGAAGCGCGGAATCGAAAGCAGCAACGCCAACCTCAACGCCCCGAACCGGCGCGAAGAACTTGTGGGCAAAGAAGCGCTCACCGTCCCCCGGAACGCGGATTGCACTCTTACCACTGATCAGAAAGTCTTCATAATTGCGATGCCGCTCGCGGATATACGCATCCGCGGCATCGCAGATTGCGTCCGCATTGTTCGTGTTCGACAGCTCACGCCTGAGCTTGAGTTCCGTCTTTGGGTCGATGGCGTCCCATGTAACGTCGTGGTTTCCAGGCACGATGATCAGCGGAGCAAAGCGCGACTGATGGGGCAGCCTCTCCTGAAGCTCGACAAAAAAAGTCTCCGCCGACTCATACTCCTCGGCCGCACCCGACTGTGCAACGTCACCAGTGAAGAAGACGGCATCGGGCGCAATTTCAGCTTCCTCTAGACAGCTAGGTAAATCTTCCAGGAAGCGCTCTAGGTCGGCGGCTGTGTCACTGGTGTTATCGGCGAAATCAGCGGTTATATGCATGTCTGAGATGTGCAACCAAGATAAATGCGACTCAAACTTCGACTGATGCAAGTGACTGAGTGGCGCTGCTTCGATCACGTCGCCCTCCCTGACGGATAGCAAGCGAATGTTTCCGGCGAGAGCGGCACGTCCCGGCCCACTACTCGCAAGTCGAAGAAGCTCGGCCGCTTTATCCTCAGGGAGGGAGATGACAAGTATCACACAGCCAGAACGAAGGTCCACTAGAGCAATGTCCGCGGCGTTGATATTGAGAGTCTCTGCGAGGTGCCTGAGCAAGTCCGGCGCCCGATTTTCGGCAACAAACGCTTCGTAATCAAAGTCTAGGCGTAGCTTGACCAGGCTTCGACGCGGCTCATGCGGTCCCAGTACAGCTCTACCGGTCATTCTTCCCCCCCGCCGGCCGGCCTACAGCCTGGCACAGGTTGCACCGTTGGGCTAGGGGATCAGCTCTGAACGGGAGGCGTGACACTCTTGGTGGGATCGACGGCGCTTGCGACTGAGGGCGCCGTGTCAGTCAATCGTCCGCCCCGACGTGCGACTGTGCAGGCCCTCGAGGTGACCCGGGCAATCTATTGGTGTACCGATACATCTCCGGTGGTCGTCTTGCCCGGATTAACGTCGGTGTGCTTGTCGACGCCTGGGGAGATATGACTGCCGACCGATTTGCCTTGGGGATGACCACGTGCAGCCGCGACCCGTCGGGCAGCATCGCGTCGACGAAGGGCTGGCTCATGTCGATGCGCCGTCCCGAGGTGCGCAGCATCCGCTCGACCAGGTCGGCCAGCTCCCCCGCCCCCAGGATGGTGGTGGTCAGCTCGCTGCGGCCGCGGCGGGCGACGAACACCCGGCCGGGCTCGTTGACCCAGATCTCCTCGACCTCGGGGTCGTCGAGCCAGCGCTGCAGCGGACCGAACCCGGCCACCCGGTCGAGCACGTCGCGCACCACCGCCTCGGGGTCGCCGACCGGCGGCAGCGCGGAGGTCAGCGACCGCTCGGAGTAGTCGGCGACCACGTCGCGCACCAGGACCCGCACCGGACCGGGATCGGTGAAGGGGTCCAGCCCCCGCCGGCGGATCAGCTCGCGGACCTCGCCGTCGACGACGTCGAGCGCACTCGTCGCGGTCGGCACCGCACCCCCGTCACACCCCGTTGCAGAACGGGAGGGACCGTAGGTCGACCGGGGCGGTGCGCGGGAGCCCGCTCAGCCGATCTGTGGACAACCCGGGACCCGCCCGTGCACGCCGGCCACCCGCCTGGGTGAGCCGGCCCACCACCCGAGCGTGTGCGCCGGCGCCGTGAAGCGAGCCCCGGAACCCGGCGTGCGCGCACACGCTCGGACGAGAACTCCGCCACCCGGTCGGCGACGCTACCGTCGCCGGACGGGGAGGAGCGGTCGGTCCGGTGGCCGGGGGAACGGGAGGACACGTGACCGTGCGGAACGCAGGAGCGGCGCTGGGCGCCGCGCTGCTGGTGCTGGTCAGCGGCTGCTCGTCCGGTGCCGCGGACGACGCCGGAGACCACCACGAGGGGCACACCGGGGCCGCGTCGTCCTCCCCGCCGGCCCCGACGACGCCGTCGGAGTCCCCGGCCCCGTCCACCACGGCCGAACCGACGCCGGTCGTCGCGAACCAGCTGCCGGGGATGCCCCCGGTGGTGGACGCCGCGAACGTCTACTCCGAGACCGCCGCCGGCATGCTCGCCCCGGCCGCGCAGGCCGCCCGGCCGATGGTCTACGTGCCGCACAACAGCGGCGAGGTGTGGGAGATCGACCCGGTCACCCTCGAGGTCGTCGCGAGATTCCCCGCCGGCCTGGAGGTCCAGCACGTCGTCCCGTCCTGGGACATGACGACGCTGTACGCCACCGACGACGTCGGGAACACGATCACCCCGATCGACCCGGTGACCGGCCGGAACGGTCCGCGGATCCCGGTCGACGACCCGTACAACATGTACTTCACCCCGGACGGCGCGGCGGCGATCTCGGTGGCCGAGGCCCGCCGGTCGCTGGTGTTCTACGACCCGCACACCTGGGCCGAGCAGAGCCGGCTGGAGATCCCCGACTGCGCCGGCATCGACCACGCCGACTTCACACCCGACGGGCGGACGGCGGTGTTCAGCTGCGAGTTCGCCGGGCGGGTCGCCGTCGTCGACATCCCCTCCCGGACGGTGGTCCGGCTGATCGACATGCCGACGATGAACCACCACATGGGTCCGCAGGACGTGAAGCTCTCCCCCGACGGCAGCCGCTTCTACGTCGCCGACTCCGACCAGGGCGGGCTGTGGGTCCTCGACGGCGCGGCCACCCAGGTCATCGGCGAGATCCCGACCGGCCCGGGGGCGCACGGTCTGTACCCGAGCCGGGACGCCACCCAGCTCTACGTCACCAACCGCAAGGACAACAGCGTCTCGGTGCTCGACGCGAACACCGGCGCGCCCATCACGAAGTGGACGATCCCCGGGCCGTCCAGTCCCGACATGGGCGGGGTGACCGCCGACGGCACCCAGCTGTGGCTCTCGGGGCGCTACGACGCGGAGGTGTACGTGCTGTCCACCGCCGACGGGCACCTGATGGCCCGGATCCCGGTCGCCGACAGCCCGCACGGGCTGTGCGTGTGGCCCCAGCCGGGGCGCTACTCCCTGGGGCACACCGGCGTCACGCGCTGAGCTTCCCGCGCGGGGAGCCCGGCTCACCCGACCGTGTGCGCCGGCGCCGCACAACGGGCTCCGGAACCCGGCGTGCGCGCCCGCACCCGGACGGTGAGGTCGGTGACGGCAGCGGGTGACCGGCGCGCCCACGCCCGCGTCCCGGGTTCCCGCCGGGATGGACCTCCCCCCACCCCGGGGTCATGATCGCTGCGTGTCCACGCGGTCGGGACCCGAGCGCGCCGGGCCCGGGCCGGGTCCGGTCACGGTGACGACGGACTCCGTGCGGCCGGCCGAGGCGTTCGCCTTCTGGCAGGACCTGATCTGCGACACGTTCGTGCAGCTGTCGGCGTCGCCCACCACCGAGCTGCCCTTCCGCGGCCGGATCTCCCACGGCGTGGTCGGCGACGTCGAGCTCACCACGGTGCGGGCCGGCGGGCAGCACGTCCGGCGCACGCCCCGGCTCATCGCCCGCACCCGCGAGGAGTTCGTGCTGACCAGCATCCAGCTGGCCGGGCAGGGCGTGATCGCCCAGGACGGGCGCGAGGCGCGGCTCACCCCGGGCGCGATGGCGTTCTACGACAGCACCCGGCCCTACACGCTGCACTTCGACGGCGCCTTCGAGCAGCTCGTGGTCCAGGTGCCGCGCCGCGTCCTGCCCGCCTGCACGCTGGCCGGGGCGACCGCGGTGACCCTCGGCGCGGACTCCACCGCCCGGCTGGTCGCCGACTTCCTCCGCGGCCTGGCCCGGCAGCAGGCCACGGACCCGGCCGGCGTCGCGGCGCTGGCCCCGCACGCGGTGGCGCTGCTGACCTCCGCGCTCGCCCTGGCCTCCGGGCCGCCCGCGCCGAGCCCGGCGGCGCTGGACCGCGAGCGGGTCATGGCCCACCTCGCCGCCCACCACACCGACCCCCGGTTGTCCGCCGACGCCGTCGCCGAGGCCTGCCACCTGTCCCGGCGCACGCTGTTCCGGCTGTTCGAGATCGAGCCGGAGGGGCTCGGCGACGTGCTCCGCCGGCTGCGGGTCACCTCCGCCCAGCGGCTGCTGCGCGCGCAGCCGGCGCTGCCGCTGACCACGGTCGCCGCCCGCTGCGGGTTCGCCGGGGATGCCTCCTTCCACCGCGCCTTCCGGACCGTCACCGGGACCACCCCGGCCGCCTACCGCCGGGCGGCGGGCGAGCGGGCCTGAGCCGGCCGGGCTGGCACGCAGCGACAGCGAGCTGGCACGGACGGCGAGTCCGCCCGTTCCCGACCGCCTCACCGTGGTCGCACGTCCCGCCGACGGCGGGCCCGGCCCGGGAGGACCGCATGAGTGCGCCCGACAGCACCCGACCCGGCGGCCCGGTGCGCGTCGCCGCCGTCCAGGCCGAGCCGCGGTGGCTCGACCTCGACGCCGGGGTGGCGCAGGTCGTGGACCTCGTCGGGGAGGCGGCCGGCAACGGCGCCCAGCTGGTCGCGTTCGGCGAGACGTTCGTCCCCGGCTACCCGTGGTGGATCTGGCTGGACTCCCCGGCCTGGGGCATGCAGTTCGTCGCCCGCTACGCCGCCAACTCGATGACCCGCGACGGCGAGCACATGCAGCGCATCGCCGCCGCGGCCGGGCGGCACGGCGTGCACGTCGTCCTCGGCTTCGCCGAGCGGGCCGGCGGCAGCCTCTACATGTCGCAGGCCTTCATCGACGACACCGGCACCGTGGTCTCGGTGCGCCGCAAGCTCAAGCCCACCCACGTCGAGCGCAGCGTGTTCGGCGAGGGCGACGGCAGCGACGTCCAGGTGCACGACACCAAGCTCGGCCGGCTCGGGGCGCTCAACTGCTGGGAGCACTTCCAGCCGCTGACCAAGTACGCGATGTACAGCATGGGCGAGCAGATCCACGTCGCCTCGTGGCCGAGCTTCTCGGTGTACCGCGGCGCGGCCACGGCGCTCGGCCCGGAGGTGAACACCGCGGCCAGCCGGGTGTACGCGGTGGAGGGGCAGACGTTCGTCGTCGCACCCTGCTCGGTCGTGGGGCAGGCCGCCCACGACCTGTTCGCCGACACCGAGACCAAGCGGCAGCTGCTGCTGCAGGGCGGCGGGTTCACCCGGATCTACGGCCCCGAGGGCAGCGAGCTCGCCGAGCCCCTGCCCGAGGACGCCGAGGGCATCCTCTACGCCGACCTCGACCCGGCACTGATCGCGATCGCCAAGTCCGCCGCCGACCCGGTCGGGCACTACTCGCGCCCCGACGTCTTCCGGCTGCTGTTCAACGGCGCGCCCAACGAGGTCGTGGTGACGCCGGAGCAGGCCCCGGCGCGCCCGCCGGTGGAGCTGCCCGAGCCCAGCGACCTCGTCCCCGTCGACGCGGCGGCCCTCGAGCGGGTGGGCCGGCCGTGACCCCCGAGCCCGCGGTCCCCGCACCGCCCCTCACCGACGTCGTCGTGGTGCTCGCCGGCGCCGGCTCCCCGACCCCCCGGGTGGTCGCCTACCGGTTCGGCGCCGGGACCCGTCCCGCGCCTCGCGCGGGGCGGGCCCGGCTCCTGCGGCGACGCGCGGGGGCCGGGCGGACGGCCGGCCGGCGGGTCACCTGCTGACCTCCGGGCCGCCCGGCCGCGGCGTGATCCCCCTCCGCCGCGGCCGGGTCCGGACGACGCCCTCCCGCCCCGCCCGATCGGTCGCGGTCAGGCGCGCCGGACGGTGAGCCGAGGGGGCTGGGCCAGGGACTGCGCCACCACGCAGTACCGCTCGGTGAGCTGCGCCAGCCGCTCCAGCGTGGCGTCGTCGGCGTCGGTGTCCAGGACGGCGTCCACGGCGATGGAGCCGAACCCCACCGGCACGTCCCTGGCCACCCCGAGCGTGCCCCGGGCGTCCATGTCGCCGCGCGCGGTCAGCTGCGCCGAGCGGACGCCGACCCCCATCGCCGTGGCCACGCTGCGCATGGTGACGCCGGTGCAGGCCAGCAGCGCCTGCAGCAGCATGTCGCCGGAGCAGGCGTCGCTGCCGTCGCCGCCCGTCGAGGGGTGCAGCCCGGCGCGGACCGGCCCGGCCCAGGTCTGCACGGTGGCGGTGATCCCGGGGTCGGAGAAGTCGGCCTCGGCGTGCATCTGCGCGCAGGCCGTGCCCGGGTCCTCCCGGTAGCGCTGCTTCAGCGGAGCCTGCATCTCCCGCAGCTGGGCGGCGTCCATCCCGACCTCCGTGTGTCCTCGCGGACTCCCATGCTCGCCACCGCGCGCCCGAGGCGCCAGACGGGGACCGCCGCGTCCGGGGCCGCTCAGGCGCGACGGCCGGTCAGCACCCAGCGCAGTCCCACGAACCGCGCCAGCCCGACCACGCCGGTCACGGCGACGACGACGAGCACCGACGCGAGCGGTCCCCGCGCGGCGGTCCACCCCTCCAGCGCGGCCAGGGCGAGGCTGGTGGCCGCCAGCCCCGTGACGGCCAGCCCGCCGCCGGCCCACTGGGCCGCCGCCCACCCGACCCGCTCGCCGGCGCGGAAGGTCAGCCGGCGGTGCAGCTCGTTGGCCAGGGCCGTGGAGGCGACGACGCCGGCGAGGTTGGCCGCCTGGTCGCCGAGGCCGGCCAGCAGCAGGAACAGTCCGGCGTACACGACGTTGGCCGAGCCGCCGACGAGCACGAACCGCACGAACTGCGCCGGCACGTGGTCCTGCGTCACCCAGCCCGGGCCGGGCCGGTCGAGGACCGCTGCTGTCATGCCAGCAGGCTCGCCGAGGTCCGCCTCCGGTCACATCGGGGATGACCCTGGACCGGACCCTGATCCGTCCGTCCTCAGCGGCGGGCGGCCGACCGGGCGCCCCGCGGCGGCGGCACGGCGGCCCGGCGGCGCCGGCCGGTGCGCCCGAGCAGCAGCGCCTCGGCGTCGGTGCGCTCCAGCGGCCGGGCGAAGAGGTGGCCCTGGGCGGTGTCGCAGCAGCCCTCGGCCAGCAGCCGCGCCTGGTGCTCGTGCTCGACGCCCTCGGCCAGCACCTCCAGGCCCAGCGTGCGGCCCAGGTCGATGGTGCCGCGGACGATCGCCGGCAGCGGCTCGCCGTCGGCGATGCCCCCGACGAACGAGCGGTCGATCTTCAGCACGTCCACGGTGAACTGCCGCAGGTGCGCCAGCGAGGAGTAGCCGGTGCCGAAGTCGTCGAGCGCCAGCCGGACGCCCAGCGCCCGCAGCTCCGCCAGGGACGCCGCCGCCCGCTCCGGGTCGTCCACCAGCGCGGTC
Organism: Geodermatophilus saharensis; assembly: GCF_900188205.1. Taxonomy (GTDB): domain Bacteria; phylum Actinomycetota; class Actinomycetes; order Mycobacteriales; family Geodermatophilaceae; genus Geodermatophilus; species Geodermatophilus saharensis. The sequence goes on along the minus strand of NZ_FZOH01000005.1, from coordinate 228,021 downwards.
TCGGTCACCTCCAGCACCAGCGCGCAGGCGGGCAGCCCGCTGTCGGCCAGCGCCGCGGCGACCGAGCCGGCCAGGTCGCACGACCGCAGCTGGGTGGCCGACACGTTGACCGCCATCGAGGTCCCGCCGGCGGCCGGGTGGTCGCGCCGCCAGGCCGCGGCCGTGGCGCAGGCCTCGCGCAGCACCCACGCGCCGATCTCGTCCATGAGCCCGGCGGCCTCGGCCACCGGCACGAAGCGGTCGGGGCCCACCGCGCCCAGCCGCGGGGAGTCCCAGCGCAGCAGGGCCTCGAAGCCGGTCACCCGGCGGTCGGCCAGCGCCACCACCGGCTGGTACACCAGCCGGAACTCGCCGCGGCCGAGCGCGCCGCGCAGCTCGTCCTCCAGCTCCCGGGCGGCCCGCGCCGCCGCGCGCATGCCCGGCTCGAAGCGCACCGTGCGGCCCCGGCCCTCGAGCTTGGCGCTGTACAGCGCGAGGTCGGCGTCGGCGATCAGCGACTCGGCACCGGCCGCCCCGCGGCCCACGGCCACCCCGACACTCGCCGAGACCCCCACCGGCCCGCCGGCGAGCACCACCGGGCGGGACAGCACCGCGCGCACCCGCTCGGCGGTGGCCACCGCCTCGTCGTCGCCGTCCCCGGACTGCTCGACGAGGACGGCGAACTCGTCACCGCCGAGCCGGGCCACGGTGTCGTCGGCGCGGACGGCGCCGCGCAGGCGGGCGGCGACCTCCCGCAGCAGCGCGTCGCCGGCAGCGTGCCCGAGACCGTCGTTGACCGCCTGGAACCCGTCGACGTCGAGGCTGACCACGGCGACCGAGCCGCCGCCGCGCACGGTGCGCAGCAGCGCCTGGCCGACGCGGTCGGCGAACAGCACGCGGTTGGCCAGGCCGGTGAGCGTGTCGTGCAGCACGGAGTGCGCCAGGGCCTCCTCGGCCCGGCGGCGGCCGGTCACGTCGGTGACGTGGACGACGACGCCGCCGACGTCGGGGTCCTCGCCCAGGTCGACCAGCCGGACGCCGAGCCAGCGGTCCTCGCCGCGGTACCGGGCGGGCACCTCGGCGTCCACCACCGTCCCGGGGGCGGCCAGGGCCCGGTCGAGGACCCGCTGCGCCTGCTCGAGGTCGATGCCGGCGAGCCGCACCACCTCCCCGGCACTCCGGCCGGCCGGCGGGGCGGTGCCGAGGACCGCCGCCACCGGCGCCGGGTCGCTGAGCAGCCGGCCGTCGCGCGCGACGACCAGCGCCGCGTCGGAGGAGTAGCGGGCCAACGTGGCCGCGCGGCGCTCCCGCGCACGCAGCTGCGCCCGGGCGGCGGCCTCACCGCGCAGCAGCAGCGCGGCGCGGAGGAAGACCAGGACGGTGAGCACCACCGTGCCGGTGAGGATCGCCACCGGGTCGCCCGCGCCGCCGGCCGCGTGGACGACGAGGTCGGTCGTGGGCGGCACCACCAGCGCGCCGAGGCACACGGCCAGCCGCGCCAGGCCCACCCGCGACGACGGCGCGCGGGCGCCGGCGGGCGCCGGGGAGGCCGACGGCCAGGCGGCGACGGCCAGCAGCACGCTGCCGAGCACCCGGCCGGCGTCGAGCAGGGAGCCGAAGCTGCCGGCGTCGGCGTGCAGCAGGTCGGCGATGTCGGAGACCACCCAGCACGCGCAGCCGGCCGCCACGACCAGCGACGTCCGCTCGCCCTGCCGCCGGGTGGCCAGCAGGCGCACGACCAGGCCGATCAGCGCGGCGTCGATGGCCGGGTACAGGGCCAGGGTGGTGCGGGTGAGCACGCTCAGCGACCCGTCCTCGACGGTCGCGGCGATCGACACCTCCCACACCACCAGCAGGACGGCGACGAAGACGACGAGCGCGTCGATCCACCCGGCCACCCGCTGGTCGCGGTCCTCGGTGTGGGTGCGCGCCAGCAGCGCGAGCCCGACGGCGACCGCTGCGTAGCCGGCGAGGTGGACCGCGTCGGCCGGGCCGGCACCGGAGCCCGAGCCGGTGAGGGAGGCCTGCACCTGCCAGAGGACGTCACCGACCGCGGACAGCGTGACCGCGACGGCGGCGCACAGCGCCACCGGACGCCGGCTCCCCCGGCCGGCACCTCCCCAGGCGGCGACCACGGCCAGGCCGGTGACGGCGGAGTACAGGACCGTGCCGGCGGTCGTGCCCGACCACGCGGCCTGCGCCCACAGCACGGCCGCCACCAGCCCGACGCCGGCGCAGCCCAGGACCGCACCGGGGACGGCGACGCCGCCGGCACGCACGCTGGTCGAGGACACGGGATGCGCATCGGCCCGGAACGGAACGGTCTGGAACCGTTCCACCCACCGGTCCCCCGCGGGGGTGAGCCGCGGTCAGCCCGCCGGGCGCAGCACCGCCACCACCACGTGCGGCCCGGGCTCGCGCAGCGCGGTCCCGAGCTGCTCGGCCAGGTCCTCGGCGGTCTCGGCGCGGGTGGCCGGCACCCCCATCCCGGTGGCCAGCGCCACGAAGTCCAGCGCCGGGCCGCCGAGGTCGAGCAGCTGCCCGGCCCGCTCCCCGCCGCCGGTGGCGCCCACCCGGGACAGCTCCCCCTGCAGGATCGCGTAGGAGGCGTTGTCGTAGAGGACGACGGTGACGTCGAGCTGCTCGCGCGCCATCGTCCACAGCGCCTGGATCGTGTACATGGCGCTGCCGTCGGCCTGCAGGACAACCACCGGCCGGTCGGGGCAGGCCACGGCCGCGCCGACCGCCATCGGCAGGCCGTCGCCGATCGCGCCGCCGGTCAGCGCCAGCCAGTCGTGGCGCGGCGCCCCCGACGTCAGCTCGGCGAGCCCGATGCCGGAGGTGATGGCCTCGTCGACGACGACCGCCCGCTCGGGCAGCAGCGCGCCGACCACCGCCGACACCGCCCGCGGCTCCAGCCGCCCCGTCGGCAGCTCCGGGCGGGCGGCCTCCAGCAGCTCCGGTTCGGCCCCGTCGGCCACCTGCCCGGCCAGCTCCTCCAGCGCCGCGACGCCGTCCTCCCCCGGCTCGGACAGGACGTGCACCGTGCAGTCCTCCGGGACCGGCGTGCCGGGCACGCCGGGGTAGCCGAAGAAGTGCACCGGCGAGGTCGCCCCCGCCAGCACCAGGTGCCGGGTGCCGGTGAGCGCCTTGATCGCCACCTCCGGCGGGTAGGGCAGCTTGCCGACGCCGGGCAGGCCCGCACCGCGCACCATCCGCGCCGGGAAGGTCTCGGCCAGCAGCCGCACGCCGGTGCCGGCGGCCACCCGCCCCGCGGCGAGCAGCCCGGCCTCCGAGGCCACGACGTCGTCGCCGAGGAACAGCACGGTGGGCTCGCCCGAGCGCAGCACCGACGCCGCCTCGTCCACCACCGCGGACGCCACCCGCGGGCGGGGCCGGACCGGCAGCGGATCGGCGAGCGCCGCGCCGTCGGACCACGAGACGTCGGCCGGCAGCACCAGCGTGGCGATCTGCCCGCGGGCGGCCGCGGCGACGGCGTCGGCGGCGTCGGCGGCGACGTCCCCGGGGGCCAGCGAGCGGCGCACCCAGCCCGACACGGTGCCGGCCAGCGCGTCGACGTCGCTCTCCAGCGGTGCGTCGAGCCGCTTGTGCGAGCGGGCGTGGTCACCGACCACGTTGACCACCGGCGTGCGGCCGCGGCGGGCGTTGTGCAGGTTGGCCAGGCCGTTGCCCATGCCGGGACCGAGGTGCAGCAGCGTGGCGGCGGGCCGGCCGGTCATGCGGGCCCACCCGTCGGCGGCGCCGGTGGCCACGCCCTCGAAGAGGGTGAGCACGCCGCGCATCTCGGGGACGTCGTCGAGCGCGGCGACGAAGTGCATCTCCGACGTGCCGGGGTTGGCGAAGCAGACGTCGACCCCGGCGTCGACGAGCGTGCGGATGAGTGCCTGGGCGCCGTTCACCGGGAGACGTGCACCTCGGTCACCTCGTAGTGGGTCATCGTGGCGCCGCCGGTGGCGAAGGAGGCGATGTCCTTGGCGCCGGCCTTCCCCGCCTCGGAGGCGAACGCCGCGCCCATCGCCTCCTCGGAGTCGAAGTCGAGCTCCGCGACGAGGTGGGGCGCGGGGTGCGAGGGGTCCAGGGACTGCGGCCGGCCGGTGGTGAACCGCACCAGGCCCGGCAGCTGCACGGTCAGCGGGACGTGGGTGTCCCGGTAGTGGGCGTCGAACGCCGCCGGGTCCTCGGGCTGCCCATAGCTGACGACGAGCCTGTGCACCATCTGCGCCACTCCTGGGGTCGGCCGGGCACCGCCGCCCGGGTCCGCCCCCACCCTGTCAGGCGGGTCCCCGTCGGCGCGACCTCAGAAGGTGATCACCAGCCGTCCCCGCACCCCGCCGGCGGCGAGCACCCGGTGGGCCTCGGGCGCCTCCTCCGGGGCGAAGGTGCGGGCCACCCGCAGCGTCACCGCGCCGGACTCGGCCTGCTCGCGCAGCCGGTCGAGGGCGCCGGCGTTCTCCGCGTAGTGACGCACCCGCGTCGGGAAGGCCTCGACCCGGCCCGAGCCGTCGCCGCGGTACCCGCGGACGGTGGCCAGCCGCCCGCCGTCGCGGATCGCGGGCAGCACCAGCGCGTCCTGCACCGAGCCGTCGGCCAGCCCGTCGACGCCGTCGGGGAACTCCGCGCGGATCCGCGCGGCCACGTCGTCACCGCGCCGGACGACGACGTCGGCGCCCAGGTCGCGCACCAGCTGCTCGTCGGCCTCGGCGGCGTCGGCGACCACGGTGAGCCCGTCGGCCTTCGCCAGTTGGACGACGTAGCCGCCGTAGGCGCCGGCCGCGCCGGTCACCGCCAGCACCGAGCCCGGCGCCAGGTCGAGGTGGTCGAGGGAGAGCCGGGCGGTGAGGCCGTTCATCGGCAGGGTGGACGCGGCGACGGCGTCGGCACCGGCCGGCACCCGGGCCACCGAGGCCGCCGGCAGCACGAGGTCCTCGCGGTAGCCCCCGTGCGCGCCGGTGGGCACGACGATGCCCATCACCGCGTCGCCGACCGCCACCCGGTCGACGTCCGGGCCGATCTCGACGACCTCCCCGGCGGCGTCCATGCCGGGCACCCACGGCGGGGTCGTCACCGGGTCCCGGCCGGCATAGGCGCCCTCGCGCAGGTGGGTGTCGGTCGGGCTGACGGCGGCGGCCCGCACCCGGACCCGCACCTGACCGGCCCCGAGGGGCTCGTCGGGGACGTCGAGGACGGTGAGGACCTCGGGCCCTCCGAACCGGGTCACTCCCACGGCGCGCACGCCGTCGACACTAGGGGTCGGCGCTCACAGCCGACCGGCAGCGCCCGTCCCGGGGCGGTCCAGCCGCGGACCGGACGGTTCTGGGCATGCCACCGCTCCTGCACGGCGCGCACGACCGCGCCGGTGCCGGCGGCCGCGGGCGGCCCGTCCTCGACGTCGTCGTCCCGGTGCACGACGAGGAGACCGACCTCGAGCCGTGCCTGCGCCGCCTGCACGCCCACCTGACCGAGTCCCTCCCCTACCCGTTCCGCATCACGGTCGCGGAGAACGCCAGCACCGACCGCACCCTGGAGGTGGCGCGGCGCGTCGCCGCCGAGCTGCCGGGGATCGAGGTCCTGCAGCTCCCCGAGCCCGGTCGCGGCGGCGCGCTGCGCACCGCCTGGCTGGGGTCGGACGCGCCGGTGCTCGTCTACACCGACGTCGACCTCTCCACCGACCTCAACGCCCTGCTCCCGCTGGTCGCGCCGCTGATCAGCGGCCACTCCGACCTGGCGATCGGCACCCGGCTCTCGCGCTCCTCGCGGGTGGTCCGCGGCCTCAAGCGCGAGGTCGTGTCCCGCGGCTACAACCTGCTGCTGCGCCGCACGCTCGCCACCTCGCTGTCCGACGCCCAGTGCGGCTTCAAGGCCATCCGGGCCGACGTCGCCGCGCAGCTGCTGCCGCTGGTGGAGGACACCGGCTGGTTCTTCGACACCGAGCTGCTGGTGCTCGCCGAGCGGGCCGGGCTGCGCGTCCACGAGGTGCCCGTCGACTGGGTCGACGACCCCGACAGCCGGGTCGACCTCGTGCGGACCGCGCGGGCCGACCTGGCCGGCATCGTCCGGGTGCTGCGGGCCCTGTCCACCGGCCGGCTGCCGCTCGCGCGGCTGCGCGCCACCATCGGCCGGCAGCCGCTGCCCGACCCGCTGCCCGGGGTCCCCGGCTCGCTGGCGGCCCAGCTGGTGCGCTTCGCCGTCGTCGGGGTGCTCTCGACGCTGGCCTACCTGGTGCTGTTCGCCGCACTGCGCGAGGTCGTCGCCGCCCAGCCGGCGAACCTGCTCGCCCTGCTGGTGACCGCGGTGGGCAACACCGCCGCCAACCGGCGGGTGACCTTCGGCGTCCGCGGCCGCCCCGGCGCCGCCCGGCACCAACTGCAGGGCCTGGCCGTGTTCGCCCTCGCCCTGGCCCTCACCAGCGGGTCGCTGGGCCTGCTGCACCTGGCCGACCCCACCCCGGCCCGCGCCGTGGAGCTGACCGTGCTCGTCGGCGCCAACGCCGTCGCGACGCTGCTGCGCTTCGTGCTGCTGCGCGGCTGGGTGTTCCGCCCCGACCGCACCCGCGGCACGGCCGGTGCCGTCGCCGCCCCCGAGATGGAGACCGCCCGATGACCGCCACCCTGCCGGCCCCGCCCGCCGTCCCCGGTGCGCCGGCGCGTCCGCGCGCCGGGCGGGCCGCCCGGTTGCTCCGCGGCTCGCCGGCCGACCCGCGCTGGGTCCGCCCGGCGCTGCTCGGCCTGCTGGGGGCCACCGGCGTCCTGTACCTGTGGGACCTGTCGGCCTCGGGCTGGGCCAACGCCTTCTACGCCGCGGCCGCGCAGGCCGGCTCGCAGAGCTGGGAGGCGTTCTTCTACGGGTCCTCCGACGCGGCCAACGCCATCACCGTGGACAAGCCGCCCGCCTCGCTGTGGGTGATGGCGCTGTCGGTGCGCCTGTTCGGGCTGAGCTCGTGGTCGCTGCTGGTGCCGCAGGCGCTGATGGGCGTGGCCACCGTCGGGCTGCTGTACCTGGCGGTGCGCCGGGTGGCGGGCCCGGGCGCCGGGCTGGTCGCGGGGGTGGCCACGGCGCTGACCCCGGTGGCGGCGCTGATGTTCCGCTTCGACAACCCCGACGCGCTGCTGGTGCTGCTGATGACGGCCGCCGCGTACGTCCTGACCCGGTCGCTGGAGCGGGCCTCCACCCGCGGCCTGGTCGGCGTCGGCGTGCTGCTCGGGTTCGCCTTCCTCACCAAGACGCTGCAGGCGGTGCTGGTCGTCCCGGGCTTCGCGCTGGTGTGGCTGGTGGCCGCCCCGACGACGCTGCGCCGCCGCGTGCTGCAGCTGCTCGGTGCCGGTGCCGCGATGGTCGTGGCCGGCGGCTGGTGGGTCGCCGTCGTCGAGCTGGTGCCGGAGTCGATGCGGCCCTACGTCGGCGGGTCGCAGACGAACTCGGTGTGGGAGCTGATCTGGGGCTACAACGGCCTCGGCCGGCTGACCGGCGAGGAGACCGGCAGTGTCGGCGGCGGCGGGTGGGGTCAGACCGGGCTGGGCCGCACGTTCGGCGCCGAGGTGGGCGGCCAGGTGGCCTGGCTGCTGCCGGCCGCGCTGGTGCTGCTGGCGGCCGGGCTGGTCGCCGTCGGCCGGGCGCGGCGGACCGACCCCCGCCGGGCCGCGCTGCTCACCTGGGGCACCTGGCTGGGCGTCACCGGGCTGACCTTCAGCCTGATGGCGGGCATCTTCCACGCCTACTACACCGTCGCCCTGGCCCCCGCGATCGCCGCGCTGGTCGCCGTCGGCGGTGCGCTGGTCTGGCAGCGGCGGGACCGGGTGGAGGCCCGGCTGGTCCTGGCGGTGACGATGGCCGGCACCGCGCTGTGGGCCTGGGTGCTCCTGGGCCGCTCGGCGGACTTCCTGCCCTGGCTGCGCTGGACCGTCCTCGCCGCGGGCCTCGTGGCGGCGCTGGGGCTGCTCGCCGTCGACCGGCTGGGGCGCGCCGCCGTCGCCGGGGTGCTGGCCGTCGGCCTGCTCGCCGGGGTCACCGGCCCGGCCGCCTACGCGCTTCAGACCGCCGCCACGCCGCAGACCGGTTCCATCCCCAGCGCCGGGCCGGCCGTCGCCGGGACCGGCTTCGGCGGCGGCCCGGGCGGTGGCGCCCCGTTCCGCGGCGGGCAGCCACCGGCCGCCCTCCCCGGCGCCGCGCCGCAGAGCACCGTCACCCGCGGCCCCGGCGGCGGGGCAGGGAGCCTGCTGGGCGCCGCGGACGTCAGCGAGGAGACGGCCGCCGCGCTGGCCGCCGACGCCGACGGGTACACCTGGGTCGCCGCCGCGGTCGGCTCGAACACCGCGGCCGGCTACCAGCTGGCCACCGGGCTGCCGGTCATGGCGGTCGGCGGGTTCAACGGCAGCGACCCCTCGCCGACCCTCGAGCAGTTCCAGCAGTACGTCGCCGACGGCGAGATCCGCTGGTTCATCGGCGGCGGGACGGGGATGGCCGCCGACGGCGGCAGCTCGGCGTCGGCCGAGATCGCCGCCTGGGTGGCGGAGAACCACACCGCGCAGATCGTCGACGGCGTCACCGTCTACGACCTGACGCAGCCGGCGAGCTGACCCCGCGCGAGGGCCCCGGGACCCCCGGGGCCCTCGCGCGCTCAGCGGGTGGTGCCCCGCACCACCACCCGCCACTCGTCCGGCGCCGGGTCCCCGGGCTCGAGGCCCAGCGCGACCAGGGCGCAGCGGGACCCCTGCCGGCGCAGCGACTGCGCGAGCGTGGTCAGCCCGGCGCGCCCGGCGGCGTCACTGTCGTCCCAGCCCGTCACCGCGACGTCGTCGGGGACGTCGAGTCCCGCGGCCGCCACCGCCCGCAGGGCCCCGAGCGCGAGCTCGTCGCTCATCGCGGCGACGGCGTCCGGGCGGTGCGGGCTCCGGAGCAGCTCGGCGGTGAAGGCCTCCCCGTGCCCGGCGTCGTTCACCGGGCAGACGGCGAACCGCAGCTCCTCGGGAGCGTGCCCGGCCCCGGTCCAGGCGTCGCGCAGTCCCTCCCACCGGTGCCGGGTGACCGGGAAGCGCGCCGGCCCCACGGCCGGGCCGGTGAGCAGCCGGCGGGCCCGGTCCCGGTCGAGGGGGAAGCCGAGCACCACCGGCCGACGCGCACCGGCGAAGGCCACCCGGCCGATCGCCGTGGCGGCGGCACGGTCGTCGATGCCGACCACCGGCAGTCCCCGCCGGTGGGGACCGGCGTGGACGACGGCGGGCAGCCCGGTGTCGGCCACCGCGTCGAGCACCGGGTCGTCGTCGCTGGTGGTCCAGACGACGAAGCCGTCGACCACCGCCCGGGCGACGCGCTCAGGATCGCTGGGCGCGCCGGTGATCGGGACCAGCGTGAGCCCGACGCCCTCGGCGGCACAGACGTCGGCGACCCCGGCCAGGAACCGGGCGGCCTGGGGGTCGTCGAAGGCGTAGCCCAGGCGCTCACCGAGCACCACCCCGAGGCTGCCGACGCGTCCCCGCCGCAGGGAGCGGGCGGCCGGGTGCGGACCGGGGTAGCCGAGCGCCTGCGCCGCCGCGCGCACCCGGGCCGCGGCCTCGGCAGAGACCCGCCCGGGCCGCGAGTAGGCGTAGGACACCGTCATCGGCGAGACGCCGGCGGCGCGGGCCACCTCCCGCATCGTCGGACGCCGCGACGGGTCGCCGCCGGTCCTGTCCACCCGTAGATTCTAGCTGTGTATCGATACACACGGCGTGCTGCGGATCCGTCGTCCGAGGTCTCCCCCGCACCCGGGCCGGCCCCGGTGGTCGACTCCGACCCCTTCGTGCGGGACGCACCGACCGTGGTCGCGTACGCGACGTTGGCCGCCTTCACGTTCTGGCTGTACGCCTTCGGGCCCGCGCTGACCCTGCTGCGCGACGAGCTGCACTTCTCCTACACCGTGCTGGGCCTGTACTCCGTGCTGTGGTCGGGTGGTGCCGCACTCGCCGGCGCCGGGTTCGCGGTCGCCGCCCGTCACCTGCCGCGCCGCGCGTTGCTGTGGGGCTCCGCCCTGGCCACCGTCGCCGGCGCCGCGCTGTTCACCCTCGGTTCCGGGATCACCCCCACCCTGGCCGGGGCCGTGGTGCTGGGAGTGGCCGGGACGACCCTGCTCGCGGTGGTCCAGGCGGTGCTGTCCGACCGGCACGGCGCCCGGCGGGACCTGGCCCTGAGCGAGGCCAACGTCGGCGCGGCGGCCTGCGCGGTGACCGCGCCGCTGGCCCTGGGCGCACTCGCGGGCAGCCCGGCCGGCTGGCGCGCCGCCTTCGCGCTGCCGGCGCTCGCCCTCGTCGCCCTGTACCTGCGGTACCGCGGCCTCCCGCTGACGGCGACCCCTCGGCCTCGCGACGACCGGGGCACGCCTCCCCCGCCACCTCGCTCGGGACGACTGCCCCCGGCCGCCCGGCTCTTCGCCGCGCTGACCGCGGTCGGCATCGCCGTGGAGTTCTGCCTGGTCTACTTCGGCACCGAGGTGCTGGTCGGCACCGGCCTGAGCACCGCCGCGGCCGCCACCGCGCTCAGCAGCAACTACCTCGGCCTGCTGGTCGGCCGCCTCGCCGGCGCGGTCCTGACCCGTCGCCCCGGCCGGACCGTTCCGCTGCTGCACGTGTCGATGGCGGTCACCGCCGCCGGGTTCCTGCTGTTCTGGCTGAGCGACCACCCGGCGCCCGCGGTGCTGGGCCTGTTCGTCTGCGGAACGGGCATCGCCAACCTCTATCCGCTCTCGGTGGCGCTGACCCTCGGCGCCGCCCCCGGACGTGAGGACCCGGCCAACGCCCGCACCCAGCTCCTCGGCGGCCTGGTCACCGCGGCGGCGCCCTTCCTCCTCGGCAGCCTGGCCGACGCCCACGGGCTGACCGTCGCCTTCACGCTGGAGCCCGTGCTCATCGGCGCCGGCATCCTGCTGCTGCTCACCGGTCTGCGCGCCCGGGACCGCCCCGCCGGAGGGCCGCCGCCCCCGTGACACCACCGCGGTGTCACGGGTCTTGCAGATGACGTCATGGTGGTGTCATGGTGACGTCATGGACCTCACGCCGTTCGTCGACCAGCTCCGCCGGGAGCTCGCGCTGGCCGCCGCCCCGGGCGGGGAGGAGGCCCAGGCCCTCGCCGAGCGGCTGACCGCCCCGCTCGAGTCCTCGGTCCGGCTGGCCCTGCTCAGCGCACTGTCGGCCGCGGCCGAGGAGATCACCGGCCAGCTCGCCCCCGGCTCCGTCGACGTGCGGCTGCGCGGCAGTGACATCGGCTTCGTCGTCACCCCTCCCCCGGCCGAGGAGCACCCGCCCGCGCCGGCCCCCGAGACGGCGGTCCCCGACGCCGACGACGGCAGCACGATCCGCATCACCCTGCGGCTGCCCGAGACGCTCAAGGTCCGGGTCGAGGAGGCCGCCGCCCGCCTGGGCTCCTCGGTCAACACCTGGCTGGTCCGGGTCGTCGCCGACGCCGTCGCCCGCGCCGACCGTCCCCCGGCTCCCGAGGCCCGCCGCTCGCGGTGGTCGTCGGGCCAGTCCTACACCGGCTGGGTCCGCTAGCCCCGCCCCCGCACCCCGCCCGCACCGCACCCCCGGCCGACCGGACGGGGGCCGACCCGGCACGCCCAGGAGGCGCCGCCATGCCCACCTTCGACACCCCCGACCCGATCAGCGCCCGCATCGACGTCGCCGCCGGCGGAGTCCGCGTCCGGGCCACCGACCGTGCCGTCACGGAGGTCACCGTGCGGCCGCGCGACGAGCGCAGCAGCGCCGACGTGCAGGCCGCCGAGCAGGCCACCGTCACCTACGCCGACGGGCACCTGCTGGTCCGCACCACCGGCCGCCCGCGGCTGCTGTTCCTCGGCTCCGGCGGCGAGGTCGACGTCGACGTCGTCCTGCCCGAGGGCTCGGCGCTCGACGTGCGGACGACGGCCGGCGACGTCTCCTGCTCCGGCCGGCTCGGCGCCGTCGCCCTCGAGACCCGCTACGGCGACCTCCGGCTGGACACCGCCACGAGGCTGCGGGCGCGCACCAGCAGCGGCGGCGTCACCGCCGGGGCCGTGGACGGCGACGCGGTCGTGCACACCGCCTACGGCGACGTGCGGGTCGGCCGCACCGACGGCGACGCCCGGCTGCAGACCTCCTGCGGTGACGTCACCGTCGACCGCGCCGCCGGCTCGCTGCTCGGCAGCACGAGGTACGGCAGGGTCCGCGTCGGCGAGGCGGTGGGCGGGTCGGTGGTGCTGGAGACCGCCTACGGCGAGGTCGAGGCCGGGATCCCCGCGGGCACCGCGGCCTGGCTGGACCTGCAGGCGGCCGCGGGCAGCATCCGCAACGAGCTCACGGCCGCCGACGGTCCCGACGACGCCGGCGGGACCGTCGAGCTGCGGGCGCGCACCGGCTACGGCGACATCCTCGTCCGCCGGGCGTGAGGGGACCTGCGGTGATCTCCGTCGTCGGACTCCGCACGGCCTTCGGCTCCACCGTCGTCCTCGAGGGGCTGGACCTCACCGTGGCCGAGGGCACCGTCTACGCCCTGCTCGGCCCCAACGGCGCCGGGAAGACCACCACCGTCGACGTGCTGTCGACGCTGCTCCCCGCCGACGCCGGCGAGGTGCGCGTCGCCGGGCACGACCTGGCCCGCGAACCCGGCGCGGTGCGCGCCGCGATCGCGCTGACCGGCCAGTTCTCCGCCGTCGACGGCCTGCTCACCGGCGCGGAGAACCTCCGGCTCATGGGCGACCTGCACCACCTCGGCCGGCGGGAGACGCGCCGCCGCGCCGCGGCGCTGCTCGCCCGCTTCGACCTCGAGGCGGCCGCCGACCGAGTGCCGGCCACCTACTCCGGCGGCATGCGCCGGAGGCTGGACCTGGCCATGGGGCTCATGGGCGACCCCCGGGTGGTCTTCCTCGACGAGCCGACCACCGGGCTGGACCCGCGCAGCCGCCGCGCCGTGTGGGACGCCGTCCGCGACCTCGTCGCCGACGGCGTCACGGTCCTGCTCACCACCCAGTACCTCGAGGAGGCCGACCAGCTCGCCGACCGGATCGGCGTCCTCGACGGCGACCGGCTGGTGGCGGAGGGCACCGCCGAGGAGCTCAAGCGGCTGGTGCCCGGCGGGCACGTGCGGCTGCGGTTCGACGACGGGGCCGGTCTCGACGACGCCGCGCGGGCGCTCGGCGTCCAGGCGCCGGACGCCGGTTCGCTGGCGCTGGAGGTGCCGGGCGACGGCAGCGTGGCGGCGCTGCGGGCGCTGCCGGCCCGCCTCGACGACGCCGGCGTCGACGTCGCCGGGCTGACCGTGCACACCCCCGACCTGGACGACGTCTTCCTGGCCCTCACCGGCCGGACCGCCCTCGAGGAGGTGTCCTCGTGACCACGCTCGCCCTCACGCTGAGCGACTCCGCGACCATGCTGCGGCGCAACCTGAGACGCGCGGCGCGCTACCCCGGCCTGACGCTGGTGGTCGCCGCCGTGCCGATCGTCATGCTGCTGCTGTTCGTCCACGTCCTCGGCGGCACGCTGGGTGCCGGGCTCGGCGGGCCGGCCGGCGGCCGCCCGGAGTACGTCGCCTACGTCGTGCCCGGGATCCTCGTGCTCGCGATCGCCGGCGGCGCCCAGGGCACCGCGATCGGCGTCGCCATGGACGTCGCCGAGGGGATCATCGCCCGGTTCCGGACCATGTCGATCGCCCGCGCCGCGGTGCTCACCGGCCACGTCGTCGGCGCGGTGGTGCAGACGATGGCCGGGCTGCTCGTCGTCGTCGCCGTCGCCCTGCTCGTCGGCTTCCGGCCGGACGCCACCCCGGTGGAGTGGCTCGCCGCGGCCGCGCTCCTGGCGGTGACCAGCTTCGCGCTGGCGTGGCTGTCGGTGGCCATGGGGCTGAGCACGAAGACGGTCGAGGCGGCCAGCAACCTGCCGATGCCGCTGATCCTGCTGCCCTTCTTCGGCAGCGGGTTCGTGCCGGTCGAGTCGATGCCGGCCGGACTGCGGTGGTTCGCCGAGCACCAGCCGTTCACGCCGGTGATCGAGACGCTGCGCGGCCTGCTCACCGGCACCGCGGTCGGGTCGAGCTGGTGGGTGGCCACGGCCTGGTGCGCCGGCATCGCCCTCGTCGGGTACCTGTGGGCCCGGGCCCGCTACGAGCGGCGCCCGGCCCGCTAGCCACGTCGCGCCGCCGCCCGGGAATGCCGGCGGCGCGCCCGACGCTCTCCGGGTCAGCACCGCCCCGGACGAGCACCACCCCGGATGAGCACCACCCCGGATGAGCACCGCCCCGGTCGAGCACGCCTCCCCTCCCCCGCCCCGAGAGGCCGCGCATGCCCACGCTGCTGTCGTCCCGCTCCGCCTCCCCCGACGTGCGGCCGGCTCCGCGCCGCCGTCGCCGCGGCCTCCTCCGCCTCGCGGCGGCCGGTGCGGGCGCGGCCGTGCTCGTGCCGGTCGGGCTGCAGGTCGCCGGCTGGCTGCCCGAGGACCCGTTCGGGCGGGACGAGGTCGACCGGAGCACGACCCCGCTGCTGCTCGCCCTCGAGGACCTGCACGAGTACCACGCGGCGACGGGCGCGTTCCAGGTCGTCGTGGACCGGGAGGTGGACACCCGGTACGTGCCGTCGGCCATCAGCGGCGAGCGGGTCCAGCTCCTCGCGACCGGGACCGCCGACGCCTACGTGGACTTCTCCGGCCTGGACGCCGGGGCGGTGACCCTCTCCGGCGACGGCACCGTCGCGACGATCGAGTTGCCGGCGCCGCGGCTGGACGAGGTCCGGATCGACCCGGAGGAGAGCCGTGTCCTCGACCGGGACCGGGGGCTGGTCGAGCGGATCGGCGACGCGGTCGGCGACGACCCGGTCGACGACAGCGAGCTCTACGCGCTGGCCGAGGACCGGCTGACCGCGGCGGCCGCCGAGAGCGACCTGCGCGAGCGCGCCGAGACCAACACCCGCGAGATGCTGACCGGCCTGGCCCGGTCGTTCGGCGTCGACGAGGTCGAGGTCCGCTTCGAGGAGACCGCCGACAGCGCCGGCTGAGAGCGCGGGCGGCCCGGGACCGAGGTGGTCCCGGGCCGCTCGCGTTCCCGATCGGCCCCCTGCAGGGACCCGCCACGAGCCTGCGAGTGACGGGCAGGGGGTCCTGCGTCAGCGGCGGAGGCCGTACTCCTTGAGCAGACCGCGGCTGATGATTGTCTTCTGGATCTCGCTGGTGCCCTCGCCGATGAGCAGGAACGGCGCCTCGCGCATGAGCCGCTCGATCTCGTACTCCTTGGAGTAGCCGTAGCCGCCGTGGATGCGGAACGACTGGGTGGTCACCTCGGCGCAGTACTCGCTGGCCAGCAGCTTGGCCATCCCCGCCTCGACGTCGTTGCGCTGACCGGCGTCCTTGAGCCGGGCGGCGTTGACCATCATCAGGTGCGACGCCTCCACCTTGGTCGCCATCTCCGCGAGCTGGAAGGCGATCGCCTGGTGCTGGGCGATGGGCTTGCCGAACGTCTCCCGCTGCTGGGCGTACTCGACGGCGAGCTCGAAGGCGCGGATGGAGATGCCGCAGGCGCGGGCGGCGACGTTGACCCGGCCCACCTCGACGCCGTCCATCATCTGCGCGAAGCCGCGGCCGGGCTCCCCGCCGAGCACCATGTCCGCGCCGATGCGGTAGCCGTCGAACACCAGCTCGGTGGTGTCGACGCCCTTGTAGCCCATCTTGTCGATCTTGCCGGGGATGGTCAGGCCCGGAGCCACGGTGCCGAAGCCGGCGGGCTTCTCCACCAGGAACGTCGTCAGGTTCTGGTGCGGCTTGTCGGCACCCAGGTCGGTGCGCACCAGCGCGGCGACCAGCGTGGAGGACCCGCCGTTGGTCAGCCACATCTTCTGGCCGTCGACGACGTAGGAGTCGCCGTCGCGGACGGCCTTGGTGCGGATGCCGGCGACGTCGGAACCCAGCCCCGGCTCGGACATCGAGAACGCGCCGCGCACCTCGCCGGTGGCCATCCGCGGGAGGAAGTGCTCCTTCTGCTCCGGCGTGCCGTGCTGGCGGATCATGTAGGCGACGATGAAGTGGGTGTTGATGACGCCCGAGACGCTCATCCAGCCGCGGGCGATCTCCTCGACCACCAGCGCGTAGGTCAGCAGCGACTCGCCCAGACCGCCGTACTCCTCCGGGATCATCAGCCCGAAGATGCCCAGCTCCTTGAGCCCGTCGACGATCTCGGTCGGGTAGACGTCGCCGTGCTCGAGCTCCTGGGCGTGCGGGATGATCTCCTTGTCCACGAAGCTCCTGACCGTCGACAGGATCTCCTGCTGGACGTCGGTCAGGTCGGCGGTCTGTGCCAGTCGGGCCACGTCTGCTCCTCCGGGACTCCGGTGTCCGTGTTACCGGCGAGTATGGGCCACCCCCCGGCCGCCGCCCCTGTGTCCCCGGTCACGACGGGACGTCCCCGGCACAGGAAGCTCTCCGCACGTCCCACGCCTCAAGACGTGCGGAGAGCTTCCGATGCCTCAGCGCCTCAGGACTCGGGCGGGGTGAACGACGACGTGCGCGACATGCCCGCGGCGCGGCCCTTGCCGGCGATGACCAGCGCCATCTTGCGGCTGGCCTCGTCGATCATCTCGTCGCCGAGCATGGCCGAGCCCTTCTTCCCGCCGGCCTCCGACGTGTACCAGTCGTAGGCGTCGAGGATGAGCTCGGCGTGGTCGTAGTCGGCCTGCGAGGGCGCGTAGATCTCGTTGGCGGCGTCGATCTGGCCCGGGTGCAGCACCCACTTGCCGTCGAAGCCGAGCACCGCCGAGCGCTTGGCCACCTCGCGGAAGGCGTCGACGTCGCGCACCTGCAGGAAGGGCCCGTCGATGGCCTGCACGCCGCGGGCGCGGGCGGCCATGAGGATGGTCATGAGGATGTGGTGGAACGGGTCGCCCGGGTAGTCGGGGTGCAGCGCGCCCACTACCAGCGACTTCATGTTGATGCTGGCCATGAAGTCGGCGGGGCCGAAGATGATCGTCTCGATCCGCGGGCTGGCGAAGGCGATCTCGTTGACGTTGATCAGCCCCTGCGCGGTCTCGATCTGCGCCTCGATGCCGATCCGCCCGACCTCCAGGCCGTTGGCCTTCTCGATCTGGGTGAGCAGCAGGTCCAGCGCCGCGACCTGGGCGGCGTCGGCCACCTTGGGCAGCATGATGCAGTCCAGCTCGGCGCCGGCGCCCTCGACCACCTCGACGACGTCGCGGTAGGTCCACTCCGTCGTCCAGTCGTTGACCCGGACCGTGCGGATCCGCCCGCCCCAGCCGCCCTCGTTCAGCGCCGCCACGATGTTCTTGCGCGCGCCCGGCTTGGCCAGCGGCGCGACGGCGTCCTCGAGATCGAGGAACACCTGGTCGGCCGGCAGCCCCTTGGCCTTCTCCAGGAAGCGCGGGTTGCTGCCCGGGACGGCGAGGTTGGAACGGCGGGATCGGAGCTCGGCCACGGTGCCTCCAGTGGTGATCGTTGACCGGAGGGTAGTGACGGCCCGTCGGCCCCTCGCAGGGTCTCGCCACGAGCGGCAGTCGGCCTCCCTGCAGGGGCCCGCCGCGAGCCTGCGAGCGGTGGGGGGCAGGGAGGTCCGTGCAGGGGGGCGAGGGAGTCCTTCGTCAGGTGACCGGCTCGACCGGCGTCGGCGGCCGGCCGGCCCGCACCACCAGCGCCACCCCGGTGACGACGGCGGCCAGGCCCGGCAGCGCGAGCAGCGGCGGCGTCTGCTGCAGCAGCACCAGCGCCACCAGCAGCGCCCCCGGCACCTCGAGCAGCACCGCCAGGCCGACCACCGTGGGCCCGACCGTGGACAGCACCAGGTTGAGCAGCGTGTGCCCGAGGATCTGCGCGCAGACGGTGATGGCCGCGATCAGCCACCAGTCGCGGGCGCTGAACCCGGCGAGCGGGGTGGTGGTCACCAGCGCCGCGACCGCCAGCACCACCGCGCAGGTGGAGTAGCAGACGACGGAGTAGGCCGACGTCGCCAGCCGGGTGCGCGCCCGGGCGCCGGCCAGCATGTAGCCGGCGGCGCAGATCGCGCCGAGCAGCGCCAGCCCGTCACCGGCCAGCGCCTCCAGGCTCACCGCGACGTCGACCCCGGCGATGAGCGCCGCACCGACGACGGCCAGTGCCAGCCCGGTCCACACCTGCACGGGCAGCTGGACGCCGGAGACGCGCGCGGCCAGCGCCGTCCAGATCGGGGTGGTGGTGACCAGCGCCGTCGACGCGGCGACCGTGGTCATGGACAGGCTGGGCAGCCACGCGGCGAAGTGCGCGGCGAGGAAGAGCCCGGCCACCACCGACGTCGTCAGGTCCCGCGGCCGCAGGCCGGTCAGCGTGCCCCGCTCGCGGCCGAGCAGCACCGGCACGAGCAGCGCCGCGCCGGCGGCGTTGCGCCAGAAGGCGATCGCCAGGAACGAGGTGGTGACCAGCGCGGTCAGCGGCCCGGAGAACGAGATCCCGACGACGGCGACCGCCATCAGCCCGACGTCGCGGGCGCCCGGGCGGTGCACCGCCCACGGGTCGACCGCCGCCGTGCCCGCGCTCACGGGACGCGGATGCGACCGGCCGCGACCGGCATCACCGCGCCGGCCACCGTGGCGGCCTCCGCCCGGCCGGCGGTGGCGGTGACCGTGCACCGCAGCACCGACGGGCGGCCCAGCGCCTCGCCCTGGCGCACGGTGTAGGACGACGTGCCGTCGGGTGCCAGCAGCCCGGAGGCGACCAGCCAGACGCCGGCGCCGAGCGCGGCCGAGCCGGTGGCGGGGTCCTCGCTCCAGCGCAGGTCGTCGGCGAACACGCGGGCGTAGGCGGTCGAGGACGCGGCGTCCCAGCTCAGCACCGCCACGCCCTCCCCCAGGCCCAGCCCGGACAGCGCGGCGGGGTCGGGCGCGGCCTGGTCGACGACGCCGGGGTGCACGGCGAGGAAGGTCCACGGCAGTCCGCAGCCGGCCACCGACGCGGGCACGCCGACGGCGTCGGCCGCCGCCAGCCCCACCGCCTCGGCGAGGACCTCCGGGTCGGGCCCGTCCTCGATGGTCGGGCGCCCGCCGGTCAGGGTGGCGCCCTCCTCGGTCACCTCGACGGGCAGGACGCCGGCGCCGCACTCCTGGTGCAGCGTGCCCGCGGGCAGCCGGCCGGTGCGCACCAGCGTGTGCGCCGCGCCGACGCTGGGGTGCCCGGCGAAGGGCAGCTCGGCCCAGGGGGTGAAGATGCGGACCCGGTAGGACGCGCCGGGCTCGGTGGGCGCGCAGAGGAACGACGTCTCCGACAGCGCGAACTCGTTGGCCAGCGCCTGGCACTGGGCGGTGCTCAGCTCGTCGGCGTCGAAGACGACCGCCAGCGGGTTGCCCGCGAACGCCCGCGGGGCGAAGACGTCGACGACCTCGTACTCCACGGAACCGGGGGCGGCCACCCGCCGACGGTAACCTCACCGACCGTGAGCACGGTGACCAGGGCCTACGTCTCTCGGCTCGCCGGGCTCCCCGTCTTCGACCCCAACGGCGACCGGGTCGGGCGGGTGCGCGACCTGGTCGTGGCGCTGCGCGTGGGCACCGCCAGTCCCCGGGTGCTGGGCCTGGTCGTGGAGGTGGTGGCCCGCCGCCGCATCTTCGTGCCGATGGGCCGGGTCACCACGGTCGACCCCGGCGCGATCGTGCTCTCCTCGGGCACGCTCAACCTCAAGCGCTTCGAGCAGCGGCGCGGCGAGACGCTGGTGCTCGGCGAGCTGCTCGACCGCACGGTCACCCTCCGCGAGTCCGGCCGCCGCGCCACCGTCGTCGACGCGGGGATCGAGCAGACCCGCACCGGCGAGTGGGAGGTCACCCGGCTCGCCGTCCAGGAGCCCGGCCGGCTGGGCCGGCGCGGGCAGCTGCACCAGCTGGCCTGGGACGAGGTGTCGGGGCTGGCGCTGTCCGAGACCGGCCAGGGCGCCGAGACGCTGATCGCCACCTACCGCGAGCTCAACGCCGCCGACCTCGCCCACGCGCTGCAGGACCTGCCGGTCAAGCGGCGGCACGAGGTGGCCGGCGCCCTCGACGACCAGCGGCTGGCCGACGTGCTCGGCGAGCTGCCCGAGACCGAGCAGATGGCGATCCTGCAGACCCTGGAGGAGGCGCGGGCCGCCGACGTCCTCGAGGAGATGGACCCCGACGACGCCGCCGACCTGCTCTCCGAGCTGTCCAACGTCGACCGCAACCGGCTGCTGGAGCTCATGGAGCCCGGCGAGGCCGAGCCGGTGCGCCAGCTGCTGCAGTACTCCGAGGACACCGCCGGCGGGATCATGACCAGCGAGCCGGTGATCCTCACCCCCGACGCGACGATCGCCGAGGCGCTGGCCCGCGTGCGCGAGCCGGAGCTCACCCCGTCGCTGGCCAGCCAGGTCTACGTCTGCCGCCCGCCGTCGGCCACCCCGACCGGCCGCTACCTCGGGCTGGCGCACATCCAGCGGCTGCTGCGCGAGCCCCCCTCGGCCCTGGTCAGCGGCGTGCTCGACGACCTCGAGCCGCTGCGGCCGGAGGCCCCGCTGGCCGAGGTCACCCGCTACTTCGCCACCTACAACCTCGTCGCCGCGCCGGTGGTCGACGACCGTGGCCGGCTGGTGGGCGCGGTGAGCGTCGACGACGTCCTCGACCACCTGCTGCCGGAGAACTGGCGGGAGCGGGCGCGCCGTGGCTGACGGCCGGCGGCTCGACGTCCCCCGCGGCTCGCCCCGCGGGCTGGGCAGCTACCTGCGCCTGGACCCCGACGCGGTCGGCCGGTTCGCCGAGGCCATCGCCCGCTTCCTCGGTACCGGCCGCTTCCTCGCCGTCCAGACGATCATCGTGGTGCTCTGGATCGCGCTCAACGTGTTCGCCGTGCGGCTGCGCTGGGACCCCTACCCGTTCATCCTGCTCAACCTGGCCTTCTCCACCCAGGCCGCCTACGCCGCGCCGCTGATCCTGCTGGCGCAGAACCGGCAGGCCGACCGCGACCGGGTGCAGGCGGAGGAGGACCGCGCCCGCGCCGCGCAGACCCGGGCCGACACCGAGTACGTGGCCCGGGAGCTGGCCGCGCTGCGGCTGGCGATCGGCGAGGTGGCCACCCGCGACTTCATCCGCGGCGAGCTCAACCGGCTCGTGGACGCCCACCCGGCCGAGGAGCGCGAGAAGAAGGGCAAGAAGCGGCACAAGGACGCCGCCCAGCCGGCGCTCGCCGACCCTCCGGTGTAGCCCGCGCCCCCGTTCCGTCGCACCCGTGCGGCACCCTGCGGGGCATGCGTGCGCACGCGGTGGTGCCCTCCCCCATGGGGCCGCTGACCGTCGTCGCCGACGACGGCGTGCTCGTCCGGCTGTACCTCTCGCCACCGGGCCCCGAGGCCGACCTCGGCGCGCGGGACGACGCCGCCCTCGCCGACGTCGCCGGTCAGCTCGGTGAGTACCTCGCCGGCGACCGGGAGGCCTTCGACCTGCCGCTGCGGCCGGTGGGCAGCGTCTTCGAGCGGGCCGTGTGGCGGCAGCTGGCCCGGATCCCCTACGGGGAGACCCGCAGCTACGGCTCGGTCGCTGCGGCCGTCGGCGAGCCGGGCGGCGCGCAGGCCGTGGGCCTCGCGTGCGGGCGCAACCCGCTGGCCGTCGTCGTCCCCTGCCACCGGGTGGTCGGGGCCGACGGCAGTCTGGTGGGCTTCGGCGGCGGGCTGGCCCGCAAGCGCTTCCTGCTCGACCTCGAGCAGCGGGACACCCGGCTGTTCTGAGCCGGCACCGGTCACGGCGATGAGGAGCCGGCCGTCCCGTCCTCGCGCACCGCGGCTGCCGACAGCTCCAGCTCGACGTAGGCCGCGATCATCGCCCGGTACACGCGCTCGGCCACCTCGGGGCTCGCGCCGCGAGCGGCCGCCAGGGAGCGGGCGCGGGCGACGACCTGCTCGACCCGGTCCGGCGCGCGCACCGCCGCCGCGTTCGTCTTGAACCGGGCCGCCGCGCGCACGAGCTGCTCGCGCCGGGCCAGCAGCGCGACGAGCTCGGCGTCGAGCGCGTCGATCGCGGTGCGGACGGCGGCGAGGTCGGGGAACCGGTCCACCTCACCCTCCCAGGACGTGCACGAGCGCCCCGGTGACACCGGCGAGCACCAGGACGACGACGAACGGGGCGCGCAGCGCGAGCGCGAGTGCGGCGACGGCGAGCCCGGCCAGCCGGCCGTCGACGACCAGGTCGCGCCCCGACGCCACCGCCTGCACCGCCACGAGCGCGGCCAGCAGCGCGGCGGGGACGAAGGTGACCATGCGGGTGACCCACGGGCGTTCCACCCACGCGGCCGGCACCGACAGGCCGGCGAGCTTGAGCAGGTAGCAGCCCAGCGACCCGGCCAGCACGACCGCCCACAGCGTCCCGCTGCTCACCGGCTCCCCTCCTGCGGTCGGCCGGCCAGGGCGACGGCGACGACGGCGGTCACCACCTGCACGCCGGGCGGCACGAACGGGGTGAGCGCCAGCGCCACCGCCGCGCCGCCGAGAGCCACCCGGCGGGCGACGGCGGGTTCCTCGGCGCCGGCCCGCAGCCGCGGCCACAGCAGGGCCAGGAACGCGGCCGGGACGACGGCGTCCAGCGCCGCCTGCGCGGCCTCCCCCAGCGCCGCGGCACCGAGGGCGCCGACCAGCGTGGTGGTGTTCCAGACGGTGAAGATCGCCGCGCCGCCGGAGAGGAACGCCAGCCGGGCGAGGTCGCGGTCGGGAGCGGCCACGGCCAGCGCCGTCGTCTCGTCGATCACCCAGTGCGCCAGGCCCAGCCGGCGCAGCAGCCCACGCGGGGCCAGCAGCGGGGCCAGGCGGACGCCGTAGACGGTGTTGCGGGTGCCCAGCAGCAGCGCGCTGCCGATGGCCGCCGCCGCGCCGCCCCCGGCGCCGAGCACGCCGACGAGGGCGAACTGCGAGGCGCCGGTGAACATCAGCAGCGACATGGCCAGGGCCTGCCAGGAGTCCAGGCCCGCGGAGTCGGCGGCCGCGCCGAAGGCGACGCCGTAGAGACCGACGGCGACCCCCAGCCCGATCGCGTCGCGCAGGACGGCGGTGCGGGCGGTTCCGGACACGGGAGCCGAGGCTAGTGACCCGCCCGGGTGGGGAAGGGAGGCGCCCGGCACGGCGTTGACCTGCACGGGTACGGGGCGCCGGACTGCGCAGCACGTCACCCCCGCGCCGGGCGGCACCCGGTGCCGACCGCCGTACAGTGGCAGGTGGCCCGGAGAACGCGTCCCCGCCCCGTGCGGCAGGCCGCGGCCGGGTCCCCCCGTCGAAGGAGACACACACCCCCATGTCCGACACGCTGACCGGCTCGCCGGCGCTCGACGCCGTCAACGCCGCTCTGGCCACCGTCCAGGACCCGGAGATCAACCGTCCGCTGACCGACCTCGGGATGGTCAAGGACGTGCAGATCGGGGTCGGCGGCGACCCCGGCGCGGTGCGGGTCGAGGTCTACCTCACCGTGGCCGGCTGCCCGATGCGCGAGACGATCACCAACCGGGTCACCACCGCGGTGTCCGCCGTCCCCGGCGTGACCTCGGTGCAGGTCGGTCTCGACGTCATGAGCGACGAGCAGCGCGCCGAGCTGCGCCGGACCGTGCGCGGCACCGACGCCGCCGAGCCGGTGATCCCCTTCGCCCAGCCGGGCTCGCTGACCCGCGTCTACGCCGTCGCCTCCGGCAAGGGCGGGGTGGGCAAGTCCAGCGTCACGGTCAACCTGGCCGCCGCGCTGGCCCGCAAGGGGCTGTCGGTGGGCGTGGTCGACGCCGACATCTACGGCCACTCGGTGCCCCGCATGCTGGGCGTCGAGGACAAGCCGACGCAGGTCGACAACATGATCATGCCGCCGCAGTCGATGGGCGTGAAGGTCATCTCGATCGGCATGTTCACCCCGGGCAACACCCCCGTGGTGTGGCGCGGGCCGATGCTGCACCGCGCGTTGCAGCAGTTCCTCGCCGACGTCTGGTGGGGCGACCTCGACGTGCTGCTGCTCGACCTGCCGCCCGGCACCGGTGACGTGGCGATCTCCATCGCCCAGCTGCTGCCCGGCGCGGAGATCCTCGTGGTGACCACGCCGCAGCAGGCCGCCGCCGAGGTGGCCGAGCGGGCCGGCGCGATCGCCACGCAGACCCACCAGCAGGTGGTCGGCGTCATCGAGAACATGTCCTGGCTCGAGCTGCCCGACGGCTCGCGCATGGAGGTCTTCGGCTCCGGCGGCGGCCAGGCCGTCTCCGACGCGCTGACCCGCACGCTCGGCGCGCGGGTGCCGCTGCTGGGCCAGATCCCGCTCGACACCCGGCTGCGCGAGGCCGGCGACGCGGGTGCCCCGATCGTGCTCGCGCAGCCGGAGACGCCGGCCGCGCAGGCGCTCACTAAGATCGCCGACTCCCTCGCCGTCCGCCAGCGCGGGCTGTCCGGCATGTCGCTGGGGCTCACCCCCGTCCGCCGCTGACACGCACCGGAGGCCCGGTCCCGCGAGGGACCGGGCCTCCGTCGTCTCCGGGTCAGGTCCGCGGCGGCTCGCGCGGCCCGCCCTGGACCTCGTGGAACCCCGGGGTGGCGGCGACGAGCCCGACGCCGTCCCACAGCCGACCGGCGGCCTCACCGCGGGGCACCTGCGACAGCACCGGGCCGAACCAGGCGACCGGCCCCTGGGAGCCGGGCACCGCGACGAGCGGCGTGCCGACGTGCGTGCCCACGAGCCGGGTGCCGGCCTCGTGCGAGGCGCGGACCAGGTGGTCGTGCGCGTCGGAGCCCATGACCTGCGCCAGGTCCCGCGGCAGCCCGACCTCCTCGAGCAGGACCCGGGGGTCCGGCCACTCCCCGCGGGTGTGCACCGCGCCTCCCCACGCCCGGTAGAGGGCGGTCAGCGCATCCTGCCCGTGCCGGTCGGCGACCACGGCGAACAGCCGCACCGGCTGCCACAGCCAGCCCTCCGGATCACCCTCGGGATCGTCGTCGCGGCCCTCGTCGAGCACCGACAGGCTCATGACGTGCCAGCGGACCCGCACCGGCCGGACGCGTTCGACCTCCCACAGCCAGCAGGCCGTCACCCAGGTGTAGGGGCAGCTCGGGTCGATCCAGCACTCGGCGTCCACCGCCCGCGCCCGGGTCAGGTGGCGTCGACGTCGAAGGGCGGCGGGATGCTGCGGTCGCGCCGCGCCGCGGCCGGCTTCACCAGGCTCGCGGCGGTGGCCCCGGCGGCGGTGGCGCTGCCGCGGCGCACCGGCGGGGTGTCGTCGTCCTCGAACAGCTGGGCCCGGATGAACGTCTTCGGGTGGTACTTGCGCAGGTCGAGGTCGCGCAGGCCGGCGAGCTCCTCGCCGAGGGACTCGTCGACCTGGGCGCGCACCCCGGTCAGCGCCGTGCGGACCTTCTTGAGGCCGGCGGCGGCGTCGCGGGCCAGGGTGGGCAGCCGCTCGGGGCCGAAGATGAACAGCGCGGCCAGCGCCAGGACGACGATCTCGCCCCACCCGATCGAGTCGAACACCCGCCACTCCCGTCCTCGGTCGCACCCAGGGTAGTTTCGCGCGGGCTCTCGACTAGGCCTGGTCGAGCGTCGCCCGGACCGTCGTCGAGGACCCGTTGCGGATCAGCTCGATCGTCACCACGTCCCCGGGCCGGTGGGCGTCGACGGCGACGACGAGCTCCTCGGAGCTGCCGACCGGCACGTCGTCGACGGCGATCACCACGTCCTGCTCGCGGATCCCCGCGGCGGCCGCCGCGCTGTCGGGCTCCACGTTGAGCACCAGCGCGCCGTCGCGGGTGCCGTCGGTGACCGACCGGGCGTTGACCCCGAGCGAGGCGTGCACGGCCGTGCCGGTGGAGATCAGCTGCTCGGCGATGTCGCGGACGGTGTCGATCGGGATCGCGAAGCCCAGGCCCACGCTGCCGCCGCCGAGCGAGGCGATCGCGGTGTTGATGCCGATCACCGCGCCGGTGGCGTCGACCAGAGCGCCACCGGAGTTGCCGGGGTTGATCGGGGCGTCGGTCTGCACGGCGCTGATGACCGCGTTGGTGTCGCTGCCCTCTCCCGCGAGCCGCACCGGCCGGTCGAGGGCGCTGACGATGCCGGTGGTGACGGTGCCGGCCAGCCCCAGCGGCGAGCCGATGGCCACCACAGGGTCGCCGACGACGACGTCGTCGGAGCTGCCCAGCGAGGCGGTGACCAGGCCCGGCCGGTCCACCTTGAGGACGGCGAGGTCGCTGGCCGGGTCGCGGCCGACGATGCGCGCCTCGGACCCGGTGCCGTCGCTGAACACCGCGCGGATCGCGGCGCCCTCGACGCCGTCGGCGCCGGAGATGACGTGGTTGTTGGTGACGATGTAGCCGTTCTCGCCGTCGACGACCACGCCGGAGCCGGTGGCGCCGGCCTGGCCGATGCGCACCTCGATGGACACCACCGCCGGCGTCACGCGCTCGGCGATGTCGGCCACCGACCCCGGCTCGCGGGTGACGGCGTCGTCGGTCTCGGACAGGGTGGTGCCCGGCGCGAGCAGCGGCGTCTCCGCGGCCTCGCGGGTGAGCAGGTAGCCGACCCCGCCGCCGAGCGCGCCGGCCAGCAGCACCGCCAGCAGCACGAGGGCGGCCACCCGCACCGACAGGTCCCGCAGCCGCAGCTTGCGGCGGCCCTTGCGGTCGACGACGACCGGGCCCTCCTGCTCGGCCTCCTCCTCGAACACCGCCGGGCCGGCGAGGCCGGCCGGGGCGTGCGGGTCGCGCCACGGGTCGCTGCGGGCGTCGGACTTCCACCACGGCCCGGCCGAGGTGCGCCGCCGGCCCGGGCGCCCGCCGGGCGGCTCCTGCAGCCCGGCCTGCCCGGCCGGGCCGCGGAAGGCGCGCAGCACGGCCTCCGGCGGCGGCGGGGCGACCGGGCGCGGCGGCGGGGTGAGCCGGTCGCCGGCGAAGCTGCCGGGGACGGCGGCCGGCCGCCCGAACGCGGCCTGCTGGGCCGGGCTCGGCGGAGCGGCCGCCTGCACCGCGGGACGCCCGCGCTCGGGCGGGTCGAACGGTCCGGAGGCACCGGCGGGACGGGCGAAGGCCGCGTCGCCGGCGCGGTCGTCGGCCTCGGTGGTGCGGTCGACGGTGCGGTCGCCGTCGTCGGACCCGGACTGCCGGGCGTCGGGTGGCGTCACGGGTACAGGGTCCTCCCGGGACCTGGCAGGTGGGCGCGGCGGGTCGGCCCCGCCGCCGGGGAACCTTGAGTGTCGCAGCTCAGGGGGTGGTGCCGGCGGCGTCCTGCGACTGCGTCAGCGTCCGCACCACCGGGGGCCGCACCTCGGTGCGCTCGTCGGGCCCGGACCCGCCGGCCACCGACGACGGCGGCGAGGCGGGTGAGGCGGTGCCGACGTCGGGCAGCTGGAACGCGAGCACGGCGACGCCGAGGCTCAGCCCGATGAAGGTCCCGGCCACCCCGCGACGGAGCCAGCGCGCCTGGTGCAGGGGTGCGCTGCGCGCGGGCGGGTCGTCGAGCGCGATGGTCCAGCAGCCCGAGGAGTCGGTGACGGTCAGCTGGCCGGGTCCGGCGGCGACCGCACCGAGGCCGCCCGAGCCGGGGACGTCGGCGGTGAACGGGATGGCGCACAGCCGCGACAGCAGGTCGCCCGGGACGGCGACGTCGGCGGCGGTGTGCAGCGCCTCCTTGGCCTCCCGCTGGGCCTGCACGAGCATCCGGCACTCCGCGCAGCCGGCCAGGTGACGGGCGGCGCGGGCGGCGGGGCCGCTGGCCAGCTCGCCGTCGACCAGGGCCGCGATGGCCTCCTGCGCCAGGTGGCTCTCCGGCAGGCTCATGCCGTCGCTCCCGGTGCGGCGACCCCCCGGGGAGCGAGGTGCGCCAGCGCCTGGCGCAGCTGCACGCGGCCGCGGTGGATGCGGCTGCGCACGGTGCCGAGCTTGATGCCGAGAGTGGTCGCGATCTCCTCGTAGGTCAGGCCCTCGATGTCGCAGAGCACGACGGCGACGCGGAACTCCGGCGGCAGCGCGTCGAGCGCCGCCTGCACCTGCGGGTCGAGGTGGGTGTCGGCGTAGACCTGCTCGGGGCTGGGCGCGGTGCCGGGCAGCCGCTCGGTGTCCTCGGGCAGCGCGTCGAAGCGGATCCGCTGGCGGCGGCGGACCATGTCGAGGAAGAGGTTCGTGGTGATCCGGTGCAGCCAGCCCTCGAAGGTGCCCGGCGAGAAGTCCGCGAGCGAGCGGAACACCCGCACGAAGGTCTCCTGGGTCAGGTCCTCGGCGTCCTGCGCGTTGCCCGAGAGGCGGTAGGCGAGCCGGTAGACGCGGGCGGAGTGGTCGCGCACGACCTGCTCCCAGGTGGGCGCGACCCACACCTCACCGGCGCCGGACACGCCCGGCTGGTCGGCGGCAGGGGGGACGGCGGCCTCGGACACGCCTCCAGTATCGCGGACGCGCACGCTGCCGACCTCCCCCGTGGGATGGGCGGGGACGGCGGCACGCTCGGGTGTCACACCCGGCCCAACGGGCGGCCGTTCCCGCGGTGTTCCCGTTCACAGGCACCTCACAGGTCCGGGTCACACCTGCGCTTCCCGGGTCGCGGTGCCGGCGGCCTTTACCCTCGGCCGGTGATGAGCGCCGAGGGACCCCCGCCGCACGCGGGCGGCACCGGCGGCGCCGCGTGGGCCGACCGGTACGCCTCCGAGGACCCCGTCCTCGCCGCCGCCCGGGCCCGGGCCGGCGCGCTGGGCGGGCCGCCGCCGGTGGAACCGGCCGTCGGGGCCGCCCTCGCCGTCCTGGCCGCGGGCAGCAGCGCCCGCGCGGTCGTCTCGATCGGCAGCGGTGGCGGGGTGGCCGGTCTCTGGCTGCTGCGCGGCATGCGCCCCGACGGCGTCCTCACCGTGCTCGACACCGACCCCGAGCAGCTGCGGGCGGCCCGGCGCGCCCTCGCCGAGGCCGGCGTCCCGCCCGGCCGGACCCGGCTGATCTTCGGCACGCCGGCCGAGGTGCTGCCGCGGCTCTCGCCGGGCGCCTACGACCTGGTGGTGTGCACCGCCCCGCCCACCGAGTGGTCCGGCCACCTGGGCGCCGTCGCCGGACTGGTGCGCACCGGTGGCACGCTGGTCTGCCACGGCCTGCTCGCCGGCGGCCGCATCGGCGACCGCGCGGCCCGCGACCCGCAGACGGTGGCCTGGCGCGACCTGGCCCGCACGGTTCGCGAGGACGAGCAGCTCACCTCCGCCGTCCTGCCGGTCGGCGCGGGCCTGCTGCTGGCCACCCGCCGGCCGTGAGGGAGCAAGGACCTGCCTGCCCCCCACCGCTCGCACGCTCGCGGCGGGCCCGTGCAGGCCGGCCGGGGTCAACGGAACGGGTGCTCGGCCAGCGGCTCCCAGGGACCGCCGAGGTAGCGCCACAGCCCCAGCCCGCGGGCGGGCACCGCGTGCGGGACGAAGCCGGCCGCCAGCCGGTCGCGCAGCTCCCGGGCCACCTGCGGGTCGACCTTGTTCTGCACGGTCACGTGCGCCGACAGCCGCTGCCGGTCCTGCCGGGTCAGCCAGGGGTCGAACTCCGCGGCCAGGGCGGCGTGCAGGCCCGAGAGCTCGCCGGCGTGCAGCCGGTAGGCCACGCCGCGGCCGAGCAGCTGCAGGCCGGTCACCTCGACGTCGAAGGGCGACCGGTCCGCGGCCCGGGCCAGGGCCGCCTCGACGGCGGGCCGCTGCTCCCCGGGCAGCGCGTGGAACAGCGTCACGTGCGCGGCCAGGTGGTTGCGCCCGGCCGGGAAGTGCTCGGCGCGCAGCCGGTCGAAGCGGGCCTGCGCCTCCGCACCGAGCAGCAGCGTGACGACCAGCGGTGACGTGCTGGAACGGCCCTCGTGCAGGGGCCCGTCCCGAGCGGAGCGAGGGGTGGGGGCACGAGGGTCCTTCGTCACCGACGTCAGACGATCGCGCGGGCGCCCTTCCCGAGGACGGCCACGCCCCCGGCGCTGACGTGGTAGTGCTCCCGGTCGGCGTCGGTGTCGACGCCGATGCGGGCCCACGGCGGCACGACGACGTTCTTGTCGAGGATCGCCCGGCGGACGTAGGCGCCCTCGCCGACGTGCACGCCGTTCATCAGCACGCTGTCCTCGACCCGGGCGCCGCGGTCGACGTGCACCCCGGGTGAGACGACGCTGTTGTGCACCGACCCGCCGCCGATGATCGCCCCGGCGCTGACCATCGACTCCTCGGCGCGGCCGCCGAGCACGAACTTCGCCGGCGGCAGCTGGGGCGGCAGGGTGTAGATGGGCCAGCGGTCGTTGTAGAGGTTGAACACCGGCGTCACCGACACCAGGTCCAGGTGCGCGTCGTAGTACGAGTCGATGGTCCCGACGTCGCGCCAGTAGCCGTGGTCGCGCTCGGTCGTCCCCGGGACGACGTTGGTGGAGAAGTCGTAGACGTAGGCTCGCCCCTGGTCGGCGAGCATCGGCATGATCGACCCGCCCATGTCGTGCACGGAGTCGGGGTCCTCGGCGTCGGCCCGCAGGGCCTCGAGCAGGGCGTCGGTGGTGAAGACGTAGTTGCCCATCGACGCGAAGGACTCCTCCGGGGAGTCGGGCAGCCCCGGGGGGTCGGCCGGCTTCTCGAGGAAGCCGCGCACCTTGCCGTCGGCGCCGGCGTCGATGACGCCGAACTCCGTGGCCTCGCGCCGCGGCACCCGCAGCCCGGCGATCGTCACGCCCGCCCCGGTCTGCAGGTGCTGGTCGACCATCTGTCCCGGGTCCATCCGGTAGACGTGGTCGGCACCGAAGACGACGACGATGTCGGGTCGCTCGTCGTAGATCAGGTTGAGGCTCTGGAAGATCGCGTCGGCGCTGCCGGTGTACCAGCGCGGGCCGAGCCGCTGCTGGGCCGGCACCGGGGTGATGTAGTTGCCGAGCAGCTGCGACATCCGCCACGTGGTGGTGATGTGCCGGTCGAGGCTGTGGCTCTTGTACTGGGTGAGCACCGCGATCTGCCGGATCTCGGCGTTCACCAGGTTCGACAGCACGAAGTCGATGAGCCGGTAGTTGCCCCCGAAGGGGACCGCCGGCTTGGCGCGGTCAGCGGTCAGCGGCGCCAGCCGCTTGCCCTCACCACCGGCCAGGACGATGCCGAGCACCCGGGGACCCCCACGCATGGGGCGAACCTAGCCGCTCCGGCGTCCGGCGGCCCCTCGCCGGCCCCTCTAGGGTGATCGACGTGCGGATCGGCATCGTCACGCGCGAGTGGCCCCCCGACGTCTACGGCGGCGCCGGGGTGCACGTCGAGCACCTGGTGGCGGCGCTGCGCTCGCTGCCCGCGGGGCCCGACGTCGACGTCCACGCGTTCGGCGCCCCCCGGCCCGACGCCGTCGGCTGGCCGGTGCCGCCGGGGCTGGCCGGCGCCAACGGCGCGCTGCAGGCGCTGGGCACCGACGTCGAGATCGCCGCCGCGCTCGGCGGCGTGGACCTGGTGCACAGCCACACCTGGTACGCCAACGGCGCGGGCCTGCTGGCCGCGCTCGTGCACGGCCTGCCGCACCTGGTCACCGCCCACTCCCTCGAGCCGCGCCGGCCGTGGAAGGCCGACCAGCTCGGGGGCGGCTACCGGCTGTCGTCGTGGGTGGAGCGCACCGCCTACCTCGCCGCCGACGGCGTGATCGCGGTCAGCCACGGCATGCGCGCCGACGTCCTCGACGCCTACCCCGACCTCGACCCGGCCCGGGTGCACGTCGTCGGCAACGGCGTCGACGCCGAGGCCTACCGCCCGGTGCACGACCCCGACGTCGTCCGCTCCCTGGGGGTGGACCCCGACCGGCCCTACGCGCTGTTCGTCGGGCGGATCACCCGCCAGAAGGGCGTCGTCCACCTGCTGCGGGCCGCCGAGCGGCTGCCGGCCGACGCGGGTCTGGTGCTGTGCGCCGGGGCCGCCGACACCCCGGCCGAGCGGCAGCAGGTCGCCGACGCCGTCGCCGAGCTGCAGGCCCGCCGCCCCGGCGTGGTGTGGATCGAGGCGATGCTGCCGCGCGAGCAGCTCGTGCCGCTGATCACCGGGGCCACGGTGTTCGTCGTCCCCTCGGTGTACGAGCCGCTGGGCATCGTCAACCTCGAGGCCGCCGCCTGCGGCACGGCCGTGGTCGCCAGCGCCGTCGGCGGCATCCCCGAGGTGGTCGCCGACGGCGTCACCGGCCTGCTCGTGCCCTACGACCCGGACGACGTCGCCGCCTTCGAGGCCGGCCTGGCCGAGCGCATCGCCGAGCTGCTCGCCGACCCGGCGCGCGCCGCGGCGATGGGCGCGGCCGGACGGGAGCGGGTGCTGTCGGAGTTCGGCTGGGCGGCGATCGCCCAGCAGACGGTGCAGGTGTACACCGCCGTGCTGGAGGCGCGGGGCTGAACCCGTCCGGTGCGCCGGCGCGCCGGATGGGAAGCTGTGCCGTCGTGACGTCCCAGCCCTCCGCCGAGGACCCGATCCGGGCCCTGGTGCGCGCGTCGCACCACCTGCCCGCCGACGACCTGGGCGCCGTCGTGGCCGAGCACGCCCGCCGGCTGGGTGCCCACGACGCGGTCGTCTACCTGACCGACTACGCCCAGCACGAGCTCGTCCCGCTCGCCGGCCGCGGCGTCCCCGACCGCCAGCCGCTCACCGTCGACGGCTCGCTCGCCGGCCGCGCCTTCCGCCGGGTGGAGCCGTTGCGGTCGGCGCCCCACGACGGGCCGGGGAGCCTGTGGCTGCCGCTGCTCGACGGCGCGGAGCGGATCGGCGTCCTGGAGCTCGTGCTGCCGGAGGAGGTGTCGCCGGCCCTCGAGGACGACGTGCGGTCGTTCGCCTCGCTGATCGCCGAGCTGGTGGTCACCCGCGACTCCTACAGCGACGTCTTCTCCCGGCTGCGCCGGCGCCGGCCGCTGTCGCTGGCCGCGGAGATCCAGTGGGAGCTGCTGCCCCCGCTGACCTACGCCAGCGACCGCGTGGTGGTCACCGGCGCGCTGGAGCCGTCCTACGCGATCGGCGGGGACACCTTCGACTACGCGGTCAACGGCCCGCTGGTCGACCTCGCGGTGCTCGACGCCGTCGGCCACGGGCTGCCGGCGGCGCTGCTGGCCACCGCGGCCGTCGGCGCCTACCGACACGCCCGGCGCGAGGGGCTGGACCTGCCCGGGGTCGCCGCCGCCATGGACGCCGTCGTCGCCGGGCAGTTCTCCGACAGCCGGTTCGCCACCGCCGCCGTCGCCCGCCTCGACCTCGACACGGGGGTGCTGCGCTGGGTGAACTGCGGGCACCCGGACCCGCTGCTGGTCCGCGACGGCGTGCCGCTGCACCCGCCGGCGTGCCGCCCGGCCCGCCCGCTCGGGCTGCTCGCGGGCCGACCGGACGTCTGCGAGGTGCAGCTGCGGCCCGGCGACCGCGTGCTGCTCTACACCGACGGCGTCGTCGAGGCGCGCTCGCCCGAGGGCGAGTTCTTCGGCGAGGAGCGGCTGGCCGACCTCGTCGTCCGCGCCGAGCTGGCCGGCGACCCGCCGCCGGAGACCATGCGCCGGCTGATGGGCAGCGTGATGGACCACCAGCACGGGCAGCTGCAGGACGACGCCAGCATCGTCATGGTCGAGTGGCGCACCGGCCGGGAGGACCGGCTGCGGCTGTGAGCACCGCCCCTGCCGGGGACGGGCCGGAGGCCGGGGCCACCGCCCGTCCGGATGTCGTCGTCGGCCTGGTCGCCGCGCCCGGGGTGCCGGCCGAGGTCGCCGACGAGCTGGGCCCCGACCTCGCCGCCGCGCTGCGCGGGGAGCACCCCGAGGTGGCCTGGGACGTGCGGGTCGTCGAGGACGGCCTGGTCGCGCCGCCGGCCGACGACGCCGAGATCGTGGCCGCGGCGCGCGAGCGGCTGCTGGCCGAGGAGTGGGACCTCGCCGTCTGCGTGACCGACCTGCCGCTGACCGTCGCCCGGCGCACCGTGGTGGGACACGCCAGCCCGGTCCACGGCGTCGCGGTGCTGTCGCTGCCGGCGCTGGGCGCGGTCGGCCGGCGACGACGGGCCCTGCAGACGTCGCTCGGCCTGGTCCGCGCGCTGCTCGGCGACGACGGCGGGGACCCCGGGGTGCTGCGCCGGCGGCTGCGCGAGCTGGCCGCCGACCAGGGCGACGCCGGGGGCGGGTTCACCGCCCGGGTGCTCACCGGCAACCTGCGGCTGCTCGTCGGCATGGTGCGGGCCAACCGGCCGTGGCGGCTGACCGCGTCGCTGTCGCGGGCGCTGGCCGCCGCGGTGGCCGCCGGCGTGTTCGCCCTGGTCACCTCGGACATCTGGCGGCTGGCCGACCGGTTCGGTCCCGTGCGGCTCGTGGCGGTGGGGCTGGGCTCGGTGGTGGCCATCTGCGCGACGTTGGTCGTCGGCGCCCGGCTGTGGGAGCGGGCCGGCTCGCCGCGGGTGCGCAAGCAGGTGGCGCTGTTCAACCTGGCCACGGTCGCCACCGTGGTGCTCGGCGTGCTCACCCTCTACGCCGCCCTGTTCACCCTCGCGCTGACCGGTGCGCTGCTGCTGGTGCCCTCCGGGTTGTTCGCCGAGGGGCTCGGGCACCGCGCCGGCCTCGGCGACTACCTGGAGCTGGCCTGGCTGACCAGCTCGCTGGCCACCGTCGGCGGCGCGCTGGACGCCGGGCTGGAGGAGGACGAGGCCGTCCGCGAGGCCGCCTACACCCACCGGCCGGGTGCCGGCGGATGACCCGCTGGTCCCGGCCGCCCGAGCGGGGGGAGGATGCCCTGTGACCATCGCCACGCGGTTCGCCGCGGCGCTCGACGACGAGAGCACCGGCGGGTCCGGGGACGCCGAGCTCCTGCCGGTGCGGCTGGCCCGGGCCGCTGCGGTCACGCTCGGCGTGGACGGGGCGGGCCTGTCGGTCGTCGACCCCGCCGGCGAGCGGATCCCGCTCGGGGCCAGCAACGCGGAGTCCGCGTGCGCCGAGCGGCTGCAGTTCACCGCCGGCGCCGGGCCGTGCTGGGAGGCCCAGCGGACCCGCCTGCCGGTGTTCGCCGTCCCCGCCGACCTGCACCGCCGCTGGCCGGCCTTCGCCGAGATGCTCGCCGACCAGACGCCGTTCCGGGCGGTGGTGGCGTTCCCGCTGCGCGAGGACCTGGCCGGCGCCGGCGCGCTGGACCTCTACTTCACCGACGGGGCGGCGGTCCCGGCGCTCGACGTGTTCTCGGCGGTGGCGGTGGGTGAGCTGGTGACCGCGGCGCTGACCGAGGCCGCCGTGTGGTCGGACTGGCCGGCCGAGAGCGGGCCCGCGTGGCTGCACGGCCCGGAGGCGCGCCGGCGGTCCGCGGTGATGCGGGCTGCCGGCCGCGCGGCGATGGTGCTGCAGTCGGACCCGGTGACGGCGCTGGCGCTGCTGCGCGGCGCCGCCTACGCCGGCGGTCGCACCGTCGAGGACCTCGCCGAGGACCTCGAGAGCGGCCGGCTGCGGGTGGAGGACGTCATCACCGGGCCCGCCGCCTGACCCGTCCCGTGTGATCGTTCCCGCAGGTCAGCACGGGAATCGGGGTCCCGCGGCGGGCGCTGCACCTGCCGTGACCGCCGCGCTGCCGCCGTCCGCCGTCCCGGCACCCGTCCCCTCCCCCACCCGCCTGCTCGACGTGCGCACCGTCTACGCCGAGCCCGCCGCCCTCGAGTCCGCGCGCGGCCGCGAGGTGCTCGCCCGGTTCCCGGGCGCCGAGGTGGTCGAGGTGCCCTCGCACTGGCAGATCCCGGAGCTCAACGGCAACGCGGGCAACGTCGAGCGCTGGGTGCGGGTGAAGACCGAGACGCTGGTGCTCGGGGTGAAGAAGTCGCTGTCGGCCCGGCCGAACAGCCGCTCGTCGAACTGGATCGCCCCGTCGACGGCGAACGGCTGTGCGATGGCCTGTGCCTACTGCTACGTCCCGCGGCGCAAGGGCTACGCCAACCCGATCACCGTGTTCACCAACATCGAGCAGATCACCGGCTACCTGCGGCGGCACGTGGCCCGGCAGGGCGCCAAGACAGAGCCCGACCAGTGCGACCCGGTGAGCTGGGTCTACGACATCGGCGAGAACAGCGACTGCTCGGTGGACGCGCTGGTCAGCGACAACGTGGCCGACCTGGTGGCCACCTTCCGCGGGCTGCCGACCGCCAAGGCGTCCTTCGCCACCAAGTACGTCAACCGGCAGCTGCTCGACCTCGACCCGCAGGGCCGCACCCGCGTCCGGTTCTCGCTGATGCCCGACGCCGACTCGAAGGTGATCGACGTCCGGACCAGCCGCGTGCCCGACCGCATCGCCGCCGTCGACGACTTCGTCGAGGCCGGCTACGAGGTGCACCTCAACCTCTCGCCGGTGGTGCTGCGCGAGGGGTGGGAGGCCGACTGGGCCGACCTGCTGCGCCGCCTCGACGACACCCTCTCCCCCGCCGCCAAGGCCCAGGCCGCGGCCGAGGTGATCATGCTGACCCACAACCGGGACCTGCACGAGGTCAACCTCGGCTGGCACCCCAGGGCCGAGGACCTGCTGTGGCGGCCGGACCTCCAGCAGCCCAAGCGCAGCCAGAACGGCCAGTGGAACGTGCGCTACCGCAACGGCGTGAAGCGGGCCGGCGTCGAGCGGCTGCAGGAGCTCATCGCCCACCACGCGCCGTGGCTGCGCGTCCGCTACGCCTTCTAGCCCGTCTCGCCGGCCGAGGTAGCCGACCCAGCTGACCGGATCGGCGTGCGACCGCAGCTGCCCGGTGTCGTACGCCGTCCACCCGGCGATCGACGTCGCCGCCCAGGTGAGCAGGAACAGCGCGCCCACCAGCAGGCCCAGCGAGCGGGAGAACGCGCCGGCCCGCCAGCCGCCGGCGCGCACCCACGACGGCGAGTCGGCGCGGGCGTGCGCGCCCGTCCGCTGGTCCTCGTCGCTCTCGGTGCCGACCTGGTGGGGCTCCTTCGACTCCGCCGAGCCGCGCTGGACCAGCCACACCGTCGCGAACACGTAGAGGAAGAACTTCAGGTACTCCGACTGCCGGTTCTCCATGACGTCGACGGCGAACGACGACGAGGTGACGTACCTGGCCAGCGACACCGGGTCGAGCCCCTGGGCGAGGCGACTCGTCGGGCAGGCGCTCGCCGGCGCCGCCGAGGAGAGCGAGCACCACCTGCTCCACGGCGGGCAGGTGCACGTCGGAGCACCCGCTGACCAGCAGGACCCCGAGGACCGGCCACACCGCCGAGGCACGCACGGGCCGCCTCCTCCGCCCGCGAGACCGCGTCTGCTCCGCATCCAGGACCGATCCTGTTCCGCGCCCGGTGGTCCCACCACCGCTGGTGATCACCCGTTCGGGTCGCGCCGGCGCGCACTACGGTGACCGGGTGGCTCGGGTGGTGGTCGTCGGCGCGGGCCTGGGCGGTCTCGCGGCGGCCGCGCGGCTGGCCGCCTCCGGGCACCGGGTGACGGTGCTGGAGCAGTCCGACGACGTCGGCGGCAAGCTCGGCTGGTACGAGCGCGACGGGCACGCCTTCGACACCGGCCCGAGCCTGGTCACGCTGCCGCAGGTGCTGCGCGACCTGTTCGACGCCACCGGCGGGCCGCTGGAGGACGCCGTCGACCTGGTCCGGCTCGACCCCGCGGTCGACTACCGGTTCGCCGACGGCACCCGGCTGGCCGTCCCCGGGCACCTCGACGACGTCCCCGCCGCGCTCGACGACGCGCTGGGCGGCGACGCCGGCGCGCAGTGGCGGGCGCTGCTCGACCGCGCCGAGGCGATGTGGGCGATCACCGAACAGCCCTTCCTGCGCTCCCCGCTGCGCGGCGCGGCGACCCTCGCCCGGCTGGCCCGCGACCCCTCCGACGTCGGCACCGTGGCGCCGTGGCAGACGCTGCGCGGCCTGGGCGCCCGCCACCTGCGCGACCCGCGGCTGCGGGTGCTGCTCGACCGCTACGCCACCTACTCCGGCTCCGACCCCCGCCGCGCCCCGGCGGTGCTGGCCACCGTGCCGTGGGTGGAGCAGGCCTACGGCTCCTGGTACGTCCGCGGCGGGCTGCACCGGCTGGCCACCGCGGTGGCCGACCGGGCCCGCGAGCGCGGGGCGCAGGTGCACACCGGCACCCCGGTGCGGCGGGTGCTCAGCGACGGCGGCCGGGTCTCGGGCGTGGAGCTGGCCGACGGCGGGGAGGTCACCGCCGACGTCGTCGTCTCCGGCGCCGACGCCACCGCGCTCTACGCCGGGCTGCTGCCGCCGAGCCGCCGCACCCGGGCGGTGCGGCGCGGGCTGACGCGGGCCACGCCCTCGCTGTCGGGGTTCGTGCTGCTGCTGGCGCTGCGCGGCCGCACGCCCGGCCTCGCGCACCACACCGTCGCCTTCCCCGCCGACTACGACGCCGAGTTCGACGCCGTCTTCGGCACCGGCCGGCACCGGGGCGTCCCGTGCCCGGTGCCCGACCCGACGGTCTACGTCAGCGCACCCGACGACCCCGCCACCCGGCCCGACGACGACAGCGAGTCGTGGTTCGTGCTGGTCAACGCACCGCGGCACGACCCCGACGCCGGCGTCGACTGGGACGCCCCCGGCCTGGCCGACCGGTACGCCGGCCGGGTGCTGGAGGTCATGGCCGCCCGCGGACTCGACGTGCGCGACCGGGTGCGCTGGTGCGTGGCCCGCACACCGGCCGACCTCGCCCGTGAGACCGGCGCCGTCGGCGGCTCGATCTACGGCACGTCGAGCAACGGCGCCCGCGCGGCGTTCCTGCGGCCGGGCAACGCCGCGCCGGTGCGCGGCCTGTACCTGGTCGGCGGCTCCTCCCACCCCGGCGGCGGGCTGCCGCTGGTGACCCTGTCGGCCGAGATCGTCGCGGGGCTGGTCGGACCGGCCTGAGCGCGTGGGAGGGCCCCCGGTGCACACCGACCCGCCCGAGAACGCGTCCGAGACGCTGCTGCAGAAGACCTGGGCCGTCGAGCGCTTCGCCGGGCAGCCGGTCCCCGAGCCGTGGTCCGGCGTCGACTGGGACGCCACGCCCGGCTGACGACGGACCCCCTCCCCCGCCCTCGCAGGCACGCGGCGGGCTCCTGCAGGGGGCCGCCGGCGCACCGACGCGGTGGTCGCGGTCGCGGGGACCTCGGCGCGCTGTCGGCCGTGCCGCGGAGGACCGGCACCGCGTCCAGCCTGCGGTGGATGCTGCTGCACCTGCTGGAGGGGACCGCCCGGCACAACGGGCACACCGACCTGCTGCGCGAGGCGGTCGACGGCGTCGTCGGCGAGTGAGCCGCCCGGGTCAGCCGCGGGCGGCGCCCACGCCGAGCACCGCGGCCAGACCGAGCGCGCTGCGCGGCGCGTAGGCCGCGCGCCACAGCCCGCCGTGGACGGCGGCGTGGGCCTCGTCCTGCCACGGGTGGTCGTGCCGCGGGCCGCCGCCGGTGTGCAGGTCGTGGACCAGCAGCGCGGCCATGAGCACGTTGGACGTCGCCGGCTCGAACACCTCGACGCCGAAGCGGTGCGCGCCGGCGTAGGCGGCGGCCAGCGCGCGGTTCTTGAGCACCGAGCGGGTGCGGGTGGGCGGCGCGACGTTCAGCGACACGGTCGTGCCGGCCGCCCGCGCGACCGTGGCCCGCCACCGCTGCAGGCGCTTGGCCAGCGCGTAGTTGGGGCCCTGCTGCGGCACCAGCGCGTCGTGCAGGCCGGGGTCGGCGCCGGGCACGTAGCCGCGCTGCAGCAGCCGGCCGGCCGACAGCGTCCGCAGCGGCCGGCCCAGCAGCTTGCCGACCCGCGAGCGCCCCTCGTAGGCGTGCACCGACTGCGCGACGGCGTCGGCGGGGACGGCGAAGACGTCGGTGGGCGTGGCGAGGAAGGCCAGCGCGGCCTCGGGCCGGGCGGCCTGCACCCGCAGGGTCAGCGCGTCGACGGCGGCCGACACGCGGA
Organism: Geodermatophilus saharensis; assembly: GCF_900188205.1. GTDB lineage: Bacteria > Actinomycetota > Actinomycetes > Mycobacteriales > Geodermatophilaceae > Geodermatophilus > Geodermatophilus saharensis. The sequence goes on along the minus strand of NZ_FZOH01000005.1, from coordinate 188,237 downwards.
CGTTGGTGGCGCCGTCGGCGTAGACGTAGTTGCCGAGCACCGGCTCGCCGGGCAGCCCGGCGAGCCAGTCGGCGACGGCCGGCACCTCGCGCACCAGGTCGGCGCCGGCGCCGTCGGGCAGGTCGCCGCCGGCGGTGGGCACCAGCAGCGTCCCGGCGCCGCGGCGGGCGGTGTCGAGGACCCGGCGCCACAGGTCGGGCCGGGGCAGGTCGACCGCGGCGACGGTGGCGCCCCAGCGCAGCAGCGCGGTGAGCGGCCCCATCTCCGCGCCCGCGCCGAGGACGGCCACGGTGCGGCCGGGCAGCGCCAGCCACTCGGGGTGCGCGGCGACCTCGCGCACCGCCGCGGCCGCCGTCGGCTCCAGGACCCCGCACTCCACCCAGGTGTCCAGCCGCCGGGACAGGTCCTCGCCGCCGAGCCGGCGGCCGTGGAAGGGCAGCGTGAACGCGCGCTCGGGCTCGCCCTGGCCGGTGACCTCGGTGGTGTGCAGGGCCCGGCCGGCCGGTGCGGTGAGCAGCCGGTCCAGCGGCTGCTCACCCTCCTCCCCGGCGACCCGCAGCCGGCCGTGGACGGCGTCGAGCCCGGCACCGGCGATGGTGCGGGCCGCCTCCGGCGAGGCGAGCCCGGCCTCGACCAGTCGGCGGAAGTGGGTGAGGTAGCCGGCTCGCCAGTTGGTCTCCCGCTCGGCCGCGCGGGCGCCGACCGGGTCGACCGGGCGCAGCGCGTCGGCCACCACCGCCCGCCCGACCGCCGCGGTGCTGCGCCGCCCGTCGGGGCCGGCCGGGAAGACGACACCGCTGTCGTCGGTGCTCATGGGGCTCCCTCAGTGGGTGGTGGCCGGCGCGGGGTCGACCGGCGCTCCGGCCTCGAGCCAGCGCAGCAGCGTCCGCGCGCCGAACCCGGTGCCGCCCTTGACCACCTCGGCGTCGTCGGACGCGGCCCGGGCCGGACCGGCGACGTCGAGGTGGGCCCAGGGCAGGTCCCCGGCGAAGGGCCGCAGGAAGATCGCGGCCGTGGTGCCGCCGGGGTTGCCGGGGGCGTTGTTCGCGTCGGCGACGTCGCTGTGCAGCAGCTCGGCGTACTCCTCGGCCAGCGGCATCCGCCACACCTGCTCGCCGGCGTGCAGCGCGGCGGTGCCCAGCGCGCCGGCCAGCCCGTCGGTGGTGGCGTAGAGGCCGGCGGTGCGGGTGCCGAGCGCGACCTTCATGGCGCCGGTGAGCGTGGCGACGTCGACGAGCACGGTGGCGCCCAGCGACAGCCGCGCGTGGGCGAGGCCGTCGGCGAGCACCATGCGCCCCTCGGCGTCGGTGTTCTGCACCTCGGTGGTGCGCCCGCCGACGTGCCGCACGACGTCGGCCGGGCGGTAGGACGACCCCGAGACGGCGTTCTCGGCGGCGGGGACGACGGCGGTCACCGCGACCGGCAGCTCGAGGCGGGCGGCGGCGTCGAGCGCGGCGAGGACGGCGGCGCCCCCGGCCATGTCGGTCTTCATCTCGCGCATGCCGGCGTTGGGCTTGATCGAGATGCCGCCGGTGTCGAAGGTGATGCCCTTGCCGACCAGCACGGGGTGCGACGCGCCGGCGCCGGGCGGCGCGTAGGAGGCGATGACCAGCCGCGGCGGGGACGCCGAGCCGCCGCCCACGGCCAGGACGCCGCCGAAGCCGCCGGCGGCGAGCTCCTCGGGGCCGAGCACGGTGACGGTGACGTGCGGCAGGCCGGCGAGGCGCTCGACGGCCTGCCCGGCCAGCCAGGCTGGGTCCTTGGTGTTGCTGGGCGTGTTGACGAGGTCGCGGGCCCACGCGACGGCGTGGCCGGTGACCTCGCCGGCGCGGGCGGCGGCGGCCACGGCGGGGTCGGCCGCGTCGGTGGCGACGACGGCGACGGTGGCCAGCCGCGGCGGGTGCGGCTTGGACGTCTCGCGGAAGCGGTAGCCGCCGAGCAGCGCGGCCTCGACGGCGGCCCGCACCTCGTCGGCGCCGGCCGGGGCCAGGGCGGTGTCGAGGGGCAGCACCAGCCGGGTGGCGCCGTGCTCGGCGAGGGTCTGCGCGCGGCGGACGGCGGTGGCGACGTAGCTGCGCAGGTGCGGGAGGGTGCCGTCGCCGATCCCGACGGCGACGACGCTGCGCGGACGGCGGCCGGCGACCGGCAGGTTCGTGACGGTGCCGGGACGCCCGGTGTTGCCGGTGTCGGCCAGCGCACCGGCCAGCAGCCGGCCCGGGACCGCCGGGAGGGTGCCGAACGCCGGCGAGGTCAGCCAGGGCGGCAGCGTGGCGTCGGTGCCGACCGGGACGGCAAGGACGTCGTCCTCGCCGAGCCGGGGCAGGGAGGTCAGCAGGTCGACCCGCGGCAAGGGTGCGGCCCCGGTCGCCGGCGTGCTGCCGGCGGCCGGGGCCGCGTCGTCCTGCGCGGGGCTGCCCGAGGGCAGGCTCGCGGAGGCGTTCAGCTGGTCGCGCCCTTCAGGGCCTCGGAGAGCGCTGCGGCCTCGTCCGGCGACAGCTCGACGACCAGGCGGCCACCACCCTCGAGCGGCACCCGCATGACCAGGCCGCGCCCCTCCTTGGTGACCTCCAGGGGACCTTCACCCGTGCGCGGCTTCATGGCCGCCATGCGTGCCTCCTTCGCCGGCCACCCGCCGCCCTCTGCGGCAGCGGTGTGGCTGTTCCTCGGTGCTGAGCTCTCGGGACATGATCCCGTATCCCCGCCGCGGGACCAACAGGAGCCCCTTCAGGGGGTCGCCCGGAAGCAGGTCGCCACGTGGTCGTCGACCATGCCGGTGGCCTGCATGAGCGCGTAGGCGGTCGTCGGGCCGACGAACACGAAACCGCGCCGCTTGAGCTCCTTGGCCATCGCCGTGGATTCCGGGCTGGTGGCCGGGACGTCGGCCAGTGTCGCCGGGCGGGGCCTCGGCGCGGTGGGCGCGAAGGACCACAGCAGGTCCGACAGCCCCTCCGGGACCTGCTGAGCCGCGCGGGCGTTGCGGACCGCGGCGGCGATCTTGGCGCGGTTGCGCACGATGCCGGCGTCGGCCATCAGCCGCGCCTCGTCGTCGGGGGTGAACTCGGCGACCGCGTCGATGGAGAAGCCGGCGAACGCCGCCCGGAAGGCGGGGCGCTTGCGCAGGATGGTGATCCAGGACAGGCCGGACTGGAACGCCTCGAGGGTGAGCCGCTCGAACAGCGCGTCGTCGCCGCGGAGCGGGAAGCCCCACTCCTCGTCGTGGTAGCGCTGGTACTCCGGCGAGCTGTCCCCCCACCCGCAGCGCACCCTGTCCACCCTGCCGACGCTAGCGCCGCCCGACGACGTCATGCCGCTGGGACCAGCGGTGTGGGGGTGGCGATCCGGGTGCCGTCGGGTCTGTACGTGTGCCACCGGCCGGCGGGTTGTCGTGCGACCCGGAAGCCGTGGTGGTCGGCCCTCGCGTAGGGGCCCGCCGCGAGCTGGCGAGGGACGCGGGGGTCCTTCCACCAGTGCACCAGGTGGTGCACGCCCGCCCGGTGAGTCGGCGCCGAGCAGCCGGTGAACACGCAGCCGCCGTCGCGGAGCTCGACCGCGCGGCGCAGCTGCCGGCTGACCAGCCGCCGGCTTCTGCCGAGGTCGAGCGGAACCCCGTCGGGGCCGGACACCACCCGGGAGATGGCCCCGTCGCAGGCCAGCCACCGCGCGCGGGCGGCGGAGATCACCGCTCCGAAGCCCATGCTGGCCGCGCCCGCGCCGGGAGACGGGTCGGCCAGGTCGTCGAGGCCCACCCGCACCGCCACGTGCGGCTTCACCGTCCGCAGCGTCGGCAGCGACCCAGCGGCCAGGGCGTTGTCGGCCAGCTGCACCAGGGCATCGCCCTGCCGCTGCGCTCTCGTGCGCTCGTCGCCGGCGGGGCGGTCGTGCTGCACGAACGGCTCCAGCGCCGCCTGCAGCTTCTCCCCACCCACCGCGTCCCGGTGCCCGCGGAAGCTCAGCGACCCGTCACCGTGCCTCGACAGGGTCAACGACCGACCCTCGGTCGGATCCGGTTCGGGACCGTCGGGATCCAGGGCCTGCGCGTAGCGCCGGACCACCGCCACCTGCGCGGCGTGCTCCTGCTCGACGGCCACCCCGGTGAGCACCCCGTCGACCTCGCCGAGGTCGACCCCGGCGGCGGCGACCGCCGCTGCGGGGTGACCAGCCCGGCGGCCTCGGCGACCTGCTCGGCGCTCACCCACCCGGCGTCGTGGGCCTCGGCCAGGGCGGGCAGGTGCTCCAGCGCCCGCCCGTTGCCGACGAGCCGGGACGCCACCGCAGCCGACAGCCGGCAGTGCCCGCGCAGCCACGAGGCCATGCTCTTCATCCCGTCCCGCTCCGGCGCCTGCGACAGCTCCGCCGCCCGCACCCGGCGGGCCAGGGCGGCGTCGGTCCGGTTGCGCTCGGCCAGCAGCGCGGCGACGTCGTCGAGGACGTCGTCACCGGCCTGCCACCCAGTCGAACATGTACGAAGACCACCGCGACGAAAGCCTCTCTGCGGCCCACCCCCTCAGGTGACAGGCTTGTCCACAGGTTCCGCGCGTGCCTTGACGGATGCGCTCAGGGCACCGGGGACTCCACCGGGACCGGCGCCGGGGCGTTGCGCCGGGTGGCGAGCACGCAGCCCACGAGGACCAGCGGAAGCCCCACCGCCAGACCCAGGGTGAACGGCTCGTCGAGCAGCAGGACCCCGGCGACGACGGCGACCGCCGGGTTGACGAACGTGATCACCAGCGCGCGCTGCGGGCCGGCCTCGCGGATCAGCGCGAAGAACAGCACCAGCGCCAGCGCCGTGCAGACGACGCCCAGCGCCGCCATCGACCCGAGCGCCCGCGGCGACGCCGTCGTCAGCTCACCGAGCCGGGGCAGCGCGAACGGCGCGTAGACCACCGCGGTGACCACCAGCGCGACCGCGCTGACCGTCACCCCGGAGAGGTCGCCGAGCGCGCGGCTGGCCACCAGCGGCGCCGTGCCGTACCCGATGACGACGAGGACGACGGCCAGCACCGGCAGCAGCGCGATGCCCTCGACGTCGAACCCGAGCAGCGCGGCGATGCCGAGGACGCCGAGCCCCATGCCCGCCAGCCGGACCGGGGTCAGCCGCTCCTCGTCGCCGAGCAGCCGCGCGGCCAGCGCGGCGACGAACGGCACCGACGCCACCAGCAGCCCGGTCAGCGAGCTCGACAGCGTCACCTCGGCGTAGGACAGCAGCAGCCAGGGCGCGGTCATCTCCAGCACGGTGAACAGCAGCAGCGCACGCCAGTGCCGCAGCGCCGCGCGGACCCGGCCGCGCGCCAGCACCCAGGGCAGCAGCAGCGCCGCCCCGAGGGCGCACCGCGCGAAGACGAGGACGACCGGCGACACCTCGTCGACGGCGACCTTGATCAGCAGGTACGGCACGCCCCAGATGACCGACATCGCCAGGAACAGCACCCACCCGCGACGACTCACCGCGACATCCTCACCGATGCGGCGGACCTTCCCGTTGCCATCCCCGCCGAGCGGCGCTGGACTCGGTGCCGTGGACCCCGGTCAGCGCTTCGACCTCCTGGTGGAGGCCCTCGCCACCCGCCCCGGTGTCGGCCCGCCGGGCGCGGGCGGGCGCACCGGCTTCGGCTCGGCCGCGCTCACCGTCGACGGGTCGATCTTCGCGATGGTCGTCGGCGGCGCGCTGGTGTTCAAGCTGCCGCGGCACCGCGTCGAGGGCCTGGTCGCGGCCGGCACCGGGCTGCCGTTCGCGGCGGCCAACGGCACCCCGATGCGGGAGTGGGTCGCCCTGGACCACGGCACGCCGGAGTCCGACCTCGCCCTCGCCGAGGAGGCCATGGCGTTCGTGGCCTCGCGCCGGCGCACCTGAGGAGGCGCACCCGGTCGGGTCAGGCCACCGGCCAGGCCACCTCCACGTGCGGCTCGTCGGGGGCCACGTCGCGGGCGGACAGGTAGACCTCCGCCGGGCTGCCCGCGCGCTCCAGGCCCCGGGCGTCCACCCAGGCACCCACCGCGTCGTAGGCCCGCAGGATGCCGGGGAACTCCGCCTCCCCGCGGGACAGGCAGGTGACCGCCTCCCGCCCGGCCGGCTGCAGCCGGATCCGCAGGTCCCCGGCCGGCTCGACCCGGCCGGTGAACGGCCGCACCACCTCCACCGGGCCGTCGCCGTCCTCGGTGACCATGCCGTGGTAGACCACGCGCAGCGGGCCGGCGGGCACCGCGCCCGACCGCGCCAGGTGCGCGTCGATCTCCTCCCCCGCCCCGCTGATGAAGCCCTCGAGCTCGTCCACGGTCAGCCGCCGCTCGGCGGTCAGCACCGGCTGCTCGGCCACCTCGCGCAGGTACACCTCGTGCACGTCGCCCTCCTCGTCGTCGTCCGGTCCCACGGTCAGGGCGGACACCCACGTCCGGCGCCGCCGGAGGTCCTCCTCCACGCCGTCCCACCACCGCGCCACCGCGGCCCGCCGGGCCGCCGGCTCCAGGTCGACGACGTCCCGGACCCGCGCCAGCGGCATGCCGGCGCGGCGCAGGGCGGCGATGAGGCGGGCCCGGTCCACCTGCCCGGCCGCGTAGCCGCGGTGGCCGGTCCAGGGGTCGACGGCGTCGGGCACCAGCAGCCCCTGCTCGGCGTAGAGCCGCAGCGCCTTGGCCGACAGCCGGGTGCGGCGCAGGAACTCCCCGGGCCGCAGCAGGTCTCCGCTCACGGACCCGAGCCTGCGCCATGCCCCAGGGGCCGGGTCCAGCCGGAGCCGCCGGTTTCCCCCCGCGGCCGCGCGGGCAGCGCCCGGGGACCCCAGACGACGGGAGGCCCCGTGGCCGACGCACTCCCCCGCCCCCCGGCCCGCCGGCGGCTGCTGGTCTCCGGTCTGCTGCTGGGGCTGGGCACCGCCGGCGCGGTCGACGAGATCGTGTTCCACCAGCTGCTGCACTGGCACCACTTCTACGACCGGGCCAGCGGCGCGGCCGGCCTGGTCTCCGACGGCGTGCTGCACGCCGGCACGTTCTCCGCCGCCGTCGCGGGCATGGCACTGCTGGCCGACGCCCGCCGCCGCGGCCCGTTCCTGCCGGCGCTGTGGTGGGGCGCGGTGCTCACCGGCGCCGGCGCGTTCCAGGTGTGGGACGGCGTGGTGCACCACAAGCTGCTGCGGCTGCACCAGGTCCGCTACGGCGTCGACCTGACCGGCTACGACGTCGGCTGGATCGTCCCCGGTGCCCTCCTGCTCGGGGCCGGGCTGGTCCTGCTGCTGCGCGCCCGGGCCCGGCCCACGCCCGTCCGGTGACCGCCGCCGCGCTGCTCGCCGCCGCCCTCCTGGCCGGGGTCTACGTCGGCGCCACCTGGCGCTGTCGCAGCCCCTGGCCGCTGGCCCGCGCGGCGGCCTGGCTGGCCGGCGTGGCGACCGCCGCCGTCGCCGTCGCCGGGCCGCTGGCGGTGCACGGCGACCTGCGCGCGCACATGGCCGGGCACCTGCTGCTGGGCATGGTGGCGCCGCTGCTGCTGGTCCTCGGCACCCCGGTGACGCTGGCGCTGCGGGCGCTGCCGACGCCGGCCGCCCGGCGGCTCAGCCGGCTGCTGCGCACCGCGGCGCTGCGGTGGCTCACCGACCCGCTCGTCGCCGTCCCGCTCAACGCCGCGGGGCTGTGGGTGCTCTACGGCACCGGCCTGCACGCGGGGACCGCGCACGCCCCCGGGCTGACCGCGCTCGTCAGCGCCCACCTGCTGGTCAGCGGGTACCTCGCCACCGCCGCGGTGCTGGCCGTCGACCCCGCGCCGCACCGCCGCGGCGTGGGCGTCCGCGCCGGGGCGCTGGCCGCCGGCGCCGCCGCGCACGACGTGCTCGCCAAGGTGCTCTACGCGCACCCGCCGGCGGGGGTCGCCGGCGCCGAGGACGGCGCGCGGCTCATGTACGACGGCGGCACGGTGGTCACCCTCGTCACCGCGGCGCTGCTGTGGCGCCGCTGGTACACCGGCCGGGAGGCAGTGCGGGCCGCGGCTCAGCCCGCGGTGGTGGCGTCCGAGGCGGCGTAGCGGGCGAAGCGGCGCAGCGAGAGCCGGAACCCGAGGACGACGAACGGCTTCACCAGCGGCCAGCCCAGCCGCCCGAGGATCCCGAACGGCAGGTACAGCCGCTCGGTCCACACCAGGTCCGTGCCGTGCGGAGCGGGCGTGAGGTCGAAGATCCCGGGGCCGCGCACGATCCGGCCGGTGTGCTGGACGACCACGTGGTGCGGGGGGTCCCACTCGGTGACGACCATGGTGTCGAGGACGCCCAGGTGCCGGACGCTGCCGTGCCGGCCGCGCCGCCACGGCAGCGGGACGCCGGTGCGCGCGGCCAGCCGGACGCCGATGCCCTCGTCGTGCGGGGTGACCACCTCGACGTCGGTGGCCAGCATCCAGCGGCCCTGGGCCCGCCAGTCGGTGAGCACCGCCCACACCCGCTCCGGCGGGGCCGCCACCGCGACCGGCAGCACCAGCTCAGGCACCGTTGCGCACCCCCTCGTCCACGGACGGTCCTTCGTCGCCGGGCCCGCCGCCGGATGCGCCGTCGTCCGGCGGGAGGCCGGGGTCGGTGTCGGCGTCGGCGGCCCGCGCCGGACGACGGTCGCGGAGCGCGGCGATCACCTCGTCGCGCTCCTCGAGCGCCTGGGCCAGCTGCTCGAGCAGCCAGTCCACCTCGCTCATCCGGTAGCCGCGCACCGCCACCGACACCTGCAGCGAACGGACGTCGGCGCCGGTCACCGGGCGGTCGTCGGGCAGCTCGACCGGCGAGCGGTCCAGCTCCGCCGGCGGCTGGGTCTCCCCGCGCCCCAGCAGCAGCGAGCCGCCGAGGAACAGCAGCGCCCCGACGACGGCGACCGCGGCGACCCCGACGAGGGCCGACAGCACCGGCGCCCTCAGCCCTCGACCGGCTCGACCGGCGGGCTCAGCGGGGCGCGCATCCCGCCGCCGCCGTCGCCCCCGGCGCGGGCGGTCTCCGCCTCCCGGATGCGTGAGAGCACCTCGTCGACGTCGTCGGTGACGGTGAACAGGTCGAGGTCGCGAGCGCTGATCGTGCCCGACTCGAGCAGGCTGCCGCGGATCCAGTCGACCAGCCCGCCCCAGTACTCCGTGCCGAAGAGCACCACCGGGAAGCGGGTGACCTTGCGGGTCTGGACCAGCGTGAGCGCCTCGAACAGCTCGTCGAGCGTGCCGAAGCCGCCGGGGAGGATGACGAAGGCCTGCGCGTACTTCACGAACATCGTCTTGCGGACGAAGAAGTAGCGGAAGCTGATGCCGACGTCGACCCACTCGTTGAGCTCCTGCTCGAACGGCAGCTCGATGCCCAGGCCCACCGACAGCCCGCCGGCCTCCGACGCGCCGCGGTTGGCCGCCTCCATGGCGCCGGGCCCGCCGCCGGTGATGACGGCGTAGCCGGCCTGCGCCAGGGCCGCGCCGATCCGCACGCCGGCGGCGTAGTGCGGGTGGTCGGGCTTCGTGCGGGCGCTGCCGAACACGCTGACCGCCCGCGGCAGCTCGGCGAGCAGGCCGAAGCCCTCGACGAACTCGCTCTGGATGCGCAGCACGCGCCACGGGTCGGTGTGCACCCAGTCGGTCGGCCCGCGCCGGTCGAGCAGGCGCTGGTCGGTCGTCGTCCCGACCGTCTGCGGGTCCGGCTCGCCGCCGCGCAGCAGGACCGGCCCGCGGTGGCGGGTCGGCCGGGGCTTGCGCGCGCCGTCGGGCGGAGGGGTGGTCGTCATGCGCTGTCTCCGGACAGGTAGGCGGTCAGGGCGTCCTCGGCCGGCTGCAGCCGCTCGACCAGGACGGACTCCTCGCGGGTGTGCGCGAGCTGCGGGTCCCCGGGGCCGTAGTTGACCGCCGGGATGCCCAGCGCCGCGAACCGGGCGACGTCGGTCCAGCCGAGCTTGGCCCGCGCGGGGCGGCCGACGGCGGCGACGAAGGCCGCGGCCGCGGGCTCGGTCAGCCCGGGCGGGGCGCCGCCGGCGTTGTCGGTGACGGTCAGCGTGGCGCCGGCGGCGAGCGCGTCGGCGAACACCTCGCGCACGTGGGCCTCGGCGGCGTCCTCGTCCCGGTCGGGCGCGTAGCGGAAGTTGACGGTCACCCGGCACAGGTCGGGGACGACGTTGCCCGCGACCCCGCCCTCGACGCGGACGGCGTTGAGGCCCTCGCGGTAGGTGCAGCCGTCGATCTCCACCTCGCGCGCCTCGTACGCGGCCAGCGTGGCCAGGACGCCGGCGGCGCCGTGGATCGCGTTCACGCCCAGCCAGCTGCGCGCCGAGTGGGCCCGGTGGCCGCGGACCTCGAGCTCCGCGCGCAGCGTGCCCTGGCAGCCGGCCTCGATCTCGCCGTCGGTGGGCTCGAGCAGGACGGCGAGGTCGCCGTAGAGCCAGCCGCGCCGCTCGCGGACCACCCGGCCCAGCCCGCTCTTGACCGACTCGACCTCCTCGTTGTCGTAGAAGACGAACGTCAGGTCGTGCGCGGGCTCGGCGCCGGGGACGCCGAAGCGGCCGGCCAGCCGCAGCATGACCGCGTCACCGGACTTCATGTCGCTGGTGCCGCAGCCGAGGAGCCGGCCGCCCTCGAGCCGGCTGGGCACGTTGTCGGCGATCGGGACGGTGTCGAGGTGCCCGGCCAGCACGATGCGGGTGTCGCGGCCGAGCGTGGTGCGGGCGAGCACGGTGTCGCCGACCCGCTCGACCTCCAGGCCGCCCAGCGCCCGCAGCGCGGCCTCGACGGCGTCGGCCAGCGCGCGCTCGTCCCCGGACACCGAGGGGGTGTCGACCAGCGCGCGGGTGAGGGTCAGGACGTCGGCGGAGAGGTCGAGGCCGGGCCGACTGGTCACGGTGCCCGAGCCTACGGCCGGGGAGCCGGGGACCGCGGCACGGCGCCGGGCGGGGCGCTCGAGCCCCGCACGACCAGCTCGGTCGGCAGGGTCGCCGGCTGCGGGTCCTCACCGGCGAGCAGCGCCAGCAGCTGCTCGCCGACCAGGAGGCCCTTGTCCCGCAGCGGCTGGCGCACGGTGGTCAGCCCGGCACGTGCGGCGGCCGGGGTGTCGTCGAAGCCGGTCACCGTGAGGTCGCCGGGCACGGCCAGACCGGCGTCCGCGGCGGCCTGCACGACGCCCAGCGCCAGCTCGTCGCTCATCGCCAGCACCGCCGTCGGCCGGCCGGGGAGCAGCGCTGGCAGGGCGCGGACGCCGTCGGCGTGGGTGTTGTGCGCGCACTCGTGCACCGGCACGTCGGCCCAGTCGAGCCCGGCCGCCTCGACCGCGGCCCGGTACCCGGCCAGCCGGTCGCGGGTGACGGTGAAGGTGGCGTGCTGCTGGCGGGCGGCGTCGGCCGGTCCCTCCGCCCCGTCCGCGGACAGCTCGAAGGCGACCACCGCCAGCCGCCGGTGGCCCAGGCCCAGCACGTGTTCGGCGACCGCCCGCGCGCCGGCCTCGTCGTCGACCCGGACGCCGGGGACGCCGCGCAGGTCGGGCTGGTCGACGGTGACCAGCGGCAGCCCGCGCTCGCGGACGGCGGCCAGCGCGGGGTCGCCGTCGGGCAGGGAGTAGGCGACGACGGCGTCCACGACGGCCGAGCGCACCGCCTCGGGTGGCGGCCCGCCACCGGTGCGGGCGCCGGGCAGGACGAGCAGCGCCAGGCCCTCGTCCTCGACCGCCTCGGCCAGCCCGTCGAGGAAGACCGCGGCGGCGGGGTCGCTGAAGGCGTAGCCGAGCCGGTCGCCGAGCAGCACGCCCAGCGAGCCGGACCGGCCGCGGCGCAGCGCGCTGCCCGCCGGGCTCGGCCCGGGGTAGCCGATCCGGGCCGCGGTGGCCAGCACCCGCTCCCGCACCTCGCCGCTGAGCTGGTCGGGCCGGTTGTAGGCGTTCGACGCCGTCGAGCGGCTGACCCCGGCCGCGGCCGCGAGGTCGCGCAGGGTCGGTCGTCGTGGCACGGCGGCAGGTTACGACCTACGCTGGCAGCATGGTTCTGGATCGATCCAGAGAGCAGGTCGCGGGCGCTCGCGCCGCCGTCTCCGCCGTCTTCTTCCTCAACGGCGTGGTGTTCGCCAACTGGGTCACCCGGATCCCGGCGGTGAGCGACCGCACCGGCGCCACACCGGGCGCGCTGGGGCTGGCTCTGCTGTGCATCGCCGTCGGCTCGATCCTCGCCATGTCCCTGGCGGGCCGGGCCGTCGACCGGTACGGCTCGGCCCGGGTCACCGTGGTCACCGGCCTGGCGACGGCGGCCGCGGTCACCCTGCCGGGACACGTGACCGACGTCGTCGCGCTCGGGGCCGTGCTGTTCGTCTACGGCGCCGTCTTCGGGGTCCTCGACGTGGCGATGAACGTCGGGGCGGTGCAGGTCGTGCGCAGCTCGGGACGACCGCTCATGCCCTCGTTCCACGCGGCGTTCAGCCTCGGTGGGCTGGCGGGCGCCGGCACCGGGGCCCTCGCCGCCGGGGCCGGGGTGCCGCCGGCGGTGCACCTGGGCCTGGTCGGCGCGGTGGCCGCGGCCGGCGTCGTGGCCGTGGCCTCCCGGCTGCCGGCCGACGAGCCCGAGGAGCGCCCGGAGGGGTCCGCCGGCGGCAGCGCGTGGCGGCACCGCGGGATCTGGGTGTTCGGCCTGATCGCGTTGTTCGCCGCCTTCAGCGAGGGCGCGATGGCCGACTGGACGGCGCTGTTCCTCCGCGACGAGGCCGGCGCGGGCGACGGCCTGGCCGCGCTGGGCTACGCCGCCTTCGCGCTGAGCATGACCGTGGCCCGGCTGGCCGGGGAGTGGCTGCTCGCCCGGGTCGGGCGGGCCCGCGCGCTGGCCGGCTCGGGGGTGCTGGCCACCGCCGGCGTGCTGCTCGCCGTCGTGGCGGCCAGCCCCGGGGCGGCGCTGGTCGGCTTCGGCCTGACCGGCCTGGGCCTGGCCACCGCGTTCCCGGTCGCCATGCAGGGCGGCGCCGAGGTGGTCCCCGGCGGCCGCGGGGTGTCGGCGGTGTCGGTGATCGGCTACGCGGGGTTCCTCGCCGGGCCGCCGCTGATCGGCCTGCTCGCCGAGGTCGTCACCCTGCGGTGGGCACTGGTCAGCGTGGCGGTGCTCAGCCTGCTCGGCGCCGTCGTCGGCGCCCGGGCCCCGCGGCCCCCGGTCACGGCGGGGGGCACAGCGGGCACGGCGGCCCGGCAGCCGGCGGAGTGCGCTCGGTAGCGTCGGGCGCGTGACCGCTCCCGCCCGCTCCGCCGTCGCCGCCGGTCTCGCGACCGTCACCACCTCCGGCACCGTCCTCGACACCTGGTACCCCGCGCCCGCGCTGGGCGGCGAGGGGCCGTCGGGCACGCAGCAGCTGGGCACCCTGGAGCTGGAGGGCGAGCTCGGCCCGGAGTTCTCGGGCCTGGTGCGCACCGACGACGCCCGCGGCGTGCAGGTGGTCGGCGTCCGGACCACCATCGCCGACCTCGCCGCCCCGCCGGCCGACACCCACGACGTCTACCTGCGGCTGCACCTGCTCTCGCACCGGCTGGTGCGCCCGCACGAGGTCGACACCGACGGCGTCTTCGGGCTGCTGGCCAACGTCGCCTGGACCAGCGCCGGGCCGGTGCTGGCCACCGAGCTCACCCCGGCCCGCCGCGCGGTGCTGCGGGCCGCCCACGGCAGCCTGACCGTGCTGTCGGTGGACAAGTTCCCGCGGATGGTCGACTACGTCGTCCCGCCGGGCGTGCGGGTCGCCGACGCCGACCGGGTGCGGCTGGGCGCGCACCTGGCCGAGGGGACGACGGTCATGCACGAGGGCTTCGTCAACTACAACGCCGGCACGCTGGGCCCGTCGATGGTGGAGGGACGCATCAGCGCGGGCGTCGTCGTCGGCGCCGACAGCGACGTCGGCGGCGGCGCCTCGATCATGGGGACGCTGTCCGGCGGCGGCAAGGAGGTCGTGTCCATCGGCCGCGGCTGCCTGCTCGGCGCGAACGCCGGCATCGGCATCTCCCTCGGCGACGACTGCGTCGTCGAGGCCGGCTGCTACGTCACCGCCGGCTCGCGGGTGACCCTGCCCGACGGCTCCGTGGTCAAGGCCCGCGAGCTCTCCGGCCGCGACGGCCTGCTGTTCCGCCGCAACAGCGTCACCGGCGCGCTGGAGGCGCTGCCCCGCACGGGCACCTGGGGCGAGCTCAACGCCGCTCTGCACGCCAACTGACGCCCTGGGGGTGCCTTTGTCGCGCTATTGGCACCGCCCCGAGGTGCCAATAGCGCGACAAAGGCACCCCCGGGGCATCAGGTCCGGCCGAGCGTGACGCGGACGTCCTGGTCGAAGCCGATGCGCCCGTCGTCGTGGCGGCAGCGCCGCAGGCGCCGGTAGACCTCCGCCCGGACGGCGTCCCGCTCGTCCTCGGGCACCAGCTCCCAGAAGGCCCGCTGACCGACCGACCACGACCAGGTGTGCCAGTGGTCCTCGTCGGTGAAGCGCACCGGCACGGTGAGGTGGGTGGTGCGCAGGTCCCCGAAGCCGGCGCCGCGCAGCAGGTCCTCGACGCCGGCGTCGGAGGAGAAGGGCCCGCTCGCGCCGCTCGTGCGCGCGTCCCGCAGCTGCGGCGGCAGGTAGGGGGTGAAGACGGCGTCGACGTCGCGCCACGCCTCGTCGTAGGGGCCGAACGTCGTCACCCCGACCCGGCCGCCGTCGACCAGCAGCGACCGCCAGGCCCGCAGCGCCGCGGCGGGATCGGGGAGGAAGAACAGCACCAGCGACGAGGCGACGACGTCGTAGGGGCCGCCACCGGGGTCCTCGGCGTCGGCGATCCGCACGTCGGCCGGGACCCCGGTCGCCTCGGCCGCCGCCCGCGCCCGCTCGACCATCCCCGGCGCCAGGTCCACACCCGTCACCGACCCGGTCGGGCCCACCCGCGCCGCGGCGCGCACCAGTACCGCACCCCGCCCGCAGCCGACGTCGAGGACCCGCTCCCCCGGCCGGGGGTCCAGCTCCGCGACCAGCCGCTCGGCGATCGGGCCGAACATCGCGACGCCCACGGCGTCGTACGTCGGCGCCGCCCGGTCGAAGACCCCGGCGACGCGCTCCCGCATCCCGTCCATGCGCCCTCCCGCAGGGATCGTCCTCCCGGGAGCCGCACCGGTGGGACGTTCCCGCCCCGCGTCAGGCGAGGTCGGCGGGCGCCGTCGCGTCGAGGTGCTCCAGCAGCGCGACGGCGAACTCCTGCGGCCGCTCGACGTGCGGGGAGTGCCCGACGCCGGGCAGCACGACCTCCCGGTAGGCGCCGCCGGCGGCCGCGTACCGGTCGAGCACCGCGCGGGTCTGGGCGACCATCGGCTGCGGGGGGCAGACCTCCGCGCCGGGCCAGCCGGGCACCGCGCCCAGCTGCCCCAGGAACGCCAGGTCGAACGCCGAGGTGTCGGAGACGATCGCGTCGGCGTCGCCGCGCACCCACAGCACCGGCGGCCGGACCGGCGAGTCGACGATCCCCGAGACGTCGAAGACGGTCGGCGCCATCGTGTTGAGCACCCCGCGGCGTCCCGGCGCCGTCCCGGGCCACGTGTCGCTGGGGACCGCGTCGCCCGGGTAGTGGTCCTCGCCGGTGCGGGTGGACAGCATCGCGGCGACGAACACGTCCTCGAGGGCCGGGTCCAGCGGCAGCGACCCCGGCGCCACGTAGAACGCACGCAGGATCGAGCGGGGGCTGGTCGGCGCGGCGTCGGAGGTGTCCCCGGCGGCCAGCGCCGCCACGAACTCCGGGTTGGCCGCTCCCCCGCCCGAGCCCGCGCCGTCGCCACCCAGCCGGCGGCCCTCCGGCCCGGCGGTCCCGCCGAAGCCGAACGGCGACACCGGAGCGACCAGGGTCACCGAGGCCACCCGCGACGGCGCGTCGAGCAGGTGCTGCAGGACGACGCCGGCGCCCATGCTCCAGCCGACCAGGTGCACCCGGTCCAGGCCCAGCGCGTCGACGAGCGCGGCCAGGTCGTCGGACCAGTCGCGCACGCCGCGGCCGGCGTCGATCGGCAGCGGGTCGGTGTCGCCGTAGCCGCGCAGGTCGACGGCGAGCACGCGGTGCCGGCCGGTCTCGTGCAGCGTCCGCAGCGTCGGCTGCCAGAACAGCGCCGAGCTCACGTTGCCGTGCACGAACAGCACCGCCTCGCCCGGTCCGGCGGGGTCGGTGCCCTCGGGGTGCAGCACGTTCTGCACCAGGCGGGCGGTGGGGACCCGGGTGGCGGTGACCCCGGGGAGCAGGACGTCGGCCATGGCGGTACTCCTCGAGGTGTCGGGCGGCGGGCACACGCTAGCGGGGACGGCGCGTCCGCCGGTGCGCCTCGCCGGTCCGCGGACCTCCGGTCACCCGTCCGGGGGCCGACCTAGAGTCGACGGCGATGACCAGCGCACGGACCGGCTCGCGCCCCGCCGCCCGCCGGCCCGCGGCGAAGCGGGCCCCGGCGCGGCGCCCCGCGGCCACGCGGGCCCCGGCCGGGCGGCGACGGTCGGCCGGCCCGTGGGCGCTGCGCCACTGGTGGCCGGCGATGGTCCTGGGGATCGCGATGGTCCTGGCCCTGGCCTGGCGGGCCGACGGCTCGCAGGACCCGGTGCCGACCGGGCTGTGCACCGTGCCGTCGACCTCGGTGACCCTCTCGGCGGAGCAGTGGGCCAACGCGCGGACCATCGCCGACGTCGCCCGCGAGCGCGGGCTGCCCGAGCGGGCCACCGTCATCGCGCTGGCCACGGCGATGCAGGAGTCGACGCTGCGCAACCTCGACCACGGCGACCGCGACTCCCTCGGCCTGTTCCAGCAGCGCCCGTCGCAGGGCTGGGGGACGCCGGCGCAGGTGCAGGACCCGGTCTACGCGGCGGGGGAGTTCTACGACGGCCTGGTGCAGGTCCCCGGCTGGGAGACCATGCGGCTGACCGACGCCGCGCAGTGGGTCCAGCGCTCCGGCTTCCCGGAGGCCTACCAGCAGCACGAGGACCTGGCGATCGCCCTGACGGCAGCGCTCGCCCGTGCGGAGGGTCCCTGCGGCTGACCGGTCAGTGCACCCGGTTGCGGCCCTTGCCGTGGAGCTCCGGCCGGTCGAAGGGCGCCGGCATGCCGGCGGCGCCGGCGAGGCTGCGGTTGCGGTGCAGGTGGGCCTCGACAGCGACGAGCGCGACGAGGGCGAGGACGGGGACGAGCAGGAACACGACGAGGAACACGGCGGGCCTCCGCGGCGGGGCCGGGCGGGCTGCCCGGCGGCTGGGACCACCGTGGCCCCGGGGTCTTGCGACCCTCTGGCGGCCGACCGGCGCCCACTTGCGGGCCACTAGTGGGCCCGCGGCTGGTGGGGCCCGCGGCGCCGCTACGCGGTCAGGCGGGCGACGGCGGCGTCGATGCGCTCGTCACCGGCCGTGAGCGCCATCCGCACGTGCCGGGCCCCGGCCGGGCCGTAGAAGGAGCCGGGCGCCGGGACGATGCCCAGGCCCGCCAGCCAGTCGACCGTCGTCCAGCAGTCCTCGTCGCGGGTGACCCACAGGTAGAGGCCGGCCTCGGAGTGGTCGATCCGGGCGCCGGTGGCGCGGACCGCCGCGGCCAGCCGCTCCCGGCGGCGGCGGTACCGCTCGCGCTGGGCGTCTACGTGGGCGTCGTCGTCGAGCGCGGCGGTCATGGCCGCCTGCACGGGGCCCGGCACCAGCAGGCCGAGGTGGCGGCGCACCTCCCAGATCCGGCGGACCAGCAGCGGGTCCCCGGAGAGCAGCCCGGCGCGGTAGCCGGCCGCCGTCGACTGCTTGGACAGCGAGTGCACGGCGAGCAGGCCGGTGTGGTCGTCGCCGGCGACGGCGGGGTGCAGCAGCGACCGCGGCTGCACCTCCCAGCCGAGGGTGGCGTAGCACTCGTCGGCGACCACCGGCACGCCGTGCGCCCGGCCCCAGGCCGCCCAGGCGCGCAGCTCGCCGTCGGACAGCACCCGGCCGTGCGGGTTGCCCGGGGAGTTCAGCCACACCAGGACGATCCCGGCGGCGTCGTCGGGCGGGGTGTCGGTGCGGCGCACCGCCAGCCCGGCCAGCACCGCGCCGACCTCGTAGGTCGGGTAGGCGACCTCCGGGATGACCATCGTGCCCTCGTGCAGCCCGAGCAGCGTGGGCATCAGCGCCACGAGCTCCTTGGAGCCGATCGTGGGCACCACCGACGGGTCGGCGCCGAGCGGGTCGGCCAGGGTCACCCCGAGGCGGCGCTGCAGCCACCCGGCGGCGGCGGTGCGCAGCTCACGGGTGCCCAGGGCCATGGGGTAGCCCGGGGAGTCGCCCGCCGCGGCCAGCGCGGTGCGCAGGACGTCGGGCGTGGGGTCGACCGGCGTCCCGATGGACAGGTCGACCAGCCCGCCCGGGTGCTGCGCGGCCCGGGCGCGGGCGGCCTCGAGGCTGTCCCAGGGGAAGTCGGGCAGCCGGCCGGCCACCCGCCCCGCCGCCGTGGTGGTCAGTGTCCCTCGCCCTGCGGCGGCAGGGCCGCCACCAGCGGGTGGTCCTTGCCGACCCGGCCGGTCTTGGCCGCGCCGCCGGGGCTGCCCAGGTCGGAGAAGAACTCCACGTTGGCGTTGTAGAAGTCCTTCCACTTGTCGGGGACGTCGTCCTCGTAGTAGATGGCCTCCACCGGGCAGACCGGCTCGCAGGCACCGCAGTCGACGCACTCGTCGGGGTGGATGTAGAGCATCCGGTCGCCCTCGTAGATGCAGTCCACCGGACACTCGTCGATGCACGCCTTGTCGAGGACGTCGACGC
Organism: Geodermatophilus saharensis; assembly: GCF_900188205.1. Lineage (GTDB taxonomy): Bacteria > Actinomycetota > Actinomycetes > Mycobacteriales > Geodermatophilaceae > Geodermatophilus > Geodermatophilus saharensis. Next base: position 169,543 of record NZ_FZOH01000005.1, on the reverse strand, counting down.
AGGCCTGGGTGATCACGTAGGTCACGGTGGGTCCTCCCGGGGGACGTGCGGGCAGCGCCCCGGCTCGCGGCCGGGCTCGCGCGTGTCGCCCGTCAGTATGGCCCCGTACCGCGGCGCCGGGCGCGACGGGTCGGGCGGTGCGACCCCGTCGGAGGACGCCCGTGGGCACCGCGCAGGATCGCCGGCATGGGACAGAGCCGCTCGCCGCTGGGGGTCGCCGAGCTCGAGCGGGTCGCGGCCCGCGGCTGGCGCGCGCCGGAGGAGGAGGCGCTGGGCGGGTGGCTGCTGCGCGCGGCCGGCGGCTTCACCGGCCGGGCCAACACCGCGCTGGTCACCGGCGACCCCGGGCTGCCGCTCGGGGAGGCGGCGGACGCCGTCGGCGCCTGGTACCGCGCCCGCGGACTGCGGCCGGGCGTGCAGCTGCCGGGCGTGGCGTCCCGCCCCGTCGACGCCGCCCTCGCCGCCGCCGGGTGGGAGCGCGGCGAGGACGTCCTCGTACTGACGGCGCCACTGGTGCCCGGCGCCGCCGACGACGTGCCGGTGGAGCTGGCGCCCGCCCCGGACGACGCCTGGCTGGCCGCCTACCGCGAGGCGTCTCCGGCCGCCCGCGCGGTGCTCACCAACGCCGGGCGGGTCGTCTTCGCGGCGGTGCGCCCCGAGCCCGGTGGGGAGCCGGTCGCCGTCGCCCGCGGGGTGGTGACCGACGACTGGCTCGGCGTCGCCGCGCTGACCGTGGCCGGGCAGCACCGCCGTCGCGGACTGGCCACCGCCGTCATGGGCGCGCTCACCCGGTGGGGCGCCGGGCAGGGGGCGCACTGGGTGTACCTGCAGGTGGCGGCGTCGAACGCGCCGGCGCGGGCGCTGTACCGCGGTGCCGGGTACGTCGAGCACCACCGCTACCACTACCGCTGGGCGCCCGAGGACGCCTGAGGGCGGGGGGTGGCGACCACCCGGCCGACGGCGAGGGCGGCCCCGACCACGCCCAGGCCGAGGAAGGCGAGCGTGACGGTGCCCAGCCCGCCGGTGCCGACGGCGACCAGGTCGCCCTCGGGGCGGCGGGACGTGGCGGCCAGGGCGATCGCCAGCCAGGTCACCGCCGGGAGGACGGCGACGACGCGCGAGCCGGTGAGCCGGTGGGTGAGCGTCACCAGCAGCGGGTTGCCGACGAGCGCGGCGAGGACCGACAGCGGCACCAGGACCCCGGCGACCCGCAGCGGCAGCCAGAACACCTGGACCAGCGCCAGCCACCCCGAGACGGCCACCGCCGCGACCGCCGCGGCGGCCAGCGCGGCGGCCCGCGTCATCCGGGCAGGCCGGCGAACAGGTCGTCCTCCCACCCGTTCGGCGCGTCCCCGGCCGGGCCGCGCTGCCCGCGGACGAGCCGGTAGTACTCGACGCCGAGGACCTCCTGGCCGAGGTTGTTCGACAGCGCGAAGAACGGCCCGTCGACCGTGATCTGGGTGGCGTGCGCGCGCATGGCCGCCTCCTTCGCGCCGGCGTGGGCCCGGCCGTCGACGGCGGCGGTGACCTGCTCGTCGGGGACGGCGAAGGGGATGTCGTCGACGTCGCCGAGCCGGTCGAACGGCGAGTCCTCGCCCAGCGCCGCCATCGCCTCGGCGCCCCGCTGCAGCACCGAGCGCGGGACGCAGCACCAGTAGACCTTGGCGACGTCCCACGCCTCGCCCAGGTCGGGGCGGTGGCCGGGGTCGGCGGCGGCCTCGACGGCGGCCATCGCGACCCGGTGGGCCTGGATGTGGTCGGGGTGGCCGTAGCCGCCGTTCTCGTCGTAGGTGACGACGACCTGCGGCCGGACCTCCCGGACGACGGCGACCGCGTGGGCCACGGCCTCGTCGAGGCCGGCGTTCCAGAACGCCCGGCCCCGCGTGTTGGCCGGCGTCCCCATCATCCCGGAGTCCCGGTAGCGGCCGGGGCCGCCGAGGAAGCGCCAGTCGGTGACGCCCAGCGCGTCCATGGCCGCCCGCAGCTCGCCGATGCGGTACCCGCCGAGCTGGTCGGCGTGCTCGGGGCCGAGCAGCTCGAGCTCGGGGACGAGGACCTCGCCCTCCTCGCCCAGCGTGCAGGTGAGCAGCGTGACCCGGGCGCCCTCGGCGACGTAGCGGGCCATGGTGGCGCCGTTGTTGATCGTCTCGTCGTCGGGGTGGGCGTGCACCAGCAGCAGGCGGCGGTCAGCGGTCACGGGCGCACAGTCTCCCACCGTGCCCGGACACGACGACGGCGCGGTGACCACCCCGGGAGGTGGCCACCGCGCCGTCGGGGTGCGGGGTGCTACTCGGCGTCGACGGGGACGACCATCCGGGCCTCGGCGAAGTGGCAGGCGCTCGGGTGGCCCTGCCCGCGGTCGACCAGCGCCGGCGCCTCGGTGGCGCAGACGTCCTGCGCCTTCCAGCAGCGGGTGCGGAACCGGCAGCCCGACGGCGGGTCCGCGGGGCTGGGCACGTCGCCCTGCAGCAGGATCCGGTCCTTCTGCCCGCGCAGGTGCGGCTCGTGCAGCGGCACCGACGACAGCAGCGCCTGCGTGTAGGGGTGCGACGGCGAGGCGTACACCTGCTCGTCGGTGCCCTCCTCGACGATGCTGCCGAGGTACATCACCGCGACGCGGTCGGAGATGTGCCGCACCACCGACAGGTCGTGGGCGATGAACAGGTAGGACAGGCCGAACTCGTCCTGCAGGTCCTCGAGCAGGTTGACCACCTGCGCCTGCACCGAGACGTCGAGCGCCGACACCGGCTCGTCGCAGACGATGACCTCCGGCTGCAGCGCCAGCGCGCGGGCGATGCCGATGCGCTGCCGCTGGCCGCCGGAGAACTGGTGCGGGTAGCGGTTGACGTAGTCGGGGTTGAGACCGACGCGGTCGAGCAGCTCCTGGGTGCGCTTGAGCCGGCCCTTCTTCGGCGCGACGTCGTCGTGCACCGCCCAGCCCTCGGCCACGATGTCGCCGACGGTCATCCGCGGGTTCAGCGAGGCGTAGGGGTCCTGGAAGATGATCTGGACCTCGCGCCGGTACTCCTTGAGCGCGCGCCCGCCCATGCGGGCGACGTCCTTGCCCTTGTAGAGGATCGACCCGGCCGTCGGCCGCTCCAGCGCGACGATCAGCTTCGACACCGTCGACTTGCCGCAGCCGGACTCGCCGACCAGGCCCACCGTCTCGCCGCGGCGCAGCGTCAGGTCGACGCCGTCGACGGCGCGGACGTGGCCGATCGTGCGCTTGAAGACGATGCCCTGGGTCAGCGGGAAGTGCTTCTGCAGCCCCCTGACCTCCAGCAGCGTGTCGCCCAGCGGGCCGCGCGCGCCGGACGCCGCGGGCTCCTCCAGCGTCGGGGCCACCGGGGTGGGAGCCGGCTTCGACAGGGACGACGCCGCGGTGGCGCCGTGCTCACGGGGCTCGGACACCGAGAACCTCCTCGCTGTAGTGGCAGGCCGCCTCGCGCCCCGGGACGACCAGCCGCAGCGGCGGGACGTCGGTCGAGCACTCGCGGCCCGGAGCGGCCTCGGCACCGAGCCGCCGGCGGGCGCAGCGCGGGTGGAACGGGCAGCCGCTCGGGATGCGCGCCAGGTTCGGCGGCTGGCCGGCGATCGGCTGCAGCCGCCCGCCCTTGGCCTCGACCTGGGGCACCGACCCCATGAGCCCCTCGGTGTAGGGGTGCGCGGGGCGGGTGAAGACGTCGTCGACGGTACCCCGCTCGACGATCTCGCCGGCGTACATGACGGCGACGTTGTCGGCCACCTCGTTGACCACGCCGAGGTCGTGGGTGATGAGGATCAGCCCCATGCCCGTCTCCCGCTGCAGGTCCTTGAGCAGGTCCATGACCTGCGCCTGCACGGTGACGTCGAGGGCGGTGGTCGGCTCGTCGGCGATGAGGATGCGCGGGTCCAGCGCGATCGCCATGGCGATCATGACGCGCTGGCGCATGCCCCCGGAGAACTGGTGCGGGTAGTCGTCGACGCGGCGGGCCGCGGCGGGGATCCGCACGCGGTCCATCAGCTCGACGGCGCGCTTGCGGGCCTCCTTCCGCGACATCCCCCGGTGCGCCCGGAACATCTCGCCGATCTGGAACCCGACGCTGTAGACGGGGTTCAGCGACGACAGCGCGTCCTGGAAGATCATCGAGATGCCGGGGCCGCGGACCTTGCGCTGGTCCTCGGCCGACATCTCCAGCACGTTGCGGCCCTCGAACCAGATGCCGCCGCCGCTGATGACCGCCGGCGGGGTCTCGAGGATCCCCATGATCGCCTGGGCGGACACCGACTTGCCCGACCCCGACTCGCCGAGGATGGCCAGGGTCTCCCCCGCCGCCAGGCTGTAGCTCACGCCGTTGACGGCGTGCACGGTGCCCGTGCGCGTGCGGAACTCCACGCGCAGGTCGTCGACGTCGAGCAGCGGGGTGCCGGCCGGGGCGGCGTCGGACGTGGGCTTGGACAGGTCGAGGTTGGTCATGCGCGCTGCCTCGGGTCGAGGGCGTCGCGCAGGGCGTCGCCCATCATCACGAACGCCATCACGGTCACGGTCAGAACGATGCTCGGGAAGAGCACCAGGTGGGGCGCGGTGCGCAGCAGCGACTGGCCGTTCTCGATCTGCAGGCCCCAGGAGATCGCCGGCCGCTGCAGCCCCACGCCGAGGAAGGTCAGGGTCGCCTCGGCGGCGATGAGCACGCCGATGGTGATCGTCGTGTAGACGAGCACCGGCGCGACCGCGTTGGGGAGGATGTGCCGCAGCAGGATGCGGCCGTTGGAGGCGCCCATCGCGCGGGCGGCCGCCACGTAGTCGGAGCTCTTCACCGCGATGACCTGGGAGCGCACCAGCCGCATCGCCGTCATCCAGCCGAAGGCGGCCAGGGCGATCGCCACGGCGACGACGCCCCGACCGAGGATCCCGCTGCGCAGGACCACGATCGCGCCGAGGATGAACGGGATCGCGTAGAAGATGTCGGTCAGCCGGCTCAGCAGGCTGTCGACCCAGCCGCCGTAGAACCCGGAGACGGCACCGACGACGACCCCGAGCACCAGGACGACGGCGACGGCGAGCAGGCCGATGATCAGCGAGTTGCGCGCGCCGTAGACGACGTTGGCCAGGTAGTCGCAGCCCTGCTGGTCGAAGCCGAACCAGTGCTCGGCCGAGGGCTTCTGGTTGCTGTTGCTCAGGCTGCAGGCGCGGGGATCGGCGCCCCGCGCGAACAGCTGCGGGACGATGGCCATCAGCAGGAAGAGCAGGCCGAACACGGCGCCGATCCAGAAGAGCGGGTTGCGCTTGAGCTCGCCCCAGGCATCGCTCCAGAGGCTGTTCTGCCGCTCGTTGGTGACGTCGACCGAGGGACTGGCCAGCCCCGTCGTCGTCCCGGCCTCGACCTCGTCCTTGCGCAGGTCCACCTGCTGCTGGTCAGTCATAGCGGATCCTCGGGTCGAGGACGGCGTAGAGCACGTCGACGACCAGGTTGAAGAAGATGAAGAAGAACACCATCAGGGTGACGATGCCGACGACGACCGCCCCCTCCTGGGCCTGGACGCTGTCGAAGACCGCGCGGCCGATGCCGGGGAGGTTGAACACCGTCTCGGTGACGATGGCGCCGCCCATGAGGGTGCCGATGTCGGCGCCGATGAAGGTGACGACCGGGATGAGGCTGTTGCGCAGCGTGTGCCGGGTGATCACGGTCCGGTTGGGCAGGCCCTTGGCCCGCGCCGTCCGGACGTAGTCCGCCCGCAGGTTCTCCGCCACGCTCGTGCGCGTGAGCCGCGCGACGTAGGCGAGCGAACCCGACGCCAGCACCAGGCCCGGGAGCAGGTAGCTGTACCAGCCCTCCGTGATGCCGGCGATGGGGAACCAGCCGGCCTTGACCCCGAGCACGTACTGGGCGACGAAGGCCAGCACCAGGATCGGGATCGCCACGACGATCGTGCTCGAGACGAGCACGAGGTTGTCGAGGAACCCGTTGCGCCGGATGCCGGCCAGGAGCCCGGCGATGATGCCGATGACCGTCTCGATGGCGATCGCCACGATGGTCAGCCGGATCGTCACCGGCAGGCGCTGCTCGATGGTGTCGATGACCTCGCGGCCGCGGAAGTCCGTGCCGAAGTCCCCCTGGACCAGGTCGCCGAGGTACTTGACGTACTGGACCGGCAGGGGGTCGTCGAGGTTGAACTCGTCGCGCAGCTCCGCGACCACGGCCGGGGCGAGCGGACGGTCGCCCCCGAGCGCGCGGATGGGGTCACCCGGGAGGGCGTACACCAGCGCGAAGATCAGGAAGGAGGCGCCGATCAGGACGGGGATCGTCAGCAGGAGTCGGCGCGCTATGTAGCGGCCCATGTCCCCCCTCGGGTGAGCGCGCCGGTGACGATCGCCGGCGCGGGTTCATCGTGCTCCTGTCCGGACACACGCGCCGCCGGGGGCGGCTGTCCCGTGGCGGGACGGCCACCCCCGGCGGGCGGTGGTGCGGACCGTGGGTCAGCTGTTGACGGTCACCGCGGCGACGTCGATGTCACCGAACACGTCGATGACGACGTCGCTGACGTTCTCCGAGCGGAGCGCCTGCTCCAGGTCGAAGAACATCGGCATGATCGGCATGTCCTCGAGCAGGATGTCGTCGGCCTGCTGGTACAGCTCGATCGCCTGCTCGTTGTCCGACGCCCCGTTGCCCTGCTGCACGAGGGAGTCGAACTCCGGGTTGGAGTAGAACGAGGCGTTCGAGCCCGCCGGCGGGAGCGCCGCGGTCGAGTACAGCGGCTCGAGGTAGTTCTGCGGGCTCGGGTAGTCCATGCTCCAGCCGAGCCGGAACGGACCGGTCATGCCCTTCTCGTCCTGCAGCGGCAGGTACTCCGAGAAGTCGAGGTCACCGCGCAGGGTGTACTCGATCCCGAGGTTCTCGCGCAGCTGGTTGCCGACGGCCTCGACCCACGCGTCGTGGCCGGCACCGGCGTTGAACCACAGCTCGATCGGCTGGCTGCGGTCGAAGCCGGCCTCGTCGAGCAGCTGGTTGGCCCGGTCGACGTCGAGCGCGCAGTACTCGCAGGCGCCCTCGCGGTAACCGTCGACGACCGGCGCGATGGCGTCGTCGGCGGCCGTGCGGCTGCCGCTGAAGATCGCGTCCGAGATCGCCTGGCGGTCGACGGCCATGGACAGCGCCTGACGGACCCGCTTGTCGGAGTAGCGCGGGTCGTAGGTCGGGAACGCCATGTACGTGAAGCCCGACGACGGCGCCTCGATGAAGCGGTCACCGAAGGTGTCCTCGGCCCCGGCGAGCGCGTCCGGCGGCATGTCCGGGAGCACGTCGAGGTTGCCCGCCTCGACGTCGTTGAGGCCGGTGTTCAGGTCGGCGTAGACGCGGAACTCGACCTCCTCGGCCTTCGCGGCCTCCTCACCGGCGTAGTCGTCGTACCGGGTGACGGTGAAGCCCTGGCCGGGGACGAAGTCCTCGCTCGCCTGGAACGGGCCGTTGCCGACCGGCCGGGTGCCGAAGGCCTCCGGGTCCTCGAAGAAGGACTCCGGCAGCGGGTAGAAGGCGTTGTAGCCGACGGTCACCGGGAACTGGGCGAACGGGCTGGCCAGCGTGACGGTGAAGGTCTGGTCGTCGACGACCTGCAGGCCGCTCATCTCGGTGGCGGCGGGCTCACCGGTGGGGTTGCCGTCGGCGTCGGTCGGGGCCTGGAGCTCGTCGTAGCCCTGGATGTTCGAGAAGAAGTACGAGGCGCCCTGGGCGTTGGGGCTGTAGGCGCCCCAGTTCCACGCGTTGACGAACGACTGGGCGTTCACCGGGGTGCCGTCGTGGAAGGTCCAGCCGTCCTTGAGCGTCACGGTCCAGGTGGTGTTGTCCTCGGACTCGATCGACTCGGCGACGCCGGTGTACTCGACCGCACCGTCCGCGGCGTACTGCACCAGACCGGTCCAGAGCGAGGAGATGACCTGGTGCCCCTCGGACTCGGTCGTGTTGCTCGGGATCAGCGGGTTCTCGGGCTCGCCGATGTAGATGCTGAAGGTGCCACCCTCACCACCGCCGCCGCCGCTGCCCGACTCGCTGTCGTCGCCGCCGCCACAGGCGGTCAGCAGCAGCGCGGCCGACAGACCGGTCGCGACGAGCGCCGACCGGCGCTTGCTCAACTTCACGTGCGATGCCTCCCTCGTCCCGCAGCTGCGGGGGGAACGGACTGGTCGATGCTCACCCGGACGCGCTGGCCGGGCGTCGGCGTCCATCAGGTGAACACCCGGGATCGGTCCCGGAACGCCGCGAGCGACACTAGGCAGCCCCGGAGAGGACCGTCCACGACCGTCACCGATTTGTGACCCTGGCTCACGACCTTGCGGGGCGCGATGCAAACGGCACGGTACGCGGCCCCCGTCACGACACGTGTTGCGGCCCCCGCCCGCTCATCCCGGAGGACTTCCGCCGACCGGGCGACCGGCGTGTCGGAACCGCAGCGAGGGGTAACCCGGGGTCTCCCGAGGAGAGGAGCTCACGGTGAGCGGGATCGACAAGATGAAGAACAAGGCCCAGGAGCTCTCCGGCGAGGGCAAGGAGCGCCTCGGCGAGGCGACCGGCGACCGCGACCTGCAGGCCGAGGGCGCCAACGACAAGGCGGCCGGCAACCTCAAGCAGGCCGGCGAGAAGGTCAAGGACGTCTTCAAGTAGAGGAAGGACCCCGTCCAGAGGCTCACCCCTCGCAGGCTCGGGGTGAGCCTCTGGACGGGGCCGTTCCAGCACGTCACCGGCCGCCCCGGTGCCGTCCCACCCGGGACGGTCACCGGGGCGTGCTCACGTGCCGGTGAGCAACTCCCGGACGGCGGGCAGCAGCGGACGGTCGGCGGCGATCCAGTCGAGGTCCTCGAGGTCGCCCGCGCGCACCCAGCGCAGATCGCGGTGCTCGTGGGCCACCGGCTCCCCGCCGACCAGCCGCGCCTGCCACACCCGCAGCGTGGAGGCGCCCGGCGCGCCCCCGGCGACGACGCCGTCGAGCGGCACCTCGCCCAGGAAGACCTGCGGCGCGACGGTGACCCCGAGTTCCTCGGCGCACTCCCGGACCAGGGCCGCCGCCTGGTCCTCCCCCGGCTCGACCTTGCCGCCGGGGAACTCCCACAGCCCCGCCAGCGGGCCGGCGTCCCGCTGCGCGACGAGCACCTCGTCCCCCCGGACGATCGCCGCGCCCACCACCTGGACGACGTCGAGCGCCCGCAGCGCCGCCGCCGCGGCGTAGCCGTCGAGGTGCCGCCGCATCGCCCGCCGCACCCGGCGCCGCAGCACCGCCCGGTCGACCAGGCCGCCGAGCACGCCGGGCAGGCCGGTGTCCCAGTCCACCCGCTCGTCGACGACGGTGCCCTGCCCGGTGGCGGTGAACGTCCGCGCGTGGGTGAGCCGGCGCCACCCCCGGCCGGGGCCGGCGGCGTAGACGTCGGACACCGGGCGGAGGGACTCGACCTCCTCCAGCGGGAACGGCCAGGGGCGGCCGAGGGCACGGGCGACGTCGAAGGCGACGGTCAGCGGCGCCGCCACGACGGTGGTGAAACGGAGCCGGTCCACGTCCCGACCCTCGCAGAACGGGCAGGATGGGCCCCGTGCGCATCACGGCCCGGGTCGACTACGCCGTCCGCGCGGCCGTCGAGCTGGCCGCGGTGGCGCCGGACGCGCTGACCTGCGACCGCATCGCGCGCGCCCAGGAGATCCCCTCCCGCTTCCTGCAGGGCATCCTCGGCGACCTGCAGCACGCCCGGCTGGTCACCAGCCAGCGCGGCCGCGAGGGCGGCTACCGCCTGGCGCTGCCGCCGTCGGAGATCTCGATCGCGCGGGTCATGCGCGTGGAGCAGGGCTTCCTCGCCGAGGTCCACGGCCAGCGGCCCGAGGACGTGAGCTACCCGGGCGTGGCAGCGGAGCTGGCCGGCGTCTGGGTGGCCGCGCGGGAGGCCTACCGGCGGGTGCTCGAGGAGGTCACCCTCGCCGACGTCGTCGCCGGGAAGCTGCCCGGCCACGTCGCCCAGCTCGTGGCGCTCGACAGCGCCTGGCGCTCCTTCGGCGACGACCCCGCCTGAGCGGCCCGCCCGGCGGCTGGGCGAGACTCGGCCGGTGAGCAGCGCGCAGCACGGCGGGGTCACCGTCTTCCTCACCGGACTGTCCGGCGCGGGCAAGTCGACGATCGCCGACGCCCTGGTCGCCGGGCTCGAGGCCGAGGGCCGGCCGGTGACGGTCCTCGACGGCGACGTCGTGCGCACGCACCTGTCCAGCGAGCTGTCCTTCTCCCGCGAGCACCGCGACCTCAACATCCGCCGCATCGGCTTCGTCGCAGGCGAGGTGGTCCGCCACGGCGGCACCGTCGTCGTCGCCGCCATCGCGCCCTACGAGCAAGCGCGCGAGGAGGCGCGGGCGCTGGTCGAGCGGCACGGCCGGTTCGTGCTCGTGCACCTGGCCACGCCGCTGGAGGTCTGCGAGGCCCGCGACGTCAAGGGCCTCTACGCCCGCGCCCGCGCCGGGGAGATCCCCGGCTTCACCGGCGTCGACGACCCCTACGAGCCCCCGGCCCGCGCCGAGCTGGTCATCGACACGTCGGTCACCCCGCTGGAGGAGTCCGTGGCCCGCATCCGCGCGGCCCTCGACGGCGGGACGGGTGACGGCGGGACACCCGCCCCCTGACCGGACGGGCTCCCCGGACGGGTGTGCGACCATGGGGGCGTGACGGATCGCGGCAGCCTGCTCGTCGCGCGTCTGCACGTCGACCTCGCCCGGGTCAGCAGCGCCGCCTGTCGCGCCGCGCGCTGACCACCAGTCCTCCCCGCGGCGCGAGTCGCGTCCCCGATCTGGCAGCGCGTTCCGCGCGGGTCGTCAAACCAGCGCGGACGGCGCAGGAAGAAGCCACCGTGTCCGCACCACCCCGTTCTGCCCGGCCGGTCCGCGGCCAGGGCCAGTGGGCCCTCGGCTACCGGGAGCCACTGAACCCCAACGAGCGCATGAAGAAGGACTCCGACGGCCTCGAGGTCCGGCAGCGGATCCTCGACGTCTACTCGAAGACCGGCTTCGACGGCATCGACCCGAGCGACCTGCGCGGCCGCATGCGCTGGATGGGCCTCTACACCCAGCGGGCGCCCGGCATCCCCGGCGGCAAGACCGCCGTCCTGGAGCCCGAGGAGCTCGAGGACTCCTACTTCATGATGCGGGTGCGCACCGACGGCGGGGCGCTGACCAGCGAGCAGCTGCGCACCCTCGGCGCGATCAGCACCGAGTTCGGCCGCGACGTCGCCGACGTCACCGACCGGCAGAACGTCCAGTACCACTGGATCCGCATCGAGGACGTCCCCGAGATCTGGGAGCGGCTGGAGGCGGTCGGCATGACCACGACCGAGGCCTGCGGCGACACCCCGCGCGGGATGCTCAACTGCCCGCTGGCCGGCGTCCTCGAGGACGAGGTCATCGACGCCACCGAAGTCATGGCGCAGACGGTGGCCCGCTACGTGGGCGACCCGGAGTTCAGCAACCTGCCGCGCAAGTGGAAGACGTCGATGTCGGGTTGCGTCGACCACTGCACCGAGCCCGAGATCGACGACGTCTCCTTCGTCGGCGTCGTCGGCCCCGACGGCGAGCCCGGCTTCGACCTGTGGGTGGGCGGCGGGCTGTCGACCAACCCGATGTTCGCCAAGCGGATCGGCGTCTTCGTCCGCCCGGAGGAGGTCACCGAGGTCTGGGCGGCCTGCACCGCGGTCTTCCGCGACTACGGCTACCGCCGGCAGCGCAACCGGGCCCGGATCAAGTTCCTCATGGCCGACTGGGGTCCGGAGCGATTCCGCCAGGTGCTGCAGGACGAGTACCTGCACCGCGCCCTGCCCGACGGCCCCGCCGCCGCGGCGCCCGCGCACGCCTCGCGCGACCACGTCGGCGTGGCGCGGCAGAAGGACGGCCGCAACGCCGTCGGCTTCGCGCTGCGCACCGGCCGGGTCACCGGGACGGTGCTCACCCGGATCGCCGACCTCGCCGACCGCTACGGCGCCGGCCGCATCCGGACCACGACGCAGCAGAAGATGGTCGTCCTCGACGTCCCCGACGAGCACGTCGAGGACCTGGTCGCCGCGCTGGCCGAGCACGACCTGCTGGTGCGCCCCAGCGCGTTCCGCCGCGGCACCATGGCGTGCACCGGCCTGGAGTTCTGCAAGCTCGCGATCGTCGAGACCAAGCAGCACGCGCAGGACCTCTACGCCGAGCTGGAGAAGCGGCTGCCCGGCTTCGACGAGCCGATCGGGATCAACGTCAACGGCTGCCCGAACAGCTGCGCCCGGTTCCAGACCGCCGACATCGGCCTCAAGGGCTCGATGGTGCGCGACGACTCCGGCGAGATGGTCGAGGGCTTCCAGGTCCACCTCGGCGGGCACCTCGGCGTCGAGGCGTCCTTCGGCCGGAAGTTCCGCGGCCACAAGGTGACCAAGGCCGAGACCGCCGACTACTGCGAGCGGGTGCTGCGCGGCTACCTCGAGCGGCGCGAGCCCGGCGAGGGGTTCGCCGCCTACGTCGCGCGGGCCGAGGAGGCCTGGCTGCTGTGAGCGAGGAGGAGTCGGGGGGAAGGCAGCGCCAGCTCCCCGTGTTCCACTGCCCGTACTGCGGTGACGAGGAGCTGACCCCTGCCGGGGAGTCCGGCGGCGAGTGGCACTGCGCCGCGTGCCTGCGCACGTTCACCGTCCGCCTGACCGGGACAGGAGTCCAGCGACCGTGACCACCGCCGTGCGGGCCACACCGGAGCTGGCCGCCGAGGCCGACGCCCGCTTCGAGGGGATCGCCGACCCGGTCGAGCAGGCGCTCGCCGTCCTCCGCTGGGCCGGCGAGACCTTCGGTGACGGGTTCGCCGTCACCTCGTCGATGGCCGACGGGCTGCTCGCCCACCTCGCCTCCCGGGCGGTGCCGGGCGTGCACGTCGTCTTCCTCGACACCGGCTACCACTTCGCCGAGACGATCGGCACGCGCGACTGGATCAGCAGCGTCCTGCCGATCACGCTGGTGAACGTGACGCCGCCGCGCACGGTGGCCGAGCAGGACGCCGAGCACGGCCCGGCGCTGCACGACCGCGACCCCGACCTGTGCTGCTCGCTGCGCAAGGTGCAGCCGCTGGCCACCGCGCTGGCCGGCTACGTGGCCTGGGGCTCGGGCGTGCGCCGCGACGAGGCGTCCACCCGCGCCGGCACGCGCGTCGTCGACTGGGACGCCAAGCGGGGCATGGTGAAGGTCAACCCGCTGGCGGCCTGGACGCAGGACGACGTCGACGCCTACCTCGCCGAGCACGACGTGCCGGTCAACCCGCTGCAGGAGCTCGGGTACGCCTCCATCGGGTGCGCGCCGTGCACCCGCCCCGTCGCCCCGGGCGAGGACCCGCGCGCCGGGCGCTGGGCCGGCCGCGGCAAGACCGAGTGCGGCCTGCACCTCTGAAGGACCTCGGCCCACCCCACGACCCGCTCCGCACGCCGCGGGACCCGAGGACGAGGCAGTTCCAGCACGGCAGGATGGGCACGTGCCCCGGCCGCCGAAGCTGTCCCCCGACGACGTCGCCGCCGCGCTGCGCGACCTGCCGGCGTGGTCCGGCGGGCCCGACGGCATCCGGCGCAGCCTGGAGCTGCCCGGCTTCCCGGACGCCGTCGCCGCGCTCGTGCGCATCGCGTTCGTGGCCGAGCAGCTGGACCACCACCCCGACGTCGACCTGCGCTGGCGCACCCTGCACCTGACGCTGGTCAGCCACTCCGCCGGCGGGGTCAGCGAGCTGGACCTCGAGCTCGCCCGCCGCATCGACGACCTCTTCCCCGGCTGACACCTCCCCGGCTGAGCCACCGGAGTCCAACGACTCTCCCGGCCCGCCCCCGCGCGCTCCTAGCGTGCGGCAGGGAGCGGGAGGAGGCCGCCATGGCCGACGTCGTCGTGCTCGGTGGCGGGGTGTGCGGCCTCGCCACGGCGCTGCTGCTGGCCCGCGACGGGCACGAGGTGACCGTCCTGGAGCACGACCCCGACCCCGTGCCGGGCACGCCCGGGGAGGCGTGGCAGCAGTGGCACCGCGGCGGGGTCGCGCAGTTCCGCCAGCCGCACTACCTGCAGCCGCGGGCGCGGCTGGTCCTCGACGCCGAGCTGCCGGACGTGAGCGCCGCCCTCGCCGCCGCCCACGCCGTCCGCTTCGACACCCTGACCACGGCCCCGGCCACGGTGCCGCCGCTGGACCGGCGGCCGGACGACGACCGCCACGTCACGCTGACCGCCCGCCGCTGCGTGCTCGAGCAGGTCCTCGGCCGCACCGCCGACGAGCAGCCGGCCCTGCGGGTCCGGCGCGGCGTGACCGTCACCGGCCTGCTCACCCGGCCGCTGGACGGGCGCCCGCACGTCACCGGCGTCGCCACGACCGGCGGCGACGTGGCCGCCGACCTCGTCGTCGACGCCACGGGCCGGCGCTCGCCGCTGCCGCGGTGGCTGCTCGAGGCCGGCAGCGCCCCGGTGCGGGAGGAGTCGGTGGACAGCGGGTTCGCCTACTACACCCGCTACTTCCGGTCCCGCGACGGCCGCCTGCCCGAGCCCCGCGACCGGCTCAACGTCGCGCTCGGCTCCTTCTCGGTGCTCACCCTGCCCGCCGACTCCGGCACCTGGTCGGTGACCCTCTACACCGCCTCCGACGACCGGCCGCTCAAGGAGCTGCGGCACGAGGCCGCGTGGACGGCGGTCGTGGCGGCCTGCCCGCGGCAGGCGCACTGGCTCGACGGCGAGCCGCTGACCGGGGTCCTGCCGATGGCGGGGATCCTCGACCGGCACCGCCGGCTGTCCGACGGCGAGCGCCCGGTGGCCACCGGCGTCGCCCCCGTGGCCGACGCGTGGGCCTGCACGAACCCCTCGATCGGCCGCGGCATCGCACTCGGCCTGGTGCACGCGGTCGCGCTGCGCGAGGTCGTCCGGCAGCACCTCGGCGACCCGCGGGAGTTCGCGGCGGCGTGGGACGCGGAGACGGAGGCCCGGCTGACCCCCTGGTACCGGGCCACGGTCGCCGTCGACCGGGCCCGGCTCGCGGACATGGACGCCGCGCGGGAGGGCCGTCCCCCGCCCCGGCCGCACGGCCCGGGGACGCCCGGTGCGGCGCTGGCCCGGGCCATGGCGTTCGACGCCGAGGTCTACCGCGCGTTCATGGAGGTGGTGGACTGCCTGACCCTGCCCGCGGAGCTGTTCACCCGCCCGGGGTTCGCCGACCGGGTCCTGCAGGTGGCCGGCGAGCACGAGCCCCCGCCGCCGGCCGGCCCGACGCGCGCGCAGCTCCTGGAGCTCGTCGGGGCGGCCTGACCGCGGGACGTGCTGCCGGTGGTCACTCCGCGACGGGGAGCACCAGCAGCCGCAGCAGCCGGTCGGCCTCGGCGTCGGGGTCCTCGGTCAGCCCGGTGTGCACCGGCCCCGGCTGCACCACGGTGCTCCGCGGGGCGGTCAGCCAGCGGAACCGCGAGCCCAGCGCCTCCCGGCCCGCCGCCCCCGCGGCGGGATCGGCGGCGCACACGTCGGCGGCGGCCTGCAGCGCCTGCGCGATCGCCGCCGGGTCGGCCGTCGGGTCCAGCACGCGCAGCCGGTCGGCGTCGAGGTGCACCCGGCTGCCGAGGTAGTCGCGCTGCCGGCAGTAGACGAGGACGCCGGCGTTGATCGCCTCGCCGCGCTCGACCCGCGGCACCACCCGCAGGACGGCGTACTCGAAGGTCTCCCGGCTCACCGCTGGGTGATCCCCTCGGGCGGGGGCGGGCCGAGCCAGGCCGGCCGGTTCTCCCCGCGCGGCGCCCGCCGCCGCGACCCGCCCGCGGCCGCCGCGGCCACCAGCCCGGGCAGCCAGGCGTCGCGGGCGGCCAGCCGGGCGAGCAGCTGGGCGACGTAGCGCTCCCGGACGTCGTCGGGGTCCTCGTCGGGCGTGGGTCCCTCGAGCCAGTCGTCGGGCACCTGGCGCAGGACCTCCTCCAGCAGCGGCCGGGTCACCCGGCCGGCCAGCGCGGTGTCGGCCGCGGGCACGTCGGGCGAGCACTCCACGAGCGCGTGCTGCGAGGCGTCGTAGGGCCGGGCGACGGCGGCCGGTGCGCCGGGCCAGTTGTGGTGGAAGGTCAGCGCGGCGCCGTGGTCGATCAGCTGCAGCCGGCCGTGCCAGAACAGCATGTTGGGGTTGCGCCAGGACCGGTCGACGTTGCCGACGAGCGCGTCGAACCACAGCACCCGCCCGGCCGGCTCGGGCCCGACCGTGCCGGCGCCGGCCTCGAAGTCCAGCGCGCCGGGCAGGTAGTCCAGCCCCAGGTTGCGCCCGGCCGAGCGCTGCAGCAGCTCCTGCACCTCGGGGTCGGGCTCCCCCACGGCCAGCTCCGGCGCGACGTCGACGGTGACCAGCGCCGGCACCGGCAGCGCCAGCGCGCGGGCCAGCTCGCCGCACACCACCTCGGCGACCAGCACCCGCACGCCCTGACCGGCGGCGCGCCACTTGACCACGTAGGTGCCCAGGTCGTCGGCCTCCATGAGGCCGGGCAGCGAGCCACCCTCGCGCAGCGGGGTGACGTAGCGGGTGGCGGTGACGGCGGGCAGCACAGTGCCGGTCAACCTACGCCGGGCCACACTGGACGCATGGGCCTGTTCCGGGCCGTGTCGCCCGAGGGCCTGCGCGACGCGCCGCTCACCTACGCCGAGGTCGGCGCCACGCGGGATCCCGAGTTGCCGGCCGGCTACCTGCACGGCACGTGGACCGAGGTGGTCGGCTCGGGGCGGGAGACGTTCGAGCGGGTGGCCGCGGCGGTGTTCGACTGGACCCCGCAGCGCAGCGTGGGACTGCGGGTGCGCGCGAGCGGGTCGCCGGCCGAGGTCGGCACCGTCGTCGTCCTGACCGCCGGGCTCCCTCGGCTGGGCTACGACATCCCCTGCCGGGTGGTGTGGGCGTCGACCACCGGCGACGAGCGCGGCTTCGCCTACGGCACCCTGCCCGGGCACCCGGAGAGCGGCGAGGAGTGCTTCACCGTGCGGCTGGCCGAGGGCGGCGACGTCGTCGTCACCATCCGGGTGTTCTCCCGGCTGGCCACGCCGGCGGCCCGCGCCGTGCCCCCGGTCAGCCGGTTCGTCCAGGGCCTGGCCACCCGGCGCTACCTGTCGTCCCTGCGGCGGGCGGCCACCGCCGACGCGACGCGCTCCACCAGGTCCTCGGGCACCGGGCGGCCGTAGCGCAGGTGCACCGCGTCCTTCCCGGAGCGCAGCGGCGCCACCTCCGCCTCCAGGTCGCCGTCGAGCGCCGGCACCGGGTACAGCGCCGCGTGCCGCTTCCAGGCCGCGAAGTGCAGGCCGTACCGGGTGCCGACCATCGCCGCGGGCATGCCGTAGCGGATGGTCTCGGTCGCGCCGGGCATGCCCCGCAGGACGGCGGCGCGGACCCGTTCCAGCACCGCCCGCGCCTCCGGGGGCAGCGCGGCCAGGTACTCCTCGACGGTGTCGGGCGCGGTCATCCCCGGATGGTGCCGCACCGATGAGTCCCCGTCCCGGCTCCGGTCACCCCCGCATGGGACTGGCGCGGGACGTGGAGCGGGTGGTGTCGGAGGCCGTGGCCGCCGGGGCGGTGCCGGGCGCTGCCTGGTGGGTGACCCGCGACAGCGAGGTCGCCCGCGGCGCCGCCGGCACGCACACCCCGGGCGGGGACGACCCGGTGGGCCCCGACACCGTCTTCCGCATCGCCTCGGTGACCAAGCCGGTGGTCGCCGTCGCCGCCCTCGCGCTGGTCGACGACGGCACGCTGCGCCTGGACGACCCGGTCGACGCGCACCTGCCCGAGCTGGCCGGCCCGCGCGTGCTCGCCGACCCCGCCGACCCGTCCGCCGGCACGGTCCCGGCCCGGCGGCCGGTCACGGTGCGCGACGTCCTCACCCTGCGGCTCGGGACCGGGCTGGACTTCACCGCCCCATGGCCGACGCCGACCGTGGCCGCCCTCGGCGCGGCCGGGCTGCCGGCCGGTCCGCCGCAGCCGCAGGCCGCGCCGCCGCCGGAGGAGTGGCTGCGCCGGCTGGCCTCGGTCCCGCTGGCCCACCAGCCCGGGGAGCGCTGGCTCTACCACACCGGCTCCAGCGTGCTGGGCGTCCTGGTCGCTCGGGCCGCGGGCCGGCCGCTGCCCGAGGTGCTCGCCGAGCGGGTGCTGGTGCCGCTCGGGATGAGCGACACCGGGTTCGGCGTCCCCGACGCCGCGCGCCCCCGCCTGGGCCCGCACTGGACGCCGCCGGACGACACCGGCCGGCGCGCGCTGTACGACCCGCCCGAGGGCCAGTGGGCGCGGCCCCCGGCCTTCCCCGACGGCGGCGACGGGCTGGTGTCCACCGTCGACGACCTCGCCGTCCTCGCGCGGGCGCTCCTCGCCGGCGGGGAGCCGGTGCTCCGGGAGGGGACGGTCCGGGCGATGCTCACCGAGCAGGCCGGCCCGGTCGACGACGAGGGCGGCGGCTGGGGCCTGGGCCTGGGTGTGCGGCGCGAGGACGAGCCCGGCGGCCGGCACGCCGGCTCCTTCGGCTGGGACGGCGGGCTGGGCAGCACGTGGTGGACCGACCCGGTCACCGGCACGACGGCGGTCCTGCTCACCAACCAGGTGTGGGACTCCCCGGCTCCCCCGCCGGTGTTCGAGGCGTTCCGGGCGGTGGCGTTCGGCCCGCGCTGAGCGGACGGGACCGTCCGCGTGGGTCGTGAACGCACCGGGCCGGCGCCCGTAGACACCGGTGCACGCACCTCACCGGTGAGGTGGGCACGTCCACGGGGAGACCGACCATGCGCACACGACCGACCACCGCCCTGACCCTGACGGCCGCGGCCCTCGCCGTCGCCCTGGCCCCCGCGACGGCCTCGGCCGGCGACGGGCGCCCCTCCGGCTGGTCCGCCGCCGACCGGCTGACGGCGATCGGGCTGGCCGGTGACCGCACGCTCGTCCGCTTCGACACCGACCGGCCCCGGGACGCGCGCCCGCTCGGCGACGTGCGCGGCCTGGCGCCGGCCGACCAGGAGCTGGTGGGCATCGACCACCGCGCCGCCGACGGCAGCCTCTACGGCGTCGGGCGGGGCGGCGGTGTCTACACGATCGACACCCGCACGCTGCAGGCCACGAAGGCGCTGCAGCTGACCGTGCCGCTGCAGGGCGAGTCCTTCGGCGTGGACGTCAACCCGGCCGCCGACGCGCTGCGGATCGTCAGCGACACCGGCCAGAACCTGCGCCAGCCCCTCGCCACGGCCGGGGCCACCGTCGCCGACACCCCGCTGAACCCGGCCCCGGGCACCGGCGTGACCGGCGCGGCCTACACCAACAACGACCGCGACCCCGCCACCGCGACCACGCTGTTCGACCTGGCCACGGCGGCCGACCAGGTCGTCGTCCAGGCGCCGGCCAACGCCGGCTCCCTGTCGCCGACCGGCGCGGCCGGGGTCGACCTCACCGGGGACACCGGCTTCGACGTCTCCTCCACGGTCCGGCAGGGCTCGACCGTCGCGAACGCCGGCTGGGCCGTCAACGCCGGCCGGCTCCACCGGGTCGACCTGCTCACCGGCCGGTTCACCGACGCCGGCCGCGTCGGCCGCGGCGACGTCACCGACCTGTCCTTCCCGACCGGGCAGCGCTGACGGGCGGGGCCCGGCTCCCGCGCGGGAGCCGGGCCCTAGACGTCGCGCCGCTCGAGCAGCACCGCGCCGGCGACCCACGCCGCGGCGGCCCACGCGCCGGCGACCGCGAGACCCATCGGCCAGCCCGTGGGGACGGCGAGGAACGCGTCCTCCCCCACCCGCAGCGCGGGCATCGCCCGGGAGAGCAGCGAGGCCAGGCGCCCGCCGGCCAGCGCCAGGGCCGGCGGAGCGACGATCACCAGCGCCAGCCCCACCCCGAGCGCCCCGGCGGTCGACCGCAGCACCGCGCCCAGGCCGGCGGCCAGCACGGTGACCAGCACCGCCCCGGCCACCTGCAGGCCGGCCGGTCGGAGCACGCCGGGATCGGTGAGCGACACACCGCCGGGGACGGCGACGAGCGTCCGCGCCGCCAGCACGCAGGCCGCCACGAGCAGCGCCGTGGTCAGCGCCGCCCACCCCGCGACGACGGCGGTCTTCGCCGCCAGGAGCCTCGTGCGGCGCGGCACCGCCACCAGCGAGGCCAGCGCCATCCCGGTGGCGGACTCCGCGGTCACCGCGAGCACCCCGAGGACGACCAGCACCACCTGGCCGAACGCGAAGCCGGTGAGCACCACCCCGACGGCGGCGTCGGCGGTCGGTGCGCTGTGCGTGGTGGCGGCGGCCAGCCAGGCGAAGGCGCCGACCACGAGCAGGTACACCGCGGTGCACCACCACGTCGAGCGCAGCGTGCGCAGCTTGGTCCACTCGCTGCGCAGCACCGCCGCCGGCCCGACCCTCACGCCGCACCGGCGCGGTACTCGACGTCCTCCCCGGTGAGCGCCAGGTAGGCCGCCTCCAGCGAGGCCGTCACCGTGGCCAGCTCGTGCACCGGCACCCCGGCGGCGAAGGCGACGTCGCCGACGGCCGCGGCGGACAGCCCGTCGACCCGCAGCGCGCCGTCGGGCTGCGGCGACACCGCGGCCCCGGCCCGGTGCAGCGCCGCCGCCAGCACCGGCGCCCGCGGGCTGCGCACCCGCACCGACGCGCCGCGGCCCAGCAGGTCGGCCATGGCGACGTCGGCGAGCAGCCGGCCGCGCCCGAGCACCACCAGGTGGTCGGCGGTGTCCTCCATCTCGCTCATCAGGTGGCTGGAGACCAGCACCGTGCGGCCCTCGACGGCGAGGTCGCGCAGCAGCCCGCGCACCCAGCGGATGCCCTCGGGGTCCAGGCCGTTGACCGGCTCGTCGAGCAGCAGCACCTCGGGATCGCCGAGCAGCGCCGCGGCGATGCCCAGCCGCTGCCCCATGCCCAGGGAGAAGCCGCGGACCCGCTCGTGCGCGACGGCACCCAGCCCCACCAGGTCGACGACGTCGTCGACGCGGGACGCCGGCAGCCCGTTGCTCTGCGCCAGCGCCAGCAGGTGGGCGTACGCGGTGCGGCCGGGGTGGCGGGCCCGCGGGTCGACCAGCGCACCGACCCGGCGCATCGGGACGTCGAGCTGCCGGTAGGGCACGCCGAGGACGGTCGCGGTGCCCGCGGTGGGCCGCGTCAGCCCGAGGACGCAGCGCATCGTCGTCGTCTTGCCCGAGCCGTTGGGGCCGAGGAAACCGGTGACCCGCCCCGGGGGGACGGTGAAGGACACGTCCTCGACGGCGACGCGGGTGCGGTAGCGCTTGGTCAGCCCGTCGACCTCGATCACGCCGACAGTCTGGCCACCGAGAGCGCCCGGCCGCGGCAGGACGGGCCGGTCAGCGCTCCGCGGCGACCTCGGCCCGCTCGCGCTGCAGCAGCTCCTTGCTGCGCACCAGGCGCAGCAGCGTGACCACCAGCAGCCCGCCGGCCACGTTGAGCAGCGTCGTGTACCAGAACCAGGCCAGCCACTCCCCGTAGCCGAACGGCGCGGTACCGGTGTGGAGAGCGCCGAAGACCAGCAGCGAGTCGAGGATCGAGTGGAACAGCTGCAGCCCGGCCAGCACGAACGCGCCGGCCACCGCCGCCACGATCTTCGCGCCGTCGGCGCTGGTGCCGTTCTGCATGCGCGTCATCAGCGTGATGACGGTGCCGCCGAGGAAGGCCAGGCAGACCGCGCGCAGGTCCAGCGGCGACTCGACGAAGTGCCGGGCGGACTCGACCATCGTGGGCCCCAGCTGGGGGAAGCCGTGCGCGACCAGCCACATGAACAGCCAGCCGCCGGCGAGGTTGGCCACCAGCGTCCCCGACCACAGCCGCGCGAGCTGCGCCCCGCTCGCGCGGCGGGCGACCACCGCGGTGACCGGCAGCAGGAAGCCCTCGGTGAACAGCTCGCTGCGGGCCAGCAGCAGCGCGACGAACCCGACGGAGAAGGCGAGCCCGGCGAGCAGGTGGCTGCCGGTCTCGGCGTACACGGCCAGCAGCGCCAGCACCCCGACGCCCACCTCGAGCCCGCCGGCCAGGCCGGTGGTGAGCACCTCGCGCCAGGTGCGGTGCAGCCGCTGCGCGCCCTGGCTGACCACCCGGTCGAAGGCCTGCACCACCTCGTCCTCGGCCGGGGCGTCGGTGTCGCCGAGCTGGACGCGGCGCTGGTCGGTCACCGCGCGCACCTACCCTCGGCGGCGTGCCCTCACCCGACCCGGTCGTCACGCTCCACTTCTGGGGCGTCCCCGGCCGCGCGGTGCCGGGGGCGGTGCTGCGGATGGCGACGCTGCGGCCGGCCCTGGCCCGCACCCCCGGCCTGCGCTTCGCCAAGCTGCTGGGCACCGGTGACGGGCGCACGTTCACCGTCCGCGACGCCGACCCGCGCCGGTGGGGGCTGCTGGCGGTGTGGGACGACGCCGCCGCGGCCGGCGCCGTCGACGACGGGCCGGTGGGGGCGAGCTGGCGGCGGGTCGCCGACGAGGAGTGGTCGGTGCGGCTGCGCCCGCTGGCCGCGCGCGGACGGTGGTCGGGACGCGAGCCGTTCGGCAGCCCGCGGCCGCGGCGCTGGGACGGGCCGGTCGCCGCGGTCACCCGCGCCCGGCTGGTGCTGCGCCGGGCTGCGCGGTTCTGGTCGGCGGTGCCGCCGGTGTCGGCCGGCCTGCACCGGGCGCCGGGGCTGCGGATGGCGGTCGGGGTCGGCGAGGCGCCGCTGGGCCTGCAGGGCACCTTCAGCGTCTGGGACTCCGCCGCGGCGCTGAACGCCTTCGCCTACGACCGCCCCGAGCACGCCGCCGTCGTCGCCCGGACGGCGCGGGAGGGCTGGTACGCCGAGGAGCTGTTCGCCCGGCTGGCGGTGCTCTCCTCGCGCGGCACCGTCGACGGCGTCGACCCGCTGGCTCAGCCCTCGGGCAGCGGCAGTGGCGGCCCGACGATCCCGGCGCCGTGACGGCTGCCCACCTCGACCAGCCGGGGCACGTCGGGTGCGCTGGGTTCCGGCAGCCCCGGCCCGGTGGGCGGCCGCCCGATCTCGGCGACGAAGTCCTCGAAGCCCGCCGGTGAGGTGAGCTGCAGCGCGCGCAGGGGGCCGGCCGACACCACGAAGACGTGCGGCACGCCGCAGGGCAGGAAGACGAAGTCCCCCGGGCCGGCCGTCATCCGCCGCTCCCCGCACTCGGCGACGAGCTCCCCCTCGAGGACGTAGAAGGCCTCGTCCTCGGCCGTGTGCACGTGCCGCGGCGGCCCGAACCCGCGGGGCGCCGACCACTCGAGCAGGGCCCACGCCCCGCGGGTCTGGACGGCGCCCGCCTCGACCGTCATCCGGGTGTCGAGGAACCAGGAGGCCTCGCCGTCCTCGCGCCCGAGGACGCAGCCCCGCGACCCGTCGTCCACCCCGCACCTCCGCGTCCGGTCCCGTCGCGTCCGTGGAGGCCGAGCGTGGCCCCCGGGACGGCGGCTGTCGAGGCCCCGGGCGTGCGGCCGCTCAGGAGGCGGGCTCCCCCAGCCGCGCCACGAGGTGGATCTCCTCCCGGTCGTCGCCGGGGGCCAGCCGGATCGCGCCGGGCATGCGGCCGAACTCGCGGTAGCCGAAGCGCGCGTAGAACCGCTCGAGACCGGAGCCGCCGCGCACGGTCAGGTGCAGCATCTCCAGGCCGCTCGCGCGGGCGACCTCGTGCACGCCGGACACCAGCACCCGGCCCAGGCCCCGGCCCTGCAGCCGCGGGTGCACCTGCACCCGCAGCACGGTGGCCCAGTGGCGACGCAGCGGGCTCATCGACAGCGACAGCACGGCGAAGCCGCCCAGCTCGCCGTCGACCCGCAGCACCACCAGCCGCTCGCGGCCCAGCGCGACCCGTCCGACGACGGCGTCGAGCACCGGTGCGACGTCGTCGGGGGTGACCGGCGGGACGAAGCCGACCGCGCCGCCGGCGTTGGTGACGTCGGTCCAGCAGGCCAGCAGCTCCTCGCGCAGCCGCGCATCGACGGCGTCGACGGCGGTCACGACGGCGGAGGGCACCCTCCGATCATCGCCCCCGCCGCCGCGGCGACGGGGGCCGCCCCTGGACCGTCCACCCGCACGGGTGGAGGCTCGGCGCCATGAGCGACGCACCCGGTCCTGTCCCGACCCCGCGCCCGGTGGACGACGAGCTGCGCGTCCCCTTCTGGATCGTGCTCGCCGGCGTGGGCGCGGGCGCGTTCTGGGCCCTGGCCGGGGTGGCGCTGGGCTCCTGGCTGCGCGGCCGCGGCCGGCCGCCCCAGCCGCCGGTCAGGCGGGGCCGCTGGGGCCGAACCGCTCGACCCTGACGTCGGCGGCCGGCACGCCGAGCCCCACCAGCAGCTGGCTCGCCGCCTCGGCGAACGGGGTGGACCCGCAGACGTAGGCGGTCTGACCCGGTTCCCACAGCGGCACCAGGTCGGCGGCGGTCAGCCGGCCGGGCGGGCGGATGCCGGACCGCTCCCGGGTGGTGACCACCAGCGCGCCGGCCGCGCGCAGCTCGTCGACGTAGGGCAGCTCGGCGGCCGTGCGGGTGGAGACGGCGAGCCGCAGCAGGTCGGCCCGGCCGAGCTCGGCGGCGGTGCGCAGCATGGACACGAAGGGCACCACGCCGGTGCCGCCACCGACCAGCAGCGCCGGCCGGTCGCCGGTCCAGACGAACCAGCCGCCGATGGGGCCGCGCACCTCGAGCTGGTCGCCCGGCTCGACGACGTCGGCCAGGTAGGTCGACACCTCGCCGTCGTCGAGCCGCTCGACGAGCAGCTCCACGAGCGGGTCCCCCGGCGCGGAGGCCACCGAGTAGGACCGCTGGGCGCGGTAGCCGTCCTCGGCGGTGAGCCGGACGACGTAGTGCTGCCCGGCGAGGTGGTCGACCCGGTCGGGGACCTCCAGCCGCAGCCGGACGGTGCGCGGGGTCGGGCGGTCGACCCCGCGCACCGTCGCCGTCCGCCACCCCCCGGCCGGCGCCGCCCGGCGGCCAGGTGAGGGATCCGTCGGCCCCGCTGCAGGGGCCCGCCGCGAGCCTGCGAGCGGCGGGGGGCAGCGGGGTCCTTCCTCAGTCACCCTGGTAGCGCTGCTCGCGCCAGGGGTCGCCCCGGTCGTGGTAGCCGTTCTGCTCCCAGAAGCCGGGCTGGTCGCGCTGCAGCAGGGTCAGCCGGGTGACCCACTTGGCGCTCTTCCAGAAGTACAGGTGCGGCACCAGCAGCCGGACCGGGCCGCCGTGCTCGACCGGCAGCGGCGCGCCGTCGAACTCCCACACCAGCCAGGCCCTGCCGCCGGTGACGTCCTCGAGCGGCAGGTTGGTGGTGTAGCCGGTCTTGGCCGTCGCCACGACGAAGTGCGCGTCGGCGGCCGGCCGGGCGGCCTCGAGCAGCGTGTCGACGCTGACGCCGGTGAAGCGGGTGTCGAACTTCGACCACGTCGTCACGCAGTGGATGTCGCCGCGGTACTCCGCGGGCGGCAGCCGGTGCACCTCGTCCCACGTCCAGGTCGTGGGGCTCTCGACGCGGCCGTCGACGGTGATGCTCCAGGTCTCCGGCGTGATGCGCGGCGTGGGCTCGGCGGTGAGCACCGGCCAGTCGCGGCCGACGTCGTACTGGCCGGGCGGCAGGCGGGGATCCCGCTCGCGTCGGCGGCCGAGGAAGCCCCGGGTCGGTCCTGCCACACGTCCTCCTCCGGTCGGGTGCTGCTGCCGGCACGCTGTCACGCCCGGCGGACGGCCCTCAACGTCCTGACCTGGGCTGAGGGTTCCCTTACATGAGCCGTGTCACTGTGTGTTCACGTGGCCGTCAAGGGGTTAGGGAGCCTAACTTTGGTGCCGTGGTGACGGTGACGCAGTCGGGTCAGCGCAGGACCCCGCGGGCAGCGAAGACCAGCTCGGTCGCGAAGAAGGCCGTGATGGCCGTCAGCGGCATCATCCTGGTCCTCTACCTGATCGCGCACATGGTCGGGAACCTCAAGCTCTTCGCCGGCGCCGAGACCTTCAACGGGTACTCCGAGTGGATCCGCCGGATCGGCGAGCCGGCCGTCCCGGGGCAGACCGTCCTGTGGATCATCCGCGTCGTCCTGCTGGTGGCCGTGGTCGCCCACATCTGGGCCGCCATCTCCCTGTGGCGCCAGGCCAAGCGGGCCCGCCCGACCCAGTACGTCGCCCGCAAGGCGGTGGCGCAGAGCTACGCCTCGCGCACCATGCGCTGGGGCGGGGTCATCCTGGGGCTGTTCATCGTCTACCACATCCTCGACCTCACGCTGGGGGTCGCGAACCCGGAGGGGCCGGGCTCCACGCCCTACGACCGCGCGATCGCCGGGTTCTCCAACCCGCTCGTCACGCTGGTCTACGTCGTCGCGCTGCTGGCCCTGGGCTTCCACCTCCGGCACGGCATCTGGAGCGCGACCCAGACCCTGGGGCAGAGCAACCGGACGCGCGAGCGGACCGTCAACGCGTTCGCCACCGTCTTCGCCGTGGTGCTCACCGCGGGCTTCCTCATCCCGCCGCTCAGCGTCCTCGTCGGCATCATCGAGTAGGAGCACCTCGACCATGGCTCTGGAACTGTTCACCCTCGGCGACCCGATCGCCGACACCAAGGCCCCGCGCGACGTGCCGATCAGCGAGCGCTGGAGCGAGCGCCGCTTCCGGGCCAAGCTGGTCAACCCGGCCAACCGCCGCAAGCTGACGGTGATCGTCGTCGGCACCGGCCTGGCCGGCGGCTCGGCCGCCGCCACGCTCGGCGAGGCCGGCTACAAGGTCAAGTCCTTCTGGTACCAGGACAGCCCGCGCCGGGCGCACAGCGTCGCCGCGCAGGGCGGCATCAACGCCGCCAAGAACTACCGCAACGACGGCGACTCGGTGCACCGGCTGTTCTACGACACCGTCAAGGGCGGCGACTTCCGCGCCCGCGAGGACAACGTGCACCGGCTGGCCGAGGTCAGCGTCAGCATCATCGACCAGTGCGTCGCCCAGGGCGTGCCCTTCGCCCGCGAGTACGGCGGCCTGCTCGACAACCGCTCCTTCGGCGGCACCCAGGTGTCGCGGACGTTCTACGCCCGCGGCCAGACGGGCCAGCAGCTGCTCTACGGCGCCTACCAGGCCCTCGAGCGGCAGATCGCGGCCGGCACCGTCGAGCAGCACGCCCGCACCGAGATGCTCGACCTGATCGTCGTCGACGGCCGGGCCCGCGGGATCGTCGCCCGCGACCTCGTCACCGGCGAGATCAGCACGCACTTCGCCGACGCCGTCGTGCTCGCCACCGGCGGCTACAGCAACGTCTTCTATCTGTCCACGAACGCCAAGGGCTCCAACGCCACGGCGATCTGGCGGGCGCACAAGCGCGGCGCGCTGTTCGCCAACCCCTGCTACACGCAGATCCACCCGACCTGCATCCCGGTGCACGGCGAGTACCAGTCGAAGCTCACGCTGATGAGCGAGTCGCTGCGCAACGACGGCCGGGTGTGGGTGCCCAAGGAGCGCGGCGACACCCGCGACCCGCGGGACATCCCCGAGAGCGAGCGCGACTACTACCTCGAGCGGATCTACCCGTCGTTCGGCAACCTGGTCCCCCGCGACATCGCCTCGCGGCAGGCCAAGAACGTCTGCGACGAGGGCCGCGGCGTCGGCCCCAACGGCCTGGGCGTGTACCTCGACTTCGCCGAGGCCATGCAGCGGCTGGGCCGGCCGGCCATCGAGGCCAAGTACGGCAACCTCTTCGACATGTACGCCCAGATCACGGGCGAGGACCCCTACGAGGTCCCGATGCGGATCTACCCGGCGGTCCACTACACGATGGGCGGGCTGTGGGTCGACTACGACCTGCAGTCGACGATCCCCGGCCTGTTCGTGATCGGTGAGGCGAACTTCTCCGACCACGGCGCCAACCGGCTGGGCGCCAGCGCGCTCATGCAGGGCCTGGCCGACGGCTACTTCGTGCTGCCCAACACCATCAGCGACTACCTGGCCTCCGGCCCGTTCGGCGCGGTCGACCCGAACCACCCGGCCGCCGTCGAGGCGCTCGAGGGCGTCCGGGTGCAGACCGATCGGCTGCTGTCGATCAACGGCAACCGGACCACCGCGTCGTTCCACCGCGAGCTCGGCCGGCTGATGTTCGACCTGTGCGGCATGGAGCGCTCGGAGGAGAGCCTGCGCAAGGCCCTCGACCGGATCCCCGAGATCCGGCAGGAGTTCTGGACGAACGTCAAGGTGCCCGGTGAGGCCGGGCGGTTCAACCAGAGCCTCGAGCACGCCGGCCGCGTCGCCGACTTCATCGAGCTCGCCGAGCTCATGTGCGTCGACGCCCTGCACCGCAACGAGAGCTGCGGTGGGCACTTCCGGGCGGAGAGCCAGACCCCCGACGGGGAGGCCCTGCGCGACGACGACAACTACACCTACGTCGCGGCCTGGGAGTGGACGCCCGAGGGCGTCCCGCCCGTCCTGCACAAGGAAGCCCTCGAGTTCGAGTACGTCCACCTCGCCCAGCGGAGCTACAAGTAGATGAACCTCAAGCTGCGTGTCTGGCGCCAGCGGAGCGCGGCAGAGAAGGGGAAGATGGTGACCTACGAGGTCACCGACGTCTCCCCGGACATGTCGTTCCTGGAGATGCTCGACGTCCTCAACGAGCAGCTCATCCTCAACGGTGAGGACCCGGTCTCCTTCGACCACGACTGCCGCGAGGGCATCTGCGGCTCGTGCGGCGTCATGATCAACGGCCGCGCCCACGGCAACGGCCTGTTCGACAACCACCCGCAGACGACCACGTGCCAGCTGCACATGCGGTCGTTCAAGGACGGCGACACGATCGACATCGAGCCGTGGCGGGCGACGGCGTTCCCCGTCATCAAGGACCTCGCCGTCGACCGGTCGGCGCTGGACCGGATCATCCAGTCGGGCGGCTACATCAGCGCCCCGACCGGCACCGCGCCCGAGGCGCACTCGATCCTGGTGGCCAAGAAGGACTCCGACGCCGCGTTCGACGCCGCCACCTGCATCGGCTGCGGCGCCTGCGTGGCGGCCTGCCCGAACGCCTCCTCGATGCTGTTCACGGCCTCGAAGGTCACGCACCTGGGCCTGATGCCGCAGGGCCAGCCCGAGCGCAACGACCGCGTGGTCAACATGGTCCACCAGCAGGACCTCGAGGGCTTCGGCGGCTGCACCAACATCGGCGAGTGCTCGGCGAGCTGCCCCAAGGGCATCTCGATGGAGAACATCTCCCGGCTCAACCACGACCTGCTCGGCGCCCTGCGCGCCGGTGCACGTCCCAAGAGCTGAGGGCGGCACCTCGACCGCCGACGGGCGGGAATCCCTGCGGGGGTCCCCGCCCGTCGCCGTCTCCGGCGGTTGCCCGAGCATCGGAAGGGCAGCGGTGGCGCCGCGTCGGTTCGACGGGCAAACTGACTCGGGTGAGCACCGCCCCGTACGACCTCGCCGGCCTGCCCGGCCGTCCCTGCACGATCGCCGCCGCCCTGGAGCTGGTCGGCGAGCGCTGGTCCCTGCTGGTCGTGCGGGAGGTGTCGCTGGGCAACCACCGCTTCAGCGACATCGCCCGCGGCACCGGCGCCCCCCGCGACCGGCTGACCGCGCGCCTCAACGCGCTGGTGGCCGCCGGCGTGCTCGAGCGGCGGCAGTACAGCCAGGCGCCGCCCCGCTCGGGCTACCACCTCACCGAGTCCGGCCGCGACCTGCTGCCGGTGCTGCAGGCGCTGCTGCAGTGGGGCGACCGCTGGGCCGCCGAGGAGCCGCCGGTGCACCTCCAGCACGCCCCGGAGGGGCACGAGGAGCACCGGGTCGACGCCGAGTGGGTGTGCCGCACCTGCGGCGAGCCGGTGAACCGGTCCCGGGTGGAGCGGGTGCTCACCCCCGCCGGCCGGGCGCTGGCCGGGGTGCCGGAGGACCAGCGGCATGAGCACTGAGACCGACCCGGTGGCCGACCCGCTCACCGAGGCGCCCGCCGACCCCGTTCCCGCCTCCTGGGGCGAGCCGCGGTCCCGGACCGTCACCTGGTACGACCCGCTGGTCACCGCCGCCGGCGGCCGGGAGCGGTCGGGCCTGGAGACGCTGGAGGCCCTGCGCGACGGCGTGCTGCCGCCCCCGCCGATCTCCGAGCTGGTGCAGATGGACGTCGTCGCCGTCGAGCACGGGCGGGTCGAGTTCCGCTGCGTGGTCGACGAGTCGGTCTACAACCCGATCGGCGTCGTCCACGGCGGGCTGGTCTGCACACTGCTGGACTCCGTCGCGGGCTGCGCGGTGCACACCACCCTGCCCCGCGGCGTCGGGTACACCTCGATCGAGATCAAGGTGACCTACCAGCGAGCGGTGACGCGGGACAGCGGCCCGCTCACCGCGGTCGGGACGGTGGTCAAGCCGGGGCGCCGGGTGGCCTTCGCCGAGGGGCAGGTCCTCGACGCCGCCGGCCGGGTCGTGGCGACGGCGTCGAGCTCGCTGCTGGTCTTCCCGCTGCCGGACTGAGCCCTCAGCGCCGGCGGATCCGCACGTCGTCGGTGCACGTCGCCGTCGAGCGCAGCCGGCGCGCGCCCAGACCGGCGTCCTCGAGCCACTGCAGCGCCGACAGCTCCCCCGCCGTGCGGGCGTCGGCCTCCTCGTCCGGGCCGGCGTCGACGTGCACCACGACCCGGTGGCTGAACGCCGACAGCGACCCGTCGTAGGCGGTGCTGCCCCGCTCGGTGAACGCCGAGGCGAACAGGTCGTGCTCGGCGGCGTGCTCGCGCAGCCAGGCGCGCCGGTCGTCGTCGAGACCGTCGAAGGTGCCGCGCACGATGACGCGGTAGGTGCGGCTGGACACGGCCGGCGAGGTTAGCCGGGACCGCCCGGCCGGTCACCCGGGTTCCCGCGGATCCAGTCGACGACGAGCTCCGGCACGACGTAGGGCTCCCCCGGCACCGCCTTCTCCGGGAAGTCGAAGACGGCGAGCATCGCCTGCACCGGGTAGTCGGGGGTTCCCGCGACCTCGCGCACCGGCCGGCCGTCCACGGAGAACACCGCGCCGTCGGGCCGCCAGTCGACGGCGTAGACGTGCCAGTCGGCGACGTCGATCCCGGGCCGCGGCGCGGCGAAGTCCTCGACCAGCCGCGGGTCGCGGAACGGGTGCACACCCGTGCCCACCGCGGCGCCGGCCACCGGGTCGACCGCGTCGCCGAACACCTCCATGACGCAGAGCTCCCCGGAGCGCTCCGGGGAGTCCTCGAGCCCGACCAGCCACCAGGCCACCATCGACCGGGGCGTCACCGTGGCGCGGGCGCGCATCTCCAGCACGCCGTGGTGCGGCGTCCAGCCCCAGTGGGCGGGCTGCTCCTCCCGGACGACGGCGCCGGGCCGCACCGGCTGCTGCCCGACGGTGCTGCCCACCGGCCCGGAGAAGACGCCGGACTGGACGCCCGAGACGCGCAGCGGCGGGTGGTCGCCGGGGCACCACAGCGGCGCGTCGTCGGGCAGGTACAGCCGCAGGCAGGAGTCGCGGACCTCGTAGCGGGCCGCCGTCGCCGCCCGGGAGCTCCACTGCGGCAGGTAGTGGGGCACCCAGACGTCGCGGTCGAGGTCGTCCCCCTCGAACTCGTCGGTGAAGGCGTCGGTGGAGGCGTCGTGAGAGCCGGTCACCGGCTCTGCAGGGCGTCCAGGGCGACGGCCATCGAGGCGGCGACCCGGAAGTCCAGCCGCGGGTCGGGGACGTGCACGTCGTAGCGGTCGCGGATGGACTTGCGCCGCTCGACGACCAGGACCGGGGCGCCGGTCGCGGTGTCGACGAAGTCGAAGTGGAAGACGAAGGGCACCCAGACGTCGCCGAGGAAGGGGATGAAGTCCCACACCCGCCGGAGGATCGCGAGGAACGGCCGGCGCTCCCGGCCGACGGCCTCCAGGCCGGGGACCGACAGGGTCCAGGTCGAGCGCAGCAGGCTCGCACCGAAGCGCTTGCCGAAGGTGCCGAGGACGCGGCCACCCTCGTCGAACACGTCGTGCTGGGCGTGCACGTCGAGCCGCTGGCGGGCGCGGAAGGAGAAGACCGGACGGGTGCGCGCCTCGTCGGCGGTGAAGACCACCTCCTCCTTCAGCTTCATCCGCTTCTGCTGGGCCATGGCCAGCAGCCCGCCCTCGCTGCCGTCGGGCTGCACGGCGCGCACCTCGTAGCGGTTGACCATCACGGTGATGCGCTGGTGGACGGTGAAGCGCGGCACCACCATCGGCGCGGGCGGCTGCTGGGCGTGGGGAACGGTCACGGGGCACCTCCGAGTGGGTGGCTGGACCCCCATCCTGGCCACCCCGTCCAGGACGCGCGGTACACGACCGGGTTGGGCAACAGAATCTCGTTCTCATCCAGCGGGTGCACAACCGCTGTGCCAGGGTCGGGTCCAGGTGGAGCTCGTCCACCGGGAGAGCGCGGAGGTCGTGGTGTCACAAGGGTCCCGTCGCGTCGGCGTCGCTGTGGTCGGACTCGGAGGTGCGGTCGCGACGACCGCCGTCGCGGGGCTGGAGCTGCTCCGGATCGGGGCCGCGGCCCCGGACGGGCTGCCGCTGGCGGGCCTGGAGGTGGCCGGCGGCCCGGTCGAGGAGACGACCGGCCTGGTCGGCTACGACGCACTGGTGGTCCGCGGCTGGGACCTCGACGGATCCGACCTGCGCAAGGCCGCCGAGCAGCACGGCGTCCTGGACTCCCGGCAGCTGGAGGAGGCCGGCCCGGCGCTGTCGGCGCTGACGCCCTGGCCGGCCGCCGGCGACGCCGACTTCTGCCGCAACGTCACCGGCGGCAACGTCGTGCTGGCCGAGACCCGCCGCGCCCAGGTCGACGCCGTCCGTGCCGACCTGCGCCGCTTCCGCGACGAGGAGTCCCTCGACGGCCTGGTGCTGGTCAACCTCGCCTCCACCGAGCGCTGGCCCGACCCGGCCGCCCCGGCGCTGCAGTCGGCCGGGGCGTTCGAGGCCGGTCTCGACGCCGACGACCGCGCCATCACCCCGGCGATGGTCTACGCCTACGCGGCCATCGCCGAGGGCGTCGGCTACGTCAACTTCACGCCGTCGCTGGCCGCCGACGTCCCGGCCCTGGTGGCGCTGGCCGAGGCGCGCGGCGTCCCGGTCGCCGGCAAGGACGGCAAGACCGGCCAGACGATGATGAAGACGGTGCTCGCGCCGGCCTTCCGCGCCCGGTCGCTGACCGTGGAGGGCTGGTACTCGACCAACATCCTCGGCAACCGCGACGGCCTGGCCCTCGACGACCCCGACTCGCTCAACAGCAAGCTGCAGACCAAGGGCAGCGTCCTGGACTCGATCCTGGGCTACCCGGTCGAGGACCACGTCGTCCGCATCGACTACTACCGGCCGCGCGGTGACCAGAAGGAGGCATGGGACGCCATCGACCTGGTCGGCTTCCTCGGGCAGCGGATGCAGGTCAAGGTCGACTTCCAGTGCCGCGACTCGATCCTCGCCGCCCCGCTGGCCATCGAGCTGGCCCGGCTGACCGACCTGGCGCAGCAGCGCGGCGAGGGCGGCGTGCAGCGGCAGCTCGGCTGGTTCTTCAAGGCGCCGATGACCGCCGACGGCAGCGTCCCGGAGCACGCGTTCCACCGCCAGGAGACCGCGCTGCTCGACTGGCTGGCCGCCGGCGCCGGCACCCGGTGACCGCGCTCGACACCCCGGGCACGCTGACCGCACTGGCCGGCCTCCGGCCCCTGCTGGCCGAGATCGGCGACGCCAAGCGCGTCCGGGTCGCCGGCACGCCCGGTTCGCTCGCCGAGCAGGCCTTCGTCCGCGCGTGGGCGCGCCTGGTCTCCGGCGAGGACGTGGAGACCGTCGCCTTCTCCGAGACGGCGGCCGCGGTCGCGCGGGCCCGGCTCGCCGGCATCGACGCGCACGTCCTGGCCGCCGCCGGGCTGGACGACGACGAGGCGCGCACGGTGCTGCGGCGCGGCTTCGACGAGGTCTCCGCCCCGCTCGACAGCGTGCTGCGCGAGCGGCTGCGCGCGGCGCTGGGCCCGCTCGGCTCCCCCGGGCCGCCCCCGCCGCTGGCCGGCGCGCTCAACGCCCAGCCGCGAGCCGGCGCGACCGCCCCGGGCAGGCCGCGCATCGTCGTCGAGCCCCCCGAGAGCCACGGCGACCACTGCCTCACCGTCGCCGTCTACGGGACGCTCGTCGCCCCGGTGGTCGGCGCCGACCCGGTCACCCCCTTCCTGCTGGGCCTGGCCCACCACCTGCACAACGTGGTCCTGCCCGACGCCGGGTTCGCCGGGGAGGTGCTGCTCGGCGACGCGCTGGAGCGGGTCGTGGCGACCCTGGAGCAGCGGGAGCTCGCCGCGCTGCCGCCCGCGCTGGCCGGGCGGGTGCGGGAGGTGCTGGCGCTGCGGGCGGGCGCCGACGTGCCCGAGGCGCGGGCCTTCCACGCCGCCGACGTCCTCGACCGGGTGCTGCAGGTGCACCACCACGCGCGGGCGGCGGCGTTCACCGCGGCGCAGGCGCTCGACGACCTGGAGCTGGTGCACGCCGGCCCGGTGCAGGCCTACCACCTCGACGTCCTGGCGGCGGCGGGGCTGTGACGCTGTCGGTCGGTGCCCCCGTCGTCGACGGGATCCCCTACCTCCGGGCAGGACGCGACGACCTGCGCGCGGAGGTCGCGGGGCTGCTGGCCGCCGGGGAGACCGACCGGGCGCGGGTGCTGCTGCTCGCCGACGCCGACGACTGGTGGACCGAGCCGCCACCGCCGCCGGACCAGCTGGCCCGGGTCCCCGCCGCCCGCACGCTGCGGGAGGCGATGGACCTGCTCGGCATGGGCCGGGTCGCCGACTACTTCGCCCACCGCTGGTCGGACCCCACCCACCTGGCCGGCCTGGCCCTGCTGCAGGCGCACTGGCCGGGGCGGAGGCCGGTGGTCGACGTCGCCTGCGGGGTGGGCGCGCACCTGCGCGAGCTGTCGCGCCGCGGGGTGACCGACCTGCTCGGCGTCGACGTCGTCTGGGCCAAGCTGTGGCTGGCCCGGCGGTTCGTCTGCCCGGCGGCGCGCTACGTGTGCGCCGACCTCACCGCCGCCCCGCCGCTCGACGTCGGCTCCCCGGCCTACGTCGCCTGCCACGACGCGTTCTACTTCCTGCTCGACAAGCCCGCGGCCGCCGCGGCGATGCGGGCGCTGGCCGGGGACGGCGGCACCGTCGTCGTCGGGCACGCGCACGTGGCCGACCCGCACGGGCAGCCGCTGACGCCCGAGGGCTACGCCGAGGTGCTCGGCACCGACCTGCTCTACGACGACGACGAGCTCACCCGCTCGCTGCTCGAGGGGCGCCCGCCGCGGCCGGCGGCGGCCGCGGACCTGCACGCCAGCGAGGCGGTGGCGCTGGTGGCCGGCGACCCGCTCGGTCCCGCGCCGGCGGACCTCGGCGCGCCGCTGCCGCCGCTGGTCCCCAACCCGCTCTACCGCGACGGCGTGCTCACCTGGCCGAACGAGCGCTACGCCGCCGAGTACGGGCCGCGGTCGTCCTACCTGCCGCCGCGCTGGCCCGACCCGCTGCCGGCCGACGCCGCCCGCCGCCGGCTGCTCGTCGACCTCCCGGAGGCCTGGTGAGCACGGTGAGCCCTCGTCGAGATCACGTGATCTCGACCGTCCACGGGGCCCGCCCGCGTCGAGATCGCGTGATCTCGACGGAGAGGGGGACGGCACGGTGAGCACCGTCGGGTGGGGCATCGCCGGGTGCGGCTGGGTGGCCCGCGACCACGCGCTGCCCGGCCTGCTCGCCGTCGACGGCGCCCGGGTGGTGGCCCTGCACGACCTCGACCCCGCCGCGCTGGACCGGATGCCGGTCGAGGGTGCCCGGCGCACGACCGACCTCGCGGGGTTCCTCGCCACCCCGGGCCTGGACGCGGTCTACGTGGCCGTCCCGAACGCCGGGCACCGGCCGCTGGTCGAGGCGGCCGCCGCGGCCGGCACGGCGGTGCTGTGCGAGAAGCCCCTGGCCGCCGACGTCGACGACGCGCAGGCGCTGGTCGACGCCTGCGCGCGGGCCGGCGTGCTGCTCGGCGCCGCCTACGACCAGCGCTGGCACCCCGCCCACGTACGGCTGCGCGAGCTGGTGCCCGAGCTGGGCACGGTGACCGCCGTCCGGATCGTCTACTGCTGCTGGCTACCCGGGGACTGGACGCCCGACGGCCGGCCGCACGACAACTGGCGGGTCGACCGGGCGCGCGCCGGCGGCGGGGCGGCGATCGACCTCGCCCCGCACGGCCTGGACCTGGTCGGCACGCTGCTCGGCGAGGACGTCACCACGCTGTCGGCGCTGCTGCAGACCCGGGTGCACGACTACGGCGTCGACGACGGCGCGCTGCTCACCGGCGCCACCCCCAGCGGGGTGCTGGTGGGCCTGCACGTCGCGTTCAACACCCCCGACGCGCTCCCCCGCCGCCGGCTGGAGGTCGTCGGCACCCGCGGCATGGCCGTCGCTCTCGACACGATGGGCCAGACGGCGGGAGGCTCGCTGACGCTGTACCGCCCCGACCCGGTGGACGTGCCCTTCGCCGACACACCGCCGTTCGAGGCGCAGTTCGCCGCCTTCACCGACGCGGTCGCCGGCCGCGGGCGGGCGGGGACGGCATGGCCGTACGACCCCGCCCGCGACCTCGCCCTGCACCGCCTGCTCCTCACCGCTCTGTCCGAATCCGCTCCGTCCGAATCCGCTCCGTCCGGAGGGACCCCGTGACCTCGGTCGACACCAACCCCTACCGCGGGCTGCTCCCCGACCTGCCCGCCTACGCCTGCACCAACTGCGGGCACTGGCAGCGCTGGCCGGCGCCCGGACCATCGGTCTGCCCGGTCTGCGCCGACGTGCGCAACGCGCTGCCCGAGCACGGCTTCGAGTTCGTCACCGACAAGCAGGCCGACGAGCTGGTCACCGGGTTCTGGCGGCCCGCTCCGGTCGACGGCGTCACCGAGTTCGGCACCGAGCCGCGGTTCGGCCTCGACAGCCGCGGCTGGGTCGTCGAGACCGACATCGGCCTGGTCGGCTTCGAGTGCGCCCCCTGGTACACCGCCGACATGCTCGCCGAGCTGCGCCGCATGGCCGCCGAGAAGGGCGGCTTCCCGGTGCTGGCGTCGTCGCACGTGCACGGCTACGGCGCGCTGTGGCAGCTGCAGCAGGAGCTCGAGCCGCGGGTCGTGTGCGTCAACGTGCACGACCTCGTCTGGACCAAGGCCTTCCGGGTCACCTGGCCGGCCGACGACGTCCTGACCCTCGCCCCCGACCTCACGCTGCACCACACCGGCGGCCACTTCCCCGGGCACTCGGTGCTGCACGACTCCCGCCGCGGGATCCTGTTCTGCGGCGACTCGCTGAAGGTCGACCTGTCTCCCGACGGCGACCCGGTGGCGCTGAGCGCGCACAAGGCGTTCCACGCACAGATCCCGCTCTCCCACGGCGAGTTGCGGGAGATGCTGGCCGTGCTCGCCGAGCTCGACTTCGAGGTGGTGGCGACGCCGTTCGAGATGGTCCCCGGCGTCACCACCGACAACGTCGTCCACCTGGTGCAGCGGCTGCTGTCCGGGCCGCCGGACGCCGCGCCCGTGCCGCTGGCCGAGCTGTGACGACGACGGAGGTCACGCCGTCGCAGCGGTACCGCGACTCCTTCCCCACCCCGGTCGAGGACTTCGCGATCGAGGGCATCGACGTCCTCGACGTGCCGCTGCACTCGGCCGTGCTGCCGCCGTCGGAGCGGCACCCCGGCGGCAGCGGGCTGGGCTACGGCGCCACCCGCGAGGAGGCCCGCACCGGCGGGATGGGCGAGATGGCCGAGATGGCGCTGTCGCTGCGGGCGCACCGGGGCGTGCAGCGGGAGCAGGGCTCCCACGCGGAGATGACCCGCCGCCACGGCCGCGACCGCGTCGCCGACCCGCGCACGCTGTGCCTGGAGGCGGGCAGTGACTACTCCGACGACCGGCCGCTGCACTGGCTGCCGATGACCAGGCTGCGCGACGGCGAGCGGGTGCTGGTGCCCGCCGAGCTGGTCGCGTCGGCGCCCGACGACCTGCCCGGCGCCCCGCCGCCCGGCGGCTGGCTGACCACGGTCATCACCAACGGGCAGGGCGCCGCGTTCGACGCCGACCGGGCGGTCACCCACGCGCTGCTGGAGGTGCTGCAGCGCGACGGCAACTCGACGGCGTTCCGCGCGATGGACCGCGGCGTCGTCGTCGACCTGGCCGGGCTCACCGACCCCGACGCGCTGGCGCTGCTCGACCGGCTCGACGCCGCGGGCATCGACGTGGTGGTGAAGCTGGCGGCCACGGAGTTCGGCGTCGTCGACCTGTACGCCGTCGGCTGCTCGCGGGACGGGTCGGAGCCGGTGCCGGTCATGGCGACGGCGTGCGGCGAGGCGGCCCACCCCGACCGCGACACCGCCGTCCGCAAGGCGCTGCACGAGTTCGCCTCGGCCCGCGGCCGCAAGGCGTTCATGCACGGGCCCTTCGACGTCGTGCTGCCCGCCACGCCGCCGGGCTACCTGGAGCACTGGCGCACCGGGCACCCGCCGGAGCGGCTGGTCGAGGAGGACCGCGCGCTGCAGGCGATGCTGGCGTGGACCCGGATGGGCACCGGCGCGCTGGTCGACCTGCTGCAGGACACCGTGCTCGCCCGCCGGTCCACCGTGGCGCTGGCCGACCTGCCCACGTGGCGTCCGGGAGCCGGGCCCGGGGACGACCTGCACGCCCACGTCACCGGCGCGGTGCAGGCCGCCGGGCACGACGTGCTGGTCGAGCTGCAGCCCTCCGAGGGCGACGCGGTCGCGGCGAAGGTGCTGGTGACCGGGCTGGAGGTGGAGACGATGTCCTACGGCCGGATCGGCGAGCGCGGCGTGCGCCGGCTGCTCGAGCAGGGCGACCCGCTGGTGGCCGTGGGCGCCGACCCCGGCGGCTGGGCACGGGTGCACCTGACCGCCGACGCCGAGGAGCGCCTGGGCGGGCCGGCCTGGTTCGACCGGGCCGGCGCCGACCGGCGGGTGGGCGCGCTGTACGCCCTGTACCGCGAGCCGGGCCGGCACGTCGTCGCGGAGGTCCTCGGGACGTGACCGCACTCCGGTACGCCTACAACACCAACGGGCTGACCTCCCACCGGCTGTCCGACGCGCTGCCCTTCCTCGCCGACTGCGGCTACGCCGGGGTGGCGCTCACCCTCGACGTCGTCCACCTCGACCCGTTCGCCGACGACGCGTTCGCGCAGGCCGAGCGGGTGCGGGCGCGGTGCGACGAGCTGGGCCTGGGCGTGGTGGTGGAGACCGGCGCGCGGTTCCTGCTCGACCCCCGGGTCAAGCACGAGCCGACGCTGGTCACCGCCTCCGCGGAGGGCCGGGCGCGGCGGCTGGCCTACCTGCGGCTGGCCTGCGACCTGGCGGAGGTGCTCGGCGCCGAGGCGGTCAGCTTCTGGGCCGGCGTGCCGCGGCCCGGCGTGGACCGCGCGGCCGCGTGGGGCTGGCTGGTCGACGGCGTCCGCGCGCTGGTCGACAGCCACGGCGGGCGCTCCTCCGCCCTCGCCGTCGAGCCGGAGCCCGGGATGCTGGTCGAGGACTGCGACGGCTGGGCGCGGCTGGCCGCCGAGGCACCGGGGATCGCGCTGGCGCTGGACACCGGGCACTGCGTCGTCGCCGGGGCGTACGCGCCGGAGGAGGCGGTGACCCGGTTCGCGCCGCACCTGGGCACGGTCGCCGTCGAGGGGATGCGCCGCGGCGTGCACGACCACCTGCCGCTCGACGAGGGCGACGTCGACCTGCCCGCGGTGCTGCGGGCGCTGCGCGAGGCGTCGTTCGGCCGGCTGGTGACGCTGGAGCTGTCCCGCGACGGGCACCGGGCGCACGAGATGGTGCCGCGGTCGATCGAGGCCCTGCGCCGGGCGGAGGCCGCCGCGTGAGGATCTGCTTCGTCAGCCGCCGCTACTGGCCCGCGGTCAGCGGGATGAGCGTCTACGCGGAGAACCTGCTGCGCGAGCTGGTCGCGCTCGGCCACGAGGTGGTGCTGGTCAGCCAGTACCGCGACGACGAGGCCGGCACCCGTGTCTACGGCGGCGGCCCGCCCCCGCCCGACCGCGTGCCCACCGGGGTGGAGGTGCACGCGCTGCCCAGCCGCGGCGAGACCGTCGTCCCCGCCGACTGGGAGGGCGACGTCGACGAGATCGTGCGCACCGTCGTCGACCTGCACGCGCAGCGCCCGTTCGACGTGCTGCACGCCCAGTACGGCTACCCGCCGGGCCTGGCCGTGCTCGCCGCCGCGCGGGAGACCGGGCTGCCGGCGGTGGTGAGCATCCAGGGCGGCGACGGGCACTGGGTGGGCACCTGCTGCACCACCCACGCGCACGCGATGCGCGCCGTCGTCGACGCCTCGAACGCCGTGCTCATCGGCAGCGCCAGCTTCCGCGACGAGGTGGTCGGCAACCTCGGCTCGGACCCGCAGCGGTTCACGATCGTCCCGGGCGCCACCGACACCCGCCGCTTCACGCCCGCGGAGCGGCCGCTCGGCGCGCTGCAGGACCCGCCGGTGCTGCTGTTCCACGGCCGCGTCGACCGCCGCAAGGGCGTGCTCGACCTGCTCGAGGCGCTGCCCGGCGACGTGCGGCTGGTGGTCTCCGGCATCGGCCCCGATCTCGACGAGGCCCGGGCCCGCGCCGACGGGCGGACGACGTTCCTCGGCTACGTCCCGCCCGAGCAGGCGCCGCCGGTGTACCGCCGCGCCGACGTGTTCGTCAGCCCCACCTACAGCGAGGGGTTCTCCAACACCCTGCTCGAGGCGATGGCCAGCGGGCTGCCCACGGTGAGCACCGACTCGGTCGGCGTCGTCGACTGCCTGCGCGACGGGGAGAACGGCCTGCTGCACACCCCGGGCGACGTCGCCGGCCTGCGCGCGGTGCTCGACCGCCTGCTGGCCGACGCCGCGCTGCGGGAGCGGCTGGCGACGACGGCGCTGCACGAGGTGCGCCGGCTCTACTCCTGGCCGGTGCTGGCCGCCTCGATCGACGACGTCTACCGCTCGGTGGTGGGGACGGCGCCGTCCGCGGACTGGACGATGCCGCCGGAGGTGGACCTCTCCTGCCGCTTCCGCTCCGCGGCGCACCTGCTGTGAACGTCACCGCCGTCAGCCCGCACCTCGACGACGCGGCCTTCTCCGTCGGCGGGACCCTGACCGCGCTGGCCGACGCCGGGCACGCGGTCACCGTGGTCACCTGCTTCACGCGCAGCGTGCCCGACCCGGAGGGGTTCGCGCTGGCCTGCCAGCTGGACAAGGGGCTGCCGGCCGACGTCGACTACATGGCCCTGCGGCGGGAGGAGGACGCCGCCGCGATGGCCGTGCTCGGCGCGACGCCGCTGCACCTGGACCTGCGCGAGGCGCCGCACCGCGGGTACGGGAGCGCCGCGGAGCTGTTCGCCGGCGTGCGCGAGCACGACGACGTCTGGGAGGACGTGCGGGCGGCGCTGACCGGGCTGCCCGGCGACCTCTGGCTGGCCCCGCAGGCGCTGGGCGGGCACGTCGACCACCTGCAGGTGCTGCGCGCGGTCGCCGGCACCGGCCGGCCGGTGCTGTGGTGGCGGGACTCCCCCTACGTGCTGCGCGACCCCGGCGCGCGGCCGGGCCCGGACCTCCCCGCCGGGCTGGTCCCGCTCGAGCTGCCGCAGGACCTCGACCGGCGCGCCGACGCCTGCGCCTGCTACGCGACCCAGCTCGGCTTCCAGTTCGGCGGCGCCGACGCGATGCGGGCGGCGCTGACCGACCTGGACGAGGTGCTGCTCGCCGACGCCGGCGCGCGGGAGCTCGCCCTCGGGATGGTGTCCCCCGCCCGCTAGTGCTCTGCCCCGCCGGTGTGGGCAGGGCTCGAAGGCCGGAAGCGCACAGGTGCTCCGCGCTCGCTCGTGCTCTGCACACAGGTGTGTGCAGAGCACGAGCGCGCTCAGGACAACCGCTGCTGTAGGTGGACGGTGACCTCCTGTCCGGCAGCGTCCTTGCCGATCGCGGCGCACACGGCCTTGCGCAGGGGCAGCCAGTGCGGCCCCTGCCCCGACGGCATGCAGGTGGCCGAGAAGGAGTGCCCGTCCACCGTGCCGGTGACCTTCACCGCCTTGCGGGTGCCGAACAGCTCGGCCGAGCCGGGCACGGTGACGAAGGTCGGGAACGCGCCGTCCTTCTCCAGGGGCGCGGTGAACGTCGTGTCGAGGGAGTCCATGCTGCCTCCGACCGCGGGGACGGCCGGGACTCATCGGTGACGACACGCCTTGTCCGGCGGGGAGGGCGGCTGCCACCGTTCACCCAGCGGGGGCCGACGTCGCCACAGCGGGAGGGGCCATGACCGACGAGCCCGTCGTCGTCTACCACAAGCCGGGGTGCCCGTACTCGACGAAGCTGCGGGCGAAGATGCGCCTGACCCGGCTGCCGCACCGCTCCGTCCGCTTCGCCGACGACCCGGAGGCGGCCGCGGAGGTCCGGTCCCGGCACCCGCAGGGGTGGGAGGTCTCCCCCACCGTCGTCGTCCGCGGGCGGTACCTGACCAACCCCTCGCTGCGCGAGGTCCGCGAGGCGATGCGCTCCTGAGGGACGGTGCGGGGCTCGGCGGGCCGGCGCCGATGACTCCGCCGGCCCCGGCCGGTCTCCCGAGCCAGGCCGACCCGAGGAGGCAGACGTGGACGAGCTCCGCGCCACCCCGCAGCAGGACACCGTGCCCGGCGCGCGGCCCGACGGCCGGGACGCGTGGTGAGCGCCGCCCGCGTCGCCGCCGCGGCCGGCGCGTCGTTCGCCGCGAGCTCCGCCTGGTACGCCGCCTTCGGCGAGCGGCTGGCCCGCCTCGACGAGGCCTACGCGGGCCCGGGTCCCTCGCCGGCGGTCGTCGCACCAGTGGAGCTGGTCCGCAGCGGCGTCGTCGCCACCGCCGTGTCGGTGCTCGCCGGCCGGCTGCCGGT
Organism: Geodermatophilus saharensis; assembly: GCF_900188205.1. Taxonomy (GTDB): domain Bacteria; phylum Actinomycetota; class Actinomycetes; order Mycobacteriales; family Geodermatophilaceae; genus Geodermatophilus; species Geodermatophilus saharensis. The sequence goes on along the minus strand of NZ_FZOH01000005.1, from coordinate 126,696 downwards.
GCGCGGCCCGCGGCAGGCGCTGGCGCTCGGCGCCGGGCTCTGGGCCGCCTTCCCGGTGGTGCTGCTGACCGGGTCGGTGGTGCACGAGAAGGTGCCCTGGCAGCAGGCGGCGATCCACGCCGGCGACTGGCTGGTCAAGCTGCTGCTGGTCTCGTCGATCGTCGGGCGCCGGTCCCGTTGAGCGTGTGCGCCGGCGCCGCGTCCCCGCCGGGAGGACGCGGCGCCGGCGCACACCGTCAGTCGGTCCAAATCCCGCCGTCCACGAGAGCCACAGCGCTGTCGAGGATGCTGTCGCTGCTGTCCGCCGCGGCGATGCGCACCGTCACCGGCTGCCCGGGTGTCACGGGGACGGAGCAGGTCAGGGGGACCGTCAGGCCGTCCATGCTGGTGGCATAGCCGGCAGCGCCGTTCTGGTTGTCGACGTAGTGGTCCGCGTGGGACCACGGGTTGACGGTGTTCACCGACACGGGGGTGGACGTGCCGGGGACGGTCGCACAGTTGACGCCGTCGACGAAGACACCCATCACGTCGTTGAACGGGCTGCCCACGTACTCGGGGTACTCCTCGCTGGCGAAGACGTACCGCACGTGGAGGGTGTCCCCGGTCGGGACGAGGGTCACCTGGTAGTACGCGGCGTCGTACGTCGGACGGCCGGACATGGCGCTGAGCATCTCGTCACCCGGCGCGCCGAGGCCCGTGCTGGCGAAGTCCCCGGGTGCTCCGACGGCGTGCGCCATCACGCCGGTGCTCAACACCCAGGTCTTCTGCCCCGGCACGAAGCCCTCGACGTGCCCCCACTGGTCGGCGCTGCCTCCGACCGAGTCACCGACCTTCGTCACTCCCGGGCCGAGCAGTGTCGTCCCGGGGTCGACCGCCGGCGCCTCGTCGCAGCCGCTCGGCAGGTGCCACGGCGAGCCGGGGTACTGGAAGGTCCTCTGCAGTGCCTCGGGGGAGACCGTGCGCGACGCACTCCACGACCCGAGCCACGCCTTCGCCGTGACGTGCACGCCGAGAGTGAGGGCGGCACTCGCCTCCACGCACGCGTCGAACCGGCCGTGACCCACCGAGAACTCCGGACGGAAGGAGGCGTCCAGGGGCTTGAGCTCCCCGCCCACCCCAGCGACGACACCGGCGTCCTCGCTCGCGGCGCCGGGCCCGACGAGGACGTCGCCACCGAGCTCGAGCCGGACCTCCCCGTTGGCCTCCGCGACGGGGGTCAGCGGAGTCGCGTGGTGGACCGGGCTCCCGGTGAACGACGAGCCCGACGTCGCGCCGAAGTGCCCGGCGACGCGGAAGCCGGCACGCGCGCTCACGCCGATGTCCCGGATCCTGACCTCGCCGGTCACGGTGATCTCCACGGTGGGCGTGAAGACGAAGGCCAGCGGCACGGGGTACGCGGACAGGCTCCTCTCGTAGTCGGGGAGGTCGAGGCCGCAGGTCACCGTCCGGCTCGTCGCCACCGCCACGGCGGCGGTGACGTCGGCGTACAGCTCCATGTCGAGGCTGGCTCCGGTCGGGACGTCGACCCCCAGGACGCGGTACTTGTCCACGCGCGCCGAGAACCGACCGCCGAGCGAGACGGAGGGAGAGAACTCGACGGAGGCTTCGCTCGCGTCGTCGCAGTCCACGCCGACTGCTGCGACCGCCGCCCCTGCAGCGACCTGCGCACCGGCAGCCGCGGCGGCCGGGGCGGCCCGGGCTGCCGCCTCCTCCCGCTGCTCCCTCGACGGCGGCTGCCCGCCGGACTGGCCGGAGGACGGCGCGGCCGCGGCCGCGGCAGCGGCGACGCCACCGCCGTCGTCGCCCCCACCGGCGATGTCCGGGACGTCCAGCGCGTAGTAGTCGAAGGCGTCCGCGAGTCCGCCCGCGGCGAGCCGCAGCCGCCGCCCGTCGGTCCCCACCTCCTGCACCGTCCCGAGGAAGCCTCCCGGCAGCACGTCGGAGACGGGGAGGACCACGGCCGTCCCGGGGGCCGGCGTCGTCACCTGGTCGGCCAGGACCACCGTCACCCCGTCACCGGTGGTGGCGGCGCTCACGACGTCCTGGGCGGTCGCCAGGAGGGTCCCCGGGGAGGCGACGAAGGTGGCGTCGTCCGCCGCCCCGGACGGGGTGCCCACGACGACGGTGACGGGAGGTGTCCAGCCCTGGGCGACGCGCTCGGTCAGCGAGTAGGCGTACTGACGACCGGGTTCCAGACCTTCGTCGACCGCCGTCACCCCCCTCGTGACCAGCAGCGTCCCCTGACCCCCGTTCGGCGCGCTCGTCCCGTCCAGCAGCACGCGCCGGACCTTGACCGTGGTACCGGCCGGTGCCGTCCAGGCGAGGGCGACCGAGGACGGGCCGACGTCGGTCACGTGGAGGTCGCGCACCACCCCGGCCGCCGCGTAGGTGACCGCCACGGTCGCCGCGACCCCGGACCGGACGGTGACCGTCGGCCTCGCTGCCGTCCCGACGTACAGGCGTCCGGCGGAGACGACCGGCTGCGGCTCCACCCGCACCGTGCCCGGGGCGGTCGGGACGGTCACGGTGCTCGACGTCCCCGCCGCTGCCTTGGAGGCGACGGACCGCTCCCTGCTCCCGACGAGGAGGACGCTCGCCGGCACCCCGTTCGGTGTCCGGATCGAGACCGCGAGCGTGCCCGGGGGTCCCGCGCTGGGCCCCGCCACCGCCACCGACGGTGGCAGTGAGAGGACGACGAGGAGACTCGTCAGGACAGCCAGCACGACGTTCCGGGCACTCGCCACTACTCACCCCGTGTGATCGTGATCACCTGATCCGGTGACCATCGGAGGGGACCGTAGTGAGCCGTGATCACCGTCACAAGACGCGCGGACATCCCGGTTCGGTCACGGTGGGGAACCTCGCCACCGCACCCCGTCAGCCCGTACGAGCGACCGCGGACACGCGTGCAGAGCGTCGTCGCAGGCCGGTCGCCGGCGCGTGCGCCGGGTCGGTTGGGTCCGAGGTCGCGGGGTAGGGGCGGTCGGACGCGGCCGAGCCGGGCCAGCAGGGTCCGGCCACGAGTGGGGAGACAGCCATGACACTGCCCGAACGGGAACAGGTGATCGACTGGATCGGCAAGCCGGTCGTGGACCGCGACGGCAACGAGATCGGCACGGTGACGCACCTGCTCGCCGACGAGGACACCGGCCGTCCCGAGTGGCTCTACGCCGAGCACGCCGGCGCCACCGTCGTCGTCCCGCTGGTGGGCGCCACCGGGAACGGCGGGCGGGTGCAGGTGACCGTCGAGCGCGGCCTGGTCGACGGCGCCCCCCGGTACGGCGAGAGCCGCGAGCTGACCACCGACCAGGAGGAGGCGCTGTACCGCCACTACGGGATCCCCGCGACGACGGCGACCTCCGACACGCTGCTCCCGGCGGAGGGCGTGGAGCCGGCGGCCACCACGACGACGGAGCCCACCCCGACCCTGCCCACGGTCGACGAGGAGGCGCTGCCGCCGACGCCGCCGCCGCCCGTGGCCCAGCCCGGCGACCGCGACTTCGGCCGGGCCGAGGACACCTCGGGCGTCGGGGCCGGCCGCATCGCCGCCGCCGCGGCGGCGCTGGTGGCCGCCGGCGCGGTCGGGTTCTCGCTGGTCCGCCGCGGGCAGCAGCCCACCGTCCGGCTCTCCCGCAGCGCCCGGCGGGCACGGGTCAAGGCCTCCCGCACGGCCTCGCGCACAGCCGGCCGCTCGGCCGCGAAGGCCGCGAAGGCCGCGAAGGCCGGCCGCCGCGCCGGCCGGCGGGCGAAGGCCGCCCCGGTCACCGGCCGGGACCGGCTGCAGCAGTTCGCCGCCGGTGTGGCGCCGGTGGTGCTCAGCGCCACCGAGCAGGCGCGCGAGGCGGCCCGCGCGAGGGCGGCCGGGGTCGCACCGGCCGTGAGCACCGCCGCGCAGCAGGTCCTCGACGCCACCCGCTCGACGACGGCGGGGGTCGGCCCCGCGCTGGGCAACGCCGCCCAGCAGGTCCTCGGGGTCACCCGCGGCGGCGCCGCGGCGGCCGGCCCGGCCGCGTCCGCCGCCGCCGCGCAGGTGCTCGGGGCCACCCGCCGGGGTGCGCTGGCGGTCGCCCCGCTGCTGGCCGGCACGGGCGCCGCGGTGCGGCAGGTGGTCGACGAGGGCGCCGTCGTGGCCCGCCAGGCGCTCCTCACCGGTGGCGAGCTGGCCACCACCGCGGTGTCCCGGGTTGCCGAGGCGGGGGCCGAGCTGGGCCAGACCGGTCTGCGGGCCGCGATGCGGGCCGAGCGCGCCGTCGGGGCGGTGCCCGAGGAGGTCGCCGAGGCCGGTCACCGGCTGAAGAAGAAGGGCAAGCGGATCGTGCGCCTGACCTCGTTCGGGGTGGGCGCGGGCACGGGGTACGTGGTGGGCGCCGGCTACGGCGACTACGCGCAGATCCAGCGCGCCGCCGGCCGGCTCACCGGCCGCGTCACCGGCCAGGCCTGACCGCAGCCGGCCGGGTGCCCGCCGCGTACGGGCACCCGGCCGGTGGGCCGGTCAGCGGCTGCCGCCGCCGATCATCGGGTCGTCGCCGTCGTCGCGGACGCCCCGCTCGACACCCTCGGTCGACGTCGTCGTCGTGTAGCCCTCCGGGTCGGACTCCGGGACGAGGACGTCGTCACGCACCACGGCGTCCGGCGGCGGCTGGTCGACGACGGTGACCTCCTGCGGCTGGACGGTCCCCTCCGGCTGCCCCACGGGCTGCTCCACCGGCCGGGTCTCCTGCTGCCCGCCCGACGAGCTCGCCACCGCCGCCGCTGCGGCCGCGACACCGGCCACCGCCGCCGCCGCACCGGCGACCACCTTGCCCGACACCCCGGCCTTGCCGCTGTCCCCGTGGGACTGGAAGGCGGTCTCGGTGGTCGGCGTGCCGACGTCGAGCTCCTCGTTGATCGACCCGCGCCACGCGCCGCTGGCGTAGCCCTGGCTCTCGACCAGCGCCTTGAACCGCTCCAGGTCGGACCGCACCTGCCGCTCGACGATGCCGAGCTTGTCGCCGACCTGCTCGACGAGACCCTCGGGCTCGTACTCCAGCTCCAGGTACACGATCGTCGAGCCGGCACCGGCGGGCTCGAACCGGACGGCGCCGGCGTTGGTGGCGCCTCCCGTGGCGGCCCAGGCCACCTTCTGGTCGGGCACCTGCTCGAGGACCGCCGCCTCCCACTGCCGGCGGACACCGGCGATCTCGGCGACCCAGTGCAGCCGCCGGTCGTCGAGCTGGCGGACCTCCTTCACCCCGCCCATGAAGTGGGGGAAGTCCTCGAACTGGGTCCACTGGTCGTAGGCGGTGCGCACGGGTACGTCGACCTGGATCGACTTCTCGACCTTCGTCGTCATCGCTCGTCTCCCTTCGTCGTGTCAGGACGTGCTGGAGGAACGTGACGTGCGTTACCCCTGGTCGGAGTGCACAACCTCCGGTCCGGTTCCGTTACAGCAGGGAGGCGGTGGTCCCCGTGACGGGTGGGGCACACGGGGCTCCCGCGTTCCCGCCGCGCCGCCACCGGCCGATGAGGACGGCATGCGCGCCAGCCACGTCGCCACCGCCCTCGCCGCCTTCACCGCCGGGCTCACCGCCGCCTCGGCCCTGCACCGCCGCGCCGCCCGCCCGGCGCCGGCTCCCACCGTCGGCCCGGCCACGGGGCGCGGCGTGGAGTTCGCGGCGGCGCCGGAGCCGGACGCCGTCGTCCTCCCCTTCCCGCGCCCGGCGCTGGTCGTCGAGCAGCCCGCGCGCCCGGCCCGCTGCGGGGACAGCGGCGGCGTGACCCGGGCCGGTGCGCCCTGCGCCGCCCGCGCCACCGCCGGCGGCCGCTGCCACCACCACCGGCTGGCCGCCTGAGGACGCCGCCCCGGTCCGGCCCGTCGACGCCGGACCGGGGCCCTTCCATCGGCCCACCCGGCAGGTCAGGCTGTCCGGCGTGCCTGCCGAACTGCGACTGACGACGACGCTCGAGCCCCGGGGACCGGCGGCGGCGATCGTGCTCACCGACGACCAGGTGGCCGGCCTCGGCGCCGGCCGGACGTTCCCCGTCCGGGTCACGATCGGCCCGGCGACCGTCGAGGGACGGCTGGCCCGGATGGGCGGGGAGAACCTGATCGGGCTCAGCAGGGAGCGCCGAGCCGCCCTCGGCGTCGAGACCGGGGACACCGTCGAGGTGCTGGTCGCCGTCGACACCGGCGAGCGCACCGTCGACGTGCCGCCCGACCTGACCGAGGCGCTCGGCGCGGCCGGGGTGCGGGAGGCCTTCGACCGGCTGGCGCCCAGCCACCGCAGGGAGCACGTGCGGTCGGTGACCGACGCGAAGCGGCCCGAGACCCGCGCCCGCCGGGTCACCGCCGTGGTCACCGCCCTGTCGGGGCGCTCCGGTTGACGCGCGCGGGGCGCTCGGCGAGTGTCGTGGGCCCCACCGCGCGAGGAGAGGTGTCCGTGGAAACCGACGTGATCGTCGAGGTCCCCAAGGGCTCGCGGAACCGGTACGAGTACGACCACCGGCTCGGCCGGATCCGGCTGCTCCGGATGCTGTTCACCGCGACCGGCTACCCCGGCGACTACGGGTTCGTCCCCGACACCCTCGCCGAGGACGGCCACCCCATCGACGCCCTGCTCCTCCTCGGCGAGCCCACCTTCCCCGGCTGCCTGGTGCGGGCCCGGGTCATCGCCGTGTTCTGGGTCAACGACGAGCAGGGCCCGGACGCGAAGCTGCTCTGCGTGCCCGCGACCGACCCGCGGCAGAAGCACCTGCAGGAGCTCGAGGACGTGCCGATGCACCAGATCGCCGAGATCTGGCACTTCTTCGAGATCTACGAGGCGCTGACCCCGGGCAAGTCGGCCGAGACCCGCGGGTGGGAGCAGCGGGCCAAGGCCGTCGCCGCCCTGGAGGACGCCCGCCGCCGCTTCGCCGAGCAGGCGGCCACCGCCACCGGCTGACGCCCGCCGTCGGCCGGCCGGCGCCGGGGCGGCACCGGCCGGCCGACCGGTCAGGCGCGCCGGGCGGTCAGGAGGAGGTACTCCCACTCCAGCACGGTGGACCCGGTGCCGCGGTCGTACCGCCGGGCCAGGGCGGCGAGGTCGCGGTCGAGGGCCGCGGTCCGCTCCGGGTCGTCGGCGATGCCGCGGTAGATGGCGATCGTCGGCCCGTACACCGCCTTCCAGGAGTCCCGCCACGCCTCCGGTGACTCCCAGCCGCCGACGGTCACGGTCTGCCGGCGGGCGACGACGTCGGTGACCCGGTCCCCGAGGAGCTCGCGCACGTGCTGCTCGTCGCCCCACAGCGGCGGAGGCTGGGCGCCGGCCGGCGGCGGCGGGGCGTAGGGCCGCATCGCCCGGAACATCTCACCGACGAAGCCCTCGGGCGTCCAGCTGACCAGGCCGATCCGCCCGCCCGGGCGGCAGACGCGCACCAGCTCGTCGGCGGCCCGCTGGTGGTGCGGCGCGAACATGACCCCGACGCAGGACAGGACGACGTCGAAGGTCGCGTCCGCGTAGGGCAGCGCCTCGGCGTCGCCCTCCTCCCACGCCAGCTCCACCCCGGCGCGGGCCGCCGCCTCCCGCCCGGCGTCGAACAGCTCCGGGGTGAGGTCGGAGGCCACGACCTCGGCGCCGGTCAGGGCGGCGGGGACGGCGGCGTTGCCGGTCCCGGCCGCGACGTCGAGCACGCGCTCGCCGCGGGTCACCCCGGCCGCGGCTACCAGGACCCGGCCCAGCTCGGGGATGAGGTCCCGGGCCACGTACGGGTAGTCGCCCAGCGCCCACATCGCGCGGTGCCGGTCCTTGAGCGCGCGGTCGGCGGTGGTCGCGTCGACGGTGTCGGTCATCGGTCTGCTCCTCGTCGTCAGGAGGGTCGTGCGGGTCGTCCCGCGGTGGACCGACCGTGGTGCCGGCACGTTGCAGGCCGGCTGCACCCCGCATGCAGGGTCAGGCACGCCCGGAGGGGACCGGCCCGGCCACGACCCGGCCGAGGGCGGCGCGGGCGTGCGCGACGGCGGCGGCCTCGACCGCACGCACGTCGGCGACGACGGGCGCCGCCGGGCCGGGCGGGCCCATCGGCGACGGCTTGCCCGCGGCGAGGAGGAACCCGTGCAGGACCGCGGCGTCCTCCGTCGCGTCGACCCGCTGCAGCAGCCGGGCGACGTAGCGCAGGTTCAGCCACTGCTGCGTGGCGTCCCCGACCCGGTCCCAGTGCGCGAGGACGGCGTCGAGCGCCCGCGCGGCCACCACCGGGTCGCCGTGCACCGCGCGGGTGGCCGCCGCCTCCATCATCGCGATGCCCTGCCACCAGAAGTTGCGCACGGCCGCGGCCAGCTCCTCCGCCCGGTCGAAGAGGACCAGGGCACGGTCGGGGTCGGACTTCTTGAGCACCAGCCCCAGCGCGTAGCGCGCCATCGACTGCGCCGTCGGGTTGGCCGTCGCCTCCGCGACCTCGAGGCTCTCCTGCGCGGCGGCCAGTCCCCGCTCCGGCCGGCGGTCCACCGCGTGGCAGACGGCGACGTAGTAGAGCGTCCACACCAGGCGGATGCGGTCGCCCTCGGCGCGGGCGCGTCCGGCCTCGGCCGTGTAGTGCGCCAGCGCGGTCCCGACGTCGCCCTGGTAGAGCGCCACGTCGGCGAGCACGTCACCGGGGTGGGCGATGCGCGCGGTCCCGGCCGGGGGCACCCGGTCGCCGGCCAGGCGCGCGGTCGCGACGGCCCTGGGGAAGTCGCCGCGGTTCCACGCACCCCGGGCGGCGGCACCGACGGCGGCCGGGTAGGCGGGGTGGGCGGGGTCGACCACGGGCAGCAGCTGCTCGGCCCACGCGTAGGCCTCGTAGCCGACCCGCAGGTGCACCAGCTCCGGCACGGCCGCCACCAGCCGCAGCGCCGCGTCCCACGCACCGTCGGCCGCGGCCCGCGTGAAGGCGGCGCGCAGGTCGTCGTAGACGCCGAGGGCGTCCGCCGCCCACGCCCGCTCGTCGGGCCCCTGCAGTCCCCGTCCCGCCCGCTCGGCGAGGTCCACGTGGTAGCCGACGTGCCTGCGGGCGAGGTCCCGCGCCTCCCCGGCGGCGTCGGTGCGCGCCCGGCCGTAGGCACGCAGCGTCTCCAGCAGGCGGTAGCGGCTGTGGACGCCGCTGCGGACCTCCACCATGGAGCGGTCCACGAGCCGGGTCAGCCGGTCGAGGACGTCGTCCTCGGTCGCCTCGGGGTCGACGACGCCGTGCACCGCGCGGAGGTCGGCTCCGCCCGCGAACACCGACATGCCGCGGAAGAGCCGCTGCTCCGGCTCCGACAGCAGCCGGTAGGACCACTCGACCGCGGCGACGAGGCTCTGGTGGCGCGGCACGGGCCCGCGCCCGCCGCCCAGCAGCGGGGCGTCCTCGAGCCGGCGGGCCACCTCCCCCGGGCTCATCACCCGCATCCGGGCCGCGGCCAGCTCGATGCCCAGCGGCAGCCCGTCGAGCCGGGCGCAGATGGTCGCGACGGCGTCGGCGGTGGCGGGGTCGAGGCGGAAGTCCGGCGTCGCCGCCCGGGCCCGCTGGACGAACAGCGCCGTGGCGTCCGCCGGCGGCAGCGGGGGCACGGGCCACACCTGCTCGCCCTCGACGGCGAGGGGCTCCCGGCTGGTCGCGAGGACCACCACCCCGGGACAGTGCTGCACGATCTCGGCGACCAGCGCCGCCGCGGGCGCCAGCACGTGCTCGCAGTTGTCCACGACCAGCAGCAGCGCGCGTCCGCGCAGGTACTCCAGCACGGTCTGCTCGATGGACAGCCCCGACCGCTGCCGGATGCCGAGCGCGGCGGAGACCGCGTCGCCCACCGGGCTGCCGTCGGGGAGGGCGGCGAGCTCGCACAGCCACGCCCCGTCGGGGAAGCGGGACCGGTCCCGGGCCGCGACCTCCACCGCCAGCCGGGACTTCCCCGCTCCGCCGACGCCGGTCAGGGTGACCAGCGGCCCGGCGCGCAGCGCGGCCAGCACCCGCTCGACCTCCCGCTCCCGCCCGACGAAACCGCTCGCCCGCCGCGGGAGGTTGCCCGGCGACGGCGTCGCGGCGAGGGCGGGGTCGTGGACCAGGATCCGCCGGTAGAGCTCCTGCGCGGGCGCGGCGGGCTCCACTCCCAGCTCGTCGGCGAGGCGGGCCCGCAGCTCGTGGTAGACGGCGAGCGCGTCCGCCTGGCGTCCGGTCGCGTACCGGGCGCGCATGAGGGCGACCGCGGGCCGCTCCCAGGAGGGGTGCGCGCGCACCAGCACCTCGAGCTCGGGCACCGCCTCGGCCGCCCGGCCGAGCTCGACCAGCGCGTCGGCCCGGTCGGCGACGGCGCCCCGGCGCAGCTCGGTCAGCCGGGCCACCTCGGCCACGGCGAACTCCTCGTCGGCGAACTCGGCCAGCGCGTCGCCCCGCCACAGGGCCAGCCCGGCGTCGAGGTCGGCCAGCGCCCGCCCGTGGTCCCCCGCGGCGGCGGCGGACCGGGCGCTGCGGACCCGCTCCTCGAACTCGGCGGCGTCCAGGGTCGCGGCCTCGAGCGACAGGCAGTACCCGGGCGGGCGGTGCCGCAGCGGGGCGGCGGACCCGAGGACACCCCGCAGCCGGGAGACGTAGGCCCGCAGGGCGGTCAGGGCGCCGTCGGGTGGGCTGTCCCCCCACACCGCGGCGACCAGGCGGTCGGCGGCGACGACGTCGCCGCGGGCGACGAGGAGGACGGCCAGCAGGGTGCGCGGCTTGTGCCCGCCGACGGCGAGCGGCCCCTCGCCGTCCTCGACCTGGAGCGGACCCAGGACCGAGACGCGGACGTGCGCTGCACCTGTCATCGTCGCCTCGTCTGCCAGCGGATCGCCGGGCGCGGCCGACCCTAGCGGCGGCCCGCGGCGGAGGGCCAGATCGGACCGCCGCCCCGGTCAGCTCGCCGCGACGCCGGCCAGCCGGGGCAGGTTCCCCATGGCGGCCACCGCCTGCTCGCGGTAGCGGGCGAGGACCGCCTGCCGGTGCTCGTCGTCCCGGTCGACGCCGGCGACCAGCCGGCCGAACCCGTCGAGGCGGCTGTGGCGGATCCACCGGCGCAGTTCGCGGTCCTGCGACCAGTGGAACTGGTTCCACATCGTGGTCATCGTCGCGCCGGCGTAGTCGTCGAGGTTGTGCGGGAACGCCACCGGTCCGCAGAGCCGGTTCTTCTCCTCCTCGTCGTCGCGGTGCGCCTCGACCCAGGCGATCAGCGCGGCGCTGAAGGCCGGCTGGGGCAGCCGCACCATCTGCAGCACGATGCGGTCGCCCTGGAAGACCGGCTGCACCGGGCGGCGCCGGACGGCCGAGGCGGTGCAGTCGACGAACAGGGTGTCCGGCGGCACGGCGACCTCGCCGTCGTCGAGGACCATCCGGCCGGCCTCCAGCGCGCGGACCCGGCCGAGCCGGACGACGTCGCGGATCCGGCGCAGCACCTCCACCTCGCCGGGCGCCACCGTGGCCAGGTGGAACATGCCGGGTGTGCGCTCGCGGTCGACGCGGGTCAGCGCACCGCAGGCCTCCAGCCGCAGGAACAGGTCCTCGGTGGAGGTGGCCTCGGCGAAGGCGGCCATCTGGTCGGCCTGCCCGCCGATGACCTCGTCGAAGAACTCCGGCGCGGGCTGGGTGGTCACCCGGTTGATCAGCCACGAGTCGCGGGGCACGACCCAGGTGATCGCGTCCGGGTCGGCCCCGGCCTGGACCAGCCAGACGCAGGTGTCCATGGCGGTCTTGCCGGCGCCCAGCACGGTGAAGCGACTGGGGGGCGGCTGCTGCCGGCTCCACAGGCCCGGCAGCGCGTTCGGCGGCACCAGGTGCACCCCGGGTGCGACGGCGAACGACGGCGTGTGGGTCGAGGGGACCGACGGGCTGTTGTAGGTGGCGTCGACGACCCTGCGTCGCACCTGCACCTGCGTGACGGCGCCGGACAGCAGCGACCGGAAGCGGCCCTCCCCCTCGTACTCGCACATCGGGTGGTAGGAGACCCGCCCGCTCGGGACGAGGCGGCTGCTCACGAGCCGGTCGTAGTAGCCGCTGATCTCCGGACCCGAGGCGAGCTCGTACAGCCCCCGGTTGAGGCCGGTGGTGTCCTTGCGGCCGGTGCCCAGCTCCGTGGAGTTGACGCCGTAGAAGGCCGAGGGCTGGTGCAGCGTGACGAAGGGGTAGGCGTCGTTCCAGTGGCCGCCGGGCTTGCCGTGCCGGTCGACGATCGTGACGTGCGCGTCGGTCTCGTCGAGCAGCGTGTCGGCGAACGCCAGCCCCGTGGCGCCGCTGCCGACGACGAGGTAGTCGGTGTCGATGACGGAGGGCATGACGGAGGGCATGACGGAGACGGTATAACAGTGTCATGACACTGTCATCCGGCTCCCTGTCCGCCGGCTCCTGGCCCGAGCCGCCGGACGACGACCGCCGCACCCGGGTGGTCGAGATCGCCGCGCGGATGCTGGCCGAGGAGGGACCGCACGGGTTGTCGCTGCGACGGCTGGCCACCGCGGCCGGCGGCTCGACGCAGCTGGTGTACACGCTCTTCGGCGGCAAGCCGGGTCTCGCCGACGCGCTCTACGCGGAGGGCTTCCGCCGGCTCGGCGACGCCGTCCGGGCGGCCTCGGCGGCCGACCCCTCGCCGGTGGGCGACCCGGAGCGGCTGGTCACGCTGGCGCGCGCCTACCGCCGCTTCGCCGTCGCCGAGCCGGCGTTCTTCTCGGTCATGTTCGGCCCGGCGATCCCCGGGTTCGTCCCCGGCCGGGCGACCCGTGCGCAGAGCCGCGAGCGGTCCTTCGGCCTGGTGGTCGCCGCGGCACAGGAGTGCCTCGACGCCGGGACCCTGCGCGCGCCCGACGCGCTCACCCTGGCGCAGGCGTGCTGGACGGCCACCCACGGCGTCGCCGCGCTGCGGCACGCGGGACTGCTCGAGGGCGATCCCGAGGACCTCGGCGACTCCCTGGTGCGGACGGTGGTCGACGCCCACCGCCGCTGAGCGATGAGCCCGGTCCTCCGGCACCGTCTCCCCTGCGGGCGGCACGGCGCCGCCGGTGAGGAGGGGGAGCTGTCGTGGACATGAAGCTCGAGCTGGTGCCCGTCCCGGTCGCCGACGTCGACCGGGCCAAGGCCTTCTACGTCGAGCGGCTCGGCTTCGTCGAGGACGTCGACGTCTCCCCCGCCGACGGCGTGCGGGTGGTGCAGCTGACCCCGCCCGGGTCGGCGTGCTCGATCGGTCTGGGCACCGGGTTGCCGGTCTACGGCGCCGCACCGGGCTCGATCCGGGGCCTGCACCTGGTGGTCCCCGACATCGAGTGCGCCCGCGCCGACCTCCTGGCCCGCGGCGCCGAGGTCGGTGAGGTCGTGGACGTCGGCGGCGGGGTCAGGTACGCCGGGATCACCGACCCCGACGGCAACACCCTGACCCTGCAGGAGATGGCCTGGCGGACCGGCGACGCCTACTGATCGCCGGGTCGACACGAGCCGGTTTGCGGACCGGCCCCGCGCGATATCCCTGCAGGGACCGTCACGACCAGGCTGCGAGGGCTGGAGGAGACATGGGCAAGGTGACGTTGGGGCTCGGCTTGGGTGTCGGGTACGTGCTCGGCGCACGCGCCGGCAAGGAGCGCTACCGGCAGATCGTGCAGGCCACGCAGGGCCTCCTCGGGCGGCCGGAGGTCCAGCAGACCCTGGAGAAGGCCCGGGACGCCGCACCGGCGCCGCTGCAGAGCAGCATCGACAAGCTGACCCAGGCCGGCTCGGGCGGCTCGTCCGGCGGCTCGTCCGGCGGCTCGGCCGGCTCCGGTGGCTCGTCCGGCTCGGGCCGCTCCGGCGGGCAGGGCGGCTCCGGGGGGATCGCCACACCGACGGTGTCCACCGGGACGGTCGACGTCGACCCCGCCCTGCCCGGGGACGCCGGCGTCGCCGCGACCCCGCCGCCGGTGGGTGGCGCGGGCGACCCCGGCCTGACCGGCGCCGGCCTGCCCGACCCGCTGGTCCCGCCCGCGAAGTCGGACGGCCCCCCGACCGGTCGCCCCTGAGCATTCCGCGCTGAGGCCGGTGCAGGTGGGCGCCGCCCACCTGCACCGGCGGCCGGTCACGCCGGGCGGCGCCGGACGGCCCACCAGCCGTGGGCCCCCGTGGCGACGACCACGGTGAGCAGGGCCCCGTAGGCCCACAGGACCGGGCCGCCCCGCATCTCGTCCTGGTACCGGAGCACGACCGCCCACTGGAAGGCGCCGAAGGCCGCGTAGGCGATGGCCGGGACGCGCAGGCGGCCGAGGTCCCGCTCCCGGATCACCAGTCCGGCGCCCACGCCCAGCGCGATCAGCCACGCGCCCACGACCTGGGCGCTCAGCGGGGTCAGGGGCCAGGGCCAGAACGCCGCCATCGGGTGGGTCCCGTGGTGGAGGGTCAGGCCCAGGCCGAAGAGGACGGCGCCGACCGAGCCGAGCGCCACGCCCTGCGCGGCGAGCACCCACCGCAGCCAGACCGGCATGGTGCGGCGGGCGGCTCCCGGTACCCGGCTCCCCCGCTGCCGGACGAGGACCACGACGCCGCACACCGGCACCGTCAGGTACACCGCCACCCACACCCAGGCCGCCGCCCGAGCTCCGGGATCCGCGGCGGTGAGGTGCAGCCGGTGCGCGTGCCAGTACGTCGCGGCCAGGGTGAGGACCGTGAACGCGGTGACCGTCCCCACCGCGACGCGGACCCGCTCCCACGAGCGCTGCCGCAGGGACAGCACCGACAGGACGAAGCCGGCGGCGTACGCGGCGCCCAGGAAGGCGGCGGTCGGCCGGGCCTGGATGGTCCACGCCCAGTGGCGGTCGGTCTGCCCGCCCTGGACCAGCAGCTGGTGGGTGGCCAGGGCGGTGAGCAGCGCGAAGGCGGTGAGCAGGCGCCGCGCGCCGGCCCTGAGGGAGTCCTCGTCCGGCCGCGCCGTCGGGCGAGTGCCCCGCCCGCGCCCGGCGTCGATCGGTGCCACGGTGCCGGTCATGCGCCCGGTCCGCGTCGTCGTGCTGGTGTCCACGTCATGCGACGACGGTGTGCCCGGACCGTTGCAGGCCCGCTGCAATCCGCGTGGAGCGTCGCGCAACCCGGCTGTCACACCGGGGGGCAGCCGGGGTCGTGGGGCCCTCCGGGCCCTTGACGGGCCGCGGCACCGGCGCGACCATCGGCTAACACCGTTAGCCGAACGCGAGGTCGACATGAGCAAGCGACTGACCAGCGAGATCGACGTCGACGCCCCGCCCGAGCGGGTGTGGGAGGTCCTGACCGCGTTCCCGTCCTACGCCGACTGGAACCCCTTCATCGTCCGCGCCGAGGGGGAGGCGCGGGCCGGTGCGCGACTGACCCTGCGCATGCAACCGGTCGGCGGGCGGGCGATGACCCTGCGGCCCACGGTGGTGGAGGCGGTCGGCGGGCAGCGGCTGCGGTGGCTCGGCCGGCTGGGGGTGCCCGGCCTCCTCGACGCCGAGCACTCGTTCCGCCTCGAGCCCCGCCCCGGCGGGCGTACCCACCTCGTGCAGGACGAGGTCTTCCGGGGTGTGCTGGTGCCGCTGGTCGGCCGCTCGCTCGACCGCGGCACCCGGCCCGCCTTCCGGCTCATGGACCGGGCGCTCAAGGAGCGGGCCGAGGGCTCGCGGACGTCACCGGGTGCGTGAGCTCGGCCCGCGCGCCCGGGAGATCGTGGCCACCGCGCGCGAGGTGCTGGAGAGCGAGGGCCCCCGGGCGCTGACGATGCGCCGCATCGCCGACGAGCTGGGCATCCGGGCGCCGTCGCTCTACAAGCACGTCCCGCACAAGACGGCGCTGGAGACCGCGATCGTCGTCGACGGCTTCCAGGAGGCGGCGCAGCGGTTCGAGGCCGCCGTCGACGGCGCCGCCGATCCGCTCGGCGCCTTCGTCGACGCCTACCGCGCGTTCGCCGCCGCCCATCCGCACGTCTACCGGCTGATGACCCAGCGCCCGCTGCCCCGCGACGACATGCCCCCCGGCCTGGAGGCGCGGACCGCGGCCCCCCTCCTCCGGGCGGTGGGCAGCCCCCAGCGCGCGCGGGCGGCGTGGGCGTTCGTCCACGGGATGACCGTGCTCGAGCTCGATGCCCGGCTGCCGGACGACGGCGTGACCGAGGACGCCTGGCGGGAGGGGATCGCGGCCTTCCGCCCGCCGCCGCCTGCAGCAGGTCGCCCCGAGGAGCACTGAGCCGGCCCGGCGGACCTGCTGTGGCGCGGTCGCACCACACCAGGTCCGCCGGCTGCCGGTCCGCGGTCTACGCGTCGGGCGCCACCAGCTCGGGCAGCTCGGCGTCGAAGAGCGCCGCGAAGGCCTCCGCGGACAGGATCGCCCCCTGCGGTCGCGCGTCGTTGGCCAGGGCGGCCGCCCAGGCGGAGGCGCGCATCCGCTGCTGCGGGGTGCCGTGGTGGCCGGGGTCGTCGAAGAAGCAGTCGCCCACCTCGTAGAAGGTCTGCTCGGCCTCCAGCACCCGGCGGGTGTTCAGCGCCAGCCCGCGGGCGTGGACGGCGTAGTAGGTGGCGTAGGCGTCGGCCATCAGCTCGGTGCGCCGGGTCGCCTCGGCTCCGGTCAGCGGCGAGTCGAACAGGCCCAGCTCGAACTGGATGTGGTGGGCGAACTCGTGCGCCAGCACGAGGCGGGGGCCGACGTCGCCGATGCCGATGGCCTCGAGGAAGTCGATGACGCCGTCACCCATGATGATCTTGTCGGGGATCGAGGCGAACAGCGGGTCGGTCTCCCCTTCGCCACTGAAGGCGAAGGCGTTCAGGGTGAAGATCGGGTTGTCGCCGCCCTGGAACGCCGGGACCGAGGCGACGGTGTCGGCGATGTACTGAGCGCGCGCGGCGGCGTCGGCCTCGGTGTACCCGAAGGCCACGACCAGCACCCGTGCCACCCGGTCGACGTCGAGGAGGACGTCGCCGTGCATGGCGAGCAGCTGGATGTCGGAGGAGTCGATGTCCCAGAACCGCCGCAGGTCGCGGAAGGTGTTCTGCAGCTGCCGGGCCTGGCCCTCGAGGGCGTACTCGGGGTCGGAGGCGGTCCCGAAGAGAAGGGCGTCGTACGTCGGGATGTCGAGGGCCTCGGTGGTGAGCAGGAACTCCAGGTCGGACTCGGTGAGCTGGCCCAGCAGCTCCTCGAAGTAGGCGTCGAGCGCGGTGGGGCCGCAGACGTAGTCGCCCGGGTCGATCGCCTGCTCGACGATCCGGTGAGCGGGCGACTCGATGTCGGACCGGCTCGGCGGTGCGGCCGAGGCGGTCGGCGCCACGAGGCCGACCGAGAGGAGGACGGTGGCGAGGAGGACGAACGCCCCGCGCAGCCGGGTGATCACCATGGGACTCCCTGTCATCGTCGCCGACGAGGGTGCCGGCAGCGGATGTGAGCCGCGTCACCCTAACGGGCGATGGCGTTCCGCGGGAGCGGCGTCACCCCCGGCTCGACCTCCGGCTCCGGACCCGGTGTCCGGCGGGCCGGCCAGGAGCCGCTCCCCGCGGTCCCGTCGCTCACCGGCACGCTCCCGCAACAGGCGGGCCAGCGCCGGGCTGCTGACGGAGTCGGCGCGGCGCTCGAGGAGCTGCGCGGTCGCCAGCTCGTCGGCCGCACGCTGCATCCGCAGCAGCCGCCGGAGCTGCTCGTGCCGGTTCAGCGGTCGGCACCCGCCGTCGGCGGACGTGACCCCGTCCTGGTGGCCCCTGGTCATTCGCGTGCTCCACATCCCTGTCGTTCCCCGTGCACCGGTGACGACGCGGTGGTGCCGATCGCATGACGCGGAGCAGGTGGTCACCCGGACAGCCGGCGCGGTCGCATCTCCGTTCCGTGGCAGGGTCTGCCGCGTGAGCCTGACCCTGCTCGACTGGCGGCGCCTGGTCGCCGAGCTCTACGCCCGGGTGCGGGCGGCCGACGACCCCGAGGAGGGCTGGCGGGCCTGGGGCGCCGGCCGCGACGCCCTCTTCGTCGGCCACCCCGACTCGCCGCTGGACGAGGCCGGCCGCGCTCGCGGTGGTCTCCCCCTGGCGCCCTACGACCCCGCACTGCGCTTCCGCGCGCGGCTGGACACCGACGTCGAGCCGGCCCGCCTCCAGCTGCCCACCGCGGACGACGGGGTCGTGGCGATGGACCGGATCGGGCGGGTCACCCTGGGCGACCTCGGTCGGCTCGACGTCTGGTGGCTGGGCGGGTACGGCGGCGGGGTCTTCCTGCCGGTGCGCGACGCCAGCGCCGGGACGACGACCTCCGGCGGTGGCCGCTACCTGCTGGACACCATCAAGGGCGCCGACCTGGGCGGAGACGCGAGCTCGCTGGTGGTCGACCTGAACTTCGCCTACCACCCGTCGTGCACCTACGACCCGCGCTGGTCGTGCCCGCTCGCCCAGGAGGGGAACCGGCTCGACTCCGTGGTCGCCGCCGGGGAGCAGCTCCCCCCGGGCGGCTGGTACTGACGGCTGTCACACGTTGAAGCGGAACTCCACGACGTCGCCGTCGGCCATGACGTAGTCCTTGCCCTCGATGCGCACCCAGCCGCGGGACTTCGCCTCCGCCACCGAGCCGGCCTCCACCAGCTGGTCGTAGGAGACGACCTCGGCCTTGATGAAGCCGCGCTGGAAGTCGGTGTGGATGACCCCGGCGGCCTGCGGCGCGGTGGCGCCGACCGGGATGGTCCAGGCCCGCGCCTCCTTCGGCCCCGCCGTCAGGTAGGTCTGCAGGCCGAGCGTGCGGAAGCCGACCTTCGCCAGCTGGTCGAGGCCCGGCTCGCTCTGCCCGATCGACTCCAGCAGCTCCGCGGCCTCCTCGGCCGGCAGCTCGACGAGCTCGGCCTCGGTCTTGGCGTCGAGCAGGATCGCCTCGGCCGGCGCCACCAGCGCGCGCAGCTCCGCGATGAGCGACTCGTTGGCCAGCTCGTCGGCGTCGACGTTGAAGACGTACAGGAACGGCTTGGTCGTCAGCAGCGTCAGCTCCCGCAGCGGCGCGGGGTCCACCCCGGCGGCGAACAGCGTCTGCCCGGTGTTGAGCACCTCGACGGCGGCCTGCGCGGCCGACAGCAGCGCCGCGCGCTCCTTGTCCTTGCGCGCCTCCTTCTCCAGCCGCGGGATCGCCTTCTCCAGCGTCTGCAGGTCGGCGAGGACGAGCTCGGTGTTGATCGTCTCGATGTCGTCGCGCGGGGAGACCTTGCCCTCCACGTGCACGACGTCGGGGTCGCTGAACACGCGGATCACCTGGCAGATCGCGTCGCTCTCGCGGATGTTGGCGAGGAACTTGTTGCCCAGCCCCTGCCCCTCGCTGGCACCGCGCACGATGCCGGCGATGTCGACGAACGACACCGTCGCCGGCACGACCTTCTGCGAGGAGAACAGCTCGGCGAGCTTGGCCAGCCGCTCGTCGGGGACGCCGACGACGCCGACGTTCGGCTCGATCGTGGCGAAGGGGTAGTTGGCCGCCAGGACGTCGTTCTTGGTCAGCGCGTTGAACAGCGTCGACTTGCCGACGTTGGGCAGCCCGACGATCCCGATGGTGAGACTCACGCGTACTTCCTCGCTTCGCTCGTCGTCCGCGTTCGTCGGACTGCTGTGCCTACCGCCGAGCTCGCAAGCTCGCTCGGGCAGATCCAGCCTACGGGCCGCGGCGCGCGCGGACCGGGCACCCACGGATCCGGCTGCGAGACGTGCGAGGCTCGTCACCCCCTCGCCCCACCCCTGGAGGTCCCGTGTCCCAGGCGCCGACGGTGACGTCGCGGCACGCCACCGCCGCCGGTCCCCTCCCGGCGCACGCACGGGTGGTCGTCGTCGGCGGCGGGTTCTCCGGCATCGGCACCGTCGTCGCCCTGAAGCGGGCGGGCATCGACGAGGTCGTCGTCCTGGAGCGGGCCGACAGCCTCGGCGGCACCTGGCGGGACAACACCTATCCGGGCGCCGCCTGCGACGTGCCCAGCCACCTCTACTCGTTCTCCTTCGCGCCCAAGCGCGACTGGTCGCACGTCTACTCGCGGCAGGCCGAGATCCGGGAGTACCTCGAGCAGGTCGCCGCCGACCACGGCGTCCTCCCCCACCTGTACTGCAGCACCGACGTCGTCTCCGGGCAGTGGGACGACGACGCCCTGCTGTGGCGGCTGGAGACCTCGCGCGGCAGCCTCACCGCCGACGTCGTCGTGAGCGGCGCGGGCGGCCTCGTCGAGCCGCACCTCCCCGACGTGCCGGGCGTGGAGACCTTCCGCGGCCCGTCGTTCCACTCCGCCCGCTGGGACCACTCGGTCGACCTCGCCGGCAGGCGGGTCGCCGTCGTGGGCACCGGCGCCTCGGCCGCCCAGTTCGTGCCCGAGCTGCAGGCGACGGCGGCGGAGGTGGTCGTCTTCCAGCGCACCCCACCGTGGGTGATCGCACGGGCCGACCGCGCCTACAGCGACCGCGAGCACCGGCTGCACGCCGGGGTGCCGGGCTTCCTGCGGCTGGCCCGCGGGCTGCAGTACTGGTCCCGCGAGGCCCGGCTGCGCGCGTTCATCGGCGGTGGGCGGCTGCGCGGCCTGTTCGAGAAGCAGGCGCTGCGGTTCCTCGAGCAGGAGGTGCCCGACCCGCGGCTGCGCGCCGCGCTCACCCCGGACTACGCCATCGGCTGCAAGCGGGTGATCGTCAGCGACGACTACCTGCGCGCCCTGACCCGGCCGAACGTGCGGGTGGTCGCCTCGCCGGTCACCGAGGTGCGCCCGCACGCGGTGGTCGCCGCCGACGGGACCGAGCACGAGGTCGACGTCGTCGTCTACGGCACCGGCTTCCGGGTGATGGACATCCCGCTGGCCCACCGGCTGACCGGCCGCGAGGGACGCACGCTGCACGAGGAGTGGGCGCGCTCGGGCGTGCAGGCCCACCGCGGCACCACCGTGGCGGGCTTCCCCAACCTGTTCCTGCTGCTCGGCCCGAACACCGTGCTCGGCCACAACTCCGTGGTGATCATGATCGAGGCGCAGATCGGCTACGTCGTCGCGGCGCTGCAGGCGGTGCGGGAGGCCGGCGCCGACGCGCTCGAGGTGCGGCGGTCGGCGCAGGAGGCCTACAACGCGCGGCTGCAGGCCGAGCTCACCGGCACCGTGTGGAACGCCGGCGGCTGCCGGTCCTGGTACCGCGACGCGCAGGGGCGCAACTTCACGCTCTGGCCCACGCACACGCTCCCCTTCGTGCGCCTCATGCGGCGGTTCGACGCCGAGTCCTACGAGCTGCGCGCCGCCCGGCGCGTTCCCGTCCACGCCTGACCACCCGGGAGTCCGTCCCCATGCGCCCGTCCACCGCCGCCGCTGCCGGCCTCGTGGCCCTCGCCGCCGGTGCGGCCCTCGCCCGCCGCCGCGCCGCCCGTCCGGCCGGGACCCCGGACCTGCCCCCGCCGCCAGAGGGGCGGCTGCGCACGGTGACCACCGAGGACGGCGTCGCGCTGCACGTCGAGGAGTTCGGCGCGGAGCAGCCGGTCGCCACCGTCGTGCTGGCGCACGGGTACGTGCAGTCGTCGCGGCTGTGGGCCGGGCAGGTCCGCGACCTGCTCGAGGCGCGCCCCGACCTGCGGGTGGTCACCTACGACCACCGCGGGCACGGGCGGTCCGGGGCGACGACGCGCGACCGCGCCACCATCGAGCACCTCGGGCGCGACATGGCCCGCGTGGTCGAGGAGGTGGCCCCGGCCGGTCCGGTCGTCGTCGCCGGGCACTCGATGGGCGGCATGAACTCATGGCGCTGGCCGAGCAGCGGCCCGACCTGTTCGGGAGCCGCGTCGTTGGGGTGGCCTTCGTCGGCACCAGCAGCGGGGGCCTGGACGCGGTCACCTACGGGCTGCCGGCGCCCGTGGCCCGCGTGGTCAAGCGGCTGCTGCCGGTGCTCAACGAGCGCGCGGTGCGGGCCGAGCAGGCGGGCAGGCCGCGCGCCGTCGGCCCGCTGGACATGAGGCTGATCTTCAGCGGCACCGCCGACCCGGCCGACGTCCGGCTGGCGATGGAGGTGCACCGCGCCTGCACTGCGGAGACGGTGGCCGCCTTCCTGCCCACCTTCTCCGACCACGACCGCGCGACGGCGCTGGCGGCGCTCGCGGAGGTGCCGGCGCTGGTGGCCGTGGGCGACGCCGACCGGCTCTGCCCGGTCGAGCACAGCCGCGCGATCGCCGACGCGCTGCCGCTGGCGGAGCTGGCCGTCTACCCCGGTGTCGGGCACATGGTGCAGCTCGAGCGCCGTCCCGAGGTCAGCCGGCGACTGCTCGACCTCGTCGACCGGGCCCTCGCGAGGGCTCCCGAGTCGGTGGACGTGACGCCGTGAACCGCCCGGTCGACCTCGCCGCGGTGCTGGCCACGGTCGACCAGCCGTGGTCGCCGCGGACCGTCGCGGTGCTCAACGACTACGACGTCCGCGTCGTGCACACCCGCGGCGAGTTCACCCGCCACAGCCACCCGGGAACCGACGAGGTCTTCCTCGTCCTGTCCGGCTCGCTGACCATCCGCATGGACGACGGCGACGTCACGCTCGGCCCGGGCCAGCTCTACGTGGTGCCGCGGGGCACGCCGCACCAGCCGTACTCGCCCGAGGGCGCGCAGGTGCTGCTGATCGAGCCGAGCGCGACGGTGAACACCGGCGACACCCCGAGCGAACTCACCGCCGAGCGCCGGGTGGTCGAGCCGTAGCGGTCAGGCGGCGGGTGCCAGCGGCGTCAGGGCGGTGATCTCGGTGCCGTCGGGCCGGTAGGTGCGCCACCGGCCGTCGGGTTGTCGTGCGACCCGGAAGCCGTGGTGGTCGGCCCTCGCGTAGGGGCCCGCCGCGAGCTGGCGAGTGGCGGGGGAGGCGGGGGTCCTTCCACCAGTGCACCAGGTGGTGCACGTCCGCCCAGTGACTCGGCGGTGCTCGCGGGCCCCTGCACCAGTGCGTCGGGCAGGCCGGCGTCGAGGGCTGCGCTGACGACCTGCAGGCGCAGGGCGGCCTGCCCGTCCCGCGCGGCGCGCCACCGCGCGCGGAGGTCACCCGTCCGCAGCAACCGGACCAGCGCGCGGGGACCGATCAACCCGGCCATGCGGTCACCCTGTCGGTCCCACAAGCGACCAGCCAGGGTCCGGAGGCCGGGTGAGGTGCCAACAGCGCAACACAGGCACTCACCGGGCCGGGGTCGGGTGCCATCTCCACTACAAAGGCACCTACCGGGCGCCGGGGCCGGGGAGCAGGCCGCGCTCGACGGCGACCATGACCGCGCGGGTGCGGTCGTCGACGCCGAGCTTGGCGAACACCCGCAGCAGGTGTGTCTTCACCGTCGCCTCGCCGATGAACAGCTCCCGGCCGATCTCGGCGTTGGTCAGCCCGCGCGCCACCCCGGCGAGCACCTCGAGCTCGCGGGCGGTCGGCGCCTCCACCGTGGGCGCGCGCAGCTGCGACACCAGCCGGGCGGCCACCGGCGGGGCGAGCACCGTCTCCCCGCGCGCGGCCGCGCGGACGGCGTCGGCGAGCTGCGGCAGCGGGGCGTCCTTGAGCAGGTAGCCGGTCGCCCCGGCGGCCACCGCCCGCACGATGTCGGCGTCGGTGTCGTAGGTGGTGAGCACCAGCACCCGGACGGCGGGGTGCGCGGCGGCGAGCCTCTCGATCGCGGTGACGCCGTCCATGCGCGGCATCCGCAGGTCCATGAGGACGACGTCGGGCGAGAGCGCCGCGACCTGCGCGAGCGCCTCCAGCCCGTCGCCGGCCTCCCCGACGACGTCGAGGTCCTCCTGCGCCGCCAGCCAGCCGACCAGTCCGCCGCGCACCACCGGGTGGTCGTCGACCACGAGCACCCTGATCACGAGCCCGGCACCCGCACCGTCACGCGCGTGCCCGAGCCCGGCGCGGAGGCGACGTCGACCTCGCCGCCGACCTGCGCGACCCGCCCGCGCAGCCCCTCCAGGCCCGAGACGGTGACCGCCGACGGGTCGAAGCCCACCCCGTCGTCCTCCACGTGCACCGACACCTGCCCGCCCACCCGCGCCAGCCGCAGCACCACCGCCGAGGCCGCGGCGTGCCGGCGGACGTTGGTCAGCGCCTCCTGGGCGCCGCGCAGCAGCACGACCTCCTCGTCGGTGCGCAGCGCGGGCACGCCGTCGAGCGCCCCGGTGTCCACCCGCACCTGCAGCCCGGTCTCGCGGGCGAACCGGGCGGCCAGCCGCTGCAGCGCCTCCACCAGGGTCGACCCGTCCAGCGCCACCGGCCGGAACGCCGCCACCACGGCGCGTGCCTCGGCCAGGTTGTCGCGGGCGACGTCCTCGATGACGGCCAGCCGCTCCAGCGCGGCGTCGGGGTCGGCGCGCAGCAGCGCCGCCGCCGTCTGCGCCTGGACCACGATCGAGGTGTAGCCCTGCGCCAGCGTGTCGTGCACCTCGCCGGCCAGCCGCTCCCGCTCGGCGAGCACCCCGCGCTCGCGCTCGGCGGTGGCCAGCTCCGTCCGGGTGGCCTCCAGCTGCGCGATCAGCGAGGCCCGGTCGGCGCTCTGCCGCAGCACCTGGCTGATCCACAGCCCGAGCGCCAGGCTGAAGGCCAGGCTGACCACCGACTCGCGCAGCACCTCCAGCGTGGTCTCCCCCGCCCCCGCCTGCGCCAGCGGCCCGATCGCGCTGGCCACGGCCAGCAGCACCGTCCAGGCGACGCCGGTCGGCGTCCCCTGGACGACGAACCAGACCTGCGGGTAGGCGAGGAAGAGCAGGAACAGCAGCCCCGGCGCGAGCCACCCCAGCAGCCCGAAGCAGGCGACCACGACGCCGAGGTGGACCAGGGCCCGGCGCGGGTGCCCACCGCCGACGGCCGGCCCGCCGGCGAGGACGTAGGACAGCGCCAGGGCCCCGAGGACGGCGAGCACCGGCCCCTGCTCGCCCGCGTCGGTGACCTCGCCGGAGACCACGCTGACCACCGCCAGCGACCACAGCACCGCCGAGATGACGTGCATCCCGACGACGGTGGCCCGCCACCCGCGCGCGGACAGCGGCTCGCCGCCCTCCTCGCCCGAGGTGGGGAGGAGGGCGGCGGCCAGGGAGCGCCGCAGGCTCATGCCGTGCGGCGCCAGCGGAAGGCGCGGGCACAGACCACGAGCCCGATGATCACCCATGCGGCCAGCACCAGGGCAGTGGTGCCGTGCTCCCAGCTGCCGGCCGGCTCCACCGCGGCGGCCGAGTCGGGCAGGAACACCGAGCGCATGCCCTGCACCATCCACTTGAGCGGGAAGACCGCGGCCACCTCCTGCAT
Organism: Geodermatophilus saharensis; assembly: GCF_900188205.1. Lineage (GTDB taxonomy): Bacteria > Actinomycetota > Actinomycetes > Mycobacteriales > Geodermatophilaceae > Geodermatophilus > Geodermatophilus saharensis. The sequence continues at coordinate 101,530 of NZ_FZOH01000005.1, read as the reverse complement.
CCACGGCGGCAGCTCGGAGAAGACGAAGAAGACGCCGGAGAAGAACTGCAGCACGACGGCGAAGGCGCTGATCCCGTTGCCGACCGACCGGCTGCTGCCGACCGAGGCGACCGCGATCCCGAGCACCGTGCCCGCCACCGCGCCGCCGACGGCCACCCAGGCGAAGGTCAGCCAGCGGCCGGGCTCGGTGGGCAGGGACACGTCGAAGGCCGTCGCGGCCACGGTGAGCAGCAGCGCCAGTTGCAGGACCGTCGTCACCAGCACCTGCCCGGCCTTGCCGAGGAAGTAGCCGAGCGCCGGCGTGCCGAGCGTCTGCAGCCGGGCGAGGTCGCCCCGGTCGCGCTCCTCGGCGATCGCCGTGCCGACCGCCTGGAAGCTGGTCAGCATGATCCCGGTGGCCGCGATCCCGGCGAGGAAGTACTGGGCGAAGGGCACCCCGCCGGGCCGGTCCTCGCCCTCGAACACGGACGCGAAGATCAGCAGCATCACGATCGGGTAGGCGAAGGAGAACACCACCTGCGCCGGGTCGCGGACGAACAGGCGCAGCTCCATCCCCGTGCGGGCCAGGCCGATGGCCGCGGCCGACGGCGGCGCCGGGCGGGTGCGGGGCGGGGTCAGGACGGCGGTCATCGGGGCTCTCCCTCGGGGGTGGCGGTGGCGCCGACCAGGGAGAGGTAGACCTCCTCCAGGTCGGGCCGGGTGACGGTCAGGCCGGGCACCTCCCCGGCGGGGTGCGCGGCGAGCAGGTCGCGCAGCACGGCCGCCGGCTCGCGGGTGACCACCTCGCGGACGGCGCCGTCCTCGGTCCAGCGCACGGTGGCCACCCGCCGCAGGTCCGCGCCGAGCTCGGCGGGCGGGGCGACCTCGACCAGCCGGCCCGCGGCCAGCACGCCCACGCGGTCGGCGAGCTCGGCGGCCTCGTCCAGGTAGTGGGTGGTGAGGAGCACGGTGGTGCCGGCCGCGCGCAGGCCGCGGACCAGCCCCCAGAACGAGCGCCGGGCGACCGGGTCCATGCCGGTGGTGGGCTCGTCGAGGAACAGCAGCTCCGGCCGGCCCTGGATGCCGAGGGCCACCTCCAGCCGCCGCCGCTGCCCGCCGGACAGCCGCGACACCCGGGTGCCGGCGGACTCGGCCAGCGCGACGTCGGCGAGCAGTTCGGCGGTGGGCACCGGCGTGGCGTGGTAGCGGGCGAAGTGGTCGAGGGTCTCGCGGACGGTGAGCGCGTTGCCGGCGCCGGTGGTCTGCCCGACGACGCCGGTGCGGTCGCGCCAGGCCCGCCCGGCGCGCGCGGGGTCCTCGCCCAGGACGGTGACCTCGCCGCCGTCGCGGGTGCGGACCCCCTCGAGGACCTCGACGGTGGTCGTCTTGCCCGCGCCGTTGGGCCCGAGGAGGGCGAAGACCTCCCCGCGCCGGACGTCGAGGTCGAGGCCGTCGACCACGGTCCGGCCGCCGTAGCGCTTGACCAGCCCGCGCACGCGGACCGCGTCGTCGTCGCGCACCCCTGCCGCGGCGGGCGCCGTCTGCATCGCTGTCATGGCACGAGCCTGGCGGCCCGGGGCCGCGGGCGGTACGGCCGTTCCGTGGGCCGGTGCGTCCACCGGTCGGTGGACGCACCGGCCGGGGTCAGCGCGACAGGCCCTGCCAGCGGCGCACCGCCAGCGCGGCGAACACCACGGTGAGCAGCACCGGCCAGGCGACGGCGAGCAGCGCGGCGTGCCCGGTGGCCCACCCGCCGTCGGGGACGGGGACGCCGGTCAGCTCCCGCACGGCGGTCACGGTGGCCGCCACCGGGTTCCACTCCGCGAGCGTCCCCAGCCAGGCCGGCATCGAGGAGACCGGGACGAAGACGTTGGAGAGGAAGGCGAAGGGCCACACGAGGACCTGCACGGCGGTGACCAGCGCGGGGTCGCGGGTCAGCAGCCCGAGCCAGATGCCCACCCACAGGAAGCCGACCCGCAGCAGCAGGAGCAGCGCGGCCGCGCCCAGCAGCCCCGGGCCGGGGTCCGGGCGCCAGCCCACGGCGAGCCCGGCGAGCGCGACGACGGCGAGCCCGGCGACCGAGGCCGCGAGGTCGGCCAGGCACCGCCCGGTCACCACGGCCGACGGCGCCATGGGCAGCGCGCGGAACCGGTCGGTGACGCCGCGCTGGGTGTCGGTGACGACGGCGGTCATCGTCCCCTCGAGCCCGAACAGCATGACCAGCGCGAGCATCCCCGGGACCATGAAGTCGCGGTAGCTGCCGCCGGGCACGGGGATGCCGCCGCCGAGCAGGTACACGAAGGTGACCATCAGCAGCACCGGGAACAGCAGGGTCGCGAGCAGGCCCGCGGGCTGCCGCCGCCAGTGCGCGACGTCGCGGCCGGCGACGGTGAGCGCGTCGGCGACGGCCCACCGCAGCCGCCCGGCGGTCCCCTCCCCGACCGCGGTCACGCCGGCACCTCCTCGGCCGCCCGGTCGCGGCCGGTGATGCGCAGGTAGGCCTCGTCGAGCGTGGCCGGCCGCAGCACCAGGTCGGCGACGTCGATCCCGGCGCCGTCGAGCGCGCGGACCACGTCGCCGACGACGCCGGCCCGCCGCGACACCGGCACCGTCACGCGCGCCCCCTCGTCGCGGCCGCCCGGCAGCGGGGGCCCGGCGGCCACCCGCTCGGCGAGGGCGGCGGCCTCCGCGGCGCGGCCCGGGTCGGCGACGACCAGCTCCAGCCGGTCGCCGCCGATGGCCGCCGTCAGCTCCCGCGGGGTGCCGGTGGCGACGACCCGGCCGGTGTCGAGCACGGCCACCCGGTCGGCCAGCCGCTCGGCCTCCTCCAGGTACTGGGTGGTGAGCAGCACCGTCGTCCCCCGGGCCACCAGGCCGCGCACCGCGTCCCACACGTCCCGCCGGCCGGCCGGGTCCAGCCCGGTGGTCGGCTCGTCGAGGAACAGCACCCGCGGCTCGAGCACCAGTCCGGCGGCGATGTCGAGCCGGCGGCGCATGCCGCCGGAGAACTCCCGGACCGGCTGGTCACCGGTGTCGGGCAGCCCCGCCAGTGCGAGCAGCTCGGCGGCGCGCCGGCGGGCGGCGGCCCGGTCGAGGTGGTGCAGCCGGCCGAAGAGCACCAGGTTGTCGCGGGCACCGAGCACGTCGTCGACCGTGGGGTGCTGGCCGACCGTGCCGATCCGGCGGCGCACCTCCCGCGGCCTCGCGACGACGTCGACACCGGCGACCTCGACCCGGCCGCCGTCGGGGCGCAGCAGCGTCGTGGCGATGCGGACGGCCGTCGTCTTGCCCGCGCCGTTGGGCCCCAGCAGCGCGCACACCTCCCCGGGCCCGACGTCGAGGTCCACCCCGTCGAGCACGGCCCTCCCCCCGTACCTCTTGACCAGTCCCCGGATCCGCACCGACGCGTCCACCCGCCACCTCCGTACACCGTACGACATTCTGCCCGGGCAGTACCGTACGCCGTACGGAGACGGCCGTGCAACCGGATGGGGGAGGCTGCAGCCATGGCGACGGAGTCCACGTCCGGCGGGGACCCCGCCCGCACCATGGCCCTGCTCTGGCGGAGCCCGGACGGCGCCGGCCGCCGTCCCGGCCCCCGTCCCGGCCTCGACGTCGACCGGGTCGTGGCGGCCGCGGTCGAGCTGGCCGACCGCGAGGGACTGGCCGCGGTGACCGTGCGCCGGCTGGCCGCCGAGCTCGGCGTCGGCGCGATGACGCTCTACACCCACGTCCCGGGCAAGGGCGAGCTGGTGGCCCTCATGCACGACGCCGTCCTCGGCGAGCTCTACCCCGAGCCCCCGGCCGGCGACTGGCGGGCGCGGCTGACCGCCGTCGCCCGGGCCAACTGGGACCTCTACGTGCGCCACCCCTGGGCGGCCTCCGTGGGCACCGGCCGGCCGGTCCTGGGGCCGAACCTGATGCGCCGCTACGACCTGGAGCTGGCCGCCGTCGACGGCCTGGGCCTGTCGGAGGTGGAGATGGAGCTGGTGGTGACGGTGGTCGGCGGCTTCGTCCGCGGCACCGTCGGCGGGCTGCACGACAAGGACGCCGCCGAGCGGGACAGCGGGCTCACCGAGGACGAGTGGTGGGCGGCCACCGAGCCGCTGGTCGACCGGGTCTTCGACGCGGCGCGCTTCCCCACCGCGGCGCGGGTCGGCCCGGTCGCGGGGAACGAGCTCGGCGGCTACTCCCCCGAGCGGACCTTCGAGTTCGGGCTGGCCCGGCTGCTCGACGGGATCGCGGTGCTCGTCGAGCGGTGAGTCAGCTGCCCGCGCCGAGCACCGGCCGCCCGGCCAGCGCGCCGACCACCTCGACGGCGTCGTCCCACCAGCGCTGGTAGTGGTACGGGTCGGCGTTGCGCTGGGTGCGGTGCGCGGCGATCGTCGGCGGCAGCGCGCGCCAGCCGGGCACCTCCTGCAGCGCGCGGAAGAAGTTGGTGGCGCTGGTGGTGGGGTCCATCCGGTCGGCGTAGCTGCCCCAGGCGCCGTTGTCGCGCTGCTGGAACAGCCCCCGGGAGTCCGGGCCGGCGGCGTCGCCGTGGTCGAGGACGCGCAGCGAGGACTCCCCCATCGCGGTCATCACCCCGACCACCTGCGCACAGGTGTCCAGACCCAGGTCGGCAGCGGCGTTGACGATCGCCGCCGCGTTGGCCAGCTGCTCCCCGGCGTACCCGGCGACCGGCCCCTCGGGCACCGCCGCCGGGTCGACCCGCACCGCCGGCTCCGCCGCCGCGCACTCGGCCGACGGCGCGGGCTCCGCCGTCCCCTGCCGGACCGCCAGCACGGCTCCTCCGGTCAGCAGGACGACGGCGAGCACGACGAGGAGGAGGCGGGGTCGCCCGGCCGGGGGGCTCGGCTGCACACCCGTCCAACGGGCGGCGACGCGGCAGGGTCCCCGCGCTACTGCACCGGGGCGTCCGGCGGCGGCAGCTGCACGCGCAGCTGCTCGTCGACGGAGCTCACGCCCGGGACGGCCAGCAGCGCCGGGCGGGCGTCGACCGGCGCCCGGCCGGTGATCAGCCCGAGCGTGCCGAGCACCCGGTCGACCTGCAGGCCCGAGTCGCGCAGCGCCCGGGCCACCTCGTCGAGGTCGGCCCGGTGCCCGTCGTCGACGGTGACGCTGAACCGCGCCAGCGGGGAGCCCACGGCCGGAGGCTACGCCGCCCGAGGGCCTCCGAGGCGGCGAGCCGTGATGGCGGCGTCCCACGGGGTGACGACCGGCTGCGTGCCGGCCCCCTGGCGAGACGTCGCCGGCACCTCCGTCGTGTCGGCGAGTAGGCAGGCCGGGTCGCTGCACGGCCGGACGACCAGGAGGTCCCGATGACCGACGACGCCGAGCAGATCAGGACGCTGGTCCGGCGGCTGGAGGACGCGATGAACACGCGCCGTCCGGACCTCCTCGACGACGTCCTCACCCCGGACGTCACCCGGCACTGCCAGGCGACTCCACACCTGTCGATCACAGATCGTGAGCAGTTCAAGGAGTTCCTGCGGCAGGACGCGGAGGCCTTCCCGGACAACGTGCAGACGTTCACGCAGGTCCTGGTCGACGGTGACCGGGCGGCCGTGTGGGCGACCTACGAGGGCACCCAGACCGGGCCGCTGGGCCCCTTCCCGCCGTCGGGGGAGAAGGCGCGGTTCGACTTCGCCGGCGTGTTCCGCATCCAGGACGGCCGGATCGCGGAGATGTGGCTGATCTGGGACAACGTGACGGTGCTGTCCCAGCTGGGCCACTTCCCGGGTTGACCGCCGAACCCGGCGGCGGGGATCACCGGACCCCCGCGGGAGCACGTGCCCGGACCGACGTCAGCCCGCTCCGGCGCCCTCCTGCGGCGCCAGCGCCAGCCCGCCACCGACGTCGGCCGACGGCTCGGTCAGCCGCCGGGCGGCCTGGGTGAGCGTGGCCCACAGCTCGAAGCCGCGCCGCCCGGTGGCCTCGGCCCACAGCGCGGCCAGCCCGGCCACGTGCGGGGTGGCCATGCTCGTGCCGCTGATCGTCTCGTAGCGGGTGGGCATGGGCCAGGTCGACAGCACGTCCACGCCGGGGCCGGCGACGTCCACCTCCCCGCCGGGCACCGGCAGGCTGCGCGCGGAGAACCAGGCCGTGGCCAGGCTCGCGTCGAGCGCGCCGACGGCGAGGATCTCCACGCTGTTGGCCGGGGCGCCGACGAAGCCGAAGTCGCCGGCGCGCCGGTCGGCGTTGTTGCCGGCCGCCGCCACGATCAGCGACCCCTGCTCCAGCGCCCGCCGCCCGGCGGCCGAGTAGGGCGGGTGGGCCTCGGCCACGTCGGCCCCCAGGGACATCGAGACGACGGCGCAGCCGTTGGCGACCGCCCAGTCGATGCCGGCCAGGATGCCGCCGTCGTCGCCGCTGCCCTCGTCGCTGAGCACCTTGCCGACGTACACCTCCGCCTTCGACGCGACCCCGTACCGCGGGCCGGCCGGGGGCACCCGCGGGCCGCAGGCGGTGCCGGTGCAGTGGGTGCCGTGGCCGTGGCCGTCCTGCGCGCTGGTCACCCCCTCCACGAAGGACTCCGCGGTGACCTGCCGGCCGGCGAAGTCGGGGTGCGCGAGGTCCAGGCCGGTGTCGAGGACGGCGACCCGGATGCCGCGGCCGGTGAACGGCGACGTCGTCGCCTGCACCGCCTGCACGCCCCAGGTGGCCGCCGCGGTGTCCTCGAACACCGGCGGCGCGGGCGCGGCGCCGTCGCCGCCGGTGCCGACGAGGCGGCCGGCGAGGTCGGCCACGCCGTCCCGGTAGCCGCGGACGTAGGCGTCGTCGGGCAGCACGTGGTGCACCAGCTCGGGCGACACCGACAGCACCGGCCGGCGCAGCGCACCCACCTGGTCCGGCGGGGCGGCGACCACGGCGATGCCGAGCCGGGAGAACACCGTGGCGCCGGCCTCGCGGAGGGTCTGCGCGGAGACCCGCCCGGCGGTGAAGTCGCGGGAGTCGGCGACGTCGGAGATCCCGGCGGCCGACCAGTCCACCGGCTCGTCGGCCGCGTCGGCGAAGACGACCACCTGCCGGCCGGTGGTCTGCACGGGCAGGCGGAGGTGGCGGCGCGCGGGCACGGACGGATCGATCACGGTTCCCCCTGGTCGGCGGCCCGGGCGGGAGCGCGGGCGGTGCGGGCAGTCTGCTGCGGGGCAGTGACAGCCGCACCCGGACACCGGCCCACGGTGGCGTCCGAATCCCGCCAGTCCCCGCCCCGGCGCGGTGCCATGCTCGGAGTCGTGACCGCCTCCCTCGACACCGACCGCTGCTACCGCGCGGTCGCCAGCCGGGACGCCCGCTTCGACGGCTGGTTCTTCACCGCCGTGCGCACCACCGGCATCTACTGCCGCCCGTCGTGCCCGGCGCGCACCCCGGCCGCCGCCAACGTGACCTTCTACGGCACCGCCGCCGGCGCGCAGGCCGCCGGCTACCGCGCCTGCCGCCGCTGCCGCCCCGACGCCGTCCCCGGGTCCCCGGAGTGGGACGTGCGCGCCGACGTCGTCGCCCGGGCCATGCGGCTGATCGCCGACGGCGAGGTCGAGCGGGCCGGCGTCCCCGGCCTGGCGGAGCGGCTGGGCTACTCCGAGCGCCAGGTGCACCGGCTGCTGGTCGGCGAGCTCGGTGTCGGTCCGCTCGCCGTCGCGCGGGCCCAGCGCGCCCAGACCGCCCGCGTGCTGATCGAGACCACCGACCTGCCGATGGCCGACGTCGCCTTCGCCGCGGGGTTCGCCAGCATCCGGCAGTTCAACGACACCCTCCGGGAGGTCTTCGCCTGCACCCCCAGCGAGCTGCGCAGCCGCCGGCGCGGCGGCGACCGCGGTACGCCCGGCTGGCTGACGCTGCGGCTGGCCGCCCGCGCCCCGTTCGACGCGGCCGAGGTGCTGACCTTCCTCGGCGCGCACGCCGTCCCCGGACTCGAGGAGTGGGACGGCACCACGTTCTCCCGCGTCCTCGACCTGCCCGGCGGGCCCGCCGTCGTCCGCCTCTCCCCCGCCCCCGACGGCGGCCCCGCGGTCACGGCGCGGCTGCTGCTGACCGACCTGCGCGACCTGCGCGCCGCCGTCCCCCGCTGCCGGCGGCTGCTCGACCTCGACGCCGACCCCGCCGCCGTCGACGACGCCCTCGGCGCCGACCCCGCGCTGGCCCCGCTGGTCGCCGGCGCGCCCGGCCGCCGCGTGCCCGCCTCGCCCGACGCCCCGGAGGCGGCGGCGCGCGCGGTCCTCGGCCAGCAGGTGTCGGTGGCCGGCGCGCGGACGCTCACCGCGCGCGTCCTCGCGCTGGCCGGCACGCCGCTGGCCGAGCCGGTCGGCACCCTCACCCACGCCTTCCCGCGGCCCGCGGCGCTCGCGCAGGCCGACCTGTCCGCCGTCGGGCTCACCGGCGCCCGCAGCCGCACCCTGACCGGGCTGGCCGCGGCGCTGGCCGACGGCCGGGTGGCCCTCGACCCGGGCTGCGACCGCGAGGAGGCCGTCCGCGACCTGCTGGCGCTGCCGGGCATCGGCCCGTGGACGGCGGCGGTCGTGGCGATGCGCGGCCTCGGCGACCCCGACGTCTGGCTCCCCGGCGACCTCGCACTGCGCCGCTCGCTCGCCGCCCTCGGCAGCTCCGACGCCGACGCCGCGACCCGCTGGCGGCCGTGGCGCTCCTACGCGGTGGTGCACCTGTGGTCGCTGGCCGCGCCCGCCCTGTTCACCCGCTCCCCCGCCCCCACGCCCGATCGGAGTGCGTCATGACCTCGTCCGCCCGCTACGCCACCGTCGCCACCCCGCCCGGCCCCTTCACCGTCGTCGTCACCCCCGGCCCCGACGGCGGCGACGTCGTCCTCGCCGCCGGGTGGACCGGCGACGTGGCCGACCTGCTGCCCGTCGTCCACCGCACGCTGCGGCCCACCCGGGTCGAGCGGGTGGAGCACCTGCCGGTCCTCGACGCCGTCGAGGCGCACGCGTCCGGCGACCTGCGCGCGATCGACGACGTCCCGGTGCAGCAGCGCTCCGGGCCGTTCCTCGAGGAGGCGTGGGACGTGCTGCGCACGGTGCCCGCCGGGCAGCCCGACACCTACGCCGCCTTCGCCGCCCGCTGCGGGCGGCCGGCCGCGGTGCGCGCGGCGGCCAACGCCTGCGCCCGCAACGCCGCGGCGCTGTTCGTGCCCTGCCACCGGGTGCTCGGCTCCGACGGCGGCCTCGGCGGCTTCCGCTGGGGCACCCCGGTCAAGCGCTGGCTGCTCGACCACGAGGCCGAGCACGCCCCCGTCCCCGCCTGAGCGGTGCCTCCGTGGCGCCATCGGCACCCACAGGTGCCTTTGTAGCGCTATCGGCACCGACAGGTGCCTTTGTAGCGCTGTCGGCACCGCCTCACGGGGGATGTCGGTGAGCTGAGGCACCCTGCTGCTCGTGGACGCCGCCTCGCTCCTCCTCGGCCTGCTGCTCGGCGCGCTGCTGGGAGCGGCCGTCGTGCTCGGCGTCGTCGCGATGGTCTCCCGTCGCCGGCCGGCCGGTGACGCCCTCGAGCCGGTGCACGAGTCGCTGGACCACCTGCACCGGCTGCTGGCCGGCATCGAGCGCGACCGCGCCACCGCCCACGGCGAGCTGCGCGAGCAGATGGGCACCGTCGGGCAGACCAGCGCGCTGCTGCGGCAGGAGACGGCGGCCCTGGTCCCCGCGTTGCGCACCCCGCACGTGCGGGGCCGCTGGGGCGAGGTGCAGCTGCGCCGGGTCGTGGAGGTGGCGGGGCTGCTCGAGCACTGCGACTTCGTCGAGCAGCCCTCCTCCACCAACGACGAGGGCGCCGGGGTCCGGCCCGACCTCGTGGTCACCCTCGCCGACGGCCGCCAGGTCGTCGTCGACGCGAAGGTCCCCTTCGCCGGCTACATCGAGGCCGTGCAGGCCACCGACGAGGCCGTCCGGGTCCAGCGCGTCGCCACGCACGCCCGGCAGCTGCGCGCGCACGTCGACGCGCTGGCCGCCCGCCGCTACCCCACCGCCTTCCGGCCCGCCGCACCGTTCACCGTGCTGTTCGTCCCCTCCGACGGCTTCCTCACCACGGCACTGGAGGCCGAGCCGGCGCTCCTGGAGTACGGCTTCGGCCGCGACGTCGTCATCGCCACCCCCAGCACGCTGCTGGCGCTGCTGCGCACGGTGGCCCACTCGTGGCGGCAGGAGCGGCTGGCCCGCGACGCCGACCAGGTCATCGAGGTCGGCCGCCGGCTGCACGCCCGCCTGACCACGCTCTCGGGGCACCTGACCCGGCTGGGGGCGGCCCTGGGCACCACGCTCACCCGCTACAACGAGACGGTGGGCTCCTACGAGCGCTCCGTCCTCGCCGCCGCGCGCCGCTTCGACGACCTCGGCGTCGGGGAGGCGGCGGTGCCATCGCCGCCGGAGGTCGAGGCGGTGGTGCGGCAGCTGCGGCCCGCCGCCGACGACGCGCCCGACGCCCCCGGCACGGCCGCCGACGACACCGCCGCGGACGACGTCCCGCTGCGCTGGCGGCTCACCGACGGAGGCTGAGCGGCCCGGCCGCCCGCGGCGGCGCCCGTCCCGGCGGTCGCGCTGGACCCCTCCGTCACACCCATCCCGCGGCCCACCCAGAGTTGCCAAATCGACACGGTGACGTGTCGAGAGTCCACACCGGAAGGTGCCCCGCCGCAGGGCCTGCCGTCGCTACGGTGTGCACCGGGACCGGCCCGGCACGGGACGGCGGACGGGACGGGGAGGTGGCCATGGCCTCGGCGAGCGCAGCCGACACCTGGCGCGACAGCGGGGTCCGCGGGCAGCGCCCCCTCGCCGGCGCGCCGGCTCCGCGCCCCGACCTCCCGCGGCACGACGCGACGCCCGCCCGGGCCTCGCGCATGTCGCTGCCGCCGGTTCCCCCGCCGCACCCCCGCGGCCGCCCGGGCGGCTCCGGTCACGGCGCGGGCACGGGGCACGGCCGTCCGGTCCCCGACTCCCGGCCGCCGGCGATCCGCCCGGGGCAGCGCCCCCCGCAGCCGGGCCCGCCCCCGGTCGCCGGCCGCGACGGCACGCAGGCCCCGCCGCGGCACAGCCGGCCGGTCGAGCGCGTACCGGCCCGCGACGCCGGTCGGAACGCGGTCCCCGGCCGCGGGTCGCGCGGCTCGTCCCGCCGCACCCCGCCCGACGGCCGCCGCGACACCGGGCTGCGCGGCGTCCTCGCCGTCCTCGGCGTCTTCGTCATCACCCTCGCCGGCGGTGCCGTCGACTCCTTCCTCGCCGTCGGCCTGGGCACGCTCACCCTGGTCACCCTGGTCGCGGCCACCGCCGTCGGCACCCTGCTGGTGCGCCCGCGCGACCTGCTCACCGTCGTCTGCTGCCCGCCGCTGGTCTTCGTCGCGGTCGCCGCGGTCAACATCGGCCTGGCGCCGTCGGCGAGCTTCACCCTCCCGACGCTCGCGACGATCCTGATCCGCGGCTTCCCCACCATGGCCGTGGCCACCGGTGTCGCCGTGGTGCTGGCCGTTGTGCGGTGGGCCGCCAAGCGCTGAGCGTGCGACGCGAGAAGGGCCCCCTCCCGTCCGGGAGGGGGCCCTTCTCGTGTCGGTGGCGGCCGCTCAGCGGGCGGGACGGGCGGACTCGCCGCGCTCGGGCCGCAGCTCGCGGGGCAGCGCGAAGACCAGCCGCTCCTCGGCGGCCTTGACCGTCTCGACGTCGGGGTAGCCGCGCTCGGCCAGCCAGTCGAGGACCTCGCCCACCAGCACCTCGGGCACCGACGCGCCGCTGGTGACGCCGACGGTGGACACACCCTCGAGCCAGGCGGGGTCGATCTCGGCGGCGTAGTCGACCAGGTGCGCGTCGCGGGCGCCGGCCTCCAGCGCGACCTCGACCAGCCGCACCGAGTTCGACGAGTTGGTGGAGCCGACGACGACCACCAGGTCGCACGCGGGCGCCATCTGCTTGACCGCCTGCTGCCGGTTCTGCGTGGCGTAGCAGATGTCGTCGCTCGGCGGGGACTGCAGCCCCGGGAAGCGGGTCCGCAGCTGGTCGACCGTGGTGAGCGTCTCGTCGACCGAGAGCGTCGTCTGCGAGAGCCACACGACCTTCTCGGGGTCGCGGACCTGGACGTTCGCGACGTCGTCGGGTCCGTCGACGAGCTGGATGTGCGACGGCGCCTCGCCCGAGGTGCCCTCGACCTCCTCGTGGCCGCGGTGGCCGATCAGCAGGATGTCGTAGTCGTCGCGGGCGAACCGCTTGGCCTCCTGGTGCACCTTGGTGACCAGCGGGCAGGTGGCGTCGATGGTGCGCAGCTGCCGGGCGGCGGCCTCCTCGTGGACGGCCGGGGAGACGCCGTGGGCGCTGAAGACGACGACCGAGCCCTCGGGCACCTCGTCGGTCTCGTCGACGAAGACGGCGCCGCGCCGCTCCAGGGTGGCCACCACGTGCTTGTTGTGGACGATCTGCTTGCGGACGTACACCGGGGCGCCGTGGATCTCCAGCGCCCGCTCGACGGCCACCACCGCCCGGTCGACGCCGGCGCAGTAGCCCCGGGGATCGGCCAGCAGGACCCGTCCGCGCTGATCAGCCATGACCTCATGGTAGAGAGCGGGCCCGCTGACCCCCGGTGTTCGCCCGCTCACACCGGGCCTCCGCCGCGGGCCGCCCGTGGGAGACGCTGGTCACGCCGCCGCGAGGAACTCCCCGCCCGACCGGGTGGCCCCCGCCGGGGCCGTGGTGCCGACCCGCAGACCCTGCGGCAGGCTGGGTGCATGTCCCGTGAGATCCCCGAGCCGGTCCGCGCCACCGTCGGACTGGCGGCCACCGTCCTCGACGACGTCCGCAGCCTCCCCCGGACGCTGCCGGGTCTGCCGGTGCGCATCGTCGGCATCGCGCTGCAGGCGGCGATGAAGCTGCAGCAGCAGTGGTCGGGGCTGGTGGCCCGCGGCGACGAGGTGCTCACCGGGATCCGCGGCGACCGCGAGCCGGGCATGGCCACCTTCGACGACGACGAGGACGAGCAGCCGGCGGGCACCGGGCTGGTGGCCCAGCCGATCGACGTGCTCCGCGACTCCGCGTTCGACCGCGCGCCCGACGTCGACACGACCGGCATCTCCGACGAGGAGGTCGCCACCCTCCCCGGCGACCCGGCCGCCGACGCCGTCGTGGCCGCCGTCGAGGACACCGCCGCGGCGCTGCGCGAGCCCGACACCGTCACCGAGCTCACCGAGGTCGACGTCATGGAGATCGACGTCGACACCGACGCGGCCGGCCTGGTCGACGACGAGCTCGCCGGCCTGCCGCCGGAGCCGTCCCCGGCCGCGGTGGTCGCCGCCGTCGAGGACGTCACCGACCAGGTCCTGGGCGCCGAGGAGGCCGAGGCGGCGCTCGGGGCCGCCGACTCCGCGCTCACCGCCGAGGACGCGCTGGAGAGCGCGCTGCTCGAGGCCGAGGGCACCGACGCGACCCCCGCGGCCGGCGCACCCGACGACACCCCGGCCGCCAGCGACCCGGGGGGCTCTCCGGTCGGTGAGCTCGCCGGCGCCCCCGACGTGGGCAGCGACGACACGACGACGCCCGACGCCGCCGACTCCGGCACCCCCGACACCGACATCGGCCTCGCCGACGCAGCCGCCGCGGCCGACACCACCCCCGACGCCACCCCCGAGGCCGACACGGCCGCCGAGGTCGACGTGATCGGCCCCGACGGGGAGGTCACCACGGTCGAGGGCACGGTCACCGACGAGGGCGTCGTCGCCCCCGAGGGCGGCCAGGACACCGGCCAGGACACCGGCCAGGACACCGGCCCGGACACCGGCCAGGACACCGGGGCACAGGACACCGCGACACAGGACACCGTGACCGACGAGAGCGGCACCCCGGTCGCGGCGGCCACCGGCGTGCGCACCGATGTCGGGGAGACCGACACCGCCGAGGAGGACGCCGCGCGCGCCGAGGGCGCGGCCGTCGACGCCGTCGGCGGGGACTCCGCCGCGCCCACCGACGACCCCGAGGGCGGCAGCGACGTCTCCGGGTCGCAGGCAGCCGGGACGGCGCCGGTCGAGGGCTACGACTCCTTCACCATCGCCCAGCTGCGCGGGCGGCTGCGCGGCTACCAGCTGGCCACCGTCCAGGACCTGCTCGCCTACGAGGAGGCCACCCGCAACCGCTCGCCGTTCGTCACGATGCTGCGCAACCGGCTGGAGAAGCTCGAGCAGCAGGCGGTCGACGCCAGCCCGCTGCAGCCCCGGGGATAGGCGTAGAACGGCAGACGGCCCGGGACCCCGCTCCGGGGTGCCGGGCCGTCGTCGTCACCGGCGCCTGGCACAGTCGCGGGCATGACCGCCCCCTCCTCCCCCGAGGCGCCCTGGCCGGTGCGCACGGTGGCCCGAAAGGTCGCCGAGTGGATCGGCCGGCTCGGTGAGGTGTGGGTCGAGGGGCAGGTCGCCCAGCTCAGCCGGCGCAGCGGCGCCGCGACGGTCTTCCTGACCCTGCGCGACCCCGCCGCCGACCTGTCGGTGCCGGTCACCTGCGCCCGCGACGTCGCCGACCGGCCGGGCCTGGAGCTCACCGAGGGCGCCCGGGTGATCGTGCGGGCCCGGCCCGACTACTACATCGCCCGCGGCTCGTTCTCCCTGCGCGCCACCGAGATCCGCGCCGTCGGCCTGGGCGAGCTGCTGGCCCGCATCGAGCGGATCCGCCGGCTGCTGGCCGCCGAGGGCCTGTTCGACGCCGCCCGCAAGCGCCCGCTGCCCTTCGCTCCCGCCGTCGTCGGCCTGGTCACCGGCAAGGACTCGGCCGCCGAGCGCGACGTGCTGGTCACCGCGCGGCGGCGCTGGCCGGCGGTGCGCTTCGCCGTCCACCACAGCCTGGTGCAGGGCGTCAACGCCGCGGCGTCGGTCATCGACGGGCTGCAGCGGCTCGACCGCGACCCGGAGGTCGAGGTCATCGTCCTGGCCCGCGGCGGCGGGTCGGTGGAGGACCTGCTGCCGTTCTCCGACGAGGGGCTGGTCCGCGCCATCGCCGCCTGCCGCACCCCGGTGGTCACCGCCGTCGGCCACGAGACCGACACCACGCTGGTCGACCACGTCGCCGACGTCCGCGCCGCCACCCCCACCGACGCCGCGCACCGCGTGGTGCCCGAGATCGGCGAGCAGCGCCGGCTGGTCGACGGGTTGCGCGCCCGCGCCCGGCACCTGCTCACCGTCCGGGTCGAGCAGTCCGAGCGGTGGCTGGAGAGCGTCCGCAGCCGGCCGGTGCTGGCCGACCCCGAGCGGCTGCTGCACGGCCGGGCCGACGACGTCGCCGCGCTGCGCGACCGGGCCCGCCGCACCCTCACCCACCGGGTCGAGACCGCCGAGCGCGACCTCGAGCACGCCCGGGCGCGGGTCGCCGCCCTCTCCCCGCAGGCGACGCTGCAGCGCGGCTACGCGCTCGTGCAGCGGGCCGACGGCGCGCTGGTCCGCGAGCCGGGCGAGGTGGCCGACGACGAGCGGCTGTCGGTGCGCGTCGCGGGCGGGCGGCTGCCGGTGCGGGTCGACAGGCAGGATGGGCACCCGTGAGCGAGCAGCCGACCGAGCAGCCAGCCGAGCAGCCGACGCAGACCTACGAGCAGGCGCGCGAGGAGCTGGCCGACGTGGTGCGCCGGCTGGAGGCCGGCGGGCTGACGCTGGAGGAGTCGCTGGCGCTGTGGGAGCGCGGCGAACAGCTGGCCGAGCTGTGCCGGCACTGGCTCGACCGCGCCCGCGAGCGGCTGGCCGCCGCCACCCCGGCCGAGCGGCAGGACTGAGCGCTCAGCGCACCACGACGGGCGCGAGGGAGCCGGCCACCGTCTCCAGCTCGTCGTCGTCGGCCGAGCCGGTGACCATCGTGGTGACGCCGCCGTCCTCGACGGTGAGCACCGTCTCGCCGCGGTCGCTGGTCAGCCGGGTCCACGTGCGGTCGCCGAGCTCCACGGTGCCGTCCTCCTCGGCGCCGTCGAGCACCGCGGTCAGCCGCTCGGCGCGGGGGTCGTCGGTGGTCAGGAAGCCCGCGTACTCCTCCGACGGCGTCACGTAGCCCACCTCCAGCGTCACCGGCGCGCCGTCGACGGCCTCGCCGGCGTCGGTCCGCGCGCTCGTCGGCCGGTAGCCGTCGGGCAGCCCGGTGGGGACCTCCACGGGGTAGGACGCCCGGGTGGCGGCCAGCTGCACGGTGCTGGAGGGGTCGATCGCCCGGACCGGGTCCACGTCGCCCTGCCGGAAGGCGATCCAGCCGACGACCAGCAGGCAGGCGACCACCAGCGGCAGCAGCGACCGGACCATGTTCGCCGCGCTCATCCGGTTGGCCCGCTCGACGGCCGACGGCGCCGGCGGCGGCTGCTCCGGCGCGAGCTGGTCCTGGGTGGGCTGCTGCTGGGCAGGCGGCTCCTCGGGGGCCTGCCGGCCCGACGGCCCGGTCGTGGTCATACCCCTAGGATCGCAGCACCGATCCAGAACCCCGTCGCTCCACATCCCGACGCACCGCCCGCCCGACCGGCACCGGGACCGGGGTGGCCGGAACGGTGGGCACCGGCGACGCTGCCGACGTTGGAGGTCCCGTGATCCTTCCCGTGCCCGACGGCCCCGTGCCCCCCGCTCCCCGCGTGAGCACCTTCCGCACCGACCGCCCCGCGCCCGACCGCAACCTCGCCCTCGAGCTCGTGCGGGTCACCGAGGCCGCCGCGATGGCCGCCGGCCGCTGGGTGGGCCGCGGCGACAAGAACGGCGGCGACGGCGCGGCGGTCGACGCCATGCGCGCCCTCATCGGCACGGTGACCATGCGCGGCGTCGTCGTCATCGGGGAGGGCGAGAAGGACGAGGCGCCGATGCTCTACAACGGCGAGCAGGTCGGCGACGGCTACGGCCCCGAGTGCGACGTCGCCGTCGACCCCATCGACGGCACCACGCTCATGGCCAAGGGCATGCCCAACGCCATCGCGGTCATGGCCGTGGCCGACCGGGGCGCCATGTACGACCCCTCGGCCGTCTTCTACATGGAGAAGATCGCCACCGGGCCGGCCGCCGCCGACGTCGTCGACATCACCGCGCCGGTCGCCGAGAACGTCCGCCGGGTCGCGAAGGCCAAGCACAGCTCGGTCGCCGACGTCACCGTCTGCATCCTCGACCGGCCGCGCCACGAGCAGCTCGTGCACGAGGTCCGCGAGGCCGGCGCCCGCATCAAGTTCATCTCCGACGGCGACGTCGCCGGCGCGATCGCCGCGGCCCGCGAGGGCACCGGCGTCGACCTGCTCATGGGCATCGGCGGCACGCCGGAGGGGATCATCGCCGCCTGCGCGCTCAAGTGCATGGGCGGCGCGCTGCAGGGCCGGCTGTGGCCCAAGGACGACGAGGAGCGGCAGAAGGCGCTCGACGCCGGCCACGACCTCGACCGGGTGCTGCAGATCGACGACCTGGTCCGCGGCGACGTCTTCTTCGTGGCCACCGGCATCACCGACGGCGAGCTGCTGCGCGGCGTGCAGTACCGGTCCGGGGGCTGCACCACGCAGTCGCTGGTGATGCGCTCGCGCTCGGGCACCATCCGCTCCATCGACAGCCTGCACTCGCTGGAGAAGCTGCGCGCCTACTCCGCGGTGCCCTTCGACCGCTCCCACGAGGACGACTGAGCGACCCGACGCCCCCGGCCGCCGGGTCTCAGCCGAGCCGCGCCTCGCAGGTGCCCTGCTCCTCGTAGGGCAGCCGGCCCGCGCACGTGCCGGCGTAGTCCTCGTAGGGCGAGCCGATGGGGGTCTCCAGCCACAGCCGGTCGCAGGCCGCCCAGTCCCCGGCGAAGCAGGCCTCGGCCAGCGGCTGGAAGGTCGCGTCGTCGCCCAGCCCGGTGGGCGGGGTGGGCTCGGCCGGCGTGGTCGTGCCCAGCCGCTCCTGGCAGGCGTTGGTCTGGTACGGCACGCGGCCGGCGCAGGTGCCGGCGTACTGCTCGTACTCCGAGCCCGAGGGGGTCAGCCGCCACAGCTCGTCACAGGCCGCGAAGTCCCCGTCGAAGCAGGCCTGGGCCAGCGGCTGGTAGGTGGCGTCGTCGCCCAGGCCGGTGGGCGGCACCGGCGCCGCAGCGGACCCGCCACCGGGGCTCGGCGGGGGCGGCGGCGGGCTGGACGACGACGGGGTCGGAGGCCGCGGCGCGCTCGAGGTGGACGGGCTCGACGACGAGCTCGACGACGACGGCCCGGCGGAGGACGAGGAGGCGCTCGTCGTCCGGGGCGGGTCGGCGACGGGGGTGTCGCCGTCACGGAGGAGGAAGAACAGCAGCGCGGCCAGACCGGCGACCACCAGGACACCGACGACGCCCAGCACGACCGCCAGGTTCTTCCGCTTCTGCGGCGGCGGCTGCTGGCCGTACTGCGGGCCGTACTGCTGCTGGCCGTACTGCTGGCCGTACTGCTGGCCGTAGCCCGGCGGCTGGCCGTACGGCTGGTTCGGGTCGTGGCCCTGTCCGTACTGCTGTCCGTACGGCTGGCCGTACTGCTGCGGGAACTGCTGCGTCGGGTCGTAGCCGGGCTGCTGTCCGTACGGCTGGCCGTACTGCTGCGGGTACGGCTGGCCCGGGTCGGGCCGGCCGAGGGGGGCGGTCTGCTCGCGCGGCTCCCCGCCGTGCTGACCGGGCCGGAACTGCGTGGTGGGCGGGGCGGGCTGACCGAGCTGCCGCGTCGGCTCCTCGGGCTGACCCCACCCCTGCTGCCCGGGCCGCCGGCCCGCGGGGTCGTCGCCGCCCTGCGGCGGGTACGGCGGCTGCGACATCGCGGGAGCTCCTCGGTACGGGTGCTGGCGGGGCCAGGCTAGGTCCGCAGGACCGGCGGCGACCAGCACGTCCGGGTCACGGGACGGCTGCGACCCGGCTCCCCCGCCCCGCTACTCCAGCTCGGTGCAGTACACGACCGACCAGGCCTTGACCCGGCCGCCGCAGGTGAGGGCGTACTCCTCGTAGTCCGACAGCGGTGGGGAGTCGGCGAAGAGGTCGTCGCAGGACTGCAGGTCGCCGTCGAAGCACTGCTGGGCGTAGCCGTCGAGCACCGGGTCGGGTCCGAGGTCCCCGGGTGCCACCGGGGCGGACTGCTCGACCTCCCCGAGGGTCCCGCCCACGAACGGATCGGTGGCACCGCCGTAGAGCGCGTCGGCCACCGACGTCCCCATGGCCTCGCCCGCCGCCCGGCCGGCGTCCTCCGCGACGCCGCGCAGCAGCACCGCCGCGACGACGGCGGCGAGGACGAGACCCACCACGAGCCCGGCGGCGACGACCGCGGCGCCGCCCAGACCCGCCCGGGCCGCGGGCACCTCCGGCGTGGGGAGAGGGGCCAGTGGCTGGCCGGCGGCGGGATCCCACGTCCCCCAGGGCGTCCAGCCCCCGACGGGGACCGTGCCGGGTGCGGGGTGGTGCGGGTGGGTCACGGAGCCTCCTGGGACGGGGGTGTCCGGCGCACGGTAGGAGTCCGGCCGACGCGGGCCGGGGTGCCGCTCCGGGCCCGGGGGCAGCAGGGGCGCAGGGGGTCCTCCTAAGGTCACGGCTGCAGCACAGAACCCACCGACACCACACGGGAGCCAGCGTGGCCGCCGAGCAGGACCACCGCATCGAACGAGACTCCATGGGGGAGGTCCGTGTGCCCGCGTGGGCGAAGTGGCGGGCCCAGACGCAGCGCGCCGTCGAGAACTTCCCCATCTCCGGCACGCCCGTCGAGCGCGAGCTCATCGCCGCCCTGGCCGCCATCAAGGGCGCCGCGGCGCGGGTCAACGCCGACCTCGGGGTGCTCGACGGCGACGTCGCCGCCGCCATCGCCGACGCCGCGGCCGAGGTGGTCTCCGGCTCGTGGGACGACCACTTCCCCATCGACGTCTTCCAGACCGGCTCGGGCACGTCGAGCAACATGAACACCAACGAGGTCATCGCCACCCTGGCCACCGAGGCCGGCGGCACGCCGGTGCACCCCAACGACCACGTCAACGCGTCGCAGTCGTCCAACGACGTCTTCCCCTCGGCCATCCACGTGGCGGCCACCCGCGCGATCGTGCGCGACCTGGTGCCGGCGCTGCAGCACCTGGAGGCCTCGCTGTCGCGCAAGGCGCGGGAGTTCGCCGAGGTGGTCAAGAGCGGCCGCACCCACCTCATGGACGCCACCCCGGTCACCCTCGGCCAGGAGTTCGGCGGGTACGCCGCCACCATCCGCTACGGCGTCGAGCGGCTCGAGGCCTCGCTGCCCCGCATCGGTGAGCTGCCGCTGGGCGGCACCGCCGTCGGCACCGGGATCAACACCCCGCCCGGGTTCGCCGCGGCGATCATCGAGCGGCTCGCCGCGGAGCTGGAGCTGCCGCTGACCGAGGCGCGCGACCACTTCGAGGCGCAGAGCTCCCGCGACAGCCTCGTGGAGGCCTCCGGGCAGCTGAAGACCATCGCCGTCGGCCTGGTGAAGATCGCCAACGACCTGCGCTGGATGGGCTCGGGCCCGCGCACCGGCCTGGCCGAGATCAACCTCCCCGACCTGCAGCCGGGCAGCTCGATCATGCCGGGCAAGGTGAACCCGGTGATCCCCGAGGCGACCATCCAGGTGGCCGCGCAGGTGATCGGCAACGACGCCGCGGTCACCTTCGCCGGCACCACCGGCGTCTTCGAGCTCAACGTGACCCTGCCGCTGATGGCGCGCAACGTGCTGGAGTCGATCCGCCTGCTGGCCAACGTCAGCCGGGTCCTCGCCGACCGCTGCGTCGACGGGATCACCGCCAACGTCGAGCGCTGCCGCGAGTACGCCGAGTCCTCGCCGTCGATCGTCACCCCGCTGAACCGGTACATCGGCTACGAGGAGGCGGCCAAGGTCGCCAAACAGTCACTGGCGGAGCAGAAGACGATCCGCCAGGTCGTCCTCGAGCGCGGCTACGTCGAGCAGGGCAAGCTCACCGAGGCCCAGCTCGACGAGGCCCTCGACGTCCTGTCGATGACCCACCCCTGACCCGCCGGTGACCCTCCGCCGGGTGGGCCGGGACGCCGGCCCACCCGGCGGGATGACCGTCCGTGTCGTCGGACGGGCCCGACGCCAGTAGCGTCGGACCACCATGACCGAGACAGCCAGCGCCGCAGCCGACAGCGCCGCGGCCGACCGCGCCCCCGAGGTATCTCTCCGGCACCCGGGAGGTGAGCTCCCGCTGCGCGTGGTGCCCGCGACGGAGGGGTCCGACGGGCTCGACGTCTCCAAGCTGCTCGCCACGACGGGCCAGGTCGCCCTCGACATCGGCTTCGTCAACACCGCCTCGTGCACCTCGGCGATCACCTACATCGACGGCGACGCCGGCGTCCTGCGCTACCGCGGCTACCCGATCGACCAGCTGGCCGGGAAGGCGAGCTTCCTCGAGGTCACCTACCTGCTGATCTACGGCGAGCTGCCGACGGCCGACCAGCTGGCCGAGTTCGACAGCCGGCTGCGCCGGCACACCCTGCTGCACGAGGACCTCAAGCAGTTCTTCCGGGGCTTCCCGCGCGACGCGCACCCGATGCCGGTGCTGTCCTCGGCGGTCAGCGCCCTGTCGACCTTCTACCAGGACTCGCTGGACCCCTTCGACGCCGAGCACGTGGAGATCTCCACCATCCGGCTGCTGGCCAAGCTCCCGACGATCGCCGCCTATGCGTACAAGAAGTCCGTCGGCCAGCCGTTCCTCTACCCGGACAACTCCCTCGGCCTGGTCGAGAACTTCCTGCGGATGACCTTCGGCTTCCCCGCCGAGCCCTACGAGGTCGACCCCGAGCTGGCCGCCGCGCTCGACATGCTCTTCGTGCTGCACGCCGACCACGAGCAGAACTGCTCGACGTCGACCGTGCGGCTGGTCGGCTCCTCGCACGCCAACCTCTTCGCCTCGGTCTCGGCCGGCATCAACGCGCTGTTCGGCCCGCTGCACGGCGGGGCCAACCAGTCGGTGCTGGAGATGCTGGAGTCCATCCAGCGCGAGGGCGGGGACATCCCGGCGTTCGTCGAGCGGGTGAAGCGGAAGGAGCCCGGCGTCAAGCTGATGGGCTTCGGCCACCGGGTCTACAAGAACTACGACCCGCGCGCGGCGATCGTGAAGCAGACCGCCGACACCGTGCTCGACAAGCTCGGCGGGGACAACCAGCTGCTCGACCTGGCACGCCAGCTCGAGGAGATCGCGCTGTCCGACGACTACTTCGTCGAGCGCAAGCTCTACCCGAACGTCGACTTCTACACCGGGCTGATCTACCGGGCGATGGGCTTCCCGACGCGGATGTTCACCGTGCTGTTCGCCCTCGGCCGGCTGCCCGGCTGGATCGCGCAGTGGCGGGAGATGATCGACGACCCGTCCACGAAGATCGGCCGGCCCCGGCAGGTGTACACCGGCGAGACCGAGCGGGCCTTCGTCCCGCTCGACGAGCGCTGACGACGGCGCCGGTGGGCGGCGAGCCGGCCGAGGACCTGCTGGTCCTGCCCCCGATCCCCCTGGCGACCGGCCGCCTGCTGCGTGACGACGACGACCGGGTGCGGGTGGTCACCGCCGTCGAGCTCGTGGTGTCCACCGCGGACGGGGGCGAGCACCGCATCGCCCTCGTCCCCCGGCACGGCGGCTGGTGGCCCCCCGACCGCTGACCTCCCCCGTGCACGTCCGCGGAAGTGCCCGGACCGGGTCGGCCCCACGGGTGCACTTCCGCGGACGTGCACCTCCCTGGCGTCCCCCGGGCGGGCGCACCTCCTCCCCCGCAGGGGTGAGGTCGCCCGCCCGCTCCCTCCTCCGGGTCCCCCGACCGGTCGATCCGACGGCGAGCGCTCCACGGCCCCGCGCCGCGGAGCCGGCCACGCCAGTCGAGACCGCCGGGGGACCACGCCGTGCCTGCACCGCGCACGCCCGCTCCCCCGGGCACCCCCGCCGCCGGCCCCCGCCGCGAGCTCACCGCCCGCGAGGCCGAGGCCCTGCGTGCGCTGCTGGCCGCCCGCGCCGCCGGACGCCCGGGCACGAAGCGCCCCGCGACCCGCACGGGGTCGCGCAGGCGCAAGCGCACCGCCCGCCGCCGCACCCTGCGCGCGCGGCTGCGCGGCCCCTGGCGCACCCGGCTGCTCGTCGTCGGGCTGGCCACGCTGCTGGTGCCCGCCCTGTCGGTGCTGCTGGCCCCCACCACCTCCGCGCCCGGCTCGGCCTCGGTGGCCGGCGACCCGGCCCGGCTCGCGCTGGCCGCCCGCAGCACGCTGCTGCAGGACGCCGACGCCTATCGCCGGCTGCAGGCCGAGATCGGCGCCCGCCGCGCCCAGCTCACCGACGCCACCGCTGCCGCGCAGGCCGCCCGCGCCGCCGTGGCCGCGGAGCGGGGCACCGTCGGCGCCGCCGCGGCCGACCTCTACCGCGCCCCGGCCACCGGGCGGATGCCGGTGCTCGCGCTCGACGCCGACGCCCCGGGCACGACCTCCGGCGTCCTGTACCTGCAGGCACTGGCCGACCGCGCCGACGGCGACCGGGAGGCCGCCGTCGTCCGGGCCCGGCGCGCCGCGGCCACCGCCGAGGCCGCCGAGGAGCGCGTGGCGACGGCGCAGGCCGCCCTCGACGGCGCCACCGCGCAGGCGCGCACCCTGCTGGCCGGGGTCCGGGAGACCGCCGGCGACCTCGGGCTCGACGTCGCCGCGCAGCTGGCCGCGCTCGACACCGTGCCCGCGGCCGGAGAACAGCAGGCGCGCAACGCCGCGGCGCTGCAGCGCTGGCAGGCCTCCCTCGCCGAGCTGGCGTCGGCCGGCATCGAGCCGCCGCCGGCCGCCGAGCTGGCCGACCCGACCCGGCTGCCCGACGGCTTCTCCCCCGCCCTGGACGCCGCCGGGCAGGCCGTGCCCGGGGTGGCGTGGGCCGTCGCCGGCAACCACCCGGTCACGGTGCTCCCCGCCGAGACGGTGGCCGCGGTCAGCAGCGCGCTGTCGCTGGCCGGGCGGCCCTACGCCCCCGGTGCCGCCGGACCGGACGGCTTCGACTGCGGTGGCCTCACCGCGGCGGCGTGGCTGCTGGCCGGGTACGACCTGCCGGCCACCGCGGCCGGGCAGTGGGCGTCGGCCGCGGTCGTGCCCGCCACGCAGCTGCAGGTCGGCGACCTGGTCGTCTCCGACGGCGGCTCCGACGTCGGCCTGTATCTGGGCGAGGGCGAGGTGCTGGGCGCCTCGGCCGCCACCTACCGGGTGGGCGTCCGGCCGCTGCCCGACGACGCCCGCGCGGTCCGGGTGACCGTGCCCGCGCCGGCGCAGCCCAACGCGCCCCTGCCGGCGACGGCGTCGGGACGGGGTGCCTGTGGCGCTCCCCCGCCGCCGGCCGGACCGGTCAGCCCCGCCTGGGGCGGCTGGGGCAACGGCCGGATCCCGGTCGAGGCGCTGTGCCCGATCGCCCGCGGCCACGCGCTGCGCTGCGACGCCGCGGCCGGGTACGCCGCCCTGGCCGCGGCCTACGAGGCGCAGTTCGACCGCCCGCTGTGCATCACCGACTCCTACCGGTCGATGACCGCGCAGGTCGACGCCTTCCGCCGCAAGCCGGCGCTGGCCGCGGTGCCGGGCACGTCGAACCACGGCTGGGCGCTGGCGGTCGACCTGTGCGGCGGGATCAACGTCGCCGGCACGCCGCAGTGGCGGTGGATGACGGAGAACGCGGGGCGGTTCGGGTTCGTCAACCCCGACTGGGCCCGCCCCGGCGGGGAGAAGCCCGAGCCCTGGCACTGGGAGTTCGGGACCCTCCTCTGAGCGGTCTTCGCCTGTCGAGATCGCGCGATCTCGACGCGCGGAGCGCCCAGGGGCGGCGAGATCACGTGATCTCGACGGGCCGGGAGCCTCGTTCTAGAGCCAGCGGAGGGCGGCCAGGCCGGACCAGGGCAGCCGCACGCAGGCCTCCCCGGTCAGGGCGGCCAGCCGGTCGGCCACCCCGGCCACCGCACAGGCCAGCGGCCGCGCCGGCGTGACGACGACGTGCGGGTCGCGCAGTGGCAGCCCGGCGTCGGCGATCCGCGCGAGCAGCCGGTCGGGCGCGGCCAGCGCGGCGGTGGCCAGCACCGGCGCACCGGGGTGCGACCACAGCGCCACCGGGCCCTCGACCCGCAGCACACCGCCCGCGTCGGCGGCGCGCGCGGTGGCACCGGAGCGGGTGCGGGCGACGACGTCGGCGTCGGCGCGGTCCGACGGCGTCCACGCGACGGTGCGCTCACCGCGGCGGACGACGACCCGCCAGCCGACGGCCGACCGCGCCCCGTCGGCCCAGTCGAGCACGGCGACCCCGGCGCGCGCGGCGGCGGCGTCGCTGACCGGGCGCCCGGTCACGACGGCGGTCAGCGCGGCGGCGACGCCGTCGGCGGTGGGCGCCACGCCGGCGTCGGTCATGTCCTCGGCGAGGTCGCGCAGCGGCAGGCGGGTGCGGCGCTCGTCCTCGGCGAGGACCAGCACGGGGCCGCCGGAGGGGTCGGTCAGGACGGCCGCGCGCAGGCTCCCGGTGGCCAGCGCCGGCAGCACCGTCGCGGCGGCGGCGCGGACGTCGTCGACGGCGACCGCGGCCGGGCGCAGCCGGGCCAGCAGGCCCGAGGCCGGGCGCAGCGCGCGCGAGGGCGTCACGGGCGGCGTCCCGCCAGGGCGGCGCGCAGCGCAGCCGGCAGCGCGGCGAGGCCGAACACGCTGTCGAGCTCCTCGGCCGACAGCCGCACCGGCAGCACGTCGTCGGGCCAGCCGGTCACCCGGCGGACGCGGGCCGCGGGGCCGGGCCAGACGGCCTCGCGCGCGGCGGCGACGTGGAGCTCGGTGAGCACGTCGGCGAGGTGGACGGCGTCGACCGGGTGCAGCTCCGGGGCGGCCAGCGAGGCCCGCACGACGGTGGCCAGCAGCTCGCGGTCGGCCGCCGAGAGCCAGTGCGGCAGCAGGACGACGGCGGGGTCGCCCGCGGGCAGCACGCTCACCGCACCCTCCCCCGTCGGCGCATCGGGTCCCGGCCGCGCGGCGCGGCGGCGGGCCCTCCCGGTTCCGCTCTGGATATCGGCAGGCGAGAGCCGGGGTGTACCCGTCGGTGGCGGACTCCTGTGGTCCGTCCACCCACGCGTCACTCGGACAGCTCGGTCAACCGGTCCTTGAGCGCCCGCTCGACGCGGTCGGCGTGCACGTTCATGTTGCGGACCGAGGTCCCGAGGTCGGCCGACACCTGCGTCTTGGTCTGCCCGCCCCAGGTCGTCAGGTACCAGGTGGCCCAGCCGAGCACGTTGGGCTGGGCGGCGCGCTGACCGCGCGCGGCGGTCGGGTCGGGGGCGCAGGCGGCGGTCAGCGCGTGCGACAGCAGCGTCTGCTCGGCCTCGTCCATGATCTGGTCGGGCGCCTCGGTGGAGTCGGGCACCAGCACCTCGGCCGCGTCGGGCCCGCCGTCGAGGGACTGCAGGTTGCGCAGCCCCGAGAGCGTGGCGACGGTCTGCGCGTTGCGGCGCAGCGTCTCGACGCTCTGCCCCAGGTAGGCGGCGAGCTCCCGCTCGGTGGGCCGCCGCTGGTGCTCGGCCTGGAACGCGGCGATCGCCTTCTGCTGGCGGTTCTCGGTGTCGGCCGCCGTCCGGCCGTGGGCGCTGCGGCCCAGGTCGTGCACCCACTTCGACAGCTGGGTGGCGAGGAAGGCCCCGAACGGCACGCCCTTGGTCTCGTCGTACTGGCCGACGGCCTTGAGGATCCACTCGGCGACCTGCTGGTGCAGGTCGTCGGGGTCGGGCACGTGCATCCGCAGCGTGCTGGAGTTGCGCTGCAGCCGCTTGAGGCTGACCGGGTGGTAGTGCCGGCACAGGTCCTCGAGGAAGGCGGGGGGCAGGTCGCGTGGGGCGCGGCGGCGCACGCCGGCCTCGGCGCGCAGGCCCACGGTGGCGCAGCCGCGGCCGGCGCACCACGCGCGGACCCAGTCGGCGAGGACCTGGCCCTGGCCGCAGGGGCCGTCGACGCGGTAGAGCCCCTCCCCCTCGTCGTGGCTGACCGTGACGCCGTCGGGCAGGTCGGCGCGGAACTCGGCGAGCGGCAGGTCGCGGTCGACCCGGAAGTGCACCCGGTCGCGGGCGGTGATCGGGACGGCCGCGAAGCCCTCGGCCTCGGGGATGCCGCCGAAGACGAGCGGCGCGCGGGTGCCGGCGTCGGCCGGGCGGTCGGCAGCGGAGGGAGTCACCGGGGTCTCCAGTCGATCGCGGGGAAAGGCGACGGCAGGCGAGGTACTGGAACGGCCCTCCTGCAGGGGCCCGCCACGAGCGGAGCGAGTGGCGGGGGGCAGGAGGGTCCTTCTTCAGACGGCGGCGTACGCGACCGGGGCCGGCTCGAGCAGGTCGTCGGCGACCTGCAGCAGGGCCTCGGCGGCGGCGCGCTCGGCGACGGCCGGCTCGGTGGCGTAGACCGGCATGTGGTCGTAGAGCACGGTGAAGACGTCGCTGACGAAGGCGTACGCGGCCTGCGCCTGCGGCGAGAAGCGGGCGATGGCGGCGCGGGGGCCGAGCTCGACGCCCACGGTCACCCGGACGACGCGCTCGTCCTTGGCCAGGCCGGTGACCGAGAAGGCGACCGCGGGGTGCGCGGCGGCCAGGGCCGACAGCTCGGCCAGGCAGCGGCGGGTCGACCCGCGGCGCGGCCGCAGCTGCACGTGCACGACGACGGTCTCGTCGGCCTGCGGGATCTCTGCCATCACGCTCTGCTGCATCTCCATCGCCCCCTGTGTCGTGCTCGGGGGCAACTCTGTCGCAGAAGCGGACAGTGATGGGCACACAACTCGCCGTGCCCTCTGCAATCCGCGGGCAGACCTTCGTCAGGTCTTGCCCGTGCGGAGCGGGCCTCCGCCGGGACGGGCCCGCGCTCCGGCAGGAGTTGCCGAGGCGCGGGCCGGCCGTCCGTGCGAGTCGTGCCAGTCGTTCAGTGGCCGCGGGCCTCCGGCGGGGCAGGGGGACCGCCGGCCGCGGGGGCGAAGGCGGCGAGGGCGCCGAGGGTGTCGGCGGTGACCTGGGCGGCGAGCAGGTTGGCCTCGGCGATCTGCCGGTAGACCTCCTCGCGGTGGATGGTCACCTCGCGGGGGGCCTTGAAGCCGAGGCGGACGGTGCCACCGCGGACCTCGACGACGTGGACCTCGATGTCGTCGCCGATGCGGATCGTCTCGCCGACGCTGCGGGTGAGTGTGAGCACGGGTACCCCTCCATGGGTGTGTGGTGGCCCTCCTGGCGCGGGCCCCGTCCGAGGAGGACGGGGTCCCCTCCTCCTATCGGCGCAGGGGACGCCGGATCGGAAGACGGCCGTCGGGCAGGACCACCTGGCCGGCCCGCCAGTTCGCCGGGTTGAGCACGACCGGCGCGCGCAGGTTCGCCGTCGCCGCCGCCACCCCCTCGGCCGGGACGGTGACCAGGCAGAAGAGCAGGGCGTCGGCGGCGTCGTCGAGGTCGAGGTCGGCGAGCACCTGCCGCGGCAGGGACGGCGTGTAGTCGGGGAACCACCGGGCCGGGGGGATGGCCAGGAATCGCGGACCGTCGGTGTCCATCGACTGCAGCCAGAACAGCAGGCCGTCCCCGTCGGCCGTGACGAGCACGTAGTCCCGGTAGTCGGGGAAGCCGGGCAGCGGCGCGACCATGCCCAGCAGCGGCAGGGTGACCACGGGGGCGAGCGTCACCGGAGGAAGTCCACGAGCGAGGGCTGCACGACCTGGGCGGTGGCCTGCAGCGCCGCCTGGTAGCCGGTCTGCTGGAACTGCAGCTGCATGATCGTCTTCGGCAGGTCGACGTCCTCGACGTTCGCCAGCTGCTTGTCCAGCGAGAGCCTGCGGTCGGAGTTGACCTGCGCGGCGTTGTCGACCCGGGCGGCCCGCGCGCCGACGGTGGCCGCCGCGGTGAGCAGCCGGTCGATGGCGGCGTCGAGGTCGGTGAGGTCGCCCTGCACCGAGGAGCCGGCGACCACGTCGGTGGCGATCCGGCCGACGACGGTGAACAGGTCGCTCCCGGGCGGGCCGAAGGCCTCCGGGCCGGTCACGTCGATGCGGACCCGCTCGTCGTGGGAGATCCGCCGGGTGATGGGGACGACGCCGGTGCCGTCGGCGCTGCCGACGCCGAGCCAGGTGCCGTCGGCCCGGTAGGCCTTCGTCCCGCTGGTGATGCCCCCGAAGACCGGGCGGCCGTCGACGTTCTCGTTGGCCAGGCCGAGCAGGCTGTCGCGCAGCGCGGAGACCTCGGCGGCGATCGCGGTGCGGCCGGCCTCGGTGAGGGTGCCGTCGTTGGCGGCCTGCACAGTGAGGTCCCGGACCCGGCGGACCTGCGCGACCATGCTGGTCAGCGCGGTGTCGGTGGTCTCCATCCAGCTCTGCGCGTCGGAGATGTTGCGCGCGTGCTGGACGGCGGCCGCCTGGTCCTTGCGGATCTGCATCGAGCGGTTGACGGCGGTCGGCGAGTCCGACGGCTTGCTGACGACCTTGCCCGAGGTGAGCTGCTCCTGGAGCTTGCCCAGCTCGGCCAGGTTCCGGTTGAGCCCCTGCAGGGCGGTCTGCGCGACGGCCCGCTGCGTGATGCGCATCCCGGTCACCGGCCCACGGTGCCGGTGCGGTTGATGAGGGTGTCCAGCGCCTGGTCGATCGCGCTCACCATCCGCGCGGCGGCGCTGTAGGCGTGCTGGAAGGAGAGCATGTTCGTCATCTCCTCGTCGAGGCTGACCCCGGACACCGACTCGCGGGCGGCGTCGACCTGGGCGGTCACCACCGACTGGACCTCGACCTTGCGCGTGGCCACCGCCGCCTGGACGCCGAGGGCGACGACGAGCTTGCGGTAGGTGGCGTCGAGCCCGTTCGGGGCGAGGCTGAGCTGGGCCAGCGCGTCGGCGTTGTCGCCGTCGGCCGAGGGGGCGTTGCCGGCGTCGGCGGGCTTGGTCCGCGCGGCGGCGACCTGCTGGGGGGTCAGCGGGCGCAGCGTCAGGTTCGCGGCGGTGACCGCAGTGCCGCCGGCGCCGTCGTCGAACAGCGGCTGCCCGGGGTTGCCGTCGTCGTCGTAGCCGGCGGTGTGTGCGGTGTTGAACGTCGTGGCGACCGACCGGGCGAAGGCGTCGAGGTCCGCGCGGTAGCCGGGCACCGTCTGCGTCAGGGCGGTGAGCTGGCCGGCGGCCGTGCCACCGGGGCGCAGCGTGGTCCCGCCGGGGGCGGTGACCAGCCGCGGGGCGTCGGTGCCGACGCCGTCGGCGTCGTCGCTGCCGGCCAGGCGGATGCCGGTGCTGGTGCTGCCCGAGACCAGGCTGGTGCCGCCGACGGTGACGTCGACGACGCCGTCGGCGCGCGGCACGCCGGTGGCGCCGATGCTGGTCGACAGCTGCAGCACCAGCGCGTCGCGGCGGTCGGCGAGCTCGTTGACCGGCAGGCCGGCCAGCGTCGCCTGCCGGATGGCCCCGTTGAGCTCGGCGACGGAGGCCGCGGCGGTGTTCACGTCGGCCACCAGCGCCTGCACGCCGTCGCGGGTCTGGTCCCACTGCTGGTCCAGCGCGGCGCGGGTGGCGCGGACGCCGTCGGCGAGGACGTCGAGGCGCTCGAGCACGGCGCTGCGGGCGGCCTCGGTGCGCGGGCTGTCGGACAGCTCGGAGAAGGCGCTCCAGACGTCGGAGAGCATGGCCTGGATGCCGCTGTCGCCGGGCTCGCGGAAGGCGTCCTCGACCCCCGAGAGGGCCTCGGCCTCGGCGGTGAGCCGCGAGCCGGTGGAGACCTCGAGCTGGGCGCGGGCCTCGAGCAGGGCGTCCCGGACGCGCCGCACCTTCGAGGCGTCCACGCCGCCGTCGACGGCGGTGCTCACCGAGTGGACGGCCGGGACGGCGGTGCCGCCCATGGCGGCGAGGTCGACCCGCTGGCGGGAGTAGCCGGCGGTGTTGACGTTGGCGATGTTCTGGCCGGTGACGTCGAGGCCGCGCTGGGCGCCCCACAGCGCCGTCGACGCGGTGTTCAGGCCGGAGAACGAACTCACAGGGCACCGTCCAGGGTCACCGCGCGGGAGGAGCCGGCCTCGGAGCGGCCGGTGGCGCCGTAGGTGCCGGCGGAGGGGTGGCGCACCGACAGCAGCGCGTCGCCGATCGCGGCCAGGCCGCCCTCGATGAGCTCGCGGTTGGCGTCGGAGAGGCTGCGCAGGTCGGTGACGAGCACCAGCAGCGCCTCGTGGTGGCGGGCCAGCAGGTCGTTCCACGGCGCCGGGGCGGCCTCGGCCAGCTGGCGCAGCGAGGGGTTGACCCCGGTGCCCAGCCGGACGGCGATCGCCTCGGTGGCCGCGGCGCGCTCGACCTCGAGCGTGCGCAGCTGGTCGAGGACCACCTCGATCTCGTGGGCGATGCGCGCCAGCCAGCGCGTCTTGCCCGACAGGATCAGGTACTGCTTCTCCTCCGCCTTGAACAGCAGCAGGTCGAGCAGCTCCTGCTCCCGCCACAGCAGCGTCGACAGGTGCTGGTAGTCCACGTCCGCCACCGCCTCCCTCGTCACCGGCGGGGGCCTCCCGCCGTCCGCGCCATGCCCTCGGACCGTCGGCAGCGGGCAACGGCCCCTCAAGCCGAGATCGCAGGATTGGCAGGAGTTGTGCGTCCGGGGCGGGAGGGTCCCTGCCGAGTAGGGCACCGTGCCAGCTGCCCGCTCCCCGGTGACCGAGCGTCCCGTCTCCGCGCGCCCCGCTCCCCCGCTGTCCGCTGCCGCCGCGCGGCCCGAGGTGCCGCGCGCGGACGCCCTGCGGTCGGAGGCCGAGGTCGCGGCCGTCGTGACCGAGCACCTGCCGCTGTGCTCCTTCGCGGTCAACGCGGTGGCCTCGCGCATCTCGCTGCCCGGCCACGTCAGCCGCGAGGACCTGCTCTCCTGCGCCAAGGTGGCGCTGGTCGAGGTGGCCCGCCGGTTCGACCCGTCGGCCGGCGCCACCTTCGCCACCTACGCCCTCCCCCGGCTGCAGGGCGCCGTCCTCGACGAGCTGCGCTCGGGGGACTGGGCCAGCCGTTCGGTGCGGGCGGCCGCCCGCCGCACCGACGCCGCGGCCGACGCGCTGACCGTCCGCCTGGGCCGTCCGCCCACGCGCGAGGAGCTCGCCGCGGACCTGGGGGTGCGCCGCGAGGAGCTCGAGGCGCTGCAGGTCGACGTCCACCGCGCGGTGATGGTCAGCATCGACGCCGAGACCGGCGGCGAGGGCGGCACGCTGGACCTGCCCGACCCCGGCGAGTCGCCCGAGCGGGCGGTGCTGCGCGGGGAGCGCGCCCGGTACCTGCAGGACGCCATCCGCGCGCTGCCCGACCGGCTCGACGAGGTCGTGGAGCGCAACTTCTTCGGCGGGGAGTCGCTCACCGACATCGCCGCCGACCTCGGGGTCACCCTCTCCCGCGTCTCGCAGATGCGCGCCCGGGCGCTGACCCTGCTGCACGCCGCGATGAGCGAGGTGTGGGAGGGCCGTCCGGTGCCGGCCGACGGCGGGGTCCGCGCGCGCAACCAGCAGCGGCTCTACGTCGACCGGGTGGCCGGGCGCGCCGTGCCGACGGTCCCCGCCCCCCGTCCGGCGCCGGCCCGCGCCGCCGCCCTGCGCTACGGGATCGCCCGCCCGGCCTGAGCCGCTCGCACACGACGGCGCCCCGGGTCCTCGCGCGAGGACCCGGGGCGCCGTCGTGTAGGGGCGCGGGACGGGGTCAGCCGGCGGCCTCGCGGTCGAGGACGTCCCAGACCGGCGAGTCCAGCAGCGCCTCGAGGGCGTCGAGCGTGCCGGCCTCGCAGGACAGCGGCGTGCCCACGGTGATCCCGGCGACCCGCGGCGCCTCGGACTCCAGCGACAGGTCGCCGCAGTCGGCCGCCGTCTCGCCGTTGGCGGCCAGCACCGCCTCGATCTCCGCGACGCTGCGGGTGCCCTCGGCGTCGTCGCCCTCGACGAAGGGCAGGCTGACCCGCAGCCGCGCGTGGCCGCCGGCGAGGGCGACCAGCCGCGAGGTCCAGGCCGGGTGCGCCTCCCACCCGCCGGCGACGCGGACGCCGAGGCGGGTGCCGTCGGCGTCGGTGGCCACCTGCAGGTCGAACTGCAGCCGCCGGTCGAGCCGGTCGGCCACCGGGGCGGAGTAGGAGTCCACGGGCAGGTCGACGTCCTGGCCGGTGAGCGAGCGGGCCATGAAGCCGACCAGCCGGGCGCCGTGGCCGGCGTCCTCGATGCGCTGCGGGTACTCGGCGAGGTCGGCGGCCGGCACCGACCGCGCCTGCGCGTAGAGCGCCTCGAGGTCGGCCGCCCAGGCCGGCCCGGAGTGGACGGCCAGCACGTCCGCACGCGCCCGGCGGCCGCGGTCGCGGCGCAGGTCGGGGTCGGCGGCCAGCCGGGCGAGCTCGGCGAGGTAGCCGGCCTCGGTGGTGGTCACGTGCCCGCTGTCGTCCAGGCCCGGTGAGTTGGCGTGGTAGAGGTGCCCGTAGCCGTCGTGGACCTGCAGGGACAGCGGCGGCAGCCCGGCCGCCGCTGCCTCCAGGATGGAGGTGCTGCTGGTGATGGGGAACGAGTCGAGGTAGAGGTCCATCGCCGGGTACAGGGCCTCGGGGTCGGGCACCACGCCCAGCGCCAGCACCCGCCCCGGGAAGCGCCGGGCCAGCTCGGCCCACTCGCCGGCCGCCGACGGGCCGACGACGACCACGACCAGCGCGGGCACGTGTGCCAGCGCGCGGGCGTGCAGGTCGGCCAGCCCGGTGCCCCACAGTGGCGCGGTCTTCGCGGCGCTCGCCACGGTCACGGCCGCGACCTGGTCCTCGCGCAGGCCCAGCGCCTCGCGCATCGCGGCGCGGCCGACCGGGGCGGGCTGGTCGTCGATCGGCAGCGGCAGCCGGCCCAGCCGCTCCTCGCGCACGCCGCGCAGCTCGGCGGTCACCCGACGGGCGATGCCGCGGTGGTCCATGACGACGTCGGCGGCGCCCAGACCCAGCCAGAACACGTGGTCGGCGTGGTTCTCCAGCACGATCGGCGGGCGGGGGCCGGGCAGGTTGGCCGCGGCCAGCGTCACCGCGTCGGTGGGGTGGACGTGCAGGACGACGACGTCGGCGGAGTCCATGAGCCGGCGCAGCGCGTGCGCCCGACCGGTCAGCGAGCCGTGCGCCCGGGCGAGGTCGAACACCCGACCGCCACGGGACCCGGCCGCCGTCCGCAGCGCGTCGGGGACCTCGCCGTGCTGGCCCACCACGGCGACGTCGGCGCGCCGGGGGTCGCGCTCGATCCACCGCCGGGCCAGCCGGGTGTGCCCGCCGACGGGGTAGGCCTCGGTGAGCACGTGCAGCACCCGGCCGGTGTCGCGGTCGGCGTCGACCCACGCCGCGCCGCCGCCGCGGGCGGTGTCGACCACCAGCCGCTCCAGCTCCGGGTCGGCCAGCAGGTCGGTGGCGGCGAACCAGGCGTGGTTGGCGACGAGGGTGGCGGCGACGAGCACGCGCTCGAGGTCGCCGTCGCGGGCCGCGCCGCGGACCACCCGCAGCAGCCGGTCGTGGTCGGCGCGGTGGGCGCGCACCCGCGACAGCGCGCCGGCGGTACCCGTCGCGGTGGTCGTTCCGGCCGCGCTCACGCGCCGATCCGATCGGCCCGGGTGCGCTCCTCGCGCGCCCGCCGCCAGGCGGCCGCCCAGAGCTCGGCGGTGTGCTCGGTCAGGTGGCGGGCGAGGACCTGCTCGCGGGCGGCGGCGGCCTGCTCGCGGCGCCAGTCGGCGTCCTCGATCGCCCGCGTGAGGGCGGTGGCCCAGTCGCGCGGGCGCTTGGCGCGGTAGCCCAGGCCCAGCCGCTCGTACTCGGCGCTGGGCGAGCGGACGGAGAAGACGCCGCGCGCGGAGTACTCCAGCGGCTTGAGCCAGCTCTTGCAGCTGTTGAAGGTGTCCAGGCGCAGCGGCGCGATGCCGATGTCGAAGCGCTCGCCGAGCGCGGCCGCGTAGCCGTCGACGTCCATCACCCAGGGGAACTCCACGGGCTCCTCGGACAGCCGCAGCCGCTCGCCGGCGTTGCCGGCCTGGCCCAGGATGGCGAACCGAGCGTGGCCCGGGTGCCGGTCGAGGGCCTGCTGCAGCCCCGAGCCCATCTCCTGCAGGTCGTAGGGGTGGCTGCCGACCGTGCCGGCCCAGCCGACGGTGAGCACGTCGGGCTCGCGCTCGTAGGCCGGCGGGAGCTCGGCGACCCGCCGCGGGATCGCGTTGGGCACCACGACGCCCCGCCCGCGGGGGGCGAACTGCAACAGGTTCGGCGTCGAGACGGTGACCAGGTCGGCCTCGCGGGCGATCGCCTCGGCCAGCCGGCCCACGCCGCGGCGCACCAGCACCTCGTGACCCTGGTGGCCGGGCGGCAGGGCGGTCAGGTGGTCGTCGAGCTCGACGACGACGGCGACGCCCTGGGCCTGCAGCAGGCGCAGGCACTGCAGCATCTCCCGGGTCTTGGGCAGCTGGAGGACGACGACGTCGGCGCCCTGGGCGTCGACCTCACGGACCACCAGCGGGCCGTCGGGGTCGGCCGGGTCGGGGGCCATGACCGTCTGGAGCCCGTGCTGGACGGTCACCGAGACGCCGAGCCCGGCCTCCTCGACGGCCCGGGCCGGCTCGGCCATGCGGTGGTACATCGAGCCGGTGAACACGGTCGTGGTCAGCAGCACGTTCATGGGCACGTCCTCACCGCGCTCGGCAGGAGCGCTGGGTCGCGACGCCCGGCGGGCGGGCCGGCCGGGCAGGGGGAACGACGGCGCGAGGGCGTCCGGGGACGGACGGGCACCTCGGCGGTGCGGCCCACCATCCCGGCCCGGCCGCACCCGGCTCCCCGCGGCCGGGCGGGACACGCCGCCCCGCGCCCCGTCCGTCACACCCGTCCGTCGCGTCCCCGCCGGGCCCGCCCTCGCCGGAGGGAGGTGATCGAGAAATGTCCCGGGTTCGCCTCAAGGTCGGCCCGGCCCCGGCCGTAGACCCCTGTGCACGACCCGCAGCACGGATGCAGCGGGATCCCGAACAGCCCCGATTCCAAGGAGGAACACCATGGGTCTGCGCGTCAACAACAACATCGCCGCGTTCAACGCCTACCGGAACCTGAACGTGACCGATGGTGCGATGAGCAAGTCCCTGGAGAAGCTCTCCAGCGGCCTGCGCATCAACCGGGCCGCCGACGACGCGGCCGGCCTGGCGATCTCCGAGGGTCTGCGCTCGCAGATCGGTGGCCTCAAGGTCGCCGTCCGCAACGCGCAGGACGGCATCTCCGTCGTCCAGACCGCTGAGGGTGCGCTCACCGAGACGCACTCGATCCTGCAGCGCATGCGCGACCTGGCGGTGCAGGCGGCCAACGACGGCGCCCTGAGCGACACCGACAAGGCCAAGGCCAACGAGGAGTTCCAGGCGCTGAAGTCCGAGCTGGACGACATCGCCGGCAAGACGACCTTCAACGGCACCAAGCTGCTCGACGGCAGCTACTCCTCGAAGGCCTTCCAGGTGGGCTCCAACGCCGGCGAGACCCTCACGGTCTCCGTGGGCGACATGGACGCCGCCGCCCTCGGCGCCTCTGGTGCCATCGGCTCCGCGTCGGGCGCCTCGGCGGCCATCACCGCCATCAACACCGCCATCGGCACCGTCTCCACCGAGCGCGCCAAGCTCGGTGCGGTGCAGAACCGGCTCGAGCACAAGATCAACAACCTGAACGCCACCGTCGAGAACCTGACCGCGTCGGAGAGCCGCATCCGCGACACCGACATGGCCCAGGAGATGGTGTCCTTCACCCGCTCGCAGATCCTGTCGCAGGCCGGCACCGCGATGCTGGCGCAGGCCAACCAGAGCTCGCAGGGCGTCCTGCAGCTCCTCCGCTGACACCGGCCCCACCCGGGGCCCGACCAGCGAGCGCAGCACCACCCGGTGAGGGGGGAGGCCCTGGCCTCCCCCCTCACTGCACACCCGGGCCGGGTCACACCCGCCCCACCCGACCCCTGACCTGGGAGGCACCGCGATGGTGAGCCTGAGCGTCGACGGCCTGGTCTCCGGCCTGGACACGACCGGACTGATCACCCAGCTCGTGGCCGCCGAGGGGGTCGTGCAGACCCAGCTCAAGACCCGGCTGACCCAGACGCAGAAGGCCGCCGAGGCCTACCGCTCGATCAACACGAAGGTCGACGCGCTGCGCTCCGCCGCCGAGGAGCTGACCAAGGGCGGCACCTGGACCGCCGCCAAGGCGACCAGCTCGAGCACCGCGGTCGCCGTCGCCGTCACCGGCACGCCGCAGCCCGGCTCGATCACCTTCACCGTGACGTCGGTGGCCGCCGCGCACACCGTCGTCGGCGCCACGCAGAGCGCACCCCCCACCACGGCCGGCGTGTACTCGAGCCTGACGGTGTACGGCCCCGACGGCACCACGCCGAAGGGCACCGTGGCGGTCGGCGGGACCGGCTCGCTCAACGACGCCGCCGCCGCGATCAACGCCGACACCACCCTCGGGCTCAACGCCACCGTGCTGCAGGTCGAGCCGGGCAAGTACGCGCTGCAGGTCAGCGCCAAGGCCACCGGCGCGGCCGCGCGGTTCTCCCTGGGCACCGGCTCGGCTCCCGCGACCGGCTTCACCACCCTGCGCCAGGGCAAGGACGCCAAGATCACCCTCGGCGACGCGACGTCGCCGCTGCCGATCACCTCCGCCACCAACACCTTCACCGGTGTCATCCCCGGCGGCACCCTGACGGTCACCCGCGAGGACGCCACCCCGGTCACCGTCGACGTCAGCGCCGACCCCGACGCCGTGGCCGCCAAGGTGCAGGCCTTCGTCGACGCCGCCAACGCCGCGCTGGGCGAGATCGCCAAGCACTCGGCCAACGGCAAGGACTCCACCGCCGTCCTGCGCGGCGACAGCAACCTGCGCCGGCTCAGCGACCAGATCCTCACCGCGGTGTCCGACGCGGTCGGCGAGGACTCCCCGGGCGTGGCCGGCGTCCAGCTGACCCGGGACGGGAAGGTCCAGTTCACCAAGGACCGGTTCCTCACCCGGCTGCAGGCCGACCCGGCCGCACTCCAGCGCCTGTTCACCGACACCGAGGCCACCGACGGCGCCGACGGCGTGGCCACCCGCGTGCAGACGCTGGCCAAGCAGCTCACCAACGTGACGACCGGCTCGCTCACGCTGCTGGCCCGAGGCCGCGACGACCTGGCCAAGGACATCGAGACCCGCATCGCCGACTGGGACCTGCGCCTCGCCGCCCGCAAGGAGGCCCTCACCCGCCAGTTCACCGCCATGGAGACCGCGCTGAGCTCGCTCAAGCAGCAGTCGTCCTGGCTGGCCGGCCAGCTCTCCTCGCTCGCCTGACCCGCCCACCCGATCCCGCTCCCCCACGTCTGACGCAGGAGATCGACCGATGACCGCCGCTTCCCTCCGCTCCCGCTACCTCGGCGACGCCGTGGCCACCGCCTCGCCGCAGCAGGTGCTGGTCATGCTCTACGACCGCCTCGCCCTCGACCTCGAGCGGGCCCAGGCCGCGCTCGCCCAGGGCCGCCGCGCCGACGCGCGCGAGCAGGTCCGCCACGCGCAGGAGATCGTGTTCGAGCTGCTCGGCAGCCTGCGGGTCGACGCCTGGGAGGGCGGTCCGCGCCTCGCCGCGCTGTACCAGTGGCTGATCGCCGAGCTCAACCAGGCGATGGTCAAGC
Organism: Geodermatophilus saharensis; assembly: GCF_900188205.1. Lineage (GTDB taxonomy): Bacteria > Actinomycetota > Actinomycetes > Mycobacteriales > Geodermatophilaceae > Geodermatophilus > Geodermatophilus saharensis. The sequence continues at coordinate 63,016 of NZ_FZOH01000005.1, read as the reverse complement.
AGGACGGCGGCCGGATCGCCTCGTGCCTGAAGGTGGTCGAGCCGCTGCGCGACGCCTGGCGGCAGGCCGCCGCGAGCCTGGCGAGCACCGCATGACCGCGCCGCGCTCCGCCGAGGAGCAGCGGCGCACCGAGTGGGCCGCCGCCCTCGAGGAGATGGAGGTCGAGGTCCTCGACGCCGAGCGCTCGATCCGCGGCGACCGCGCCGACGAGATCGCCGCCTGGGGCCGGCGCATGGAGGACTGGACGCCGCCCACGATGCTCGGGCCGCTCCCGCCGGACCTGCGCGAGCGCGCCGCGCGGCTGCTGCAGCACCAGCTCGCCGTCGCCGAGGAGCTCGTCGAGCGGATCACCCAGTCCCAGCGCCAGCGCGACGTCGCCGCCCGCATGGCCTACCGCCCCCGCCCCGTCGCGGCCTTCGTCGACAGGGCGCTCTGACCGCCCCTAGCACGTCTGCACAGCTCCCGACACGGCCGGGTCCGCCTCACGGCGGGCCCGGCCGTCGTCGTCCCGCCCCGGCAGTGCCAATAGCGCTACAAAGGCACTCGTAGGGCAAGGGGGCGTCCCCTGGGGTGCCACTAGCGCTACACGGGCACCTCGTGGGGCACGGGGGCCTCCCCCGGCTCGTCCCCCTCGGTCGCGCCGCCCGTCACACCGGTCACCCGTGTCACGGAGTGTCGTCAAGGTCTGACGGAACGCTGCCGATGACGACCCTGCACGGACAGCACCACTCTCGCCACGGATCGGCGGCCCCACCCCTCGCGCTCGCGCGCGGGGGTCCCCGACGTACCCGGAGGCACCCCGTGTCCTGCCGTCCTGCCCACCGGCGGTCCGCCCGATGATCGGCGACGTCACGACGGCGACGCTGCACGCGGCGCTGAGCGGCCTGGCCCAGCGCCAGCGCGTGACGGCGGACAACATCGCCAACGTCCAGACGCCGGGCTTCCTCGCCGGCCGGACCGACTTCGAGTCCTCGCTGCGCGCCGAGCTGCGCCAGGGCCGGACGCCGACGGTCTCCGGTGGCTCGATCGCCCGCTCGCTGGAGCCCACGCGGACGGACGGCAACAACGTGAACCTCGACAGCGAGACGGTCATCGCCACCGAGACCGGCCTGCGCTACCAGCTCGCGCTGACCGCGCTCGACGGCAAGTACAGCGGTCTGCGCACGGCCCTCAGGACGGCGTGACGTGTTCGACAGCATCGACATCTCCGGGTCCGGACTGTCGGTCCACCGCCGCTGGATGGACGCCGTCTCGGACAACATCGCCAACGTCAACACCGTCAGCTCGACCGACGGCGAGGCGTTCCGCGAGCGCATGGTCGTCGCGCAGGCCGTGGACTACGGCTCCGGCGAGGGCGGCGTGCGCATCGCCGGCGCGGAGTTCGGCAGCGGCGAGGGTCGGCTGGTGTACGAGCCCGACCACCCGCTGGCCGACGCCGAGGGCTACGTGCGCTACCCCGACATCGACCTCGGCGACCAGATGACCCAGCTGATCATGGCCCAGCGCGGCTACCAGGCGAACCTGGCGTCCCTGGAGCGGGCGACCTCCGCCTACCAGGCCGCCCTGCAGCTCGGGAAGGGCTGACCGTGACGTCCCCCATCGGCGGCATCTCGCTGCCCACCGTCCCGACCGTCGGCCCCCTCCAGGGCGCCGGGGCCACCCAGGCCGCGCAGGCCGGGCAGCCGGCGCCCGGTGCCTCCGGCGAGGGCTTCGCCGCGGCGCTCACCGGGGCGCTCGAGCAGCTCGGGGCGCTGCAGTCGACCCGGGACGAGCTGGCCGTGCAGGCCGCCACCGGCGACCTGCGTGACGTGCACGACTACATGATCGCGGCCCAGGAGTCCTCCGTGGCCACCGAGATGGTCGTGACCCTGAAGAACAAGGCCGTCGAGGCCTTCACCGAGATCATGAGGATGCCGGTCTGATGCCTCCCGCACTGGCGGGGCCGCTGGCGAAGGTGCGCGGCACCCTGGCCACGATCAGCCTGGGCCAGAAGGTCGTCATCGGCCTGCTGGTCGCCGGGCTGGCCCTCGGCGGCTTCGTCTTCTACCGCTGGGTCACGACGCCGACCATGGCGCCGCTGTTCTCCAACCTCGCCTCGACCGACGCCTCCGCGATCGTCGAGGAGCTCAACGCCGGCGGCGTCGCCTACGAGCTCGCCGACGGCGGCCAGACGATCCTGGTCGCCAACGACGCCGTCTACGACCTGCGGCTGCAGATGAGCGGCAAGGGCCTGCCCGCCGGCGCGGAGACCGGGTACGCGCTGCTCGACGAGCAGGGCATCACCACCAGCGAGTTCCAGCAGCAGGTGCAGTACCAGCGCGCCATCGAGGGCGAGCTCGCCAACACCCTCGAGGCGCTCGACGGCGTCTCGCAGGCGGTCGTGCACGTGGCGCTGCCCGAGGAGGAGGTGTTCGCCTCCGACGAGGCCGAGCCGACCGCCTCGGTGCTGCTCGACGTCGAGCGCGGCACGCAGCTGACCGGTGAGCAGGTCGCCTCGATCACCAACCTGGTCTCCTCGAGCATCGAGGGGATGGAGCCCGAGCAGGTCACCGTCAGCGACTCGTCCGGGCAGCTGCTCTCGGCCGCCGGGACGGGGCTGACCTCGGCCGCCGGCGACGCACGCTCGCAGATGGAGTCGGACTACGAGACCCGGCTGGCCGCCAACGCGCAGGCCATCCTCGACCGGGTGCTCGGCCCCGGGCACGCGGAGGTCTCGGTGCGCGCCGACCTCGACATGTCGCAGCGCGACAGCACGGCGACCACCTACGGCTACACCGACGGCACCCCGCCGGTGTCCCAGCAGAGCTCGACGGAGACCTACACCGGGGACGGCACCGCCGTGGGCGGCGTGCTGGGCCCGGAGAACACCGCCGACGCCGCGAACGGCACCGGCGGCGGGCAGGCGGAGTACTCGACGGAGTCCTCGACGTCGAACAACGCCGTCGACCAGACGGTCACCAACACCGTGACCGCGCCCGGTGAGGTCAAGCGGCTCACCGTCGCCGTCGTCATGGACGACACCGTGGCCGGCGGGCTCAACCAGGCGCAGGTCCAGGACCTGGTGAGCAACGCGGTGGGCCTCGACGAGGCCCGCGGCGACGACATCAGCGTCGCCTCGCTGGCCTTCGACACCGAGGCCGCCGACGAGGCCGCCGCGGCCATGGCCGAGGCCCGCGAGGCCGAGCAGCAGGCCCAGATGTGGTCGCTGATCCGCACCGGCGGCATCGCCCTCGGCATCGCGCTCCTCGTCCTGGTCGTCTGGCTGCGCTCGCGCCGCCGCGGCGACGACGAGGAGGACGAGGACGACGAGCCCTACGAGATCGACGACGGCCTGATGGCCGAGCTGGAGCGGCTGCGGGTGGCCAGCTCCCGCGACGACACCGCCGTGCTGGACACCCGTGCACTGGAGCTGGAGGCCGCCGAGCGCCAGCGCGTCCGAGGGGAGATCGCCTCGATGGTCAGCGAACGTCCCGACGAGGTGGCGCAGATGCTGCGCGGCTGGCTGAGTGACGTCCGATGACGCTGGCCAGTGTCGAGCAGCTCGTCGGCGCGGGCGGGACCAACCTGCCCGCCCTGCCGCCTGCGCCCCCGCGCCCGGAGATGCCGGGCCTGCGCAAGGCCGCCGTCTTCCTCGCCCAGATGAGCAAGGAGGAGGCCGGGCTGCTGCTGTCCAAGCTCAACGCCCGCGAGGTCGAGGCCCTCACCCGCGAGATCATGAAGCTGGGCACCGTGGAGCCCGAGGACGTCGACGGCGTGCTGTCGGAGTTCCACACGATGATGGCCGCCCAGCGCTTCGTGGGCCGCGGCGGCGTCGACTTCGCCCGCGAGATCCTCGCCGCCGGGCTGGGCGAGGACAAGGCCGAGGGCATCCTCGCCCGGCTCAACGTCGTCTACACCGAGGTGCCCTTCGCCTCGCTGCGCAACGCCGACGTCCGCCAGCTGGTCACCTTCCTCAAGGACGAGCACCCGCAGGTCATCGCGCTGGTGCTGGCCCACCTGTCGGCCGGGCAGTCGGCCGAGGTGCTCTCCGGGTTCGGCCCGGAGCAGCAGGCCGAGGTCGCCCACCGGATCGCCACGATGGACCGCACCTCCCCGGAGATGGTCCGGCTGGTCGAGGAGGAGCTCAGCCGGCGCATGGGGTCGCTGCTGGCCCACCAGGACATGTCCACCGTCGGCGGCGTCGAGACCCTCGTCGAGATCATCAACCGCTCGCCGCGGCCCACCGAGCGCTCCATCCTCGAGTGGCTGGACTCCTCCGACCCGGAGCTGGCCGAGCAGGTGCGCGCGCAGATGTTCGTGTTCGAGGACATCGTCACGATCGACGACCGCTCCATGCAGCTGGTGCTGCGCGAGGTCGCCTCCAGCGACCTGGCCACCGCGCTCAAGGGCGTGCGCCCCGACGTCCGGGACAAGGTGGTGCGGAACCTCTCCGAGCGCGCGGCGGAGAACCTCGCCGAGGAGATCGAGCTGCTCGGCCCGGTCCGCGCCCGCACCGTGGAGGAGTCGCAGGGCAAGATCGTCGCGGTCATCCGCACCCTCGAGGAGCAGGGCGTGCTGACCATCTCCCGCGGCGGGGACGATGAGTTCGTCTCCTGACGAAGGACGCCTTGAAGGACCCCGTCCCCCCCACCGCTCGCAGGCTCGCGGCGGGCCCCTGGACGGGGCCGACCGGGGCGTGCGGCGGTCGGTGCTGCTGCGCGGCGCCTCGGCCAGCGCGGCGGCGCCCTACCGGCAGGTCGCCGGGACGACCGTGCCGCCGGTCCCCCGGCCGGCCCCCGCGCCGGCGCCGGCCGGTCCCTCGCCGGTGGTCGCCTCCGCCCCCGAGGTCACCGTCGAGCGGCGGACGGCGAGCCGCCGCGCCGCCGACGTCCCGGTGCCCAACGGCCGCGGCGTGCTGCGCCTGGGCGACGTGTACGCCGAGGAGCTGACCCGGCTGCGCGAGTTCGCCCGCCAGGAGGGCTTCGCCGCCGGGCACGCCGAGGGCGTGGCCGCCGCCGGCCAGGTCGTCGCCGAGGCCGAGGCCGCCGCGGCCGCGCGGCTGGCCGACGTGCAGGCCCGCTGGGAGCGCCGCATGGCCTCGGCCACCGCGGCCCTCGCCGCCGCCGTCACCGCGCTGGAGGCCGCCGCCGTGCCCACCGCCGACGACGTCCGCGACACCGTGCTCGACGGCGCCCTGGGCCTGGTCGAGGAGCTGCTCGGCCGCGAGCTGTCGGCCTCGACCAGCGCCGGCCTCGACGCGGTGCGCCGCGCCCTGACCCTCGTCCCCACCGACGCCCCCGCCGTGGTCCGGCTGCACCCCGACGACCTCGCCGAGATCCCCCCGCACGCCCTCGCCGCGCTCCCCCCGACGGTCACCGTCGTCGGCGACGACGCGGTCGAGCGGGCCGGGGCGGTCGCCGAGTGCGGCCCACGCCGGGTCGACGCCCAGCTGTCGACGGCGCTGGCGCGGGTGCGGGCGGTGCTGTCGGGCGGGGGCCCGTCCTGATGTCCACCGCCGCCGTCCTCTCCCGTGCCCGGCTGGCCGCCCGCCCGCAGCTGACCGGCTCCGTCGTCGGCGCCATGGGGCTGACCCTCACCGTCGAGGGCGTCGTCGCCGCCGTCGGCGACCTGGTCGAGGTGGGCGCGGGCCTGCTCGCCGAGGTCGTCGCCGTCTCCCGCGACCGGCTGACCTGCATGCCGCTGGGCGAGATCTCGGGCGTGCACGCCGGCGCGCCGGTGCGCGCCACCGGCATGCCGCTGCAGGTGCCCGTCGGCGAGGCGCTGCTGGGGCGGGTGCTCGACGGGCTGGGCCGCCCGGTGGACGGGCTGGGCCCGCTCGGCGCCGGGGTGGACTGGGTGGACCTGGCCAGCGAGACCCCGCACGCACTGTCGCGCCGCCGGGTGGAGGAGCCGCTGCCGGTCGGCGTCCGCGCGCTGGACACCCTCGTGCCGGTCGGCAAGGGGCAGCGACTGGGCATCTTCGCCGGCTCCGGCGTCGGCAAGTCCACGCTGCTGGCGCAGATCACCCGGGGCACCGAGGCCGACGTCCGGGTCATCGGGCTGATCGGCGAGCGGGGCCGGGAGGTCAAGGAGTTCCTCGAGGAGAACCTCGGCGCGGAGGGGATGGCGCGCACCGTCGTCGTCGTCGCCACCTCCGACGAGCCGCCGCTGGTGCGGCTCAAGGCCGCGTTCGTGGCCACCCGCATCGCCGAGGGCTTCCGCGACCAGGGCCGCGACGTGCTGCTGCTCATGGACTCCATCACCCGCACCGCGATGGCCCAGCGCGAGGTGGGCCTGTCGGCCGGGGAGCCGCCGGCCACCCGCGGCTACCCGCCGAGCGTATTCGCGATGATGCCGCGGCTGCTGGAGAAGGCCGGCCCCGGCGCCACCGGGTCGATCACCGGGCTCTACACCGTGCTCGTCGAGGGCGACGACCACAACGAGCCGATCGCCGACACCGCCCGCTCCATCCTCGACGGGCACGTGGTGCTCACCCGCCGGCTGGCCACCGCCGGCCACTTCCCCGCCGTCGACGTGCTCGAGTCGATCTCCCGGGTCGCCGGCGCGGTCACCGCCCCGGCGCGGATGGCCGACGCCCGCGAGATGCGGCGGCTCATGGGCGCGCTGCGCGACGTCAAGGAGCTCGTGGAGATCGGCGCCTACCAGGCCGGCAGCGACCCGCTGGTCGACCGCGCCCGGATGCTCTCCCCCGCCATCGACGCCTTCCTGCGCCAGTCGCTGGAGGACAGCACCGCCCCCGACGACGCCTGGGCGATGCTGCACCGGCTCGTGACCGCGGGCTGACGTGGGCAAGCGCGCCGCCTTCCGCCTCGAGCCCGTGCTGCGGGTGCGCGCCGCCGCCGAGGAGGCCGCCTCACGGGCGGCGGCCGAGGCCGAGGCCGCCGCCCGCGACGCCGCCGCCCGCGCCGAGGAGCTGGCCGCCGCGCTCGCCGGCCGGGTGCCGCCCGCGTCGTCCCCCGCCCACGTCTTCCTCGCCGCGATGGTCGCATCGGCGGCCGCGGCTGCCGATGTAGCAGCCGCACGGTCGACGGCGCAGGCCTCGGCCGAGCAGGCGGACCTGCTGCGCCAGCGGTGGACCGCCGCCGCCCAGGAGACCCGGGCGCTGGAGAGGCTGCGCGAGCGGCACCTCCTGGCACTGCGGGCCGCCGAGCTGACCGCCGAGGAGCGCGCGGTCGACGACCTGGTCACGCGCCGGCACGCGGTGCGGGCCGCCACCGACGACGGGGAGGAGGAGCCGTGGAGGGCCTGACCGCGGTGCACGGCCGGATCGCCGAGATCCAGAACCGAATCCTCACCCTGGCCTCGGCCTCGTCGACGTCGACGTCCGCCGCGGCGTCGACCGCGTGGGCGAGCGCCGCGGCCACCGCCGGGCTCACCGGCACGTCCCCGGCGGGCGCCACCGGCGCGACCGCGACCGCCGGCGGCGGCCCGGAGGGGCAGGTGGTGGCCGCCGCGCAGCGCTACCTCGGCGTGCCCTACGCCTGGGGCGGCACCGACCCGTCGGTGGGCCTGGACTGCTCGGGCCTGGTGCAGCGCGTCTTCGCCGACGTGGGCATCGGCCTGCCGCGCACCAGCTCCCAGCAGGCCACCGCCGGCACCCCGGTCGCGAGCCTGGCCGAGGCCCGCCCCGGCGACCTGGTGTTCTTCGACAACTCGCCGTCGCGTCCCGGCATCGACCACGTCGGCGTCTACGTCGGCGACGGGAAGATGATCGCCGCGCCGCAGGAGGGCGACGTCGTCCGGGTGCAGGACGTGGGCACCCCGTCTGTCATCCGCCGCGTGCTGCCCGCCGCGGCCGCCGCTCCCCAGGCAACCGGTGGGGCCGGCCTGGCCGGGGTCCCCTACGCCGACCTGTTCACCGCCGCCGGCGCCCGCCACGGCGTCGACCCGGCGCTGCTGGCCGGGGTGGCGGAGGTGGAGTCCGGCTTCGACTCCTCCGCCGTCTCCCCCGCCGGCGCCACCGGGCTCATGCAGTTCATGCCGGCCACCGCGGCCGGCCTCGGCGTCGACGCGTCGGACCCGGCCTCGGCGGTCGACGGCGCGGCCCGCTACCTGCGCCAGCTCACCGACCGCTTCGGGTCCACCGACCTGGCCCTGGCCGCCTACAACGCCGGGCCGGGCGCGGTGGCCCGCGCCGGCGGCGTCCCGCCGTACGCCGAGACCCAGTCCTACGTCCGCAAGGTCACCAGCGCCGCGGAGGCCTACTCGTGACAGCACCCGCCCTGCCCGCCGTCCTCCCGGCGGCGCCGCCCGCGACGCCGTCGACCGCGCCGTCCGGCCCGTCGCCGGAGTTCGCGTCCGCCCTCGACGGCGCCGTGGCCGACCGCGGCCGCCCCGGCGACCGTCCCGGCCGGGCCGTCGGCCGCGACGGCGACCGACCCGGCCGCGCCGTGGACCGCGACGGCGACCGACCCGGCCGCGCCCTCGGCCGGGACGGCGAGGCCGCGCCCCCCGAGGACGACCCGGCAGCCGTCCCCGCCGGTGAGGACGCCGCCGCGGCGACGCCCGCCGCCGCGGCCGGGGCCCTGCCCGCCGGCTGGGCGCTGGCCCTCGCCCTGGGGACCGCGGTGCCTCCCTCGACCGCCGCCGGCACCCCGGCCGAGGGCACGCCGGCCGTCCCGGCCGCGCCCGCTGCCGCCGCGCACGGCGCGGTCGCCGACGGCACGGTCGCCGTCCCCGGCGTCGCCGACGGCCTGCCCACCGGCGCGGTCCCCGCCTCCGGGGGCACCCTGGTGCCGGCCGCCGTCCCGCCGGACGGCACCGTCCCCGCGACCGCTCCCCCGGCCGCCGTCCCGGCCGCTGTCCCGGCTCCGGATCCCGCCCCGGCCGGGCTGCCCGCCGGGCTCGTGGTCGTGCCCGCCGCCGACCCGGCCCCGGTCGTGCCGTCACCTCCCGCCGTGGTGCCCGTGCTCGCCGGTCCGGCGCCACGGCCGGAACCGGCCGCCGTTCCCGCGCCGGCGCAGCCCGAGCCGGCGGCGTCCGACGCCGCACCGGCCGGCACCGCGCCGGCCGCCGCCCCGTTCCCCGCACCGGCCCCCGCTCCGGCGGTGCCGGCCGTGGCCGCCGCACCGCGGGCCGACGTCCCGCAGCCGCCGGTCGCCGCCCAGGTCGCCCCCGCCGTCGCCACGCTGGCCTCCGGGCCCGACGGCACGCACACGATGACCCTGGTGCTCACCCCGGAGATCCTCGGCCGGGTCGAGGTCCGGGTCACCGTGCACGCCGGCACGCTCGACCTGAGCCTGCGCGGCGTGTCCGACGCCGGCCGCGCCGCGCTGCTCGACGCCCTGCCCGACCTGCGCCGCGACCTGGAGTCCGCCGGGCTGACCTGCTCGCGGCTGCAGGTCGACCGCGAGCAGGCGGGCTCGGGCTCGTCGCAGGCGCAGTCCGGCTGGCAGCAGTCCCAGGAGCACGGCCGCGGTCAGGGCCGCGGTCAGGGCCACGGCCCCGCCGACGACCGCGGCCGCCCGTGGCTGCGCACCGACCCCGACGGGAGCCGACCGGCTGCCGCCGCGACCCACCCCGCGTCGAGCGCCCTCGACGTGCGGGCCTGAGAGGAGCCGACGATGACCGGACCCGTGGGCGGCGTGGGCAGCACCTCCGCTCCCGTTGCCCAGACCGCCACCAGCTCTGTGGACCGCGCCGACCAGATGGGCAAGGACACGTTCCTGCAGCTCCTGGTCGCGCAGATGAAGTACCAGGACCCGGGCAACCCCACGAGCACGACCGAGTTCATGTCGCAGACGGCGACCTTCACCCAGGTGGAGAAGCTCGAGGAGATCGCCTCGCAGAACGCCGCGCTGCTGTCCCTGCAGCGGTCGCTGTCGGCCGGTGCCCTGGTCGGCCACGCGGTCAGCTGGACCGTGGAGGACGGCACGACGCAGACCGGGACGGTGTCCTCGGTCCGCTTCGGCGACGACGAGCCGCTGGCCGTCGTCGGGGGCCAGGAGGTCCCCCTCGGCCGCCTGACCGAGATCTCCCTGCCGGCCCAGCCCGGCGCCTGACCCCCGCTCCCCTCCGAGAGGACCCTCCCGTGCTGCGCTCGATGTTCTCGGCCATCTCCGGCCTGCGTGCCCACCAGACCAAGCTCGACGTCACCGGCAACAACATCGCCAACGTCAACACCGTCGGCTACAAGAGCTCCCAGACCGTCTTCGAGGACACCCTGTCCCAGGTCGTCCGCAACGGCTCGGCGCCCACCGACCAGACCGGCGGCACCAACCCGGCGCAGGTCGGCCTCGGCGTCAAGGTCGCCGGCATCACCACCAATTTCGGCCAGGGCTCGACGCAGAACACCGGCCGCTCCACCGACTTCATGATCAGCGGCGACGGCTTCTTCGTGACCCGGGCCGGCAATGAGAACCTCTACACCCGCGCCGGGTCCTTCGACTACGACGGCGCCGGCAACCTCGTCACCCCCGACGGCGCCCAGCTGCAGGGCTGGCTGGGCCAGGACGGGCGCGTCGACACCAACGGCGCCCTCGGCCCGCTGACCATCCCCTTCGGCCAGGTCATGCCCCCCACCCCGACCCGCACGGGCACGGTCAGCGGCAACCTGTCGACGTCGTCGGTCGTCGCCTCGGCCGGGCCGCCGGTCGTCGAGGCCACGGCCGTGCAGACGCAGGTCACCGCCTACGACTCGCTGGGCACCGCCCACCAGATCGCGCTGACCTTCACCAAGACCGCCGCCAACCGCTGGTCGGTGGCCGCCTCGGAGAACGGCACCCCCATCGGCACCGCCCAGACGCTGAACTTCAGCGCCTCCACCGGCCTGGCCACCGGCGACACCAGCTTCGAGCTCGGGGTCACCGGCGCCAACTGGCCCGGCGGCATCGCCATCGACCTGTCCGGGATGACCGAGTTCGGCGGCAAGACCGCGCTGACCCCGAGCGGTGTCGACGGCAACGCCATGGGCACGCTGCAGTCGATCTCCCTCAGCGGCGACGGCACGATCATGGGCGTCTACTCCAACAGCCTGCGCGAGCCGATCGGCAAGCTCGCCCTGGCCACCTTCGCCAACCCCGGCGGCCTGTCGAAGGCCGGCAACACCAGCTACCGGGTGGGCGACAACTCCGGTCAGCCGGTGATCGGCGAGGCCGGCACCGGCGGCCGCGGCTCGCTGACGGCCGGCGCGCTGGAGATGAGCAACGTCGACCTGGCCGAGGAGTTTACCGGCCTGATCGTCGCCCAGCGCGGTTTCCAGGCCAACAGCCGCGTCATCACCAGCTCCGACGAGGTGCTGCAGGACCTGGTCAACCTCAAGCGCTAGTGGATGGACCCCACACAGGGGTCCACCACGTCACCAGCCCGCGGCCCGGCACCCGTTCCCCGGGGTGCCGGGCCGCGCCCCGTCGTCGCCCAGGTGCGTTTGTCGCGATGAAGGCACCTCCCCCAGGTGCATTTGTCGCGACAAAGGCACCTCCCCAGGTGCCGCCACCCGGCCGGAGGCACGGGCGAGGCGCCTGGGACGGCGGTGCCGCGTCACCCGCCGGGGTGGTGCGGCGGGCCGTGTTCGGCTCAAGCAGTCCTGGCGCGGGACCGATGGTCCCTGCAGCCGCTTCCCCTCTCCGCACGAGCAGAAGGACCCACCCGTGATCCGTGTGACGCGCCTGAACGGGGAGCACTTCGCGCTCAACCCCGACCTCATCGAGCGCGTGGAGGGCCACCCCGACACCGTGATCTCCCTGGTCGACGGCACCCGCTACGTCGTCAGCGAGGGCGTCGACGAGGTGCTCGACGAGATCCGCGAGTACCGGGCGAGCATCCTCGCCACCGCCTACGCGATGGACCGCGGCACCTACCGCACCAGCAGCGGCCCCACCGCCGCGGACGACACCACGACGGCCTCCGTCGTCCCCTTCCCGGCCCGTGAGGAGCGCTGATCCGTGGACCCCGCCACCCTCGTCGGGTTCGTCGTCTCGATGGTCGCCCTCCTGGCCTTCATGGTCCTGGAGGGCTCGGACCCGACGACGCTGCTGTTCCTCCCCGCGATCGTCCTGGTGATCGTCGCGACCTTCGGCGCGGCGATGTCCAGCCAGACGCTCGACGACCTCAAGAAGCTGCCCGCCTGGTTCAAGCTCGCGGTGGTGCCGGCCAAGGTGCCGCCCGCCGCCGACCAGATCAAGGTCCTGGTGGGCCTCGCGGAGAAGGCGCGCAAGGAGGGCCTGCTCGCGCTCGAGGCGCAGGTCAAGGCGATCGAGGACCCGTTCCTCAAGCGCGGGCTGCAGATGGGCATCGACGGCACCGACCCCGAGGAGCTGCGCGCGGTCCTCGAGAGCGAGATCGCCGCGAAGAAGGCGGAGGACAAGGTCGCCGCCAAGTTCATGAACGCGATGGGCGGCTACGCGCCGACCATCGGCATCGTCGGCTGCATCGTCGGCCTGATGAACGTCATGGGGAACCTCAGCAACCCCGAGGCGCTCGGCCCGATGATCGCCTCGGCGTTCGTCGCCACGCTGTGGGGCGTCATGGCGGCCAACTTCTGGTTCCTGCCGATGGGCGCCAAGATCCTGCGCGTCAGCGAGCTGCAGGCCGCGCAGATGGAGCTGCTCGTCGAGGGCATCGCCGAGATCCAGGCCGGCACCAGCCCGCGCGCCGTCCGGCTCAAGCTCACCTCCCTCATCCCGCCCAGTGAGGTCGCCAAGGAGGCCGCGTGAGTGGCGGCCACGGCGGCCGCCGGCGGGGGAAGAAGCACGAGGAGGAGGAGCACGAGAACCACGAACGGTGGCTGGTGTCCTACGCCGACATGATGACGCTGCTGCTCGTCCTCTTCGTGGTCCTCTTCGCGATGAGCCAGGTGGACAAGGAGAAGTTCGCCGCGCTGGCCAGCGGGCTCTCGCAGGCCTTCGGCGCCCCGGTCACCGCCCTGCAGGGGCCGGCGGGCAACCCCGAGGCCTCGGTCCTCGACTCCCTCGACGCCGCCGTCGACGTCCAGATCCCGCCGGCCCCGGCCGCGCAGGACTCCGTCGACGCCGCGGCCGCCGAGGCCGCCCGGCAGGAGGCCCAGCGGGTCGCCGCCGAGGCGCGGGCGGAGTACGACGAGCTCGCCGCCGTGCGCGCCGCGATCGACGCCGCGCTCGCCGCCGCCGGTCAGGCCGGCACCGCGCGCTACGAGATCGACGAGCGCGGCCTGGTCGTGCACATCGTGTCCGACCCGGTGCTGTTCGGGCCCGAGGAGGCCGACCTGCAGCCCACCGGCCGCGCCGTCCTCGGGGCCGTCGCCCCCGCGCTGGCCGGCGTGCCCAACCAGCTCGCCGTCGAGGGGCACGCCAACTCCCTGCCGGTCACCCGCGGCGGGCCGTGGCCGTCGAACTGGGAGCTGTCGGCCTACCGCGCCACCACGGTGGTCCGCTTCCTCGCCGCCTCGGGGGTCCCCCAGGAGCGGCTGCAGGGCACCGGCTACTCCGACACGCGGCCGATGGTGCCCGCCTCCGACCCCAACGCGCTGTCCCTCAACCGCCGCGTCGACGTCGTCGTGCTGTCCGACGCCTCCGCCGAGGCGCGGGAGCTGCTGCCCGGCCTCGACGCACCCGCACAGGAAGGCATCCCCCAGTGAGCTCGACGACCAGGACCAAGAAGGACAAGGAGGCTCCCGCCGAGGGCGAGGAGCCGAAGGGCGGCGGCCGCAAGAAGCTGCTGCTGGTGCTCGTCGTGCTGCTGGTCGCCCTCGGGGCCGCGGCGTACTTCTTCCTCTTCACCGGGGAGGCCGAGGCCGAGGAGCCGGTGGCCGGCGAGGTGGTCGCGCTCGAGCCGGTGACGGTCAACCTGGCCGGCGGCGGCTACCTCAAGATCGGGATCAGTCTGCAGACGACGGAGGACGCCGCCTCCGGTGGCCACGGCGGTGGCGGGGTCGACGGGTCCAAGGCCCTCGACCTGGTCATCTCCACCTACTCGCAGGCCCAGCCGGCCGACGTCACCGGGGCCCGCGAGGCGCTCAAGGAGTCGCTGGAGCAGAAGATCGTCGAGGCCTACACCGACGAGGGCGTCGAGATGGTCATGGGCATCTACTTCACCGAGTACGTCACCCAGTAGCCCCGGCCGAGGGTGTGCGCCCGCGCCGCGTCCCGGGCCCGGGAACCCGGCCCCGGCGCACACCCTCGCTCCGCGCCGGTCACCCAGTGACCTCCTGACGCACCACCCGTCACACCCTCCCCGGCTGACCGGCGGCGCCCCGCGCCGCCGGTCAGCTCGCGTTCGGGGCCCGCCGATGAGGAGGCCGTGACCCGCCCCGAGAACGCGACCGTGCCCGCCGGGCACGGGCCGCAGTCGCCGGCCGTGGGCGGCCGCAGCCGGCGCGGTGCGCCCCGCACCTACGACTTCCGCCGCCCGACCAAGCTCTCGCGCGAGCACGTCCGGGTGCTGCAGATCGCCCAGGAGGCCTTCGCCCGCCAGGCGACGACGGTCCTCACCACGATGCTGCGCACCGGCGCCCGCATGGAGCTGCTGGGCATCGAGCAGCACTCCTACGACGACTTCGTCGCGACGCTGCCCGACCCCTCGTTCCTGACGACGTTCGGCATGGACCCGCTGGCCGGCAAGGGCCTGCTGGCCTACCCGCTCGACATCGCCATGGCCGCCGTCGACCACATGCTCGGCGGCTCCGGTGCCGCCCATCAGCCCGAGCGGCCGATGACGGCGATGGAGACCACCATCACCCACTCGCTGCTCACCCGGCTGCTGCAGGAGTTCGCCGCCGCCTTCCAGCACGTCAGCGACCTGCAGCCGGAGATCGACGGCATCGAGTACAACCCCGCCCTGGCGCAGGCCGCGGCCGGCTCGGACACCGTCATGGTGGCCCGCTACACGCTCTCGATCGGCAGCCGCGAGGGCGCCGCCGCGCTGGTGCTGCCGTTCTCCTCGTTCCACCAGGCGCTGGACAACGCCGCCTCCCCGCAGCTGTCGGAGTCCGCACAGCGCAAGCGGCAGCGGGCCGCCGAGCTGCTCGCCGAGCGGCTGGAGCTGGTCCCGGTCGACGTGAGCGTGCGGTTCTCCCCGCTCGAGGTGTCCTCGGAGGACCTGCTGTCGCTCACCGTCGGCGACGTGCTGCTGCTGCGCCACCCGCGTGACGCGCCGCTGGAGGTCACCACCAACGACGCCGTGTTCGCCCACGCCATCGCCAGCAACCACCGGCGCCGGCTGGCCGCCGCCATCGTCCCCGCCCCGTCGGCCCCGAAGGACCTCGCATGACCGCCACGCTCGACCACTCCCAGGCCTCCGAGGCCATCACCAGCGTCGTGGTGGCCGCCGCGCGCGCGGCCGGCGCCCTCGTCCCGGCCGGCGCCGAGCTCGTCGCCGGCGCCGCGGTCACCGACCCCGACGCCGTCCCCGTCCCGCCGGCCGCGGCTGCCGCGGTCAGCGCCCGGCTGTCCGGGGAGGTCACCGGCGACGTCGTCCTGGTGCTCTCCGCCGAGGTCGTCGAGGCCCTGGACAACTCCCCCGTCGGCCCGATGGACGTCGCCACCGCGCTGCGCCCCGCGCTGGAGGCGGCCGCGGCCACCCTCGGCCGGGTCCGCGTCGACAGCGAGCGCACCGAGGACCCGGTCACCGCCCTCGACGGGCTGCGGGACAAGGGCATGCTCGTGGCGGTGCCGCTGGCCGCCGGCGCCGAGCACGTCGCGACGCTCGCGCTGCAGGTCACCCTGCCGACGACGCCGCGCGCCCGGCGCGGCAGCCTGGACCTGCTGCGGCACGTGGCCATGGAGGTCACCGTCGAGATCGGCCGCACCCGGATGACCGTCGGGGAGCTGCTGTCGCTGCACCCGGGCGAGGTGGTGGAGCTCGACCGCGCCGCCAGCGCCCCGGCCGACCTGCTGGTCAACGGCACGCTCATCGCCCGCGGTGAGGTCGTCGTCGTCGACGAGGACTTCGGCCTGCGGATCAGCGAGATCGTGACCGACGCGGCCGCCGGGCTCGGGCAGGACCAGCCGTGACGTGGATGGTCGTGCGGCTGCTGCTGTCGCTGGCCTTCGTCGGCGGCGTCCTGTGGTTCGCCGCGCGGCTGGCGAAGAAGCGCGGCCTGGGCTCCTCCGGGGGCCTGGTCGAGGTCGTCGCCCACCAGCGGATGGGCCGCGCCAGCACCGTCAACGTGCTGCGCATCGCCGACCGGGTGCTCGTCGTCGGCGCCACCGAGCAGCAGGTCACCCTGCTCGCCGAGCTCGACGGCGAGGCGGTCGAGGCCACCCTCGCCGAGCGCGCCGAGGCGGGCGCGGCGGGCCGCCCGCCGGCCCTGCACGCCACGCCCGGCCGCGTGGGTGGCGCGGTCGCCGGGTCGGTGCTCGACCGCGGCGCCTGGTCGGCCCTGGTGGGCCAGCTGCGCGAGCGGACGGTCCGCCGCTGATGGACCGCACGCGCCGCGCCGCCGTCGTCGCCGCGGCCCTGCTCGGCTGCGCCGTCACCGGCGTGCTGCTGGCCGGGCCGGCCGCCGCGGCCCCGACCGCGCCCACGCCGCCGACCGCGCCGACCGTCCCCGCCGTCGACGGCGGCGTGGACATCTCCGTGGGCAACGGCAGCCCCAGCACCTCGATCACGCTGATCCTCGCCGTCACCATCCTGTCCGTGGCGCCGTCGGTGCTGCTGCTGGCGACGTCGTTCACGAAGATCGCGATCGTCCTGTCGCTGACCCGCAACGCGCTGGGCCTGCAGCAGTCACCGCCGAACTCGGTGCTCACCGGCATCGCGCTGTTCCTGACGCTGTTCGTCATGGGCCCGGTGTTCTCCGACGTCAACGAGGTCGCCGTCCAGCCCTACATGGACGGCACGATCACCGTCTCGCAGGCCTACGACGCCGGCGTCGTGCCGCTGCGGGAGTTCCTGCTCTCCAACACCCGTGACGACGAGCTCGAGCTGATGGTGGGCCTCTCCGGCGAGGAGCAGCCCGAGGACCCGGCGTCGGTCAGCATGACCACGCTGGTGCCGGCGTTCGTCCTCTCCGAGCTCAAGAGCGCCTTCATCATCGGGATCGTCGTGTTCATCCCGTTCCTGGTGCTCGACATGCTGGTCAGCGCCGCGCTCATGGCGATGGGCATGATGATGGTGCCGCCGTCGGTGGTGTCGCTGCCGTTCAAGCTGCTGCTGTTCGTGGTGGTCGACGGGTGGGCGCTGATCACCACCGCGCTGGTGGGGTCGTACTCGTGAGCGAGCTCGCGAGCTCACGCGTGGGCACAGCACCCCCGGGCACGATGACGACGAGCGACAGCGAGGAGCCGTCGTGACCGACGCCGACGTCACCGAGATCGCCGTCGAGACCATGACGGTGGGCGCCAAGGTCGCCGCCCCCGTGCTGCTCACGGCGCTGCTGGTCGGGTTCCTCATCTCGCTGTTCCAGGCCGCGACCCAGATCCAGGAACCCACCCTGTCGTTCGTGCCGAAGATGATCGCGGTCTCCATCGCGCTGCTGGTCACGGGCAACTGGGTGCTCGCCGAGATGGTGAGCTTCACCGAGCACCTGTTCGACCAGCTGCCGCGCCTGCTCGGGCGGACCTGACCGGATGGACCTCGAGGTCCCGGCGGTCACCCTCGCGGCCCTGCTGCTCGCCACCGCCCGCGCGGCCGGGTTCGTCCTGCTGGCCCCGCCGTTCAACACCCGCACCATCCCGGCGCCGGTCAAGGGCGCGCTGGCCCTGGCGCTGTCGGTCGCGCTGGTCGACCGCGTCGCCCCGGGCCTGCCCGAGCCGACCGCCGGCTTCCTCGTGGTCACCGCCGTCACCGAGGTCGCCATCGGCGCGGCGCTGGGCTTCGTCGTCCAGCTGTTCTTCACCGCGGTGCAGTTCGCCGGGGAGCTCATCGACGTCACCGGTGGCTTCACGCTGCAGCCGGCCTACGACCCGCTGGCCATGACGATGAACTCCGTCATGGGCAAGCTGCACTCGCTGCTGGCCACGACGCTGCTGTTCACCAGCGGCGGGCACCTGCTGCTGGTGCGCGGGTTCGCCACCTCCTACGAGGGCCTGCCGGTGACCGGCGGATACCCCGCCGGGTCGATCGGCGAGGTCGTGATGACGGCGTTCTCGATGATGTTCCTGGCCGCGCTGCAGATCGCCGGGCCCATGGTGGCGGTCCTGTTGCTGGCCGACGTCGCCCTCGCCCTGCTGTCGCGGGCGGCGCCGGCGCTGAACATCTTCGCGATCGGCTTCCCCGTGAAGATCATGCTGACCCTGGCCCTGCTCGGGCTGACCTTCCCCCTGCTGCCCTCGGCGCTCGACGCCCTGCTCGAGGAGGCCACCCGCGCCGTCGTCGGACTCCGGAGCGGGTGAGGCCCGGTGGCCAAGGACGGACCGGGCGGTGAGAAGACCGAGAAGCCCACTCCCAAGCGCCTGAAGGAGGCGCGCAAGGAGGGGCAGATCCCCCGCACCCAGGAGCTGGGCACCTGGGCGGGGGTCGCGGTGGCCAGCGCCCTGCTGCCGATGATGGTCGGAAACACCTTCGACGAGGTCGGCCGGCTCTTCCTGCAGGTCGGGGCGGTGGTCGAGGACCCCCGGGTGGAGCGGGTCGACCCGCTGCTCGGCCAGGCGCTGTCGGCCTTCCTCGCGACCGTGCTGCCGGTGGCGCTCGCGCTGCTGCTCACCGGCGTGCTCGCCTCGGCCGCGCAGGGCGGGGTGGCGCTGGCGACCAAGGGCATGAAGCCCACGCTGAAGAAGCTCAACCCCTTCCCGGGGATGAAGCGGATGTTCGGCACCCACGGGCTGTGGGAGGCGGCCAAGGCGGTCATCAAGACGATCGCCCTCGGCGTCGTCGTGGTGACCACCAGCGACCGGGCGCAGGAGCTGGTCTCGGCGTCGGGCGCGCTGCCGCTGTCGGCGGTCACCGCCGCCGTCGCCGACTCCGCCGTCCTGATGTTCCGGGTCGTGGCGGTCACCGGCCTGGTCATCGCGGTCGCCGACTACGTCGTGGTCCGGGTGCAGACCACGAAGAAGCTGCGGATGAGCAGGTACGAGGTCGAGCAGGAGCACAAGAACTCCGAGGGCGACCCGCACGTGAAGGGCCAGCGCCGGTCGATGCAGCTGGCGATGTCGCGCAACCGGATGATGGCCGAGGTCGCCGAGGCCGACGTCCTGCTGGTCAACCCGACGCACGTCGCCGTCGCGCTGCGGTACCAGCCCGAGCGCGGCGCCCCGCGCGTGGTGGCCAAGGGCGCCGACGAGGTCGCCGCCCGGCTGCGCGAGCGGGCCGCCGAGGCGCGGGTGCCGATGGTGCAGGACGTGCCGCTCGCCCGGGCGCTGCACGCCTCCTGCGAGCTCGGCCAGGAGGTGCCGCCGCAGCTGTTCACCGCCGTCGCGCGGGTGCTCGCCTTCGTGATGCAGCTGGGCGCGCGCGGCGTGCGCGGCGGCTTGCACCGCCCGGGGTTCGAGGCGCCCGACGTCACCGGGCTGCCGCGGGCCGGCCGGCGGAGGGCGCCGATCGCCTCCTGACCCGTGCACTTCCGCGGAAGTGCCCGGGTGGTGGGGCGGCTGTGACGGGTGGGCCGAACGCGGTCGGTGCCCCCGTGCGGGCTGCCGATGGAGGCTCCGTGCGAGGGATGACCAGGGCCGCCGTGCCGATCGGCGTCGTGGCCATCGTCCTCATGCTGGTCGTGCCGCTGCCGGCGGCGTTCCTGGACCTGCTGCTGGGCCTGAACATCACCGCGTCGCTGCTGATCCTGCTGGTCGCCATGCAGATCCGGCGGCCGCTGGACTTCGCCGTCTTCCCGTCGCTGATCCTCATCGCGACGCTGTTCCGGCTGGCCCTCAACGTCTCCTCGACCCGGCTGGTGCTGAGCGACGGCTACGCCGGCAAGGTCATCGAGGCCTTCGGCCACTTCGTCATCGGCGGCTCGCTCGTCGTCGGCCTGGTGATCTTCGTGATCCTCACGATCATCCAGTTCGTCGTGATCACCAACGGTGCCGGCCGCGTGGCCGAGGTCGGCGCCCGCTTCACCCTCGACGCGATGCCAGGCAAGCAGATGGCCATCGACGCCGACCTCAACGCCGGCCTGATCAACGAGGAGCAGGCGCGCAAGCGGCGCTCGGAGGTCACCAGCGAGGCCGACTTCTACGGCTCGATGGACGGCGCCTCGAAGTTCGTCAAGGGCGACGCGATCGCGGCCATCATCATCACGCTGATCAACCTCGTCGGCGGGTTCGCCGTCGGTGTCGTGCAGAAGGGCATGGCGCCGGGCGAGGCGGTCTCGACCTACTCGCTGCTCACCGTCGGCGACGGCCTGGTCTCCCAGATCCCCGCCCTGCTGCTGTCCACCGCGACCGGCATCATCGTCACCCGCTCGGCCTCCGACGGGGACATGGGCAGCGACCTGCTCGCCCAGCTCGGCCGGTTCCGGCAGCCGGTCCGCATCGCCGGCGGCGCCGCGCTCGCCCTCTGCCTGATCCCCGGCCTGCCGAAGCTGCCGTTCCTGGTCATCGGTGGCGCCTTCCTGCTCATGGCCGCCCGCATGCAGGAGGTCCCGGCCGACGACGAGACCGCGCCGGCCGCCGAGGCCGACGACGAGCCGCGGCCGGACTCCCCCGAGGCGATCGCCGAGCGGATGCGGGTCGACCCGCTCGAGCTCGAGGTGGCCTTCGACCTGGTCGACCTCGTCGACACCGCCCGCGGCGGCGACCTGCTCGACCGCGTCAAGGCGCTGCGCCGGAAGGTCGCGATGGAGACCGGCCTGGTCATCCCGCTCGTGCGCACCCGCGACAACCTCGACCTGCCGGCGTCGCAGTACGTCATCTGGCTCAACGGCGTCCCCGCAGCCAAGGGCTCCTCCCCCGCCGGCACCGTGCTGGCCATCGGCGACGCCCTCGACGGCCTGCCCGGCCGCCCCACCCGCGAGCCGGTCTTCGGCCTGCCCGCCAAGTGGGTGCCCGCCGAGCTGCAGCGGCAGGCGGAAATGGCCGGCGCCACCGTCGTCGACCGCTCCTCGGTCATCACCACGCACCTGGCCGAGGTCGTCCGCCAGCACTCCGCCGACCTGCTCGGCCGCGAGGACGTCCGGCTGCTGGTGGAGATGGTCCGCCGCAGCCACCCGGTCGTCGTCGAGGAGCTCACCCCCGCGCTGCTCACCCTCGGGGAGATCCAGCGGGTGCTGCACGCGCTGCTCACCGAGAACGTGTCCATCCGCGACCTGGTGCGCATCTTCGAGGCGCTGTCGCTGCGGGCGAAGACGTCGACCGACCTCGACGGCCTGGTCGAGGCCGTGCGCTCGTCGCTGGGCGCGGCGATCAGCCACCCCTACGTCACGCCCGACGAGCGGCTGCACGTGCTCACCCTCGAGCCGGCGTTCGAGCAGCGGCTGCTCGAGGCGGTCCGGCACGGCGACGGCGGCCAGGTGCTGGCGCTGGACGCCGGCTCGGTCGACGCGCTGGTCACCGGCTGCACCGGGCTGCTCGAGGTCGCCGAGAACCACGGCCTCTCGCCGGTCCTGGTCTGCTCGCCGCAGGTCCGCGCCGCGCTGTCCCGCCTGGTCCGCCAGGTGCTGCCCCGGCTGCCGGTGATCTCCTACGCGGAGGTCTCCCGGACGGCCCAGATCGAGTCCCTGGGAGTGGTGAGCGGTGCCGTTGCCATCCGTTGAGGCGCCCACGCCGGAGGCCGCGGTGGCCGCGGCGCGGGAGCGTTACGGCAACGCCGTCCGGATCGTCGGCGTGCGCCGCGTCCGCTCCGGCGGGGTGCTCGGCTTCTTCGCCACCGAGCGGTTCGTCGCCGAGGTGGAGGAGGTCGAGCCGGCCCGCCGCGCCCCGGCGTCGCGGTCGGAGTCGGCCCGGCGCATCGAGGCCGCGCTCAGCCGCGACCCCGGACCGCTGGCCGACACCGGCGCGTTCCTGCGCGCCACCGAGCTGCACCGGTCCCGCCCGGCGGCCGCCCGGACCGCCGCGCTCCCCGACCCGGTCGAGGAGCTGGCCGGCCTGCTCGGCTCCGGCGGCGCCGGCCCGGACGTCGACCTCTACTCGCGGACGTCGGTGGCCGCCGGCCGCGGCACCGCTCCCGGTGCGGCCGCGTTCCGCCCGGCCGCGGTGACCCGCGCGGCTGCCGCCCGTCCCGCTGCCGCCACGCCGACCCCCGCCGCTGCCCCCGCCGCTGCGGCTGCCGCGCCCCGCCGGGCGCCGAGGACCGCGGTGCGCCCGCCGGCGACGCCGGCCGGACCCGTCGGCCCCTCGCCGTTCACCGCCGCGCTCGCGCAGGTGGTGGCCGGCGACCGCGAGGTCCGCGAGGCCGTGGACGACGCCGTCCGCGTCGCGGCCGCCTCGTCCGCCGCGGAGGCGCTGCGGGCGCTGACCGAGGCCGCGGTGGCGACGTCGACCGCGCCCGAGCCGCCCTCGTCCCCTGAGCCGCTGCCGGAGCCGGAGGTCCCCGCGTCCCGGTCGGTGCTGCGCACACCGGCGCCCGCGCCCGCCGGTCCGGCGGTGCCGCTGGCCGCCGCCCTGGCCGCCGCGATGGCCGCGCCCGCTCCTGCGCCCGCCCCGGCTCCTGCGCCCGCCCCGGCCCCTGCGCCCGTCGCCGAGGAGCCCGTCGCCGAGGAGCCCGCGGCCGAGGAACTCCCCGCCGAGGAGCCCGCGGCCGAGGAACTCCCCGTCGAGGAGCCCGCCGGCGAACGGCCCGCCCCCGACCTGGACATGTGGGCCGAGCCGGTCCCCGCGCCGCGCGTCGCCGCTCCGGCCGAGCGGGTGGCCGAGCCCGAGCCGGTGGCCGAGGAGCCCGCCGTCGTCGAGGAGCCCTTGGCCGCGCCGGGCGACGAGGACTCCCTGCTCGACGAGCTGCTCGGCGGCACCGGGCCGGCCGCGGAGGAGGCGCCCGCGCAGGTCGCGGAGGTGCCGGCCGACGACTTCGCCACAGACGTGCTGCCGGCCGTCGTCGTGGAGCCGATCGAGGTGCCGGCCGCGCAGCCGGTGCCCGCTCCCTGGGCCGACCCGGACCCCACCGAGCCGACCACCGGCCGCGAGGAGGCCATCGCCGAGGTGCTGCGTGCCGCGCTGGCGCACGACACCCCTGACGACGCGCTGACCGACATCCTCCGCGGCGTCCTCGCCAGCGCCTCGACGCAGGGCGGCGTGCACCGCGGCCGGCCGCCGGTGCCGGTCACCGCCCAGCGCCTGGACCGCGAGCCGGCCTGGGTGGAGACCTCCGCCGAGAGCGACGAGTGGGAGGCCGAGGTCGAGGAGGCCGAGGAGGCCGGCACCGAGCTCGTGGCACTGGCGCCCACCGCCAGCGACCCGGCGCCGCTGCTCTCCGACGCCACCGCCGTCCTGCCCCCGCTCTCCCTGCTGCCGCCGACCCCCGGCACCGCGCTGGCCGTGCCGCCGCTGCTGGCGCGCCCGCCGGTCCCGCCGCGCCGCCTCCCGCCGGTGCCCGGGCACGCCGTCGCCCGGGTGGCCGCCCCGCAGCGGCCCACCGGGCTGGCCACGGTCACCCGGCTGCCGGTCGACACCCGCGCGGGCCGCGTCGTCGTCCCCTCGGTGCGCGAACGCGCCGCGGGCGGGCGGGCCGGACGCGACCTCGTCGACCCGCGGGCGGTCGAGGCGGCCCGCGTCGTCGCCCGGCTGCGGGGCCTCGGCGTGCCCGAGGACCTGCTCGGCGGGGGCTTCGCCGCCGACGTCGCCGCGCACGGCACCTACGCCGCGCTGACCCGCGCACTGCGGTCGCTCCCGGCCGCCCCGGCCGCGCCCGCCGGCGCCGGTGAGGTGCTGCTCGTGGTCGGTCCCGGCGTCGAGACGCTCGCGGCCGCCCGGTCGCTGTCGGTCTCGATGCGCCTGGACGCCGACCGGCTGCAGTGGGCCACCCGCGGCGACCTCGCCGCGCTCGCGCCCGAGGCCGGCCGGATCACCTCCGTCGACACCGCGATCGAGCGCAAGCAGGACGCCGCACGGGCCGGGACGCCGACCGTCGTCGCCGTCGACGCCCCCATGCGCGCCGGTGGCCGCACCTGGCTCGAGCAGGTCACGGCGATCTTCTCGCCGTCGGCGGTCTGGGCCGTCGTGGAGGCGACCCGCAAGCCCGAGGACGTCGGCCCGTGGCTGGACGGGCTGCCCCGGGTCGACGCGCTCGTCGTCCAGGACACCGACCTCACCGCCGACCCCGCGGCCGTGCTGGGCCGCACCAGCGTGCCGGTGGCCCTCCTCGACGGCGTCCGCGCGACCGCGCACCGCTGGGCGTCGCTGCTGTGCGAGCGGCTGGAGACCGCTGAGGCATGAGCCCGCTGCGCTGGGACGTCCTCGCGGTGGGGTTCCTCCTGGCCCTGCCGGTGCTCGCGCTCGGCGTGCGCGGCGACTTCTCGCCCGACGAGGTCGCCGCCCGGCTGCCCTGGTGCCTGCTGGCCGGGTGGGGCGCGGTGGCGCTGCTGCGCTACGCCGCGACGCCGCCCCGCACCCCGCCGGCGCGGCGCGCCACCGAACCGGCCCCCGAGGCGGAGGACCCCACCCCCTGACCGGCGGTACGCGGTCCACAGGACCGGCGGCCGTCCACGGACCTGCTGACCGGACACCGGCCGCGGGGCTCCGGCACGACGCTGGCCGCATGCCGTCCGAGGAGCAGACACCGCTCGTCCTGCGTCGCCACCTGGTCACCGGCGGTTGGACCGACGACGAACTCGCCCGCGCGCGACGCTCCGGCGGGCTGTCGCGTGTACGCCGCGGGGCCTACGTCGAGGGCGCCGTCCCCACCGCTGCCGCGGTCCGCCACCACCTGCTGGTCCGGGCCACCGTCGCCGGTTTGCGGCGCGACGCCGTGGTCAGCCACGAGTCGGCGGCCGTCCTGCACGGGCTGCCCGCCTGGGGACTGCGTCCGGGCCGCGTGCACGTGACCCGGCGTCCCCCTGCCTCCAGCGACGTCAGCCGCACGTTGCGCTGCCACGTCGCCCGGCTCGGGGACGACGAGGTCACCACGGTCGGGGGGATCCCCGTGACCGGTCCCGTCCGGACGGCGCTCGACCTCGCCCGTTGCCTGCCGTTCGAGGTGGCGGTGGTCGCGCTCGACGGGCTCCTCGCCGCGCGGCCGACCGCCGCAGGTGCCCTGCAGGACGGGCTCGCCCGTGCGGCCGGGATCCGCGGCAGCCGTGCCGCGGCGCGGGCCGTGGCCTTCGCCGACGGGCGCAGCGAGAGCGTCGGCGAGAGCCGCAGCCGGGTCCTGCTCCACCGGCTGGGCTGGCGCCCAGCGACCTCCAGCACCCGGTGCGCTCGGCCGACGGGACGCTGCTCGGCCGAGCCGACTTCGCGTGGGAGGCCGGGCGGCTGCTCGGGGAGTTCGACGGGCGGGTGGAGTACGGGCGGCTGCTGCGACCCTCCAGTGCGCTGGCCGACCGCGTCCGGCGGGCCCTGCGGCTGCGCCGGCGCCCCGGCGCGTGAGGGCACTGCCGGGGTTCCTCGTGCACTGCCGGCCCTGCAGCACCGGCAGTGCACGAGGAACGCCCGCAACCCGCCCCGGGAACGGGCGGGGGCTCAGGACGTCAGAGCGGGAGGTCCTCCAACATCTCGGTGACCAGCGCGGCGATCGGCGAGCGCTCGGAGCGGGTCAGCGTGACGTGGGCGAACAGCGGGTGCCCCTTGAGCTGCTCGACCACCGCGGCGACGCCGTCGTGCCGGCCGACCCGCAGGTTGTCCCGCTGGGCGACGTCGTGGGTGAGCACCACCCGCGAGCCGCTGCCCAGCCGGGACAGCACGGTCAGCAGCACGCCGCGCTCGAGGGACTGCGCCTCGTCGACGATCACGAACGAGTCGTGCAGCGACCGGCCGCGGATGTGGGTCAGCGGCAACACCTCGATCAGCTCCCGCGAGGCGATCTCGTCGAGCACGTCCCGGGAGACCAGCGCGCCGAGGGTGTCGTAGACCGCCTGCGCCCAGGGCGACATCTTCTCGCCCTCGCTGCCGGGCAGGTACCCGAGCTCCTGCCCGCCGACGGCGTACAGCGGCCGGAAGACGACGACCCTCTTGTGCGCCCGCCGCTCCATCACCGACTCCAGGCCCGCGCACAGCGCCAGCGCCGACTTGCCGGTGCCCGCGCGCCCGCCCAGCGAGACGATTCCGACGTCGGGGTCGAGCAGCAGGTCCAGCGCGACCCGCTGCTCGGCCGAGCGCCCGTGCAACCCGAACGCCTCGCGGTCGCCGCGGACCAACCGCACCTGCTTGTCCGGCGTCACCCGCCCCAGCGCCGACCCGCGCGAGGACAGCAGCACCAGCCCGGTGTGCGCCGGCAGCTCCGCGGCCGCGGGCACGTACATCTCGCCGGCGTCGTAGAGCGCTGCCATCTCGGCGTCCTCGAGACCCACCTCGGCCATGCCGGACCAGCCCGCGTCGACGGCGTCGAGCGCCCGGTACTCGTCGGTGTCCAGCCCGACGGCGGCCGCCTTCACCCGCAGCGGCACGTCCTTGGTGATCAGGCAGACGTCGCGTCCCTCGGCCCGCAGGTTCAGCGCCACGACCATGATCCGGCTGTCGTTGCTGTCGTTGCGGAAGCCGGCCGGGAGCACCGCGGCGTCGCTGTGGTTGAGCTCGACGTGCAGCGTGCCGCCGTCGTCCCCCACCGGGACCGGCGCGTCGAGGCGGCCGTGCGCGACGCGGAGGTCGTCGAGCAGGCGCAGCGCCTGGCGCGCGAACCAGCCGAGCTCGGGGTGGTGCCGCTTGTCCTCGAGCTCACCGATCACCACGAGCGGCAGCACCACGTCGGCGTCGCCGAAGCGCAGCAGCGCGCGCGGGTCGGAGAGCAGGACGGAGGTGTCGAGGACGTACGTGCGGCGAAGAGTCACGAGTCGTCTCCCCTGAGGTGCCGGACCGCACCCCTTCTCGAAGGTGGCCGGGCCCCGGCACAGGGGCCGGGAACCGGCCCCCTGGTCGACGAGAACGTCAGCACCAACCGGGCCTCCCGTGGACTCCGGGGCGGGCCCGTCGTCCACCCCGGACGCTAGAGCGGGGAGGTGACAGTCACATGACGAGGAGGCGGCGTGTCCTCCGTCGGGGGGACCCAGCCGTCCCAGCCGTCCCACCAGCGGGTCAGCTCGACTCCCGCCGGAACCGCCGCACGCCGAACCACCAGCCGAGCGCCGCCATGGCCAGCGTGAGCCCGAGGCCCCACCACGCCGTCGCCGAGGTGTAGGAGCCGTCGAACAGCGAGCGCACCCCCTCGACGACGTGCTTGAGCGGGTTGACGTCGCTGACCGCCTGCAGCCACCCGGGCGCCAGGCTCATCGGCAGCAGGATCCCCGACAGCAGCAGCACCGGCAGGACGACGGCGTTGAGCAGCGGCGCGAAGGCGTCCTCGCTCTTGAGCGTCAGGGCCAGCGCGTAGGACACCGCGGAGAACGCCGCGCCCAGCAGCGCGACCAGGGCCAGCGCCAGCACCACGCCCACCAGCGGGGCCCGCAGGCCGAGCGGGAGGGACACCAGCACCAGCACGGTCCCCTGCACCAGCAGGACGACGACGTCGCGCAGCACCCGGCCGAGCAGCAGCGCGGTCCGGCTGGCCGGGGTGACCCGCTGGCTCTCCACGACGCCGGCCCGCCACTCGGCGATGAGGCCGAACCCGACGAACAGCGCCCCGAAGATGCCGAGCTGGACGAGGATCCCGGGCACGAACACCTGGTAGGCGTTGCCCGACCCGAGCTGGCCGGACAGCGGCTCGAGCAGCGGCCCGAACAGCAGGATGTAGAGCACCGGCTGGGTCAGCCCGATCACCACCCACGCCGGGTTGCGCAGCGACAGCCGCATCGCCCGGGCGAAGACGGTCCAGGTGTCGCGGGCGACGCTGTTCGTCGCGACGGGCAGGCTCACTGCAGGGCTCCTTCCGGTTCGGGGAGCGCCGCCGGCGCCCCCTCCTCGCGCAGCGACCGCCCGGTCAGCCCCAGGAAGACGTCGTCGAGGCTGGGCCGGCGGCTCTCGACGCCGACCACGCCGATGCCCGCGGCGTCGAGCTCGCGGACCAGCTGCACCAGCGCGCTGCCGCCGTGGGGCACCCGCGCGACCACCCGGTCCCCGTGCACCTGCGGCGGCTCGGCGCCCGGCAGCCCGGCGACCAGCCGCGCCAGCTCACCGGCCCGGTCGGCGCGGGCGGCGGTGACGGTCAGGACGTCGCCGCCGACGCGGGACTTCAGCGCGTCCGGGGTGCCCTCGGCCACGATGGCGCCGCGGTCGATGACGAGGATCCGGTCGCACAGCGCGTCGGCCTCGTCGAGGTAGTGGGTGGTCAGGAAGACCGTCGTCCCCCGCTCCTCGCGCAGCCCCCGGACGTGCTCCCACAGGTTCGCGCGGGCCTGCGGGTCCAGGCCGGTCGTCGGCTCGTCGAGGAACACCAGCCCCGGCTCGTGCACCAGGCCCATCGCGATGTCGAGGCGGCGACGCTGGCCCCCGGACATGGCCTTGGGCTTGCGCTCCCACAGGCCCTCCAGGTCCAGCTCGGTGAACAGCCGCCGGCCGCGGGCGACGGCGTCGGCGGTGCTCATGCCGTAGAGCCGGCCGTGGTCGACGACCTCCTCGCCGGCCAGCGCCTCCGGCTGCGTGGAGCCGCTCTGCGACACGTAGCCGATGCGCCGGCGCACGCCCACGGGGTCGGCCAGCAGGTCGCAGCCGGCCACCGTCGCGGTGCCCGCGGTGGGCGTCAGCAGCGTGGTGAGCATGCGCAGGGTGGTGGTCTTGCCGGCGCCGTTGGGCCCCAGGAAGCCGACGATCTCACCGGCCGCGACGTCGAGGTCCACCCCGGTGACGGCGTGGACCTCCTGCTTCCTCCTGCGGAAGGTGCGGGCCAGCCCGCGTGCCTCGATCACGGGAGGCAGTGTTCAACTTTGACTACCAGGCGGTCAACCCGTTTCCGGCGCGTCACCGAGGACGGCCGGCGGCCAGATCCCGTCGGCCGGGAGGTCGGGCCCGGGCTCCTCGCCGGCGAACCGGTAGTGACCGGCGTCCAGGCGCCCGCACACCTCGCGCACCCAGGCCCGCTCGCCCTCGATCCAGTGACCGGTGACGGCGAACAGCTCGGCGGTGCTCGCGGGCGCGAGCCGGCCGGTGGCCAGCGCCCGCAGCCGGGCCGCGGTGGCCGAGGCGGCCGCCTCCAGCTGCAGGGCGCGGGCCCGGAACGCCTCGCGCACCTCCGCCCGGGGCAGGACGGTCACGAAGCACAGCCCGGCCAGCAGCCGGGAGGGGTCGCCCGGGTCGGGCTCGCGCAGCGCCAGGTCCAGCAGCCGCCGGAACTCCACCTCGCCGTCGGGGGTCAGCCGGTAGGACACCGGCTCGCCGGGCAGCTCCTCGACCAGGCCGAGGCCGGCCAGCGTGCGCAGTCCCGAGTAGATCGACCCCGGCTTGACGTGCGCCCAGTCCTCGACCTGCCAGCTCAGCAGCTCACGGCGCAGCAGGTAGCCGTGCACCGGCTGGAAGACCCGGACGGCACCGAGCAGCAGCAGCCGCGTGGTGGACATGCGCCCACTCTGCCCGCCGGCCGCTGGCGCACGACAGCGCCGTCACTCGCGCCGGCGGTCCCGGGGCACCTCGGGCAGCCACCGCAGCTCGCGGGTCCGGGGCGTGCGCGGGGGCCCGCCGTCGTCCGGCGGTGGCCAGCCGGCCAGGTCGTCGTCGGGAGGCCAGTCGTCCCCGCCCCGGGGGCGGTCCCGGGCGGCGCGGCCGCCGCGGGGCCGCAGCGCCACCAGCGCCCACAGCACCGGGACGAGCAGCACCGGCCACTGCACCCGCAGGTCACCGACCCGCAGCAGACCGGCTAGCAGCAGCGCGAACAGCCACCCCGCCGTCCACAGCCCGAGCAGGCGGGCCTCCGGGGGGTCGCGGCGCGGCACGGTTCAGGCGGCCGACAGCTCGGCCGCGACGACGGCGGGGGTCAGCGGCTCGTCGAGCAGGCGCACGAAGCGCCCGGCGACGTCCTGCTCGGCGGGGCGGGCGGCCAGCCAGCGGTGCAGCAGGTCGTAGCCCTCGACGTAGGTGGTGATGTAGGCCCGCCACAGCGGGTGGGTGAGGAAGCGCAGCTGCTGGCGGGCCCGCTCGGCGCTCACCAGCGACCAGCGCTGGATGTAGGCGGCCACCTCGTCGGCGTCGGCCCCGCGGTCGTGCAGCAGCACGGCGGCGTCCTGGCGGACCCGGTTCAGCGGCGCGGCGGCCGCGGCGATCCGCTCGGCGAGGTGCCCGTCGAACCGCAGCCCGAGGTCGCCGAGCACCTCCGCCGACCACGGCCCCCAGCCCTCGCCGACGGCGGCGTCGACGCCGAGGTCGGCCAGCCCCTCGGCCATGAGGCACTCGGGGGTGTTGACCAGGAAGACGGTGTGCTCGAGGTGACCGGCGCGCTCCACGAGGCCGCGCTCCTTGCGGCAGTGCTCGGTGTGGTGGCCGGGGTAGGACTCGTGCGCGACCAGGTGCACCAGCTGGCTGAGGCGGTGCGGCAGGTCGGCGTTGATCGCCACCCGGGAGCGGAAGTCGCCCTCGTAGTAGTTGAACCCCGACCACGGCTTGTCGGTGACCACCTCGTAGCGCACCGTCTCGGCCTCCGGCAGCCCGTACCGGCCACGGACGCGGTCGCGCAGCGCGCTCGACAGCGCGTGCACCGCGGTCTCCAGCCGCTGCGGCGGGCACTCCTCGCGGCGCCGGTGGGCCGCGTAACGCTCGGCCAGCCCGCCCTCCCCGGGCAGCAGGGTGTCGAGCTCGGCGTGCGCGGCGGCGTAGGCGGCCGGGTCGCCGAGGGTGAGGTCGACCTGGAAGTAGCTGCGCACCTCGTCGAGGAAGGCGACCGGCTCGCCGTTCATCTTCCGGGCGGTGCACTCCAGGCCGGTGAGCTGGCCGCGGAGGAACGCGGCGCGGTCGGCCGGCAGCCCCGCGGCGTCGAGCTCCCCGAGCAGCGCGCGGGCCCGGTCGCGCAGCCCCCACGGCGTGGGCGCGGGCTCGCTCTCCACCTCGGCGCGGATCCGCTTCTCGCCGGTGTAGGCGTCGACGAAGCCGGACTCCAGCCGGTCGAACCGCAACCCCAGCCGGACGTACTCGAGGGGGAGGTCGACCGCGCCGGATGCCATGGGCGCCAGTCTCTCAGCCCCCGAAGCGGCGGTGCCGTGCAGCGTAGGCACGCAGCGCCCGCAGGAAGTCGACCCGGCGGAAGTCGGGCCAGTAGACGTCGGTGAAGTGGAACTCCGAGTGCGCCGTCTGCCAGAGCAGGAAGCCCGACAGCCGCTGCTCGCCGCTGGTGCGGATGACCAGGTCGGGGTCGGGCTGGCCGCGGGTGTAGAGGTGCTCGGCGATGTGCTCGACGTCGAGCACCTCGACCAGCTCGTCGAGCGAGGTGCCGCGGGTGGCGTGCTCGGCCAGCAGCGACCGGACGGCGTCGGCGATCTCCCGCCGCCCGCCGTAGCCGACGGCGAGGTTGACGTGGGCCCCCGGCCGGCCGCGGGTGACCTCCTCGGCCTGCTTGAGGACGGCGACGGTCTCGGCCGGCAGCAGCTCCAGGGCGCCGACCGGCCGCAGCTGCCAGCGCCGGTCGGGCGCGGAGAGGTCCTCGGCGACGCCCTCGATGATCCGCAGCAGCGGGGTGAGCTCCGGCTCGGGCCGGGAGAGGTTGTCGGTGGAGAGCAGGAAGAGCGTGACCACCTCGACGCCGGCCTCGTCGCACCAGCCGAGGAAGGAGGCGATCCGGTCGGCGCCGCGCCGGTGCCCGGCGTTGGGGTCGAGCAGCCCGGTGGCCCGCGCCCAGCGCCGGTTGCCGTCGATGATCGCGCCGACGTGGCGGGGCACGGCGGCCCCGAGCAGCTGTCGCGCCAGGCGCCGCTCGTAGAGCTGGGTCAGCGCGTCGCGGACCCACTGACGCGCCCCCACGGGGTCCAGCGTAGGGCCCCCGCGACCCCGCCGTTCCGGCGGCGCACCACCCCCTCCCCGGCCTGCGGCGTTGCCAGCGACCTCACAGCCGCGTCGCGGTGCACGCCTCCCTACGCCTCCGTAACCTCGGGGCATGAGCACAGCCCCCGACGACCTCCAGCCCGTCCGGGTGGAGGCCGACGACGCCGAGATCGAGGCGCCGCGGGGCGCCGCCGTCGGCACCGTCCTGGCGGAGGGCGAGGCGGTCCAGCACACCTGGACCGCCGCGGACTTCGCCGACTCCGACTGGGAGCACCCCGACACCCGGCCGCGGATGCGCGGCTGGCTGCACCTGTTCGCCTTCTTCGGCGCGATCGTCGCCGGCGCCGTCCTGATCCCGCTGGCCGCGGTGCTCGGGGCACGGTCGGGGTTCTCGGTCGCCGTCTACTGCCTCACCATCTGCGGCCTGTTCGGGATCAGCGCGCTCTACCACCGCCGTCGCTGGTCACCGCGCGGCTGGAAGGTCATGAAGCGGCTCGACCACTCCATGATCTTCCTGTTCATCGCCGGCACGTACACGCCGTTCTCGCTGCTCGCCGTCGACCAGCCGACCGGGTACTGGGTGCTGGCCGGCGTCTGGGCCGGGGCGCTGGCCGGCGTCTGCCTCAAGCTGACCTGGCCCACGGCGCCGCGGTGGCTCGGCGTGCCGCTCTACGTCGGCCTGGGCTGGGTCGCGGTCTTCATCCTCACCGACATCCTGCACATCGCCGGCGTCACCTCGCTGGTGCTGCTCGCCGTCGGCGGGGTGCTCTACACCCTCGGCGGGGTCGCCTACGCGGTGAAGTGGCCCAACCCGGTGCCGGGCGTGTTCGGCTACCACGAGGTCTTCCACGCGATGACGATCGTGGCCGCGATCTGCCACTACATCGCCGTCTACTTCGCGATGTACAACTCGCCCTTCGTGTGACCCGGGTCCGTGCACTTCCGCGGAAGTGCACGGGCTCAGGCGAACAGCGGGCGCTCGTCGAAGCGGCGGGACACCCGGCCGGCCAGGCGCCAGGCGCGCGCGACGGCGTCGCGGTCCTCCTCGGTGACCAGGTTGCCCATCACCCGCAGCGCCACGGTCATCAGCGCGCGCGAGCGCATGCCGACCGGGCCGGCCGCGGGCAGCAGCCGGGGCAGGGTGAGCAGCCCGGCCAGCCGGCGGGCGACGGAGAACGCCTCGCCGTAGTGCCGCCGCAGCGTGGCCGGCCAGGCCGCCGACCAGTCGTGCTCGCCGAGCATCCCGGCCAGCGTCCGGCCGGTCTCCAGGCCGTAGTCGATCCCCTCGCCGTTGAGCGGGTTGACGCAGCCGGCCGCGTCGCCGACGAGCGCCCAGTTGCGCCCGGCGACGCCCGACACCGCCCCGCCCATCGGCAGCAGCGCCGAGGCCGGCGCGTGCACCGGGCCGTCGAGCCGCCAGTCCTCGCGGCGGGCGGTGGCGTAGGTGCCGAGCAGCGCCTTGAGCTGCACCCCGGCCGGGCGGCGGGCCGTGGCCAGCGTGCCGACGCCGATGTTGACCTGTCCGGCGGCCTCCCCCAGCGGGAAGACCCACCCGTAGCCCGACAGCAGCGCCCCGTCGGCGTCCCGCAGTTCCAGGTGCGAGGAGATCCACTCGTCGCCGCTGCGCCCGGAGGTGACGTACCCGCGGGCGGCCACGCCGTAGGCGGTGTCGCGGTGCCACTGCCGGCCGAGCCGGCGACCCAGCGGCGAGCGGGCGCCGTCGGCGACGACCAGCCGCTCGCAGCGCACGGTCGAGCGCTCCCCGCCGACGTCGAACACGACGCCGGTGACGCGGTCCCCGTCGCGCTCGACGTCGACCGCGCGGGCGCCCTCCAGCGGGGTGGCGCCGGCCTGCACGGCGCAGCCGCGGATCCGGGCGTCGAGCTCGGTGCGCGGCACGGCGCTGCCGTGGTCGGGGAAGGCCCCGCCGGGCCAGGGCAGCTCCCACACCCGGCCGAAGCCGGCCGCCCGCAGGCCGCGGTTGCGGGCCCGCCCGCGCGCCCAGTCGCCGAGGCCCAGTAGGTCGAGCTCGGCGACCGCGCGCGGGGTGAGCCCGTCGCCGCAGGCCTTGTCGCGGGGGAAGACGGCGGCGTCGGCGAGCAGCACGTCGTGCCCGGCGCGGGCCGCCCACGCCGCCGCACCCGAGCCGGCCGGGCCGGCCCCCACCACGAGGACGTCGGTCGCGGACGGGACGGCGGAGGGGGCGAGCACGCCCCCAGTGTCCCTGCTCAGCGGCGCGTGCCGGCCGGACGGCGGAACCGGGCTGCCGGCCGCGGGGCCGGCAGCCCGGCCGGTGTCACAGCTCGGGCCCGCGGGCGCGGACCTCCTCCACCGAGGCCATGGCGTCGCGGAGCTCGGTCAGCCAGGCGTCGGCGTGCTGGCCGACCAACCGCACCGCCCACACCAGCGCCTCGGAGCGGGAGCGGGCGACCCCGGCGTCGACGAGCGTGTCGAGGACCAGTCGCTCGGGCTGGCGCAGCCGGGTCATCACCGGCACCGAGGCGTTGGTGAACAGCTCGCGAACCTCGCCGCAGGCGGCGCCCCAGGCCACTGAGCGGCCGTAGCGGGCCTGGGCGGCGTCGGCGATGGCCATGCGCTGCTCACGGGTGTCCTCCCGGAAGCGGGAGATCCGCCCGGACCGGGCGGCGGTGGGGTCACCCTCACCGGCGTCGGGCTCGGCCAGCGGGCCGACGACGGTGATCTCGTCGCGGTCGACGGTGATCTCGACGGGCCCGGTGAACCAGCCGTCGGGCAGCCGGCCGGCGAACCAGCCGGCCACCTCGGCCCGGTCGACCGGCGGCGGCCCCTCGGCGCCGCGGCCGCGCCCGCCGGGACCGCGGCCCCGGAACCCGGGGGCACCCATGCGGGCGAAGGGGTGATCGGCGAAGCGGTGGTGTCCGTGCACGGGATCCTCCTGGGATGCCTGCTGATTACACGCTTACACGGTAGCGCCGTCGCGCGGTTGCAGCACTACGCCGAGAGCGGACGACGACGCCGCGTCACACGTCCGTGACCCTGGCGCCAACTGCCGTGTCGTGTCGCTCTCAAACGCCGCTTCTTCGTCACATCGTGCCGACGCGCGGCGCCTCGGATCGACATCTACGGGCACGTCCGGCCATGGCGCCGCGGAACGTGTCGGCGGACTCTCACCTCGTCCGCACCACCCATCCCCCTGACGCCGGGAGACCTCCGTGAGCACCACTCGCACCCGCGCCGCCGTCGTCCTGGCCGCCGCGGCGGCCGTCGTCACCGGCGGCGTCCTGCCCGCCTCTGCCGCGCCGGGCTGCAGCACGGTCTGGGGCTCGCTGCCCGAGTCCGTGTCCGACGACGGCGGCGGCACGCTGGACGGCGTCCGCGCCGGCCGGCACACCTGCTACGACCGGCTGGTGCTCGACCTCGACGGGATCGACGCGTCCGCCGTGTCCTACGACGTGCGCTACGTCAGCCAGGTCGTGCGGGACGGCTCGGGCATCCCCGTCCCCCTGCGCGGCGCCGCCGACCTGCAGCTGATCGTGCACACCCCCGCCTACGACGACCGCGGGGCGGCCACCTACGACCCGGCCGACGACGCCGAGGCCGTGGACGTGACCGGCTACGACACGTTCCGCCAGGTGGCCTGGGCGGGGTCGTTCGAGGGGTCGAGCACCGTCGGCCTCGGCGTCCGCGCCCGGCTGCCCTTCCGGGTGCTCGTCCTGGACGGCCCGGGCGACGGGTCACGCCTCGTCGTCGACGTGGCCCGCACCTGGTGAGCCGCCCGGGCGGGCCCGCCGGCGTCAGCGCGCCGGCGGGTCCGTCCGGCCGTCGGTGTCCTTGGGGCCCTCGATGGCCCGCGGCGCCCGGCGCAGCGTGTCGAGCAGGTCCTGGCCGGGCTGCCGGGGCTCGACGAGGTCGGCCGGGGTGTCGGGGACGACGACGCGCGGGCCGTCCTCCTCGTCGAAGCTGCGCGGGATCCGCTTGAGGTGCCGGCTCATCGACCTGACCAGCAGCGCCGTGGCCAGCAGCAGCACGAGGATGAGGAACAGCCCGAGCGGGCCGGACTTGCCGACGTCCTCGGGCAGCTGCTGCTCGGCGGCCAGCACGGCCGTGGCCAGCGCGCTCACGGGACCCGCACCTCGCTGCGGATGCCGGTGAACAGGTCGTCCTCGGGGAGCGTCGAGTCCACCAGCGAGCGCGCCAGC
Organism: Geodermatophilus saharensis; assembly: GCF_900188205.1. Taxonomy (GTDB): domain Bacteria; phylum Actinomycetota; class Actinomycetes; order Mycobacteriales; family Geodermatophilaceae; genus Geodermatophilus; species Geodermatophilus saharensis. The sequence continues at coordinate 27,072 of NZ_FZOH01000005.1, read as the reverse complement.
TCGTAGTCCTCGGTGGGCCACACCCGCTGCTGCACGTCCATCGGGCAGGCGAACCAGCGGCCGGTCGGGTCGATCTGGGTGGCGTGCGCGATGAGCGCGGCGTCGCGGACCGGGAAGTACTCGGCACAGGGCACCCGGGTGGTGATCCGGTGCGACACGTCCCGCTCGGGGTCCCAGGAGGCGAGCCACTCGGCGTAGGGCGACTCCGCGCCGGCCTCGAGCATCGCCTCGTGCAGCGCCCGCATCCGGGTCAGCGTGAAGCCCATGTGGTAGTAGAGCTTGCTCGGCTGCCAGGGCTCCCCGAGGCCGGGGTAGCGCTCCGGGTCGCCGGCGGCCTCGAAGGCCACCACGGAGATCTCGTGGGTCTTGATGTGGTCGGGGTGCGGGTAGCCGCCGTTCTCGTCGTAGGTGAGCACCACCTGGGGACGGAACCGCCGGATGACCTCGACCAGTGGCGCCGCGGCCTCCTCGGTGGGCACCAGCGCGAAGCAGCCCTCCGGCAGCGGCGGCAGCGGGTCACCCTCGGGGAGGCCGGAGTCGACGAAGCCGAGGAACTCCTGCTCGACCCCGAGGATCTCGCGGGCGCGGGCCATCTCCTCGGCGCGCAGCTGGGGCAGGCGCTCCCAGATCTCGGGACGGTCCAGTGCCGGGTTGAGCACGGAGCCGCGCTCACCACCGGTGCACGTCGCCACCAGCACCTCGACGCCCTCGGCGACGTACTTCGCCATCGTCGCCGCGCCCTTGCTCGACTCGTCGTCGGGATGGGCGTGCACGGCGAGCAGGCGCAACGGGTCTGCTTCGGTCACCCGACCAGTGTCCCCCGCGGTGGGGACGGCACGCCGCGGCGCGGTGGTCCGGACGGGTGGATGTGCTGCTCCTCACGCCGCCCGCGGGTAGCGTGCTCGCTCCCCTGCCACGCCGCCGGGTCGGTGCAGGGGCCCTCCGGCCGGTGTTAGCTTGGCCGGATCGACGTCGACCGTCTCCCGGCCGGGAGACGGCCCCCGAGCCGCAGGAGTACCCCGCGTGACCACCCCCACTGAGAACGAGCAGGGCATCTGGCTGACCCAGGAGGCCCACGACCGGCTGAAGGCCGAGCTCGACCAGTTGGTGGCCGGCCGGCCCGCCATGGCGGCGGAGATTAACGCCCGCCGCGAAGAGGGCGACCTCAAGGAGAACGGCGGCTACCACGCAGCCAAGGAGGAGCAGGGCAAGCAGGAGGGCCGGATCCGCCAGCTGACCGACCTGCTGCGCAAGGCCCGCGTCGGCGAGCCCCCCACGACGGCGACCACCGCCGAGCTCGGCACCGTGATCACCATCCGGTTCCAGGGCGACGAGGAGACCGAGAAGTTCCTGCTGGGCTCCCGCGAGATCGCCGGCACCACCGACCTCGCCGTCTACTCGCCGGAGTCGGCGATGGGCTCGGCGATCCTCGGGGCGAAGCCGGGCACGACGGTCACGTACAAGGCGCCCAACGGCCGCGACATCACCGTCGACGTCGTCGCCGTCGAGCCGTTCGTCCCCTGACCGGGGCGCGCCCGTGCGCACGGCCCGCTCCCGGCGGGCGGAGAACACCGGCTTCACCTGCGGGTGGTGCCACGCGGAGGTGCCGGCGAACACCGACGGGCACTACCGCAACCACTGCCCGTACTGCCTGTGGTCGCTGCACGTCGACGACCTGCCCGGCGACCGGGCCAGTGAGTGCCGCCAGCTGATGGAACCCGTCGGGCTGGTGGAGAAGTCGGGCAAGGGCTGGCAGGTGGTGCACCGCTGCACGGCGTGCGGCCACCGCCAGCCCAACCGGCTCGTCCGCGACGGCGAGGCGCCCGACGACCTGGACCTGGTGCTGCACCTGCCCTGGCTGTGACACCGTCGGCCTACCGGCCGACACCGCGGCCAGGTGCCGTCCCCGGCTGCCGTGGAGCCGCTGCGCCGCGCCTGCGCGGACCCCTCCGGGGCCCACTCGGCAGGACACGGCCTCGGCAGGACACGGCCTGAGCGCCCTAGCTGTACCCGGCCATCAGCCCCCGTCGGCGCAGCAGCGGGCCCGGGTCGGCGTCGCGCCCACGGACGGCGCGGAAGGCCTCCAGCGGGTCCACCGACCCACCGCGGGACAGCAGCCGCTCCCGGAAGACGTCGCCGTTCTCCCGCCGCAGCCCGCCGTTCTCCCGGAACCACTCCACGGTGTCGGCGTCGAGCACCTCCGACCAGATGTAGGAGTAGTAGCCGGCCGCGTAGCCGCCGGCGAAGACGTGCTGGAAGTAGGTCGTCCGGTAGCGCGGGGGCACGAGGTCGAACGCGACGCCGGCCTCCTCCAGCGCCCGCCGCTCGAACTCCGCGGGGTCACCGATCTCGGTCTCCGGCGTGATCCGGTGCCAGGCCTGGTCGAGCAGGGTGGCGGCCAGGTACTCCAGCGTCGCGAAGCCCTCGCCCCACAGCCGGGCGGCGTCGATCGCCTCGACGACGGCGGCCGGCAGCGGCTCCCCGGTGTCGACGTGCCGGGCGTAGTGCGCGAGCACCTCCGGCCACAGCGCCCACATCTCGTTGACCTGGCTGGGGAACTCGACGAAGTCGCGGGGTACCGCGGTGCCGGCGAAGCGCGGGTAGGTCACCGCCGAGCTCAGCCCGTGCAGCGCGTGGCCGAACTCGTGGAAGAGCGTGTCGACCTCGTCGAGGGTCAGCAGCGTCGGCCGGCCGGCGGGCGGCGGCGCCACGTTGAGGTTGTTGACGACGACCGGCCGGGTCCCCAGCAGCCGCGACTGGGTGACGAAGGAGCTCATCCAGGCGCCGCCGCGCTTGCCCTCGCGGGCGAGGAAGTCGCCGAGGTAGAGCCCGACCTGCTCGCCGTCGGCGCCGGTGACCTCCCACACCCGGACGTCGGGGTGGTAGCCGGCGAGGTCGGGGCGGGGTGTGAACCGGAAGCCGTAGAGCAGCTCCGCGGCGCGGAAGACGCCGTCGACGAGGACCCGGTCCAGCTCGAACCACGGCCGCAGCGCCGCACGGTCGACCGAGTACCGCTCGGCGCGCACCCGCTCGCTGTAGAAGGCCCAGTCCCAGGGGGCGAGCTCGGTCACCCCGTCGCGGGCGGCGACCTCGGCGAGCTCCTGCGCCTCGGCCCGCGCGTTGGCCAGCGACGGGCCGACCATCGGGGCGAGCACCGCGTCGACGGCGGCGGTGCTGCCGGCCGTCTGGTCGGCCAGCACCAGGTCGGCGTGGGTGGCGAAACCGAGCAGCCGCGCCCGCTCGGCCCGCACCCGGGCGATCCGGGCCGCCACCGGCCCGTTGTCGTGCTCCCCGGCCGACGCCCGGGTCACCGACGCCTCGAAAACCCGGCGGCGCAGCCCGCGGTCGCGCAGCTTGGCCAGCACCGGTTGGCCGGTGGGCAGCAGCAGCGGGAGCAGGTACCCGTCGAGACCGCGGTCGGCGGCGGCCCGCGCCGCGGCGGCGACCTCCTCCTCGCTCAGCCCGTCGAGCTCGGCGGCGCCGGCGACCCGGACGGCGGCGGCCTCGGTGGCCAGCTGCAGGTTCTGCCCGAACCGGGTGGACAGCTCCGACAGCTCCCGGTTGAGCTCGGACAGCCGGGCGCGGCCGGCGTCGTCGAGGCGGGCCCCGGCCAGCACCCGGTCGAGGTGGTGGCGCTCGACCAGCCGCACCGCCTCGGCGTCCAGACCGGAGTCGTGCCGGGCCTCGTGGACGGCGTCGACGCGGGCGAAGAGCACCGGGTCGAGGCGGAGGGCGTCGGCGTGTGCGGCCTCCAGCGGGGCGAGCTCCCGCTCGATCTCGCGCAGCCGCGGGCTCGACAGCGACGACGCCAGGTTGCCGAACACCGCACCGGCCCGCCGCAGCAGGGCACCGGAGCGCTCCAGGGCGACGATCGTGTTCTCGAGATCGGCCGGCTCGTCCGACGCGGTGATCGCGTCGATCTCCCCGCGCTGCTCGGCCATCCCGGCCAGCACCGCTTCCCGGCAGTGCTCCAGGGTGACCTCGGCGAAGGGCGGGAGCCGGTAGGGCAGCGGCGACTCGGTCAGCAGCGGGTTGTCGGCGGACACGGCGGGGGCGGGCGCGGCGCTCATCGCCGCCCATCGTGCGCCATGACACTGCGGTCCTCCGGACCGCACCGCGGCCAGGTTCCCTCCCCGGCCGCCGCGGAGCCCCACCCGCCGCTCCTCGCGGAGGCCTCCGGCCCCCACTCGTCCCGGCGACGGGCGGAGCCCGTGGCCCTCCGTCAGCGGCTGGCGGTCCGCCGGTAGATGCGCACCGACGTCGGGACGAACACCGCCAGCAGCAGCGCCGACCAGATCAGCGTGTACAGCACCGGGTGCTGCAGCGACCACGCGTCGGAGGTCTCCAGCACCGGCGCGGTGTTGCCGAACAGCTCCCGGGCGGCCTGCACCACCGCCGACACCGGGTTCCAGTCGGCGATCGCCTTGAGCACCGTCGGGAAGTTGTTGGTCGGCACGAACGTGTTGGCGATGAACGTCAGCGGGAAGATGACGATGAAGCTCGCCTGCTGCACCACCTCGGGGGTGCGCACCAGCAGCCCCACGGTGGCCATCAGCCAGCTCATCGCGTAGGCGAAGAGCAGCAGCAGCGCGAAGCCGGCCAGCGCCTCCCCCAGGGAGGACCGGATCCGCCAGCCCACGATGAACCCGGTCACCCCCATGACGACGATCGACAGCGCGTTGAGGCCGAGGTCGGCGACCGTGCGGCCGACGAGGACCGCCGAGCGCGCCATCGGCAGGGACCGGAAGCGGTCGATGAGCCCCTTCTGCAGGTCCTCCGCCAGGCTCGCCCCGGTGATGGTGCTGCCGAAGACGATGGTCTGGGCGAAGATCCCGGGCAGCAGGAACTCCGCGTAGCTGATGCCCTGGATGGGGATGGCGCTGCCGAACACGTAGCGGAACAGCAGCACGAACATGATCGGCGACAGGGTCGCGAAGACGATCAGCTCGGGGACCCGCTTGACCTTGACCAGGTTGCGGCGGGTGATGGTCAGGCCGTCCTCGACGGCCACGGAGAAGGCGCTCACCGGGCACTCCCTGCGGTCTCGGCGGGGGTCCGCCCGGCGGGCTCCCGGTCGTCGGTGCCGTCCTCGGCCGCGTGGCCGGTCAGCGTGAGGAACACGTCGTCGAGGTCGGGCCGGCGCAGCCCGACGTCGAGGACCTCCACGGAGCTTCCGGCCAGCAGCCGCAGCGCCTCCGCCAGCGCGTCGGTGCCGCCCCGCACCGGCACGCTCAGCCGGCGGGTCTGCTCGTCGGCGTGCGTGTCACCGGCCGCGAGCGGCTCCAGCAGCCGGGCGGCGTCGGTGAGCTCGGCCGCCGAGCTCACCGTCAGCTCCAGCCGCTGGCCGCCGACCTGCGCCTTGAGCTCGTCGGCCGTGCCGCGGGCGATGACCCGGCCGCGGTCGATGACCACCATGCGGTCGGCGAGCCGGTCGGCCTCCTCGAGGTACTGGGTGGTCAGCAGGATCGTCGTCCCCCCGCCGGCGAGGTCGGCGATGAACTCCCACATCGCCAGCCGGCTGCGCGGGTCGAGCCCGGTGGTGGGCTCGTCCAGGAACAGCACCCGTGGCCGGGCGATGAGCGAGGCGGCGATGTCCAGCCGCCGGCGCATGCCGCCGGAGTAGGTCTTCGCCGGGCGGTCGGCCGCGTCGGTGAGGTCGAAGCGCTCGAGCAGCTCACCGGCCCGGGCCCGCGACTCGCGCCTCCCGAGCCGGTACAGCCGGCCCACCATCTCCAGGTTCTCGAACCCGGTGAGGTACTCGTCGACCGCGGCGTACTGCCCGGTCAGCCCGATGACCGAGCGCACCCGCCCGGGGTCGCGCAGCACGTCGATGCCGACGACCTCCGCGCGCCCGGCGTCGGGCGCCAGCAGCGTGGTGAGGATGCGGACGACGGTGGTCTTGCCTGCACCGTTGGGCCCCAGCAGGCCGAGGACGCTGCCCTCGGGGACCGTGAGGTCGACCCCGGCCAGGGCCGTGTTGGACCCGAATCTCTTCTGCAGTCCCTCGACGAGGATCGCGTCGCTCATGCCGGCGAAACTAGGTGTGAGCACCGACACTTCCCGAGCCCCGTTCGCCCGGGGCGAACGCCCGTTCGTCTGCTGTTCGTCTCCACGACACCTCTCCCGGTCCCGGCCGCCCGACGCGGCCCGGAGCAGGGACGTGCCGGCGAACCGGAACTGAGCGCTCAGCCCTCGGAGACGGCGAACCCGGCCTCCTCGAGCGCGCCGACGACGGACCGCGCGTGGTCGGGGCCGCGGGTCTCGAGGACGACGAAGACCTCCACCTGACCGAGGTCGAGGCGGGTCGCGGTCCGCTCGTGCTCGACCTCCAGCACGTTGGCCCCCACGCCGGCCAGCACCGACAGCACCGCGGCCAGCGAGCCGGGCCGGTCGGGCACGCGCAGCCGCAGCCGCAGGTAGCGGCCGGCCGCGGCCATGCCGTGCTGCACGACCTTGAGCAGCAGCACCGGGTCGATGTTGCCGCCGGAGACCACCGCGACCACCGGCGGCCGGAACGCCGTCGGGTCGGCCAGCACCGCCGCCACCGCCGCCACGCCGGCCGGCTCGACGACGAGCTTGGCCCGCTCCAGGCAGAACAGCAGTGCCTGGGACATGTCCTCCTCGGTCACCGTGCGGACCTCGTCGACCAGGTCGCGCACGTGCGCGAACGTGAGCTCCCCGGGCGACCCGACGGCGATGCCGTCGGCCATCGTGGCCATCCCGGACAGCGCCACCGGCCGCCCCGCGGCGAGCGACCCGGGGAACGCCGCGGCCGCGGCGGCCTGCACGGCCACGACCCGCACGCCCGGCCGCCGCGCCTTCACCGCCGCCGCCACCCCGGACACCAGCCCGCCGCCCCCGGTGCAGACGACGACGGTGGCGACGTCGGGGCACTGCTCGAGGACCTCGAGGCCGACCGTGCCCTGCCCGGCGATGACGTCGGGGTGCTCGAAGGGGTGGATGAAGACCGCGCCGGTCTCCTCCGCGTGCGCGACCGCCGCCGCCAGCGCCTCGGTCAGGTCCGCCCCGCTCAGCCGCGCGTCGGCGCCGTAGCCGCGCGTGGCCGCCACCTTGGGCAGCGGCGCGGTCTCGGGCATGAACACCGTCGCGCGGATGCCGAGCATCCGGGCGGCGAGCGCGACGCCCTGGGCGTGGTTGCCGGCGCTGGCCGCGACCACGCCGCGCGCCCGCTCCTCGGGCGTCAGCCGGGACAGCCGGGTGTAGGCGCCGCGGAACTTGAACGAGCCGGTGTGCTGCAGGTTCTCGCACTTGAGGTGCACCGGGCCGCCCACCCGCTCGGCCAGCGCCCGCGAGTGCTCCAGCGGCGTCCGCCGGGCCACCCCGTCGAGCAGGGCGGCCGCGGCGGCGACGGCGTCCTCGGAGACCAGCTGCACACCCTCGTCGGGAACTCCCACGCCCGGGATCCTCGCAGGCCCGGCCCGCGGCGGACCGCCGCGGCCGTTCCCCGAACGTCCCCGCGCGTCGTACCGTGGCTGAGGTGACGGACGTCGCACCAGCGCAGACCCCACCCGCACCCACGACCCTCGGCGAGCTCCGCGCCTCCGGAGCCGTCTTCCGGCCGGTCAAGGCCGAGATCCGCGCCAACCTGCTCACCCGCCTCGGCGCCGGCGAGCCCACCCTGCCCGGCATCGTCGGCTTCGAGGACACCGTCGTCCCCGAGGTCGAGCGGGCGCTCATCGCCGGCCACGACCTCGTCCTGCTCGGCGAGCGCGGGCAGGGCAAGACCCGCCTCATCCGCACCCTCGTCGGCCTGCTCGACGAGTGGACCCCCGTGCTGGCCGGCAGCGAGCTCAACGAGCACCCGCTGCACCCGATCAGCGTCTGGGGACGCCGCCAGGTCGCCGAGCACGGCGACGACACCCCGGTCACCTGGCTGCACCGCAGCGAGCGGTTCGGGGAGAAGCTGGCCACCCCCGACACCAGCGTCGGCGACCTCATCGGCGACGTCGACCCGATCAAGGTCGCCGAGGGCCGCACCCTGGGCGACCCCGAGACCGTCCACTACGGCCTGGTCCCCCGCACCAACCGGGGGATCTTCAGCGTCAACGAGCTGCCCGACCTCGCCGAGCGCATCCAGGTCGCGCTGCTCAACGTGCTCGAGGAGCGCGACATCCAGATCCGCGGCTACCGCGTCCGGCTGCCGCTGGACCTGCTGCTGGTGGCCAGCGCCAACCCCGAGGACTACACCAACCGCGGGCGGATCATCACCCCGCTCAAGGACCGCTTCGGTGCCGAGGTGCGCACCCACTACCCGCTCGAGCTCGGCGACGAGATCCGGCTGCTGCGCCAGGAGGCCCAGACCAGCGGGCTCGGCGCGCCGACCGGGCACGACGCCTTCGACGCCCCCGTCGTCCCCGAGCACCTGCTGGAGATCGTCGCCCGGTTCACCCGGCTGGTCCGCGAGTCCAGCCACGTCGACCAGCGCTCCGGCGTCAGCGCCCGGTTCGCCATCGCCGGGCTGGAGACCGTCGCCGCCTCCGCCGTCCGCCGGGCCGCCGTCGCCGGGGAGACCCGCCCGGTCGCGCGCGTGGTCGACCTGCCGAGCGTCGTCCCGGCCAGCCGCGGCAAGGTCGAGTTCGCCGACTCCGGCGCCGACCCCGACGACGACCGGGAGCTGGAGGTGCTCGAGCACCTGCTGCGGCAGGCCACCGCGCAGACCTTCCGCGCCCGCTGCGGCGGGCTGGACCTGACCGGGCTGCAGGAGCACTTCACCGGCGGGGAGACCGTCGAGTCCGGCGAGCTGGTGCCCGGCGCGGCGCTGCTCGGCCAGCTCGGCACCATCCCGCGGCTGGCCGAGCTGCTCGGCCGCCTCGGCGTCCCCGAGGGCGAGCAGTCCGCCGAGCAGGCCGCGGCCGCCGTCGAGTTCGCCCTCGAGGGCCTCTACCTCACCCGCCGGCTGGCCAAGGACACCGACGGCACCCGCACGGTGTACGGGGCCTGACGGTGGTCCGCCCACGCCCCGGCAGGGGGTACCGGTACGGCCGCTGGCGGGGCGGCCCGGACCCGCTGGCCCCGCCCTACGACCTGGGCAGCGCCGTCGACGAGATCGGCGACTCGGTGCTCGGCGGCAGCGGCGTGCGGGAGGCGCTGCGGGAGCTGCTGCGCCGCGGCATGGACGGCCGCCGCGGCCTCGACGAGCTGCGCCGCTCGGTCCGCGAGCGGTTGCGGCAGGCCCGGACCGCCGGCCGGATGGACGGCACGCTGCAGGAGGTGCGCGAGCTGCTCGACCGGGCGCTGGACGCCGAGCGGCGCGCGCTGTTCCCCGACCCCGACGACGCCGCGCGGCTGGCCGAGGCCGAGCTCGACGCGCTGCCGGAGGACACCGCGGGCGCGGTGCGGGCGCTCAAGGACTACCCGTTCCGCTCCGCCGAGGCGCGGGAGGCCTACCAGCAGATCCAGGACCTGCTGCGGCGGGAGGTGCTCGACAGCTCCTTCGCGAACATGAAGCAGGCGCTGGAGAACGCCACCGAGCAGGACGTGCAGGCGGTGCGGGACATGGTCGCCGACCTGTCCTCGCTCATCGACGCGCACAACCGCGGCGAGGACACCGACGAGCGGTTCCGCGAGTTCATGGAGAAGCACGGGCAGTTCTTCCCCGACGACCCGCAGTCGGTGGACGAGCTGATCGACTCCCTCGCCCGCCGGGCCGCCGCGCAGGAGCGGATGATGGCCGGCCTCTCCCCCGAGCAGCGGGCCGAGCTGGCCGACCTGATGGCGCAGACGATGTCCGACCTCGGGCTGGCCAGCGAGATGGCGCACCTGCAGGACGCGCTGCGCCAGGCCCGCCCCGACCTGCCGTGGGGCCAGCGCGGGCAGGTGCCCGACGGCGAGCAGGCGCTGGGCCTGGGCGACGCCACCAGCGCCGTCGCCGAGCTCGCCGACCTCGAGGCGCTGTCCAACCAGCTCTCCCAGGGCTACGCCGGCGCCTCGCTGGCCGACGTCGACGAGGAGCTGCTGGAGCAGGCGCTGGGCCGCGACGCCGTCGCCGACCTCGCCGCGCTGCGGCAGCTCGAGCGCGAGCTGGAGCGGCAGGGCTACCTCAACCGGTCCGACGGCAAGCTGGAGCTGTCCCCCAAGGCGGTGCGGCGGCTGGGCGCGACGGCGCTGCGGCGGGTGTTCGCCGAGCTCGACGCCACCGGCCGCGGCGAGCACGACGTCGCCGACGCCGGCGCCGCCGGGGAGCTGACCGGCGCCTCGCGGGAGTGGCGGTTCGGCGACGAGCAGCCCCTCGACGTCGTCCGCACCGTCCGCAACGCGGTGCTGCGCACCGCCGGGGGCACGCGCGGGGACCGGCGGGTCCGCATCGCCGTCGAGGACTTCGAGGTGGTGGAGACCGAGCGGCGCACCGGCGCGGCCGTGGCGCTGCTGGTCGACCTGTCCTACTCGATGGCGCTGCGCGGCACGTGGGGTGCGGCCAAGTCGACGGCGATGGCGCTGCACTCCCTGGTGACCACCCGGTTCCCGCAGGACGCCATCCAGATCATCGGCTTCTCCTCCACCGCGCAGGTGCTGCGGCCGGAGACGCTGGCCGAGCTGTCGGTGGACACGCTGCAGGGCACCAACCTGCAGCACGGGCTGATGCTGGCCCGGCGCTTCCTCGCCCGGCACCGCGACGCCGAGCCGGTGGTCCTGGTGGTCACCGACGGCGAGCCGACCGCGCACCTGGAGGACGACGGCACGCCGTACTTCTGCTGGCCGCCGATGCCCGAGACGATCGCCCGGACCGTCGCCGAGGTGGAGCGGGTGGCGCGGTCGGGGGCGACGCTCAACGTCTTCGCCCTCGACCCGGAGCCGAGCCTGGTGCACTTCGTCCACGACATCACCGCGCGGGCCGGCGGCCGGGTCTTCACCCCCGACTCAGACCGGCTCGGCGAGTACGTCGTGGCCGACTACTTGCGCACGCGACGGGGCCGGCGAGCGCGCTGAGGCACAGGGAGCTCCCCGCACGTCCCGGGCCCCGTGACGTGCGGAGAGCTCCCTATGCCTGGGAGGAGCGGACCGGGTGGGACCCGCTCGAGCTGACCCCCGGGATCTCGCCGGCGCGGAAGGCGTCGACGAAGAGCCGGTGGTCCTCCTGCGTCTGGCGGGCGTAGGCGTGGGCGAAGCCGACCAGCTCGTCGAGGAACTCCTCGCGGCGGCCCCCCACCATCGCCGTGATCGCCTCCTCGGTCTGGAAGCCGACGAGGGCGTGGTCGCTGTCGGCGTCCCCGACGCAGTGCAGCTTCGCCGTCGCCCGGCCCAGCTGGGCCATGACCGGAGCGATCTCCTCGGGCTCGGTGAGGTCCTCCCAGTCCAGGTCGTTCTCGTAGGGCGAGAGCTCCTGGACGACGAAGCCGACACCGTCGATCTCGGTGTGGCCGAGGAACTGCGAGGCGTTGGACTGCAGCGCCCGCTGGCTGACCGCCGTCCGGTGCCCGTGGTGCTCGAAGTACTCGGCGATCCGCCGGTCGCGGACGATGCGGCTGGGCGCGGCGACGTTGCCCTGCTTCAGGGACAGCACGACGTCGTTCTCCAGCGCCTGGTCGTAGCCCTCGAGCAGCACGTTGTAGGCCGGCAGGCCCGCGCTGCCGATGCCGAAGCCACCGGTGCCGATGACGTCCTTGACGTCGTAGGCCACGTCGCGACGGCGCACCGGCGGCACCACCGTCGTCCGCCAGCGGTCCAGCGCCGCCAGCACCCGGTCGCGCTCGGCGTCGTCGAGCCGCCGCGCGCGGCCGCCGTCGGCGAAGCGGCGCTGGTAGTTCTCGACGACGGTCATCCGGTCCAGCAGCGCGGCGCGGGTGCGCGTGGTCGTCTCGAGGATGGCCTCGCGGACCGCGCCCTCGGTGTCGGCCGCGGTGAGGGCGAAGGTGCGGTCCTCGTCGGACCGGGTGAAGGCCTCGACCTGGTCGAGGTAGGCGGTCAGGTGGGTGCGGAGCAGGTCGGAGATGACGTCGTCACCCAGCGCCTTGCGCCAGGCGAGGAGGGCGAAACTGGCCGCGAACCGGCGCAGGTCCCAGGTGACGTGGCCCAGGTAGGCCTCGTCGAAGTCGTTGACGTCGAAGACGATCCGCCCGGCGCCGTCCATGTAGGTGCCGAAGTTCTCCGCGTGCAGGTCGCCCTGGATCCACACCCGGCTGGTGCGCTCGTCGGCCCACCGGTCCTCGAGGACGTCCATGTCGGCGTAGAACAGACACGCACTGCCCCGGTAGAACGCGAAGGGGTCGGCGGCCATCTTGCGGAACTTGGTGCGGAAGGCGTCGGCGTCGGCGGCCATCAGGTCGGAGAAGGCGTCGACCAGGACGTCGACGATCAGCCGCGACCGGTCACCCGACGTTCCTCCGGAAGCCACCCGCAGGGGGGATTCGGACACGGAGGGGACCGTAGAGGCTCGCTAGCCTGCTGGACAGGTGGTTGCACGGCGTGACGATCGGGGTGGCGGTGACTCGAGCGGGCAGGGCACGACGGCTGGTGACCGCCGCCGCCTACGGAGGTGGCGGGGTCGGCCTGGCCGGCGCCGCCCTGCTCGGGCTGCTGCGCTTGGAGGCCCGCTCGGCCCGGCGCCGGGTGGAGTCGCGGACGTCGAAGCAGCCGCCACCCTCGGGGAACGGCGTCTACGGCCGGGGCCGCGGCCGCGCGAAGCCGCTGGTGTTCACCGTGCTCGGCGACTCCAGCGCCGTCGGCCTGGGCGTCGAGCGCGCCGAGGAGACGCCGGGCGTGCTGCTCGCCGCGGCGCTGGCCGAGCTGGCCGAGCGCCCCGTGCGGCTGGTCCGCGTGGCGGTGTCGGGTGCGGAGTCCTGCGAGCTCGACCCGCAGGTCGAGCAGGCGCTGGCCGCCCGTCCCGACCTCGCGCTGATCATGATCGGGGCCAACGACGTCACCACCCGGACCCGCCCGGCGGTGTCGGTGCGCCACCTCGCCGACTGCGTGCGGCGGCTGCGGGAGGCCGGCGCCGAGGTCGTCGTCGGCACCTGCCCCGACCTCGGCACCATCCGGCCGATCGCGCAGCCGCTGCGGCTGCTGGCGCGGCGGTGGAGCCGGCAGCTGGCCGCGGCGCAGACCATCGCCGTCGTCGAGGCCGGCGGCCGCACGGTGTCCCTCGGCTCGGTGCTCGGCCCCTCCTTCGCCCAGGACCGGACGCTGTTCAGCGTCGACGAGTTCCACCCGAGCGCCGCCGGCTACGCCTCGGCCGCCGCCGTCCTGCTGCCCGCGCTCGCCGACGCCGTCGGGGTGTGGCCGGCCCGGGACGAGCAGCGGCGGCTGCGCGGCAGCTCGGTCCGCCCGGTGGCCCGGGCCGCCGCCCGCGCCGCGGGACGGGCCGGCACCGAGGTCCGCGCCACCGAGGTCCGCGGCTCGGCCGCCGGCCCCTGGGGCACCTGGGCGCGGCTCCTGCGCCGCCGGCCCAGCGACCTGCCGACGCCGGAGCAGGTCAGCGAGGCCGTGGAGATCCCGGTCGGTTGACCCGGGCCCTGCAGCGGGGTCCGGCGGCTACCCAGGAGTAGTTTCCGGGGTGACCCGACACCCGGTGCTCCCCGGCCGGGAGCCCGCCTCACCGCGGAGGACCCCATGCCCGAAGCCGTCATCGTCGCGACCGCACGCTCACCCATCGGTCGCGCGTTCAAGGGGTCGCTCAAGGACCTCCGTCCCGACGACCTGGCCGCCACGATCGTCCGCGCGGCGCTGGACAAGGTCCCGGCGCTGGACCCCACCGACATCGACGACCTGATCCTGGGCTGCGGCCTGCCCGGCGGCGAGCAGGGCTACAACATGGGCCGCGTGGTCAGCGTGCTGCTCGGCATGGACCACCTGCCCGGCACCACGATCACCCGCTACTGCTCCTCGTCGCTGCAGACCACCCGCATGGCCATGCACGCGATCAAGGCCGGCGAGGGCGACGTGTTCATCTCGGCCGGCGTCGAGATGGTGTCGCGCTTCGTCAAGGGCAACAGCGACTCGCTGCCCGACACGAAGAACCCGGCGTTCACCGACGCCGAGGCGCGGGTGGCCAAGGTCGCCGAGAGCGGTGCGGACTCCTGGACCGACCCGCGCGAGAGCGGCGACGTCCCCGACATCTACATCGCCATGGGCCAGACCGCCGAGAACCTGGCGCTGCTCAAGGGCGTGACCCGGCAGGACATGGACGAGTTCGCCGTCCGCAGCCAGAACCTGGCCGAGAAGGCCATCGCCGAGGGCTTCTGGGAGCGGGAGATCACCCCGGTCACCACCCCCGACGGCACCGTCGTCGGCACGGACGACGGCCCGCGCGCCGGCACCACCCTGGAGGGCATCTCCGGCCTCAAGCCGGTCTTCCGCCCCGACGGCCGGGTGACCGCCGGCAACGCCTGCCCGCTCAACGACGGCGCCGCCGCGGTGGTCGTCATGAGCGACACCAAGGCCCGCGACCTCGGCCTGACCCCGCTGGCGCGCATCGTGTCGACCGCGGTGACCGGCCTGTCGCCGGAGATCATGGGCTACGGCCCGGTCGACGCCTCGAAGCTCGCCCTGCAGCGGGCCGGGCTGACCATCGACGACATCGACCTCGTCGAGATCAACGAGGCCTTCGCCGCGCAGGTCATCCCCAGTTACCGCGACCTGGGCATCGACATCGACAAGCTCAACGTGCACGGCGGCGCGATCGCCGTCGGCCACCCGTTCGGCATGACCGGCGCCCGCATCACCGGCACGCTGATCAACGGCCTGCAGACGAAGGACGAGACCCTCGGCCTGGAGACCATGTGCGTCGGTGGCGGCATGGGCATGGCGATGGTCCTCGAGCGCCTCTCCTGAGGCCCTGACGCGGCGGGATCGCCGATCTCGTACGGCTCCGGGCAGGAGGCCGTACGAGATCGGCGATCTCGTCAGGGGCGCAGCCCCCGGACACGCCAGTGGCCCGGTCCCCGCGAGGGAACCGGGCCACTGGCGTCTGGTGGCCCCGCTGCCCCCCACGCCGAGCGTGGGAGGCAGCGGGGTCCTCGTCAGTTGTCCTGGAAGTAGGACAGCAGCCGCAGGATCTCCAGGTACAGCCAGACGACCGTGACCAGCAGGCCGAAGGCGATGTACCAGGCGAACTTGGCCGGGGCGCCGCGGCGGATGGCCTGGTCGGCCATGTCGAAGTCGAGCAGCAGCGAGAAGGCCGCCACCCCGATCACGACGAGGCTGAACACGATGGCCAGCGGGCCGCCGTCACGCAGGCCCAGACCGCCGGGGACGAAGAACGACACCAGCAGGTTGACCAGCACCAGCGCCAGCACGCCGAAGAGCGCACCGACGATCCACCGGGTCAGCTTGGGGGTGACCCGGATGGCACCGGTCTTGTAGACCACCAGCATGCCGGCGAAGACGCCGAAGGTGCCGATGATCGCCTGGATGACGATGCCGGGGTAGATGGTGTTGAACGCCTCGCTGATGGCGCCCAGCGCGACACCGTAGAGCGCGCCGTAGGACAGCGTGGCCACCGGGTTGGCGATCTGCTTGAAGCTGATCACCAGGCCCAGGACGAAGGCCACGAGCACGGCCGGCAGGGCGATGCCCCACGCGGCCTGTCCGGGCAGCGCCCAGACCGCGGCGGCGGCCAGGACGGTGACGAGGAACGACAGGCCCGTCTTCTGGACCACGTCGTCCATCGTCATGTAGCGCGTGGTCGGCGGGCTGAACGGCGCCGGGGCGCCGTACTGCTCGCCGTAGCCCTGCGGGGCGCCGTAGGGCTGCTGGCCGTAGGGCTGGGGCTGACCGTAGCCGGGAGCGGCGTAGCCCTGCTGGCCGTACGGCTGCCCGTACTGCTGGCCGTGGCCGGGAGCGCCGTACCCCTGCTGGCCGCCGCCGGAGGCGGCGTTGGCGAAGCCCCGGCCGAAGACCGGGTTGGAGCTGGGCATCGTCATCTCCTCGAGGTGACTGGTCGGTCGGTGGACTGCGTCCGCGCACCCCACTCGGTTGCTGTAACGCCGCAGGCGGCCTGCGCGTTCCGCACCGGCAGAGCTCACCCGAGGGGGTGGAGACGACCGTGGCGCCGCCCCCGAGTGGGGACGGCGCCACGGTCGCGGGCTCAGGCGGTCAGACCGCGTCGCCGCCGTGGTCGTGGCCGTCGTGCAGGCCGCCACCACCGGCCGGGTTGGGGTTCTCCGCCCGGAAGCGACGGTTGTCGGGATCACCCTCGAACGTGCCGCCCGGCACCGGCCGGCCCTGCACGCTGTTCACCCGCGAGGTGTCGTAGGACAGCGTCAGCACGGAGTAGGCGATGGCGTCGGAGTTCGTGTCCAGCGCCTCGGGGTCGACGTTGCCGATCGTGTCCCCGACCTGGTGGTAGTTCGGGTCGTAGGCGACGCCGGCGGTGCCGCCGTACAGCGGCACCTGGTAGTCCTTCTTGAGGACCTCGGCGCCGGTGAACAGCCCACCGGAGGGGATGTCGGCCTCGATGAACGCCTGGTAGTCGCTGCGCCCGCTGAACTCGGTGCCCTCGTACCACAGGCCCTGACGCTCGAAGTAGTCCTCGAGGACGTACTCGATCTGGTCCGAGCCCTCGGGGACCGGGACACCCGCCGGCGCCGGGAAGTCCGACTGGTCGCCGTCGTAGATGAACCGGGCGAAGTTCGGCGAGCCGACCATGTCGAAGTTCAGGTACAGCCCGATCTGCTCCCGCTGCTCCGGGGTCAGGGCACCGACGTAGTGCTCGGAGCCGAGCAGGCCGAGCTCCTCGGCGCCCCACCAGGCGAACCGGATGGTGTTCTCCGGCTTGACCTTGGTGATGTTCTCGGCGACCTCGAGGATCGCCGCGCTGCCGGAGCCGTTGTCGTTGATGCCCGGGCCCGCGAGCACGGAGTCGAGGTGGGCACCGGCCATCACCACGTTGTCCGAGGTCCGGCCGGGCAGCTCGGCGATGACGTTGTACGTGGTGCTGGTCTTGCTCGTCGAGTCGACGGCGATGTCGACGGTGGTGCCCGCGGCGGCGAGCTCTTGGCCCAGGGCCGTGGGGACGCCGATGACCGGGATGGTGATCCCCGGAGCGCCCAGGGTGCCGTTGAGCGGCCCCGCCGTGTTGTTGAAGACGATGACCGCGTCGGCGCCGGCGGCCTGGGCGTTCTGGGCCTTGATCGCGAAGGCGCAGCCGCCGCGCTGGACGAGGGCCACCGTGTCAGCTGCGAACCCGGTGAAGTCGGTGGCCTCGCAGCCGCTGCCGAGGCCCGAGCCGGCGAGGTCGACCGGGGTGACGACGCCGTCGTCGACCGTCCCGGCACCGGTGTAGGTCATCGGCGCGTAGTCGGTGCCGGCCGCGTACGTCGTCGCCGTGGGCGCGACCCGGCTGAACGAGCTGCTCCGCAGCTGGAAGAAGGGGAAGTCGAACGGCTGGACGGTGACGTCGTAGCCGACCGCCTCCAGCCGCCCCTTCACGTAGTCGACCGAGGCGTCGTAGCCCGGGGTGCCCGAGGCGCGGTTGCCCCCGTTGGCCTCGGCGATCCCCTGGAACACCTCCAGGTGCTCCATCACCCCCTCCAGCGTGACGCAGTCGGTCAGCTTGGCGACGGTGTTGTTGTTGCGGGTCTCGCAGCCGCCGGCAGCACCGGCGGGCAGCGCAGCGACCACGCTCCCGGCCAGCGCGAGCACGCCGGCGCTACCGATCACGGCGAGCCGTGACCGGCGGGACGGATGGACCTGGGTCATGGACGACTTCTCCTCGCGTACGGAGTGAGCTCCGGTGCTCACGAGGGGTCACCCTGTCAAATGGGTCACCGCGCGCGTCAAGACCTGTCTTTTCTTCGGTCCGTCGTGTAATGGACCGTCGATCGTGCGTCGCGGGGTGCCCCCGGTGGGACTCGAACCCACACTGCGACCCTTTTAAGGGGCCTGCCTCTGCCGATTGGGCCACGGGGGCGGGAGCGGGCCGCCGGCCCGCGAGGGAGTCAGCCGGCCTGCGCGCGGTCGCCGGCGGAGGGAGCGGGCAGGTGCCCGGCGCCGCCCAGACCCGCCGCGGTGACGAACTCCCGGCGCGGGTCCTGCAGCTGGCCGAGCGCGATGACCTCGCGGCGGAACACCGAGGCCATGGTCCAGTCGGCGACCACCCGCGCCTTGCGGTTGAACGTGGGCACCCGGCTGACGTGGTAGGTGCGGTGCATGAACCAGGCCGGCCAGCCCCGGAGCTTGACGCCGTACACCTGGGCCACGCCCTTGTACAGGCCCAGGCTGGCCACCGACCCGGCGTAGGCGTGCCGGTAGGGTCGCGGCCGCCCGCCGCGCAGCACCGCCACGATGTTGTCGGCCAGCCGCTTGGCCTGCCGGACGGCGTGCTGGGCGTTGGGCGCGGTGGTGGCGCCCGGCTCGTCCTTGGTCAGGTCCGGGACGGCGGCGAGGTCCCCGGCGGCCCAGGCGCCGTCGAGACCGCTGACCTGCAGCGTGGGCTCGCAGCGCACCCGGCCCCGCTGGTCGAGGGGCAGGTCGGTCTGCGCCAGCACCGGGTTGGGCTTGGTGCCGGCGGTCCAGACCAGCGTGTCGCTGGGGAAGGAATCGCCGTCGCTGAGCCGGACCACGCCGTCGTCGGACACCTCCTCCAGCCGGGTGTTCAGGCGCACGTCCATGCCGCGCGCGGTGAGCTGCCGGACCGTCCAGGCCGCCATGTCCAGGTCGACCTCGGGCAGGATCCGGCCGGTGGCCTCGACCAGCACCCAGCGCATGTCGCCCGGCGAGAGCCGCGGGTAGTAGTGGACGACGGCGTAGCGAGCCATGTCCTCGAGCTCGGCGAAGGCCTCGATGCCGGCGTAGCCCCCGCCGACGAAGGTGAAGGTCAGCGCGCGGGTGCGGACGGCGGGGTCGTCGGTCGAGGCGGCCGCGTCGAGCCGGGCCAGCACGTGGTTGCGCAGGAAGATGGCCTCGCCGACGGTCTTGAACCCGATGCCGTGCTCGGCCAGCCCCGGGATGGGCAGGGTGCGGGCCACCGACCCCGCGGCCATGACGAGGACGTCGTAGGAGATCTCGTAGGGGGCGCCCTCGGCGGGCGCGATGCGGGCCCGTCGCTGGGCGTGCGAGAGCCACACCACCGCGCCGGTGACCACCCGGCAGCGCGGCAGCGTGCGCCGCAGCGGGACCACCACGTGCCGCGGCTCCACCGAGCCGGCCGCCGCCTCGGGCAGGAACGGCTGGTAGGTCATGTGCGGCTGGGGGTCGACGACGACGACCTCCGCCTCGCCCCGCGACAGCCGCCTCTGCAGCCGCAGGGCCGTGTAGAGGCCGACGTAGCCGCCTCCCACGACGAGGACCACCGGACGGGACGCGCTACCCGGGCGAGACGCCATGCGCCCAGCCTAGGGGCGGACGGACCCGTCCTCCCCCCGTTCGACGCCGCTGCCGGCGAGCTCGGTGGCGCGGGCGAGCACCGCGTCGAGCATCGGCTCGGTGAGCCGCCCGGTGAAGGTGTTCTGCTGGCTGACGTGGTAGCAGCCGAGCACGGTGAGCTCGCCCCGCGGCCCGGAGACGGTCACCTCGGCACCGTGGGCGAACGCCGGGCGCGGCCGGGGCAGCGCGTACCCGGCCGCGGCCAGCACCGGCCACAGCGCCGTCCAGCCGAAGCCGCCGAGGACGACGGCGACCCGCAGCCGCGGCAGCAGGGCGAGCTCGCGGGCCAGCCACGGTGAGCAGGTGTCGCGCTCGGCGGGCGTGGGCGCGTTGTCCGGCGGGGCGCAGCGGACGGCGGCGGCGATGCGGACGCCGGTGACCGCCAGGCCGTCACCGACGTGGGTCGACGTCGGCTGGTTGGCCAGCCCCGCCCGCCACAGCGCGGCGAAGATCCAGTCGCCGCTGCGGTCGCCGGTGAAGACCCGGCCGGTGCGGTTGCCCCCGTGCGCGGCCGGCGCGAGCCCGACGACGGCGATCCGCGCGTCGGCCGGGCCCAGGCCGGGCACCGGGCGGCCCCAGTAGTCCTCGTCGCGGAAGGAGGCCCGCTTGACCCGGGCGACCTCCTCGCGCCAGGCCACCAGCCGGGGGCAGGCGCGGCAGCCCGAGATGCGCGCGTCGAGGACGGCGAGGTCCCGGGACGCCCGGGCGGAGCGCACGACGCCGGCCGGGGTGCGGGTGACGGGGAACCCCTGGGCGTCGACGGCCATTGCCCCAGTGGACCACCCAGCGGCCGATCTCCCCCTTTCTGGGGTCGGCGGCGGCGGTCGCCGTCCCTAGGCTCGGACCGGTCAGCGACCCGGCCGGACGGCGGGAGGCGCGGGGCGGACGAGAGGTGTCGACGGGTGAGTACAGCGGCGGGTGCACGCCGGATCGATCCGGGCCCCGCGGTCGGGCCGCAGCCGTCGCCGGTGCCGCCCTCCCCGGGCCGGCCGCGCACGGAGGTCGCCACCCGGCAGCGGGAGCTCGACGCCCTGGCCGCGGCCTGGGACGACCTGTGGCGCCGGACCCCGGCCGCGACCGCCTTCCAGAGCCACGCGTGGGTGAGCGCCTGGGCCCGCGGCTACGTGCGCGACGGGCGGCTCGCCGTCGTCACGGTGTGGGACGGCGACACGCTCGTCGCCGCCGCTCCGCTGCACCGGGTGCGCCGCGGCCCCGTCGCGGCCCTCGCGCCCCTGGGTGGCCCGCTGAGCGACGCCACCGACGTCCTGGTCGACCCGCAGGTGCCCGACGCCGGGGCCCGGCTGGCCGGCGCGCTGCTGCGGGTCCCCGGCTGGCGCGTCGTGGACCTGCCCGAGGTCCTGCCCGGCTCCGCCGCCCGGGAGTGGGCCCGGCACTGGCCCGGCCCGGTCCGCCGCGCGCCGTCGTCGCTGAACCTGCAGCTGCCCGTCCTGCCCCCGGCCGGGGTCCTCGCGCGGATCCCCACCCGGACGGCGGGGACGCTGCGCCGCAAGCTGCGCAAGATCGACAAGCTCGGCGTCGAGCGCACCGAGCTCACCCCCGACGCCGTCCCCGGCGCCGTCCCGGAGCTCATCCGGCTGCACGAGGCCCAGTGGGCCGGCCGGCGGGGGAACCCCGAGCACCTCACCGAGCGGTTCGCCACCTTCCTCACCGAGGCCCTCGGGCCGATGGTCGGGCGCGGCCAGGCCGTGCTGGTGGAGTACCGGCTCGACGGCCGGCTGGTGGCTGCCGAGGTCGACCTCGTCGGGCACCGGCAGCTGGCCTACTACCTGGCCGGGATCGACCCGGAGCTGCGGCAGCACGCCGACACCTCGGTGCTGCTCGTCAGCGGCGCCCTGGAGCTGGCCGGCCGGCTGGGGCTGGCGGAGTACTCCTTCCTGCGGGGCGACGAGGACTACAAGCTGCGCTGGCGCCCGGACCCGGTGACCGCCGAGCGCGTCCTGCTCGCCCGGCCGGGGCTGCTCGGGTC
This sequence comes from Geodermatophilus saharensis, assembly GCF_900188205.1. Taxonomy (GTDB): domain Bacteria; phylum Actinomycetota; class Actinomycetes; order Mycobacteriales; family Geodermatophilaceae; genus Geodermatophilus; species Geodermatophilus saharensis. The sequence goes on along the minus strand of NZ_FZOH01000005.1, from coordinate 5,765 downwards.
GGGCGGCTACTTCCTGGCGACCGCCGCCGCCTCCGCCGTCCTCACCCTCGCCCGGCGGGTGCTGACCGGCCGCGCGCGGGAGCTGGCCCGCAGCGCCATGCACCGCGTCCGCCAGGTCCGCGCGGGCGACTGACCGCGCCGGTGGCGGGCGGCCGCCGGGGTGGCAGGGCATGATCACCGCATGGCCAGGAAGACCAAGCCGCCGCTGACCTGGAAGCTGCTCGGGACCGGTGCCGCCACGCTGTCCGGCATCGCCGTCCGCAAGCTCACCGACGCGGCCTGGTACGCGGCGCGCGGCACGACACCGCCGAAGAACCCCGCCGCGCCCGGCGTCTCCTGGCCCGACGCGCTGGCGTGGGCCGCGTTCTCCGGCCTCGCGGTCGCCGCCGGCCGGCTGCTGGCCGCCCGGGGCGCCGCCGCGGCCTACCAGTCGCTGACCGGCAAGCTCCCGCCCGGCGTCAACGAGGCCGGCTGACCGGGGTCAGCCGCGCGCCAGCCCGAGCGCGATGCCGTCGAGGATGTCGTGCTCGCTGACGACGACCTCGTCGAGGGCGAACGCGTCCATCACCACCCGCAGCACCAGCGCGCCGGCGCCGATGACGTCGACCCGCCCCGGGTGCATGACCGCCTCGGCGGCGCGGCGCTCCCGGGTGGCGGTGAGCAGGCCGGCGGTGACCGAGCGGACCGCCGACACCGGGATCCGCGAGCCGTGGATGGCCGCGGCGTCGTAGGCCGGGAGTCCCAGCGCGAGCGCGGCCACGGTGGTCACCGACCCCGCCACGCCCACCAGCGTCGCCGTCTGCTCCACCGGCACCGCGGCGGCCACCTCGGCCAGCGCGGCGCGGATGTCGGCCTCGCTGCGGCCGATCTCGTCGGCGGTGGGCGGGTCGCCGTGCAGGTGCCGCTCGGTGAGCCGCACGCAGCCGACGTCGACCGAGCGCGCGGCGCGCACCCCCCCGGCGTCGCCGAGCACGAACTCCGTCGAGCCCCCGCCGATGTCGACCACCAGGTAGGGCGGGCGCGGCGGCGGGTCGCCGTGCGCGGCCGCGGCGGCGTCGAGCGAGGCGGTGGCGCCGAGGAAGGACAGCCGGGCCTCCTCGTCGCCGGGGACGACGTCGGGGAGCCGGCCGAGGGTGGCCAGGACCATCGCCTCGAAGTCGGCGCGGTTGGCCGCGTCGCGGGTGGCGCTGGTGGCCACCATCCGCACGGAGGTCGCGCCGAGGTCGCGGGCCTGGGCGGTGTACTCGGCGAGCACGAGGCGGGTGCGCTCGATCGCCTCGGGGGCGAGCCGGCCGGTGGCGTCGACGCCCTGGCCGAGCCGGACCACCTCCATGCGCCGCAGCAGGTCGGTGTGCGGGCCCTCGGGCGGCACGTCGGCGACCAGCAGGCGGATGGAGTTGGTGCCGCAGTCGACGGCGGCGACACGCGTCACGGGCGCTCCTCCCCGGGGAGCGCGCAGGGGCCCTGCGCCCACCACTCCCCCATCTCGGCCACCGCGCGGTCGCCGACCGGGTTGACGCCCGGACCCGCCGCCAGCGCGTGCGCGGCCAGCGCGTGCAGGCACTTGACGCGGTCGGGCATGCCGCCGGCGGTGTTGCGGGTGGGCAGCTCGCCGAGGGCGTCCCGCTCGGCGAGGTAGGCCTCGTGCGCGGCGCGGTAGGCCGCGGCCAGGCCGGGGTCGGTGCCGAGGTCGGCCTGCCACTCCCGCATCCGGCCGGCCGACTCCAGCCGGCTGGCCGCCGCGGAGGCGCGGGGGCAGGTCAGGTAGTACAGCGTCGGGAAGGGGGTGCCGTCCTCCAGCCGCGGCGAGGTCTGCACGACGTCGGGCTGGCCGCACGGGCAGCGGTGAGCCACCGCCCGCACCGCGCGCGGCGGCCGGCCGAGCTGGCGGCCGACGACCTCGCGCTCCTCGGGCGTGATCGGCTCCCGCACCCGCTCCCCCGGCGCGGTCACCGGCCCGCCTGGTCGGCCTCGGCGACCGAGCCGAGCAGCTCCTCGTACCAGGGCCGCGCGGTGGTGTCGGGGGCGTCGGGGAGCGTGCCGGCGTCGCCCTCGGCGGCCTCGCCGTCGACCACGACGACGAGCCGGTCGCCGGGCAGCACGTAGGCCAGCCGCTCACGGGCCTCGCGGGCGGCCCAGTCGGGGTCGGACTGGCGCGCCAGCTGCGCCTGGAGGTCGGCGATGCGCTCGTCGTGGGCGGTGCTCTCCGCCGCCAGCCTGGCGAGCTCCGCGCGGCCCTCGAGCCACTGCCGCACCGGCCCGGCCAGGGTGAGCGCCAGGAGCAGCAGCAGCCCGACGAGCAGCACGCCGCGGCCGGTGACCAGCGGGCGGCGGGCGGCCGCGGGACGCGACGCCTGCCGGGGCGTGCGCCGGCCCGGGCGGCGGGCGTCGGGCCGGCTCCCGGCGCCCGAGCGCGCCCCGGCCGGGATCGGCCGGGACGCGGCGTTCGACAGCGGCCGGCCGGTGGAACGCCGCCGGCCGGTGCCCGCGCTCACCTGCGTCAGCGGGCCCGCAGGCGCGGGAAGGCGGCCGCGCCGGCGTAGCGCGCGGCGTCGTCGAGCTCCTCCTCGATGCGCAGGAGCTGGTTGTACTTCGCCACCCGCTCGCTGCGCGCCGGGGCACCGGTCTTGATCTGCCCGCAGTCGGTGGCGACGGCGAGATCGGCGATCGTGGTGTCCTCGGTCTCCCCGGAGCGGTGGCTCATCATGCAGCGGTAGCCGTTGCGGTGCGCCAGGCCCACCGCGTCGAGGGTCTCGGTGAGCGTGCCGATCTGGTTGACCTTGACCAGCAGCGCGTTGGCGGCCCCGCGCTCGATGCCGTCGCCGAGGCGGGCGGGGTTGGTGACGAACAGGTCGTCGCCGACGATCTGCACCCGGTCGCCGAGGGCGGCGGTCAGGGCGATCCAGCCGTCCCAGTCCTCCTCCGACAGCGGGTCCTCGATGGAGACGATCGGGTAGGAGTCGACCAGGCCGGTGTAGTACTCGGTCATCTCCCCGGAGCTGAGCTGCCGGCCCTCGAAGGCGTAGGCGCCGTCGGTGTGGAACTCGGTGGCGGCGACGTCGAGGGCGAAGACGACGTCCTCACCGACGGTGTAGCCGGCCTGCTCCACGGCGCGGGAGATGAGGTCGAGGGCCGCGCGGTTGCTGTCCAGGTTCGGCGCGAAGCCGCCCTCGTCCCCCAGGCCGGTGGACAGGCCCTCCTTCTTCAGGACCGACTTCAGCGCGTGGTAGCACTCGGCGCCGGTGGCCAGCGCCTCCGCGAAGGTCGCCGCCCCGATCGGGGCGATCATGAACTCCTGGACGTCGACGTTGCTGTCGGCGTGGGCGCCGCCGTTGAGGATGTTCATCATCGGCACCGGCAGCAGGTGCGCCGACGGGCCGCCGACGTAGCGGAACAGCGGCAGGCCGGTGGAGTCGGCGGCCGCGCGGGCCACCGCGAGGCTCACGCCCAGGATCGCGTTGGCGCCGAGGCGGGACTTGTCGGGCGTGCCGTCGAGGTCGAGCAGCCGCTGGTCGACAAGACGCTGCTCGGTGGCCTCGTAGCCGACGAGCTCCGGGCCGATGACGTCGAGCACGCCGTCGACGGCGCGGGTGACGCCCTTGCCGCCGTAGCGCTCACCGCCGTCGCGCAGCTCGACCGCCTCGAAGGCGCCGGTGGAGGCGCCGCTGGGGACCGCCGCGCGGGCGATCGTCCCGTCGTCGAGGGCGACCTCGACCTCCACGGTGGGGTTCCCGCGCGAGTCCAGGATCTCCCGCGCGCCTACGGCGTCGATGCTCGGCACGGGTGCAGCCTAGCCAGCCCCGGCGCGGTCGTCCGTCCGCCGTGCGGTGGCGGCGCCCGGTGCGTCCCCGGGCTCCCGCCGCAGCCGGCCCCGCTCGTCGAGCAGGGCGAGGGCCGCGGGGTCGAGGTCGGCGAGCTCCCTGCTGAACAGGTACCCGGGGTCGACCGGCTGCCGGCCGAGCAGCCGCCCGACCGGGGCGAGCGCGCCGAACAGGACGCGCTGCACCCGCGGCGGCGGCGTGGTGAACACGATCGTGTCGCGGTAGGCGCGCAGCGTCACCGCCGCCTGCAGCAGGCGGGGCAGCCCCCGGGCGTCGACGAGGCCGTCGCGCGCCAGGCCGAACGTCGTGGCCACCACCCGGACGAAGCGGTCGCCGGGGGCGACCTCCACCAGGACCTGCGCCTCCTCGTCGCCGACCTGCCACCAGTCGTGGACGGTGCCCGGCGGGACCGCGGCCGACTCCCCCGGACCCAGGACGCTCTCCTCCTCGCCCACGAGGAAGGCGACCCGGCCGGCCAGCACGGAGAACCGCTCGGAGGACCCCGGGTGAACGTGCGCGGCGGCGACCCGGCCGCCGGGCCGGACGAACAGGTGGGCGACCAGTGTCCGGTCGGGGTGGCCCTCCGGGTCGGTGAGCAGCACCGCGCGCTCCCCGGTGCGGGGGTTGGTGAAGACCTCGCCCCGGCGGGGGGAGTGCACGGGCTGGGGGTCCATCGGCTCACCGTCCTGCCGTCGGCGCTCCGGTCATCCTGGCGCTCCCCGGGACGGGAGCGCCAGGGGCCCGGTCCCGCGCGCGACGGCGGGCAGCCGCTCCCCCGGCTCCTCCGGAGCGCGGGCCGCTGCCCCGCCGCGCACGGTCGCGGAGCGCCTGTAACGGAGCGGTCACGGTGCGGCCTCGGCGGAACCGATCCGGCGATAACCTCCCCGTGGCGGGCGTCTCCCCGACGTCTGCGCCGTCGGAGGACCCGATGACCGAGCGCCACCAGCAGCGACCCCCCGGGGACGGCGCCGGAGCCGCGCCTCCGCCACCCCGCGTGGACGACGGGACGGGTCCGACCATCCTCGGGTTCCCGCCGGACCCGGCCGAGGACGGCGACGTCGAGGACGTGGAGCCGGCCCCGGAGGGCACGGCCGTGGCCGGGGTGGCGGTCGGCCCCGGGCGGCTGGTCTACGTGCGGCGCCCCGACGTCGTCGCCGGGGTGCTCCTGCTGCTCGCCGGCGTCGCCGACGGGGCGAGCGTCTGGCTGCCGTGGGACCGGGGCGGGGAGACCACCGGCCTGGACCTGGTGGCGCGTGCCGTCGGCGCGGCCCGGGAGGGCGCCGCCGAGCTCGGGCGCACCGGCCTGTGGCAGCCGGCCACCGTGGCGGTCGGTGGCGCGGTGCTCGTCGTCCTCGGGCTCCTGGTGTTCCGTCCCGCGCGCGGCCACCGGGTGTCCGGGGTGCTGGCGCTGGGGGTCGCGCTGGCCGTGGCCGCCGCGGTCGTGGCCCGGCTGGCGGACGCCGGCTGGGACCCGCGCTCGCCCGGGTGGGGTGTCTGGTGCGCCGCCGCGGTCGCCGGTCTCGGCGTGCTCGGCGCGATGAAGGCGGTGCTCACCGCGCCCCGGGTCACCACGGCGCCGGCCGAGCGCCTGCTGGTCGGCTAGGTGTCGTGACCGGACAGGTTGTTCACGCGGCCAGTCGGCTGATCGGTGGGTGGCCTCCGAGGGCGGAGTGGCTGCGGGCAGTGTTGTAGTGCCTCAGCCAGGCGTCCAGGGCGGTGGTGCGCTGGTCGTTGCTGGTCCAGCCGGTGGCGTAGGCCCACTCGGTGCGCAGGGTGCGGTTGAACCGTTCGGCCTTGCCGTTGGTCCACGGGCGGCCGGGCTGGATGAACCGCCGAACGATGCCCAGCTCGGTGCAGGCGGTGATCCAGGCGTTGCCGCGGCGGTAGCTCATGGCGTTGTCGGTGAGCACCCGCTCGATGGTGACCCCATGCCCGGCGAACCAG
>NZ_FZOH01000004.1 GCF_900188205.1 Geodermatophilus saharensis | reverse complement strand
GCGACCGTCTCCGGTGAGGTCCGCCGGGGCATCCGATGCGGCCGCGAGGAGCGATCGGCCAGCCCGGCCGCACCCTCGGTCCGCCAGCGGCGCACCCACTTGTAGACCGTCTGCCGGCTGATCCCCAGCTGCTTGGCCACCTCACCGGGCCGATGACCAGCCAGGACACGAGCGATGATCAGCTTGCGGGCGTAGACGGTGGTGCGGGCATTAGCGTGAGCCACGGAGACCTCCGGTTGGCGATGGTGACGTCAAGCACCACCACTCCTCCCGGAGGTCTCCTTCATGATCAAGCCGACGCGCCGAACGTCAACAACGTCCCTGGTTGCGACAACTAGTCGATCGGGCGGACGCCGCTGGCACTGGTGCCGCGGGCGCCGGAGGTGCGGGTGAAGGCGACCCGCTGCCCCTCCTCGAGCTCCCGGTAGCCGCCGCTCTCCTCGATCTCGGAGAAGTGCACGAAGACGTCGTCGCCGCCGTCGTCGGGGGTGATGAAGCCGAAGCCCTTCTCGGGGTTGAACCACTGCACGGTGCCCTCGGCGTCCCCGCCGGCGTCCCCGCCCCGCGGGGCGCGGGCGGGCCGCTGGTCGCGGCCGCCCCGGTCGTCGCGACGGTCGTCCCGGCGGGCCGGGCGGTCGTAGCCGCCGCGCCGCGGGGTCGACGGCAGCAGCCGCACCGACTCCGCCTGCAGCCCGCGATTGCCCTCGACCAGCTCGAACTCGACCCGGTCGCCCTCCTCGAGGTCGCCGCCGCGGGTCACCGCGGAGACGTGCACGAACACGTCCTCCGGCACGATGAAGCCGAAACCGCGGTCGGCGTCGAACCGCGCGACCGTGCCCTGGACGACGAGCCCGCGGGGCGCGCGGCCGCCGCCGGAGCGCCCCCGGTCGTCACGGCCCCGGTCGTCACGGCCCCGGTCGTCACGGAAGCCGCCGCGGTCCCCGCCCCGGTCGTCGCGGCGGGCCCGCGGGGCGCCCCCGGTGGGTCGCACCCGCTCCGCCTGCGGCCCGCGCGGGCCCGCGGTGGCGTCGAACTCCACCGGCTGGCCCTCCTCGAGGGTGCGGAAGCCCCCCGTGTCCTCGATGGCCGAGAAGTGGACGAAGACGTCGTCCCCGCCCTCCTGCGGCTCGATGAACCCGAAGCCCTTGTCCGCGTCGAACCAGCGGACCGTCCCGGCTGCCATACCTGTTCCCTCATCCCTCACGACTGCGACGGTCCACGGTACGCGGACCCCGCGAGGTGCCGGTCAGCCCCGGAGGCGCAGCCCCCGGGGAGTGGCGGCGAAGCCGGCGGCCTGCAGCGCGGCCGACAGCGGGGTGTCCTGGTGCACCGAGGCGCCGTCGGCCTTCTGCACCACCATGCGGCCCAGCGCCCCCGCCGCGACCGCGCCGGACAGCGCGGTGGCCGCCTCCTTGAGCACCTGCTCGTCCTCGGTGAACGACAGCAGCGACCTGCCGCCGCGCTCGACGTAGAGCACCAGCTCGCCGTCGACGAGCACCACCAGCGCCCCGGCCTTGCGCCCCGCGCGGTGCCCGGTGGCCCGCTTCCCGCCGCCGGTGCCCTCGCCGACGTCGACGGCGACCTGCACTGCCGACGACCCCGCGGACTCGCCGTCGGGGGGACCGCCGCGGTCTGGCCAGGGCAGCGCGGCGCCGTAGACGTTGGCCGGGTCGGTGGCGGCGAGCACCACCGCACCCTCGGGGGCCCGGTCGGGGGTGGCGAACGCGCGCAGCCGGTCGACGGCGCCGACGGTGCCGAACTGCGCGGCGCCGAGGGTCTCGACGAAGTAGCCGCGCCGGGCGCGGTTGCTCTCCTCGAACGCGCGCAGCACCGGGTAGACGGCGGAGAACCCACCGGGTACCTGCTCGGCCGTGACCGCGCCGCGGGTGAGCACGCCGTGCCGCTCCAGCAGCGCCTCGGCGCGGGCGGTGGTGCGCCGCGTCGGGTTGGGCTCGCGCTCGGGCAGCCGTGACCAGCGGCCGGCGACCGTGGGCGGCCCGCTGCGGGTGGGCATCGCCGGGCGGCCCAGCCGGGCGCGCCCGTACCGGGTGCGGTCGACCCGGGCCCGCGGCGGCGCCGGGGTGCGCTTGTGCGTGCCGCCGCCGGCCAGCCGGGTGCGCAGCGGCGCCAGGGTGTCGTTGGTCAGCAGCCCGGCCCACACCAGGTCCCAGACGACGTCGGCGAGCGCGGTGTCGTCGGTGGCGCCCACGAGGTCGGACAGCCCGCGGAAGAAGACCGCCTGCCCGGCCGACAGCTGCTCGAGGACGGCGGCCCCGACGCCGCCCTCCTCCGGCAGCTCGACCGGGTCGGGCAGCAATAGCGGCGCGACGTCGGCGGGCACCAGGGTCACCCAGCCGTCGCCGCCGGGCAGCCCCCCGGCCCCGGCCCACAGCACCTCACCGGCGCTGGTGAGCTCGTCGAGCATCGCGGGGGAGTAGTCGCGGACCCGGCCGGGGAGCACCAGCGTCTCCAGCGCGCTCGCGGGCACCAGCGCCCCGGCGAGCTGCTCGATCACGGCCAGGACGCCGTCGACGCCGCGCATCCGGCTGCCCACCGACTGCCAGGTCGGGGTGAAGCGGGCCAGGGTGCCGATCGGCACCGGCTCGACCTCCTGGCGCAGCTTGGCCAGGCTGCGGCGGCGCACCGAGCGCAGCACCTCGGCGTCGCACCACTCCTGGCCGCTGCCGCCGGGGCGGAACTCGCCGGTGACCAGCCGGCCGCTGCCCACCAGCCGCTGCAGCGTGGCGGTGACGACGGCGACGCCGAGACCGAGCCGGGCGGCGACCCCGGCCGGCTGGAACGGGCCGTGGGTGCGGGCGTAGCGGCCGACCAGGTCGCCCAGCGGGTCGGCCACCGGCTCGGTGAACGCCTCCGGGACCCCGACCGGTAGCGCGGTGCCCAGCGCGTCGCGCAGCCGCCCGGCGTCCTCGATGGCGACGTGGCGTTCCTCCCCGGCGATCCGCACGACGATCGCCCGGCGGGACGCGACCAGCTCCGCCAGCCACGCCGCGGGCACACCGCGCAGCGCCGCCTCGGCGGGGGTGAGGTCGCCGAGCAGCCGCAGCAGGTCGGCGGCGCCGTCGACGTCGCGGGGGTGGCGCTCGGCCGGCAGCCGCTGCAGCTCCCGCTCGACCTCCGTCAGCGCCTCGGCGTCGAGCAGCTCGCGCAGCTCCGAGCGGCCCAGCAGCTCGGCGAGCAGGCCGGTGTCGAGCGCCAGCGCCTGCGCGCGCCGCTCCGCCAGCGGGGCGTCGCCCTCGTAGAGGAACTGCCCGACGTAGCCGAACAGCAGCGACTGGGCGAACGGCGAGGCGGACTGGGTCTGCACGTCGACCACCCGCACGCGGCGGGAGCGGACGTCGCGCATCAGCTCGACCAGGCCGGGCACGTCGTAGACGTCCTGCAGCACCTCGCGGGCGGCCTCGAGCGTGATGGGGAACGAGGAGAACTCACTGGCCACGCTCAGCAGCTGCGCGGCGCGCTGGCGCTGCTGCCACAGCGGGGTGCGGCGGCGCGGGTCGCGGCGGGGCAGCAGCAGCGCCCGGGCGGCGCACTCGCGGAACCGGCTGGCGAACAGCGCCGAGCTGCCGACCTCCGCGGTCACCTCGCGCTCGACGTCGTCGGGGTCGAGCACGGCGAGGTCGGCCTCCGGCGGCTCCCCGGTGGTGTCGGGCAGGCGCAGCACGATGCCGTCGTCGGAGTGCATCGAGGCGACGTCGACGCCGTAGCGCTCCCGCAGCCGGGCGGCGAGCACCAGCGCCCACGGGGCGTTGACCTGCGCGCCGAAGGGCGAGTGCACGACCAGCCGCCAGTCGCCGAGCTCGTCGCGGAACCGCTCCACCAGCAGCGTGCGGTCGTCGGGCAGGTGGCCGGTGGCCGCCTTCTGCTCGGCGAGGTAGGCGAGCAGGTTGGCCGCGCCCCAGTCGTCGAGCCCGGCGGCCTGCGCCCGCTCGCGGCCCCGCTCGGGCGCGGCGGAGCCGACCTCGCGGAGGAAGGCGCCCAGCGCCCGGCCCAGCTCCAGCGGCCGACCGGGGGCGTCGCCGTGCCAGAACGGCATCTTCCCGGGCTGGCCGGGGGCGGGGGAGACCAGCACCCGGTCGTGGGTGATCTCCTCGATCCGCCACGACGAGGACCCGAGCAGGAAGACGTCGCCGACCCGCGACTCGTAGACCATCTCCTCGTCGAGCTCGCCGACGCGGCGCCCGCCGGACCCCTCGCCGCCGACGAGGAAGACGCCGAACAGGCCGCGGTCGGGGATGGTGCCGCCGCTGGTGACCGCCAGCCGCTGCGCGCCGCCGCGGGCGGTGAGGGTGTCGGTGACCCGGTCCCAGGTCAGCCGTGGCCGCAGCTCGGCGAACGCGTCGGAGGGGTAGCGCCCGGCGAGCATGTCGAGGACGGCGTGCAGCGCGGAGTCGGGCAGGCCGGAAAAGGGCGCCGAGCGGCGCAGCAGCGCGCCGACCTCCTCCACGGTGCGCGGGCCCTCGGAGACGATGGCGACGACCTGCTGGGCGAGCACGTCGAGCGGGTTGCGCAGGTAGCGGATCGACTCGATCGCACCGGCCTTCATCCGCTCGGCCACCAGGGCGCACTGCACGAGGTCACCGCGGTACTTGGGGAACAGCACACCGCGGCTGACCGCGCCGACCTGGTGCCCGGCGCGGCCCACCCGCTGCAGCCCGGCCGCCACCGTGGGCGGCGCCTCCACCTGGACGACGAGGTCGACCGCGCCCATGTCGATGCCGAGCTCGAGCGACGACGTCGCCACCACCGCCGGCAGCTGCCCGGACTTCAGCGCCTCCTCGACCACGGCGCGCTGCTCGCGGGAGACCGAGCCGTGGTGGGCCGCCGCCACCGGCCGCACCCCCTCGGGCACGCCGCCGCCCGACCCGGCCTGCGCCATGAGCGCGGCGGCGGTGGTGCCCGGCGGCACCGCCTCGCCGGTGGCCCGCTCGTAGGCCATCTCGTTGAGCCGGCTGGTGAGCCGCTCGGCCAGCCGCCGGGAGTTGGCGAACACGATGGTGCTGCGGTGGGCCTCCACCAGGTCGAGCACCCGCTCCTCGACCGCCGGCCAGATCGACGCCCGCGGCTGGTCCCCGGCCGCCGAGCCCTCCAGCTCGCCGGTGGGCTGTCCCAGCTGGCTCATGTCCTCGACCGGGACGACGACCGACAGGTCCCACTCCTTGCCCGCCGGCGGCTGCACCACCTGCACCGGCCGGCCCCCGGCGAGGAAGGTGGCGACCTCCTCGATGGGGCGCACCGTGGCCGACAGGCCGATCCGCTGCGCGGGCCGCTCCAGCAGCTCGTCGAGCCGGTCGAGGGAGACCGCCAGGTGCGCGCCGCGCTTGCTGTCGGCGACGGCGTGCACCTCGTCGACGATCACCGTCTCCACCCCGCGCAGCGCCTCGCGTGCCGAGCTGGTCAGCAGCAGGAACAGCGACTCGGGGGTGGTGATGAGGATGTCGGTGGGCCGGCGGGTGAACGCCCGGCGCTCGTCGGCCGGGGTGTCCCCGGAGCGGATGCCGACCGAGATCTCCGGCCGGGGCAGGCCCAGCCGGAGCGCCGCCTGGCCGATGCCGGCCAGCGGCGCGCGCAGGTTGCGCTCGACGTCGACGGCCAGCGCCTTGAGCGGGGAGACGTAGAGGACGCGGCAGCGGCGGCTCTCGTCGGCCGGTGGCGTGCTCGTGAGCCGGTCGAGCGACCACAGGAACGCCGCCAGCGTCTTGCCCGAGCCGGTGGGGGCGACGACGAGGGCGTGCCCGCCGCTGCTGATCGCCTCCCAGGCGCCCTCCTGGGCCGCCGTGGGTTCGGCGAAGGCACCGGTGAACCAGGCCTGCGTGGGCGCGGAGAACCGGTCGAGAGCGGGCACGTGTCCAGTGTCCCCGCGGGTACGACAGTCCGCTGGCCTGCACGGACGCCGTCAGCGGGCGGGGTCGCCCGATCCGGGGGTGGCGTGCGGCACACTGCCGGGCATGCGCACCTCCCTCTACGAGGCCGAGCACGAGGACTTCCGGCAGACCGTCCGGACCTTCCTCGAGAAGGACGTCGCCCCGCACCACGACCAGTGGGAGCGCGACGGGATCGTCCCCCGCGACGTGTGGCTCGCCGGCGGGGAGCAGGGTCTGCTCGGCATCGACGTCGACGAGCGCTGGGGTGGCGGCGGGGTGCGCGACTTCCGCTTCAACGCCGTCCTCGACGAGGAGGTCACCCGCATCGGCGCCAGCGGCCTGGGCTTCGGGCTGCACAACGACGTCGTCGCCCCCTACCTGCGCGACCTGTGCACCGAGGAGCAGGGGCAACGCTGGCTGCCCGGGTTCTGCCGCGGTGAGCTGATCACGGCGATCGCGATGACCGAGCCGGGCACCGGCAGCGACCTGCAGGCGATCCGCACCACCGCCCGCCGCGACGGCGACGCGTGGGTGCTCAGCGGCGCCAAGACCTTCATCACCAACGGCATCAACGCCGACCTGGTGATCGTGGTCGCGCGCACCGACCCCGACGCGCCCGGCTCGCGCGGCACCAGCCTGCTCGTCGTCGAGCGGGGGATGCCCGGCTTCACCCGCGGCCGCAACCTCGAGAAGGTGGGTCTCAAGGCGCAGGACACCGCCGAGCTGTTCTTCGACGAGGTGCGCGTGCCCGCGGAGAACCTGCTCGGCGCCGAGAACCGCGGCTTCGCCCACCTCATGGAGAACCTGCCGCAGGAGCGGCTGTCGATCGCCGTCGGGGCGGTGGCCGCCTGCGAGACGGTGCTCGCGCAGACCCGCGAGTACGTGGGCAGCCGCACCGCGTTCGGCCGGCCGGTGGGCAGCTTCCAGCACAGCCGGTTCGTCCTCGCCGAGCTGCACACCGAGACGACGATCGCCCGCACGTTCGTCGACGAGTGCATCCGGCAGCTGGGCGCCGGCGAGCTGACCGCCGTCGACGCGGCCATGGCCAAGTACTGGACCAGCGAGCTGCAGAACAAGGTCGCCGACCGCTGCCTGCAGCTGCACGGCGGCTACGGCTACATGGACGAGTACCCGGTCTCGAAGGCCTGGCGCGACGCCCGCGTGCAGTCGATCTACGGCGGCACCAACGAGATCATGCGCGAGATCATCGGCCGGTCGCTGGGCCTGTGAGGAGCCGGTGACCACGCAGCAGGCGGGCCCCGACCTCGGACGGGTGCAGCGGCGCACCGTCGGCGTGCTGTCCGGCGCGGTGGCGCTCGCCGGGCTCGGGGTCACCGTCGGCATCACCATCGGCGGCCTGCTCGCGCGCGAGGTCGCCGGCAGCGACGCCGCGGCCGGCCTGGGGCAGACCGCCGGCGTGCTGGGCGCCGCGGTGCTCGCCGTCCCGCTGGCCCGGCTCTCCGACCGCGCCGGCCGGCGCGCGGGGCTGGCCGCCGGCTACGCCGTCGCCGTCGGCGGGGCGCTGCTGACCGTGCTCGCCGCCGTCCTGTCGTCGCTGCCGCTGCTGCTGGCCGGACTGTTCGCCTTCGGTGCCGCGACCGCCTGCGGCCTGCAGGCCCGCTACGCCGCCGCCGACCTCGCCGCGCCCGAGCGACGCGGCCGCGACCTGTCGCTGGTGGTCTGGGCGACGACGGTGGGCTCGGTGCTCGGCCCCAACCTGGCCGCGCCCGGCGCCGACCTCGGCGCCGCCGTCGGCCTGCCGGCGCTCGGCGGCGGGTTCGCCGTCTCGGCGGTGGTGTTCGCGCTGGTGGCCGCGGCCCTCGTCGCCGGGCTGCGGCCCGACCCGCTGCTGTTCTCCCGCCGGCTGCGCGGGCCGGTCGAGGCCGTGCCGGCCCGCGGACGCACGCGCACGGCCCTGGCGGCGGTGTGGAGCTCGCCCGGGGGCCGGCTGGGGCTGGTCGCCGTCGTGGTGTCGCACGCGGTGATGGTCGGCGTCATGGTCATGACGCCGGTGCACATGGGGCACGCCGGCGGCCACGACGACGCGACGACGCTGCGGCTGGTCGGCCTGGTCATCAGCGTGCACGTGGCCGGCATGTACCTGTTCTCGCCGCTGGTCGGCTGGCTGGCCGACCGGGCGGGGCGCCGGGCGACGGTCGCCGTCGGCGGGGGACTGCTGCTGGCCGCCGTCGCGCTGGCCGGGACGGCGCCACCGGAGGCCACCGGCCGGCTGGGGGCGGGCCTGCTGCTGCTCGGCCTGGGCTGGTCCTGCGGGCTGATCGCGGGCTCGACGCTGGTCACCGAGTCGGTGCCCGCCGACGTCCGGCCGACGGCGCAGGGCGGCACCGACCTGGTCATGGGGCTGGGTGCGGCCGTCGCCGGTGCGGTCGGGGGGCCGCTGCTGGCCGCCGGCGGCTACGGGCTGGTCGCCGGTGTGTCGGCGGCGCTGGTGCTGCCGCTGGCCCTCGTGTGGGCGCGCCCCTGAGGGTTCAGCGGCCCCGCAGGTTGCGCCACAGCATCACCAGCGTCACGAGGATGCACAGCGCGATGCCGATCTCCAGGACGGTGTCCCAGGTGGCCGAGCCGGTGGTGGGGAACACACCACCAGGATAGGCCGTGTACCGTGAGGTTACTTCACGGTGCAGGAGGTTCACGATGGCCGGTGACGACGTCCGGATCGACGCCCTCGACCGGCTGCTCGAGGTGTCCCTGCTGCTCGGCCGCGACACGGCGGCGTCGCTGGCCGCCTCCGGGCTCACCGTCGCCCGGACCACGCTGCTGTGGCGGCTGCGCACCGCCGGCCCGAGCACCCAGCGCGCGCTGGCCGACGCGCTCGGCGTCAGCGCCCGCAACGTCACCGGCCTGGTCGACGGGCTGGTCGCGGCCGGGCTGGTCTCCCGCGAACCGCACCCGGCCGACCGGCGCGCCACCCTGGTCACCCCGACCGCGCGCGGGGAGGAGCTGCTCAACGAGCTCGGGCGCGGCCAGGCCGAGCTGGCCGGCCAGCTGTTCGACGGACTCCCGCCCGAGCGGCTCGACGGGCTGGTGGCCGCGCTCGACGACGTCCTGGAACGGCTGCGGGTCCTGGTGCCGGGCGCCGTGGCGGGGGAGGAGGACCGGTGACCGCCGGGGAGCTGCTGCGCCGCGCCGTGGCCTTCGAGATGGGCACCTGGCGCAGCCTGTGGCGCTGGGTGCGACGGCGGCCCGACGTGCCGCCCGGCGCCGAGGCGTTCCCGTACGCGTCGGCGGCCGCGCCGGTGCTGTGGACCTTCGTCGTGCTGTCGGCCGTCGAGATCCCGCTGGTCGACTGGCTGCTGCCGTGGCCCTCGCTGCGCGTGGCGCTCCTCGTCGTCGGGGGCTACGGACTGCTGTGGATGATCGGTCTGCTGGCCTCGATGCGGGTGCACCCGCACGTGGTCGACGGCGCGGGGCTGCGGGTGCGCTCCGGGTCCGCCGTCGACGTCCGGGTGCCCTGGGAGGCGATCACCGCGGTGCGGGTGCGCCGGCGCAGCGTCGAGGGCTCGCGCACCGTCGTCGTCGCCGAGGAGGGCGGCCGGCGCGCGGTGTCGGTGACGGTCGTGTCCTCCACCCAGGTCGACGTCGAGCTGCGGACACCGACGGTGCTGCCGCTGGCCCGCACCGGCGGCCGGCCGGTCGACGAGCTGCGCCTGGCCGCCGACGACCCGGCGGCGCTGGTCCGCCGGCTGCGCGCCGGGATCGTGGAGGAGGCCGCCGGGCGGGCCGCTGCCGACGGGGACGCGCGCTAGCGTCGGAGGCGTGCGCCTGCAGGAGTTCTGGTCCCGGCTCGACGAGCAGTTCGGCTCGATGCGGGCCCAGAGCGTGACGCGCGACCACGTCTTCGCCGCGCTCGGCGGGCGGACCGCCCTCGACGCCATCGAGGCCGGGCTGCCGGTGCGGCGGGTCTGGCTGGCGATCTGCGAGGAATACGACGTGCCGCCCCGGGACCGCTGAGCCGGGCGACGGCGCGCCCGCCGTGTGTCGCTCGACTCGAACACGTGTTCGTCCTACAGTGACGGGTGCGTCCACAGGGACGTCGTCCCTCCACAGGTCGAGTCGGTCACCGGAAAGTGTCAGACCCCCGACCTAGCGTCGCCTCCGACACCGCTCCGACTCCCGACACGCGACTTCCCGAAGGTGAGCACCATGGCAACGCTCGACCGCGACAAGGCCCTCGACATGGCCCTCGCCCAGATCGACAAGCAGTTCGGCAAGGGCTCGGTCATGCGCCTGGGCGACAGCACCGCCCAGGCGATCAAGGTCATCCCGACCGGCTCGATCGCCCTCGACATCGCGCTGGGCATCGGTGGCCTGCCGCGCGGCCGCGTCATCGAGGTCTACGGCCCGGAGGCCTCCGGCAAGACCACGGTCGCCCTGCACGCGGTGGCCAACGCCCAGGCCGCCGGCGGCATCGCGGCCTTCATCGACGCCGAGCACGCCCTCGACCCCGAGTACGCCCGGGCCATCGGTGTCGACACCGACGCGCTGCTGGTCAGCCAGCCCGACACCGGTGAGCAGGCGCTGGAGATCGCCGACATGCTCATCCGCTCCGGCGCGCTCGACATCATCGTCATCGACTCCGTGGCCGCCCTCGTGCCCCGCGCCGAGATCGAGGGCGAGATGGGCGACAGCCACGTCGGTCTGCAGGCCCGCCTCATGAGCCAGGCGCTGCGCAAGATCACCGGTGCGCTGAACAACTCGGGCACCACCGCGATCTTCATCAACCAGCTGCGCGAGAAGGTCGGCATCGTCTACGGCTCGCCCGAGGTCACCACCGGTGGCCGTGCGCTGAAGTTCTACTCGTCGGTCCGCCTCGACGTCCGCCGCATCGAGACCCTCAAGCAGGGCACCGAGGCCGTCGGCAGCCGGGTGCGCGTCAAGGTCGTCAAGAACAAGGTCGCCGCGCCCTTCAAGCAGGCCGAGCTCGACCTGCTGTGGGGCCACGGCTTCAGCCGCGAGGGCGGCCTGATCGACGCGGGCGTCGAGCACGGCTTCATCCGCAAGTCCGGCGCCTGGTACACGTACGAGGGCGACCAGCTCGGCCAGGGCAAGGAGAACGTCCGCACCTTCCTCCGCGACAACCCCGACCTCGCCGACGAGATCGAGAAGAAGGTCAAGGAGAAGCTGGGCGTCGGCGCCACCCTCGACGCGCCCGCCGCCGACGCGGCCGACTTCTGAGCCACCCCGTGACCGGCTGGTCGGGCCCGCTCTCCGAGGAGATCGACCCCCAGCGGCCCGGCCGGCGCGGCCGCCGGACCCGAGCACCGGGTCCCGGGGACCGCGCCGGCCGTCCCCGGCGGCGGTCCGGGTCGTCCCCTGACCCGGACGACCCGGCCGCCGCCGGCACGCTCCCGGACGATCGCGGCTCGGGAGATCCCGCCGACGAGCCGGGTGACCCGGAGTCGGTGGCCCGCGCCATCTGCCTGCGGGCGCTCACCGGTGCGGCGAAGACCCGGCAGCAGCTGGCCGACCTGCTCGCCCGCCGCGGCATCCCGGACGACGCGGCGACCGCGGTCCTCGACCGGTTCGGCGAGGTCGGCCTCATCGACGACGCCGCCTTCGCCCGCGCCTGGGTGACCTCCCGCCAGGCCGGCCGCGGCCTGGCTCGGCGCGCGCTGCGCGCCGAGCTGCGGGCCAAGGGCGTCGACGGCGAGGAGGCCGAGCAGGCCCTCGCCGAGGTCGACGACGACGACGAGCGCGCCGCCGCCCGCCGCCTGGTCGAGCGGCGGCTGTCCTCGCTGCGTCGCGTCGACCGGCCCACCGCCACCCGCCGGCTGATCGGGATGCTGGCCCGCAAGGGCTACAGCGGTGGTCTGGCCGCGGGCGTGGTCCGCGACGTGCTGGACGAGACGGGGTTCGGCACCGACGACCCCGACCCCGACCTGCACGATCCGGACCTGCTCGCCCGGCCCGCCTGGGACACCTGACGCGGACTCCCGGCCCTGACCCCGTCGGGCTGGGTCCGGCCGGTCAGCCCGCGGCGGGCACGGCGGCGGGGACAGCGGCACCGAGGAGCGGCATGGCCGTGGTCGGCAGGTGCGTGACCGTGGCCGACGGCGCCGCCCACGCCGTGAGGTCGACGGCGTACCCGTCGGGGGCCTCGTCGTCGGCCACCAGCCCGGCGGCCTCGCCGTCGGGAGCGGCGGCCAGCCACTGCTGGATCTGCGCCTCGAACGTCCGGTCGGGCAGCACGGCCGGACGGCTCACCGGCCCGAGGAAGGTGACGTCGCGCTCCCCGCCGTCGGGCGAGCGCAGGACGACCCGGCAGCGCGCCCGGCGGTGCCGGGCCGGGGGGACGACCTCCCGGACGACGGCGGACCCCGCGCCGGCCGCGTCGGCGAACCGCGGCGCGGCGGCCCGCAGCCGGTTCACGAACTCCTGCGCGACGTCGACCTGCCCGTCGGGCAGGCGCGCGATCGACGGCAGCGGCGGCACGACGGGGCGGAGAGCGGTGTCCACGGCACTGTCATCGGCAGGTCCGCGGGCCGGTGGTACTAGCGGCCGCCCGCCTCGGTCACCAGCCCGCCACCGCCGCCCATCTGCACGTCGGCCGGCAGCTCGACGTCGTCGGAGCCCGCGGTCCTGCGGTCCCGGCGGGTGCGCTTCTCCACGTACTTGGCCAGCTGCGAGAGCAGCACGTTCACGATGATGTAGATGAGCCCGGCGGCCACGTAGAGCTGGAACGTGTAGATGTTGCCGAACTGGAAGTTGAAGAACTCGACGAGGCTGCGCGCCTGCCGCAGCAGCTCGACGTAGCCGACGATGAAGCCCAGCGAGCTGTCCTTGAGCAGCACCACGAGCTGGGCCACGAGCACCGGCAGCATCCGGCGGACCGCCTGGGGGAGCAGCACCAGCGTCATGACCTGCGTCTTGCGCATGCCCAGCGCGAACGCCGCCTCCCGCTGCCCGCGGTCGACCGACAGGATGCCCGCCCGGAAGATCTCGGCGAGCACGGCCATGTTGTAGAGGGTCAGCCCGAGCGCCAGGGCCCGGAAGGCGGTCATCGGGACGCCGATGGTGGGCAGGAACAGCAGGCAGAACAGGATGAGCACGAGCAGCGGCACGGCGCGGAAGAACTCCACGACCGCCGCCACCGGCCCGCGCACCCACGCGTGGTCGGACAACCGGCCGACCGCCAGCAGCGCGCCGAGCACCGTGGCCGCCACCATGCCGACGGCGGCGACGGCGAGGGTGTTGAGCAGCGCCTCGCCCAGGGCCTGCGGCACGCCCGCGGCCGGGTCGAACAGGATCGCCCAGCGGCCGGGGTCCAGCTGACCGTTGCTCCCGAGCCGCCACAGCACCAGCGCGACCAGGGCGGCGATCAGCAGCGCGCCGATCACCGTGCCGATGCGCTGCCGGCGGCGCGCCCGCGGTCCGGGGAGGTCGAACAGGACGGTCTGCGCGCTCATCGGACGATCGCCACCCTCTTCTCGATGACGCGGATGGCCCACGCGGAGGGCAGCGTGATCACCAGGTAGCCGGCGACGATGGCCGCGAAGACCAGCAGGAGCTGGTCGGCGTTGGCGTTGGACAGCCGCTGCAGCGCCGCGGTGAGGTCGGTGACGGCGAAGCCCGCGGCGATGGAGGTGTTCTTCGCCAGGGCGATCCACACGTTGCCCAGCGGCGGGACGACCGTCCGGAAGGCCTGCGGCAGGACGATGGTGCGCAGGCTCTGCCCGAAGTCCAGGCCCAGGGCGCGGGCGGCCTCGGCCTGCCCCGGCGGGACGGCGTTGATCCCCGAGCGCAGCGCCTCGCAGACGAACGCGGCGGTGTAGAGCGACAGCGCGGCGACGGCGGCGATGAACCGGCTCGGGAAGGACAGGTCGATCTGGACGATGCCGAAGACGAGGAAGAAGAAAACCACCGTGAGCGGGGTGTTGCGGAACACCTCCACGTAGAAGGTGGCCAGCCCGCGCAGCGGCGGCACCGGGCTGACCCGCATGCCCGCGAGCACCGTGCCGAGCACGAGGGCGCACACCCCGCTGGTGACCGCGAGGGACAGCGTCGTCAGGAACGCGCTCCACAGCAGGTCGGCGTTGTCGGTCAGGAAGCCCATGGCGCCTCGCCGTCAGGTCGTCGGTCGTCGGGGACGCAGCCGACGCCGCCGGGCGGGGGAGTCCCGCCCGGCGGCGTCCGCGTGCTCAGTAGCGGTCGACCGTCGGCGGCTCGGGGGCCTCCTCGCCGGTGATCGCACCGGCGGTGCGGTCCCACGCGTCGGCCCAGCGGCCGTCCTCGAAGGACTCCTCGAGCACGTCGTTGATGAAGTCCCGGAACTCGTCGTCGCCCTTGGCCATGCCGATGCCGTAGGGCTCCTCGGTGAACGGGTTGCCGACCAGCTCGAAGCCCTCGGGGTTGCCCGCCACCAGGCCGGTGAGGATGACGTTGTCCGTCGTCACCGCCTGCACGTTGCCGTTGGCCAGGTCGTCGGCGCACTTGGAGTAGACGTCGTAGGTGACCAGGTTGGCCTCCGGGTAGTTGTCCCGGATGTTCTGCGCCGGGGTCGAGCCCTCGACCGAGCAGACCGTCTTGCCGGCGAGGTCGTCGGGGCCCTGGATGCCCTCGGGGTTGCCGGCCGCGACCATGATGTCCTGGCCGGCGATGTAGTACGGCCCGGCGAAGTCGACGACCTGCTTGCGGGTGTCGTTGATGGTGTAGGTCGCCACCACCATGTCCACCTGGCCGTTCTGGATGAACGGCTCGCGGTTGGCCGACACCGTCTCGGTCCACTCGATGTCCTCGGGCGCGATGCCGAGCTCCCCGGCGATGATCTTGGCGATCTCCACGTCGAAGCCCTCGGGCACGCCGTCGGGGTTGAGCAGGCCGAAGCCGGGCTGGTCGTACTTCGTGCCGACGGTGATGCTGCCGGCCCCGGCCAGCTCGGCCATGGTCGAGCCCTCGGGGAAGTCGACCTCCTCGGCGACGGTGGGGGCGCTGGCGGCCTCCTCCTCCGCCTGGTTGCCGGCCTCGCTGGAACAGGCCGCGAGGGTGAGGCCGAGGGCGGCGAAGGCCGCCAGCTTCCGGGTGCTGCGCATGGGTGTCCTCCCGTGGTGGGTCAGTGCTCGAGGATCTTGGACAGGAAGTCGCGGGCGCGCTCGGAGCGCGGGTTGGTGAAGAACGTCTGCGGGTCGGCGGACTCGACGATCCGGCCGCCGTCCATGAACACGACCCGGTTGGCCGCCCGGCGGGCGAAGCCCATCTCGTGGGTGACGACGACCATCGTCATGCCCTCGCGGGCCAGCGACGTCATGACGTCGAGGACCTCGTTGATCATCTCCGGGTCCAGCGCCGACGTCGGCTCGTCGAAGAGGATGACCTTGGGGTCCATGGCCAGGGCGCGGGCGATCGCCACGCGCTGCTGCTGACCGCCCGACAGCTGTGCCGGGTACTTGTCGGCCTGGTGCCCGACCCCGACCCGGTCGAGCAGCTCACGCGCGCGCCGCTCGGCGTCGGCCTTCGACTGCCGGCGCACCCGGGTCGGGGCCAGCGTGACGTTCTGCAGGATCGTCTTGTGGGCGAAGAGGTTGAAGCTCTGGAAGACCATCCCGACGTCGCTGCGCAGCTTGGCCAGCGCCTTGCCCTCCTCGGGCAGCTTCTGGCCGTCGATGCGGATCTCGCCCTGCTGGATGCTCTCCAGGCGGTTGATCGCGCGGCACAGCGTGGACTTGCCCGAGCCCGACGGGCCGATGACGACGACGACCTCGCCGCGGTCGATCGAGAGGTCGATGTCCTGCAGCACGTGCAGGTCGCCGAACCACTTGTTGACCCCGGTCAGCTCGACGAGCGGTGCTCCGGTCTGCTGGCTGGTCACGCACGGCACACTAGGGCCGCCCGGCTGCGGCAGCGTCCCGGGGCCGTCACGAAGCAGTCACAAATGAGGTCACGGCCGGTGACCGGCGGCGGGCACCGCGGCCGCCGGGCCCGGCGCCGTACCCTCGCAGGCGCCATGGGAACCGAGGTCGACAGCCCGCAGCGCACCTACCGGGTGCGCACCTACGGGTGCCAGATGAACGTGCACGACTCCGAGCGGCTCGCCGGCCTGCTCGAGGCCGCCGGGTACGCCGCCGCACCCGAGGGCGCCGACGCCGACGTCGTCGTGCTCAACACCTGCGCGGTGCGGGAGAACGCCGACAACCGCCTCTACGGCAACCTCGGCCACCTCCGGCCGGTGAAGGACGCCCACCCCGGCATGCAGATCGCCGTCGGCGGGTGCCTGGCGCAGAAGGACCGCGGCGAGATCGTGCGGCGCGCGCCGTGGGTCGACGTCGTCTTCGGCACGCACAACGTCGGCTCGCTGCCGGCGCTGCTCGAGCGCGCGCGGCACAACGCCGAGGCGCAGGTGGAGATCGCCGAGGCGCTGGAGGTCTTCCCGTCGACGCTGCCGGCGAAGCGGGACTCCGCCTACGCCGGCTGGGTCTCGATCAGCGTCGGGTGCAACAACACCTGCACGTTCTGCATCGTCCCGGCGCTGCGCGGCAAGGAGAAGGACCGCCGTCCCGGCGAGATCCTCGCCGAGGTGCAGGCGCTGGTCGACCAGGGCGTGCTCGAGGTGACGCTGCTGGGTCAGAACGTCAACGCCTACGGCGTCGAGTTCCGCGACCGGGGCGCGTTCGCCGGCCTGCTGCGCGCCACGGGCGCGATCGAGGGTCTCGAGCGGGTCCGCTTCACCAGCCCCCACCCGCGCGAGTTCACCGACGACGTCATCGAGGCGATGGCCGAGACGCCCGCCGTGTGCCCGCAGCTGCACATGCCGCTGCAGTCGGGGTCGGACGAGGTGCTGCGCCGGATGCGCCGCGGCTACCGGCAGGAGCGCTACCTCGGGATCATCGACCGGGTGCGGGCGGCCATGCCCGACGCCGCGATCACCACCGACGTCATCGTCGGGTTCCCCGGCGAGACCGAGGCCGACTTCGAGCAGACCCTCGAGGTGGTCCGGCAGGCCCGCTTCGCCGGCGCCTTCACCTTCCAGTACTCCAAGCGCCCCGGGACGCCGGCCGCCGCGATGGACGGCCAGCTGCCCAAGGAGGTCGTGCAGGAGCGCTACCTGCGGCTGACCGCGCTGCAGGAGGACATCGGCTGGGCGGAGAACCGCGCGCAGGTCGGCCGGACCGTCGAGCTGCTGGCAGCGGCGGGGGAGGGCAGCAAGGACGCCCGCACCGGCCGGATGAGCGGCCGGGCCCGCGACGGGCGGCTGGTGCACTTCGCGGGTGGCGACGGCGTCCGGCCCGGCGACGTCGTCGAGACCGTCGTCACCGCCGCCGCGCCGCACCACCTCATCGCCGACGGGCCGCTGTTGTCGCACCGGCGCACCCGGGCCGGGGACGCGCACGAGGCCGGCACCCGGCCGACGACGCCCGGCGTGCTGCTCGGCATGCCCCGCGTCGGCGCCCCCGCCTGAGCGAGGCACGGGAAGCCATCCGCTCGTCCCGAGCGCCAGGACGTGCGGATGGCCTCCCGTGCCCGTGAGGACTCAGCGGCGCGAGGCGGAGCGCTCGGCCTCGGACAGCCACTCGCGGCGGGTGGCCAGGTTCGCCCGCGCCTCCTCGATCCGGCGGGTGTCGCCGGCGGCCTCGGCCTTGGCCAGCTGCTCCTCGGCCTTGGTGACCGCCGCGCGCATCGAGGCGACCATCGGGTTCTCCGGCGCGGTGCGCACCCGGCCGGCGTCGACGGCGCCGCGGACGCGCTGCTCGACGGCCTGCATCCGGTCCTCCAGCGAGCGCATCGCGCCGCGCGGCACGTGGCCGATCGCGTCGTAGCGCTCCTGGATGCGCCGCAGCGCCGCCTGGGCGCCGCGCAGGTCGGTGGACGGGTCGAGCTTCTCCGCCTCGGCGAGCAGCTCCTCCTTGGCCTGCTGGTTGGCCAGCTGCTCGGAGTTGCGCGCCTTGTCCGACTCGGCGCGGGCGGTGAAGAAGACGTCCTGGGCGGCGCGGAACTGCTTCCACAGGTCGTCGTCGCCGTCGCGGCCGGTGCGCGGCACCGCCTTCCAGCGGTCCATCAGCGAGCGCATGGCGGCGCTGGTCGGGCCCCACTCGGTCGACGTCGACAGCCGCTGGGCCTCGGCGATCAGCTCCTGCTTGGCCGCGCGGGCCTCGCCGCGCTGCACGTCGAGGGCCGCGAAGTGCGCTCCGCGCCGCCGGCCGAACGCGTCACGGGCGGCGGCGAACCGCGACCACAGCGCCTCGTCGGTCTTGCGGTCGATGCCGCGGATGGTCTTCCACTCCTCGACGATGGCCTTGAGCCGGTCGCCGGCGGCCTTCCACGAAGTCGACTCCGCGGCGATCTGCTCGGCCTCGGCGGCCAGCGCCTCCTTGCGCGCGACCTGCGCGGCGCGGGCGGCGGCCTTCTCCGCGCGTGACTCGGCGGCCGCGGAGTCGGCGGTGTCCACCATCGCGCGGGCACGGGCGGCCAGCCCGTCGAGGTCGCCGACGGCGGTGGCGGTGGGGATGGAGTCGGCCAGCGCCTGGGCCTTGGCCTTGATCTCGGTCGGGTTGCCGGTGTGCGCCCGCAGCCGTGCCTCCAGCAGCGACACCTCGGTGGCGAGGTCGTCGTAGCGGCGGGCGAAGTGGGCCAGCCCCGCGGCGGGGTCGCCGGCCTGCCAGGAGCCGACCGCGCGCTCGCCGTCGGCGGTGCGGACGTAGACGGTGCCGTCCTCGTCGACGCGGCCCCACCGGGCGGGGTCGGAGGAGGCGGCCACGGCCGGCTCCGGCGCCGCCGGCACGGGCGCGGCCTGCTCGGGGACGGCGACCGGCCCGGGGACGGCGGCCTCCTCGGCGGGGGCCTCCTCGGCGGGGGCTCCCTCGGCCAGGGCTCCCTCGGCTGCGACCCCCTCGGCGGCGGCTCCCTCGGGACCCGGGACGTCCGCGGCGCCCGCCGTCGGGTCGGCCAGCCCGGCCGCCTCGGGGGTGGGCGCGGCCGGCGTCCCGGCGTCGGGGGTCACGGCGTCGGGGGTCACCGCGTCGGGACCGGCCGTCTCGGGGGAGGGGACCTGCTGCGACCCGGCTCCGGGGTTCTCCGTGCTCGACACGCACCGCAGTGTCCCACGCCGCATCGGCGACACTGCTGCGGTGAGCAGCCCGCCCGCCGGACCGGTCTCGGTCGCCTTCTGCCCGTGCCCCCCGCTGCTGCTCCCGCAGGTGGCCGGACGGGCCGCCACCGACACCGCGGCGTTGCGCGCGGCCTGCGCCGACGCCGTCGAGGCGGTGCTCGCCGCCCGGCCGGAGGTGGTGGTGCTCGTCGCCCCGGACGCCGAGGGCCGCTACGGCCCCGGCGACGGCGGGGACCTGCGCGGTTTCGGCGTCGACGTCGAGATGCCGCTGTCGGGCGGGACGCGCCCGGGCGGCCGCCGCACGCCGCTGGGCCTGACGGTCGGCGCCTGGCTGCTCGACGCGGCCGGGCACGCCGGCCCCCGGATCGGGACCGGCCCGCGGGACCTGGCCGCGGTGCTGGCGGGCCGGACGGGGCCGGTGGCGGTGCTGGCCATGGGCGACGGGTCGGCCCGCCGCAGCGTCAAGGCGCCCGGACACCTCGACGACGCGGCCGCGCCGTTCGACGCCGCGGTCGCCGCGGCGCTCGCTGCCGGGGACGCCGCCGCGCTGGCCGCACTGGACGCCGCGGAGGGGGAGCGGCTGCTGGCCGCCGGTGTCCCGGTGTGGCAGGCGGTCGGGGCGCTGCTGGCCGGCCGCGAGGTGGACGCGCGGCTGCTCGCCGACGAGGCGCCCTTCGGCGTCGGCTACCTGGTGGCGGCGTGGACGGCCCGGTGACTCTCCCGCCGGTGGTCGCCGTCGTCGGGCCCACCGCCACCGGCAAGACGGCGCTGGCCGTGCAGCTGGCGCTCGAGCTCGGCGGCGAGGTGGTCAACGCCGACTCGATGCAGCTCTACCGCGGCATGGACATCGGCACCGCCAAGCCCGACGCGGCCGAGCGGCGCGGCGTCCCGCACCACCTGCTCGACCTCTGGCCGGTGCGGCAGGCGGCATCGGTAGCCGCGTACGCTCGCGCGGCCCGCGCCGAGATCGACCGGCTGCGCGCGGCCGGGGTGCTGCCGCTGCTGGTGGGCGGGTCGGGCCTCTACGTGCGCGCCGTCCTCGACGACCTCGACATCCCCGGCACCGACCCGGCCGTGCGCGCGCGGCTGCAGGCCGAGCTCGACGACGTCGGGCCGGCCGCGCTGCACGCCCGGCTGGCCGCCGTCGACCCGGCCGCGGCCGCGGCCGTGCTGCCGGGCAACGGGCGGCGGATCGTGCGGGCCCTGGAGGTGGTGGAGCTGACCGGCGGCCCGTTCCGGGCCACCCTGCCCGAGCCGCGGCCGCACTACCCGGCGGTCGTGGTGGGTCTGGACCGGGAGCCCGCCGAGCTCGACGCCCGGGTGGCCGACCGCGTGGACCGGATGTGGGCCGCCGGGTTCGTCGCCGAGGTCGAGGCGCTGGCGGCCGAGGGGCTGCGGGAGGGCCCGACGGCCTCCCGCGCGCTGGGCTACGCCCAGGTGCTGGCGCAGCTCGACGGCGACCTCACCCCCGGCGAGGCCCGCGAGCGGACGGTCACGGCCACCCGCCGCTTCGTCCGCCGGCAGCGCTCGTGGTTCCGCCGCGACGCCAGCACGACCTGGTTCGACGCCGCAAGGCCGGACCTCCCCGACGCCGTCGGGGCGCTGCTGCCCGGCCGTACGATCGGACGGTGAGCGACCGGTTCCTCCTCGGGCACGGCACCGAGAACGACTTCGTCGTCCTGCTCGACCCCGACGGGGACCGCTGGCCCGAGGACCGCCTCGGCGCCGCGCTGGTGCGCCGGCTGTGCGAGCGCCGCTCCGGCCTCGGCGGCGACGGCGTGCTGCGGGTGGTCCGCAGCGTGCACGTGCCCGACGCCCCCGCCGTCCTGGGCGAGCGGCTCGGTGAGTGCGAGTGGTTCATGGACCACCGCAACGCCGACGGCTCGCACGCGGAGATGTGCGGCAACGGAATCCGGTTCTTCCTGCACGTGCTGGTGAGCGAGGGCCTGCTCGACCGCGCGGCCTGCGCCGACGGCGTCCTGGTCGGCACCCGCGGCGGCCCCCGCCGGGTGGGTGCCGGCGCCGACGGCACCTACTGGGTCGACATGGGCCCGGCCCGGCCGTTCGGGCGCGGCGAGGCCACCGTGGCGGGGCGGACGTTCGCCGGGCAGGCGGTGTCGATGGGCAACCCGCACCTGGTCTGCCTCACCGACGCCGACGGCGGCATCGACCTCGACGCCCTCGACCTCACCGCGCAGCCCGGGTTCGACCCGGGGCTGTTCCCCGAGGGCGTCAACGTCGAGTTCGTGCAGGTGCTCGCCCGCCCCGCCGAGGGCGCCGACGCGCACGTGCGGCTGCGGGTGCACGAGCGCGGCGTGGGGGAGACCCGCTCCTGCGGGACCGGCGCCTGCGCCACCGCCTACGCCGCGCTGGCTGCCGGGTCCGACGGCCCGCAGCGCGGCACGGTCGTCGTCGACGTCCCCGGCGGCCGGCTGACCGTCGACGTCACCCCGGAGACGACCGTGCTGCGCGGGCCCGCCGTCGTCGTCGCGACCGGCGGGCTCACCCGGGAGTGGCTGGACTCCTAGGGGTTGTCCGGGGTGTCGGCGCGGGTCTCCGGCTCGTCGGTGGGCGCCTCGGGCTTGTCGCCCGGGCCGACGTTGCCGGTGCCGCGCGGCCGGCCGGCTCCGGTGTCCTGGTCGGCTCCGCCGAAGGGGTTGCGCGGGACCTCGAGGCCCACGGGGTCGCGGCCCGGGTCGTCGATGCCCTCGCTGCTGCTGGTGCTCACGGGGTGCCCCTCTCGTCGTCCGTGCGGTCCGTCCCGACCTACCCGCCTCCCGGCGGGATGCACCTGACCGGTTCCGGTGTTGCACCCGGTGTATGACGACTGCAGAGACGACAACCCAGGTGACCGCTGACGACGCGCGTGTCACGCTGGACGCGATGACCACCGCCCCCCAGAGCACCCACCTCGACGACGAGACGACCGTCGAGACCCGTCCCGCCCCGGCCGGCCGGTGGGACGAGGACGACGACACGACCGGCTCCTACGACCTCGAGGCCCGTGGCGCGCTGCGGCGCGTGGCCGGGCTCTCCACCGAGCTCGCCGACATCAGCGAGGTCGAGTACCGCCAGCTGCGCCTCGAGCGCGTCGTGCTGGTCGGGGTGTGGACCGAGGGCACCCAGGCCGACGCCGACCGCTCGCTGGCCGAGCTGGCCGCGCTCGCCGAGACGGCGGGCTCGGAGGTGCTCGAGGCGGTGAGCCAGCGGCGGGACAAGCCCGACGCCGGCACCTACGTGGGCTCGGGCAAGGCGTCCGAGATCCGCGACATGGTCGCCTCCACCGGCGCCGACACCGTGATCTGCGACGGCGAGCTGACGCCCGGTCAGCTCAACGCGCTCGAGAAGATCCTCAAGGTCAAGGTGGTCGACCGGACCGCGCTGATCCTCGACATCTTCGCCCAGCACGCGACGAGCCGGGAGGGCAAGGCCCAGGTCGAGCTCGCGCAGATGCAGTACATGCTGCCGCGGCTGCGCGGGTGGGGTGAGTCGCTGTCCCGGCAGGCCGGTGGCCGCGTCGCCGGCGGTGGCGGCATCGGTACCCGCGGTCCCGGTGAGACGAAGATCGAGACCGACCGCCGCCGCATCCGGTCGCGGGTGAGCAGGCTGCGCCGCGAGATCGCCGGCATGGCGACGGCGCGGGCCACCCAGCGCTCGGCGCGCGACCGCAACGCCGTTCCGAGCGTGGCGATCGCCGGCTACACCAACGCCGGCAAGTCCAGCCTGCTCAACCGGCTGACCGGCGCGGGCGTGCTGGTGGAGAACGCGCTGTTCGCCACCCTGGACCCCACGGTGCGCCGCGCCCAGTCGCCCGACGGCCGCGAGTACACGCTCACCGACACCGTCGGCTTCGTGCGGCACCTGCCGCACCAGCTGGTCGACGCGTTCCGCTCGACGCTGG
The DNA here is from genome assembly GCF_900188205.1 of Geodermatophilus saharensis. Lineage (GTDB taxonomy): Bacteria > Actinomycetota > Actinomycetes > Mycobacteriales > Geodermatophilaceae > Geodermatophilus > Geodermatophilus saharensis. Next base: position 380,111 of record NZ_FZOH01000004.1, on the reverse strand, counting down.
AGGAGGTGGCCGGCGCCGACCTGCTGCTGCACGTCGTCGACGGCTCCGACCCCGACCCGCTGGGCCAGATCGACGCGGTGCACGTGGTGCTGCGCGAGATCGACGCCGCCGCGGTGCCCGAGCTGATCGTCGTCAACAAGGTCGACGCCATGACCGAGGAGGACGTGCTCACCCTGCGCCGGGCGCTGCCCGGTGCCGTGTGGGTCTCGGCGCGGACGGGCGAGGGCATCGAGCAGCTGCGCGAGGTCGTCGCCGCCCGCCTGCCGCACCCCGACGTCGAGGTCGAGGTGCTGGTGCCCTACGACCGCGGCGACCTGGTGGCCCGCGTCCACCGCGACGGCGAGGTCCTCACCGAGCAGCACGAGGCGGACGGCACCCGGCTCACCGCGCGCGTCGACGGCGGCCTGGCCGCCGCGCTCGAGCGGTTCGCGGCCCCGGTCGGCTGACCGGCGCTCACCCGTCCCCCGCCCGGGGGACCGGCTCCCCGCCGGTCCCCCGGGCGGCTCGCCGTCCACCTGCGGCGAGGTCACGGGCGGGTCACGGCCCGGTACCGTGACCGCGTGACCAGCGGCGTGGTACGACGCGGGAGGGGGGCACCGGCCGACGGCGCCCCGTCGGCTCCCGTCCCCGCCGTCGTCACCCCCGGGCGGCCGTCCTGGTGGCTGCTGCTCGTGGCGTTCGTCGTCACCACGGCGGTCACCGTCGACCTGCTCAACCGCGGCGTGCTCGAACGGCTCGACCTGGAGGTCTCCGAGGTCGTCAGCGCATGGGACCTGCGCGACTCGCCGGGCTACTGGCCGGTCTGGGCGGTCACGCAGATCGGTGGGCGCGGCACCATCCTCATCGTCCTGGCCGGCCTGGTCGGCTGGCTGTGCATCCGCCGGCGGACCCTGCTGCCGCTGGTGCGGGTGCTCACCGCGCTCGCGCTGCTGACCGTCGTGGTCTACGCGTTCAAGTACGGCACCGGCCGCACCGCGCCGGCCTATCCCGGCTCCTTCTTCCACCGCGACGGGGCCAGCTACCCCTCCGGGCACGTGGCCAACGCCGTGCTGATGTGGGGGGTGGCCCGCTGGCTGGCGGTCGAGTACCGGCTCACCCCGGCGGTGCAGCGTGCGCTGTGGTGGCTCAGCGTCGTGGGCCCGGTGCTCACCGGGATCGCCATGGTGTCGCTGGACTTCCACTGGGTCACCGACGCGGTGGTCGGGGCCTCGGTGGGGGTGCTGCTGCTGGGCGTGGTTCACGCACTCGACGCAGTCGTTCTGTCACGCTGGGGCAGTGCCCGAGCCGGCCGTCCCCCCGCGTAGCGCCGGGGCGCACCCCGGGTGGGCCGTCGCCGTACTCGCCGGTCTGGCCATCGCGCTGGGCCCCGCGCTGGGTCCCGCGCACCCCGCTGCCGCCGAGGAGCCGGCCGGCCCGTCGCTGCGCTGCCAGGTGACCGATCCCCGGCTCGCCGAGCTCTCCGGCCTCGTCGACGTCGGGGACCGCCTGCTGGCCATCGCCGACGGCGGCGAGCAGGTGGCCGTCTCCGTGCTCGACCAGACCTGCCGCGTGGTGGACGAGACCGTCGCGCCGCTGGACCCCTACGACCCCGAGGACCTCGGCGTCGGACCCGACGGCACCGTGTGGCTGGCCGACACCGGCGACAACAACGCCACCCGGGACACCGTCGCCCTCATCGCCCTGCGGCCCGACGGCGGCACCGCGCTGTTCCGGCTCACCTATCCCGACGGCCCGCACGACGCCGAGGCGCTGCTGGTGGCCCCCGACGGCACCCCGTACGTGGTGACCAAGGAGGTGCTCGGCGCCAGCCGTGTCTACCGTCCCTCGGCGCCGCTGGTCGACGGCGGCACGGTGGCGCTGGCCGACGTCAGCCGCGTGACGTTCACGCTGACCGGGACACCGGGCGGCCCGGTGGGCCGGGCCGGTCAGCTCCTGGTGACCGGCGGCGCGGTGGCCCGCGACGGCAGCCGGATCGCGCTGCGCACCTACACCGACGCCTACGTCTGGCCGCTGACCGGCTCCGACGTGCCGGCCGCCCTGGCCGGCGAGCCGGTGCGCATCGCGCTGCCCGAGGCGCCGCAGGGGGAGGCGGTGTCGTTCACCGCGGACGGTGCCGCGCTCCTCGTGGCCGGCGAGGGGCTGCCCGGCGACGTCACGCTCGTGCCTGTCCCGGCCGGGACGGCGGCTCCGGCGCCGTCCTCGGCGGCCGACCCGTCGCCGGCGGTCGCGCTCGACGACGGCGGCACGGTCGTGCCCCCGGTCGCCGCGGGACTGGTCGCCGCCGGGGTTGCCACGGTGCTGGTGTGGCTGGCCGGCCGGCTGCGCCGGGGCCGCGCGGCGGGACCGCCGGCCGGCTGAGGCCGCGTGCCGTGCCCCCCGCCGGCCCGGGTGAGGCCGGCGGGGGCGAGGGTCAGACGCGGCGCAGGACGGTGACCACCCGGCCGAGGATGGTCGCCTCGTCGCCCGGGATGGGCTCGTAGGCCGGGTTGTGCGGCAGCAGCCACACGTGGCCGTCGCGGCGCTTGTAGGTCTTGACGGTGGCCTCGCCGTCGAGCATCGCGGCCACGATCTCGCCGTTCTCCGCGGTGGGCTGCTGGCGCACGACCACCCAGTCGCCGTCGCAGATGGCCGCGTCGACCATCGAGTCACCGGCCACCCGGAGCATGAACAGGGTGCCGTCGCCGACGAGCTCGCGGGGGAGCGGGAAGACGTCCTCGACCGCCTGCTCGGCGAGGACCGGGCCACCGGCGGCGATCCGGCCGACCAGCGGCACGTACGTGGGGGCGGTGGCGTCGCCGGCCGCCGCGGCGGCCGGCGACGCGGCCTCGGCCGCGGTGTCGCCGGGCAGCCGCACGTCGAGCGCGCGGGGGCGGTTGGGGTCGCGCCGCAGCCAGCCCTTCTTCTGCAGCACGGAGAGCTGGTGGGCGACCGACGACGCCGACGACAGGCCCACCGCCTCGCCGATCTCCCGCACCGAGGGCGGGTAGCCGCGCCGCTCGATCGAGTCGCGGATGACCTCGAGCACCCGGCGCTGGCGCTGCGTGAGCCCGTCGCCGGCCTCGCCCCGGTCGGGGAAGGTGCGCACCGCGCCGGTCTGCGTGCCGGTCCCCTCGGCGGCGGCGTCGGTGCCCCGCCGGCCGGCACCCCGCCGGGTGGTCGTGCTCCCGCGTGTGCCCTGGCCGGTCCCGCTGGTGCCCGCCACGTCTCCTCCTCGCCGGCCGTGTCCCCACGGCCCTCGTGTCCCGTCCCGCCCCGGCCCGGGACCTCCCGGTCGGTGACCGACGGTGCCGGTGCTGCCGGTGTCGACCGCCGGGTGCGGGGCGGACGGCTGCTGATCGGACCGTAGCGCCTCCGGACCGGTACTTCAAACGTGTGTTCGAAACCAGTGGGAGGTGTCGGCTGGCTCCTGTCGGTGTCGTGCGGTAGACATCGCACACACGTTCGATCGAACGCCTGTTCGATGCGATGGGGTCGACGAGGAGAGTGGTCATGGGCAGCGTGCGCCAGGCGGTGCTGGAGTTCGACGCGACGGTCCGGGTGCCCTGGCGGCCCCTGCTCGCCGACGGTCCCGCGGGCGGCCCCGCTCCCGCCCGCCGGCCGGTGCGCCCCGACGCCTCCGCCCGCCCCGCCCGTCAGGACCCGCCGGCACCCCCGGCCCCGCTGCCCGGGGCCGGGCCGCGCGTGGCCGGCCACCTGCGTCCGGTGCCCGACCTCCCGGCGGAGCCGGCCGCCCGCGCCGCCGGTCCCGCCGCCGGGGCGCGCCGCACCCGCCGCGACCCGGCCCGGCCCGGAGGGCGGCCGGTGTCCGCGCAGCCGGTCCGGCGCGCGCCCGGCCGCACGGCCGTCCCGGCGCCGGCGCCCGTCCGGCTGACCCGCCGCGGGCGGCGCCTGGTGGTCGTCCTGGTCCTGGCCGCGGGCCTCGGGGGCGCGCTCCTGGGCCGGGAGGTCCTCGCTCCCCGCCAGGGCCTGCAGCTGGCCGGGGAGAGCAGCGTCGTCGTCGAGCCGGGTGACACGGTGTGGTCCATCGCCGACGACGTCGCCGGCGACGGCCAGGACGTGCGCGCCGTGGTGCACGCGATCGAGGCGCTCAACGACCTCGAGGGGTCCGCGGTGGTCGCCGGGCAGGTCCTCCGGCTGCCCTGACCCGCCGCGCCAACCGTGACGGCCACCGGGAGGCCGCTCGGAGAAGTGACGAGAGCGTCCTCGCCGGTTCGTCAACCATCGGACCCCGGTCGCTCACGCGCCGACCTCGGATCAACACATACGGTGAGGAGCGTGTCAGCAGCCGTGAACAGCCGGGCGGCAGTGTCCTTCGGGTCGCCGCAGGACGTCGAGGTGCTCGTGGACGGCGCCTGGGTGCCGGGGGCGATGCTCGGCTGGCGGCACGACGACACCGGTGCCTGCGAGGTCTGGGTGCGGCTGCGGGCCGACGTCCCCGGGGTCGTCGAGGGCGCCGGGACCTGGGTGGAGCTGACCGCGGTCCGGCTGCCCGAGCGCCGTCTGGCACTCGCGCCGGTGGCCGGCGCCGCACCCACCACCGCCACCCCCGCGCCGGCGGACGCGCCCGCCACCGCCGCGATGCCTGCGCTCGCGGCCGTACCCGGTGTCGCCGCGGTACCCGCTGTCGCGGCGGTGCCCGCCACCGCCGCGGTGCCCGTCGCGGGGGGCCCGGTCCCGCGCCCCCGCCGGTTCCGGCGGCACGGCGCTGACGTGACCGCCGAGCAGCCCGCCGTCGGGATGGCCGGGTCCGGCCGGCACCGCGCACCCGCCGGCGCCGGATCGGGCCGCCACCGCGCGGTCACGACGGAGATGCCGGCCGTCGTCGCAGGCTCGGGGGTCGAGGCGGTCGCCGGGTCGGCCGTCGTCCCCGGCTCCGGCCCGGGCCTCGCGGTCGTGCCGGCGGAGGAGCCCGACCTGCTGACCCGACCCATCCGGCTCGGCGACCTCGTGCCGAATGCCCGGAGTGGTCGTCCGGCGGTCCGCCCGACGGTCTGAGCTCCGCCGGCCCGGGCGTTCCGCGCCTCGCCGGCATCCGTCTCCACCGCGTCCCGCCCGCCCGGGACCTGCCCGGAGCGGGGTCCCACCGGGGTCACCGGCTCTGCCCTCGTGGGCCGCCCCGGCGGGATCCGGCGACCTCCGCAGGCGACCGGTACACCCGCCTCCGATCCCACGCGCGCCGACACGCGGGCGCCCGCGGCGTGTCGTGTGGCCGGTGGGAGACCTGCTCGCGCGTGGTCACCAGGAGGTCACGAGCGGGTCTCGGCGGACGAGACACGCCCGGTGTCGACTTGCAGATGTTGTGGAGCCAGGCCTACGGTCCCCCTACATCTAGTAGTTGTACCGATGGAGGTCCTCCACAGGTCCGTCCTCAGGTTCTCCCCGGGGCGTCCACCGGATGTCCCCAGAGAGGTCCACAGCAGAGGTCGGCGGACCGGGTGCCGGGTGCACCCGGCGGCCCGCCGACCCGCCCCACCCGGCGCCGGGACACCGGTACCGAGCCCGTCCGCGGAGGAGGTGAACCGCAGTGCGGTGCCCGTTCTGCCACAACCCCGACAGCCGGGTGATCGACTCGCGCGAGGCCGACGAGGGGGCGACCACCCGGCGCCGCCGCTCGTGCCCCGCCTGTGGCCGCCGCTTCACCACCGTGGAGGAGGCCGTCCTCGCCGTCGTCAAGCGCAGCGGGGTCAGCGAGCCGTTCAACCGCTCCAAGGTCGTCGCCGGCGTGCGCCGGGCCTGCCAGGGCCGGCCGGTCGACGAGGACCAGCTCCAGCAGCTTGCCCAGCAGGTGGAGGACGCCATCCGCGCCAGCGGGGTGGCCGAGGTGCCCAGCCACGAGGTCGGCCTGGCGATCCTGCGCCCGCTGCGCGAGCTCGACGAGGTCGCCTACCTGCGCTTCGCCAGCGTCTACCGGGCCTTCAGCTCGGTGGAGGACTTCGAGAAGGAGATCACCGAGCTGCGGGCGCGGCACCACACCGGTGGCACGCCGCCGCTGCCGGGCATGCAGCTCGACCCGCCGCTGCGCCGTCGCGGCGGGCGCGGCCCGGCGAGCACCGCCGGCACGTCCGGCACCTGACCACCGGCCGGCAGCGTCGCCGGCCCGATCGGCACCACCCACTCAGCACCAACCGCTCAGCACCACCCCAGAAACCGTCAGCACCAACCGCTAGGAACAGGGTGGCTCTCTTCCCCAGCCGCCCGGACCACTCACCGAGGGAGAGCTCGTGACCGAGATCGAGGACCGCCCGGCAGGCCGTACGCGTCGGGCCGTCAAGGCGCCGACCCGGGGGAAGGGCCTGAAGATCAAGCGGGTCTACACGACCGCCGGGGTGCACCCCTACGACGAGGTGGTCTGGGAGCGGCGCGACGTCGTCATGACCAACTGGCGTGACGGCTCGATCAACTTCGAGCAGCGCGGCGTCGAGTTCCCCGCCGAGTGGAGCATCAACGCCACCAACATCGTCACCACGAAGTACTTCCGCGGCGCCGTCGGCACCCCGCAGCGCGAGACCAGCCTGCGCCAGCTCATCGACCGGGTGGTGCTCACCTACGGCGCCGCCGGCCGCGAGCACGGCTACTTCGCCAGCGAGGGCGACGCGGAGGTCTTCGAGCACGAGCTGACCTGGATGCTCCTGCACCAGGTGTTCAGCTTCAACAGCCCCGTGTGGTTCAACGTCGGCACGCCCGCCCCGCAGCAGGTCAGCGCCTGCTTCATCCTCGCCGTCGACGACACGATGGACTCGATCCTCAACTGGTACCGGGAGGAGGGGCTGATCTTCAAGGGCGGCTCCGGCGCCGGCCTGAACCTCTCCCGCATCCGCTCGTCCAAGGAGCTGCTGTCCTCCGGCGGCACCGCCTCGGGCCCGGTCAGCTTCATGCGCGGCGCCGACGCCTCCGCCGGGACGATCAAGTCCGGCGGCGCCACCCGGCGCGCGGCGAAGATGGTCGTCCTCGACATCGACCACCCCGACATCGAGGAGTTCATCGAGACCAAGGCGCGCGAGGAGGACAAGATCCGCGCGCTGCGCGACGCCGGGTACGACATGGACCTCGGCGGCAAGGACATCACCAGCGTCCAGTACCAGAACGCCAACAACTCCGTCCGCGTCTCCGACGAGTTCATGCGCGCGGTGGAGGACGGCACGCCGTTCGGCCTGCGCGGCCGCCTCGACGGCTCGGTGATCGAGACCGTCGACGCCAAGGAGCTCTTCCGCAAGGTCACCCAGGCCGCGTGGGAGTGCGCCGACCCCGGCATCCAGTACGACGACACGATCAACGACTGGCACACCAACCCCGAGACGGGCCGGATCAACGCGTCCAACCCCTGCTCGGAGTACATGAGCCTGGACAACAGCTCGTGCAACCTGGCGTCCCTGAACCTCATGAAGTTCCTCAAGGACGACGGGACGTTCGACGCCCGGACCTTCGTCAAGGCCGTCGAGCTGGTCATCACGGCGATGGACATCTCCATCTGCTTCGCCGACTTCCCGACCGAGCCGATCGGTGAGACCACCCGCGCCTACCGGCAGCTGGGCATCGGCTACGCCAACCTCGGCGCGCTGCTGATGGCCACCGGCCACGCCTACGACTCGCGCGGCGGGCAGACCCTCGCCGCGGCGATCACCTCGCTGATGACCGGCACCGCCTACCGCCGCTCGGCCGAGTTGGCCGGCATCGTCGGCGCCTACGACGGGTTCGCCCGCAACGCCGACGCGCACGCCCGCGTCATGCGCAAGCACGCCGCGGCCAACGACGCCATCCGCCCGGTCGGCGCCGACGACGCCGACGTGCTGCGGGCCGCCACCGCCCAGTGGCAGGAGTGCCTGGAGATCGGCGCGGACAACGGCTGGCGCAACGCGCAGGCCTCGGTGCTCGCCCCCACCGGCACCATCGGTTTCATGATGGACTGCGACACGACCGGCATCGAGCCGGACTTCTCGCTGGTCAAGTACAAGAAGCTGGTCGGCGGCGGGTCCATGCAGATCGTCAACCAGACGGTCCCGCGGGCGCTCAAGAGCCTCGGCTACCAGGACGAGCAGGTCGAGGCGATCGTCGAGTACATCGCCGAGCACGGCCACGTCGTCGACGCCCCGAGCCTGCGCCCGGAGCACTACGAGGTCTTCGACTGCGCCATGGGCGAGCGGGCCATCTCCCCGATGGGCCACGTCCGCATGATGGCCGCGGTGCAGCCGTTCATCTCCGGCGCCATCAGCAAGACGGTCAACATGCCGGAGACGGCGACCGTCGAGGACGTCGAGAACATCTACTTCCAGGGCTGGAAGCTCGGCCTCAAGGCGCTGGCGATCTACCGCGACAACTGCAAGGTCGGTCAGCCGCTGTCCGACGCCAAGGCCAAGAAGTCCGAGGCCACGGTCGAGGCCGAGGCGGCTCCGGTCACCACGACCTCGCACCCGGTGCGCCGCCGGCTGCCCAAGAAGCGGCAGAGCATGACGACGTCGTTCAGCGTCGCCGGCGCCGAGGGCTACATGACCGCCGGCATGTACGAGGACGGCAGCCTGGGCGAGGTGTTCCTCAAGCTGGGTAAGCAGGGCTCGACCCTGGCCGGTGTCATGGACGCCTTCTCGATCGGCATCTCGATCGCGCTGCAGCACGGTGTGCCGCTGGAGACCTACATCCAGAAGTTCACCAACATGCGCTTCGAGCCGGCCGGCATGACCGACGACCCGGACATCCGGATCGCCCAGTCGGTGATGGACTACATCTTCCGTCGCCTGGCGCTCGACCACCTGCCGGTCGACACCCGCGCCACCCTGGGCATCTTCACCGCCGAGGAGCGGGCGGCGCAGGTGGCCGGCTACGACACCTCCGCGTCGACGGCCACCGTCGTCGAGGAGGAGGTCGACGTCGAGGCGCTGCGCGGCTCGGTGCCGACCGAGGCGCCGGCCAAGCCGGAGCCGAAGGCCGAGCCGGTCAAGGAGGCCCACTCCTCGGCCGAGCTGTTCGAGATGGTCACCGGCAACGTCACCGACGCGCCGCTGTGCATGACCTGCGGCACGAAGATGCGCCCGGCCGGCAGCTGCTACGTCTGCGAGGGCTGCGGCTCGACCAGCGGCTGCAGCTGACCCGGCCGGCGGGGCCTCCCCGCCGCTGACCGGTCGTCCACCTGCCCGGTCCCTCCCCGAGGGGCCGGGCCGGTGGCGTCCGGGTCAGCCGATGCCGCACTCGTCGCGCAGGTAGGTCTCGACGTGGTCGCTCGCGTCCTCCAGCCCGCTGCCGGCGTCCTCCAGGGCGGCCACGGAGTCGGCGTCGCCGAGGTCGAGGTCGGCCACCGCGTCGGCCATCCGCTCCAGTCCGGACCGCATGGTGTCCCAGTCGGCGGCGATGGCGTCCGGCGCGGTGATGCCCTGCATCTCCTCGGCGAGCTGACGGAAGACGTCGGGGATCGACTCGTCACGGTCCGACTGCTCCAGCGCCGTCTCGACCCGCTGGTCGAGGTCCTCGGCCTGGGTGCAGAAGTCGTCCCCGGCTGTCGTCTCCTCCGCGGGGGAGCTGGTCGCCGGGGTGTCGGCGGCGGACCCACCGCCGTCGCCGGAGCCCTCCTCGTCGCCGGAGCACGAGGTGAGCAGGACGACGCCGAGGACCGTGACCACCCCGGCTCGGACCGAACGCAGCTGCTGGCGCATGGACCGACCCTCCCGCCGGCCCGGACGCACGGGCAGAGGCGAAGGGCCGTCGCCCGACGACGGGGCCCGGACGTGCCACCGGCCCGGTCCCTCGTCGAGGGGCCGGGCCGGTGCGGTGCGGGCGGGATCGCGCCGGGGCGGCGCGGCCGGGTCAGCCGACCTCGACCGCCCGGGCGGCCGGCTGCTGGTCCGGGCGGCCCAGGAACCGGTCGACCAGCGGGCCGGTCATCCCGGTGGTGATCAGCGCCATGACCACCGCGCCGACCTGCAGCTGGGGGCTGATGACCCCGGCGTTGAGCGCCACCAGGGCGGCGACGAGCACCATCAGGCCGCGGCAGTTCATCAGGATGCCCAGCGCGTTGCTCTCGCTCCAGGACAGCCCGCCGAGGCGCCCGCTGACCAGGGCCCCGCCCCACTTGCCGACGACGGCCACGACCACGAACAGCGCGATGCCGGGCAGCGCGGCCCAGGTCAGCGTGGTGAAGTCGGTGCGCAGTCCGCTGTAGGCCAGGAAGATCGGCAGCAGGAACACGATCGCCACGTCGGAGAGCCGGGAGGTCAGCGCCGTGGTGAGGACCGCGTGGCGCGGCACGACCAGGCCGGCCACAAAGCCGCCGACGAGCGCGTGGATGCCGATCCGGTCGGCGGCGTAGGCGGCCAGCACGACCACGCCCAGGACGACGGCGAACTGGGTGCCGGTCAGCGGGTCGGCCACCTTGTCACCGCTGAACACCCGTGCCAGTGCCGGCCGGACGACCAGCCACATCACCGCGAGGAAGGCCAGCGTCCCCGTCAGCCGCCACAGGTGCGACGACGACGGCTCCCCGGTCGCCACGCCCCGGGCGACGCCCACCGTGAGGAACATGAGGATGGTGACCAGCGCCGCCGCCGCGATGCCGACGATGCCGAGCGGGGAGGTCGCCAGCCCCTTCTCCTGGAGGATGCGCGCGGCCACCGGGAAGGCGGTCACCGCCAGCATCGCGCCCACCATGAGCGTGAAGCCGATCCGGGACGGATCGCCGACGCCGGTGAACCGGTCGGTGAAGAGGACCGGCGCGATGAGGAACCCCAGCGCGACCGGGATGGCCACGACCCCCACGGCGACGGTGACGATGCCGGCGGCCCGGCCACGCAGGCGGTCGGTGTCGAGCTCCAGCCCCACCAGGAACATGAACAGGACCAGGGCGATCGTGCCCAGCAGGCTCAACCCGCTCTGCGCCTGAGCGGGGAACAGGCACGAGCTGATGCTCGGGGCCACTCCCTCGGGGAGGGACCGGTCGCAGGCCAGGAAGGCGGGGGCGTCGTCCCAGACGAACGTCGTGGCCCCGAGCAGGGAGGGGCCGAGCAGGACCCCGGCGACGATCTCCCCGACGACGCGGGGCTGGCCGATCCGCAGGGCGAGGCTGCCGACGACGCGGGCGGCGATCAGGATGATCGCGATGTCCAGCAGGACGAAGGCGATCACCTGGTCCCCGGGCAGGGATGGTGCGGGCATGGGGGTCTCCGGCGAGGTGGGGGGCTGAGCGGCGGCACATCCTGGCGCAGACCCCCGGTTCCCGTCACCGGTTCCGCGCGCGGTACCTGCTCGCGCACGTGGGCGCTGCCGCGGACGCCGACAGCCGTGCCGTGCCGTGCCGTGCCGTGTGGCATAGCGGGAGCCGATCGGGTTCGGTATTGGTCCGCCGCGCGGCCGCGCGCGACCGTGGACGGCGCCCCCCTCGGTGGTCCGCCACCGCACCGTCCTCCCCCTCGCCGTGGAGAGTGGCATGACCAGTGCGCCCCCGATGCCCGTGCGCGAGGACGTCGCGCCGGCCCGAGTCCGCGACGAGCTGCGCCGCCGCGCGGACGGCGTGACCGCCGAGGCCGTCGTCTTCCCCGCCCACGGCGTCCCGCTCGCCGGGGTGCTGTACCGGCCGGAGGACGCGGACGGGCCCCTGCCCGGCGTGGTGGTCACCGGCACCTGGACCAGCGTCCGGGAGCAGATGGCCGACCGGTACGCCGCACGGCTGGCCGCCCGGGGCCACACCACCCTCGCCTTCGACCACACGGGGTACGGGGCCAGCGGGGGAGCGCTGCGCGACTACGAGTCGCCGGCGCTCAAGGCCCGCGACATCGGCGACGCGGTCGGCTACCTGGCCGGCCGCACCGACGTCGTCGACCCGCAGCGGATCGGCGCGCTCGGCGTCTGCGCGTCGGCCGGATACACGGTGAGCAACGCCGTCGCCGACCCGCGGGTGCGCGCGCTGGCGCTGGTCGCGCCCTGGCTGCACGACGCGCGGATCGTCGCGGACACCTATGGCGGCGCGGAGGGCGTGGCGATGCGGATGGCCGCCGGCGCCCGCGCCCGCAGCCACTTCGAGGCGACCGGGGAGGTGACCTACGTACCGGCGGTGGGCGCCGGGGACCCGCTGACCGCGATGCCCTTCGACGTCGACTTCTACCAGAACCCCCGGCGCGGCGCGGTGCGTGCGTGGCCCAACCGCTTCGCCGTCATGGCCTGGCCGGGGTGGCTCACCTACGACCCGATCGCCCTGGCGCCGCAGGTGCGGCAGCCGGTGCTGCTGGTGCACAGCGAGAGCGCCGCCATCCCCCAGGGGGCGCACCGGTTCGCCGTCTCGGTGGACGGGACGATCGACCAGTACTGGGGCGAGGGCAGCCAGTTCGACTTCTACGACAGCAGCGCGCACGTCGACCGCGCGGTGTCCCTGGCCGGCGCCCACCTCGCCGAGCACCTGACGTGACCGCACCGACCGCCGCCGACGTCGCGCACCGCGTCCTCGCCGGCCCCGGCGACCGGGTCGCGGACACCTCCTCCCCGTCCGGGACCCGGCCGTCGTGAGCACCTCGCTCGTCGTCGGCGGTTCGGGCCGCACCGGCCGGCGGGTGGTCGAGCGGCTGCTCGCCGCCGGCCGGCCGGTCGCGGTCCTCAGCCGCCGGCCCCGGCCGGCCGCCGGTGTCCGGACGATCGTCGGGGACCTCGACGACCCCGCCACCTGGCCGGCGGCCCTCGCGGACGTCGACGGCGTCGTGGTCTGCGTCGGGCCGCCCCACGACGCGGCCGGGGCCGAGACGGTGGTGCACCGCGGGGTCGCCGCCCTGGCCGCCGCCGCGGCCGAGCGGGACCTGCGGGTGGTGCTGGTGAGCCAGATCTACGTCACCCGGCCGCAGGCCCACCCGGCCATGGCGCACGTGACGGAGGCCCGGGCCCGGGGCGAGCAGGCGCTGCGGGCCAGCGGCGCCGACCCCGCCGTCGTCCGGCCCGGCTGGCTGACCGACGAGCCGGCCACCGGCGTCCGGCTCGAGCAGGGCGACACCGGCTGGCCGACGGCGCTGGCGGCCCTGACCCCCGACGCCGTCGCGGGGTCGCTGTGAGGACCAGCGGCGTCGCGGTCGTCACCGGGGCCAACCGCGGGATCGGCCGGGAGGTGGCCGCCCGGCTCGCCGCCCGCGGGGTGACCACCGTGCTCGCGGTCCGCGACGAGGCCCGCGGGCAGGAGGCCGCCCGGGGGATGACCGGCCCGGTCGTCGTCCGGCGGCTCGACGTCGCCGACCCCGCCAGCGTCGGGGCGCTGGCCTCCTGGCTGGCGGCCGAGCACGGCGGCGTCGACGTGCTCGTCAACAACGCCGCCGTCCACTACGACACCTGGCAGAGCGCGGCCGACGCCGACCTGCGCGTCGTCGAGGAGGCGCTGGCGGTCAACGTGGTGGGCGCCTGGCGGATGGCGGTGGCGCTGGCCCCGCTGCTGCGGCCCGGCGGCCGCCTGGTCAACGTCTCCAGCGGCGCGGGGTCCTTCGGCGAGACCGGGAGCGCGGGGGGAGCGCCGGCCTACTCGGTGTCCAAGGCCGCGCTGGACATGCTCACCGTCAAGCTCGCCGCGGACCTGCGCCGCCGCCGGGTGCTGGTCAACGCCGTCTGCCCGGGGTGGGTGGCCACCGACATGGGCGGCGCGGGCGGGCGCCCGGTGGCCGACGGCGCGGCCAGCATCCTGTTCGCCGTCGACGTCCCCGACGACGGGCCCAGCGGCGGCTTCTTCCGCGACGGGCGGCGCATCCCGTGGTGACCGCGGGCCGGCGTCCCGGCCGGCACCGTGCCGATCACCCGGCCGCGGCGGTGGGGGTACCGGCCTCCCGGGCGGACGTGTCGGCCGCGGGGTGCACCTGCCGGGCGGCCTCGACGCAGGCGAGCACGAAGTCGTGCACCGCCGGGCGGGGGTCGCCGGACCGCCAGGCGATGGCGAGCTCACCGGGCGGCAGCCCCCGGACGGGACGGACGACGTACTCCGGACGGCGGTAGATCTCGGCGTTGCCGGCGCTGATCAGCGCGACCCCGAGACCCCGGCCGAGCGCCTCCACCGCCTCCTCGGGCCCGTGCACCACGGCGCCGATCCGCACGGGGTGCCCGTGGCGGGCGTCGACGGCGAGCCAGTAGTCGCGCAGGCTGCCGTTGGACTCGGGCAGGGCGAGGAACGGCTCGTCGTACAGGTCGGCCATCGTCAGCTCGGACCGCGCCGTGAGCGGGTGGGAGACGGGCAGGGCCAGGTGCCGCTCCTCGCTCAGCAGCACCCGGTGGCGCAGGCCGCTGTCCTCGGGCAGCGGCAGCCAGCAGAACGCCAGGTCGGTGGCGCCCGACGTCAGCCCGGCGGTGCGGTCGTCGAACGACGTCTGCTGGAACTCGACGGTGAAGCCCGGGTGGCGCTGCTCGAACACCTCGACCGCTGCCGGGATCAGCCCCCGGCCGACGCCGATGCTCATCCCGACCCGGATCGTCCGGCTGTCGGTGGCGACCGCCTCGGCGACGGCGGACTGCGCCTCGTCCCACGTCGCGACCGTCGACCGCGCGTAGGGGACCAGGGCGCGGCCGGCGGCGGTGAGGCTGACCCCGCGGGGCCCGCGGGCGAACAGCGGTGCGCGGACGTGCTGCTCGAGCACCTGGATCTGCCGGCTGAGCGCCGGCTGCGAGACGAACAACCGCTGCGCGGCCCGCGTGAAGTGCAGCTCGTCGGCCACCGCGAGGAAGTACCGGAGATCGCGCAGGTGCACGTCCATGCCCAGGTGCTATCACGCCGGGCATTGGACCGACAGGTCCACAGGTCCTGGACTGGCAGCGTCCGACGGTGACCGGCCGGGCGCGGGGCAGGAGGGGCCGTGGTGCAGGGACGACCCACCGTGGCCCCGGGATCCGCCACGGCGCGGCCCGGGCACCCGCCGGACCGGCCCGCGGTGGTCGTGGTGACCGGGGCCAACCGCGGGATCGGCCGCGAGCTGGTCCGGCGGCTCGCGCTGCGCGGCGACACCCCGGTCATGGCGGTGCGCGACCTCGCCCTCGGCCGGGCCGCGGCCCGGGAGCTCCGGGTGCACGACGGCGTCCGCGTCGACGTCGTGCGGCTCGACGTGACCGACGCGGCGAGCTGCAGCCGGGCCGCGGACGAGGTGCACCGCTGCCACGGCCGCGTCGACGCCCTGGTCAACAACGCCGGCGCCCCCCGCGACGTGCGGGGCACCGCCGCCGCGGCGGACCTGGACGTGGTCCGGCACGCGTGGGAGGTCGACGTGCTGGGCGCCTGGCGCGCCACGCAGGCCTTCCTGCCGCTGCTGCGGCGCAGCGCCGCCGGCCGGGTCGTCAACGTGTCGGCCGAGGCGGGGTCGCTGGCCAACATGGGCGGGGGAGCGCCCGGGTTCCGGGTCTCCAAGGCGGCGCTCAACGCGCTGACCCGCATGCTGGCCGCCGAGCTCGGCCGCGAGGGGATAGCGGTCAACTCGGTCTGCCCCGGCTGGGTGGCGACCGACGCGCGGGGCGCCGGCGGCCGCTCGGCGGAGGACGCGGCCGCCGGCGTCCTGCGCGCCGTCGACCTGCCGCCCGGCGGGACCACCGGCGACTTCCTGCGGGACGGCCGCCGGCTGCCCTGGTGACACCGTTCCGCCGTCGGCACGACAATTGCGCGAATGGCGAAACCGTGCCATTCCGGAGCGCATTCCCGGGGATCTCCCGATTGACTGCGGGACGTCCGGTCCCGACGGTCCCAGGAGGTCACGACCATGACGACGAACGGCTCCCCCGTCCTGCAGGACGCCGTCCTCGACCGCCTGCTGCAGGAGCGCATCGTGGTCCTCGGCACCGCGGTCGACGACGACGTCGCCAACCAGTTGTGCGCCCAGATGCTGCTCCTGGCGGCCGACGACCCGCGCCGGGACGTGCACCTCTACGTCAACTCACCCGGTGGCTCGGTCACCGCCGGGCTGGCCGTCTACGACACCATGCGGTCCCTCGGCTGCGACGTCGCCACCTACGCCTTCGGGATGGCGGCCTCGATGGGGCAGTCCTCCTCACCGCCGGCACGCCGGGCAAGCGGTTCACCCTGCCGCACACGCGGATCCTCGTGCACCAGCCCTCCGGCGGGATCGGCGGCGTGCAGTCCGACGTCGCCGTCCAGGCCGACCTGCTGCGGCGCCTCAAGCGCGAGGTCGACGAGCTGCAGGCCCGGCACACCGGGCGCAGCGTCGAGGAGATCGAGCGCGACTCCGACCGCGACCGCTGGTTCACCGCGCAGGAGGCCGTCGAGTACGGCCTCGTCGACCACGTCGTCGGCTCGGCCGCCGCCCTGCCGGGCCCGCTCCCCGCCGGCGCCGGACGAGGGGCCTGACGGGCCGGCGGTGCTCCGCCGCGACCGTGCCAGGGTGGGGCCGTGCGCGTCCTGGTCACCGGCAGCTCGGGCCACCTCGGCGAGGCGCTGGTCCGCGTGCTGCGCGCCGCCGGTGACGACGTCGTCGGCCTGGACCTGCTGCCCTCGCCGTGGACCGATGTCGTCGCCTCGGTGGGGGACCGGCCCGCCGTCCGCGCGGCGCTGGCCGGCGCGCAGGCCGTGGTGCACACCGCCACGCTGCACAAGCCGCACGTCGGCACCCACGACCGACAGGCGTTCGTCGACACCAACGTCACCGGCACGCTGACGGTGCTCGAGGAGGCGGTGGCCGCCGGCGTGGGGCGGGTGGTGGTCACCAGCACCACCTCCGCGTTCGGCCGCGCGCTGACCCCGGCGCCGGGGGAGCCCGCCGCGTGGATCACCGAGGCGGTGGCCCCGCGGGTGAGGAACGTCTACGGCGCCACCAAGGTCGCCGCCGAGGACCTCTGCGAGCTCCTCGCCCGCGACACCGGCCTGCCCGTCGTCGTGCTGCGCACCTCCCGGTTCTTCCCCGAGGGCGACGACGCCGACGCCGTCCGCGCCGCCTACGACGACGACAACGTCAAGGTCAACGAGCTGCTGTTCCGGCGCGTGGACCTCGCCGACGTGGTCTCGGCGCACCGGGCCGCCCTCGACCGGGCGCCCGCGCTCGGGTTCGGCCGCTACGTCGTCAGCGCGACCACGCCGTTCCGCCGCGAGGACCTCGCCGGGCTGCGCACCGACGCGCCCGCCGTCGTCGCCCGGCTCGTCCCCGACGCCCCCGAGCTGTACGCGCGGCTGGGCTGGCGGCTGTTCCCCTCGATCGACCGGGTCTACGTCAACGACGCCGCCCGTGCCGACCTCGGCTGGACGCCCGCGTACGACTTCCGCGCCGCCCTCGACCTGCTCGCCGCGGGCCGCCCGCCGCGCAGCGAGCTGGCGCTCACCGTCGGCGCCAAGGGCTACCACGCGGAGTCGACCGGGCCGTACACGACCCGGTGACCCCGCGCGGCTGCTCCTGTCGGGTCAGGCGAGGGAGCAGTCGAAGGTCGGCTCCAGGGCGCTCGGTCCTGGACCCGGGGGCGTCCCGCCGGTCAGCGCCCACGACCAGATGTAGGCCAGCGCGTCGAGGTCGCACTGCGAGAAGACGGGGTCCGGGGCGTTGCGGATCCACTCGTAGCCCATGAGGTCCATGCTCTCGCGCAGGTTGGTGGCGTGCCCGAGCCCGAGGGCGTGGCCGAGCTCGTGCAGCGCGACGTAGTACACGTAGCCGGGCGTGTAGTCCTCGACCGGGATCCCGGGGGCGAACTCGGAGCGCACGATGACGTTCGGGCACGAGCTGACACCGCAGACGGCCATGCCGCCGAAGACGTTGCCGCCGGCGTAGGGCACGTAGTGCACGGTGATGTCGGCGTCGCGCTGGGCGGCAGCACCGAGGTCGGTCACGTCGGTGAGCGTGATCGCGCCGTCGAAACAGTCGGCCAGAACGGCACCCCAGTCGGTGATCGCCCGCTGGATGGCGTCGACGTAGGCCGGGTCGACGTTGGGCGCCGCCTGCACCGCCGCGGTCAGGGAGGCGTCGGTCCAGGTGTACCGGTTCGGGTAGTAGGCGTTGAGGACCACCAGGGCCTCGGCGTCGGACTCCGGCAGGTCGCAGCTCACCCCCGGGGTCTGGGCCGAGGCGGGAGACGCGACGAGGAACAGGCTGCTGAGCGCGACGGCGAGCACCACCGCGACACGACGAGGACTCATCGATCCCCCCAGGTGTGACCGGGGCCCCGGGCCGGAGCCCCTCGGGTGCGGCGCACGCTACGCCGGGGGGACCGTGATCAGTAGCGGCCGTGGAGCCTGCGCTGAGCCGGGGATCGTCGGTGGTCCGTGCCAGGGTGAGGGCGACCGCGGACACCCGGGAGGACGCATGACCACGCTGCACGACAGGCCCCACAGCGCACTGCTCGTCATCGACGTGCAGAACGGCGTGGTCGGTGGGGCGCACGCCCGCGACGAGGTGGTGGCCACCATCGCCGGCCTGGTGGAGCGCGCCCGCGGTGAACGCGTCCCCGTGGTCTGGGTGCAGCACGACGACGAGGAGCTGGCCCACGGCAGCGACGGGTGGCAGATCGTCCCCGAGCTGGCACCGGCCGACGGCGAAGCGCGGGTGGAGAAGCAGTTCGGCGACTCGTTCGAGGCCACCGACCTCGAACAGGTGCTGGCCGGCCTCGGGGTCGGCCGCCTCGTGGTCACCGGCGCGGAGACCGACGCCTGCATCCGCTCCACGCTGCACGGCGCCCTGGTCCGCGGCTACGACACGGTCCTGGTCGGCGACGCGCACACCTGCGGCGACAAGTCGCAGTGGGGCGCACCGCCGCCCGAGCAGGTCGTCGCGCACACCAACCTGTACTGGAGCTTCTCCGGCGCGCCGGGCCGCAGCACCGGCACGGTCACCTCGGCCGACGTCGACCTGGTCGGGGCACCTCCCGCGTGAGCAGTGTCCGGATGCGGGCCGTCGCGGCGTACCTGCGGCTGACGGCCAAGCCGCGCATGGCCACGGCCGGGGCCGCCCGCCGGAGGCTGGCCGAGCCCAAGCGCCCGGCGCCGCCGCCGGCCCGCCTGCGTCGCCGGCACGAGGTGGCCGCCCGCCGGGTCGAGGGCTTCGAGGTCACCACGGTCGCGCCCCGCGGCGGCGCCTCACGAGCAGTGCTGTACCTGCACGGCGGCGCCTACGTGGCGGGCGTGGCGCCTCAGCACTGGACGCTGGTGGGGCGGCTGGCCGACGCCGGTGTCCGTGTGGTGGTGCCCGACTACGGTCTGGCGCCGCAGTGCACGTACCGCGACGCGTACCGCCTCCTCACCGCGGTCTACGGCGACCTGCACCGCGAGGTCGGCGACGTCGTCCTGGCGGGGGACTCCGCCGGCGGTGGGCTGGCACTGGGGCTGGCGCAGACGCTGCTGGACACCGACCTGCCGCAGCCGCGGCTGATCGCCCTCGTCGCGCCGTGGCTGGACCTCACCCTGACCGACCCCGGCGTCCCGGCGGCCGAGGCGCGGGACCCCTGGCTCTCGCGTGCCGGGCTGGTCGAGGCGGGGCGCGCCTGGGCGGGCGGGGACGACCCGACCGACATGCGGCTGAGCCCGGTCAACGGGCCGCTGGCCGGTCTGGCCCCGGTGCACGTCTGGGTCGGCACCCGCGACCTGTTGCTGCCCGACGCCCTGCGCCTGCGCAACCGCGCTGCCGCCGAGGACGCACACGTGGAGGTGACCGTCGTCGAGGGGGCGGTGCACGTGTACCCGCTGACGCCCACGCCCGAGGGCCGCACCGGCGCCCGCGAGGTCGTTGCCGCGATCGCCGGATCCGACCGCTGACCTGCGAGAGCTGTCGTACCCGGTCCGTAGGTTCGGGTCGTGCAGGAGATCGAGGACGTCGAGTCGCCGGTGGTCGGCGACCTCCTCGACCTGCTCGCTGCCCGGCCGCCGGAGATCCGCCGGCTGCCGGTCGACCTGTTGTCTCGCGAGCAGAAGGCCGCCGAACTGCAGCGGGTGGCCGCGGTCAAGGCGATGACCGCCGCCTACGAGGCCGAGCTGGTGCTGGGCCTGGCCGACGACAGTCCCGATGACGACGACCCCGCGCCGGGCACGCCTGGTGCCCGCCGCGGGTCCTGGAAGCCCGATGGCGAGTTGCCGGGGGTGTCGGAGTTCTTCACCGCCGAGCTGGCGCTGGTGCTCAACTGCGGCCGGGGTACGGCCGACCACCTGGCCACCCGGGCCTGGACCTACCGCGAGCGCCTGCCCGCCACCTGGGCCGCGCTGGCCGCCGGGGAGCTGGACGAGGCCCGCGCGAAGGCGCTGGCCGAGGTACTGCAGCACACCACCCCGGACACCGCCCGCCGCATCGAGGCCGCCGTCCTACCCGACGCGGCACAGCTGACCGTCGGCAAGCTGAAGAAGCGCGCCCTCGAACTCCTGCTGGAGGCCGACGCCGACGCGGTCGACCGGCGGCGCGAGACCGCCGAACGGCATGCCGATGTGCGGGTCTACCCCTCCCCGTCGGACGGGATGAGCACGCTGGCCGCCGAGCTGCCCACCGACGTGGCCGCGGCCTGCCACGCGGTGGTCGACGAGTTGGCGCGGATGGTGAAGGCCGACGGTGATCCGCGCCCGATCGGGCAGCTGCGCACCGCCGTGTTCGCCGATCTGCTGCAGCGGCCGTGGCAGCCGGGGGTGGCGGTGACCGCGCACCTGCAGATCGTCGCCACCCTGGCGTCGCTGGCCGGGCGGTCGGCGCAGGCCGGTGAGGTCAACGGGCTGCCGATCACCGCCGCCCACCTGCGCGCGCTGCTGCGCGAGTTGGACGCCCTGGGGGTGCAGGCACCCGAGGGCGGGACGGTCACCGTCGCACTCACCGAGGAGGACGGCACGCTGCGCGCGACCGCGACGCTGGACCGGCTGCGCCGGCTGGCCGCCCGCGGCTGCCGGGAGCATGCCGACGGGGATGGGGACGGCGACTGCGGCTGCGCGCTGCTCGACCGACCCGACGAGGTCGACCGCTACACACCGTCGGCGGCGCAGCGGGCGTTCGTGCGCACCCGCGACCGCACCTGCCGGATGCCCACCTGCGGGCAGCGGGTCGGCTGGGCCGACGCCGACCACGTCATCCCGCACGCGCACGGCGGGGTCACCGACTGCGCCAACCTGTGCTGCCTGTGCCGCTCCCACCACCGGCTCAAGACCCTCGCCCGCGGCTGGCGGTTCGAGATGACCGAGGACGGCACGCTCACCGTCACCAGCCCGTCAGGGATCACGAGGACGACCCGACCACCGGGCCTGCGACCACCGCCACCGAAGGCACCCGACCCACCGCCGGAGGCCGATGGACCGCCTGACTCGGACGACGACCCACCGCCGTTCTGACGGCCACGGCGCTCGGTGAGCAGCCGGGCGGGCGGCACCTCGGGCTGGGCCTGCGTCAGTTCCGGTCGAGCGGCTCCAGCACCGCGAGGTCGTCCTCGTGCAGCCCGGCGACCACCACCGTGCCGTCGCGCTCGGCCACCGCGGTGACGAAGCCGTACCCGGCCTCGGTCGACCGCAGGTCGTGCACCCGGCGGCCGTCGGCGGGGTCGAACGCCATGACCCAGGCGATCGGCGTCGCCCTCGGCCGTACCCGCTCGGGCACGTTCCACAGCGCCAGACGCAGGACGCCGGGCAGCGGCAGCAGCCGGTCGAGCAGCGCGTTGCGCGGCGCGGCGATCGCCACCCACAGCAGGCCGTCGCTGCCCAGGCTGACGTTGTCGGGGAACCCCGGCAGGCCCTCGACCAGCGGCTCGGTGCTGCCCGCCCGCGGCCCGGTCAGCCAGTGCCGCAGCACCCGGTAGCGGCTGGTCTCGGCCACCAGCAGGTGCGACCCGTCGGGTGCCAGCACCAGCCCGTTGGCGAAGCCGAGCCCCGACAGCACCGTCGTCACCGTGCCGTCGGGGTCGCGGCGCACCAGCCGCCCCGTCGCCGAGTGCTCGAAGAGGTCCCCGACGTGGTGCTCGAGGTCCCACCGGCTCGTCGACGTCGTGAACCACACGGTGCCGTCAGGCGCCGACGTCACGTTGCTCGCGAACGTCACCGGCTCGCCGTCGACCTCGGCCACGAGCACCTCGACCCCACCGCCGGGGGACAGGCGCAGCAGGCCGCGGTCGTGGTCGCACACGAGGACGCCGCCGTCCGCGCACGGCTCCACCCCCAGCGGCCGCCCGCCGGTCCGCCCGACGAGAGTGCGCGCGCCCGTCGCCGGGTCCACCCGTACGACGCTGCCGTCGCGCAGCCCGGTCACCACCAGGCCGGCGGCGTCGACGACGACGTCCTCGGGTCCGGAGCCGCCCGGGTCGAGCCGGCGGGCAATCCGCAGCGGTGCGGTGGGGCCGGGGTCGTCCAGCGGCGGCGGGGTCCACCGGCGGGGCCGGATCCGCCGCCGGGGTGAGCAGCGGGCTGCCCACCTGCGCGGCGGCGCGGTCGGGGGTCAGCCGGCCGGCCCGCCGGATCCCCGACCGGCACCGCCGCTCCAGCAGCCGCACCGCGATCCCGAACGAGCGGAACGCCGGGTTCGTCGTCTGCCCCGACCGGTAGCGCGCGTAGACCTGCTGCGCGATGACGGCGACCCGGAACAGGCCGAACACCTCGTACCAGGCCCACTCCGCGTTCGTGACGCGCTGCCCGGTCCGCGCGCAGTAGTACGCGACGACCTCCTCGCGGGTCATCATCCCGGGCAGCGTCGTGGGCTGGCGGCTGAACCGGCGGAACAGCGGCCCGTCGTCGGCCTGCACCCAGTAGCCCAGCGCGCTCGCGAGGTCCATGAGCGGGTCCCCCACCGTGGCCAGCTCCCAGTCGAGCAGGCCGGCCGGGCGGGTGGGGTCGGCGGGGTCGAGCACGACGTTGTCGAACCGGAAGTCGTTGTGCACCACCGCGTGCGGCCGGTCGGCCGGCTGGTGCGCGGCCAGCCACGCCGTCACCCGCCCGAACCGCGGCACGTCCCGGGTGCGCGCCCGCGCGTAACGCCGCGTCCAGTTCTCCACCTGGCGGCGCACGTACCCGGGCCCGCGGTCGAGGTCGGTCAGCCCCGCGGCGGCGACGTCGACCCGGTGCAGGTCGACCAGCAGGTCGACGACGGTCCGGCACAGCCGGGCCACCTGCTCCCGGGAGAGCTCGACCCCCGGCGGCAGCTCCCGGCGGGGGATCGGCCCCTCGACCCGCCGCACGACGGAGAACGGCGTGCCGATGACCGCGGGGTCCTCGCAGAGCGCGACGGTGCGCGGCACGGCCGGCAGTACCCGGCCCAGCGCGTCCTGGATCCGGTACTCGCGGGCGACGTCGTGCGCGGTGCCGGTGTGCTGCCCGCGCGGCGGGCGCCGCAGCACCAGGTCGCCGTCGGGGTAGCGCAGCAGGTAGGTCAGGTTGGAGACGCCGCCGGCGACCTGCCGGACCTCCGGGACGGCGGAGGGATCGACGCCGGCCCGCGCGGGGTCGGCGTGCGCGGCCGGCCACGCGGCGACGGCGGCGACGTCGAAGGCGTCCTCGGCGCGCACCGGGCGGGCGTCGGGCGGGACGCTCACGTCAGCCGCCGCACCACCGACAGCGGCAGCACGCGCAGCGCCGCGCCGATCGGCACCCACGGCCAGGCCGGCACGTACGCCTTCGCCTTCCGCGCCTCGACCGCGGCGACCACGGCGCGCACCCCGGGCTCGGTGTCGGTCATGAGCCGGGTGCCGGCGACGCCCTCGTTCATCTCCGAGCGGATGTAGCCGGGATAGACCACCGTCACGTCCACGCCCGGGACGCGCTCGGACCGCAGCCCCTCGCCGAGCGCGGCGACGCCGGCCTTCGTCGCCGCGTAGACCGTCATCGACCGCCGCATCCCGCGCAGCGCCGAGATCGAGCTGATCAGCACCAGGTGGCCGCGGCCCTGCCGGCGGAACACCTCCATCGCCGCCTCGCACTGCGCCAGCGCGCCGACGAAGTTGGTCACCGCCGTCTCGCGGTTGACCCCGGCCTGCCCGGTGCCCAGCGGGGCACCGCCGCCGACGCCCGCGTTGACCACCACCCGGTCCAGGCCGCCGAAGGCCTCCTCGAAGCGACCGAAGACCGCGGGGACGGCGTCGGGGTCGGTGACGTCGAGGGCCGCCGTCTCCACCCGCCGGCCGGTGCCGGCGCGGATCTCGCCGGCCAGGGCGTCGAGCCGGTCGGTGCGCCGCGCGCACAGCGCGAGGTCCCAGCCGAGGGCGGCGAACTGCCGAGCCATCTCCGCGCCGAGCCCGGAGCTCGCCCCGGTGACCAGGACGACGCCCCTGCCGCTGCGGGCCTCGGGCGGGGACGGGACGGCGGGGGTGGTGGGCACCCGCGCACGCTAGATCCGTCCGGTCGCCCACCCGTGCCCGGGGTCGGCGCTCAGGCCCGGACGGCGGGGCGCACCTGGGCCAGGACGAACTCCGCCACGACGTCGTGCACGGCGTCGCGGTCGTGCTCGTTGAGGACGTCGTGCAGGTCGCCGGGGAAGACGCGCAGCGTCGCCCGCGGCAGCCGCGCGGCCAGCGTCCGTGAGTGCTCGACCGGGACCATCGGGTCGAGCTCGCCGTGCAGGAGGAGCGTCGGCGCGCCCGGCCGTCCCGCGGCCACCCCGGCCTCGATCTCCGGCCAGGTCCGCACGAGGGCCCGGACGGTCTGCGGCGGGAGGGGGCCGCGGTACACCAGCGGGTCGGTGCGCAGTGCGTGCAGGTACTCCGGGTGGGTGCTGAACACCTCCGCCGGGTCGGGCGGCTCGGCGTACCCGTCGCCGGCCGCGGCCAGGTCCTCCATCCACGGCAGCGGCGCGGCCGGCGGTGCGGAGAGCAGCAGGGCGTCCGCGGTCCCCGGGGAACGCTGGGCGAGCAGCAGGGCGGCCAGGCTGCCGCCGGAGTGGCCCGCGAGCACCAGCGGGCGGCCGGGGTGCTGCGCCCGCGCGATCCCGGCCAGGGTGCTCGCGTCGTCGACGAAGACGTCCCAGGTCGGCATCAGGTCGCGCTCGCCGTCGCTGCGCCCGTGGCCGAGGGCGTCCAGCGCGTGCACGGCGATGCCGTCGGCGGCCAGCCGCTCCCCGAGCGCCCCGTAGAGGCCCACGTGCTCGCCGAGACCGCCGTGGCAGAGGACGACGACGGCGCGGACCTCGCCGGGCGGGAGCCAGGCGGTGTGGTGGATGCGGCCGCGGGAACCGTCGAAGAAGGGCACGGCGCGCCTCCCTCCAGGTCGGCCGACAGGGCCCCCGCGCCGGGCATCCTCCTCGCGGCCGGCGCGCTTCGGAAGCGGGGGACCCGGGCAGGATCGGGGCATGACCCACGCTGCCGCCGACGACCGCTACGACGCGATGACCTACCGCCGGACCGGCCGCAGCGGCCTGGACCTGCCGGCGATCAGCCTCGGGCTGTGGCACAACTTCGGCGACGACGTCCCGCTGGAGCGGCAGCGCGACGTGCTGCGGCGCGCCTTCGACCTGGGCATCACCCACTTCGACCTGGCCAACAACTACGGCCCGCCCTACGGCAGCGCAGAGACCAACTTCGGCCGCCACCTGCGCGACGACTTCCGCCCGTACCGCGACGAGCTGGTGCTCTCCACCAAGGCCGGCTACGACATGTGGGCGGGCCCCTACGGGCAGGGCGGCGGCGGGCGCAAGTACGTGCTGGCCAGCCTCGACCAGTCGCTGCGGCGCATGGGCGTCGACTACGTCGACGTCTTCTACTCCCACCGGCCGGACCCGACGACGCCGCTCGAGGAGACGATGGGCGCGCTCGACACCGCCGTCCGGTCGGGACGCGCGCTCTACGCCGGCATCTCGTCGTACTCGCCGCAGGACACCGCGCGGGCCGCGGCGATCCTCGCCGATCTCGGCACGCCGCTGCTGATCCACCAGCCCAGCTACTCGATGCTCAACCGCTGGATCGAGACCGAGGGCCTGCTCGACACCCTCGCCGACGTCGGAGCCGGGTGCATCGCCTTCTCGCCGCTGGCGCAGGGGATGCTCACCGACAAGTACCTGTCCGGGATCCCCGAGGGGTCGCGGGCCAGCCAGGGCAAGTCGCTGTCGACCGACCTGCTCACCGAGCAGACCCTCGCGCACGTGCGGGCGCTGCACGGGCTGGCGCAGGAGCGCGGGCAGTCACTGGCGCAGATGGCGCTGGCCTGGGCGCTGCGCGACCCGCGGGTGACCAGTGTCCTCATCGGCGCCAGCAGCGTCGCGCAGCTCGAGCAGAACGTGGCCGCCCTCGACCGGCTCGACTTCTCCGACGACGAGCTCGCCCGCATCGACCAGCACGCCGTCGACGCCGGCATCGACCTGTGGCAGGAGGCCCGCACGGCCTGAGACGCGCACCGGCCGCCGTCGCGGGGAGCGGGACGGCGGCCGGCGCGGGCGGCTACCGCCGGCGCCGGCGGGCCAGCAGCACCACCGCCACGAGCACCAGCGCCGCGACCGGGGCGGCCGGCCCGGCCCCGAGCAGCGTGCCGGCCGGGTGCACCCGCGCGTGCCGGGTGCCGACCAGCGCCGAGCCGGCCGGCGAGTCGACGTCGGCTCCCAGGCTGAGCACCCGGCCGCCGGGGCCGTCGAGCCGCGCCGTGAGGCCCCGGTCGGCGAGCGTGTCGGCCACCCGGGCGAGCTCGGCGCGGCCCGGGGAGCCCTGCGTGGCCGCTCCGCCGGCCACGCGGACCGCGGAGAACAGCCGGCGCACGTCGGGGGAGGAGGCCGTGATCTCCGAACCCGACGCGCGCACCCGCAGCGGGACGCCGTCGACCTCGATCGACAGGTCGGCGATGACCTCGAGCCGCGGGTCGCCCTCCGGCGTCATCCCCGGCTGGCGTTCTCGGCGGTGGTGATGCGCAGCGTGCCGTTGAGCTTCCAGGTGGCGCGCGGGGAGTCCGGGCCGGTCTCGCGCGGCACCTCGACGGTCATGTCGACGAACTCGTAGTTGATCGCGGCGCCCTTGCCGGTGAGGTAGGACCACATCTCCTTGCCGAGGTCGGCGAAGCTGGTCGACTCGTGCGACTTGATGTCGCGGGTGCCGGTGGCGGCGTCGCGGGTCGTCGTGTCGGGGACGGTCATCGCAGCTCTCCCTGGTCTCGGTGGTGTGCCACTCGGCGGCGCACTACCCGGAGCCCTCCGGCCACACACGACCCGCGGCGGACGGCTCCGTTCCCCCGGTCCCGGCGGCGACCCCCACCGCGACGGCGCGCAGCGCGGCGGCGAGGGCGGCCGCGGCGGGGGGCGCGCCCGGTCGCGTCTCCAGCAGCACCCGGCGGGCGAGCAGCGGCGCCCCGACGTCCCGCAGCACCACGTCGGCGCGCGCGGCCGGCGCGGCCACGGCCGGCGGCTCGCCGCGCTGGAGGTGGGCCGGCAGGTGACCTCGCCGGTGGCGTGGGTCGACGTCCCGGAGCTCGGCGTGACCCGGGTCGAGCAGACCTACCGGCGGCTGGGCCCGCTGCGGTGGGCGTACGCCGACCCCGCGCACGGCGCCTTCGAGCTGACCGTCGACGACGACGGCCTCGTCGTCGACTACACCGGCTTCGCCACCCGCGTCGCCGGCTGAGCGGTCACCGGCCGGGAGCGGCGGTGCCGTAGACGGCGGCCAGCCGCCCGTCGGGGTCGAGCCGCCCGAGCAGCGCCCCGGCGATCTCGGCGAGCTGGCCGACCTGCTCGGGGGTGAGCGCGTCGAGGACGTGCTCGCGCACCGTGGCGACGTGGCCGGGCGCGGTGGCGCGCACCGTGGCCCAGCCGTCGTCGGTGAGCCGCGCGTTGGTGGCCCGGCCGTCGGAGGGGCACGGCCTCCGCTCGACCAGCCCGCGCTCCTCCAGCCGGCGCACGACGTGGGACAGGCGGGGGAGGGTGGCGTTGGTGCGGGTGGCCAGCTCGGTCATGCGCAGCGTCCGGCGCGGCGCCTCCGACAGCATCGCCAGCACGAAGTAGTCGAAGTGGGTCAGCCCGGCGTCGCGGCGCAGCTGACCGTCCAGGACGCCGGGCAGCAGCTCCACGACGGCGACCAGCCGCACCCACGCCGTCATCTCGTCGGCACTGAGCCACCGGGGTTCCACGCCGCCATCGTCCCACCCGGTACTTGTAGCTTCAACTTGTCCGCGCTAGGGTGTCACTTGTAGGTACAAGTGACTCGGAGGTCGCGATGACCCTCTCCCTCGGCACGGACGTGCTGTCCCCGGCTCCCGCCGCCACCGTGCGCACCCGCGTGACGGTGCCGCTGGAGTTCGCCGACGGGTACGCCACGACGGCGGAGGTGCTGACCTTCGACGGGCTCGCCGACGGCCGCGAGCACCTGCTGCTCGGGCTGGGCGACTGGCGGGCCGCGCTCGCCCGGTCGGCGGCCGGGGGCGAGGCGCCGCTGGTCCGCCCGCACAGCGAGTGCCTCACCGGCGACGTCTTCGGGTCCCAGCGGTGCGACTGCGGTCCGCAGCTGCGCGAGGCGGCCGAGCGGATCACCGACGCCGGCGGGTTCCTGCTCTACCTGCGCCAGGAGGGCCGCGGCATCGGCCTCTACGCCAAGCTCGACGCCTACGCCCTGCAGGACGCCGGCCTCGACACCTACGAGGCCAACCGGGCGCTGGGCCGGGGCGAGGACGAGCGCGACTACACCGCCGCCGTCCAGATGCTCGCCGCGGTCGGCGCCGACCGGGTCCGGTTGCTGAGCAACAACCCCGACAAGGCCGCGCAGCTCGAGCTGCTCGGCGTCGCGGTGACCGAGCGCGTGCCCACCGGCGTGCACCTGTCGGCGGCCAACGCCCGCTACCTCGCCGTCAAGCGCGACCACACCCAGCACACCCTCGACCTGCCGCTGGCGGGCTGACCGGTGCACCCCACCGCCGCAGCCGACGCGCTGATCGACCCCCGCCACCCCTTCGCCGCGCACCTGCGGCACGTCGCCGGCCTGGGGAGCACCGGCCCTGGACGCCCGACGACGGCCCGCTGCCGGCGCTGTACCTCAGCCACGGCGCCCCGCCGCTGTTCGAGGACACCGCCTGGATGCGCGAGCTCGCCGGGTGGGCCCGCGGCCTGCCGCGGCCGCGCGCGGTCCTGATCGTCAGCGCGCACTGGGAGTCGGACTCCCTCGGCGTCACCAGCACCGTGCCGACCGGGCTGGTCTACGACTTCGGCGGGTTCGACCCCATGTACTCCCGGATGCGCTACGACACCCCGGAGTCGGGCGACCTGGCGCGGCAGCTGCTCGCGGTGCTGGCGGAGACCGCGCACGTGCACGAGCACCGCGGCCGGGGTCTCGACCACGGCGCCTGGGTGCCGCTCAAGGTGATGTACCCGGAGGCCGACGTCCCGGTCCTGCAGCTGAGCCTGCCCACCCACGACACGGCGACGCTGCTCGCGCTGGGGGAGCGGCTGCGCCCGCTGCGCGAGCAGGGCGTGCTCGTCGTCGGGTCGGGGTTCATGACCCACGGCCTGCCCTACGTGGACTGGCACCGGCCGGACCTCGTCCCGGGCTGGTCGGCGGACTTCGACGCCTGGGCCGCCGACGCCCTCGACCGCGGCGACGTCGAGGAGCTGGCGCGGTTCCGGCTGCGGGCGCCCGGGCTGCGCTACGCCCACCCGACCGTGGAGCACTTCACGCCGCTGTTCGTCACCCTCGGCGCCGCCACCGACCCGACCGCCGGCGTCACCACCGCGATCGACGGCTTCTTCCTGGGCCTGGCCCGGCGCTCGTTCCAGGTCGCCTGAGCGCCCGACACCCGGCACCTCCGGCCCTCCGCCGACGTCGGGACGCGCCGCCCTCAGTTGACGACGTGCAGCTGGTCGATCCAGACGACCTCCCAGACGTTGCCGTCCGGGTCGGCGAAGCTGCCGGTGTAGCGGGCGTCCTCCTCGCGTGCGGGCCGGCCCGGCCGGCCACCGGCGGCCGCCGCGCGGGCCAGCAGCTCGTCGACCTGCGCCCGGCCGTCGGCGGTCAGGGCGTGCACCGCGGTCGGTGCCTGCGCGGGGTCGCCCGCCTCTCCGGGCAGCAGCGCGGCGAACCGCTCGCGCGTGTGCAGCGACAGCACCTGCTCGTCGCCGAGGACCACCGCGGCCTCGCCCTCGTCGGAGGAGGTCTCCTCGACGCGGAAGCCCAGCGCCTCGTAGAACGCCCGCGCCGCCGCCAGGTCCCGCACGGGCAGCTTGACGAACAGCATGCTCACGACGCCGCCCCCCGGCGGCCCAGCTCGGCGAAGGTGTCGGCGACCCAGTCGGCGATGAAGGTGCTCACGTACGGCAGGTGGTCCAGGCCGATGTGCTCGGTGGCGCCCTCCTCGGGGGTGAACACCCGCAGCTCGCGCTTGGGGGAGTTCACCGCCTGCTCGTAGGAGCGGTGCGCCATCTCCAGCGGGATCTGCCGGTCGTTGGCGCCGTGGGCGACGAGGAACGGCACGGTGATCTGCTCGACGACGCCCTCGAGGGTGACCTGGTCGGCGAAGTCGAGGAAGCCGTCGAGGTCGTTCTCGTCGCCGTCCTGCCCCCACACCCACAGCACGTGCTCCCAGTAGTGGGGGACCGGGCGCTCGCCCTCGCGCTGCCGGCGGCGGCGCTGCACCGCACCCCAGTCGTGGTTGGCGCCCCAGGCCACGCAGAGGGCGAACCGCTTCTCGAACGCCGCGGCGCGCGGCGCGTAGTAGCCGCCCAGCGACCACCCGACGATGCCGATGCGGTCGGCGTCGACGTCGGCGCGGGTCTCGAGCCAGTCGACGCACGAGCTCGCCCAGGCCTCGGTGTCCACCCGGGCGGTCAGCCCCTGCAGCCGCAGCGACTCACCGGTGCCGGGCTGGTCGAGCATCAGGCAGGAGATGCCGCGGGCGGCCAGCTCCTCCCAGTGGTCGGAGGCGTACATGTGCTCCTTGGTGGAGTCCAGCCCGTTGACCAGCACGACCACCGGCACCGGGCCGTCGTCGGCGGCCGGCGCCTGCGAGAAGTAGGCCGGCAGCGTCGTCCCCTCGTAGGGGACCGCCACCCGGGACACCCGCGGGCTGTGCGTGTCGAAGGCCTTCTGCGCGATCTCCAGCATCCGCCGGTAGGTGGGCACCCGGTCCGGGTCCGAGTGGGCCAGCATCCGCTCTGCCTGGGCGAGGTAGTTCGACGCGCGGAACCACAGCTGCCCGGCGGTGCGCACGTGCCCCGCCTTCTCGGCGGCCTCCGCCTGCGCGACGAGCTGGTCGGTCAGCGCGGTCCAGGCGCGCAGGAAGTCCGGCGTGCCGGCGTCCTCACCGGCGTTCGCGGCGTCCTTGATCGGCCGGCAGGCGCGGTCGACCTCGTCGATCAGCCCGCCGGAGTTCAGCGTGGCGACCACGCTGAGGTTCCAGGTGTAGGGGCCGGTGGGGAAGTACTCGAACACGGGAGTTCCTCTCAGGCAGTGCGGACGGCGTCGCTGATGGACTTCACGCCGCCGTGGGCGGTCATCCCGCCGTCGACGGGGATCTCGGCGCCGGTGATGAACGAGGCGCCGTCGCCGAGGAGGAAGGCGACCAGGGGCGCGACCTCGTCGACGGTGCCGGTGCGGCCGAGGGGGGTCTCGGCGACGTTGGCGGCGCGGAACGCCGGTGCGGCCGAGGCGGTCATCGGCGTCTCGACGTAGCCGGGGTGGATCGTGTTGACGCGGATGCCGCGCGGGCCGAGCTCCAGGCAGGCGGCCTTGGCCAGCCCGCGCAGCGCCCACTTCGACGCCGTGTAGGCCACCGGGAAGTGCCCGGTCAGGGCGGCCACCGAGCCGACGACCACGACCGACCCGCCGTCGGTCATCAGCGGGGTGAGCGCCTGGATGCCGAGCAGGGTGCCGGTCACGTTGACCTCGGTGACCCGGGCGAGGTCGGCGGGGTCGAGGTCGGCCAGCCGTGCCCGCCAGGTGATCCCGGCGTTGGCCACCAGCCCGTGCACCCGGCCGTGCTCGCGCGCCAGGTCCTCGGCGAGTGCGGCCCAGCCGGCGGCGTCGGTGACGTCGAGCCGCCGGTAGCCGGCGCCGCCGAGGTCCTCGGCGGGGTGCTCCAGCACGTCGGTGGCGACGACGACGGCGCCCTGTGCGGCCAGCAACCGGGCCTCCGCGGCGCCCTGGCCCTGGGCCGCGCCGGTGACCACGACGACCGCTCCCGCGAGGCTCACGTCGGGCGCGTGCGGGTGCGCGGGCGCGGCCGGGCGGCGCGCACCGGCGGCAGGTCGACGCCGGCGACGACGCGGTTGCGGACGGTGCCGATGCCCTCGACGGTCATCTCCACGACGTCGCCCGGCTGCAGCGGAGGCGGGGCCGCCTCGCCGCGGCGGCCCCACAGCTCGGCCAGGCAGCCGCCGTTGCCGCAGGTGCCCGAACCGAGCACGTCGCCGGCGCGGACCTGCGTGCCGCGGGAGGCGTAGCTGATGAGCTCCTCGAACGGCCAGCCCATGTTGGACAGCAGGTCCTGGCCGACCTCGGTGCCGTTGACGCTCACCCGCATGTCCAGGGCCAGGAAGCCCTCGTCGTCGCGGTGGGGCTCGAGCTCGTCGGCGGTGACCAGCCACGGCCCGAGCGTGGTGGCAGAGTCCTTGCCCTTGGCCGGGCCGAGGTTGACCCGCATCTCGCGGGCCTGCAGGTCGCGGGCGGACCAGTCGTTGAGGACCGTGTACCCGAACACGTGCTCGCGCGCCTGCTCGGGGGTGAGCGAGGCGCCGTCGCGACCGACCACGACGGCGACCTCGAGCTCGAAGTCGAACCGCTGCGAGCCCGGGGGCACCGCGACGTCGTCGTGCGCGCCGACGAGCGCATAGGGGTTGGTGAAGTAGAACGTCGGCGCCTGGTACCACTCGGCGACCACGCCGGCGACCCCGTCGATGGCCTTGCGGACGCCCTCGACGTGCTCCTCGAAGGCGACGAAGTCGCGCACCGTGGGGGCCTCGAGCGGCGGCAGCAGCCGGACGGCGTCCAGCGGCACGGCCGGCCCCCGCAGCGCCTCCTCGCCGGCCGCGAGCGCCGCCGGCAGCCCGGCCCGGACCAGGTCGAGGACCGTCGTCCCCTCCGGCAGGGGGTGCAGGCCGGCGTCGCTCACGACGCCGGCGGAGACGGCCCCGCCGGCCTCCCAGGTGGCGAACCGCATCAGACCGGAGGAGCGACGAACAGACCCTTGTCGGGGTCGTTGAACGACTTCTTGGCGACGAACTCGTTCATGGCGTTCGCCGTGCCCCACTGGTCGGACACCTCCGGGTTGGAGAAGTCGTAGACGTGCGGGTGCCAGGTGTCCTCGTCGATCGTCTCGAGCTCGGTCGTGTACTCGACGGTGTTGCCGTGCGGGTCGAGGAAGTAGCTGAAGGTGTTGTTGCCGGCCAGGTGGCGGCCGGGGCCCCAGATCTTCTCGACGCCCTGGCGCAGCAGCCGGCCGGTGCCGCGCATGTACTCGTCGATGCCGCGCAGCTCGAAGGAGGCGTGGTGCAGGGCGGCGTGCGGGCCCCGGGCGATGGCCATCGAGTGGTGCCACTCGTTGGTCCGCAGGAACCACATCATGTTCCCCATCCGGGGGTGCATGAGCGTGTCCGACAGCGAGAACGCCAGGTACCGCTCGTAGAAGGCCAGCGTGCCCTCGGGGTCGGCGGAGTTGATCACCACGTGGGACAGCCGCACGGGGATCGACTCGCCCTCCTCGACCCGGCGGTGCTGCCGCACGGCGACGTCGGAGCTGATCTCGATGGTGCGGCCCTCGTTGTCGAAGAACCGGAAGCCGTAGCCGCCGCCGGGGGTCTGCAGGTCGCGCGGCTCGTGCACCAGCTGCACGCCGTCCCGGGCCAGGGTGCCGGCGAGGGTGTCGACGTCGGCCCGGTCCTTCGCGCCGAAGCTGATGAGGTCGATGCGCTTGTCTGCGGACTCCCGGAGCCGGACGACGTACTGCTCCGGGCTGCCCTCGGCGGCGAGGAAGGTCAGGCCCGAGTCGGTGTGCTCGGCGGTGAGGCCCCAGGTGTGGGTGAAGAAGTCCTGCTGGGTGCGCAGGTCGGGCACGGCGAGGTCGACGTGCCGCAGGTGGGTGATCAGGCGCTGGGTCATGAGGTGCTCCAGGAGGTGCCTTTATCGCGACAAAGGCTGTTCAGGCGGGCTGGGAGACGAGCTGGGCGATCGAGCGCATGAGGCCCGGGATGTCGCCCTGCACGTGGTCGAGCTGCCACCGGGCGAGCTGGTTGGACGCGTCGACGACGGTCCTGGCCCGGTCGAAGCGGCGGGCGGTGAAGGCGTCCCACAGGTCCTGGTCGAGCGCGGACCGGGTGAGCAGCAGGTCGGTGAGCGCGTAGGCGTCCTCGAGTGCCTGCGCGCCGCCCTGGGCGATGGTGGGCGGGCAGGTGTGCGCCGCGTCGCCGACGAGCACCACGCGGCCGCGGTTCCACGGGGCGGGCAGCACGTGGGTCTCGAACCAGGTGTAGTTCACCCGGGACGGGTCGGTGAGCGTCTCGCGGACGTCGTCCCAGGGACCGTGGTAGGCCGCGGCGAGCTCGCGCATGGTGGCCAGCTGCTCCTCGGGCGTGAGCGTGGAGCGGTCCTGCGCCGGCTCGACGACGTAGGCGTAGAGCGAGTCCTCGCCGGTGGGGCAGTAGCCGGCGATGAACGACGGGCCGCCGTAGTAGAGGTCGGTGCGGGTCACGCTCGCCGGCCGCGGGCCGAACGCGCGCCAGATGCCCATGCCGACCGGCGTCGTCTCCAGCTCGATGCCCAGTGCCCGGCGGGTCCAGGAGCGCAGCCCGTCCGCGCCGACGACGAGGTCGTAGCGGCCGGCCGAGCCGTCGGCGAAGGTGACGTCGACGCCGGTCGCGTCCTGCCGCAGGTCGGTGTGCGTCGTCCCGAACCGGACCTTGACGCCGACCTCGGCGGCGCGGTCGGTGAGGATGCGCGCCAGCTCCGGGCGGGACATCCCCATCACGGCGGGCAGGTCCGGGCCGCCCGTCTTCGCGTCGGGGATCTCCGCGATCACGGTGCCGGCGGGGTCGGGCGCCCGGATGCCGGTGACGTCGAAGGCGTACCCGGCCGCCGACACCCGCTCCCACACGCCGAGGGTGCGCAGCTCGCGCAGGGCGTTGCCCTGCAGCGTGATGCCGGAGCCGAGGGCGCCGACCTCGGGCTTGATCTCGACGAGGTCGACGGCGACGCCGGCCTCGGCCAGCCGGATGGCGGTGGCGGCGCCGGCGAGGCCGGCACCGACGACCAGGACGTTGCTGACGGCGGGCATCTCTCGGCTCCTACTTGACGGCGAGCGGGTTGACCGGGGCGCCGACGGCGCCGGTCACGGGCAGGGGTGCGGCGGTGAGGAAGAACTCCCACACGCCGTCGGCGGCGCAGTCGGCCGCCAGCGCGTCGAGGTCCCACAGCTCGCCGAGGAACAGGCCGATGTGCGGGATGGCGACCTGGTGCAGCGGCTGGAAGGCGACGTCGAACTCGTTGGGCCGCACCTCGAAGCCCCAGGTGTCGGTGGCGACGCCGGCGATCTCGGTGGCGTGCAGCCAGTCGGCGGCGGTGAAGCTCAGGCCCGGCGCGGGGCCTCCGGCGTAGTCGCCCCAGCCGGTGCCGGCGGCGACCGAGCGGCGGGCGCGGGTGAGCTGCCCGGTGCGCACGAGCAGCAGGTCGCCGCGGCCGACCCGGGCGCCGGCGCCCTGGGCGGCGATGGTCGCCTCCAGGTGCGCGGGGGTGATGGCGAACCCGTCGGGGAGCTCGCCGGGCGTGCCGAACTGCTCGCCGACCGCGCGGCCGACGTCGAGGAGCACGCCGCGGCCGGCGATGCGGTCGGCGACGGTCTCGATGCCGGTGACGGCGTCGCCGAGGCTGGTGACGACGTCGCCGGCGCGGCGGCCGTTCCAGGCGTCGCCGTGGTCGAAGATGTGCCCGAGGCCGTCCCACTGGGTGCTCGCCTGCAGCGGCATGGCGATCACGTCGTCGGCGCCGCCGATGCCGTGCGGGAAGCCCTGCACGCCGCGCTCGGCGTCGGTGCCGGTGTCGAGCATCGTGTGCACCGGGTTGGTCCGGCGCCGCCAGCCCTTCTGCGGGCCGTCGGCGTCGAACCGCTGCGACAGCGAGAAGGCCGCGCCCCGGCGCACCAGCCGCGCACCCTCGGCGCGCTTGGCGTCGTCGAGGAAGTTCAGCGTGCCGAGCACGTCGTCGGCGCCCCAGCGGCCCCAGTTGGAGCACCGCTTCGCCGCCGCGGCGATCGCGCTCTCGGGGTCGGCGCGGTCGAGGTCGGCGGGGTCCAGGTACGGGCGGTCGGGCACTCGGGTCCTCCTCGTGGGAACGCCCACCACGGTCGGGGAGGCGGGGCCGCCCGGGAAGACGAGATGTCTGATGGGGGTCATAGACGGCGCCGATACCGTCGGCTGGTGAACCTCGCGAGTCTGGACCTCAACCTGCTCGTGTCCCTCGACGCGCTGCTGACCCAGCGCAGCGTCACCCGCGCCGCCGCGCAGATGGGGCTGTCGCAGCCGGCGCTGTCGGCGTCGCTGGCCCGGCTGCGCCGCCACTTCGGCGACGAGCTGCTCACCCGCGTGGGCAACGACTACCGGCTCACACCGCTGGCCGTGCAGCTGCGCGAGCTGGTGCGGGTGGCGCTGGCCGGCGTCGAGCGGGTGTTCACCGCCCAGCCGGGCTTCGACCCGGCGTCGTCGTCGCGCGAGTTCTCCGTGCTGGTCAGCGACTACGTGGTCGTCGTCCTCGGCGACACCCTCGCCGCCCTGCTCGCCGAGGAGGCGCCGCGCACCCGGCTGCGGCTGACCCCGCACTCCCCGGCGGTCGTCGACAGCGCCCACCAGGTGCTGCTGACCACCGACCTGCTGCTGCTGCCGCACGGGTTCGTCTCCGACCTGTCCCACCGCGACCTCTACCGCGACGAGTGGGTCTGCGTGGTGGCCACCGACAACCCCGTCGCCGAGCGCGGGCTGACCGTCGAGGACCTCGAGACGCTGCCGTGGGTGGCCACCTACCACGGGCAGACGGCGTCCACCCCGGCCGCGCGGCAGATGCGCCAGCTCGGCATCGAGCCGCGCGTGCAGGTGGTCAACGAGGACTTCCTCACCGTGCCCGCGCTGGTCGCCGGCAGCGACCGCATCGCGCTGCTGCAGCGCCGGCTGGTCGACCTGCTGCCGCTGGGGTCGGGCGTCCGCGCGCTGCCACCGCCGTTCGAGGCCGGCCCGCTGGTGGAGGCCATGTGGTGGCACCCGGTCTACGACGACGACCCCGAGCACCGCTACCTGCGCGACGTCGTCTCACGGGCCGCCGAGCTCGCCGTCTCGGCCCGCGCGCGGGAGGGCATCGACCTGACTGATACCGCACCTCCGGGGAAGTGATCTCCGCTCCGGGGCCGGCGTCCTGACACTTCCCGGCCTGGTGTTCTACGTCCTCGTCGTCGAGCTGTCGTTCACGCTGGACGCGATCGGCGTGGAGTCCACCGGCGCCATCGGGGCGATCAGCGCCATCGGCTCGCTGGGCACCGCCGTCGGGGCGTTCTCCTTCGGCCGGCTGGCGCGGCTCGGCCCGGCGGTGACCGTGCCTGCCGCCTTCGCCCTCTCCGGCGCCGGCCTGCTCGGCCTCGGGTTCGCCGACGCCGTCCCCGCCGTCGTCGTCGCCGCGGTGGTGACCGGCCTGGGCAACGGCCTGCTGCTGCCCTCGATGCTCTCCTGGGCGCTGGGCTCGCTGACCTTCGAGCAGCGCGGCCGGGCCACCGGGGTGTGGACCTCGGCGCTGTTCGTCGGCCAGTTCGTCTGCCCGCTGGCCGTCCTCGCGGTCAGCGGCGCCCTCGGCGGCCCCGGCGCCGCGCTGGCCCTGCTGGGTGCGGTCAGCGTCGTCGCCGCCGTCGGCGTCCGGCTCGGCCGGCCGGCACCCATGACCGCGGTGGCCGCGGCGGCCTGACCCCGCGTCCGACTGCCCCGGCCCGTCGCCACGGGCCGGGGCACCGGCTGCTCAGCGACGCAGGCGCTCCCGCACCCCGAGCGCCGCGGTGATCGCGACCGCGAGCAGGCCGACGACGGCCAGCCAGAACAGCCCCTCCACCACCCAGCCGACCACGGTCACGACGAGCCAGACCACCACGAGCAGTCCGAGCAGGCGCAGCAGCACGGGGACCTCCGGACGCCGACGGGGCAGGGGAGACCAAGACTAGGCAGGAGGACCCCCGTGGACGACCGCCCCGTCCCTGCGGCGGTGACCGCGCTCAGCCGGTGAGCTCGGCGAGCAGCCCGCGCACCCGGCGGTCGAGGTCGTCGCGCACCGGCCGGACCCCGGCGACGTCGCTGCCCGCGCGGTCGGCCACCGGCCAGTCGAGGTAGCGGGTGCGGGGCAGGAGCGGGCAGCGCCGCGCCCCGCCCAGGCTGACGACGACGTCGGAGACGTGCACCGCGTCGGCCGTCAGCGGCTTGGGGAACCGCGCCGAGAGGTCGACCCCGACCTCGGCCATCGCGGCCACGACGGCCGGGTCGACCCGTGCGGCCGGGGCCGACCCTGCCGACAGGGCGCGGACCCGGCCCTGCGCGCGGCGGGTGAGCAGGGCGGCGGCCATCTGCGAGGTCGCCGCGTCGGAGGCGCAGACGAACAGGACGGTCGGGGGACCGACGGGGTGCGGAGCCGCGCTGGGCTGGGCGGCGGGGCAGGGGACCACGGGGACTCCGGGGATCGGGCGCCGGCCGTGGGGTGCCGGCGTGTCGGGGCGTCCGGGCGGGGGACGGCGCCGTCCTCCGGCGCACACCGTGCCAGGGACGCCGCGCGGGCGCACCCCTCCCGCTCGCGGCGGCTCCGCCGGTCGTGGCAGGGTCGCGCCGTCGTCCGCCGGGTGCGAGGAGGGGCGTGGACCTCGACGGGGTCGCCGACGAGCTCTACGGGCTGCTCCCCGGCGACTTCGTGGCCGCCCGCACCGAGGCCGCCCGCCGCGCCCGCGCCGCCGGCGACCGGGGGCTCGCGCGGGCGATCGCGGTGCTCGGCCGGCCCTCGACGGCGGCCTGGGCGTGCAACGCGCTGGTCCGGGAGGAACCCGACGAGATCGCCGGGCTGGTCGAGCTCGGGGACCTGCTGCGCGAGGCGCAGGTGAGCCTGGCCGGTGACCAGCTGCGCGCCCTGGGTGCGCAGCGCTCGCGGCTGCTCACCGCGCTCACCCGCCAGGCGCGCGTGCTGGCCGCCCGCCTCGGCCACCCGCTCAGCGAAGCCGTCGCGGGCCAGGTCGAGCAGACGCTGCGCGCGGCGCTCGCCGACCCCGACGCGGGGGAGGCGCTGCTCGCCGGGCGGCTCACCGGCACGCTGTCGGCCCAGGGCACCGGCCTGGGCGACCGCCCCGACCTGCGCGTCGTGCCGCCGCCGCGTCCCCGGCGACCGGCCGCGGCGCACCCCGCCGAGCCCGCCGCGGGAGCCGGGGGCCGCCACGAGCAGGACGCGGCCGCGGAGCGGCGCCGGGCGGAGGAGCGGCGGCGGGCGGAGCAGCGTCGGGCGGCCGAGGAGCGCCGACGGCAGGAGGTCGCCGCCGCCCGCGAGGACGCCGAGGCCGCGGCGGACCTCGCCGGGCAGGCCGAGCGCGCCGCCCGCGCGGCGCGGGACCGGGCCGCGCGGGCGGCGCGCCGGGCCGCCGAGCTGACCGCCCGGGCCGAGGAGCTGGCCGCCGAGCTGGCGCGGGCGCGCGAGGAGGCGGCGGCGGCCGGCGACGAGGCGGCGACGGCGCAGCGCCGGGCGGGTGCGGCCGACCGGGCGGCGGAGCGGGCGGCCGCCGAGCGCGACCGCACCGTCACCCGGGTCGCCGAGCTGGAGGCGGCGTCGCTCGACGACGCCCCGCCCGGCTAACCCATCGTCTTCTGGCCGTCCAGGGACTCCCGCAGGATGTCGGCGTGCCCGGCGTGCTGGGCGGTCTCGGCCACCACGTGCAGGAACACCCGCCGCGCGGAGCGGACGGCGCCCGGTGTGAACCACGGCGCCTCCGGCAGGGGGTGGGCGGCGTCGAGGTCGACGGTGCGGACCAGCTCGTCGGTGCGGGCGGCGACGTCGTCGTAGAGGGCGAGCACCGACGCCAGCGTCTCGCCCGGTGCCAGCACCCACTCCTGCGCCCAGTCCTCCGGCGACTGCTCCATGGCGGCGGTGCCGTGGACGACGAAGTCCGCCCACGACCGCTCGGTGGAGGCGACGTGCTTGACGATGCCGGCCAGCGTCAGCTCGCTGGCGGTGGTGCGCCGGGTGGCCTGCTCGTCGGTCAGCCCCCGGACGGTGTGGCGCAGGAAGTGCCGGTGGGTGGCCAGCGTCTCGAGCAGGTCGGCGCGCTCGCCGGTCAGCGTGGGGATCGAAGCGGTCACGGTGGGGGTCGAAGCGGTCACGGTGGTCCTCCGGGGTCTCGTTCGTGCTGGTGAGGACCATGCTCGCGGTGATTGCGGTCAGATCCTGACCGCTGTGTCGGAGAGGATGGAGGCATGAGCGACCCCGCGGTGCGCAGCCTCCGGCTGCTGTCCCTGCTGCAGGCGCGCCGCCACTGGTCCGGCGCCGACCTGGCCGACCGGCTGGGCGTCTCCGTCCGCACGCTGCGCCGCGACGTCGAGCGGCTGCGGGAGCTCGGCTACCCGGTCGACGCATCCCGGGGTGTCGACGGCGGGTACGCGCTGGCTCCCGGTGCCGCGCTGCCGCCGCTCGTGCTCGACGACGACGAGGCCGTCGCCCTCGCCGTCGGGCTGCAGGCGGCCGCGGCGGGCCCGGTCGCGGGCATGGCCGAGACGTCGGTGCGGGTGCTGGCCAAGCTGGTGCAGGTCATGCCCCGCCGGCTGCGCTCGCGCGTCGAGGCGCTGCGCGCGGTGACGGTGCCGGCCGGCGCGCCCCCGTCGTCGGGCGCCGACGCCGTCGACCCCGCCGTCCTCACCACCGTCGCCCTCGCCTGCCGCGACACCGAGCGGATCGCCTTCGGCTACACCGCGCCGGACCGGGAGCGCGCGGACCGGACCGTCGAGCCGCACCGCCTCGTGGCGCTGGGCCGCCGCTGGTACCTCGTCGGCTACGACCTCGACCGCGGCGACTGGCGGGTGTTCCGGATCGACCGGCTGCACGCCCCGCGCGGCACGGGCGCG
This sequence comes from Geodermatophilus saharensis, assembly GCF_900188205.1. GTDB lineage: Bacteria > Actinomycetota > Actinomycetes > Mycobacteriales > Geodermatophilaceae > Geodermatophilus > Geodermatophilus saharensis. Next base: position 339,261 of record NZ_FZOH01000004.1, on the reverse strand, counting down.
GTGTTCGGGCCGCGCCGCTTCCCTGCCGAGGACGCCGCGGCCTACGTGCGCGAGCGGATCGGCAGCGCGTGGACCCGGTACGTCGTCGAGGCGCGGGTGGCCGCCGGCGGGGACCACGTGCGCCGGCGGATCGGCCGCTGGGCCACCGTCACCGACGACGGCCCCGACGGCTGCCGGGTGCACATCGAGGGCGACGACCTCGACTGGGCGGTGGCCGCGCTGGGCCTGACCGGCGCCCCGTTCACCGTGCTGTCCCCGCCGCCGGAGCTCACCGCCCGGCTGCGCGTGGTCGCCGACCGCTACGCCGCCGCGGCCGGCTGAGCACCCCGCGCGCGACGGTCAGGAGCCGCCCGGGTCCGGAGCCGGCGCCTCCTCGGCAGGCGGGTCCTCCACGGGCGGCTCGGCGGCGGGTGGCTCGACCGTGGCCTCCTCCCGGGCCGGCGGTGGCGCGGCGGGTGGCTCCGGAGCCGGCGCCCGGGCGGGCGGCTCGTCGGCCGGCGGCGCTGCCGGGGCCGGCGCCTCCTCGGCCGGTGGCGCCTCGTCGGCCGGCGGCACTGCCGGGACCGGCGCCTCCTCGGCAGCGGGGTCGTCAGCCGGGGGCTCCTCGGCCGGGGGTCCGTCCGCCGGGGGCTGCTCGGCCGGCGGCTCCCCGGCGGGCGGCGCCTCCTCGACCGGGTCCTCCCCGGCCGGCGCCTCCGGTGGTGCGGGGTTCCCCGGGCGCGGTGCGTCCCCGCCGGGAGGGGCACCGGACCCGGGGGCCGGCGCGGGTGTGACCGTGCCGCCGGACGGACCGGCAGGGCCGTCACCGCCGGACGACGACGCCGACGACCCGGCCGACGACCCGGCCGACGACCCGGCCGACGACCCGGCCGACGACCCGGCCGACGACCCGGCCGACGACCCGGGCGACGAGCCGGCCGACGAGGTCCCGCTGCCCGGAGGGGACGGCGTGGTGTCGCCGCCGAAGCGGAGGGCCTGCTCGGCCAGGCCGGCGTCGACCTGCCGGTCCCCGCCGCCGGCGGTACCCACGGGCCGGGCCACCACGGTGCCGGTCGTGTCGTCGACGAGGACCAGCGCGGGCAGCGGCGCGGGGCTGCGCTGCACGACGACCACCGTGTCGGGGGCACGACCCGGCCAGGGCTCGCCGTCGTGGTCCTGGTAGTCGGGGGAGGGGCGGGCGGCGGGCGGCTCCAGCGGGTTGCCGCACAGGCACCGGACCTGCGGGACCCCCGAGTCGTCGACCAGCACCGCCGTGCCGGCCCGCAGGACCGACTGGAACGGCACGGCACGCCCGTCGGCGAAGCCGTGGTTGGTGACGGCGGTGTCGAAGCGCAGCACCACCGGGGTCAGCGTCGCGAGGTGCTCGTCGATCCCGTCGGCCGGGATGCCCTCGACCTCGGCGAAGGCGGCGGCGCGGTCGGGGTGGGCCGCGAGGAACGCCGCCATCCCCTCGGCGTCGCAGACCTCGGCGCCGGGACCGCCGTAGAGGCCCGGCCGGTCACCGGCGACCGGGCTGCCCGCGGCCGCGCCCCCGGCTCCCGCGCCGTCGGGGTCCGCGCCGTCGGGGTCCGCGCCGTCGGAGTCCGCGCCGTCGGGGTCCGCGCCGTCCGGTGCGGAGCCGTCCGGCGCCTGGCTGCCGGCCGCCTCGGCCGGCGTGTCGGCGCCCGCCCCGGCGCCACCGGTCCCCGACGGGGGCTCGAGGGTCGTCCCCGCGGACCCGCCGTCCTGCGGGGAGCCCTCGGTGCCCGCGGAACCGTCGGCTCCGTCCGGGGAGCCGGCGCTGCCCGGCGCCGCGTCCCCGGTGTCCGGCGGTGGATCGGCGGCGTCCGCGGGCGGCCCGCCGTCCTGACCGGCGTCCGCGGGTGCCGGGTCGCCGGACCGCTGCGCCGGGTCGGCCGTCCCCGGCGGCGCGGGGACGAAGGGGTCCTCGCCCGGGTCGTCGGCCGGCTCGACCACCACCGGGGTCGACGCCGTCGCGTCGGAGCCGTCGGAGGCCAGCCGGACCGCCGCCACCCCGCCGGCGGCGGTCAGCGCGACCGCCCCGGCGACGAGCGCCGCGGCCAGGCCCCGGCGGCGGGGTGGCCGCGGCGGCGGTTCGGCGGCACGGTGCCGGGCGCGGTGTGCGCCCGCCACGTCGGCCGAGGGGCCGCGCACGGCCGCCGCGGTCCCGCCCGCCGGAGCACCGCCCGCTGGAGCACCGCCTGCCGGAGCACCGCCTGCCGGAGCACCGCCTGCCGGAGCACCGCCCGCGGTCCCGCCGGTGGCGGCCGGCGGGGGGACGGCCCGCACCGGCACGGTGTCGGGGGCGGGCACGAGCGCCGCGCGGGCGGCGCGCGCCAGCTCACCGGCGCTCACGTACCGCTGGTCGGGGTCCTTGGCCATGCCGCGGGCCACGACGGCGTCGAGCCCCGGCGGGAGGGAGCCGACCACGTCGGTGGGCCGCGGCGGCTCCCGGTGGAGGTGCGCCTCGCACAGCTCCTGCGCGTCGGCGGCGGTGAAGGGCGGCCTGCCGGTCAGCACCTCGTACAGGAGGCAGGCCAGCGCGTAGACGTCGACCCGGTGGTCGGCGAGCCGGTCGGTCAGGCGCTCGGGGGGCACGTACCGCGGCATCGCCACCGCGTCCGCGCCGGTGGGGGCCCCGGCGACACCGAACCCGTCGAGGTGGCAGTCCGGGTGGGCGGTCCGCCCCGACAGCAGGACCTCGGCGGGCCCGACGTCGCGGTGCACCAGACCGCGGGCGTGCGCGGCGTCCAGCGCGGCCGCGAGCTGCCCGACGACGTCGACGGCGAGGTGTGCCGGCAGCGGACCTCCGGCGGCGAGCACCGCGGCCAGCGTCCGGCCGTCGACCAGCTGCGTGTCCACGTAGAGCCGGCCGTCGATCTCGCCGAACTCGTGGACCGCGACGACGTGCGGCTCGTCCAGCTGCGCGGCGCGCTCGCAGTCGCGGAGGAAGCGCGCGCGGAACCGCTCGTCCCGGGTGAGCTCCGGCAGCAGGATCCGGAGCGCGACGGTGCGGTGCCGGCGGGTGTCCCAGGCGCGGTGGACCTCACCCGAACGGCCGTGACCCAGCAGCTCGTCGAGCTCGTAGGGGCCGAAGGTCTGGGGCGGCAGGAGCGTCTCCCGGTGCAGCGGGGGCTGACGGGTGCTGCGTCAGTTCCCCGAGTGTCGGCCGCGATCCGGCGGCCCGCCACGACCCTCGCGGACGTCCGGGCGTGGACGCCGGACCGTCAGCGCGGGACTGCGCAGCGTCACCGGTCGGTCGGCGGGGACCGGCGCCGGCCCCCAGCATGGGGGGCATGACGGAGTCAGCGGGCCGCGTCGCGGTCGTCACGGGGTCGGAGTCGGGCATCGGGAAGGCGGTGGCCGTCGCCCTCGCCGAGCAGGGCTGCGACGTGGGGATCACCTGGTACCGCGACGAGGCCGACGCGCAGGCCACCGCCGGGGAGGTGCGCTCGCGCGGCCGGCGCGCGGAGGTCCGCCACGTCGACCTCACGCAGCTGCCGCGGGCCGCCGACGTCGTCGACGAGCTCGCCGACGCGCTCGGCGGCATCGACGTCCTCGTCAACGACGCCGGCACCGGCCACTCGACCCTGCTCCTCGACACCGACTACGAGACCTGGCGCGAGGTGCTGGCCACCGACCTCGACGCGGCGTTCCTGTGCCTGCAGCGGGCCGCCCGGCGGATGGTCGCGGCCGGGCGGGGCGGGCGGATCGTCAACGTCACCAGCGTCCACGAGCACCAGCCGCGGGTGGGCGCGGCGGCCTACTGCGCGGCCAAGGGCGGCCTGGGGCTGCTCACGCGGGTCGCCGCGATCGAGCTCGCCGAGCACGGGATCACCGTGAACGCCGTCGCCCCGGGGGAGATAGCCACCCCGATGACCGGCCAGGAGGACGAGGACCCCACCGCGCCCGGGCACGAGCGGCCCGGCGTCCCGGTCGGCCGCCCGGGCGACGCCCACGAGGTCGCCGCCGTCGTCGCGTTCCTCGCCTCCCCGCAGGCGTCCTACGTGACCGGGGCGTCCTACGCCGTCGACGGCGGCATGCTGCAGATGGGGCCGATGGCCGGCTCCCACCTGACCTCCGACGACTGGCGCCGCCCGTGAGCGCCTCGCCGGGCGGTCAGTCGACCGTCGTCCGGCGGGCGGAGCGGACGGCCTTCTGCCGGTAGAGCGCGGCGTCCGCGCGGGCGAGCACCTCGTCGAGGTCCTCCCCGGGGCGGGCGGTCGCCGTCCCGGCCGACCACGGCCCGGCCGACACCGCGCGCAGCCGCTGCAGCAGGTCGGCGGTGGCCGCGGTGTCGCTGCCGGGCAGGCACAGGGCGAACTCGTCCCCACCGACCCGGCCCAGCAGGTCCGACCGGCGCAGCTCCGAGCGCCACGAGGAGGCCAGCGAACGCAGCAGCGCGTCCCCGGCGGCGTGTCCGCCGGTGTCGTTGACCGCCTTGAACCCGTCGAGGTCCAGGACCGCGACGGTGACCGGCTCACCGGCCCGCCCGGCAGCGGCCAGCAGCCGGGCGGCGCCGTCCTCCCACGCCCGGCGGTTGACCAGCCCGGTCAGCGGGTCGGTGCAGGCGGCCCGGCGCAGGGCGCGCGTCTGGCGGATCTGCGCCTCGGTGAGCACGACCGCCGTGACGACCGCGGCGCTCCACGGGGACAGGAAGCCCTCCGGTGCCGCGGCGAAGGCCCCCGCGCTCACGACGACGACCCCGGCGGCGGCGTGCGCCCGGGCCGGTCCCGGCGGCAGCACGTGCCCGGCGAGCATCCCCAGGGCCACCAGCGCGGGGCCGAGGCCGACGATCCCCACGGCGGTGGCCGACCGCCAGGCCACCAGGGCGGTGAGCAGCGACAGCAGCATCAGCGCCGCGTGGACGGCGGCCATCGGCAGCCGGTCGCGGCCCGTCCACATCACCGCGGCGAGCGCCCCGCCGCACCCGGCCAGCGCGGCCAGCAGCCCCACCGGCGTGCGCGCGCTCATCGGCCACAGCGCACCCGCCGCGCACAGCACGGCACCACAGCCGTACAGCAGCGCGAGCAGGCCCAGCCCACTCCTGCGGTCCCCGTACACGCGGCCCCCTCCGTCGCGAAGGGGATCGTTCCCCATCCGGGCGCTCCTGAGCAGGGGGAGGAGCGCGTCACCCGGAGGAGTGGTCAGCCGGTGAGCTCGGTGGGGACGGCGATGACGTCGACCATGGCCCCGCGCCGGTAGACCGTGACCGGCAGCGGCTGCCCCACCGCCTCGGCGAACAGCAGCCGCTGCAGGCTCTGCGCCTCGGCCACCGGTGCCCGCCCCGCCTCCAGGACGAGGTCACCGGGCCGCAGCCCCGCCCGGTCGGCCGGCGACCCCGCGACGACGTCGACCACCCGCAGCCCGCGCCGGCGGCCGGTGCGCTCGGCGAGCGGGGCCGGCAGCGGCGCCGGGCTGCTGACCAGCCCGAGGTAGGCCCGGCGCACCCGTCCGTCGCGCACCAGCGTCGTCATGATCCGTCGGGTGGTGTCGTTGACCGGCACGGCCAGCCCCAGGCCCCACCCCGCGACGGCGGTGTTGATGCCCACCACCCGGCTGGCGGAGTCGGCCAGCGCGCCGCCGGAGTTGCCGGGGTTGAGCGCGGCGTCGGTCTGGATGACGTCCTCGACCACCCGCGCGGTGCGCCCGTCGCGGGTGGGCAGCGAGCGCCCCAGCCCGCTGACCACGCCGGCGGTGACCGACCCGGCCAGGCCGAGGGGGTTGCCGACGGCGACCACGAGCTGCCCGACCCGCAGCTGCGCGGCGTCGCCGAGGACGGCCGGCTCCGGGGCGCCGGCGGTGGCCCGGACGACGGCGAGATCGGAGAGCGGGTCGGTGCCGACGACGTCCACCGCCGTCTCGCTGCCGTCGCTGAACACGGCCCGCCCGGCGCGGGCACGGCCGACGACGTGCGCGTTGGTCAGCAGCAGGCCGTCGCCGGGGACCACGACCGCCGACCCGGCGCCCGACCGCCCGTCGGGCCCGGTGACCTGCAGCGCGGCGACGTGCGGGGTGAGGTCCGCGGCCACCGCGGTGACCACCCGCGAGTAGGCGTCCAGCGCGGCGTCGGTGTCCGGTCGGGTCACGGCGCACCTCCTGGGTCGTGATTACACCGTTGCACCGTCCAGTGGACGCCTGCGGGGCCTGCAACGGCCACCCCCGCCGCTACGCCCAGAGCGATCAGGTGTCCCGGCGCACGCTCGTGCTCTGCCCCGCATGCGGGGCAGAGCACGAGCGTGCAGGTCACCGGGTGCGACCCGGCGGCGCCGGCCGTAGCGTCGGCCTGCCCGGCAGCACACCCGACAGCCCCACCGACGGCACCCAGGAGCGGCGTGCACCCCGACGGCCAGCAGTCCGACACCGGCGCCGTCGGGCGCACCCTCGGTGTCGAGGAGGAGTTCCACCTCGTCGCGCCCGACACCTACGAGCTGACCCCGGGCCCGCAGGCGGCGGCCGCCGCCCTCGCCGGCGAGGCCGGCCCGCTGGTGCTGCCCGAGATCGCCACCACCCAGCTCGAGACCGCCAGCGGGATCTGCACCTCCCTCGCCGAGGTGCGCGCCGACCTCGCCGCCGGCCGCGCCCAGGCGGCCGCCGCCGCGGCGCGCGACGGCCTGCTGCTGCTGCCCGCGTCCACCCACCCGTGGAACTCCTGGCACACCATGCCGGTCACGCCGGGGGAGCGGTACGAGGCGATGGTCGAGCGCTGGGCGGGGCTGGCCCGGCAGCAGGACATCTGCGGCTGCCACGTGCACGTCGGCGTCCCCGACCTCGACACCGCCGTCGCCGTCCTCGACCGCGCCCGGCCCTACGTCCCGGTGCTGCTGGCCATGACCGGCAGCTCGCCGTTCCACGACGGCGTCGACACCGGCTACGAGTCGTGGCGGACGCTGTGGTGGACCCGCTTCCCGCACGCCGGCGCCCCCGAGCCCCTGGGCGACGCCGAGGGCTACCGGCGCGTGCTCGCCGGCCTGGTCGCCTCCGGCGTGGTGGCCGACGGCTCGCACCTGTACTGGGACGTGCGCCCCTCGGCCCGGCTGCCGACGATCGAGTTCCGGCTGGCCGACGTCTGCACCGCCCTCGACGACGCCGTCCTGCACGCGGCGCTGGTCCGCTCGCTGGTGCGGGTGCTCGCCGGCCGCGCCGCCCGCGGCGAGCCGGTGCCCGAGGTGCGCCCCGAGCACCTGCGGGCGGCCCGGTGGCGGGCGGCGCGGGAGGGCGTCGGCGGCCGGCTGTTCGACCCGCTGCGCCTGGAGCTGGTCGACGCCCGCGACGCGGTCTCCGGGCTGCTCGCCGAGCTCGAGGAGGACCTCACCGTCGCCGGCGAGTGGGACGAGGTGTGCGCGCTGGTGCAGGACCTCCTCGGCCGGGGTACGTCCGCGGCGCGGCAGCGGAGCACCTGGCTGCGCACGGGCGACCGCCGGGCGGTCGCCGAGTGGATCGTCCGCGAGGGGGCGGCCGGGAGGACCTGATGGACGCCGACGACGTCCGGGAGCTCGCCCTCCCGCTGCGCGACGCCGCCGATCTCGACCCGCTGCTCGCGCGGGTCGGGGACGCGCGGGTGGTGGCGATCGGCGAGGCCAGCCACGGCACGCACGAGTACTACGCCTGGCGCGCGGCGCTGACCCGCCGCCTGGTCGAGGAGCACGGCTTCGGCCTGGTCGCCGTCGAGGGCGACTGGCCCGACTGCTCCCGGGTCGACCGGAGCGTGCGGCTGCGCCCCGGTGGCGAGGACGACCCGCGCACCGCACTGGACGCGATCTCCCGCTGGCCGACGTGGATGTGGGCCAACGACGACGTCGTCGACTTCTGCCGCTGGCTGCGCGACGTCAACGCCACCCGGCCCGCGGCCGACCGCGTCGGTTTCCACGGCCTGGACGTCTACAGCCTGTGGGACTCGATGCAGGAGCTGGTGTCCTGGCTGCGGGAGAACGAGCCCGGCCACGCCGAGGCCGCCGTGCAGGCGCTGCGCTGCTTCGAGCCCTACGGCGAGGACGGCGCCGAGTACGCCTTCGCCACCCGCCTGGCGCCGGCCGGCTGCGAGCAGACCGTCGTGGACCTGCTGCGGCGGCTGTGCGAGGAGCGCGGTGCCACCACCGACCAGGGCGACCCCGATCCCGACGCACGGTTCGCCGCCGAGCAGAACGCCGCCGTCGTCGCCGGGGCCGAGCGCTACTACCGGTCGATGCTCGCGGGGTCGGCGGAGTCGTGGAACGTCCGCGACGTGCACATGGCCGACACCCTCGACCGGCTGCTGGCACACACCGGCCGGCGGGCGGTCGTCTGGGAGCACAACACCCACGTCGGGGACGCCCGCGCCACCGACATGGCCGACGCCGGGATGACCACCGTCGGCCAGCTGCTCCGGGAGCGGCACGGGACCGACGACGTCGTGCTGGTCGGGTTCGGCGGGCACCGCGGCGGGGTGGTCGCCGGGCGCGAGTGGGGTGCGCAGATCGAGCGCATGGTCGTGCCACCGGCCCGGGAGGGCAGCCTGGAGCACCTGCTGCACGAGGCGCTCGGCCGCGACGCGCTGGTCGTCGTCCCGCGCGGGGAGCGCCCCGGCTGGCTGGACCGCCGGCTCGGGCACCGGGCGATCGGCGTGGTGTACCGGCCCGAGCGGGAGCGCTGGGGCAACTACGTGCCCACCGTGCTCGGGCAGCGCTACGACGCCTTCCTGTACCTCGAGGAGACGACGCCGCTGCAGCCGCTGCACCTCGAGCGGCCCGACGAGCACGTGCCGCCCGCGGCGCACGCGGTGTGATGGCCGCCGCGCCGCGCCCGGCCGCCGAGGGGCGGCTCGAGGCCCGGCCCGGTCCCTCGCCGGCCGGGCCGCCGCTGCCGCCGGGCACCACGGTGCTCGACCTGGACGGCCGGGTGCAGGCGCTGGTCGCGGTCCCCCTCGGGGACCGCGGGCCGCGGCCGCTGCTGGTGTTCTGCCACGGCGCCGGCGGCGACGCCGGGCAGTCGCTGGCCGCCGTGGGGGAGGTCGCGACCGCCCGCGGGGTCGCCGTGCTCGCCACGTCGTCGGTGGCGAGCACCTGGGACCTGATCACCGGCGGGCTGGGCCGCGACGTCGCCGTCCTCGACGCCGCGCTGCAGCAGGTGGCCGCGGGCCTGGCGGTGTCGCGGGTGGCGCTCGGCGGCTTCTCCGACGGCGCCTCGTACGCGCTGTCGCTGGGCCTGGCCAACGGCGACCTGTTCGAGGCGCTGCTGGCCTTCTCGCCCGGCTTCGCGGCACCGCCCGGGCGGGCGGGCCGGCCGCGGGTGTGGATCGCCCACGGCACGCACGACCGGGTGCTGCCGGTCGACCGCTGCGGCCGGCGCGTGTCGCGGCAGCTCGCCGCGGCCGGCTACGACGTCGTCTACGACGAGTTCGACGGCGGCCACGTGGTGACCCCCGCCCTGGTCACCACCGCCCTCGCCACGTGGCTCGCGTGAGGTGCTGGAACGGCCCCGCTGCAGGGTCCCGCGCCGAGCGGAGCGAGGCGTGGGGGGCAGCGGGGCCCTTCGTCTACGCGGTGCGGCGGGCGACGAGGTCCTGCTGCTGGTCGGGGTTGACCTCGTCGGGGTTCTCGCCGTGGTCCTTCGGGCCGCCGGTCTTCGACGCGGAGAACCCGGCGCCGAGCTTCTCCAGCGCCAGCCGGCCGTAGACCTGCTGCTGGGTGGCCACCCGCTGCGAGCGGCCGCGGCCGAGGAAGCTGACCATCCAGTGCAGCACCGTGGTGACCCGGCTCTTGAAGCCGATGATGTAGAAGAGGTGCACCACCAGCCAGAGCACCCAGGCGATGAAGCCCTCGAACTTCAGCTTCTTGATGTCGGCCACCGCGGAGAACCGCGAGATGGTCGCCATGTTCCCCTTGTCGCGGTACCGGAACGGGCCGCGCGGCGCCTTGCCGGCCAGCTTCCGCTTGATCTGGTCGGCCGCGTAGCGCCCGCCCTGGATGGCCACCTGGGCCACGCCCGGCAGCTTGTCGGGGTGGTTGGCCATGTCGCCGACGACGTGGATCTCCGGGTGACCGGGCAGGGTCAGGTCCGCCTGCACCGAGATCCGGCCGGGGCGGTCGACCTCGGCCCCGGTCTTCTCGCCGAGCAGCCGGCCCAGCGGGGAGGCCTGCACGCCGGCCGCCCACACCTTGGTGGCGGCGGAGATGCGGCGGACCTGCCCGTCGGAGTCCTTGACGGTGAGGCCGTCGGCGTCCAGGTCGGTCACCAGCGCGCCGAGCTGCACCTCGATGCCCATCCGGTTGAGGTGCCGGCGGGCCTTCTCGCCCAGTTTCGGGCCGAACGGCGGCAGCACCTGCGGCGCGCCGTCGATCAGGATGATGCGCGCCTTCTCGGGGTCGATGTTGCGGAAGTCGCGGCGCAGCGTGCGGTGGGCGAGCTCGGCGATCTGGCCGGCCATCTCCACACCGGTCGGGCCGGCACCGACGACGACGAAGGTCATCAGCCGCTCGACCTCGGCGGGGTCGGTGGCGATCTCGGCCAGCTCGAAGGCGCCGAAGATCCGGCCGCGCAGCTCGAGGGCGTCGTCGATGCTCTTCATGCCGGGGGCGAACTCGGCGAACTGGTCGTTGCCGAAGTAGGACTGCCCCGCGCCGGCGGCCACGATGAGCTCGTCGTAGGGGTGCACCGTCGTGCGGCCGAGGACAGTCGAGGTCACCGTGCGCGCGTCGACGTCGATGTCGACGACCTCGCCCAGGATGACCCGGGCGTTCTTCTGGTGGCGCAGCACCTCGCGGGTGGCCGGTGCGATCTCGCCCTCGGACAGGATGCCGGTGGCCACCTGGTAGAGCAGCGGCTGGAACAGGTGGTGGCCGGTCTTGGCGATCACCGTGACGTCGACGTCGGCGTTGCGCAGGGCCTTCGCGGCGAACAGCCCCCCGAAGCCGGAGCCGACGATCACCACCTGCGGGCGGCCGGTCCGCGTGCCGTCGGCGGCGTCGTGCGCAGGTGATGTCGTCGTCATGATGACTGATCCTCTCCCGTCAGGGACTCCGCTGTCCTGCGGCGGGCCGGCCGGGGAGGTGATCCCGGCCACCCGCCCGTGGCTCTGGTCTGCGTGCTCGCGGTGTCCGCGTCCACCCGGTACAACCGGGCCGGTGCCCGTCCTCATCCCCCGGCTGGTGGTCGTCCCCGGCCTGGGGCTGGACGGGCGGTCGTGGTCACGGCTGCGCCGACGGGTACCCGCCGACGTCGTGCTCCTACCCGGGATGGGCCGGTCTGCACCTGTTCCCCCGCTCGACGACCTGGCCGCCGCCCTGCGCGCCGCGCTCGGCGCCGGTCCGGTGGTCCTCGCCGGGCACAGCCAGGGCTGCCAGGTGGTCGCCGCGGCGGCCGGCGACCCCCGCGTGGCCGGCGTCGTCCTGCTCGGCCCGACCACTGACCCGCGGCTGCGCAGCCCGGCCCGGCTGGCCCGGTGGTGGCTGCGGACGGCGCTGCGCGAGCCCTGGTGGCAGCTGCCGCTGGTGCTGGCCCAGTGGCTGGGCACCGGCCCCCGCGCGATGCGGGCCCTGTGGCGGGTGGCCGCCCCGGACCGGATCGAGGACCGGCTGGCCGCCGTCGGCGTGCCGGTGACCGTCGTCCGCGGCACCCGGGACCGGCTCTGCCGTGCCGACTGGGCTCGGCAGGTGGCCGCGGCGGCACCCCGCGGCCGGGTGGTCGAGGTGCCCGGCGCGGCGCACATGACGGTGCAGACCCACCCGGGCGAGGTGGCCGCCGTGCTGCGGGCGGCGCTGGCGGAGTCGGCCGGGCGGAGCGGCCGGGACCGGGCCCGCGGCGTGTCACCATGACGGCATGGGCTCCTCCTCCGCCTCGGCCGGCGCGCTGCTGCACCACGTGCGCACCGGCCGCGCCCGGAGCCGGGCCGAGCTCGTCGCGCTGACCGGGGCCGCGCGCAACACCGTCAGCGCGCGCGTCGACCAGCTCATCGCCGCCGGCCTGCTCGAGGAGGGCGGCCGCGGCTGGAGCACCGGCGGCCGCCCGCCCACGCTGCTGCGGTTCAACAGCGCCGCCGGGTGCGTGCTCGCCGTCGACCTCGGCGTCACCAGCGTCGACGTCGCCGTCACCGACCTGTCCGCGCAGATCCTCGCCACCGCCGGGCACCCCATCGACATCGCCGAGGGCCCCCGCCCGGTGCTCGCCGAGGTCGACCGGCTGGCGCAGCAGGTGCTCGCCGAGGCCGGGCTGACACCGGCCGACGTGTGCGCCGTCGGCGTCGGCGTCCCCGGTCCGGTCGAGTTCTCGACCGGGCGGCCCTCGCACCCGCCGATCATGCCCGGCTGGCACGACTTCCCCGTCCCGAGCGCCTTCGGCCGCTACGGCTGCCCGGTGTTCGTCGACAACGACGTGAACGTCATGGCGCTCGGCGAGATGGGTGTCGCGGGGTCGGTGCAGGACGTGCTGGTCGTCAAGGTCGGCACCGGCATCGGCTGCGGGATCATCGTCGACGGCGGGGTGTACCGGGGCGCGCAGGGCAGCGCCGGCGACATCGGGCACATCCACGTCCCCTCGGCCGACGGCCGGGAGGTCGTCTGCCGCTGCGGCCAGACCAACTGCCTGGAGGCGATCGCCGGCGGCGGTGCGCTGCTGCGCGACGCCCGGGCCGCCGGGCTGCCGGTCACCACCACCCGCGACGTCGTCGAGCGGGCGGCCCAGGGCGACGGCGTGGCCCTGGAGCTGGTCCGGCACGCCGGCCGCACGATCGGCACCGTGCTGGCCGCGCTAGTCAACTTCTTCAACCCGCACCGGATCGTCATGACCGGTGGTGTCGCCCAGGCCGGCGTCCCGCTGCTGGCCGGCATCCGCGAGGCGGTGTACGGCCGGGCGATGCCGCTGGCCGCGCGGGCCCTGGAGATCACCGTCAGCGAGGCGCCGGACCTCTCCGGCCGGATCGGTGCCGCCCTCATGGCCATCGAGGGCCACCTCGACGAGGACTCCGTCCACCAGGCGCTCGCCCGCTGACGCAGGTGCCTCCCACCCGGGGAGGCCTCCCTCGACAACCCGGCGCTCGGGTCGCGATCCGGTAACCGAGCCCGGCCGGGGTCTTGACCTCTTGTGTGCCACCTCATACGTTCTCCGCTCAACGGACTAATGGTCAACGCTGAGCAGAAGTCGGGTGGTGCCGTGGACGTCGGGCGGGAGTCGCTGGTGCGCGAGGCGCCGCTGCTGGAGATGCACGGCATCGTCAAGACCTTCCCCGGTGTCCGCGCGCTCGGCGGTGTCGACCTCGACGTCCGCGCGGGGGAGGTGCACTGCCTCCTCGGCCAGAACGGCGCCGGCAAGTCGACGCTGATCAAGGTCCTCGCCGGCGCGCACCAGCCCGACGAGGGCGTGATCTTCTGGCGCGGCGAGCAGGTCCGGCTGTCGACGCCGCAGGCCGCGCTGGGCCTGGGCATCGCGACGATCTACCAGGAGCTCGACCTCGTCGCCGGGCTCACCGTCGCCGACAACGTCTTCCTCGGCCGGGAGCAGGCCCAGCTGGGCTTCGTGCGGCCGCGCGAGCTCAACCGGCGGGCGGGGGAGCTGCTCACCCGGCTCGGCCACCCCGAGATCCGCCCCGGTGCCGAGGTCGGGTCGCTGCCCGCGGCCTCCCAGCAGATGGTGAGCATCGCGCGGGCGCTGTCCCAGGACGCCCGGCTGATCATCATGGACGAGCCCTCCGCCGTCCTCGACAACGAGGAGGTCGAGCGGCTGTTCACGGTCATCCGTGACCTCACCGCGCACGACGTCGCCGTCGTCTACATCTCCCACCGGCTCGAGGAGATCCGCGAGATCGGCGACCGCATCACCGTCCTCAAGGACGGCCGCACCGTCGCCACCGGGCTGCCGGCCCGCGAGACGCCGACCCGCGAGGTCATCACGCTGATGACCGGCCGGGACATCGAGTACGTCTTCCCCGAGCGCCACCACCGGCCCCCGGCCACCGCCGAGCCGGTGCTCGAGGTCGACGACCTCGGCCTGCGCGGCGCGTTCTCCGACGTCTCCTTCACCGTGCGACCGGGCGAGATCGTGGGGCTGGCCGGGCTGGTCGGCTCGGGCCGCTCGGAGATCCTCGAGACCGTCTACGGCGCCCGGCGCGCGACCAGCGGCACGGTGCGCGTGGGCGGCCGCCGGCTGCGGCCCGGCGACGTCGGCGTCGCGGTGGCCGCCGGCGTCGGTCTGGCACCCGAGGAGCGCAAGAGCCAGGCGCTGCTGCTCGGCGAGTCGGTGGCCCGCAACATCTCCATCTCGAGCCTGACGCGCTTCGCCCGCGGCGGCTTCCTGTCCGGCGCCGCCGAGCGCGACGCCGCGCGCGAGCAGGTGAGCGCGCTGGAGGTCCGCCCGGCCGACGTCACCCGCGAGGTGCGCACGCTGTCCGGCGGCAACCAGCAGAAGGTCGTGCTGGCCCGCTGGCTGCTGCGCGAGTGCCGGGTGCTGCTGCTCGACGAGCCGACCCGCGGGGTCGACGTCGGTGCGCGGTCGGAGATCTACGCGCTCGTGCGCGACCTCGCCGACCGCGGGGTCGCGGTGGTCGTGGTCTCCAGCGAGATCCCGGAGGTGCTCGGTCTGGCCGACCGGGTCCTCGTCGTCGCGGAGGGCCGGGTGGTGGCCGAGGAGCCGGCCGCGGCCCTCGACGAGCACCGCGTGCTCGACCTGGTCATGGAGGGGACGTCGACGCACGGCGTCCCGGTGCACGAAGGGGACGTCGCGTGAGCGAGCAGGGCACGAGCGCGCAGGGCACGAGCCAGGGCAGCACGGTGCTGACCACGGGCACCGGCAAGGAGCAGGCCCGCGGGCACGCCGGCGGGTTCCTCGCCGGGCCGGTGGGCCGCAACCTGGGCCTGGTGCTGGCCCTGGTCATCCTCTGCGTCGTCGGGATCGCCACCGCGGGTGACCGCTTCGCCGACGTCGACAACGTCCTGACCATCCTGCGGCTGGCCTCGGTCATCGGCGTGGTCAGCGTCGGCATGACCTTCGTGATCATCGGCGGCGGCATCGACCTGTCGGTCGGCGCGCTGGTCGCGCTGGCGTCGGTGTGGGCCACCACGCTGGCCACCCAGCAGATGGCCGAGGACGTCCACTGGATCGTCATGGTGTTCACCGCGCTGGTGGTCGGCGGCGTGGCCGGGCTCGTGAACGGGGTGGTCATCGCCTACGGCCGGCTCGCGGCCTTCATCGCCACGCTGGCGATGCTCGCCGCCGCCCGCGGCCTGGCCGAGATCATCGCCAACCGGCGCACCCAGATCGTGCGCGACCGGGACTTCCTGTCCTTCTTCTCCGGCGACGTCCTCGGCGTCCCGACGCTGGTGATCATCTTCGCGCTGGTCGCCGTCGCCGGGTGGGTGCTGCTCAACCGGACGACCTTCGGCCGGCGCACCTTCGCCGTCGGCGGCAACGCCGAGGCCGCCCGGCTGGCCGGCATCCGGGTGCAGCGGCACACCGTGAAGCTCTACGTCCTCTCGGGCATCTGCTGCGGCATCGCGGCCGTGATGCTCATGGCGCGCACGACGACGGGCAGCTCGACCCACGGCACCCTCTACGAGCTCGACGCCATCGCCGCGGTGGTCATCGGCGGCACGCTGCTCATCGGCGGGCGCGGCACGATCGTGGGCACCGTGCTCGGCGTCCTGATCTTCACCACGCTGGGCAACGTCTTCACGCTCAACAACCTGTCGAGCTCGGCGCAGGCCGTGGCCCGCGGCGTGATCATCATCCTCGCGGTGCTGCTGCAGCAGCGCGTGGCCACCGGCGGCTTCTCGTTCCGCCGTCCCGGCTCCGGGAGCTCCTCGGGCGGGCCGGCCCTGCCCGGATCGCCCTCAGGTGCGGTCTCCGGCGGCACCACCGCCGCCGGCGGGCCCGGCGGCGCCCGGCCGGCCGCCACCGGCAAGACCCTCTGACGAAGGACCCCCTCGCCCCCACCGCTCGCAGGCTCGCGGCGGGGCCCTGTGAGGGGGGCCGTTCCAGCAGCACCACCCGCCGGACACCCGTCCGGCGGCGTCCCACCCGGCTCCCGGACAGGGAGGCGACACCCGAGGAGAGAGAGCATGTCTGCAACGAGGCAGCGTCCGTTCCGCCGTCTGCCGTACGCCACGGTCGCCCTGCTCAGCGCGGGCGTGCTCGTGGCCGGCTGCACCAGCAACACCCCCGAGGACTCCGGCAGCGCAGGCGGTGGCAACCAGGCCGCCAGCGACAACGACGAGGCCGGCAACACCGTCACCATCGGCTTCTCCGCCCCCGCGGCCGACCACGGGTGGATGGCCGGCATCACCGAGGCCGCCCGGGCCGAGGCGGAGAACTACGAGGACGTCGAGCTGGTGGTCGCGGAGGGCACCAACGACGTCAGCACCCAGATCAGCCAGGTGGAGACGTTCATCAACGACGGCGTCGACGCGATCGTGCTGCTGCCCTTCGACGGTGCCGCGATGACCCCGGTCGCGATCCAGGCGATGGAGGCCGGCATCCCGGTCATCAACGTCGACCGCGAGTTCGACAGCCCCTTCGCCGCGCGCACCACGATCCTCGGCGACAACTACGGCATGGGCGTCTCGGCCGGCACGTACATCTGCGAGCAGCTCGGCGACCAGCCCGACGCGGTCGTCGCCGAGATCGCCGGCATCGACTCGCTGCCCCTGACCCAGGACCGCAGCCAGGGCTTCGCCGACGCGCTGTCCGAGTGCGGCCTCGACGTCGACAACCGCGTCGCCGCCGACTTCACCGTCGAGGGCGGCGAGGAGGCGGCGTCGAACCTGCTCCAGGCCGCGCCGCAGATCGACGCCCTCTGGAACCACGACGACGACCAGGGCGTCGGCGTCCTGGCCGCCATCGAGAGCGCCGGCCGCGACGAGTTCATCATGGTCGGCGGCGCCGGCTCGGCGAACGCGATGCGGGCCATCCAGGAGGGGAACTCGGTGCTGCAGGCGACGGTCATCTACCCGCACACCCAGGCCGCCGACGGCATCCGGCTGGCCCGCCTGGTCGCGCAGGACAAGGCGCTGTCGGACCTGACCGAGGTCGAGGTCCCGCGCCAGATCGTGCTCAACGCGCCGGTCGTCACCACCGACAACGTCGACCAGTACATCGACAACGCGTTCGAGTCCTGATCCACCCGGGCGGGGCCGCCGGTCACCGGCGGCCCCGCCCCTCCCCGGGAGCCCCCATGACCTCAGCAGACCGGCCGACCCTCGGGGTCGGTCTCATCGGACACGCCTTCATGGGCGCGGCGCACTCGCAGGCCTGGCGCACCGCCCCCCACTTCTTCGACCTCCCGCTGCGCCCCGAGCTCACCGTGCTCGCCGGCCGCGACCCCCAGCGGACCGCCGACGCCGCCGCCCGGCTGGGCTGGGCCTCGGTGGAGACCGACTGGCGGCGGCTGGTCGAGCGCGACGACGTCGGCCTGGTCGACGTCTGCACCCCCGGCGACACCCACGCCGAGATCGCGATCGCGGCGCTGGAGGCCGGCAAGCACGTGCTGTGCGAGAAGCCGCTGGCCAACTCCGTCGCCGAGGCCGAGGCGATGACCGAGGCCGCCGTCCGGGCCGCCGCGCGCGGCGTGCGCTCCATGGTCGGCTTCACCTACCGCCGGGTGCCGGCGATCGGGCTGGCCCGGCAGCTGGTCGCCGAGGGCCGCATCGGCCAGGTGCGGCACGTGCGCGCGCAGTACCTGCAGGACTGGATCGCCGACCCCACCGCACCCATGTCGTGGCGGCTGGAGAAGGACAAGGCCGGCTCCGGCGCGCTCGGCGACATCGGCGCGCACATCGTCGACCTCACCCAGCACATCACCGGCGAGACCCTCACCGGCGTCAGCGCGCTGCTGGAGACCTTCGTGGAGGAGCGGCCGCTGCCAGCCGCGGCCGGGTCCCTGTCGGGTGTCGCGGGGGAGGGCCTGGGCCGGGTCACCGTCGACGACGCCGCGGTGTTCCTCGGCCGGTTCTCCGGCGGTGCGCTGGCCACCTTCGAGGCGACCCGCTTCGCTCTGGGCCGCAAGAACGCCATCCGCATCGAGGTCAACGGGTCCGAGGGCAGTCTCGCCTTCGACTTCGAGGACATGAACGTGCTGCAGTTCTTCGACGGCAGCGAGCCCGCCGAGCGCGCCGGGTTCCGGCGCATCCTCGTCACCGAGCCCGGCCACCCCTACATCGGCTCGTGGTGGCCGGCCGGGCACGGGCTGGGCTACGAGCACGGCTTCACCCACCAGGTCGTCGACCTGCTCACCGCGATCGCCAAGGACGAGGACCCGACGCCGTCGTTCGCCGACGGCCTGCAGGTCCAGCGGGTGCTCGACGCCGTCGAGCGCAGCGCCGCCGCCGATTCCGTGTGGACCCCGATCGCCGCCCAGGACCCCGAGAGGACCGCCTGATGCCCCGCCCCGTCACCCTGTTCACCGGCCAGTGGGCCGACCTGCCGTTCGAGGAGGTGGCCCGGCTCGCCTCCGAGTGGGGCTACGACGGCCTGGAGATCGCCTGCTGGGGCGACCACCTCGACGTCGAGAAGGCCGCCACCGACGACTCCTACGTGCAGCAGCGGCTCGAGCTGCTGGACAAGTACGGCCTGAAGGTGTGGGCGATCTCCAACCACCTCAACGGCCAGGCCGTCTGCGACGACCCGATCGACGCCCGGCACCGCGACATCGTCAACCCGCGGGTGTGGGGCGACGGCGACCCCGAGGGCGTGCGGCAGCGGGCGGCCGAGGAGATGATGCTGACCGCGCGGGCCGCGGCGAAGCTGGGCGTGAAGACGGTCGTCGGGTTCACCGGGTCCAAGATCTGGAAGGCCGTCGCGATGTTCCCGCCGGCCCCGGCCTCGATGATCGAGGACGGCTACGCCGACTTCGCCGCGCGCTGGAACCCCATCCTCGACGTCTTCGACGAGGTCGGCGTCCGGTTCGCCCACGAGGTGCACCCGTCGGAGATCGCCTACGACTACTGGACGACGGTCGCCACCATGGAGGCGATCGGGCACCGGGAGGCCTTCGGGCTGAACTGGGACCCGAGCCACTTCGTGTGGCAGGACCTCGACCCGGTCAGCTTCATCTGGGACTTCAAGGACCGGATCTACCACGTCGACTGCAAGGACGCGAAGCGCCAGGTGGGCAACGGCCGCAACGGCCGGCTCGGCTCGCACCTGCCGTGGGCCGACCCGCGGCGCGGCTGGGACTTCGTCTCCACCGGGCACGGCGACGTCCCGTGGGAGGCCTGCTTCCGGATGCTCAACACCATCGGCTACGACGGGCCGATCTCGGTGGAGTGGGAGGACGCCGGCATGGACCGTCTCGTCGGCGCCCCCGAGGCGCTGGCCTTCGTCCGGCGGCTGGCCTTCGACCCGCCGGCCGCCGCGTTCGACGCGGCGTTCTCCAGCGGCAACTAGCCGGAGGACCCCACCGCAGGCGACGGGGGCGGGCACCCGGGTGGGTGCCCGCCCCCGCCGTCAGGCCGCGGTGCGCTGCAGGCCGGTGACCTCCCGGCACCAGCCGACGACGGCGGCGAGCACCTCGGCGTCGACGGGGTGGCGCAGCTCGCCGCGGTAGGCGCCCATGGACGCCCGGCCCGGCTGGCGGCGCAGCGTGTGGGTCAGGTCGGGCACCCGCAGGACGGTGACCGGCCCGGGAACGGTCGCCGCGATCACGTCGAGGTCCGCGACGGGCACCTGCAGGTCCTTCTCGCCGGTCACGGCGAGCACCGGCGCGGTGATCCGGGCGAGGTCGGCGCGCGGGTCGTGGTCGAGGAACTCCCGGTGCCAGCGCGCGTTGAGGCGCGCACCCCCGATCCGGGCGACGTCGGTGGTCGTGGCCCGGATGCGCTCGTGGTTGGCGGCGACCTTCCGCTCCAGGTCGGTCCGCGTCAGCCGCAGCAGCGCCCGGACCGGCGCCGGCAGCGTCGGCCCGATCTGCCGGGCCTGCCAGCGCAGCAGCTCCGCGCCCGGGGTGGCCGAGCAGGCCAGCAGGACGACGCCGACGGCCGGCAGCCCTCGCGCGACCGCCGTGGCGGCGAGCAGCGCGCCCTCGCTGTGGCCGGCGAGCACCACCCGGTCGCCGTCGACCTCGGGCCGGGCGGTGAGGGCGGCGCAGGCGCGGACCAGGTCGTCGGCGTTGTCGGAGAAGCCCGCCCGCCGCCAGTCGCCCGGCGTCGCGCCGACGCCGCGCTTGTCGTAGCGCAGCGACGCGATGCCTCCCTCGGCGAGGGCGTGCGCCAGCTCCCGGGTGACGCCGAACCGCGCGCGGCGGTGGTCGGAGTCGCGGTCGAGCGGCCCCGACCCCGGCGCCAGCAGGACGGCCGGCACCGGGCCGGGGGAGTCCGGCAGGGTGAGCGTGCCGGCGAGCGGGGGCTCGCCGGGCACCGTCAGGGGGATCTCGCGCACGGTCACCGGGGGACCGTCCGGTGCGCGGCCACGTCGGCGGCGACCGCGGCGGCGTCGTCGGCGAACACGAGCACGGTGTCGAAGCGCTGCCCGGTCAGGTGCAGCCGGACGGCCGGGCCGCGGCGGACGCTGACGAACGCCTTGGTGCCGCGGCGCCGCCAGGTGCCGATCAGCCGCCGGCCGGGCAGGCCCAGCCCGGGGGCACGGATCCCCCGCGCGGCGGCCAGGCCGTCGGGGACGACCTCGACCGAGCGCACCGCGGTCAGCGGCACCTCGAGGTCGCGCAGCAGGCCGAGGACCTTCTCGGTCCGGGTGAGGGAGATCTGCAGGGTCTGCGGAGTGGTCCGGATCGTCGCCATGCCGCTATTGTTCTCATCGGTGAGATCGTTGTCAACCATGAGAGAGGTGGCCGCGTGGCGACCGCGGACCTGCTGCTGCACCCGGTGCGTCTCCGGGTCGTCCAGGCGCTCCTGGGCGACCGCACCCTGACCACCGGCGAGCTGCACACCGAGCTCCCCGACGTGCCGGCCGCAACCCTGTACCGGCACGTAGCGGTGCTCGCCGACGCCGGCGTGCTCGAGGTGGTGGCCGAGCGGCGGGTGCGGGGCAGCACCGAGCGCACCTACCGGCTGGTGGTCGCCGCCGCCTCGGTCGGGCCGGCCGAGGCGGCGGCGATGAGCCCCGACGAGCACCGCCGGGCCTTCGGGACGTTCGTCGCCGCCCTGCTGGCCGACTTCGACCGCTGGCTCGGGCGCGCGGCCGAGGAGCCGGGCGGTCCCGATCCCGCGCGGGACGGCGTCGGCTACCGGATGACCGGACTGTGGCTCGACGACGACGAGTTCGCCGGCCTCCTCGACGACGTCCGGGCGGTGCTCCGGGCGCGGCTGGACAACGCGCCCGGCCCGGGCCGCCGGCGCCGGCTCGTCGGCACGGTCTTCCTGCCGGCGGACTGAGCTACGCGGCGGCGCGGGCGCCCCGGCGGTCGGCCTTGCGCTCCATCTTCTGCTCGGCCCGGGAGACCCGCTTGTTGGCCTTCGCCAGGGTCCGGGCGGCCTTCTGCACGCGCTTGGAGCCGCGGTCGACGGTGCCGCGGGTGAGCAGGCCGACGCCGATGCCGAGCAGCCAGACGTCCTTGGCGATCGTCAGGCCCTGCTCGGTGGGGGCGAGGCTGCCCTCCTTGCGCATGCCCGGCGTGCGCAGGTAGAGGCCCAGCAGGCCCCCGGCGAAACCGGTGAGCACGGCGCCGGCCAGCGCGGTCGGCACGAACGGCGTCAGCAGGGCCGCGCCCACGGCGATCTCCGCCGTCGACAGGGCCTGCACGAACTGCCGCGGCTCGACGTCCTTGAGGAAGGGGTAGGTGCCGGAGGCGAAGCCGTGCAGGCCGGCCGCGGTCTCCTCGTCGGCGGCGCGCTTGCCCAGCCCGCTGTTGAGAATGAACGCACCGGCGGAGATCCGGGGACCGATCTCGGACAGGGTGATGGGCAGGGCCACGGGGCACCTCACAGGGGTCGGGGACGGTCGGGACTGCTCTTCCCGACCGCCCCCGGTGTGAACCCCGCGGCAGCCGCTGCGGTCAGCGGCCGCCGCGCCGCGACCGGCCGCTGAACGACGCCGCCGAGTGGGTGCCGGCCCGCGCGGCCAGCTCGGCGCGGGTGCGCGCGGGGCCGGGGGTGCGCGCGGAGCCGCGGCCGCCGGCCGTGGCGGTCGCCGCCGCGGGGGTCTTCGCGGCCGCGACGGTGCCGGAGCCGCCGCGGCGACGCCGGCCGCCGCCCTGGCCCTGCGGCTGGGGCTCCGGCGCGGGCGCGGGCTCGACGTACGGCGCGGCCGGACCGGCGAGCGCGGTGATCTGCTCGGCGCCCGGGCGCACCGCGGTCACGACCGGCGTGATGCCGGCCTGGCGGGTCAGCGTGCGCACCTCGCCGTGCTGGTCGGGGGTGGACAGGGTGACCACCGTGCCGCCGGCACCGGCGCGGGCGGTGCGGCCCGAGCGGTGCAGGTAGGCCTTGTGCTCGGTCGGCGGGTCGACGTGCACGACCAGCGCCACGTCGTCGACGTGGATGCCGCGCGCGGCGATGTCGGTGGCGCACAGCACGCGCGTGCCACCGGTGCTGAACGCCTCGAGGTTGCGCTCGCGGGCGTTCTGGCTGAGGTTGCCGTGCAGGTCGACGGCGGGGACGCCGGCCGCGGTGAGCTGCTTGGCGAGCTTCTTGGCCTGGTGCTTGGTCCGGGTGAACAGCACGCTGCGGCCCAGGCCCGAGGCGAGCTCGCGGACGACCTCGGCCTTGTCGGCGGCCGACACCTGGAACACGTGGTGGGTCATGGTGGCCACCGGCGCGACGGCCGGGTCGACCGAGTGGGTCACCGGGCGGTCGAGGTAGCGCTTGACGAGCACGTCGACGCCGTTGTCCAGCGTGGCCGAGAACAGCAGCCGCTGACCGCCCTTCGGCGTGCGGTCCAGCAGCCGCTTGACACCGGGCAGGAAACCCAGGTCGGCCATGTGGTCGGCCTCGTCGAGGACGGTGACCTCGACGGCGGACAGGTCGGCGTGGCCCTGCCCGATGAGGTCCTCGAGCCGGCCGGGGCAGGCGATGACGACGTCGACGCCGGCGGCCAGCGCCTGCACCTGCGGGTTCTGCCCGACGCCGCCGAACACCGTGGTGGCGCGCAGGCCCAGGGCGCGGGCCAGCGGCTCGACGGTGGCCAGCACCTGGTTGGCCAGCTCGCGGGTGGGGACGAGCACCAGCGCGCGCGGCCGGCGGGCCTGGCGGCGGGTGGTGGCGGCGGCCAGCCGGGAGACCAGCGGCAGGGCGAAGGCGATGGTCTTGCCCGAGCCGGTGCGGCCGCGGCCGAGCACGTCGCGGCCGGCGAGGGAGTCGGGCAGCGTCGCGACCTGGATGGGGAACGGCGCGGTGATGCCGCTGGCGGTGAGCACCTCGACCAGCGGGGCGGGCACCCCGAGCTCGGCGAAGGTCGTGTCGGTGGGCAGCACGGTGGCGACGTCACCGGCCGGGATCTCCCGCGGCTGCGGCTGCGGCTGGGACTGCGGCTGCGGCTGCGGCTGGGCGGCGGGGGCGGTGGTGCTGCTGCCGGTGCCGCGGCCGCGGCCGCCGCGACGGCGGCGGGACCGGGCGGGACCGGCGGGAGCGGGGGACTGCGGGGAGGTCATCGGTTCCTCGGGCGTTCTCGGGTCGCCGTCCTCGGTCGCCGTGCGCGGGCGCAGGCCGGCCCCGGGAGACGGGGCGGAGCGCGCCGGCGGCGACGTCGGACAGCCGGGCGCGCCTCGGTGGCGCTGCACCAGCCCGACGTCGAGTCCTGCAGCTCCGGATGAGCGAGGGCGGCGCCGGTCTCCCCACTCAACCAGACGCGGCCGCCGATCCTGCCGCCGCGCGGGCGAGTCGCCCGTCACACCTCACCCGACCGGGGGGCGCCTCCGTCGCGGTGTCGGCACCCCGGGAGGTGCCTTTGTCGTGCTCTTGGCACCCCCGGGAGGTGCCTTCGTCGTGCTCTTGGCACCCCGGGAGGTGCCGACGTCGCGATGCCGGCCCCTGTCAGGCGGTGCGGCCGGCCCCGCGGTAGGTGCGGCGGTAGGCGCCGGGGGCGATCCCGATCGAGGCCCGCAGGTGCTGGCGCAACGACGCCGGGGTGCCGAAGCCGGCCTGCGCCGCGACGCGGTCGACCGAGGCGTCGGTGGACTCCAGCAGCCGCCGCGCCAGCCCGATCCGCTGCGCGGCCAGCCAGCGCAGCGGCGACAGGCCGGTCTCCTCGCGGAAGCGCCGGGTGAAGGTCCGCACGCTCATCCGCGCGTGGCCGGCGAGGTCGGCGAGGGTGAGCGGCTCGCCCAGGTGCTCCAGCGCCCAGGCGCGGGTGGCCGCCGTCCCCGTGTCGCCGCTCTCGGGCAGCGGCCGCTCCACGAACTGCGACTGCCCGCCCTCCCGCCACGGGGCGACGACGTTGCGCCGAGCCACCCGGTTGGCCACCTCACTGCCGTGGTCGCGGCGCACCAGGTGCAGCAGCAGGTCGATGCCCGCGGCCACACCGGCGGAGGTCAGCACGTCACCGTCGTCGACGAAGAGCACGTCGGCGTCGAGCCGGACGGCGGGGAAGTGCCGGCGGAACGCCTCGGCGTCGCGCCAGTGCGTGGCGGCGGGACGGCCGTCGAGCAGTCCGGCCGCGGCCAGCACGGAGGCGCCGGTGCAGATCGACACCATCCGGGCGTGCCGCGCGGCCGTGCGGACGGCCGCGGCGAGATCCTCGGGGATCCGCCCCTCGCGGACGACGGGGCCGCCCATGATCCCGGGCACGACGACGGTGCCCGCCTCGGCCAGCACCGACCCGTCGTGCTCGGGCAGCACCGAGAACCCGTCGGCGGTGCGCACCGGGCGCCCGTCGAGAGTGGCCACGCGGACCCGGTAGAGCGGCCGGCCGGCGTCGTCCTCGGCGAGGCCGAGCAGCCGGTAGGGCAGGCCGAGCTCGAAGCCGACGACGCGGTCGACGGCGAGCACGACCACCTCGTGCGGGACGGGTGAGGACATGGCCGGATCCTTGCACCTGTTGTCCTGCGGGCCACTGGTCAGGGTCGGCCCGGGGCGGTCATGCTCTGCGCTCGTGACCACCGCCGCGCCCGCCCGGACCGCCTCCCGCGTGCACCCCGCCTGGTGGGTGGCGGCGGTGACCTTCCTCGCGCTGGTCGGCGCCGCGGCCTTCCGCGCGGTGCCCGGCGTGCTGATCGACCCGCTGCGCGCCGAGTTCGGCTGGTCGGTGTCGACGATCTCGGCGGCGGTCGCGGTCAACATGGCGCTGTACGGGCTGACCGCGCCGTTCGCCGCCGCGCTGATGGAGCGCTTCGGGATCCGGCGGGTCGTGCTCGGCGCGCTGCTGCTCACCGCGCTCGGCAGCGGCCTGACCGTCTTCATGACAGCGAGCTGGCATCTGGTGCTGCTGTGGGGGTTCGCCGTCGGGCTGGGCACCGGGTCGATGGCGCTGTCGCTGGTCGCGACGGTCACCGGCCGCTGGTTCGTCGCCCGCCGCGGTCTGGTCAGCGGCATCCTCACCGCCGGCGGCGCGACCGGGCAGCTGGTCTTCCTGCCCGTCGTCGCCGCGGTCGCCGAGACCTCCGGCGGCTGGCGGGCGGCCTCACTGGGCACGACGGCGGCCGCGCTCGCCGTCGTCCCGCTGGTGGCCTGGCTGCTGCGCGACCGCCCGCGCGACGTCGGCGCCGTCCCCTACGGCGGGACCGCCGCCGACGACGTCGACCCGGTGCGCACCGGCGCCGCGCGTACCGCCGTCCGGGGGCTGCTGGAGGCGGCGCGGACGCGGCCGTTCTGGCTGCTGGCCGCGGGCTTCTTCATCTGCGGCGCCTCGACCAACGGCCTGGTGCAGCCGCACTTCATCCCCGCCGCCCACGACCACGGCATGCCGGTGACGACGGCGGCCACGCTGCTCGCCGTCGTCGGCGTGTTCGACATCGCCGGCACCGTGTTCTCGGGCTGGCTGACCGACCGCGTCGACCCGCGGGTGCTGCTGCTGGCCTACTACGCGCTGCGCGGGCTGTCGCTGTTCCTGCTGCCGCCGCTGTTCGGGCCCGACCTGCAGGTCAGCATGATCGCGTTCATCGTCTTCTACGGCCTGGACTGGGTGGCCACGGTGCCCCCGACGCTGGCGCTGTGCCGGGAGCACTTCGGCGCGCGGGCGCCGGTCGTGTTCGGCTGGGTCTTCGCCGCGCACCAGGTCGGCTCGGCGGTGGCCGCGTTCGGCGGCGGCGTCGTCCGCGACGTCACCGGCTCCTACGACCTGGCCTGGTTCGGCGCCGGCGCGCTGTGCCTGGTCGCCGCGGTGCTGTCGATCTCGATCCGCCGCCGCCCGGCACCGGCCGTCCCGCCCGCGGTGCCCAGCGAACCGACCACCGCGTCGGCCGCCACCACCCACGGCTGAGGAGTGCCTGTGTAGCGCTGTCGGCACCGCTGAGGGTGCCTTTGTAGCGCTATTGGCACCCGGGGCCCTCGGGAAGGGCGCCTTTGTAGCGCTATTGGCACCCGACCTGTGGACGACTGGCATCGGGGCCTGTGGACGACGCCGGTCGACGGCCCGCGGGTCGACCACGCTGCCCGGGTGTCCGCTCACCGCCGTCTTCTCCCCGGCGTCTTCGTCGGCAGCGCAGCCGTGGCCGAGGGCTTCCTCACGCGTGGCCAGCTGCGGCGACGCAGCTACCGGAGGCTCGCCCAGGGCGTCTACGCCGACCCGGGACTGCCGGTCGACCACCGGTTGCGCTGCCGGGGCGTCGCACTGCTCGCGCCGCCGGGTGTCGCCGTCGGCGGGCACTCGGCGGCCGCCTGGTACGGCGCTCCCTTCGCAGCGGCCGACGACCAGGTGACGCTCGTGTGCCCGGAGGAGGTCCGCTGGCGCGGCCCTCGGGAGGCGACCGTGCACCACACCGTCCTGTCGCCCGCGGACGTCGTGGTGGCCGACGACGTGCCGATCACCGTCCCCCTCCGGACGGCGTGGGACGTCATGACCCTCGAACCGCTGACGACGGCGGTGGCCGCACTGGACGCGATGGTGCGTGCGGGGACGGTGTCGAGAGCCGACCTCGACACGATGGCACTACACGGTGCCGGCCGGTGGGGCGTGAGCCGGGTCCGCCGGGCGGTGCCGCTGGTCGACCCGCGTGCGGAGTCGCCGCCGGAGTCACGGCTGAGGGTCTGCCTGGTCCTGGCCGGCCTCGAGCCCGTGCCCCAGTTCGAGGTGTTCGACCACGGCAGGTTCGTCGCCCGCGTCGACCTCGCCTTCCCGGACGTGCGGCTGGCCATCGAGTACGAGGGCGCGCACCACTTCGAGCCGGACCAGGTCGCGCGTGACGCCGAGCGGCTCGACCGGCTCCGCGCCGCCGGGTGGCGGGTGATCCGGGTGAGCGCGGCCGACATGCGCGACGTCGAGGCGCTGGTCGCGCGCATCCGTGCCGCCCTGGCGGCGGCCTGAGCGGTCCTCGCGACGGAGGCGCCGGGGAAGGGGCGCCGCGTCAGACGGCAGCGTCCGGTCCGGGGACGTGCTTCCCTCTGCCCGTGCACCGCTCCGAGGAGCGCCCGGCGGTCCGGTGAGCACCGACCCGCACAGCGCGCCGGTGCCGCAGTCGGCCTGGGACGCCGACGCCGACGCCGGGGCGCGGAGCCGCGGCGCGGAGCCGCGGCCGGGTGCAGGTCTTCGACGCGACCCGTCCCGGCGGGCTGGACGGCTGGACGACGGACCTGGCCCAGTACGAGCTCGTGCGGGCGCACGTCCTCGACACCCTCGACGACCTCGCCGGCCCGGACGGCTGGGTGCTGCTGCGCGACGTCGTCGCCACCGCCCAGGAGCGCTACGCCACGCACCCGCTCTTGCCGAAGGGGCGGGTGCGCAACTGCTGCACCGACACCGAGGTCGACCTCGAGGCGCGCGGGGAGATAGAGCGGGCACCGGGCTCGAGCCCGCAGCGCATCCGCCGCCGGTCCCACGAGGTGCCATTAGCGCGACAAAGGCACCAGGGGACGAGCCACGAGGTGCCATTAGCGCGACAAAGGCACCAGGGGACGAGCCCCGAGGTGCCAACAGCGCGCTGAAGGCGCTCCGAAGCTCAGCGGTGGCGGCCGTGCACCAGCCTCATGACGCGGGCCAGCGCGTCGGCGGCGGCCGGCGGGCGGCTGAAGGACATGAGGTCGACCGGCAGCGGGAAGCGCTGGCGGGTGATGGCCTTGGCGCGGGTGAACTCCTTGAGCCCGTCCTCGCCGTGGATGCGGCCGAAGCCGCTCTCGCCGACGCCGCCGAAGGGCAGCGACGGCACGCCGGCGAAGGTCAGCACCGAGTTCACGCTGGTCATGCCGCTGCGCATCCGGCGGGCGAGGTCCATCGCGCGCGCCCTCGAGCGGGAGAACACCGCCCCGGCCAGGCCGTAGGAGGTGGCGTTGGTGCGCTCGAGGGCCTCCTCGGCGTCGGCCACGCGGGTGATGGTGAGCGTGGGCCCGAAGGTCTCCTCCCGCACCGCGGCCGACTCCTCGGGGACGTCGAGCAGCACGGTCGGGGGGACGAAGACGCCCTGCACGGTGCCGCCGGTCAGCGTCCGCGCGCCGGCCGAGGTGGCGTCGTCGAGGTGGCGCCGGACGACGTCGGCCTGCGAGGGCATCGTCATGGGGCCGTAGGCGGCGCCGTCGTCGGAGCCGGGGCGCAGGTCGCGCACCCGCTCGCCGACCTCCGCGACGAACCGGTCGTAGACCGGGGCGGTCACGTACACCCGCTCGATGCCGATGCAGGTCTGCCCCGCGTTGCTCATCGCGCCCCAGACGGCGGCGTCGGCGGCGGCGGCCACGTCGGCGTCGTCGTCGACGATCATCGCGTCCTTGCCGCCGAGCTCCATGAGCACCGGGGTGAGCGTCTCGGCGCACGCCGCCATCACCTTGCGCCCGGTGGGCGCCGAGCCGGTGAAGGCGAGCTTGCCCACGCCGGCCCGGCACAGCGCCGCGCCGGTCCCGCCGAAGCCGGTGACCACCTGGAGGACGTCGGCCGCGTCGGGGACGGCGGTCCGCCACGCGGCGGCCAGCCACGTGCCGACGGCGGGGGTGTACTCCGAGGGCTTGAAGACGACGGCGTTGCCGGCGGCCAGCGCGTAGGCGATCGAGCCCATGGGCGTGAACACCGGGTAGTTCCACGGGCCGATGACGCCGACGACGCCCAGGGGCTGGTACTCCAGGTAGGCGGCGTGGTTGGCCGCCAGCACCCCGGCGCGCACGCGGCGCGGGCCCAGCGCCCTGCGCGCGTGCGCGCCGGCCCAGGCCAGGTGGTCGATCGCCAGGGTGATCTCGAGGACGGCGTCGGCGTGCGGCTTGCCGTTCTCCCGGTGCACCAGGTCGGCCAGCCCGTGCAGCTCCCGGGCGAGGTGGCCGCGGAAGGCGGCCAGCCGCTGCCGGCGGCCGTCGAAGCCCAGCGCGGCCCACCGCTGCGCGGCTCCGCGGCCCCGCTCCACGGCCTCCCGCACGGCGGCCGCGTCGTGCACCGGGAAGACGCCGACGACGGCGCCGGTGGCCGGGTCGGTCGACTCGAAGGTCTCGGTGGCGTCGGCGGCGGGATCCAGCTGCTCGGCGAGCGACATGTGGCGCAGGTTACCCGCGCGTAGCTCCTCCTCCGGAGCCGACCGCGGGTCCCGCACGCTGCCATGCTGACCGCCGTGGCCGACCCCTTCGACACCGCGGAGCTGCGCCGGCGGGTCCTGGCGGCCTGGAGCGACTCCCCGGCGCGGTTCCGGGAGGACGCCAACGCCGAGGAGGACCTGGTCCGCGGCGGCTACCGCGACCGGCTGCTCGTCGAGCTCGCGCAGAACGCCGCCGACGCCGCCCTCCGGGCCGGGGTCCCGGGCCGGCTGCGGCTGGAGCTCACCGAGGTGGGCGGCGGGGGAGAGGTGCTGCACGCCGCCAACACCGGGGCGCCGCTGGACGCCGCCGGCGTCGCCGGGCTGGCCAGCCTGCGTGCCTCCGCCAAGCGCGACCAGGACGGCACGGTCGGCCGCTTCGGGGTCGGTTTCGCAGCCGTCCTGGCCGTCAGCGACGAGCCGGCGGTGCACTCGCTGCACGGCGGGGTGCGCTTCAGCGCCGCCCGCACCCGCGCCGAGGTGGCCGGGGTCGACGCGCTGGCCGGCGAGGTCGCCCGCCGCGAGGGCGTCGTCCCGGTGCTCCGGCTGCCGTGGCCGGCCGACGGCCCGCCGCCGGCCGGGTACGCCACCGAGGTCGTGCTGCCCCTGCGCGCGGGGTCGCGGGCCGCCGTCCGCGCGGCCCTGGCGGCGCTCGACGCCGGGCTGCTGCTCGCCCTCCCCGGGCTGACCGAGGTCGAGGTCGTCGTCGACGGCGCCGCGCGCACCCTCTCCTGCACCCGCACCCCGCCGCTGGTGCGGCTGCGCGACGGCGACACGACCACTCCCTGGCGGCTGGCCGAGCGCAGCGGGCAGCTGCCCGAGGAGCTGCTCGCCGACCGCCCGGTCGAGGAGCGCGCCCGCCGCGGCTGGACGCTCACCTGGGCGGTGCCCCTCGACGACGACGGCCGCCCCCGCCCGCTGCCGGACCGGCAGGTGCTGCACGCCCCCACACCCAGCGACGAGCCGCTGTCGCTGCCGGTGCGGCTCATCGCGCCGTTCCCGCTCGGCTCCGACCGCCGGCACGTCGCCCCCGGCCCGGTCACCGACGCGCTCACCGCCGTCGCCGCGGAGGTCTACGCCGACCTGCTGGCCGCGCTGTCCCCGGACCCCGCGGTGCTCGCCCTCGTGCCCCGCGTCGGCCTGGCCGCCGCCGAGCTCGACGCCGCCCTCGGCTCGGCCGTCCTCGACCGGCTGCGCGCGACGGCGTGGCTGCCCGCCACCGATCCGGAGGAGGGGGAGCGCCTGACGCCCGCGCGCGCCACCGTCCTCGACGCGGGCACCGACGAGCTGGTCGGCGTCCTCACCGGCGTGCTGCCGGGGCTGCTGCCGGCCGAGTGGTCGCGGCGCGAGGGCGCTCCCGCGCTGGCCGCGCTCGGCGTCCGGCGGGTGGGCACCGCGCAGGTGGTGGAGGCGGTCACCGGCATCGCCCGGCCGCCGTCGTGGTGGGCGCGGCTCTACACCGCGCTGGAGCACGCCGACCGGGAGGAGCTCGGCGCGCTCCCGGTGCCGCTGGCCGACGGCCGCACCGCGCCGGGCCCGGGCGGTGTGCTGCTGCCCGACGAGGGCCTGCCGGTCGACCGGCTCGGCCCGCTCGCCCTGCGCATCGCCGCCCCCGAGGCGGTGGCGCCGCCGGCCGCCCGGCGGCTGCTGGAGCGGCTCGGCGCGCGCCCGGCCACCGCCGCCGCGGTGCTGGCCGACCCCGCGGTGCGGGCCGTCGTCGAGCGGTCGGTCGACGCGGTCGACGACGGGTGGGACGACGCCGACCCCGCCGACCTCGCCACCGCGGTGCTCGCCCTGGTGGCCACCGCCCGCCTCGCACCCGGGGAGCTGCCCTGGCTGGCCGAGCTCGCCCTGCCCGACGCCGAGGGCGCGTGGGCGCCGGCGGGGGAGCTGCTGCTGCCCGGGGCGCCGCTGGCCGCGGTGCTGGAGGACGGCGCCCTCGGCCTGCTCGCCCCCGACGTCGCGGCCGCCCACGACCCCGCGGTGCTGCAGGCGGTCGGCGTGCTCACCACCTTCGCGCCGGTGCGCGCCGAGGACCCCGACGACCTGGACGTCGACGGCGCCGACGCCTGGGCCGACGCCGTCCTGGACCGCCTGCCGCCCGGGCCGCCGCCGTCGTGGCCGCCGCTGACCGCCGTCCGCGACCTGGACCTGGTCGCCGACTGGGCCGGCGCGCTGCCGTTGCTGGCCGCGCTGCCCGACGAGGTCTGGGCCGACGTCGTCCTCGACGGGGTACCGGCGCCCTGCCACCTGCGCTGGTGGCTGTCGACCCACCCGGTGCTGGGCGGGCGGCGTCCCGACCGGCTGCGGGCACCGGACGGCGGGGAGTTGGCGGGGCTCTACGAGCCGGCGCAGGCGCCGCCGGAGGTGCTCGCGCGGCTGCGGCCGGCCGCCACGGTCGACGACGTGCTCGCCGACCCCGACGCCGCGCTGGACCTGCTCGACCGCCTCGGCGACTCCGCCTGCACGGTGCTGCCGGCCGTGCTGCGCACCGTGTACGCGCGGCTGGCGGTCGCCCTCGACGGTCTCGACGTCGACCCGCCGGCGCGGGTGCGGGTGGCGCCCGACCGGGTCGCCGACCCGGCCCGCGACCCGGTCGCCGTGCTCGACGCGCCCTGGCTGCAGCCGCTGGCCGACGGCCCGCTGGTACCCGCCGGCGGCACCCCCGGGCCGGTCGCCGACCTGCTCGACCTGCCACTGCTCAGCGAGCGGGTCCAGGCCACGGTCACCAGCACCCCGGTGCGGCGCGGGCCGTGGGCCGCGGTGCCCGGCGCGGACCTCGCCGCCGCCCGGCTCGGCCTGCCGGCCCTCCCGGCGGAGGTCGCCGTGCACGGGCGGCTGCTGGCCGGGGACCGGCCGGTGGCCTGGTGGCCCGACGGCGCGGTCGACCACGTGGACGGGACCCCGGCCGCGCTCGGCCGGGCGCTGGCCTGGCGGGCCGGCGCCTGGCCGCTGCGGCAGGCGCTGGCCGAGGCGTTCGCCGAGCCCGGCCGGGCCGCCGACCTCGCCGCGGAGGACGCGGTCGGCTGAGCCCGGCCAGGTCAGGTGGGGAAACGGCATCCCTGCCGGGACCCCGCGCGGAGGTCCTCCTACTGCCAGCGGGGAGCGGCCAGCGCGCCGGGCGCGTGGCCGTGCGCCGACGGGCGGCCGGCCCGCTGCGGGGCCCCGCCGCGGGCGCGGGCGGAGCGGGCGCCGGCGGTCTCCGCCGACCAGCAGCGGTACAGCGACAGCCACTGCTCGGTGGTGAGCGCCCCGGCCCGGGCGGCGGGCGGCAACCCGGCGGTGCGCAGCCACCGCACGCCGGACATCCCCGGCAGGCAGGCGCGCAGGACGGCGCCCAGGGCCGCCGACGGCGCGGCGAGCACCCCCGCGGTCAGCCGGTCGAAGGCGGCGGCGTCGTCGGCGGACAGGGTGGCGCGGGCCTCGGCGGCCGCAGGGGAGGTGGAACGCACGGGACGTGACATGAGGGCCTCCGGAGGGAGGTCGGACCGGCCGCGGACAGCCGGCAGCCAGGAGAGGACGCCCGGGGACAGGCGGGAGGGGAGCGGGGAGCCGGGGGCTCGACCCGCGGGCGTCAGCGGAGGACGCGGGCGACGGAACGAGGAGAACTCAGAGGCGCACGTCGACGACGGTAGGGCGGCGTGCCTCCGCCGTCGACGGGTTTTCGGCCGTCCCTCAGTCCCGGCCGGCCTTGCGCGCCTGGTGGGCCTCCCAGCGCGCGCGGTCCCGGGCCCGCGCCCCGGCGTTGCGCTCCCACTTCTCCCGGCGGCGGCGCGCCCGCGCCATCTCCCGCTCCTCGAAGTCGGGGTGGTCGTCCCAGTCCCCCGCCATCGCCAGGACGACGAGGAGGACCAGCCCGAACACGGCCAGGCCGAGCGCGAGGAGCGCGTTGCCGCCGGCCACGAAGGCCAGGACCGACGCCGCTGCCCAGATCACGCCCGCCAGCACCAGCCGCCTGTTCACGCGCTCGAGTATCCCCGCTCCGCGGACCTCCGTCCGCGGCCGTGAGATGTGGCACGCGACCGGGCGGAAACGGCGCTCCCACGTGCGCGGACACACCGTCGGGGCCTTGCGCCCCACCTGCCCCACGCCTACCGTCCGGGGTGCGGTTCAACGACCAGCCGTGCACGTCCTGCCGGACTCCGCGCTTGGTACGGCTCACCACCTGCTGTCCTACGCACGGGCCCGCCCTCAGCCGAGAGGCGCACCGTGACCACTGTCTCCCCCCGTCCCACGAGCGACCTGCTGACCGTCGAGACCGTCCCCGCCGACGGCGCCGTGCGCGTCGTCTGCGCCGGCGAGGTGGACTGCTCCACCGCCCCGGCCCTGCGCCGGGCGCTCGACGACGCCTTCGCAGGCGCGCCGCGGGCGGTCGTGGTGGACCTGGAGGCCGTCACCTTCCTCGACTCCGCGGGCCTGTCGGTGCTCGCGGTGGCGCACCGCACCGCCGACCAGGCCGGCTCGCCGATGCGCGTCCTCGTCGGCACCCGCGCGGTCAGCCGCGCCCTGCAGGTCACCGGCCTGTGGGACCTGCTCGGCGTCGAGCTGGTCGTACCGGGCGCCGGCGCCGCGTAACGGAGGCCCCTCCGGCAGGGGCCGTCGTCCCAGCACACCAGCCCCTGGGCACGTCGGGTGCTGCTCACGGCGGGGGAGCAGACTGCTCGTCGAGCCGCCCGGACGCGGGCCGGCACCCACGAGCCGAGGAGGACGCCGTGCGTGACGCGGTCATCTGTGAGCCGCTGCGGACCCCGGTGGGGGGCTTCGGGGGATCCCTGCGGGACGTGCCGGTGCAGGACCTCGCCTCGACCGTCCTGCGCGCCCTGGTCGAGCGCACCGGGCTGCCGCCGGAGTCGGTCGACGACGTCGTCCTCGGCCACTGCTACCCGACGATGGAGGCGCCGGCGCTCGGCCGGGTCGCCGCCCTCGACGCGGGCCTGCCGGTCACCGCCGCCGGCATCCAGGTCGACCGCCGCTGCGGCTCGGGCCTGCAGGCGGTCCTCTACGCCGCGATGCAGGTGCAGAGCGGCTCGGCCGAGGTGGTCCTGGCCGGGGGCGCCGAGTCGATGAGCAACGCGCCGTTCTACTCGACCGCGATGCGCTGGGGCGTCAAGGCCGGCCCCGGCGTCCTGCTGCAGGACGGCCTGGCCCGCGGCCGCGTCACCGCCGGCGGGAAGCACCACCCGGTGCCCGGCGGCATGCTCGAGACCGCCGAGAACCTGCGCCGCGAGTACTCGATCAGCCGCGAGGAGCAGGACGAGTACTCCGTCCGCAGCCACCGGCGCGCCGCCGCGGCCACCGAGGCGGGCCGGTTCGCCGACGAGGTCGTCCCGGTGACCATCAGCGGCCGGAAGGGCGACACCGTCGTCGACCGCGACGAGCACATCCGTCCCGACTCGACCGTCGAGACCCTCGCGAAGCTGCGGCCGATCATGGGCAAGGACGACCCCGAGGCCACCGTCACCGCCGGCAACGCCAGCGGCCAGAACGACGGCGCCGCGGCGTGCGTGGTCACCTCGCCGGAGAAGGCCGCCGAGCTCGGGCTGCGCCCGCTGGCCCGCGTCGTCTCCTGGGCGGTGGCCGGCGTCCCGCCGAGGACCATGGGCATCGGCCCGGTGCCGGCGACGGCGAAGGCGCTCGACCTCGCCGGCCTCAAGCTCTCCGACATCGACCTCATCGAGCTCAACGAGGCCTTCGCCAGCCAGGTGCTGGCGGTGACCCGCGAGTGGGGCTTCACCGAGGCCGACTTCGAGCGCACCAACGTCAACGGGTCGGGCATCTCGCTGGGCCACCCGGTCGGCGCCACCGGAGCGCGGATCCTCGCCACGCTGACCCGCGAGATGGACCGCCGCGGCGCCCGCTACGGCCTGGAGACGATGTGCATCGGCGGCGGGCAGGGCCTGGCCGCCGTCCTCGAGCGGGTCGCCTGACGCGGACCGCCCCGGTGGGCAGACGGAGGACCACCCTTCCCCCCACGCCTCGCGCGCTCGGCGCGGGACCCTGAAGGATGGCCGTTCCGGCACGTCACCAGGCAGCCCCCCACCCGAGGAGAACGGCCATGAGCGAGTCCCCCGCCCGCGTCGCCGTCGTCACCGGAGCCGCCCGCGGCATCGGCGCGGCCACCGCCGTGCGGCTGGCCGCCGACGGCTTCGCCGTCGCGGTGCTCGACCTCGACGAGGCGTCGACGGCCGGCACCGTGCAGGCGATCGAGGCCGCCGGTGGGCGCGCGCTCGCGGTGGGGGCCGACGTCGGCGACGCCGGGCAGGTGCAGGCCGCCGTCGACCGGGTCGCCGCCGAGCTCGGCCCGCCCGTGGTGCTGGTGAACAACGCCGGGGTCACCCGCGACAACCTGCTGTTCAAGATGACCGACGCCGACTGGGACCTGGTCATGACCGTGCACCTGCGCGGCTCGTTCCTCATGACCCGCGCCTGCCAGAAGCACATGGTCGACGCCGGGTGGGGCCGGATCGTGAACCTGTCGAGCACCTCGGCGCTGGGCAACCGCGGCCAGGCCAACTACGCCACTGCCAAGGCCGGGCTGCAGGGGTTCACCAAGACCCTCGCCATCGAGCTGGGCCGCTTCGGCGTCACCGCCAACGCCATCGCCCCGGGCTTCATCCAGACCGAGATGACGAAGGCGACCGCCGAGCGCATCGGCCGGAACTGGGAGGAGTACGTCGCCGAGCGGGCCGCGGCGATCCCGGTGGCCCGCGCCGGTGTGCCCGAGGACATCGCGCACACCGTCTCGTTCTTCGTCAGCGAGGGCGCCGGCTTCGTCTCCGGGCAGGTCGTCTACGTCGCCGGCGGCCCCCGCACCTAGCCCACGCCGTGCACTTCCGCGGAAGTGCACGGACCTCCTGCGCACTTCCGCGGAAGTGCCCGGTCAGGGCCCGGTCAGGACGACGGGTCGCGGTCGGGGTAGCGGGCACGGGCCAGCGCGTAGACGCCGAACGCCGCGAACCCGACCGCGACCACGGTCAGCAGCGCCGGCCCCGCGCCGGAGCGGCCGATCGTGGTCATCGCGCCGTCGAGGCCGGTGGCGGTCGAGACGTCGGCGGTCGTCGCGGCGCGAAACAGCAGCACGCCGACGACGCCGAACGCCACGCCCTTCGCGGCGTACCCCACCCGCCCGACCGCCTCGATCACCGGCTCCCACCGGTCGGGCGCGGCGGGCAGGTCGACGTCGCGCATGAAGCCGCCGGTGGCCCCCCGCCACAGCGAGTAGGCGCCGACCGCAACGACGCCCACCGCGGCGGCGCCCACCGCCACCGCGCCGCCGGGCACCTCCAGCGTCTCCCCGGTGACCTCGCGCAGCCGCTCGTCGGCCTCGTACTCCGCGCCCACGGCGAACAGCAGCGCGGTGACCCCGAGGACGGCGTAGACGGCGGCCTTGGCCAGGCACTTGGCGCAGACCACCGCGGTGCGGGTCCGGTGCGCGGGGTCGAGCAGGCCGTGCCACCACAGCAGCACCTCCCCGCCCTGCCACAGCGCCAGCGCCAGCAGGCCGAGCCCGATCGCCCAGAGCAGCACCGCACCGCCGGGGCCGGCGGCCACCGTCTGCAGCGCACCGGTCTGGTCGGCGTCGGTGCCCTCCGACCCGCGGGACACCCGCCAGGTCAGCCAGCCGATGAGCAGGTGCACCACGCCGTAGGCGACCAGCCCGACGCGGGCGAGGGCACGCAGCACCGGGTGGTCGGTGACGCCCCGCGCGGCCCGGACCGCCCGCTGCACCCGGCCGAGGACGCCGCGCGGGCGCGGCACGCTCAGGTGCGCTCGGGGTAGCGCGCCCGCACGAAGCAGTAGGCGCCGAACGCCGCGATGCCGAGGGCCACCAGGGTGAGCAGGATCTTCCCGAACGGCGCGTCGAGGATGGTCCGCATGGCGCCGTCGAGCCCGGAGGCCTTGGCGGGGTCGAAGGTGACCGCCGCGTACACCAGCAGCGCACCGACGACGCCGAACGCGACGCCCTTGGCGGGGTAGCCGACCTGGCCGAGCCGGGTCACCGCCCGCCGGGCGCTCTGCGGCGCGGAGGCGAGGTCGACCTGCTCCAGGAACTTCTTCGTCACGCCCTTGACCACGTGGTAGACCCCCACGCCGATCACCACCAGCCCCACCAGGCCGACCAGCCAGCGCCCGGCCGGCCAGCCGAAGACGCCGGCGGCGGTCTGCTGCTGCTGTCCGGAGCTCGACTGGCCACCGCCGGTGGCGAACCGGAACGCCAGCACCGCCAGCACCAGGTAGACGACCGCCTTCGCCACCGCCTTGCCCGACCTGCCCAGCGCCTTCTTCCGCGCCTCTCCGGTCGCCGACCAGCCCGACCGCCAGCGCAGCACCTCGGCGGCCTGCCACAGCGCCAGCGCCACCAGTCCGATCGCGAGGATCCACAGCAGCGGCTTGCCCACCGGGGACTCCGCCAGCGTGGCCAGCGCGCCGGACTGGTCGGCGGACTGGCCGCTGCCGCCGCCCCAGGCCAGCTGCAGCGCCAGCCACGCGATCAGCAGGTGCACCACGCCGTAGGCGACCAGGCCGACGCGGGCGAGGTTCTGCAGCGTGTCGCTGTCGCCCGCTCGCCCGGCAGCACCCGTGACCGACCCGGTTCCGCTCATCGCCGCCCTCCCGTGCGCACCCCCCGTGTGGTGATCAGCGTGGCACGGTTGCGATCACCGCGCGGGTCGAACGCCGCGCCGTCGTCAACCGACCGGGTGCCGCGCCCGGGCCAGCAGGTAGACGGCGAAGGTGGCCAGCCCGACGGCGACGACGAGCAGCAGCCACCGGCCGTACGGCTCGGCCGCGACGGCGTGCAGCGCCCCGTCCAGACCGGTCGCCCGCTCGGGGTCGAAGGTCGCCGCGGCCCAGCCGACGACGCCGCCGACGAGGACCAGCGCCACCCCCTTGAGCACGAACCCGGTCTGCGCCAGCCGGTGGGTGAGCGTGCGCAGGGACGGGCGGACGCCGCTCAGGTCGATCTCCCCGGCGAAGCCCGAACGCAGGCCCTTCTGCACGTGGTAGACCCCGATGCCGGCGACGACGGCCGCGACCGCGACCACCAGCGGCTGCCCGCCCGGCCAGGACAGCACGCCGCGGACCACCTGGCGGTCCTCGGCGGGGCGCTGCTCGTCCCCGAGCGCCCGCCGGACCGCGGACACCGCCAGGTAGCCGTAGAGGACCGCGGTGCCCACGGTCTTGACCACCTGCACGAGTGCCTGCCGCCGGCCGGGACCGGCCGGGGGCAGCCGGGAGTGGTGCCGGAGGACCTCGACCGCCTGCCAGAGACACAGCCCGGCGAGCGCGGCGGCCAGGACCCACAGCAGGACGTTGCCCAGCGGGGTGGCGGCCAGCAGCGCCAGCGCGCCGGCGGAGTCGGTGGACTCCGCGGGGCTGCTCAGGCCGGGGGTGCCCCAGCCGAGCTGCAGCGCCAGCCAGGCGACGAGCAGGTGGATCAGCGCGTAGCCGAGCAGCCCGGCGCGGGCGGCGTGCCGCAGCGCGGGGCTGTGGGCGGCACGCTGCACCGCCCGCGCCGTGTCGTCGGCCACGCCGCCCCCGTCCCCGTGCCGCCGGCGCGCGCCGGCGGTGCCGCCGAGGGTCGCACGCGCCGCGGCCCGCCGCCGGGCGTGGCGGCGGCGCCGGTCGCGGGTGCGGGACACTGGGCCCGTGGCGACACCGACGACAGCACGCACCACGGCACGGACCCCGGCACGGACGGCGGCGCGCGCCGCCACCGAGCAGGAGACGGCCCGCCGGGCCTGGCCGGTGCGGGCGGCGCTCGGGGTCGTGCTGGTCGGACTCGCGGTGGCCGCCGTCGTCACCGGCGACCTCGGTGCCCGGCTGCTGCTCGGCGGCCTCGGGCTGCTCGCCGCCGGCCGGGGCGCCGCCCTGCTGCGGGCGGGGTCGGTGCCTGCGGGTGCCGCGGCCGTGGCCGGCGGGGTCGCGGCGGCCGCGGCGGCCGCGGTGTCGGCCGCCGCCACCGGCTGGGTGCTGCTGCTCGGCGTGCCGCTCGTCCTGCTCGCCGGTGCCGGGATCGCCCTCGCGCGGGGTGGTGCCGCCCGCCGCGCCGGCACCGCGCTGCTGGTGTGGGCGGTGCTGGTCGGCGGCCTGGTGGCCGCCACCGCCGCCTCCCAGGGGACCGGCCGCGCCGCCGACGTCGCCGCCGTGGTCGCCGCGCTCGTGACCGGGCTGGCGGCCGTGCCGCTGCTGGTGGCCGCCGCCGGACTGCGCGAGGTGGCCCGCCGCCCGGCGCCGCCCCGCCCGCTCGGGTGCGCCGGCTGCGCCTGCTCCGGCGGCGGCTGCGGGGCCTGACCGGCGTCCGACCCCGCGCCTCGGACCTCAGCCGACCAGCCACACCCCCGGCCGGCCTGCGCCGTCGGTCCCGCTGACCCACACCGTCGCGCCGTCGGAGGCCACCGCCACGTCGGCCGTGTGCCCGGCGGCGGCCAGCCGCACCGGCTCGGTGGTGCCGGCGGCCAGGTCGACGACGAACAGGTGCGGCACGCCCGCGACCGAGCCCGGCAGGTAGGCGGTGGCGCCGGCCGGGTCGACGGCGAGGTCGCCGCCGGGGACCGCGTCGGCGGGCAGGTCGATCTCCTGCAGCACGTCGCCGGCCACGCCGACCAGGCGCCACGTGACGTCGGCGGGGTCGGCCGGGTCCCAGCCCGCCACGGTCACCCAGGCGGTCCCGTCGCCGCCCACGGCCACCTCCCCGACGCCGCTGGCCCCCTCGCCCGAGCCGAGGTCGAACGGCTCGCCCGGCGCCTCGGCCGACGCGGCGTCGACGGTGGTGAGGACCGCGCGCGGCCGCGCGCCGCGGACGTCGACGTCGGCGTCGAGCGCCACCACCAGGTCCCCGTCGGGTGCGACGGCGACGTCCTGGGGCAGCGCGGTCGTGGCGCCGGGGACGGCGAGGCCGGTGGTGGCCCGCACCCCGCCGTCGGCGGCGTCGACCGCCACCAGGTGCGGCGCCGGCGCTGCGGCGCCGAGCGCGAGCACCAGCGTGTCCCCGCCCTCGGTGAGGACGGTGGCGCGGGTCCGGCTGCCGACCAGCTCGGGGGAGTCGACGGCGACGGTGTCGGCCCGCCCGCTCCCGTCCACCCGCAGCAGACCCCAGCCGGCGGTCCCGTCCGGCCACGTCAGCTCGCCGACCACCAGGACGCCGTCGGCAGTGGCCTGCAGGTCGACCAGCTCCGACACCGCGGGCACCGCCACGGACGAGACCGGCTCGGGGGTCACCGGGGACCCCTCCCCGCCGCCGTCGGCGGTGACCGGGCCCACGTCGACGAGGACCGAACCCGCGGCCGCGTCGGAGGGGTCGCGGTCGAGCCACACGAGGACGCCGTTGCCGCCGTCCGCGGCCAGCGCCACCGCGGCGCCCGCGGGGCCGGCGTCGGGGCCCAGGTCGGCGAAGCCGAGCACCTCGGTCAGCGGCGCCGGGAGCGCGCCGGCGGGCCGGTCGGGGACGCCGGCGGCCGCGACGGTCACCGGACCGGCCGGGGTCGCGGTGCCGGTTCCGGCGCCGGTTCCGGCGGTGGCGCAGGCCGGGAGCAGCAGCGCGGCGGCCAGGGAGCCGGGCAGCACGAGGCGGCGGGGGATCACGGTCGCGACCCTCGCCGGGCGGGCTTGCACCGGCCCTGCGGGCGACTTGCGGGCGCAGCCGGTTCCGGAGGGCCGGTCCCGGGGGTAGGGCCCGGGCGTGAGTGGACACGTCTTCGTGGTCGGTGCCGACCTCACCCGCCTGTCCTGCGACGACGTGCTGGTGCCCACCGGGCGCAGCCTCCGCGTGGCCGCGAGCTGGCGGGATCTCCTGCCCGCCGACCTGGTCAGCGACGAGGACGAGCAGGGCGTCTGCGTCGACCTCGCCTGGTCCGGCGACGAGCGGGTGCTGCCGGTGCCCGGGGGCGGGCCGCGGCAGGTGTGGCTGCTCGACACCGTCGACGACGACGGCCGCGGCCTGGACTGGCTGCTCGACGGCGCCCGCGAGGCGCTGGCCGCCGTCGCCGCCCGCGAGGTGGCGCAGCCGGTGCACGGCCGGGCCCGGCGGCTGGTCGGCCTGCCGGCGCTGGGCACCGGCTGGGGCGGCGCGGCCGGGCGCCGCGGTGACCTCATCCGGCAGCTGCTGCCGGTGCTGCGGGAGGCCGCCGACGAGCACGGGTTCGACGTCGCGCTGGTGCTGCGCGGGTCCAGCGACCTGGCCGCCGCCCAGCGGATCCGCCGCGGGGAGGGGACCGGCTGGGACCTGCCCGAGCCGCTGTGCGTGCTGGCCGAGCAGCTGGGGGAGCGGGCGCGGCGCGGCCAGCTGGCGCTGTTCATCGGCGCCGGGGTGAGCGCCGCCGCCGGCCTGCCCACGTGGGAGCAGCTGCTCGGCGAGCTGGCCGGGCACTCGGGCCTGGGCGAGGACCTGCGCGAGGGCCTGTCCCGGTTGCCGCCGCAGGACGCCGCGGCGCTCCTGGCCCGCGAGCTGGGCCGGGAGCGGCTCGAGGAGTTCGTGCAGGACCGCTTCGGGCCGGGCCCCTACGCGCTGGCGCACGCGCTGATCGCCGACCTGCCGGTGCAGGAGTTCGTGACGACGAACTACGACCCGCTGGTGGAGCTCGCCGCCGCCGACATCGGCCGCGACCTGTCGGTGCTGCCCTACGACGAGGCGCGGCCCGGCCGGCCGTGGCTGCTCAAGCTGCACGGCGACGCCGCGCACCCCGACAGCGTCGTCCTCACCCGCGAGGAGTACCTGCAGCTGGGCGACTCGCGGGCCGCGCTGGCCGGCGTCCTGCACTCGCTGCTGCTCACCCGGCACGTGCTGTTCGTGGGCACCTCGATGCTCGACGACGACCTCATCCGCATCGCCCACCAGGTGCGCAGCGCCGTGCAGGGATCGCGGGAGTCGCGCCCGTCGGGCACCGTGCTGGCGCTGCAGGAGGACGTCGCCCGCAGCCGGCTGTGGGAGCAGGACGTCGAGACGGTGGCCATGGCCAGCGGGGACACCTCCCCGGCGGAGGCGGCGCGGCGGCTGGAGGTGCTGCTCGACCTCATCGGCTGCCTGTCCACCCCGCCGACGGGCTACCTGCTCGACCCCGCCTACCGCGGCATGCTCGACGCCGACGAGCGCGGCCTGGCGGAGGCGCTGCAGGAGGTCGCCGCCCGGCTGCCGGAGGGCACGGCGACGACGTCGGCCGCCGGCGAGGTCGCCGCGCTGCTGCGCCGGCTGGGCCACGGCCGCTCGGCGGGCCGGCGCGACGACCGGCCGGACGCGGAGGCGCCGGCCGACACCGCGACCGAGCCGCGCGACGACCGGCTGCAGTCGCAACGCCCCGGCTGAGCGGTTGCCCGCTCCCGGTCCGGGGCACGGGCGGACCCATGCGTCTGGAGAACTCCCTCGCCCTGCTCGCCAAGGGCTACGCCTGGCTGCCCGACCTGCGCCGCGCCTCCGGCGGGCGAGCGGTCGGCACCCGGCTCGGCGGTCTGCCCGCGGTGGGGATCGAGGGCCCGGAGGCGGCCCGCTTCCTCTACGACGAGGACCACGTGCGCCGCTCGCACGCCCTCCCCGAGCCGGTGCAGGGGACGCTGTTCGGCAAGGGCGCGGTGCACACCCTCGACGGCGAGGCGCACCGCGTCCGCAAGGCGATGTTCGTGCAGGTGCTCATGGACCCCG
This sequence comes from Geodermatophilus saharensis, assembly GCF_900188205.1. Lineage (GTDB taxonomy): Bacteria > Actinomycetota > Actinomycetes > Mycobacteriales > Geodermatophilaceae > Geodermatophilus > Geodermatophilus saharensis. Next base: position 296,140 of record NZ_FZOH01000004.1, on the reverse strand, counting down.
CCGGCATCGACGCCCTCGTCGGGCGCACCACGGCGGCGTGGGACGACGCGGCGCGCGAGTGGGTCACCCGCCCGCAGGTGGTGCTCCTCGACGCGTCGTCGGAGGTGATCGCCGGCGCGGTGACCCGCTGGGCGGGCGTGCCGGTGTCCGACGCGGAGGTGCCGGCGCTGGCCGCCGACCTGCGGGCGATGGTCGACGGCTTCGCCACCGCCGGCCCGCGGCACTGGCGCGCCCGACGGGCCCGGGGACGGCGCGAGCGGTGGCTGGCCGGGATCGTCGAGCGGGTCCGGTCCGGCGAGCTCGACGCGCCGCCGGGGTCGGCGCTGCGGGTCGTCGCCGCGCACCGCGACCTCGACGGCGGGCTGCTCGACCCGCGGCTGGCCGCCGTCGAGCTGCTCAACGTCATCCGGCCGACGACGGCGGTGGCCTGGTTCACGGCCTTCTCCGGGCACGCGCTGGCCCGCTGGCCCGAGTACCGGGAGCGGCTGGCCGCCGACCCGGCGTTCGCCGAGGCGTGGGCGCACGAGGTCCGGCGGTTCTACCCGTTCGCGCCGTTCATCGGCGGCCGGGCGCCGCGGCGCGTGGAGTTCGGCGGGCAGACCATCCCGCGCAACGCGATGGTGCTGCTCGACCTCTACGGGCAGAACCACGACGCGCAGCTGTGGGAGGACCCCTACGCCTTCCGGCCCGAGCGCTTCCTCGGCCGGGAGATCGGCGCCTACGACCTGGTGCCCCAGGGCGGCGGGGACCCCCGCACCGGCCACCGCTGCCCCGGCGAGCAGATCACCGTGGCGCTGCTGGCGGCACTGGCGCCCTGCCTGGCGCGGCTGCCCCTGGACGTCCCCGCCGACCAGGACCTCACCATCTCGCTGCGGCGCATCCCGGCCCGCCCGGCCAGCGGCGTCGTCCTCCGCCCCGCCGCCGCCCACGGGTAGTCCCGCGGACGCTCGTGCTCTGCACACACCTGTGTGCAGAGCACGAGCGCCCGCCGAGGACACCTCGGCGGGGAGGTGCGGCGGTCCTCCCGCTACGCCGCGACGGCGCCCAGCCCGGCCAGCACCGCCGGCAGCGGGCCGGGGGAGAGCACGGTCAGCCGCTGCGTGGCCCGGGTCAGCGCCACGTAGAGGTCGTTGAGGCCGCGCACGCCCTCGTCGAGCACCCCCTGCGGGTCCACGACGACGACCGAGTCGAACTCCAGCCCCTTGGTCTCGCCCGGCAGCAGCACCACCGGTCCCAGCGAGGAGTCGGCGTCGGGCCCGGACTGCACGTCCGGCCGCAGCGCCGACAGCGCGGCGACGACGTCGTCGCGCCGGCTCGGCGGCACGACCAGTGCCGTCGTCCCCTCGTGCCCGGCGAGGCCGGCGCCGACGGCGGCGGCCCGGGCGGCCAGCCCGGCCTCCCCGGTGACCTCCGCGACGGGGGGCGCGCCGCCGGTGCGCACCGACCGCGGCGGGCGCAGGCCGGTGCCGGTGGCGGCCAGCACCTCCGCGGCCACCGCCATGACCTCCGCCGGCGTCCGGTAGTTGACCGTCAGCTCCTCCAGCCGCCAGGCGTTGCCGACGTGCGGGGCGAGCACCTCCTCCCAGCGGTCGGTGCCGGCCAGGCTGCCGGTCTGGGCGACGTCGCCGACGACGGTCATCGACCGGGTCGGGCAGCGGCGCACCAGCAGCCGCCACGCCATCGGCGAGAGCTCCTGGGCCTCGTCGACGACGACGTGGCCGAAGGTCCACGTCCGGTCGGCGGCGGCCCGCTCGGCGGTGGTGCGCAGGTCGAGCTCGCGGTGCCGGTCGGCGAGGTCCTCGGCCGACAGCAGGTCGCCGGCGCTGAGCACCTCGGCGGCCAGGTGCTCGTCCTCCAGGTCGACCGACCGGGAGCCGTGCAGCACGTCGAGGGTCTCCTGTGCCCGGCGCAGGGCGCGCTGCCGGTCGCGCTCGGCGCGGGCCCGCTGGGCGCTGTCGTCGAAGCCGAGCAGCTCCTCGGCCTCCTCCAGCAGCGGCACGTCGGCCGGCGTCCACTGTGCCGGTGTCGTCGCGCTGCCGCGCGGCCGGTGCAGCAGCGCCCGGTCGGCGTCGGACCACCCGGGCGTGGCCTCGGCGATGCGAGCCGGGTCGGCGTAGAGGTCGGTGAGCAGCCGCTCGGGGGTGAGCACCGGCCACAGCCGGGCCAGCAGCGACCGCACGGCGGGGTCGCCGGCCACCTCGCGGCGCAGCGCGGCGACGTCCTCCCGGTCGAGCAGGTCGCGGCCGGCCTGCACGCCGGCACCGAGCCGCTCGACGTAGCGGCGGGTGAGCGTGTCGACCACCCGCTGCACGAACACCGGCCGGCCGAGGTTGTGCAGCGGGTCGGCCCGGCGGGCGGCGTTGCGGGCGCGGCTGACGTCGACCGGTCGCAGCCGCAGCCGGTAGCCCTCGACCTCCAGCTCGACCGGCGCCTCGGGCACCACCTGGCGGGCGGCGACCGCGGCGCGCAGCACGTCGACCATCTCCAGCCGCCCCTTGACCGCGGCCGCCTCCGGGGACTCCTCGCCGCGGGCGTCGAGGCCCGGCCGCAGCTGGCCCAGCCCCGCGAGCAGCACCCCGGTCTCGCCGAGGGAGGGCAGCACGTCGGCGATGTAGCGCAGGAACGTCGGGGTCGGGCCGACGACCAGCAGGCCGCGGCGGGCCAGCCGCTCGCGGTGGGTGTAGAGCAGGTAGGCCGCCCGGTGCAGCGCCACCGCCGTCTTGCCGGTGCCTGGCCCGCCCTGGACGACGAGCACGCCCGCGGCGTCACTGCGGATGATCCGGTCCTGCTCGGCCTGGATGGTGCGCACGATGTCGGTCATGCGCCCGGTCCGGGAGGCGTCCAGCGCCGACAGCAGCGCCGCCTCCCCGGTGAGCCCGGAGCCCGCGACGCCGGTGGTGAGCACCTCGTCGTCGAGGCGGACGACGGTGCGCCCGCGGGTGCGGATGTGCCGGCGCCGCACGATGCCCAGCGGGTGCACCGGCGTGGCGGTGTAGAACGGCCGCGCGGCCGGCGCCCGCCAGTCGACCAGCGCCGGGTCGCCGGCCGGGTCGTCGGCGGGCAGGCCGATCCGGCCCACGTAGAGTGCGCCGCCGTCGTCGGCCCGGTCGATGCGGCCGACGCACAGCCCGGCCTCGGCGGCGTCGAGGGCGACGACCCGCTCGCCGTGGAAGCGCACCGTGGCGTCGCGCTCCTGCAGCGCCTGCGGGTCGACGGCGGGCCAGGTGATCGCCTGGCGCATCCGGCGGGCGGCGAGCTCGCGGGCGGCGTCCAGGCGGGTGTAGAGGTCGGTGACGTACTCCTGCTCGCGGGCCAGTTCGGGGTCGGGGACGACGTCGGACGGGGTGGCCGGCAATGCACTTCCCTCTGCTAGAATGGTGGCCGATCTACTTCTCGCCGCCATTCCCGTGCCATTCCGGGGCCGTGCGGCAACCGCCCATCTTGCGCTCTCCGCCCGGCCGTTGTCACCTCCCGCGCGCGTGTCGTGTGCCGGTGCCGGACACGCGCCCGCCGGCGCCGGGGCCAGGAGGGTGGGGGGACCCCGTCTTCCTGGCCGGCGCCGGCCGTGCAGGTCATCGGTGCGGGGTCAGAACAGCTGCCGCAGCGCGTCGGCGACCATGTCGCCGGCGTCGTCGTCGGCGGTGTTCCCCGTGATGGTCAGGGCGCTGGTCTTCGCGTCGATGCCGCTGTCCGCGGTCTGCTCGGAGACCAGGCCGTAGCCGTACTCGACGCTGACCTCCCAGTAGGCCCAGCCGTCGGCCTCGGCGAACACGTAGCTCACCGACGTGTAGGCGTAGGACGCGGAGGACGCGAGCTCGGAGTAGTCGGCGTAGCCGTCGTCGTCGTAGTCGTAGGCCACCGCGTCCACGTAGCCGTCGTAGTCGGTGTCGGCGCCCCAGACGTCGGGCAGGCCGTTGTAGGTGGTGTCGACGCCGACCTCCTCGACGTAGCCGTCCTCGTCGCTGTCGAAGGCGAAGGTGTCGGCCCAGCCGTCGCCGTCGGTGTCCACGGCGATCTGCTCGGTCAGGCCGTTCTCGTCCCAGTCGACCGCCCAGGTGTCCTCGTAGCCGTCGCCGCTGTCGTCGAAGGCGTAGAGGTCGATGTAGCCGTTGGCGTCGGTGTCGTAGGCGTTGTAGGCGTAGGAGTCGGCCGACGCGGTGCCGGTGGTGGCGACCACCGCGGCGAAGGCGGCGGTGGGGACGGCGGTGCGGAGCAGCGTGCGGGTCAGGCGGGTGCGGGTCATGGCAGTGCCTCCTCGGTGGGGAGCCGCGGTCCGGCTCGCTGCGAGGACGCTCCCGCCCGCCTCCTGCGCGGGACTGCAGCCCGACTGGGAGGCCCACTTGCACCCGCGTCCCAGTGCCCCGCCAGTCCCGCGTGACGGGATGGCCCCGCGAGCCCGGGGAGGCCCGTCACCGTCGGCTACCTGATCGACACCTCCCCGTCATCCCGGCGGCCTACCGTCGGGGGCTCCCGGACGACAGGGGAGAGACACCGATGAGCACCACCGTCACCGGACGCACGACCCGGCGCACCGCCGAGCGGGCCACCTGGACCTGCCCGAACTGCTCCGGCGAGACCACGACCGTGAAGAAGCGCTGCCGCGACTGCGGCACCTCCCGCTGGTAGGGGCCCCCGGAGCGAGGGCCCCGGAGCACGGGGCCGGGCGGGCCGTACCGGCGTGTCCCCGGGCGCGGCCGGACCGGACGGGGACAGGGACGCCTCCGTCCGTTACGGTCGGAGCGGTGAGCGTGGTCACGCGGAACTGTCTGCGCGTGAGCGGTCCGGAGGCGGCCCGGCCGATGCTGCTGGCGCACGGCTTCGGCTGCGACCAGACCATGTGGCGCGCCGTCGCGCCGGAGTTCGCCGTCGACCACCGGGTGGTCACCTTCGACCACGTCGGCTCCGGCGGCTCCGACCTCGGTGCCTACGACCCGCAGCGGTACGCGTCGTTGGCCGGCTACGCCGACGACGTCGTCGCGATCTGCCGCGAGCTGGACCTGCACGACGTGGTCTTCGTCGGGCACTCGGTGAGCGCCATGATCGGCGTGCTCGCCGTCCTGCGGGCACCGGAGCACTTCGGGGCGCTGGTCATGGTCGGTCCCAGCCCGCGCTACGTCGACGACGAGGGCTACACCGGCGGCTTCAGCCGGGCCGACGTCGCCGCGCTGCTGGACTCCCTCGACAGCAACCCCGACCAGTGGGCCGCGGCGCTGGCCCCGGTGGTCGCCGGGCCGGGCAACCCGGAGGTGACCGCCGAGCTGACCGCGAGCTTCTGCCGCACCGACCCCGTGGTGGCCCGCCAGTTCGCCCGGGTCACGTTCCTCTCCGACAACCGCGCCGACCTGCCGGCCGTCCGCGTGCCCACGCTCGTCCTGCAGTGCACCGACGACTCGATCGCCCCCGAGCCGGTCGGCCGCTACGTGCACCAGCAGGTCCCGGGCAGCGTCTTCACGCAGCTGGCCGCGACCGGGCACTGCCCGCACCTGTCGGCGCCGGAGGAGACGGTCGCGGCCATCCGGGCGTTCCTCGAGCGCTGAGGCGGACCGGCACCGTGGGGGAGCAGCAGGAGCGGCCGGCCGGGCTTGCCCGGCTGCTGGAGGAGGACCCGGCCGACCTCTACGAGAACGCGCCGTGCGGCTACCTGTCGATGGTCCCCGACGGGCGGGTGGTCAAGGTCAACGGCACGTTCTGCGCGTGGACCGGCCACCCTCCCGAGCGGGTCCTCGGCCGCCGGCTGCCCGACCTGCTCAGCGCCGGCGGGCGGGTCTACTACGAGACCCACCTCGCGCCGCTGCTGCGGCTGCAGGGGGCGGTGCGCGAGGTGGCCCTCGACGTCGTCCGCGACGACGGCTCGGTGCTGCCCTGCCTGCTCAACGCCGTCGAGGTGCGTGACGACGACGGCCGGCCGCTGCTGGTGCGCGCCACCGTCTTCGAGGCCACCTCCCGGCGGCGCTACGAGCGGGCGCTGCTGACCGCGCAGCGGGCGGCCGCCGACTCCGAGGCGCGGGCGCGCACGCTGCAGCAGGTCGTCTCCGAGCTCGCCGCCGCGGCCTCGGCCGAGCAGGTCGCCGACGTCGTCGTCCGCCGCGCCCGAGCCGCGCTGCAGGCCGGCGGCGCCGGGCTGTGGCTGGCGGTGCCCCGCCCCGGTCCGGCGGCGGAGGGGCGGCCGCTGCCGGTCGCGCTCGCCGCCGCCGACGGCCTGCCCCCCGAGCTGCTGGACGCCCTGGTCACGGCGGCCGCGGACGGCGTGGAGCTGGTGCGCACCGGCGGGGTGCGGGCGGTGCCGCTGGGCCCGGGGCTGCGCGAGCGGTGGCCGGAGCTGGCCGCGGCGATGGCCGAGGCCGGGCAGGAGTCGGTGGTCGTCGTCCCGGTGTCGGCCGCCGACGACCGGCACCTGGGGGCGCTGGTCCTCGTCCTCGGCGTCACCGACGACAGCGAGCTGATCAGCCTGAGCGAGCCCGGCACCCGCGGCGCGCTGGCCCCGGCCGACGCCGACCTGCTCGCGACGCTGGGCCGGCAGGCCGGTCAGGCGCTGGAGCGGGTCCGGCTGTACGAGGAGACCGTCCGGCAGGCCGACCGCTCGGCGTTCCTGCTCGAGGCCGCGCGGCTCATGGCCGCCGGGCACGGCATGACCGAGACGGTGGAGGGCCTGGCCGCGCTGGCGGTGGCCCGGCTGGCCGACGTCTGCGTGATCGACGTGCTGACCGAGCGCGGCCTGGTCGAGCCGGTGGTGGCGCACGCCGACCCCGCTCGCCGGCACCTGGTCGAGCAGCTGCGCGACCACCACCTGCCGCGCCGCGACGGCAACCACCCCAGCGTGCAGGCGATGGCCGGGCGGCGGACGGTGTGGCTGCGCGGCGTCGACGCCGGCCGGCTCGTGCGCATGGTCACCGGCCCCGGTCACCTGGCGGTGACGCAGGCGCTGGAGCTCACCGACCTCGTCTGCGTGCCGCTGGTCGCCGACAACCGGTCGCTCGGGGTGATCACCCTGGGCAACGACACCCGCCGCGGGCCGTTCACCGAGGCCGACGTCGAGACCGCCGAGCAGCTCGCCCTGCAGATGTCGCAGGGCCTGGAGGTCGCCGCCCGCGTCGAGCTGGAGTCGCGCACCTCGCACGCGCTGCAGGCCAGCCTGCTGCCGCCGGCGCCGCCGCACGTGCCCGGCCTCGCGCTGGCCGTGCGCTACCTGCCCGGCAGCCGCGGCGCCGACGTCGGCGGTGACTTCCACGACGTCGTCCCGCTGCCGGAGGGCGACGTCGCGCTGGCCGTCGGGGACGTCGTCGGCCACGACGTCACCGCCGCGGCGACCATGGGCCAGCTGCGCAGCGTGCACCGGGCGCTGCTGGCCGACCGGCCGGGCCCGGCGGAGCTGGTCGAGCGGCTGCACGGCAGCTGGCCGCTGCTCGGGCTGCCCCGCATGGCCACGGCGCTGTTCGCGCGGCTGGACCCGGCCACCGGGGCGCTGCGGATCGCCTCGGCCGGGCACCTGCCGCCGCTGCTGGTGGGCGGCGGCCGGGCCGAGCTGCTCGCCGTCGCCCCCGGCCGGCTGCTGGGCGCGCCGCCCGGCCCGGCGCCGGAGTGGTCGGGGGAGCTGCCGGTGGGCGCCACGCTGGTGCTCTACACCGACGGGCTGGTCGAGAGCCGCACCGCCGACCTCGACACCGGCCTGGCCCGGCTGCGGGCCGTCGCCGTCGAGGGCGCCGGCAGCGACCCGGCCGACCCGGACGAGCTCTGCGACCGGCTGCTGGCCGCGCTGACCGGGCCCCGCCGGGCCGACGACGTCGCGCTGCTGGCCCTCACCCGGCTGGCCTGAGACCCCTGGCGGTCGGGCCCGGCCGGGCGGACCATCCCCGTAGCCGACACCGAGGAGGCGGCCGTGGGACCTGGCGACGAGGACGACGCCCCGCGGCGCGCGCCCGGGGAGGACCTCGCCGACGCCCTCGACGGGGCCGGCGGCGACCTCACCGTCTCCGCCGACGCGATGCGCTGGTCGCCGGACCAGGTGGCGACGCCGGCACCGCCGCGCGGGCTGCCCGGCATCGACGTCGCGGTGGGCATCGGGGAGTTCCTCGGCTTCGACGCCGCCGCCCTGCGCCGGGTGGTGTCCGGCGTGGCCACCCGGCTGGCCACGGTCGCAGGCGACGCCGTGGCGGAGCTGCGCCAGCTCGCCGCCGACCGCCTCCCGGGCGACGACCGCCGCTGACCCTGCCGGGCGCGCACCGGCCGGCGCGCTGTACAACCGTGGCGGAGCACTGCCACGCCGACGTGGGGGGACCGGAGTCCACATGAGCACCGACCAGCTGACCCTGGCGCCCGCGCCACCGTCCGAGGCCGCCGAGCAGGTCCGCCTCGAGGTGCGGCAGTTCCTCGCCGAGGAGCTCGCCGCCGGCACCTTCACCACGCACGTCGACACCTGGCTGTCCGGCGTCGACCCCGGCTTCTCCCGCAAGCTCGGCGCCCGCGGCTGGCTGGGCATGACCTGGCCGAAGGAGTACGGCGGGCACGAGCGCACGGCGCAGGAGCGCTACGCCGTCACCGAGGAGCTGCTCGCCGCCGGCGCACCCGTGGCCGCGCACTGGATCGCCGACCGGCAGTCGGGGCCGAACCTGCTGCGCTACGGCACCGAGTCGCAGCGCAAGGAGATCCTGCCGCGCATCGCCGCGGGCGAGTGCTACTTCGTCATCGGCATGAGCGAGCCCGACAGCGGCTCCGACCTCGCCTCCATCCGCACCCGCGCCACCCGCAACGGCGACGGCGACTGGGTGGTCAACGGCGCGAAGGTGTGGACGAGCAACGCCCACCACTCCCACTACGGCATCGTGCTGGTGCGCACCGCCCCGCCCGGGGAGGGCCCGCGCGGCAAGCACCAGGGGCTGACCCAGCTGTTGGTCGACCTGTCGCTGCCGGGCATCACGGTCAACCCGATCCGCATCCTCGACGGCGGCCACCACTTCAACGAGGTCGTCTTCGACGACGTCGTCGTCCCCGGCGACATGCTGCTCGGCGTCGAGGGCGCCGGCTGGCAGCAGGTGACCGCGGAGCTGGCCTACGAGCGGTCCGGGCCCGAGCGGTTCCTGTCCACCTGGCCGCTGCTGGCCGAGTTCGGCCGCCGCGCCGCCGCCTCCGGTGACCCCGGGCAGCTGGCGGTGCTCGGCCGGCTGTCGGCGCGGGCGCTGGCGCTGCGGCAGCTGTCGCTGCGCATCGCCGCCGCGCTCGACCGGGGGGAGCTGCCCGACATCCCGGCCGCGCTGGTCAAGGACGTGGGGACGACGTTCGAGCAGGACGTCGTCGACGAGGTCCGGCGGGTGGTCGACGTGCCGGCGTCGCTGGACAGCCCCGACCCGCTGGGGCGGGCGCTGGCCGAGGCGCAGCTGCACGCGCCGGGCTACACGCTGCGCGGCGGGACCAACGAGATCCTCAAGGGGATCGTGGCGCGCGGGCTGGGGCTGCGCTGATGGCATCCGACCAGGATTTGGTGGTCGCCACCGTCCGGGAGATCCTCGCCGGGCACGAGCCGTTCGTGCTCACCGCCGAGCGGCCGTGGGACGAGGGCCTGTGGGCCGACCTGGCCGACGCCGGGCTGACCGGCGTCGGGCTGCCCGAGGAGGCCGGCGGCTCCGGCGGGGAGCTGGCCGACGCCGTCGCGGTGGTGCGCACGCTGGCCGCGGGCGCCGGTGCGGTGCCGGTGGCCGAGCAGCTGCTCGTCGCCGGGCCCGCGGTGCTGGCCGCCGACCTCGACCTGCCCGCCCCGGAGGAGCCGCTGACGGTCGCCCTGGACGGCGCGGTCACCGCCGAGCCCTCCGACGACGGCGACGGCCCCGGCCGGTTCGTCCTCACCGGCACCGCCACCGACGTCCCGTGGGCCGGCGTCGCCCGGCACGTCGCGGTGCTCGCCGCGCCGCCGGCCGGCATCGAGGGCGCGGTGCTCGCCGTCGTCGACGCCGCCGGCCTGGACGCCTCCCGGGCGGTCAACCTCGCCGGGGAGCCGCGCGGCTCGCTGGTGCTCGACGGCGTCGGCGTACCGGGCGCGCTGCTGCCGCCGGCCGCCGTCGACCTCGTGCGGGCCCGCGCGGCGCTGGCGCGCGCGGTGCAGATCTCCGCCGCGCTCGAGCAGGTGCTGGCCTGGACGGTGCAGTACGCGGGCGAGCGGGTGCAGTTCGGCCGGCCGCTCGGCAAGTTCCAGGCGATCCAGGTCGAGCTCGCGCAGATGGCCGGTGAGGTCACCGCCACCGCCGCGCTCGTCGACGCCGCCGTGCAGGCGCTCGACCGCGGCGCGGACACCGTGGTGCTCGCCGCGGCGGCCGCGAAGGTGCGCGCGGGGGAGGCGGTGGAGACCGTCGCCAAGCTCGCCCACCAGGTGCACGGCGCCATCGGCTTCACCCAGGAGCACCGGCTGCACCACCTCACCCGGCGCTGCTGGTCGTGGCGTGACGAGGCGGGCACGGAGCTGACCTGGGCGCGCACGCTCGGCGCCGGCCTGGTCGCCGCCGCTCCCGACGACGTCTGGCCGGCCTTCACCCGCGTCCTGTAGTCCGGCCCTCCTGCAGGGGCCCGCCGCGAGCCTGCGAGTGGTGGGGGGCAGGAGGGCCCTCACACGGTCTCGGGGACGCGCAGGTGGGCGAGGACGAGGTCGAACTCGTCGTGGTCGACGATCTCCATCCGCATGAGGCGGGCGAAGTCGTCCCGGCTGGCGCGGGCGTGCGTGCGGCTGGCGGCCATGCACTCGCGGTCCTCGAACGTCACCGCGGAGACGCCCAGGCCCTGCTCCCGGTCGAGGAACAGGCTCACGCTGCAGAAGCCGCCGTAGCCCTCCATCCGCGGCACCATGATCGTCCGGTAGGCGTCGAGGATGCGGTCGACGTCGGCGGGGTCGGCCCGCGTCCACGTCACCCGGGTGCACGCGCCCGTCGGCGCCTCGGAGCGGCGGTGCATGACCGCGACCTCCCACTCGTGCACCTCGGGCGGGCCGCCGAAGATGCTGCCGGCCCGCTCCCGCAGCCCCTTCACCCCGTCCTCGCTGGCGGCCATCGCCTCGCGGTCGCGCCAGGAGGAGGTGACGACGCAGCGCCCGGTCTCGCGGTCGGCCAGCATGGACAGGCCCACGTTGCCCGGCATGCCCGTGATCGCCGGCATGACCTCGTCGCAGACGTAGGCGATGCCGTCGTCGACGGTCATGGGCGTGCCGGTGAGCGTGGTCGAGCGTGCGTACATGCCGTCCTCCTGTCGGACGGCGGCGCCCGCGCGGCACCGCCGCGTGCCTCAGCTTCCTCGGGTGGGGGTGTCAGCGGAAGCCCCCGCCGGGACCGGCCGGTCAGCGGCGGGTGATGTCCTCGCTGATGTCCTCGCGTCGGCCGCGCGGGGAGGTCCGCGGCGGGCGGCGGCCGCTGGCCACCACCAGGCCGAGCACGCGGTAGCGGTGCGGCCGGTGCGGCGCCAGCAGCTCGAGCATCGCCACGTCGTCGCCGCGCGGCCGGCCGGCCAGCACCCACGTCACCAGCGACGGGATGCCGCTGTCGCCGGGCACCACGGCGTCGCGGTCGCCCCAGGTGAGCGCGGCCAGGCAGCCGGTGGTCCACGGGCCGACGCCGGGGAGGGCGCGCAGCGCCGCCGTGCCGGCCGCGACGTCGCCGTCGGCGAGGTCCTGGTGCCCGGCCAGCGCGGCGCCGGCGGCCACGAGCGTCGAGGCCCGCCGGCGCTCCAGGCCGAGGGGGTGCAGGGCGGCGGAGGACAGCCGGGCGAGGGCGGCCGGTGCCGGCGGCGCCCACAGCCCGTCGACGCCGGGGGCGGGCGAGCCGTGGGTGGTGACCAGGCGGCGCCACTGCTCGGCGGCGTCGAGGCGGCTGATCCGCTGCTGCACGACCAGGCAGCTCAGGTCGTGCCAGAGCGTGCCGGTGCGGGCGATCCGCCGCCGGCCGTGCCGCCGCCACAGGTCCCGCAGCGGCGGGCCGGCGGGGTCGAAGCCGGTCACGTCGTCCTCGCAGCCCAGCAGCCGCGGCGCGCGCTCGAGCAGCCACCCGGCGCCGTCCCCGGACGCCTCCACCCGGGCGGTGCCCGAGCCCGGCTCCCAGGTGACGACGACGGTCCCGGCGCCCTCGGGTGTGCAGGTGGCCCGCTCGAACCGCCCGGGGGACAGTCGCGCCGTCGGGTCGCGCGGCAGCCAGACGACCGAACGCAGGGTGGCCGCGAGGTCGACGTCCCCGGTCGGCACCACGCGGACGGACGGTCGGGGGGCGGCGGGCACCCGCCGATACTGCACCCGTGCAGACCGCGCTCGTCCTCGTCCACGACGCCGACCCCTCCCGCGGCGCCCGGCTGCCCGGCACGCTGCGGCCCGCGCTGGAGGCGCAGGGGCTGGCGGTCGTCGTCGGCACCACCGTGGGGCCGTCCCCGCTGCTCACCGACCTGCCCGATCCCGCCGGCCTGCGCACGCTGGTGGTGATGGGCTCGGGTGCCGCCGCCTACGACGACACGGTGCCGTGGCTGGGTGCGGAGCTGGCCTACCTGCGGCGGGCGGTCGACGCCGGGACGCCGGTGCTCGGGGTCTGCTTCGGCGGGCAGGCGCTGGCGCGGGTGCTCGGCGGGGAGGTGTCGCAGGCCCCGGCCGGCGAGCACGGGTTCCTCGACGTCGAGACCGCCGACCCCGCACTGGTGCCGGCCGGCCCGTGGTTCGAGTACCACGGCGACCGGTTCACCGTGCCGCCCGGCGGGGTCGAGGTCGCGCGGACCGGGCGCGCGGTGCAGGCGTTCACCTCCGGCCCGCACCTGGGCGTGCAGTTCCACCCGGAGATCGACCCGGGCGCCTTCGCGGCGTGGGAGGAGACCTGGGCGCTCACCGGCCCGCCGCCGCCGGAGGCGGCCGCGCTGGTCCCGGGGCTGCGGCGGGAGATCGCCGAGCGGGCGCCCGAGGCGGCCGCGGCGTGCGCCCGGCTGGTCGCCGCGTTCCTCGCCCGCGCCGACGCGCTGCCCGGACCGGCCGCCGCACCGGCAGCATGACCCCGTGAGCGCTGACCGGCACGGCCACACCCACCGCCTCGACCTGGCCGACCCGACCGTCCGCGAGTGGGACGCGACGGTGGTCGCCGTCGACCTGGAGCGGGGCGTCGTCCTCGACCGGTCGGCCTTCTACCCGGGCGGGGGCGGGCAGCCGCCGGACGAGGGCGTGCTGCTGTGGGGCGGGGTGCGCACCCGCATCGCCGGCACGGTCAAGGGCGACGACCTGTACCTGGTCCCCGTCGAGGGCGACCCCGTCCCGCCACCGGGGACGGCGGTGCGCGGCGCGCTGGACGACGAGCGGCGCACCGCGCTCATGCGCACCCACTCGGGGCTGCACGTGCTCACCGGCGTGGTGCTGCGCGACTTCGGCGCGAAGGTCACCGGCGGCAACATGGAGCCGCTGACCGCGCGCATGGACTTCGACCTGCCGGAGGTGCCCGCCGACTTCCGCGACCGCATCGCGGAGGCGGTGAACGCCGAGATCGCCGCCGACCGGCCGATCGAGGTGCGCACCCTGCCGCGCGAGGAGGCCTACGCGATCCCCGACCTCATCCGCACGGCCACCGACCTGCTGCCGCCCGACATCGAGCAGGTGCGTGTGGTCGACATCGTCGGCCTCGACCTGCAGGCCGACGGCGGTACGCACGTCGCGTCGACGGCGATGGTCGGCCGGGTCGAGGTGGTCAAGCTGGAGAACAAGGGGCGGGGGTTCCGCCGGATCCGGATCCGCATCGTGTGACCCGGGTTTGTGCTCCACGAGCGGTCGGAACTCGGCCGCTCTAGTCTTCTCGTGTGCGGGGAGCAGACTCGGCACCGGCGACTGCGGATCCCGCAGTCGCCGTGGCGTGGCTGCAGAGGATCCTCCTGCTCGCCTGCCTGGTGACCGGCCTGTACGCCGTGGCGCTCCTGGCGTCCTCCCCGGCGCGTGCCGAGGACCCGCTCGCTCCCGTCGGTGGCGCGGTGGACGGGGTCACGGCGGGTGTCGACGACGCCGCGCAGGTGGTGGAGCCGGTCGCCGAGGTCGTGCCGGAGGCGGTCGCGGAGGAGCCGCCCGCTCCAGAGGTCGAGCCGCCTGCTCCAGAGGTCGAGCCGCCTGCTCCGGTGGAGCCGCCTGCTCCCGTGGAGCCGCCCGCTCCGGCCGTCGACGTCCCCGCGGAGACGTCTGCTCCGGCCGTCGACGTTCCCGCGGAGACGCCGGAGCCGCCCGCCGACCCTGTGTCCCCGGTGACCGAGACCGTGACCGAGCCGGTCTCCGAGGTCGTGGAGCCGGTCGTCGAGCCCGTGACCGAGCCGGTGCCCGAGGTGGTCGAGCCGGTCGTGGAGCCCGCGCCGCCCGTCGCCGAGGTCGCCGAGCCGGTCGTCGGCGCGGCCGCTCCCGGGGTCGGACCGCAGGCGCGTCCGGGACCGCCGGCCGGTCGTCCGGAGCTGCCGCCGGCCGCCGGTGGCCCGGGATCCCCCGGCGGCCCCGTGCTGCCGCCTGTGGTCGAGGTGCCGCCGGTGGTGGCGGGTCCCCCTGTCGAGCTGCCTCCGGTCGTCGAGCTGCCGCCGGTGGTGGTGGGTCCCCCCGTCGAGGTGCCCCCGGTGGTCGAGGTGCCCCCGGTCGTCGACGTCCCGCCGGTCGTCGAGGTGCCCCCGGTCGTCGAGCTGCCCCCGGTCGTCGACCTGCCGCCGGTCGTGCTCCCTGTCGATCCGCCGGTGCTGCCGCCGGTCGAGACCCCCGTGGACCCGCCGGTGCTGCCGCCGGTCGTGGTCCCCGTCCCGGACGTCGTCCCCGACGTCGTCGGGCCGGTCGTCGATCCCGGGGTCCCGCCCGTCGTCGTGCTCCCGGAGACGCCCCGCCTGCCCGAGCTGCCGCCCGTGGTCCCGATCGTCGACCCGGTGGTCCCCACCGTCCCGGTTCCCTTGCCTGACGTCGTGCCGCCGGCCGTCCCCCCGGCCGTCGATCCGGTGGTCCCCGCCGTCCCGGTGCCCCTGCCCGACGTCGTGCCGCCGGCCGTCCCCCCGGTCGTCGACGTGCCGGCCGACCCCGGGCAGCCGGGGCTGCCGCCGGTGGTGCCCGTCGTGGACCCGGTGGTGCCCGTCGTCCAGGTCCTCCTGCCCGACGTGGTCGGGCCGGTGGTCGATGCGGTGCCTCCGGTGGTGGACCCCGTCCTCCCGCCGGTCGTCCCCGACGTCCTCGTGCCGGTGCTCGAGGTCGTCCAGCCGGTGGTCGAGGTCGTCGCACCACCCGTCGCCGAGCCGATCGCAGAACCCGTGACCCCGCCGGTCACCGACACCGCCGATGCCCCGGCCGAGTCGGCCGTCCCGTCCGACGAGATCGTCGCGTCGGGCGCCGTGAGCACGACGACCGCGACCACCCCGACCGCGACCACCCCGACCGCGACGCCCCCGACCGCCACGGTCGCGGCCGCCGACGTCGTGGTCGGGGCAGCGCTGTCCGCCGTCGCCGCCGTCGTCGGCACCCCTGCGCCGACCGTCTCCGCGGACGAGACGGGGTGCGGGTCGGCCACCGCGGCGCTGGTCGGACCGCCCACCCGGTCGGCCCGCGGTGAAGACGCCGCGCGCACCCAGCCGGTGACCGGCTCGAGCCCGGCGTCGACCCCCGCGGCCGGCAACCTGCCGTTGACCCCGCGCCTCCCGGACCCGGGCCGCCCGACGTCGCCGGACTCCACTCCGGCCGCGCCCGCCGCGCCGACGCTGTCGTCGTCGACCTCGCTCGCCGCCGTCGCGGCGGTCTGCCCGTCCGCGGCACCGCCGGCGGCCTTCTCGCTCGTCCCGGCACCGACGGCGGCCGCCGCCGTCGTGGCCGCCCACCTGCGCGACCCGTCCTTCTCTCCCGACTGACCTCCCTGCCGGGCGCGCACCAGCCGCCGGGCGAGGTCGGGGCCACCCCGCACCGCACCGCCGGCCGTGCGTCGCCCTCCCGGGCGTGACCCCGACCTGGCCAGAACTGGGCCGGGGCCACCGGGCGGGGAGGTATCGGGGCTGGGGGTTCCGCGCGACGGCCGGCCGTCAGCCCGGCACCCCTGACTTCCCCGCCCACACCCCAGGACGACGGGGGCGGTGGTGACACCATCGCCTCCGCCCCCGTCGACCTGACCTCACGACGCGGGGGACACCGCCGCGCGGCGACCACTCCCGCACGGGCTCGACGTCGTGCACAGTGCCGCCCGTGACGGCGTTCGTGATCGTGACCGTGCTGGTGGGGGCGTTCCTGATGGTGCTCAGCTCACGGCTGGGCCGGTCCCGTCCGCCCGGCCGGCACGCACGGGCCGCCGGGGCCGACGGGGGGTCGTACGGCGACTCCTCCTGGTCCGACGGTCACCACGGCGGCCACTCCGACTCCGGCGGCTGGGGAGGCGACGGCGGCTGTGGGGACGGCGGTGGAGGTGGCGGCGGCGACTGACCGCCCCTCAGCGCCGGACGGTCACCGCCGCTCGTCGTCGGGTCGGTGACCGGTGCCGCCGGGACCGTGGTCGGCCGGCACCTCCTCGCCGGAGGCCACCGGGCCGGGCGGGGTGCCGTCGCCGAAGGGGGAGCCGCCGAGCTCCTCGCGGCCGTGCGGGGTCAGCCAGTTGCGGGTGTCCGGGCCCATCGGGATGACCTGCGTCGGGTTGATGTCGGCGTGGACGACGTAGTAGTGCTCCTTGATCTGCGGGAAGTCGGTGGTGTCCCCGAACCCCGGCGTCTGGAACAGGTCCCGCGCGTAGCCCCACAGCGCCGGCATCTCCGACAGCTTCTGCCGGTTGCACTTGAAGTGGCCGTGGTAGACGGCGTCGAAGCGGGCGAGCGTGGTGAACAGCCGGACGTCGGCCTCGGTGATCGTGTCGCCCATGAGGTAGCGCTGCGTCGTGAGGCGCTCCTCCAGCCAGTCCAGCGCCGTCCACAGCCGGTCGTAGGCCTTGTCGTAGGCGCGCTGCGAGCCCGCGAACCCGCACCGGTACACGCCGTTGTTGACCTCGGTGTAGACCCGCTGCATGACGTCGTCCATCTCGTCGCGCAGGTGCTCGGGGTAGAGGTCGGGGGCGCCGTCGCGGTGGTGCGCCGTCCACTGGGTGGAGAAGTCCAGCGTCATCTGCATGAAGTCGTTCGTCACGACGGCCTTGGTCGGGATGTCGACCATCGCCGGCACCGTGATGCCGCGCGGGTACTCGGGGTCGCGGGCGAGGAAGGCCTCCTGCAGGCGCTCGTAGCCCAGCACCGGGTCGCGACCGCCGGGGTCGAGGTCGAAGGTCCAGCTGCGCTCGTCGTGCGTGGGCCCGCAGATGCCCATCGAGAACGCCGGCTCCAGGCCGAGCAGCCGGCGCACGATGGCCGCGCGGTTGGCCCACGGGCAGGCACGCGCGATGACCAGCCGGTAGCGGCCGACCTCGACCGGCCAGGGGCTCGAGCCGTCGGCGGTGATCCGGTCGGTGATGTAGTTCGTGTCGCGGCTGTACTCCTGGCCGCTGCTGACGTATCCGGACCCGCTGTTGTCACTCACGCGATCAAGCCTCGCCGACACCGCGTGCCACCGCGCGGCAGGACCTACAGCCGGGACGTCGTCGCCTCGTCCTCCTGCCCGCCGAAGTACCGGTCGAGGACCGCGCGGAAGACCGGCTGCTCCGGGTCGGCGCGGGCGAAGAGCGTCATCGACGAGCGCAGCTTGACCGCGTCGACGGTGCCGAGCACCGCCTCCGGGTCGCTCTGGTCGATCTCGGTGAGCGCCTGCGCGGACTCGACCAGGCGCGGGCCGAGCACCGGGTGGGCGAGGTAGGCGCGGGCCTCGTCGAGGCCGCTGAGCGCGTAGTGCTGCGCCGTCGGGCTGCGGCCGAGCCCGGCCACCTGCGGGAAGACGAACCACATCCAGTGGCTCCTCTTGCGTCCGGCCCGCAGCTCGGCGAGGGCCTGTGGGTAGGTGCCGTCCTGGGCGACGACGAAGCGGGCGAGCCGGTACGGGTCGTCGGTCACGGGATGCAGGATGGCTGGCCGGTCCCGATCGCGCGACGGACGCCGGCCGCTACCGGGGGAGGACCGTGACGGGACACCGCACACCCGGTGCGCGGCCCAGCCGTCCGTCGCCGGTGACGACCGGACAGTCCAGTGCCTCGGCCAGGGCGACGTAGACGGCGTCGTAGGCCGTGAGGTTCTCCCGCAACTCCCAGACGCGCTCCAGGAGGCCGCCTGCAGGATGACGGACGACGCCGAGGCGCCGCCACGTGTCGAGTGCGGTCCACCCGTCCTCAGGGGACACGTGGCCGGCCGCCACGACACGACGCAGCGCGCTGGCCACCTCGGCGTCCACCAGGTGCGGCACGTGCACCTGTTCCCGGGACAGGGAGGCACGTGCCGGACCGTCGTTCAGCAGGGCGGTGACCACGGCCGAGGCGTCGGCGACGATCACCGTCCCGCGCGGTCGGCGTCGAGGGCGCCGACCAGGTCCGCGACGGGGACGTCGAGGTCGGGTAGCGCTGCGAGGAGAGCCGGGTTGTCGGCCCGGCGCGCTGCTGCGCTCAGTTCGCGGACGGCGAGGGCGCCGACCGACATGGACTCGCGCTTGGCCAGCCGCTCCAGGCGCTCCACCACGTCGTCCGGGACGTTGCGCAGGTAGAGGGTCCGCATGTCGCACGATGCTAGCAAGCAGCAAGCAATACGCAGTCAGTCATAGGGGTCGGTCAGGACGGCGGTCGCCTCGACGACGTCGAACGTCACGGGCGGGCCGTCGGTCGTGGTGGTCCCGGGGACGTCGGCCGGCGCGCTGCCGTCGACGGTGAACGTCGCACCCCACGTCACCGTCAGGCTCGCCGAGTACGTGCCGGACCGGTAGAGGTGCTCGGCGGCGTGGCCGGGGTAGGCGCTGCCCGGCTCCGTGCTGGTGAGCGTCGGGGCTGCCGGGTCGCCGGTGCGCCAGGTGTACTGCTCGGCCCGGGCGACGATCACGACGGTGAAGCCGCGGATGTCCACGGTGAAGGTCTGCGTGGCCGGCGAGTCGGTCCAGAAGACCACCGGCAGCCCGGACAGGCCGTCGCCCGGCGGCGCGTGCTGGGTGGTCAGCTGCGGGAGCGGGAGGCGCTGGAAGTAGGTGAAGACCTCGTCGGGCGACGGCGGCGGGTTGAGCGCCGTGATGTCGATGCAGGCGGTGCGGACGTCGGCCCAGTCCTCCAGCAGGTCCCCGGGGGCGAACCCCGCTGGTACCTCGACGACGGCGGTCCCGTCCGGACGGACGACCGGGCGCTGCTGAACGGTGAGGAAGCGAACGACCTGGCCCGGCTCAGCAGGACAGTCCTGGAAGTCGAAGACTCCACAGAAGCCGTCGCGCTCGTCCGCCAGCACACACGGCTGGCGCAATCGCCAGACATAGTCGACGGCTGCTGCGCCAACGGCGCCGACTACCTCGCCGACGCGTCCCCCGGAGAACGCCGTCGTAACAGCACCATCGTCAAGTCCCGTCTCGGGGCAGCTCTCGAACCGGCAATCGGCATTGGCAACGCTGGCGCTGCCGAGGAGACACATGCCAAGCGCGCAAAGGGTGGCAAGGAGAAGAGTGATTAGGCGAGTCATCCAATGCCAAAGCTTGTGACGAGCCAAGTCCGATCACTGGCTGACCAGAGCAAATCAATCCCGCCAGCGGCGTTGGTCTTGAGCTCTTGTCCAGGGTCGACGACCGCTCCTGTTGCATCTACTAGGCGCACAGCCTCCTGCCGGACGCCAAAACCGAAGGCAGCGGTGTCTTCAGCTAGCCGCGGAGTCGTAACGTCGTTGAGCTCTAGCTCACCGCCCTCATACCGCTCGCCTGCGGCCGCCGTTTCGTCGTAGGCGCCTGCGATGCGCTGGCACTCGCCGCAGTCCGGACCGAGATCACGCAGGGGCTGTCCGGCGGGGATCGCTCGCTGCCGGTTCAGCAGGTCGATCCAGTAGCGGAGGAAGGCCTCGGCGCCGGCGGCGTCCTGGGTGCGCGCCTCCGGCAGTACGGGGAAGTCCGCGGGCCCGACCACGGGGAGCGCCTCGGTGGTCGGTGCGGCTGAGGTGGCCGAGGGCAGGCTGGTGCTGGGGGCCTCGGCGTCGGCACTGCCGCAGCCGGTGAGCAGCGTCGTCCCGAGCGCTACGGCCGCCGCCGTCAGTCGCATCCCCCCGCGGTGAATACGCACGGCTGGGGACGATAACCAGAACGGAGGCGAACGCCGGTCACCCCTGTGGACGAGCCACCCGAACGGCTGCTCAGCCGGTCGTGTCGACGACGGCGAGGCCGGCCGTGCGCCAAGCCTCCAGGAGGTCGCCGTCGCCGGCGGTGGCCACGACCGTGGAGTCGGCGTGCCCGACCGCGGCGGCGCAGTGCACGGCGTCGTAGCCGCGCAGTCCGTACGTCGCAGCCAGCCCAGCGGCGCTGCGGACGAGCTGGGTGTCGACGGAGAGGGAGACCACCTGGTCCCACAGGGCGTCCCAACGCTGCAGCGCCTCGGCGTGCTGCGTTCCGGTGAGCCGGCCGAGGCGCTGCGCGCGAGCGAGGGCTGCCGCCGCCTCCACGTAGGTGAGCTCCACGGTCAGCACGGCCTCGGCCTGGTCCCACACCCGTCGGCAGCGCACGCTCGTGGGTTCCGCGACGATGAGCGGGACGAGGGCCGAGGTGTCGAAGTAGGCGATCACCGACGCTGGTCGGTCACCAGGTCGGACACCGTGCCGTCGACGACCAGGGGCTCTGGAGCGGCCCGCTTGGAGGTCCGAGGCGGCTGAACGAGCCCTTCTGCGATCAGTCGTTCCAGCGTCGTGGGCCGGTTGACCGGCACGATGCGCGCCACGGGCCGTCCGTGGTCGGTGACGGTGACCGTGCCGCCGTCACGGACGGAGGCGATGTGACGGCTGAGCCCGTCGCGGAGCTCACGGATTCCGACCCAGGACATCGGACCTCCTTGTTGTGCCCATCACGCGATGGCTGATTGTAGCCACGTAGGCGCACGGGAAGATTTTGATCATCGAGTCCTTGCCCTCCGCGCCGGCGTGTCCGCGCGTGTCAGCGGCAACAACCCGATGATCAACAGTCGAGCCAGCCCCTCATGCCGGAAGCAGTGAGTCCAACCCCTGCTCCGAGTCGGCCGCCAGCGCCCGCCCGACCGCGACCGCGTGCGTCATCCGCAGCGACCCGGCCAGCCACAGCAGCACGTCGTGCAGCCGCAGCCGCGTCAGCGGGCGCCCGAGCAGGGTCGCCGTCGCCGTCTCCAGCGCGGTGAACGCCGCGGCGTTGGCGGTCAGCTCCCGGTGGACGACGGCCTCGGGTCCGCTGTCGCCCTCGCCCACGTGCCCGTACAGCTGCCGCCGCGTGACGCCGTCGAGCAGTGGCACCAGCGCCGGGTACCGGGAGTGCAGCGCCGCCCGCACGTGCCGGTCACCCACCTCGCGCAGCGCCGCGCCCACGGTCCCCGGCTCCATGAGCACGGAGAACTCGTCGGCGGGCAGCTCCCAGAACGCGCGCCCGGCCGCCCGGTCGACCAGTGTCCCCACCACCGGCCAGACGTCGTCGAGCGCCGTGCGCACCCGGCGCCACCCGGCCGGGTCGAGTCGGCCGTGCAGGCCCTCGGCCACGAGGACGTCGCGATCGGTGGGGGAGCCGGCGGTCTCGGGCGGCTGCCCGTCGAAGCGGTCGTGGGCGAAGGCGAGCACCTGCACCCACCGGCCGTGCGGGTGGCTGGGGGAGCGGAAGAACAGCGGACGGCGGCCCCGCGCGTACCCGAGGACGGCGGCCAGCGCGGTCGGCAGCGGGATCGGGTCGGGTCCGGCGCTCGGGAGGACGAGGGCGGCGCCGCCCCCTCGTCCCGCTGTCACGTCTGTCATTACTACCCCGTTCCGGGGTGGCCGTGGGACGGATGGCGGGACCGGGTCCAAGGACACTGGGCGGACCACCGGAGCGGGAGCAGGCTCCCCTTCCCGGGTCCGAGCCCGCGGTCGTCCCTGCCGGAGGTCCCCATGGCCCGCCTGCGTCGTCTCGTCCTGGTCCCGGCCGTGGCCGCCGGCCTCGTCACGGCGCTGGCTGCCCCGGCCTGGGCGGCGCCACTGACGCCCAGCAAGCCGACGACGGTCGTCATCGAGGACCTGACCTTCCCCTACGGGCCCTGCCCGGACGTGACCGTCAGCGACTTCGACATCCGTCTCAGGATCCAGACGTTCAGCGACGGCGACCGCGTCGTCCAGGAGGTGCGCAACGTCTCCTACACGGGGACGCTCACCGGTCCGACGGGGACGCAGACGACCTACGAGGGCCACTTCCGGGTCGTCGACCTGTTCGACGAGGGCGTCTCCGTCCGGCAGGGACTGGTCGGCCGGACCACGCTGCCCGACGGCGGCGAGCTCGTGCTGACCGCGGGTCGCCAGGTGCTCGACCTCGGCACGCAGGACGTCGAGGTGGCCGCCGGGAACAACACCTTCGAGGAGTTCAACGCCGCACTGTGCGGAGCCCTCGGCGCCGAGGTGGTCTGACACCGGGAGCCCGGCGCCGATGAGTCCGGGCGTGCTAGGCGGTCCCACCGACGTGCAGACGATCGACCTGGGGCCGGCGACCGCCGAGGTGGCGCGCG
Source organism: Geodermatophilus saharensis (assembly GCF_900188205.1). Classification (GTDB taxonomy): domain Bacteria; phylum Actinomycetota; class Actinomycetes; order Mycobacteriales; family Geodermatophilaceae; genus Geodermatophilus; species Geodermatophilus saharensis. The sequence goes on along the minus strand of NZ_FZOH01000004.1, from coordinate 273,602 downwards.
TCGTGGCCGGCATCCGCGACGAGCAGCTGACCGCGCCGACCCCGTGCGAGGGCACGACCGTCGCCGGGCTCCTCGACCACCTCACCGGGCTCACCCACGCGTTCCGGATGGCGGCGGAGAAGACGCCGGTCGAGGGCGCCGCCTCCGCCGACCCGGGGCACCTGCCCGCTGACTGGCGCACCCGCATCCCCGCGCAGCTCGACGCGCTGGCCGCCGCCTGGCGCGACCCGGCGGCGCACGAGGGCACCGCGCGGGCCGGGGGAGTGGACATGCCCGCCGGCGTCGCGGCCGTCGTCGCCCTCGACGAGGTGGTCGTGCACGGCTGGGACCTCGCCGTCGCCACCGGGCAGCCCTACGACGTCGACGACGCCGCGGCCGAGGCGTGCCGCGCGTTCGCCGAGTCCTTCGGCGACGACCGCCCGCCGGGGCTCTACGGGCCGGTCGTGCCGGTGCCGGCCGACGCCCCGGCGCTGCACCGGCTGCTCGGCGCCACCGGCCGTGACCCGTCCTGGCGGCCGCCCGGCTGAGCCCTTCGACCCTGGCCGGTTCCGCAGCGGGGTGCTGAGGTGCATGCACACCGGGGGACAGGGGGACACCGTGCGCAGGCAGCTGATGGTCGGGATCGCGGCGCTGCTGCCGCTCGTGGCGGTCGCACCGGCCGCCGCCCAGGAGGACTCCCCGCTCGGGACGCCGGTGTACCTCGCCCTGGGTGACTCCGTCGCCGCCGGCATCGGCGCGGTGCCCGCCGCCCCCGGCTACCCGCAGCTGCTCGAGGAGCTGCTCGACGCCGACTACAACCCGGCGGCGGATAAGGCGACGGGGCGGTCGCTCGCGGACTTCGAGCTCGTCGACCTGGCGGTGCCCGGCGCGACGACCGCAACCCTGATCGAGTACCAGCTCCGTCCGGCGGTGCAGCTGATCGAGGCGCGCGACGCCGACCGCGACCCGAAGAACGACGTCGAGGTCGTCACGGTGACCATCGGCGGCAACGACGTCTTCACCCCGATCGCGCAGGCGTGCATCGCCACCGCGACGCCGGCGGGCTGCCAGGCCACGGTGGACGCCGTGCTGGCCGGCGTCGAGGACCGGCTCACCACGATCCTCCGGGAGCTGGTCGCCGCCGCGGGCCGCGACGCCGAGGTCGTGGTGACGACGTACTACAACCCGATCGGCTCCTGCTTCCTGACCGGGGTCAACCCCGCCGCCCCGGCGATCGCGGACGTCGTCCTGGAGGGCGGGACCATCCCCGGGGTGCTGTCGCTGCAGGGCGGCCTGAACGACGTCATCCGCCGGGTCGCCGCGGAGACCGGAGCCCAGGTGACCGACCTGTACGGCGCGCTCGGTCCGGCGGACTACGTCGGCGGACGCGACTGCCTGCACCCCGATCCCTCCGGGCACGAGGTGATCGCCGAGGAGCTCTACGCCACCCTGGCCAGGTGAGCGGTGGGGTGGCGGCGCCGCCACCCCACCGCCGTCCTCAGGCCTGTCCCGCCTTCTCCTTCTCGTAGCGCTCGGTCATGGTGGCTACGGCCTGCAGCTGCGCGGCGGCGTAGTCCTCGCGCTTGCCCATGGCGTACTCCTTGGCGCCCAGCGTCTGCTGCGCGTGGCTGACCTCGCCGCCCTGGAAGTGCGGCATCACGTGCTGCGCGATCAGCTCCCACGACCGCTTCGTGGCCTGCGGGTTGGCCCATTCGTGGCCGAGCAGCAGCATGGCGCCGAAGCCGCCGGACTGGTCCCACAGCCGCTGCACCTGCGCGCGGGCGTCGTCGACGGTGCCGATCGCGCCGATGCCCGCCTCGTTGATGAAGTCGATCATCTCCTTGGCGTCACCGCCCTCGACCGCCATCTGCGGGAACGCCGCCGTCTTCTGGAAGTACCGGAACCAGGTCTCGATGCCGAACTGGACGTCGGCGTAGGCCTGCTCGCGCGTCTCGGCGATGTGCATGAGCCCGACCAGCCGCCAGTCGCGCCGCGAGACGGTCTGGCCGTAGTGCGCCGCCCGCTCCTCGACGACGTTCCAGTGGTGGGCGAGCGCGTCGAAGCCGTCCTTGGTCAGGGTGGCGCCGATCGACAGCAGCCCGACGCCGTGCCGGCCCGCCATGCGCGGCCCGGTGGGGGAGGCGACGGCGGCGACGGCGATCTCGAAGCAGGGCTGGGTGTAGGGCCGCAGGTGCAGCCGCGCGTTGACCAGGTTGTGGGTCTTGGTCTGCTCGGTGACCGTCTCGCCGCGCAGCAGCCGCATGATGATGTCGAGGTCGACCTCGAGCAGTTCGCGGGTGTCGGTGGGGGTCAGGCCCAGCATCATCGAGTCGGTGGGCAGCGAGCCGGGCCCGCAGCCGAGCATCGCGCGCCCGCGGGTGAGGTGGTCGAGCAGCACCATGCGCTCGGCCACCCAGAGCGGGTTGTGGTACGCGATCGAGGTGACGCCGGTGCCCAGCTTGATGTGGCGGGTGCGCTCGGCGGCCGCGGCGATGAAGATCTCCGGTGAGGCGATGATCTCGGTGCCGGCCGAGTGGTGTTCACCGATCCAGGCCTCGTCGTAGCCGAGCCGGTCGAGGTGCTCGACGAGCTCGAGGTCGCGCTGCAACGCCAGCGTCGGGTTCTCCCCCGGCGGGTGGAACGGGGCCAGGAAGGTGCCGAAACGCAGCCGGTCCATGAGGGTCCTCCTCGGGTCGGGGATGGGGCCCATAGTGGTGCACGTCACACCCCGGAGGCCATGCCCCCAGGCCCCACCCTCAGGCGACGACGAACGCGGTCGACGACGACGGCGCGGCGGAGATGCAGGACCCGATCACGGTGAGCCGGTCACCGGTCAGCGCCACGCGGCCGAAGCTCGCCTGGCCCTCGCACACCCGCACCGCACCGAGCTGCTCACCGCTGGCAAGGTCGAGGGTGACGACGCCGGACTCCACCTCGAACCCGGCCACCGGCAGGTAGGCGACGCGCCCGTCGGGGGAGACGGCGAGGTCGGCGAGCGGGCGGTCGGTGCCGGGGATGCGGTGGGACGCCGTCACCTCGCCGTCGGAGACGGTGACGACGCGGAAGGGGTCCTCGCCCGAGCCCGCGGTGAGGGTGACCACCGCGGTGCCCTCGTCGGCGATCCGCAGCGCGGACGGGATGCTGGCCGGGCGGTCGGGCGCCAGCTCGACGAGGTCGCCCGGCGCCAGGTCCGCCGACCAGGTGCCCAGCACGGCGACGTCGGCCAGGTCGACGGCGCGGGCGTCGCTGAGCAGCGCGGTGGGTCCGCCGTCCGGGCCGACGGCGAGGGCGCGGACGGTGAGGCCGGCGTCGAGGTCGGCGGTGGCCCGCACGTCGCCGGTGGCGGGGTCGACCGCCGCGAGCCGGCTCTGCGTGGCGAGGTAGAGGGTGCGCCCGTCAGGGGAGAGCGCGGCGGTGTCCCCGGCGACGTCGAGCTGGGTGACCGCCGGCTCCCCGCCGGGCGGGAGGGTGGTCAGCCGGCCGGGTGCGGTGACCACGGCGGTGCCGTCGTCGGTGACGAACAGCTGGTCGGCGGGGCCGGCGAGCGGCCGGAGCCCGCCGACGCCGTCCTCGTCGACCGGGGCGAGGTAGGTGACGGCCGGGTCGGCGGTGTCGGCGAGCAGGGCGACCGCCCCGTCGGGCCCGGCCGCCAGGTCGAGGACGTCGACGCCGGCCGGTGCGACGGCGTCGAGGTCGACGATGGCCCGCAGCTCGCCGAACGTCCGCGGTGCCGGGGCGGTGTCGCCCTGGACGTCCGTGCACCCCGAGACGGCCAATATCGCGACAAAGGCACCGAGGGCGGCGCGGCGGGTGGACGGCATGCGGGCTCCGGGGTCGGGAGCCGAGTGTCCGGCCGCCCGGACCGGCGCGGCAACCGCGTGGTCTGATGCTGGGCGATGGAGCCGGCGCCGGTGCCGGCCCGGAGTCCGGAGGTGCGCTGGTGGCTGACGCCGAGGTCCTGCTCGAGGTCGACGGCGGCGTGGCGGTCGTGACGCTCAACGCGCCCGACCGCCGCAACGCGCTGACGCCGCAGATGGCCGGCGAGCTCATCGACGTCTTCGAGCAGGTCGACGCCCAGCCGGAGGTCGGCGCGCTCGTGGTGCGGGCGGTGGGGCGGTCGTTCTGCGCGGGCGGCGACGTGGGCACGCTGACGTGGGCCGGCAGGGACCCGGCTGCGCCCGACGCCTACGAGGGCATGGGCCGGATCTACGACTCCTTCTACCGGCTCGGGCAGGTCCGCGTCCCCACGATCGCCGCCGTGCGCGGATCGGCCGTGGGCGCCGGGATGAACATGCTGCTGGCCACCGACCTGCGGATCGTCGCGCACGACGCCCGGCTGCTGGCCGGCTTCCTCAAGCGCGGCATGCACCCCGGCGGCGGGCACTTCGTCATCCTGTCGCGGCTCATCGGCCGGGAGGCCGCCGCGGCGATGGCGCTGTTCGGCGAGGAGGTCGACGGGCGCCGCGCGGTGGAGCTCGGGCTGGCGTGGGAGTCGCACGACGACGCCGCCGTGGAGGACCGCGCGCTCGAGCTGGCCCGCCGGGTGGCCGCCGACCCCGAGCTCGCGCGGGTGGCCGTGGGCAACTTCCGCAAGGAGGTCGTCAACGGCGCGGTGAGCTGGGAGGTCGCCACCCAGTTCGAGCGCCCGGCGCAGATGTGGTCGATGCGCCGCCAGGCCCGCCAGGACTGATCCGGCCTGGGGCCCGCGCCGCTGCGTGCTCCGTCCGTGACGGTCGGCAACTACAGTCCATGCGTGTGAGCGCCGCCCCGACGCCCCGCCCGTCCGGGTCGGTGCTCCCCGACCCCCGTCCCGCCGTCGCCGACCCCGGACGGCTGGCCGCGCTCGACAGCTACCGGGTGCCCGGGCACGCCGGGATCGGCGACCTCGACGCGGTCGTGTCGTACATGGCGCGGACCGTGGACGCCCCCATCGCGCTGATCAACCTGGTCGGCACCGACGAGCAGTGCTACCCGGCCGAGCGTGGTGTCGACGTGCCGTACTCACACGTGCCCGACGAGCAGAGCTTCTGCGCGTACGTGGTGGCGCTGCGGGCGCCGCTGCAGGTGCCCGACGCGATGGCCCACCCGGTGTTCCGGCACACCCCGGCGGTGGCCGAGGGCGTGATCCGCTCCTACCTCGGGGTGCCGCTGATCGACGAGGACGGCTTCGTGCTCGGCGCGCTGGCCGTCTTCGACGCCGTCCCGCGGGAGTACACGCCGGCCGAGCAGGAGGTGCTGGAGGTCCAGGTCCGGCTGGTGCGCGGCGTGCTGTCGCTGCGGCGGCAGGTGGCCGCACACCGGTGGGACGGCGAGCTGCTGGCCGCGCAGGGCCGCGTGCTGGAGGCGGTGGCGGCCGGGCTGCCGCTGACCGAGGTGCTCGAGGTGCTGGCCGGCGCGGTGGCCGGGCCGGCCGCCGGCGCCGACGCCGCACAGCAGGTGCGGCTGCAGGAGGCGGTCGACCGGCTGACCGCGGTGGCGAGCCGGGCCGACGGCTGGCGGCAGGCGCTGCTGCGCTCGGCCCGGCAGGACCCGCTGACCGGGCTGGCCAACCGCAGCCACCTGCTCGACAGCGGCCGGGTGGCGCTGGCGCTCGGCGGCGCGGTGCTGTTCGTCGACGTCGACCGGTTCAAGGAGGTCAACGACCGCGGCGGGCACGCGGTGGGCGACGCGCTGCTGGTGCGGCTGGCCGAGCGGCTGCGCCGGCACGTGGAGCGGGAGCTGCCGGGTGCCGTGGTCGGCCGGCTCGGCGGGGACGAGTTCGTCGCCGTGCTGCCCGGGGTCGACGCGGCCACGGCCGAGGCCCTCGGGCACGGACTGGCCGCCGCGCTGGTCGACGAGGTCGACGTCGGACGGCGGACCGTGCGGGTGTCGGCCAGCATCGGGCTGGCGATGGCCGCGCCGGGGGCGACGCTGGACAGCGTCCTCGCGCTGGCCGACCGCGCGATGTACGGCGCCAAGGAACGCGGCCGCGGCGTGCTGCACGTCGTCGAGCCCGAGGGCCTGGCCGGCTAGCAGCCGCGGGAGTCCCCGCCGTCGTCCACGACGAGCCGGTCCACGTGGTGGGTGTCGCCGTCCCGGCCGATCCCGACGTCGACGGCCCAGGTCTGCGACGAGGTCCGCCGGACCTCCCCGACCGTGACCGTCAGGCCGGCGTCGACCTCCTCGACCACCGCCTCGACGGCGTCCTCGATGCGGACGGGCCGGCCGGCCGCCCCCGGTTGCCGCTGGGTGGCGGCGCACAGCTCCCGCCAGGAGAGCAGCCGGTCGGGGCGCCGGCCGGCCGGGTGCTCCTCGACCGCCCGAGCTGGCAGGCCGGGGTCGGGGCGAGGGCGCGGTGGGTGAGGACGCGGTGGGTGAGGACGCCGGCCGCGGCGAGCAGCAGCGCGAGCAGCACCGCGCCGGCGACCGCGAGGGCGGGGGAGCGCCTGGTGCGGGCGTGCGGGTCGACGACCCAGTCGCCCGGGCCGGGGGACCAGCCGTTCGGCGCCGTCACCGCCGGCCGTTCCCGGCCCGGCGCAGGAACGAGGACGGCACGTCGACCAGCGGCTCGACCCGGCCCCCGGCGGCCAGGTGCAGGCTCCAGGTGCCGTCGAGCGCGCCGTCGAGGACCTCGTGCAGGGCGCCCATCCACTCGCCGTCGTCGTCGGTCTCGACCGGCTCGCCGGGACGGCACAGCGCCAGGGCCAGGTGGGCGCCGTCACCGGTGAGGTGGGTGCCCACCTCGGCGTGGACGTCGAGCACCCTGCTGAGCAGTCCCCGGTCGGGCTCGACCGGGACGTCGTCGACGGGGAGCACGACCGGGGACTGCCGGCCGTCGGCGCCCAGCCAGGTCAGCCAGAGGCTGCGGCGGCCGAAGGTCAGCGGGGTGAGCAGGGCGACCCAGCGACGGGTCAGGGCCAGGGAGGAACGGACGGGGACGTCGGCGAGCGCGGGTGTGGTCACGCGGCACACCGTGGCAGCCCCGGAGGACGCACCCCCGGGTTTTCCACAGGCCGCCGTCGGTCAGGTCAGGTACCGGCGGAACCAGTCCAGCTGCGCGGGCGCCGAGCGCGCGAACGCCTCGCCCGTGTAGGCCTCGAAGTGGCCGACCGGAAGCACGAGCAGCTCCTTCGGGTGCCGGGCCCGCTCGTAGTACTCGAGGGTGAGGTCGGCGACGGTCAGGTGGTCCTGCGCGGCCACCACCACCATCAGTGGCGTCGGCGCGATGTCGGCGATGTAGGCGCCGGGCTCGTACTCGACGAACATCTCCACCGAGCGCAGCGTGACCTCGTTGCGCCAGGTGCTGGCCCGCTCCTGGATCGGGCCGAAGAAGAACTCCGAGGTGTCGGCCGTGGGCAGCGCGCACACCTCGGCCGGGTCCTTCTCCCAGGTCACCTGCATCATCTCCGGCGGCTTGCCCGCGTAGCGGGCGGCGCGGTCGGCGTCGAACATCGCCCGCAGGTCGGCGAACTGGTCGGCGCGGATCAGCCGCCGCGCGTTGGCCAGCCCGCTCACCAGGGGCACCTGGGAGACGACGCACCTGACGCGGCGGTCGATCGCCCCGACGACGAGCACGTGGCCGCCGGAGTACGAGGACCCCCAGATCCCGATGCGGTCGGGGTCGCACCACGGCTGGGTCTGCGCCCAGGTGATCGCCGTCCGGTAGTCGCGGACCTGCTGCCACGGGTCGATCTCCCCGCGCGGCTCGCCGTCGGACCCGCCCAGGTTGCGGTTGTCGTAGACCAGCACGCCGAGCCCACCGGCGGCGAAGTGGTCGGCGAAGTCGTCCAGGAACATCTCCTTGACGGCGGAGAAGCCGTGCGCCATGACGACGAGAGGGCGGCGCGTGTCGGCCGGCCCGTCGTCGGGGGCGTGGTGCCAGCCGCGCAGGGTGACGCCGTCCTCGGTCCTGAACTCGATGTCCTCTCGCATGCCGCCGACCGTGGCCGCTGACGTACGCGGCGTCGCGGCGGTCCCTGCACGTCCCGCGGCGATGCCTGCAGGTCTTGCCGCCCCGCCCGGCCGGGAGTTGGCTGCGCCGCGGGAGGTCCCCATGACGCCGACCGCCGAGCTCCGCACACCCGCCGGCCGGGTCGAGGTCACCCGGTACCGCGTCGGCGACCTGGCGCTGGTGGACCGCCGGTGCGGCCCGGGCGCGCGGCCGGCGGCGGCCGACGCCGGCGTGGTGGGGGTGAGCTTCGTCCGCGAGGGGCGCGAGGTCGTCGAGGTGGGCGCGTCGCGGGTCGTGGCCGGCCCGGGGTCGGCGGTGCTGTGGCGGGGCGACCAGCCGGTGCGCTTCCGGGTGCCGGGGCGGCTGCACGAGTGGACGCTGCTGGCGCCGTCGTCCCGGCTGCCCGCCGCCGCCGGCGGCCCGCTCGACGCCACGGCCGCCGGGCTGCTCACCGCCCTGGTGGGGACGGCGCTGGCGAGCGCCGGCGCGCTCGGCGGGCGGCTGGGGCAGCCGGTGGCCGACGCGCTGGTCGACCTGCTGGCCGGGGCGCTGACCCCGGTCGACGACGACCCGGCCTGGGCGCGGGTGACCGCCCACGTCGCCGCCCACCTGCGCGAGCCGTCCCTGTCCCCGGCGGCGATCGCGGCGGGGGCGTTCGTCTCGGTGCGCTCGCTCTACGGGCTGTGCGCCGCCCGCGGCACGACCCCGGCCGGCTACGTGCGCCGGCTGCGGCTGGAGGGCGCGCGGCGCGAGCTGGCCCGGCGCGGCACCGCGGTGACCGTGGCCGCGGTGGCGCACGGGTGGGGCTTCGGCGACCCCGCCACGTTCGGCCGGGCCTTCCGGGCGGCGTTCGGGCGCACGCCGGATGAGGTCCGCCGCGGCACGCCCTGACCCGAGGGACTCCTGCGGCGGAGGACCGGTCAGACGGTCTCGGGGACCCGGAGGTGGGCGAGGACGAGGTCCATCTCGGCGACGTCGACGATCTTGGCGCCCATGGCCTGGGCGAACTGCTCGCGCAGGGAGCGGGCGTGCCGGCGCACCAGCCCGGCGGCGTCGCGGTTCTCGAAGCTCGTGACGCTGACCGTCCGGCCGGCGCGCCGGTCCACCAGCATGCTCACGCTGCAGAAACCGGGGAGCTCCCGCAGCTTGGGCAGCAGGTTGTGCCGGTAGGCGTCGAGCAGGTCGTCGACGTGGTTGTTCGGGATGCGCGCCCAGGTGACCTGCGCGCCGGCGCCGTCCCCGGCCGGGCGGTCCCGGTGCAGGACGGCGATCTCCCACTCCTGGACGTCGGCGTGCTCGCCGCCGAGGGCGTGCAGCAGGCGGTGCTGGACGGTGCGGTCCTCCGCGGCCGTCGCCCGCATGGCCCGCTCGTCCTGCCAGGCCGTGGCCACGATGCAGCGGCCGGCCTCCCGGTCGGCGAGCAGCGAGAGGCCGACGCAGCCCTCGGCCTGCTCGGAGGCCGGGAGCACCTCGTCGCGCACGTAGCCGATGCCGGCGTCGAGGTGGGCGGGGTTGCCCCGGATGCTGGTCGACCGTGCGTGCATGCCGCCGCTCCTCGCGATGGAACGGGACGCCCCTACGGCGCCGCCGCGCGGCCCACTCTGCCGGTCCCGTCCGGGCGGGGCCAGGGGAACGCTAGCGGGGCGCGCCGGGGCGCTCGTGCCACGGTCGGACGGGCGACGTGGCCTAGCGTGAGCCGGTCGTCCTCGCCGCGCGCCCGTGCCGGATCGAGGACCCCGCGACCTCCGTCCTCGTCCAGGGAGCCCGCAGCGTTGTCCGGCACGTCCTCCGGTAGGCCTCTCCGCGCACCGTCCACAGGGAACCTGCTGGCCGACTGCGAGCGGTGGTGCCGCGACAACCTGCCGCCGCGTCCGAAGCGGCCGCACACGGCGCCGTTACGGGTCGTCGCCGGTGGGGGAGCCGACCGGGCGCCGTCCCGGCGCGGCGGCTTCCGGCCGGGGCCCGGCTGGCCGAGCTCGGCGGCCGCGCGCACCGGCACCTGAGGACGCCGGCCGGTCGAGCGGTCACGGCGTCGGCGGTCCACTGTCGTAGCCGGGCAGCCAGCGCCGGACCTCGCCGTCGACGGCCACGGTGGCGCCCAGCGAGCAGAGGACGCCGGCCAGCCCGGCGGCCACGCGCTGCAGGAGGAGGTGGCGCGGCGGGATGGTCAGCCGGCGCTGGGTCTTCGAGGCGGCGTTGAACGGGTCGGAGACGACCCTGGTCTGCTCCTGCATCCAGGCCCGGGTGAACCGGTAGGCGTCGGTGCGCAGCGGTTGCAGGTACGGGTCGAGCAGCGCCAGCAGCGCCTGCGGGGGAACCTGGTCCGGCCGGAGCAGGCCTGCCGACGCCGCGACGCGGTGCAGGGCCGCGGCGTCGCCGTCCCGTCCGGCGGCGAGCAGCGGTCCGAGCCGGGCCGGCCAGCCGGACGGCAGTGCCTCGGTGGCGCCGAAGTCCAGGACGCCGAGCCGGCCGTCGGGCAGCAGCCGGAAGTTGCCGGGGTGGGGATCGCCGTGCAGCCGGCGGGCGCGCACGGGGGACGACGCGAGCAGGCGCACGAGCAGCAGGCCGGCGCGGTCGCGGTCGTCCTGGCTGCCGTCGGCGATCACCCGGGACAGGGGAGTCCCGTCGATCCACCGGGTGACCAGCACGCGGTCCTCGGCGGCGAGCACGTCGGGGACGCAGATGTCCGGGTCGTCCCGGTAGGCCTCGGCGAACGCCGTCTGGGCGTCGGCCTCCCGCGCGTAGTCGACCTCCTCGACCAGCCGGTCGCGCAGCTCCTGCAGCAGCTGCCGGGCGTCGAGGCCGGGCATGGCCGTCTGCATGAGCGGAGCCGCCTTCTGCAGCATCCCCAGGTCGGCGACGAGCGCCTCGCCGGCTCCCGGGTACTGGACCTTGACCGCCACCGGGCTGCCGTCGGACCAGGTGGCGCGGTGCACCTGCCCCACGCTGGCCGCCGCGACCGGCCGGTCGTCGAAGTCCCCGAGCAGGCCCCGCCAGCCTCCGCCGAGGGACCGGGCGAGCTGCTCGTGCACCATCGCCGTCGGCATCGCCGGCGCCGCCTCCTGCAGCCGGACCAGCGCCTCCCGGTAGGGGCCGACCAGCTGGTCGGGCAGGGCGGCCTCCATCGCCGACATCGCCTGCCCGACCTTCATCGCGCCGCCCTTGAGCTGGCCGAGGGTGACGAACAGCTGCTCGGCGGTGCGCTGCTGCACCTGCGCCGCGACCGCCTCGGCGGGGCGGCCGCCGATCCGCTTCCCGAGACCGACGGCGGTCCGGCCGGCGTAGGCCGCGGGCAGGGCGGCGAGCCGGGCGGTGCGGGCGAGGCGGCTGCGGGTCGGACGGCCGGTGCCGGGCTGGTCCACCGGGGGACGGTAGCGCCGCTGAGGCGCACCCATGTCGGTCGAGATCACGCGATCTCGACCCTTCAGGCGGCCCCGGGCGCCGAGATCGCGCGATCTCGACGGGGTTAGCAGGTAGCCGTCAGTGGACGGCGCGCTCCTGCCCGGCCCAGTACGGCTTCCGCAGCTCGCGCTTGAGCACCTTCCCGGCGGCCGACAGCGGCAGCGCGTCGACCAGCTCCATCGACCGCGGCACCTTGTAGCCGGCGATGCGCTCCTCGCAGAAGTCGTGCAGCTCCTCGAGCGTCACGGTGGCACCCGACGCCGGGACGACGACGGCGTGCACGCGCTCGCCCCAGGTCTCGTCGGGGACCCCGATGACCGCGCACGTGGCCACCGCCGGGTGCTGGGCGACGACGCTCTCCACCTCGACCGAGTACACGTTCTCCCCGCCGGAGATGATCATGTCCTTGATGCGGTCGGTGAGGTACACGTAGCCGGCGTCGTCCATCCGGCCGGCGTCGCCGGTGTGCATCCAGCCGCCGCGCAGCGCCTCCGCGGTCTCCTCCGGCCGGTTCCAGTAGCCGAGCATGACGTTCCCGCCGCGGACGACGATCTCGCCGACCTCGCCGCGCGGCAGCTCGGCGTCGTCCGGGCCGACGACGCGCACCTCGACGTGCGGGGCGGCGCGGCCGACCGAGCGGCGGTGCCTCGGGTCCTCGTGGTCCTCGGAGGTGAGCAGGGTGGCGGCCGGGGCCAGCTCGGTCATGCCGTAGGCCTGCAGGAAGCGGGCGTTCGGCAGCGTCTTCACCGCCCGGCCGAGCAGCGCGTCGGACATGGGGGAGGCGCCGTACATCACGCGGCGGACGCTGGTCAGGTCGAACTCGTCGACCCGGGGGTTGTCGACCACCAGCTGGATCATCGTGGGCACCAGGAGCAGGTCGGTGATGGCGTGCTCCTGCACGGCGGTGAGGACCGCGACCGGGTCGAACACCGGGATCATCACCTGCGTGCCGCCGAGCACGCCGCCGCTGACCCAGGTGGAGAAGGCGGCGAGGTGGAACATCGGCGCGGCGTGCAGCAGGACGCCGTCGCGGGTGAAGTGCTCGGTGGCCAGCCCGCCCATGGACGACGTCAGCAGGTTGTCGTGGCTGAGCATCACGCCCTTGGACCGGCCGGTGGTGCCGCCGGTGTAGAAGACGCCGGCGAGCTCGCCCCCGCCGCGGCGGGCGTCCTCGACCGGCTCGTGGGACGCGACCAGCTCCTCGAAGGAGAGCATGCCGTCGGGCGTGGGGCCGTCGCCGGCGTGGACGACCTCCCTCAGTGAGGGGTGGGCCGCCCGGATGCCGTCGACGTGACCGGCGAACAGGTCGTCGACGACGAGCACCTGCGCGTCGACCTCGACCAGCGACTCGGCGATCTCCGGCACGCTCCACCGGATGTTGACCGGCACGACGACGCCGCCGGCCCACAGCGTCGCGCCGAGGAACTCGTGGAAGCGGTCCGAGTTCAGCGACAGGATCGCCGCGCGCTCGCCGTCGCGGATGCCGAGCCGCTGCAGGGCGGCCGCGAGCCGGGCGATGCGGTCGACCGACTCGGCGTGGGTGCGGGTGCGGCCGGCGCAGACGGTGGCGACGTCGTCCGGTCGCTGCTGGACGTGACGGTGCAGACCCTGGGTGAGGTACACGGCGCTGGCCTCCGATCGGGTGGGTCCGGATCGTGGCGCCGACGGCGGCCGCGCCGACAGAGGCGGACGGCCCGGTCAGCCGATGACGAAGGCGGTGGTCGTCGGCCCGTCGGCGTCGATGCAGGAGCCGACGACGGTCACCGTGGTGCCGTCCGCTGCGAGGGCACCGAAGGCGCCGGCGCCGCCGCACAGCCCGACGACAGCGGTGCGTGCGCCGGTGGTGAGGTCGACCGCCGTCAGCTCGGCCGGGTGGTACGAGGCCGACAGCACCAGGTAGGCGATCCGGCCGACCACGGCGACGTCGAGGGCGGTGGCGTCGGTGCCCTGTAGCTCGGCGACGGTCCGCACCCGGCCGCCGGCGACGGTGACCAGCCGCCCGGCGTCGCGCGCTTCGTTGACGTAGGCGGTGACGACGACGGTGCCGTCCTCCGTCACCTGCAGCGCGGTGGGCGTGCTGGTGCGCTCGGGAACGACCGTGAGCGGGTCGCCCTCCGGCCGCAGGTCGGGAGTGAGGCGCAGCAGCAGGACGCCGTCCGCCGGGTCGTCGGCCAGCGCGGCGAGGTCGCCGTCGGGGGCGCGGGCGATTTCGGTGACCGGCGCGGGCGCCTCCGCGGTGGCCCGGACGGCGCCGGTGCCGGGGTCGACGGCGGCCAGCCGGGTGTCGCGGGCGAGCACGAGCGCCTCGCCGTCGAGGAGGGCGGCGGTGGGCGGCCCGTCGATCGGCAGCGGGAGGGCCGCGCCACCGACCGGCGTCAGCGCGGTGCCGACGACGAGCGGCGTTCCGTCGCCGATGACGAGTTCGCTGTCCGGGTCGATGGGGGTCGGGGCGCCGCCGTCGAGCGGGACGAGCCAGCGCCGGCCGGCGTCGCCGACGAGCACGAGGGAGCCGGCGAGGTCGTGGACGACGACGTCGGTGCCGACGGCGGCGTCGAGGTCGACGGTGTCCAGGACCCGGGGAACGTGCGGGTCGTCGCCGCCCGTGCAGCCGGCTGCGAGCAGCACGGCCAGCGCGACGGCGGCGCGCCGGTCAGTGTGCGGCGGGGACCCGGTCGGCCGACGCGATGAACTCCCGGACGACGGGGGCGATCTCGGCCTCCCAGCGGGAGCCGCTGAAGACGCCGTAGTGCCCGACGCCGTGCTGCAGGTGGTGGCGCTTGCGCTCGGCCGGGATGCCGGTGCACAGCCGGTGGGCGGCCTCGGTCTGGCCGGGGGAGCAGATGTCGTCGTTGGCGCCCTCGACGGTGAGCAGCGCGGTGTGCCGGATGGCGCCGGGGTCGACGCGCCGGCCCTGCCAGGTGAGGCGCCCCTGCGGCAGCTCGTGCCGCATGAAGATGCGGTCGACCGTCTCCAGGTAGAACTCGGCCGGGACGTCCATGACCGCGCCGTACTCGTCGTAGAAGGCCTGGGTGGCCGCGGCGGCGGCGGTGTCGCCGCGCACCAGGTCGCGGTACATCCGCGCGTGCGCGCCCCAGTGCCGGCGCGGGTTCATCGACATGAACGCCGTCAGCTGCACGACGCCGGGGTAGACCCGCCGCCCCGCGCCGGCGTAGCGGCGGGGGACGGTGTCGATGAGCCGCCGCTCGAACCACTCGAGCGGCTTGGTTGCGGCCGCGGTGTTGACCCGGTTGGGGTTGATGCGGGTGTCGATCGGCCCGGCCATGAGGGTGAGGCTGGCCGGCTGGGCGGGGTCGTCGTCGGCGGCGAGCAGCGCGACGGCGGCGAGCACCGGGACGGCGGGCTGGCAGACGGCGACGACGTGGCTGCCGGGGCCGAGGTGGCGCAGCGCGTCGACGACGTGCCCGATGTACTCGTCGAGGCCGAAGCGCCCGTGGGCGGTGGGGATGTCGCGGGCGTTGTGCCAGTCCATGACGTAGACGTCGTGGTCGCTCAGCAGCGTGCGGATGGTCGGCCGGATGAGCGTGGTGAAGTGGCCGGACATCGGGCCGACGACGAGCACGCGGGGCTGGCCGGGCACGTCCGGCTTGGCGAAGTGCAGCAGCGTGCCGAACGGCGTGGCCGTAGCGGGGCGCTCGACGACGTCGGCGTCGCGGCCGTCGACCCGCACGGTGTCGATGCCGTAGGCGGGGCGGTCGTGGGTGGGGCGCGCCTTGGCGAGGATCTCGCAGGCGGCACGGGCGTGCCGGACGGCGGGGTTCGTGGCGAGCGGGCCCGGCAGGGCGTGCAGCGCCCGGGCGGTGAACGCCGTCGCGGCGGCCGCGGGGGCGCTCGCGCGGCGGTTGAGCTCGTAGGCGGTGTAGAGCATCGGCCTGCCTGTCCCCGGGTCGGTGGAGTGACGTGCGTCACCCTGCGGAAACGTAACCGCAACCGGGGACGGTGGCGCGGTGATCAGCGTGTCGGCGGCGCGTCGCCGACACGGCGGACGGTGCCCGTCCTGCTGCGGCGCGTCCGGGCGCGCTCGGCTGACCCGGGGGCCGCGGTCCGCGTCGGTCTGCCGCGGGGGGACCGCTGGTGCAATCGGCGGCCCGACAACCCGGGACGAGGTGGACGCCGTGCCCAAGTTCGTCATCTTCTTCGCCTACCTGCCGGACACGTGGGACCGGCTGGTGCAGCAGCCCGGTGACCGCACCGCCGCGGTGCGGGCGTCGGCCGAGGCCGTGGGGGCGCGGTTGGAGGCCCTGTACTGGATGCTCGGCGAGGCCGACGGCATGGTGGTCCTCGAGGCGCCGGACGCCGAGACCGCGGCGGCGGTGACGCTCACCTCGGCCAGCACCGGCACGGTGCGCACGCTGGGCACCCACCAGTTGTTCGACCAGGACCAGCTGCAGTCGATCCTGGGGAAGGTGCGCACCGGCCGCGAAGTCTTCCGTCCACCCGGCAGCTGACCGCGTCAGGCGGCAGGTGCGCAGCTCCTCGGACGGCACCTGCTGCTACGACGGTGTGCCTGGTGCAGCAGTGCCGGTGCTCTCGTACTGATCGAGGAACGCGACCAGCTCGGCGACGACCTCCGCGGCCCGCTTGACCTCGGTGACCGAGCCGACGCCGGCGCCCGCGTACATCGCCATGGCGTCGACGTGGCCCTCCGCGCCGGCCATCGGCGGGATGCCGGAGCCGCACCACACGGGCATGCGGCCGCGGCCCACCCGGGCGACGACGTCGTCGTCGATCTCGGCGACCCGCTCGACCGCGCGGCGCAGCACCCGCGCCCGGGCGCTGGTGGCGCACAGCGGGCAGTCGGTGGCGAAGGCGCCGGTGATCTCGGTGCAGTCGCCGGCTGCGTCGACGACGGCCTGCTTGTACGCCGGGTGGGCGCCGGACTCCGTGGTCGCGATGAACCGCGTGCCGATACGGGCGCCGTCCGCCCCAGCTCCCAGGACCTCGGCGAGTGCCCGACCGTCGGCGATGCCGCCGGCCGCCAGGACGGGGACGTCGACGGCGTCGAGCACTGTGCGCAGGAGCGGGAGCAGCGGCTCGCGGCCGCGGACGTGGCCGCCGGCCTCGACGCCCTGCACGGTGATCAGGTCACAGCCGGCGTCCACGGCGGCGTGCGCCTCGGCGAGCGACCCGACCTGCCAGTTCACGAGCGCACCGGCGTCGTGGGCGACCTCGATCTGACGGGGGGACGGGTCGAGCCAGAAGAAGTCGACGAGTCGCACGCTCCGGGCGAGGTCGGCGAGCAGGTCGTCGTCGACGTCCGTGGTGAGGACGTTGATCGCCAGCGCCCCCGCTGTCCGCTGGCGCATCCCGTCCAGCCGGCGCAGCAGGGCCTCCGGCGGGGTGCCGAGCGCGGTGACGGTGCCGACGCCGCCGGCGTCGGCGACCGCCACGGCGAGGTCCGGGGGGGACACCGGCCCCATCGGCGCCTGCTGGACCGGCACCGTGCAGCCGACCAGTTCGGTGAAGCGCGTCCGCACGGCCGGACGGTCCCGCCGTCGGTGGGCGCCGTCAAGGCATTCACTGGGCACTGCCATGACGGCTTGGATTCCACAGGGAAGACCCGCAGCTCACGTCTTGCGTGTGAGCGCCGCCGTCCGACGCCCGTCCTACCTGCACGTGCCCGACGAGCTGTCGTTCTGCGCGTACGTGGTGGCGCTGCGGGCGCCGCTGCAGGTGACCGACGCGCTCGACCACCCCGTATAACGCGACAACCCGGCCGTGGCGGCCGGCGCCATCCGCTCCTACCTCGGGGTGCCGCTGATCGACGAGGACGGCTTCGTCCTCGGCTCGCTCGGCGTCTTCGACGACGAGCCGCGGGCGTTCTCGCCCGCGGAACAGGCGCTGCTGGAGAACCAGGTGCGGCTGGTGCGCAGCGTGCTGTCGCTGCGGCGCCGGGTGGCCGGGCACTGCTGGGACGCCGGGCTGCTGGCGGCGCAGGGTCGGACGCTGGAGGTCGTGGCGGCGGGGTTGCCGCTGGAGTCGGTGCTCGAGGTGCTGACCTCCTCGACGGCCGAGCTGGCTGCCGAGGCCGATCTGGAACAGCCGCGGCGGCTGCAGGAGACGGTGGACCGGCTGACCGCGGTGGCGACCAAGGCCGACGGCTGGCACCAGGCGCTGCTGCGCTCGGCGCGGCAGGACCCGCTGACCCGGCTGGCCAACCGCAGCCACCTGCTCGACACCGGCCGCGCGGCGCTGGCCGTCGGGGGAGCGGTGCTGTTCGTGGACGTCGACCGGTTCAAGGAGGTCAACGACCGCGGCGGCCACGCGGTGGGGGACCAGCTGCTCGTCCGGCTCGCCGACCGGCTGCGCCCGGCACGTGGAGAAGAAGCTGCCGGGAGCCGTGGTCGGTCGTCCGGGCGGGGACGATCTCGTGGCGGTGCTGCCGGGGGTGTCCGTCGCCGCCGCGGAGGCCATCGGGCACGGGCTGGCCGCCGTGCCCGATGGACGAGGTGGAGGTGGGACGGCGGACAGTGCGGGTGTCAGCCGCCGTCGGGCCCTCGATGGCTGCGCCCGGGACGACGCTGGACGAGGTACTCCCGCTGGCGGACCGGGCGATGTACGGCGCCAAGGAGCGCGGCCGCGGCGTGCTTCACAAGGTGGACGCCTAAAACCGTCTAGCGTCACCAACGCTGGACTTGAAGTGCTCGTCTTCTCAGCCGTTGCACATGCCAGTGGGCTTCTAGCTCACGGAGCGCCCTAGCGGTCGCCTGCTCTCTACTGAGGTAGTATTGCACGGTCTCCAGACTTTCTCGCAAGCGGCTCGCTTGCCCCGTCCGCAAGAAACACTCGAGAATCGGTGGTGCGCCGACACGCCTGGCTGCTGCTGACGGTGAACATCCCCTCAGTGCTTAACGCTGCCAACGCGCTACAGCAGACGCCGAGTACCTCACGAAACTCCAGCAGCGGACCAGTCGTTGCCGCAGTGCAGATGGAGGCCGCGGGCAAGTCGGCCGCCGCGACAAGGCGTCACGATGGTCGGTTTCAAGCTCATCGCGCGTCCGACGCGGCGAGAATGCAAACTGCCGTCACGCCAAGATGGGGAACATAGTCCCGACGGATCATTTTCCCCCTCCCTCATGAAGGGTGCAGTAGCGGTGCGCTAGAGCCGCGTTGGCAGGGATCGTTTTGCCTCCTCGCCAGTAGTGCTCAATGTGGTGCACGTGCGCGTCATCGATGGAACGGATGACCTGACTGCAGAGTTTGCACTTAGGAGACTTGTTCCATAGCTCCTCCTTGAGTTCCTGGCTGAAGTTGCGCGCCTGCGGGTCGTCGCCGACTACGTCCTCGAGGCGTGCTAGCCATGTCGTGAAGCGATAATTTACACGCTTCGGGTCAGTTGTGCTTGCTGTGATCGCGTCAACAAACTTGGCGTCACTCGACATCAGATCGATGAGAGACTCCCGGATCGCTTCAAGATGAGGCCAATACTGAGCCTTGGATCGCAACGAAAAGCCATACATCACCACGTCATCGAGGGCCTTGTTCACCTGGCGCAACTCCCACTGACCATCCGGTTCTTCGTTCGCGCCGGTAATATACCGACGAAACGCATGCGGGCCGAAAGTTTGCCAGCTTAGGTCGATGGCGTTCTTGAGCTTCTGCCTCCAGCGTACTCAACTTCTTGGCGGAGTACGTACGACCAATCACCATTTCCTCATCAAGGAAGTGGCCAATATTCTTGCTGGTCAGCGTCTGCCATCGGCGGTTGATCCAAGAACTTCCGCGCAGCATCATTTCCACATCCAGCATGCGGATGTCTGGCTTGGCGTCCGCGCGGAGCATCTTGAGGAAGGTGGGATTCCTCGCCCACTTCTTGAGTTCGTCGTTATAGGGTCCTCGGAACGCAGCATTTCGCAGCTCTTGTGCATTCAGCTTCACGGACCCCGTGTTGAGCCGGCGGAAGACCTCAAGCTTCACGTCGGGGTCGGACTCGCTCTTGATGCGAATGATCTGGAGTTCGCGATTCTTGAGAAACTTCTGTTGTGCCGGGTCTAGCTCCGAGAAGAGCCTTCCATTGAGCTCGTCGAAGACGTCGAGGCCGGACAGTGTGACAGGTGCCGATTTGAGCGGGTCGATCCGCTTGTTACGCACAAACTCATATAGCGCCGTTAAACGTTGCTGGCCGTCCACGACAGAGAATGACCCGTCTTCCTCCTCCGCGAGATAGATCAGCGGAATCGGCAACTGCAGAAGAAGTGACTCGATGAGCTGGGAAGCTTGCTTGTTGGACCAGGCGTAGTATCCCTGCCAGTCCGGCCTCAAGACGAGATCTCCATCGTCTACCATCCGCGCCAAGTCCGTGACGGCCTTATCTGCTCGTTCTGCCGTCAGCTTGCGCGTGTGTGCTGCACTCGTCGTAAACGACGCTCGCTCCTCGACCTCGTCCACATCCTCGAGGGGGCTTCCGGGCTCGATCAACTCATACTTGTCGGCGGTGGCACCGCAAAAGGCGCCGTTGCCGGGGCACTCCCAGTTTGCAAGATCAATCAGGCTGGTGCCGTCGTGCTCTCCTGGGATGTAGATGTGGCCACATTCGGTGCAGCGCTGCGGCAAGGCTTAGACCATGTGGTGACACTAGCAAGCCGAGACCCGGTGCCGCAGTGGGTACGATGACTAGCTTCTCCCTCCAAAGAGTGCATCTCTGTTGCCACAGGAAGGTCGGCGTAAGGTCAACCGCTAAACTCCAGCCGTGGCAGCTCCGTTTGCGCAGCGACTCTATGGTTGGCGTCCTAATGGGTATCCCAATGTCTCCGACAAGGATAACCAGACTAGTGTCGAGCTAGCTGCCGGCGTGAACGATTCCCTCGAGGTGACCCGCGTCAGTCATGAGAAGGGGCAAACTCTCGGGAGTAACCTCGAGGCGGCGGTATGGGCGGATCTTTGCGCCGAACTCCAAGAGGGGCATGAGTCAAGCGAGTGGCGGGTCCGTCGAAATGTGGTCATCAGCGACTTCAATCAATTTGCCCACTTGGCGGAAGCTCAGAAGGCCGTCGATCGCTATCCAGTCTTGCGAACAGCGCTGGGCATGGATTACCTCATCAAACTTGATGTTGCAGTGTCTGTCGCGAGCCCTTTACCGCACGCGGCGCGTGACATGCTTCATGCCGCTGTCTCCTGTAAGTGGTCTATTCGGTCCGACCGGGTGCAGAACACGCGCCATGAGTTCCTAAAGATGGTCCATAATCGTCGCGCGCGGACCCCTCACTTGATTTGTGTCACCGCGGAGCCCTTGCCCAGCCGTCTTGCGGCCATCGCTCGCGGTACGGGAGAAGTGGATGCGACATACCACATCGCCTTCTGGGAGCTCCACAAGGAAGCGATGGCCCTCCCCTCCGGAAATCTCGAACGTGATATCTGGCAGGAGTTGACCCTTCAAGGGCGTCTGCTTCCCTACGAGAGCCTCGTGGATACGTTGCTCCACTCCTAGCCTCGCTGCTTCGTGGGGACTCAGGAAATGGCGGGGGTGGGCGGCTGCCGCGACACCTCGGGGCCTTCTTGTGCCTCGTCGCCAGGCAGGGCGATGGCGTAGTAGCGGCCCGAAATCTCCGCTGCAGGTCTAGACGAAGTCGGACCGTCTATCTCAACTACGCGAGCCGCGACGAACTCTCCCTTCCGCGGCCTGGGAAGGCCGAGGGCTTCTGCCACCACCGGATCGTTGTCTTGGTGCCCCAGCACGAGGATGCCCTCGGGCCGGAGCTTGTCGCGGGCGCCTCCGTTCCCGCGTGCCCGCTTGAGCGGATCGTCGGCTCCGTGTGCGACGGTCTCCAAGACCGAACGGCGGATGATCCGGCCCTGCACCTCACGGAAGAGCTGATTGACGCGTGCCTGTACTGGGTTCGCGCGCCGAGTTCGCCCGGTCGCGGACATGATCCGGTCGCGGACCTCGGGGTTGAGGTGCAACAGGAGGTTCTCCGCCAGGCGACCGTGGTCCGGCCAAAGCCACTGGATGCGGCTCATGCCGAGGTCGTTGAGCCGCCTTTTGGCATCCCGGTTGGTCGTCTCGCGCAGCACGTCTGCGGACGCCCGGACGAGGCCGGCCCGCCACGAGCTTTCACGGTCCGAGCACCAGACGACGAGGCACAGCTGGTCGAGCATCTCCGGCCCCAGCTCCCAGCCGCCGATCCGCTGCGAGAACTTGCAGTCGACGTCGACGTCGACGATTGAGTAGTCGGTGACGTCGCCGTCCTCGAAGTCGAACGCCCGCTGGAGATTGATCTCCACCAGGGTCCCCATGTACGTCTTCTCGGTCTTGTAGAGGTCGCGGTAGTCAAAGCGTCCTCGTCGCCGGCCATCCAGGAGCTGGTCCAGGGTGTCACGGAGGACGGCAGCGAAGCGATCGCCGTCGGGGTCGAGCTCTTCAAGCTCGCGGCGGACGAGGCTCAAACCGGCGTCGCCCGACCCGTGCTCCGCCATGGGCTCGTATTCGATGCCCAGCTGGTCGCGGGGCCAGATGCTGTCCTGCATCGTCAGTCTCCAACGGAAGCTATTGCGGACGAATCGGTTGCCTGCCACTGCGCTGCGTCGCTGGACTGGCCGGCGGGCGTACGCCGACGAATCCGCATGACCCGTACGTGGTGGCCGACGAGTTCCTGGAAACCCTCACCGCGCATATTGGACACCCATGCCGAGCCAGTCGCGTTCTGCACCAGGAGGGCAGTGCGTCCGTTCTCCGCGGTTTGGGCGCGCAGCAGCTGGCCTTCGACACCGTCCGCGCCTCCCCATGCCCGGAGAGCGATCCAGTGTGGGTCGCATCCGGGTCGTCGGGTGCAGTATCTGCAGACCTCTGGCGCCGGCAACGCGGGGCGGTCGTGTGCCATCCAGGCGGAGCGCCTTTCGTCCAGCAGGCCGAGCAACCCCAGGTCTGACGGGGACACAGGCACTTGCTTAGCGCCCTGACGCAGACTGAAGACCCCCACCCAGGTTGGCGCCCTCCCGCGAACTGCCGCGACGAGGTGGCTGTAGATCGAAAGCTGGCTCAGGATGACCGCCGGAAGCAACGACTGCGCAGCATCCATCCCGGACTTCAAGTCGATGAGCCAGACACCACGGTCTGAGGTGATGAGGAGATCAAGCGTTCCCCACAGTCGGCGCTCGCTGTCGTGCAGGGTGACCTCCGCCTCTGCCGTCGCGTCGGCGCCCGCCTGCCGCATGAGCTCGCCGAGTGAACTCGCCCTCTGCTCTAGTCGCGCCTCCGTAACGCGCCCGTTCATGACTGCGGCAACAGCGACCTTGCGAGCCTCGGCCACAGCGTGAAAGTGGTCGACCAGCGCACCGTCGCGGTCGCCGTACCTCCAGTCGTCGGCCATGACCCAACGCTGCAGAGCCGCGTGCGCCAGGGCGCCAGCGGACGTGCCCGTCGACGGTGCGGGGCTTCGTGGGGGAGGCCCTGTCACCAGCCCGACCACCGACGCGGGGCACGTCAGAAGACGCGCTGCAGACGTGGGGGAGAGCCACGGGACGCCTGATTGCCGGACGCCTGCCTTCATCGGCCACCGGTGGCCGTGCGGATGGACTTGATGACGCCCCCCGGGTCGCGGTCCAGCGTGAAAGTGTCGGCGAAGACGATTGCGTCCGCGGGCGGCTCCATGGCCTCCGCGGCAGCGAGCGCGCTAGCGAGACGGGGTGCGATCAAGGTGGTCTCGCTTGCCTCCAGCGGGTGCTTGGCGACAACGATGGCCCGTCCGTAGAGCTGACTGTCTAGGACGGCCGCCGCGCACGGCAGCTCGTCGATCAGCTCAGCACCGTACGCCTCAGCCCAACTGGTGATGGCCCGTCGCTCCCGATGGGGATCAATGGGGAGTTGGCCGGTCTGGAGGACGGAGAGCAGGTCTCGTGCCAGACGCCAGTCCAACAATGCGTGATAGGCCATGTTGGAGTAGTCCCGCAAGCAGCGGTAGCAGGAAGCCGAGCACTCCGTCGCATGAGCGGGTTCCTCAAGACTGGTGAGGTACTCGCGCACCTGACCGTCCATGAGCTTGTCGAAGACGTCTGGCGAGCCGAGATGTGTGCTGAAGCCGGCGCCGTTCTCGAGGGTGTCCGCGAGGAACGCCATCATGGTCGGGGAGTCGTCCACCAGGCCGTTGTAGATGCCGGCACTGAGCTCGAGCGTCTGGACGTCCAGGTACGTCGCTGCGGCCGTCCTTAGGAGGAACGCCAGGGAGTACCAGGCGGCCTTCCTGGCGTTGGCGCTCTCCGGGGCACCGCTCTGCTGCATCGCGCTGGTGTCGAGGTCCAGGCGCAAGCCGAGATCGCTCATCACTGGACGGCGGGAGCCGACGAACAGGAAGTCCGTGGGCTGTACTGCGCCCAGGGCTACCGAGATCGCGTCCCCCGTCGCGAACGCCGACGGCAGGAGCCCCTTCTCGACGGCCTCCACCGACACGTACCCGCCCCAAGGGGACGGGCCAGACGGGCGGAAGCGGTGAAGATTGCCGCCGTTGTCGTTGATGACGTAGCGCGTGCCCGGCCCGCTGAAGGCGGTCACGCCCGCCTCCTCCGTGCGCATCAGCTTGGACAGGTCCGTCATTGCCCGGGCCGCCATGGCGCGTGCGGACCATGAGAAGTTGCCGTCGAAGTCCTTCGGGCGGCCGGCCCTGAAGCCAAGAGGCTCGCGGAGCTGGAGTCCCTGGTAGGTGCCAGGAGCTGCGCTGCAGCGCGGGCACGGGTCCATCTCCCCAACGGCGCTGCTGTCTGTCTCGGCCAGGTGCGCGCACGACCGGCAGACAGCGAGGTGCCGCGTGGATCCCAGGGGCTCGGCCTCCGGAACAGGCTTGTTCCCCACCGGCTTGAACGCGGCCACTCCGACAACGGGGTAGACCTGTCCGTCGCGGACGACCTCACTGAGCGGAGCGAACTGTGAGACGGCCATGCCCAGGTCGCGGTCGATGACGCCGGACGGCGGCCAAGGCCGGGAGTTCTGTGGCGGGTTGAGGTGGAGATAGCGCACGTGGGTGGGGAAACCGAACATCGGCAGCGCGCCAGCCTCGGCCAGCCGCTGGCTGAGCTCGACGTGGCCGCCAGCGGGATTGCAGGCATGGTCGATGGTTGCCACCAGGTCGTCGCGTACCCACTCCGCCCAGTTCTGTGCGGAGACGTCGGCCGGAGCAAACGTGCACAGAGCCTGGGCTGCCGCCTCGACCTGGGCGCGCCTCTCGTCGATCCACTTCTGCACGAGGTGTCTGACCGCTGGCCACTCGGCGGTCAAACCGAACTGACCGTGGGGGTTGTTGGTGAGGTCGGACAAGATCTTTGTCTTGATGAGCTGCGGGCCCAGTTCGGCGAATGCCATCCGCAGCACTTCACTCCGGAGCGCCCGCCGCAGGATCTCGGTGCGATCGAGCGCCAGGTACGGCTTGGGCGTCGGCTCGTTGGTGATCGAGTGGGGCCTGGCGAAGTAGTACTCGTCATGACTACGCCCGCGGCACACCGTCAGTGCGACAGCCACCGGTGAAGTCCGGCGGCCCGCTCGGCCAACCCGTTGCTGATAGTTGAACCGCGTGGGCGGCATGTTGCCCAGCACGACGAGCTCGAGGGCGCCGATGTCGACCCCCGCCTCGAGAGTCGTGGTCACCGAGAGCAAGTCGATGCCATCGGCCAGGCGGCTCTCCCGTCCGCCCTCATCGAGGAAGACGCCCTGGAACCGTGCCTGGCGAGATTGGGCGTCCACCTTGTCCGTCTGGCCGGTCAACTCGGCGCTGTTCAGCCGGAAGCGCCCCCGATGCTCCGTGGCCTTCCAGGAGTAGTAGTCCTGTCCGCGACGGGTCGGTGAGCCCTGAACCGGCAGAAGCTGACGGCACCGGGTACAGATGCCGGAACCTCGATGCAGGTGCTGGCGACGGCAGTTCCCGCAGATCCAAGCCTCCTGCCCGGGTTGCCGCATCGTGACTCGAGCAGGGTCGATGAGGTAATCGCGGACGGCGTCGGACCAGAAGGCGCGGACGCCGCTGGCGACCTCCGCGGGGTCAAGACCGTGCGTGCGCGCGACCGCGTCCCAGTAGGCCGTCAATCGTGCGTGGGCCTTGTCTCGGGGATCCCGAAGTCCGAAGAAGCGCCGCAGATCGCCGAGGACCCGGAGGCTCGACCGGGCGATCGCGGGCATGGACGCCGGCTCCAGGTCGGGCCGAGCCTGATCCGAGGCGAGCGTGAGCCAGCCCAGGCCCAGGGACTCGAAGTCCCGGCCGGCGCCGGAGAACAGGCCCTCGATGACCTCTGACTTCAGGTTGTCGTCGATACGGCCCAGAAGCTCTTGCTCAGTCAGCCCGAGTCCCGCGCGCGGGCGGGCGGGAGTGGTCGTCCAATCGAAGAGCGAAGACCACGGGGTGGGGTCCTGTTGCCCGTTGTGTGCCGAGTTCAAGGAAGGGCTGGGACCCCCCGGGTTCACGCCCAGGCTGAGCAGGGTCTCGCCGACTTGATTGGCGACGTCGCTGAGGGGAGTGGCAGCTGCAAGTTCCGATTCCAGCTGCGCCAGTTCCCCGGTGTGCGCCTCGTCGTCTTCATCCCGCCACAACTCGGCAGCGCGGTCGTACTTCGCGCCGAAGCGCTGCTTGAGCCGCTTCGTCGCCTGTCGTGTCTCCTCCGTGCGGTCGCGGTCTACGAAGAAGCGCTTGGCGGCTGCGACGTCGTCCGCGGCATCGGCGGCTGCGGCGACACGCTCATGCACGAGGAGGCGCAGGAGGTCCTGGTAGTGCCGTAGCCCCATGCCCGCCGAGAGCTTCGCGGCGTCCTGCCGGCTGTCGGTGAACACGATCGCCTTGCGCTGGTCGTCGTCCAGCCCTTCGACGAGTTCGGTGACGAGGACCTGGTTGATCTTCTCGAAGCCGGTCCGCATGCCCCGGATGGGGCTCCGCTGGCGCAAGGGATCGGTGGGCGGGACTGTCCCGGCTTTCGTGTGGCGGATCTCCCAGTCGTCCGCACAGCTGGGACAGCGGGTCGGAAAAGGAGAGAGCGACGTGAGGTCGCGCTGAGGTCTGCCCGTCTTCCGGTCGATCTTCGACGTCACGTGGAAGGTCCAGCCGGTTGGCTGCTTGCCCTGCAGGGCGTTGCGCACCTCGCCGCTCGCGGGGATCAGGATGCTGGGCCGGTATGCGTAGTCGACCTTCTTCCCGTCCGCGTCCCATGCAAGGTCATCCAGCTCCGGCTTCGCCGTACGAGGCCAGTAGACCAGGAAGTTGTCAGCTGTCCGCTCGAGCGAGACCTGGTCGGGCATCTTCGCGAGATCAGGCACGTCGGCGAGCATGAGGCTCCTGAAAGGGCTCAGCTGGGTCTCGCCAGCGGGCACGAAACCCCCGAGCAGGACGTCGCCGCAGTTCTGGCAGTAGAGCAGCTCGAGTACCCGTGCCCCGCATGTACACCGCGTCGTCGGCTCGGCGAAGAGTCGGCCCACCGTAGGAACTTCCGTCGTGCGTGACGGCGCGTCCGGGCAGCGCGGATCGGTGCACGCCCACATCCCGGGGACGTTGCGGAAGAACAGGTGGGCGCGCAGACGGGGCCAACCCGGTCGGTCCTCACTTAACGGGATGGCCGCGAGGAGGTTCGTCAGGGCGGCCTTGGCGACGGAGCTGTCGGCCTGCCCGAACAGGAGACCCTCGAGCTGGCGCTCGTCTTTGGCCTCGGGGGCGGGAAGGGCGCGACCATCCGCGCCCAGGTGGAAGGCGCTTCGCAGTGCCGTGGGAGCGCCGGAGGCCTCTGCCACTCGCAGTGCTTCCTTGGCGTCGGATGCTCCAGCCAGGTCCTCAGCGGCCTGTGAGATGTCGGCACGAAGGGGGTTCGGCTGGACCGTGTCGCCCTGCAGGAATTCGAAGGTCCCCTCATCCAGCCCGAAGAAGTCCTGGATGTACTTGCGATCCCGTGCGGGATCCAGGCTGGCCGAGGCGGCAAGCACGCGCAGTTGTCCGGGGGACTCGATGAGACCGAGCCGGTTCCGGAGGTTCCGGATGAGCAAGGCGACCTCGGTGCCCGCGGTTCCCCGGTAGGTGTGCAACTCGTCGATGACGAGTGTGAACCGGTGCGCGGCATCCGATTGAAGCCACTGACGTGTCTGCTCGAAGAAGGCGCTCTCGCGGTCCCGGAGGAGCATGACGTTCAACATGCTGTAGTTGGTGATGAGGACGTCCGGCGGCGCATCCAGCATGTCCCACCGGCTGCGCATCTCTGCACCGCCAAGTCGCGGCATGAAGTACTGCGTCTCGCCACCGAGCGCTTGTGCCTTGGCGGATCGGCCGTCCAGGTCGCGGAGCAGGCGGCGGAGATCCCTCACTGCCCGGTTGTCATCGGGGCTTCCCGTCACAGGTGTGGCCCCGGTGTAGCGGCCGAAGAAGAATCGGTGCCCATTGCGATTGGCGTCCAGCCAGGCCCTGGCATGGTCGCTGTCCAGGGCCTTCCTCAGTCTGATGAGCTGATCGTCCACGAGGGCGTTCATCGGGTAGAGGATCATCGCGCGCACCGCTTGTGGGCGCCCCACCTCGCCCTTGCGCTGTGGCACGAAAGCGCCGTTCTCGTCCTGCCACCAGCTGCTTGCCGGCCCGCGTGTCCCCGTCCATGAACGCGACTCCTCGAGCAGTGAATCGAGGATGGGCAGCAGGAACGACTCCGTCTTACCCGATCCGGTGCCCGCGGTAATGACCATGTTGCGATCCGCGCGCCGCCCGACGGCAAGGGCCTCTTCCTGGTGCCGATACAACTGACGTCCCGCCGGGATCAGGCCCGCGGCCGCGAAGTCAGCCAGTTCTGGTGCAGCGCCCCCGGCGGCCGCCGATGCAGCTAGGTCGTGGCCAGCCAGCGTGTATTCCGGCCGAAGCTCGATCAGGGGGCGTCGGTAGACGCCGTTGTCCTGGTCCAGGAGGTCCTGCCGTTCGCGCTGCAGCTCCTCGTCGGCGAGCCCGAACGGGGTGTTGTAGTACCTGAAGAAGGCATCCCGCAGTCGCTCGAAGCTGCCTACGACATCCAGCCCGGTGCTCGCTTGCTCCACGTGCTGCTCCTAGATGGTCTCGAGGTGTTGCCCGAGCGAGGACGCGACGGCGCCGGCGATCGAGCGAGGGACGTTGTCGTAAACGCCGGTGAAGGCACGATCGAAGAAGTGCGGGGTGAAGCCACTGCACAGGACCAGGCAACGCTGGTGGAGCGTCGGCAATGGGGCGCCCCAGTCAACGTACAAAGAGCCGACATCCCGGCCGTTGCCATCTGGACGCCACCTGAGCGTGGATGCGTTGACCTCCCGGAGAGCAGCGAAGACGGCGGCGGCCATGTCGGCATGACGCCACCCGTCCCTCCCCAGGAACAGGTGATGCTTACGGCCGAAGTGCTCATAGCGATAGGCACCCTGCTGAGGACCCGTACGGTCGGCTGGGCCCCAGCGGAGCGACCGCGGATTGAAGCGCTCGAGAGTCTGATTCTGGTAACTGGGCGGGGCAGCAGGCTCGCCAAGCTGAGGCGGCGTCAGTCGCTGGCTGAGTTGCCCGGCTGCGCACGGCACGTACTCGGCGCTCAGCGCCTTGCTGACTGCATCAAGGTCGTCTGGCCCGCCGTACTGCAGGAGGACGACGGAAGGACGAGCAACGCCTTGCGTCTGCGTGACCTGATCAAGCTGGAGAACCTCGACATCGAGGTCGGAAATCGCCTGCAGTGTGACGCCTGTTCTGCAGCCCACCAGCAATGCGAGTCCATCGCTTTCCGGAAGACGAGTCACCACCAGCGGTGTGGTAGACCAGCGGCCGCTCTCCCAATCGACTTCGATGTGGCCGAGCGCCGACATGTCGCGGAGCCAACGTCCGGCTTCGAATGTGGGAGCCATGATGTCTGCTGACCGGGCGATCCAATCGTGAGCTCGCCGGAACTGGTCGATGGATCCCGAGCCCTGCACAGCAAGCCATTCAGCCAGGAGGTCACCGAGCACGGCTCTTGCCCTCCCATGCGCTGATGTACCGATCCAGAATCGGGTCAGCCCCTCGCCATGTCTGTGTGATGTCGGCCCATAGACCATCGCTGGCCGCGTCGAGCTCGGTGATGTGGGGCTCGATCCATCCGAGACGGTGCGGCTTCCGCAGCTGGTTGGTCCGGCGGTCCACCTCGAGGACCCACATCGCGTCCGTTGGCGGGAGCAGTTCCCAGAACTGAGACGCCGGAAGGTCGTGCCGGGCGTACACGGCGGACGGCGGTGGAGGAGTCACACCCCATGCGCGCCCGTCGCGACCGATCAACCAGAAGTCCCTGCTGCCTCGACGCAAGAGCAGCGGCTCCCGGACGTTTCCTGGTACAAGCGCGCCGGCCAGGCCATCGGAGCTCCGCTCGCCACGAACCAATCTGTAAGTGGGTGCCACCGGATCGCCGAACGTCACGTCCCAGGTCAAAGGATCCCGACGAGCCGCCGGGATCTCATCTGCGCGGCAGATACGGAACGTGAGCTTGATGCCGTCGACCTCGAGTGTGTGATCCCCCGGTTCCAAGTCGAGCTTTCGAAGCGGAATGGGGAAGCCGGTTGCCGCGAAGGGGTGTTCCTGCTCGACGCCGTCGAGCGCCGCGCGTACCTGCCGTGGCTTGTCGGAGACGGGCAGGAGCAGGTCGGGTGCTCCGCCTTCGAGATAGTGGCCGCGTCCCATCGCCTGTGCGACTGGAAGCCCGTTCTTCAGTTGTGGACGAGGGCTGGGGTCCGGGCGAAGGAGGGACACCAACTCCGGTTGGATGCCCTTGACTGCTGACTCGAAGGCGTGCGCGTCGGTGAGGATGACGTCTGTGTAGATGATCCGCCCGCGGATCAATGGCTTGTCTGGATGCTGGCGAAGCTGGCGAAACGAAGAGTCAGCTGCCGCTGCCAACACTGACTCGACCGTCTCGCGATGCTGCGGGAGCACTGCGAGAACGTGCTTTTCGTACGGGAGCATCGAGTCGACGCTTATCCATCCAGCGTCCGGGTGGCCTCGGAAGGCGGCCAGCGGACGGAAGCGGAAGGAGCCCTCATATCGCTCACTGGAGACGCTGACGGTGGTGTCCATCAGTGAGCTGGCGTTGGGCAGCTGCCCTTCGATCTCATACAGGCCACCCCAGTCCGGAGCACTCAGGGTGAGCGTGCTTGATCCGCAGGCGAGGGTGAGCTCAGGGGTGCCCTCGATCACCGGAATGGCCCAGCCGGCTGTCATCTCGTCGAGATCGAGCGTCACCCGCAGTTCCAGTTGCTGCCGTCCGCGTGCTGTGAGGACCACGCCATCCCAGGATTGAGCCAGCCGATGTACGTGCTCGCAGATCAGTAGCCGGAGGTCTTCGTTCCTGAGCGCCCGGGTGAAGGCATCGGAGAGGCCGCGAGGGCGACTCGCCCAAAGAGAGAGGTGGCGCACCAGTTCCGGGGCCGGCGGCACGCCAAGATGCTGGATGTCGAGGGCTGCGAAGAAGTGAGTCAGCCGCATTCTGTCCGAGAAGCGGACGAGCGATTGCGACAGTGGGTACCCGATCCGTGTCAGGGTCGGGTGAGTCCGGATGGTGCTCTCTCCAAACTCATCCGCCCTGTCGCCGACCCAGGCCCCCAGGTCCTTCCACCATCCCGCTACGGTGTCGAAGTTCTGTGCGAGCCGGTCCTTCGCGCTGACGAGTTCGTCACCCGTCAGCTCCGGCCTCAATAGCTGAGCGAGGCGCAGGAAGTAGGCGTTGGAACTGGCGACGGCGTCCCGGTGCATGGCCGCGGCTGCGAGCACAGAGACTGCGAGGACAGGGAGGTTCGGCGGGGGAACGCTGCGGTGCAACCGCCATTGCGACCATGGCGTCGGGAGTGCCCCGAACAGACCGGTTGGGGACTGCCATCGCAAGTGGGCATTCACGCACTGCGCCAGCTGCTGGGCAGGCCCATCCAGATCAGGCCAGAGACGCCTCGCCTCAGCCTCGTCGAGGAAGAACGTCCAGGGCGTGGAGGGCGAGGGCTGGAAGTAGGCAGCAATCAGCTCGGCCTGCCATTGATCCCAGCCCCAGGTCTGCTCCCCGTTGGGCATTGCTCGCCCCCCATGTTCCGTGACGCTAGGCACACTAAACGCATGAGGGGCGGACTTGGCCAGTGGCGGGAGACTTGGGCCATATGCGTGAGACGAGGCTGGTGGGGCGACCTGGACGTCTAACCACGGCAGACGGGACACGGTGGGAGCAGTCCGAGTAGTTGGGGGGTCAGCAGCGACGCGGGAACTGTCAGACCCGCCTCGTACCGTCGGGGGCGTGTTCAACCGCCGCAAGGACCGCCTGGATGGCTTCCTCGAGCCCTGCGTGCTCCCACACCCTCACGACGCTCCAGCCGGCGTCTTGAAGCGCGGCGTTGGCTTGCTCGTCGCGCTCGACGTTCCGGCGGAGCTTGGGAGTCCAGTACCACTCGTTGCGGGTGGGCTGCCGTCCGTGCACCGGACACACATGCCAGAAGCACCCGTCGACGAACACGGCGACCTTGCGCCGGGTGAACACGATGTCTGGTCTGACCCTGGCGCCAGGCAGATCGAGCCGATGGTCCTTCCTGAAGCGGAGGCCGCGGGCGTGCAGTGCAGAACGGAGCTTGATCTCGGGCTTCGAGTCGACCCGGCGGTTGGCCTGCATGTTGCGGGACCGGCCCGGACTGAGCGCTCGGGGTTGGCGCGCGTCCGTTGTCGCTTCCCCGTTGGGCTGTGGCACGTGTCGAGTCTGCGCGCCGTGGGAGGACTGCAGCAGTTGGTGAGTCAGGATGTCCTCGGCGAGCGCGGCGTCCGACGAGGCGAGTGGTGAGGGGAAGCGTGTGAGTGACATCAACGTCGTTGAGATCTGCGCAGGCGCTGGCGGACAGTCTCTGGGGCTGCATCTGGCGGGCTTCCGGCATCGGTTGGCGGTCGAACTTGATCCTACGGCGGCCGAGACCCTCCGCACCAACATGGAGCGACTGCATCCCGATGAGGACATGACGTCGCTGGTCGCCGTCGGCGATGTGGCCAGCGAGGCTGTGTGGCAGCCGGAGGCCCACCGCGGAGAGGTCACTCTGCTCGCCGGCGGAGTTCCGTGCCCTCCCTTCAGCGTTGCTGGCAAGCAGCTGGGCTCCAGTGACGAGCGCGACCTCTTCGCGTGGGCCGTCAACTTGGCTGGTCGCATCCAACCGGAGGCCGTCCTGCTGGAGAACGTTCGCGGACTGAACGACGCCCGTTTTGGTGGCTATCGCCAGGCTGTGGTCGATCAGCTCGGGGCGTACGGCTACGTAGCTGACTGGAAGTTGCTGGAAGCGAAGGACTACGGCGTTCCGCAACTCCGCCCCCGGATGGTGCTCGTGGCCTTGCGCAAGGAGTACGTGGACTACTTCGAGTGGCCCGAGCCCAAGCCGACCAGCGCCACCGTCTCTTCAACCATCGCCGGCCTGATGGGGGTGAACGGCTTTCCCTACCTTGATGAGTGGGTTGAACGAGCCGACAAAATTGCTCCGACCATCGTTGGTGGGAGCAAGAAGCACGGTGGAGCTGACCTGGGCCCAACTAGAGCGAAGCGAGCGTGGGAGGCGCTTTGGGTAGATGCCCATGGCCTCGCCAATGCCGCTCCAGGCCCGGACTGGGATAGGGATGCGGATCAGAACAAGCGCGGGCCAAAGCTTACCGTCGATATGGTGAAGCGACTACAGGGTTGGCTGGACGAGCCGTCTTACGAATGGAAGTTCGTCGGCCAGAAGACCAGTCGTTACCGCCAGATTGGAAACGCTTTCCCGCCGCCGGTGGCGCGAGCAGTTGGTGAGAGCATCGCCCGCGCGCTGCGCAAGGACAAGGCGGCTGGTACGCCGCGGGGTGACCTGCGGATGCACGATGAGGTCTACCACGTCATGCGGGACCGCGCGGAGTACATGACCGCTCATCGGATCAGTAAGCTGCTGGGCGGCCGCATCTCAGTCGAGGACGTGGAGAAGCGCATCACGCTAATCCAGCACGACTTCGTCGTTGAACAGCGGGGTCCTGCAGGTCGGCGCTCGTACTTGCTCGGCGAGTGGAAGGCTTTCCAGGGCCAGGCTGACCACATCCGCCACGAAGCGTTCGCCGAGCGGAAGCGTCTTGGGCGCATCAGCTGAGTCAAGCGAGCGTCTTCGCGCCTTGCCAGATGCGCTGCCGGTGCCATTGGAGGTACTTCATGGCAGGGGATGTAGCGGTTGGGGGAATCCGTAGCGCCGTCGCCAATGGTGGCCTACCGAAAGCGGCACCGATCGAGAACTCACTGAGGGCTGCTGCCTCCAGCGAGGGCAGTACGCGGATTCCCAGGTCGTCGCCGACCGTCAGCAGGCCCGTATCGAATGCGACGTCGTGCGTGGGGCACGCGGCGAGGCCATTGGAAATGTCGAGACGTTCGGCATTGTCGCTAGACCGCCACGGCTTGATGTGACCTGCGGTGAGCATCCGGGCGGCCCGGCCGCCTGCCGTTGGAACTCGCAGGCCGCAGAAGACGCACCGGTATCCGTGATTTTGCAGCACTCCAAGAGCGAACCGGTGCTGTCCGATGCGCGCCGATGCGGCAAGGAGCCTTTCGGTGACCGCTTGACTGACACTGTTCCCGGCGGTTGCCCAAGCCGCCGCCTTTTGCTCGGCCTCAATCTCGATGGTCCTACTGTCCAGTTCGCCCTGCGATAGCAAGTCGATCCCTTCGTCGTTGCCTTCGAGTCCCAGGAAGTCGGGAAGTCGGCCGGAGTTAATGCCGACCTCTCGAGCGGACGACAAGATAAGCCGGTAAGTCTCTGCCAGCCGGTCTAGCTCACTGAACAACGTGGCTGCCACGCCGGACTCGTGCTTGGCTCCGTTCGGCCTGCTCCCATCCAGGTTCGCCATCTTGGCGAGAATCGAGCTGTTCGGCCGAGCGAAGAGCTTCGCCAGTGCCGGCACTGGAGGTTCCGCGCGATGAGCACTGTTGCCGCCATACTTTCTGTGATTCACCACGAGGCTTGCAGCGAGACAGGTCAGTGTCTCAACAGGAATGAAGTCAACTTGGCGCTTGCCCGGCTCTGGCACTCGACGCGCGCCGATTGACGCCCATTGGTCACGAGCCTCGGGTCTCGTGAGGTGGAGGTAGTCGGACGAGTCGAACACCAAATCTCCTTCTGCAGGCAGGCTGTGAAAGGCTGAGCGCGCCGCGGCGGATCATCGCGCAGGAAGGCTCGACCCGTCGTTCTAGGGACAGTGCACCGCGGACGATGGTCGCGATGCCAGTAGTGGGGCAACTGTAACCGAGCAGTGCCTGGCAGAGGCTCATTGGCGGATCGGCCTGTCTACACCGGCATGCAGGTTTGTGGGCCGGATTATTTGACTGGCCACCTCGTCGCTCAGGGTCTCGCACGCCTCTGGCGGCGTGGTCAATCGTACTGCGAGCCTGCGTCATGGGACCTATCGCGGCATAGAGGCGGCAGTTCGTGGTCGAAGACTGTTCAGCGCCTAAGGCCCGTCAGCGAGGCCCAGCTGTCATGTGATTGACGCCTCGACTCGTGGGCCAAGGCTTAGGTTCAGGGCCGCAACTCGCCAAAGGATGAGCTTCGGCATGTGGGCGTCCGGGACGCTCGCCTTCCGGTGCGCCGGTCTCATGGCCATCTTTGAGCCCACAGGGATCGCGCCAAGCGCGCCTCCTCCGAGCTGTCGGTCCGGCCTCCTAGCATCCGCCTAGTGAAGCAACGGCCCACGGTCATAGATCTCTTCGGCGGGTGCGGCGGCATGACCGCCGGCTTCGTCCAGGGCGGGTTTGATCCGGTGCTTGCGGTCGAGTGGGACCGTGCTGCGGCCAGCACGTACGCGGCCAACTTTGGTGAGTCCCACATACTTGGGACAGACATTGAGGCCGTATGTACGCAAGATCTGCCTAGGGCCGACGTGGTGGTGGGCGGTCCGCCCTGCCAGGGTTTCTCCAACCTGGGTGGCAAGAATGTCGACGACCCCCGGAACGCGCTTTGGAAGCAGTACATCCGCGTGGTCGAGGACTTGCGGCCGAAGGTATTCGTCGTCGAGAACGTCGAGCGATTTTCGTCCCGTGGTGAGTTTGCCATGCTCCTAGAAGAGGCACGCCGTGGCCGAATCAAGGACTACAAACTGTCCTGGGGCATTCTGCTTGCCGCCGACTATGGAGTGGCGCAGCGTCGACGGCGCACAATAGTAATCGGTTCCCGTATCGGCCACATCCCTCTACCCGCCCCGACTCACGCTAAGATCCCGACGCGCGACCTCAGGCCGTGGGAAAATGTGCGTAGTCGGATCGCCGGTCTTCCGGCGGTTCCCCACACGACCGAGCTGCCCATGTCGACCGTCGATCTCTTCGGGCAAACGATCCCCGGCGTGTTCAAGGGTTCGGATCTCCATATCGGCCGTCGACCCCAACTCACCTCCCTAATGCGATACGATTGCATCCCCCCTGGCGGAGGACGATTCGATCTGCCTCCGGAATTGCAGCCGGCATGCTGGCGCAACAAGCCGACCGGCACCACCGACGTCATGGGGCGCATGCGCTGGGATAGTCCCTCGCTGACGATCCGTACTGAGTTCTTCAAGCCCGAGAAGGGGCAGTACCTGCATCCTCAGTGGGATCCCACGGACGCTGCCAATCGAGTCAACCGCCCGATCACACATTTGGAAGCCGCGCGGCTGCAGGATTTCCCCGAAGATTTCCTGTGGTGCGGAACCAAGATCGAGATAGCCAAGCAGATTGGTAACGCAGTTCCGGTCAGTCTCGCCCGCGCCATTGCGCAACACCTGCGACGGTATCTGGACGGCTGACCGGCGCCGCCTCGTTGCCAAGCGTCCGGATGTCGGCCAGGACGGTTGGGCGCCCTGAGCCGCTGGCTCAGTCCTCGCTCACGCCCGCCTTGACCAGCTCGTCCTTCGTCTTGGCGTGCGCCTCGGTGAGTCTGCCCTTGGTTGGTTCGAGAGCGGTCTGAGCTCGGTCGAGCGCAGCGGCACGAGCCTTCTCCACCACGACCACGGACTCCCGTCACGCGGCGCGGATCCTCCGAGTCATCTGGCGGTTGCCCTCGAGGGCCGTGGTCCTCAGGAGCCGGCTCTGGTCCGCACAGGTCTTGAGATAGCGGACCGCCAACTCTTGGCCGGCGGGGGTGGCCATCAGGACGTCGAAGAACGTGCTCATCCACGGTCCGCGGTCGTCCTTGGCGAGCAGGACGGTCCGCATGCGGTCACGCCACTGGTCGGCGGCCCGTCGAGCAGCACGGACGAGGCCCAGGTCAGCGTCCTCCCGCGAATGGACGTCGCTCATCCGGAACACGTAGTCGGCGACGGCCTCGTCGACGGATCGCTCCGCGGCCGCGGCCAGTCCCTGGACGCGGGGGCCGGTGAGAGCAACAGCGTCGCGGTGGCGGATGGCCAGCTCCTCGAGCAGCGTCTCGTAGGCCGTGTGGCATGTCGTCGCCCGTCGCTGGAAGTCCTCCGCAGCTCGGGTCGCGGCCGTGCGGACGTCCGCGTCGGCTTGCTCCTTCTGCTGCGCCACGGCGGCTTCGAAGTCCCCGAGCACCTCCATCAGGTCAGACTGTGCCTCCCGGAGGGGCGCCAGCTTGATGTGGCTGGCCACCTGGCCACCTGCGAGAGCGCCCCCCACGGCACCGATCAAACCGCCCACGAGGCCTCCCAGACCGAGAGACGTTCCACCGAGTGCTGCGTCGACCAGGAGCCCCGCCTTCGCGCCCGCGATGCCTCCCGCGGTGGCCCCGCCACCTTTGACTGCCGTGTCGACCAGCACGTTCTTCAGGGCTCGCTCGAGATCGGTCTTCCCGCCGACGAGCAGCCGCCCCTCCTTGTACCCGCTACGGACGGCGGCGGAGAGGAAGCTGACAATGGGGATCTGGTCTGCGAGACCATCGGTCAACGGGTCTCGGGCCGCATCTGCAACGGCCGCTTGAGCGTGCTCGAGTCCCGACAGGCTCAGCGACTCGTCGACGATGACGAGATGGTCGCCGACCAATTGACCGGGGTCGAGGGGCGTCTCACCGTCGAAGATGAGCGCATCGTCCGGGATGTTGGCGGCGTTCTCGTTGAGGACGAGCGGGACATCCGGGTACCGCGCGAAGTGCTCCGAGATCGCCCTCGACGCGTCGCTGACGACCTTGACGTTCACCTCGTGCCCGTCGATGGCGAGGTCCCAGCCGGGGTTGTTGCTGGGACCGAACTCCGTCGCCCCTCCGGCCGGCCAGGTGACCTCGTGTCCCGCCTCGGTGAACTAATCGGCGACGGCCTGTTCGCCGGCCCCGCCTCGGACCTTGAAGCTCAGCAGGTCGTAGTGACGAGAGTTCTGCAGGTCCCTCAAGTCGGCCAGGCCGCTGACCTGCTCCCCTGAGAGCTGGTGGAGGCTGCGCAGGACGGTGCTGTCCATGGCCAGGACGTCGTGCACTGTCTCGGCGCCTGCAGCCGCGGCCAGGAGCTCGGAGGGCAGCGCGATGAAAGCGGCGTCCCGCAGCGCCTCGGCTCGCCGCCCCTTCCTGTCCTGGGCCGCGCCGGAGGAGGAGTTCGAGGAGTCCCTACCTGCCCGGAGAGGAGTGACCTCAGTAAGAGGAGCAACACGGCCGTCCCCCCGCTCGACCTCGGGGACCGTGGTTCCGGGTCCCAGGATCGAGGTCGCGAGCTCATCGAAAGCGCCTGCCCGAACACGGAACGACGGAGGCGCCGGCGGGGAGGCGGCGGTGTGTCCACCGATCCGACGGGACCGGGACCGGGTGACGACGATGCAGGCGATGACGATCAGCAGGCCGATCGCGATGACGCCGAGCCAGAGCACAGTCCCTCCACGAGGTCGCGGCACGCAGCAACTTGTTCTTCTGCGGTGGTGATCGGCAGTTCAGTGCACTTGTCGAGCGCAATCACTCCTGCCAGTGAGCCGCCGTCCGAAAGGGACGGCGTGGCTCCGTACGCGAGGACGAACAGACGTGAGGCGTGCGCCTCGTCCGTCATCGCGTTGCGTTACGGCGCCCCGAAGCTCGTCAGATCACGCTCTGCGGTCATGCCCCGTTGCGCAGCTCGAAGCGATAGCGGATGCCCTCTCCGACCGTCCGGAAGTGCTGCGAGTTGCGCGGGTCGACGGGGTTGGGCAACTGGTAGATCCGCCGGAGGTCGCTGTTCAGAGCGTGCTCCACGTACAGCACGGAGTACCGCTCGCGGTGCTTCAGGTTCTGTGCCCGGGCGATCTCACCAGCGGTCAACAGGAACTCGCCTGCCGACCCGATGGACGCCTTGACCTCGTAGAACCAGCACGTGCGCCGGTCATCCACTCGGATGTCGAACCCCAGAGTGTCGTCGCCCCGCTTGTCTCCGAGGACCTTGTTCCGGTAGCCGGACAGCCAGATCTCCAACTCGTCCACACCCGGGTGCTTGGCCTTCACCCACTCGAGCGCAGCCACCTCTCCTGCCAACCCGACGGCCGCTGCCTGCACGTCCGAGAGTCGCTGCTGACGCGCGGCTGCGAGGCCCGGACGGCCCGGGGCGGCAGGACGCGGGGTCGTCTTGCTGCTCAGGGGCCGCAGGCTGACCTCTCCTGAGGACCGACGGAACGCGTCGTCGATGCCGGCCAGGACAAGAGCCCGGAGGTCCGCGTAGTTGCTCTCGGTTCCGAGGACCTCGCGGCCGTCCACGATGACGCGCTGCCGAGCCTCCAGACGGGCCCGCCGCTCCTGCGCTGCATCGTCCTGAGCTCGCTGGACCGCATCGGCCGACAACCCGAGCGCCTCGACGTCCAGGGTCAGCGGCAGGTCGGCCGGCCACAGCTCGACATCCCGGAGCCAGGCGAGGAACCGCTCGACGGGGAGCGGTTCGAAGTCCAACAGTCCCAGGTCAGCCATACGGTCCGCGAGGTCGGCGCCCGAGGGCCACTCCGCCGTCGGCGTCGCCAGCTCGGCCTTCGCCCGAACCGCCTGCAGCGCGGCCGCCGCCCACTCGATCACTTGCCTGCGGTTGTCGACCCGCACCGTTGCGAGCGGCTGCAGGGTGGTGCCCTTGTGGTCCGGTTCGCCGCAGTGGACCGTGAGCCAGTCGTCGACCCGCGCGCGCAGCAGCTCCTGCGGGATCTCCCCGTAGTACTCGTCGGCCCAGGCCGGATCGGCCGTTAGGCTGCTCAGCGAGCGCGCTTGCAGGTAGTCGTCCAGCGGCTCGCCCCGTCGAAACTCCACGAGGTGTGCCAGCCGCAAGGCGTGCAAGACCTCCTCCTCGCACCGGGAGCGGAAGGCCCGAAATTGTTGCTCGATCGCGTCCTCGTCCCTCAAGGCCTCGTACGGCGCGCCAAGCAACTGGATCGCCGCGTTGAGCTTGGGGAGGCCGACCTGCAGGACTCGGCGAGCCAGGTCCAGGTCGCCCTCCGCAGCCGCCGCGGTCAGTCGCGCCACGGCGTCCGTTGCTCTCGTGCGAGCGGCGAGCCAATCGATCAGGTCCGCTGCAGCAGGGGCGTCCTCGTCCTCGCGCGCCAGCGATCGCGCCTCGTCGACGTCGAACACCGCGACGACCGGGATGAGCACCGACAGGGCGACGTCGTCCGGCTGACGCAGCCACGACCGGACCTCGGCCACCCGCGCGGTCGGCTCGTTCAGCACCGCGGCCAGGGCATCGGGTCCCGGTGGCCGGCCGGGACCGTGTCCGCCCGCGCGCAGGTCCATCAGGACGAGACGCAGGTCAGCAGCGAGCTCCGGGTGGCCGATCAGCTCGCACACCGACGCGGCAGCCCGCTCCAGCGCGGTTGCTTCGCCCGTCCCGTCGTCCACCAGGAGGACGGTGGGGTTCTCCTCGTCCTGGATCGCCTGGGACCGGGACCCTCGACCGAACTCGACGTCCCGTCCGTCGACCTGTGTGCAAAGGTCGCGAGCCCAGGCCAGGCGGATGCGACGGAGCCGGGCGACGACGCGTCGGAGCGCTTCCGGAGTCGTGCGGCGAAAGCTGCTGCCGCGCAGCTCCACGACGGCGGCCACCAGGTCGACGAACCACGAGTGATCGGCGCCGACGAGCAGGGGCCGATCGGATCCCGGGCGGAACGGCTGACCGTCGACCGAGACGGTCACCTGCAGCTCCGAGACCCTGCGGACCCGCGCGGGGAACGCCTCCTGTAGGCGGCGGGCGATCTGCTCCTGACGCGGACCGCGGATCGGCACGACGAGGGCCTCGCTCTGCTCGAGCAGCTGCATCGTCTGACGTGCGTCGCCGTCCTGCACGTAGACGGTCTCCCCAGCGGGATCAAGCAGGTCCACGACCTCCAGCCGTGTGCCTCGGGTGACCACCACGGCCGCTCTCGTGGCGCCGTCGAAGGGGGTCCCGCGCGACGTGGACCCGACGAAGTCGGTCCACGCCTCCTCGTACGCGCTCCTGAAGTTGTGGACGACGGTGTCGCCGACCGCTCCGCGCTCCCACAGGTCCGCCAGCAGGAGCACCCGGTCGGCCGCGGTCCCGGGCGCGTCCCACAGGCGGACGCCGAGCTCCCGCGCACGCCGCTCGGTCGCCGGTGACGCGTGTACGACCCGGCGGACCTGCCGGGCGATGACTACCAGGAAGGGCGGGGCGTCGTCGGCCTGGGACCACGCGTCCCGGCAGCGGACGTACTCGATGTCGGTCCGGTTGCCGGGCGGGCTGACCGGCACCCACGGGACCTCGGTGAGGAAGGCGCGCAGAGGGCTGGACAGGCGGAAGGCCTCACGTCGATCCGACGGCCGCGCCATGGGGATTGTGAAGACCTCGTCCTGCCAGCACGGCAGGCCGGAGGCGATGAGTGACGCATAGGCCATGCGGGCAGCCGGGGGGAAGCTCTCGTAGTCGTCCTGGCCCGGCAGCCGGTAGAGCGGCTTCGTGGCAACGTAGTCGGTGTAGGGGCGGGCCGCTCCCAGCGCGCGCTGGTCGACGGCCGCAGCCAGGACGGCGCTCGTCGGCCTAGTGAGTCCCGCTTCGACGAGCGCGGCAGGGGCGCTGAGCTGGCGGCCCTGGATTCGGAGGGTGCCGACGATCGGCACGGGCGCCAGTCCTGTCCGGACCCCGATCCGGGTGAGGAAATCGCGAAGACCGTCCTGCGGCAGGTCGCCGAACCGGGGGTCCGACGGCGGAGCCACCAGAGAGCCGGCCAGGGCATCGAGCTCGGCGGACGTCCCGGCCGTTCTCTGCAGCAACTGGTCGAGGACCTCGACGTCCGTGCCGCTCCACTCGACCGAAAGCAGGGTCTCGTCGGCTGGCGCCCAAGAGCCGTTTCGGAGGGGGACGAGCAGCCGCATCCTGCTGATCTCCCGCCACGGGACCTCGTCCCGCGTGGTCGAGAAGCGGAAGGTCCACTGCAGGACGTCCTGGGCGACGGCCGCCTGACGGCGGTGCAGGACCTCGGAGATGACGGGCAGCAGCGCGTCCGCGCGGTACTCCTGCACCAGGCCGTCCTCGAGGAGAGCGCGGCCCGGTCGCTTGCTCGCCACACGACCTGTCCGGGGGTTCCAGTCGATCGCCTGCGACACGAAGAAGACGTTCTGGCGCAGCCGCGTCGGGAGCTTGATGTCCTCCGCTCCACCGGGCTCGTCGCCGGTCGACCGTGGCGAGAAGAACGCCTCGGCCCTGCGTCGGGGGTCCTCCGCCCCGTTGCACCGGCGGACCGCTCCGTGATCGTCGATGAGGATCTTGCGGCCGCGGAGCACGGCACGGTCCGGGACGACCGCGGCGAGCTCGTCGTAGAAGGTGCCCCAAATCTCCGGCGGGGCTCCGCGCTTCCCCAGGCTCCCAGCGACTGCCTCAGCCCAGTCGGCGACGACGCCGGGCCGCGGAGCGAGCTCCCGGCCGGCCAGCACACGAGCCGCGGCGTCGAGTCGCGCTGCCCGCTCGGGGGACACCCGCAGGACGAGACGGGCGCCGGCGTGCCGGACCAGCTCCTCGCCCGTTAGCACGGATCGATCGTGGTCGGCCCACAGATGTGCGGTCGCCAGGGATCCCCTCGCCCGCTCAGGGGCCTGCAGGGGGACGACGTCCGCTGTGGCGACCGACGATCCGAGTCGCTCGAACGCCCGCACGATCCGCGCGTGCTCCGGCCTGCGCCAGGAGAGGAGGTCGATCAGCGACTCCGGCGGTACGGGGAGCTCGTCGTCGGCAGGGGTCAGCAGGAGCCGCGCACCGAGCTCGGCGACCTGGTCCAGCAGCAGGTCGTTGAGCGGCACGGTGGCCTCGAGGTCTACACGGGCCAGGCGCGCGAAGAAGGGAGCATTGACGTGCGCGGGGAGCGGCGCCACCGCGTCGGGTCCCATGGGCAGGAACGTGTAGAGACGGCCCTCGGCGAGCTCCTCGTCGAGCCGCAGTGCCAGGGACACGCGGATCTCACCGGTCCAGTCGCGCCACCCGTCGCTGATGTGACCCCCGGCGATGCTGCGGTCGACCGCGTCGCGGACAGCGCCTCCGGCACGGCCTGCTCGGCGAGCGCCCAGGTGCCGGCGTAGCCCAGCTCGACACGGACCACCGTGGCCGGCCCCGACCCGGCATGGTCAGCCTCCGTGCGGAGCAGCACGCTCTGGCTCGCGGTCTCCCCCGACACGGTCTCGACGACCAGCTCGGCGACGCGGCGCAGGAACAGCAGGACCGGCGGGCCGTCGGTGAGCTGCTCGATCTGCGTGCGCGCGTCGTCCGCGGTCTCGGCGCTGGTCAGGGGCAGCCGTACCACGGTGACGTAACCGGAAGCGAAGAGCTGGCGGACGGCCTCGGGCAGATCGGGGCGCGGGGCCGGGAGGCACAGCGGGAAGACGTCGCGGACGACGTCCTCGGTGAGCCTCTCGACGTCGTCGGCTCCGTGACCGAGCGCCTCCAGGGCGCGCGCGATGTCGTCGTCCGCGGCGAAGCCGAAGCAGTAGCCCCGGGCCTCCGGGTCGGGGGCGTCGTGCCGCAGCGAGAAGACCTCGGGTCGACGGCTCAGCTGCAGGACGCTCTTGAAGCCGATCCCCTTGTTGCCGATGCCCTCCTCGGGCCGCTTGTCCGACCGGGCGATGTCGGTGATCGCGTCGAAGTTGCTGTCGGAGAGGCCGCGACCGCTGTTGGCGACGTAGAGGACGCCGTGTGCCTCCTCGTCCTCGTCCAGCCGGATGAGCACCCGGCCGGCCCGATCGCCCGGTGCCTGGGCGTCGTGCGCGTTCTGCAGCAGTTCGACGAGCGCCCGGTGCTCGTAGTCCCGCACCGCGTGCTCGGTGAGGCTCTTGAGGCTGGCCGACTGGTTCCAGTCGTCACGGGAGCTGAGATAGGAGCGCAGTCGCCCGCGGGTCTTCTCCTCGACCCGGTCGAGGACGTCGACGGTCGTGCCGTCCTGGGCGTCCCGGAGGCCGGTCACGACGCGGTCCCGGAGAGGGGGACCACGACCGCCGTGTCCGGTGCAGCGAACACGAGCACGGGATCGACGGGCTTCCCAGTGGCTGCGGTCAGTCCGGAGGCGTAGGCCAGCTGCTGAGGCGCGTAGTACCGCGCCCGTGCGGGGAGCGCGCCGGCCGGGATGGCGTCGGTCTTGTAGTCGACCACCACGAGGGAGCCGTCGTCCTCCCGATAGACGAGGTCGACGTAGCCCTCGAGCACGGTGCCGTCGGCCTGCACCGTGCCGACGTACATCTCGCGCCAGTGCTCCCGCGCGGCGGCTCGCTGGACGACCCGCAATGACAGCGCCGACTGCACCAGCGCCGTTACC
Organism: Geodermatophilus saharensis; assembly: GCF_900188205.1. GTDB lineage: Bacteria > Actinomycetota > Actinomycetes > Mycobacteriales > Geodermatophilaceae > Geodermatophilus > Geodermatophilus saharensis. The sequence continues at coordinate 229,681 of NZ_FZOH01000004.1, read as the reverse complement.
ACGTCCGCGTGCTCCTCCACGCCCTCGGTGACGCACTGTGAGGCCACGGCCTCCTCGAGGCCCGTGCCCGTGGCGAGGTCGATGGCTTGCAGCACGCCGTGCACCGCCCGGAGTTCTTCCAGCGCAGCGCGGCCGTAGCCGGTCACGCGATGTCCGCCGAGTAGCGGGCGACGTAGTCGTCTGAGGTGACCGCCGGGTCGCAGAAGACCGCAGGGTCCAAGTGGCGGAACCGGTCGGGCCGGCGCAGCAGCCGCGTCCAGACCTCGTCGACCGTCGAGCCTGCCCGGCGCTGGCTGTCCCGGGTGAGGCTGGCCTGGTAGGCGCTGTTGCCCGGCGGTAGCACGTGGACGACCCGCACCGCCGAGGCGCCCAGCTCTCCTCGCGCCTCCAGCTCGTGGGCGAGGAGCTGCTGGCGCATCAGCTGGTAGAAGGGCTCTGCCAGCATGTCCTCGAACGGGACCACGTCCGTGTGCAGCGGGCCGTCGTCCGCCGCCCACAGGTGGTGGTAGCGCTGCCGCCGCACGGCGTCCTTCGCCGGGTCGGCCGGGCGGCCGCGCCGGTACTCCTCGGTGTACTTCCACTCGACGAGCGCGAGCTCGGTCTCGCCTTCGGACGTCCGGTACAGGAAGGCGGCGTCGACACTGGTGTTTTGAGCACCGCGGGTCCGGCTGCCGCCCCGCGCCTCGCCCAGGACGTCGGCCGAGCCGATGAACTCGAACGTTAGGTGACGTCCCGGCTCGATGGGCAGCACCTCGGCGACATCGAGGACCGCGCCGAACGCCTTCTGCAGCCGAGCGGGGTCACGGACCATGCGGGTGAGCGCGTTGACGCACTGCACCTGCGAGGACAGCAGGTGGTTGCCGGGCCCGGCGCCGTGGCCCCGGTGCCAGGGGATGCCCAGCTCGGCGAAGAGGGACAGCGCCTCCTCGCGGACGTCGGGGAGCAGGTTGGCCGCAGCGTGCTCGACCGGCAGGCAGAAGGGCAGCGGAACGGACGACGGGCCGCCCCAATACGGCGCCGGGCGACGAGCGTCATCCGGCAGCGCGACGGTCCGCTTCTTCCAGCGGACGGCCGTCGCACGGCAGGCGGTGCGGAAGGCGTCGTCACCCGTCCTGGCGGGCTCCGTCCACTCGGCGGGCACGGTCCGCTCGGCGGGGGAAACCACGGACGGGCTCGCGTCCGGGCCGAACCAGTCGGTCACGGCCTGCACCGACCAGGCGACGTCGTCGGCGAGGGCGGCCAGCAGGGCGGCGCTGTACCGGGACAGGGCGACCTGGCCATCCGCGTCGGCACCGACGACCAGGTCGAGGACCAGGCGGGCCGCCGGCGAGGCACCGAGACGGTCTGCGAGCACGTCGCGGTAGGCCTGGGCCCAGGTGAGGTAGTCGAGGCCCTGGAGCACGAGGAGGGCGTCGTCGTTGCTGGCCAGCTTGGTCTCGACGACGCGCAGGTCACCGTGACCGTCGAGCCCCAGCAGGTCGACGTAGCCGCGGCTCCAGCGTGCAGGAGTGTCGCGCGGACGCCAGGCCGGCACCTCGCGGAGCGCCGGCTGCTCGATGCCGACCCGGTGGGGGCGGCGTCGCAGGACGGCCTGCAGCCAGTGCTCGTCGGGACGGTGCAGCGACCCCTCGCCCGGTTGGAGACGCCGGGCGATCCCCGCCTCGACCGCGGCCCTGACCTCAGTGAGCTGCTCGTCGGTCAGCCGGGTTCCGTGATCCAGTTCGAGCGCGAGGGGTGCGCGGTCGTCGGTACTGCCGTGGATGCCGGCGAGCACACGCACCCCGCCCCGCCGGCCGCGGACGGACAGCACCCGCTGCCCCGAGCAGTGCCACGCGCGCTCGTTCTGCCGGTGTGCGGAGTCCAGCCGGGAGTCGCGGGTCGCCCAGTCGACGAGCAGGTCGACCGCACCGGCACGGGCGCCGAGGTGCAGGGCGGTCGACGCGGCGGTGAAGTCCGTGCGGACGTCGCCGTCCTCCAGGCGTGCGCCGAGGGCGGCGATCGCTGCCGTCCGGTCGAGCACGGGTGCCGGCCGGACTGTGGCGCCGTCGTGCAGCCACAGCTCGGGACGGTGCGCGTCGCTGAACCAGGGGATGCGCTGTGCGGTGGCCGTGGAATGGGCGTGGGGGAGGGCCAGGACGAGCCGGCGGTCACCGGCCCAGGTCATGCCGTACGCCAGCGCCAGCTGGACGGCATCACCTTCCTGCGGTCCGGCGACGACGAGGAAGCGGGTGTCGTCGGCGAAGTAGGCGAACCGGTCGGACTGGCCGTCGGGTGAGCGCTCCGGGACGCCGATAGCCGCCGCGATGAAGGGTGCGACTTCCTCGTTGAACGAGGTGCGCTCAATGTCGCCACGCGTCACGGTCGGTTCCTCTCGACGTGCGGTCCTGGCCTGACGTACCGCCGAAAGGTAGGTGGGCCGGATCCGCGACATCGCCGCCCGATGGGGTGTCCGGGACCGCGGCTGCACAGGGGACGGATGGGGCGCAGGTGCTCCTCACGGAGTCTGGACGCGCCTGATGCGTCCTGGCTGGCTCCTCGAGCGCGCCGAGGAGGTCAGGAACCTGCCGGCGCCATGTGTGGCAGCGGCCCACCGTGAGGGTAGCGGGCTGATGGCTGTCCGTGGTGCCGCGACAGGATGCGGGTGTGGCAGCTCATGTCTTCGTCGTCCCCGGCACCCTCGACGCGCTGCACTGTGACGACGTCATTGTCTCCACGGACCAGCGCGGTCCAGCGGGCGTGCGGCGGCGCTGGTGGCGCACCCTCGGCTGGGACAGCGCGGTTCCCGAGCGGCAGAGGATCGTGCCACTGGACGATGAGCGCAGGTACCTCCGACTGGATCCTCACGGTCGACCTGGCGACGGGCCGTCACGCTGGTTGCTGCACGTCGGTGCGTTGGCCGGTGGGGACGTCGAGTGGCTCCGAGACGGGATGCGGCAGGTCCTCCGGGCCGTGGGGGACTCCGGTGAGAGGCCGACAGGGCGTCCCCGACGGATCGCGCTTCCCGTCATTGGTGTCGGTGGCGGTGGCCACGGGAGGCAGCGGGGCGCCGTCATCCGCGGCCTCCTCGAGGAGGCGCAAAAGGGGCCAGACGGTCTGGACGTCGTGATCGTCGCAGCTAGCCGATCGGACTACTCGGCCCTGCAGGCGCAACGTCGCGCCATGGGCCTCCCTCCGCTGCCCGGCCGACAGGACGGGCTGGCCTCGCGTCTGGCTGAACGTGCGCGCAGCGGGGACCTTGCCCTGTTCATGGGTGCCGGTACGGGTGTCGCGGCCGGACTCCCCACCTGGCGCGGGCTGCTGTCGGCAGTGGCCCGACGGATGGACGTCCCGGGCGGAGTTGATGCCCTCATGCGGCTCAACCCGCTCGACGCAGCGGAGGTCCTGCGTCGGCTGGCCGGTGCTCCGGCCAGCGGAGGAGGCCGCCGGCCGGCTGGCAAGAGCCTCGGTGAGCACGTCGTCGACGCCCTCGGCAACCCGACCCGGTACGCACTCGGACACGTACTGCTAGCGGCATTAGGTGTCGAACAGGTAGTGACCACCAACTTCGACGACCTGTATGAGAAGGCGGTCAAGGCGGTGAACGGCCGGGACGTCCCCTTGGTCCTTCCGGGCGCAGACGCGCGGACCACGCTCACCCAAGGCCGCAGTTGGCTGGTCAAGATGCACGGCGACGCCCGGCGGCCGCACGACATCGTCCTGGACCGCCGTTCGTTCGTCCGCTACGACGCCACGCAACGTCCACTAGCGAGCGTCCTCCAGGCGACATTGATGACAAAGCACCTCCTCGTCGTCGGCGCCTCGATGACCGACGACAACGTCATCCGCCTGGTGCATGAGGTGGCTTCCCTCAACGAGGACCATGGCGCCAGGACCACCATGGGAACCCTGCTGATGCTCGAGCGGGACGACCTCACGGCCCGCCTGTGGCATCCCGAGTTCGAGTCGGTGGCCGTTGGTCCTGCGGCTCCCCCTGAGGAGTCGGACGATCAGCGCCAGCGGCGGTTGACGGCCGCCGGTCGCGATCTCGAGATCCTCCTCGACCGAGTGGCGGTCCTGGCGTCGCGCGAGTCGGCGCACTTGCTCGACCGCAGGTATGCCGACCTTCTCGACGATCCCGCAGAGCGGGAGCTAGCGGAGGCGCTGGCCCGGCTGGAGGGACAGGTGCGGAAGGTCGCCGGGACGACGCGTCGGACGTCTGAGTGGCAGGAGGTCTTGGACGCGCTCCACCGGTGGGGTGCGCACGAGGGCCCGTGACCCGGGCGACGCCGATCGCTGTCAGGCGCCTGCCGGGGCCTGGTCCTTGGCCCACCACAGGAACGCGGATGCGTGCTGGAGGTCGGTGAAGCGCTCTCGCAGCAGGCCGACCAGGAGATCGTTGCTCCAGGCGACCAGTCGCCCGATCGTCCACGAGACCTTCTCGCGTGCCGGCAAGTCCAGGCCGTACACGAGCAGGGCGATCTCCTTCTTGCCACCGGATGGCGTGGAGTACTTGAGGATCGGCAGGAAGCGGTTCGGCTCTACGACGCAGAGGACCCGGGTGAGCAGGGACTCCTTGAAGCCGACCATGCCCAGGCCCCTGCGCTCCTCGACGAGGTCGGTGAAGCGGTCCTCGAGTCGAGTGCCGGCAGGACCGCGGAGCAGGTGGTCGATCGTCCGCCGGAGCCGCTGGGCGGCCTTCTCGGTGCCCATCTCGTTCCAGCCCTGGTTGAACACAGACATGTTTCCGGGATGAGCCCCGACGCTGTTGTTGGCGAACGCCTTGAGGTCCTCCGGATCGGCCTCCCACAGGCCGTCCTCGCTGAAGATCTGCTGGTACTTCGCCCAGTACGGAGCTACCTGCGGGTCCGTCTGCGGTTGCGTCTCGAGAAAGGTGTCGATCAGCGCTTCGACGCGCTGGCGGACCTGGGGGCGCACGTCGTCAGCCGTGGGGAAGGCGCCTTTGAGGCTCTCGTAGCTGGCCGCCAATGCCGGCTTGGCGGGGACGAGAGCCTCGCCGCGTACCCACTCGTGGTCGCAGGCAAGGCAGCGGACCACCAGGCGACCATCGGGGAGCTTCTCGACCCCGTCGAGATCGCCGCTGTCGCAGACCGGACAGGTGGGCAACGCCATGTCGGGGCCTCCGCAGGTGAGTCGGGTGATCGCCGCAGCGGGCGCACGCTGGATGAACTGGCTGACGACGAGGGATCAGGGCGCTGTCATGCCTGGTGTCGCGTGGGGAGTTCCGTGGCGACGGACGCGCGGTCGGCGCCGGCCGCGGCCAGCAGGTCGTCGACCGCCCGGTGCAGCGCCACGGTGATCGAGTGACCCGGCAGCCGCTGCGCGACCGCCTGCTCGACGCTCGTGTAGTACCAGAGCAGCTCGTCACGTGAGGCGTTGAACGTCTTCCAGAAGTCCTGCCCGTACCGGCGGACGTCTGCGGCGATGCACAGCCCGTTGTGCGTCTTGTCCGCTGCGGTCACGAGCAGGGCGTCGAGGGGCTTGTCACTCAGCCCGGCGACGTACGGCCGCTTCCGCTCGGCCCACGTGCCCCTGCGGTTGCCGTCGGCGTCCAGCCCGTCCGAGCAGGCTCGCACTATGTCCGCGACGTCCTCGCCGAAGCGCTCACGGATCTCGGTCAGGACCGTGCCGCCGGTGCCCTTCGGCGCGTCCTCGACGGCATCGTGCAGCAACCCGGCGATCGCCTGGTCCTCGCTGCCGCCGTGCTCGAGGACCAGCGCGCTGACGCTCATGAGGTGCGTCAGGTAGGGCACCCGCGAGCCCTTTCGCAGCTGCTTGCGGTGGTGCTCCGACGCGTATGCCAGCGCCTCGTCATAGCGGCTCGACAGCGGGCCGCTGCCCATCTCCTTGCGCTCCTCGAGTGTCGTCATCCGTCCCGTCCTCTCATCCCTCGGCCACGGCCGCGCCGACCGTCGCCATGTCGTCGTCGTTCATGGGCCGCCCGGACGGCGGCCGGCTAGCTGTCGGGGTCGTCGCCCTCGGCTTGCCTGATCAGGTCCGGCGGTCAGTAGCGCACGGCCCTCATGTCTTCGGTATCCGGCACACGGGTGACGGCCGATGACGACCGACCGCCGGCCGCGGCCACGTCCCTCAGGCGCACGAGAAGCACACGCCGCTCGGGGAGAGCGGAACGTGGTGCACGGGACAGAACTTCTCCGGCCGTTGCGACGCCGCTGACTTCGCACTGCCGCTGTGGCTTGACATCGGCCCCGCGGCCTTCCAGTCGTAGGCAGCAAGCGCCCAACTGGTCATGTCGTTCGTGTGCTCGGCCAGGACGTCGGCGCCCACTCGCAGGTAGACGGTCGACTCCTTGTCCTGGAGTGTTGCGCCCTCGATCTGCAGTGCGGCCGTGCCCGCCTTCTCCGGCGGCAGCGCGATGGAGACGCGGTTGCGGTGCAGGTAGACGGCGATCTCCGACTGCGGCGGGGCGAGGCTGACGTAGTCGTCGCGCCGGCCGGCGTCGACGGACCGCTGCCGGGCGATCGCCAGGGCGAGCGCCCTGATCGCCGGGGCGGGGTCCAGGTCGTCGAGGTGCTCCTGCAGCGTGCTCACACGTCCTCCTCGTCGGTACGGCAGTCGCGGCGGTCGGCCAGCCGGTGCAGCGCCGCGGTGAAGCTCTCGTTCCACAGACCGAGGTGCGGCCAGCGCTCGCGGACGGACTCGGTGGCCTCCTCGACGTCCATGCACTTCTCGCGGATCAGCCAGGCGCAGAGGATGAAGCCGGTGCGCGACGCCCCGCCGTGACAGTGCACGAGGACGCGGTGCCCCTCCTCACGGAACGCCTTCATGTCGCCGAGGACGTCGTCCAGCAGGCCGTCGAGATCCGGATTGTGATCGTCGTCGGTCAGGTAGACCAGCCGGTTCACCTCGTGGGGGAAGGGCTCGCCGAGCCGGCAGAGGGAGACGACGGCGAAGTCCTCGTCGGCGTACCGGGCACCGTCCAGGTCGGCGGCCCAGAGGCCGTCGATGACCTCGGTCGGGCCGAGCCGCTGTGTGGGGCCCGGGTCGTACGTGACCAGCGGGCCGCCGTCGAGAGCGGTGGCCAGCTCCTGCAGCCCGGCCGGCCGCCACACTTTGTCCCCGTATCCGGGGACGGTGCCGTGCACGGCCGTCGCCCAGCGCGCCGGGATGCCGGTGATCCCGTACACGGCCCCGGCGAGGCCACCGGCGACACAGGCGACCGTGTCGGTGTCGCCGCCGAGGTCGATGACCAGCCGCATGACCTCGGCGAAGTCCCTGCCGCGCCGGAGCGCCCACAGGGCCTGACCGAGCGTCGGCCACACGGCGCCGTTGGACTCGGTCGCCTTCCGCGGCGTCCAGTCCTCCGCGAGGACGGCGGACCACTTGCCGCGGTGCTCCTCCGAAACCAGCGACAGGGCCGCAGGGACGGCGGCCAGCGGGTCGCCGTCGTCGAGGGCGACACGCACGAGCTCGTGGAAGACGGCGCAGCCCTCGCCGGCCGACGGGTCGCCGTGCGTGAGAGCCGAGATGCGCCGGGCGGCGTCCACGGTGGCCTCGGTTCCGAACCGGGAGAACCAGATGGCCGCCGGCGTCGTCCGCATGAGCGACCCGTTTCCGGCCGCGCGACCGGTCCGCGCGAAGTGCTCCGCCGCGGCCTGGTCCCACGGCAGGCCGGAGCGGAGGACGGCGCTGGTCTGGATGCCGACGTCCGGCGGGCCGGCCGCGGCCCAGGCGCGGAAGCGGTCGAAGACGTCGGCCTCGTAGAGCCCCCCGTGCTCGACCAGCGAGGTGGCCACGAGCAGCGCCATCTGGGTGTCGTCGGTGAACTCGCCGGGCTCCCAGCCGAGTGAGCCACCACCGCGCATCTCGGTGCGGGCCCCACGGGCCGGGGAGGGGAAGTCGGCGGAGAAGCGGCCGGGCGGTCCGAACTCGAACGGTGCGCCGAGGGCGTCGCCGACGGCCGAGCCGACGAGGGCGCCGGCGACTCGGTGCCGGCGGGAGAGGGGGGCGGTCATCTCAGGCCTCCAGGACGAGGGCGGTCAGGGCGACGGTGCGGCCGTTCCAGTGCAGGGTGTCGACGCGGACCCGGGACCCACCTTCGAGCCGGCGGCCCAGCCCGGGCGTCGGGACCTCGCGCAGCGGCGTCCGTTCGACCCGCTCCGCGAGGGCTCGGGCACGGGCAGCGGGCATCCGGACCGGTGGTGTCCCGACGGCGTCGAGCGCCGCAGCCTGCAGCAGGGCGTCCCAGCTGTCGAGGAGGGTCGTCCTGCTGTCGTACAGGTGCAGGGCGGCGGGACGGCCCCCGATGCCGATGATGACGCCGCGCTGGCCGGCCAGGGGACGCAGTCCGGCAGTCAGGTCGCGGGTCGCGGCCTCCACCCGGTCGAGCCGCTCGGGCAGCGACTCGGTGGCCGAGGGGCCCGCGACGGCGTCGTATCGAGAGACCTGGGCCCAGACCTCGCCCTGGGCGTCGTCCCTCCGCGTCGCGGCCTGCACGGCCAGCGGCGCCCGGCGGGCACGCCGCCGGTGCGCCGAGAGGTCCGTGTGCCAGCGGCGCGCCTCGACGCACCGGCTGGACACGGGCACCACCTGACCCGGCGGGACGAGGAGCGTCTCGGTGAGGACGCGGTGCTGGGCGCCGCCCTCCATGAGCTCGCCCTCGACGAGGAGCGCGGGCCGGGTGCCGCGGTTGCGCACGAGCAGCCGGTCGATCCGGGGCGTGGGCAGCTCCGAGACCTCGACCGAGGCGCTCGTGCCGCTCAGGTAGCCGCGCGGCGTGGACGGCCAGTCGCTGAACAGAGGGGCGATAGACAGTGCACCGCGTGCCTCGACCTGCCCGCAGTGGATCCGGGTGTCCAGGGAAGTAGTCATGTCGTCCTCCGATGGCTCAGAAATACTGAGAGCGGGTGGAGCGGTGCCTGCAGGTGTCACGGTAGAGCGGGGGTCTGACACTTTCCGCAGAACTGCTCGGTGTGGAGCGACCGGTCGGCCGAGGGATCCTGCGGAGGGGGAGCGACTTGGCGCAAAGTAGCGCTATCCTAGGCCCATGGTCAACAGGAAGCGCTCCGGGTACCGCGACAGCTCGGGGCGGACGCTCCAGGACTACCCGCGTCCGTCGGTCGCCGTCGACACCGCCGTCCTCACCGTCGACCGTGCCCAGCAGCGCCTCGAGGTGCTCCAGCACCTCCGCGAGGACGACGGCGAGTGGGCGCTCCCCGGTACGTTCCTCCACCCCGGGGAGACGTTGGAGGCAGGGGTCCGGCGGTCACTGGCCGCCAAGGCCGGGCTCGAGGAGGGCGCCCTCAGCGGGGTGCACATCGAGCAGTTGCGCGTCTTCGACGAGCCGGAGCGCGATCCGCGCGGCTGGGTCCTGTCGGTGGCGCACCTCGCCGTCGTCCCGCGGAGCCGGCTCGAGCCGGTGCTGAGCGACGGCCGGCTCCGTCTGCGGCCGGTCGACGACGTCCGCGGGCTGACCTTCGTCGATCACCCGGCGATCGTCCGCGTGGCCGTCGACCACCTCCGCCGGGAGTACGCGGTGCGACCGGACCCGGCCCGCCTGCTCGGTGCGGACTTCTCCATCCGGGAGCTCTTCGACCTGCACAGCGCCGTGGCCGGCCCACCTCGGCCCGGCGAGCAGCGGCCGTCCATCGACACCTTCCGCCGGTACATGACCCAGGGGGGCTTCATCGAGCAGGCGGAGGGGACGACGGCGGACCGGCGCGACGGCCTCATGGGCGCCCCGGCCCGCCTCTACCGGCGGAGCGCGGCCGCTGCGGCCGAGACCGCGGTCGTGGGGGTGCGGCCGACCCGCCCGACCCGCACGCCGTCCCGCTGGCTGACGCCCGACACGGGCAGGTGGGCGGAGCTGTTGGAGCAGCACCGAGTCCGGCCCGCCCTGCGCACCCTCCTGACCAAGCTGGCGGCCCGTACCCGCCTGGTGGTCACCGACCGCCCGAGCTACCTGACGCTGCACCCCGCCGAGGACCGGCCGGTCGCGGCCTACGTCCACGCCCACCGCATCTCGATGGTCCTGGACCCCGCCGATGCTCAGGCCTTCGCCGAGGAGGACCCGGCGGTGCGGGTGGAGCAGGTCTCCGCGCGGTCGTGGCACGTGCATGTGCCCGACGTGGCGCTGCTGGAGAAGGCGACCCGTCGTCGCACGAGGGCGCACCTCGATCGCGCCCTCGCCCGGTCGGCCGGTGGTACCGCGAAGGGCGGTCCGTCCGGCGACGGACCGCGCTCGTGAGACGCCTGGGACCCCGCGAGACGTTCGACGGCGACACGGGCGTCGCGTGCCCCACCGTCTCGGACGGCCCTGTCACCCTCGACGGCGGGCCGACACCACGGGGGTGCACATGACGGCGCGGGTCTTCCCGGCCGAGCCGGTCTTCGAGTCGCACGCGGAGCGGGAGTTCGCGGAGGCTCTGCGGGACCAGTTGCCCGACGACGCCGTCATGGTGTGCGGTCAGCGGTTCAGCGACCGGCGCGAGGACCGCGAGGCCGACGTCATCGTCGCCTGGCCAGGCTTCGGGATCGCCGTCGTCGAGGTCAAGGGCGGCAGCGTCTCCCTGCAGGGCGCCGAGTGGCGCCAGTCGAGCAACGGTGTGGACCGGCGCATCCACCCGGTGGACCAGGCGGTGCGCTGCAAGTACCTGCTGCGCGACTACCTGCGCCAGGACCGTCGGTGGCGGGCCGGCGACCCGCGGATGGTCCACCTGGTCGCGCTGCCCGCGACCGTGGTCCCCGACGGCTTCGCCGCACCCGACGCCCCGCGGTGGACGGTCATCGACCGGACCAACCTGGCGCAGGCCGCCGCCCGCGTCGCGTCCGCGCTGCGCCAGTGCGAGACGGAGACCGAGCCGCCGACCGCCGACGACGTCGAGGCGTTCGTCGACTGCCTGGCCGGGGTCGGCATCCCGCAGCAGGACCTCCTCGCCCAGCTGCACGAGCGCGAGGCCGAGTGCGACCTGCTCACCCGCGACCAGGCGCGCGTGCTCGACCTGCTGGAGGGCAACCGCCGGGTCGAGATCCGCGGCGGGGCAGGCTCGGGCAAGACCTGGCTGGCGCTGGAGAAGGCGCGCCGTCTCGCCGTCGCGGGGGAGCGGGTCGCCGTCATGTGCTACTCGCGCGGGTTGGCGGAGTTCCTCCGCCGGCGGGTGGCCACCTGGCGGCCGAGGGAGCGCCCGGCCTACGTCGGCACGTTCCACGGCCTCGGCATCGACTGGGGCGTGCCCGCGGGCACCGACGACGACAGCGGCTACTGGGAGCACCGCCTCCCCGAGCAGATGGTCAGCCTGGCCGGAGCCCTCCCCGAGGACGAGCGCTTCGACGCCGTCGTCATCGACGAGGCGCAGGACTTCGCCGAGAGCTGGTGGCCGGCCGTCGTCGCGACACTGCGCTCACCGGAGGAGGGGCAGCTCTACGTCTTCGCCGACGAGGGGCAGCGGGTGTTCGCCCGGCAGGGCCGGCCGACCGTGGCACTGACGCCGGTCAACCTCAACGAGAACCTGCGGAACACCAAGCAGATCGCCGGGACGTTCAGCAGCCTGACGCCGACCCAGATGCGCAACCGCGGCGGCAACGGCGTGCCCGTCCGGTTCGTCCCGTGTGCGAGTGAGGACGCCGTCGGTGTGGCCGACGACGCCGCCGACGCGCTGCTCGAGGAGGGCTGGCCGCACGAGGCGGTCGCGCTGCTCACGACCTACCACCGCCACCCGGTGCAGGTCGAGCGCCAGCGGGACGGGCAGGACGCCTACTGGAAGACCTTCTGGGAGGGCGACGACCTGTTCTACGGGCACGTCCTCGGGTTCAAGGGCCTCGAGCGGCCGGCGGTCGTCCTGGCGGTCAACGGCTTCCGGGACGAGGCGCGCGCTCGGGAAATGCTCTACGTGGGCCTGTCCCGAGCGCGTGACCTGCTCGTCGTCTGTGGCGACCTGGAGCTGATCCGCCGCGTGGGCGGCGAGGCCGTCGTCCGTCGGCTGACCGACGGTTCCTGAGTCAGCGCACCTCGAGACGTCCTACGGGTCGTCGTCGCATGGCACGCTGCGCCGCCCCATTGCACGCCACGACTCGAGGTGAGGCTGACTTGCCGCTGAACACGTCGCTCGCCGTCACTCGCCCCTACTCGGAGCGGCCGGACGCGGACGATCGCGAGCTCTCGGCCGTCAGGCTGGTCCAGGCGCTCCTCGCGGCCCCGGACCTGCTCGTGACCCACCGCAACGAGATGCTGAGGATCGCGCTCTACAAGTACACGGAAGCGCGAAGCGGCAAGTTCGGGCTGCGCTATCGGACCGTCGCAGTGGCCGACACCGCCGTGCCGGTTCCCGTGGTCCACGAGCACGTCCGCCCGCGCCAGGCCGTCGTTGCGGACCTGTGCGCTGTAGGTGACCCGGTACTCGTTCCCCTGATCCTCAGCACCGCAGTCACCTGCCTGGTCACTGACGCCGAGCACAGTGTCCTCAATGCCGTGCCGACGTCGGTGCACGGATGGGCTCGTTACGCCGCCGCAGGGCTCAAGGTGGTCGACCACCTCACCGGCGACGTCGTCGATCCCGCTGTAGAGCCGATGATGAGCCCCGTCGTCGACCTCGACCGTCTGTCGTTCCTGCGAGGTGGAGGTGCGACACCAATCGCTCTTCTGATGGCGTGCCGCCTGGTGAACCTGCAGACGAGCATGGCCTGGGCGGGGTACGCGGCAGCACGGGACTCGAACAGTCCGATAGGGGACTGGCTGAAATCTCGCATCGACACCGGGTGCGAGACCGGGCTGGCGCCGATCACAGCGGCATACCGACTGGGCGCCAGGATCTTCGACACCGCAGTCCTCGCAGCCGCGTCGGACGCGATGGAGGCCGTGTCGACCGGCGTCCTGGGGCGACGGCAGGCAGCTGACCAGCTCGTCCGGACACTCGAGCGCGACGGCGCCCGCCTCCCCCGAGGCGATGCAGCGGTGCTCGCCCGCGCGGCGCTCGAGGCCTCGTGTGCCGATCCTGTGCCGCCATTGCACGAGGTGCTGCGGCGCGCTGACCTGCGATGGCCGCGAGGGGTGGGGGAGGACGCGGACACCTACTCGGTTGTCGACGCATTGACCAACCGGTACAGGGAACCCCTGCTGGACCTCGCTCTCTCCATGTACACATTGCGCCTCCGCGGAGCTCTGCCCGTACCTCCGCCGGGCTCGGTCGTCGACTGGCTCGAGCAGCGCCTCCCGTCCTGAGCGCGACGCCGCGAACCGCGGGGGTGGCGACCTTGCGGGCTCAGGGCACGAGCAGCCCGTGCACCACACGGGTGAACCTGCGACGCCGCGCTCAAGGTTCCTGGGCCCGGCATCGACGGCAGGAGGGTGACGGAGCTCCTTAACCTGGGATCTGGGGTCGAGCTAGCCGGCGACGTCTTCGGTGGCCTGATGGACGGCATCCTGGAGCAGGCCGCGGCGGAGCCGTGGCTCGGTGCGCTGGTGGGCCTGCTGCTCGTGCACGCCGTCGTCCGGAGGATCCCGGGCCTCCTCCACGGGCGGAGCCGTCGCGACCCGCAGCGGTGCTTCCTGCGCGCTGACAAGCGGCTGATCCTCCGGCGTGCCGGTCACCGCTGCGAGCACCACTCCTGGCTCGGCGGCCGGTGCGGGGCGACGGAGGACCTGCAGGCCGATCACGTGCACCCGCACAGCCGGGGCGGGTCGACCAGCGTCGCCAACGGACAGGCCCTGTGCCCGCGGCACAACACGCGCAAGGCGGCGCGCGTGCTGTGGGACTGGGAGCTCCGTCGACTCGAGCGCCGGCGCGCGGCCTACTTCCCGGCCGGTGCTCCGACCGCCGTCGTCCGCCACGCGGACCGGCCGGCACCGATCGGCCCTCCCTACTTGGGATGACGGCAAGCGTCGACGAGGGTCCGCGGGTTTACGACACGAATACGTTCCGGTCGTCGTCCGTCCCCGTCGTGTGTCACGGCGCGTCCGGCGACCAGGGGAGCCGTCACCCACGAGCACCCCTCGTGTCATCCAACTGCGGGCGGTGCGCCTGGGACAGGAGCGAGCGTGGCCGGGCTCATCACCGATCAGGTCGACCTCGGTTACCGCACCCTGCGCATCCCGTGGCGGCGCCAGCTCCGGCTGCGCTGGTACGCCCGCACCGACCGCCGCGCCGGCCTCCCGGTGGGCCTCGACGCCGCCAGCACCCCGGTCCTGCACGAGCTCGTCGCCGAGTTCGGCGACGCCTGCGAGCGGGAGCGCACCCGGTACCTCGCCGACGTCGACGACCTCGTCGTCCGCTCCGGTCAGGTCGAGGCGCAGCTGTCCGCCCTCACCAGCGCCCTGGTGCGCCAGGCCGCCGAGGTCGAGCGCTGCGCCCAGCCGCCGAGCGAGCAGTGGCTGGCGATGCGCTACCCCAACGAGGACGCGATGTCCCCGGCGGCCACCCGGGAGCGCCGGGCCGTCGCGCACCGCCGCCAGCTCGACCGGGCGCGCGCTGCGCACGCCGACCTGCAGGCGCAGCTCGACGCGGCGCTGGCCGACCAGGCCGACCTGAAGGCCCGCCTGCGGAGCAAGGCCGACGTCGCCCGGTCCCGCGTCGTCCGGCTCAGCGAGTTCACCAACCGCCAGGCCGCCGTCTACCGCCGGGCCCTCATCCGTCGGCACGCGGAGCGCGACGAGCTGGTGCGCCGGTGGAGCACCGACCTCGCCCGGCCGCCGGCCTGGGCCGCGGGGGACCCGTCCTTGCCGACCCACGAACCCCAGGGAGTCCTCGCGTGAGCCGTCCGTGGTCCCGTTCCCCGCAGCACGGGCAGCCCGCCGTCACCATCGACGTCGCCTGGCCGCCGGCCGCGCGTTCCGACGTGCGCGAGGACGTCCGGGGCCGGGTGGCCCAGCTCGCCTCCGCCGGCTCGCTCGACGCCGCCAACGGGGACGTCCTCGACGCCTGGCTGGAGGGCACCCGCCGCACCCGGCGCGCCGTCGCCGAGGCCGAGCGCACGCAGGCCGCGGCCGCCGCACAGCGCGACATCGCCCGCCTCGAGGCCGAGGTTCTCGTCGCCGACCAGCGGCTGGAGTCCGCGCAGGCGGAGGTCGAGCACACCGAGCGCATGATCGGCATCCTCGAGGCGCAGCTCCTCGAGCCGGCCGAGCGCGCGCCGGTCGAGTCCCGCGAGCGACGCCGCCGCCCGCGGCCCACCCTGGACCCGCTCGAGGGCCTGGTGCGGCGGCCCTGGCACAGCGCGATCGTCATCGTCCTGCTGCTGCTCGCCGCGGCCGGTGACCTGGCCACCTTCTACATCGTGCTCGCCACCGCCTACCGCGAGGCCGGCGAGCTGATCATCGGTGCGCTGACCGCCGCGTTCGCCGCCGCGTCGGTCGGCCTGATGCACGGCATCGGCCGGGCGGTGAAGGACCTCCGCGAGGCCCGCGGGGGCATCGGCCGGGTGGCCATCGCGCTCATGACGGTCGGCTGGGTGGCGCTCGGCAGCGTCGCCTTCTTCTTCCGGCTCGAGTCGGAGGACGCCGGCGCCACCACCTCCGGCTTCGGCGACGCCGCGACCACGACCACCGGCACGGACCCGCTGCTGTCGGCCGTGCTGCTGGCCGGGCTGTTCCTCGCCTCCGGGCTGCTGGCCTACTACGCCGGCTTCTCCGAGCACCACCCGCGGATGAAGACCTACCTCGCCCTGCGCAAGCGACTGCCGAAGCAGCGCCGGGACGTCGCCGTCGAGACGCGGGCCGTCAACGACGCCCGGCAGAAGCTCGAGCTTGCCCGCGGTGACGCCGAGCGGGCCGCGGAGCGGACCCGCGCCGAGCTCGTCCGCCTCGACGCCGAGATCGACGAGCTCAAGGAGCTGGTGCGCGTCGAGGTGGCGGCCCACCTCGGCCTGCCCGAGGCGACGACGGGTCTCGTCACCGGTCGCGCCGTCACGTCCTGAACGCTGCTCGCACATCCAGAACGGAAGAACCGCACGTGTCGACGTCCCGCCCTGTGCGCCGCCTGCTGACGGTCGCCGCCTCGCTCTCCCTCGTCGTCGGCCTGGCCGCCTGCGGTGGGGACGACGGCCCCGACCCGACCGGTGGCGTCGCCTTCGTGGTCGGTGCCCGCAGCAACATGCCGGCCCCGCACCTGGACGGCCGGGCGCTCGAGGCGCTCGACACCGCGGTCGAGGACCAGTCGCTGGTCTCGATCGTGGTGGCCGACGGTGAGCCGTCCCTGCTCGGGACCATGCAGCTGGTCGCTGAGGGAGCGAACGGCCATGCTCAGGGGGCCAGCCGCGCGGAGAACCGACGGTTCGTGGTCGACGGACTCACGTCGGCGCGGGCCGACGACGAGGAGACCGACCTCCTCGCCGCCATCGACATGGCCCTTCGGAGCATCTCGTCGGCGTCCGGTCAGCACACGGTCGTCGTCATCGACTCAGGCCTGTCCACGGCAGGAGCCTTGGATCTCCGAGAGCCAGGTCTGCTCGACGCCGATCCTGATGCGATGGCTGCTGACCTGAAGACGGCCGGCCACCTACCGGACCTCGAGGGAGTCACGGTCGTGCTCCAGGGGATCGGGGACACCTTCGCGCCGCAGGCTCCGCTCGACCGGCCTCAGCGGACGCAGCTGGCAGACGTGTGGACCGCCATCGTCCGGGCTGCCGGGGCTGATGACGTCGTCGTGGAGGAGTCCCCGCTGACCCAGCCGCCGGTCGGTGTGCTCCCCGTGGTCACGCCGGTGGAGGTGGCCGACGCACGGACCTGCACCGTCACGCTCACCAGCAACGACGTCCGCTTCGCGGCCGACAGCGCGGAGTTCCTCGACCGGGACGCGGCCGTCGGGGTCCTCGCCCCGCTCGCGCGGCAGCTCGGCACGCCCGGCGTCTCGGCGGTGCTCACGGGCACGACGGCGGATGTCGGAGACATGGGCGGGCAGGTCGCGCTCAGCCAGAGCCGCGCCGAGGCCGTGCGGTCACTCCTCGCGGAGCTCGGAGCCCAGCAGGACGCGATGGCCGCCGTCGGTCTCGGCAGCGACTTCCCGGAGTACGTCGAGGACCGCGACGCCAACGGGGACCTGGTCGAGGAACACGCCGCGCAGAACCGGAAGGTCGTCGTCCAGCTCGTCGGCGGCGCCGGCCTCACCTGCGGCTGACCGGGTCCGCGCGCGACTGCTCGGTCGCTACAGCCACGCCTCGATCTCGTCCAGCTGCTCGTGGGTGAGGCCGACGTAGAGGTCCGGCGCGACCACCAGCACGTGCGGGTTCGCGGCCAGCCAGTCGCCGGTGTCGGCGGCCTGCTCGGCGAGGTCGTCGTCGATCCACACGATCCGCCGGTCCGGCTCGGCCGCGGCCACCTCCTGGGCGACGGTCAGCTTCCACCAGCCCGACGCCCCGCCGAACACGCCGAGGAACCCGGTCGGCGCGGCGTCGGCGCGGGCGTGGGTGCGCAGCCCCCGCGGCAGGCCCATCGGCTCGGCCAGCAGGCGGTCGGCGTCGGTGGTCCAGGTGGTCAGCCACTGGATCTCCACCCGGCCCGACTCGTGCAGCTCCCGCAGCCGCGCCGTCACCGTCGGGTCCCACGACAGCACGAACCCGTTGAACGTGCCCCGCCGCCACCCCTCGGGCAGCTCCCGGCGGGGCGTGTTGAGCACACCGTCGACGTCGAGCAGCAGGATCGGGCGGTCACCGGTGGAGCCCATGCCCGATCCTGCGCCCGCGGGAGGCGACCCGGCGACCGGGCGGCTCAGCCGAGCAGGACGGCCAGGTCCTGGTACTCCCGCCCGTCCAGGCACGCGACGCCGGCCGCCAGCGCGCTGCCGTCGGCGGTCAGCGCGACCGGCGCGGGGATCCCGTCGTCGCACAGCGGCACCTCCGCCACCGTCTCGCCGGTGGCGAGGTCCACGGTCGACAGGGCCACCCCGTCCTCCGGCGAGCCGTGCTGCACGTACGCGTGCTCCTCGCCGGGCCCGACCACCAGGTCGATCCCCGGCCCGGGCAGCGAGGCCGAGTCCGCCACGGCGCCGTCCCGCACCGTCACCAGCTGCGCCGACCCCGTCTCCCGGTCGCCGGCGAGCACCGAGACGAGCACGGCCCCGTCGGACAGCACCTGTAGCGCGTAGCCGGTGCTGTCCTGCTGCTCGACCAGCTCCACCGGCGCGCCGACCGGCCGCAGGTCCGCGTCGTACGTCGCCAGCACGACGCCGTCCACGGTGCCCTCGGCGTCGCGGTCGACGCTCACCAGCGCCGCCAGCCCGCCGTCCGGGCGCAGCGCGACGTCCCGCGCCACAGTCTGCCCCGGCGTCGGCACCTGCAGCTCGGCGGACGCGAGCACCTCTCCGGTGGCGACGTCGACGGTCGCCAGCCGGTTGACGGTGTCCCCGTCGACGTACCACTGCAGGCTGGCGGACAGCGTCGCGCCGTCGGGGGAGAGGACCCCGCTGCCGGTGTCGGGCGTGCCCAGCTCGGCGTCGGCCGCGACGCGCACCACCCCCGGCCGGTCGGCGCCCGGCGCGAGCACCGCGAGGGCGAGGTCCTGCTCCCGGCCGCCGTCGCCGCTGCCGGCGTCCCCGCGCTCGGGCAGCACGGGAGCCAGCGCGACCACGGTGCCGTCGGGCGCCACGTGCACCTCGCCGAGGTCGGCGAACGGGGCGCCCTGGACGGTGCGGCCCACGGTCAGGCCGTCGTCGCCGGGGACGAGCTCGACGAGCACGCTGCGTGGCGGGGCGCCCAGGTCACCGGTGAGCAGGGCGACGAAGCCGCCGTCGGGCATGGCGGCGATGTCGGCGAGGCGCACGTCGCGCTCCACCGCGGCGTCGACCTGCACCCGCCCCACCTCGTCGGTGAGCGGTCCGGCGTCGGCGGGCGAGGCCGGACCGGCGACGGCGGCGGACGAGCATCCGGCCGCGAGGACGGCGGAACCGAGCAGGGCGGCGCGGAGCCGGGACGGGCGCATGGGGCGGAGCTCCTGGGGTGCGGGGATCGACGGAAGCACCCTGCGCGGCCGCGCTTGCGAGCCCCTTGCGGATCACCTCGCCGCTCCGATCCGTGCGCAGCAGACCCAGCCGCTCTGCCCCTTGCTCCTTAGACCGTAGTGCTGCGGTGCGTCGTGGCGCCGAAGCCGATGCGGCGGCTCCGTGCTGTTGGCCAAGGTCGCGTCCACAGGAGGACGCTGGATGAAGCAGAGCCAGTTCGACACCTGATGGGGAACAGGGTGAACAGGGGAGTTCTGAGCCTCGCGGCGCCAGTATTGGCCGCTGTCATCACTGTGGGGGGCGCGTGGTGGAGGGAATCTCGACAGAGACGTAGCGCGGAGGAGTACCAGCAACGGCTCCTGAGTCGGGTGAAGACCGAGATGGAGATCATTGACATCTGGATCAAGGCGCAGGCTTCCTTAACTCCTTCATCCCAGGTACCCGAGGGTGTGGCAGATAAGGCCCGTCGTGATCTGGATCAAGCATACGAGCGGATGCTCGCAGTTGGCCCCGAGCGGCAGCGTTCCGTGTCGCTCAGGACTGCCGTATCACGCGTATTGCTCCGCCATGTAAGAGTCACGCCAGCGACTCGTATCCTCCGCTACGTCTACTACATCTTGTTATTCATGGCCATCTTCTGGGGTTCTGTCGGCTTCTCGCAGCCTGGGGCCTGGCGAGGTGTGGCGGCGATCTTCGCAACCCTCACGGCTTATCTGATCCTCGCCGTGTTGCCGGCGCTGATCGTCGCGTGGATCGTCGTCTCCATCTCTAAGCGCCACATCTCGGCTACGGCTCAATGACGTCAGCAGCCGTCAAGCTCGA
Organism: Geodermatophilus saharensis; assembly: GCF_900188205.1. Lineage (GTDB taxonomy): Bacteria > Actinomycetota > Actinomycetes > Mycobacteriales > Geodermatophilaceae > Geodermatophilus > Geodermatophilus saharensis. Next base: position 209,978 of record NZ_FZOH01000004.1, on the reverse strand, counting down.
CCCTGCGATTCGCCATGTAGCCGTGCCGGGGTTGGATTCGTCTCGCGAAAACATCGCAAAGATGGCTCGGCGAGGCGGATGGACGAATACGTCGGCCTCAGCCACCTAATGTCCCGAATCGTGTCGGCTACCCTTGCGGCCGGGGCACCGGGATCTCAGTCGAGCAGGTACAGCGCGGTCCCCTCGCCGGCGCAGTCGGCGCCCGCCACCAGCGAGTTCGCGTCGGGAGCCAGCGCGAGGTCCGCGGCGCTGCCCAACAGGCTCTCGCACAGCACGACGTCGGCGACCAAGGCGCCGGTGGCGAGGTCGACGGCGGCAACGGCGGCCCCGTGCTCCCTGCCCGTGTAGGACAGGTACGCGAGCCGCTCGCCGGCAGCGACGGCGATCCCGGCCGCGTGACCCGGCGCGGCCCACCGCTCCAGCACCTCGCCGTCCCGCACGGTGACCAGCTCCGCGTCCCCGCGGTCGCCGGTGAGGGCGACCGCGGCCAGCACGGTGCCGTCGGCGAGCACCTGCAGCGCGGTGCCGGTGCCGGTGGCCTCCGGCAGGTCGTCGGCCAGCCCGACCGGCTCGCCGACCAGCCGCAGGTCGGCGTCGTACTCGGCCAGCGCGACGCCGTCGGCCCGGCCGTGCACCAGCGCGGCCACCCCGCCGTCCGGGCGCAGCGCCAGCCCGTCGGCCACCGGCGGCAGCACCGCGTCGACCTGCAGCCCGGCGCTCGCGGTGACCGTCCCCGTGGCGACGTCGACGGTGGCGAGCCGGCTCCCGGCGGCGGTGTCCCACGCGAGGCTCGCGTACAGCGTGCGGCCGTCGGGGAAGAGGACGCCTGTGGCGTCGTCCGGGGTGCCGAGGTCGGGGTCGGCGGCGACCGGGACCACCTCGGCCTGGTCCGCGCCGGGCCGCAGGACGATGAGGACGACGTCGCGCCGCTCGCCCGACACGACCGGGCCCAGTGCGACGACCGTGCCGTCGTCGGCGACGTGCACCTCGCCGTCGGCATAGGAAGCGATCCCGGTCTCCCGGCCGGCGGTGGGGCCGCTGTCACCGGGGACGAGCGCCACCAGCGCACCGTCGTCGCCGGTGAGCAGCGCGACGAACGAGCCGTCGGGGAGCGCGGCGACGTCGGCGAGGCCCGCCAGGTCGACCCGCCCCAGCAGGTCGCTGAGCGCGGCCTCCTCGGCGACGGCGGAGCAGCAGCCGGTGGCGAAGAGGGCGGCGACGAGCAGCGAGATACAGCGCATCAGCCGAGCAGGAACAGCGGGTCGGCCTCGGCGCCGCCCGGGCACTCGGCGCGGGCGGCCAGGCTGCTGCCGTCGGCGGCGAGCGCGAGCTCCGCGCCGGTGCCGAGCCCGTCGCAGAGGACGACGTCGGCGACCACCTCGCCGGTGGTCAGGTCGACCGTGGCGACGGCGGCGCCGTTCTCCTCCCGCGTGTGGTTCACGTAGGCGTGTCGTCCGGCGGCGTCGACGACGACGTCCCATGCCTTCCCCGGGATGGCCGTGCCGACCAACGCCTCGCCGTCCCGCACGGTCACCAGCCGGTGGTCGGCGCCGTCCTCGTCGACCCGCAGCGCGACCACCGCGGTGCCGTCGGGGAGCACCTCGAAGGTCTCGCCGAGGTCGTAGGACTCGTCGGGCAGCACCTCGACCGGGTCGCCGACGGGCTGCAGGTCGGCGTCGTACTCGACCAGCTGGGCGCCGGACTCCGCGCCCGTGCGGTCGCGGGTGTTCTGCACCAGCGCGACCACCCCGCCGTCGGGTCGCAGGGCCAGCTCGTACACGACCGCGACGCCGTCGGTCTCCACCTGCACCTGCTCGCTGGCGACCAGCTCACCGGTGGCGACGTCGATCGCGGCGAGCCGGTTCACGTACCGGTCCACCTCGACCTCCCAGCGAAGGCTCGCGTAGAGGGTGGTGCCGTCGGCGGACAGCACGCCGGTGCCCTCGTCGGGCGTGCCGAGGTCGGGGTCCGGGGCGACGAGCGCGACGTCGACCTGCTCGGCGCCCGCGGGGAGGAGGGTGACCGCGAGGTCGAAGCCCGCGCCGTCGGCCGACACGACCGGGCCCAGCGCGACCACGGTGCCGTCGGCGGCGACGTACACCTCGCCGCCCAGCCCGTCGCCGGCGTAGGCGGCGCCCTCGGTGACCCGGCCGACGGTCAGGCCGCCGCCGCTCGGGAGCAGCTCGACCAGGACGCTGCCCTGCCGGTTGGCGGTGCCGAGGTTGCCGGTGAGCAGGCCGACGTAGGAGCCGTCGGGGGTGGCGGCGACGTCGTAGAGATCGAGCGTGTCGTCGACGGTGGCGAGGTCGAGCCGGCCGGTGATCTCGGTGAACGGCCCGGCGCCGGCCGGCTGCGCGGAGCCGGCGACGGTGGACGAGCAGCCGGCCACGAGGACGGCGGAGCCGATCAGCGCGGCTCTGGAGCGGGTCGGGCGCATGTGCGGGGCCTCCTGGGCGGTGGGGTCCTCCGCACCCTCGGCCGCGGGGCTTGCCATGGACTTGCCGATCACGTGGGCCCGGCTTCAGCCGATCGGGAAGGCCGCCTCCCGGGGTACGTCTGCTGCACGTTCCTCGGTCAGCCCTGTTGACCGCTTTTCCTGCACCTGCCGAGGACCGTCGCCGCACCGACCTGGTGGTGCACGGCGTGACTCCCGGGCCTCACGGTGCACGTGCGAGCGCTCGCTTCTCGCGTGGTGCCACTGTTCCGGAACTGCGAGGGGTCAAGGTGTCCCGGACCTCGACCCGTCCGTGAGGAGCACCGTGCGCATCGGCACCTGGAACCTGGATCGCTGCCCCAGTTCGACGTCAGAGAAGGGGCAGGAGGTCGCCGCCCGTCTCGACGAGCTGAAGGCCGACCTGTGGCTGCTCACGGAGGTGCACCGGGATTGGGACCCGCGTGGCGGGACCTTCGCCGTGTCGCGTCCGCGCAGCTTCGACCCGGACGCGCCGAAGCGCTGGGCCGGGGTCGAGACGTCGCTGCCGCTGACCACGCTCCCGTCCCAGAGCGAGCACCCCGGCGAGGAGGGTCTCGTGTTGGCCCGAGTGCAGGTCGACGGTCGGGACGTCCTGGTCGCCTGCTCGGTCCTGCCGTGGAGAGGCGCGGAGCAGTACTGGTACGGCCTCCCGGACGGCCAGATCGCGCAGTTCCACTCCGTGCTGGAGCACCACGTCGAGCGCATCCGCACCGAGCGACGTGAGGACGAGCCGCTCGTCTGGGGCGGGGACTTCAACCAGGCGCTCCGACGCCCGGTCTACGGGGGCACGGTGGAGGGCATGACGGCGCTGCAGTCGGCGTTCGAGTCGCTCGGGCTGGTCGCGCTCACCGTGGACGCCGAACACCGCAACGGGCACATGCGCTCGATCGACCACCTCGCCGTCAGCGAGCACTTCACCGTCGCCTCGGCGGAGACGCACCGCCTCACCTGGTCCGACGGCAGGAACCTGAGCGACCACGCCGCCTACACGGTCGACGTCGAGCTGACCGGTCCGGACACCGGGCCGGGTCCGACCGCGGTCGCCACGAGGGACGAACGGTCCAGGTGGACGTCGTGGGCCGGCGTCCGCGGCGTCCTCAGGAAGGGCGAGCAGCCCCCTGCCGACGACGACCTCGACGACTTCGACGAGCAGTCGGTCGTGGCCAGGGCGGGGCAGGAGCTCGTCGAGCGGCTGCTGCGGACCGGCATCGACGGCTTCGGCCCGTTCAAGCCCGCGGCCGAGTCCGCCCGTGAGGCGCTCGAGGGCCGCACGCCGGAGCAGGCCGTGAGTGCGCTCATTCGCAACCACTGCGCGCTGGCCGGCGCCCAGGGCTTCGTGACCAACGTCGGTGGTCTTGTCACGCTGCCCGTCACCCTGCCCGCCAACGTGGGGGCCTCCTACCTCGTCCAGGCCCACTTGGCGGCGTCGATCGCCGCCGTCCACGGGCACGACCTGGGCGGCGAGCAGATGCGGTCGGCCGTCCTGCTGTGCCTGCTCGGCAACGCTGGGACCGAGGTCCTCAAGAGGGCCGGCGTGACCGTCGGGACCAAGATGAGCACGGCGCTGATCAAGCGGATCCCGGTCACGGTGATCCGGGAGATCAACAAGCGTGCCGGGTTCGCGCTGGTCGCGAAGTTCGGGACGAAGCGGGCTGCGCTCACGCTTGCGAAGGGCGTCCCCGTTGTCGGCGGCGTCATCGGCGGGGGGTTCGACGTCGTCGCCACCCGGGCGGTGGGCGCCTACGCCGACCGGACCTTCCGGCCTGTCGTAGCGGACGACGTGCCTGTGTCGTAGCGCGGCGCGGCGACCACGTCGCACGGCTGACGCCGTCCTGCCGACCCCCTGCCGACTCCCTGACGACTCCCTCCGCCTTCCCATCGGGACCTGGGTCCCTACTCCGGCCGGCGCCGCGGCCCTACGTTCCGGGAACCGGGCGCATCGAGACGAGTGGGGGACGGGATGGGCGTTCGCAGGTGGTCGACGGGAGCGGTGCTCACCGTGGGGCTGGTCCTGGCCGCGCCGGTTGCGGCGAGCGCGGCGCCACCGGAGACGACCCCGCCGACCACACCGGCGCAGAGCGGGGGTGGCTGCGCCGCGAACGGAGCGGTCATCGCGGGTGCCGCCCGGGGCGAGGAGCCGTTCGGGGAGACGGTCAGGGAGAACACCCCGATCGCTCCGCTGAACGCGGCGTTCTTCCGGATGTTCTGCACGGAGGCGGAGGACTGATCGCTCTGCCGACGCCGTCCTGACTGTCCGGGGCCCGTGCCGGCCGGGACGGCGTCAGGCGCGCTCGGCGACGGCCGCCAGCCGGTGGAGCGAGGCCTGCAGCCGGTCGGCGGTGGTCGCCCGCGCCCGCGGCAGGCGCTGCTCGTCGGTCAGCTGCGACCAGTCGTAGGTGTGCGTGACGAGGGTCCGGTCCGCGTCGATCGGCTCGAGCTCCCACCGCCAGAGATGTCCCGGCGGTGCCTGACCCGGCTCCGCGGGCCGCCACGCGATGCGCCGGCCCTCCTCGAACTCGACCACGTGGTTCTCCCGGATGTTGCCCCCGGTGAGCGTCATGGTGAAGACGTCGCCGACGGCCCGGACCCGCTGCCCGCCGGCCGCCTCGGCGAGGTTGTCGTTGCCGTCCCACCGCGGCTGCTGAGCCGGATCGGCGATCAACTCGAAGACGCGGGCAGCACCCGCAGCGATCTCCCGGTCGGCGCTGACGACGCGCGGGACCTCCTCGGAGCCGGTCATGCCGTCATGGAAGCACCAGAGAGCGCCAGCCACTGCCAGCACGGTGCTGCCCCCGCTGCTAATCTGCATGCATGCCCGTGTCGATGACCATCCGTGACGTTCCGGACGAGACGCGGGACGAACTCGCCGCTCGAGCTGCTCGGGTCGGTCAGTCGCTGCAGGAGTACGTGCGCGCACAGTTGAACGAGCTGGCCCGGCGGCCCAGCCCCGTAGACCTCTGGGACCGCGTCGAGCACCGGGTTCGGGCGACGGGCAGCCGCCTGACGTCGAAGGAGATCCTCGAGCTCCGCGACGACGACCGGAGGTGACGGTCGTCGTCGACTCCTCCGTGGTGGTCGCCGCGCTGGTGGACGACGGCACGGACGGGACGTGGGCCCGCAGCGGCCTGCGCGGGGAGATGCTCGTGGCGCCGGCTCACCTGTACGTCGAGGTGTCGAACGTGCTCCGGCGCGCGGTCCTCACCGGCCGGCTCGGGCGGGACGCCGCGTCGCTCGCGCACCGCGACCTCGTGCAGCTGCCCGTGACGGTCTTCCCCTTCGAGCCGCTGGGCGACCGCGTCTGGGAGTTGCACCACACCGTCACCGCCTACGACGCCACCTACGTCGCGCTGGCCGAGGAGCTGGACGCCGTCCTGTGGACCCTCGACCGCAGACTCACCAGGGCATCTGGGCCGCGCTGCCGGTTCCGGACGCCGGATCGCTGAGGTCGACCAGCGGGAACGGACCGTTCCGACCTGCGTCGTGGGACGGGTGTGACGACGACGTTCCGGCTCGCGGCCCGGCTGCCGATGGGGCAGGGGAGCGGCGGTCAGACCCCCGTCGCCTCGGGGGAGTGCTTCCGCATGGCTGGACGACGACGGCTCCAGGACCGCCTCGCGGTCCTCGGTGGCGCGCGGCCCGACCTGCTCGAGGCGGCGCCGGGCGCGCGGCCGCGGTTCGCCGCGCTCGGCGGTGTCCTGCTCAGCACGGGCGGCCTCGCCGTCGCCTCGGCGGCCTTCGCGCTGCACATGGCCCTCGGCGTCTGGTGGCCGTTCGCGCTGGTGCTCGGCCTGGGCTGGGGCGCCGTGGTGGTCAACCTCGACCGGATGCTGCTGGTCGGCATGGCGCACGACGCCTCGCTCAAGCGCAACCTCGCCCTCGCCGTCCCGCGGGTCGGGCTGGCGCTGGTCCTCGGCGTCGTCGTCGCCACCCCGCTGACGCTGCAGGTGTTCCACAAGGAGATCGACGCCGAGATCACCGTCATGCAGGCCGAGGCGGCCGACGCGTACCGGCAGTCGCTGGAGGCCGACGCGCGCTTCGCGGGCCTCGACGAGCTGCAGCAGCGGGTGACGCAGGAGCAGGACGTCGTCGCCACCGGCGGGCAGGCCGACCCCGCGCTGGCCGCCGTCCAGACCGAGCTGACCGCCCGGCAGCAGGCCTACGACGCCGCCCTGGCCACCCAGCGCGACCTCGAGGCGCGCGCCCAGTGCGAGCTCGACGGCACCTGCGGCACGGGCGAGGCCGGTACCGGCACCGCGTACGTGCAGGCCCGCGCCGCCGCCGACGCGCAGGCCGCCGTCGTCGCCTCCGCGCGGGCGGAACTCGACGACGCGACCGCGGCCGCCGCGGACGCCGAGTCGCGCAGCGCCGACCTCGCCGCCGCCGCGCTGGCCACCGACTCCGCCGAGCTGAACCGGCTGACGGCGGAGCTCGACCGGCTGCAGGCCGCGTTCGACGCCACCAACGAGGGCTCCGGCGGCATCCTGCTGCGGCTGGAGGCCCTCGACCGGCTCAGCGACCGCAACGCCACGCTGGCCGCGGCGAAGTTCATGCTGTCGCTGCTGTTCATGTGCGTGGAGATCCTGCCGGTGCTGATGAAGGTGCTGCTCAACTTCGGCCCGCCGACCGCCTACGACCGGCTGGCCGCGCTGCGCGACGGCGGCGACGTGGAGATCGAGCAGCTGCAGCAGCAGTCGCGGCGCACGGTGGCCGAGGCCAAGGAGGAGCTGCTGGTCATGGCCGAGCAGGAGCGCCTCGACCGGCAGAAGGCCGCCATCCGCACCCGCCACCTCGCCGCGATGGCCCAGGCGCAGGCCGACGCCGAGGAGGCCGCCCGTCCGCCGGCGCCGCGGCCCGCGCCGCCGGTCGAGGAGCCGGGGCGGCCGCTGTGGGACACCGGCCCCATCCGCCTGGCCCGCTCCGCCGCCCGCACCATCCGGCCGTCCCGGCGGCCGGGCAACCGCGTCCCGGCGTGACGGCGACCTGGGGTCCGCTGCCCGCGAGCGGTTGAAGCGTGTGCGCCGACGCTGCCTCACACGTCCCGTGGTGCGGCGTCGGCGCACACGCTCTCCAGGCCTGGCCGGGCCGCCGGTGGGCTGCGCCGGGTTGGCCGCTCGGATCCGCGAGGTCGTCGTCGGCCCCGCCTGAGTCAGCGCAACGGATCGTCGTCGAGGGACGGGAACTCGGGGACCAGCTCGTCCCAGTCGTCGGGCGCCATGCCCAGTTCCCGGCGGACCCGCCGCCGGGCGACCAGCAGGTGAGCGGCCTCCCGTGCCGCTTCGAGCGACTGGAGCTCATCGGTGTCCTCGACGTCGCCCAGGGCCCTGCGGATGCCCATCGTCAGCCAGCGGTGGGCCTCGCGCAGGTCGCCGTGCAGCTCGTAGTCCTCGCCGATGAAGAGGTAGACGTCCCCGTCGGACGGCCGCTCCCGGCGCACCTCCTCGGCCAGCGCGCGGGCGGCGTCGGCGTCGCCGGCCTGGAGGAGGGCGTGGTGCAGGTAGCAGCGCACGTCGGGCTCGACGGGCTCACCCGTCCCGACGGCGCGGCGGAGCACGCGGACGGCGTCGTGGGCGTCGCCGACCCGGACGAGCTGCTCCCCGGCGGCGACGAGCAGGTCGGCGGCGTTGACCTCGTCGCCGGCCCGCGTCCCCTCCGCTGCCCACGCCTCGAGCCGCCTCGCCACCGCTCGGCTGTCGTCCGGCGTCTGGCCCGGGTGGTGCAACGCCGCCAGGTCGTCCTGCGTGCGCGGCCTCCGCATGCGCCGACCGTAGGGCAGCCGGACGGTGGCCGGCCTCGCGCGGTCGGCCTGTTCAGCCGAGCAGGAGACGCCAGGTCGTGAAGCCGTCCCCGGCCGCGTCGCCCAGCGCTCGCCACTCGGCCGCGTCGGGATCGCCGAGCACGGCGTCGAGGCGCCGGAGCCGCTTGCGGTCACTGCCGACGAAGCGGGCGCGTTCGGCGAGCGGGTCGGACACGAGACTGGTCAGGAACGCGGCGTCGCCGCTGTGCCGTCCCCGGTCACGGTTGTCGGCCGTCCACGCGGCGGCCTTGAGCACCAGGGCGCCGAGGACGTCCGGCACCGGTACGACCGCCGACCTGGCTCCTCTGACGACGGTCAGCCGGACGGCCCGTTCCAGCGCTTGGCGACCACCCTCGACGCGGATCGTCTCGCCCCCCGCCGCCGTGCGCAGGGACCAGCGTGGTGGGGAGTGGTCGGGAGCCAGGACGTCGACGACGGCACCGTCCGCTCCCCGACGGAAGCGGTAGACCTTGCCGGAGCTGTCCGGTTGGGGCTCCAGGTCGAGTTGGCGCACCGCCTGCACGCACCGGCTCAGGCCGGCAGGGTCGGTGAGGAGATCGGCGAGCAGGTCGACGTCCTGACTGGCCCGCGTGGGCGTCCGGCCGGCGGCCAGCCCGTGCAGCATGACCATCTGGCCCCCCACGAGGACCCACCCCGACGGGTCCAGCCGTCCGGCCAGGTCGAGGACGAGGTCCCACAACCTGTCGAGCGCGCCGGTGAGCGGTGGCAGCACGACCTCCTGCGGGACACTCACCCGCGGAAGCCGGCCAGGGCCGTGGTCAGCAGGTCCAGTCCCGCACGTCGGGTGCGGACGTCGGCCGACTCGGCGAGGTCGACCGCCACGACGGCGGCCGGCATGCGGTCCCGACCGATCAGCGGCAGGTCGCTGAACCGGGGGACGCGGACGAGGAGGTTCGGCTCCCCGCGGTCGGACAGACCCAGTTCGCGGCGGAGGGCGCCGAGCGTCTGCGCCGTGCAGTACAGCTCCGCACGAGCGCCGGCGGCGACGACGTCCGCCCCGACGGCATCGGCCGCGGTGATCCCGGAGGCGAGGACTCCCTCAGCGGCCAGCACCCGGTCCCGGTAGGCCGGCAGGACGCGCATGTCACACCGATCGGCGCGCTCGCGGACGGCCGCGACCACCTGCTCGGCGTCGGAGGTCTGGAGCCGCCCTCGCAGCCGCGAACTCGCTGCCCTGTCCACCCAGGGAGCACCCTCACCGGACAGCTCCCAGAGCGTCGCCCAGGCGACCGGGGCGGACAGGACGCGGCCAGGCGTCACGGTGAGCCGGGCGCGCTCGTCGACCGCGTCCTCCGTGAGGACGAGGGTGCGGCCCACCCGCTCGGCCGGCAGTGTCCCGGTCCGGACGAGGCGGCGTACTTCCTGTGTGCTCACGCCGAGACGGGTTGCCGCCTGGTCGACCGTCAGCACGGCTGCCTCCGCTGCAGAAATGACGCGCTAGCGCATCAATTCTGCAACATCGACTCGATGAAGCCGGCTGACACGCCCGCACGGGCAGCTCTCCGGCCGACTCACTCGTTGACGTCGGCGATCCCGATGTCGTTCAGGTCGCTCAACTGTTGCCAGCCGCAGGGGGGGCGCCGTCGGCGCTCACGCTCCGCTGGCCCAGGTGGTGCAGCGCCTCGAGGTCGTCCTGCGTGACCGGTCTCCACGTGACCGCCCCAGGGCCGGATCGGACGCCTGCGACTGATCGTGGGCGCTTGCCCGGCGGGTCAGCTAGGTGCCCATGCCGTGGTCGCCTGCAGCACCGCCTCGGTCAGCGCCTCCGTACGGAGATGCGTGACCTGCTGGTACTCGGGATCGGCCACCATGCGGCTGAACGCCTCGCGGGAGGGATACCGGACGAGCAGCACGGCATCCCAGTCCTGGCCCTGCTCGGCCACGAGCGGGGTGCCGCCGTCGCCGGCGCAGAGCACCTCACCGCCGTAGCGGGGGAGGAAGGTCTCCGACAGCGCCGCGGCGTACCGGTCGTAGGACTCGCGGCCGCCCTCGGCGAACCGGAGCAGGTTGAGCATCACCACCGGCCCGCCCGGGTCCTCCTGCAGGTACCGCTTGAGGTCGGCTCCACGCGGGTCGACAGCCATGTCGCGACGCTAACAAGGTCGTCTGGCGTGCACTTCCGCGGAATTGCACGTCTCTCAGCGCCGCGCGGCGGCCAGGCGCTGCAGCGCGGCGGTGAAGCTGTCGTTCCACAGCCCGAGGTACGGCCACCGCTGGGCGACGTGCGCCGTCGCCTCCTCCACCGACATCCCCCGCTCGCGCACCAGCCAGCCGCGCAGCACCAGCCCGGTGCGGGAGGCGCCGCCGTGGCAGTGCACGAGCACGCGGTGGCCCTGGGCGTGCAGCGCGGCGAGGTCGTCGAGGACGTCGGCCAGCACGACGTCGATGTCGACGTTGTGGTTGTTGTCGGCGATGTAGGCCGTCCGGTGCAGCGTGTGCGGGAACGGCTCGGCGAGCCGGCACAGGCTGATGACGGCGAAGTCCTCGTCGCTGTAGCGGGCGCCGTCGAGGTTGCCCGCCCAGATGCCCGGCAGCACCTCCGCCGGGCCGATCTGCGGGATCACCCCGGTCTCGGCCTGGAAGAACTCCTTGCCGTCGAGCGCGGCGGCCAGCGGCAGCAGCTCCGGCAGCCGCCACACCCGGTCGCCGTGACCCGGGACCCGGCCGTGCACGACCGAGGCCCACCGCATCGGGATGCCGCCCATCCCGTACACCGCGCCGGCCAGCCCGCCGGCCACGCACGCCACCGTGTCGGTGTCCCCGCCGAGGTCGACCACCAGCCGCAGCACCTCGGCGAAGTCCCGCCCGTGCCGCAGTGCCCAGAGCGCCTGACCGAGCGTCGGCCACACCGCACCGTTGGACTCCGTCGCCATGGCCGGCTCCCACTCGGGGGCCAGCACGGTCGCCCACCGGTCCCGGTGCTCGGGCGCGACGAGCGACAGCGCGGTGGGGACGGCGGCCAGCGGGTCGCCGCCGCCGAGGGTCACCCGCAGCAGCTCGTGGAGGACGACGCAGCCCTCGCCGGCCGCCGGGTCGCCGTGGGTGAGTGCTGAGATCCGCCGGGCCGCGTCCGCGGTGGCCGCGGTGCCGAACCGGCTGAACCAGATGGCCGCCGGCGTCGTCCGCATGAGCGAGCCGTTGCCCGCCGCCCGTCCGGTGCGGGCGAAGTGGTTGGCCGCCGCGCGGTCCCACGGCAGGCCCGAGTCGAGCACCGCGCGGGTCTGCACGCCGATGTCGGGCGGGCCGGCCGCCGCCCACGCCGCGAACCGGTCGAACAGGTCTCCCTCGTCGAGCCCGCTGCGCTCGACGAGTGAGGCTGCCACGAGCAGCGCCATCTCGGTGTCGTCGGTGAACTCGCCCGGCTCCCACCCGAGCGCCCCGCCGCCGCACATCTCGGTCGCCGACCCGCGCGCAGGACCGGGGAAGCGGGCGGAGAACGCGCCGGGCGGGCCGAACTCGAACGGCGCTCCCAGCGCGTCGCCCACCGCCGAGCCGACGAGCGCGCCGGCCACCCGGTGCGAGCGGTGCAGTCCCGGTGTCACGCCCGCCAGTCTCCGACGGCGTCGTCGTCCCGCCGCCCCCCGGGTGCCATTAGCGCTACAAAGGCACCAGAGGACCGGCGCGGAGCGACCCGATTCCGGCGCGCACGTGAGACCGTCCCGTCCCGATGTACCGCTCCGACGGCTCCCTGGTCCTGAGCCTTTCCGACCTGACCCGCCACCAGGCCTGCCCGCACGTGACGACGCTCGAGCTCGCCGTCGCCGACGGCCGGCTCCGCCCGCTCGCCGAGGGTCCCGACGACCACGCCGCGCTCATCGCCGACCTCGGCACCGCGCACGAGCTGGCCTACCTCGACGCGCTCGAGGCCGAGGGGCGCAGCGTCGTCCGCATCCCGCCGCGGCTCGACGTCGCCGGCCGCCGCGAGGCCGAGGCGATGACCCTGCGGGCCATGCGCGCCGGCGTCGACGTCATCTCCCAGGCGTCGTTCTTCGACGGCGTCTGGGGCGGCGCGGCCGACTTCCTGCTCAAGGTGGCCACGCCGTCGGATCTGGGCGACTGGTCCTACGAGGTCGCCGACGCCAAGCTCGCCCGCCGCGTCAAGGTGCCCGCCCTGCTGCAGATGGCCACCTACGCCGATCGGCTCGCCGTCCTCCAGGGGAAGCAGCCCGACCGCGTCTGCGTGATCACCGGCGACGGCGTCAGCAACCCGTGGCGGCTGGTCGACGTCGCCGCCTACGCCCGCCGCGCCCGCGCCACCCTCACCGCCTTCCTCGCCGACCCGCCGCCGACCGGGCCCGTGCCGGTCGGCTACTGCAGCCAGTGCACGTGGAAGCCGCGGTGCGACGCCGAGCTGCTCGCCGCCGACGACCTGTCCCTCGTCGCCGGGATGCGCCGCGACACCCGCGAGGCGCTGCGCGCCGCCGGCATCACCACCCTCGAGCAGCTCGCCGGTGCCGACCCGGAGACGCTGCAGGCCGCCCGCATCGGCGCGGCCACCCGCACCCGGCTGCAGGAGCAGGCGCGCCAGCAGCTCGACGAGCGGCGCACCGGCGTCCCGAGCCGCACGCTGCTGCCGCCGTCGGGACCCACCGGCCTGCTCCGGCTGCCCCCGCCCAGCTCCGGCGACCTCTACCTCGACTTCGAGGGCGATCCGCACTCCGCCGACGGCGCGGGCCTGGAGTACCTCGCCGGGATCGGGGACCGCGACGGCGGCTTCACCGCGCTGTGGGCGCACGATCCCGTCGCCGAGAAGCAGATGGTGTGCGACCTGGTCGACCTCGTCCTCGACGCCTGGCGCGCCGACCCCGGCATGCACGTCTACCACTACGCCGCCTACGAGGTCAGCGCGCTCAAGCGGCTCACCGGCCGCTACGGCGTCCGCGAGGCCGAGCTCGACCAGCTGCTGCGCGCCGAGCGGTTCGTCGACCTCTATCCCGTCGTCAGGCAGTCGATGCGGATCAGCAAGGGCTCGTACTCGATCAAGAAGGTCGAGGCGTTCTACGGCCGGCAGCACATCGGCGACGTCGCCGACGCGATGGGCAGCGTCATCGCCTACGAGCAGTGGCTCGCCGACCGCGACCCCAAGCGGCTGGAGGCGATCGAGCTCTACAACAAGGACGACGTCGACTCGACCCGCGAGCTGCACGACTGGCTCGAGGAGCAGCGCGCGGAGCTGGAGCGGCTCTACGGCGGCCAGCCGCGGCCAATGCTGCCCGAGGCGACCGGCCCGGCGCCGCGGTCGGAGGCCGAGGTCGAGGAGCTCGCGCTGGTCGAGCGGCTGCAGGCGGTCGGCTCCGACCTGCTCGGCGACCTCGTGCAGTGGCACCGCCGCGAGGCGCGGCCGGGCTGGTGGGAGTTCTTCGCCCGCGCCGACCTCGACGACACCGCCCTGGTCGAGGACGGCACCGCGCTCGGCCGGCTGACCGCGCCGGTGGAGGTGGGCCAGGAGAAGCGGTCGAAGCTCTACGAGTACCGGTTCCCGCCGCAGGACACGAAGCTCTCGGTCGGGTCGAGCGCGGTCGACGTCGACCAGCGGGTGAGCGTGGGCACCGTCGTCGCGCTCGACGCCGTCGCGGGCCGGGTCGTCGTCAAGACGGCGAAGCCGCCGGTGGCCTCCCGCGGGCTCGGGCCGAGCGGGCCCATCGACGACAAGGGCATGCGGGCGGCCATCGCCGACACGGCCGAGGACGTGCTCGCCGGCCGCGACTGCCTCGGGCAGGCGCTGCTCGAGCGGCGGGTGCCCGCCGACTGCCGGCGGCTGCCGGGGGAGGAGGCCGGCGACGCCGTCGTCCGGCTCGGGCTGCGGCTCGACGGCGAGGTGCTCGCCGTGCAGGGCCCGCCCGGCAGCGGCAAGACCCGGGCGGCGTCGCGGCTGATCCGGGAGCTGCTCGACGCGGGCAGGAAGGTCGGCGTCACCGCCATCTCGCACGCCGTCATCGGCAACGTGCTGTCCGCCGTCGGCCGGCCGGCGCTGCAGAAGTGCGAGGAGAAGCAGGCCTGCGGCGCGCCGGGCGTGGAGTGGTCGAAGGACGGCAAGGAGGTCGCCGCGCGGCTGGTCGACGGCGACGTGTCGCTGGTCGGCGGGACGGCGTGGTTCTGGACGCAGCCCGACCTCGCCGAGGCCGTGGACGTGCTCGTCGTGGACGAGGCGGGGCAGTTCTCGCTGGCCAACGCGGTGGCGGTGGCGCGGGCGGCGCGTTCCCTCGTGCTGCTGGGTGACCCGCAGCAGCTGGCCCAGCCGACGCAGGGGGTGCACCCCGGCGAGTCGGGACTGTCGGCGCTGGAGCACCTGCTCGAGGGCCACCCGACCGTTCCGGTCGGTCGCGGCGTCTTCCTCGACCGGACCTACCGGATGCACCCGGCGCTGACCGCGTTCGTGTCCGACCTGGCCTACGAGGGCCGGCTTGAGTCGGCTGAAGGCCGCGACCGGATCACCGTGCGGCCCGGCGGGCTGGTGTCCGGCTCGGGGCTGGCGGTGCGGGAGGTCCGGCACACGGTGGCGTGCGCGGCGTCGTCGGCGGAGGAGGCGGCCGAGGTGGCCGCCGTGTGGCGGTCGCTGCAGGGCGTCGGCTGGGTGGACGCCGAGGGCGCGGAGCGGCCGATCGGGCCGGAGGACGTGCTGGTCGTCGCGCCGTACAACAACCAGGTGGCGCTGATCCGCTCGCTGCTGCCCGACGGCGCGCGGGTGGGCACGGTCGACCGGTTCCAGGGGCAGGAGGCGCCGGTGGTCGTCTACTCGACGACGTCGACGTCGGCCGAGGAGGCGCCGCGCGGGGTGTCGTTCCTCTACGACCTCAACCGGCTCAACGTGGCGGTGTCGCGGGCGAAGGCGCTGGCGGTGGTGGTGATGAGCCCGCTGCTGCTCGACGCCGCGGTGCGGACGCCGGAGCAGCTGCGGCAGGTCAACGCGATGTGCCGGCTGGCCGAGATGGCGCAGGTCTGACCGGGCCCGCGGGGGGACCGGAGCGGGCCTCCGGCGCGTAGGCTCCCCGCCTCGCACGGGTGACCCCCGACGGCAGCGGAGGCACCCGCGACCTCGTCGAGTTCCCCGGGGGTCCGCGCACATGACCGACCACCCCGTCCCTCCCGACCGGCACCGGCACGCCCACCGCCCGGCGCGCACCGACCGCCGCAGGCCCGTGCTCCTGGCCGCCGTCAGCGCGCTCGTGGTCGCCGCGGTCGTCACGGCGCTGCTCCTCGCCTCGTGGGACGGGCCCGAGGACGCGGCCACCGCGGAGCGGGCGGTGGCGACCCCGGTGGCGAGCACGTCGCCGGGCGCGCCGCCGAGCAGCCTGCCGGTGACGGCACCCGCTGCGACGACGGCCGAGGCGGCGGCGCCCACGCCGGAGGTCCCGCAGGAGTTCGCGGACGCCGTGCAGCGGATCGGCATCCCGCTGGACCCGCACACCGGCTGGGTCCTCGCCGAGGGGATCTGCGTCCGCCTGGGGCAGCCGGAGTACGACCAGTTCCGGATGGCCGAGGGGGTGGAGCGGCTGTTCCCCTCCGTCTCCGACGACCAGGCGCACGAGTTCGTGGCGATGGTGGCCGAGTCGGTCTGCGGGATGTGATCCCCAGGCCCACGGCGAGCACCCGAGGGACCGGCTGCCGGCCTGGAGGAGTGCCGATATCGCGATAAAGGCACTTATGGGGGCGGGGGCTGGCCGCCGAGCACGCCGGCGACCACCGCGGCCGCCTCGTGCCCGGTCCGGACCGCGGCCAGCACCGGCTCCCCGGCGCGCCAGCCGGCCAGCACCCCGGCGGCGAGGGCGTCACCGCAGCCGGTCGTGTCGCGCAGCCGCCCCTCGGGCAGCGGCGCCACCGGCACCTGCCACACACCCGCCGGCGTGAGCACCCGGGTGGGGCGTGCGCCGGTGTGCACGACGACCAGCGGCGGCGCCCACGGGGGCGGGTCGCCGAGCAGACCCAGCACCGCGGCCTCGGCGGCGTTGCAGAACAGGAGGTCCGGCCGCAGCCCGGTGAGCAGCTCGCGGTAGGCCTCGACCCCGTGCCGCTCGATCCGCGCCGCGGCCGCGACGTCGGCGCTGACCGGCACGTCGGCGTCGCGCGCGAGGGAGGCGACGGTCATCAGCGCGTCCGGGAAGCGCAGCAGGTCGTAGCCGTCCAGGTGGACGACGGCGGCGTCGGCGAGCCACCCGGCGCGGACGTCGTCCGGCGTCAGGCCGCCCTCACCCCGGTCGGTGAGCGGCGTCCGCTCGCCGTCGGGGTGGACGAGGACCGTCGACAGCGGCGCCCGGCCGCGGCGGACCACCGCCGTCTGCACGCCCCGCGCGGCCAGGCCGGCGAGCAGCGTGTCGGCGAGCGGGTCCGCCCCGGCCCACCCGGCCAGCCGCGCCGGGGTGCCGAGCCGGGTCAGGGTCGCCGTGACGTTGGCCGGCGCCCCGCCCGCCGTCGTCGTCCGCACCACCCGCTGCTGACTCCCCGCCCGCAGCGGCTCACTGAGCTCGAGCAGCTGGTCGGCGACGAGCTTGCCCACCGCCACGACCGGACCGGAGCCGGCGCGCCGGGGCCACCCGGGGTCGGTCCCGTGGTCCACGGCAACCAGGGTGCCCCGGCCGGGGAGGCCGGCCGGGGCACCCTGCCTGAGGTGCGTCAGGCGACGCGGCGGGCGCCCGCGTAGCTCGGCATCGAGTCGAGGTCGACGACGGCGACCGGCTTGCCGGCGGTCGAGGCGTGGACCATCTGGCCGTTGCCGATGTACATGCCCACGTGCGACACCGGGCTGTAGAAGAAGACCAGGTCACCCGGCTGCAGGTCGGACTTGGCCACCGCGGTGCCGAAGGTCGACTGGAGCTTCGAGGTGCGCGGGATCGAGATGCCGGCCGCCTTGTAGGCGAAGCTGGTCAGGCCCGAGCAGTCGAAGGCGTTCGGACCGGTGGCGCCGTAGACGTACGGGTCACCGACCTGGGCGAGCGCGGTGTCCACGGCGACCTGGGCCGCGGCGTTGGGGGCGACCGCCGGGGCGGCGGCCACGGTCGCGGTCGCCGTCCCACCACCCGAGTTCGCCGAGGCCGGGAGGGGCGAGAGGACGATGCCGGCTCCGGCGATGGCGGCGACGGCGATGCCGCGGAACGAGCGGCGGGTGGTGGACGTGCGTGCAGTCGTCATCGACGACGGTTCTCCTGTTCTCCACGGCCGCCTACCGGGTTAGCTGACGGGTTCGGACGGGGGAGTCGCCCGGCGCGACGGATCGCGCTCCACCCCAGGACTGCGGTGGGTCCCCGGCCCGGGTACCGGCTCTCGTGCCGGTGCCCGGTTCGGCGTGTCCGGCGGGTGTCACACAGGGCGTGACGGAGGACCCTGGCCGGACCGCGACGACGGTAGGGAGGGGTCCCGGACCCCTCAACCGGACCGGGGGTCCGCCACGCCCGGACCGGCTCCCGGGACTTGACACCGGTCGCGAGACGGGACACCGGCTCCGACCAGCACGGACACCGGGATCCCCGCCGTCCTCCCGCCGACGCGCCGTCGCGGACACGCCGGGCGGGAAGAGAAAGGACGCAACGGTGCGTCTGCACGCGCCGTCAGCGGCCCGCCACGCACGGGGGAGCCCAGGCGCCGGGATCCCCACGGTTGCACCGCACGTTGACGGGGCACCGGACAGGCAACCGACAGAGGAGGACCCCGTGGGGATGTTGAGGAAGCTCGTGGCTTCGGGTGTCGCCGCCAAGGTGGTGCAGGAGCTCCAGAAGCCGCAGAACCAGGCCAAGATCAAGCAGTTCATCCGCGACTACCAGAGCAAGAACAAGAAGCGCGGGACGAGCGGTCGCGCCTACTGAGCCACACCGCTCCTCACGCCCCCCGTCCCACACCCGGGACGGGGGGCGTGGTGCGTCTCCGGACCACCCGCGGGTCGGGGGCGACCGGTGGGGACGTAGTGAGTCATGAGGACGACTCGGTTCCGGCTTTTGCCAGTTCCGACACGAGAGCGTGTCAGGGTGCCACCGTCACGCCCGGAGGCGACGCGGCACGTCGTGAGTGCAGCCATCCTCCGCCCCGGGCTCTCACCCTCGGGGGATGTCATGACCTACTCTCCGCCGGTTCCGCAGCAGCCCATGCCGGCTCCCGCCCCGGCCAAGAAGCCGTTCTACAAGAGGGCCTGGTTCATCGTCCTCGCGGTGATCGCCGTCATCGCCATCGTGGCGCCGAAGGGCGGCGACTCGTCGGGTGACTCCTCCACCAGTGGGGACGCGGCGACGACCGGCGGTTCGGCCCCGGCTGACGGTTCTGCCGCACCGGCCGACGAACCGGCCACCTCGGGCGAGTCGGCAGCCGACGAGGCGAGCGTCGGCATCGGCCAGCCCGCCCTCGACGGCGACTTCCAGTTCGTCGTCAACGGCGTCGACTGCAGCCAGACCTCGATCGGGAGCGAGTACCTGAACGAGCAGGCGCAGGGCCAGTTCTGCATCGTCGACCTGGCGGTCACCAACATCGGCAGCGAGGCGCAGAGCTTCCTCGGTGACAACGCCAAGCTCTTCAACGCGGAGGGTCAGGAGTTCAGCGCCGACACCGAGGCCGCGTTCTACCTGCCGGAGTCCTCGTCGCTGTACGAGGAGATCAACCCCGGCAACACGCTCGCCAGCAAGGTGGTCTTCGACGTCCCGGCGGGCATGGTGCCCAGCTCGATCGAGCTGCACGACTCCATGTTCTCCGGCGGCGTCACGGTCGCCCTGGGCTGACCACGACACCACTGCAGGGGGTTCCGCCGTGCCGGCGGGACCCCCTGCAGTGATTCCGGCTGAAGATCACGGTCGGCCGGCGTGGGGGACGTCGACCTCCGTGGCCAGCAGCACCGCCTCTCGGGCCGGCGCGCGGTTGTGCTCGAGGAAGTCCGGCGCCGCGCACATGAGCAGCGTCCGGCCGTCCTCGCCGCCGAGCATGCAGGCGAACACGCCCAGCCCCTCGGGCGCGGCGACGGCGTCGAGGATCTCCCCGCCCTCGGCCACCCGCACGACGCGGCCGCCCACGGCGTCGGCCGCCCAGACGCGCCCCTCGGCGTCGAGGGTGCAGCCGTCGGGCGCGACGACGAGCTGCGCGAGCGCCTCCTCGGTGGTGCGCCCGGTGACCTCGGGGCCGAGGGAGGCCCACACCCGGCGGTTGGTGAGCGAGCCGTCGGGCGCGAGGTCGAACGCGGTGTAGCGGTTGCCGAAGCTCTCCCCGACGAGGAGCGTGCCGCCGTCGGGGGTGATCACCGAGCCGTTCGGGAACCGCAGCCCGTCGGCGGCCACGGACACCGTCCCGTCGGGGTCGACCCGCTTGATCGACGCGGCCGTGGGCGTCCCGCCGCCCATGAGGTCGAAGCCGAAGTCGCCGACGAAGACGTGCCCGGCGTCGTCGACCACGAGGTCGTTGAGGTGCCCGCCGCAGTGCTCCGAGAGGTCGGCGTGGGGCGTCAGCGACGAGCCGTCCCACCGCAGCAGCTCGTGGGTCCTCATGGAGACCACGACCAGGGACCCGTCGGGCAGCCAGCCCAGGCCCGAGGGCTGCCCGGGGACCTCGAACTGCACCGTCTCGTCGCCGTCGGCGGTCACCCGGCTGACCGTCCGCCGGTAGAAGTCCGACACCCACCACGTGCCGTCGTGCCAGCGCGGGCCCTCGAAGAACCCGCCGCCGGTCAGCACCGTCCTGATCGCGCGCTCGGCCATGAGCCACCGTAGGGCCCGGGGAGGACTCAGTCGCCCTTGACGTTGACCACCTGGCGCAGCGTGTGCCGGATCTCCACCAGGGCGGCGGCGTCGGCCATGACGACGTCGATCGCCTTGTAGGCGTCCGGGTGCTCGTCGAGGAACGCGTCGGAGCGGCCCCAGGCGATGCCCGCCATGCGCCGGTCGAGGTCGGCCCGGCTGAACTGCTTGCGCGCGGCGGTCCGCGAGAACGCCCGGCCGGCACCGTGCGGCGCCGACGTCAGCGACTCCGGGTTCCCCCGGCCGACGACGACGTAGGACGCCGCGCCCATCGACCCCGGGATCAGCCCCCACTGACCCCGCCGCGCCGAGATCGCCCCCTTGCGCGACAGCCACACCTCGCGGCCGGCGTGGGTCTCCCGCTCGGTGTAGTTGTGGTGGCACTGCACCACCTGCTCGCGCCGGACCTCCTCGGTGAGGAACCGGGAGACCTGCTCGGCGACGCGGTCCATCATCTCCTCGCGGTTGAGCGCGGCGAACCGCTGCGCCCAGTGCAGCGCCTCGATGTAGGCGGCGAACTCCGGCTCGCCCTCCTCGAGGTAGGCGAGGTCGCGGTCGGGCAGGTCCGTGCCGGCGCAGCGGTCCCGCGCCACCCGGATGTGCCGCTGCGCCAGCCGGTTGCCCACCCCGCGCGAACCGGAGTGCAGGAACAGCCAGACCCGGTCGGCCTCGTCGAGGGAGACCTCGATGAAGTGGTTGCCCGAGCCCAGCGACCCCAGCTGCAGCGGCCAGTTCGAGGCCGCGCCGTCGGCCTGGTCGGCCCCGGGCATCGCCCGCAGTTCCTCCGCGCGCACGGCCGCGGTGTCGCGGAGCTTCCGGTTGTACCGGCCGGCCGACAGCGGGATCGCCCGCGCGATCTGCCCGTGCAGCGTCGCCAGGTTCCGGCCGCGGACGTCGTCGCCGGTGAACTGGGTGCGGACCGCCATCATCCCGCAGCCGATGTCCACCCCGACCGCGGCCGGGATGATCGCCCCGTCGGTGGGGATGACCGAGCCGACCGTGGCCCCCAGCCCCAGGTGCGCGTCGGGCATGAGCGCCACGTGCGGGTGGATGAACGGCATCGAGGCGGTGCGCTCGGCCTGCTCCCGGGTGGCCGGCTCGAGGATGGACGCCCAGTTGAGCAGGCGTTCGGTGATCTGCTCCATGGTCCTTCTTCTTCTCCTGTGCGGGGCCCGGTCCCCGCGGTGCGTCGGTGGGCCGGTGCAGCGGACGCGCTCGGCTCGCGCGCCGCGAGCCGATTACCCCGACGCCGGTCCGCGGACCCCGCCGCACGGTCGCGGTGGTGAGCGAACGGCTTGGGAGGCGCGGTCACCGCCGGTAGCGTCGTCCTCCCCAGTCGTGACCGGGACGAGCGAGGCGACGGGCGCATGGACGGGTCTCCCGACCGCTCGCGGGGCACCACCCTCGGCGAGCGCCTGCGCCGGGAGCGCGAGCGGCTGTTCACCGGCCGGGAGCGGGAGCTGGCGGCCTTCCGGGCCGCCCTGTCCGACGACGCCGTCGCGCTGCTGTTCCTGTGGGGTCCCGGCGGGATCGGGAAGTCCGCGCTGCTCGACCGGTACGCCGAGACCGCGCGCCGCGAGGGCGCCCGGGTGCTCCGCCTCGACGGCCGCGACGTACCGGTGTCGTCGGAGGGCGTCGAGGCCGCGCTGCGGCAGGCGCTGCACCTGCCGGACGACGCCGACCCGGTCACCGCACTCGCCGAGGGGCCGCGACCGGTCCTGCTGGTCGACACCTACGAGCGGCTGGCCCCGCTCGACCCCTGGATCCGGGAGTCGCTGCTGCCGCGGCTGCCGGGGGACGCGCTGGTCGTCGTCGCCGGCCGCGACCGCCCCGCGGCCGGGTGGACCGCCGACCCCGGCTGGCACGGCCTCGCCCGCGTGCTGCCCCTCGACCCGCTCTCACCCGCCGAGGCCCGGGCGTTCCTCACCGCCCGCGGCCTGCCGCGCGAGCGGCACGAGCAGGTCCTCGCCTTCGGCCGCGGTCACCCGCTCGCGCTGGCCCTGGCCGCCGAGGTCGACGGTGACGGCGACGGCGGCTGGGAGGCCGGCGCGGCCGACGTCGTCGCGCGGCTGGTGGAGCGCTTCGTCAGCACCGTCCCCGGCCCGGACCACCGCCGCGCCCTGCAGGTGTGCGCGCACGCCGAGTCGACCACCGAGGAGCTGCTGCGCGCCGCCCTCGACGTGGACGACGCCGGCGCGCTGTTCACCTGGCTGCGCGGCCTGTCCTTCGTCACCCAGGGCCGGTCGGGACTGCACCCGCACGACCTCGTGCGCGACGTCGTCGACGCCGACCTCCGCTGGCGCGACCCCCGGGCCCACGTCGAGCTCAACTGGCGGGTGCGCCGGCACGTGGTGGGGCGGATCCTGCGCAGCCGCGGCACCGAACTGCTCCGGGCCGTCCACGAGCTGTACTACCTGCAGCGCAGCGAGCCGTCGTTCGCCCGCTACCTGCCGTGCGAGGACACCGACTCGGTGTGGGAGGACCGGCCGCGCCCGGGAGATGCCGAGCGGCTGCTCGCGCTCGTCGAGCGCGCCGAGGGACCCGCGAGCGCGGCCGTGGCGCGCTTCTGGCTGGCCCGCCGGCCCGAGGCCTTCCGGGTCTACCGCCCGGCCGGCCGCACCGAGCCGGTCGCCGTCGGCGCCTGGCTGCTGCTGGACACCCGGGACGACGACGAGGTCCGCGCCGATCCCGTGGTGGCCGCCGCGTGGGCGCACACCGACCGCGCCGGCCCGGTCGGCCCGGGCGAGCGGATCGGCATCGCGCGGTTCCTCGAGGACCCCGACCGCCACGAGCGCCCCTCGCCGGTCACCACCCTCATGTCGGTGCGCACCTCGGCGGGCTGGGTCGCCGACGGCGCGGCGTGGACGTTCTGCACGTTCCGCGACGCCGACCTCTGGACCCCGCACTTCGCGCACGTCGACCACGCCCGGGCCGTGGACGCCGAGGTCGGCGGGCGCCGCGAGACCCTGTTCGCCCACGACTGGCGGGCGCGGTCGGTGCGGGCGTGGTTCAACGTGCTGGGCCAGCGCCTCGTCGGCGGCTCCTTCGACCCGGCGGCCGCCGCGGCCGCGCCCCTGCCCGCGCCGCTGCTGGACGAGGCCGCCTTCACCGCGGCGGTGCGGGCGGCCCTGCGCTCCCTGCCGCGGCCGGAGGCCCTCGCCGGCAACCCGCTGCTGGGCTCCCGGCTGGTCCGGGGCCACGAGCCGGCCGTGCACCGCCTCGTCGACGTCGTCGGCGAGGCGGTCGACGCCCTGCGCCGGGAACCGGACGGCGACAGGCTGTACCGCGCCGTGGACCGGACGTACGTGCGGCCGGCGCCCACCCAGGAGCGGGCCGCGGAGCTGCTCGGCGTCCCCTTCAGCACGTACCGGCGTCACCTCGCCGGGGGCGTGCAGCGGGTCGCCGCGCGGCTGTGGCAGCAGGAGCTCGACGCCCGGTCCGCGGCGTGCCGCGGCCGGGCGGGCACCGGTGGGCAGGGGTGAGCAGTCGGCGGGCTGGTGGGTGAGCACCGCCCGGCGGCACCGTCCCTGGCGTCGGACTCGAGGGGAGAGACACATGGTCCCGACGTCGCTGCTGGCCGCCGAGACGGCCGAGCGCTACACCCGTGCCTGGAACGCCCACGACGGGGCGGAGGTCGCCGCCTGCTTCGCCGAGGACGGCACCTACCTCGACCCCACGCTGCCCGTGCCACTGCCCCGGGCGGCGGTCGCCGGGATGGTGGCCGGCCTGGTCGCCGCCTTCCCCGACCTGGTCTTCGCCGGTGAGGACCTCGCCGTCGACGGGAACCGGGTGTTCGCCCGGTGGCGCCTGCAGGGCACCAACACCGGCCCGTTGCCGGGGCTGCCGCAGCCGACCGGAGCCCGGTGCGACCTGCCCGGGATCGACGTCATCACCGTCGACGACACCGGCATCACCAGCGTCGTCGGGTACTTCGACCAGAAGACCTTCGCCGAGCAGCTCGGGCTGCGCGCGCTGGTCGTGCCCGGGGACGCACCCCCGGTGCGGTTCGGGTTCTCCGCCCGCACCGAGCTCGGCCGCACGCAGGTGCCCGGCGCCCTCGCGATGACCACCATCGCGGTGCGGGAGGGGGAGGAGGACGAGCTGAACGCCCGCACCGGTGCGATCGTCGAGGCCCTCGCGGGCGACCCGGACTTCCTGGGGATCGTGGCGACCAACGGGTCCGGCCGGGGGCACACCTTCACCGCCTGGGCGAGCCCCGAGGCGGCGGAGCGCGCGGTGGCCGCCGCCCGGCCGCACCGGGACGCCGTGGCGCGGGTCGAGGACGGCTTCGGCACCGGCGGCTCCACCGGCATCTGGGTCCCGCACCGGCTCAACCCGCAGTGGGCGCGGTGTCCCGGCTGCGGTGGGCGGGTGCGCTTCCCCGCCGGCGCCGCGACCGCCGCCTGCCGCTGCGGTGGCGAGGTCCGCGTGTCCGCCTACCTGTGAGGGCGCCGCTCCCAGGGCGGACCCCGGCGTGCCGTTTCCGTTCCGCCGCCGTCGGGCAGCCCGCTTGGGAGCGGCCCCACAGGGAGGACGAGGACATGCAGGTCGGACTGAAGCTCGCCACCGAGGCCTTCGGGCCCCAGGAGGTCATCCGCCAGACGGTGCGGGCCGAGGAGGCCGGCTTCGACTTCGTCGAGATGAGCGACCACTTCCACCCGTGGCTCGACACGCAGGGGCACAGCGCGTTCACCTGGTCGCTGCTGGGCGCGATGGCGGCGAGGACCGAGCGGATCGGCCTGGTCACCGGCGTGACCTGCCCGATCATCCGGTACCACCCGGCGGTCATCGCGCAGGCCGCGGCGACGGTGCAGATCCTCTCGGGCAACCGCTTCACCCTCGGCGTCGGCGCCGGCGAGCGGCTCAACGAGCACGTCGTCGGCCAGGGCTGGCCGGCCGTGCACGTGCGCCACCAGATGCTCACCGAGGCGCTGGAGATCATCAAGCTGCTCTGGCAGGGCGGCTACCAGACCTACGAGGGCAGGCACCTGCAGCTGGAGGACGCGCGCGTCTTCGACCTGCCCGACGAGCTGCCGGTGATCGCCGTGGCCAGCGGCGGGCCGAACGCCAGCCGGCTGGCCGCCGAGCACGGCGACGGGCTGTTCGCCACCGAGCCGCGCGAGGACCTCGTCGCCGCCTACCGCGACGCCGGCGGCGACGGGCCGCGCTACGCCGAGGTGCCGATGTCGTGGGCGCGGGACGAGGAGTCCGCCGTGCAGGAGGCCCTGGAGAAGAGCCGCTGGGCGCTCACCGGCTGGAAGGTCATGAGCGAGCTGCCCAACCCGGTCAACTTCGACGCCGCCAGCGCCACGGTCAAGCCCGACGACATCCGGCAGCGGTTCTCCTGCGGCCCTGACCCGGAGAAGCACCTGCAGCAGGTGCAGCCCTACCTCGACGCCGGCTTCGACCACATCGTGCTGCAGAACGCCGGCCCCGACCCCGACGGCTTCATCGACGCCTGCGCCGGGGGGCTCCTCGAGCAGGTCAGGAACCTGAAGGCCTCCTGACGACGGCGGCGGCGCGGTGCGTCAGTCGCCGTCGAGCAGCCGCAGCGACGGGCGCGAGGACAGCCGCTTCTCCAGGCTGACCCGGTGCCGGCCCTCGGCGTCGCGGCGGAAGGACAGCGAGTCCACCAGCGCCTGCATGAGCCGCACGCCCGCGCCGCCGTCGCCGTCGAGCCCGGCCCGACTCTCGGCCTCGGCCCGGTCGAAGCCGGACCCGTCGTCGACCACCGTGATCCGGCACAGGCTGTTGTCGATCGCGACCGACACCTCGTACTCGGCGTGCTCCCCGGCGTGCTGGACGACGTTGGCGCAGGCCTCGGTGAGCGCCAGCGTCGTCTCCTCGACCACCGGCCGGGCCACGTGCAGGTGGTCGAGCGCCTGGCGGCACAGCCCCCGCACGAACGGCACGCTGTCGACGTCGACGGGCAGCCGGACGGTGAACGAGATGTCCACGCCGAGCCCCCCTCTCCGACGCCGCGTTACGCTCCCTGGGTCCGTGTCCGTGGCAGAGGGAGCCCGATCGTGCAGTTCGCCGTCCACCGCGCTGCGGGACACGGGCGACCCGCGCTGAGGGTACGCGGTGAGCTCGACATCGCGACGGTGCCCCAACTGGCCCAGTGCGTCGACGCCGAGCTCGCCGCCGGGCCGCGGTCGCTGGTCATCGACCTCACCGACACCGTGTTCATGGACTCCTCCGGCGCCCGCCAGCTCGTCCGCGCCGCCCGCCGGGCGGCCGAGGCCGGCACCTCGCTGCAGGTGGTGTGTCCGCGGGAGAACAAGGCGGTCCGCCTGGTCATCGACCTGCTGGAGCTGCAGCGCCTGGTGCCGGTGGTCGAGTCGGCGAGCCTGACCGACGGGGAGGTCGGGTCGTAGGGTCGGCGGGGTGACCCGGCCGCCCGCGACAGCACCCGACCCGCTCGGCCGACTGGTCGACGGTGACGCCCTCGCCCGCTGCGCGCAGGAGCCGATCGCCGTCCCGGGCGCGATCCAGCCGCACGGCGCGCTGCTCGCGGTCACCGAGCCCGACCTCGCCGTCGTCGTCGCCTCGGCCAACGCCGCCGACGTCCTGGGCACCGACCCCTCCGGGGCGACCCTCGCCGACCTGCTGACCCCCGCCGAGCTCGACCGGCTGCGCGCCGCGCTGGCCGGCGACCTGGCCGAGGCCGATCCGCTGCAGGTCACCGTCGGCGGCCGGGAGGCCGACCTGGTGCTCTCCCGCAGCGGGGGCCTGCTGGTCACCGAGTGGGAGCCGGTCGCCGGTGCCGGGCAGGCCGGCGCCGCCTGGCACCGGCGGCTGCCGAGGGTGCTGCAGCGGCTGTCCGCGCCCACCAGGCTCGAGGGGCTGACCGGCGTGCTCGCCCGCGAGGTGCGCGCGCTGACCGGGTTCGACCGCGTGATGGTCTACCGCTTCGACGCCGACTGGAACGGCGAGGTGGTCGCCGAGGACCGGCGGGCCGACCTCGAGCCCTTCCTCGGCCTGCACTACCCGGCCGGGGACATCCCCGCCCAGGCCCGCGCGCTGTACGCGACGAACTGGCTGCGGCTGATCCCGGACGCCGGCTACACGCCGGTGCCGCTCGTGCCACCGGTCGTGCCCGGCACCGGGGCGCCGCTGGACCTGTCGGGTGCAGTGCTGCGCAGCGTCTCGCCCGTGCACCTCGAGTACCTGGCCAACATGGGCGTCACCGCGTCGATGTCGGTCTCGCTGATCGACCGCGGGACGCTGTGGGGCCTGGTCGCGTGCCACTCCTACAGCGGCCCGCACCGGCCCTCGTACGCCGACCGCACCGCCGCGGAGTTCCTCGGCCGCACCGCCTCGCTGCTGCTGCACACCGCCGTCGAGGCCGCCGACCGCGACGCCGTCGTCGCGGTGGCCCGGCGCGAGGCCGACCTCGCCGGCGCCGTCGGCCGCAGCCCGCGCGCGCCCGCCGCGGCCCTGGTCGACGGCGAGGTGACCGCGCTGGACCTGCTGCCGGCCGCGGGTGCCGCGGTGCGGCTCGACGGCCGGCTGCACCTGCTCGGGACGACGCCCCCGGCCGACCGGGTCGCCGCGCTCGTGCCGGCGGTGCTGCGCGCCGGTGGCGCCACCGACCGGCTGACCCTCGACCTGCCCGGCTTCACCGACCTCGCCGCCGACGCCAGCGGGGTGCTCGCCGTCGAGGTCGGCGGCGGCCGCGGGGACTACCTCGCCTGGTTCCGCCCGGAGACGCCGCGCGAGGTCAGCTGGGGCGGCGACCCGCGCACGTCGAAGGTCACCGACGGCCGGCTGTCGCCGCGGCGCTCGTTCGACCGCTGGACCGAGACCGTCCGCGGCACCGCCCGGCCGTGGCGCGGGCACGAGGTCGCCGCCGCCCGGTCGCTGGCGCGCCACCTCGGGGAGGCGGTGCTCGCCCGCGCCGGCGAGGACGACCGGCTGGCGACCGCGCTGCAGCGCACCCTGCTGCTCGAGGAGTTGCCGAAGGTGCCCGGCGTCGCGCTCGGTGCGCGGTACCGGCCGAGCGAGGCCGACGTCGTCGGCGGGGACTGGTACGACCTGGTGCCGCTGCCCAGCGGGCGGCTGGCCGTGGTGCTCGGCGACGTCGCCGGGCACGGGCTGTCCGCCGCGTCGGTGACCGCCCAGCTGCGGCACGCGCTGCGAGCCGCGCTGCTGCGCGACGAGGGGCCGGCCGCCGCGCTGGCCGAGCTCAACCGGCTGGTCACCACGCTGCTGCCCGGGGAGATGGCCACCGCGGTGGTGGCCCGGCTGGACCCGGCCAGCGGCGAGCTGGCGCTGGCCAGCGCCGGGCACCTGCCGGCCGTGCACGCCGCCGGCGGCTCGGCCGAGCTGGTCGGCGACGGCCGCGGCCCGGCCCTGGGGCTGCTCGACGACGCCGACTACCCGCAGGCGCGGCTGTGGCTGGGCGCCGGCGAGCGGCTGCTGCTCTACAGCGACGGCCTGGTCGAGCGCCGCGACCGCCCGCTGCCCGACCGGCTGGAGGCGCTGCGGCACGCGGCCCTCGCCGCCGAGGGCGGTCCGCAGGAGGTCGTCGACGCGGTGGTCGCCACGCTCGACCCGGCCGGCACCGACGACGTCACCGTGGTCGGGCTCGCCCGCGTCTGAGCCGGCTCAGCCCGGGACCCCGCCGCGGACGAGGTAGCGGTAGGCGGGGGAGTCGGGGTCGAGGTGCTGGATGCGCAGCGGGCTGGCCTCGATCCGCCCCAGCAGGCCGGGCAGGGTGTCGGCGCTGCCCAGCTCGATGCCGGTCAGCGCGGCGCCGGTCTCCCTGTCGTCCCGCTTGACGTACTCGAACAGCACGATGTCGTCGTCGGGGCCGAGGACGTCGTCGAGGAACCGGCGCAGCGCGCCGGGCTCCTGCGGGAACTCCACCAGGAAGTAGTGCTTGAGGCCCTGGTGCACCAGCGACCGCTCGATGACCTCGGCGTAGCGGCTCACGTCGTTGTTGCCGCCGGAGAGCAGGCACACGACGGTCTGCCCGGGCTCCACCCGCACGGTGCCGCCGGTCAGCGCGGCGGTGGCCAGGGCGCCGGCGGGCTCTGCGATGACGCCGTCGACCTGGTAGAGGTCGAGCATCTCGGTGCAGATCCGGCCCTCGGGCACCGCGAGCAGTTCGGCGCCGCAGTCGCGCACCAGCGGGAAGGTCACGTCGCCGGCCCGGCGCACCGCCGCGCCGTCGACGAAGGTGTCGATCGCCGGCAGCTCCACCGGCGCCCCGGCGGCGAGCGCGGCGGCCATGCCGGCCGCCCCGGCGGGCTCCACGCCGACCAGCCGGGTGCCCGGGCTCGCCTGCGCGAGCCAGGTCCCGCAGCCGGCGAGCAGCCCGCCGCCGCCGACCGGCAGGACGACGACGTCGGGGACACGGCCGAGCTGCTCGAGCACCTCGACGGCGACCGTCGCCTGCCCGACGACGACCGGCCACGCGTCGAACGCGGGCACCAGCGTGGCGCCGGTGCCGGCGGCGTGCGCGGCGGCGGCCGCGGCGGCGTCGTCGTAGGTGTCGCCGGTGACGACGAGGTCGACGACGTCCCCGCCGAGCGCGCGGATGCGGGCGCGCTTCTGCCGCGGGGTGGTCCCGGGCACGAACACCGCACCGCGCACGCCGAGCACGCGGCAGGCGTGCGCGACGCCCTGGCCGTGGTTGCCGGCGCTGGCGCAGACCACCCCCGCGGCGCGGGCGGCGGCGTCCAGGCCGCTGATCGTGTTGTAGGCGCCGCGGACCTTGTAGGAGCGGCCGACCTGCAGGTCCTCCCGCTTGAGCCACACGTCGGCGCCGGTGAGCGCGGAGAGCCGCTCGTTGCGCTGCAGCGGGGTGCGCTCGGCGACCCCGGCCAGCCGGCCGACGGCGTCGCGCACGGCGGCGGGGAAGCGGGCCAGCTCCGGCGCCACGGTGGTGCTCACGGCCGTCCATCCTCCCTGCCCCGTGGGGTGCTCCTGCGCGCAGTCGTGCTCTGCACACAGGTGTGTGCAGAGCACGACTGCGCGCGGCGGCCCTCCTGCAGGGTCCCGCCGCGAGCGTGCGAGTGGCGGGGGCAGGAGGGCCCTTCGTCAGGCAGTGACCCGGCCGTCGTCGTGCACGGTCAGCCGGCCGGAGGCGGCCGCGCGGTCGAGCGCCGCGGTCAGCAGCGGGGCCAGCGACGGCGTGCGGCGGCGGTAGCCGAACACCTCGGCCGTGCGCAGGAACAGCTCGTCGTGGCCCAGGCCGCCGGCCTCGCGGCACAGCGCGACCATCGCGTTGCCGACCTCCTGCGCCGGCACCTGCTCCAGCGGCCGGACGCTGCTGGCGCTCTGGCGGCGGTAGACCGTCCAGGTCGCCGGGTCCAGCGACGCCGGCCAGACGACGTCGCCGTCGAGGGTGTGCGCGGGCAGCAGCGCCAGGAGCGCGTCGCGCCGGGCCTCGCCGACCCGGGTCAGGCCGAAGGCGCCGGCGGCCAGCCGGACCAGGCGGTCGCGGTGCACTGGGCCCTCGGCGCGCAGGCCGGCGGCGAGCACCCGGGTGACCAGCCGGGCGTTGCGCGGGTCGACGAGGCCGTCGAGGACCTTGCGGTCACCGGCCGGCTTGGGCGCCCAGGTGCGGAACCGCTGCTCGACCGGCGCGGGGGTCGCCTCGTCGGCCGGCGGCTCCTCCGGGACCGGCGGGACCACGCTCAGCGTCACCGGCGGCGTCACCGGGGCGGGCTCGTCGGTGGCCGGGGCGGGCAGGGGGCGGGGCGCCGGCAGCGCGGCCACGGCGGCCGAGGCGACCGACCGCAGCACCGGAACGCGCGCCGCCGGTCCTGAGCCGGGCGCCGGATCGGGAACGGGCGTGGGCTCGGCGGCCGGCACGTCCTCCACCACGGACAGCGCCGGGGGAGCGGCGGCCGGCGCCGGGACGGCGGCCACCGCGGCGACCAGCCGGTCGAGCACGGCCTCGCGGTCGCGCAGCCACGCGGGCAGCCACACCCGCTCGACCGCGGGCCAGCCCAGCACCCCGGAGAGGACCTCGGCGGGCAGGCCGTCCCGGTCCCCGACGGTGGGCCGGCGGGCCCAGGCGGGGCCGTCGAGCAGCACGGCGACGACCGGGGTGTCCGGGGCGTCGGCGCGGGCCAGCGCCAGGTCGACGCGGCAGTCGGACAGGCCGACGTCGGTGCGCACCCCCAGCCCGCGCCCGCGCAGTGCGGCGGCGATCTCCTCGCGGTGCCGGTCGGGGACCCGCGGTGCCCGGGCCTCCCGCGGCAGCGCGTCGGTGCCCAGCGCGGCCAGGTCGAGGTAGGCGCGCAGGTGCTTGACGCCCAGCGACGAGGTCTGCTCGGCGCGCAGCGCGGTGGGGTCGAAGGAGGTGAAGACGACGACCTGCCGGCGGGCGCGGGTGATCGCCACGTTGAGCCGCCGCTCGCCGCCGGCCCGGTTGAGCGGGCCGAAGTTCAGCGGCAGCACGCCGCGGTCGTCGGCGCTGTAGGCGGTCGACAGCAGCACGACGTCGCGCTCGTCGCCCTGCACGTCCTCGATGTCCTTGACGAAGACCCCCTCGCCGTCGGTGCGCTCCAGCGCCGCGGTCAGCCGCTCGTCGCCGGCGTCGCGCAGCAGCGACTCGACGTAGGCCCGCTGCTGGGCGGTGAAGGTGACCACGCCGATCGAGGGCACCGCGTCCGGGTCGGCGTCGAGGCGGCGGCGGATCTCCGCGACGACGGCCTTGGCCTCCATCGGGTTGGTGCGCAGCAGCCGGCCGGCGCCGGTGCGGTGGAAGGTGCCCTGCACGCGCACCAGCGAGATCCCGTGCCCGCCGACGTCGGCCGAGGGCCGCCCGGCCGCGGGCGCGGGGAACGAGGAGAGCCGGTTGCCGTAGTAGTGGGCGTTGCTGAACGCGAACAGCGACTCGTCGCGGCTGCGGTAGTGCCAGGACAGCCGGTGCCGCGGCACGCCCGCGCGCAGGCACTCGGACAGGACCGACTCCGCGTCCTCGACGGCGGTGCCCGGCAGGCCGGGCAGGTCCTCGCCGGCCGCGGGACCGGACTCGGCCGGCGGCGCGGGGGGCAGCTGCCGGGGATCGCCGACCACCACGGCCGCGCGGGCCCGGCCCAGCGCGCCGACCGCGTCGGCGACCCGCAGCTGGGAGGCCTCGTCGACCACCACGAGGTCGAACAGGCCGGCCCGCGCCGGCAGGAACCGGGCGACCGCGTCGGGGCCGGCCAGCACGCACGGCAGCACCGCGGTGACCAGGTCGCCGTGCCCGGCGAGCAGCGCCCGCACCCCCGGTGCGTCGTCGGTGGGGTCCAGCGCGCGCCGGAGAGCGGCGACCCGCTCGCCCTCCTCCGGACGGCGGGCCGCGACGGCGGCGGGCAGCGCGGCGACGAGCCGGCGGCGCACCGCGCGGGAGGCAGCGGTGTGGCGGGCGAGTGCCCGGTCGTGCGCGTCCGCGTCGAACGCGTCGAGGCCGGTGGCCGCGTGGCGCTCGGCCGCCGAGGCGGCCGCCAGGCCGTGCTCGAGCGCGCGGGTGGCGTCCTCGGCGGGGAGCCGGCCGCTGACCAGCGCGGCGCGGGCCTCGGTCAGACCGGCCGCGCGCAGCGGCTCGAGCGTGTCGAGGAACTCCGCCCACCGCCGCAGCGAGATCAGCCCGCTGTGCTCGACGCCGCGCTCCGGGCGGGTCATCGCCCAGCGCAGCAGCACGCCGTCGTCACCGCACCACTCGGCCAGCCGCGCCGGGGTGCTGCGGCAGACGCGCAGCAGCCGGTCGAGCTCGTCGCGCAGCCGCCGCACCGCGGTCGCGGCCGCGGCGTCGGTGCCGGGCCGGGCGACGACGTGGCGGCGCAGGGCGACGGCGAAGCCGCGGGCGCTGTCGACGACCGCGCCGGCCCGCCGCAGCCAGGCCACCTGCCCGTCGAGGACCGTGGGGTCGAGCAGCGGGTTCCAGCCGGCCGGCACCGACAGCCCGGGGATCACCGCGGCGCGGGCGGCGAGGCCGGCGGCGGCGGTCTGCAGCCGCCACAGCGACGCGGTCAGCTCCGGGACGTCGCCGAGCTTCACGGTCACGCCCGGCCGCAGCACCGGCGCCAGCTGGTCGCGCACCGCGCGCAGTCCCTGCCGGCGGGCCCAGGTGCGGGCGGCCTGCGCGGTCTGCGCGGCGACGTAGAGGTCCGCGAGCGGCAGCGCCAGCGCCTCGGGCGTGGCCAGCTCCAGGCCGGGGTGGACGGCGGAGGTGAACGCGGCCACCTCGGCGAGCACCGCCGTCGTCGCCGCGGTCCAGCGGGCGGTCGGCACCTCGTCGAGGACGTCGAGGCCCACCGGCGGGCCGGCGAGCAGGTGGGCGAGGTCGTCGAGGTCGCCGGGGGTGCGCACCTCGCGCAGCGCCCGCGCCAGGTGCTCCTCGGCCGGCAGCGCCCGCATGGCGGCGTCGACGGCGCAGGCGGCGGCGTGGGCGGCGCGCAGGTCGACCTCGGCGGTGTCGACGAAGGCCCACGGGTGCCGCGGCGAGGGCCGGACGAGGTCGGCGACGTCGGGCAGCAGCGCCAGCGCGCGGCGCACCGCGGCCATCGTCTCCGCCGGCGCCGCGGCGGCGAAGGCCGGCGGCAGCGGCAGCGGCGGCACGCCGTCACCGAGGGCCAGCTGCGCGGTGCGCGCCGAGTAGCAGGACAGGCCCGCGGCGTTGGGCGCGTGCAGCCGGTCGGCGTAGCGGGCCAGGGTCCGGCGGGCGGCGCGCAGGTCGGCGAGGTCCGCGGCGCCGTCGTCGGCCGCGCCGCCGTCCGCCGGCTCCTGCGGGACGCCGTCGAGCGCGGCGAGGACGCGGGCGCGCACCTCGGCGGGGCGGGCGCGCTCGTCGTGCAGGGGCAGGGTGGCCCCGCCCAGGCCGACCGCCTCCAGCCGGCGGGCGACGACGTCGAGCGCGGCCCGCTTCGCGGCGACGACCAGCACCCGCCTGCCCTCGGCGACGGCGCGGGCGACCAGGTTGACGACGGTCTGCGACTTGCCGGTGCCCGGCGCGCCCTCCAGCACGAACGTGCGGCCGGCCACCCCCTCGGCGACGGCGCGCAGCTGGGAGGAGTCGGCGGGCAGCGGGCAGCGGGCGGCCAGCTCGTCGAGGTCGACGTCGACCGCCGCGGCCGGCACCGGGTCGCGGAACGGTGCGGCGGCCGCGCGCGCCAGGTGGTCGACCAGCGGTGCGGCCGTCAGCTCGGCCCACGACGCGTCCAGGTCACGCCACCGGCGGTGCCCGGCCGGCCGCAGCAGGGCGAGGTCGGCGGTGGCCTCGACGCGGAAGGGCAGGCCCGCCTCGGCCAGCGCCTGCCGGACCGCGTCGAGCGCGCCGTCGACGTCCGTGCCGTCGACGGGGTCGAGCCCGGGGACGGTCAGGCCGTGCGCCCGGCGCAGCTCGTCGAGCAGGAGCCCGTTCGGGCTCGCGCCGGCGGTGGGGTCGGCGGTCAGCCGGTAGCCGTCTCCGTCTCCGTCTCCGTCGGGGGAGAGGACCACCGGCAGCAGGACCAGCGGCGAGCGCAGCCGCCGCCCGTCCTGCTCCCACGCCAGGGTGCCGACGGCGAGGTGCAGGTCGCCGGCGCCGGTCTCCTCGCGGGCGGTGCGCGACCGGTGCGCGAGCCCGCGCAGCCGCGGCAGGTAGCCGCCGTCGGTCACGTCGGCGTGCACGGCGCGCCGCTCGTGCAGCACCTCGCCGAGCACGCCGACCGGCAGGCCCCGGGCCGAGCGCACGCCGCCCTCGGCGCCGGAGACCACGAGCCGGTCGCTGGGCAGCAGCGCGACCCCGCCCTCCTCGGCGAGCAGCTCGGTGAGGGTGGCGAGGTAGAGGCCGGGGACGACCAGCGGCAGGCCCGCCCCCTCGGGGAGGTGGAGCAGCCGGTCACGCGCCGCGGGGCCGAGCAGGTCGTCCTGCCACTGCCGCACCCGCGCCGGCACGCCGGCCCGCGCGCCGGGGGCGGGAGCCGCGTGGCGGCCCGCCGGGCGCGCGGCCGGCGGGCGGTACTCGACCACCTGCAGCGCCCCGCCGGGCCCGCGGGTGCGGGCCGGCAGCGGCAGGATGCCGTCGCGGCGGGCGCGGTGGACGTCGGTGACGCCCAGCACCCGGTCCGGGCCGCCGGCCAGCCACGCGTCGCGGGCGGCGCGGTGCAGCTGCTCGGCGTCGGGCTCCGCCGGCTCACGGCTGGTCAGCAGCGTCGTCTCCACCAGCCGCACCAGGCCGAGGTCGACGAGGTCGGCCAGCGGCGCGACGTCGGTGGTGGCGGCGCTCTCCGCGCTGCGCTCCTCCCGCCAGTACCCGAGGAACGCGTGTCCTGCCCCCACCCCCCCGCCGATCCCCTCGGTCAGCCACAGCAGGGTGCGCACCCCGGCGGCCTCCAGCGCGGCGGCGAGCACGACGGTGGTGTCCAGCGGGGTGCCGACCCGCCCGTCGAGGACGTCGCCGGGGGTGCGCACCTTCTGCGCGATGTGCGCCCAGTCCGCGGCCGCCTCGCCGTACCGGACGCCGCGGGCGCGCACCGCGGCGGCGACCGCGGCGACCACCTCGTCGACCCGCTCCGGGCCCGCCGCGTAGCCCTCCAGGGAGGGGGCGCCGGTGCGGTCCCCGAGCAGCGCGGCGGCCTCCTCCAGCAGCGCGCCGACCGCCGGGTGGTTGGGCAGGACGTGCGCGGCGAGCATCTCCAGCGCCAGGGGCAGCGGAGCGGCCAGCCACTGGCCGGCGGCGAGCACCTGCACCGGGACGGCGGTGCCGCCGACGTCGGCGCCGTCGACGGTCACGTCGATCTCGATGACGCCCGGTCGCTGCTCCTCGATCTGCAGCACCGCCGCGGCGTCGACGACCAGGTCGACGTCGCTGAGCACCGTCGTCGCGTCGGCGTCGAGGTCGACGGTCAGCTCCACCGGGCGCCCGATCGGGCCCTCGGCGTCGCGCACCCCGATGCGGACGAGCGCACCGGACACCGCCGTGCCGTGGGTGGCGAACGCCAGCCGGGAGACCACCGGGACGCGGTTGTGGGCGAGGGCGTGGGAGAGCACCGGGGTGCTCGTGGCGGTGATCGCCACGGCCACCCGGGGGGCACCGTCGTGCGGATGCGGCCGGGCGTCGGTGGTGCTCACGGCGCTCTGTCTACCGGCCCGGACGGACCGGTCCGGTCATCGCCGCGAGCGTCTGGGGCGGGTGTGACAGGAGCGCCGAGACGTTGTCCCGCGCCCTGGCGCGGCTGCCGATGGTGAGGTGCCGGAACGGCCCCGTCCCGAGGCTCACCCCGAGCGTGCGAGGGGTGAGGAGGACGGGGTCCTTCGTCAGACGCCGAAGCGCTGCTCCAGGTCCTGCACCTCGGGCAGGCCGACGAGGTCGGTGAACTCGCCGAACGACGGCAGCCCCTCCAGCGGCGGGACGCCCTGCGCCCGCAGCGCCGCCAGCAGTGAGCGCATCCCCGCGGTGGCCGCCAGCAGCGTGCCGATCGGGTAGATGACCAGCGCGAACCCCAGCTCGGTCATCCGCTGCAGCGACAGCGGGGGCGTGCGGCCGCCCTCGGCCCAGTTGAACACCAGCGGCGCCACGCCGGCCAGCGCCGTTGCCACCTTCTCGACGTCGGCCTCGGTGGTGGGCGCCTCGACGAAGAGCAGGTCCGCGCCGGCGTCGGCGTAGGCCCGGGCCCGCTCCAGGGCGTCGTCGGTGCCGCTGACGGCGACCGCGTCGGTGCGGGCGACGATCACCAGGTCAGGGTCGCGGCGGGCGGCGACGGCCGCGCGGATCTTGCCGGCCATCTCGTCGGCGCCGATGAGCGCCTTGCCGGTCATGTGCCCGCACTTCTTGGGCATGACCTGGTCCTCGAGCTGGATCCCGGCCACCCCGGCCTGCTCGTAGAGCTGCACCGTGCGGACGACGTTGAGCGCGTTGCCGTAGCCGGTGTCGGCGTCGGCGACGACCGGCACGTCGACGGCCGCGGCGATCCGCCGGGCGTTGTCGACCATCTCCGCGCCGGTGAGCAGCCCGACGTCGGGGCGGCCGATGAGCGAGGCCGTCGTCCCGAAGCCGGTCATGTAGACGGCGTCGAAGCCGGCCTGCTCGACCAGCCGGGCCGACAGGGCGTCGTAGGCGCCCGGCGCCACCAGCGGTCCCGGCCCGGCGAGCAGCTCGCGCAGCCGGGCCCGCGGAGCCGGGCCGTTCCCCAGCAGATTCCCCACGACGGCCTCCTCGGGCGTGCGGTCCCCGCCGGCCGCGGCGGGGCGCACGCGGCCGGCGGGACGTGTCAGGGACGGGTGCTCAGTGCAGGACGTTGACGCCGTCGCTCATGTAGACGAACACCCGGTGGAAGCGCAGCCCCTCCAGGTAGAAGAAGTTGCAGTTGGTCAGGGTGGTCTCGGTGCCGTCGGTGTCGGTCAGCTCGACGGTGAACTGCGAGGCGATCCGGTTGTTGGCCGGGTCGGCCACGTGGGTGAAGTGGATGTGCCGCATCCGCGGCTCGTAGGTCTTGAACAGGTCCTCGTACATCTGCCGCAGGCCCTCGTCGCGGCCGCGGTGCGTCGAGTGGGCGGACTGGATGGTCAGCTCCGCGTCCTCCGTGAAGCAGTCGAGCACGCCGTCGAGGTCGTTGGCGTCGACGCACGAGAAGTACCGCTCCACCAGGTTGACCAGGTACCCGTAGGTGGCGACCTGGTCGGCCGGACGCGTCAGCGTTGCAGTGACCATGACCTGTCCTCGCTTCCTGGGAGGTCGGCCGGGCGGTCCGGCCGCAGGTGCCGGCAGGGGACGCCGACACGGCCGTTGCATACAGCGCCGACCCGAGGGCGTCATCGGCGGAAGCAGTTTGCACTCCCGGCGACACGGATCGCAACCTCGTGAACTGCTCCGTTCCATCCCCGGTCGCCCTCTTGTGCGTCCTGCGCCGAACCCCTACTTTGCATGCAATCCGACGAGGGATGTGAGCTGTGACACGTCCGCAGACGTCCGCCGAGCGGACGCTGGCCGCGCTGCGCGAGCTGATCATGGGCGGGGACCTGGCGCCCGGTGCGCGCCTCGGCGAGGTCGAGCTGGCCGACCGGCTGGGGGTCAGCCGGACGCCGGTGCGCGAGGCGCTGTCCCGGCTGGCCGCCGAGGGGCTGGTCGAGGTGGTGCCCAACCGCGGCGCCCGGGTGGCCACCTGGACCGTCGCCGAGCTCGAGGGCGTGTTCGACCTGCGGTCGGTGCTCGAGCCGCAGCTGACCGCGCACGCCGTGCCCCGGGCCCGCCCTGCCGACGTCGAGGAGCTCGACGCCCTGGCCCGGCGGATGCACGAGGTCGGCGCGCCCGGGCCGGATCAGGACCTCGACGCGCTGGTGCCGCTCAACCGCGCCTTCCACGACCGGCTGGTGGCCCTCGCCGCGCACCCCGCGCTGGCCGCCGCGCTGGCCGCGGCCATCCACCCACCGATCGTGCGCCGCAACTTCCTCACCTACGACGAGGCGTCGCTGCGCCGCAGCCTGGCGCACCACAGCGAGATCGTCGCCGCGCTGCGCGCCGGCGACCCCGCGTGGGCCCGCGCCGTCATGACCTCGCACATCGCCAACGCCCGCGCCGTCATGGTCCGCGCGGCCCGGCTGCAGATGACCGCCACCGCGATCCGCCAGGAGGAGACCGCATGAGCTACCGGCTCGGAGTCGACGTCGGGGGCACCTTCACCGACGTCCTGCTCGTGGACGAGGACAGCGGCGCGACGTGGCGCGCCAAGACCGCCTCGACCCCGGCCGACCAGGCGGTCGGTGTGCTCAACGGCATCGGCAAGGTGTGCGCCGACGCCGGCATCTCGCTGGGCGAGGTGGCGCAGGTGCTGCACGGCACCACGGTCGCCACGAACGCGATCCTCGAGGGCAAGGGCGCCCGGGTCGGCCTGGTCACCACCCGCGGGTTCCGCCAGGTGCTGCAGATCGCCCGCTCCTTCGTCCCCGGCGGGCTGGCCGGCTGGATCATCTGGCCCAAGCCCGAGCCGCTGGCCGACCTCGAGGACACCGTCGAGGTCGGCGAGCGCATCGCCAGCGACGGGTCGGTGGTGCGCCCGCTCGACGAGGCCGACGTGCGCGCGCGGCTGCAGCACCTGGCCGGCCGCGGCGTGCAGGCCCTCGCCGTCAGCCTGGTCAACTCCTTCGCCGACGCGACGCACGAGCGCCGCATCCGCGAGATCGCCGGCGAGGTGCTGCCCGGCGTCCCGGTGTCGCTGTCCTCCGACGTGCTCCCCGAGCTGCGCGAGTACGAGCGCACGCTCACCACCGTCGCCAACGGCTACGTGCAGCCGCAGGTGGACAAGTACGTCCGCCACCTCTCCGACGGGCTGCGCGAGGGCGGCGTGGCCTGCGAGCTGTCGATCCTGCGCAGCGACGGCGGCCTGCAGTCGGCCGAGGCCGCGGTCGCCGCGCCGGTGACCATGCTGCTGTCCGGCCCGGCCGGCGGGGTGACCGGCGCGGTGTGGGTGGCCGAGCAGTGCGGCCACCGCGACCTGATCACCTTCGACATGGGCGGCACCTCCACCGACGTGGCGCTGGTGCGCGACCTGTCCCCGCGCATCGGCCGCGAGACCAAGGTCGGCGACCTGTCGGTGCGGGCCTCCAGCGTCGA
Organism: Geodermatophilus saharensis; assembly: GCF_900188205.1. Taxonomy (GTDB): domain Bacteria; phylum Actinomycetota; class Actinomycetes; order Mycobacteriales; family Geodermatophilaceae; genus Geodermatophilus; species Geodermatophilus saharensis. The sequence goes on along the minus strand of NZ_FZOH01000004.1, from coordinate 170,454 downwards.
CGTCCGCACCGTCGGCGCCGGCGGCGGCTCGATCGCCCACGTGCCCGAGCTGACCCGCGCGCTGCGGGTCGGCCCGCAGTCGGCCGGCGCCGACCCCGGCCCGGCCGCCTACGGCAAGGGCGGGGTGGAGCCCACGGTCACCGACGCCAACGTCGTCCTGGGCTACCTGCCCTCGGCGCTGGCCGGCGGGGAGATCACCCTCGACGTCGAGGCCGCGCGCGCGGCGGTCGGCAAGGTCGCCGAGGCCATGGGGCTGGACTCCCCGGAGGCGGCGGCCGCGGGCATCGTCGACATCGTCAACGAGAACATGCTCGGCGGGCTGCGGCTGGTGTCGGTGCAGCAGGGCTTCGACCCGCGCGACTTCGCGCTGGTCGCCTTCGGCGGCGCCGGCCCGCTGCACGCCAACGCGCTGGGGAAGCTGACCGGGGCGTGGCCGGTGATCATCCCGCCGGGGCCCGGGCTGCTGTGCGCGCTCGGCGACGCCACCACCAGCCGGCGCGACGAGTCCGCCCGCACCGTGCTGCGCCGCTTCGGCCAGCTCACCGACGGCGAGCTCCGGCAGATCCTGCGCGAGCTCGCCGACGAGGCCGGCGAGCGGCTGGCCGCCCAGGGCCTGGCGCGGGCCGACCAGCGGGTCGGGTTCCAGGTCGACGTCCGGTACCACGGGCAGGGCTTCGAGATCCCCGTGGAGGTCGACCCGGCCTGGCTCGACGGCGACGGTGCGCTGGCCGAGCTGGGAAAGGCCTTCGACGCCGAGCACGACCGGCTGTTCTCCTTCCTCCTCGACGTCGACCACGAGCTGGTCAACGCCCGCGCCACCGTCACCGGCCCGCGCCCCGACGTCGCCCCGGTGTGGCTCGAGGAGGGCGACGGCGACCCGAAGGGGGCGCTGGTCACCGAGGCGCCGGTGCACGTCGGCGGCGGGCAGGTGACCGCCTCGGTCTACGACCGGGCGCGGCTGCGGGCCGGGGACGTGGTGCGCGGCCCCGCGATCGTCACCGAGATGGACTCCACCACCCTCGTCCTGCCCGGGCACGCGGCGGAAGTGCACGCGTCCGGGTCCCTGCTGATCACCCCCTCGGAGGGCTGACCCGTGGCCCGGATCATCGAGACCGCCACCGGCGAGGTGGAGCGGGTCGACGTCGACCCGGTCACCCTCGACCTGATCGAGAACGGGCTGCGCAACGCCCGCTACGAGATGGACGAGGTGCTCTTCCGCACCGCGCTCTCGCCCGGCATCCGCGAGCAGCACGACGAGTTCCCGCTGATCGGGGACCCGAGCGGGAAGATGGTCGTCGGCCAGTTCGGCCTGTCCATCCCCGACTTCCTCGACGGCTTCGACGACACCGTCGAGGAGGGCGACGTCCTGCTCACCAGCGACCCCTACGCCTGCGGCGCGGCGATCAGCCACGCCAACGACTGGCTGCTGGTCATGCCGGTGTTCCACGAGGGCCGGGTCGTGGGCTGGGCGTCGATGTTCGGGCACATGTCCGACGTGGGCGGCAAGACGCCGTCGTCGATGCCCACCGACGCCCGGACCATCTACGAGGAGGGCGTGGTGATCCCGCCCTTCAAGCTCTACCGCAGGGGCGTGCTCAACGACGACGCGCTGCGGATCATCCTCAACCAGGTCCGGATGCCCGACTGGAACCGAGCCGACCTCAACGGCCTGGTCGCCGCGTGCCGCACCGCCGCGCGGCGGGTGGTGGAGATGTGCCAGCGGTTCGGCACGGCCACCTACCTGTCGGCGCTCGACGCGCTGCTGCAGCGCAACCACGACGCCATGAAGGTGCTGTTGCAGATGGTGTTCGAGGAGGGCCGCACGCTCTCCTTCACCGACTACATCTGCGACGACGGCGTCGGCAACGGCCCCTACGAGCTGAAGCTGTCGCTGACCCGCACCGGCGAGAAGGTGCACCTGGACTTCACCGGCTCCTCGCCGCAGGCGGCCGGGCCGATCAACTACTACATCAACGAGAACCTGACCCGGATGTTCTTCGGGATCTACATGATCACCGTCGCCGACCCGCAGATCCTGTGGAACGACGGCTTCTACCCGCTGATCGACGTGACCATCCCGGACGGCTCGTACTGGAAGCCCAAGCACCCGGCGGCGCTCAACGGCCGCAACCACGGCATCGGGCGGGTGTTCGACCTGTTCGGCGGGCTGCTGGGGCAGACCAACCCGGCGCTGCTCAACGCGGCCGGCTTCTCCTCCTCGCCGCACTTCATGTACTCCGGCCACTACTCGTCGGGGGAGCGCAAGGGCGAGTGGTTCCAGCTGTACTCGATCGGCTTCGGCGGCATCCCCGGCCGGCCGCTCGGCGACGGGCCCGACGGGCACTCGCTGTGGCCGAGCTTCGTCAACATCCCCTGCGAGTACCTCGAGTCCTACTACCCGCTGCGGATCGAGACCTGGCAGACCGTCCCCGACACCGGCGGCGCCGGGCTGCACCGCGGCGGCAACGGCGTCGACGTCGCCTACGTGTTCGAGGAGCCCGGCGAGATCGCCATCCACGACGACCGCTGGCTCACCTACCCGTGGGGCGTCAACGGCGGCGAGCCCGGCGCGCGCGGCCGCAAGTGGATCGACCGGGCCGACGGCACCCGGGAGGTGCTGCCGAGCAAGTGCCACGGCGTGCCGGTGCGGCCCGGCGACGTCCTGCACTTCGTCACCTGGGGCGGCGGCGGGTGGGGCGACCCGCTGCAGCGCGACCCCGAGCTGGTGGCGCGGGAGGTCCGCCGCGGGCTGGTCACGGCCCGGGGCGCCGAGCGCTACGGCGTCTGCGTCACCGAGGACGGCGAGGTCGACGCCGAGGCCACCGAGACCCTGCGCGACACGATGCGCGCCGACCGGCCGGCCGAGCTGCCGGTGTTCGACATGGGACCGCCGATCGAGGAGCTGCTCGCCCGCTGCGAGGAGGAGACCGGGCTGCCGGCCCCGAAGCGCCCGGTGTGGGCGGCCGGATGAGCGTTGCCGGGCCCGGCCCGCACGGGACGGCGTTCTCCGGGCGGCTGGGCTGGGGCGCCCGCCCGGCGGTGGTCGTCGTCGACCTGTGCCGGGCCTACACCGAGCCGGGCGGGCCGTTCGCCCTGCCCGACCCGGGCCCGGCGGTCGAGGCCGCCGGGGCGCTGGTCGACGCCGCCCGCGCCGGCGGGCACCCGGTGGTGTGGACGGCGGTGCGCTACGCCCGGGGCCTGGCCGACGGCGGGCTGTTCGTGCGGAAGGTGCCGGCGCTGGCCGCCTTCGCCGAGGACGCGCCGGGGGAGTGGGGCGAGCTCACGCTCGAGCCCGGTCCCGGCGAGCCGGTGGTGGTCAAGCAGTACGCCTCGGCGTTCTTCGGGACCACGCTCGCGCCGACCCTCACCGGCCTCGGCGTGGACACCGTCGTGGTCGCCGGTGTCTCCACCTCCGGCTGCGTCCGGGCCACCGCGATGGACGCGCTCAACTCCGGGTTCCGCCCCCAGGTGGTCCGCCAGGCCTGCGCCGACCGCAGCCCCGCCCTGCACGAGAACAACCTCGCCGACCTCGACGCGAAGTACGCCGACGTCGTGGACCTCGCCGAGGCGCTGCCCCACCTGCAGCGCCCCGGCTAGACGACGGCGCCTCCCGGGTGTCCCCCCTCGGGAGGCGCCGTCCCGGCACCCGCCGGGACAGGAGTGACACGGGGGACGACGGGGCGGGTCGCGGACCGGGCTCCGCGCCGCCGCGTGCGTAGGTTCGCCCGGATGCACACCGGCCGCCTCCGTTCGTCTCTCGACACCATCGACGCCCTGGACGCCCTCGACGACGCGCTGGACATCGGCGACACCGACGTGCTGCCCAGCCGCTCGCGTCACGCCGCCCGCTCCGCGCTGCGCCGCCGCTGGGTGGTCGCCGGTGCGCTCGCCCTGGTGCTGGCGGTCGCGGGGCTGGCGGCGCTGGTCGCCCCGGCGGTCCGGGGCGGGGACCCCGTCGACGCGCCTCCGGTGGCCCGGCCCGCGCCCTCGCCGTCGGCCGGCCCGACCGCGGTGACGCCGCCGGCCGCGCCGTCGTCGGTGCCGCCGTCTCCGGTGCCGCCGTCTCCGGCGCCGGTGGAGGCGGTCGCGCCGTCGCCGGCCGAGGTCCCCCCGGCTCCGGCGCCGGTGGCGACGACCCCGGCGCCCGCGCCGCCGCCGGTCCAGCCCCCGGCACCGGAGCCGCCCGCCGATCCCTGCCGGGACAAGCCGGGGCGCGGCAACGGCCACGGGCACGGCCACCAGGGCGGCGACTGCGGCTGAGCCGCCGTGCGAGGGTGGCCGGGTGCCGAGACGGAGCGCGGGGATCCTGCTGTACCGGCGCGGCCCCGGCGGCGCCCCGGAGGTGCTGCTCGGCCACATGGGCGGGCCGTTCTGGGCCCGGAAGGACGACGGCGCCTGGTCGATCCCCAAGGGCGAGCACGACGACTCGGAGGACGCGCTCGCGGCCGCCCGGCGCGAGTTCGCGGAGGAACTGGGCAGCCCCGTGCCGGCGACGTCCCTGACGCCGCTGGGGGAGCTGCGGGCGGGCGCCAAGGTGCTCACCGTGTGGGCCGGCGAGGGCGACCTGGACGCCGCGGCGATCGTGAGCGGCACCTTCCCGCTGGAGTGGCCGCCGCGGTCGGGACGGGTGCAGCACTTCCCCGAGGTCGACCGTGCGGCCTGGTTCGGCCTCGACGAGGCCCGCGCCAAGCTCGTGAAGGGGCAGGTGCCCTACCTCGACCGGCTGGCGGAGCTGCTCGCCGGCTGATCCCGCGCCCGCCGCCGTCGACCGGTCGTCCGGCGTGGTCACCCGGTCCCGGTCACCACGGCGGGCGACCACTCGCGGAGGGCACACGGGTGGGGCGGCCGGGCCTCCCGGGAACTCCTGTGTCCGTGTCAGGCGTCACGTGACACCGGAACGGGGCGGCCGGGCCTAGCTTCCTGCGCGCCGGCGGACCGCCCGCCGGCCCAGTCGAAGCGGGGGACCGATGACCACCTCTCCGTACCCGGGCGCGTCCGCCCAGCAGCCCGGCGCCGCGCCGTACCCGCACTACGGCCAGGCGCCCTACGGCCAGGCGCCCTACGGCCAGGCGCCCTACGGCCAGGCGCCCTACGGCCAGGCGCCCTACGGCCAGGGCGCGGGCTGGACCGGGCAGCCGATGCCACCGGTCCCGGCCGGGGCCTCCTTCCCGCCCTCCGGCCCCATCGGCCGGGTGCGCGGCACGGGTGTGGCGATCCTGCTGACGATCGTGACCTTCGGGATCTACTCCCTCGTCTGGTACTACTCGGTCCACGAGGAGATGAAGCGGCACACCGGCAACGGCCTCGGCGGCGGCCTGGCCCTCGTGATCGCCCTGTTCCTCGGGTTCGTCTCGCCGTTCGTCACCAGCAGCGAGGTCGGCGCCCTCTACGAGCGCGCGGGCCGGGCCACGCCGGTCAGCGGCGCCACGGGGCTGTGGTACCTGCCCGGCGTCGTCATCCTCGTCGGCCCGATCGTCTGGTTCGTGAAGACCAACGGCGCGCTCAACGCCTACTGGCGGTCCCTCGGCGCCGCCTGACCCGCGGCGGTTCCTGATCGCCGCTCCGTGTCGACCTGCTGCTGTCTCCCTGGCCCCGAGGCGGCAGCAGGTCGACGTGCGGCGCGCGACGAGTCGCCCCCGGGAGCGCCGGACGGGGGAACGGCGCGGGTCGATCGGGTGACATCTGCACTCCGGAGCGTGCCGACACCCCCACGGTGCGGCGGCGGCTGCCACCCTCGGCGGCCACCGTCCCCGGGAGGTCCGATGTGCTCCTCGTCCCCCTCCGCCGGCCAGGCCTGCACCTGCGCCCCCGTGTCCCGCCCGGTCGCCACCGCGGTCGTGCGACGGCGCCCCCGCTGGACGCCCGCGCCCGCGGCCAGGTGACGGATCGCTGACGAGTCGTCCCACCCGCCCCACGCGCCGCGGCGACGCCGCCCCGGGTGGCAGGGTCCTCACTCCCCGGGTCCGGACGGACTCGCGCGTACGAGGAGACCCGCGTGCCCTGTGACACCTGCGCCGCCGAGACCCACCCCGGCCCGGTGTGCCGCCGCTGCGCCGCGCTGTCGCAGCTGACCCAGCCGGTGCTGCGGCTGCAGACGCGCCGCCGTCCGCCGGTGCCGCCGGCCGCCCCCGCCCGCTGAACCGTCGCCGCGCCGGCCCGGAGGACGGGCCGGCGCGGCGTGACGCACCTCACCGCTAGCAATCCGCTTGCAGGAGTTAGCAGGCGCGGGGTGCGGGGCATGACCGAGACGTCAGGTCATCCCCGATCGCTGGAGTTCCCCGTCGTGACCGACCACGCCAAGATCGTCAACCAGCTCCGCGCTCTGGTCCTGCTCTCCCAGACCGAGGAGCAGATCGCCCGCACCCGGGTGACCCAGGCCCGCACCGACGCCGTGCGCCGCGAGCTCACCCAGAACGCCGACAACGCCGCCGAGCGCACCCGGCTCATCACCGCCGAGCTGCGCGAGCTCGGGGGCGTCCCCGACGTCGTCACCCCCGTCGTGGGCCGGCTGTCGGCCGTCCTCAAGGCCACCTTCGAGCAGGCCGAGCCCATCGAGGAGGCCCTGCTGCAGGACCTCTCCCTCGAGCACCAGCTGCACGACCGCGCCACCTACCTCAAGGTGCTCGGCCAGGCGGCCGGGCTGGCCAAGGTCGAGCGCCTGGCCGAGGGGCTCATCCGCGCCCACGAGGCCACCATCGAGTGGCTGACCGTCGTGCTGGCCGAGGAGGCCCTGGGCGGCCCCGCCGCGCTGCAGGCCACCCCGTTCCAGCAGGTCGCCGGCGTCGCCGCGCGGGCCGCCAACGCCCCGTACCGCTTCGTCGCCAACCGGGTGAACGAGGCCCTCGACACCGCGCAGCAGCGCCGTCAGCGCGTGGGGGACGAGCTCGGCCAGGTGGCCGGCCGTGCCTCCACCCTCACCGACGCCGTCCGCGAGACGCTGACCGTCGGCCGCGCCGCCACGCTGCGCCGGGCCGAGCGGATCGCCCGTCGTGAGGGCAACCGCACCGCCGCCGACGCCGCGAAGGCCGCCCGCGAGGAGCTCGGCGACGTCTCCGCCGACGAGCTGCCGGTCAAGGGCTACGACTCGCTGTCGACCTCCGACGCCGCGAAGGCCGCCAAGGCCCTGCGCGAGCCGCACGACATCCGCGTGCTCATCCGCTACGAGGAGACCCACAAGAACCGGGCGAGCGTCATCAGCGCCGCCCAGGTCGCCCTCGCCGCGGTCGCCAAGGAGGCCGTGGGCGTCGAGAACTGACGTCCGCCGCTCTCCGGACGGCCCGCACCCACCCCGGGTGCGGGCCGTCCGCCGTTCGGGGAGATCCCGGTCGCAGCGGGTTTGACCCGCCGCGGCGGTCGGGGATCGTGACGGCATGCAGATCACACCCGAGGCCCTGGAGCAGGAGTTCTCGCTCCAGACCGCCGTCACCCGCCTGGACTTCCTGAGCCGGCGGGACTCCGGGACCACCCCCCGCGCCCGGGCGACCGGGAGCGACGACGACTCCTGGAGCTCGCTGCTCGACGACTCCACCTCCCTCGACGTCGCCGAGTCCCTGGAGCTGCTCGCCCTCGGCGAGGTCGTCGCCCGCAAGGCCCACGACAGCCAGCTCGTCGGCTTCCGGGCCGCGCTGCGCGGCGGGGCCGGCTGGGAGGAGATCGCCGCCGCGCTCGACGTCGCCCCGGCCGAGGCCTGGACGGCGTACCACCGCGTCATCGACGGCCAGGAGCGCGCGGGCGTCCTGGACGCGCAGGACGCCGCGGACGCCCGGGCGCTCGCCGGGGACCGCCCCGGGGTCTGACGAAGGACCCTCCGCCCCCCACCACTCGCAGGCTCGTGGCGGGCCCCTGCGGAGGGGCGTCAGCTGACCTCGACGCCGCGCCAGAAGGCGACCCGGCCGGTGATCTCCTTCGCGGCGTCCTTGGGCTGGGGGTAGAACCACGCGGCGTCGGGGTTGACCCGGCCGTCGACCTCGAGCGTGTAGTACGACGCCCGGCCCTTCCACGGGCAGGTGGTGTGCGTGGAGGAGGGGCGCAGCACGTCGTCCCGCACGGACTCGCGCGGGAAGTACGCGTTGCCCTCCACGGTGACGATGTCGTCGGACTCGGCGATGACGGTCCCGTTCCAGGTCGCTGTGGTCATGTCCCGATCGTCCCCCGGCGGACACCGGTGCGGGTGGCGTGCGCCACGCGTACGAGCCGGTGGGCTGGGCATGTGACCGGGAGACGCGCCGACCGCGTCGCCTCCGGTGGCCCCGCCGCCGGTCCGGCCCGTCCCCGACGACGAGGAGCGCGACCGATGTCCCAGGCCGCCCGTCCGCCCGACCCGCAGGACCCGCGCCGGGGCATGCAGCCCCGTCCCAAGCGCGGCCGCGCGGTGCTGCTGGGCACCTTCCTCGGCCTCATCGTGCTCGTCTTCGCCTTCATCCTGCTGGTCAGCCAGTGCAGCGCCGACGAGGACGACGACGGCGCGAGCGGCCCCACCACCACCGTCGTCGTCGAGGAGGGCGCGCCGCCGGCCGGCACCTGACCCCGCCGGCGCCGAGGTCAGCGGTCGAGGAGGGCGAAGGTGGCCACGGCGTGCGCCACGGCCCTGCCGTCCTGCTCGACGTCGGCCTCGCAGATGGTGAGGTGCTCCCCGCGGGTGCGCACCCGGCCGCGCACCTCGAGCCGGCCGGGCTTTCCGGGCCGCAGGTAGGTCACCGTCAGCTGGCTGGTCGCGGGAACCTCGCCGTCGTCGGTGGTGGTGCGCACCGCCTGGCCCATCGCCGTGTCGACGAGCGTCGCGACGACGCCGCCGTGCAGCGTCCCCGCCGGGTTGAGGTGCTCGTCGCGCACCTCGAACGCCAGCGTGGCCGCGCCCTCGTCGCTGCCGGCCAGCCGCGCGCCGAGCCCTCCGGCGAAGCCGCCCACGTCCCCGTCGTCCGCCATGCCCGGGCCGGTACCCGTCAGCCCGCCGGTCACGCCCGGCCCCCGCGTGCGCGACACCCCACGGATCCGCGGGGCGCGGCTATGGTCCGCCGCCGTGTCGATGCGACGGAGGACCTGGGTCTGGCTGGGAGCGGCGGTCGCCGCGGTGGTGCTCGGGGTGGTCACCCTGGTGTGGTTCCAGCCGCAGCGGCTGTTCTACGACAGCCGGGTCGACGAGGCCCTGCCCTCGGCGGCGGCCGGGGCGGCCGACTCGACCGGCAGGATCGGGAGCGCGCTGCCGACCGACCCGGTCGACCTGGCCACCGGCACCTTCGTCTCGCTCGAGCACGAGACGATCGGCACCGCGCGGGTGGTCCGGCTGCCCGACGGGTCGACCGTCGTCCGGCTGGAGGGCTTCGAGACGACCAACGGGCCGGCGCTGTTCGTCTACCTCTCGCAGAACGCCGCCACGGGCGAGGAGGCGGGCTTCGACGACGAGTTCGTCGACCTCGGGCCGCTCAAGGGCAACGTCGGGGACCAGAACTACGTCGTCCCGGAGGGCTTCGACGCGACCGGCTACGTCAGCGTCGTCATCTGGTGCGACCGCTTCGACGCCGCCTTCGGTGCCGCCGACCTCGTCCCGGCGGCGGCTCCCTGAGCCGGCCGCTCAGTCGGCGACGTTCGCGGCCAGCGCCGCGAGCACCCGGCGCAGCTCGGCGACCTCGTCGTCGGTCACGCCCCGGCGCAGCCGCCGGTCGAAGGCGACGGCGGCCTCGCGCAGCCCGAGGAAGAGCTCCTCGCCGGCCGCGGTGAGCGAGACCCGCTGGCCCCGGCGGTCGCCGGGGGCGCGCTCCCGGGTGACCAGCCCGGCGCGCTCCATGCCGTCGAGGTGGTGGGTGAGCGTGGGACCGCGCACGCCGACCACCGCGGCGAGCTCGGCCTGCGTCCGGTGGCCGCCGCCCTTGGCGGCCAGCAGGACCAGCCACGTCGACGTCGACCCGCCGGCCGCGGCGAGCGCCTCGTCGAAGGCCCGGGCCAGGGTGCGCGAGATCCGGGTGACCGCCAGGCCGACGGGTTCCTCGCGGGGCTCGGGCACCTGGCGAGCCTAGCCGGACCGTTAGACGTCGAATGGTTAGACGTCTATCGTCTTGGCATGGCAGGCACGACCCGGTCGCTGCGGCTCCCGCCCCACTGGCGCAGGGCGCTGGTGGTGGTCCACGTCGGCTCGTCGGTCGGCCTGCTCGGTGCCGACGCCGCCGTCCTGACCCTCGACCTCGCCGGTGCCACCGGCGCCGACCCGCCGACGGTCTACCCCGCCGCGGCGCTGCTCGGGTCGGTGCTGCTGGTCCCGCTCGCGCTCGTCTCGCTGACCAGCGGGGTGCTGCTCGGCCTGCTGACGCCGTGGGGGCTGCTGCGGCACTGGTGGGTGGCGCTCAAGCTGGTGCTCACCACGGCCGGGACCGTGCTGGCGCTGGTGGTGCTCACCCCGTCGCTGGATGCGGCGGCCGGCGCCGCGCTCGCGCCCGGGCCTCTCGGGTCGGGGGAGCGGTGGGCGCTGGTGCGCGACTCCGCGGCCGCCTCGGGAGTGCTCGTGACCACGCTCGTGCTGTCGGTGGTCAAGCCGTTCGGCCGGGTGCGCCGCCGGCGCCCGGCCTGAGCGCCGTCCTCAGGCCGGTTCGCGGCGCATCGGCACGTGCGGGATGCCGTCCTCGACGTAGCCCGGGCCGCTGACGCGGAAGCCGAACCGCCCGTACCACTCCTCGAGGTGTGCCTGCGCGCCCATCGTCACGGGGAGCCCCTCGGACAGGTCGATCCCGGCCCGCACCAGCCGCGCCGCCAGTCCACGCCCGCGGGCGCCGGCGGCGGTGGCCACCCGGCCGATGGCGCGGGTGGCGCCGTCGTCGAGCACCCGGAGGGTGGCCAGCACCGCGCCGTCCTCCTCGCCGTCGTCGGGAACCCACAGGTGCCAGGTGCCCGGCTCGACGTCGCGGCCGTCGAGCTCGGGGTAGGGGCACTGCTGCTCGACGACGAAGACGTCGACCCGCAGCCGGCACAGCCCGTAGACCTCGAACGGGGTGAGCTCGGCGAAGCGGGCGGTGCGCAGGAGTGGGGCCACCGGCCCGTTGTAGCGCACCGCCGCGGGGAGCTCAGGCGCGGGCGCGGTAGCGGCGCATCGTCAGCGGGCCGAGGACGGCGACCAGCGCCGCGGCCCACAGCAGCACCCACCCGACGTCGGCGCCGTCGACACCGCCGTGCACCAGGCCGCGCACCGCGCTGACCAGGTGGCTGACCGGGTTGACCTCGACGACGGACCGCAGCCAGCCGGGCATCGTGGCGGGGTCGACGAAGATGTTGCTGCCGAACGTCAGCGGCATCAGCACCATCATCGACCAGCCCATGACCGCCTGCGGGGTGCGCAGCCGCAGCGCCAGGTACGTCCAGACCCAGCCGAGGGCGAAGGCGAAGACCAGCAGCAGCCCGACCGCGGCCAGCAGGCCGACGACCCCGCCGCCGGGACGCAGCCCCAGCGCCATGCCCAGGCCGAGGACGACGACCGAGGCGAGGGTGAAGCGCACGACGTCGCCCAGCAGTGCGCCGACCAGCGCCGAGGGCCGCCACACCGGCAGCGAGCGGATGCGGTCGAAGACGCCCTTCCCGATGTCGGTGTTGAGGGCGACGCCGGTGTACATCGTGATCATGAGGATGCTCTGCACGAGGATCCCGGGCAGGAAGAACTGCACGTAGGCCTCGACCGAGCCGGCCAGGGCGCCGCCGAAGAGGTACGTGAAGATCAGCGTCAGCATCACCGGGAAGACCGTGACGTCGAACAGCTGCTCGGGCACGTGCTTGATCCGCAGCAGCGTGCGCCAGCCGAAGGTGGCCGAGGCCGCGAGCGGGCCCTGCGGCCGGGGGCGCTCCCCGGAGCCGAGCGCGGCCAGCACCGCTGCGGTGTCGGGCGCGGCGAGCGGGGGAGGGGCGCTGTCGAGGGCGGTCATCGTCGGTCCTCCGGGTCGGGGGCGGGCGGAGCGGGGGCGGGCGGGCCGGCGTCCTCGGCGGGCCGGCCGGTCAGGGCGAGGAAGACCTCGTCGAGGCTCGGCTGGCCGAGCGCGAACTGGGCGAGCTCGATGCCGGCGCCCTCCAGCGCGGTGAGCGCCCGCGCCGCCGGCCCCGCCTCGGGCACGCGGGCGGTCAGCGCCGCCGGGTCGCCGTCCTCGGCCACCGGCACGCCCAGCACCCGCTCGAGCAGCTCGCGCGCGGTGCCGCGGCGGGCCGGGTCGAGCACCCGCACGTGCAGCGTGCCCGAGCCCACCGACGCCTTCAGCTGCCCCGGGCTGCCCTCGGCGATGACCCGGCCGGCGTCGATGACCGAGATGCGGTCGGCGAGCTGGTCGGCCTCGTCGAGGTACTGGGTGGTGAGCAGCACCGTCGTCCCGCCGCGGACCAGCGCGCGGACGACGTCCCACACCTGGTTGCGGCTGCGCGGGTCGAGGCCGGTGGTCGGCTCGTCGAGGAAGACCAGGTCGGGCCGGACGACGATGCTCGCGGCGATGTCGACCCGCCGCCGCATGCCCCCGGAGTACTGCTTGACCTGCTTGCCGGCCGCCTCGGTGAGGCCGAAGGCGCTCAGCAGCTGGTCGGTGCGCTGGCGCGCCGCGGCCCGGGAGTAGCCGAGCAACCGGGCCAGCAGCAGCAGGTTCTCCGCGCCGGTGAGGTCCTCGTCGAGGGAGGCGAACTGGCCGGTGAGGCTCACCCGCGCGCGGACGGCGTCGGCGTCGGTGACGACGTCGTGGCCGAAGACCCGCGCCCGCCCGCCGTCGGGCGGGACGAGGGTGGCCAGCATCCGGATGGTGGTGGTCTTGCCCGCGCCGTTGGGCCCGAGGAAGCCGTGCACGCCGCCCTGCGGGATGCACAGGTCGACACCGGCCACCGCCGTCGTCGCGCCGAACCGCTTGACCAGCCCCGTGGCCTCGATCGCCGGGACGTCCCCGCCTCCCGCTGCCTGGTCCCCGGCCGGCACCGTGTCGCCGACGTACGCCGTCACGTGCCCCACCTCCCGCTCCCGTGTCGGTGCCCGCACGGTCCCGCACGGGTCTGACAGGAGGACGCGGGGCCGGTCGGGAACTCATCGGTCCCGCACCCCCGGCGCGTCTGCTTAGGTGTGCCTACCCTGGGCGGCTGACGACACCCGCCGTCCCACGTCTCTTGGAGGACCCGTGACCAGGCCCGGACGGGCGACCGCTGCCGCGCTGACCGCCGTCTGCCTCTCCGGGGCGCTGGCCGCCTGCGGCAACGCCGGGGCTGCCGACACCGACACGCTCACCGTGTACAGCGCCCAGCACGAGAGCCTGGTGCGCACCATGCTCGAGGGGTTCACCGACGAGACCGGCATCGAGGTGGAGTTCCGCGACGGCAACGACGCGGAGCTGGCCAACCAGATCGTGCAGGAGGGCGAGGCCTCGCCCGCCGACGTCTTCCTCACCGAGAACAGCCCGTCGATCGCCGTGCTCGACCGCGAGGGGCTGCTCGCGCCGCTGGAGCAGCAGACCCTCGACCAGGTCGGCGAGCAGTTCCGGCCGTCCTCGGGCACCTGGACCGGCTTCGCCGCCCGCTCCACCGTGCTCGTCTACGACCCCACGGCGCTGGCGGAGGACCAGCTGCCGGCGTCGATCCTCGACCTGGCCGACCCGGCCTGGGAGGGCCGCATCGGCATCGCCGCCGGTGGCGCGGACTTCCAGGCGATCGTGGCCGCCGTGCTGGCGCTGCGCGGCGAGGAGGCCACCCGCGCCTGGCTCGAGGGTCTCGAGCGCAACGCCGCCGTCTACCAGAGCAACACCGCCGTCATGGTCGCCGCCGACGAGGGCGAGATCGACGCCGGCGTCATGTACCACTACTACTGGTACCGCGACCAGGCCGAGGGCGGCCTCAAGGGCGACGACGCCCGGCTGCACTTCTTCGGCAGCGGCGACCCCGGCGCCTTCCTGAGCACCTCCGGCGCCGCCGTCCTCGCCTCCTCCGACCAGCAGGACGACGCCCAGCGGCTGGTCGCCTACCTGACCTCGCCCGAGGCGCAGGCGCGGCTGGCCGAGAGCACCGCCCTCGAGTACGCCGTCGGCGTCGGGGTGCCCTCCGCCGAGGCGCTGCCGCCGCTGGACACCCTGGGCGCCCCCGCGGTCGACCCCGCCTCCCTCGACCAGGAGCGGGTCACCGAGCTCATGCAGGAGGTGGGGCTGCTCTGAGCCTCGCCGCCGGACCCGGCCCCGCGACAGCCGCCGCAGCGGTGTCGCGAGGTCGCCGCGCGTCCCGGGCCCGGCGCGCGCCGGTGACGGTGGCCCTCGCCGCGGCCGTCGCCGCGCTCGCGCTGCTGCCGCTGGTGCACATCGCGGTCGCCGTCGCCGAGGTCGGCTGGAGCGGGGTGGCCGAGCTCGTGTTCCGGCCGCGGGTCGCCGAGCTGCTGGGCAACACCGTCCGGCTGGTCGCGGGCACGGTCGCCGTCACCGCGGTGCTCGGCGTCGGCGCGGCCTGGCTGGTCGAGCGCACCGCGCTGCCCGGCCGCCGCGCCTGGCACGTGCTGCTGGTCGCGCCGCTGGCCCTGCCGGCGTTCGTGAGCAGCTCGGCGTGGATCTCGCTGCTGCCCGGCCTGGACACCTACGGCGGTGCCCTGCTGGTCGTGTCGCTGGCCTACGCGCCGTTCGTCTACCTGCCCGCCGTCGCCGCCTTCCGGGGGCTCGACCCCGCGCTGGAGGAGACCGCCCGGGGCCTGGGCCTGTCGACCTGGGGGGTGTTCCGGCGGGTGCAGCTGCCGCAGCTGCGGGTGGCCGTGCTCGGCGGGACGCTGCTGGTCGCCCTGCACGTGCTCGCCGAGTTCGGCGCGCTGGCCATGCTCCGCTACCCGACCTTCACCACCGCCGTCTACGACCAGTACCGCGCCACCTTCAACGGCCCGGCCGCCACCATGCTCGCCGGGGTCCTCGTCCTGCTGTGCCTGGTGCTGCTGCTGGCCGAGATCCGGCTGCGCGGCACCCGCGGCTACGCCCGCACCGGGGCCGGCGCCGCCCGGCAGCTGCGGCCCGTCCGGCTCGGCACGCTCACCGGCCCGGCGCTGCTGGCCCTCGCCGCGGTGGTGGCGCTGTCCCTGCTCGTGCCGCTCGCCGCGCTGGTGTCGTGGTTCCGCACCGGCACCTCCGCGCGGGTCGACTGGGCGGCGCTGGCCACCACCACCGGGACGACGCTGGCGCTGGCCGCCGCGGCCGCCGCCGTCACCACCGTGCTCGCGCTGCCCACCGGGTGGCTGGCCGTGCGCCGCCGCGGGCCGGTGGCCACCCTGCTGGAGCGCACCACCTACCTGGGCAGCGCGGTGCCGGCGATCGTCGTCGCCCTGGCGCTGGTGGCGGTGAGCATCCGGGTGCTGCCGGCGCTGTACCAGACGGTGCCGGTGCTGCTGGCGGCCTACGCGATCCTCTTCCTGCCCCGCGCGATCGTCACGGTGCGCGCCGCGGTCGAGCAGTCCCCGCCGGTGCACGACGACGTCGCCGCCTCCCTCGGCGTCTCCGCGCCGGCCCGGCTGTGGCGGGTGACCCTCCCGCTGCTGGCCCCCGGCATCGGCGCCGGCGCGGCGCTGGTGTTCCTCGCGGTGGTCACCGAGCTCACCGCCACGCTGCTGCTGGCCCCCACGGGCACCGAGACGCTCGCCACGGCGTTCTGGTCGGCGAGCAGCGCCCTCGAGTTCGGTGCCGCGGCGCCCTACGCCGTCGTCATGGTGCTGCTCTCGGCACCGGCCACGGTGCTGCTCTCCCGAGACGCCCTTCCCCGCGATGCCCGACGAGGTCTGACCCCATGAGCGCGCTGACCGTCACCGGCCTGGCGAAGTCCTACGGCCGCACCCCCGTGCTCACCGGGGTGGACCTGCACGTCCCGGCCGGGACGACCACCGCGCTGCTGGGCCCCTCCGGCTGCGGCAAGACGACGCTGCTGCGGATCGTCGCCGGGTTCGACGACCCCGACGCCGGGAGCGTGGAGCTCGGCGGCCGGGTGGTGGCCGGCGCCGGCCGCGGCGTCCCCGCCCGGTCCCGCGGCATCGGCTACGTGCCGCAGGAGGGCGGGCTGTTCCCGCACCTGAGCGTGGCCGGCAACGTGGCCTTCGGGCTGCCCCGCCGGCTGCGCCGCGACCGCACGCGGATCGCCGGGCTGCTGGCCCTCGTCGGCCTCGACGCCGCCCTCGCCGACCGCGCGCCGCACCAGCTCTCCGGCGGCCAGCAGCAGCGGGTCGCGCTGGCCCGCGCGCTGGCGCCCGAGCCCTCGCTGGTGCTGCTCGACGAGCCGTTCTCCTCCCTCGACGCCGCGCTGCGGGAGGACACCCGCCGTGCCGTCGCCGAGGCGCTGCGGGCCACCGGCGCCACCGCCGTCCTGGTCACCCACGACCAGGCCGAGGCGCTGTCGACCGCCGACCAGGTGGCCGTGGTGCGCGGCGGCACCCTCGCGCAGCTGGCCGACCCGCGCACGCTCTACCGCGAGCCCCGCGACCTCGACGTCGCCTCGTTCGTCGGCGAGGCGGTGGTCCTCGACGGCGCCGCCACCGGCGGTCGGGTCGCCTCCGAGCTGGGCGAGCTGGCGCTCGGGCGGCCCTGCCCCGACGGGCCGGTCCGGGTGCTGCTGCGGCCCGAGCAGCTGCGGCTGTCGGCCGGGGCAGGGGTGCCCGCGCGGGTCCGCGGCGTCGACTTCTACGGCCACGACGCCCGCATCGAGCTCGAGCTGGCCTCGGGGCTGCGGGTGAGCGCGCGCACCGAGGGCGGCGACCTGCCGGCCGAGGGGGCGGAGGTCGGCGTGGTCGTCGCCGGCCCCGCGGTGCCCTTCCCGGCCACGGCGCCGGGCGTGCCGCGGACCTCCGAGCCCACCCCCGCCTGACAGGGGTGCCTTCGTCGCGACATCGGCACCCGTCTCCGGGTGCCGATGTCGCGACAAAGGCACCTCTCGGGCCCTGGGTGACGGGCCCGAGTTAGGTGTGCCTAAGCTCACCGTCGTGGACCTGTTCCTCTTCACCGTGGACGCCGCCTGGGGGCGGGACGTCGTCGCCGCCGGCGCGAGCGGCATCGTCGTCGACTGGGAGCGCCGCGGGAAGCACCGGCGGCAGGCCGGCGAGGGCACCCAGATCAACGGCGACACCCTCGCCGACCTCGTCCGCGTGCGCGCGGCCACCGACGGCCGGCTGCTGTGCCGGGTCAACGCCGCCGGCCCGTGGACGCCGCGCGAGGTCGCCGACGCCGTCGCGGCCGGTGCCGACGAGATCCTGCTGCCGATGGTGCGCACGCCCGAGGAGGTCGACCGCACCCTCGACCTGGTCGCCGGCCGCTGCGGGCTGGGGATCCTGGTCGAGACCCAGGACGCCGTCGAGCGGGTCGCCGAGCTGGCCGCGCGGCCGCTGTCGCGGGTCTACGTCGGGCTCAACGACCTGCGCATCGACCGGCGCTCGACCGAGCTGTTCCGCCCGCTGGTCGACGGCACGGTCGACGCCGTCCGCGCCGCCGTCCCGGTGCCCTTCGGCGTGGGCGGGCTGACCCTGCCCGGCGGCGGCTTCCCCGTGCCGGGGGTGCTGCTGGCCGCCGAGCTGGTCCGGATGCGCACCGACTTCACCTTCCTGCGCCGCTCGTTCACCGCCGACATGGCCGGGCGCGACCCGTTCACCGAGGTGCCGCGGCTGCTGGCGTCGCTGGCCGACCTCGCCGCCGCCGACGCCCTGACCGCGGCCGGCCGGCGGGAGGCGTTCGTCGCCGCGGTCGAGGAGGCCGGCGCCCCCGTGCCCGTTCCCGCGTGAGCGGGCGGGCCCTGGTCACCGGCGCCGGCGGCTTCGTCGGCCGGCACCTGGTGGCGCGGCTGCGGGCCGACGGCTGGGCGGTCACCGGACTGACCCGGGCCGGCGTCGACCTCGCCGACCCCGTCGCCGCCGCGGCGGCGGTGCGGGCCGCCGACCCCGACGTCGTCTTCTCCCTCGCCGCCGGGCGGGCGAAGGCGACCCCCGCCGAGCGGGCCGCGACCGTGGCCGTCAACACCAGCCCCTGGCTGGTCGACGCCCTGCCCGACCGGTGCCGCGCGGTGGTGCGGCTGGGCTCGTCGACCGAGTACGCGGCCGGGCCGGCGCCGCTGGCCGAGGACGCGCCGCTGCGCCCGCGCGGCTTCTTCGGCGCCACCAAGGCGGCCGGCTCGCTGCTGCTGCAGGCCGCCGCCGCCGAGCGGGGGGTGCGCGCCGCGGTGCTGCGCGCCTTCCAGGTCTACGGCCCCGGCGACCACCCGACCCGGCTGGTGCCGGTCGTGCTCGCCGCAGCCCGCACCGGCGCGGCGGTGCCGCTGCCGGGCGCGGTCAGCCGGCGGGACTGGGTGTGGGTGGGCGACGTCGTCGACGCCTGCGTGCGGGCCGCGCTGGCCGACGACCTGCCACCGGGCGCGGTGGTCAACGTCGGCACGGGCGTGCAGACCGACGTCGGGGAGCTGGTCGCCACCGCCGAGCGGGTCACCGGCCGGCCGATCGCGACCGCGCCGGGCGCCCACCCGGGCCGGCACTGGGACACCGCCGACTGGGTGTGCGACCCGCGGGCGGCCCGCGCGCTGCTCGGCTGGGCGCCGTCGGTCGACCTGGCGGAGGGGCTGGCCCGCACGTGGGCGGCGTGACCTCGCTCCGCGTCGCCGTCGTCGTCCCCGTGTACGGCAACGAGGCCACTCTGCGGCCCCTGCACGCCCGGCTCGCGGCGGCGCTCGAGGGTCGGAACTGGCGGTTGCGGCTGGTGGTCGACGCCTCGCCCGACGGCAGCCTGGCGGTGGCGCGGGAGCTGGCGGCCGACCCCCGCGTCGGGGTGACCGCGCTGGCGGTCAACCTCGGCCAGCACCGGGCGCTGGCCACCGGGCTGGCGGCCGAGGACGCCGACGCGTGGGTGTGCCTCGACGCCGACCTGCAGGACCCGCCCGAGGCCGTGCCGGCGCTGCTCGACCGGCTGGCCCGCGGCGACGTCGGTGCGGTGTTCGCCGGACGCCGGGGCCGCTACGAGTCGCCGGTGCGGCGGCTGACCGGCGGCCTGCACCGGCGGGTCGCCGCCGCGCTCACCGGCCTGCCGCCCGACGCCGGCGCCTTCCTCGTCCTGGGTCCGGCGGTGCGCGACGCCGTCGTCGGCGCGGTGCTCGGCGGGGGCGCGCCGAGCGTCGTCCTCGCCGCGGGCCTGGCCGGGACGCGGCTGACCAGCGTGCCGGTGGTCCGCGACCGGCGGCCGGTGGGGGAGTCGGCGTGGACCGCGCGCGCCCGGCTGCGGCAGTCGCTGCGCTCGCTGGCGTGGGCGGTCAGCGGGCCCAGAGCTGGACGACCAGGTCGGTCTTCACCGCCGGCAGGTCCCAGGTCCGGGTCAGCGACAGCCCGGCGTCGGTGAGGATCGCGTCGTCGTCGGTGGGCACCGGCTCGCCGTCGACCAGCCGCCGGACCAGCCAGACGCGGTCGGCGCCGGCGGGGGCGTCGTCGGGCGGGAGGACGACGTCGGGGCGCAGCCGCGGGCCCTCCGTGCGGACGAAGTGGTCGAGCCCCATCGCGGCCCGCTGGTCGGCGGCGACCACCGGCTCGCCGGGGCGCTGCTCGCGCAGCAGCAGGGCGACGACGTCGTCGGAGCGCTCCCGCGGCTCGCGGACGGCCAGCGGGGCGCTGGCCACCAGCGACAGGCCGAGCAGGGCCACGGCCACCGGCGTGCGGGCGCCCCGGGGCAGCGCGGTCACCCCTGCCGCGGCCAGCACCCCCAGGCCGATCAGCCCGGCCAGCAGGTAGCGGGGCAGGTACACCGGCCGGACGGTCTCGGCGGCCAGCAGGAGCAGCAGCGGCACCAGCAGCCAGCAGACGCCGACGACGCGCACCCCGGCGCCGCGCAGCGCGCCGACCACGGCCAGTCCGACGGTGAGGTACAGCAGCGGGGTGCGGCCGCCGGCCCAGGCCTCGACGGCGAGGTCGGCGAGGGTGCCGCCGGTGTCGCGCAGGTGCTCGGCGTTGCGCGCGCCGGTGCCGTTGAGCAGGTTGACCCCGACCAGGCCGACGGCCGGCAGGGCGGCCAGCGTGCCGACGACGGCGACCCTCGTGGCGGCCCGGCCGCGCAGCAGCAGCGCCGCGACGACGAAGCCGGCGAGGACGGTGACGGCGTACCAGTGCGCCAGGCCCATGCCGCCGCCGGCCAGGCCGAACAGCAGCAGGCCACGGCCCTCCTGCAGCCAGCGGGTCAGGCCGAGCAGCGCGCCGCCGGTGGCCAGCACCGCGAGCCCGTAGCTGCGGGCCTCCACGGCCTGCTCGAGCAGCAGCGGCGCGCAGGCGGGCACCAGCCCGGCCAGCACGCCCGTGGGGCGCCCGGCCAGCCGGGTGACCGCCCGCGTGACCAGCGCCAGGCCGCCGGCGGTGGCCAGCACCGACAACACCCGCAGCGACGTGTCGCCACCCAGCCCCGGCAGCGACACCCACGCGTGCACGACGAGGTAGTAGGGCGCGTTGTAGGAGGGCGGGACGTCGGCGAGGTAGCTGGTGACGCCCTCACCGGTGGCGATCGCGCGCAGGATGTCGCCCAGCGGCCGGCGGGCCACCTCGTAGGTGAACGCCTCGTCGAACCACAGCCCGTGGCCGGGGGCGAGCAGGACGGCGCACAGCAGCCCCAGCACCGCGGGAGGCAGCAGCTCGACGGGCGACCAGCGCGGCGGTGCGGGCGCAGCCGGGGCGTGGAGCGTCCGGTCGGCCGTCGCGGTCACGGAGAGGAAGGGTAGGCGAACCTCACCTGCCCGTCGGTGTCGGTGGGGCGGTGGAACATGTCCGGGTGTCCTCGGGCGGCTCGGAACCGACGGCGGGACCGGGGCCGGCGCCGCCGCCGTCGTCGGAGGTCGTGGCGGCGAGGTTCCGCAGGCAGGGGCGGCGCGACACCCGCCACGAGCTGGCGGTGCGCCGGCGGTTGCACGCGCGAGGAGTGCGCTGTCGGGTGGATGTGCGGCCGCGGCCCCGTCCGGAGGCTCGCCCCGAGCTTGCGAGGGGTGAGGGGGACGGGGTCCTTGCCGGGTGTTTCTGGCACGGGTGCCCGACCTGCGGTCACCTGCCGGAGGCCAACCAGGCGTGGTGGGCGGCCAAGCTGGCCGGCAACACCGCCCGCGACCGCCGCGCCGACGCCGTCCTCACCGGGCTCGGGTGGCGCGCGCTGCGGTTCTGGGAACACGAGGACCCCGACGACGTCGCCGACGCGATCTATATCGCGCTCGGTCGCGTTGCTCCTGGTCAGAGCCCCGTTTCTGTCGTACCCCGTGCGTAGGTTCGGGGTCGTGAAGGTCGCGGAGTACGTGTCACCGGTGGAGCGGGCGCTCGCCGGGTGGCTGCTCGCGCGGCCGGCGCGGGTGCAGCGGCTGCCCGTGGCGATGCTGTCCGATGAGCAGGCCGCCGCTGAGTTGCAGCGGGTGCAGCAGCGCCGGGCGATGGAGGCCGCCTACGAGGCGGAGCTGGTGCTGCGGCTGGCCGAGGCCCGGCCCTCCGACCTGGACCCGGCGCCCGGCACGCCGGGCGCCAGGGGGCGCGGGTCGTGGGCGCCGGACACCGAGCTGCCCAGGGTGTCGGAGTTCTTCACCGCAGAACTGGCCGTGATCCTCAACTGCGGCCGGGGTACCGCCAACCACCTGGCCACCCGCGCCTGGACCTACCGCGAGCGCCTCCCCGCCACCTGGGCCGCACTCGCCACCGGCGACCTCGACGAGGCCCGCGCGAAGGCGCTGGCCGACGTGCTGCAGCACACCGACCCGGCCCTCGCCCGCCGGATCGAGGCCGCCGTGCTGCCCGAGGCGGCACAGCTGACCGTCCGGAAGCTCAAGCAACGGGCACTCGAACTCCTGCTGGAGGCCGACTCAGACGCGGTCGACCAGCGGCGCAAGTCCGCCGAACGGCATGCCGACGTGCGCGTCTACCCCTCCCCGTCGGACGGGATGAGCACCATCGCCGCCGAGCTACCCACCGACGTGGCCGCCGCCTGCCACGCGGTGGTCGACCAGCTGGCGCGGATGCTGAAGGTGGACGGTGATCCGCGCCCGATCGGGCAGCTGCGCACCGCCGTGTTCGCCGATCTGCTGCAGCGGCCGTGGCAGCCGGGGACGGCGGTCACGGCGCACCTGCACGTCGTCGCCACCCTGGCCGCCCTGGCCGGGCGGTCGGCGCAGGCCGGTGAGGTGAACGGGCTGCCCATCACGGCCGAGCATCTGCGCGAGCTGCTGCGACAGCTCGACGCGCTGGGCGTGCAGGCACCGCAGGGCGGGTCGGTGACGGTGGCGCTGACCGAGGACGACGGCACGCTGCGTGCGACCGCGACGCTGGACCGGCTGCGCCGGCTGGCCGCCCGCGGCTGCCGAGAGCATCCGGACGCCGAGTGCGGATGTGCGGTGCTCGACCGGCCGGCGGGCCGGGACGGCTACACGCCCTCGGCGGCGCAGCAGGCGTTCGTGCGCACCCGCGACCGCACCTGCCGCTTCCCCTCCTGCGGCCAGCGGGTCGGCTGGGCCGACGCCGACCACGTCATCCCGCACGCCCACGGCGGGGCCGTCGACTGCGCCAACCTCTGCTGCCTGTGCCGCTCCCACCACCGGCTCAAGACCTTCGCCCGCGGCTGGCGCTTCGAGATGAGCCCCGACGGGACACTCACCGTCACCACCCCATCCGGCATCACCCGCACGACCCGACCACCGGGCCTGCGACCACCACCGAAGGCGCCCGAACCACCACCGGAAGCCGACGAACCGGCCGACCCGGACGACGACCCGCCACCGTTCTCGTCGCCGTCTCCCCTGATCCCTGCCTCCGTCAGCTGCCCGGCAGGGCCCCGACCGCTCGGGGTCAGGCGGTGCGCCGGACGTCGTCCGACTTCGCGGACAGCGCCGACGCGACCTGGTCCAGCGACAGGCCGAGCGCCCCGGCGAGTGCCGCCACGGTGAAGAACGCCGGCATCGGGATCCGGCCGGACTCGATCTTCCGCAGCGCCTCGAGGCTCACCCCCGAGGCGGCGGCCACCGCCGCCTGACTGCGCGGTCCACGAGCGGAGCGCAGCAACTCTCCGAGGCGGCGGCCGCGCTCGCGTTCGGCCGGGGACAGCGGCGGGCGCACCATGCCGTGATACTAATACCAGTATACCAATACCGGTCGTCGAGGAGGTCCGGACGATGGTGGAGCTGCGCACGCCCGGGGAGATCGACGCCATGCACGCCGCCGGGCAGGTCGTCGCCCAGGTGCTCACGGCCGTGCGCCGGCACGCCGTGGCCGGTGTGCGCCTGCGCGAGCTGGACGACGTGGCGCGTGACGTGCTGGCCCGGGCGGGAGCGCGGTCGCCGTTCCTCGGCTACCGGCCGCACCGGTCGATGCCGCCGTTCCCCGCGGTCATCTGCACCTCGGTCAACGACGTGGCCCTGCACGGGATCCCGACCGACCGGCGCCTGGTCGACGGCGACCTGCTCAGCATCGACGCCGGCGCCGACCTCGACGGCTGGGTCGGCGACTCCGCCGTCACCGTCCCGATCGGCACGGTCGGCCCGGCCGACGCGGCGCTGGTCGCGACGACCGAGCGGGCCCTGCGGGCCGGGATCGGCGCGGCCGTCCCCGGCGGCCGCCTGGGGGACGTCTCGGCCGCGATCGGCGCGGTCGGGCGAGCGGCCGGCTACGGCGTCAACACCGAGCACGGCGGCCACGGCGTCGGCCGCACCATGCACGAGGCCCCCTACCTGCCCAACGACGGCAGGGCGGGCCGCGGGCTGCGCCTGCGCCCGGGGCTGGTCCTCGCCATCGAGCCGTGGTTCACGGCCGGCGGCGACGACTACCGGATCGACGGAGACGGCTGGAGCATCCGCACGGTCGACGGCAGCCGCGCGGCCCACGTCGAGCACACCGTCGCCATCACCGACGACGGCCCCCGCGTCCTGACCGCCCGGACCGGGTGAGTGCCGCCCGCGCCCCTCGGGTCACTCCCCGCCGGTGCCCCCGCGGGCACGCTGCAGCAGCGGGCTGGCGATCCACAGCCAGCCGAGGAGCACGGCGACCAGGCCGCCGGTGACGAGCGCCTGGGGGAGGGCGAAGAGGAAGTCGACGACCAGCACCACCGCCGACACGATCGCCACCGCCAGGACGCACAGACCCGAGAAGGCCAGGCGGTTGCTCCGCCGCAGCAGGTCCTCCTTGTCGTGCTGCCGGAACAGCGCGCGGTGCTGGGCGGCCGGCGAGATCAGCAGCGCCGTGGCGACGACGGCGGCGACGAGGGTGACGAAGTAGACGTCGCGCTGGAACTCCGTCGCCCGCTCGGTGGCCTGCTGGAAGGGCACCACCAGCAGGAAGGCGAACAGGAACTGCACACCGGGCAGGGCGATCCGCAGCTCGTTGAGCAGTTCCATGAGCTCCCGGTCGATCCGCTCGGCGTGCGTCTCGTCCCGGCCGTCGGCACCCCGCCCGTCCTGGTGCGCGGCAGCCGACCGCCCGCCCGCCCGCCCGCCCGGCCGTGCCCGCTGCCCCGATCCCGTGGTGGCCATCTCCCGGCACCTCCTCCGTCCGCCCCCGCCCACGGCTCCGCCGTGATCCGGCCTGTATGCCCGCCGGACGCCTGGTCGTCACCTGCCGGCCGCCGTCCGGTCACCCGCCGGTCGCCCGATGGTCACCCGATCGGCCGACCGGCGGGTACCGGACCGCCATGACGTCGATGTGGGAACCCATGACCCCCAACGCGAACGGCCCGGCCGAGGAGATCGCCGCGGCCGACCCCGGCGCCGGCGCACCGGCGCCGGCCGAGGGCTTCGGCGTCGCGGGGGAGGACCCCGACCGCTCCGCGGAGACCGACCAGCCCGATCCGACCGAGGAGCAGGCCCCTGCCGTCGAGGACGTGAACACCGCCTTCCGGACTCCCGACCCGACCGACGTCCGCCGTCCCGGCGTCTGACCCCCGGCGCCGGCCGCCGCGGACGCGCGGGCCACGGCGGCCGGTCTCGTACCGTCGGGGTGTGGACCTGCTCGTGCTGACCCCCCGCACCGCCGACGAACTCGACGCCATGCGCGACGCCGGCCGGGTGGTGGCGCAGACGCTCGCGGCCGTGCGGGAGGCGGCGGTCCCCGGCGTCCGGCTGCGCGACCTCGACGACCTGGCGCAGACCTGCATCCGCGAGGCCGGCGCGACGTCGTCGTTCCTCGGCTACAGGCCCGCCTGGGCGCCGACCGCCTACAACGGCGCGCTGTGCCTGTCGCCGAACGAGGTCGTGGTGCACGGCCGGCCCAGCGGCCAGCGGCTCAAGGACGGCGACCTGCTCAGCATCGACTGCGGCGCCGTCGTCGACGGCTGGAACGGCGACGCGGCGATCACCATCCCGATCGGGTCGAGCGGGACCGAGGAGGACGCCCGTCTGGTCACCGCCACCGAGGAGGCCCTGGCCGCCGGCATCGCCGCCGCCGTCCCCGGGGCCACGCTGCTCGACGTCGCGCAGGCCGTCGACGCCGTCGCCCGCCGGTACGGCTTCGCGCACCTGCCCGACCACGGCGGGCACGGCATCGGCCGCGCCATGCACGAGCCGCCGTTCGTGCCCAACCGCCCGCAGACCGGGCTGGACCGGGTGCGGCTGCACGCCGGCAGCACGCTGGCCATCGAGCCGATGCTGCTGGCCGGCGACGAGCGCTACCGGCACAAGAAGGACGGCTGGGCGGTGGTCACCGCCGACGGCCGGCGCGCCGCGCACGTCGAGCACACCGTGGCGGTCACCGACGACGGGCCGGTCGTCCTCACCCGCCTCTGACCGCGGTCACCGGCGCCGGCGGCGGGTCACGGCCCGGCGGACGGCGCGCCGGCCGGCCGCACCCAGCGGCGGCGGCGCCCACGACGTCGACGGCGGCTGCAGGGCCGTGGCCAGCTCCACCCGCAGCAGGTCCACGGCGTCGAGCAGCGCGCCGTGCTGCGACCAGGCGGCCGGGTCCGCCCGGGGATCGACCAGCAGCGCGTCGGCCAGCCGGCCGCGCAGCTCCAGCAGCGTGTCCAGGCACGCCGGGTCGATGCCGGAGGTCGGCCCGGTGCCGTCCGCCACGGCCCCGGCGTCGCGCACGGTGGTCGCGACGGCGAGCAGCACGTCGGCCAGCGCCTGCCGTGCGGGCTCTGCCCAGGCGCGGTCGGCCTCGTCCTCGGGCACGAAGTACGTGCGGTCGAGCAGCACGCGGGCGACGGTCCGCAGGCTGACGTGGACCCGTTCGAGGGCGGTCAGCGTGTTGCGCAGCCGGGGCTGGGCCTCGCGGGCCGCCCGCCCGCGCGGGTTGAGGCGGGCACTCTCCTCGGTGCGGGCCAGCCGGCGGTCGGCCCGGGCCACCTCCGTCCCCAGCCCGCGGGCGCGGGCCAGCAGCTCGTCGGTGAGGCGCCGCGACCACGGGCTCCGGAGTGACGCCGCGAGGTCCTCGCAGAACTCCGCCATGCGCTCGGCCAGCTCGGCGATCGCCTCACCGGCCGGCTGGACGTAGAGCGGCGGCGCGATCACGAGGTTCACCAGGACACCGACGGCCGCGCCCACCAGCGTCTCGGTGACGCGGTCCAGCGCCGCGCTCTCCGCGCCGCCGACGGCCAGCACGAGCATCGCGCTGATCGGCACCTCGAGCAGGTTGGGCCCCAGGCGCAGCAGCCGGCCGACGACGAGCGAGATCGCGACGACGAGGCCGAGGCTCCACCAGCTCAGCCCGACGACGGAGGCGAACAGCGCCGCGATGAGCACACCGGCGGTGACGCTCGCGATCCGCTCCCACCCGGTCGTCAGCGTCTCGTACATCGTCAGCTGGACGACGAGCAGCGCGGTCAGCGGGGCGAGGACCGGCGAGCTGCTGGTGTCCAGCCAGGTCGCGAGCTGGAACGCGAGCACCGCGGCCAGCACGGTCTTGGCGGTGCGCAGGCCGGGGGTGCGCCCCCGGCGCACCAGCCGGGGCAGTCGGCGCGGCAGGGCGTGCGATCCGGCCACGGGTGTCGGTGTTCCCACCACCGGGGCCGGACACGCGCCGGCCGCCGTCCGCGGTGCGCGGACGGCGGCCGGGTGCCGCAGGGATCAGCCGAGGCCGAGGGCGCTCGTCGCGCGGTCCACCAGGTGGAAGTGGCCGACCGCCCAGAACACCAGCGCGGCCGCGGCGAGGCCGCCGACGGTCACCGCGAGCGAGCTGACCGGGTGCTGCCTGGCGTGCCGCCAGGTGTCGACGGCCTTGCGGCGGAAGGTGGCGAAGATCCGCCGCGCCCACTCGAACTCCGTGGACCACACCCAGAGGCCGACCAGGACCGGCGGGATGGTGAGCGGGCCGGGAAGCACCGTGAGCGCCAGGCCGAGCAGCACGAACAGCAGGCCGGCGATGAACACGGCGATCCGGTAGGGCAGCGCCAGCGCCGGGTTCTCCCGGACGCGGTCGCGCCACGACCCCGGCTCCACCGGACGCGGCCGGCCCAACCCGTCGGTGCAGTCGGGACAGCGGGTCGCTCCGCCCGGCCCGTCGTCGTGCCGCCGGCCCTCGCCGGCCCGGTTGCCGGTGAAGGTCACGCTGCGGGTGGCGGTGCGGTCCACGGTTCCCCCGGGGGCTCGCGGTGCGGGTGCGGTGCGGGGTGCGGTCAGCGCGAGACGCCCTTGAGGACCTCACTGGGGCGCTGCTGCTCACCGGCGTAGGAGCTCACCCACACCAGCGCGCCGGTCAGGGCCGGGATGACCCACTGCAGCGTCTGCAGCTGCTCCTGCGCGGCGGCGATCTCGGCCTTCGTGCGCTTGGTCGGCTTGGTGCCCGACTTCGCCGAGGGGTTGTCCTGGCTGTTGACGACCATGCCCAGCGAGCGGCTGTAGGCGGTGGCGCCGAGGGCGGCGGCGGTCAGCAGCGTCTTGGCCGCCGACATGCCGGCCACGCCCTGCTGCTGGGCCACGCGGCCGCGGTTGCCGATCAGCTGGCCCACGCTGCCGACGAGGTGGGCGCCGATCGCGACGGCGTTGACCGGCGTCCAGCGGTTCCAGCCCTCGTTGGCGACCCGGCCGGTGTCCTTGCCGGCCTCGGCGGCGGCGGCGTTCAGGGCGACGGCGTTGGCCAGCGTGCCACCGAACCAGGCGGACAGGCCGAGGTCGTGCAGCGCGCGGGACAGGGTGTTGCGGGCCATGTCGGAACTCCAGGTGCTCGGGGGATCGGAGTTCCCGACCTACCCGTTCCGACCCGCCCCATGCCCGCGGGCGGCGGTTCGGTCGTGCACGACCCGCTGCGCGTCAGGTCCCGTAGCGGACGGCGGCGCGGGCGCGGGCCTTCTCCGCCTCGACGGCGCGGTCCTTCGGCGGGGCCGTGGTGACCAGCGCGTCGAGCAGCCGGGCGGAGGCGGCGGCCACCTCGGCGACGGCGCGGTCGAAGGCCTCGGCGTTGACCCGCGACGGCCGCGTCGAGCCGCTGATCTTGCGCACGTACTGCAGCGCCGCGGCGTGGACCTCGTCGTGGGTCGCCGGCGGCTCGAAGTTCGACAGCGGGCGGATGTTGCGGCACATGCCCGCAGCGTATGGCCGGGGTACGACCGGAGGGCCCGATCCGGGGACCGGGCCCTCCGGTGCCTCAGGAGCGGTAGCCGGCGCGGTCGACCCGGCGGTGGTAGCGGGTGCCGAGCTTGCCGCCGAGCAGCGCGCCGACCAGCGTGGCCACGACGACCGCGGCCAGCGTGACGAGGCCGGCGGTGGTGGCCGTGCCCTCGTCGACCGGGATCCGCGGCAGGTTCAGCTGCTGCAGCACGTTGTACTCCGAGCCGAACGCGTACCCGAGCACGGCCAGCAGCACGACGACCAGCAGGCCGATCACCCACACCGCCAGCCCCTGCTTGACGCCGTCGAAGCGCGCCATCCGGCCGGCGACGTACCCGCCGGCGAGATAGGCGAGGAACAGCACCACCAGCGCGGCGATCGCCCCGCCGAGCCCGATGCCGGCCGCCTGGTCGGTGGCCTCGTCGACGCTGTCGACGCCCTGCGCGAGGCCCAGGCCCACCCCGGCCGCCGACACCAGGGCGATGAGCAGCACGGCCAGCCCGTTGGCCGACAGCCAGCCGAAGAACGCCGCCCCCCACTTGATCCCGCCGAAGCGGTCGCGCTGCGCGTCGACGGCGTCGCGGGCGGGGCCACGGGTGGCGTGCGCCCCCTCGCCGGCCACCGTCGCGTCGTGGTCGTACTGGGTACGGTCGGAACTCGCCACCGGTCCTCCTCGTCTCGTGGACGGCCCCGTCGGGAACGCCTGACCGACCTGCGGGTACCCGGCGGTGATCACCACGAACCGGAGCCCGCCGCGTTCACCCGACAGGAGGGCGCCGTGACGGTCCTGCTCGTCGACGCGGCCAACGTCGTCGGCGCCCGCCCCGACGGCTGGTGGCGGGACCGGGCCGGGGCCACCGCGCGGCTGCTGCGGCGGCTGGCCGCCGTGCCCGGCCGGCGGGTCGACGGCGTGGTCGTCGGCGAGGTGGTGGTCGTGGTGGAGGGCGCCGCCCGCGACGCCGAGGCGCCCCCGGGCGTCCGGCTCGTGCGCGCACCCGGCAGCGGCGACGACGCCCTGGTCGCCACCGCCGCCGACCTGGTGGCGCGGGACCGCGCGGTGCTCGCGGTGACCGCCGACCGGGGGCTGCGCGCCCGGCTGCCGGAGGCGACGGCGGTGACCGGACCGGGCCGGCTGCTCGCCGTCCTCGACCGCCTCGACGTGCCCGATCGCCTCGACGTGCCCGATCGCATGGCGGACAACGGACCTGGGTAGCCGGGGAGCCGTCCACCGAGCCGAGGAGACGTCCCCGCATGCCGCAGACCGTGCTGATCACCGGTGCCTCCAGTGGCATCGGCCGCGCCACCGCCCGCCTCTTCGCCCAGCGGGGCGCGCACCTGGTGCTGCTGGCCCGCGGCCGCGAGGCGCTGGAGGAGACCGCGGCGGAGGTCAAGGAGCAGGGCGCGGCCGACGTCGTCGTGTGTCCGGCCGACGTGCTCGACGAGGAGGCGCTGCGCACCGCCGTCGACGGCGTGGTGACCCGCTTCGGCCGCCTCGACGTCGTCGTCCACGCCGCGCAGGTGGTGGCCTACGGCCGCGTCGAGGACGTGCCCAAGGCGGTCTACGAGCGGGTGGTCGACACCGCGCTGCACGGCACCGCCAACCTCGCCCGCGTCGTCCTGCCGGTGTTCCGCCGCCAGGGCGAGGGGCACCTGGTCGTCGTCAGCTCGCTGCTGGCGTCGGTGACCACGCCGCTCATGGGCAGCTACATCGCCGCGAAGTGGGGCCAGCTGGGCCTGGTCCGGGTGCTGCAGCAGGAGACCCGCGACGTCCCGGGCGTCTCCGTGTCGGCCGTGGCACCCGGCGGTGTCAACACCCCCATCTACTCACAGGCCGGCAGCTACATCGGCCTCAAGGGCCGCCCGCCGATCCCGATCTACTCCCCTGAGCGGGTGGCGCGCTCGGTCGTCGCCCGGCTGGACCGGCCGCGGCGGCTGGTCCAGTCCGGCTTCGCCAACCCGGTGGTCATCCTCGGCTTCCGGCTGCTCCCCGCCGTCTACGACGCCCTGGTCGGGCCGCTGCTGCGGGTGTTCGCCCTCGCCGACGACGACCGGACCCCGCCCACCGAGGGCAACGTGTTCGAGTCGCGGCCGGCCGGCAACGCCGAGCGGGGGCGCTGGCACGGCATCCCCTGAGCCGGCGTTCGTGAACGGGGTGTTCCGTTCCGTCGCAGCCCGTTGACCCCGAACCCGGCACAGCGACAGGCTGGCGCTCCCCGCCGACGGCGGGCCGACCGCGGGAGCGCCCATGACCGCCGATCCCACCGCCCGCCCCACCTCGGCCCGCCCGGCCCACGCGGGCGTGGAGGCCGAGAAGGTCGACGCCGGCTACCTGGAGAAGCGCCGGCTGCGCACCGGCACGGCGGGCTGGCTGCTGCTGGCGGGGCTGGGCGTCTCCGCGGTCATCTCCGGTGACTACGCCGGCTGGAACTTCGGCCTGGGTCAGGGCGGCTTCGGCGGCCTGCTGGTCGCCGTCGTGCTCATGGCGGTCATGTACACCGCGATGGTCTTCGGGCTGGCCGAACTGGGCTCGGCGCTGCCGACCGCCGGCGGCGGCTACACCTTCGCCCGGCGGGCGCTGGGTCCCTGGGGCGGCTACGCGACCGGCGTCGCGGTGCTCATCGAGTACGCCATCGCGCCGGCCGCGATCGCCACCTTCATCGGCGCCTACGTCGAGTCCCTCGGGCTGTTCGGGATCACCGACGGCTGGTGGGTCTACCTCGTCGTCTACGCGCTGTTCATCGGCATCCACCTGATGGGCGTCGGCGAGGCGCTCAAGGCGATGTTCGCCGTCACCGTCGTCGCGCTGGCCGGGCTCGTGGTCTTCCTCGTCGGCGCCGTCCCGCAGTTCGACGCCGGCAACCTGCTCGACATCGCGCCCACCGACGCCGCCGGCGCCTCGTCGTTCCTGCCGTACGGGCTGATGGGCATCTGGGCGGCGTTCCCCTTCGCGATCTGGTTCTTCCTCGCCGTCGAGAGCGTGCCGCTGGCCGCCGAGGAGGCCCGCGACCCGGCCCGGTCGATGCCGCGCGGGATCGTCGCCGCGATGGGCGTGCTGGTCGTGCTCGCCGTCCTCATGCTGGTGTTCACGCCGGGTGCGGCCGGCTCGTCGGCGATCGCGGCCTCGGGCAACCCGCCGGTCGACGCGCTGGCGGCCTCCGACGCGTCGGAGGGCCTGACCCGGGTGGTGAACTACGCCGGCCTGTTCGGGCTGGTGGCCAGCTTCTTCTCGATCATCTACGCCTACTCGCGGCAGACCTTCGCGCTCTCCCGCGCCGGCTACCTGCCGCGGGCGCTGTCGGTGACCAACGCCCGCAAGGCGCCGGTGCTGGCGCTGCTGGTGCCCGGCGCGATCGGCTTCCTGCTGTCGCTGACCGGCCAGGGCGCGATGCTGCTCAACATGGCCGTCTTCGGGGCGACGGTGTCCTACGTGCTGATGATGGTCAGCCACATCGTGCTGCGCCGCCGCGAGCCGGGCCTGCCGCGCCCG
Source organism: Geodermatophilus saharensis (assembly GCF_900188205.1). Lineage (GTDB taxonomy): Bacteria > Actinomycetota > Actinomycetes > Mycobacteriales > Geodermatophilaceae > Geodermatophilus > Geodermatophilus saharensis. The sequence continues at coordinate 138,518 of NZ_FZOH01000004.1, read as the reverse complement.
TACCGGACCCCCGGCGGGACGGCGACCACCGGCGTCGCGCTGGTGCTCGCCGCCGCCGCGGTCGTGGCCACCTTCCTCGTCGACGTGACCGCCGCGCTGTGGACGCTCGCGGCCTACGTCGTCTTCCTCGCCTGGTTCGCCCTCTACAGCCGCCACCACCTGGTGGCCTCCGCGCCGGAGGAGGAGTTCGAGCTGCTGGCTCGCGCGGAGGAGGAGATGGAGTGACCGTGCGCCGCGCGACGCTGGGCGGGCACACGTACGAGTTCCCGACACTGGTCGAGCTGATGGCGAAGGCCACCCCGCCGCGCTCCGGTGACGTGCTCGCCGGGTGCGCGGCGGGGTCGGCCGCCGAGCGGGTGGCCGCGCAGACCGTGCTCGCCGACCTGCCGCTGGCCACGTTCCTCGACGAGCAGGTGGTCGGCTACGACGAGGACGACGTCACCCGCCTCGTCCTCGACACCCACGACGCCGCGGCGTTCGCGCCGGTGGCGTCGCTGACGGTGGGGGAGTTCCGCGACCGGCTGCTGGCCTGGGCGGCGGCCGGCGACGAGGCGGCGATCAGCGCGCTGGCGCCCGGGCTGACCCCGGAGATGGTGGCCGCGACGTCGAAGCTCATGCGCAACGCCGACCTGGTCGCCGTCGGCCGGCGCACCCGGGTGGTGACCGGGCTGCGCAGCACGATCGGGCTGCCCGGCCGGCTGGCGTCGCGGCTGCAGCCCAACCACCCCACCGACGACCCGGTCGGGGTCACCGCCTCGATCCTCGACGGGCTGCTGCACGGCTCGGGCGACGCGGTCATCGGGATCAACCCGGCCACCGACTCACCGGCCCGCACCGTGGCACTGCTGGAGCTGGTCGACGCGGTCATCAGCCGCTACGAGATCCCCACCCAGTCGTGCGTGCTGGCCCACGTGACCACCACGCTGCGGGCGCTGGAGCAGGGCGCGCCGGTGGACCTGGTGTTCCAGTCGGTGGCCGGCACCCAGGAGGCCAACCGCGGCTTCGGCGTCACCCTCGACCTGCTGGCCGAGGCCCGCGCCGGGGCGCTGGCGCTGGGCCGCGGCACCGTGGGCGAGAACGTCACGTACTTCGAGACCGGGCAGGGGTCGGCGCTGTCGGCCGGCGCGCACCTCGGCATCGGCGGGCGGCCGGTCGACCAGCAGACGCTGGAGACCCGCGCCTACGCCGTCGCCCGGCACTTCTCGCCGCTGCTGGTCAACACCGTCGTCGGGTTCATCGGCCCGGAGTACCTCTACGACGGCAAGCAGGTGCTGCGCGCCGGGCTGGAGGACCACGCCTGCGGCAAGCTGCTCGGCCTGCCGATGGGCGTGGACGTCTGCTACACCAACCACGCCGAGGTCGACGAGGACGACATGGACTCGCTCATGCTGCTGCTCGGGGCGGCCGGCTGCTCGTTCCTCATCGCCGTCCCCGGGATGGACGACGTGATGCTGCACTACCAGTCGCTGTCGTTCTCCGACGTGCTCACCGCCCGCTCGGTGCTGGGGCTGCGGCCGGCGCCGGAGTTCGAGGCGTGGCTGGCCCGGATGGACCTGCTCGACGACGCCGGCCGCGTGCGCGAGCTCGCCCCCGACGCGCCGGCGGCGAAGGCCCTGCTCGCGGCGGCGACCCCGTGACCGGCCAAGGGCTTCATCGCGACGACGGCACCGTCGGGGACGACCCGTGGTCGGTGCTGCGGTCGGCCACCCGCGCGCGGGTGGCGCTCGGCCGGGCCGGGGACGCGCTGCCCACGCACCGCGAGCTGGAGTTCCGCGCCGCGCACGCCGCCGCCCGCGACGCCGTGCACTCCCCGCTCGACGTCGAGGCGCTGCGGGCGGAGCTGGGCGGCGAGGTGCTCGTCGTCGCCTCCGCCGCGCCCGACCGGGCCACCTACCTGCAGCGCCCCGACCTCGGCCGGCGGCTGGCCGACGGGACGGCGCTCCCGCGAGTCGACGCCGACCTGGCGCTCGTGCTGGCCGACGGGCTCTCCCCGCGCGCGGTGCACGAGCACGGGCCGGGGCTGGTCGCCGCGCTGCGCGAGCGGCTGCCCGGCTGGTCGCTGGCGCCGCCGGTGGTGGCCACCCAGGCGCGGGTGGCGCTCGGCGACGCGGTGGGCGAGGTCCTCGGCGCCCGCGCGGTCGTGGTGCTCGTCGGGGAGCGGCCGGGTCTGTCGTCGGCGGACTCCCTCGGGGTCTACCTGACCTGGGACCCGCGGCCGGGACGGGTGGACTCCGAGCGCAACTGCGTGTCCAACGTCCGCCCGCCGCACGGGCTGTCCTACGCGCAGGCCGCCGACACCGTCGCGGCGCTGCTGACCGCCGCCCGCGAGCTCGGCGCCTCCGGGGTGGCGCTCAAGGACGAGGGGCCGGCGCTGCCGCCCGGCGCCGGCTGAGCCGGGGCAGGCGGGGGAGCCGGGGCAGGCGGGGGAGCCGGCGGCGGGGCGGCACCTCGACGGGGCCGGGCGGCTCGGCGTCGGGACCGGTGACCGCCGCGGCGTGCCGCTCGTGCAGCCGGGCGCGGATCTCGTCGGGCGTGTGGGCGCGGCGCTGCCGCTCGTCGCGGACCAGCACCGCGCCGGTGGCCGCGACACCGGCCAGCCCGGCCAGGCCGAGCACCTTCCAGAGCCGCTTCGGGACGCGCACGGTCGCCTACCGTAGCCGCGTGACCCCGCCGCGCCTCCTGCCGCTCGACGAGGCGGTCGAGCTCACCCGCACCGGCGACGTCTGGGTCTTCCGCGGCGCCTCGGTCGCCGACCGCGCCATCCGGGCGCTGACCAACGCACCGGTCAACCACGTCGGCATGGCCGTCGTCCTCGACGACCTCCCGCCCCTGCTGTGGCACGCCGAGCTGGGCCGCTCGCTGCCCGACGCCTGGACCGGGCAGCACCAGCGCGGCGTGCAGCTGCACGACCTGCGCGACGCCGTCCTCACCTGGCGGCAGCGCTACGGACAACGCGCCTGGCTGCGGCAGCTGGTCGGCCCGGCCGACGACGGCGGGGTGACCCGGGAGATGGAGGACGCCGTCCTGCGCACGGTCGCGCGGTTCGACGGCCGGCCGTTCCCGACCACCCGCGGGCTGGTCGGCGGCTGGCTGAACGGGCGGCTGCGCCGGGGCACCGCGGCCGAGACGGTGTTCTGCGCGGAACTGGTCGCGGCCACCTACACGGCGATGGGGCTGCTGCCCGCCGACCGGCCGCGCAACGCGTACGACCCGGGCAGCTTCTGGTCCGGCGACGACCTGCGGCTGCTGCAGGGCGCCACCCTCGGCGCCGAGATCCCGGTCGACGTCCCCGCTCCCTGACCCGGTATCAGCCCGGAACCGTCACACCTCAGGAGTAGGCAGGACCTCACAGAAGACAGCTGCACCGAGCACGGGGAACCGCCCAGGAGGCTCGCCATGGCCACCGCCACCCTCGCCGTCCGCAGCACCGCCCCGGTCGCGCCGCTCTCCCCGATCCGCCCCGCCGGCGACCTGCTCGGCCGGCACCTGCTCGCCGTCGCCTGGGAGCCCGGCGCCGCCCCGCCGCGGGAGATCCGCGTCCGGCCCGAGCTGCTCGAGCGCCTGGCCGCGCAGCCCGGCGGCACGATCCCGGGCCTGCTCGGCGACCCCGCCGGGGTGCCGCTGGTCGCCGACCCCGCCCTGCCCCGCAGCCCCGGCTTCGAGGTCCGCCGGGTCCCGCCGCGCTAGACGAAGGCCGGGGTCGGGGTCGCCGCGCCAAGCCGCAGCACGGTGTCGCCGGCCCGCTCGACAGCGTCGTCGTGGGTCACGCACACCACCACCCGGCCGGCCAGCGCCCGGCGCAGGTCGGCGACCAGCGCGGCCGCGGTCGGCGGGTCCAGGTGGGCGGTCGGCTCGTCGAGCAGGACGACGTCACGGTCGGCCAGCAGCGCCCGGGCCGCGGCCAGCCGCCGCCGCTCCCCGCCCGAGAGCGCCGTGCCGCCCGCGCCGACCGGGGTGTCGAGGCCCTGCGGCATCCCGGCCAGCAGCGGGCCGAGGCCGGCGGCGGTGAGCGCGGCGGTCATCCGCGGCTCGCCGTCGGCGCCGGTCAGCTCGCCGCGGGGTGCGGCCAGCGCCAGGTTCGCGCGGACGGTCGAGGCGAACACGTGCGCCTCCTGCGGCAGCCAGGCCGCCCGCGAGCGGACCCCGTCCCCGGTCAGCGCCGCGGTGTCGACCCCGCCGAGGGTGTAGCGGCCGCCGCGCGGGCGCAGGGCGGCCAGCAGCACCGCGAGGAACGTCGACTTCCCTGCGCCCGACGGGCCGCGCACGACCAGCCAGCCGCCGTCGGCCGCCGCCGACGCGGTCAGCCCCCGCAGCACGTCGGGGCCGCCGGGCCAGCCGGCCGCGAGGTCGGTGACGGCGAGGTCGCGCACCGGCGCCGGGACCGGCCGGGGCTCGGCGGGGTCGGCGGGCACCGGGGCGGTGAGGACGGCGTCGAGGCGGGCGCGGGCGTCGGCCAGCGCGCCGCGGCGCTGCAGCGCGGACACCAGCCCGGCCAGCGGCTCGGCCAGGGCCAGCGGCGCCAGGCCGAGCACCGCGACCTGCGGGCCGGTCAGCCCGGCACCGGCACCGACGGCGGTCGCCAGCACCGCGGCCAGGCCGGTGCCGAGGTCGACCAGCCCGCCGCCCAGCGCACCGGCCCGGGCGCCGGTGGCGGCGACGGCGGAGCGCCGGGCGGCGACGGCGGCGAGGTCGGCGGCGGTGGTGGCGGCCAGGCCGTGGGCGCGCAGGTCGGCCGCGCCCTCCAGCGCCGTGGTGACGTCGCGCAGCGCGGTCACCCGCAGCGTGCCCTCCGCGCGGGCGGCACCGGCGTCGAGCCGGCGGTGCACCAGCAGCACCAGCGCGGCGGTGGCGGCCAGCACGAGGCCGGCGGCGCCCGCGGCGGCAGGGGAGACCAGCGCCAGCGCGGCGACGGTGAGCGCCGGGACGGTGACGGCGACCAGGGCCGGTGGCACCACGCGCACCGAGAGGTCCTGCACCAGCCCGACGTCGCCGACGACCCGCGCCAGCGCGCTGCCCGGCGTCCGGTCGGCGGCCACGCCCTGGGCGGCCAGCGCGCGCCACACCCGCACCCGCAGGTCGGCGGCCATCCGCAGCGCGGCGTCGTGCGCGGTGAGCCGCTCGACCCAGCGCATCCCCGCGCGCCCCAGGCCGAAGGCCCGCACGCCGACGATGGCCACGAGCAGCGTGAGGATCGGGGGCATCTCCGCCGCGCGCACGATCAGCCAGCCGCTCACCGCGGTGAGCGCGACGCCCGCGCCCGCCGACGCGGTGCCGGCCGCGACCGCGCGCAGCAGCGCCCGCCGCGGCCAGCCCAGCGCCGTCGTCGGCACGGGAGTGGCCCCACTGCCCGCGGGATCGGCGATCTCGTCGCCCCGGGGCCCGGGAACCGACGAGACCGCCGATCCCGTCGGGACAGCAGCGGGCACCGCCGGCACCGCGGGCAGCGTCACGGTGCGGTCGGCGAGCTCCGCCAGGGCCGGGTCGTGGGTGACCAGCAGGACGGTGACGGTGCCGCGCAGGCCGGCGAGGACGGCGGCGACGCGGGCGGCCGAGGCCCCGTCGAGGTGCGCGGTCGGCTCGTCGAGCAGCAGCAGCCGGGCGCCGCGGCGGACCCGCACCAGCGCCCGGGCCACGGCCACGCGCTGCAGCTCGCCGGGGGAGAGGGTGGTGCAGTCGCGGCCGGCCAGGTCGCCGGCGCCGACCGCGGCCAGCGCCTCGACGACGTACCCCTCGGCCTCCACGGCGTCCGCGCCGGGCGATGGCGCGGCGTGCCGGCGCAGCTCGTCGGCGACCGTCGGCGCCGTCGTCCGCGGGTGCTGGGCGACCAGCGCCACGCCGCCGCCGGGGACCCCGGTGACCGTGCCGGCGACGTCCGCGGCCGGGTCGAGGGCGCCGGTGAGGGCGGCCAGCAGGGTCGACTTGCCCGAGCCGCTGGCACCGCGCAGCACGACCAGCTCGCCGGGGCGCAGCACGAGGTCGGTGGGCGGCAGCGCGGGCACCGCCCGCCGGGGGTGGCGCACGGTCAGCCCGGTGACGGCGACGTCGGCGCCGCGCGGGTCGTCGCCGTCGGCCGCGGTGACCGGCGAGCGGCCCGCGGGGGCGGCGAGCACCGCGCGGGCCTCGGCGGCGGCCAGCGTCGCGGCCTCCCCGGCGTGGTGGGCGGTGCCGAGCGCGCGCAGCGGGGCGAAGGCCTCCGGCGCGAGCAGCAGCGCGGTGAGCCCGACGGCGAGGTCGAGGTCGCCGTGCACCAGCCGCAGGCCCACGGTGACCGCGACCAGCGCGACCGACAGCGTGGCGATGAGCTCGAGGACGAGGGCGGACACGAACGCCAGCCGGAGCGTGGCCAGCGTCCGCCGGCGCGAGGCCTCGCCCAGCTCGGCGAGCGCGGCCACCTGCTCGGCGGCGCGGCCGAGGCCCACCAGCACCGGCAGCCCGCGGACCAGCTCCGCGACGTGCGCGGCCAGCCGGTCCAGCGCCCGGGCGGCGCCGGCGGTGCCGTCCCGCGTGGCCAGCCCGACCAGCGCCAGGAACAGCGGCACCAGCGGCAGGGTCACCGCGACCAGGCCGGCCGAGAGCAGGTCGGTGGCGGCGAGCACCACCAGCAGCACCGGCGGGACGACGGCGGCCTGCGCCAGCGCGGGGAGGTAGCCGGCCAGACCGGGTGCGAGGTCGGCGAGCCGGGTGGTGGCCAGCACCGCGGCGGGCGCGGGACCGCCGGCGGCGGCGACCGCGGCCGGTGAGGCGGCCAGCCGCTCGAGCAGCGAGCGGCGCAGCGCGTCCTCGGCGCGGCGGGCGTCGCGGACGGCGGCCCGCTCACCGAGCGTCCCGGCGACCGCACGCAGCAGCGCCCCGGCCGCGGCCAGCGCCAGCGGCCCGGTCACCGCGCCGTCGGCGTACCCCGCGGCGCGGGCGACGGCGTGCGCCAGACCGGCCGCCAGCAGCACCAGCCCCGCCGTCGACCCGAGGGCGGCGGCCGCCGCCCGGGCCAGCGCGCCCGGTAGCCCGGGCACGCCGGCCAGCGGCGCGAGCGGACCCCGCAGGGAGCCATCGTCGCGATGTCGGCTCCTCATGCCGCCACCGGCTCGTGCACCGGCTCGGCGGTCAGCCGGCGGCGGAACACCCAGTACGTCCACGCCTGGTAGGCGAGCACCACCGGCAGGCCGATCGCGGCCACCCAGGTCATGACGGTGAGCGTGTAGTCGCTGACCGAGGCCTGCGCGATCGTCACGTCGAACGCCGGGTCGACCGTCGAGGGCACCACCACGGGGAAGGCCGCGCCGAAGAGGGTGGCCGCCGAGGCCACCAGCACGGTCGCCCAGCCGGCGAAGGCCTGCCCCTCGCGGTCCAGCCGCACCCGGGTCCAGGTGACGACGACGGCCAGCCCGGCGGCCAGCCACAGCACCGCGGTGACCGGCGTGCCCGAGCGCAGCTGCACCAGCCCCGCCCAGGCCAGCAGCGGCAGCGCGGCCACCGGCGACCAGCGCAGCGCGAACGCCCGCGCCCGCAGCCGCACCGGGCCGTCGGTCTTGAGCGCGAGGAACAGCGCGCCGTGCACGAGCGAGAAGCCGACCACCGCGGCCGCGCCCAGCAGCGAGGACCAGCCGAGGCCGGCGAACGCGCCGCCGACCCGGGTGCCGGAACCGTCGATCGGCAGGCCGAGCGTGGTGGCGCCCAGCGCCGCTCCCACACCCGCGGCGGCCACCAGCGAGCCGCCGGTGATGACGCGGGTCCACGCGGCGTCCCAGCGCGGGTCGTGCGAGCTGTGCCGCCACTCGAAGGCCACCGCCCGCACGATCAGGCCGAGCAGCACCACGACGAAGGGCAGGTACAGCGCCGGCAGCCAGGTGGCGTACCAGCCGGGGAAGGCGGCGAACACCGCGCCGGCGGCGGTGATCAGCCAGACCTCGTTGCCGTCCCACACGGGTCCGATCGTCCGCAGCATGAGGTGGCGGTCCGCCGTCCTCCGGCCGAGCACCGGCAGCAGCGCGGCGACGCCGAAGTCGAAGCCCTCCAGCAGCAGGAAGCCGGTCCACAGCACCGCGACGGCGGCGAACCACAGGGTCTGCAGGTCCATGGTCAGGCGCTCCTAGTAGGCGAAGGAGAGGACGTCGTCGTCGCTGCGGTCGTCGCCGGGACGCGGGGCGTCGTCGTCCCGGCGGGAGCTGCCCACCGCCGGTGGTGTCGGGGTGGTGTCGCCGGTGGTGACGCCCCGGCGGACCAGCCGGACGAGGAGGAACAGCTCCACCACGGCCAGGGCGCCGTAGAGCAGGCCCAGGCTGATCAGCGAGGTCCACACCTCGGCGGCGCTGATGCCGGGGGAGACGGCCTGGGCGGTGAAGAACCACACCTGCTCGTCCACGGGGACGTCGGGGTTGGGGTAGACGACGAAGGGCTGGCGGCCCATCTCGGTGAAGATCCAGCCGGCGGCGTTGGCCACGAACGGCGCGCCGACGGCGGCCAGCGAGCCGTAGACGCCGATCCGCGAGGTCGGGACCCTGCCGCGGCGGGTGGCCCACAGGGCGTAGGCCGCCACCCCCGCCGAGACGGCACCCATGCCGATCATCAGCCGGAAGCTCCAGTAGGTCACCGCGAGCACCGGGGTGTAGTCGATGGGCTGGCCGGCGCGGTCGCCGAAGCTCGGGTCGTCGGGGTAGGTGGCGCCGTAGACCTCGGAGTACTGCTCCTGCAGGTCGTTCACACCGGGGACGGCGGTCTCGAAGTCGCTGTGCGCGAGGAAGGAGAGCAGGCCGGGCACGGTCCAGCTGTGCACGTCGTCGCACTCGTTGGAGCCGAGCTTGCCCCAGGCGAAGACGGAGAACGGCGCGGGCGCCTCGGTCTCGCACAGCGCCTCGGCGGAGCTCATCTTCAGCGGCTGCTGCTGGTACATGAGCTTGCCCTGCCAGTCACCGGTGACGGCGACCAGCACGAACGCCGCCAGCGAGACGTACCCGCCGAGCCGGACCGAGCGGCGCCACACGGACTGGTCGACGTCGGTGGTCGGCGCCTGCGCCAGCTTCCGCCGGCGCAGCTGGTACAGGCCGATGCCGACGAGCAGGGCGCCGGCGACCATGAGCGCGGCGACGATCGCGTGGGTGAAGGCGGCCAGGGCCGTGTTGTTGGTCAGCACGGCGAGGAAGTCGACCTGCCGCGGGCGGCCGTCCTCGCCGACGGTGACGCCGACCGGGTGCTGCATCCACGAGTTGGCCGCGATGATGAAGTAGGCGCTGACGATCGAGCCGATGACCGCCGCCCACAGCGCGGCCAGGTGCAGCTTCTTCGGGATGCGGCCCCAGCCGAAGATCCACAGCCCGAGGAACGTCGACTCGAGGAAGAAGGCCAGCAGCGCCTCCATCGCCAGCAGCGAGCCGAAGACGTCGCCGACGAAGCGCGAGTACTCGCTCCACGCCAGGCCGAACTGGAACTCCTGGACCAGGCCGGTGGCCACGCCGAGCACGAAGTTGACCAGGTAGACGCGGCCCCAGAAGCGGGTCATCCGCAGCCACTCGGGCTTGCCGGTGCGCACCCACGTGGTGTGCATCACCGCCACCAGGATCCCCAGGCCGATGGTCAGCGGGACCATCAGGAAGTGGTAGACGGTCGTGATGCCGAACTGCCACCGGGCGATGTCGAGCACGTCCACGCGCGCTGCTCCTCGTCTGTGCCGCCTTGCGCCGACACACTCTTTCTACGCTCCGTAGAACGGGTTTTCTACGACCCGTAGACGTTCGGCGTGTGACCCTCCGGACAGGCAGGGACCAAGGTCCTGACCTGCCGGGACGAGCGGTCCGGCGTCGCGCGTGAGCGGCGTTCTACGATGTGTAGAGGACGACCGACAGGAGGAGCCGTGGCGTCGCTGGGAGACCTGGAGCGCACCGTCATGGACGTGCTGTGGGCGGCCGAGGGGCCGGTCGCGGCGGCCGAGCTGCGCGACGCGCTGGCCGACCGCGAGCTGGCCCTGACCACCGTGCACACCGTCCTGTCCCGCCTGGAGACCAAGGGCTTCGTCGAGCACGACGACGCCCGGCCGCGCCGCTTCCGCCCGCGGGCCACCCGCGAGCAGCACGCCGCCGAGCTCATGCACGAGGTGCTCGGCCGCTCCGGTGACCGGCAGGCGGTGCTGGCCCGGTTCGTCGGCGGCGTCGACCCGGAGGAGGCCCGGATGCTGCGGCAGCTGCTGGACGGGAGCGCGCCGGACGCCGGCACCCGCTGACGTGCTGCCCGCGACCGCCGCGGCGCTCGCGGTTCTCGCCGCGGCGCTGGCCTGGCCGGTGCCGGCGCTGCTCGGCCGCGCCCGCTGGCCCCGCCGCGACCCGCTCGTGGCGCTGGTGTGCTGGCAGGCGATCGGGCTGGCCGGTGGCCTGTCGATCATCGGCGCGCTGCTGGTGCACGGCCTGGCGCCGTGGGGTCACTCGCTGCCCGAGGCCGGCGCGGCGGTGCTCACCGGCGACCCGGCCCGCGACCCCGTCCGCGGCGACCACTGGGTCACGCTGACGCTGGCCGCCGTCCTCGCCCTGGAGCTGCTCGGGGTGCTCGCGCTGTCCTGGGCTCGCACCGCCCGCACCCGCCGCCGGCACCGCGAGCTGCTCGAGCTGGTCGTGCGGCCCGCCGACGCCGTCCCCGACGCCCGGCTGCTCGAGCACCCCGCGCCGGTGGCCTTCTGCATCCCCGGCGCCCGCCCGCTGCTGGTGCTCTCCTCGGGCATGGTCGCCGAGCTCGACGACGACCAGCTCGCCGCCGTCGTCGCCCACGAGCGCGCCCACCTGGCCGAGCACCACCACCTCTACCTGCTGCCGTTCGTGGCCTGGGAGGCGGCGCTGCCGGTGCTCCCGGCGGCGGCCCGGGCGCACGCCGCCGTCCGGGAGCTGGTGGAGATGCGCGCCGACGACCGGGCGCTGACCTCGCTGCGCGGGCCGGACCCGCGGCGGACGCTGGCCCAGGCGATCGTCGTCGCGGCCGGTGGTCCCGGTGGCGGGGTGCCGAGCGGGGCGCTGTCGGTGGGCGGCAGCGCCGTCGGCGCCCGGGTGGTGCGGCTGCTGTCCCCGCCGGCGCCGCTGCCGCCGGCGGCCCGCGCCGCCGCGCTGCTGTGCGCGGGCCTGCTGCTGCTCGTCCCGACCGCCCTGCTGCTCCTCCCCGCCGTGTGAGCCGCGCACGTCCGCGGACGTGCACGGCCAGGGGGCGGGGGACCCGTGCACGTCCGCGGAAGTGCTCAGACGGCGGCCAGGACGGCGGGGAGGTCGACGCCGGTGAGCTCGGCGGAGGCCGCCCACAGCCGGGCGGCCAGGTCGGGGTCGCTGGCCGCGCGGGTGCGCCCGACCAGCGTCGGCTCGCCGCGGACCTCGAACGCGCCGTCGGGGCCGGCGTAGCTGCCGCCGGGCAGGTCCGCGGTGGCCACGAACACGGTGGGCAGCGCGCCCTGCGCGGCCGACTGCGCGATCACGCGGTTGCCCAGTGCCATCGCCGCGTGCTTGACCCGGTTGCCGGTCCGGCCCTGCAGCTCGGTCGCCGCCCAGCCCGGGTGGGCCGCCATCGAGCGCACCGGCGAGCCGGCCGCGGTCAGCCGGCGCTGCAGCTCCAGGGTGAACAGCAGGTTGGCCAGCTTCGACTGGCCGTAGGCCCGCTCGGGGGAGTAGGCGCGGCGCTCCCAGTTGAGGTCGGTGAGGTCGATCGAGCCGACGCGGTGGGCCGTCGAGGAGACCGTGACCACGCGGTCGGTGACGTGCCGGAGCAGCTGCACGGTGAGTGCGAAGTGCCCGAGGTGGTTGGTGCCGAACTGCAGCTCGAAGCCGTCGGCGGTCCGGCCCTCGGGGACCATCATGATCCCCGCGTTGTTGACCAGGAGGTCGAGCGGGCCGCTCCACCCGGCGGCGAACTCCCGCACCGAGGCGAGGTCGGCGAGGTCCAGCCGGCGCACCTCGACCTCGCCGGCCAGGTCGGCGGCGGCCGCCTCGCCACGGGCGACGTCGCGGACGGCGAGCACGACGCGGGCACCGGCGTCGGCCAGTGCCCGGGCGGTGGCCAGGCCCAGTCCGCTGGTGGCGCCGGTGACGACGGCGGTGCGGCCGGCCTGGGAGGGGATGGGGATCGAGGGGATCGTCATGCCGAGTGAATGTAGTCGCCGTCAACAATGTAGTCAACGCCTACTCCGAGTACGCTGCCGCGACGTGCGCACCGCCGAGCAGCCCTACCACCACGGGGACCTCCGGGCCGCCCTGCTGGACCGGGCGGCCCAGCAGCTGCGCACCGGCACGGTGGCCGACCTGTCGCTGCGGGCGCTGGCCCGCGACCTCGGCGTCAGCCACGCCGCCCCGAACCGGCACTTCCCCGACCGGCAGGCCTTCCTCGCCGCCCTGGCCCGCGCCGGGTGGGAGCGGCTCGACTCCGCCCTGGCCGCCGCCGACCCCGGGGCCGGCGCCGGGCTGCGGCCCCGGCTGCTCGCGCTCGGCCGCGCGTACGTGCACTTCGCCACCGGGGAGCCCGCGCTGCTGGAGCTGATGTTCGCGGGCAAGGCCGCCGGTGAGTCGCACGAGGGCCCGGGGCTGTCCGGGCCGGACGCGGTGGTCGCCGACGCGCAGGCCCGGGGCGAGGTGCGCGCCGGGGACCCGGCCGCGCTGGCCACCGCGCTGTGGGCCGCGCTGCACGGGGTGGCCGCGCTGTCGGTCAGCGGCGTGCTGCGCGGCGGCGACGTCGACGTGCTGCTCGTGCAGACCGTCGACGCCCTCCTCGACGGCCTGCGGCCCCGGTGAGCGCGGGTCAGCCGGGGACGGCGGAGGTCGCGTTGCCCGGCAGCGGCGCGAACCGACGCAGCCGCAGGCTGTTGGTGACGACGAACACCGAGCTCAGGGCCATCGCCGCACCGGCGATCATCGGGTTGAGCAGGCCGGCCATCGCGAGCGGGATCGCCGCGACGTTGTAGGCGAACGCCCAGAACAGGTTGCCCTTGATCACCGCGAGCGTGCGGCGGGCCAGCCGGACGGCGTCGGCCGCGGCGCGCAGGTCGCCGCGCACCAGGGTGAGGTCGCTGGCCCGGATCGCCACGTCGGTGCCGGTGCCCATGGCCAGCCCGAGGTCGGCCTGGGCGAGGGCGGCCGCGTCGTTGACGCCGTCGCCGACCATCGCCACGGTGCGTCCCTGCGCCTGCAGCCGCCGGACGGCCTCGACCTTGTCCTGCGGCAGCACCTCGGCCACCACGTCGTCGATGCCGACCTCCGCGGCCACCGCGGCGGCTGCGGCGGCGGAGTCGCCGGTGAGCAGCACCGGCCGCAGCCCGAGGTCGCGGAACTGCCGCACGGCCGCGGCCGGGGTCGGCTTGACGGTGTCGGCGACGACGAGCACGCCGCGCGCCGCGCCGTCCCAGCCGACGGCGACCGCGGTGCGCCCGGCCGCGTCCGCGGTGGCCACGGCCTCGGCCAGCTCGGGGGCCAGCGGGCCGACCAGCGCGGGGCGCCCGACGACCACGGGGACGCCGTCGACGGTGCCGCGCACGCCGAGCCCGGCCTCGTTGCCGAACCCGGTGACGGCGGGCAGCGCGCCGAGCCGCTCGCGGGCGGCGGCGGCGACGGCCGCGGCGATCGGGTGCTCCGAGGCGTCCTCGAGCGCACCGGCCCGGCGCAGCACCTCGTCGGGGTCCTCGCCGTCGGCGGCGACGACGCCGGTCAGGCTCATCCGGCCGGTGGTGACGGTGCCGGTCTTGTCGAGGACGACGGTGTCGACCCGCCGCGTGGACTCCAGCACCTCCGGGCCGCGCACCAGGATGCCCAGCTGTGCGCCGCGGCCGGTGCCCACCATGAGCGCGGTCGGCGTGGCCAGGCCGAGCGCGCAGGGGCAGGCGATGATCAGCACGGCGACGGCGGCGGGGAACGCCCCGGCCAGCCCCGCGCCGGTGCCCAGCCAGAAGCCGAGCGTGCCGGCGGCCAGCGCCAGCACCACGGGCACGAAGACGCCGGAGACGCGGTCGGCCAGGCGCTGCACCTGCGTCTTGCCGTTCTGCGCCTCCTCGACCAGCCGCGCCATCTGCGCCAGCTGGGTGTCCGCGCCGACCCGGGTGGCGCGCACGACCAGCCGGCCGCCGGCGTTGACCGTCGCGCCCACCACGGGGTCGCCGGGGCCGACCTCCACCGGCACCGACTCGCCGGTGAGCATCGAGGCGTCGACCGCCGAGGAGCCCTCGACGACCTCGCCGTCGGTGGCCACCCGCTCGCCGGGCCGCACGACGAACAGGTCGCCGGCGTGCAGCTGCTCCACCGGCACGCGGGTCTCGGCGCCGCCGCGCAGCACCGACACCTCGCGGGCGCCGAGCTCGAGCAGGGCGCGCAGGGCCGAGCCGGCGCGGCGCTTGGCGCGGGCCTCGGCGTAGCGGCCGGCCAGCAGGGAGGTGGTCACCCCCGCCGCGGCCTCGAGGTAGACGTCGCCGCTGCCGTCGGTGCGGGTGACGGCGAGGGAGAAGCCGTGGGTCGTGCCGGGCTCGCCGGCGGTGCCGAGGAACAGCGCGTACAGCGACCACAGGAACGCCGCGCCGGTGCCCAGCGACACGAGGGTGTCCATGGTGGCCGCGCCGTGGCGCAGGTTGGTCCACGCGGCGCGGTGGAAGGGCAGCCCGCCCCAGACGACGACCGGCGCGGCGAGCGTCAGCGACAGCCACTGCCAGTACTCGAACTGCAGCGCCGGGACCATGCCGAGCAGCACCACCGGCAGGCTCAGCACCGCCGAGACGACCAGCCGCTGCCGCAGCGCAGCGTCCGGGTCGGCCTCCGGGGCCTCCTCCTGCGGCGGCGCGGGCAGCGCGGCGGTGTAGCCGGCCTTCTGCACGGTGGCGACGAGGTCCTCGGGGACGACGCCGTCGCCGAAGGTGACCCGGGCCTTCTCGGTGGCGTAGTTGACCGTCGCGGTGACGCCGTCGAGCCGGTTGAGCTTCTTCTCGATGCGGGCCGCGCAGGACGCGCAGGTCATGCCGCCGATCGACAGCTCGATCTGCATGGGGCCGGTCACGAGGCGCTCCGGGCGGTCACGGGGAGCACGGCGGTGCGGTCGTCGTCGTCCAGGTGCCGTCGGCGGCGAGGGCCGGGTGCAGGTGCTGGGAGCCGGTGAGGTCGCGGCGGACGACGACGAGGTGCAGGTCCTGCTCGTGCAGGGTCTCGTACGCGGTCACCGGTGCGCCGTCGGGGCCGAGCAGGCGGGACGACAGCGGAACGGCGTCCCCGGCGGGCAGCGCGCCGGCGGCGAGGTCGAGGGTGTGGCCCTCGGTGGAGACGGCCAGGCCGGCGGGCCGGTCGTGCGGCGCCTCCGCAGCGGCCCCGGCGTGACCACCCTCGGTGTGAGGGACGTCGCCGGCGTGCTCCTCGGCGGCCGGCGCGGCGGCCACCGGGCCCACGAGCGCGCCGACGCCCCACCCGGCGCCGTGGGCGGCGGCCAGGCCCAGGGCCGGGGCGGCGAGCCGGACGGGGGCGCGCACGGGAGGGTTCCTCGGGAGGGTCGGCTCAGCGGCCGGCGAGCTCGTACCCGGCCTCCTCGACGGCGGCGCGCACGTCGTCGTCGTCGACCGGGGCGTCGCTGGTGACGGTCAGCCCGCCGCTGGCGAGGTCGACCTGCACGTCGGTGACGCCGGGCAGGTCGCTCACCTCCTCGGTGACGGCGGCGACGCAGTGCTGGCAGGTCATGCCGGTGACGGTGTAGCTGGCGGTGCTCACGGGGGTCCTCCGGGAGGGTCGGGTCAGGAGCGGACGAGCCGGGCGATCGCGGCGGAGGCCTCGCGGACCTTCGCGTCGGCCTCCGGGCCGCCGGTGGCGACGGCCTCGGCGACGCAGTGGGCCAGGTGCTCCTCGAGCAGGCTCAGCGCCACCGACTGCAGCGCCGAGGTCATGGCCGAGACCTGGGTGAGGATGTCGATGCAGTACTTCTCGTCCTCGACCATCCGCTGCAGTCCGCGCGCCTGTCCCTCGATGCGGCGCAGCCGCTTGAGGTGGTCGTCCTTGCGGTGGGTGTAGCCGTGGACGTGGCCGGGGGTGTTCTCCGGGTCGCTCACAGCGGCCACCGTACCCCTACCCCCCAGGGGTGCTCGGGTCCTCGTCCGGGGCCTGCTCCTCCGGGCGGTCGGAGCGCAGTCGGTCGACGGTGTCCCGCAGCCGGTCGTTGGAGGCCCGCGCGTCGGCCAGCTCGTCCTGCAGGCCGACGATGACCTCGGCCGAGGCCAGCGGGTGCCCCTCGTCGAGCAGGCCGCGCAGGCGGGCGGCGAGCACCAGCTGGTGGCGGGAGTAGCGGCGGTGCCCGCCGGGGGAGCGGTGCGGGTGCAGCACCCCGGATCCGTCGAGGCTGCGCAGGAAGGCCGCCTGCACTCCCAGCAGCGCGGCGGCCTGGCTCATGGTGAGGGCGGGGAAGTCGGGGTCGTCGAGCCGGCGCACGGCGTCGGTCGCGGGGTCCTGCGGTCCGGGAGCCCCGGACGCGCCGTCGTCGGCGGCGCGCCGCGCGTCGCTGCTCACGGGGACTCCTCGTCGGCCGGGGTCGTCGGATGGGGTGGCCAGGGGGTGACCCGGGAACGGCGCGGGGCCGGGCCGTGCCGGCCCGGCCCCGCGTGCGGGTCGCCCGATCAGCGCACCGGTCAGCTCTCGACGGCGCGCTGCTCGCTGTCGTGCTCGATGGTCCGCCCCTCGACCTGGGCCGGCACGTCGGCACGGGTGACGGTGATCTTGCGGGCCCGCGCCTTCTCGGCGACCGGGATGCTCACGGTCAGGACGCCGTCGTGGTAGCTCGCCTCGAGCCGGTCGGTGTCGAGGCTGCGGCCCAGCACCAGCTGCCGGGTGTAGGCACCGTAGGGGCGCTCGGCGACGGCCCACTCGGCGTTCTCCAGCTGCGGTACGGAGCGCTCGGCGCTGACGGTGAGCGTGGTGCCCTCGATCGACAGGTCGATCGAGCCGGGGTCGACGCCGGGCAGGTCGAAGTGGGCGACGAACTTGTCGCCGACCCGGTAGGCGTCCATCGGCATGCCCGACAGGGCACGGGCGGTGCCGGTACGGCCGGCGAGCTGGTCCAGCGCGCGGAAGGCGGCGGACGTGGCGGCGAACGGGTCGTACGCGGTCAGCATCGTGTGAACCTCCTGGGAGATCCGGTGTGTGTTCGCTGCCCGAGGATGAACCTCTAGTGGCGACTAGAGATTACCTTGCTCGGACGCTGCTGTAAACATCCGACTGTCACTTTTGTTCCCGTGGCCGGCATCGACCCGGACGGCCGACCCCCGGGATCGGCGCCGCCTCCCGGCCCGGCATCATGACCCCGTCGCGGATCCGGAACGGGTCCGGTCGCAGAGCGGAGGGACCCCGTGACCGACAGCCTCCCGCCGGTGGTCGAGCGCATCCACGAGGAGGTGCTGCGCCGCAACCCCGCGGAGCCGGAGTTCCACCAGGCGGTCCGCGAGGTCCTCGAGTCGCTGGCCGTCGTGCTGCGCCGGCACAGCGAGTACACCGAGATGAAGACCGTCGAGCGGATCTGCGAGCCCGAGCGGCAGGTCATCTTCCGGGTGCCCTGGCAGGACGACTCCGGGGAGGTGCAGATCAACCGCGGCTTCCGGGTCGAGTTCAACTCCGCGCTGGGGCCCTACAAGGGCGGGCTGCGCTTCCACCCGTCGGTGAACCTCGGGATCGTCAAGTTCCTCGGCTTCGAGCAGGTGTTCAAGAACGCGCTGACCGGCATGCCCATCGGCGGCGGCAAGGGCGGCTCGGACTTCGACCCCAAGGGCCGCTCCGACGCCGAGGTCATGCGCTTCTGCCAGTCGTTCATGACCGAGCTCTACCGGCACCTCGGCGAGTACACCGACGTGCCCGCCGGTGACATCGGCGTGGGGGCCCGCGAGATCGGCTACCTGTTCGGCCAGTACAAGCGGATCACCAACCGCTACGAGTCCGGGGTGATCACCGGCAAGGGCCTGGGCTGGGGCGGTGCACTGGTGCGCACCGAGGCCACCGGGTACGGGGCGGCCTTCTTCGCCGAGGCGATGATGGAGGCGGCCGGGGAGTCCTTCGACGGCAAGCGGGTCACCGTCAGCGGCTCGGGCAACGTCGCCGTCTACGGCATCGAGAAGGTGCACCAGCTCGGCGGCACCGTGGTCGCCTGCTCGGACTCCAGCGGCTACGTCGTCGACGAGAAGGGCATCGACCTCGAGGTCCTCAAGCAGGTCAAGGAGGTCGAACGGGCCCGCATCGGCGCCTACGCCGAGCGTGTCCCGTCGGCGTCCTTCGTCGCCGGCGGCAGCGTCTGGGACGTGCCCTGCGACGTCGCGATCCCCAGCGCGACGCAGAACGAGCTCGACGGGGACGCCGCGGTGGTCCTGGCCCGCAACGGCTGCCGCCACGTCGTCGAGGGCGCCAACATGCCGGCCACCCCCGACGCGGTGCGGGTCCTCCGCGAGAGCGGGGTGGCGTTCGCGCCGGGCAAGGCCGCCAACGCCGGGGGCGTGGCCACCTCCGCGCTGGAGATGCAGCAGAACGCCTCGCGGGACCGCTGGTCCTTCGAGCACACCGAGGCGCGGCTGGAGGAGATCATGCGCGGCATCCACGAGCGCTGTGCCGCCACCGCCGAGGAGTACGGCTCCCCGGGCGACCTGGTCCTCGGCGCCAACGTCGCCGGCTTCCTGCAGGTCGCCGAGGCCGTCCACGCCCACGGGCTGGTCTGAGCGGCTCGGGACGCGGGCCCGGGCATGGGATCCGCGGGCAGCGGGCAGTGCGCGTGCATGAGCGAGTCCGTACCGCCCCAGGAGGGAGCGGCTGTCGAGCCACCACACGCCGCGGGCCCACACGACGGGACCGCCCCGGAGGTCATCACCGAGCTCGACGGCGACGTCAGCCGCGTGACCGTCACCGGGGAGCTCACCGAGGCCGCCCGGCGCCCCCTGGTCCGCGTGGTCACCGACCAGCTGCTGTCGGTGCCCACGCTGTCCCGGGTGGAGCTGCTGCTCGGCGGGGTGACGTTCATGAACTCCGCCGGCATGGCCGTGCTGGTGCAGCTGCAGCGCATGACGCAGCCGCGCGCGGTGACCGTCGCGCTGGTCTCCCCGCCGGCCGCGGTCGCCCGTCCGCTGCAGCTGACCGGCCTGTGGCGGCGCTTCGAGGTCGTCGACCCCGACGCCGGGCCGGCCGACGCCGGCGGCTCCCCGCCGTCGGGCGCGCAGACGCGGCGGCCGGACGGACCCGACGGGCGCAGCGCCTGACCCGGTGTCGGGCCGGGTCCGGAGGGGTGCGGCTCCTAGCCTGACCGGGTGCCACCTCCCTCCCACGGTCACTCCCACGGTGCCGACCCCGACGCTCCGCCGCCGAGCCCGGAGACGCTGACCCGCCGGCGCCGTGCGGTGTGGCTGATGCTGCTGCTCCTGGTCCCGGCGGGGCTGGCCACCGTCGTCGGCCTGGTCGTGCTCTGGCCCGGCGGCGAGCCCACCCGCGCCCAGCAGGTGGCCGAGACCTTCCTGCCGCCGGGCACCACCTACCCCGACGGCCGGGTCGTGTCGCTGCAGACCTTCCCCTGCGGGGACCCCGGCACCGCGCAGGCCAGCTGCGCGACCGCCGTCGTCGAGGTGCTCGAGGGGCCCGGCGCCGGGGAGTACCAGCAGGTCGACCTCGCCGCCGACGTCGTCGCCAACGGGGTCGCCGAGGGCGACACGGTCGTGCTCACCCGCGACCCCGGCGCCGAGGGCGGCGCGGGCTACCAGTTCTACGACTTCGCGCGGGCCACGCCGCTGCTGGTGCTCGCCGTCGCCTTCGCGGTCGTCACCGTCGCCGTCGCCCGGCTGCGCGGGCTGGCCGCGCTCGTCGGCCTGGCGTTCGCCTTCTTCGTGCTGCTGCAGTTCGTGCTGCCCGGCCTGCTGGCGGGGTCCTCCCCGACGCTGGTCAGCCTGGTCGGCTCCGCGGCGATCATGTTCGTCGTCCTCTACCTCGCCCACGGCTTCTCGGCCCGGACGACGACGGCGCTGGTGGGCACGCTCTTCGGGCTGGCGCTGGTGACCGTGCTCGGGTCGGTCTCGGTCGGCGTCGCGCGGCTGACCGGGCTGACCAGCGAGGAGACCGTCCAGCTGGCCACCTTCGACCCGACCCTCGACTTCTCCGGGCTGGTCATCGCGGGGGTCGTCGTCGCCGGGCTCGGCGTGCTCAACGACGTCACGATCACCCAGGCCTCGGCGCTGTGGCAGCTGAAGGAGGTCGACCCGGCGATGGGGTGGCGGGACCTCTACCGCCGCGGCATGGCGGTGGGCCGCGACCACATCGCCTCGACGGTCTACACGATCGTCTTCGCCTACGCCGGGGCCGCGCTGCCGCTGCTCCTGCTGTTCGAGCTCTACGCCCAGCCGGCCGGCACCGTGCTCACCAGCTCGGCGCCGGCCGAGGAGGTCATCCGGACCCTGGTCGGCGCCATCGCGCTGGTGCTGGCGGTGCCGGTGACGACCGCGGCCGGTGCGTTCTTCGCCACCGCGGCCGGCACGGCGGCCGGCGCCGCCCCGGAGAGGCGCGTGTCGGCACTGCGTGCGAGGTTCGCCCGATGAGCGCAGAGTTGCTGGCCGCCGCCCGCGCCGCCCCCGGCTTCATGCCCGACGACGAGGGCCGCGCCCTCTACGAGGCCGCCCGCGCCGTCACCGTCCCCGGGCCGCTGCTGGAGGTCGGCTCGTGGATGGGGAAGTCGGCCCTCTACCTCGCCGCCGCCGCGCGGGAGACCGGGCGGCAGGTGGTCACCGTCGACCACCACCGCGGCTCCGAGGAGCACCAGCCCGGCTGGGAGTACCACGACCCGTCGCTGGTCGACCCCGCCGTCGGGCTCGTCGACACGCTGCCGCGGTTCCGCCGCACCGTCGCCGACGCCGGCGCCGAGGACGTCGTCGTCGCCGTCGTCGCCCGGTCGGAGGTGCTCGCCCCGCTGTGGTCGACGCCGCTGGCGCTGCTGTTCCTCGACGGCAGCCACACCGAGGAGTCCGCCCGCCGCGACCAGGACGCCTGGGTGGCCAAGCTGGCCGTGGGCGGCACGCTGGCCATCCACGACGTCTTCCCCGACCCCGCCGACGGCGGCCAGGCACCCTTCGGCGTCTACACGCGGGTGCTGGCCGGCGGCGACTTCACCGAGCTGCCCGGCACCGGGTCGCTGCGGCTGCTGCGCCGTGAGCGCTGACCGGCTCGGGGCGGAGCGCACCGCCGCCCTGGCGCAGATCGCGGCGCTGACCCGCGAGTTCGACGCCGTGGTCGCCGCCTCGCAGGCGTCCAACGCCGACGACGAGCACGACCCCGAGGGCGCGACGATCGCCTTCGAGCGCCAGCAGCTGGCGGCGCTGCTGGAGCAGGCTCGCCGGCGGCTGGCCGAGGTCGACGCCGCGGTCACCGCCGTCGAGGCGGGCACCTACGGGCGCTGCGAGACCTGCGGCGCGCCGATCGCGCCCGAGCGCCTCGAGGCCCGCCCGACGACCCGGACCTGCATCGCCTGCGCGACCTGACCGCTGCCGGGGTCCCGGGCGTGTGCGCCCCCGCCGCTTTCCGGGGCGCGGGACGCGGCGCCGGCGCACACGCTCCCCGACGCGGGCGGGCTCACTCCCCGGTGACGCCGTCGACCGCCTCGCGGAGCAGGTCGGCGTGGCCGTTGTGCCGCGCGTACTCCTCGACGAGGTGCAGCAGGATCCAGCGCAGGGAGAACTCGTCGTCGCGACCCCAGGGCCGGTCGGTGGTGTCGAGGGGCAGCTGCCGCGCGACCGAGCCCACCGTCTCCCCGACCGCCCGCCAGGTGACCCAGGCCGACTCGACGTCGTCCGCGGTCACCGTCGCGGGGTCCACGCGGAACTGCTCGTCGCGGTCGCGGACGACGTCGGGCCACATCCCGTACGGCAGCCCGCCGAAGCCGACCAGCCACCCGGTCTCGACCGCGGCGAGGTGACGCACCAGCCCCAGCAGCGTGACCTCGGACGTCGGCACGGCCCGCGTGGCGAGCTGCTGCGGGGTCAGGCCGGCGCACTTCCACTCCAGCGTCTGCCGCTGGTACCGCAGGAAGGCCGTCAGCGTCGTCGCCTCGTCCGCGGTGATCGGCGGCTGGTCGCGTCGGTCCGGTGGCGTCACGTGCGTCCCTCCCGGGGCTCAGCTGACGTAGCGGCGCGCCGAGCTGCGGCGCTGGACGGCGTCGAGGGCGGCGAAGCGCGCCTCGGCGTGGGCGGGGAGCACCCGCCGCTCGCGCAGCACCCACGGCACCCCGCGGGCGGCGGCCAGCAGGCCCTGCGCGGTCACCCGGTCGCGGGGCAGGGTGGCCAGCAGGTGCAGCGTGCGGCGCAGCGCCGGGCGCAGCGGGCGCCGCAGCCACGTCGTCCAGAGGGTGTTGCGGATGCCGTCGCGGCGCCGGCGGTGGGAGTCGCGGGCCCGCGAGGCCTGGTGGTGCACGGTCAGGGCGGGCAGGTAGCACAGCTCCCAGCCGGCGGCGGCGAGGTCGCCGGCCATGAGCTCCTCCTCGCCGCCCAGCCACAGCCGCTCGCAGAAGCCGCCGACCTCCCCGAAGGCCTCCCGGCGCACCACGCTCGCGCCGGCGAGGAACGAGCCCAGCGCCGGGCCGGGCAGCCAGTCGGCGCCGCGGACGGGGGAGTCGCGCAGCTCCGGCACGATCGGGTCCTCCCGGCCGCCGGGCTCGACGAGGATCCGCGCGGTCACCACGGCCAGCCGCGGGTGGGCGTCGAGGACGTCGGCCGCCGTCCGCAGCGACCCCGGCTCCCACCAGGTGTCGTCGTCGCAGAAGGCCACGTAGGGCGTCGAGAGCCGCGCGACGCCGACGTTGCGGCCGACCGCGCCGAGGTTCACCGGGCTGGCGACCAGCTCCACGGCGGGGAACCGCTCGCGGACGGCCTCGGCGGTGCCGTCGGTGGAGCCGTTGTCGACGACCACCACGTGCGGCCGCTCCGGCAGCTCCAGCAGCCGCGACAGCGCCACCAGCACCTCCTCGCGCCGCTGGTGGGTGATGACGACGACGGCGACCCGCGCATCGGCCCCCGCCTCGACGTGCACCGGCCGGTCGGCCGTCGCCGTCACGAGCCGGCCTCCAGCCGCCGCAGGTCGGCCAGCACCGACGCCGGCACCCGGCGCCGGCGGCGCAGCGCGGCGGGCAGGTCCGGCACCGCCCGCCGCAGCCCGCGCCGCTCGGGGGCGCCGGCCCGCAGCCCGGCGACGACGGTGCGCGCCACGTCGGGCCACGGCAGCCGCATCACCGCGGTGAGCAGCCTGGACCGCCAGATCGCCGCACGGCGGGCGGCGGGGTCGTGCCGGCGGGTCGAGGGGTGGTGGTGCACCGTCACGGCGTCGACGTAGGCGATGTCCCACCCGGCCGCGGCCAGGTCGAGGGCGAGCCGCTCCTCCTCGCCCGGGAAGCGCACCACCGGGTCGAAGCCGCCGGCGGCGAGGAACGCCTCGGTGCGCACCATCGCCGCGCAGCCGATGAAGCCGAGCAGCCGCGGGCCGGGCAGGTGCGGCGGCGTGCCGAGCGGACTGGCCGCCAGCTCCGGGCACAGCGGGTCCAGCCGCTCCTCCGGACCGACCAGCACCCGGGCGTTGAGCACCGCCAGCCGCGGGTGGGCGCGCATGACCGCCACGGCGCGGGCCAGGTCGCCCGGCGCCCACCAGGAGTCGTCGTCGGCGAAGGCGACGAACTCCGTGCCGGCGTGCCCGGCGCCGATGGTGCGCGCGCGGGCGCCGACGTTCTCGTGCAGCGCCAGGACGGTCACCTCCGGCAGGGCGGCGCGGACGGCGTCGGCCGTGCCGTCGGTGGAGCCGTTGTCGACGAGCACCACCGGCGCCTCGTGCCGGGGGAGTGTGGCAAGGAGGTCCTCGCGCCGGTCGCGGCTCATGACGACGACGGTGACGCCGTCGGCGGTCGGGGACGGGGACGTGCCGGGGTGCTCGGTGGTGCTGGTCACGGACGTCGACTGCCCGGTAGCGGCGCCGCCGAACCGGGGGTGTCGACGGTCCCGGGCGCCGGCAGCGCGGCCGGGTCGGCGAACAGCCCCGACGCCGGCGTGGCACCCGAGAGCGCGTCGACGGCCAGCACCACCGCCGCGGCCGTCCAGGTGGTGCGCTCCACCGGCCACCGGGCGTCGTCGGCGTAGACCAGCCCGGTCCAGTAGGAGCCGTCGCCGTGGCGCAGGTGCTGCATCGCGGCCACCTGCTCGCGCGCGGCCTCCGGCTGGCCGGCGACCACCAGCGCCAGCGCCAGCTCGCAGGTCTCGGCGCCGGTCACCCACGGGCGGTCGGCGACGCAGCGGGCACCCAGGCCCGGGACGACGAAGCGGTCCCACTCCGCGGCCAGCCGTGCGCGGGCGGCCTCCCCGGTGACCGCGCCGGCGAGCACCGGGTAGTACCAGTCCATCGAGTACCGCGACCGGTCGGCGAAGGCGGCGGGGTCGGTGCGCAGCGCCGTGCCGAGGTCGGTGACGGCCAGCTCCCAGTCCGGCTGCGGAGACCCGACCAGCCCGGCCAGCGCGATGCCGCAGCGCAGCGCCTGGAACAGGCTGGCGTTGCCGGTCAGCAGCGCGGTGCCGTCGGGAGTGCCGTCGGGGCGCAGCGCCCAGCCGACCGCGCCGCCGGCCAGCTGCATGCGCACCACGAGGTCCAGCCCGCGGCGCACGACCGGCCACAGCTCGGCCACCAGCGCCTCGTCGCGGGTGGCCAGCCAGGAGTGCCAGGTGCCGACGGCGAGGTAGCCGGCGTGGTTGCTCTCGACGGCGGGAGAGGTCTCGGCACCGCCGCGGTACTCGGCGGCCCAGGAGCCGTCCGGGCGCTGCCGGGCGGCCAGCCAGCGGTAGGCGGCCGCCGCGCGGGCGTGCTCGCCGCCCACGTCCAGGGCCATCGCCGCCTCGATCGAGTCCCACGGGTCCAGCTGCCCGCCACGGAACCACGGCAGCGCGCCGTCGGCGGCCTGCTCCGCGGCGATGGCGGCCACCGTCTGCCGCACCGCGGCGCCGTCGAGGACGCCGGGCAGCTCGGGGAGCTCAGCGGGCGGCAGCGGTCTTCTCCCGCTCCGGGAGGGCGCCGGCGGCCACCGCCGGCTTGTCCGCGTAGACGACCAGGCTCTTGCCGATCAGCGGGTCGAGCACCCGTTCGGCCAGCCGGGTGACCAGCGGCCGCCGCGTGAGGTCCCAGACCAGCAGCCGGTGGTAGGCCCGCACGACGGCGGCGTCGCGCTCCACGCCGACCGCGCACTTGAGCCACCAGTAGGGCGCGTGCAGCGCGTGCGCGTGGTGGCTGCGCCCGGGCACGAGGCCGGCGACCCGCAGCCGGGCCCGCAGCGCGTCGCCGCGGTAGATGCGCACGTGGCCGCCCTCGTTGGCGTGGTAGGCGTCCGACAGCGCCCAGCAGACCCGCTCGGGGCCGTACCGGGGCACGGTGACGGCGACCCGCCCGCCCGGCTTGAGCACCCGCACGATCTCGGCCATGGCGCGGGCGTCGTCGGGGACGTGCTCGAGCACCTCCGAGGCGATGACCCGGTCGACGCTCCCGTCGGGGAAGGGCAGGTGCAGCAGGTCGCCGCGGACCACCTCGTACCGGGCGCCCGCCGGCGCCTCGCCGGCCTCGGCGATCGCGCCCAGCCACTGCCTCGTCGTCGCCACCTCGGACACGCCGTGGTCGACGGCGACCACGTGCGCGCCGCGGCGGTAGGCCTCGAAGGCGTGCCGGCCCTCGCCGCAGCCGAGGTCGAGGACGGTGGCGCCGGGCCGCAGGTCGAGCAGGTCGTAGTCGACCGTCAGCACGGGCGCCCCTTCTCCTCCAGCACGCGGGTGTACCAGTCGGCGGTGCGCTCGGCGGTCGAGCGCCAGGTGTAGGAGGCCAGCACCCGGCGGCGGCCGGCGCGGCCCAGCTGCTCCTGCAGCGAGGGCTGCTCGAGCACCATCCGCAGCGCCGCGGTGAGCTCGTCGACGTCACCGGCCCGCACCCGCAGGCCCGCCTGGGTGCCCACGACCTCGGGCAGCGCGCCGGCGTCGGTGGTCACCAGCGGGGTGCCGCAGGCCATGGCCTCCACCGCCGGCAGCGAGAAGCCCTCGTAGAGGGAGGGGATCGCGGCCACGGCCGCCGACTGCAGCAGCCGCACCAGGTCGGCCTCGGGCAACGGGCCGGTGAACCGGACGGCGTCGCGCAGGCCGAGGCGGTCCAGCGCCGACTCGGCCGGCCCGCCGGGACGGGCGGTGCCGACGACGGTCAGCCGCACCGGCCGCTCGGTGCGCAGCTTGGCCACCGCCTCGAGCAGGTGCACCAGGCCCTTGAGCGGCACGTCGGCGCTGGTGGTGACCACGATCGAGTCCGCCTCGCGCGGCCGCCCGGCGGGCGGCGGGGTGAACACGTCGGGGTCGATGCCGATCGGGACGACCTCGACGCCGGCGGCGGGGACCCGCAGGTGGGTCTCGATGTCGCGCCGCGAGCTCTCCGAGACGGTCGTGACCGCGTCCAGGCGGGGGGCGACGCGGGCCTGCATCGCGGTGAACCCGTACCAGCGGTGCAGCGTCAGCCGGCGGCGCAGCGTGGGCGCGGCGGCGAGGTCGAGCTGCCGGTCGATGGCGACCGGGTGGTGCACGGTGGCCACGGTGGGGATCCCCGCGCGGACCAGCCGCAGCAGCCCGTAGCCCAGGCTCTGGTTGTCGTGCACGACGTCGAACTCGTGCCGGCGGGGGAGCAGCTCGCGAGCCGCGCGGAGGGTGAAGGTCAGCGGCTCGGGGAAGCCGGCGGTGCACATCGCCGCCCACTCGGCGACGTCGATCCAGTCGCGGAACTCCGAGGGCCGCGGGGTGCGGAACGGGTCGGGCTCCCGGTACAGGTCGAGGCTGGGCACCCGGGTGAGCGGGACGCCGTCGTCGAGCTCGGGATAGGGCTGGCCGCTGAACACCTCGACGGCGTGGCCGAGCGCGGTCAGCTCCCGCGACAGCGCCCGCACGTAGACGCCCTGCCCGCCGCTGTGCGGCTTGCTCCGGTACGACAGCAGTGCGATCCGCAGCCGTCGTCCCATGCGCCGGACACTACCGACCCCCCGCGGTCCGCCCGCCTGACAGGGTGACCGGCGTGATCCGACACGTCGTGCACTTCACCTGGTCCGACGACGCCGACGAGGCCCGCCGGGCCGAGACCGTCGCCGCGCTGCGCCGGCTGCCCGAGCAGGTCCCGGGGACACTGGCCTTCACCGTCGCCCCCGACGCCGGCCTGGTGGAGGGCAACGCCCACACGGTCCTGGTCGCCGACTTCGCCGACGCCGAGGCGTTCCGCCGCTACGCCACCGACCCGGTGCACCTCGCGGTGATCGCCGAGCACGTCCGCCCGTACCTGGCCGCGCGCAGCGCCGTCCAGTACGAGCCGTGACCCGATCGGGGTGACCGGCCCGCGCCGGCGTCGCGCCGCGGTTACCGTCCGGGCATGAGCGCCCGCCGTCGTCTGCGCACCTCCGCCGGCCTGGCGGCCGCCGTCCTGCTCAGCGGGTGCGGCGGCGGCGACGTCGAGGGCACGGCCTCGCCCGCGTCGCCGTCCTCGGCGTCGGCCTCCTCGTCGGCCTCGTCGTCGTCCTCGGCGTCGCCGGCCTCCGGCGCCGACCTCGCGCCGGGGCTGCTCCCCGCCGAGGCGTTCGGGACGGGCGCGCAGGTCACCCCGCTGACCGAGGCCCAGCTGGCGCAGGGCGCGGCCGCCGCCGGCAGCGCCACCGAGGACCTGCAGGTGACCCCGCCGGAGTGCGCACCCGCGGTGCAGGGGACCCAGCCGTCGTTCGACGAGTACGACGACGTCGCCGCGCAGGTCGCCGTCCTCGGGACGGTCACCACCGTGCAGGCGCTGGCCTCCGGCGGCCCCGCCGAGGACGCGCTGGACGGCTTCGGGCAGCAGCTCGACCGGTGCCGCTCGGTGCAGGTGACCTCCCCGGAGGTCGGCACGGTGACCATCGCCTTCGACGAGCTCACCGTGCCCGAGCTCGGCGACGGCTCGGCCGGCGTCACCTTCAGCACCACCGCGACCGGGCCCGACGGTCAGCAGGTGACCGTGCCGGCCCTGGTCGGGATGGTGCAGGACGGCGACCGGGTCCTCGTGCTGCTCCGCACGGACACCTCCGGCGGCCGGCTCGACCCGACGGCCTTCACCGACCTGCTCGCGCAGGCCCACGACACCCAGGCCGCCGCCCTCGACTGAGGGGAGCAGGGGCCCCGCGGTCGGGCCCGGTGGTCGACGCGCCCGGTGACCGCCACCGGCCCGGGGAGCGGACCAGGGCCCTTGACGGGCGCGACCCGAGGAGGGGGCGGGCAGGCTCCGTGGCGCCAGGACCGGTGCCCGCTCCTCATCTCCCCGGAGGTCCCCGATGTCGACACGGACCGCTGATCTCTTCCTCCTCGAGGACCTCGGGACCGACGGGAGGACCGGTGGCCTGGCCGACCGCGACCGGGACGCGCTGCGCGCCGTCGCCGACTGGATCCGGACCTTCGTCGTCGAGCCGCACGAGGAGCTCGGCCGCCCCGGGCCGGTCTGCCCCTTCGTGCCCACGTCCGTGGCACGGCAGCGGCTGTGGCTCGCCGCCGAGCAGGTCGGCGACGGGGGCGCGCCGCGCGTCGTGGACGTGGTGGAGGACCACAAGCGCCGGCTCCTCGACGCCGGGACCGCGGCCGGCGACGACACGTACGACGTGGTCGTCGTCGTCTTCCCCGACCTGCCCGCGGACCGTGCGGAGGGCGTCTTCGGCGAGGTCCTGCAGCAGATCGCCGTGCCGTCCTACGTCGAGGACGGGATCGTCTTCGGGCCGTTCTACGACGGCAACCGGTCGACCGCGATCTACAACGACGGCTTCCGCCCCTTCCGGTCGCCGGTGCCGTTCCTGTTCGTGCGGCACGGGGTGGTCAGCGACTGGAAGTTCTTCCTCGAGCAGGAGGACTGGCTGACCCACTGGGCCCGTCGCTTCGGCGAGTCGGGGGTCCGCGCGCTCGCCGAGGAGCTCCGCCGGCTGCCGTGGAACGCGCGGCGCGACCGGGTGCCCCCGGCGGAGGCCGTGGCCCGCTGACACTCCCGCCCCGGCCGTCCACAGGGGCGGCCTGGTCCACAGGCCGCCGTGAGGGAGCCCGCCGCACCGCGCGGGACCGCAGGGTCGACGGCGTGCAGAGACCCCCGATCCCCGTCATCCGGCTCGGCGGCACCGGCGAGGTCGCCGCCGCCCTGCCGCACCTGCTCGGCTTCCGGCCGGCCGAGTCGGTGGTGCTGGTCAGCCTGCGCGGACCCGGTGGCAGCCAGGTCGGCCTGACCGTGCGCGCCGACCTCCCGCCGCCGGGGTCGGCCGCCGCGCTGGCCCGCGCCCTCGCCGCCCGGGTCGTCACCGACGAGCCGGACGCCGTGCTCCTCGCGGTGGTCTCCGAGGCCCCCGACCGCGCGCTCCCGCCGGTGCTCCCGGTCGGGTCCGGCGCGGTCGAGGCGTGGCCGGAGCTGCCGCACCGCGACGTGGTGCACGAGGTGGTGCTGGCCCTGGACGGGCGCGACGTGCCCGTCCGCGAGGCGCTGCTGGTCCGCGGCGGCCGGTGGTGGGACTACGACTGCCCGTACGCCTGCTGCGAGCCCGGCGCCGGCACGCCCGTCCCCGCCGGGGCCAGCCCGCTGGCCGCGGCGGCGGTTGCCGCCGGTGCGGTGCTCGCGCCCGACCGCGCCGCGCTGGCCGCCCGCATCGCCCCGCCGGACGGCCCGGCCGCGGCGGCGATGGCCGAGGCCTGCCTGTCCGCCGGGCGGGTGCACGCCGGCCGGCTGCGCGCCTCCGGGCGGGCCGCCGTCGCCGCCGAGGCGAGCACCCTGGTCGTCGATGCCGCGGCCGCCTGCCGGCCCGGACCGGCCACCGCCGGTGCCCGGTTGTCCGACGCCCGGGTGGCCGAGGTGCTGTGGGCACTGACCCTCTCCGAGGTGCGCGACCGGGCGCTGGGCCTGGCGCTCGGCGACGACGCCCCGGCCGCGGAGGTGCTGTGGACCGAGTGCACCCGCCGCGCGCCCGTGCCGCTCGACGGGCCGCCCGCGACGCTGCTGGCCGTGAGCGCGTGGCTGCGCGGGGACGGCGCCACGGCCAACGTCGCGCTCGACCGGGCGATGGCGGCCGACCCCGACGCGCCGCTGCCGCAGCTGCTGGCCGACGGCCTGGCCGCCTGCCTCCCGCCTGCGCAGCTGCGCGCCCTGATCAGCGAGACCCTCGCGCCCGACCCCCGGTCGGCCGGCGCCGGGTGAGCGGCGTGCCGACACCGCCCGGAGGCGGCGCCGTCACAGCAGGGCGGGGCGCTGCCACTCCTGGCCGAGCACGTGCTCGGCCAGGAAGGCGAGCACCGTCTCGTACCAGACCGTCGAGTTGCCGGGGGTGAGCACCCAGTGGTTCTCGTCCGGGAAGTAGAGGAACCGCGACGGCACGCCCCGCTTCTGCAGGTCGTAGAACAGCCGCAGACCCTCGCCGATCGGCACGCGGTAGTCCTTGTCGCCGTGGATGACCAGCACCGGCGTGCGGATGGCGTCGGCGAAGCGGTGCGGCGAGTTCTGCTCGTAGCGCTTCGGGGTGGTGAGCGGGTCGCCCCACTCCTTCTCCCAGTAGTAGGCCGCGTCCGTGGTGCCCACGAAGCTGTCGAGATCCCACAGGCTGGCGTGGGTGACGATCGCCCGGAAGCGGTCGGTCTGGGTGGCCACCCAGTTGGCCATGTAGCCGCCGAACGAGCCGCCCATCGCGGCGGTGCGCTCCGGGTCGAGGTCGGGCCGCTCCAGGGCCGCGTCCACGGCGGCCATGAGGTCGGTGTAGGGCGCCCCGCCCCACTCGCCCCAGCCGCGCCGCACGAAGTCCTGGCCGAAGCCCTGCGACAGCGCCGGGTTGGGCAGCAGCACGGCGTACCCCCGGGCGGCCAGCACCCACGGGCACCAGCGCCACGACCAGGAGTTCCAGCTCATCAGCGGGCCGCCGTGGATCCACAGCACCAGTGGCGCCGGGCTCTCCGTCGAGGCGCCCTCGGGCAGCACCAGCCACGACTGCACCTGCGCGCCGTCGGCGGTGGTGGTGCGGACCTCCGTCAGCGTCCCCGGCAGCCGGCCGACCCCACCCGGCGCGGGCAGCGGCTCGGGGTGCTGGCCGGTCGCCCGCGGGTCCAGCCGCACCGGGACGGGCGGCTCGTCGTAGGCCGAGCGCAGGGCGTAGAGGGCGCTGCCGTCGCGGGCCACCTGCAGGTCGCTGTGGGCACCGTCGGCGGTCAGCCGCACCGGCTCGCCGCCGGCCACCTCCACCCGGAACAGCGCGTGCCGGCCGTCGTCGTCGGCGAGGAAGTACACGGCGGTGCCGTCCGCGGCGAACTGCGGGGCGCTGGGCCACCGGTCGAAGCCGGCGGTCAGCTCCCGGCCCTGCGCGGAGGCGACGTCGACCAGCAGCAGCGTGTAGTCCGGCGGCTCGGCGTAGGTAGTCGTGGTCTCGCGCACACAGACGACCGCGGCGCCGTCGGGGGAGAAGGCGCCGGAGTGGACGTCGGCCAGCGGGTCGTCGACCAGCACCCGGCTGTCCCCGGTCGCCGTCTCCACCAGCAGCAGCCGGGTGCGCCGGCCGGCCGGGCCGTCGGGCACCTGCTCCTCCCGCAGCGCGAGGCGGCCGTCGGGGGAGAGGGTCACCGACTCGCCGGCCCCGAGGGGCGGGCCGGCGTCGGGGGTCAGGTCACGCAGCTCGACCGGCTCGGGCGCCCCGCCCGCCGCGTCCTCCGCCGGCAGGGCGCCGGCCCAGAACAGGTGCGGCACGGCCGGGCCGAGGTCGGCGTCCCAGTACCGCACCGGGTAGGCCTCGTGCAGGATCGCCGACACCCCCGCGTCGCTGCGCGCCTTGCGCCGGGCCTCGTCGTCGGAGGCGTCCCCCGCGCCGGGGTGGGTGGCGGCCACCACGACGACGTCGCCGCTGTCGGCGGCCACCGCGAAGCCGGCCACGCCGCCCGGGCGGGTGACCACCGGGCGCGCCTCACCGCCGCCGGGGGGCAGCGCCCACAGCGCCGGCTTCGGGTCGCCGGCGTCCTTGCCGGCCGCCGGGTCGGGGCGGGCGGAGACGAACAGCAGGGTGCCG
Organism: Geodermatophilus saharensis; assembly: GCF_900188205.1. Classification (GTDB taxonomy): domain Bacteria; phylum Actinomycetota; class Actinomycetes; order Mycobacteriales; family Geodermatophilaceae; genus Geodermatophilus; species Geodermatophilus saharensis. The sequence goes on along the minus strand of NZ_FZOH01000004.1, from coordinate 106,481 downwards.
TCGGGGCCGAAGGCCGGCGCGGACTCGCCGGGGGCGCTGCGGGTCAGCCGCCGGGGCGGCCGCTGCCCGGCGGGGTCGACCTCCCACAGCGCCGACTGCCACTTCGTGCCCTCGCCGTCGAGCGTCTGCACCGCGACCGCCAGCCGGGTGCCGTCGGCCGACAGCGCCAGGCCGCTCACCCGCGGGATCGCGGCGAAGTCGGCCAGCCGCTCGAAGGGCGAGGCCGGGGGAGTGTCCGCAGGGCTGTCGGCGGGGTGGTCGGGCTGGCTCACCAGGGCTCCTCGCGGGTGGGATCACGGGACGCGGTGCCGTGTCGCGGACGCTGCGCCCACCGTAACGAGCGGCGCCCGGCACCCGCCGGGGAAGCGGGTGCCGGGCGCAGGGTGACGTGCTGGAACGGCCTCGGTGCCGGGACCCGCGCCGAGGCCGCGGGGCGCAGGGGCAGCGGGCTCCGTCCTCAGAGCTGCGCGGCGGCCTCCGCCGGGGTCAGCTCCTCGTCGACCGCGGCGACGAACAGGTGCTGGGCCACGCCGGCCGGCAGCGGGTGGTCGTCGACGGTGACGGTGCCGTTCGTCGACCGGGCCACCACGGTCGCGCCCGGGCGCACCCCCTGCTCGGCGAGCTGGCGCAGCAGCTCACCGTTCTCCTGCAGCTGCTCGCTGATCCGCCGGATCGTCACCCGGCGGCCCTCGGCGGTGGCGGTGGTGGAGAGCAGGGTGAGGGAGTCGAGCACCGCCGAGGTCTCCCCGCCCAGCGCGTCCAGGCCCGGGATCGGGTTGCCGAACGGGGAGACCGTCGGGTTGCCGAGCAGGGTCAGCAGCTTGCGCTCCACCGCCTCGCTCATGACGTGCTCCCAGCGGCAGGCCTCCTCGTGGACGTCGGCGTACTCCAGGCCGATGACGTCGACGAGCAGGCACTCGGCGAGCCGGTGCTTGCGCATGACCGCGGTGGCCAGGGCGCGGCCGGACTCCGACAGCTGCAGGTGCCGGTCCCCCTCGACGGTCAGCAGCCCGTCGCGCTCCATGCGGGCGACGGTCTGGCTGACGGTGGGACCGCTCTGGTGCAGCCGCTCGGCGATCCGGGCCCGGAGCGGGACGATGCCCTCCTCCTCCAGCTCGAAGATCGTCCGGAGGTACATCTCCGTGGTGTCGATGAGGTCGTTCACTGGCACTCCTCCGTGTCGCTCCCGATCCTACGGGCCACCAGCGACCGGGCCCGGCCGCCGCGGGGGCCGCACGGGGCGGCGGCGCAGGTCCGGACCGGGACCGGGAGCCGGGAGAGGGCGGCGGCCGGGCACCGGCGGTAGCGTCCCGGCCAGGGACGACGCCGGGACGACGACGCCTCGGCGGGAGGGTCCCGAGGCGGACAGGAGGGCCCCGTGAGCGACTTGGTGGCCGTCGTCTGGGACGACGCGCTGCTCGGCTACACGCTGGGCGGCGACCACCCGCTGCACCCGGTGCGGCTGGACCTGACGATGCGACTGGCCGACGCCCTCGGCGTCCTGGCGTCGAACCGGGTCGACGTCGTGCGGCCGGCGCCCGCCGGCACCGACCTGCTGACGCTGGTGCACGACGAGGCCTACCTGGAGGCGGTGCGGCGCGCGCCCACCGACCCCGACGAGCGCTACGGCCTGGGCACCGCCGACAACCCGGTGTTCGAGGGCATGTACGAGGCCGCCGCGCTCATCACCGGCGGCAGCGTGCAGGCCGCCGAGCTGGTGCACTCCGGGCGCGCCCAGCACGCGGTGAACATCTCCGGCGGGCTGCACCACGCCATGCGCGACCGCGCGTCGGGCTTCTGCGTGTTCAACGACGCCGCGATCGCGATCGCCTGGCTGCTCGGCCAGGGCGTGGAGCGCGTCGCCTACGTCGACCTCGACGTCCACCACGGCGACGGCGTGCAGGCCGCCTTCTACGACGACCCGCGGGTGCTCACCGTGAGCATCCACCAGACCCCGCTGACCCTCTTCCCCGGGACCGGCTACCCGGAGGAGACCGGCGACCCGGAGAGGGCGCACGGCAGCGCCGTCAACGTGGCGCTGCCCAACGGCACCGACGACCCGGGCTGGCTGCGCGCCTTCCACGCCGTCGTCCCGGGCGTGCTGCGTGCCTTCGCGCCGCAGGTGCTGGTCACCCAGTGCGGCTGCGACGCCCACCACGAGGACCCCCTCGCCGACCTCGCGCTGACCATCGACGGCCAGCGGGCCAGCTACCGCGCGGTGCACGAGCTGGCGCACGAGCTGTGCGACGGCCGCTGGATCGCCCTCGGCGGCGGCGGCTACGGCCTGGTGCGCTGCGTGCCGCGGGCCTGGACCCACCTGCTGGCCGAGGCGGCCGGCGCGCCGCTGGACCCGGTGACGGCGATCCCGCAGTCCTGGCGCGACGACGTCGTCGCCCGCGGGCTGCGCGCCCGGCCGCCGACGCACATGACCGAGGGCGGCTACACCGGCTTCGCCGCGTGGGACCCGTTCACCGAGTCCCGCGTCGATAGGGCCGTCGCGCGCACCCGGCGGGCGTCCTACCCCCTGTTCGGTCTCGACCCGGACGACCCCCGTGACTGAACAGCGGACCGCTCCGCACGAGGCGCCCGAGGAGCCGGCCGCGCCGCGGCCCCCGGCGCACTGGGAGGCCGACATCGTCGCCGCCGACGGCGGCACGGTGCACCTGCGCCCGATCTGTCCCGAGGACGCCGACGGGCTGGTCGGCCTGATGGAGCGCAGCTCCGACCAGACCCGCTACTACCGGTTCTTCGGGCCGATGAAGCGGCTCAGCGACAAGGACCTGCACCGCTTCACCCACGTCGACCACCACGACCGGGTCGCCTTCGTGCTCCTGCTCGGCGACCAGCTCATCGCCGTCGGCCGCTACGACCGCCTGCCCGGCACCACCGACGCCGAGATCGCGTTCCTCGTCGAGGACGCCCACCAGGGCCGCGGCCTGGGCTCGGTGCTGCTCGAGCACCTGGCCGCCGCCGCCCGCGAGCGCGGCATCACCAACTTCGTCGCCGAGGTGCTGACACAGAACAGCCGGATGGTCCGGGTCTTCCTCGACGCCGGCTACCAGGCCACGCGCACCTACGACGAGGGTGTCGTCCACCTGACCTTCCCGATCGCCCCCACCCAGACGTCGCTGGCGGTGGCCTACGAGCGCGAGCAGCGCAGCGAGTCCCGGTCCATCGCGCGGCTGCTCACCCCGTCGTCGGTCGCGGTGGTCGGCGCCAGCAACGACGAGGGCAAGATCGGCAACCTCGTCCTGCGCAACCTGCTCGACCACGGCTTCGAGGGCCCGGTGTACCCGGTCAACCCCGCCGCCCGGCACGTGCGCGGCGTGCCCGCCTACGCCTCGATCGAGGCCATCCCCGGCGACGTCGACCTCGCGGTGGTCGCCGTCCCGGCCGACGAGGTCGCCGGTGTGGTCGAGTCCTGCCGGCGCAAGCGGGTCCGCGGCCTGGTGGTCATCTCCGGCGGGTTCGGCGAGACCGGGCCGGAGGGCCGGGAGGCGGAGCGGCGGCTGGTCGCCTCGGCGCGCGCCTCGGGCATGCGGGTGGTCGGCCCCAACTGCCTCGGCGTCGTCAACACCGACCCGGCGATCCGGCTCGACGCCAGCCTCGCGCCCCACGTCCCCGGCCGCGGCCGGGTGGGGTTCTTCGCCCAGTCCGGCGCGCTGGGCGTGGCGCTGCTCGAGCGCGCCCGCTCCCGCAACATCGGGCTGTCCAGCTTCGTCTCGGCGGGCAACCGCGCCGACGTCAGCGGCAACGACCTGCTGCAGTACTGGGCCACCGACCCCGGTACCGAGGTCGTGCTGCTGCACCTGGAGAGCTTCGGCAACCCGCGCAAGTTCGCCCGGCTGGCCCGCACCGTCGGCCGCACCAAGCCGGTGGTGGCGGTCAAGAGCGGCCGGCACGGCGGGCTGACCCCGGGGCTGGCCGGCACGTCGGTGTCGGTGCCCGAGCAGTCGGTGGCGGCGTTGTTCGCCTCGGCCGGGGTGATCCGGGTCGAGACCGTCGCCCAGCTCTTCGAGGTCGGCATGCTGCTGGCCCACCAGCCGCTGCCGGCCGGCGACCGGGTCGCCGTCGTCGGCAACTCCACCGCGCTGGGTGTGCTCGTCGCCGACTCCGTCCTCGACCAGGGGCTGGCGCTGGCCCACGAGGCCCCGGTCGACATCGGCACCACCGGCAGCCCGGAGGCCTTCCGCACGGCGCTGCAGGAGGCCGTCGACGACGACGGTGCCGACGCCGTCGTCGCGGTGTTCCTCCCGCCGCTGGTGCACACGCCGCCCGACGAGTACGGCCGGGCGCTGGTGGAGGTGTCGCGGGGGTCGGCCAAGCCGGTGCTGGCCACGTTCCTCTCCGCCGAGGGGTTCCCGCCGGAGCTCACCGTGACCGACGCGAACGGCATGCCCGCCCGCGGCTCGGTGCCGTCGTACTCCTCGCCGGAGCGGGCGGTCATCGCGCTGGCCCGGGTGGCGCAGTACGCCCGCTGGCGGCGGCGGCCGGTGGGCACCGTGCCCGACCTGCCCGACGTCGACGCCGAGCGCGCCCGGTCGGTGGTCCGCGGGGCCCTGCTGGAGTCCCCCGGCGGCCGGCAGCTCACCGACGACGAGACGCTGGCGCTGCTGGCCGCCTACGGCGTGCCGCTGCTCGGCACCCGGCTGGCCACCACGGCCGAGGAGGCCGTCGCCGCCGCCGACGCCGTCGGCTATCCGGTGGTGCTCAAGTCCACCGCACCGTGGCTGCGGCACCGCACCGACCTCGGCGGGGTGCGGCTGGACCTCCCCGACGCCGACGCCGTCCGCGCCGCCTTCGAGGCCATCCCCGCCGGCGACCCGGTGATCGTGCAGGAGATGGCCGCCCCCGGGGTGGCGACGGTCGTGGAGGTCGTCGACGACCCGTCGTTCGGCGCGCTGGTCAGCTTCGGCCTCGGGGGAGTGGCCACCGAACTGCTCGGCGACCGCGCCTACCGCACGCTGCCGCTGACCGACCTCGACGCCGCCGAGCTGGTGCGCGAGCCGCGGGCGTGGCCGCTGCTCGACGGCTGGCGCGGGGCCGAGCGGGTCGACGTCGCGGCGCTGGAGGAGCTGCTGCTGCGGGTGGCCCGGCTGGCCGACGACCTGCCCGAGGTGCTCGGCCTGACGCTGTCCCCGGTGATCGCCGGCCCGCCCCACCCCTGGCACGGCGGCCGCTCGCTGGTCGTCGCCGGCGGGACGGTGCGGATCGGACCGCCCACCGCCCGCGTGGAGCCCGGCCCGCGCCGCATGCGCGACTGAGGGTGCGGCTCACCGCCTCCAGAAGAGGTGGTGGGTGACGCCGCTCGGGCTGGGCACGACCTCGCGGTGGAAGCGGTCGAGCAGCTCGTCCGGTGAGGTCCACAGCCGGGAGCCGGCGCCCAGCTCGACCGGCGCGACGGCGACGTGCAGCGTGTCGACGAGGTCGGCGTCGAGGAACTGCCGGACCACCGAGGCGCCGCCCCCGAGCCGCACGTCGAGGCCGCCGGCCGCCGCGCGGGCCTGCTCCAGCACCGTGGCCGGGTCGGCGTCGACGAAGGAGAACGTCGTGTCCGACAGCGTGAACGACGGGCGCACGTGGTGGGTCATCACGAACACCGGCGTGTGGAACGGCGGCTCCTCGCCCCACCAGCCCCGCCACTCGTGGTCCTGCCAGGGGCCGCGCTGGGGCCCGAACTTGTTCCGGCCCATGATCTCGGCGCCGATGCCGTGCGCGAAGTCCCGGGTGAAGTAGTCGTCCAGGCCGCGGCTGCCGCCCGGCCCGGTGCGCCCCGGGAAGCTCGCGGTGGCGAGGGCCCAGGCCATCAGCTCCCGCGGGTCGGCGTGCCCGAACGGCCGCTCGAGGCTCTGCCCCTTCCCCGCGCCGTACCCGTCGCGGGAGACGGTGAAGTTCTGCACCCTCAGCAACTGCGCCACGCTGTCCTCCTCGGTGTCGACGGGCAGACCGGCGCCGGCGCCGGGACTCATCGGCGCGGGGAGGACCCGTCTCAGGGACGGCGGCCGGTGAAGGCGAGCAGCCTGGTCTGGGCGTCGGCGTCGTCGGGGACCGCGACCCGCGGGCCGTAGTGGCCGCTGCCGCGCAGTGCGGCGTCCCACGGCTCGATCCCGGCGAGGAACGCCGCCGCCTCCTCCGCGTCGAGGGTCTCGTCCTGGCCGGTGGCGCGGGCGAGGTCCCAGGTGTGCACCAGCAGGTCCATCAGCCCGGTCATGGCGACGAGGTCCTCGAGCGGCATGTCCCCGGCGCGGGTGCTGGTCGGGCGTCGGGCGAGGTCCGGGTCGGCGAGCAGGGCCCGGATCGCGGCGTCGGTGGCCCGCCAGGCACCCGCGGGGTCGTCGTCGACGGAGGGGATCTCGGGCACCGGCCGGTCCACCGCGGGGAAGTAGAGCGCCGGCATCCACTCCACCAGGTGCCGGACGACGTCGCGGGCTGCCCAGCCCTCGCACGGCGCCGGGTCGTCCCAGCGGCCGGCGGGGACGCCGTCGACCCGCCGTCCGAGGTCGTCGGCCAGGTGCCGCCAGCGTTCCTCCGTCGTCACCACGACCAGCCTCCTCAACCGAACGGTTGATGACGAGCCTGGCCCGGCGACACGCGCCTGTCAACGCCGAGAGCCGGCTCCCCGTGGGGAGCCGGCTCTCGGCGGGGGACTGCTAGGCGAGGTAGTCGCGCAGCGCGTCGGCACGCTGCGGGTCGCGCAGCTTGGCCATCGTCTCGCGCTCGATCTGGCGCACCCGCTCGCGGGAGAGACCGAACTGCTTGCCGATCTGCTCCAGCGTGCGCGGCTGGCCGCCGTCGAGGCCGAAGCGGAGCACCACGACGTCGCGCTCGCGCTCCTCCAGCGTGGACAGGACGGTGCGCACGTCGCCCTTCATCATCTGGAAGGCCACCGCGTCCTCGGCCACCGCGGCGTCGGCGTCCTCGATGAAGTCACCGAGGCGGGACTCCTCGTCGGCACCGACGGTCTGGTCGAGGCTGACCAGGTCACGGCTGTACTCGAGCAGCTCGGTGACCCGCTCGGGGGTCATGTCGAGCTCCAGGCCGAGCTCCTCGGCGGTGGGCTCGCGCTCGAGCTCCTGGTGCACCCGCCGACGGGTCCGCACGACCTTGTTGACCTGCTCGGCCAGGTGCACGGGCAGCCGGATGGTGCGGCCGGAGTCGGCCATCGCGCGGGTGATGGCCTGGCGGATCCACCACGTCGCGTAGGTCGAGAACTTGAAGCCCTTGGTGTAGTCGAACTTCTCGACGGCGCGGATGAGGCCGACGTTGCCCTCCTGGATGAGGTCCAGGAACGTCATGCCGTGCCCGGTGTAGCGCTTGGCCACCGAGACGACCAGCCGCAGGTTGGCCTCGAGCAGGTGCCGCTTGGCGGCCTTGCCGTCGACGGCGAGCGCCTTGTAGTCCCGCTGCAGGGCGGGGGTGAGCTGCCGCTCGGCGAGCAGCCGCTCGGCGTAGAGGCCGGCCTCGATGCGCTTGGCCAGCTCGACCTCCTGCTCGGCGGTCAGCAGGGCGGTCTTGCCGATGGTGTTGAGGTACACGCGCACCAGGTCGGTCGACACCAGGCCACTGGTGTCCGGCTCGCGTCGCGGCGAGCGGACCTCGAGAGCGTCGCTGGGGGAGGACTGCAGGAGCGTCACGGGATGTCTTCGTCCTTGCCTGTGGTTCGGATGCACCGGCCGGCTGTCGGAGGCGGTGGTGCGTCCGCGTCTGGGGTGGGGCGCCGCTGTCCGGGCGGGACCCCGATGTGGTCCGTTGTCGTCCGTTGTGTTACGCCCCGTGCAACGGTCCCGACGGGCCCTGGTGTTCCGCGCGGCCCGACTTCACAGGCAACGCACAGAGCGTGTCTTCTGTCACCACCCGTACCCGGTCCGTCGCCGGATCAGACGTCCAGCAGCAAGGTCATCGGGCCGTCGTTCACCGAGGCCACCGCCATGCGGGCGCCGAACACCCCCGTGGCCACCTCGCTGCCGCGCCGCCGCAGCTCCGCGACCACCTCGCCGACCAGCGGCTCGGCCACCTCGCCGGGTGCCGCGCCGTCCCACGACGGGCGGCGGCCCTTGCGCGTGTCGGCGTAGAGCGTGAACTGGCTGACGACCAGCACCGGCAGCCCGAGGTCACCGGCCGAGCGGGCGCCGTCGTCGGCAGGGAACACCCGCAGCTCGTGGACCTTCCGGGCCAGCGCGCGGGCACGGTCGGCGTCGTCGTCCCGGCCGACGCCGACCAGCGCCAGCAGGCCCCGGCCGATCTCCCCGACGACGGCGCCGTCGACGGTCACCGACGCCGAGGCCACCCTGCTCACCACCGCGCGCACCGGCCCATCCTGCGCCGCGGGCAGCCGCCTCCTCAGCGGCGGGGCGCCTCCGCCGGCCGGGCGCGCCGCGGCGGGCGCTCCATGACCCAGACGTGCGGCGCACCGCCGGGCGGGTCGAGCTCGGCCCGGACGCCGAAGCCGAGCCGCTCGTAGAACCGCACGTTGGCCGCGGACGACGTCTCGAGCACCGCCGTGGCGCCCTCGGCGTCCAGCGCCCGGATCCCCGGGGCGAGCAGGGCCGCGGCGATGCCGCGTCCACGCTCGCGCGGGACGGTGCCCACGCAGCCCAGCAGCCAGTACGGCTCCGGCGGCCGCGCGTGCGCACCGGCGGCCTCCGCTGCCTCCAGCGCCGCGGCGCGGTCCCCCAGCAGCGGGGGGATCCCCTCGGCCAGGAGCCGCCGGGTCGCCGGCGACGGCGGCGGGTCGTCCGGCCGCGCCCAGCAGGCGGCCGCCACGACCGCGCCGCCCCGCTCGGCGACCCAGGTCCCGCCCGCCTCGGCACCGGCGAGCCCGGCCTGGAGCCGGTAGAGCTCCCGGAGCCGCTCCCGCCTGCGGTGCTCCCCGAACGCCCAGCGGATCCAGGGGTAGTCGTCGAACGCCTCGGCGAGGACGTCCCCCACCGCCGCCGCGTCCTCCGTCCTCGCGCGGCGGATCCTCGTGCCCGTCACGGCTCCCTCCTCGTCACCATCGCCCGCAGCCGGTGCCCGTGGGGGAACCCTGCCAGGGCGCGGACGAGCCGGGCGGCCGGCCGCCGCAGCGGCACGACGACGGCGAGCACCACCGCCGACCCGAGGACCAGCCCGTCGACGACGTCGTGCGGCAGGTGGACGCCCAGCGCCACCCGCGACGCGCCGACGAGCAGGGCCAGCGGGACGGCGACCCGCCACCACGCCGGCGCCAGCAGCACGACCGCGGTGGCCAGCGCGGCGGCCAGCGTGGCGTGGTTGCTCGGCAGCGACCAGTCACCCGGCGGCGGGCACTCGACCAGCGCCGTCAGCCCCGGGACCACGCGGCACGGCCGGTCCTGCGCCACCGCCGCCTTGAGCGCCTCGCTCGCGCCGAGCGCGCCGACCACCGCGGCCCCGGCGAGCAACGCGGTGACGACCGGCTCGACCCGGGCCCGCCGGCGCCACGCCGCCGCGGCGAGCAGCAGGGCGAGGGCGACCGGGCCGCCCTCGCTGAGCACCTCGACGCCCCGGTGGACCCAGCCGGGCCGGTCCGCCACCGCCCGCACCACCGAGCGGGCCAGGTCGGGACCGGGGACGTCGTTGGTCAGCAGCAGCACGGCGGCCGCGACCAGCAGGGCGGCGGGCACCAGGACCGGCCGCAGCCGGGGAGCGGGGGAGAGCACGCCCCCGATGCTCCGGCCGCGCAGGCGCCGGTCGCCTCGGACCGCCGGACCGGCCGGGTCTCCTGCGCGAGGAGGAGCAGGGACCGGCCCTCCTCCTCGAGGACCCCTCCGGCGACCGTCCCGCAGGCCGATCCGCCCCGGCGCCGGCGCCCGCAGGCTCGGGACGCCGCAGCAGGTGCGGCACCCGACCACCTCGAGGAGCCAGACCGTGACACCGGTCCAGCAGACGTCCCCGGCCGTCCCCGCCACGGCGGCCGGCACGCCCGCCGCCCGCGGCCGGGCCCTGACCAAGGTCTACGGCCGCGGCGACACCCGGGTCACCGCGCTCGACGCCGTCGACGTCGACTTCCGCCACGGCGAGTTCACCGCGATCATGGGCCCCTCCGGCTCGGGCAAGTCCACGCTCATGCACTGCATGGCCGGCCTGGACTCCCTGACCTCCGGCTCCGCCTGGATCGGCGACACCGAGCTCTCGGCCCTGGACGACCGGGGCCTGACCCGCCTGCGCCGCGACCGCATCGGGTTCGTCTTCCAGGCGTTCAACCTGCTTCCGACGCTGACGGCGCTGGAGAACATCACGCTGCCCATGGACATCGCCGGGCGCACCCCCGACGCGGCCTGGCTGGACTCCGTCGTCGACGCCGTCGGCCTGCGCTCCCGGCTCGGCCACCGGCCGGCCGAGCTGTCCGGCGGGCAGCAGCAGCGGGTGGCGTGCGCCCGTGCCCTGGCCGGCCGTCCCCAGGTGGTGTTCGCCGACGAGCCCACGGGCAACCTCGACTCCCGCAGCGGGGCCTCGGTGCTGTCCTTCCTGCGGACCTCGGTGCGCGAGATGGGCCAGACGGTGGTCATGGTGACCCACGACCCCGCGGCCGCCTCCTACGCCGACCGGGTCCTCTTCCTCGCCGACGGGCGCATCGTCGACGAGATGGCCGCCCCCACCGCGGAGCGCGTCCTCGACCGCATGAAGGCGTTCGACGCCGCCGGCCGCATCGTCGAGGTGGGCTGAGATGCGCCGCGCGACCCTGCGCAGCCTCCTGGCGCACAAGCTGCGCCTGGCCCTGTCGGCGGTGGCGATCGTGCTCGGCGTCGCCTTCGTCGCCGGCACGATGATCTTCACCGACACCCTCGACCGGACCTTCACCGACCTCTTCGAGAGCACCGCGTCCGACGTCGCCGTGACCCCGGAGGGCGGCGCCGAGGGCATCGACGGGCCCGCCGGCACGCTCTCGGTGCCCGGGACGCTGGTCGGGCAGGTGCGCGCCGTCGACGGCGTGGCCGCCGCCGAGGGCTACGTGCAGGCCCAGGGCGTCTACCTGCTGACCCCCGCCGGGGAGGTCCTCGACACCGGCGGCGCCCCCGGCATCGGGATCAGCTGGACCAGCGCGCCCGGGCTCGACACCGGCGAGCTGACCGCGGGCCGGGCCCCCGAGCGCGCCGGCGAGGTGGCGCTCGACAGCGGCAGCGCCGAGGAGGCCGGCTACGCGGTCGGCGACCGGGTGACGCTGCTGACCCCCGGCCCCCGGGTCGAGGCCACCGTCGTCGGCGTCTTCACCTTCGGGGAGGACGGCGGCCTGGCCGGCGCCTCCCTCACCGCCTTCGACGTGGCCACCGCCCAGCAGCTGACGGGCGTCGGCGACGGCTTCAGCGGCATCCAGGTGGCCGCCGCCGAGGACGTCTCCCACGACGAGCTCGCCGACCGGGTCGTCGCCGCGGTCGGCGACGGCTACACGGTCCAGACGGCGCAGCAGCAGGCCGACGAGCAGTCCGCGGCCCTGGAGGAGGGGCTGTCGTTCATCACCGTGCTGCTCACCGCCTTCGCCGTCATCGCCCTGTTCGTTGGCAGCTTCATCATCCTGAACACCTTCTCGATGCTGGTCGCCCAGCGCACCCGGGAGCTCGCGCTGCTGCGGGCCCTGGGCGCCGGCCGGGGGCAGGTCACCCGGTCGGTGCTGCTGGAGGCCGTCGTCCTCGGCGTCGTCGGCGCCACGGTCGGCCTGGCCGGCGGGTTCGGCATCGCGACCGGGCTGCGGGCGCTGTTCGGCACGTTCGGGCTCACGCTGGACGGCGACCTGGTGCTGTCGGCGGACACGGTGGTCTGGTCCTACGCCGTCGGCGTCCTGGTGACCGTGCTCGCGGCCTGGGTGCCCGCCCGCCGGGCGGCCCGCACCCCGCCGGTCGCCGCCATGCGCGACGACCACGTGGCGGTGGAGCGGTCGCTGCGCCGCCGGACCGCTTTCGGCGTCGCGCTGGTCGCCGTCGCGGCCGGTGCCCTGGCCGGCAGCGTGGCGGCCGGTGACAGCGGCCACGCCCCGGCCCTCGTCGGGGTCGGCGGGCTGGCCCTGGTGCTGGGCGCGGTCGCGCTCAGCCCGGTCCTGGCCCGGCCCGTCGTCCGGGTGCTCGGCGCGCCGCTGCCGCGGCTGGCGGGCACGGCCGGCCGGCTGGCCCGCGACAACGCGCAGCGCAACCCGCGCAGGACCGCGGCGACGGCGTCCGCGCTGATGGTCGGGCTGACGCTGGTGACCGGCTTCGGCGTCCTCGGCGCGTCGGCCAACGCCTCGGTCGACGCCCTCGTCGACGACACGGTGCGCGCCGACTACGTCGTCTCCACCGCCGTGGGCCAGCCGTTCACCCCCGAGGTGGCCGACCGGCTGCGGCAGCTGCCGGAGGTCGACGCCGTCCTCCAGCAGCGGTTCACCCAGGTGCGGGTGGACGGGCAGAGCACCTTCGCCGCCGCCGTCGACGCGACCACGCTGGACCGCGGCCTCGCCCTGGAGTACGTCGCCGGCGGCAGCGACGGGCTGGCCGGGCGCGGCCTGCTGGTCGACGAGACCACCGCCGCCGAGCGCGGCTGGGAGGTCGGCGACACCGTCGCGGCCGAGTCGGCCGGCGGTCAGCCGACCGAGCTCACGGTCGGCGGGGTCTACGCCGCCAACCAGGCGGTCGGCTCGATGGTGCTGTCCCTGGACACCGACGCCGCCCTCGGCGGGCCCGCCCTGGACCGCTACGTCTACGTGGTCCTCGCCGACGGGACCGACGCGGCAGCGGCACGCGCGGCGCTGGAGACGGTCGTCGACGCCTACCCGGTCGTCGGCCTCAAGGACCGCGACGAGTTCGCCGGTGAGCAGAAGGCGCAGGTCGACCAGGTGCTGCTGCTCATCAACGCGCTGCTGGTGCTGTCGGTCCTCATCGCCGTCCTCGGGATCGTCAACACCCTGGCGATGTCGGTGCTGGAGCGGACGCGGGAGATCGGCCTGCTGCGCGCCGTCGGCATGGACCGCAGGCAGCTGCGCCGCACGGTGCGGCTCGAGGCGGTGCTCATCTCCGTGTACGGGGCGGTGCTGGGCCTGGGCCTGGGCCTGGTGCTCGGGGTGGGCTTGACCCGCGCGCTGGCCGACCAGGGCATCACCGAGCTGGTCGTCCCCGGCGGTCAGCTGGCCGGCTTCCTGGTCCTCGGGGCGCTCATCGGGGTGGTGGCCGCGGTGTGGCCGGCCCGGCGGGCGGCGCGGCTGCAGGTGCTCGACGCCATCGCCACGGCGTGAGCCGGTCCCGCTGAGGCGGGTCAGCCCGGGAGGGGCACGCGGACGACGAGCCGCGTGCCCCTCCCGGGTGCGCTGTCCACGTGCAGCCACCCGCCGCACAGCAGCGCACGCTCCCGCATCGTCCGCTGCCCGTGCCCGCCACCGCGCGGCGCGCCGGGGTCGAAGCCCCGGCCGTCGTCGGCGACGGTGAGGACCAGCTCCGAGCCCCGCACCTCCAGCGCGAGCTCGGCGCTGCCGGCCCGGGCGTGCTTGACGCAGTTGTGCAGCGCCTCGGCGGCGATGCGGGCCAGGTGCTCGGTGTGCTCCGCGTCCACCGCGGGCAGGCCGGCGGCCAGCCGCAGGCGCACGGGCAGGCCGTCGCGGGCCGTGCAGGTGCGGGCCAGGTCGGTCAGGGCACCGGCCAGGTCGGGGGACCCCCCGCGGATGCCGGTGACCGTGGCCCGCAGCTCGGCGACCGCCTGCCGGGACAGCTCCTCCAGGTCCCGGGCCGCCGCCGCGACCAGCTCCCCGTCCCCGGCCGCCAGGCCGCGCCGCACGGCCTGGGCCCGGGCGTGCAGGGAGAACAGCGACGCGCTGAGCGAGTCGTGCAGGTCGCGGCCGAGGCGCCGGCGTTCCAGCTCGGCGGCCTGGGCCCGCAGCTGCTCGTCGGCCAGCGCGACCGAGGCGTGCGCCCCCAGCGCCGACCACGACGTCAGCTCCGACTTGGTGGGGGCGGTCACCGACGCCGGCATGAGCAGCAGGAGGCACCCCACGGTGCGCCCGCCGCGGTGCAGCGGCAGGGCGGCCGCACCCTGCCAGCACAGCCCGGCCAGGTGCTCGGCCAGCGGGGGTGAGGACCGCTCGAGACGCTGCCGCCCGTCGGAGAGCAGCAGCAGGCGGCCGGCGGTCAGCAGCTCCCCGCCCGGGAGGTCGGAGACGGACAGGCCGGCCTCCGCGACGGCGTCGCCGGTCCCCGGCGGGAGGCCGGCAGACGCGCGCAGCAGCAGCCGGCCCCCGTCGGCCTCGTCGGCCTCGGCGAGCAGCAGGCAGCCCAGGGCCCGCGAGCGGTCGACCGCCTCACGGGCCAGGCTGGCCAGCACCTCCTCGACCGGGGCGCCCTCGGCGATGCCGGCCGCGGCCGCGCCGGGGACCACCGCCTCGGTGTCGGACGGGCCCAGCCCGAAGGTCGGGTGGAACACCGCCGGGGCCAGCTCCCGGTCGCCGACGCGCAGCACCGAGCCCGACCAGGTGATGCCGACCTCGCTGCCGTCCGGCCGGACGACGGTGTTGGCGTAGAAGCCGGTGTCACCGGCCCGCTGGTCGTGCTCGAGCTCCAGCAGCGCGGCCCGCTCGTGCTCGGCGAAGGACTGCAGGTAGTCCTGACCGGCCAGCTCGGCGAACGGGCGGCCGATCACCGCGGCACCCGCCGGGTTCAGGTACACCCAGCTGTGGTCCTCCCCGGTGATGCAGACGCCGTAGTTCGCCGACTCGAGGAGGTCCACGAGCGCGTCGAGTCCGAGCGCGCGGAGCACGGCCCCGCCGTCGGTGCGGTCGGGAGCCGGCGAGCCGGTCCTGGGCGCGGGGACGGCTGCCGCCGGCTGGTGCTGCTCGGGCGCGGCGGCGCCCCGGTGGTCCACGGCCGCACAGGATAGCCAGCGGAACCGCACCGGACTGGAACGTCGACCCGACCGGCCGGCCTCCTCCTCGGGGACGAGGCCGGCGGGGGATCCGGTCCGCACGGAGGAGGCGCCGGCCCGCGGGCGCCGCCTAGCGTGGCCGCGTGCAGCCTCCCGGTGTCCGCCCCGGCACCCCGCGCTGGCAGTGGGGCGCACGGGAGGACGTCGTCCTCGGAGCGCTGGTCGCCCTGTTCGCGACCCTGGCGCTGTGGTCGGCCCCGACCTTCGTCGACTACGACTTCCGGGAGCCCGACGCCCTCAGCGTCGGGCTGGCGGTGCTCTCCGGCGCGGCGGTGGCCGTCCGCACCCGCTGGCCGCTGGCGGCCCTGGCCGTGGCGTCGGTCGCCTCCCTGCTGCCCGTGCAGCAGGGCTACGCGCAGGGCGTGGCCACCCTCGCCCCGCTGCTGGTCACCTACACGGTCGCCGCCGGCCGCCCGCTGCGGCAGAGCGCCGTCGCCACGGCGGGCGCGGGCCTGCTGGCCGCCGTCGTCCTGGTCACCGGACCCTTCGAACCCTCCCTGGCGGACTGGTTCGGCAACGGGCTGCTGCTGGGGACCGGCTTCGGCGTGGGCCGCTCGGTGCGGCTGCGGCGGGAGCACACCGCCGGCCTGGAGGAGCGCAACCGCGCCCTGCTGGAGGCCCGGGAGGCCCGCAGCCGGGCCGTGGAGGTCGACGAGCGGGCCGCCGTCGCCCGCGAGATGCAGGACCTGGTCACCCACGGCCTGACGGCGCTGACCGTGCAGACCGCCGCCGCCCGGCGCCTGCTGCGCAGCGACCCGGACACCGCCGAGGACCTGCTGCGCACGGTGGAGCGCACCGGTCAGGACGCGATCGCCGACATGCGGCGCATCCTCGGCGTGCTGCGCCCCAGTGACGACGCCGCCGACCTGCGGCCGCAGCCGGGCCTGGCCGACATCGACGACCTGGTGGCCTCGGCCCGGGCCGCCGGCCTGCCGGTGGACCTGGTGTCGGTCGGCACCGCGGCCGAGGTCGAGCCCGGGGTCGCGCTGACCGCCTACCGCCTGGTGCAGGAGGCGCTGCGCAACTGCCAGCAGCACGCCGGCCGGGCCGCGGCGACGGTCGTGCTGCACTGGCGCCCCGGGAGCCTGTCGCTCGCCGTCGAGGACGACGGCCGCGGCGCGCGGGACGGAGAGTCCGAGGGCCGGGGGCTGCGCTCGCTGGCCGAGCGCGTCGCGGTCTACGGCGGGCGGCTGCGTGCCGGCCCGCGCGGCGGGGGCGGGTTCACCGTCACCGCCACCCTGCCGACGTCGAGGAGTGCCGCGTGACCATCCGGGTGCTGCTGGTCGACGACCAGCCGCTGCTGCGCACCGGCTTCCGGCTCATCCTGCAGTCCGAGCCGGACGTCGAGGTCGTCGGCGAGGCCGGCGACGGCGAGGTCGCGCTGTCCCAGGTGCGGGCGCTGCGCCCGGACGTCGTCCTCATGGACATCCGCATGCCGCGCATGGACGGCGTCGAGGCGACCCGGCGGCTGGCCGAGCTGCCCGACCCGCCCCGCGTGCTGGTGCTGACCACCTACGACCTCGACGAGTACGTCGTCGACTCGCTGCGGGCCGGCGCCTCGGGCTTCCTGCTCAAGGACGTGCCCGCGGAGGACCTCGTGGACGCCGTGCGCGTCGTCCACCGGGGCGAGGCCGTCGTCGCGCCGCGGGTCACCCGGCGCCTGCTGGACCGCTTCGCCCGGCTGCTCCCGGCCGCCGGGCAGGAGCCCCCGCCGCTGGACGGGCTCACCGAGCGCGAGCACCAGGTCCTGCTGCTGGTGGCCCGGGGCATGTCCAACGCCGAGATCGCCGCGGAGCTCGTGCTCAGCGAGACCACGGTCAAGACCCACGTCAGCAACGTCCTCATGAAGCTCGGCCTGCGCGACCGCGTGCAGGCCGTGGTGCTGGCCTACGAGCGGGGGATCGTCAGGCCCTCCGCCTCCTGAGCGGCCCGCGCGCAGGAGGACACCGCGCGACGTCCTCCGCGGGGAGGAGGGGAGGACGGCACGCGCGGAGGACGACCGGCGGGGCCGGCCGACGCACGCTGGGGGAGACCCGAACGGGCCCGCCGCACCCGCCCGGCGGAGGCCGGCCCGCGCACGCCCCACGTCCGGAGGACCACCGTGGACCCCCTCACCGAGCCCCAGATCCGGCGCTCGTTCGTCAACTGCTCCCGCAGCGAGGCCGCGGCCGCCACGCTGCCGGCCGGCCTGTCCGACCTGCCGTGGGACGACCTGGACTTCCTGGGCTGGCGGGACGCCCGGGCCCCGCTGCGCGGCTACGCCGTCCTGTGGCGGGAGGGCCGCCCGCTGGGCATCGCCCTGCGCGCCGCGGACACGGCGATGTCCGCCCGCACGTCGGCGATGTGCCTACTCTGCCAGACCACGCAGACCGGCGCGGACGTCTCGCTGTTCACCGCCCGCCGCGCCGGGGAGGCCGGCCGCAACGGCAACACGGTCGGCCAGTACGTCTGCGCCGACCTCGCCTGCTCCTCCCGCGTCCGGACCGAGATCCCGCCGTGGCTGCGGGAGCGCGACCCCGCGGAGGTCGTCCCCGAGCGGGTCGACGAGCTGCGCCGGCGGCTGGACACCTTCGTCGGCCACGTGCTGCGTCCCTGACCGGACGTCTCAGGCCGCGCCGAAGACCGCGCGGAAGCCCTCCCGCCAGCTCGGGTACCGCAGGTGCATGCCCAGCTCGCGGCGGGCCCGCGCGTTGGACGCGCCGCGCAGCCGGGTGCCGTAGTAGACCGCCTGCGGGCCGATCTCCCGCTCGGCGACGTCGGCGGGCACGACCGACGGCTCGGGGCCGCCGAGCAGGCGGGCGAGGAAGGGCACCCACTCGCGCATGGGCGCCGGGTCGTCGTCGACGACGTTGTAGACCCCCGGCGCCCCGCGCTCGACGGCGGCGACGGTGACGGCGGCGGCGTCGTCGACGTGGACGAACGGGTAGCGGCCCTCCCCGTCGCCCACGATCGGCTGCCGGCCGGTGCGCACCGCCTCGGCGAAGCCACCGCCGGGCGCGAAGCCGGTGCCGGGGCCGTAGAGGAACCCGTAGCGCAGCACCACGCCGTCGACGCCGTCCGTGCCGAGCACCGCCCGCTCCAGCGCGAGGTTCGCCTGCACGTGCCCGCGCAGCGCGCCCGGGGCGTCGGTGTCCAGCGGCGCGTCCTCGTCGAGCAGCCAGGGGCCGCGCGGCGCGGTGGTGAAGCTGGCGCTCTGGGCGACGACGCGGCGTGCCCCGGCGTCGCGGGCGGCGTCGACGAGGACGGGGGTGACCTCGGCGCGCAGCCGGTTGGTGTCGGCCAGCCAGGAGCCGTAGTCCTGCGCCGGGGTGGCCAGCGCGGTGAGCTGGTGGACGACGACGTCCGGGCGGGCGGCGGTCACGGCGGCACGCAGCGTGGCGGAGTCGAAGGCGTCGACGACGACCGGCTCGGCGCCGGCGGCGCGCAGCTGCTCGACCCGCGCGGGCGAGCGGGTGGTGGCGGTGACCTGGTGGCCGGCGGCGATCAGCAGCGGGAGCACCGGGCGGCCGACGGCGCCGGTGCCACCGGCGAGGAGGACCCGTGCCATGCCGGCTCCTTCCGGGCGTCCCCGGGCGTCCCCGGGCGTCCCCGGGCGCCCGGGTGGGAGCTGGACTCGTCGACCCGAGGCAGGTTAGGCTTGCCTATCCCGACTCGTGGAGGCTCGATGGGACTGCGGCTGCCGCTCGGTCAGATGACCGTGCTCATGGGCTCCGAGAACGCCCGGCGACAGGTCATGACCGCTCTCGACGAGAGCACCGGCCGCTGCGCCGGTGGGCACGGCTCCGTCCCGGTCCAGCGGCTGTCGCCGACGTCGGGCGAGGGCGTCGGCCCGCGGCTGGCCGCGGTGGAGGAGGCCCGTCGCGGCGACGCCTCGATCGTGCTGGTCGACCGGCTCACCGACGGGCTGTCGTCGACCGACCGGCGCGCGGTGCTCAGCGCCGTCCGCTCGGTCGCCGCCCCCGGGCGCGCCGTCCTCGTGGACGACGCCGACCCGGTGGCCGCGCTGTCGTTCGCCGACGGCGCGCTGCGCTCCGCCGGGGGAGCGCTGTCCCTCGAGCCGGTGGGCGGCTTCGACTACCTGGCCTCGTAGGTCAGGCAGTCCGCGGCGTCGGCCCCGGGGCCGACGCGGACGCCCGGCGCGGTGCACTCGAGCTGCTCGTTGTGCCGGCAGTCGGAGCGGTGACAGGCGCCCACCATGCCGGTGCGGTCGAGGCCGCCCCGGAAGGAGATCTCGACGAAGGTGCCGCAGTGGGCGTGGTCGCCGCTGACGGTGATGGCCCCGGCGTGACAGCTGGATCCCGCGTTGTAGGAACAGCTGGTCACGGAGCAGTCCTGGACCTGGGGGAGTTCCTGCATCGTCGTCATGGACCTCAGGGTGACAGCCCCCGGCGCACCCCGCCAGCAAACTGAGGCTGTCCTGACCTGGGGGTTCAGGAACTCCTCCGGTGTGACTCGGCGTGCGTCCCGGGCCGGTCAGCGGCCCGGGTACCGGGCGACCTCGACCTCCTCGAGCTCGTTCCGGTGGAGGGAGGAGGCGGGCTCCCCGTCCACGGACCGCACGTCGATGCTGCGCAGCTCGTCGACGAGGAAGCGGGTGGGCACCCCGCCCAGCTCGATCCCGGGCCGGAGGACGGCCGGCCGTGCCTGCGTCGACGTCGGGACGATCGTGGCGACGCTGCAGGCCAGGTCGGTCGGGCTCAGGACCGGACCGTGGCGTCGGCCGCGTCGCCCGTGCCCACGACGCTCGTTCCCCCGCACCGCCTCACGGCTGATCCGCGCGTCGTCCTCGGTGGGGCGGAGTCCGATGGTCCTGCTCACGGGGCGAGGTCAGACAGCTGCTCGACAGCTGTACGGCGCCCGCCGGTGACGGGGGACCCGATCCCCCGGACGTGCGGCACACTCGCGGCGTGCCGACCCTCCACATCGCGCAGGACGCCGCCGCCGACGACCTGCTCGGCCGCGATCCGCTCGCGCTGCTCCTCGGCATGCTGTTCGACCAGCAGTTCCCGATGGAGCGCGCCTTCGCCGGGCCGCGGCTGCTCGCCGACCGGATGGGCGTGGACGTCCTCTCCGCGGCCGCGATCGCCGACGCCGACCCCGAGCACCTGGCCCGGCTCTTCCAGGGGCCGCCCGCGGTGCACCGCTACCCCGGCTCGATGGCCGCGCGCACCCAGGCGGTCTGCCGGCTGCTCGTCGAGCGCCACGACGGACGGGCCGACGCGCTGTGGTCCGACGCCCCCGACGGCGCGACCCTGCTGCGCCGCATCGGCGAGCTGCCCGGCTTCGGCGCGCAGAAGGCGAGGATCCTCGTCGCGCTGCTCGGCAAGCAGTACGGCGTCACCCCGCCCGGGTGGCGCGAGGCGGCCGGCGGCTACGGCGAGGAGGGATCGCGGCGCTCGGTCGCCGACGTCACCGGGCCCGAGTCGCTGGCCGAGGTCCGGGCCGCCAAGCAGGAGGCGAAGAAGGCCGCCAGGGCCGCTGCGGCGAGCGGCTGAGCAGCGCGGCAACCGGCACCCGATCGTCCGCCCACGCGCCTGCGCGGCTCCCGCTGCGGTGGCACGATGGAGGGCAGACCGGGGGAAGTCGGGAGTCCACCACCGGATGACGGGCAACCGGCCTGCACAGGCGACACCGTGCCGTCTCTGCCTCGATCCGTGAAAGGGATGGGTGCACGTGGCCTCGAGCCAGCAGTCCGCGCGACCCCGCAAGGCCGAGCCGGTGCTGATCACCCAGGCCGAGCCGAGCCTGGTCGAGCAGCACGCCGCCCGGAAGAAGCGTTACGTCATCACCATGGCCGTCCGCGCCGTCAGCCTGGTGCTGGCCGCGGCGACCTACCAGATCCTCTGGCTGGCGATCGTCTTCGCGGTGCTGGGCACGGTGCTGCCCTGGATCGCCGTGGTCATGGCCAACGACCGGCCGCCGAAGAAGAAGCTCGACGCCCACCGCTACGTGCCGCCGCGGCCCGACCGCATCCTGGAGGCCCCCGCGCGCGAGCGCCGCGTCATCGAGGGGGGCCGAGTCATCGACGGCTGAGCCCGCCTCAGCGCGCCCCGGGCCGCCCCACCACGGCGGCGGCCCGCGCCAGGCCGGCGTCGAGCGCCGTGGCCGGGTCCCCGTCGGCCTCGGCCAGCCACACCGACAGCAGGCCCGCGGTGAACGCGTCCCCCGCGCCGGTGGTGTCGACGACGTCCGCCGGGTGCGCGGGTCGGTGCACCAGCGCGCCGGCGGAGGCCCACAGCGCGCCGTCGGCCCCGAGGGTCACCGCGACGGCGGGGTGACGGCGGGCCAGCGCGCGGGCGGCGTCGGCGACGTCGGTGCAGCCGGTGAGCAGCCGCGCCTCGTCGGCGTTGGGCAGCAGCAGGTCCGCGCCGGCGGTGTCGGCGAGCCACCGGTCCACGCCGTAGGAGCTCAGCGGTCCGGTCGAGGCGGGGTCGAGCGAGACGGTGCACCCCGCCACCCGGGCCGCGGCCAGCGCCGCCAGCCCGGCCGCCCGGGGCCGCTCGTCGAGCAGCGTGTAGCCCGACAGGTGCAGGTGGCCGCCGGGCGCGGGTACCGGGACGTCGTCGGCGCGCAGTTCCAGGTTGGCGCCGCGGTCGGCCAGCATGCTGCGCTGCCCGCCGGGCTCGACCAGGCTGACGACGGTGCCGCTGGCCGCGCCGGGCACCGTGCGCACCGCGAGCCCGACCCCGGCGGTGGCCAGGTCGGCCACCAGCGCGGCGCCGGCGGGGTCGTCGCCCACGCAGCCGGCCAGCACCACGGGCACCCCCAGCGCGGCCAGGTGCACGGCCACGTTGCCGCCGGCCCCGCCGCCGCGGCTGCGGATGACCGCCGGCCGGTCCGAGCCGGGCGCCGGTGGCCCGGAGAGCACCGCGACGACGTCGGTGGCGAGGTCCCCGACGACGACGGCCGGGCGCCCGGTGCTCAGCGCGGCGTCCCGGCCAGTGCGGCGGCGATCCGCCCGGCCAGCTCGGCGTTGCGCAGCACCAGCCGCACGTTGACCGCCAGGGTCGCGCCCCCGCTGGCACGGTGCAGGTGGTCCAGGACGAACGGGGTCACCGCCTTGCCGCGTACCCCGGCCGACTCCGCCGCGGCCAGGGCGTCGGCGATGACGCGGTCGTGCAGCTGCGGGTCGAGCTGCTCGTCGTCCGGCAGGGGGTTGGCGACGACGACCGCGCCCGGTGTCAGGTCGCGCCGCGCGGCGAGCACCGCGGCGGCCTGCTCGGCGCTGTCCACCGACCAGTCGAGGGCCGAACCGGAGTCGGCCACGTAGAAGCCCGGGAAGCGGGTCGTGCGGTAGCCGACGACGGTGATGGACAGGCTCTCCATGCGCTCGAGGGTCGCCGGGACGTCGAGGATCGACTTGACGCCGGCGCAGACCACCGCCAGAGACGTCCGCGACAGCGCGGTGAGGTCGGCGGACTCGTCGAAGGTCTCCGCCGACTGGCGGTGCACGCCGCCGAGCCCGCCGGTGGCGAACACGCCGATCCCGGCGGCGGCGGCCAGCAGCGCGGTGCTCGACACGGTGGTGGCGCCCGAGAGCCCCAGCGCCGCGGCCACCGGCAGGTCGCGGACCCCGAGCTTGGCCAGGTCCGGGTCGGCGCACACCCGGTCGACCTGCGCCGCCGTGAGCCCGACGTGCGGGACGCCGTCGAGGACGGCGATCGTCGCGGGCACCGCACCGCCGGCGCGGACGGCGGCCTCCACCTCGTCGGCGGCGGCCCGGTTGTCCGGCCGGGGGAGACCGTGGGCGAGCAGCGTGCTCTCCAGGGCCACGACGGGGGCGCCGGCGTCGAGCGCCTCGGCGACCTCGGGGGAGAGGACCAGCTCGGCGGGGGCGGCGGCATGACGGGCTTCGGCGCTCACCCTGCCATCATGGAGGGCAGGTGGCCGGCGGCCGGCCGCACCCTCGTGGCCGGCCGCCCGGCCGGAACCCGTCGCCCAGCCTGGGAGCAGCCGTGAGCAGCACCGACATCCTCGAGAAGCCCGACGTCCGCGAGGGCGACACCGGCAACGCCAACGAGGTCTTCCACTACGTGCGGAAGAACAAGATCGCCGAGAGCGCGGTCATGGGGACGCTGGTCGAGGCGCTGTGCGGGGAGGTCTTCCCGGTGACGAAGTCCCCGAAGCCGGGCAGCCCCGTGTGCCCCGCCTGCAAGGAGATCTACGAGCAGCTCCGCAAGTAGTCGAAGGACCCCCTCGCCCCCGACCCTCGCTCCGCTCGGGTCGGGCCCCTGCGAGGGGGCGCTCCAGTGCCTCACCTGAGGCCCAGGCGCTTGGCCTCGGCCTCCAGCTCGGCCGCCCGCCGGCGCTGCGCCCGGCGGGTGTGCCGGCGCAGCGGCGCCGGCCAGCGCTCCTGGACGGCGGCGTTGAGCTCGGCGCCGAGCAGCACCGACATGCCGAAGAAGAACAGGAAGAGCAGCGCCGCGATCGGGGTGGCCAGCGCGCCGTAGGGCAGCGCGGCCACCAGGATGTCGGAGACGTAGAGCCGCAGCACCGTCGAGGCGACCATGAAGAACCCGACGGCCAGCAGGGTGCCCGGCAGGTGCCGCCGCCAGGGCAGCCGGCGGGGCAGGACCACGTGGTAGAAGCTCGTCAGCGCCAGCACCAGGCCCACGACCACCAGCGGCCAGTAGACGGCGTTGACCAGCGTGCTCCCGGTCTGCTGCCACTCCTGCGGGAGCAGCCCCACCAGCACGCCGCGGCCGAGCACCAGCAGCGGCAGCATGAGCACCGCCAGCACCAGGCCGACGACGAACAGCCACAGCGCCATGAGCCGGGTGGCGATCGGCCCGCGGACGTCGCGCTGGTCGTAGGCGATGACGATCGTGTTCATGAACGTCGCCGTCGCCGAGGACCCGGCCCACAGGGTGAGCAGGAAGCCGAGGCTGGCGACGTCGAGCCGGCCGGAGGTCAGGATGTCGCTGAGCGTGGGCCGCACCAGCGTGTCGACGACGTCGGCGGTCAGCGCCTGGCTGGAGGCCTCGACCAGCGTGTCCTCGATGGTCTGCACCGACGCGGCGCCGATCCAGTCGCCGAGGTAGCCCAGCGACCCGAGCAGCGCGATCAGCAGCGGCGGCACCGAGAGGATCTGCCAGAACGCCGCCTCACCGGACAGGCCCAGGATCCGGTCCTGCCACGCCTTGGCCACGGTCCGGCCGAGCACCTGCAGCGGCACCCGGACCACCGCCGGCCAGTGGTCGAGCCGGCCCGGCTGCGGGGCCTCGGCGCGCGTGGCTCCCGGGGTCGCGCCGCCGTCGGGACCGGCCGGGGGCGGGTCCGGGACGGCGACGGGGCGGCCGTCACCGGCCGTCCCGCCGGTGCGGGACGGCCCGCCGGCCCGCACGCTGCTCACCGGGCCAGTGTGCACGCCCGGACGCGCCGCCCGCTCCCGTCCGGGAGCAGGCGGCGCGGCGGTCCCCCGGTCGGACGAGCGACCGCGACGCGGGCTCCGGGTCCGGGACGTGGGCTCAGGCCGTCGGTTGCGCCGGCGGCGTGCCGCCGTCCGGGGCCGGCGCCGGGTCGGCCGGCGGCGGCGCGACGCAGCGGATGACCGCCTCGGCCGCGTACGTCGTGTCGAACCTCTCCCGGCGGATCTCGGCGCCGGACTGCAGGTCGCGGAACACCCGGGTGACCGTGACGTCGAAGCCCTGGACGCCGGACTGCGGGATGCAGTCGCCGTCGTCCACCTTCTCCTGCACCGCGGGCTGGCGGAAGTTCGTCCGCGGGCCCTCGATCGCCTCGACCTCGTAGCGCTTGGTCCCGTAGAAGGTGACCGTGATCGACCCGCCGGAGGCCGCGGGCGCCCACTGGGTGTCCACGTAGATCCCGGTGTCGGTGTCGTTGCGCCACTGCAGGTCGATCTGGCCCTCGTACACCGTGGCCTCGCGGCCGGCGGGGTAGCGGCTGATGTAGAAGCTGTGCGGCTTGTGGTAGACGTCCTCGAGGCCGGCGAAGAACACCGCGTTGAACATGGTGGTGGCGAACTGGCTGATGCCGCCGCCGACGGCGGTCGACAGCTCACCGCCGCTGATGACGTTGGCCGGCACGTAGCCCTGCGCGGTGCCGCGCGGGCCGGTGTAGCCGTTGAGGCTGAACGTCTCGCCCGGCAGCACCAGGGCGCCG
Organism: Geodermatophilus saharensis; assembly: GCF_900188205.1. Lineage (GTDB taxonomy): Bacteria > Actinomycetota > Actinomycetes > Mycobacteriales > Geodermatophilaceae > Geodermatophilus > Geodermatophilus saharensis. Next base: position 81,485 of record NZ_FZOH01000004.1, on the reverse strand, counting down.
TCGACCTCCTCGGCCACCACGCGGATGTTGGTGCCGCTGGCGTCGTTCGTCGTCGTGGTGGTGAAGGAGCTGACCTCCTCGCGGATGCCGAGCGCCTCGGCCTCCTGGGTGGTCAGGTCGGCCGGGACGGCGCCGAGCTCGGCGGTGACCGTCCGCGGCGCGGGGTCGGGGAGCACCTCGAGCAGCTGGCCGGCCAGCGCGTCGGGGTCCACGCCGGTGCCGTCGACGGAGGGGACGACGCGCACCGCGCCGTCGCCGACCTCGAAGCGGGCGTCCTGCGGCGGGGTGCCGAAGGCCGCGAAGTCCTCGCCCATCGCCGTCTGCAGCGCGGCGGGGTCGACGGCGACGGCGAGCTCGCCGCTGTCCTGCGGGGTGAAGGTGAGCGAGGCCGCGATGGCCTCGACCGGGATCTCCACCGACGTCGCGCCGTCCTGGCTGGTCACGGTGACAGGGGCTGCCAGCGCGGGGGTGACCGTCTCGTCGAGGACCCGCTGCGCCTCCTCGGTGCCGACGCGGACCGGGATGACGTCGACCGGCAGCTCGATCGGGGTCTGCGGGTCGCCGCCGGAGGCCAGGGCGGTGGTGATGGCCTCGGCGGCGCCCTCGCGGTCCAGCGTGCGCCCGTCGGCCGGCTCGACCACCGACGGCGTGGTGCCCTCGAGGGTGACGGTGGCGTCGACCGGCGCGCGGTCGACCTGCGTGGCGATGGTGTCGACCTGCGCGGCCAGCGCGGTCTCCTCGCCGGTGATGACCGGGGTGACCTCGCGGTCGTCGAAGAAGGAGACCAGGCGCGTCCACGGGTTCAGCGGCTGGTCGTCGGCGGCGTCGACGGTCGCGTCGACGTCGAGGGTGATCCCGGCCGTCGCGGGGGAGAGGGTCGTCTCGACGTCGTCGGCGACGACGACGTGGTCGGCCGACACCCGTGGCGCGAGGCGCTCCTCGAGCTCGGTGGCCGCGGCCGCGTGCGACAGCCCGCCGACGTCCACACCGGCGACGACGGTGTTGCGGGGCAGGTCGTCCCCGGCCACCAGCAGGTCGACGCCGTAGGCGACGCCGAGGACGGCGAGCAGGCCGACGGGGACGAGCGCCGCCGGCCGGCGCCGCCACGGGCGGCGCGGCGAGGCCGCACCGGCCGGCGGCGGGGGCGGCCCGCCGGCCCCCGGGGCCCCGGCGCCGGTCGCCGGGCCGCTCGTGGGGCCGGTCGCGGTGGCGGGAGGCGCGGTGGCGGGAGGCGCGGTGGCGGGAGGCGCCTCGGCCGGCACCGCGGCGCCGGTCAGCGCGACGGTGTCGGAGAGGTCGGCGGGAGCCCGGCCCACGGCGGCGGGCGGGCCGACGTCGACCGGCTCGGTGGCGTGCGCCGTGTCGGCGGAGGCGGGCGGACCGCCGGTGAGCGTCACCGTGTCGTGGACGGGGTCGGGCGCGGTGTCCTCGGCCGGGGAGTCCGTCCCGACGGACTGCTCGGCGTCGCGACGCGCGGCGTCGGCGTCCTCGGCCGGGGCCTCCTGCGGGCCGTCCTGGGAGCCCCGGGGCGCGGGGGCGGCCGGCGGGGCCGGGGCGTCGGGGCCGACCGGCCCGCGGTCGCGCGGGACCGGCCGGGTGTCGTCGGAGAACCCGCCGGGCCCGGACGTCGCCGGCGCCGCACGCTCCGCGGTGGGGCTCTCCGGCGCGGTGCCGTCCGGCGCGGTGTCGTCCGGCGCGGTGTCGTCCGGCGAGGTGTCGTCCGGCGAGGTGTCGTCCGGCGCGGTGTCGTCCGGCGAGGTCGTCTCCCGGGCCGTGGGCGCGGGGGAGGGGGCAGGGTGCTGCGGCATCGGGGTTTCCTCGGGTCGCCGTCGACCGGGGGACCCCGGGAACGACGGAGCCGCCGGGTCCCCGTCCGCACGAGGCGGTCCGGGGACGCCGGCGGCGGCGTCGGGTGAGGGCATCATCGCGGTGAGCGACGATAGCGCCTCCGTCAGTGAGTGAGGCGCTGCTCGCCGTCGGTCTCGATGATGTCGACGGCGATGTCGCGGAGCTTGGACTCGTACTCGCGAGCGTGGTGCCCGCAGAAGACGAGGTCGCTACCGCTGGCGAGCACGACACGCACCTTCGCCAGTGCGCCGCACCGGTCGCAGTGGAAGGGCACGACCAGGTCGTCGGCGGCGGGGGTCGTCGTCAGCGTCTGGGTCATCTGGGTCATCACTCGCTCTCTACCGCACGGACCCGCGGCTGCGGATCGGCCTCCTGCACAGCGCCAGGATGGAGCCTCCTGTTCCCGTGCCTCCCGTCACTGCGGCCGACGCGCCGGTGCTGGTGCGCCGGTGGCCACTGGGACTGGTGGAAGGGGTTCAGCAGGGACGTCACTGGGTGGTGCCGGTCTGTCTGTCTGTGGTGCTGGTGGTGCCGCTGCGCCGGATGGCTTCCGGCTGCCGTGGGTCCGCTGCTGTCTCGACGTCCTCCACGCTACGCCGTCTACCCGGCCGGTGCCGCGGTACACCGCGTGGTCCGCTCAGGCGGGTGAGATCGTGACCATCCCGCAACGCGCAGGACACACGGCCCGACGACGCGCCGTCGGACGCACCGTCGCGGCGGCCCGCGTGCGCTGCCTCCTCGTGGGCCGGGTCCGGCGGGACGAGGCTCCACCGTCGCCGGCCCCGACCGGGGGCCGACGAGGAGCGGGGAACGGCTGGAGGAGACATGAGGCCTGCACGAGCGATCGCGGCGACGGGGAGCCTGGCCGTGCTGCTGACGGCGACGGTGGCGGGGACCGCGGCGGCACAGCCCCCGGAGAAGGGCACGATCGACGACTCGTTCACGAGGGTCGAGGAGGACTTCTGCGGGTCCGGGCAGGACGTGGAGATCGCCACCACCGTCCAGGGCCGGTACCAGGTCACCCTCCACGGACCCGACGGCGTGCCGTACTACCTGGAGTCACTGCGCGTCGAGGAGACCCTCACGCTGCTGGGAGACGAACCGAGGGTGATCGCGAGCTCGGTCGACCGGGTCCTCAACAAGGACCTCCACGTGGTCCAGGAGGGCGACGGGACCCTGACGATCGCCTTCCTGGCCACCGGGGCGTCGACGCTGTACGACGCCGAGGGCACACCGATCGCCCGCAACCCGGGCCAGATCCGCCAGACGATCAACATCGACCTCAACGGGACGCCGGACGACCCCACGGACGACGACGTGACACTCGTCAGTGTGGACAAGGAGTCCACCGGCCGGTCCGACGACTACTGCGAGGCGCTGCTTCCGCTGCTGGGCAGCTGACGTCCGGCGACCGGACACGGAGCAGCCGGGTGTCCGGCGCGGACACCCGGCTGCTCCGGGACGCTCAGTCGAGGTAGTCGCGCAGCACCTGGGAGCGGCTCGGGTGGCGCAGCTTCGACATCGTCTTCGACTCGATCTGCCGGATCCGCTCGCGGGTGACCCCGTAGACCTGGCCGATCTCGTCGAGCGTGCGCGGCTGGCCGTCGGTGAGGCCGAACCGCAGCCGGACGACGCCGGCCTCCCGCTCGGAGAGGGTCTGCAGCACGCTGGTCAGCTGGTCCTGCATGAGGGTGAAGCTCACCGCGTCGACGGCGACGACGGCCTCGGAGTCCTCGATGAAGTCACCGAGCTGGCTGTCGCCCTCGTCGCCGATGGTCTGGTCGAGGCTGATCGGCTCCCGGGCGTACTGCTGGATCTCCAGCACCTTGTCCGGGGTGATGTCCATCTCCTTGGCCAGCTCCTCCGGGGTGGGCTCGCGCCCGAGGTCCTGGAGCAGCTCGCGCTGGATGCGGCCGAGCTTGTTGATGACCTCGACCATGTGCACCGGGATGCGGATGGTGCGGGCCTGGTCGGCCATCGCGCGGGTGATGGCCTGCCGGATCCACCAGGTGGCGTAGGTGGAGAACTTGTAGCCCTTGGTGTAGTCGAACTTCTCCACCGCGCGGATCAGGCCGAGGTTGCCCTCCTGGATGAGGTCCAGGAACGCCATGCCGCGGCCGGTGTAGCGCTTGGCGAGGGAGACCACCAGGCGGAGGTTGGCCTCCAGCAGGTGGTTCTTGGCGCGCTCGCCGTCGCGGATGATCCAGTTGAGGTCGCGACGCATCTGCGGGGAGAGCTTCTGGCCCTCCTCCTCGACCTGGCGCATCCGCTCGGCGGCGTAGAGCCCGGCCTCGATGCGCTTGGCGAGGTCGACCTCCTCCTCGGCGTTGAGGAGGGCGACCTTGCCGATCTGCTTGAGGTAGGCGCGGACGGAGTCGGCCGAGGCGGTGAGCTCGGCGTCCTTGCGGGCCTGCCGCAGCGCCTCGGACTCCTCCTCGTCGTCCCACTCGAAGTCCCCGCCCTCGGCGGTGGCCTCCTCGGCGGCCGGGACCTCGGCGGGCTCGGCGCCGTCGGGACCGGCGACGACCGTCTCGTCGAGGGTGAGGCCCTCGGCGCCGGCGTCGATGACCGCGACGGCGGAGTCGTCGGTGGCGACGGCGGTCAGCACGGTGCCCTCACCGGTGCCCGGCGAGGGGACGGCGCTCGGCTTGCCCGTGGCGGCGGTCGTCGCAGCCGTCTTGGCCGGGGCCCTCTTGCGGGCCACGGGCTTGGCGGCCGCGCCCTCGGCGACGCCCACGGGGGCGCTGGTCCGGGAGGGCCGGGTGCTCGCGGCCACCGTCCGGGAGCGGGTGCTGCTCGCGGCGTCGGTGTCCGGTGCAGGCTTGTCGGCGGGCACTCAGGTTCCTTCCCGTGCTCGGTGCGTTCCCCGGGAGCGGTCTGGCTCCCGGGTAGCGGCCCCTGCCGTCAGCCGCGGGACAGGGAGCCCCGGGGACCGGCGCGGTGTTTGGCCGCGGGGCGGAGGGGGGATGATTCCCGGCTGGGTGGTGACGGGCGGGGGCTTCTCCATTGTAGCGACGTGACGCCGTGTGACCAGCGCCTCGAGCCGCATCCGGTCGCCCGGAAGGGGCGGCCCGGTCCCCGCCACCGGCAGCTCAGGGCTCCCGGTGCTCCGCGGCGGCCAGCGCCGCCCCGACGATGCCCGCGTCGTTCTGCAGCTCCGCGGGGACCACCGGGGTGCGCGTGCTCAGCAGCGGCACCCACTTGTGCGCCTTCTTGCTCACCCCGCCGCCGACGATGATCAGGTCCGGCCAGACGCTGGCCTCCAGGACGTCGAGGTAGCGGTCCACCCGCTTGGCCCAGTGCGGGTAGCTGAGCTCCTCGCGGTCCTTGGCGGCGGCCGAGGCCCGCTTCTCGCCGTCGTGGCCGTCGACCTGGATGTGGCCGAACTCGGTGTTGGGCACCAGGTGGCCGTCGACGAACAGCGCGCTGCCGATGCCGGTGCCGAAGGTGAGCAGCAGGACGACGCCGTCCTTGCCGCGGCCGGCGCCGTAGCGCATCTCGGCCAGCCCGGCGGCGTCGGCGTCGTTGAGCGTCTCGACGGTGCCGGGGACCAGGGCGCTGAGCCCGGCGTCGACGTCGGTGCCGATCCAGCCCTTGTCCATGTTGGCCGCGGTGTGCGCCACCCCCCGCTTCATGACGCCCGGGTAGGTGACGCCGATCCGCCCGGTCCACCCGAAGGAGCCGACGATGCCCACGACGACGTCGTAGACGGCCGCCGGCACCGAGGGCTGCGGTGTCTCCACACGGATCCGCTCCCCGATGAGGGCGCCCTCCTCCAGGTCGACCAGGCACCCCTTGATGCCGCTGCCGCCGATGTCCACGCCGAACCCCTGCACGGCGGCCACAGTAGTGACCGGCGCCGCGACCCGGCGGGGTGCTCGGGCAGGATCGCCCGGGTGAGTGCTCCCGCGTCGCCCGCCGACCTGCTCGACCTGGCCGTCGCCACGGCGCGGGAGGCCGCCGCGCTGATCACCCGCGAGCGCGGGTCGGCCGCGGCCGCCGTCGACGTCAAGTCCAGCCCCACCGACGTCGTCACCGCCGTCGACACCGCCGCGGAGCGGCTGATCACCGGCCGGCTGCTCGCCGCGCGCCCCGACGACGGCCTGCTCGGCGAGGAGGGCGCCTCCCGTCCGGGCAGCAGCGGCGTGCGCTGGGTGGTCGACCCCATCGACGGGACGGTGAACTTCCTCTACGGCCTGCGCGGGTACGCCGTCTCCGTCGCCGCGCAGGTCGACGGCGTCTCCGTGGCCGGGGTGGTGCTCGACGTGCCCACCGGGGACCTGTTCACCGCCACTCCCGGCGGCGGGGCCTGGCTGTCCACCCGCGAGGCGCCGGAGCCGGTGCGGCTGTCCGGCAACCGGCCGGTCTCGCTCGGGCAGACGCTGGTCGCCACCGGCTTCGGCTACCGGGTCGAGCAGCGCCGGGCGCAGGGGGCGGTCGTCGCGCAGCTGCTGCCCGAGGTGCGCGACATCCGCCGGCACGGCTGCGCGTCCCTGGACCTGTGCGCCGCGGCGGCCGGGCGGGTCGACGCCTACTACGAGCTCGGCCTCAAGCCCTGGGACCACGCCGCCGGCGCGCTGGTCGCCGCCGAGGCCGGCCTGGTGGTCACCGGGCTGCCCGGGCGGCCGTTCGCCGAGCCGATGGCGGTCGCCGTCCCGGAGACCGTCGCCGAGCCGTTCCTGGCGCTGCTGGACCGGCTGCACTGAACCGGCTGCACTCAACCGGCTACCGGCTGCACCGGGGACGGCCGGTTCACTCGGAGCAGGCGGCCTCGGCGCTGGCGATCGGACTGAGGGTCGCCGCGACCTGCTCGGGCGAGGCCAGCTCGGTGAAGTCCGGGCCGATCACCAGGTCGACCTGGGCGGTGGCCCGGGTGTCGAGGAAGGTGCCGGCGCCGGGCAGGAACAGCGCCAGGTAGCGGGCCGCGTCCTCGCCGCGGGGACCGTGCCGCACCTCGCCGGTGCCGGTCACCTCGCGCTCGGAGGGGTCGTTGGCGATCTCCTCGACGACGAACCCGCGCGACTGCAGCTGCGCGGCGACCTCCTGGGCCAGCCCGGCGCGGTCGGTGGCGTTGAAGACGCGGACCGACAGCGTGGTCGGGTCCAGCGACGGCGGCGCCGCCTCGGCGGTGGCGCAGGCGGCCTCGTCGGCCTCCGCGCGGTTGCTCTCGTCGGTGAGGACCTTCCACCACACCCCGAGCGCGGCGAGGGCCAGGACCAGCAGGAAGACCAGCGGGGGCACCGGACGGCGGTCCTTCCGGCGCCGCACCGGAGGGCTGTCGGTGGTGGTGCTCACGCTCGTCCTCCTCGGCGCCCGCCCGGACCGGACCGGCGGGTCGCGCGGAGTCTAGGGGCGGCCGCCGGCCTCAGAGGACACCGTCCTCCAGCGCGGCGCGTCCCAGCTCGACGCACGGGTCGATGCGGTCGGCGTACCCGGAGGTGTCCTTGCCCGCCATGGCGCCGGCCGCCGAGCGGGCGACGATGCCGGCCACGATGGCGGCGAACTTGAAGTAGGCGAACCCGACGTACCAGGTCAGGTCGCCGAGGTCGAGGCCGCTGCGCGCGGCGTAGCGGTCGGCGATCTCCCGTCGGGTGGGGAAGCCCGGCAGCGTCGTCACCGGACTCAGCACCGGGCGGGTCTCCCCGGCCTCGGGCCAGTAGACGAACAGCATGCCGATGTCGGTGAGCGGGTCGCCCAGCGTCGACATCTCCCAGTCGAGCACCGCACGGATCCCGCCGGGCCGCTCGGGGTCGAGCAGGCAGTTGTCCAGCCGGTAGTCGCCGTGCACGATCCCGGCCCGCTGCGTGGCGGGGACGGTCTCGGCCAGCCGGGCGGCGAGGGCGTCCATGGCCGGGCGGTCGCGGTCGCGCGTGGCGTCCCACTGCCCGCTCCAGCGGCGCACCTGCCGGGCGAGGAACCCCTCGGGCCGTCCGAAGTCGCCCAGGCCCACCGCCTGCGGGTCGACCGAGTGCAGGTCGGCGAGCACGTCGATGAGCCCGTCGCCGATCGCCCGGCGCTGCTCCGGGCGGTCGGCGTAGCCGGCCGGCAGGTCGGTGACCACGTGCAGGCCGACGACGCGCTCCATGACGTAGAAGGGCGCGCCGAGCACCTCCGGGTCGGTGCACAGGTGCAGCGTCCGCGGCACCGGGACGGCGGTCGGCCCCAGCGCGCTGATCACCCGGTGCTCGCGGGCCATGTCGTGCGCCGTGGCCAGCACCGCGCCGGTGGGCGGGCGGCGCAGGATCACCGCGTCGTCGACCGTGCCGCCGGCCGGGGTGACGACGTAGGTGAGGTTGGACATGCCGGCGGCGATCAGCTCGACGGTGACCTCGCGCCAGCGTGGGTCGCCGAGCACGGAGGCGAGGTACGGACCGACGACGGCGGGGTCAGCTCCCACGGCACTCGACACGGGGCGCAGGGTAGCCTCCGGCACTCCGCCTCCCGACCGCCCGCCGGACCCCCGGTCCCGGCCCGTCGTCGGCCGACGTGCCCAGTGCCTGACGGCGGGCACAAACCGGGCCCGCACGGCGTTCGGGGGGTGCCGGTCCCGCACCGGGTCGACCACCGCGTCGCTCCGGGGCAGGTCCGGCGACCGGAACCAGCGGCCGCCCCCGTCGGCCGCACAGGACGGCGGCGCCCGCCGCCGCCGTCGGACGAGGCGGGCGCGTTCCGCCCGCGACAACCCCGGAGGAGGGGCACACCCCATGGCCACCGACTACGACGCCCCGCGCCGCAACGAGGCCGACGAGCTCGGCGAGGACTCGCTCGAGGAGCTCAAGGCGCGGCGGGCCGAGGCGCAGTCCAGCTCGGTCGACGTCGACGAGACGGACTTCAACGAGAGCCTCGAGCTGCCCGGCGCGGACCTGTCCAACGAGGAGCTGACCGTCCGCGTCCTGCCCAAGCAGGAGGACGAGTTCACCTGCTCGCGGTGCTTCCTCGTGCAGCACCGCAGCCGCCTGGCCGCCAGCCGCGGCAACGAGAACTACTGCCGCGACTGCGCGGCCTGACGAAGGACCCCTCTGCCCCACCGCTCGCAGGCTCGCGGCGGGGCCCTGCAGAGGGGCCGTTGCAGTACGTCACCTGGCTCGGGGTGGGACCCGGGACGGGGCCGGTCCAGCACGTCGCCAGGTGAGTGGCGGGACGCACGGGGAGGGAGCAGCCGATGACCGGGTACGGCGCGCCCAGGGACGTCCCGCCGCCACGGCCCGTGCCGCGGCCGGCCGATCCCGGCCCGCCGGGCGACGTCCCGGAGGCCGAGACCGGGCTGGGCCGCGCCGCCCGGGCCGTCGCCGACGCCGTCTCCGGGCTGCTCGGCGGCACCGCCGACGACGCTGAGGGCCCCGACGGCCCGCGCCGCCCGACGGCCGGCCTGCTGCGCGACGTCGTCGGTGCCGTCGCCTCCGCGGCCGCCGCCGCGACGGCCCGCGGCGGGGACGTCCCCGGCGCCGCCCCTCCTCCCGGCGACGGCGGCGGCCGCGGCCTCGGCCCGGTCCTCGGGGAGCTGCTGGCCACGGCCGCGCCCCGCCTGCCGGTCCGCGACGCCGCCCGGCTGCGCGCCGCCCACCCGGGGCGCTCGGACGAGGAGATCGCCGACGCGCTCACCGCCCGGGCGTCCCGGCTGACCGCCGCGGTCGGGGCGGCCACCGGCGGGCTGTCGGCGGCGCACTGGCTGGTCCCGCCGTCGCTGCTGGCCCTGCCGCTGGAGCTGGGCGCCGAGACGCTGCTGACCGCCGCCGTCGAGGTGGTGCTGCTCGGCGAGCTGCACGAGCTGCATGGCCGGCCCGCGGTGGGCGACGACCGGGAGCGGGCCGCCGCCTACCTGTCGAGCTGGGCCGCCCAGCGCGCCCTCGACGGCGGCGAGCGGCAGGGGCTCGGCGTGGTGCTGGGCACCGCCGGGCTGCGGTCGCTCAGCCGCCGGCTCACCACCCGGATGGCCCGCGGCGTCGGGGCGGCCGCGCCGCTGCTCGTCGGCGCCGCGATCGGTGGCCGCCTCAACCTCAAGGCCACCGAGGCCCTGGCCCGGCGCGTCCGGGCCGACCTGCGCCGTCCCCGGTCGTGAGGAGGGCGTCCTCCTAGGATCGCCGTCGTGGCCCAGCCCCCCGCTCCACCCCCTGCCGTACCCCCTGCCGTCGACGTCCCGGTACGGCTGACCGCACCCGGGGCGCGGCCCCCGCACTACGCGCTCCCCGGCGACGCCGGGGCCGACCTCACGCTCACCGAGGACGTGGAGCTGGCCCCGCTGCAGCGGGCGCTGGTGGGCACCGGCGTGGCCGTGGCCATCCCCGAGGGCTACGCCGGTTTCGTGCACCCGCGCTCGGGGCTGGCCGCGCGGCACGGGCTGAGCATCGTCAACGCGCCGGGCACGGTCGACGCCGGCTACCGCGGGGAGATCAAGGTGAACCTGGTCAACCTCGACCCGGTGGCGCCGGTGACCCTGCGCCGCGGTGAGCGGGTGGCCCAGCTGGTGGTCCAGCCGGTGGTGCGGGCGCGGTTCGTGCCGGTCGAGGAGCTGCCGGCCAGCGTCCGCGGCGAGGGCGGGCACGGCTCGACCGGCACGGCCGGGCCCGGGGGAGAGGAGGCCTGAGATGCCGTTCGGACGACGGCGCAACCGGATCGACCGCAGCCTGCGCGAGCGCGGCGTTCCGCCGGAGCCGCAGCACCGCGAGCGGGAGGTCGACGAGACCACCGGCCCCTTCGACGTCGCCGACGCACCCGAGGACGGCCGGCCCCGCGTCGACCTCGGCGCGCTGCGGCTGCCCGCCGTCCCGGGCACCGAGCTGCGCGTCGACCTCAACCCGCAGCAGAAGGTGATCGGCGCGACGCTGCGCTACGGCGACTCGCTGCTGCAGGTCTCCGCCTTCGCCGCGCCGCGCGCCGCCGGGATCTGGGACGACGTCCGCGCCGACCTGGCCCGCAGCGCGTCCGGCCAGGGCGGGCGGCTCACCGAGGTGGAGGGCCCCTTCGGCCCCGAGCTGGCCGGCACCGTCGTCGTCACCCCGCCCCCGCAGCCGGGCGGGCCGCCGCCGAAGCCGCAGCGGCGGGCCGCCCGCTTCCTCGGCGTCGACGGCCCCCGCTGGTTCCTGCGCGGCATGATCAGCGGCCCCGCCGCGGAGAGCCCCGAGGCGGCCGCGGTCCTCGAGGACGTCTTCCGCCAGATCGTCGTGGTGCGCGGCACCGACCCGATGCCGGTGCGCGAGCAGCTGCCGCTGGCCCTGCCTCCCCAGGCCGCCGCTCAGCTCGCCCGCCAGCAGCAGGCCGCCCAGCAGCAGGCCGCCCAGCAGCAGGCCAGGCAGCGGCCGGCGGCGCCCGGTCCGGGCGCGTGAGCCCGCGGACGGTCGCCTACGGGCCGCACCCCGACCAGTTCCTCGAGTTGTCCCTGCCCGGCGGGGAGGGCGCCGCGCCGGTGGTGGTCGTCGTGCACGGCGGCTTCTGGCGCGCCGCCTACGGCGTCGAGCTGGCCCGCCCGCTGGCCGCCGACCTCGCCGCGGCCGGCTGGGCGGCGGTCGCCGTCGAGTACCGGCGGGTGGGCACGGGAGGCGGCTGGCCGGCCACGCTGGAGGACGTCGCCGCCGCCGTCGACGCGCTCGCCGGCCTGCCCGGGCGCGACCGGCTCGACCTCACCGACGTGACCGTCGTCGGCCACTCGGCCGGTGGTCACCTCGCCGCCTGGGCCGCCGGGCGCGGACGGCTGCCCGCCGGCGCACCCGGCGCGGGGCCGCGGGTGCGGGTCACGGCGGCCGTGCTGCAGGCCGGCGTGCTCGACCTCGACCGCGCGGCGGAGCGGGCACTGGGCCGCCGGGCGACCCAGGAGTTCCTCGGTGGCGAGCCCGCCGAGGTGCCCGACCGCTACGCCGCCGCCGACCCGGTGCGGCTGCTGCCCACGGGCGCCGACGTCCTGTGCGTGCACGGCACCGGCGACGACGTCGTGCCGCCCGAGCAGAGCGAGCGCTACGCGGCCGCCGCGACGGCGGCCGGTGACCGGGTGCGGGTGCACACCGTCCCGGGCGGGCACCTCGAGCCCATCGACCCGGCCGGCGAGGGCTGGGCGGTGGTGCGCGACTGGCTCCGGCGACGGCGGGACGGACGCCACGACGACCGGCGGGACGACCGGCGGGACGACCGGCGGGACGACCGGCGGGACGACCGGCGGGACGGCGAGCGTCCCGGCCCCGGGAGCCGGATTACGCTGGACCCGTGACACAGACGCGTCCCGGCGGCTGGCTCGCGCGCAGGCTCCAGCGACTGACCGCCGACGACTCCACGATCGACGCGCAGGAGCTGCGCGCCGAGACCGACCGCGCCGGCTGCGAGCTGGTGAGCGCCTGCCGCAAGGGCGCGGTGGTCACCGTGACCGGCCGGCTGAAGTCGGTCGTCTACACCCCGCGCGAGACGGTCCCGACCCTCGAGGCCGAGCTGTTCGACGGTTCCGGCTCGGTGACCCTCGTCTGGCTGGGCCGCCGGCGCATCCCGGGCATCGAGCCCGGGCGCACGCTGACCGCGCGCGGGCGGTTCGCCTCCTTCGACGGACGCAAGGTGATCTACAACCCCTGGTACGAGCTGAGCGCGGGGTGACGGCGGCGGCCGACGACGACGGCCGGCGCGAGCCCGGGGGACCAGCGCAGCAGGAGGAGACCGGGGACGCCGGTCCAGGCGTGACCTTCGACCGGCACCTGGTGCTCGAGCAGCTCGGTGGCTGGCGCGGGATGGTCGACGCCTCGCTGCCCACCGTGGCGTTCATCGTCGCCAACGCCGTCGGCGACCTGCGCACCGGCATCTGGTGCGCGATCGGTGCCGCGCTGCTCGTCCTCGCCTTCCGACTGGTCCGCCGGGAGAGCGTGCAGCAGGCCTTCAGCGGCCTGTTCGGCGTCGCCGTCGCCGTCGCGATCGCCGCAGCCTCCGGGCAGGCCCGCAACTACTTCGTGCCCGGGATCATCCGCAACGCCGTCATCGGCGTCGTCCTGCTGGGGTCGGTGCCGCTGCGCTGGCCGCTGGTCGGCGTCCTCGCCGAGTTCCTCGCACCCAGCCACCTCGGCTCCATGGCCGCGCACTCCCTGCCGGGACTGCGGCGGCGGGTCGACACCGCCCGCGCCCGGCTGCACCACCGGCCGGCGCCGGAGGCGGTGCCCGACGGGGTGCCCGGGGAGGCGCCGGGGTCCGGGCAGCGGCCGGTCGACCCCGAACCCGAGCAGCACTGGCGCGACGACCCGCGGGTGGTCCGCGCCTACGGCTGGCTGACGGTGCTGTGGGCGCTGACGTTCCTGCTGCGGGTCGCCGTGCAGACGCCGCTGTACCTCGCCAACGAGGAGGACCTGCTGGGGGTCGCCTCGCTGGTGCTGGGCCTGCCGGTCACCGCGGCGGCGCTGGCGGTGACGCTGTGGGTGGTCGCCCGCCTGCACCGGCACCGCGTGGCCACCGACGGCGGCGCGCCGGGACCGGGCTGAGCGCCCGCTACGCCCAGCGGCGGACGAACTCCACGGTGGCGGCGTCGACGGCCGCGGGGTCGGAGGCGCTGAGGAAGTGCCGGCCGCCCTCGACCACGCGCAGCTCGGCGTGCGGGCTGTTCGGAAACAGCCGGATCTCCTCCTCGGCGTTGGCGACGGAGTAGACGGTGTCCTCGGTGCCGTGCATCCACAGCAGCGGGCAGCGCACGCCGTCGAGGCGGCCGTGCAGCCCGTCCCGGTCGCGCAGGTTGACCGAGGCGAGCCGGAGGCGTTCACGGCCGTCGTCGCCGGCGTAGTTCTCCTGGTGCCGCGCGTGCCAGAAGGCGCGCTCGGCGGGCGGCACGTCCGGGCCGAACCCCTCGGCGAGGACGGCGTCGACCATCTCCGCCGGGACCACCCAGTCGTCCCCGACCGGCGCGGCGAGGGCGTCGATGGCCGGTGTGCAGAAGGCGACGCCGTCCCAGCAGCCCAGGTCGCGGCTGCGCGGGCTCTCGGTGTCCATCGAGGTGCCCAGCGCGACGATGCCCCGGATCCGGTCCGGCGCGAGCACCGCCATCCGGGCGGCCACCCACCCGCCCTGCGAGGTGCCCAGGACGAACGCGTCGGGGATGCCGAGGGCGTCGAGGACCTGCAGGTCGGCGACGGCCGAGTCCCAGTAGGTGAACTGGGCGTAGGAGGCGCGGGTGCGGCCGTGGCCGTACGGCTCCAGGGCGAGCAGGTTCGCGGTGGCGGCGAGCTCGTCGTCGGCGAACTGCGGCCGGTAGAGGTCGGCGGAGGTGCTGAACGAGTTGACCAGGACCAGCGTCGGCAGGGAGGGGTCGTACGGCCGGGCCGACCGGTGGCCGATGACCGAGGTGCCCAGGTGCGGCACCGTGATGGTCTCGGTGGTGGTACCGGTCTCGCTCATGACGCCCCCCACGGCCCGCCCGGACCCGGCCATCGTGGCCGCCGGTCCCGGCGCCGGTCAACGCCCGGGTCAGGCGCCGGCGGGGGAGAGCACCTGCTGCAGCTGCTCCTCGACGTCGGCGTGGGTGACGAACAGCAGCTCGTCGCCGACCTCGAGCGGCTCGTCCGGGCTCGGGGTGATCACCCGGTCGCCGCGCAGCAGCGCGGTGAGCACCGTCTCGCGCGGCAGCGGCACCTCGCGCAGCGGCCGGCCGGCCCACGGGGTGTCCTCGGCGAGGGTGATCTCGACGAGGTTGGCCGCGCCCTTGCGGAAGCTCATCAGCCGGACGACGTCGCCGACGGTCACCGCCTCCTCCACCAGCGCGGCGAGCACCCGCGGGGTGGAGACGGCGACGTCGACGCCCCAGGCCTCGGTGTAGAGCCACTCGTTGCGCGGGTCCTTGACCCGGGCGACGACGCGGTTGACGGCGAACTCGGTCTTGGCCAGCAGCGAGACCACGAGGTTGGCCTTGTCGTCACCGGTGGCCGCGACGACGACGTCGCAGGTGGCCAGCTGGGCCTCCTCGAGGGAGGACACCTCGCAGGCATCGGCCTGCACCCACTCCGCGCCGGGCACCGCCCGGGTGCGGACCTTGCGGCCGTCCTTCTCGATGAGCATGACGGTGTGCCCGTTGGACAGCAGCTCCCCGGCGATGGAGCGCCCGACGGCGCCGGCGCCCACGATGGCCACGCGCATCAGGCCCTGCCTCCCTGGGGGTTCTCGACGGCCTGGTGCACCCGGTCGGAGATCTCGTCGGTGGCGGCGACGACGAGCTGGTCGCCGTCCTGCAGCACGGTGTTCGCCGTGAGCAGCTGCGACTCGCCGAACCGCACCAGCCAGGCGGCGCGGGCGCCGCAGGCGGTCTCGAGGTCGGTGACCCTGCGGCCGACCCAGCCGTCGGTGACGGTCACCCGCATCAGCAGCACCTTGCCGGTGGGCTCGCGCCAGATCTCGCTGACCTTGACCGACAGCAGCTCCCGCATGAGCCGGTTCACCGTCCAGGGCACCGTGGCCACGCTCGGGATGCCCATGCGCTCGAAGACCTCGGCGCGCTTCGAGTCGTAGATCCGGGCGACGACGTGCTGGACGCCGAAGGTCTCGCGGGCCACCCGGGC
The DNA here is from genome assembly GCF_900188205.1 of Geodermatophilus saharensis. Lineage (GTDB taxonomy): Bacteria > Actinomycetota > Actinomycetes > Mycobacteriales > Geodermatophilaceae > Geodermatophilus > Geodermatophilus saharensis. Next base: position 66,135 of record NZ_FZOH01000004.1, on the reverse strand, counting down.
GCTGATGATGTTGGAGTTGTCGCCGCTGCTGACCGCGGCGAAGGCCCCGGCGGAGTCGATGCCGGCGTCGAGGAGCACCTGCCGGTCGAAGCCGAGGCCGGTGACCTGCCGGCCGGTGAACTCCGGTCCGAGCCGGCGGAAGGCCTCGGGGTCCTGGTCGATGACCGCGACGCTGTGGCCGACCTTCTCCAGCCGCCGCGCGATCGCCGAGCCGACACGGCCGCAGCCCATGACGACCACGTGCACGTGTCGCTCCCACCGCTCGCTCGCGGGCGCCGTCCGCCCGCTCACCGGGCGCGAAGCTACACCCGCTGCCGGGGCAGCGGAGCGCCCGCCGGGGGAGGTCTGACCCCTCCGGGGCGCACCGCCCCTCGGGTGCGGCACCCGGTGCCCCGGCGCTCGTACCATCGCCGCCGTGCCCAGCCTGTCCGACCTCGGACAACTCCCCAAACGGCTCGTCCTGGGCCGGCCGGTCCGCAGCGACCGGTCCGGGGAGTCCCTGCTCCCCAAGTCCCTGGCGCTGCCGATCTTCGCCAGCGACCCGCTCTCCTCCGTGGCCTACGCCACGCAGGAGATCCTCATCGTGCTGACCCTCGCCGGGACCGCGTTCCTGTTCCTGGCGCCGTGGCTGGCCGTCGTCGTCGTGCTGCTGCTGGCGACCGTGGTGCTCTCCTACCGGCAGGTGGTGCACGCCTACCCCTCCGGCGGCGGCGACTACGAGGTCGCGATGAAGAACCACGGGCAGTTCGCCGGGCTCACCGTCGCGAGCGCCCTGCTGGTCGACTACGTGCTCACCGTGGCCGTGTCGGTCTCGGCCGGCACCGACAACATCATCTCGGCGTTCCCCGACCTCAACGAGCACCGCGTGCTCATCGCCGTCGGCCTCGTGACGCTGCTGGCGGCCACCAACCTGCGCGGGGTGCGGGAGTCGGGGAAGACCTTCGCCGTCCCGACCTACCTGTTCGTCGCCGGGATCATGGTCATGATCGTCACCGGGCTGATCCGCGACTTCCTCACCGACTCCCCGGTCCTCGCGGAGAGCGCCGGCTGGTCGATCGCCGCCGAGCCGGGCTACGACCAGCTGGGCGGGGTCGCGCTGGTGTTCTTCGCGCTGCGCGCCTTCGCCTCCGGCTGCACCGCGCTCACCGGCGTCGAGGCCATCGCCAACGGCGTCCCCGCCTTCCGGCCGCCGAAGTCGCGCAACGCCGCGACGACGCTCGCGCTGATGGGCGGCATCGCCGCGACGATGTTCGCCGGTGTCACCGCGCTGGCCCTGCTCGGCGAGGTCCGGTACGCGGAGAACACCTGCGACCTCATCGGCTTCCCGGGTGACTGCGAGACCGACCCGCAGCGCACCGTCATCGCCCAGCTGGCCGCGGCCACCTTCGGCGGCGACCAGTCGGTCGGGTTCTTCTACATCCAGGCGGCGACCGCGCTGGTGCTCGTCCTGGCCGCCAACACCGCCTTCAACGGCTTCCCGCTGCTGGGGTCGGTGCTCGCGCAGGACCGGTTCCTGCCCCGCCAGCTGCACACCCGGGGCGACAAGCTCGTCTACAGCAACGGGATCCTGCTGCTGGCCGGCTTCGCGGCGCTGCTGATCATCGCCTTCTCGGCCGATCCCAACCGGCTGATCCAGATGTACATCGTCGGCGTCTTCACCAGCTTCACGATCGGCCAGTGGGGCATGGTGCGGCACTGGAACCGCGAGATCCGGCTCTCCGCCGACCAGGCCGAGAAGCACCGCATGCGCCGCAGTCAGGTGATCAACACCATCGGCGGCAGCCTGACCTCCGTCGTGCTCGTGATCATCGTCATCACCAAGTTCACCCGCGGCGCCTACCTGGTGATCCTGGTGATGCCGATCCTGTTCGTGCTGATGAAGGCGATCAACCGGCACTACTCGCACGTGGCCGAGCAGCTGCTGCCCGACACCGACTCGCGGCTGCTGCCCAGCAAGGTGCACGCGATCGTGCTGGTCTCCAAGGTGCACAAGCCGACGCTGCGCGCGCTGGCCTTCGCCCGCGCCACCCGGCCCGACGAGCTCACCGCGCTGACGGTCAACGTCGACGACGCCGACACCCGGGGGCTGCAGGCCGACTGGGACCGCTACGACATCCCCGTCCCGCTGACGGTGCTGGAGTCGCCCTACCGGGAGATCACCCGCCCGGTCGTCGACTACGTGAAGGCCGTCCGCCGAGCCAGCCCGCGCGAGCTGGTCATCGTGTTCGTGCCGCAGTACGTCGTCGGGCACTGGTGGGAGAACGTCCTGCACAACCAGAGCGCGCTGCGGCTGCGCGCCCGGCTGCAGTTCCAGCCCGGCGTCATGATCACCACGGTGCCGTGGCAGCTGGAGAGCTCGATCGGCCGCGACGACGACCGCGGTGGCGGCCCCGCCCCCGGCGACCTGCGCCGCGGGCTCACCGACGACCAGGCCGAGGCGACGCCGTATGGGTGAGGACCGCCGCCGTCCCCGGGGACCCCGTCCGCCGCGCCCCGACCGTGGCGGGGGGTGGACCGGGCGGGAGTTCGAGGTGACCGTCGGCCGGGTGGCCCACGGCGGGCACTGCGTGGCCCGGCACGAGGGCCGGGTGGTGTTCGTGCGGCACGCCCTGCCGGGGGAGCGGGTCCTCGCCCGGGTCACCGAGGACCGCCAGCCCGGGTACTGCCGCGCCGACGCCGTCGAGGTGCTCGAGGCCTCACCCGACCGCGTCGAGCGCCCGTGCCCGTACAGCGGGCCGGGGCGCTGCGGCGGCTGCGACTGGCAGCACGTGTCCTGGGAGGGGCAGCGCCGGCTCAAGGCCGACGTCGTCCGCGAGCAGCTCACCCGGCTCGGCCGGCTCGACCCCGCCGACCCGCTGCTGGCGGGCCTGTCGGTCGAGGCGCTGCCCGGCGGCCCGCTGCGCTGGCGGTCGCGGGCACGCTTCGCCGTCGACCGGGCCGGGACGCCGGGGCTGCGGCGGCACCGCTCGCACGACCTGGTCCTCCTCGAGGACTGCCCCATCACCGTCGAGGCGGCCGCCCGCGCGGTGCTGACCCGCCGCTGGCCGGGCGCGGGCGCCGTCGACGTCGCCGTCGACTCCGCGGGCACGGTGACCACCACCCGGCTCGACCGGCGCGGCCTGCCCACCTCGACCCGCGTGCTGCAGCCGGGCGAGCAGACGCCGGCGCCGCCCGCGGGCCGGGCCGGCCGCCGCGCCGCGGGGCGGGACTGGGAGGTCGAGGGCACCGGCTTCTGGCAGGTGCACGAGTCGGCCGCCGACGCGCTGGTGGGCGCTGTCGGGGACCTCGCCGCGGTGCGGCCGGGGGAGACGGTGCTCGACCTCTACGCCGGGGCGGGCCTGTTCGGCGGCGCGCTGGCGCCCGCGGTGGGGGAGTCCGGGCGGGTGGTGTGCGTCGAGGCCGACGCGGAGGCGTGCGCCGCGGCCGAGGCGAACCTGGGCGCGCTGCCGCAGGCCGAGGTGTGGCAGGGCGAGGTCGACGCCGAGGGGCTCACCGGGCTGCTCGAGGAGCTCGGCGGGGGCCCCGACGTGGTCGTGCTCGACCCGCCGCGCGCCGGCGCCGGGCCGGCGGTCAGCCGGGTGCTGGCCGGCACGGGCGCGCGCGCCGTCGTCTACGTGGCCTGCGACCCGGCGTCGCTGGGCCGCGACGTCGCCGTCCTCGCCGGCGCCGGGTACCGCCTCACCGGGCTGCGCGCGTTCGACGCCTTCCCGATGACCGCGCACGTCGAGTGCGTGGCCCTGCTCGTCCCGGCGGCCTGATCCGGAGGGGCCGGATACGGTCGTCGGGTGACCACCTGGGAGTACGCCTCGGTCATCACGGCCAACGACGCCGAGTCGCAGCGCGCGGGGGTGAGCGTCAAGCTTCCCGGCGGGAGCCTCGAACGGCAGAGCGGGGACACCAGCTCGGTGCTCAACCGGCTCGGCGGCGAGGGGTGGGAGCTGGTCAGCTACCACTCCAGCGGCGCCGGCACCTGGGGCTTCGAGCAGTTCTGGCTCAAGCGACAGCGCAGCTGATCACGACCGGGTGGTGGAGGACCCCCTCGCCCCCCGCGGCTCGCACGCTCGCCACGGGACCCTGCGAGGGGGCCGTTCCAGCACCCAGCGGTCGAACACCCGTTCGACCTGCGGCACACTGCCGGTGTGGGAGCGAGCGTGCCGCCGGGCTGGCCGGAGCAGGTGCGCCCGCCGGGCGCGCCCGACTGGGAGCGCAGCGCGGTCACCTGGCTGTTCGACCTGGTGCCACCGGACTACCGCGCGCACGAGGTGCTCCGCCGCTACCCGGTCCTGCTGGCCCGGATGGCCGGGGACCACGTCGGCGCGGGGCTCGCGGCCGCCCGGGAGGGCTGGCGCACCGTCCGGGTCGACCTCGCCGACCACCTGCCGCCGGACGCGCTGGAGGCCGCCGTGGCCGCGTACGAGCGGGAGGGCGCGCGGCTGGCCGCCGCGGCCCGCGGCGTGACGGTCGTGGCCGGGGCGCTGCGCGGCGAGGTCTGGGTGCCCCGCCTCTAGGGCCGCCGCCGGGCCCGGGACTCAGCCGCCGAGCCGGTCGGCCTCCCGGATCCCGACCGCGAGGGCGCCGAGCAGCTCCGCGCGGCCGCCCAGCGAGCCCGGCACCACGGTGAGCTGCTCGGCCGCGGCGGGGATGGCCGACTGCTCCAGCGCCCGCCGCAGCGGCTCTACCAGCAGGTCGCCGGCGGTGCCGAGCTCCCCGCCGACGACGATGCGGTCGGGGTTGAGCACGTTGACCAGCCCGCCCAGGACGACGCCCACCGACGCCCCCGCGTCGGCGATCAGCCGCCGGCAGGCCTGGTCGCCGTCCTGCGCGCCGGCCACCAGCGCGCGCAGGTCGGTGTAGTGCGGTCCGGCCGAGCGGATCGCCTGCAGCAGCGCGCTCCCGCCGGCGGTCAGCTCCAGGCAGCCGCGGTTGCCGCAGCGGCACAGCGGCCCGGCCGGGTCCAGGCTCACGTGGCCCATCTCCCCGGCGGTGCCGGAGACTCCGCGCAGCAGGTCGCCGTCGAGCACCAGCGCGCCGCCCACGCCGGTGGCCATCTTCAGGTAGATCGTCGAGCGCGAGCCGCGGCCGGCGCCCCAACGCACCTCGGCCACGGCGCCGAGGTTGGCGTCGTTCTCCACGATCACCGGGACGCCCAGCCGCTCCTGCAACGCCGGGCCCGGGGTCCGGCCCGACCACGTCGGCAGGATGTTGGAGCGGGCCACGGTGCCGCCGGTGTCGGCGGCCCGGCCCACGACCGGCGTCGGCAGGCCGACGACCGCCCCGACGACGTCGTCGGTGCCGGCCCCGGCCCGGCCCAGCTCGTCCTCCACCTGCGCGGCGACGGTGTCGAGGACCGCGTCGGCGCCGAGGTCGGCGACCGGCAGCGTCGTCACCTCCTCGCCGACGATGCGGTGGGAGAGGTCGGCGACGGCGGTGCGGACGTGGGTGCGCCCGACGTCCACCCCGACGACGACGCCGGCCCGGCGGGTCAGCTGCACCCGCCGGGCGGGCCGGCCGCCGGTCGGCAGTGCGTCGGAGGGGTCGGCGGGTGCGACCAGCCCCCGGTCGACGAGCTCGGTGAGGTACCCGGAGACCGTCGCGCGGGACAGCCCGGTCTGCTCGACCAGCTGGGCCCGCGTGGCCGGGCCGTCGACCCGCAGCGCCTGGACCAGCCGGCGCGAGGGGCCGGTCAGGTCGGGCAGCCACGGCTGTCTCATGGCGTGATCGTGAGCACACCGTCGCCTTCTGTCAATGAACGACGGAAGTGGGTCCCCGCCGGGGAGGACGGGTCGCCCGGGACGGACCGGTCCGGCTCCTGCCGCCGTCGCCGGGAGGGACCCCAGGAACGCGACTACAGTGGATCGGCGGCCGCCGACGAGCCGTGCTCCCGCCGCCGACAGAGAGGACACCGCTGCGCCGTGTCGCTCCTGCGCTCGCTCCGCGACCCCGCCGACCTCCGGGCCCTGCCCGCCGAGCAGCTGCCGGCCCTGGCCGCGGAGATCCGTGACGCGCTCGTCACGAGCGTGGCCCGCACCGGCGGCCACCTCGGTCCCAACCTCGGCACCGTCGAGCTCACCATCGCCCTGCACCGGGTGTTCGAGTCCCCGCACGAGCCGATCGTCTTCGACACCGGCCACCAGGCCTACGTGCACAAGATGCTCACCGGCCGCGTCGAGGGCTTCGAGCGGCTGCGCCAGCGCGGCGGGCTCTCCGGCTACCCCAGCCGGACCGAGAGCGAGCACGACTGGGTGGAGAACAGCCACGCCTCCACGGCGCTGTCCTACGCCGACGGGCTGGCCAAGGCCTTCGCCGTCCGCGGGGACCGGCGCCCCGTCGTCGCCGTCGTCGGCGACGGCGCCCTCACCGGCGGCATGGCCTGGGAGGCGCTGAACAACATCGCCGCCGCGCAGGACCGCCCGGTGGTCATCGTCGTCAACGACAACGGCCGGTCCTACTCGCCGACCATCGGCGGGGTGGCCGACGCGCTCGCGGCCCTGCGGCTGCGCCCGGGCTACGAGCAGGCGCTGCTGGCCATCCGCCAGGCGCTGCACCGGGCCCCGGTCGTGGGCTCGGCGCTCTACGACGCGCTGCACGGGCTCAAGAAGGGCGTCAAGGACGTCCTCGCCCCGCAGGGCATGTTCGAGGACCTCGGCCTGAAGTACGTCGGCCCGGTCGACGGGCACGACGTCGAGGGGCTGGAGTCCGCGCTGCGCCGGGCGCGGTCGTTCGGCCGGCCGGTCATCGTGCACGCCGTCACCACCAAGGGCTTCGGCTACCCGCCGGCCGAGACCGACCAGATCGACGCCTGGCACGCCACCGGGGTGTTCGACCCCGACAGCGGGGTGGGTCCCGTCGCGGCGCGCGACTGGACAGCGGCCTTCTCCGACGAGCTGGTGCGCATCGGCGCCGAGCGGGCCGACGTCGTCGCCGTCACCGCCGCCATGCTGCACCCCACCGGCCTGGCCGCCTTCGCCGAGCGGTTCCCCGAGCGCACCTTCGACGTCGGCATCGCCGAGCAGCACGCGCTGACCAGCGCCGCGGGCATGGCCATGGCCGGCCTGCACCCCGTGGTCGCGGTCTACTCGACCTTCCTCAACCGGGCCTTCGACCAGCTGCTGATGGACGTCGCACTGCACGGGCAGCCGGTCACCGTCGTCCTCGACCGGGCCGGGGTCACCGGCACCGACGGCGCCTCGCACAACGGCATGTGGGACTTCTCGATCTGCTCGGTGGTGCCGGGGCTGCGCATGGCCGCCCCGCGCGACGAGCCGACCCTGCGCGAGGTGCTGCGCGAGGCGGTCGCGGTGTCCGACGGGCCCACGGTCGTGCGCTTCCCCAAGGGCGCCCCGCCGGTCGACGTCCCCGCGCTGGAGCGGCGCGGGCCGGTCGACGTGCTGCGCCGCGACGACCGGGCCGACGTGCTGCTGGTCGCCGTCGGGTCGATGGTGCCCACGTGCCTGGCCGCCGCCGAGCGCGCCGCCGACCACGGCATCGGGGTGACCGTGGTCGACCCGCGCTGGGTGCTGCCGGTCGCCGACGAGCTCGTCGAGCTGGCCGGCGCCCACCGGCTGGTGGTCACCGTCGAGGACTGCGGGCGGGCCGGCGGGGTCGGCGCGACGCTGACCCGGGCGCTGCAGGACCGCCAGGTCGACGTCCCCGTGCGGTCCCTGGGCCTGCCCCAGGCGTTCCTCGAGCACGGCACGCGCGGGCAGGTGCTGGCCGACTGCGGGCTGACCGAGCAGGACGTCGCCCGGCGCATCGCCGAGTGGGCCGCGGTGGTGACCGAGCGCGCGGAGCAGCCGGCCGCCGTCGAGCCGGTGGACGGCGCCCAGCGGTGATCGCCGAGATCCAGGTGGCACCCTCGCCCGCCGGGACGCCGGACGACCCGCACGCCTTCGTCGAGGCCGCGGTGCGGGTCATCCGGGCATCCGGGCTGCGGTTCGAGGTCGGCGCCCTCGGGACGACGCTGGAGGGCGACGCCGACGCGGTGTGGGCGACCCTGCGCGCCGCGCACGAGGCGATGCTCGCCGCCGGTGCCACCAGCGGCATCTCGCACGTGAAGATCGCGTCGGTGGACCGCACCATGGACAGCCTCACCCGCAAGTTCCGCTGAGACGGCCGGTTCCTCACGCGCGGCCCGGTCCGTCGTCCGGTGTGCACTGCCGCGGAAGTGCACACCGGCACCCCCGCGCCGACCCCGCCGTGCGGTGCCCGACCTCACCCCGCAGCGTGAGGTCGGGCACCGCGGCGTCAGGTCGGGCGGAGGTGAGCCGGGACGGCCCGGGACGGCGAACGGCCCGGGCCCCTCGTGCGGGACCCGGGCCGTCGACGTCCGTGCACTTCCGCGGAAGTGCACGGAGGAGGGTCAGGCGGGCAGCGAGGCCACCCCGCGCGGCAGGAACCGCCGGCCGGTCACCCTCTCGGACACGCCGGTGCGGTCGAGGTGGGCGGAGATCCCGCCCAGCCAGAACGGCCAGCCGGCGCCCAGGACCATGCACAGGTCGACGTCCTGCACGGCCTGGACGACGCCCTCGTCGAGCATCAGCCCGATCTCCTGCGCCAGGGCCTCGACGGCGCGGTCGCGCACCTGCTCCTCGCTCAGCGGCGAGTCACCGGCGTCGATGCCCTCGAGCTCGGGGTCGACGACGCCGGGCTCGGAGTACACCGAGGTCTTGCCCAGCTCGACCATCCGCCGCAGCCCCTCGCCGACGGCGAACCGGTCGGGGAAGGCCTCGTGCATCCGCTCGGCCACGTGCAGCGCCACCGGCGGGCCGACCAGCGTGAGCAGCTCGAACGGCGTCATCGGCAGGCCCAGCGGGTCCAGCGCCCGGTCGGCCACGGCCACCGGCGTGCCCTGCTCGACGGCGGCGGTGACCTCGCCGAGGAAGCGGGTGAGCAGCCGGTTGACCACGAACGCCGGGGCGTCGGCGACGAGGACGCAGGACTTCCTCAGCGCCTTGCCGACGGCGAAGGCGGTGGCCAGCGCGGCGTCGTCGGTCTGCTCGGCGCGCACCACCTCCAGCAGCGGCAGGACCGCCACCGGGTTGAAGAAGTGCAGGCCGACCACGCGCTCCGGGTGCTCGAGCTTGGAGGCCATCTCGGTCACCGACAGCGCCGAGGTGTTGGTGGCCAGCACGCACTCGGCGGAGACGACGGCCTCCACCTCGGCGAACACCTGCTGCTTGACCGACATCTCCTCGAACACGGCCTCGACGACGAGGTCGGCGTCGGCGAACGCCGCCTTGTCCAGCGACCCGGTGACCAGGCCGGTGAGCCGGTTGAGCCGGTCGCGGGAGAGCCGGCCGCGGGCGGCGAGCTTCTCCAGCTCCCCGTGCACGTAGCCCACGCCCTTGTCGACGCGTGCCTGGTCGACGTCGGTGAGGACCACCGGCACCTCCAGCTGCCGCACGAACAGCAGCGCCAGCTGGCTGGCCATCAGCCCGGCGCCGACGACGCCGACCTTGCCGACCTTCCGGGCCAGTGACCTGTCCGGCGCGCCGGCCGGCCGCTTCGCCCGCTTGTTGACCAGGTCGAAGGAGTAGAGCGAGGCGCGCAGCTCGTCGCTCAGGAGCAGGTCGGCCAAGGCGTCGTCCTCGGCGGCGGTGCCGGCGGTGAACGCCTCCCCGTCGACGCCGTGGCGGGCGAGGTCGAGCAGCTCGACGGCGCGCAGCGCACCGGGGGAGGCGTTGCGGGTGCGGGCGGCCACGATGCCGCGGGCCCGCTCGATCGCGGCGTCCCACGCCGAGCGGTCGACCTGGGGACGCCGGACCGTCACGTCGCCGTCGAGCACGCCGACGGCCCACTCCAGCGACCGCTCGAGGAAGTCGGCGGGCTCGAGGACGGCGTCGGCGATGCCCAGCGCCGCCGCCTTCGGGGCCGGCGTCATCCTGTTCTGCGCCAGCGCGTTCTCGACGACCACCGTCACGGCGGGGTCGATGCCGATGAGGTTCGGCAGCAGCTGGGTGCCGCCCCAGCCGGGCACCAGGCCGAGGAACACCTCGGGGAAGGCGACCAGCGCCGTCGAGGCGATCGTGCGGTGGTGGCAGTGCAGCGCCAGCTCCAGGCCGCCGCCGAGGGCGACGCCGTTGACGAAGGCGAACGTCGGGACCGCCGAGTCCTTGAGCCGCCGGAACACCCGGTGGCCCGTCTCGGCGATCTCCCGCGCCTGCCCGGCGGAGGTGACCGCCGGGACGCCGGAGAGGTCGGCGCCGACGGCGAAGACGAACGGCTTGCCGGTGACCGCGATGGCCGCCGGCGCCGGGGTGGCTGCTGCGATCTCGTCGAGCGCGGCGTCCAGCGAGGCCAGGCCGCCGGGGCCGAAGGTGGACGGGCGGGTGTGGTCGTGCCCGTTGTCGAGCGTGATCAGGGCGATCTCGCCGGCCAGGCCGGGCACGCGCAGGTACTGCACGTGCGCGTGGGTCACGACCTCGTTCTCGAAGACGGCGGTGGTCACTTGCTGACACCCTCCCAGTTCGGGTTCTCCCAGATGACGCTGGCGCCCATGCCGAGGCCCACGCACATGGCGGTCAGGCCGTAGCGGACGTCGGGTCGCTCGGCGAACTGCCGCGACAGCTGCGTCATGAGGCGCACGCCGGAGGAGGCCAGCGGGTGGCCGACGGCGATCGCGCCGCCCCACGGGTTGACCCGCGGGTCGTCGTCGGCGATGCCGAAGTGGTCGAGGAAGGCCAGCACCTGGACGGCGAAGGCCTCGTTGAGCTCGAAGAGGCCGATGTCGCCGATGGTCAGGCCGGTGCGGGCCAGCGCGCGCTCGGTCGAGGGGACCGGCCCGACGCCCATGACCTCGGGCTCGACGCCGGCGAAGCCGTAGCCGACCAGCCGCATGCCGGCGGTCAGGCCCAGCTCCCGGGCGACCTCCTCGGCGGCGAGGATGCAGCCGGTGGCGCCGTCGTTGAGGCCCGCGGCGTTGCCGGCGGTCACGTGCCCGTGCGGGCGGAACGGCGTCTTGAGCGTGGCCAGCCCCTCGAGGGTGGTGCCCGGCCGCGGCGGCTCGTCGGTGGTGGCCAGGCCCCAGCCGTGCTCGGCCGAGCGGGTCGCCACGGTCACCAGCTCCGGGCCGATCTGGCCGTTGGCCACGGCCTTGGCGTAGCGCTGCTGGCTGGCCAGCGCGAAGGCGTCGGCGCGCTCACGGGTCAGGTGCGGGAAGCGGTCGTGCAGGTTCTCGGCGGTGGAGCCCATGACCAGCGCCGAGCCGTCGACGAGCTTCTCGCTGAAGAACCGCGGGTTGGGGTCGGCGCCCTCGCCCATCGGGTGGCGGCCCATGTGCTCCACGCCGCCGGCGATGGCGACGTCGTAGGCGCCGAAGGCGATGCCGCTCGCGGTGGTGGTGACCGCGGTCATCGCGCCGGCGCACATGCGGTCGATCGCGTAACCGGGGACGGACGTCGGCAGCCCGGCCAGCAGCGCGGCGGTCCGGCCGATGGTCAGGCCCTGGTCGCCGACCTGGGTGGTGGCGGCGATGGCGACCTCGTCGACACGGTCGGCCGGGAGCGCCGGGTTGCGGCGCAACAGCTCACGGATGACGCGGACGACGAGGTCGTCGGCGCGCGTCTCGGCGTAGAGACCCTTCGGGCCGGCCTTGCCGAAGGGGGTGCGCACGCCGTCGACGAAGACGACCTCGCGCAGCGAGCGGGACATGGGACCTCCGCAGCGGGAACGGGAACCGGCCCGGAGAGGGACGCGGCACCGATGAAGTTACCCGTCGGTAACCGCACGGCCAAGCACGGCCGCCCCCTCCGGGTCGGCCGGCGCCGGCGGGACTCCGCGCCTCCCCAGAGGGTCACGGTCCGGCAACGTGCCGGACGCACCCTTGCGACAGGTGTGACGGAGAGCGCATATTGACCGCCGCACTTCTGTAGATTCCCGACGGAACGGTGGAGATCCATGGCGCGACGGCGCACCCTCATGACGGCCCTCGCGGCCTCCCTCGTCTTCAGCCTGGCCGCCTGCGGCAGCGACAGCGGCGGCGGTGACTCCGGTGGCGGTGGGGGCGGCGGCGGTGGCGGCGACTCCGCCGGCCGGGTCGGCGTGATCCTCCCCGACACTGAGTCCTCGGTGCGCTGGGAGAACTTCGACCGCCCCTACCTCGAGGCGGCCTTCGAGGAGGCCGGTGTCGACTACGACATCCAGAACGCCGAGGGCGACGCCCAGCGGCAGGCGACCATCGCCGAGCAGATGATCACCGAGGGCGCCACCGTCCTCGCGATCGTCAACCTCGACTCGGCCTCGGGCGCCCAGATCCAGGAGCAGGCGTCCGCCGAGGGCGTCGCGACCATCGACTACGACCGGCTCACCCTGGGTGGCACGGCGGAGTACTACGTCTCCTTCGACAACACCGAGGTCGGCCGGCTGCAGGGCCAGGGCCTGCAGCAGTGCCTCGAGGCCAACGGCGTCACTCAGGGCAACATCGCCTTCGTCAACGGCTCGCCCGACGACAACAACGCGACGCTGTTCTCCTCCGGCGCGCACGAGGTCCTCGACCCGCTGACGCAGTACACGCAGGTCGCCGAGCAGGCCGTGCCCGACTGGGACAACCAGGAGGCGGCGACGATCTTCGAGCAGATGTACACCCAGAACAACGGCAACATCCAGGGTGTGCTCGCCGCCAACGACGGCCTGGCGAACTCGGTGATCCAGATCCTCGAGCGCAACAACGCCGCCGGCCAGTCCAACGTGACCGGCCAGGACGCCACCGTCGAGGGCCTGCAGAACATCCTCGCGGGCAACCAGTGCATGACGGTCTACAAGTCGGTCCGCGAGGAGGCCAACGCGCTGGCCGAGCTGGCCGTCGCCCTCATCAACGGCGAGGAGGGCGAGACCACCGGCACCGTCGAGGACCCCGAGGGCGGCCGCGAGGTCCCGTCGGTCCTGCTGACGCCGGTCTCGATCTTCCGGGACAACGTCAACGACGTCGTCGAGGACGACTTCGTGAGCGCCGAGGAGCTGTGCACCGGCGACTTCGCCGCCGCCTGCCAGGAGCTCGGGATCGAGTAGTGGTCAGCGGCCGCCGGGGCGTCGATGATGGGCGCCCCGGCGGCTGCTGCACCCGCTCCACCGCCGCACCCGCCCCACCCGCGCGACCGAGAGGCCCGGCGTGTCCGCACCCACCGACCGTCTTGAGAACGGCACCCCCACCCTGGAGCTCCGCGGCGTCAACAAGAGCTTCGGCGCGATCCAGGTCCTGCACGACGTGCACCTGAAGGTCTACCCCGGCCAGGTCACCGCGCTGGTCGGCGACAACGGCGCGGGCAAGAGCACGCTCATCAAGTCCATCGCCGGCATCCACCCGATCGACTCCGGCGAGTTCCTGTTCGAGGGCCGGCCGGTCACGGTCAGCGGCCCGCGCGACGCCGCGGCGCTGGGCATCGAGGTCGTCTACCAGGACCTCGCGCTGGCCGACAACCTCGACGTCGTCCAGAACATGTTCCTCGGCCGCGAGCGCAAGAACGGCTTCGTCCTCGACGAGTCCTCGATGGAGCAGGCCGCCCGGGACACCCTGGCCAAGCTCTCCGTGCGCACCCTGAAGTCGGTGCGCCAGCTGGTCTCCAGCCTCTCCGGTGGGCAGCGCCAGACGGTCGCGATCGCCAAGGCCGTGCTGTGGGAGTCCAAGCTGGTCATCCTCGACGAGCCGACCGCCGCCCTCGGTGTCGCGCAGACCCGGCAGGTGCTCGACCTCGTCCGGCGGCTGGCCGACACCGGTCACGCGGTGGTCTTCATCAGCCACAACATGGTCGACGTCTTCGAGGTGGCCGACCGCGTCGCGGCCCTGTTCCTCGGCCGGATGGCCGCCGACGTCCCGATCTCCCAGGTCGACCGGCCCCAGGTCATCGAGCTCATCACGGCGGGCCGCTCGGGCGACCTGGGCATCGCGCCCGCCGACGTCGCAGCGGTGGAGGTCTGAGCATGTCCAGCACCATCTCCAAGCCGACGAGCGCTCAGGAGCCCGGCGGTGCGCCGTCGGGCTTCGAGGCCGACCGCAGCGCCGACTCCCTCGGCGGCACGGTCCGGGCCTACGTCGACCGCGTCCGGGGCGGTGACCTCGGGGCGCTGCCGGCCGTCCTCGGCATCCTCGCGCTGGGCCTGCTGTTCTTCGTGCTGCGGCCCGAGACGTTCCTGACCCCGCGCAACATGGCGAACCTGGCCGACCAGGCGGCGCCGATCATCATCCTGGCGATGGGGCTGGTCTTCATCCTGCTGCTGGGCGAGATCGACCTGTCCGCCGGTGTGGTCAGCGGCGTCTGCGCCGCGGTCATGGCCAAGCTGCTCGCCGACGCCGGCGCGCCCTGGTACGTCGCGGTGCTCGCGGCCATCGCCACCGGCGTGGTCATCGGCCTGTTCACCGGCAGCCTCGTCGGCCTGATCGGCATCCCGTCGTTCGTCGTCACCCTGGCGCTCTTCCTGGGCTGGCAGGGCTTCACGCTGCGGCTCATCGGCGAGGGCGGCACCGTGCCGGTGCGCGACCCGGTCATCTCGGCGATCAGCGACAGGAACCTGCCGGTCGTCCTCGGCTGGATCCTCGCACTGGTGGTCATCGCCGTGTACGCCGCGCTGCAGCTCAACCGGTTCCGCGTCCAGCGCGCCAAGGGACTCGCGCACGCCCCGCTCGCCGTCGTGCTCGTGCGGATCGGTGTCATCGCCGCCGTCGTCGTGGTGGTCACGGCCGTGCTCAGCGTCGACCGGGCCCCGGCGCCCGGCGTGGTGCTCGCCGGCATCCCGTACGCCATCCCGCTGGTCGTCGTCCTGCTGCTGGTCCTGACCTTCGTGCTCGGCCGCACCAGCTTCGGCCGGCACGTCTACGCCGTCGGCGGCAACGCCGAGGCGTCGCGGCGGGCCGGCATCAACGTCACCCGGATCCGGGTGGCCGTCTTCGTCATCGGCTCGACCCTGGCGGCGATCAGCGGCATCGTCGCCGCCGCCCGGCTCGGCTCGGTGGCGCCCGGCTCCGGCGGTGGGAACACGCTGCTCTACGCCGTCGGCGCGGCGGTCATCGGTGGCACCAGCCTCTTCGGCGGCCGCGGACGGGTGCGCGACGCCGTCCTCGGTGGCCTGGTGGTGGCGATCATCGCCAACGGGCTGGGCCTGCTGGGCACCGAGGCGTACCTGAACTTCATCATCACCGGCGGGGTGCTGCTGCTCGCCGCCTCGGTCGACGCGCTGGCCCGGAGGAGGGCCGCGGCGACGGGTCACTGACGAAGGACCTCCCTGCCCCCGCACGCCTCGCTCCGCTCGGCGCGGGCCCCTGCAGGGAGGCCGTTCCAGCAGCTCACCTCGGGGGCCCGCCGTCCGACCCGGACGGCGGGCCCTCGTCGGTGGGGGCGCCGCTCAGGCGCGGTTGACGGCGTCGGTGAGCAGGTCGCGGGTGAGCTCGACCTGCCACTCGCGCGCGCCCCCGGCGCGCAGCGTCGCGGCGACCGTCTCCGGGTCGCGCGGCTCCGGCGGCGTCCACGCCAGCCGGCGGACCAGGTCGGGGGAGAGCAGGTTCTCCACGGGCAGGTCGTGCTTCGCGGCGAGCTCGGCCAGCCCGGTGCGGGCGGCCTGCAGGCGGGTGGCCGCGGCCGGGTCGCGGTCGGCCCACCGGCTCACCGGCGGCGGTCCCTCCCCGGGGCGGCTGTGCAGGGGCAGCTCCGACTCGGCCAGCGCGCGGCCGCGGGCCAGCGCGCCGAACCAGGTGCCCACGAGCCGGCGGTTGGCCCGGCCGCGGAACACCGGCAGCTCGAGCAGCGCGGCCTCGGTCTGGGGGTCGGCCTGCACGGCGGAGACCATCGCGGCGTCGGGCAGCACCCGGCCCGGGGCGATGTCGCGCCGGCGGGCGAGGTCGTCGCGCGCCTCCCACAGCGAGCGCAGCATGCCCAGCTGACGGCGGTTGCGCAGCCCGTGCACGCCGGAGGTGCGCCGCCACGGGTCCTGCCGCGGCGCCGGCGGCCCGGCGGCGAGGACCGCCGCGAACTCCTGCCGCGCCCACTCCGTCTTGCCCTGCTCCGCCAGCAGCGCGGCGAGCGCGTCACGCAGGTCGACGAGCACCTCGACGTCGAGCGCGGCGTAGACCAGCCACTCCTCCGGCAGC
Organism: Geodermatophilus saharensis; assembly: GCF_900188205.1. Classification (GTDB taxonomy): domain Bacteria; phylum Actinomycetota; class Actinomycetes; order Mycobacteriales; family Geodermatophilaceae; genus Geodermatophilus; species Geodermatophilus saharensis. The sequence goes on along the minus strand of NZ_FZOH01000004.1, from coordinate 50,060 downwards.
GGGCGGGTGCTCCAGTCGGCGGCGGAGTGGCCCTTGACCAGCGAGTACCCCAGCAGCGACTCCACGACGGCGGCCAGGCCCACCCGCGGCAGCCCGGCGAGGCGGGCGGCGAGCTCGGTGTCGAAGACCCGCGCGGGCACCAGCCCGATCTCGGCGAGGCAGGGGAGGTCCTGGCTGGCCGCGTGCAGCACCCACTCCTCGTCGCCGATGGCCGCCTGGACCGCGGAGAGGTCGTCGAGCGGGACGGGGTCGACCAGGCCGGTGCCGGCGCCGGCGCGGCGCAGCTGCACCAGGTAGGCGCGCTGGCCGTAGCGGTAGCCCGAGGCGCGCTCGGCGTCGACGGCGACCGGGCCGCTGCCGGCGCGCAGGGCGGCGGCGTAGTCGGCCAGCGCCGCGGGGGTGTCGATGACCGGCGGCAGGCCGTCGCGGGGAGCGAGCAGCGGCACCGGGGCGGGTGTGTCGGCCGCCGGTGCGTCGTCGGCCGGGGTGGGGTCGTCGGCCGGTGCGGGGTCGGGCAGGGGCTGGGTGCTCAGTTGCCGTCCACCTTCTCGCCCCGTCTCGTCCGTGCGCCCGCCGCCGCTGCGGCTCCCGGGGCGGCCCTGGCCGCCCCGGTGCGGACCGGGGAGTGCCGGACTCCCCGGTCCGCGATCCTAGTTGCCGTCGTCGACGGAGCCGGAGGGGCCCAGCAGGGAGACCCCGGGCGGGGGGAGCCCCGCCGCGGTGCCGATGACCTCCAGCCAGGCGTCGAGGTGCCGGTCCAGCGCGGTGTCCGCGGCGGTCCAGGAGGCCCGGATCTCGACGTCGACGGTGTGCTCGGGGCCGGCCAGGTCGCCGAAGCGGGTGGAGGCGGTGCGGGTGACGGTCCCGCCCAGGGCGTGCGCGGCGGCACCGGAGCCGGACAGCGCCTCGGTCAGCCAGCTCCACGCGACCTCGGAGAACATCGCGTCGTCGACCATGTGCTCGTCGGTGCTGGCCGACAGGTACCCGACGCAGCGGGTGGTGCCGTGCCACGCCTCGTGACCGGCGGGGTCGTGGAGCACGATGAACCGGCCGACGGCCAGCTCGACCTCGTCGTCGCCCTCGCCCTCGGTGACCCGCACGCCCAGCGCGTGGGCGAACGGCGCGAGCCGCTGCGGGGCGGGGATGGGCTCGACGACGATCTCCGGGCGGACGCGCAGCGCGGTGAGCGCGGCGACACCCGCGACGAAGTCGTCCGGGGGGTCCGTGGCCGCGCGTGCACCGGCACCCTCCCGGGGACCGGCCAGCTTGCGAGGCTCCACGCTCGCAGGGTAGGGCCCCGGGCCCGGTCTGTCTCGGACTCGCCGCAGGTCGGCGGCCCGGGCCGGTCGGCGGGCCGGTCCCGGACGCCGGGCGGTCCGGCACCCCGGCGCTCCGGGTCTGGGAGGATCGGCCGTCGTGAGCACCGCTGCCGCCCGCCCGACGTCCCCCGCCGACTCGGACCTGGTCCGCGCCGCGCGCGGCCTCCCGGTCGACCGGACGCCGGTGTGGTTCATGCGGCAGGCCGGCCGCTCGCTGCCGGAGTACCGCGCGCTGCGCGCCGGGACGGCGATGCTGGAGGCCTGCCAGGACCCCGACCTGGTCACCGAGATCACCCTGCAGCCGGTCCGCCGGCACGGCGTGGACGCCGCGATCCTCTTCTCCGACATCGTGCTGCCGCTGGTGGTGGCCGGGGTCGACATCGAGATCAAGCCGGGGGTCGGCCCGGTGGTGGCCGACCCGGTGCGCACGGTGGCCGACGTCGACGCGCTGCCCGACCTCGAGCCCGACCGGCTGGACTTCCTCGCGACGGCGGTGCGCCGGCTGGTCGCCGAGCTCGGGCCCACGCCGCTGATCGGCTTCGCCGGGGCGCCGTTCACGCTGGCCACCTACCTCATCGAGGGCGGCCCGTCGAAGGAGCACGCCCGCACCAAGGCGTTCATGTACGCCGAGCCCGAGGCCTGGACCCGGCTGCTGGACCGGCTGGCGGTGTCCGCCGCGACGTTCCTGCGGGCGCAGGTCGACGCCGGCGCCTCGGCGGTGCAGCTGTTCGACTCCTGGGCCGGCGTGCTGTCGGCGGCCGACTACGGCACTCGCGTGCTGCCGCACTCCCGCGCCGTCTTCGACGGGCTCGGCGACCGCGACGTCCCGCGCATCCACTTCGGCGTCGGCACCGGGGAGCTGCTGGCGCTGATCGGCGACGCGGGGGCCGACGTCGTCGGCGTCGACTGGCGGGTGCCGCTGGACGAGGCCGCGCGGCGGGTGGGCCCCCAGCGGTCGCTGCAGGGCAACCTCGACCCCGCCGTCCTGCTCGCCGACCGGGCCACCGTCGACCGCGAGGTGCGCCGCGTGGTCGAGCAGGGCCGCGCCGCCCGCGGGCACGTGTTCAACCTCGGCCACGGCGTGCTGCCCGACACCGACCCCGGCGTGCTGACCGCCGTCGTCGAGCTGGTGCACGAGCTGACCCGGCGATGAGCCGGCTGGTCGTCGTCGGCGCGGGGATCACCGGGCTCGCCGCGGCGTTCGCGTGGTCGCGGCAGCGGCCCGGTGACGAGGTGGTCGTCGTCGAGGCCGGCGGGCGGATCGGCGGCAAGGTCGACCGGGTCGAGCTGGCCGGCACCTGGTACGACACCGGCCCGGAGGCGGTGCTCGCCCGCGTCCCCGAGGCGCTCGAGCTGGTCGCCGAGCTCGGGCTCGCCGACCGGCTGGTCGCCCCGTCGACGACGCAGGCGGCCATCGTGCTGCCCGACGGCCGCCACCCGCTGCCGCCGGGCACCGTGCTGGGGGTGCCGACGTCGGCCGACGGGCTGGCCGGGGTGCTCACCCCCGACGGCGTCGCGCGGGTGCGGGCCGAGGCGGGGCTGCCGCCGCTGCGCCTGGACGGCGACGTCTCGGTCGGTCACCTGCTGCGCGAGCGGCTCGGGGACGAGGTGGTCGACCGGCTGGTCGAGCCGCTGCTGGGCGGGGTGTACGCCGGCCGGCCCGACGACCTGTCGCTGGCCGCGACCATGCCGGCGCTGGCCGCGCAGCTGGCCCGCACCGACAGCGTGCTCGCCGCCGCGGTGGCGGCCCGGGACGCCGGCGCGCGCAGCCGCGGCGACGCCGACGGGCCGGTGTTCGTGACCGTCGCCGACGGGCTCGGGGCGCTGCCGCAGGCGCTGGCCGGCGCCTCGGGTGCGCAGGTGCGGCTGCGCACGCCCGCGCACGCGCTGCGCCGGGCGGGCGGGCGGCTGGAGGTCGCCGTCGGCCCGCTCGCGGCGCCGGAGGTCATCGAGGCCGACGCCGTCGTCGTCACCTCGCCGGCCGGCAAGTCCGCGCGGCTGCTGGCCGGGATCGCGCCGGGCGCCGTCGAGCCGCTGCGCGGCATCCCGTACGCCTCGATGGCGGTGGTGGCGATGGCCTTCCCGGCGCAGCCGGTCGACGCCGGGTCGGGCCTGCTCGTGCCCCCGGTGACCGGGCGGCTGGTCAAGGGCGTGACCGTGTCGTCGTCGAAGTGGCCGCACCTGTCCGGCGACGGCCTGGTGCGGGTGCGCGCGTCGGTGGGCCGCTACGGCGACGAGGTGCAGCTGCAGCGCGACGACGACGACCTCACCGCCGCGGTGGTCGCCGACGTCGCCGACCTGCTCGACCTCGAGCGCCGCGAGCCGGTGGAGACCCACCTCGCCCGCTGGGGCGGCGGGCTGCCCCAGTACCTGGTCGGGCACCCGCAGCGGGTGGTCGCCGTCCGGGAGGCGGTGGCCGCGGTGCCCGGCCTGGCCGTGGCCGGGGCGGCCTACGACGGGGTCGGGGTGCCGGCGTGCATCCGCGGCGCCCGCCGGGCGGTCGAGGCGCTGGCCTGATACCAGCCTCCCAGCAAGTCACGTGTCCGCGGTGCCGGGACAGTCGAGCCGACGCCCTGAGAAAAGGGGATCCCGTCAGCTTGACCGGCGATGCGATCCGGCCGATAGCCGGAACAGTTGCGTGCCGCTATAGCCGAGGCCGGCCGCTCGTCGTAGGAGTCGTCGTGGTCGTGGTCCGTCGTGTGGGTGCCGCCATCCTGGCCGTCGCCGCAGTCGCCGTCTGGTTCCTCATGGAGCCCGCAGAGCCGAAACAGCCAGTAGCGCAGGTCCAGGAGCAGGTCAGCGACCGCAGCCGGGAGATCTCCGGTGCACTGGCCGACTACGAGGCCAACGAGCGTTTCACTCAGGGCGCCCCGCAGCAGGCCGTGGTGAACGGTTGGGTGGCCAAGGACCTGCTGACGATCATCGCCGAGCAGCAGAACGAGGCGCTCACCCGTCCCGAGGTGGCGCCCCCAGTGGCGCCCGTGGTGCCGAACGACGAGCGGGTCCCTGCGCTGGTCGGCCTCCTCGTCCTGGGGCTCGCGCTCGCCGTCGCCACGTCGCCCCGCGGTGCCATGACGACCGCCGTCGCCCCCGACCCTCGTGAGGAGGGGTCAACGACGATCGAGGATGTCGACGCCACGGTCGACGCGGCGTCGCTGGCGCGTGCCCTGTGACACGGCAGCCCGGCGACGCTGCCGAGTCGACGCCTGACTCGATCCACGAGGGGTTGCCCCTGATCGGCCCGCCGTCCGGATCTCCTCCGGCCGGTCCGCAGGCCCCCCTCGGGCCACCCGTCCTGCGGCCTCCCGTGACGAACGACTCCCGAGCATGGCTGCCCGCGGCGGTTGGTACCGGTGGTGCGGTCCTCGGCCTGGTCCTCGGGGTCCTCATCGCGGTCGCGGCCCTCGACCCCACCCACTCGGACGAGTACCGGTCCCTCCAGGACCAGATGGCTGCTGAGCAGTCCGGTGCGGCGGCTGCCCAGGAGCAGACACGGTCCGAGGCCGAGGCCGCTCAGGCCACGGCGAGCAGCGCAGCCGCGTCGGCCTCCCGGTACGCGGCCGAGATCGCGCAGCGCGAAGCGGCGGTGGGAGCACGCGAACAGGCCGTGACGGCGGTCGAGCAACAGGTGGCCGCGACGTCCATCGACGAGGGCACGTGGACCGTCGGTCGTGACGTCGAGCCGGGCACCTACCGCACTGCGGAGGCCGTCACCGGTGACTGCTACTGGGGCATCTACCGATCAGGTAGCAACGGCGACGACATCATCGAGAACGACATCGTGAGTGGGGGATTTCCGACCGTCACCCTGAGCGAGGGGCAGGACTTCAAGAACAACGGGTGCGGCACGTTCATCAAGCAGTGAGGGAACCGGCCCACTGCAGCTGCGGCGCCCGCCGGGCGGTCGAGGCGCTGGCCTGACCTGACCTGACAGGGTGTGCCGGTGACCGCCTCGCTCCTCCTGCGGGCCGCCCTGCTCGGCATCGCCGCGGGTGGCCGCAGCTCCCTGGGACTCGCCGCGCCCGCCCTCACCGCCGCGCCCGCCCTCACCGCCTCGCCCGGCGGGCCGGTGCGGTGGGCCGCGCTCGCCGCCGTCGCGGGGGAGTTGGTGGCCGACAAGCTGCCCGCGACCCCGGACCGCACGATGCCGCCCAGCTTCGCGTTCCGGCTGCTCTCGGGAGCCGCCGGCGGGGCGCTGCTGGCCCGGCGCGCCGGCGGGTCCGCAGTGGCGGCGGCGCTCGCCGGGGCGGCCGGCGCCACCGCGGGCGCGCTGGGCGGGCTCCGGTGGCGGCGGTGGGCGGCGCCGCGCCTGGGCCCGCTGCGGCCGGCGCTGGCCGAGGACGTGCTGGTGCTGGCCTCCGCCGCCGCTGCGGTCCGCGCCACACCCAGCGCCCCGGCAGGTCTCCCGCCTGCCGCGGGAGGATGGGGGGCATGAGCGAGCAGACGGAGACGAAGAGCACCGGCAAGCGGGCCAACGAGCTCAACGCCCTCATCCGGTACACGATGTGGTCGGTGTTCCGGCTCGCCCGGCCGCTCCCCGACGAGCAGCGCACCGCCGCCGCCGAGGAGGTCGCCGGGCTGTTCGAGGAGCTGGCGGGCAAGGGCGTGGTCGTCCGCGGGACCTACGACCTCGCCGGCCTGCGCGCCGACGCCGACCTGATGGTCTGGTGGCACGCGGAGTCCCCCGACGCGCTGCAGGAGGCCTACACCCGGCTGCGCCGCACCACGCTGGGCCGCTCCCTGGAGCCGGTGTGGTCGCAGATGGCGCTGCACCGCCCGGCGGAGTTCAACCGCAGCCACATCCCGGCGTTCCTCGCCGACGAGGAGCCGCGCCGCTACGTCTGCGTCTACCCGTTCGTCCGGTCCTACGAGTGGTACCTGCTGCCCGACGAGGAGCGGCGGGACATGCTCAAGGAGCACGGCATGCAGGCCCGGCCCTACCCCGACGTCCGGGCGAACACGGTCGCCTCGTTCGGGCTGGGCGACTACGAGTGGATGCTCGCCTTCGAGGCCGACGAGCTGCACCGCATCGTCGACCTCATGCGCGACCTGCGGGCCAGCCGCGCCCGCCGGCACGTCCGCGAGGAGATCCCCTTCTACACCGGCATGCGCAAGCCGGTCGCCGAGCTCGTCCGCGACCTCGCCTGACGCGCGTGGGTGTGAGCCAGGACGCCCGGCGCCGAGATGCGCCCGAGGGCGGCCACCCGAGCCGGGTGACCGCCCTCGGGCGGGTGCGGGGAGCGCTCAGCCCTCGGCGGGGACCAGCCGGATCGAGACCGAGTTGATGCAGTAGCGGTCGCCGGTCGGGGTCTGCGGGGCGTCGTCGAAGACGTGGCCGAGGTGGCTGTGGCAGCTGCCGCAGAGGACCTCGGTGCGGACCATGCCGTGGCTGCGGTCCTCGCGGAGCACCACGTTGTCGCCGGACGACGGCTCGTAGAAGGACGGCCAGCCGCAGTGCGAGTCGAACTTGCTCTCCGAGCGGAACAGCTCGGCCCCGCACGCGCGGCAGGTGTAGACGCCGACGGTCCTGGTGTCGACGTACTCACCGGTGAACGGGCGCTCGGTGCCGGCCTGGCGCAGCACGGCGTACTCCTGCGGGGAGAGCTCGGCCCGCCACTCCTCGTCGGTCTTGGTCACCCTGGGCTGGGGAGTGGTCGTCATGCCCGGGAGAACAGGCCGGCCGACGGGCGGATTCCCCGCGCGCACCGCCCCGACGAGCCGGGTGAGCAGTCCCGACGGGTCGTGCAGGACGACGAGCCCGTCACCGACGACCCGCGCCGTGCCGGCGTCGACCGGGTCGCCCGCCCAGCTCTCCGGCACCAGCCCGACCTCGACCTCCAGCCCGCCGGGCAGCCGGAAGCGCCGCTCGAGCAGCGGCCCCCAGCGCCGGGTCCGCAGGTCGCCCGCCCCGGCGCCGAGGAGACCGGCCAGCCGGTCGGTGCCGCGGTAACCGTCCCGGTCGCGGGTGACGACGACCAGGTCGACGTCGGAGTCCGGCCGCGCCGTCCCGCGGGCCCGCGACCCCGCGAGCCCGACGGCGACGACGTCCGGGCGGCCCGCGGCCCAGCCGGCCACCCGCCGCAGGAGGTCGCGGACGTCGTCGGCACCGCCGGCCGTCACCGGCCCAGGCCGGCCTCGCGGGCCCGCACGATCGCCTGCGCCCGGTCGGTGACCTGCAGCTTGGTCAGCACGTTGGACACCACGTTGCGCACCGTCTTCGGCGACAGGTACAGCGCCGCGGCGATCTGCGCGTTGGACCGCCCCGCGGCGACCAGGTCGAGCACCTCCCGCTCACGGGCGGTCAGCTGCGGGAACGCCGTCTCGGGACCGGCGGGCCCGGCGGTGAAGAAGTCGGCGATGCGGCGGGCCAGCGCCGCGCCGAACACCGCCCCGCCCGAGGCCACGGTGGTGATCGCGCGCACCACCTCCTCCTGGTCGGCGCCCTTGAGCAGGTAGCCGCGGGCGCCGGCGCGGACGGCGGCGAACACCGTGCCGTCGTCCTCGCTCATCGTCAGCACCACCACGCCCACCGACGGCGCCTCGGCGGCGATCCGCCGGGTGGCCTCGATGCCGTCGAGCACCGGCATCTGCACGTCCATGACCACGACGTCGGGCAGGTGCTCGCGGACCACCTCGATCGCCGCCGCGCCGTCGGCCGCGGTGCCGACCACCTCCAGCCCGGGAACCGAGCCCAGCAGCAGCGCCAGACCGTCGCGGTACACGGGGTGGTCGTCGGCGACGACCACCCGCACCGGCTCATCCGGTTCGGTCACCGGGGACCCCTCCCTCGACGGGCAGCACCGCCCGCACCCGCGTGCCGCCCTCGGCCGGGCAGCTGACCGTGCAGTGTCCGCCCAGCTCGGCGGCCCGCTCGCGCAGCGACACGAGCCCGACCCCGGCGGCCCGGTCGGGCGCGATGCCGGTGCCGTCGTCGGCGACGGTGACCACCAGGGCGCCGTCGCCGTCGCGCTCGACGGTCACGTCCACCCGGGAGGCCCGCGCGTGCCGGGCGGCGTTGGCCAGCGCCTCCGAGGCGATCCGGTAGGCCGCCACCTCCACCGCCGCGGGCAGGTCGCCCACCCCGTCGGCGGTGACGGTCACCGGCACCCGCGGGGCGAGCAGCCGCTCGGCCTGCTGGCGCACCGCCCCGGCCAGGCCGACGTCGTCGAGGGCAGGCGGGCGCAGGTCGTGCACCAGCCGGCGGACGTCGGCCAGTGCGGCGGCGACGTCGTCGCGGGCCTGGCGCAGCAGCCGGTCGGCGTCCTCGGGCCGGGTGGCGGCGAGGTTGCGGGCGGTGTCGATGCGCAGTACCACCGCGCCGAGCGAGGGGCCGAGCCCGTCGTGCAGGTCGCGGCGCAGCCGGCGCCGCTCCTCCTCCCGGGCGGTGACCAGCTGCTCGCGGCTGGCCTGCAGCTGGGCGGCGAGCGCGCCGGCCCGGGCCGCCGCCGCGGCCTGCCGGACGACGTCGGCGAGCAGCCGCTCGTCGCGGGTCACCAGCTGCGCGCGGACGCCGTCGCGGGGGAGCAGCAGCCGGCCGACCTGCTCGTCGCGGTAGGCGATCGGCAGGGAGGTGACGGCGGCCGGCCGGGTGCCGTGCTCGGCGACCAGCCGCCCGCCGTCGGCGGAGTCGACCTCGACGCCGACGTAGGGGCTGCGGAACGCCTCGGCGATGCCCGCGGCGACCGCCATGAGCTGCTCCTCGGCGCCGTCGGTGCGCTCGAGCCGCTCGGCCAGGCCGGAGACGACGCGGTAGGGGTCCTCGCGCTCGCCGAGCACCCACCGGCGGACCAGCCGCCACAGCGGTGCGCGCAGCGGGACGTAGACGCCGGCGACCAGCAGCAGGGTGAGCAGGGTGGCGTCGCGCTCGCCGAAGGAGTCGCCCAGCAGCGTCCCGGCGGCGCCGAGGACGGCGAGGTCGAGGAGCACCACGCCCACGGCCAGCCCGCCGTGGACGAGCGTGCCGCCGAGGAGCCGGTCGACGTCGACCGCCTGCGGCCGCAGGATGCCGACCGCGACCGCCGCCCCGGTGAGCGCGACGGCGGTGCTCAGCGCCGCCGTACTCGGGTCGCCGGGCAGGAGCAGCGTCGCGAGCATGACGAGGACGTCGACGACGGCCGCCCACAGCAGCCAGCGCATCCGGCGCCGGTCCTCGCCCGGCGCGCGCCGGTACCGGGCCACCACCGATGCCGCCGGGACGGCGATGCCGAGCACGGCGAGCGGGAACCCGATCCGCAGCAGCGGGAGCGCCACGGCCGCCGGCAGCGGCAGCGAGGTCAGGTCCAGGTCGAGAGCCCGGTACGCGGCGGGGACGCCTGTGCCCTCGTCCTCGGCGAACGCGATCTCCGCCGGGGTGACCAGCAGCAGCACCGGCAGCAGCGCAGTCGTGGCGAGGCTGACCAGGCTCGCCCGGCGCCAGCGGCCGTCGGGCAGCCGGCCGTCGGGGTAGAGCAGCAGCAGCAGCAGCGGCAGGCAGAGCAGCAGCCCCGACCCCAGCCGTTCCACGGTCCAGAAGGCCAGGCTCGCACCCGCCCTCGGCGGGTCGTCCTGCAGCGCCCAGGTGAGCCAGGACTCCGCGAGCCCGTCGACGGCCCACAGCGTGGCGGTACCGGCGAGCACCCAGGACACCGCGTTGCGCGGCGTCCGCAGCAGGAGCAGCGTCGTGGGGACCACGAGCGCCAGGGCGGGGAGCGTGGCGAGCCAGCCGGGATCGCGTCCCAGCGCCCCACGCACCGTCGACGACGTCTGCGCGTCCAGGACGGCGGCGGTGACGGCCGAGCCGACCACCACGACGGCCAGTGCGGCGGGCGCGGTCCACCGCGTCATCGCGTCGCGCGCGGCCCCGGGGAGCGCCTCCGGAGCCGGTCCGGTCCGCCCGGTCACCGGGGCCTGTACCCGCACGCGCGCATCCTGACCCGGTGGTGTCCCCGCCGTCACGGGTCAGGCGTCCCGTGTCGCCCGGGACACCGACGGGGACCGGATCCGTGGCGGGCGGCCCTGTCGGCCCGGGACGCGTCCCCGCGACGGTTCTCCCAGGCGGCGCACAGGGCGCCGCACGATCCCGGAGGACCTCCCGTGTCGCTCAGCACCACTCCCGCCCCGGCCCGTACCGACGTCTCCTCGCCGCTGGAGGCGGCACCCCGTGCCTCGACCCACCCGGTCCGCAGGGCCGGCATCGCCGTCTCGGCCGGATCGCTCTCGTGGGCGGTCGCCTGCGCCGCCCTCGGGACCACTCCGCCGGCCGGCACCTGGCAGGCCCTCGTGGTCAACCTGACCGCGTTCGCCTTCCAGGGCGGCCTGGTCTTCCTCGTCGCCGCGCAGATGCGGACCGGCGCCATCGGGACCGGCCGGCTCGCCCGGGGCCTGCTGCACGTCGAGCACGCCCTGCTCGCGGTGGCGATGGTGTCGTCGCTGATGTGGGCGCTGACGCCGAGCCTCTACGACACCGGCTTCTTCTTCGTGATCGACCTGTTCTGGCCGCTGTCGATGCTGGGCATGGCCGCGATCGGCGTGCGGATCGCCATCGCCGGCCGGTGGAAGGGGGCCGCGCGCTTCTGGCCGGTGGTCGCCGAGAGCTGGGCGCCGGTCACCGTCCCGACCGCCTTCCTGCTGCCCTCGATCACCCAGTACGTGGGCGCCGCGCACCTGCTGGTCGGCTACGTCGCCCTCGGCGTGGTCCTGGCGCTCCGGCCGGAGCTGACCGGCGCCCGCGACGCCTGACGAAGGGCCCCCGTGCCCCCCACCGCTCGCACGCTCGCGGCGGAATCCTGCACGCGGGCCGATCACCACCTCACCAATGGCCCCGCCACCCCGTGCACCCGGGTGGCGGGGCGCCGTCGCGTCCGGCGGAGACTGGGCCGGTGACCCCGCCCGACCGGCCGCTGCCCGACACGCCGCTGCCCGACACGCCGCTGCCCGACACGCCGCTGCCCGACACCTGGTTCCGCCGCGACCTCCCCGTGCTGCGAGCGGTCGCGCGGCTCGTCGACGGGCCCGACCACGGCGGCAACCCCTACCTCGGGCAGGTGGTCCCGGCCAGCGGACTGCCCAAGCCCGACGTCCTCGCCGCGGCCCGGGCACTGGTCGCCGCCGGCTACGTCGAGGTGCTCACCACCTACTCCGGGGAGATCGTCCGCTTCACCGGGATCTCGCCGGAGGCCCGCCGCCTGGCCGGGCTCTGGCCGACGCCGCAGTCGGAGTGGGAGCGGCTGGTCGAGCAGCTCACCGCCCGGGCGGCCCACGCCCCGACCGACGTCGAGCGGGCCCGCTGGCGGGCGTTCGCCGACGCCGCGGCCGCCGTGGGACCCGACGACGGCGCGCTGCTGATGTCGGCGCTGATCGGCGGGTACGTCCCCCGCGCGCGCTGACCGGCCCGCACACGACAGCGCCCCCGCCCGGCGGAGCCGGACGGGGGCGCTGCGCTGATCAGGGGATCAGAGCGGGTTGACGTTCGCCGCCTGCGGGCCCTTCTGGCCCTGCTCGATGTCGAACGAGATCCGCTGGCCTTCGTCGAGCGAGCGGTACCCGCTGGTCTGGATGGCCGAGTAGTGGACGAACACGTCCGGCCCACCGCCGTCAGGGGTGGCGAAGCCGAACCCCTTCTCCGCGTTGAACCACTTGACAGTTCCTTCGGGCATTGCTCGCTCCTAGCTGCGATGGTGCATCGGGGTCCTGCCAGTGCGCAGGGCCTTCCCGACGCGACGACCCTAGCCGTCCGGAGCCCCGCGTGGGGGACCGGGGCGCTGGTCAGGGTGCCGCGGGCCCGGGCGGTGCCGGGCGCCCGGTCGATGACCCCCGCGGGGCGCGGTCACACCCGGGCGCGCCGGGCGTCACCCGAAGGGGGGTCGGCGGGCGGTCTTGCGCCGATCGTGCGGTTCCGCGGCGCCGCCGCTGCGGCAGCCCGCGCAGGGTCGCAGGTGCCGGGACCGACCCCGGCCCGACCCGAGGAGCACCGCCGTGGACACCACCCCCGACGCCGCCGGCGTCCCCCTGGTGCTGGTCGACCTGGCCGACCTCGAGCCCGCCGACCTCGACGCCCTGCTCGACGACGAGCTCGAGGAGCGTCCGGGTGACGCCACGGAGTTCGCCGAGCTGCTGGCCGACGTCCTGCGCGCCACCGGCACCGCCGCGGCCCTCGCGCACCGCCTCGGCGCGCACGCCGCCCTGCTGGCCGACTGACGCCGGCTCCCCGATCCGCCGGTCCTGGCCCCCGCACCACGGGGGCGCGGGGTCCAGGACCCGGCGACCACTCGCAGCCGACGCCGTCGTCGTCCCGGTCGAACTCCCGGTCCCAGCCCGGGTCCCCCGGCGTGATGGGAGCGGCACCGGCGGCGCGCACGGCGTCGCAGTTCGCGTAGGACGTGGTCACCGGACCGGGTTCGGGTGCCGGCTCGGGGACGGGCGCCGGGGCCGGTGCGGGCGCCGGTGCAGGGGCGGGGACGGGCGCGGGCGCCGGTCGGCCGGGTGCGGCGGTGGTCGGCGCCGCGGTCTGCCGCGCCGGGACCACCACGCCGCCGGGCAGCGGCTCGGCCGGGCAGCCGGCCAGCACCGTGGCGATCGCGTTGCGCTCGGCGGCGGTCGCCCACAGCCCGTAGCCGACCTCCACCGCCACCTGCCGGGCGACGTAGGCGCAGCGGTACGAGCGGTCCGGCGGGAGCCAGGTGGCGGCGTCGCCGTCGCCCTTGGCCTGGTTGAGCGGCCCGTCGACGGCGGGCGTGGTGGCGTAAGCACCCGCACGACGGCGGGATCCGACGACGACGACACGTGGGACCTCCCGGAGGGTGCGCCGGTGCACCCGCGGTCCATGCCCCGCGCCACGGACCGTCCGGTACGGGAACGCCGGGGGCGCCGTGGCGGGCGGGACCCGTGGGGGAGGGGTGGCGGCGCGATCAGCCCTTGACGGCGCCGGAGAGGAAGCCCTGGGTGACCTGGCGCTGCAGGACGACGTAGAGGACGACCACCGGCAGGATCGTGATCAGCGTGCCGGCCGCCAGCGGGCCGATGTCGACCGACCGCCCGCCGATGAACAGGTACAGGCCCAGGGTCAGCGGGCGGTAGCCGCCACCGGGCATGTAGAGCAGCGGCACCAGGAAGTTGTTCCACTGCTGCAGGAAGGTGAACACCGCCAGCGCCCCCATGCCGGAGGTCACCAGTGGCACCATGACCCGCCGGAACAGCTGCCACTCACTGGCGCCGTCCATCCGGCCGGCCTGCTCGAGCTCGGTCGGCAGGTCGGAGAAGAAGGCGCGCATGAACCAGGTGCCGAACGACAGCTGCGTTGTGGCCAGCACCAGGTTGACCCCGAGCAGGCTGTCGAGCAGGCCCATCGACCGCAGCTGGAAGTACAGCGGGACCATGTAGGCGAAGAACGGCACCAGCAGCCCGAAGACCACCAGGTAGAACGCCAGGGTGCGGCCCGGGAACGGCAGCCGGGCGAACGCGTAGCCGGCCATCGTCGACAGCACGACGACGATCACCGTGCTGGGGACGCTGAGCAGGACGCTGTTGAGCAGGTAGGAGTCGAAGTCGCCGACCGTCCAGGCCGTCTCCAGGTTCTCCAGCGAGAAGGAGCTGAACAGGCCGAAGGGGTTGGCGCGGACGTCCTGGGTGGTCTTGAGGGTCGTCGAGACGACCAGGATCACCGGGAACAGCGTGAGCAGGGCGAGCAGCCCGAGCGCCACGGTGCGGCCGACGCCGGGCCGGCCCGGCGCGTACGCCCGCCGCGCCCCGCTCACGCGCCGCCTCCCTCGAGCGAGGCCCGCCGCTGCAGCCGGTTGAGCCACACCGCGACCGGCACGGCGAGGGCCGTCACGACCAGGGCGAGGGTCGTGCCGTAGCTGATCCGGCTGAGCTGGAAGGCGTTGCTGTACGCGTAGGTGCCGAGCACCTCGGTGGCGTTGGCCGGGCCTCCGCCGGTCATCACGAAGACGATGTCGAAGACCGCGAAGCCGCCGATGAGCGTGAGCGCGGTGACCATGAGGAACACCGGCATGATCTGCGGCAGCACGACGTAGCGCAGCCGCTGCAGGTAGTTCGCGCCGTCGAGCATGGCCGCGTCGACCAGCTCGGTGGCGACGTTGCGCAGCGCCGACAGGATGATCACGAAGACGAAGCCGGTGGCCGTCCAGATGGCGGTGCCGAGCACGGCGTAGAGCGCGGTGTCCGGGTCGCCCAGCCAGCCCCGCGCCAGCCCGCCGAGGCCGATCGCCTCGAGCCCGCGGTTGAGCCAGCCGCGGGTCGGGGCGTAGATCCAGCCCCAGACCACCCCGACGGCCACCTGCGGCAGCACGTAGGGCAGGAAGAACACGACCCGGTAGAAGGTCGAGCCGCGCCGGACCCCCCACAGCAGCAGGGCGAGCCCGAGGCCCAGGACCAGCGGCCCGACGGTGCCCAGGACGATCCAGATGAGGTTGTGCCACGCCGCTGCCCAGACCTGCTCGTCCCGGGCCAGCTCGGTGAAGTTGGCCAGCCCGACCCAGGGCGGGCTGGTGTCCAGGCCGTCGAAGTCGACGAAGACGTAGTAGACGGCGTTGAGCACCGGGAAGACGAGGAAGACCGCCATCAGCAGGACGGCCGGCGCGACGAGCAGCACGCCGAGGCGCGCCTGCTCCCGGCGGGTGGCCTCCGAGACACCCGACCGGGCCGGCCGGCGCCCCCGTCGGCGCGACCCCTTCGACGAGGGGAGCGGCGGTGCCGCGGCGGGGGCCGGCGCTGCGGTCACGCCGGCCCCCGTCCGTGGACGTCGCGGTCGGTACCGCGGCTCACTGCTGCGACGCCGCCTGCAGCGCGGCCGCCACGTCGGCCGGGGTCGACTGGCCGGTGAGCACCGCCTGGACGCCGTCGAACATCGCCTCGTTGAACGTCTCGGGCATGAGGACGTCGATGTTGTAGCCGAGCTGGCCCCCGCCCTCGGACAGGGTGGAGACGTCCTCCAGCACCTGGGCCAGCAGCGGGTCGATCTCGAGACCCTCGGTGTCGATGGGGCGCGGCGGGATCGTCGACAGGTTCTCCACCGCCCACTGGCCGTGCTCCTCCGAGGCGAAGAAGTCCAGCAGCGCGATCGCACCCTCGGGGTCGTCGGTGTTGGCCGCGATCATCGGGCCCGAGCCCAGGCCCGCGGCGAAGACGCCCTCACCGTCGGGCGCCGGGAAGGGCACGTACCCGGACTCGAAGTCCGCGCCGACGGCCAGGTCGTTGATCAACCAGCTACCGGTCGGGATCATCGCCGCCTCACCGGAGATGTAGAGGGACGTCATCGTGTCGTAGTCGATCGACACCGGTGACTCGCCGAGCCAGCCGTTCTGGTTGGCCTCCTGCCAGAAGGTGAGCGCGTCCACGACCTCGGGGGAGTCCCAGGACTGCTCGCCGGACAGCAGCGCCTCCATGCCGTCGGCGCCCACGGCGCTCGACAGCGCCATGCTCAGCAGGTGGCTGCCCGGCCAGGCGTCCTGGTCGCCGAACGCCATGCAGACCAGCCCGGCCTCGGTGATGGCCCGGCACGCCGCGCGGAGGTCGTCGAGCGTCCGGGGCGGCTCGATGCCCAGGTCGCCGAGGACCTGGGTGTTGTAGAACAGCCCGACGGTCTCCATCTCACCGGGGATGCCGTACACCGTGTCCTCGTAGGTGACCCGCTCCTTGGCGAAGTCGTAGACCTCCCAGCCGTTCTCCTCGTAGGCGTCGGTGAGGTCGTAGAGCAGCCCGGCCTCGGCCAGCGCCCCGCCGAAGCTCGGACCCGAGCCGAAGCTGATGACGTCCGGGCCCTCCTCCGAGCGCAGCCGGGTCTGCAGCACGGTGCGCATGGTGTCGACGTCGAGCTGCTGCACCTCGACCTCGACGCCCGAGGACTCGGTGAACTCGGCCAGGTGGTCCTCGAGGCGGCTGAGGGCGTCGGCGTCCTCCAGCTGCTCCACCAGGTACACCAGCGAGCCGCCGCCACCACCGCCGTCACCGCCGCTGTCGTCGTCGGAGGCCGTCTGGCCCGTGCACGCGGTCGCGAGCAGGCAGACCAGGGAGGTGACCAGGAGCTTGGAGGAGGAGCGCACAGGGAGGCCCTTTCGACGACGTCGTCTCGAGCGCGGTCGCGCGGAGCGCGAATCGTCCGTCCCGGCCGGATCCGACGTCAAGGAACCACATCGACCGTCACCGGCCCGTGACCGGCGGGGGTGCCGGCGCCCCGGCGCGGCCGGGGCACCGATACTGGGCGGCGGTCCGACCCCTCCCGGACCGGTGGAGGTTCGATGGCGACGGACCGGACGCTCCTGGCGGCCGCGGCCGACAGCGCGGTGACGGTCGGGGGACTGTTCGAGGTGCTGGGTCTGGTCCTCGTCGTGGCGGCCGTGACCGCGCTCAGCCGCCGGGTGCCGGTGGCCGGCCCGATCCTGCTCGTCCTGGTCGGCTTCGCGCTGTCCTACGTGCCCGGCGTGCCCGACTACCGCATCGACCCGAACGTGGTCCTGCTGCTCCTGCTGCCGCCGCTGCTGTACGCCGCGGCCTGGCGCACGTCCAACCGCTCGCTGCGGGCGAACCTGCGGACCATCGGGCTGCTGTCGGTGGGCCTGGTGCTGTTCACGACGGTGGTCGTGGGGCTGGTGGCCTGGGCGGTGGTCCCGGGCCTGCCGCTCGCGGCCGGCTTCGCCCTCGGGGCGGTGGTGGCACCCCCCGACGCCGTGGCGGCCACGGCGGTGGCCCGGCGCACCGGCCTGCCGCGGCGGCTGGTGAGCGTCCTCGAGGGGGAGAGCCTGGTCAACGACGCGACGGCGCTGACCACGCTGCGGGTGGCCATCGCCGCGCTGGCCGGGTCGGTGTCGGTCGCGGACTTCCTCGGGGAGTTCGTGCTCGCCGCGGCCGGTGGGGCGGCGATCGGGCTGGGCGCCGCGTGGGTCGCCGCGCAGCTGCACCGGCGCACCGACGAGCCGATGATCGACGTCGTCCTCAGCCTCCTGACGCCGTTCACGTCCTACCTGCTCGCCGAGGCCGTGGGCGCGTCCGGCGTGGTCGCGGTGGTGACCACCGGGCTGTGGCTGAGCACCCGGTGGTACCGGTACTTCACCGCGGCCTCGCGGACCCTCGCCGACCCGCTGTGGGAGGTCATCGACTTCCTGCTCACCGGGATCGTGTTCGCGCTCATCGGGCTGGAGCTGCCGTCGATCCTCGAGGAGGTCCGCGGGCTGCCGGCCGGCACCGTGGTGGGTGCCGCGGTGGCGGTGACCCTCGCGGTGGTGCTGAGCCGGCCGGCGTGGGTCTTCCCGGCCACCTACCTGGGGCGGCTGGTACCGCGGCTGCGCCGGCGCGACCCGGCGACGCCCTGGCAGTACCCGGCGGTGCTGTCGTGGGCCGGGATGCGCGGGGTGGTCTCCCTGGCCGCCGCGCTGGCCCTCCTCCCGGGTGTCCCGCAGGGGAACCTGCTGGTCTTCCTGACCTTCGTCGTGGTCGTCGCCACCCTGGTCGGGCAGGGCCTGACGCTGCCCTGGCTGATCCGCCGGGCCGCGCTGCCCGGGCCCAGCGCCACCGAGGACGCGCTGCAGGAGGCCGCGGTCCAGCACGAGGCGGCCAACGCCGCGATCAAGCGGCTCGACGAGCTCGTCGCCGGCGACGGCGCGGTGCCGCCCGACGTGGTGGACCGGCTCCGGGACAAGGCGGAGCTCCGCGGGCTGTTCGCCTGGGAGCGGCTGGGCAGCCGGGACCGTGAGCCGCCGTCCACCGTCTACCGGCGGCTGCGCCGGGAGATGCTGGCCGTGGAGCGGGCGGTCTTCCTCCGGGCCCGCGACGAGGGCCGCATCGAGGAGGAGGTCGTCACCGCGATCCTGCGGGAGCTCGACACCGAGGAGATGCTGCTCAGCCGCGGCTGACCGGCCGCCGTCCCGGGACGCCGCGGCCGGCGACCTCGACGGGCCCCGGCGGGCGTGCCAGGGTCGGGCGTGCAGCGGTGACCGCGAGGGTGCCGGCGGCTCCGCCGGGTCGCCCACCGCCCCGGCGGCACCGCGCCGACCGGACGCGCGGACCACCTGGGAGGACGACGTGACCGATCCCGCGGCGACCCCGTACACGACGGCGCAGGACGGTCTGGCGGTGGCCAGCGCCCTGCTGCCGGCCACCGAGGAGCGGGTGACGGCGGTGCACGTCGGCCGCCAGCACCTCACGGTGAGCGCCCCGCCGCACCCCGGCGGCGGCAGCGCCGGACCGAGCCCGCTGGGCCTGCTCGCGGCCGCGCTGGCCTCCGACACCGCCATCACGCTGCGGTCGCACCTGGACAGCACCTACTCCTACGGCGGTGACCTCGAGGTGGTCGTCGCGGTCCGCCCGGGGTGGGTCCTCGACGTCCGGGTGACCTACACCGAGGACCTCGACGCCGAGCAGCTCGACGGTGCCCGCGAGGTCGCCGGCCAGGCGCCCCTCACCCGCGTGCTCGGCACCGGCGTCGAGCTGCGGACGACGTTCGCGCACAGCTCCGCGCTGACCCGCTGAGCGCCGCCCTCAGCGGCCCGCTCCCGGGTGCAGTTCCGCGGAAGTGCACGCTCGAGCGCTGACCCGCTGAGCGCCGCGGTCACCGGCTCCCCGCCGGTGCCGTGCGCGCGTCCGCCGTCCCGGCCGCGGACCGCCCGTCGCGGGCCGAGGGGGTGTGCGGCACGACGTCGCCGTCGGCGAAGACGACGCCGTCGTCGCACCGCGCCTCGATCGCCCCACCGCCGAACTGCTCGGCGTAGAGCCGGGCGTAGAGGCCGCCGAGGGCGAGCAGCTCGGCGTGGGTGCCCCGCTCGACCACCCGCCCCCGGTCGAACACGACGATGGTGTCGGCGGCCAGCACGGTCGACAGCCGGTGGGCGATCGCGATGGTGGTCCGCCCCCGCACGGCCTGCTCCAGGGCCTGCTGCACCAGCCGCTCGCTGGCGGTGTCGAGGGCGGAGGTGGCCTCGTCGAGGATCAGCACGCGCGGGTCGGCCAGCAGCACCCGCGCGATGGCCAGCCGCTGCTTCTCCCCGCCGGAGAGCCGGTAGCCGCGCTCGCCGACGGTCGTGTCGTAGCCCTCGGCCAGGCGCTCGATCCGCTCGTCGATGTTGGCCGCGCGGGCTGCCGCCCGGACCTGCTCGTCGGTGGCGTCCGGGCGGCCGTAGCGCAGGTTGTCCCGCACCGAGGCGTGGAAGAGGTAGGACTCCTGGGTCACCACGCCGATCACGCGGGCGAGGGTGGCCCGGGTCAGGTCGCGGACGTCGTGGCCGTCGAGGGTGACCCGGCCGGCGTCGACGTCGTAGAGGCGGGGCACCAGGTAGGACGCCGTCGTCTTGCCGGCGCCGCTGGGCCCGACGAAGGCGACCAGCGACCCGGCCGGGACGTCGAGGCTGACCCCGTCGAGGACCCACGGCTGGGTGCCGTCGCTGCCGGCGCGGTCTCCGGTGCCGTAGCGGAAGCGCACGTCCTCGAAGGCGACGTGCCCGGCGACGTCCTCCGCCGGCAGGTCGAGCGCGCCGGGCCGGTCCACGATCGCCGGCCGCAGGTCGAGGTACTCGAAGACCCGCTCGAACAGCGCCAGCGAGGTCTGGACGTCGACGCCGACCCGCAGCAGCGCCACCACGGGGAACAGCAGCCGGGTCTGCAGCGTCGTGAACGCCACGATCGTCCCGGGGGTCAGCGTGGCGGCGCCGCCGGCGAGGAAGACCCCGCCGATCGACAGCCCCGCCACCAGGTACACCAGCGCCGGGGTCAGCCCGAAGAAGGCCTGGACGGTGGCGAAGAACGACTGGCCGGTCATGGTCTGCTGCACCTGCAGGTCGGCCTGCCGCGCGTTCTCCGCGGCGTACCGCCGCACCTCGGCGTCCTGGCGGTCGAAGACCTTGGCCAGCAGCACGCCGCTGACCGACAGCGTCTCCTGGGTGATGGCGGTCATGTCGGCCACCGATCGCTGGGTGGCCCCGGCGACCCGGCGGCGGACCCGGCCGACCCGGACCTGCAGCGCGATGAACACCGGCAGCAGCACCACGGCGACCAGCGTCAGCCGCCAGGACAGCACCAGCATGGCGACCAGCGCGCTGACCACGGTCACCACGTTGCCCAGGATGGAGCTCGCGGTGTCGGTGACCACCGACTGCACCCCGGCGACGTCGTTGCCCAGCCGGCTCTGGATCTCCCCGGTGCGGGTGCCGGTGAAGAACGCCAGCTCCATCCGCTGCAGGTGGGCGAACAGCCGGTCGCGCAGGTCGCGCATCACGGAGTTGCCGAGGCGGGTGGTCAGCCAGGTCTGCGCCACCCCGAGGACGGCGCCGAGCAGCGTGACCCCGACGCTCGCGCCGACCAGGACCAGGAGCAGCCCCAGCCGCGGCGGCCCGACCGAGCCGTCCGCGGTGCGCGGGAACAGCGCGCGGTCGAAGACCGCCTGGGTGAGGAACGGCAGCACGATGCCCAGCAGCGAGGAGACCAGGATCGCCACCGCGACGACGGTGACCCGCCGCCGGTAGGGGCGGAACAGCGCCAGGACGCGGCGCCCGGTGCGGTCCGGCGCCGCGGCGCGTGCCGCCGTCGGCCGGGGGAGCCCCGGCGGGCCGGCGGTCATGGTCTGGAGCCTGTCCGACCTCCGGCCGGTCGTCCAGTGCCGCGGCGCGGGTCCGGCGGTGCGCTGTGGGCGAACGTCCGGAACGCCGCCCGCACCGGCCGCGTTGGCCGCGGCATCGGTGATTACACCATTGCACGAGCAGACGATGAGCGGAAACGAGCGACTGCCGCTGCTGCCATTGGACGACACGGTCGTCCTCCCCGGGATGGCGGTGCCCGTCGAGCTGGACGGGGCCGAGGCGCGCGTCGCCGTCGAGGCCGCCGGCGCCCAGGAGGGGACCGGCCGGGTGCTGCTCGTGCCGCGGCTGCACGGCCGCTACGCCGGCGTCGGCACCGTCGCCGTCGTCGAGCAGGTCGGCCGGCTGCCCGGCGGGCAGCCGGGCGCGCTGGTGCGCGGCACGGCCCGCGCCCGCGTCGGGGCCGGCGCCACCGGTCCCGGCGGCGCGCTGTGGGTGGAGGTCACCGTGCTCGCCGACGAGGCCGTCGACGAGGGCGCCCGGGAGCTGGCCCGCGAGTACAGGGGGCTGGTCGTGTCCGTGCTGCAGGCCCGCGGGGCGTGGCAGCTGATCGACGGCGTGCAGCGGGTGACCGACCCGTCCGCGGTGGCCGACACCGCCGGGTACGCGTCGCACCTGACCGCCGAGCAGGAGCTGACCCTGCTGGAGACCCCGGACGTGGCCGCCCGGCTGCGGCTGGCGATCGGCTGGGCCCGGGAGCACCTGGCCGAGCTCGAGGTCGCCGAGACCATCCGCAAGGACGTGCAGGAGGGCATGGACCGCCAGCAGCGGGAGTTCCTGCTCCGCCGGCAGCTGGCCGCCTGAGGCCCCGGGGTCCGGCCGCAGGCACGCGGCCGGGCCCCGCGCCGGGTCAGGTCGTCCGTCCCAGCCCGGCAGCGGAGCCGGGCGGGTCCTGGGTCGTCGCCGTGCGGGCCCGGACGGTCAGGTAGGTCACGCGCGCCACCGACTCGACCACGCCGGCGCTGAGCAGCGCGGTGCTGACCAGGGCGAGGGCGCTCGTGGACTCCGTGCTCAGCTCGCGCTGGACCATCTGCAGGACCACGAGGACGACGAGCAGCAGCACCTCCTGCCAGGTGCGCTCCAGGACCAGCCGGTTCCCCACGCGGCGGGCGCGCCCGAGGAGGTAGCGCCCCCGCAGGACCCCGAGCACCGCGCCGACCACCCCGCCGACCGCGAGCGCGACCAGGTGCGCCGACCCGGCCGCGACGTCCTTGGCCAGCACCCCGGCGACCACGACCACCGCCACCACGGGCTCCAGCCACTGCTGCTGCAGGCGGACGGCCCGCTCCCGGTGGCCCAGGTGGTAGCGGCGGCGCAGCGCCCGCCGCCGCCAGAACGACCATCCGGCCAGCGCGAGCAGCACGGTCAGCGCGACGACCTCGACGACCCCGTTCTCCGCCGGTGCGCCGGACGAGGCGAGGGCCGTCGTCCCCACGGTGGCAGCTGCGCTCACCGGACCTCCCTGCACCGTCGCGGCGTCCGGGAACCGGCTGCCGACCGGGCGGCTGTGCGACCGGAAGCTACCGGTCGGTGCCGACCTGCGGGCCGTTCGGCGCCGCGCTGCGCCATCCGCGGTGGCGGGCCGCCGAGGCTGCCGTCGCCGGTCCCTGCCGACCACCGATGCGGGGGAGGGCTGGACTCAGCGGGCGTCCCGCAGCGGCGCGATGCAGCAGCCGTCGCACGCGTGGGCGGTCGTCGCCCCACCGGCCGCCTGGAGGGCGACGACGTCGTCGGGGTCGGGGTGCCCGACGCCGTGGGGGCAGATGCGGTCGGAGAACCCGTAGGCCTCCCGCCACACCAGCGGCCACGTCCGCATGTGGTGGGCGCTCGGGGAGTGCCGGGAACAGCAGCGCCCCTCGCAGCACGCAGGGTCGTGGGGACCGGCCGGGCTCATGCCGGGTGCGGCTCCGGCCGACGCTGCAGAGGCCGCCCGGCCCGGGCGGACGGCGTCCCGGACGGGCCGGCCGGCGATCGGAGGTGCTCCCGGCTGGGGCGGTGGGGGAGCCGGCGTCGGCTCGGTGACGGCCGGGGGGATGGACACGCCGGACAGCGTCGGGGCACGGCCTGGGGGTTCCCCGGGATCGGGCCTGTGAGTCCCCTGGGAGGCGTGGCGCGGGACACCGGGGGCCGCCGGTGTCCCGGCGCGGTCACCGGGACGGGCCGGTCGACGACCGCCGACGGGACAGCAGGTGCGCGGCGAGCAGCACGGCGGCGACCCCGCCGACCACGGCGAGGGTCCGGGTCGCCGACCACTGGGGGCCCGCGGCCTCGTCCTCCTCCGCGGGTCCGGCGAGGGCCCCGAGTCCCTCGGACAGCGTGACGACCGCGCCGGACCAGTCGCCGGCGTCCAGCCGTGGCTGCACGTCGTCGGCGACGACGCCCTCGACGTCGACCTGGGACAGGGGGAAGGAGTCGTCGACCCACCAGCCGTACTCGTAGGTCTCCTGGCCGACGGCCACGGCGAGCAGGAGGTCGGACTCCCCGAGGCCGGACAGCTGCGCGGTGTCCTCCGCCCACGTGCCGGGGTCGGCGGAGTCGAAGGAGGACACGAAGACCGCGTGCACACCGAGGTCGGCCTCCGCGGCCAGGTCCGCCACGGCGGTCCGGGCGGCCTCCGCCCCGGCGCCCAGGGCCGCGACCTCGTCGGTGACCCGGTCGGTCACCTCCAGCGGGGGTTCGGCCGCCGCCGGTCCGGCGACGAGCGACAGCAGCGCCGCCACCCCGACGACGACCACGGGCCTGCGCACACGACCTCCAGGGGGGAACGGGCACCCGACGCCCGGGAGGCGGACTCTACGTGAGCCCGGCTCCGGGCGACCCCGGCGGCGGCGCCGCGGAGACGGCGTCGACCGTCCGGGGGACACCGGCCGGCACGAACGGCTGCACCGTCCCCGCCCGGGACGGGTCAGGCGTGCGGCGGGCGCGCCCGGTCGACCGGCGCCGCGGGGAGGGCGCCCGGCCGCGGTGGCCCCGTCCCCGCCACCCCGACCGCCACGCCCAGCACGTCGTCGAACCAGTCGACGACGTGCAGGGCGCCGAACCGGCCGATCGCCGGCCCGTCTCCCGGGGAGGGCCCGGGGCAGGGGTCGACCTCGATCCGCGACAGGTCGTCGAGGGTCGCCGCACCCACCTTCACCAGACACTCCTTGCGCACCCAGGAGCGCAGGAACGCCGTCGCCGGGTCCTCGGCCGAGCGCACCCGGCGGATCTCGGCCGGGGTCAGCGTGTAGGTCGGCAGCGGGTGGGGGGACACCGTCGGGCCGGCACCGCGGGCCGGGGGGCCCTCCACGTCGACGCCGACCGGGTGCCGGTCCGCGGCGGCGACGACGGCGCCCCGCGTGTGCGCGAGGCTGACGTGCAGGCCGGGCAGGCCGGCCACCGACGGCCTGCCGTGGTCGCCCGACCCGCACTCCGGGCACCGCTGCACCAGCTCGAGCGTCGCGAGCGCGCGGCCGGCCACCGCGGCGGCGCAGTAGCGGACCAGCAGGTGCGCCGCGGCGTAGGACTCCCGGTCGGCGGGGTGGTGCAGCGCGTCCCGGCGTCGTCGCTCCCTCGCGGTCAGGACGCCGCCGTCGAGGACGTCGAGGACCGCGCGGGCGCGGGCCACGACCACGAGAGGTCCCTGGGGCGCCCGTTCCATCCCGGTTCTCCTGCGCTTTCCTGGACGAGGGGCGGTCGCTGTCAGGTGCGACGGAATCGGCGGACAGTAGTCGTGACCGGGCCAATGCGGACAGTCACGAATCGTGCCAGAGGATTTACGGCGACGTTACGGCTCGGATTCTGTCGGTCCTGCTCAGTGACGAGTCGGGGCGTGTCGCCCGGCAATCGGGCCACTGACCTGGGGACTCGCGAAGCGCCATGTTTAGTGGTCGGTCGGATGTCATGTCGGGGGCTGCAGAGAGTGAGTGTATGACGACGCAGAATGAATGGTCGCACGACTTCAGGGACTTCCCCCACCGGGAGGACGTGCACCTCACGGGGAACTTCACGGTCCCGGCTCCCGTCGGCGAGCCGCCCGGGGACGCCGCTCCCGGCTACCGGCTGCACGACAACTTCGTCGCCGAACTGGGCCAGACCAGCGGCGTCACCCGGTTGAGCCGGTACTTCGAGCGCACCTGCGACGTCCGCCCCTCGGCGACGGCGCTGGAGTGCGACGGCGAGCGCATCTCCTACGCCGACCTCGACCAGCGGGCCAACCGCCTGGCCAACCTGTTGACGAGCCGGGGCGTGGGGTGCGGCGTGCGGGTGGGCATCCTGCTGCACCGCTCCGTGGACACCTACGTCGCGCTGCTGGCCGTCACCAAGACCGAGGCGACGTTCGTCCCCATCGACCCCGAGGCGCCGGCCGACCGGCTGCAGTACATCGCCGAGGACTGCGCGCTGCGCCTGGTGGTGACGCACTCGTCGTTCGCCGCCTCGTGCGCCGCCCTGCCCTGCGAGAGCCTGCTACTCGACGAGGTGGGCCCCGAGCTCGCGGCCCAGTCGAGCGCGCGTCCGGGCACCGAGTCCGACGGCGACCCGGTCTGCTACGTCATCTACACGTCCGGCTCGAGCGGCCGCCCCAAGGGCGTGGAGATCAGCCAGTCGAGCATCTGCAACTTCATCGGCATCGTGCCGTCCCTGTACGGGGTCGAGCCCTCCGACCGCGTGTACCAGGGCATGACGATCGCCTTCGACTTCTCCATCGAGGAGATCTGGCCCACCTGGGCGGTGGGCGCGACGCTCGTCGCCGGTCCCACCGACGGCCGCCGCGTGGGGTCGGGACTGGCCGACTTCCTCGAGGACCACGAGATCACGATGATCTACTGCGTCCCCACCGTGCTGGCGACCCTGGACCGGCTGCTGCCCGCGATCCGCACGGTGAACGTGGGCGGGGAGGCCTGCCCGCGCGAGCTGGTCGACCGGTGGGGGCCGGGGCGCCGGATCCTGAACACCTACGGGCCCACCGAGACGACCGTCACCTGCACCATGGCCGAGCTGCGGCCGGGCAGGCCGGTGACGATCGGGCGGCCCCTGCCCACCTACCGGGTCACCCTGCTCGACGAGGACCGGCGGCCGGTGCCTGCCGGGGAGGTCGGCGAGATCTGCGTCGGGGGTCCCGGCGTGGCCCGCGGCTACGTCAACCGGCCCGACCTCACCGCCGACCGCTTCATCCCCGACCCCCGCGGCATCCCCGGCGAGCGCATCTACCGCACCGGGGACCTCGGCCGGTTCCTCCCCGACGGCGAGATCGAGTACCTCGGGCGGGCCGACAGCGAGGTCAAGGTCCGCGGTCACCGGGTCGACCTGCAGGAGATCGAGAGCGTGCTCCTGGAGCACCCGGCGGTCACCGCCGCCGTCGTCACCCTCCTGTCCTCCGCCGACACCGGAGGGGACCTGGCCGGGTACGTCGTGCTCCGGGACGGCGACACCGCCCGCGCCGACGAGGTCGTCGCCCAGCTGCACGAGCAGGCGGTGCAGCAGCTGCCGCCGTACATGGTGCCGTCCTACCTCGACGTGGTCACCTCGATCCCGATGCTGCCCAGCGGCAAGGCCGACCGCGGCCGGCTGCCCGCGCCCACGCGGCCGCGGCTGATCCGCACCGGCCCGCAGCACGAGCCCCCGGCCACCCCCGCGGAGGCGTGGATCGCCGGGCTCTGGGAGGAGATGCTCTCCCTGCCCGCCGGCGCGGTCTCCGTCGACGCCGACTTCTTCGAGGCGCTGGGCGGTCACTCGCTGGTGGCGGCGAACGTCGTCTCCGCCATGCGGGAGAGCGACCTGGGTGCCGGGCTGTCCATCCTGGACTTCTACCGGCACCCGACCGTCCGCGCCCTGGCCGCCTTCCTCGAGGACGGCGCCGCGCACCGCTCGGACGTCACCGCGACGCTCGAGCCGCGCGAGCCCCGGCCGGCACCGCCGTCCCGCGGCCGGGTCCTGGCCTTCGGCTCGGCGCAGGTGTCGGTGCTCTACGCGATCGTCCTGCTCTTCCTCCTCCCCGTCGCCGTCGCGTACGGCCTCAACGACGGTCAGCCCTCGATCGCCCTGGTCCTCCAGCTGGCCGTCGCGCTGCCGTCGGCCTACCTGCTCCTCCGCTGGGTCCTCCCGGTCGTCGGCGCCCGGCTGCTCGGCCGCGGCCTGCGCGCCGGTGACCACCCGCTGTGGGGCAGCACGCACCTGCGGGTGTGGGCGGTGCAGAAGCTGATGGCCGTCTCCCCGCTGACCGTCCTCAGCGGGTCCCCCTGGGCGGCGACCTACCTGCGCCTGGCCGGCGCCCGGGTCGACGACGAGTGCCACCTCGGCTCGGCCGCCGTCTCGCTGCCGTCATTCCTGCACGTCGGCCCCGGGGCGACGATCGGCTACGGCACCCAGCTGCACGGCCACCGCGTCGCCGAGGGCGTGCTCACCCTCGCCCCCGTCACCGTCGGCACCGGCGCCGTCGTCGGGTCCGAGAGCGTGCTCGAGTGCGGCTCCGAGGTCGGGGAGGACGCCATCCTCGGCGACCAGTCCCTGCTGCCCTCCGGCCACGTCGTCCCGGCGGGGGAGAGCTGGGCCGGGTCCCCGGCACGGCCGGCGCCCGAGGCGATCGACCCGGTCGTCGAGCTCATGGCCAGCTGCGCCGACGCCCCGCGCTCCTGGTCGCGGGGCCTGCTGGCCGGCTTCGCCGGCGGCGTCCTCCTCCTGGAGCTGATGCCGTTCCTGATCCTGCTGCCGGTGGTCGCCGTCGTGTGGTGGGCGCTGCTGACCTTCGGCACCGCGGCGGCGTTCCTCGCCAGCGCGCTGTCCGGGCCGCTGTTCGTCCTCGCCTCCTGCGGCCTGCTGCTGGGCGCCCGCCGCCTGGTGCTCGCCGAGACGCCGGAGGGGGTGCACCACCTGCGCTCCCAGCTGGGCGTCGAGAAGTGGCTCGGGGACAAGCTGCTCGAGCAGAGCCTGCTGTTCACCAACACCATGTACTCGACCCTCTACACGCCGCTGTGGCTGCGGGCGCTGGGCACCCGCGTCGGGGCGGGCGCCGAGGTGTCCACCATCGCCAACATCGACCCGGACCTGCTCACCCTCGGCGAGGGCAGCTTCGTGGCCGACATGGCCAGCGTGGGCAGCGCGACCTACGCCAACGGGCACGTCGCCTTCCGCCGCACCGAGATCGGCTCCCGGGCCTTCGTGGGCAACGCCGCTCTCGTCCCCGCCGGGTCGCGGCTCGGCGAGGGCTCGCTGGTCGGCGTCCGCAGCGTGCCGCCCACGGGCGGGACCGAGCCCGGCACGTCCTGGCTCGGGTCGCCCCCCTTCTACCTCCCCCGCCGGGAGGTCTTCGAGGAGTTCACCGAGGCCCAGACCTACGCGCCCTCGCGGCGGCAGGTCCGCGCCCGGTACGCCATCGAGTTCCTGCGCATCGTCCTGCCGAGCTCCCTGCTCGCCGTCGCGACGTTCGCCACCCTCTACGGCCTGTCCTCGCTGGCGCTGTCGTGGAACACGGCGGCCACGGTCCTGCTCGCCCCGCTGGTGGCCCTGACCTCCAGCGTCCTGGTGGTGGTCGCGGTGGCCGCGCTCAAGTGGGTCGTCGTGGGCCGCTACCGGCCGCGGGTGCGGCCGCTGTGGAGCGGGTTCGTGCGCCGCACGGAGTTCGTCACCGGGGTCTACGAGGCCGCGGCGGTCCCGGCGCTGCTCACCTTCCTCACCGGCACGCCGCTGCTCGGCCCGGCGCTGCGCCTCTTCGGCTGCCGGGTGGGCCGGCGCACGCTGGTCGACACCACCTACGTCACGGAGTTCGACCTGGTCACCATCGGCGACGACGTCTCGGTGGGCGCCAACGCGTCGCTGCAGACCCACCTGTTCGAGGACCGCGTCATGAAGATGGACCACGTGGTCCTGCGCGACCGCGCGAGCATCGGCGACAAGGCCGTCGTCCTGTACGACTCCGTCGTCGAGGGAGACGCCACGCTGGCCGCGATGTCCCTGGCGATGAAGGGCGAGGTGCTGCCCCGGGAGACCACCTGGTGCGGCATCCCCGCCCAGAAGGTCGACCGCGCCCCGGTCGCCGCTGCGTCCCGGCGCGGCCGCCGGCAGCCCGCGGGGGCGAGCCGGCGATGACGACGAGTGCAGAGGGACAGCGGGACCTGGTGACGACGGCGGGTCCGCCCCCGGCGTCCGCCCCGGCCCCGGCGTCCGCCCCGGCCCCGGCGTCCGCCCTGGCGCACGCGTGCGACCCCGAGCCGCCCGGTGACGCCTCGGGCACCCCGGCGACGACGTCACCGGGCCGGCGGGCCGGGACGCGGCTGATCGGGATCGACGCCGCGCGCGGGGTCGCGCTGCTCGGCATGATCGCCGTCCACGTGATGGACCCGGTCGCCGCCGACGGCAGGAACCCCTCCCTGGCCTGGACCCTGGCGGCGGGCAAGTCCGCGGCGCTGTTCGCCCTGCTCGCCGGCGTCGGCGTCGCCTTCGCCAGCGGCCGTCGCGAGCGGCCGCACGGCCGGCTCTGGGCGGCCAACGCGAGCTCGCTCGTCGTGCGGGCGCTCGTCATCGGCGCCGTGGGCCTCGTCCTCGGGGCCGTGGTCCCCGAGGACCTGGCGGCGGTGATCCTGCCGTACTACGCGCTGCTGTTCCTGCTGGCGATCCCGCTGCTGTCGCTGTCGGTCCGCGCCCTCGTCCTGGTCGCCGGCGCCATCGCCCTCGGGATGCCGGTGCTCAGCCACGTGCTGCGGTCGGGCAGCGAGCTGGTGACCGCCCCCAACACGACCATCGGCCAGCTCGCCTCGGACCCGGTGGGCGTGCTCACCGAGCTGGCACTCACCGGGACCTACCCCGCGCTGCCGTGGCTGGCCTACGTGTGCGTCGGGCTCGCGGTGGGCCGGGCGGCGCTCTCCTCCCGCCGGACCGTCGTCGCGATCACGCTCACCGGCGTCGCCCTCGCGGTGACCGCCCGGGTGGTCTCATGGGTCCTCCTGGACGTCCTGGGCGGGCGCGCCGACCTCGAGGAGGTGGCGCTGCGGTCGCTGACCGAGGACCAGTACACGAACCTGCTGGTGTGGGGTCCCACGGGCACCACGCCGTCGGACACCGGGTGGTGGCTGGCGACGGTCGCGCCGCACTCGAGCACCCCGCTGGACCTGCTGTTCACCATCGGGGTGGGCCTGGCGGTCCTGGGGGTCTGCCTGCTCGCCGGGCGGATGACGACCGGCCTGCTGCGGCCGCTCGCCGTGGCCGGCAGCATGACGCTGACGCTGTACTCCCTGCACCTGCTGATGCTCAGCTCGCCCTTCATGCCGGAGGACGACCTGGCCTCCCTGCTGCTGCAGGTGCTGGTCCTGGTGGCCTTCGCCTTCGCGTGGAGCAGCTCCCACGTCCGCGGGCCGCTCGAGGACCTCGTGGCGCAGGCGACCGGCGCGGTCCGGCGACGCGTGCTGGCGGGGCGCGGGCAGCGGGCCGGTGCCGGCGCCTGAGGGGGACCGGCCGCCCGGCCGCGACCTGGCGCTGGTCTACCGCGGCCCCGCCTCGACCCCCGGGTGCCCGGAGGCGGTGGCGGCCGCGCTGCGCCGCAGCCGGTGGGACCTGGAGGTCCGCTTCGTCGGGCCGCGGGAGGAGCTCGCGCTGGAGCCGGCCGTGCTCGCCGGGGCCCGCGTCTACGCCCAGCCCGGCGGCGGTGGCCTGCGGGCGGCCTGGCGGAGGCTCCGCCGCTCGGCGGGCACCGTCCGGGAGTTCGTCCGGTCCGGCGGCGGCTACCTCGGCTTCTGCCTGGGCGGCTACCTCGCCGGCGAGACCCCGGGCTTCGGCCTGCTGCCGGGCGACGCGGACCGGTTCATCTCCTCATCCGGCGCGCGACCGGACCACGACGGCGACAGCCTGGTCGACGTCGACTGGGCCGGACGCCCGCGTCGGGTCTACTTCCAGGACGGGCCGTGGTTCGACCTGGACCCCTCCCGGGGCCCGGCGGAGGTGCTCGCCACCTACGGCAACGGGTTGCCCGCCGCCGTCGTCGCCCCCTTCGGGCGCGGTGCGGTCGGCGTCGTCGGGCCGCACCCGGAGGCCACGCCCGACTGGTACACCGGCAGCGGGCTGCCCGTGCCCGCCGACGTCCGCGCGGACCTCACCCAGGACCTGGTCGACCGGGTCCTGCAGGCCGCGCGCCCCCGGGGCCGCGCGGCCTGACGACCCCCGCGGCCCCGGGGCGGCGGTCAGGAGCCGTCGACCAGCTGTCCCACCGTGCGGCCCAGCCGGCCGTCGAGCCCGTGGCCGACGCCGGCCGGCCACTCGTGCGAGGTGACGACGCCGCGGTCGGCGTAGAAGCGCTCCCCGGCCTGCGCGCCCCAGGAGGCGGTCAGCGGGACGGCGGTGTCGGCGGTGCCGGTGAACCAGTGGCCGCGGACCCCGGCCATGCGGGCGGCGGTCACCGCGGCCCCGCCGTCGGCCGGCGGACCGCCGCCGCCGAAGACCACCCAGCCGCCGCCGAGGCGCATGAGCTCGGGGTGCCGCGGCACGAGGAAGCGGGTGATCTCCTGCGCGCCGGAGGAGAAGCCGGCCAGCCACACCTCGGTGACCGGGTACGCGGCCAGCTGGCGCTCGACCAGCTCGGCCAGGAAGTCCGCGTAGGCGGCGGTGTCACCGGTGTGCCAGCACTCGCAGGACTGGTTGGGGCTCTCGACGGCCAGCGTGACCATGTTGCGGGCGCGGCTGGTCGCGACCAGCCCCGACGGGCCGCCGAGCGCGTAGGAGGAGTCGGGGTTGTCGACGCCGTACTCGCCGGTCCCGTCGACGTAGACGACTAGGCCCACCGCACGCGCCGGGTCGATCCCGCCGGCGTAGACCAGGTAGTTGCCGGTCTGCCCGTTGCCGGCCCGGAACGACTGGCGCGGCTGGTCGGTGTACGACCCGCCCGAGCCACCGGTGGAGCCGCCGGCCGCGGTCGCCGCCGCTGCGGCGGACGCCGGTGCGCCCGACGAGCGGCCCGCCGTCGGGGCGGCGCCGCTGCGCCCGGTGCCGGCGGCCGCGGCGGCCTGCGGCGCTGCGGGCACGTCCTCGGCCACGACGTCGTCGGCCTCGTCGGTGACCGCGTCGTCCACCGGCGCCTCGGCGGCCTCGGTGGGCTCGGTGGGCTCGGTGGCCTCGGCCGCCGGGGTCTCGACCGGCGCCTCGACCGGGGGCTGGACCGTCGCCTCGGCGGGGACCTCCGCCGGCGGGGTGGGCACGGGCGCCGGGACGGTGCTGCTCGGGGCGGCGTCGGCGAGGGGAGCCGACGACGCGGTCCCCGCCTGGCTGCTCGCGTCGGGGGCACCGGACGGGGCGGTGGCGCCGAGCTGCAGGCCGGCGGGGTCGCAGGCGGCGGTGGTCAGGCAGACGAGAGCCGCGGCCGCGAGCACGCCGGCCCGACGACCGGCCGCGGAGAGGGAACTGCGCACGGGTGGGGAAGCCTCCGGACGTCCGCCGTGACGACGGACCGTGATTGCACTGTGACGCTACGAGGCTGACAGATCAACTCCGCGTCGACCAGAGCGGGATGGGTCACACTCGTCCCGTCCGGAACACCCGCCCCACGGGCCGCGGTGCGCCTGCCGATGACCGGCGCCACGTTCGTCGACCGTCCCGCGTGTCGGGCGCTTCGGGGATGATCGGGGGAGATCCGGTCGGAGCCACCCGGTGGCCAGCTCACGAGGACGGGGATGCGCGGAGGACGACGGTGGTCCACGGTCGTCCTGGCGTGGTCGGTGGTGCTGGCGAGCGGGTGCACCGCGACGGCCCCGGACGCGGAGCCGAAGCCCGACGCCCTGGGGACCGAGCTCGCCGAGCCCTGGCCCGACCGCCCGGTGGTGGACCTGCGCTTCGACGTCGCCGAGGACCTCGGCTCGGTCGCCGGGCGGGAGGTCGTCGAGTTCACCCCCGACCTGGACACCTGCGAGCTGGTCTTCCGGGCCTGGCCGAACAAGCCCGCCACCGCGGACGCGGGCAGCTCGCTGACGGTGACCGGTGTGCGCGTCGACGGCCGGGACGCCGGGTTCCGCGAGGTCGCCGCCGGCGCGCCGGAGGACGCACCCGGCACCCTGGTCGAGGTCCCGCTCGAGGAGTGCGTGGCGGCGGGGGAGACCCTGACCGCCGAGCTGCGCTTCGACGTCGTGCTCGGCGAGGAGGTCGACGAGCGGGTCGGGACCTCCTCCGACGCGGAGGTCGCCTGGTTCGCCACGGCGTTCCCCCTCCTGGCGTGGGAGCGCGGGCGGGGCTGGGAGCGCGGTCCCGCCGTCCCGGTCGCCGGGGAGACCGCGGTGAGCGAGGACTTCCGGCTGCGGTCGATGGAGGTGGCCGCGCCGTCGGGCCACGAGGTCCTCGGCGCCGGGCAGGCGGAGGGGACGGAGGACGGTCCCGACGGGACGACCGTGCACCGCTTCACCGCCCCGGCGGTGCGCGACGTCGCCGTCGCGGTCGGGGACCTCGACGTCAGCGAGCGGACGATCGGCGGCGTCCGCGTGCGCGTGGGCCTCGACCGGGACGTGGAGGAGGCGGACGGCGAGGACTGGCTGGACCAGATCGAGGCGTCCACCGGCGACCTCGTCGACCTGCTGGGCCCCTTCCCCTACGAGGACCTGTGGGTGGTGGTGCTCTCCAGCCAGTCCAGCGGCATCGAGTTCCCCGGGGCGATCCAGTTCGGTGACGTGGACCCGGCCGAGCGCCGCGGGCTGGTGACGCACGAGCTCGCGCACATGTGGTTCTACGGGCTGGTGGGCAACGACCAGGGCGAGCACCCGTGGCTGGACGAGTCGTTCGCGACGTTCGCCCAGGTGGTGGCCGACGACGACGAGCCCTACGTCCACGGGTCGGACGGGGACGCCCCGCCGGTGGGCGGGTCGATGACCTACTGGGCCGCGGAGTTCGAGCGGCCCAGCAGCACCTACTACGACACCGTCTACACCCTCGGCGGCGCCGCGCTGGTGGAGGCCCGCGACCGCGCGGGCCACGACGCGTTCGACGCCGCGCTGGCCCGGTACGTCGCGGAGAACGCCCACACCGTCGCCGAGCCCGAGGACGTCCGCGAAACGTTCGCCGACCTGCCGGAGGTCCTCGCGGTCCTCCGGGACGTCGGCGCCCTGCCCTGAGCCCCCGGGCAGGAGCCCGGGGGTCGGCTACCGGCCGCGGACCAGGGCGACCGCACGGCGGTGGTCGAGCCCCGCGCCGGCGGCGAAGGCGTCGGCGAAGCCGGAGGCGTCCACGGCGTCCGCCACGCGGGCGGCCAGGGCCGCCTCACCCGGCCGCGCCGACGGCCAGGCCCGCAGCCCCGCCCGCCGGCGCAGCCCGTCGGCCGCGCCGAGGGCGGTCGCGGCGCGCCGGGCGTCGCCGCGGGCCAGCGCGAGCCCGGCGGCGGCGACCAGGGCGAAGGTGAGGGTCAGCGTGCTCACCTCGGCGTCCTCGCCCCCGTCCGTGGCGGCGGCCAGCAGCGTCTGGGCCTCGTCCAGGTCGCCGGACCGCACCGCGAGGGTGGCGAGCTGGGTGCGGGCCGTCGCCGTCAGCCACTCGTTGTCCAGCCGCCCCCCGTGCTCGTCGACCTCCGCGAGGTGGGCACGGGCGGCGTGGTCCCTGTCCAGCGCCATCTCCAGCATGCCGACCGTCAGGGCGGCGAAGGCGGCGAAGGGCTCGTTCTGGCGGCGGAGGCCGTCGAGAGCCGACGACGCGACCTGCAGCGCGCCGTCGAGGTCCCCGGTGATGGGGAGGATCCACGAGACGGCCAGCTGCGCGGAGTCGACCAGGTACGGGTCGTCGAACCGGCCCTCCAGGGCGCGCAGCCCGTCGACGGCGGTGAGCGCACGGTCGTCGTCGCCGACCTCCACGGCGGTGACGGCCGAGGTGAGCAGCAGCTCGGCCCGGCCCCGGTCGTCCAGTGCACCGGCCCGCAGCTGGACCTCGTCGATCCACGCCCGGCCCTCCGGCATGCGCCCGCGCATCTGCCAGAACAGCCAGAGGATGCGGAAGACGTGGGGGAGCGGCGTGATGTCGTGCGCGAGGAACCACCGGATGGCGACCCGGAGGTTCTCCTCCTCGGTGCGCAGGCGGGCGGCCCACTCGCCCTGGCGCTCGGTGGGCCAGTCGGCGTGCTCCACGAGCCCGCCGAAGTACCGGGCGTGGCGCCGGGCCACGTCGTGGGCGTCCGGGCTGCCGGCGAGGCGCTCGGCGGCCAGTTCCCGCACCGCCGCCAGCATGCGGAACCGGGGACCGGCGTCGGTGAGGTCGATGGTGACCAGGCTGTGCCGGGCGAGGGCGTCGAGCAGGTCCAGGGTGGCGTCCTCGGGCAGGCCGGAGACGTGCGCGGCGGCCTCGGCGCTCCAGCCCCCGGCGAAGACCGACAGGGTCGCCAGCATCCGCCGTTCGGCCTCGGTCAGCAGGCCGACGCTCCACTCGACGGCCGCGCGGAGCGTGCGCTGGCGCTCGGGCAGGTCGACCGGCCCGGACCCCAGGGCGTCGAGGCGGGTGCCGAGCCGCGCGAGCAGCGCGTCGGGGGGCAGCAGCCGGGTGCGCGCGGCCGCGAGCTCGATGGCCAGCGGCAGCCCGTCGAGGCGCCGGCAGATCTCGGCCACCGCCGGCGCGTTGTCCTCGGTGAGCGCGAAGTCGTAGCGGACGGCGCGAGCCCGGTCGACGAACAGCCGGACGGCGGGGAGCGCGGCCAGCTCCTCCGTCGTCGGCAGGTGGGAGGGCTCCGGCACCGTCAGCGGCCCCACCGCGTACTCCCGCTCGGCCCGCAGCCGCAGGGCGGTGCGGCTCGTGGCCAGGATCGTGAGGCCGGGGCAGCGCGCCAGCAGGCCGTCGAGGTCGGCGGCGACGGCCACGACCTGTTCGAGGTTGTCCAGGACGAGCAGCGTCGGCGCCTCCGCGAGGTGCTCGGCCAGCGCCTCCAGGGGTGGGCGCGCGGCGTCGGGCGGGAGGCCGAGGACGGCGGCGACGCGCGGCAGCACCCGCGCCGGGTCGTCGACGGAGGCCAGGGGGACGAACACCGCCCCGCGCGGGTAGCGGGCCTGCACCCGCTCGGCCACGGCGACCGCGAGCCGGGTCTTGCCCACCCCTCCCGGTCCGGTCAGCGTCACCAGGCGCGCCTCGGGGGAGGCCAGCAGCGCCGCGACGGCGGCGATGTCCTGCTCGCGCCCGATCAGCGACGTCGACGTCAGCGGCAGGGACCGCGTCCCCGGCCGGTCCGCGGGCGGGGACCCCGGGGAGGAGCCCGCGGTGTCGGCCGCCCGCTCCGCCGTCGCGAACCGCTCGCTCAGCAGCAGGGCCAGGTCGTCGCGGACCAGCCGGGCCAGCTCCCGGGGGGTGCGGAACGGACGGTAGGAGTCGGTCCCCTCCGACTGGAGTTCGCCGATCATGGCCGTCAGCCGGGCCTCGCGCTCGGGCGCCGGCTCCTTGACGTACAGCAGCCGCGGCATCGAGCCGGACAGCCGGAACTCGTCCTCCAGGCCCGAGACGTCCATGTCGGGGCCGATCCAGCCGTACCGCTGCCAGTAGAGACCGATGAAGACGTCCGACTGCGCCAGGTACGCCCGGTACAGCTCACGGGGTGGGTGCGGCCGGGCGCCGAGCTCGAACATCACCGGCGTGAGCCGCAGCGCCGCGATGGCCCGCGCCACCGCGGCACGCTCCCCGGCGAGCTCGGTGAGGGTGGAGCTCACGAACACCCGCAGCCGCTGGTCGGGCGTCCGGATCACGACCGTGCCCTGCTCCTGCACCGTCATGCGTCCTCCTCGGGGAGGGGCGCCGTCGACGTCCGGCGGTCCGGCGGCGTGGGGACAGCGTCCCGACCGCGACCCGGCCTGGGTAGGGGCTTCCGGCCGCTCCCGGGTCCCGGGCCTTGCCCGCCCGGTCCCCGGTCCCGGGCCTGCCGGGAGACCCGCGGGCGTCCATGGTGTGCTCCGGCGTCGCCGTCCCGGCCTCCCCGTCCACCGGCACCTGAGTGGTGGGCTCGCGCCGGGTCCGGCGGCGAGGAGGAGGGTCTACGCTCCTGCGTGCGTCCTTCGTGGTGGGGCGGGCCCGGCCGGGGGACCCGGCCGGTGGTCCACCCGGCCGAGCACCCGGGGAGTCCCCGATGCAACTGAGCCGATCGGTCATCACCCGTCAGCACGTCGTGGACCTGCTGCGGCTCGTGCGCCTCCGCCCGGAGCAGGAGGCCCGCCTGCTCGCCCTGCCCTACCCGGTCGACTTCGCCGTCGCGGCGGCGGCCTTCGAGTCGGTCGGCGTCAGCCTGGACACGCTGACCGACCGGATGGGGGGCAGCCCCTGACCGCGACCGGTACGCCGCCCCGGCGGCCGTGGCGGGCGCCCACCGCACCGCGCTGAGCCGGCGAGCGGGCCCGCACGACGCGTCGGGCGACGCGCGCCCGACCGGGGAGGAGTCCGTCATGACATCGGTGTCCGAGCGGGAGGCGCAGGAGATCCGGGCGGCCAACGCCGCCGGCGCCACCCCGGTGGTCCTCGTCCACGGCCTGTGGCTGCTGCCGAGCAGCTGGGCGCCCTGGGTGGACCTCTTCCAGGCAGCCGGCCACCCGACGCTGACGCCGGACTGGCCCGACGACCCCGAGACGGTGGAGCAGGCCCGGGCGGACCCGGACGTCCTCGCCCGGAAGTCCCTGCGGCAGGTCGCCGACCACACCGCCGAGGTCGTCGAGGCACTGGACCGGCGGCCGGTGGTCATGGGGCACTCGACCGGGGGGCTGCTGGCGCAGGTGCTCGCGGGCCGGGGTCTGTCGGCGGTCACGGTGGCGATCGACCCCGGGGTCTTCCGCGGCGTCCTCCCCCTCCCGGTCTCCGTGCTCCGGGGGATCGGCCCGTTCCTGGTCGATCCGCGCACCCGCAGCCGGGCGATCACGCTGACCTTCGACCAGTTCCGGTACGGCTGGGCGAACGCGCTCGACGAGGACGAGGCGAGGGAGCTCTACGACCGCCACCACGTCGCCGGCTCCGGGCTCGCGCTCGTGCAGATGGCCAACGCGAACCTCAACCCGTGGACGCAGGCCAGGGTCGACACGAGGAACCCCGACCGCGGGCCCCTGCTGATCATCGAGGGGGAGCGGGACCACACGGTGCCGTGGGCGATCGCGCACGCGGCCTACCAGCGGCAGCGGCACAACCCCGCCGTGACCGAGATCGTGGAGGTCCCGGACCGGGGCCACTCCCTCACGATCGACTCCGGCTGGCACGAGGTCGCCCGGACGGCGCTCGACTTCGTCGAGCGGTGCCTGCGCGGCGACGCGGATCGGCCGCGCCGCCCCCGTACGCGGCGATCGGGTGCCGCGGGGACGACGCCGGCAGGTCCGGGCTGACCCCGGCGCGCTCCCGCCGGGCACCGCGCCCGTCGGTCGACCAGGGGCATCCCCGGGCGCGAGTCCGAGCCGGGGGCACGACCGTGACGTCGGGGGCCACCGCAGTCCGACACCGGGAGACGAGATGGGGACCTACACGACCAAGGACGGCGTCGACATCTACTACAAGGACTGGGGCTCCGGTCAGCCGGTCGTGTTCAGCCACGGCTGGCCGCTGACCGCCGACGCCTGGGACCCGCAGCTCGACCTGGTCGCCTCGGCCGGCTACCGGGCGATCGCCCACGACCGGCGCGGCGGCGGCCGCTCCTCCCAGCCGTGGGAGGGCAACGACCTGAGCACCTACGCCGACGACCTGGCCGGGCTGATCGAGCACCTGGACCTGCACGACGTCGTGCTGGTCGGGCACTCCACCGGCGGGGGAGAGGTCACCCGCTACATGGGCCGGCACGGCACCGCCCGGGTGGCCAAGGCCGTGCTGCTGGGTGCCATCCCGCCGCTGATGCTGCAGACCGACGCCAACCCCGAGGGCCTGCCACGGTCGGTGTTCGACGGGTTGCGGGCCGGGGTGGCCGGTGACCGCTCGCAGTTCTACCGCGACCTGTCGGCGTCCTTCTACGGCGCCAACCGGCCCGGCTCCACCGTCTCGCAGGGCAAGCGGGACGAGTTCTGGCTGCAGTGCATGACCGTGGGCTACAAGGGCGCCTACGACTGCATCGCGGCGTTCTCCGAGACCGACCTGACCGAGGACCTGGAGGCCATCGACGTGCCGACGCTGATCGCCCACGGCGACGACGACCAGATCGTGCCGATCGTGGCGGCCGCCCGGAAGTCGATCGAGCTGGTGCCCACCGCGACGCTGAAGGTCTACCCGGGCGCCCCGCACGGTCTCCACGGCGCCTACGAGCAGGAGTTCAACGCCGACCTGCTGGCCTTCCTGGCCGGCGACGGGCCGACCGGCCGATCCTGAGCCCCGGGGACCGGCTCGCCGATCCGGTCCCCGTGGCGGTTCGCGGATGCCCCGCTCCGGGAGGGCGCGCGCCGGTGGTGGAGCGTCGGGCGCCGCTCCTCCCCGACCTGGCCTGGGCGGCCGGCGTCCGCGCGTGGACGCCCGGCCGCTGCCAGGACGGCGGACGTACCGGCGGATCGTCACGGCGGCGCGCCGCGGCCGGGCGGGAGACCCCGCAGTCCAGGCCGTGCGGGCGGCCCTGCGGGACGTCGCCCTCCGCGCGACGGGCCGGTCGTGAGCGGGGACCGGGGACGCCGGTCGGCGACGGCGTCCCTCAGGCCGGCGGGCCCTCGCCGCGGGTGAGCGCGAGCAGCAGGTCGCGGGTGGTGGCCAGCTCGTCGCGACCCAGCGGCCCCTCGAACAGCGGGGCGATCGACACGCCGTCGCAGGCCCGGAGCACCAGGAGCACCCGCTGGGGGTCGACGCCGTCCTCGGCCAGGGACTCGTTCCAGTGCCGGTACCGGTCCTGCGACCGGCGGGCGGCCTCGGGGAACGAGCCGAGCGTGGCCAGCAGGGTGGCCAGCTCGACGGCCTCCTCCCGTCGCTCGAGGTCGTCGAACGTGGCGTGCACGTAGGCGCGCAGCCGGCGCCCGGGAGCGACGTCGTCGGGGTCGACCCGGTCCTCGACGGCCCGCGTGAACTGCTCGAAGAGGTCGTCGGCGAGCGCCCCGAGCAGCTCGTCCTTGCTCCTGAAGTGGTGCATGAGGCCGCCCTTGGAGACGCCGGCCTCCCGGGCGACCGTGTCGAGGCTGACGCCGGCGCCGTGCACGACCACCGAGCGCGCGGCGGCGTCGAGCAGCGCGCGGCGCGTCCGGGCGGCGTCGCGCAGCGGTCCCGGCACGGTTCCCTCCTCGGGCGGCGTGGACGGCCGCTCGGCGGTCTGCTCTCCGGTCGGGAGCGGGACCAGGGTGCCGCACGGGCCGCCGGGCGGACCGGTGACCCACCGCCCGACCGTGTCCCGGGCCACGGCTCACCGCAGGTAACAAACCGTCTGGTCGGTATGCTGCCTCTCATGAGCAGCGTCGCCCCGCCGTCCGCCGCGGTCCCGGCCGCCCGGGAGGGGGAGGCCCGCCCGGCCGGGGCCCGCGAGTGGGCGGCGCTGGCGGTGCTCGTCCTCGCCGTGGTGCTGCTGGCCGTCGACGGCACCGTGCTCGCCCTCGCGGTGCCCGCCCTCTCCGCGGAGCTGCAGCCCACCGCCGGGCAGCTGCTGTGGATCGGCGACGTCTACGGCTTCGCCCTGGCCGGGCTGCTGGTGCTCATGGGCGGGCTCGCCGACCGCTTCGGCCGCAAGCGGGTGCTGCTCGTCGGCAGCGCCGCCTTCGGTGTCGCCTCCGCCGTCGCGGCGTTCGCGCCGGACCCGGCGACCCTGGTCGCCGCCCGGGCGGCGCTGGGCGTCGCCGCGGCGACGCTCATGCCCTCGACGCTGTCGCTGATCCGCAACCTGTTCCCGGTCGCCCAGCAGCGGACCCGCGCCATCGCGCTGTGGAGCGCCGCGGCCTCCGGCGGTGCCGTGCTCGGCCCGCTGGTGGGCGGGGTGCTGCTGGAGCACTTCTGGTGGGGGTCGGTCTTCCTCGTCAACCTGCCGGTGGTGGCGGTGCTGCTGGTCGGGGGATGGCTCCTGCTGCCGGAGTCGCGCGATCCGCGGCCCGGGCGGCTCGACGTCCTCGGCGCCGTGCAGTCGGTGGTCGCCGTCCTGGCCGTGGTCTACGCGGTCAAGGAGGTCGTCGGCTCCGGCCCCACACCGGTCGCGGGGGCGACGGCGCTGGCCGGGGTGCTGGCCGCGGTGCTCTTCGTCCGGCGGCAGCGGCGGATCCCCTCGCCGCTGGTCGACCTCGGGCTGTTCGCCTCCCGCGCCTTCTCCGGCGCCCTGGCCAGCCAGCTGATCGCGCTGTTCGCGCTCATGGGGCTGCTGTACTTCTTCTCCCAGTACCTGCAGCTCGTACGCGGGCACACCGCGCTGGAGGCGGGGCTGCGGGAGCTGCCGCTGACGCTGGCCTCCCTGGGCGTGCTCGTCGTGGTCGGGCCCCTGGTCGCCCGGGCGGGGCTGGGCCGGGCGATCGGCCTCGGGCTGGCCCTGTCGGCGGTCGGCATGCTGGCCC
This sequence comes from Geodermatophilus saharensis, assembly GCF_900188205.1. Lineage (GTDB taxonomy): Bacteria > Actinomycetota > Actinomycetes > Mycobacteriales > Geodermatophilaceae > Geodermatophilus > Geodermatophilus saharensis. The sequence continues at coordinate 8,819 of NZ_FZOH01000004.1, read as the reverse complement.
TCGCCGGCGCCGGGTCGCTGCCCGGCTACCCGGGGCTGGCCGTCGCGCTGGTGGTGCTCGGCGCCGGGTTCGGGCTGGCGTTCACGCTGAGCACCGACGCCGCCGTCGGCGCGGTGCCCCCGCACCGCGCCGGGACCGCGTCGGCGCTGTCGGAGACCTCCTACGAGCTCGGTGCCGCGCTCGGGATCGCCCTCCTCGGGTCGCTGCAGACCGTGCTCTACCGCGCGCAGCTGCCCAGTGACGTCGGCGGCGCGGCGCGGGAGTCGCTGGCGAGGGCCGGTGGAGGGCTCGACGGCGAGGCGCTCGCGGCCGCCCGGGACGCGTTCACCTGGGCCGTGCAGGTCACCTCGCTCGGCGCCGCCGCCCTGCTCGCGGTGGCGGCGGGAACGGCCTGGCGGGTGATCCCCTCGACCCGGTCGCGCACGCCGCACACCTGAGGCGCCACCGCCGCACGGGTCCCGCCGGCCGGCTCCCCGGTCGCGGTCGCCGCCGAGTCGCGCCCGGCGTCCCGGAGCGTTTCCCTGGGACTGCGGCTGTGTAAAAGGTCACGTTCGGCTCTTGTTCCCTTGTCGACTCTCTGGTTCCCTCATGCGAAGCCGGTTTCGAATGACGCAACAGAGATGGGGATCGTCATGGAGAATCCGCGGAAGTCCGCCTCGTCTCCTCCCCGGGCGGGCCAGTCAGGAGCCGTGGGGGCCGATCCGCCGTCCGGCAGGGGTGCGCCGGCCGCCGCGGACCGCCCGGCCGTGCACGCGACGGACGTGACCGTGACCGGCACCCACCCGGCGATCGCCGAGCCGCCGCCCTGTGTCGCCGACAGCCACTGGGCCGTGGACAGGGTGCTGTTCGCCATCGCCGCGGTCATGGCGCTGGGCTTCGTCGCCTGGGGCTTCGTGAGCCCGACGGGTCTCGGCACCGCCAGCACGTCGGCCCTCGGCTGGATCACCGGCAACCTGGGCTGGCTGTTCGTGCTGCTCGCCTCGGCGTTCGTCATCTACGTCATCTGGCTGGCGGCCGGCAAGTACGGGCGGATCCCGCTGGGACGGGACACCGAGCGGCCGGAGTTCCGCACCGTCTCGTGGATCGCGATGATGTTCAGCGCGGGCATGGGCATCGGCCTCATGTTCTTCGGGGTCGCCGAGCCCCTGTCGCACTACGTCTCGCCGCCTCCGCTCACCACCGAGGCGGAGTCGTCGGAGGCGATCCAGACGGCGATGGCGACCACGCTGTTCCACTGGACGCTGCACCCGTGGGCGATGTACGCCGTCGTCGGGCTGGCCATCGCCTACGGCACCTTCCGCAAGGGCCGCCGGCAGCTGATCAGCTCCGCCTTCATCCCGCTGCTCGGCCGCCGGCGGGCCGAGGGGCCGGCCGGCCGCGTCATCGACGTCCTCGCCATCTTCGCCACGCTGTTCGGCTCGGCCGCGTCCCTGGGCCTCGGTGCCCTGCAGATCGGCAGCGGGGTGGAGATCCTCGGCTGGGCCGGGGACGTCGGCAACGGCGTCCTGGTCGCGATCATCGCGATCCTGACGGCGGCCTTCGTCGCCTCGGCCGTCTCCGGCATCGAGCGCGGGATCCAGTGGCTGTCCAACACCAACATGGTCCTGGCGCTGCTGCTCGCGGTGTTCGTCTTCGTCCTCGGTCCGACGATCTTCATCCTGAACCTGATCCCCGACGCGGTCGGCAGCTACTTCTCCGACCTCGGCGAGATGGCCGCGCGCACCGAGGCCACCGGTGGCGACGCGATGGCCACCTGGCTGCGCGGCTGGACGGTCTTCTACTGGGCCTGGTGGATCAGCTGGACGCCGTTCGTCGGTCTGTTCATCGCCCGCATCAGCCGCGGCCGCACCATCCGCCAGTTCGTCACGGGCGTGCTCCTGGTGCCCAGCCTGGTCAGCCTGCTGTGGTTCGCGGTGTTCGGCGGGGCCGGGATCGCCGCCCAGCGCGGCGGCGCCGACATCGCCGGTCAGGGCACCACCGAGGGCCAGCTGTTCGCCGTCCTGGAGCAGTACCCGCTGGCCACTGCCGCGACCGTGCTGGTGATGGTCCTCGTGGCGATCTTCTTCGTGTCCGGCGCGGACGCGGCCTCGATCGTCATGGGGTCGCTCTCGCAGCGCGGCACCCTGGAGCCCAGCCGCTGGGTCGTCGTCTTCTGGGGCGTCGTGATGGGGTCGGTGGCCGCGATCATGCTGCTGCTGGGCGAGGACGGGGCCGCGCTGACTGGGCTGCAGAACCTGACGATCATCGCGGCGCTGCCCTTCGCCCTGGTGATGGCGGCACTGGCGGTGAGCCTGGTGAAGGACCTCCGGCACGACCCGATCGTCCTGCGCGGCAACTACGCCTCCCTGGCGATCGAGCAGGCCGTCGTCGACGGCATCAGTCGCCACGGCGACGACTTCGTCCTGGTCGTGGAGAAGACGCCGGACCCGTCGTCGGGCGCCACGACCGCCGACCCGGGACAGCCGCCCGTGGGCAGCCCGGGAACGGACGGCCAGGTGCCGCCCTCCCCGGGCGGCAACTTCGTGGCATCGCCCGGGGACGGCCCGTCCGTCCCCGCGCGGACGCAGCCGAGGGCGGAGGCGATGGGCCGGCCGTCGGATCCACGCGACTGACCCCTCGCTCGCGGGAGGAGAGCCTCCCGGCACCGGAGCCGCTGCACGCCGCCCCGGTGCCGGGAGGCTCCGCCGTGTCGGGCGCAGCCCCCTGCGGCGCGTGACCGGCGGGACCCGGGTGCCTCCGCCGCACGCCGACCCCCGGGTCGGCGTGCGTCCGGCCCCGGCACCACGCACGGCCGGGGCGTCGCGGGTCCTCACGGCGGGGTCTCCTCCGGGCCGACCGCGGGGCGGAGGGCGGCACGGGGCACGCGCGACCCGTCGGTGACGGGGCCGTGCGGGTGGCCGGTCACGCCCGTGCCCGGGCCGGGACGGCGTCGAGGGGGGCGTCCAGAGGGGGCGTCGACGCCGGAGCGCCGACGGGGCACGACGCCAGGCGCGGCGGTGGCCCGCGGACGGCGCATCGCCGGGCCCTCGTCGGACCCCGTCGACCGCGGCGAGGCCCGGCCGACGCTGCGGTCGGCCGGACCGGGTGCGGGAGTGGCGCGCGAGCCGTTTCGGGGACGACCCCCGGCCGGGGTGGTACCGGCGTCGGCGTCAGGACGCCGTCGGTACCGCCGAGCGCAGCTGCCGGCGCCACCGCGTGAACAGGCGGGGCTGGTTCATCCCGAGGACGGCCACCGGGTGCCCGTCACGCTCGTAGGCCACCAGGAAGCTGCGGTCGGCGAAGCTGCCCTCGACCAGGCGGACGACGTCCCCCTCGCGGCGCGACCCGGCGAACTGGATGCGGGCGCCGTACTGGTCGGACCAGAAGTAGGGCACGGGAGTGGGAGCCGGCCCCCCGGCGCCCAGCAGGGCGGCGGTCGCCGTGGCCGGTTGCTCGAGCGCGTTGGTCCAGTGCTCGGTGCGGACGTGCCGCCCGGCGGCGACCGACCAGGTCGCGGCACAGTCACCGACCGCGACCACGCCGGGGACGGTGGTGGCGCCGCGCGCATCGGTGAGGACGCCGTTGCCGAGGGCCACGCCGGAGTGGGTGAGCCACTCGGTGTTCGGCGCGGCGCCGATCCCCACGACCACCACGTCGGCGGGCAGGCGCGTGCCGTCGGTCAGCTCGACGGCCTCGACCCTGCCGGTGCCGACGAGCCCGGCGACCCCGGTGCCGACGAGCAGCCGGGTGCCGTGGTCGGCGTGCAGCTGGGCGCAGACCGCGCCCAGGTCGGCGCCCAGCGGGCCGGCGAGCGGGACCGGCTGCGTCTCGACGACGGTGACGTCCAGTCCGAGCGTGCGGGCCGTCGCGGCGACCTCGGCCCCGATGAACCCGGCACCGATCACGACGAGGCGCTCGGCGACGGCCAGGTCCTCCCGCAGGGCGATCGCGTCGTCGAGGGAGCGCAGCACGTGCACGCCGTCGAGGCCGTCGCCGCCGGGCAGTCGCCGGGCGCGGGCGCCCGTGGCGAGGACGACGCCATCGGCGCGGACCGCGCTGCCGTCCGCGAGCCGCACCGAGCGGCCGAGGGAGTCCAGGCCGACCGCCGTGGTCCCCAGCCGCCACTCCAGCTGCAGGTCCTCGTCGTCGGGGGCGCCCAGGGCGATGTCCTGCCGTGACGCCGTGCCGGCCAGGAACTCCTTGGACAGCGGCGGCCGGTCGTAGGGGGCGTGCACCTCGTCGCCGATCACCACGATGCGGCCGTCGTAGGACTGGTCGCGGAGTGCCCGGGCGGCGGAGAGGCCGGCCAGGGAGGCCCCGACCACGGCGATCGTGGTGCTCACGCGGCGCCCTCCGCGGCGACCCCGGGCTGCACGTGGACCACGCCGTCGGCCACGACGACCCGGTGCGTGCGGACGGGCGTCTTGGCCGGGGGGCCGGACACCTTCCCGGTGCGGAGGTCGAAGCACGAGGCGTGCAGCGGGCACTCCACCGCGCAGCCGTCCAGCCAGCCGTCGGCCAGCGAGGCGTCCTGGTGGGTGCACGTGTCGTCGATGGCGTAGAACTCGCCGTCGACGTTGAAGACGGCGATGGGCTCGTCGCCCTCGACGCGGATCGCCTCGCCGGGCGGCAGTGCGGTCGTGGGGCAGACCGGGATCATGGGCGCTCCAGGCTCATCTCGTTGCGCTTTATGCAACACTGTGCCGATGACGCAACAGCATGGGCGAGGTCGATCCTGCCCGTCAAGAGAGGCCGGGGTCTCGCCCGGCCGGCGACCTACGCTGACGCCATGAGCGGGCCGCAGGGTGCGAACGGAGAGCGGAACTCGGTCGCCGCGGTCCAGTCCGTGGACCGTGCGCTGAGCGTCCTCGAGATCCTCGCGGCGCACGGGGAGGCCGGGGTCACGGAGGTGGCCGCCGAGCTGGGCGTGCACAAGTCCACCGCCTTCCGGCTGGTCGCGGTCCTCGAGAGCCGGGGCTTCGTCGAGCAGCTGGCCGATCGCGGCAAGTACCGGCTGGGCTTCGGCGTCGTGCGCCTCGCCGGCGCCGCCGCCGTCCAGCTGGACATCGCCCGGGAGGGGCGAGTGATCTGCGAGGCCCTGGCGGCCGACCTCGAGGAGACGGTCAACATCGCCATCCTCGACGGTGACCGTGCGGTGAACGTCAGCCAGGCCCGCGGGCCGGCCGCGCTCAGCACGCACAACTGGGTGGGGCAGGGCACGCCGCTGCACGCGACGTCGAGCGGCAAGGTGCTGCTGGCCCACGCTGCCGACGCCGTCCGCAAGGACGTGCTCTCCCGGGACCTGCAGCGGTTCACCCCCGCCACGATCACCGACCCGGAGGCGCTGCGGCAGGACCTCGACCGGATCGCCGAGCAGGGCTGGGGGTGCACCGTCGAGGAGTACGAGGTCGGGCTCAGCGCCGTCGCCGCCCCGGTCCGGGGCGCGGACGGCGACGTGGTCGCGGCGCTCAGCGTCTCGGGGCCGTCCTTCCGCATGGCGTCGCAGGACTTCCCCGCGCTGGCCCGGCGGGTGTGCGCCGGCGCCGAGGAGCTGAGCCGGCGGCTGGGGTTCTTCGGCCCGTCCCGCTGAGCCCACCCGCGGGGTCGGGTCGGTCCCGGGGGTCCGGGTGGCGGCAGCGGCAGGAGACTGTCGCGGGATTGTTGCGTCCTGCGCGAGCTGCTGAGTAATGTGCAACACACCGGTCGTCTGGAGCTCGCTGGCGGATGACGACCGTGGTTGGTCGCAGACCCTGGGGTCGTGCGACTTCCGGCGCAGTGCTCACATCGCCCGACGGAACCCCGAGGTGCCGTATGACCACCACCGAACAGCCCGCGAGCCTCATCTCCACGTTGCCGGGTCACTACTACACCGACCCGGCCGTCTTCGCGCTGGAGCAGGCGCACGTCTTCGAGGACATGTGGTTCTGCGTCGTGCGCTCGAGTGACCTGCCGACCCCCGGCTCCTTCCGGAAGGTCCAGGTGGGCAGGGAGAGCGTCCTCGTCGTCCGCAGCCGGGACGGCGGGCTGCGCGCGTTCCTCAACGTCTGCCGGCACCGCGGGGCGCAGATCTGCACGGAGGACTCGGGTGCGGTCAAGCGCGCCTTCCAGTGCCCGTACCACGCCTGGACCTACGACCTCGACGGCAAGCTGATCGCGGCCCCGAACCTGACGAAGATGCCCGACGTCGACCGGGTCCAGTACGGGCTGGTGCCGGTCCACCTGCGGGAGTGGCTCGGCTACGCCTGGGTGTGTCTGGCGACGGAGCCCCCGTCGTTCGAGGACGACGTGGTGGGCGCCGTCACCGAGCGGCTGGGGGACGTGGAGTCCATCGACCGCTACGAGCTGGACTCGCTCACCGTGGGCCGTCGCATCACCTACGACGTGAAGGCCAACTGGAAGCTCATCATCGAGAACTTCATGGAGTGCTACCACTGCGCGACCATCCACCCTGAGCTGACCGAGGTGCTCCCGGAGTTCGCCGACGGCTACGCCGCGCAGTTCTTCGTCGGGCACGGCGCGGAGTTCGGGAAGGAGGTCCAGGGCTTCACCGTCGACGGCGGCGAGGGCTTCGACAAGCTCCCCGGCGTCGCCGAGGACCAGGACCGCCGCTACTACGCCATCACCGTCCGGCCGACGGTCTTCGTCAACCTGGTGCCCGACCACGTGGTCTTCCACCGGATGTTCCCGGTCGCGGAGGACCGCACGATCGTGGAGTGCGACTGGCTCTACTCCCGCGACGTGGTGGAGTCGGGCAGGGACGTGTCCCGGTCGGTGGAGCTGTTCCACCGGGTCAACGAGCAGGACTTCGCGGCCTGCGAGCGCACGCAGCCGGCCATGTCCTCGCGGGCCTACGCCAACGGTGGCGTGCTCGTGCCCTCCGAGCACCACATCGGCGCCTTCCACGAGTGGCTGACCCAGCGCCTGTCGGGCTGAGGCGGGACACCCCGAGGGGCCGGGAGGACGAGGTCCTCCCGGCCCCTCGGCGTGGGAGCGGCGGATCCGCTACCCCGTGCCGTCGCCGGACAGGCGGGCCAGCCGGTCCTGCCGCCAGGCCTCCGTCCGCGCCACCTCGTTGAAGGTGGAGAAGTGGAAGCCCCGCAGGTGGTGCCCGGGCTGCCCGAGGGCAGGGGCGAGACCGTCGACGAGCCGGTCCGGCCGGTAGCCGTGGGGGAGGAGGAAGCGCCAGATCAGCCTGTGCTGCTTCGACAGGAACCGGGCCGACTGGCCGAGTCCGAGGCCGGCGGAGATGCGCACCAGCTTCTGGCGCGTCACCGCGCCCGGGAGGCCGATCCGGATCGGCAGGTCGACACCCCGCAGCGCGACCTGCCGCGCCCACGCCGTGATCGCCGCGGCGGAGAAGCACAGCTGGGTGATGACCTCGCCGGCGTGCGGGGCCTTGCGCTCGAGGGCGCGTTCGATCAGCGCCGGGCTGATGTGCCCGTGCCCCTCGGGGTAGCCGCCGATCCCCACGTGCCGGAAGGAGTGGCCGGCGGTCTCCAGCGCCTCGAGCAGACCGAGGGCGTCGGTGAACGTCCCCGCGGGCTCCGGGGCGTCGCCTCCGACGACGAACACGCCGTCGACGCCCGCGGCGTGCAGGTGCGCGACGACGTCGGACAGGTGCGTCGCGTCGCGGACGAGCCGGGCGGCCAGGTGCGGGCTGACCGCGAACCCGTGGCCGGCGAGGCGTTCGGCCAGGTCGAGCGTGGGCGTGAGGCCCCTGGACTGGGTCACCGTCACGGTCAGGGGGACGCTGCGGGGGACGTGCTCGACGACCGCCTCCTCGGTCCCCCGCAGCGGCAGGACCTCGTAACTGGCCCCCCGCAGCGCGGCCTCCAGCGCGACCCGCGCGTCGAGGACGACGCCGCCCTCAGCCGACACGGCCGAGCTCCGCTCCGATGGTCGTGTCCTCGCCGTGCCCGGTGTGCACGACGGTGTCGCCGTGCAGGGTTAGCAGCTTGGCGCGGATCGACCGCACGATCGTCGGGTGGTCGCTGTACGAGCGGCCGGTGGCGCCCGGCCCGCCGCAGAACAGCGTGTCCCCGGTGAACACCGCGGCCAGGTCGGGAGCGTGCAGGCAGCTGCTGCCCGGGGAGTGACCGGGGGTGTGCAGCGTGGTCAGGCTCGTGCCGGCCACCCGGAACCGGGTGCCCTCGGCCAGCGCCTCGTCGGGGCGGGCCTCGGGGTGCACCTCGCCGTGGACCACGTCCCACAGCATCGTGTCGGCGGGGTGGAACCAGACCGGCGCGCCGGTGGCCGCCCGCAGGTCGACCGCGGCGGTGATGTGGTCGTTGTGCCCGTGGGTGAGCACGATCGCGGTCACCCGCCGCCCGCCGATGGCCTGCACGATCGGCCCGGCGCGGTGCGGGGCGTCGATGACGAGCACCTCGGCGTCGTCGCCGACGAGCCAGACGTTGTTGTCGACGTCGAAGTCCTGCCCGTCGAGGCTGAACACCCCGGAGACGACGGTCTTCTCGATGCGGGCGGTCACTTCTCGAACACCACCACGGAGCGCAGCACCTCGCCGCGGTGCATCTTGGCGAAGGCGGCCTCCACGTCGTCCAGGCCGATGGTCTCGGTGACGAAGTCGGCCAGCGGGAAGCGGCCCTGCCGGTAGAGGTCGGCCAGCATCGGGAAGTCCCGGGAGGGCAGGCAGTCGCCGTACCAGCTCGACTTCAGCGCCCCGCCGCGGCCGAACAGCTCGATCATCGGCAGGGTCAGCCGCATCTCCGGGGTGGGCACCCCGACCAGCACCACGCGCCCGGCCAGGTCGCGGGCGTAGAAGGCCTGCTCGAACACCTCCGGGCGGCCGACGGCGTCGATGGCCACGTCCACCCCGAACC
>NZ_FZOH01000010.1:85480-221452 GCF_900188205.1 Geodermatophilus saharensis | reverse complement strand
CCAGCCAGTCCAACTCACCCGCGGCATCGGCATCGGATTGGGCGCGGGCAAGCAACTTGGCCCAGGTGCCATCGGAGCTCCACCGGGTCAACCGCTCATAGGCGGTCTGCCACGGCCCGAACTGCTCGGGCACCTCCCGCCACGGTGAGCCGGTGCGGTACTTCCAGGCGATCGCCTCGATCACCTGCCGGTGATCACGCCACCGCCCTCCACGCCGACCGGCCGAGGACGGCAGCAACGGCTCCATCCACGCCCACGCCTCATCGGAGACCACCGCTCGATGCTGTCGCATCGCCCGGAGCCTGCCGATCCAAACCGCCAAGATCCGTCAGACACGCCCTAGCGCTGGACGGCCAGCGGCCCCGTCGTGCGGAGCACGGCGGGGCCGCTCCCGTCGATCACAGCAGGCCGTCGAGCGCTGCGGTCACCTCGTCGACGGTGATCCGGGCCAGTGCCGGGTCGAGCTCGCTGCCCCAGGGGTCGCCCGTGCCGTCGCCGTGCCAGAGCACCACGTGCTGCGGCCGCGGCGGCGGGCCCCACAGCGCCGGGGACACCGGGCCGAACAGCACGACCGAGGGGCGGCGGTAGGCGGTCGCCAGGTGGGCCACGCCGGTGTCGCCGCTGACCACCACCCGGGCCGCGGCGACGGTGGCGGCGAGCTCGAGGGTCGACGTCGTCCCGGCGAGCACGGCGTCGTCGGGCAGGCCGGCGTCGCGGGCGACCGCGTGCGCGAGGTCGCGCTCGGCCGGGCCGCCGGTGACGCGGACCTCGTGCCCGGCGTCGGCCAGCCACCGCGCGACGGCGGCGAACCGTTCCGCCGGCCAGCGCCGGCCGGGGAAGGCGGCCCCCGGGTGGACCAGCGCCGCCCCGGTGACCGGAGGGGGCACGGTGGGGACGGCGAGGTCGAGCGCGTCGGGGTCGGCGGGCACGCCCAGCCCCTCGGACACCAGCCGGCACCAGCGGGCGACCTCGTGGTCGTCGGGGGACCACGTCGGGCCGGGATAGCCGGGGCTGTCGAAGGTCAGCAGCCGCCGCGGGTGCAGGTCGGCGACGACGACGTGCGACGCCGGACCCTTGCCGTGCAGGTCGACGGCGAGCTCCGGGGGCGGCCCGGACCAGTCCAGCGGCTCGAGCTCGCGGGCGGGCAGCACCTCGTCGACGGCGTCGACGAGCCCGGCCAGCGGGGCCAGCGCGGTCGTCGTCGCCAGGACCAGCCGGTGGCCGGGCACCGCCGCCCGCACCGCCCGGATCGCCGGCACCCCGGTGAGCAGGTCGCCGAGCCCGAGCGGCCGCAGCACGACCGCCACCGGCCGCCCGTCCCGTGCACGTCCGCGGAAGTGCACGGGAGGAGGACCGCTCACACCCGGGAGCGCTCGACCAGGGCCGTGGTCGAGTGACCGTCGAGGTAGGGCAGGACGACGGCCTGCCCGCCCCACTGCCGCAGCACCGCGGCCTCGGGCAGGTCGGCGCCGGCGTAGTCGCCGCCCTTGGCCCAGACGTCGGGCCGCAGCCGGTCGAGCACCTCCGCAGGGGTGTCCTCGTCGAACACCACGACGGCGTCGACGAACTCCAGCGCCTCCAGCACCCGCGCGCGGTCGGCGGCGGTCACCAGCGGCCGGGAGGGGCCCTTGAGACGGCTGACCGAGTCGTCGGAGTTGATGCACACGACCAGGCAGTCACCCAGGCCGCGGGCGGCGCGCAGCGTGGCCACGTGACCGGCGTGCAGCAGGTCGAAGCACCCGCCGGTGGCCACCACGGTGCCGCCGGTCGCGCGGACGCGGGCCAGCAGCGCCGAGACGCCGTCCTCGGCGGCCACGTTCGGCTGGGGCACGGCGGAGGCGTCCCACGCCGAGGCGCCGCCCGCCGCCACGAACCGCCCGGCGAAGGCCACCGCCGCGGCCACCGCCTCTCCGGTCACCGCGCCGTCGGCGAGGGCCAGCGCGGCCGCAGCGGCGAACGAGTCGCCGGCGCCGCACGGGTCGCCGCCGGTCACCGGCACCGCGGGCACGACCATCGGCGCGCCCTCGCCGTAGGACAGCAGCGCGCCGCGGGCGCCGAGGGTGACCGCCACCGCGCCCACGCCCCAGTGCCGGATCAGCGCCTCGGCCCGCGCGCCGACGGCGGCCAGGCCGTCGCCGTCGGCGGGCACGTCCGCGGCCACCCGGGCGGCCTCGGAGCCGTTGGGCGTCACCAGCCGCACCGACGGCACCGGATCGGCGCCGCGCGGGTGCGGGTCCCAGACGACCGGTCCGCCGGCCTCGGCCAGCAGCGCCCGGACGGCCGGGTCGGCGGTGGTGCCGCGCCCGTAGTCGGCGACCAGCACCGCGGCGGCGTCGCGGACGGTGGCGCGCGCCTCCTCGGGCAGCTCGCCGAGGGCGACCGTGGGCGCACCGCTGTCCAGCCGGACCACCGAGTGGTCACCCACCCGCACCCGCCGCTTGACCGCGGTGCCGCCGGTGGCCGGGATCGTGACCAGCCGCACCCGCCCGGCCAGCAGCGCGCGGAGCCGGGCCGCGCCGTCGTCGTCGGCGAGCGGGGCGACCAGCACGACCTCGCGGTCGGTGGCCTGCGCGGCGACGACCGCGGCCAGCGCCGCGCCCCCCGGGCGCTCGCGGGTCTCCAGGTCCTCGACCACCGGCACCGGCGCGTCGGGGGTCAGCCGGGACGCGCTGCCGACCAGGTCGACGTCGAGCAGCGCGTCACCGACGACGACGAGCGGCCTCACTGCACGACCCCGATGCGGCTGACCGGCACCCGCGCCGGCTCGGCCAGCACCGCGGCGTCGAAGGCCGCGCACAGCAGGTGCAGCGCGACCAGGTGGCACTCCTGCACGGTCGCCGTCCACGGGGAGTCGACGCACACCGCCTCGTCGGAGGCCGCGGCCAGCGGGTTGGGCGCCGGACCGGTGATCGACAGCACGGTGATGCCGCACTCGCGGGCCCGCCGGGCGGCGGCGACCGCGTTGGGGCTGCGTCCGGAGGTCGACAGCAGCACCAGGACGTCGCCCGCGCGGCCGTGCGCCTCGACCTGACGGGCGAACAGCTCGTCGGCCGGGTAGTCGTTGGCGATCGCGGTCAACGACGACGTCTCGGCGGTCAGGCAGATGGCGGAGAACGGCGGCCGGTCGGCGCGGTAACGGCCCACCAGCTCGGCGGTGAGGTGCTGGGCCTGCGCGGCGCTGCCCCCGTTGCCGGCCGCCATCAGCCGCCCGCGGGACTCCCCGCACAGCACGTCGGCCAGCAGCCGCCCCCAGCGGTCGAGGGTGTCGACCGCCCCGTCGAGGCTGCGCAGCGCGGCGGTCAGCGACGCGACGTGGTCGCGGCCGGTGAGGTGGGTGCAGGCGTCGGGCGAGACGACCTCGGCCTCCGAGCGGGGAGCGACACTCACGGGGCGACCTCCAGGGGCGCTCATCGGACGGCCTCGACGGGACGCCGGGTGGACAGGACCTGCCGGTAGACGCCCTCGGTGTCGGCGGCCACGCGGGCCCACCGGTAGCGGGCGCGGGCCCGCCGGACCCCGGCGGCGCCGTAGGCGGCGCGGCGGGCGTCGTCGGCCAGCAGCGCGGCGAGCACCGCGCCGAGCCGGGCCGGGTCGCGCGGCGGCACGAGGTCGCCGGTGACGCCGTCGACGACGGAGTCCTGCAGCCCGCCGACGGCGGTGGCGACCACCGGGCGGCCGCAGGCCATGGCCTCCAGCGGGGTGATGCCGAACGGCTCGTACCAGGGCACGGCCAGCACGACGTCGGCCGAGCGGACCCAGGCGGGGACGTCGGCGCGGGCGACCGACCCGGCGAAGCACAGCCGGTCGGCGACCCCCACCTCGGCGGCGACCGCGCGCAGCCGGCGCACCTCGGGATCGGCCTCGACCGCGCCGGCCGGCGGGCCGCCCACGACGACGAGCTCGGCGTCGGGGACGGCGGCCAGCGCGCGGACGGCGTCCTCCTGGCCCTTGCGCTCGACCAGCCGGCCGAGCACCAGCAGCCGCGGCCGGCCGGTGCGCGGCGCGACCGGGCCGCGCGGGGTGAAGACCGTGGTGTCGACACCGCAGGGCACGATCGAGACGCGGTCACGGGGCAGGCCCAGGCGGCGCAGCTCGAACACCTCGTCGCTGCAGGTGGCCACCACGTGGTCGACCGCCCGGCACAGGCCGCGCTCGAGCCCGACGCGCTGCGCCGGGGAGGTGTCGGCGTCGCCCTGGTGGCGCCGCTTGACCGCCCCCAGCGCGTGGAAGGTCTGCAGCACCGGGACGGGGGTGAGCAGGCTGCCGGCGGCCTCGACGCAGGCCAGCCCGCTCATCCAGAAGTGGGCGTGGACGACGTCGGGGGGCGCCACCGACCAGCGGGCGCGCAGCGCCGCGGCCAGCGCCGGCACGTGGCCGAGCAGGTCGTCCTTGGGCAGCACCTCGGGCGGGCCGGCGGTGAGGTGGCTGACCACGTAGCCGTCGGCGGTGGGCACCTCGTCGGGCAGGTGCGGGTCGTCGCGGCGGGTGTGCACGGTGACCTCGTGGCCCCGCGCGGCCAGGCCCGCGGCGAGTGCGGCGACGTGCACGTTCTGCCCGCCGGCGTCCACCCCGCCGATGGCGGCGAGCGGGCTGGCGTGTTCGCTGACCAGGTCGATGATCACCGGGTCACCTCCTCGAGTAGCGCGTCCCAGTCGGAGAGGAACCGGGGGAGCCCGTAGCGCTCCAGCGCGGCGGCGCGGGCCGCCTTGCCGGCCAGCCGGGCGGCGTCCTCGTCGTGCAGGTAGGCGGCGACGGCGTCCCAGAGCACCTCGGGCCGGGTGGAGAGGACCCCGGCGTCGGCGGGCACCGCCTCGACCACCTCGGTGGTGGCCAGGGCGACCACCGGCACGCCCAGGTGCATCGCCTCGAGCAGCGAGAGCCCCAGCGACGTCCAGCGCACCGGGTGGACGTAGACGCGGCGGCGGGCCAGCTCGGCGTGCATGGCCGCCTGCGGCGGGTCGTCGTGCAGGGTGACCCGGCCGGGGTCGAGGCCGTACCGCTCGTGCAGCCCGGCCAGGCCCATCCCGAAGACGTCGACCGGCGCGACCGCCGCCAGCCCCGGCAGCAGGTCCGCGCCCACGGTGCGGCCGCGGCGCACCGGCTCGTTGGTGACCACGGCGGCCCGCGCCAGCTCGCCGGTCCAGCGCTCGCCGGGGTCGACGATGCCGTGCTCGATGACCGTCGTCGGCGCCCGGCCGTTGTCGTAGAAGAGCCGGTTGAAGTGGGTGACGTGCGCGATCGGGACGTCGTCGCGGTCGGCCAGCGGGTGCCGGGTGTGCGGCACCGGCCCGTCGCCGGGCTCCAGCCCGGGCGCGTTGTGCTCGAGGAAGACGGCGGGCAGGTCGCGGCCGGGCTCACGGCCCAGCCACGCGCGGACCAGCTCCAGGTCGCGCACCCGCTGCAGCACGACGACGTCGACGTGCTCCTCGCGCAGCTGCTCGGGCGTCACCTCCCGGGCCGAGGCCGGCCAGTCCCAGGTGCGGGCGCGGCCCAGCCCGTCGGGGCCCCGGTCGGGGGTCACGGGGATCAGGTACTCGTGCGGGCCCTGCACGAACGCCGTCGTCCACGAGCCGTGCACGTGCCAGAGCAGGACCTTCACGCGCTCACCAGCTTCTCCACGGCCGCGACGACGTCCGCCGCGGTCACCGACGCGAGGCAGGGGTGGCCGGGGACCGGGCACTCGCGGGCCCGGCTCAGCCGGCAGGGGGCGTCCTGGTCGCCGAGCAGCACGGTGGGGACGCCGTAGGGCGCCCACCGCACCGCCGGGACGACGGGACTGAACAGCGAGACGACCGGGGTGCCGACGGCGGCGGCCAGGTGTGCGGGCCCGGTGTTGCCGACGACGACGGCCGCGGCGCCGTCGAGGACCGCGGCCATCTCCGGCAGCGTCGTGGCCCCGCCCAGGTCGGTCCCGCGGGTACCGGCGACGGCGGCCGTCAACGACCGCTCCCCCGGCCCGCCGGTGACCAGCACCCGGTGGCCGGCGTCGGCCAGCGCCCCGACCGCCTCGGCGCAGCGCTGCGCGGGCCAGGCGCGGGCGGGGACGGAGGCGCCGGGGTGGAGGACGACGTAGCCGCGCTCGTGGGGGTTCGGTGGGAGCGGGCGGCGGACGGCGAGGCCGCCGTCGTCGCCGTCGGGCAGGTCGAAGCCGGCGGCGCGGGCCAGCGACAGCGCGCGCTCCGGCTCGGGCAGGTCGTCGTCCACCCGGTGCCGGACGTCGAGCAGCGAGCCCGGGTAGTCGACGCTGATCGCGCTGATCCGCGGCACGCCCGCGGCGCGCAGCAGCAGCGCCAGCGGCAGCGGGGACTGGTGGAACGAGGTGCTGACCACGGCCTCGACGGGCGCGAGCGCGCGGACCCGCTCGGTGAACGCCGCGAGGTCGGCGGGGTCGACCGGCGGCGGGTCGCCGAGGATCCACGGGCAGGCCCAGGTCCACACCTCGTCGACGCCGGGCAGCAGAGCGGCGGCCTCGGCCCCGGCCGGGCCGGCGAGGAACACCACCCGCTCGGCGCGGTGCGCGACGGCGCGGACCAGCGGGCCCTGCAGGAGGACGTCGCCGGCGTTGTCGAGGCGGGCGACGAGCACGGTGCCCCGGCGCGCGGTCACCACCGGCCGGCCAGGACGTCGTCGACCGCGGCGGCGAGCGTGGCCGCGCGGCGGGGTGCGGCCGCCACCTCCTGCTTCCGCGTCACCGGCGTGGGCACCAGGATCCCGACGGCGCCGGCGGCCGCGGCGGCCTCGACGTCGGCGCCGATGTCACCGACGACCACCGTCCGCGCGGGGTCGACGCCGAGCTCGGCGCAGGCGGCCTTCACCATGCCGGGTGCCGGCTTGCGGCAGCTGCAGCCGTCGTCGGGGCCGTGCGGGCAGACCTGCACGGTGTCGAAGGGGCCGAGCAGCTCGTCGAGGCGCGCGGTGCAGGCGTCGACCTGCTCGCGGGTGATGATCCCGCGGGCGACGCCGGACTGGTTGGTCACCACCCCGACGCGGACGCCGCGGGCGCGGAGGGCGTCGAGCGCCTCGCGGGCGCCGTCGACCGGGCGCACCCACGCGGGGTCGCCGTTGTAGGGGAAGTCGTGCACGAGCGTGCCGTCGCGGTCGAACAGCACCAGGTCGGGCAGGCCGCGCCACGGCGTCACCCGGCGGTGCCGCACGACCCCGCGCAGCCAGTGCCAGGTGGCCAGCGGCGGGATGGCGGCGCTGGTGAGCGCCATGGTGGTCACCTCGGCCCGGTCGCGCGGGCCCGGGGCGATGCGGGCCCAGGCGAACTCGGCGGTGCCGGCCGCCCAGGCGAGGGCCGCGGCCGCGGCGGCGCGGGGCCGGCGCGCGGCGGCCAGGCCGACGGCGGCGAGCCCGGCCGCGGTGAGGGCCAGGTGCTGCGGGCGGCGGCCCAGCGCAGCCTGCGCGCGGTCCCGCCAGCCCGGCCCGTGCAGCCGGCGCATGAGGACGTCGTCGGCGTTGCCGGCCTGCACGCGCACGCTGACCCAGCGGTCGACCGGCCGGACCGGGTGGGTGATCCAGCGCTGCCCGCGGACCAGCCGCGCGCCGGTGTCCATCACGCGCAGGGCGAGGTCGGAGTCCTCGCGGAAGGCGCGCGGGAAGCGCTCGTCGAACCCGCCGACGGCGGCCAGCGCGGCGCGGCGGTAGGCGAGGTCGGCGGTGATCCAGGCGCTGGTGGCCAGGCCGGCGGTGCCGCGCTCCCAGTCGGTGGGCCGGCGGTCCTCCGGCAGCGGCACCCGCACCCGGCCCTGGCTGCCGGCGACGTCGGCGGGGAGGCCGCCGAGGTCCTGCGCCAGCCGCTCGTACCAGTCGGCGTCGGGGACGACGTCGTCGTCGAGGAAGGCGATCCACTCGGTGCGGGCGGTGCGCCAGCCGAGGTTGCGCGCGCGGGCGGGGCCGCCGCCGCCGGTGCGGACCACGCGGACCGGCGGCAGGCCGGGGCGCTGCACCGCCAGCGGAGGGCCCTCGGGCCGGTCGTCGACCACCACGAGCTCGGCCGGGCGGGGGCCCGGGGCGGCGGCCAGCGCGTCGAGCAGCACGTCGAGCGACGGCCGGCCGATGGTCGGCACGACGACGGTGCAGCTCACGGGCATGATCGCGCCCTGCCCGGTCTCGCTGGCCCGCAAACACTACGGGCTTGAAGTTCCCCCGTACGACGATCCAGCCCCCGGCGGGTCCCCGCCACGAAGGACCCCGGTGAGCAGTCGCGGTCGGCGACTCGCGCCGGCACGCCGCGGCGAGCAGCACCGACCGCGCCCTCGGCAGCGTGGGGCTACCGGCGGACGCGGGTCGCCGCGGACACCCGGGCGAGCGCGTCGGTGACGACGGCGGCGTCGTCACCCAGCAGGGTGAGCAGGCGGGCGACGAGCTCGTCGTGGGTGCTCGCCGCGGCCCGCACCCGCTCGCGACCGGCGTCGGTCAGGCGGGCGTGCAGCAGCCGCCGGTCCCCCGGGCGTCGCTCGCGCACGACCAGCCCCTGCGCGACCAGCCGGCCCACGGTGCTGGTGACACCGGCCCGCGACAGCCCGAGCGCCTCGGCGACCTCGCCCATCGTCGCCCGCTCGCCCGGCGCGTCGGCGATGCGCCGCAGCGCCTCGAACCCGGTGAGGGACAGGCCGTGTTCGCGGTGCAGCGCGGAGTCGACCCGGTGGGTGATCCGGTCGTGGACCTGCACGATCCGCAGCCAGGTCTCCGCGGCGCGGGGCGCGGCGCCGGCCAGCGCCGCGGTGTGGGACGGGACCCCGGGAGCCAGCACGTCCTCGGAGCCCATCGCACCATCGTGGCCGAAGTCGGCGTCAGGCGCTCCCGGTCGGCCCGGCCGACCAGGTGGGCCACGCCGGCTCCGCGGGCTCCGGCCGGCGGCGGCCGCCGGCGCTCAGCACGAGGGCGGTGGCGGTCACGACCAGCGCCAGCCCGGCCGCGACCAGCGGGACGGGCAGCGGGTCGGGGTCGACCGGGGTCGCGGCCGAGGCCACGCGCAGCTCCACCGCCGCGGTGACCGCCGAGTCGCGGCCGACCAGCTCGAGCGTCGTCGTCCCGGCGGCGGCGTCCGGGACGACCACCGTGGCCTCGACCTCGCCGTCCGGGCCGGCCGCGACGGAGGTCAGCACCCCGCCGTCGGCCACCTGCACGGTGACCACCTCACCGGGCGCGAAGCCCGAGCCGGTCAGCGTCACCGGGTCGCCGGCCGCCACCCGGGAGGCCGAGGCAACGACGGCGCTGCCGGGCGAGTCCCCACCCTCGGCCGGGGACGCGGGAGGGACCGGGTCGGGCACCGGCAGCGGGGCGACGTCCGGAGCGGGCGCGCCGTCGGCCGGCGGGGCCGCCTCGGGCTGCGGTGTCCCGGGAGGTGCCGGGGACGGCGGGGACGCCGACGGCGGGACGGCGCCGACCGGCGGGACCTCGGCGGCGCCGGTCGGCGGGGCGATCGCGGCGCAGTCCTCCTCGGCCGGACGGGTGAAGACGAAGCCGTCCAGCTCGTCGACGTAGGCCGTGCCCGAGCCGTCGAGGGCGGTGTACTCCAGGCGGCTGTCGACGGTCTCGCCCCAGGCGACGTCCGCGGTGCGCAGCACGGCGACCTGTCCCGGCTGCAGCTCGGCGGAGTCCTCCCCGCCCGGCGCGCGGGTCGTGGCGAGCACGACGACGTAGGCGACCGTCCCGGCGGTCACCTCGACCACGACGCCGCCGGGGCGGCAGCTCGGTCCGTGGGTGACGCGGGAGTCCGGGCGCGCGGGGTCGTCGGCGGCGAGGGCGGGGGCGGCCAGCACGACGGCGCCGGCGAGCACCCCGGCCACGGCGGTCAGCACGGAGAGCCCTGTCGCCAGGACAGGGTGGGGAGCGCGCCGCGGCCTGGGCCTGGGCAGGGTCCCGACCGGCACGGTGTCCCCCTCGAGCGGTCGTGCACGCCGGTCCGGTGGTTCCGGGGACGGCGCTCCCCCATTGTGCCGCCGGTGACCCGGTGTCGACGGCGCCTCGACTGCGCGTCGTCGGGTTCGCGCGGCGTGTCGTCGCCCGGGCGTGTCGGGAGGGCGCGGCCGGTGGAGTGGGCGAGGTCACTACGGTGGCCGGGTGGACTCCGCCGCCGGGACCGGCCGCCGCCGACAGAACGAGGTCTACCGCGCCGGGGTGTACGGGCGCACGCCGCTGGTGCCGACGACGGCGCGGCCGCTGGAGCGCCGCGCGCGCCGGCGGCTGACCGCGCGCGCCTACGCCTACGTCGCGGGGGGCGCGGGCGAGGAGCACACCCAGCGAGCCAACCGCGCCGCCTTCGACCGCTGGGCCGTCGTCCCGCGGGTGCTGCGCGACGTGAGCGCCCGGGACACCTCCGTGGAGCTGTTCGGCCGGCGCATCCCGGCGCCGCTGCTGCTCGGTCCGGTCGGCGCCCTGGAGCTGGTGCACCGGGAGGCCGACCTCGCCGTCGCCCGCGCCGCGGCGTCGCTGGGCGTGCCGTTCGTCTTCTCCAATCAGGCGTCGGTGCCGATGGAGGACTGCGCCGCGGCGATGGGCTCCGGGCCCGACGCTGCGCCGCGGTGGTCCCAGCTGTACTGGTCGACCTCCGACGAGCTCGTCGAGAGCCTGGTCGGCCGCGCCGAGCGGGCCGGCTGCGAGGCGCTGGTGGTCACCCTCGACACCACGATGCTCGGCTGGCGGCCGCGCGACCTCGACCTCGGCCACCTGCCCTTCGCCCTGGGCAAGGGGATCGCGCAGTACACCTCCGACCCGGTGTTCCGGCGGCTGGTGCAGGCCCGGGTCGCCGAGGCCGGGGACGCCGCGCCGGCGCAGGCGGCCGACGCCGCCGGGCGCGACCGCCAGCCGCGGCCCACGCTGGCGGCGGTGCTCGCCATGGTCGGCATGGCCCGCGCCTGGCCCGGTCCGCTGCGGGAGAACCTGCGCTCGCCGCTGCCGCGCGCCGCCGTCGAGACGTTCCAGGCCATCTACTCGCGGCCGTCGATCACCTGGACCGACCTCGCCTGGCTGCGCTCCCGCACCCGGCTGCCGATCCTGCTCAAGGGCGTCCTGCACCCCGACGACGCCCGGCGGGCGCTGGACGAGGGCGTCGACGGGGTCGTGGTGAGCACCCACGGGGGGCGGCAGGTGGACCGCTCGATCGCCGCGCTCGACGCGCTGCCCGACGTCGTCGCCGCGGTCGGCGACCGGGTGCCGGTGCTGCTCGACAGCGGCGTCCGCAGCGGCGCCGACGTGCTGGTGGCGGTCGCCCTGGGGGCGCGGGCGGTGCTGCTGGGCCGCCCCTACGCGTGGGGCCTGGGCCTGGCCGGCGAGGCCGGGGTGCGGCAGGTGGTGTCCGACGTCCTCGGCGAGTTCGACCTCACCCTCGGGCTGACCGGGCACACCTCGGTCGCCGAGCTCTCCCCGGAGGTCCTCCGCCGGGTGGGATGAGCTCCCCGTCCGGAATGGCAGAAGCCGCCGCCAGCGGGCACGGTGGGCGCGACCCACGCCAGGGACGACGACGCCGAGGAGGCCCGTGTGAGCGCTCCGTCCGTGCGCAGCCAGCTGTTCCGGCGCAAGCCGGTCGTCGACATGGTCGAGGAGACCGGCGCCGGCCGGCCCGAGGGCGGGGCGCTGGCCCGTCGCATGGGCGTGGGCCAGCTCATGGGCCTGGGCATCGGCGCGACGATCGGCACCGGGATCTTCTTCGTGCTCACCTCGGCGGTGCCCGAGGCCGGTCCGGCCGTGATCGTGTCCTTCGTCCTCGCCGCGATCACCGCCGGGTTCACCGCGCTCTGCTACGCCGAGCTGGCCTCCACGATCCCGGTGGCCGGCTCCTCCTACTCCTACGCCTACGCCACGCTGGGCGAGGTCGTCGCCTACGTCGTCGGCTGGTGCCTGGTGCTGGAGTACGCGGTCAGCTCCGCGGCGGTGTCGGTGGGCTGGAGCGAGTACCTCAACGAGCTGCTCGACGACACCATCGGGCTGCGCATCCCCGACGCGCTGTCGTTCGCCCCCGGCGCCGGGGGCGTGGTCAACCTCCCGGCGATCGTCCTGGTGACGCTGTGCGCGCTGCTGCTCGTGCGCGGGGCCAGCGAGTCGGCGCGGGCGAACGCGGTGATGGTGGTCCTCAAGATCGTCGTGCTGCTCTTCTTCGCCGCCGTCGCGTTCACCGCCTTCGAGGCGGGCAACCTGTCGCCGTTCGCGCCGCTGGGCGCCGCGGGCGTCGGCGCCGCCGCGTCGTCGATCTTCTTCAGCTTCATCGGCCTCGACGCCGTCTCCACCGCCGGCGAGGAGGTGCGCGACCCGCGCCGCACGCTCCCCCGCGCCATCATCGGCTCGCTGATCGTGGTGACGACGGTCTACCTGCTGGTGGCCGTGGCCGCGGTGGGCGCCCAGGCGGCCGGCCTGTTCGAGGGCCAGGAGGCCGGCCTCGCGGTGATCCTCGAGAACGTCACCGGGTCGCGCTGGCCGGCCATCGTGCTCGCCGCCGGCGCGGTCATCTCGATCTTCTCCGTGACGCTGGTGACGATGTACGGCCAGACCAGGATCCTGTTCGCGATGAGCCGGGACGGCATGGTCCCGTCGCTGTTCAGCCGGGTCGACCCGCGGACGCTGACCCCGGTGCGCGGCACGGTCGCCGTCGCGCTGTTCGTGGGGGCGCTGGCCGGGTTCGTGCCGCTGGACTTCCTCGTCGACCTGACCAGCATGGGCACCCTCGTGGCGTTCCTCGTCGTGTCGGTGGGCGTGATGGTGCTGCGGTCCACCCGGCCGGACCTGCCCCGCGGGTTCCGGGTACCCGGCTACCCCGTGGTGCCGGTGCTGTCGGTGCTGTTCTGCCTCTACCTGCTCTACGGCCTGCCGCCGGTCACCTGGGGGTTGTTCGCGCTCTGGCTGACGCTGGCCGCCGTCCTCTACGTGACCTACGCCCGCACCCACTCCCGCCTGCGGGACCCGCGGTGACCCTCGTCGTCGGGCACCCCTCCGACGCCGAGGAGCGCGGCGCCGACGGACACCTGCGGCTGGCCGCGGTGCTCGCGCGCACGGCCGCCGAGGACGTCGTCGTCACCACCGTGACCCCGCGCGGCTTCCCCGACCCCCGGGCCGACCGGGAGTACCGGACGTGGGTGGCCGACCAGGTGCGCGCGCGGCAGGAGCGGGCCGTGCACGCGCTGCACACGGCGGGGGTCACCGAGGTGCGCGCGGTCGCCGTCGAGGCGCCGTCGGTGCCGGCCGGGCTGGTCACCGTGGTCGGGCAGGTGGGCGGGTCGCTGCTGGTGCTCGGGCGGGAGGGCCCGGTGCCCGAGCACCTGCTGCGCTCCTCCCCGGTGCCGGTGGCGCTGTCGGCCCGCGCGGGCTCCCCCGGGGAGCGGATCACCCGGCTGACCTGCGCGTGGGTCGGCACCGACCGGTCCCGCGGCGCGCTGGCCTGGGCCCGGCGCACGGCGGCCGCGTGGCGGGTGCCCCTGCGGCTGGTGACCTTCGCGCCCGAGCGCGACCCGCTGCTGCCGTCGGAGACGGGCCTGTACGCCGAGCGGGAGGTCGCCGTCGCCTGGGCCCGGCAGGCGCAGCGCGATCTCGACGCGGTCGCCGCGACCCTGCCCGAGCGGCCGGAGGCGACGGTCGCGCGGGGCCGGGGGTGGCCGGGCGCGGTGCCGGCCGCCGGGTGGTCCGACGGCGACCTGCTGGTGGTGGGCTCGTCGCGGCTGGGCCCGCTGGCGCGGGTGTTCCTGGGGTCGACGGCGACGCGGATCCTGCGGGCCGCGCCGGTGCCGGTGGTGGTCGTCCCGAGGGGGACCGAGGACACGCCCGACACGCCGGACCGGGGTTGACGCCGTCTGTGACGGCGCTCACAGTGGAGGTCGGGCGGGGGCAACCGGTACACGATTGGCCCTCCACTGCTGGGGGGATCGACCCACGCGGCCAGACCGCCAGGACCGGCCCCCCGCCCCACGACACGACGCCGGCCCCGGGACTCCCGGAGCCGGCGTCGTCGTTCGGCGTCGTCGTTCGGCGTCGTCGTTCGGTGTCGTCGTTCGGTGTCGTCGTTCAGTCGCGGGTGCCGGCCAGGGCCGGCGACTCCTCCCCGGCCGTGTGCGGCGCGGGCACCGCGGCGCCGGGCACCGGCTGGTGCCGCAGCTGCGGCAGCCGGCGCAGCCACCGGGGCAGGTACCAGTTGGCGGCGCCCAGCAGCCGCATCACCGCCGGGAGCAGCACGGCCCGGACCACCGTGGCGTCGAGCAGCACGGCGACGGCCAGGCCCAGCCCGATCTGCTTCATGCTCGTCATCGACAGGGTGACGAAGGTCAGGAAGACGAAGACCATGATCACCGCGGCGCTGGTGACCACCCCGGCCGACGAGGTGATGCCCTGCGCGACCGCCGTCCGGGTGGGCAGGCCGCGGTCGTGACCCTCGCGGATCCGGCTGAGGATGAACACGTGGTAGTCCATGGACAGGCCGAACAGGACCACGAACAGGAACAGCGGGATCCAGTTCACGATCGCCCCGGTGGAGTCCAGGCCGATGAGGCTGCCGCCGACGCCCTCCTGGAAGACCAGCACCATGGCGCCGTAGGCCGCGGCGACGCTGAGCAGGTTGAGCACGATCGCGGTCACCGCCACGGTGACCGAGCGGAAGGAGACCAGCAGCAGTCCGAAGGCGAGCACCAGCACGAAGCCGAACACCCACGGCGTGCGCTCGGCCATCAGCTCGTCGAAGGCCACCGAGTAGGCGGTGCTGCCCGAGACGACGGCGCGCACGCCGTCGAGCGCGCCCACCGTCGCGGGGACGACGTCGTCGGCCAGGGTCGCCAGCGCGTCGCGTGAGGCCTGCTCCTCACCGTCGCCCACCAGCGGCACGGAGACGACGGCGACCGTGCCGGCGTCGTCGGTCTCCACCCCGATCGGCTCGTTGGCCTGCCCGGTGGCCAGGGCCCGCGCGCGCAGGTCGGCGATCGCGGCCTGCACCTCGGGGGCGGTGACGTCGGGCGCCTCGACGACCACCTGCGCGGGCGCGGGGCCGCCGGGGAAGGCCTCGGTGATGCGGTCGTACGTCTGGATGACGGCGAGGTCCTGGGGCAGGTCCTCGACGCCCTCGCTGCGCAGGTCCATCGCCAGCGCCGGGACGGCGAGGGCGACCAGCGCGGCGCCGGCGGTGAGCGCGGCGACCAGCGGGCGGCGCAGCACGGCGCCGAGCACGGCTGGCCAGAAGCGACCGGGGCCGGCGTCCCGGCGGCGCAGGAACGGGATCCGCCCCTTCTCGACCCGGTCGCCGAGCGAGGCCATCGTCGCCGGCAGCACGGTGAGCGAGCCGAGCACCGAGACCGCGACGACGAGGATGGTGGCCGAGGCGACGCCGGTGAAGACGGAGAACCCGGTGAGGAACATGCCGGCCATCGCGACCACCACGGTGATGCCCGAGACGAGCACCGAGCGGCCCGAGGTGGCGGCGGCGACGTCGAGGGCGTCGACCGGGCCGGCGCCTCTGGCGCGCTCCTCGCGCTCGCGCTTGAGGTAGAAGAGGGAGTAGTCCACGCCGACGGCCAGCCCGATGAGCAGCATGACGATCTGCGCGGTCTGGTCGACGTGCCAGACCTGGCTGGTCAGGCTCAGCAGCCCCAGCGCCGCGAGGAACGCGGTGAGCGCGAAGACCAGCGGGACGAGCGCGGCGACGACGGCGCCGAAGGTCACCAGCAGGACCACGAGGGTGATCGGGATCGACAGCAGTTCGGCCCGCCGGAAGTCGGCATCGAGGGTCTCGTCGAGTGCCAGGTCGGCGCTGGTGTCGCCGAACTGCTCGACGCGGACGCCCTCGTGCCGGTCGGCGACGGCGGCGAGGGCGCCGGCGATCGCCGGGATCCTCTCGCCGGCGTCCTCGCGGTCCCCGGTGACGTCGAAGGTGACCAGCGCCGAGCGCCCGTCGGCCGACAGGAGCGGCGCGCCGTCGAGCGGGCTGACGACGTCGGTGGCCTCCGGGGTGCGCCGCAGCGTCTCGACGACGTCGGTGAGCGCGGCGGTCGCGGCGGCCTCGTCGACGCCGGGGGCCCGCTGCACCAGGACCATCTCCGAGGCCGGCTCCTCCCAGCCGCGGGCGTCGAGGATCTGTCGCGCCTGGGCGGGCGCCCCGACGCTCTGCTCGGCCGGGGTCAGCTCCCCCTGCGGCACCAGCCGGCCGACCAGGAGGGCCAGGGCCACGAAGGCCAGCCAGCCGAGCACCGCCGTCCTGCGGTGCCGCGCGCTCCAGCGCCCCACCCTGCCTGCCAGGTTGCCGGACACGTCCACGTCGGTCTCCCGTCTGCTCACTGCGGTCGGGCCGACTCTGCTGGCCCGGACCGGACCGGCCGATCCCGCCAGCCGGTCGGTCCGGTGTCGGGCTGGCCCGACACCGGACCGGCGGCGGACGCGCGGACGCACACCGGGTCCGCCCCCTCCTGGGAGAGGACGGACCCGGTGTGCGGAGAGCGGGCTCAGCCGGCGGCGGGGGCCTCCGGCCGGCCGGCGATGTAGCGGGCGATCGCCGCCACGGCACGCCGGTTGTCGTACTCGGGCTTCCAGCCCAGCGCCAGCGAGGTGTCGATCGACAGCACGTGCGCCTGACCCAGCATGAGCAGCTGCTCGGCCGCGATGACCCGGTAGCGGGTGGCCACGGCGCCGGCCTTGATCAGCGGGTAGGGGACGTGCACCCGGCGCACCCGCGGCAGCTCGAGGGTCTCCTCGATGACGTCGACCCACTGGTCGATGGTCAGCGGGCCGGGGCTCGCGGCGTTGTACAGGCCGGTCGCCTGCTCCTTGACGATGAGCGCGAGCAGGCCGGCGGCGTCCTCGACGTGCACCATGTTGGTCGCGTGGCCGCCGGTGCCGGGGATGATGGCCAGGCGCTGCTGGGTCATCGACTGGACGAAGCCGCGGAACAGGCCCTCGCGGCCGACCCCGCCGATGATGCAGGGCACCATCGTCGCGGTCGGGTTGTCCATGGCCTCGACCAGGCGGTAGGCCTCCAGCTTGGAGCGGCTGTAGACGCCGGTGCCCCGCATCGGCGAGGTGGTCTCGTACACCGGCAGCCCGGTCTGGTCGTACATCATGCTGGTGCCGACGTTGAGGAAGTGCCCGACCCGGCCGGAGTAGCGGCGGACGAGGTTCTCCGTGGCGACGACGTTGTTCCGCCGGAAGTACTCCCGCTGCGCGAAGCGGGGGAGGTCGGCCGACACGTACTGCACGGCGGCGGCGTGGACGACGGCGTCGACGTCGGGCAGGCCGGCGGTGAACGCGGGGTCGGCCAGGTCGCCGACGTGGTCGACGTCGCCGACCCGGTCGGTGGTGACCACGGTGTGGCCGTCGTCGCGGAGCCGGCCGAGCAGCGGGCGGGCGAGGAAGCCGGCGGCGCCGGTGACCAGGACCCTCACTGCACGACCGCGGCGCTGGTGGGACGGGCGACGAGGATGACGCCGAGGATGATGACGAGGATCCCCACGATCTTGAGCACGCCCAGTTCCTCCCGGAAGAGCAGGTAGCCGAGGACGGCGTTGACGACGTAGCCGATGGAGAGCATCGGGTAGGCCACGCTCACCGGCACGCGGGAGAGGACCACGATCCACACCGCGACGCTGACCACGTAGGAGAGCAGCCCGCCCAGGATGTAGGGCTGGAAGACGATCCGGAAGACCGTCTGGACCGGACCGTCGGGGGACACCAGGGTCCCCAGGGCGTTGGTGCCGGCCTTGATGAGGAGTTGCGCTCCCGCGTTGAGCAGGACGCCGATCAGCACGAGACCGAAGCTCGCTGGAGTCATGTCACACCTTCCGTTGAACGCGCCCACGATAGGCAGGTGGGACGGACGGGTCCGGACCCCCGCGTCGGCACGCCGGGCCGGGGTCCCCACCGGTCACACGTGGCCACACGCATCCCTCTACCCCCGGGGCGGGTGGGGCAGGGCGCTGCTCGCCCCGGGGCTCCGGCGCACCCGGGCCCGGACACACCGCGGCCCCGCTCTCACGGGGAGAGCGGGGCCGCTGTGCTGTCTCAACCAGACGTGCACCCGAAGGGATTCGAACCCCTAACCTTCTGATCCGTAGTCAGATGCTCTATCCGTTGAGCTACGGGTGCGGACTGTGCAGTTGTCGTGCGCGGAGGCTCCGGGATTTGAACCCGGGATGGGGGTGAACCCAAACCGCATTAGCAGTGCGGCGCCATAGACCGGACTAGGCGAAGCCTCCCGGGGTCCGAGTTCCCCCGGTACCACCGACGGAGAGACTACCAGCGGCCGCGGCGGGGCTCCCAGCCCGGGGGGTCCCCCGGGCCGGGAGCGCGGGTCAGACCGCCACCCGCTCGGCCAGGCGCACCGGCACGGGACGGCCGGGCACCAGGGTGACCAGCACGGCCGCGGCGGCGCCGGCCACGGCGAGCAGGAGGCTGCCGGTCACCCCGGACGGGCCGTCGATGAGGGCGCCGCCGAGGGCCGCACCCAGCGCCGAGGCCCCGGTGGCCATGGTCGACAGCCAGGTGAACGCCTCGGTGGTGGCCGAGGCCGGCGCCAGCGCGCCGACCAGCGAGCTCTGCACCGTCAGCGTCGGGGCGATCGCCGTCCCGCCGAGGAACAGCAGCGCCCCGAGCACCCACGGGCTCGACGCCGCGGCCAGCGGGGCGAGACCGATGGTGACGCCGAGCAGCAGCCACCGGTACTGCCGCGGCAGCGAGGCGCTGACCACGCGGGCGCCGAACCACAGGCCGCCGGCCACCGAGCCGAGCGACCACAGCGCCAGCAGCAGGCCCGACATGCCCGGGGAACCGGCCTCGTCGGCGAACGCCGGGATGGCCACCTCCAGCGCACCGAAGCCGAGCATCAGCGCCGAGCCGCTCACCAGGACCCGCGGCATGCCGGGCGTGAGCACGGTGGCGAAGGCGCTGGTGCGCTCGGCGGCCGGCACGGGCACCCAGCCGCGCATCGCCGTCGACGTGGCGATGGCCAGCGCGCCGGTGGTCGCCAGCGTCCCGGCGACGGACAGCGCCCAGGCGGGGGCGGCCAGCACGGCCAGCGTGGCGACGACCGTGGGCCCGGCCACGAACACCAGCTCGGTGGCGGTGGCGTCGAGGGCGAAGGCGGTGGTGCGCACCCGCGGGTCGACCCGCGACCACAGCGCGCGGACGGTGCCGGAGACCAGCGGCGTCCCCGCACCGGCGGCCGCGGACGCGGCGAGGACGGCCGGCGTGGGCGCGCCGCCGAGGACGGCGAGCACCAGCAGCGCCAGCAGCAGCGGATAGGCCGCGGCCTGCGCCAGCAGGACCGGGCGGGGCGTGCGGCGGTCGGCCAGCCGGCCGAGGACGGGGGCCATGGCGGCCATCGCCAGGCCGTAGGTCGCCGACGCGAGACCGGCGACGGCGTAGGAACCCGTCTGCTGCTGCACCATGAGCAGCAGCGCCAGCGGGACCATCGCCGAGGGCAGCCGGCCGGCGAAGCCGGCGAGCAGCAGGACGGGGGCGGAGGGCAGACGCCAGACGGACAGGTACGCACGCACGACAGAACTCGTTTCGACTTGCAGGCTGAGAGCGGAACAGTAGGGAGTCAAACGCCGTTGACCCCCTACGAAGTCCCGAGGTTAGCAACCGGTCAGCGACCGGGCGGTAGGGAGTCATATGAAC
Source organism: Geodermatophilus saharensis (assembly GCF_900188205.1). Taxonomy (GTDB): domain Bacteria; phylum Actinomycetota; class Actinomycetes; order Mycobacteriales; family Geodermatophilaceae; genus Geodermatophilus; species Geodermatophilus saharensis. The sequence goes on along the minus strand of NZ_FZOH01000010.1, from coordinate 201,871 downwards.
TACGACACCTACGGGTCGAACGCGGTGGAGCTGGCGATCGACCTCGCCAACACCGACCGCGACGGCGATCCGGACTGGGCCGGCGCCTTCCTGCGCGCCCACGGGGAGTGGTTCACGCCCGAGACCGGCCTGGACCTCTCCCCCGCGGAGTCCCGCCGGGCCGCGGCGACGGCCGACCTGGTCCGCGCCGTCGCCGTCGCCGAGTCGCAGGAGGCGGTCCTCGCCGGGCTCAACGAGCTCCTCGCGCTGGCCCGGCCGCGCCCCTACGCCACCGACCACGACGGCGAGCTGCACCTGCACTACGCCCGTCCCGACGCCCCGGCGCTCGAGCAGCTGACGACCACCGTGGCGATGGGCCTGTCGCAGGTCGTGGTGCAGCACGGCTGGCAGCGGCTGGGCGTGTGCTCGGCCGAGGGCTGCGACGACGTCTACGTCGACACCTCGCGCAACGCCAGCCGGCGGTACTGCTCCAACACCTGCGCCAGCCGGTCGTCGGTCGCGGCCTACCGGGCCCGCCGCAGGGCCTAGTCCCGCCCGCCGCGACGGGACCGTAACGTCCGGCGGGTGACCCCGCTGCGGCTGCGGTACTGGGACGCCCGGCTCCACGCGGCGATCGGAGCGCTGCCGGAGTCCCCGGCCGACCGGTGGCTGCGCCGGCTGAGCACGGCCGCCGACCACGGGCGGCTGTGGTTCGCCCTGGCGCTGCTGCTCGGGATGCGGCGCGGGCCGCTGCGGCGCGGCGCCGTCCGCGGGATCGGTTCGCTGTCGATCGCCAGCACCGTGGTCAACGCCGTCCTCAAGCGGCTGTTCGGGCGGGTGCGGCCCGACCTCGCCAACATGGCCGGCCACCGCCGGCTGCGACGGGCGCCGCACACCTTCTCCTTCCCCAGCGGCCACTCCGCCTCCGCCGGCGCCTTCGCCACCGGTGTGGCCATGGAGAGCCCGCTGGCCGGCGCGGCCCTCGGGCCCCTGGCCCTGGCGGTCGGCTACTCCCGGGTGCACGTGGGCGTGCACTACCCCGGCGACGTCGTCTCGGGGCTGGCCATCGGGGCCGGGGTGGCGCTGGCCGGGCGCCGGTGGTGGCCGGTGCGGCCGACCGAGCCGGCGCGGGTGCGGCCGGCGCGGTCGGCCCCCGCGCTGCCGGGCGGCGAGGGACTGGTCGTGGTGGTCAACCCGCGGTCCGGGCCCGAGGGCCACGACCCCGCGGCGGAGGTCCGCCGGCTGCTGCCGGCCGCCGAGGTGCACAGCGCGACACCGGGCGGCGACCTCGCCGCGGTGCTGCGGGAGGCGGCCCGCTCCGGGCGGGCACGCGCCCTGGGCGTGGCCGGTGGCGACGGCAGCGTGGCGGCCGCCGCGGCCGTGGCGCTCGAGCACGGCCTGCCCCTGGCCGTCGTCCCGTCCGGGACGCTCAACCACTTCGCCCGCGACCTCGGCGTCGAGACGCCGCGGGAGGCGGCCCGGGCGGTGGAGGACGGGCGGGCGGTGTCCGTCGACGTCGCCGAGGTCAACGGCACGCCGTTCCTCAACACCGCGAGCATCGGCGTCTACCCCGACGTGGTCCGGCGGCGCGACGCGCTGTCCGGCCGGCTGGGCCGGTGGCTGGCCACGGCGGTCGCGGCCGCCCAGGTGCTGCGCACCGGGACGCCGGTGTCGATGGTGCTCGCCGGCCGCCCGGTCGACGTCTGGATCCTCTTCGTCGGCAACTGCCGCTACACCCCGCGCGGGCTGGCGCCGGCGTGGCGCCCCCGCCTGGAGGACGGCGTGCTCGACGTCCAGTACCTGCGCGCCGACCTCCCGTTCAGCCGCACCCGCGCGGTGCTCGGCGCGCTGCTGGGCGTCAGCGACCACAGCTCCGGCTACGCCTCCTTCGCCACCGACGAGATCACCGTGCACCTGTGGTCCGGCGCGCAGCCGGTGGCCTACGACGGGGAGACGGGCGCGGCGTCGTCGACGTTCGCCTTCCGCAAGCGGGCGCCGCTGACGGTGTACTGCCACCGCACGTCCTGAGCCCCGCCCCTGCGGTGGTGCCACGCCGAGCGGGGACGGGCGTCGATCACTACGGTCCCGAACAGGGTGTCCCGCACCGCTGCGCGGACGAGGGGCACGCAGCCAGTCCCGTCGACGGAAGAGGTCCTCCATGTTGGTCCGCCGGATCGCCCGGCCCCTGCTCGCCGCGTCGTTCGTCTACGGCGGCATCGACACGCTGCGCAACCCGCAGACCCGCGTGCCGGGTGCGGCGCCGGTGGTCGAGACGATCACCAGGACCGCCGACGAGCAGCTGCCGGTGCAGGTGCCGCGCGACGTCGAGCAGTGGGTGCGGATCGACGCCGGCGTCAAGGTGGGCGCCGGCTCGCTGCTGGCCCTCGGCAAGCTCCCCCGGCTGAGCGCCCTCGCGCTGGCCGGCAGCATCGTGCCGACGACGCTGGCCGGGCACCGCTTCTGGGAGCACGAGGACCCCGAGGAGCGCTTCGGCCAGATCTCCAACTTCCTCAAGAACCTCGGGCTGCTCGGCGGGCTGCTGATCGCCGCCGTCGACACCGAGGGCCGCCCGTCGGTGGGCTACCGCGCCCGTCGCGCGGCCAAGCGGGCCGCCGACAGCACCGAGCGCGGCTACGAGAAGGCCGCCCGGCGCGCCGCCAAGGCGCAGCGGAAGGCCGAGAAGAAGGCGAGGAAGGCGACCAGCTGAGCACTCCCCTCCCGCCCGCGGCCGCGCTCCGGAGGATCGCCTTCCTCCTGGAGCGCGCCCGCGAGCCCACGCACCGGGTCGCGGCGTTCCGCACCGCGGCCGCCGTCGTCGACTCGCTGCCCGAGGGCGAGCTCGACCGGCGGATCCGCACGCGGACGCTGACCGACCTGCGGGGCATCGGCCCCAAGACCGGCGCCGCGATCGTGCAGGCGCACGCCGGTGAGGTCCCCGAGTACCTGGCGAGGCTCGAGGAGGCGTCCACCGAGCTGGTGCCCCTCGCCGACGACGTCGCCGAGTTCTGCAGCGCCCTGCGCGGGGACCTGCACACCCACTCGGACTGGTCCGACGGCGGCAGCCCCATCCGCGAGATGGCCGAGGCCGCGATCGCGCTCGGCCACGAATACGTGGCGCTGACCGACCACTCGCCGCGGCTGACGGTCGCCAACGGGCTGAGCGCCGAGCGGCTCGAGCGCCAGCTCGACGTCGTCGCCGCGCTCAACGAGGAGCTCGCGCCGTTCCGCATCCTCACCGGCATCGAGTGCGACATCCACCTCGACGGCAGCCTCGACCAGACCGACGAGCTGCTCGGCCGCCTCGACGTCGTGGTCGCCAGCGTGCACTCCGACCTGCGCGCGGAGTCCGCCGCGATGACCGAGCGGATGCTCGGCGCCGTCGCCAACCCGCACACCGACGTGCTCGGCCACTGCACCGGGCGGCTGCTGATCCCGCGCGAGCAGCGGGAGGGGCGGCGTCAGCGGCCGCGGCCGGAGAGCGCCTTCGACGCCGAGGCCGTGTTCTCCGCCTGCGTCGAGCACGGCACCGCCGTCGAGATCAACTCCCGGCCCGAGCGCCTGGACCCGCCGCTGCGGCTGCTCGCGCTCGCCGTCGAGCTGGGCTGCCAGTTCGCCATCGACACCGACGCGCACGCCCCCGGCCAGCTCGACTGGCAGGGCAACGGCTGCGAGCGCGCCGTCGAGACCGGCGTCGACGTCGACCGGGTGGTCAACACCTGGACCGCCGACGAGCTGCTGGAGTGGACGGCCTCCTAGCGGTCCACCCGGCGCGGGACCACCACGGCCGGGTCGAGGTCGGCCGGTGACGTCGCCCCGGCCAGCGCCAGCACGTGCCGCAGGTCGGCGGCCAGCTCCTCGAGCACCTCGGTGACGGCGACGGCTCCCCCGGCGGCCAGCGCCCACAGCACCGGCCGCCCCACCAGCACCGCGGTCGCGCCCAGCGCGAGGGCGACCAGCGCGTCGGTGCCGCTGCGGACGCCGCCGTCGACCAGCACCGGCACCCGGTCCCCGACCGCGGCGACGACGTCGGCCAGGGCGTGCGCGCTCGGCAGTGCCCGGTCGAGCTGGCGCCCGCCGTGGGTGGAGACCACGACCCCCGCGGCACCGGCCTGCACGCAGCGCAGCGCCTCGTCACCGCGCAGCACGCCCTTGACCACGACCGGCAGGCCGCCGACCTCGGCGAGCCGGCCGATGACGTCGGGGGTCAGGGAGGGGTCCTGCTCGGCCGCCTCGCGCCCGACCGCGCCGGGGACCAGGTGGCGGGCCAGGTTGACCAGGTACTCGTCGTCGGGGATGCCGATCCGCACGCCGCCGACCCGCTGCTTGCGGCCGACGTGGGGTGTGTCGACGGTGAGCACCACGGCGCCGGCGCCGGCCGCCGCCGCGCGCTGGACCAGCGCCTCGGTCAGCCCGCGGTCGCGCATGACGTAGGCCTGGAACCACCAGGGCCCGGGGGCCGCCGCAGCGACGTCCTCCAGCGGCCGGGAGGCGCGGGTGGAGACGACGGTCAGGCAGCCGGCGTCACCGGCGCCGCGCACGGTGGCGCACTCGCCGTCGGGGTGGGCGAGCGCGTGGAACGCCATCGGCGCGACGGCGAACGGCGAGGCCAGGTCGGCGCCGAGGGCGCGGGTCCGGAGGTCGACGCGGGAGACGTCGCGCAGCACGCGGGGGCGCAGCCGGAAGTCGCGCCAGGCGGCCTCGGCCTCCCCGGCGGTCACCTCGTCGCCGGCCCCGGCCTCGTAGTACTCCCAGGCGTCGGGCCGCAGCGCGCTGCGCGCCCGCTCCCGGAGGTCGGCGAGCAGCGCGAGCACCGGGCGAGACTAGAGCCGGCCCTCGTCCCGCGGGGCCGGCAGCCGCACGACCGGCGCCTCGAGCGACAGCGCGTCGTCGCGGCGACGCAGCCACGCGGCGGGCAGCACCAGGCGCGGTGCGACACCGACGAGGACCGCGACGAGCACGGCGACGCCGGCCAGCGCCTCGCCGCTCTCCTCCACGAACGTGGCCATGGCCGCCCACTGCTGGCCGACCACGCCCGACACCGCCGAGAGCCCGACCGCGGCGACCGCGTAGAGACCGAGGCCGGTCAGCACCCGGCGCCGGTCACGACGGTCGGCGCGGCTGAGCACGGCCAGCACGGCCAGCACGGCGACGGCGACGAGCGCGCTGAGGGCGACGGCCCCCGCGGGCGACGTGAGGGAGGCCAGCTCGGCCATGACGGTCATGTGCACGGTGCTGCCGGCCTTGACCGCCGCGATGCCGGCGGTCACCACCCCGACGGCGAGCCACCAGGTGCGCCGGCCGGGGTTGCGCGCCGCACCGGCGACGGCGGCCAGCGCCGCGGCGGCAAACAGCGCGGCGACGTAGACGCGCGGCAGCGACCACGGGGCGTCCATGGACAGCGCGTGCGCGAGCGGGCCGCTGGTGCGGCGCAGCCGCAGCACGTAACCGACCGCCTCGAGGGCCACGGCGAGGAAGGCGAGGGCGATCCCGACCGGGGGCAGCGGCACGCGGCGGCGTACCGGGCGCGCGGCCCCGGCGGTCAGCGGCCGCTCGACCCCGGTGCCCGGTGACCGCTCGTCGGCCAGCCGGATCCCCCGTCCCAGGACGACGCCGAAGACGACGGCGACGACCACCCACGCGGCGAACCCGCCGACGATCCACGTCCACACGCAGGCATCATCGGCAGGAACCGGTCCGGACGTGACCGTCCGGTCACACCACCGGGTCAGGTGGGGCCGGTGGGCCGACTCTGGCCACCGGGACTCATGGGCTCATCACTCAGCGTCACGCAGTGGTCCGGCGCACACGAGGGGCTTCGGAGAAGCCCAGGGCCGTCCGGCCCGTCGAACTGTGAGCTTGACGACACGGTCCGCCGTCGCCAAGCGCGCCCGACACCCTCCGCAGGGCCCCCGTCGCGGAGCGTTCACCGACCGTGTCGCCGTCACTCTCCGGCACCGACCGCGGTGCCAGACTCCCCACTGCCGCCGCGTCAGCGCCGACGGGCGAGGACCGGCGACAGCTCTACCCAGGGGGAACGACCGTGCTCGACACCACACCCGCGCGCCCGCACACCCGGCACGACCGGCTCCCCGAGCGCCGGTGGACCACGCCCGCAGGCGGGGTGCTGGTCGTCGCGGCGCTGCTGGGCGCCACCCTGTTGCTGCCCTCCCTGTCCGACCGCGGCGCCGTCGCGGGCATCACCACCGTCGTCGCCGTCCTGCTGCTGGGGGCCGTGGCGCTCGTCTGGCCGAGCACCAGCCGCCGGGGGCCGCTGTACACGGCCGGCCAGCTGGTCCTCCACCTGACGCCGGTGCTCCTGCTGACCACGGTCTTCCCGCTGGTCGACACCGAGATCAGCAGCGCCCGCATCGGCGGTGTCGGCCTGACCAGCGTGGTGCTGGCGTCGTCGATGACCGTGCCGTGGCTGAGCCAGTCGGTGTGCATGCCGCTCTACCGGGGCATCGGCGACACGCTGCACCGCGAGGACGGCGACGCCCTGCTGGCCAGCTTCTGCCGGGCGTGGCCGCTGATCGCGCTGCGCTCGCTGTCGGTGGTCGCGCTCTTCGCCGTCCCCGTGCAGCTGGTGCTGGACTGGCCGCTGCAGGTCCTCGGCGCCTACCTCGTGCTCACCGTCCTGCACCTGCTGTTCGTGCAGCTGCTGGTGATCACCAACCGGCCCGACCACCGGGGGCTGTGGGCCGCTGCCTGGACCGCCTACGCCGTCGCCCTGTTCCTCGCGCCCACGGTCTGGGCACTGCCGCCCCTGGCCGGCATCCTCGTGCTGCTCGTCCCGCTGCGCCGCCACGTGCGGCAGCTGGCCGACCCGCTGGTCCTCGACCGCCGCGACGTCGCCGCCGACCTGGTGCGTGGCCTGCTGCTGGGTGCGGTCCTGTGGGCGGACAAGTTCGTCTTCCTGCTCGCCGCTGGCCGCGACTTCGCCGTCGACGTCGTCTTCCTCGCCCTGCTGCCGGCGATCCTGGCCTACAACGCCTACTTCGTCCTCTTCGCGCCGCGCTTCGACCGGGAGGTCGCCACCATGCGGTCGGCGATGGAGGACGAGCCGCTCGAGCGGCTGCACCGCCACTCGTCCCGGCTGACCCTCACGATCCTGTCCGGGGTGGTGAAGACCGGCGTCGTCGGCGCCGCGCTCGCCCTCGTGGTCACCGGCGGCGTCGTGCTGTGGGACCGCGGGTCGGCCCCGCTCGCGGCCGCGGTCGCCGTGGCCTCCTGGGCCTTCATGATGACGACGGTCGTCTCCTACAAGCTCGACTACGTCGGCCAGCAGCGGGTCGCCCAGGTCATCGGCGCCGCGCACCTGACCGCCGTCGTCGCGGCGTTCGCGCTGCTGCCGTCCGGCACGACGGTCTACCTGGCCCTCGCCGGCGTCGAGCTGCTGCTGCTGGCCCTCGCGGTGCGCGACTGCACCCGGCACTGGGGCCGGCCCGAGTACAGCCTCTTCTGGCGGCACGCCACCTCCTGGTGAGCGAGGGCGCCCCGCGCGCCCGCTCCCTCCCCCCGCCCCTCCGCGCACCGAGCCCGAGCACGAGGAGACCCGTCCGGATGGACACCCGACAGGCCCACGAAGACGTCGACGTCGCGATCGTCATGGAGTCGACCTACCCGTACCTCAAGGGTGGGGTCTCCGCGGTCGTGCACGACATCGTGGTGGAGAACCCGGACCTGACCTTCGGGATCATCCACATCACCTGGGACTCCAGCAGCCCCACCGAGGACCTCTACGGCGTCCCGTCCAACGTGCGCTGGGTGCACCCGCTCTACCTGAGCATGGACGAGCACAAGGAGGACTTCCGCGACCTCAAGCCGGGCGACCTGCGCATGCGCGGCCGGGCGCGGACCGCGCTGGCGCACCGGGTGTTCGACGCGCTGGAGGGCATCGTCGCCGGCGAGACCGAGCCGGTGTGGTCGCTCTACGACGAGGGGATGAACCCCCGCACGCGGCGGTACCCGCTCTGGGCCCTGCTCGGCACCCAGGAGTTCATGCAGGTGCTCCAGCAGCGCTGCACCGGCCTGGGGCTGTCGCTGGTGGACACCTTCTGGCTCATGCGCGAGTTCTTCTCCCTCGCCTGCGCCGTGCTCGGCAACGACCTGCCGCGCGCCCGGGTCTACCACGCCCACACCACCGGGTACGCCTCGCTCATGGGCGCGGCGGCGGCCCGGCAGAACGGCGGCCGCTTCCTGCTGACCGAGCACAACCTCTACGTCCGCGACACGGTCAACCTGATGCTCGACCGGGACATGGCGCTCCCGGTCACCGCCACCGACTGGCGCACCTTCGACGTCCCGGCCCGGGAGCGGGCGTGGATGACGTGGTGGATCGAGATGGGGCGGTTCTGCTACCCCAGCGCGGAGGTCATCACCTACCTCTACCCCAAGGCGATCACCGAGGCCGCCGACCTGGGCGCGCCGGTGGAGAAGAGCGTGGTCATCCCCAACGGGATGGTCCCGGCGGCCGTCGAGCCGGCCTACCAGCAGCGCCTGCGGGCCGTCGAGGAGATCGTCCGCGGGCCGGCCGAGCGCACCTGGCGGCTGGCCTACATCGCCCGGCTGGTCCCCATCAAGGGCATGCTCGACCTGCTCGACACCGTGCACATGCTGCTGCAGCGCGGGGTGACCGACTTCCACCTGGACGCGCTGGGGCCCACCGACCACTTCCCCGAGTACTACGCGGCGTGCGTGGAGAAGGTCGAGCGGCTGGGGCTGTCCGACCACGTCACCTTCCGCGGGGTGGTCGACGTGCGGGCCGAGATCGGCAGCTACGACCTGCTCGTCCTCCCGAGCTACAACGAGGGCCAGCCCATCGTCGTGCTCGAGGCGATGACCGCCGGCATCCCGACCGTGGGCACCGAGGTCGGTGGCATGGCCCAGCTCGTCGACGACCCGTTGACCACCGAGGCCGGGCACACCTGGGGGCCGGCCGGCATCCTCGTCGACCCGCTGCACAAGTCGCCCAACATGGCCGAGCAGCTGACCGAGGGGCTGACCCGGGTGATGAGGGACCCCGCCCTGTACGCGGAGTTCGCCCGCAACGCCCGCGGCCGGGTCGAGGACTTCTTCCAGCTGAGCGACGCGATGCGGGCCTACAACGACCTCTACCGCGAGCTCGGCGGCCTCCCCTCGCGGGAGCAGGCCGCGGTCCGCGGTCCCGGCGCCGGCGCCGCACCGGTCCTCGAGCCGGTCGTCGAGCCGGTCCTGGCCGAGGCGCCGGTGCGCACCGAGGTCGTCCCGCGCGCCCGCAGGCCGCGCACCGGCTTCCCCGGGCTGCGTCCGGCCACCTAGGATCCGCGCACCCGTCAGCGCCGACGGGTGCGCGGTCAAGGACCGCGCAGGACGTGCCGATGGAGTCGCCGTGGCCTCCCTGTCCCTGCTCGTCGCACTGCTGGTCCTCCCCTGGCTGCTGGCCGCCCGCCGCCGCCCCGCCGTGCCGCCCGCGAGCCCGACGCCGGCCTGGACCCCGCCCCTCCCCCGACAGCCGGTGCGGCCGTGGACCGACCCCGACGAGTGGTGGCGCGAGGCCTCGGCGCTGCCCTCCCGTGCACCGCGGCCGGTCCCGCACCGGGCCGCCGCCCCGCTCGAGGTCTGAGGACGCGACAGCGGTCCCCGTCCCCCGTCCCCGTGTGACGGGTGTGACGGCTGCGCACGATCGATGGACGCAGCGCTTCGTGGTTGCTTGACTACTCCTCGCACACGGACGTGCCCGGACCCGTTCCGCTCCCCAGGGAGGGTGGCCGGTCGTCCCCTGGCGAGCCGCGGTCCCCGCGGCGGGAGAGGCCCAGCGTGGGCAGGCACACGTCCCCGGACTCCTCGGCACCGTCCCGCACCCCGCGGCCCCCGCGGGAGCGCGGCCGGCACCTCCGCTGGCCCGCGCTGCTGCTCGGCGCCCTCCTCCTGGCCGGGCTGGTGACCGTGGCCCCCTCCGGCACCCCGGCGGACGGCGCGACGACGTCGGCGGCCGCCGCGCGCGCCGCCGCCCGCTGCAGCGACTGGTCGAGCTGCGCCCGCACCGCGGCCCGCACCGCCGGCGTCGTCCTGACCGCCGGGCGCGTCCGCCCCCCGACGCCGACCACCACCGCACCGACCACCACCCCGCCGAGGACCACCGCGCCGGTGAGCAGCACGCCGACGACGGCACCGGCACCGGCCTCGACGACGAGCACGACCGCCGGCACCACGACGACCGGCACCACGACGACCGGCACCGCCACCGCGACCGGCACCGCGTCGGGCCCGCTGACCGCCGTCTCCTACGCGGCCAGCGACGAGGTCGTCGCCAACCCCGAGCGCGGCTTCACGCACTACACCGAGTCCCGCTGGTCCCCCGACGGCAGCGCGCACACGCCGCTGGACGTCACCACGCTGCGCACGTGGCGCACCGCCGAGGCCGTGACCGTCGTCTACCGCGTCTACTACCTGGGCGGGCTGGTCGACCGGGACACGATCGACCAGCGGTTCCTCGACCAGGTCGCCGCGGACCTCGCCACCGCCCGCGCGGCCGGCGTCAAGCTCGTCGTCCGGTTCGCCTACTCCCCCGACGACGGCCGCGACGCGCCGCCGGCCCGGGCGGTGGGCCACGTCCGCCAGCTCGCACCGGTGCTCAACGCCGCCTCCGACGTCGTCCTGGTGCTGCAGGCGGGCTTCGTGGGGCGCTGGGGCGAGTGGTACTACTCCGACTCCTACGCCTCCGACCCGGCCCGGCCGTGGGCGCTCACCGACGCCGACTGGGCCCGCCGCGGGCAGGTCCTCGACGCGCTCCTGGACGCGACGTCGCCCGACATCTGGGTGCAGGTGCGCTACCCGTCGATCGTCTCGCGGCTGGTGGACGACGCCGACGCCCGCCGGGTGGGCGTGCACAACGACTGCTTCCTGGCCAGCGACACCGACATGGGCACCTTCGCCACGGCGGAGGAGCGCACCTGGCTGGCCGCCGCGTCGGCCCGGGTGCCGGTGGGCGGCGAGACCTGCGGCACCAACGGCACCCGGTCGCAGTGGAGCACCGCCGCGACCGAGCTGGCCCGCTACCACTGGAGCTTCCTCAACGCCGACTTCCACCGCGGCGTCCTCGACTCCTGGGGCCAGGCCGGCCTCGGCACGGCCGCGCGGTCGCTGGGCTACCGGCTGCGCCTGGTGTCGGGCGCCTTCCCCGCCACGGCGCGCCCGGGCCAGACCGTGCAGGTCGAGCTCACGCTGGCCAACGACGGCTACGCCGCCCCGCTGTCCGACCGGCCGGTGCGGCTGGTGTTCGGCTCGGGCCCGCAGGCGGTGGGCGTCCCGGTCGCCGTCGACGTGCGGTCGCTGGCGCCGGGGACGACGCGCACCTTCCGCGTCGACGTGCCGGTGCCCACCACGGCGGGCGCCTGGCCGCTCGCCCTCGCCCTGCCCGACGACGCGCCGTCGCTGGCCGGCGACCCGGCCTACGCCGTCCGGCTGGCCAACCAGGGGCTGTGGGACCCGGCCACCGGCCGCAACGACCTGCGGCACACCCTCACGGTCGGCTGACCCCGGCGGCGGCGCTCCGGGGCCGTGACAGGCTGGGCCCATGGTCACCCGTCGTGGCGCCTGGATCCGCTACCAGGACCCCCTGTCGGACGAGCAGCTCGACTTCGCCGTCGAGCACTACCAGGCCGCGATCCTGCAGCCCTGGGAGACCGAGGCCGCCGGCCGGCTCAAGGAGCAGCGGCCGGACATGACGGTGCTGGCCTACAAGTGCCTGTCCTCGGTGCGCGACTTCGAGCAGGGGCCGGTCTTCACCTCCGGGGTCAGCCTCGAGGAGGCCGAGGAGGCCGGCGAGGAGTGGTTCGCCCACCGCGAGGACGGCAGCCGCATCCAGTGGGCCACCTACCCGGGGCACTGGCAGATGGCGGTGTGGGAGCCGGACTACCGCGAGCGGTGGTGCGACAACGTCGCCGACTTCCTCGAGGACACCCCCTGGGACGGCGTCATGGCCGACAACGACGTCTTCGACGACTACTACGGGCTGCGGCCGCCGCTGGAGGGCGGCCGGACGATGGCCGACCTGCGCCGCACGATGGACCAGTTCGTGCCCGAGGCCGGCAAGCGCCTCAACGGCATGGGCAAGGTCCTCGTGCCGAACATCGCCGAGTCACGGCGCGACCCGGGCCGCTGGGCCCGGCACGCCGCCTACGGCGGCGGCTTCGAGGAGGTCTTCCTCGCCTGGGGACCCGACCGGTACCTCGACCCCGCCAGCGCGACCGCCCAGATGGAGGAGCTCGGCGGCCCCGGGATCACCATCGTGCGGACGGCGACCGACGGCCGCGACGACCACCCGAACTTCCTCTACGGGCTGGCGGCAGTGCTCGTCTTCGGCGCCGGCGAGCAGGTCTGCTTCTCGGCCACCGACCACGACGGGTACAGCGGGACGCCGTTCCGCCCGGAGCTGGAGTGGGACCTCGGCACCCCCGTCGGCGGCCCGCAGCAGAAGGGCCACGCCTGGTCCCGGGAGTTCACCGACGGCTGGGCGGGCGTGAACCTCAACGAGAGCAAGCGGCGCAAGGTCACCCTGTCCGTGCCGCCGGGGCTGCGGTCCGCCGACGGGGAGCCCGCGCCGGCGAAGGTGACCCTGCAGCCGCACGAGGGCGTCGTCTACCGGCGCTGAGCGCCGCTCAGACCGCCGCGGCGCGGGTCGCCGTCCAGCCGGCCCACGCCGAGGCGACCATGTCGTGCAGGTCGTGGCGGGCCTCCCACCCGAGGACGGCGCGGATGGTGTCGGCCGCGGCGACCACCCGGGCGGGGTCGCCGGCGCGCGGCGGGACGACGACCGGCTCGGCCCACGCCTCGCCCGCCGTCCGGGTGACCGCGCGGACGGTGTCGACCACCTGCCGCACCGAGACGCCCTCGCCGCGGCCGATGTTCGCCGTCAGCGCGCGCACGCTCCCCCCGGCCAGCGCCCGGGCGGCGGCGACGTGCGCGGTGGCGATGTCGGCGACGTGCACGAAGTCGCGGATGCAGGTGCCGTCCGGCGTCGGATAGGTGTCACCGAACACGAGCGGGGCCTGCCGGTCGGCCAGCCGCTGGAAGACCATCGGCACCAGGTTGGACGCGCCGCGGTCGGTGAGCGCGGGGTCGGCGGTGCCGGCGACGTTGAAGTAGCGCAGGTTGGCGTAGCGCAGGCCGGTGGCCGCGGCGACCTCGGCGATCATCCGCTCGCCGACGAGCTTGGTGGTGCCGTAGGGGTTCAGCGGCCGGCACTCGGTGTCCTCGCCGACCAGGTCGGTGTCGGGCATGCCGTAGACCGCCGCGCTGGAGGAGAAGACCAGGTCGGCCACGCCGGCCGTCACGGCCTGCTCGAGGAGCACCCGCAGACCCTCGACGTTCTCCCGGTAGTACAGCAGCGGGAGGCGCACCGACTCCTCGACCTGCTTCTTCGCCGCGACGTGCACCACCCCGGTGACGCCGTGCTCGCGCAGGGTCCGCGCCACCAGGTCGCCGTCGAGCACGCTGCCGACGACGAGCGGGGTTCCGGGGACGCGGTCGGCGTCGCCGGTGGACAGGTCGTCGAGGACGACGACGGACTCCCCGGCCGCCCGCATGGCCGCGACGACGTGGGAACCGATGTAGCCGGCGCCGCCGGTCACGAGCCAGGTCACCGACCGAGCCTAGGCTCCGCCGCTCCCCGGCCCCCGGCCGGTCAGGTGAGGCGCTGGAACGGCCCCCGTGCAGGGTCCCGCTGCGAGCCTGCGAGCAGTGGGGGGCACGGGGGTCCTTCGTCAGCTCGCCCGGCGGCCCAGGGCGCGGTAGGTCCAACCGGCGGCGGTCCAGGCCTCCCGGTCCAGGGCGTTGCGGCCGTCGAGCACCCGCTTCTGGCGCACCACCGCGCCGAAGGCCACCGGATCGAGCTCGCGGTACTGCCGCCACTCGGTGAGCACCAGGACGGCGTCGGCGCGCTCGGCGGCCTCCTCCGGTGTCGCGGCGAAGTCCAGGTGCGGCCACTCCCGGCGGCTGTTGTCCACCGCGGCGGGATCGGTCACGCACACCACCGCGCCCTGCAGCTGCAGCTGCGCGGCGACGTTGAGCGCCGGGGAGTCGCGGATGTCGTCGGAGTCGGGCTTGAACGCCGCCCCCAGCACCGCCACCCGCTTGCCCAGCAGCGAGCCGTCGAGCACCTCGCGGGCCAGCTCGACCATGCGGATGCGGCGGCGCATGTTGATGTTGTCGACCTCGCGCAGGAACGTCAGCGCCTGGTCGGCACCCAGCTCGCCGGCGCGGGCCATGAACGCGCGGATGTCCTTGGGCAGGCAACCGCCGCCGAACCCGAGGCCGGCGTTGAGGAACCGCCGCCCGATCCGCTCGTCGTAGCCGATCGCGTCGGCCAGCTGCTTGACGTCGGCACCGGTGGCCTCGCACAGCTCCGCCATGGCGTTGATGAAGGAGATCTTGGTGGCCAGGAAGGAGTTGGCGGCGGTCTTCACCATCTCGGCGGTGGCGTGGTCGGTGGTCACCTTCGGCGTCCCGCGGGCCACGATCGGGGCGTAGACCTCGTCGAGGAGGGCCTCGGCGGTGGCCGCGTCGGCAGGGTCAGCGGGCAGGCCGTAGACCAGCCGGTCGGGGTGGAGGGTGTCGCGGACGGCGAACCCCTCGCGGAGGAACTCCGGGTTCCAGGCCACCAGCGCGCCGGGGACCTTGCCGGCCACCAGCTCGGCCAGCTGCGCGGCCGTCCCCACCGGGACCGTCGACTTGCCGGCTACCAGATCGCCTGGCTGCAGCACCTCCAGCAGCGACTCGACGGCCGCCTCCACGAACCGCATGTCCGCGGCGTACTCACCGTGCTTCTGCGGGGTGCCGACGCACAGGAAGTGGACCCGTGACCCCGCCGCGTCGGCGACGTCGGTCGAGAACGACAGCCGTCCCGACCCCAGCGAGTGCTGGAGCAGCTCGTCGAAGCCGGGCTCGTAGAACGGTGACCGGCCCGCACATAGCGCGGCCACCTTGCGCTGGTCGACGTCGATGCCGACCACCTCGTGGCCGAGCTCGACCATCGACGCTGCGTGGACGGCGCCCAGGTAACCGCAGCCGATGACCGAGATGCGCATCCCCGCTCCTCCGTGCCCGACACTTCGACACCGAAGTGCACCACGACACCGGACGGGGCGCCCGGGGAAGGCCGGGTCGGGTGACCGCGGTCAGGGCGCGGGCCGCACGACACCGCACCGGCAGGCGTAGAGGCTGGCGCCGCTGAAGGCGTCCTCCCCGACCCAGCGGAACCGGTGCCGGTGCCAGCGCCGCCGCGCGCCCGGGCCCGGGGGCTCGGCCGGCGGGACCAGGGACACGCGGTGCATGGTGCCCGACCGGAGGGCCGGGCGGAACGCCTCTCAGCGGGGCAGCGAGGCCAGGTAGGCGTCGAGGGCGGTCCGCCAGTCGCGGGGCCGGAAGCCGGTGGCCTCGAGCCGGACGAGGTCGAGGACGCTGTTGGGCGGCCGCGGCGCGAGTCCGGCCCTGCCGGCGGTGTACTCGGCGGTGCTGACCCGCCGGACGTCGCGGGGGTCGCGGCCGCGGGCGGCGAAGACCACCTCGGCGACGTCGGCCCAGGACGCCGGCTCCCCGCCGCAGGTGCAGTTGTAGGTGCCCGGCTCCCCGCGCTCGACGAGGTGGGCGACGGCGGCGGCGAGGTCCTCGGCGAAGGTGAGCCGGCCGACCTGGTCGTCGACGACGGCCGGGCTGACGCCCCGGTCGGCGAGGTCGGCCATCGTGCGCACGAAGTTGCGCCCCTCCCCCACGACCCACGTGGTGCGCAGCAGCAGGTGCCGGTCGAGCGCGGTGACGAGCCGGTCGCCGTCGGCCTTGCTCTGCCCGTAGACGCTCAGCGGGCGGACCGGGGCGTCCTCGGGGATCGGGCCGCGGGCGCGCCCGTCGAAGACGTACTCGCTGGAGAAGTGCACGAGCGTGGCCCCGCGGTCGCGGGCGACGCCGGCGAGGGCGCCCACGGCCTCGACGTTGACCGCCTGCACGAGGTGCCGGTTGGCGGGGTCCTGCGCGGCGTCGACCTGGGTGTAGGCGGCGGCGTTGAGCAGCAGGTCGACCCCGGTCCAGTCGTGGCCGGCGACCGCGGCGGGATCGGTGAGGTCCAGCGCCGTCCGGTCGAGGGCCCGCGCGTCGGGGAACCGACGGGTCAGCGCCCGGCCGACCTGCCCCCGCGCGCCGAGGACGACGGCCGTCACTGGCCGCGCGCCGCGTAGGCCGCCTCGACCCGGTCCTTCAGCGGCCGCCACCAGTCCTCGTTGTCGCGGTACCAGGCGATGGTGGCGGCCAGCCCCTCGCGGAAGTCGGTGTAGCGGGGCCGCCAGCCCAGCTCCTCGCGCAGCCTGGTCGCGTCGATGGCGTAGCGCAGGTCGTGCCCGGCCCGGTCGGTGACCGAGTCGAAGGCGTCGGCCGGCTGGCCCATCAGCTCGAGGATCGTGGCCAGCACGGTGCGGTTGTCCACCTCGCCGTCGGCACCGATCAGGTAGGTGGAGCCGGTGCGGCCGCGCGCGAGGACGTCGTGCACCGCGGTGTTGTGGTCGTCGACGTGGATCCAGTCGCGGACGTTGTGCCCGGCGCCGTAGAGCCGGGGCCGCCGGCCGTCGAGCACGTTGGTGATCTGCCGCGGGATGAACTTCTCGACGTGCTGGTACGGGCCGTAGTTGTTCGAGCAGTTGGAGATGGTCGCCCGCACGCCGTAGGAGCGCACCCAGGCGCGCACCAGCAGGTCGGAGGCGGCCTTCGTCGACGAGTAGGGGCTCGAGGGGTTGTACGGCGTCTCGGGGGTGAACCGGTGCGGGTCGTCGAGCTCGAGGTCGCCGTAGACCTCGTCGGTGGAGACGTGGTGGTAGCGGACGTCGTGCCGGCGCACCGCCTCCAGCAGCGTGTAGGTGCCGACGACGTTGGTCTGCAGGAACGGCGCGGGGTCGGCCAGTGAGTTGTCGTTGTGGCTCTCGGCGGCGAAGTGGACGACGGCGTCGCTGGTGCGGACCAGGTCGGCGACGAGCGCGGCGTCGGTGACCGAGCCGTGGACGAAGGTGATCGCCTCCCGGACGCCGGCCAGCGAGGCCTCGTTGCCCGCGTAGGTGAGCGCGTCGAGGACGGTCACCTCGTACTGCGGGAAGCGCTCGACGGTCTGGTGGACGAAGTTGGCACCGATGAAGCCGGCCCCACCGGTCACCAGCAGACGACGGATCTCGCTCACGGACGCCAGGGTGTCAGAACCCCGGGCCGATCCCGGTGTGCCGCTCACCCCCAGGGATGAGGTCGGTGGCGGGCGGGCGCGTCACCTGGACATCCTGGGACGACGACGCGGGTGGACGGGGTCGCCATGACCAGGCACGACGTCGGGCTCGAGGGCCCACCGGCCGACGCGGACGCCCCGGCGGGGACACCGGCCGACCGGGACCGCGCCCGCTCGGGCCGGCGCCGGGGCCTGCGCCGGTTCCTCACCGCGCTGGCCGTGCTGCTCGTCGTCGGGGTGGCGGTGGTCGGTGGGGGCCTGTGGTACCTCACCGACCGCTACGCCGGGAACATCGACCGCGTCACCGACGTGTTCGCCGACCTCGACGAGGAGGCCCGGCCGGCGCCCGCCACGCCCGCCGAGGCCGCCGGCGAGGCACCGGTCACCTTCCTGCTCGTGGGCACCGACAGCCGCGGCACCGCGGACGAGGGCATCGCCGAAGGCGGCCGCTCGGACGCGATCATGATCGCGCGGTTCTCCGGCGACCGGCGGCACGCGCAGCTGGTGTCCATCCCGCGCGACTCGTGGGTCGAGATCCCCGGCCACGGCCAGGACAAGATCAACGCCGCCTACGCCTACGGCGGCCCGTCGCTGCTGATCGCGACCGTCGAGCAGGTGACCGGGGTCCGCATCGACCACTACGTCGCGATCGACTTCGAGGGCATCGTCGAGGTCACCGACGCCCTCGGCGGGGTCGACGTCGTCGTCGCCGAGACCACCACGTGGGGCCCGTACACCTTCGAGGCCGGCGTCAACCACCTCGACGGCGACCAGGCACGCTGGTACCTGGGGCAGCGTTACGGCCTGCAGGGCGGCGACTTCGACCGCGTCCGGCGCCAGCAGCAGTACCTCGAGGCGGTCTTCGGCCAGCTGTTCACCTCCGGCGCGCTCAGCGACCCCGGCCGGCTCGACGCCGCGCTGCTCGCGGTCACCAGCGCCGTCGCCGTCGACGACACCCTCGGCGACGCCGACCTGCTGGGCCTGGCGTACTCGCTGCGCGACCTGCGCCCCGAGGACGTCGACTCCTTCACCGCGCCGGTGCTGGGCACCGGCACCGAGGGCTCGGCGAGCGTCGTCTACCTCGACGAGGTCACCGGCGAGCGGATGTGGTCCTACCTGCGCAACGACTCGCTGTCGCAGAACGCCGACGAGTTCGGCAGTCAGGCCCTCCCCGACGTGCCCCGCTGAGGCCGTCCTCCCCCACCCGTCACGGACACCTCACCGGTCCGCCGGCCCGGCGTCGCCGGTCGCCCAGGATGCGGCCGTGACGTTCCTCCTCGGCTCGACCTGGCTGGCGCTGCACGTCTTCGTCGCCGAGCACGGCTGGCTGCTGGCGGCCGCGGCCGCGTGCGGGATCGCTCCGGCCCGGACGCTGGTGCACCGCGCGGCCGCCTGAGGCCCCGCCCGCCGGTCAGCGCCGCCGCACCGTCAGGAGCCCCAGCAGGGAGAGCACGCCGGCCGCCCAGCCGGTCAGGACGAACACGTCGCCCTGGTGCAGCCCGCGGTCCTCGGCGACCCGGACGAGCACGGGGCCCTCGTTGTAGTACTGCCCCGTCACGAGCAGCAGCGCGAAGGCGCTGAGGACGGCGATCGCCACGAGGGCGAACAGCCAACGCAGGGCGGCATCGCCGGTCACCCGCCCTGCCGTCGCAGCACCTGTCCCACGGTCTTCAGGACGATCTTCATGTCGAGCCACGGTGACCAGTTCTCGATGTAGTAGTTGTCGAAGCGGGCGCGGTCCTCGATGGAGGTGTCACCGCGCAGGCCGTGCGACTGCGCCCAGCCGGTCAGGCCGGCCGGCACCCGGTGCCGCGCGGTGTAGCGGGGGATGTGCGCGGAGAACTGCTCGACGAAGTGCGGCCGTTCGGGACGCGGACCGACCAGGCTCATGTCCCCGCGGAGGATGTTCCACAGCTGGGGCAGCTCGTCGAGGGAGGTCGCCCGCAGGAAGCGCCCGACCGGGCCGAGCCGGTCGTCGTGCTTGATGTTCCACTGCGTCTGCGACTCCGTCTCGTCGACCGGCTTGAGCGAGCGGAACTTCAGCACCTGGAACGGGCGGCCGTCCAGGCCCACCCGCTCCTGGCGGAAGATGATCCCCGGGCCGCCCTCGAGCCGGACGGCGAGCGCGCAGGCGGCCAGGACCGGCACGAGCAGCAGCAGCGACAGCGCCGAGACGGCGACGTCCACCAGCCGCTTGGCCCGCCACCAGGGGCTCCGGTAGACCGAGCGCCGCCGCCGGATCAGCGGGATGCCCCAGATCTCGTCGGTGTAACGGTTGGTGTGGTGCAGCTCGAAGAGCCGGGGGACGACGAAGACCTCGACGTCGAGGCGGTCGCAGGTGCGCAGGATGTCGACGAGCTCGTCCTCGTCGACGCCGCCGTAGGCCACGACGACGTCGCGCACCCCGAGCTGCTGGATCGCCTGCCCGAGCCGGTGGTAGCGGCCAAGCAGCGGGACTGGGAGCAGGGGTGCCGATCCGGCCGGCCACTCGGTGTCGAGGAAGCCGATCGGGTCCAGGCCGTAGTTGCGCCGCTCGAGCAGCGTGGTGGCGACGCGGACGCCCACTGGGCCGGCGCCCACGATCAGGGTGCGGTGGCGTACCAGACCGCGGCAGCGGGCCAGGTGCACGACGCGGTAGGCCACCAGCCGGAACAGCAGGACGGCCGCCAGCACCACCAGCAGGTGCACCACCTGCCGCCCCGGCCCGTCGACCCCCGGCAGCACGGAGAACAGCGAGACCTTCAGCGCCCAGGCGACGGCGACCGCGGCCAGGACGTAGGGCAGGTCGTCGAGCAGCGAGAGGGTCAGGCGTGAGCGGTACAGGCCGGCGCGCCAGAAGACGAGGAGCAGGAACCCGAGCGCGAGACCGTGCGCGATCGGCGAGCCCGGCGTCGTGATCACCGTGGCGACGGCGAAGGCCAGGACGTCGGTGAGCACCAGGTAGGGGCCGACACCGCGCCGCAGCCACCAGGGCTGGCGGCGCACGATCCCGACGGGCCGGATGTGCGCAGCGTCCCCCGGCGCGATCCGCACCCGGACGGCGGACGGCCTGCGCACGATCCGCCCGGATGCGACGTCGCCCCCCGTGGCGTCGACCATCACTCCTCCATCACCCGCGCCGGCGTCTCGGCACGTCAGGCGATCGTGTCATCGGGACGGTGCCGTCGCCATTTGTCCCGGCCATTCCTCACTCGGACGGGAATGACGCACGAATGTGCAGTGGAATGGTCACGCCGCGTCATTGTCGGGAGTGGCACTCGGTGTGCGGATCAGTACGCCCCGGAGCCGCGGAGGACGGCACCGGCGGTCTTCCACAGGATCATCGCGTCGAAGGTCAGCGACCAGTTCTCGACGTAGTGCACGTCGAGCCGGACCGCGTCGTCCCACGACAGGTCCGAGCGGCCGCTGACCTGCCACAGGCCGGTGATGCCCGGCTTGACCAGCAGGCGGCGGCGCATGTCGAAGCCGTACTGCTCGACCTCGCGGGTGACGTGCGGGCGCGGGCCCACGAGGCTCATGCTGCCGCCCAGGACGTTGAACAGCTGGGGCAGCTCGTCGAGGGAGTACCGGCGCATGACGGCGCCGATCCGGGTGACCCGCGGGTCGCGGCGCATCTTGAACTGGACGGCGTTGCCCTCGCTGCGGCCGTGCAGGTCCGTCTCGGCCTTGTCGGCGTCGACGACCATGCTGCGGAACTTCAGCACCTGGAACGGCCGGCCGTCCCGGCCGATCCGCTCGTGGCGGAAGAACACCGGACCGGAGCTGGTGACCTTGACCAGCAGGGCGAGCGCGACGAGCAGCGGCGAGAGCAGCAGGATGCCCAGGCCGGCCGCCGTGCGGTCGACGACGTCCTTCACGATGCGGCGCGCGCCGGTGAACTCCGGGCGCTCGACGTGCACCAGCGGCAGCCCGGCGACGGGACGGACGTGGACGCGGGGACCGGCGACCTCGGTGACCGCGGGGGCGAGGAGCAGCTCGGCCTCGGTGTCCTCGAGGTCCCAGCCGAGCTTGCGCAGCCGCGCCCCCTCGAGCTCCGGCGAGGGCAGCACGGCCACGGTGTCGACCTCGAACCGGCGGACGACGTCGGCGACCTCGTCGAGGCTGCCGAGGACGGGCAGGCCGTCGAAGACGTCGCGGTCGCCGGCCGACAGCGGCAGGCAGCAGCCGATGACGCGGTAGCCGTGGCGGGCCTCGCGCTCCAGCTGCGCGCTGAGGGCGGCGACGCCGCTGCGGTGACCGACGAGGACCGTCGTCTGCACGTGCCGGCCGTGGGCACGCCCGGAGTACAGCCGCAGGCGCAGCACCAGGCGGGTGGCCAGCGTCAGGAGGGTCGCCAGCGGCAGGGCGACGACGACGAAGCTGCGCGCGACCTCGAGCTTGAAGGCCCAGGAGACGGTGCCGACCGTGGCGAGCAGGAGCGCGGCGGCGGAGAAGACCCGGCGGAACTCCTCCGGGCCGACCCAGAGGTAGCGCTGCTCGTAGGCGCGGGCGGCGAGCATCGCGCCGAGCCAGACGACCGGCAGCGCGAGGACGACGGCCGCGCTCGCCGACAGCCCGACGAGCGGGCCGCCCTCGGGGACGAGCGAGCCCACCGCAGCGGCCACGAACGCCGCGAGCGCGTCGAGGACCACGAGGCGGCGGACGTAGGAGGCGCGCCACGCCCGGCGGACGGCCGTGCCCTCGCCGCGCAGGCCAGGGGCCAGCCAGAGCCACCGTCGGCCGACCGGAGTGGGATCGTGCCGGACGCGTCCGTCACCGACCTCGAGCAGGGACATGGCAGCACCCCCGTGCAGACACCGAGCAGGCACCTCGGTGGTGAGATTCCCCGTTGCGCCGGGAACTGTTGTGTTCAACCGGCCGGACGACGGTAACCCCCGGACGGCAGGAAACGAAAGTCGTCCGACTCAATTGTGTGACACGTGACCGGCGAGCGATCACCGTCCTGCGCCCGAGGGACCGAACTGCTTACTGCGCGCATTTATCCGCTCACTCCACGCCTCGAACCCTGCCCTCACCGCACCAGCACCCGGTGGGCGGCTCGGGGACCGCCGGGCGGACGACGTCGCACCGCCGGTGTGTGAGGCTGTCGGGGTGAGCAGTGCCCCGGTCCGCTGGCTGCTGATGGCCGGCCACGTCCCGCCGTCCCTGCGCGGCGGGGGCATCGTCCGCTACACCGTGGAGCTGGCCCGCGCCCTGGCCCGGCGCGACGACGTCGAGCTGCACCTGCTCGCCGCCCCTGACGCGGCAGGGGCGCTGGCCGGGATCGCCGGTGCTCCGGAACGGATCGTGACGCTCCCCGCCGTGCCGGAGGCCCTGGTCCCGGCCTACGAGCGCTTCGCGCTGGCGCGGCGCTTGGGCGCGCGCTTCGACGTGGTGCAGGGCACCAAGCACCTGCTGCCCCGCGGGGCGAGAGCGCGGACGGCACTGACCGTGCACGACCTGCTGCTGTTCGACCGGCCCGACGACTTCCCCCTGCCCAAGCGGACCCTGCTCGGCCGGCCCTACGCGGCGTCCCTGCGGCAGGCGGACACCCTCGTCTGCGTCAGCGCGGCCACCCGCGAGCGGCTGCTGCGGTGGGACCCGCGGCTGGCGCCCCGCGCCGCCGTCGCCCCGTTGACCACGAGTCCGCAGCTGCTCGCCAGCACCCCGGTGCCCGTCGACGCGCTGGCCGGCCGGCCGTTCGCGCTCGTCGTCGGCGACGCCTCCCGGCGCAAGAACGTCGCCGCCGCCGTCTCGGCCTGGGCCGAGGTGGTGCGCGAGCGGCCCGACGCCGTCCTGGCTCTGGTGGGCCCGCCGGCCTGGGGCACCGAGGCCTACGGCCCCGACCACGCGAGGCTCCTCGCCGACGGTGCCGTCGTCCAGCTGACCGGCGTCGACGACGGCACGCTGCGCTGGTGCTACGAGCACTGCGCGGTCGTCCTGGCCCCCAGCCTCGCCGAGGGCTTCGGGCTGCCCGCCGTCGAGGCGCTCGACCTGGGAGCGCCGCTGGTGACGTCGCTGGACCCGGCGCTGGTCGAGGTGAGCGGGGACGACGCCGAGCACCTGCCCGCCGACGACGTGCGGGGCTGGGCGGAAACGGTGCTGCGGCACCTCGACCGACCGCGACCGCAGCCACGGGACCGCCGTCGCCGGACGTGGGACGACGTCGCGGAGGAGACGGTGGCCGCGGTCGTCGGCCGGCGACCGGTCAGCGGGAGCTGAGGACCTTCGCGACGACGTCGGCCATCGCACGGCGGAAGTGGGCGCGCGAGAACGACTCGGCGTGCCGGCGGGTGCTGCCGGGCTCGTGGGCGGACGGGTCGAAGGAGGCCAGCGCCTGCGCCCAGACGTCCACCTCGTCGGCGGCCGGGACCAGCGGCACGAGCTCGCCGGTGACCCCGGGGACGACCGAGTCCTGCGCTCCCCCGGCGTCGACGGCCACCACCGGCGCACCGCAGGCCTGGGCCTCGACCGGGACGATGCCGAAGTCCTCGACCCCCGGCATGAGCAGGGCGCGGCAGCGCCGGAACAGGTCGCGCAGGCCGTCGTCGTCGACCCGGCCGACGAAGGTGGTGTCCGGGCCGGCCAGTGCCTCGACCTCCGCCCGCGCACGGCCGTCGCCGGCGACGACCAGCCGGACACCGGCCTGCCTGGCGGCCCAGACGGCCAGGTCGGGCCGCTTGTAGGGGACGAGGCGGCCGGCGAGGAGGAAGAAGTCCTCGCGGGGCACGTCGGGGTCGGGGCGGTAGTACTCGGTGTCCACCGGCGGGTGGACGACGACGGAGTCGCGGCCCCACCAGTCCCGGATCCGGCCCGCGACGGCGCGTGAGTTGGCCACGAGCGTGTGCACGCGGGCAGCGGCGCGCAGATCGACCGGCCGGTAGGCGGCGGAGAACGCGGCCAGCCCCGCGGCGCCGAGCCGGCCACCGGCCTCGTTGGCCCGCATCGCCGGGTCCCACACCCAGCGGGCCGGGCTGTGCACGTAGGCGACCACCGGCGCCGTCGTGGCGTGGACGACCTGGGTGGCGAAGGCGTGGTGGGAGGCGATGACGACGTCGGACGGCGGTACGGGCAGCCGGCGCATCGCGACCGGGAGCGCGGGGAGGAGGTGCGCGTAGGTGGTGCCGCGGAGCAGGCGGCTGAGGCGGGTGCCGCGGACGCGGGGCTCGATGTCCGCCGGCAGCACGCCCGGCCGGGCGACCGGGGCGAGGATCGGGGCGCCGGGCCACTCACGGGCCAGTTGCTCGACCACCATCTCCGAGCCGGCGTACTCGGTGAAGCGCTCGTGCACGAGCGTCACGCGCGGGTCAGTGTCTCCACGGCTGTCCGGCACCCGGACATGATGCCGGTCGACACCGGCGGCCGCTCACCTGCGGCGCGACGCCGGTCACCGGCCTGCGTCCCCCACGACGGTCAGGTGGTCACCGGCCCCGTCGGGGCCTGCGACCCCGGCCGCCCGGAGGAAGCGGGTCAGGAGGGGCAGCAGGGCCTCGGAGATGAGGTCACCCACCTCCTGGTGCACCTCGAGCGGCCCGTCGACGGGATCCCGCACGTCGTCGGCGGGCCCGCCGCGGCGGCGGGAACGGGCCGCGTGCAACCGGCGGACCAGCGACCGCTGAGCCTCTCCCGCGTCCGGTCCTGACGGGGGGAGGTCGTCGGTGACGGACCCGAGCAGGTCCCGGGCCTCGAGGAGCGTGAAGGTCCGGGACAGTCCGCGGGGGTCCAGGGCCAGGACCTCCTGCCGGTGTGCGCGGGTCAGGGTCAGGGTCAGGTCGGCGGCGACCAGCAGCTCGCGCGTCACCTGTCGAGCACGGAAGTCGGCGGGGTCACCGCCGAGGCCGCGCAGCACCTCGGCGCTGTGGGGGTGCATCCCCGACCCGACCACCGCCCGCGTACCCGCACTGCCGATCCCGAGGTCCGCGGCCTCGGCACCCGCCGTCTCGTCGAGGAAGGCACGGCCGAGCCGCTCCGCGAGCGGCGACCGGCAGATGTTCCCCGTGCAGACCACCAGGATGCCGAAGGGGCGCCCCGGCGAGGTGTCGGTGGGGCTCCCGTCGGACCTCACGGCGCCGGCACCCGAGGGGTCACCGGTCCCGTCGGCACGTGTCCGGACGACGAGCCCACGTCAGGCCTTGTGCCGAGCCGGCCGAGCGCCGTCGTACCCGTACTCGAGCCCGTAGCCGTGGGTCGCCACGAGCTCGGCCTTGGGCGGCACGATGTTCAGGATCAGACCGAGGACCGTCGCGCCGACCCGCTCCAGCGTCACCCCGACCTGCCGGGCGTGCTCCTTCAGCGTCCTGCCGTACCGCACCGAGACCAGGACCCCGTCGACCAGCACGGCCAGCCCGACGGAGTCCGCCACCGGCAGGACCGGCGGGGTGTCGATCAGGACGAAGTCGTTGTCGCCCCTCAGCTTCTCGAGCAGTGCGGCCATCTGGGTGGACGCCAGCAGCTCGCCGGGGTTCGGGGGGAGGGGCCCGGCTCCGATGACCGACAGCCCGCTGTCCCCGTACTGCTGGACGACGTCCTCGACGTCGGCGGTGCCCGCCAGGACGTTGGTGAGGCCGACGCCGCTCACCAGGCCCAGGTACCGCGTCACCTTGGGACGTCGGAGGTCGGCCTCGATCACCGTGACCCGGCGCCCGCTGTCGGCGAGGGCCAGACCGAGGTTGACCGCCGCGGTGGTCTTCCCCTCGCCCGGCGCCGGGCTGGTGATCATGATGACCTTCGGCGGCTCGTCCACCTGCAGGAACTGCAGGTTGGTGCGGAGCAGCCGGTAGTCCTCCGCGGCACGCCCGGGGGAGAAGCTGTCCGCGACGTGCCTCGTCTCCAGCGAGGCGTCCTTCAGGACGGTCCCGATCACCGGTGCCCCGACCAGCTCCGCGGCCTGGTCGGGGACCTTGACGGTCCGGTCCATGCGCCGGCGTGCGACGGCGGCCAGCACTCCGAGGACCAGGCCCAGCACGATCCCGAGCGCCGTGTACCGGAACCTGTCCGGTGAACTGGGCGCGGTGGGCAGCTGGGGTGCGTCGGTCACGGTGACCCGGACCAGCGGCTCACCACCGGCGACCGGCGCCTCGATGTCCGAGACCAGCCCCGGGAACTCCTGCCCGACCGCCTCGGCGACGGCCTGCGCCCGCTCGGGGCGCGGGTCGGTGACGCTCACGTCGATCAGGACCGTGCCGGGGACCGCCGCGGCCGTGATGCTGTCCTGCACCTCACCCTCGGTCGTGTCGACGTCGAGCCGTTCGACGATCCGGCCGGCCAGGTCCCTGCCGGTGAGGAGCCGGGCGTAGGACTGCACGCGGGCCTCGGAGAACTCACGGCCCTGGACCGCGTCCAGGGTGGAGGAGGCCGCGGTGGTCGACACGAAGAGCTGGGTCGACGACGTGTACAGCGGCGTCTGCACCAGCGCGAGGACCAGTGCCAGCACGGCCCCGGCGACGGCTCCGAGGGGGAGCAGCCACCACGTGGCGCGTACGGCGTCCAGCACCTCTCGCAGGTTCATGGGGTCCTGTCTCTCCGGCGACATGCTCAGGCCGTCCTCCCGGGCGGCCTGCCGTGACCCTAGGTGACGTCGAGCGTGAGGACCGCTGACGCGGGAAGGCCTACCCACAAGGGAGGACGACCTCGGCAGCGGTGCCCGGAGGACCCGCCCCCATGGTGGCACTCGCGCGCCGGGCGCGTGGGCGCCGCCCGCTGACAGCGGTGAGGATGGGCGCGTGAACGGGGGATCCGGTCGTCGCCTGGCCGTGCGCGGGGACGACACGACAGCGCCGGCCGAGGGCGTCACCGACAGCGGTGACGCCGGCGGCCTGCTGACCCCGTCGGCTCTGCTGGGTGCCGCCGTGGCAGTGGTCCTGGTCCTGCCCTGGTCGCTGCGGACGTCACCGGCCCACGCCGTCCTGTCCGCACTGCAGGTGGCCGTCGCCGGCGCCGGCATCGCCCGGAGCACCCACCCCGGCCTGCGCCCGGTGGCGCTGGTGACCTTCGTCTTCACCTTCGCCTGGCTGGGGATCGCTCCCGCCTACCAGCTCGCCACCGGGGACGCGGCCTGGGGCGACGACGCCGTCCTCGTCGGTCCGTACACCACCGAGGCGCTCGTGCTCCTCGTGCTGGCCACCACGACGCTGTACGTGGCCTTCTTCCGGCCGGGCAGGGACCGTCCCGTCCCGGCCGGACACGCCGAGGTGGACGAACCGCCGCGCTGGGTCTGCGCCGGCTACGTCCTGGCCTGTCTGGTGCTCACCCCCGGAGCGGTCGCCGCGGCGGGCGGGGTGGGCGGACTCTTCAGCAGCCGGTCCGCCCGCGGTGAGGCGCTCGGCTCCGCCGGCATCTCGCTCGCGCAGTCCGGGGGCCTCGCCGTCGCGCTGGTCGGCATCCTCCCGGGCGCGCTCGCCACGGCGGCCGCCTACCTGACCCTGATCAGGGTGCTGGCCCAGGTCCGGCGGTCCGGCTGGGGAGACGTCGACGCGGTCGACGCCGTCCTCCTGGCGGCGGGGCTGGCGCTCGTGGTGCTGTTCGCCAACCCCCTCGTCAACACGCGGGCGCTCAGCGCCGCGGCGCTCGGCTCGCTGGTCCTCCTGGTCCTGCGTCCGCGGTCGGGCCCGGCAGCCCGGTGGATGGCCGTCGCCCTGCTGATGGCCACGCTGGTGGCCTACCCGGCGGCGAACGCCTTCCGCGGCACGACGACGAACACCGCCGGCCCGGAGGGCCTGGAGTTCCTGGCCGGGATCGACTTCGACGGGTTCCAGCAGGCGATCAACGCCCTGCAGTACGTCGACGAGCGCGGGCACTCGTGGGGCACCTACGCCCTGTCGGGCGTGTTCTACGTCGTCCCCCGCTCGATCTGGGCCGACAAGGAACGGCCCGCCTCCATCGACGTCGCGGAGAACCGGGGCTACGAGTTCACCAACCTCTCGCTGCCCGTCCACAGCGAGCTCTTCGTCGACTTCGGGACCATCGGCATGGTCGTCGCCCTGGCGCTGCTCGCCACCGCCGGCCGCCGCTGCGACCTGGACTGGACGAGGGGTGCACGCACCCGCTGGGCGCTCGCCGCGCCGTACGCGTGCCTCGCCTGCCTGAGCATCATCCGCGGACCCATCGGGGCGAACGCACCGGTGTACCTGACCAACCTCGGGCTGATCGCGGTCGGCCTCCTCCTGGCACGACGATCCGTGGCGCCCGGAGACGCCCCCGTGACCGGCGGCGGTGGGCCGGATCGGTGACCATCGGTCGGGACGGTGCCGATGGGGGCTGCCGTCGGCAGGACCGGAGGGGCACGGGGGTGCAGACCGAGTGACGGCGCGGCTACGACGATCTCGACGGCCCCGGGGCCGGGCACGCTCCTCGGTGACCACCCGGCTGCGCCGCCTGGCGGACAGGGGCTCCCGGCCGGTCTTCTGGCTCGCCCTCCGCCTGGTCCCTCCCCGCCGGCACGCGGTCGTCCACGGGTGGCCGCTCCTCGAGGGGAACGTCGTCGAGCTCCTGCCCCGGCTGAACGAGCGCTATCCGCACGACGTCCACTGGCTGGTCGACGACGATCCCGAGGTGGCCCGCCAGGTCGTCCGGGAGCGCGGGTGGAACCGCGTCCGCGTCGTCGAGAAGTCCGGCCTGACCGCGGTCTGGCTGGCCCTGGGCGCCGAGCTGACCTTCTACACCCACGGTCTCTTCACGGCCGTGGAGCCGCCGGGCAACCGACTGGTCGTGAACCTGTGGCACGGCGACGGGCCCAAGGCGACCGGTGACGCGGAGGACATCCGGTCCACGGTGGTGGTGACCGGCGCCCGCATGTGGCAGCGGTACAAGGCGGAGACGTTCGGTGTGTCCGAGCAGGACGTGGCCTGGACGGGCAACCCGCGCAGCGTGGCGCTCCAACGGCCGGTCACGGACGAGCAGCGGGCGCGGCTCGGCCTCGACCCGGCCGCCGCGCTGGTGCTGTGGCTCCCCACCTTCCGCATCGGCAGCAACCACGAGGGCCGGCACTCGCAGGACGGGGCACCGCTGAGTGCCCGCGCCGAGTTGCGGACGACGCGTCAGGCGATGGGGACACCTGGTGTGCAGGTGGTCGTCAAGCCGCACCCCATGGACCGTGACGACTACTCCTCGCTCGGGGTCGGGGTCCTCACCGACGCCGACCTCCGCCGGGCCGGCGTCGCCCTGTACGAGCTGCTGGGCAGCAGCACGGCCCTGCTGAGCGACACCTCGAGCGCCTGGGTCGACTACGTGGCCCTGGACCGGCCGATCGCCTTCGTCCTCCCGGACGTCGACGAGCTGCGCGAGAACCGGGGGTTCAACGTGCCCGACCTGATCTCGATCCTCCCCGGCCCGGTCCTCCGGGACGTCGAGGACGTCAACGCGTGGCTCGAGCGCGTGGCCCGGGACCCCTCCGACCCGACCCTGCGCCACGCGGCCGAGCGGGAACGGCTCGGCGTGGCGCCCCTCGGGGACTCGGCGACACGCCTCCTGGACTGGCTCGACGCCTACCAGCGGAGGCGGGGTCGTCGTCCGCTGTTCGGCTCCTCCCCGCCCGCGGCCGGAACCGAGACGTCCGACGTCGCCGCCGAGCGGCAGGACCGGGAGCGTGGGGCTCCATGACGGCCGAGCCCCCGCGGACACCGGAGGAGTCCGCCCCGGCTGGCCGGGAGCGGTGGCACCGACGGGACCTGCTCCTGCTCGGCGGTGGGGTCGGTGCGGCCGGCCTCGTCACCGCCGGAGCAGTCGGCCTGGGACGACGGGAGACGGCCGGGCCGGCCGAGCCGGCCGGCCCGGTCGACGTCCGTGACCACGGGGCCACCGGCGACGGGGTGACCGACGACACGGCGGCGCTCCAGGCCGCGGTCGACGGGGCGGCCGGCCGTGTGGTCCGCTTCCCCGCCGGGACCTACCTCGTGTCCCAGCTCCTCCTGCCCAGCGGGACCTCCCTCGACCTCGGGACGGCCGTGCTCCGTCGCCACGCGAACACCGGCGGTGGGGCGGGCGGCACCACGGTGCGCAACGCCGACCTGGAACGCGGGAACTCCGACATCACGATCCTCGGCGGGGTCATCGAGGGGGGCACCGACGCCACCGGACGGCTGCTCGGCTTCCGGAACGCCGAGCGCGTCCACGTGAGCGGTGTGCACCTGCGCAAGGGCGACTCCTCCTTCGTCGACTGGGTGCTCGTCCTGGAGCGGTGCGACGACGTGCACGTCAGCGACGTGCGGATCACGGGCGGACAGGAGATCGGCGAGGACGGACTGCACATCGCGGCCTCCAGCCGCGTCACCGTCGTCAACTGCACCATCGCCAGCGGCGACGACGCACTCTCGCTGGTGCAGGAGTACGAGCAGGACCGCCCGATCCGCGACATCACGGTCAGCAACTGCGTGCTGTCCTCCCGCAGCGCGCACATGATCCGGGTGTCGGTCCTCGACACCGAGACCGAGGGCATCGACGGGGTCGTGCTGACGAACATCGCCGGTCGCGCACCCGAGGAGGGGTCGTTCGGCAACCCGGTCCTCGTCGAGGACCAGAGCGGCAGGGCACTGATCCGCCGGGTCACCGTGGACAACGTGGTCGTCGACGCGACGGGCACCGCGGGGACCGCCTGGACCGTGCGCGCCGTCCGGGACTCGAGCTTCCGGGGGATCCGCGTCGTCGGTGCGTCGGACCGGAGCTTCCTCGTGGAGGACGCGCAGGACCTCGTCTTCACCGACTGTCATGCCACCGGTCCGAGACCCGACAACGGCAACCCCGCCTGGAGCCTGCTGGGGTGCAGGGACACCGTGCTCGTCGGCTGTTCGGCATCCGGGGCGCCGGTCCACGGTTTCGACGTCCGCGGTGGGTCGACCGGTGTCCGGCTCGTCGCCTGCACGTCTGTCGACCACGGTGCGTACGGGTTCTTCCTGTCCGACGCACCGGACACGAGCCTGGTGGCCTGCACCGCCCGAGGCGGCGTCGAGGGGATCCACTGCGACACCGGCGCCCCTCCGCAGGGCCTCCTGGTCAGCGGCTGTCGCGTGGTCGGCCAGTCCGGCCAGGCGCTCAACGCGGTGCCGGCGGGGTCGCTCCTGGTCGGGAACCCCGGGGTCGAGGCTCCCGACACCCGACCGCGAGGCGGCGGTGAACCCGCCGTCGGGACGGTGACGGGGCGGCGGAGCGATGCCAGTGCACTGACCTCGCTGCTCTCCGTCCTCGCCGCCCAGGGCCTGATCATCGACGGGACCACCGCGTGAGTCGATCGCCGTCAGGAGCCGATCGGGAGGCCGACGGCCCTCCGTCCGCTCGTCAACCCACGACCGGGATGCACCGCCGACACGAGAGGGGACAGCCCCGATGAGGGTCGTCATCTCCTGCGCCTTCAACGAGAACGCCATCTGGGCGCTCTCCCGTCACGCGTCCTCTCACGGACTGCTGACCCAACGGCTGGTCCCCGCCTGGGACCTGGCGAGCACTGCGGGGCGCCGGGTGGGAGCGGTCCTGGGGTGGGATGCCGCGACCCGCTTCGCCGAACGCAAGGGCGCCAAGGTGGCCGCCTCCCACCTCCCCGAGGACGTCGAGATCAGCCGCGTCACCGAGCTGATCAGGATCGCCGGTGCCCGTGTGCGGACACCCGTGACGCCGCTGCTGGGGCAGTACGCGTGGAAGGCCCAGTTCGACCGCCGCGTCGGCCGGGTCCTCCGGACCGACGGGACGGATGTCGTGATCGGCATGCCCGGGTCGTCGCTCCGGACCTTCGCCAGGCACCCGGGACCCGTACGGGTGTTCCACGCCATCGACACCCATCCCCGTGCCCGGAACGCAGCGCTGCGCCAGGCGTACGGCAGACGGGCGTGGGCCGAGACCTACCCGGAGGTCCTCAGCCGACGGATCGAGGCGGAACTGGAACTGGCCGACGTCGTCCTGGTCCCCTCCGAGGTGGTCCGGACCGGGATGGTCGAGCACGGCGTCGATCCGGCCAAGATCGAGTTGGTCCCGTACGGCGTCGACCTCGACCGCTTCAGAGTCGACCCCGGAGCCGTCGAACGCAGCCCGTCCACCCGCCCCCGGCTCATCTGCGTGGGCCAGATCTCGCTGCGCAAGGGCATCCCGCTGCTGATCGAAGCGGTTCGCGGCCTGGACGTGCAGCTCAGCCTGGTCGGTCAGGTCTTCGACCGTGGGGTGGTCCGCGATCTTCCCGGCAACGTCGACCTGCTGGGGGCCCTGTCCCCGGCCGACCTCGCCCGCGCATACAACCGCCACGACGCGATGGTCCTACCCACGGTCGACGACGCCTGCTCCCTCGTGGTCGCGGAGGCGGCGGCGAGCGGGCTGCGCGTGGTGACGACCAGCGCCAACGGGGCCGGGGAGCTGCTGCCCGCAGGGCACGTGATCGTCGCGCCGGGAGACGTCGTCGAACTGCGCAGGGTCCTGTCGTCGTTGTCGGTCCTCGACGTGGACGAGCGCCGACGGATCTCCGACGAGGTCCGGTCACTGACTGGCAGCCGCATGCGGTCGTGGGCCGGCTACGCCGAGACGGTGTTCGCGAGCCTCGTGCGGCGACTGAGGGGATCGGGGGCGGGACCCGTGGTCGCCTGAGACGTCCGACAGTCAGGCGGAGACCTCAGGCGGCCGCGCCTCGGCCCCTCGGAGGCCGGCGGTGAGTTGGATGGCGACTAGCAGCCAGGCAACGGCTGCAGCGGCCACGAGGGCCCCCACGCTCCCGGCCGTCACGGCGGCGAGGCCGATGGCCGGCAGGCCGGCCACCGCGCCGACGAGGAGGACGCGATAGGCCACCGCTGCCTTCCCCCTCGGTACGAGGAGGACGGTGCCGAGCGCGCGCACCGTGAAGGCCCCGCACGTGACGGCGGCGGCCAGGAAGGCCACCAGCGGGCCGACGTCGACCGTTCCGGCGAAGAGGAACCGGAGGAGCAGGGGCGCCGTGAAGCTGAGGACGGCCAGACAGACGCCGGCGAAGGCCAAGGTCAGGACGACGGCGCCGCTGACCCGCCGCTGCGACGACCGCCCTTCACTGATCCACGCCGTCAGCCCCTGCGTCACGGTGCCCATGACGTTCACCAGCGACTGGCTCAGCCGGTCCACCGCTGCGTAGAGGGGATAGGCCGAAGGCATGACGAGCGCGACCAGCGGGCCTGTGAGATAGGAGTACCCGGCGTCGGCACCTCGTGCCACGACAGCCAGCAGCGGGACCCGGCTCCTCTCGCGCGGCGGACCGGGGACACCGCCCGTCTCCGACTCGACCTCGGCGTCAACGGGCCGGCGGACCAGCGCGGACGCGATGACGAGGGTCGCGAGCATGCCCACGACGAGGGCGGCCGGATAGGTCCAGAGCGGCAGCCAGACCACGAGGGCGATCGCCGCGATGTTGACCACCAGCCGCGGCGCACCCTCGGCGACCAGCGAGCTGCTGGGGCGGCTCACCCCGACGAAGTACCAGGCCGGGGACAGCGCGTTGAGCTGGATCGCGACCGCGCTCAGGACGCAGACCAACGGCATGGCGGGGCGGGCGACGAGGCACAGCGCGACGACGACCGGACCGACCACGAGGACCGCCACGGCACGCTGTCGCACGCTGCTCGCGTACAGGCCGGCACGACGACCCGGCGCCGTCCTCGACACGAGGTGTGGCCCCTCCATCGGCCAGGTCAGGGCGCACACGACGGAGGCGGCCGCCCCGATCGACTGGCCGAGGAGCACGCTGGACCAGCCCGCCTCACCGAACCGGGCGCTGAGGACCGGCAGCACGACGAGGTTCGACAGCAGGGAGACCGCCGGCAGCACCCCGAAGGCGGCGATCCGCCCGATCGGGCGGCGGAGCCTGGCGAGGGGAGCCGGTAGGCGGTCGAGCGACCGCGCGAGGCTCATCGAGCCGCGAGGGCCCGGTAGATCCCGAGGTACCCCGTGGTCATGGCGGACACCGTCAGCGCGGCTCCCCGGGCCCTCGCCGCCAGGGACAGGCGTTGCCGCTCGTCCTCCGAGTCGAGCAGCTGCGAGATCTTCGCGGCGAAGTCGTCCACGTCACCGACACGGGCCAGGTGTCCCACCGTCCCGCCGAGGAGCGCCTCCGGGATGCCGTCGACGTCGCTGGCGACGATGGGGAGCCCCACCTCCAGGGCCTCGAGCAGCACGAGGGGCATCGGGTCGCGGCGCGAGGCGAGCACGAAGACGGTCGCCCCGGGGAGGTACCGCTGGGGCTGGGGGTCGAACCCGACGAAGTGCACGCGGTCGGCCCACGGCTGCCCCCGGAGGCGGTCGGGGAGCTCGGCCCAGTCGACGTGGCCCACGAGGAAGAGGTGCGCCTCGGGGTGGCGCTGGACCACCGAGCCGAACGCCTCGACCAGCACGTCGGCGCCCTTCCGGTGGGACACGGCCCCGACGGTGACGACGGACTTCGGGGGCAGGCTCAGGACCTGGTCGGGCCGCAGCGTCGGTCGGCGGGGCGAGCCGACGGTCCCGTTGAGCACCGTGTGGATCCTCCGACGGGGGATGCCCCGCCGGGCCATCGACTCGGAGACCGCGTTGCTGACCCCGACGACCGCGTCCGCCAGTCCCATCAGCCGGACACCGCGCTGGTACTCGTTGTGCACGGTGGCGACCACGGGGATCCGGCGGCGCCGCGTGCCCAGGTAGGCCAGCACCGTGGGGGTCAACGTGTGCACGTGCACCACGTCGGGGCCCACCTCGTCGAGCACCCGGACGAGGTCCCGGTGGGCACGGACGACCCGTCCCGGCGTCCGGATGCGGAAGTCGACGACGTGGTGGCGGACCCCTTCGTCGGTGAGCAGGCCGACGAAGGTGCTGTCCTCCGATCCGCCGGCCGAGGCGACGGCCACGTCGTGGCCCTGTCGGCTCTGCTCGACGGCCAGGTCCACGGCGACGTTGGAGATGCCGTTGCCGGCCCGGGTGACGTTGTTGACGACGTGCAGGATCCTCATGCCCCACCTACCGGGGCCCACCGGACGGCCTCGCTCAGGGCGTCCTCCCGACGGGCGTCGACGACGGCCCCCGTCCAGGTCGACGCCAGGACGTCCACGGCGATCTCCGCGACCGCGCGGGGCGCCATCAACGTCCCCTCGCGCTCCTCCCCAAAGGCGTTGAGGCGCATCGGCGTCGCCGTCCGCTCCGGGTTGACGCAGTTCACGCGGATGCCGTCGGCCGCCCACTCGTCCGCGAGCGCCTGGGTCAGGTTCACCACCGCCGCCTTGGCGGAGGAGTAGAGGCTGTACCCGCCCCGTCCCCGGGTGTGGGAGCTCGACGTGAAGGACAGCAGGGACCCCCGGGTCTTCCGGAGGTGCGGGTGGAAGGTCTGGGCGATGTAGACGGGACCGAGGTAGTTGATCTCCGTCGCGGCCTGGACGACGTCGTCGGTGGCGTCCACGAGGTCCCCCCGGGGCAGGACGCCGGCTGCGTTGACCACGTGGTCGATCCGGCCGGTCTCGGCGACCGCCCGCTCACAGGCCGCGATGACGTCCTCCCTCCGCTCCACGTGGGTGCGGGTGGTGGAACGGCTGAACACCAGGACGGTGGCCCCGTACCCGCGGGCGAGCTCGGCGACGTCGCGCCCGATCCCGTAGGAGCCGCCGAAGACGACGACGGTCCGGCCGGAGAGCACCGCCTCGAGCTGCTCCGGCGAACGGCGCGCCGGCGCCTCGTGGCTCTGGACCTGGAACAGCCGGTCGGCGAGGTACACGTCGATCGGCTCGGTCACCTTCATGTTCCGGTCCTCGCCACGGACGACGACGATGGGGACGTCGGGCAGGTAGCGCAACACGACCGTGCAGTCGTCGGTGGCCTCGAAGTCCGGGTCCTGCGCCGCCAGCTGGTACGCCCGACGGATGACCGACAGGCGGAACCCCTGCGGGGTTTGCCCCCGTCGCAACAGCGGCCGCGGGAGGACGTTCTCGAGCCGGCTCCCCGTCGCCGCGTCGACCTGGATCACCGTGTCGGCCGACGGGATGGCCGTGTCGACGGCCTCGTGGTCGACCAGCGCGGCGACGCAGTCGGCGATGATCCGCTGGCTGACCAGCGGGCGGACGGCGTCGTGCAGGAGGACGTTGCACTCCTCGTCCCCGAGCGCCTCGATGGCGCGCCTGGTCGTCGCGTTGCGGGTCCTCCCGCCTTCGAGCAGGCGGGTCACCTTCGCGTACGTGCCGTTCCGCAGCAGGTCCCGCACCGGGTCGAGGTGGCCCGGCGCCATCATCACGACGATCTCGTCGACCTGCGGGGCGGCGTCGAGAGCGGCGATGGTGTGTTCGATGATCGGCTTGCCCGCCACCTGCAGCAGCTGCTTGGGCGTCGACAAGCCCACCCGCGTGCCGGTACCCCCCGCGAGCACCACGGCGACGGTCCTCAGTGACGCCACGGGGCCACCCTAAGCAGGTCGGGTCGGGTTCCGCGGACCAGCGAGTCGACGCAGACCCGAAGGAGGGGGTTCCCCCAGCCCGAGGACCACGAGGCGTGAGCGAACGGCCCCGATCAGTACTGTTTCCCGTGCAGCGGGCCCCGGAGGACGTTCTCCACCTGGTTCGTGGCCAGCCGCTTCACCCGGTTCGGGAGGCTGTCGTAGACCCGGTCGGCGTGCGTGCCGGAACGGCCGTACCACGCAGGCTGCGCACGGAAGCGGAGGAGCTGAGCGCCCTCGCCGAGCGCCGTGAGCACCCGCCGCATGAGCACCTTCTCGATGAAGACCTCGGCGCGGTCGTCCACGTGCCGCCCGGCGTCCCGGAAGTGGTCGTGCCACAGGCCCGCGGTCGCGCCGAAGAAGCGGGTGTCCATCTGCCGCAGGTTCATGCCTACCCGGGCGACCACGGAGTCGGGCGGGAGGGAGTCGGGGACGCACCGGCCGAAGTTCTTGACGAACAGCCGACCCGTGACCTTGTACCAGGCCTCCTCGGGCCCGTCGAAGAAACGGTCGCAGAAGAGGTCCATCATCGCGGCCTCGGTCGCGCCCTTGCCGCGTTCGACGTCTGCCGGGTCGGGTGCGGGTGCGTCGACCAGGCACAGGTGCCCGGGGACGGTGCCGACCGCATCACGGGTGAGGCGGGTCAGGTCCTCACCGCTGTTCTCCACCAGGACGAGCGTGGCCCCGTGCGCGGCGGCCACCGGCACCCACCGGCGCAACGCCTCGACGTACTGCCCGCGCCTGGCCCCTGGGTCCCGGATGTGCAGGTCCCACGTGACCTGGGGGGTCACCGTCGCCGTCAGGAGGATCTTCACGCCCGGACCACCACGTGCGGACCGTAACCCGACGCGCGCCGGCCCGTGCACGCTCCCTCGTGAGGGCCCGCGGGTCCCTAGGGATAGAGCGCCTGCAGCACCCGCCGGTGTCCCTGTGACGAGTATCGGGCGTGCGACCAGGCGTGCGCCCGGGCGGCGACCTCGAGCGCCGGCCCCGGATCGGTCAGGACACGGGCGACCGCGGAGGCGAACGCCGCGGCGTCGTCCTCGACGGCCACGAACACGTCCTGACCCTCGATGCCCTCCGCTCCCACGGTCGTCGCCACCACCGGGACGCCCCAGAGCATGGCGACCACGCCCTTGAGCTTGACACCCGCACCCAGCCGCATCGGGGAGACCGCGACGGACGCTCTCCGGTAGCAGGGCGCCAGCGACTCGACCTGCCCCGTGAGCTCGACCCCCGCGACCGCCTCCGCCTGCCGGCGTAGCGCGGCCGTGGGGTTCGCCCCCGCGATGGTGAGCCTCGCTCCGGGAACCCGGTCCCTCACCCGGGGCCACACCTCCCGGAGCAACCAGGACGCTGCGTCGGTGTTCTCGGGGCGCCACATGGCCCCGACGAACAGCACCTCCGGGATGGCCGGCGGCCTCTCCCGTGGGGACGCGGGCATGTCCGGCTCGTCCAGCGCCGGTGGCAGGACCACCACGCGGTCCCCGGCTCCTCGCCGCTCCAGCAGCACCCGGTCCTTGTCGCTCAGGACCACCGCGGTGCGCAGGGCCCGCACCGCCCGCCACTCCAGCGGCACGGACAGGACCAGCCGGACCAGGGCCAGCAGCCGACGGCTGACCGGCGCCCCGGAACTGGTGAGCATCCGCAGGTGCCCCTGGGAGACCACGTCGTGGAACACCCCGGTCAGCGGCGTGCCCGGCAGGGCGCGGCGCAGGCGGGGTGCCAGCACGACCATGTCGAACCACTGCAGCTCGATGCGGTCGGCCCGCTGCAGCAGCGCCCTCAGGTCCGGGTCCCCGAGGAGGGCGCGCAGGAACGGACCGCGCGTCAGGAAGGGCAGCGCTCTGGTGGCCAGGGTCCGCCTGTCCTGACGGCGCCGGCGTGACGGCGGGGTGACGACGACCCGACGGTAGGAACCCCGCGCCGGCCGCTGCAGCGCTGCCTCGTTCGCCGGTGTCCACGGGCAGACGACGGTCAGCCCGTGGGACTCCGAGAGCAGCTGGGCGTGCCGGCCGTAGAACTCACCGCCCGCGTGCGGGATCCCGTCGTAGGGCGCGTGCGTCGAGATGCTGACGACCTCCACGGGGGCCACCTTCTCCTGCCCGGCCGCTCCGGGCAGCCCCGGACCGGGTCCGGCTGCCGTCCGCGGCTCCCGGTCCGTCGACCGGGGGACGCCGCACCGTCGTCGCCCCCGGTCTGGTTGCCGG
This sequence comes from Geodermatophilus saharensis, assembly GCF_900188205.1. Lineage (GTDB taxonomy): Bacteria > Actinomycetota > Actinomycetes > Mycobacteriales > Geodermatophilaceae > Geodermatophilus > Geodermatophilus saharensis. The sequence continues at coordinate 163,089 of NZ_FZOH01000010.1, read as the reverse complement.
TCGACCCCGGGGCTGCGAGCCTGCCCCGATGACCGGAGCCCCCACCGTGGTCGCGGCACCGCTCAGGACCGGACGGCCGTCGTGCGCGTGACCTACGTGCTGGACTCGACCGTCTGGGGCGGGGCCGAGACCTACGTCGCGCGCCTCGTGCGGGAGCTCGTCGGCCGGGTGCGGCCCGTGGTGGTCACCCCGCGGCCGGTGCCCCAGCGTCTCCTCGACGCCCTGCCGGCCGGGACGGAGCTGCACACGGTCGACGGGGTCGGCCGCAAGGCCGATCTCCGGGGCCTGGCCCGGCTGGTGGCGGCGGTGCGGGCGACCGAGCCCGACGTCGTCCACGTCAACCAGTCCACCCCCGTGAACAACCGCTACGGCCTCCTCGCCGCCCGGCTGAGCGGAGCCGTCCCCCTCGCCACCGTGCACTCCCCCGAACCGGTGCGGAGCCGGACGCAGGTACGGCTGCTGCCGCTGCTGTACCGGGGCGTGCACACGGTGGTCGCCGTCTCGGACCAGACCCGCGACATCCTGGTGGACAGCCTCCGCGTCCCTCCGGCCCGGGTCCGGGTCGCCCTCAACGGGGTGCCGGTGCCGGACGTGCCGCCGGGGCGCCCCGACGCCGGAGGCGACGGGATCCGTGTCGGCAGCCTCGGCCGCCTGGTCAAGGAGAAGGCCTTCGACGTCCTCGTGGACGCCTTCGCGCTCGTCGACCACCGGGATCCGCCGGTCCACCTCCGGATCGGAGGGGAGGGACCGGAACGCGCCGAGCTGGAGTCCCGCGCACGGGGCCTCCCCGTGTCCTTCGTCGGCGACGTCGTCGACACGGCCGCCTTCCTGCAGGAGCTCGGCGTGTTCTGCCTGTCCTCACGCCGGGAGGGCCTCCCCTTCGCCCTCCTGGAGGCGATGGCGCTGGGGATCCCCTGCATCGCCACCGACGTCGGTCAGGTGCGCAGCGCCCTCGGTGAGGCCGTCCTCGTCGTGCCCCCCGAGCAGCCACACGCGCTTGCCGAGGCCCTCCGGCACCTGCTCGACGACCCGGCTGCCCGGACCTCCCTGGGGGCACGGGGCCGCGCTCTCGTCGAAGAACGCCACGACGTGCGGCTGATGGCCACCTCGATGCTGGAGCTGTACGAGACCGCGGTGACCCGGCCGCACCGTGGCGGCCTCCGGAGCCGGCGGCCGTGACCGCGGAACCACTCGTGTCGGTGGTCATGCCGGTCCGGGACGGCGCCCGGTACCTGGACGAGGCGATCGCCAGCGTGCTGTCCCAGACCCTGCGAGAGCTCGAGCTGGTCGTCGTCGACGACGGCTCGTCGGACGCGACGCCGGGCATCCTGCACGCCTGGCAGGAACGCGATCCCCGCGTCCGCGCCCACCGCCGCAACGAGCCGGGGGGTGTCGCCAGAGCCCTGAGGGAGGGGGTGGACCTGGCCGCGGCCCCGTACCTGGCCCGCCTCGACGCCGACGACCGCGCGGCACCGGACCGGCTGCGTCGTCAGCTCGAGGCCTTCCGTGCCCGCCCCGCCCTCGGCCTCCTCGGGACGGGGGCGCGCTACGTCGACGACGCGGGACGGGTCTTCCGCGTCGAGGTCGCACCGTCCGGGCCGGCCGTGGCCCGGGAGCTCCGCCACGGCAACGTCTTCTTCCACCCCAGCGTCGTGATGCGCCGGTCGGCATACGACACCGCCGGCGGCTACCGGCCCCAGCTGGAGCCGGCGGAGGACCTCGACCTCTGGCTGCGCATCGCGGAGCACTCCGAGGTCGACAACCTCCCCGAGCCGCTCATCGACTACCGCGTCCACGGTGCGCAGTCCGGCTTCGTCGCCCTGCGGGCACAGGCGACGGCGTCGGCCGCGGCGCTGTGGGCGGCGTCCGTGCGCGCCACCGGCGCTCCCGACCCCGCCGAGGACCTCGAGCGCATCGACGAGGCGCTGCTCGTCGCGCACGGCGTCGGCGTACCCGACCTGCGACGGCGTCACCTGGACGCGTACTCCTGGGCGGCGGAGACCTACGAGCGCGCGGGGTACTCCGGGATCGCGTCGTCGTGCTGGCGAGCCGCCCGGGTCGAGGCTGCCGCCCTCGGCCGTGCGGAGGAGGGCCGGCTGCTCCTCCGGCGCGGGAGCTTCCGGCGCTCGCTGGGGCGGCGGACGGCGGGACTCCTCGACCGTGCACGGGCAGCGGTGGTCGCGCCGGAGCTGCTGGTGCCGCAGTCCCTGCGTCACCGGGTGGGCGGGAACCCGGCCGGTCGATGACCCCCGGCGGCAGCGGTGCGGCCGGAGCGGGCCCGCGCCCCAGGGCCGACGCGGACACACCGGCCGACCGTCCTCGTTTGCCCCGTGCCGTCAGGGCTGCGACCCTGCCCCCCGTGAGCAGGACGGACACCGCTGCGTCAGCCCCTGCCGGCGTGACGGTGTCCTCGCCCGACCCGGCCCGTGGGGCGTCCGCCGCGGGACCAGCCCGGTGACCGACTGGCTCTCCCACCTCCGCGCACCGGCACCCGCGGCACCCGTCGACCCCGGACCCCTGCCGACCCTCTCGGTGCTGATCCCGGCCTACAACGCCGCCGACACCATCGGGGAGGCGCTCGAGTCGGTGCTGACCCAGCTGCCCGCTCCCCTGGAGGTGGTCGTCAGCGACGACGGGTCCGAGGACGACCTGACCGGCGTCCTCGCCGGGTTCGGCGAGCGCGTCCGGGTCGTCCGCGGACCGAACCGGGGGCTGGCGACCGCCCGGAACCGCGCGGCGGCCGCGGCCCGGGGCGAGCTCCTCGGCCTCCTCGACGCCGACGACGTGTGGCTGCCCGGACGGGCCGCGGCGCTCACCGAGGCCGCGGCGGCACGCCCCGACCTGAGCATCGTCACCACCGACGCCTGGGTCACGCAGGACGGTCGGCCCGATCCGGCCAGCTACTACGGGCTGCGGCACTTCGAGGTGGACGACCAGGAGGAGTACATCCTCCGGGAGAACTTCGTCTTCGGGGCCGGCGCGGTCCGCGCGCGGGCACTGGCCGAGGTCGGCGGCTACGACCCCGTAGCCCGGTGGGCCGAGGACTGGGACCTCTGGCTGCGCCTCATCCACCGCGGGCACCGCGCCGGGATGGTGGACGTGCCGCTCTACGAGTACCGGAGGCGCACCGGCAGCCTCAGCAACCGCAAGGTCGACCTCGCCCTCGGCGTCCTCGCGGTCCTGGAGCGGGCCCGGCCGCTCCTCTCCGACGAGCGGCACGCCGCCGTCCTCGCCCGGACCGAGAGGGAGTGGCGGGTGTCGGCGGCGAGGTTCGCCAGGCAGTCCCGGGACCCCCGCCGCCGGCGCCTCGTGCTCGCTGCCCTCCGCACGAAGGACCAGCCCCTGGGCGCCCGCGCGCTGTCCCTGGCCTACGGGGTCGTCCCCTCGAGGATCCGGCGGCGGCCACGGTGAACCGGGCGAGAGCGGCGTGGATCGTCCGGCACCCCGTCGCGGCCGCCGGACGGCTGATGCGCCGGCTCGACAGGGACCCCGGTCTCCCCGTGGGGCGCACCGCCCGGACCAGGAGGCTGCTGCGCGCGGTGCTCCGCGACCGGGGGCGGCCGCTGGTCGTCGGCCCGCCGCACGTCGTCCGTCAGGCCCTCCCGGGCACCGCGCTCGACGTGGTGGGCACCAACCCGGACGACCCGAGCGTCACCGTGGTCTCGCGAGCCGAGGGCGCAGCCAGCCTGCCCAGGCGGTGGCACTGCGTCGTCGTCACGGACACCGACCCGACCCACGACCGGCTGGTCGCGGCCGGCGGCGCGTGTCTCCCGGGCGGGGTCGTGGTGGTCGTCGGGCGCCCGCCGGGGGAGCCCGCAGCTGCCCCCGGCACGGAGATCGAGCACTGCACGGGCTCCCGGGGTGTCCGCGTGGTCGTGGGCCGGGTGCCCGGATGAGCGTGATCCTCATGTACCACCGGGTGGCCGACATCCCGCACGACCCCTTCGAGCTCGCCGTCCACCCGGACAGGTTCGCCGCCCACGTCGAGCACCTGTCCTCCCTGCGCAGGACCGTGCCGGTCGAGGACGTCACCGCGCGCCACTCGGCGGGAGGCATTGCGGTCACCTTCGACGACGGCTACGCCGACAACGCGACCGTGGCCGCGCCGATGCTGGCCGCCGCCCAGCTGCCCGCCACCTGGTTCATCACCGCCGGCCGGCTCGGTCAGCGCCGGTTCTGGTGGGACCGCCTCATCGAGGCCCTGCTCGGCCCCCACCCTCTGCGGGACTCCGTCGACGTGCGGATCTCGGGGCGCGACCACTGGCTCGACCTGCGCGGCGCCGACGCCCGGAGGACGGCCATGCGGTTCCTGCACACCCGCCTCCGACCGCTCCCGCCGGAGGAGCTCGAGGCCACCGTCGACGAGCTGGTCGACCGGATGGGCGCTCCCGCGCCGGCTCAGGACGACCTGACGATGACGGTGGAGCAGCTGCGCGAGCTGGCCGCACTCCCCCTGCAGGAGATCGGGGCCCACACCCGGACCCACGTGCAGCTCGGGGGGCAGCCCGAGCACCTGCAGCGCGCGGAGATCCTGGGCTCCGTCGAGGACCTCTCGACCCTCCTGCACCGGCCCGTCCGGACCTTCGCCTATCCCTTCGGCGTCCCGGACGCCGTGGGATCACGGGCACCGCGGCTCGTCGAGGAGGCCGGCTGCGTCCTGGCGTGCACCACCTCACCGGGGGTCGTCGGACGCCGCAGCCGTCCTCACCTCCTCCCCCGTCTCCACGTGCGCGACTGGGAGGGTGACGAGTTCGCCGCCCGGATCTCGCAGACCCTGTCGCGCCGGTAGCCTCCGCTGCCGTGAGCTCCGCGCCGAACCTGCCCCGGGCCCTGCGCCCGTACGTCCCCCGCGCCGTGCGCCGTGCCGTCACCCGCGCCCGGTTCGGCGACCTGCGCCGCACGGAGCCACTGTCCGAGTGGGGTTCGGCCCGGGGGACGCCGGTCGACCGGTGGTACATCGAGAGGTTCCTGACCGAGCGGGCTCACCTGGTCCACGGTCACGTGCTCGAGGTCAAGGAGGACCTCTACGCCAGCCGGCTCGGCGCCTCGTCGGTCGACGTCCTCGACATCGACGCCGACAACCCGCACGCGACGGTGGTGGGGGACGTCTGCGAGGCCGCCACCCTCCGTCCGGCCACCTACGACGCGGCCGTCGTGACCCAGACGCTGCAGCTGGTCCCGCGTCCGCTCGACGCCCTGCGCAACCTGCTCGCCGCCGTGAAGCCGGGGGGCTCACTCCTGGTGACCGTGCCGACCCTGAGCCGTCTCGCCGACTCCTGGGACCGCTGGCGCTGGACCCCGGCGGGCCTGCGGGACCTGCTCGCCGAGGCGGCGCCCCCCGACGCGGAGGTGGAGTGCGTGGGCTTCGGCAACGGCTTGGTGGCCCGGGCCTTCCTGTTCGGGCTCGCGGTGCGGGACCTCGACGAGGACGTGCTGGAGCGGTGGGACGAGGACTACCCGATGGTGGTCGGCGCCCGGGTGGGCCTGCGCTCCTGACCTCTCACCAGGCCGGGGGTGATCCCCGCCCGCGACCCGCAGGAGACGAGACCGGCCGGTAACGTCGAGCGGGTGTCCGCCGCCACCCCGGAGCCCCCGTGGACGGTCAACTCCGCCCAGGGCGGCACGCTCCTGCCGTGGGGCGAGCTGTGGCGGGCCCGCGAGATCGTGTGGTTCTTCACCCTGCGTGACCTACGGGTCCGCTACAAGCAGGCGGTCATCGGCGTGACCTGGGTGGTCCTGCAGCCGGCCATCACGGTCCTGGTGTTCACCCTGGTCTTCGACCGCCTGGCCGACGTCGACAGCCAGGGACTCCCCTACCCGGTGTTCGCCCTCGCGGGCCTGCTGGGATGGGCCTACCTCTCCCAGGTCATCTCGCGGGGCAGTGAGGTGCTCGTCGCCAACACCTCGCTCATCACCAAGGTGTACTTCCCGCGACTGACCGCACCGCTGGCCGCCCTCGGGCCTCCGCTCGTCGACCTCCTCGTCGGGCTGGTCCTGTTGGCGGTCATCAGCTTCGCCTACGGCGTCCACCCCGGTCCGACGCTGTTGCTCCTCCCGGTCTGGCTGGTCCTGCTGGCCCTGACCGCCTTCGGCCCCCTCTGCTTCCTCGCCGCGCTGAACGTGCGCTTCCGGGACATCCGGCAGATCGTCCCGACGGCGCTGCAGGCGCTGCTGTTCCTGAGCCCGATCGCCTACTCGTCCGCGTCCCTCGACGGAGCGGCCCGCTACCTGTACGCCCTCAACCCCGTGGTCGGAGCGGTCGAGACGGGCCGGTTCGTCCTGGCCGGAGCGCCGTGGCCGGGCGTGGTCGTGGGCATCTCCGGCGCGGTGGCGCTGGTCCTCGCGGTTGCCGGGGTGGCCTACTTCCAGCGGGCCGCACGGACCTTCGCGGACGTGATCTGAGTGGACCGCGTCCAGGTCGAGGGGGTGAGCAAGCGCTACACCCTGGGTGAGCAGCGCAACTTCCGGGAGACCCTGACCGCGCTGGCGACGCGCCGACGCGCCGAGTCGCGGGAGCTCTGGTCGCTGCGGGACGTCAGCTTCACCCTGGCCGACGGCGAGGCGCTGGGGATCGTCGGCCGGAACGGGGCGGGGAAGAGCACGCTGCTCAAGGTCCTCATGCGGATCACGACGCCGACGCTCGGCCGCAGCCGCACCCGGGGACGGGTGGCCGCCCTCCTCGAGGTGGGAACTGGCTTCCACCCCGAGCTCACCGGTCGCGAGAACGTCTACCTCAACGCCGCCGTGCTCGGCATGAGCAGGGCGGAGACCACGCGCCGTTTCGACGAGATCGTCGACTTCGCGGGTACCGAGCGGTTCCTGGACACGCCGGTGAAGCGCTACTCCAGCGGCATGTACCTGCGGCTCGCCTTCGCCGTGGCCGCCCACCTCGAGCCCGACGTCCTCATCGTCGACGAGGTCCTCGCGGTCGGTGACGCGGAGTTCCAGCGGAAGTGCCTCAGGCGGATGTCCACGGCGGAGGCAGAGGGACGGACCGTCCTGTTCGTCAGTCACGACCTGGGAGCGCTCGCGCGGCTGTGTCCGCGGGCGCTGTGGCTCGAGGGCGGCCGTGTCCGGGACGAGGGCCCGACCAACACGATCGTCAGGAGCTACCTGACCTCGGGCCTCGGTGGCGCCACGGCGAGCGTGCTGCAGGGCGGGTCTGCCGCCGGCCGCATCCTGGAGGTGCAGGTCCGCCCCGTGGACGGCGCGGAGCGGCCCCTGTTCCGGGAGGACCCCTTCCGCGTCGTCGTCTGCTTCGAGGTGCTCGAGGAGAGGATTGGGCTCGACATCGCGGTGTCGGTGACGAACGACCGGGGCGTCCAGGTCTTCGACGAGACGCTGAGCCACACACAACAGCACCGGTTCCCCGTCGGCCGGTACGAGGTCGAGCTGAGCGTCCCGCCGATCCTGGCCCACGGGGACTACACCGTCGGCGTGTGGCTCGGCACGCCACACGACGACCTCCACCACGAGCCCGCCGCCCTGGCCTTCACCCTCCACGGCGAGGAGGCCGTCCGGCGGGACCGGACCGTCGTGCTGGACCTGCCGTTCCGGGTCCGGTCGCTGGGCTGACGGCTCACGGAGCTCCGAGGCCGCGCGGAGAGCCTCCGCGGGCCGGGCGCGGTCGCGCGGTCGGCGGCAGACTGCCTCGGTGGCTCTCGCCCTGCTCGTGATGGCGCACCGGAACCCCGATCAGGTCGCCCGCCTGCTGCGGGTCCTCCACGACCCGGGGAACCGGTGCGTCGTGCACGTCGACCGGAAGGCCCCTCCGGACGTCCACCGGGGGATCCGCACCGCGGTGCGGGACCTGCCAGGGGTCGACATCCTGCCCAGCACGGACGTCCGGTGGGGCGGCTGGAGCATGGTGGAGGTCCAGCTGAGGGCCATCCGTCGCCTGCTGGACGACGGAGGGGACTGGTCCCACTTCGTGAACCTCAGCGGTCAGGACTTCCCCCTGCGACCCGTGTCGGCGATCCAGGACGAGCTGGCCGCTCACCCGGACCGGAACCACCTGGAGTACTTCCGCCCTCGGGACATGCCCTGGACGTGGGAGAACCCGGCCTTCGGGGCCGGCCACCCCGACTTCCGTCGTCCGGAGAGCCGGGTCGACCGCGTCTACGTCGAGCTGCCGCTGGGCCGGGGCATCCGCCCGCTGCCGGTGGTCCGCCGCCGCTTCCCGGCGGGCGTGACCTGGTACGGGGGCTCCCAGTGGATGACCCTCAGCCGGGCGGCGTGCCGGTACGTGACCGGTGGTCCCGCCGGGCGGCTGCGCCGTTTCTACAGGCACACGTTCATCCCGGACGAGTCGTTCTTCCAGACGGCCCTGCTCGCATCACCGTTCCGGTCGACCGTCGTCAACGACAACCGGCGCCTCATCCTGTGGGAGGACGACATCGTCACGCTCACGAGCGAGCACCGAGCACTCCTGTGCAGCAGCGACGCCTGGTTCGCCCGCAAGTTCGACGACCGGGTCGACAGCGCCGTCCTGGACCTCCTCGAGCAGCGGCTCCTGCAGGGTCCGTGAGACGGACCGGCCAGTCCGCGTCACGGGACGCGCGGGCCCTCCTGGTCTGCCCGCGCGTCCTCCCCGGGGGAGCCGGCCGGTACGACGGCCCGCAGGAGGCCCAGGGGTCTGCCGCGCGGGCCGGGGTGGTCCTGGTGGTCACTGCTCACGGCGTCGCGGCCGAACGCCTCCCGCAGCGCCTGCTCGAGGTCGTCATCCGGTCCCGGCACGAGGAACAGCAGGACACCGGACGGGCGCAGCGCTCGGCGCAGGTGTCGCAACCGCATGTCGCCGGCTGCGACCTCCGCCCCGTCCGACAGGACGACGATGCAGTGGAAGGCGGCGCTGGGCAGCGCCGCCAGGGCCTGCCGGGGCCCCGACGACGCCGTCGCGGCGGGCCACGGGAGGGTCTGTCGGGACGTCGTGTCGGTCCCCGTGGGAACGCTCTCACCCCCCAGCACGAGGACGTCCCCCCGCAGGTCCGCGCCGTGGCGGAAGAGCAGGCGCTCGACCCGCTCGGTGTGCACTGCGGGGGGAACCTGCCCGGCAGCCGTCCGCGCCCGCCGGAGGACGCGGCGCCCACGCCGGACGACGCCAGGGATGGACGCGCGCAGCGTGCGCCGCGCCGCGGGGGTCGCACGGCCCAGCGCCTCCTGGAGGGCCGACTCGACCAGCGCCCGCACCTCCGGGTCACCGTCCGGCAGCTCCTCCACCTGCGAGCGCAGCCAGCTCAGGAACGCGGTGTGGGCGCGGTCGGACTCGGAGGTGCGCGCACTGAACGAGGCGTCGTGCTGCCGGTACCAGGCGCTGGTCCCGCCCGTCATCACCGCCACCGACCGCAGCTGCATCCAGGAGTTCATCACCTGGTCCTCGTACATCCCAGGGAACGCCTCGAGGTGCTCGAGGCAGCCGAGCACCGCGTGCCGGCGGACGACCAGCGAGCACGGGGTCGTCGCGTAGTAGCCGTTGCGGAGCACCGCCGCGAGCAGTCGCGGCCCGGCGACCACTGCCCCGGGTGCGAAGGCGAGCTGGGAGAGCCGGTCCTCCAGATGCGGGTCGGCCCAGCTGCGCCACGCCCACACGCGCCCGCACACCATGTCGGCCACCGGGTTCTCCCGGAGGAGCCTGACGTAGTCGGCCACGTGCGTGGGTTCCCAGACGTCGTCGGCGTCGAGGAACGCGACCAGGGGACCGCGGGCCTCCCTGATCCCGAGGGCGCGGCTGGGTCCGATGCCTCGGTTGACGCGTCCCTCGTGCGTGACGACGCGGACACGTCGGGGATGGGCCCCCTCGAGGTCTCGGGCGATGGCCTCGCTGCCGTCGGTGCCGCCGTCGTCGACCAGGACCACGTCGAGTGCGGTCCAGTTCTGCGCCAGGACACTGTGCACGGCTGCGTCCAGGAACGGGGCGGCGTCCTTGAAGGGGACGACCACCGAGACGACCGGATCACCGCCGCCGTCCACGGGTGCGCCCCCGTCACCGGGACCGCGGGGGCGCACCGGCCGGGGTCCGACGGTCGACACCAGCGCATCCCACCACACGGTGGCTCCGCAGCCGCGGACGGAGCGCCTGTCCTCAGCCGGCGGACGTCCGCGACCGCGCCCGGCGCCGCCACAGCAGGACGGCGCCACCGACGACGAGGGCGGTCACCGCGACCGCCACCCCCGGCGACCCCGCCCGTGCGGCCCACGCCGTCAGCTCGGGGACCGAGGCCCCCACGCCCACCTGCAGCACCGTGCTCGGGAGCAGGCCCAGCGCGGTCGCGGCGGCGTAGGACCCCAGCGGCACGGCGCTCAGCCCCGCGGCGTGGCTGAGCACGCTGAACGGCACCACCGGCAGCAGTCGCCCGGCGAGCACCGCGCCGAAGCCCCGGTCGGCCAGCACCCGGTCGACGGCGGCCAGCCGGGGGCCCTCCAGTCGCGCGACGGCGTCCCGGCCGAGCGTGCGCGAGAGCGCGAAGGCGGCCAGCCCACCGAGCATGCCGCCGGCCAGCGCGACCGCGGTACCGCCCCAGAACCCCAGGACGACACCCAGCAGCACCGACATCGCCGTCCGCGGCACCGGCCCGACCAGGGCCAGGCCCACGCCCGCGGTCAGCAGGAGCAGCCCGGGGGTGCCGGTGCGGTCGATCCACCCGCGCACGGTGGCGACGTCGGGCACGTCGACGGTGAGCGCCACCACCGTCCCGACGGCGAGGACGGCGACGAGCGCACCGGCCCGCACCCACGTCCTCCGCACCGGTCCATGGTGGCGCACGGCCGGCCCGCTCGAACGACGTCGTCAGTCCCGGCGGGTCCGGGACGTCTCCGCCGCCGTGTCGTCCAGGAGGGGCGGCGAGGCGAGTGCGACGCTGGGCGCCCGGTCTCGGAGCCACCGGTTGCAGGGCCGCTCGACCGCCAGGTGCAGGACGACCGCGGCGGTGGTGGCCACAACCACGATCACCGCGACCCGGCCCGCGACCGGCCCGGGGACGAGGTCCCTCAGGTTCAGGACGGTCAGCTCGTGCACCAGGTAGAACGCGAAGGACGCCTCCCCCGCGAACACGACCGTCCGGCTCGTCAGCCAGCCCCGCCGGCCGTCGAGGTCCCTCCGGGCAGCGTGCAGCACGACCAGCAGGAACGGGACGGCGGCGACCACGTCGGCGACCGGCGGGGGCACGACCAGGACGGCGGCCAGTGCGGCGAGCACCACGGGGACCACCACGGCGCCGCGCGGACGCGGACGCCACCCGTCCCGGACGGCCACGCCGGCGACGAGACCGACCAGGAACTCCCCGACCCGAACGAGCGGGAGGTGGAAGGCCAGCTCCGGGCGGAGGAGCCCGGCGAGCAGGGCGAGGAGCAGCCCCAGCACCGCCAGTCCCCCAGCCACTCGGCGCGGGAGCCTGCGGACCACGAGGGCGGCCACGGGGAAGACGAGGTAGAAGAAGGCCTCGCAGCTCAGGGACCACGAGACCCCGTTGAAGGAGTAGACGACCTCGGGGTCGGGGGACCAGGCCTGCACCAGGAGGGCGTTCGCGACACCCGACGGGACGTCCCGGTGCACCGCGACGACGGGGAGGACAGCGGCCACCGCGAGCACCACCGCGTGGCTCGGCCACACCCGGGCGAAGCGCCGCCGGTAGAAGCGGAGCGTGGGCAGGTCGGGGCGGGTCCCCCAGGCGAGCACGAAACCGGACAGGACGAAGAAGAAGCCGACACCGACGAACCCGGCCCGCGACACCCCGCCCGGCAGCCTGACCACCCCCCAGACGTCGAGGTGGAACAGGAAGACGGCGAGCGCCGCGAAGGCGCGCATCCCGGTGAGCCGGGGCAGCACGACGGGCGGTGACGCAGGCAGGCCGGCGCTCGGCGCACTCCCCCCGTGGGACACGGCGGACACGGTAGGGCCGCGCAGGGCTCCGGAGGCCCCTCGTCACCGCCGTGGGCCCTGCCGCCGGGTGCCCCCTTTCGGGCGGGTGTCACCTCACCGGGTCGCGCGGGCCCTCCACGAGCGGTCGGTGAGGGGACGAGCGCGTCAGGAGGCCCGGGGGCGTTCCTCGTCCTCCTCGTCGGCCCGGCCGCGGCCCCGCTCCCGCTGCTCCGCCGTCCGGATCACCCTGCCGAGGACGAGACCCAGCGCCAGCGCGAGGGCACCCCACGCCAGGAGCGCCCATCCCCACCACGGCACGTGTCCCCCTGCCGCCGTCCGGCCCCCGTGCTGCCGTCACTGCTACCCAGGACACGTCCGGGAGTCACCCAGCGTTCCCGATCGGTGACGAATGGCTCAGCACCGGTCACCTAGGGTCAGGTGAGTGATCGTCGTGACCGCCGCGGGCGGACCCACGGGCACCGAGGTCGTCCGCGCGCTACGGGGACGCGGCGAGCGGGTGCGCGCCGTCGTCGCCACCCCGCGGCCGCGGCCGGAGCTCGACGCGCTCGGCGCGGAGGTGGTCGTCGCCGACCTCACCGGCGACCTCTTCCCCGCGCTGGGCGGTGCCGACGCGCTGTACCTCGTCTGGCCCAACTTCGACCCGCGGGAGGAGACCGGTGCCCCGGCCGTGCTGCGCGCCGCGGCCCGCGCCGGGGTCGGCCGGCTGGTCTACCACTCGGTGCTGCGCCCGCAGGCGCGCTCGATGCCCCACCACGCCGCCAAGGACCGCGTCGAGGAGGCGCTCGACGCCGTCGTCGCGGGTACCGGTGCCCGCTGGCGGGTGCTGCAGCCGTGCGCCTACGCCGACAACCTCGACGCCGCCGTCCCCGCCGCCGGGGACACCGGGCAGCTGCCCAGCCCGTGGGGCCTGGGGACGGCGCAGTCCTTCGTCGACCTGCGCGACGTCGCCGAGGCCGCCGCCGTGCTGCTGACCGAGGACGGCCTCGACAGCGGCACGTTCGAGGCGGCCGGCCCGGAGGAGCTCACCGCCCCCGACGTCGCCGCTCTCCTCACCGCCCACCTCGGGCGCGAGGTGGCCGCCGTCGACGCCGACCCGCCGGCCGACGACGGCAGCTACGCCCGGCGCTGCCTGCGGGCCATGTTCGCCGAGTACCGGGCGCACGGGTTCACCGGCAGCCCGCGGGTGCTCACCGCGCTGCTGGGCCGCCCGCCGCGCACGTTCGCCGACCACCTCGCGGCACGCTGACCCGTTACGACGGCGTTCCGGCGTGCGAAGCTCCAGTCAGCGCGTACACGGGAACGGGGGCCGGCGTGAGCGGGAGCGTGCAGTTCGAGGGCAACAGCGTGGTGGCATGGCCGGCCGACGACGTCGGCGAGGAGCTGCGGCTGCTCGCCGCCGCCACCGGCGGGACGGTGGTCCTGTTCGGGTGGTCCGGCGACACGCTGCAGTGCCGCCTGCGGCACGACCCGCCTCCGCAGCCCCTGGTCGTCCCCCAGTTCGACCGCGGGGCCGTGCTGCCGGGGACCGAGGCGCCGCTGCACGTCCTCCTCGCCTGGCTGGCGCCCGACGTGCTCGAACGCCGCGTGGCCGGCCTGCAGCGCGCTCCCCACTCGCTAAGCAACCGGGCGCTGCTCGCCCTCCGGCTGACGCGGGTCCGTGAGACCGGTCGCGACGTCGTCGCCGGCGGCGTCCGGGGCGAGGTCACCTCGATCGCCGTGCCCGTCCGTGACCGCCACGGCGAGGTCACCGCCGCCCTGGCGGTGATCGCCCCGTCGGTCTACCTCGAGGACCTCGACCTGACCACGATCGCCACCGACCTGGGCCGCATCGCGGCCCAGGTCCCGGCCGGCGCGGACACCCTGCCCTCCCCCGTGTGAGGGCCAGGAGGTGCCGATAGCGCTACAAAGGCACCGCCTCGCCCGCCCGAGAGGTGCCGACAGCGCTACGAAGGCACCGCTTCGCCCGCCCGAGAGGTGCCAACAGCGCTACAAGGGCACCCCGTCAGCGGGAGACGGTCGAGGCGTGCCCGTTCTGGGCCGCCCGGGCCGCCATCCGCTCACGCTGCGGGACGACGGTGTACTTCGGGTCCTTCGCGCTGGCCATCCCGGCCTCGAAGACCCCGAACCGGGTGAGCAGCGACCCGGCCGCCAGCAGGGTGCCCGACACGACCGCGCCGAGCCGCGAGCGCCCGGCGAGCACGGTCAGCCCCGCCCCGGCGGCCGTGCACGCCTTCGCGGCGCGCAGCATCGTCCCGGCCCGCCCGGTGTGGAAGGGCTCGCTGACGACGCCGTGACCGTTCTCCACCCGGTGCACCACCGCGAGCTCGATCGCCGCCCCGGTCACCGCCATCTTCCGCGCCGGGCCCGCCTCGGCCACGGGGGTGAACGCCATCGTGATCCCGCCGCCGGCCGCCATCGCCGACCCGCCGAAGACGAACGGCAGCTCCCGGTGCGCCGCGTGCCACGACGGCACCGCGGTGTTGGCCAGCAGCACCCCGGTGTAGGTGGCCAGCGGCCCGCCGAACAGCGCCGACACCGCACCGCCGAACCGCTTGAGCCGGGGGAACCAGCCGAGCAGCTCCACCGCGGCCGTGGCCCCGGCCGCCGCGCTGAACGGCGCCAGGATGTAGGAGCCGATCGACAGCGGCGAGGTCGGCTTGATGACCCGCAGCATGTGCAGGAACCGCTCGGGCCGCCCGAGGTCGTGGATGAGGAAGACCACCGACAGGATCGACCCGCCACCGGCGGTCAGCCGGGAGACCCGCGTCAGCGCCGGCCGGCCCGTCACGTCGGCGAGCGCACCGAGGATCGCCGAGGAACCCGCCGCTCCCCCGAGGAAGAGGTACAGCGGCACGTCGGGGCTCTTCCACACCGGCGGCTTGATGATCGGCCGGCCGTAGTAGGAGGTGAACTCGGCCTCCTCCACCATCGGGACCTCGCCGCCGCGCCCCCTCCGGCCACCCCGGCGACCGCCCTTGCGCCGGCGGCCCGCACCGTCGCCGTACGCGCGCACGCCGTCGCCCGCGACGTCGGAGCCGCCGGCCCGCCGCCAGCCCTGCCCCGGTGTCGTGATGCCCTCGGTCACGCCGTCACCGCCGCCGCGAGCCGAGGACGGCCGACAGCGCGACCCCGACCATCATCGCCGCCGCGGCGGCCGCCGAGCGCCACATCGCCGGCAGGTCGCGGGTGGTCACGATCGGGTCCGGCGGCAGCCCGTAGACCTCCGGCTCGTCGAGGAGCAGGAAGAAGGCGCCGTTGCCGCCGACGCCGTCGTCCTCGTCCCGGCCGTAGAGCCGGGCGGACTCCACGCCCTGCCGCTTGAGCGTCTCCAGCCGGGCGTCGGCCCGCGCCTGCAGCTCGTCGAGGTTGCCGAACTGGATCGACTGGGTCGGGCAGGCGGTGGCACACGCCGGCTGCAGACCGTCGGTGAGCCGGTCGTAGCACATCGTGCACTTGAAGACCCGGCCGTCGCCCTTGCGCTGGTTGATGACGCCGTACGGGCACGACGGCACGCAGTAGCCGCAGCCGTTGCAGATGTCGCCCTGCACGACGACCGTGCCGAACTCGGTGCGGAACAGCGCGCCGGTCGGGCAGACGTCGAGGCAGCCGGCGTGCGTGCAGTGCTTGCACACGTCCGAGGCCATCAGCCAGCGGATCTCGCGGTCGCCGGACTGCGAGGTCTGCGGGTCGAACTCGCTGAGCGCCTCGGCGTTGAGCACGCTGGTCTGCGCCGTGACCACGCTGTCACCGGGCTCGGCCTCGTCCGGCGCGTCGACGATCCCGTCCCGGCGGCTGGCCGCGGCGTCCGGCGGCGGCCCGACGGTCGGCATCGGCAGGTCGACGGTGCGCACCTGCTCGATGAACGCCACGTGCCGCCAGGTGTTGGCGCCCAGCTGCCCGGTGTTGTCGTAGGACATGCCGGACAGCCCGAGGGTGTCGCGGGTGCCGTAGGAGTCGTCCATCGGCAGCGTGTTCCACTCCTTGCACGCCACCTCGCAGGCCTTGCAGCCGATGCACACCGAGGTGTCGGTGAAGAAGCCGACCCGCGCGGGGTGGTCCTCCCGGTACCCGGCCTCGCCCTGCACGTCGGGCAGCGGTCCGAACAGCCGGTTCTCCGGGTCCTTGCCCGTGAAGGCCGGGCTCGCCGAGCTCACACTCGTCATGAGGTCCCCTCCACCGCCACGCGACCGCCGACCGGCATCCGTCCCGAGGCGATCCCCGCCCGGTGCCGGTACTCCTCGAGGAGCTCGGTGAGCTCCGGGCCCCGCGGTCGCCGGCCGGGCCGGATGTCGACCGTCGAGGCCTTGCTCTCCTGGATGTGGGTGTTCGGGTCCATCACGACCGGCAGCAGGTCGTTGGCCGAGTCGCCGGTGGAGATGCCGACCTCGCCCCAGTGGTACGGGGCGCCGATCTGGTGCACCACCTGCCCGCCGCGGGTGCGCAGCGGGCGGATCCGCTCGGTCACCAGCACCCGTGCCTCGATGGCCGCCCGCGGACTGATCACCGTGGCCCAGCCGCCGTTCTCCAGCCCCCGCTCGGCGGCCAGCTCCGGGGAGACCTCGACGAAGAACTCCGGCTGCAGCTCGGACAGGTAGGGCAGCGTGCGGCTCATCGCGCCGGCGGTGTGGTGCTCGGTCAGCCGGTAGGTGGTCACCGAGTACGGGAAGACGTCGCCGGTCGACGGCGCCTCCCGGTTGTACGGCGCCTGGATGTGCTCCGTCGTCGGGTTGCCCTGCACCGGGTACAGCGCGTTCTCCACCGGGGACTCCGCCGGCTCGTAGTGCGTCGGCAGCGGGCCGTCGACGACGCCCTTGGGCGCGAACAGCCACGCCTTGCCGTCACTCTGCATGACGAACGGGTCCTGGCCCGACAGCGCCGCCTGCGCCTTGGCCCCCGGCGGGGGGACGTAGTCCGGCGGCTTGGTCGCCTCGAAGTCGGGGTTGTCGCCGGTCGAGGTCCAGCGGCCGGCCCCGGCGTCCCACCACACGTACTTCTTGCGCTCGCTCCACGGCTTCCCGTCGGGGTCGGCCGAGGCGCGGTTGTAGAGGATCCGGCGGTTGTAGGGCCACGCCCAGCCCCACTCGGAGGCCACCTGGCCCTGCTCGCGGCCGGGCCGCTTGCGCGCCGCCTGGTTCACCTCGTCGGCGTAGACGCCGGAGTAGATCCAGCAGCCCGACGTCGTCGAGCCGTCGTCCTTGAGGTCGAGGTAGCCCGACAGTGCGCGGCCGTCGGGCCCGACGCCGTTGATCTCGCGCAGCACGGCGTCGGCGCTGGGGTCCTGGGTCTCCCCGTGCAGCGGGTAGTCCCAGGTGAGGTCCAGCAGCGGGCGGTCGCGGGGGTCGGTGGAGTCCTTGAGCCGCTCCCGCAGGATCCGGCCGAGGTGGTAGTAGAACCACAGGTCGCTGCGACAGTCGCCCGGTGGCTCGATCGCCTTGAACCGCCACTGCAGCATCCGCTGGGTCTGGGTGAAGGTGCCGTCCTTCTCCACGTGCGAGGCCGCGGGGATGAAGAAGACCTCGGTCGGGATCTGCTCGGTGACCAGCTCACCGGTCTCGATCTCCGGGGCGGTCTGCCAGAAGCTCGCCGACTCGATCATCTGCAGGTCGCGGACGACCAGCCACTCGAGGTTGGCCAGCCCGAACCGCTGCATCCGGCCGTTGGCGTGCCCGACCGTGGGGTTCTCCCCGGCGAGGAAGTAGCCGGCGACCTTCCCCTCGATCATGTCGGCCACGGTCCGGTAGGAGCTGTGGTCGCCGGTGATCTTGGGGACGTAGTCGAAGCAGAAGTCGTTCTCCGGCTGCGCCGCGTCGCCCCACCAGGCCTTGAGCAGGCTGACGGCGTAGGCGCGCTTGTTGCCCCAGAAGCCGCCGGTGCCGGCCGCGTCGGCGCAGTAGTCGTCGAGCGACTGGTGCTGCACCGCGTGCGGCATCGGCAGGTAGCCGGGCAGCAGGTTGTACAGCGTCGGGATGTCGGTGGAGCCCTGGATGCTCGCGTGCCCGCGCAGCGCCAGGATCCCGCCGCCCGGGCGGCCCATGTTGCCCAGCAGCGCCTGCAGGATCGACGCCGTCCGGATGTACTGCGCGCCCACCGTGTGCTGGGTCCAGCCCACGGAGTAGACGAAGGCCGTCGTCCGCTCCCGGCCGCTGTTGGCGGTGATCCACTCGGCGACCTTCAGGAACGCCTCGGGCTCGACCCCGCACACCTCGGCGACCATCTCCGGCGTGTAGCGGGCGAAGTGGCGCTTGAGGATCTGGAAGACGCAGCGCGGGTGCTGCAGCGTCTCGTCGCGCTTGGCCCGGCCGTGCAGCGGCGGGCCGCCCGAGCCGGAGGCGTGGGCCTGGTCGGCGTCCTTGACCTGCTCGTGCTGCGACAGCCGCTCCTGCTCGGCCGCGCCGGCGGGGTCGTCCTCGGCGACGCCGGCGTCCGGGGAGTCCTCGAACTCGTACTGCCAGCTGGCCTGGTCGTAGTTGCGCGAGTCGGGGTCCCAGCCGGAGAACAGCCCGTCGAGGTCCTCGGGGTCGCGGTACTCCTCGCGGATGATCGACGACGCGTTGGTGTAGGCGGCGACGTAGTCGTGGAAGTACAGGTCGTTGCTGAGCACGTGGTTGATCAGCGCGCCCAGGAAGACGATGTCGCTGCCGGCGCGCAGCGGCACGTGCAGGTCGGCGATCGCGCTGGTGCGGGTGAACCGCGGGTCGACGTGGATCACCTTCGCGCCGCGGGCCTTGGCCTCGGTCACCCACTGGAAGGCGACCGGGTGGCACTCGGCCATGTTCGAACCCTCGATGACGATGCAGTCGGAGTTCATCAGGTCCTGCTGGGAGTTCGTGGCACCGCCACGACCGAACGAGGCACCCAGACCGGGCACCGTGGCGGAGTGCTATATGCGCGCCTGGTTCTCGATCTGGATCGCGCCCATGGCGCTGTAGAGCTTCTTCATGAGGTAGTTCTCCTCGTTGTCGAGGGCTGCCCCTCCGAGGCTCGCTATCCCCATGGTGCGGTTGACGCGCCGGCCCTCGCACTCGTCCTGCCAGTAGCGGCGACGGGCGTCGAGGACGCGGTCGGCGATCATCTCCATCGCCGTGTCGAGGTCGAGGTCCTCCCACTCCGTCCCGTACGGGCGGCGGTAACGGACCTTGGTGACCCGGGTCGGGCTGGTGACCAGCGACTTGCTCGCGCTGCCCTTCGGGCACAGGCGGCCGCGGTTGACCGGCGAGTCGGGGTCGCCCTCGATCTGGACGACCTGCTCGTCCTTGACGTACACCCGCTGCGCGCAGCCCACGGAGCAGTACGGGCAGACGCTCTGCACGACGCGGTCGGCGGTGGCCGTGCGGCTCACCACGTTCTCCGTCGCCTTGCTGCGCGCGGACAGGCCGCGGCCGAGCGGATCGGGGCCGGTCAGCTGCCGGAACACCGGCCAGGCGTCGAGCCAGGTCTTCACGGGGAGGACTCTGCCACCGCCCGCCGGATCCGGCCTGTTCTACGGACCGGCCGGTGCCGGACGGGGCCGTCCGCTCCTGGTGCGCACTTCGGCGGAAGTGCACGGGGGGAGGGGGGAGGACCGCGGAGCCGGTCGCTCAGCCGCCGCCGGACAGGTGCTCGCGGGCCAGCCGGCGGGGCGCCCTCGCCAGCCAGGCCTCGGTGACCAGCTCGGCGAGCTCGCCGACGTCGATCGCGTCGAGCCGGACGAGGACGGCGGCGTACCCGTCGAAGTGCGGCGTGGTCAGGTAGACGGCGGGGTCGTCGGCGACCAGCGCCCGCTTGACGCCCTCGTCGGCGACCGCGGCGCCGAGCACCGGGCCCGCGGGTGCGGCGTCGCCGAGGTGCTCGAGGTCGGCGCGGCGCAGCGGCCGCTCCCAGACGAACGGCCGGTCGCGCACCCGCCACGCCGGTGACCCCCACGCGGTGCCCTCGGTGGTGCCGGGCAGCGCGAGCGCCAACCGCCGCACGTCCGCCCAGGTGGCCACGGGCGCCGGCCTCAGGGCGCGGTGGGTGCGGGCGGCCGCGGCCGGGTCTCGCGCGGCGGGAGCGCCATCCCGCACGCCGCCAGCCGCTCGCGCAGCCGGGCGGCCTCCTGCCGGCGCTGCTCGGCACGACGGCGCAGCACGGCCACCTGCCGCGGGTCGGTGGTGCGCTGTGCACGCAGCTCCAGCACCGCGGCGGTCTCCAGGTGCAGCGCCATGCTCCGCAGCTCGGCGGACGTGTCCGCCGTCCTCGGCAACCCCGGGCCGTGCCCTGCTGAGGTCATGGCGATCATGGTGGGACGCACGCGTCCCGGCCGCACCCGGAACGGCACGCCGGGCCCGCGGCGGGGCGGCACGCGGAAACGCTCCGGTTCCGTCGCCGCCTGGGTCGATACTGGCCGCGTGGGTGACCCGGTGCTGCACTACCTCGGCCACTCGACGGTCCGCGTGGAGCTGGCCGGCAGCACGGTCCTCACCGACCCGCTGCTCACCCGCGGCGCGGGGCCACTGCGCCGGGTCGCGGCCGCCCCGCCCGCGTCGGCCTGGGCCGGGGTCGACCTCGTGCTGGTCAGCCACCTGCACGGCGACCACCTCCACCTGGCCTCGCTGCGGCTGCTGGGCGAGGGCGTCCGCGTCGTCGTGCCGCGGGGCGCGGGCGGCTGGCTGCGGTCGAGGGGCCTGCGGTGGGTCGACGAGCTCGCGCCCGGTGAGTCGCTGACCCACGACGACCTGCGGGTCACCGCCGTCCCGGCGCGGCACAGCGGCCACCGCTGGGGTCCGCGGCTGACCGCCGGCCCCGACACGCGGGCGGTCGGCCACCTGGTCGAGGGCGCGGGCAGCACGGTCTACGCCCTCGGCGACACCGACCTGTTCGCCGGGATGAGCGACGTCGGCGACCGCGGCGTCGACGTCGCCCTGGTGCCGGTGTGGGGCTGGGGCCCCACCCTCGGCCCCGGGCACCTCGATCCGCGCCGGGCCGCCGAGGCCGTGGCCCGGGTGCGCCCGCGGGTCGCCGTCCCGGTGCACTGGGGCACCCTCGCCGTGGCCGGCGCGACGGCGGTGCCGGGGCTGGGCCGCCGCTACCGCCGGCTGCTCGTCGAGCCGCCCCGGCGCTTCGCCGCCGCGGTCGCCGCCCGCGGGCTGCCCACCACCGTCGCGGTCACCGAGCCCGGGGACCCGGTCGTCCTGCCCACCGCCGCGGGGACGCCGTGAGCGCCGCCACCACCGTCGCGGCCGGCTGGACCGACGGCTCCTCCCTCGGCTACCCCGTCGTCTTCGGCGGCGTCCTGCTCGGCTCGCTGGTGCCCGTCGTCCCCACCGGGGCCGTCGTCGGCGCCGCGGCGGCCCTGGCCACCAGCGACGGGCAGCTCGACATCGTGCCCGTGCTGGTGCTGGCCACGCTGGGTGCCTGGATCGGTGACGTCGCCACGTTCGCCGTCTGCCGCTTCGGCGGGCCGGCGGCGGTGCGCTGGGTGGCCCGCGGCCAGCACGCCGACCGGATCGAGGAGGTGCGCGAGCAGTTCCGCCGGCACGGCTGGCAGATCATCGTCGCCGGGCGGCTGCTGCCGGCCGGGCGCATCCCGGTGCTGCTCGCCGCCGGGGCGCTGACCTACCCGTGGCGGCGGCTGCTGCCGGCCTCGCTGCTGGCCGCCACGCTGTGGGCGGTCGCCTACGCGCTGATCGGCGTGGCCAGCGGCGGCGTCTTCGACAACCCGCTGCTCGCCACGCTGGTGGCCACCCTGCTGGTGCTGCTGGTCGGCGCGGTCCTCAACCTCGTGCAGTCCCGCCGGCGCCGGCACGCGGCCGAGCAGCCGGGCGGCCCCGGCGACGGACCGGACGACGCCGACGACGACGCCCCCGCCCCGGCCACCCCGTGCGGCCCCGCGTCGTGACCCGCTCCCCCGGACGCGGCGGCGGCCGGATGCTCGGCCGCGGGCGGGCGCCGGCCCGCGTCCTGCTGACCTGGCTGCTCACCACCCTCGCCCTCGTCGCCCTCGACCGCTGGCTCGAGGGCTTCGAGATGGGCAGCTGGTGGCAGCCGCCGCTGGCCGCGCTGCTGCTCGGCGTGCTCGCCGGGGTGGTCTGGCCGCTGGTCATGCGGGTCGCGCTGCCGCTGGCGTTGTTCACCCTGGGCCTGGGCAGCTTCCTGCTGCTGGGCGCGGCGGTGCTGGCGGTCTCCTTCGCCATCCCCGGGGTGCGGGTGGCCGACCTGCGCACCGGCGTGCTGGTCGTCGTCGCGATGGCCGCGGTGACGGCGGTGGTCAACAGCGCGCTGGCCATCGACGAGGACGAGGTGTTCTTCCGCCGCGCCCGCCGCCGCGCCGCCGCCTCCGGGGCGGCCGCGCCCTCCCCGCCGGGCGTGCTGTTCCTGCAGATCGACGGCCTGGGCGCCGACACCGCCCGCCGCGCCGTCCGCGACGGGTCGATGCCCACCCTCGCCGCCTGGCTGCGCTCGGGCAGCCACGCCCTGACCAGCTGGCACACCGACTGGAGCTCGCAGACCGGCGCCTCGGTCTGCGGCATCCTGCACGGCTCCAACCACGACGTCGTCGGGTTCCGCTACTACGAGAAGGACCGCGACCACGTCGTGCAGGTCTCGCACCCGGCCGACGCCGCCGAGGTCGAGCGCCGCCACTCCGACGGGCGCGGGCTGCTGGCCGGCGGGGGCGCCAGCCGCGGGAACCTGTTCAGCGGTGACGCGCCGCACGTCAGCCTGACGATGAGCTCGCTGCCGCTGGTCACCACCCGCCGGGCCGGACGGCGCCGCGAGCGGGTCGGCGCGGGCTACTACGCCTACTTCGCCAACCCGGTGAACGCGATCCGCACGCTGGGCGTCTCGCTGGTCGACGTCTACCGGGAGCTGGCCGCCGCGGCCCGGCAGCGGCGCGCCGACGTCCGCCCCCGGGTCAGCCGCGGCGGGATCTACCCGCTGGCCCGGCCGGGGACGACGGTCATCGCCCGCGACGTCGTCGTCGCGGCGATCCTCGAGGACATGCTGGCCGGGCGGCCGGTCGTCTACGCCGACTTCCTCGGCTACGACGAGGTGGCCCACCACAGCGGCGTGGAGCGCTTCGACACCCTCGAGGTGCTGCGCAGCATCGACCAGCAGATCGGGCGGCTGGCCCGCGCCGGCCAGCTGGCCCCGCGGGACTACCACCTGGTGCTGCTGTCCGACCACGGCCAGACCCAGGGCGAGGCCTTCGCGCAGCGGTTCGGCGAGACGATCGAGGCGTTCGTGGGCCGGCACTGCGGCGGGTCCCCCGCGCCCGACCACCGCGGGCCCGAGCCGCGCGACAGCCGCCGCGCCGCCGAGGGCTGGCAGGTCGCCTCGGCGCTGGCCGAGGCGGCGTCGGGGCCGGGCCCGATCGCCCGTCGGCTGCGCGAGCGGGTGGAGAGCGCCGGGGCCACCGAGCACCGGCACCGGACGCCGTCGGGGCGCCCCGGCCAGGTCGCGCGGGTGGCGCCGGGCGTGGTGGTCGTCGTCTCCGGTCACACCGCGGGCATCTCCTTCGCCGACCTGCCCGGCCGCGTGCCGCTGGAGGAGATCGAGCGGCACTGGCCCGACCTGCTGCCCGTCCTGGTCGACCACGACGGCGTCGGGTTCGTGCTGGTGCACTCCGAGGAGCACGGGCCGGTCGTGCTCGGCCGCGACGGCCTGCACCGACTCGACTCCGGGGTGGTCGTCGGCGCGGACCCCCTGGTCCCCTACGGCGAGCACGCGCCCGCACTGGTGGCGCGGGTGTCGGGCTTCCCGCACTGCCCCGACCTGATGGTCAACAGCCGCTACGACCCCGACACCGACGAGGCCTCGCCCTTCGAGCCGCACGTGGGCTCCCACGGCGGGCTCGGCGGCCCGCAGCAGCGCGGCTTCCTCGCCCACCCGCGGCAGCTGACCCCGCCCGGCGAGATCGTCGGCGCCGAGCACCTGCACCGCGTGCTGCGCGGCTGGCTCACCGAGCTCGGCCACCCCGAGCCCGACGGCGCCGGCGCGGCTGTCGGCCCGCTCAGCGTCACCGCCCTGTACGAGGCCGACCGCAGCCGCGTCTGACCGGTGACCTCCCGGCTACGGGTGCGTGAACACGTGCTGCGCCCGTGGCGACGCCGGCCGGGTCTCCACGACAGTGGGCCGATGCGACCCGACGCCCGCGCCTGGTTCTCCGGCCGCACCTCCACCGTCCGCTCCCTCGCCGACGTCGACGTCGACGCGCTGCTGCTGGCCAAGCGCCGCGGCGGGCACCGGGTCAGCGTGGTGCTGCCCGCGCGGGACGAGGAGGCGACCGTCGGCGGGCTGGTCGCCGACCTGGTCGAGCGGTGGGTGCGGGCCGTGCCGCTGGTCGACGAGGTGCTCGTCGTCGACTCCGACTCCACCGACCGCACCGCGCAGGTCGCCCGCGCCGCCGGCGCCGAGGTCGTCGCCGCCGCCGCCGTGCTGCCGGCCCACGGGTCGCGGCCGGGCAAGGGCGAGGCGCTGTGGAAGGCGCTGGCCGCCACCGACGGCGACCTGCTGGTCTTCCTCGACGCCGACCTGCTCGGCGACGTGTCGCACTACGTGCCGGGGCTGCTCGCGCCGCTGCTGGCCGATCCGCAGGTCGGCTACGTCAAGGGCTGCTACACCCGCCCGCTGGAGGTCGGCGGCCGCTCCACGCCGGCCGGCGGGGGCCGGGTCACCGAGCTCACCGCCCGGCCGCTGCTCAACGCGCTGTGGCCGGAGCTCGCCGGGTTCGTCCAGCCGCTGGGCGGGGAGTACGCCGGCCGCCGCGGGGCCCTGGAGCAGGTGCCGTTCCTCTCCGGCTACGGGGTGGAGGTGGGCCTGCTGGTCGACCTGCTCGGGCTGCTGGGCCTGGGCGGTCTGGCGCAGGTCGACCTCGGGGTGCGCCGGCACACCTCCCAGGACCAGGAGGCCCTGGGCCGGATGGCCGGGCAGGTGGTCTCGGCGGTGCTTGCCCGCAGCCGGGCCGGGTCCGCCGGCGCCGGCGGGCTGCTCACCCAGTTCCGCGGCGACGGCACCGGTTTCACGCCGGTGAGCACCCCCGTGGCCGTCGACGAGCGGCCGCCGATGACGACCGTCCCCGAGTACCGGGCCGGCCGCGCCGGGGCCGTCTGAGACCCGGTCCCCGGGACCCGCAGCGCCGCCACCTGCGAGGACGCCCTCCGGACGCCCCGGCGACGGAGGGGTGCCACCGGGGGCGCCGTACGGCATCCTGTCGCGACGGGGGTCCCGTGTCGGCGGGGGTGCCGGCACCCGACCATGGGGAGACGACCCATGCGGCCTGACGTCCGCCGGTGGCTGAGCCGGCGCACCTACACCGCGGCCAGCTGGACCGCGGCCGACCTGGCCGGGGCCAAGCGGTCCCGGGGCAGCACCGTCAGCGTCGTCCTGCCCGCGCTGGACGAGGAGCCGACCGTCGGCGCGATCGTCGCCGCCATCCACGAGGCGCTGGTCCGGGACGCGCCGCTGGTCGACGAGGTGGTCGTCGTCGACAGCGGGTCGGCCGACCGCACCGCCGCCGTCGCCGCGGCGGCCGGGGCGCGGGTCGTCGACACCGCCACCGTGCTGCCCGCCCACGGCCGGGTGCCGGGCAAGGGCGAGGCGCTGTGGAAGGGGCTGCACGCCACCAGCGGCGACCTGGTCGTCTTCGTCGACGCCGACCTGGTCGGGTTCGACCCGCAGTTCGTCGTCGGCCTGCTCGGCCCGCTGCTCACCGACCCGGGGATCGGCTACGTCAAGGCGCTCTACGACCGCCCGCTGGTCACGACCGAGGGCATCGTCCCCTCCGGCGGCGGCCGGGTGACCGAGCTGCTCGCCCGGCCGCTGCTCAACGCCTGGTGGCCCGAGCTGTCGGGCTTCGTGCAGCCGCTGGGCGGGGAGTACGCCGGCCGCCGCGAGCTGCTCGAGCGGGTGCCCTTCGTCTCCGGCTACGGCGTGGAGTTCGGCCTGCTCGTCGACCTGGCCGGGCTGGCCGGGGTGGACGCGCTCGCGCAGGTCGACCTCGGCACCCGCACGCACGGCCACCAGTCCGACGCCGCCCTCGGCCGCATGGCAGGGCAGATCCTGCAGACCGCGATCGCCCGCCGGCCCGGCACCGGCAGCCCCTCCCCGGAGCTGCTGCAGTTCCTGCGCACCGCCGACGGCGTGGAGGCGGTGAGCTGGGACGTCGCGGTGACCGAGCGGCCACCGATGCGCACCGTGCGGCCGGCGGCCGGGCGGGGCCGCTCGTGAGGATCCTCATGGACAGCGGCCCGTGGCTGCCGGTGCCGCCGTCCGGCTACGGCGGGCTGGAGAACGTGGTGGCGACGCTGACCACGGAGCTGCGTGCCCGCGGGCACACCGTCGTCCTCGCCGCGCCGGGCGACTCCCCGCTGCCCGTCGACGGGCTGGTCAGCGCCTTCCCCGCCGGCCGGTTCGACCGGCTGGGCGCGCCCTACGCGCACGTGGTGGGCACCGCGCACGCCCACGCGCTCGTGGTGGCCGAGGCCCTCACGAGCGCCGCCGAGCCCTTCGACCTGGTGCACACCCACCTGGAGGTCGTCGGCCCGGCGCTGCTCGGCGCGCTCGGGCCGGCCGCTCCCCCGGTGCTGCACACGCTGCACTGGGACGTGCGCCGCAACGCCGACTTCTACGAGCGCTTCGACGGCCGCGGCCGGGTGTTCTTCGCCGGCGTGTCCGACAGCCAGGTGGCCCGCGGGCCGGAGCGGATGCGCCGGCAGACGCTGGGCGCGGTGCCGCTGTCGGTGCCGGTGGACGGGCGCCCGCCACTGCCCCGCGAGGAGCGCGACGACGCCGTCCTCGTCCTCGCCCGCCTCTGCGAGCTCAAGGGCACCGACACCGCGGTGCGGGCCGCGGCCGCCGCGGGCGTCCCGGTGGTGCTGGCCGGGCCGGTCGGGCCCCTCGCCGACCGCGCCGCCCTCGACGCCGCGCTCGCCGTCCCCGGGCACCCGGCGCTGGGCCACCCCGACGTCGCGTGGTTCCGCGAGCACGTGGCCCCGCTGCTCGACGGCGACCGCGCCCGCTGGGTGGGCAGCGTGGCCGGGGAGGCGAAGGCCGACCTGCTGCGCCGCGCGCGTGCGCTGCTGTCGCCGGTGCGGTGGGACGAACCGGGGGCGACGGCGGTGTGCGAGGCGCTGGCCGCCGGCACGCCGGTGGTCGCCACGCCCCGTGGGTGCCTGCCCACGCTCGTCGACGACGGCCGCACCGGGTTCCTCGCCGACGACGAGGCGGGCCTGGCCGCGGCGCTGCGCCGGGTCGGGACCCTCGACCCGCGGGCCTGCGCGGAGGAGGGGCGCCGGCGGTTCGCCCCCGCCGTCATGGCCGCGGCCTACGAGCGGCTCTACGGCGAGGTGCTGCGGCGCGCCGCTCAGGCGTCCAGCCGCACCCGCGACCCGGTCCTGGCCGACTCGGCGACGGCGACGGCGAGGCGGTGGGTGCGCAGCGCCTCGGCGTAGTCGACCAGGCCCTCGGCGCGGACGCCGGAGACCACCAGGTCGACGAAGGCCCGGTCGACGGCGGTGCGGGCGTCCACGGCCGGCTCGCGGTGCTCGGCGCCCTCCGCCGTCGTCACGGTCAGCGACGTCTCGGTGAGCTCCACCGCCGCGCCCGGGCAGGAGAGCTCGAGGCCGGCGCGGGTCCTGGCCGGCTGCACGCACGCGGCGGTCAGCGTGCCCACCGCCCCGGAGGCGAAGCGCAGCAGCGCCGCGGTGGCGTCGTCGACGTCCCGGGACGACGGGTCCGACGACGGCGCGGCCACCGCCTCGACCTCGTCCACCTCGCCGGCGAGCACGCGGGCCAGGTCCAGCACGTGCGTGGCCTGCTCGACCACCTGCCCGCCGGACCGCTCGGCCCGCGCCCACCACGCCGGCGGCGGCACCTTGTCGTACCAGCTCAGCGACACCAGCCGCGGGGGGTGCGCCGCGCAGACCGCCCGCGCCGCGGCGACGGTGTCCAGGTGCCGCCAGTGGTAGCCGGTCGCCGTCGGCAGGCCGGCCGCGGCGACGGCGGCGGCCACCTCCTCGGCGACGGCGAGACCGGTGCCCAGCGGCTTCTCCACGAACAGCGGCAGCCCGGCGCGGACCACCGCGAGCTCGAGCTCCCCGTGCGCGAACGGGGGCACGCACAGCCACACCGCGTTGACCCCGGCGCGCAGCAGCTCGTCGACCCCGAGGGCGGGCACGCCGAGCTCGGCCGCGAGCGCGGCCCCCGCGGCGGGGACCGCGTCGGCGATCCCCACCAGCTCCACGCCGTCGAGGCCGCTGAGCGTGCGCCCGTGCCGGGCGCCCACACCACCGGCGCCGACCAGGCCGGCCCGCAGCGTCACGCGAGGGGGGTGCCGCCGAGGCCGGCGAGCAGCTCGCCCGGGGTGTCGAAGACCCCGACCGCGCCGGCCTCCCGCAGCTCCTCGTCGCCGGCGCCCCCCGAGCGCACCGCGACCGCGGGCATCCCGGCGTTCGCCGCCGCCTCCACGTCCCACACCGGGTCACCGACCACGACGCTGCGGGCGCCCTCCGGCTCCCCGAGCTCGCGCAGCGCCACCTGCAGCAGGTCCGGCGCGGGCTCGGTCGCCTCGACGTCCCCGCTGGTGATCCACGCCTCGGCGACGTCGCGCGCGTCGAGCAGGTCGAGGTAGTGGTCGACGTGGTGCGGCTTGCCGGAGCTGGCCAGCACCACCCGGTGCTCCCGCTCGCGCAGGCCCACCAGCAGGTCCCGGGCGCCGGGCAGCGGCGCGACCTCCGGCAGGAGCGCGTCGAACTCCTCGACCCAGCTCTCCCGCGCCCGGTCGCCGATGCGCTGGTCGAGCTCCTCGCCGCCGATGGCCTCGACGAGCTGGTCCCCACCCATGCCGATGAGCCGGTGGATGCGCCAGACCGGGAACGTCTCCCCCAGCGAGCGGAACGCCCGGTACCAGGCGAGCGCGTGCTGGTAGTCGGTGTCGACCAGGGTGCCGTCGACGTCGAGGACCGCGACGAGGGGCGTGCTCATGGGCGGGAACTGCCCGGACCCGCACCCGCGGAACCCCCGCCCCGTTCCGGGGGCCCGCCGCCCGTACGGCAGGATCGGCACCGTGTCCGTCGGCCGGGAGCCGGACGGCGCCCCGGCCGACTCGGCAGATCCTGTTCCGTATCCTGCGAAGCGAGCACTCCCCGTTGTTAATCTCCGAACCGTGAGTGAGCAGCCCCGCCGCGCACTGAAGAAGGCACGGACCCGCGCCCAGGTGCGAGAGACGGCCCAGCGCCTGTTCTGCGAGCGCGGCTTCGACACGGTGACCATCGCCGACGTCGCGGCCGCGGCCGGTGTGGCCGTGCAGACGGTGTTCAACCACTTCGCGACCAAGGAGGAGCTCTACTGGTCCGGCCGGTCGCCGTGGGTCGAGGGCCCCGCCGACGCGGTGCGGGACCGGGCCCCGGGCGTGCCGGCGCTGACCGCGCTGCGCGAGCACCTCACCGAGGCGATGGGGAGCTTCGTCGAGCGCCTGGCCGCGCCGGAGGGACGCTGCACCGCCGGTGACCTCGACCGGTCGGCGGCACTGCAGGCGGCCGAGCGGGAGCTGCACCACGGGGCCGAGCAGCAGCTGCGCGCGGCCCTGGAGGAGGCGTGGACCGGCCCCGACGCCGACCGGCCCGCACCGGCCGACCCCCGGCTGACCGCCGGGCTGGTGGCCGCCACGTGGCTGGCGACGACGCGGACGCTGGTCACGGAGCTGCGCGACCGACCGCCCGCCCCCGAGGAGGTGCCCGCGGTCGCCGCGCGCACCCGCGCGCTCACCGACCGGCTGCTCGCCCGGCTGGAGGACGACCTGCGGGCCGCCCCGGGGACCGGTCCCGCCCGGGACGACGCGGGCCCCGGCGTCCTGCGCGCCGTCTGACGGCGGGCCGCCGGGAGGCGCCGGTCAGTGGTGGGCGGGCTCCGCGGCCGGCGCCACGATCGGCATGAGCACCTCGTCGACGACCTGCTCGACGTGCTCGGCCACCATGGCGCCGTCGCCGGCCACGGTCAGCCGCTGCCACCAGAAGGCCTCGAGCACCGAGCGCAACAGCGCCAGGCGCTCGGCCGGGACGTCCTCACCGTGCTCGGCCCACCGCGCCCCGAGCGTGTCGACCACCGCCGTCAGCGGGTCGACCAGCGCGGCGTCGAGGCCGGCCCGCAGGTCCTCGTCGTGCCGGGCGGCACCGACGAGGCTGGCCACGGCCCGCTCCTCGCGCGAGAGCGGCCGGCGCCAGGAGGCGACCAGCGCGACCAGGTCGGCGCGGGGCGAGCCCTCGTCGTCCGGTACGCGCACCAGCCGGAAGCGGCTGACGGCCGAGCGCGCCAGCGCGGACATCGAGGGCCAGCGCCGGTAGATGCCGGCCTTGCCGGCGCGGGCCCGGGCCGCGACCCGGTCGCTGTTGAGGCGGCCCCAGCCCTCCTCGGCGAGGATGTCGACGGCGACCGCGACCAGCTGCTCGGACAGCTCGGCGCTCAGCGGGCGCCCGGGGGTGCCGCTCACGAGCGGATCCGTTCGCACGTCATCAGGTTGTGCACTGCCTCATACTGGCGCCTGGATGGAGTGACCACAACGACCGAATTGCGGCGACCGGCGCGCGGCCGACGAACGCACAGCTCAGGCGCCTGCAGCGCTCTCCACGTGGACCTGCAGCGTGGCACCGTCCTCACTGAGCCACCCCCGCTCGCGGGCGTGCTCGACCATCCGGTCCCAGCGCTGCGCCCAGTCGGCGACGTCGGCGTCCGGCTCGGCGGCGGCCCGCAGCGCCGCGGCGTCGAGCGACCCCGTGTCGGCGTCCTCCAGCCGTCCGAGCCCCGCCTCGCGCAGGGCCTCGTCGGCCTCCTCGTCGGTCACCTGGCCGAGGGCCAGGTGGAGCCTGGTCAGGTCGTCGGTGTCGACGACCCGCACCTCGGGACGCTCGTCGGCGCCCCCCACCACCTCGACGATCATGTGCATCCTCTCCAGGGAACTCTCGGGTGCGGCCCCGTCCCGGGTCCCGCCCCGAGCCTGCGAGGGGTGGGGAGGACGGGGTCGCTCACACGTGCCAGGGGAAGCGGGAGAAGTCGGGATCGCGCTTCTCCAGGAAGGCGTCGCGCCCCTCCACGGCCTCCTCGGCCGCGTAGGCCAGCCGGGTGGTCTCCCCGGCGAACAGCTGCTGGCCGACCAGCCCGTCGTCGACCAGGTTGAACGAGTACTTCAGCATCCGCTGGGCGGTCGGGCTCTTGGCGACGATCCGCCGGCCCCAGT
The DNA here is from genome assembly GCF_900188205.1 of Geodermatophilus saharensis. GTDB lineage: Bacteria > Actinomycetota > Actinomycetes > Mycobacteriales > Geodermatophilaceae > Geodermatophilus > Geodermatophilus saharensis. Next base: position 132,025 of record NZ_FZOH01000010.1, on the reverse strand, counting down.
CCAGCGCCGTCGCCTCGAGCTCGGCGTGCGGGACGACCCGGTTGACCATCCCCATGCGGTGGGCCTCCTCGGCGGAGTACTCCTCCCCGAGGAAGAAGACCTCGCGGGCGAACTTCTGCCCGACCTGGCGGGCGAGGTAGGCCGAGCCGAAGCCGCCGTCGAAGCTGCCGACGTCGGCGTCGGTCTGCTTGAACCGGGCGTGCTCGGCGCTGGCCAGGGTCAGGTCGGACACGACGTGCAGGCTGTGCCCCCCGCCGGCCGCCCAGCCGGGGACGACGCAGACGACGACCTTCGGCATGAACCGGATCAGCCGCTGCGCCTCGAGGACGTGCAGCCGCCCGCTGCTGCGCCCGACCTGGTGCTCGTAGCCGTGCCGCCCGCGCACCCGCTGGTCCCCGCCGGAGCAGAACGCCCAGCCGCCGTCCCGCGGGCTCGGGCCGTTGCCGGTGAGCAGCACGCAGCCGACGTCGGTGGACAGCCGGGCGTGCTCGAGCACGGCGATCAGCTCGTCGACCGTCTGCGGCCGGAAGGCGTTGCGCACCTCCGGCCGGTCGAACGCGATCCGGACGACGCCGGCGTCGACGGCGCGGTGGTAGGTGAGGTCGGTGAGGTCGAAGCCCTCGACCGGCCGCCACGCCGCGGCGTCGAAGATCTCCGAGACGTCGTCGCGGGCGCTCACGGGGAGAAGGTATCGACTCCGGCCGGGTCCGGCCCGCTCCCGGGTCCCACCCCGAGCGTGCGAGGGGGGGAGCGGGTCCTTCGTGCAGCGAGTGCTGCTCGGCCGGGCGCGGCGGCCGCCGCGCGGCTAGCGTCGCGGGCGTGCCCGACGGCGGAGCCCTGCGCGTGGGCACCCTCAACCTCGCCTCCGGGCGCGGTCCCGACGGTCGCGTGCTGACGGCGCCGCGGCTGGCCGCCGCCGTCGCCGGGCTCGACGCCGACGTGCTGGCCGTGCAGGAGGTCGACGCCTGCCAGCCCCGCTCCGGCGGCGCCGACCAGGCCGCCGTCGTCGCCGGGGCGCTGGCCGCGGCCGACTGGCGGATGGCCGCCACGCTCGACGGGACGCCGAGCCCCTTCCGCGGCACCTGGACCGCGGCCGACCCGGCGGGGCTGCGCGGCCCCGGGGACCCGGTGTCGGAGCCGGCGTACGGCATCGCGCTGGTGTCCCGCCGCCCGGTGCGCCGCTGGGCGGTGCTGGGGCTGGGCACGGGGCGGGCGCGGCTGCCGCTGCGGGCTCCCGACCCCGGCGCCGGCCGGCTGCGCACCTGGTGGGTGCCCGACGAGCCACGCGTCGCCGTCGCCGCGTGCCTGGACGGGCTGACCGTGGTGGCCACCCACCTGTCGTTCTCGCCGCCGACGGCGGTCCGCCAGCTGCGCCGGGTGCGGCGGTGGGCGGCGGCGCTGCCCGGCCCGGTGGTGCTGGCCGGTGACCTCAACCTGCCCGGCGGCGTGCCCGCCCGGCTGACCGGTGCGGCGCGGCTGGTGCAGGAGGCGAGCTTCCCTGCACACGCGCCGCGGCTGCAGCTGGACCACGTGCTGGCCCTCGGCCGGGCGGCGACCGGCCGCGACCCCGCGGTGCAGGAGCTGCCGGTGGGCGACCACCGGGCGCTGACGGTGACCGTCGACAGGGGTTAGGCCGCCGTCCCGTCGGAGAGCAGCGGCCGCAGCCGGTCCATCGAGGCGGCCAGGCCGGGGTGCAGCGTCACCTGGTGCAGCGACGCCAGCGCCACCCAGGCCACGCCGGTGCTCTCGCCGTCGAGCCGCAGCCGCGAGGGGTCGAGGTCCCCGACGGGGCGGGCGAGCACGGTCGTGTAGGCCCAGCCGCCGTGGTCGTCGACCGACATGGCACCGAGAACCAGGTCGCCCGCGGCCAGGCCGAGCTCCTCCTCCACCTCCCGCAGCGCCCCCTGCTCGGCCGTCTCATCCAGGTGCAGCGCGCCGCCCGGCGTCCCCCAGGTGCCGCCGTGGTGCGACCACAGCGCGCGGTGCTGCAGCAGCAGCTCCGGCCCCCCGGCGCCGTCGCGGTGCACCAGCAGCCCCGCGGCACCGGCACGCCCCCAGTGGCGGTGGCCGAGCGAGCAGGTGGTCCAGCCGTCGGTGGGGGTCAGCCCGCTGGTCGCCACGCCTCCATTCCACCGCACCGGCCCGGTCCCCGCCCCGGCCCGGCGGTCAGTCCCAGCCCGGGGGGCGATGCCTGCGCCTCGGCCTCCAGCTGCCAGGCGCCCTCGCCGTCGATCGGCTTCCGGATGACGTCGGCGTGGCGGGCCTGTGCCAGCGCGCTCGCCCTCGGCGTGGCGGGCTGGGCTCGGGTTCCTCCTGGCCGACGCCGGTGCGGCCGTCCTGCGCCGCCCGAGCGGGACGGACCAGGGCCGCGACCGCGCCGCCCCGGTGGCCCCCGGCGACCGGGCTGCCTAGCGTCGCCGTCGTGGAGCGCTGGGACGTCGTCGTGGTCGGGGGCGGTCCGGCGGGCGCGGCCGCGGCGCTGTCCGCCCTGCACACGGGCGCGTCGGTGCTGGTGCTCGACCGGGCGGACTTCCCGCGCGACAAGGTCTGCGGCGACGGCATCGCCCCGGAGGCGCTCGACGTGCTGGCCGGTCTCGGGGTCGACGTCGCCGCGCTCACCGCCGGGTACGCGCCGGCGCCCCGGCTCTCGCTGCGCTCACCGGGCGGCGCCGCCGTCGAGCGGACCACGCACCGGCCTTCGTCGGTGGTGCCGCGGGAGGTGTTCGACGCCCGCCTGCTCGCCGCCGCCCTCGACCGGGGTGCGGTGCTGCACCGGCACACCGTCCGCTCGGTCGCGCCGGGACCCGACGGCGTCGTCGTCGACGGCGCGCTCACCGCCGGGGTGCTGGTCGGCGCCGACGGGGCGGAGTCGGTGGTCCGGCGGGCGCTGGAGCTGCGGCGCAACCGTGACGACCGGCTGGCCGTGGCGCTGCGCGGCTACGCGCCGGAGCCGCCAGGGCAGGCCGGCACGCAGGTGCTGGTGACCACCGAGCAGCGCTGGCCGGCCTACGCGTGGTCGTTCCCGCTGGGCGACGGGCGGGTGAACGTCGGCTACGGCGAACTGGTCTCCGGCGGGGCGAACCGGGCGGCGCTGGTCGAGGGCCTGCACCGGCTGCTGCCCGGCGTCGAGCCGGAGGGTCTGCGGGCGCACCGGCTGCCGCTGTCGACCGGCCGGCCGCGCCAGCCCGACGGGCGGGTGCTGCTGGCCGGCGACGCCGCGTCGCTGGTCAACCCGATGACCGGTGAGGGGATCTTCTACGCCGTCCTGTCCGGGGCGCTGGCCGGAGCCGCGGCGTCGGCGGGGGCCGGCGCGGGCGCGGTGCACCGGCGGGCGCTGCGCTCGCGGCTGGGGGCGCACCACCGGTCGGCGTCGGCGGCCTCGTGGATCAGCCGGTGGCCGGCGGTCATGGACGCGGCGTTCCGCGCGGCGGCGGCCGACCAGCGGGTGTTCGACGACGTGGTGGCGCTCGGGCTCGCCGACGGCCGGCTCACCGCCCGCGCCCTCACCGCCGCCGCCCGCCACCTCCGCCGGTGAGCAGCCCTCATCGCGCTGTTGGCACCCGGAGGAGGATGCCAATATCGCGATAATGGCCCCTCCTCAGGCGGGGGCGACCTCGACGCGGCCGCGCCCGCCCCGCTTGGCGCGGTAGAGCGCCCGGTCGGCGGCGGCGTAGAACTCGCGGCGGCCGAGCGCGCCGGCACGGCAGTGCGCCACCCCGACGCTCACCGACATCGCCAGCAGGCTGCCGTCGGGCAGCGTGAGCGGAGTGGACAGCACCGTCTCCAGCACCGACTCGGCGCGGGCGACGGCCACCGCGGAGCTGCAGCCGGGCAGCAGCACGGCCAGCTCGTCGCCGCCCAGCCGGGACAGCACGGCGTCGCCGGCGCGGATCTGCCCGCGGACGATCCCGGCGAGGTGCACCAGCGCGTCGTCTCCGACGGGGTGACCGTGCTCGTCGTTGATCTGCTTGAACGAGTCGACGTCGAGCAGCAGCAGGGCCGTGCCCTCGTCCCCGGACCCGGTCAGGGCGACGGTGAGGGCGTCGTCGAGGACGCGGCGGTTGACCAGGCCGGTGAGGGTGTCGACGGTGGCCTGCTGCTCGAGGGCCTCGACCAGCCGCTCCTGCACCGCGCAGGAGCGCTCCAGCATGGACGCGACCACGGTGAGCACGACCCCGGTGATGAGCACGTCGCTGATCCCGACCTCGAGGGGGACGAGCAGCGGCACGACGACGGCGTTGGCCACCACCGCCGTCGCCGTCACCACGGTGACCGCGGCCCGGCGCAGGTGCGACGCCGCCCAGAGCACCGGGAAGGCCAGGAAGGCCTGGGCGCCGGCCGAGGAGTCCTGCGTGAGCAGGTTGAGCCCGCAGACGAGCAGGGCGCCCGCCGCACCGGCCGCGGTGAACAGGCCGGCGCGGTCGAGGCGTTCGGGGTCGATCGACCGCACGGCGACGGCCAGGACCACGAGGAGGCCGACCCCGGCCCAGGAGGCCCCCGTGCTCAGCCAGCTCGCCGCGTTGGTGCCGAAGGTGCTGACGACGGCGAGGACGAGGGCTGAGACGCCCAGCATGAGCACGAGGGACCGCGCGGCGGCCCACGGCTGCCGCGCTCTCAGTCCCCGGGGAGCGGCCACACCTCATCCTTCGGCCGCAACGGGCCGTTGCCCTGAGCCGACCCACCCGAAGGGGGCGGGTGTCGGCGCGCGGACGGCGTGTCGGGCGGTGCCGGCGTCGGTGCGGAGGGCGTGGGATTCGAACCCACGATGGGTGTGACCCCATAGCGGTTTTCAAGACCGCCGCCATCGGCCGCTAGGCGAGCCCTCCTCCGTCCCCCGCCCGTGGGCCGGGGTGCGGGCTGCCGACGCTACCCGCCCCCGGACCCGGCCGGCGTGTGCACCGGCGGACGATCGTGGACGCGCAGGACGGCGGCGGTCGCCCCGCCCGGGATCAGCAGCAGGCGGCCGCGGTGACCGGAGCAGCGGGCGAGGTCGACTCGCCGGGGTCGGTGGGGGTGCAGCAGGCCCCGCCCTCGGCCCCGGCGGCCGCCGGAGCGGTGTCGCCGGAGAAGGTGGCGCTGTCGGCGAGCACGGTGTAGACCTCCCACCGCTCCCCGCCGGGGGTGTTCTCCACCCAGAACTTCGTCTGCTTCGCGTAGCAGCAGGTCGAGTCGCGCTCCTCGGTGGAGGCCAGGCCGACGGCGGCGAGGCGGGTCCGTTCGGCGTCGACCTCCTCGACGGAGGCCACCTCGACGCCGAGGTGGTTCAGCGTGCCGCCCGACCCCGGGTTCTCCAGCAGCACCAGCTTCAGCGGCGGGTCGGCGACCGCGAAGTTGGCGTACCCCGGCCGGGTCTTGGCCGGCGCGACACCGAAGAGCCTGGCGTAGAAGGCGGTCGCGGCCTCGACGTCGTCGACGTTGAGGGCGAGTTGCAGACGGGACACGGCTGACCTCCTGGGGTGGCGGCGCGGACGCCGGAAGCATCGACGATTGTCGATGCGTCACTGTGCCGCTACCATCGATGGCTGTCAATGGGTCCGTGGCAACGGGCCGCGACGACGGAGGAGACCGACCCGATGACCGCTCGCGAGCTGCCCGTCCTCGACGCGCCCGACGTGGCCTGCTGCGCGCCGCTGTCGGTCGAGGTGCTCTCCGAGCCCGGCGCGGAGACCCTCGCCCGGCAGTTCGCCGCGCTGGCCGACCCGGTCCGGCTGCGGCTGGTGTCGCTGCTGGCCACCGCGGAGGGCGGCGCGATCTGCGTGTGCGACCTGACCGACCCGGTCGGCCGCAGCCAGGGCACGGTGAGCCACCACCTGCGGATCCTGGTGGAGAGCGGGCTGGCCACCAGCGAGAAGCGCGGCCGCAACGTCTGGTACGCCGTCGTCCCGGCCGCGCTGGAGGCCCTGCGCGCCGCCCTGGCCACCCGCTGACGGCGATGGGCCCGGCACTGACGCGCACGGCGCTCGCCGAGGCGCTGGGCACCATGCTGCTGGTGGCCACCGTGGTGGGCTCCGGCATCGCCGCGCAGCGGCTGTCCCCCGGCGACGCCGGCCTGCAGCTGCTGGAGAACAGCCTGGCCACCGGCGCCGTCCTGGTCGCGCTGGTCCTGGCGCTCGGGCCGGTGTCGGCGGCCTTCAACCCGCTGGTCACCCTCGCCGAGCGGGCCTTCGGCGCGATCACCACCCGCGACGCGGTGGTGGTGGTCGCCGCCCAGCTCGCCGGCGGCGCGGCCGGGGCACTGCTGGCCAACGTGATGTTCGACGTACCCGCGGTCGAGCTCAGCACGCGCGACCGGTCCGGTGGCGGGCTGTGGCTCGGCGAGGTGGTGGCGACGTTCGCCCTGCTGCTGGTCGTCTTCGGCGTGGTCCGCTCAGGCCGGGCGTCGCACGTCGCCTACGCCGTCGCCGGTGTCATCACCGCCATGTACTGGGCCACGAGCAGCACGTCCTTCGCCAACCCCGCGGTCACCGCCGCGCGCACCCTGTCGGACACGTTCGCGGGCATCGCGCCGTCCTCGGTGCCCGGGTTCGTGCTCGCCCAGCTCGCCGGCGCCGCGCTCGCCGTCGGCGCGGTCCGCCTGCTCTACCCGGACGCCGCCGCGGTCGCCGGGGAGCTCGCCGGCACCGGCCGCGGCGACCGCCGACGCCCCTCCTCGGAAGGCACTCCATGACCTCCAGGCCGTCCGTCCTGTTCAGCTGCGTCCACAACGCCGGCCGGTCGGTCGCCGCGGCCGCCCTGCTGCGCCACCACGGCGGCGACCGCGTCGAGGTCCGCAGCGCCGGCTCGCAGCCGGGCACCGAGGTGAACCCGGTCGTCGCCCGGGTGCTCGCCGAGCGCGGCCTGCCGGTGACCGACCACACGCCGACCAGGCTGCGGCACGACCTGGTCGAGGCCGCCGACGTCGTGGTCACCATGTCGTGCGGCGAGACCTGCCCCTACGTGCCCGGCACGCGGTACGAGGACTGGCCGGTCGACGACCCGAAGGACCAGGACCTCGACACCGTGCGGCGCATCGTCGACGACCTCGACGCCCGGGTCCGCGCCCTGCTCGCCGAGCTGGTGCCGCCGGCCGCCCAGGACCGGCCCCCGCGGCACGGCTGACGGGCCGACGCGCCCGGCGCTGCCGGTCCGGCCGCGGTGCGGCGGGTAGATTCCCGGGCGCCGGCCCGTCCCCCTCCCGCGCGGACGGGCCGCACCGTGCCGCACCCCGGCGCAGCCCGCTGCCCCGTGCCGAGGGAGGCCTCCCGCCGGCCGGCGCGACGTCCGACGGCGATCGACCCAGAGCGGAGCGGCTGGCCATGACAGCGACCGGGGACCTGCTGGGCCACCGGTACCGGCTGGGCACCATGATCGCCGGCGGTGGCATGGGCGAGGTGTGGCGCGCGCAGGACACGCTCCTGGAGCGCACCGTCGCGGTGAAGCTGCTGCGCCGGGAGTTCACCGGCGACCCGGCCTTCCTCCAGCGGTTCCGCGCCGAGGCCCGGCACGCCGCCCTGCTCAACGACCCCCACATCGCCGCGGTGCACGACTACGGGGAGGTCGAGGGCCCCACCGGGACCCTCCCCTACCTCGTCATGGAGCTCGTCCACGGCACCCCGCTGTCGGAGCTGCTGGTGCAGCGGGGGCGGCTCGACGTCGCCTCGACGCTGCGGATCGTGCGCCAGACGGCGGCGGCGCTGGCGGCCGCCCACGCGGCCGGCGTCGTGCACCGCGACGTCAAGCCGGCCAACGTGCTGGTCACCGGCGACGGCGACGTGAAGATCACCGACTTCGGGATCGCCTGGTCGGCGTCCAGCCTGCACCTCACCCGGACCGGGCAGGTCCTCGGGACGGCGCACTACCTCTCCCCGGAGCAGGCCGACGGCGTCCCGGCCAGCCCCGCCAGCGACGTGTACGCGCTGGGCGTGGTGGCCTACCAGTGCCTGGCCGGCCGGGTGCCGTTCGACGGCGACGGCCCGGTGCAGATCGCACTGGCGAAGATCCGCCAGCCGGCCCCTCCCCTGCCACCGGACGTGCCCGGGGACGTGCGCGACCTCGTCGCGCGGGCCATGGCCCGGGACCCCGCCGCCCGGTTCCCCGACGGAGCGGCCCTGCGCGACGCCGTCGACGCGCTGACCCCGGCTGCCCCCGCGACCGCCGCCGCGCCCGACGTCGGCGTGGACCGCCACGCCACGGCGGTGCTGCCGTTCCCGCTCCCGGCCACCGGGCCCGCCGCCGCGCCCCTCGACACCTCCACCGGGGACACCGCCGGGGACACCGCGGTGCACGACGGCACGGCGCCGGAGGAGCCCCCGCGCCGGCGCAGGGCGTGGCCGGCCGTCGCCGGCGCCGCCGTCGCGGCGGTCCTCGTCGCACTCGGCGTCTGGGGCCTGCTCGGCAGCGCGGGCGACGACCCGTCCTCCCCCCCGGCCGGCGCCACGGCGGCGACCACGACCAGCAGCGCCCCCGCTCCGCCGAGCACCGTCCGGATCGACCCCGCCGCGCTGGTCGGCCGGCCGGTCGCCGAGGTGGAGGCCGAGCTCGCCGCGCTGGGCCTGCAGGTGCAGCGGCGCCCGCTCACCACCGCCGACGTCGCCGACGGGCTGGTCATCGCCGTCGACCCCGCCGGGGAGCTGCTGCCCGGGCAGCCGGTGACGCTGACCCACGCCGTCGCCCCGCCGCCGGCCCCCGCCCCCACCGCGACGCCGGCCCCTGCGCCGGCCCCGGCGCCGGAGGAGCAGGACAGCGGTGACGACGGCGACGAGGGCTCCGGGAACGGCAACGGCAACGGTCGGGGCAACGGGAACGGCAAGGACAAGGACAAGGAGAAGGACTGAGGGAGGCCGCCCGGGCATGGAACCGGCCCGATCGGTGTTGACCCGGAGTTGCCCCGCTGCCGATCGCGGCGGCCGCATCCCTCCCGCACGACCGACCCGAGGACCTCTCCTGCCCGAGACCGCTCCCCCGCCGTCCACCGTCCGCCGCCGCGAGCGGCGCTCCGCCGCCGAGCGTCCCGCCGCGGGCCACGCCGTCGGCCGCACCGACCGTGCCGCCGCCCGGGACGCCGACCGCGAGGCCGCCCGCGCCGAGCGGCGCGCCCAGCAGCTGTGGGTGGAGGGCGCCGCGCCGGAACTGCCCGTCCGCACCACCCCGCCGCAGCGGGTCGTGTTCCACCTCGGCCCCACCAACTCCGGCAAGACCTACGAGTCGCTGCAGGCGCTGGCCGCCACCGGCTCGGGCGTCTACGCCGCACCGCTGCGCCAGCTCGCCCACGAGGCCTACGCCAAGCTCGCCGCGCTGCTGCCCGAGGGCACCGTCGGCCTGTCCACCGGCGAGGAGGAGATCGACCCCTCCGCGCCGATCGTCTGCTGCACGGTGGAGAAGGCACCGGTGCGCGGCGAGCTGCTCGTCCTCGACGAGTCCCACTGGGTCGCCGACCCCGACCGCGGCCACCACTGGGCGCGGCTGCTGCTCACCGGCGAGTACCGCGAGATGCACCTGATCGCGGCGGCCGAGGCCCACCCCCTGCTGGCGCCGCTCGTCGACGACGCCGGCGACGTCGAGGTCGTCCACCACCAGCGGCTGTCCCGGCTCGACGTGCTGCGCGCACCGGTCCGCACCACCGGCGTCCGCCCGCAGACCCTCGTCGTCGCCTTCTCCCGCAAGACCGTCTACGCCGTCGCCGCCGAGCTCGACCGGCACCGGCCGGGGCGGGTGGGCGTCCTCTACGGCGCGCTGCCCCCGGCCACCCGGCGGGAGGTCATCGACCGGTTCGTCACCGGCGAGCTCGACGTCCTGGTCACCACCGACGTCATCGGGCACGGCATCAACGTCCCGGCCACCACCGTGCTGTTCGCCGAGACGACGAAGTTCGACGGCGTCGAGCTGCGGCCGCTGCGCACCTGGGAGACCGCGCAGATCGCCGGGCGGGCCGGCCGCTACGGCCTGACCGGGCACGGCGCCGTGGGTGTCCTGACCGGCGTGCCGAAGCTGCGGCCCTCCGTGGCGCTGGTGGCCGTCGGCGCCGAGGTCGCCCGCGGCGACCGGGCCAGCGACCTGCCCGAGCGCCGGCCGCGGCTGCGGCCCGAGCTCGAGGACCTCGGTGCGATCGAGGCCGTCGACCTGCCCGAGGCGCTGGTGCGCTGGCAGGCCTGGGCCCGCGCGGCCACCCGCGACCAGGCCATGACCCCCGACGACGTCGGGCCCCTCGTCCTGCGGGTGCAGGCGCTGCTGCCGCTGCTGCGCGGCCCGCTCGGCGCGGCCGGTGACCTGCACACCGTCTGGCGGCTGGTGAACCTGCCCATCGACTACAGCCCGCCGCGGCGCACCCGCTGGCTGGTGCTGGCCCGGGCGGCGCTGCGGCACGCGGTCGGCCTGCCGGTCCGCCCCGAGCTGGTGCTGCCCGACGTCCCGGTGGGCGGCGGTGTCGAGGACTTCGAGCAGACCGCCGCGGCCGCCCGGGACGCCCAGACGCTGCTGCGGCAGTTCCCCGGCGTGGCCGGCCTCGACAGCGACGACGCCGCCTGGGTCGAGGAGGAGTGCGCCGAGGCGATCAGCGAGCTGCTGCCCGACGCCATCGCGGTCAGCCGGTCCAGCGCCTGCGTCGAGTGCGGCACCGCCATCGCGCCGTGGTTCTCCACTTGCCGGCCGTGCAGCGCACCGCGCGGACGGGCCCACGACGGTCACCCCCGCGCCGGCGGCCGGGACACCCGGCGCGGCCCTCGCTCGGGCTCCCGGCAGGGCCGCCGTCCCACCCGCAGCGGCCGGGGCTGACCCGGGTCCCCTAGCGACGACGGGGGCGCCCGGCGCGCTCAGGCCTCCGGGGGTGCGCCCGAGGACAGCAGGCGGTCGTAGACCAGGGCCGCGAGGACGCCGCCGACGACGGGGGCCAGCAGGTAGATCCACAGCGACGACAGCTGCCCGGCCAGCACGTTCGGCCCGAAGGCGCGCGCCGGGTTCACCGCCCCGCCGGTGAGCGGCCCGGCGGCGAAGACCGCGGCGGCCAGCGCGAAGCCCACGGCCACCGGCGCGATCGAGGACTCCGCGCGGTCGTCGGTGGCGACCGAGACGACGACGAGCACCAGGACGAAGGTCACCAGCGCCTCGGCCAGGAACGCCTGCCCCGACGAGACCCCCTCCTGTGGCGTCGTGGCGCCGAGCACCGCCTCGCTGCGGGCGGCTCCGCCGTAGACCGCCCACGTGGCCGCCGCGCCGGCGAGGCCACCGGCGAGCTGCGCGGCGACGTAGGCGCCGGCCGCCCGCCACGGGAAGCGTCCCGTCACCGCCAGGCCGAGGGTGACGGCGGGGTTGAGGTGGCACCCCGAGACGTGGCCGAGGGCCGCGGCGAGCGCGGTGAGGGTCAGGCCGAAGGCGAGCACCACGCCCAGCAGCTCGTAGAGGCTGCTGCCGGTGGCGGGCCCGGCCACCACCACGCTGGTGCCGACGAACACCAGGATCGCCGTCCCGACGAACTCGGTGAGCGCCGTGCGCCCCACCCTCGGCCCGATCCTGCTGCCGTAGAGACCGGTGGCCACGGCACCCCGGTCGGTCCTGCTCGACGCCATCACGCGATCCCCGTCCCCCGCAGCACGCCCTGCGCCGCCTCCCGGCGCGCGGTAGCCGGACGATCACGCAGGCAAACGGACGGCCGCGTCTCGCGGGTCAGCGCGCGGGGTCGCCGGCGTCGACCGGTTCGCCGGGCCGCTCCCGCTGCACCGGCGTCCCGACGACGCCGTGCAGGTGGCAGGCGGCCACGTGCCCGGGCGCGGACCCGACCGGCTGCAGCGCGGGGTCGACGTCGGGGCAGGGCTCGAAGACGTCGGGGCAGCGGGTGCGGAAGCGGCAGCCGCTGGGCACCCGCGCCGGCGAGGGGACGTCGCCGCGCAGCACGATGCGCCGCCGCGAGCGCTCCAGCTGCGGGTGCGGCAGCGGCACCGCCGACAACAGCGCCCGCGTGTAGGGCATCTGCGGTTCCGCGGCGACGGCGGCCGCGGGCCCGACCTCCACCACCCGGCCCAGGTACATGACCGCGATCCGGTCGGACACGTGCCGCACCGCCGACAGGTCGTGGGAGATGAACAGCAGGGTGAGCCCCAGCTGCCGCTGCAGCCGGCGCAGCAGGTTGAGCACCTGCGCCTGCACGCTGACGTCGAGGGAGGCGATCGCCTCGTCGCACACCAGGAAGTCCGGCTCCCCGGCCAGCGCCCGGGCGATGCCGACGCGCTGCCGCTGCCCGCCGGAGAACTCGTGCGGGTAGCGGGCGGCGACGCCCGGGTCGAGGCCGACGAGCTCGAGCAGCTCGCGCACCCGCGCGGCGCGCGCCTGCCGCCCGGGGTGCAGGCCGTGGACCTCCAGCGGTTCGCCGACCGTCTGCGCCACGGTGCGCCGCGGGTCGAGGGAGGCGAAGGGGTCCTGGAACACCATCCCGGCGCGGCGGCGCAGGTCGCGCAGCTGCGCCCGCGACATCGCGGTGACCTCGGCGCCGTCGAAGGAGACCGTGCCGCCGGTGGGCCGGACCAGGCGCAGCAGCGCGTTGCCGAGCGTGGACTTGCCGCACCCGGACTCCCCCACCAGGCCCAGCGTCTCGCCGCGGTACACGTCGAGGTCCACGCCGTCGACGGCGCGCAGCACGCCGGTGCCGCGGCGCAGCAGCCCGCCGGCGCGGATCGGGAAGTGCACCTCCAACCCGCGCGCGGAGACCAGGACCTGCCGCTTCGTCGTCGACGTCACGATCCGCTCCCCTCCGCGCACCACGTCGCCGCCCGGTGCGGCACCCCTGAAGTGCCTTCGTCGCGATATTGGCCCTCCCCCGGCACCCCGGAAGTGCCTTTGTCGCGATAATGGCTCCCCTTCACCGGGGCGAGGGGCGGCTGCTCGGTCTCGCACCGGGCGTCGCCGCGCACCGGGCAGCGCGGCCAGAACACGCACCCGGCCGGCAGGTCCGTCGGGGGCGGCGGGGTGCCGGCGATGGTGGCCAGGTCGCCGCCGTCGTCGGCGGCGAGGTCGGGCAGCGCGCCGAGCAGGCCGCGGGTGTAGGGGTGCGCCGGCCGCTCGAGGACGTCGTCGACCGTGCCGTCCTCCACGCAGCGCCCCCCGTACATGACCAGCACCCGGTCGGCGATGCCGGCGACGACGCCGAGGTCGTGGGTGATCCAGACGACGCCGGTGCCGTGCTCGGTCTGCAGCCGCTCGACCAGGTCGAGGATCTGCGCCTGCACGGTGACGTCGAGGGCGGTGGTGGCCTCGTCGGCGATCAGCAGCGACGGGGAGTTGGCCAGCGCGATCGCGATGACCACCCGCTGCCGCATGCCGCCGGAGAGCTCGTGCGGGAAGCGGTCCACCGCCCGGCCGGGATCGGGCAGGCCCACCTCGCCGAGCAGCTCCACCGCGCGCGCCCGCGCCGCGGCCTTGGACACGTGACCGTGCGCCCGCAGCCCCTCGGTGAGCTGCCGGCCGACGCTGAGCACCGGGTTGAGCGAGGTCATCGGGTCCTGGAACACCATGCCGACGCCGGGGCCGCGGACCTGCCGCAGCCGCTCGGGGGACATGGTCAGCAGGTCCTCGCCGTGCAGCAGCGCGCGGCCGCTCACCGTCGCCGTCCGCGGGGGGAGCAGGCCCAGCAGCGCCAGCACCGAGACGCTCTTGCCGCTGCCGGACTCGCCCACGACGGCGACGGTCTCGCCCGGGCCGACGGAGTACCCCAGCCCGTTGACCACGTGCGCCGTCCCCCGCGGGGTGCGCAGCCGCACCCGCAGGTCCTCGACCTCCAGCACGGGCCCGGCCGCGGGCTGCGGCGCCTTCGACAGCGACGTCACCGGCCGCCCCCGGCCATCAGCGTGCGCTGGCGCGGGTCGAGGACGTCGCGCAGGCCGTCACCGAGCAGGTTGAAGCACAGCACCGTGACGACGATCGCCAGGCCGGGGAAGACGGTGTACCACCAGGCCTGCTCGATGAAGCCGCGGCCGTCGGCGAGCATCAGCCCCCACGACGGGTTGGGCCGGCGCGGGCCCAGGCCGAGGAAGGACAGCGCCGCCTCGGCCAGCACGGCGAAGGCCAGGCTGATCGAGGTCTGCACGATGATCGGCGGGGCCGCGTTGGGCAGCACGTGCCGGGTGATCAGCCGCCAGTCCGAGGCACCCACCGACCGCGAGGCCCGCACGTAGACCTCCTCGCGCACGCCGAGCACGCTGGCGCGGGTGACACGGGCGAAGATCGGCACGTAGACGATGCCGATGGCCAGGATCGCGTTGGCCGGCCCGGCGCCGCGGATGGCCACGATGGCGATGGCCAGCAGCACCGCGGGGAAGGCGAACAGCACGTCCATCAGCCGCATCAGGGTGTCGTCGACCCACCGGCCGTAGAAGCCGGCCAGCAGCCCGATGAGGGTGCCCACGACGAGGGCGAACGCGACGGAGAGGAACCCCACCCGCAGCGACGTCGCCGCGCCCAGGACGACCCGGCTGAACACGTCGCGGCCGAACTCGTCGGTGCCGAACGGGTGCGCCCAGCTCGGCGGCTGCAGCTGCCGGCCCGGGTCCTGGTCGTTGGGGCCGTCGGGCGCCAGCGTCTCGTCGAAGACCGCGACCAGCACGATCAGCACCAGCACGACGGCGGAGACGGCGGCGGTCGGGTTGCGCGCGAGCAGGCCGAGGGTCTCCCGCCAGCGCGGCCGGGGCGGGGCCGCCGCCGGGATCGGCTCGGACGGCGGGGGCTGTGCGGGGGTGGCGCCCGGCGTGGGCAGCTGGGTCATGAGCGCGAGATCCTCGGGTCGATCCGGCTGTAGAGCAGGTCCACCAGCAGGTTGATCACCAGGAACACCAGGGCGAACAGCAGCACCGCGCCCTGCAGCACCGGGAAGTCGCGGTCGCGGACCGCCTGGTAGGCCAGCTGACCCAGGCCCGGCCAGGAGAACACGATCTCCACGACGACGACGCCGGACAGCAGGTATGCCAGCTGCACGCCGGTGACGGTGACCAGCGGGAGCAGCGCGTTGCGCAGCACGTGCCAGGTCAGCACCTGGCGGGTCGGCACGCCCTTGGCCTGGGCGGTGCGGACGTGGTCGGCGCCCAGCGCCTCGAGCGTGCTCGACCGGACGAACCGGGTGATCACCGAGCCGGAGACCACCCCGGTGGCGATCGCGGGGAGGACCAGGCGCTGCAGCCAGCCCAGCGGGTCCTCGGTGAGCGAGACGTAGCCGCCCGAGGGCAGCCAGCCCAGCGTCCCGGCGAAGACCAGGATGAGCATGATCGACAGCCAGAAGTCCGGCACCGAGATGCCGAACTGGCTGACGACGGTGGCCAGCCGGTCGACGAACGACCGCGGGTGCAGCGCCGAGAGCAGCCCCAGCGGCAGCGCGATGACCAGCGCCACCAGCAGCGCGGCGACGGCCAGGGTCAGCGTCGCGGGCAGCCGCTCGGCGATCAGCGCCGTCACCGTCTCCCCGCTGCGGAAGCTCACCCCCAGGTCGCCGGTCACCGCCCGGCCGGCCCAGGTGAGGTACTGCTCGACGAGGGGGAGGTCCAGGCCGCTGCGCTCCCGCAGGGCGTCGTAGGTCTCCTGGGAGTACCGGGTGCCCAGCGCCAGCCGGATGGGGTCGCCGCGCACCAGGTGGATGAGGGAGAAGACCAGGACGCTGACGCCGGCCAGGACCACCAGGGCCTGGCCGGCGCGCCGGAGCAGGTACCCGGTCAGGGCAGCTCCACCGTCTCGAAGTTGATCGCCGCGTCGGCCCGGACCTGGTAGCCGGTCAGCCCGGCCGCCCAGGCCTGCACCTCGTCGGGGTTGTAGAGGTACAGGTAGCTGACGTCGTCCACGATGATCCGCGCGGCCTGGTCGTAGAGGTCCTTGCGGACCGCCTGGTCCGGCTCGGTGGCCGCCTGGGTCAGCAGGGTGTCGACCTGCGGGTTGGTGTAGCCCTGGTAGTTGCTGCCGCCGGTGGACAGGTGCTGGTTCTCGTAGAAGTCCGCCGGGTCGATGTTGCCGATCCAGCTGAGCAGGAAGGCGTCGAAGTCCCCCTGCGACTGGCGGTCGAGCCAGGTGGCCAGGTCCTCCTCCTGGATCTCCACCTCCACGCCGATGGGCTGCAGCTGGCTGGCGATCACCTGGGCGGCGGCCACCGTCTCGGGGATCTCGTCGGTGACCATCAGGCCCATCGTCAGCGGCGTCTGCACGCCGGCCTGCGCGAGCAGCTGCCGGGCCGCCTCCTGGTCCGGCGTGAAGGGCGCGTAGTCCAGGTACCAGGGGCTGCCCTGGGGGATGGCGGTCTCGTTGGGCTGCGCGGCACCGAACCGGGCGGCCTGGGTGACCTCCTCGCGGTCGACGGCGGTCGCGATCGCCCGGCGCACGTCCCGGTTGTCGAACGGCGGGACCCGGTAGTTCATCGACAGGTAGTAGTACTCGACGCTGGTCACCGAGCCGATCTCGACGGCGTCGTCGTCCTGCAGGGACTCGATGTTCTGCGGGGGCACGTTGTCGGTCCACTGCACCTCGCCGTTGCTCAGCGCGGTGAGCGCCGCGCTGGGCTCGGTGATGTAGCGGAACTCGACGCCGTCGACGGTGGGCGCGCCGCCCCAGTGGTCGTCGAAGGCGGTGAGCACGGTGGCGTTGGCGTCGGAGCTCTCCAGCTCGAAGGGGCCGGTGCCGTTGGCCTCGGTCTGCAGGTCGAGGTCCTCGGCGGCGTTCTCCGGGAGGATCGCCATGCCCTTGAACGAGCCGATGAGCTCCAGCAGGTTGGGCGTGGGCCGGGTGAGGGTGAGGACCACGGTCCGCGGGTCGGGTGCGGTGACGTCGGCGACGGTGGCGAAGCGGTAGGCGTTGGCCAGCTCCTCGTCGATGATCCGCCGGTAGCTGTAGACGACGTCGGCGGAGTCGAACTCGCTACCGTCGTGGAACGTGACGCCGTCGCGGAGGGTGAACGTCCAGCTCAGCCCGTCGGGGCTGGTGGTCCACGACTCGGCCAGGCTCGGCTGCATGGTGAGGTCCTCGGGGTCCGGGACCACGAGGGTGTCGTAGACGTTCTCCAGCACCTGGAAGCTCGCGTAGGCGTTGGTGGCGTGCGGGTCGAACTGGTCGGGCTGGGCGCTGACCGCTGCCACCAGCACGTTCTCCCCACCGCCGCCCCCGCCGGTGTCGACGCTCTCCCCTCCCCCGCAGGCGGAGAGGACCAGGGCCGCGGCCGCGGCGAGGGGCAGGAACCGGTTCGTACGCACGCGGACCTCCGGGGGTCGGGGCGGTGTCCTCCGCCTCCGACCCTGGCCCTGTCGCTCCGGCCGTGCCAAACGAGAACTCGATCGTTACGTTCCGTCCACCTCCCGGGCGGGGAGTTCCCGTGCCGTGCGCACGCTGCTCGCCGGAGGCCGGCTGCTCGACGCCGGCGGGGTCACCGGCGACGGGTGGGTGCTGTTCGACGGCGACACGATCACGGCCACCGGCAGCGGGCCGCCCCCGCCGGCCGAGGAGACCGTCGACCTGTCCGGCGCGGAGCTGACCCCGGGGTTCGTCGACCTGCACGCGCACGGGGGCGGCGGGTCCTCCTTCGACGACGGCCCCGACGCGGTCCGCCGGGGTCTCGCCGTGCACCGGGCCGCGGGCACCACCCGGTCGGTGGTCAGCCTGGTCGCCGCGCCGGTCGGGGAGCTGGCGGCGTCGCTGGCCGGCATCGCCGACCTGGCCGAGGCCGACCCCACCGTCCTCGGCGCGCACCTGGAGGGGCCCTTCCTCGCACCGGCCCGCTGCGGCGCGCACGACCCCCGCCACCTGCGCGCGCCCACCGCCGGCGACGTCGCCCGGTTGCTGGCCGCCGCCCGGGGCACGCTGCGGCAGGTCACGATCGCACCGGAGCTGCCCGGGGCGCTGGAGGCGGTGCGCGCGTTCACCGCCGCGGGCGTCGTCGTCGCCGTGGGGCACACCGAGGCCGGCGCCGCGCTCACCGCGGCCGCGTTCGACGCCGGCGCCCGGCTGCTCACCCACGCGCTCAACGCCATGCCCGGCCTGCACCACCGCGAGCCCGGCCCGGTCGGCGCCGCGCTGGCCGACCCCCGGGTCACCCTCGAGCTGGTGCTCGACGGCGTGCACGTGCACCCCGTCGTCGCGCGGTTGCTGATGGCCGGGGCGCCGGGGCGGGTCGCGCTGGTCACCGACGCGACGGCCGCCGCCGGGGGTGCCGACGGCGGGTACCGCATCGGCGGGCGGGCGGTCACCGTGCGCGACGGGCGGGCGGTGCTCGCCGGCACCGGCACGCTCGCCGGGTCCACGCTCACCCAGGACGCCGCGCTGCGCGCCGCCCTCGACGCCGGCGTCGACCCGGTCGCCGCGGTCACCGCGCTCACCGCGACGCCGGCCCGCGCGCTGGGCCTCGGTCACCGGTTCGGCCGGCTGGCCCCCGGGTGCGCGGCCGACGTCGTCGCCCTGGGTGCGGACCGGTCCGTCACCGCCGTCTGGGCGGCCGGGCAGCGGATCGGTTAGGACGCCCGAGCGTGTGCGCCGACGCCGCACGACCGGCGGTCGGGTGCGGCCTCCGCGCACACCCTCGGTCCCGGCCGGGCGCGCACGCGCCCGGCCAGGGGCTCACTCGGCCGGGGGCAGCCCGCCGTTGACCGTCACCGAGTCGACGGCGCCGTGCCCGACCTCCCAGCGGTCGAGCAGCTGCTGGTAGACGCCGTCGTCGACGAGCCGCTGCAGCGCCCGGGTGAGCGTGTCGCGCAGCCCCGGCCGGTCGGTGGCGACGGCGATGCCGTAGAGCCCCGGCTCGTACTGCGTGTCGGAGACCAGCTGGAAGCTGCTCTGCGTCCGCGGGTCGGTGGTCACGAAGACCGCCGGCGGGTAGTCGGCGACGACGGCGTCGGCACGGCCGGTGCGCAGCTCGAGCAGGGCGTCGTCGTTGGTGGGCAGCTCGTGGACGTCGATACCGCCGGTGCACGAGGACTGCGCCCGCTCGAGCAGCCCGACCTGCACCGTCCCGGCCTCGACGGCGACGCTGCGCCCGCACAGCCCGGCCAGGTCGTGGATGCCGTGCGGGTTGCCCCGCGAGACGACGATCGAGGACCCCGCGCGGAAGTAGTTCACGAAGTCGGCCTGCTGCTCGCGCTCCGCGGTGTCGGTGACCGCGCTCATCACCAGGTCGAACCGGTCGGCGGCGAGGTCGTCGAGCAGGGTGTCGAACGACGACGCCTCGAACCGCACCTCCACGCCGAGCAGGTCGCCGAGCGCCGCGCCGAGGTCGGGCTCGAAACCGACGATCGTGCGCCCGTCCGGGCCGAACGACGACGCCGGCGGGTAGGACGGGTCGTTGGCCACGGTGAGGACGCCGCTGTCGCGCACCTCCTCGGGCAGTGCCGCGTGCAGCCGCTGGTCCACGGTCACCGCCGGTGCGGCGTCGGTGGCGGGCGCGGCCGGGTCGGCCGACGCGCCGCAGCCGGCGGCGAGCAGGGCGGCGGCGAGGACGGCGGTGCCGGCGAGGGCACGGTGGGTGCGGGTCACGCGAGGACCTCCACGGAGGGCGCGGACACCGCTGCGGCCGCGCGGGAGAGCTCCGGCCACGGGCGCGGCCGGGAGAACAACCAGCCCTGGGCGCGGTCGCAGCCGACCGCCCGCAGCCAGGCCGCGACGGCGGGCGTCTCCACGCCCTCCGCGCAGACCGACAGCCCCAGGCCGTGCGCGAGCTCGACCAGCGACCGCACGACGGCGGCGTCCTCGGCCGAGACGTCCACGCCGGTGACGAAGGCGCGGTCGACCTTCACCTCGGTCAGCGCCAGCGAGCGCAGGTGCGACAGGCTGGCGAAGCCGACGCCGAAGTCGTCGAGCGCGGCGCCGAAGCCGTGCGCGGCCAGCTCGGCCAGGCACGCCGAGGCGGTGGCGAGGTCGGCCGGCAGCGCGGTCTCGGTCACCTCGAGGTGCAGCCGCGCCGGCGGCACCCCGGCCGCGGCGGCCAGCCGGGCGACGGTGGCGGCGAACCCGGGGGTCTCGAGGTTGCGCACCGAGACGTTGACCGACACCGTCCAGTCCTCGCCCACGGCGCTCCAGGCGGCGCAGTCGGCCAGCGCCTGCCGCAGCACCCACTCGGTGAGCGCGCCCATGACGCCGGACTGCTCCAGAGCCGGCAGGAAGTCACCGGGACCGAGCAGCCCGCGGACCGGGTGCTGCCAGCGCAGCAGCGCCTCGACGCCGACGGTGCGGCCGGAGGCCAGGTCCACCTGCGGCTGGTAGTGCAGCCGCAGGTCGCCGTCGGCCAGGGCGCGGCGGACGTCGTGCTGCAGGGCCGGCGAGTGCGGCGAGGGCGCGGTGGCGCGCGGGTCGAAGACGACGACCCCGGTCGCGCCGCGCTTGCCCTGGTACATGGCGGCGTCGGCGCAGGTCAGCAGCGTCTCGACGTCAGTGGCGTCGGCCGGGTGCATGGCGATGCCGCAGCTGGCCTCCACGGCGAGCGGCACGCCCTCGACGACGGTCTCGACCGACAGCGCGTCGCTCACCCGCTGCACCAGCTCCCGGGCGTCGGCGGCGCTGTCCATCCCGGGCAGCAGCAGGCCGAACTCGTCGCCGCCGAGGCGGGCCACGGTGTCCCCCGAGCGCACGGTGGCGGTCAGCCGGCGGCCGACCTCGACCAGCAGCTGGTCCCCGGCGTGGTGGCCGAGGGTGTCGTTGACCTCCTTGAACCGGTCGAGGTCGACGAGGACGACGGC
Source organism: Geodermatophilus saharensis (assembly GCF_900188205.1). Classification (GTDB taxonomy): domain Bacteria; phylum Actinomycetota; class Actinomycetes; order Mycobacteriales; family Geodermatophilaceae; genus Geodermatophilus; species Geodermatophilus saharensis. Next base: position 111,374 of record NZ_FZOH01000010.1, on the reverse strand, counting down.
GCCGGGCGTGCCGCGGCCGATCTCGGCGGCGACCCGGCGGGCGAACAGCTCGCGGTTGGCCAGCCCGGTCAGCGGGTCGTGCAGGGCGTCGTGCTCGGCCTGCGCGGCCTGGCGGCGCAGCCGGCGCGTGGTCGACCAGGAGATCCCGGCGAGCACGACGTAGAGCGCGGCGAGGCCGGCGCCCAGGCGCCAGTAGGTGCGGGTGGTGGCCGCCTCGACCTGTGCGGCGACCGTGTCGTAGGGCAGCAGCAGCTCCAGGACGCCGACCGAGCGGCCGGAGGAGTCGGCCACGATCGGCTGCAGCACGCGGATCATCCGCCCGACGGCCATGCCCTCGCCGTCGAGGAGGGCGACGTCGGTGCCGCCGGTCGCGGCCGTGGTGAAGGCGGTGCCGCCGGCCGGGACGACGCCCTCGCCGGCGGGGTAGTCGGGCAGCGCGGTCTCGGGGCCGGTGGCGCCGTCGTCGGCGAAGACCACCGCGCCGGAGAAGTCGCGCAGCCGCAGCCGCAGGATCGAGCCGCGGAAGACGGCCAGGTCGGTGGCGGTCTGCAGCCGCAGGAGCTCCGCGCCGCTCACGCCGGCGGCGAGGTCGCGCCCGCGCAGCGCCGGGGCGATGGCCATCTCCTCGACGACGGCGGCCTGGGCGTGGCCGTACTCGAGCGCGCGGTCGACGGCGTCCTGCCGGATGCCCGCCGCGAGCCCAGCACCCAGCAGCACGACGGGCACCAGGCTGGCCGCGGCGTAGGCGGCGAACAGCCGGGTGCCGACCGCCTGGGCGACACGGGACCGGATCACGGAGACCAGATCGACCGGAACCCGGAGGAGTTCAACCGCCCCTCACCCGTCGGGGTGGTCCGCGTCCCGGCCGGGCGCGCCCCGGGCGGGAGGATGGTCGGCCGTGAGCACCCTCGCCGCGACGGCCGAGACCCTGCACGTCCCGGCCGCCGTCGACCTCGCGGCGATCGTCGTCGGCGCGCTGACCGGCGGGCTGCTCGCCGCGCGCGAGGGCTTCGCCGTCTCCGGCGTGCTGCTGCTGGCCGTCAGCGGCGGCCTCGGCGGCGGCCTCATCCGCGACGTGCTGCTGGCCCAGGGCCCACCGGTGGCGCTGACCGACCGCAGCTACCTGCCCGCCGTCGCGATCACCGCGATGGTCACCTTCTACTTCTCCGGCTGGCTGTCCCGGCTCACCGCCCTGCTGGTGGTGCTCGACGCGCTCACCCTCGGCCTGTTCACCGTGATCGGCGCCCAGAAGGCCCAGCTCGCCGGGCTGCCCAGCGCCTCGGTGGTCTTCATCGGGACGCTGACCGCCGTCGGCGGGGCGGTGATCCGCGACGTGCTGCTGGCCCGGCGCGCCGACATCGTGCAGCCCGGCCCCTACAACGCCGTCGCCGCGCTGCTCGGGGCCACGGCGCTGACCGTGCTCGCCGGTCCGCTCGGGCTGGACCCGATCCCCGTCGCGCTGGTGGTCATCGCCCTGGTCTCCGGGCTGCGGGTGCTGTCGGTCTGGCGCGGGTGGGAGGCCCCGGTCGCCGTCGACCTGCCCGGCCGCGCCCGCACCCGGCTGGCCCGCACCGGCCGCCCCCGGCGCCGACGCGGGCGGGCCGACGGGCGCGGCCGGAGCTGACGGGCGGGGTCGGGGCTGACGGGCGGGGTCGCCCCCTCCCGGGGCAGGATCGGGCGGTGACCGGACCCTCGCGCGAGCACGACGTCGTCCTCTTCGGTGCCACCGGGTACGTCGGCCGGCTGGTCGCCGGCTACCTGGCCGAGACCGCGCCGCCCGACCTGCGGGTGGCGCTGGCCGGCCGGTCCCGCGAGCGGCTGGCCGCGGTCGCCGCCGAGCTGCCCGCCCCCGGCCGCGCGTGGCCGCTGCTGGAGGCCGACAGCGCCGACCCGGCCTCGATGACCCGGCTGGCCGAGAGCACCCGGGTGCTGGTCACCACGGTCGGGCCCTACACACGCCACGGGCTGCCGGTGGTCGAGGCCTGCGCGCGGGCCGGCACGCACTACGCCGACCTCACCGGCGAGGTGCTGTTCGTCCGCGAGGCCATCGACCGCTGCGACGCCGTCGCCCGGGAGACCGGCGCCCGCCTGGTGCACGCGGCCGGCTACGACTCGATCCCCTCCGACCTGGCGGTGTTCCTCCTGGCCGAGCGGGCGCGCGCGGACGGCGCCGGCGGGCTCACCGACGTCCGGCTGGTGGCCGGTCTCCGCGGCGGGTTCAGCGGCGGGACCGTCGCCTCGATGCGCGGGATGGTCGAGGACGCCGCCCGCGACAAGGCCGTGCGCCGGCTGCTCGCCGACCCGTTCTCCCTCTCCCCCGACCGCGCCGCCGAGCCCGACACCCGCCAGCCCCCGGACGCCACGCCGCCGGCACTCGCCGCCGACGGCCGCTGGACCGCGCCGTTCGTCATGGCGTCGTTCAACACCCGGATCGTGCGGCGCAGCAACGCGCTGCAGGAGTGGGCCTACGGCCGCGGCCTGCGCTACGGGGAGTCGATGAGCGCCGGCCGCGGGATCACCGGGGCGTTCACCGCCGCGGGGATCACCACCGGCCTGGCCGCCGCCGTCGGTGCGCTGGCCTTCGCGCCCACGCGGGCGCTGGTCGACCGCGTGCTGCCCGCACCGGGCACCGGGCCGTCGGAGTCGGCGCGGGAGAAGGGCTGGTTCCGCATGGTCGTCGACGCCGACACCGAGGGCGGGCGGCACTACCGCGCCACCGTGGCCGGCACGGGCGACCCGGGCTACGCGGCGACGTCGGTGATGCTCGGGCAGGTCGCGCTCGGCCTGGCCCTCGAGGGCGACCGGCTGCCCGAGCGGGCCGGGTCGCTCACCCCCGCGACGGCGCTCGGCGGCGTGCTGGTCGAGCGGCTGCGCGCGGCCGGGCACACCTACGAGGTGACCGCCCTCTGACGCAGCCCCAGACCGGGCACTTCCGCGGAAGTGCCCGGTCCAACCCGTGCACCTCCGCGGAAGTGCCCGGACGGTGTCACAGCACGCGGACGGCGAGCAGCGCGACGTCGTCCTCGGCGTCGGGGAGGAACAGCCGCTCCAGCACCCGGTCGCACAACCGCTCCAGCGGCAGGTCGGCGGCCTCGCGCAGGACGGTGAGCAGCTGCTCGGTGCCGGCCTGCAGGTCGCGGTCGCGCCGCTCGATCAGCCCGTCGGTGTGCAGCAGCACCGTGCTGCCCACGGGCAGGACGGTGCTGTGGTCGGTGCGCCGGCGACCCGGGTCCACGCCCAGCAGCAGGTCGGCCGACCCGGGGGCGAGCACCCGCACGCTCCCGTCCGGGTCGACGACGACCGGCGGCGGGTGGCCGGCGCTCGACCAGTGCAGCACGGCCTCGTCGGGGCCGGTGCGGTCGAGCCGGGCCACCAGCGCGGTGGCCATCGCGTCGAGCGCCAGGCGGTCGGCGGCCCGGTCGAGCTGGCCGAGGACCTCGGCCGGGTCGGCGCCGCTGGCGTGGCTGATGCCGCGCAGCAGCCCCCGGAACTGGCCCATCAGCGCGGCGGCGTTCCGGTCGTGGCCGACGACGTCGCCGATGACGAGGACGGTGCCGCCGAGCACCCCGGGGAAGGCGTCGTACCAGTCGCCGCCCACCTCGGCGCCCTCCGACGCCGGGACGTAGCGCACGACGATGTCGAGCCCCTCGGGCCGCGGCGGCGCGGTGAGCATGCTGCGCTGCAGGGCGTGCGCCAGCCCGCGCTGCTGCTCGTACAGGCGCGCGGTCTGCAGCGCCAGGCCGGCGCGGCGGCCGACCTCGGCGGCGGTCTCGACCTCCGCCGTCGTGTGCGGGCCCCGCTCGGCGCCGTTGGCGGTGCCCAGGGCGCCGATGACCTCCCCGCGGGCCACCAGCGGCACGATCAGCGCCGAGTGCGGCGCCAGCCGCAGCAGCGCCTGCTGCGCCGCGGGCTCGTGCAGCGACTGCTGGATCCGCTCGACGTCGACCTCCGGCACCACCAGCGGACGGCCGGTGCGGGTCACGACCCGGGCGGCGTGCTCGTCGGTCATCCCGTGCACCATCGCCCCGACGTACTCCGCCACGGCCTCCCGCTGGGCGGGGTCGCGGTGGGACCAGGCCATCTCGTGCAGCCGGCCCTGCTCGTCGGTGACGACGATCCAGCACCAGTCGGCCAGCGCCGGCACCACCAGGTCGGCCAGCCGGCCCAGCTGCTCGGTGATGTCCAGGCTCCCGGACAGCACCCGGCCGGCGTCGGCGAGCAGCTGCAGCCGCTGATTGGCCTCGGCCATGGCGGCGACGGCGGCCGCCCGCTCGGCGTCGGCCCGCAGCCGGGACACGCTGAGGGCGATCTGCGCGGTCAGCGCGTCGAGCAGCTCGACGTCGACGTCCTCGAAGGCGTGCTCGGTGTCCCAGACGACGACGAAGCTGCCCAGCAGCCGGCCCTCCACCCGCAGCGGCAGGGCGGCGAGGGCGCGCAGGCCGAGCGCCGGACCGACCTCGGCCATCCGCGGGAACCGGGCGACGGCGTCGTCGAGGTCGGTGAGCAGCACCCGCTCGCCGTGGCGGGCGGCGTACTGGGTGGGCAGCTCGTCGTCGAGCTCGATCTCCAGCCCCTCCGGCGGGGCCTCCACCTCGGCCTCCGCCGCGGCGGCCGCGACCGTGTCGGCGAGCTGCCGGGCGAGGTAAATCCGCAGCGCCTCCTGGGTGTCGAAGGCGGCCAGCGCGCTCGACGACGCCCCGAGCAGCCGGGCGCCGCGCAGTGTGATGTCGGCCAGCTGCGACAGCGCGGTGGCGTTGGCCAGCTCGGCGGCGACCTCGGCGACGGCGGCGGCGCGCTGCACCGCGGCCATCCGGCGGGCGGCCTGCTCGCGGGCGTCGGTGACGTCGACGACGGTGCCGAGCACCCGCACCGCGTCGCCCCGGGAGTCGCGCACGACGCGGCCGCGGGAGACCGTCCAGCGCACCGTGCCGTCGGTGTGCAGCGCCCGCGCCTCGACGACGTACTCCCCCGTGCCGCGCAGCGCGTCGGTCATGGCGTCGCGGACGGCGGCGTGGTCGTCGGGGTGGATGCGGTCGGCGAGCATCCCGTCGACGTCGGTGATCGTCAGCGGGCCGTCGAGTCCGTGGACCGCGGCGCAGCGCTCGTCCCAGTGCAGGACCCGCGTGCGCAGGTCGTGGTCCCAGATGCCGATCGCGCCGGCCTCGAGGGCGACCTCGAGGCGGACCCGCGAGGCCCCGATCGCCGACCGGGCGGCGGCGAGCTCGAGCTCGGCGACCACCGAGTCGGCCAGGTGCTCGAGCAGGGCGACGTCGTCGTCCTGCCAGGTGCGCGCCCGCCCGTCGTAGACGGCGAGGACGCCGATGACGTGGCCGGAGGCCGAGATCAGCGGGATGCCGAGGTAGGCGGTGACCTCACCGGCGGTGACGGCGGGGAGGTCGGACAGCCGCGGGTCGACGCGGGCGTCGGGGACCACGAGGGCCCGGCCCTCCCGGACGACGCACGCGGAGAACGCCCCGGTGAGCTGGGCCCGGCCGCCGACCACCCCGGGCGGCAGGCCGTGTCCCCCGACGACGGTGTCCTCGTCGGTGAAGACGGTGACCTTGGCGTGCCCGGCGCCGAGCAGGCGGGCGGCGAGGCCGGAGAGCCGGTCGTAGGCGGCCGGGCCGGGCACCTCGAGGAGGAGCCGGCGCGCGGCGGCGACGCGCTGGGCGTCGTGCAGCACGTCGGCGGCAGGCGACGGCGCGGGGACGGACACGGCCCTCCTCGGCCAGGCGCGGCCCGGGCGGCCGCAGCCGACCATGCTGCCACGCGTGTAGCGGAACGGAACCGACCGTCCGGCCTTCCTCCCCGGACGGGTCGTCACCCGGCCGGGTGAGGCTGTGGGAGCCGCAGGTCGAGCGGCCGTCGGCCGGGGCCGATGGTCGGCGCATGACGGGGATGCTGACGCGGAGGCTGCCGGACTGCCGGCCGCTGCTCGCCGACCCGGACGACCTGACGCTGGTCTTCCAGCCGGTCGTCGACCTCGCGCGGGCCCGCGTCGCCGGCTACGAGGCGCTGGCCCGGTTCCCCGGCACCGCCGGCCCCGACGTGTGGTTCGCCGCGGCGGCCGACGCCGGCGTCGCCGCCGAGCTCGAGGCGCTGGCGCTGCACAAGGCCCTCGCCGCGGTGCCCGGGCTGCCCGCCGACACCTTCCTCTCCGTCAACGTCAGCCCCGCCCTGCTCGGCACCCGCCCGGTGCAGGCTGCCCTGGCCACCCGGCCGGACCTGCGCCGCGTCGTCGTCGAGCTGACCGAGTCCGCCCCGGTGCCCGACCTCGCCGCGCTGCGGGTCGAGGTCGCCGCGCTGCGGGCCCGAGGCGCTCTGGTGGCCCTCGACGACACCGGCTCGGGCTGGTCGGGCCTGCGGCAGCTGGCCGCGCTGCGACCCCAGCTGGTCAAGCTCGACCGGTCACTGGTGGCCGGTGCCGACACCGATCCGGTGCGTGCGGCGCTGGCGGGGGTGGTCGGCGAGTTCGCCGCCCGCATCGACGCCTGGCTGGTCGCCGAGGGCATCGAGACCCGCGGCGAGCTGGCCGCCTTCTCCCGGCTGGGCGTGCCGCTGGCGCAGGGCTGGCTGCTCGGCCGGCCCTCGCCGTCGTTCGCGCCGCTGGCCCCGGAGGTCGTCGCGCTGGTCCGCGGCCAGGCCGCCCGCGCCCGGGCGGAGTCGGCCGTGGCGAGCCTGCTGCGGCCGGTCCGCCAGTGCGAGGTCACCGAGGCCTCCCCCGGCGTCCCCCCGGTGGTGCTCGTCGGGCCGCAGGGCGAGCCGCTGGCGCTGCGGCTGACCGACCCGCGCACCGGGCTGGCGCACACCGCGCCGGTGTCGCTGTGCGCCCGCCCGACCGACGACGTCCCCGGCACGCTGCACCGCGCGCTGACCCGCCCGCCGGCCCACCGCTTCGACCCGGTGGTCTGCACCGACGCGACCGGCGCGGTGCTGGGCCTGCTGCGCGTGGAGGACCTCGCCTCCGCGGCGGCCGCCCGTTGACGAAGGACCCTCCTGCCCCCCGCCACTCGCACGCTCGCGGCGGGCCCCTGCAGGAGGGCCGCCCGCGTCAGTCGCTGGCGGCGGTCAGGGCGGCGCGCTCGTCGTCGGCGAGGACCAGGTCCAGCACCGGCAGCAGGTCGGCGACCTGGTCGACGTCGCGGGCGCTGGCGATCGGCGCGGTGACGGTGGGCCGGTCGGCCAGCCAGCGCAGCGCCACCGCGGCCTGGCTGACCCCGTGCGCGGCCGCCACCTCCGCCAGCGCGGCGAGCACCCGGTCGCCCCGCTCCCCCGCGTAGGCCTGCGCGCGCGGGGCACGCGGGGAGTCGACCCGCTCGCCGGCCCGGTACTTGCCGGTCAGGAACCCCTTGGCCAGGCCGAAGTAGGGCAGGCAGCCCAGCCCGTGCGCGGCGACGACGTCGCGCAGGCCGTTCTCGTAGTCGGCCCGCTCGACGAGGTTGTAGTGGGGCTGCAGCGCCACGTACCGGGTGACGCCCAGCCGCTCGGAGGTCTCCAGCGCCTCGGTCAGCCGGGCCGGGGAGTAGTTCGACGCCGCGACGTGCAGCAGCTTGCCCTCGCGCACGAGCTCGTCGAAGGCGGTGAGCGTCTCCTCCAGCGGGGTCGTCTCGTCGTCGTAGTGCGCGTAGTAGAGGTCGATCCGGTCGGTCCGCAGGTTGCGCAGCGACCGCTCGGCGGCGGCCTTCACCTCCGCGGCCGCCAGCGGGTGGGCCTTCTGCTGCGGTGAGGCCTTGGTCGCCACCACCACGCGGTCGCGCAGGCCGCGCTCGGCCATCCACCCGCCGAGGATCTGCTCGGAGCGGCCGTCGCCGTACATCTCGGCGGTGTCGACGAACGGGTGCTGGGTGCTGGGGACGGCGTCGACGAAACGGTCGAGCACGGCCTGCGACGTCGGCTCGTCGGCGGTCCAGCCGAAGACGTTGCCGCCCAGGCACAGGTCGCTGACGATCAGGTCGGTCCCGGGCAGCTGCGGCATGCCCTCACGCTATGTCGGACCCCGGGCGCCCGCCCCCGCTGGGACGGGTGGTACCGGCGGTTCGGCTGGGTGCCTCCGTGCCCCTGGACTGGCCAGATACCCCGCTGTCGTGACACGGTGCCCCGGGCCGGACCCCCGCGTGGGGACCGGTCCGTCCCGGGTGACCGCCCGGGAGCGACCGGCCGCGCCGCCGCGGCCGGCACCGTCACCGGCGGCCCACCGAGCACCGGGCGGGCCGCGCCCCCCAACGAGAGGATCCCCGTGAACAAGGCCGAACTCGTCACCGCCATCGCCAAGCGCGCCGACGTGCCCAGCGCCACCGTGGACGCCGTCCTGTCGGGCCTGCAGGAGGAGCTCGTCGACGCGATCACCCGCGGCGAGAAGGTCGCCGTCTCCGGTCTGCTGACCGTCGAGCGGACGCAGCGGTCGGCCCGGACCGGCCGCAACCCGCAGACCGGCGAGTCGATCGACATCCCCGCCGCCAACACCGTCAAGGTCACCGCCGGCTCGAACCTGAAGAAGGCCGCCAGCAACGTCCCGGTGTGACCCGCCGCGTCCCCTGCGACGTCCCGGTGTGACCCGCCGCGTCCCCGCCGGGGCGGCGCCTGCCTCCCTGTGACCCGCTGCACACCCATGGGTCAGGATGCGCAGGCAGGCGCCGCCCGAGGGGGACGGCACCGGGACGGAGGCACGCGTGACGAGCGGACTGACCCACGACACCGACCCCGCCGAGGTCGGCCTCGACGGCACCCGGCTGGAGCGCCTCGACCGGCGGCTGGCCCGCTGGGTCGACGACGGGCAGCTGCCCGGCTTCCTGGTCACGGTGTCCCGGCACGGCCGGCTGGCACACGTGGGCCGCTACGGCTCGCGGGACGTCGAGAACGGCCGGCCGGTCGAGGAGGACACCCGCTGGCGCATCTTCTCGATGACCAAGCCGGTCACCTCGGTCGCGGCGATGATGCTGTACGAGGAGGGCGCCTTCGAGCTCGGCGACCCGATCGCCCGGTGGCTGCCGGAGTTCGCCGAGACGCGGGTCTACGTGGCCGGGTCGGCGCAGAAGCCGGTCACCCAGCCGCAGATCGAGCCGATCCGCATCCGGCACCTGCTCACCCACACCTCGGGGCTGACCTACGGCTTCCACCACGCCCACCCGGTCGACGCCATGTACCGCGCGATGGGCCACGAGTGGGGCACCCCGCCCGGCGTCGACTCCGCCGAGGCCTGCCGGCAGTGGGCCTCGGTCCCGCTGGTCTTCCAGCCCGGGTCGGAGTGGAACTACGGGGTCTCCACCGACGTGCTGGGCCGGCTGGTGGAGGTGGTCTCCGGCCAGACGCTCGACGTGTTCTTCCAGGAGCGGGTGTTCGCCCCGCTCGGGATGACCGACACCTCCTTCGGCCTGCGGGAGGCGGACGACGTCGACTCCCTCGCCCGGCTCTACGCCGCCGTCCCCGGGCAGCCCGGCGGGGCGCCCACCGGGTACGCGCCGATCGACGCCATGGGCCAGGCGGCGCTCACCCGGCCCACGTTCCTCTCCGGCGGCGGCGGGCTGGTCTCGACGGCGGCGGACTACCTGCGCTTCTGCGAGATGCTGCGCCGCGGCGGCTCCTACGACGGCGGGCGGCTGCTGGGCCCGCGCACGCTGGCGCACATGGTGCGCAACCACCTGCCCGGCGACGCCGACCTGGAGGCCTTCGGCCGGCCGCTGTTCGCCGAGACGCCGCTGCGCGGGGTCGGCTTCGGCCTGGGCTTCTCGATGGTGATCGACCCGGCGCGCTACGGCGGGGTCGCCAGCACCGGGGACTACAGCTGGGGCGGTGCGGCGTCGACGGCGTTCTACGTCGACCCGGTCGAGGACGTCGTCGTCACGTTCTTCACCCAGCTGCTGCCCTCGAGCACGCTGCCGATCCGCGCCTACCTGCGGGCCCTGGTCAACCAGGCCATCGTCGTCTGACCGTGCACTTCCGCGGATGTGCCCGGGGCACATCCGCGGAAGTGCAGGCCTCAGACGTAGCGGCGGAAGAGGATCGAGGCCACCATCGCCGGCTTCGGCGCGCCCTCGATCTCCATGGTGATGCCGAGGTTCATCTGCACGCCGCCCTCGAACTGCTTGGCGTCGTTGAGGGTCGCCGAGGCGCGGATGCGGGCACCGACCGGCACCGGCGAGATGAAGCGGATCCGGTCGGCGCCGTAGTTGACGCCCATCCCGAAGCCCTTCGCGTCGATGATCTGCGCGGTCAGCGCCGACACCAGCGACAGCGTCAGGTAGCCGTGCGCGATCGGGCCGCCGAAGGGGCTCTCCCGCTTCGCCCGCTCGACGTCGACGTGGATCCACTGGTGGTCGTGGGTGGCCTCGGCGAACTGGTTCACCTGCTCCTGGGTGATCTCCAGCCAGTCGCTGTGCCCGAGGTGCTGGCCGACCTTCGCCAGCACGCCGTCGATGCCCTCCACGGTGGTCTGCGCCATCGCCTGTCCTCCTGTGTCCTGGATCGGTGTCGCGGGTGGTCTGGTTGGCTGACTCCACCACACCGGCGACGGGGACGGGGGCGACGGGTGCTGCGACTGGGCCGGCTGGACGTGCCCGACGGCGGTCTGGTGGTGATGGCCATCGTGAACCGCACGCCCGACTCGTTCTACGACCGCGGTGCCACCTACGAGCTCGCCGCCGCCGTCGAGCGGGTGGACCGGGTCGTCGACGAGGGCGCGGACGTGGTCGACGTCGGCGGGGTGAAGGCCGCGCCCGGCGAGGAGGTCGACGCCGCCGAGGAGATCCGCCGCACCGTCGACCTGGTCGCCGCGATCCGGGCCGCGCACCCCGACCTGCCGATCTCCATCGACACCTGGCGGGCGGAGGTGGCGCGGGAGGTGCTCGCCGCGGGTGCCGACGTCGTCAACGACGCGTGGGGCGGCGTCGACCCCGAGCTGGCCCACGTGGCGGCCGCGGCGGGCGCGGGGATCGTGTGCACGCACGCCGGCGGGCTGCCGCCGCGCACCCGGCCGCACCGGGTGCAGTACGACGACGTCCTGGCCGACGTCGTCGCGCGGACGACGGCGCTCGCCGACGCCGCGGTGGCCGCGGGCGTCGACCCCGAGCGGGTGCTGGTCGACCCCGGCCACGACTTCGGCAAGAACACCCGCCACTCGCTGGAGGCCACCCGGCGGCTCGGCGAGCTGGTGGCCACCGGCTGGCCGGTGCTGGTGGCCCTGTCGAACAAGGACTTCGTCGGCGAGACCCTCGACGTCCCGCTGGAGCAGCGGCTCACCGGCACGCTCGCGGCGACGGCGGTCAGCGCGTGGCTGGGCGCGCGGGTGTTCCGCGCCCACGACGTCGCCGCGACCCGGCAGACGCTGGACATGGTCGCCGCCATCCGCGGCGACCGCCCGCCGGCGCGCACCACCCGCGGGCTGGCCTGACGTGGACGCCGTCCCGACGCTGCGGCCCGGCCCCGGCACGCTGCACGGCTGGTTCGACCGCGACCTGCCGCCGGCGCTCACCGTCGACCCGGGCGCGACGGTCCGGTTCACGACCCTCGACTCCGGCTGGTTCGTCGAGCCCGACACCGGTGGCGACGTCGCCGACCGCCGGCGGGACCCGCGGTACACCCCGGGCGACGGTCACGCCCTGACCGGCCCGGTCGAGGTGCGCGGCGCCCGCGCGGGACAGGTGCTCGAGGTCGGCATCGGCGCCGTCGTCCCGGCGGCGTGGGGCACCGGCTTCGCCGGCCTGGCCGACACCGCCTGGAACGCCCGGGTCGGCGGCCTCCGGCCGACGGTGCACCGCTGGCGCATCGACGCGGCCGCCGGCACCGCGCGCAACCAGCACGGCCACACCGTCGCCGTCTCGCCCTTCCTCGGCATCATCGGCATGCCGCCGGCCGAGCCGGGCCGGCACTCGACGATCCCGCCCCGCCGGCACGGCGGGAACCTCGACTGCCGCGCGCTGGTGGCCGGCAGCACGCTCTACCTGCCCATCCCGGTGGACGGCGCGCTGCTCAGCGTCGGCGACGCGCACGCGGCCCAGGGCGACGGCGAGGTGAGCGGCGCGGCGATCGAGTGCGGGGCCGAGCGCGCCGACCTCACCCTCGACGTCCGCGACGACCTGTTCGGCCGGCCGCTGGCGACCCCGGTGGCTAGCACCCCCGCCGGCTGGGTGTGCCTCGGGATCGGCGACGACCTCGACGAGGCCGCGGCGGAGGCGATGGACGCGATGCTCGACCTGATCGGCGCGCTGCACGGGGCCTCCCGGTCCGACGCCATGGCGCTGGCCGGCGTGGTGGTCGACCTGCGGGTGACCCAGGTGGCCAACCAGGTCTTCGGGGTCCACGCCGTCCTGCCGCCCGGCGCCGTCCGCTGACCGTCGCGTCCCCTGCACCGCGGGTCCCTGCACCGCGGGTCCCCGCACCGCGGGTCCCCGCACGATCGGGTGACCTGGCAGTGCGGCGCGGCGGCGGACCGGGCGCGGCGAACGCAACTGGCGAGTAACCCCCGCGTCCTGCACCACAGCCCGGGTGTGAGACTGGCGCCACTACGTCCCCGCTGAGGAGGAGCACCGTGGCTCTGGCCAGTCGTTACCCCGACGTCGAGATCCCGGACCTGTCGGTCCCTGACTTCGTCCTCGCCGCGGGGCGGGAGAAGCCCGACGCGCCGGCGCTCGTCGACGGCCTGACCGGTGACTCGATCAGCCACGGCCAGCTGGCCACCTACGTCGACCGGGTCGCGGCCGCGCTCGCCGCCCGCGGGCTGCGCAAGGGCGACGTCGTCGCGGTGCTGTGCCCGAACACCATGTGGTACCCGGTGGTGTTCCACGGGATCGCCAAGGCCGGCTGCGTGATGAGCCCGATCAACTCCCTCTACACCGCCCACGAGGTCGCCTTCCAGCTGAAGGACTCCGGCGCGAAGGTGCTCGTCACCGTCTCGCCCTTCCTCGACCGGGCGCTGGAGGCCGTCGAGCAGGCGCCGGTGGACGAGGTGATCGTCATGGACGGCGCCGAGGGCCACGCCTCGCTGCTCGACCTGATCAGCAGCGACGCGCCGTCGGTGCAGGTCGACATCGACCCGGCGAACGACCTGGTCACGCTGCCCTACTCCAGCGGCACCACCGGCCTGCCCAAGGGCGTGATGCTGACCCACCGCAACCTGGTGGCCAACGTCGCCCAGTGCCGCCCGCTGATCCAGCTGGGCGCCGACGAGCGGATCATCGCCGTCCTGCCGTTCTTCCACATCTACGGCCTGACCGTGCTGATGAACCAGGGGCTGGCCTGGGGCGGCGCCGTCGTGACCCTGCCGCGGTTCGACCTCGAGCAGTTCCTGCGCACCATCCAGGACCAGAAGATCACCCGCGCGTTCGTGGCCCCGCCGATCCTGCTGGCGCTGGCCAAGCACCCGATGGTCGACCAGTTCGACCTGTCGTCGCTGACCTCCATCCTCTCGGGCGCGGCACCGCTGGACGAGGCGCTGGCCCAGGCCGCGCAGGCGCGGCTGCGCCGCGGCGCCGACAGCGGCGTCACCGTGGGCCAGGGGTACGGCATGACCGAGCTGTCCCCGGTCTCGCACACCACCCCCGACCACGGCGGCGAGCCGGAGGGCTTCCCCGGCGAGGTCCCCAAGGGCTCGGTGGGCCTGGCGATCCCCAACACCGAGTGCCGGCTGGTGGACCCCTCCACCGGTGAGGACGCCGCCCCCGGCGAGCGCGGTGAGCTCTGGGTGCGCGGCCCCCAGGTGATGAAGGGCTACCTCAACAACGAGAAGGCCACCGCCGACACCCTCGACGCCGACGGCTGGCTGCACACCGGCGACGTCGCGATCGTGGACGCCAACGGCTGCTACACCGTCGTCGACCGGGTCAAGGAGCTCATCAAGTACAAGGGCTACCAGGTGGCCCCGGCCGAGCTCGAGGCCGTGCTGGTCGGCAACCCGCAGATCGCCGACGCCGCCGTCATCGGGGTCAAGGACGAGGAGAGCGGCGAGGAGCTGCCCAAGGCCTTCGTGGTGCGGGCGCCGGGCTCGGAGATCAGCGAGGACGAGGTCATGGAGTTCGTGGCCTCCCGGGTGGCGCCGCACAAGAAGATCCGGGCGGTGGAGTTCATCGAGCAGGTGCCGAAGTCCGCGGCCGGCAAGATCCTGCGCAAGGACCTCAAGGCCCGCGTCTGAGGGAGCACCCGCTCCGGGTCCGCGCCGACGCCGTCCTCGCCCCGCCCGTCACCGGGCGCAGCCGAGGACGGCGTCGCGCGTCGCGGCGTGGCGCCGGGCGCCCAGCCGCAGGGTGAGCAGCTCGCCCCGGGAGGCGGACCGCAGCACCGCCGCCTGCTCGGCGGGGTGGCAGGCGTCGAGCAGCCACGGCAGGGCGAACAGCGCCTGACGGGCGCCGCGCCGGGCGGTGCCGGGGAGCCCCGCGGCCGCGGACAGGCGGGCCTCGACGAGGTCGGCGAGGTCGGTCAGGGCGAGCGCGAGCGCGGGCGCACCGGCGCTCACCTCACGGGCGAACAGCGCCAGCGCGAGGTCGGTGCGGGCGAGGACCGCGTCGAGGGGAACGTCGCCGTCGCGGCGCAGCCCCGGGTGCGCGCGGACCTCGGCCGTCACACCGGTGGTCCAGCGGACCAGCTCGCGCTGCCGGGCCGCGCAGCACGGGTCGTCGAAGGCGATGCCGGTGAGCGCCTCGGCGGCCAGCCGGGTCCCCGAGCGCAGCGCGCGGGAGACCAGCGCGGGGTCGGCCAGGGAGGTCACGGCGCGGCCGCGCGTGGCCGGCAGCGTGTCGTGGTCGGGGGTGCGCGGCGCCGGGACGCGGACGGGGGTCGTCGTGGTCATGGCGCAGACGGTGCCGCCGGGCTCCTGCAGGGCACTTGCGAGCAGCTTGGACGCCGGCGCACGGCGTCCTCCTAAGGTCGGCGCATGCGTGCGGTGACGACCAGCGGACCCGGCGGACCCGAGGTGCTCGGCTGGGGTGAGGTCCCCGACCCGGTGGCCGGGCCGGGCGAGGTCGTCGTCGACGTCGCGGCCAGTGCCGTCAACCGGGCCGACCTGATGCAGCGCGCCGGCTTCTACCCGCCGCCCCGGGGCGCCAGCGAGATCCTCGGCCTCGAGTGCAGCGGCGTGGTCAGCGAGGTCGGCGAGGGCGTCACCGGGTGGTCGGTGGGCGACGAGGTGTGCGCGCTGCTGGCCGGCGGCGGCTACGCCGAGCGGGTCGCCGTCCCGGCCGTGCAGCTGCTGCCCCGCCCCGCCGGGGTGGAGCTGGCCACCGCCGCGGCGCTGCCCGAGGTGGCCTGCACGGTGTGGTCCAACGTCTTCCAGCTCGCCGGCCTGCGCCGGGGCGAGACCCTCCTCGTGCACGGCGGGTCCAGCGGCATCGGGACGATGGCGATCCAGCTCGCCGTCCGGGCCGGTGCGCGGGTGTTCACCACCGCCGGCAGCGCGGCCAAGCGGGCGTTCTGCCGGGAGCTCGGCGCCGAGGTGGCCGTCGACTACCGGACCGAGGACTTCGTCGAGCGGGTCCGCGAGGAGACCGGTGGCGCCGGGGTCGACGTCGTGCTGGACAACATGGGCGCGAAGTACCTGGCCCGCAACGTCGACGCCCTCGCCGTCGGCGGGCGGCTGGTGGTCATCGGCCTGCAGGGCGGCGCGCGGGCCGAGCTCGACCTCGGGAAGCTGCTGGGGAAGCGGGCGTCGGTGGCGGCGACGGCGCTGCGCTCGCGTCCGGTGACCGGCCCCGGCGGCAAGGACGCGATCGTCGCGGCGGTCCGCGCCCACGTCTGGCCCGACGTCGAGCGCGGCGTGGTGCGGCCGGTGGTGGACCGCCGGCTGCCGATGTCCCGGGCGGCCGAGGCCCACCGCGTCGTCGAGGCGAGCGAGCACATCGGGAAGGTGCTGCTGCTCCCCGACGCCTGATGGCCCCGGTGCCGGGCGAGGGGTGCGACCCTGCGGGCGTGGCTGCCGACCTCCCGGACCCGCGGTCGCCGCGCTTCGCCCGGGGGACGCCGGAGTTCGACCGCGCGCTCGTCTTCTCCGACGGGACCTACGCCGTCGCGCTCACCCTGCTCGTCACCACCCTCGACGGCGGGGCGGGCCCGGGCGCCTGGGCCGACCTCGCCGCCCTGTGGGCGGCGATCGGGACCGAGCTCGTGGCCTTCTTCGTGGCCTTCGCCATCGTCGCGTTCTACTGGCGGGCCAACCACGCCTTCGTCGCGCGGCTGCACCACCTCAGCGGGCGCCTCATCACGGTGGACCTGGTGCTGCTCGCCTTCGTGGTGCTGCTGCCGTTCAGCACCGACGCGCTGGGGGAGCACGATGAGCCGCTGGCGACGGCCGTTTTCGCCGTCAACGTCGCGGTGGTCTCCTCGACGGAGGCGGTGATGTACGTGCTGGCGTGCCGGACCGGGCTGCTCGCCGCGCCACCGACGGCGCGGCGGATGCGGCTGGAGCTGGTCCCCCAGCTCGTCCCCCCGGCGTTCTTCCTCGCGTCGATCCCGGTGGCGTACCTCGTCTCCTCCTCCGCCGCCCGGCTGTCGTGGCTGGCGCTGCTCGTGCTCAACCCGGTCGTCGGCGTCCTGGTGCGACGCCGCGCCGCCGGCTAGAGCAGCGCGCCGCGCAGGGCGGCCACGGAGTCGATCACGTAGCCGACCTCCTCGGCGGTGGTGTAGTGCGCCAGCCCGAGGCGGACGGCGCCGCCGGCCTCGTTGACACCGAGGGCGTCGAACAGCTCCCGGGCGTAGAAGTCGCCGTCCCAGGCGCAGATGCCGCGGCGGGACAGCTCGGCGGCGACCTGGCGGGGACGCATGCCGGTGACGGTGAACGACAGCGTCGGCGTCGTGTGCTCCGGGAAGCCGACCACCTGCACGTGCCGCATGGCGCGCAGCGCCTGGTCCAGCCACTCGAACAGGCCGCCCTCGTACGCGGCGACGGCGGTCATGGAGTCGCGCAACCGGTCCCGGCGGCTGCCGGTGGCGTCCTCGCACAGGCCGGCCAGGTGGTCGACGGCGGCGGTGACGCCGGCGTAGAGCTCGAACGGCGGGGTGCCGTTCTCGAAGCGGTCGGGCACCCGGTCGGGCGTGGGCAGCAGCCGGTCGGGATCGAGCTCGGCCAGCAGCTGCGGGTCGGCCACCACCGCGCCCACGTGCGGCCCGCACCAGGTGTAGGCCGAGACGGCGAGAAAGTCCGCGCCGAGCGCGGCCCGGTCGAGGAAGACGTGCGGCGCGGCCTGCACCGCGTCGACGTACACCAGCGCCCCGACGGCGTGGGCGCGGGCGGCGATCGAGGCGACGTCGGGCCGGGTGCCGATCGCGTTGCTGGCGGCGGTGACCGCCACCAGCCGGGTGCGCGGGGTGATGAGGTCGTCGTACTGCCACGCGGGCAGCTCCCCGGTCTCGATGTCGACCTCGGCCCACCGGACGACGGCGCCGACCTGGGCCGCCGCGGTCAGCCACGGCCGGATGTTGGCGTCGTGGTCGAGCCGGCTGACGACGACCTCGTCGCCGCGGCGCCAGGTGCGCGCCAGCGCCCGGGCCACGGCGTAGGTCAGCGCGGTCGTGCTGGGCCCGAGGACGACGCCGGTGGGGACCCCGCCGACCAGGTCGGCCACCGCCGCGCGGGCGCCGGCCACCAGCCCCTCGGTCCGCGACGACGACGGGAACACCCCGCCGCGGTTGGCCACCGGCACCCGCATCGCGGCCGACACCGCGTGCACCACGCTCTCGGGCAGCAGGGTGCCGGCCGGCGCGTCGGTGTGCACGAAGCCGTCGGACAGCCCGGGGAACTGGCCGCGGACGCGCGCGACGTCCAGCCGTGGTTCCCCCGGGTGCATGCGGGCGACCCTAGTTGCCGCCGTCCGGGGCCCGCGCCGCCGCACCGGGGGCCCCAGCGGCGGGCGTTCGCCCGCCGAGCGCGCGGGGCAGGATGGGGGCATGACGGCACCCGGCAACGGCAGTGAGCGCCCGCAGCAGGTCCTCGTCGTCGGCCCCGACGGGCGGCCGGTCGGCGCGATGCCCGTGCCCGCGGTGGGTCCGGCGGGCGGGGAGGGCGAGGCGGGCGGCTCGTCGACCGTCGGCGAGATGGTGGAGCAGCCGGCCAAGGTCATGCGGATCGGCACGATGATCAAGCAGCTGCTCGAGGAGGTCCGGGCCGCGCCCCTCGACGAGGCCAGCCGCGCCCGGCTGCGCGACATCCACGCCTCCTCGATCCGCGAGCTCGAGCAGGGCCTGGCCCCGGAGCTCTCCGACGAGCTGCGCCGGATCACCTCGCCGTTCAGCGAGGACCAGACGCCGTCGGACGCCGAGCTGCGGATCGCGCAGGCGCAGCTGGTCGGCTGGCTGGAGGGCGTGTTCCAGGGCATCCAGACGGCGCTGTTCGCCCAGCAGATGGCCGCCCGCGCGCAGCTGGAGGAGATCCGCCGTCGCGCGCTGCCCGGCGGTCCCGGCACCGCCACCGAGCCCCGCCCCGGCGGCGGCCAGTACCTGTAGGGGCGCCGCCGGTGTGTACTTCCGCGGAAGTGCGCACCGGCGGGCGGGGGACCTAGACGGAGAAGCGGCGGACGGCGTCCTGCAGCTCACCGCTCATCCGCGCCAGCTCGGCGGCGGCCTGCCGGGCGTCGCCCACGCGGGCGTTGGTCTGCTGGGTGCCGTCGGCCAGGCCGGTGATCGCCGCGGCGATCTGACGGGTCCCGCCCGCCGCCTCGGCCACGTTGCGGTTCATCTCGTTCGTCGTCGCCGTCTGCTCCTCCACGGCGGCGGCGATGGTCGCCTGGAAGTCGTTGATCTCGCCGATCACCGAGCTGATCCGGCTGATCGCCTCGACGGCGCCGGAGGTGTCGGCCTGGATCGCCTCGACCCGGCGGGAGATGTCCTCGGTGGCCCGCGCGGTCTCCTGCGCCAGCTCCTTGACCTCGCTGGCCACGACCGCGAAGCCCTTGCCCGCCTCTCCGGCGCGGGCGGCCTCGATGGTGGCGTTGAGGGCCAGCAGGTTGGTCTGCTCGGCGATGCCGTTGATCAGCTTGACGACGGTGGCGATCTCCTGCGAGGAGTCGCCGAGCTTGCCGACGGTGCGGGTGGTGGTCTCCGCGACGCCCACGGCCTGACCGGCCACCCGGGCGGCCTCGGTCGCGTTGTGCGCGATCTCGCGGATCGCCGACTCCATCTGCGAGGAGCCGGTGGCCACGGTGTCGACGCTGGCGGCGACCTCACCGGCGGAGGCGACCACGACGTCGGTCTGGTCGGAGGCGGCGCGGGAGAACTCGGCGATGCCGCCGGCCGCGGTGTCGAGCCGGGTGGAGGCGCCCTGCAGCCGGTCGGCGGAGTCGCGGACCAGGGTGAGCACGCCGCCGAGGGCGTCGAGGGTCTCGTCGAGCGACCGGGCCACCTCGCCGAGCTCACCGCCGCCGGTGGCGCCGGCGCGCACCCGCAGGTCGCCGCGGGCCACCTCGCCGAGGACCTCGCGGATCCGCTGCACCGGCCGGGTCACGCTGCGCGCCACCGCGAGGGCGAGCACGACGGACACGACCAGGCCCAGCACGACGACGACGAGCGTGAGGGTGCGCGCCGAGGCGTAGGCGTCGCGGGCCTCGGCGACCGTCGCGCGGGCGGCCGCGGCGGCCGACGTCGTGGCCGCGGTCAGCGACTCCTCGATGACGTCCTCGTTCTGCGACATCGTCTGCAGCAGCGGCAGGGCGTCGGGTGAGGTCGGCGGCAGGGTCTGCAGCCGCGCGAGCGCCGTCAGGTAGGTCTGCGACGCGGTCCGGTACTCCTCGAAGCCGGCGCGGGCGTCGTCGGACAGCGGCATGCCGGCCACGGCGTCGGCGTGCTCGACCATGGCCTCCCCCGCGGCGGCGGCGGACTCCCGGGCCTCCTGGAGGGTGGCCGGCGGCAGTGTCGGGATGTTGGCCCGCGCGGTGTGCGCCGACAGCTCCCACCAGTCGACCTGCAGCCGGCGCAGCCCGTCGAGCGGCGTCGCGCCCTGCCCGTACACCTGGTCGGCCTTGTCGGCGAGGACCGACATCCGCGCGATGCCGAACAGCCCCACCCCCAGCGTGGTCAGCGCGACGACGAGGATCGCGCCGAGGAGCCTCGTGTGCAGGCTCCAGCCGGAGGAGCCGGGCTCGGCGGACGTCGGGACACGGGCGGGGGTCTGGCTCATGGATCGCCTTCCGTGGCGGGGTGCCGGTCGCTCCGACACATCGGCACGGGAGAGGCGATCTCAAGCCGGGTCTAGATCGAGGCGAGGAACGCCGCGACGCCGTCGTCGTCGTTGCCGACGGTGACGTCGGTGGCCGCGGCCAGCAGCTCGGGGTGGGCGTGCGCCATGGCCACCGCCCGGCCGCCGCCCTCGCGCACCCAGTCGAAGGCGGCGATGTCGTTGGGCATGTCCCCGAAGACGACGACGTCCTCGGGGCCGACGCCGTGCCGGGCGGCGACCCGGGCCAGCCCGCTGGCCTTGGTGACCCCGCGCGCGGAGATCTCGGCCAGGGCGTCGGAGGAGGAGTTGGTCACCGTGGCCAGGTCACCGACCACGCGCTCCACCAGCGCGACGAACGTGTCGCGGTCGAGGTCCTCGTGGCGGGCCAGCAGTTTGGCCGCGGGCGCGGCGACCATCTCCTCCAGCGAGGCCTCGGCCACGCCGGGCGCGTCGACGTCCCACCGCGGCCGGTAGACCGGCTCGTGACGGAACTCCAGGCCGTACTCGACGGCGAACCAGGTGCCGGGCTGCTCGGCGCGCAGGCCGGCGGTGATCTCGCCGAGCACCGCCGGGGGCAGCGCCTCCTCCTCGAGGATCTCGAAGCGCCCGAGGTCGAGCAGCACCGCGCCGTTGCAGCAGACGGCGGTGCCCTCGGTGACCACCTGCCGGATGCGGTGCATCCAGCGCGGCGGCCGGCCGGTGGCGAGCACGACGGGGACGCCGTCGGCCTGCCAGCGGCGCAGCTCGGCGACCGTGGCGTCGCTGACGGTGTCGTCGGAGCGCAGCAGCGTGCCGTCCATGTCGCTGGCGATCAGCCGGGGGCGCCAGTCAGACACCGGCGAGCACCGCCTCGAGGTAGCGGGCGACGCCGTCGGCGTCGTGACCGCCGGTCAGCCCGCCGGCGGCCGCCCGGACGGCGGGGTGGGCGTTGGCCACCGCGACCGCCCGCCCGCCGGCCTCCGTCACCGCGGTGATCATCGGCAGGTCGTTGGGCATGTCGCCGAAGACGAGCACGTCGGCGAAGCCGACGCCGTGGTGCTCGAGGGCGACGGCCAGGCCGGTGGCCTTGGTGACGCCCGGCGGCAGCACCTCGATGAACCCCAGCCCGGCGTGGGTGACCTCGGCCTCGGCCGGGTCGACCACCCGGCGGGCGCGGGCGAGCAGCTCGTCCTGGCCGAGGGAGGACGAGCGCAGGAAGACCTTGAGCACCGCCCCCTCGGGGACCACCGCGTGGCGCGGCAGCAGGTGCGCCGGCTCCGGGTAGGGCCAGTCGAAGCCGTGCTGCACCCGCAGCGGCGCGAACGCCTCGGCCTGCTCGGCGGCGTCCTCCACGGCCAGGATCAGGTCGCCGGCGACCGCCTCGATCCGATCGATCACCGCCATCGCCTGCTCGCGCGGCAGGCCCACCGCGCGCAGCACCTCGCGGCGCTCGAGGTCGACGACGTAGCCGCCCTGTGCCAGCACGGCGATGCCGCGCCCGTCGAGCGCGGTGCGGACGCTGTCGAGCAGCCGCGGCCCGCGCCCGGTCACGCCGACGACGGGGATGCCGGCGGCCCAGCAGGCGTCCAGCGCGGCGCGGGTGCGCGGGCTGACCACGCCCTCGGAGGTCAGCAGCGTGCCGTCGAGGTCGCTGGCCACCAGCCGCGGGCGCCAGCTGCCGAGGTCAGCGGGCTCGATCACCCGGTCGGCGTCCGGGGAGGGGACGTGACCGGAGAGGACGGCGCGGGGCACGGTCTCGCTCACGCAGCCGCCGGGGGGACCGGCGCGGCCAGCGTCATGCCGGGCGCGAGCACCTCGTGCCCGCCCAGCCAGGGCCGCAGCGCCACCGGGACGTGCACCGACCCGTCGGCGCGCTGGTGCACCTCGAGCAGGCAGGCGATGGTGCGCGCGATGGCGCACAGCGTGCCGTTGAGCGTGGCCGCCGGCTGTGGCCGGCCGTCGGCGTCGCGGAAGCGGATGGCCAGCCGGCGGGCCTGGAAGGTCGTGCAGTCCGACGTGCTGGTCAGCTCGCGGTAGGTGCCCTGGCTGGGGAACCACGCCTCGATGTCGTACTTGCGGGCGGCGCTCGTGCCGAGGTCGCCGGCGGCGATGTCGACGACCCGGTAGGGCAGCTCGAGCGCCTGGAGGAACTCCTCCTCCCAGGCCAGCAGCCGCAGGTGCTCGGCGGCGGCCTCCTCGGGGCGGCAGAAGCTGAACATCTCGACCTTGTCGAACCAGTGCACGCGGATGATCCCGCGGGTGTCCTTGCCGTAGGAGCCGGCCTCGCGGCGGAAGCACGACGACCAGCCGGCGTAGCGGCGCGGCCCGCCCGACAGGTCGAGGACCTCGTCGGCGTGCATGCCGGCCAGGGCGACCTCGGAGGTGCCGACGAGGTAGAGGTCGTCGCGTTCGACGCGGTAGACCTCCTCGTCGTGCTCGCCGAGGAAGCCGGTGCCCTCCATCGCCTCGGGCTTGACCAGCGCGGGGGCGACGACGGGGGTGAACCCGGCGGCCACCGCCCGGGTGATCGCCAGCTGGGCGAGGGCGAACTCCAGCAGCGCGCCGGGGCCGGTCAGGAAGTAGAAGCGGGCGCCGGAGACCTTGGCGCCGCGCTCGGTGTCGATGGCGCCGAGCGCCTCGCCGATCTGCAGGTGGTCGCGGACCTCGAAGTCGTAGGACGGGACCTCGCCCACCGTCCGCAGGGTCACCGCGTCGTCCTCACCGCCGGGCGGGACGTCGTCGGCGACGACGTTCGGGATGGCCAGGTGCGCCGCGCGCAGGGCGGCGTCGGCGGCGCGCTGGGCCTCCTCGGCCTCCTTCACCTGCGCCGCGAGCGCCCGGGCCCGCTCCAGGACGGCGGGCCGCTCCTCGGGGGTCGCCTTCCGCACCGCCTGGGAGGCCGCCTTCTGCTCGGCGCGCAGGTCGTCGGCGCGCTTGACGGCGGCGCGGCGGGCCTCGTCGGCGGCCAGGAGCGCGTCGACCCGGGACTCGTCGGCACCGCGGGCGCGCTGGCTGGCACGGACGACGTCGGGGTGCTCGCGCACCAGGCGCAGGTCGATCACCCCCCGATCGTAGAGAGGCGCGCCCGGGAGGAGCCGGACCCGCGGCGACACCTCCCCGCACGGGGGAGTGCTGGGACACTCGGGGGCATGCGATTCCTCGGCGGCAACCGCCCGGCCACCGACCTCACCTACGCCGACGTCTTCATGGTGCCCAACCACAGCACCGTGGGCTCGCGGCTCGAGGTCGACCTGACCACGCCGGACCGGGTGGGCACCACGATCCCGGTCGTCGTCGCCAACATGACGGCGATCAGCGGCCGCCGGATGGCCGAGACGATCGCCCGCCGCGGCGGCCTGGCGGTGCTGCCGCAGGACATCCCGGTCGACGTCGTGACCGAGGTCGTCTCCTGGGTGCACGCCCGGCACCCCGTCTACGACACCGCGATCACGCTGTCACCGACGTCCACCGTCGGCGAGGCGCTGTCGCTGATGACCAAGCGGGCGCACGGCATCGTCGTCGTGGTCGAGGACGGCGTGCCGGTCGGCGTGGTCACCGACGGCGCGTGCCAGGGGGTCGACCGGTTCAGCCAGCTCGGGCAGGTGATGGCCGAGCACCCGCTGACCATCCCCGCGGGCACCGACCTGCCGAAGGTGTTCGACGTGCTCTCCGGTGAGCGGGTCAGCGCCGCGCCGGTGGTCGAGGGTGACCGGCTCGTCGGCGTCATCACCCGCAAGGGCGCGCTGCGCTCGACGCTCTACACGCCGGCGGTCAACGCGACCGGCCAGCTGCTCGCCTCGGCCGCCGTCGGCATCAACGGCGACGTCGCCGGCAAGGCGTCGGCGCTGCTGGCCGCCGGGGTCGACGTGCTCGTCGTCGACACCGCGCACGGCCACCAGGAGAAGGCGGTCGAGGCGGTGCGCGCGGTCCGCGCGGTGGCCGGGACGACGCCGGTCGTGGCGGGCAACGTGGTCACCGCCGAGGGCACCCGCGAGCTGGTCGAGGCCGGCGCCGACGTCGTCAAGGTCGGCGTGGGCCCCGGCGCGATGTGCACCACGCGGATGATGACCGGCGTCGGCCGGCCGCAGTTCTCCGCCGTGGAGGAGTGCGCGGCCGAGGCCCGCCGGCTGGGCCGGCACGTGTGGGCCGACGGCGGGGTGCGCCACCCGCGCGACGTCGCGCTGGCCCTGGCCGCGGGCGCGGCCAACGTGATGGTCGGGTCGTGGTTCGCCGGCACCTACGAGAGCGCCGGCGACATCCACGACGACGGCGGCCGGCTGTACAAGGAGTCCTTCGGCATGGCGTCGGCGCGCGCGGTCAAGGCGCGGACGGCGGCGCAGAGCGGCTTCGAGCGGGCCCGCGCCGGGCTGTTCGAGGAGGGCATCAGCTCCTCGCGCATGTACCTCGACCCCGCACGTCCCGGCGTGGAGGACCTGGTCGACGGCATCGTCGCCGGGGTGCGCTCGTCGTGCACCTACGCCGGTGCCCGCACCATCGACGAGCTGCACGAGCGCGCCGTGGTGGGGGTGCAGAGCGCGGCCGGCTACGAGGAGGGCCGCCCGCTGCCCACCAGCTGGTGAGGCCGCTCCCCCGCGAGGTCTTCGAGGCGCTGGTCGCCGACGCCCTCGACGCGGTGCCGGCCGAGCTGATGGCGCTGCTGGACAACGTCGTCGTGCTGGTCGAGGACCGCAACGAGGACGAGCCGGACCTGCTGGGCCTCTACGAGGGCTTCGCGCTCACCGAGCGCGGCTGGCAGTACGGGGGCACGCTGCCGGACCGGATCATGATCTACCGCGAGGCCATCTGCGACATCTGCGAGACCGCCGAGGAGGTGGTCGAGGAGGTGACGGTGACCGTCGTCCATGAGATCGCCCACCACTTCGGCATCAGCGACGAGCGGCTGCACGAGCTCGGCTGGGGCTGAGACGGCGACGGCCCCGGCGGCCACTCCCTGGGGAGCGGACCGCCGGGGCCGCCGGCGTCTACCTGGTGTCGGTCAGTCCTGCTGCGCGGCCTTGCGGCGACGGCTCACCAGGACCAGCAGGCCACCACCGACGAGGGTGGCGCCACCGAGCAGGGCCGGCACCAGCGGCTCGGCGCCGGTGAAGGCCAGCGCACCGCCGGACGACGACGCCGTGGTGACGGCGACCGCACCGGCCTCGTCGACCGTGACGTCGAGGCGCAGGAAGTGCTCGTTGCCGTCGGGGTCCACACCGGAGGCCACGAGCGAGTGGTTCCCGGCCGGCAGGTCCGACGGGATGGTGACCTGGACCTCGAACCGGCCCTGGGCGTCGGCGACGACGGTGGTCAGCACCCGCGGCTGCGAGTAGATGATCACCGAGACGCTCGAGAAGGGCATGAAGCCCTCACCCTTGATCGTCAGCTTCTCACCGACGGTCAGCTCCGTGTCGGCGCCCTGGTCGGTGGTGAGCTTCAGCGAGGTGCTGGGCACCGTGGCCGGCACGATCGGCGCGCTCGGTACGGGCTTCGTGCCACCCGGGTCCTGCACCGGGGTCACCGGGATGTCGACCGGCGCCTCAGGAGCCGGCTGCTCGGTGGTGGGCTCCTCGGTGGTGGGCTCCTCGGTGGTGGGCTCGTCGGTGGTGGGCTCGTCGGTGACCGGCGGCTCCTCGGTGGTGGGCTGCTGGGGCTCCGGCCCACCGGCGTTGGGGTCGCCGGCGTTCGGGTCGCCCGCGTCGGGGTCACCGGCGTCGGGGTCACCGGCGTTCGGGTCGCCGGCGTTCGGGTCACCGGCGTCGGGGTCACCGGCGTCGGGGTCACCGGCGT
>NZ_FZOH01000010.1:85033-85470 GCF_900188205.1 Geodermatophilus saharensis | reverse complement strand
GGGTCACCGGCGTCGGGGTCACCGGCGTCGGGGTCACCGGCGTCGGGGTCACCGGCGTTCGGGTCACCCGCGTTCGGGTCACCCGCGTTCGGGTCACCGGCGTTCGGGTCGCCCGCGTCGGGGTCGCCGGCGTTCGGGTCACCCGCGTCGGGGTCACCGCCGGTCTCACAGGCATCAGCGAGAACCAGGACGATCTCGTCGGCACTGTCGGTGCTGTCCACGCCGTCGGCGCGGGCCTCGATGTTGAAGATGTAGGTGCGTCCGGCGGTCAGGGGGCCCACCCCGGCGACGAGTGCGCCCTCGAACTCCGTGACGCCCTCGAGCTCGGTCCAGCCGTCGGTGGCCTCGCCGGCCACAGCGGACGTCGCGAGGGCGGTCTCGGCCGGCGGCTCGTTGTCGGCCGGGGGCTCGTCGGCCGGCGGCTCGTTGTCGGCCGG
>NZ_FZOH01000010.1:0-84838 GCF_900188205.1 Geodermatophilus saharensis | reverse complement strand
GGCTCGTCGGCCGGCGGCTCGTTGTCGGCCGGGGGCTCGTTGTCACCACCGGGCGTGGGGCCCGAAACGGTGTGGATCCAGTAGGTCAGCTCTCCGGCGCCGTCATACGCGACCGGCTCGAAGTTGAAGAAGACCTTCGAGTCGCACGACGTTGCGCTGTTGATGACCGGGGCCGCCCAGGTCGGGTCCTCGGTCGCGGCGGCGATGCCGGGGAGCAGCACCGAGCCGCCCAGCGCCACCGACAGGCCCGCGGCACCCGCCGCGAGCTGCCAGGCCACCGAGCGGCGGCCCTTCGTTCCTTCGTTCACTTCTCGCCCTCTCCCGAACAGGACCGGCGCCGTACGGGCGCCGGAGTGCGACGTTGTGTCCCCTGTATGAGACGGCAGAGTTCCGCGCCGGAGGAGTCTCAGAAACTGCCAAAGAAGACGACTGCGTTCCGGTGTTCGTGGGCAACATGCACCACTCGTCACAGCAGTCCCGGGTTTCTGGAGTGGCTCCACCTGCCACAGGCCCTCGACCATCCGCAACGGTGTCCCGAGCGAGCCGGGAGCGGGTCGGCCGCTCAGGGGTCGACCAGGCCTCCGCGTACCGTGATCGCGTGCCATCCGACGTCGCCAAGGGCAGCGGCCTGCCGATCAAGATGCTGCACGACCGGATACTCGTGTCGCTCCGCAGAGAGGACGGCGAGCGGCGCTCGACCGGCGGCATCCTCATCCCGGCGACCGCCCAGGTGGCCAAGCGGCTGGTGTGGGGCGAGGCGCGCGGGGTCGGCTCCAGCGTCCGGCAGGTGAAGGTCGGCGACCAGGTGCTGTTCTCCCCCGAGGACCAGCACGAGGTCGAGGTCCACGGCGAGGAGCTGATCATCCTGCGCGAGCGCGACGTGCACGCCGTCGCTGCCGAGCGGATCGAGGAGTCCACCGGCCTGTATCTCTGACCGCCGGGCCGCGCGGTGTGTGCACGCAGCGCGGCCGGGCAGGGCCCGGGACCGCAGTGTGTGCACAAACCGCGCCCGCGGCGTGCTCAGCGGTGGGCGGTGATCGCCTCGGTCATCCCGGCCAGCCACCGGCGGACGACGGCGACGTCGTCGTCGGTGAAGTCCGCCATCGCCGCCATGAGCTCCCGCTGCAGCCCGCCGAAGAACGCGGCGCCGGCCGCCATGGTGGGCTCGGTCATCTGCAGGACGACGCGGCGCCGGTCGGCGGGGTCACGCACGCGCTGCACGTGACCGGCCCGCTCCAGCCGGTCCACCAGCGCGGTCACCGCCGCCGAGCTCAGGCCCACCGCGGCGCCCAGCCCCCCGGCGGTGAGCGGCTCGCCGGCGCGGGCGGCGTCCATGATCGCGATGACCGCGCGGACGTCGGTGCGTCCGAGTCCGTGCGCGTCGGCGAAGCGTTGACCGACGGCGTCGAGCTCCACGGTCAGCCGCCGCAGCAAGAGGGTGACCGCCACCCGTTCGCTGTCGTTGCGCGTCATCCACCCACCCCCGTAATCTCTCGACTGTCGAGATTCTAGAGCACCGAAGGGTCGGCTCCGATGCCCCGACGCACCACCCTCCTGCGCTGGCTCCTCCCCGCCCTCGTCGCGGTCCTCTGGCTGGGCCTGGCAGCTCCCCTGGGGGCCATCGGCGGCAAGCTGACCGAGGTCCAGGAGAACGACAACGCCGCCTTCCTGCCCGACAGCGCGGAGTCCACCCGCGTCACCGAGCTCCAGGAGCGCTTCCGCGACCAGGAGGCGATCCCGGTCGTCCTGGTGTGGGAGGGCGACGGCCCGCTCGACCCCGCCACCCAGCAGGCGGTCGGCGAGGCGCTCGCGGAGGTCACCGCCGTGGCCGAGGAGGCCGACGCCCTGGCCGGCGAGCCCTCCCCGCCGATCCCCAGCGAGGACGGCGAGGCGGTGCAGGCCGTCGTCCCGCTGCGCGCCGACCTCGGCGAGGCGCTGCCCGAGGTGGTGCAGGACATGCGCGCCGTCGACGACGTCGAGGGCACCACCGCCTACGTCACCGGCCCCGGCGGCGTGTTCGCCGACTTCGCCGACGGCTTCTCCGGCATCGACGGCCTGCTGCTGCTGGCCGCGTTCGGCGTCGTCCTGCTCATCCTGCTGGTGGTCTACCGCAGCCCGCTGCTGCCGTTCCTGGTGATCGGCACGGCCGGCCTCGCGCTCACCGCGGGCCAGGCCGTCTCCTACCTGCTGGCCCGCGAGGGGATCATCACCGTCAACGGGCAGAGCCAGGGCATCGCCTCGATCCTCGTGGTCGGCGCGGCCACCGACTACGGCCTGCTGCTCGTGGCCCGCTACCGGGAGGAACTGCGGGTGGAGCGGTCGCCGGTCGCGGCGATGCGGGTCGCGCTGCGCCGCTCGGTCGAGCCGATCCTGGCCTCGGGCGCCACCGTCGTCCTGGGCGTGCTCTGCCTGCTGTTCTCCGACCTCGCCTCCAACCGCGGCCTGGGGCCGATCTCGGCGGTCAACGTCGTCCTCGCGATGGTCGCCTCGCTGACCTTCCTGCCCGCCGTCCTGGTGCTGCTCGGCCGCGCCGCCTTCTGGCCGTTCCGGCCCCGCTACGGCAGCGAGCCGAAGCGGGACGGCGGGTGGCAGCGCACCGCCGACGCGGTGGGGCGCCGGCCGGGCCGGGTGCTGGCGATCAGCGTCGCCGCCTTGCTCGCCGCCGCGGTGTTCGCGCCGACCTTCCAGGCCGACGGGCTGCCGCTGTCCGAGGCGGTGCGCGGCAACCCCGAGGGCGCCCAGGGCCAGGAGGCGCTCGCCCGCCACTTCGACGCCGGCAGCGGCAGCCCGGCGGTGGTCGTCACGCCGGCCGACACCTGGCCCGACGTCGCGGCCGCGGCGGCCGCGGTACCCGGCGTCGCGGGCGTCACCCCGGTGACCGGGCCGGACGGCCCGCCGACGCCGGACGCCCAGCCCGTGGAGGTCGACGGGCTGGTGCAGCTCGACGCCACCCTCGCCGACGCCGCCGACAGCATCGCCGCAGAGCGCACCGTGGCCGACCTGCGGGAGGCGGTCCGCGACGCCGACCCCGACGCCCTGGTCGGGGGGACGACGGCGACCAACCTCGACACCCTCGACACCTCGGCGCGCGACCTCCGGGTGATCGTGCCGCTGGTGCTGCTGGTGATCACGGTGGTGCTGGCCCTGCTGCTGCGGGCGATCGTCGCGCCCCTGGTGCTGCTGGGCACCGTCGTCCTCAGCTTCGCCGCGACCATCGGCGTCTCCGCGCTGGTCTTCGAGCCGCTGCTGGGCACCGCCGACAGCGACCCGACGATCATCCTGATCGGCTTCGTGTTCCTGGTCGCGCTGGGGATCGACTACAACATCTTCCTCATGACCCGGGCGCGGGAGGAGTCGCAGCGGCACGGGACCGAGCAGGGGGTGCTGCGCGCGCTGGCCGTCACCGGCGGCGTGATCACCAGCGCGGGCCTGGTGCTGGCGGCCACCTTCGGAGCCCTGGCGGTGCTGCCGCTGCTCATCCTCGTGCAGCTGGCCTTCATCGTCGGCTTCGGCGTCCTGCTCGACACCTTCGTCGTCCGCACCCTGGTGGTGCCCTCGGCGGTGTACCTGCTCGGCGACCGCACCTGGTGGCCCGGCCGGCCGGCCCGCCGGCCCGAGCCCGATCCCGAGCGGGAGCTGGAGCCGGCCTGAGCGGGCACTTCCGCGGAAGTGCCCGCCGGGCGGCTCAGGCGTCGCCGGTGCGGAGGCCGGCCAGCCACCGCCCGGCCTCGGCGAAGGCCGTGTCGGCCGACTCGTCGGGGACCGGGCGGTTGGTGCGGCCGTCGGCGCGCGGGTAGGAGCCGAGGAACCGCACGTCCTCGCACACCCGGTGCAGCGCGGCCAGCGCCTCCCCCACCCGCGCCTCGGCCACGTGACCCTCGCAGTCGAGGGAGAAGGAGTAGACCCACAGCCGGTCGCGGGTGGGCCGGGACTCGATGCGGGTGAGGCTGATCCCGCGGACGGCGAACTCGCGCAGCACGTCGAGCAGCGCGCCGGTGCGGTCGGCGACGACGACCACCAGCGACGTCTTGTCGTTGCCGGTGGGGGCCGGCAGCGCCCCGGGCCGGGACACCAGCACGAAGCGGGTGACCGCGCCGGGGTGGTCGGCGACGTCCTCGGCCAGCGGCACCAGTCCGTAGCGCTCGGCGGCGATCGGCGCGCAGACGGCGGCGTCGTGGGCGCCCTCGGCCACGGCGCGCGCGGCGGCCGCCGTCGAGGAGGCCGGCAGGGTGGGGACGCCGGGGAGCAGGCGGGCCAGGGTGCGCGCGGTCTGGGCGAGCGCGTGGGGGTGGCTGACCACGCCGCCCACGCCGTCGAGGGTCGTGCCCGGACGCGCGGCGAGGACGAAGGAGACGGTCAGGAACACCTCGCGGGTGACGACCAGCCGGTCGCCCTCGGCCAGGCCGTCCATGGTGGCCGGGACCGAGCCCTCGACCGAGTTCTCCAGCGGCACCAGGGCGGCGTCGGCCTCGCCGGCGCGCACCGCCGCCAGGGCCGCGGCGACGCTCACGGCAGGCTGCCGGACGCCCTCCCCGGGGGCGACGGCCCTGCTCAGCGCCGCTTCGGCGAAGGTACCCTCGGGCCCGAGATAGGCGAACCGCGTCGGAGGCGTCTGGGGCACCCGACGAGGGTAGTGCGGTCGGGCAGGGGCCCCGTCCCGTCCGGGGGGAGCTGCCTCACCGCCGGCCAGCAGCGGCCGGACGACCGGCGTCGGGGAGGAGGGGTGCGTGACCCCCGGCCCGTCTGCCCTCACCGAGGGTGACCTCGACACTGCGCTGCGCCGTCTGCTGGTCGCCAGCGCCCGCGACGACGCCGACGCCTTCCGCGCCGAGCTCGACGACGCGGAGCCCGCGCTGGCCGCCGCTGGCGGCCCGGGCTGGGCCGCCTGGTCCGCGGCGCTCGCCGCCCGCCGGGGCCTGGTCGACGGCGACCGGGAGGCCACCGCGGCCGGGGTCGCCACCGCCCGCGAGGCCCTGGGCGCCTGCCCGGCGTCGACGGGCACGGCCCTGGTGCTGGCCTACCTCGCCCACGTCGAGGCCGCCGCCGACCACCTCGACGCCGCGATGCTGCTCGCCGTCGACGCCAGCCTGCTGACCGACCAGGTCCCCGCCGAGCCGACCCGCGTGCTGCACCAGGCGCACCTGTGGCTCTCCCTCACCCTCACCGCGCTCGACCTCGAGGAGCTCGCCGTCGCCCACGCCGAGCGCGGGCACGAGGTCGCCGCCCGGCTGCCCGACCTCGCCGACCGCTGGCAGCTGCTGCGGCTGTGCGCCCAGCAGAACGTCGAGCTCGCCCAGACCCTGCGCCGCCGCGGGGACGCCGCGCGGGCGCGGGCGCTGGCCGGCACCGCCCTCGCCGCGGCCGCCGAGGCCCGGGCGCTGCCGGTCGACCCCGAGCCCGGCGACCAGGACCTGCTCGACGTCGTCCAGGCCTGGGCGCTGTGCTGCCACGACGACCTCGACGACGCGCTGGGCCCGCTGCGGTCGGTGCACCGGCGGGTGCACCGCCGCGGCAGCACGTGGCTGCGCGGCTACGCCGACCTCGCGCTGGCCCGGCTGCTGACCCGGCTCTCGCAGGAGCACAGCGGCGGCGGGGGCGGGGAGGAGGCCACCGACCTGCTCGTCGACGCCTCCGGCGCCTTCGCCGCGACCGCCGACCGGCGCCGCTACCGGCAGTGCCTGCTCGAGCTCGGCCAGGCCACCGCCGCGATGGGCCGCCCCGCCGAGGCGCTGTACTGGCTGGAGGCCTACCGCGCCGACACCGGCCGGGCGCACGCGCGCAGCCGGGAGCTGTGGGCCGAGATGTTCGTCCGCCGCAGCCGGCTGCGCGAGGTGGAGCGGCAGGCCGCCGTGCTGCGCCGGCACGCCCTCGAGGACGCCCTCACCGGGCTCGGCAACCGGCGCAGCGCCGAGCGCCGGCTGGCCGGGATGCGGCTGGGCGCCGAGCCGCTGTCGCTGGCCGTCGTCGACGTCGACCGGTTCAAGGAGGTCAACGACGACGCCTCCCACTCCCACGGCGACGAGGTGCTGCGGCGGGTGGCGGCGCTGTTGCGCGAGCACAGCCGGGCCGGCGACGAGGTGTACCGGTGGGCCGGCGACGAGTTCCTCGTGGTGCTGCCGGCGGCCACGCAGGGGCAGGCGCTGGCGGCCGCGGAACGGCTGCGGGCCGCCGTCGCCGAGGCCGACTGGGCCGACCTGCCGCTGTCCGAGCCGATCACCGTGAGCATCGGGGTGGCCACCGCGCCCGCGGTCGCCGACGACCGCGACGCGCCGGTCGGGTGGCGGTCGCTGTTCGACACCGCCGACCTGCACCTGTTCTCCGCCAAGCGCGGGGGGCGCAACCGGGTGCGCGCCCCCGGGCTCGTCGACGACGCACTCCCGGCGGGCGACGGCGACCTGCCCGCGGGCGGGGCGTCGCCGTGACGCGGCGGCCCGCCTGGGACGCCAGTGACGGGACGGACGACGGCGGGGGGCGACTCCGGCGTGCCCGCCGCGGGGTGCTCGACTCCCTCCCCGACGACGTGCACAGTGCGCTGGTGCCACCGGGAGCCCTGCACCACCGGGTGACCGCCGCCCTCGCCAACTGGCAGCTCGACGACGCCGAGCGGCTGCTGTCCGTCGTCGACCCGTCCTCGCCGTACGAGGTCCCCGCGGAGGGCGGCGACGCCGACCCCGGCGACGCCGCGGGCCTGGGCCGCGCCTGGGCCGACACGCTGCGCGCCGAGCTGCTGGTGCGCCGGCTGCGGGTCGCCGGGTTCACGCTGGTCGGCGAGCCCCTCGACGCGCCGGAGACCACCGAGTCGCTGGACCTGCACGCCGGCGTCGCCGGCCTGCTCGACCGCGGCGACGGCGCGTCGGCCCCGGAGCCGGGCGAGGACGACCCGCGCTCGGAGTCGGCCGCCAACGCCGCCCTGGCCATCGCGCTGGTCCGCTCGGCCAAGGCCGCCTTCGACGCCAGCGACGACGACCTGCAGCGCGCCGCGGGGCTGGCCCGGCACGCCCGCATCGAGCTGCTCTCCCGCCGCATCGACGCCGCGATGGACGAGGCGGTCGAGGCCGCGAGCCTGCTCGACCCGCAGCTGCCGCCGAGCGCGCTGCTGGTCGACACGCTCGGCACCCTCGCCGGCGTCCTGGCCGACCTCGAGCTCATGCCGCTGGCGCTGGACTACCAGCGCCGCGCCCTGGAGACGGCGACCGCGGCGGCCGCCGCCGGCGTCCTCGGCCCGGACGAGGACCCCGACGTGCTCGCCGCCGGCGCGGCCACCTGCCTGGGCGAGCTGTGCGCCGAGCTCGGCGAGGCCCTGCTCGACGACGGCGACGCCGACTCGGCCCGGCCGCGGTTCGCCGAGGCGCGGGAGCTGGCCGAGCAGGCACTGGCCCAGCTCCCGCCCGACGCCGGCGGCGTCGTCGCCGCGCAGGTGGTGCACGGGTGGGCGCTGGTCGGCCTGGGCGAGCACGCCGCGGCCACCGGTCCGCTGCGCGCCGCCGTCCGCACCAGTAGCGCCCGGGGCGACCGCGCGCTGCTGGCCTCGGCACTGCTGGCGCTGGGCCGCGCGCTGCGGCGGCAGGGCGACGGCCGCGGTGCCGACCAGCAGCTGGCCAAGGCGCTGGCGCTGGCCACCGAGCACGGCCTGCCGCGGCTGCGGCGGGCGGCGCTGCGCGAGCTGTGCACGCTGCACGCCGAGCTCGACGACGCCGGCCGGGCGCTGCCCTACCTGCAGGCCTACCTCGCCGACGAGCTCGACCGGGTCGACGAGCGGCGCACCCGCTGGGTGGAGCTGTTCGGCCGGCGCAAGAGCCTGCTGGAGAACGAGCGGGCCGCCGGGCAGCTGCGCCGCCAGGCCTACGAGGACCCGCTCACCTCCCTGCCCAACCGGCGATACGCCGAGGCCCGCCTCGACGGGCTGCTCAGCGCGGGCACCACCCCGGCGCTGGCGGTGGTCGACGTCGACCGGTTCAAGGCGATCAACGACGCCGTCGGCCACCCCGGCGGGGACACCGTGCTGCGCACGGTCGCCGACCTGCTGCTGGCCGGCTGCCGCGACACCGACGAGGTGTGCCGGTGGGCCGGCGACGAGTTCGTCGTCCTGCTGCCCGACACGACCGCCGAGCAGGCCGAGCACGCGCTGGAGCGGATCCGCCGCGCCGTCGCCGGCCACGACTGGGCAGCGCTGGGCGTCCCCGTGCCGGTGACCATCAGCGTCGGCATCGCCTCGGCCACCCGCGGCGACGACCGCCGCACGCTGTTCGCCGCCGCCGACGGCGTGCTCTACGACGCCAAGCGCAGCGGTCGCGACCGGGTCGTGGCGCTGTCCGCCCTCACCCAGACCCGCGCGCCCGACACCCCGCTGCCGACGCCGCGCCCCGCGCCGGTGCCGGCCTCGCCCCTGGACCCGGTCGGCGGCTTCTCGCCGCTGCTGGGCACGCCGGCGCCCCGTCCGGCCGACCCGCCGCTGTCGCTCGGCGCGCCCGGCGAGCCGTCGCTGGGTCCCGCGCCCGCCGCGCCACCGGGTCGCCCCGTGCCGGCCGAGCCCGACGTCGTCTGGGGGGTGGGCCGCTCGACCGAGCAGGTGCTGGCACTGGTCCGCGAGACCCGGGCCGCGCACCCCGACCGGCCCGCGCTGGTCGTCCGCGCCGGCGCCGACACCCTCGTCGCGCTGGCCTCCGAGCACCCCGGCTCCACCGTCGACGCCGCGGCGATGTCGGCCGCCGTCGGGCCGGTGCCCGAGCCGGTCGGGCGGGTGGGCGTGCTGTGCGCCGGCAGCGCCGACGCGTCGGTGGCGGCGGAGGCGGCGTTCGTCGCGCGGGTCACCGGCACCGAGGTGGTGCGTGTCGACGACGTCGGCGGCGGCCGGCTGCGCTCGCTGCTCGCCGACCGCACGCTGCTCGACGACGTCGACTGCCTGGTCGTCGTCGCCGGGCTCGACGCCTCGCTGGCCGGGACGGTCGCGGCGATGACGGACGTGCCGATCGTCGCGGTGCCCACCTCGACCGGGCAGCCGGGCTCCTTCGGCGGGTTCGGGTCGCTGCTGACGATGCTCACCGCGGCGTCCCCGGGCGTCGTCGTCAGCACCATCGACAACGGCCACGCCGCCGGCGTCTTCGCCGCCCGCATCGCCCGCCGCACCGCGCGGTAGGTGCCTTTGTCGCGATATCGGCACCTCCCGGAGGTGCCTTTGTCGCGCTGATGGCACCTCCCCGGGCCGGGACCCGACCGCGCAGGGCCGGGATCACAGGCCACTCGCCCGGATTGGCCTGCGGCCCCCGGGCCGGTCCTGACGCACGATCGTCGTCGTGCGCCAGTTCCCCGGACCCCGCCGCCTCGCTCAGCTCTACGCCGGGCTGGTGCTCTACGGCCTGTCGATGGCCCTGCTGGTGCGCTCGGGCCTGGGGGTCATGCCGTGGGACGTGCTGCACCAGGGACTGGCCCGCCAGCTCGGCTGGTCCCTCGGCGTGGTCACCATCGTCGTCGGCGCGCTGGTGCTGCTGGCCTGGGTGCCGCTGCGCGAGCGGCCGGGGCTGGGCACGGTCAGCAACGTCGTCGTCATCGGCCTGGCCCTGGACGCCGCGCTCGCCGTCCTCCCGGAGCCGGGGTCCCCGCTCGTGCGGGTCGCGCTCGTGCCGGCCGGGATCCTGCTCAACGCGGTCGCGACCGCCGCCTACATCGGGGTGCACCTCGGCCCGGGGCCGCGGGACGGGCTGATGACCGGCCTGGTCCGCCGCACCGGGCGCTCGGTGCGGCTGGTGCGCACGTCGATCGAGGTCGCGGTCGTGGCCGCGGGCTGGCTGCTCGGCGGCACCCTGGGCGTCGCCACCGTGCTGTACGCGCTGGCCATCGGCCCGCTGGTGCACGCCCTGCTGCCCCGGCTGTCGGTGCGGCCGCCCGCCCCGGCGGTGCCATCGTCGCGCTGATGGCTCCTCACCACCGGAGGTGCCTGTATCGCGCTAATGGCTGCTCACCGCCCGGGGGACGAGGCCGCGGGCGGTGACCGGGACGACGGCGAGGAACAGCACCGCCACCGCTGCCGCCCCGCCCAGCGCCCACGCGGCGAAGACCAGCAGGGCGGCCGCCTCGATGCCCAGGCCCGCGACGGAGGTGACGGTCGCGCGCACCGCGGCGGGCACCTGCTCCTGCAGCCGCGTCTCCCCCACCACGAGCACCGCCAGGTACAGCCCGTAGGACACCGCGACGGCGGCGACGGCGGCCGGGTGGTCCACCGCCGCGCCGGCCGCGAGGAGCACCGCCGACAGCAGCAGCAGGAGCGGCAGCGCGCGGGAGGGCAGCCGCGCCGCCCGGCCGGCCAGCGCCGCCCCTGCCGCCCCGGCCAGCGCGACGACGAGGACGGCGGCCGGGACGAGCTCGGTGGGCACGCCCTGCTCGCGCGCCATGACCGGGAAGTACTCCTCGATGGCGTCCAGGCCGCCGAGCAGGGCGACGGCGACGACGACCAGCAGCACGCCCGGCCGGCGCAGCGCGGTCCCGACCGCCCTGCGCAGCGGGACCTCCGGCTCGTCGTCGCCCGCGGTGTGCGGCGGCTCGGGGAACCGGGTGGCCAGGGCCGCGGCGACCAGGCAGACCGCCACGCTGACCCAGCCGACCAGGGCGTAGCCGCCGACCTCCACGAGCACCCCGGCCAGCAGCGCGGTCGGCACCTGCACCAGCAGCTCGGCCGCCGTCGTCGCGCCGTGCACGCGGACGTAGGCGTCCTCCGCGCCGACGGCGGCCAGGCCGTCGTAGACCAGCGCCTCGGCCGCGCCGGAGGCCAGCGCACCGCCGACGCCCCAGACGACGAAGCCGGCGGCGAACCCGGGCAGGCCGGGCGCGACGGTCCACAGCACGAAGCCCGCCGCCTCCAGCACGCCGGCGAGGACGAGCGCGCCGCGGCGGGACCAGCGGTCGGCGAGCACGCCGGTGGGGACCTCGGCCAGCAGGGCGGTCACCGACCACAGCGCGAACAGCGCCGACACCTGCGCCTGCGACAGCCCCGTGTCGAGGAACAGCAGCGCGTACAGCGGGTAGACCGGGGCGAGCCCGGACAGCGCGGTCCAGGCCACGGCCAGGCGGGCCAGTGGCCGGGCGGCGGCGGGCAGCGGGGAGCGGGACGGGCGTCAACGGAAGGGCACGGGCGGACGGTAACCGGAGCCACACCCGCGCGCACCGGGTTTCCCGCGGGCCGTCGGCTAGGGTGGGCGGCCGAGAAGGGGAGTAGCCCCCCGTCCGCTGGTCGACACGCTGGCGCGCTCCCGCGGGAGCCGCCCGGTCAGCGGGCCCGCGCCCCGCGCGGGTGGGCGAGACCTTCGACCGAGCAGTCGTCGCACTGCCGGTCGGAGGCGTGCGCCCCCGCCCGGCCGTGCCGAGCGGAAGAGAGACCCACCCGTGATCGTGCTGTCCGTCGTCGCGACGGCGTTCGTCCTCGTCCTGCCGGTCGAACTGCCGGACAAGACGCTGTTCGCCAGCCTCGTCCTGGCCACCCGGTTCCCGCCGCTGCCGGTGTTCGTCGGCGTGGGCACCGCCTTCGGCCTGCAGGTGGCCATCGCCGTCACCGCCGGCAGCCTGCTCTCGCTGCTGCCCGAGGCGCTGGTGGCCGGCGTGGTGGCCGTGCTGTTCCTCGTGGGCGCGGTGCTGCTGTGGCGCAGCGCCGGGGAGGGCCCCGAGGACGGCGGGGAGGCCGCGGAGGCGCGGGAGCGGACGTCGTTCCTGCGGGCGGCCGCCATCTCCTTCGGCGTGCTGTTCGCCGCGGAGTGGGGCGACCTGTCGCAGCTGGCCACCGCGGGCCTCGCCGCCCGCTACGACGCCCCGGTGTCGGTCTTCATCGGCTCGTGGGCGGCGCTGCTCGTGGTGAGCGGCCTGGCGGTGTTCCTGGGCAAGAAGCTCGCCGACCGGCTGCCGGTGGCCCTCATCCGCCGGGCGGCGGCGGCGCTGTTCGTCGTCTTCGCCGTGCTCGCCGCCGTGGAGGTCGTGCGCGCGCTCACCTGATCGGGGGACGCCTCCCCCGGGCCGCTGCAGGCCGCCGGGAGGAGGGCCGATCCCGGTGGCATGCGCGTCTGCACCCCACCCGAGGAGCTCGCCGAGCTGCGTGCCCGGCAGGCCCGGCTCCTGGCCGACCTCGGCGTCCTGGACGCCGGCGAGGACGCCGAGCTGGCCGCCGTCGTGCGGGTGGCGGCGGCCGTCACCGGTGTCCCCTGCGCCACGGTCAACCTGCTCGACGCCCGCTGGCAGCACCAGCTGGCACCCCACGGGTTCGCGGGCGCGAGCACCCCGCGCGACGAGTCGCTGTGCTCGGCCACGACCACCGGCGCCCCGGCCCCGCAGGTGTACGACGACCTGGCGAGCCACCCCGAGCACGCGTCCAACCCGTGGGTCGACGGCCGGCGCGCGAGGGTGCGCGCCTACGCCACGGCGCCCCTCGTGGTCGACGGGACGACGGTGGGCACGCTGTGCGTCTTCGACGAGGCCCCGCACGCCTTCGCCCCCGACGCCGGTGAGCGGCTGGCCGACCTCGCCTCGGTCGTGGTGGCGCTGTTCCAGCGCCGCCGCCAGGCCCGCGAGCTGGCCGACCTCGCCGTCGCCAACGCCGCCGCCCGCGACCAGGCCGAGGCCGCCGCGGCGCACGTCGGCCGCTCGGAGGCCTTCACCCGCGCCCTGCTCGAGGCGCTGCCCGTGGGCGTGGTCGCCGCGGACGCCGACGGCGGGCTCACCCTGTTCAACCGCGTCGCCCGGCAGTGGCACGGCCTGGGCGACGCGCACACCGTCGAGCAGCTGCGGCTCACCCCGGAGGTCGTCGAGGCGTTCGGGCTGGCCACCGTGGACGGCCGGCCGATGGCGGTGTCGGAGCTGCCGCTGCAGCGGGTCCTCGCCGAGGGGCGGGTCCGCGACGTCGAGCTGGCGATCCCCTCGCCGGACGGGTCGCCGCGGCTGCTGCGCGCCTCCGGCGACCGGGTGGTCGACGCCGCCGGCCGGGTCACCGGCGCCGTCGTCGCCCTGATGGACGTCACCGCGCAGCGCCGGCTGGAGGCCCGGCTGCGCGAGGCGGCCCTGCACGACGCGCTGACCGGCCTGCCCAACCGCGCCCTGCTGGTCGACCGCATCGAGCAGGCGCTCCGGGTGCAGGAGCGCGAGGGGCTGCCGGCGGCACTGCTCTACTGCGACCTCGACGGGTTCAAGGCCGTCAACGACACCCTCGGGCACGCCGCGGGCGACGCCGCGCTGCTGCGGATGGCCGCCACCCTCTCCGCCGCCGTGCGCCCCGGGGACACCGTGGCCCGCATCGGCGGCGACGAGTTCGTCGTCCTGTGCCCCGGCACGGGCAGCGAGTCCGCCGCACACGCCCTCGCCGCCCGCGTCGGGCGGGTGCTGGGCGCGCCCACCGACGGCGGCCCGCCGCTGCGCTCGAGCACCGGCGTCACGCTGTCGCGGCGCGGGGACACCCCCGACACGCTGCTGCGCCGGGCCGACGCGGCGATGTACGCCGTCAAGCGCTCCCGCCGCTGACCGGCGGGGACAGCAGCGCCAGCCGCGTCACCAGAGCGCCCGCCTGCTCCTCGAGGTCGGGCCACGGCCGGTCCCGCCCCGCCCAGAGGGTGACCAGGCCGTGCAGCGCGGTCCACACCAGGCCGGCGTCGGCGCGCGCGTCGGTGCTGGCCGACCGGCCGGCCCGCACGCACGCGCCCACGGCCCGGACCAGGACGGCGAAGGCCCGGTCCCCCGCCGGCACCTGCCGGGTGCCGAACATCGCCCGGTAGCGGCCGGGTGCCGCCAGACCGCACCGCACGTAGGCCCGGCAGCCGGCGAGCAGCCGCTCGACCGGGTCGGGGACGCCGTCGGTGGCCGCCGCGATCGCCGCCACCAGGTCGGTGAAGCCGCGCTCCACCACCGCGTCGAGCAGGGCGTCGAGGTCGGCGAAGTGCCCGTAGACGGCGGGCGCGCTGACCCCGGCCTCGCGGGCCACCCCGCGCAGCGTGACCGTGTCCGCCGAGCCGGTCCGCTCCACCAGCGCCGCGGCGGCGGTCAGCAGGTCGTTGCGGAGGTCCCGGGCCACGGAAGGCACTTTACACGCGTTAAGCGGGAGGTCTACGGTGGCTTTACACCTGTTAAGCCGTTCCGAGGAGGACCCGGTGCCCGTCATCCCCGACCTGCCCTGGACCACCGACCGCACCGTCGAGGGGCCCGGCGTCGTGCTGCTCACCGAGCTGCGGCTGCGCCGGCTCACCGACGTCCCGGCCTTCTTCGCCGCCTCGCTCGCGATCCGCCGCCAGGTGGCCGGCTCCCCCGGCGCCCGCTCGCTGCTGCTGCGGGCCCAGCCGCTGGCCCGGGCCTTCACCACCGTGTCGTGGTGGGACGACGAGGCCGCCGTCCGGGCGTTCGCCCGCACCGATCCGCACCGGTCGGCAATGCGCCGCTGGGCGCCGCGGCTGCGCTCGTTCGGCAACCGCACGCTGCCCGGGGACGGCGCCGCGCCGAGCGTCGACGGCGCCCGCGCCGCGGCCGCTGCGCCGACGGTGTGACGGGCGCGGCGGTGTCGGCCGGAGGTGGCACCATCGCCGTCGATGGACGCCGCGGTCGAGGTCAGGGAACTGGTCAAGCGCTACCCGGGCCGCCCGACCAACGCCGTCGACGGGGTGTCGTTCACCGTCGACCGCGGGGAGGTGTTCGGGCTGCTGGGCCCCAACGGCGCGGGCAAGACCACGACGATCGGCGTCCTCACCACGCGGGTGCTGCCCACCGGCGGCACCGCGCGGGTGGCGGGGGTCGACGTCGCCGCCGACCCGGTCACCGCCCGCAGCCGGCTGTCGGTGGTGCCGCAGCGCTCCAACCTCGACCGGTCGCTGACCGCCCGGCAGAACCTGGTCTTCCACGCCGCCTACCACGGGGTGGGCCGGGCCGAGCGCAACCGCCGGGCCGACGAGCTGCTCGAGCGGCTCGGACTCGGCGACCGGGGCGGTGACCGGGTCGACGACTACTCCGGGGGCATGGCGCAGCGGCTGCTCATCGCCCGCGCGCTCATGCACGCCCCGCAGGTGGTCTTCCTCGACGAGCCGAGCACCGGCTTGGACCCGCAGGCCCGGCTGTTCGTCTGGGAGCGGGTGCGCGAGCTGCGCGACACCGGTGTCACCGTCGTCATCACCACCCACGACATGGAGGAGGCCGCGGCGCTGGCCGACCGGGTCGGGATCATGGACCACGGCCGGCTGCTGGCGCTGGACACCCCGGCCGCGCTCACCCGGTCGCTGCCGGGCAGCGCCACCGTCGACGTCGACGTCGAGCGGGCACCCGGGGACAGCGACGACGCGCTGCTGGCCGCCCTCGGCGCGCTGCCGCAGGCCGAGCGGGTCGAGCCGGTCGCCGACTCCGGTGGGCTGCGGGCCCGGCTCTACCTCTCCGCCGACGCCGCGACGACGGTCGGCCCGGTCTCGGAGGTGCTGGCCGCCCGCGGTGCCCGGCTGACCGGCGTGCGCATCGGCGAGCCCAGCCTGGAGGACGTCTTCCTCAGCCTGACCGGACGGGAGCTGCGATGACCGCCGTCGACACCCCACGGAGCGCCACCCCGGTCGCCGGGCCCGCCCGGCCGGACGTGTGGCGGGCCTTCACCGCGCTGCTGTGGCGCGACGTGTTCGTCACCGGCCGGGAGTTCGTGCCGTTCCTGCTGCAGGTGGTGCTGCAGCCGGTGTTCCTGCTGTTCGTCTTCGGCAAGGTGCTCGTCGAGCTCGGCTTCGCGTCCTCGGCCTACTCCGGCGTGCTGCTGCCCGGCGTCATCGCGCTCGCCGCCTTCCTCACCGCGCTGCAGAACACCGCCTTCCCGCTGGTCATCGACTTCTCGTTCACCAAGGAGATCGAGGACCGGCTGCTCGCGCCGCTGCCGACGGCGCTGGTCGCCGTGGAGAAGATCGTCTTCGCCACGGCGCGGGCGCTGGTGGCCGCCGCGGTCATGTTCCCCATCGGCTGGTGGGTGCTCGGCACGCTGCCGGTGACCTGGTCCGACGTGCCGCTGCTGGCGGTGTTCCTCGTGCTCGGCTCCCTGGTCGGGGCGGCGATGGGCATGGTCCTGGGCACCTTCGTCAAGCCCAACCGGATCAACGTCGTCTTCGCCGTCGTGCTCACCCCGCTGCTGTTCACCGGCTCCACCCAGTTCCCGTGGCCGGCGCTGGACCAGCTGCGCTGGTTCCAGGTGGTGTGCGCGGTGAACCCGCTGACCTACCTCAGCGAGGCGCTGCGCGCGGAGATGACGCCGGACGTGCCGCACCTGCCGCTGCCGGTGTGCGCGCTGGCGCTGGCCGGCTTCCTGGCGGTGTTCGGCGTGCTGAGCCTCGTCGGCTTCCGCCGCCGCGCCCTCGACTAGGGAAGGTCCCCGTCCCTCCTCGTCCCTCGCAGGCTCGGGACGAGCCTCCGGACGGGGCCGTGGAACGGACGTCTGCGACGCAGCTCACAGCGCACCCGACGCGGCCCACTCGGACAGCCGGCGCTCGGCCTCCTCGGGGCTGACGTCCTCGACCCGGGTCATGACCGCCCAGCGGTGACCGAAGGGGTCGTAGAGCGAGGCGAACCGGTCGCCGGTGACGAAGGTGGCCGGCTGCTCGCGCACGGTCGAGCCCCGCTCCACGGCGGCGGCGAAGACCGCGTCGACGTCGGGGACGTAGATGCAGGTGGAGCCGCTGACCCGGTCCTCGGCCTGCCCGGTGGGGGCGGCCAGGCCGAACTGCGGGTTGGGGTCGGACAGCTGCAGCCGGCCGGCGGGGAACTGCAGCTCGGCGTGCGCGACCGTGCCGTCGGGGCCGTCCATGCGGCTGACCGTGGTGGCGCCGAAGACGTCCTCGTAGAAGCGGATCGCCTCGGCCGCCGGCGAGCAGACGAGGAAGGGGGTCAGGGTCGTGCAGCCGTCGGGCCGGCCGTCGGTGATCGCCATGTCGGCCACCCTGCCTACGCTGCGCCCGTGGCGTCTTGGACGAACGCGACAGCCCCGCCGTCGGCGCGGGGCCTGCTCCGTCCGGCCGAGACCGCGCGGGTGGCCGGGCTGCGGCGCGACGCCCCGGTCAGCCCGGCCCTGGAGCCGTTCGTCGAGCGCTACTGGTCGGTGCGCTGGGACCGCACCGGCCGGCCGCCGTTCCGGTCGGAGGTCCTCAGCGACCCCGGCGTCAACCTCTCGGTCGAGACCGGCAGCGAGCCGCGGTTCGGGACCGCGCTGCCCGCGGTGCTCGTGCACGGCGTCGTCCCCCGGCGGTTCGTCGTCGACCTCACCGGCACCGGCCGGGTGACGGCGGCGAAGTTCCGGCCCGGCGGCTGGGTCGCGATGGGCGGGCGGCCACCGGGCCGGGGGGCGGTCGTCCCGGCGGCCGGGGTGCTCGCCGGGCTCGACGCGGCCGCCCTGCTGTCCGCGGTGCTCGCCGAGGAGGACGACGACGCGCGCGCCGCCGTCCTCGACGCCGCGCTCGCGCCGCTGGCACCCGGGGTGCCGCCGGCCTACCGCGACCTGCAGGCGCTGCTCGAGCGCATGGCCGAGGACCGGTCCCTGGTGCGGGTCGACCAGGTGGCCGCGCTCGCCGGGGTCGGCGTGCGCTCCCTGCAGCGGCTTTTCGCGGCCTTCGTCGGCGTCTCCCCGAAGGCCGTGCTCGCGCGTCACCGGCTGCAGGACGCCGCGGCCGCCATCGACGCCGGGGAGGTCGACGACCTGGCCGGGCTCGCCGCCGCGCTGGGCTGGTTCGACCAGGCGCACTTCAGCCGCGACTTCCGGGCCGTCGTCGGCGTGACGCCGTCGGCCTACCTCGCCCGCGCCCGGGCG
Source organism: Geodermatophilus saharensis (assembly GCF_900188205.1). Lineage (GTDB taxonomy): Bacteria > Actinomycetota > Actinomycetes > Mycobacteriales > Geodermatophilaceae > Geodermatophilus > Geodermatophilus saharensis. The sequence goes on along the minus strand of NZ_FZOH01000010.1, from coordinate 67,065 downwards.
GACACGGTCTAGGGCAGCGTCGGGATCCAGTCGGCCAGCGCCCGGCCGATGGCGTGCGGGGAGTCCTCGGGGACGAAGTGCGCGCCGGGCACGGTCACCTCGGTGAGCGACGGCCACCTGCGGACCAGCGACCGCGGCCTGCCGACCAGCAGCCAGCCGGGCTCGGCGTTCAGGAAGAGCTTGGGGACGGCGCTGCCGCGCAGCCAGACCCCGTACTGCGCGACGACGTCGCGGACCCGCGGCGGCACGTTGTCCAGCGGGATCTGCCGCGGCCACTCCAGCGTGGGCCAGCGGTCCTCGGGGGTGCCGAAGGGCTGCCGGTAGCGCTCGTGCGCCTCCGGCGACAGCCCGCGCAGGGTCGACGCCGGGAGGATGCGCTCGACGAAGACGTTCTTCTCCAGCACGACGGTCTCGCCGTCGTCGCCGCGCATGGTGCGGAAGATCTTCCGGCCGGAGGCCGGCCAGTCGGCCCAGGTCATCGGCGTGACGATGGCCTCGGTGAAGGCCAGGCCGCGGACGGCCTCGGGGTGGCGGCGGGCCCAGTCGAAGCCCAGCGCCGAGCCCCAGTCGTGCAGCACGAGGGTGACCCGCCGCTCGACGCCGACCGCCTCGAGGAACGCGGCCAGGTGCTCGGCGTGGGCGGCGAAGGAGTACGTGCCCCGCTCCGGGTGCGGCAGCTTCCCCGACTCGCCCATGCCGACCAGGTCCGGCGCGATGCAGCGGCCGAGGTGCTGCACGTGCGGGATGACGTTGCGCCACAGGTAGGACGACGTCGGGTTGCCGTGCAGGAACACGATGGTGTCCCCACCCGCCCCACCGTCGCCGACGTCGACGTAGGACATCTCGGTGCCCAGCACCGGCACGCGCCGCCGCGGGAAGGGGTCCTCGGGCGAGACCGTCTCGTCCTGGTCGGGCAGCTGGGCGGTCATGCGGGGATCCTCACACCGCCGTCGGCACCGCGCCCCCGGAGATCGCGCTTGACCCTGACGCAGCGTCAGGCTGTGCACTCGTCGCCGTCAGGGAGGAGGGACCCGCGTGAACGTCGGGGAGGTGGCCGCGCTGGCCGGGGTCACGGTGCGCACGCTGCACCACTACGACCGCATCGGCCTGCTGTCGCCGTCGGGGCGCACCGCGGCCGGCTACCGCCGCTACTCGGCGGCGGACCTGGACCGGCTGCACCAGGTGCTGCTCTACCGCGAGCTCGGGTTCCCCCTCGAGGAGGTCGCGACCCTGCTCGACGACCCGTCCGCCGACCCCGCCGAGCACCTGCGCCGCCAGCACCGGCTGCTGCGGGACCGGCTGGAGCGGACACGGGCGATGGTCGCGGCCGTCGAGAAGGAGATGGAGGCGAGACAGATGGGGATCTCACTGACCCCGCAGGAGCGGTTCGAGGTGTTCGGCGAGCACGACCCGGAGCGGTACGAGGCCGAGGTCCAGGAGCGCTGGGGCGACACCGACGCCTACCGCGAGTCCTCGCGGCGCGCCGCGGCCTACTCCAAGGAGGACTGGGTCCGGATCAAGGGCGAGGGCGAGGACCTCACCCGCCGGATGGCGGAGGCGCTGCGGGCCGGCGTCGCGCCCGACTCGGCGCAGGGGATGGACCTGGCCGAGGAGGCGCGGCAGCAGATCTGCCGGTGGTTCTACGACTGCCCGCCGCAGGTGCACGCCGCGCTCGGGCGGATGTACGTCGAGGACGAGCGGTTCACGGCGACCTACGAGAAGGCGGCGCCGGGCCTGGCGCAGTGGGTGAGCACCGCCGTCCAGGCCAACGCCGCCCGCCAGGGCTGACCGCCCCTTACCGTCGAGATCACGTGATCTCGCACCGTTCCGGGGTCCCGGACGGTCGAGATCACGTGATCTCGGCGGGTGTCAGACGCGGATGAGCAGCTCGCCGTGCAGCATCGCCAGCCAGCCGTCGTCCGCGGCGGCCCAGCGCAGCCACGCGGCGGCGAGCTCCCCGAGCTCGTCCCGCGGGGCCAGCCCGTACGCCAGGGCCTGCTCGGCGAAGGCCGACGCCGTGGCCCGGCCGGCCCAGGAGCGGCCCCACCACTCCCGCTCGGCCGGGGACGCGTAGCACCACGCCGACGCCGTGGCGGTGAGGTCGCGCAGCCCGGCGGCGTGCGCCCAGGCCACCAGGCGCCGGCCGGCGTCGGGCTCGGCCCCGTTGGCCCGCGCGACGGCGGAGTAGAGCTCCAGCCACCGGTCGAGCCCGGGGTCGGCGGGGTGCCAGACGACGGTCGCGTAGTCGACGTCGCGGACGGCGAGCAGCCCGCCCGGCCGGCAGACGCGGGCCATCTCGCGCAGCGCCGCCACCGGGTCGGTGAGGTGCTGCAGCACCTGGTGGGCGTGGACGACGTCGACCGCGTCGTCGGGCAGGTCGAGGGCGTAGACGTCGCCGACGGCGAAGGTCACCGCGACGCCCTCGCGGGCCGCGAGGTCCTGCGCCTCGCCGAGCGGGTCGGCCGAGACGTCGACCCCGAGCACCCGTCCCGGGGCCACCCGGCGGGCCAGGTCGAGGGTGATCGTCCCGGGACCGCAGCCGACGTCGAGCAGGTCCAGGCCCGGTCGCAGGTGCGGCAGCAGGTACCCGGCGGAGTTCTCCGCGGTGCGCCACCGGTGGGACTGCAGGACCGGCTCGGCGTGCCCGTGCGTGTAGGTGTCCACGACGGCATCCTGGCGCGTCGTCCCGCTCTACGGAACGCGCGTCTCGCTCAGTGGGACGTCAGGCGCAGGGTTCCCGGCCGGCCGGCTGCCGCGGTTCGCCGAGCAGCGGGGTCGGCGCGCGCAGTGGGGCGCAGCCGGGGGCGCCGGGCGCGACGGACAGCCGGGCTCCGTCGACGACCACGGTCACCGGCCCCTCGCCGCGCAACACCGTGACCGTGGTGCCCTCCCGCGTCGTCTCGACGCGCAGCAGCCGCCCGCGCCAGGTCACGGAGAAGGCGGTCCGCGAGAGCCGGGACGGCAGCAGGGGCGCGAGCTCCAGCTCGTCGGCGTCCTCGCGCATCCCGCCGAGGCCGGCGACCAGGGCCAGCCAGGCACCGGCCACCGAGGCCATGTGCAGCCCCTTCGCGGTGCCCTGCTGCAGGTCGCGCAGGTCCACGAGCGCGGCCTCGCGCAGGTAGCGCAGCGCCAGGTCGGGGTGCTGGGCCTGGGCGCACACCACCGCCTGGACCGCCGCCGACAGCGAGGAGTCCCGCACCGTGCGCGCCTCGTAGTACTCGACGTCGCGGGCCACCTGCTCGGGCGTGAACTCCTCCCGGCACCACCACAGCGCCTGCACCAGGTCGGCCTGCTTGAGCACCTGGCGGCGGTAGAACTCGTCGTAGTGGTGGTGCTCCTGCACCGGATAGCGGTCCCGCTCCTCCTCGAAGGGCCACTCCGCGAAGGCGGTGAAGTCGTCGTTCATCGGGTGCACGCCCAGGCTCTCGTCCCACGGGACGCACACGGCGTCGGCCGCCGCGCGCCAGGCGGCGGTCTCGGTGTGGTCGACACCGAGCTCCGCGGCGCGCGCCTCGTGCCGCCGGCAGGCCTCGGCGGCGCGCCGGAGGTTGGCCCGCGCCATCAGGTTGGTGAACACGTTGTCGTTGACGACGCCGGTGTACTCGTCCGGCCCGGTCACGCCGAACAGGTGCCAGGCGCCGGCGACGTCCTCGTGGCCCAGCGACGCCCACATCCGCGCCGTCTGGACCAGCACCTCCAGGCCCCTGACGGAGTCGAGGTCGGCACCGGTGACGTTCTCGTACAGCCAGAACGCCCGGGCGACGTCGGCGCTGACGTGCACCGCCGCGCTGCTGGCCGGCCAGTAGGCCGACGTCTCCCGCCCGTCGATCGTCCGCCAGGCGAAGGCCGCCCCCGACCGCCCCAGGGTCCGGGCGCGGTCCCGCGCGGCGTCGAGCGTCGAGGCGCGCCAGCGCAGCAGCCGGGCCGCCGCGTCCGGACGCAGGAGGGTGAGGGCGGGCAGCACGAACCCCTCGACGTCCCAGAAGGTGTGGCCGCTGTAGCCGACCCCCGTCAGCCCCTTGGCGCCCACGGCGGCCCCCGAGATGCAGGCGGCCGAGCAGACGAGCTGGAAGACGCTGTAGCGCAGCGCCTGCTGCAGCTCCGGGTCGCCGTCGACCTCGACGTCGCCGGTGGCCCACACCTCGTCGAGCGCGGCGCGCTGCCGGTCGAGCAGGCCCTCCCAGCCGAGGTCGAGCGCGGAGTCCACGGCCGCCGCGGCCTGCCCCAGGACCGAGTCCGACCCGGCGTCGCGCGACCAGCCGTACCCGACGACCTTGACGATCGTCAGGGTCTCGCCGGGCTGCAGGTCGGCGGCGACGGTGGTGACGACGTGCTGCTCGTCGACGTCGGTGCGCGTCCGCCCGCCCTCGACCCGGTGGGCGACCGCGGCCGCGACCGTGATGCCCGAGCGGCGCGTCCGCTCGACCAGGGCGCCGCCGGTCTCCGAGCCGATCTGCGCGTGCGGCTCGAAGGCGCCGTCGAGGGCGTCGGCGACCCGCGGGTCGTCGTTGTCCACGCCCGTCGGCACCACCGCCCCCGCGGCGAGCTCGGACCGCACCACCACGTGCGCCGGACCGTCCAGGACCCGGACCTCGTACCGCACCGCGAGGACCGACCGCTCGGCCAGGGACACCAGCCGCCGCGAGGTCAGCTCCACCGACCTCCCGGACGGCGCCCTCCAGCGCACCCGGCGGTCGAGCGTGCCGGCGCGCAGGTCCAGCGTGCGCTCGTGCTCCTGGGGCGGGGCCTCGCGCACGTCGAGCGGGACCCCGTCGACCAGCAGCCGCAGCGGGGTGCCGTCGGCGACGGTGAGCAGCGCCTGCCCCTCCTCGGGGTGCCCGAAGCCGCCCTCGGGATAGGACAGCGGGTGGGTCTCGAAGACGCCGGAGAGGAAGGTGCCGCGCATGCCGCAGGGCTCGACCTCGTCGAGGGTGCCCCGGACGCCGAGGAAGCCGTTGGACAGGGCGAACAGCGACTCCGCGACGGGCAGGGTCGCCGGGTCCACGCGCGGCTCGCGGACCGTCCAGGGGTCGACGTCGAGGGTCGGGGCGGTCACGGGCCCTGTCCTACCGGTCGCCACCCCCAGCCGCGACCGCGGCCTGCGCGGCGGCCACGGCACGCTCGCGGTGGGCGGGGACCAGCCCCAGCCGCACCCGCCGGTCGAGCAGGTCGGCCACCGTGCGGGCACCCTCGGCGAGCACTCCGAACCGCAGCTCCCCCACCGTCTCCGGCCGGCCTCCGACCACCGGCTCGGTGCCCAGCGCGGCGACCCGCGGCGCCTCGGTGCCGTAGCGGGCGACCAGCCGGGCCGGGGCGCGCACCCGGGCCAGCTCGGCCGGCGGCGCGGCGCCCACCAGCGGCAGGGAGGCGGTGGGCGAGCGGGGGGCGCCCCGGCCCAGGCGCGCCACGACGGCGTCGACGGCGTCGGCGGCCATGGCGCGGTAGGTGGTGAGCTTGCCGCCGACCACGGACAGGACCGGTCCGTCCCAGCGCAGCAGGTACCGGCGGGAGAGGTCGGCGGTCGCGTCGCCGGGTCCCCTCCCCGCCGACTCCGGCAGCACCAGCGGCCGCAGCCCGGCGTAGGCGCCGACGACGTCGTCGCGGGTGAGCGGCACCGCCAGCACCCGGCCCACCGTGCCGAGCAGCTGGTCGACCTCGGCCGGGCCCGGCCGCGGGTCCTCGTCGGGGACCGGCCCCGGCACCGGCTCGTCGGTGAGGCCCAGGTACACCAGCCCGCCGGGCTGCGGCAGCGCGAACACGTACCGCGACCGCGAGCCGGGCAGCGGCACGGTCAGCGCGGCGAGCGGGTCGCCGAGCCGGCCGGCCCGCACGACCAGGTGCGAGCCGCGGGAGGGCGCCAGCCGGATCCCGGGCGCGAGCGCCTGCGCCCACACGCCGGTGGCGTTGACGACCGCGCCGGCCCGGACCGTCACCGGCTCCCCGTCGACGACGGCGGCCACCTCCCGCCCGTCGACGGCGACCACCCGCGCGCCGGTCAGCACCCGCGCGCCCAGCGCGGCGGCGGTGCGGGCCAGGGCGACGACGAGCCGGGCGTCGTCGGTGAGCTGGCCGTCCCAGAACAGCGCGCCGCCCCCGCCGGGCCGCAGCGCCGGCACCAGCCGGGCGGCCTCGGCGGCGCCCACCCGCCGGGTTCCCGGCAGTGAGCCGGGCCCGCCGCGCACCGACAGCCGCACCGCGTCGCCGAGCCGCCCGCCCAGCGCGCCGACCGCGCTGACGTCCCGGCCGGCGGCGTCGGGCACCAGGAAGGGCAGCGGCCGCACCAGGTGCGGCGCGGTGGTCCCCATGAGGACGGCCCGCTCGCGGGCGCACTCCCGCGCCAGCCCGAGCTCGCCGTGGGCGAGGTAGCGCAGCCCGCCGTGCACGAGCTTGCTCGACCAGCGGCTGGTGCCGGCGGCGAGGTCGGCGCGCTCGAGCAGCACCACCGACAGGCCGCGCGCGGCGGCGTCGAGCGCCACCCCGGCGCCGGTCACTCCCCCGCCCACCACGACGACGTCGGCGCCGCGGGCCAGGGCCTCGAGGTCGGCCGCGCGGCGGGCCGGGGTGAGGTCGGGGTCGCCGCTCACCTGCGGGGTCGCCCTCGGCGCACCGGCAGACTGTAGCCGTGTCCGAGCAGCCGGAACTGACCGTGCAGGGGTGGGGACCCGGCGGCGCCTCCGAGGCGCCCGACCTCGCCGCGGTGCTGCCGAAGGCCGCCCGCCGGCACCTGGCCCGCGAGCTGGGCTGGACCCCGCGACCCACGCCCCCGGTCGCCGTCGACGAGATCCGGCTGCCGCCCTCCCGGCTGCCCGCCGACGTGCACGCGGAGCTGGTCGCGCTGCTGGGCGAGGACCACGTGCGCACCGACCGCGACGCGCGGCTGCGCCGGGCCGGCGGCCGGAGTTACACCGACCTGCTGCGCCGGCGCGCGGGCGACGCCTCCGGCGCCCCGGACGCCGTCGTCCTGCCCGGCGGCACCGCGCAGACGGCGGCGCTGCTGGCGCTGTGCAGCGAGCGCGGCGTCCTGGTGGTGCCGTTCGGTGGCGGGACGAGCGTCGTCGGCGGGCTGGCCGGCGCCGACCCCGACGACCGGCCGTCGCTGGCGGTGGACCTGGCGCGGATGGCCTCGCTGGCCGACGTCGACGTCGCATCGTCGCTGGTCACCGTGGGCCCGGGAATGCGCGGCCCGGCGCTGGAGGCGGCGCTGGCCCCGCACGCCCTGGCCCTCGGCCACCTGCCGCAGAGCTGGGAGTTCGCCACCGTCGGCGGCTACGCGGCCACCCGCTCGGCCGGTCAGGCCTCCACCGGCGTCGGCCGCTTCGACGACCTGGTGGCCGGGCTGACGCTGGCCACGCCGTCGGGCGTGCTGGAGCTGGGCCACCCGCCGGCGTCGGCCGCCGGGCCGGACCTCCTGGGGCTGGCGCTGGGCTCGGAGGGCGCGTTCGGCGTGGTCACGGAGCTGCGGCTGCGGGTGCGGCCGGCACCGCGGGCCGCCCGCTACGAGGGCTGGTCGTTCCGCAGCTGGGCCGACGGGCTGGCCGGTCTGCAGCGGCTGGCGCGGCACGACCTGCTGCCCGACGTCGTCCGGCTGTCCGACCCCGACGAGACCCGCGCCACCCTGCTCAACGCCGGCGGCACCGGTGCGCGGCTGCTGCGCGGGGCGCTGCGGGCGCGCGGCCGCGGCGGGGGCTGCCTGCTCGTCGTCGGGTGGGAGGGCCTGGCGCCGCTGGTGCGCGCCCGCCGCGGCGCGGCGCGGCCGGTGCTGCGCGAGCACGGGGCGGTGCCGATCGGCCGGCGGGTCGGCGAGTCGTGGCGCCGGCACCGCTACGCCGCCCCGTACCTGCGCGACCGGCTGATGGACGCCGGGCTGCTGGTGGAGACGCTGGAGACGGCGGCCACCTGGACCGACCTGCCCGCGGTGTACGACGCCGTCCGCGCGGCGTTGCGCGCGTCGCTGGGCCGCGAGGGGAGGCAGCCGCTGGTGATGAGCCACGTCTCGCACGGCTACCCCACCGGCGCCTCGCTCTACGTCACGGTGCTCGCCGACCGTGACGACGCCCTGCCGCTGCAGCAGTGGCTCACGGCCAAGCGGGCGGCCACCGACGCGCTGCTGGCCGCCGGCGGCACGCTGACCCACCACCACGCCGTCGGGGCCGACCACCGCCCCTGGTTGGAGCGCGAGGTCGGCCCGCTCGGCGTCGAGGTGCTGCGGGCGGTCAAGCAGCGGCTCGACCCTCGGGGCGTCTGCAACCCCGGTGTCCTGCTGCCCGACCGGGAGGGATTCTCGTGAGGTGACCCCGCACGTTCCCCTGAAGGGCTCGACCAGCGGGATGCAGTAGGCGGGGTGGCAGCCGCGTGCGGTCGCGATGGAGGGGCTGGGCAACCGGGTGCTGGCCGGTCAGCGCGTCCCGGTGGCCGGCGGTGCCGAGCTGAACGCCGACGTCTACACCCCGGCGGCACCCGGCCGGTACCCGGCGGTGGTGTCCTTCGGGCCGTACAGCACCGAGCTGCACACCGCCGGCGTGCCGACCGGGTCCAACGAGATCGGCTCCCCGCCGGTGTTCACCGACCGCGGCTACTGCCCGGTCGTCGCCGAGCGCCGCGGCACGGGCCGGTCGAGCGGGCAGCCACTGCCGTTCCTCGACCCGCGGGACGTCGACGACCACGAGGCCGTCATCGCCTGGGCCGCGGAGCAGCCGTGGTGCACCGGCGAGGTGGTGCTGTTCGGCACCTCCTGCTACGCGCTGACCCAGCCGGCCGTCGCCGCCCGCCGGCCTCCGGCGCTGAGGGCGTTCCTCGCCACCGAGCTGTCCACCGACCTGTTCCGCCACGTGGTGCAGTTCGGCGGCGTCCCCGCCAGCTTCTTCCTCGGACTGTGGATGGGCGCGGACTTCACGGAGGGGCAGGAGGAGCTGCGCGTGTCGCCGGAGCGGCGGGCGCTGCTGAGCCGGCTGACCAACGGGGCGGCGCACCCGCTGCTGGAGGAGGCGGTGCACGCCCACGTGGAGCGCCTGTTCGCCACCTTCCTCACCCACACCCCCGCCCGCGACTACGCGGAGGTCTACGCGCGGTGGCTGTTCGACGAGAAGACCCGCACGGGGAGCACCGCCCGCGAGGTCGCCCGCGCCGAGCTCGCCGCCATCGACGTGCCCTTCGTCGCGGTGCAGAACACCGGCTACTTCAACCTGCACCAGTTCGGCGCCTACGACCTCGTGGAGCACGCCGGCACGCCCGCGGGGACACGTGGCTCGTCATCGGGCCGCCGGTGTACGACCTGCCGGTCTACGGCTGGCAGGGCGAGGCGCTCGCCTTCTTCGACCACGTGCTCCGGGGCACCGACAACGGCTACGCCGAGCAGCTCCGTCGACGAGGACCTCCGGCTGGCCGGCGCGGTGACCGTGCACCTGTCCTTCAGCTGCTCCGAGATCGACTCCCACGTGCTGGCGCGGCTCAGCCGCGTCGACGTGGCGGGCCGCCCGCACCTGCTGTCCCCGGGCGGTGTGCGGCCGGTGACCCGCACCGCCGACCCCACCCGCGGCTCGGCCGTCGAGATCGCCGTCGACGCCGACCGCCGCGAACCGCTGACCCCTGGCGCGCCGGTCGTGCTGCGCTTCAGCCTCACGCCCGCTCCGGTGCTGCTGCGGGCCGGGGAGAGGCTCCGGCTGGAACTGGGCAGCCGCACGGACCTGCTGCGGGAGAGCGTCGGCCACGGCTACGCGCAGTTCGACCTGCCGGTGCCGCCGTACCTGTCGCGCAACACCGTGCACTTCAGGAGCGAGAGCTGGCTGGAGGTCACCGTGGTACCCGCTCCCCAGGAGTCCTGAGCACGTCCGCGTCGAGGTGCTGCGGGTGGTCAGGTCAGGCGGCGACCCGATCCTGGGGGTACCTGCGATCCGGGGGCTCCCCTCCCCGGCCCGGGGTCTCCTCGGCGGAGTCCTCGGCCGGGTCCGGGCACGCGTGCAGCGCCCGGTCGGCGGGAGGCGCCCAGCCCGGCGGGGGCAGGGCCGGGGGCGTCCCCGCGCGCCGCCGCAGCGAGCGGGGCAGCCGCGGGGCGTCAGGCACCGGAGGCCCGCACGGCGTGACCGCCGGAGAAGACGTCGCCGGGGTCGACCGCGCGCTTGACGGCCAGCAGCCGCTCGCGCGACTCCTCGTCCCACGCGGCCAGCACCTCCGCGGGCCCGTCGACGTCGCCGAGGAAGTTGACCAGCCCGCCGGGCGCGGTCCACGGCGCCAGCGCGGCCAGCACGCCCCGCCCGACGTGCGGCACGACCTCGGCCAGCTCGGGCACCATCGGCGCGACCACGAACACCGACCAGGGGGCGTGCCGTCCGGTGACCGCGTCCGGCACCGGCGCGGGCCGGCCCAGCGCCCCGCCGAGCTGGCGGACCTCCACCATCACCAGCGGCACCTGCACCTCCGGGCCGGCGACGGCGAGCAGCGCGTCGACGGTCTCCTCGGTCAGCTCGGCGAGCAGCGCCCCCTTCTCCCAGGCGGGCATCGGCTCGGTCGGGTCCATGTGGACGGCGTCGAGCGCGGTGGGCGGCATCGGCCCGACCCCGCCGAGCAGCACCTCACCGGCGCCCGTCATCGGCGCCAGCAGCGCGGCGGCGGCCTCGGGGTCGTCCCCCGCGTAGAGGAAGCGCAGGTGCACCACGGTCTGCCCGCGCAGCGGCGGGGGCAGCTCCTCCAGCGGCGGCATCCGCAGGACGGCGACCGACGAGCTGGCCTCCTCCGGCAGCGTCGGCGCCCACGCGCGGTAGGCGTGCAGCACCGCGGCCGCGTCGCGCCCGGCGAAGAAGTAGCCGCCGCCGACGAGCGCGGGCACGGAGAAGAGGCGGAACTCCAGGGCGGTGACCACGCCGAAGCTGCCCTTGCCGCCGCGGACGGCCCAGAACAGCTCGGGGTCGGACCCGGCGGTGACGGTGCGCAGCTCGCCGTCGGCGGTGACGATCTCGACGGCGAGCACGGAGTCGGCGGCGAAGCCGAACCGGCGGCCGAGCGGGCCGACGCCTCCGCCGAGGGTGTAGCCGACCACTCCGACGTCGGACGACGAGCCGCACAGCCCGACCAGCCCGTGCTCGGCGGCGGCCGCGAGCACCGTCGCCCACTTGACGCCGGCCTCGACGCGGGCGGTGCGGGCTCCCGGGTCGATCCGCACGCCCTGCATCCGGGACGTGGTCACCAGCACCGCGCCGTCGGCGTTGCGCACCGGGCCGTGGCCGGTGGCCTGCACGGCGACCGGCAGGCCGTGGGCGGTGGCGAAGCGGACGGCGGCGACGACGTCGGCGGCGCAGACCGCGCCGACCGCGACGGCGGGCGTGTGCGTGACCGCGGTGTTCCAGGTGGCGACCTCGGCGGCCAGGCCGGCGTCGCCCGCGGCGAGGACGGGGCCGCGGACCTCCAGGCGCAGGTCGTCGACGTCGAGGTCGGAGGGGACGGGGAGGGCGGGGGCGGCCTCGGTCAGGGTCATGGCGGGCTTCCTCGGGCTTCCTCGGGCGGTGGGGTGGACGGCGGTGGTCCGGATCGGCGACGACCCTCGCGACGCGGTCTTGCCTGCCACTTGGAGAGGACTTGCACGTCTCGCATCCGCGGCCGATCCCGGTGTCCCGCGCGCGACCCCCTCCCGTTTCCGCCCCGGACCTGCGAAGATCCCGCCTCGTGCGGTACCGCGTCCTCGGACCCCTCGAGGTCACGGGCCCCGACGGCCGGCCGGTCGACGTCGGCGGCGCCAAGCCCCGCGCCCTGCTGGCCCTGCTGCTCGCCGAGGCCGGCCGCGTGGTCGCCGTCGACCGCATCGTCGAGACGCTGTGGGGCGACGAGCCGCCGCCCACCGTCACCGGCACCCTGCAGGCCTACGTCTCCCACCTGCGGCGGGTGCTCGAGCCCCAGCGCGGGCCGCGCGAGCCGGCGACGGTGCTGCTCACCCGGGCACCGGGGTACCGCATCGCCGTCGACGCCGACGACCTCGACAGCCTGCGCTTCGCCCGGCTGGTGGAGGAGGGCGACCGCGCCGCCGACACCGACCCCGACGCCGCTGTCGCCGCACTCGACCGGGCACTGGAGCTGTGGCGGGGCGAGCCGCTGCCCGAGCTCGGCGACGGTCCGGGCGCCGCCGACCGGCACCGGCTGACCGAGCTGCACGTGCGGGCCCGCGAGCGCCGCTGCGACGCGCTGCTGGCCGCCGGGCGGGCCGACGCCGCGGTGAGCGACCTGCAGCGCCTGGTCGCCGAGCACCCGCTGCGCGAGCGGCTGTGGGCCCGGCTGGTGACCGCCCTGTACTCCGCCGACCGGCAGGCCGACGCCCTCGACGCGCTGCGCCGCTGCACCGAGCTGCTGCGCGAGGAGCTGGGCATCGACCCCGGTCCCGAGCTGCGCGAGCTGGAGCGGCGGGTCCTCCGCCAGGACCCGGCGCTGGCCCGCCGCCCGCCACGCCCGGCGCTGACGGTCGTGCCGCCCCCGCCGGCGGCACCGGCGCCCCTGGCCGCGCCCGCCGACGACACGCTGGTCGGCCGGCGCGACGAGCTGGCCCGCCTGCAGGCGGTCGCCGAGGGGGTGGCCGCCGGCAGGCCGGCCGTCGTCGTGCTCGGCGGGGAGGCCGGCATCGGCAAGACCCGGCTGGCCGAGGCGGTCGCCGCGATGAGCCGGGCCGCCGGGTGGGCGGTGGCCGAGAGCCGCTGCGCCGACGACGCCGGCGCTCCGCCGCTGTGGCCGTGGACGCAGGTGTTCGAGCAGCTGGGCCAGGAGCCGCCGGCCCCGGTCGCCGAGGACGGCGAGACCGACGCCGACGCCGCGCGCTTCCGGCTGTTCCAGGACGTGCGCTCGCGGCTGGTGGCCGCCGCCGGGTCCCGGCCGGTGCTGGTCGTGCTCGACGACCTGCAGGGCGCCGACGAGACCTCCGTGCAGCTGCTCGGCCTGCTGGCCCGCCACCTGCCGCGGGTGCCGCTGCTGGTGGTGGTCACCGTCCGCAGCGTCGGGGAGGACCTGCCCGAGGCCGTGGGCGACTGCCTGGCGCGGCTGACCCGCGAGCCGGCCGCCGTCACCCTCGCCCTGGACGGCCTGACGCCCGACGACGTCGGCTCGCTGCTGGCCGCGCAGCTCGGACGGGGCGGGGACCCGGCGCTGGCCGCCACGGTGCACGACCGCACGGCGGGCAACCCGTTCTTCGTCGTCGAGCTGACCCGCTGGATGCGCGGTGCCCGCCACCTGCGGCTGGACCGGGTGCCGGTGCCGCCGTCGGTGGTCGAGGTGCTGCGCACCCGCCTGGCCCGGCTGCCCGAGGGCGCCCGCCCGGTGCTGGAGCTGGCCGCCGTCGCCGGCCGGGAGGTCACCCTCGACCTGCTGCGCAGCGCCGGGGAGCCGGCCGAGGCCGTGCTGGCGGCGCTGGACGCCGCGGCCGCGGCCGGCCTGGTGGGCGAGGGCTCGGCGCCGTGGAGCTGGCGGTTCACCCACGCCCTGGTGCAGGAGGTGCTCGCCGAGGACCTGCCGGCGCTGCGCCGCGCGCAGCTGCACGCCCGGCTCGGCGCCGCGCTGGAGCAGCGGGTGACCGGCGGCCGCGCCGACGACGCGCTCGTCGAGCGGCTGGCGCACCACTTCGTCGAGGCGGCCCCGATCTCCGGGCCCGGACCCGGGCTGCGGTGGTCGACCGCGGCCGCGGAGGTGGCCCGCGCCCGGCTGGCCGACGGCGAGGCGGCCCTGCACACCCGGCGCGCGCTGCGGCTGCTCGACCCGACCGCGCCCGACGCCACCCGCACCCGGCACGACCTGCTCACCGCGCTCGGCAACGACCTGCTGCGCAGCGGGCAGCGCACCGAGGCGCACGAGGTGGTCGGCGAGGCGCTCGCGCTGGCCCGCGAGCTCGGCGACCGGCGCTGCATGCTCGAGTCGGCCGCGGTCTGGGGGTCGGTGACCCTGTGGAACTGGCGGCCGCACGGCGTCGTCGACACCGAGATGGTGGCGCTGCTGGAGGACCTGCTCGAGCACCGCGACGACATCGCACCGGACGCCACGGAGGCCGAGCGCGACCGGCTGACTGCGCGGCTGCTCGGCACCCTCGGCGTCGAGCTGGCCTTCAGCGAGGACCTGCAGCGCGGCGTCCGGTACGCCGAGCGGGCGGTGGCGCTGGCCCGCGGCGCCGGCGACCCCGAGCTGCTGGGCCGGGTGCTCAACAACTACTCGCTGGCGGTGTGGGGGCGGCCGGGCGCGGCGGAGCTGCGGCTGGCCGCCACCGACGAGGCGCTGGCGCTGGCCGGCCGCGGGCTGCCGCGGCGCACCGAGTTCTACGCGCGGCTGCACCGCGCCGCGATCCGGCTGCACCTCACCGACCGGGCCGGCTTCGAGGCCGACCTGGAGGCCGGGCGGCGGCTGGCGTTCTCGCTGTCGGGCCCCGAGGTGCGCCCGCACGTGCTGTGGCAGCAGGCCGGCGCCGCCTGGCTCGCCGGTGACGCCGCCCGCGCCGAGGAGCTGACCACCGAGGCCCACGAGCTGTACCGCCGGGTGACGCCGCACTCGCGGCACGCCTACGCCGCCCACCAGTTCGCGCTGCGCCGCGGCGACGGCCGGCTGCCCGCGGCGATCGACCTGCTCGTCGAGACCGGCGACGAGGGCAACCCGCTGCTGCAGCTGATGGCGGTGCTGGCCGCCGCGGAGTCCGGCGACCTGGCCGAGGCCCGGCGGCTGCGCGCCCGCTGGGGGCGCACCCAGATCCGCGACTGGGCCAGCGACGTCGCGGTGCTGTTGCAGGCCGAGACCGCGCTGCACCTCGGTGACGAGCCCGAGATCACCATGGCCACCGTCGCGCTGCTGCCCTTCCGCGGCCGCCAGGCGGTGCTGGGGACGCCGGCGTTCAGCCTGGGCGCCTATGACGAGCTGCTGGGCCGCATCGCCGAGCAGACCGGGGACACCGTGGCCGCCCGCGACTGGTGGGCCGGCGCCCGCGAGCAGGGCCGCAAGGTCGGCTCCCCGCACCAGGTGGCGCTGGCCGAGTCGCACCTGGCCCGCGTCCCGGCCGAGGAGGCCCGCCGGCCCCGCCGTCGCCGGTCCGCGCCGCCCGCGCCGCGGCCGGCCGCGCAGCCCCCGGTCCAGGAACGCCCTGCCTAGAGCGTGGTGGCGCGGCCGCCGTCCACGGGGATGACCGCGCCGGTGACGTAGGCACCGGCGCGGCTGGACAGGTAGACGACGACGCCGGCCATGTCGTCGGGGCGGCCGATGCGGCCCAGCGGCGAGCTGGCGGCGATCTCGTCGCCGCGGGCGGCGAGCGTGGCGGCCATCATCTTCGACTCGAAGGGCCCCGGCGCGACGGCGTTCACCGTGATCCGGCGCGGCCCGAGCTCCTTGGCCAGGTGGCGGGTGAGCTGGTGCAGCGCGGCCTTGCTCGACGAGTAGGAGTAGGTCGGCAGCTGCGGCACGTGCAGGCCGTCGATGCTGCCGACGTTGACCACCCGCGCCGGGTCGTCGTCGGTGGCGGCGGCCGCCAGCAGCGGGACCATCGCGCGGGTCAGGAAGAACGGCGCCTTCACGTTGAGGTCGAGGACCTTGTCCCAGGCCGAGGCGGGGAAGGTCTCGAACGGCTCGCCCCAGGTGGCGCCGGCGTTGTTCACCAGCACGTGCACCCGCTCCTCGCGCCGGGCGACCTCCTCGGCCAGCCGGAGGCACTCGGCCTCGGTGCTCACGTCGGCGGGGATCGACTCGACCCGGCCGTGCGGCGACAGCTCCGCCACCGCCTGCTCACCGGCCTCGGGCTTGCGGGACGAGACGTACACCGACGCCCCGGCCTGCAGCAGGCCGCGGGCCATCATCAGGCCGATGCCGCGGCTGCCGCCGGTGACGACGGCGACCTTCCCGGTCAGGTCGAACAGGTCCACGGGAGCCTCCGGGTGTCGTCCGCCCCGATCGGAGGACCCCGTCCGGCGGCGGCCGGGCCACTGTGCCAGCCTCTGTCCCCGTGAACGTCACGGCCCCCACGTCCCTGGGCGTGACCAGCGAGGTCGGCCCGCTGAGGACGGTGGTCCTGCACCGTCCCGGCGCCGAGCTGCGCCGGCTCACCCCGCGCAACAACGACCAGCTGCTGTTCGACGGCGTGCCGTGGGTGTCCCGCGCGCAGGAGGAGCACGACGCCTTCGCCGCGGCGCTGACCGGCCGCGGCGTCGAGGTGCTGTACCTCGGCCGGCTGCTGACCGACGTGCTCGACGACCCCGCCGCGCGCAGCGAGCTCATCGCGGCCGCCGTCGACGACCCCCGGCTGGGGGCCACGCTCAAGCACGCCGCGACCGACCACCTCGCCGGCCTCGCGGCCGACGACCTGGCCGGCACGCTCATGGGCGGGCTCGCCCACGACGAGCTGCGCGGCGGCCGCGGGCTGGCCTACCAGATCATGGACCGCTCGGACTTCGTGGTCCCGCCGCTGCCCAACCTGCTGTTCACCCGCGACTCGTCGGTGTGGGTCGGCGACCAGGTGGCGATCACCTCGCTGGCGATGCCGGCGCGGCACCGGGAGAGCACCATCCTCCGCGCGATCGCCACCCACCACCCGCGCTTCGCCGGCAGCGGGCAGCTTTACGACGCCTCGCTGGAGCACCTCGAGGGCGGGGACGTGCTGCTGCTGGCACCGGGCGTGCTGGCCGTCGGCGTCGGGGAGCGCACCACGCCGGGCGGGGCGGAGCGGCTGGCGCGCCGCGCGTTCGCCCGCGGCCTGGCGCACACGGTGCTCGTCGTCCCGATCGCGCAGGAGCGGGCGACGATGCACCTGGACACGATCGCCACGATGGTCGACGTCGACGCGATGGTCATGTACCCCGCCGTCGCCGACTCGCTGGTCGCCTGGACGGTCACCGCCGGGGACGAGCCGCCCGACGACGCCGACACCGCCGAGCTGTCGGTGACCGGGCCGCGGCCCTTCGTCGTGGCGGCCGCCGAGGCGATGGGCATCGAGCGGCTGCGGGTGATCGACACCGGGCTGGACCCGGTCACCGCCGAGCGCGAGCAGTGGGACGACGGCAACAACACCCTCGCCCTGGCGCCGCGGCTGGCCGTGGCCTACGAGCGCAACACGGTGACCAACGCCGCGCTGGAGGCGGCCGGCATCGAGGTGGTGCGGATCGCGGGCTCGGAGCTGGGCAGCGGCCGGGGCGGCCCGCGGTGCATGTCCTGCCCCGTGTGGCGCGACCCGGTGACGCCTCTCCCGTAGCGGCCGCGCGGGACCGTACGGTGCCGTACCGGACCTCCTCCCGGGGGTCCGGACGGGAGGACCCGACGTGACGGGTGGAACGGGCACCGCGCCGCGGGCCGGGCGCATCGCCGGGCTCGGCGGGGGGCTGGTCGGCTGGCTGGTCTTCGTCGAGTTCACCAGCGGCGTGCTGCAGGGCTACTACGTCCCGCTGCTCACCGACGTCGCCCGCCACCTCGGCATCCACGACGCCGACGTCAACTGGCTCGAGGCCGCCCAGCTGATGCTCTCGGCGATCGCGGTGCCGGTGCTGGCCAAGCTCGGGGACCTCCACGGCCACCGCCGGATGCTGCTGGTCTCGGCGGCCGTCACCGCGGCGGCGACGGTCGTGCTGGCGTTCGCGCAGGACTTCGGCGTCTTTCTCGTCGCCTGGGCGGTGCAGGGCGTCTACTCCGCGTGGCTGCCGCTGCAGGTGGCGCTCATCCACTCGCGCTCGCGCGGCCGGCCCGACGCCGCGGCGAGCACCCGGCGGGCCACCGGGATGATCGTCGCCGCGCTGCAGGCCGGCGCGATCGTGGGCGCGCTCGGCGGCGGGCAGGTCGGCGCCGCGCTCGCCGGGCGGTTCTGGCTGGTGCTGCTGCTCCCGGGCCTGCTGGTCGTCGGTGTCTGCGTCGTCGTGCTCACCCGCGTGCCGGAGAGCACCGACCGCACGGGCGGGCAGGTCGACGTCACCGGCGTCGCCCTGCTCAGCGTCGTCCTGCTGGTGATCACCGGCGGGCTGACGTTCGTCCGGGTCAACGGGGCCGCCGAGCCGTGGCCCTGGCTGGTGACCGCGCTCGGCGTGCTGCTGGTCGTGCCGTTCGTCCGCTACGAGCTGCGCCGCCCGGACCCGCTGGTCGACTTCCGGGTGCTGCGCTCCCCCAGCATGTGGCCGGTGCAGCTCACCGCCGGGCTCTTCGGCGTCAGCGTGCTCGGCGCCCAGGGGCCGCTGTCGACGTACGCCCGCACCGACCCGGAGGTCTACGGCTACGGGCTGGGCCTGTCGACCAGCGAGGTGTCGATCGTCATCGGCGGCTACGTGGTGTCGATGCTGGTGGGCGCCGGCCAGTTCTCCCGGGTGTCGCAGGCCACCACCCCGCGGGTCACGCTCATCGGCGCGGCCGGGCTCACCGGCCTCGGGTACCTGCTGCTGGTGCCGCTGCACGACACGCTGCCGCAGGTCCTCGGGGCCATGGTGGTCGCCGGCCTCGGCTCGGGTGCGCTGGTCGCGGCGCTGCCCGCCGCGGCGGCCGCGGCGGCCCCGCCCGGGCGCACCGGCGTGGCCACCGGGCTGACCAACACCACCAAGGTGCTCGGCGGCAGCTTCGCCTCGGCGGTGTTCGCCGTCGCCCTGGCCGCCGGGGCCCCGGCCGCCGCCGACGGGTCCGAGGGCACCGCGGGGTCGCTGGCCGGCTACGTCACGGTGTGGGCCGTCTGCGGGGCGACGGCGTGGCTGGCCGCGCTGTCGCTGGTGTTCGTGCCGCGGCTGGCGTTCTCCGACCGGCCGGAGGCCGTGGGCGTGCGGGAGGCGGCGTGAGGGTCGCCCCGCTCGCCCTGGGCTGCACCGCCGCCGTCGCCGCCGCGGCCGCCCGCCGGGTGGCCCGCTTCCGGCCGCTGCACACCCCCGTCCCGCCCGCGGACGCCGCGGGCCTGGACGCCGACGCCGCCGCGGCGCGCCTCGCCGAGCTCATCCGCATCCCCACCGTGTCCTCCCGCGACCCCGGCCAGGTCGACGCCGCGGCGTTCCGGCGGTTCCGGGAGCGGCTGGCCGAGCTCTACCCGCACACCCACCGGGTGCTCGAGCGGGAGGTCCTGGGCGACGGGGCGCTGCTCTACCGCTGGCGCAGCGGCACCGACCGGCCGCCGCTGGTGCTCATGGCCCACCACGACGTCGTCCCGGTCACCGGCCAGGCGTGGACGCGCGACCCGTTCTCCGGCGCGGTCGAGGACGGCGTCGTGCACGGCCGCGGCGCCGTCGACGACAAGGGCTCGCTGGTCGCCGTGCTCGAGGCGGTCGAGTCGCTGGCCGCGACCGGCCACGTCCCCGCCCGCGACCTGTACGTCTTCTCGGGCAACGACGAGGAGGTCCTCGGCGTCGGCGCCGAGCTGGCGGTGCAGGCCCTCCGCGACCGCGGCATCCGGCCGTGGGCGGTGGTCGACGAGGGCGGCGCCGTGGTGACCGGCGTCTTCCCGGGGGTGCCGGGGCAGATCGCCGTCGTCGGGCTGGCCGAGAAGGGGCTGCTCGACGTCGAGCTGGTCACCACCGACCCCGGCGGGCACGCCTCCTCGCCGACGCCGGACGGCGCCCCGGCCCGCCTGGCGCGCGCGATCGTGCGGCTGGACGCCGCGCCCTTCCCGGCCCGGCTGCACGACGTCGTCCTGCGCATGGTCGACGCCGCCGGCCGGCACGCCTCGGGCGCGTACCGCGCGCTGTTCGCCCACGCCCCCGTGCTGCGGCCGGTGCTGGCGACGGCGCTGGCGCGGGCCAGCCGCGAGGCCAACGCGCTGGTGCGGACCACGGTCGCGGTCACCGAGCTGGAGGGCAGCGGCGCGCGCAACGTGCTGGCCACCCGGGCGCGGGCGCACCTGAACGTCCGCATCGCACTGGGCGAGACGGTGCAGTCGACCGTCGCGCGGCTGCGCTGGGTGGTCGCCGACCCCTCGGTCGAGGTCACCGTGCTGTCGGGGACCGACCCGTCACCGGTCTCGCGCACCGATACCGAGGCCTACGCGGCGCTGCAGGCCGCCGTCCGGGCGGTGTACCCGGAGGCGGCGGTGGCGCCGTACCTCATGGTGCAGGCCAGCGACGCCCGGCACTTCGCGCAGATCAGCGACAGCGTCTACCGGTTCATGCCCTTCGACCTCTCGCGCGGCGAGCTCGACGCGCTGCACGCCGCCGACGAGCGGATCAGCGTCGCGGCGCTGCACCGCGGCGCGGTCTTCTTCCGGCACCTGATCCGTTCGCTCTGAGCGGGGTCACCGCAGCAGCAGCCACACGAATCCGGCGACCACGGCGCCGACGACGGCCGACCGCAGCAGCCAGCGAGCGGCGGTCAGCGGGCCGCCGGGCAGCGGCGGGCGCACCTGCAGCCCGGGCGGGGGCGGCCCGAGCACCGGGCCGAGCCAGCGCAGCGTCGCCTGCACGGTCTCGCGCTGGGACGCCAGCTTGTCGGTGTAGTCCCCCAGGGCGCCGACCAGCAGGACGGGCAGGAGGACCAGGGCGATCAGCCCGCTGATCGGGTCGTCCCCGCCGCCGAGGTCGACCGTGCCGGAGGACGGCGCGGTCGACACCCCGGTCAGCCGGAACAGCCGGTCCCCGTGCCACAGGTGCAGTCCCCGGCCGCCCCGGGAGGGTGCGGCGCTGTGGAACTCCGCCAGCGGGGCGTCGACCACCGGCCGCCGGCCGCGCCACGTCGCGGTGCGGGTGATCGACAGCCGGCCGCCGGAGACCTGCAGGCGGACCGCGCGGCGGCCGATGCCCAGCGGGGTGAGGCGGCGGGCCCAGCGCAGCGGCGGCCCGACCGCCTCGGGACCGTCGAGGGGCGGCAGCGGCTCCCCGCTGCGCCATCCGCGCCGCTCCCGCGGCGTCTTGTCCGTCTGCACCGTCGACACGGCGCGGGAAGGTACGGCGCCGGACGCCGTCGTGGGGAGATCCGGCGCGCTCGTGCTCTGCCCCCGATCGGGGCAGAGCACGAGCGACCCGGAGTGGACAGCCCGGGTCGGCGGCTCAGGGCGTCAGCGCAGCGTGACCTGGCGCGAGAGCAGGCCGGCGCGGGCGCGGCGCTCGTCGGCGGTGAGCGGGCCGGTCGCGGCCAGCGCCTCCTCCAGCCGGGTGCCGAACTCCGCGGCGGGGCCGTTCCACTCCTGCGCCGGGGTGTCGGCGGGCAGGTCCCACACCGGCACGACCAGCCCGTGCGCGCGGAAGGCGCCGGCGTAGCGGGTCCCCTCGCCCAGCAGCAGCTGCTCGGCCGCCGAGAGCCGGGCCAGCGCGTCGAGCAGCGGCTCCTCGGCCTCGGGCCGCACCCACCGCAGGTGCGCCCGCTCGTTGCCCGGGCGCACCCAGTAGGCCGCGCCCAGCCCCTCGAGCCGCTCGGTGGGCAGCACCGCCTCGTTGGCCTGCTGCAACCCGGCCCGGGCGGCGGGGCCGGCGTCGGTGCCCTCCAGCCAGAAGCCGAAGTCCTCGTGCACGGTCACCTCGAGCGGCGCGGACAGGTCGAGCAGCTCCTGCAGCCGCGGCCCGGCCGAGCCGGCGGCACCGATCGGGCCCGGGTCGACCGGCGCGCCGGCCGGGGCCTCCAGCGCGGCGGCGAGGGCGGTGCCGATGTCGCGGCTGACGTCGTCGGAGGAGGCCGGCAGCTGCACGCCGAGCAGGATCTCCCCGCTGGTGCGCACCAGCGCGGGCGCGCCGCCGGGCAGCACGCTGGCCAGGGTGACCTCGCGGCCGTCGGTCGTCGTCAGCGGCGCGGTGGCGGCGGGCACCAGCTCGCGCAGCGCCACCCAGTCCGGCTCGCCGGGCAGGCCCTCGAACGGGCGGGTCACCGGCGGTGCGTAACCCGAGCCGTGGCAGTGCTTGTACCGGCGACCGGACCCGCAGGGGCAGGGGGCCTTGGGGTTGACCCCCTCCTCGGTGCGGGCGGGCGCGGGACGGCGGCGGGTCGCGGATCGAGCCATGCGGCCAGGGTATGTGGGGCCGGGCGGCGCCCTGCGCCGCCTAGGGTGCCGCCGTGACCCCGCTCGACCTCACCGACCCGGCCGTCGTCGCCGACCCCTACCCCGCCTTCGCCGCCGCCCGGGCGGTCGCGCCGGTGCAGTGGCACGAGGGGCTGGGGCTGTGGCTGGCGTTCACCCACGCCGAGAGCAACGCCGTCCTGCGCGACCGCCGGCTGGGCCGGATCTGGCGCGACCGCACGCCGGGGGAGCGCTTCGGCTCGTTCAACCTGATCCACCGCAACGCCCTGCTGGAGATGGAGCCGCCCGAGCACACCCGGCTGCGGCGGCTGGTCAGCGCCGCCTTCGCGCGGGGGCACGTCGAGCGGCTGCGGCCGTGGGTGCAGGAGCTGGCCGACTCCCTGGTCGACGGGCTGGTCGAGCGCTCCGGCGGCGCGGCGGAGGTCGACGTCCTGTCGGGGATGGCCGAGGAGCTCCCCGTCGCGGTCATCGCCGAGCTGCTCGGCGTCCCGGAGGCCGACCGGCCGCTGCTGCGGCCGTGGTCCAACGCGATCGTGAAGATGTACGAGTACGGCCGCACCGAGGCCGTCGAGGACGCCGCCGAGCGGGCCGCGGCGGAGTTCGTCGGCTACCTGCGCGGGCTGGCCGCCGAGCGGCGCCGGAGCCCGGGCGAGGACCTGCTCACCCACCTGGTCACCGTCCGCGACTCCGACGGCGACCGGCTGACCGAGGACGAGCTGGTCACCACCTGCATCCTGCTGCTCAACGCCGGCCACGAGGCGACGGTCAACGTCAGCGGCAACGGGCTGCTCGCCCTCCTCGAGCACCGCGACCAGCTCGACCGGCTGCGCGCCGACCCGGCCCTGCTGCCGACGGCGATCGAGGAGCTCATGCGCTTCGACTCGCCGCTGCAGCTGTTCGAGCGCACCGCCACCGAGGACGTCGAGGTCGGCGGCGTGACCGTGCGCCGGGGCCAGAAGGTCGCCGCACTGCTCGGCGCGGCCAACCGCGACCCCGCCGTCTTCGCCGCACCCGACACCCTCGACGTCGGCCGCGCCGACAACCCGCACATCTCCTTCGGCGCGGGCGTGCACTTCTGCATCGGGGCACCGCTGGCCCGGGTGGAGCTGCAGGCCTCCTTCGGCGCGCTGCTGGCCCGCACCACCGACCTGCAGCTCGCCCGCCCGGCGCGGCGGCGGCCGGAGTTCGTCATCCGCGGCCTGGCCGAGCTGCCGGTCGTCCTGACGCGGTAGTGGCCGGCGTCGCCGAGGTGCTCGGCCGGCTGCGGGCGCTGGCCGACCCGGCGCGGCTGCCGGGGATGGCCCGCTCCGGCATCGGCGGCGCCGACGTCCTCGGCGTCACCGTCGCGGAGCTGCGCGCGCTGGCCCGGGACCTCGGCCGCGACCACACGCTGGCCGGGGGGCTGTGGGACTCCGGCGTCCACGAGGCGCGGATCCTCGCCAGCATGGTGGAGGAGCCGGCGGCGGTCGACGGGCGGCAGCTCGACGCGTGGGCGGCCGGCTTCGACTCGTGGGACCTGTGCGACCAGGTCTGCCAGAACCTCGTCCGGCGCACCCCGCTCGCCTGGGCGAAGGCGCTGGAGTGGAGCGCGCGGCCCGAGCCGTTCGTCAAGCGCGCCGGCTTCGCCGTCATGGCCGGGCTCGCGGTGGCCGACGAGCGGGCCGACGACGCCCGGTTCGAGCCGTTCCTGCGCGCGGTCGCCGAGCGGGCCGACGACGACCGGCCGCTGGTCCGGAAGGGAGCGAGCTGGGCACTGCGGCAGATGGGCAAGCGCAGCCCGGGCCTGCACGCCCGCGCCGTCGAGACCGCCTCCGGACTGCGGTCGGCGGGCCCGGGCGCCCGCTGGGTCGCCGCCGACGTGCTGCGGGAGCTCCAGCGGTGACGGCGCGGCGGGACGCGGAGCTGGCCGCGCTCGTGCGCGACGCCGGGCCCGCGCTGATGCGCACCGCCGTCCTGCTCACCGGCAGCCGGCAGGCCGGCGAGGACCTCGCGTCCGCGGCCCTGGTCCGCGCCGTGGGCGGGTGGCGGGCCGCGGCGGACCCGGCCACTGCGGCCCGGCAGGCGCTCGTCGACCTCGCCCTCGGCCGGCGGCGCGGCCCGGCGGACGGGCAGGTGGTGGCCGACGTCCCCGGCCCGCTCGCCGACCCCCGCGCCGAGGAGCTGCGGACGGCGCTGCTGCGGCTCGAGCCGGCGGTGCGCGCGGCCCTGGTGCTGCGGCACGCCGACGGCCTCGGGGAGGCGGAGGTCGCGCGGCTCGTGCGGAGCCCGGCGGACGCGGTGCGCGACGACCTCGCCGGGGGCAGGGCCGCCCTCGGCGCGTCCGGGGAGGACGGCGGCTCCGGCCTGAGCGCCCGGCTCCACGACCTGGCCGACGAGCTGACCTGGCCGGAGTCCGCCGTCTCCCCCGACGCGGTCGCCGACGGGTACCGGCGGCGTCGGCGCGCCCGCGCGGCGGCCGTCGCCGTCGGGGCGCTGCTGGCCGCGGTCCTGGCGGCCGGGGTGCCCGCCGCCGTCCGGTCGGTGACCGCCGCCCCCGGCGAGCGCGAGGGCCCGGTCGCGGACCGGGCGGTCCCGCCGGAGGACGAGCCGGTCGTCCAGCCCCGCCTGGAGGCCGCCGTCCTCACGCTGGCCGCGCCGCTCACCCTCACCTCCCCGGCCGAGTGGGACCGGTGGCTGCCCGGAGGCCGGCCGGCCCGGGACGACGAGGGCTCCTGCCCGCCGCTGGCCGACCCGCTGACGGCGCGGCTCGGGGTGCCGATGGGCTACGGCGGCGGCGCGCTGCCGCGGGGCCCGGTGGGCTGCACGTGGGTGCCGGAGCCCCGGTCGCTGTCCGAGGGCGGTCCCTACGACGACGCCCAGCTGGTCGGGGTCGGCTTCCTCGCGGACGAGGACGGGACGGCGATCGAGCGGCTGCGGACCGAGGTCCTGCCCGCAGCCGCGCACCGCGACAGCCCCTGCCTGGCGGCCGACGTGCCCGGCGGTGGGGCGCTGATCGGCTGCACCGGCCCCGGCGGGAGCACGGCGACGCCGCTCGTCCTCGCCGTCCCCGACGCCCGCGGAGCCGGGGTGTGGGTCCTGTCCGCGGCCGCCCAGCACGAGGCCCCGCGGTCGTCGGCGGAGGTGCTGGCCGTGCTGGTGGAGACGCTCCTCCCGGTGTACGGCTGACTGTCCACGGCTCCTGGAGCGTGACCGGCGTCACTGGCACGATGCGCTCATGCGCGGCCTCATGCAGGACACCCCGCTGACCATCGACGCGGTCTTCCGCCACGCCGAGCGGCACTTCGGCGACCGGACGCTGGCCACCAACGGCCCGGCCGGCGTCCGGCGCACCACCTACGCCGAGTGGGCCGAGCGCACCCGCCGGCTGGGCGGGGTCCTCGACACCCTGGGGATCACCGCCGACGGGCGGGTGGGCACCTTCGCCTGGAACTCCAGCCGCCACATGGAGCTCTACTTCGCCGCTCCGTGCACGGGCCGCGTGCTGCACACGCTCAACATCCGGCTGTTCCCCGAGCAGCTGACCTACATCGCCGACCACGCCGAGGACGAGGTCGTCTTCGTCGACCGCACGCTGCTGCCGCTGCTGTGGCCGCTGGTCGACACCATGAAGACCGTGCACCACGTCGTCGTCATGGACGACGGCGGCGACGCCGAGATCCCCGACGACCCCCGCGTGCACGACTACGAGACGCTGCTCGCCGGGGCCTCCCCCGTCGAGTTCGCCGTCCGCGACGAGTGGCAGGCGGCCTCCATGTGCTACACGAGCGGCACGACCGGCAACCCCAAGGGCGTCGTGTACTCCCACCGGTCGACGTACCTGCACACGATGGCCGTGCTCAGCGGCAACGCGCTGGGGCTCTCCGAGCACGACGTCGCGATGGCGATCGTCCCGATGTTCCACGCCAACGCCTGGGGCCTGCCCTACGCCGCACCGGCCGCGGGGGCGGGCCTGGTCTTCCCCGGGCCGCTGATGCAGCCCGAGGCGCTGGTCGACCTCCTGGTGGCCGAGGGCGTCACCGTCACCGCCGGGGTGCCGACCATCTGGCAGGGCGCGCTGCCGCACCTGGCCGGCCGCGACCACCGGCTGCGACTGATCACCTGCGGCGGCTCCGCGGTGCCCCGGGCGCTGTCGGAGGCCTACCGCGAGCAGGTGGGCCTGCCGCTGCTGCAGGGCTGGGGCATGACCGAGACCTCCCCGGTCGCCTCCCTGGCCGTGCTGCCGCGCCGCTTCGCCGACGCCGACGAGGACACGAAGGCGGCGCAGCGGGCCCGGGCCGGCGTCCCGGTGTTCGGCGTCGAGGCGCGCATCGTCGAGCCCGGCACCGCTGAGGAGCTGCCGTGGGACGACACGGCGACCGGCGAGCTGCAGGTCCGCGGCCCCTGGTGCGCCGCGGAGTACCACGACCCCGACCCCGGCGTGGTCCTGTCGACCCCCGACGGCTGGATGCGCACCGGCGACGTCGCGGCGATCGACGGGTACGGCTCGATCCGGATCGCCGACCGCACCAAGGACCTCATCAAGTCCGGCGGGGAGTGGATCAGCTCGGTCGACCTGGAGAACGCGATCATGAGCCACCCGGCGGTCGCGGAGGCCGCCGTCGTCGGGGTCCCGCACCCGAAGTGGGACGAGCGGCCGCTGGCCTGCGTCGTGCTGCGCCCCGGCGCCACGCTGACCGCCGAGGAGCTCGTCGACCACCTCCGCCCGCTCGTCGCGAGGTGGTGGCTGCCCGACGCCGTCGAGTTCATCGACGAGGTCCCCAAGACCAGCGTCGGCAAGTTCAGCAAGAAGGACCTGCGGTCCCGCTTCGCCGACTACCGGCTCCCGTCCTGACCCGCTGACGGCCGACCGGCCGGACGGCGCCGTCCGCCCCGGGGCGGTCGCGTGTGGAACGTGAGCGGCGTCACTGGCACGATGCGGCCATGCGCGGGCTCATGCAGCACTTCCCCCTCACCGTCGACGCCATCTTCCGGCACGTCGAGCAGCACTACGGCGACGGGACGATCGCGACCAACAGCCCCACCGGGGTCACCAGGGTGACCTACGCGGAGTGGGCCGAGCGCACCCGCCGGCTCGGTGGCGTCCTCGACACCCTGGGGATCAGCGCCGACGGCAGGGTGGGCACCTTCGGCTGGAACAGCCAGCGACACCTGGAGCTGTACTTCGCCGCGCCGTCCACCGGCCGCGTGCTGCACACGCTCAACATCCGGCTGTTCCCCGAGCAGCTGACCTACATCGCCAACCACGCCGAGGACGAGGTCGTCTTCGTCGACCGCACCGTGCTGCCGCTGCTGTGGCCGCTGATCGACACCATGAAGACAGTCCGGCACGTGGTGGTCATGGACGACGGCGGGGACAACGAGATCCCCGACGACCCCCGCGTCGCCGACTACGAGACCCTGCTGGCCGAGGCCTCCCCGGTCGAGTTCCACGTCACCGACGAGGACAGCGCGGCCTCGATGTGCTACACGTCCGGCACCACCGGCAACCCCAAGGGCGTCGTCTACTCCCACCGCTCGACGTTCCTGCACACCATGGGCGTGCTGATGCCCAACGCCTTCGGGCTGGGCATCCGCGATGTCGCCATGCCGGTCGTGCCGATGTTCCACGCCAACGCCTGGGGCATCGCGCAGGCCGCCCCGGCCGCCGGCGCCTCGCTGGTCATGCCCGGCCCGATGATGCAGCCCGAGGCGCTGGCGAAGCTGATCGTCGACGAGGGCGTCACCTTCACCGCCGGCGTCCCGACCATCTGGCAGGGCGTGCTGCCCCACCTCGCCGGCAAGCCGCACAAGCTGCGCGACATCGGCTGCGGCGGCTCGGCGGTGCCCAAGGCGCTGTCGGAGGCCTACCGCGAGCAGGTGGGCCTGCCGATCCTGCAGGCGTGGGGCATGACCGAGACCCACCCGGTCGCCTCCTCGGGGATCCTGCCGCCCCGCTTCGACGACCTCGACGACGAGGGCAAGGCCGCCCAGCGCGCCCGCGCCGGCATCCCGTTCCTCGGCGTCGAGGCGCGCATCGTCGACGCCGACACCCTCGAGCCGCAGCCCTGGGACGACGAGGCCACCGGTGAGCTGCAGGTCCGCGGCCCCTGGTGCGCGCAGGACTACTACAACCCCGACGCCGGCGTCGTGCTGACCACCGAGGACGGCTGGATGCGCACCGGCGACGTCGCGGCGATGGACTCCTTCGGCTCGATCCGGATCGCCGACCGCACCAAGGACCTCATCAAGTCCGGCGGGGAGTGGATCAGCTCGGTCGACCTGGAGAACGCGATCATGAGCCACCCGAAGGTGAAGGAGGCCGCCGTCGTCGGCATCCCGCACCCGAAGTGGGACGAGCGGCCGCTGGCCTGCGTCGTCCTCCGGGAGGGTGAGGAGGCGACCGAGGAGGAGATCCTCGAGCACCTGAAGCCGCTGGTGGCCAAGTGGTGGATGCCCGACGCCGTCGAGTTCATCGACGAGGTGCCCAAGACCAGCGTCGGCAAGTTCTCCAAGAAGGACCTCCGCAACCGGTTCGCCGAGTACCCCGTCAAGAGCTGACCGTCAGGGGCCCGCCCGCGCGGGCGGGCCCCGTTCGGCACACCCGTGGGGCGGGTGTGACGCGCGTTCCGATCGCCGGTGACCTGTAGCGATCGGCTGACTACGGTGCGCACGTGACCCCCGCGCCTGCGCCGTCCTCCTCCCCCGGCCGGCACCGGGCGGGCCGGGTCCGCCGCCGGTCCTGGGCCGGCGGCCTGGCGGCCGCCGGCCTCGCCGCCGGGCTGGTCGTGCCGTGGCTGACGACCGCCGGGTCCCCACCGGCCGCCGAGGTGGCCGCCCAGCCGGCCCTCGAGCAGGCACGCGACGTCCGGCGCGCACCGTCGGCACCTCCCGCGCCGCGGTCGCCGGTGCCCACCAGCGCCGCTCCGGCGACCACCGCCGCCCCCACCGCGTCCCGGGTCCCGCCCACCACCGCACCGCCGACCACCGCGCAGCCCACTGCCACCAGCGCGGCGGACCCGGCCGGCGCCGCCGGCGGGCCGGCGCAACCGGGCAACCCGCTGACCGGGATGGCCTTCCACGGCCCCAACACCGGCGCGGCGCTCGCCGCGGCCCGGCCCGGCCGCAGCGCCGCGGACACCGCCGCCCTCACCGAGCTGGCGAGCGTGCCGGTGGCGACCTGGCTGGGCGCGTGGAGCGGGGACGTCACCGCCACCGTCCGGCAGGAGGTCGCCGCCGCCCGCGCCGCCGGCGCCGTGCCCGTCCTCGTCACCTACAACGTCCCCGGCCGCGACTGCGGCGGGTACTCCGCCGGTGGCGCCGGCTCGTCCGCGGCCTACCTCGACTGGGTGCGCGCGGTCGTCGCCGGCATCGGGACGGCGCAGGCGGTGGTCGTCGTCGAGCCCGACGCCCTCGCGCAGCGGTGCGGCGACACCGCGGAGCGGACGCAGCTGCTGCGGACCGCCGTCGGCCTGCTGGAGGCCAACCCCGGCACGCACACCTACCTCGACGCCGGCAACCCGACCTGGGTCGACGCCGCCACCATGGCCGGGCGGCTGCGCGCCGCCGGGGCCACCGACGCCGACGGGTTCGCCCTCAACGTCTCCAACTTCGAGACCACCGCGAGCAACCTGGCCTACGGCCGGCAGGTGTCCTCGCTGCTCGGCGGCGCCCACTTCGTGGTGGACACCAGCCGCAACGGCAACGGCCCGGGCACCGACTGGTGCAACCCCCCGGGCCGGGCGCTGGGCGAGCGCCCCACCGCGGCCACCGGGGAGGACCGGGTCGACGCCTACCTGTGGGTCAAGCGGGCCGGCGAGTCCGACGGCACGTGCAACGGCGGGCCGCCCGCGGGGACGTTCTGGGACTCGTACGCGATCGGGCTGGTGCGCGGCGCGTAGCGCTCAGCGCACGAACGGCGGCTGCCCGGTCTCGCTCACCATGGGCCGCCCGGCCGCCTCCCAGCCGCCCATGCCGTCGCCGACGTTCACCGCGTCGTAGCCGTTGTGGTTGAGCCAGGCGGCCACCCGCGCCGACCGGCCCCCGCTGCGGCAGACGACGTAGAGCGGGTCGCCCTCGGGGACCTCGCCGAGCCGGGCCGGGACGTCGCCCATCGGGATGTGCGTCGCACCCTCGACGTGGCCGGTCACCCACTCGCCGTCCTCGCGGACGTCGAGCACCACGGCGTCCTCGGGCACCTCGGCGGCGGGCACGGTCGGGACCTGCTGCGGCATCACGCCGCCCACTGTCCCAGGTCCGGCGGGTGCGGGCCCCGCCGCGTCCCGGCTGCGAGGATGGACGTGATGACCGCTCCCCCCGCGCCCCCGGTCCACGAGCCGGCCTGGCAGCTGTCGCGCTCGGCGATCTGGCTCTGGGTGACCGAGGGCGTGATCGGGACCCTCGTCTACGGCGTGCTCGTCGGCGTCGGCGTGCTGCTGGTGCCGGCGTCGGTGGGTGGTCCGGTGCCCGTGCTGCGGTGGCTGCTGCCGGTGCTGGTCGCCGTGTACGCGGTGGTGGCGATCGGCGTCCGGCCGTGGATCCGGTACCGGGTGCACCGGTGGGAGGTCACCGCGGAGACGGTGCACACCCTGACCGGCTGGCTGACCCGCACCTGGACGCTGGTGCCGGTCGCCCGGATCCAGACCGTCGACGTCACCCGCGGCGTGCTGCAGCAGCTCTACGGCCTGGCCAGCGTCGCCGTGCTCACCGCCTCCTCGCAGGGCACCGTGCGGGTGCCGCACCTGGAGGTCGCCGTCGCCGAGCGGGTCGCCGAGGACCTCGCCCGCCGCGCCGAGCAGGTGCGGGACGAGGCGACGTGACCGAGCCCGCGCCACCTCCCCCGGCCGTCGCGGTCGTGCCGCCCGGCGACGGCGGACCGGCCGGGGCCCGCCGCACCTCGCCGCTGGTCGTCCTGGTGCACACGGTGACGTTCAAGCAGGCCCGGCAGGTCGTGCCCGCGGCGATCCCCCTGGTGGCCGCCATCGGGATCGACGGCCCGGGCGTCGTCGTCGCGCTGGTGGCGGCGGTGACGGCGCTGTCGCTGCTGTTCGCCGGCCTGACCTGGTGGCGCACGACCTACGCCGACACCCCGTCGGCGGTGGTGGTCACCCGCGGGCTGCTGGCGCGGTCGGTGCGCACCGTGCCCAACGACCGCATCCGCGGCGTCGAGGTCGAGGCGCCGGCGCTGCACCGGCTCTTCGGACTGGTGCGGGTCCGCATCGACGCCGCGGCGGGGACGGTGGCCGGCAGCGACGAGGAGGTCGTCGTCGACGGCGTCCCGCGGGCCGAGGGCGACCGGTTGCGCGTCTCGGTGCTCACCCACCGCCGGGCGGCGCGGCCGGTCCCTGCCGGGGCCGACCCGTCGGCGGCACCGGAGGAGCCGGCCGAGGTGGAGCTGGCCCGCTTCGACCCGCGGTGGCTGCTCTACGCGCCGCTGGTCGCCAGCTACCTCGCGGTGCCGCTGGCCGCGGTCGGCGCGCTGTCCCGGCTGCTGCAGGAGCTGCCCCGCGACCTGCGGCCCGACCTCTCCGGCCCCGACCTCAGCGACGTCCGCGTCCTCGTCGTCGCCGCGGTGGCCGCTCTGGTGCTGCTCGCCATCGGGGCGGTGCTCGGGGCGGCGGTGGTCAACTGGGGATTCCGGCTGGTCCGCCGCGGCGGGTCGCTGAGCGCCGTCCGCGGCCTGGTGACCCGGCGGCACACCGAGCTGGAGGTCGACCGGATCCGCGGCGGCACGCTCGCCGAGGGGCTGGGCATGCGGCTGGTGCGGGCCGCCCGGGTCAACGCCCTGGTCACCGGGCTCGGCGCGGCCAGCCGGCGCGGGCAGCTGTTCCCCCTCGGGCCGCGCGGGGAGGCGGTCCGGCTGCTGGGCCTGCTCGTCGACGACCCCGGCCCGCTGCGCGCGCACCCGCCGGCCGCCCGGCGCCGGGCGGTGGTGCGAGCGCTGCTGGCCGGGCTCGCCGTCGCGGCGGCCGGCGCGGCGCTGCAGGCGACCACCGGCTTCTGGGGGCTGCTCGCCCTCGGCGTCGTCCTGACCGTGCTCAGCGTGCCGCTGGGCCTGGGCCGCTACGCCGCGCTCGGCCACGCGGCCGGCCCGCGCTCGTTCAGCGTGCGCAGCGGGCTGCTGGTGCGCGAGCAGGCGGTGCTGCAGCGGCGGGCCGTCGTCGGCTGGCAGGTGCGCCAGACGTTCTTCCAGCGCCGCGCGGGCCTGGCCACGGTGGTGGCGTGCGTGGGGGCGGGCACCGGGGGCTACGCCGCGGTGGACATGGCCGCCGCCGACGTCGCCGCCTTCACCGCCGCCGCCTCCGGCCCCTGGGCCACCGCGTCCGGTCCCGGGGACCGCCCCGCCGGCTGACCCGCCCCGTCGCTGGCCCGTCGGGGCCAGTTCACCGAGACGGCCGCGTGTCGATCACGCCCCCGGGTAGCCCGGGCGTGATGACGACCGCGCTGCGGCACGTCCGCCGCTCAGCCCGCTCCGCCGGTCCCCGTGCCGAGACCGACGCGGCCGGCGAGTGCGGCCGCCTCCACCCGGGTGGCCACCCCGAGGCGGCGCAGCAGCGCGGCGACCAGCCGCTTGGCGGTGCGCTCGGAGACGTGCAGCGTCGTGGCGATGTCGACGGTGCTCGTGCCGTCGGCCACCAGCCGCCACAGCCGGCGCTCGTCGCTGGTCAGCCGGTCGGCGACGGTCTGCTCGCCGGTCGGGGCGGCGTCGTCGAGCAGCTGGCGCAGCAGCGCCTCGGGCACCACCGACCAGCCGTCGAGCACCGCCAGCAGCGGGCGCACCAGGTGCTCGGGGTCGGCGGTCTTGGGCAGGAAGCCGGCCGCGCCGGCGCGCAGCGCCTCCAGCGCGGCGTCGGCCTCGGCCAGCCCGGACAGCGCCACGACGCGCACCACCGGGTCGGCCCGGCGGATGGCGGCGATCGCCCGCACCCCGCCCGGTGGCGGCATGTGCAGGTCGACGACGGCGACGTCGGCGTGGTGCCGGCGGACCAGCGCGGCGGCCGCGGAGGCGTCGTCGGTGGTGGCCACGACCCGCACCCGCCCCTCGCTGACCCCGGGCAGGAGCAGCGACAGGCCCCGGCTGAACAGCGGGTGGTCGTCGACGACCACCACGTCCACGTGCTCGGGACGCCCAGACCCGGCGTCGGTCCCCACGACCCTCCTCACCGGCCCGTCGCCCGGCGGACCCGGCCGACCGCACCCCGGAGGTGCCCGTGACCCTCGCCCCCGACACACCCCGTACCGCCCGGTCCGGTTCCGGCCGGCTGCTGGCCGACCTGGCCCGGGTGGTGCGCGAGCACGTCGCCCGCGCCACCCGGGGTCCCGAGCCGGAGCCGCCGGCCACGCCCGAGGGTGCGCTGCTGGCGGCCATGTGCCACGACATGCGCAGCCCCCTGGCCTCGCTGGAGGCGCTGCTGGGCAGCCTCGACCGCACGGCGGCCGACCGCCGGGAGGTGCTGGAGCTGGCCCGCGAGCAGACCGCGCACCTGTCGTCGATGCTGCGCACCGCCGATGCCAGCGGCGGGGCGACGCGGCGGGCGGCGGGCGGGCGGCTGCTCGGCGACGTCGTGCGCGCGTCGCTCGCCGCCTCCGGGCTGCCCGCGGGAAAGCTGACGCTGGCCCTGCAGGAGTGCGCGGGCGACGTCGGGGTGGCCGACGCCCGGGTGCAGCGGATCCTCACCAACCTGCTGGAGAACGCCCACCGGCACGGCGACGGCGCGCCGGCGCTGCTCTGCGTCACCTGCCGCAGCGGGTGGGTGCGCCTGGCCCTCACCCAGGACGTCGCCTCGCCCGACCGGGTGGTGCAGTACCTGCGCGGGGACACCCCGCCGGTCGACCTCACCGGGCTGGGCCTGTGGTCGGTGCAGCGGCACGCCCACGACCTCGGCGGCCGGGTGACCTGGGCGGTGACCGAGGCGGGGCTGACCCTGCGCGTGGAGCTCCCCGACCGCTGACGTCCGTCGTGGTGCCTGTGCAGGGCTGATGCCCACCCGATGCCGAGGGGTGGTGCCTTTGTAACGCTATTGGCTGCGACGGGGATCCGGCGCCCGCCGCCCGGCCTCGAGGAGGGGTGCCTTCGTAGCGCAATTGGCCGCGGTGTCGGCCGGGAGGCCGACGATCGGAATGGCACCGGGGGGCCACGGGACGGCACCGGTGGGCCAGCGGGCGCGGGCAGATCCCCGGTGTCACCGCAGGAGCGGTGACGCGACGACGCAGTGAGGGGAAGCCCGTGTTCACGCACACCCACGCCCTGCAGTACGAGGCCAAGCCCGACGGTCCCGACCCGGACTTCGCCCGCAAGATGCAGGAGATCCTCGGCGGTCAGTGGGGCGAGATGACCGTCGCCACCCAGTACCTGCTGCAGGGCTGGAACTGCCGACTGCCCGGCAAGTACAAGGACATGCTCCTCTCGATCGGCACGGAGGAACTGGCCCACGTCGAGATGATCGTCACGATGATCGACCGGCTGCTCGACCACGTGCCGCTCAAGCCCGACTCGGCCGACCGCACCAAGGAGGCCGCCGCCGGCTACGGCCAGCACAACCCGCAGCACCTCATCCAGAACGGGCAGGGCGCCTCGTACATGGACTCCATGGGCAACCCCTGGTCCGGCGCCTACGTGACCGCCAGCGGCAACCTGATGGCGGACTTCTACTACAACGCCACCGCCGAGATGCAGGGCCGGCTGCAGGTCGCCCGGCTCTACAACATGACCGACGACCCGGGCGTCAAGGACATGCTCCGGTTCCTCATCACCCGCGACCACATGCACCAGCAGCAGTGGCTGGCCGCCGTCGAGCAGCTCAAGGAGGACGGCCTGGAGGGGCTGCCGGTGCCCGAGGCGTTCCCGCTGGACGAGGAGGTCGGCGACCTGGGCTACACCTTCATCCAGGCCTCCGACGGCCCCGAGGCCGCCAACGGCCGCTGGGCCTCCGGCCCCTCGATCGACGGCAAGGGCACCTTCCGCGCCGCGGCCATCGAGGCCACCGCCGACGCCCCGACGCTGGTCCCCGGTGACCCGCGGCTCTACGACACCCCGCAGACCGAGGCCCACACGATGCTGCAGAAGGCCAAGGACCTGCTCAAGTGAGGGGCTGACCTCGCCCCACCGCGCCGTCGCCGCGCCGGTGGCCGGACCCCGCGGTCCGGGCACCGGCCCGGCGGGCGCCTCCCGCTCGCCCGGCAGTCCCGGAGGTCCCCGTGCACCTGCCCACCCCGGCCGTCCTGCTGACGGTCGTCCACGCCGCGGCGCTCGCCGTCGCGGTGGCCGGCGCCGCCGCCGGCTCCGCCCGCGAGGCGCTCGCCGGCCTCGTCGTCCTCACCGCCCTCGCCGCCCGCTGGGCGGTGCGCCGCTCGCGCCGGACCGCCCCCTCGACCGGGGCCGCCGTCGCCACCGTCGACGCCGCCCTCCCCGTCGCTCCGCTGGCCGACCCGGCTCCCGCCGTCCGCGCCGCCTGACCCGCGCCGGCGGGCGGTGATCAGAGGGAGGACCTCTCCCCTGCCCCCCCACGGCTCGCAGGCTCGCCGCGGGCCCCTGCGGGCAGGCCACCCCGGTCGTGGCGCGTCCTCCCTCACCGCCCACCGTGGGGGAGGACGCACTGCGGTGAGGGAGGACGCAGCGCCGGGGACGGGAACGCGCGAGGCGCGCGCCCCCGCAGGGACGCGCGCCAGGCGAGTGGCTGGAACGGCCCCCGTGCAGGGCCCCGCCGCGAGCGTGCGAGCGGCGGGGGGCACGGGGGTTCTCTCAGTGCTGGACGGCCTTCTCCGCCCCGATGCCGGTGAGCGAGCGGACCTCGAGCTCGGCGTTCTTGTCGAGGTCGGGCCGCTCCTTGGACAGCACGGTGCCGAGCCAGCCGAGGAAGAACGACAGCGGGATCGACACGATGCCGGGGTTGTTCAGCGGGAACCAGTGGAAGTCCACGTCCTGGAACAGGGACGGGGACAGGCCGGTGGCCGGGTTGACCGGCGCTCCCGAGACGACCGGCGAGAAGACGATCAGCACGATGCAGGCGATGAGCCCGCCGTACATCGACCACAGCGCGCCCTGGGTGGTGAACCGCTTCCAGAACAGCGTGTAGAGGATCGTCGGGAGGTTCGCCGAGGCGGCCACCGCGAACGCCAGCGCCACGAGGAAGGCGATGTTCAGCCCGGCCTGCAGCGCCAGGATGCCCAGGCCGATCGAGATCGCCCCGATGACGACGGCGGTGATGCGGGCGATGCGCACCTCCCCGTTGGGCGGCACGTTGCCCTTCTTGATCACCGACGCGTAGACGTCGTGGGCGAAGGACGCCGACGCGGTGATGGTGAGGCCCGCGACCACCGCGAGGATCGTCGCGAAGGCGACGCCGGCGATGATGCCCAGCAGGATCGTGCCGCCGAGCTCGAAGGCCAGCAGCGGCGCGGCGGAGTTGACCGCACCGGGCGCGCCGAGGATCCGCTCCGGCCCGACGAGGGCGCCGGCGCCGTACCCGATCACCAGGCTGAACAGGTAGAAGACGCCGATCAGCCAGATCGCCCAGACCACCGAGCGGCGGGCGTCCTTCGCCGTGGGCACGGTGTAGAAGCGCATGAGCACGTGCGGCAGGCCCGCCGTCCCGAGGACCAGGGCCAGGCCGAGGGAGACGAAGTCCAGCTTGGAGGTGCTCGTGGCGCCGTACTGGGCGCCGGGGGCGAGCACGTCACGGCCCTCGACGGCGTTGTCGACCGCGCCGCCGAGCAGCGAGGACAGGTTGAACCCGAACTCGGCCAGCACCCACAGGGTCATGACCAGCGCGCCGGCGATCAGCAGCGAGGCCTTGATGATCTGCACCCACGTGGTGCCCCGCATGCCGCCGACCAGCACGTAGATGATCATCAGCGCGCCGACCAGGACGACGACGAGCGCCTGCGCCGCCTCGCCGGTGACCCCGAGCAGCAGGGTCACCAGGCCGCCGGCGCCGGCCATCTGCGCCAGCAGGTAGAACAGCGACACCGCCAGCGTCGAGATGGCCGCCGCGGTGCGCACCGGGCCCTGCCGCATCCGGAAGGCCAGGACGTCGGCCATCGTGTACCGGGCGGTGTTGCGCATGAGCTCGGCGACCAGCAGCAGCGCGACCAGCCAGGCGACGAGGAAGCCGATCGAGTACAGGAAGCCGTCGTAGCCGTAGACGGCGATGGCCCCGGCGATGCCCAGGAACGACGCCGCCGACAGGTAGTCCCCGGCGATGGCCAGGCCGTTCTGGGTCCCGCTGATGTTGCGGCCGGCCGCGTAGTAGTCGGCGGCGCTCTTGTTGTTGCGGCTGGCGCGGAAGGTGATGACCAGCGTGATCAGCACGAACGCGCCGAAGATGGAGATGTTGACGGCCGGGCTGCCGATCGTGGCCTCGGCCGCGAGGACCTGGGCCTCAGGCACGGGTCGCTCCCTTCCCGAGGTCGGTCCGGTCGCCGCCGGCGTACTGGTGGGACTCCAGCCGCTCGCGCATCTCGTCGGCGATGGGGTCGGTCTGACGGTTCGCGTGCGCCACGTAGAGGTGGGTGATGAGGAACGTCGAGACGAACTGCCCGAGCCCCAGCAGCAGGCCGAGGTTGACGTTGCCGAAGACCCGGGTGGCCATGAAGTCCGGCGCGTAGGTCGACAGCAGGACGTAGAGCAGGTACCAGGCCAGGAAGGCCACCGTCATCGGGAACGCGAAGCGGCGGAAGCGACGGCGCAGCTCGGTGAACTCCGGCGAGTCCTGCGCCTGCCGGTACTCCTCAGGCGTCAGCAACCGCCGGTCGGCGGGATCGGTCACGGGTGGGCCCCCTCGTCAGCGGAACGTCGTCGGTCTGTGACGGCGCTCACCCTAAGTCGTGGGCGGTCGGGTCGCGAACGACCGGGACTCAGCCGTGACCTGACCTTCTGCCGTCCGTAACGCCGCCGGAACCGCTGCGCGCTGCGATGGGTCATGGCCGCGACGGCGCCCACGGCGACCACCTCGACGACGGGCCGCTCCGTGCACGCCCCGACCCCGCACCCCGGCCGCGCGCCGGAGCACGCCTGGCACGCGGTCGCGCTCTCCCGGGACTTGCGGCCCGGTGGCTGGCTGCAGGTGTGCCTGCTCGGCCGGACGTGGCGGTTGCGCCGTGACGACGGGGGGCTCGTGGCCGATCCACCGGCGTGGGCCGTGCGAGAGCGGTTCGGCGTCGTCTGGCTGGCGCCGGCGTGCCCCCGCGACGTCCCCCTGGAGCTGCCCGAGCACGAGGACCGGCGGTTCGTGCGCCGCTGGCTGGCGCCCACCCGGGCGGCGGGGCCGGCCGGTCCGCTGGCCGACGCCCTCCTCGCCGTCGCGCAGCACCGGCGCCCCGCCGTCCTCCGCGAGCCGTTCCGGGTGCGCCTGGACCTCCGCGACGCCGGCGCGGCGACGACGGTCCTGCACCTGCTGCACCCCGAGGACGGCGACTCCACCCGCGTCTACACCGGCGTGTACCTCGCCGCCGGTCCCGGCCGGCCGCTCCCGGGGCCGGACGCCGTCGCCGCGGAGGTCGCGCGCCAGCAGCGACTGCTGGCCGAGGCCGTCTCGCGGTGCGCGCGGTGGGCCGCGCACGATCAGGTCACCTGATCGTGCGGTGTCCTGACCCGCGGTGGGCGGTGAGCCAGGACGCGTCGGGGTGAGCCAGGACGGCGCCTCAGTCGGCGGTCAGCTCCTCCCCGCACGCGGCGCAGACGGTCGGCGGGTCCTCGTCGGCCACCCGCCCGCACGCCGGGCACACCCGGTGCAGGAAGCACGCGGGATCCCCGCCCTCGTCGACGCGGGCGGGCACGGGAGCGGGCCGTTCACCGCCCAGCGCCGCGGCGAACCGGCCCAGGACGGCGAGCACGTCGTCGCGCCGCTGCCCGCCGACCGCGGCCAGCGCCGCCCGCAGCTCGGTCAGCCGCAGCGCGTCGTAGCGGTCGAGCAGGTCCTCGCCGGCCGGGGACAGCCGCAGGCTCACCGCGCGCCGGCTGGCCGGTGAGGGCCGGCGGTCGGCGAGGCCGGCGACGACCAGCCGGTCGACGAGCCGGCTGGTGGTGGAGACCCCGCCGCCGACCCCGCGGGCCAGCTCGGCGAGCGACGCGTCGGGGCTGCGCCGCAACACGGTCAGCGCCCGCAGCTGCACCACCGAGACCGGGCCCAGCCCCGACGCCGCGCGGGTGGACACGCCCACGACCGCGCGAGCCAGGTCCAGCAGCACCTCGTCGGCGTCCACGACCCCTCCCGGGATGTTGCAGTACGGCAACAGTTGGCCTCGGGCAGCACCAGGTGGGTAACCGTACGGCACCGGACCCCGAGACGAGGAGGACGAGCATGCCCCGCACCGCCCTGGCCGCCCCTGTCGCAGCCGCCGCCCTGGTCCTGGCCTGCGGCTGCAGCGCCGAGCAGCCCCTGTCGGTGCCCGGACCCGAGGTCTCCGGCGGCGCGATCGGCCCGGACGAGGCCGTGACCGGCGACCTCTCGGTCCTGCAGGTCCAGCTGGAGTACCCGCTCGACGGCGTGTACGAGGAGGGCGAGGACGCCCGGCTCTTCCTCGGCATCGCCAACAGCGGCGGCACCGACGACGAGCTGGTCGACGTCACCGGCCCCGGCTTCGCCGACGCGGTGGACGACGACGGCGGCGACGTCGACGTCCCGGTCCCGGCGAACGACAACGTCTACGTCGGCGCCGAGGGCGCGCCGACGATCACGCTGGTCGACCTCGAGCGCCCGCTGCGCTCCTCGCAGTCGCTGCCGGTGACCCTGGTCTTCCGGGAGGCCGGGGAGGTCACCGTCGAGGCGATGGTCTCCGCCGAGCGCCAGACGCCGGCGCCGCCGTTCGACTTCCCCGACCCGGCCGAGGACGTCAGCCCGTGACGACCGCCTCGCCGCCGGGACCGGTCGCCGCCCGGCGGCGGCTGGGATGCTGGAGGGCGTGCCGTCACTCTCCGGGAACCGCGGCCGAACCCGTCGCCGCCTCACCCTGACCGCCGCCGCCCTCGCCGTGCCCGCCGGCTTCCTCGGCCGCGCCCTGTGGGGCCTGCCGACGGCGATCGGCGCCGGCCGGCGCGAGATCCGCCCGACCGTCGCCGGGTCCCCGCAGTGGTCGCAGGGCCGGTTCCACAACACCCTGCCGACGCCGGCGCTGCCCCCGCCCAACGCCCGCCGCGGGCTGCTGCGGCAGTGGCACGACGACCGGCACGTGGGCCTGCCCGCCGGGCCGGTGCCGCTGGCGCAGTCCGAGCTCCCCGCCGCGGCCGGCGACCTCGCCGTCACCTGGTTCGGGCACTCCAGCGCGCTGCTGGAGGTCGACGGCGCCCGGGTGCTCGTCGACCCGGTGTGGGGTTTCCGCGTCTCGCCGTCGCCGGTGTTCGGCCCGACCCGGCTGCACGAGCCCCCGGTGCCGCTGGAGTCGCTGCCGCGGCTCGACGCGATCCTGGTCTCCCACGACCACTACGACCACCTCGACCTGCCCACCGTGCGGGCGCTGGTCGAGCAGCAGGACGCGCCGTTCGTCGTGCCGCTGGGCGTGGGCGTGCACCTGCGGCACTGGGGCGTGCCCGCCGAGCGCGTCGTCGAGCTGGACTGGGACGGCACCACCACCGTCGGTGACCTGACCATCACCTGCACCGAGGCGCGGCACTTCTCCGGCCGCTACCTCACCCGCGACACCACGCTGTGGTCGTCGTGGGTGGTGGCCGGGCCGCGGCACCGGGTGTTCTTCGGCGGGGACACCGGCTACACGCCCGCGTTCGCCGGCATCGGCGCCCGGCTGGGCCCCTTCGACCTGACGCTGCTGCCGATCGGGGCCTACAACGAGGCCTGGGCGCACGTCCACATGGACCCCGAGGAGGCGGTGCGCGCGCACGGCGACCTCGGCGGCGGAGCGCTGCTGCCGGTCCACTGGGCCACGTTCAACCTGGCCTTCCACCGGTGGGCCGAGCCGGTGCAGCGGCTGCTGGCCGCGGCCGCCCGCTCGGACGTGCAGGTCCTCGTGCCGCGGCCGGGGCAGCGGGTCGACGTCCTGGCCCCGCCGCCGCTGGAGGACTGGTGGACGGCGGTCGGCTCCGCGGAGCCCGGCTCGGTGGACGACGGCGGCGCGGGCAGCGCGACGATCGCCCGGCTGGCGGCCTGGCGGGCCTCGCGCGCGTCCTGACCGCGCTCAGCGCAGCAGCTTCGACATCCGCCGGTCGGCCAGCGGCTTGCCGCCGGTCTGGCAGGTCGGGCAGTACTGCAGCGAGGTGTCGGCGAAGCTGACCTCGCGCACGGTGTCGCCGCAGACCGGGCAGGGCAGGCCGGTGCGGGCGTGCACCTGCAGCCCCGAGCGCTTCTCGCCCTTGAGCGTGGCCGCCTTCTGCCCGACCTGGCGGCCGAGCGCGTCGGTGAGCGTGGCGCGGACGGCGTCGTGCAGGCGGACGACCTCGTCGTCGGTCAGCCGGTCGGCCATCTTGAACGGCGACAGGCGGGCGGCGTGCAGGATCTCGTCGGAGTAGGCGTTGCCGATCCCGGACAGCAGCGTCTGGTCGGTCAGCGCCCCCTTGACCTGGCCGGAGCGGCCGGCCAGCAGCCGGGCGAAGGTGTCGCGGTCGACCTCGAGCGCGTCCGGGCCGAGCCGGGCGACGCCGGGGACCTCGGCCGGTGAGCGGACGACGTACACCGCCAGGCCCTTGCGGGTGCCCTGCTCGGTGAGGTCGAAGCCGTCACCGGTGTCGAGGTGGACGCGCAGGGCGAGCGGCCCCCTGCCCGGCTTGGGCGGCGCGTCGGGCAGCCCGGTGCGCCAGTGCAGCCACCCGGCGCGGGCCAGGTGCACGACCAGGTGCAGGCCGGAGACGTCGAGGTCGAGGAACTTGCCGTGCCGCGCGGCGCCGGTGACCTCCAGCCCGGCCAGCGCCGACAGCGGCGGGTCGAAGGTCTTGAGCGCCTGCAGGGCGGTCAGGTCGGCGCGCGCGACCACCCGGCCGACGGCGTTCTCGCGGAGGAACGCCGCCAGCGCCTCCACCTCGGGCAACTCGGGCACCCGGCCATGATCCCCGCCGCGCCCGCCCGGCGTCGTCCCCCATCGTGTGCACTTCCGCGGAAGTGCACGGTCCGGTCAGCCGGTGAGGCTGGTCCGGTCGGTGACGGGGGCGGTGGCGCCGGGCTCGGTGCGGGCCTGGTCGGCGACGGCGGCGGCGACCGCGGGGGTGACCGCCGGGTCGAACACGCTCGGGATGACGTAGTTGGCGTTGAGCTGGTCGTCGCGCACGAGCGCCGACAGCGCCTCGGCCGCGGCCAGCAGCATGCCGGTGCTGATCTCGGTGGCGCGGGCGTCGAGCAGGCCGCGGAACACGCCGGGGAAGGCGAGCACGTTGTTGATCTGGTTGGGCAGGTCCGAGCGGCCGGAGGCGACCACCGCCGCGTACTGCCGGGCCCGCACCGGGTCGACCTCCGGCGTCGGGTTGGCCATGGGGAACACCACCGCCCGCTCGGCCATCCCCGCCAGCGCCTCGACGGGGAGCACGTTGCCCGCGCTGACCCCGATGAAGACGTCGGCGCCGGCCAGCGCGTCGGGCAGCTCGCCGCGGACCCGGCCGGGGTTGGTCCGCGCCGCGAGCGCCTGCTTGGCGGGGCCGAGCCGCTCGTCGTCGGGCGAGAGGATGCCCTCGCGGTCCCACACCAGCACCTGCCGGGCGCCGGCCTCCAGCAGCAGGTGCACGATCGCCGTCCCCGCCGCGCCGGCACCGGCGACGACGATCCGCACGTCCGGCAGCTCCTTGTCCACCACGCGCAGGGCGTTGCGCAGCGCGGCCAGGGCGACGATCGCCGTCCCGTGCTGGTCGTCGTGGAAGACCGGGATGTCGAGCTTCTCCCGCAACCGCGCCTCGACCTCGAAGCAGCGCGGCGCGGCGATGTCCTCGAGGTTGATGCCGCCGAAGCCGGGGGCGATGAGCTCGACGGCGCGCACGATCTCGTCGACGTCGTTGGTGTCCAGGCAGATCGGCCAGGCGTCGATGTCGGCGAACCGCTTGAACAGGACGGCCTTGCCCTCCATCACCGGCAGGGCCGCGCCCGGCCCGAGGTCGCCCAGGCCGAGGACGGCCGACCCGTCGGTGACGACGGCGACCGTGTTGCCCTTGATGGTCAGCCGGCGCACGTCCTCGGGGTGCTCGGCCAGCGCCAGGCAGACCCGCGCCACGCCGGGGGTGTAGGCCATCGACAGGTCGTCGCGGGTCCGGAGCGGGACCTTCGAGGCGACCTCGAGCTTGCCGCCCAGGTGCAGCAGGAAGGTGCGGTCACTGACCTTGCGCACGGCGACGCCGGGGACGGCGCGCAGCGCGTCGACCATCTCCTCGGAGTGGGCGGCGTCGGCGGCCGAGCAGGTGACGTCGACGGTCAGCCCGTCGGAGCGGGAGTCGACGACGTCGATGGCGGTCACCGCCCCGCCGGCGGTGCCCACCGCG
This sequence comes from Geodermatophilus saharensis, assembly GCF_900188205.1. Classification (GTDB taxonomy): domain Bacteria; phylum Actinomycetota; class Actinomycetes; order Mycobacteriales; family Geodermatophilaceae; genus Geodermatophilus; species Geodermatophilus saharensis. The sequence continues at coordinate 23,797 of NZ_FZOH01000010.1, read as the reverse complement.
GTGGCGATCCGGCCGATCGACGCCGGGTCGCCGTCGGCGGTCAGCCGGACGGTGATCGAGTAGGACGCCGAGGTCACCGGCCCGCGGGGGGCGGCGGCGGGGTCGCCCGGCGAGCTGTCGCCGGTGGCGGTCGTGGGAGCGGTGTCGGTGCTCACGGCCCCCATCGTGACACCGGCCCGACAGCGCCGGGACTTGCGGTCACAGTGGTCACCACCAATAGGTTGCCTCACTGACTAGTCAGCGATACCGTCTAGTCGTGCCCACCGAGACCTGGCCCGCCGAGTGGATGCGGGCGGCGCTGCCGCTGGCGGTGCTGGCCGTCGTCGCCGAGGAGGAGACCTACGGCTACGCGATCGCCCAGCGCCTGCAGGCGGCCGGCCTGGGAGCGGTCAAGGGCGGGACGCTCTACCCGGTGCTCAACCGGCTCGAGCAGGACGGGCTGGTCACGTCGTCCTGGCGCGAGGGCGCGGGCGGCCCCGGCCGGAAGTTCTTCACCGTCACCCCGCACGGCCGCGCCCACCTGACCGGGCGCGTCGCCGCCTGGCACACCTTCACCGAGCGGGCCGCCGGCCTGCTCCCGTCCGTGGGGAGTCCCCGATGACCACCGGCACCGACACCTACCGGCGTGACCTCGTCCAGGCCCTGCGGGCGGGGAACGTGCCACCGGAGCGGATCGGCGAGATCGTCGCCGAGGTGGAGAGCCACGTCGCCGACACCGGGGAGGACCCGCGTGAGGCGTTCGGCCCGGCCCGCGAGTACGCGGCGGGCTTCGCGGTGCCGCCGTCGGCCCGCTCGCGGGTCTCGCTGTGGGCGCTCGTCGCGCTGGGCGCCGTCTGCGGCTGGCTCATCGCCGAGGGGGTCCTCGGCGTGTTCCGCAACGAGCCGGTGCTCGGCCTGCCAGAGGGCTACGCGCTCGTCGCCGGGTGGCTGCTGTGGGTGCCCGCGGTGGTGGTCCAGGCGCGGCGCCACGCCCCGGTGCGCGACCCGCGGACCGGCCGGTCACTCAGCCCGGGCCGCGGGCGGGTGGTCCTCGCGATGACCGTGGTCCTCCTCCTGCTGATGGTGGTCACCGCCCTGGCGGCCGCGCTGACCAGCGCCTGACCGGACGCCGGCCCTGCCGGGCCGGTCGACGGGTGGGGGCAGCGGCTCCAGCACGACCTCCAGCCCGCCGTCGGCCGCGGCGGCCACCAGGGCCGCGCCGTCGAGCGGCGGTGGTCCCACCAGCGCGGTGAGCGTCCGCTCGGGCCCGGAGGGGAATCCGACGGCCACCACGCGCGCCGGCTCCTCGCCGCCGCCCACCGACCACGGCACCCCGCGCGGGCAGACGACGGCCGAGCCCGCCGGCCGCCGCCGCGGTGACGCGGTGCCGACACCCACGCACGGGTCGCCGGCGAGGACGACGAGCACCAGGTCGGCGCCGCGGGCCACGTAGCGGTGCGGCGGCGTGCCGGCCGGCAGGCACAGCTCCTCCGCGCCGGGGAGGACGGGGAGGACGGCGTCGAGCGGTTCCATGCGGCGCACGGTCCACCCGGGCGCTGGTGGGCGGCTGGTCGGACGCCGACCAGCCGCCCACCAGCGCCCCACCAGGCACGGGCCCGACGGTGCTGCCGACACACTCCCGACCCCGACCCCGGAGCCGCCCGCATGACCGCCACCCCGTCCCTGTCCACCCCCGCGCCGGCCGCCGCCGTCCGCCCCTCCCCGTGGCGGGAGGTGGGCGTCTACCTCGGCACGGTCGCCGGACTGCTCACGCTGACCACCTCGGTGGCCGCGGCCGCCGGCGCCGACGTCACGCGCGTCGAGCAGGCCCCGCCACTGGTGCAGGCGCTGCTCTACGGCCAGGCGCTGATCCCGCTGCTCGCGGCCGTCCTCGCCCGCCTGGCGACCACCGGGACGCTGCGGCGGCCGGGCTGGGGCTTCCGCCGCACGTCGTGGCGCAGCCTGGGCACCGCCTGGCTGTGGGCGCTGCTGCCCACGCTGGCTGCCGGTGTGCTCCTCTGGGTCACCGGGCTCGCCGGCTTCGCTGCCGGCGGCCTCACGCCCGTGGTCCCGCTCGGGTTGACCGTGCTGGTGCTGCCCTACGTCGTGCTGGCGCTGGCCGAGGACGTCGGCTGGCGCGGCCTGCTCGTGCAGCGGCTGGCCGAGGTCGCCGGTCCGCTCACCGTCGTCCTGGTCAGCGGCCTGGCGTGGTCGCTGTTCCACTGGCCGCTGGTGCTCTTCCTCGGCGGCGCGCCCGCGGGCGTCCCGGTCTGGTTCGCGCTGGCGTGCCTGACGGTGGGCACCACCTCGTTGGGCGCGGTGCTCGCCTCGATGCAGCTGCGATGGGGGATCTGGCCGGGCGTTCTGGCCCACGCGGTGCTCAACGCGCTGCTCTACCACGTGCTCGCACCGCTGACCGCCGACAGCGGGCCCACCGAGTGGCTGTCCACCGAGACCGGCGCCATGGGAGCGGTGACCCTGCTGCTCGCGGCCCTGGCGTGGTGGCGGGTCGCCCCGCTGGTCCGGGCGGCCGGCGGCGGCACGATCGCGCGCTGACCCCGCCGCACGCACCCGAGCGCCTACCCTCCGTCGCCGTGGAGCTGCGGCTGGACGTCCTCGGGCCGACGCGGCTGCACCGCGACGGCACCGAGCTGGACCTCGGCGGGCGCCGACCCGCCGAGGTCCTGGCGCTCCTGGCCGCGGCCGAGGGCCGGACCGTGCCGACCGCCGCGCTCGCCGACCGGCTGTGGCGCGGCACCCCACCCGCGACCGCGACCACGACGCTGCAGGGACACATCAGCCGCCTGCGCCGGCTGGTCGACCCGGGCCGCACCGCGCGCGACGCCGCGGTGCTGGTGACCCGCGGGGACGGGTACGCCCTCGTCCTGCCCCGCGCCGCCGTCGACGCGCACGCGTTCGTCGACCTGGTGACCGCCGGCAGCGCCGGGGACGACCGGGAGGCCGCCCGGCTGCTGCCCGGGGCGCTGGCCCGCTGGCAGGACCGCCCCTACGCCGACGTCGCGGACGTCGGCGACGTCGTCCCGGTGGTCGCCCGCCTGGAGGAGATGCGGCGGGCGGCGGTCGAGCGGCTGACCGAGGCCCGGCTGGCCCTGGGGGCCGGCGCGGAACTGGTCCCGGACCTGACCGAGGCAGTGGCGGTCGCGCCGCTGCGCGAGCGCACGGCCGGCCTGCTCGCCCGGGCGCTGGTCCGGGCTGGCCGCCAGGGCGACGCGCTGGACGTGCTGCGCCGCACCCGGGAGCAGGTCGCCGACGAGCTGGGCCTGGACCTCTCCGCCGAGCTGCGCGACCTCGAGGCGGCGGTGCTGCGCCAGGACCCGTCGCTCGGGGCGCCGGCACCGGCCGCGGGAGCCGCGCCGGGCCCTCCCGCGGCACCGGTGGGCGACGGCTTCGTCGGGCGCCCGGCCGAGCTGGCCACCCTGGCCGGCGCGTGGTCGGCGGCGAGGGGAGGGCGCGGGACCGCGGTCGTGGTGACCGGCGAGCCGGGCATCGGGAAGACACGGCTGGTCGAGGCGTTCGCCGCGCGCGCCGGTGCCGCGGTCCGCTGGGGGCGGTGCGCCGAGATCGGCGGCGCACCGCCGTACTGGCCGTGGCAGCAGGTCCTCGGCGGCCTGCCCGAGACCGCGCCCGGTACCGACACCGGAGCCCGCTTCGCGCTCGGCCTCGACACCGCCCGCCGGCTGCACGCCCTGGCCGGCGACGCGCCCCTGCTCGTGGTGCTCGACGACCTGCAGTGGGCCGACGGGGACTCACTGCACGTCCTGGAGGTCGTCCTCTCCCAGCTGCACGCCAGCCGCGTGCTGCTCGCCGTCACCTGCCGGGAGGAGGCCACCGCGGAGCCGGCCGTGACCCGCGTCCTCGGCCTGGCCGCCCGGCTGCCGGGCGCCCGCCGGATCCGGCTCGGCGGCCTGAGTCCCGGCGAGGTCGCCGACCTGGTCACCGGCCTGCGCGGCGTCCCCGCCGGGGACGCAGCGGCGCTGGCCGAGCGCACCGGCGGCAACCCGTTCTTCGTGACGGAGCTGGCCGCGCTGCCCGGGGCGGCCGGGGAGACGGTGCCGGAGGGCGTGCGCGACGTCGTCCGCCTGCGGGTCGGCCGGCTGCCCGCCGACGCCCGGGAGGTGCTGGCGACGGCGGCCGTGGCCGGCCGGGAGGTGTCGCTGGCGCTGCTCGGCGCGGCGCTCGACGGCGGGAGCGGGGACGCGGTGACCGGGGCGCTGCGGACCGGCCTGCTGGTGGAGCCCTCGCCGGGGCGGGTGCGGGTCGCCCACGACCTGGTGCGCGAGGTGCTGCTGGCCGACCTCGGCCCGGTCGCCCGCGCCCGCGTGCACGGCCGGCTCGCCGACTCCCTGGAGGCCGGCGCGGCCGCGGCCACCTCGGCCGGCGCGATCGCCGTCCACCGGAGCGAGGCCGCCGCCGGCGGACCCGACGTGGCCGCGGCGCGGGCGTGCCTGCGTGCCGCCGCCGAGGCACTGGCCCGTGCCGGTGTCGACGAGGCGGTCGCCCTGGCCGCGCGCGGCCTGGTCCACGTCCCCGCGGGAGCCGACGTCCTCGCCGCCGACCTGCACCTGGTCCGCGGCGAGGGGCTGCGCCGGCTCGGGCTGCTGGAGGACAGCGGCGGCGCCCTGCGCACCGCCGCGGACCTCGCCCGCGTCCTCGACGACCCCGCCCGCCTGGCCCGCGCGGCCGTCGCCTCCGCCGGCGGCGGGCTCGGCGGCTACTGGGCGTCGGTGGGCGCCCCCGCGGCCACCGACGTCGCGCTGCTGGAGGAGGCCGCCGCCCGGGCCGGCGAGCTGCCGCCGGGCCTCGCCTCTGCGGTGCTGGCCGCGCTGGCCGTGCAGCGCTCCTCCTCGGGCGAGCCGGGCGGCCGGGAACTGGCCGACCGGGCGCTGGCCGCCGCCGGCGCCTCCCCCGCCGCCCGCCCGCGCGCCCGGGTGGCCCGCTTCGTGGCCGACTGGACGCCCGCGCACGCGCACGGGCGGGTGGCGCTGGCCCGGACGATGCTGCGCGAGTCGACGGGCGACCCGGCCGCCGAGGCGACCGCCCTGCACCTGCTGCGCTGCGCGCTCACCGAGACCGTGCAGGTGGAGGAGGCGGCCGCGGCGAGCCGGCGGTTCACCGAGCTGGCCACCCGCCGCGGCGACGGCGACCTGCTGCAGCTGGACGCGTGGTGGGCGGCCGGGCTGGCGCTGGCGCGCGGGGAGGCCGACGAGGCCCGGCGGCTCGCCGACGCCGCCGTCGCCGACGCCCCGACCAGCTCCCCCGCCGCGGCCGACGTCACCCGGATGTCCCGTCAGACGATCGAGGGCATCGCCGCCTGGCACGAGCACCGGATGCCCGACCTGCTGCCGGAGGTGGTCGACCTGGCCGCCACCGTCGACCCGGGCTGGCTGGCCGTCCTCGCCCAGGCGCACGCGCAGGCCGGCCGTCGCGAGCAGGCCCGCGCCGTCGTCGAGCGGTGGCTCACCTTCCCCGCGCACGGCGCCCGCGAGCCGGTGCGCGCGGTGCTGCTGGCCGACGTCGCCCTGGAGCTGCGCGACCGCGACCTGGCCGCCACCGTGCTGCCCGCACTGCGCACGTACGGCGACACGGTGGTGGTCCTCTGGGCCGGGACGACGGTGCTCGGTCCCACGGCGCTCTACCGCGGGGGCCTGCTGGGTCTGCTGGGCCTGCCCGGCGCCGAGGCGGAGCTGCGGCGCGGGCTGGAGGTCTGCGGGCTGTTCGGCTTCGCGCCGTTCGCTGCCCGCACCCGGGCCCTGCTCGGCGAGTTCTGCTGATCCCCGCCCGTGGGCTCCCGCGGACGGGCACGGGTGGGGGTCAGCCCGCCTGCTCGGCGCGGGCCTTGATCCCGGCGCAGAACCGGCGGAACGACGGGTTGAGGTCCGGCGTCGAGCGCTCGGTCACCCACGCCAGCGGGCCGGTCTGGTCCTCGCGGACGGTGAGCACGGTGCCGCCGTCGTCCTGCCGGTCGAGTGAGTAGGTGCGCTCGATGACCGCCAGCCCGAACGGCAGCCCGCCGCGCCAGCGCATCGCCTCCCCCGGCCGCAGCTCGGTGACGACGACGGAGAACGGCCGGCTGCGCAGCATCGTCGCGTACAGCGTCAGCCGCTCCCCCAGCGCGACCCGGCCCTCGACCCGGTCGACGCCGGAGTCCCAGTCCCGCCAGGTGCCGACGTCGACCAGGTGCGGCCACACCTGGTCCGGGCCGGCGTCGATGCGCGTGGCCGCCTCGTAGCTCCTCATGGGTCCCCTCCCGCCGCCCGCAGTCTGCCCGCGGTCACGAGGCCGGACCAGGGCCGCGCAGCCGGAACGGCCGGTCGGCGCGCAGCGGCCCGCGCGCCCAGGCGAGCAGCCCGCCGACGTCGAGGCCGTGCGGGGGCGCCTGCGCGTAGGGCGCGACGTTGCCCGCCCCCCGCTCGACGAGCGTCGCCGCGCCGCGGGCGTTGCCTCGGGCGGCGTGGGTCAGCCCGACGGCGAGCTGCGCCAGCCCGCGCCACAGCTGCCGCTCGTCCTCGGGTGCGGCCTTCCACGCGTCCTCGAGCACCTCGTGGGCGTGGAAGGGACGGCCGGCGTCGAGCAGCCGCTGGGCCTCGGCGACCGCCTCGTCCGGCGTCCGGGGCACCCCCTCCGGCGCGCGCTCGACCCCCTCGGCGCCGCGCGGCAGCGGCCGGCCCAGCGCGTCGCGCGGACGGGCGTTGCGCGCCCGCCCCTGGGTGTCCCGGTCGCGCGGCGAGGTCACCCCCGCATCCTCCCGCGGACACGCCCGGTCCCACCCCGGAGCGGGAGGTCCGGAACGCCTCCGCGCGATCGGGCCTCGCCGCTGCCGGGTGGCTGAGCCGGGAGCCCGCCGCCGCCTGACCTGCCCTCCCCCGCCCCGTGGTGCACCCGATCGCGTGAACCCCACGACCGCGCGCGGTGGCTGCATCCGGACCTGCGGGGACGCCGGAAGGAGGGGTGTCAGCAACCCCCGACCCCGGAGGACCTCGTGACCCGGACCCGCACCCTCGGCCTCGCCACCGTCGCCGGAGCCGGCGCGCTGCTCGCGCTCGGCGTCGCACCCGCCTCGGCGGCGGACACCGCCACCGTCTCCGTGCTGCACGGCGTCCCGGACACCCCGGTCGACGTCTACGCGAACGGCGAGCGGCTGATCGACGACTTCGCGCCGGGCACGCTCGCCGGCCCGCTGGAGCTGCCCGCCGGCTCCTACGACCTGGCGCTGTTCCCCGCCGACGCCGCCGACGGCTCGGGCACGCCGCTGCTGTCGGCCGACGGCGTGGCGGTGCCCGCCGGCGCCAACGCCACCGTGGTCGCCCACCTGACCGCCGAGGGCCAGCCCGCGCTCACCCCGTTCGTCAACGACACCTCCGCGGTGCCCGCCGGCCAGGGCCGGGTCGTCGTGCGGCACGTCGCCGCCGCGCCGGCGGTCGACGTCCGCGCCGGCGGCCAGGTGGTCGCCCCGAACCTGACCAACCCGAACGAGGCCTCCCTCGAGGTGCCGGCCGGCACGGTCAGCGCCGACGTCGTCCTCGCCGGCACCGACACCGTCGCGATCGGCCCGGCCGACCTCGACGTGGCCGAGGGCGCCACCACGATCGTCTACGCGTGGGGCTCGCAGGAGGCCGGCTACGAGCTCGCCGTCCAGACGATCTCGGGCAGCTCCTCCTCGCCGTCCGGCGTCCCCGGCGGCAGCGCCGGGCTGGCCGACGACGGGGGCGTGCCGCTGCCGGTGGTCGGCCTGTCCGCGCTGGGTCTGGCCGGTGCGGCGGTGGCCGCGCGCCGGCTGGCCGGCAGCCGCGCCTGACGGGAGGACCGACGTGCGACCCGCTGCCGCCGGGGTGGTCCTGGGCCTGGCCCTCGCCGTGGGCACGCCCGCGGTGTGGGTGCTGTCCCGCCCCCCGGCGGCGGCGGGCGCCCCGGTCGAGCAGGTGCTCGGCGCGCCCGCGCCGCAGCCCGCCGGACCGCCCGCCGCACCGAGCCCCGCCCCCGCCGTGGCCGTCCGCGACGCCGCGCCGAGCCCCGCCCCCGCCGTCGTGCCGCCGGCGCGGGTCGCCGTCCCGGCCCGCGGGCTCGACGCCCCCGTCGACCCGGTGGGCACCGCTCCCGACGGGCAGATGGCCCTCCCCGACGACGTCGGGCGGGCCGGCTGGTACCGCTTCGGCCCGGCGCCCGGCGCGCCGGGCTCGGCGGTGGTCGCCGGGCACGTCGACGACGCCGAGCAGGGGCTCGGGGCGATGGCGGCGCTGCGCGGTGTCGAGCCCGGCGACGAGGTGGTCGTCACCGACGCCGCCGGCGCCGTCACCCGCTGGCGGGTCGTCTCCCGCGAGCTGCTGGACAAGCAGGCGCTGCCGGTCGACGTCCTGTTCCGCCGCGACGGGCCGCCGCGGCTGACCCTGGTCACCTGTGGCGGACCGTTCCTCCCCGAGGTCGGCGGTTACCGCGACAACGTCGTCGTCGTGGCGGAGCCGGCGCCGTGACGGTCGAAGGACCTCCCTGCCCCCCGCTGCTCGCACGCTCGCAGCGGGACCCTGCAGGGAGGCCATCCCGGGCGGGGCGCCGGTCGCCTAGGGTCGGCCGGGTGGACACCGTGGCGGAGCCGGCGCCGTACGGCGCGGCCGAGCCCGACGACGACGAGGTCGCCCGCCGCTTCGCGGCCGGCGACGAGCAGGCGCTGGCCTGGGCCTACGAGCGGTACGCGGCCCGGGTGCACGGCATGGCGGTGCGCGCCTTCGGTCCCGGCCCCGACGCCGAGGACGTCACGCAGCAGGTCTTCGTCTCCGCCTGGACCGGCCGCGCCGGCTACCGGCCCGAGCAGGGCCCGCTGCCGGCCTGGCTGACCGGCGTCTGCCGCCACAAGATCGCCGACACGTGGGCGCGGCGGGACCGGCAGCGCCGCGCCGCGGAGGCCGCGCTCGCCGAGGCGCAGTCACCCGTCGCCGGTCCCGCCCCGGTCGACGCCACCGTCGCCGACCGCGTCCTCTTGCTCGGCGAGCTGGACCGCCTCGGTCAGCCGCAGCGCGGCATCATCGAGCTGGCGTTCTTCGCCGACCTCACCCACACGCAGATCGCCGAGCGCACCGGCCTGCCGCTGGGGACGGTCAAGAGCCACATCCGGCGCACCCTGGAGCGCCTGCGAGACCGGTTGGAGGTGGACGGTGCCGCACTGCACGCCTGAGGAGCTCGCGCTGGCCGCCCTCCGCGAGCCGCTGCCCGACGACGCCGCCGCGCACTTGGCCGGCTGCGCGTCCTGCACCGGCGAGGTGTCCCGGCTGCGCCGCGCCGTCGACGTGCTGGCCGTGCCCGAGCTGGCCGACCCCGGCCCGCCGGTCGCGCCCCCGCCGGCGCTGTGGGCCGGCATCGCCGCCGCGACCGGCGTCGCGACGGCCCCACGCCCCGGCGTCGTGGCGGCGTCGGCCCCGCCCGCGGACCCGGTGCCCGACGTCCCACCCGCGCCCCTGGTCCCCGCCGCCCGCCCGGAGCCCGGGCCGGTCGCGCCGGTGGTGCCGCTGCGGCCGCGCCGGTCCCGCCTGCTGCTCGCCGCCGCGGCGGCGCTGGTCGTGGGGCTCGGGATCGGGGCGGGTGCGGTGGCGCTGTCCGGCCGGGACGACGACGGCGTCGCTGTGGCCGAGGCGGTGCTCGACCCGCTGGAGGACAGTGGCGCCTCCGGCAGCGCGGCCGTCGTCGAGCGGGAGGACGGCACCCGCGTGCTGCGGGTCGAGCTCGCCGCCGACGCCCCGCCCGAGGGCTACTACGAGGCGTGGCTGCTCACCGAGTCGGTGACCGGGCTGGTGCCGCTGGGTGTCGTCCGCCCGGGCACCGAGGACTTCCAGCTCCCCGCCGGTCTCGACCTGGGTGAGTACCCGGTGGTCGACGTCTCGGTCGAGCCGCTCGACGGCGACCCCGCGCACTCCGGCCTCTCCGTCGCCCGGGGGCAGCTGTCCTAGCGTGGGAGGGGTGACCGCGCTCGACCTCCGCCTGCCGCACGCCGACCTCGCCGGCTCCTGGCGTGCCGCCCGCCCGCGGCCGGCCGGCACGCACCTGGACTCGGCCGCGTGCAGCCGGCAGAGCAACCGGGTGCTCGAGGCGGTCGCGCACCACGCGCGGCACGAGGCCGAGCTCGGCGGCTACGTGGCCGAGGCGACCGCCGGCGACCTGCTGCAGCAGGGGCGCAGCGTCATCGGCGGGCTGGTCGGCATGGCCGCCGCCGACGTCGTCTTCGTCGAGTCGGCGCAGGCCGCGCTCGCGGCGCTGCTGGCGGCCTGGCCGCTGGGGCCCGCCGCCCGGGTGGCCTGCCTGCCCGGCGAGTACGCGCCGAACGCGGCGATGCTGCGCGCGGCCGGCCTGGCGCTCGAGCCGCTGGCCGTCGACGGCGACGGCCGGGCCGACCTGGCGGCGCTGGAGCGGTCGCTGGCCGCCGACCCGCCGCGGTTCGTGCACCTGACCCAGCTGGCCAGCCACCGCGGCGTCGTGCAGCCGGCCGCGGAGGTCGCGGCGCTGTGCCGGGCGCACGGCGTGCCGCTGGTGCTCGACGCGGCGCAGTCGCTGGGCCACGTCGACGTCGACCTCGGCGCCGACGTCGTCTACTCGACCTCCCGCAAGTGGCTGGCCGGGCCGCGCGGGGTCGGTCTGCTCTGCGTGCGCCCGGCGGTGGCCGCGCAGCTGGTGCCGGCGCTGCCCGCGCCGGCCGATCTCCCGCCGCTGCGGGCGCTGGAGAGCGGCGAGGCGCACGTCGCCGGCCGGATCGGGCTGGTGCTGGCGGTCGGGGAGCACCTGGCCGCCGGGCCGCAGCGGGTCCGCGAGCGGCTGGCCGCGCTGGGCCGGGCCGGGCGGCAGGTGCTCGACGGCGCCGGCGGCTGGCGGGTGGTGGAGCCGGTCGACGAGCCGACGGCCACCACCACGCTGCGCCCGCCCGACGGCGTCGACGTCGTCGCCACCCGCGCCCGGCTGCTCACCGAGCACGGCATCGTGACCACCGCGGCCGGCCCCGAGCGGGCGCCCGGGGAGATGACCGGCCCGGTGCTGCGGGTGTCGCCGCACGTCGACGGCACCGTGGAGGAGCTCGAGGCCCTCGCCGCCGCCCTCTGACCGTGCACTTCCGCGGAAGTGCACGGTCAGAGGAGGCTCACACTCGCCCGGGCGGGGGGCTCGCGGACACCGGTCAGACCCCCGCCGCGAGGGGCGCCGGATCCGGCCGGCGGACCCACTCCGCGTCCAGGCCGACGAGCACGTCGACGACCTCGAGCAGCGGCCGGGCGAACAGCGGGGTGTCCCGCAGGTCGTCCCACAGCGACGCGAACGCCGCCAGGTCGTCCGTGGTGAAGATCAGGACGTCGGAGCAGGTGCCGGTGAAGGCCTCGACGTCCACGTGGCGCATGCCGACGCGCCCGGCGTGCCGGGCGAGGACCGGCGCCACGTGCTCGTCGTTGAACTCCTCGCGCTCCGTGCGGGTCATCCGCAACCACGCGGGAGCCAGGGTCACCAGGGCCACGACGGTGAAGGTCCGGGACATGGCGTGTTCTCCTATCGGTCGTTAGGTTAACGCTCGATAAGTTATCGGGGCCGTCCTAGGATCCGTCAAGTGACTTCGACAGGACCCGACGGACAGCGGCGACGGCGAGCGCGGCGGGGCCAGGGCGGAGAGCTGCGGGAGCGCATCGTCGACACCGCTGCGACGCTGCTGGCCGAGTCGGGCGACGAGCAGGCCGTCTCCATCCGCTCGGTCGCCGACGCCGTCGGTGTCACGCCGCCCTCGCTGTACCTGCACTTCCCGGACAAGAGCGCGCTCCTGCGCGCCGTCGTCGAGCGGCTGTTCTCCGACCTCGAGCGGGACGTCGCCCGCAGCCAGGCCGGCAGCGGCGGCCCGGTGGAGCGCGTGCTGGCCCTCGCCCGCGCCTACCTGGCCTTCGGCCTGGGCTCACCCGGCCGGTACAAGGTCCTCTACGAGGGCCGGGTGCTGCCCGCACTCGACCTGCCCGACGGCGGCGTCCCGGGCCGGGCACTGATCGAGGCCGCAGCCGGTGACCTCCAGGAGGCCGTGCAGGGCGGTCAGCACCTCCCCGCCGGGGACGCCCGGGCGACCACGATCCTGCTCTGGCAGCTCCTCCACGGCGCGGTCTCGCTGCGGATCAACAAGCCGGGCTTCCCGTGGCGGGACGCCTGGGCCGACGTCGGGCCCGCCGTCAGGACCCTCGTCGGCGTCCCGGGTCAGGGCTGAGCCACTCCCTCTAGCCGAGCACTTCCGCGGAAGTGCACGCTCAGAAGGGAGCCTGGATGCGCTGCGACACCCGGCGGTGGACGGCGAGCTGCTCGTCGAGCGCCGGGTGCACGGGCACGCCGTCCTCCACCACGAACCGCCCGCCGACGACGGTGTGCCGCGCGGCCACCGGCCCGCAGCGCAGCCACGCCTCCACCGGGTCCGACAGCGCCCCCGCGAAGGCCGGCCCGGTCAGCGGCCAGACGGCGAGGTCGCCGCACGCGCCCACCGACAGCTGCCCGATCTCGCCGGTGCGCCCGAGGCACGCCGCGCCGCCGCGGGTGGCGATCTCCAGTGCGTCGCGGGCGGTGAACGACCCCGCGCCGTGCCGCAGCTTGCCCTGCAGCATCGCCGTGCGGGCCTCCAGCCACAGCGACGCCGCGTCCGCCGACGACGACCCGTCCACGCCCAGCCCGACCGGCGCCCCGGCCGCCCGCAGCTCGGCCACCGGCGCCAGCCCGCTGCCGAGCACCATGTTCGACGACGGGCAGTGCGCCGCCCCGACCCCCGCGGCGCCCAGCCGGGTCACCTCGTCGGCCGAGGGCCACACCACGTGCGCCAGCCACACCCGGTCGGACATCCACCCGACGTCGGCCAGGTACTCGACCGGACGGCGGCCGAAGCGCTCGAGGCAGAACGCGTCCTCGTCGCGGGTCTCGGCGAGGTGGGTGTGCAGCCGGACGTCGAGCCGCTCGGCCAGCTCGGCGGTGCGCGTCATGAGCGACGTCGACACGCTGAACGGCGAGCAGGGCGCCAGCGCCAGCCGGGTGAGCGCGTGCGGCGAGCGGTCGTGGTGGGCCTCCACCAGCCGCTGCGACTCGGCCAGGACCTCGTCGTCGTCCTGCACGACGGAGTCCGGCGGCAGCCCGCCGTCCTTGACCGACAGCGACATCGAGCCGCGGGTGAACTGCGACCGCACCCCCAGGTCCCGCGCCGCCCGCACCTCGGCGCCGATCAGGTCCCCGGCGCCGCGCGGGTGCACGTAGAGGTGGTCGGTGGAGGTGGTGCAGCCGGCCAGCGCCAGCTCGGTGAGCCCGACGTAGGCCGACGTGTACGCGGCCTCCTCGTCCAGCCGCGCCCACAGCGGGTAGAGGGTGACCAGCCAGTCGAACAGCCCGCCGGTCAGCGCCGGGGCGAAGGAGCGGGTGAGGTTCTGGTACAGGTGGTGGTGGGTGTTGACCAGCCCCGGCGTCACCAGGCAGCCGCGCGCGTCCACCGCGCGGACGGCGCCGGGCCGCGGGTCCCCGGGGCCGCCCACCCCGCTCACCACCCCTCCGGTGACGGCGACCCACCCGCCGGCGATCTCGCGCCGGTCGTCGTCGACGGTGGCCAGCAGCTCGGCCGAGTGCACCAGCAGGTCGGCAGTGGTCTCCACGGACGCATCCTGCCCGCCGCGAGGTGCGACCTCCCCGGAACGCGACGGCGTTACCGTGACCGTCCCCACACCGCACGAGGGAGTGCCCATGGAGTTCCTGCAACCCGCGACGTGGGAGGAGGCGCTGGAGGCCAGGGCCGCCTCCCGCGACGCCGTCCCCATCGCCGGGGGCACCGACGTCATGGTCGGCATCAACTTCGGCCGGCTGCGCCCGGCGCTGCTGCTCGACCTCACCCGGGTCCCCGAGCTGCAGCAGTGGGGCACCGACGACGGCGCGGTGCGGCTCGGCGCCGGCGTCCCCTACGCCCGGGTGATCACCGAGCTCGGCGACCGGCTGCCCGGGCTGGCGATGGCCGCGCGCACCATCGGGTCGCCGCAGATCCGCAACCGGGGCACCGTCGGCGGCAACCTGGCCACCGCCTCCCCGGCCGGTGACGCCCACCCCGCGCTGCTGGCCGCCGGCGCCGAGGTCGAGGTGGCCTCGGTCCGCGGCACCCGCCGCATCCCGGTCGCCGACTTCTACCGCGGCGTCAAGCGCTCGGCGCTGGCCGACGACGAGCTGGTCGCCGCCGTCCGGATCCCCCCGCGCACGGGCCCGCAGCAGTACAGCAAGATCGGCACCCGCAACGCGATGGTCATCGCCGTCGCGGCGTTCGGGCTGGCGCTGCACCCCGACCGCCGCGCGGTCGGCACCGGCATCGGGTCGGCCGCGCCGACGCCGCGCCGCGCTCCCGCCGCCGAGGAGTTCCTCGCCGGCGAGCTCGACGGGCTGTGGGAGTCCCGCGCCGAGCTGCCGCCCGCGACCGCCGCCCGCTTCGGCGAGCTGGTGGCCGGGGCCGCCGCCCCCATCGACGACGTGCGCGGCACCGCCCGCTACCGCGTCCACGCGCTCTCGGTCATGGCCCGCCGGACGCTGACCTGGGCCTGGGCCGACTACCGGAAGGGAGACCCGGCGTGCGCCTGACCTGCACCGTCAACGGCGACCGGCACGAGGTGGACGACGTCTGGGAGGGCGAGAGCCTGCTCTACGTGCTGCGCGAGCGGATGGGCCTGCCCGGCTCGAAGAACGCCTGCGAGCAGGGCGAGTGCGGCTCGTGCACCGTCTACCTCGACGGGGTGCCGGTGTGCGCCTGCCTGGTCGCCGCCGGGCAGGCGCAGGGCCGCGAGGTCGGCACCGTGGAGGGGCTGGCCGGACCCGGTGAGCTGCACCCGGTCCAGGAGGCCTTCCTCGAGGCCGGCGCGGTCCAGTGCGGCTTCTGCACACCCGGGCTGCTGGTGGCCACCGACGACCTGGTCCGCCGCTCGCGGGCCGAGGGCAGGAGGCCCGCCGACGCCGAGATCCGCGAGGCGCTGGCCGGCAACCTCTGCCGCTGCACCGGCTACGAGAAGATCCTGGACGCCGTCCGGCTGGCCGCCGACCGCATGGCAGGGGAGGCCCGGTGAGCACCCCCACCCGCACGCCCGCCGGTGCGCCGTCCTCCGTGGGCGGCCCCGGCGGCCGCATCGGTGACGACGCGCAGCGCCCCGACGGCGTCCTCAAGGTCCGCGGCGAGTTCGCCTACGCCAGCGACCTGTGGATGGACGACATGCTGTGGGGCGTCACGCTGCGCAGCCCGCACCCCTACGCCCGGATCCGCTCGGTCGACGTGGGTCCGGCGCTGGCCGTCCCGGGCGTGCACGCCGTCCTCACCTCCGACGACGTCCCCGGCGAGAAGGTCTACGGCCTCGAGCTCGCCGACCAGCCGGTGCTCGCCCTCGACGTCGTCCGCTACCAGGGCGAGCCGGTGGCGCTGGTCGCCGCCGACCACCCCGACACCGCCCGCCGGGCCGCGGCCCGGATCGTCGTCGACTACGACGTCTGGGAGCCGGTCACCGACGCCCGCGCGGCCCTGGGCCACCCCACCTGGAACCAGGTGCACGACGCCCCCGCCGCGGTCACCGAGCTCAGCCGGGAGAGCGCCCACCTGCACCCGCACGGCAACCTGGTGCGCCACCTGAAGGTCCGCAAGGGCGACCCCGAGCCCACCGCGGACGTCGTCGTGGTCGGCGAGTACGAGGTCGGCATGCAGGACCAGGCCTTCCTGGGCCCGGAGTCCGGCCTGGCGGTGCCGGGCGAGGACGGCGGCGTCGACCTGTACGTGGCCACCCAGTGGCTGCACGTCGACCAGCGGCAGATCTGCTCGGCGCTGGCCATGCCGCCCGAGAAGGTGCGGCTGACGCTGGCCGGTGTCGGCGGCGCGTTCGGCGGCCGCGAGGACCTCTCGATGCACGTGCACGCCTGCCTGCTCGCGCTGCACACGGGCAAGCCGGTGAAGATGTCCTACAACCGCGAGGAGTCGTTCTTCGGCCACGTGCACCGGCACCCGGCGACGATGCGCTACGAGCACGGCGCCACCCGCGACGGCGACCTGGTCTACGTCAAGGCCGAGATCTTCCTCGACGGCGGCGCCTACGCCTCCAGCACGCCGGCGGTCGTCGGCAACGCCGGCACGATGGGCCTGGGCCCCTACGTCGTCCCGAACGTGCACGTCGACTGCTACGGCGCCTACACCAACAACCCCCCGTGCGGCGCCATGCGCGGGTTCGGGTCGGTGCAGACCGCCTTCGCCTACGAGGCACAGATGGACGCGCTGGCCGCCGAGCTGGGCATGGACCCGGTGGAGCTGCGCTGCCGCAACGCGATGGAGCTGGGCTCGGAGACGCCCACCGGCCAGGTCGTCGACAGCCCGGCGCCGGTGGCGGAGCTGCTGCGCCGGCTGGTGGCCATGCCGCTGCCGCCGGAGCCGGCGACCGGTGACGACGTCGACCTGCGGCACATGCCCGGCGGGGTCTCCAACACCACGCACGGCGAGGGCGTCCGGCGCGGCGTCGGGTACGCCGTGGCCTACAAGAACGTCGCCTTCTCCGAGGGCTTCGACGACTACTCGACGGCGCGGGTGCGGCTGGAGGTCGTCGGCGGCGAGGCGGTGGCCACCGTGCACACCGCCGCGGCCGAGGTGGGCCAGGGCCTGGTCACCGTCGAGCAGCAGATCGCCCGCACCGAGCTCGGCGTCGACGCCGTCGTGGTGCACCCGAAGGACACCGCCGTCGGGTCGGCGGGCTCGAGCTCGGCGTCGCGGCAGACGTACGTCACCGGCGGGGCGGTCAAGGCGGCGTGCGAGGCGGTCCGCGGGCGGGTGCTGGAGCGGGCGCGGGGCCTGGTCGGCCGGCCTGCCGGCGACCTGCGGCTCGACGGCGGGAAGGTGGTGTCCGACCTCGAGGGGGTCGCGCTGCCGCTGGCCGACGTGCTCGGCGACGACGCGGTCGAGGAGACCGTGGAGTGGCGGCACCGGCCCACCCAGGCGCTCGACCCGGACACCGGCCAGGGCTTCGCGCACGTGCAGTACGCCTTCTCCGCGCACCGGGCGGTGGTCGACGTCGACACCGAGCTCGGGCTGGTCAAGGTGGTGGAGATGGCCTGCACCCAGGACGTCGGCAAGGCGATCAACCCGCAGGCCGTCGTCGGGCAGATCCAGGGCGGCACCGCGCAGGGGCTCGGGCTGGCGGTGATGGAGGAGATCCTGGTGCGCGACGGGCGGGTGCAGAACCCGTCGTTCACCGACTACCTCATCCCCACCGTGCTCGACATGCCGCCGATGCGGATCGAGGTGCTGGAGTACGCCGACCCGCACGCCCCCTACGGCCTGCGGGGCGTGGGCGAGGCGCCCAACATCTCCTCCGGGCCGGCGGTGCTGGCCGCGATCCGGCAGGCGACCGGCCTGCCGCTGCGGCGCGTCCCGGTGCGACCGGAGCACCTCACGGGCACCTGAGCGTGTGCGCCGGCGCCGGGTTCCTGGCGGAGGAGTGCGGCGCCGGCGCACACGCTCACCCGGCCGAGGTCTCCTCCCACCGGCGGTGCAGCGCGGCGCGGCCGGCCTCGGTGGGGCGGCCCCACAGCCGCAGCCGGGCCATGCCGCCGTCGGGGAAGACGTCCATCCGCACCCGGGTGACGCCGGCGTCGCCGGGCAGCAGGAAGCGGTGCCGGGTGTCGGGCTGCAGCGGCGCGCGAGGCAGCAGCTCCACCGCACGCCCGTCGGCGGTGGTGCCGGTCAGCGACGCCGCAGCGGGCGCGTTGCCGAGGAACCAGGAGGTGTCGAGCTCGGCCAGGGTCACCGTGCCCTCGCAGGTCAGCGCCACCTCGACCCAGTCGTTGCCGTCGTCGCGGCGGCGGGCGTTCTCCCAACCCTCGCCCATCGAGCGGGCGTCGCCGCGGCCGATGAGCTGGTGCGGGCTGCCGTAGAAGGCGTTGCTCACCCCGGTGACCCGCCCGCCGTTCTCCAGCGCCGCCAGGTCGCACGGGCCGGCGTCGAGCAGCTGCGGGTCGGGCACCACCTCGCCGTGCACCCGCAGCCGCGCGACGCCGCCGTCAGGGTGGATGGACAGCCGCACGTGCGTCACCCGCGGCCCCGGCTCGACGGCGAAGCGGTTGGCCGTGCCGCCGGCGAGGTCCGACAGCGGCAGCAGCGGCACCCAGTCGGCGCCGGCCAGCGCGGACGCCGGCGGATGGACCCCGACCGCGGCGCCCTCCAGCGAGGCGCGTGGCGGGTAGTTGCCGAGGAAGAACGCGGTGTCGACGACGACGGCGCGCACCACGCCCGGCATGCCGAGCCGCACGACCGCCCAGTCGTGCCCCGGCTCGCGGCGGCGGCGGGTCTCCCAGCCGTCGTACTCCTTGCCGCGCGCGCCGAAGTCGTCGCGGGCCCGCGCCGGCTCGGGGCGGACCAGGTTCTCCTTGCCGGCGAAGAACTCGTCGTTGGCGGCCACCACGGCGCCGCCCTGCGTGCGGACGGCGAGGTCGGGCAGGTCGAACGGGTCGGACATCGGGCTCCTCGTCGCGGGCGGTCGCGGGTCACTCTCGCACGGGCGGGGTAGGGGCACCGCGTCCCGCGAGACCCGAGGAGGACCCGTGTCCGAACCCACCGACGACCTGCGCGAGCGCGCCCGCGAGCACGTCCGGCAGCTGCCCGCCGAGACCGCGCTGGGCAACCCCGACCCCGCGGGCGGCTCCATGGACGACCCGAAGATCCTCGACGAGGCCGCCCGCGAGGAGGGGGAGCAGCAGTAGCGGCAGGACCTCTCCCCACGCCTCGGCCCCCTCCAGGGGCACCGCCCCGAGCGGAGCGAGGGGTGGGGAGGAGGGCCCTCCTACCCTCGGCGCAGCAGCCGGCCGAGGGGGCTGCCGTCGACCTCCCGCCCGCGCAGCCAGGTCCGCCGCACCACGCCGGTGAGCTCCCGGCCCGCGTAGGGGGTCACCGGGTTGCGGTGCTCGAGCCGGCCGACGGTGGAGCGCTCCTCCGGCGCGAAGGCCACCAGGTCGGCGTCCCGGCCGACGGCGATCGCGCCCTTGCCGGGCAACCCGGCCAGCCGCGCCGGCGCCGCCGACATCCAGCCGGCCACCTCCGCCAGCGGCACCCCGCGCGCCCGCGCGCCGGTCCACACCGCCGGCAGCGCCACCTGCAGCCCGGCGATCCCGCCCCACGCCAGCCCGAAGTCGCCGACGTCGAGCCGCTTGAGCTCGGGCGTGCACGGCGAGTGGTCGCTGACGACCAGGTCGACGTCGCCGGCCCGCAACGCGCCCCACAGCGCCTCGCGGTGCGCCGACTCCCGGATCGGCGGGCAGCACTTGAACGCGGTGTCGCCGTCGGGCACGTCCTCGGCGGCGAAGGTCAGGTAGTGCGGGCAGGTCTCCACCGTGATGCGCACACCCCCGGCCCGCGCCGCCCGCAGCAGTGGCAGCGCGTCGCCGTCGGCGAGGTGGACGACGTGGCTGCGCGCGCCGGTGTCCCGCGTCGCCGCCACCAGCCGGCCGATCGCCGTCTCCTCTGCCGCGGGGGGCCGGGAGGCGAGGAACGCCGCGTAGCTGGCGCCGGCCGGCTCCGGCGCGGCGGCGATGACCTGCTCGTCCTCGGCGTGCGCGATCAGCAGCGCGTCGAACGTCGCCAGCTCGGTCAGCGCCGCGCGCAGCCCGGCGTCGTCCAGCGGCGGGAACTCCGGGATGCCGGAGTCGAGCAGGAAGCACTTGAACCCGACGACGCCGGCCTCGTGCATGCCCCGCAGCTCGGCGACGTTGCCGGGCACCGCACCGCCCCAGAACGCGACGTCGACGGCGACCTGCCCGGCCGCCGCCTCCTGCTTCACGCGCAGCGCGTCGAGGGTGGTGGTGGCGGGCACGGAGTTCAGCGGCATGTCCACGACGGTGGTGACGCCCCCGGCGGCCGCGGCGCGCGTGGCGGTGGCGAAGCCCTCCCACTCGGTGCGGCCGGGCTCGTTGACGTGCACGTGGCTGTCGACCAGCCCGGGCAGCAGCACCTCGTCGTCGGCGAGGGTGACCGCGCCGGCCGGGGCGTCGTCGAAGGCGGTGACCGCGGTGACGACGCCGTCTGCGGTGTGCACCGTCGCGGCGCGCTCACCCCCGGGCAGCACCACCCGCCGGGCGCGGACCACGAGGCTCACGCGCGGCCCCGCAGCGGCCGGAAGAACTCCCGGACGTCGGCGACCAGGGCGTCGGGCCGCTCCAGCGCCGCGAAGTGCCCGCCGCGGTCGTGCTCGCGCCAGGCCCGCAGGTCGGTCAGCTGCCGCTGCACCCACTCGCGCGGCGGCTGGAAGATCTCGTGGGCGAACAGCGAGACGCCGGTGGGCACGTCCACCCGCGGTGCCCGCTCCCCCGGCGCCCGGGCCATCTCCCAGTACATCCGCGCCGACGACGTCGCCGTCGCGGTGAACCAGTACACCGAGACGTCGTCGAGCAGCCGGTCCAGCCCGATGGTCGCCACCGGGTCGCCGTCGGTCCAGGCGGCGAACTTCTCGAGGATCCACGCGGCCTGCCCGGCGGGGGAGTCGGTGAGGCCGTAGCCGAGGGTCTGCGGGCGGGTGCGCTGCTGCTGGCTGTAGGCCGCCGCCTCGGCCCGGAAGGCGCGCTCGCGCTCCAGCGCCCGCTGCTCGCGCTCGCTGAACTCCGTCTGCCCCTCCGGCGGGCCGGTCACCACCATGTTGAGGTGCACCCCGACCACCCGGTCGGGATGGCGGGCGCCGAGGTTCGCCGAGACGAACGAGCCGATGTCCCCGCCCTGCGCCCCGAAGCGCTCGTAGCCGAGCCGGCGCATCACCTCGGCCCACGCGTCGGCGGTCCGCGCCGGCCCCCAGCCGGGGGCGTCCGGCCTGCCGCTCCAGCCGAAGCCCGGCAGCGACGGCACGACGAGCGAGAAGGCGTCCTGCGGGTCCTCGGGCTCGGTGAGCGGTCCGACGACGTCGAGGAACTCCACGACCGACCCGGGCCAGCCGTGGGTGAGGACCAGGGGCAGCGCGCCCGGGTGCGGTGAGGGGACGTGCAGCAGGTGCACCGGCAACCCGTCGACCACGGTGCGCACCTGCGGGTGGGCGTTGAGCAGGGCCTGCCGGGCCGGCCAGTCGTGCTCCCCGGCCCAGTACCGGCAGACCTCGCGCAGCCACTCCAGCGGGACGCCCTGCGACCAGTCGCCGACCGTCTCCTGCTCCGGCCAGCGGGTGGCCCGCAGCCGGCGCCGCAGGTCGTCGACCTCCCCGGCCGGCACGTCGACGGCGAAGGGCTCGACGGCGTCGTCCACGAGGGGACCGTATCGGCGCTTGACGGCCGCGGACAGCCACCTCTACGGTTCATTACATGAGTAATGAACCCGAGGACCAGGGCGGTCCGGGGTGAACGAGGACGCCGGCCCGATCTTCCGGCAGGTCGCCGCGCAGATCGAGAGCGCGATCGTCGACGGCTCCCTCCCCGAGGAGAGCCAGGCGCCCTCGTCCAACGAGCTCAGCGCCTTCCACCGCATCAACCCCGCGACCGCGGCCAAGGGACTCAACCAGCTGGTCGCCGACGGGGTCCTCTACAAGAGACGAGGAGTCGGGATGTTCGTCGCCACGGGCGCCCGCGAGCAGCTGCTCAAGCGCCGCCGCAGCGAGTTCGCCGACCAGTACGTCCGCCCCCTCATGGCCGAGGCGCACAAGCTCGGCATCTCCACCCGGGAGCTGAGCAGCATGATCGACCGCTGGGAGCACGAGCGGTGAGCGCCGTCGCCACCCTCACCGACGTCACCATGCGCTACCGGGACCACACGGCCCTCGACGGCGTCACGGCGGCCTTCGCCACCGACGGCATCACCGGCCTGCTCGGCCGCAACGGCGCCGGCAAGACGACGCTCATGCAGCTGCTCACCGGCCACCGGGTCCCCACCCGCGGGCGCGTGGCGGTCCTCGGCGCCGACCCGTACGAGAACGACGCCGTCCTGCAGCAGGTCTGCTTCGTGAAGGAGAGCCAGCGCTACCCCGACCACTTCCGGGTCCGCGACGCCCTCTCGGCCGCGGCCACCCTGTTCCCGGGGTGGGACGACGACCTGGCCCGCTCGCTCGTCGCCGACTTCGACCTGCCCGCCCGGCGCCCGGTCAACAAGCTCTCCCGCGGCATGGTCTCGGCGGTGGGCATCACCATCGGCCTGGCCTCCCGCGCGCCGGTGACGCTGTTCGACGAGCCGTACCTGGGCCTCGACGCGGTGGCCCGGCAGCTGTTCTACGACCGGCTGATCGCCGACTACGCCGAGGTCCCGCGCACGGTCATCCTCTCCACCCACCTCATCGAGGAGATCAGCGGCCTGCTCGAGCACGTCCTGCTCCTCGACGCCGGCCGGGTGCTGCTCGACGCCGACGCCGAGGACCTGCGCGCCGCGGCGCTCACGGTCACCGGTCCCGCTGACCGGGTCGCCGCCTTCGGCCGGCGGCACTCGGTGCTGACCTCCGACACCCTCGGCGGCGCCGGCCGCGCGGTCGTCCGCCTCTCCGGGCCCGTGGACGCCGCCGACCTGCTCGCCTGGGGACTCACGGCCGAACCCACGCCCCTGCAGCAGCTCGTCGTCGCTCTGAGCAGGCGCCCGGCGGGAGTGCCGGCGCAGGCCGGGGAGCGCGGCCGCACCGCCTTCGAGGAGGTCACCCCGTGAACCGCGTCCTGGCCGCCGCCCGGCTGCACCTGATGAACCCGGTGCTGACCGTCGGGATCCCCTGGGGCATCGCCCTGCTCAGCTTCTGCGTCAACCTGGCGCTGTGGGCGACCGTCGGCGTCGGGGAGGAGTCCCCCGGTGCCACGACCGGGGGTGTCGCCTCGCTGTACATCACCGTCCTGGTGGTCTTCGTCCAGTCGGTCACCCAGATCATGCCGTTCGCGATGGGGATGAGCCTGAGCCGGCGCACGTTCTACCTGGGCACTGCCCTGGCCGCCGTCGGGGTGGCCCTGGCCTACGGGGCCGTCCTCGCCGTCCTCGCGGCCGTCGAGGGCGCGACCGGCGGGTGGGGGGTCGGGCTGTCCTTCTGGGCGCCCGGGCGTCTCGACGTCGACAACGCCGCGCTGCAGGTCCTCGTCTCCGGCGCCCCGTTGCTGGCCGCTGCCTTCCTGGGGGTCGCCATCGGCGTGGTCGTGAAGCGGTGGGGCCCGACCGGACTGTGGTCCCTGGTCGTCGGCGCCATCCTGTTCTTCGGCGGCCTGGCGATCCTGGTGTCCTGGCAGCGGGCGTGGGGCGACGTCGGCTCCTGGCTCGTCGCGCAGTCGGTGGTCACGCTGGCAGTGGCCATCCCGCTGGTGGTGGTCCTCGTCACGGCCGCCCTGGCGTTCGCCGGCCTCCGCCGAGTCGTCCCCTGACGCCCGACCGGCACGAGCGGCCCCGTTCCCGTCCTGACGGGAGCGGGGCCGTTCCGTGTACCCGCCACGGTCGCGGCCGGTCACGACGGAGTCCCGTCGCCGGTGACTGGTCGCGGGAGAACGCTCGCGGGGAATACGCTCGAAGGGCCGGAAATGCGCGAGGACGGGGGCCGGAGCCATCGGCTCCGACTCCCGTCCTCGTGAATGGTTGTCCGGCGGTGTCCTACTCTCCCACCCCGTCTCCAGGGCAGTACCATCGGCGCTGAGAGGCTTAGCTTCCGGGTTCGGAATGGGACCGGGCGTTTCCCTCTCGCCATGACCGCCGTAACACTGTGAACAAACCAACCGCTGGCCCCTCGGGCGGGTTGGTGCGTTCAGAACCGCACAGTGGACGCATGTGTGTGAGTCACCCCTGACGCAGAACTCGACTGCGCGCAGGTAGGGGTGTGGTCAAGCCCTCGGCCTGTTAGTACCGGTCAGCTCC
>NZ_FZOH01000008.1 GCF_900188205.1 Geodermatophilus saharensis | reverse complement strand
CGGGAGAGCTCGTCGACGGCGACCCGCGTCTGGCTCAGCGCCTGGGTGGTGGCGTCGGCGGCGCCGGAGACCCCGGCGATGTTGTCGGCGATCTGCCCGGATCCCTGGGCGGCCTCGGCCACCGAGCGGGACATCTCCGCGGTGGTGGCGGTCTGCTCCTCCACCGCCGAGGCGATCGTCGTCTGCCGGTCGGAGATCTGGGCGACGATCTGGGAGATCTCCCCGATCGCGCTCACCGCGGCGCCGGTGTCCTTCTGGATGGCCTCCACCCGCCGCGCGATGTCCTCGGTGGCCTTGGCCGTCTCCTGCGCCAGTTCCTTGACCTCGTTGGCGACCACGGCGAAGCCCTTGCCGGCCTCGCCGGCGCGGGCGGCCTCGATGGTGGCGTTGAGCGCGAGCAGGTTGGTCTGCTCGGCGATCGAGGTGATCACCTTGACCACGTTGCCGATCTCCGCCGGGGACGCACCCAGCTTCGCCACCGTCGCCGTCGTCGTCTCCGCCGCGGTCACCGCGCGGGCGGCCACCGCCGAGGCCTCCGCGGCGTTGGTCGCGATCTCCCGGATGCTCGCCCCCATCTGCTCGGCACCGGCGGCCACGGTCTGCACCGACCGCGACACCTCCTCGGCGGCGCCGGAGACGACACCGGACTGGGCGGAGGTCTCCTCCGCCGACGCCGAGATCTGCGCCGACGAGGCGCTGAGCTCCTCGGAGCTGGCCGCCACCGCGTCGGCCGAGGACGCGACGGCGTCCATGACCTCGCGCAGGCCGGCCTGCGCCCGGTGCAGGGCGTCGGCCATGCGGCCGACCTCGTCGCGCGAGGACACCCCGCTGGCCCGGGTCAGGTCGCCCTCGGCCAGCGCCTCGAGGGACGCCTGGACGCTGCGCACCGGGCGGATGACCGAACGGGCGGTCAGCCGGCTGAGGCCGGCCAGCAGCAGGAAGCCGGCGACCGCCACGAGCAGGCCGATGCGCTCGTACCGCGAGACGGTCGCCTCCATCGCGTCGGTGGCGGCGGCCGACTCGGTCGCCAGCGTGTCCACCGCGGCCCCGACGGCGTCGTCGGTGAGGTCGTTGGCGGCCTGGATGCCCTCCCAGTCCGCCCGGGCGCCGGCCTGGTCGGCGACGGCGCGGTCGACGAACGCGCCGATGGCGGCCGTGTAGTCGCCGTAGGTCGCCTCCAGCCCGTCCACGGCCGCCGCGGCGTCCCCGGTCAGCTCCACGGTGGCGAGCTCCTCGAGCATCGCCTCCGGGGTGGCGACGTCCTCGGCCAGCTCGGCGAGCTGCTCGGCCGGGTCCTCCCGCACGACGGCCTTGAACCCGTCGACCTTGAGCTCGCTGGCCCGGGTGTCGAGCTGCAGGACGAGCTCCTGGGCGTGGTCGAGCGCCTCGGCGTCGTGCTGGGCGTCGCGGATGGCGGCGTTGCCCAGGACGGTCGAGCCGAGCAGCCCGCCGAGGGACAGGGTGCCGACGGCGACGAGGGCGCCGAACTTCACCGACAGCGGGCGGTCGGCGTACCAGCCGGCGGGGCCGGTGCGCGGGCGGGGCGCGGCGTTCACGTGGGGCCTCCTGGGCTTCCTGTGCACGCTGCGACGGGTGTGACTGGCGTGCAGGGGGAATGGTGGGGCCCGCGCCGCGTCCCGCCACGGCGCGCGGGGCACGGTCGGACGGATCGTTGCGCGGTGTGCGGTGACCGCCCGCCGCGCCGTCGTCAGGTCGACCGGCCGGCCGCGGCGACCGGCCGGCGGCGGGGCGCGGCGGGCGCGTCCGTGCAGGTGGTGGGGGAGGAGCCGTCGACGTGTCGACGGGCGGGGGAGCGGTCGCGGTGCGACGGCCCGTCGGTCACCCGGGCGGGCGGCGCGACGCGCCGCGCGCGGATCAGCCGAGCAGGTCGGCGAGCAGCCGGAGGACGTCGACCGCGGCGGCGGGGTCGGCGACCCGGTGCCCCGCGGCCGTCTCGCCGTCGCCGACCTTGACCCCGAGGTCGGCCGACCCGAGCCGGCGGAAGGCGTCCTCGTCGGTGACGTCGTCCCCGAGGTAGACGACGGCGGCGGCGCCGAGGTCCTCGCGCAGCCGGGTCACGGCGGTGCCCTTGTCGGCGTCGGTGACGGCGAGCTCGAGCACGTCCTTGCCGGGCTTGTGCGTCAGTGACGGATCCGCCGCCGCACCGGCCTCCGCCAGCAGCGCGGCGGCCGCGGCCCGGTCGGCGACCCGCCGCACGTGCACGGCGACGCTGGCCGGCTTGACCTCCAGCCAGGCACCGGGGACGGCCGCGACCAGGGGGGCCATCCGCTCGGCGGCCGCGTCGCGGCGGCCGGCCAGCTCACCGGTCAGCGGGCCGCCGTACTCGGCGCCGTGGCTGCCGACGAACCGGTAGGGCCCGGCCAACCCGCTGACCCGCCGCAGGTCGTCGACGCCGCGCCCGCTCACCAGCGCGACGGTGACCCCCTCGGCCGCGGCGACGCGGGCCAGCGCCTCGTCGACACCGGGAGAGGGGACCGCGGCCGAGGGGTCGTCGACCAGTGGGGCGAGGACGCCGTCGTAGTCCGAGGCCACCAGCAGCGGCCGGCGGGCGGCCAGCTCGGTCAGGGCCGCGGCGAGTCCGGCCGGGACGGCGCTCACGCCTGGGCGCGCAGGGCGTCGAAGAACGACGACGCCCAGTGGTCGAGGTCGTGCTTGACCAGGTGCCGCCGCATGGCGCGCATCCGGCGGGCGGCCTCGGCCGGTTCGGCGCGCAGCGCCCGGAGCAGCTGGTTCTTCACGCCCGCGATGTCGTGCGGGTTGACCAGGAAGGCCTGCCGGAACTCGGCGGCGGCGCCGGCGAACTCCGACAGGACCAGCGTGCCGCCGAGGTCGCTGCGGGCGGCGACGTACTCCTTGGCGACCAGGTTCATGCCGTCGCGGTAGGGCGTCACGAGCATGACGTCGGCGGCGCGGTAGAGGGCGGCGAGCTCCTCGCGCGGCATCGACTGGTTGAAGTAGTGCACCGCCGGCCCGCCGATCGAGCCGAACACGCCGTTGATGTGCCCGACCTGCTGCTCGATGGTCTCCCGCATGTGCACGTAGTGCTCGACCCGCTCGCGACTGGGCGTGGCCACCTGCACCATCACCGTGGCGGGCGCCTCGATCGCGCCGTCCTCCAGCAGCTCCTGGAAGGCGTTGAGCCGGACGCTGATGCCCTTGGTGTAGTCCAGCCGGTCGACGCCCAGGACCATCTTCTCCGGGTCGCCGAGCTCGGTGCGGATCTCCTTGGCCCGGGCCAGGACCTCCGGTGAGTTCGCCAGCCGGTCGAAGGCGGCGACGTCGATGGAGATCGGGAACGCCCGCGCGGTCACCACCCGGCCGTCGTACTCGATCGTCGCGCCGCGGGTGGGCAGCTCGTGCAGCCGCCGGGCGAGCTGGACGAAGTTGGCCGCCGCGCTCGGCAGCTGGAAGCCGACGAGGTCGGCGCCGAGCAGCCCCTCGACGATCGCCGAGCGCCACGGGAGCTGGGTGAACAGCTCGTAGGGCGGGAACGGGATGTGCAGGAAGAAGCCGATCGTGAGGTCGGGGCGACGCTGGCGCAGCATCGCCGGCACCAGTTGCAGCTGGTAGTCGTGCACCCAGACGATGGCGCCCTCGGCGGCGACCTCGGCGGTCCGCTCGGCGAACCGCTTGTTGACCTGCACGTAGGCGTCCCACCAGGTGCGGTGGTACTCCGGCTTCTCGACCACGTCGTGGTACAGGGGCCACAGCGAGGCGTTCGACATGCCCTCGTAGTAGCGGTCGACCTCCTCGTCGGAGAGCTCGACCGGCACGAGCGAGATCCCGCCGGACTCGAAGGGCTCGGGCGCCTCGCCGGCCGTGCCGGACCAGCCCACCCAGGCCCCGCCGCGCCCGGCCACGAACGGCTCCAGCGCGGTCACCAGACCGCCGGGACTGCGCTGCCAGCGCGTCGTCCCGTCGGGGTCGGTGACCTGGTCGACCGGCAGCCGGTTGGCCACCACGACGACCGGGCTGTCCGCCTGCACGTCTCCCGCGTCTGCTCCGGCCATACCGGTTCCGACCCTAACCAGCCGGCGTCGCGGCGGCACCCCCGGCCAGCAGCCAGCCGGCCGCGGCCGCACCGAGGCCGAGCACGAGGGTGGCGGCGAGGTAGCCCACCGCGCGGCCGAGCGTGCGCTCCTCCACCAGCCGGACGACGTCGGCGCCGAGGGTGGAGAAGGTGGTGAGCGAGCCGCAGAAGCCGGTGCCGACCAGCGCGAGCACCCAGCCCGGCACGCCTCCGAGCCCGAGCAGCACCCCGAGGACGGCGCCGCCGGCGACGTTGACCGCCAGCGTGCCCCGCGCGGGGTCGTGGCCGGAGCGGGCGGCCAGCCGGGTGGCCAGCAGCCGCAGTGGCGCGCCGACCAGCGCGCCGACGACGACGAGCAGCGGCGTCACGGGCGCCCCCGCCGCGCCGCCCGCAGGCCGGCGGCCACGGCCAGCACCCCGCCGAGCACCGAGGCGAGCAGGTAGCCGGCCGCCGCCGCCACGGCCCCGGCGTCGGTGAGCGCCACGACCTCGACCGCGAACGCCGACCAGGTGGTGTAACCGCCGAGGACGCCGACGGCGAGGAACGGCCGGGTCCACGCCGGCTCGGGGGAGCGGCCGGCGAGGACACCGAGCAGCACGCCGATGAGCAGGCAGCCGGTGAGGTTGACCAGCAGCGTCGCCCACGGCCAGCCGCCGTCCCGGACGGGCAGGGCCGCCGACACGCCCCAGCGGGCCAGCGCTCCCACGGCACCGCCGACCGCGGCCAGCAGGTAGGCCACCGGCACCTCCCCTGCAGGCATTGGAAGCTCTCCCCACGTCCTGGGGGCGAGGACGTGGGGAGAGCCTCCTATGCCGGCGCCCCGGTCAGGGGGTGCCGGCGGGCTCCGGGGTGTCGCGCTCCGGGGTGTCGCGCCGGCCGCGCCGCCGCCACAGCGGCTCGACCTCGGCCAGCTCGTCGGCCGTGGCGACCCGGAACGGGGGAGCAGCCGGCGGCTCGACGGCGCGGCGTCCCTGACCGCGGGTGGCGCGCAGGCTCGCCCACACCGAGACGGCGAGGATGCTGGTGATCACCGCGAGGCTGACGGTGGTCGGGACGTAGTAGACGTCGATCTTGAGCAGCATCTTCACGCCCACCCACACCAGCACCAGCGCCAGCCCCGTCTTGAGGTAGACGAAGCGGTGGATGAGGTCGGCGAGCAGGAAGTACATCGCCCGCAGGCCCAGGATCGCGAAGGCGTTGGCGGTGAAGACGAGGAACGGCTCGTCGGTGACCGCGAAGATCGCCGGGATGGAGTCGACGGCGAACACGACGTCGGTGACCTCGACGAGCACGAGGACGGCGAGCAGGGGAGTGGCCAGCAGGACGCCACCGCGGCGGACGAGGAACCGCTGGCCGTGGTAGGCGTCGGTCATCGGCACGAAGCGGCGGAACAGCCGCAGGGTGCGCGACCGCGAGGGGTCGATGTGCTCGTCGCGCTGCCGGAGCATCCGGTACCCGGTCCACAGCAGGAACGCCGCGAACACGTAGAGCACCCACTCGAAGTTCTCGATGAGCGCCGCGCCGCCGGCGATGAAGGCACCGCGCAGCACCAGCGCGCCGAGCACGCCGAAGAAGAGCACCCGGTGCTGGTACTCCCGGGGCACGGCGAAGAACGTGAAGACGATCGCCCACACGAAGACGTTGTCGACGGCGAGCGACTTCTCGATCAGGTAACCGGCGTAGTACTGCTGGCCGAGCTCGGCGCCGTACGCGACCCACACCCACGCGCCGAACCCGACGCCGATGAGCACCCACACCACCGACCACGCGGCGGCCTCGCGCACGCCGATGACGTGCGCGCGGCGGTGGGCGAAGAGGTCGACGGCCAGCATGCCGACGATGAGGCCGAGCACGGCCAGCCAGAGCCAGAAGGGGACGTCCACGGACACGCCTCCAGTCGGTGGTGCACCAACCGGAGGTCTCTCCCGGCCCACGCGGGGCCCGCTCCGCCGGACCCCTCCCACGGGGCCGTCCTGACGACGGGAGCGCTGCGGGGATACTCCCCTCCCAGCAACCAGTGAAGCAGAGTTCCGGTGTCTGCGCTACCTGGTGCGGGTCTCCGGGAAGAGCAGGTCGACGAAGCGGGCGGCGGTGGGCTGCGGCTCGTGGTTGGCCAGGCCGGGGCGCTCGTTCGCCTCGACGAACACCGCGTCGGGACCCTCGACGTCGGGCACCAGGAAGTCGATGCCGGTCACCGGGATGCCGATCGCCCGGCTGGCCCGCACCGCCGCCTCGGCGACGTCGGGGTGCAGCCGGTCGGTGACGTCCTCGATGGTGCCGCCGGTGTGCAGGTTCGCCGTCCGCCGCACCTGCAGCCGCACACCGTCGGGCAGGACGTCGTCCATCGCGTGGCCGGCGGCGCGGACGACGTCGGCGGTGGTGTCGTCCAGCGGGATGCGCGACTCGCCGCCGGTCGCGCGCTCCCGCCGCCGGCTGGCGGCGCGCACCAGGTCGGTGACGGTGCGGCGGCCGTCGCCGACCACCTCGGCCGGCCGGCGCACCGCGGCGGCGACGACCTCGTGGTCGATGACCACCACCCGCAGGTCCTCGCCCGGGACGAGCTCCTCGGCGAGCACGTCGGGGCAGAACAGCCGGGCGGCGGCGACGGCCCGGTCGAGCTCCTCCGCCGTCGTCACGCCGACGGTGATGCCCTTGCCCTGTTCACCGCGGGCGGGCTTGACCACCAGCTGCCCGCACTCGGCGAGCAGCTCGCGGGCCGGGCCGGGGTCGTCCTCGGGGACGGTGACGCCGCGGGGCACGCGCACGCCGGCGTCGGCGACGATGCGGCGGGTCACCCGCTTGTCGTCGCAGCGGCTCATCGCGACGGCGGTGGTGAACTCCGACAGCGACTCGCGGGTGAGGACCTGTCGTCCGCCCAGCGACAGCCGCAGCTCGCCGAACTCGGCGTCGGTGACCTCGACGCGGATCCCGCGGCGCAGCGCCTCGTCGGCGACGATCCGCGCGTAGGGGTTGAGCTGCTCGAGGCCCGCGGGCCGGGCGGCGAACAGGGGGGTGTTGATGGGGTTCTTGCGCTTGACGCAGAGGACCGGCACGCGGGCGAAGCCGAGCTTGCGGTAGAGCGCGATGGCCGCGGCGTTGTCGTGCATGACCGAGAGGTCGACGTAGGAGCGGCCGCGGCCGACGTAGCGCTCGGCCAGCACCCGCACCAGCGCCTCGCCGGTGCCCGCGGGTGCGGTCTGCGCGTCCACGGACAGGCACCACAGGCTGGTGCCGCCCTCCGGGTCGCCGTAGGCGAGGACGTGGTCGACGCCGGTGACCGTGCCGACGATCTGGCGGGTCCGCCGGTCCTCGGCGACGAGGTAGGTGAAGCAGCGGGTGCGGTGGTTGGCCCACATGGTCTCGGGGTCGCCGGTGACCATGCCGTTGCGGGCGTAGATCTCGTTGATCGCCTGCATCTCCTCCAGCGCGGTCACCGTGCGGACGAAGACGCCGCGGATGAGCTCGGGTCTGGCGCGGTAGCGGTGGAGGTCGAGCCGGTAGGTGTAGCTGGGGTCGATGAACAGCTCGTCGGGGGCGAGGCCGACGAGCACGTGCGGGTCGCGGGCGTAGATGCAGATGTCGCGCCGGCCGGAGCCCTCGTCCCGCAGGGCGTCGAGGATGCGGCGCATCTCGGCGAAGGTCTGGCCGAACACCAGGCGGCCCCACGCGAGGTCGAGGACGACGTCGGTGTCCATGCCCGCGAGCTCGTGCTCGGAGGGCTTCTGCCAGCTGCGGCGGGTCAGGTCGGGGGTGGGGTGCGCCGCGCCGGAGCGACGGCGGAGTCCGGCGAGCCGGGGCGGGGCCACGGGACCTCCTCAGACCCCGTGGCTCTGCAGCCAGAGCTCCAGCAGCCCGAGCTGCCAGAGCTTGTTGCCGCGCAGCGGCGTGAGCTCGCCGTTGGGGTCGTCGAGCAGCCGGGAGACGTACTCCGGCCGGAACAGCGCCCGCTCGCGGGCGGCCTCGCTGGACAGGGCGTCCTTGACCAGGCCGAGCACCTTGCCCTCGAGGTGGGTGATCGCCGGGACCGGGAAGTAGCCCTTGGGCCGGTCGATGACCTCCGGCGGGATGATCCGGCGCCCGAGCGCCTTGAGCACGCCCTTGCCGCCGTCGGCGAGCTTGAGCTCCGGCGGGCAGGCGGCGGCCAGCTCCACCAGGTCGTGGTCGAGGAAGGGCACCCGGGCCTCCAGGCCCCAGGCCATGGACATGTTGTCCACCCGCTTGACCGGGTCGTCGACGAGCATGACCTCGCTGTCGAGGCGCAGCGCGGCGTCGACGGCGGTCTGCGCGCCGGCCCGGGACATGTGGTCGCGGACGAACTCCAGGCTCGGGTCGCCGTCGAGGGCATAGCGCTCCCCGACCAGCGCGCGCACGTCCTCGGACCCGCGGTCGAAGAACGCCCTCGCGTAGCGCTCGACGGCCTCCTCGCGGTCGACGTCGGCCAGGGGCGGGTACCAGTGGTAGCCGGCGAAGACCTCGTCGGCGCCCTGGCCGGACTGCACCACCCGGATCGTCTGGCTGACCCGCTCGGAGAGCAGGTCGAAGGCGACGACGTCGTGGCTGACCATCGGCTCGGCCATCGCGCCGATCGCGTGGCCCAGCGCCGCGGCGAGCTCGTCGGAGGACACCCGGATGCGGTGGTGGTCGGTGTCGAACCGCTCGGCGATGACGTCGGAGTAGCGGAACTCGTCGCCGGCGTGCCCGCCGACGGTCTCGAAACCGATGGAGTAGGTGGCCAGCCCGGTCTGCCCCTCCTGGGCGAGCAGGCCGACGATGAGGCTGGAGTCCAGGCCGCCGGACAGCAGCACGCCGACCGGGATGTCGGAGACCAGACGACGGCGGACGGCGACCCGCAGCGCCTCCTCGATCGCGTCCTCCCAGTCGCGCGCCGACCAGCGCTCGTGCTCCGGGCGGCGCTCGTAGGTGGGCTCCCAGTAGCGGTGCTCGCGGCTGGTGCCGTCGGCCTCGACGACGCGGACGGTGGCCGGCGGCAGCTTGCGGACGCCGTTGAGCAGGGTGCGCGGGGCGGGGACGACGGCGTGCCAGGTCAGGTAGTGGTGCAGCGCGACGGGGTCGATGGAGGTGTCGACGTCGCCGGCGCGCAGCAGCGCGGGCAGCGAGGAGGCGAACCGGAGCCGTCCCGGCGTCTCGGCCAGGTAGAGCGGCTTGATGCCCAGCCGGTCGCGGGCCATGACCACGCGGCCGGTGTCACGCTCGTGGATGACCACGACGAACATGCCGTGCAGGTGGTCGACGAAGTCCACGCCCCAGTGGTGGTAGCCCTTGAGCAGGACCTCGGTGTCGCTGGTGGAGAAGAACCGGTAGCCGTGACCCTCGAGCTCGGCGCGCAGCTCCTTGTAGTCGTAGATGCAGCCGTTGAACACCGCCTCCAGGCCCAGCTCGCTGTCGACCATCGGCTGGGAGCCGCTGGGGGACAGGTCGATGACCGACAGCCGCCGGTGGCCGAACGCGACCCGGCCGGCGCTCCACTGGCCCTGGCCGTCCGGTCCGCGGGGGACCAGCGCCTCGACCATCCGCGCCACGGCGGTGGTGTCGGCCAGGGAGCCGTCGAACCTGATCTCGCCGGAGAGGCCGCACATGGGTTCGATCCAACCCCAGTCGGCAGTCTCACGCGACGCGTCGGGGGGTTGTTCACACCGGCGCAACACTCGCGGTTCCACGTGGAACCGGGGGGAGGGTCTGCGGGTCGGTCCGGGAGGGTGGGGTCGTGTACGAGGACCCGGAGGGCGAGACGCCGTGGGCCGTGCAGCTGGTGGCGCGTGTCGAGCGGAGCGCGCCGCCGACCCGCAGCGCCGTCTGCGAGGCCGCGGCGGTGGCCGTCGTGCGGCTGCTGGCCGACGACCGGGCGCGGCCCGGCGGGGAGTGGTCGCCCCGGGTGCGGCGGTGGACCGACGGGGCGATCCGCAAGCACTGCCGGCGGGCCCGGGGCGTGGCCTGGCAGCGGGTGGCGGCGCTGCCCGGCGTCACCGTGACGGCGCGGGGAGCCGAGGTCCGGGCGCTGGTGCCGACCGCGCTCGACGCGCTCCCGCCGGAGGTCGCACGGCTGCAGCTGTCGGGCAGTGAGCTCGACGACCCCGACGCGTGCCCCGTGGCGGACCCGGAACCGGGCGGCGCGGTGGTGGTGTCGGTCTGCCCGGAGCCGTTCCTGCCCCTCGGCAAGGCCGCGGCTGCCTGCGGCCACGCCACCCAGCTGACCGCGCTGCGGATGCCCACCGGCCGGCTGGCCGCCTGGTCCGGCGCCGGGTTCCCGGTGGTGGTGGAGCACCCCGACGCCGCGCGGTGGTCGCGGTTGCGCGGACGTGCCCCGGTGGAGGTCGTGGACGCCGGCTTCACCGTGGTGGCGCCGGGGACCAGCACGGCCCTGGCCCGCTGGGCGTAGCGCTCCCCCCGGGGACCGGCCGCGCGCACCGGCGGGCGCCGGCTCGTCGGGGTGCGCACGAGCCGGCGCCCGCTCTGCCCGCTCCGGTCGGGACGGTGGCAGGTCGTCAGAACGGTGGTGGGTCGTCGTCCGGGTCAGGCGGTTCGTCGGCTTCCGGTGGCGGTTCGGGTGCCGGTGGTGGTGGTCGCAGGCCCGGTGGGCGGGTCGTGCGGGTGGTGCCCGACGGGGTGGTGACGGTGAGCGTGCCGTCGTCGGCCATGGTGGAGCGCCAGCCGCGGGCGAAGGTCTTGAGCCGGTGGTGGGAGCGGCACAGGCAACACAGGTTGGCGCAGTCGGTGGCTCCGCCGTGCGCGTGCGGGACGACGTGGTCGGCGTCGGCCCAGCCGACCCGCTGGCCGCAGGTGGGGAAGCGGCAGGTGCGGTCGCGGGTGCGCACGAACGCCCGCTGCTGCGCGGAGGGCGTGTAGCCGTCCCTGCCTGCGGGCCGGTCGAGCAGCGGGCAGGCGCACTCGGCGTCGGCGTGCTCCGGGCAGCCGCGGGCGGCCAGCCGGCGCAGCCGGTCCAGCGTCGCCGTGGCCCGCAGGCTGCCGTCCTCCTCGGTGAGTGCGACGGTGACCGTCCCGCCCTCGGGTGCCTGCACACCCAGGGCGTCCAACTCGCGCAGCAGCGCGCGCAGGTGGGCGGCGGTGATCGGCAACCCGTTCACCTCCCCGGCCTGGTTCGACCGCCCGGCAACGGCGGGCACCGGCGGTGCCCGGCGCGGGGTCGTCGTCATCGGGAGAGTCGTCGGCCAGGGCGAGGACGAGCTCGGCCTCGTAGGCGGCGTCCATCGCCTTGCGGGCCTGCAGGCGCTGCAGCTCGGCGGCCTTCTGCTCCCACGACAACACCCCCACCGGCAGCCGCGGCACCGTCACCGGCCGCGCGAGCAGCCACCCGGCGAGCGCCCGCTCGACGGGTGACACGTACTCCGCGACCTCCTGCACGACCCCGCACCTACGCACCGGGTACGACACTTTCCGCAGGTCAGGGGCGAGACATCCGCCGTCATGGGCCACCCCCGTCCGGCGGGCGTCGACGACGGAACGGACGGGTTCCCCGGCGGTCGGTTGCAGCGGCCGTCCGGCGGGCAGCGGGGGGTCATGCAGACACGCACCCTCGGGTCCCTGTCCGTCCCGGCCATGGGGCTGGGCTGCATGGGGATGAGCGAGTTCTACGGCACCGGCGACCAGGCCGAGGCCGAGCGCACCATCCAGCGCGCCCTCGACCTCGGCGTCACCTTCCTCGACACCGCCGACATGTACGGCCCCTTCACCAACGAGCGGCTGGTCGGGAAGGCCATCGCCGGGCGCCGCGACGAGGTGGTGCTGGCCACCAAGTTCGGCAACGAGCGGGGCGAGGACGGCTCCTTCCGCGGCATCAACGGCCGTCCCGAGTACGTGCGCCGGGCGTGCGACGCGTCGCTGGAGCGGCTCGGCGTCGACGTCATCGACCTGTACTACCAGCACCGGGTCGACACCCGGGTCCCCGTCGAGGAGACGTGGGGCGCGATCCGCGAGCTCGTCGAGGCCGGCAAGGTCCGCGCCGCCGGCATCTCCGAGGCCGCGCCGGAGACCATCCGTCGCGCCCACGCCGTCCAGCCGGTGGCCGCGGTGCAGACCGAGTACTCGCTGTGGAGCCGCGACCCCGAGGAGAACGGGGTGCTGGCCACCTGTGCGGAGCTCGGCATCGGCTTCGTCGCCTACTCACCGATCGGGCGCGGGTTCCTGTCCGGGCAGATCCGCAGCGTCGACGACCTCGCCCCCGACGACTTCCGCCGCAACAACCCCCGGTTCCAGGGCGAGGCGTTCGAGCAGAACCTGCGCCTGGTCGACCGGGTCCGCGAGATCGCCGACGAGAAGGGGGCGACGGCGTCGCAGCTGGCTCTCGCGTGGGTGATGGCGCAGAGCGACCGCGGGGGCAACCCGGCCGTGGTCCCCATCCCCGGCACCAAGCGGGTGCGCTACCTGGAGGAGAACGCCGCGGCCGCCGACGTCGAGCTCACCGACGACGACCTGCGCCGGCTCGACGAGGCCGCGCCCGTCGGCGCCGCCGTCGGCGACCGCTACCCGGACATGTCCACCGTCCACCGCTGACCCGGAGGTGCCAACAGCGCGACAAAGGCACCCGTCGGGGACGCGGAGGAGGTGCCAACAGCGCGACAAAGGCACCCGTCGGGGACGCGGAGGAGGTGCCAACAGCGCGACAAAGGCACCGTCAGGCGACGGCGGGGCGGATCCCGACGGTGCCGAGGACGTCGGCCACGTGCGCGCGGGCCGCGGCCGCCAGCCGGGCGCCCGTGTCGGCCCACGCGGCGCGGACCTCGCGCGCGGGCCAGGCCTCCGGCTGCAGCGCCGGGGGGAGCAGCGGGTCGCCGGTGACGACGGCGCGCAGCTCGGCGTGCAGCCGCAGGTGCAGGGCCAGCGCGGCCGGACCCTCGGGCACCGCGCCCGAGACGGCGCGCAGCCGGTCGAGCACCCGCGTCCACGCGGCGGCCAGCCGGGGGAGGTCCCAGCAGCGGGCGGCCAGGTCGACGTCGGACAACCGCGAGTCGGCGACGCTCGCGGTGAGCAGGTCCAGCCGCGAGGTGCGCTCGCCGGCCAGCTCGGCGCCCACCTCCTCCAGCGCCGCCCGGTGCGGTGAGACCCAGGTGGCCGGCGCGAGCGGGCCGAACCCCGCCCGGGCCAGGCCGCGGCGCACCCTCTCGCGGGCGGCCCGGTCGGTCTCCGGGACGCTGTAGACGACCATCCGCCACTGCCCGTCCCACGGGCCCGTCCGGCGCGCGACGCGCTCGTCGCGGGCGGCCAGCGCCTCCCGCAGCACCGCCGTCGGGGCCACCAGCGTCTCCCGTCCCCGCCGGGACCCCGTCAGCCACCCCGCGCGCCGCAGCGCCGCCACCGCGAGGCGCGTGCTGGGCTCGGCCACCCCGCACGCGGCCAGCAGCCCGACCAGCGTCTGCAGCGACACCGGGTCGCTGCCGACCACCTCGAGGTGCTCGGCGCAGAGGTCCACCACCAGGTCGCGGACGGTCATGCCCCTCCTCCTACCCCGTGCCGCGACCGCCTCTCGCGGCGGACGCGCGATCATGGGTCCGATGAACGCCACCCTCGTCTGGTCGGCCACGGCGGTCGCCGTCGTCGTCGCCCTCGCCGGGCTGGCCTCCACGCTCGCCCACCGGCGGATCGGCCTGCTCCACCTCGCCGGCGCCGCGGTGCTCGAGGTCGTGCTGCTCGTGCAGGCCGTCGTCGCCGGGGTGGCACTGGCCGGCGGCGAGCGGCCGCCGGAGACGGCGACCTTCCTCGGCTACCTCGCCGGCGTCGTGCTCCTGCCGGTGGCCGGGGTGCTGTGGTCGCGCACCGAGCCCAGCCGCTGGGCGGGGACCGTGCTCGCCGTCGCCGCCCTGGTCACCCTGGTCATGGTCTGGCGGCTGGTGCAGCTGTGGGAGGCCCCGGGTGCCTGAGCGGACGGCGCCGGGCGGGACGGCGACCGGACCCGGGCGGGTGCTGGTCGCCGTCTACGCGGTGTTCGCCCTGGCCGCCGGCGCCCGCGCGACCGTGCAGCTGGCCACCCGCTTCGACGAGGCCCCGGTGGCCTACCTGCTGTCCGCGTTCGCCGCGGCGGTCTACGTCGTGGCCACGGTGGCCCTGGCCCGCGGCGGGCGCCGGGTGGCGCTGGCCGCGATCGGCGTCGAGCTGGCCGGGGTGCTGGTGGTGGGCACGCTGTCGCTGCTCGACCGCGCGGCCTTCCCCGACGAGACGGTGTGGTCGGCGTTCGGCCGCGGCTACGGCTTCGTGCCGCTGGTGCTCCCCGTGCTCGGCCTGCTGTGGCTGCGCCACCAGGCACGCACACCGGCGCCCGGGACACCGGCGCCCGGGACACACGCGCCCGGGACGCAGGCACCCGGGACCGCGGAGGATCCCGGGCGCTGAGCGGTCAGAAGTCCCCGCCGCCGAAGTCGCCCCCGAAGTCGCCACCCCCGAAGTCGCCACCGCCGAAGTCCCCGCCGGCGTCGTAGCCGTTGTCGGCACCGCCGGCGAAGTCGGCACCGGGGTCACCGCCGTAGCCGCCGTCGTAGCCGCCGTCACCCGCGGCGTAGTCACCACCACCGCCGTCACCACCGCCGTCCCCGCCGCCGTCGTTGCCCTCGGCGCCGTCCTGGTAGCCCTCGGCGTAGGCCTCCTCGTCCCCGCCGCCGAACAGTCCGCCGTCGCCGAGGCCGGTGTCGAACAGCGCGTCGGCCACCGCGGTGCCCACCACCAGGCCGCCGATGGTGCCGAGCAGGCTGCCGCCCAGCGAGCCGCCGAAGCCGCCCATGCGCGGCCCGTAGCCCCCGCCGTAGCCGCCGTAGCCCCCACCGCCGTACCCCGGGCCGTACCCGGGGCCGGCGCCGTAGCCCGGGCCGTAGCCGCCGCCGAAGGTGCGCTCGAGGATGCCGGGCTGGCGCAGTTCGGCACGGGTGGCCACCCGCGCGAGCGTCTGGGCGTCGTCGGTGCGGGGCCGCTCGGAGGCCGGCACGGCGGCGGCGAGCTGGGTCAGCACCTCCTGCCGCTGCTGCGGGGTGAGCTGGGCGAACGCCTCGGCGTGCGCCTGCTCGATCTGGTCCGGGGGGGCGGTCCGCAGCAGGTAGCGGTAGCGCTCGACGGCCTGCTGGTCGGTGAGCGGTGCGCGCTGCCCGGACGCCGGCCGGGCGGGCGGGGCCTGCGGTGGCGGCGCGACGTACCCGTCGTACCCGCCGTACGGCGCGGGCTCGGGTGCGCGGCGACGGCCGAGGAGCCGGTCGAGCAGTCCCATGTCTGGTCTCCCTCCCTGGGTGGCTCGGACAGGGGTGCCCGCCCGGGCGGACCGCACACCTGCGGGCGGCCGGCCACCGCACGCGTGGGCGTCCCACCTGCGGCGCCGGTTAGATTCGTTGCGTGCCACCGAGAGGCGACCGACCGGAGGGACGACCCGTGCCCGGTGACGGCGTCGGTCCCGAGGCCCGGGCGGCCGTGGCGGAGGCGGCCGTCGACGGCCGCGGCGCCGGCGGCCGCCAGTCCCGCATCGTCACCGCCGCCCACGCCGTCGTCACCGAGCAGGGCGAGGGCGGGTCGGCGGCCGCGGCGCTGCCCGCCGTCCTGGCCGACGTCCCGGTCGCCGTCCTGCTCATCGACCGCGAGTCCGGCGCGGTCACCTACGCCAACACCGCCGCCGTCGAGATGGCCGGCAACGTGCGGCTCCCGGTCGACATCGACACCTGGGGCGCCTCGGCCGGCCTCACCGACCTCGGTGGCGCCCCGCTGGCCCGCACCAGCGGCCCGCTGTCGCTGGTGGCCCAGGGGCAGCCGGTCACCGGCGAGGCGGTGCGCCTGACCCCCGGCCGCAGCAGCGACGCCGCACGGGCGCGCCAGGACGACGGCGGCGGTGACCGCCTGCTGTGGGTGACCGGCTTCCCGCTGTCCCAGCCCGGCAGCGGCCAGCAGCTGTCGCTGGTGGTGCTGCTCGAGGTCGAGGGGGCCACCGGCACCAGTGACGCCGAGGCCGAGCTGCAGGGGCTGCGCGAGCGGGCCGTCGTCGCCACCGACATCGCCTTCACCATCACCGACCCCCGCCAGCCGGACAACCCGCTGGTCTGGGTCAACCCCTCCTTCAGCCGGATCACCGGCTACGCCTACGGGGAGTCGGTGGGCCGCAACTGCCGCTTCCTGCAGGGCCCGAACACCGACCCGGCGGCCGTGCAGAGGATCCGCGACGCCCTCGCGGCGCAGGAGCCGGTCACCGTCACGCTGCTCAACCACCGCCGCGACGGCACCGCGTTCTGGAACCAGCTGGCCATCAGCCCGGTATTCGACGGCGAGGGGGAGCTGGTCAGCTTCGTCGGCGTGCAGAC
The DNA here is from genome assembly GCF_900188205.1 of Geodermatophilus saharensis. Taxonomy (GTDB): domain Bacteria; phylum Actinomycetota; class Actinomycetes; order Mycobacteriales; family Geodermatophilaceae; genus Geodermatophilus; species Geodermatophilus saharensis. The sequence goes on along the minus strand of NZ_FZOH01000008.1, from coordinate 257,126 downwards.
CGACGTCACCGAGCGGGTGCGGGGAGAGGCCGAGCGCGAGGCCGCCTTCGCCGCGGAGCAGGCCGCCCGGCAGGAGGCCGAGCTGGCCCGCGCCGTCGCCGAGCAGGCACGCTCGGACGCCGAGCGGGCGCAGCGCGACGCCGAGGGGGCGCAGGCCCGGCTGACGCTGATGGCCGAGGCCACCAGCTCGCTCATCGCCACCCTCGACGTCGGCGACCTGCTCGACCGGCTCGCCGGGCTGTGCGTGCCCCAGCTGGCCGACTGGGTCGTCATCACGCTCGTCGACGACGGCGGCGAGGTCCGCGCGATGGTGTCCCGCGACCGCGAGCGCGCCCGCACGGAGCTGCGCCGCCACGACGCCGGGCACGGGCTGCGGCTGCCCTCCGACTCGCCCAGCCAGCGCAGCATCACCTCGTCCCGGACCGTGCTGGTCGAGCGGCTGCCGCCGCAGCTGGACGAGGACACCGCCTCACCGGTGGCCCAGGAGATCGCCGGGCGGCTGGGCGCGGCGACGGCGCTGAGCGTGCCGCTGGTGGCCCGCCGCCGCACCCGGGGCGCGATCGCGCTGGTGCGCAGCACACCCGAGCACCCGTTCACCCCCGACGACGTCAGCCTGGTCGAGGACCTCGCCCGGCGGGCGGCGCTGGTCATGGACAACGTGCGGCTCTACCAGCAGGAACACGCCGTCGCCGACACGCTGCAGCGGTCCCTGCTGCCGGAGCTGCCGGACATCCCCGGCCTGCGGGTCGCGGCGCACTACGTCAGCGCCTCCACGGCCGCCGACGTCGGCGGGGACTTCTACGACCTGCTGCAGCTGCCCGACGGCTCGGTGGGGATGGTGGTGGGCGACGTGGTCGGCCACGACGTCGCCGCGGCCGCCGCGATGGGGCAGCTGCGCGGGCTGATCCGGGCCTGCCTGTGGGAGGCGCCCGACCCGCACCCGGCTGCCGTGCTGACCCGCGTCGACCGGCTGGTGCAGGGCCTGCGCGTGGCGTCGATGGCCACCATGGCCTACGTCCGAGCGATCCCCCCGGCGCGGCCGGGCGGGCCGTGGACCGCGCAGGTGGTCAACGCCGGCCACCCGCCGCTGGTGCTCCGCTCGCCCGACGGCACGGTGGAGCTCGTCGACGGCGTCCCCGGCCTGCTCGTCGGCGTCGACGTCGCGGCGCGGCGGACGGTGCGCACCGTGGAGCTGCCCCCCGGGTCGGTGCTGCTCGGCTACACCGACGGCCTGGTGGAGACGCCGGGGTCCGACCTCGACCAGGGCATCGAGGCGCTGCTCGGGCGGCTGGCGGCCACACCGGCGGGAGCCTCCCCGCGGGAGCTCTGCGACGCCGCCGTCAGCGGCACCCTGGACGGCCGCGACGACGTCGCCCTCATCGCCGTCCGCTTCGACGAGGCATAGGGAGCTCTCCCCACGTCCACGCGGCCAGGACGTGCGGATCGCTTCCTATGCCTCGCGGGGCTCGGGGCGGCCGTAGCCGCCGCGGTGGAACAGCAGCGGCCGGCGGTCGGGGTCGGCGCCGAGGTCGAGCACCCGCGCGGCCACGATCGTGTGGTCGCCGCCGTCGTACTCGGCCCAGAGCGTGCAGTCGATCCACGCGACGACGCCGTCGAGCACGGGGGAGCCGTGCGGGCTGGGCCGCCACGCCACCCCGGCGAACTTGTCGACGCCGGAGCGGGCGAACGCCGCCGACAGGCCCGACTGGTCCTCGGCGAGCACGTTGACGCAGAACCGGCCGATGTCGCGCAGCCGCGGCCACGTCGTCGACGTGCGCGCGGGAGCCAGGGCCACCAGCGGCGGGTCCAGCGACAGCGAGCTGAACGACTGGCAGGTGAAGCCGATCGGGCCGGTGTCGCTGTGGGAGGTCACCACGGTGACGCCGGAGGCGAAGTGCCCCAGGACGTCGCGCATGACGCGCGGGTCGATGACCTCCACGCCGGCCGCTCAGGCGAGGGTGGCCGCGGCCGCGCGCGGCACCGACCGCCCACCGGCCCGGTACAGCGAGCTGGGCAGCTCGTGGCCGACCGCGCCCTCGGTGACCCGCGCCGCGGCCAGCATCGCGTCGAGGTCGATGCCGGTGCGCACGTCGGACTCCTCGAGCCAGTAGACGAGCTCCTCGGTCGCGATGTTGCCGCTGGCGCCCGGCGCGAAAGGGCAGCCGCCGAGGCCGCCGACGGAGGCGTCGAGCTGGGTCACCCCGGACTGCACGGCGGCCAGCGCGTTGGCCTGGCCGGTGCCGCGGGTGTCGTGGAAGTGCACCGCCACCGGCGTCCCGGGGCAGGCGCGGCGGACGGCGTCGAGCAGGCGCACCACCCGCGCCGGCGTCGTCGTCCCGATGGTGTCGCCGAGGCACAGCGCGTCGGCGCCGGCGGTGACCGCGGCCCGGCAGACGTCGACGGTGCGGGCGATCGGCGTCCGGCCGTCGAACGGGCAGTCCCACGCGGTGGCGACGACGACCTCGAGGGAGCCGCCCGCGCCGTGCGCCAGCCCGGCGACCTCCGCGACCCCGGCGAGCGCCTCGGCGGTGGACCGGCCGGCGTTGGCGCGGCTGTGCCCGTCGGAGGCGGAGACGACGAGCTCGAGGTGGGCGAGGCCGGCGTCGACCGCGCGCACCGCCCCCCGCGGGTTGGCCACCAGCGCCGACCAGTGCACGTCGGGCCAGCGGGAGAGCTCGGCGGCGACCCGGTCGGCGTCGGCCAGCGCGGGGACGGCCTTCGGCGAGACGAACGAGGTCACCTCGATGCGGCGCACGCCGGTGGCCACCAGCGCGTCGAGCATCGCCAGCTTGCCCTCGAGGGGGACCGGCGCCTCCAGCTGCAGCCCGTCGCGCATCCCCACCTCGCGGACGTCGACCGCAGGGGGCAGCACGAGGTCGAAGTCCGCCGTCATGATCGTCCTCCTGGTCCACACGGGTTCCAGGGCCCATCCTGCCCGGGTGGCAGGTTCCACGTGGAACTGGGAGGGAACACCCTGGTCACACCGCATCACTCGGGGGGAGGAACAGGAGGTGGTCCGTGGACGACGCCGAGGCCGTGGGCACGGTGAAGCAGCCCGACCCGGGCAGCGCCTTCACCAACTCGCCCATGGGCGTCGCCCTGTGCACCCCGGACGGCGGGCTGATCGCGGCCAACCGCGCACTGGGTGACCTGCTGGGGAGGCCGCCGGAGCAGCTGGCCGGGACCACCCTGTCCGACGTCACCCACCCCGACGACGTCGCCGCTGCGATGGCCCTGCTCCAGGGCCTGCGGAGCAGCCAGGGACGGGCCCGGCTGGAGTGCCGGTTCCTCCGCCCCGACGGCACCGAGATCCCGGTGCAGGTGACGACGTCGTGGGTGGCCGGCTCGCCCGACGGCACCCCGCCGCACCTGGTGACGGTCGTGGAGGACGTCACCGAGCGCAAGGAGCTCGAGGCCCGCCTGCTGCACCTGTCGGCCCACGACCCGCTGACCGGCCTGCCGAACCGGCTGCTGTTCCGCGACCGGCTGCGGCACGCCCTCGAGCGCGGCCACCGCGAGCACACGCCCACGTGCGTGCTGGTCCTCGACCTCGACGGGTTCAAGGCGGTCAACGACCAGTTCGGCCACCCCACCGGCGACGCCGTCCTGGTCGCGGTCGCCGGCCGGCTGACCTCGGTGCTGCGGGCCAGCGACACGGCGGCGCGCCTCGGCGGTGACGAGTTCGCCGTCGTCTGCGAGAACACCGAGCGCACCGACGCCGAGCACCTGGCCGCCCGGCTGCGGGAGGCGCTGCCGGGCACGCTGACCGTGGGGTCCACGACGGTGCCGGTGGGGCTGAGCATCGGCATCGGGTCGGTCGACGGCGGCACCGACCCGGAGCAGGCGCAGGACACGGTGGTCCGCGAGGCCGACGCGGCGATGTACGCCGACAAGGCCCGCCGCCGCCCCTGAGCCCCGCTCAGCGGCCGGCGGCCCAGCCGACGGTGGCCGGGAGCCGCGCGAAGACGGCGGTGAGCACCGGCAGGGGCAGGGCGAACACGAGGAACGCGGTGAGCCCGACGAGGCTGTCGGGGCCGACCGTGCCGGCCCCGACGGCCAGCGCGAGGAACAGCACCGCGACGGCGACCAGCGCGGAGACGAACAGCGGCGTCGGGGAGTGCCGGGTGAGCAGCCGGATCCCCGCGGTGAGCAGCGCGGCGCCGCAGGGCAGGCCGAGGACGAGCACCAGGCTCACGGCGTCGCCGTCCCCGGCGAGGACGGCGGCGGTGAGGACCAGCGCCACCAGCCCGCTCAGGCTGCCGGTCACGATGCCGAGCACCCCGGCGGCGGTGGCCACGCCGGGACGCCCGGGACCGGCCGGCCAGGCCGGCGGGCCGCCAAAGCCGTAGCCGGGTGGCGGCCCGTACCCCGGTGGTGGGCCGTACCCGGGGTGGGGCGCGTGGCCGTGGCCGGGAGGGGGACCGTAGGGGGCCGGCGGCCCGTACACCGGGGGAGGCGCCGCTCCGTACGGCGCCCCGTAGGGCGCTCCGTACGGTGTCGCGGCGGACCCGGGCGGGACGGCGTCCCACTCCTGCTGGTGGGGCTGACCGGTCATGCGGCCAGTCTGCGGCCGCTGCCCGCCCGTGCCGTCCTCCGACCCGGCGCCGGCACCCCGTCCGGGTCAGGCGCCGAGGGCGGCGCCGACGACGGCCCGCGCCTCCTCCTGCACCCGGGCGAGGTGGTCGGCGCCCCGGAAGCTCTCCGCGTACACCTTGTAGACGTCCTCGGTGCCCGAGGGCCGGGCGGCGAACCAGGCGTTCTCCGTGGCGACCTTCAGCCCGCCGATGGACGCGCCGTTTCCGGGTGCCTGGGTGAGCTTGGCGGTGATCGGCTCGCCGGCCAGCTCGGTGGCGGTGACCGCCGACGGCGACAGCTTCCCCAGCGCCGCCTTCTCCTCCCGGGTGGCCGGGGCGTCGACCCGGGCGTAGGCCGACTCGCCGTACCGCTCGACCAGCCCGGCGTGCAGCTGCGACGGCGAGCTGCCGGTCACCGCCTGGATCTCGCTGGCCAGCAGCGCCAGCAGGATGCCGTCCTTGTCGGTGGTCCACACCCGCCCGTCGCGGCGCAGGAACGACGCCCCGGCCGACTCCTCGCCGCCGAAGCCGACGGTGCCGTCGAGCAGGCCGGGCACGAACCACTTGAACCCGACCGGCACCTCGACCAGCCGCCGGCCGAGCCCCGCCACGACCCGGTCGATCAGCGACGAGGACACCAGCGTCTTGCCGACGGCGACGTCGGCGCCCCACTCCGGCCGGTGCGCGAACAGGTAGGAGATGGCGACGGCGAGGAAGTGGTTGGGGTTCATCAGCCCGGCGTCGGGGGTGACGATGCCGTGCCGGTCGGCGTCGGCGTCGTTGCCGGTGGCGATGGCGTACTCGGCGCGCTTGCCGATGAGCGAGGCCATCGCCGACGGCGAGGAGCAGTCCATCCGGATCTTGCCGTCCCAGTCCAGCGTCATGAACCGCCACGTGGGGTCGACCAGCGGGTTGACGACGGTGAGGTCGAGGCGGTGCCGCTCGGCGATGGCGCCCCAGTAGTCGACGCTGGCGCCGCCGAGCGGGTCGGCGCCGACGTGCACCCCGGCGTCGCGGACGGCGTCGAGGTCGAGCACGGCGGGCAGGTCGTCGACGTAGGCGCCGAGGAAGTCGTGCCGCTGCGCCGCGGCGTGCGCGCGGGCGAACGGGATCCGCCGCACGCCGTCGAGCCCGGCGGCGAGCAGCTCGTTGGCGCGGGCGGCGATCACCGTCGTGGCGTCGGTGTCGGCGGGGCCGCCGTTGGGCGGGTTGTACTTGAAGCCGCCGTCGCGGGGCGGGTTGTGCGAGGGGGTGACCACGATGCCGTCGGCGAGGCCGCCGGTCCGCCCGCGGTTCGCGGTGAGGATGGCGTGGCTGACCGCCGGCGTCGGGGTGTAGCGGCCGGCGGCGTCGACGAGCACCGTCACGTCGTTGGCGGCCAGCACCTCCAGCGCGCTGGCCCAGGCCGGCTCGGACAGCGCGTGGGTGTCCCGGCCGAGGAACAGCGGCCCGTCGTACCCCTGCTGGGCGCGGTACTCGCAGATCGCCTGGGTGGTGGCCAGGATGTGCGCCTCGTTGAACGCGGTGTCGAACGAGGACCCCCGGTGCCCGGAGGTGCCGAACGACACCCGCTGCGCCGGCTCCGCCGGGTCGGGCACCAGCGTGTAGTAGGCGGTCACCAGCGAGGCGACGTCGACCAGGTCGGCGGGGGTGGCGGGCTGGCCGGCGCGGGGATCGGTCACGGCGTCGATCCTGGCCCGCCGTCCGGGGTCAGTCCACGCGGGCCGTGGTGCGGCGGATGCGGAGGCCGTCGAGCAGCAGGCCGGCGGCCAGCGCCGCGCCGGCGCCCTCACCGGCCCGCAGCCGCAGGTCCAGCAGCGGCTCGAGACCCAGCGCCTGCAGCACGAGGTCGTGGCCGCGCTCGCGGCTGCGCTGCCCGGCCACCAGGCACGCCTGCGCGCCGGGCTCGAGCTGCACGGCGGCCAGCGCCGCGACCGACACGGCGAACCCGTCGAGGACGACGGCGGCGCGCGTCTGCGCGGCGCCGAGCACCGCACCGGCGAGCACCACGAGCTCGGGCCCGCCGAGCTCGGCCAGCGCCCGCTCGGGCGCCAGGCCGGTGCCCGCCCGGGCGAGCGCGGCGGCGACCACCGCGCGCTTGCGGTCGAGCACGTCGCTGTCGGCGCCGGCTCCGAGGCCGGTGACCTCGGCCGGGCCGGCGCCGAGCAGCCCGGCGGCGAGCGCGGCGGCGACGGTGGTGTTGCCGACGCCGACCTCGCCGAGGGCGAGCAGGCCGTCCCGGGCGCCGAGGTCCCGCCCGGCGGCCAGCAGCCGCCCGACGTCGGCGGGCGTCATCGCCGGGGCGGAGGCGAGGTCGCCGCGGGGGCCGGCCGGGCGGGCGTCGACCGCCCCGGGCAGCGGGTCGCCGGACACCCCGGCGTCGACGACGACGGTGGCCAGCCCGGCCGCGGCCGCCGCGGTGGCGCCCACGGCGGTGCCGGCCAGCGCGGCCCGGGCCACGTTGCGGGTGACCGTCGCCGGGTAGGCCGAGACGCCCCGCGCGGCGACCGGGTGGTCGGCGGCGGCCAGCAGCAGCGTGCCGCCGGTGACCTCGCCGCGGCCCAGCGCCACGACCCGGTCGACGGCGCGGTCGAGTACGCCCAGCGAGCCGGGGGTGGTCAGCAGCCGGTCGGCGTCGTCGCGGGCGCTCACCACCGCCTCGCGGCCGGGGGCGCGCAGGTGCGAGGGGGGAGCGGCGGGCCCGCCGTCGTCGGCCGGCCACCGGTCCTCGACGACGACGGCGTCCAGCGGCAGCCGCCGCGACCAGCCGGCCCGCTCCAGGCCCGGTGCCGGGGGGCGCTCGTCGGGCCAGCCCAGGCACAGCCAGCCGAGGGTGGCCACCCCCTCGGGCAGGCCGACGAGGCCGGCGAGCTCCTCGGGGCGGAACAGCGTCACCCAGCCCATGCCCAGGCCCTCGGCGCGGGCGGCCAGCCACAGGTTCTGGATGGCCGCCGCGCAGCTCCACAGGTCGGCGTCGGGGAAGGTGGCGCGGCCGAGGACGCCGGCGGCCGGGGTGCGCCGGTCGCAGCAGACGACGATCCCCAGCGGCGCCTCGCGCACGCCCTCCAGCTGCAGGTCCAGCAGCCGGCGGGCGGCGTCGGGCTCGAGCCGGGCGGCCTGCCGCAGCCGCTCGCGGTCGGTGAGGACGGCGGCGCGGTCGCGGACGCCCGCGTCGCGGACGACGACGAAGCGCCACGGCTGGCTGTGCCCGACCGACGGCGCGGCGTGCCCGGCGGCGAGCACCCGCCGGAGGACGTCGCCGGGCACCGGGTCGGGCCGGAACCGGCGCACGTCGCGGCGGGCGGCGACGACGGCGTAGAGGCCCTCGGCGTCGCCGGGCATGGCCCACCCGGCGGGGTCGCCGGCGCGCTGGGCGGCGGAGGTGGCGTCGCCGACGAGCGGGACCGGCCGCGGGTAGCTCACGGGCGGGTCTGCCGCAGCCGGGCCGGGGCGCGGCGGCTCCAGGCGTCGTCGAGCAGGTCGGCGACGGTGGCCTCCTCGGCCCGGGCGAGGTCGACCTGCACGCCCGAGAGCCGCTTCCCCCACCACAGCAGCGCGACCGCGCCGCCCTCGGCCGCCCGCGCCTCCGACTCCCCGACCATGACGTTGAGGATGCCGGGTGCCCACAGCGTGGCGAGCACGGCGGTGCCCAGCCGGAACGACGGGCGGCCGTGGTGGTCGGCCTCGGTGACCTCCGGGAGGGCGAGGGCCAGGGCGCGGACGTCGTCCTCCGTCACGCTGCCTCCTCGCTGACGCTCGTCGGCATCGTGTCGGGCCGTGCTGCGCACCTGCGTGACCTCGCGAGCTCGGTCACGCGCGGGGCGCCCCGCGGTAGTCGCCGACGCTCCAGCTGTTGCCCTCGGGGTCGCGCACGGAGAACTCCTTGCCGCCGTGCTCGGGCTCGGTGAGCGGCCGCAGCACCTCGGCACCGGCGGCCCGCACCCGCGCCCAGACGGCGGCGACGTCGTCGGTGACCAGGTAGGCGCCGCTGCCGCCGGGGCGGACCGGCCAGCCGCCGTCGTCGCGGGCGGAGCCGAGCATCACGCCGCCGCCGGGCGGCCAGGCCAGCTCGGCGTGCACGACCAGGTCGCCGTCGCGGACGACGAGGGTCTCGGTGAAGCCCAGGACGTCGACCAGCCAGCGGATGAGGGCGGGGGCGTCGGCGGCGCGGAAGGCGGGCCAGACGGTGGGAGGTGGGGTGCTCATGCCGCCGACCCTGCCGCGTCGCGGTCGCCGCCGTCTTGGACGAATCCGAACTCCGCCGCCAGCCAGCGCAGCGGGGACAGCCCGGTGAACGCGCGCCACTCGCGGGTCAGGTGCGCCTGGTCGGCGTAGCCGGCGGCCGCGGCCAGGGCGGCGAGGTCGGGGCGGGGCCGGGCGGCCAGGGCGCGGCGGGCGCGGTCGAAGCGGACCACCCGCGCGGCCTCCTTGGGACCCAGGCCGGTCTCGGCGCGGAACCGGGCGGTGAGGTGCCGCTCGGACCAGCCGACCCGGCGGGCGATCTCGGCGACCCGCAGCCGCCCGCCGCCGGCCAGGGTGAGCCGCCAGGCCTCGGCGACCTCGGCGGGCGGCGTGCCGTGGCCGGCGACCCGGCGGAGCACGTCCTCGGCGGCGGCGAAGCGGGCCGGCCAGCTCGCCGCCTCGCGGACGCGGTCGACCAGCTCGGTGCCGCCCAGGACGTCGGCGAGGTCGACGTCGAGCGCCGCGAGCTCCCCGGCGGGCACGCCGAGCAGCCGGCGGGCGCCCAGCGGGGACAGCGCCAGCTGCAGGCCGGTCTGCCGGCCGGGGTGGCGGATGAGCGCCGGGGTGGTGTGCAGCCCGCCGAGGAGGGCGTCGTAGCGGCCGGGTGCTTGCGCGCGGTCGGGGTGGGCGGCGACGTCGAGCGACCCGTCGAGGGTGACCACCAGCGTCAGGGCGGGGGAGGGCAGCCCGCGGTGGGTGCCCGGCGGCAGGCCCTCCTGCCGGTAGCCGAGGGCGCCGGTGACCAGGCCGCGCAGCGCCGGGTGCGGCCGGTGCGGCACGAACTGGCTGGTCACCGGCCCAGGATGGCAGCGCACCCCCGGCGGCTCCAGCGGTGCACTCCCGCGGACGCGCACGGGCCCGCGCACGTGCGTGGGCGCCCACAGCACGTCCCAGCCGCTGGACGGGTGAGCATCGCGATGCACGGCCCGGCGCATCACGATGTAACCTCGATCCGTGCGGACCACGGTGACCCTCGACGAGGACGTCGCCGCAGCGGTCGAGCGCCTGCGCCGCGCGGAGGGTCTGGGCCTCAGCGAGGCGGTGAACCGCCTCGTCCGCGCGGGGTTGGTCCCGCGCCGCGATGCCCGACCGTTCCGGCAGCGCACCGCCGACCTGGACGTCCTGATCGACGTCACCAACGTCGGCGAGGTGCTCGACCTCCTCGACGACGCCTCCTGATGCTGGTCGACGCGAACCTGTTGCTGTACGCGGTCAACAGCGCCGCGCCGCAGCACGAGACGGCACGCGCCTGGTGGGAGGCCGCGCTCAGCGGCGCCGGTCGCGTGGGCCTGCCGTGGCAGACGATCGGGGCCTTCGTCCGCATCACCACCCACCCGCGCGTGATCCGCCGGCCACTGGCGGCCGAGGAGGCGTGGTCCTACGTGGCCGAGTGGCTCGACGTCGACGTCGTCTGGATCCCGCCGGCCACCGAGCGCACCGCCGGCATCCTCGGTGACCTGCTCCGCCGCACGGGCGCCACGGGGAACCTCGTCCCGGACGCGCAGCTCGCCGCCCTGGCCATCGAGCACGGGGTCGCGGTGGCCACGGCGGACACCGACTTCGCTCGCTTCCCCGACGTCCGGTGGATCAACCCGCTCGACTGAACGGAGTCCACCGCCGGCTCAGTGCTCGACGGCAGCCAGGAAGGCCTGCAGCGTGCGGAGGAAGACCTCGGGCTGCTCGGAGTGCACCCAGTGGCCGGCGTGCTTGACCTTCACCAGCCGGGTGTGCGGGAAGAGCTCCTCCATGCGGGGGCGGTCCTCGGGCAGCACGTAGTGGCTGTTCGCGCCGGCGACCCACAGGACCGGGCCGTCGAAGGTCGCGCCCGGCGGCGGGTCGGGGAAGCCGCGCAGCTCACCGAGGTCGCGCTGCAGCGTCTCCAGGTTCAGCCGCCACCGCCAGCGGCCCGAGGCGACCCCCTCGCGGACGAGGCTCTGCAGCAGGAAGGAGCGCACCATCGTGCTTGGCACCGCCTCGCGCAGCGCCCGGTCGGCGTCCTCGCGGGTGCGCAGCGCGCCCAGGTCGACCGCCCGCATCGCGGTGATGAAGGCGTCGAACGGCGAGGCCTCCTCGTCGGGGTCGTTGGTCCGCCCGCCGGAGACCGGGTACTCCACGGGAGCGATGTCGACGACGACCAGCGCGCGCAGCAGCTCCGGCCGCCGCAGCGCCAGCTGCATCGCCACCTTGCCGCCCATCGAGTGCCCCACCAGCGTCACCGGCTCGCCGAAGGACTCGAGCTCCGCGGCGACCAGCCCGGCCATGTCCACGTAGTCGACCCGGTCGGTCCACGGCGAGTACCCGTGGTTGGGCAGGTCGAGCAGCGTCACCCGGTGGCCGTCGGCGAGCCCCTTCGCCGCCGTCGTCCAGTTCTTGCCCTGGCCGAACAGGCCGTGCACGAACACCACCCGCGGCCCGGCCGTGCCGACGGTGCGCGCCGCCAGCCGCTCGTCGGAGGGCGCGCCGGCGGTCATCCGGCGATTCCACCAGATCCGCGGGCTGCGGCCACCTACCGTGCCCGGGACGAGAGGAGGCCCCCGTGCCCGGACGGCGTCGCGCCGCCCCCACCACCCCGAAGCGCCGGACGGCGAAGCGGCGGACGACGGCGCGCCGGCCACCGGTGCCCGACCTGCCCACCGCGGGCCCGGGGGAGCGGGTGTGGGTGCTCGCCGTCCCGTTCCGCGCCCCGGCACCGGGCGCCGTCTGGCACGCGGGCCTGCAGGCGCACGTCTGGGTCGGCCGGGAGCTGCCGCCGGCGCTGGCGCCCTACGACCCGCCGCCGTACACGTTCGAGCGCTTCCTCGAGGACGAGCTCAACGAGACGCCCCGCCCGCTGCCCGAGGCGCGGGCGCTGGTGCCGCGCGAGGAGCAGTGCACCGGCGCCGAGGTCGTCGTCGCCGCGGCCGCGGCCGGGCACCGGGTGTTCCTGCTCGGCGACGACCCCGGTGTCGGCAAGACCGGCACCGCCGTCATGGCCGCCCGGGAGATCTGCGAGCTGCGCGGCGGCGAGCGGGTGCTCGTCGTCGCCGACCGGCCGGCGGCGATCACGGTCCCGCACTGGAGCCGGTCGATCGCCGGCTTCGGCGACGGCGGGCTGCGGTGGTGCGTCACCACCTGGGACCGGCTGGCGAAGGTCGCGAAGCTGCCCTTCGACGTCGTCGTCGCCGACGAGGCGCACATGGTCCGGCACACGACGACGCAGCGGTGGAGGCACTGGAAGGCGGTGTCGGGCGGCGGCCGGACCTCGGGGGTCCCCTTCGTCATCGCGGCCACCGCCACCCCGGCGCACACGCCGCTGGAGCTGCCCTACCTGGCGCCCCAGTTCGCGCAGCGGCACGGTGAGCCGCTGCGCGCCTGGGGCGACCTGCCGGCGAAGCTGGCCGAGCACGGGTTCCACGTGGAACGGGGCCGGTACGGCTGGGCGTGGACCGAGGACGCCGACGCCCGCCGCGCCGACCTCGCCCGGCTGCAGGCCTGGCTGACCGACGCCGACCCGCCCGCGACGCTGCACCGCCCGGCGCCGTGGGGCCCGGTGTCGGTCACCGGGACGCCGGTGGCGCTGACCCCGGCCGAGCGGAGCGCCTACGAGTCGGAGTGGCAGGAGTTCCGCGCGGAGATGCAGCTGGCCCGCCGGGCCCGGCAGAGCGCCCGCGGGCGGGCGGCGCTGCTGCGGTTCCGGCAGAAGGCCGGGCTGATCCGCGCGCAGGCCACGGTCGACTGGGTGCGCGCGCAGGTCGACGCCGAGCGGCAGGTGGCGGTGTCGGTGGAGTTCGTCGAGACGGCGGCCGACCCGATCCGCGAGGCGCTGCTGGACTCCGGTGTCGCGGTCGCCGCCATCTACGGCCGGGACCGGTTCGACGTCGAGGCCGAGCGGCTGCGCTTCCAGACCGGCGCCGCGCCGGTGTGCGTCTTCACCGTGACCGCGTCGATCAGCCTGCACGCCGGCGAGCTGCTGCCCTCCGGGGCGACGGCGTCGGCCACGCCGCGAGTGGGGCTGTTCCACCAGCCGCGCTTCTCCGGCATCCAGGCCCGGCAGGTCACCGGCCGCACCCACCGCGACGGGCAGGTCTCCCCGTGGCGGGTGGCCTTCGCCGAGGGCACCGTCGAGGAGCAGGTCGCCCGCGTGATGGTCGAACGGCTGGCGGTCAGCGGGTCGACGGCCGGCGCGGACACCTCCTCGCTGCGGGAGATCGCCGACCTCCTCGACGCCGACTGGCTGCCGCCTGCCGCGCTCACGGACGCCTGAGGCCGGCCACCGACCCGGGCGTGTGCGCTCGCGCCGCGTTCCTGGGCCCGGAGTGCGGCGCGGGCGCACACGCTCGCGTCCCGGCACGGTCCCGCGTAGGACGATGGGGGCGTGCGGCGGGAGGCGAGCGTGCTGCACCTCGACCTCGACGCGTTCTTCGCCGCCGTCGAGCAGCGGGACAAGCCCTCGCTGCGCGGCCGCCCGGTCGTCGTCGGCGGCACGGGCGGGCGCGGCGTCGTCGCCACCGCCTCCTACGAGGCGCGCGCCTACGGCGCCCGCTCGGCCATGTCGACGGCGGAGGCGCGGCGGCGCTGCCCGCCGGGGACGGCGTTCCTCGGCGGCCGGTTCGGCGCCTACCGGCGGACGTCGGAGGTGGTCATGGGCCTGCTGCGCGAGCTCTCGCCGCTGGTGGAGCAGGTGTCCATCGACGAGGCCTACGTCGACCTCGCGGCCGGTGAGCGCTCCGACCCGTCCGTCGACGGCGTCACGGCACTGGCCCGCGACCTCAAGGCGCGCATCGCCGAGGCCACCGGCGGCGTCACCGGCTCGGTGGGCATCGGCAGCTCCAAGCTCATGGCCAAGATCGCCTCGGACCTGGACAAGCCCGACGGCCTCGTCGTCGTCGCGCCGGGCACCGAGCTCGACGTGCTGCACCCGCTGCCGGTGACCCGGCTGGGCGGGGTGGGCCCGGCGACGGCCGAGCGGCTGCGGCAGGTCGGCGTCGGCACGGTGGCGCAACTGGCGGCCAAGTCGCTGCCGGACCTGGTGGCGCTGGCCGGCCGGGCGCACGGTGGCGGGCTCTACCAGCTGGCCCGCGCGGAGGACGACCGGCCGGTGGTGGCCGAGCGGGAGGCCAAGTCGGTCTCGCAGGAGGAGACCTTCGAGCGCGACCTCACCGACCTGGCCCAGCTCAACCGGCTCGTCGACGCGATGGCCGCCCGGGTGGGCGGGCGGCTGCGCGCCTCGGCGCTGTCGGGGCGGACGGTGACGGTCAAGCTGCGCCGCTACGACTTCACGACCATGACGCGCTCGCAGACGCTGCCGCAGCCCACCGACGACGCCCGGCAGGTCGCCTCGATCGCCCGGCGGCTGCTCGCCGAGGCCGGCACGGGCGGTGGTCTGCGGCTGCTCGGCGTCGGCGTCTCGGGGCTGTCGCAGTACGCGCAGGGCGACCTGTTCTCCGGCGAGGACGCCGCCGAGGAGGTCGAGGACGCCGCCGACGAGAGCCCGGCCGTGCCCGAGCCGCCGGCCGACCGGCGCTGGTGGCCGGGGCAGGACGTCGTGCACGACGAGCTGGGCGCGGGCTGGGTGTGGGGCCGCGGGCTGGGCCGGGTGACCGTCCGCTTCGAGGGACCGCTCACCCCGCCGGGGCCGGTGCGCACGCTGGCCGCCGACGACCCCGCGCTGCACCCGGGCGACCCGCCGGACTGGCGGCCGACGACGATGGGGGCATGACCGAACCGAGCGCCTGGGTGCGGATGACGCAGGCCGATCCCGGCCACTCGGCGGCCTACGTGCAGCGGTTCCGGGACCTGGCCGCCGGCGGGATGGACCTCGTCGGCGAGGCGCGGCTGGTCGACGCGATGCTGCCCCGCGGCTCGCGGGTGCTCGACGCCGGCTGCGGCCCCGGCCGGGTGGGCGGGTACCTGGCGTCGGTGGGGCACACCGTGGTCGGGGTCGACGTCGACCCGGTGCTGATCGCAGCCGCCGAGGAGGACCACCCCGGGCCGCGCTGGCTGGTGGGTGACCTCGCCGAGCTCGACCTGCCCGACCGGTTCGACGCGATCGTCTGCGCCGGCAACGTGGTGACGTTCCTGGCGCCGTCGACCCGTGGCGAGGTGCTGCGCCGCTTCCGCACGCACCTGGCGGAGGGCGGTCGTGCGGTGGTCGGCTTCGGCGCGGGTCGCGACTACGACTTCGCCGTCTTCCTCGCCGACGCCCGCGCCGCGGGGCTGGAGCCGGACCTGCTGCTGTCGAGCTGGCACCTGCACCCGTTCACCGCCGAGTCGGACTTCCTCGTCGCGGTGCTGCGCCCCGGGTGACGTGCGGGAACGGCCCGCTCGCAGGGTCCCGCCCGGGCGCGCGAGGGACGGGGGCGAGCGGGTCCTTCACCGGGCGCCGAGGGCGAGGGTCAGCTCCAGGACCGTCTGCGGGTCGTCGAGGCGCTTGCCGTAGAGGTCGCGCAGCTGCCCCATGCGGTAGCGCACCGTCTGCGGGTGCACGAACAGCTCGGCGGCCACCTGCTCGCGCCGGCCGTGGTGCAGCAGCCACGAGCGCAGCGTCTCCAGCAGCTTCTCCCGCGGCCCCGGGGCCAGCCGCTCCAGCGGGGCCAGGACCTGCGTGCGCAGGTCGGTCAGCGCCTCGGCGTCGGCGCGCAGCACCAGGTCGGCCAGCCGGAGCTCGGTGTCGACCGGGGCGTCGCCGTCGGGCAGCAGCTGCAGCTGCAGCGCCCGCAGCGCCCGCGTGTACGAGGACCGCGCGTCCTGCCACGGCCGCGGCGGCCCGACGACGGCGCCGCGCCCGGTGAGCGAGGTCAGCAGCGCCGCCCGCGCGTGACCGTCGGCGTCGGGCACCAGCAGCACGGCTCGCTCGGTCGACGGCTCGGCGCCGGGCAGGTCCTCGCCGGCCTGCAGCGTCCGCGCGTCCAGCGCGCCCATCGCCCCGCGCGCCACCGCCTCCGGCAGCAGGACGGCGGTGAGCGTCCGCGGGGGCGTCCAGTCCGCCCGCTCCGCCGCGGCGTGCAGCTCGTAGGGCGGCGCTCCGGTGACCAGCAGCGCCGCCAGCCGCTCGAGGTGCCGGCGGCGCTCGCGGCCGCTGGCGGCCAGGTGGTCGGCGTGGCCGGACGCGCTGGCCGCCGACAGCCGGTCGATGTAGGCGAACACCAGCTCGGCGAAGCGGGCCAGCGACCCCGCGGGCATGCCGGCGGCCACCGCCGTCTCGCTCAGGTGCCGCCAGGCCACGCGGGCACCCACCCGGTAGGCCGCCAGCAGCGCGTCCATCGGCCGCCCGGTGCGCGCCTCCCCGCGGCCCAGGGAGTAGGCGCCCTCGATGGCGGGGTCGACCGGCCGGCTGGCGTCGGCGCCCCCGGCCGACGTCGCCAGCTCCAGGAAGCCCGCGAGGGCGAGCTGGACGGCGTTCTCGATCTTGCGGCCCATCGGGCCGCGGAACGCCTCGGCGTAGCTGGGCACCTCGACCACGATCGCCGCGACCGTGCGCTCGGCCACCGACGGCAGCTCGGCGACCATCGCCGCCGCGATCTCCGGCGCGAACGTCCCCTGCTCGGGTGTCACCGTGACCTCCCCGTGACCTCGGTTGTGCGCTGGGGACAGTATCCGGCGAAACGTTCACGTCCAGGGCACAGGTAGTTAGACGTTCGGCAGGGAACCGTGGAGGGCATGACCGCGACCGTTCCTCGCCCCTCTCCGGCCCGGCCGGCTCTCCGGGCGTTGCGCGACCGCGTGCTGCGCGTCGCCGAGCTCGTCACCACCCCGGTCCTGCCCGCCGACTACCTGGACATGTTCCACCCCCTGCGGGCCGGCACGGACCTGCGCGGCCGCATCGAGGCGGTGCTCCCCGAGACCCCGGACGCCGCCACGATCGTCATCCGACCCGGCGCCGACTGGCAGCCGCACCGCCCCGGCCAGTACGTGCGCATCGGCATCGACGTCGACGGCGTCCGCATGTGGCGCGCCTACTCGATCACCTCCGACCTCGGCCGGACCGACGGCTGCTTCACCGTCACCGTCAAGGCCATCCCCGACGGCAGGGTGAGCAACCACCTGGTGCGCCGCGCGCGGCCGGGGACCCTGGTCCGGCTCGACCAGGCCACCGGCGAGTTCTGCCTCCCCGAGCAGCGGCCGGCCAAGGCGCTGTTCGTCACCGCCGGCTCCGGCATCACCCCGGTCATGGGCATCCTGCGCAACCACCCCGAGCTCACCGACGTCGTCCTGGTCCACTCCGCGCCGACCGCCGACGACGTCGTCTTCGGCGCCGAGCTGCGGCAGATGGCCGCGGCCGGCCGCATCCGGCTGGTGGAGCAGCACACCGACACCGCCGGGATGCTCGACGCCGCCGCGATCGCCGCGCTGGTGCCCGACCTCGCCGAGCGCGCCACCTGGGCCTGCGGCCCCGTCGGCATGCTGGAGGCGCTCGAGGAGCACTGGGCCGCCGCGGGCATGGCCGACCGCCTGTACACCGAGCGGTTCCGCCCGACGGTGCTGGTCACCGGCGAGGGTGGCACGGTCACCTTCACGGAGAACGGGACGTCGCTGGAGGCCGACGGCGCCACCCCGATCCTCGACGCCGCCGAGGAGGCCGGGGTGCTCATGCCCAGCGGCTGCCGCATGGGCATCTGCTACGGCTGCGTCCTCCCGCTGCGCGAGGGCGCCGTGCGCGACCTGCGCACCGGCGAGGTCACCACCGCCGTCCCCGGCGACGGCGTCCTCGTGCAGACCTGCATCAGCGCCGCCGCCGGCGCCTGCCACATCGACCACTGACCCCCGAGACCGCTGGGAGACACGCATGACCGTCGTGCAGAAGAAGACCGACAACCCGATCGCCCACCTCACCGCCGACGACGTCGAGCTCCTCGGCAAGGAGCTCGACGAGATCCGCCAGGAGGTGATGGACAGCCGCGGCGAGTCCGACGCGCGCTACATCCGCCGGGTCATCGACGTGCACCGCAAGATCGAGCTCGGCAGCCGCGCCGTGCTGCTCGCGTCGGGCTTCCCCCCGGCCTGGGTGCTCGGGACGATCGGGCTCTCGGTGGCCAAGATCCTCGAGAACATGGAGATCGGGCACAACATCCTGCACGGGCAGTGGGACTGGATGCGCGACCCGAAGATCCACTCCACGACGTGGGACTGGGACATGGCCAGCCCGGTCGAGCAGTGGAAGCACTCGCACAACGAGCTGCACCACACGTACACGAACGTGATCGGCAAGGACAACGACCTCGGCTACGGCATCATGCGCGTCGACGAGGACCAGCCCTGGACGCCGATGTACCTCGGCCAGCCGCTGTGGAGCTTCATCAACGCCTGCTTCTTCGAGTACGGGATCGCCGCCTACGACCTCGAGCTCGGCGCGGTCCTCGCGAAGAAGCAGACGAGCGACCCGGAGTTCCGCAAGCGCGCCAGGGCCGTGCTGGTCAAGATCGGCAAGCAGGCGCGCAAGGACTACCTCGTCCACCCGCTGCTGTCGGGCCCCAACTTCTTCGCCACCCTGGCGGCGAACTTCACCGCCAACATCGTGCGCAACCTGTGGTCGAACTCGGTGATCCTCTGCGGGCACTTCCCCGAGGGCGTGGAGACCTTCGAGAAGAAGTCGATCGAGGGCGAGACCCGCGGTGAGTGGTACCTGCGCCAGATGCTCGGCTCGGCCAACATCTCCGGCTCCAAGGCGATGCACGTCCTGACCGGGAACCTGTCGCACCAGATCGAGCACCACCTGTTCCCCGACCTGCCGAGCAACCGGTACGCCGAGATCGCCCCGAAGATCCGCGACCTGTTCGACCGCTACGGGCTGAACTACCACACCGCGCCGCTGCCCCGGCAGGTCGGCTCCGCCTGGCACAAGATCATCCGGCTGTCGCTGCCCAACGGCTGGCTCCAGAACACGACGGCCCGCAACCTGCCGTCGCAGCTGGCCAAGCTGTGGAAGATGACCACCGGCGAGCCGAAGGTCCGCCGCCGGCTCATCCGTGAGCAGGCCGCCCTGGCCGCCGCCTGACGCGCGCCGTACGCCTCGGTGACCGGGGCCGGGTCCACAAAGGACCCGGCCCCTTTCCTGTTTGGGCTGGAGACAATTACGGAGGGTCGGCCCAGCCCCTTACCAGTCAGCGTCCCCTGGCCCTGACGCAGGAGGTCGCTAGTCGCCTGGATACGGTAACAAGGAATCATCAAGCGACGTCTGTCCATGGTGGAACTCGAACAGCCGGTGGCGAGACTTCAGGATCGCGCCCGCCGAAGGGGTGAGTGCGCCGATGCAGATGCCAGTGTGGGAGGGGTTCCTCGTCCCTGTCCTTCAAGTGCTCTCGGACGGACGAGTGCGTAGTCGGCGGGAGATGTCGAAGCTCGTCGCCGATCAAGTCGGCCTCACCGAGGAGCAGCGGGCGGAGATCCTTGCGTCTGGCCAGACCAAGGTGGATAACCGAATCGGCTGGGCACTGTCCGGGCTGGCCCGCTCGGGGGCGATCGACCGTCCCGTCCGCGGGCAGTACGTCATCAATGAGCACGGTCGCGCCCTCCTGAGTCAGCATCCGCAGGGCCTGACCGAACGCATCCTGTTTCCTGGCTACCGCCCACCCCGCCGAGCAGCAGTCACTCCCACGCAAGAGACTGCCGCGGAAGCGGACACAGATCTTGATCCGCTCGAGCAGATCGATCAGGGCGTCACTCGTTACACCGCCGACATCGCCGAACAACTGGTGGAGCGGCTTCGCGCCCAAGAGCCGGCCTTCCTGGAACAAGCCGTGCTCGACCTGTTGGTGGCCATGGGTTACGGCGGCGCCGAGAAGCAGGTCCGTCGGCTGGGTGGCTCTGGTGACGGCGGAGTTGACGGCGTGATCGACCAAGACCCACTTGGCCTCGACCGCGTGTATGTACAGGCAAAGCGCTACGCGACAGACAACATCGTCGGCCGCGAGACGATCCAGGCCTTCGTCGGCGCCCTGCACGGCCGACACGCCAGCCGGGGCATCTTCATCACCACGAGCCGGTTCACCCAGCACGCACTGGACTACGCGGCGACGATCAACGCTCGCGTCATCCTGATCGACGGCGAGCGACTGGCCCGGCTGATGATCCAATACGGCGTCGGGGTCCAGACTCGACACACGTACCACCTGGTTGAACTGGACGAGGACTTCTTCGAGTAGCCGGACGAGTCCGGCACGTCTCCTTCGCTCCTACGGGTCGTCGATGACTGTGCCGCGCTGATCCCGGGGAAGATCGTCTGGTCAAGTTCACCATTGCCCTGGTCACCGCAGCCTGCGCAGCTGCCCTCTCGCGTGTCCGGGCCACGTCGCGGCACGCCCGGCACCTACCGTCGGCCCGTGCTGGTGAGCATCGTCCTCGTGGCCGACACCCGGGTCTCCGCCGTCGAGGCGTCGCTGGAGGCGCTGGTCGCCGCCGTGGGCACCGCCGAGGCCGCCGGGCACGCGGTCCAGACGGTGGTCGTCGACAGCTCCGGGCGCTTCGACGTCGCCGACTTCCTCCGCCTCGTCGAGGGCGCGGAGGTGGTGCGCGCCCCCGGCGCCGACCGCGCCACCGCCCTGCTGCTGGGCCTGGACCGCGCCGACGGCGACGTCGTGTGGGCCGGCGGCACCGAGGGCTGCGCGGTCCCGACGGCGGTCACCGCCCTGGCCGAGGCCGCCGCCCGCGCCGGCGGGGTCGCCGTCGCCGCACCCGACGACCCCGCACCGCACGTCGCCGCCCCCGCCGGGCTGCTGCGGCGGTGGGCCGGCCCCGGGGACGACGCCGAGGCGGCCGACCCCGTGCCCCGCCTCGTGCGCCGCGCGCTGGCCGAGGGCGTGCCGGTCACGCCCTGCGCCGGCGCGGGCAGCCTGCGCGAGCGCGTGCGCCGGCCCTTCGGCGGCAGCCCCGGCGTCGTCGCCGGCCCCGGCACCTACGCCGGCCAGCGCACCCTCGTGCAGACCTTCACCCCGCTGGACCGGGTCGAGCTCGGCGGCTACTGCTCGATCGCCGACGACGTGCGCATCGTGCTGCCCGGTGGCCGGGTGTACGACGGGGCGGGGGAGGAGCTCGTGCTCGACCAGCGCGGCCTGCACCGCCCGGAGACCGCCTCCACCTTCCCCATCGGGATCCTGGTGCCCGACGAGCCCTACGACGAGCCACCGCCCGGTGTCACCGGTGAGCGGCTGGTGGTCGGCGACGACGTCTGGATCGGCTACGGCGCCACGCTGCTCGGCGACGTCACCGTGGGCACCGGCTCGATCGTCGGCGCGCGGGCGCTGGTCAACGCCGACGTCCCGCCCTACTCCGTGGTCGGCGGGGTGCCCGCCCGGGTGATCCGGCGGCGCTTCCCCGACGACGTCGTCGACCGCCTGCTGCGCGTCGCGTGGTGGGACTGGCCGCCGGTGACCGTGCAGGGCGCGCACCGCTGGTTCGGCCGGCCGGTCGGCGACTTCCTCGACCACTTCGACCCCGGCTCGCTGGCGCCGGCCTGATCGCTGGACACGGACGAGGGGCCCGGGACGACGGATCGTCCCGGGCCCCTCGGTGGTCAGCGGCCGGTCAGGGCCGGAGCGCCGGCTGCGGGAAGTTGAGCGAGAGCAGCACCGACGGGTCCTCGACCGGCACCTCCCACACGTTCCCGTCCCCGTCGGGGTCGACCACCTCACCGCGGCCGAGGAAGGCCGCCACCTGCGCCTGCCCCTGCGGCGAGGACGGGTGCGGCAGCACCAGCAGGAACGAGTGCGGGTTGGGCAGCGGCGGCGTCGCCCGGTCGTTGCGGTAGAGACTGGTCCGCGACCACAGGTCCCCTGCGTCGACCAGCGTGTACGACGTCGGGTTGGGCACCGTCTGGTCGCCGTAGGCCACCTGCACCAGCACCCGCTCCGGCTCGATGAGCGGGGCAAAGGTCTCCGGGCTGCCCGGGCGGGACAGCCAGGTCGACCGGGCCAGGTACTCCTGGATCTCCACCGCACCGGGCACGGTGACCGTCACCGGGCCCTCGCCGCGCAGCGGCAGCTGCTCCTGGAAGCCGTTCCGGGTCGGGTCGTCGCTGTTGAGCAGGCCCGCCGCGTCCAGGGCCGCCGCGGTGAGCGGGCGGAAGGACGGCGACAGCCGGGCGATCTCGGCGACCGGCCCGCCGGGCACGTTGAGCACCGATCGGGTGACCGCCGGGTCGACGCCGGTCAGCATCGTGCCGTAGATGCCGCCGAAGCTCTGCCCGAAGTAGGTCACGTCCTCGCCGGAGAGGTCCGGCGTCCCGTCGCGGTCGACGTCGGTGCCGCCCAGCGAGCGGATCAGCGTCATGTTGTCGGCGGCGGTCTGCCGCAGGGCGTCCCGGGACGACTGCGCCGCGGCGGCACCGGTGGCCGAGGACCCCTCGGTGGACTCGATGGCGTCGTCGCCGTTCTGGTCGGTCCCGCGCCCGTAGGCGGGGATGGTCGTCGTCGTGCCCCCGCTGGTGACGACCCAGCCGCTCTCGGGCCCGTACCCGTGACCGACGACGTTGGTGCCGATGGTGGCGATGCCGTTCCTCGCGTTCTCGACCGCGGCGAGGAAGACGGCGTTGGTCGAGCTGGTGAACCCGTGGCCGAACACGGCCACCGGCCAGCCGCCGGGGGGCGGGGTGCCGGGGGGCAGGACCGCGACGAAGGGCAGCTGCTCGGCCCCGACCGGGCGCGGACCGGCGTCCCCGGTCGGCGTCTGGGGGATGGTGACGTCGGGCGTGAGCCAGGACGGCGCCTGGAACGAGCCGAAGACGATCGTGCCGCCGAGGGCGGCCGTGGGGACGGGGGTGGGCGTCGGCGCGGGGTCGGTGGCGCCGCGGTCGGTGGCCCAGGCGACCGTCGTCCCCCGTGCAGGGAAGGCGCCCTGCACCTGCAGGGCCGGGTCGTCGATCCCGACGGCGGCGAAGGCGTCCCCGCTGTCGAGCTGCCGCTGGATGTCCAGCAGGCCGTCGGTGGCGCTCATCGTGGTGAACGTGTCGTGGGTGGCCTTGTTGGCCGGGCCGCCCTGGACGCGCAGCCGGTAGGTCGTCGACGGCGCCAGCTGCTCGGCCGGGTGGGCGTAGAGCGTGTTGGTCGCCGGGTCCCACACCACGCGGTCGACGCCGATGCGGGCGTCGGTGCCGGCCGGCTGCAGGGTGATGCGGGCGGCGGTCGCGGCCGGGTCGACCGGGCCGCTGAACCGCACGGCGATCCGCGGGTCGAGGTCGAACCCGTCGAGCTGGTTGAGCTGCTGCACCAGTCCGCAGGCGATCGGGGCGCCGCACCCGTCCGTGGGCAGCGCCACCCGGCGTCCGGTCAGCTGGGCGGGGTCGCGGACGGTCAGCGAGTCGGTGGGGAAGACCGAGAGCGGCTCGGGCTTGTCCGGGGCGGCCAGGGCGGGGGTGGCGGTGACCGTCACGGCGGCGGTCAGGGTCAGTGCACCGAGGAGCGACGAGGTCGCCCGGTGCCAGCGTCGCTGCTGCACAGGCTTCTCCAGGTTGAGGGAGGACGCCCCTTCCTAGTCGACCGAGATCCGGATCACAAATCCGCAGCGGTCCCGCCACGGCCGGTCACTCGACCGCCCGCGGTTCGACCACCGGGCCGGAGTGCTCCACGTGGAACACCGCGCGTCCGGCGGCGCCGGCCCGGCGTCCCCACGGCGCACGAGGGCCCGGGACCGTGACGGTCCCGGACCCTCGGACCCGGTGCGGCGCGCTCAGTTCGCCATGTCGACGAAACGGCTGTAGTGGCCCTGGAAGGCGACGGTCACGTTCGCGGTCGGACCA
The DNA here is from genome assembly GCF_900188205.1 of Geodermatophilus saharensis. Taxonomy (GTDB): domain Bacteria; phylum Actinomycetota; class Actinomycetes; order Mycobacteriales; family Geodermatophilaceae; genus Geodermatophilus; species Geodermatophilus saharensis. The sequence goes on along the minus strand of NZ_FZOH01000008.1, from coordinate 233,603 downwards.
TTCCGGTGCTTCACCAGCATGATGTCGGCCTCGCCGGCCCGCGGTGACTCCTTCTCGTACATGTCCTCGCGGTGGATCATCATGACCATGTCGGCGTCCTGCTCGATGCTGTTGTGGACGGCGATGCCCTCGGCGACGAAGTTGTGCCCGCCCAGCACCGTGGCGTCGTAGACCTCCTCCTCGGCGCCCTGCTCGACGGAGACGATCTCGTCCCACTGCAGGTCGTTGACCGCCTGGATCTCCAGGTCGGCGTCGTCCAGGACGGCCGCGATCCGCCCGAGGCGCTCGCGGCTGGGCGCGTGCTTCCACGTGGCGCTCCCGCAGAAGGCCGAGTCCATGGCGGCGGCGAAGGCGCGGTGGCTCATGCCCTTCTCCTCCAGGACCGCCCGCACCCGCTCCCAGACCTGCACCGGCACCGTGTCGACGTTCGGGTTGCCCGACGTCTCCCGGACGATCCCCAGGAGGCGCTCGGCGGCGGCCCCGCGGGACCCGTGGACGCCGATCTCGCCCAGGAAGCGCCGCTGGTCGTCGCAGCCGCTGACGTCGAGCGTCCAGCCGTCCCGGTAGCCGGCCTTGCGGACCCGGCGGATGCGGCAGGAGATGCCGAACCGCAGCAGCAGCCGGGAGACGTCGTCGACGAGCCGGCGGCTGGTCGAGGCGTAGTACACGCGCCCACCCCGGCCGTTCCCGTTCACCGTGACGGATCCGTCGGTGGCCCACAGGTGCCGCAGGAACGTCGCGATCTGCTTCTTCGGCAGGGAGAACACCGGCTCGGGCACGAACTTCTCGTGGCTGCGCAGGCCGGACAGCCCCAGCTCGTCGAGCCACGCCGCGATCGGGTTGCGACGGCCGCGGGTCAGCGGGAACGGCGACCGCAGCCGCAGGGTGGTGCAGCGGGCCGCGGCGTACTCGTCCCGCACCGCCACGACACCGAAGTGCAGCGCCGCCGCCGTGACCGCCCGCAGGTTCTCCTCGTCGATCGAGGCGTAGCGGAGGGGTTGGCGCCGGACGAAGCTGCCGTCGCCGATGAGGTGGGCCAGCAGGACGACCCGCTCGTCCTCCCACACCGTCATCCGGTCGGGCGCGGGCACGTGCCGCGGCACCGCGATGCGGTCACCGGGCACCAGCTCCCCGAGCGGCCGGAACCCGTCGTAGGTGAGGAACGGGTGGTTGGCCGTGGCGCGCACCGTCTTGCCGGACGCGGTGGTCAGCGCCAGGACGGGCTTGCGGCCGGTGGAGAAGACGTGCGTCAGGTGACGGCGGACGTAGCGGAGGTTGTCGTCGAGCGCCCACACCGGGACGTCGGTCGCACCGGCCGTGAACAGCTCACCCATCGTCGTCTCGGCGCCCGTGTCGGCCCGGAGCACACGGGTCCCCGCAGGCAGACACCCCGACTCGCGGAGGTCCGACAGCATCGGCTTCTTGTCCTGCCGCTGCTCGGACCCACGGTTGAGCTGCGACATGGCGATGACGGGGACCTCGAGCTCCTTGGCCAGCAGCTTGAGGGCACGGGAGAACTCCGAGACCTCCTGCTGGCGGCTCTCGACGCGCTTGCCCGACGTCATGAGCTGGAGGTAGTCGATGACCACGAGCTTGAGGTCGTTGCGCTGCTTGAGGCGCCGCGCCTTGGCCCGGATCTCCATCATCGTCATGTTCGGCGAGTCGTCGATGTAGAGCGGCGCGTCGGCCACCTCGCCCATGCGGCGGGCCAGCTTCGACCAGTCCTCGTCGGACAGCGTGCCGGCGCGCATGTGGTGCAGCGGCACCTTCGCCTCGGCCGACAGCAGACGCATGGTGATCTCGTGCTTGCTCATCTCGAGCGAGAAGATGCACGTGGCCATGTGGTGCTTGACCGCTGCCGACCGCGCGATGTCCAGCCCGAGGGTCGAGTTGTGCGTCGGGACGAAGCTGCGGCCGGCGAGGAAGAGGGAGTCGGCGGCGTCGACCTGGATGCACCGCACGGGCACGCTCGGCACCGGCCGGACGTCGGTGATGAAACGGACGCCACGGGCGGTGAACGTCCGAGCACCCCGCTCCTTGTGCAGCAGCTTCTTGCGTTCGAGGCGGAACACCTCGTCGTCGGTGCTGAAGGTGAGCGTGTAGCAGGTGGACGAGGCCTCGTTCCGGCCGCGGACCCGCCTGGTGCTCATCCGGACGCGGTGGCCCAGGCTCGCGATCAGCTCGCGGGCGTCCTCGGCCAGCCGGCGGCTGGTGACGGCGAACTGCACCGCGCCCCCGCCCGTCACGGTGCCGTCGGTGTCGAGCAGGCCGGCGAGCAGCGCCCGCCGCTGGGCCACCGACGCGCGCAGGTAGGCGATCGGGACGTGCTTGTCGCCGAGCACGCCCAGGCCCCGGAGGAGGGCCGTGACGGTGCCGTGGTCGTCCCGGCAGCCCTGGCACGGCGCCAGGCCGCTGGACGGGCTGCCGCAGTCGGGGCAGGTGGCCTGGATGCCGATCCCCCCACCGGCCCGCAGCGCGCCGCCGCAGGTCTTGCCGCACGTCTGCACCTGCGAGGTCCGCGGCACGAACGGCCGGCCGCACATCGGGCACGGTCGCTGCGCCGCCCCGGGGCGGGCCGGCAGCCGCAGGGAGTACCGCCGGTCGACGCCCGTCGGCACGACGACCAGGCCCTCCGCCTCGATGTGGGCGGCGATCTCCGGGTCGGCGCTGGTGTAGTGCGCCGCGGCCGACGTGCCGTCGCCGAGCCACACACCGAGCGCGTACGGCGGGACGGGCAGGTCGGCGGCGGGCAGGTCGAGCGGGGCGGCGTTGGACACGGCGTGGTTGAGCCGCCGGTCGGCGGTGGCGCAGCGGAGGGTGCGGGCCAGTTCCTCCGTGGTGCGGACGCGGGCCTGCCCACGCGCGCCGAGCCGCCTGGCGGCGCGGTCGGTGGTCACCCACTGGTGCTGGCCGTCGGCGACGATCATCGAGCCGTCGGAGAAGTGGACCTCGTAGCAGGGCCGGTCGGTCATGACGCCGGTGGCGGCCACGACCGTCGTCGGGCGGCCGTCGGCGCCCAGCACCCGGTCGCCGACGGTGATCTCGCCCATCGTCGTCCAGCCCGTGGGGGTGGGGACGGGGGTGTCGAGGGCCAGCGCCTTGCCCACACCGGGACGGGCGGCGATGACGACCATCTGCCCGGCCTGCAGGCCGTTGGTGAGCTCGTCCAGGTCGCGGATCCCGGTGGGCACGCCGCGGGCGGTGCCGCCGCGGGAGGCGATGGCGTCGAGCTCGTCCATCGTCGGCTGCAGGATGTCCTCGAGGCGCGAGTAGTCCTCGCTCATCCGCTTCTCGGTGACCTCGTAGATCTCCTGCTGCGCGCGGTCGACGATGTCGTCGACGTCGCCGCGCCCGCCGGCCGCGCCGTAGCCGAGCTGCACCACGCGGGTGCCGGCCTCCACGAGCCGGCGGAGGGTGGCCTGCTCGGCCACGATCTGGGCGTAGTAGCCGGCGTTGGCCGCCGTGGGCGTCGAGGCGATGAGCGTGTGCAGGTAGACCGCGCCGCCCATCTTCGACAGCTGGTCGGTGCGGTTGAGCTCCGCGGCGACGGTGATGGCGTCGGCCGGCTCCCCGCGGCCGTAGAGGTCGAGGATCGTGTCGTAGATGACCTGGTGCGCCGGCCGGTAGAAGTCGTTGCCGGTCAGCTGCTCCACGACGTCGGCGATGGCGTCCTTGCTCATCAGCATGCCGCCGAGCACCGACTGCTCCGCCGCGACGTCCTGCGGGGGCTGCCGGTCGTACGCCGGCGCCGTCGCCTGCGGCCGGCTGAAGTCGTCGGCCACCGCCACCTGGGTACCTCCCTCCGCTCACGCGCACGCTGACCAGCCCCGGCCTGCCCGGCCGGGGCCCGGTGGGGGAAGCACCAGGACGCGCGTCGCCTGCACTCGAACGCCCGTTCGAGGTCCGTGGTACCGGGAGCCACCGACAGTTCTCGCAGTTCCCGGCGCCGGAGAGGACCGTAGGAAGCGACGGCGCGTCCGTCCAACACCCCGTGTGCACCGCGTTCTGCACAACTTGTGGACAAGTCGGTGGACAGCCCGAGTCGACATGTGGAGACGGGCGGGACACCGGCCGGACATCCCGTGGTCCTGGGGGTGTCACCTGCGCCGGGTCCGCCCACCGGCTGTGGACACGAGAAACTCGGCGCGCCGCACGCCCGGGCGTGTCGTGTCGTCCCGCCCGGCGCAGCCGTCACAGCACCGGCGGTGACGGCACACGGCGGACCGTCGCGGCACCGGGTGGGCGGGCCCGCCGACGGTCGCGCGGACGCTCCCCGCGGCCGGTGAACCCCTCGTGCACCGGTGGGCCGGGCCGCTGCAGGGGAGGGCCCAGTGGCGCCGCCGGGGCCGTGAGCGGGCCGCCACGGCCCGTCGGGCGCCCCAGTGACCCGGAGGGACAGCGCGGTCCCGTCGGCGCCGTGGTGACCGCGGTGCGCCCGTCGGTGGCGCCGGTCCGGCGCCGGGGCCGGAGACGACGCGAGGGGCGCCGGACGACGTCCGGCGCCCCTCCTGGCGACGTGCTGGAACGGCCCCGCTGCAGGGTCCCGCCGCGAGCGTGCGAGCGGTGGGGGGCAGCGGGGTCCTTCCTCAGCCGGCGACGACCTCGATCGCCAGCTGGGTGGTGACCTCCGGGTGCACCCGCACGGTGACGGTGTGCTGGCCGGTGGTCTTGATGCTGCTCGGCAGCTCGATGCGGCGGCGGTCGAGCTCCGGGCCGCCGGCGGCGGTGACGGCCGCGGCGACGTCGGCGGTGGTGACCCGGCCGAAGAGGCGGCCTCCGGCACCGGCACGGGCGGGCACCCGGACGGTCAGGCCGGACAGGCGCCCGGCCACCGACTGGGCCTCGTCGAGCGAGCGCACCTCGCGGGCGGCACGCGCCCGGCGCAGCGACTCGACCTGCTTCTCGGCACCGCGGGTGGCGACGATGGCCAGGCCGCGGGGCAAGAGGTAGTTGCGGGCGTACCCGCCCTTGACCTCCACGGTGTCACCGGAGGACCCGAGACCGGTGACCTCCTGCGTCAGGATCAGCTTCTGGGTGCTCATGGTCAGCGCGCCGTCGAGGTGTAGGGCAGCAGGGCCATCTCACGGCTGTTCTTGACGGCCGTGGCGACGTCCCGCTGGTGCTGGCTGCAGTTGCCGCTCACGCGGCGGGCACGGATCTTGCCGCGGTCGGAGATGAACTTCCGCAGCAGGGTCGTGTCCTTGTAGTCGATGTAGGTCGCCTTGTCCTTGCAGAACTGGCAGACCTTCTTCTTGGGCTTGCGCACGGGGGGCTTGGGCACTGGGTTCTCCAGGTACGGCTAGGTACGACTAGGGGTGTGGCCCCCTCGCAGGGCCCCGCGGCGAGCGGAGCGAGGCGTGGGGGGCGAGGGGGTCCTTCTAGAAGGGCGGCTCGTCGGACGGGCCGGCGGGCGTCGACCACGGGTCGCTCGCGCCGCCGCCACCACCGCCGAAGCCGCCGCCACCACCGCCACCGAAGCCGCCACCACCGCCGCCGCCCTCACCGCGGGAGGCGCGGGTGACCTTCGCGGTGGCGTAGCGCAGCGAGGGGCCGATCTCGTCGACCTCGAGCTCGATGACGGTGCGCTTCTCGCCCTCCTTGGTCTCGAACGAGCGCTGCTTGAGGCGCCCCGAGACGATGACCCGCGAGCCGCGGGTGAGGGACTCGGCCACGTTCTCGGCCGCCTGCCGCCAGACGTTGCAGCGGAGGAACAGCGCCTCGCCGTCCTTCCACTCCTGCGACTGCCGGTCGAAGGTGCGCGGCGTCGAGGCGACCGTGAAGTTGGCCACCGCGGCACCCGACGGCGTGAACCGCAGCTCCGGGTCGGAGGTCAGGTTGCCGATGACGGTGATGACGGTCTCGCCGGCCATGCTCAGTGGACCTCGGGCCGCATCAGCTTGGTGCGCAGCACCGACTCGTTGAGGTTGAGCTGGCGGTCGAGCTCGGCGACCGCGGCCGGCTCGGCCTGGATGTCGACGATCGCGTAGATGCCCTCGATGTGCTTCTTGATCTCGTAGGCCAGGCGGCGCCGGCCCCAGATCTCGGTCTTGACGGTGCCACCGGAGTTGGTGACGACGGTCAGGAACCGGTCGAGGGAGGGAGCGATCGTGCGCTCCTCCAGGTCGGGGTCGAGGATGACCATCAGTTCGTAGTGACGCACGGAGAACCCCACCTCCTCTGGTCTGGGCGGCTGCAGTCGGTCTGCAGCAGGAGGGTCGTACACGCGTCGCGCGCCCGGTTCCGCCGGGGACGGCGGACGGACGCGCTCCTCCAGGCTACCAGCGCGGCCGGGAGCCCCGGCCACCGTCACCGGACCTGACTACCGTCGCCGGGGTGAGCAGGCACCCGATCGGCGTCCACGTCGGACCCGGACTGACCGAGGACAACGAGCTCGACGCCGGGGGTCCGCTGGCCCGGGCGGCGGAGATGGACGCCGACGCCGTGCAGGTGTTCCTCGGCGACCCGCAGGGCTGGAAGAGCCCGCCGCCGCGCCCGGACGCCGAGGCGCTGCTCGCCGGCGACGTCGCGGTGTTCGTCCACGCGCCCTACGTGCTCAACGTGGCCTCGACCAACAACCGCATCCGCATCCCGAGCCGCAAGAACCTGGCGGTGCACGCGCGGGCCTCGGCGGCGGTCGGCGCCCGCGGGATGGTCGTGCACGGCGGGCACGTGCTGGCCAAGGACGACCCGGCGGCCGGGTTCGACAACTGGCGCAAGACGTTCGCGCGGCAGGCCGAGGACGGTGGCTTCCCGCTGCCGCTGCTCATCGAGAACACCGCCGGCGGCGAGAACGCGATGGCGCGCGAGCTGGGTGCGGTGGCGCGGCTGTGGGACGCCGTCGGCGAGTTCGGCGCGGGCTTCGTGCTCGACACCTGCCACGCCTGGGCGGCCGGCTGGGACCTCGCCACCGCCGTCGACGACGTCCGGGCGATCACCGGCCGGGTCGACCTGGTGCACCTCAACAACAGCCGCGACCCGCAGGGCTCGGGCCGGGACCGCCACGCGCCGCTCACCGCGGGCGAGATCCCGCTGGACCTGCTGCTCGGCCTCGCCCGCGCCGCCGACTGCCCCGTCGTCCTGGAGACCCCCGGCGACGCCGCGTCGCACGCCGAGGAGGTCGCCCTCGTGCGCGAGGCGCTCGGGTAGCCGGCCGCCCGGACGGCCGTCCTCCCTCACCCCGCGGCGTCCTCCCTCGTGGCCGGACGTGCGGGAGGACGCCCACGATCAGGTCACCTGGTCCCAGCGCCGCCGGCCGCGCAGCACCACGCGGTCCTCCGCGCCGTCCAGCGGACCGCCGGCGGGGTCGTCGACGGCCGGCCAGGAGGTGCGCACGACGTCGCCGTCGGGACGCCACACGTCCCGCACGACCAGCCCCACGAGCACGAGGACGGCGACGTCGCGGGCGGTCACCGCGAGGAAGAACCACTCGGTGCCCACGCCGCGCTCGTCGGTGCCGAGGTACCAGAGCATCCGCACCACCCACAGCACCGCCTCGGTGGCCTGCCACAGCAGCAGCGACCGCCACCGCGGCCGGGCCAGCACCGCCAGCGGCAGCAGCCACAGCGAGTACTGCGGGCTCCACACCTTGGTGACCAGCAGGAACCCGGCCACCAGCAGGAAGGCCACCTGCGCCACCCGCGGGCGCACCGGCGCGGCGAGGGTCAGCCAGCCGACGGCAGCGACCACCAGCAGCACGCAGAGCGCCACCAGCGCGTTGAGCACCACCGGCGTCTCGCCCTCGGCGAGCGGCCCGTCGAGGAGGTCGCCCCCGGCCGCGGTGATCGCGATGTTCCACAGCGTGTCCGGATCGGCCGGCCGGGTGCTGTTGAGCCGGAAGAACAGCGACCAGTTCTCCGGCGCCAGCAGCGCGACCGGGACGTCGACGACCAACCAGGCGACGGCGGCCGCCAGCGCCGCGCGCAGCCACACCCGCAGCCGCCCGGCGCGCAGGCAGAGCAGGAACAGCGCGCCGAGCAGCAGGGCGGGGAACAGCTTGGCCGCGGTGCCCAGACCCAGCAGCACGCCGGCCAGCACCGGCCGCTCGCGCGCCCACGCCCACAGCCCGCAGGCGGCCAGGGCGACGGCGAGCAGGTCCCAGTTGGTGAACGCGTGCACGAGCAGCAGCGGTGAGAGCCCGATCATCGCCGCGTCCCAGGGCCGGCGGCCGGAGGCGCCCAGCACCGCCCGGACGGTGACCAGCGCGCACAGGCTCAGCAGCAGGCAGGTGGCCGCGTAGTAGGCCTGCACCGGCGGCACCTGGGGGAGCAGGCCGGCCGCGCCGGCCAGGTCCTCGTAGCCGCGGCCGAGGACCGCCGCGAGCGCCATGAGCGCCCCGGTGAGCACCGGGTACTCCACGGCCGCGTCCAGGTAGGGGAGCGCGCCCTCGCCGAGGCCGTGGATGCCGAACAGCGGGACGGTGTCGGAGTAGCACAGGTGCGTGTACTGCACCGACCCCGCCCAGTTGCCGTCGGAGCACGGCGCCTGCTTGAGCCACGCGGCGGCCAGCACGACGGTGGCGTAGAGCAGGCAGACCCGCAGCGGCGTCCAGAACAGGGCGCGGCCGGTGACCGCGTGCCGGCCCCACGGGCCGCCGACGGCCTCGCTCGCCTGCGCGGCCACCCGGTCCGACCACGTGGGCACCACCCGGTCGGGACGGCGGCCGGCGCCGCGCGCGGGCGCCACCGCAGACGCCGCGGGCCCGTCCGCCGGCTGGGGTGCCGGAGCGGACGGGCCCGTGGGGGAGGAGCTCACCGGGCCAGTGTGCCCGGGGCGGTCAGCCGGTCGGTTGCGGTTCCGGCTGCGTCGTCGGGGCGGCGGGCGCGGGCTGGCCGTTGGCCCAGCTGTCGCCGCCGGTGCCGTCCTCACCGCCGAGCGTGCCGGTACCCACCTGGCCGTTGCCTGGCGTCGGGGACGGCGTCGGCGCGTCGGTGCTGGGCTCCGGGGCCGTCGTCGTGGTGGGTGCCGGTGCCGTGGTCGGCGCGGGCGCCTCGGTCGTCGCGGGCGCGGACGGCTCGGTCGGCTGCGCCTCCGTCGACCGCGGGGCCTGCGTCGTCGGCGCCGCGACGCCCTCGCCGGTGTCCCCGCGGATCTTCGGCGAGTCGGGCAGGTCCTCCTCCGGCGTGCCGGCCAGGACGGTGTCCATGAACTGCTGCCAGATGGCCCCGGGCAGTCCGGCGCCGTAGATGATCTGGCCGGCGGCGTTCTCGATCGGCACGGTGGGCGAGTCGTTGCCGATCCACACCGCCGCCGACAGCGACGGCGTGTAGCCGACCATCCAGGCGTCGGAGTTCTCCGAGCCGTTGAGGCCCTGCGTACCGGTCTTGCTGGCCACCTCGCGGCCGCCGTCGAGCGCCCGGCGGGAGTACTGCGCGACGCCCTCCAGGGCGAAGGTGGTGTCGTTGGCGACGTCGGGGTCGATGACCTGCTCGCCCGGGCCCTCGCCGCTCTCCAGCAGGACGGTGCCCTCGGAGTCGGTGACCCGGCCGACGAAGTGCGCCGGGTGGTGGACGCCGCCGTTGGCGAGGGTGGCGAAGCCGACGGCCTGGTCGATCGGGCGCATCTCGTACTGGCCGATGCCGATCGACCCGCCGGTGGCCCCGGTCTCGGGGTCCGACAGCGTCCGGGCGTCGTCGAGGGTGCCGCCGGTGACGGCCGGCCACGTCTCGGGCAGGCCCGTGGCGCGGAGGATGGTGTCGCGGACGTCGTCCGGGCCGACCTCGTAGGCCAGGCCGTAGTACGTGGTGTTCAGCGACCGCGTCATGGCCTCGACCAGGGTGCAGGCGCCGCACTGGGCGTTGCCCGAGTTGCGCACCGGCAGGCCCGGGCGGTCGGGGAACTCCTGCGGCGAGCTGCCGTCGCGGCGGGAGTTGACGCCGATGCCCTCCTCCAGCGCGGTGGCCAGCACGTAGGGCTTCACCGACGAGCCGGGCTGCCGGCGCGCCTGGGCGTAGTCGATCGCACCGTCGCCGGAACCGACCGGACCGCCGTAGTAGGCGCGCACCGCACCGGTCCTGGGGTCGACGGCGACCAGCGCCTCCCGCAGCGGCTCCGGCTCGCCGTCCATCACGTCGTTGACGGCGGCGACCGCGGCGTCCTGGGCGGCCTTGTCCACGGTCGTGGTGATGCGCAGGCCACCGGCGCGGATCTGCTCCTCGGAGTAGCCGCGCGCCTCGAGCTCGGCGATCGCCTGCGAGACCACCAGGCCCTCGGGACCGGTGGGGATGCCCAGCGACGAGGACTCCGGCCGCGGCAGCACCGGCGGGTAGACCGAGGCGTCGCGCTCGTCCTGCGTGATCCAGCCCTCCTCGACCATGGCGTCGAGGACCAGGCCCCAGCGGTCCTGCGCGCCCTCCGGGTTGGCCTCGGGGTCGTAGGAGCTGGGGCTGCGGACGAGGACGGCGAGGACGGCGCCCTGCTGCGGGGTCAGCTGCGCGGCGGGCACGCCGAAGAAGGTGTTCGCCGCGGCCTCGATGCCGTAGGCGCCGCGGCCGAAGTAGATGGTGTTCAGGTAGTTCTCGAGGATCTCGTCCTTCGAGTACTGGTTGTCGAGCTTGACCGCCAGGAACAGCTCCTGGAACTTGCGGCTGAAGGTCTGCTCGTGGGTGAGGAAGGCGTTCTTGACGTACTGCTGGGTGATCGTCGAGCCGCCCTGCGTCGAGCCGCCGGTGAGGTTGTTCCACGCGGCCCGGACGATGCCGGTCAGGGAGATGCCCGGGTCGGAGTAGAACTCCCGGTTCTCCGCGGCGAGGATGGCGTGGCGGGCGCCCTCGGAGACCTCGCCGAGCGCGACGTTGGTGCGGTTGGTGTCGCCGAGGCGGCCCATCTCGGTGGTGCCGTCGGCGTAGTACACGACCGTCGTCTGCGCGTTCTGCACCGAGTCGGGGTCGGGCACCTCGGTGGTGGCGTAGACGACGCCGACGAAGACGCCGAGCAGCACGAACAGCCCGGCCAGGGTCGCCAGGGCGATCTTCAGCCGGCGACGGCGGCGCTGCTTCTTCGTCCGCGCCTTCTTGCCGCCGGGCTTGCCGCCGGCCGGGCGGGAGCCGGTGGGCCGGGAGCCGCCCGGGCGCGACCCCCCGGGCCGCCCCGCGGTCGGGCGGCTCCGGCCACTGCCCGCTCCGCCGGTCGCGCGGGCGGCCGGCGGGCGACGGGGCGGCACGCCGGACGGGCCGACCGGCGAGGTCTCGTCGTGGGGAGGCACCAGGGAGCCCCTCCTCGGTAGTCGGTGGGCAGGACGGGATCCGGCCCAGCGTGGCGTTCTCGGCTGTGTGCGCCGGGGAGGACGCGCGAGGCGCGCCGCACCCCCGGGGCGGGTGTGACGGACGGGTCCGCCGGTGTGGCAACCGCCGGACCGGCGGAGTTAGTCCGTGGCAGCGCGACGACGACGGCGCGGCTGCCGGCCCGGGTCGGGCTCGGCCCCGAGGACGAAGGAGCAGTCCAGGTGGTTCCACCCGCACCCGCGGCACACCTCGACGGTGTACACGGAGAACTCCTCCTGAGCGGCGTCCATGCGGACGAGCTCCGCCTCGGTCTTCGCCTGGCCGGACACGTGGCCCAGCCCTTCACCGTAGACGTAGTTGACCAGGGAGAGGCGCTCGCGGCGGCAGACCGGGCAGGGGAGGTCGGTCTGCCGACCGTGGTAGCGCGCCGCACGGGTCAGGTACGGGCTGGCGTCACAGACCTCCGAGAGCCCGGTGCGCCCGGCCTGGACGTCGCGCAGCACCGATCGCCGGTGCAGCGAGTAGTCCACGACGGAGCGACGTCCGGGCACGGCGCCAATGTACGCAGGTGCACCAGTCCGGAGGGCCTCTCCGGCGGCGTCCCGCGGGCCTCCGGCCACCCCGTCCCCGATCGGGCGACCTCCCTCCGGTTGCCGTCCCGTTTCCCTCCCGATGTATCGTCCCGATACATCGACCGGCAGGGACCGATGGGGGGCGAGGTGCTCGAGTTCGCCATCCTCGGGTTGCTGCAGCAGTCCCCGATGCACGGCTACGAGCTGCGCAAGCGGCTCGCGGAGGTCCTCGGCGGGCTGCGCAGCATCTCCTACGGCTCGCTGTACCCCGCGCTCAAGCGGTTGCACGCCGCCGGTCTCGTCACCACCGACGAGCCCGACCGGCGGGCGCCGCTGCCGGCCGACGCACCGCCGTTGACCGGCCGGCGCGGGAAGGTGGTCTACACGATCACCGCCGAGGGCAAGGAGCGCTTCGCGGAGCTGGTCAGCCAGGCCGGCCCCGAGGCGTACGACGACGGCAGGTTGTTCGGCGTCCACCTCGCCTTCTTCCGGCACACCGCCGCCGACGTGCGGCTGCGCATCCTCGAGGGGCGCCGCCGCACGGTCGAACGGCAGCGGGACGGCCTGCGGTCCTCACTGGCGCGGACCCGGGAACGACTCGACCGCTACACGCTGGAGCTGCAGCGCCACGGCCTGGACTCGGTCGACCGGGAGGTGCGCTGGCTGTCGGAGCTCATCGACAGCGAGCGACGCCAGCCCGGACCGGGACCCGGGGAGCGCCCGCCGCCCGGCGGGGAGTGACCACCACACCCCACCCAGCGACACCGCACTCCAGCGACACCGCACTCCAGCGACACCGCACTGCAGGCACGACGGCTGTCCAGCCCACCGGCAGCCACCGCCAGGACCGGAACGGTCCCGCGACACGGACCACCCGGTCCAGGGAGAAGGGAAGACCATGGGAGCTGTCAAGGTCGCCATCGTGGGCGTCGGCAACTGCGCCGCCTCGCTGGTGCAGGGCGTGCACTACTACCGGGACGCCGACGAGACCACCTCGGTGCCGGGTCTCATGCACGTCCGCTTCGGTGACTACCACGTCTCCGACGTGCAGTTCGTCGCCGCCTTCGACGTCGACGCCAAGAAGGTCGGCCGCGACCTCTCCGAGGCCATCGTCGCCAGCGAGAACAACACGATCAAGATCTGTGACGTGCCCCCGCTGGGCGTGACGGTGCAGCGCGGCACCACCCTCGACGGCCTGGGCAAGTACTACCGGGCCACGATCGAGGAGTCCGACGAGCAGCCGGTCGACGTCGTCGCCGCCCTGCGCGAGTCGCAGGCCGACGTCCTCGTCTGCTACCTGCCGGTCGGCTCGCAGCAGGCCGCCGAGTTCTACGCGCAGGCCGCTCTGGACGCCGGCGTCGCGTTCGTCAACGCGCTGCCGGTGTTCATCGCCGGGACGAAGGAGTGGGCGGACCGGTTCACCGCCGCCGGCGTCCCGATCGTCGGCGACGACATCAAGAGCCAGGTCGGCGCCACCATCACCCACCGGGTGCTGGCCAAGCTGTTCGAGGACCGCGGCGTGCAGCTCGACCGCACGATGCAGCTCAACGTCGGCGGCAACATGGACTTCAAGAACATGCTCGAGCGCGAGCGCCTGGAGTCCAAGAAGATCTCCAAGACCCAGGCCGTGACCAGCCAGGTCGACCGCGACATGGGCACCGACAACGTGCACATCGGCCCGTCGGACCACGTGCCGTGGCTGTCGGACCGCAAGTGGGCCTACGTCCGGCTCGAGGGTCGCGCCTTCGGTGACGTCCCGCTGAACCTGGAGTACAAGCTCGAGGTCTGGGACTCCCCGAACTCGGCCGGCATCATCATCGACGCCGTCCGCGCCGCGAAGATCGCCAAGGACCGCGGCATCGGCGGCCCGATCCTGTCGGCGTCGTCGTACTTCATGAAGAGCCCGCCGGTGCAGTACGACGACAGCGAGGCGCGCGACGCCGTCGAGGCCTTCATCCGGGGCGACGTCGAGCGCTAGTCGCGCCGCACCGACGCCACCAGGGCCCGCCCTCCGCACCGCGGAGGGCGGGCCCCGGTGCGTTCCGGGCCTGTCGGGGACCGCACCGGGCCGCCGCGCTGCCTACGCTGGCCGCCATGCCGCGCCGCCTCCTCGCGTCCGCGCTGGTCCTGCTCGGCGTCGGGTTGGCCGGCTGCTCGGGCGACGAGGCCGACCGGCAGCCGGGTGACCCGGTGACCGCCGCGGAGGCCGAGGTGCTGGCCGGGCTCCTCGCGCGTGGCGTCGAGGAGGGCGGCGGCGCCGACGTCGTCGCCACCGCGCCCTTCGGCGAGGAGGGCCTGCTCACCCTCACCGGCGAGGTCGACCTGGCCGCGGGCGCCGGCCGCGCCCGGGTGGTGACCACCTACGGGGACGGGCGGCCCGACGACGTCCGCACGCTGTTCTTCACCCGCGAGCAGGTCTGGTTCGGCGACGTGCCCGGTCTGACCGAGGCGCTGGCCGCCGCCGGCCTGCCCGACGTGCCGTTCGTGCGCCGGCCGCTCGCCACGGGGCCCGACGCGGTGCCGCTGACCGACGTCCTGGTGCAGGTGGTGCTCAACCTCGGCGCCGAGGAGCCCGACGACGCGGCCGCGTTCCTCGGCGGGACGGCGACGTGGGAGGGGCAGCGCTCGATCGACAGCCGGCTGGCGTCGGTCTACGCGTCCGAGGCGGGCTGGTCGGTGGCCGTCGACGACACCAGCGACCTGCTGCTGCAGTTCGAGGCGGAGCTGCCCGGGCAGGGGACCGGGGTGACCGTGACCCTGGCCGACCACGGGCCGCGGACGATCGCGCTGCCGGAGGAGGGGCAGACCCTCGACGCGCTCGCGCACCCGCAGGTGGCCGCCGCGCTGGGCCTCTGATGGAGGACCCCCGTGCCCCCACCGCTCGCAGGCTCGCGGCGGGACCCTGCCGGGGCCGTTCCCTGCCGTCACCGGACATGGGGGGAGGGGGCGGCCTCTTCCCCAGACCGCCCCCTCCGGGCTCTTTCCTACCAGACCCCGCGGCCGCGCGCAGCACCACGGCGTGTCCGGCGGCGCCGGACTCCCCCGGGCGGGTGGGTCAGTTCGCGGACGGGTCGGCCGGCGCCGTCGACAGCACGGCCAGCCGGCCGGTCTGGCGGGCCAGCACCGCGCGCCACAGCTCGGGGCCGGACAGCCCGCTGAGGACGTCGCCCGCCGTGCCCGGCACGCAGGCCCACGCGCCCTCGGCGATCTCGGCGGCGAGCTGGCCGGGGGACCAGCCCGCGTACCCGGCGAACACCCGCAGGCCCGCGACCCCGGCGTCGAGCGCGTCGGGGTCGGCGTCGAGGTCGACGAGGTAGACGTCGCCGGCCACCCGGCGCAGGCCGGCCGGCTCCTCGCCCTGGCCGGGGCAGGTGGCCAGGCACAGCGCGGTGTCGGTCTCGCAGGGCCCGCCGACGTGGAAGACGCCCGGCTCGACGGCGAGGTCGCACCAGCCGGGCAGCACGTCGCGGATCTCGACCTGGCTGGGCCGGCCCAGCACGACGCCGAGGGTGCCGCTGTCGTTGTGGTCGAGCACGTAGACGACGGTGCCGGCGAAGTTGGGGTCGCTCAGCGCGGGCATCGCGACGAGCAGGGATCCCGGGCCGACGTCGTCGAGCGTGCCGGTCGACAGCGCGGGGACCGCCGGGCGACGTCGCCCCCGGGCCGCCCGAGCGGGTCGGCCGGAGTCGGGGTCGGGTGACGCGGGCACCGAGGACATCGGATCCAGTGTGCAACAGTCCGGCGGCCGAGGGTGGACGAGGCCGCGCCGTACGGTGATCGGGTGCAGCAGGCCGACACCAGCGTCCGGCACCTGCTGGCCCGGGGGGACTTCCGTCGTCTGCTGGTCGCCCGCCTGCTCGCCCAGTCCGGCGACGGCGTGCTGCAGGCCGCCCTCGCCGGGACCGTGCTGTTCAACCCGCAGCGCGCCGCCGACCCGGTCGACGTCGCCGCCGCCTTCGCCGTGCTGCTGCTGCCGTACTCGGTCGTCGGGCCGTTCGCCGGGGTGTGGCTGGACCGGTGGAGCCGCCGCCAGGTGCTCGTGCGCGCCAACGTGCTGCGCGCGGGGCTGGTCGCCGTCCTCGCCGCGCTCGTGCTCGCCGGCCAGGCGGGCGCGCCGTTCTACGCCGCCGGGCTCGCGGTCTTCGCCGTCACCCGGTTCCTGCTGGCGGCGCTGTCCGCGGCGCTGCCGCACACCACCGACGCGGCCTCGCTGGTGCCGGCCAACGCGCTGTCGACCACGTCGGGGGCGGTGGCCACGGTGACCGGCGGCGTCCTCGCCCTGGGCCTGCTGCAGCTCGGGACGGCCGGGGACGCCGCCTACGCCGCCGTGGCGCTGTCGGCGACGGTGCCCCACCTGGCGTCGGCCGCCGTCGCGGCGGGGTTCGACCGCCGCTACCTGGGTCCCGACTCGGGCGTCCGCTCGGCCCGCCTGCCGGCGCGGGCGGTGCTGCGGGGGATGGTCGCCGGGGCCCGGCACGTGGCCGAGCACCCGCCGGCCGCCGCGGCGCTGCTGGCCATCGGGGCACACCGGGTCTGCTACGGCCTGCTCACGCTGATGACCCTGCTGCTGTTCCGGAACACGCTGACGGAGGGCACCGGCCCGCTGTTCCCGGGCGGGCTGGCCGGCCTGGGCGTGGTGCTCGCGGCCGGGTCGGCCGGCACCCTGGTCGCGGCCGTGGCCACCCCGCCGGCGGTGCGGCGGCTGGGCACCCGCGGGTGGGTGGTCGCGCTGCTGGCCGGCGGCGGCGTCCTCCAGCTCGCGCTCGGCCTCTCCTTCGCGACGCCCGGGTGGGTGGCCGCCGGGCTGGTGCTCGGCGTCGTCGCGCAGGGCGTGAAGATCTGCGTCGACGCCACGCTGCAGCGCTCGGTCGACGACGACTTCCGTGGCCGGGTGTTCTCCGTCTACGACACCCTCGTCAACGTCGCCTACGTGGCGGCGCTGGTGGCCGGCGCGCTGCTGCTGCCCGAGTCGGGGCGGTCGGTGACCGGGTTGCTCGTCGTCGCCGCGGTCTACGCCCTCACCGCCGTCGGCTACGCCTCCGTCACCCGGGCGCACGCCTCCGACCGGAGCTAGAGGCGCGGCTCGCAGGGGCCCCGGCCGAGCCGGGCCAGGCCGGCGAGGTCGCCGGGACCGAGGTCGACCTGCCCCTCGTTCGTCGCCGACATCAGCTCGGCGGGGTCGTCCACGTGGGCGAGGCCGAGCACGTGCCCGAGCTCGTGCACGAGCACTGCCAGGACGGCGTCGCGGCCGCCGGGGGAGCCGAGGACCGCGGTGGTCCACCCGGCGTCGACGGTGACCGCTCCGGTGACGTACACCAGCGGCCCGCCCGCGGACACGGCCCGGCTGCCGCCGATCCCGGCGACGGTGCCGCCGAGCGCGGGGACCTGCTCCGGCGTCGCCCAGCTGACCAGGACCGGCGCCCAGCGGTCCCCGTAGCGGTCGGGCTGGTACGCCGGCCGCTGGTCCGACCAGGCCTCGTCGGTCGTCCCGTCGTCGACGAACCGCAGGCCCGTCGCCGCGGACAGCCGGGCGACGGCCTCCGCGACGAGCACCTCGGCGCCCGCGGGCGCACCGGCCGGCGCGAGGACGTGGTGCAGCGGCCGGCACGGGTCGTAGGCGACCGGGGTGACGCCGTCGTCCTGCACCGCGGTGAACGCGTGGCTGCCGGTCGCGGGGGCCGCACCCGGCTGCCCGAGCGGCTCCGCGGCGGCCTCCCGACCTGGCGTCGGGCGGTCCCCGCCACCAGCTCCGCCGGACACCGGCCCCGGCCACGGCGGCTCGTCGAGGAGCACCCCGGCGGCCAGTCCCAGCGCCACGACGACGAGGAGCGCCAGCAGCCCACGCAGCGCGGGCGAGCGCCGGCGGGGCGGGTGCGGCGGCGTCGACGCGCGCCAGCCGGGCGGGTCGGCCGTCCGGCCGGTCAGCTCGTCCAGCACCCACTGCGGGACCCGGCCGGTGGGCGAGGTGGGCACCCCGACGGGACGGTCCTGCAGTCCCTCGTTCACGCTGCGCGCTCCTCTCCGCGGTCCGGTCGGGATCTCCTCGGCCTCCCGCCCGCGTGGGTGGAGTCCCCCGGCGGGCGGCCACCTCCGAGAGGGGGAGCAGGCCCTACAGCCGCGGCTCGCAGGGGCCCCGGCCGAGCCGGGCCAGGCCGGCGAGGTCGCCGGGACCCAGGTCGAGCTGGCCGTCGTTGACCGAGTGCATCAGCTCGCCGGCATCGTCGACGTGGGCGAGGCCGACGACGTGGCCGAGCTCGTGCACCAGGACGGCGCGCAGCGCGGCACGGCCCGGCGCCGACGTCACCGCGGCGGCGGCCCAGTCGGCGTCGACCAGCACGGTGCCGGTGACGTAGACCGCCGGACCGCCCGCGGAGGCGACGTCGCTGCCGCCGCGGGCGGCGATGCCGCGACCCACGTCGGGGTTGTCCACCGGGGACTCGAAGGAGACCAGCACCGGCGCCCACCCGTCGCCGTAGCGGGCCGGCTGGTGGGCGCGGCGGTCGCGGGTGACCCGCTCGTCGGTGCGGCCGTCGTAGGCGAACCGCAGGCCGGTCGCCGCGGCGATCTCCCCGACGGCGCCGGCGAGCAGGTCCTCGGCGCCCGGTGGGGCGTCGTCGGCCCGCAGCACGTAGTGGACGGCGCGGCAGGGGTCGTAGGCGACCGGCGTGACGCCGTCGTCCTGGTGGTGCAGGAAGGCCCAGCTGCCGGACCCGGCCGCGGGCCGGGCGGAGGCACCCCCGGGCAGCGCGACGCCGTACCGGCCGGCCTCCGGCCGGGAAGCGGCCGGAGGGTCCTGGGCCGGCCACGACAGCAGGGCGAGGACCAGGCAGGCGACGGCGGCGGCGGCGCGGCGTCGTGCCGGGGGGAGCACGAGGCCGTGCGGTCGCCCGTGCACCCGCGCCCCCGTCCTCCCGGTCCGGCCGTCGGTCCTACCGGCCCGGGGCGGGGTGGGGGAGGCCGCGCGGGGGAGGTGTCACCCCGGCGGGTGAGAACGTCAGGAGCGGGCGGCCCACCAGGCGCGCAGCTCCGCCTCCGCCTCGTCAGGGTCCAGCGGCCCCCGCTCGAGGCGGAGGTCCTTGAGGAAGCGCCACGCCTCGCCGACCTCGCGGCCCGGCGGGAGGCCGAGGATCTCCATGATCGCGTTGCCGTCGAGGTCGGGCCGCACGCGGGCGAGGTCCTCGGCCTCCGACAGCTCCGCGATCCGCCGCTCCAGGGAGTCGTAGGTGGCCGACAGCGCCGCGGCCCGGCGCCGGTTGCGGGTGGTGCAGTCCGAGCGGACCAGCTTGTGCAGCCGCGGCAGCAGGTCACCGGCGTCGGTGACGTAGCGGCGCACCGCGGAGTCGGTCCACTCGCCGCGGCCGTAGCCGTGGAAGCGCAGGTGCAGGAAGGTCAGCCGGGCCACCGCCTCGACGACGTCCTTCGGGTAGCGCAGCGCGGTCAGCCGCTTGCGCACCAGCTTGGCGCCGACCACCTCGTGGTGGTGGAAGGAGACCCGGCCGCGGGGCTCGTGCCGGCGGGTGGCGGGCTTGCCGACGTCGTGCAGCAGCGCCGCCAGCCGCAGCACCAGGTCCGGCGACGGCGCCTCGGGGTCGGCCTTCTCCAGCGCGATCGCCCGGTCCAGGACGGTCAGCGAGTGGCTGTAGACGTCCTTGTGCTGGTGGTGCTCGTCGATCTCCATCCGCAGCGCGGGCAGCTCCGGCAGGACGACGTCGGCCAGGCCGGTGGAGACGAACAGCTCCAGCGCCGCGCGGGGAGCGTCCTGCAGCAGCGTCCTGCTCAGCTCGGCCTGCACCCGCTCCGGGGTGATCCGGGCCAGCTCCCCGGACATCGCGGTGAGCGCCTCTTGCACCTCGTCGACCGGGGTGAGGCCGAGCTGGGCGACGAAGCGGACCGCGCGCAGCATCCGCAGTGGGTCGTCGGCGAAGGAGTCCGACGCCGCCCCCGGTGTGCGCAGCCGGCGGGCCAGCAGGTCGCCGAGACCGCCGAAGGGGTCGGTCACCGTGCGGTCGGGGCCCAGCGAGACGGCCATGGCGTTGACCGTGAAGTCGCGGCGGGCGAGGTCGTCGACCAGCGACGTCCCCCAGGCCACCTCCGGGTTGCGGGACTCCCGGTCGTAGCGGTCGGCGCGGAAGGTGGTGATCTCCACCCGGGTGCCGCGGATCTCGGCGCCCACGGTGCCGAAGGCGATGCCCTGGTTCCACGTGGAACCCGCCCAGCCGCGCAGCAGCCGCAGCACCTGCTCCGGCCGGGCGTCGGTGGTGACGTCGAGATCGCCGGGCGGCACCGCCGCCCCGCTCCCCGCGGCGAGCAGCGCGTCGCGCACCGAGCCGCCCACGAGGTGGGCCTCGAAGCCCGCCGCGGCGAACCGCTCGCCCAGCTCTCCCAGGACGGGGGAGACGTCGACGAGGTCGCGCACGGTCTGCTGGACCGCCGGGGGCACACCGGACACGACGAGCCAGGGTAGTGCGGTGTCTCGCGCTACCCTCCTGGCATGGGAGGGACCGGTGGACGAGGCCGCCCCGGCCGCCGACTGCGCCGGGTCGACGAGACCTCCGCCGGGGGCCTGGTGGTCGCCGACGACGGCGTCTCCGGTCCCCGTGCCGCGCTCATCGGTCGCACCGACCGCCGCGGCCGGCTGCTGTGGTCGCTGCCCAAGGGCCACATCGAGGAGGGGGAGACCCCGGAGGACACCGCCGTGCGGGAGGTCGCCGAGGAGACCGGGATCATCGGTGAGGTCCTCGCCCCGCTCGGGATCATCGACTTCTGGTTCGTCGCCGAGGGCCGGCGCGTCCACAAGACGGTGCACCACTTCCTGCTGCGCGCCATCGGAGGCGCCCTGTCCGACGCCGACGTCGAGGTGACCGAGGTCGCCTGGGTGCCCCTCGACGAGCTGAGCGGCCGGCTCGCCTACGCCGACGAGCGTGCGCTGGTCGAGCGCGCGCCGGCGCTGCTCGCCGACAGTGCGTGACCGCGCGCGCGAGGTCCGTCCCAGGCACAGCACCCCCGCACCCGGGGCCGGCCGGCGCGGGAGGGCCCGGACGCGCCCCGGCGCCTCCGTCCGCCGGGTGCTGACCACGGCCCTGCTGGCCGTCCCGCTGCTCACCGGCCCCGGACCGGCGGCCTCCGCCGCGACGCCCCTCCCGCTCCCCGCGGCGCCGGCCACCCCGGCCCCGGCGCCACCCCCGGCGGTCGACCCCGAGCGCCCGGTGACGGTGGAGCTGACCCGCCTCGACCCGCGCACGGTCGCGCCCGGCGGCACGGTGACGCTGGCCGGCACGCTCACCAACGCCGGCGGGGAGACGCTCACCGACCTCGGCGTCCGCCTGCAGCGCGGCGAGGTCGTCACCACCCGGGCCGGGCTGCTCGCCACCGACGCCGACCCCGACGCGCTGTCGGCCGCCTCCACGCCCTTCGTGCCGGTGCCCGGCGAGCTGGGGCCCGGCGCCTCGCTGGAGTTCAGCTACACCGTCCCCACCGCCGACCTGGCCATCGACCGGGACGGCGTCTACCCGGTGCTGCTCAACGTCAACGCCACCGGCGAGGACCGCACCCAGCGGCGGGTCGGCGAGGTGACCACCTCGGTGATCCAGCAGAGCGCCGCGCCGCCGGCGGCGACGGCGGTGGCCTGGCTGTGGCCGCTGGTCGAGCGCACCCACCGCGACGCCTCCGGCGACTTCGTCGACGACGACCTCACCGCGGTGGTCTCCGACGGCGGCCGCCTCGACCGTGCGCTGCAGGTGCTCGAGCGGCTGCCGACCGTCCTCGGCCCCGGTGCGCTCGAGGCCGTCCCCGTCGCCCCGGTCACCGTGGCCGTCGACCCGGCGCTCGTCGAGGAGCTGTCGGTCATGGCCGAGGGGTCCTACGACGTCGCGGGCGAGGAGGACGCGGGCACCGGCACCGAGGCCGCGGCGGCCTGGCTCGAGCGGCTGCGCGCGGTGGCCGCCGAGCACCCCGTCGTCGCGCTGTCCTACGGCGACGTCGACGCCGACGCGCTGCAGGCGGCCGGCCTGCCGGCCGCGCTCACCCGCAGCCTCCCCGCGGCGGCCACGCCCGCCGGGACCCCCGGGAACGGCACCGACGGCACGGACGACGGCACGGACGACGGCACGGTCTCCGCCGAGTCGCCGGGCCCGGCCGGCGCGGCGCTGCTGGAGGACGTCCTCGGCGTTCCCCCGCGCACCGACCTGGCCTGGGCGGTCGGCGGCTCGCTGCGCCCGGAGACCCTCGGGACGCTGCGCGCCGGCGGCGTCGAGCGGGTCGTCGTCGCCTCCAGCGCGCTGTCGGCCGGCGAGGCCGCCCTCGGCGTCACCGGCGGCGGCGCCGCCGCCCGCACCACCGTCCCCGGTGCCGACGGGCCGGTGGAGGCGCTGGTGGCCGACAGCGCCCTGTCCGCCCTGGCCGGCGCCACGCGGAGCACCGCGGGTGGGCCACGGGTGGCCGAGCAGCGGTACCTGGCCGAGCTGGTGCTGCTCTCCTCCCAGCCGGTGGCCGACCCGGCCGGGCAGACGGTGCTCGTCGCGCCGCCGCGCGACGTCGACCCCCACCCCGAGACCGCCGCGGCGATGGTCGCCGACACCGCGCTGCCGGGCCTGCGCCCCGCCGCGCTGACCGACCTCGCCGCCGGCCCGGCCGTCGACGCCGGCACGCCCCTGGAGCCCGCCGACGCCGCGGTGCTCGACCCCGAGGGCCTGACCGACGTCGTCGCCGCGGCCCGGCTGCGCGACGACCTCTCCGGTGCCGTCTCCGGGGACCCGGCCACCGAGCTCGCCCCCTACGACGCCGCCCTGTCCCGCACCGCCTCGGCGTCCTGGCGCGACGAGCCGGCCGCCTTCCGGGCCGCCGCGGCCGACCTGCGCGCCACGATCGACGACCTGCGCCAGGAGGTCACGCTGCTCGCGCCGGCCGACGGCACCTACAGCCTGGCCTCCAGCGACGCCCCGCTGGCCCTCACCGTGCAGAACGACCTGCCCTTCGCCGTCCGCGTGCTCCCCGTGGTCCGCACCCGCGGCAACGTGGGCCTGACCGTCGGCGACGTCCGCCCGCAGGAGGTGGCGCCCGGGGAGCGGGCGCTGCTGGAGGTGCCCACCCAGGTGACGCAGTCCGGCCGGTTCGCCGTCACCGCGACCCTCACCACCCCCGGCGGCCGGCCGCTGGGCGACGACGTCGAGATCCTGGTGCGCAGCACCGCCTACGGGACCATCTCGCTGTCGATCACCATCGGCGCGGCAGCGCTGCTCGGCCTGCTGTTCCTCCGCCGAGGGGTGCTCTTCCTGCGCCGCCGCAGCCGGGGCGAGCACGACGCCGCCGACGCGGCCGGGACGGCGTACCCGCCCAGCCGGAGCCCGGTGTGACCGGCCGGCCCCGCAGCGAGGAGGAGGCTCCCGCGCAGCGGCCGCTGCCGCCGGTGCCGCCGGCGTCCGCGGCACGCGAGCGCTCCGGCCGGCCTCCGCTGCCCCCGCCGCCGTACCCGGTCGCGCCGCCGCCGGAGTCGCGGCTGCCGTCCCCGCCGGCGCGCCGGCCGGTGCCGCCCGTCCCGCCGCCGGTCCGCCCGCGCCCCGGGGCCGCGCCGGAGCGCACCGCGCCCGACCGGCCAGTGGCCGGGCCGCCGCAGCCGGGCCCGGCGCCGAACGGGGAGGTGCGCCGCGCCCCCCGGCCGCTGCCGCCGGTGCCGCCGCCGGTGCGGCACCGCTTCCTGCCGGCCGAGGAGACCCAGGTCCTCCCGATGCTGGTGCTGCCGCCGGTGCCGCGGCCGCCGGAGGGGGAGACCGAGGAGGAGGCCCGCGAGCGCGAGGGCGCCCCCGGCGCCAGCCGGGGCATCCTGCGGGCCGCGGGCACGATGGCGGTGGCCACGCTGGTCTCCCGCGTCACCGGGCTGCTGCGCACCATCGTGCTGGCCGCGGCGCTGGGCGTGGGCCTGGTCAACGACGCCTACAACACCGCCAACACGCTGCCCAACATCGTCTACGAGCTGCTGCTCGGCGGCGTGCTCACCTCGGTGATCGTCCCGCTGCTGGTGCACGCCCAGGAGCGCGACCGCGACGGCGGCGTCTCCTACGCCCAGCGGCTGTCCACGGTCGCCGTCGCCGGGCTCGTCGTGGTCACCGCCCTCGCCGTCGCCGTGGCCCCGCTGCTGACGGCGCTCTACGGCATCCAGGGCGACCCCGAGCAGGTGCGGCTGGCCAACTGGCTGGCGCGGATCCTGCTCGTCGAGATCGTCTTCTACGGCGTCGGCGCGCTGGCCCAGGCCATCCTCAACAGCCGCGGCGTCTTCGGGCCCCCGGCGTGGGCGCCGGTGCTCAACAACGTCGTCGTCATCGCCACCGGCGTGCTGTTCGTGATGGCCGGCGGCCCCGGCGAGCTGACCCCCCGGACCATCACCCCCGGCCAGGTCTGGCTGCTCGGCGGCGGGACGCTGCTCGGGATCGCGGTGCAGGCGCTGGTGCTCGTGCCGCTGCTGCACCGCGCCGGCGTGCCGCTGCGCCCCCGGTGGAACCTGCGGGGCATCGGCCTGCGCGAGGTCGGCAACCTGGGCCTGTGGGTGCTCGGCTACGTCGCCGTCAGCCAGATCGGTGTCGTGGTGGCCACCCGCATCGCCAACGCCGCCACCCGGGAGGGCGGGCTGGGGTCCAGCGCGCTGGCCATCGCCAGCCTGCTGTTCCAGATGCCCTACGGGATCATCGGCGTCGCGCTGCTGACCGCCCTGGTGCCGCGGATGAGCCGCGCCGCCGCCCGCTCCGACGTGCCCGGCGTCGTGCAGGACCTCTCCCTCGGCACCCGGCTGTCGGCGCTGGGGCTGCTGCCGGTGGCCGCGGCGCTGACCGTGCTGGGCCCGGCGCTGGCCACCGTCGCGTTCGCCCGCGGCAACACCTCGGTGGCGGAGGCGCAGGGCATCGGCGCGGCGCTGGCCGTCGGCGCCTTCGGGCTGCTGCCGATGGCGGTCACGCTGCTGCAGCTGCGGGTCTTCTACGCCATGAAGGACGCCCGCACGCCCACCCTCATCCAGGTGGGCATGGTCGCGGTCCGGGTGCCGCTGCTGCTGCTCGTGCCCGCGGTCGTCGGGCCCGAGCACGTCGTCGCCGGGCTCATGCTGGTCACCAGCGTCACCTACGTCGCCGGCTGGGTGTTCGGGCACGTCGCGCTGCAGCGCACCCTCGGGGGCCTGCGCACCCGCGAGACCCTCGGGCCGCTGCTGCGGATGGTCCTGGCCGCCGTCGCGGCCGGCCTGCTCGGCTGGCTGGTGACCGGGGTGACCGACGACGCGTTCGGGTCGTCGACGGGAGGCTCGCTCGCCACCCTCGTGATCGGTACCGTGGTCGTCGGTGTCACGGCTCTGGCCGGGTTCGTGCTCGCCCGTGTCCCGGAGCTCCGGGGTCCCCTCGCCGCCGTCCGCGGCCGGCTGGGGCGCGGATGAGCACCGACCGGCCGGTACCCGGGGACACCGGCCCCGGGGCAGCGCGCCACCGGCCGGAGAGGGACAGGGGGACGGAAGCGTCCGTGACCGCCACGATCACCGGACTCCCCGACCGCTACCGGCCGCTGGACCAGGTCGGCGTCGAGGAGTCCACCGACACCG
Source organism: Geodermatophilus saharensis (assembly GCF_900188205.1). GTDB lineage: Bacteria > Actinomycetota > Actinomycetes > Mycobacteriales > Geodermatophilaceae > Geodermatophilus > Geodermatophilus saharensis. The sequence goes on along the minus strand of NZ_FZOH01000008.1, from coordinate 208,239 downwards.
GTGTCATCCACTGCTGGCGGGCCCGCGACCGCGTCCTCAACCGCGACGTCGCCATCCGCGTGCACGTCCCCGGCGGGCCGGCCGCACGGGCCTGGATCGCCCGGGCGCTGACCGCCGGCGGCCTGGCCACGCCCGCCCTGGCGATGGTCTACGACGCCTCCGAGGGCAGCGGCGGCGAGGGCGGCGTCGCCTACGTCGTCAACGAGTGGATCGAGGGGCAGACCCTCGCCGAGCGGCTGGCCGACGGGCCGATGGACGAGCGGCAGGCGCGCACCGTGCTGCGCCGGCTCGCCGAGGGGGTCGCCGAGGCGCACCGGGTCGGGCTCGCCGTCGGCGGGCTGGGCCCGGAGACGGTCGTGCTGCGTCCCAACGGGCTGGTCGGGCTGCGCGCCGTGCCGGCCGCCACGGGCAGCGTCCAGGAGGACATCGCGGCGCTCGGCGCCCTGCTCGAGTACTGCCTGACCGGCCGCCGCACCGGTGTCACCGGACCCGACGGCGTGCCGTCGCCGCCCCCGGTCATCCCCCAGCCGGACCTGGCCGCCCTCGTGCGGCGCGCCCGGTCCACCGAGCCGGGCGCCGGGCTGGCCAGCGCCGCGGCGATGGCCGCCCTGCTGGCCGAGCGGCCGCGCGGCGGCGGGCACGCCTCCGTGCCCGTCCGCGACCGCGACGAGAGTGACAGCGGCTGGCTGCGCCGGCTGCGCGAGCACCGCGACGCCGGTGGGGAGGCCGAGGGCGAGACCCCCGCCGCGGACCGCACGCTCGTCCCGCCGTCGGCCTCCCCCGCGCCCGGTGCCGAGGAGCGGCCGCACCGTCTCGACCCCGCCGTCCTCCCGCCCGTGCCCCCCGGCCGCGGCGCGTCGGCGACGTCGGCCGACGACGGCGGGGTGCTCGGCGCCGACGACGACGCGGTCTTCGCCGGCACGGCCGACGACGACGCCGACGACCGCCCCGCGCGCTCCCGCCGGCTGCTCGTGGTCGTCCTGCCGCTGGTCGCGCTGGCCGTCGTGGTGCTGCTGGCCTGGTGGGTGGGTACCAACCTGCTCTCGGTGGCCGACTCGGTCGACCGGGCGCCCGCTCCCCGGCCGTCGGCGTCCAGCAGCGCCCCCGCCGAGGACAGCGCCGCGCCCGCGGCCGACCCCGGTGCCCCGCTGGCCGTCGCCTCCAGCCGGGTGTTCGACCCCTTCGGCGACGGCGAGCCCGAGAACGACGACGACGTGCCGCTGGCCACCGACGGGGACCCGGCCACCGCGTGGTCGACGCTGAGCTACCGGAGCTCGCCGGACTTCGGCAACCTCAAGCCCGGTGTCGGGCTGGTCCTCGACCTCGGCTCGGCGCAGCCGGTCGGCGGGGTCACCGTGACCACGACCACCCCCGGCATCACCGTGGAGGTCCGCACCGGCGAGTCCGCCGACGGCGACCTCGACTCCTTCCCCGTCGCCGCCGCCGGCACCGTCGACGGCACCGCCGAGTTCGCCCTCGAGGAGCCGGTCACCACGCAGTACGTGCTGGTGTGGGTGACCGGGCTGGTGCCCGCCGAGGACGGCTTCGCCGGGGCGGTCGCGGAGGTCGCCGTCACCCCCGCGGGATGACGTGTCGGGCGCCTCACCAGCCCTGATCCGGGAATGCGGCCCTAGGATCGGGCGTTGTGCCGCGCGTGACCGATCCCCAGCCGACCCCCGGCCCCGCCACCACCACCGAGATCACCGCGCCGGTGATCCCGCCGGCGGAGCACGACGGCGTCCGTGACCTGATCATCATCGGCTCGGGCCCGGCCGGTTACACCGCGGCCGTGTACGCCGCGCGGGCCAACCTGCACCCGCTGGTCTTCGAGGGCTCCCAGTTCGGCGGCGCCCTGATGACGACCACCGAGGTCGAGAACTTCCCGGGTTTCCCCGAGGGCATCCAGGGCCCGCAGCTGATGGACGACATGCGCACCCAGGCCGAGCGCTTCGGCGCCGAGCTGGTGGCCCGCGACGTCACCGAGGTCGACCTCACCGCCACGCCGAAGACCGTCAAGGTCGGCGACGAGGTGCACCGCGCGCACGCGGTCATCGTGGCCACCGGGTCGAAGTACCGGTACCTGGGCCTGGACAACGAGCAGCGCCTGCTCGGCCGTGGCGTCTCCGCCTGTGCCACCTGTGACGGCTTCTTCTTCCGCGACCAGGACATCGTCGTCGTCGGCGGCGGTGACTCGGCGATGGAGGAGGCCACCTTCCTCACCCGCTTCGCCCGGTCGGTGACCGTCGTGCACCGCCGCCAGGAGCTGCGCGCCTCGAAGATCATGCAGAAGCGCGCGCAGGACAACGACAAGATCCAGTGGCAGCTCGGCAAGCAGGTCACCGACGTCCTGGGCGAGCAGACCGTCTCGGGCGTGCAGCTCACCGACGTGGCCACCGGTGCCACCGAGGAGGTGCCGGTGTCCGGCGTGTTCGTGGCCATCGGCCACGACCCGCGCAGCGAGCTGTTCGTCGGCCAGCTCAAGCTCGACGACGAGGGCTACATCCAGGTCGAGCACCCCACCACCCGCACCAACATCGACGGCGTCTTCGCCTGCGGTGACGTGGTCGACCACGTGTACCGGCAGGCGATCACCTCGGCCGGCACCGGCGCCGCGGCGGCCATCGACGCCGAGCGCTGGCTGGCCGAGACCTTCGACGAGCGCTGAACCGGGCATACCCCACGGCACTCCGGGGTTCTCCACCCCGGAGGCCCACCCCAGACCTCGACAGACCGAGAGGGAGAACGACCATGGCAGGCAACACCGTGACGGTCACCGACGCGACCTTCGCCAACGAGGTGCTGGGCAGCGACAAGCCCGTCCTCGTCGACTTCTGGGCGGAGTGGTGCGGACCGTGCAAGATGGTCGCCCCCGTGCTGGAGGAGATCGCCAAGGAGCACGGCGAGAAGCTGACGATCGCCAAGCTCAACATCGACGAGAACCCGCAGATCGCCCGTGACTACCAGGTCATGTCGATCCCGACGATGACCGTCTTCCAGGGCGGCAAGCCGGTCAAGAGCATCATCGGCGCCAAGCCCAAGGGCGCGATCCTCTCCGACCTCGCCGACTACATCCGGTAAGGACCCCCCTGCCCCCCACCGCTCGCACGCTCGCGGCGGGACCCTGCAAGGGGGCCACAGGGCATCGAGGGCCCGCTCGTCCGTCGGACGAGCGGGCCCTCGTCGTCGTGCGGCACGCGCGGGGGGACCCCGCCGGGCCGGACGGTGTCGCGCACGGGACAATCGTGCGCACGATGGGTAGCGAGAGCAGCATGCAGCCGCTGGGTCCGGGCAGCAGCGGGCCGGCGGTGTCCGACGTCCAGGCCGCGCTGCGCAGTCTCGGTCTGCTGGAGCCCGGCGGTGCGGGTGCCGGCGCGTCGGTCGGCCCCGAGGTCTACGACCAGGCCACCGAGCTCGCCGTCCGCCACTTCCAGCAGGTCCGCGGGCTGTCGGTCGACGGCCGGGTCGGCGAGGAGACCTACCGCGCGCTGTCGGAGGCGCGCTGGTCGCTGGGCGACCGGCTGCTGCACCACGACCCCGAGCGGCCGGTGCGCGGCGACGACGTCACGAGCCTGCAGGAGCGCCTCCTCGAGCTCGGCTACGACGCCGGCCGCGCCGACGGCATCTTCGGCCGCGAGACCGAGGACGGGCTGCGGGCGTTCCAGCGCGACTACGGGCTGGCCGCCGACGGCACCTGCGGCCCGGCGACCCTGCGGGCGCTGCGCCAGCTCGGCCGCAAGGTCACCGGCGGCCGCCCCCAGCTGCTGCGGCAGAGCGCGAGCCTGGTCGACAGCGGCCCGCACCTGATCGGCCGGCGGATCGTCGTCGACCCCGGCCACGGCGGCACCGACCCCGGCTTCACCGCCGGGGAGACCACCGAGGCCGACCTGGTCCTCGACCTGGCCCGCCGGATCGAGGGCCGGCTGGCCGCCGCCGGCGCCACGGTCTACCTCACCCGCGGCCGCGACCAGGACCCCACGCCCGAGCAGCGGACCGCGTTCGCCAACGACGCCCGCGCCGACCTGTTCATCTCGCTGCACATGGACGCGCACGGCTCCGAGCACGCCCGCGGGGTGGCCAGCTACTACTACGGCACCGGCTCGGGGACGTCGTCGACGGTGGGGGAGCGGTTCGCCGACCTCGCCCGCCGGGAGGTCGTGGCCCGCACCGGCATGCTCGACCTCGGCGGGCACCCCAAGACCTGGGACCTGCTGCGCTGGACCCGCATGCCCGCCGTCCGGCTCGACTGCGGCTACCTGTCCCACCCGGTCGACCGGCTGCTGCTGCTCGACGCCCGGCTGCGCGGCACGGTGGCCTCCGCCGTCCTGGCCGCCGTCCAGCGGCTCTTCCTGCCCGCCGACGCCGACCCGCCGACCGGCACGTTCGTGCTGCCCCAGCGGGTGTGACGGGTGGGGCGCCTGGCGCCCCAGGTGTGACCGGTCCGTCTCACCGGCCGTGTCGGCGGGGCCCGGCCGGGCGCCTCCCTACACTCGGTCCGTGGCCTCCACCCCGCCGTCGCACGGCCAGCCGCACCGCACGCCGCCGCAGCAGCACGGGCACCCGCACGTCCACCCCGTGCCCCGCCACCCGCGGCTGGACCCGCTGGCCGACCGGTACGCAGCCCGCACCCACGGCATGAAGAGCTCGGAGATCCGCGCCCTGTTCTCCGTCGTCAGCCGACCCGAGGTCGTCTCGCTGGCCGGCGGCATGCCCGCGGTCACCGCGCTCCCGCTCGACGCCGTCGGCTCGATGATCGGCGAGCTGGTCAGCGGCATGGGCGCGCAGACCCTGCAGTACGGCTCCGGCCAGGGCGACCCCCGGCTGCGGGAGCGGATCTGCGACGTCATGGCGCTCGAGGGCATCACCGACGCCTCGCCCAGCGACGTCGTGGTGACCGTCGGCTCCCAGCAGGGCCTGGACCTGGTCACCCGCGTGTTCGTCGACCCCGGCGACGTCGTCCTCGCCGAGGGCCCGTCCTACGTCGGCGCGCTCGGCGTCTTCCAGGCCGCCGAGGCCCGGGTGCGGCACGTGCCCATGGACGACGACGGGCTGATCCCCGAGGCGCTGGAGCAGGTGCTGCTGGAGTGCCGCGCCAACGGCGACCGGGTGAAGTTCCTCTACACGGTGCCCAACTACCACAACCCGGCCGGCGTCACGCTGTCCGAGCCGCGGCGCCAGGCGATCGTCGACATCGCCGACCGCTACGACCTGCTGGTCATCGAGGACAACCCCTACGGCCTGCTCGGCTTCGACCACGAGCCGCACCGCGCGCTGCGGGCCCGCAACGCCCAGCGGGTCGTCTACCTCGGCTCGTTCTCCAAGACCTTCTCGCCGGGCCTGCGGGTCGGCTGGGTCCTCGCGCCGCTCGCCGTCCGCGAGAAGCTGGTGCTGGCCACCGAGGCGCAGGTGCTCTGCCCGCCGTCGCTGACGCAGTACGCCGTCGCCCGCTACCTCGACACCCAGCCCTGGCGCGAGCAGATCAAGCTGTTCACCGAGCTCTACCGCGAGCGCCGCGACGCCACCCTGGAGTCGCTGGACGCGCTCATGCCCCCGGGCACGACCTGGACCCGCCCCGACGGCGGCTTCTACGTGTGGCTGAAGCTGCCCCACGGCCTGGACAGCAAGCTCATGCAGCCGCGGGCGGTGGGCGCGCACGTCGCCTACGTGCCCGGCATCGGCTTCTACGCCGACGGCTCGGGCCGGGAGTACATGCGGCTGTCCTACTGCTACCCCGAGCCCGACCAGATCCGCGAGGGCGTGCGGCGGCTGGCCCGGGTCATCGAGGTCGAGCTGGACCTGCACTCCACCTTCGACGCCGTCGACACCGGCACCTTCCGCGCCGTCGGCCGGCCCGGGACCGCTCCCGGCACGATCGTCGGGCCCGCCAGCAGCGACCGGATCGAGGACACCCACCCGTGACCGACCCTGCCGCTCCCGCGGTCCCGACCGCGACCTCCGAGGAGACCCCGTTGCGCGCCGTCGTCCTGGCCGGTGGCCTGACCTTCGAGCGCGAGGTCAGCCTGTCCTCGGGCACCCAGGTGGTCGAGGAGCTGGCCCGCGTCGGGGTGGAGGCCGAGCTGCGCGACGCCGACGCCGAGCTGCTGCCGGGCCTGGCCGCCGCCCCGGCCGACGCCGTCTTCATCGCCCTGCACGGCGCCACCGGGGAGGACGGCGCCCTGCGCGCGGTCCTCGACCTGGCCGGCGTCCCCTACGTCGGCTCCCCCGCCGCGGCCTGCCGGCTGGCCTGGGACAAGCCGGCCGCCAAGTCGGTCGTGCGCGGCGCCGGCCTGCCGACGCCGGACTGGGTGGCGCTGCCGCACAGCACCTTCCGCGAGCTCGGCGCCGGCGCGGTGCTCGACCTCATCGTGGCCCGCCTGGGGCTGCCGCTGATGGTCAAGCCGGCCTCCGGCGGTTCGGCGCTCGGCGCGCAGAAGGTGACCCGGGTCGAGGACCTGCCCGCCGCGATGGTCAGCTGCTTCGCCTACGGCGACACGGTGCTCGTGGAGCGGTTCGTCGACGGCGTCGAGGTGGCGCTGTCGGTCGTCGACCTGGGGGAGGGTCCCCGGGCGCTGCCGGCGGTGGAGATCGAGCCGGAGTCCGGCGTCTTCGACTACACCGCCCGCTACACCCCCGGGCTCACCGAGTACCACGCGCCGGCCCGGCTGGCCGACGACGTGGCCGCCCGCGCGGCCGACCTCGCGGTGCGGGTGCACGAGGCGCTGGGCCTGGCCGACCTCTCCCGCACCGACGCGATCGTCGCCCCCGACGGTGAGGTGCACTTCCTGGAGGTGAACGTCTCCCCGGGGCTGACCGAGACGTCGATGTTCCCCATGGCCGTCGAGGCCGCCGGGCACGACCTCGGCGAGGTGCTCTCCGAGCTGCTCACCCGGCGGGCCGGCACCCCGCGCTGACGCGACGACAGAGGCCCGGTTTCCGCCGTGACGGAAACCGGGCCTCTGTCGTGTCTGCCGACCGTGGCGGGTCAGGACTCCTCGCGGCGTCCGGCCACGTCGGGGGCCATCTGGCCGATGATGCGCTGCAGGTCGTCGACCGAGCCGAACTCGACCACGATGCGCCCCTTGGCCCGGCCGATCTGGATCTTGACCTTGGTCTCGAAGACGTCGGAGAGCCGGCCGGCGAGGTCCTCGACGCCCGGCGCGCTGATCCGGCGGGCGCGGCGGCGGGAGGCCGGCTGCTCGGCCGCGGCGAGCGCGACGGCCTCCTCGGTGGCCCGGACCGACAGCCCCTCGGCGACGATCCGGGTGGCGAGCGCCTCCTGGGCCTCGGCGTCGTCGAGCCCCAGCAGCGCCCGGGCGTGACCGGCGGAGATGACCCCGGCGGCCACCCGCGTCTGCACCTTCACCGGCAGCTTGAGCAGCCGGATCGTGTTGGTGACCTGCGAGCGGCTGCGGCCGATCCGCTGCGCCAGCTCCTCGTGGGTGGCGCCGAACTCCTCGAGCAGCTGCTGGTACGCCGCGGCCTCCTCCAGCGGGTTCAGCTGGACCCGGTGGATGTTCTCCAGCAGCGCGTCGCGCAGCAGGGCGTCGTCCTCGGTCTCGCGGACGATGGCCGGCACGGTCTCCAGCCCCGCGGCCCGGGCCGCCCGCAGCCGCCGCTCGCCCATGATGAGCTCGTAGCGGCCCTCCCCGCCCTCGCGGACGACGACCGGCTGCAGGAGCCCGAACTCGCGCACCGAGTGGGTGAGCTCCTCGAGCGCCTCGTCGTCGAACACCTGCCGGGGCTGGCGGGGGTTGGGGACGACGTCGCCCACCGCGACCTCGCGCAGCTGGGCCCCGGGGACACCGACGGCCGCCATGCCTGCCGACGACACGGCCTGCGCGGCGATGCTGGCGGCCGCCTGGGCCGCCGGGGGCAGCAGGGTCACCGGAGCAGGCGTCCCACCGGTCCCACCGGCCTCGGCCGTCTCGGGCGGGGCGGCCGGTGCGTCGGTCTCGGGCAGGGGTGGCTGCTCCACCGGCGGGGCGCTGGTGGGGATGAGCGCAGCCAGGCCCCGGCCGAGGCCGCCACGCTTGCTCATCGGGTCTCCTCGTCGACGGAGGTGGGAACGGGCGCGACGGCGGCGTCGGACCCGGGGACGGCCCGCGGCACCGGCCCGGTGGCCGGCCGGACCGCCGGCATCGGCGCGGTCGCCGGCGGCGGGGGAGGTGGCGCCCCCATCGGCCGCGGATCGGACTCCGGCACCAGGTGCACGCCCCGCTCGGCGAGCTCCCGGGCGGCCTCCACGTAGCTGGTCGAGCCCCGCGAGCCGGGGTCGTAGGTGAGCACGGACTGGCCGTACCCCGGCGCCTCCGACACCCGGACGTTGCGCGGGATGACCGTGCCGAGCACCAGGTCACCGAAGTGGCTGCGGACCTCCTCGGCGACCTGGTCGGCCAGCTTGGTCCGGGCGTCGTACATCGTCAGCAGGATGGTGCGGACGGCGATCCCCGGGTTGAGGTGCGCCCGCACGAGCTCGATGTTGTTGAGCAGCTGCCCCAGCCCCTCCAGCGCGTAGTACTCGCACTGGATCGGGATGAGCACCTCGTCGCCGGCCACCAGCGCGTTGAGGGTGAGCAGGCCCAGCGACGGCGGGCAGTCGATGAGGACGTAGTGCGGCCGCTGCTCCTCGGGCAGCGCGTGGACGTAGCCCTCGATCGCGCGGCGCAGCCGGTACTCGCGGGCGACCACGGACACCAGCTCGATCTCGGCGCCGGCCAGGTCGATCGTCGCCGGGACGCACCGCAGGTTCGGGCTCGCCGTCGTCGGGTGGACGACGTCGGCCAGGGAGCTGTCGCCGACGAGGGCGTCGTAGATCGACGGCGTCCCGACGGTGTGCTCGACGCCGAGGGCGGTGCTCGTGTTGCCCTGCGGGTCCAGGTCGATGACCAGCGCCCGCAGGCCGTAGAGGGCCAGCGCCACGCCGAGGTTGACCGTCGAGGTGGTCTTGCCGACGCCGCCCTTCTGGTTGGCGACGGTGATGACCCGGATCCGGCCGGGCGCGGGGAAGGGTTCCTGGTCGGCGGCGTGCAACACCCGGGTGGCCCGCAGCGCCTCCATGGCGATGGGACTGTCGAACTCCGGAGCGGCGCCGGCGGCCGAGTCGGCGGCGAGGCTGCTGCGCAGCCGCTGGCCCGGGTCGGTCATCGCAGGTCCTCCCTGCCGTCCCGTTTCACGTGGAACGGGTCGGGTGTCTGTGCTCGGGTTCCACGTGGAACGACGTGCCGTGGAACGGGTCCCGCCTGCTCCGCAGCCTCAGCGCGGGCCACGCGTCATCACCACCACGGTAGTGGCAGCCTCCCCGAGGTCGGCGCCGACAGCCCGGGCGTGTACGTCCCGCATCCCCGCGGCGTGCAACTCCGGGACCATCGCGGGCAGCTCCTCGACGGCGCGGGCACCGACCAGGGCGACCAGCCGGGTACCGGGCCGCAGCAGGCCCCGGCACCAGCCGACCAGCCGGGGGAGGGCGGCCACCGCCCGCGCCGTGACGACGTCGACCGGCCCGACGGCGGTGACGACCGAGCGCTCCTCGGCGCGGCCGCGCACGACCCGCCAGCCGGCACCGAGCTCGGCCACGACCTCCTCGAGGAACTCCACGCGACGTGCCATCGGCTCCACCAGCGTCAGCCGCAGGTCGGGCCGGGCCAGCGCGAGCGGGATCCCGGGCAGGCCGGCGCCGCTGCCGACGTCGACCACCCGGGCGTCCGGCGGGACCGCCTCGGCCACCGCCGCGCTGTTGAGCACGTGCCGGTCCCACAGCCGCGGCACCTCCCGCGGGCCGATGAGCCCGCGGGTGACGCCGTCGGAGGCCAGGCGGGCGACGTAGCGCTCGGCGTCCGGCAGGGCCGCACCGAACACCGAGGCCGCGACCTGCGGTGCCGGTGGGGCGGGCGGGGCGGGTGTGCCGCTCACCGCTCCGGCAGGACCACGACGCGCCGGTTGGGCTCCTCGCCCTCCGACTCGCTGCGCACGCCGGCGACCCCGGCGATGACGTCGTGGACGACCTTGCGCTCGAACGGGTTCATCGGCGCCAGCCGCTCTGCCTGCCGGCTGCCGGCCACCCGCTCGGCGGCCTCGGCGGCCATGGCGGTGAGGGAGGCACGGCGGCGGGCGCGGTAGCCGCCGATGTCGAGCATCAGCCGGCTGCGGACGCCGGTGGACTGCGCCACGGCCAGCCGGGTGAGCTCCTGCAGCGCCTCGAGCACCGCGCCGTCGGAGCCCACGAGGTCGTCGAGCTCGCCGCCGACGATCGCCACCGAGGCCCGGTCGCCCTCCACGTCGAGGTCGATGTCGCCGTCGACGTCGAGGATGTCGAGCAGCCGCTCGAGGTAGTCGCCGGCCACGTCGCCCTCGCGGACCAGCAGCTCGGTGCCGCCGCTGCGGCCGCCGGCGACGACCACCTCGTCGGCCGGCTCGAGCGTCGAGTCAGCGCCGGCCTCGTCGGTGTCGGGGAGGTCGGCAGGCCCGTCCGGCACGCCGGTCGCGGGGGTCAGGACCGCGCCGGAGGTGGCCTCGGCGGTCGCGGCGGTGTCGGTGGCGGGGGAGTGCGGAACGCTCACGGAGAGACCTCCAGTCGGTGGGGGCAGCCGGGCGGACCCGGTGGTCGGGGAGCCGGCCGGCGCCGTCGCGGGACGGCGGGCACGGGCCGGCAGGGGCGTCCGGGGAGCGGTCCACCGGACGCGGGCTCAGCGGCGCTTGCGCTTCCCGCCGGTGCCGGCGGGGCGGCCGTGCGGCGCGCGGGGAGCCGGGCGCGGGCTCTTGCCGCCACCGCGTGCGCCCTTGGCACCGGCCGCGGTGCTGCCCGCGGCGGTCGCACCGCCACCGGGAGAGCCGCCGTCAGGGGTACCGCCGCCCGGGGCGGCCTCGGCCGGTCCCGCGGTGGTCGGCTCCACGCCGGCAGCGTCCGCGCCGTTCCCGGCGGCGCCGTCCACGGCCGCGGTGCCGTCCCCGCCCTTGGTGAGGGCGACCCCCGGGGTCGCCGGGCGAGCACCCTTGGGAGTGCGGACCGGCTTGGCGCCCGGCTTGGGAGCGAGCGTCTTCGGGTCGACGACGGGCTTCTCGGCCGCGGCCTTGGCGAGCGCGGCGGGGGAGCCGGGCGGGGGCATCTTGCGCAGGATGAAGAACTGCTGACCGAGGGTCCACAGGTTGTTGGTCATCCAGTAGAGCAGGACGCCGATCGGGAAGAAGAAGCCGGTGATGAAGAGGCTGACCGGCATGCCGTAGAGCAGCAGCTTCTGCACCATCGCGGCCTGGCCCTCGACCGGGCCGGAGCGCTTCATGATCTGCTTCTGCGTGACGTAGGTGGTCACGCACATGATCACCATGAGGGTCAGCGCGACGGCGCGGATGCCGCCCTGCGTGACCCCGGGCAGCGCCAGGATGTCGGCGGCCTTCTGCCCGGTCATGTTGAACGACGAGGAGATCGGCGCCCCGAACAGCTTGGCCCGCGCGGCCTGGTCGGTGAGCGTGTCGTCCCAGCTGTAGAGCCCCGGGGCGCCGGGCCGCAGCCGGCGCAGCACGTGGAACAGCGAGAGGAAGACCGGGATCTGCGGCAGGATCGGCAGGCAGCCGGCCAGCGGGTTGACCCCGCGCTCCTTCTGCAGCTGCATCATCGCCTGGCTGAAGCCCTGCCGGTCGGCCCCGTACTGCTTGCGCAGCTTCTGGATCTCCGGCTGGATCTCCTGCATCGCCCGCTGGCTCTTGATCTGCTTGACGAACAGCGGGAACAGGATCAGGCGCACGGTGACGACGAGGAACACGATCGACAGCGCCCAGGTGATGCCGCTGCCGGGGTCGAGGAACGTCGAGAACACCGAGTGCCACGTCTTCATGACGAAGGCGATCGCGGTGTACAGCCAGTCAAGCAACGCCAGCCTCCTGCTGCGGGGACCGGCGGTGAGCCGGCGGGGTCTCGGGGGCGGGACGACGCGCGACGTCGGCGGCGGCTCCCGAGGAGGGTGCCGCTGTCATCGACGTGCGGTCGTCGCCGCCGGTTCCGGGGGTGGTGCGCCCGGGTCGGGGCGCGGGGACGGGGTCGAAGCCGCCGGGGTGCCAGGGCGCGCACTTCAGCAGCCGCCGCAGCGCCAGCCAGGACCCGCGACCGGCGCCGTGCGCGGCGACCGCCTCGGCGGCGTAGGCGCTGCAGGTGGGTGCGAAGCGGCAGCGCGGTGGCAGGGCCGGGCTGATCGCCCGGGAGTAGAAGCCGATCGAGGCCAGCAGCGCGCGGGCGAGCGGGCCGCGGCGCACGGGCACCCCCGGCGGGAGGGCGCTCACGACCGGGTCCGCTCGGCGAGCAGCCGGTCCAGGCCCGCGGCGAGGTCGCGGCGCAGCGTCTCCGACGTGGCCGTGCCGGCCTCGGGCCGGGCCCGGACCACCAGGTCGGCGGTGGCCGGCAGCCGGGGCAGCTCCTCGCGGACGGCCGCGCGCAGCCGCCGGGTCACCCGGTGGCGCACCACGGAGTTGCCGACCGCCCGGCCGACCACGAAACCGGCGCGGGGCCCGGGTGCGGCTGTCCCGCCCGGTGCGGCGGCGTCCCCGGACACGTCGAGACCCCCGGCCGGGGGGACCGGGGGTCGGACGGGGAGGTAGTGGAGCACCATGGTCGGCCGACCGGCACGCCGGCCCGACCGGACGACCGCGGTGAACTCCGGACGCCGGCGCAGGCGGGCCTGCGCGGGCAGCACCTCAGGCGGAGAGCTTCTCGCGACCCTTGCGGCGACGGCCGGCGAGGATCGCGCGGCCCGCGCGGGTGCGCATCCGCAGCCGGAAGCCGTGGGTCTTCGACCGGCGGCGGTTGTTCGGCTGGAAGGTGCGCTTGCTCACGGGGTACTCCTACGGCAGGACGTCGGCGGTGCGGGCCCGCCGGGGGGCAGGCACGCGGCGGGGCACGGCCGGATCGGCGTGAGCCGCGTGCCGGGCCCCGGTGGCGGGCTCCGCGCAGCTCCGCCCTCCACGGGAGGACGGGTGCACGGACTCCGCCCATCATAACCAGGGGCCGGGCCGATCCCGTCGCCGGCGCGGCCCCGGTCCCCGACGGGCACCGGGTGGGGCCACCCCGGCCGGGCCGACCCGCCAGGCTGCACCGGCCGGGCGGACGGATGGTGTCGGCGCGCCGACGGTCGGGGGACGACACGCCGAACGACACGCGCACCGCGCGCCCCACGGGCACCCCGGCGTCGTTGCCGGGCTGTGGACGGGGCTGTTAGCGTCGCCCCCGCTCTGGACCGGGCAGCCCTGTCCGGTCCGCGAGCCGACCATCCGGTCGACCGCCCGCCGTCCACCCCGAGCCGTCTCCCGACCTCCCTCCCGACCAGCGACGACGCCGGGACCGACCCGCACCAGCGAGTCGACAAGGCGCCGTGTCGCCGGTCGTGCACAGCCTGTGGACACTCGTGTGGAACCCGTGTGTCCGGATGTCCACAACCGGGCAGCCGCGGCGCCGGGACCCGGGGGCACGCGGAGGTCGGTGCCGGGGACGAGAACAGCTTGGGGAGGACACGGTCATGGCCGATGCCACGGTGGACCTGGCGGAGGTCTGGGACTCGGTCCGCGGACGGCTGTCGACCAGCCTGACCCGGCAGCAGAACGCGATGCTCAACCTCACCCGGCCGGTGGGCCTGGTGGGGGGCACCGCGGTGCTCGCCGCCCCCAACGAGTTCACCCAGACCGTGCTCGAGTCCCGCATGCGCCGGGTGCTGGCCGAGGCGCTGTCCGAGCAGCTCGGCCGCGACATCGGCGTCGCGATCCAGCTGGAGGACAGCCCGGCCGACGCCGGCCAGGAGCCGCCGGTCCCCACCCGCCGGCCGTGGACGCCGCCGGCCGACGAGCTCACCGACGAGGACCGCGAGCGCGAGGACGACGGCCGCAGCGCCTTCGGGGTGCGCAGCGACGCCCGCCCGCTGGACCGCTCCCCGTTCGACGGCGCCGCCTTCGACCCCGCCGACGCCCCGCGCGGCGGGCGCGACGGCGACCGGTACGGCGACGAGCCCTACGGCGCCCCCCGGGCCGGGGACCCCTACGGCGGCCGCTACGAGCCGGCGCGGGCCGACGGCCGTCCCCCGACCGAGGCGCCCTTCGAGCCGTACCCGCCGGTCGCCGCACCCGGCGGGGAGCCGGCCGACGGCGCGGGGGAGTGGGGTGGCAGCGACTGGAGCCCGGCGGTCCGCCCGCGCGGCTCCGGCCGGCGCCGGGGCGTGCGCCCCGGCGAGGGTGCCGAGGTGCTGCCCTTCGACCTCGGCGACGACGGCGCGGACACCGCACCCGACGAGGCGGATGCGGCCCCGCGGCGCCCGGGGACCCGCGGCGGCGGGGCGGTGCCGCTGTTCGGTGACCGCCGCCCGCCGGTCGGTCAGGACCCGGGGCTCAACCCCAAGTACGTCTTCGACAGTTTCGTCATCGGCAACAGCAACCGGTTCGCCCACGCCGCGGCGGTGGCCGTCGCCGAGGCCCCGGCGCGGGCCTACAACCCGCTGTTCGTCTACGGCGACTCCGGGCTGGGCAAGACCCACCTGCTGCACGCCATCGGCCACTACGCGGCGCGGATGTTCCCCAACGTGCGGGTGCGCTACGTCAGCACCGAGGAGTTCACCAACGAGTTCATCAACCTGGTGCACTCCGGGCGGGCCGAGGACTTCCGCCGCCGCTACCGGGACATCGACTTCCTGCTCATCGACGACATCCAGTTCCTGGAGCGCGCCGAGCGGACGCAGGAGGAGTTCTTCCACACGTTCAACACGCTCCACAACGCCAGCAAGCAGATCGTCATCACCTCCGACCGGGCGCCGAAGAAGCTGACGACGCTGGAGGACCGGCTGCGCACGCGGTTCGAGTGGGGGCTGATCACCGACGTCCAGGCCCCGGACCTGGAGACCCGCATCGCGATCCTCCGCAAGAAGGCCTACGGCGAGCGGCTGCAGGTGCCCGACCCGGTGCTGGAGTTCATCGCCAGCAAGGTGCAGACCAACATCCGCGAGCTCGAGGGCGCCCTCATCCGGGTGACCGCCTTCGCCAGCCTCAACAAGCAGCAGGTCGACCTGCCGCTGGCCGAGCTCGTGCTCAAGGACCTCATCAGCGACGAGCAGGGCCCGCAGATCACCGCGGCGATCATCATGGCGGCGACCGCGGAGTACTTCTCCGTGACGATGGAGGAGCTGCAGGGCTCCAACCGCAGCCGCACGCTGGTCAACGCCCGCCAGATCGCGATGTACCTGTGCCGGGAGCTGACCGAGCTGTCGCTGCCGCGCATCGGTGCCTCCTTCGGCGGCAAGGACCACACCACGGTCATGCACGCCGTCAAGAAGATCACCAACCTGATGAGCGAGCGCCGGGCGACGTACACCCAGGTCACCGAGCTCACCGCCCGCATCAAGAGCCGCGCCCGCCAGTAGCGACGGCGCCCCGCACCCGCCCCGCACCCGCCCCGCCGTCGTCCCCGGCCGTCGTCCCCCGGCCGTCGTCCCCCGCGTGCCCAGCGGTGGACGGCGGCCGTCGGCTGTCCACAAGCCGACAGCGGTGTGGACGGGTCCCCGTGCCGCGGCACAGCGCGGTTTCCCGGCCGGTCACCGGCGTCGCGGCTGTCGACACGTCGAGGAGTTGTCCCCAGGGATGTGCACACCCTGGGGAGATCGTGATCGGGGTGTGACCGCGGGTGCCGGTCGGGCGGCCTCACGCCGCGTCGTCCCCAGGTCACTCCCCAGCGTGTGAACCCAGCCGGGACACGGCGCCGACCTGCGCGTCCGCGCCCTCGCGGCGCCGTCGTCCCCACCCCCGGGCGGGGTGCCGGGCACGCCCGGCGGCGGCCGGGAGCGGCCACCCGACGTGAGGTGGGCACGGACTGGGGACATCCCGGGGGAGGACCGGGGACAGCCCGTGGACGACGGGGGGTCGCTGTGCACGGCCGTCGAGATGTCCACGTGTCGACAACAGCGGGACGCCGGTTGCCCACACCGGGCCAACATGTCGACTCGGGCGCTGACCTGCACGAAGGGCGTCGATCCCCAGCTTCCACACCAGTGATGACGGAGATGAGGGATGTATCTCGGGGAGTCCTTGAACCCCAGTAGGGCTGGGGACGCTCCGGCCCGGGGGCCCGGGAGACCAGCAGCGGGGACGACGACGGCACGGGAGAGGAGCAGGCTGGAGGGACGGGAGGGAACGCCTGATCGGGTCCCGGCTTCCCCCCTGTCGTCCCCGACGGGCACGATGAGCTCCGCAACAGGCGAGAGAGCACCACCCCCGGTCCGCACGGACGCCGGGGACCGCGGGTGCGCAGACGACAGCAGTGGGCCGTGCAGAGCTGGGGTGGGTCGGTCATGGAGTTCCGGGTGACACGCGAGGTGCTCGCCGATGCCGTCGCGTGGACGGCGCGCAGCCTGCCGCCGCGCCCGTCCGTGCCGGTGCTGGCCGGCATCCTGCTCGAGGTCGACGGCAGCCAGCTGTCGGTGTCCGGCTTCGACTACGAGGTCTCCGCCCGTGCGGAGGTCGACGTGCAGGCCGCCGAGAGCGGGCGGGTGCTCGTCCCGGGCCGGCTGCTGGCCGAGATCACCCGGGCGCTGCCGCCGCACCCGGTCGACATCCGCGCCGAGGGCCCCCGGCTGTCGATCACCTGCGGCAACGCGCGGTTCAGCCTGCCGACGCTGCCGGTGGAGGACTACCCGTCGCTGCCGGCCATGCCGTCGTCGGCCGGCGTCGTCGACAGCGACGTCTTCGCCGAGGCGGTCGGCCAGGTCGCCGTCGCCGCCGGGCGCGACGACACCCTGCCCATGCTCACCGGTGTGCGGCTGGAGATCGAGGACGACCGGGTGACGCTGGCGGCCACCGACCGCTACCGGCTGGCGGTGCGCGAGTTCGCCTGGCGGCCGGAGACGCCGGGGATCTCGGCCGCGGTGCTGGTGCCGGCGCGCACGCTGGCCGACGCCGCGCGCACGCTGACCAGCGGCCCGGAGATCACCGTCTCGCTGTCGTCGGGGGGCTCGGGCGAGGGCATCCTGGGCCTGTCGGGCAAGGACCGGCAGACCACCACCCGGCTGCTCGACGCCGAGTTCGTCAAGTACCGCGCGATCATGCCGTCGGAGTCCAGCGCGAGCGCGACCCTGCCGGTCGTGCAGTTCACCGACGCCGCCAAGCGCGTGGCGCTGGTCGCCGAGCGGGGCACGCCCCTGCGTTGCGAGTTCACCCCGGGCCAGGTCACCCTGCGCGCCGGCGGCAGCGACGACGAGGGGCAGGCCGAGGAGCGCTGCGACGTCGAGTTCGACGGCGACCCGCTGACCATCGGCTTCAACCCGACGTTCCTGCTCGACGGTCTGGCCGCCGTGCACACCGGCCGGGCGCGGATGGACTTCACCAGCCCGCTCAAGCCGGCCGTGCTCTCGGGTGTGGAGGAGCCGGCCGCCGACGACGCCGACGGCGGCCGCCCGGCCGAGCGGCCCGGCAGCTACCGCTACCTGATCATGCCGGTGCGCCTGCCCGGGTGACGGCGGCGGGAGGTGTCCCCGGCAGCCGACGAGGGCACCGCACACCCCGCGGGCACCGCACCGTCGCGTGCGCCCGCGCCATGACGACCTGCGAGGGAAGGACGGAGCCGTGCAGCTGGGGCTGATCGGGCTGGGCAAGATGGGCGGCAACATGGCCACGCGGCTGCGCCGCGCGGGTCACGAGGTGGTCGGCTTCGACCACCACCCGGAGAAGCGCGACGTCGACAGCCTCGAGGCGCTCGTCGGCGCGCTGTCGGCCCCGCGGGTGGTGTGGGTCATGGTGCCGGCGGGCGAGCCGACCCGGGAGACGGTGCGCCAGCTCGGTGAGCTGCTCGAGCCCGGTGACGTCGTCGTCGACGGCGGGAACTCGAAGTTCACCGACGACAAGGTGCACGCCCAGATGCTCGGCGAGAAGGGCGTCGGCTACCTCGACTGCGGCGTCTCCGGCGGGGTGTGGGGCCTGGAGAACGGCTACGCGCTGATGGTCGGCGGTGCGAAGGACGACGTCGCGAAGGTCCAGCCCGTCTTCGACGCGCTGCGGCCGCCGGAGCCGACCGACGAGTCGGGCCAGGCCATGCCCGGCGCGGGCTTCGTGCACGCCGGCCCGGTGGGCGCCGGCCACTACGCGAAGATGGTCCACAACGGCATCGAGTACGCGCTCATGCAGGCCTACGGCGAGGGCTACGAGCTGCTGGCCGCCGTCGACCTGATCGAGGACGTCCCCGGCGTCGTCGCCTCGTGGACGCAGGGCACCGTGATCCGCTCCTGGCTGCTGGACCTGCTGGTGCGCGCGCTGCAGGAGGACCCGTCCCTGGAGAAGATCCGTGGCTACGCCGACGACTCCGGCGAGGGCCGCTGGACGGTGCAGGAGGCCATCGACCACGCCGTCCCCATGCCGACGATCGCCGCGTCGCTGTTCGCGCGGTTCGTCTCCCGCCAGGAGGACTCGCCGACCATGAAGGCCGTCGCCGCGCTGCGCCAGCAGTTCGGCGGGCACGCCGTCCACGCGGTGCAGGCGCAGGAGGTCGAGCGCCCGGCGTGACGAAGGACCACCCTCCCCCCCACGCCTCGCACGCTCGGCGCGGGCCCCTGGAGGGCGGCCGTTCCAGGACCTCACCACCGGGGGGCTGAGGTGTACGTCCGGCACCTCCAGCTCGTCGACTTCCGCAGCTGGGAGAA
This sequence comes from Geodermatophilus saharensis, assembly GCF_900188205.1. Lineage (GTDB taxonomy): Bacteria > Actinomycetota > Actinomycetes > Mycobacteriales > Geodermatophilaceae > Geodermatophilus > Geodermatophilus saharensis. The sequence goes on along the minus strand of NZ_FZOH01000008.1, from coordinate 189,595 downwards.
GGTCGACCTCGCCCTGCGGCCCGGTCCCACCGTGTTCGTCGGCCGCAACGGCGAGGGCAAGACCAACCTCGTCGAGGCGGTCGGGTACCTCGCGACCCTGGGCAGCCACCGGGTGTCCGGCGACGCGCCCCTGGTGCGGCACGGCGCGGCCCAGGCGGTGGTCCGGGCGGCGCTGCGCCGCGAGGACCGGGAACTGCTGGTGGAGGTCGAGGTCAACCCGGGCCGGGCCAACCGCGTCCGGGTCAACCGCTCCGCGCTGCCGCGGCCGCGCGAGCTGCTCGGCCTGGTGAAGAGCGTGCTGTTCGCGCCCGAGGACCTCGCGCTGGTCCGCGGCGACCCGGCCGAGCGGCGGCGGTTCCTCGACGACCTGCTGGTCAGCCGCACGCCCCGGCTGGCCGGGGTGCGCAGCGACTACGACCGGGTGCTGCGGCAGCGCAACGCCCTGCTCAAGACCGCGCGGCTGGCGCGCGGCGACGCCCTGGCCACGCTCGACGTCTGGGACACCCACCTCGTCGAGCTCGGCGGGCAGCTGCTGGCCGCCCGCCTGGCGCTGGTCGCCGACCTGGCCCCGCACGTCGCCCGGTCCTACGCCGCCGTCGCCGGGCCCGGTGCCGCGGCCGCCGGCCTCGGCTACGCGAGCACCGTGCCGCTGGCCGGGGACGGCGCCCCGCTGGTCGCCGGGGAGCCGACGGCGCGGGCGGCCGAGCTGTCGGCGGCGCTGCGCGAGCGGATCGCCGAGCGGCGCCGCGAGGAGGTCGACCGGGGCATGACGCTGGTCGGCCCCCACCGCGACGACCTCGTGCTGCACCTGGGGCCCGCGCCGGCCAAGGGGTTCGCCAGCCACGGCGAGTCGTGGTCGCTGGCGCTGGCCCTCAAGCTCGGCTGCTTCGCGCTGCTGCGCGCCGACGGCGAGGAGCCGGTGCTCGTCCTCGACGACGTCTTCGCCACCCTCGACGCCGGCCGGCGGGCGGCCCTGGCCGACGTCGCCCGCTCCGCCGAGCAGACCCTCATCACCGCCGCCGTCCTCGACGACGTGCCCGAGGAGCTGCGCGACGCGCGGGTGGAGGTCGGCGCGGGCACGGCCGTCCTGGTGGCCGACGAGGAGGGGACCTGAGTGAGCGACGAGCGGCCCGCCCGGCCCAGCGACATCGCCCGCGCCGCGCTGGAGGCGGCCCGCGCGGCCTCGGCGGCCCGGCCGGCACCCACCCGCCGCCGGGTGGCCGGCCCGCGGCGGAACTGGACCGGCCCGCGCCCGGGCGACGACGACCCGCAGCCGCTGGCCCGGCTGGTCGACTCGCTGGTCAGCGCCCAGGACTGGACCGAGAACACCCGCGTCGGCGCGGTGTTCGGCCGCTGGTCGGCGCTGGTCGGCCCCGACATCGCGGCGCACTGCCGGCCCGAGACCCTCACCGAGGGCGAGCTGCTCGTCGTCGCCGAGTCCACGGCGTGGGCCACCCAGCTGCGGCTGCTCGCCCCCACGATCCTGGCCCGGCTGCGCGCCTCGGTCGGCGGGGACGTGGTGACCCGGTTGCGCGTTGTCGGACCGACGGCCCCGAGCTGGAAGAAGGGCCCGCGGTCGGTCCGCGGACGGGGCCCCCGCGACACGTACGGATGAGGACGGTGCCCCGATGAGCAGCCCGCGCGACGACCGGCCGCACGACGACGACCCCCGCGACCGCGACGGCTGGCAGGAGCCGGCCCACCTCGGTGACGGCGACCGCGACGGCCAGGAGGGCGACCGCGGGCGGGAGCCGGCCGGCGCCGGCCCCGGACCGGTCACCTGGGCCCTGCCCGCGCGCCGCCCGCGCACCCCCGGCGTCGTCGAGCAGGTGTTCCGCTACCAGGGCGACCCCGTCGGCGTGCAGGGCTGGGCGCTGCAGCAGGGCTGGGAGATCTCCGACGGCACCGCTCCGCAGGACGCCGTCCTCGCCGAGCTCGTGGCCACCGCCCCGGTGCGGGCGACCAAGGACCACCGGCCGGCCGGGGTGGTGCGCGGCCGCGCCGGCACCCTCGAGCTCGTCGCGTTCGACGTCGTCTTCGTCGACAAGCGGTCGACGGTGCCCGAGTACGCGGTCACCGCGGCGCCGGTGCTGCTGCCGCTGCCCCCGCTGCGCCTGTCGCCGGCCCGCTTCTGGCGGCACCGCACCGGCGGCCTGCTGCACGTGCCCAGCGGCGACCCCGAGTTCGACGCCCGGTGGGTGCTGCTGGCCGCGGAGGACGGTCCGGGGGTGCGCCGGCTGGTGGAGGACGCCACGGTGCGCGGCCTGCTGATGGGCAGCGACGACGGTGACGAGTTCTGGACCGCGGCCGGCCACCTCGCCGCCGTCCGCCCCGACGGCCACCGTCCCGAGCTGATCGAGCACCACGCCCGGCTGCTGGGCGCGATGGTGGCCGCGCTCGCCGGCGTGTTCTGACGCCTGTCGTGACCGCTCCCGGGACCACCGCCGAGCAGGCGCCGGCCGCGGGGCTGCGCGAGCTGCTGCCGCTGGTCCGCCCGCACCGCCGGCCGCTGCTGCTGGCCGCGGGGTTGTCCCTGCTGGGCGCGGCGGCGGCGCTGGCCCAGCCCGCCCTCACCGGCCGGGTGATCGCCGCCGTCGGCGCGGGCGAGCCGCTGCTGCCCGCCGTCTCGCTGCTCCTGCTGGTGCTCGTCGCCGGCGCGGTGCTCAACGCGTTCCAGTCCTACCTGCTGCAGCGCACCGGGGAGGGCGTCGTCCTCTCCACCCGCCGGACGGTCGCCGACCGGCTGCTGCGGCTGCCGGTGGCCGAGTACGACCGCCGCCGCACCGGCGACCTGATGTCCCGGGTCGGGGCCGACACCACGCTGCTGCGCGCCACGGTCACCTCCGGTGTCATCGAGGTGGCCGGTTCCGCGGTGGTCGCCGTCGGCGCGCTGGTGGCGATGGCGCTGGTCGACGTCTGGCTGCTGCTGGTGACCGTCACCGCCGTCGCCGTCGGCATGACCGTCGTGGTGGCCAGCAGCCGGCGGGTGCGCACGCTGTCGCGCCGGGCGCAGGACGAGGTGGGCGCGATGACGGCGGCCGTGGAGCGCGCGCTGTCGGCGGTGCGCACCATCCGCGCCAGCGGTGCGACCGCGCGGGAGGTCGACGCCGTCGGGGTCAGCGCGCGGCGGGCCTACCGCGCCGGCGTGGCGGTGGCCCGGGTGGAGGCGCTGGTACAGCCGGCGGGCTCGATCGCCGTCCAGGGCGCGTTCCTCGCCGTGCTGGGGCTGGGCGGCTACCGGGTGGCCACCGGCTCGATCGCCGTCGCCGACCTGGTGGCGTTCATCCTCTACCTGTTCCTGCTGGTCATGCCGCTGGGTCAGGCGGTCTCGGCGTGGACGCAGCTGCAGACCGGGCTGGGGGCGCTGGCCCGCATCCAGGAGGTGCTCGTCCTCGAGCCCGAGCGCGACGACGTCCCCGAGGCCGGCGGCGCGGTGACGACGGCGCCCCGGGTGCCGGCGGCCGGGGTCCCGCTGCTCGAGCTCGACGGCGTCTCGTTCACCTACCCCGACGGCACGCGGGTGCTCGACGGGGTCTCCCTCACCGTGCCGGCGGGCAGCCGGGTGGCGCTGGTCGGTCCCTCGGGTGCCGGTAAGTCGACGGTGCTGGCGCTGGTGGAGGGCTTCTACCCGCTGACCGGCGGCACCATCCGGTGGGCCGGCACCGACGTCAGGGAGCTGCCGCGGGCGGCACTGCGCGCGCAGCTGGGCTACGTCGAGCAGGAGGCGCCGGTGCTGGCCGGCACGGTGCGGGAGAACCTGCTGCTGGCCGCGCCCGGTGCCGCCGACGACGAGCTGTGGGCGGTGCTCGCCGACGTCGGCCTGACGGGCGTGGTGCAGCGCTCCCCGCGCGGGCTGGACGTGCCGGTCGGCGACGAGGGCGTGCTGCTGTCCGGCGGCGAGCGGCAGCGGCTGGCCATCGCCCGGTCGCTGCTGGCCCGCCCGGCGCTGCTGCTGCTCGACGAGCCGACCGCCAGCCTCGACGCGCGCAACGAGGGGCTGCTGCGCGAGACGCTCTCGGCCGCGGCCGCCGACCGGGCGCTGCTGGTCGTGGCCCACCGGCTGTCGACCGTGCTCGACAGCGACCAGATCGTGGTGCTCGACGGCGGCCGCGTCGTCGCGCGCGGCACCCACGACGAGCTGGTGGAGACCAGCCCGCTCTACCGCGAGCTCGCCTCCGCCCAGCTCCTGGTGTGAGTCCGTGCAGGACCAGGTGAGCTGATCGTGCTGCGTCCTGGCTCGCGGTCGGCGGTGAGCCAGGACGCGTCCCGGTGAGCCTGGACGGGGTCAGGCGGCCCGGGTCGTCGTCGCCCCGGGCTCGTCGAGGGCCTCCGCGGCCCTGCACAGGTTGCGGACCATGCTCCCGAACACGATGCCGTGGAACGGCGAGATGCTCCACCAGTAGAGGTGGCCGAGCAGGCCGTGGGGGTGGAAGGTCGCCTTCTGCCGCAGCCGGGTGCGCCCGTCCTCGGCACGTTCCACGTGGAACTCCAGCCAGGCCAGGCCCGGCAGGCGCATCTCGGCGCGCAGCCGCAGCAGCCGGCCCTCCTCCAGCTCCTCCACCCGCCACCAGTCCAGCGCGTCGCCGACGTCGAGGTCGCTGGGGTGGCGGCGCCCGCGGCGCAGGCCCACGCCGCCCACCGCCCGGTCCAGCCAGCCGCGCACCTCCCAGGCCAGCGGGAAGCTGTACCAGCCGGTCTCCCCGCCGATGCCCTCGACCACCCGCCACAGCGCCCCGGGCGGGGCGTCGGTGTCCCGGGTCCGCTCGTCGAGGTGGAGGCTGCCGCCGGCCCAGTCGGGGTCGCTGGGCAGCGGGTCCGACGGCGCCCCGGGCACCGAGGCGCCGGTCCACCGGGTGACGACGGCGTGGTCGCGCACCCGCTGCACGGCCAGCCGCACCGCGTCGTCGAAGCCCAGCAGGCCCTCGGGCGGGTCGGGCACGTACCGCGCGATGTCGTGCTCGGAGGCGACGACGGTGTTGCGCAGCGACTCCACCAGCGGCCGGGCGATCGACGCCGGCACCGGCGTGATGAGGCCGACCCAGTGGCTCGACAGCGACGGCGTGAGGGCCGGCACCGGCAGGATCCGCCGCCGCGGCAGCCCGGTGACCTCGGCGTAGCGCTGCATCATCTGCGCGTAGTCCATGACGTCGGGCCCGCCGATGTCGAAGCAGCGGTGCACGTCCGGCGGCAGCGTGGCGCAGCCGACCAGGTAGCGCAGCACGTCGCGGATGGCGATGGGCTGGATGCGGCTGTGCACCCACCGCGGGGTGACCATGACCGGCAGCCGCTCGGTGAGGTGTCGCAGCATCTCGAACGACGCCGAGCCCGAGCCCAGCACGATCGCCGCGCGCAGCACCACCGTGGGCACGCCCGAGCCGAGCAGCACGCGGGCCATCTCGGCGCGGGAGCGCAGGTGCGGGGAGAGCTCCTCGTCCGGCGGCTCGAGACCGCCGAGGTACACCAGCCGGCCGACGCCGGCCCCGCGGACGGCGCGGGCCACCACCTCGGCGGTCCGCCGGTCACGCTCCTCGAACGCGCGGCCGACGGCGAGGGAGTGGACCAGGTAGTAGACGACGTCGGCGCCGGTGCACGCGCGGACCACCGCGTCGTCGTCGGCGGCGTCGCCCTCGACGACCTCGACGTCCCGGATCCAGGGCCGGTCCCGGAGCTTGCCCGGCGAGCGGGTCAGCACCCGCACGCGGTGGCCGGCGGCGAGGAGCTCGGGCACGAGGCGGCCGCCGACGTAGCCGGTGGCGCCCGTGACCAGACAGGTCAGGTCACGCGGGGCGGGCTGCACGTCGACGAGTCTGCGAGTCACCGCGGACCGGTGCCCGACGGCCGGATCGGTTCCGGCCGTCCAGCGCCCCTGGGCGGGCGTGTCGGCCTCGGGGGCAACACCGGTGGTGCGAGCGGCGCCGCGAGTGGCGCAGACGGGACGTCAGGGCGTGCGTGGCGCCGTTCCTGTCGGTGGACCCGGTAACATGGACGGCAGGAATCCCCAGCATCCGGCTGAGTGGCGCTGTGCGCCCTCGGAGCCCTCCCGTGCGGAGGTGCCCGCGCGCCGGCTGCGCGACAGAAGGGCCCCACGTGGTCGCTCGGACCCAGACTGAGAACAGCTACTCCGGCAGCTCCATCACCGTCCTCGAGGGGCTCGAGGCGGTCCGCAAGCGGCCCGGCATGTACATCGGCTCCACCGGTGAGCGCGGCCTGCACCACATGGTGTGGGAGGTCGTCGACAACTCCGTCGACGAGGCGCTGGCCGGCTTCTGCGACACCGTCCGCGTCACCCTGCTCGCCGACGGCGGCGTCCGGGTCGAGGACAACGGCCGTGGCATCCCGGTCGACCTGCACCCGCGCGAGAAGCGGCCGACCGTCGAGGTCGTCATGACCGTGCTGCACGCCGGCGGCAAGTTCGACGGCAAGAGCTACGCCGTCTCCGGCGGTCTGCACGGCGTCGGCGTCACCGTCGTCAACGCGCTGTCCACCGCCCTCGACGTGCGCATCTGGCGCGACGGCCGGGAGTGGCACCAGTCCTACGCCCTGGCCAAGCCCGGTCCGCTGGAGGAGGTCGGCCCGACCACCAAGCGTGGCACCCAGATCACCTTCTGGGCCGACGGCGACATCTTCGAGACGACGAGCTACTCGTTCGACACCATCAGCCGTCGGCTGCAGGAGATGGCCTTCCTCAACAAGGGCCTGACCATCGTCCTGCGCGACGAGCGCCCCGGGCACGGCAAGGCCGAGACCGGCCTGGGTGACGAGAAGTCGGTGTCGGTCGAGGCCACGGCCCCGGGCACCGAGGACGCCGCCTTCGAGCCCACCGAGGTCACCTACCGCTACGACGGCGGCCTCGAGGACTACGTCCGCCACATCAACGCGAAGAAGACCCCGATCCACCGCTCGATCGTCGGCTTCGGCGCCGAGGGCGTCGGCAAGAACGACATGCGGATGAGCGTCGAGGTGGCGATGCAGTGGTCCGACGCCTACTCGGAGTCGGTCTACTCCTTCGCCAACACGATCAACACGCACGAGGGCGGCACCCACGAGGAGGGCTTCCGCACCGCGCTGACCTCGATCGTCAACCGGTACGCCGTCGAGAAGAAGATCCTCAAGGACAAGCCGGAGGACAAGCTCACCGGCGAGGACATCCGCGAGGGCCTGGCCGCGATCGTCTCGGTCAAGATCGGCGACCCGCAGTTCGAGGGCCAGACGAAGACCAAGCTCGGCAACACCGAGGTCAAGGGCTTCGTGCAGCGCATCTGCAACGAGCAGATCTCGCACTGGTTCGAGGCCAACCCGGCCGAGGCCAAGACGATCATCACCAAGGCCGCCTCGGCCGCGCGGGCGCGGCGCGCCGCGCAGGACGCCCGCAAGCTGGCCCGCAAGAACCTGCTGAGCAACAACTCGCTGCCGGGCAAGCTGGCCGACTGCCGGTCGACCGACCCCCGCAACTCCGAGGTCTACATCGTCGAGGGCGACTCCGCCGGCGGTTCGGCGAAGTCCGGCCGCGACTCGATGTTCCAGGCGATCCTGCCCATCCGCGGCAAGATCATCAACGTCGAGAAGGCGCGCATCGACCGGGTGCTCAAGAACACCGAGGTCCAGTCGATGATCACCGCCTTCGGCACCGGCATCCACGACGAGTTCGACCTGTCGAAGCTGCGGTACCACAAGATCGTCCTGATGGCCGACGCCGACGTCGACGGCCAGCACATCCGCACGCTGCTGCTCACCCTGCTGTTCCGCTTCATGCGGCCGCTGGTCGAGGCCGGCCACGTCTACCTGGCGCAGCCGCCGCTGTACAAGATCAAGTGGGGCGGCAAGTGGGGCGACCAGTACGCCTACTCCGACCGCGAGCGCGACGCGCTGCTGGCCGCCGGCAAGAAGGAGGGCCGCAAGGTCCGCGAGGAGATGATCCAGCGGTTCAAGGGGCTCGGTGAGATGAACGCCAGCGAGCTGTGGGAGACCACCATGAACCCCGAGACCCGCCTGCTGCTGCAGGTCACCCTCGACGACGCGGCCACCGCCGACGAGCTGTTCAGCATCCTCATGGGCGAGGACGTCGAGGCCCGCCGCAGCTTCATCACCCGCAACGCCAAGGACGTCCGCTTCCTCGACGTCTGAGCAAGGACCCCCTCGCCCCCCACGCCTCGCTCCGCTCGGCGCGGGTCCCTGCGAGGGGGCCACCTGACGGCCACGTCCTCAGCACGAACCGGAGAGACCGAAGAGTGACCGAGACACCCGCCCGCGACCGCGTCGAGCCGGTCGACCTCCAGCAGGAGATGCAGCGCAGCTACATCGACTACGCGATGAGCGTGATCGTCGGCCGCGCCCTGCCGGAGGTCCGCGACGGCCTCAAGCCGGTGCACCGACGCGTGCTGTTCGCCATGTACGACCAGGGCTTCCGCCCCGACCGCGGCTACGTCAAGTGCGCCCGCCCGGTCGCGGAGGTCATGGGCAACTACCACCCGCACGGTGACTCGGCGATCTACGACGCCCTCGTGCGGCTGGCCCAGCCCTGGTCGATGCGCTACCCGCTCATCGACGGCCAGGGCAACTTCGGCTCGCCGGGCAACGACCCGCCGGCCGCCATGCGCTATACCGAGTGCCGGCTGACCCCGCTGGCCATGGAGATGCTGGCCGGGATCGACGAGGAGACCGTCGACTTCCAGGCCAACTACGACGGCCGCACCCAGGAGCCGCTGGTCCTGCCGTCGCGCATCCCCAACCTGCTGATCAACGGCTCGGCCGGCATCGCGGTCGGCATGGCCACCAACATGCCGCCGCACAACCTGCGCGAGGTCGCCGAGGCGGTCTACTGGGTGCTCGACCACCCCGACGCCGAGCCCGAGGAAGCGCTCACCGCGTGCATGGAGCGCATCAAGGGCCCCGACTTCCCGACCTACGGCCTCATCGTCGGCCGCGACGGCATCGAGGACGCCTACCGCACCGGCCGCGGCTCGGTGAAGATGCGCGCCGTCGTCACGGTGGAGGAGGACTCCCGGGGCCGGGTGCAGCTCGTCGTCACCGAGCTGCCCTACCAGGTCAACCCGGACAACCTGGCCGAGTCGATCGCCGAGGCGGTCAAGGAGGGCCGGCTGCAGGGGATCAGCGAGATCGCCGACGAGTCCAGCGACCGTGTCGGCCGGCGGCTGGTCATCACCCTGCGCCGCGACGCCGTGGCCAAGGTGGTGCTGAACAACCTCTACAAGCACACCCAGCTGCAGACGTCGTTCGGCTGCAACATGCTCTCGATCGTCGACGGCGTCCCGCGGACGCTGCGGCTCGACGAGCTGGTGCGGCTGTGGGTCTCCCACCAGATCGAGGTCATCCAGCGGCGCACCCGGTACCGGCTGCGCAAGGCCGAGGAGCGCGCGCACATCCTGCGCGGCTACGCCAAGGCCCTCGACCAGCTCGACGCCGTCATCGCGCTCATCCGCAACAGCCCCTCGGCCGACACCGCCCGCACCGGCCTCATGGAGCTGCTCGAGGTCGACGAGGTCCAGGCGACGGCGATCCTCGACCTGCAGCTGCGCCGGCTGGCCGCTCTCGAGCGGCAGCGGATCATGGACGAGCTGGCCGAGATCGAGGCCCGCATCGCCGACCTGCAGGCGATCCTGGACTCCCCCGACCGACAGCGGCAGATCGTCCGCGACGAGCTGGCAGAGATCGTCGAGAAGTACGGCGACGACCGGCGCTCGCAGTTCGTCGCCAACGAGGGCGACGTCTCCGTCGAGGACCTCATCGCCGAGGAGGAGGTCGTCGTCACCATCACCCGCACCGGCTACGCCAAGCGGACGAAGAGCGACCTCTACCGGTCGCAGCGCCGCGGCGGCAAGGGCGTGATGGGGGCGGCCCTCAAGCAGGACGACCTGGTCGACCACTTCTTCGTGGGCTCCACCCACGACTGGATCCTGTTCTTCACCAACAAGGGACGGGTCTACCGGGCCAAGGCCTACGAGCTGCCCGAGGCCAACCGCACCGCCCGCGGCGCGCACGTGGCCAACATCCTGGCGTTCCAGCCCGACGAGCGGATCGCCCAGGTCATGCAGATCAAGGACTACTCGGTCGCCCCGTACCTGGTGCTGGCCACCGCCAACGGGCAGGTGAAGAAGACCCGGCTGTCGGACTTCGACAGCCCGCGCAGCGGCGGCGTCATCGCGATCAACCTGCGCGAGAGCGACGAGCTGGTGGGCGCGGCGCTCATCTACCCCGAGAAGGACCTGCTGCTGGTCACCCGCGCGGCGATGTCGATCCGGTTCAAGGCCGACGACGCGACGCTGCGGCCCATGGGCCGGGCCACCGAGGGGGTCCGTGGCATCTCGCTGGCCCCTGGCGACCGGCTGCTGTCGATGATCGTGGTCGAGGAGGGCGTCGACGTCCTGGTCGCCACCGAGCGCGGCTTCGCCAAGCGGACCGGCATCGAGAACTACCCGCCGCAGGGCCGCGGCGGCAAGGGCGTGCTCACCGCCGACCCCAAGGCCCGCAAGGGGGCGCTGGTCGGCGCGCTGTCGGTGAGCCTCGGTGACGAGCTGTACGCGATCACCTCGGGCGGCGGGGTCATCCGGACGCCGGTCAACGGCGTGCGCCACAACAAGGACCGGGCCACCATGGGTGTCAAGCTCATGAACTTGCCCGAGGACGTGACGATCGTGGCGATCGCCCGGACGACGGACAACGACGAGCCCGCCGCCTAGGGTGAGACCGGGAGCACGGCGGGGCGTGGCCGCGGGTCACGCCTCGCCCCCGGCTCCCCTCGACGGACACGACCGGCGCCCGGGCGCCTCCGGCACCGCCGGAACTCCCGGGCGCGAGAGCGCGGCGAGGGCCGCAGGCGAACGGGAGAACGGCATGAGCGACCGGCCGCAGGCGGTGCGCACCGGGGTCCGCCCGGAAGGCGCAGCCGGAGCGGACGGAGCCCCGGCGACGGGCTCGGTGCCCAGCACCGGTCAGCAGCCCGTCGCGTCCGGACCCCCGTCCGGGGCCGTGCCGTCGGGGGCGACCCCGGCCGGCGGGGCCCCGTCGCTGACCAAGCCGGTCACCGGCGCGATGCCCGCGCCGCAGGGTCCGCAGCAGGCTCCGCAGCAGGCTCCGCAGGGGCAGCAGACCCGGCAGGTGCAGCGGCCCGCCGACGCGACGATGCCCCCGCCGACCGGGGCCACCCAGGTGGCCCCGCCCGCGGGAGCCGCCGCGCCGGCCGCCGCACGCTCGCCCCAGCAGGCCGCTCCTCCGCAGCAGGCACCCCAGCAGGTGACGGCCGCCCAGCAGTCGGCACCCCAGCAGGCTCCGCAGCAGGCGGCGCCGCCGGCCGGCCGGCCGGCGAAGGGCCGGAGCAACCGCGGTCCCCGCCGGGCCCGCCTGCAGCTGCGGCACATCGACACCTGGTCGGCGCTGAAGATCTCGCTGGTGCTGTCGATCGCGCTCTTCTTCGTCTGGATGGTCGCGATCGGGATCCTCTACGGCGTCCTGTCCGGCCTGGGCGTCTTCGACACCCTCAACGACCTGTTCGGCCAACTCGGCACGTCCTCGGGCGGCGACGGCGGCAGTGACGTCATCACGCCGGGCATCGTCTTCGGCGGGGCGGCCGTCATCGGCGCGATCAACATCGTGCTCATGACCGCGCTGGCCACCGTCGCGGCGTTCATCTACAACCTCTGCGCCGACCTCGTGGGCGGCCTGGAGGTCACCCTCGCCGAGCGCGACTGACGGTGCCGGGGGCCCCGCTCGCCGGGGCCCCCGGACACCCTTGTACGCTGGTCGAGGTCCACGGGCCTGTAGCTCAGGCGGTTAGAGCGCATCCCTGATAAGGATGAGGCCGGAGGTTCAAGTCCTCCCAGGCCCACCCGTGTACCGGTGCCCACGGCACCGCGGCAAGGCGGCCCCGTCCGTGGCCGCGGTCGTCACCAGGAGGTACCGCGTGCTCAAGCAGTTGGCCCTCGTCGCCGCAGCGGCCGGCGTCGCCGCCGCCGTCCGTCGCCGCTCCGCGGGTACCGGCAAGGCCGAGGCCGACCTCTGGCACGAGGCCACGAGCGGCCCCCAGGCCGTCAGCCGCCCCACCGCCCGCTGACCCCGGCCCCTCAGGGGCCACCGGGGACGTAGCTCAATTGGCAGAGCACCGCCTTTGCAAGGCGGGGGTTAGGGGTTCGATTCCCCTCGTCTCCACTCCCAGGACTCCCGTCCCGGCCTGACCCTCCCTGCTCCGAGAGGTCTCCTCCGGAGCCCCGGCCCTCCCTCGTCGGGGAGCACGGGCCACTCGTGCGGTGGCCCGGGGCACGCCCCGCCCGGGGTTGGCCTCCCTGGAGGGGCCCGACGCGAGCGTGCGAGCGGCGCCGGGCAGGGGGGTCCTCCTCGTAGGTGAAGCGGGCGACGCCGGTGCGCAGGTCGGCGCCCATCCGGGAGAGCTCGTCGACGGCGACCCGCGTCTGGCTCAGCGCCTGGGTGGTGGCGTCGGCGGCGCCGGAGACCCCGGCGGTGGAGACCCTGGGGGCGTCCGCCGGCGCGGCGGCGAAGGTCCACCAGTCGACCGGCGCACCGGGGCCTCACCGCCCGGGCCCGCAGGGTGAGGTGGAGCCGGCGCCCGACACGCGGCGGGGCGAGGCACCGCCGCGCGAGGCGCGCCCGTCTCTGTTGACCCCGTGGAGGCCCCGCACGAGAGTCCCGGCTGCCCGCTCAGCGACAGGCCACCCCGGACGGCCGCTTCGCGACCGCCCCGACCGGCGCCGGGGCCGTGCCCGGCCCCCCGCGCCTCCCCGCTCGTCCTCCGCACGAGCCCTGCACCACCGCACCAGCACCACCAGGGGGATGGCATGGCCATCGACCAGCACCAGCTCGACGCCCTGCTGGGCCGCTTCGTCACCGACCTCGGGGCCGGGTTCCACGCCGTCAACGCCGTCATCGGGGACCGGCTCGGTCTCTACCAGGCGCTGGCCGCCGTCATGCCGGCGACGCCGGAGGAGGTCGCCCGGCACGCCGGCGCGGACGAGCGGCACGTCCGCGAGTGGTTGTCCGGCCAGGCGGCCGGCGGCTACGTCACCTACGACCCGGCCACCGAGCGCTTCTCGCTCACCGAGGAGCAGGCGTTCGTGCTCGCGGCGCCCGACGGCATGCAGGCCGCCGCGGCCTTCCACCTCCCGGTCGCGCTGGCGATGAACGTCCAGGCACTCACCGACGCCGTGCGCAGCGGCAGCGGGTTCGCGTGGCACCAGCACGACACGGCTCTCTTCGAGGGGACCGAGCGCTTCTTCCGGCCGGGCTACGCCGCCAACCTCGTCTCCTCGTGGATCCCCGCGATCGAGGGGCTGGAGGACCGGCTGCGGGCGGGCGGGAAGGTGGCCGACGTCGGCTGCGGCCACGGCGCCTCGACCCTGCTGATGGCCCAGGCGTACCCGGCGGCCTCCGTCACCGGGTTCGACTACCACCGGGCCAGCATCGAGCAGGCCGGCAAGCGGGCCGGCGACGCGGGGCTGACCCACCGCGCCACCTTCGAGGTGGCCTCGGCGACCGACTTCCCCGGCTCCGACTACGACCTGGTCACCGTCTTCGACGCGCTGCACGACATGCCCGACCCGCGGGGGGCGGCGCGCCACATCCGCGAGGTGCTCGCTCCCGACGGGGTGTTCATGCTCGTGGAGCCCTACGCCGAGGACCGGCTCGAGGACAACCTCAACCCGGTGGGCCGGCTCTACTACGCGGCGTCGACGGCCATCTGCGTGGCGCACTCGAAGACCGGGGACCCCGGCACGGCCCTGGGGGCCCAGGCCGGCGAGGCGCGCCTGACCGACCTGCTCCACGACGCCGGCTTCACCCGCGTGCGGCGGGCCACACAGACGCCGTTCAACCTGGTCCTGGAGGCGCGGCCGTGACCGGCGGCCCCGGCCCGTCCGGCGGGGGGATGGGAGAGTGGGGCCGTGACCGAATCGACCTCGCCCGCCCGTCGCGCGGTGCTGCACACCAACCACGGCGACATCACCGTCGAGCTGTTCCCCGACCACGCGCCGAAGACGGTCGCGAACTTCGCGGACCTGGCCGAGGGCCGCCGTGAGTGGACGCACCCGGCCACCCGCGCGAAGACCACCGACCCGCTCTACGACGGGACGATCTTCCACCGCGTCATCAGCGGCTTCATGATCCAGGGCGGCGACCCGCTCGGTCAGGGCTTCGGCGGCCCCGGCTACCAGTTCGGCGACGAGTTCCACCCCGAGCTCAGCTTCGACCGCCCGTACCTGCTCGCCATGGCCAACGCCGGACCCGGCACCAACGGCTCGCAGTTCTTCATCACCGTCGGCCCCACGCCGCACCTCAACCGCAAGCACACGATCTTCGGTGAGGTGGCCGACCAGGCCAGCCGCGAGGTCGTCGACCGCATCGCCGCCGTGCGCACCGGCCGCAACGACAAGCCGGTCGACGACGTCGTCATCGAGTCGGTCGAGGTGCAGCGCAGCTGACCAGCTCACCGCCCGACGGGGGCACCGGCGCCGTCCCGCCGCCGGTGCCCCCGCCGGTCACCTGCTACCGGCACCCCGACCGGCCCACCGGAATCCGGTGCACGCGCTGTGACCGGCCCATCTGCCCGGAGTGCATGACGCCGGCGTCGGTCGGCTTCCAGTGCCCCGACGACGTCCGCGCCGGCACCGCCGGGGTGCGCCGGCCGCGGCCGGTCTCGCGCTGGGGCGCCGCCCGGCGCCGCTTCGGACCCGTCACCACCACGCTGGTCGCGGTCAACGTCGTGGTCTTCGTGGTCACCGCCGTCTCGGCGGTCTCGGTCGGCGAGAGCCCGCTGGACAACTACCGCTCGCCGGTCTTCGCCGACTTCTCGCTCGTCCCCGTCCTCGTCGACGTCTACGGGCAGGACTGGCGGCTGATCACCAGCGCGTTCCTGCACATCGGGTTCACCCACCTGCTGCTCAACATGCTCAGCCTGCTGCTGTTCGGGCCCGAGATCGAGGCGCGGCTGGGCTGGTGGCGTTACCTGTCGGTCTACCTGCTCTCGGCGCTGGGCGGCGCCGTGGCCATCCAGCTGTTCGGCGACCCCGGCCGGCCCGTGGCCGGAGCCTCGGCGGCCATCTACGGCCTGCTGGGCGCCCTGGGCGTGCTGCTGGTCGCCGCCCGGCAGGACCTGCGGGGCCTGCTCACCCTGCTGGCGATCAACGTCGTCATCAGCTTCCTGCCCAACGTGTCCCTGCTCGGGCACCTCGGCGGCCTCGTCGCGGGCCTGCTCGCCACCACGCTGCTCGTCCTCGCCCGCCGCCGCGTCGCGGTGCAGGCCGCCGGGCTGGCCCTCCTCGCCGCGGTGCTGGTCGTCCTGGTGCTCGCGATGCCCGTGCCGGTGACCGTCCTCGGTCTCTGAGCGGGGCCGCTCCAGCGCCTCAACCAGGGCGCATCGCCTCCAGGGCCTGCGCGACGGCGGCCGGGTCGGTGCCGAGGTCGCGACGGCCCAGCAGCACCAGCGTGCCGTCGTCGTCGGGCCCCGCGGCGGTGTCGAGCTCCAGCAGCCGCGACCGCACCCCCAGCCGGCGGGTGCTCCGCAGCCGCACCCGCAGGCCCGGCCAGGGCAGCCGCGTGCGGCCGGACAGCGTCCGGACGACGACGCCGCCGGGGTCGGCCGACAGCCGGGGCCGCAGGAGGACGTCGCGCAGCGCCAGCGCCAGCAGCAGTGCCCCGGCGGCGCCGACCAGCACCCGGCCGGCGGTGTCGAGGGTCAGCGCGGCCAGTGCCAGCAGCACGCCGCCGGTCCCCAGCACGACCGTCTCCGCCGTCCGCGCCGACCACTGCACGGTCCCCACCCTCCCAGGGCGGTGGACACGTCGCCCGGTCGGTTGTCCACAGGCATCCGGGCCTGGGGACGACGAGCCGGGCGGGGGATGTGCCCTGCTCAGCGCGCGTGTCGACGACTCGACGGTGGCCGCGTCATCGCGGTGGGTGACGGTCGCCCCCGGGCGGTCTTGTCGACTCGTCCACAGGTGGGTACACAGCTGGGGACAAAGCACAGACCTGTAGTTACGCGGCCGTCCTCCGCGCACCACGAGTCCCACCCGTGGTGTCCGCGCTGGTCAGCGCGGTGCGCTCGAACACGCGTTCTCCACACGTGGTGGACAACCCTGGGGGCGGATCGTCATGTCGACCTGTGGATCCACCGGCGGCCTGTGCACGACGGTCCACACCCCGGGGACAGCGCGGATCCGGGCTGGTGTAGTGCCCCGGGAACGCGCGAGGCCCCCGTCCCGGGGGGACGGGGGCCTCGCGACCGGGTGGGGCCGGTGCTCGTTCAGCGCCAGCGCATCGACATGACCAGGCCGATCACCATGGCCCCGAAGCCGATGGCGAAGTTCCACGCCGACAGCGAGACCATGAACGGGATCTGGTCGCCGGCCACGTAGTAGACGACGATCCACAGCAGGCCCAGCAGCATGAGCGTGACCATGAGCGGCGCGTACCAGCGGGGACTGGGCTGCACCGCGCGGGCGGCGGCCGACCGCGCCTGCAGGACGCCCTCCGGCGGCGTGTAGACCGACTTCTTGCGCACCTTGGACTTGGGCACCGGGACCGACTCCTGCTGACTCGCTCGGGGTGCCGGTCGTCGCGACCGGCACGATCGCCCCCCAGCCTAAGCTCCGGGACGACCACACCGGTCGCGCCGACGGCCCCGCCGGGCCCGCGCCGTCCCTCCCGTCCCCCCAGGAGCCCCCGTGACGCCGTCCGAGCCCATGGCTGCGCCGGCGCCCGCCCGGCGCCGGCGGACCGCCTGGGGCGCGCTGGTGCCGGTGGTCGCCGTGGCCGCGGGGCTGCTGTTCGCCACGTCCGGCCAGACGGCGCAGGGGTCGGACCTGCGCGCCGGCGACGTCACCGAGCTGTCGGCGCTCATCGCCGAGCGCAACGAGGTCATCGCCGACCAGGAGGCGCAGCTGACCGAGCTGCAGCGGCAGGCCCAGACGCTCACCGACCAGGCCGCGAGCCGCGACGGCGCGGTCGCCGCCGCCCAGGCCGCCGGCGACCGGGGCGCGGTCTCCGCGGGCGTGGTGGCGCTGCGCGGGCGGGGTGTGGAGATCACCCTCGACGACGCCCCGCGGCGGCCCGACGGCAGCCTGCCGGCCGGCGCGCGCCCCGACGACGTCGTCATCCACCAGTCCGACGTGCAGGGCGTGGTCAACGCCGTGTGGGCCGCCGGTGCCGACGGCGTCGCGATCATGGACCAGCGGCTGGTCGCCACCAGCGCCGTCCGGTGCGTGGGCAACGTGCTGCTGCTGCACGGCCGCACCTGGTCCCCGCCGTTCGTCGTCACCGCCGTGGGCGACCCGGCCGCCATCCGCGCCCAGCTCGACGCCTCACCGCAGGTCGCGGTGTTCCGGCAGGCGGTCGAGGACTTCGGCCTCACCTTCGCCGTCCGGGACCGACCGGAGGTCGTCCTGCCGGCCTACGACGCCCCGCTGGACATGGCCTACGCCACACCCGCTGACGGCTAGGCCCTCCCGCGTGTAGACAGGGCCCGTGAGCCGTCCGGTCCTCGTCGTCGACAACTTCGACAGCTTCGTCTACAACCTGGTCCAGTACCTCGGCCAGCTCGGCGTGCAGTGCGTGGTCCGCCGCAACGACGCGGTCACCGTCGACGAGCTCGCCGACCTCGACGTCGCCGGGGTGCTGCTGTCCCCCGGCCCCGGGACGCCCGCGGGCGCCGGCGTGACCGTGCCCATGGTCCGCGCCGCCGCCGAGGCCGGCACCCCCGTCCTGGGCGTGTGCCTGGGCCACCAGGCCATCGCCGAGGCGTTCGGCGCCGAGGTGGTGCGCGCCCCCGAACTGCTGCACGGCAAGACCAGCGAGGTCGTCCACGACGGCGTCGGCGTGCTGGCCGGGCTGCCCTCGCCGTTCACCGCCACCCGCTACCACTCCCTCGCCGTCGACCGCGACACCGTGCCGGCCGAGCTCGAGGTCACCGGCAGCACGCCGTCGGGGATCGTCATGGCGCTGCGGCACCGTGAGCTGCCGGTCGAGGGCGTGCAGTTCCACCCCGAGTCGGTGCTCACCGAGGGCGGTCACCGGATGCTGGCCACCTGGCTGGCCGGCTGCGGCCTGGCCCCCGACCCGGCCGTCGTCGAGGCCGCCGCGGCGGGTGTGCGCCGGCTGTCGGCGGCCGTGTCCTAGCGACCCCGCAACGCACGAGGGCCCCTCCCGGATCGGGAGGGGCCCTCTCTGCTTCAGGGGTCAGCCGGGCGGACTGACCGTCGTCGGCGTCGCGGTCGGCTGCGACTGCTGCGTGACGACCAGCAGCGTGATCTCGCCGTCGGCTTCCACCGTCTGCCCCGGCTGGGGGTCGCTCCCGGCGACCGTGCCCGGCGCCTGCCCGGCCTCGCCCTCGGTCGGCTGGGCCGTGATCGTCCCGGTGAAGCCCGCGGCGGCCAGCGCCTGACGGGCGGCGGCCTCGGTCTGGCCGACGATCGACGGCGGGACGGTGATCTCGGCGGTCCCGCCCGACACCTGCAGCGTGATCTGGTCGTCGGCGGCCGCCTGTTGGCCGGCGGCCGGGTCGCTGGCGACGACGGTGCCCGCGGGCTGGTCGGAGTCGACCTCCTCGGTCGTGACGGCGGTGAAGCCCGCCGTGCGCAGCGCCTGGGTGGCGGCCGCCTGCTCCTGACCGGTGACGTCGGGGATCTCCGCGGTGCCGTCGGAGACCGACAGCGTCACGGTGGTGGCCGGGTCGACCTGGGTGCCCTCCTCGGGGTCCACCGCGACGACCTGGCCCTCCGGCTCGAGGGAGTCGGTCTGGTCGCTGTTGACGTTGCCGGTCAGGCCGGCGTTCTCCAGCGCCGTCCGGGCGCGCTCCTCGTCGAGGCCGACCACCTGCGGCATCGTCGCCGTGTCGGGTGCCACGCCGACGGTGAGGGCCACCGCGGTGCCCTCGTCGACCTGAGCGCCGCTGGCCGGGGTGCTCTCCAGCACGGTGCCGACGGCGTCCTCGTCCGGGGTGACCCGCGGGGTGACCTCACCGACGGTCAGGCCGGCACCCTGCAACGCGGCCTCGGCGTCGGCCCGCAGCTGCCCGACCAGCGCCGGCACGGTGACCTGCGCGGCCGCCTGCGGCGTCCCCCCGGCGTCGTCGTCCCCGCCGGAGTTCACCAGCAGCGCGACGCCGACGACGGCGCCGATGAGCACCAGCGCCCCGACGACGGCGGCGATCACGCGGTTGCGCCGGCGCCGGTCGGCGGCCGCGTCGTCGTCCCAGCCGCCGTCGGCGCCGTAGCCGGCCGGCGTCGCGCCGAGGATGGTGGTCTTCTCCTCGTCGCCCATGACCGGGGTGGCCTCGACCCGCTGCCCGGCCAGCGCGCGGAGCAGGTCGTTGCGCATCTCGGCGGCCGACTGGTAGCGGTTGGCCGGGTTCTTGCTCAGCGCCTTGAGGGCGATCGCGTCGAGCTCCGGCGGCACCCGGGGGTTGACCGACGAGGGCAGCCGCGGGTCCTCGCGCACGTGCTGGTAGGCCACCGACACCGGTGAGTCACCGGTGAACGGCGGCGCACCGGTGACCAGCTCGAAGAGCAGGCAGCCGACCGAGTAGACGTCGGAGCGGGCGTCGACGGCCTCGCCGCGGGCCTGCTCGGGGGAGAGGTACTGCGCGGTGCCGATGACGGCGGCCGTGGAGGTCATCGTGGCGGCGGAGTCCGACACCGCGCGGGCGATGCCGAAGTCCATGACCTTGACCGAGCCGTCGGGCGTCAGCATGACGTTCCCGGGCTTCACGTCGCGGTGCACGATGCCGTTGCGGTGGCTGAAGTCGAGGGCGGCGCAGATGTCGGCGGTCAGGCTCATCGCCCGGTCCGGCGCCAGCACACCCTCGCGGCGCAGCACGTCGCGCAGGGTCTCGCCCTCGACGTACTCCATGACGATGTACGGCGTCGCGCCGGTGCTGGTGCGGTCCTCACCGGTGTCGTAGACCGCGACGATCGCCGGGTGGTTGAGCGAGGCGGCCGCCTGCGCCTCCCGGCGGAAGCGCACCTGGAAGGAGGGGTCGCGGGCCAGGTCGCTGCGCAGCACCTTGACCGCCACCTCGCGGCCCAGCCGGAGGTCGCGGCCGCGGTGCACCTCCGCCATGCCGCCGCGGCCGAGGACCCCGCCGATCTCGTAGCGCTCGCCGAGAACCTGGGGGGTGGTCATCGGGGGTCCTCTCGGGCGGTGCGGTGGTGCGGCTCGGGCGGACCCGGACACGGGGGAGGACCGGGTGCGGCCCCGGTCCCGGCGGGCAGCCTAACGGCGGGAGCGCCCGCCACCCCGGCACCGCGGGGGGCGGGTGTCACGCCGGTGCACCGTCGGCCACGGCAGCCCCAGAGGCGTCGGGACCGGGCACCCCGGGCGCCCACGCGCCGGTGCCAGCGCCGGTGCCGGCGCCCCCACCGCCGCCACCGGTCCCGGGGTCGGTGCCGGTCCCGTCGGCCGCCCCGCCGTCCCCGGTCGTCGGGTTCGCCGTGGAGGGCGGCGGAGCCGTGGTGCCACCCTGGGTCGCCGGCGGACCGCTCGGCGACGGCGTCGGCGAGCCGGACGGGCTGGAACCGCCGCCCTGCGAGGGGGACGGGGCCTGCGTCTGGGTGGGCGTCTCGGTCTGCCCGCCGTCGTCGTCGTCGTTGCCCCCGCCCCCATTGCCGTTGCCCTGGTTGCCGGTGTTGCCGTTGCCGTTGCCCTGGTCGCCGGTGTCCCCGCCGCCCTGGTCGTCGTCCCCGCCGCCGGAGTCCTGCGGCGCCTCGCTCTCCACCTCGGGGGAGAAGTCCTGCCGGGCCACCGACAGGGTGACCGTGGTGCCGCGGGGGACGGGGATGCCCGACGGGTCGATGGCCGCGACGTCGCCGGCCTGCAGCTCGATCCCGGCGGCGGCGAGGTCGTCGTCGCCGGCGTCGACCCGGGCGACGTCGAGACCGGCCTCGCGCAGCTCGGCCTCGACGTCGTCGGCGTCCTCGCCGAGGTACTGCGCGGCGGCGGGGATGGTGACCAGGTCCTGCGTCGGGCCCGCCGAGCCGCTGGTCGGCGCGCTGCTCGTGGCGGTCGGGTCGGCGGTGGTGCCGGCGTCGCCCTCGCCGTTGCCGGAGAGCAGGAACCAGGCGCCGGCGACCAGGACGGCGACCAGCGCGAGGGAGGCCAGCACCAGCGCCCAGCGGCGGCTGCCGCCCCGGGGCGCGGCCGCCGGGCGGCGGTCGCGGTCGTCGTCGCCGTCGACCGGCGGGCCCTGCAGCGGCGGCATCGGCCGGGCGCCGGCCGCGTGCCGGCCCCCGGTGCGCGGGCCGGCCGCCGCGGCCCCGACGACCCCGGTCGCGACCCCCGTGTCGGCGCCGGTGACCGGGCCGCCGAGCACGCGGGTGCCGTCGCCGTCGACCTCGGGGATGACCTCGGTGACCGCGCCCGCGGTGCCGGTGGCGAGGCCCCCGGTGGCCGGGGCCAGCCCGTGGCCGTTGGCGACCGAGCGGATCGCGGTGGCGAACGCGGCGCCGTCGGGGAAGCGGTCGTGCGGGTCCTTCGCCAGCGCCCGGTCGATCAGCAGCCGGACCTGCGGCGGGATCTCGGCCGGCAGCGGCGGCGGCTGCCGGTTGATGTGGGCCAGCGCGATGGCGACCTGCGAGGTGCCGTCGAAGGGCCGCCCCCCGGTGAGGCACTCGTAGCCGACGACGCCCAGGGAGTAGACGTCGGAGGCGGCGGTGACCTCCATGCCCTGCGCCTGCTCGGGCGAGAGGTACTGCGCGGTGCCCACGACCATGCCGGTGCGGGTCAGCGGCGTCGCGTCACGGGTGCGGGCGATGCCGAAGTCGGTCAGCTTGACCACGCCGTCGGGCCGCACGATGAGGTTGCCCGGCTTGATGTCGCGGTGCACCACCCCGGCGGCGTGCGCCGCGGACAGCCCGTCGGCGGCCTGGCTGAGCACGTGCAGCGTCCAGTCGACCGGCAGCCGGCCCTCCTCGTGGAGGATCGTCACCAGCGGCTTGCCCTCGACGAGCTCCATGACGAGGAACGCCAGCTGGTGGCCGCGCTCGTCGGTGCTCTCGCCGTAGTCGTAGACCGAGGCGATGTTGGGGTGCGACAGGGCCGCGGTGTGCCGGGCCTCGTTGCGGAACCGGGCGACGAAGCTCGGGTCGCCGGTGAACTCGCTGCGCAGCACCTTGGCGGCCACGATCCGGTCCAGCACCCGGTCGCGGGCACGCCACACCTCGCCCATGCCGCCGGTGGCGATGGGCTCGGTGATCTCGTAGCGGCCGGCCAGGATGGTGCCGGTGGACAGGGCCATCAGCCCCCCTGACCCTCGAGGTAGGCCTGCATGACGTCACCGGCGATCGGTGCGGAGACGTCCCCGCCGGTACCCCCGCCGTTGGCGACGAACACCGCGACGGCGATCTGCGGGTCGTCGGCCGGGGCGAAGCCGATGAACCAGTTGTGGTCGGGCACGTCCTCGGCGACCTGGGCGGTGCCGGTCTTGCCGGCGACCGCCACGCCCGGGATGCGGGCGGCCCGCCCGCTGCCGTTGGCCACGACGCTCTCCATCATCTCCTGCAGCTGGTCGGCGACCTCGGGGGTGACCGGCGTGGAGAACTCCTCGGGGTCGGCCCGGTCGATCACCGTCCGGTCGGGGGCGCGCACCTGGTCGACGAGGTAGGGGGTCATCAGGGTCCCGTCGTTGCCCACCGCGGCGGCGACCATGGCCGCCTGCAGCGGGGTCATCCGCACGTCGCGCTGGCCGATCGAGCTCTGCCCGAGCGCCGCCTCGCTCTCGATGTCGCCGACGCTGCTGCCGGCGACCTCCAGCGGGATCTCCATGCCGTCCCCCGTCATGCCGAACGCCTCGGCCATCTCCCGCACGCGGTCCTCACCGAGGTCGATGCCCAGCTGGGCGAAGGCGGTGTTGCAGGAGATGGTCAGCGCGTCGATGAGCGACTGCTCCTGGCTGCTGCTGCAGGAGGACCCGTTGAAGTTCTCCAGCGTCGTCGAGGTGCCCGGCAGGGTCAGCGTGTCCGGCGCCGGGATGACGGTGTCGGGGGTGTACTCCCCGCTCGACAGCGCCGCGGCCGACACGATCACCTTGAACACCGAACCGGGCGGGTAGTTGTCCTGGATCGCCCGGTTCAGCCGCGGGTCGGCCTCCATCGCGCCGAGCTCGTCGGCGTAGGCGCGGATGGCGGCGGGGTCGTGGCTGGACAGCTGCGCCGGGTCGTAGGTGGGGGTGCTGGCCATGCCGAGCACCGCGCCGGTGGACGGGTCGAGCGCCACGACGGCGCCGGTCACGCCGTCCAGCCCGGCCATGGCGGCCTCCTGGACGGCGGGGTCGAGGGTGAGCACGACGTCGCCGCCGGCCGGGTCGCGGCCGGTGAACAGGTCGGCCAGCCGGCGCAGCGCGAGCCGGTCGGCGGACCCGGCGAGGATGTCGTTCTCGGCGTCCTCCATCTGCCAGGCGCCGTAGATCAGCGAGTAGTAGCCGGTGACCGCGGCGTACGTCGGCCCCTGCGGGTACTGGCGCAGGTACTCGAGCGTGTCCTGGGTGGGCACCGACAGGGCGACCTCGGTGCCGTCGACGACGATCGACCCGCGCTCGCGCGAGTACTCCTCGGTGAGCACCCGGGTGTTGCCCGCGTCCTCGCGCAGCTCGTCGGAGCGCACGACCTGGATGTAGTTGACGTTGAGGATCAGCAGGGTGAACAGCACCAGCACGCTGATCGCCACGCGCCGCAGCGGGGCGTTCACGAGCTCACGACCTCGGTGGGTGCCTCGCCCAGCGCCTGCTTGGGCGGAGGGGGCGGGGTGGCCGGGCGGCGGGCAGCGTCGCTGATGCGCACCAGGACGGCCACCAGGCCGAAGTTGGCCACCAACGAGGACCCGCCGTAGGCGACGAACGGCGTCGTCAGGCCGGTCAGCGGCAGCAGGCCGGTGACGCCGCCGAGGACGACGAACAGCTGCCACGCGACGGCGAAGGCCAGGCCGCCGGCGAGCAGCTTGCCGAAGGCGTCGCGCACGACCAGCGACGTCCGCAGGCCGCGCTCGACCAGGACCAGGTAGATGACGATGACGGCGACCAGGCCGAACAGGCCCAGCTCCTCGCCGATCGCGGCGGCGATGAAGTCGCTCTTGGCCACCGGCACCTGGTCGGGGCGGCCCCCGCCGAGCCCGGCACCGAACAGCCCGCCGGTGCCCAGGCCGAACAGCGACTGGACCAGCTGGTAGCCGCCCTCGTCGCGGTAGGCGAACGGGTCGAGCCAGGTGTCGACGCGCACCCGCACGTGCCCGAACAGCTGGTAGGCGAGGAACGCCCCGGCGGCGAACAGGCCCAGGCCGATGAGCAGCCAGCTGGCCCGCTCGGTGGCGATGTAGAGCATCACCACGAAGATGCCGAACAGCAGCAGCGAGCTGCCCAGGTCGCGCTCGAAGACGAGCACGAGGATGGACACCACCCAGACGGCGAGCACCGGGCCCAGGTCGCGGCCGCGCGGCAGCTCCAGCCCGGCGACGCGGCGGCTGGCGAGCGCGAGGACGTCGCGCTTGTCGACCAGGTAGGCGGCGAAGAAGACGATCAGGCAGATCTTGGCGAACTCGCCGGGCTGGATGCTGAAGCCGGCGACGCGGATCCAGATCTTGGCGCCGTAGACCTCCGAGACCGAGGCGGGCAGCACCGCGGGGATGGCCAGCAGCACCAGGCCGACCAGGCCGAGGGTGTAGGCGAAGCGCGACAGCAGCCGGTGGTCGCGGAGCACGACGAGGATGGCGACGAACAGGGCGACGCCGACGGTCGCCCACAGCAGCTGCACCGGGGCGTCCTCGCGGCCGGCCTCGGCGTCGGCCTGCAGCGCGGCGAGGTCGAGCCGGTGGATCATCGTCAGGCCCAGGCCGGAGAGCACCGCGACGGCGGGCAGCAGCAGCGGGTCGGCGTAGGGCGCGAACCGGCGGACGACGAGGTGGACCACCACCCACAGCGCGGCGAACCAGCCGCCGAAGGTGGCCAGCTCCGGGCGCAGCGACCCGGTGACGGTGAGGTCGACGATGCACTGCGCCGCGAGGGTGATCAGTACCGCGAAGCCGAGCATCGCCAGCTCCGTGTTGCGCCGCTTCGGGACGACCGTGCCCGGGAGCGCGGCCCGGGGGTCGGTGGAGGGGCTGCCCATCACTCCGCCTCCCGGCAGTCCACCCCCGGCTCGGGCCCCGTGCTGGAGGGGGTGGTGGAGATCGTGGAGGGGCCGGCCGACGTGGGGGAGTCCGAGGCGCCGGGCGCCGGCAGGCCCTCGGTCGGCAGCGGGGGCAGGTCCGAGGGCAGGGCGCCGTCCGACGGCGCGGCGCTGGAGGCCGGGGCGCTGGAGGCCGGGGCGCTGGAGGCCGGGGCGCTGGAGGAGGCCGGGTCGGTCTCGCACACCGGGATCGCGGCCTCGTGCAGGTCGTCGACGATCCGCTGGGCGTCGTCGGCGCCGCTGGCCTCGATGCCCTGCCGGACGCTGTTGCGGTCGTAGGAGGTGAGGTCCTCGAGCGGGATGTCGGTGACCTCGTCGACGCGGTAGAGGTCCAGGCCGAGCAGGTCGGTGTTGAAGCCGCGGAAGACCGCCACCCGGTCGCTGCCGTCGGCGGCGGCCGCCGAGCCGACGAACCAGTGCGTGAGCACCCACAGCCAGGTGGCGATGCCGGCGCCCACGAGGAGGAGCACCGCACCCCCAGCGACGAACAACCGCCGCCGCGAGCGGCGACGGTCGGGGGGAGCAGCGGCCGTGGGTGCGGTCGGCGCGGGGGGCGGGGGGGTCGGTGGCGGGTCGGCCAGCGCCGCCCGCCCGGCGGCCGAGCGGGGGTCGACCTCGCGCTGGCCGCGGTTGTTCCCGGCGGCGCCGTCGACGACGGGGTCCATGGTGCCCGAGCCGTTGTCCTCGACGACGTCGGCGACGATCACGGTGATGTTGTCCGGCCCGCCGCTGCGCAGCGCGAGCTCCACGAGCCGGTCGGCGGTCG
Source organism: Geodermatophilus saharensis (assembly GCF_900188205.1). Classification (GTDB taxonomy): domain Bacteria; phylum Actinomycetota; class Actinomycetes; order Mycobacteriales; family Geodermatophilaceae; genus Geodermatophilus; species Geodermatophilus saharensis. The sequence goes on along the minus strand of NZ_FZOH01000008.1, from coordinate 163,660 downwards.
ACTGCGGGTCGGGGTCCTCGAGGGCGTGGGCGAGGGTCTCCTCGCTGACCACCCCGGACAGGCCGTCGGAGCACAGCAGGTAGCGGTCGCCGGCGCGGGCCTCGCGCATCGACAGGTCGGGGTCGACGTCCTGGCCGTTGAGGGCCCGCAGCAGCAGCGAGCGCTGCGGGTGGTGGTTGGCCTCCTCGGGCGTGATCCGGCCGTCGTCGATGAGGGTCTGCACGAACGTGTCGTCGTGGGTGATCTGGGTGAGGACGCCGTCGCGCAGCAGGTAGGCGCGGGAGTCCCCGACGTGGCACAGGGCGATCCGGCCGCCGGCGAACAGGACGGCGGTGAGCGTGGTGCCCATGCCCTCCAGCTGCGGCGACTCGCGGATGACCTCGCGCAGGTGCTCGCTGCCGTCGAAGACCGCCTCGCGCAGCGCCTGCAGCATGTCGCCGCTGGGGGCGTCGTCGTCGAGGTGCTCCAGGGCCGCGATGACGACCTTGCTGGCGACGTCGCCGGCCGCGTGACCGCCCATGCCGTCGGCCACGGCGAGCAGCCGGGGCCCGGCGTAGACCGAGTCCTGGTTGTTGCCGCGGACCAGACCGCGGTCGGAGCGGGCGGCGTAGCGCAGCGCGAGACTCATCGGACCCTGCTCACGTCTGCTCGGTCGCTCCCCATGGTCGGCACGGTGGTCGTCGCCGCGGTCGGTGTCGGCTGGGTCGGTGTCGGCTCGGTCATCAGCGCAGCTCCAGGGCGGTCTGGCCGATGCGGATTGGCTGGCCCGGAGCCACCAGCAGCGGCCCCTGCACCCGCTGCTGGTCGAGGTAGGTCCCGTTCGTGGAGCCGAGGTCCTCGACGTACCACTGTCCCCCACGGTTGGTCAGCCGCGCGTGCCGGGAGCTGGCGAAGTCGTCGGTGAGCACGAGCGTGGAGTCGTCGGCGCGGCCGATGAGGATCGGCTGCTCCCCGAGGGTGATCTTGGTGCCGGTCAGCGGTCCGGCGGTCACCACCAGCGTGCGCGGGCCCCGGCCGCGCTTGCGACCGGGGGCGGCGGCGCGCGGGGGCACCGAGGCCACCCGCCCGGCCCGGCCGCCGAAGAGGTCGGCGCGCACCACGCGGAACGCGGCGAAGATGAACAGCCACAGCAGCAGCAGGAACCCGAAGCGGAAGACCTGCAGGACGATCTCGGCGGTCACGAGCGGCCCCCGCTCACGAGCCGTCCTGCCGGTACACCAGCACGGAGTGGCCGATCCGGATGACGTCGCCGTCGGAGAGCGCCTGCCGGCTGATGCGCCGGCCGTTGACCAGCGTGCCGTTGGTGGAGCCGAGGTCCTCGGCGACGGCGGTGCCGCCCTCGAGGACGACGTCGACGTGCTTGCGGCTGACGCCGGTGTCGGGCAGCCGGATGTCGGCGTCGGTGCCGCGACCGATGACGTTGCGGCCGGTGCTCAGCTCGTGGCGGGTGCCGGGCCCGTCGACGACGAGCACGTGCGTGACGCCCGGCCGCGCGCCGGCGCGGCCGACCACCGAGGGGTGCTGGCGGCCGGTGTCGGTGGCCACCCGCCCCTGCAGCGGCGGCAGCGGTGGGACCGCGCCGGAGCCGGTCATCGGCGGGGGCGGCGGGACGGCGGCGCCGTCGGCCCGCGACGCCGGGCGCGCGGGGTCGGCGACGTGCGAGCTGACCTCGAACACCCCGGTGGGCAGGTCGTCGACGCGCTCGAGGCGGACCTGGACCGCGCCGAAGGTCTGCCAGCCCTCGTCCTCGATGTGCTCGGTCACCATGTCGGCGAGTTGGGCGGCGAGCTGCTCGGACCACTCGGCGAGGTTGGTGTAGTCGGTGGGACCGAGCCGGACGTCGTAGACGTTGGGCGCGAGCACGCGGCCCTCGCCCATCACGGAGCGCTGCTCGTCGGCCTCCCGCTGCAGCGCCTTGGCGATCTCGGCGGGGTGGACCTTGCCCTTGAACAGGCGGGCGAAGGCGACGCCGACCATCCCCTCGAGGCGTCGCTCGAAGCGCTGCAGCACGCCCACAGTCGCTCCTCCACCTCACCCGGTACCGACGGTCCTCCCGACGATCCTAGCCGTGCCCCCGGGTGGTGACCGGCCAGCAACGCTCGTCGCCACGCGGGCCACTGCCGCCACGCCGGGCCCACCGGCCGCGCTCCTGCGGCCCCCTCCGCCGGGTGCCGCCGGGCGGCTGCTAAGGTCGTTCCTCGCCAGGGCAAGTGGCGGAATGGCAGACGCGCACGGTTCAGGTCCGTGTGTCCGGAAGGACGTGGGGGTTCAACTCCCCCCTTGCCCACCAGTACCGCACCCCAGCACGTCGAGGACCCGCCCGGTCGACCGGGCGGGTCCTCGTGCGTCCGGGCCCCGGCGCTACCGGTCGCGGCCGAGCCCCGCCTCGCGGGCGCGCACCACGGCCTCGGCGCGGTCGCGCACCCCCAGCTTGGCGAAGATCGACGTCACGTTGTTGCGGATGGTCTTCTCCGACAGGAACAGCCGGGAGGCGATGGCGGTGTTCGGCAGCCCGGCGGCGATCAGGTCGAGGACCTCGCGCTCGCGGTCGGACAGCTCGGGGAAGGGCCTGGCGACCACCCCGGACCCCGCGGTGAAGAACGCCCGCAGCCGCCGGGCGACCTCGGCCCCGTAGACGCCCTGCCCGGCGGCGACCGACTCCAGCGCCCGCCCGATCTCGGCCTGACCGGCGCCCTTGAGCACGTACCCGAGCGCGCCGGCCTGCACGGCGGCGAACACCGCCTCGTCGTCGGCGACCATCGTGAGCACCAGCACGCGCGCCTCCGGCCACCGCTCGACCAGCTGCCGGGTGGCCTCGATCCCCGACAGGCCGGGCATCTGCACGTCCATCAGCACCACGTCGGGTCGCTCGCGCAGGGCCGCCTCGACCGCGCCGGTCCCGTCGGGGGCCTCGGCGACGACCTCGACGCCGAGGTCCTCCAGCAGGACCCGCAGGCCCTGGCGGAACACGGGGTGGTCGTCGGCGACGACGGCGCGCATGGGGGCTCCTCAGTCGTGCGGGTGGCGCGGCAGGACGGCGTGCACGCGGGTGCCCGTGGGGTCGCCGGGGCCGACGGTGCAGGAACCGCCCAGCTCCGCGGCGCGCTCCCGCATCGAGGACAGCCCGACGCCGGGGACCGGCCGCCCGGGCAGACCGCGGCCGTCGTCGCTGACCTCGACCTCGACGGTGTCGGCGCCGGCCGTGACGCCGATGGCGACGGCTCGCGCGCCGGCGTGGCGGACGGCGTTGTGCAGCGCCTCCTGGGCGATGCGCAGGGCGGCGACCTCGACGGCGGCCGGCAGCCCGGTGAGGTCCCCCTCGCCGGTCACCGTCACCCGCGGCCCGCGCTCGGCCAGCGGTGCCGCGCCGGCGCGCAGCGCGCCGAGCAGCCCGAGGTCGTCGAGCGTCGGGGGGCGCAGGCCGTGGACCAGCCGCCGCACGTCGGCGACGGCGTCGGCGGCCTGGGTGCCGGCCGCGGCCACCAGCGCGGCGGCTCGCGCGGGGTCGTCGCGGCGCAGCGCCGACCCGGCAGTGTCCAGGGTCATCACCACCGCCGACAGCTGCGGGCCGAGGCCGTCGTGCAGGTCCCGCCGCAGCCGCCGGCGCTCCTCCTCGCGGGCGGTGACCAGCCGCTCCCGGGACTCGGCGAGGTCGCCGCTGAGCCGCACCGCGTATGCGGCGGCCGCCAGCCGGCCGGCGAGGTCGGCGAGCACCCGGTCGTCGGCGGGCTCGAGGCCGGCCGCGGCGGCCCGCGGCGCCACCAGCAGCTCGCCGACGGGCTCGCCGTGCAGCGCCAGCGGCACCCGGCGGGCGTCGGCGGGCACCCGCCCGGCCTCCTCCCGGACGACGGCGCCGCCCGGCAGCGGCACCTCGACCGCCGCCCCGCGCAGCCGCAACCCGCTCGCCACCGCGGCGGCGCCGTCGCGCAGGGCCTGCCGGGGGGAGGCGGCGGCGCCGAGCGCGGCGTCGACCCGGGTGAGCAGCGTGTAGGGGTCCCCGCGGTCGCCGTACAGCAGCCGGTCGACCAGCCGCTGGACGCGCAGCCGGGCGGGGGAGAAGGCCAGCGCCACGGCGAAGGCGGCGAGGAAGGGCGCCCAGCCGCGGCGGTCACCGAGCAGCGCGCCCGCCCAGCCGACCACCGCGGCGTACACCAGCGCGGTCAGGCCGAGCAGCACACCGCCGACGACGGTGCGGTTGACCAGGACGTCGATGTCGTAGAGCCGGTAGCGGAACGCGGCGACGGCCAGCCCGGCCGGCACGAGGAGCACCGCCAGCGAGACCCCCCACCACGGCGCGAGGAAGGTGGCGGCGGTGGCGGCGACCACGCCGTAGCCGGCCCAGGCGAGCTGGCGCCGCTGGACGCCGTCGGCCCGGCGCACCCGGACCACCAGGGAGGCGACCCCGGCGGCCACCAGCGCGCCGAGCAGCACCGGGAAGGCGGGGACGCCGAAGGGGTCGCCGATCCCGAGGGGGAGGGCCAGCGCGGCGGTGGTGAGCGCGGTCAGGGCCAGCGCGGCCGCGTGCGGCACCCGCCACCAGCCGGGCAGCGGCCGGCCGGAGGGGACCACCTGCGGCAGGACGGTGGTGACCAGCAGCAGCGCCGGCACCCACACCCAGCTGCGCACCCAGCCGGCCGGCCCGGCCTGCCCGGCCGCGGCCCACCACGACGTCGCGAGGACGTAGGCCGAGGCCGAGCAGCCCACGGCCAGCAGCAGCCAGCCCAGCCGCCGGGCCTGCGGCAGGCCGGCGAGCAGCGCACCGGCGACGGCGAAGGAGGGCCCGGCGACCGGCTCGGGCGTGCGGAACAGCCGCGGCAGCCAGTCCCCGCCGGCCGCGACCGGCAGGGCCAGCGCGGCGGCGGTGGCCGCCACCGCGCAGACGGCGAGCAGCCGGGCCGCCGGGAGGGCGACCCGGCTGCCGCGCCGGTTCCGGTACACGTCGGGGGACCGTAGGGGGCCGTCGGCGTCCCGGTCAGGAGGCGACGCCGCGCCGCTCGCCCGCACGGGCGATGCCACCGGCGCGGGCGACGTGCACCGCCAGCCCCAGGGCGCCGGCCAGCCACAGCCAGTGCGGGTCGACCGGGCCGACTGCGCCGACGGAGAAGTCCAGCACGATGAACGCCAGCCAGGCCGCCGGGATCCAGCGGGCGACGACGCCCGAGCGCAGCATGCCGACCGTCAGCGTGACCATGCCCAGCGTCGTGCCGAGCAGGAACGGCGCGAGGAACAGCGCCAGGAACACCGGGTGCGCCTCGGCGGCCGACAGCAGCGCGGCCGCGCCGTCCAGGTCCCCGGACTGCGACGCCGGCAGCTGCAGGTAGCCCATGAGGTGGATGCCCACGAAGCCCCACATGCCGGCCAGCAGCAGGGCGCCGGCGGCGTACGCGGTCCTGCGCATGCGGGCAGCGAGCAGGCCGGCGGCGGCGAGGAAGGCGATCGCCATGAACGGGACGGCCAGCGTGCCGGTGACCAGGCGGGTGGTGAACAGGGTGGTGTGCTCCCCGACCAGCGCGAGCTGGTCGGCGAGGGCCTCGGGGCGCGCGGGGAGGAACTGCAGCAGGGCGGCCTCGGCGGTGTTGAGGACGCTGCCGACGACCAGGCCGGTGACGGCCAGCCGGCGGCCCACGGGGCCGAGGGGACGGGTGGGCGCCGGTGCGGCCGGGGCGGTGGCGGGGGCGGTGGTGTGCACGGGAGGGACCTCCGGGTCCGGTGCGGCGGGTCGTTCCCGCCGGTGTGCACCCACCGTCTGCTCGGACGTGTCCCGGGCACACGGGAGCGGGGTCCCGACGTCGCCGGGATCACCGTGACCGTTTCGTGACCTCCCGGTGTCACCGATCGCGCCGTCCCGTCGGGTCAACTGATCAGGGACACCACGAGAGCGGGTGGACATGGGCGCCGACCGGGACGAGTTCACGGCGTTCGTCGTGGCGCACGAGGCCGCCCTGCTGCGCACCGCCTACCTGCTGACCGGCGACCGCGGCCACGCCGAGGACCTGGTGCAGACCGCGCTGGCCCGGGCCTACCGGCACTGGGGCCGGGTGCGCCAGGCCGACGTCCCGATCGCCTACGTGCGGCGGCTGCTGCTCAACTGCCACCTCAGCTGGCGGCGCCGGCTGTGGCACGGCGAGCAGGTGGTCGAGGCGCTGCCGGACCGTGCTGCCGGGGACTGGCAGGACGCCTACGCCCTGGGCGACGAGCTGCACCGGGCTCTCGACGAGCTCTCCCCGCGGGCCCGCGCGGTGCTCGTCCTGCGCTTCTACGAGGACCTCACCGAGACCGAGACCGCCGCCCTGCTCGGCTGCTCGACCAGCACCGTGCGCACCCACACCGCCCGCGGCCTGGCCGCCGTCCGCCGGGTGCTGCGGCCCGAGACCGCCGCCACGACCGACGGGAGCCCGGCGTGACCGACACCGACCTCGACGTCCGCGAGGCCCTGGACCGGCTGGCTGCCGAGGCCGGCCCGCCGCGGGGTGCCGACGCCGCCGACGCCGCCGTCACGCTGGCCCGCCGGCAGCGGCGCACCCGTGCCGCCTGGGCGGCCGGGGCGCTCGCGGTCGCCCTGCTCGGTGCCGCCGCCCCCGCCGTGCTGCCCGACGCCGGCCCCGTGCCGGGGGAGACCGCCGGCGGGCAGCACACGCAGCAGGCCGCACCCGCGCTCCCCGACCTGCCCACCCGGGGGTCCCTGGCCGGCGACGAGGACTTCGTCGCCGGGGTGGCCGCCATCGACTGGTCGGGGCCGCTCGGTCGCGACGGGGCCGTGCTCCGCCCGCCGGAGTCCAGCCGCCACGTGGCCTTCGCCGGCGAGCTGCCCGACGGCCGGCGCTGGGCGCTGGTCACGGGGGAGGACGAGGGGCAGCTGCTGCACGCGTGGTTCGGCGGCCCGGCCGGTGCCGCGCCGGACGAGCTGGCGCTCATCGCGCCGCCCGAGCGCAGCGGGCGCGGCGCGACGGTCGCGGTGCTCGACACCACCGGCGCGCAGCCGGTCCTGGTCGTCGTCACCCGGCCCTTCGACGGCGCCCGCTACTCACCCGGCACGGTGCGCCTCGGCGACGGCTCGATCGGCCGGGTGTGGACGGAGCTGCCCGGCGACGACGGCGTCCTGGTCGCCGAGGTGCCCGCGCCGGTCCACCCCGGCTCGGAGGTCGTCGACCTGCTCCGGGACGGGTCGCGCACCAGCCTGCGCTACGTCTCGCGGACGGCGGGGACCCCCGTCCCGGTGGCGTGGTCGATCGCGTCCACCGCCGATCCGTCGCTGACCGCCGACCCGGCCGTCGAGCAGCGCTTCGTCGGCTGCCTGTTGCCGCAGGGCTTCGTCGTCCGCTTCGGGGCCGACGGCGCCCTGACCGTCGTCTACCCGACGCCGGCGGCGCGGCGCAGTGACGTCGAGCTGGTGCACGCGCGGGCCGGCTGGGACGCCGTCGTCGACGACTGCGCCGCCCGGGCGCTGGCCGGCGGGTGAGCCCCGCTCAGGCGGTGCCCGCGCTCTCCTGCACGAACGCGGCGGAGTCGTAGTAGGTGCGGACGCCGGTGAGCGGGCCGTCGTGGGAGCCGTCGCTCTCGATCACGGTGACGCCCTTGTAGGTGAAGGGCTTGCCGCTGCGCAGCGTGCCGCGCGACTCCCACTCCAGGGCCGCGGTCTTCTCCCCGACGGTGCTGGAGGTGAACGTCGTCTCCAGGTCGCCGAAGACGTTGCGGTAGTCCTCCCAGAACCGCTTGGCACCCTCCGGCCCGCGGGCCTCGTGGTCCTCGTTGAGCTTCATGAGCACGGCGTCCTCACCGGTCAGCTCGACCATCGGCTGCGCGTCGCGCTCGGCGTCGAGGTGGTGCAGGGCGGCGGTGAAGCGCTCGGTCAGGGTGTGCACGGCGTCCTCCGGGGCTCGGGACGGCTGGGGTCGGGTCTGCTGGGGTCGGGTCTGCTGGGGTCGGGTCTGCTGGGGTCGGGGAGCCCCTACCCGGGCGGCCCGGACGGCACCCGCCCGGATCAGACGGGCAGCCCCGGCCGGCGCCGGCCGAGGGTGTGCCGCTCGCCCAGGGTGCGGGCGAGCAGCACCGCACCCCACGGGCCGACGACCCACACCGGCCAGGGGTACTGCAGGTCGGTGGTGGCCAGCATCGAGACCAGCCAGATGCCGACGACGACGACCGCGGTGACGGCCCACTGGGTCCAGGCGGTCCGCAGGTCGTGTCCCCACGTGCCGTGCCACGGGCCGCCGTACACCGCCTGCGCCACGGGGGCCGGGCGCGGTGCGGGGGAGGGCAGGTCGGCGGTGAGCCCGTCGAGCTCGCCGTAGGTGCGGGCGGCGTGGGCGCGGGCCGAGCGGTCCTCGTACTCGGCCAGGGTCAGTCGGCCGTCGGCCAGGCCCTGGTCGAGGCGGGTGACCACGGCGGCGCGGTCGGCGTCGGCGGCGCGCAGGTGCGGCTGGGGCATCTCGGGCTCCTCGTCAGGCGGTGTGCCCCGAGTCTTCCCGCCGCCCGGGCGCGTGCCCATTGACAGACGTCACCGATCCCCCGTGCGTCCTGCACGGTCAGCCGTTGGCCGGGGTGACCTCCTCGGCCAGGTGCTTGCCGATGACCATGCGCTGGATCTGGTTGGTGCCCTCGAAGATCTGCATGACCTTCGCCTCGCGCATGTACCGCTCGGCCGGGTGGTCGCGGGTGTAGCCGGCGCCGCCGAGCACCTGGACGGCGTCGGTGGTGACCTTCATGGCGGCGTCGGTGGCCACGAGCTTGGCGATGCTCGCCTGCCGGGAGTAGGGCAGCCCGGCGTCCTTGCGGCGCGCGGCGACGAGGTAGGTGGCGCGGGCGGACTCGACGGCGGCGGCCATGTCGGCGAGCAGGAACGCCAGGCCCTGGTGGTCGACGATGCGCCGGCCGAAGGCCTCCCGCTCGCAGGCGTAGGCGACGGCGACGTCGAGGGCGGACTGCGCCAGCCCGACCGCGACGGCGCTGACCCCGAGCCGGCCGGAGTCGAGCGCGGACAGGGCGATGGACAGGCCGCGGCCGGGCTCGCCGACCATGCGCCCGGCCGGGACGGCGACGCCGTCGAGCCGCATGGCCGCCGTCGTCGAGCCGGTCAGGCCCATCTTCTGCTCCGGCGGGGCGGCGGTGAACCCGGCGAGGTCGGGCGTGAGGTGGAAGCAGGAGATCGACCGCTCGCCGTCGTCGGGGGTGCGCAGGAAGGTGGAGTAGAAGTCGGCGTGCCCGCCGTGGGTGACCCAGGCCTTCTCCCCGGAGGCCACCCAGCCCTCGCCGTCGCGGACGGCGCGCGCGCGCATGGCGGCGGGGTCGGAGCCGGCGTGGGCCTCCGACAGGCAGTAGGCGCCGAGCAGGCGGCCGCCGACCATCTCCGGCAGCCACCGCTCGCGCTGCTCCGGGGTGCCGAAGCGGTCGACCGGCCCGCAGGCGAGCGTGTGCACGCTGATGCCGAGGGCGACGGTGGCCCAGCGCATGGCCAGCTCCTCGACGACCTGCAGGTAGACCGCGTAGGGCTGGTCGCCGCCGCCGACGTCCTCGCCGAAGGGCAGGCCGAGCAGGCCCACCTCGCCGAGCTTGGCGAACACCTCCCGGGGGAAGCGCTCCTCGCGCTCGTACTCCGCGGCGCGGGGCGCCAGTTCGGCGTCGGCCAGCTCGCGGGTGAGCGCGATCAGGTCGGCGGCCTCCTGGGTGGGCAGCTCACGGTCGACGGCCACGGGGATCCCCCTCGGTACGGACGGCACGGACGCGGACGGCAGTACTGCAGACGGTACCGCGGTACTGTTCAGCGTCCAGATCGAGGCGGGAGGCGCGGTGACCACGACGGCGCAGCGCGAGCGGCGGTTGACCGCGCGCCAGGCACAGCTGCTCGACCAGCTCGAGGAGCTCTTCCTCGCCGAGGGCTTCGCCGGCTTCACCCTCGAGGACCTCGCCGTCCGGCTGCACTGCTCGAAGACGACGCTGTACGCGCTGGCCGACAGCAAGGAGCAGCTGGCCGTCCGCGTGGTGCGGCACTTCTTCCGCCGGGCGACCGCCGACGTCGAGGCCCGCACCGCCGGTGAGACCGACCCCGCCGCGCGGGTGACCACCTACCTGCAGGCGGTGGCGCGCGCGTTGACCCCGGCGTCGCGGGCCTTCCACCGCGACCTGGAGGCCTTCCCGCCGGGGCGCGCGGTGTACGAGCACAACACCGCCGTGGCCGCGGAGCGGGTGAGCGCGCTCATCGCCGAGGGCGTGGCCGCGGGGCGCTTCCGGCAGGTGCACCCGGCGCTGGTGGCCGACACCGTCACCACGCTGATGCTGCGCATCGGCCGCGGGGACACCGCCCGCGCCACCGGCCTCGACGACGCCGCGGCGTACCGGGAGCTGGCCGGGCTGCTGCTGCACGGGATCAGCCGGTGAGGCTCATCCCGGCCGCCTGGGACGACGCGGACGTGCGGCGGCTGACCGGCGCGCAGCAGGCCGAGCTGCGGGCGCGCTACGACGGCGGGGCCGAACCGGGGACGCCGCCGTCGGCCGCCGACGTCAGCGTGGTGCTGGTCGCCCGGGACGCCGACGGCACCGCGGTCGGCTGCGGTGCGCTGCGGGCGCTGGGCGACGGCGTGGCCGAGGTCAAGCGCATGTTCGTCGTCCCCGCCGCGCGCGGCCGGGGCGTGTCGAAGCTGCTGCTCGCCGGGCTGGAGGACGCGGCACGCGACCGCGGCTGGACGACGCTGCGGCTGGAGACCGGCCCGCGCCAGCCGGAGGCGATCGCGCTGTACGAGGGCGCCGGCTACCGGCCGATCCCGGCGTTCGGCGCGTACGTCGACGCTCCCGACGCCGGCTGCTCGCTGTACTACGAGCGGGTGCTCGACGGGGCCTGACCGCGGGCACGCCGGCACAGCCGTCCGCTCAGAGCGGGCGGTCGGCCGGCGTGCGTGGGTCGTGTCAGGCGGCGGGTGCCAGTGGGGTGGGGATGGTGATCTCCGATCCGTCGGGTCGCCAGGTGCGCCATCGCCCGTCGGGTCGGCGTTCGACGCGGAAGCCGTGGTGGACCTCGGTGTGGTGCCGCTCGCACAGCAGCGCCGAGTTCTCCAGGCTGGTGTCGCCGCCGTCGATCCGGTGCACCGTCGCCCGCGCGGGACGGGGCACGAGCCGGCGCTCAGCCGAAGACCAGGACCGAACCCCAGGTCAGGGGCCCGTCGGTGCCATTGTCGCGACAATGGCACCGACGGGGGTGGGCGGATGGGGCGCCGGGTGTGGTGGGCTGCCGGGCATGAGCGTCCCGCCGATGACCGCCTGGCCGACGACCGAGCCGGCGGAGGTGGAGCTGGTCAGCGGGGACGCGCGGCTCGCCGTCGACCTCCGCGGCGGCAACCTCCGCGCGCTGACCGTCGGCGGCTGGGACGTCCTCGACGGCTACCCGGCCGGCACCGTGCCCGCCGGGCGGCGCGGCGGCGTGCTGCTGCCCTGGCCCAACCGCCTGCGCGACGGGCAGTGGACGTGGGAGGGACAGCAGCTCCAGCTCGACACCGCCGGCCCCGGCAAACCGGCCGCGCACGGGCTGGTCGGCTGGCAGCGGTGGGAGGTGCTGGCCCGGCACTCCGACGCGGTGACCGTCGGCACCCTCGTCGAGGCCCGGCCGGGCTATCCGTTCCGCCTCGCGGCCGCCGTCGACCACCTCCTCGGCGAGGACCGGCTCACCGTCACCGTGCGGGTCCGCAACGCCGGGGAGCGCCCGGCTCCCTTCGGTGCCGGCATGCACCCCTACCTGTCGGTCGGCGCCACGGCCGACGGCGGCATCGGCGACGCCGAGCTGACCGTCCCCGCCCGCACGGCCCTCGACCTCGACGGCGGCCTGCCCACCGGCACCCGCCGGCCCTTCGACGGCGCCGTCGGCCGGATCGGCGACCGCCCTCTCGACGACGCCCTCACCGACCTCACCCGCGACGACGACGGCTGGGCCCGCGTCGCCCTGCGCGGCCCGGCCGGCGCGCTCGAGCTCGCCGTCGACCCCGCGTGGCCGTGGCTGCAGGTCTACAGCGGCGACACCCTGCCCGAGGGCCAGCGCCGCCGCAGCCTCGCCGTCGAGCCGATGACCTGCCCGCCCAACGCGCTCGCCGACGGCGTCGACCTCGTCGTCCTCGACCCCGGCGAGAGCTGGGCGGGGACGTGGACCCTCGGCTGGACGGCGGCCTGACGTGCGCGTGCTCGAGCTGTGGCGCTACCCGGTCAAGTCCCTGCAGGGGGAGCGGCTCGGCGCCGTCGACGTCGGCCCGCAGGGGCTGACCGGCGACCGGCAGTGGGCGCTGTTCGACCGCTCCACCGGCTTCGGCCTCACCGCCCGCCGGGTGCCCGACCTGCTCTTCGCCGCAGCGCGGCTCCGGGACGACGGCGGCGTCGAGGTGGTGCTGCCCGACGGCACCGTCACCACCGACGACGGCGTCCTGTCCGACTGGCTCGGCCGGCCGGTGACCCTGCGCGCCGCGGAGGTGGAGCGCGGGCCGCGGCACTACGAGGCCCCCGACGACGACGAGGACGTGTGGGACGCCTTCGAGGGCGCGTCCGGCGCGTTCCACGACAGCTCCCGCATCCGGGTCTCGCTGGTCTCCACCGGCACGCTGGGCACCTGGGACCGCCGCCGGTTCCGCTCGAACGTGCTCCTCGACGGCGCCGGCGAGGACGCCCTGGTGGGCAGCACGGTGCGGCTGGGCACCGCGGTGCTCGACGTCCTCAAGCCGGTCAGCCGCTGCGTCATGGTCACCCGGCCGCAACCGGGCGGGATCGGCCGCGACACCACCGTGCTCAAGACGATCCACCGCGAGCGCGGCAGCACGCTCGCCGTCGGCGCGCTGGTGCCGGTGCCCGGCCGGGTGGCGGTCGGCGACGAGCTCGTCCCCGCGTGAGGATGGGGACCGTGCGCACCGTCGAGCTCCGTCCCGGTGAGGACTCCATCCGCCTCGGTCAGCTGCTCAAGCTCGTCGACGCCGTGCCCACCGGCGCCCAGGTGAAGGACGTGCTGGTCACCGGCTCGGTCCGGGTCAACGGCGAGCCCGAGGACCGCCGTGGCCGGCAGGTCCGCCGCGGCGACGTCGTCTCGATCGAGGGCGGCGAGGACGTGCGCGTCGCGTGAGCGCCGGGGCGCGTTCCACGTGGAACCCCGTCGTCCCGCGCTGGCCGGAGCGGGCCGGCCCCGACGTCGACGCCATCCGGGCCGAGTTCGACGTCCCGGAGGAGTTCCCGGCCGCGGTGCTGGCCGAGGCCGCGCGGATCGCCGCCGGCCCGCCGCTGCCCGACCTCGACGCCACCGACCTGCCGCTGGTCACCGTCGACCCGCCGGGCAGCCGCGACCTCGACCAGGCCGTGCACCTGGCCCGCGACGGCGGCGGCTACCGCGTCAGCTACGCGATCGCCGACGTCGGCTCGGCCGTCCCGCCCGGCAGCGCGCTCGACGCCGAGGCGCGGCGCCGCGGGCAGACCCTCTACGCCCCGGACCGGCGCACGCCGCTGCACCCGGAGGTGCTGAGCGAGGGCGCGGCCAGCCTGCTGCCCGGCGAGGTCCGCGGCGCGGCGCTGTGGACCGTCCGCCTCGACGCCGGCGCCGGTGTCCGGTCGGTCGACCTCCGCCGCGCGCGCGTCCGCAGCCACGCCCGGCTCGCCTACCCCGACGTCCAGGCGCAGGCCGACGCCGGCACCCTCCCCGACGCCGTCGCGCTGCTGCCCGAGGTCGGCCGGCTGCTGCAGGAGCAGGCCGCCGACCGCGGCGCCATCGAGCTCGGCTCGCCCGACCAGGAGGTGGTCAGCGCCGACGGCGGCGGCTGGACGCTGGTCACCCGCGCGCCGCTGCCGGTCGAGGGCTGGAACGCGCAGATCTCGCTGCTCACCGGCCGGGTGGCCGCGCGGCTCATGCTCGACGGCGGTGTCGGCCTGCTGCGCACGCTGCCCCGGGCGCGCCCCGAGGACGTCGCCCGGCTGCGCCGCCTGGCCCCCCTGCTCGGCGTCGCCTGGCCCGCGGGCGCGGCACCCGGCCGGGTGCTGGCCGGGCTCGACCTGACCGACCCGCGGCACCTCGCCTTCCTCGAGGAGGCCGCCGCCCTGCTGCGCGGCGCCGCCTACACCCCCGTCGACGGCGACCCGCCGGAGGACCCCGGCCACGCCGGCGTCGGCGCCCCCTACGCGCACGTGACCGCGCCGCTGCGGCGGCTGGTCGACCGGTTCGGCACCGAGGTCTGCCTGGCGCTGGCCGCCGGCCGGGAGCCCGACCCCACGCTGCGGGCCGCGCTGCCGGAGCTGCCGGCGCTCATGGCCGCCTCCGACCGGCGCACCCGCGCCGTGGAGCGGGCCGTCGTCGACGCCACAGAGGCCTGGCTGCTCGCCGGCCGAGAAGGAGAGGAGTTCGACGCGGTGGTGGTGGACGCCGACGGCGGTCGTGGCACCGTCGTCCTCGACGAGCCGGCCGTGCGGGCGCGCTGCGCCGGCGCCGGCCTGGAGCCCGGCTCGCGGGTGCGGGTGCGGCTGGAGGAGGCCGACGTCGCCCGGCGGTCGGTGCGCTTCGCGGCGGTGGGCGCGTGACCGGGAGCGCGACCCGTGCGCCGTATCTCACCGACCGGCTGCAGGGCTTCGGGACGACGGTGTTCGCCGAGATGAGCGCGCTCGCCGTCGCCACCGGGTCGATCAACCTCGGTCAGGGCTTCCCCGACACCCCCGGGCCGGCCGAGGTCCTCGACGTCGCCCGCGCCGCCATCGGCACCGCGCACGACCAGTACCCACCCGGCCCGGGCACCCCGGAGCTGCGCGCCGCGATCGCCGCGCACGTCGAGCGCTTCCGCGGCCTGGCCTACGACCCCGACACCGAGGTGCTGGTCACCGCCGGGGCCACCGAGGCGCTCACCGCGGCCATGCTGGCGCTGGTCGAGCCCGGCGACGAGGTGGTGCTCTTCGAGCCGGTCTACGACAGCTACGCCGCCGCGGTCGCGATGGCCGGCGGCGTGCTGCGCCCGGTGCCGCTGACCCCGCCGCCCGCCGACACCGACGGCGCCGTCTGGACCTTCGACCCCGCCGACCTGCGCGCCGCCGTCACCGACCGCACGCGGCTGCTGCTGCTCAACACCCCGCACAACCCGACCGGCAAGGTGTTCAGCCGCGCCGAGCTCGACGCGGTGGCCGAGGTCGTGCTGACCGCCGGCCTGCTGCTGGTCACCGACGAGGTCTACGAGCACCTGGTCTTCACCGGCGCGGCGCACGTCTCCCCGGCCACGCTGCCGGGCCTGCGCGAGCGCACGCTGGTGGTGAGCAGCGGGGGCAAGACGTTCAGCACCACCGGCTGGAAGGTCGGGTGGACGTGCGGCCCGGCGCCCCTGGTGGCCGCCGTCCGCACCGCCAAGCAGTTCCTCACCTACGTCAACGCCGGGCCGTTCCAGCCGGCCATCGCCGCCGGCCTCGGCCTGCCCGACGCCTACTTCACCGGCATCGCCGCCGACCTCGGGCGCCGCCGCGACGTGCTGGTGGCGGGGCTGCGCGGCGCCGGGCTGCCCACCATCGCCCCGGAGGCCACCTACTTCGCGACGGTCGACGTCCGCGGGGTGGCCCCCGGCGGCGACGGGCTGGCGTTCTGCCGCGCGCTGCCCGAGCGGGCCGGGGTGGTCGCCGTCCCCGCCGGGGTGTTCTGGACCGCGGAGCACGCCGACCTGGGCCGGCACCTGGTCCGGTTCGCCTTCTGCAAGCGCGACGAGGTGCTCACCGATGCCGTCGCCCGGCTGGGCAGGATGTCCCCATGAGGTTCGGGGTCGTGCAGCACGACATCGTCTGGGAGGACCGGGAGGCCAACTACGCCCGGCTGGCCCCGCAGGTGGCCCGCGCGGCCGCGGCCGGCGCGGAGTTCGTCCTGCTCAGCGAGACGTTCTCCACCGGCTTCTCCATGACGCCCGGCATCGGCGAGCCCGAGGACGGCCCCTCGGCGGAGTTCCTGCGCGCCCGGGCCGCCGAGCACGGCGTGTGGGTGGCCGGCAGCTGCCCGGAGATCGCGCCCGGCTCGGACCTGCCGTTCAACTCCCTCGTCCTGGCCGGGCCCGACGGCACCACGCACCGCTACCGCAAGCTGCACCCGTTCACCCACGGCGGCGAGGCCGAGCGGTTCCGCGCCGGCGAGGCGCCGGTCACCGTGACGATCGGGGGACTGCGGATCACGCCGTTCGTCTGCTACGACCTGCGCTTCGCGAACGTCTTCTGGGCGGCGGCCGAGGACACCGACGTCTACCTGGTGACGGCGAACTGGCCGGCCCCCCGCCGGCACCACTGGACGACGCTGCTGCGCGCCCGCGCCATCGAGAACCAGGCCTACGTGGTCGCCTGCAACCGCGTGGGCACCGGGGGCGACGGCCTCGAGCACGCCGGCGACAGCCAGGTGGTCAGCCCGATGGGGGAGCTGCTGGCCAGCGCCGCGGGCGGCGAGACGCTCGTGCTCGCCGACGTCGACGCCGCCGAGGTGGCCGCCACCCGCAAGCGGTTCGCCTTCCTCGCCGACCGCCGTCCCTGACCCGGCGGCCGGCGCGGCGGCTCAGGACACCCGGGGCGACGTCTGCGGGTACTGCTGCGGCGGGTACTCCTGCTGCGGCGCCGTCTGCGGGGAGCCCTGGGGCGAGGTCGCACGCGGCGAGCCGGTCTGGTCGACGACGATCTGCTCGCGCTGCACCTGGTCGGTGATCCGCTCCTGGCCCGGGACCAGCTCGGTGCGCAGCCGCACCCGCTCGACCGGCACGACCTCGACGTTCACCACCGGGCGCTCGGCGTGCAGCACGATCTCCTCGGGCATGCCGCCGGCGACCACGCCCGCCGTCCCACCGGCCGGTCCGCCGGGGACCCCGCCGGCCGCACCGGCCGGGACGAGCGACTCGCCGGGGCCGGGGTCGGGGGCGTCGAGGGGCACCTCCTCCACGCGGATCTCCTCGCGCCGGATCGGGACGGTCACCTGCACCTCCTCGGTGACCACGTACTTGACCACCCGGACGCGGGTGGCGGCGACCTGCTGGGTGCCCACCCGCAGCTGCTCCTCGCTGCGGGTCATCGCGCCGTCGGTCATCCCGTGCTGCGAGGCGTGCTGCGGGGTGTGGTGGGTGGCCGGGGGCGGCGCGGCCTGCTCGGTGCCGGTGCGGACGTCGGTCGCCGGCGGCGGCACCGGCCGGGTGCCGGGGTCGGTCACGGCCGTGCCGGCGGCCGCGGTCCCCGGGGCGGCGTACGTCCCGCCGTCCGGCTGCGCGCCGGGGACGGGCGGGACCGGGCCGCCGGCCGCGGCCGGCCCGTCCGTGCCGACGCCCGTACCGACGCCCGCACCCACGCCGTAGTGCCGGCGCAGCTCGGCCTCCTCCTCCGGGCTCAGGTGGTCCCCGCCGATGGCCGGGGCGTGCTTGACGGCGTCCTTGCTCACGGGCACCTGCAGCACGCCGTCGGTGAAGGTGGCCTCGGTCGCCGGGACGATGGAGTGGCGCGTGCCGAACAGCCCCGTGCTGACGGCCACCCAGGTCGGGGCGCCCGTGCGGTCGTCGACGAAGAAGCTCTCGACCGTCCCGATCTTCTCGCCGTCCGGCCCGTGTGCCGTGCTCCCGATCGCCGCGGACAGGTCTCGCTCGCTCAACACGGTGCTCGCCTCCTCCGGATCGCCTGCTCTGGCGGTCCACCGGCGAGGGCATGCCCGGTCCGGCGTGCCGCGACACCCCGCTCACGCCTACGGTCGACACGGGAGCAGACCCGGTGGAGGAGGACGACGTGGGCGGCGTGCAACTCGAGGTCGAGCGCAAGTTCGAGGCCGGGCCGGACGCCGTCCTGCCCGACCTGACCGGGGTCGGCGGCGTGGTCACCACCGAGGACGCGGGGACGCAGGAGCTCGACGCGACCTACTTCGACACGCCCGACCTGCGGCTGGCCCGCGCGCGGATCACCCTGCGCCGGCGCACCGGCGGCACCGACGCCGGCTGGCACCTCAAGCTGCCCACCGCCGTCGCGGGCTCGCGGCGGGAGGTGCACGCCCCGCTCGGGGTGCGGCGCACGGTCGTGCCCAAGGCGGTGACCGAGCCGGTCACCGCCGTCCTGCGGGGGGCGCGCCCCGAGCCGGTCGCCACCCTCCAGACGACGCGGCTGGTGACCGACCTGCGCGACGGCGAGGGCCGCGTGCTGGCCCAGGTCGCCGCCGACACCGTCACCGGGACCGCGCTGGCGCCCGACCCGGCCTCCCCGGCCGAGGTCACCACCTGGCGCGAGCTGGAGGTGGAGCTCGTCGACGGCGACGAGGCGCTGCTCGACGCCGTCACCGAGGCCCTGGCCGCGGCGGGCATCCGGCCCTCGGACTCGCCGTCCAAGCTGTCCCGGGTCCTGGCCGGCCGGCTCGCCGCGCTCACCCCCGCCCCGGCCGTCCCCGCCGCACCCCCGGCGCCGGAGCCCGCCAAGGGCCGGAAGAAGAAGGGGAAGAGGCGGGACGACGGCGGCCCCGGCCCGACCGCGGCCGACGTCGTCCTGGGCGCCCTGCGCGCCCAGGTCCAGGCGCTGCAGGTCGCCGACATCGGCGTGCGCACCGGCGACCCCGAGGGCGTCCACGACCTGCGGGTGGCCTGCCGGCGGCTGCGCAGCATCCTCGCCGCCTTCCGGCCCGTCCTCGACCGCACCGCCACCGACCCCGTGCGTGACGAGCTGCGGTGGATCGGCGCCGCGCTCTCCGGCGCCCGTGACGGCGAGGTGGCCCTCGAGCACCTGCGGGCGGTCGTGGCCACCCAGCCGGTCGACCTGGTCCGCGGGCCGGTGTCCGCGCGGCTGCGCTCCACCGAGGTGGCCGACGTCGAGCGGGGGCGCAAGGCGGCCGTCCGGGCGCTGTCGGACAAGCGCCACCTGGCGCTGCTGGACTCCCTCGACGCGCTGCTGGCCGACCCGCCGCTGGCCGCGGCCGCCGGCGAGCCGGCGCGGGCGGTGCTCACAGACGCGGTCCGGCGCACCGGCCGGCGCCTGTCCGCCCGCATCGACGAGGCGCGCGCCCGCGGGGCCCAGGAGGAGGTCCACGACGACGACGCCGAGCACGCCCTGCACGAGGCGCGCAAGGCGGCCAAGCGGGTCCGCTACACCGCCGAGGTCGCCGCACCGGTGCTCGGCGCGCCCGCCGAGGCGCTGGTCACCTGCATGAAGCAGGTCCAGGACGTGCTCGGCGAGGCGCAGGACACCGTGGTCACCCGCCAGTGGTGCACCCGGCTGGCCGCCGCGGCCTCCGGCGCGGGGGAGGACACCTTCACCTACGGCCGGCTGCACGCCCTCGAGGAGGCCCGCGCCGAGCGGGCCGACCGCGCGTTCTGGGCGCTGGAGCCGACCCTGCGCGCCGCCGTGAAGGCCGCCGTCCGCGCGTAACCTGTCGGCTGTCCGACCTGCCCTCCCGGGCGGCCTGCTCGCAGGGTCCCGCCGCGAGCCTGCGAGTGGTGGGGGGCGAGGAGGTCCTTCAACTGTCCCTGATCGCGCTGCTCGGCTTCGGCACGGTCGTCCTCGTGGCGATGCTCCTGCTGCACGCCTACCTGTGGTGGCGGCTGGTCCGCGGCACCACCGTGCCCGGGCGGCTGCGCCGGCGGCTGACGCTGCTCACCGTCGTCCTCGCGCTGCTGCCGGCCGGCGCCGTGCTGCTGCGGCGCGCGCTGCCGTCGGATGCCGAGGCGGTCGTGGCCTGGGCCGGCTACAGTTGGCTGGGGATCGCCTTCTACCTGTTCCTCGCGCTGCTGGCCCTCGAGCCCGTGCGGCTGCTGCTGCGCCTGCGCGACCGCCGGCGCGCGCCCGCCGCCGCTCCGGACCCGGTCCCGGACCCCGTCCCCGCCGGCGGCCCGGCCGCGGCCGCCGAGCCGGGTCGGCCCCGTCCAGAGGCTCGCCGCGAGCCTGCGAGCGGTGAGGAGGACGGGGTCCTTCTGCCCTCCCGGCGGCTGTTCCTCGCCCGCGGCCTCGCCGTCACGGCCGGCGCGGTGGCGCTGGGCACGGCCGGCACCGGCGCCTACCTCGCCAACTCCGCGCCGGTCGTGCGCCGGGTGCCGGTCACCCTGCCGCGGCTGGACCCGGCGCTGGACGGGCTGCGCATCGTCACCTTCTCCGACGGGCACCTGTCGGCGACCTACGGCGGCCGGCGCTTCGAGCGGGTGGTCGAGACCGTCAACGCCCAGCGGCCCGACGTCGTGGCCATCGTCGGCGACCTGGTCGACGGCGAGGTCGACGAGCTGCGCGGGGAGGCGGCGCCGTTGGCCGACCTGGTCAGCGCGCAGGGCGTCTTCTTCGTCACCGGCAACCACGAGTACTTCGTCGACACCGAGGCCTGGTTGCGGCACCTGCCCACCCTCGGCATCGACGTGCTGCGCAACGAGCGGGTGGCCATCCGCCGGGGCGGGGCGAGCCTCGACCTGGCCGGCATCGACGACCGCACGGCGGCGTCCTCGGGCCTGCCGGGCCACGGCGCCGACGTCGAGGCCGCC
The DNA here is from genome assembly GCF_900188205.1 of Geodermatophilus saharensis. Lineage (GTDB taxonomy): Bacteria > Actinomycetota > Actinomycetes > Mycobacteriales > Geodermatophilaceae > Geodermatophilus > Geodermatophilus saharensis. The sequence goes on along the minus strand of NZ_FZOH01000008.1, from coordinate 143,231 downwards.
CTCGACGGCCGGGACGACGCCACCCCCGTCGTGCTGCTCGCCCACCAGCCGGTGCAGGTGGAGCAGGCCCGGGCCGCCGGGGTCGACCTGCAGCTGTCCGGCCACACCCACGGCGGTCAGCTGTGGCCCTTCGACTACGCCATCCGGCTGGACCAGCCCGCCGTCGAGGGGCTGTCCCGCCACGGCGACACCCAGCTCTACGTGACGGCCGGGGCGGGCAACTGGGGCCCGCAGATGCGGGTCGGCGCCCGGCCGGAGGTCACCGTGATCGAGCTCCGCGCCCCGCGAGGGTGAACGGGAGAGACGTCTCATACGACATGACGTCCGCAGACGTCTTCCCCCGCCTACGCTGGCGGGCGTGACGGCAGCGACGGCGGGACCGAAGTACCTCTCGGTCCGGGAGCACCTGCGGCGCCGGGTGGCCGCGCTGCCCGAGGGGGCGCTGCTGCCCCCCGAGCCGGTGCTGTGCGCCGAGTACGGGGTCAGCCGGATCACGCTGCGCCGCGCCGTCGACGGGCTGGTCACCGACGGGCACCTGGTGCGCGAGCAGGGCCGCGGCACCTACGTCACCCGGCCGGCCATCCGGCACGAGTACCGCGAGAGCTTCGTGCACCGCATCGCCGGGTGGAGCTCGGTGATGGCCGAGCAGGGCGCGCAGGTGGGCACCACGGTGCTCCGGCAGCGGGTGGTCCCCGCGCCGCCGCCGGTCGCCGCCGAGCTCGCCCTCGACGTCGCCCAGGACGTCGTCGAGCTCGAGCGGCTGCGCAGCGTCGACGGCGCCCCCAACCACGTGGCGCACAGCTTCCTGCCCGCCGACCGCTACCCCGAGGCCGCCGTCGAGGACTTCAGCGAGGGCTCGCTCTACGAGTTCCTGCGCCGCGAGTACGGCGCCGACCTCGCCCACGCGCGGATCGTCGTCGACGTCGGCACCGCCGCCCCGGACGAGGCCGAGCTGCTGCAGGTCGCCGCCGGCTCGCCGCTGCTGGTCGTCCGCACCACCGTGCGCGACAGCGACGGGCGCCCCCTGGTGCACAGCTTCTCGCGGCTGCGCCCCGACGTGAGCCAGGTCGAGTTCGAGGTCTCCGTCACCGGCCGCTGAGCGCGGTCAGGCGGGGCTCGAGGTCGAGGACCATCCGGACGAAGCCGGCGCGCCGGGCGGCGTAGCCGAGCAGCTCGTCGGTGACCGGCTCGAACAGCACGTGCAGGGGCATGCCGGTGCAGGGGTAGCGCAGCAGTGCCGCCAGCAGCACGCCGGTCTCCACCTCCTCGGCGGGGACGGCCACCCCCTCGGCGGCCAGTCCCCGCACGTAGGCGGCGACGGCGGGGCCGAGCAGGCCCGGCACCTCGTCGGCCGGCCCGCCCCCGCACTCGGCCCGGCCGAAGAGCAGCGGCACGAGGTCGAAGCCGGCCGGTGCCGGCCCGGCCATCGCCCAGTCGACGAGCACGAACGTGTCCGGCGCGGCCGAGGGGCGCAGCAGGTTCATGGGGGTCGCGTCCCCGTGGCTCGGCAGCACCGGCAGGGGCGCCAGCCGGGCGTGCAGGCCGGTCACGCGGGCGGTCAGCGCGCAAACCTCCGCGCGCAGGGCCGCGACCTCGGGGACCTGCATGACCGGTGAGGTCCAGGTGCCGTCGTCGAGCAGCCAGGGGACCGCCCAGCTGCCGAGCTGCTCGTCGCGGTAGACGGTGAGGAAGTCCCCGCCCGGCATGGGCGGCCACGGGTGTCCCCGGCGGCGGGCGGCCAGCCGGCCGAGCGCCTCGGCGGCGCGCACGGTGTCCTCCGCCGTCCACGGGGCGTCGACGGGGTCGGCGTCCTCGAACCACAGCGTCAGCCGGTCACCGGGCTGCTCGTGCACCGCGACCACGGTCGGGGGCCGCAGGCCCGGCGGCGCGCACTCGGCGACGCCGGCGGCGAGGACGTCGGCCTCCAGACGCCACGGGATGGTCGCGTCCAGGTGCGCCCGCGCGTCGTCGGGCACCTGCGGCGGCAGGCCGTACCGGGCCGACTGCAGCTCCTTGGCCACCAGGCGCAGCACCACCGGCCGCCCCGCCCCGTCGCGACCCTCGACCCGCACCCGCGTGAGGCCGCGGGTCGTGGGTGCGCTGATGTCGTGGGGGAGGGGCCGGCAGGTGACCGCGTCCACCTCGAGCCCGGGGTCGGCGGTCCAGCGGCGCAGTCCGGGCAGCAGGTCGGCGACGCCGGCCCCGCCGGGCAGCTCGCCTCCCGTCGTCGCGCGCCGGGGGGAGGTCGTCATCGCGGGCTCCGTGGGAGAATGGTCAAGCCGCTTGTCTGACGAGGGTGATGGTGAAGCAACTTGTCCGATCCCGTCAACGGGTTTCCGCCCCTCGTCACCGCCCTGCTCGAGACGGCGATGAGCCGGGTCCGCGACGACCTGTACGCGCTCAGTGAGGCGCGCTTCCCGGGGCTGCGGATGCGCCACTACCGGCTGCTGTCCCTGCTGCCCCCCGAGGGGGAGCGGCTGAGCCGGATGACCGTCGACAGCGGCCTGACCAAGCAGGCGCTGGCCCAGGCGCTCGCGCCCCTGGAGGCCGGCGGGTACGTCGAGGTGGTGCCCGACCCCGGTGACCGGCGGGCGCGGCTGGTCCGGCTGACCGACCGCGGGCGGGAGGTCAACGACGCCGCCCGCGACCGGCTGGCCGCGGTGGAGCAGGACTGGGCGCAGCGGGTGGGCCCCGAGCGCTACGCCGTCGCCCGGGGCGTGCTGGCCGACCTCGCGTCCCGGCCGGGCGCGGGCGGTTGCCCGGTTACCGTCGAGGGGTGACCACGGCGAGCGGGACCCGGGAGGTGGCGGCCCCGCGCAGCAGGGTGTGGCGGGCGCTGGCCGTGCTGGAGCCCTACTGTGCGGTGTGCGACGTCTCCTACGTGGTGGACGGCGACGCTGCCGGGAAGGGCGCGCGGTTCGTCTGCGTGCCGGGCCGGCTCGCCGACGGCGCCACCCCCCGCTCGGGTGCCCCGCGGGGGGAGATCGTCGAGTGGGAGCCCGAGCGGGTGGTCACCACCCGGCTGGAGCTCACGCCCGAGACCTGGACGACGCGCATCGAGCTGGCCGACGCCGGCCCCGGCGCCACGCGGGTCACCATCACCCTCACCCACGAGCCGCGCCGCGTGCGGCTGGCCGACCGGTTCACCCGCTCGGCCCTGCAGCGCATGGTGCGCGACACCGTCGACGGCGAGCTCGACAAGCTGCCGGCGCACGTCGGGCAGGTCGCCGCCGGCTGACGTCCCCCGTGAGGGTGGACACGCGTCGGCCGGGCGCACGAGGGTAGGGGAGCGGCAGGAGCGCCCGGCGACCGGCCGGGCGCCGCGTCCCCACGGAGGTCCCACCGTGATCGGTTTCCTCGTCGCCGGGCTCGTCATCGGCGCCCTCGCCCGTCTCATCGTCCCGGGCAAGCAGCACCTCGGCATCCTCGCCACGCTCGCCCTCGGCCTGGTCGGCTCGCTCATCGGCGGGCTGATCGCGCAGTTCTTCGGCACCGGGGACATCTGGGAGCTCAACGTCCTCGGCTTCGTCTGCGCCGTCATCGCGGCGGTGCTGCTCATCGGCGTCGCCGAGAGCATCGCCGGCCGCAACCGCCGCGCCGTCCGCTGAGCCGTCGCCGGGGGAGCGGCCGGGCTACAGGTCCACCGACTCCCCCGGCGTCAGCCGGGCGTAGGGGGTGGGGGTCCCCGGCCCCCGCTCCCCGAGCAGCCCGCCCACCAGGCCCAGCCCGGTGTCGTTGAGCAGGCCGTCGTGGACCGCGTAGGCCTGGTCGGCGCCGACGGCCCGCACGTAGTCGATCACCTCGAGCACCTTCGACCAGGGCGCGTGCACCGGCAGCAGCAGCGTGGCCACCGGCGCCCCGGGCACGGTGAACGCGTCGCCCGGGTGGAACAGCCGCCCCTCCACCAGGAAACCGACGTTGTGCACGCGGGGGATCTCCGGGTGCACCACCGCGTGCCACTCCCCGTGCACCGTCACGTCGAAGCCCGCGACCGTCAGCGCGTCGCCGTCGCCGACCGCGTGCACCCGGCTCCCCAGCCCCTCGAGCTGCCCGGCGACCGACGGGTTGGTCCACACCTCCAGCGCCGGGTCGTCGTCCAGCGCCGCGCGCAGCCGGTCGCCGGCGAAGTGGTCGACGTGCTCGTGGGTCACCAGCACCGCCGTCGCCCCGTCCAGCGCCGCGGGCTCCGTCCACGCCCCGGGGTCGATCACCAGCCGCCGGTCGCCGTCGCTGACCACTACGCAGGCGTGACCGTGCTTCGTGAGCTCCATGGGGGCATCCTGCCGCCGGCCCGCCGGGCGTGCCGCCTCACCCGGACGGGGGAGCCGCGAGCGGCCCGGCTGGCCCTCCGGCGCCGCGCTGCCGACCTCCCCGGCATGGCCCCCACCGCCTTCGCCGCCACCGCCTTCGCCGCCGCCCGCAGCCGGGCGCACGGCCCCACGACCGCCCTGTGGCACGCCGTCGAGCTGCACCGGCCCGCGGGCGAGGTCGACGGCGCCTGCGAGCTGACGCTGTGCGGCACGCTCGCGCGGGTCGCCGTCGACGAGGCGTGGCCGTCGTCGTCGCGCGAGGTCTGCCGCGCCTGCGCCACCCTCGCCGGCGTCGACCGCTAGGCCCCCTGGGCCAGCTCGGCGCGCAGCCGCGCCAGCAGGTCCGAGCGGGTGCCGGCGCCCAGCCGCTGGCGCATCCGCGAGACGTGGTGCTCCACGGTCTTGGCGGAGATGTAGAGCTGCCCGCCGATCTCCCGGTAGGTCTGCCCGGCCACGACCAGCCGCGCCACCTCGCGCTCCCGCTCGCTGAGCTGCCCTCGCGGCGCGGGGACACCCGGAGCGGGGCCGCCCTCGGGGTCCTCCGCCGCCGGGCCGGCCGCCGGTGCCGCGGACTCGCAGCCGGCGCCGTCGGCGACCGAGCGGGCGCAGGCCAGCAGCGCCGCGCGGGCCCGCAGGTCGGTGGCCCGGGCCGCGGCCTGGCCGGCCAGCCGGGAGCCGTCCCAGCCCAGCCCCACCGCGGTGAGCTCCTCGGCGGTGGCCACGACGGCGGACGGGTCGATCTCGTCGCTGAGCACCTGCAGCCAGGTCCGCCCGGCGCGCGCCAGCGTGGCCGCGTAGGGGCTGGTCCGGGCGGCGGCGACCAGTGCCGCCGCGTGCGGCCGCAACCCGTCGCGGTCGTCGGTGATGATCGCGGCCTGCGCGCCGCTCCAGTGCAGCGGCACCGCCCACAGCTGCGGGTCGCCGAGGCGGGCGAGCAGGTCCTGCGCCTGCGCCAGCTGCGAGCGCAGCCGCTCGCCGTCGCGCAGCCGGGCCGCGGCCACCACCAGCTCGCCCAGCGGCAGCAGGGTGAACAGGTCGACCGGGTGCCGGACGACGGCCTCCCGCGCCCGCACCCACGCCGTGACGAGGGCGGCGGCGTCCCCGCTGCGCCGGGCCAGGCCCACCTCCATCGCCTGCAGGAAGACGTCGTCGCGCGGCTCCAGCGGGCCGCAGGCGACCGCGCCGGCCTGTGTCATCAGCTCCCGGGCGCGGGTCATCCGCCCGGCCAGCATCGCGATCCACGCCTGCAGCAGCAGGTGGCGCGGCCGGCTCGAGGGCCCGCCGAGGTCGGCGGCGACGGCGCGCTGCAGCACCGACTCGGCCACCGGCAGCTCACCGCTGTGCAGCCCGACCAGCGCGGCCAGGGCGGCGGGGGTGTCGGGCAGCAGGGCGGTGCGGCCGACCGGCTCGAGCAGCGCCGCCGACCGGGTGAGCGTCGACAGCGCCGCGGTGATGCCGTCGGCGGCCTCCGCCCCGGTGCGCAGCGACTGCACCACGCCCTGGGCCATGAGATCCTCGCCCACCGACAGCACGCTCGCCAGCCCCAGGCCGGCACGCGGGCCCTCCAGCACGGTGGCCGCCTCGTCGGCCGCGCCGGTGGCCAGCAGGGCCAGGGCCGCCGACCCGGCGCGCTCCCGCCCGGCCAGGAGGTAGAGCTCGGCGGCACGGGCCAGCAGCCCCCGCTGCGCCAGCACGGTCGCCGTCACCGCGGCGGCGCGGGGACGGTCGGCGGCGGCCGGGTCGGCCAGCGCGACGTCGGCCCACTGCAGGGCGCCGTCCAGGTCCCCGGTGAGCGCGGCGGCCTGGGCGCGGCGGGTGGCCAGCGCCGGTGCGGCGGCGCCGGCGGCGACCGCCTCGGACCACAGCTCGCCGGCCAGGGCCGGGTCGGTGGCCAGCACGGCGTCGCCCTGCCGCTCGAGCAGCGCGGCCGCCTGCGGGTCGCGGACGCGGTCGGCGGCCAGCCGGCGGGCCAGCGCCACCGGCTCCTCGCCGCGGTCGACGAGCAGGCCCAGCACGCGGCGCCGGGTGCGTCGGGTGACGTCGGGCGGCACCGACCCGAGCAGCACCGACGCCACCAGCGGGACGACGGCGCCGCCGGCCTGCAGCAGCCCGGTGGCCCGGGCGGCGGCGAGCAGCTCGGCCACCTCGTCGGCGGGGACGCCGAGGACCCCGCCGAGCACGTCGTCGTCGAGCGGGGCGCCGGCGGCGACGGCGTGCAGCAGTCCGCGGGTGTCGTCGTCGACGGCGTCGAGCTCGGCCCGCACCCGCGCGGCCACCTCCTCGGGCACCGGTCGTCCCGCGGCGGGCCGGGTCGCGTCGCGGCCCCGCCCCCGGGCGGCGAGCGCGGTCAGCAGGGCGTGTGCGAGCCCGGGCAGGCCGCCGGTCTGGGCGGCGACGGCGTCGACGAGCTCGGGGGCCGGGGCGGCGCCGAGCCGCTCGCGGGCCCACTCGGCCACCTGCGCGCGGTCGGCGGGACCGAGCAGCACCGACCGCCGGTCGGCGCCCACCTCGGCCAGGAGCGCCCCGAGGGGCGCCGGGCGTGGCCACGGGCGGAAGGCGAGGACCACGTGGCCGCGCGGGTGCCGCAGCAGCGGGACGAGCCGCTCGGCCAGCTCCGGGGGCAGCCGGTGGGCGTCGTCGACGACGACGGCGAACTCCCCCGGGGGGAGGGTCAGGTCGTCGGTGCGCCCGTCGAGGACCGGCACGCCGGCGCGTGCCCAGACGGCCGCCAGCTCGGCGAGCAGGCGGGTCTTGCCGGTGCCGCCGGCGCCGCGCACGAGCAGGGGGCCGGTGCCGGTGGCGAGGTCGCGGACCCGGCCGTGCCCCGGACCGGCGGTCGCGGTGCCGGGAGCGCACGGTGCGGCGGTCACGGGGCCTCCACCGGGGTGCCGGCGTCCCCGGACGCGGTCCCACCGGGTGCCGTGCCGCCGTCGGTGCCGCCGTCGGTGCCGCCGTCGGTGCCGCCGTCCGTGCCGCCGGACGTCGCGTCCCCGGCGGTGGTCTCCGTGGCCGGGCCGGGCCCCGCCGTCGACGGGGGGTCGGGTGTCGGCCCGACCGTGGGCTCAGGGGTGGGCGTCGGGTCGGGTGTGGGGTCCGGCGTCGGGTCGGGTGTGGGGTCCGGTGCCGGCCCGGGTGCGGAGGACCCGGTGGGCGGCGTTCCGGCCGCGGCGGTCGGCGGCGCCGTGCCGCCGCCGGAGGGCGGGGGTGCGGAGCTGCCGGTGGTCGGCCCCGCGGTCGTGGAACTGCCGGTCGTTGGGCTGCCGGTCGTGGGGCTGCCGGTCGTGGGGCTGCCGGTCGTGGGGGCAGCGGTCGACGGGTTGCCCGTCGCCGTGCCGGTGGGGGTCCCGGCGGCCGCGGAGCCGGGCGCGGAGGAGCCCGCCGCCGTCGTCCCGGCCGCCGGGGTGCCGGCCGGGTCGCTGCCGGGCGGGGTGGCCCCGGGAGCGCCCGCCGCGGGCGTCCCCGGTGCGGGGGTCCCGGACCCGGAGGCCGTCCCGCGGTCGGGGTCGGCGGCCGTCCGGCCGGCCGGGCCGGAGCCGTCACCGGCCGCCGGTGCGCCGTCCCCGGTGCCGCCAGCGGTCCCCTCGGGGGCCGTGGACGCCGGGGCGCCGGTGCCGGCCGTCGCCTCCCGGGCCGAGGCGACCCCGGCGCCGGGCGCGACCGCGGTGTCGGTGCCCCCCAGGACCGCGGCCAGCGCCGCCGGCCCGACCGCCAGCAGCAGGAACAGGGCCGCCACGACGACGTACCGGTGCAGCCGGTGGGCCGCGGCGGTGCGCCCGGCGCTCCCGGCCAGGTGCGGGGGAGGACCGACGGGCGGCCGGCCCGAGCGGGGACCCGGGGGACGTCTCCGGCGCGGGGGCGTGCCGACGGGCGCGGCGTCCTGCGCCGCCGCGGTCCCCGCTGCTGCCGCGTCCGCCGCCCGCAGGGCCTCCGCGGCGAGTGCCGCGGCCCCCAGGGCGGCCGTTCCCGCCGGGTCGGGGCCGACCACCAGCGGCCGGTCCAGCTCGCCGGAGAGCACCTCGGCCACCAGCGGCACCCGAGCGCCGCCGCCGGCCAGCACGACGGCGTCGAGGTCGGTGACCGCCCGGCCCGCGGCGCCGGCGGCGGCCGCCACCGCGGCCGCCGACTCCTGCACCCGGTCCAGCAGCAGCTCGTCGAGCTCCTCGCGGGTGAGCCGGACCGGTCCGTCCGCCGTGTCGACGCAGGTGGCGGTGGAGGAGGACAGCTCCTCCTTCGCCGCGACGCAGGCGGCGCGGAGCTCCGCGGGTGCGGCGACCGGGCTGGTCAGACCCTGGCGGACGAGGGCGAGGACGGCGTCGTCGACGTCGCGGCCGCCCCAGGGCGCGGGCGGGGGAGGGGGAACCAGGTGGTCGAGGCCCGCGGGGCCGCCGGGGGCGGGGCCGACCACCGCGAGGTCCAGCGTGCTCGCCCCCAGGTCGTAGACGGCCACGGTCGACCGGGCCGGCAGCCGGCCGGCGGCCACGTGGTGTGCGACGGCGGCCACCGCGCCGGAGAGCAGGCTGAAGCGCGGGACCCCGGCGCGCTGCAGCGCGCGGGCGAGCTCGGAGCGGCGGTGCCCGCCCCAGGACGGCGGCACGGTGACGACGGTCCAGCCGTCGGGACACCCCTCGGCGCCGGCCGCGGCGTCCCGGACCCGCTGCACCTGCGCGGCCAGCAGGTCGGCCGCCGCGACCGGGCGGTCCCCGGCGTACACCGGCGTCGAGGTGCCGGTGCGGGCGACCAGGCCGCGGAGCGCGCCGTCCCCGGCGGGCGGCAGCGGCAGCGGCTCGGGTCCCGTCGCGTCGTCCCTGCAGACCGCGGCGGCGACCCCGTGGTCGCCGACGTCGATCCCCAGTCCGTACTCGCGGTTGCGCACAAGACCCCCAGGCGTCTCCCCGACCGGCCCGTCGCTGGACCGGAGAGTCGTCCGGACCGTATGTCCCACGCGTCACGCCTGTCTCGGCCCCGGCGGGCACCGGAGCCGGTTCCGCGCCGAGAAGGGGGCGACACCCCGCTATCCCCTAACGGGGAGTCAGCGGCACCCCCCAAACGGGTGGTCGAGACAGGGGGCGGTCCCCCGATGCCGGTGACCCTCCGCCGCGGTTGGACTGCGGCCAGGCAGCTCGCCGGCCGCCCGATGACGGGCGGCCCACACGACGGAGGACGCCATGACATCGCTCGCCGGCTCGCTGATCGACTTCATCCTCGGGTTGCTGCGCGACCCCGAGGCCGCCGCGGCCTACGCCGAGGACCCCCAGGGCACGCTGGCCGCCGCCGGCCTCGACGCCACCCCGGCCGAGGTCGACGACCTCGTGCCGATGGTGGCCAGCTACGCACCGGTCAGCTGGGCCGGCGGCGCCCAGGGCGGGCACGGCGCCCAGGGCGGGCACGGTGGCCACGACGGCGGGCACGGTGGCCACGACGGCGGGCACGGTGGCGGGCACGGTGGCTACGACCGCGACGACGACTACGCCGGTGGCGGGCACGGCGGCTGGCACGGCGGGCGCGACGAGGACTCCTCCGGTGGCGGGCACGGCGGTGGCCACGGCGGCTGGCACGGCGGCAAGGACGCCTGCGACGACGACGAGGGCGTGAGCCACACCCCCGCCCCGCCGGCCGGCGAGCACGACTGCGACGACGACGACGACCACTCCGGTGGCGGGTACGGCGGTGGCCACGGCGGCGGCGGTGGTGGCGGTGGCGGCCACGCGCCGGCGCCCGCGGAGCCGGTGGTGATCACCCACCTGCAGACGATCAACTACAGCTACACCGACATCGACGTCGAGATCGACGCCTCGCACAGCATCTGGGTCAGCGGCGACGCGCAGGCCATCTTCGGCGACGACAACGTGGTCGTGGGCGGGGACGGCGTCGCGGCCGGCGACGACGTCAAGGGCGTGGTCGTCGACAACAGCGAGGACAACTCCGTCGACGTGGACGTCGAGGTCGTCAACTCCGGCAACGTGCAGCAGGGCGACGGCAACGTCGTCGGCAACGGCAACACCACCGACAACTCCACGACGGTCACCGACTCCTACAACCAGGACAACGACGGCGTCGACGACTCGTTCAACGGCTCCTTCAACGGCAACCAGGACAACTCCGGCCAGGACAACTCGACCACCGACAACTCGGTGACCGACTCGTTCAACGGCAACGACCTCTCCGACGACGACGGGGTCGACGTCGACGTCCAGGACTCGTTCAACGGCAACGACCTGTCGGACAACTCCGACAACTCGGTGGACAACTCCGACAACTCCGTCGACAACTCGACCACCGACAACTCGGTCGACAACTCCGTGAACGACTCGTTCAACGGCAACGACCTGTCCCAGGACAACGACGGGCTCGACGTCGACGACTCGTTCAACGGCAACGACCTGTCGCAGGACAACGACGGCGTGGACGACTCGCTCAACGGGTCGCTCAACGGCAACGACCTGTCCCAGGACAACGACGGGCTCGACGTCGACGACTCGCTCAACGGCAACGACCTGTCCGACGACGACGGGGTCGACGTGGACGACTCCTTCGACGACAACGACCTGTCCGACGACGACCTGGTCGACGTGGACGACTCCCTCAACCACAACGACCTGTCCACCGACGTGACCGCCGTGCACTGACCCACCCGGCCGGCCCCGGCCCCGGTGTCCCCCGCGGACGCCGGGGCCGGGCGCCGTCCACCCGGGTGGTAGGACGGGGGGAGGTCCTGGAGGTGGGCGTGGTCACACCCGAACAGCTCGTCGACCGGGCGCTCGTGCTGGCGGAGGCCTGCGAGCGCTCGGAGCTGCACCGCCGGCTCACGCTGGCCGCGGAGCGCTCGCGCACCCCCGGCGTGCGGGTGCTGGTGGTCGGCGAGCCCAAGCAGGGCAAGAGCTCCCTGGTCAACGCCCTGGTCGGCGTGCCGGTGTGCCCGGTCGCCGACGACGTCGCCACCGTCGTCCCCACCGTGGTCCGGGCCGGCGCCGAGCCCCGCGCGACCCTCGTGCGCGCCGACGGCGCCGAGCCCGAGACGGTGCCGGTGGAGACGGTCGCGGCGGCGGTCACCGGCGAGGCCGCCCGCGGGCTGGTGCGCGCCGAGGTGGAGCTCCCCCGCCGGCTGCTCGAGGGCGGCCTGGAGCTCGTGGACACCGCCGGCGTCGGGGGCATCGGGATCGCCCACTCCCTGGCCACCCTCGACCTGCTGCCCACGGCCGACGCCGTCGTCTTCGTCTCCGACGCCAGCCAGGAGTTCACCGCGCCGGAGATGGCGCTGCTCGACCAGGCGGCCGCCCTCTGCCCCACCGTCGTCTGCGTGCTCACCAAGACCGACGTCTGCACCGACTGGCGGACCGTCGAGGAGATCGACCGCCGCCACCTGGCCGACCGCGGTCTCGACGCGCCGCTGTTCGCGGTGTCCTCGGCGCTGGCCCTGCTGGCGGTGCAGCACCGGGACCGCTCGCTGCACACCGAGTCGGGGATCGCCGCGCTGGTCGACCACCTGCGCCGCGAGGTCGTCGACCGGGCGGAGACGCTGGCCCGCCGGTCGCTGGTGCACGACCTCGCCAGCGTCACCGGGCAGCTCGCCCTGGCGGTGCGCAGCGAGCTCGCCGTCCTCGAGGACCCCGCCGGCCGCGAGGAGCTGCTGCGCGGGCTGGAGGCGGCCAAGGCGGCCGCCGACGACCAGCGGCGCCGCTCCTCGCGCTGGCAGCAGGTGCTCGCCGACGGCGTCACCGACCTCCTGGCCGACATCGACCACGACCTGCGCGACCGGTCGCGGGTGGTGGTCCGGGAGGCCGAGGAGGTCATCGCCGCCCGCGACCCTGGGTCGGCCTGGCCGGAGATCTCCGCCTGGCTCGACGAGCGCGTCGCCGCGGCCGTGGCCGACAGCTTCGTGTGGGCCGAGCAGCGGTCGCAGTGGCTGGCCGAGCAGGTGGTCGAGCAGTTCGAGCGCGACGGCGGGGGCACCGTGCCGGCGCTGTCGGTGGGGGACCCGGACGACGCCCTGGCGGACCTCGTCGACGTCCCCGCGGTCGACGACGGCGCCATGACCCTGCGGGAGCGGACGCTGGTCGGGCTGCGCGGCTCCTACACCGGCGTGCTCATGACCGGCCTGGTCACCAGCCTCGCCGGCCTGGCGATCATCAACCCGATCTCGCTGGCCGCCGGTGTGCTCATGGGTCGCAAGGCCTACACCGACGACCAGAAGCAGCGCCTGCAGAAGCGGCGCAGCGAGGCCCGCACGGTGGTGCGGCGGCACCTCGACGAGGTGGTCTTCCAGGTCGGCAAGCACCTCAAGGACCGGCTGCGGACGGTGCAGCGGACGCTGCGCGACCTGATCACCGACACCGCCGACGAGGTGTCCCGGTCCCTGGCCGACGCCGTCGCGGCCGCGCAGCGCTCCGCGCAGGTCGCCGCCGCCGACCGCGACGCCCGCGCCCGCGTGCTGCGCCGGCGGCGCGAGGAGCTCGACCGGCTGGCCGCCGACGTCGCCCGCCTCGGCGGCGCGCCGGTGCCAGTCCCGTGAGGCACGGTCGCCCGGACGACCCCCCGGCGACGGCCGCGCTGCGCGTCCTCCTCGACGACGCCGTCGAGGCGCACCGCGACGAGCCCGACGTCGCCGCGCGGCTGGCCGAGGCGCGGCGGCGGCTGGACGAGCCGCTGCGGCTGGCGCTGGTCGGCCGGGTCAAGTCGGGCAAGTCGACGCTGCTCAACGCGCTGGTGGGCGCCCGGATCGCGCCCACCGACGCCGGCGAGTGCACCCGGGTGGTGACCCTCTACCGGCACGGGGCGACCCCACGGGTCGTGCTGCACGGCACCGACGGGGGGTCCCGTCACCTGCCGGTGCGCCGGGCCGGGGGCGGGCTGCAGCTCGACCTCGGCGGCACCCCGCCGGAGGAGGTCGCCTCGCTCGAGGTGGACTGGCCCTCGGCCGACCTGCTCCCCGCCACCGTGGTCGACACCCCCGGCACCGCCTCGCTGTCGGCCGACACCAGCGCGCGCACCCACGCCTTCCTCGCCGCCGACGAGGGCCTGTCCGGCGCCGACGCCGTCGTCTTCCTCACCCGGCAGCCCCAGCCGGCCGACCTCGCCGTCCTCTCGGCCTTCCAGGAGGCCACCGGCGGGCGGGCCGCCACCATCACCGTGCTGTCCCGGGCCGACGAGGTCGGGGCCGGGCGGCTCGACGCCCTGGAGGCGGCCGCGTCGGTGGCCCGGCGGCTGTCCGGCGACCCGGCGCTGCAGGCGGTCGGCTCCCCGGTGGTGCCGGTGACCGGGTTGCTGGCGCTGGCCGGCCGCACCCTGCGGCAGGGCGACTTCACCGCGCTGCGCGCGCTGGCCGGCGCCGACCCCGCCCAGGTCGCCGGGATGCTGCTCACCGCCGACCGGTTCGTCCGCGCCGAGGTGCCCGGGGCGCCGCCGCGGGAGGTCCGCGCGGGCCTGCTCGACCGGCTGGGCCTCTACGGGACCCGGCTGTCGGTCACGCTGGTGCGGGCCGGCGTCCCCGACGCCGCCGCGCTCGCCGAGGAGCTGCTGCGCCGCAGCGGGCTGGTGGAGCTGCAGCGGCTGGTCCGGGTCCAGGTCACCGAGCGCGGGGCGCTGGTGCGCGCCGGGGCCGCGCTGCGGCTGCTCGACACGGTGCTGACCACGCACCCGGGACCCCGCTCGGCCGCGCTCGGCGCGGAGCTCGAGCGCATCCGGCTGGCCCTCCCCGAGCTCGACGAGCTCGAGCTGCTGACCCGCTCCCGGGGACCGGGCTCGCCGCTGCCCGCCGGGGCGGAGGCGGAGGGACGGCGGCTGCTCGGCGGCGAGGGCACCGGCCCGGCCGCCCGGCTCGGCCTGCCGGCGGACACGCCCCCGGCGGCGCTGCGGACGGCGGCGGTGGCCGCGCTGGGGCGCTGGCGCGCGGCCGCGGCCGACCCGCTGGCCGACCGCGCGGCGGCCGACGCCGCCGACGTCGTCGTCCGCTCGTGCGAGGCGTTGCTCGCCGCCCTGGACGGGTGGTCAGCGGGCCCGGGACCAGGCCCGGGCCGAGCGCAGGAACAGCGGGACGACGGCGACGACGAACAGGCCGGCCGCGGCGACGAGGGCGACCCGGTCGAGGTCGGCGTCCCCGGCCGCCACGCTCTGCGCGACGTCGAGGGCCAGCAGCAGCGGTAGCAGGGTCACCAGCAGCGCCCACCGCGCCCACGACCGGCGCCGCAGCACCAGCGCCACCCAGACCAGCGAGACCAGGACGAGCAGCCCCACCGCGCCCGCGATGCCGGCGACCAGGGTGCGCACCCCGTCGGCGACCAGCGCGGCGGAGGCCGTGGGGTCCTCGGCGGTGGCGGTGGCCGTCAGCCGCGCGTCGAGCGCCGCCCGGTCCAGCAGCATCGCGACGAGCCCGACGGTCGCCGCCAGGCAGCCGGCCCACCACAGCACCGCCGCCAGCCGCACGGCGCCGGGGCGCCGCGCCTCCGGCGGGGTCAGCGGCAGCGCCACGGCACTCGTCGTCGCCGGCCGGGGCGGCGGCCGCCGGCCGGCCCGCCCGCCCGCCAGCGGCCGGGCGGGCAGCGGCTGCTCCCCGGCGCCGGGCGGCACGCCGCCGTCCCGCGGCGTCCCCGCCTGCGTCACCGACTCAGTGCCCGGTGAAGCGCGGCTGGCGCTTGGCGAGGAAGGCCTCGACCGCCTCGGCGTGGTCGGCGGTCCGCCCCAGCTGGGTCTGCAGCCGCGCCTCGAGCGCCAGCGTGTCCTCCAGCCGGTCGGTGGCCGCGCCGGCCAGCACCGTCTTCACCGCGCGGTAGGCCGCCGTCGGCCCGCCGGCCAGCCGCTCGGCGAGCGCCCGCGCCTCACCGGCCACCTGCTCGGGCGCGACGACCCGGTGCACCAGGCCCCACTGCAGCGCGCTCTCCGCGGGGAACGGGTCGGGCAGGAGCAGCAGCTCGGTGGCCCGGCCCAGGCCCACGCTGTGCACCAGCCGGGAGGCCAGCCCCGAGTCGCTGGACAGGCCGATGCCGGTGAACGCGGTGGTGAACTTGGCGCCGGCCGCGGCGACCCGCAGGTCGCCGGCCATGGCGATGCCGAGCCCCGCCCCGGCGCACGCCCCGTTGATCCCGACGACGACGGGCACCCGCAGCGCGGCCAGCGCCAGCACCAGCGGGTTGTACTCCTCCTCGACCACCGACAGCGAGGTGGCCGCGTCGCCGCGCAGCGCCTCGACGTGCTCGCCGAGGTCCTGGCCGACGCAGAACGCCCGGCCGGCGCCGGTCAGGAGGACCGCGCGCACCGACTCGTCGGCGGCGATGCCCTGCACCACCGCGAGCAGCTCCCGGCGCATCGCGCGGCCGAGCCCCGGCCGCTGGAGGGTCACCGTCGCGACGCCGCCGGCGTCCTCCCGGGTCACCGTGGTCGGGGTCACCGTCGTCTCGGACATGCCGCCACCCTGCCACGCGCCCGGACCGGCGCCGAGTCCTCCCGGCCGGGGGCGAAGGGCCGACGGAGGACTCCTCAGTAAGGTGTGCCTTGCCTCAGTCGGACGACGGGGTTCCGTCGACGACAGGGGGTCGGCCGTGGGCCAGGCGTTCGCCGCCAGCTACCTCATCGGCCTCCGCGAGGGCCTCGAGGCCACCCCGGTGGTCAGCATCCTCGTCACCTTCCTCTGGCCGGCCCGCACGCCGGCCGCCCCGAAGCCCTCCGGCGCCGCCCCGGCCCGGACCCCCGCCCCCTCGCCGTCGGAGACCCCCCAGCATGTCCGTGCGTGACCGCCGCCTCCCCCTGCTCACCGCCGGCCTGCTGGCCGCGCTGACCACCGCCGCCTGCTCGTCGGCCGACGCCGGCTCCGGCGCCGCGTCCGGCGGCGGGGAGTCGGCCGACACCGTCGCCGTCGCCGCCACCGACGACGCCTGCGACGTCGCCAGCAGCGAGCTGCCGGCCGGGACGCACAGCTTCGCGGTGACCAACTCCGGCGACCAGGTGACCGAGTTCTACGTCTACGCCGAGGGCGACCGGGTGATGGGCGAGGTGGAGAACATCGCCCCTGGCCTGACCCGCGAGCTGCTCGTCGAGCTGCCCGCCGGCAGCTACCAGACCGCCTGCAAGCCGGGCATGGACGGCGACGGCATCCGCGGCGACCTCACCGTCACCGGCGAGGCCCGGTCGCTGTCGGAGGACGAGACCCTCGCCCGGGCGAGTGCGGAGTACCAGCGCTACGTGCAGAGCCAGACCGGCGCGCTGCTCGAGCAGACCACCGCCTTCGTCGACGCGGTCGAGGCGGGCGACGTCGAGGGCGCCAAGGCGCTGTACCCGGTCGCGCGCACCTACTGGGAGCGGATCGAGCCGGTGGCCGAGGTCTTCGGCGACCTCGACCCGCTCATCGACGGCCGCGAGGGCGACCAGGCCGAGGGCGAGGACCTCACCGGCTTCCACCGCATCGAGCAGGCGCTGTGGGTCGGCGGCACGACCGAGGGGATGACCCCCTACGCCGACCAGCTGCTCACGGACGTGCAGCAGATCGTCGAGCTCGCCGACGACACGACGCTGGACCCGCTGCAGCTGGCCAACGGCGCCAAGGCCCTCCTCGACGAGATCGCCACCGGCAAGATCACCGGCGAGGAGGACCGCTACTCGCACACCGACCTGTGGGACTTCGCCGCCAACCTCGAGGGCTCCGAGGCCGCCGTCCAGGCGCTGCGCCCCCACCTCGAGGAGACCGACCCCGACCTGGTCGCCGAGATCGACGAGCGGTTCGCCGCCACCGAGGCCGAGCTCGGGCAGTACCGCACCGAGGGCGGCTGGACGCTGCACGACCAGCTCACCGAGGACCAGCTGCGCGGCCTCTCCGACAGCGTCACCGCGCTGTCGGAGTCGGTCAGCCAGGTCGCGGCGGCCGTCGCGCACGAGTGAAGGACCCCCCTGCCCCCCACCGCTCGCACGCTCGCGCCGGGCCCCTGCAGAGGGGCCGGACGACCGCCCTGCCGAGGAAGCCATGACGGAGCCCACCGCCGACCAGCCGGCCGCGCCACAGCGGCCGGGCCTGTCCCGCCGCCGCCTGTTCGGGGCCCTCGGCGCCGGTACCGCCGGCGTCCTCGCCGCGGGCACGGCCGGCGGGGTCGTCGGACGGGCGACCGCCGACGGCCCGGCGGGCGGTGCCCACGCGTCCGGGGCGGCGCCGACCGACGCGGTGCCCTTCCACGGCGAGCACCAGGCCGGGATCGTCACGCCCGCCCAGGACCGGCTGCACTTCGTCGCCCTCGACGTCACCACCGACAGCCGCGAGGACCTCGTCGCGCTGCTGCAGGACTGGACCGCCGCCGCCCGCCGGATGACCGCCGGGCAGGACGCCGGCGAGGTCGGCGCCGTCGACGGCGACCGGTACGCGCCCCCGGACGACACCGGCGAGGCGATCGGCCTGCCGCCGTCCGGGCTGACCCTCACCGTCGGCTTCGGGCCCACGCTGTTCACCACCGCCGACGGCCGCGACCGCTTCGGCCTCGCCGTCCGCCGGCCCGCGCCGCTGGTCGAGCTGCCGTCCTTCCCCGGTGACCAGATCGACCCCGCGATCAGCGGCGGCGACCTGTGCATCCAGGCCTGCGCCAACGACCCGCAGGTCGCCGTCCACGCCGTCCGCAACCTGGTGCGCATCGGTGCCGGCGTGGTCAGCGTGCGCTGGTCGCAGCTGGGCTTCGGCCGGACGTCGTCGACCAGCAACGGCCAGGCCACCCCGCGCAACCTGTTCGGGTTCAAGGACGGCACCGCCAACCTCAAGGCCGAGAACGGCAGCACGCTCGACCGGTTCGTGTGGGTCGGGGACGACGACGCGGACTGGCTGCGCGGCGGCTCCTACCTGGTCACCCGGCGGATCCGGATGCTGATCGAGCCGTGGGACAGCTCCTCGCTCGACGAGCAGCAGCGCACCATCGGCCGCACCAAGGGCACCGGCGCGCCGCTCGGCCAGCGCGCGGAGTTCGACCCGGTCGACTTCACGACGCGGGTCGACGGCGAGTTCGCGATCCCGGAGACCAGCCACGTCTTCCTCGCCCACCCGACCAACGCGGGGACGGCGATCCTGCGGCGCGGCTACAGCTTCGTCGACGGCTCCGACGGCCTCGGCCGGCTCGACGCCGGGCTGTTCTTCATCGCCTTCCAGCGCGACCCCGGGACCGGGTTCGTGCAGGTGCAGCGCAACCTGCGGAGGGACGCGCTCAACGAGTACGTCCGGCACACCTCCTCGGCGGTCTTCGCCTGCCCGCCGGGCGTGCGCGACCCCGCCGACTGGTGGGGACGGGCGCTCCTCAGCGGCTGACGAAGGACCCCGCTGCCCCCCACCCCTCGCACGCTCGGGGCGGGCCCCTGCACCGGGGCCGGTTCCAGCCGGTGACCGGGGTGTCGTCGGCGCGTCGCCGTGTCGATGCGCAGCCGTGACGCAGGAGACTCCCCGGACGGGTGGTGCTGCTGGGAACATGTGTGGTCCCGGAGGGTGCGGGCACTCCGGCGGAGGGTGCGACGTCCCCGGGTGGACGGCGTCGGCAGCAGGGCCGACAGGGATGGGAGAGCTCCCGTGGTGGAACCGGGTCGCCGGATGGTCGGTGACCGCTACGAGCTCGTCGCGCTCATCGCCGCCGGTGGCATGGGTCAGGTGTGGCGGGCGACCGACCTGTTGCTGCACCGCCCGGTCGCGGTCAAGGTGCTGCGCAGCGAGTACACCGGCGACCCGACGTTCCTGGCCCGCTTCCGCGCCGAGGCCCAGCACGCGGCGGCGCTGAGCCACCCCAACATCGCCGCGGTCTACGACTACGGCGAGACCGAGGCCGGCGACACCGGCGAGCAGCTGGCCTACCTCGTCATGGAGCTGGTCGAGGGGCAGCCGCTGTCGTCGCTGCTGCGCCAGGAGGGCCGGCTGGACACCGCCACCACGCTGTCGGTCCTCGGCCAGACCGCCGCCGCCCTCGCCGAGGCCCACCGGGCGGGGCTGGTCCACCGCGACGTCAAGCCCGGCAACATCCTGGTCCGGCCCGACGGCAGCGTGAAGATCACCGACTTCGGCATCGCCTGGTCGGCCGGCAGCGTGCCGCTGACCCGCACCGGCCAGGTCATCGGCACGCCGCAGTACCTCTCGCCCGAGCAGGCCGAGGGGCACCTGGCCACCCCCGCCAGCGACGTCTACGCCCTCGGCCTGGTCGGCTACGAGTGCCTCACCGGGCACCCCGCCTTCGACGGCGACAACGCGGTCACCATCGCGCTCAAGCAGCTGCGGTCGCACCCCGAGCCGCTGCCCGACGACCTGCCCGGCGGGGTCCGCACCCTCATCGGCCGTGCCCTGTCGAAGGACCCGGCGGCGCGGATGCCCGACGGCGCCGCCTTCGCCGCCGCGGTCGAGGACGCCCGGGCCGGCCGGCTGCCGGACCCGCCGCCTCCCGTCCCGGTGGTCTCCGGGCCGGCCGTGTCCGGGCCGCTCGCGGGTGACGCGGGTCCGGCCACCGAGGTCGCGCCTCCGCCGCCGGGCGCCCCGGCCGTCCGGCCGCGCCGCAGCCCGCCGTCGCGGCCTCGCCGCCGGGCGGCCGCCGTCCTGGTGCCGCTGCTGGCCCTCCTGCTCGGCGCGGGGCTGGCCGCGGCGGTGTTCTCCGCGCTGACCGACCGCACCCCGCCGACCGTCGCCGCCGCGCAGACGCAGGAGGACGAGCAGGGCGTGCTGGTCCAGGAGGACGACTTCGTCGGCCGGCCGGTCGAGGACGTCGCCACCCAGCTGTCGGCGCTCGGGCTCACCGTCGAGCGCCGCGAGCAGGTCACCGACCGCACCGTGCCGGGCGTCGTCACCGCCGTCTCGCCCACCGGCGTCGTCCTGGGGCCCGGCGACGACGTCGTCGTCACCTACGCCGTCGCGCCGGCGGCCGACAACGGGTGGTGGGACGGCGACACCGACCGGGGCGACTGGTCGCCGGTGTCCGGCGCCGCCGTCCCCGGCCAGGTGGAGCAGCCCGTCGCGCAGCCGACCGGCACGACCGGCGGGACCTCCGCCCCGGCACCGGAGGCGACCGCGTCGCCGACCCCGTCCTCCGCCACGGCGGCCGCGACGACGACGCCGAGCGGCCCGGCCGAGGGGACGCCGGCGCCGACCACCGCGGTCGGGTCGCTGACCGCGGGGACGCCCACCGGGTCGCCGACGACGGCCCCGACCACGACCCGGACGCCGCCGAGCGGCCCGGCCACGACGCCCTCGACCGGCGTCCCGGGTTCCGAGCCCGGCGGGTCCTCCACGGCGAGCGGCACCTCGCCGGCTGGGGCAGGATCCCCGCAGGCCTGATCGAGGGGGTGGCGGTGAGCGGGAGCGCGGTGCGGGTGATCGGAGGCCGCTACGCGCTCGAGGGCCTCATCGCCACCGGCGGGATGGGGCAGGTCTGGCGGGGGCGGGACACGCTGCTCGACCGCCCGGTCGCGGTCAAGCTGCTGCGCGCGGAGTACAGCGGCGACGACACCGTGCGCACCCGCTTCCGCACCGAGGCCCAGCTCGCCGGCCGCCTCACGCACCGCAACATCGCCGCGCTGTTCGACTACGGCGAGCAGGTCGACGGGGACGGCGTGGTCTGCGCCCACCTGGTCATGGAGCTGGTCGACGGCGAGCCGCTGTCGGCCCTGCTCGCCCGCGAGGGGCCGCTGCCGCCCGACCGGGTGCTGGACCTGGTCGGCCAGACGGCCGCGGGCCTGGCCGCGGCGCACGCCGCCGGGGTGGTGCACCGCGACGTCAAGCCGGGCAACCTGCTCGTCGGCCGCGACGGCGTCGTCCGGATCACCGACTTCGGCATCGCCTGGTCGGCCGGCAGCATGCCGCTGACCCGCACCGGCCAGGTCGTCGGCACCGCGCACTACCTCTCGCCCGAGCAGGCCGCCGGCGGCAAGGCCGGCCCGGCCAGCGACGTCTACGCGCTCGGCATGGTGGCCTGGGAGTGCCTGACCGGGCGGCGGGCGTTCGACGGCGAGAACCCCGTCCAGATCGCCCTGATGCAGATCCGCGAGGAGCCCGAGCCGCTGCCGGACGGCGTGCCCGCGCCGGTGCGCGAGCTGGTGGCGCGGATGCTGGTCAAGGACCCCGCCGGCCGTCCCGCCGACGGTGCGGCGCTGCTCGCCGTCGTCGACGCGGTCCGCTCGGGCAGCCCGCTGCCGCCGGCGCCGGCACCGGTGACCGCGCCGCTGCTGCTCCCCGCCCCGCCCCGCGCCGGGAGACCGCCGCGCCGGCGGTACGTGGCGCGGGCGCTGGCGGCGGCCGGCACGCTCGCCGCGGGCGCCGTCCTGGGGGTGGGGGTGCTGCAGCTGGCCGGCACCGGGTCGGGCACGCCCCCGGCCGCCGTCGCCGACGCCGCTCCCACCGGCGTCGACGTCCGCCGCGCCGAGGTGGTGGGCCGCGGGGCCGACGAGGTCGAGGACCAGCTGGTGGCCGCCGGGCTGCGGGTGACCCGGGTGACCGAGCAGAGCGCCGGCGCGGCGGCGGGGACGGTGCTCGCGGTGACCCCGGTCGGGCGGCTGTCCCTCGGCGACCTGGTCACGCTGACCGTCGCCGCCGTACCGCCTCCCGCGGCGCCGTCCTCCTCACCGCGGACCGAGCAGACCGAGCGGGCACCGGCGGAGGAGGAGGTGCCCTGGTCCCGGACCTGGTCGACGCGGGACGGCAGCCGGTACCCGGCGGGCGACACGGGCTCCACCGCCGCCGTCCCCGCGCCGGCCACCTCGGCGCCGGCCGCCCCCGAGGCCGCCGTCCCCGAGGCCGCCGTCCCCGCACCGGTCGCTCCCGCCGTCCCCGCTCCCGACGAGGTCGCCGAGGACGACTCCGACGAGGACGACTCCGACGCCGGTGAGGACGCCGGACCGGGCAACGGCGCGGGTCAGGGCAACGGCAACGCCGGGGGCAACGGCAACGGTCCCGGGAACGGTCCCGGGAACGGCAACGGCGGGGGCGACGGCCGCGGCCGCGACGGCTGACCCCCGCCGTCGGTCCTCCGGCGGATCGGGCTGCGGCTCCTCGGCCCGGCGGCTCAGCCCCGGCGGCGGGCCGGCGCCAGCCAGACGGCCACGGCGAGCGCTCCCAGGGCCGCGGTGAGCAGGAAGCCGCGGTCGGAGTCGACCCGCGGCAGGGCGATGAGCACCCAGAACACCGCCAGGCCGGCGAGCCCGCCGACCGCGAGCCGCTCGGCCACGGCCGGGCGCAGCTTCCCGCCGGGCAGCAGGCTCGCGGCCAGGCCGACGACGCCGGTCAGGGCGGCCAGCGTCGCGAACGCCGACCACAGCGGCAGGTCCGACCAGAGGACCTGGCCGCCCAGGCGCAGCGTCAGCCCGAGCTCGAGCAGCACCAGGCCCACGACGCCGAGCCCCGTGGTGATCAGCACCGCCCGGTCGCGCGGGGTGCGCGGGGCGCGGGGCGTGCGGGCCGCGGTGCGCCGGGAGGGCGCCTCGGCCGCCGGTGCCGCGGCGGTGGTGACCTCGGCCGGCGCAGCGGGCGGCGGGGGAGGGGGCGGCGAGCCGAAGAAGGAGTCCAGCGGGCCGGTGGGCTGCGGGGGTGCGGCGGCCCCGGTCCCGGCCGGCGACACCACGGCAGTGGCCGCCTCCGCGTGGGCGGGCTGCGGAGCGGTGTGCGGGTAGGCCGGCGGCGGCAGCGGAGCGGGGGCCGCGTGCGGCGGGTGCTCGGGCGCGGTGCCGACGGCGGTGGCCCCGTGCGCGGCGGGGTCGGCGGGAGCCGATCCCACCGGCGGGACGGCGATCTCCTGCGTGCGCGGGCCGGCCGGTGGCGGCGAGGCGGTCACGGTCGTTCCTCCAGGCGGTCGGCGGTGGACCGGGTCGGGCCCTCCCCGGCACGCTATCCGGGGCGCGCAGCGGGATCCCGGAGGCGGGTCGGCGGGTCCGGGATCGGGAGGGACGGAACGGCCCGTCCGGGCTGCCGGCCTGCGCCGCCTGATCGCGACCCGAGTGAGCACCTGTGGTCGCCGACACGCGCCGACACGCCATGCCGGGCGGCCACGACTGCTCACTCGGCACCGGATCACCCGCTGCGAGCGGCGGGGGGCACGGGGGCCCTTCTGCTCCTAGGGTCGGGCGGGTGGGCACGCGCGCGGGCATCGTCGTCACCGGCACCGAGGTCCTGACCGGCCGGGTCTCCGACCGCAACGGCCCGTGGCTGGCCGAGGAGCTGCGGCAGGCCGGCGTCGACGTCGGGGCCGTGCTGGTGGTCGGGGACCGGCCCGACGACGTGCGCGGCGCGCTGACCTACTTCTCCTCCGCCGGGGTCGACCTCGTGGTCACCACCGGCGGGCTCGGCCCCACCGCCGACGACCTGACCGCCGCCGTCGTCGGCGAGTTCCAGGGGCGCCCCCTCGCCGTCGACACCGAGCTCGAGCAACGGGTCGCGGCGATCGTCGAACGGCTCATGGCCCGCCGTGGCTGGCGGGCCGACGCCGAGGCGACCGCGGCCGGCGTCCGCAAGCAGGCGATGGTCCCCGCCGGCGCGGCGGTGCTGGAACCGGTCGGCACCGCACCAGGGTTCGTCGTCCCGCCGGCCGACGGGCGCGGCGGGCCGGTCGTCGTCGTGCTGCCCGGTCCGCCGTCGGAGCTGCAGGGCATGTGGCCGGCCGCGCTGGCCGCCGGGCCGGTGCGGGCGGCGCTGGCCGGGGCCGGTGAGGTGCGGCAGGAGACCGTGCGGCTGTGGGGGACGCTGGAGGCCCAGCTCGCGGCCACGCTGCGCGAGCACGAGGCCGAGCTGGCCGGGCTGGAGATCACCACGTGCCTGCGCGAGGGCGAGCTGGAGATCGTCACCCGGTTCGCGCCCGAGGCGCAGCCGGCCTACGACCGGCTGGGCGCGGTGCTGGCCGAGGAGTACCCGGCGACGCTGTTCTCCACCGGCCCCACGCTCGACGACCTGGTCGCCGACGCGCTGCGCGACCAGGGACTCACCATCGCCACCGCCGAGTCGTGCACCGGCGGCCTGCTGGTGGCGCGGCTGATCGAGCGGGCGGGGTCCTCGGCGTGGGTGCTCGGCGGCATCACCTCCTACGCCAACTCGGCGAAGGAGCACCTCGTGGGCGTGCCCGGGGAGATGCTGGCCGAGTTCGGCGCGGTGAGCCCGCAGGTGGCGCAGGCGCTGGCGGAGGGGGCGCGGGCGCGGTTCGGTGCCGACGTCGGCGTCGGCGTCACCGGCATCGCCGGGCCGGGCGGCGGGACGCCGGACAAGCCCGTGGGCACCGTGCACCTGTGCGTCGTCGGGCCGTCGGGGACCGAGGCGCGGTCGGTGCGGCTGCCGGGCTCCCGGACGGCGGTGCGCGAGCGGTCGGTCGTGCGCGCGCTGCACCTGCTGCGGCACCTGCTGCTGGGTGGCCCGCCCGCGTGAGGGTGCTGGTCCTGCCCGTGCGCCCGCTGGCGTCGTACGGCAGCACCGGTGCGTCGCTGGTGCCGGCGGCGCGGGTGCTCGAGCCGCAGGACGGCTTCGCCGTCGACGTCGTCCGGCTGGCGCCCGGCGGGTCGATCGGGCGGCACCCGACCCCGCTGTGGCAGCTCTTCCTCGTCGTCGAGGGCGGCGGCTGGGTGTCGGGGGCGGACGACGTCCGGCGCGTCGTCGGGGCCGGGGAGGCGGCCCTGTGGGAGCCGGGGGAGGAGCACGCCTCCGGGACCGACGGCGGCCTGCTCGCCGTCGTCGTGCAGTGCCGCGTCCCGCCGGTCGACCGACCGGGCCCGGTCAGTCCCGGCCGAGGAGGACGCCGGCCACGTCGGCGCGGTCGGTCCAGCCGTTGACCATGCCGTTGTCCCCCGCGATCAGGACCCGGCCGTCGGCCTCGTCGACGACACGGTGCAGCCACCACCGGCCCCCGACCCGGGCCAGGACGACCTGGCGCAGCAGCCCCTCGCCGGGGGCGGGAGGGCGCAGCCGGACCCGCTGGACGGCTCCCACGGCCGGACGCATCGACGTGCCGATCGCCGTGAACCAGTCCACCGCGGCACCGGCCCGCAGGCACCGTGCGACAGCGGCCATGGTCCGCTGGCTCGCCAGCCGTGGTCCCCGCACGCCGCCATCGTGCCGGGGTGCGTGCGGCGGGTCGGTCGCGGGCAGGACCGCCTGGTGACCACCGTGACGCTGCACGCCACCGGGCCACTGCCGCCGGAGGAGGTGTGGGAGCGCTACGCCGAGCCCGCGCGGTGGCCCACGTGGGCGCCGCAGATCACCGGTGTCCAGGTGCCGGTCGGCCGGCTGGCGGCCGGCGTGACCGGGCGGGTGCGCGGGCCGGCCGGGGTGACGCTGCCGTTCGTCGTCGAGTCGGTGGACGAGGCCGCGCGGCGGTGGTCGTGGACGGTCACGGCCGGCCCGGTGCGCGTGCACCTGCTGCACTGGGTCTCCCAGGGGCCCGACGCCGGCAGCACCACCGGCCTGCGCGTCTCCGGACCGCTGCCCGTCGTGGTGGGCTACGTCCCGCTGGCGCAGCTGGCGATCAACCGGCTGGTGCGCCCGCTCGACCGAGGTCACGCGGCCTCTCGCGAGTGATGTCAACACGTCCCTCGGATCTGTGCACGGGCTCCTGACCTGCGGACACAGGTCGCAGCGGGGGCCGCTTACCGGTATCCTTCGATCATGTGTTCGAGTGGGTGGCAGGCCGGTGACGACGTCCTCGACGACGTCGCCGCGCTGGTGGCCTAGCGCCCCCGGATCGACGCGTTGCTGGCCCGCGGGGTGCGCGCGGCGGAGCTGGCGCCGGCCCCCGGAGCGGGACGGGTTGACGAGCATGGTGTCGTGGCTGGCCGGGCACTGCCGGCTGTCGTCTGCGGCTGCCGCCCGGCTGGTGACCGTCGGTCGCGCGCTGGAGCACCTGCCCGTCCTCGCCGAGGCCCACGAGGCCGGCTGGGTGAGCGCCGAGCAGGTGGCCGAGGCCGCCCGGGTGGTCACCCCCACGCGGCGGGCGGCGGCCGCCACGCAGGGGGTGGACCTGGCCGCCATCGACGCGGCACTCACCCAGGTCGCCGTCGACGGCGAGCACGCCGACCTGGTGCTGGTCGTGAAGCACTACTGCGACGCGCTCGATCCCGACGGCCCGGAACCGGATCCCCCCGAGGGCCGGTCGCTGACGCTGTCCCGGCACGCCGACGGGTCGCTGTCCTTCCGCGGGCACCTGGACGCGGTGGGTGGGGAGAAGCTGCAGGCGGCGCTGGAGCCGTTCGTGCAGGCCGACCGCCCCGCCGGCGACGAGCGCACCCGCGCGCAGCGGCAGGGCGATGCCCTGGTGCAGCTCGCCGACACCGCGCTCGCCGCCGGCAACCTGCCGACGCTGCGGACGGTCAAGCCGCACGTCGCCGTTCGGGTGGACCTCGACGACCTGGCCGACCCCGCCACCGGAGCGGGCGCGGGGAGCATGGGTTTCGGTGCGGTGATCTCCGCCGCCCGGGCCCGGTGGCTGGCCTGCGACGGCGCGATCTCCCGGGTGGTGTCCGGCCCCGACGGGGTTCCGCTCGACCTCGGCCGGTCCCGGCGGCTGGTCGGCCGGCAGCTGCGCCGCGCGGTGGAGCTGCGTGACGGCGGCTGCGTGTTCGCCGGCTGTGATGCGCCGAGTCACCGGGCGGACGTGCACCACCTGGTGCACTGGTGGAAGGACCCCCGCCACTCGCCAGCTCGCGGCGGGCCCCTACGCGAGGGCCGACCACCACGGCTTCCGCGTCGAACGCCAACCCGACGGCCGCTGGCGCACCTGGCGACCCGACGGCAGCGAGATCACCGTCCCGGCACCCCTCGCCCCGACACCACTCGTCCCCGCCGCCTGGCGCCACCCCGACCCCGCACAGGACCCAGCCCGCCCGCCGTTCCACGTGGAACGGCGGGGCGGCGTGCGTGGACGACGACGGGCGCGCGCGGCGAGGGCCGGGCGGCGGGGCAGGCCGTACGGTGCCGGCCGTGGGCGCCACGCACGAGGTCACCAACCAGGTCCCGCCGCTGACGGGGTACGACCCGATCGCCGGGGACGCGGTGCTGGCGGAGGCCTGCGTCCGGCACGCGGACCCGGCCACCCTCGCCTCGCTGGCCGACCTCGGGCGGGTGGCCGGGAGCGAGCAGGCGCGCGAGTGGGGCCGGCTGGCCGACGAGAACCGGCCCGTCCTGCGCAGCCACGACCGCTACGGCCACCGGGTCGACGAGGTCGAGTTCCACCCCGCCTGGCACGAGCTGATGCGGACGGCGTTCGCGCACGGCCTCGCCGGCACCGCCTGGGCCGCGGCCGACGCCGGCGACCGGCACGCCCACGTCCGCCGGGCCGTCGGCTACCTCGCCTGGACGCAGGTCGAGGCCGGCCACGGCTGCCCCGTGACGATGACCTACGCCGCCGTCCCCGCGCTGCGCGCCGCACCCGCACTGGCCGCCCGCTACGAGCCCGGCCTCACCGGCACCGGCTACGCCCCCGGGCTCACCGACCCCGCGGCCAAGCCCGGCCTCGTCGCCGGCATGGGCATGACCGAGAAGCAGGGCGGCTCCGACGTCCGCACCAACACCACCCGCGCGGTGCCGGCCGCCGACGGGACCCACGCGCTCACCGGGCACAAGTGGTTCACCAGCGCCCCGATGAGCGACCTGTTCCTCGTCCTCGCCCAGTTGCCCGAGGGTCTGTCCTGCTTCCTCGTCCCGCGGGTGCTCCCCGACGGCAGCCGCAACGTCTTCCGCCTGCAGCGGCTCAAGGACAAGCTCGGCGACCGCGCCAACGCCTCCAGCGAGGTCGAGTTCGACGGCACCACCGCGTGGCTGGTCGGCGACCCCGGCCGCGGCGTCCCGACGATCATCGAGATGGTCAACGCCACCCGCCTCGACTGCGTCGTCGGCTCGGCGGCGACCGTCCGTGCCGCGCTCACCCAGGCGCTGCACCACGCCCGTCACCGCCGCGCCTTCGGCGCCCTGCTCGCCGACCAGCCGCTGATGCAGAACGTGCTCGCCGACCTCGCCGTCGAGAGCGAGGCCGCGACGGCGCTGGCGATCCGGCTGGCTGCCGCGGTCGACGGCGGCGAGACGGCGTTCCTCCGGCTGGCCGGTGCCGCGGCCAAGTTCCTCGTCTGCAAGCGCACGCCGGCCGTCGTCGGCGAGGCGATGGAGGTCCTCGGCGGCAACGGCTACGTCGAGGAGTCCGGTCTGCCGCGGCTGTACCGGCAGGCGCCGCTCAACGGCATCTGGGAGGGCTCGGGCAACGTCATCGCCCTCGACGTCCTGCGGGCGCTGGGCCGGTCGGGGGAGTCCCTCGCCGCGGTCACCGCCGAGCTCGAGCTCGCCCGCGGCACCGATCCCCGCTTCGACGACGCCGTCAAGCGGCTCGCCGCCGAGCTCGGCGACCCCGACGCCCTGCCGCTGCGCGCCCGCCGCGTCGCCGGACTGCTCGCCCTGTGCCTGCAGGCGTCGCTGCTGCTGCGGTACAGCCCGCCGGAGGTCGCCGACGCCTTCTGCGCCACCCGCCTCGGCGGCGACTGGGGCACGGTGCTGGGCACCCTCCCGGCCGGCGTCCCGGTGTCCCGCCTGGTCGAGCGGTCCGTCGTCGCGCCGTCGTGACGGAACGGGAGGGGCGGCTGGGGCCGTCCCGTGCCCGACCCTCCGCCACTCCACTACTCTCGGACAGGCGTCGCGCACGGACCGACTTCCCATCCCGTCCCGGTCCGTTCCCGGAGGCGGCCCGCTGGGCGACACCCGGAGTGCGGCAGGGGGAGAGAGAGCGCGTGCAGCAATCCGACCGTGCAGTCACCACCGCACCCCCGGACCTGCTCGCCAGCGTCCCGGACGCCGTCTGCCGCCTGGACGCCGAGTGGCGCTTCACCTGGGTGAACGCCGCCCTCGCCGAGCTCCTGCAGCGGCCGCCGGGGCGCCTGCTGGGCCGCCCGGTGCGCGACTGCGTCCCCGACGTCCTCGGCTCGGAGCTGCAGGCGCACGTGCACGCCGCCGTCGAGGAGGGCCGGCCGCGGGCCTTCGAGTACCTCTACGAGCCGCACGACCGGTGGTTCGAGGTGCGCGTCTCCCCGGACGCCCACGGCGGGGCCGTGGTCTTCCTCCGCGACGTCGACACCCGGTACCGCCAGCAGGCCGCGCAGGCGCGCCGGCTGGAGCAGATGGCCGGCGTCCTGGACGCGCTGCCCTCGCCGACGGTCCTGCTCGACGGCGACGGCCGGATCCTCATGGTCAACCGGGTCTGGGCGGGCAACGCCCACCTGGTGCGCGCCAGCGGCTGGGAGCCGGCCGACGTCGGCGACGACTACGTGGCCCGGATCCGGCAGGGCCTCTCCCGGGCCGATGCCGAGCGGATAGACGACGGGCTGCGGCTGCTGCGCACCGGGCCGGCCGACGTCGTCCCGCGCACCTTCGCCCACGACTACTGCCACGACCTGGGCGAGGACACCACCTGGTGGCGGCTGCAGGCCGCGCGCGTGGACGAGACCGGGCAGGTCGTCGTCACCCACACCGACGTCAGCGAGCGCGCCCGCGGCGAGCGGCGGCTGGCCTGGCAGGCCTCCCACGACGACCTCACCGGCCTGCCCAACCGGGCCCGCGTCCTCGAGCTCATCGAGGAGGCGCTGGCCGACGAGTCGTCGCGGACCGCCCTGCTGTTCCTCGACCTCGACGGCTTCAAGACGATCAACGACTCGCTCGGCCACGAGGTGGGCGACGAGCTGCTGCGCCAGGTGGGCGGCCGGCTGGTCGGCCAGGTCCGTCCCGACGACGCCGTCGCCCGGCTGGGCGGTGACCAGTTCGTCGTCCTCGCCCGGTCCTGCGACACCCCGGAGGCGGCCGCGCTCGCCTTCCGCCTGCAGCGCTCCTTCACCCGGCCGTTCAGCGCCGCCGGGCTGAGCGTGCCGGTGTCGGCGAGCATCGGCGTGGCCGTCGCCCAGCCCGGCCAGCGGCGCGCCCACCACCTGCTCAGCGACGCCGACGCCGCCGGCTACGCCGCCAAGGCGGCCGGCCGGGACCGGGTGCGGCTGTTCTCCCCCGACCTGCGCGACGCCGCCCGCTGGCGGATGGACGTCGCCACGCGCCTGCGCGACGGCGCCATGGACCAGTTCGTCGTCCACTACCAGCCCGTCGTGCGGCTCGACACCGGCGCGGTCGAGGGCGTCGAGGCGCTGCTGCGCTGGCAGCACCCCGAGCGCGGGCTGCTCGCCCCCGACGCCTTCCTCTCCGTCGCCGAGGAGACCGGGCAGCTGATCCCCATCACCCGCTGGCTGCTGCGCGAGACGACCCGGCAGGCCGCCGAGTGGGCGCGGCAGGGCCTGGCCCTGCGCATGGCGGTCAACATCAGCGCCCGGCACTTCTCCGCCGAGACCCTCGTCCGCGACGTCCGCACCGCGCTCAGGGACTCCGGCCTGGACCCCGAGCAGCTCATGCTCGAGCTGACCGAGACCTCCGTCGCCGAGGACCCGACCCGCGCCGAGGACCAGCTCGCCGTGCTGCGCGGCTTCGGCGTCCGGGTCGCCATCGACGACTTCGGCACCGGCTGGTCCTCGCTGGCCCAGCTCATGGCCCTGCCCATCGGCACGCTGAAGATCGACCGCTCGCTCATCGCCGCCGCCGAGCGCCTGGCCTCCGGGGGCACCGGTGCGGTGCTCGGCGCCATCGTCGAGCTGGCGCACACCCTGGGCATCCGCTCGGTCGCCGAGGGCGTGGAGACCGCCGAGCACCTCCGCATGGTCCGCGAGGCCGGCTGCGACTCCGCCCAGGGCTACCTGCTGGCCCGCCCGATGGCGGCCGCCGACGTCGAGCGCTGGGCGTACCGGGTCCGCGACGGCGGCGGCGACTCCTGCGCGATGGCCCTCGCCGGCCGGCTCGGCTGAGCCGCGGCAGCGCCGTGACCGGACGGGCCGGGTGAGGAGGCCGGTGCGCCGTCGCGCCGTCCGCCGGGCGACCTCACCGGCCGGGCCGCCCGTCCGGGTGCCGGAGGCCGCCGGGCAGACTGCCCCCGTGACCGAGACCAGCCTGGCCGAGGAGCCCGTCGCGGCGGTGCCCGCCTCGCCCGACGACGAGCAGGGCCGCGGACGACCGGCGCTGGACCTGCTCATCTGGGACGCGCCGAACATCGACATGACCCTGTCCACGGTCATCGGCGCCCGGCCCACCGCGGCCTCCCGTCCGCGCTTCGACGCGATCGCCGCGTGGTTCGTCGACGGGGCCGGCGACCCGGCGGCCCCGGACGCGCCCGAGGTCGAGGCCTGCGTCTTCGCCAACATCCCGCCCGTCGTCGGGTCGCTGCAGCGCTGGGTCGAGGCGCTGCGCGGGTTCGGCTACGCGGTGTTCGCCCGGCCCAAGGCCCAGCCCGACGACGACATCGACCAGGCGATGCTCGACCACATCGACGTCCGCCGGCACAGCCACCGGCTGCGCCGCCTGGTCGTCTTCTCCGGCGACGGGCGCAACTTCGCCGAGCCGCTGGAGGAGCTCGCGCGCGCCGGCACCCAGGTCGTCGTCGTGGCCTTCAGCGAGGTCGCCGGCTACGCCATCGGCTCGGACCTGCTGGAGTTCATCGACATCGAGGACGTGCCCGGCGCCTTCTCCGCGCCGCTGGACCGCGTCCGCCTCGACGCCCTGCCGCCCGACGGCGCCTGGCTGCGACCCACCCGGAGCCTGCGCGACTTCGTGTCCTCCTGGACCGCCCGCCGCAGCGGCTGACACGCCCGGCGCCGCACGGCGGTGTCCGCGGCGACCCGCCGGGGAACGACAGCCCCATGGCGGTCTGCGAGGTCTGCGGCAACGACTACGACATGAGCTTCGAGGTGGTGGCGCAGGGCGCGCGGCACACCTTCGACAGCTTCGAGTGCGCCATCCACCGCATGGCCCCGATCTGCGAGCACTGCGGCGTGAAGGTGATCGGCCACGGCGTCGTCGTCGAGGGGCAGTTCTACTGCTGCGCCCACTGCGCCCGCGCCGAGCACCGCGACGCGGCGGTCGCCGACTCCGCCTGAGCGGCGGTCAGTCGCGCGGGATCTCGGGGCTGCGCGGCTCGGGGACCCGGTCGCCGATGCCCTCGAGCGGGGCCAGGCCCGAGGGCAGCCGCGCCCAGACGTGCTTGCGGCCGGGCCGGCGCTCCCAGCCGTAGTCGACCGACAGCTGCGCCACCAGGTGCAGCCCCATCCCGCCGAGGGAGGGGTCGCGGTCGACGGCCGGCACCGGCGGGCGTTCGGGCGCCTCGTCGCTGAGGTCGAGCAACCAGCCGGAGGGGCCGGCGACGACGAGGGCGCGCACGTCGCCGCCGCCGTGGCGCAGCGCGTTGGAGGCCAGCTCCTCGAAGACCAGCAGCAGGCCGTCGCGGGCGTCCTCGGTCGACGACGAGCTCACCGACGGGTGCGCGATGCGGGCCCGCAGGTCGGCGCGGACGCGGGAGACCACGTGCATGGCCTCCAGCTGCCAGTGCCAGACGTCCCCCGCCACCGAGGGCACCGGCGCCAACGGCCACGCCTCCTGGGCCATCGTCACCCCTCGTGTCCCGTCCTCCGGCGCCTCACCGGCGTCCATCCTGACCGAAACCGCCGACGGCTGCAGCGGCGGCCCCTGGTGGAGGGACCGCGGCCGGGAGCGCTCCGTGGGCCGCGGCCTCCCCGGTGGGCCGCCGCGCCGGGCAGGATGGCGCCCGTGGAGGACCTCTGGCGGGCACTGAGCAGGCTGCAGCTGGTCGACCGGGAGCTGTCCGACGTCCTCGGTGAGGTGACCCGGCTGGCCGCCGAGCACGTGCCCGGGGCCGAGTCGACGTCGATCACCCTCGTCCGCGGCGACACCCCGGTCACCGCGGCGCACCACGGCGACATGGCGCTGGTGGCCGACGAGATGCAGTACGAGCGCGGGCACGGCCCCTGCCTCGACGCCGGCCGCGCCGGCGTGCAGCTGCGCATCGACGACATGCGCACCGAGACCCGCTGGCCCGACTACAGCGCCCGGGTGGTCGACGTCGGCGTCCTCAGCTCGCTGTCCACGCCGCTGCCCTACCAGGGCACGTCGATCGGCGCGCTGAACATCTACTCCACGCAACCGGACGCCTTCGCCGCCGAGGCCTCGGCCGAGGCGGCCCGGGAGGTGGCCGAGGCCGTGGCGGTCGCCGTCGCCAACGCCGACGCGCACGCCAAGCTCGGCGACCACGCCCGCAACATGGAGCTGGCGATGCAGTCGCGGGCGGTGATCGAGCAGGCCAAGGGCGTGCTCATGGCCCAGCGGGGGGTCGACGCCGAGGGCGCCTTCGACATGCTGCGCGCGGCCTCGCAGCGCTACAACCGCAAGCTGCGCGACATCGCCGCGGGCATCGTCGCCTCCACCCAGGGCGCGCCGCGCGCCTGAGCGCCGGGCTCAGCGCGCCCGTGCGGCGAGACCGGCCAGCCGGCTGACGAGGAACTCCACGGCGGCGGCGCTGTCCACGGTCTCGGCGACGTCGACCGCGGTGGGGGAGTCCGACACCGCGCGGCGGTCGACCAGCGTCTGCCCGCGGCCGGCGCCCCGGGTGGTGTCCACGACCACGTCGCGGCGGACGGTGCCCAGCGTCCCCGGCACGATGGCCTCGGTGAGCGCCAGCGCGTCGTGGACGACGACGCCGGTGGTGCCGTACGAGCTGCGCGCGTGGTCGACGTACTGCTGCAGGATCGCCGCCGCCGTCGCCCCCACCGGCCCGGCCGCGGCGAAGCGGGCGATGCCGTCCTCGCCGAGCACCGTGGGCACGGTGACGTCGAGCCCGACGAGCACGGTGGGCACCGCCGAGCCGAGGACGCGCGCCGCGGCCTCCGGGTCGGCCCACACGTTGAACTCGGCGGCGGCGGTGACGTTGCCGCCGCGCGAGGCCGAGCCGCCCATGAGCACCAGCCGGTCGATCCGCGCCGCGGCCTGCGGGTAGGTGGCCAGCAGCAGCGCGACGTTCGTCCACGGCCCGATGGCGGCCACGGTCACCGGCTCCTCGCTGGCCAGCAGCAGCTCGGCGAGCGCGACGACGGCCGGCCGCGGGTCGACGGCGGCCGGCGACGGCGCCAGCTGCGCCCCGCCGAGGCCGGTCTGCCCGTGCACGTGCCCGGCCCGCTCCGGCTGCGGGTAGACCAGCGACTCGGCGGCACCGGCGGCGACGGGGACGTCGGAGCGCCCGGCCAGGTGCAGCACCCGCAGCGCGTTGTCGGTGGTCTGCGCCAGCTCGACGTTGCCGTGCGTCGTCGTCACCAGGCGCAGGTCGACCTCGGGGCTGGCGAGGGCGAGCAGGATCGCCAGCGCGTCGTCGATGCCGGGGTCGGTGTCGATCACCAGGGGTCGCGGTCGGCGAGCAGCCACCCGGTCATCCCAGCAGACCCCGTCGGGCAGGATCGAGCCCGTGCCCGACGTGCTCCTCGCCAGCTGTGCCGCCGCCACCGGGAAGGACGAGGACGAGCCGCTGCTGCTCGCCGCCCTGGCCGCCGAAGGCGTGTCCGCCGCTCCCGCCGACTGGGCCGACGACGGCGTGGACTGGGGCGCTGCGAGCGCCGTCGTCGTCCGCTCCACCTGGGACTACGCGCCGCGGCGCGAGGAGTTCCTCGCCTGGGCGCGCCGCGTGGAGGCCGTGACCCGGCTGGCCAACCCCGCCGACGTCCTGACCTGGAACACCGACAAGCGCTACCTGCGCGAGCTGGCCGCCGCCGGGGTGCCCGTCGTCCCCACCGCCTGGGCCGAGGCCCCGGACGACGTGGCCACCGCGCTGGAGCGCTGGCCCGGCGACGTCGTGGTCAAGCCGGTGGTGTCGGCCGGTGCCCGCGACACCGCCCGCTTCTCCCCGGCCGAGCGGGAGCAGGCGCGCGCCGCCGCGGAGGGGATCCTCGCCGGCGGTCGGGCGGTGATGGTGCAGCCCTACCTCGACCGGCTCGATGCCGAGGGGGAGACCGGGCTGGTGTACGTCGACGGCGCGTACAGCCACGCCTTCGGCAAGGGCGCGCTGCTGGCCGGCGGGCCGCTCGGCGAGGGGCTCTACGCCGAGGAGGAGATCACCTCCCGCACCGCGACGCCGGCCCAGCGGGCGATCGGCGACCGGGTGCTGGCCTGGGTGGCCGAGCGGACGGGGCGCACGCCGCTCTACGCCCGCGTCGACCTGGTCCCCGGCGACGACGGCGACCCGCAGGTGATCGAGGTCGAGCTCACCGAGCCCAGCCTCTTCCTCACCACCGACGGCGGCGCCGCCGACCGGCTCGCGGCGGCGATCAGGCGCCGGATCGGCTGACCGCCGCCGCCTCGTGCGCCTCGGCCCGCCGCCGCGGCGCCGCCGTCACCGCGTAGAGCAGCAGCCCGAGGGCCGGCAGCACCCCGGCGAAGGCCCAGGTGCGGGCCTCCTGCCGCCAGAGCAGCAGCAGGCAGGAGGCGGTGCCGAGCACCGGCAGCACCAGCGGCGTCCGGAAGTGCGGCGCCTCGACCCGGTCGCGCCGCAGCACCAGCACCGCGGTGTTGGTGCTGAGGAAGACGAACAGCAGCAGGAGCACCACGGTGCTGGCCAGCGTGGCGAGGTCGCCGGCGACGCTGAGCCCCATCGCGACGGCGGTGGTCACCACGATCGCCACCCAGGGCGTCCGCCGCCGGGGCAGCACCCGGCCGAGGACGGCGGGCAGCAGCTGCTGCTCGGCCGGCCTGTACGCCATCCGGCTGGCCATGATCATGGTGAGCAGCGCGCCGTCGGCGACGGCGACCAGCGCGACCAGGCTGAACAGCCGGTCGGGGATGCCCGCGTCGGCGGCGCGGACCACCTCCAGCAGCGGCCCGCTGGACCCGGCCAGCTCCTCCGGCGGCAGCACCACGGCGGCGGCGATCCCGACCAGCACGTAGACCAGCCCGGCGGTCAGCAGCGCACCGAACAGGGCCCGCGGGTAGACCCGCCGCACGTCGCGGACCTCCTCGGCGAGGTTGGCCGACGTCTCGAAGCCGACGAAGGAGTAGTAGGCCAGCAGCGCCGCCGAGAGCACCGCCGTCGCCGCGGACACCCCAGGTGGGAACTCCAGCGCCCGGGCCGGCTCGCCGTCGCCGCCGAAGAGCACCACCGCGCCGAGGACGACGACGAGCACCAGCCCGGAGGTCTCCACCAGCGTCATCACCAGGTTGGCGCGCAGCGACTCCTGGATGCCGCGCGCGTTGAGCAGCGCCACGGCGAGCAGGAACACCAGCGCGGCGGGGGCGGCGGGCACGTCGAGGAAGACGCCGAGGTAGTCGCCGGCGAAGGCCAGGGCGAGCCCCGCGGCGCTGGTGACGCCGGCGGCGAGCATGCAGAAGCCGACGAGGAACGCCACGACGGGGGAGCGGAAGGCGCGCTCGGCGAAGACCGCCGACCCGCCCGCCCGCGGGTACTTGGTGACCAGCTCGGCGTAGGAGGCGGCGGTGAGGAGTGCCAGCAGCAGCGCCACGAGCAGCGGCACCCAGATGGCGCCGCCCACCTCCGCGGCCACCGTGCCGACCAGGGCGTGGACGCCGGCCCCCAGCACGTCGCCGAGGACGAACAGGTAGAGCAGCGGGCCGGTGACGGCGCGGCGCAGCTTCGTCCCGGACCCGTCGGTGCCGGCCGGGGCCGTGGCGGTGGACCCGGCAGTGGATCCGGCGGCGGACCCGGTGGCGGACGGGGCGGGGAACGGCCCGGTCACCGATCGAGTCCGGGCAGGCCCGTTGGCGGCAGCAACCGGACCGGCCGGTTCCGGGACGGGGCCGACACGCCGGGCGCGCCGGGGCGTGTCCCGGGGTGACCGCGGGTCCGGCAGGGCGGTTCCACGCTCGGCGGCCACCGACCTGTCGACAAGTGCTCGCCGTCAGCACACGGTCACCAACGCGCAGGTCAGGGCGGCACAACGGTTGCGTCACGGGGCCTCCAGGACGTGTCCCGACGAGCCGTCCGCGAGGCCCGCGGTCCCTACCGTTCTCCTCGTCCGCGGCACCTTCCCCGGCCGCGGACACAGACCCCCGAGGAGGCCGGCATGGCGATCGACCGCGCAGCAGTGCTGTGGTCGGCCCCACTGCCGCCGGTGTCGGAGCCGGTGTCGGAGCCGGTGGCGCCGGCCGCGTCGTCGGCTCCGGCTGTGGCTCCGGCGCCGGCCGTGTCGCCGGACGACCTGGCGGTGACCGGCCTCCTCGACCTGCTCGGGCGCGCCGACGTGCCGCCGCGCCGTCGCCGTCCGGTCCGGGCCGCCGTCCCGCGGCACCCGGTCGCCCGGCGGGCGCTGCGCCCGCTGCCGGTGGCCCGCCCGGTGCCGACGCCGCGGCCGCGGCCCCCGGCGGCCGCGGCGTCGCCCGCGGCGCCCACCGTGCTCCCGGCCCCGCCCCCGGCCCCGGCGCCCGCGGCGGCCCGGCCCGCTCCCGGCTCGCGGCTGCGGGCGCGCCTGCGCGCGGCCGTCCGCCGCCTGGCCCTGTGGGGCGCCGGTCCCGACGGCGCCCACGCCGCGTGGCCGACCCCGCCGGTCGTCGTCCCGCCGGCCGGTCCGGGCCTGGTACGCCGCCTGGCGCTCTGGGGCGCCGGTCCCGGCGGTGCGCACCTCGCCTGGGGCGCTCCCCGGCAGCCGGCCCCCGCTCCGGTCGCGAACGGGCCCGTGGTGCTCACCGAGCTGCCGAGCACCCCCACGGTCAGGCCCGCGGTGCCTTCCCCCACCGCGGCGTCTCCTCCGGCCGGCGCCGCCGGGCCGGTCCCCGCTCCCCGCCGGGCGGCGCCGGCGCTGGTCCCCGCGGGCTGGCCGGTGCGCCCCGCGCCCGGCTCCTCCCGGGCGCGGGCGCCCGACCCGCCGGTGTCCCTCGCCGGCGCGGTGCGGACCCGGGGCGACCCGGCCGTGCACCGGGCCCGGGGCTCGCCCCGGCCCCCACCGGCTCCCGACTGAGCCCCCGCGCCTCCTCCTCCCAGGACGTCGCGCGTCCGCTCTCCTCGTCGACCGAGCTCGACGGGCCCGGCCACCCCCTTCCCCCCGTGGGTGGCCGGACCGACGGCCCGCTCCGCGAGCAGTCCCCTCCCGGCCTCCACGGCCGCCCCTGGCCCTCCCGCGGCACCTCTCCGCCGCCGGCAGACCGCACCGCACGACGATCCGGCCTCGACCTCCCGCCGACTGACCCGCCCCGGGTGCAGCGCGCGGACCCTCCCGGGAGGCCCGGACGCGACGCGGGACGGCGACCCCGGCAGCGCCCGCGGGCGAGGACCCAGGCCCTGCCGGTGCCCGGCGCAGGACGACCCGCCCCGTCGTCCCCGGGTCTCTGACCGGCACGACCTGGCCAGGACGGCGCCGGCGGACCGGGACGGCCCACCGGCCGCCCGAGGGAGACGCTCGCCGGACCGGGACGCGGTCCCGGCCCGGCGCCGCGACGAGACGGACCGCAGGACGCCGTCCCGGGAGCCCGGGGTGAGGGGACCACGGCCTCGACGGGCGCCCCAGGAGCGTCGGACCGGCAGCCGGCCGGCCCGCTCCCGGGGCGCCCGTCCGGCACTTCCGGGGCCCTCGAGTTGCGGATCCGGTCGGTGCAGGGTTCGTTGCCCTCCGTGGGGTCGCCGTCCGGCGGCCCGACGACGGAGAGGACGAGGATGCACGCACGCACGAAGGCGGTGCTCGCCGGAGCCGCCGCCCTGCTCACCGCCGGACTGGTGGCACCCGCCCCGGCCGGCGCGGTCACCGGGGGCATCGAGGACACCGGCAACACCTACAGCAACGTGGGGATGCTGGCCTTCTACAGCGACGGCGGCCGGTACCGCTGCTCCGGCACGCTGGTCAGCCCGACCGTCGTCCTCACCGCCGCGCACTGCACCGACGGAACCGACGGCAAGACCCTGGTGACCTTCGACTGGGAGGTCGCGCGCACCCAGCCCGCACCGGGCGAGCCCTCCGCGCTGCCCGTCGCCGCCGACCCCGCGGCCGGGTACACCGGGAGCGAGGAGACCGACGGCTCCGACTGGTACTCCGGCACCGCGCAGACCCACCCGGGCTACTCGGACTTCACCGACCAGCGGAACTGGAACGACGTCGGGGTCATCGTCCTCGACGAGCCGGTCGCCGGCATCGAGCCGGCGCAGCTGGCCGCCCCGAACGAGCTCGACCGGTACGCCCAGCCGCGGCTGAACTCCACGACGTTCCGCGCCGTCGGCTACGGCACCGAGGTGCGGCAGGCCGACTCCGGCCCGCAGAAGCCGACGCCGATGAGCTACCCGATCGTGCGCCGCTACACCGACGTCGTCGGGCAGAAGCTGACCGCGCAGATCCTGCAGGTCAACGGCAACGAGCACGACGTCCGCGGCGGCGGCGGCACCTGCTTCGGCGACTCCGGGGGCCCGACCTTCGGCCCGTCGGGCACCGTCGTCACGGTGACCAGCTACGGCTACACGGGCAACTGCCGGTACCTCGACGGCCTGCAGCGCGTCGACATCCCGGTCGTGCAGGACTGGCTCGCGCAGTTCGGGGTCACCCCGGCCGCCTGAGCCCTCGACGGAGCCCCGGTCCGCCGGCCGCGGACCGGGGCTCCTGCACGCCCCGGGGGGTGTCGACTCCAGCACACCGGTTGTCTCCCCCTGCCCCGGCATGGGAGAAAGGACGGCGGACCGCCGCTCTCCCCCGCACGAATGGACCTCCCCCTCCCCGTGACCGTCCCCGAGCAGCGTCCGGGGTCGCCGGGTGGGGCGCTCCGGCCGCTGTCCCTCCTCCCCGACGACGCGGAGGTCAGCCGGCTCCGCATCGAGCTCGCCATCGACGCCGCGGGGATCGGCAGCTTCGACTGGGACCTGCTCACCGGCCGGCTCACCTGGGACGAGCAGCTGCTGTCCCTGTTCGGCTACCGGGACGGCGGCTTCGGCGAGACGATCGACGCCTTCGCCGAGCGGCTGCACCCCGACGACCGCGATCGCACCCTGCAGGCGCTGCAGGAGGCCGTCGAGACGGTCGGCACCTACGAGGCCGAGTTCCGCGTGGTGCTGCCCTCCGGCGACACCCGCTGGGTGCAGGGCCGCGGCCGGGCGCTGGCCGACTCCCGCGGCCGGCCGGTGCGGCTGCTGGGTGCCGCCCTCGACACCACCCGGCTGCGCGAGGGCGACTCGCGCGTCTCGCGGGTGCTGGAGACCATGCGGTCGGCGTTCTTCGCCCTCGACCGCTCGTGGCGGTTCACCTACGTCAACGCCGAGGCCGAGCGGGTGTTGCACCGCAGCCGCGAGGAGCTGCTCGGCGGCGACCTCTGGGAGCTGTTCCCCGCCGCCGTGGGCAGCGACTTCGAGGTCAACTACCGGGCGGTGATGGAGCGGGGCGAGGAGCGGGTCTTCGACGCCTACTACCCGCCGCCGCTGGACGCCTGGTACGAGGTCCGCGCCTGGCCCGGGCCCGACGGCCTGTCGGTGTACTTCCTCGACGTCACCGAGCGCCGCGCCGCCGAGGAGCGCGCGCGGGCCGGCGCCGCCCGGCTCGCGCTCCTCGCCGAGGTCAGCGCGCTGATGTCGACGGCGCTGGGTTCCGCCGCGGCGGAGCGGGCGGCGCTGCAGCGGGTGGCCGAGGTCGTCGTCCCGGTCCTGGGGGACTGGGCGATCCTCACCCTGGCCGACGGCACCGACGGCCGCATGCACGACGTCGCCAGCTGGCACGCCGACCCCGCGATGCGGCCGGCGACCGCCGCCTACGCCGGCCTGCGGCTGGCCTCCATCGCCCCCGACGCCCCGGTGCTGCAGGCGCTGGGGTCGGGCCGGCTGCTCACCGTGGCCGACGTCCCGGCGGTGGTCCGCCCGACGCTGCCCGAGGGCGAGGTGCGCGAGGTCTTCGACGCGCTCGCCCCGCGGACGGCGGTCACGCTGCCGCTGCTGGCCCGCGGCCGCACCCTCGGGGCGCTCAGCGTCTACCGCGGCGCCGACCGGCCCGCCGCCACCGCCGAGGACGTCGCCGCCGCCCGCGAGGTGGCCGACCGCGTCGCGCTCGCGCTGGACAACGCGCGGCTGTTCGACCAGCAGCGGCGGCTGGCCGAGGCGCTGCAGCGCAGCCTGCTGACCGCGCCGCCGCAGCCCGACGACGCCGAGATCGTCGTCCGCTACCAGCCGGCCGTGCAGGTCGCCCAGGTCGGCGGCGACTGGTACGACGCGTTCCTGCAGCGCGACGGCGCGACGGTGCTCGTCATCGGCGACGTCGTCGGGCACGACACCGAGGCCGCCGCGGCGATGGGACAGCTGCGCGGGATGCTGCGGGGCGTCGCCCACCGCGGCGACACCCCGCCCGACGCCGTCCTCGCCGAGCTCGACGACGCCATGGACGCCCTCGGGCTGCACACCATGGCCACCGCGGTGGTCGCCCGGGTGGAGCAGACGCCGGAGCAGCGCGCCGCCGGGACGACGACGCTGCGCTGGTCCAACGCCGGCCACCCGGTGCCGCTGCTGCTCACCCCCGAGGGCGAGGTGCACCGGCTCGGCGGCGCCCGGGGGCAGCTGATGCTCGGCGTCGACCCGAGCGCGCAGCGCACCTCCCAGCAGGTGGAGGTCCGCCGCGGCTCGACGCTGCTGCTCTACACCGACGGCCTGGTCGAGGGCCGCGACCTGCTGCTCGACGAGGGCACCGACCGGCTCTGCGCCGCGCTGGCCCAGCTCGCCGACCTGCCGCTGGAGCGGCTGTG
Organism: Geodermatophilus saharensis; assembly: GCF_900188205.1. Lineage (GTDB taxonomy): Bacteria > Actinomycetota > Actinomycetes > Mycobacteriales > Geodermatophilaceae > Geodermatophilus > Geodermatophilus saharensis. The sequence goes on along the minus strand of NZ_FZOH01000008.1, from coordinate 101,423 downwards.
CGACGCGCTGGTCACCCGGCTGCAGCCCGAGGGCCTCCAGGACGACGTCGCCCTCGTGGCCATCCGCCTCCACCCCCAGTAGGAGGACCTCCCTGCCCCCACGCCTCGCGGGCTCGGCGCGGGCCCCTGCAGGGAGGCCGTTCCAGCACCTCGCCATGGGGCTCACCCGGGGGGCAGCACCGCCCAGACGGTCTTGGCGTCGCCGTCGACGTACCAGCCGTGCGCGGTGGACAGCTCGGCGATCAGGTAGAGCCCCAGCCCGCCCTGGCCGGGGTCGCGGTCGACGGCGGGCGTGGGCGGGGAGCCGGCGGCGCCGTCGGACACGGCGACCAGGAAGGCGTCGCCGGTGCGGCGGACCGCGGCCTCGACGTGCCCCCCGCCGTGGCGCAGCGCGTTGGAGGCCATCTCGTCGAGGACCAGCAGCAGCCGGTCGCGCAGGTCGGCCGGGCCGTCGACCTCGCCCGACCGGCGCAGCTCGTCGCGCACCTCCGGCAGCTGGGACACGTCGGAGAGCTGCCAGGACAGCCCGTCCCACGCGGGCGGCGGGGGTGCCGGAGGCCAGCCGGGCACGGCTGGTCCGCGTCTCACCCGTCAGCTCCTCGCGCGTCCCGCCCCCTGCTGGGCACCGATGTCGAACACCTGCGTATGGCTCGCGACGGCCGCCGTCAAACACGGAGGGACGGAGGTCACACCCGCTGGGCCCGGGCCAGCGCGGCGACGTAGTCGGCGACCACGGCGGGATCGCGCATCACCGGCCCCATCACGGCCACGCCGGACGCCCCCGCGGACAGGCAGCCCGCCACGTCACCGGGGAGGACGCCGCCCAGCGCCAGCACCGGGGGAGCGGCCGGCGCCAGCGCCGCCAGGCCCGCGGTGCCGAGCGCCGGGCCGTAGCCGGGCTTGGACGCGGTGGGCGCGAACGGGGACAGCGTTCCCCAGTCGCAGCCCTCCGCCGCGGCGCGGGCCAGCTCGGCGGCCGAGTGGCAGGAGCGGCCGACCAGCGGGGGCCGGACCGCGGGGAACGGGTCGGCCGCCGACAGGTGCACGGCGGTGCCGGCCGGGGCGCCGTCCGCCCCGCCCCACACCAGCAGGCCATCGACCGGGTCGAGCACCGCGCGCAGGTCGGCGGCCAGCGCGGCCCGCTCCGGCCCCGGCAGGTCCCGGTCCCGCAGCCAGACCGCCCGGGCGCCGGCCGCCACCGCGGCCGCGACCACGTCGGGCAGCGGGCGGCGCGCCTGCGTCCGGTCGGTGACGACGAGCAGGCGCGGTGCGCTCACAGCGCCGGCAGGCCCACGGGCGATGTCGAGGCCTCCGCGTACAGGCGCCGCGGGATCCGGCCGGCCAGCCGCGCCAGCCGGCCGGCCTCCACCGCCGAGCGCATGGCCAGCGCCATCCGCTCGGGGTCGCGCGCGCGGGTCACCGCCGAGGCCAGCAGCACCGCGTCGCAGCCCAGCTCCATCGCCAGCGCGGCGTCGGAGGCGGTGCCGATGCCGGCGTCGAGGACGAGCGGGACGTCGACGGCCTCGCGCAGCAGCGCGATCGCGTGCGGGTTGCGGATGCCCAGGCCGCTGCCGATCGGCGAGCCCAGCGGCATCACCGCGGCGCACCCGGCGTCGGCCAGCCGGCGGCCGAGCACCGGGTCGTCGGTGGTGTAGGCGAGCACGGTGAACCCCTCGGCCACCAGCTGCTCGGCGGCGTCGAGCAGCTCGACGGCGTCGGGGAGCAGCGTGACGTCGTCGCCGATCACCTCCAGCTTGACCCAGTCGGTGCCGAACGCCTCGCGTGCCAGGCGGGCGGTGCGCACCGCCTCCCGGGCGGTGCGGCAGCCGGCCGTGTTCGGCAGCAGCCGGACGCCGGCCCGGTCGAGCACCCGCACCATCGAGCCGCCCGCCGACGCCTCCACCCGGCGCAGCGCCACGGTCACCAGCTCCGTGCCGGAGGCGTGGACGGCGGCCTCCAGCGCCTCGAGGCTGGGCACCCCGCCGGTGCCCAGCAGCAGCCGCGAGGTGAACGCCACCCCGCCGAGCTCGAAGGGGTCGGTCATCGTCAGCCTCCTGCGGTCGGGGCGAGCACCTCGACGGCGTCGCCGGGTGCGAGCGGGGTCGCCGCCCAGCTGCTGCGGGGGACGACGTCGCCGTTGCGGGCCACGGCCACCCGGTCGTGCCCGGCGGCCCGGGCGGCGACGAGGTCGGCCACGGTGGCGCCGTCGGCCAGCTCGGCCGGGTCGCCGTTGACGGTCAGCTGCACTCGGGTCCTCCGAAGCGGTCGGCGGTGAACGGGGCGGCCGGCTGCGGCAGGGCGCCGGTGGCCAGCAGGTCGGCGGTGGCCTCGGCGGTCACCGGGGTGAGCAGCACGCCGTTGCGGTGGTGACCGGTGGCCAGCACCAGCCCGGGCAGCGACGAGGGCCCGAGCAGCGGGGCGTTGTCCGGCGTGCCCGGCCGGAAGCGGGCCAGCGTCTCGGTCAGCTCCAGCTCCTCGACCTCCGGGACGACCTCGACGGCGTCGTGCAGCAGGTCGTGCACGGCGCCGGCGGTCACCCGCGCGTCGAAGCCGCGGTCCTCCACGGTGGCCCCGACGACCAGCCGGTCCCCGCCGTACGGGACGAGGTAGACGGGCCGGCCGCGCACCAGCGCCCGGACGGTGCCCGCGAGCAGGCCGCCGGCGCCGGCCAGGCGCAGCACCTGCCCCTTCACCGGGCGCACCGGCAGCGGCGGCACCCCGGGCAGGGCGCCGCTGTGCGCGCCGAGCGCGAGCACGGTCGCCCCGGCCGCGACCACGCCCCCGGAGGCCAGCCGCAGTCCCGCGGCCCGGCCGCCGTCGACCACGACCCCGGCCACCCGCTCCCGCACCAGCCCGACCCCGGCGGCCGCGCACGCCGCCAGCAGCGCGGCGTGCACCGCACGGCCGTCGACGGAGTGGTCGCCCTCGACCAGCAGCCCGCCGCGCACCCGGGTGCCGAGCGCCGGCTCCCGGCGGCGGGCCTCCCGCGGGGTCAGCCGCCGCGCGGCCAGGCCGAGCTCGCGCTGGAAGGCGTGCAGGGCGTCGAGCTCGCCGACGTCGTCCTCGCCGAGGCCGACCACGAGCGTGCCCGCGGTGCGAAGCTCCACCGGCCGCCCCGACGCGGCCGCCAGCTCGGCGGCGAAGTCCGGCCAGCGCTCCAGGGAGGCCAGGCCCAGCCGCAGCAGCGGCTCCTCGCGGTACCCGACCTCGGCGACCGGCGCGAGCATCCCGGCCGCGGCGGCCGAGGCGCCGCTGCCCGGGGCGTCGTCGGCGACGGTCACCGACAGCCCGCGCCGGGCGGCCCGCCAGGCCACCGCGAGCCCGATCAGCCCGCCGCCGGCGACGGCGACGTCGGTCACCGGCGGCGGGTCGCCAGCGTCACCGGCACGGTGAGCACGACGGCGACGGCGAGCCCCACCAGCGACGCCGACCAGCCGTTGGCCGGGTCGATGCCCAGGTCGGCCTGCCGCGCGGTCCACCACGCCGTCCAGCCGGCGCCCGGGCCGGGGAAGTACGTGGGCAGCGTGAGCTGGTAGGCGACGAACCCGGCCAGCCACGGCAGCAGGTACAGCGGCCGGGCCGGGGCGGTGTCGGAGGTGTCCCAGCGCCCGCGCGGGGTGGTCCAGTAGGCGACGATCAGCACGCCGGCCAGCGGGACGAACACCGCGCCGATGAGGAAGAGGAACGGCTCGTAGGCGGCGACGTCGAGGGTGAGGGCGAGCAGCGTGGCCACGGTGCCCACGGCTCCCGCGAGCACCCGCCGGTCCAGCCGCGCGACGACGTTCTGCGCCGACACCGCCGTGGAGTAGAGGTTGGCGAAGGCCTCGTCGAGCTCCACGGCGACCAGCACGAGCACCGCCAGCGCGCCCAGCGGGACGGCCAGCAGCGCGTCGACGACGTCGAGCCCGGCGCTGCCGTAGGCGGCCAGCGCCAGCACGCCCAGCACGAACATCACCACGGTGGCCAGCCCGTAGCCGACCGCCGACCCGACGCCCGCCGCGCGGGCGCTGCGCACGTGCCGGGTGTAGTCGGCGGCCAGCGGCACCCAGGAGACCGGCAGCGCGATCACGACGTCGGCCGCCGTCCAGAACGACGTCGCCCCGCCGCCTCCGACCGGCGGCAGCGGCTCGGCGAGCACCTGCACGAACAGGTAGGCGACGGCGGCCAGCGCCGTCCACACCGCGTACCGCGCCAGCACCCGGACGACGCCGAGGGGCCGCAGCGCCATCGCGGTGGCCAGCACGCCCGCGGCGACGACGAACGGCCAGCGCGGCGCGCCGAGCACCCGGGAGGCGGCCTCGGCGATCACGACGATCTCGAACGTCGCCCAGCCGACGCACTGCACCAGGTTGAACGCCGTCGGCAGCCAGGACGTGCGGCGGCCGAGCAGCCCGCGCAGCAGCACCATCCCCGGCACGCTCTCCCGCGCGCCGGCCGCGGCGACTGCCCCCAGCAGCGCCGAGCCGACCACCGCGCCGACGACGACCGCGGCGACGGTGACCGACAGCGGCCGCCCCGGCAGGACGACGAACACCGCCGCCACCGGCAGCAGCAGGCTGACGCCGAGGTTGGCCCACAGGCCCAGGGTGTCGGCGAGGCCGAGGGTGCGCGGTGGCGCGCCGTCGAGGGTCAGGGGCGCCTCGGCGGTGCCGACGACGCCGGTACGGACGGGATCCGCCGCGCTCATGCTCGCTCCCTACGCCGGCATTACCCGGTCAGGTTCCAGCGGTCGGCGGCGCGTCCAGCCGCCCTCTCAGCCCGGTCGACCCGAGCTCCCGCACGTGGCGCGGCCACCATAGCCACCCCGTAGGGTCGGCCGCCGTGCCGGTCGCCGACCTGCTCGTCCGCCACGCCGACGCGTGGGGCCGAGCCACCCGTGCCCCCTTCCTCGACGCCGTCCGCGACGGCACGCTGCCGCCGGCCGCCTTCGACACCTGGCTGGTGCAGGACGCCTGGTTCCTCGCCGACCTGCTGCGCTTCCAGGCGCGGCTGCTGGCGCGCGCCCCCCGCCCGGCGCAGGCGGTGCTGGCCGCCGGGTGCGTCGCGCTGGTGGAGGAGCTCGACTGGTTCGCCCGGGTCGCCGAGGAGCGCGACCTGGACCTCGCCGCGCCGCGGCTGCCGGCGACCATCGCCTACGGGGACCTGCTGTACCGGCTCGACGCCGCCGACGTCGGCACCGCGCTGACCGCGCTGTGGGCGGTGGAGCGGGCCTACCTCGACGCCTGGTGGTCGGCGCGGCCGGGCGCGGAGCGGTACCGCGCGTTCGTCGAGCACTGGACCGCGCCCGGGTTCGCCTCCTACGTCGCGGGGCTGCAGGCCGCCGCCGACGACGCCGGCCCGGCCGACGAGCCGGTGTTCCTCGAGGTGGCCGCCGCGGAGGAGGCGTTCTGGGGGATGGCCCGGTGACGCTCTCCGCCGAGCTGTGGGCCGGCAGCGCCGACCTCGCCGCGGCCGCCGTCGGCCACCCGTTCGTCACCGGCATCGGCGACGGGACGCTGCCGCGCGAGCGGTTCGCCGGCTACGTCGCCCAGGACGCGTTCTTCCTGGAGGCCTTCGCCCGCGCCTACGCGCTCGGGGTGGCGCACAGCCGCGACCGCGCGACGCTGGATGCCTTCGCCGACCTGCTCGCCGGCGTCCGCGACGAGCTGCGGCTGCACGACGGCTACGCGGCCCGGTGGGGCGTCGACCTGGCCGCCGTCGAGCCGGCGCCGGCCACGCTCGCCTACACCGAGTTCCTGCTGGCCACCGCCGCCCTCGGCGACCTCGGGGAGGTGGCGGCGGCGATGACGCCGTGCATGCGGCTCTACGCGCACCTCGGGCAGGCGCTGGCCGGCCCGGCGACCGGGCCCTACCGCGAGTGGGTCGACACCTACGCCGACGCCGGCTTCGAGGAGCTCGCCGCGACGCTGGAGGCGCTGCTGGACCGCCTGGCCGCCGACACCCCGGCCGTGCGGCGGGCCTACCGGCGCGCGATGGAGCTGGAGCTCGGCTTCTTCGACGCCGCCTGGGACCCCGGCGCGGCACCGCGCGGGAGGGGTACCGTCGCCGCCGAGTGACTCGGGGTGTCCGCTCTGGCGAGCGGGCTGAGAACACACCCGCCGAACCTGTCCAGGTCATGCTGGCGAAGGGATGTCACGGCGATGGACGCCACCGCTCTGACCGCTGCCCGGACGGCGCTGCCCGGCGCCGCCCCGCTCGTGCACTGCCTGACCAACACCGTCGTGCAGACGCTCACCGCCAACGCGCTGCTGGCCGTCGGCGCGGCGCCGGCGATGGTCGACGAGCCGGCCGAGGCGGAGGGCTTCGCCGCCGTCGCGTCCGCGGTGCTGGTGAACGTCGGCACCGTGAACCGGCGCACCGCGGAGGCGATGCGGCTGGCGGCCCGGTCGGCCGCGGGTGCCGGCACGCCGTGGGTGCTCGACCCGGTCGCCGTCGGCGGGCTGGCGTTCCGCACGGAGCTCGCCGCCGAGCTGCTGGGCTCGCGGCCGGTGGTGGTCCGCGGCAACGCCAGCGAGGTGATGGCGCTGACCGGCGCCGGTGAGGGCGGCCGCGGGGTCGACTCCACCGCGAAGGCCGACGACGCGCTCGACGCCGCCGTGGCGCTGGCCGGGCGCACCGGCGGCGTGGTGGCCGTGAGCGGGGAGGTCGACGTCGTGACGGACGGGTCCCGCACCGTGCGCGTCGGCGGCGGGTCGCCGCTGCTCACCCGCACCACCGGCGCCGGCTGCGCGCTCGGCGCCCTGGTCGCGGCCTACGTCGCCGTCGCCGGCGACCCGCTCACCGGCGCGGTGGCCGCGCACGCGCACGTGGCGCTGGCCGCCGAGGCCGCGGCCGCCCTGGCCGCCGGGCCGGGCACCTTCGCACCGCTCTGGCTCGACGCGCTCGACGCGGTGACCGACCTGTCCCCGGCGCAGGTGACCGCGTGAGGCCGGCGTTCGACCCGACGCTGTACCTGGTCACCGACACCGCGCTGGCCGGCGCCGGGGGCGTGCCCGACGTCGTCCGCGCGGCGGTGGCCGGCGGGGTGACCGCGGTGCAGGTGCGCGACAAGACGGCGTCGTGCCGGCAGCTGTACGCCCTGGCGCTGTCGGTGAAGCAGGTCCTCGCCGGGACGGGGGTGGCGCTGTTCGTCAACGACGACGTCGACGTCGCGCTGCAGGCCGGTGCCGACGGCGTGCACGTGGGCCAGGACGACACCCCGGCGGCCGAGGTCCGCGCGCGGATCGGCCCCGACCGGCTGCTCGGGCTGTCGGCCGGGTCCGACGACGAGCTCGCCGTCGCGCTGGCCCTGCCGCCGGGCACGGTCGACGTCGTCGGCATCGGGCCGGTGTGGACCACCCCCACCAAGCCCGACGCCGGCACCGGGCTCGGGCCCGGGGGCGTGTCGGCGCTGGCGGCGAAGGCGGCCGCCGGTGGGCTGCGGTCGGTGGCGATCGGCGGCATCGACGTCGACCGCGCACCGCTGGTGACCGGCGTCGACGGCGTCTGCGTCGTCTCGGCGATCTGCGCCGCGCCCGACCCCACCGCGGCCGCGCGCGCCCTGCGGGAGGCGCGGCGGTGACCCCCGAGGCGGTGACCCCGGTGGCGCTGACGGTCGCCGGCAGCGACCCCAGCGGCGGCGCGGGCATCCAGGCCGACCTCAAGACCTTCAGCGCGCTCGGGGCCTACGGCACCGCCGTGCTCACCGCGCTCACCGCGCAGAACACCCGCGGCGTCACCGGCGTGCACCCGGTGCCCGCGGCGTTCGTGGCCGAGCAGATCGCCACGCTGCTCGACGACGTGACCGTGCACGCCACCAAGACCGGGATGCTCGGCACCGCCGACGTCGTCCGCGCGGTGGCGGCCGCGCTGGCCGGGCGGGTGGCCGGGCCGGTCGTCGTCGACCCGGTCATGGTGGCCACCAGCGGCGACCGGCTCGTCGACGACGACGCGATCACCGCCGTGCGCGACGTGCTGCTGCCGGTGGCCGACCTGGTGACACCGAACGTGCCCGAGGCCGCCGCCCTGCTCGGCGCCGCCCCGGCCCGGTCGGTCGACGAGCTGCCCGGCCAGGCCGAGGCGCTGCTCGAGCTCGGCCCCGGCGCGGTGCTGCTCAAGGGCGGCCACCTCGGCGGGGACGAGAGCGTCGACGTGCTGGCCACCGCCGACGGCGTCGTCCCGACCGTGCGGCCGCGGATCGACACCCCCGCCACCCACGGCACCGGCTGCACGCTGTCCTCGGCGATCGCCGCGCTGGTGGCCCGGGGCGTCGGCGGCCCGGCGCGCTGGGAGCCGGCGGTGGAGCAGGCCCGCGACCACCTCCAGCGCATGCTGGAGGGCGGCCGGTCGCTGGGCATCGGCTCGGGCTCCGGCCCGGTGCACCACTTCGCCGGCATCTGGCCCGCCTGAGCCGCCCAGGTCGTCCGGCGCTCCCCCGCGGGAGTGGCTCGGTGGCGTCAGGAGCCGGCGACGAGGTCGGTGGCCCGGTCGATCCTGGCGCGCTCGTCCGGGGTGACCGCCGGGTCGGCGGCCCGGAAGGCGGCGGCCGCGGTCAGCGCGCTCGCGGGCGGCTGCCCGGTCCGCTCCAGGAAGGCCGTCAGGCAGGGGCGCACCGACGGTGCCAGCGGGTGGCGCGTGTCGAGGGCGACCTGGGCGAGGATCAGCGCGCTCAGCGCGACGTCGACGTCGGCCGAGCCGTCGTCCGCGTTCCGCCAGTCCACGACGACCGGCCCGCGCGTGGTCAGCAGGACGTTGTCCGGGTGCAGGTCGAGGTGCACCACGACACGTCCCGGCGTGGGCGAGGTCCGCGCCGGGACGGCGTGCAGCCGCCGGTGCAGGTCCGCCAGCTGGGCTCCGACCGACTCGGGCTCCACCAGGCCGTCGCGCAGCGCGTGCCACGCCGTCGGCCCGTCCAGCCGCTCCAGGACGAGGTCCGGCCCGCCGGCGGCGACCACGGTCGGCACGGGGAAGCCGTGCGCCGCGACGTGACGCATCACGTCGGCCTCGTGCGCGGTGTCGCCGCCGCGGCGGTAGCGCCGCAGCACCCGCCCCGGCCCGTACTCGAAGACGTCCGCGTCGCGACCCGACGCGAGCAGAGGGCCGGTGTCCACGACGGCGACGCTAGGCCGTGTCTCCGCCCCGTGGCCGGGGTGCGGCTCCACCCGGCGGGAACGCGTTGCGCCGCCGGGTAGGACGACCGGGTGGAGATCGTGGAGACCGGCCCGGACGACGAGCGGTTCGCCGCCTGGTGCGCGGTGTGGGCGGCGAGCCAGCGCGCCGCGCGTCCCGGCGAGGCGCCGCGACCGGCGAGCGACCACGTCGCCCTGGCCCGGCGGCTGACCACCCCCGGCGGCTCGCGCACCGGCACCCACCGGGTCGCGGTCGTCGACGGCGAGGTGGTGGGCGCGCTGCGCATGCTGCTGCCGGTGCGGGACAATGCCTCCGTCGCCTTCCTCGACGTGGCCGTGCACCCCGCCGCCCGCCGCCGCGGTGTCGGCACCGCCCTGCTCGAGGAGGGGGTGCGGCTGGCCGCGGCGGCCGGGCGCTCGTCGCTGGTCGCCGAGGTGGACGAGCCCGGGCCGGGCACCGCCGGGCGCGCCTTCGCCCTGGCCCGCGGCTGGACGTGCGACCTGCAGGAGACCCGCCGTGACCTGCTGCTCCCGGTGGACGAGGAGCGGCTGTCGGCCCTGGAGGCCGAGGCGGCCGCCGCGAGCGCCGGCTACGAGGTGGTCACCTGGCGGGACCGCACACCCGAGGCCCTCCTGGCGGACCGGGCGCTGCTCAGCCGCCGGATGTCGACCGACGCGCCGAGCGGGGACGTGCCGGTGGCCGAGGAGGACTGGGACGCCGCCCGGGTGCGCGAGCAGGAGGACGTCGACCGGGCCCGCGGCCGCACGGTGCTCTCGGCCGGCGCGCTGCGGAACGGCCGGCTGGTGGCCTTCACCGACCTGCACGTGTCGCTGGCTCAGCCCGAACGCGCGAACCAGGGCGGCACGCTGGTGCTGGGCGAGCACCGCGGGCACCGCCTCGGCGCCCGCGTGAAGACCGCCGTCCTGCGCGAGCTCGCCGCGACGCTCCCGGCGGTCCGGCGGATCAGCACCTACAACTCCGACACCAACCGGCCGATGGTCGCGGTCAACGAGGCTCTCGGCTTCCGCCGCGCGGGCGGACTGTCGACCTGGTCGACCCGCATCCGACCGGGACGCCGTCGGGCCGTCGTCAGACCCTGAGGACGCGGAGCGGGGAGTGGGCGGCCGCGATCCGGTCGAAGTCCTCGTCCTGCGTCACGACGGGCAGCCCGTGCACGACCGCGGTGGCCGCGATGAGCGCGTCGGTGAGCTTGACCGTGCGGTGGACGCCCGCGCGGCGGCAGTCGACGACCAGCCGTGCCCAGGCGCTCATGACGGCCTCGCTGACGGGGATCGGGTCGGACTCCCGTGCCAGCGCGAGGGTGTCGGCCCGCCGGGCCAGGATCGTCTCCTCCTCGGCGGCGAGGACGCCCAGCTCCAGCTCCCCGATCGTCACGACGGACACCGCCACTCGGTCCGGCAGGTGCCCGAGCGGCCGCGCCGTCTCCCGGGCGATGAACACCGACGTGTCGAGGAGCCCCGTCGTCACAGGTCGGCCAGGGTCTGGCCCGCGAGCACGTCGAGGTCCTCGCGCAGGCCGGGGTCGGCGGACCGCTGCTCGAGCTGCTCCCGCAGAGCCGCTCCGGACAGCCACCGGGTGCGGGCGCCGTGGGGCACGATGTCCGCGATCGGCTCCCCGCGCACGGTCAGCGTGACGCGTTCGCCTGCGCGCACGGCGTCGATGATGCGCGCGGTGTGGTTGCGGAGGTCCCTGACCCCGACGTCCATGTGCGACAGCGTAGCACCGACGGTGTACGGGTGGGTCAGTCCGCAGTCGGCCCGAAGAGCCGGTCGAGGCGGTAGCGCACCACCCGCAGGGCGTCGTCGACGTCGCGCTGCCGGCCCAGCACGCTGCTGACCAGGCCGTTGGTGAGAGCCAGGAGGCCCACCACCTCGATGCGCGGGTCGATGTCGGCCGGGACGTCCCCCGCCTCGACCGCCCGGGCGAGCACGCCGGTCAGCCAGCGCTCCAGCGCGTCGGGCGCGTAGCGGCCGTCGACGGCCTCGGCCGGGGCGGTGAGCCCGGCGGCGTAGTAGGCGGTCCAGGCCAGCTGGTCGGCGCGGCTGTCCTCGTCGGTGGGCAGGATGGCGCCGAGCACGACCTCGAGCACCGTCCGCGGGGGCAGGCCGGTGCCGAGGGCGCCCGCCCGCTCGCGCACCCGCCGGTCCAGCCGGGCGGCGAGCTCGGCGATGCCCGACTCCATGAGCGTCCGCTTGTCGGTGAAGTAGTACTGCACCACCCGCAGCGAGACGCCGGCCTCCGCGGCCACCTCCCGCATGGACACCGCCTGCAGCCCCCGCGTGCTGGCGATGCGCAGCAGTGCGGCGGTGAGGTGGCGCCGCCGTTCGTCGTGGTCCACCCGCCGGGGCACGGCTCCTCCTTCGGGGTACAGCTGTACCCATTCCTGTGGTACGACTGTATCCCGATCCCTCGAGGAGGCAGCCGTGACCGTCCGCACCGCCCGCTCCGGCGAGATCGACATCGCCTACGAGGTCCTCGGTCCCGACGACGGTGAGCCCCTGCTGCTGGTGATGGGCCTCGGCGCCCAGATGGTCGGCTGGCCCGACGGGTTCTGCGCGGAGCTGACGGCGCGCGGGTTCCGCGTCGTCCGGTTCGACAACCGCGACGTCGGGCTCTCGACCCACCTCGACGGCCCCGTGCCCCGGCGCGCCTGGTCGCGGGTCCCGGCGGCCTACACGCTCTCGGACATGGCCGGCGACGCGGTGGCGGTGCTGGACGCCGTCGGCTGGCCGGCCGCGCACGTCGTCGGCGCCTCGCTCGGCGGGATGATCGCCCAGCTGCTCGCCGTCGAGCACCCCGACCGCGTGCTGTCCCTGACCTCCATCATGTCGACGCCCGCGCCGCGGATCGGCCGGATGCGGGCGCGCACCACTCTGGCGCTGGTGCGGAAGGCCCGGGCGCTCGCGAAGGAGCACGGCCGGCCGACGACGCCCGAGGCGATGGCCGACTTCCTGCTGGCGATGCAGGAGGTCACCGGCTCGCCCGGTCACCCGGCGTCCCGCGAGGACCACCTCGAGATGCTGCGGGTGGCCATGGCCCGCGACGCCTCCGGCCTGACCGGCCCGGGCGCGAAGCGGCAGCAGGCGGCCGAGCGGATCGCCCGCGACCTGCGCCCGGAGCTGGCCGCCGTCCGGGTGCCGACGCTCGTCGTCCACGGCGACAGCGACGTGGTGATCCGGCCCGAGGGCGGTGAGGCGACGGCGGCGGCGGTCCCCGGCGCCCGCCTCGTCGTCCACCCGGGGATGGGCCACGAGCTGCCGCGGGCGCTGTGGCCGGTGATCGCCGACGACGTCCGGGCCACCGCCGACCTCGCCCGCAGCGCCGAGATCACGTGATCTCGGCGCGTCCGGGGCCCGGAGCGGTCGAGATCACGTGATCTCGGCGGGGGTGGGGGCGGGCTACCCGAGCACGAAGCCCAGCAGCAGGTGGCCGTTGAGGCCGATGATCAACGCGGCCACGACGGCGCCCGCGACGGTCGTGACCCGCCGGTTCACCCAGCCGCCCATCAGGTCGCGGCGGCTGGTCAGCCACAGCAGCGGCACCAGCGCGAACGGGATGCCGAAGCTGAGCACCACCTGCGACCAGACCAGCGCGGTGGTCGGGTCACCGCCGAGGACGAGCACCAGCAGCGCCGGGGCGAGGGTGATCAGCCGGCGGGCGAGCACCGGGACGTGCCGGCGCAGGAACCCGGCCATGACCACCTGCCCGGCGTGCGTGCCCACCGACGACGAGGCGAACCCGCTGGCCAGCAGCGCGAGGGCGAAGGCCAGGGAGGCGCCGGCGCCGAGCTGCTCGCCGAGCCCGGCGTGCACGCCCTCCAGCGAGGTGGCCTGGCCGGCGTCGCCGGTGAACAGCTGCGCGGCGATGACGAGCATCGAGGCGTTGACCAGCCCGGCCAGGCCCATGGCCAGCAGGACGTCGATGCGCTGGGCCCGCAGCAGCCGGCGCCGTCCCTCCTGCGTGCGGCCGGCGGTGACGACGTCGCCGTAGCGGCCCGGCGTCAGCGCGGAGTGCACGTAGATGACGTGCGGCATCACCGTCGCGCCGAGGATGCCGGCGGCCAGCACCAGGCTGTCGGGGCCGGCGAAGGTGGGCACCAGGCCGCCGGCCAGCCCGCCGAGGTCGACGCCGGAGCCGATGAGCGTGTAGCCGAAGCCGGCGCCGATGACCAGCAGCAGCCCGGTGATGACCCGCTCGAAGGGCCGGTGCCCGCGTGACTGCGCGGCCAGCAGCACGAACGCCACGACGGCGGTGATGACCCCGCCGACCGGCAGCGGCACCCCGAACAGCAGGTACAGCGCGACCGCCCCGCCGACGATCTCGGCCAGGTCGGTGGCGATGGCGACCGCCTCGGCCTGCACCCACAGTCCCCAGGTGACCGGGCGGGGGAGCTGCTCCCGGCAGTTCGTGGCCAGGTCGCGCCCGGTCGCCAGGCCGAGCTTGGCGGTGAGGCTCTGGATGAGCATCGCCATGAGGTTGGCCGCCACGATCACCCACAGCAGCGTGTAGCCGAAGGAGGCGCCGCCGGAGAAGTTGGTGGCGAAGTTGCCGGGGTCGACGTAGGCGACGGCGGCGACGAAGGCCGGCCCGAGCAGCGGCCACAGCCGGCGCCGGCCGGTCGCCGGCGGCGGTGGCGTCCGGGGGGTGCCGACCAGCGTCGTCGGCAGGACGGCGGCCTCGGTCTTCGACAGGTACACGGGGGCCTCACAGGGGGCTGGTCGGGCGTTCTCGGTGCCGGGGTGCCCGCCGGGGGTGTCACGGTCGGGCCAGGACGTGGCCCGCGCGGGCCGAGGTGAGGCTTCCCTGAGGCGGTGCGGGGGCCGCGGGCGTGCCGCGGCCCCCGCACCCGCTCAGGCCGCCGGGACGACGAGCCCGGCGGTGGCGGTGCGCGCCGCGGTGAACCGCTGTGTCACGTCGGCCCAGTTGACGACGTTCCACCACGCGCCGATGTAGTCGGTCTTCACGTTGCGGTACTGCAGGTAGAAGGCGTGCTCCCACATGTCGAGCATCAGCAGCGGGACCAGCCCGACGGCGAGGTTCCCCTGGTGGTCGTAGAGCTGGCAGATCAGCAGCTTCTGGCCCACCGAGTCCCACGCGAGGATCGACCAGCCCGAGCCCTGCACCCCGCCGGCGACGGCGGTGAAGTGCGCCCGGAACCCGTCGAAGGAGCCGAAGTGCTCGTCGATCGCCGCGGCGAGCTCGCCGTCGGGCCGGTCGCCGCCGTCGGGACTCATGTTCGGCCAGAACACCGAGTGGTTGACGTGCCCGGCGAGGTTGAACGCCAGGTTCTTCTCGTGCAGGTTCGCCGTCCCCAGCCCGTCGTTCTCGCGCGCCTCGGCGAGCTTCTCCAGGGCGGTGTTCGCCCCGGTCACGTAGGTCTGGTGGTGCTTGTCGTGGTGCAGCTGCATGATCTCGCCGGAGATGTGCGGCTCCAGTGCCCCGTAGTCGTAGGGCAGGTCGGGGAGCACGTACTCGGGCATGGGGTTCCCTCCGTCGGGCCGGGCGGACCCCCTCGTCCTGCCCGCCCCGGCTGACACACCGGGGCCGACCCGTGGCCCCCGCGGGCCAGGAGTTCGCCTTTGTAGCGCTGATGGCTGTCGGTGAGCCGCCGCGCGCGCTCGACCAGCTCGTCGATGCGCCGGGCGTGCGCGCCGCGCCAGTAGACCCGCCTGCAGTCCGGGCAGCGGGTGAACTCCGTGGCGGTGCGCCGCGTGCCCGGTTCCACGAGGGCGGCCACCTCGGCGGCCGGCACCGGCGCCGGCACGCCGTTGCAGGCGGGGCAGCGGGTGCGCGGTGCCAGCGGGGGGCGGAAGCGGTCGAGCACGTCGGCGAGCTGGTCGTCCGGGGTCGCGCCGCGCACCCACGCCCCGGCCGGCAGCGCCCGGCGCATGAGCAGGCCGCGGTCCTGGGTGAGCAGCACCCGGTCCCCGGCGACGGCGGCCGCCACCAGCTCGGCGTCGTCGGCGTCGGGCGCGCGGGCCTCGGGTGACCAGGCGGCGTCCAGGCCGAGCAGCCGCATCCGCCGGGCCAGCGCGCCCAGGCCGACGTCGAGGAGGAACCCGCCCGCCGGCACCGGCTGCGGCCGCCGGACGGGACGGACGACGACCCTCGCGCCCGCCGGCGGGCGGTCCTCCCGGGACACGGGGACGCCGCCGACGAGCAGCTCGCCCACCTCGGTCAGCGGGACGCCGGCGGCCTGCACCAGGTGACCGACGGTCGCGTCGGGATCGGCGGCGAGCACCCGCCGGCCGGCCGCGCGGTCGCGGGCCGGCAGCAGCGGCCGCAGGTCGTCGTCGACGGCGACGGTGACCGACCGCTCCACCGGACCGCCCTACCCGGACCGTGGCCGGCTCACCTGCGCCGGCGTCCGGGTCCGCCGTCCGTGCACAGGACGTGTGGACTTCCGCGGAAGTGCCCGCCTCCTCGGGAGGCGGGCCCACCGCCGTGCACGTCCGCGGAAGTGCACGGCTCCTCCCGGACCCGCGCGCAGGGGTCGGACCCGGCCGGACCGGGCATGACGGAGGCGACCGCACCCGCGACCCACCCCGGGAGTCCCCGTGACCGTCCCCTCCGCCCGTCCCCTCGCGCTCGTCACCGGTGCCTCCAGCGGCATCGGCCTGGAGCTGGCCAAGCAGTTCGCCGAGCACGGCTACGACCTGGTCGTCGCCGCCGAGGACGACGAGCTCGACGCCGCCGCCCAGACGCTGCGCGGGATGGGCGCGCACGTCTCCCCGGTCCGCGGCGACCTGACCCGCTACGAGGACCGCGAGCTGCTCGTGGCCGCCGTCCGCGGGGCCGGCCGCCCGCTGGACGCCGCGGCCATCAACGCCGGTGTGGGGGTCGGCGGCGCGTTCACCGACACCGACCTCGACGCCGAGCTGGGCATCGTCGCGCTCAACTGCGGCTCCACGGTGCACATCGCCAAGCGGGTGGCGCAGGACATGGCCGCCCGCGGCGAGGGCCGCATCCTGTTCACCTCGTCGGTGGCCTCGCAGGCGCCGCAGCCGTTCCAGGCGGTCTACGGCGCGAGCAAGGCGTTCGTGCAGCACCTGGCGCTGGCCCTGCGCGAGGAGCTGTCCGACCACGGCGTCAGCGTCACCGCGCTGCTGCCCGGGCCCACCGACACCGAGTTCTTCGACCGTGCCGACCTCACCGACACCCGCATGGGCGCCACCGACGCCAAGGACGACCCGGCCCAGGTGGCCCGTCAGGGCTACGAGGGGTTGATGAAGGGCGAGGCGTCGGTCTTCGGCGGGTCGCTGGCCAGCAAGGCGATGGGCCGGCTGTCGGCGGTGACGCCGGGCAACGTGGCCGCCAAGCTCAACCGGAAGATGGCCGAGCCGGGGTCGGCTCCGCAGGAGTGAACGGCGCGTCGGGCACGATGCCGGTCGTGCCCGACGCCCTCCCCGCTCCACCCGAGGTCCCCGCCGGGCCGGTGCTGCTCCGCCCGTGGCGGCCCGGCGACGCGCCCGCCGTCCGGGTCGCGCTCACCGACCCCGCCACCGACCTGTTCTCCAACCCCGGCCGGGTCGCGACCGACGAGGACGCCGCCGAGTGGGTGGCCCGGCGGGCCGGCCGCAGCGCGACGACGGCCGCCTGGGCCGTGGTCGACGCCGCCACCGGCGAGCTGGTCGGGTCGGTCGCCCTGCACGCCGTCGACCCCGTGCAGGGCGACGCGGCGGTCGGCTACTGGACCGTGCCCGCCGCCCGGGGGCGCGGGGTGGCGCCCCGTGCCGTCGACGCCGCCGTCCGGTGGGCCTTCGCCACCCTGTCGGTCGACCGGGTCGAGCTGGTGCACGCGGCGGAGAACCCCGCCTCCGGCCGGGTGGCGGAGAAGGCGGGCTTCACCCTCGAGGGCCGGCTGCGCCGCTCCCACCGCTACTCCGACGGCGTCCGGCGCGACGAGCTGCTGTGGGCCCGGCTGTCCGACGACGGCGTGCCCGACCTCAGCACCCGCAGCTGACCGGCGCGGTCAGCGGGTCGGCGGCCGGACGGGTGAGGCCGGCCGCGGTCGCCACCGGCAGGCCCTCGCGCGCCCAGTACTCAAGGCCGCCGATCGTCTCCCGCACCCGGAAGCCGAGCAGCGCCAGCGCGAGCGCGGCCCGCGTGGGCGCCGTTGCAGCCCGGTCCCCAGCAGAAGGTGACCACCGGGACGGACCGGTCCAGCTCCGCGGCGGCGCGGACGGCGACCTCCCGCCCCGGCAGGTGCGCCGCGGCTTCCACACGTCGCTGACGTCGGTCCCGACGGCGAGCCGGCGCGCGAAGTGGGCGGCGGCGTCGGCGGGGTCGGTGCTCAGTCCCCGGCGTCGATCGTGCGGCGCCTCCGGCCGGCCCAGGAGGTCCCGTCCTGCCACCGACCGCAACGAAGGTGCCCTTGCAGCCCTCTCGGCACTTGACGGGAGCACTATTGACATCTGAGATGTCAGGTGTGACCGCACCGCTCGCCCCCGTCGGCCGGGTGCTGCTGCGCGACCAGGCGCTGGACCGCATCCGGACGGCCATCGTCAGCGGCGACCTCGCCCCCGGCGCGGTGGTGAAGGACGCCGACCTCGCCGCCCGCCTGGGCCTGTCGGTCGCCCCCGTCCGCGCCGCGCTGGCCCGGCTGGTCGACGAGGGGCTGGTCGAGGCCAAGCCGCAGAGCCACACCCGCGTCACGCCGCTGCGGCCGCGGCAGGTCCGCGACGCCGCCGTCGTCGTCCGGGCGATGCACGAGCTGGCCGTCCGGGAGGCGGCCGGCCGGGTGACCGGGGACGACGTCGCCGCGATGCGCGCGGCCAACGAGCGGTTCGCCGCGGCGGTCCGGGCCGGCGACGTCGACGCCGCACTGGCCGCCGACGACGACCTGCACGCCGTGCTGCTCGACCGCGCCGGCAACACCGCGCTGACGGCCACCGTCGAACGGTTCACCCCCGCCATCCGCCGGCTCGAGCGGGCCCGGTTCGCCGCGGCGCACGGCCGGGAGTCCGTCGACCTGCACGACCGCCTGGTCACCGCCTGCGCGCACGACGACGTCGACGTCGCCGTCGCCACCACCACCGAGATCTGGACGGCGCTGCTGTCCGAACTGGAGGAGACCGATGTCGACCCTGGCTGACTTCCCCCGCACCCCGCTGCTGTTCGGCCCCTCGCCGGTGCACCGGCTCGACCGGTTGACCGCGCACCTCGGCGGCGCCGCGGTCTGGGCCAAGCGGGAGGACTGCAACTCCGGCATCGCCTACGGCGGCAACAAGACCCGCAAGCTCGAGTACCTCGTCGCCGACGCCCTGGCGCAGGGCTGCGACACCCTCGTCTCCATCGGCGGCGTGCAGAGCAACCACACCCGGCAGGTGGCCGCGGTCGCCGCGCACGTCGGGCTGTCGTGCGTGCTGGTGCAGGAGAGCTGGGTGGACTGGCCCGACGCCGTCTACGACAAGGTCGGCAACATCCTGGTCAGCCGGCTGGCCGGTGCGGACGTGCGGCTGGTGAAGGCCGGCTTCGGCATCGGCTTCAAGGAGAGCTGGGAGACCGCGCTCGCCGAGATCGAGGCCCGTGGGGGCAAGCCCTACGCCATCCCGGCCGGGGCCAGCGACCACCCGCTGGGCGGGCACGGCTTTGCCACCTGGGCGCTGGAGGTGGCGCAGCAGGAGGCCGAGCTGGGCGTCTTCTTCGACACCGTCGTCGTCTGCTCGGTCACCGGGTCCACGCAGGCCGGCATGGTCGCCGGCTTCGCGCTGCTCGAGGAGCAGGGCGGCCGGCCCCGGCGGGTGCTCGGGATCGACGCCAGCGCCGAGCCCGCCGAGACCCGCGACCAGGTGCTGCGCATCGCCCAGCGGACGGCGCGGGCGATCGGCGTGCGGCGCGAGCTCACCCTCGACGACGTCGAGCTCGACGAGCGCTACCACGCCGGCGTCTACGGCATCCCCGACGCGACGACGATCCGCGCGATGGAGACCGCCGCCCGCACCGAGGGCATGGTCACCGACCCGGTGTACGAGGGGAAGTCGATGGCCGCGACGATCGACCTGGTCGGCCGCCGCGAGATCGACCCGTCGTCCACGGTGCTCTACGCCCACCTCGGCGGCCAGCCCGCGCTCAACGGCTACAGCGCCCTGTTCTCCTGAGCGGACAGAGGAGCCGACAGCGCTACAGAGGCTCCTCGTCGGCTCCCCGCCGTCGGCCGCCAGGTGCGGGGGCGAGGACCGGCGGGGACAGCGACCGGCCGCCGGCCCGCAGCCCCACCCCGATCAGCCGCCGCAGCAGCACCACCGCCGCCGCGGTGCCCAGGGACGTCCAGGTCGGCTCGGCGGCCAGCCGCAGCAGCCCCGCCGCGAGCAGCAGGTCGAGGAAGACGCCGAGGGCCAGCGCCGGGCGCCGCGTGCTCGCCAGGGTCACCGCCCCGGCGACCAGCGCCAGCCCGCCGACGCCGACGGCGAGCAACCCGGGCAGCGGCCCGAGCGAGGTCACACGCCCCGTCCGCGGTGCTCGGCGGAGGCCGGGTCCGGTGCGGGCGCGCCGGTCCCCTCGGCCACCTGCCGCCGCTCCTCGGCGATCTCCCGGGACAGGAAGTAGTTCAGCGCCGTCCGGATGGCGGCCACGGCGGCGAGCTGGCCGAGCTCGCGGAAGCTGGGCGCGACCGCCGTCCGCAGCACGTCGCTGGCCAGCTGGAACTCCAGCCCGAGCGCGAGGAACCGGCCGAGGGTGAGCCGGACCGGGACGAAGGCCGACGTCCCACCGCGGCGCAGCCCCACTGCCACGAACCGGACGAAGGCCCAGACCGCGCCGACGACGATGACCACGGCACCGCAGGCCTCGACGACGGTGACCAGGACGCCGACCACCTCGGCGAGCAGCTCCTCCACGCGCCGCCCCTACCCGGACGGCGGCGTCTCACAACGGGACGGCCAGGCCCCCGGGCGGCGGGGCGTCGAGCGCCGCCAGCACGTCCGCGCGCCAGGGTGCGAGGCCGGACCCGGCGAGCACGACGTCGCGGACCAGCCCGTGCCAGGCGCCGACCCGGCGCAGCATGCCGTGGCCGCCGGGCAGCGTGAACCGGGCGACCCGCGCGCCGGCGCGGTGCGCGCGCCCCGCGAAGTCCTCCGACAGCCGGGCGGGCACCCAGCGGTCGCCGCGGCCGTGGGCGAGGACGACGGTGCGCCCGCGCAGGTGGCCGACCGGCTCACCCGGCGGCGTCCACGGCGCCAGGCCGCAGACGGCGGCCACCGAGCGGTCGTCCCCGGCGCGCAGCACCGCCCGGCCGCCCATCGAGTGCCCGACCAGCACCACCGGGACGTCGCCGTGCCGCTCGCGGACCCGGTCCAGCGCCCACCGGACGTCGGCGTGGGCGTCGGCGGCCGGCCCGTTCCACCCGGCCACGCGGTAGCGGACCAGGTAGGTCTCCACCCCGCGGCCGGCCGCGGCCGCCACCACCGACTCCTGGATCGCCCGCATGCGCACCAGCGACAGCGCCCGCTCCCGCGGCGGCTCGACGCTGGCCACGGTGCCGCCGTGCGCGAAGACGGCGACCGCGCGGGTGGGCGCGGTCGCGGGGGTGTGGTCGAGGGCGGGGACCCGTTCGGCGGTGGTCACCGGCGCCGTCGGCCGCCTCCGCGCAGCCGGGTGCGGGCCCGGTCGCCGAGGTCACCGGCCTGCAGCAGCGCGCGGCTGACCCGGGTCGGGCCCCCGCGCCGCTCCAGCGCCCGGCCGGCCCGGCGCAGCAGCCCGGTGGCCAGCGGCACGAGCACGGTCACGATCAGCCAGACCCGCAGCCGGCGGGTGAGGAACAGCCACATGCCTGCGCCCTTCCCGCGCCCGTGGGCCCGCAACCGCCGGTCAGTCGGGGTCCGGTGCGAGCCGGACCACCATCTTCCCGGTGTTGGCCCCCTTCAGGAGGTCGAGGAAGGCGGGCACGGCGTTGTCGAGGCCCTCGTACACGGTCTCGCGGACGACGAGGTCGCCGGAGCGGATCCAGCCCGACACCGTCTCGGTGAACTCGCGGTGCAGGTCGGTGTGGTCGCTGACGAGCAGGCCGGTGACCGCGAGCCGCTTGGAGATCATGAGCGAGCTGAAGTTCCTCGGCCCGGGCACCGTCTCGGTGGCGTTGTAGTTCGAGATCGAGCCGCAGATGACCGCCCGGCCGTGCACGTGCAGCGCGCCGAGCGCGGCGTCGAGGTGCTCGCCGCCGACGTTGTCGAAGAAGACGTCGACGCCGTCGGGGGCGGCCTGCGCGAGCAGGTCCCGGACCCGCCCGTCGTGGTAGTCGAAGGCGGCGGTGAAGCCGATCTCCCGCAGCCAGGCGACCTTCTCCGGGCTGCCGGCGCTGCCCACCACCGCGGAGGCGCCACGCAGGCGGGCGAACTGGCCGACCGCGCTGCCCACCGCCCCGGCCGCGCCGGAGACGAACACGGCGTCGCCCTCGCGGAAGGCGCCCACCCGGAACAGCCCGGCGTAGGCGGTCAGCCCCGGCATGCCGAGGACGCCCAGCGACCAGGTCAGCGGCAGGCCGGTGGCCGGCAGCTGCCGGACGTGCCGGGCGTCGAGGACGGCGACGTCGCGCCAGGCGGCGTCGGTGAGCACCAGCGCGCCCTCGGGGACGTCGGGGGAGCGGGACTCGACGACGCGGCCGACCGCGCCGCCCTTCATCACCTCGCCGACCTCCCAGGGCGCGGCGTAGGAGGGGCCCAGCCGCATCCGGCCGCGCATGTAGGGGTCGACCGACATCGCGACCATCCGCACGACCACCTGCCCCTCGGCGGGGTCGGGGTGCTCGACCTCCACCAGCCGGAAGTCCTCCGGGGTCGGCTCGCCGTGGGGGCGGGCGGCCAGGTGCCACTCGCGGGCGTGGATCGGCACGGGGGCGCTCCCTGCGTCGTCGGGACGGGGTCCGCGGCGATCCTCCCGCCGCCGTCCCGCGCGCAGCCCCCCGGGGGTCGGGCATAGGAAGCTCTACGCACGTCTCGCGCCGCTGGACGTGCGCAGAGCTTCCTATGCCTGGAGGGGCCGCATGGACGTCGTCCGCACGCCCGAGGAGCGCTTCGCCGCGCTGCCCGGCTTCCCGTACCCGCCCGCGTACGTCCCGGTCGACGCCGGCGACGGCACGTCGCTGCGGGTCGCGGTGGTCGACACCGGGCCGGCCGACGGCGAGGTCGTCGTGCTGCTGCACGGTGAGCCGTCCTGGTCGTTCCTGTGGCGGCACGTCATCGGCGAGCTCACCGCCGCCGGGCTGCGCGTGGTCGCCCCCGACCTGGTCGGCTTCGGCCGCTCCGACAAGCCCACCGACCCGGCCGCCTACAGCTACGCCGCGCACGTCGAGTGGGTGCGCCAGGCGCTGTTCGACGGCCTCGGGCTGACCGACGTCACGCTCGTCGGGCAGGACTGGGGCGGGCTGATCGGGCTGCGGCTGGTCGCCGAGCACCCCGACCGGTTCGCCCGGGTCGTCGTCGCCAACACCGGCCTGCCCACCGGGGACACCCCGATGAGCGAGGCGTTCCTCGCCTGGCAGCGGTTCGCCGCGACGGCGCAGGAGTTCCAGATCGGCCGCATCGTCGCCAACGGCACGGTCACCGCCCTGCCGCCGGAGGTCGTCGCCGCCTACGACGCGCCCTTCCCCGACGAGGAGTCCAAGGCCGGCGCGCGGGCCTTCCCCGCCCTCGTGCCGACGACGCCCGACGACCCCGCCGCGGCCGCCAACCGGGCCGCCTGGGAGGTCCTCGCCTGCTTCGACCGGCCCTTCCTCACCGCGTTCTCCGACTCCGACCCCATCACCGCCGGCGCCGACCGGGTGTTCCAGCAGGTCGTGCCCGGTGCGCGGGGGAGGGCGCACACCACGCTGGCCGGCGGTGGGCACTTCCTGCAGGAGGACGTGGGCGGCGAGCTCGGCCGGGTGGTGGCCGCCTTCGTCGCGGCCACGCCCCGGTGAGCCACGCCCCGGTGGACCGCGCCCCGGTGAGCCACGCCCCGGTGGACCGCGAGGAGGTCCTCGCCCGGCTGCGCCGCGACCCCGACGTCGAGGCGCCCGACCTGGTCGCCGTCGACGCCACCGACCGGCTGCTGCTCGACACCGCGGCCGGGGCGCTGGCCGGCCCGGGCCGGGTCGTGGTCGTCGACGACTCCCACGGGGCGCTCACCCTGGGCGCGCTCGCGTCCGGCGCCACCGACGTCCGGGTGCACCAGGACCTGCTGGTCAGTGAGCAGGCGCTGGCCCGCAACGCCGAGCGCACCGGCCTGACCGGCCGCTACCGCTCGCTGCCGCTGACGGCGGAGCTCCTCGACGGCGCGACGCTGGTCCTCGCCCAGGCGCCCAAGGCCCTCGACGCGCTGCGCGAGCTCACCGAGCTGGCCGCCGCCGCGGCCGCACCCGACGTCGTCGTGCTCGTCGGCGGCCGGGTCAAGCACATGACGCTCGGCATGAACGACGTGCTGCGCACCGGGTTCACCGACGTCTCGGCGACGCTGGCCCGGCAGAAGTCCCGCGTGCTCGTCGCCCGCGACCCCCGTCCCGGGGTCGCGCCGAGCTTCCCCCGCTGCCGGCGCGACGACGCGCTCGACCTCGACGTGTGCGCCCACGGCGCCGCCTTCGCCGGCACCCGCGTCGACGACGGCACCCGGCTGCTGGCGACCGCGCTGGCCGGCGCCGCCCCCGGCGCGCGGGCGGCGGTCGACCTCGGCTGCGGCACCGGCGTGCTGGCCGCCGTCCTCGCCCGGTCCCGGCCGGAGCTCGCCGTCACCGCCACCGACCAGTCCGCCGCCGCGGTGGCCTCGGCCCGCGCGACGCTGGACCGCGCGGGGCTCGGCCGGGTGCGGGTCACCCGCGACGACGCCGCCGCCGGCCTGCCCGACGCGAGCGCCGACCTCGTCGTCTGCAACCCGCCGTTCCACCTCGGCGCCGCGGTCGTCACCGCCGCGGCCGACCGGCTCTTCGCCGCGGCCGCGCGGGTGCTGCGCCCCGGCGGGGAGCTGTGGGCGGTCTGGAACAACCGGCTGCCGCACCGGGCGGCGCTGCGGCGCCTGGTCGGGCCCACGCGGGCGGCCGCGCACGACCGCCGGTTCACCGTGAGCGTGTCCACCCGCCGCTGACCGGCCCGGACCGCCGGGCGGGGAGGACGGCCCTTCCCTCGCCGGCCCGGCCGGGCCACTGTGCAGGGGCATGACGACGTCCCTCCCCGGGCCCGAGGCGCTGTCCGAGCGGCTCGTCGCGTCCGTGACCGGCACCTTCGAGGTGGCCGCGGTCGAGCTCGGCCGCCGGCTGGGCTGGTACCGCGCGCTCGACGGCGCGCCGGCGACCGCCGCGCGGCTCGCCGAGCGCACCGGCACCGACCCCCGCTACGCGCGCGAGTGGCTCGAGCAGCAGGCGGTCGCGGGCTACCTCACCGTCGACGACCCGGCCGCCGCGCCCGAGCAGCGCTGCTACACGCTGCCGCCGGGGTACCGGGCGGTGCTGGTCGACGAGCTCGACCCGCTGTACACCGCCCCGCTGGCCTGGGCGGCGATGGCCTTCGTCCGCAACGTGCCGCGGCTGGCGGAGGTCTACCGGGAGGGCTCGGGGCTGGGCTGGGCGGAGATGGGGCCCGACGCCCGGGAGGCGCAGGCGGCGGCCAACCGGCCGTTCTTCGCCGGGCCGCTGGGTGCGGAGGTGCTGCCCGCGCTGCCCGACGTGCACGCCGCGCTGCAGGGCGGCGGCCGCGTCGCCGACGTCGGGTGCGGGCTGGGCTGGTCCTCCATCGGCATCGCGACCGCCTACCCGGCCGCGCGCGTGGACGGCTTCGACGTCGACGCGCCGTCGGTGGAGCGGGCCCGCGCCGCCGCCGCCGACGCCGGCGTGGCCGACCGGGTGTCCTTCACGGTCGCCGACGTCGCCGGGCTGCGGGACCGGGCCGGCGGCTACGACCTGGTCACGGCGTTCGAGTGCGTGCACGACCTGGCCGACCCGGTGGGGGTGCTCTCGGCCGTGCGCGGGCTGGTCGCACCCGGCGGCACGGTGCTGGTGGCCGACGAGCGGGTCGCCGAGGCCTTCACCGCGCCGGGCTCCGACGTCGACCGGCTGATGTACGGCTACAGCCTGACCTGCTGCCTGCCCGACGGGCTGTCGACGCGGCCCTCGGCCGGCACCGGGACGGTCATGCGGCCGGACACGCTGGCCCGCTACGCCCGGGACGCCGGCTTCGCGGGTGTCGACGTGCTGCCCGTGGACCACGACTTCTTCCGCTTCTACCGGCTCCGGCCGGAGTGATGCGGGCGCGGCGTCGGGACAGTCGGCGACCGCCGACAGGACCCGGGTCCCGGCCTCCTCGCAGGGGCCCGCCGCGAGCCTGCGAGCGGCGGGGGGCGAGGGGGTCCTTCCTCAGTGCGGGGGGCGGTTGCTGCGCCTGCGCACCGGCGGCTCCGACGACCAGGGGAAGTCGATCCAGGCGTCGGTGCGGCGCCAGACGTAGTCGCACGTCACCAGCGACCGGGGCTTCTCGTAGACGACCGCCGTCCGCACCGCGGCGACGTAGCCGGCGCAGAAGTCGCGGACCAGCTCGAGGGTCTTGCCGGTGTCGGCGACGTCGTCGGCGACGAGCACGTTGGCGCCGGTGATGTCGACCTGGTCCAGCGTCGGCGGCAGCACCACCGGCAGGTCCAGCCGCTCGTCGACGCCGGTGTAGAACTCGACGTTCATCACGAACGTGTTCTTCACGTCGAGGGCGTAGCCCAGCGCGCCGCCGAGGAACAGCCCGCCGCGGGCGATGGACAGGATCAGGTCGGGCTCGAAGCCGCCGTCGACGACCTGCCGGGCCAGGTCCCGGGCGGCGGTGCCGAACTGCTCGTAGGTCAGGACCTCGCGCTCGTCGGGCACGCCGCCGATCGTGCCAGGAGCGCTGACCCGGATCCCGCCCGGGCCACCTACCGGATCAGCCGGACCCGCAGCGGGAGGTCCAGCTCCGCCCAGGCGCGGTCGGCGGTCAGCACCTCGGCCGCGTCGTACCGCAGGACCAGCGCGAGGCAGCAACGGTCACCGGGTGCCAGCGCCCGTCCGCCGGGTGCTCCGCAGCGCCCCGGCCAGCTCGGCGTCCGCCGCGCTCAGGGTCTCGGTGGTGACACCGGCCGACAGCAGGAGAGGCCGCAGCCGCGAGACCGCTGCACCGGCGTCGACCAGCTTCCCGACGACCTCCCGCCAGGTCGGCCGTTCCCAGGACCTCGCCGCCGAGGCCCTCGGCGACCACGTCCGCCCCCGGTTCGTCGTGGAGCAGGGCCAGGACCGCCGCGGCGTCGAGGACGACCACTCCGTGCGCGCCTCGGCCCGCCGCTCGGCCGGCAGCTCCTCGACGAGCGACCGGTCACGGGGCACCCCGGCTGCCAGGCCGCGCAGCTCCGAGACCGCGTCCCCGGGTCGTTCGAGCACCAGCCGGCCGCCCTCGGTCCGCAGGCGCAGCCGTTGCCCCGGTACGAGCCCGAGCGCGGCACGCACCTCGGCCGGGATCGCGAGACGTCCCCGCCGCCCGGGCACCACCGTGGCATCCACGTCCGGGCCGTGCCACGACCGATCCTGACGTGTCACGTCCTGTACCCGTCAGCAGAAGCCCGGCGTCCCCAGCCACGCGACCTCGGCGGCCGGGACGTCGTCGCGCAGCACCGTGCCCTCGATGAGCCCGTAGGGACGGTCGTCGGCGTGGTAGACGAGCGTGTCGTCCTCGCCAGGGGTGTTCGACAGCCCGTAGGCCGACAGGTCCTGGAGGAAGTGGTGCCGGTTGGGCATCGACATCCGGACCTCGGCGACGTCGGGGAACCGCTGCAGCACCGCCTCGCCCATCGCGTAGAGCGTCTGCTGCAGCGCCAGGGAGTGGGTGGCCGCGAAGGTCTCCAGCAGCACGGTGCGGACCCCGGCGAACAGCCCGTCCCAGTCCAGGTCGGCCGCGGTGTAGCGCCAGCGGGCGGTCACCGCGGTGGCCAGCACGCGGTCCCGGGTCTCGGCCAGCGTCGTGTACCGGTCGCGCGGGAAGCCCCAGAACTCCGAGCCGGTGGTCTTGAGGACGACGAGGTCGGACAGCCCGGCCAGCACGTGCGCGTCGGCGCCGTCCACCGTGACCACCGCCGTCCGCACCTCGCCGCCGGGCCGGCGGAAGGCGTGCCCGTGCGGCTGCCCCCCGACGGCGATCCGCTCCCAGCCGTGGGACTCCACCGCCACCCGGGCGCCGGTGATCCAGTCGTAGGAGCCGGCCAGGTGGCGGGCCAGCCGCAGGCCGAACGCCTCCGGCGAGCCGACGCCGTCGCGGGCGAAGGCGAAGACGGTGTTCTTCTGCGCGTCGGTGGTCAGCACGTGCGCGTTGTCCCCGGCGGTGTGCGCGGCGGTGAAGTCCCCGCGCAGGGCGGTGCTCACGTTCAGGTCGACCAGGTCGTGGCGGGGGCCGCTGCGGTCGACCGCGACGACGCGGACCTCCGCCTTCCCGTACTGGTTCGGTCCGAGCACGATCGCCATGCCGCCAGCCTGCCGCACCGGCGCGGTTGCACGTGGAACGTCGGGCGGTCAGGACCCGCGGTAGGTCGAGTAGGCGAACGGCGAGAGCAGCAGTGGCACGTGGTGGTGGGCGGCGGGCTCGGTGACGGCGAAGGTCAGCGTCACCTCCGGCCAGAACGCCGCGACGCCGCGGACCTCGAACCACGGGCCCGTGGCGAACACCAGCCGGTGCGGACCGGCCACCGTCGCCTCCTCGGTGAGCCGGCAGCGGCCGTCGTCGTCGGTGATCCCGACGGCGAGCAGCTCGTCGCCCGCGTGCAGCTGGACGGCGACGCCGGCGGCCGGCCGCCCGGCGACGGCGTCGAGCACGTGCGTGGAGACGCTCACGCGTCCTCCTCGCTGGCGCTCGTCGGTCGCGTTCGCGGCGCTGCCCTGCCCCTGCGTGAGCTCGCGAGCTCGCTCACGAGACCAGCTCCCGCACCCGCAGCTCGGTGATCTGCGCGAGCTGCTCGACCACCTCGGCGCGCTCGGCGTCGGGGTCGTTGCCCAGCCGGCGGCGCAGCTCGGCGAGCATCTCCTGCGGGGACCGGCCCGCGGCCCGGACCAGGTAGACGTGCCCGAACCGCTCCTCGTAGGCGCGGTTGCCCTCGACGATCGCGGCGCGGGTGTCCTCGTCGGCCCCGCCCATCGAGCCCTGCTCGCGGCGGGAGGCCCGCGCCTCGGCCGAGGAGCCCTCCACCCGGTCGCCGATCCGCGGGTGCGCGGCCAGCGCGAGCGCGACCTCGTCCCACGGCAGCCCGCGGGCCACCTCCCCGGCCCGGCGGACCAGCGTGTCCACGTCGGGGAAGGGCCGGCCGGCCACGAGCTCGGCGGCGAGGCGCGGCGCGGCGTTGCAGCCGCGCAGCGCCTCCACGGCGGCGTCGGCGGGCTCGTCGTTGAACTCGTCGAGGCGGGACACGGTGACAGGATGGCAGCCCATCCGGGCCGGCGAAGGGGACCAGCGGTGAGGGACGTACGCGTGGAGGGCCCGGACGTCGAGCGGTCCGCGGAGGTGCTCACCCCGGAGGCGCTGGAGTTCGTCGCCGACCTGCAGCGGCGCTTCGGCCCGCAGCGCGACGCCCTGCTCGCCGCCCGTGCCACCCGCCGCGCCGAGATCGCCGCCGCCCGGTGGCTGGACTTCCGCCCCGAGACCGCCGGGATCCGCGACGGCGACTGGCAGGTTCCCCCGCCCCCGCCCGGGTTGGTCGACCGCCGGGTGGAGATCACCGGACCGACCGAGCCGAAGATGGCCGTCAACGCGCTCAACTGCGGTGCCGACGTGTGGCTGGCCGACCTCGAGGACGCCAACACCCCGCACTGGCGCAACGTCCTCACCGGGCAGGTCGTGCTCCGCGACGCCGTCCGCCGGCAGCTGGCGTCCACCACCCCCGAGGGCCGGGAGTACCGGCTCCGGGAGGACGGCGACCTGCCCACGATCGTCCCCCGCCCGCGCGGCTGGCACCTGCCCGAGCGGCACCTGCTCGTCGACGGCGAGCCCGCGGTGGGCGCGCTGGTCGACGCCGGGCTGTACCTGTTCCACAACGCCGCCGAGCAGCTGTCCCGCGGCAGCGGCCCGTACCTCTACCTGCCGAAGCTGGAGGGCCACCTCGAGGCCGGGCTGTGGCGGCTCGTGTTCGACGCCGCGGAGCAGGCGCTCGGGATCCCCGAGGGGTCGATCCGCGCCACCGTGCTGATCGAGACCATCCCGGCGGCGTTCGAGATGGAGGAGGTGCTGCACGCGCTGGGCAGCCACGCCACTGGCCTCAACGCCGGGCGCTGGGACTACCTGTTCAGCGTCATCAAGGTCTTCCGCGAGGCCGGCCCCGGGTTCGTGCTGCCCGACCGCGCCGCGGTGACGATGACCGCGCCGATGATGCGGGCCTACACCGACCAGCTGGTCGCCGTCTGCCACCGCCGCGGCGCCATGGCGATCGGCGGCATGGCCGCGGCCATCCCCAGCCGCACGGACGCCGGGGCCAACGAGCGCGCACTGGCGAAGGTGCGCGAGGACAAGACCCGCGAGGCCGGGGACGGGTTCGACGGGTCCTGGGTGGCCCACCCCGACCTGGTGCCGGTCTGCCGGGAGGCCTTCGACGCCGTCCTCGGGGACCGGCCCAACCAGCTCGACCGGCAGCGCCCCGAGGTGGCGGTCACCGCCGGGCAGCTGCTCGACGTCGCCGGCGTCCCCGGCGGGCGGACCCTCGTCGGGCTGCGGGCCAACGTCGAGGTGGCGATCCGCTACCTGGCCGCGTGGCTCGGCGGCAACGGCGCCGTCGGCATCCACGGGCTCATGGAGGACGCCGCCACCGCCGAGATCAGCCGCTCGCAGGTGTGGCAGTGGGTGCACGCCGGCGTCGTGCTCGACACCGGCGAGGCGGTGACGGAGGAGCTGGTGCGCCGCGTCGTCGCCGAGGAGGTCGCCGGCATCGGCGAGCTGCCGCGCCTCGACGACGCCCGGAGGCTGTTCGAGCAGGTCGCCCTGGCGGAGGACTTCCCCGACTTCCTCACGCTGCCCGCCTACGAGCTGATCTCCTAGTGCTCGGCGACGGGATCTACGCCGAGCTCGACCGGCGGCTCGCCCCGGTCGACGCGGCCCGGGCCGCCGCCTACCCCGGCGAGCGGCCGGGCCGGCAGCCGGTGCACACCTGCTACGTCCCGGCCGACGCCGTCGTCCCGGACCTGGCCGCCGCCTGGGGCGCGGCGGCGCTGGCCGCGCTCGACCAGCACGGCCTGCCCGACCTCGGGTACGACGCCGGCCTGCTCGACGGGGTGCTGCCGCGCGTGCGCGCCAAGCTCGCCGCCGAGCCGGTCGAGGACCTGCGGGTCGACGCCGAGGACGGCTACCGCGGCCGGCCCGACGCCGAGGACGGCGACGTCGTGCGCGCGGCGGAGGCGGTGGCCGCCGACCTCGGCGCCGGCAGTGCCCCGCCGTCCGTGGGCATCCGGGCGAAGTCGCTGGAGGGCCCCACCCGCCGCCGCGGCGTCCGCTCCCTCGACCTCTTCCTCGGTGCCCTGGGAGCCGATATCGCGACAAAGGCACCCCTCCGGGCCACGGTCACCCTCCCCAAGGTCACCGCCGTCGAGCAGGTGCGCGCCTTCCTCCCCGTGCTCGACGCGCTGGAGGCCGCGCACGGCGTCGCGCTCGACCTCGAGCTGCAGGTGGAGACCCCGCAGGCGGTCCTCGGCGGCGACGGTGCGGTGACCCTGGCCCGCATGGTGCACGCGGCCGGCCCGCGGCTGACCGGCCTGCACCACGGCACCTACGACTACAGCGCCGCCCTGGGCATCGCCGCGGCGCACCAGTCCTCCGACCACCCCGCGCTCGACCTCGCCAAGCAGCTCATGCAGGTGGCCGTCGCGGGCACCGGCGCCCGGGCGGTCGACGGCTCCACCAACGTCCTCCCGGTCGGCCTGCGCGAGCAGGTGCACGCCGGCTGGCGGGTGCACGCGGGACTGGTCCGCCGGGCGCTCGAGCGCGGCCTCTACCAGGGCTGGGACCTGCACCCGGCGCAGCTGGTCACTCGCTACCTGGCCACCTACGCCTTCTTCCGCGGCGCCTTCCCGGCGGCCGCGGCGCGGCTGTCCGCCTACGTCGAGCGGGCCGACGCCGGGGTCCTCGACGAGCCGGCCACCGCGCGTGCCCTGGCCGGCGTGGTGCTGCGCGGACTGGACTGCGGCGCGCTCGACGACGCCGAGGTCACCACCGCGGCCGGACTCGACCGGGTGACCCTCGACGCGCTCGCCGGGCGCAGCGGGGCGGCCTCCACCGGGAGCGCCTAGGCTGCGGGCGTGGTGGCGCGGTGACACGGGACGCGCCCGGCTCCCTCTTCACCGGTGGCGGTGAGGTCGGCCGGGAGATGGCCGCCCGGGACTGGGGCAGCACACCCGTCGGCCCCCCGGAGCGGTGGCCGGCCGCGCTGCGCAACCTGGTCCGGATCGTCCTGACCTCGCGCTTCTCCATGTGGGCCGCCTACGGTCCGGAGCTGACCGCCTTCTACAACGACGCCTACCAGCGCGACACGCTGCAGGGCAAGCACCCGTGGGCCCTGGGCCGGCCGGCCCGGGAGATGTGGTCGGAGATCTGGGACGACATCGGCCCGCGGATCGAGTCGGTGCTCGCGACCGGCGTGGCCACCTGGGACGAGGACCTGCTGTTGTTCCTCGAGCGCAGCGGCTACCCGGAGGAGACCTACCACACCTTCTCCTACAGCCCGGTCGCCGACGACGGCGGCCGCACCGCCGGGATGCTCTGCGTCGTCACCGAGAACACCCGGCGGGTCCTCGCCGACCGCCGCCTGCGCGCGCTGCACGACCTCGGCGAGCTGTCCACCGCGTCCGTGGGCAGTGAGGCCGACGCCTGCCGAGCCGTCGTCGACGTCCTCGCCCGGCACCGCGCGGAGGTGCCCGTCGCCCTCGCCGTCCTGCGCACCGCCGAGGGCGCCCTCGAGTCGGCCGGGGCGTGCGGGCTGAGCGACCCCGCCGTCCTGCTGGGCGGGCCCCTCCGGGAGGTCGTCGAGCGGGTGGCCGCCGGCGGCCCCGCCGAGGTGGTCACGGGGTTGCGGGCGCACGCCGCGGGCACGCTGCTGCCCTCGCCGGTCGGCGACGCCCGGCCCGACCAGGCCGTCGTCCTCCCGATCAGCACCGCTGCGGCCGAGGTCCCCACCGGCGTCCTCGTGCTGGGCGTCAACCCCTACCGGGCGTTCGACGCCGACTACCGGGGCTTCACCGACCTCGTCGCGGGGCACGTCTCGACCGCCGTCGGCGACGCCCAGGCCTACCTCGCCGAGCGGCGCCGCGCCGAGGCCCTCGCCGAGCTCGACCGCGCCAAGACCGACTTCTTCAGCAACGTCAGCCACGAGTTCCGGACCCCGCTGACACTGATCATGGGCCCGGTCGCGGAGCTGCGGTCCTCGACGGCGGCCGCCACCGACCCCCGGGTCGCGCAGGAGCTCGAGGTGGTCGAGCGCAACGCCCTGCGGCTGCAGAAGCTGGTCAACACCCTGCTCGACTTCTCCCGCCTGCAGGCCGGGCGCATCGACGCGCGGTTCGAGCCGGTCGACCTGTCCGCGGTCACCGGCGAGCTGGCCAGCGTGTTCCGCTCGGCGGTCGAGCGCGCCGGCCTCACGCTCACCGTCGACTGCCCGCCGCTGCCCGAGCCGGTGCACATCGACCGGGACATGTGGGAGAAGGTCGTCCTCAACCTGCTGTCCAACGCGCTGAAGTTCACCTTCACCGGCGGCATCACCGTCCGGCTGCGGGAGGCCGACGGCCGCGCCGTGCTCACCGTCGCCGACACCGGCACCGGCATCCCCGCCGCCGAGCTGCCGCGGCTGTTCGAGCGGTTCACCCGCGTCTCCGGCGCCCGCGCCCGTTCCGGCGAGGGCAGCGGCATCGGCCTGGCGATGGTCCGCGAGCTGGTCGGGCTGCACGGCGGCGACGTCGAGGTCGACAGCGCCCCCGACGTCGGCACCACCTTCACCGTCGCCCTGCCGCTGGGCTCCGCGCACCTGCCCGCCGACCGGCTCGCCCCTCCGGCGCCGGAGGCCCCGGCGGTCTCGGCCTCGGCGACCCCGTTCGTCGCCGAGGCGCTGCGCTGGCTGCCGGGGTCCGGCGAGCAGCCCCCACCCCCGGCGGCAGGGGCCCGCGCCGGCCGGGTCCTGGTCGCCGACGACAACGCCGACATGCGCGACTACGTCGGCCGCCTGCTGGCCCCGGCGCACGAGGTGCAGGCGGTCTCCGACGGCCGCGCGGCGCTCGAGGCGGCCCTGGCCGACCCGCCGGACCTCGTCGTCAGCGACGTGATGATGCCGGGCCTCGACGGCCTGCAGCTGCTCGGTGCGCTGCGGGCCGACGCGCGCACCTCCCGGGTCCCCGTCGTGCTGCTGTCGGCCCGGGCCGGTCAGGAGGCCGCCGTCGAGGGGCTGGCCGCCGGCGCCGACGACTACCTGGTCAAGCCGTTCTCGGCGCAGGAGCTGCTGGCCCGCGTCGACGCCCACCTGCAGCTGGGCCGCGCCCGCCGGGAGGCCGAGGAGCGGTTCACCGCCATGGCCGACCTCGCCCCGGCGCTCATCTGGGTCGCCGACGCCGAGGGCCGGCGACTGTTCCTCAACGCCGCCTGGACCGACTTCACCGGCCGGCCGGTCTCCGCCGAGCGCGGCGACGGCTGGCGCGAGGGGCTGCACCCGCAGGACCGCGAGCGCTACGTCGCCGCCGTCACCGAGGCGACCGCGCGCGGTGAGGGCTGGGAGGTCGAGTTCCGGCTGCGCCGGGCCGACGGCGCCTTCCACTGGCTGCTCGAGCGGGCCGTGCCGATCGGGGGCAGCGGCGGTCCGGGTGGCTGGGTGGGCAGCTGCACCGACATCAACGCCCGCTACCAGGAGACCGAGCGGCAGACCCTGCTCGCCGAGGTCGGCACGGCGCTCGACCGGGAGACCGACACCGACGCGCAGCTCGTCGCGCTGGCCCGGCTGGTGGTCGACCGGCGGCTGGCCGACTCCTGCACCGTCCGGGTGGTCGGCGAGGACGGCCGGCTGCGCTACGCCGGCTGGGCGGGAGTCGACGGCGGCAACCGCGACCTGCTGGCCGGCCTCGACGCCCACGGCGGGCTGGGCCTGACGGTGCTCACCAGCGGCAGGTCGGTGCTGCGCCCGCACCTGTCGCGCCCCGGTGACGGCGGCGTCCGGCTCGACCTGCGCTCGGCGCTGCTGGTCCCGCTGTCGGTGCGCGGGCAGGTCCGCGCGGTGCTGGCGCTGGGCCGCGGCGACGACGCCCCGCCGTTCCACGAGGACGACCGCGCCCTCGTCGAGGACATCGCCGCCCGCGCCGCCCTGGCGCTGGACAACGCGCTGCTGCTGGCCGACGAGCGCGCCACCGCCCGGCGGCTGCGGCTGCTGCAGCGGGCCACCGCCGAGCTCTCGGCGGCCACCACGCCCGAGGAGGTGGCCCGCGCCACCGCCGGTCACCTGGTCACCCTGGTCGGCGACGACTGCCGGGCCGGCGTCTACGAACTCGACGACACCGGCCGCGGGCTGCGCCTGCTGGCGCTCACCGGCGACGACCCCGAGGGTCGCCGCCACTTCGGGGAGCTGCCGCTGTCGGCGCCGCTGGCGGTGACCCGCGCCGTGGTCGAGCGGCGGCCGCTGTGGGTCGAGCGGCTGGCGGACTGGCCCGGTTCCGCCGGCGGCCTCGAGGATGGGCAGGCCGAGACGCTGTCGCGGTTCGGGCTGGCCTCCACCGTGGCGCTGCCGCTGCTGGTGGCCGGCCGCGTGGTGGGCGTCGTCGGCGCCGGGTTCCCGCACCCGCGCGCCTTCGGGCCGGCCGAGCGCAGCATGCTCCTGGCGATCGTCGAGCAGAGCGCCCAGGCCCTGGACCGGGCGCGCCTCTACCGCGCCGAGCAGGGCATCGCCCAGACGCTGCAGCTGAGCCTGCTGCCCCAGCGCCTGCCGCAGCTGGAGCGGCTCGCCCTGGCCGCCCAGTACCTGCCCGGCGCCGCGGGCACCTCCGCCGGGGGTGACTGGTACGACGTCGTCGAGCTCGGCGAGGGCCGGGTGGGGATCGCCGTCGGCGACGTCGTCGGCCAGGGGCCCTCCGCGGCCGCCGTCATGGGGCAGCTGCGCAGCGCGCTGTCGGCCGCGCTGCTGCAGGGCTGCCCGCCCGCGCAGGCGCTGGAGCTGCTGGACCGGTTCGCCACGCGGCTGCCCGGCGCGCTGGCCTCGACCGCGGCCTGCCTGGTGCTCGACTGGCGGGCAGGCACCGTGGACTACGCCCTGGCCGGGCACCCGCCGCCGATGCTGCTCGGCGAGGACGGCGTCACCTTCCTCGACGACGGCGCCGGCGCGGTGCTCGGCGTCCCCGGCCGGCCGGCCTACACCGAGAGCCGGACCGAGATCGCGCCCGGCACGACGCTGCTGCTCTACACCGACGGCCTGGTCGAGCGCCGCGGCGAGCCGCTGGACACCGGCCTGCAGCGGGTCGCCCGCGCCGCCGCGCGGCTGGCCTCGGCCGCTCCGGACCGGCTGACCCGCGACCTGCTGGCCGAGGTGCTCGACGACGACGCGCTGCCCGACGACGTCGCGGTGATCGCCGTCCGGGTGACGCCCCCGCCGCTGCACGAGCGGCTGCCGGCCGACCCGGCGCGGCTGCGCGGCGTCCGGCGGGCCGTCTCGGCGTGGGCGGCCGACGCGGGCCTGCCCGAGGACAGCGTCGACGACCTGCAGCTGGCCCTCGGCGAGGCGCTGGCCAACGCCGTCGAGCACGCCTACGCCGGCAGCGGCGGCGAGGGCCGCTGCGAGTACCGCCTGGAGCGGACCCCCGACGGCAGCGTCGACGTCTGCGTCCGCGACGAGGGCGTCTGGCGCCCGGTGCCGGCCGACCGGGGCCACCGCGGCCGGGGCCTGGAGCTGATCTCGGCGCTGGCCACCGACGTCGAGGTGGCCCGCACGCCCGACGGCGACGGCGTCGCCGGCTCCGGGACGACGGTGCGCTTCCGGTTCGTCCCCGCCGGACCGGGACCCGACGGCCCGCCGGTGCGCACGCGGACCGGCGCCACCGCCGGCGAGCCCGCGCGGCTGGCCGTGCACCGGGAGCCCGACGGGCTGCGGGTCGAGGTGCACGGTGAGGTCGACCTCGCCGTCGCGGGCGCGTTGCGGGCGCAGGCGCTGGGGGCGCTGGAGGACCTCCCGGCCGGGCAGCGGGTCGTGCTGGACCTGCGGCCGGTCACCTACCTGGCCAGCGCCGGTGTCGGGCTGGTGCTCGAGCTGCGCGACGCGGTCGCCGCCCGTCGGTCCGTGCTCGACGTCCGCACCCGCGAGGGCAGCGCCGCGGCGCGCGTCCTGGCGCTCGGCGGGGTCGTCGACCCGGCCGGCTGAGCGTCTCCGCGGCGGGCCGACCCCTCCCGGAGGGAGGAGGCCACGGGCACCCACCGAGCGGTGCCGGGGGTGCGTGGCCCACAATCGGAGGGAATGGGCCGGGAGCAGTCCGGGCCGGAGGCTGTCGAGGGGCCAGTGGACCAACGGGCAGGAACCTCCGTCACGCGGGCGGAGCCTGGGCGCGGAACGCCTGCAGGGCACGCCGTGGCGCCCGCCGCCGGCGGCCTGGTCCACACCGCCGCCCTCGTGCACTCCGCCGGTGAGGCCGTCGAGGTCGCCGCGGCGTTCCTCGAGGAGGGGCTGCGTGCCGGGGACCTGCCGGTGTTCGCCGGCTCGCCCGACACCGCCGACGCCGTCCGCCGGGCCCTCGGTCTCCACGGTCGCGCCGTGGTCGAGGAGGACCCCCGCATCTGCCTGATCGGCGCCCGGGCGCCCGACGCGGTGGCCGTTGTCCGGCGCCTGCTCGAGCGCGCCGCGGGCAGCGGGTCGGGGCGGCTGCGGGTCGCCGCGGAGCCCCGGTACGACGCCGACCCCCGGCGCTGGCGCGAGGTCCGCCGCTACGAGGCGGCGGTCAACGCGCTGGCCGCCACCGCCCCGCTGACCCTGCTGTGCCTCTACGACCGGCAGCGGCTGCCCGCCCAGGCCCTCGAGACCGCCCGGCTGGCGCACCCGGAGCTGCTCATGGGCGGCCTGCGGGTGGCCAGCTCCGAGTACCGCCGGCCCGACCGGTGCCTGCGCGAGCTCGCCGTCGTCCGGGAGCCGGTGGAGGCGGGCGAGCCGGTGTACGCCGTCGACGGCGTCCCGGCGCTGCCCGCGCTGCGCGGTGACCTGCGGCGGGTGCTGGCCGCCGTCGTCCGCGACCCCGACCAGTGCGCCGACCTGCACCTGGCCGCCAGCGAGGTGGCCGCCAACGCCTTCCGCCACGGCCGGCCGCCGGTCTCGGCGCGGGTGTGGGCCGACGACACCTCGGTGGTCTGCACGATCACCGACTCCGGTGCCGGCTTCGACGACCCGCTAGCCGGCTTCGTCCCCGCGCACGGCGACGACCTCGGCGCGGGCGGCATGGGGCTGTGGCTGGCCCGCAAGCTGTGGGACTCCGTCGACCTGCTCCCCGGCTCCACCGGCGGCCTCACCGTGCGGCTGGCCACCACGCTGCGGCACGCGGAGGCCGGGCGCGGCGCGGCTTGACGCCCGCGATCTCTCACTGCTGAGGTACCGGGGTGGAGGATGCCGTGGACCTCATCCTCGAGCAGTGGGCCCGCGAGCGACCCGACCTGGACTGCTCGCCGATGGGGGTCATCGGCCGGATCACCCAGCTGCAGCGCGAGGTGCACCTCGCCCAGCGGGCCACCTTCGCCCGGCACGGCCTCGACGCGCCGTCCTTCGACGTGCTGGCGGCTCTGCGCCGGGCGGGGGAGCCCTACCAGCTGACGCCCACCGCGCTCATGCGCACCGCCCTGGTGACCTCCGGCGCCATCACCCAGCGGCTGGACCGCCTCGAGGAGCGCGGGCTGATCACCCGCACGCGCAGCGAGGCCGACGGGCGGGCCGTCGTCGTCACGCTGACCCCGGCGGGCCGGCGGGCGCTCGACGCGGCGCTCCCCGACCACCTCGACACCGAGCGACGCCTTCTGGCCGGGCTCAGCGACGACGAGCTCGCGGAGCTGGCCGGGCTGCTGCGCCGCTTCCTGGTGACGCTGGGACGGCTGCCGCAGCGCCCCTAGCCGGCGGGCGGCACGTCCTCCGGGCGCAGGTCCGAGCGCACCCGCACGAAGCGCAGGGGGTGCCGGAACACCCCGGCGGTGAGGGCGGCGTCGGCGCTGACCTCCACGACCGCGACCGGGTCGACCCGGGTGACGGGGACCGACAGCCGCCCGCCGCCGAAGCGGCCGGTGCCGATCCGGTCGGGCCACGGGTGGTCGGGGCCGGCGGGGGAGAGGACGGCGGCGAGCTCGGCGGCCTGCGCGGGGGAGAGCGGGGCGGTCCGGCCGACGACGACGAGCCCGCCGTCGCGGTAGCGCCCGGCGACGAGCTGCGAGGGGCGCTCCAGCGGGCCGATCACGCCGCCGGCGAGGACCTCCGTGGTCTCCCACGACTTCACCTTGAGCCACTCGCGGCGGCCCCCGGCGTAGCGGGTGGCCGCGCCCTTGGCGACCAGTCCCTCGATGCCCAGCGGGCGCAGGTCGGCGGCCCACCGGCGGGCCTCG
Source organism: Geodermatophilus saharensis (assembly GCF_900188205.1). Lineage (GTDB taxonomy): Bacteria > Actinomycetota > Actinomycetes > Mycobacteriales > Geodermatophilaceae > Geodermatophilus > Geodermatophilus saharensis. Next base: position 62,772 of record NZ_FZOH01000008.1, on the reverse strand, counting down.
GCGGGGTCGGCGGTGACCGGCGAGAGCTGCATCGGCGGCGCCCACCGCTGCGCCAGCTCCTCGAGCGCGGCACGGCGGGCCCGCAGCGGGCGGCGGCGCTGGTCGGTCCCGCCGGCGGCGAGCAGGTCGAAGGCGACGTAGGAGGCCGGGTGCGCCGCAGCCAGCGCGGCCATCCGCGACGGCGAGGTGACCAGCCGCCGCTGCAGCAGGCCGAAGTCGAGCCGCTCGCCGCCCCAGACGACCACCTCGCCGTCGAGGACCGTGCCGGCGGGGACCTGCGCGAGGGCGGCCGCGGCGAGGTCGGGGAAGCGGTCGGTGAGGTCGCGGCCCTGCTTGGACCACAGCCGCGTGCCGGTGGCGTCGCGGACGACGACCAGCCGGTAGCCGTCCCACTTGGGCTCGTAGCGGCAGCCGCCGGGCAGCGCGTTCGCCGTCGGCAGGTCCCGGACGGGCTTGGCCAGCTCCACCGCCACGGGCCCGGCCAGGTCCGGCGGCAGGCCCGGCAGGCCGGGGACGGAGAGCGGCACCCGGTCAGCGTCGGGCCTCCCCGGCTCCGGCGCAGGCCCCTGAGCTGCCGGCTCACCCCTTCAGGGCACGTCGCGACGCTGCGCGACGGTCGGGGAGCCGGGCAGGAGCGGTGCGGCGGTGTCCAGGCACGATCGGGTCACGGGGCTGCGGCGGACGTCACGCCCCGTGCCGGAAGCGGTTGGTGCAGGCAACCGTTGTGCGTCGACGAGTCCGCCGTCGTCCCCCGAGGAGCGCACCGTGTCCCGTCCCGTCCTGCAGGTGGTCGCCGCCAGCACTCGCCCCGGCCGCCGCGGCATCGCCGTCGCCCGCTGGGTGCAGCGCCTGGCCGAGGCCCACGGCGCCTTCGACGTGGAGCTCGTCGACCTCGCCGAGGTGGGCCTGCCGGTGTTCGACGAGCCGCACCACCCGCGGCTGCGGGACTACACCCACCAGCACACCCGGGACTGGAGCGCGACGGTGGACCGCGCCGACGCCTTCGTCTTCGTGACGCCGGAGTACAACCACTCCGTCCCGGCCGCGCTGAAGAACGCGCTGGACTACCTCGCCCTCGAGTGGGCGGACAAGCCGGCCGGGCTGGTCACCTACGGCGGCGTCTCCGCGGGCCTGCGCGCGTCCGTGGCGCTCAAGCCGGTGCTCGGCGCGCTACGGGTGCACACGGTGCCCGAGGCGGTGTCGGTGCCCTTCTTCGCCCAGTTCCTCGACGCCGACGGCGAGTTCGTGCCCAACGCCGAGCTCGAGGCCGGCGGCAAGGCGATGCTCGACGAGCTGGCGCGGGTCACCCCCGCCCTGCGTTCCCTCCGCGCCGCGTAGGTGCCTCTGTCGCGCTGATGGCCCCCCGAGGGTGCCTCTGTCGCGCTGATGGCCCCCCGAGGGTGCCTTTGTCGCGCTGATGGCCCCCCGAGGGTGCCTTTGTCGCGCTGATGGCCCCCCGGGGTGCCTTTGTCGCGCTAATGGCTCCCCCTCAGGAGGAGCAGGGCGTAGGCGGCGAGGGAGGGGCCGTCGGTGAACCGGCCCTCGGCGATCATCGTCCGCAGCTCGGTCGCCGGCACGAACGCCGTCACCATGTCCGCCTCGGTGGCCTCGCGGGCGGTCGGGCCGGACGTCAGGCCGGTGGCCAGCCAGACGTCGAACTCCTGCGTCGACAGTCCCGGGGCGAGGTCGAGGTGGCCCAGGTGCTCGAGCCGCTCGGCCCGCAGCCCCGTCTCCTCGGCGAGCTCCGCGCGGGCCAGCTCCTCGGGGGTACCCCCGCTGCCCGCGGTCCAGGTGCCCTGCGGGAACTCCCATGCGCGGCGCCCGATCGGGTGGCGGAACTGCTCGACCAGCCAGAACCCGTCCCGCTCGGCGGCCAGGACGATCGCGAAGTGCGGCTTCTCGACGACGGAGTAGACCCCGGTCGACCCGTCGGCCCGCTCCACGGTGTCCTCCCGCAGCCGGATCCAGGGGTTGCGGTAGATCTCCCGGCTGCCCGTGGTCCGCATGCAGCCGAGCCTGGCAGAGGCGGACGATGGGGGCAGGAGGTGAGCGGGTGACCGAGCGCAAGCCGGCCGGGGTCTCGTTCGAGACCTGGGTGGAGCGGCAGATCGGCCAGGCCCAGGAGCGCGGGGACTTCACCGGGCTGCGCGGCGCGGGGCGGCCGCTGCCGGCCTTCGACCCCGACGAGACCGTCTACGACTGGGCGGTGGCCAAGGCCCGCCGCGAGGGCATCACGCCGGCGGAGATGCTGCCGCCCGGGCTGGCGCTGCGCCGGGAGCGCGACGACCTGCCCGCCCGCGTCGCGGCACTGCCGTCGGAGGCCGCCGTCCGCGCCGTCGCCGAGGACTACAACGCCCGCGTCGAGGCATTCTGGCGGCGGCCGCAGGAGAGCCGCTGGTCGCCGGTGCCGGGGCTGGCCGACGTCGAGGCGCTGGTGGAGGGCTGGCGGCGGGACCGCCCGCCCCCACCGCCGCCGCGGGTGGAGGAGGCCCGGGTCGAGCCCCCGCCTCGCCGCCCGTGGTGGCGGCGGGGTGTGACGGTCAGGCCGGTGACGGCACCCGGTCGAGGAAGCCGAGCACGGTGCGGATGCGGCCGTCGTCGTCGGTGACGGCGACGTCGAACCCGGTCACCGGCGGTTCGGTGCCGGCGGGCCCGAGGTGCCACGTGAAACGCAGCTGTCCGTGGTGGGCGTCGGCGGGGCCGGCGAGGCGGAAGACGAACCCGGGGAACTGCGCCTGGACGGCGGCGATCAGGCCGTCGAGGCCGTCGCGCCCCTCGACGTCGGCCAGCGGGTCGGTGTAGCGGACGTCCGCGGTGAACAGGTCGTCGACCAGCGCCCGGCGTGCGGCGGGGTCGGTCTCGTTCCAGGCGGCCAGGTAGCGGTCGGCGAGGTCGGTCGTGGCGGTCATGGGTCTCTCCTCCGGTCAGCGGGTGCGCAGGGCGGTGAGCTGCAGGGCGGCGAAGCCGGCGACGACGGCGGCCTGGAGCAGGGCCCAGGCGGTGCCGGCGGCCGTGAGGTCGAAGCGGTCCGTGGCGACGGCGGCGACGCTGCCGGCCACCCACAGCACGTTGGCGCCGACGACGGCCTCGACGGCCCCCAGCGGCACCGGACGGCGGGCGCCGACCAGCGCGACGCCGGCGGCGAAGACGAGCAGGAAGCCGCCGAGCCCGCGCAGCACGCCCGGGGGGATGCCGAGCAGGCCGGTCAGCAGCGGGGCGGCGGCGAGGTAGGCGGCGCCGTTGGCGCCGGTGACGACGGCGTCGAGGCGCAGCGCCGGCCGGAGCAGGTCGCGGGGGCGGCGGGTGGCGGTGGCGGTGGCGGTGGCGGTGGAGGTGGAGGTGGAGGTGGCGGTCGTGGTCATGGCGACGACCGTGCCGCCGCCGGGGAAGGGCGTCGATTACCCGTCAGGTAGGCGACGCCGGACGCCGCCGTCGCTAGCGTCCGCGGCGTGACCGCCACCGTCACCGCGCCGTCCGTCGGGGCGCTGCTGCGCGGCTGGCGGCAGCGCCGCCGGCTCTCCCAGCTGGACCTGGCCCTCGACGCCGGCGTCTCCGCGCGGCACCTGAGCTTCCTCGAGACCGGCCGGTCGCGGCCGAGCCGGGAGATGCTGCTGAGGCTGGCCGAGCGGCTCGAGGTGCCGCTGCGGGAGCGCAACGAGCTGCTGCTGGCCGCCGGCTTCGCCCCCGCCTACGGCCGCCGTGCCCTCGACTCCCCGGACATGGCCGCGGTCACCCGCGCCCTCGACCTGGTGCTGACCGCGTACGAGCCGTACCCCGCGCTGGTGGTGGACCGGTCCTGGGAGCTGGTCACGGCGAACTCGAGCGTGGCGCTGTTCCTCGACGGCGTCGCCCCGCACCTGCTCGAGCCCCCGGCCAACGTGCTGCGGCTGAGCCTGCACCCCGAGGGGCTCGCGCCGCGGATCGCGAACCTGCCGCAGTGGCGGGCGCACGTGCTGCACCGCCTGGGCCGCGAGGCGCACCTGACCGGCGACCCCGGGCTGGCCGCGCTGCACCGCGAGCTGTCGGCGCTGCCGGGCGGAACGGACCGTTCGACGCCCGACGGGATCGCGGTACCGCTGCGGGTGCGTGCCGGTGGGGAGGTGCTGTCCTTCCTCAGCACGGTGACCACCTTCGGCACCGCCGTCGACCTCACCGCCGCGGAGCTGTCGGTGGAGGCGTTCCTGCCCGCCGACGAGCGCACCGCCGAGGTGTTGCGGGCCGCGCGTTCACCGGTGGCGAACCCGCGCCTGCCCGGCGGGTGACGGGGTAGGGGAGGCTGCACCCGATCCGCGAGGAGGACCCATGACCGAGGTTCCGGGCACCGACCGCGACCAGGCGCGGGAGAACGTGCTGCACGAGACCCCGCTCGTCCCCGAGGACGTCGAGGCGGCCGGCGACGACGACCCGCGCACCACCGACCACCCGAGCTACCACGGCACCGACGGGGAGACCGGCGAGGAGGTCAAGCCCCCGCCGCACAGCACCGAGCTCGACACCTGACCCGCCGGCGCTCGTGCTCTGCCCCCGGGGGCGGGGCAGAGCACGAGCGTGCTCAGGGGACCGTGCTCACAGGACGTCGAACTCGTTGGACGTCGCCCCGCCCGACAGCAGCGCGTAGCCCGGGCCGCGGTCGAAGAACGGCTCGTCCCCGGTGCGGGCCGCGCGCACCTGCGCGCGCAGGGCGTCGGTCGCCTCGAGGTCGGCGGTGCCGTCGTCCCGGACGACGACGCCGTAGTCCTCGCGGGCGCCGGTGACCGAGACCTTGCGCCAGGCGACGTCGCGCAGCACCTCCTCCACCGGGCGGTCCAGGGGGTCGCCCCACCCGCCGCCGCCGGTGGTGCGGATGCGCACGACCGTGCCGGCCGGCAGCGGCTCGGCGTCGGCGAGGGCGTCGACCTCGCGCTCGTCGGGGCCGCCGGGGTCGACGGTGACCTGGAACGGCCGTCCCGCCTTCCCGCCGTTGACGCCCCAGCAGGACAGGATCGAGCGGTCGGCGATGGACATGAAGTGCGCGTCGCGCAGCACCCGGATGTGCTTCTCGTAGCCGCAGCCGCCCCGGTAGCGGCCCGGTCCGCCGGAGTCCAGCGCCAGCCCGAGGCGCTCCACGCGCAGCGGGAACCGCGACTCGGTGAACTCCGTGGGCAGGTTCCGCGAGTCGGGGACGACGTGGATGGTGTCCTCGCCGTCGGCGTAGTACCGCCCGCCGGACCCGCCGCCGAGCACCTCGCGCATGAGGTAGGGACGGCCGTCGAGGTCGGTGCCGTAGACGCCGGTGTAGCGGATCGTCTCCTGGTCGGCGGGCATGCGGCCGCCGGTGGCCTTGGCCAGCACGCCGGCCAGCACGCCGAGCAGCCGCAGGATGACGAACGTGCGGGCGTTGGTCGGCGCCGGGAAGACCGGGGTGAGCAGCGTGCCCTTCTCGGGGAACCGCATCTCGATGAGTGGGACGACGCCCTCGTTGACGTCGAGCTCGGCCATCCGCTCCGGCGTCTCGGCGAGGTTGCGCAGGATCGGCGCCAGCCACTTCTTGAGGAAGTTGCCGTCGGCGTAGTCGCCGCAGTGGTTGATCGGGCCCTTGGCCTGCGGGCCGGTGCCCGTGAAGTCGATGACCAGCGGCACCTCGCGGGAGGAGTCCATGGTGAGCGTGATCCGCTGCCGGTGCAGCTTGGGCTCCTCGACGCCGTCGTGCTCGGCGTAGTCCTCCCACACGTAGGTGCCGTCGGGGATCCGGGACAGGATCTCCCGCCGGTAGACCTCGGTGGAGTTGGCCAGGATCGCGTCGAAGCAGGCCTCGACGGCGGCCACCCCGTAGCGGTCGAACAGCTCGCCGAGCCGCCGGGCGCCGGCCAGGCAGGCCGAGCACTCCGCGTCGAGGTCGGCGGCGAGCGAGTCGGGCATCCGCGAGTTGCGGGTCATGATCTTCAGCGCGCTCTCGTTGGGCACGCCGCGGTCCCACAGCTTGATCGGGGGGACCATCAGGCCCTCCTCGTACACGCTGGTCGCCGCGCTCGGCATCGACCCGGGCACCGCCCCGCCGATGTCGTCGTGGTGGCCGAAGGCCTGCACGAAGGCGACGACGCGCTCCTCACCGTCCGCGTGGGCGAACACCGGCACGGTCACGCACAGGTCGGGCAGGTGCCCGATCCCTCCCTCGGAGAGGTAGACGTCGTTGTGGAAGAACACGTCGCCGGGGCGCATGGTCTCGATCGGGTAGTCGCGCACCACCGGGTGCACCAGCGCCGAGTAGGAGCGGCCGGTGAGCTTGCGCAGTTGCCGGTCGTGGATGCCGGCGCGGAAGTCGTGCGCGTCGCGGATCATCGGCGAGCGGGAGGTCCGGCCGATCGCCGTCTCGACCTCCTTCTCGATCGCCGCGAGGGTGCCCGCGACGATCTCCACGAGCACCGGGTCGGCGGCGGAGGTGCCGTTGTCGCGATAAAGGCTGTCCATCAGGCCCTCTCCAGCAGCAGGTTGCCGAACCGGTCGACGGTCGCGGTGAAGCCGGGGTGCACCGGCACGGTGGAGCCGAACTCCTCCACCACCGCCGGGCCGGCGACGACGTCGCCCGGCGCCAGCCGCGTGCGGTCGTAGGTGGGGGTGTCGGCCCAGGCGTCGGCCCCGTCGTCGCCGAAGAGGACCGGCCGCGAGCCGGTGACGGCGCGCTCGACGCCGCCCTCGGCGGCCGGGAGCCCGGGCAGGTCGGGACGGCGGATCGGGCCGATCCCGGTGACCCGCAGGTTCACCCACTCGACGGCCTGGCGTGGGTCGGCGGCGAAGTCGTAGCCGTAGAGCTGCCGGTGGGCGGCGTGGAAGGCCTGCGCCACCGTCTCGGCCGCGGCGGCGTCGAGGTCGCCGTCGGGGACGGGTACCCGCACCTCGAAGGCCTGGCCGACGTAGCGCAGGTCGGCGGTGCGCTGCACCCGCTGCTCGCCGCGGCCGAAGCCCTCGCCGTCCAGCGACTCCCGGGCGCGGTCCTCCAGCCCGGCGAACAGCGCGCGGACCCGGTCGAGGTCGAGGTCGGCGTGCCGGCTGATCGCCGTCTGCACGTGGTCGTTGCGGACGTCGACGGTGAGCAGCCCGAACGCGCTGACGTTGCCGGGGTTCGGCGGCACCAGCGTGCGCGGCAGACCGAGGACGTCCATGAGCCGGCAGGCCAGCAGCGACCCCGAGCCGCCGAAGGTGGTGAGGGTGAAGTCGCGGACGTCGAGGCCCCGGGCCACGGTCACCTGGCGCAGCGCGTTGGCCTGGTTCCACGCCGAGATCTCCAGGATGCCGAGCGCCGTGCGCTCCAGCGACAGCCCCAGCTTCCCGCCGAGCTCCTCGAGCCCGGCGCGGGCGGCGTCCACCGAGAGCGGGATCTCCCCGCCGAGCAGGTGCGGGGGGATCCGGCCGAGGACGACGTGGGCGTCGGTGACGGTCGGCTGGTCGCCGCCGTCCGGGTAGCACATCGGGCCGGGGTCGGCGCCGGCCGACTTCGGGCCCACCTTGAGGGTGCCCTCGGGGGACAGCCACGCGATCGAGCCGCCGCCGGCGCCCACGGTGACGACGTCGATCATCGGGATCTTCGACGGGTAGTCGCCGACCGAGCCCTCGGTGGTCAGCGCCGGCTCGCCGTCGACGACGACCGTGACGTCGGTGGAGGTGCCGCCGCCGTCGCAGGTCAGCACCCGGTCGAAGCCCGCCGTCCCGGCGATGAGCGCGGCCCCGAGCGCGCCGGCGGCCGGGCCCGACAGCATCGTGGTGATCGGCTGGTGCACCACCTCGGCCGCCGACAGCACGCCGCCGTTGCTCTTCATCACGTAGAAGGGCACGCCCTGGGCGATCTCGTCCAGGCGGGTGCGGATGTTGGTGACGTAGGCGCCGACCCGCGGCTTGACCGCGGCGTCGACCAGCGTGGTCACCGACCGCTCGTACTCGCGGTACTCGCGCAGCACCTCCGAGCTGATCGACACGACGGCGGCGGGGTGCTCCTCGCGCAGCACCTCCAGCATGGCCCGCTCGTGGGCGTCGTCGGCGTAGGCGTGCAGGAAGCAGACGCCGATCGTGGTGATGCCGGCGTCGCGGAAGAACCGGGCCGCGGCGACGGCGTCGTCGCGGTCGAACGGGCGCACCTCGGCGCCGGTGTGGTCGAGCCGGCCGCGGACGGTGCGCACCAGGTCGGCGGGGACGATCCGCGGCGGCTTGACCCAGAAGTAGCTGTTGCCGTAGCCGTCGGGCACCGACTGCCGGGCGATCTCCAGCACCGACTCGTAGCCCTCGGTGGTGACGAACCCGATCCGGTCGAGCCGGCCCTCGAGCAGCTGGTTGGTGGCCACGGTCGTGCCGTGGCTGACCGCGGTCACCGCGCTGCCGTCGAGGCCCAGCAGGCCGAGGACCTTGCGGACCCCGGTGAGGAAGCCCTCGGCGGGGTCGGCCGGGGTCGACGGCGTCTTCGTCGTCGTCGTCGCCCCGGTCTCCTCGTCGACGGCGACCACGTCGGTGAACGTGCCCCCGGTGTCGATCCCGATCCGCACCCGGCGCGCCGCTGCCATGCCCGGATACCTTAGTGCTGAGACATCGGGCTCCGGAAGAGCCGCGCCGCACGCCGCCCCGCCGGATCGGAGGGCGCGGGAACCGGGTGCCGACGATCGACGTGGAACTGTGACCGTGATCTCATCGCGGTGTCGGGGAGGAACGGCGGGGGAGGGGCCGACGTGGGCGACGAGGGGGCCGGCGACCGGGCCGGGGCACGCGGCGGTGAGCGCGGCGTGCCGGGCTGAGTGGACGACCGACTGGCGCAGGCGTTCGTCGAGGGCACCGACGCCCTCGTCACCGTCGTGGGCGCCGACGGGCGGATCCTGCTGGCCAACCCGGCGCTGCAGCGGTTCACCGGCCGCTCCGCCGACCGGCTGCTGGGCCGGCGGTTCTGGGACGTGTGGGTGGCCCCCGAGCACCGGGAGCTGGCCCGCGACGCGCTCGAGCGGGCGGTGTCGACCGGGCGGGCGTACCCGCAGGAGGGTGACTGGCTGACCGGCGAGGGCACCCGCCGGCTGGTGTCGATGCGCAACAACGTGCTGCGCGGGCCCGACGGCCGGCCCTTCGCGGTGGCCTGCGTCGGCGTCGACGTCACCGAGCAGCGGCGCCGGGAGGAGCAGCTCGCCCAGCGGGCCTGCACCGACCGGCTCACCGGCATCGCGAACCGGCACACCTTCTTCGAGGAGCTCACCCGGCGGCTGGACCCGGGGTCGGCGGACCCGTGCGGCGTGCTGTTCTGCGACCTCGACGGCTTCAAGGGGGTCAACGACGTGCACGGGCACGGCGTCGGCGACACGGTGCTGGTGGAGGTCGCGGCCCGGTTGCGGGCGGCGGCCGGGCCGGCCGACGTCGTCGCCCGGTTCGGGGGCGACGAGTTCGTGCTGCTCTCCCCCCGCTGCGACGAGACCGACGTCGGCGAGCTCGCCGCGCTGGTGTCCGAGCAGGTGGCCGTTCCGGTGCCCACGGTGGCCGGCCCGCTGCGCGTCGGCATGAGCGTCGGCGGTGCGGTCGGCCGACCGGGGGACACCCCCGACGACGTCGTGGCCCGCGCCGACCGGGCGATGTACGGGGCGAAGACGCGGCGGCGCCGGCGCTCCGAGCGCTGACGAAGGACTCCCTCGCCCCCCTCCGCTCGCAGGCTCGCGGCGGGTCCCTGCGAGGGGGCCGTTCCACCACCTACGGGCGGGGGCGGCCGATCCCGGTGGCGTAGAGGACGGCGAGCACCGCGCCCGACGGCGCCAGCCAGACGAACCAGGGGTAGGCCGGGCCGCCGTTGCCGAGGGACACCAGCAGCCAGACGACGACGTTGACCGCCACCACGCAGGCCCACACCGTGGCCAACGCCCGCATGGCGGTGCCACCGGGGGTGCCGGAGAAGACCCGGTGCCGCGGTGCCGGCGGCGGCGGGGGCGGGGGCTCGGGCAGGTCCCGGGTCACCTGCTGCAACTCGCCGCGGGTGCGCGCCGCCCACACCGCCTGCAGCCGCTCGTCGAACTCGTGCAGGTCGAGCTGGCCGGCGCCGACCGCCCGGTGCAGCCGGTCCTGCACCGCTCGCCGCTCGACGTCGGACACCCGGAGGTCTGCGGTGCGGACCGGTTCCGTCATGGCGCCCATCGTGGCAGTCCGGGGACGGCCGGCGGGTCCGTCGTCCGGTGGACGGCCGGTGCGGCGGACCCGCTCAGGAGACCTCGACCGCCTTCAGCCGGACGCCGCGGGAGGCGGCCAGCCGCTCGGCCTGCTCGCCGACGGCGTCCCGGACGGCGGGGGTCAGCGGCCGCCAGGGCTCGACGGCGACGGTCAGCGACGACCCGGCCTTGCGCGGCCGCCACAGCCCCACCACCTCCCCGTCGGCCAGCACCGCGCCCGGGCGGCCGAGCACCGGCCACAGGGCCGTGCGGTGGGCGGGGTCGGCGACGAGGGTCTCCCGGTCGCGGCCCTGCAGGAACAGGTCGAACGGGCCCAGCAGCCGGGTGCCGCGTGCCGGTCCCGCGCCCAGCCGGTCGGCGTCGGCGGCGAGCAGCCAGCGCCGCTGCCCGTCCACCTCGACCTCGACGGCGTCGCCGGGCCAGTGCGCGGTGACGTCCTTCACCGCCGCGTCGAGGTAGCCGGCCACGTGCTGGCGGGTGGCCGGGCCGAGCAGGTGCAGGTACCCGCGGACGACGTCGAGGCGGTCGGGGACGGTGCCGGCCGGCGTGAAGCCGGGCACCGGCTGCAGCACCGGCGGCGAGGTGCCCGGCCGCAGTTCCAGCCCGGCGCGCAGCGCCGCGAGGCGGAAGGGCTGCTCGTAGAGGTGGACCGCGCCGCACGGGCGGCACCACCGGTTGTACGGGCCGGGCCCGTCGGCGCCGGCGAGTGCGTCGGAGAGCCGGCGCGACATCTCGCCCTTGACCACCGGCGCGGTGACGATCTCCCGCATCCGAGCGGCGATGGTGTCCAGCGCGGTGAGCACCGGGATGCCGGCCGCCGCGAGCGGCTTGGCCGCGTCGAAGACCCGCTTGGCCGCGTCGGCCTCGGAGAACGGCGCGGTCGCGGTGGCGACGGCGGGCAGGTCGGCGCGCCGGTACAGGTGCGGCGCGCCGCGCAGCGTCCAGGCGAGGGCCAGCTCGGCCGGGTCCACCGCCGCGACGTCGACCCCGCGGACCGCCAGCGCCCAGAGCGCGCCGTCGGGGCCGGTGTCCTGGACGCCGAGGTCGAGCACCGCGGTGTCGGCGACGGTGCCGGCGTCGCGGTCCAGCTGCTGCACGGCGACGCGGTACGCCAGCACGTCGCGGGGGGACGCCGTCCGGGTCACGGCCGCACGCTAGCGCCGCGCACCGACGGCACCCGGCGTCTCAGGCCGGCTGGGGCTCGGCCAGCGCCGGCGCGACGGGGGCGAGTGCCTCCGGCGGTCCGGGGCGACCGAAGTACCAGCCCTGGCCGAGGTCGACGCCCAGCCCCCGCAGGGCGGTGGCCTCCGCCGCGGTCTCGATGCCCTCGGCGACGACCTCCACCCCGCAGCCGTGCCCGAAGGTCACCAGCGACTCGACCAGCCGGGCGAGCACCGGGTCGGTGTCCAGGCCGCTGACGATGCTGCGGTCCATCTTGATGACGTCGGGGTCGGTCACCACGATGTGCCGCAGCGAGGAGAAGCCGGCGCCGACGTCGTCGATGGCCAGCCGCATCCCGGCCGCCCGGAAGGGCAGCAGCACGCGGGTGAGCGTGTCGTAGTCCTCGACCGGGTCGTGCTCGGAGAGCTCCAGCAGGACGCGGTCGAGGGGCAGCTCGCCCAGCAGCGCGGTGAACCCCGGCGTCAGGAGGGTCTGCGGGGAGACGTTCATGGCCACGTAGCCGCCGACCCGGTCCAGGTGCGCGGCCGCGCCCCGGAGCGCCAGCAGCTCGACCTCGTGGCCGCGGCCGATGCTGTGCGCCTCCTCGAAGACGACGTCGGGGCCCTTGCCCCACTCGCGCGGGAAGCGGCTGAGCGCCTCGGCGCCCACGCGCTCGCCGGTGGCCAGGTCGACGATCGGCTGCAGGACGACGGTGGGGCCACCGGCGGCCACCAGCGGGCCGAGGCGGCCGTCGATGTCGTCGCGGCGCTGCCGCTCGCGGACCTCGGGCTCGATGACCACCGAGGCGGCCGAGGCCAGCACCTTCATCAGCGACTCGTCGCGGGCGGTGAGCTCCTTGTCGGAGGTGAACCCGAACGCGCAGAAGGTGCCGTAGAGGGTGCCGTCGGACAGCGTGACCGGAGTGGAGACGTAGCTGCGGATGCGGGGCATCCGCGCCGCCGGCAGCGCCATCGCCAGCGGGTGCTTCCTGACGTCGTCGATGACGGCGGGCAGGTCCCCGTCGAGGATCGCCTGGCAGAACGTCGTGTCCTGCGGGCGGGTCGCGCCCTCCACCATGGGGATCGGGATCCGCGAGTCGACCACCTCGAGGTGCTGGGTGGTGCCGTCCATCCGGCTGAGGAAGGCCACGCTCATGTGCAGCGACTTCCTCGCCGTCCGCAGCAGGTCGGCGACCTGCTGCTCGGCGTCCGTGCGCCTGCGGGCCATGGGGTGCTCCTCGTCCGTGAGGGGTGACACCTCCCCATCGACACCGGTCGCGCGCGACTGGAGTGGCCCGCCCGGGTCTCACCCGGACCGATGAGTCGCGGCCGCGGCCGGCGTCTGCACCCCGACACCGCCCCCGGCTCGGAGGAGAGCACCGTGCGCCCGCTCGTCGTCACCACGTTCCTGACCCTCGACGGGGTCGCCCAGGCCCCGGGTGGCCCGCAGGAGGACCCCTCCGGCGGCTTCCCGTTCGGCGGCTGGCTGGTCCCGCACGCCGACGAGGCGATGGGGCAGCAGATGGACGCCTGGTTCGCCGGCGCGGAGGACTTCCTGCTCGGCCGCCGGACCTACGAGATCTTCGCGGCGCACTGGCCGCACGTGGACCCGGCCGGCGACCCGGTCGCGGCGGCGCTGCAGACGAAGACCAAGCACGTGGCCTCGCGGACCCTCCCCTCGCTGGAGTGGTCCACCGCCCGCCTGCTCGGTGACGACGTCCCGGCCGCGGTCCGGGAGCTCACCGCGGCCGACGGCGGGGAGCTGCAGGTGCACGGCTCGATCGGGCTGGTGCAGACCCTGCTGGCCGAGGACCTCGTCGACGAGCTGCGCACGATCGTCTTCCCCGTCGTCCTGGGACGGGGCAAGCGGTTGTTCGAGGGCGGGGCCGCTCCGCGCACCTGGGAGACGGTCTCCTCGGCGACCACCTCGACCGGCGCGGTGATGACCGCGCACCGGCGCGTCGGGGAGGTCGCCACCGGCTCCTTCGCCCTGAACGACGCCTGAGTTGGTTGGATTCTCGTACTGAGAGGCGTAGGGTCTCGTCCGGCCCCGGTCGGACCGTCCGGCCGGGTCGAGCGGAGGAACCGTGAGCCTGGCCGCCCTTCCCGACACAGCTATCCGTCCGGCGCCCGCGCGCGTGCTGACGGTCGACCCGAGCTGGCGGTCGTTCACCCACGTGCAGGGCGGCCTGGTGGTCGGGCACCTGCTGGCCGCGGCGGCCGACCGGGCCGGTGCCGCCCCGCGGGCGGTCGGCGCCCACCTGCTGGCCGGCGTCGAGCCCTCGACCGAGGTCCGGGTGGAGACCGCCGCCGACCGCACCGGGACCACCGGCAGCGTGCGGGCCACGCTGGCGCAGGGCGGCCGGGTCGCCGCCGTCGCGCAGGTGCTGACCCTGGGCCGCCCGGTGCGGCCGGCCCCGCCCGCCCCGGTCCCCCCGGTCGGTGACGGGGTGCCCTTCGCGCTGCCGCGGGACCTGGTGCCCTTCGCCGAGCACCTGTCGGTCCGCGCACTGGGCGCGACGCGGCCGCTGGGCGGCGGCGACGAGCCGCGGCTGACCGCGTGGGTGCGCGTCGACGGTGACCTCGAGCCGCTGGTCCGGCTCGGCGTGCTGCTCGACGCTCTCCCGCCGTCGCTGTTCGCCGTCCGCACCACACCCCTCGCCGTCCCGACCGTCGAGCTCACCGCCCACCTGGCCGGCCCGCCGCCGGCCGCCGGCGCGTGGGTGCTGGTCGACCAGGTCACCACCTGGGTCGACGACGACGTGGCCGTCGACGACGCCGAGCTGCGCGCCGAGGACGGCTCGCTGGTCGCGCGGGCCCGGCAGACGCGACGCCTGCTGGCCCGCTGAGCCGCTCGCTCAGCCCTCGAGCAGACCGGCCTCGTGGGCGAGGATCGCCGCCTGGGTGCGGTTGGCCAGGTCGAGCTTGGTCAGCAGCCGCGAGACGTAGGTCTTCACCGTCGCCTCGCTGACGAACAGTCGCCGGGCGAGGTCGGCGTTGGACTCCCCGCTGCCGAGGAGGGTCAGCACCTCGCGCTCGCGGTCGGAGAGGGCGGCCACCCGCCGCAGCGCCTCGGCCCGCCGGGGAGCGGCCCGCCGGTCGACGTAGGAGGCGATGAGGGTGGCGGTGACGGCGGGGGAGAGGGTCGCCGTCCCGTCGGCCACCGCGCGGACGGCGGCGGCGATCTCCCGCGGCGGGGTGTCCTTGAGCAGGAAGCCGGCCGCGCCGGCGGCCAGCGCCGCGTAGACGTACTCGTCCACGTGGAAGGTGGTCAGGACCGCCACCTGCGGCGGGTCGGGCAGCGCGAGGATCGCCCGGGTGGCGGCGAGCCCGTCCATCCCCGGCATGCGGATGTCGGTGAGGACGACGTCGGGGCGCAGCTCCCGCGCGGCGGCCACCCCCGCGGCGCCGTCGCCCGCCTCACCGACGACCTCCACGTCACCGGCCGCCTCCAGCACGGTGCGCAGGCCGAAGCGGACCAGCTCCTCGTCGTCGACCAGCAGCACCCGGATGCGCCGCGGACCCGGCTGCCCGCTCACGCCGGGAGCACCGCCTCGACGCCGAAACCGCCGTCGAGGCGCGGCTCCGCCCGCAGCCGGCCGCCGAGCGTGCGCACCCGCTCGGCGAGGCCGACCAGCCCGAAGCCGCCGCCGGGCACCGTCTGCGCGGCGCGGGCCGGTGGCCCGTTGCGCACCCGGACGCGCAGCTCGGCCGGCGCCCGCTCGACGACGACCTCGACCGGGGCGCCCGGGGCGTGCTTGCCCGCGTTGGTCAGCGCCTCCTGCACGATGCGGTAGGCCGCCCGGCCGACGGCGGGGTCCACCGGCGCGCTCCCCTCCGCGGGCCCGGTCCAGGCCACCGTCATGCCGGCGGCGCGGGCCGCCTCGACCAGGCGGGGCAGGTCCGTCAGCCCCGGCTGCGGACCCAGCGGCGCGGACTCGTCGACCTCCTCCGCGCGCAGCACGCCGACCATCTGCCGCAGCTCCTCCAGTGCCTGCCGTCCGGCCGCCTGCACCTGGCCGGCCAGCTGCTCCACCCGTCCGGGGTCCTGCGCGGCCACCTCGATCGCCCCGGCCTGCAGCACCATGAGGCTCACCCGGTGCCCGACGGCGTCGTGCATCTCGCGGGCGATCCGCGTGCGCTCGGTGAGCACCGCCTCGCGGGCCAGCAGCTCGCGCTCGGCCTCGGCCCGCTCCGCCCGGCCGGTGAGCGCCGCGACGAGCTCCGCCCGCGTCCGGGCCCAGGCGCCCAGCGCGCCGGGCAGCAGGACGACCACCAGGGCGCCGCCGACGGCGCCGACCCACGCGTTGGCCGAGGTGAGCGTCCACGGCTGGGCGACGGCGACGGCACCCACGACCGCCGCGGCCGTGCGCACCGGCCAGCGCGCCTCGTACCGGCCGACGGCGTAGGCGGTGAGCAGGCTCGCGACGGTGACCGCGGGGGAGAGGGCCGACAGGACGGCGCCGATCGTGAACGCGACCAGGGGCGCGCGGCGGCGCAGCAGGGCGAGGGTGACGACGAGGAGCACGGTCCCCGGGACGACGACGGCCAGCGGCCCGCTGCCCGGTGCGGCGGCGGACAGCCCGACGGCGACGGTGCCGAGCAGCGCGAGGGCCACCTCGAGCCCGACGCCGCGGGGTCCGAGGCCCGGCCACAGCCGTGCGCGCAGCCCCATGGCGCGGAGCGTAGGACGCCGCGCCGCCCCGGCGGGTCGTCCGTCGGTCGCTGCCGGGGTCACCGTTCGGACGACACGGCGCGCGACTCCCGGCGTCCCAGGTCGAGTCCCCCGGCCGACGCGGGGCTGTCTCCTCCGCGGCCAGTCTCGTCGCCGTGACCGGACGGGCCGGTCGGCGACCGAGGAGGTCCCCATGATCGAGGTCAGCGGACTGACCAAGCAGTACGGCTCCCGGACCGTCGTCGACGACGTGTCCTTCGTCCTCGAGCCGGGCACGGTGACCGGCTTCCTCGGACCCAACGGGGCCGGCAAGAGCACGACGATGCGGATGATGACCGGCCTGGTGCCGGCGACCTCGGGCACCGCGCTGGTCGACGGCCGGCCCTATGCCGAGCTGCCCAACCCCGGCGCCGTCGTCGGGACGCTGCTCGACGCCTCGGCCGTACACCCGGGCCGGACGGGCCGGGTCCACCTCCAGCTGCTCGCCGCCGCGATCGGGGTGCCCGGGGCGCGGGTCGACGAGGTCCTGGAGACCGTCGGCCTGTCCGGGGCCGCGCGGCGGCGGATCGGCGGCTACTCGCTGGGCATGCGGCAGCGGCTGGGCATCGCCGGGGCGCTGCTGGCCGACCCGCCGGTGCTGGTCTTCGACGAGCCGGCCAACGGCCTGGACCCCGAGGGCATCCGCTGGATGCGGGACCTGCTGCGCGGGCACGCCGCCCGCGGCGGGACGGTGCTGCTGTCGTCCCACCTGCTGGGCGAGGTCGAGCACACCGTCGACCGGCTGCTGGTGATCGGCGCCGGCCGGATCGTCGCCGACGGCCCCGTGGCCGAGCTGCTCGGCGACGAGGGCACCGCCGTCCGCGCCGCCGACCCGGCCGCGCTGACCCGCGCGCTGGAGGCCGCCGGGTTCTCCGTGCAGCACGGTCCCGACGGCCGGCTCACCGTGCCCGGCGCCGAGCCGGGCGCCGTGGGGGCCGTCGCCGCCGCGGCCGGGCTGGCGCTCACCGACCTGCGCCCGGTCAGCCGCGGCATCGAGGACGTCTTCTTCCAGCTCACCGCCGCCTCCTGACTCCCTCCCTCCCTCCCTCCCTCCCTGGAGCCCGCCATGAGCACCACCCTCACCCCCTCCGCGGCCGCATCGGCCGCCTCGTCAGCCGTCCGTCCCGCCGCCCGCGAGCGGGGCGCGTCGGCCGCCACGCTGGTCGCCCTGGAGATCCGCAAGTCCCTGTCCACCCGCTCCGGGAAGACGTTGGCCCTGGCCTCGGCGCTGCTCGCTCCCGGCATCACCGCCGTCATGGCGGCCACCAGCGACGACGAGCTCGGCTCGGCCGCGGGGCCGATCGGCGCCCTCGGCCTGGTCACCGTGCTCGTGCTGCTCGCCGTGGGCGTGCTGTCGACGGCCGGCGAGTGGACCCACCGGACCGTGCAGACGACGTTCCTCGTGGTCCCGCAGCGCGGGCGCGTGCTGGCCGCCAAGGCGGTCGCCGTGGCCCTCCTCGGTGCCGTCCTGGCCGCCGTCGCGGCCTCGGCGACGGCCGGCGTGCTGGCGGTGGCCCCCGTCGGGGACCTGAGCTGGGACGGCGTCCCGCAGGCCCTCGGGGTCGTGGTCGCGGCCGGTGCGGCCTTCGCGGTGATCGGAGCCGGCGTGGGTGCCGCCGTCGCCAACTCGCCCGCGGCGCTGACCGGCCTCTACCTGACCGTCCTGGGCGTCATGCCGGTCCTCCGGCTGGCCCAGCCGGGCATCGCCGAGAAGCTCGACCCGGCCGACGCCGTCCTGGGTCTCGCCGCCGGGCACGGCGGCACCACCCAGGTGCTGGTGCTGACCGGGTGGGTCGTGGTCAGCCTGGTCGCCGGTGCGGTCGTCACCTCCCGGCGGGCGGTCGCCTGACCGCTCCCGCCGCGCGGGCCCTCCCGGTCACCCGGCCGGGAGGGCCCGGTGGCGTTCCCGCGGGAACGCCACCGGGCTCAGCACCGCCGGGCCCAGCACCGCCGGGCCCAGCACCGCCGGGCTCAGGCGGCGGCGACCGGCTCGCCGGCGTTCTCGGCCCGGACGCGGCGCTCCAGGTCTCGGTTGCGGAGCAGGACGCTCACGACGTAGCCGAGGTCCATGCGCTCCCCGCCGACGGCGAGGGTGCCGGGCAGGTCGGGCGTCCCGAGGTCGGGTGTCCCGTCGAGGAGGGGCAACCGGGTGACCGGCGCCGGACTGCCCGCTGCCCCGGCCGGTGTGGTGGCGGCTCTCCGCTCCGCGGAGCCGGCCGTGAACGCGGCGTCGGCCGGCCCCCACACCCGCCGGCCGTCGGGGGTGACGGCGACCAGTTCGCCCGCGCGCCGCGTCATGGCCAGGTCGAGGTCGTGCGCCAGGCCGTGGTCGGCGTCGCAGAGCAGCACCAGGTTGTCGAGGTCGGTGGCCCCGCCGAACACCCAGTGCCGCAGGTGGTGCGCGTGCAACCGCTCGACGCGCGTCTCCGGGCACCCGGGCCGCGCACACCCGCCGTCGCGACGCCACAGGGCCCGTCGCTGGGCCCGGGTGGCCAGCCGCCGGGCCCGGCCCACGGCGAGCGGCTCCCGGCCGCGCGACAGCATGGTGACGACCGTGGCCTCGCACAGCATCCGCCGCACCTGGCTGCCGTGCAGCGCCGGCCCGCCCTCCAGGTGGGCCCGGCCGGCGGCGGCGTCGTCGGCGACGACAGCCGCGTCGACGTGCACGACGACCTCGCGGCGAGGAGGGCCCCCGGCCCGGCGGTCGGCCTCGGGAGCGGCGGCGGCCAGCCGGGCGACCGCGGCACACCGGCGCGCCGCGGTCCGCTCCCGGGCGAGCGCCACCTCGTCGACCCCGCCGGACGGGCCGTCGGGTGCGGTCCCGGCACCCTCGTCCCGCCGGGCGGCGGCCCGCTCGCGGCGTGCGTCGCGCTCGGCCAGGGAGTCGACGCCGGCGAGGAAGGCCGCGCCCTCCTCGGCGTCGAGGCACATGCGGACGTGCAGCATCCCGTCGTCGTCCCACCAGTGCTCGAACCGCCGCTTGTCGCGCGCCGTCCCGGCATCGGGGGCGTCCGACCGGCGCCAGGCGCGGACCACGCGTTCGACCTGGGCGGCGGTGGCCTCCCGCGCGAGGTCGAGCAGGACGGCCTCGGTGTCGGGCTCGGCGACGCGGGTCAGCGCTCGCACCTTCGAGTAGGAGAGCCGGCCGGCCGCGAAGGACTGCCGGATGCGGGGCAGGCCGGTCAGCGCCCGGGCGACGCGGACGTGCTCGCGGGCCGCGCCCGGGGACAGCCCGCACTGCCAGGCCAGCCAGTGGGCGCACGAGCGCAGGCCGGCGCCGCCCCAGCCCTCGCGGCGGTCGAACTCCGCGATGAGCCCGAGCCACTCCGCCGTTGCGGCGGCCAGCCGGACGGCCGTACCGGTGATGCGCCGGGCGAGCTCGTCGAGCGATAGGTCGGCGTCCTGGTCCATGCAACCTCCTCGAACGTGTGTTCGACACGCTAGGCGAGGCTGCCGACAGAACCGCAGGTCGGCGACTCGGGGCGTTCCCGCGGGAACGCCCCGCTCACCGGCGCCGGCCCACCCGCGTCGGCTCAGTCGAGGCCGCCGCGGGCCACCAGCTGGCGGGCGATGACGTCGCGCTGGATCTCGTTGGTGCCCTCACCGACGATCATCAGCGGGGCGTCGCGGAAGTAGCGCTCCACGTCGAACTCGGTCGAGTAGCCGTGCCCCCCGTGCACCCGGATGGCGTCCAGCGCGATGCGCATCGCCGTCTCCGAGGCGAACAGCTTCGCCATGCCGGCCTCCAGGTTGCACCGCTGCCCGCTCTCGTACCGCTCGGCGGCGTGCAGCACGAGCTGGCGGGCGGCGGTCAGCGAGGTG
Source organism: Geodermatophilus saharensis (assembly GCF_900188205.1). Lineage (GTDB taxonomy): Bacteria > Actinomycetota > Actinomycetes > Mycobacteriales > Geodermatophilaceae > Geodermatophilus > Geodermatophilus saharensis. The sequence goes on along the minus strand of NZ_FZOH01000008.1, from coordinate 42,919 downwards.
GCCATGTCCGCGAGCAGGTTGCCCACCGACTGGTGCTGCCAGATCGGCCGGCCGAAGCTCTCCCGCTGCTGGGCATAGCGCAGCGCGTCGTCGAAGGCCGCCTGGGCCACGCCCACCGCCCGCGCCGCCACCTGGATGCGGCCGGTCTCCAGCCCGGTCATCATCTGCGCGAACCCGCGCCCCTCGACCCCGCCCAGGACGGCGTCGGCCGGCGCCCGGTACCCGTCGAAGACGAGCTCGCAGCTCTCCACGCCCTTGTAGCCGAGCTTGGGCAGGTCCCGCGAGACGGTCAGCCCGGGCCCGTGCTCCACCAGCAGCACCGACACCCCGCGGTGCCGCGGCTGCGCCGCCGGGTCGGTCTTGCACAGCAGCGCGATCAACTGCGACCGCCGGGAGTTGGTGATCCACGTCTTCGCGCCGTCGACGACGTAGCCGTCCCCGTCGCCGTCCCGCCGGGCCACGGTGGTCATCGCCTGCAGGTCCGACCCGCCACCGGGCTCGGTGAGCGCCATCGTCGCCCGCACCTCGCCGGTCGCCATGCGCGGCAGCCAACGGTCCTGCTGCTCGCGGGTGCCGAAGGCGACCAGCAGCTTCGCGACGACGGTGTGCCCGCCCATCGCCCCCGCCAGTGACATCCACCCACGGGCGAGCTCGGCGGTGACCAGCGCGTAGCAGGGCATCGACACCGGCGCCTCGCCCCACGGCTCCGGGACCGCCAGGCCGAAGACGCCGAGCTGCTTCATCCGCTCGACCAACGCCTCGGGGTAGGTGTCGGCGTGCTCGAGCGCGCGCACCACCGGCCGCACCTCGCGGTCGACGAACGTCCGCACGGTGGCGACGACGTCGCGCTCCTCCCGGCTCAGCTCCGTCACGCCGCCGCCCCCAGCACCGCGGTGCCGGTGGCCGACGCCGGCGCGCCGGCCGCCGCGGCCGACAGCTCGACCCGGTCCCCGTCGAACCGGCCGGTCGCCCGCACTGGCGTCCCCGCGTACGCCGGGCGGACCAGCCGGTGCGCGAAGGACGTGACGGACCGGGCGGGCACGTGCCGGCGCGGGACCTCGAGCAGCAGCAGCGCGAGCAGCGGCCCGTGCACGACCAGGCCGGGGTGGCCCTCCACCTGCGTCACGTAGGGGTGGTCGTAGTGGATGCGGTGGGCGTTGTAGGTGAGCGCGCTGAACCGGAAGAGCAGCGCCGCGTCGGGCAGGACCGCCACCCCCGGGCCGTCGGGCAGGCCCGGCGTGCCCGCCCCCGCCGGCGCCGGTGACGAACCGGCCTCCTGCGACCGGTAGACGACGTCCTGCTCCTCGGTGACCAGCAGTGCGCCGTCCTCGCGGTACTCGCTGCGCACGGTGACCAGCAGCATCTCCCCGCTCCGACCGGCCTTGACCGCGCAGCGGGCCAGTGACGACGTCCGCTCGACCACCGTCCCGACCCGCAGCGGCCCGGTGACCTGCAGCCGCCCGCCGGCGATCATCCGGCGCCGGTGGGGCAGCGGCGGGAGGAAGTGCCCGGAGCGGGGGTGGCCGTCCTCGCCGAGGTCGGCGGTGGCCGGGTGGTCGAGGAAGGTGAACACGTGCCAGCCCGGTGGCAGCGGGTCGCCGTCGCCGAGCGGTGGAGCGGGCTGGTCCAGCAGCGCGGCGAAGGCGGCCGCGGGCCCGGGCGCGACCACCTCGGTGCCGGTCAGCGGGCCCGGCGCCCAGCCCTCGACGGCGTCGCTCAGGGAGGTCACCGGGTCATCGTGCCGCCTGTGACCCCGCCCGCACCCCGGAATGGCGCGGGCGGCACGGGTGTCGGAACCGGCGTGGACCTGTTCTCCCCCGTGACCCTCGGCGAGCTCGAGCTCGCCAACCGCGTGGCCATGGCGCCGCTGACCCGCATGCGCTCGGGCTCCTCCGGCGTGCCCGGTGACCTCGTCGTCGAGCACTACGCGCAGCGCGCCGGCGTCGGCCTGATCGTCACCGAGGGCACCTACCCCAACCACGAGTCGCAGGCCTTCGTCGGCCAGCCTGGGATCGTCACCGACGAGCAGGTGGCCGGCTGGCGCCGCGTCGCCGACGCGGTGCACGCGCGCGGCGGCCGGGTCGTCGTGCAGGTCATGCACGGCGGGCGGGTCACCCACCCCGACACCAACGGCGGCCGCCGCGTCGTGGCCCCCAGCGCCATCGCCATCGACGGGCAGGCGCGCACCAGCACCGGCAAGCACCCCTACCCGGTGCCGCACGCGCTGACCACCGGCGAGGTCCGCGACGTCGTGCGCGACTTCGCCCGAGCCGCCGAGCGTGCCGTCGAGGCCGGACTGGACGGCGTGGAGATCCACGGCGCCAACGGCTACCTGCTGCACGAGTTCCTGGCGCCGTCGTCCAACGTCCGCGACGACGAGTACGGCGGCTCGCCGGAGAACCGTGCCCGCCTCGTCGCCGAGGTCGTCACCGCTGTGGCCGACGCGATCGGCGCGGGGCGCGTGGGCCTGCGCATCTCCCCCGAGCACGGCATCCAGGACGCCCTCGAGCCCGACCGCGCCGACGTGCTCGCCACCTACGGCTCGCTGCTCGACCGGCTGCGGCCGCTCGGCCTGGCCTACCTCTCCGTGCTGCACCGCGATCCCGCCGGCGACCTCGTGCAGGAGCTGCGCCGCCGCTCGGGCGTCCCGCTCATGGCCAACAGCGGCTTCGCCTCGGTGACCACCCGCGAGGAGGCGCTGGCGCTCATCGAGGCCGCGCACGCCGACGTCGTCGCCGTGGGCCGGGCCGTCATCGCCAACCCCGACCTGGTGGAGCGCTGGGCGGGGGAGCACCCGGAGAACGAGATCCGGTCGCACCTGTTCTACGCGGCGGGCGCCGAGGGCTACACCGACTACCCGGCGCTGCGCGCCGGCTGAGCCGCCGCGGCAGGCCCGGGAGCCCCCTCCGGACGTCCGGAGGGGGCTCCCGGGGTCAGCGGATCAGTACCAGCTGTTCGCCTGGAAGTGCGCCCAGGCCGCGCAGGGGCTGCCGTAGCGGTTCTCGATGTAGATCAGCCCGGCGTCGATCTGCCGGTACGGGTCCGACGTCTTCGCGATGCCGGTGCCCGCCCACGTCGAGTCGAGGAACTGGGCGATGCCGTACGCGGTGCTGCTGGGGTTCTGCGCGTTCGGGTTCCACCCGCTCTCCCGCTCCCACAGCTGCTCCAGGCAGCCGAACTGGGTGGTGTCGCCGCCGAGCTGGACGAGGGCGTAGTCCTTGTAGGCCTGCTCGCCGGTGGCGGCCGGGGCCGGCGCGGGTGCGGGAGCCGGGGCGGGTGCCGGAGCCGGGGCGGGCGCCGGAGCCGGAGCCTCGGCCGGGGCCGGTGCGGGCGCCGCCTCGGCCGCCGGCGCAGCACCGCCCCACCGGTCGCTGCGCCAGTCACCGCTCCAGCCCGAGCTGGAGTCGCGCCCTCCCCAGTGCTCGTCCGCCTGGGCGACCGCCTGACCGCCGAAGGCGAGGGCGAGGGTCATCGCCCCCGTGGCGGTCAGCAGGTGCAGGGCGCGGCGGCGCCGCGTCGCGGTGGCGGGGGTGGGCTCGAGGTGGGTGTGTGCGTGCATCGGGTCGTCCTCCTGGAGGGCACGGTCGACCGGCGCCGTCACCGGACGGCGCTGGGTCGGGATGTGGTGCGGCACGGGGCCTGGGTCGGGCAGGGATCGTCAGCCGGGCGTGCGGCACCGGCCGGACGGGGCGTCCGGCTGCAGGCGCGTACGACGGCTGGGTGTGTGCAGGCTGGTGGCAGGCGGGAGCGCGACGGTCCCGGACCTGCGGGCGCGGGGGCGCAGGGCCCCGGCGCGGTTGTGCTCCGTTCTCCCCTGGCCGCCTACCAGGTCAGCTGACGGGTTCGGGCTGGGAGTGCCCTACCCGCTCCCGGGGGCCGGGAGCGGGACTCACCCCGGTGGTACAGGTGGGTCCCCGGCTCGCACCCACGGCGTGGGCGCGACTCGGCGGCATCCGGCAGGGGTCCCCCGGACGGGGACGAGACGACCGGCCGGACGCCGAAACGCTAAGGACGTGACCCGGTCGTGACAATCGGAGGCCCGGACGGCAGCGCGACAGGCCGACGCCCCGTCCCCTCCGCACAGGGTCGGTGACTCCGCGCGAGCACCCTCCCCCGGACACGCCGCGACCGCCGGGAGGGCGGGTCCCGGCGGTCGCAGCGTGTCCGGACCGGCGGCGTCAGTCCGCGGGCTGCCAGTCCGGAGCCGTCCAGCGGTGGAAGACCCGGGCCACCGAGTCACGGGGGTTCTGCCACGTCTCCGGGCGGTACGGGCTGACGTACGGAGCGAGGTCGGCCATGACCTTGGCGAAGGCCGGCCGCAGCGACTCGTGGTTCTGCCGCACGGCCGCGGCTCTGACCGGGTCCTGCTCCAGGAGGTGCACGACGACGTCCTCCATGGAGTACAGCCATCGGCCGGTGATCCCCGTCTCCGCCGAGAGCGGACCGGCGTCGGACTCGGCATACACCCGGGCGACGTCCTCCTCGCTGCCCGGCCGCATCCGCTGGACCATGACGGTCAGCTGACGCTCTCCGGTGACCCCACCCTCGGGCACCCACGTGTAGAAGTGCCTCGCCACCGAGTGCGACGGGTTCTCCCAGTAGCTGGGGTAGGGGGTCACGTAGGGGGCGATGGCCTCGGCGATCGCCTGGAACGCCGGCAGGCCCCGGCGCTGCCCGGAGACCGCGGGGTCCTCCTTGCGCTCGAGCACGTGCAGGTAGAGATCGTGGTGGGAGAGCATGACCCGGCCGACGACGCCGAGGTCCTGCGGCCGGGTGATCCGGTCGTAGTGGGCGAACACCGAGCCGACCCGGTCCTCACTGCCCGGGACGAGGCGGCAGACGATCACGTTGCGGAACGGGCGCCACGTGGCCGAGGCCCAGGCGGCGGGGATGGTCGCGGACATCGCCGTCGGAGCCGTCGGAGCCGTCGGAGCCGTCGGTGGCGAAGCGGTCGGTGTCGGAGCCGTCGGTGACGTCGAGGGCTCGGCCGTGGGGGTCGTCGAGGCGTCGGGCGACGCCAGCTGGGGAGGAGGGGCGTGGTTCATCGTGTGCCTCCGGACACGGCGTGCAGGGTGGGGAGGAGGGGCAGGCGGAGCAGCCCCCGGGAAGCCGAGATGGCGGCGATCACCCCGACTCGTCGACGGGGACGTCGAGCCGCGGGGGCGGAGCCCGAGGCGGTGGGCGCCGGAGCCGGGGGCCGGTCACCGGTGTCCGCATCCGCGCGACCGGCGGGTCAGCAGGCGGCCGGGCGCTGACACGAGCCGGCCCCGTCCCCGGCGCGCACACGTGCGCGCCGGGCACGGGGCCGGTGTCGTGGAGCGGTGTCGCTGCCGTGCGCCCGGTGTGGGTCACGGGTTCCCCCTGGGTGGTGCTGGGTGGTGCTGGGTGGTGCAGGTGCGGCTCAGACCGCGTAGACGCCGGCCAGGTGCTCGCGCAGCGCGTCCTCCCGGACCGGCCGGGTGCGGAAGCCGACGTGCCCGTCGGGCCGCACCAGGTAGGCCGCCGCACCCCGACCGGCGATCCCGTACGCCGTCCGGAGACGGTCGCCGGGATCGGTGAGCACCGGCAGGTCGACCAGCGGCGGGACGACGGCGCCGGGGCCGGCCACCAGGTACGGGCGCACCTGCCCGCGGGTGTCCGCCCGGATCGCCGCGGCCGTCTCCTCGAACTCCCGCAGCTCCTCCGCGCCGACCGAGGAGTCGACCGAGATCAGCAGCGTCGCGTGCGTGCCGCGGGTCAGGTCGAACAGCCGCAGGTCGTGCGCGACGCCGAACCGGCGCAGTCCCGTGACGTCCGGCGCCCGGTGACCCGGCAGCGGCCCGCCGTCGAACCCGCGGCGGCCGGCCTCCTCGCCGACCAGCGGGCTGTCGGCGTAGTTCATCGTCATCTGCATCTCGAGGAGGAACTGCGCCTTCTCGTCCTCCATGTCCATCTCGTCGGTGAACGCGATGGCCACGGCCCGGTCGACGATCGCCCGGCCCGCCGGGCGCCGCTCGGCGTCGTAGCTGTCGAGCAGGTCGGGGGAGGCCTCCCCGCGGACGGCGAGGGCGAGCTTCCAGGACAGGTTCCACGCGTCCTGGATGCCGGTGTTCATGCCCTGGCCGCCCGCCGGCGGGTGCAGGTGCGCGGCGTCGCCGGCGACGAACACCCGGCCCACGCGGTACCGGTCGACGATGCCGTGCTTGATCCGGAAGATCGACGCCCAGCGCAGGTTGCTCGCCGTCGTCCCGGCCGGGCCGAGGTCGTCGATCGCGGCCTGGATGTCGGCCAGCCCCGGCGGGTCGTACTCCTTCCAGAACCCGGCGGGGACGACGCCGCTGCCGATCGTCTCCTGCAGCCGCTTGGGCGCCAGCGTCGCGACCCGGTAGCGGTTGCGGCCCTTGAGCGGGACGCAGACCAGCATCCCGGTGAAGTCGCCGTCGTCCTCGATGCGGACCCAGCGCACCAGGTGCCCGGGCGGCATCTCCCAGTCGACGTCGACGTCGCCGAGCATGAACAGCTGCGGGAAGATCGACAGCCCGCCGTCGAAGGTCAGGCCGAGGCCGGCGCGCACCGCGCTGGAGGCGCCGTCGGCACCGACCAGGTAGGCCGCCCGCGCCGGCTCCTCCTCGCCGCCGGGGTGCACCAGCGTGGCGGTGACGCCCTCGTCGTCCTGGGTGAAGCCGGTGAGCTCCACGCCGCGCTCCACCTCGACGCCCAGCGAGCGCAGCCGGTCGCCGAGGATCCGCTCGGTCTCGTACTGCGGGAGACCGAGGTGGGCGAAGGGCAGCTCCTCCAGGCCCGACCAGTCGACCTGGTGGGTCTGCTCGCCGTTGACGAACACCGTCTGGCCGTAGAGCCAGGCGCCGGCGTCCATCGCCTCGGTGACGATGCCCTGGTCCTCCCAGATCTCCATCGTCCGGCAGTGGATGCCGATCGCCTTGTCCGCCTGGGTGGAGGCCTCCGGCCGCTTGTCGACCACCCGCACGGCGATCCCGCGGCGGGCCAGCTCGATGGCGGCGGTCATGCCGGCCGGGCCGGCCCCGACGACGAGCACCTCGGCGGCGGGCCGGGTGCGCGCCGCCGCGGGGGGCCGGTCGTCACCGGCGGCGACCGGGACGGGGGTCTCCTGCACCGGGGCGGGCGTGGGGAGGACGGCCTCCGCCCGCGGGGCCGGGGCGACCGGGGCGGGAGCGGCCGCGGCGGGTGCCGCCGGAGCGGGCGCCGCCCGGACGCCCCGGACGCCGGCCTCCTGCGGCCGGTACCGGATCTCGTAGAGCTTGCGCTGGAAGAACACCGACAGCCAGCGGATGAGCGGGCCGCTCTGGTCCTGGTGGGAGGGGTCCTCCACCCAGTTGCGGAAGTCCTGGTCGGACTCCCACTCCGCGAAGATGTGGTAGAGGTCGGAGTCGGGCTCCTTGAGCAGCTCCTCCCGGATCAGTCCCTTGGTCCCGCGCAGCCGGTCGGTGACGATCGCGTACGCGCGCTCGAAGGCCTCCTCCTCACCCGGCGCCACCTTGGTGCTGATGTCGACGCGCACGTGCGAGGCCTGCTCCCCGCCGGTGATGCCGTACAGCACCTCGAAGGTGCTGCGGTCGGCGTCCTCGCGCAGGTCCCGCAGCGCCGCGGTGAGCGTCTCGCGGGCCGCCGACCGGCCGAACCCGTCGACCGCCTCCTTGTCGGCCCAGTCGGCGACGACCAGGAAGGTCCGCGGGTCCGACGCGTCGCGCATCAGCTCCTGGCGGAGGTTGCCCGGAACGGAGGCGATGTGCGACGCCGCCTCCCGCCAGGCGTCCTCGAAGGCCTGCTCGCAGCCCTCGCGGACCCGCATCCGCAGCAGCGTGCGCACCGCGCCGTCGTGCGCCGTCGCGGGCCGCTCCTCCAGGGTCGTCATGCCGTCGCTCCCTCGGGTCGGCGCAGCACCAGGCTGCTGTTGAAGCCACCGGTGCCGCGGGCGAGGACGACCACGGTGGACAGGTCCTGCACCCGGCTGCTGGTGACGAGGTCGACGCCGGGCGCCTCGACCGGGTCGTCGAGGTGGGCGGTCCCCGGCACGATCCCGTCGCGCATCGCCAGCAGGGCGGTGGCCACGGCCAGCGCCGAGCCGCCGGCCATGAGCCGGCCGGTCCACGACGACGGCGCCGTCACCGGCACCGGCGTCGCGCGGTCCCCGAACACCGCCGCGATCGCGTCGAGCTCGAGCCGGTCGAGCTCGGGCACGCCGGCGCCGTCGGCGAGCACGAGGTCGACCTCGTCGGGGGTGACACCGGCGTCGGCCAGCGACAGCCGGATCGCCCGCGCGTACTGGACGGCGTCGGGCGCGGGGTCCTCGTGGTGGTGGGCGTCGTGGGTGGCCGCGTAGCCGGCCACCTCGCCCCACACCCGGCGGACGCCGCGGGCGCGGGCCGCCCCGGGCTCCTCCAGCAGCAGGATCGCCCCGCCCTCGCCGACCACGTGGCCGTTGGCACGCCGGTCGAAGGGCTTGTAGGCGTCCTCGGGCCGCTGCGCGGTCGACAGCCGCCCGCTGGTGGCCTGGCACAGCATCGCGTACGGGCACAGCCCGGCCTCGGTGCCGCCGACCAGCACCGCCGGGGTGCCGCGCCGGACCACCCGGCGGGCCCAGCCGATGCTGTCCAGCCCGCCGGCGCCCTCGGTGACGACGACGCCCGAGGGCCCCTTGAACCCGTCGCGGATGGACACCTGGCCGGTGCTGGCCGCGTAGAACCAGGCGATCGACTGGTAGGCGCCCACCGACCGCGGTCCCTTGGCCCACAGGCCCTGGATCTCGTGCTGGCTGAACTCGTTGCCGCCCGAGCCCGAGGCGAGGAAAACCGACGTGGCGTAGGCGTCCTCCGGCGCGGTGTAGCCGGCGTCCTCGGCGGCGAGCGTCGCCGCCGCCAGGGACATCCAGGTCCACCGGTCGGTCTGCACCATCAGCTGCGGGGACACGTGGTCGGCGGGCACGAAGTCGCGCACCTGCCCGGCGAGGCTGATCCCGTAGCGGGCGGCGTCGAAGCCCTCGACCGGCCGGATCGCCGGCTCGCCGCGCACGAGCGAGGCCCAGTGCTCCTCGACGCCGACCCCGGTGGGGGCGACGACGCCGATCCCGGTGACGAGCAGGTTGCTCACGACTCCCTCCGGGTGGGCGAGGCCAGCACGATCGCCGACTGGAACCCGCCGAAGCCGCTGCCCACGGAGATGGCGACGTCGACCTTCTGCTCCCGCGCCACCTTCGGCACGTAGTCGAGGTCGCACTCGGGGTCGGGCACCTCGTAGTTGGCCGTGGGCGGCAGCACGCCGCGGCTGACCGCGAGCGCGGTGGCGGCGACCTCGATCGACCCGATGGCGCCCAGCGAGTGACCGACCATCGACTTGATCGAGCTCATCGCGACCCGGCCGGCCGCCGGGCCCAGGCTGCGCTTGACCGCCGCCGTCTCGTGCCGGTCGTTCTGCTTGGTCCCCGAGCCGTGGGCGTTGACGTAGCCGACCTCGTCGGGGTGGATCCGGCCCTGACCGAGCGCGACGGTGATCGCCTCGGCCATCTCCAGCCCGTCGGGCTTGAGACCGGTCATGTGGAAGGCGTTGCACCGGCTGGCGTACCCGGTGACCTCGCAGTAGACCTCCGCGCCCCGCGCCCGGGCGTGCTCGAGCTCCTCGAGCACCAGCACGGCCGCGCCCTCGCCCATGACGAACCCGTTGCGGCGGGCGTCGAAGGGCTTGGAGGCGTGCTCCGGGTCGTCGTTGCTGTCGGTGGTGGCCCGGATGGTGTCGAAGCAGGCCATCGAGATCGGCGAGATCGGGGCGTCGCTGGCACCGGCCAGCACGACGTCGGCGTCGCCGTCCTCCACCAGCTGGGCGCCGTAGCCGATGGAGTCGATGCCCGACGTGCAGCCGGTGGAGACCACCGTCGCCGGGCCGTGCGCGCCGAAGCGGACGGCCAGCTCGGTGGCACCGCAGCTGGGCACCAGCGCGTGCATCAGGTACCGGGAGGCGTAGCGCGGGTCGACCTCCCACAGCCGGCCGGCGTCGCTGACCGACACGTACTCCTGCTCGAGCCGCATCGTCGCGCCGACGGCGCTGCCGAGGGTGACGCCGACCCGGTCGGGGTCGGGGGCGTCGTCGGCGCCGCCGACCCCGAACCGCAGCCCGCTGTCGGCGACCGCCTCGTCCGCGGCCACCATCGCCATCTGCACGAAGCGGTCGTTGCGGTGGACCTCCTGGGCGGACAGGCCCAGCTTGCGGCCGTCGAAGTCCACCTCCGCGGCGACCTGGGAGCGGAACCGGGTCGGGTCGAAGAAGGTGATCCGCCGGGTCGCCGTCCGGCCGGCGGTGATCATGTCCCAGAAGCCCTCCCGGCCCATGGAGCCGGGCGCCACCACCCCGATGCCGGTGACGACGACCCGCCGTCGGTCCTGCATCACCGCACGCCCGGGGGGAGCTCGGTGTCCACGTGCCCGAGGTCGGGCCGCGGCGCCAGCGGGCCGCACAGGAAGACGAACGTCGCCGTCGTCGCCGTGTCGTTGACGATGCGGTGGCGCACCCCGATCGGGATGTGCACGGCGGACTCGGAGACCAGCCGCCGCTCCTCGCCGTCGAGGGTGACGAGGACGTCGCCCTCCTGGCAGTAGAGGAACTCCTCGGAGTACGGGTGCCAGTGCTCGGTCACGATCTCGCCGGGCTCGAGGGTCAGGGTGCCCATGAAGCCCGCGGTCGAGCCGACGCTGGCCGGGGAGAGCAGCACCCGGATGTCCCCGCCGCGGCGGCGGTTGGGGGCGGTGTCGGCCCGGTGGACCGTCGGGCCGCAGCGCGTCGGGACGGCCGGGGCGTGCTGGATGGTCGTCATCTCTCTCCTCAGGGAGTCAGGCGGTTCGGATAGGTCCGGGTCAGGCGGGCAGGGAGCCCGCGAGCGCGGGACCCGGGACGTCGATGGGGACGGGGACACCGGGCCCGGAGGCCAGGGAGACCGGCAGGCCCGGGTGGACCTGGCGGACGAGCGGACCGAGCACCGGCTCGGCGCCGACCTCGACCGCCGAGGTGGCGCCGAGGTCCACCAGGACCCGGGAGGTGGCCTCCCAGAGCACGGTGGCGGTGAGGTGGCGGCGCAGCGCCGCGGCCAGCCGGTCGGGATCACGGGTCGGCTCGCCGTCGGCGTTGGGGACCACCGGCACGGCGGGCACCGACCAGTCCAGGTCACCCAGCGCGGTGGCCAGGTGGGTGGCCACCTTCTGCACCAGCGGACCGCCGCAGGGCGCCCGGCCGGGCAGCCGGACCAGCTCCAGCCCGGCCGCGCGGACCAGCTCGCCGGCGTGCGCCAGCTCGGCGCGGTTGCCGGCCAGCACCGCCCGCTCGGGGCCGTCGACGGCCGCCAGGCACAGCGGCCCGTCGGCCCCGGCGACCGCGATCGCGGAGCGGGCGACGGCCTCGGCGTCGTGCCCGAGGACCGCGGCCAGGCCCGCGCAGGAGGGCCGCGGGGCCAGGCCCAGCAGCTCGGCGCGCCAGTGCACCAGCTCGACGACCTGGTCGAGCCGGAGCGCGCCGGCGGCCACGAGGGCGGCGTACTCGCCGACGCCGTGGCCGGCCACCACCACCGGCTGCAGGCCGCGGGCGGCCAGCGAGCGGAAGCCGGCGACCCCGGTCACGACCACCTCGAGGTGGGTCGCGACGGGATCGGGCGCGGTCGCGGGGTCCCGCCACCAGGCGGCGACGTCGCGGCCGACGACGGCGTCGACCTCGGTCACGGTGGCTGCCGCCACCGGGTCGGCCAGCCACGGGTCGACCATCCCGGGCCGGGAGCCCTCCTCGCCGGGGAGGAGGACGGCAGGACCCCGCGCGCCGGTCACCTCACCGCTCCTGCTCCGGTGCGGCGGCCTCCACCTTGTCCTTGATGATCGACATCTGCACCTTGCTGTTCGCGTCGATCCGCCGGGTCATGCCCTCGGTGTCGATGGGTGCCTCCGGCCGCATCCGGAAGTCCTGCACCCAGCGCATCCGGGTGCCGCTGCCCTCCGGCGTGTAGCTCCAGTGGATGTCCATGAACTCGAACGGCCCGGGCTCCACGCGGCGGGCGCGGACCTCGCGCGCGGCCGGGTCGAGGGTCCGCTCGGAGACCCAGCTCCAGGTCCGGCCGGACTCGTCGGGGTGCATGGTGAGCCGGAAGCGGAACCAGGTGTCGGTCTGCTCGAGGATCTCCACCGAGCGGTACTCGGTGAACAGGTCCGGCCAGGACGCCAGGTCGTTGGTCATCGCCCACACGTGGTCGATGTCGGCGTCGATGAGGATCGAGTTGTCGGTGTGGCCGACGGTCGCGGTCTGGGGGCTGTCGGTGCTGGTCATGCGGAACGCTCCTCAGGTGGTGGACGGGGGCAGCGGGGTCCTTCCTCAGGCCGGCTGGGCCTGCGCGGCGCGGACGGCCTCGACGATCTCGCCGAACGTGTAGCGGTCGGCGCTGTCGTCGGGCAGCTCGGTGCCGAAGCGGTCCTGCAGGGCGGTCTGCAGGGACAGGAAGGCCAGGGAGTCCAGGCCCACGTCGGCGAAGCGGGCGTCGGGGTCGGTGGTGTGCGACTCCTGCGGCAGGCCCGCCTTCTCGGTGAGCAGCTGCATGAGGTCGGTCTGGCTGAAGGCGGTCATGGCGGTGTCCTCCTCGGGACGGTGGTGCGGACGGGATGCGGGGACGGCGGGGTCGCCGTCCGGGACGAGGTGCAGCGGGCCGCGCAGGGCCGCCGGCAGGGCCGGCTCCGGGCACGCGGCGATGAGCTCGGCGCGGGCCACCAGGTCGGGCAGCCGGCGGTCGAGGAACTGGACGTCGTGCCGGTCGGCACGCACGTCGGGGTCGCGCAGCATGGCGCGGTGCAGGGCGGTGGTCGTGTGCACGCCGGGTCCCTCGACGCGCAGCTCGGCCAGCGCCCGGTCCATCCGGCGCAGCGCCTGCTCGCGGTCCGGCGCCCAGACGACGAGCTTGCCGAGCAGCGAGTCGTAGTGCGGGCTGACCTCGTCGCCCTGGCGGTAGCCGGTGTCGAAGCGCGTCCACGGGCCGTCGGGCACCCGCAGGACGTCGAGCCGGCCGGGCGCCGGGGCGAACCCGCGGGCGGGGTCCTCGGCGTTGATCCGGCACTCGATCGCCGCCCCGCGGACGACGACGTCCTCCTGCCGCAGCCGCAGCCGCTCGCCGCCGGCGACCAGCAGCTGCTCGCGGACCAGGTCGACGCCGGTGAGCAGCTCGGTGACCGGGTGCTCGACCTGGATGCGCGCGTTCATCTCCATGAAGTACGCGCGGCCGGCGTCGTCGACGAGGAACTCGACGGTGCCGGCGCCGGAGTAGCCGACCGACAGGGCGCCGCGGACGGCCATCACGCCGAGCTCGGCCCGCTGCGCCGGGGACAGGTGCCCGGCCGGGCCCTCCTCCAGCAGCTTCTGGTGCCGCCGCTGCAGCGAGCAGTCCCGCTCGCCGAGGTGGATGCCCGCCCCGTGGGAGTCGCAGAGGACCTGCACCTCCACGTGCCGGGCACCGGAGAGGTAGCGCTCGACGTAGACGGTCGGGTCGCGGAACACGGCCCGGGCCACCGTCTGCGTGGTGGTGAAGGCCTCGGCGAAGTCCTCGGGCCCGCGGACGACGGTCATCCCGCGCCCGCCGCCGCCGGCCGCCGCCTTGATGATCACCGGGTAGCCGATGTCGGCGGCGATCCGCATCCCCTCCTCGGCGGTGCGGACCGGGTCGACCACACCGGGCAGGAGGGGCAGCCCGGCGGCGGCCATGAGCTTGCGCGCCGTCGCCTTGTTGCCCATCTGCTGCATGACCTCGGGCGGTGGGCCGACGAAGGTCAGCCCCTCCTTGTCGCAGATCTCGGCGAAGTCGGGGTCCTCGGAGAGGAAGCCGTAGCCGGGGTGGACGGCGTCGGCGCCGGTCCGCAGCGCCGCCTCGATGAGGTTGGGCACGTGCAGGTAGCTCGCCCGCGGCGCCGGCGGCCCGATGTGCACCGCCTCGTCGGCCATCTCCACCACGGCCGAGTCGCGGTCGGCCGTCGAGTGCACGGCGACGACCTCGATGCCGAGCTCCCGGCAGGCCCGGGCGACGCGGACGGCGATCTCACCGCGGTTGGCGATGAGCAGCCGGCCGATCACCGCGACCCCCCGGGTGGCCGCAGCAGCAGCAGCACCTGGTCGTACTCGACCGACTCCGCGTCGCCCACCCGCACCTCGGTCACCACGCCCGCGGAGTCGGCCACGATCGGGTTCATCAGCTTCATCGCCTCGACGATCCCGAGCGTCTGGCCGGCCTCCACCTCGTCACCGACCCGCACGAACGGCTCGGCGCCGGGGGAGGGGGCGGTGTAGAAGGTGCCCACCAGCGGCGCGCGGACGGGGACCGTCCCCTCCGGGACCTCCGGCGCGGCGGCCGGGGACTCCGGGGCCGTCGCCGCGGCGGGGGTCACCGCCTGCAGCGCGCCGGACGCCGGGGCGGCGGCGGGTGCGGCGGCCGGGGCGACGACGACGTCGGCGGCCCACTCGACCTCCACCGACCGGTCGCCGCTGCGCACCGTGAGCCGGCGCAGCGGCCCCGGCAGCGCGCGGGCGAGGTCGACGATCTCCTCCTGCAGCGACCGCGTCGCGTCGTCGCGGTCCTCCCCGCCGCCCGCTCCGGAGCGCGGGGGCAGCTCAGCCGGCCGCACGGTCGTCCCCTCCCGTCGACACCGGCACGACGCGCAGTGGTCGTGCCTCGTCCCCGCCGATCCGCGAGAGCCGCCGGGTGCGCAGCGCCAGCAGCGTGGCGACGTCGAGCCGGCACAGCTCGTCGAGGTCGGCGACGAGCGCCGCGCGGACCCGGCGGGCCGCGTCGAGGGGGTCGGCGTGCGCCCCGCCCGGGGGCTCGGTCACCACGGAGGTGGCGATGCCGCTGGCGCACAGGTGCGGTGCGCCCAGCCGCATGGCGCGCGCGGCGGTGGGGGCCGCCGAGGCCGTCCGCCACAGGATCGCCGCGCAGCCCTCCGGGCTGATGACCGACAGGTAGGCGTTCTCCAGGACCAGCAGCCGGTCGGAGGTGCACAGCGCCAGGGCCCCGCCGCTGCCGCCCTCACCGGTCAGCACGGAGACCACCGGGACCCGCAGCCGGCTGCTGCGCATGATCGTCTCGGCGATGGCGTGCGACTGGCCGCGCTCCTCGGCCGCCGGGCCCGGGTGGGCGCCGGGGGTGTCGACGAGCGTGACCACCGGCAGGCCCGAGGCCTCCGCGTGCGCCATCAGCCGCATCGCCTTGCGGTAGCCCTCGGGGTGCGGCATGCCGAAGTTGCGGGCCACGCGCTCGCGGACCGAGTGGCCCTTCTCGTGGCCGATGACCACCACCGGGCGCCCGTCGAGGGAGGCGACGCCGCCGACGATCGCCGGGTCGTCGGCGAACGCGCGGTCCCCGTGCAGCTCGACGAAGTCGTCGAAGGCGGTGTGCAGGTAGTCCAGCGTGGTCGGCCGGCCGGCGACCCGGGCCCGCTGGACGACGTCCCAGGCGTCGGCGTCGCGGACGGCACCGGCGTCCGCGGTCACCGGCTCGGGAACGACCTCGGTGCGGGCGGCGGCGGTGCCGGAGCGGGGGATGACCGGGCGGCCGTGCAGGTCGAGGAGGCGGGCCAGCAGCGGGCGCAGCTCGGCCCGGCTCTCCACCCGGTCGACCAGCCCGTGCGCCAGCAGGAACTCCGACGTCTGGAAGTCGCTGGGCAGCTCGGCGCGGATGGTCTCCTGCACGACCCGCGGGCCGGCGAACCCGACGTGCGCACCGCGCTCGCCGACCAGGACGGCGGCCAGCGTGGCGAAGGAGGCCGACACCCCGCCGTAGGTGGGGTCGGTGAGCACGCACACCGACAGCAGTCCCGACTCGCGCAGCTGCGCGAAGGCCTGGCTGACCCGCGCCATCTGGAACAGCGAGAAGACGCCCTCCTGCATGCGCGCCCCGCCACTGGCGCAGACGACGACCAGGGGGAGCCGGCGCTCGACGGCGAGGTCGGCGGCGGCGCTGACGCGGCGTCCGACCTCGATGCCCATGCTGCCGCCGAGGAAGCCGAAGTCCATCGCGGCGAGGACGACCTCGGTGCCGCCGATGCGGGCGGTGCCGGCGACGACCGCCTCGGACTCACCGGAGCGGGCCGCGGCCTCGATCAGCCGGTCGTGGTAGTCCCGCAGGTCGCTGAACGACAGGGGGTCCGGCGGTCCCGGCGGGCAGGTCTGCTCGTCGAAGGTGCCCGGGTCGGCGAGCAGCCGGATGCGGTCGCGGGCGCCCAGCCGCAGGTGGTGGTCGCACTCGGGGCAGACCGACAGGTTGCGCTCGAGGCGCTTGCGGTACAGCAGCCAGCCGCAGCTCGGGCAGCTGACCCAGTCGGCCGAGCCGGCCGCCGCCGTCGGGCGGCGAGCCGGTGTCGTCGCGGTCACCGCTCGGCCGACCACTCGTAGAAGCGGCGGGCCATGGCGTCCTGCGGCGAGCGCCACCCGGGGTCGTAGGCGGTGATGTAGGGCCGCAGCTCCTCGCTCACCGCCCGGAACGACGGCAGCGCCTGGGCCACCTGCATGGCCTCACCCGGCGGGCGGTCGAACTGGATGAGGTGGACGTAGAGCTCGTGGAAGGTGAACAGCGACCGGTGGGTCACACCGATCTCGTGCGGCATGGACGTGGCGTCGGAGCGGGCGAAGACGTCGGCGACGCGGTCCGCGTCGCCCGGCGCCATCCTGGCGATGATCATGGTCTGGTGCACGGGCACTCCAGCGTCGCTGCGGGGCCGGCCGGGAGCCGGCGGGCCAGGGACGGATGACCGGGGACGCTAGGGCCGTCGGACCTCCCCGGGACACCGGCCAGGGGTCGGATCCTGCGAGGGCTCCCGGGGGTGGAGGGGCTGGTCACCGGGGGTGGACACCGGGTGGAGGGGGTGCGCACCCCCCGGTTCTGCGCCCGCAGGGGGAACTGCCCCGTCTCCGGGATCGGGGGACCACGACTCGGGTATGAACCGGTCCCCCGTTTGTGCACTGTGGGGTCACGCACGGTGGCGGACGGTCGCGTCCCGTCTCTAGGGTCCGTCTCAGGTATGGGGGCGCGGGGCGCCGGACCTGAGCGGAGCAGACGCATGGGCGGCGAGTTGGAGGGACGAGTCCCTCCACCGAGAGATGCCCCGAGCGGTGGCGTCCCGCCGGCCAGGGTGCTGATCTGCGACGACCACGAGGTCCTGCGGACCGGTCTGCGGGCGGTGCTCCGCTGGGCGCCGGACCTGGTCGTGGTGGCCGAGGCCGCCGACGCCGACGCCGCCCTGACGCTGGCCGCCGAGCTGCGGCCGGAGATCACCCTGGTGGGGCTGGGGACCCAGGGCCCCGGGATCCCCGAGCTGGTCCGGGCGCTGACCGCCACGGGCACCCGCGTCGTGCTCCTGGGCGAGGCCGGCAGCGGCGGCGACATGGTCGAGGCGCTGCGCGCGGGCGCCCGCGGCTACGTGCACACCACGGTGAGCTCCGAGCGCCTGGTCGACGGGGTGCGGGCCGTGCTGCGCGGCGAGACCCTGCTCGACGCCACCGTCACCGGTGAACTGCTGCACCACCTCGACGGTGGCCGGCCGGGCGGGGAGGCCGCCGACCGCAACCCGCTCACCGCACGCCAGCAGGCGGTGTCCGAACTGGTCGCCGAGGGGCTGACGAACGCGGAGATCGCCGCCCGGCTGCAGGTCAGCCGTGCCACCGTCAAGGGACACATCACCGTGGCGCTGCGGAGGCTGGGCCTGCGTGACCGCACGCAGCTCGCCATCCACGTCAACCGCGTGACCCGGCCGGGTGACGGCCGCCAGGTTGGTCCCGCCAACGGGTGACCTCCGTGTGGGAAGAGTCACTCTCCGTACTGGCCGACCGGCGGACACGGAGTGTCACCGAACTTCCTGACAGGAGCCTGGACGCGGGCTGTGGCTCCCGTGCACAGTTCCAGCCTGCACAGACTGATTGCGCGCTACGGTTCGGCCCCGTTCGTGAGACGGACGGGTTCCGCTCGCGGATGGAGAACCCGGCCTCCGCACCCCGTCACCGACCGGACAGGGGGAACAGGATGAACTCCGACGACGTCCCGAACAGGGTGGCGCCTCGGCTGCACCGTCCGCACGGCCCGGGCACGACCGCGCCCGGTCACGTGGGTCCCCCGCGCGCCCGTCCGGCGCCGCGGCCGGTCCGCCCCCTGCTCGCCCGGCCGCCGTCCAGCCTCGTGCGCATCCTCCTGTGCGAGGACCAGGAGGTGTTCCGGCTGGGCCTGCGCGTGGTCCTCGAGGCCGAGCCGGACATGGCCGTCGTCGCCGAGACCGAGCACCTGCCCGGGGCGCTCAGCGCCGCCGCGGACGTGCCGGTGCAGGTCGTCGTCGCCCGTCAGGGCCTGGTCGAGGGCGCCACGCTGCCGCTGCTGCGCGACCTCTGCCACCGCGGGACGTCGGTGCTGGTGCTCGCCGAGCGCCGGGAGGACCCCGGCGCCGAGCTGGTCGAGGTGCTGCGGGCCGGCGTCCGGGGCTACCTGCCTCGGCGGTCCTGCGCCGCCCGGCTGGTCGAGGCCGTGCGCGCCCTCTCCCGCCACGAGGCGGCCATCGACTCCTCCGCCACCAGCCAGCTCGTCCGCTACCTCGCCGACCCCGCGGCGCCGGCGCAGGTCCCCGAGCGCGTCCTCGACCGGCTCACCGACCGGCAGCGCGACGTCGCCGAGTTGGTGGCGCAGGGGCTGAGCAACGAGGAGATCGCGCGCCGGCTGTTCCTGAGCCTGGCCACGGTCAAGAGCCACCTCACCGCCTCGATGCGGCGGCTCGGGGTCCGCAGCCGCACCCAGCTGGCCATCCTGGTCAACCGGGACCGCTCCCCGGCCCTGTGAGGGGAGGGCCCCCCGACGGGGGTGCCGCAGCGGTCCGCCGGGCCCTCAGGTGAGGTCGCGGCGGTTCAGCAGCAGCGCGGTCAGCGCGACCGCCGCGGCGAGGAAGGCGCCCAGCACCCACGCGGCCTGGCCACCGTCGACCACCGCCACCACGCCGGGCGTCCGGACCGGGGTGTCCGACCCGGCCAGCGCCGCCACCAGCGAGCCGGCGTTCACCCCCGGCAGCGCCTGCTGCGCGGTCTCGAAGACGTCGAGCAGCGGTGCGGCGACGTTGACGACCAGGCTCTCGACGGCGAGCACCCACACCAGCCCCAGCCCGATCGCCAGCGCGGTGCCGCGCAGCGCCGTCCCGAGGAGCACGCCCATAGCGCCCCAGGTGGTGGCCACGAGCAGGCCGCCGCCGAAGCCGCGGGCGATCTCGGCCGCACCGGGCCAGTCGGCGGGCGCCGACTCCGCGCCGGCGATCAGCGCGCTGACCCCGGCGGTGAGCGCCAGGCTGACCGCGACCGTGCCGGCGAGCACGGTGACCAGGGCGAGCAGCTGCCCGGCGAGCACGGTGGTCCGCCGCGGCCCCTGGGCGAGCAGGGTCTTGAGCGTCCCCCAGCCGTACTCGCTGCCGGCCAGCAGCGCCCCGAGGGTCAGCAGCAGCGCGCCGCCGAACAGCGGCAGCCCCGACAGCGCGTTGGCGACCAGCCGGTCGGGCAGCGTGCTCGCCAGCAGGGCCTCCGGCGGGCTGCCCTCGTAGGAGGACCCGCGCGAGTAGCTGACGTAGGGGATGACCAGGCTGAACACCAGCTGCAGCGCCGGCCACAGCCCCAGCAGCACCCAGGTGGCCGGCCGGCGGGCCAGCTTGAGCAGCTCGGCGCCGACGATGGCCGGCAGCGACCCCGAGGTCCGCCCGGCCGGCAGGGCCAGCGACGCGGCGGTGGCGCTCACCGGGTCCCCCGGCGCAGCCGCCGCGGGCGCGGTGCGGGCTCCGGTGGCCCCGCCTCGTCGACGTCGGTGAGCTGCAGGAAGACCTCCTCCAGCGTGCGCGCCTCCTGGCGCAGCCCCGTGACGTCGACGTCGGCGGTGACCAGCGCGCGGTTGACCGCCGCGGTCTCCTCCGGCGCGGCCTGCAGGTGCAGCGCGCCGTCGACCACCGAGACCCGGTCGGGCCCCAGCAGGCGCCCGGCGACGGCGACGGCGGTGTCCAGCGGCCGGGCGTCGACGACCAGCCGGCCCAGCCCGCGCAGCTCCTCCACGCTGCTCTCGACCAGCAACCGGCCCGAGGCCACCACCGCGACGCGGTCGCAGATCTGCTCGACCTCCCCGAGCAGGTGGCTGGAGAGCACCACGGTGCGGCCCTCGGCCACCAGCCGGCGCAGCAGCGTGCGCACCTCGGTGATGCCCGCGGGGTCCAGGCCGTTGGTGGGCTCGTCGAGCACGACCAGCGCGGGGTCCTTGAGCAGGGCCGCGGCGATGCCCAGCCGCTGCTTCATGCCGAGCGAGTAGGTGCCGAAGCGGTCACCGGCGCGGTCGGTGAGGGCGACCGTGTCGAGCACCGCCGCGACCCGGTCGGCCCCCACGCCGGCGTAGCGGGCGAGCACGCGCAGGTTGTCCCGGCCGGAGAGGTAGGGGTAGAGCCCCGGCCCCTCGACCAGCGCCCCGACCTGCGCGACCGACGCGCCGGCCGGGCGCCCCAGCACGGTCGCCGACCCGCTGGTCGGGCGCACCAGGCCGAGCAGCATGCGCAGCGTCGTCGTCTTGCCCGCCCCGTTGGGGCCGAGGAAGCCGAACACCTCCCCGCGGCGCACCTGCAGCGACAGCGCGTCGACGACGGTCCGCGAGCCGTAGCGCTTCGTCAGCCGGTCGGTGGTGACGACCGGGTCGCCGTCGTCGTGCGGGCCGGGGCCGGCCGCCCGGGCGGAGGACGAGCCCGGCGCAGGCCGCGGCCCGGCGGTCCCCGTGGCGGTGTGCATGGCGGGAGACTGCCCGCGCCGGTGCCGCATGTCGAGCCGCCACGGGAGCCCGCTGCAGTTCCGACCCGGGTCGCGGGACCTAGGACCCACCGGTGCGCCCCGTGGCGGAACCGGAGCCGATCCGGCGGTCGCACAGCCCCCCTCCCCAGCCGGTCCTACGACCTGAGGCGCAAGCAGGTTCATACCCCTGACCCGTTGGACGGCGCCGGGTCCCCAGGGAGTGTGTGCCGCGTTGCCAGGCACTTCACAGGTTCCGAGCCGGCGCTCTCGGCCGCTCCGGGACTTCCACAGACGCCAGGAAGGCCACTGATGGAACGAACGACGAACACGACCGGAACGAGGTTCCGCGGCCGGGCGGTGCGCACGCTCGCGGTGGCCGGCGCCGGCGCGATGGTGCTCGGCGCCCTCCCCGGGGTCGCCTCGGCGCACGGTGGCGGCGGGCGGATGTGGGACGTCCACGAGGGCGAGTCCATCCAGGCCGCCGTCGACCAGGCGCGCTCGGGCGACACCATCCGGATCGCCGCGGGCACCTACACCGAGGCCGTCTGCATCGACGGCAAGGGCCTGACCATCCGGGGCGCCGGGAGCGACCAGACGATCATCGAGGCGCCCGACGACACCTACGACCTCGAGCCGGGTGAGGCGTGCTGGTCGGCGCAGAACGAGGCCGACGGCGAGGACGACGACACCACCCTGCGCGACAACCTCTCCGGGCTGTTCTTCCTCGACCCGGACTCCCGCGTGGTGGTCAAGGACCTGCAGACCCAGAACCACCCGGCCAACGGCATCTCCGCCTGGGGCGCGGACGGGTTCACCGTCACCGGTACCAAGGGCCTCGGCCACGACCGGTACGGCATCTTCGCGGGCAACTCGCACAACATCCACATCGTCGGGAACGTCGAGGAGGGCATCGACCGGGCCGGCCCGGGCGAGGCGCCGAACTCGGGCACCGCGGGCATCTCGATCGGCGACTCCGCGGACTCGCGGGCCCTGGTCGCCGGCAACCGGGTGCGCAACTACAACCTCGGCGTCTTCCTGCGGGAGGCCAGCGGCGGCCGGGTCGACGGCAACCACGTCAGCGGCAACTGCATCGGGATCCTCACCTTCGACGACGCCACCACGGAGACCCCCGGCGCCCCGGAGAACGTCGAGGCCGGCGACTGGAAGATCAACGGCAACGTGTCGCAGGCCAACAACCGGTGGTGCCTGCAGGGACGCGCCGGTGACCAGCGCATCTCCGGCGTCGGCATGGCGGTGGTGAACGCCGCCAACGTGCGGCTGACCGCCAACGTCATCAAGGACAACAACCCGACGATCCCGCCGGCCGAGTTCATCCCGGGCCCGCCGGCACCGGGTGCGCCGCCGCCGCCGCCGCTGACCTTCCCGCCCGGTGGGCTGGTCCTGCTCAGCTTCGCGCAGCCGCCGGGTTCCGACCCGAACCCGGACGACGACATCCCCGGTCTGGTGACCGACGTCAAGGTCGTCGCCAACTGGTTCGGCGACAACCGCGGCTTCGTCCCGCCGACCTTCCAGCCCGGCCAGATGGACATCTTCGTCGGCCAGGCCTCGGAGACGAACCCGTTCATCGTCGACCCCGGTCCGGGTCTGGAGTTCCGGGCCAACCGCTGCGACGCCAGCTTCCCGGCTGACATCTGCGGCGGCTGACACCCACCCGTCCGAGGGCGGTCCCGGCACCCGCCGGGGCCGCCCTCGGCGCGTGTGCCCACCCGGACGCACCGAGGGCCCCCGACCGTGGTCGGGGGCCCTCGGTGCCGGTCGTCAGCGGCGGCGGCCGAGCAGCCAGCCGACGAGGACGCCGAGCAGCGTGAGCCCGGCGCCACCGAGCGCGCCGGCCGCGAGGGTCCGCACGTCCGACGACGGCGCGGCGGCCGGCGCCTTGGCGCCGCGGAACACCTGCGGCTCGGGCGCGGCCGGCGTCCCCGACGGGACGGCGGCGACGGCGTCGGTCGCGCTCACCGCCGTCGAGGTGGCGCGGGCCGCCGCCGGCGCGGTCTCCACCGGCGCCCCGGAGGTCAGCTCCCGGTCGATGGCGGCGAAGAACTGGCCGGCCATCCGCTTCGCGACGCCGGTCATCATCCGCTGCCCGACCCCGGCCACCGGCCCGCCCACGACGGCGTCGGCGGAGTAGGTGAGCGTCGTCCCCTCGTCGGTGGGCTCGAGGTCGATCCGCACCGTCGCACGCACGTTGCCCGGCGCACCGGCGCCGGACGCGTGCATCACGTAGGACGACGGCCGCTGCTGGTCGCTCAGCCGCACCTCCCCGGCGTAGGTCCCGCGGATCGCGCCGACCCCCACCGAGACGTCCATCCGGTACTCGTCCTCGCCGGTCCGCTCCAGCGACTCGCAGCCGGGGATGGTCCGCGCCAGGACGGCGGGGTCGGTGATGACCGTCCAGACCTCCTCGGGCGAGCCGTGCAGCACCGCCGAGCCGTCGAGGTTCACGCAGGCACTCCCGTCTGGAGCGGCACCTGCTGGGACCCAGCCGTGCGCTCCGCCGTCTCGTCTCTCATCAGGTCGTACAGCTCGGTGGGGGAGATCGGCATCGAGGTGATCCGCCGGCCCACCGCGTCCTCGATCGCCGAGGCGATCGCCGCCGTCCCGGGGATGACACCGGCCTCGCCGGCACCCTTGATCCCCAGCGGGTTGAGCGGCGAGGGCGTCTCCTGGTGGTCGATCGCGATGTCGGGCACCTCGGAGGCGTAGGGCATGAGGAAGTCCATGAACGACGCGTTCTGCAGCTGCCCGTCGCCGTCGTAGGCCATCCGCTCGTACAGCGCCCCGCCCACCCCCTGCGCGACGCCGCCCTGCACCTGCCCCTCGACGATCATCGGGTTGACCACGTTGCCGCAGTCGTGCACGACGGCGTACCGGACGACGTCGATCTCCCACGTCCGCGGGTCGATCTCCACCACGGCCGCGTGCGCGCCCGAGGCGAACGTCGAGCGGATGGGGGAGTAGTAGTCGCGGTGCTCGAGGCCCGGGGCGTCCCCGGGGGCGACCGGGGGCTTGCTGTCGTCGTGGGTGACGAACTGCGTCGCCTGCTGGGCGGCCTGGTCGAAGGCGTAGCGCAGCGGGTTGGACAGCACCGCCACCGTGCGCAGCGGGATCGACGCCCCCGGCGTCCCCTTGACCTGCACCTGCCCCTCGTCGATCTCGAGGTCGGCGGGGTCGGCCTCCAGGACGTCGGCGGCGATCCGCAGGGCCTTCTCGCGGACCCCGCGGGCGGCCAGCGCGACGGCGTTGCCGCTCATCACCGCGGCGCGGGAGGCGAAGGTGCCGACGGCGTAGCCGAAGCGGCGGGTGTCGCCGGTGTGCACCTCGACGTCGTCGATGGGCACGCCCAGCTCGGAGGCGACGATCTGGGCGAAGACCGTCTCGTGCCCCTGGCCCTGCGAGGTCAGGCCGGTGGAGACCAGCACCTTGCCGCTGCCGAGCACCTGCACGTGCCCGCCCTCGTAGGGGCCGGGACCGGTGCCCTCGACGTAGAGCGCCATGCCGATCCCGAGCAGCTTCCCGCGGGCCTGCGCGTCGGCGCGCAGCGCCCCGGCCTCGTCCCAGCCGACCAGCGCGACGAGCTTGTCGAGCAGGCCGGGGTAGTCGCCGGAGTCGTAGATGACCGGCCGGCCGTCCTGGAACGTCAGGCGGTGGTCGTAGGGGAACTGGTCGGGCGTGATGAGGTTGCGGCGGCGCACCTCGGCGCGGTCGAGGCCGAGCGCGTCGGCGATGCGGTCCATCGTGCGCTCCATCGCGTAGCAGCCCTGCGGCCGCCCGGCCCCGCGGTAGGGCGTGACGATGACGGTGTTGGTGTAGACGCTCTCGACGACGACCCGGTACACCGGGATCGCGTACGGCCCGACCAGCTGGGTGGCCGTGATGATCGGCACGATGATCCCGTAGGGCGTGTAGGCGCCGTTGTCGTGCCAGACGTGCACGTCGAGGGCGGTGATCCGGCCGTCGTCGTCGAAGCCGACGGTGATCTCCTGCCGCTGCTGGCGCTCGTGCGCGCTGGAGATGAAGTGCTCGCGCCGGTCCTCGGCCCACTTCACCTCGCGGCCGAGCCGGATGGCCGCCATCGGCACCAGCAGCTCCTCCGGCCACGGGTGCACGATCTTGACGCCGAAGCCGCCGCCGACGTCGGGCGCGATCACCTCGACGCGGTCCAGCGACAGCTCGAGCTTGGCCGCGATCGCGGCGCGCACCGACGTCGAGGCCTGGGTGCTGGAGTGCACCCGCAGGCTGCCGTCGTCGGCGTCCCAGCGGGCGTGCACGCCCTTGCCCTCCAGCGGCATGCAGGCGCTGCGCTCGATGTACTGGGTGAACGACAGCGTGTGCGGTGCGGCGGCCAGCGCCGGCTCGACGTCGCCGGTCTCCTGGTGGTGCCGGGCGGCGACGTTGTCCGGGACGTCGTCGTGGACGGTCGCGCGGGCCTCCCGGGCGGCGTCGACCCCGACGACGACCGGCAGCTCCTCGTAGCTCACCGCGATCCGGTCGGCGGCGTCCTCGGCGACGTAGCGGTCGGTGGCCACCACCATGACGACGGGCTCGCCGACGTGGTGCACGACGCCGTTGGCCAGCGCGTACCCGGTCCGCGGTGCGTGCAGCTGCGGGTGCGGGATGAGCACCGGCATCGGCTCGGCCATCGGGCCGGTGAGGTCCTCGTAGGTGTAGATGGCGACCAGGCCCTCGACGTCGAGGGCGGCCTCGACGTCGACGTCGGTGACGCGGGCGTGCGCGTGCGGGCTGCGCACGAAGGCTGCGGCCAGCGCGCCGGCGCCGAGGTCGTCGAGGTAGCGGCCCTTCCCGGTGATCAGGCGGGCGTCCTCGCGCCGCCGCACCGGCTCGCCGAACAGCTTCGTCGTCACGCGGCAGCCCCCCGAGGTGCCAATAGCGCTACAAAGGCACTCACCGGGCGTCGTCCCGCATGGTCGCGGCGGCGTGCCGGACGGCCTTCTTGATGTTGGCGTAGCCGGTGCACCGGCAGAGGTTGCCGCCGACGAGCTCGTCGACCTCCTCCTCGGTGATCTCCGCCGTGGCGTCGCGGGCCTCGAGCCCGGCGGCGATGGTGACCAGGAACCCCGGGGTGCAGAACCCGCACTGCAGGGCGTGGCACTCGCGGAAGGCCTCCTGCACCGGGTGCAGCACCTGCCCGCCCCGGTCGTCCTCGCGGGCCAGCCCCTCGACGGTGGTCACCTCCGCGCCGTCGACCTGGACGGCGAGCACCAGGCAGGACCGCACCGGCACGCCGTCGACGAGCACCGTGCACGACCCGCACACGCCGTGGGCGCAGCCGACGTGCGTGCCGGTCAGCCGCAGGTCCTCCCGCAGCAGGTCCGACAGCACCCGGCGCACGGGCACGGTGGCCTCGCGCAGGACGCCGTTGACGGTGACGGTGACGGTCCGCTCGCTGTCGACGGACGTGGTCATGCGGCGGTCCTCTCAAGTGCCTCGGCTGCTGCCTCCGCCAGTGTCCGCTCGGTCAGCACACCCACGAGCAGCCGCCGGTAGTCGGCGCTGGCGTGGATGTCGCCGTCGGGGTCGACCAGCGTGCGGGCCAGCGCCCCGGCGGCGGCCCAGTCGGCGCCGTCGACCGGCTTGCCGGCCACGGCCTCGGTGAGGTCGTGCACCTCGGGCACCAGCCCCACCGAGAGGTAGGACGCCCGGACGGCGGCGACCCGGCGGTCCTCGTCGAGGGTGACGACGACGCCGGCGCCGCAGACGGCGTAGTCGCCCTTGCGCCGGGAGATCTCGGCGAAGGCGGTCCCGGAGCGGGCCGGGAGCGCCGGGAAGAACGCGTCGACGACGACCGCGGGACCGGCGAGCGAGGTCTCCAGCGGGCCGACGAAGAGGTCCTGCCAGCCCACCGTCGAGCGGCCCTCCGGGGTGGCCACGGTGACCGAGCCGCCGGTGAGCGCGAGCACGGCGGTCATCTCGCCGGAGGGGTCGGCGTGCGCGATCGAGCCGACCGTCGTCCCGCGGTTGCGGATGGCGGGGTGGGCGACGTTCGCCGTCGCCCGGGCCAGCAGCGGCTGGACCCGGGCGGCGGCGGTGGCGTCGGGGCTGTCGCGGAGCAGCCCGTCGTGCCGGACCAGCGCTCCCACCCGCACGCCGTCCCCGGTGGTCTCGACGGTGTCGAGACCGGGCACCCGGTTGATGTCCACCAGCGTGGCCGGGGCCGCGAGCCGCATCGCCAGCAGCGGGATCAGGGACTGCCCGCCGGCGAGGACCTTGGCGCCGTGCTCGGCGGTGAGGACGTCGAGTGCTTCCTCGAGGGACCGGGGGTCGGCGTAGCGGAAGGGAGCGGGTTTCACCTGTCGAGCGTCCCCTTACGGGTGTCGATGCCGGGCCGGCCGACCTCGTCGACCGAGGACGGGTCGGGGCTGTACTCGGGGTCGTAGCCGTGCCGCCCGGTGTGGGACCGGTCGTGCGCGCCGGTGTGGCCCAGTGCGGGGCCGGTGCCGCCGAGGTACTCGCGCTCGGCGACGAGTGCGGCGCGCATCTCCGCCGGCGCCAGCACGCGGGCGACGTGCCAGCCGAGGACCGCCACGATCGTGCCCAGCGCGATGCCGCCGAGGGAGAAGTTGTCGGTGATCTGCATGGTCACGTTGCCGATGGCGATGATGATGCCCGCGGCCAGCGGCACCAGGTTGATCGGGTTGGCGAAGTCGACGCGGTTCTCCTTCCAGATCTTCGCGCCGAGCAGGCCGATCATCCCGTACAGGACCACGGTGATCCCGCCGAGCACACCGCCCGGGATGATGTTGATGAGCGCGCCGAACTTCGGGCACAGGCCCAGCAGGATCGCCACGATCGCGGCCACGTAGTAGGCCGCCGTCGAGTAGACCCGGGTGGCGGCCATGACGCCGATGTTCTCGGCGTAGGTGGTGGTGGGGGAGCCGCCGACCGAGGTGGCCACGACGGTGGCGACGCCGTCGGCGATGATCGCCCGGCCCATGTAGGGGTCGAGGTCGCGCTTGGTCATCTCCGCGACCGCCTTGACGTGACCGGCGTTCTCCGCGACCAGCGCGATGACGGCGGGCAGCACCAGCAGGCTGAAGTTCAGCGAGAAGCTGGGCGCGGTGAAGTCCGGCAGGCCGATCCAGTCGGCCTGGCCGACGGTGGCGAAGTCGATCCGGTCGTGGGTGGTGGCCTCCGTGGCGCCGCCCAGGACCGAGGTGATGGGCCCGGCGGTGGCGTCGAGCAGGACCGACAGCAGGTAGCCGAAGACCAGGCCCAGCAGGATGGAGATGCGGGCCCAGAAGCCGCGCAGCAGCAGCGAGGCGACGATGACGAAGGTCATCGTGGCCAGGGCCACCCACTGGTCCTGGGGCCAGTAGATGCCGGCCACCACCGGGGCCAGGTTGAAGCCGATGAGGAGCACCACCGCGCCGGTCACCGCCGGCGGCAGGATCGCGTGCAGGAACCGGACGCCGGCGAAGTGGATGAGCACGCCGATGAGCGCCAGCACGACGCCGGAGACCAGGATCGCGCCGACGACGTCGCCGGAGTCACCGCCCTGGGCCCGGACGGCGACGACGCCGCCGACGAAGGAGGCGCTGGTGCCCAGGTAGCTGGGCACCCGGTTGTTGACGATGAGCAGGAAGACGATCGTCGCGATCCCGCTCATCATGATCGCGAGGTTGGGGTCGAGCCCCATGACGATCGGGAAGACGAACGTCGCCCCGAACATCGCGACGACGTGCTGCGCACCGATGCCGACGGTGCGCGGCCACGACAGCCGCTCGTCGGGGGCGACCGCCTCGCCCAGCGGTGGCGTCTTCCCGTCGCCGTACAGCTTCCACCCGAACGCCATGGGGACCTCCTCGACGTGCCCAACCGACGCAGCCGGGAGGTGCACCACCCCCGGGAGGCCGTCACAGTGTCACGCGTCTCACAGGCGCGGAAGTACCTCAGCGCTAAAACTCCGGTGTGCAACAAGATCGTTGCACTGCGGGTGTCTCACCGGTGAGGGACCGGCCGGTACGGTCGGCGAGGTGAGCGCACCAGGCCCCGGAGAGGGCGTCTCGCACGTCTCCCTGCGCAGCGGCGTCTACGCCGACTCCGTCCGGTTGATGCAGGTCAGCCGTGACGTCGGCGCGCGCGACGGCGTCACCGCCGTCCTGGTGGCCATGGCCACGCCGCTCAACGTCGAGCTCGCCGAGGGGATGGGGCTGGCACCCGAGGGCGCGGCCTCGCCCGACCAGCTGCTCATCGCCGTCCGCGCGGTCGACGACGACGCCCTGGCCGCCGCGGTGACCGCCGTCGACGCCGCCCTGTCCGAGCGCGAGCGCTCCCGGGCGACGGCCGACGCGCAGCCGGCCCGCACGATCGGCGCCGGCCTCGACGGCCTCGCCCCCGACGGCGCCGCCCTCGCGATCGTCAGCGTCCCCGGGCAGTACGCGGCGCTCGAGGCCGCCGACGCGATCGCGGCGGGACGCAGCGTGCTGGTCTTCTCCGACGGCGTCCCGGTGGAGCAGGAGGTCGCGCTCAAGCGCGCCGCGCACGAGGCCGGCGTCCTGGTCATGGGCCCCGACTGCGGCACCGCGATCGTCTCCGGCGTCGCCCTCGGCTTCGCCAACGTCGTCCGCCCCGGCCCGGTCGGCGTGGTCGCGGCCTCGGGCACCGGCGCGCAGCAGGTGTCCTGCCTGCTCGACGCGGCCGGCGTCGGCGTCTCCCACGTCATCGGCGTCGGCGGGCGCGACCTGTCCGAGGCCGTCGGCGGGCTGGCCACCCTCGACGCCCTCGCCGCGCTCGACGCCGACCCCGGCACCGAGCGGGTGCTCGTCGTCTCCAAGCCGCCGGCGCCGTCGGTGGCCGAGGCCGTCGCGCGGGCCGCCGGCGGGCTGGCCACGCCGGTGCGGTCGGCGGCGCTGAGCCCGGAGACGCCCGACCTCACCGCCGCCGTCGAGGCGCTGCTGGCCGACCTGGGCCGCGAGGTGCCGCGGTGGCCGTCCCGGCCCGGGCCGGACGGCGCCGCGCCGCCCGGCGCGGTCCTCAAGGGCTTCTACTCTGGCGGCACGCTCGCCGACGAGGCGATGCTGCTGGCCGCGCCGGTGCTCGGCGACGTCCGCTCCAACACCCCGCTGCGTCCCGAGCTCGACCTGGGCACGGACCTGTCCGCACCCGGGCACGTGGTCGTCGACTTCGGCGACGACGCGCTCACCGTCGGCCGGGCGCACCCGATGATCGACCCCACGCTGCGGCTGGAGGCGATCGCGCGGCTGGCCGCCTCGGGTGAGCCCGCGGTGCTGCTGCTCGACGTCGTCCTCGGGTACGGCGCCGACGCCGACCCGGCGGCGAGCCTCGCCCCGGCCCTGGCCGCCGCCCGGGAGAAGGCGCAGCTGCCGGTGGTCGTCGCGCTGGTCGGCACCGAGGCCGACCCGCAGGGCTGGAGCCGGCAGGCCGACGCCCTCGCCGCGGCCGGTGCCGCCGTCTTCGCCTCCAACGCCGCGGCCACGCGGCACGCCCTCGACCTGCTGGGAGACGCGCGATGAGCCTGGGTGGCCTGCTCGACGGCCCGCCGGCGGTGGTGGCCGCCGGTGTGGACGTCTTCTCCGGCGCGCTGCGTGCGCAGGGGACGGAGGTGACCGACGTCGACTGGCGGCCGCCGGGGATCGGCGACCCCGCCGACCTCGCCGCCCTGGCCCTGGACCCGCGCCGCGCGGCGGCCAACCGGACGGCGGTCGAGCGGGTGCTCGCGGCCGGGGCGGTGCTGACCGACGTGCGGCCCGCGGGCGAGGTGCTCGGCCTCGAGGGCCGCCTGCTGCTGCACTCCGGTCCCCCGCTGACCTGGGAGGCGGCGTCGGGCCCGATGCGCGGGGCGCTCCTCGGCGCCTGCCTGTTCGAGGGGTGGGCGGCCACGGTCGAGGAGGCCGAGGCGCTGCTCGCCTCCGGCGGGGTGACCCTCGACCCCTGCCACCACCACTCCGCCGTGGGCCCGATGGCCGGCGTGACGTCGCCGTCGATGTGGGCCTGGTGCCTGGAGGACCCGGTCAACGGCGGCCGCGCCTACTGCAACCTCAACGAGGGCCTGGGCAAGGTGCTGCGGATGGGCGCCTTCGGCGAGGAGGTCCTCACCCGGCTGGCCTGGATGCGCGACGTCCTCGGCCCGCTGCTGGCGCGGGCGGTGCGGTCGATGGCCGAGCCGCTCGACGTCAAGGCCGTGCTCGCGCAGATGCTGCAGATGGGCGACGAGGGGCACAACCGCAACCGCGCCGGCTCCCTGATGACCCTGCGCGAGCTGTCCCCGGCCCTGGTGGCGCTCGACGCGCCGTCCGACGACGTCGCCGCCGCGCTGCGCTTCATCGGCGGCAACGAGCACTTCTTCCTCAACCTCGGCATGCCGGCGGCGAAGCTGGCCATGGACGCCGCCCGCGACGTCCCCGGCTCGACGATGGTCACGGTGATGGCCCGCAACGGCACGGAGTTCGGCGTGCAGACGGCGGGCACCGGCGACCGCTGGTTCACCGGCCCGGCGCAGACGCCGGTGGGCCTGTTCCTCGGCGACTACGGCCCCGAGGACGCCAACCCCGACATCGGCGACTCCGCGATCATGGAGACCTACGGCGTCGGCGGGTTCTCGATGGCCGCGGCGCCGGCGATCGTGCGGTTCGTCGGCGGCACCGTCCCCGACGCGCTGGCCACCACCGAGCGGATGTACCAGCTCACCCTCGCCGAGAACCCGGCCATGGCGATCCCGATCCTCGGCTTCCGCGGCGCCCCGACCGGCATCGACGTCCTCGCCGTGGCCCGCACCGGCTGGCTGCCGCAGATCAACACCGGCATGGCCGGGCGGGTGGCCGGCACCGGTCAGGTCGGCGCGGGGCTGGTGCAGCCGCCGCGGGAGTGCTTCGAGCAGGCGCTGGCCGCCCTCGCCCAGGAGGCCCGCCCCGCGACCGCGGCCTGACTCCCCCGTCGAGATCGCGTGATCTCGACGGGGGAGGCGCCGCTGGGCGCCGAGATCGCGTGATCTCGGCGCCGCTTGCCGGGCCGCAGGGAATCGGCCAGGCTGCGGCGCGTGGGGAGCCGCTGGCCGGACGGCGAGCCGGACGGCGACGCCCTGCGACGCATGGGGGCACCGGACAACGAGCTGCCGGTGGCCCTGCCGCAGGGCGTGCTGCTCGCGCGCACCGACGACGCCGTGATCGCGCTGCTGGGGATGCGGTCCACTCGACGGGCCTGGCGTTCGACCTGGCCGTCCGCGTCCGGCCGGGGAGCCTGTCCGGGACCGAGCTGCACGAGGTCCTCTGGCAGCCCGGCCCCGGCGCTCCGCCGCTGCTCCTCGGGCTCGAGCTGGCCGACGGCACCCGGGTCGACAACGTCGGCGAGACCGAGTGGGGTGGCGAGGTCGTCTTCACCCAGGGGAGTGGCTCGGGCAGCGAGTACTCCGTCGACCACTCCTGGTGGCTGTCCCCGTTCCCACCGGCCGGGCCGCTGACGGTCGTCGTGCGGTGCCCGGAGCTCGGTGTGCCGGAGACCAGCGTGGTGCTCGACGGGACGGCGATCCGCGCGGCCGCCGAGGGCGTGGTGGAGCTCTGGCCCTGGGAGCCGCCCCGACGGCGCGGCCCGGGCCGGCCGCGTCCCGCGCCGGAGATCCCCGAGGACAGCTGGTTCGCCCGGCGCTGACCGCTGCGCCGGCCCACCCTCGAGATCCGGCCGGCCGACCGGGCCTGCCGGGAGGAGCGGCTGGTCGGGGAGTGCTACTCGCGCTCGCCGGGGACGAGCTCGGTGACGTCGTCGGCGAAGGACAGCCGGGCCGCGGTGGCGCCCTGCAGGTCGTCGCGGGTGAGCCCGGCGACCATCTCGCGCACGAGGAAGCCCTCGCCGGTGACGTCGAGGACGGCGAGGTCGGTGTAGACGCGGTCGACCACGCCGGCGGCGGTCAGCGGGTAGGTGCAGCGGGGCAGGAGCTTGGGCTCGCCGCCCCGGGTGGTGTGCGTCGTCATGACCAGCACGCGCCGGGCGCCGACGGCGAGGTCCATCGCGCCGCCCACCGCGGGCGGGTGCGAGGCGTCGCCGGTGGCCCAGTTGGCCAGGTCCCCGGTCTCCGACACCTGGAAGGCGCCGAGGACGGTGAGGTCGAGGTGGCCGCCGCGCATCATGAGGAAGGCGTCGGTGTGGTGGAAGAACGCCCCGCCCGGCAGCAGGGTCACCGGCTGCTTGCCGGCGTTGACCAGTTCCGGGTCCTCCTCGCCGGGCGCCGGGGCCGGGCCCATGCCGAGGATGCCGTTCTCCGAGTGGAAGACGACCTCCCGGTCGTCGCCCAGGCAGTCGGCGACCAGCGTGGGCAGGCCGATGCCGAGGTTGACGTAGGCGCCGTCGGGGACCTCGCGGGCGACCCGGCGGGCGACGTCGCGCACGCTCAGTCGCAGGTCGGGCCTCATGCCGCGCCCACCCGGACGACGCGGTCGACGAAGATCCCCGGCGTCACGATCGTCTCCGGGTCGAGCTCGCCGAGCTCGACGAACTCGTCGACCTCGACGACGGACAGCGCGGCGGCCGCGACCATGGTCGGGCCGAAGTTGCGCGCCGCGGTGCGGTAGACCAGGTTGCCCCAGCGGTCGGCCCGCGCCGCCTTCACCAGCGCGACGTCGCCGCGCAGCGGTTCCTCGAACACGTGCCGGCGGCCGTCGATCACCCGCACCTCCTTGCCCTCGGCGAGCCGGGTGTCGGCGCCGGTGGGGGTGAAGAAGCCCCCGAGCCCGGCGGCCGCGGCGCGCATCCGCTCGCTGAGCGTCCCCTGCGGCACCAGCTCGAGCTCCACCTCGCCGGCCCGCCAGCGCTCCTCGAACCAGACCGACCCGGCCGACCGCGGGTAGGAGCAGACGATCTTCCGCACCCGGCGCTCGCGGAGCAGGGCGGCGACGTCGGTCTCGCCGGAGCCGGCGTTGTTCGTGACCACGGTCAGGTCGGTGCTGCCCCGGTCGAGGAGCGCGTGCACCAGCTGCACCGGGACCCCCGACGCGCCGAAGCCGCCGACGAGCACGGTGGCGCCGTCCTCGATGCCCTCGACGGCGTCGGCCACCGTCGCGACCCGCTTGTCGATCACCCGTGCCTCCGCTCCGGTCGGGTGCCGACGCTAACCCGGTGGCGGTCCGCGGGTCCGACCCGCAGGCTGCCCGCGTGGGCAGGAGCGCCGGGCGCGACGACGTCGTCCGGGTCAGCAAGCGGCTGTCCTACGTGCTGCGGCACCGGCCCGACAGCGTCGGACTGACCCTCGACGACGCCGGCTGGGTCGACGTCGACGCGCTCCTCGCCGCCCTGGCCGCGCACGGGCTGCCGCTGACCCGCGAGGAGCTCGACCGCGTCGTCGCGGGCAACGACAAGCAGCGCTTCGCCGTCGACGGCACCGGCACGCGGATCCGGGCCAGCCAGGGACACAGCCTGCCGGTCGCGCTGGGCTACACCCCCGAGCCGCCGCCGGCCGTGCTCTTCCACGGCACGCCGGTGCGCACCCTGCCCGCGATCCTCGCCGAGGGGCTGCGCCCGGGCGGGCGGCACGCGGTGCACCTGAGCCCCGACGAGCCGACCGCCCGTGCGGTGGGGGAGCGCCGCGGCCGGGCCGCCGTCCTGCGGGTCGACGCCGCGGGGCTGGCCGCGGCCGGCGCCGAGTTCACCCGCTCCGCCAACGGTGTCTGGCTCGTCGACGCCGTCCCGCCGGCGTACCTGACCGTCGTCGGCTAGGCGGGCACGCGCACGGCGAGCAGGGCGACGTCGTCGTGGCGGGCGACGCGGGCCACGGCGGCCAGCAGCCGGTCGCAGAGCTCTCCGAGGGGGTCGTGCGCGCGCGAGGCGAGCTCCCCGACCAGCCAGGCGGTGCCCTCGTCCAGCGTGCCGTCCCGCCGTTCGACGAGTCCGTCGGTGTAGAGCAGCAGCGTGTCGCCCGGCCGCAGGACCAGCTCGGCGTCGGTCCGGGCGGTGTCCGGCGCCACGCCGAGCAGCGGCTCGGGGGCGCGGGCGAGCAGCCGCACCGCCCCGTCCGCGCCGACGAGCACCGGCGGCGGGTGTCCGGCGTTCGACCACCGCAGCCCGACGCCCTCGCCGGTGGGGGTGACCACGGCGACGACGACGGTGGCCAGTGCGGGCACCGCCGGGTGCGCCATCACGCGGTCCAGCGCCTCGAGGACCCCGGCCGGGGACGAGGCGTCCACGGCCACCGCCCGCAGCATCCCGCGGACCTCGGCCATGGCGGCCGCCGCCTGGGGGTCGTGGCCGGCGACGTCCCCGATGACCAGCACCGTGCCGCCGTCGGCCGCGGGGAAGGCGTCGTACCAGTCCCCGCCGACCCGGGTCTCGCGCACGGCCGGCAGGTAGCGCACCGCGGACTCCAGGAACGGGACCACCGGCGGGGGCCCGAGCAGGTGACGCTGCAGGTTCTCCGCGAGCTCCAGCGACGCCCGTGCCGACGCCGCCTCGGCGCTGACCCGGGCCAGCTCCGCCTCGCGCCGCAGCCGCACCTGGCAGATCCCGAGGGCCACGACGGCCACGACGGCGATCGCCACCAGCCGGATGACCTGCACCGGGAGGGCCGGCCCCGTGTACTGCTCGTCGTAGAACCCCAGCAGGGCCGCGGTGAGCAGGGTCAGGACGCCGTAGACGACGGTGGCTCGACGCCCGGTGAGGGCGGCGGCCACGAGCGGTGCCACCGCGACGAGGCCGATGAGCACCTCCCCGCGCCCGGCGACCAGGTCGAGGACGGCCAGCGAGGCCAGCACCCCCGCGGGCGGCAGGTGCGACCGGACGCGTCTGCCCACACCCGCCCCCTCGTCCCGCGGGCCCCCCGACCGCCGCGCCCGGCCGTCCAACGTAGAGGAGCCCCGGTGCACCGCGGACCGGTGCGCGTCACGGGACGGCTGCGGGCGCCGCGCCGACCGCGAGGCCGGCGCGGCGCCCGGGGTCAGGCCCGGACGATCGCCGCGACCGGGCCGCCTCCGGAGGGGCCCTGGTGCACCGCGGCCACCGACACGAACACCGCCGGGTCGCCGGTCACCGCCGCGGTGACGCCGCCGACGGTGGCCTTGATCTGCCGGTGCCAGTGCACGTCGGAGTCGTCGAGCATCGCGTTGCGGCGGTCGCGGACCATGCCGCTCGGGTCGGCCTCGCACTTGAGGAAGACGTTGACCAGCCGGTCGCCGAGGTCGGTGTGGTGCGGCCGCTCCGGCAGCTCCAGGCCGGCCGAGCGGATGGCCGCCCAGATGCCGTCCTGGTCGAGCGCGTCCTGCATGACCGAGTGGCCGATCCGGTAGGCCCCGCCGTGGCCACGGGCGTTGCCGACGACGACGATCTGCGCGCGGTCGAGCTCGACGCCCGACGAGCACGAGGCCACCGAGGAGAACAGCGACAGGTCGTGCATGACGTCCTCGTCGCCCGGCATCTCGATCTCACCGAGGGCGACGGCGATGCCCAGCGCCGTCGTGGCGTTGGACAGGTCCATCGACTCGTGGGTGTGCTCGGTCCACACGGTCTTCCCGCGGCTCTTGGCGTCGCGGATGGTGTCGATGGTCAGCAGCGGCGTCTTCGTCTGGACGTAGTGGACGTCGGCGGCGTCGTCGATGCCGGCCGCCGCCATGGCCTTGCGCACGCCCTCGGCGACCTTCTCGATCATGGCGACCCGGCCGATGTCCTCGGGCAGGATCCGGTCGCTCATGGCGTAGCCCACGGTCAGCCGCGGCTCGTCGGTCTTCTCGACGGCGTCCTCGGGCAGGGTGGCGAAGACGGTCGCGTGCGGGCTGATGACGCCGTCGGTGCCGCCGGACCACACGATCGGGATCTGGGCGACCTCCTCCTTGCTGCGAGTGCCCTTCTCCAGCAGCACCTCGCGGAAGGCGCGGTCGGCGATGATCCGCGTGTAGTCGTTGACGCCGCCGTTGCCCTCGGTCTTGCCGATGACGGCGACGACCCGGTCGGCCTCCATGACGCCGTCGTCGATGAGCTTCGCCAGCTCGCTGGCGTCGCTGACGCTGTGCAGGGGGACCTTGCGGACCTCGATCGGTGCGGGCACGGCAGCTTCCTCTCTCTGTGGCCCCCTCCCGGGTCCCGCCCCGGGCTCGCGAGGGGCGGGGAGGAGGAGGTCCTGTCGCTATGCGGTGGTGAGCACGGTGCCGACGGCGTCCCCGGTGACGGCGCCGGCGATGTTCTCGAGCGAGGTGACGACGGCGCGCTCGCCGCCGGCCTCGACGAAGCGGAGGACGGCCTCGACCTTGGGGCCCATGGAGCCCCGGGCGAACTGGCCGTCCGCGGCGTGCGCGCGGAGCTCGGCCACCGTGACCCGGCCGAGTGGCCGCTGGGACGGCTTGCCGAAGTCCACCATCACGTTCGCGACGTCGGTGGCGATCACCAGGGTGTCGGCCCCCAGGTCGCGCGCCAGGACGGCGGCGGTGAGGTCCTTGTCGATGACGGCCTCGACGCCGCGCAGCGGGGCGCCGTCCCCGCCGTCGTCGGTCACCGGGATGCCCCCGCCACCGGCGCAGACGACGACGAAGCCGGCCGCCGCGAGGGCGTGGACGGCGGGGGAGTCGACGACCGACCTCGGCTCGGGCGAGGCGACCACCCGCCGCCAGCCGCGCGGGCCCCGGTCCTCCCAGACCTGACCGAGAGCGACGAACCGTTCGGCCTCCTCGCGGGACACGAAGCGGCCCACCGGCTTCGACGGCTCGCGGAAGTGCGGGTCGTCGGTGTCGACCAGGGTGCGCGTGACCAGCCCGGCGGTGCGCTGGGGGAGCCCCCGGGTGGTCAGGGCCGCGTCCAGCTCGTCGGCGATGGTGAAGGCGATGGTGGCCTGCGTCTGCGCGACGTTCCAGTCCAGCGGCACCGGGGGCACGACCTTCGCGGCGAGCTCGTTCTTGACCAGCAGGTTGCCCACCTGGGGGCCGTTGCCGTGGGTGAGCACCACCTCGACCCCGGCGGCGACCACCTCGGCGACGTGGCCGGCCGCCTCGCGGATCGCGTCCCGCTGGGCCTGCGGGGTGGCCGAGCCGTCGGCTCCGGTCATGGCGTTGCCACCCAGGGCGATCACCACGCGGCGGGACGTCACCCCGGCGACCCTAGCGGCGTTTCTCTTAGCGGTGAAGTACCCGACGGGGACGTCCTGCGCACCGTGGGGTGGTCGACCGCGGGACGATCCGGGGAGCGGGGGTGACCGGGAGGAGACGGCCGTGCGCATCCACTTCGGGTTGGACACCCGCGCCACCCCGCAGCAGGTCCTCGAGGCGTTCACCGACGTCAGCGACCGGCGGCTGGAGGTGTGGTCGCAGACCCTGGACCCGGCGAAGTACGAGGTCCGGGAGCAGGGCGAGGGCTGGGCCGTGATCCGCGAGGGCAGCGCGGGCGTGCCCTTCTGGGTGCTGCTGCGCTACGAGTGGCCGACCCCGGACCGGGTCACCTGGACGTTGCTCGACAGCGACCACTGCGACCGCGGCACCGGGGACGTCCGGATCACGCCGCGCGCCGACGGCGGCAGCCACCTCGACGTGACGGTGCACCACTCCGGCGGCCGCGGTCTGCGCGGTCGGGTGGTGCTCCTGCTCCAGCGCCTGCTCGGGCCGGTCGCCTTCCCCCGGACGTGGCGCGCCGCACTCGACCGGGTGGCCGGCTGAGCTCAGCGGCGCCAGGAGTCTCAGCGGCGCCAGGAGTCTCAGCGGCGCCAGAAGTCGAACCGGTCGCGCCCGGGGCGGAAGCCGGCCGCCTCCACGACGTCGACCGCGAGGTCGAAGCGCTGACCGACCGCGTACGGCTGGTGCGCGTCGCTGCCGAAGCTGACCGCCTCGCCGCCCTCCTCGCGGAACCAGCGCACCTGGTCGGCCGAGGCCAGCGGGCTGCTGGTGTTGACCTCCAGCGCGCGGCCGGTGCCGGCCAGGGCGCGGAACACCGCCCGGTACTCCTCCTCGTAGTCCTTCTCCACGTACCGGTGGGAGCCGCCGGGCCAGTAGCGCCGGGGGAAGTCGACGTGGGCGAGCACCTGGAAGACGTCGCTGCTCTCGACCATGTCGACGACCTCGGCGAGGTAGCGGCGCATCGTGCCGTCGGCGTCGGAGTAGAGCAGCTGCCCGACGCCGTAGAGCCGGTCGCCGTCGTGCAGGGAGTGCAGCGAGCCGAGGACCCGGTCGACCGGCGCGTCGGCGAGGTGCGCGGCGACGCTCGACGCGAACAGGTGCGGCTCGCCGGCCTCGACGCCGGACCAGACGCGCAGCTCGGGGAACCGCTCGCGGACCTCGGCCAGCTCGGCCCAGTAGCCCTCGGTGTCGATCGGCTCGTGCCGGGAGGCGTGCCGGTCGACCAGGCCCAGCGTGGTGGCCCGGTCGTCGGGGCCCCACACGGTGAAGTCGAGGTGCTCGGTGAAGGCGATCGCCGGCAGCCCCTGCGCGACGGCCCGCTCGCAGGCGCGGGCCATGGTCACCGAGCTCGGGGTGTCCCACGACCACCCGGTGTGCACGTGGTTGTCCGGTGGTCGCATCGTCACCATCCTGCCCGCCGTCCCCAGGTCCCGCACGGACGGTCCTGCTGTCGGGGGACGCACCTACTGTCGGGAGCCATGACCACCGCCGCGCCGTCCGCCGACCTCGCCACCGAGGCCCTGGGGGTCCTCCGGGAGCTCACCGGCCGGCCGGACGCGGTCTTCCGCGAGGGGCAGGACGCCGCCGTCGCCGCGCTGGTCGAGCGCTCCGAGCGGGCGCTGGTCGTGCAGCGCACCGGCTGGGGCAAGTCGGCGGTGTACTTCGTCTCCACCGCGCTGCTGCGCCGCCGCGGCGCCGGTCCCACCCTGCTGGTCAGCCCGCTGCTGGCCCTGATGCGCGACCAGGTCGCCGCCGCCGCCCGCGCCGGCATCCGCGCCGTCGAGATCTCCAGCGCCAACGCCACCGAGTGGGACGACGTCGCCGCCGCGCTGGCCGCCGACGACGTCGACGTCCTGCTCGTCTCCCCGGAGCGGCTGACCAACCCGCGCTTCCGCGAGGAGCAGCTGCCCGGCCTGGTCGCCCGCTGCGGCCTGCTCGTCGTCGACGAGGCGCACTGCGTCTCCGACTGGGGACACGACTTCCGCCCCGACTACCGCCGCATCCGCGACCTGCTCGGCACGCTGCCGGCCGGCACGCCGGTCCTGGCCACCACGGCCACGGCCAACGAGCGCGTGGTGGCCGACGTCGCCGAGCAGCTCGGCGCCGGCGGCGTGGGGGTGACCACGGTGCGCGGCCCGCTGGCGCGCGACTCGCTGCGCCTGGGCGTGCTCCGGCTGCCCACCGACCGCGCCCGGCTGGCCTGGCTCGCTGCCCACCTGGGGGACCTGCCGGGCAGCGGCATCGTCTACACCCTCACCGTCGCCGCCGCGGAGGAGACCGCGACGCTGCTGCGCGACGCCGGGCACCACGTGCGCGCCTACACCGGCCGCCTCGACGACGCCGACCGCAAGGAGGCCGAGGAGGCGCTGCGGGAGAACCGGGTCAAGGCGCTGATCGCCACCTCGGCCCTGGGCATGGGCTTCGACAAGCCCGACCTCGGGTTCGTCGTCCACCTCGGGGCGCCGTCCTCGCCGGTCAGCTACTACCAGCAGGTGGGCCGCGCCGGCCGCGCCGTCGACCACGCCGACGTGCTGCTCCTGCCCGGCCCGGAGGACCTCGCCATCTGGCAGTGGTTCGCCACATCGTCGATGCCGAGGGAGGACCACGCCACCGCCGTCCTGTCCGCGATGGCCGACGGGAAGCCGTGGTCGGTGGCGCGGCTGGAGACCGTGGCCGACGTCCGCCGCTCCCGCCTGGAGCTGCTGCTCAAGGTGCTCGCCGTCGACGGCGCGGTCGAGCGGGTGCAGGGCGGCTGGCGGTCCACCGGCCGGCCGTGGGTCTACGACGCCGACCGCTACGCCCGCGTCGCCCGCACCCGGGAGGCCGAGCAGCGCGCGATGATCGCCTACGCGAGGCCGGTCGACGAGGCACGGTGCCGGATGGCCTTCCTCCAGGAGGCGCTCGACGACCCGACCGCCGCCCCGTGCGGCCGCTGCGACGTCTGCGCCGGCCCCTGGTACCCCACCGACGTCCCCGAGGGTGCGGCGCAGGCCGCCTCGGCGGCACTCGACCGTCCCGGCGTCGAGCTCGCCCCGAGGGCCCAGTGGCCCACCGGTGCCGACCGGCTCGGCGTGACGGTCAAGGGGAAGATCGCGCCGGCCGAGCAGGTGGACCCGGGCCGGGCCGTCGCCCGGCTCACCGACCTCGGCTGGGGCCAGCGGCTGCGCACCCTGCTCGGTGACGACGGCGTGGGCGGCACCGTGACCCTCGACGTCGAGGCGCCCGGCATCGAGGAGGACCCCGACGCCGCCTTCGACGTCCCCGTGCAGCGGTCGGTGTCCGACGTCCCCCCGGACGACGACCTGCTGCGTGCCTGCGCCCGCGTGCTCGGCGCCTGGGACTGGGCAGAGCGGCCGGCCGCGGTGGTGGCCGTCCCCTCACGGCGGCGTCCGCAGCTGGTCACCGGGGTGGCGCAGGGCCTGGCGCGGCTCGGGCGGCTGCCCTACCTGGGTGAGCTGTCGCTCGCGAGCGGTGGGCCCACCGGCGGTCCCGGGGGCAACAGCGCCTTCCGGCTGGCCGGGGTGTGGCAGCGGATCGTCGTCGGCCCGGAGCTGCGGTCGCGGCTCGCGGAGCTCGGGCCCGTTCCCGTGCTCCTCGTCGACGACCTCGCCGACTCCCGCTGGACGATGACCGTGGCGGGCCGGGAGCTGCGGCTGGCCGGGGCGTCGCGGGTGCTGCCGTTCGCCCTGGCCCTCACCGCCTGACGACTCGTACACGCGTTCGATCGGCGCTAGCCTGCCGGGCATGGAGCTCGCGCACCAGCCGTCGATGTTCGACGTCGCCGAGGAGGCCGCGCTCACGCCTCTGCGGGGCCGGGTCCGCCGGCACGTGCTCGACGGCGGGGCGTGGGTCGACCACCTGCCGGGCTGGGTGAGGGGGTCGGACGCCGTCCTGGAGGTCCTGCTCGGCGACATCGGCTGGCGCGCCGACCGGCGGCAGATGTACGACCGCGAGGTCGCCGTCCCGCGGTTGCTGCGCTGGTACGGGCGCGGCGAGGCGCTGCCGCACCCGCTGCTCACCGAGGCCCACGCCGCGCTCGACGCGCACTACGGGCCCGAGCTCGGTGAGCCCTTCGTCACCGCCGGCATGTGCCTGTACCGCGACGGGCGGGACAGCGTCGCCTGGCACGGGGACCGGCTGGGCCGCAGCCGCACGCAGGACACGATGGTGGCGATCGTCTCCTTCGGGTCCCCGAGGCCGCTGCTCCTGCGCCCCGTCGGCGGTGGCGAGTCCCTCCGCTTCTCCCTCGGGCACGGCGACCTCGTGGTGATGGGTGGTTCGTGCCAGCGCACGTGGGAGCACTGCATCCCGAAGACGACGCGGCCCGTCGGCCCCCGGGTGAGCGTGCAGTTCCGCCCCGCCGGCGTCGCCTGAGCTCAGGCGACGCCGGCGCCCGGGCGGGTGGGGAATGGACCGGCCGTGGTGGCCGTTGCACCCCGTGTCCGGCGCCGATCCCCGGGCTCGACACGGACCCGCGGACCCCCGTGCACGACCCCTCCGAGGGTGTGTATGGTTGTCCCTGCACCGAGCGAGAACAGACCGGGCCGAGCGCCTGGGAAACCGCCGGGAGAACCCCTGAGGTTCGACTGCTGCGGAGCACGGTGTACAGTGGGGACACCGCCTCGAACGAAGGCCCGAAAGGCCGGAGTACGAGCGCGTCCGCTCCTTGAGAACTCAACAGCGTGCCGAAAGTCAGTGCCAAGTAATACCCCGTCCGCGCCTGTGGCGCGGTGGGATTCCTTTGGTTGATTGATTCCGCGAGTGTCAGCTCGCGGTTCTCGGCCTGGTATCAAGTTCATCTACGGAGAGTTTGATCCTGGCTCAGGACGAACGCTGGCGGCGTGCTTAACACATGCAAGTCGAACGAGGGCGCCTCTTCGGGGGTGTTCCTAGTGGCGAACGGGTGAGTAACACGTGGGCAACCTGCCCCCGGCTCTGGGATAACTCCAAGAAATTGGGGCTAATACCGGATGTTCACTGCTGTCCGCATGGATGGTGGTGGAAAGGGTTTCCGGCTGGGGATGGGCCCGCGGCCTATCAGCTTGTTGGTGGGG
>NZ_FZOH01000014.1 GCF_900188205.1 Geodermatophilus saharensis | reverse complement strand
TCAACGCCACCATCGAGGCCGCCCGCGCCGGCGAGGCCGGCAAGGGCTTCGCCGTGGTCGCCAACGAGGTCAAGGAACTGGCGCAGGAGACGGCCAAGGCCACCGAGGACATCGCGCGGCGGGTGGAGGCCATCCAGAGGGACACCGGCGCCGCGGTGAGCGCGATCGGGGAGATCTCCCAGATCGTCGCCCAGATCTCCGACCGGCAGACGACGATCGCCTCGGCGGTGGAGGAGCAGACCGCCACCACCGCGGAGATGTCCCGCTCGGTGGCCGAGGCCGCCCAGGGATCCGGGCAGATCGCCGACAACATCGCCGGGGTCTCCGGCGCCGCCGACGCCACCACCCAGGCGCTGAGCCAGACGCGGGTCGCCGTCGACGAGCTCTCCCGCATGGCCGCCGACCTGCGCACCGGCGTCGCCCGCTTCACCTACTAGGCGACCGCGCCCGGTGGGGTGGCGGACTCACCTTGAGTCCGCCACCCCACCGCCGAAGACCCATCGGGGACCCCACGGCCCCCCGGCAGCGAGAGAGAAGGCAACGGTGGACGGTCTGGACGACATCGTCGAGGAGTTCCTCGTCGAGAGCCACGAGAACCTCGACCAGCTCGACACGGACCTGGTCGCCCTCGAGCAGGAGCCCGACTCGCGGGAGCGGCTGTCGAGCATCTTCCGC
This sequence comes from Geodermatophilus saharensis, assembly GCF_900188205.1. Lineage (GTDB taxonomy): Bacteria > Actinomycetota > Actinomycetes > Mycobacteriales > Geodermatophilaceae > Geodermatophilus > Geodermatophilus saharensis. The sequence continues at coordinate 46,138 of NZ_FZOH01000014.1, read as the reverse complement.
ACCATCCACACGATCAAGGGCACCAGCGGCTTCCTCGCCTTCGGCCGCCTCGAGGAGGTCACCCACGTCGGGGAGAACATGCTCTCCCGGCTGCGCGACGGCGTCCTCGCGCTGACCCCCGAGCGCACCAGCGTGCTGCTGCGGATGGTCGACACCGTCCGCTCGCTGCTGGCCTCCATCGAGGCCACCGGCGGCGAGGGCGGCGTGGACGTCTCCGCCGTCGTCGCGGAGATCAGCGCGGCGATGGAGGACCGGCCGGCGCCGGCCGCCGCCCCCTCCCCCGCCCCCGCCGAGGTCCCCGAGGCACCGGAGCCCACGGCCGAGCCCGTCGCCGTCGCGGAGCCCGCCGCCGTCGCCGAGGCCGTCGCCGAGCCCGTCGCCGAGCCGGTGCCGGACGAAATGCACGACGAGCACGCCGACGACGCCCACGACGAGCACGGCGAGCACGGCGAGCACGGCGACGAGCACGCCGAGGGCGGTGCGCCCACCGGTGCCGCCCGCCCGGAGGGTGCCGGCGGTCCGCAGGGCCGCCGCGGCGTGGCCGACTCGACGATCCGCGTCGACGTCGACCTGCTCGACTCGCTCATGCTGCTGGTCGGCGAGCTGGTGCTCACCCGCAACCAGATCGTCCAGTACGTGGGCCGCTCCACCGACACCGACCTGGTGCGCGCCTCGCAGCGGCTCAACCTCATCGCCAGCGAGCTGCAGGAGGGCGTCATGAAGACGCGCATGCAGCCGATCGACCACATCTGGTCCAAGCTGCCGCGCGTCGTCCGCGACCTCGGCATCCAGTGCGGCAAGTCCGTCCGCCTGGAGATGGAGGGCCGGGACACCGAGCTGGACAAGACCCTGCTCGAGGCGGTCAAGGACCCGCTGACCCACCTGGTCCGCAACTCCGTCGACCACGGCATCGAGTCCCCCGACCGCCGCCGCGCCGCCGGCAAGCCCGCCGAGGGCGTGCTCACGCTGCGCGCCCGGCACGAGAGCGGTCAGGTCGTCGTCGAGGTCGCCGACGACGGCGCCGGCATCGACCCGGAGCGGATCGGCGCCAAGGCGCTCGAGCGCGGTCTGGTCACCGCCGAGCAGCTCGCCCGGACCAGCCCGCAGGACGTCCTGCAGCTGATCTTCCTGCCCGGCTTCTCCACCGCCGCCGCGGTCACCAACGTCTCCGGCCGCGGCGTCGGCATGGACGTCGTCAAGACCAACATCGAGGCTATCGGCGGCACCATCGAGGTCGAGTCCGAGCCCGGCCGGGGCACCGTCTGCCGGCTGCGGATCCCGCTGACCCTGGCGATCGTCCCCGCGCTCACCGTCGAGTGCGCCGGCGACCGCTACGCGATCCCGCAGATCAGCCTGCAGGAGCTGGTCAGCCTCGACGCCGAGAAGGCCGCCAACGCCGTCGAGGAGGTCGGCGGCGCACCGGTCTACCGGCTGCGCGGCGAGCTGCTCCCCCTCGTGCGGCTCACCGACGTCCTCGGCCTGACCTCCGACCGCCACGACGGCCACGTCGTCATCGCGGTGCTGCGCTCCGAGGGCCGGCGCTTCGGCCTGGTCGTCGACCGGGTCATCAACACCGAGGAGATCGTCGTCAAGGCCGTCGGCGGCCAGCTCAAGGCGATCGGCCTCTACTCCGGCGCCACCGTCCTCGGCGACGGCGCCGTGGCGCTCATCCTCGACGTGCAGGCCCTGGCCCGCCGGGCGCTGCGCACCGAGATCACCGAGCGGCAGGAGGCCCGCGAGGCCGCCGCCCGCACCGCCGCCGTCGAGGCCGAGCGGCAGCGGATGCTGCTCGCCGCGATCGGCGAGGGCCGGCGGGTGGCCATCCCGCTGGACACCGTCACCCGCCTCGAGCAGGTGCGGGCCGACGCCGTCGAGCGGGTGGGCAACCGCGAGGTGGTGCAGTACCGCGGCGCGATCCTGCCGATCGTCCGCCTCGACCGGCACCTGGGCGCCTACGGCGGCGGCGACCGCGAGGTGCTCGAGGTGATCGTCTACAGCGACCACGGCCGCAGCGTGGCGATCGTCGTCGAGGAGATCCTGGACATCGTCGACGGCGGCGCCGCGGTGCGCAGCGACATCGACGACCTGGGTCTGCTCGGCTCGGCCGTCCTGGGCGACCGGGTGACCGAGCTGCTCGACGTGCGCGCGGCCATCCTCGCCGCCGACCCGGCCTTCTACGCCGCCGACTCCTCCTCCCCCACCGCCCTGCTGGAGGCCTGACGTGACGAGCGCGACCGACACCCCGACCCGTGCCGCCAGCGGTCAGCTGGCCACCTTCCGGCTCGACGGCGACCTGTACGGCGTCGAGGTCGAGCACGTGCAGGAGGTGCTGCGCAGCCAGAAGCTGACCCGGGTGCCGCTGGCGCCGCCGGCCGTGGCCGGGCTGATCAACCTGCGCGGGCAGGTGGTGACCGCCATCGAGCTGCGCGAGCGGCTGGGCCGCCCGCCGCGGCCGGCCGGCACCGACGCCGTCGTCATCGTCGTGCGGCTGCACGGGGAGGCGGTGAGCCTGCTGGTCGACTCGATCGCCGACGTCGTCGACGTCGACGCCGCCGACTTCGAGGCCCCGCCGGACACCCTCGGCGGGCAGGCCCGCGAGCTGATCCGCGGCGCCTACAAGCTCGACGGCACGCTGTTGCTGGCACTCGACGTGCAGAAGGCCGTCGGTTCATAGCGGAGCGTCACTGCCCCCTCACCTGACCGCTCCCGACACGCGGCCGTTCCCCCACGCCTCTCCGGCGATCGGGTGACGGCCGCGTGGCGTTGCGACGTGATCACCCCCAGCATGGACGGGCCGTCCGTGTCCGGACGGTGCCGTCGGAGGGGGAGACGTGCCGTACTCGCTGGTCAGTGCCGCGACGCTGGGGTTCGACCTGGTGCGCCTGCCCGGTGGCCGCGCCGCCGCCGACGTGCTCCTCACCGGCCTGACCGCCGGGCCGGACGACCTGGCCGCCCTGGCCGCCGCCTCCCGCACCGGCCGCGCCGACCGCGAGCAGCGCGCCGTGCTCGCCGTGCGCGCCCGGCGGGCCCGCGAGCTGGCCGCCGCCGTCCCGCAGCTGCGCTCGGTCACCCCCGGCGCGGAGGACCGCACCGCCGTCCTCGTCGCCCAGCTCGAGCGCGGCACCATCGGCACGGCCGCCGCCGTCGAGCGGGTGCTGCGCGAGGACGTCCTCGGGCCCGAGCACGCCGCCGCCGCCCAGGCCGGCGCCGAGGTCCGCGAGCGGGCCGCCGAGGTGCTCGCCGACGCCGTGGTGGGGGAGTGGGCCGCCGGGGTGCTGCCGCCGCTCGTCCGCCGCGAGCTGGTCGCGCCGTTCACCGCCGCCGTCCCCGACGCGGCCACCCGGGGCGCCGACGCCGACCTCGGCCCCGCCACGCCCGGGCTCTGCTCGCTGCTGGCCACCTTCTCGGGCCTGGACGCCCGCGGCCGGGAGCGCTGGCGCGGCGCCGTCGACGACGGCCGTGCCGAGCAGCGCCCGTGGGCCACCGCCATGCACGAGGCCTCGTGGGCCGCGCACGTCTCCGGCCGCACCCGCACGCTGGCCACCGCCCAGCTGCTCGCCGTCCGCGCGTTCGCCGACGGCGGGTTCGACGCCCGCGACGGCGCCTCCGGCTCGTGGAACGCCCTCGCCGGCGTCGTGCAGGGGCTGACGATGGGCGACCTGCTCGGCGGCGGCGCCCTCGACGTCCTCCTGGCCCCCTGGCACCGCGTCACCGCCCGCTGAGGGGGACGCGGCGGCGCGCTCCGGGTTGATCCTCGGCTGCGCGCACGCGACACGGGACGACACGCCCCCGGACGTGCACGCGTCCGGTGATCGACAGGCGGCCGGGTCGCGTCGGCGCAGGTCAGCTCCCCGCGGCCCCGGACGGGCGGTGGGCGGCGCGGTCGACATGTGCCCGCGACGGCACCGGTGACCGCCCGGCGCCGTAACGGTTGCGCGCCCCGCGTCAACACGACCGCCGGGTCGGCCGACAACTCCTGGGACAGGCGGTGCGCGTGGGACGCCGGGTGATCCCCGGATCCGACCCGCCGCTGCCGAGTACCCGACGAACGGCCCTCCGCGGCCGGACGCCGCTGGAGCAGGAGGACGTGTGGACCCGATCCGGGTGCTGGTGGTCGACGACTCGGTCGTCGTCCGCAAGATCGTGACCGACGTGCTGTCCTCCGACCCCGCCATCGAGGTGGTCGGGACGGCGGTCAACGGGAAGCTCGCGCTGGGCAAGGTCGACCAGCTGCGCCCCGACCTGGTCACGATGGACATCGAGATGCCGGAGATGAACGGCATCGAGGCCGTCCGCGCCCTGCGGGCCGCCCGCAACCGCCTGCCGATCGTCATGTTCAGCACGCTCACCGAGCGCGGCGCCGCGGCCACCCTGGACGCCCTCTCGGCCGGCGCCAACGACTACGTGACCAAGCCGGCCAACGTCGGCAGCGTCGCCGCGTCGATGGAGAGCGTGCGCGAGCAGCTCATCCCCCGGATCAAGGCGCTCACCGGCCGCCCGGTCACCGGCCCGCCCCGGCCCGCGGCCGCCCCGGTCGCCCCGCGCACCCCGGCGCCGCGCAGCGCCGCGCACAAGGCCCCGGCGGTGCTGGTGGTCGGCTCCTCCACCGGCGGCCCGGAGGCCCTCGCCCGGGTGCTGCCGGCGCTGCCGGCGGCCCTGCCCGTGCCGGTCCTGGTGGTGCAGCACATGCCGCCGGTGTTCACCCGCCAGTTCGCCCAGCGCCTCGACCGGCTCTCGGCGCTGCGGGTCGTCGAGGCCGCCGACGGCTCGCCGCTGCTGCCCGGCACCGTCCACCTGGCCCCCGGCGACCACCACCTCACCGTGCGCGGCAGCGGCCGGGGCGCCACGACGGTGCTCTCCCAGGGCCCGCCGGAGAACTTCTGCCGGCCCGCCGTCGACCCGCTGTTCCGCTCCGCGGTCACCGCCTACGACGGCGCGGTGCTGTCGGTGGTGCTCACCGGCATGGGCGCCGACGGGCGGGAGGGCGCGAGCGCCGTCCGCGACGCCGGCGGCACCGTCGTCGTCCAGGACCAGGCCACCTCCGTCGTCTGGGGGATGCCCGGCGCCGTCGCCTCGGCCGGCCTGGCCGACGAGGTGCTGCCCCTCGACCGCATCGCCGAGGCCATCACCCGCCACCTGGCGCGCGCCGTGCCGCACGCCCCGGCCGCCCCGGCCCTCGCGAGGGGAGCCCTCCGATGACCCTCACCGCCACCCGCTTCGACTGGGTGCGCCAGCTGGTGCACCGGGAGAGCGCGATCGTGCTCGCCCCCGGCAAGGAGTACCTGGTCGAGGCCCGGCTGCTGCCGCTGGCCCGCAGGATGGGGCTCTCCGACGTCGACCAGCTCGTCGACGCCGTCCGCAGCCGCCCGCGGCCGGACGAGACCCGACAGATCGTCGAGGCGCTCACCACCAACGAGACGTCGTGGTTCCGCGACGGCGACCCGTTCACCGGGCTGACCTCGACCGTCCTCCCGGCGCTGCAGGCCGCCCGCGGTCCGGCCGAGCGGCTGCAGATCTGGTCGGCGGCCTGCTCCAGCGGCCAGGAGCCCTACACGATCGCGATGCTGCTCGAGGACGCGCTGCCCGGCGCGGCCTCCCGGGTCACGATCACCGCCACCGACATCTCCCGCGAGATGGTCGAGCGGACCAGGGCCGGCCGGTTCACCCAGCTCGAGGTCAACCGCGGCCTGCCCGCCCCGATGCTGGTCCGGCACTTCCAGCGGGCGGGCAGCGAGTGGGAGGTCGCCCCCGGCCTGCGCCGCATGGTCACCGCCCGCGAGTGCAACCTGGCCGCCCCGCTGCCGCGGATGGGCCCGTTCGACGTGGTCTACCTGCGCAACGTCCTCATCTACTTCGACCTGCCCACCAAGCAGGCGATCCTCCGCCGGGTGCGCGAGCTCATGCGCCCCGACGGCTGGCTGTTCCTCGGTGCCGCCGAGACCACCCTCGGCGTCGACGACTCCTGGAGCCGCGTCGTGCTCGGCCGGACCTCCGCCTACCGCCCGCTGAAGGGGGCATGACCGTGCGCGCTCTGGTGATCGACGACTCCCGCGCCATGCGGCGCATCGTGACCGGGATCCTCGAGGGCCTGGGCTACGAGACCCGGCAGGCCGGCCACGGGCAGGAGGCGCTCGACGTCCTGCACGAGGGCTGGACTCCGGACCTGTGCACCATCGACTGGAACATGCCGGTGATGGACGGGCTGCAGTTCGTCAACGCCGTCCGCGCCAACCCGGCCTGGCGCGCGGTGACCCTGATGATGGTCACCTCCGAGAGCGAGCACGGCCAGATCGTGCGCGCGCTGGCCGCCGGCGCCCACGAGTACGTGATCAAGCCGTTCACCGCCGACGCCATCCGCGACAAGCTCGCGCTGCTCGGCCTGCTCCCGCAGGAGGTCGCCCTGTGACCGCCCCCCGCGACACCGGGCTGCGCCGCCGCGCGAGCGACCGCCCGCCGGCCGTCGTCGACCTGCTCGACGGGGACACGCTGCTGCAGATCGCCGAGCAGGCGTGGCTGGCCCTCGTCGGCGAGGACGAGGTGCTCGTCCCGCTGCCGGCGCCGCTGCCGGCCGACACCAGCAGCTCCTGGGTCGAGATCGTCGGCCCGTGGACCGGCGCCGTCGTGCTGACCTGCGGCCGCGACACCGCCGCGGAGCTCACGCGGGCCCTGCTCGGCGAGCACGCCCCGGCGGTGCTCGAGGCCGAGGACGTCGACGACGCCCTCGGCGAGCTCGCCAACGTGGTGGGCGGCAACGTCAAGGCCGTCCTCCCCGGACCGTCCGTCCTCGGCCTGCCCGAGGTCGGCGCCACCCCACCTGCCGGCTCCCGTGCCGACACCCGCCGCGTCGCCGTCCTGTGGCGCGGTCAGCCGCTGACCGTCTCCGTGCAGTCCCCCCTGCACACCGAGCGAGAGAACGAGGTGCCCCTGTGAAGATCCTGGTCGCCGACGACAGCCGCGTGATGCGGCAGATCGTCATCCGCACCCTGCGGCAGGCCGGTTACGACGACCACGAGGTCGTCGAGGCCGAGGACGGCCGCGACGGCTACGACAAGGTCCGGTCGGAGAACCCCGACCTGGTCCTGTCGGACTGGAACATGCCGAACATGACCGGCCTGGAGTTCCTGCAGGCGCTGCGCTCCTCCGGCTCGGCGGTGCCCTTCGGGTTCGTCACCTCCGAGGGGTCGGCGGAGATGCGGGAGAAGGCCGCCGACGCCGGCGCGCTGTTCCTCATCGCCAAGCCGTTCACCGAGGAGTCCTTCCGGGAGAACCTCGAGGGGGTGCTGTCGTGACCGCGCCGCTGACCGTCTCGCTGCCCGACGCCAAGGCCGTCAAGGACATGCTGTCCGGGCTGGTCGGCAAGCCGGTGGGCGTGACCCCCGGCGCCCCGGTCACGCCCACGGAGCGGGACCCGGTCTCGGTGGCGGTCTACGTCGGCCCGTCGATGGCCGTCAACGCCCTGTGCGTTCTGGACCTGCCGCTGTCGGCCTGGACCGGCGGCGCGCTGGCGCTGCTGCCGCCCGGCGGCGTCCGGGACGCCGTCGAGGAGGACGGGGAGCTCACCGCGATGCTCGCCGAGGCCCTGCACGAGGTCGTCAACGTGCTGTCGGCGCTGTTCAACGTGCCCGGCGCGCCGCACTCGAAGCTGTACCGGCTGTACGTGCCGGGCGAGGACCTGCCCGGCGACGTCGCCGGGATGCTGGCCGCTTTCCACCGGCTCGACCTCGCCGTCGACGTCCCCGGCTACGGCAGGGGCCGGCTCTCCCTCGTCGTCCCCTGAGGACCGCCCCGCGTGACGGAACGGAGCGGCCCCCCTGCAGGGTCCCGCCGCGAGCCCGCTCGTGGCGGGGCGCAGGGGGGTCCTTCGTCGTCCGCCGCCCCGGGCGCCTCACGCGGAGGTGACCGCGCACTCCTCGACGCTCGTCGGCAGGCACGCCCACACGTGCTTGCAGCCGTCGTCGACGTACCAGCCGTGCGCCACCGACAGGCGGGCCACCAGGTAGAGCCCGAGCCCGCCCTTCGACGGGTCCCGCCCGACGGCGGGGGAGGGCATCGTGTCGGCGTCCCGGTCGCTCACGTCGAGCAGCCAGCCGCCGGTGCCGGCGACCACCGTCGCCACGACCGGCGACCGTCCGTGCCGCAGCGCGTTGGAGGCCAGCTCGTCGAAGGCGAGCACCAGCCGGTCCGACGCCGGGTCGTCGGGGTCGCGGGGGAAGCCGAGGGAGCCGAGGTGCTCGCGCAGGCCGGCACGCGCCCCGGGGAGCTCGGCGACGTCCTCCAGGTCCCATCGCCACAGCTCACCCCGCCCGTCGGGCAGGGGCCGCAGCGGCCAGGTGAGTCGGCCCATGTCCTCTCTCCGTCGTCGCGTCCCGTTCTCGGACGGTCATCGGGTGCCCATCCCGCCGTCCGCCCAACCGTGTCCGGCGCCGCAGGATGGGCTCAGGGGGAGGGCCGGCCGACGGTCAGCGCGACCAGGGCGACGTCGTCCTGCGGTGTCCCCTGCAGCAGCCGGGCCAGCAGCTCGTCGCACAGCCGCGGCAGCGGCAGCCCCGCCAGCTCGGCCAGCGTCCGGTGCAGCCGCTCGCTGCCCTCGTCGAGGGTGCTGCCGCGCCGCTCGACCAGGCCGTCGGTGTGCAGCAGCACCGTGGACCCGGGAGCCAGCGGGACCACGTCCTCCCGGCGCTCCGCGGTCGGGTCGACGCCGAGCAGCAGGTCGGCCTCCTCGTGGGCCAGCGCCGTCACGCCGCCGTCGGGCCGCAGCAGCACCGGCGGCGGGTGCCCGGCGTTCGCCCAGCGCAGCCGGGTGCCCCCGGCCTCCAGCCGGGCGACGGCGGCGGTGGCCAGCGTCCCGGCGTGCATCGTGGCCATCGCCTCGTCCAGGCCGCGCAGCACCTCGGCCGGCCCGCCCCGGCTGGAGTGCGCGATGCCGCGGACCAGGCCGCGCAGCTGGCCCATCGCGGCCGCGGCGGCGGTGTCGTGCCCGACCACGTCGCCGATCACCACCACCGCGTCGCCGTCGGGGTGGGAGAACGCGTCGTACCAGTCCCCGCCGACCCGGGCCGCCTCGGCGGCCGGCACGTAGCGGACCACCAGCTCCACGCCGGGGAAGGCCGGGGGTGCGGTGAGCAGGCTGCGCTGCAGCGCCTCGGCGAGCTGGATCTGGCGGCTCTGCCGGCCCACCCGGTCGATGGCGCGGCCGGCCTGCACGGCCACCGCGCGGGCGGTGGCGTGGTCCTCGGGGGTCGGGAGCCGGCCGGCGTCGAGGTAGAGCGACAGGACGCCGACGGTCCGCGACTCGGCCGGCAGCGGCAGCACCAGCACCGACTCCGCGCGCAGGTCCCGCAGCATCTCCCGCGTCCGCTCGTCGGACATGAGCGCGAGCACCTCGGTCACCGGGGCCGACACCGGCTCCCCGGTGCGCAGCGCCCGCCCCACCGGCGACTCCGGCGGCAGCGTGTCCAGCCGCACCCGCGCGTAGCGGGCCAGCAGGTCCCGGCGCTCGGGGTCGGCGTGCCACGAGCCGACGTCGCGCGTGCGGCCCTCCCGGTCGACGACGGTGACCACGCAGCCGTCGGCCAGCACCGGGACGACCAGCCGGGCGAGCCGGCCGAGCGCGGAGACGCCGTCGAGCGCGCCGGACAGCTCCGCGGCGACCCGCACCAGCAGCGTCGCGCGCGCGGCGGCGCGGTCGGCGCGCTCCTGCACCGTCCGGCGGCGGGACACGTCGGAGACGGTGAGCGCGAGCCCCTCGGCCGCCCGCGCGGCGCGGACCTCGTACCAGCCGCCGCCGGCCTGCACGGTCACCGGCTCGGCGGAGTCGGCGGCCTCGGCCCCCGCCGAGGCCAGCGCCCGGCCCGCGGTGCCGGGCACCTCGGTGAGCACCCGACCGAGCAGGTCGGCCTGCAGGTGCCCGAGCAGCCGCTCGGCGGCGGCGTTGAGCCAGGTCAGCCGCCCCTCCGGGTCCAGCGCGAGGACGGCGGCCGGCAGCCGGTCGACGAGTGCGGCCAGCGCGGCCGGGTCGCCGGGCGGGGGAGTGCGGCGGGGGAGCGGGACGGTGGGCTGGGGGCCGGGAGGCACGCCGCGCACGGAGCCGGGCTCGAAGAGCGGTTCGGCCATCGTCGTGGGTCCTCCCGGCGCCGTCGGGGCGAGGCTGGCTCCCGCGGACACCACCGTGATCGTGGCGGAGGCGGCCCCGGCTGCCAACCAGCCGCCGCACCGGCGCGTCACCTGTACGGGGCGGTCCGGTACCGGAGGGCGGGTGCGGGCAGGTGCATGCGGCAGCATGTCCTCCCGTGACCCCGGACGGCCTGGCCCCGCCGCCGAACGACCTGCTGGTGCAGGCCGTCGAGGGCATGCAGCGGCCGCTGTTCGTGCTCGACGAGGACTGGCGCTTCGCCTACGTCAACCCCGCCGGCGCCACGCTGCTCCGGCGCACCGCCGCCGACCTCACCGGGCGCGGCATCTGGGAGGAGTTCCCCGAGGCCGTCGGCGGCCCGTTCGACGAGCTCTACCGGCAGGTCCGCCGGAGCGGGGGGTCGGGCTCCACCGAGGCGTGGTACGCGCCGCTGGACACCTGGTTCCACGCCGACGCCTTCCTCACCGACGCCGGCCTCGTCGTCACCTACGACGACGTCACCGCGCAGCGGCGCGCGGAGGAGGAGCGGGCGGCGGCCGTCGCCGCCCGCGAGCAGGCCGCCGCCGCGGCCGCGGAGGCCGCGGCGCGGGCCGAGACCGCGGCCCGCCACCTGGTGCTGCTCGGCGACATCAGCCAGGCCATGACCGCCACCACCGACGTCGACGAGGCCGTCGCCCGGCTGGCCCGCCTCGTCGTCCCGCTGCTGGCCGACTGGTGCCTGGTCAGCGTGGTCGACCCCGACGGCAGCCGCCGCGACGTCGGCCGCGCGCACAGCGACCCCGCGATGGTCCCGGCGATGCACCGCTACGCCGACCTGCGGGTGCGCAGCAACCGGCCCTCGGCGCCGGTGCCCACGGCGCTGGCCAGCGGCCGCCCGGTGGTGCTGCGGCACGTCACCGACGACGACGTCCGCGCGATGGTGGCCGACCAGGCCAGCCGCGAGGCGCTGGCGGCGCTGCGGGTCTCCGCCGTCGCCACGTTCCCGCTGCTCGCCCGCGGCGAGCTGTTCGGGGCGTTCACGCTGGTCAACGGCCCCGAGCGGGGGCCGCACACCGACGCCGAGCTGAGCACCGCCGAGATCGCCTCGCGCCGCGCGGCGCTGGCCCTCGACAACGCCCGCCTCGCCAGCGCCGCGCAGCAGGTGGCCGAGCGCATGCAGCACAGCCTGCTCTCCCCGCCCGTGCAGCCGGACTCCCTCGAGCTCGCCGTCCGCTACCGGCCGGCCACCCGCGGGGTGTCCATCGGCGGCGACTGGTACGACGCCTTCCTGCAGCCCGACGGCGACACCGTGCTGGTGATCGGCGACGTCATGGGGCACGACATCGAGGCCGCCGCGGCCATGGGCCAGGTCAAGACGCTGGTGCGCGGCATCGCGTTCGACCGGCTGGAGGAGCCGGCCGGAGTGCTGCGCCGGGTCGACCACGCCCTGGTCGGCCTCGCCGTCCCCGCGATGGCCACCGCGCTGGTCTGCCGGGTCGAGCAGGACGCCGCCGAGCGCGCGGCCGGGGTGCGCCGGCTGCGCTGGTCCTCGGCCGGGCACCCCGACCCGATGCTCCTGCTGCCCGACGGCACGGTGCGCGACCTGAGCGCCCCGGTCGGCCCGCCGCTGGGCATCGGCTGGCGCGGCCCGCGCGCCGACGGCGAGGTGCTGGTGCCCGAGGGCGCCACGCTGCTGCTGTTCACCGACGGGCTCTTCGAGCGCCGCGGGGTCCCCCTCGACGAGGGCCGCGACGCGGTGCGCGCGCTGCTGGCCGCCTCCGCCGGCAGGGGACTGTCCGCGCTGTGCGACGACCTGCTGGCCAGCATGCTCGGCGACGGCGTGGAGGACGACGTCGCGGTGCTCGCCGTGCGGGCGCACCCGGTGCGGGGGGAGCGGCCGCCCGAGGCCGGGCCCGAGGTGCTGCCGCCGGTGGTGGGCCGCCCGGCGCGCTAGGGGTCGCGACGGCTAGGGCGTGTCTGACGGATCTTGGCGGTTTGGATCGGCAGGCTCCGGGCGATGCGACAGCATCGAGCGTACGGCTAGGTGCGGGCGGCCGCGGCCCGCACCGCGTCGGCGACGGCGGCCACGCCCTGGTCGGCCCACAGGATGGAGTAGTGGTCGGTGCCGGGGACCTCGCGGGCGGTGATGCCCGCCGGCTCCAGGCCCAGGCCGGCCAGCCGCACCTCGTCGTAGAGCCCCGGCCGCTGACCGAGCATGCCGCCGGAGGCCCACAGCAGCGTCGCCGGCACCGGCAGGTTCGCCGTCGCCTCCAGCACCCGCTCGTTGAGCAGCACGTCGCCGCCGTCGACCCGCACGGCCTCCGGCACGCAGGCGCTGCGCAGCGGCACCGCGCCGGGGACGAGGTCGCGGGCGAGGAAGGCGGCGACCGCGGGGACGTCGACCCACGGGCCGACGGCGGGGTGCTGCGCCCAGAACGCGCGCACGGCGGCCAGGTCGGGGAACGTCGTCGACAGCCGGTCCAGGGAGGGGCCGAGGACGGCGGCGAGCTTGGCGTCGACGTCGGCACCGGGCGGCTCGGGCAGCGCCAGGCCGCCGTCGACGAGCACCAGGCCGTGCACCCGGTCGCGGGCCGTGCCGGCGGCGGCGAGGGCCGCGACGAAGGCGCCCATCGAGTGGCCGACGAGGACGGTGGCGTCGGCACCGGCGTCGCCGTCGGCGCCGAAGCGGTCCAGCAGCGTGGCGACGTCGTCGGCGTGCCGCTCCAGGCCGTAGGGGCCGGGCAGCCCGGCCGAGCCGGCCCGGCCGCGCAGGTCCGGCGCCACGACCTCGAACTCCCCGGCCAGCGCCGCGGCCACCGGGGCCCAGGCGAGGGCGTTGGCGGTGATGCCGTGGACGAGGACGGCGATGGGGGAGCCGGGGGCGTCGGCGGCCCAGTGCAGGGCCGCGAGGTCCCCGCCGTCGACCGGGATGCTGATCTGCACGGGCTCGGTCATGCCGCCACCCTGCCCGCTCACGCGCCGAGGCGCTCGATCGCGAAGGCGACAAGGAACCCGACGGTGGTGATGACGCCGGTCCAGGTGCGGGTCCGCTCGAACGCCTCGGGGATCATCGTGTCGGCGATCATCGTGAGGATCGCGCCCGCGGCGACGGCGGTGATGACCGCGACGGCCTCCGGGGGCGCATCGCCGAGGGCGAGGTAGCCGACCAGGGCCGCGACGCCGCTGACGACCGCGATGCCGCCCCAGACCCCGAACACGTAGCCCGCCCGGCGCCCGCTGGCCTTCATGCCCGCGGCGCTGGAGAGCCCCTCGGGCACGTTGGAGATGAACACCGCGGCCAGCACCGGCGCGCTCACCGCGCCGCCGCCGAGCAGGCTCAGGCCCAGGACCACCGACTCCGGGACGCCGTCGAGCAGCGCCCCGATCGCGATCGCGGCCCCGCTGCCGGACTGCTCGTCCTCCGAGGGCTGCCGCTCGGGCCCCTCGCCGCCGGACCGCTTGCGGTGCCGTGCCCCGCGGCGGGCCAGCAGGGCGTTGGCGACCAGGTAGGCCAGCGCGCCGCCGACGAAGCCGATCGCCGTCGGCCCCAGCCCGCCGGTGTCGGCGGCCTCCTCCACGAGGTCGAAGGCGACGGCGGAGAACAGCACCCCGGAGCCGAACGCCATGACCGACGCGATGAGCGTGCGGGGCACCCGCACGAACCAGGCCACCAGCGCCCCCAGGACGAGGGCGGCCCCGCCCAGCAGCCCCCACAGACCCGCCTCGACAGCACCCGGCACGGAGCGGTCCGTGCCCACCGTTGCTCTCTCCAACCGTCGACGCGGTCCGGTGCCCACCGGCACAGTTCCCGTGCCGACCGTTCCCGCCGCCGAGGAGACCGCCGTGCCCGTGACCGACGCCGTGCCCGCGCCGCCGTCCCGGGCCTGACGTGCGCGCCCTCGTCTCCACCGCCCCCGGCCGGGTCGCGTGGCAGGAGGTGCCCGACCCGCGGGTCGAGCCGCACGGCGCCCTCGTCCGGCCGCTGGCAGTGGCGCGCTGCGACCTCGACGCGCCGATGGTGGCGCTCGGGCTCTTCCCCGGCCCGATCCCCGTCGGTCACGAGCTGGTGGCCGAGGTCGTCGAGGTGGGTGCCGACGTCGCGCTGCGGCCCGGGGCGCGGGTGAGCGTGCCGTTCCAGGTCTCCTGCGGCTCCTGCCGGCCGTGCCGGGCCGGGCGCCCCGTGGCGTGCACCACGTACCGGGCCCCGGCCGGCGCGGCGTACGGGTTCGGCGAGCGCGGGGGAGGTCACGGCGGGGCGGTCGCCGACCTGCTCGCCGTCCCGCACGCCGACCACGCGCTGCTCCCCGCGCCGGAGGGCCTGCCGGACGTGGCGCTGGCGACGCTGCCGGACAACGCCGTCGACGCCTGGCGCACCGTGGGGCCGCAGCTGCGCGAGCGGCCCGGGGCCGAGGTGCTGGTGCTGGCCGGCGCGGTCCCCTCCATCGGGCTCTACGCCGTCGCGCTCGCCGGTGCCCTCGGCGCCGGGCGGGTGCGCTACGTCGACCGGGACGGGCCGCGCTGCGCGGCGGCGGCCGGGCTGGGCGCCGCGGTCACCCGGCTCGACGGGGACTGGCCGCGCCGGTTCGACCGGGCGGAGGTGGTGGTCGACGGCACCGCCGACCCGGCCGGCCTGGCCTGCGCGGTGCGCTCGACGGAGGACCAGGGGCTGCTGACCGTCGTCGGCATCGTGTTCGGCGAGGCGGCGCTGCCGCTGCTGGAGATGTACACGCGCGGGATCACCGTGCACCTGTCCCGCGCCGACTCCCGGCGGCACCTGCCCGAGGTCCTCGCGCTCGCCGCGTCGGGGGTGTTCGACCCGCTCGCCGTCCCCACGACGACCGCGCCGTTCGCCGACGCCGCGGAGGTGTGGCTGCAGCCGGCGACCAAGCTGGTCCTCGTCCGCTGAGCGCTCGCTCCGGGTGCGGTTCGTGCACCTGTCGTCGTCACGGGCCCCACCCGGGCGCGCTCCGTGCACAGGACGCGGTCACGAGCCGGTCCGCGTCCTCCTCCGGACGCCGGCCCGCCGCGGGACCGGTTCCCGGCCGGCGGCCACGGGCCTACCGTGGGCGTGTACGGGGCGGACTCCTCAGGGGGCCTCGTGTCCGGGACGACGCAGACGCTCCGCCACCGCACCGTCCTCCTCCCGGGGGGACTGCGGGTGCACGCCGTGGAGCAGGGGGACCCGGCCGGCCCGGTGGTCGTCCTCGTCCACGGCTGGCCGGACTCGTGGTTCTCCTGGAGCCGCGTGCTCCCGCACCTGGACCCGCGGCTGCACGCCGTCGCCCACAGCCAGCGCGGGTTCGGGGACTCCGACCACCCCGCGACCGGCTACGACCTCGACGCGTTCGCCGACGACGTGGTGGCCCTCTGCGACGTGCTCGGCGTGGGACGGGCGCACCTGGTGGGCCACTCCTTCGGCACCTTCGTGGTCCGCCGCGCGGCCCAGGAGCACCCCGACCGCGTCGACCGGATGGTGCTGATGGGCGCGGCCGACCGGATGGGCGACGGGCTGGTCCGGGAGGTCCGGTCGGCGATCGCCGACCTGCCCGACCCGGTCCCGGTGGAGTTCGCCCGGGAGTTCCAGGCCGGCACGGTCCACCGCCCCCTCCCGCCGGACTTCTTCGACGCGATCGTGGCCGAGAGCCGCAAGGCGCCGGCGCACGTCTTCCGGGACGTCTGGGAGGGGCTCGCGCACTCCCGCGACCGCGACCGGCTCGGCGACGTGACCGCGCCCACGCTGGTGCTCTGGGGCGAGGCGGACGCGTTGTTCGACCGGGGCCAGGAGGACCGGCTCGTCGCCGCACTCCCGGACGCGCGCCTGCGGGTCTACCCCGACACCGGACACTGCCCGAACTGGGAACGCCCCGAGGACGTCGCCGCGGACGTGAACGCCTTCCTCCTGCCCCGGTGATCCCGGGGCAGCGGTTCAGTCGGGGTGGCGCAGCAGGTAGCGGCCGAAGTGGGGAACGGTGAAGGCGATCTGGCCGCGCTCGGCGGAGTAGACCAGCCCCTTCTTGATCAGCGAGTCGCGCGCGGGGGACAGCGACGCCGGCTTGCGGCCCAGCGTCGCGGCCACCTCCGACGTCGCCACCGGGGCACCGGCCGGGCCGCCGAGCTCGGCCATCGCGTGCATGTACTCGCGCTCGGCGGGGGTGGCGCGGTCGTAGCGCGACCCGAAGAACCCGACGGCGAGCTCGGCCTCGGCCATCGGCGCGGCCATCGCGACGTCGCCGGCGGTGATGGGGGAGGCGGCCGCGACGTCCCAGGTGACCTTGCCGTAGGCCTGCACGAAGTAGGGGTAGCCGTCGGCGGCGTCGTAGAGGGCGTCGAGCGCGGCCGGCTCGAAGGTGACCTCCTCGCGCTCGGCCGGGGCCAGCAGCGCGCGGTCGGCGGCGGGCCGGTCGAGCCGGTCGATGCGCAGGTAGCGGAACAGCCGCTCGGAGTAGCTCTTCGACGCCGACAGCACCGCCGGCAGGTGCGGCAGCCCCGCGCCGACGACGATCAGCGGCGCGCCCTGTTGGGACAGCTCGTGGCAGGCGGCACAGATCGCCGACACGTCGGCGGCCTGCACGTCCTGCATCTCGTCGACGAACAGCGCGATGCCCCGGCCGACGTCGGCGGCCAGCCCGGCGGCGTCGGTGAGCAGCTCGACGAGGTCGATCTCCATGTCGCCGGAGTCGGCCCGGCCGGTGGTGGCAGGGACGTCGATGCCCGGCTGCCAGCGGTCGCGCACCTTCGCGGCCGTGCCGTCCCCGCCCGCCCCGCGCTGGGCGAAGGCCTTGAGGGTGCCGAGGACGGCGTCCATCGACTCCTGGTCGGGGTGGCGCAGCTCGCGCAGCGCCATGTGCAGCGCCGAGGACACCGGCCGGCGCAGCGACTGGTCCGGCCGCGCCTCGATCTTCCCGGTGCCCCACCCGCGGCCGATCGCCGCCGAGCGCAGCTGGTTGAGCAGCACGGTCTTGCCGACCCCGCGCAGCCCGGTGAGCACCAGCGAGCGCTCCGGGCGGCCGCGCGCGATCCGCTCCAGGACGACGTCGAAGGCCGACAGCTCGTCGTCGCGGCCGGCCAGCTCGGGTGGCCGCTGGCCGGCGCCCGGGGCGTAGGGGTTCCGCACGGGGTCCACGTCGAGCACCGTATGGCCCCGTCTAGCCGGTGGGGTAGAGACCGGTAGAGCCGGCGAGGGCGTGTCGTGACCCGTGCACTTCCGCGGAAGTGCACGGGAGGGGTGTCGTGGGTCGTCTACGGCTCTCTGGCGCCGACCCGAGACAGCGCTAGAGACGACGGGAGCGGGGGACTCCCAGGGAGCGCCGCTAGCGTGGCCGCCGTGATCAGGTTCGCGCTCAAGGTCGTCGTCATGGCCCTGGCCTTCTACGGCCTCACGCGGCTGCTGCCCGGCATCCAGATCGAGGGCAACGAGAACGGCGCCCTCGGCGTGAGCGGCACGTTCCTCTGGGTGGCGCTCGTCTTCGCCGTGGTCAACGCCGTGGTCGGGCCGATCCTGCGCCTCCTCTCCTTCCCCGCGATCCTGCTCAGCCTCGGGCTGTTCCTGCTGGTCGTGAACGCGGCGCTGCTCGGGATCACCGCGGCGCTGTCGGACCGGCTGTCGGTCGACGGCTTCGGCACCGCGGTCCTCGGCGGCCTGGTGCTCGCCGTCGTCGGGTGGGCCGCCGACCAGGTGCTCGACCGCGGCTGAGCGCCGCGGCGCGCCGGTCGGGTGACCTCCCGCTGACGCACGCCCGCAGCCGCAGTAGTTTCGCTGTACATGAGCACCAACGCCGTGGACACCGTCGTCCCCGGCCGACCGGAGGACGAGGTCCCGCCCGGACTGGTCGCCCTCGAGGCGGCCAACGACCGCAAACGGGCACTGCTGACCGAGGCCGCCGCCGTCGCTGCCGACACCCTCGAGGAGGGGCCGGGACTCCCGGCCGGCTGCGGCCTCACCGACCTCCCGGCGCTGCTGCAGCGCTACTACTGGAGCGAGCCGGCCGCCGAGGTCCTCGGCCACGCACCGGCCGACCTCGCCGCGCTGGCGCTGCGCCACCTGCGGGTGGCCGCCGTCCGCGCGCAGGGCGCCGCGACCGTCGTCGTCGAGCGGCTCGACGACGGCCGCCGCCTGCTGCTCACCGTCACCGACGACATGCCCTTCCTCGTCGACTCGGTCACCGCCGAGGTGGTCCGCCAGGGCGTGGGCCTGCAGCACGTGGTGCACCCGGTGGTGGTGGTCCGCCGCGACGTCTCCGGCGGGCTGCGCGCCTTCTGCAACAGCGGCGGCACCGAGGTCGCCGACTGCGGGCCCGACGCGCTGGCCGAGTCGTGGATGGCCGTGGTGCTCGACGGCCCGCTCGACGACGAGGCCGCCGACGACCTGGTCGCCGGGCTGCGCACCGTGCTGGCCGACGTCCGGGCGGTCGACGAGGATGCCCCCCGCATCGCCGCCCGCGCGCTGGAGCTGGCCACCCGGCTCGAGGAGATCGGCACCCTCGACACCGCCGACCCCGCCGACGACCCCGCCGAGGTCGCCGCGCTGCTGCGCTGGCTGGCCGACGGCAACCTCGTGCTGCTCGGCGCCCGCGAGGTGGAGGTCGGGACGACGGTGCGCGCCGTCCCCGGGTCCGGGCTGGGGGTGCTGCGCAGCGACACCGCCGCGGCCCTGCCCGAGGCCGCCGGGCCGCTGGGACCGGCGCTGGTGACCGTCACCAAGGCCGACATCCGCTCCACCGTGCACCGGCGCGCCTGGCTCGACCTCGTCGCGGTCACCCTCCCCGGCCCCGACGGCGGCCCGGCCCGCCAGCACCGCCTGGTCGGGCTGTTCCCGACCACCGCCGCCGCGACCGGCGTGCGCGACGTGCCGCTGGTGCGCCGCCGGGTCGAGGAGGTGGTGGCCGGCTCCGGCGTGCCGGCCGACAGCCACACCGGCAAGGAGCTCGTCGGCGTGCTGGAGACCCTCCCGCGCGACGAGCTGTTCCAGGCCTCCGCCGGCGAGCTGCTGCCCGTGGCGATGGCGGTGCTGCACCTGCAGGAGCGCCGCCGGACCCGGCTGTTCCTGCGCCGCGACCCCTACGACCGGTTCTGGTCGGCGCTGGTCTACGTGCCGCGCGACCGCTACACGACCGAGGTCCGGCTGGCGATGCAGCAGATCCTGCTGTCCCGGCTCGGCGGCCGCGAGATCGAGTTCAGCGCCTACTCCACCGAGTCGGTGCTCACGCGGCTGCACTTCGTCGTGCGGGTCCCGGTCGGCCGCGGCGGTGCGCCCACGCTGCCCGGTGTCGACGCCGACCTGCTGCAGCGGGAGCTGGCGGCCGTCGCCCGCAGTTGGACCGACGACCTCGCCGACGCCCTCGGCGAGCGGTACGGCGCCGAGGCCGAGCAGGTGCTGTCCCGGGTGGCCGACGCCTTCCCGGCCGCCTACCAGGACGACTTCCCCGCGACGACGGCCGTGGAGGACCTCGCCCGCCTCGACGCGCTCGCGCCGGGCGAGCTGGGCCTGCGGCTGCGCCGTCCCCGGGGGGCCGACGCCGCCGAGCCGCGGTTGACCGTCTACCGGGTGGGGGAGCGGCTCCTGCTCTCCGACGTGCTGCCGGTGCTGCAGCACATGGGCGTCGACGTCGTCGACGAGCGGCCCTACGAGATCGACCGGATCGGCGCCCGGCCGGCGTGGATCTACGACTTCGGCCTGACCGCGCCCGGCGGGGAGCTGCCCTTCCCCGGCTCGCTGCCCGAGCGGTTCACCGAGGCCGTGGCGGCGGTGTGGCGCGGCGACGCCGAGGACGACGGCCTGGGCGCGCTGGTGCTGCTGGCCGGGCTGAACTGGCGCCAGGTCACGGTGGTGCGCGCCTACGTGCAGTGGCTGCGCCAGGCCGGCCTGCCCTTCGGCATGTCCTACGTCGAGTCGGTGCTGGCCGGGCACCCCGACGTCGTCGCCCGGCTGGTCGCGCTGTTCGAGACCCGCTTCTCCCCCGACCGCGAGGCCGGCCGCGCCGCCCGGCAGGAGGACCTCGCCGCGTCGCTGCGCGAGGCGATCGGCCGGGTCGAGTCCCTCGACGCCGACCGCGTGCTCACCAGCCTGCTGGCCGCCGTGCTCGCCACCCAGCGCACCACCTACTACGCGGGCGGGCCGCTGGCGATCAAGCTCGACCCGCACGCCGTCCCCGACCTGCCCGAGCCGCGGCCGGCCCGCGAGGTGTTCGTCAGCTCGCCGCGGGTGATGGGCGTGCACCTGCGCTTCGGCGCCGTCGCGCGCGGCGGGCTGCGCTGGTCCGACCGCCGCGAGGACCTGCGCACCGAGGTCCTCGGCCTGGTCAAGGCCCAGATGGTCAAGAACACCGTCATCGTCCCGACCGGCGCCAAGGGCGGCTTCGTCGTCCGGAACCCGCCCCCCGAGGGCGCCTCCCGCGAGGAGGTCCAGGCCGAGGGGCAGGCCTGCTACCGGCTGTTCATCGGCGCCCTGCTCTCGCTCACCGACGACATCGTCGGCGGGCGGGTGCAGCCCCCGCCGCGGGTCGTCCGGCACGACGGCGACGACGCCTACCTCGTCGTCGCGGCCGACAAGGGGACGGCGACGTTCTCCGACATCGCCAACGCCGTCGCCATCGAGCGCGGGTTCTGGCTGGGCGACGCCTTCGCCTCCGGCGGCTCGGTGGGCTACGACCACAAGGCCATGGGCATCACCGCCCGCGGCGCCTGGGAGTCGGTGACCCGCCACTTCCGCGAGCTCGACGTCGACGTGCAGAGCCAGGACTTCACCGTCGTCGGCATCGGTGACATGTCCGGCGACGTGTTCGGCAACGGCATGCTGCTGTCCGAGCACATCCGGCTGGTGGCGGCCTTCGACCACCGGCACGTGTTCGTCGACCCCGACCCGGACGCGGCGACGTCGTTCGCCGAGCGCCGGCGGCTGTTCGACCTGCCGCGCTCGTCGTGGGCCGACTACGACCCCACGCTGATCAGCGCCGGGGGAGGGGTGTGGCCGCGCACGGCGAAGGCGATCCCGGTGAGCGAGCCGATGCGCGCCGCGCTGGGCCTCGACGACGACGTCGACACCCTCACCCCGCCGGAGCTGGTGCGGGCGGTGCTGCTCGCGCCGGTGGACCTGCTGTTCAACGGCGGCATCGGCACCTACGTGAAGGCGGCCACCGAGAGCCACGTCGACGTCGGCGACAAGGCCAACGACGCCGTCCGGGTCGACGGCGGGCAGCTGCGGGTGCGGGTCGTGGGGGAGGGCGGCAACCTCGGCCTCACCCAGCGGGGCCGGGTCGAGTACGCGCTGGCCGGCGGCCGGGTGAACACCGACGCCATCGACAACTCCGCCGGCGTGGACACCTCCGACCACGAGGTGAACATCAAGATCGCCCTCAACGGGGTGGTCGACGCCGGGCAGCTCGACGCCGGGGGCCGGGCGGCGCTGCTGGAGGAGATGACCGACGAGGTCGCCACCGCCGTCCTCACCGACAACCACGCGCAGAACGCCACCCTGGCCGCCGAGGTGGCCGGGGCGCGCAGCCTGCTCGACGCGCACGAGCGGTTCATCCGGCACCTCGAGCGCTCGGGCCGGCTGGTGCGGGCGGTGGAGGCGCTGCCCGACGACCGGGCCCTGGCCCAGCGGCGCCGGGACGGGCACGCGCTGACCAGCCCGGAGCTGTCGGTGCTGCTGGCCTACGCCAAGCTCGAGGTCAACGACGCCGTGCTGGCCTCCGACCTGCCCGACGACCCCGCGCTGGCCCGCCTGCTGCGCGACTACTTCCCGGCGCCGCTGCGCGAGCGGTTCCCCGCGGCGGTCGACACCCACCCGCTGCGCCGCGAGATCGTCGCCACGGCGCTGACCAACCGGGCGGTGAACACCGCCGGGGTGACCGGGGTCTTCCGGCTGGCCGAGGAGACCGGCCTGGACCTCGCCACGGTGGTGCGGGCGCACGCGGTGGCCCGGGCGGTGTTCGAGGTCGACCGGCTGTGGGACGCGGTCCGGCCGCTGGACAACCGGGTGCCCGCGCCGGTGCAGGTCGAGCTGCGGGTCGAGGCGACGCGCCTGGCCGAGCGGGCGGCCCGGTGGCTGTTGCGGCTGCCCGAGCTGGCCGGTCGCCCGGCGGTCGGCATCACCGCCGTGACCGAGCGGTTCGCCGCGCCGGTGGCCGCGGTGCGCGCGGGCCTGCCGGGCTGGCTGCTCGGCGACGAGGCGGCCGCCTACGCCGCGCGCGCCGAGCGGCTGCGCGCCGCCGGGGTGCCCACCGACCTCGCCGGGGAGCTGGCCGCGGCGGCGCTGCTGCCCGCGGCACTCGACCTCGCCGTCGTCGCCGAGCGGACGGGGGCGCCGATCGAGCTGGTCGGGCGGGTGGCGCAGGAGCTGGCCGACCGGCTGTCGCTGGTGCCGCTGCGCGAGCTGGTCATCGCGCTGCCGCGGGACCGGCGCTGGCCGTCGATGGCGCGCGCCGCGCTGCGCGACGACCTCGCCGCCGAGCAGGCCGAGCTGGCCGTGGAGGTGCTGTCCGGGCGGAGCGGCTCGGACGCGGCCGGGCTGGTGGCGGACTGGGTCGGCGGCTGGGACGCCCCGCAGCGCCGCGCGGCCGCGCAGCTGGCCGACATCGCCGCCGGCGACCGGCACGAGCTGCCCGAGCTGGTGGTCGCCGTCCGCACGCTGCGGGGCCTGCGCGGCCGCTAGGAGCCCCTCCGTCCGTTGATCATCGGGTGCGTGCCGCTCGCGTCGGCGTGTCCGCGCGTGTCCCGTGCACGCACCCGATGATCAACGGCTGGGAAGGCGCCCGTCACCCGCCGGACACCTGCGCCGCCCACGCTGGCCCCCGGACACACCGGCCCACCCCGGGAGGCCCCGATGGACAGCCCGACCGCCGCACGCCCCGCCCTGACACCGGTGCTGGCCCGCACCGCCGTCCGTGCCGCCACCGCGACCTGGGGCGGGGACCGCCGCCGGCAGCGCCTGCGGGTGCGCACCGCCGCGGAACTGCTCTGCGCCCGGGGGCTGCGGGTGCGGGTGGTCCCCTCCCCGCTCGCCTGGCCGCGCGGTCCCCGCCTCGTCGTCGCCAACGCCGCCGGCTGGACCGACGTGCTCGCGCTGGCCACCGTCGTCCCCGGCACACCGGTGGTCGACGCCGACCTCGTCGACACCGCGCTGCTGCGCTCGCTGACCCGCCGCGGCGGCCTGCTCGTCGACGACGGCACCGGTGCCGTGCGCGGTGAGGTCGCCGAGCTGCTGCGCCGTGGCGCCACGGTCACCGCCCACCCCGGCGGCGCGGCGACCGACGGCGAGCCCGGCCGGTTCCGCGCCCGCGCGCTCGCCGCCGCCGTCGACGCCCGGGCGCCCGTCTGCCCGGTCGCCGTGCGGCACGCCGACGGCGACCGCGTCGTCGAGGTGCACCTGCTGCCGGCCCTGCAGCCGGGCGCCGACCCCCGCCCGCTGGCCGCGCTGGCCGAGTACGCCGTCGCCCACGTGCTGGAGGCCGGGGGGACCGTGCCGGTGGGCCCGGCGCCGGGCGCCGCGCCGTCGCGGCGGCGCAGGACTGTCCGCGCCCGTGCCGGGTACGGGCGCGGACGTCCCTGACCCGACCGGGAGGAGGCTCCCGTGCAGCCCGACACCCTGGTGGATCGCGACGACAGCGACGGTGCCGACGGCGACACCCCGATCCGCGTGCCGGCGAAGGCCGAGGTCGTCGACCTGTCGAAGTGGCGGCTCAACTCCCTCCCCGACGAGAACAGCGACGAGGACTGGGACGACGACCGCGAGCTGTTCGGGCCCGACGGCCTGCGGGTGGAGACCTGGCGCGAGGGCTACCCCTACACCGAGCGCATGGAGCGCCGGGAGTACGAGATCGAGAAGCGCCGGCTGCAGATCGAGCTGCTCAAGCTGCAGGGCTGGGTGAAGGACACCGGCCAGAAGCTGGTCATCGTCTTCGAGGGCCGCGACGCCGCCGGCAAGGGCGGCACGATCAAGCGCTTCACCGAGCACCTCAACCCGCGCGGCGCCCGCGTCGTCGCGCTGGACAAGCCCTCGGAGCGCGAGCAGAACCAGTGGTACTTCCAGCGCTACGTGCAGCACCTGCCGGCGTCCGGCGAGATCGTGCTGTTCGACCGGTCCTGGTACAACCGCGCCGGCGTCGAGCGGGTCATGGGTTACTGCACCGAGGAGCAGTACCAGCAGTTCCTCGTGCAGGCCCCCGAGCTCGAGCGGATGTTCGTCGACAGCGGCGTGCTGCTGTTCAAGCTGTGGTTCTCGGTCTCCCGCGGGGAGCAGCGCTCCCGGTTCATCGTGCGCCAGATCGACCCGGTGCGGCAGTGGAAGCTCTCGCCCACCGACCTCGCCAGCCTCGACAAGTGGGACGCCTACACCGTGGCCAAGGAGGCGATGTTCCTCCACACCGACACCGCGCACGCGCCGTGGACGGTGATCAAGAGCAACGACAAGAAGCGCGCCCGCCTCGAGGCCATGCGCCACGTGCTGTGCCGGCTGGACTACCAGGACAAGGACGGCGACGTCGTCGGCGACCCCGACCCGCTCATCGTCGGCTCGGCCGCCGACGTGCTGGAGGAGTCCTCCGACACCCCGGTGGCCCCACCGCTGCCGCGGTACGCCCGCCGCTGAGCCCGCCTCCGACTCCCTCGATGCCGCCGTCTGCGGCTCTCTAGCCGGGGAACTAGAGAGCCGCAGACGGCCTCAGAGGACCGGACGGCGGCGACCGAAGCCGGTGGCCTGCTCGATGGCGTGGGCGATCTCCAGCAGCCGCCGGTCCGCGCGGGGGGCGGCGACCAGCTGCAGGCCGACGGGCAGCCCGTCGGGCGTGAACCCGCCGGGCAGCGACAGCGCGGGGCAGCCGGTGGCCGACACCAGCGTGCAGGAGCGCATCCAGCCCAGGTAGTCCGCCTGCGGCACGCCGGCCACCTCCGTCGGGTACTCCTGCTCGACGGGGAAGGGCAGCACCTGCGTCGTCGGGGCGAGCAGCACGTCGTGGTCCCCGAAGAAGCGCACGACCTCCTCGTACAGCCGGGTGTGCGCCATCTCCGCGCGGGCGACGTCGGCACCGCTGAGCGCCGCCCCGATCGCGGCGTTGCCGCGGATGGCCGCCTTGACCTGGTCCGGCGAGCGGCGCACGGCCTCGCCGAAGGTGGCCTCGAACAGCCAGCCGCGCAGGGTGCCGAACACCTCGTCGGCCTCGCGCAGGTCGGGACAGGCCTCGGTGACGACGCCGCCGAGCGACTCGACCACCGGCAGCACCTCGCGCAGCACCGCGGGGATCGCCGGGTCGACCGGGACCAGGCCGCCGAGGTCGGGGGCCCAGGCCACCCGCAGGCCGCGCAGGTCCTCCGGCAGCGGTGCGGCGAACCCCGCGGGGTCGTCGGCCAGCGCGATCGGCACCCGCGGGTCGGGGCCGGCGATCGCGGAGAGGACGAGGGCGACGTCGGCCACCGTGCGGCCCATCGGCCCCTGCACCGACAGCGTCGACCATCCCATCGCGGCCGGCCAGGTGGGCACCCGGCCCGGGGTGGGCCGCAGCCCCACCACGTTGCAGAAGGCGGCCGGGTTGCGCAGCGAGCCGCCCATGTCGCTGCCCTCGGCCACCGGCACCAGCCCGGCGGCCAGCGCCGCGGCCGCCCCGCCGCTGGAGCCCCCCGCCGACAGCCCGTGCCGGTAGGGGTTGTGGGTGGCGCCGAAGAGCGGGTTGAAGGTGTGCGAGCCGGCCGCGAACTCCGGCACGTTGGTCTTGCCCACCCGGACCGCCCCGGCCCGCCGCAGCCGCTCGACGACGAGCTCGTCGCGCTCGGGCACCGTCCCCGCGTGCAGCGGCGAGCCCCAGGTGGTGCGCATGCCGCCGGTGGCGTGGGTGTCCTTGTGCGCCACGGGCAGCCCGTGCAGCGGGCCGACCTGCTCGCCGGCGGCCAGCGCGGCGTCGGCGGCGTCGGCGGCGGCCCGGGCGCCCTCGGCGTCGAGGGTGACGATCGCGTTGACCTGCGGGTCGACCCGCTCGATGCGCGCCAGGTGGGCCTCGAGCAGCTCGCGTGCCGACACCTCGCGCGTGCGCACGAGGGCGGCCAGCTCGGTGGCCGGGCGCAGGCAGAGGTCGCTGTCGGGCGGGGCCGGGGTGTCGCGGGTCACCCGGGGAGGGTGCCACGTCGGTGCAGCGGGGGACATGGCCGACACTGGACGGGTGGACGGCGAGACGACGCAGGTGGACGCACCCGACGAGACCAGCGCCTTCGCCGACCTCGGCCTGCGCCCGGAGCTGCTGGCGGCGCTGTCCCGGCTCGGCTACGAGGAGCCGACGCCGATCCAGCGCGAGGCCGTCCCGCCGATGGTCGCCGGCCGCGACCTGCTCGGCCAGGCCGCCACCGGCACCGGCAAGACCGCCGCCTACGCGCTGCCGGTGCTGCAGCGGCTGCCCGACGACCGTCCGGGCGGGGACCCGCTGGCACTGGTGCTCGTGCCGACCCGCGAGCTGGCCATCCAGGTGTCGGAGGCGCTGCACCGCTACGGCCGCGACCTCGGCGCCCGGGTCGTGCCCGTCTACGGCGGGCAGCCGATCCCGCGCCAGTTGCGCGCGCTGGCGGCCGGGGTCGACGTCGTCGTCGCCACCCCCGGCCGGGCGCTGGACCTGCTGCAGCGCGGCAGCCTGCACCTGGGCGGCGTGACCACGGTGGTGCTCGACGAGGCCGACGAGATGCTCGACATGGGCTTCGCCGAGGACCTCGAGGCGCTGCTGGAGGAGGTGCCCGAGGAGCGCCAGACGGTGCTGTTCAGCGCCACCATGCCGCGCCGGCTCGACAGCATGGCCCGCCGGCACCTGCGCGACCCGCTGCGCATCCAGGTGGCCCGCGAGGTGCCCAGCGAGGGCGAGGCCCCGCGGGTCCGGCAGACGGCGTTCGTCGTCGCGCGGGCGGCCAAGCCCGCGGCGCTGGGTCGCGTCCTCGACGTCGAGAGCCCGACCGCGGCGATCGTCTTCTGCCGCACCCGCGACGAGGTCGACGACCTCACCGAGACCCTCAACGGCCGCGGCTACCGCGCCGAGGCCCTGCACGGCGGGATGAGCCAGGAGCAGCGCGACCGGGTGATGGGCCGGCTGCGCAGCGGCACCGCGGAGCTGCTGGTGGCCACCGACGTCGCCGCCCGCGGGCTGGACGTCGAGCAGCTCACCCACGTCGTCAACTACGACGTGCCGGCCGCGGCCGAGACCTACGTGCACCGCATCGGCCGGGTGGGCCGGGCCGGGCGCGAGGGCGTGGCCATCACGCTGGTCGAGCCGCGCGCGCACCGGATGCTCAAGACGATCGAGCGGGTCACCGGCGCGCCGATCAAGGTGGAGCGGGTGCCCACCGTGGCCGACCTGCGCGCCCGCCGGCTCGAGCTCACCCGCGCCGCGCTGCGGGAGAGCCTGCTCGGCGACGACCTCGAGCGCTTCCGCGCCGTCGTCGAGACGCTCACCGACGAGTTCGACGTCGTGGAGGTGGCCCTCGCCGCGGTCAAGCTCGCGCACGAGGCCACCGGCGGGCCGGACGACGAGGAGGAGATCCCCGAGGTGACGCTGCGGCCCGAGCGGCCGCGGCGCGACGGCGACCGCGGCGACCGCGGCCCGGGCCGGCCGCCGCGCGCCCGCTCGGCCGGCGGGGACACCGAGCGGCTGTTCATCGGCGCCGGCCGCAGCGCCGGGGTCCGCCCGGGTGACCTGGTCGGCGCGATCGCGGGGGAGACCGGGCTGCGGGGCCGCGACGTCGGGGCGATCGAGATCGCCGAGCGGTTCAGCCTGGTGGAGGTGCCCGCCGCGGCCGCCGAGGAGGTCATCGCGGCGCTGCGCGCCAGCAGCGTCAAGGGCCGGAAGGTCACCGTCCGCCGCGAGCGGTGAACCCGGCGGACCGGGGTCAGGAGGTGGCGGCCCGGACCAGGTCGACGACCCGTGCCTCCACCGCGGGGCTCCAGGCCCGCAGGGCGAACGACGTCGGCCAGAGGTCGCCGTCGTCGAGCCGCGCGGCGTCGTTGAAGCCGAGGGTGGAGTACCGGGCCTTGAACTTGCCCGCGTCCTGGAAGAAGACGACGACCCTGCCGTCGGCGTCGGCGTAGGCCGGCATGCCGTACCAGGTCCTCGGCGACAGCCCGGGAGCGGTCGTGGTCACCGCGACGTGCACCCGCTCGGCGAGCGCACGGTCCTCGGGTGCCATCCCGGCGATCGCGTCCAGGACCGCCTGGAGCCCGTCGGCCTTCCTCGCGCCCTTGCGCCCCTCGGCGCGCAGCTCCTCGGCGCGCTGCTTCATCGCGGCACGCTCCTCGGCGGTGAAGCCGGTGGACTCCTGCGCGACGTCCCTCGTGGGCATCGCTCACTCCCTCGCACTCCGGGGCCCGGCACCGTGCCGGCCTCGGGGAGAACGCTAGGGAGCGGCCCGGTCGGCGGGCTTCTCGATTCCTGACCGGTTCGGGACCCGGCCGGTCAGCGGCGGGGAGGGCCGGCGGGGTCCTCGGGGACGACGTCGGGCACCCGGTTGGGCCCGGCGACGGCGGGCCGCGGGCGGTCCTGCCGGTGCAGGCGCACCGCGACGAGGGCGACGTCGTCCTCCGGGCGGCCGTCGACGAGCCGCTCGAGCACCTCGTCGAGCAGTTCCTGCAGCGGCCGGTCGGCCAGCTCGCGCAGCGTCTCGCGCAGCCGGGCCATGCCGGCGTCGAGGTCGGCGTCGCGCCGCTCGATGAGGCCGTCGGTGAACAGCAGCACGGTCGCGCCGCGGTCGAGGGTCACCACCGACTCCTCGCGGCGGGCCTCCGGGTCGACGCCGAGCAGCAGGTCGCCGCGCCAGGAGGCCAGCTCGGCCACGCTGCCGTCGGGGTTGGTGACCAGCGGCGGCAGGTGACCGGCGTTGGCCCAGCGCATGCGGGTGACACCGCGGCGGCGCTCGTCGTCGGTCTGCTCGAAGCGGGCCACGGTCGCCGTCGCGAGGACCCGGGTCTGCAGCAGCGCCATCGAGGCGTCCAGCCCGCGCAGCACCTCGCCCGGGCCGGCGTCGCTGTAGGTGGCGATGCCCCGCAGCAGCCCGCGCAACTGGCCCATGGCCGCGGCGGCCTCGGTGTCGTGGCCGACGACGTCGCCGATGACCAGCATCGTCGCCCCGCCGGGCTGCAGGAACGCGTCGTACCAGTCACCGCCCACCCGGGCGGCCTCCGCGGCCGGCAGGTAGCGCACCGCGATCTCGGCGTGGTCGGGCTCGGGCGGCTCGGTGAGCAGGCTGCGCTGCAGGCCCTCGGCCAGCGCCTGCTGCTGCCCGTAGAGGCGGGCGTTGTCCAGCGCCAGGCCCGCCCGGTCGGCGACGTCCTGGGCGGTGGCGAGGTCCTCCTCCCGCGGGGCCCAGCCCCGGCGGAAGTACAGCGTCATGACGCCGAGGGTGCGGTCGCGGCCGCGCAGCGGGAGCGCGATGGCCGACTCGGGTGCCAGCGCGCCGAGCAGGTCGCGCGCCTCGCCGTCGCCGAGCAGGTCGAGCACCGACTCGGCACGCTCCATGACCGCCTCGCCGGTGAGCAGCGCCCGCATCAGCGGGGCGGTGGCCGGCATGGCGTCCAGCCGCAGGGCCACGTAGCGCTCCAGCAGCGGGCGCGCCGCGGGGTCGGCGTGCCAGTGCCCGACGTCGCGGGGCCGGCCGTCGGGGTCGACGACGGTGACGATGCACCAGTCGGCCAGCGCGGGCACCACCAGCCGGGGCAGGTGCGCCGTCGCGGTCTGCGCGTCGAGGGCGCCGGCGAGCTCGGCGCTGACCTGGGCCAGCAGCGCCAGCCGCTGCGCGCCGCGCTCGGCGCGGTCCTGCACCCGGCGGCGCTCGGTGACCTCGAGGAAGTAGACCGACAGCCCCTCCGGGCTCGGCCAGGCGCGCAGCTCGTACCACCCGTCGAGCGGCGCGGGGTAGTAGGCGTCGAACTGCACCGGCGTGCCGGTGCGGACGGCCGCGCGGTAGCTCTCCTCGAAGGCGCTGTCGAGCGCCGCGGGGAACGCCGTCCACAGCTCCTGGCCGAGCAGTTCCTCGCGGCTGCGGCCCAGCAGCCGCTCGGCCTCGGCGTTGACGTGGGTGAACCGCCACGCCCGGTCGAGGGAGTAGAAGCCGGCCGGCATGGCCTCGAGCACGCGGGTGACGCGCATGCCCGCGGCGCGCTCGGCGGTGGTGTCGTAGGCGGCGCCGAGCACGCGCGCGGCCGCGCCGTCGTCGTCGCTGAGCGTGCGGCCGCGGGCCTGCACCCAGCGGGTCTCCCCGCCGGGCCACACGACGCGGTACTCGGCCTGGTAGTCGCCGCGGGTGGCGATGCTGGCCTGCAGCGCGTCGGTGACCCGCGGCAGGTCGTCGGGGTGGACGCGGTCGTTGAAGGCCTCGATGGTGCCGCCGAAGTCGTCGGCGTCGTAGCCGAACATCTCGATCAGCCGGGCGTCCCAGACCAGCTCGCCGGTGCGCAGGTCCCAGTCGAAGGTGCCGATGCCGGCCGCGTCGATGGCCAGCCCCCAGCGCAGCCGGTCGCTCTCGTACTCGGTGCGCAGCGCGGCGAGCTCCAGCTCGGTCATCGCCGCGGCGGCGAGCTGGCGCAGGGTGGCGACGTCGGTGTCCGACCACGGCCGCGGCGCCGGCGCGACGACGCAGAGGACGCCGACGACCTGGCCCTCGGGGTCGATCAGCGGCGCGCCGAGGTAGGCGCCCACCGCGCCGGCCGCGACGGGCCCGAGGTCGGACACCCGGGGGTCGGCGTGCGCGTCGGCGACGGCGTAGGGCACGCGGTCGGCCGCGGCGATCGTGCAGGCGCTGGCCTCCAGCGGCTGCTCGGCGCCGACGGTCCCGGCAGGGAGCCCGGTGCTCGAGACGATGACCTGGACGTCGTCGACCAGGGACAGCTGGGCGATGGGCGCGGCGAGCAGCCGCGCGGCCAGCTCGGTGAGCCGGTCGAGCGCGGAGCTGGCGTCGCGCAGCCGCAGCCGGCGGGCCGCCCGCGTCCGGGGACGGTCGGCCTGCAGCACCTGCGCGGCGGCGCGCCGGTCAGCGACCCGACCCCCCTCGCGGAGTCGCGACGTGTCGTCCACCGAACCTCTCCGCCCGGCTCGTGGCCGACTCGACATCGCCGCAACGGCCGTTGCTCGGCGCGGGCGGTGTACATCGTAAGCGACGCCGGGTTGCGGCCAACAGGCCTGACGAGGGGTGCGCCTCGTCTCACCAGGCGTGAGGACGGGCCGCTCAGGACGGCGGCAGCACGAGGGTCAGCGCCGTCCCGCCGTCGTGTTCCACGTGCAACCCCGCGCGGCGCAGCAGCGCCCGGAGCCGCACGACGCCGTCGGGCTCGGCGGTCGTGGTGGCCAGCAGCCGGGCGACGCGGCCCTTGTGCGCCTTGTTGGCGTGGCTGACCACCGTGCGGCTTCCGTCGGCGCGCTCGCTGAGCACGTCGACGGTCACCGCGCCGGGCACCGGCGCGAGCGCCTGGTAGGCGCCGCTGCGCAGGTCGACGACGAGCTCGCCGGTGCCGGTGAGGGCGGGGCCGAGGACCGGCCGCCACAGCGCGCGCAGCCCCGGCAGGCCGGGCAGCGCCGAGCCGGCCGACAGGCGGTACGCCGGGATCGGGTCACCGGCGCGGACCACGCCGAACAGCGCCGAGCCGACGGCGAGCCGGCGGTCGGCCCGGGCCCGCTGGGCGCGGGTCATCGTGCGGACGCCGAGCGCGTCGTAGAGGACGCCGGTGTAGCGCTCGACCGCCGGCGCGGTGGAGCTGGTGCGCAGCGCGGCGTTGCGGGCGAGCTCGGCGTCCTGGCCGGGGGACAGGCCCAGCGCGGTGCGGGCGGCGGGCGCGTCGGCGGCCAGGGTGACCAGCGCGTCGACCAGCCGCTCGCGGACCGGGGTCAGCTCGGGGGCCGACAGTGCGGCCAGGTCCAGCGGGCCGCCGTCGCCGTCGGGGGACTTGGTCTCCGAGGGCGGCAGGAGCACGAGCACGACGGGCCAGGCTACGTGGCGGTCGCCCCGCACCCCCGGGAGCCCGGGTGCGTGCACTTCCGCGGAAGGGCCCCGAGTGGTCCTTCATCAGGTCCAGTACAGGAGGCGGGCGCCGGGCAGCCGCTCGGCCACCTCGCGCTCGAACCAGGTGCGCAGCTCGGCCATCGTCTCCTTGCGGTAGACGTGCTTGACCGAGCCGAACTTGCCGCGCTTGGTGGTGCGGCGCGACTCGTCCATCTCCAGCTTGGTCCGCGGGTACCAGTCGAGCAGCGTCTCCTTGCTGCCCGGCGTGAACCGGTGGGTGATGCACTCGACGGTGAGGTCGGAACCGGCCGGGACGGCGGCGGCGATGCCGTCGAGCAGCTCGGCGTACTGCTCACGCCAGCCCTCCACCGGCATGATCGGGGCGATGGTGGCGCCGACCGGGTAGCCGGCCGCGGCCACCGCCGACATCGCCCGCAGCCGCGCCGGCACCTTGGCCGTCGCGCCCTCGAAGCGGCGGTCCACCGACGTCGCGTTGACCGAGAACCGCAGCCGGGTGCGCCCGCCGTGGGGGAGGGTCAGCAGGCCGGCGACGTCGTCGAACTTGGTGGTGGCGCGCAGCTGCACCGGGCCGGGCCAGGCGTGGGTGCCGAAGTGCTCGACCATCCGCGACAGGCCGCCGGTCAGGTGCTCGATCGCCAGCGGGTCGGTGTAGCAGGAGGCCTCGAACGTCGTCCCCTCGCCGCCGCGCTCGAGCGTGCCGGAGGTGACGGCGCCGCGGCCGACGTAGCCGTCGAGGGTCCCGAGCACCTCGTCGAGGTCGGCCCACACGCGGGTGATCGGCGGGCCGCCCAGCGACCCGGCCAGGTAGCAGTACTGGCAGTGCGCCGGGCAGCCCTCGGCCAGGTCCAGCCGGAAGTCCGCCGACGGCGGGATGGGCTGCAGCTCCCGCTTCGACGGCGGCGGCACGACGAGGGCCATCGTGTCCTTGGCGGCCATGAACGCCGCACGGTCGTCGTCCCCCCGCAGCGACGGCAGCCGGTCACCGGGCAGCAGCTCGATCGCGTCGACGCCGACGGCCTCGAGACGGGCGAGCACCCGCTGCCCGTGCGGGCGCTCGGCGGCCGACCGGGTGACGAGGACCCGCTTCGGGGTCCACAGCCGGGAGGGGGTGGGGGTCTCGGGCAGAGCGGGCGCGGTCATCACCGGGTACAACACCGCCCGCGCCGCGCCGATGCCCCGCCGGAGGGCGTTCCCGCAGGTCAGCCGGTGAGGTGAGCCACCACGGGCGGACCTCCCCGGGCCCGCGCCGGGTGCTCCCGACGCCGGGCATGGACCTGGGGCGGGTCGGCGCGGGACGATGCCTCACCGCTATCGGTCCCGCTATTGGACAGTCCCCGGCCGTGTACCCAGGCTCCGGAGGCAACGCCAAGGAGGCTCGAGTGCCGCGACGAGCTCGCCGGTGTCAGATCCGCACGGTCCCCGGTGTCGGCTGACCGCCGGCCGGCCGCGGCCGCCGGTCCGGCGGTGCCCGAGTCCGGCGGGCTGCGCATGGGGACCCCCCGGGCCCGGTGGGTGCTGCTGACGACGGTGCTCGGCTCCAGCCTGGCGATGCTCGACGCCACCGTGGTGAACGTGGCGCTGGAGCGCATCGGGGCCGACCTCGGCGCCGGCTTCAGCGGCCTGCAGTGGACGGTGAACGCCTACACGCTCACCCTCGCCTCGCTGATCCTGCTCGGCGGCTCCCTCAGCGACCGGCTGGGCCGCCGGCGGGTGTTCGTCGTCGGCGTGGTCTGGTTCGCCGCGGCGTCGCTGCTGTGCGGGCTCGCGGTGAACGTGGAGATGCTCATCGCCGCCCGCGCCCTGCAGGGGGTCGGGGGAGCGCTGCTGACCCCCGGCAGCCTGGCCATCATCTCGGCGTCCTTCGCCGGGGAGGACCGCGCCGCCGCGGTCGGCGCCTGGTCCGGGCTCGGCGGGGTCGCCGGGGCGGTCGGGCCGTTCCTCGGCGGCTGGCTGGTGGAGTGGAGCTGGCGGGCGGTCTTCCTCGTCAACCTGCCGGTCGCCGTCGTCATCGTCGCCGTCGCCGCCCGGCACGTGCCCGAGACCCGCGATCCCGACGCCGCCGCGCGCCTGGACTGGACGGGGACGGCGCTGGTCGTCGTCGGCCTCGGCGGGCTGACCTACGCGCTGACCGCCGCCGGCGGGACCGGCCGCGAGGTCGAGGTCGCCGTCTGGGGCGCCGTTGGCGTGCTCGCGCTGGTGGCCTTCGCCGTCGTCCAGCGGCGCTCGGCGCACCCGCTGGTGCCGCCGGTGCTGTTCGGCAACGCCCAGTTCACCGCGGCCAACGTGGTCACGCTGCTGGTCTACGCGCCGCTCGGGGTGGTGTTCGTGCTGCTGGTGCTGCAGCTGCAGGTCGTGTCCGGCTACAGCCCGCTGCTCGCGGGGACCGCGCTGCTGCCGGTCACCGTGCTCATGCTCCTGTTCTCGGCCCGGGTCGGGGCGCTCGCCCAGCGGATCGGGCCGCGGCTGCTCATGACGGCCGGGCCCCTGTTGTCGGCGGCCGGGCTGCTGCTCCTGCGGGAGGTCGGGCCGACCGCGACCTATGTCCTCGACGTGCTCCCCGGCGCCCTGCTGTTCGGCGCCGGCCTGACCCTGCTGGTCGCGCCGCTCACCGCGACCGTGCTCGACTCCGCCGAGGACCGCTTCGCCGGGGTCGCCTCGGGCGTCAACAACGCCGTCGCCCGCGCCGCCGGCCTGCTGGCCGTCGCGGTCGTCCCCGTCGCGGCGGGGATCTCCGGGGACGACTACACCGACCCGGCGGCGTTCGGGTCCGGCTTCCGGACGGCGATGCTCATCTGCGCGGGGCTGCTGGTCGTCGGCGCGCTGGTGGCCGCGGCGACCGTGCGCCGCCCGCTGGCCCGCTCCGACGGCGGACCGGAGCCGGGCGGGGGGCGGCTGCACGTGGAGGAGTGCCGGCACTGCGACGTCGACGGCCCCCGGCTGCACCCGCGCGGGCCGGTCGGCGTCCCCGGGGACGGCGCCCGGTGAGCGCGGGCAGCGTCCCGGGCGTGGCGGCCGACGCGCGGGAGCCGATGGGGCAGTCGGCCCCCGGCGGGCGGGGGCTGCTCGCCCGCGTCGCGCCGCTGCGGCGCTCGCTGCGCACCGAGGCGGGCGGCGCCGGGCTGCTGCTGGTGGCCACCCTCGCCGCGCTCGCGTGGGCCAACTCCCCCATGGGGGACAGCTACGCGACCTTCTGGCACACCGAGTTCGCCTTCCGGGTGGGCGAGACCGAGCTGTCCCTGAGCCTGCAGCACTGGGTCAACGACGGGCTCATGGTGTTCTTCTTCTTCGTCGTCGGCCTGGAGATCAAGCGCGAGCTGGTCATCGGCGACCTCACCGACCGGCGCCGCGCCGCGGTGCCGGCGCTGGCCGCGGTGACCGGGCTGGTGGTGCCGGCGCTGGTCTACGTCGTCTTCAACCTCGGCGACGAGGCGGTCGCGGCGTGGGGGGTGGTGATCTCCACCGACACCGCCTTCCTGCTCGGCGTGCTGGCGCTGGTGGGCCCGGCCTGCCCGGCCCAGCTGCGGCTGTTCCTGCTGACGCTGGCCATCGCCGACGACGTCGGGGCGCTCAGCGTGATCGCGCTCTTCTACACCGAGGACCTGCGGCTGACCCCGCTGGCCATCGCGGTGCTCGGGCTGGGCCTGATGATCGGGCTGCGGTACCTGCACGTGTGGCGCGGGCCGGCCTACCTCGTGCTCGGCCTGGCCGTGTGGGTGGCCATGCACGAGTCCGGGGTGCACCCCACCCTCGCCGGGGTCGTCATCGCGCTGTTCACCCCCGCCTACGCGGCCCGGCGCGAGGAGGTCGCCGACGCCGCGCGGCTGATGCGGGCCTACCAGCAGTCGCCCAACCCCCAGTTCGCCCGGGCGGCGCGGCTGTCGATCGACCGGTCGGTGTCGGCCAGCGAGCGACTGCAGGCGCTGTGGCAGCCGTGGACCAGCTTCGTCATCGTGCCGGTGTTCGCGCTGGCGAACGCCGGCGTCTCCCTCACGGGGGAGACGCTGCGCGACGCGGCGTCCTCACCGGTGACCATCGGCGTGGTCGCCGGCCTGGTGCTCGGCAAGCTCGTCGGCATCCTGCTCGGCACCGGCCTGGCGGTCCGGCTGGGGCTCGGCCGGCTGGCCCCGGGTCTCACCGGGATGCAGCTGGCTGGCGGCGCCGCGCTGTCGGGCATCGGCTTCACCATCTCGCTGTTCATCGTCGACCTGGCCTTCGACGAGGGACAGGAGCGCAGCGCCGACCAGGCCCGCGTCGGCGTGCTGGCGGCGTCGGTGCTCGCCGCGCTGCTGGGCTGGGCGCTGTTCCGCCTCGCCGACCGCCGCCGCCCGTCCGGCACCACCCGGCCGGTGCTGCTCGACCCGCCGGTCGACCCGGCCCGCGACC
This sequence comes from Geodermatophilus saharensis, assembly GCF_900188205.1. Lineage (GTDB taxonomy): Bacteria > Actinomycetota > Actinomycetes > Mycobacteriales > Geodermatophilaceae > Geodermatophilus > Geodermatophilus saharensis. Next base: position 9,672 of record NZ_FZOH01000014.1, on the reverse strand, counting down.
ACGTGCGGGGACCGGTCGACGCGCCGCTCACCCTGGTCGAGTACGGCGACTTCGAGTGCCCGTTCTGCGGGCGGGCCACCGGCGCGGTCGAGGAGCTGCGGGAGCGGTTCGGCGACCGGCTGCGCTACGTCTTCCGGCACGTGCCGCTGACCGACGTCCACCCCCACGCCCGGCTGGCCGCCGAGGCCGCGGAGGCCGCCGCCGCCCAGGGCCGCTTCTGGGAGATGCACGACCGGCTCTTCGCCGGGCAGGACCGGCTCGACCCCGGCGACCTGCTCGAGCACGCCGCCGCCGTGGGCCTGGACGTCGTGCGCTTCTCCCGCGACCTCGGCTCCGGCCAGTACGCCCGGCGGGTGGAGCAGGACGTCGAGTCCGCCGAGGCCAGCGGGGTCGAGGGCACCCCGACCTTCTTCGTCGGCGGCCGCCGGCACACCGGGCCCTACGACGCCGACTCGCTGGCCGCCGCGCTGCTGGCCGGCGTCGGCGGGGAGGACGCGCTGCCGATGGCGCCGCGGGAGGAGCCCGGGAGCCCGGTGCTGCCGGTGCTGGGCCCGCGGCGCCGGGAACCGGACGCGGTGTCCCTGACGCGGGCGGCGCCGCTGCCGGCCGACCTCGAGGAGACACCCGACCGGCAGGGGGCCTACCCGCTGCTGACCGACGAGCAGCTGGCCCTCCTGGAGCGCCACGGGACCCGCCGCACGTGGGCGCCGGGGGAGACGCTGTTCCGCGAGGGCGACCCCGGCTACGACTTCCAGGTCGTCCTGTCCGGCACCGTCGCGGTCGTCGAGCACCACGGCCACCCCGACCAGCGGGTCGTCTCGGTGCACGGCGCGCGGCGCTTCCTCGGCGAGCTCGACCTGTTCAGCGACCGCCCGGTGTTCCTCACCGCCGTCGTCCTGCAGCAGGCCGAGGTGGTCACCGTCCCCGACGCGCAGGTGCGTGCGGCGTTCGCCGAGGACCACGCGCTCAAGGAGACGGTGCTGCGCGCCTTCCTCATCCGCCGCTCCCTCCTGCTCGCCCTCGCCGCCGACGTGCGCATCGTCGGCACCGGCTCGTCACCGGAGACCGAGCGGCTCCGTCGCGTCGCCGAGGAGCGGGGGCTCAGCGCCGTCGTCGTCGACGTCGAGGACGAGGACGACGTCACCGAGCTGCTGGCCGACCTCGACGTCACCGAGGGCGATCTGCCCGTGGTCGTGTGGCGCTCCGAACGCGTCCTGCGCCACCCCACCGAGGCCGACCTCGCCGCGCTCGCCGTGTCCTCCGGCACGGGCGCCACCGCCGCGTCGGCCGACGCACGACCACCAGCCCAGGAGGCCACATGACCGAGCTCCCCGGCACGTCCGGCCGGACCGCCGGCAAGGCCCTGCCGGTCCTGCTCACCGTCGACGACGACCCCGGGGTCTCCCGCGCCGTCGCCCGTGACCTGCGCCGGCGCTACGGCGGTGAGTACCGCGTCGTGCGCGCCTCCTCCGGCGACGAGGCGCTCACCGCGCTGCGCGAGCTCAAGCTGCGCGGGGACCCGGTGGCGGCGCTGCTGGCCGACTACCGGATGCCGCAGATGAACGGCATCGAGTTCCTCGAGCAGGCGATGGACCTGTTCCCCTCGGCCCGGCGGGCGCTGCTGACCGCCTACGCCGACACCGACGCCGCCATCCAGGCGATCAACCTGGTCGACGTCGACCACTACCTGCTCAAGCCGTGGGACCCGCCGGAGGAGAAGCTCTACCCGGTCGTGGACGCCATGGTCGAGACCTGGCTGGCCAGCCCGGACGCGCCGGTGCTCGACGTGCGCATCGTGGGGCACCGCTGGTCGGCGCCGTCCTTCGCCGCCCGGGACTTCCTGGCCCGCAACGCCGTGCCCTACCAGTGGTACAGCGTCGAGGAGCCCGAGGGGCGCCGGCTGCTCGACGCCGCCGGGGCCGGCCCCGACGACCTGCCGGTCGTGGTGCCGCCGGACGGTGAGCCGATGCGGGCGCCCTCCCAGGCGCAGCTCGCCGCCGCCGTCGGGCTCACCGTCGAGCCCAGCACCGACTTCTACGACCTCGTCGTCATCGGCGGTGGCCCGGCCGGGCTGGGCGCGGCGGTCTACGGCGCCTCCGAGGGGCTGCGCACCGTGCTGGTGGAGCGGCAGGCCACCGGCGGGCAGGCCGGGCAGAGCAGCCGGATCGAGAACTACCTCGGCTTCCCCGACGGCGTCTCCGGCGGCGCGCTGGCCGACCGGGCGCGGCGGCAGGCGGCCAGGTTCGGCGCCGAGGTGCTCACCACCCGCAAGGTCGTCCGGCTGGAGGCCCAGGGCTCGGCGCGGGTGGTGCACTTCGCCGACGGCGGCAGCGTCGCCGGGCACGCCGTCGTGCTGGCCACCGGGGTCGCCTACCGGCAGCTGGAGGCCGACGGCGCCGAGGAGTTCACCGGGCGTGGCGTCTACTACGGCTCGGCGCTCACCGAGGCGGCCGCCTGCGCGGACAAGCACGTCTACATCGTGGGCGGGGCCAACTCCGCCGGGCAGTCGGCGGTGTTCTTCTCCCGGCACGCCAGCTGCGTGACGCTGCTGGTCCGCGGGCCATCGCTGGAGGCCTCGATGTCGCACTACCTGATCCAGCAGCTGGCCGCGATCCCCAACGTCGTCGTGCGCACCGGCACCACCGTGGCCGCCGTCCGCGGCGGGGAGCACGTGGAGGAGCTGGACCTGCGTGACGCCACCGGGCGGGTGGAGACCGTCCCGGCCGAGCACCTGTTCGTCTTCATCGGCGCGGCGCCCCGGACCGAGTGGCTCGACGGCGTGCTGGCCCGCGACGCCCGGGGCTTCGTGTGCACCGGCCCCGACCTGCTCCTCGACGGCGCCCGCCCCGCCGGCTGGCGGCTGCACCGCGACCCCTACTTCCTCGAGTCCAGCGTGCCCGGGGTGTTCGTGGCCGGTGACGTGCGCGCCCAGTCGGTGAAGCGGGTGGCCTCCGCGGTGGGGGAGGGCGCCATGGCCGTCACCCTGGTGCACCGGTACCTGGAGGAGCGATGACCACCCTGCCCACGGCGACGACACCTCCGGAGACGACGCCGCACCTGACCCGCGAGCAGCTGCGCGAGCTGTTCCTCTTCGCCGACCTCGACGACGACCAGCTCGACTGGGTGGCGCGCACCGGCGACGTCGTCAGCCACCCGGCCGGCAGCGACGTCTCGGTCGAGGGCCGGCCCGCCGAGTGCTTCTTCGTGCTGCTGTCGGGGACGCTGAGCATGGTCCGCCAGGTCGGCCGCGACGAGGTGGAGACGGTCCGCACCGACCACCCGGGCGTCTACAGCGGCGCGGTGCAGTTCTACCTCGGCGACCAGGTCGAGCAGGTCTACCCCGCGACGGTCCGCGCGGTCACCGACACGACCTTCCTGGCGCTCCCGGCGGCCGAGTTCGCCGCGGTCTTCCGCCGCTGGTACCCGATGGCCGTGCACCTGCTGCAGGGCCTGTTCCTGGGGATCCGCAACTCCGAGGAGCTCGTCGGCCAGCGGGAGCGGCTCCTGGCGCTGGGCAAGCTGTCGGCCGGGCTGACCCACGAACTCAACAACCCCGCCGCGGCGGCGGCCCGGGCCACCGCGGCGCTGCGCGAGCGGGTGGCCGGCATGCGGCACAAGCTCGCGCTGCTGTCGGAGGGCACCATCGACGGCGAGCAGCTGCGCCGGCTCACCGACCTGCAGGAACGCTTCGTCGCGCGCATCGGCACCACCGGCGAGCTGTCGGCGCTGGAGCGGTCCGACCGCGAGGACGAGCTCACCGACTGGCTCGAGGACCACGGCCTGGCCCGGCCCTGGGAGCTGGCGGCGGTGTTCGTGCCGGCGGGACTGGACGTCGAGTGCCTGGACCTGGTCGCCGAGGCCGTGGACGAGGGGTTCCTCGAGCCGGCGCTGCGGTGGCTGTCCTACACCGTGGAGACCGAGATGCTCATCGGCGAGGTGCTGGAGAGCACCAGCCGGATCTCGCACCTGGTCGCGGCGGCCAAGCAGTACTCGCAGATGGACCGCTCGCCGCACCAGATGACCGACCTGCGCGAGGGACTCGACGCCACGCTCGTGGTGCTCAGCGCGAAGATCCCGCCCGGCGTCCGGGTGGTGAAGGACTACGCCCCGGACCTGCCGCTGGTGCCGGCCTACGCCGCCGAGCTCAACCAGGTGTGGACCAACCTGATCGACAACGCCCTCGACGCCATGGGCGGGTCCGGGACGCTGACCCTGAGCACCGCCCGCGAGGGCGACTCCGCCGTCGTCGGGGTCGCCGACACCGGCCCCGGCATCCCCGAGGAGGTGCGCCGCCGGGTGTTCGAGCCGTTCTTCACCACCAAGCCGGTGGGCCAGGGGACCGGACTCGGCCTCGACGTCGCATGGCGGATCGTCACCAACCGGCACGGCGGGGTGCTCAAGGTCCGCTCCAGCCCCGGGGACACCCGGTTCGTCGTGCGGCTGCCGCTGTCGGAGGTCGCCGCGGCGGGGTGAGCGCGGGCCCGTCCATGCGCCCCGGCGATCGCCACGGGCATTGGACGGACGGCCCGCGGGGAGCAGACTCCTGGCATGGCCGTGTGCACGCACCTCGACCAGGTCGACCCCGCCGTCTCCCCGGACAGCACGGAGGGCTGCACCGACTGCCTGCGGGAGGGCAGCTCCTGGGTGCACCTGCGGGAGTGCCTGTCCTGCGGGCACGTGGCCTGCTGCGACAGCTCGCCCCGCCGGCACGCCACCGCCCACTCCCGCAGCTCGGGGCACCCGATCGTGCGCTCGTTCGAGCCCGGCGAGTCGTGGTGGTGGTGCTACCCCGACCAGCTGCTGGTCGGGCCGCGCGCCTGACCGGACGTCGCACCGCGAACCCCGAGGGAGGCACGCCCGCCCCCGAGGGGTGAAGGCCGTCCGCCGGGCCTCCAGCCGACCCGGGCCACGAGCCGACACGGGTCGGGACGGCACCGCGGAACCCTCGCGGGCCGACGATCCCCTGGAGGCTCCCGTGACCGCTCTGCTGCACGACGCGCTGGGCCGTGGTGGACCGAGCCTCGTCCGCCGGACCAGGGCACTGTTCCTGCTGCTGGCCCTGGCGTCGCTGGCCGTCGCGGTCGCCGGCTCGCTGCCCGGCTCGCCCGCCCCGGCCGCCGGCCTGCTGCTCGCCTCGGCGGTCGTCATGGTCCTGGCCTGGGTCCACCGCTACCGCCACGGGGACGAGGTCACCCGGCTGTGCTGGCTGGAGTGCCTGGCCGCCGCAGCCTTCCTGCTCGCCTGCTCCTACCCGGTCACCGGCGTCGGCGTCCTCATGGCGCTGGTGTGGTTCCGGGCCCTCTACGGCACCACGCTGCACGTCGCCTGCTACGGGATCGGCATGTCGGCGGCCGTCGCGGTCGCGGTGCTCCTGTGGGACCGCGTGCCCTGGCACACCGGCGCCGTCCCGGCCGCGGTGCTCGCGGCCGCGCTGCCCGGCGTGGTCCTGACCACCGTCGTGGCGCGCCACCTGGCGGTGGGCGTGGTCGAGCGCGACCGGGCCCACCGGTGCGGCACCGTCCTCGCCGAGCTGGCCGCCGACCTGCTGGCGGCCGACGACCTCGACCACGTCGTCGAGGCCGGGTGGCGGGCGCTCGGGGACCTCTGCCGCGTCGTGCCCGGTGGCCGGGCGGTCGCCGTCGGCACCGGCGACCTCGTCGTCGGCCGGGTCGGGGAGTTCGCGTCCGTGCCGGAGGTCCTCGCCGTCCCCGGCACCGCGGTGCTGAGCGGGTCACCGGTCGAGGACCCCGCCGTGCTCGACGCGGTGGCCGGCACCCCGGCACGGTGGTGGGCCTTCCCGCACCGCGGCCTGCCGGGCCGCTTCTACCTGGGTGCCCCCGGCGGGCTCCCCGACGACGTGGTCGCCGCCGCCGCCCGGCTGCGGGACAAGATGGCCCTGGCCATCAGCAGCGTCACCCGCCAGCAGGAGCTGGTCGTGCAGGCCTCCACCGACCCGCTGACCGGCCTGCCCAACCGCACGGCGTTCACCGCCGCGCTGGCCGAGACCGTCGCCGCCCTGCGCCCGGACGGCGAGCCCGCGTGGATGCTGTTCGTCGACCTCGACGACTTCAAGACCGTCAACGACAACCGCGGGCACGGCACCGGCGACCGGCTGCTCCGGGCCATCGCCGGGCGGCTGTCGGCGTCCATCCGCGACGGCGACCTGTTCGCGCGGCTCGGCGGCGACGAGTTCGCCGTGCTGCTGCCGCGGGCGAGCGAGCAGACCGCCGTCGACGTCGCCGAGCGGCTGGTCGAGCTCTCCGGCGTGCCCGTGGAGCTCGACGGGCGGCCGGCGCAGGTCGGTGCCAGCGTCGGGATCGCGTGCGCCCGCCCGGGCCTCACCGCCGAGCAGGTCGTGCAGCACGCCGACCTGGCGATGTACGCCGCCAAGCGCCACGGCAAGGGCCGGGTGCACCGGTTCACCCCCGACCTGCTGGCCGCCGACGACGACGCCACGCTCGCCGCGGAGCTGCGCGTCGCCCTCGCCGAGGGGCAGCTCGAGGTGCTCTACCAGCCGATCGTGGCCACCGCCGACGGCCGCTGCACCGCCGTGGAGGCGCTGGTCCGCTGGCGGCACCCCGAGCGGGGCCTGCTCTCGCCGGCCACCTTCCTCGGCGTCGCCGAGGCCCGCGGGCTGATCGTCCCGGTGGGCGCGCACGTGCTCGCCCGGGCGTGCACCGACGTCGCCTCCTGGTACGACGCCGGGCACCCCGTCGCCGTGCACGTCAACGCCTCGGCCGCCCAGCTGTCCGCGCCGGGCGCGGTCGCCGACGTCATCCGCAACCTCGTCGAGCACGGGCTGGCCGCCGACCGGCTGGTCATCGAGGTCACCGAGTCCTCCGCGCTGGACACCCCCGCCGTGCGCGCCGCGCTGCAGGAGCTCGACGCCCTCGGCGTCCGGATCGCCATCGACGACTTCGGCACCGGGTACGCGGCGCTGACCGCGCTGCGCGAGCTGCCCGTCGACGTCGTCAAGATCGACAAGTCGTTCGTGACCGGCGCCGCCACCTCGGTCGCCGACGAGGCCGTCGTCTACGCGATCGTGGAGATGGCCCACCGGCTGGGTCTGGAGACCGTGGCCGAGGGCGTGGAGACCCCGGAGCAGGAGCACTTCGCCGGCGCCGTCGGGGCGACCAGCGTCCAGGGCTACCTGCACGGCCGGCCCATGACGGCGGCCGACCTCACCGCCTGGCTCGCCGCCCGCTCGCCGGTGCCGGTGGGGTAGCCGGCCCGCGGCGGCGGCGTCCTGGTGAGGACGGCGCCGCCGCGGCCGCCCGGGCGGCTCAGTCGCCGGCGGGCCGGTCCGGTGCGGTGCCGTCCCGGTCCGGACCGCCGGGGCCGCGGCCCCCGATCTCGCTCTCCACGCGGTCGGTGACCCGCTGCTCCAGGTCGGCCAGCCGCTCGTCGGCCTCCTCCTGGGGAAGGCGCCCGTCGGTGACGGCCTGCGCGATCCGCTCCTGCTCCGCGGCGACCAGCGCCTGCACCAGCGTGTCGACGGCCACGTCCTGGTCCTCGGCGACCTGCGCGAGCGTCGCGCCGTCGGCCTCCAGCGCGGTGCGGAGGTCGTCCTCGCCCGTGCCGAGGGCCTCGGCGGCCGTCGCCGGGTCCGGGCCCCTCCCGCCGTGCCCTCCGCCGGGCCCCAGGTCCGCCTCGCCCAGGGTGGTGGCCACCTCGTCGGCCTGCTCCTGGGTGAGCGAACCGTCGTCGACGAGGTCGGCCGGCGCGTCCCGGATGCGCTCCACCCGGGACGACCGGGCGTCCCCGGTGTCGTCGGTGTCGGCCACGGCGGGCACGGCCACGGCGGGCACGGCCACGGCCGGGCCGGAGAGGGTCAGCGCACCGGTGGTGGCGGCGATGACGAGCTCCTCGCGCACGTGTACTCCCCGTCCCGGGTCGGCGTCTCCGACCGTCGCCCCGCCCTCCGGGGACACGCTGTCAAGGCACTGTGAGCGGAGAGTGACGTCCCTGTGGGTGCGCGGTGCCGGAGGATGACCGGCCGTGGACCCGGTCGCGCTCGACGTCGGCGCCCTGCACCTGCGGCCCTGGCGGGAGGACGACGTCGACGAGGTGCTGGCCGTCCAGCAGGACGAGGCCATCCGGCGGTGGTCGGGCGGCGTGACGACGCGGGACGGGGCGGTGGCCCTGCTGCAGCGCCTCGCGGGGCAGCCGGGCCGCATCTCGTGGGCGGTCACCGACGCCGCCACCGGCCGGCTGCTCGGCTCGGTGTCGGTGCACTCGGTCAACGGGGTGCAGGGCACCGCGCAGATCGGCTACTGGGTCGCCGCGGCCGCCCGTGGGCGCTCGGTCGCCCCCCGCGCCGTGGACGCGGCCTGCCGGTGGGCCTTCGCGACCGTGCCGCTGGAGCGGGTCGAGCTCTACCACGCCGTCGAGAACACCGCCTCCGGCCGGGTGGCGCGGAAGGCCGGCTTCACCCTCGAGGGGCGGCTGCGGTCGTCGTACCGCTACGGCGACGGGCTCCGGCACGACGAGCTGCTCTGGGGACGCCTCGCCGGTGACCCCGCCCCGGACCTCCCCGTCCCCGGCGTGCCCCGCTAGCTGTACTGACCGGAGACGTTGGTCGCGGGCGTGTGACCACGGGATCTGATTGACGGATCTTGTGAGGGAGGACCTCCGGGCGTGGAGTGGAGCTGCTGAAGGCGACCACTGCCACGACACCGGAGGTCCTCGTGCTCCACGCTAATGCCGCGCTGACTCCGCGCCAGCGGCTGCGGATGGCCCGGCTCATCGTCGAGGAGAAGTGGCCGGCGACGCGGGCCGCCGAGCGCTTCGGTGTCTCGGCGACCACCGCCCGGCGCTGGGCCGACCGCTACCGCGCCGAGGGCACCGCCGGCATGACCGACCGCTCCAGCCGCCCGCACTCCAGCCCGGCCAAGACCGACCCAGCGAGGACGAAGCGGATCGTGTCACTGCGGTTGCGCAAGCGCTGGGGCGCGCACCGGCTGGCCGCCGAGACCGGCGTGGCGCCCTCCACCGCCGGCGCGGTGTTACGCCGCTGCGGCGTCAGCCGGCTGTCCCGGCTCGAGCGCCGCGAGCAGGCGCCGGTCCGCTACGAACACCTCGCACCCGGCGAGTTGCTGCACGCCGATGTGAAGAAGCTGGGCAACATTCCCGCCGGCGGCGGCTGGCGCTTTGTGGGTCAGCGGGCCGGCAAGGCCAACCGGCACCTCGATGGCGGCCGCGCCCGCAACCGCTACCGCAACCCGCTGATGGGCCACGGCTTCATCCACGTCGTCCTCGACGACCACTCCCGCACCGCCTACGCCGAGATCTGCGAGGACGAGACCGGTCCGACCGCCGCCGGCGTGCTGCACCGAGCGGTGGCCTGGTTCGCCGCCCGCGGGGTCACCGCCCGCCGGGTGCTCACCGACAACGGCGGCTGCTACCGCAGCCACGATTGGATCACCGCCTGCAGCCAGCTGCGCCTCACGCCCAAGCGCACCCGGCCCTACCGGCCGCAGACCAACGGCAAGGTCGAACGCTTTCACCGCACCATGACCGCCGAGTGGGCCTTCGCCCAGCTGTTCATCAGCGAGGCCGACCGCCGGGCGGCCTTTCCTGGTTGGCTGCACACCTACAACCACCATCGGCCCCACACCGGCATCGGCGGCCACCCGCCCATCAGCCGCCTGACCAACCTCCCCGGTCAGTACA
>NZ_FZOH01000003.1:22538-717567 GCF_900188205.1 Geodermatophilus saharensis | reverse complement strand
CGAGGGCTTGACCACACCCCTACCTGCGCGCAGTCGAGTTCTGCGTCAGGGGTGACTCACACACATGCGTCCACTGTGCGGTTCTGAACGCACTAACCCGCCCGAGGGGCCAGCGGTTGGTTTGTTCACAGTGTTACGGCGGTCATGGCGAGAGGGAAACGCCCGGTCCCATTCCGAACCCGGAAGCTAAGCCTCTCAGCGCCGATGGTACTGCCCTGGAGACGGGGTGGGAGAGTAGGACACCGCCGGACAACCATTCACGAGGACGGGAGTCGGAGCCGATGGCTCCGGCCCCCGTCCTCGCGCATTTCCGGCCCTTCTCGCCGTGGCGCTCGCAGGAGTGCTGCCCGTAGCACCGAGGTACTCAGGACGACATGACTTCTCCCCGACGAGGGTCCGCAGGACGCGGCCGCGACGACGGCCGAGGTGCCCGCGGTCAGGCCCGTGCGGGCCGGGACGACCGGCAGGGCCGCCCTGCGGGCGGCCGCGACGGCGGGGCGGAGCGCCGAGGCGCAGCGCCGGGTGCGGCGCGCCGCGGGGCCTCCGATGACGCCCGGAGCACGGGGGACCGTCCCGGCCGGCAGGGCGGGCGCGGATCGAGCGGCGAGTGGTCCCCTCGCGGCGGGCAGATCGGCCGCGCCGGGGACCGGCGTCAGGGGGAGCGCTCGGGCGGCCCGGTCGCAGGGAGGACGCCCGGCGGTGACTGGCGAGACCGCCGTCCGGTCGGCGACCGCGACCGCGACTCCTGGCAGGACCGCCGGACGACCGGTGACCGCCCCACGGGCGACTGGCGCGACCGCCGCCCGGCCGCGGACCGGTCGTCGGGCTCCTGGCAGGACCGGCGCAGCGGCACGGGGCGTCCCGCCGCGGCGGATCGACGTCCGCCGGCAGGTGAGGACCGGGGACGGCGTGGTGAGGCGGCCGGCAGCGGCTGGCGAGACCGGCGTCCTGCCGGCGACCGCCCGGACGCCGGCGCGCGCGGCGCCCGCTCGTGGGACGGAGGAGCGCGACCGCGGCACCGAGACGAGTCGGGCGCCCGGCCGGAGTGGCGTGAGCGCCGGACACAGGGCGACCGGTCCGTACCTGACGCAACCGGTGAGCGGCCCGGATGGCGTGGTCGCCCGGACAGCGGGGGAGCGCGTCCCCAGCGGCGAGGCGGCCCTGCCGAGCGCGCGGGCGGGCAGAACTGGCGCGACCGTCGTCCCACCGGCGACCGTCGCAGCCGGCCCGACCGGGACCGCACCCCGCCGGTCGCGCCCGGGCCGGACCTCCCCGACTGGGCCGACGCGCGGGAACTCGACCCCGCGATCCGGGCCGCCCTCCGCGGCCTGGACGCCCGCAACGCCGAGAAGGTCGCCCGCCACCTGGTCGTCGCCGGCACGCTGGTCGACGACGAGCCCGAGCTCGCACTGGGCCACGCGCGGGCGGCCCGGGACCGCGCCTCGCGCATCGCCGTCGTCCGGGAGGCGGTGGGCGTGGCCGCGTACCACGCCGGCGACTACGCCGAGGCGTCCCGCGAGCTGCGCGCCTACCGGCGGATGAGCGGCGACGAGGGGTACCGCGCCGTCCTCGCCGACTGCGAGCGCGCGCTGGGACGGCCCGAGGTCGCGCTGCGGCTGGTCCGGGAGGCCCTGGCCGACCAGCCCGACCGGGCCGAGACCGTCGAGCTCCGGCTCGTCGAGGCCGGCGCCCGTCAGGACCTCGGGGAGACGGCGGCCGCGCGGCTGGTCCTGGAGGGTGCGCTGGGTGGCCGCCCGGTCCCCGGTGCCGTCGACCTGACCGACGAGGGCACGCGCCGGATCGCCTCCGCCTACGCCGACCTCCTCGCCGCCGCCGGGGACCCGTCGGCCGGCGCCTGGCGGGAGGCCGTGGACGCCGCCGCCCCCGACGAGGACGTCGCCTTCGGCGAGGAGGAACTGCCGCTGCCGGAGTCCGTGCCGGAGGCGGCCGCCCCCGACGAGACCGCGACCGCGGTCGCCGACCAGCCGGAGGCCGACGCCGGCGGCGCCGGCGACGACACCGGTGGCGACGGGACCGGTCCCGACGGGGAGGACCCCGTCCTGGACGACGCTGACGAGGACGTCGACTTCGACGCGGACGTCGAGCGCGAGGTCGCCGAGCTGCTCGGTGAGCTCGACCCGCCGGCGGAGGACCAGCCGGGGCACTGACCCCCGACAGTCGCCGCATCGCCGTCCACACCGCCGTCTCCGTCCACAGGGCCGGACGTGGCAGCCGAGGAGGACCACGCGGGCACCACGCTGCCGTCATGAGCGTGGCCGTCATCGACCGGAACGACGTCGTGCTCCGCGGGCGCCTGTCGGCGCCTGCGGAGCACCGGACCCTGCCCAGCGGGGACCCGCTGGTCACCTTCCGCCTCGTCGTGCGCCGACCCGAGCCGCGGGCCCGTGGCTCGTCGGTCGACGTGCTGACCTGCATCACCTACGACCGGGGCCTGCAGCGGCGGGTGGCCGCCTGGGAGGCCGGCGACGTCGTCGAGGTCGAGGGGGCGCTGCAGCGGCGGTTCTGGCGCACCGGCCAGGGCACGGTGTCGGTGTGCGAGGTCAACTGCCGGCGGGGTCGCAAGGTGCCGCGGTCGGCGGGCTCGGGGACGGTGCGGACGGCGTGACGGGTCCGGTGCGGTGGCCGCCCTCAGTCGGCGTGCGGGCGCAGCACCAGCCCGGTGCGCGGCTTGGGCACGAACAGCGTCGACTTGCGGGGCATCCGGGCTCCGGCCCGGGCCACCGCGGCGACGTCGGCGGGGGAGGGCGGGCGCAGCAACACCGCCACACCCGCCCGCGCGCCGGCCAGCCGCACCGCCTCGGCGACGTCGTGGGCCACCAGCACCGAGCCCGGGTCGTCGGGCCGGCCCCACAGCCCGCCCACCAGGCCGGTCGTGGCGAGGACGACGTCGAGGTGACGCCACGACGGCGGTGCCTCGGCCGGCACGGTCGCGCGCACCGCGGGGGTCGGGTCGGACAGGGAGAGCAGGCGCCGGCCGTCGGTGAGCAGCAGGCCGCCGTCGAGGCCCGCGAGGAGCGGCCGCGCGGCGACGGCCACGGCGGCCGGGTCCGGATCGACGGGCAGGTCGGTCACCGTGAACCCGCGCGCTGCGGCGTCCCGGGCGTCCTGCAGCGTCAGGTCCGGCACCACGCGGTGGATCGGCTCGACCCGCAGGCCACCGGTGCCCATGGGGGTCAGCAGGGCCAGCACCCGGCAGTCGCCGGTGGCGTGGGTGCGGTGCAGCGCCTGCGCGGCGGCGAAGCGGTGGTGCCCGTCGGCGATGACCGCACCGGTGCGCGCCAGCGCCGCCCGCAGCCGGTCCAGCACCTCCGCGTCGGTCACCCGCCACAGCCGGTGCGCGACCCCGTCGCCGTCGACCACCTCGAGGTCGGGCGGGCCGCCGCCGGCCGTCGCGGTCAGCGCGGCCACCTCCGGCTCGGGGTCGTGGGCCAGCACGATGGGCTCGAGGTCGGTGGCCGTCGCCGCGAGCAGCGCCCGGCGGCCCTCGACGGCGGCCGGGAAGGTGTCCTCGTGCGGGAGCACCGCCCGGCCGCCCACGGCCACCCCGCCCAGCCAGCCGACCGTGGGCTCGCCGTCGGCGGACCGCATCTCGTAGCGCCACATCGCCGGGCGCTCGTCACGGACGAGCACCCCGGACCGCTCCCACTCGTGCAGCGTCCCGGCGGCCCGGGCGGCGACGTCCCCGGCCGCCGCGGGCCCGGTGGCGCCGGCGGTGCCCGGGCCGGACGTGCCTCCCGGCAGGATGAGGCGGACGATGTTGTGCGGGTCGGCGGCAGCCAGCCGCTCCGCGCCGTCGGGGGTCACCAGGTCGTACGCTGGCGAGCTCACCCGGGCCAGGTGCTCCGGGTCCCGGTGCCGGTAGGTGAGGGCCCGGAAGGGCCGGACGTCGAGTCCCGTCGCGACGTGTGGCGGGGAGCCCAGCGGCGACGAGTGCACGACGGGATCGTAGGAGCCGTCCGTCCCGGGCCGCCGCGGCGTCCGGTCCCCGGGCCCGCACGGGCACGGGGCGGGGGAGGCGGACCGCGGGAGGACGGGAGGACGTCGGTGGCGACAGCAGGAGGCGCGGAACGGGCGGCGCCCGACGGGCACGGGCCCGAGGGCGGCGTCTACGAGTGGTACCGCCGGGGCCTGGACCTGCTCAGCAACGGCGACCCCGCGGCCGCGGCCACCCTGCTCACCCGGGCCGCGGAGGCCGAGCCCGGCTCCCGCAGCGTCCTGGAGGCGCTGGCCCGCGCCCAGTACGACGCCGGGCGCTACGGCGAGGCGGTCGACAGCTTCGGCGCGCTCGCGGCGGGCAACCCGACCGACGACTACGCCCACTTCGGGCTCGGGCTGGCCGCCAGCCGCGCCGGTGACCTCGACCTCGCCGCCGAGCACCTGGCCCTGGCGGTCGCCATGCGGCCGGACCTGCCGCACTACGCGCGGGCGCTGCGCGGGGTCCGCGCCCGGCGGGCCTCCGGGCCGGGAGCGGCGTGAGCGCCGCATGGGGCGGTGCCGGCGCGGGCGGCCTGACCGCCGGCAGCCCCCGTCCGCCCGCCGAGCGCTTCGACGTCGCGCTGCTCGACCTCGACGGCGTCGTCTACGTCGGACCCGACGCGGTCCCCGGCGTCCCCGCCGCGCTCGCCGCCGCGCGGGAGACCGGCATGCGCCTGGGCTTCGTCACGAACAACGCCTCCCGCACACCGGAGGAGGTGGCCCGCCACCTGGAGGAGCTGGGGGTCCCGGCCACCGCCGACGAGGTGATCACCAGCTCGCAGGCGGCCGCCTCGGTCGTCGCCACGGTGCTCGGCACCGGCGCGCGGGTGCTGCCGGTCGGCGGTCCCGGGGTCGCGGCTGCGCTGCGGGCGGCCGGGCTGACCGTCGTCGAGCGGGCCGAGGACGACCCGGCCGCCGTGGTGCAGGGCTACGGACGGGAGGTCGGCTGGGCCCAGCTGGCCGAGGCGGTCGTCGCCGTCCGGCGCGGGGCGCGGCACGTGGCCACGAACGCCGACGCGACCATCCCCTCCCCGCGCGGGCCGCTACCCGGCAACGGGGCGATGGTGGCCGTGGTCGCCGGTGTCACCGGGGCCGAGCCGATGGTCACGGGCAAGCCCGACCCGGCGATGCACGCCGAGTGCGTCCGCCGCACGGGGGCACGGCGCCCGCTCGTCGTCGGCGACCGGCTCGACACCGACATCGAGGGCAGCCACCGCGCCGGCGCGGCCAGCCTGCTGGTGCTCAGCGGCGTCACCGACCCCGGAACGCTGCTGGCCGCGCGGCCGCCGCACCGCCCCGACCTGCTCGCGCCCGACGCCGGCGGCCTGCTGGTGTCCCACCCGCCCGTGGTCGCCGAGGAGGGCGGCTGGCGCTGCGGCGGCTGGCTGGCGGCCGCCGACGGTGCGGGGTCGCTCGTGCTGCGCACCGTCCCGGACGCCGCCGGGCTGAGGGACGCCCCCGGTCCGGACGACGGGCTCGACGGGCTGCGCGCGCTGTGCGTGGCGTCCTGGTCGCGACCGGGCGGGCCTGCCGCGACCGGGCTGCGGGCCGGTGACGAGGCGGCCCGCCGCGCGCTCACCGACTGGAACCTGGTGCGGTCGTGAGCGCGCCGCCCGGGGAGGCCGGGGGAGCGCCACCGGTCCGGTCCGCGGAACGGTTCCCGTCGGTGCCGGCCGGTAGTCTCGCGGGCCGGGATCGCCGCCGGTCCCCGTCCCCGGCCCGCCGTCCACACCCCCGCTGCCACGCCCTCCCCGGAAGGTCCCTGCCATGACCGAGCCGATCCGGCCGCGACCGGTCCCGGGCCCGCCGCGGCCGGGTCCCGCCGCCGCGCGCGTCACCGGCCCGGAGCGCACGGTCCCGGAGCGCACGGTCCCGGAGCGCACGGTCCCGGAGAGCACGGTCGCGGGTAGCACGGCCCCGGAGAGCAGCGGCCCGGAGGGCACGACCCCGGACGGCGCGGGCCCGGGCAGCGCCACCGCGGCCGCGCTGGCCGGCCTCGACCAGCGCCCGGTCGCCGAGCACGTGGCCGTCTTCGAGGCCGAGCACGACCGGCTGAAGCGCGAACTCGCGACGATCGACCAGCTCTGATGCCGCGCCGCAGCCGACTCGACGCCGAGCTCGTGCGGCGGGGCCTGGCCCGCTCCCGCGAGCACGCCGTCGAGCTGATCCACGAGGGCCGCGTCGCCGTCGCCGGGCAGGCCGCGACCAAGCCGGCCACCGCGGTCGACCCGGCCACGCCCGTCGTCGTGCGCACCGACCCCGACGAGCAGCGCTGGGTGTCCCGCGGCGCGCACAAGCTGCTCGGCGCGCTCGACGCCTTCGGTGTCGCCGTCGAGGGCCGCCGGGCGCTGGACGCCGGCGCCTCCACCGGCGGCTTCACCGAGGTGCTGCTGTCCCGCGGCGCCCGGGAGGTGGTCGCCGTCGACGTCGGCTACGGGGAGCTGGCCTGGTCGCTGCGCACCGACGAGCGGGTGCGGGTGCTCGAGCGCACCAACGTCCGCAGCCTGGCGCCGGCGGACGTCGGCGGGCCGGTCGACCTGGTCGTGGCCGACCTGTCGTTCATCTCGCTGCGGCTGGTGCTGCCCGCCCTCACCGCGTGCGCCACCGCGGAGGCCGACCTGCTGCCGATGGTCAAGCCGCAGTTCGAGGTCGGCCGCGAGCGGCTGGGCTCCGGCGGCGTCGTCCGGGACCGCGCCGCCCGCGCCGACGCCGTGCTCGCGGTCGCCGGGGCCGCGGCCGACCTGGGCTGGGGGACCGCCGGGGTGGTGGCCAGCCCGCTGCCCGGACCGGCGGGCAACGTCGAGTTCTTCCTGTGGCTGCGCCGCGACGCGGGGCGCCCCGCGGAGGCCGACGTCGTGCGTGCCGTCGAGGAGGGGCCGCGGTGACCGCACGGGCGCAGCGGCGCGTCTCAGGGGACGCTGGGAGGAGACGGGTGGGCGAGGCAGCCCGCAGCGACGGGGACCGCGCGGTCCCGGGCGGGGAGGACCGATGAGCGAGGCCGGCCAGGGCGAGTGGCGTCCCGGCGGTGGCCGGCACGTGCTGCTGGCCGTGCACACCGGACGCGAGGACATCGTCGAGCTCGCGCGCAGCTCCGCGGCTCGGCTGGAGCGTGCCGGGATCACGGTGCGCGTGCTGGAGGACGAGGCCGACGACCTGGGCCTGCCCGGCGCCGACGTCGTCCCGGCCGACGCCGAGGCCGCCCGGGGCGCCGAGATCGTCATGGTCTTCGGCGGCGACGGCACCTTCCTGCGGGCCGCCGAGCTCGCCCGCTACAGCCACGCCGCGCTCATGGGCGTCAACCTCGGCCGCGTCGGCTTCCTCGCCGAGACCGAGCCCGAGGCGGTCGAGGAGACCCTCACCGCGATCGAGCGCTGCGACTACTCGGTGGAGAAGCGGCTGGCCGTCGAGATCGACGTCCTCGACGCCACCGGCGCCGTCGTCGCCGGCACCTGGGCGCTCAACGAGGTCTCCGTGGAGAAGGCCCAGCGTTCCCGCGTGCTCGACGTCGTCGTCTCCATCGACGGCCGGCCGCTGACCAGCTTCGGCTGCGACGGCGTGCTGTTCGCCACGCCGACGGGTTCGACCGCCTACGCGTTCTCCGCCGGCGGCCCGGTGGTGTGGCCCGACGTCGAGGCGCTGCTGCTGGTGCCGTCCAACGCGCACGCCCTCTTCTCCCGACCGTTGGTCACCTCACCGGACGCGGTGCTGTCGGTCGCCGTCCCGCCCGACGGCAACCGCGCCCGGGTGTCGGCCGACGGCCGCCGCGCCTTCGACGTCCCCGTCGGGGGCCGGGTCGACGTGCGGCGCGCCGAGCGGCCGGTGCGCATCGCCCGCGTGCACCCCTCGACCTTCGGCGACCGGCTGGGAGCGAAGTTCGGCCTGCCGGTGCACGGCTTCCGCGATGCCCGCCGGCACGACCCGGGTCACGAGCTGCGCCCCTCCCGCAACGTGCTGCTGCGCGACGTGGTCACGCTGCCGCCCTCGGCCAACGGCGCCCCGGCTCCCGGAGAGGAGGTGCGCGGTGGCACCCCGGACCCCGACGCGTGAGCGGGCCGGCCGGACCCGGCGCCCCCGGCCCGGCGAGGCCGACCCGCCCGCGACCCCACCCGTCGAGAGCCCGGCCGCCGGGGAGGTCCCCGCGGACGCGGCCGCGTCCGCCGACGGCGCGCCTGCGGACCCGGCGCGTGCCCGGCACGACCTGGGCCGGCTCACCGAGCTGCGCATCCGCGGTCTGGGCGCCATCGACGACGTCACCCTCGAGCTCGGCCGCGGCCTGACCGTGGTGACCGGGGAGACCGGCGCCGGCAAGACGATGGTCGTCACCGGGCTGACGCTGCTCTTCGGCGGCCGCGCCGACCCCGGCCGGGTCCGCGCCACCGGCCGGGCCGGCGTCGAGGGGCGGCTGGAGCTGCCCGCGGACTCCCCGGTGTGGGAGCGGGCCGCCGAGGCCGGCGCCGAGCCCGACGAGGACGGCTCGCTGATCCTGGCGCGCACCGTCAACGCCGAGGGCCGCTCCCGTGCCCACCTCGGTGGGCGCAGCGTCCCCGTCGGGGTCGTCGCCGAGCTCGCCGAGGGGCTGCTGGCCGTGCACGGGCAGAGCGACCAGCTGCGGCTGTCGCGCCCCGCCGAGCAGCGGGCGGCCCTCGACCGCTACGCCGGCCCGGCGCACCTGGAGCTGCTGCAGACCTACCGCGCCGCGCACGCCCACTGGCGGGAGCTGGCCGCCGACCTCGACCGCCGCCGCGGCCAGGCCCGCGAGCTCGCCCAGGCCGCCGACGTGCTGCGGCACGGGCTGGAGGAGATCGGGGCCCTGGCGCCCGAGCCCGGCGAGGACGAGGCACTCGACGCGCAGGCCAAGCGGCTCGGCGACGCCGACGCGCTGCGGGCCGCCGTCGACGAGGCCCGGATGGCGCTGGTCGGCGACGTCACCGGCGACCTGGGCGCGGAGGGGCTGCCGCAGGACGCCACCGCCGCGCTGGCCGTCGCCGAGCGCGCCCTGGCGGCCACCGACGACCCCGCGCTGGTGCTGCTCGCCCGCGACCTCGCCGACGCGGTGGCGGTCGTCTCCGACGTCAGCGTCCAGCTGGCCGGGTACGTCGCCGACCTCGACGCCGACCCCGCGCGGCTGGCCGAGGTCCTCGACCGGCGGGCGGCGATCACCGCGCTGGTGCGCAAGTACGCCGACCCGGGGGAGGGCCTGGCCGGCGTGCTCGCCTGGGCCGAGGAGGCCCGGGAGAAGCTGTCCGCGCTCGACGTGTCCGACGAGGCGCTCGAGGCCCTGGCCGCCGCCCGCGACACCGCCCGCGCCGAGGTCGACGACCTCGCCGCCCGCGTGTCCGCCGGCCGCCGGGCCGCCGCGGACGGGTTCGCCGCCGAGGTCGGCCGCGAGCTGGCCGGCCTGGCGATGAAGAGCGCCCGGGTGTCGTTCTCCATCGACAGCCACCCCGACCAGCCCGGCCCCGACGGCGTCGACGAGGTCGCGCTCCTGATGGCCGCCCACCCCGGCGCCCCGCCGCGGCCGGTGCACCGCGGCGCGTCCGGCGGTGAGCTGTCCCGGGTCATGCTCGCCATCGAGGTGGTCTTCGCCGGCGCCGACCCGGTGCCGGTGATGGTCTTCGACGAGGTCGACGCCGGCGTCGGCGGGCAGGCCGCCGGCGAGATCGGCCGCCGGCTGGCC
Source organism: Geodermatophilus saharensis (assembly GCF_900188205.1). Lineage (GTDB taxonomy): Bacteria > Actinomycetota > Actinomycetes > Mycobacteriales > Geodermatophilaceae > Geodermatophilus > Geodermatophilus saharensis. Next base: position 707,894 of record NZ_FZOH01000003.1, on the reverse strand, counting down.
CGGCTGGCCGGCGACCACCAGGTCGTCGTCGTCACCCACCTCGCGCAGGTGGCCGCCTTCGCCGACACCCACCTGGTCGTGGACAAGTCGCCGGACACCGCGGCCGGGGTCACCGCCACCGACATCCGCGCCGTCGACGGCGAGGACCGGGTGCGCGAGCTGGCCCGCATGCTCTCCGGGCTGACCGACAGCGACACCGGCCAGGCGCACGCCCGGGAGCTGCTGGCGGTCGCGGCCGCGGCCCGCGCCTGACCGGTTGCTGCAGCGGGTCACCCGGCGACGGGCGCGGACCACCCGGTCGTGCGCCACACGGTGGCGGGAGGCAGGAGTGTGCGGCGCCCCACGCGGGTAGGCCACGGATGTGCGACCCGCCGTCCCTGCCGTGACCACCGCCGCGAGCCCCGCCTGGGACCTCCGGTGAGCTGCTTCAGCTCCGCCGACGAGTCCGCGCACTACGGCTTCTCCGTGTGCATGCTGCTGCAGCAGTACCGCGAGCAGCTGGGCTGGGAGTCCGCCCCGGTCGTGGAGCTCGGCACCGGGGACGCCTCGGCGATCGCCGACGTCGTCGCGGGCCTGCCCGGGCTGCACGTCCGCAGCTTCGACATCAGCGCCGACTCGGTGGAGCAGGCGCGGGCGAACATCGCCCAGCGCGGTGTGGCCGACCGCTACACCGTCGAGCTCGGGAACTTCTTCGACCGGGCCGACGCGGCCGGCGGCGAGCCGGTGAGCACCGCGATCGCCAACCCGCCCTACATCCCCGCGCCGGACCGCGACATCCTCATGCCCGAGCTGTGGGGCGGCGTGCGCGGCAACGACCTGACCCTGCAGCTGCTCAAGGCCGGCTACGACCACGTGGTCACCGCCGTCGCCAGCTACGCCGACCCGGTCACCACCGTGTCCACCGCCGCCGACCTCGGCTACCGGGTGGCCAACTTCCTCGCCATGGGCCTGGACTACGGCACCTACAGCAGCGAGCCGAAGGTGCGCGCGCAGATCCGCCGGATCGTCGAGGAGGGCCGCGGCTGGGCCGGCGACGACGAGTACATGGTCGCCGTCGCGCTGTTCACCCGGGACCCGGCGATCCCCGGCGACCGCGCCGACCAGCTGCTGCGGGCGCTGCAGCTGCCGGCCTGAGGGCCCTCACCCGAGCGGCACGCACAGCGCCGCCGGGTCGTCGGCGCACCCGCCCGCGGCCACGGCCACCTCGTCCCACGGGCCGGTCGCGTTCGACCCGGCCTCGTTGCGCAGCCCCGACACCCGCAGCACCAGGTCGCGCGTCGGTGCCCCGGCGCGGGCCACGACCCACACGGTGACCGTGGTGGCGCTGCCGGTCCCGCTGCCCACGCCGAAGCCGTCGGTCACCGGCGACGGACCGTCCTGGCACCAGCGCGTCCCCGGCGCGGCCGACCCGACGAGGACGGCGGTGCCGGCACGGGGCGGCCCGCCGTCGGCGGCGGTCAGCGCGACGTCCGCGGCCAGCCCCGCCATCGCCGCCGTCGAGGTGTCGGTGAAGGTGAGCTCGACGGCCAGCGTGCGCACCGAGCCGTCGTCGGGCAGGTCGCAGTCGTCGGCGAGCGGGCCCGCCAGCGGCGGGAGGCCGACCGACACCGGGGTGCGCACGACGGTGACGGTGCCGGAGTAGGCGCTGCCGCCCGAGAGGTCGGCCAGCGTCGCGCTCGCCACCGGCACCGGCGCCGGGGTCACCGGTGCGATCGGCGGCGGAGACCCCTCGAACCGGGGCACGGCGACCGGGTCGTCGGCGTCGACCGGCCAGGCGCAGCCCGGCAGCGCCGCGGCCAGGGCGAGGCAGAGGACGGCGGCGGGCCGGCGGGGACGCACGCCGCGCACCCTGGCAGAACGCCCGGCCGGACGCGAGCACCCGCGGGAGGTGTCAGCAGCGCCGCTTGGCGTACCCGGCCAGCCCGAACTGCAGCAGCGACAGCCCCCGGCGGCCGGCCGCGCGCAGCTCGGCGGCCAGCTCGGGGCCGGTCACCCCCGCCAGCACCCGGTCGCGGGCCAGCTCGAGCAGCCGCCCGTAGAGCGCGGTGACCGCCGACGCGGTGAGCTCGGGCTCCACCGCGCCGTCGGGCGCCCCGGTCTCCTCGCGGATCTGCGCGGCCAGCGCGGCGGTGATCTCCCCGAGGATCTCCCGCTCGCGCACCTGCAGCGTGCGCGAGCCGCGCACCACCCGGGCCATCGCCGCCACGCCCTCGGCGGCCTCCGGGTCCCCCAGCGACGCCATCGCCGTGACGAGGAACGTCCCGGCCGCCGCGGCCGCCGACTCCCCGGCCGGCCGCTCGGCCACGGCCCGCAGCAGCGCCGCGCGCACCGGCGGGTCGGTGGAGAGCACCAGGCCCTCCTTGACCGGGAAGTGGTTGAACACCGTCTTCTCGACCACGCCGGCGCGCTGGGCGATCTCCACGACGCTGACCGCGTCGAAGCCCCGCTCGGCGAACAGCGCCGCCGCGACCTCGACGATGCGGTCGCGCGTCTCCAGCCGCCGCCGCTCGCGCACCCCCGAGCCGCGCCGCTGCCGCCGCCGCGCGGCCCGCCCCGCCGGCGGCCCGTCGGCACCCGCCGACGGCTGCGCGGGGGCCGCGCGCTCACCGACCGGTGCGGGAGGGGGCTCGGACGGGGGCTCCGGACGCGTCCCCGGGACCGCCCGGATGACCGGAGCGGGGACCGGCGCCGGGGCGTGCTCCGGCGCCCCGTCGGCGGCGCCGGGGCGGTTCGCCGGGAAGCTGGCAGCTGGAGCCCCACGTGTCACGACGACGACGCTAGACAGCGATACCGGATCCTCCCCGGGTGCTGGTGGGGCGCACGTGCCGGGCGTGTCGCGCTCACCGTGGTGTCGGACACCCTGCGTGAGCAGGCCGTCGCCGAAGCGCGTCGGAGGGCGGCCCCCACAGGCGTGCGTGGGAGCATGCGGGCATGCGCATCGGCACCCTGCGACGGAGCCGGGCCCAGGAGGCGGCACCCGGGGTGAGCGGCACCGTCCGGCTGGACCGTCGCACGAAGAACCTCACCAAGCGCCTGCGGCCCGGGGACATCGCCGTCATCGACCACGTCGACATCGACCGCGTCAGCGCCGACTCCCTGGTCGCCGCGAAGGTCGGCGCCGTGGTCAACGCCGCCCCCAGCATCTCCGGCCGCTATCCGAACCTGGGACCGGAGATCCTGACCTCCGCGGGCATCCCGCTGGTCGACGGCGTCGGCAAGGACGTGCTCGGCGCCCTCAAGGAGGGCGCGCAGGTCCGCGTCGAGGGCGACACGCTCTACGGTCCCGACGGCGCTCCGGTCGCGAAGGGCACCGAGCAGACGCCGGACACCGTCGCGGCGGCGATGGCCGAGGCCCGGGCGGGGCTGTCCACGCAGCTGGAGGCCTTCGCCACCAACACGATGGAGTACATGAAGCGCGAGCGCGCGCTGCTCCTCGACGGCGTGGGCGTGCCCGACGTGCGCACGAAGATCGAGGGCCGGCACGTCCTCGTCGTCGTCCGCGGGTACGACTACAAGGAGGACCTGCAGGCGCTGCGGTCCTACATCCGCGACTACCGGCCGGTGCTCGTCGGCGTCGACGGCGGCGCCGACGCGCTGGTGGAGGCCGGCTACTCCCCGGACATGATCATCGGCGACATGGACTCGGTCAGCGACCACGTCCTCAGGAGCGGCGCCGAGGTCGTGGTGCACGCCTACGCCGACGGCCGCGCCCCCGGGCTCAAGCGGGTGCAGGACCTCGGCGTCGACGCCATCACCTTCCCGGCCGCGGCCACCAGCGAGGACATCGCGATGCTGCTGGCCGACGAGAAGGGCGCCAAGCTCATCGTCGCCGTGGGCACCCACGCCACGCTCGTGGAGTTCCTCGACAAGGGCCGCGGCGGCATGGCCTCGACCTTCCTCACCCGGCTGCGGCTGGGCGGCAAGCTCGTCGACGCCAAGGGCGTGAGCCGGCTCTACCGCAGCCGCATCTCCACCGGGGCGCTGATCGTCCTGGTGCTGGCCGCGCTGCTGGCCATCGTCGCCGCCCTGGCCGTCACCACCGCCGGGCGGATCTACCTCGACCTGCTGGTCGACCAGTGGGACAGCTTCGTGTTCTGGTTGGAGAACCTCTTCTCGTGATCGACTTCCGCTACCACCTGGTCTCCCTGATCGCGGTGTTCCTCGCGATCGCCCTGGGGCTGGTGATCGGCGCGACCCAGCTGTCGGGGCCGGTGCTGGACAACCTGCGGGGGCAGGTCAGCTCGCTGCAGGAGGACAAGCGCGAGCTGGAGGACACCACCCAGACACTGCAGACCCAGGTCGACGCCGACGACGCCTTCGAGTCCGCGGTCGCCCCCGCGCTGGTGCAGAACACGCTCACCGGGCGCAGCGTGCTCCTGGTGCTGACCTCCGAGGACGTCCCCACCGAGACCGTCGAGGAGGTGACCGCGCTGGTCACCGAGGCCGGCGGCACGATCACCGGCCAGCTCACCCTCACCCCGGGGTACAGCGACCCGGCCACCGAGTCGGCGCTGCAGAGCTACGTGACCACCCCGGCCGGCCGGCCCGCCGGCGTGGCGCTGCCCGAGACCGACGACACCGGCCAGCTCGTCGGCGCGCTGCTGGGCCAGACCCTGATGGTCCCGCCCACCGGCGCCCCGGTGCCCGACACCGCCGCCGTCTCCACCGTCCTGGCCGGGCTGACCGCGCTCGACGTGCTGTCCGCCGACTCGGACTCGGTCACCCCCGCCGACCACGCCGTCGTGCTCACCACCGGGACGCTCGACGGCGAGGACGCCGCCGACCGCACCGACACGCTGGTGGACCTGGTCACCGCCCTCGACGCCGCGGGCTCCGGCGCCGTGGTGGCTGGCGACGCCGCCTCGGCCGGGGAGAACGGCCTGGTCGGCGCCGTCCGCGACGACCCGGAGACCGCCGCCGCGGTCTCCACCGTCGACAACGTGACCAGCCCGTCGGGCCGGATCAGCACCGTGCTGGCGCTGGGCCGCGAGCGCGAGGGCACCTCCGGCGCCTACGGCACCGGGGAGGGCACCCAGCCGGTCCCGCCGCTGCCGGCCGCCACCCCGTGAGCCCGCACCCGGCGCTGCTCGTGGCGGCCGGGGCGGCGGCGGCCCGCGCCGGACTCGCCGCGGCGGCCGCGGTGGACGCGCGCCCGGCCGGGGCGCCGTGGCGGCGCACCAACTACGCCGGCCGGCCGGTGACCCTGCTCGGCGGCCCCGCGCTGGCCGCCGCCGCCACCGCCGGGGCGGTCCTCGGCGCGCCGGCCGGCACCCGCGGCGCGGCCGCCGTCGCGGGGGCGGTGTCCGGGCTGGTGGGCGGCTACGACGACCTGGCCGGCGCCCGGCCCGAGCAGGCCGGCGACAAGGGGCTGGCCGGGCACCTGCGGGCGCTGCGCGCCGGGCGGGTGTCGGCCGGCGCGGTCAAGGTCGCCGGGATCGGCGCCGCGGCCGCCGTCGCCGCGCTGGCCACGCGCCGCGGCCCGGTCGACGGCGTCCTCACCACCGGCCTGGTCGCCGGCACCGCCAACCTGGTCAACCTGCTCGACCTGCGCCCGGGCCGGGCGGCGAAGGCCGCCGCCCTCGCGGCGGCCGCCGGGCTGCGCGGTCCTGCCGGCGGCCTGGTCGCCGGCCCGCTGGGCGCGGCGCTGGCGGTGCTGCCGGCCGATCTCGGCGAGCGGGTCATGCTCGGCGACGCCGGCGCCAACGCCGTGGGCGCGCTGCTCGGGCTGCGGGCCGCCGCCGTCCCCTCCCGCCCCGTGCGCGCCGGCCTGCTCGCCGCGGTCACCGCGCTGACGCTGGCCAGCGAGCGGATCAGCTTCACCCGGGTCATCGAGGCCACCCCGGGCCTGCGCGAGCTCGACCGGCTCGGCCGCCGCCCGGCGTGACCGCGGCAGGGCCGACCGTGTCGGGACGCCGGGTGGCCGAGGGCGTGGCCGGCGCCGCCGCGCTCATCGCCGTCCTGACCGTGCTGGCCCGCCTCGCCGGGTTCGGTCGCACGCTGGTGTTCACCAACGCCGTCGGCGCCGACAGCACCGGCGACGTCTACACCGCGGCCAACACCGTCCCCAACATCGTCTTCGAGGTGGTCGCCGGGGGAGCGCTGGCCTCCCTGGTGGTGCCGATGCTCGCCGGCGGGATCGCCACCGGCGACCGCGAGCAGGTGCGCCGTACCGCCTCGGCGCTGCTGGGCTGGACCCTGCTGCTGCTCGTCCCGCTGGCCGCGCTGGTCGCCGTCCTGGCCGAGCCGATCGCGCGGCTGCTGCTCGGCGGCGGCTCCGACGCCGAGGTGGCCCTCGGCGCGCGGTTCCTGCTGGTCTTCGCCCCGCAGGTGGTGCTCTACGGGCTCGGCATCGTGCTCACCGGCGTGCTGCAGGCCCACCGCCGCTTCGCCGCGCCGGCGATCGCGCCGCTGCTGTCCAGCGTCGTCGTCGCCGGCTCCTACGGGCTGTTCGCGCTGCTCGGCGGCGCCCGGGACGTCGAGGCGCTGTCGACGCCGGCCGAGCTGGTGCTCGGGGTCGGGACGACGCTCGGCGTGGCCGCGCTGACCCTGCCGCTGCTGCTGCCGCTGCGCCGGCTGCACCTGGGCCTGCGCCCGTCGCTGCGCTTCCCGGTGGGCGCCGCGCCGCGGGTGCGGCGGCTCGCCGTGGCGGGCGTGCTCACCCTGGCCGGGCAGCAGCTGGTGGCCGCCGTCGCGATCCGGCTGGCCAGCGGCGGTCCCGACGGCACCCAGGTGGCCTACACCGCCGGGCTGACGCTGTTCCTCGTGCCGTGGGCCGCGGTCGCGGTGCCGCTGGCCACCTCGGCCTACCCGCTGCTGGCCGAGCGGGCCGGCACCGGCGACGAGGCCGGCTACCGGCGGGCGCTGGCCCCGGTCACCACGCTGGTGCTGGTGGCCTCGCTGGGCGCCGCCGCCGTGCTCGCCGCCGTCGCCGGCCCCATGGCCCGGGTGTTCCTCCTCGGCGGCAGCACCGGCGACGTCGCCGCGCTCCGCGACACGATCCTCGGCTTCGCGCCCGGCCTGGCCGGCTACGGGCTGGTCGCCGTGCTCACCCGCGCCCTCTACGCCCGCGGCCTGTGGAAGGCGCCCACGGTCTGCGTGCTCGGCGGGTGGCTGCTGGCGGTCGCCGCCGACGTCGGGCTGGCGCGGGCCCTCCCGCCCGCCGACCGGGCGCTGGCGCTGGCCGCCGGCCACAGCCTCGGGGTGACCGTCGCCGGGCTGGCGCTGCTCGCGGTCACCGCCCGGGTGGCCCCCGGCGGGCTGGCGGGCCTGGCCCGCTGCGGCCTGCCCGCGCTGCTCGCCGCCGGGGCCGGCGCCGCCGCCGGGCTGCTCACCGCCCGGGCGCTGGGCGCCGACCCGGTCCCGGCCGGCTCGCTGCCCGGCGCGGTCGGTGCCGGGCTGCTGGCCGCGGCGGCCGTGACCGCGGTGGCGGGGGCGGTCATGATGGGCACGGCGCGCCGGCCCCTGCTCGCGGCGGTGCGCGCGCTGCGGACGCCCGGGGGGACGGAGGTGCACGGTGGCTGAGCGGGAGCTGGCCGGCCGCCGCATCGCCGAGGTGCTGGCCACCAGCACCGGCGGCGTGGGCACCCACCTGCGCTCGGTGCTGCCCGCGCTCGCCGGCGCCGGCGCCGCGGTCACCGTCTGCGGCCCGGCGGCCACCGACGCGCTGTTCGGGTTCTCCGCGGCCGCCCGGTTCACCCCCGTCGAGATCTCCGCCGGCCTCGACCCGCTGGCCGACACCCGCGCCGTCCTCGCGCTGCGCCGGGTGCTGTCCGGCGCCGACCTGGTGCACGCCCACGGGCTGCGCGCCGGGCTGGTCGCCGCCACCGCGGTGCGCACCACGGGCGGGGCCCGCCGTCCGCTGGTGGTCACGCTGCACAACGCGCTGCCCGACCGCTCCGGCCCGCTGCGGCGGGTCCTGGCCCAGGCCGAGCGGGCCACCGTCCGCGCCGCCGACGTCGTGCTGGCCGCCTCGGCCGACCTCGCCGCCAACGCCCGGCGGCTGGGCGCCCGCGACGTCCGGGTCGCGCCGGTGGCGGCGCCCGCGCTGCCGCCGGCGACCCGCTCCCGCGACGAGGTGCGCGCCGGCCTCGGCCTGGCCGACGGGCGGCCCCTGGTGCTCGCCGTGGGCCGGCTGCACCCGCAGAAGGGCTACGACGTCCTCCTCGACGCCGCCGCCACCTGGGCCGCCCAGCCGGACCCGCCGCTGGTCGCCGTCGCCGGCGACGGCCCGCTGCACGCCGAGCTGACCGGGCGGATCCGCGCCCGGCGGCTGCCGGTCACCCTGCTCGGCCGCCGCGACGACGTCGCCGACCTGCTCGCCGCCGCCGACCTGGTGGTGCTGCCCTCCCGCTGGGAGGCCCGCTCGCTCACCGCCCAGGAGGCGCTGCGCGCCGGCACGCCCCTGGTCGCCACCCGCACCGGCGGGCTGCCCGAGCTGCTCGGTGCCGGCGCGCGGCTGGTCCCGCCCGGCGACGCCGCCGCGCTCGCCGAGGCCGTCACCGGCCTGCTCGCCGACCCCGCCCGCGCCGCGGCCCTCGCCGCCGCCGGGCGGGAGCAGGCCGCGGGCTGGCCCGACGAGGCGGCCACCGCCCGCGCCCTGGTCGCCGTCTACCGGGAACTGCTGGGACCCCCGGGGACCGGCGCGGCATGAGGCGCGCCGCCGTCCTGCTGGGGACGCTGCTGACCCTGCTCGTGGCCGGGCTGCCCGGCACGGCGGCCGCGGCCGAGGACTGGTCGGCCGACCGGGTGCTCGTCGTCGGCGTCCCCGGCCTGGTGTGGAGCGACCTCGACCCCGGGACGACGCCGGCGCTGTGGGAACTGGCCGACACCTCGCCGATCGGCGCGGTCTCGGTGCGCGCGGCGCGCTCGACCACCTGCCTGCTCGACGGCTGGGCCACCCTGGGCGCGGGCAACCGGGCCCGGTTCCCCGCGCCCGACGAGGCCGCCCCGCCGGTGCCGCTGCCCACGGTCCCGCTGCCGGGCGAGGGCTCCGGCGCGGGCGCCACCCCGTCGCAGCCGCCGGTGCCGGCCGGACCGCCGGTCAGCCCCGAGCTGTCCCACTGCGGCCTGCAGGAGCGGCTGGCGCAGGTCGGGCTGGCCGATCCGCTGACCGCCGTCCGCGCCGTCGCCGAGGACCCCGCCACCGCCCGCTTCGGCGCCGAGCCCGGTGCGCTGGGGACCGCGGTGGGCTGCGCGACCGTCGTCGGCCGGGCCGCGGCGCTGGCCGTCGCGGCCCCCGGTGTCGGGCTGACCCGCGAGGAGGCGCTGCCCGCCGACCCCGCCGCCGTGGCCGGCCTGCTGGAGCCCTGCCCGCTGACGCTGGTCTCCCTCGACGGGCTGGTCGACGCCGGCGTGCCCGCCCCGGAGGGCAGCGAGACCGGCACCGAGCCCGCCTCCCGGGCGGCGGCGGTGGCCGGGGTCGACGACGCCGTCGCGCGGCTGCGCGCCGCGGTGGCCGCGCTGCCGGGGGAGACGCTGCTGCTGGTGCAGGGCGTCTCGGAGGTCAACGACGGCCGCCCGCAGCTGCACGTGGGCATCGCCTCCGGGCCGGGGTTCACCGGGCCGGGCTGGCTCACCTCGGCCAGCACCGGCCGGGCGCCGTTCACCCAGCTCATCGACGTCGCCCCGACCGTGCTGCGCGCCCTGGGCGCCGAGCGCCCCGCGTCGGTCAACGGGCAGCCGCTGACGGTCACCGGCGGGCGGCCGCCCACGGCCGAGGCGGTCGCCGCGCTGGAGCGGGCCAACACCGCGGCGGTCACCCACCACCGCAGCACCGGCACGTTCTTCGTCGCGCTGGTGGCCGTGGACGCCGCCGTCGTCGTCCTCGGGCTGCTCGTCCTCGGCCTGCGCCGCGGCGCGCGCGCCCCGCTGGCCCGGCTGCGGCCGCTGCTGGAGGTCGCCGCGCTCGCCGCCGCGGCACTGCCGGTGGCCACCCACCTGGCCGGGCTGCTGCCGTGGGAGCGGGCCGGGTCCCCGCGCTGGGCGCTGGCCGGGTCGGTGCTCCTCGCGACCGCGGCGGTGACCGCGGTGGCGCTGCTCGGGCCCTGGGCGCGGGGAGCAGGGCGACGGCGGCGGCTCGGCCCGCCGCTGGCCGTCCTGGGGATCACCCTGGCCACGCTGGTCGGTGACGTGCTGGCCGGGTCGCCGCTGGAGCTCGACGGCCTGCTCGGCTACGACGCGATCGTCGCCGGCCGGTTCACCGGCTACGGCAACCTCGGCTCCGGCCTGCTCGCCGCCGCCGCGCTGGTGGCCACCGCCGTGGCGGCGACGGCGGCCGGCCGGCGCGCCGGGGCCGGGCGCGACGACGTCGGGCGGCGGCAGCGGCGGGTCACCGGCGCCGTGGTGCTGGTCGCCGGGGCGCTCACCGTGGTGCTGGTCGGGGCGCCGGGCCTGGGCCGCGACTTCGGCGGCGTGCTGGCGACCCTGCCGGGCTTCCTGCTGCTGGCGATGCTGCTCACCGGGGTGCGGGTGACGCTGGTCCGGCTGGCCGCGGTGCTCGCCGCGGGCGTGGTCGCCGTCGGCACGCTGGCGGTCCTGGACTGGACGCGGCCGGCCGACGAGCGCAGCCACCTGGGCCGCTTCGTCGAGCAGCTGCTCACCGGCGAGGCGTGGACGGTGGTCAGCCGCAAGGGGCAGGCCAACCTCGACATCCTGCTGGGCAGCGCCCTGGCGTGGGTGCTGCCCGTGGCGCTGGTGGCGGCGCTGTGGCTGGTCCGCGGCCGGCGGCTGCGGGGATACGGGCTGCTGCGCGACGGCGGCTCGGGCCTGGCACCGGCCGACGCCGCGGTGCTGCGGTCCGGGCTGGTCGCCGCCGCCCTGAGCCTTGCCCTGGGCGCCGCGGTCAACGACTCCGGCGTGGCGCTGCCGGCGACCGCCGCGGCGCTGCTGGTGCCGCTGCTGGTGGCGCTGGCCGCGACGTCCCCGGCGGGCCGCGAGGTGTCCGGCGGCACCCGGGGGGATCTGGCCGATCGTGTTACGGTGGGTTCCCGTGGGTCGACCTGGAATGCGTGATCGCGGGCTCCTCCACAACTCCCAGCCGACGAAGTTCGTCTTCGTCACCGGCGGAGTTGTCTCCTCTCTGGGCAAGGGCCTGACGGCCAGCTCCCTCGGCGCGCTGCTGTCCGCCCGCGGCCTGCGGGTGACCATGCAGAAGCTGGACCCCTACCTCAACGTCGACCCCGGGACGATGAACCCGTTCCAGCACGGGGAGGTGTTCGTCACCGAGGACGGCGCCGAGACCGACCTCGACGTCGGCCACTACGAGCGGTTCCTCGACACCGACCTCGGCGCGCGGTCGAACGTGACGACCGGGCAGGTGTACTCCGACGTCATCGCCAAGGAGCGGCGCGGGGAGTACCTCGGGGACACCGTGCAGGTCATCCCGCACATCACCAACGAGATCAAGGCGCGCATCCTGGCCGCCGCCGAGGTCGACGGGGAGGACGGCGAGGACTCCGCCGACGTCGTCATCACCGAGATCGGCGGCACCGTCGGCGACATCGAGTCGCTGCCCTTCCTCGAGGCCGCCCGGCAGGTGCGCCACGAGATCGGCCGCGACAACTGCTTCTTCCTGCACATCTCGCTGGTGCCCTACATCGCGCCGTCGGGGGAGCTGAAGACCAAGCCGACGCAGCACTCGGTGGCGGCGCTGCGCAACATCGGCATCCAGCCCGACGCGCTGGTGTGCCGCGCCGACCGCGAGATCGGCACCGGGCTGAAGCGCAAGATCAGCCTGATGTGCGACGTCGACGCCGAGGGCGTCATCTCCTGCCCCGACGCGCCGTCGATCTACGACATCCCCAAGGTGCTGCACCGCGAGGGCCTCGACGCCTACGTCGTGCGCCGGCTGGGGCTGCCCTTCCGCGACGTCGACTGGACCGTGTGGGGCGACCTGCTCGACCGGGTGCACCGCCCGAAGCAGACGGTGACGATCGCGCTGGTCGGCAAGTACGTCGACCTGCCCGACGCCTACCTGTCGGTGACCGAGGCGCTGCGCGCCGGCGGGTTCGCCCACCGCAGCCGGGTGCAGATCCGCTGGGTGCCCTCCGACGACTGCCAGACCCCCGAGGGCGCGGCCGCGGCGCTGTCCGACGTCGACGGCGTGTGCATCCCCGGCGGCTTCGGCGTGCGCGGCATCGAGGGCAAGCTCGGCGCCATCCGCTACAGCCGCACGAACGGCATCCCGACGCTGGGCCTGTGCCTGGGCCTGCAGTGCATGGTCATCGAGTACGCCCGCAACATGGCCGGCCTGGAGCACGCCAACTCCGCGGAGTTCGACCCCGACACCCCCGACGCGGTGATCGCCACCATGGCCGACCAGCTCGACGTCGTCGCCGGCGAGCGGGACCTGGGCGGCACCATGCGGCTGGGCAGCTACCCGGCGCACCTGCAGAAGGGGTCGGTGGCCGCGGCCGCCTACGGCGCCACCGAGGTCACCGAGCGGCACCGGCACCGCTACGAGGTCGCCAACGCCTACCGCGACCGGCTCACCGAGGCCGGCTTCGTGTTCAGCGGCACCTCGCCCGACGGCCACCTGGTGGAGTTCGCCGAGCTGCCGCGCGAGGTGCACCCGTTCTTCGTCGGCACCCAGGCCCACCCCGAGCTCAAGAGCCGCCCCACCCGGCCGCACCCGCTGTTCGCCGCGTTCGTGCAGGCGGCCGTCGACCGCGCCGAGTCCGCCCGGCTGCCGGTGCCCGACCTCGAGGCCGAGAAGGTCGGGATCTGACGGTGAGCGAGCCGGCCGCCGGCGGCGGGTACCGGGTGCTGGGCAGCGAGACGGTCTACGAGGGCCGGGTCATCCGCCTGGTCAGGGACACCGTCGCGATGCCCGGGGGCGGGGACAGCGTCCGCGAGGTGGTCCGCCACCCCGGCGCCGTCGCCGTCGTCGCGCTCGACGACGAGGGCCGGGTGGTGCTGCTGCGGCAGTACCGGCACCCGGTGGGCGGCTACCTGTGGGAGCTGCCCGCCGGCCTGCGCGACGCCGCCGGCGAGGAGCCGCTGGCCACCGCGCAGCGGGAGCTGGCCGAGGAGGTGCGGCTGGCCGCCGAGCGGTGGTCGCTGCTGACGACCACGTACAGCACCCCGGGCTTCTGCGACGAGCTGGTGCTGGTCTACCTGGCCGAGGGCCTGTCCGACGTCGACCGGCCCGAGGGCTTCACCGTCGAGCACGAGGAGCTCGACATGACCGTCGAGCGGGTGCCGCTGGCCGAGGCGGTGCAGCGGGTGTTCGACGGGTCGATCCGCAACGCGGCCGCCGTCATCGGGCTGCTCGCCGCCGCGCAGCACCGCGCCGCGGGCACGACGCTGCGCCCCGTCGACGCCCAGTAGGGCGCCCTCGCCCCGTCGAGATCGCGCGATCTCGACGGCCGGCCCGGCGTGTCCTGGTCGAGATCACGTGATCTCGACCGGGAGGGGGCGCGGGCTCAGCCGACGACGACCGGGCTCGACCAGCCCACCTGCACGTACTCGACCACCTGCGTGTCGGCGTCGAGCAGCGCCTCCTCGAGCCAGAACACGTAGCGCACGCCCGGGGTCAGGCCGCCGAGCACCGCGCTGACCTCGCCGCAGCCGGCGCGCTGGGCGACGTCGACCCGCGGCGGCTCCGGCTGCCCGCCGGTGGTCAGCGCCTGGCTGACGGCGGTCACCCGGTAGCCCCGGACGGCGTCGCGGCCGTCGGCCTGCCAGCTCACCGTCGCCGACCCCGCACCGGGCACCACACCGGGGGTCACCTGCCGCGGGTTGCCGTAGCCGCCGCACTCGGCCGGCGGCGGGGTGACCTGCAGCGGCTGCCCGCGGGGCACCATCGGCGCGGGCAGCTCGACCTGCAGCCGGCGCGCCGGCGGCGCCGCCACGGGGAGCTCCGCCACCGGTGCGGGGTCGACGGCGGCCGGCGCGACCGGGTCGGCCGGCGTCGCGGGGGCGGGCGGGCCGGCGGGAGCGGCACCGCGGACCGGCGCGTCCGAGGCGGTCACCTGCGCGGCGATGTCGGTGGCCGGGGCCGACAGCGCCACCAGGCCCACCGCCGCGGCCGCGGTCAGGCGGAGCGCGACCCTCCCCGCCGTCGGGCCGCCGCGCCGCCGGCGGGGTGCCGACGGCCGTCGTCTCGCTCGTCCCACGGACACCTCCCGGCTCGGGAGGGGACTTCGGCACCGGGGACGGCGGACTCAACCCGAGCGGGGCCGCCGCCCGGGGAGGGGCCTTCATCGCGACGAAGGCACCTTCCCGGCCCCCGCGAGGGGCCGATATCGCGATGAAGGCATCGTCCAGGCCCCCGGAAGGGGGCCGATATCGCCATGAAGGCACCTCACGGGCGGGACGGCGGTGCGGTGGCGCCGGACCCTGCCGCGTCGGGCACCGGCAGCCGCAGCCCCAGCCGGCCGGCCTCCAGCGTCGCCAGCAGCCGCACCGCCGCCGGGTCGCCGGCCCGCCACGCCTCACCGGTGCCCGGCGGCAGCGCGGCCAGCCGGGGCAGGGGAGCGGTGGCCACCGCGCGGGCGGCCAGCAGCTCCAGGTCCGGCCCGTCCCCCCGCAGCAGCCGTGACGCCGCCGACGCCTCCCGGATCCAGCGCAGCCGCCAGGGCAGCCAGCGCAGCAGCAGCCAGCCCACCGGCAGCACCACCAGCACGACGGCGAGCACGGTGGCCAGCGTGGCGACGGCGTCCTGCGCGGCCTGCCCGGCGCCGCTGACCGACCCGGCGGCGTCGCCGAGGGACCCCAGCGGCTCGGAGAGCTCGTCGCCGACCACCGGCACGTCCTCGGCCGCCGACGCCGCCGACCCCATGCTGTCGGCCACCGAGGTCCCGAGGTCCTCCACCGCCCGGCCGGGCTCGGCCAGCACCAGCACCGCGCCGTGCACCGCCCGGGCGACCAGCACCCACAGCACCAGCCAGGCGAGCACGCCGACGTCGGCCAGCACCTGACCGAGCCGGCGGTCGGGGCGCGAGGCGTACAGGCGCATCGGGGTGTTCCTCCTCCTCGGGGGTGACCCGGCCACTACCCGGGTCACCCGCCCGGCCATCGTGGGCGCTGCGCGGACTGACGGCAGCCCGGGCGCTGGTTAGGGTCCGTTCCGGGTCCCCTCACCGGGGGCGCGAGGACAGGCGCGGGACCGACGACCTCGGACCGGCCGCAGCGACAGGAGTGGACCGCCATGCACGTCGGGGTGCCCCGAGAGGTCAAGAACAGGGAGTACCGGGTCGCGCTGACCCCCGCCGGGGTCACCGAGCTGACCCGGGCCGGTCACACGGTGCTCGTCGAGCGGGGGGCGGGGGAGGGCTCGTCCATCCCCGACGGCGACTACACCGCCGCCGGCGCCCGCATCGTCGACAGCGCCGACGACGTCTGGGCCGACGCCGACCTGCTGCTCAAGGTCAAGGAGCCCATCGAGGAGGAGTACGGCCGGCTGCGGGCCGGGCAGACGCTGTTCACCTACCTGCACCTGGCCGCCTCGCGGCCCTGCACCGAGGCGCTGGTGGCCTCGGGGACCACCGCGATCGCCTACGAGACCGTGCAGACGGCCAACGGCGCGCTGCCGCTGCTGGCGCCGATGAGCGAGGTCGCCGGGCGGATGGCGCCGCAGGTCGGCGCGCACAGCCTGGAGCGGGCCCACGGCGGGCGCGGCGTCCTGCTCGGCGGGGTGTCGGGCGTCTACGCGGCCAAGGTCGTCGTCATCGGCGCCGGGGTGTCGGGCATGAACGCCGCCACCATCGCCCTGGGCATGCAGGCCGAGGTCGTCGTCCTGGACAAGGACGTCGACAAGCTGCGCGCCGCCGACAACGTCTACCGCGGCCACCTGCAGACGGTGACCTCCAACGCCTACGAGGTGGAGCGGGCCGTCCTCGACGCCGACCTGGTCATCGGCGCGGTGCTGGTGCCCGGCGCCAAGGCCCCGACCCTGGTCAGCAACGACCTGGTGAAGCGGATGAAGCCGGGCTCGGTGCTCGTCGACATCGCCGTCGACCAGGGCGGCTGCTTCGAGGACAGCCGGCCCACGACACACGACGACCCGACCTTCCGGGTGCACGAGTCGGTGTTCTACTGCGTGGCGAACATGCCCGGCGCCGTCCCGAACACCTCCACGCACGCGCTGACCAACGTGACGCTGCCCTACGTCATGGCGCTGGCCGAGCAGGGCACCCGGGCGGCGGTCACCGCCAGCCCCGCCCTCGCCCACGGCCTCAACGTCGCCGCCGGGCAGGTCGTGCTGCCGGAGGTCGCCGAGGCGCACGGGATGACCGCCGTGCCCTGGGAGGAGGTCCTGTCCTGACCGTGACGGCGCCGGCGGGCACGCCCGCGCGCGACACCGACGTCGAGCGGGTGGTCGGGGGCTACCTCGACCACCTCGCCGTCGAGCGCGGGCTGGCCGCCAACACCATCGCCTCCTACCGCCGCGACCTGCGGCGGTACGCGCAGTACCTGGCCGCGGCCGGGGTGCGCGGGCTCGGCGAGGTCGCCGAGAGCGACGTCGCCGGGTTCCTCGCCGCGCTGCGCGCCGGGGACGACGGGCACCCGCCGCTGTCGGCGACGTCGGCCGCGCGGGCCGTCGTCGCCGTCCGCGGGCTGCACCGCTTCGCGCTGCTCGACGGGCTGGTGCCCGGCGACGTCGCCGCGGAGGTGCGCCCGCCGGCGCCGGCGCGGCGGCTGCCCAAGGCGGTGCCGGTGGAGGCGGTGGTGGCGCTGATCGAGGCCGCGGGCTCGGTGGAGGGCCCGCGCGGGCTGCGCGACCGGGCGCTGCTGGAGGTCCTCTACGGCACCGGGGCGCGCATCTCCGAGGCCGTCGGCCTGGCCGTCGACGACCTCGACCGCGGCTCGTCGGTGGTGCGGCTGGCCGGCAAGGGCGGCAAGGAGCGGATCGTCCCGGTGGGCAGCTACGCGCTGCGCGCGGTGGAGGACTACCTGGTGCGCGCCCGCCCGGCGCTGGCCGCAGCGGGGACGACGGCGGCGCGCGGCGGGGTCCGCGGCGGGCGGCTGTTCCTCAACGCCCGCGGCGGGCCGCTGTCGCGGCAGAGCGCCTGGGCGATCCTGCGCTCGGCGGCCGAGCGCACCGCCGACGCCAGTCTCGCCGAGCACGTCTCGCCGCACACGCTGCGGCACTCCTTCGCCACCCACCTGCTCGACGGCGGCGCCGACGTGCGCGTCGTGCAGGAGCTGCTCGGGCACGCCTCGGTGACGACGACGCAGGTGTACACGCTGGTCACCGTCGACAAGCTCCGCGAGGTCTACGCCGGGAGCCACCCGCGCGCCCTCTCCTGACGAGACGGGCCGGTCCGGGTCGGCACCTTCTGCCAGCCCCTACTGCGCAGTACGGACGTGTCCCCGGCAAGATCCGCCAGCGACGGCGTGTCCCGTGGATCGGCGCAGGTCATCTCCCTACCGTCGTCCCCGACCCGAGCGGACCGGGCCGGCCGACCGCGGCCGGCACCGCCGGGGAGCACGGAGGAGTGGCGACTCATGGCGATCCGAGGGGACGGAGCCGGTCAGGCTCTCGCACTCCCGGCCGACGGCGGGGAGATGGGGGCGGCCGCCTCGCGGCTGGACCCCGCCCGCGCGCGTCAGCACCGACTGCCCGAGCCCCCGCCCCTCGAGCGGCACGGCCCGGCCCGGGTCATCGCGATGTGCAACCAGAAGGGCGGCGTCGGCAAGACGACGTCGACGATCAACCTGGGCGCCTCGCTGGTCGAGTACGGCCGCCGGGTGCTGCTGGTCGACCTCGACCCGCAGGGCGCGCTGTCGGTCGGCCTGGGCGTGCCGGCCCAGCAGCTGGACCGCACCATCTACAACGCGCTGATGGAGCGGCAGACGACGCTGGCCGACGTCCGCGTGGGCACCGACGTGCCCGGCCTGGACCTCGTGCCGAGCAACATCGACCTGTCCGCCGCCGAGGTGCAGCTGGTCAGCGAGGTCGCCCGCGAGCAGACCCTGCTGCGCAAGCTGGACTCCGTGCGCGACGAGTACGACTACGTCCTCATCGACTGCCAGCCCTCCCTCGGCCTGCTCACCGTCAACGCCCTGACCGCCGCGCACGGCGTGGTCATCCCGCTGGAGTGCGAGTTCTTCTCGCTGCGCGGGGTGGCCCTGCTGGTCGACACGATCGACAAGGTCAAGGAGCGGCTCAACCCGTCGCTGGAGATCGACGGCATCCTCGCCACGATGTACGACTCACGCACCGTGCACTGCCGAGAGGTGTTCAGCCGCGTCGTCGAGGCCTTCGGCGACACCGTCTTCCAGACCGTCATCCACCGCACGGTCCGCTTCCCGGAGACCACCGTCGCCGGCCAGCCCATCACCACCTGGGCGCCGACCTCCTCGGGCGCGGCGGCCTACCGCGACCTGGCGAAGGAGGTCATCTCCCTGTGACACGACGTCCGGTCCTGCCGGGCGCCGACGAGCTGTTCCGGCGCACCGACAACCCGCCCGCGGCGGAGGTCACCGAGCTGACCCCGCTGAGCTCCGCGGTGGCGTCCCCGGCGCTGCGCTCCGCGCGGCGGTCGGCGGTCCCCGAGCCGGAGCCCGAGCAGCCGGCGTCGCTGACGCTCGTGCCCGGCGGTGCTCCCGCCGACCCGCTGGCCGCCTTCCGCGCCCCGGCGCCCCCGCCGGTGCCCGCGCCCGGCGCGCGCACCCGCGGCAAGGCCGCCCGCGCCAGCGGAGCCGGCCGCACCCGGCACGACGAGAAGATCACCGTCTACATCTCCGCGGAGGACCTCCTGGCGCTGGAGAGCGCGCGGCTGTCGCTGCGCGCCCAGCACGGCGTGGCCGCCGACCGCGGCCGGATCGTGCGCGAGGCGGTGTCGGTGCTGCTCGCCGACCTCGCCGAGAACGGCGAGGACTCCGTGCTGGTGCGCCGCCTCAAGGGCTGACGCCGCCGCACGGCCTACATTTGCAGTCCGTGAGCGGAGAAGCGCACGCGGTCGCGACCGCGCCGGAGCCGGTGGACACCGGCCGCTTCACCGTCCGGCTCACGAACTTCGAGGGCCCCTTCGACCTGCTGCTGCAGCTGATCAGCCGGCACCAGCTCGACGTCACCGAGATCGCGCTGTCGGTGGTCACCGACGAGTTCATCGCCCACCTGCGCGCGCTCGGCGACGAGCTCGACCTCGACCAGGCCAGCGAGTTCCTCGTCGTCGGGGCGACCCTGCTCGACCTCAAGGCCGCCCGGCTGCTGCCGGCGGCCGACATCGAGGACGAGGACGACCTCGAGCTGCTCGAGGCCCGCGACCTGCTCTTCGCCCGGCTGCTGCAGTACCGCGCCTACAAGGAGGCCGCCGCGGTGCTGCGCGAGCGGGAGGCCGTCGCCGTCCGCCGGCACCCCCGGGAGGCGCCGCTGGAGCCGCGGTTCGCCGCGCTGCTGCCGGAGGTGCTGCTCGGCGTCACCCCCGAGCGGTTCGCCGCGCTCGCCGCGCGGGCGCTCACGCCGAAGGAGCCCCCGACCGTCGGGGTCACCCACCTGCACGCGCCGCCGGTCAGCGTCGCCGAGCAGCTGCTCGCCGTCCGCGCGGCGCTGCTGGGCGCCGGCACGCTGACCTTCCGCGCGCTCACCGGCGACTGCGCCACCACCCTGGAGGTCGTGGCCCGCTTCCTCGCGCTGCTCGAGCTCTACCGCCAGCAGCGGGTCACCTTCACCCAGCTCACCCCGCTCGGGGAGCTGCAGGTGCGCTGGACCGGGCCGGCCGACGTCGCCGCGGTGGCCGACCTCGGCGGGGCGGCCGACGGGGAGGCCCCGTGACCGCGGAGCCGCCGGACCGCGGCCCGGTCTCCTGGGAGGCGCTGGCCGCGGAGCTGGCGGCCACCCGCGAGGAGGCCGCCGGCCGGCCCGACGACGACCCCGCCGTCTGGGACGCCGTCGCCGCCGAGCTCGCCGCCCGGGTGGCCGAGCGCCCCGCGCCACCGGCCGGCGACGTGCCGCCGGTGCCGGAGGAGCCGCTGGTGCTGCCCGGCATGCCCGAGCCCGAGCCGGAGCCGGAGCCGGAGCCGGAGGAGGAGCTCGACCCGGCCGACCTGCGCGGCGGGCTGGAGGCGCTGCTGTTCGTCGCCGAGGGCCCGCTCGACGAGGCGACGCTGGCCGCGGCGCTGCGCGTCCCGGTGCCGCGGGTGCGGGCGGCCCTCGCCGAGCTCGCCGAGGGCTACGACGGGCGCCGCGCCGGCATCGCGCTGCGCCGCGCGGGGGAGGGCTGGCGGCTCTACACCCGCGAGGAGTTCGCGCCCGTCGTCGAGCGGCACCTCACCGGCGCCGCGCGCAGCCGGCTGACCCAGGCGGCGCTGGAGACCCTCGCCGTCATCGCCTACCGGCAGCCGGTGACCCGCGCGCGGGTGTCGGCGATCCGCGGCGTCGGCGTCGACGGCGTCATGCGCACGCTGCTCTCGCGCGGCCTGGTCGCCGAGGTCGGCACCGACCCCGACAGCGGTGGGGGCCTGTACGGGACGACGGCGCTGTTCCTCGAGCGGCTCGGCCTCAGCGGCCTGCACGAGCTGCCGCCGCTGGCGCCGCTGCTGCCCGACACCGCCGAGGTCGCGCGGGAGACCTCCGAGACGCCCTGACCCCTAGGGTCGCCGTCGTGCCAGGGGCGACCGCGGACGGCGAGGACCGGGCAGACCGGACCCGCCCGCTCGCCGACGCCTACCGGCGCTTCGCCGCGGACGCCGGCACCTCGCCGTTGTCCGCGCGCGTCGCCGGGGCGCTGGGCGGGTCGCCGGAGGCGCTGCGGGCGCTCGCGGCGCTGCCGGCCCGCCGGCGGCGGCCACCGGTCGTCCTCGCCGCCCTGCACGACCTCGCCCTCGCCGGGCGCGCCCCGGCCCTGGCCGCCGCCTACGTCTCCGGGGACGGCGAGGCCGCTGCCGCGGGGGCGGTCGACACCCTGCTGGGAGCGGCCGACGCGGTGGCGGCCACCGCCGCGCGGCGTCCGGTGCTGTCCGACGAGGCCGGGCACCCCGCGGTGCTGTACCCGGCGCTGGCCGAGGCGGCGCGGCGCGCCGGTGCCGGCGCGGTCGGGCTGGTCGGCGTGGGCCGCCCGGCGGGGCTGGACCTGCTCGTCGACCGCGTCGGGGTCTCCTACGGCGACGGGCGGTTCCTGGGCGACCCGTCGTCCCCGGTGCAGGTGTCGGCCCGGGTGGTGGGGGACCGCGCGGTCCCGGCCCGGTCCCTGCCGCCGGTCGTCGCCCGGGTCTGCGTCGACGCCGACCCGCTGGACGGAACCGACCCCGACGGCGTCCGGTGGCTGCGCGCCTGCCTCCCGCCGGACCGGCCCGAGCGCCGGGCGGAGCTCGACGCGCAGCTCGCGCTGGCCGGGACCGACCCCCCGGTGCCGGTGCGCGGCGACGTCGCCGAGGTGCTGCCCGACGCCGTCGCCCGGGTGCCCACCGGCGCCCTGCCCGTCGTCGTGACGGCCTGGTCGCTGGCGCGCCTGCGACCGGAGCGGAGGCTGCACTTCCTGCACCGCCTGGACGAGGCGGCGGCCGGGCGGCCGGTGGCGTGGGTGTCGGTGGAGGGGGTCGGGGTCGCGCCGGGCGTCCCGACGCTCGGCGACCGCCCCGCCTCGGGCCACAGCACGATCGGCGTCACGGTGGCCGGCCGGTCGGCGCGGCAGGCCGAGGCCGTCGGCCGGTGCTGGCAGCGGGGCCGCGTGCTGTCGTGGCTGGTCGACTCCTGATCCCCCGGCCGGCCGGCCCGCCGCCGCGTCCCGGCGGTCGTCCGGAGGGTGGGAGACTGGTGCGGATGGACACCGCACCGCAGCCCGACGACCTCCCCGGCACCCCCGGCGGTGAGGGCTGGTCGGAGGACATGGAGCTCGCCCCGGCCCACCCCGGCGACCGCCCGCCCTCCGCCACGGCCGAGCGCGAGGGGGAGCGGCTGCAGAAGGTGCTCGCCCGCGCCGGCGTCGGGTCCCGGCGGGTCGTCGAGAACATGGTCGACCAGGGCCGGATCAGCGTGAACGGCCGCACCGTGACGGTGCAGGGCATGCGGGTGGACCCGGCGCGGGACAAGATCGCCGTCGACGGGCAGCGGATCGAGCTGCGCGACGACCGGGTCACCTACGCGGTGAACAAGCCCGCCGGCGTGATCACCGCGATGAGCGACGACCGCGCGCGGCCCACCATCGGCGACATGGTGGGCGACCTCGCACCGGGGCTGGTGCACGTCGGCCGGCTCGACCAGGACACCGAGGGGCTGCTGCTGGTCACCAACGACGGCGAGCTCGCCCACCGGCTGGCCCACCCGAGCTACGGGGTGAAGAAGACCTACCTCGCGCAGGTGTCGGGCTCGATCTCCCGTGACCTGCACCGCCGGCTGCGCGCCGGCATCGAGCTCGACGACGGCCCGGTGAAGGTCGACTCCTTCCGGATCGTCGACGCCCACGCCGGCCAGTCGGTGGTGGAGGTCGTGCTGCACGAGGGCCGCAAGCACATCGTGCGGCGGCTCCTGGCCGCCGTCGGCCTGCCCGTCTCCCGGCTGACCCGCGTCGCGGTCGGCCCGGTCTCGCTGCAGCGGATGCGCAGCGGCGCGATCCGCCGGCTCACCCGCCAGGAGGTCGGCGCGCTCGAGGAGCTCGTCGGGCTCTGAGCCGGCGCGCGCTCACCCGGCCGGGTGAGCACCCGGCGGCGGGCGGCGGCCTCGGCGATGCTGCCCGTCGTGACGGGCGGGGACGAGGCGCGCTGGGCCGAGGCCCGCTCCCTGCTCGACCGGCGGCCCACGGCCTCGGCGGGGGAGCGGCTGGCCCGGTGGCGGCGCCGGCGGGTCCTGCTGCTGCTGGTGGTCCTGCTGGCGGGCACCGCGGCAGCGGCCGTGCTGGCCGTCCTCCTCGCGGACCCGGTTCCCGGCCGGGACGCGGAGGTGCCCACGTGGCGGGCCGTCGTCGGCTACGGCGTGGCCGCCGGGGGACTGGCGGTGCAGCTGACCGGCCTGGTCCTCGCCTGGCGCGGGGCACGCCGGGTGGGGGGGCTGGCGCAGCCCGCTCGCGGTGCTGACCCCGGCGCAGCGCCGGCAGCTGCTCGCCGGTGTCCGGGGCCGGCGACCGGTCGAGCCGGAGCGGCTGCCCCTGGCCCGGCTGCTGGCCGAGCAGCTGGTCCACCAGCGGGCCCAGGTCGTGATGTCGGCCGGCCTGGGGATCCTCTTCGCCGGCACGTGGGTGGCCGAGCAGACGGCGACCCGGCTGACCGTCCTCCTGCTGTGGGCAGCCGTGGCGTGTGTCGCCGGGCCGCTGATCGAGCGCGACGCCCGCCGCGCCCGGCGGTTCCTCGACCGGACGTAGCGCCGCCCCGACGGTCAGACGGTCAGCGCGAGGCAGATCCAGCACAGCGGGTCGTCGGCCTCGGCCCCGTCGTCGGGCCAGGACCACTCGGCCGGGTCGAGGAGCGCCACCGGCGCCAGGCACACCGACCGGCCGGCGACGAGGCCCTCCCCGCCCACCGCGTGCAGCCGGCCCTGCGGGACGGACAGCGGCTCCCCGTCCCAGGCGAGGGACACCACCGCGTCCGCACCCACGGTCCAGCGGTCCCGCGGCCGCGGCTCCGGGCTCACCGGCGCCCGTCCTGTCCGGGGAGGGAGGAGCCGGCCGTCACCGGAGCAGGAGCCGCTCGCCGGCAGGCGACCGCCGGGCGAGGTCGTCGAGGAGCGCGCGGGCGTCGTCGGCCACGGTGGCCGACCCGAGCCGCACGACGACCTGCCGGTGCCCGAGCCGCCGGAGCGCGGTCACCGTCCGGCACAGCGCCTCGGCGCCCACCCGGTCGAGGTGGCCGCGCAGGGCGACCGAGCCCGCGGCCCGGTCGGTGCGGGCGGTGAACAGCGGTGCCCTCGCACGGGACGTCCCGTCGAGGAGCGGGCGCGCGGGCGTTCCCGGTCGGCGTGCGGGGGATCGGCGGTGGGCCTCTTCTCGACTCACCCCTCAACCGTCACGAATCCGTCCGTTACTCCCCAGGGCCCTTGGTCCCGGTGGGCACCCTGGTTCCCGGGGGCTAATGCCTCGCCACCGTTATCCCTAACTCACGCACGAACAGGTGCGCGAGGAGGTGCCTTCATCGCGACAAAGGCACCTGGGGGAGGACGGGTCGGGGCGGGTGGCGGGCGGAACCTAGACTCGACCGGGCACCCCGGATCCGGGAGCCCGATCGACGGAGGAGGGTGCTCGTGGCCGTACGGGCCATCCGGGGCGCGACACAGGTGGACGCCGACGACCGCGGCCTGGTCCTCGAGGCCACCCGCGAGCTGGTGAACGCCGTGGTGGAGCGCAACGAGCTGCACCACGACGACATCATCAGCATCCTGTTCACCGCGACGCCGGACCTGGTGTCGGAGTTCCCTGCCCTCGCCGCCCGCGAGCTGGGCATGGGCGACGTGCCGCTGATGTGCGCCACCGAGATGGCGGTGCCGCACGCGCTGCCGCGGGTGCTGCGGCTGATGGCGCACGTGGAGACCGACCGGCCGCGGGCGGGCATCCAGCACGTGTACCTGCGGGGTGCGGTGGCGCTGCGGCGGGACATCGCCCAGTGAGCGGTTCGGTGACCCGAGGAGTGGAGGACGTGGACGTGAGTGGTTTCCGGGGACAGGTGACCCTCGACGGCCCGTCCGGCACGGGCAAGTCCAGCGTCGCGCGGGCGGTGGCCGCCCGGCTGGGTGCGGCCTACCTCGACACCGGCGCGATGTACCGCGCCGCCACGGTGGCGGTGCTCGACGCCGGGGTCGACCCCGAGGACGCCGAGGCGGTGGCCCGCGTGGTGGCCGGCGCCCGGATCGAGGTGGGGACGGCGGCGGAGACCGAGCGGGTCGAGGTCGACGGCGCCGACGTCGCCGAGCGCATCCGCGGCGCCGAGGTCACCCGCGCCGTCTCGGCGGTCTCGGCGGTGCCCGCGGTGCGGCGCCGGCTGGTCGACCAGCAGCGGTCGCTGGTGGGCTCGGCCGACGCGGTCGTCGTCGAGGGCCGCGACATCGGCACCGTGGTGCTGCCCCAGGCGACCGTGAAGGTCTACCTGACCGCGGCGCCGGAGGCCCGCGCGCAGCGGCGGGCGCTGCAGCTGGGGATCAGCGACCCGGCGGAGGTGGCCGCGCTCGCCGCCGACCTGCGCCGCCGCGACGAGTACGACAGCAGCCGCGCGGACAGCCCGCTGCGGCCGGCCGCCGACGCGGTGGTCGTGGACAGCACCGACCTGGACCGGGAGGCCGTCGTCGACCGGGTGGTCGGGCTGGCGCTCGCGGCGGCCGGGGCGCGAGAGGTGGACGCGTGAGCGAGGAGGGCACCGGCGGCCCGCTGCCGGTGGTGGCGGTGGTCGGCCGGCCGAACGTGGGCAAGTCGACGCTGGTCAACCGGATCCTGGGCCGCCGCGCCGCGGTGGTGCAGGACGTCCCGGGTGTGACCCGGGACCGCATCTCCTACGAGGCGCTGTGGAACGGGCGGCGGTTCACCGTCACCGACACCGGCGGCTGGGACCCGAAGGCCGAGGGGCTGGGCGCGTCGATCACCCGGCAGGCCGAGTTCGCGATGCGCACCGCCGACGTCATCGTGCTCGTCGTCGACAGCCAGGTGGGCGCCACCGACACCGACCTCGCCGCCGCGCGGATCCTGCGCCGCAGCGACCGGCCGGTGATCGTCGTCGCCAACAAGGTCGACGACGAGCGCAGCGAGTCCAACGCGGCGGAGCTGTGGTCGCTGGGGCTGGGGGAGCCGCAGCCGGTCAGCGCGCTGCACGGCCGGGGGTCGGGCGACCTGCTCGACCTGGTCCTCGACGCCCTGCCCGAGGCGCCGCGCGAGCAGCCGGAGGAGGGCGGTCCGCGCCGGGTGGCGCTGGTGGGGCGACCGAACGTGGGCAAGTCCAGCCTGCTCAACCGGCTGGCGAAGGAGGAGCGCTCGGTCGTCGACTCGGTGGCCGGCACCACCGTGGACCCGGTCGACTCGATCATCACCCTCGGCGGGGAGGAGTGGCGGTTCGTCGACACCGCCGGCCTGCGCCGCAAGGTCAACACCGCCAGCGGCACCGAGTACTACGCGAGCCTGCGCACCGAGGCGGCGATCCAGGCCGCCGAGGTCGCCGTCGTGCTGCTCGCCGCCGACGAGGTGATCAGCGAGCAGGACCAGCGGGTGATCACCCAGGTCATCGAGGCCGGCCGCGCGCTGGTCATCGCGTTCAACAAGTGGGACACCCTGGACGAGGACCGGCACGCCCAGCTCGAGCGCGAGATCGAGCGCGACCTCGCGCGGGTGAAGTGGGCCTCGCGGGTCAACATCTCGGCGGCCACCGGCCGCGGCGTCGGCAGGCTGCCCGAGCACCTGCGGGCGGCGCTCGCCTCCTGGGAGACCCGGGTGCCGACGGCGGAGCTCAACGCCTACGTCCGCCAGCTGGTGCAGGAGACCCCGCCCCCGGCGCGCGGCGGGCGCGCGCCGAAGATCAAGTACGTGACGCAGGCCGACGTCCGGCCGCCGCGGTTCGTCGTCTTCTCCACCGGCTTCCTCGAGGCCGGCTACCGCCGCTTCCTCGAGCGCAAGCTGCGGGAGCGGTGGGGCTTCGGCGGCACCCCGATCGACATCTCGGTCAAGGTCCGCGAGGGCCGGGGGAACGACCGGCGCGGCTGACGGTCAGGCCACGGTCGCGGCGTCGTCGGCGGGGTCCTCGTCGGGGTCGTCGGTGTCGCGGCCGCGGTCGTCGTCGAAGCGCAGCGGCTCGGTCCGCCGGGGCATGGCCAGCACGGCGAGGGCGATGACGACGGCGGTGACGGCCGTGGCGACGAAGACGCCGTGGGAGGCCGCGTGCAGGCTCTCCCGCGCGAAGTCGGCGACGGCGCCGCCCTGGGCGAGGGCCGCGGTCGTGCTGTCGACGTCGGCGGGCACCTCGCCGTCGAGACCGGGCGGCGGAGCGGCGAAGCGGGCGGCCAGGGTGGTGTTCGCGATCGCGCCGAACACCGCGGCGCCGATCGCCGATCCCATCGACCGGGAGAACATGTTCGTGGCGGTGACGACGCCGCGCCGGTCCCAGCCGACCACCGACTGCACCGCGACGATCAGCGGCGCCGACGACAGCCCGAGGCCGAGGCCGGTGAGGAACATCCACGCCCCGACCTGCCACAGCTGCGCCGACGGGCCCAGCAGCGCCGTCCCGGCCGTGCCGGCGACGGCGAGGACGACGCCGAGCAGCGCCGTGTCGCGGAACCCGATGCGCAGGTAGAGCCGGCCGGACAGGCTCGCCGCGATCGGCCAGCCGAGGGTCAGGGCGGCCAGCGCGAAGCCGGCCTCGAGCGCACCGGCGCCGAGCACCCCCTGCGCCCACGTGGGCAGGTAGGAGCTCAGGCCGATGAGCAGCGCGCCGAGCCCGATCGCGGCGACGTTGCCGCTGAGCAGGATCCGGCGGCGCACCACCCACGGCGGCAGCACCGGCTCGGCGGCCCGCCGCTCCACCAGCGCAAAGGCGACGAGCAGCACGGCCGCCGTCGCGAGGACCCCGATGGAGACCGGCGACGCCCACGCCCACGCGCTGCCGCCCTGCAGCAGGCCGACGATGAGCAGCCCGGCACCGGCGGCCAGCAGCACCGACCCGGCGACGTCGAAGCGGGCCTCCCGGCGCTCGACCGGCTCCGTCCACCGGCGCCACAGCGCGACCAGCGCCACCGCGCCCAGCGGCAGGTTCACCCAGAAGATCCAGCGCCAGGACAGGTAGTCGCTGAAGACCCCGCCCAGCGTGGGCCCGAGCACCGCCGAGATCCCCCACACCGAGGCGACGTAGCCCTGCACCCGGGCGCGCTCCTCGACGGTGTAGATGTCGCCGATGACGGTCATGCCGATCGGCTGGATCGCCCCCGCCCCGATGCCCTGCAGCGCGCGGCCCACGATCAGCGCCGGCATCGACCAGGCCAGGCCGCAGAACAGCGACGCCGCGACGAACACCGCGATGCCGACCAGCAGCACCGGCTTGCGCCCGTGGACGTCGGCGAGCTTGCCGTAGACCGGGACCGTGACCGCCTGCGTGAGCAGGTAGACGCTGAACAGCCACGGGAACTGGCTGAAGCCGCCCAGGTCGTCGACGACGGCGGGGACCGCCGTCGCGATGATCGTGCTGTCCAGCGCGATGAGGGCGGTGCTGAGCATGACCGCGCCGAGCACGGGACCGCGCTCGGAGCGGAGCCCGATCGAGGCCCGGGTTCCGGTTGTCACGGGCAACGACAACCCGGGGAGAGCCCAGGTCGTTCCCGGCGCGGCGTGCGGTCGTCGGCGCCGTGCACGCCCGGCTGCCCGAGGGGTAGGACCCGGTCGTGACGGCAGGCGCCGGGATCCCGCGGCGGACCACGACTGGGTGGCGCGGTGTGCCGCTCGCCGTCGCGCTCGTCGGGGTGCTCCTGCCGTGGAACAACCTCGTCGTCCCCGCCCTGCCGGAGGGCACCGGGACCTACGTCGGCGTGAACCTGGCCGCCGCCGGCGCGCTGCTGGCCACCGCCCGGCTGACCGGTTCCTCGTGGGCGGACCTCGGCCTGGACCGCCGCGACGTCCCGGCGGGGCTGCGGTGGGGCGGCGCGGCCCTCGCGCTCGTCGCGGCCGGCTACACCGCCGTCCTGGCGCTGCCCCCCACCCGCCCGCTGCTCGCCGACGCGCGCGTCGCCGGCCTCGGCACGGCGGAGATCGCCGGCGACGTGCTCCTGCGCATCCCCCTGGGCACGGTCCTGTGGGAGGAGGTCGCCTTCCGCGGGGTGCTGCTGGCGGTGCTGCTCCGGGTGCTGCCTGTGCGCGCGGCGACGGCCGCCGCGGCCGCCGTCTTCGGGCTGTGGCACGTCCGGCCCACGCTGAGCGGCCTGGCGGCCAACGACCTGGTCGACGGGCCGCTCGCCACGGCCGCGGCGGTGACGCTGGTCTGCGCGGGGACGGCGGTGGCCGGCCTGCTGTTCACGTGGCTGCGGCTGCGCAGCGGCAGCCTGCTGGCCCCGGCGCTGCTGCACCTGGCCACCAACACGCTGGGCACCCTGGTAGCGGTGGCCGCCCATCGGCTCGGCTGAGGCCGCCGACCACCGTCCGGGTCGGGGGAGCGGGTGCGGTAACCTGCTCTGGCAGCGATCGGGCGGTGCGAGCCGCCCGGCGCTCGGGCTGTAGCGCAGCTTGGTAGCGCACTTGACTGGGGGTCAAGGGGTCGCAGGTTCAAATCCTGTCAGCCCGACAGAGCAAGCTGCAGGTCAGGGGCCGTGTCCGGAGAGATCCGGTACGGCCCCTGACGGCTTTCCGGGGCGGTTCGACCACCATCGTGAGCCCGCGGACGCTCTCGACGGCTTGGGATGGCCGCACCGGGGTAGGTGACGATGCCGTCGGCACTGTGACAGCACGGGTCCGGCCGGTCCGTCGAGACGGGTGATCTGCCCATCCCCGGGTCGAGCGGGGACTCGACGCTCATCCGGGATGAGGTCGATGGGCAACTCGTCGTGGGTGCAGCCGCCGGCGCCGGGGCCGGAGGTGGCCGCCGCGTGGCACCGGCAACCGGGCACCGCCGCGGAGCTGACCGCCATGCGCCGTCGGCTGCGCGCGGCGCTGGCCGGCGGCGGGCTGCCCGCCGGGACCGACGACGGCGAGCGACTGCTGCTCGCGGTCGAGGAGCCGGCTGCCAACGGCCTGCGGCACGGCCGGCCACCGGTGCAGGTCACCGTCACCGCGGCCGGTCCGGGCTGGCTCGTGGAGGTCCGGGACACCGCGACCGCGCGGCCTCCCACACCGGCGATCGGCCGCGACGCCGCACTCGGGGGCATGGGCCTGCACCTGGTGGCCCGGCTCAGCCGCGCGCACGGCTGGGCCGTCGACGGGGACCGGAAGACCGTGTGGGCGCACATCGCCTACCGGCCGCCCCTGCCCCCGCCACCACCACAGCGGATCCGGGCAGCCACCGAGCGGGCCCGTGACCTGGCCGCGTACCTGGCCGCCACCGAGGTCCGGATCGCTGCGACGCTGCAGCGCATGGCCGCCGACGCCGCCGTCGAGGGCAGGCACGAGCGTGCCGACGTCTTCCGCCCCGTCGCCGAGCGCGCACAGGGACGCCGAGCGGGTGCGCCGGATCAGCCTCCCGCAGTCCCGGCCTCCGCTGGGGGAGACCGCCGGGCCGGGGCTCGGCGCGCTCCCCGTCGGACGGCCCGCCGGCACCGAGCGCCGGCGCTGACCGCCCCGGATAGCACCGAGCGCACGGAGGCCCGGGCGGTGCCGGTGTCCGAGGTGTCGGTCCTGGGGTCACGACTGTCACGGCGGACTGGCCTACCGGTGCGGTCCCTCCGGCGCGCCGGAGGGATGCCGGGGGCCGTTCACGCGCTGCCGCCTGGTTCCCCCTGGCCGGCCGACGGCCGAGGAGGAGCGGGCGGCGCACCCTCCTGCGGCCGCGGAACGGCGGCTGAGCCGTCGGGGCTCAGCAGCGCGTCGGTGACGGCGTGGACCTCGTCGGCGGGTGCCGGGGCGCGGGGCGCGCCGGGTCGCGGGGTGGTCAGCGGGACCCGGGCGGCGCGGTAGACCTCCTCGAGCGCCTCGTTCACGGCGACGGCGAGCACGTTCTGGTCGAAGCTGCCCAGCGGCAGCAACCCGTTGAGGTAGGCGTCGAGGTCGAACAGGTCCCCGTTGCCGCCGAGGGCGACGTAGCGCAGCCACAGCTCGTGGACGGTCATCTCCGCGCGCCGACGCGCGGCCTCCACCCGCTCGTGCCGGTCCTCGCCTGTCACCTCGGCCGCCCGTCGTCTCAGGACGTCGGCGGGTCGGCGGCATCACCGGCGAGCGTGGCGAGCAGGTCCTGTGCGACCTCGCGCACCGGGCGGTGGGTGCGCTCGGCGGCGGCGGCCAACGAGGCGAAGGCGACCTCCCGGTCGGGCGCGCCGCGGGCCAGCAGCACCCCGATCGCCTGGCTGATCACGTCCCGGCCGGCCAGCGCGTCGGTGAGCCGGCGGCTGAGCTCCCGGGCCCCGGCCAGGTTCTGAGTGGCGGACAGCAGGATGGCCGCCTGCCGGGCGAACAGCGTCATCACCTGCTCGTCGTGCTGGTCGAACCGGCCGGGCTGCAGCCCGTACAGCTTGATCGCGCCGATCGACCTCCCGCCGGTGACCAGCGGGGCGCTCAGCGCCGACCGGATGCCCAGTTCGGTGGCCTGCTCGTTCCAGGCCGGCCAGCGCCGGTCGCCGGTGGTGTCGTCGATGCGCACCAGCTGACCGGTGCGCCAGGCGGTCAGGCACGGTCCCTCGTCGAGGGAGTACTGCAGGGCGTCGGCCCGCTCGGCGAGCTCGCTGGTCGCGGCCATCGTGCGGGTGCCGTGCTCGTCGACGACGGTCACCGCCGCTCCGTCCGTGCCCGGCGCGGTCGCCGACGCCAGCGCGGTGACCAGCTCCACCGCGGAGCGGACCGTCTCCTGCGAGAGCACCAGCCCGGCCATCTGCACCAGGGTGGCCGCCAGCCGCTCGGACCCCTGGGAGCCGGCCGGTCCGTCCGGCCCCGCAGCCGCGTCAGGATCGGCCGGCGGCATCCCACGTCCCCTTCGCCGGCGCCCCGGTGCCCCGGCACGGTGGCCCGGCCGGCGTCGGCCCCAGGGCCGCGGGCCGGACCGCGGGAGCGGGGCCGGGGTGGCAGGCGACCGGCCCGGAGACCGACCGGGCCACCGGTGGCAGCGCATCGCCGAGGCCGACCAGCGGCAGCAGCCGCCGCAGGTAGGGCCGCGCCCCGACCACGATCACGGCCGCGCCGGCTGTCCGCGCCACCCGTCGGACCGCCGCCATCGCCCGCAGCCCCGACGCGTCGCAGAAGCTCAGTCCCGCCAGGTCCAGCACCCACGCCGGGGCAGCGGCACGGGCCAGCAAAGCGCAGGCGGCGTCCAGGTGCCCGCAGGTCGCCCTGTCCAGCTCTCCGCTGAGGAGGATGCGCCCGGCCGGGAGGTCGAGGGTCACCAGCAACCCGGCCACCGCCGGCTCCGCCGGGGGGAGAGAGGTCGTCGTCTGCTGCACGGCACGTCCCGGACTCGGGTGCGCGCGAGACGGGTCGACTCCGGTTCCCGGGCTCCCCGCGGCTGAGCGCGCACGGATCGGGCCGGGCGTTCGACCCGTCCCCCACGGTAGCCCCTGCCGGTGCCGGAGACCACCGGGCACCGGGACGTCCTGGTGCCCGAGCCCGTGCCGGACGGACGACGACGCGCGCGAGCAGACGACGCCGCAGCGGCTGCCGCACGTCGACGGCGGGTGCGGGACTGGGCGCAGCAGCGGCGGGCGGTCGCGCGGACGCTCCGGGAGGAGGCCCTGCAGGTGTGGGCGCGCACGGCCGGTCTCCGACCGCCGGGCGGGCAACCTCGAGGTGGCGCTGGCCAGCAACCGGCGCATCGGCATGGCGATCGGCATCCTCATGGGCCGCCACGGGCTGACCGATGCCCAGGCGTTCGACCTGCTGCGGGAGTTCGGCAACCGCCGCAACGTCAAGCCGGCCGCGGTGGCGGAGGACGTCGTCCACACCGGCGCACTGCGCATCGCATCCGCCTGATCCGCACCGCCCCGGGTCCTCCGGGCGACCACCGGGCCTCAGCCCACGTCGTCGACGCCCTCCGCGGTGAGCCGCGCGCGGACCCCGGCGGCACGGGCGCGGGCGACCCCGGCGAGGTGGCGCTCGGCCGCGGCGCGTTCCCGGAGCGCCGCGGCCCGGCGGCCGTCGACCGCGACCAGCACGGCCTCGTCCAGCCGGCCGGCCGTCGTCTCGTGGAGGGCGGCGGCGCGCTCGTGCAGCGCGATCGCGGCCCGCTCCCGCCGCACGGCGCGGTCGAACGCCTCGCGTCCCCGCGCCGTGGGATCGGTCACGCCGTCCAGTGTGCCCGGCCGGATGCCCCCCGAGGAGGCCGTGCGACGGGGAGGAGCCGACACGCCGGCGGCACCGGGCCGGTCACGCCTCGGGAGCGGCCGTGAGGCGCCGATACTCGGCCTGCACGACGTCGTAGCACTCGCAGGCCGCCTCGTGCAGGGCGGCGCCGTCGACGACGGTGATCCGCCCGCGCGTGTAGCGGATGACCCCGGCCTGCTGCAGCACCCCCGCGGTGAGCGACACGGTGCCGCGGCGCACGCCGAGCATCTGCGCGAGGAACTCCTGGGTGAGGGTGAACTCGTCGGAGCCGACCCGGTCGCGGGTCTGCAGCAGCCACCGGGCGCAGCGCTCCTCGGTGGTGTGCAGGCGGTTGCAGGCGACGTTCTGCGACAGCTGCACCATCGTCGCCTGCGTGTAGCGGTGCAGCAGGTCGTGCAGCGCGCCGTCGGAGGTGAGGAACCGGCGCAGGTCGCCCGTCGCCAGGCGGGCGGTGGTGCCGGCGATCTGGCAGTAGCAGTCGTGGGGGCTCTCGGTGGTGCCCAGGAACGCGGGCAGGCCCGACATGCCCTCGAACCCGACGGTGGCGACCTCGATCGCGGCCTCGCCCTCGACGGTGGCGATCACCGACAGGACGGCGTCGACGGGGAACCAGACGTGCTCGATGGTCTTCCCGGCCTCGTACAGCCCGTCGCGGACGTCCAGCGGGACCACCTCGAGGAGCGGCTCCAGGCGACGGAACTCCTCGTCGGGGAGGAGGCCGAGCAGGAGGTTGCGGCGCAGGTCCGGTGCGGTGTTGTCGTTCGGCACGGGCCGCCTTCGGTCGGACGGGGCTCCCGTCGTCTCCGGGAGGGGTCACGTTACCCCCGGAGGGCCGGGGTCAGGCCGGCACGGGCCGTGGGCCCAGTCGCGCCCACGGTGGTACGGGGACGGCGAGCAGGTCCGCGCCCCCCGGCGCCATCGTGTACGCCACCAGGGCGGGGGCGACGAGCGGCAGCGGCAGGGCGTGCTCCACGCAGCCCGTGGCCAGCGCCGCGCTGGGCATGCCGGGCGCCTCCGCGTCGTCGGGGTGCTGGACCAGCACCCGGCCACCGGCCCGCCGGACCGCGCGCACGCCCTCGGCGCCGTCGGCCAGCCGCCCGGTCAGGACCACGGCCAGCACCCCGGCCCCGTACGCGGCGGCGGCGCTGACGAGGAGGTGGTCGGCGCCGCCGAGCGGAGGTGCGGGCCGCAGCACGAGGCCGCCGTCGCGGTCGACGTCCGCGGTGGTCCGTGCCGGGAGCACGGTCACGCCAGGGTCCAGCGGGCCGGAGGTGCCCGTGCGCACCGGGAGCCGGCCGCGGGCACCGAGGATGCCGCTCAGCATCTCCGGCGTGCCGGGACCGCGGTGCTGGACCACGAGCACGGGCACCGGGAAGTCCGCCGGGAGGCCGCCCACCACGGTCGACAGTGCCCGCACCCCGCCGCTGCTGGCGGCCAGCACGACCACCCGGAAGCCGCCGCGGACGTCGGGGGAGGGGATCGCCGCCACCTCCCCGAGGCTACCCCTGTGTCAGGCACCTGACACAGGGGTAGCCGGCTTCCCCTGCCCTCGCGAGGCCGGGGGACGTAGGCTGGCCGTCGTCCCAGCAACCGGCCGGACTGCCGACCGGGGAGAGCGGCCGTGGTACCTGACGAACTCGCGTTGGCCTGCCGGCTGAGCGGCCTGCCCCTCGGCGACCTGTGGCTGCGCTACCTGGAGATGGGCGGCAACTGCTCCCGGCCGGAGCTGGAGGCGCGACTCGGCGGCGCGGGCTGGCCGCAGCGGGAGGACCGGTACCTGGCCGTCGTCGCCGACGAGGCCCTGCGGGAACGGGGCCTGCCGCGCCTGACCCCGCCCGCCGGTGCCCCGGAACCGCTGCTCGGCCGGCCCACGGGGGACGACGACCCGGTCGCGCTGCACCAGACCGCGAGAGCCGTGCTCGAGACCCACGCCCACGGCAGCAGGCTGACCGCGCTGTTCGAGCGGTGCGCCCGCTCGCGGGAGGACGCCCGGGGGGTCCGCGAGCGCGCCCACGCCTTCCGGCAGGCCCGTGACGCCGCGGTCCTGCCCGCGCGGGGCGGCCGCTGAGCGGTCCGGCCGTTCCTCGGCGCTACGGTGCACGGAGGACCCTGCGCGGATGCGCAGCGGGGAACGGAGAACCGTCGTGGCGCGACGAGACCTGGTCGTCGTCGGCGCCTCGGCGGGCGGCGTCGAGGCGCTGCGCGTGCTCCTCGGCACCCTGCCGCCGGACTTCCCGGCCGCCCTGCTCGTGGTCCTGCACGTGCCGCCGACCGGCCGCAGCGCCCTCCCGGAGATCCTCGACCGCGCGTGCCCCCTGCCCGTGCGGCGAGCGGAGAGCGGCGCCCCCCTCCGGCCGGGCACGGTGACGGTCGCCGTCCCCGATCACCACCTGCTGGTGGTGGGGGACCGGGTGATGCTGTCCCGCGGCCCCCGCGAGAACGGGCACCGCCCGGCGGTCGACGTCCTCTTCCGCACCGCCGCCCGGGCCGCCGGGCCGCGCGTCGTCGCCGTCGTCCTGTCCGGGGCGCTCGACGACGGGACGGCGGGGATGATCGCCGTCCGCGAGCGGGGCGGCGTGGGCGTGGCGCAGGACCCGGAGGACGCCCTGTACCCGAGCATGCCGGCGCACGCGATCGAGGTGGCCTCCGCCGACCACGTCGTCCCGGTGGGGAAGATGGGGGTCCTGCTGACCGACCTCGTGACCGAGGAGGTCGCCGACGGCGCTCCGGCGGCCAGCGACCTGATGGACCAGGAGGCGGCCGTGGCGGAGTTCGACGTCGACGCGCTGAACGACGACGTCCGGCCCGGCACGCCGTCGGGGTTCGGCTGCCCGTCCTGCCACGGCGCGCTGTTCACGATCACCGAGGGGGGCATGGAGCGCTACCGCTGCCGGGTGGGCCACGCCTGGTCGCCGGAGGCGCTGGCCGCCGAGCAGTCCGAGGCGCTGGAGGGCGCGTTGTGGATGGCGCTGCGCGGGCTGGAGGAGCGGGCCGCGCTGAGCCTGCGGATGGGCGAGCGGGCCCAGCAGCGCGGCCACACGCACACCGCCCGGACCTTCCGCACCCGCCACGACGAGGCCCAGTCCGCAGCGCTGCTGATCCGGAAGCTGCTGCAGCACGAGCAGCTCGACGGCGGGGCGCTGCCCGACGAGGTGGGGGAGCCGTGAGCCGGTGACCGAGCGACGACCTGAGACGGGCGGGGACGAGGAGGACCTGCCCGCCGACGAGACCGACCCGCGGGACGACGGCGCGGTCGGAGGCACCCTCGAGCCCGACCCCGACTTCGAGGCGCTGCTGGTCTACCTGCGCGAGCAGCGCGGCTTCGACTTCACCGGGTACAAGCGCCCCAGCCTGGCCCGCCGCGTGCGCCGGCGGATGGCCGAGGTCGGCATCGACTCGGTGGCGGAGTACCAGGACCACCTGCAGGTGCACCCCGACGAGTTCACGCCGCTGTTCAACACGGTGCTGATCAACGTCACCAGCTTCTTCCGCGACCGGAAGGCGTGGGACCACCTCCGCGACGAGCTGCTGCCCGAGATGCTGGCCGGGGCCGGCCCGGCGATCCGGGTGTGGAGCGCCGGGTGCGCGTCGGGGCAGGAGGCCTACAGCCTGGCGATCCTGCTGGCCGACGCGCTGGGCGCCGAGCAGTTCCGGCAGCGGGTGAAGATCTACGCCACCGACGTCGACGAGGAGGCGCTCGCCCAGGCGCGGCAGGCCTGCTACACCGAGCGCGAGCTCGCCGGCCTTACCCCGGACCAGGTCGAGGAGTACTTCTCGCCCGAGGGCGCCCGGTACGTCTTCCGCAAGGACCTGCGCCGGTCGGTGATCTTCGGCCGCAACGACCTGGTGCAGGACGCGCCGATCTCGCACGTCGACCTGCTGCTGTGCCGCAACACCCTCATGTACTTCACCGCGGAGACCCAGAGCCGCATCCTCGGCCGGCTGCACTTCGCGCTCAACCCCTCGGGTGTGCTGTTCCTCGGCAAGGCCGAGATGCTGCTGTCCCACGGCCAGCTGTTCACCCCGGTCGACCTGACCCGCCGCTTCTTCCGCAAGCGCGGCGGACGCCCGGTGGCCGAGCGCCCGGTCCTGGCCGCGCCGCTGCCCCAGCCGCCGCCGTTCACCGACCTGGAGCTCTCCCGGCTGCGGCGCGAGGCGATGCTGTCCGCGCCGGCCGCCCAGCTCGCCGTCGACGCCGACGGCCGGGTGGCGATGGTCAACCGGCAGGCCGAGCAGCTGCTCGGCGTCGACGACCGGGACGTCGGCCGCCCGTTCCAGGACCTGGAGATCTCCTACCGCCCGGTCGAGCTGCGGGGGGCCATCGCGGAGGCCGCGGCCGAGCGCCGGCCGGTCTGGCTGCGCGGCGTCGAGCGCCGCCGGCCGGGCCAGGAGCCGGCGGTGTTCGACGTGCAGGTGCGGCCGCTCTACCGCGAGGACAGCACCCTGCTCGGCACCACCATCGTCTTCGACGACGTGACGCAGTACCGGCGGCTGCAGACCGAGCTCGAGTACGCCAACCGGCAGCTGGAGACCGCCTACGAGGAGCTGCAGTCGACCAACGAGGAGCTGGAGACCACCAACGAGGAGCTGCAGAGCACGGTGGAGGAGCTGGAGACCACCAACGAGGAGCTGCAGTCGACCAACGAGGAGCTCGAGACCATGAACGAGGAGCTGCAGTCGATGAACGACGAGCTCCACTCCACGAACGAGGAGCTGCGCCGCAGCACCGACGAGGTGGGCACCCTCAACCGGTTCATGACCGGCGTGCTCGGCAGTTTCAAGGCCGGGGTGGCCGTGGTGGACCCCGACCTGCGGGTGCTGGTGTGGAACGCCGCCGCCGAGGACCTGTGGGGGATCCGGCCGGACGAGGTCTCCGGCCAGCACCTGCTCAACCTCGACATCGGGCTGCCGCTGTCGGACCTGCACCCGCTGCTGCGCCGGCAGGTCGCCGGCGACGGGCCGCCGCACGAGACCGTCGACCTGGCCGCGGTCAACCGGCGCGGCCGGCCGGTGCGGGTGCGGGTGACCGTCAGCTCCTTCGCCCGGAGCCCGGAGCAGCGCGGCGGTGCGGTGATCCTCATGGACCCGAGCGAGGCCTGAGCGCCGGCGGTCAGTCGCCGGCGGCGATGACCAGGTCGGTGTCGCCCTCGACGACCAGCTGGGCCAGGTCGCGCACCTTCACGTTGAGGCGGTTGCTCAGCGCCACCAGCCGGGCGAACGCCTCGTCGGCGTCCACACCCAGCCGGGCCATGAGCACGCCCTTGGCCTGGTCGATGACGGCCCGCGAGGTCAGCGCCTGCTCCAGGTTGCCCGCCAGCGAGGAGAGTGCCTCCCGCTCGGCGACGTTCTGCAGCACGCCCGCGACCGCGGCCGCGGCGAGCTCGCCGATCCGGCGGTTGGCCGTCCCGAAGGCCTCCGGCCGGGAGGAGTAGACGTTGATGACGCCGGTGGATTCGCCGCCCTCGCGCACCGGGACGGCCAGGACGGCGCGGACCTCCGCGTCCGCGGCGAGCGCACGCAGCCGCGGCCAGCGGTCGTCGGTCCGCACGTCGGCAGAGGTGACCGCCCGGCCGGTGCGGTAGGCGTCCCAGCACGGACCCTCCTGGGCGTGGAGCTGCCGGCCGTCGAGGTCCTGGGCCTGGGTGGAGTCGCTGCCCAGCCGCTGCGGCTCGAGCGGGGAGCCCAGCGTGATGCTCACCCAGTCGGCGCCGGCCACGGCGCTGTGCACCAGGGTGGCCATCCGGCCGAGCAGTCGCTGCCGATCGGGCTCCTCGACCGGCAGGGCCGAGAGCTGGGCGAACGACGCCGCCAGCCCCACGACGTCGGTCGCCTCCCAGGCCTCGGCGTCGTGCGGGACGTCGTCGCGCACCGCCGCCGGGCCCTGCCCCTGAGCACCGTCGTCCCGAGGAGCCAGCACCCACTGCACCCGGGCGGCGGACGCCGGCGGGCCCGGGGTCTCGGTGAAGCCGAACAGCTCCGACCGCCGCTGTGGGCCGCTCCGCGGCCGGAGGGCCACCTCGAGACGTCGTTCGGCCGCCGCAGGACGCGACAGCGAGCGCAGCGCGTTGCGGAACGCCAGGACGTCCTCCGGGGAGAGGAAGACCGACAGCGGCTTGCCCCGCAGCCGGCTGAGCCCGACCCCGACCGCAGCGGCGAGCGCGGGGTTGACCTCGAGCAGCTTGCCGTTGCCGTCGGTGAGCGCCAGGCCCAGGGGGACCACGGCGGCGAGCTGGCTGCGCCAGCGGACCTCGGCCTCGTGCCGGCCGAGCAGGGTGGTCACCTGCTCCTGCTGGACGCGGAGCTCCTCGGAGACCACCTCCAGCTCCTCGGAGCGGACGTCGAGGGCGGCCAGCTGGGCCATCACCTCGTCCACCGACGGCGGCCTGCCGGGGGAGCCGTTCTCACCGGCCGTCATCGGGGTGCCCCCCTCGTCCGTCCGCCACGACGGCGAGGTCGTCGGCGGCGGCTCCCCGCTCGTCCTCGGCCGCCGCGTCGCGGTGCTCGGCCGCGCGGCTGCGGTGCGCCTCGGCGTCGCCGACGCCCGCGCGGGCCGCGGCGTCGTGGAGCTCGGCGCTGCGCTCGTGCGCCCGGGCCGCCCGCCGGTGACCGTCGCGGGCCCGCTCCAGCGACTCGCGGGCGCGCTCGGCCGCCGTCTCCGCCTGGGCCCGGGCCTCGCGGACGGCCTCGTCGCCGGGTGCCTGCCCCGCCGCCAGCCGGGCGAGCCGGTCGGACAGCTCGCGCGTGCGGCGGCCCGCCGAGACCGCCCGCCCCGCCGCCCGCCGTCCGGCGTCCTCGGAGTCCATCCGGGCCCCCTCTCGACCGGTCCCATCCTCCTCCCATCCTCCTGTGTGACCCCCCCCGCTGTCGCGCCCGAGGCCGGTGGCCGCGGAACGGACCACGGGCATTCCGCTCGACCGCGCGCCGTGCCAGAGTTCCGTCATGGACCGCAGGAGTCCTGCACCGGCCGGACCCCCGGCGGACGGGCGCTCGCGGACCGAGGCTCCCGCCGCGCCGGCCGGGCGCCGAGGACTGCCCTCGGCGCAGGCCACCGGGGATGCGGTCCGCCAGGACCTGTCCCAGCGGCTGGCCGACCTGGCGCGGGAGATGCAGCACCAGACCGACGCCACGGCGGTCATGGGGACGATCGTCTCCGCGGTCAGGGGGACGATCCCCGGCGCCGACGAGGCGACGATCAGCCTGGTGCAGGGCCGCCGCCGGGTGCTGTCGGCCGCGGCCACCGGTGAGCGGGCGCGGCGCTTCGACGACCTGCAGCAGGAGGTCGGGCAGGGCCCGTGCCTGGACGCCATGTACGAGCACGTCACCGTCCGCGTCGACGACCTGGCCACCGACCCGCGCTGGCCGGAGCTGGCCCGCCGGGCCACGGCGGAGCTGGGCGTGGCCGGCATGCTGTGCTTCCAGCTGTTCGTGCACGAGAGCGACCTCGGGGCGCTGAACCTGCTGGCCCGCCGCCCCGGGGCGTTCACCGACGAGTCCGAGCGCGTCGGGCTGCTGTTCGCCAGCCACGCCGCGATCGCGGTCGCCGACGCCCAGGACCTCCACCACATCACCACCGCCCTGGCCAGCCGCGACGTCATCGGACAGGCCAAGGGCATCCTGATGGAGCGCTACAAGATCACCGCGGACGTGGCGTTCGCGCTGCTGGCGAAGACCAGCCAGGACAGCAACCGCAAGCTCACCGAGGTGGCCGAGCACCTCACCCGGACCGGCGCCCTCGACATCTGACACCGATCACGCGGTGGTGGGGAGGCTCGCCCGCCGGGTGGCCCTCCCCGCTCCAGATCCCGGGTGGCACCTCGTCGAGCC
This sequence comes from Geodermatophilus saharensis, assembly GCF_900188205.1. Taxonomy (GTDB): domain Bacteria; phylum Actinomycetota; class Actinomycetes; order Mycobacteriales; family Geodermatophilaceae; genus Geodermatophilus; species Geodermatophilus saharensis. Next base: position 667,281 of record NZ_FZOH01000003.1, on the reverse strand, counting down.
GTGCCTCCTCGTCGGTGGGTCCGGTCCGGGTGGATCCGGAACGGCCCCTGACGGCTCTCCGGGGGCGGTTGACCACCTCCTCGCCCCGCCGGCCACCCTTCTCCGCCGACGGCGGCACCGAGGACGTCCATCACCTCACGGGAGACGTCGGGTGCGTCGACCCGGGCGTGAGGGAGAGCTCCCAGCGCGAGAGAGAAGAGGACGGACGTGTCTCGGAGCGCCCGTGGCGGGATGATGGGCGCGAGGTCCCGGTGCGGTCCCCCAGAGGGACCAGCTCGTCCCGGTGGGACGCCGGCACGCGGGCGCCTGCACCGATGATGGGTGGAGCCGTTCGGGGAGGAGGCGCTGTCGTGCCGAGTGATCGCTACACGGGCCTGGCTGCGGTGCTCGGCGCCATCCGCAGCTCGTCGGACATCACCCAGCCGATGCTCGTCGAGCAGGTGGGGCTCGGGCGCAGCGTCGTCGCGCAGCGGGTCGCGGAGCTGGAGGCCGCCGGCCTCGTCGTCTCCGACGGCTTCGGGCCCTCCACCGGGGGCCGGGCACCGCGCCGCCTGCGCCTCAACAGCGGGGCCGGCTACGTGCTGGGAGCCGACATCGCCACGAACGAGCTGGTCGTCGGGGTGGCCGACCTGTCCGGCGCCCTGCTCGACACACGGCACCGGGAGATCGACGTCGTCGACGGGCCGGACGTCGTCGTGGCGCTCGTGGAGCAGCTGGCCGGTGAGCTCGTGGACGGCGTCGGTGCCGGCCGCAGCCTGTGGTCGTTCGGGGTGGGGATGCCCGGCCCCGTCGCCTACGACGACGGGGGTCCCGCGGCGTTGCCGACCATGCCGGAGTGGACCCGTCACCCGACGCGCCGGCGCCTGACCGACCGCTTCGGGGTGCCGGTGTGGATGGACAACCGCACCAACCTGTCGGCCCTGGGGGAGCGGCGGGTGAACCCCCTCGCCGCGCGTTCCCGGCACATGGTCTACCTGGGCGGCGGCTACGGCATCGGCGCCGCCGTGGTCGTCGACGGCCGCATCCACCGCGGCGCCCACGGGCTGGCCGGGGCGATCGACCACCTGCCGGTGCCCGGCGCGGCCGACGTCGCCTGCCGTTGCGGCAGGACCGGCTGCCTCGAGGCGGTCGCCGGGGGCGGGGCGCTGGTGCGCGACGGGCGGCTGCTCGCCGAGACCGGCCAGAGCCCGGCCCTGGCGCGGGTCCTCGAGCGGACCGGACGGATCCGCCCCAGCGACGTCACGGGGGCCGCGGGGTCCGGGGACGCCGCCGCCCGGGCCCTGCTGCACCGGGCCGCGACGCTGCTCGGACGGAGCCTGGCGACCCTGGTCACCGTGTTCGACCCCGACCTGGTGGTGGTCGGCGGCGGCATCGCCCGGGCTCGCGCGCACGTCCTGGCGGCCATCCGCGAGGAGATCTACCGGTCGGCGCTGCCCGCGGCCACGCGGGACCTGCGCATCGAGCCGTCCGCGTTCGACCAGGAGATCGCGGGGATCACCGGCGCGGTCGAGTTCGCGCTGGGGGAGCTGTTCAGCCCCGAGAACCTGCCCACGGTCCTCGACGCCCGCGACCGTTCCGGGACCGTGGCCACCCTGGAGGAGGGCCTGCCGGCCTGAGGCCGGCACCGTGTCCGCGTCGGTCCGCCTGCTTTCTCCGCACGCAGGTAAAAGTCCGGCTACGCTCCGCTCGTGAGCGCGGACACCCGGCGCCGGGGCGGCGCGCCGGTCCCCGGTGAGCGACTCGACGGTCTGGTGGCCGTCCTCGACGCCATCCGATCCCGACCGGGCACCACGCATCCCCGGCTCGTCCAGCAGCTCGGGCTCGGCCGGACGGTCGTGTCCCAGCGCGTGGCACGCCTGGAGGCGGCCGGCCTCGTCGCGCAGGACGGACTCGCGCCGTCCAGTGGCGGCCGCTCGCCACGCCGGCTCCGTCTCCGGCGGAACGCGGGGCTGGTCGCCGGCGTGGACATCGGTGCCACCGGCATGACGGTGGGGCTGGCGGACCTCTCCGGCAGCGTGCTCGCCGCGTCCCGCGAGGCGGTCGACGTCGCCGACGGGCCGGACGTGGTCCTCGGCCGGGTCGAGCGACTGGTCGAGGACCTGCTCGCCCGGCTCCCCGCCCCGCCACCGCTGTGGGGCATCGGGGTCGGGGTCCCCGGTCCGGTCGAGTTCGCCACCTCCCGGCCCGTCGCCCCGCCGATCATGCCCGGCTGGGACGGCTACCCCGTCCGGGAGCGGCTGGCCGGCCGGTTCGCCGCCCCCGTCTGGGTGGACAACGACGTCAACGTGCTCGCGCTGGGCGAGGTGAGGGCCAACCCGGCCGCCGCCGAGGCGGGCGACCTGCTCTACGTCAAGATCGGCACGGGCATCGGCGCCGGACTGGTGTCCGGAGGACGGGTGCACCGCGGCGTGAACGGGTGTGCCGGCGACATCGGGCACGTGGCCGTGGCCGAGGCCGGTGCGGTCTCCTGCCGGTGCGGCAACGTGGGCTGTCTCGAGGCGGTGGCGGGCGGGGCGGCCCTGGCCCGCGAGGCGCGCCGGCTGGCGGAACGAGGAGGCAGTCCGGCGCTCGCCGAGGCCCTCGCCGCTCGCGGCGGCCTGACGGCAGCGGACGTGACCGCCGCCGCGGAACGCGGTGACCCCGCCGCCCGCGCCCTCCTCGCCCGGGCCGGCCGGCTGGTCGGCGGCACCCTGGCGACCCTGGTCAGCTTCTACAACCCCGGCCTGGTGGTCCTCGGTGGGGGAGTGGTGCACGCCGGGGACCAGGTCCTCGCCGCTGTCCGGGAGTCGGTCTACCGGCGCTCACTGCCGCTGGCCACGCGCATGCTCCGCATCGAGCTGTCCGCCCTGGGGGAAGCGGCCGGGCTGACCGGCGCCGTCCACCTCGTCCTCGACAGCGTGTTCGAGGCCGAGCGGCTGGCGCGCTGGCTGCCCTGGGGGTCTCCGGCCGGTCATCCCGACGTGGCCTGCGGCCCGGCACCCGGGCCCGCCTGACGCCGTCTCGGCGGGAGCCCACGTCATCACCGCCGCTGATGCGGCCCATCAGCAGCGTTACGCCCACGTTGCATTGACTTCCTCCGTTGACTGGCAGAAGTATGTGGTTGCCATCACGCGGACGGTGCCAGCAGAGACCGGACGCGGCGCTCGAGACCCAGCATCGGTCGTCGTCCGGTTCGCGGACACGTGAAGGAAGGGCAACCTCATGACCCAGCAACGCCACCGGGGCCTCCGCCGCATCGGCGTCCTCGTCGCCGTGCCTGCGGTGAGCGCACTGACGCTCGCGGCGTGCGGGGGCGGTGACGACGACAGCGGGTCGGGCGGCTCCGGCGGGTCCGCGGACAGCTTCAGCTTCGCCTTCGAGAACGCCTCGGGCGGGCAGGAGAACCCCTGGCAGCTGCTCGCCGACCAGTACTCCGAGGAGACCGGCGTCCAGATCGAGACGCAGGGCCTGCCGCCGGACAGCTACGGCCTGTCCATGCGCACGCAGCTGCAGGGCGGCAGCGCCCCGGACGTGATGATGTTCTCGCCCGGCGCGGGCAACGCCAACGCGGTGCTGCCGCTGGCGGAGGGCGGCTACATCGAGGAGCTCGGCGAGGAGTCGGCGGCTCTCATCCCCGAGGGCAACGAGTCGCTGTTCGAGATCGACGGCAAGGTCTACGCGCAGCCGACCGACATCATCCCCGTCGGGGTGGTGTGGAACTCCGGCGCCGCCTCCGACGCGGGCGTGGAGGTCCCCGCGGACGAGTCCGCGATGCTCGACGACTGCGGCACCCTCGCCGGCGACGGCAAGTCCTTCCTCGCGGTCGCCGGCTCGGCGCCGCCGAACATGGGCCTGATGGCCATGGCCATCTCCGCCACCCGGGTCTACGCCGAGACCCCGGACTGGAACGAGCAGCGCTCGGCCGGGGACGTGAGCTTCGCCGACAGCGAGGGCTGGCAGGCCACCCTGCAGACGATCGTCGACATGAACGAGGCCGGCTGCTTCCAGCAGGGCGCGGCCGGCGGCGGCTTCGACGCCATCACCCAGGGCCTCACCCAGGGCACGTCGCTCGGGGCCTTCGTCCCCGGAGCCGCGGCGACCGAGCTGGCCAAGGCCACCCCGGGTCTCGAGCTGCAGGTGCAGCCGTTCCCGCCGGCCGACGGCGGGGAGCCGTTCCTGCTGGCGAGCCCGAACTACGCGCTGTCGATCAACGCCTCGGCCGACGAGGGCGCCAAGGAGGCCGCGCGCGAGTTCCTGGCCTGGATGGCCGAGCCGGAGAACGCCGCGCGGTTCACCGAGCTGCAGGGCGGGGTCGCCATCACCGGCCCGGACGAGAACCTCTCGCCGGTGTACGAGCCGGTCGCCGACCTGCTGTCCGACGGCGACTACGCGCCGCTGCCGAACCTCGCCTGGCCGAACCCGGGCGTGTACGACGCACTGTCGACCGGCGTCCAGGGCCTGCTCGCCGGCCAGGGCGACGTCCAGTCCGTGCTCGAGTCGATCGACCAGGCCTGGGACCAGTGACCCGGGCCGGCTGACCCCGGCACCACCTCCCGACCGCACCTCCGGAACGCACCGAGGGACTGACGATGACCGCAACCATGGGCACCCCGCAGGACACCGGTGCAGTCGTCCGGGGCACGGTCCCGGCCGCCGGGGGCGGGCGCCCCGCCCGCTCCCGGCGCAGCCGGCCGCTCATCACCTACGGCCGCTGGTGGTGGGCGCTGCCCGCCGTGCTGGCGGTGCTGCTGATCCACTACGTCGCCACCGCCGGCGGGGCGTTCTACGCCTTCACCGACTGGACCGGCATCGGCGACTTCGACTTCGTCGGCCTGGACAACTTCCGGCGCATCGTCGAGGACCCGGCGCTCATCGGGTCGCTCGAGAACACGCTGTTCCTCGCCTTCGGCTTCCTGATCGCCACCAACGTCGTCGGGCTGCTGCTGGCACTGGCGCTCAACCGCACGCTGAGGACCCGCTACCTGCTCCGGGTGCTGTTCTTCATGCCGGTGGTGCTCAGCCCGCTGGCGGTCTCCTACATCTGGAAGTTCATCTTCGACTTCAAGGGCCCGCTCAACGGCGTCCTCGGCTGGTTCGGCATGGCGCCCAAGACGTGGCTCGCCGACCCGACGCTGGCCCTGTGGGCGGTGCTGGTCGTCATGGCCTGGCAGACGACCGGCATGGTCATGGTCATCTACCTCGCCGGGCTGGCCACCGTGCCGGCCGAGATCGAGGAGGCGGCGGCGCTGGACGGCGCCAGCACCTGGCGCCGCTTCCAGCACATCACGCTGCCGTCGATCCGCCCCTCGGTGGCGATCGCGTCGACGCTCATGCTCATCCAGGGCCTGCGCGTCTTCGACCAGGTCATGGCGCTCACCGGCGGGGGGCCCGCGGGAGCGACGGAGACACTGGCCACGCAGGTCTACAAGGAGACGTTCGCGCTGAGCAACTTCGGCTTCGGCGCCGCACTCGCCCTCCTGCTGACCCTCATCATGCTCGTCTTCTCGGTGCTGCAGCAGGCTGCCACCAAGGACCGGTCGTAAGGGATCCGAGCCGATGTTCCGCTACACGAAGGCGACGGCGCTGCGCGAGGTGCTCGTCTGGGCCGTCGCCCTGCTGACCCTGCTGCCGTTCTACTTCCTCGTCATCAACGCGCTCAAGCCGGACGAGGAGCTGCTCACCACCGGCTCCTCGACCCCGCCGAGCCGGCCGACCATCGAGAACTTCACCGAGGTGCTCACGGCCGGCGGTGACTCCAACATCCTGCTCGGCCTGTTCCACAGCGTGGTGATCACCGTCGGCAGCATCGTCGGGCTGGTCGCCTTCGGCTCGCTGGCCGCCTACGTCCTGGCCCGGACGACGGCGAGGTGGGGGAGCGTCGCCTTCTACCTCTTCCTCGTCGCCATCGTGCTGCCGACCCAGCTCGGCCTCATCCCGCTCTACATCGGTGCCCGGCAGATCGGCCTGGTCGGCTCGGTGTGGGGGATGGTCGTCCTCTACGTCGGCACGCTGATGCCGCTCGCGGTGTTCCTCTACGCCGGCTTCTTCCGCAACCTCCCCCGGGACTACGAGGAGGCCGCAGCGCTCGACGGCGCCAGTCCGGCACGGGTGTTCTTCCGCGTCGTCCTCCCGCTGATGGCGCCGGCGACCGGGACGGTGGCCATCCTGACCGGCCTCATCGTCTGGAACGACTTCTTCTCCGCGCTGATCTTCCTGGGCGGCTCGGACAGCCAGACGCTGACGGTGTCGATGTACTACTACGTCGGCTCGCTGGTCTCGGCCTGGAACAAGATCTTCGCGATCGTGATCATCTCGATGGTCCCCATCCTCGCCTTCTACCTCTTCGCCCAGAAGCGCTTCATCCAGGGCTTCGCCGGCGGCATCAAGTAGTCCTCCCGCGCGCCCTCCCACCGGCGGACCGCGCTCCATCACCCGCGCCGATGCCGTGCATCAGCACGGACAGGCACCCGCGTCGTTGACTTCCTCCGGCTATCGGAGGAAGTGTGTACCCCAGGTCACGGACAGTGGCCTCCGCACCGAGGGAGTCCCCGTGAGCGATCGCCCCCGCGCCGACCGCCGGCTGGCCGTCGGCGACCCCGCACCGTCGTTCTCCCTCCCGGACACCGAGGGCCGGACGGTCCGGCTCGACCCGGGCGCACGCGCCGCGACCGTCGTCGTCTTCACGGCCAACGGCTGCCCCTTCGCCCGCGCCTGGCACGGCCGCATCCAGGACGTCGCCCGCGCCTACGCCGGCCGCGACGTCGCCGTGCTCCAGGTCGTGAGCAACGACGAGACCGACCACCCCGAGGACTCGGCGGCCGGCATGCGGCAGCGCGTCGCCGCCGGCGAGCTCGCCGGCCCCTTCCTCCGCGACGCCGAGCAGTCGGTCGCGCGGGCCTACGGCGCGACCGCCACCCCGGAGGTCTTCGTCGTCGACCGCGCCGGGCTGGTCCGCTACCACGGGGCCCCTGACGGGGACCACGACGACCCGGCCCAGGACGCCGCCTGGCTGCGTGCGGCCCTGGACGACGTGCTGGCCGGGCGCGCGGTGGCCCGGCCGCTGACCTCGCCGGCCGGCTGCTCGCTGAAGTGGCGGGTCGAGCTGCTCTGGTGGGCCGGCTGCCCCACGCACGACCGGGCCGCCGCCCTGCTCCGGGACACCCTCGCCGAGCTCGGCCGGGCGGACGTGCACGTCGTCGAGCGCGAGGTCGGCACCCGCGAGGAGGCGGCCCGGCTCGGCTTCCCCGGGTCGCCCACCTTCTCCGTCGGCCGCCGCGACCTCTTCCCCGTCGAGGCGGCGTCCGCCCTCACCTGCCGCGTCTACGTCCGCGACGACGGCCGCAGCTCACCGCTGCCCGAGGGGGCGGACCTCGCCGCCCGCCTCCGGGACGCCCTGGCCCGCCCCTGGGACCTCCCGCACTGGGTGGACCCCCGCAGGCCCGCCCCCGCCGACAGCCCGTCCTGACCGACCCCACCCGCAGCAGGAGCAGCCATGGCATCGATCACCTACGACCGGATCACCAAGCGGTACCCGGACGGGACGCAGGCCGTCTCCGAGCTGGACCTGTCCATCCGCGACGGCGAGTTCCTCGTCCTCGTCGGTCCCTCCGGGTGCGGCAAGACGACCGCGCTGCGCATGGCCGCGGGCCTGGAGGAGATCTCCGACGGCTCCCTGCTCATCGGTGACCGCGTCGTGAACGAGGTGCACCCCTCGCAGCGCGACATCGCGATGGTCTTCCAGAACTACGCGCTCTACCCGCACATGTCCGTGCGGGACAACATCGGCTTCCCGCTGCTGTGCGCCGGTGTCGCCAAGGCCGAGGTCGGGAAGCGGGTGGACAGGGCGGCCGAGTCCCTGGGCCTCACCGACCTGCTGCACCGCAAGCCGAAGGCGCTCTCCGGCGGGCAGCGGCAACGGGTGGCCATGGGCCGGGCGATCGTGCGCCAGCCGCAGGCCTTCCTCATGGACGAGCCGCTGTCCAACCTCGACGCCAAGCTGCGCGGCCAGATGCGCGCCGAGATCCGCAGCCTCCAGCGGGAGTACCGCACGACCACGCTCTACGTCACCCACGACCAGGTCGAGGCCATGACGATGGGCGACCGCATCGCCGTGCTGCGCAAGGGCGTGCTGCAGCAGCTGGGCACCCCCGACGAGCTCTACGAGTCCCCGGCCAACCTGTTCGTCGCCGAGTTCATCGGCTCCCCGCCGATGAACGTCGTCAGCGCCACCGTGACCCGGACGCCCACCGGCGCCGAGATCGTGCTCGGCTCCCAGCGGCTGGTGCTGCCGGCCGGCACGCTCGACGCCCACCCGGCACTCGCCGGCGCGGACGCCACCCCGGTCGCCCTCGGCCTGCGTCCCGAGGCGCTGCGCGCGGTGGCCGGCTCCGACCCCACGTGGCCGCGGCTGGTCGCCGACGTCGAGCTGGTGGAGAACCTCCCCCCGGAGAAGCTGGTCCACCTCCGCGTCGACGCCGACCCGGTGGTCACCGAGGCGACGCTGGAGATCGCCGCCGACATCGACCAGGCCGCCGCCGAGGACCTGCGGGCGCTGGGCGCCGGCTCGGTCCTCCACGCCCGGCTGCCCGGCACCGCGGCCGTCCGCGAGGGCACCCGCGCCCAGTTCGCCGTCCCGCCGTCGGCCCTGCACTTCTTCGACCTGTCCACCGGGCAGGCCATCGCCCCGCGGTCCCCGCGCCTGGTCGCGGCGACCGCCTGACCGGGAGGACCCCCGTGAGCGCACCGGCACACCAGATCAAGCGGGGCGTGAGCCTCTACTCGTTCCAGGAGGAGTACTTCCTCCGGACGCTGTCCGTGGAGGACTGCATCCGCGTCGCCGGCGAGATCGGCGCCCGGGGCATCGAGATCATCCCCGAGCAGATGATCCCCGGGTTCCCGCACGTCAGCGACGAGTTCGTCGAGGACTGGTTCGCCTGGATGGAGCGGTACGGCACCACGCCGGTCGCCACCGACCTCTTCCTGGACACCAAGCTGCACCCCGACCGCTGGCTGACCCGCGAGGAGCAGGTCGCCTCGATCTGCCGCGACGTCGACATCGCGGTGCGGCTGGGTGCGGGCATCGTGCGGGCGATCATCAACACCCCGCCGGAGGTCATGGAGGAGGCGGCGCCCTACGCCGAGGAGCAGGGCGTCCGGCTGCTGCTCGAGGTGCACGCCCCCTTCCACTACGAGCACCCGTGGATCCTCGAGCACCTCGAGGTCATGCACCGCACGGGTTCGCCGGCGCTGGGCCTGATGCCGGACATGGGGACCTACGTCGAGCGCTTCCCGCGCGTGGTGAGCGAGCGGGCGCTGCGCGACGGCGCCGAGCCCGAGCTGGTCGACCTGATCGTGAAGACCTACGACGACCACGGCGACACCCACGCGCTGATGGACGTCGTCAACTACCGCGGCGGCGGCCCGGCCGACTTCGGCCTGGCCCGCCAGGCGACGCACTACATCTGGAGCGAGCCCAAGGCGATGCTCGAGCACATGCCCCTCATCGGGCACATCCAGGCGAAGTTCTACGAGATGACCGACGACGGGGTCGAGTACTCGATCCCCTACGACCGGATCGTTCCGGTGCTGGTCGAGGGCGGCTTCGACGGCCACCTGTCCAGCGAGTACGAGGGCAACCGCCACATCCAGGACGTGCACCCGGTCGACAGCGTCGAGCAGGTCCGCCGCCAGCACGCCATGTTCGCCCGCCTGCTCGGCGAGACCGCCTGAGCCCCTCCGTCCGCTGAGGAGACCGACGTGTTCGACAAGTACATCGTGTGCGAGGAGGGCTTCCGGGTCCTCGACGACGGCCGCACCGGCGGGGTCGTGGAGGTCCGGATGCCGTACTACCGGGGCCTGACGCTGTCGATGGTCGAGGCCGTCGACCTCGTCCTCGACGGCCGGCCCGTGCCCCCGTCGCGCACCACGTTCACCGTGCACGGGCACACCTACCGCTTCGACCAGCTGCCGCACACCACCGACGACCGGTGGGAGATGGGGGAGCGGGCGCAGCTCGCCTTCGAGACCGACGAGCCGCTGGCGCCGGGCGAGCACGAGGTCGCCGTCACCGTCCGGCTGCGCATCTCGTACATGCCGGTGCCCGGCGGCGGCCGCGACAGCAAGCGCCTGACGCTGGCCGCCTGAGAGGAACGGACATGGGACCCCTCGACGACCAGGTGGTGCGCGCCGACTCGCTCACCGCCACCCCCGACGGCCTGGACATCGCCGTCTACTCGCACTGGTACCGCGCCCTGCCGCTGCCCTCACTGGCCCGCGTCGACCTCACCGTCGACGGCCGGCGGATCGACCCGGCCGAGCTGTCGGTCACCGTCAACGGCACCCGCCACCCGCTGTCGGAGGTGGCCTCGGCCGGGGACGAGTACTGGTTCACCACCGACCCGCTGGTGCTGCACACGCCGGTCGAGACCGCGCCCGGCCGCGAGCACCGGGTCCAGCTGCTGCTGGGCCTGTCGATCCCCTACATCCTCACCGGCCCGGACCGGGTGCCCCTGGTGGCGCCCAGCGCCACCGACAAGACCCTCACCGCGGCGGGAGCACGCTCGTGACCGACACCGCGCCGGGGCTGCCCCGCCTCGGCACCACCCTCTTCAGCCTCACCCTGGAGCAGCGCAGGCCCGGCCGGGACTTCGCCTCCCTCGTCGGCGAGGTCGCCGCCCGCGACCTGGGGCCCGGGCTGGAGATGGTCGCCTTCCAGAGCCTGCGCGGCTGGCCCCGCCTGTCCGGGGACCAGGAGCGGGAGGTCCGCGGCGTCATCGAGTCCTCCGGGCTCACGCCGTCGTGCCTGGCCATCAACAACGACCTCGGCCTGTACCCCGGCCGGCTGCTCTCGGACGACGAGTCCTACGAGTACGTCGCCGTGCAACTGCGCGGCGCGGCCGCGCTCGGCTTCCCCGTCGCGCGCGTCGGCATCGAGACCGGCCCGGCGATCCTGGAGCGGCTGCTGCCGCTGGCCGAGGAGCTCGGTGTCAAGGTGGGTGTGGAGATCCACGCCCCGCTCACCATCGACGCCCCGCCGGTCGCGGCGCTCGAGGAGCTGTTCACGCGGCTGGACACGCCCTGGCTGGGCTTCATCCCCGACATGAGCGCGAGCATGCGGGCGGTCCCGGACGCCGTGGACGACGCCCACCGCGTCGCCGGCATCGCCCCGGAGCTCACCGCGCTCACGAAGGAACTGTGGGCCGAGCCCGGCCCGACCATGGCGAAGTTCCCGGAGCTGGAGCGGCGGGCGGCGCAGGCCGGCGCCACGCCGCCCCAGATCGGCAACCTCAAGATGCTGTTCACCATGCACGGGCGGATGGCGCCCGAGCGGTGGGCCGACTTCTTCCCCCACGTCGTCCACGTGCACGGCAAGTTCTACGGCATCGTCGAGGGCCCCGACGGGCTCACCGACCCGTCGATCGACTGGCCCGCCGTCGCCCGGGTCCTGCGCGAGCAGGGCTACGACGGCTACATCTCCAGCGAGTACGAGGCGCACGCCTACAGCGACCGGTACAGCGCCTTCGACCAGGTCCGCGCGCAGCACGACATGCTCAAGCGGCTGCTCGAGGCCGAGCCCGCGGTGGCCGCCCGATGAGCGCCTCCTACGACGTCGTCGTGGTGGGCTCCGGGCCCGTGGGCACCGCGGTGGCCCGGGAGCTCGCCGACACCGGCCCGGGCCTGCGGGTCCTCGTGCTCGAGGCCGGGCAGGCGCTGGGCGACCCGGCCGGCGGCCACGTGAAGAACATCCTCGACGTCGAGGCCCGGGACGCCGCCCTCGCGGCGCTGGCCACCGGGCCGGGCCCGCTGCCGGGGGGCACGCCGGCCCGGCCGGGGACCACCCTGGTGGGCGCGGCCGCCATGCCCAACGCGGCGGTCTCGACGAACGTCGGCGGGATGGGCGCCCACTGGACCGCGGCCTGCCCGCGGCCGGTGGACGACGAGGTGCCCGACTGCGTCGACCCGGCGGTGCTCGACGAGGCGCTGACCCGCGCCGAGGCGCTGCTGGCGGTCACGACGCACGCCTTCGACCGGGCGCCGCTGACCGGTGCGGTGCAGCGGGTCCTGGGCGAGCTGTTCGACCGGCCGCACCGCCGCCCCGCCGGGCCGATGCCGGTCGCGGTGTCCGTCGGCGAGGACGGCTCGCTGCACTGGACGGGCCCGGCGATCATCGCGGGGGACCTGTGGGACCGGCCGGACGTGGAGCTGCGCACCGGCACCCTGGCCCGGCGGGTCCTGCGGGACGGCGACCGCGTCAGCGGCGTCGAGGCGGTCGACCTGGCGTCGGGGGAGCGCTACGGGATCCCCGCCCGCGCCGTCGTCGTCGCGGCCGACGCGTTCCGGACGCCGCAGCTGCTGTGGGCCTCCGGCATCCGGCCGCCGGCGCTCGGCCGGTACCTCACCGAGCACCCGCAGGTCATGGCGGCGTCCCTCCTGGACGAGCGGCACGTCCCCGCGGACGCGCCGGTCGACGCCGACCTGCCGGTCACGGCGGCCGCGGCGCCCGGGGGCGGGGCGATCGTCCCGGTCTCCGGTGTCTCCTGGGTGCCCTACGCCGCCGACCGGCCGTTCCACGGCCAGGTCATGCAGATGGACGCCTCCCCGGTGCCGCTGGACCCGGGGACCGCCGTCCGGCCGGGGCAGGTCGTCGGTCTCGGCTGGTTCTGCCGCAAGGAGCTCTCGCCGGACAACCGCGTCTGGTTCGACGAGGACACCGCCGACCCGCACGGGCTGCCGGCCATCCGCATCGACTACGCGCTCGGCGACGCCGACCGGGCCTCGATCGCCGCTGCCGTCGAGGAGGTCGCCGCGGCGGCACGGGCCCTCGGCCGCCCGCTCGGGGACCCGTTCGTCATGCCCCCGGGCAGCTCGCTGCACTACCTGGGCACCACCCGGATGGGTGGCACCGACGACGGCACCAGCGTCTGCGACCCGGCCGGCCGCGTCTGGGGCACCGCCAACCTCTACGTCGGCGGCAACAACGTCATCCCCACCGCGACCGCCTGCAACCCCACCCTCACCGCCGTCGCCCTCGGCGTGCTCACCGCCCGGGCCGTGGCCACGCAGCTGGCCGCGGAGCCGGCCGCCCGGTCGGCTCCGTCCCCCGTCGCCGAGGAGGCGCACGCATGACCGCCCGGATCCTGATCGTCGGCAGCGGGCCGACCGGCGCCACCCACGCCCGGGTGCTGCTCGAGCAGCTGACCGACGTCTCGGTGCTCGTGGTCGAGGCCGGGCCGCTCGTCAGCCGCCCGGCCGGCACGAACGTGAAGAACATCCCCGACCCCGAGGAGCAGGCGGCCGCCCGGCTGGCCTCCCAGGGCCCCTCCTCCGAGAGCGGGGTGTCGGGCATCCCCGGCGGGGTCGTCGTCGAGGGCACGATCACCGCCCGGCAGGGCACGCACCTCATCGGCCGCGCCGCCGACGGCTCCCCGGGCATGCCGGCCGCCGCCGGCGCCACCTGCGTCGGCGGCCAGGGCGTGCACTGGACGTGCGCGACACCGCGGCCGGTGGGCAGCGAGCGGATCCCGTTCCTCGACGCGGCCGAGTGGGAGGAGCTGGTCACCGAGGCCGAGGGGCTGCTGCACGTCCACCGGCCGGACTTCGCGGGCTCGCCCCAGGCGACGGCGATCCTCGAGACGGTCCGCGCCGAGTTCGCCCCCGACGGCATCACCGTCCGCCCGCTGCCGGTGGCCGCCGACCCGCGGCCGGACGGCTCGCTGCGCTGGAGCGGCACCGACGTCGTCCTCGACGGCGTACCGGACGACGAGCGGTTCACCCTGCGCCCGGAGACCCTCTGCGTGCGGCTGGTCCGCGAGGGGGACCGGGTCGTGGGCGCCGTGCTGCGCGACCTGCGCACCGGCGAGGAGGAGGAGGTGCGCGCCGACGCCGTCGTCGTCGCCGCCGACGCCCTGCGCACGCCGCAGTTGTTGTGGGCCTCCGGCATCCGGCCGGCCGCGCTCGGCCGGTACCTGACCGAGCACCCGCTGCTGTTCGGCGTGGTGGCCGTGCGGCCGGACCTGCTGCCCGAGCGGGAGGACCCGACGGCGCCGGTCGACCCCATCCGGGCGATCGTGTCCGTCGGTTTCGACGAGGAGCGGCACCCCTACCACGCGCAGCTCATGTGGAACCCGGTGTCGCCGGCGCCGCTGCCCGAGGGCAGCCGGTTCCGGGACAACCCGGCCGGCTACGTCGGCATGGGCTGGGGCATCCGCAAGTGGCCCCGCCCGGAGGACCGGCTGACCTTCGAGGACGACCGCCCCGACGAGCACGGCCTGCCGGGGATCCGGATCGCCTACGAGCTCACCGAGCGCGAGGAGGCCGAGTTCGCCCGCGCCCGCGTGCACCAGGCGCGTGCGGCGGCCGCGCTCGGCGAGTTCCTCGACGGTATGCCGAAGGTCATGCCGGCCGGCAGCTCGCTGCACTACATGGGCACCGTCCGCATGGGTCCCGCCGACGACGGCACCAGCGTGTGCGACCCCCTCTCCCGGGTGTGGGGCGTGCCCGGCCTGGTGCTGGCCGGCAACGGGCTCATCCCGACCGCCAACTCGTGCAACCCGACGCTCACCAGCGTCGCCCTCGCCATCCGGGCCGCCCGGGCGCTGGCGGCCGACCTGGCCGACGTGCCGGCGGTCGCGGGCGCGGCGAGCGAGTAGCGGCACCGCCGCAACCCCGACGACCCACCAGGACAGGAGCTGACATGACGACCACGGAGATCTCCGTCGAGGCGCTCGCCCGCCGCGTCGACGAGCTGCAGGAGCAGCTGGAGCAGACGCGCCGGGAGGCCACCCGCGCCGCCGACCGCGGCGCGGTGGACAACGTCTTCAACCGCTACATGCACTACCACAACGCCTACGAGGACGAGCGGATCATCGCCGAGCTCTGGGCGGAGCCGGGCACCCCCGGCATGTGGTCGCGCTACAACAACGTCGGCCGCTACACGACCTACGAGTCGGTGACCGCCTACCACCGCGGCCGCCCGCGCCCGATCGGCAAGCTGCTGTTCCACTACACGACCACCCCGGTGATCGAGGTCGGCGCCGACGGGCAGACCGCCAAGGGCATCTGGATCATGGCCGGCCTGGAGTCCGGGCTCATGGACCCCGAGGTCGCCGAGAGCGCCCCGCCGTGGGTGTTCTCCGGCGGGGAGGTCGACGGCAAGCCGGTGTGGGCGCACTGGGTGTGGTGCAAGTACGGCGTCGACTTCGTCAAGCAGGACGGCGAGTGGCGGATCTGGCACTTCCGCTGCTACGAGGTCGCCCGGGCACCGTTCAACCGGGACTGGATCTCCTTCGCCAGGGACAACCAGGAGAGCCACGACTCGCAGCTCGCCTGGTTCGGCGACGACGGCGTCCCCATCTTCCTGCCGCCGGTCGACGAGCCGGTGGAGACCGTCTACCACCCGTACGCCAACGACCGGGCGCAGACGCTGGAGCCCGAGCCGCCGAAGCCGTACACCGAGTTCGAGGACACCTTCCGGTAATGCGGCCGGCAGTTGCGGCGGCACCGGTCCCGGTGCCGCCGCGGCGCACGGGGGTGCTGCTCGCGATCGCCTGCGCGGCGCAGTTCATCGCGGTCCTCGACGCGTCGATCGTCAACGTCGCCCTGCCGCCGATGCAGGAGAGCCTCGGGCTCTCGCCCACCGGGCTGCAGTGGGTGGTCAGCAGCTACGCGCTGACGTTCGCCGGGTTCCTGCTGCTCGGGGGCCGGGTCGGCGACCTGTTCGGGCGCAAGCGGGCGTTCGTCGTGGGCCTGGGCCTCTTCGCCGCGGCCAGCCTCGCGGCCGGCCTGGCGCAGGAGGGCTGGCAGGTCGTGGCCGCCCGGTTCGTGCAGGGGCTGGGCGGCGCGGTGCTCGTGCCCACGACGCTGAGCCTGGTCGCCGCCGGCTCCCCCGACGCCCGTGCGAAGGCCAGGGCGCTGAGCCTGCTCACGGCGGCGGCCGCGTCGGGCTCGGCGCTCGGCGGCGTCATCGGCGGCCTGCTCACGGGGCTGCTGAGCTGGCGCTGGGTGTTCTTCGTCAACGTGCCGCTCGGTGTCGCGCTGGTCCTGGCCGCGCTGTGGGCGCTGCCCGGCCGGCCGCCGGGGCACGTGCGCGGGCGGCTCGACGTGCCGGGGTCGGTGACCGTCACCGTGGCCACCGCGGCGCTCGTCGGGGCGGTGATCCTGGGGGAGGAGCGCGGCTGGACGTCGGCGGCCACGCTCGGCTGTCTGTCGCTCGCCGTGGCGTCGGCCGCGCTGTTCGTGCTGGTCGAACGCCGGGCCGAGGAGCCGGTCGTCCCGCTGGACGTGTTCGGCGTCCGGTCGGTCACCGTCGCGAACGGGCTGAGTGCACTCGTCGGCGGCCTGCTGCCGACGACGATGTTCTTCCTGGCGCTGTACCTGCAGCGCGTGCTCGGCATGGACCCGCTCCAGGCTGGTCTCGCGCTCACGCCGGGGGCCGTCGGCATCGCCCTGGGCGCGCGGGGGGCGTCGCGGTGGATGGCGGTGCTGGGGCCGCGGCGCAGCTACGTGCTGGGCGCCCTGGTCGCCGCCGGGTCGCTGGCCTGGCTGTCGGGGATCGACGTCGAGGGCCGCTACGCCGTCGACGTGCTGGTGCCGCTCACCCTGGCCATGGCCGGCTTCGGCGCCTCGGGCCTGCCGCTCACGGTCACCGCGATGTCCGGTCTCCCGCCGGAGCGGACGGGGCTGGCGTCCGGCCTGCTCAACACCTCGCGCCAGGTGGGCAGCGCCGTCGGACTGGCGGCGCTGGTGTCGCTGGCCAGCGCGGTGGCCGCCCGGCACGGCGGAGCGGACGACGCCACGGCGCTGACGTCGGGCTTCGGGACGGCGTTCCTCGTGGGGGCCGGGCTGCTGGTCGTCGCCTCCGTGCTGGCGCGCGCCCTGCCGGCGCGGCGACCCCGGCATCACGAGGACTGATGCCCGTCATCAGCAGATCGGTCTGGCCCTGCCGCCGCCCGCGGCGGCAGGATCGGACCAGCTGAGAAGCTCGCACCACACCTTCTGCTCGACCAGGGCGGTCTCGCCCCAGGTGGCTCTCGATGCCGCCGCCGAGGGCCTCGGCCCCCGGTTCTCGGACCGTCGCGCCGGGCCCTCGCAGGCTCCGCGTCGCGCGCCAGCGAAGGGATCCCGCGTGGTCTGGACCAAGTGGTCGTACATGGATCACTGGGTGACGGAGACGCCGCAGGGGCCGCAGCCCCCGTCGTTCAACCGCGCCTACATGGACCGGTACGTCAAGCAGCTGTCGGCCCTGGGCTTCACGGGCTTCGACACCTTCTTCTTCTACCTGCCGCTGTACGCCGGGATGTACGGCGGCGTGCCCGGCTTCGAGCGGTTCCTGCAGGACAACGGGTTCGACAAGATCACCGGGATCTTCTCCGCCTACCCGTCGGCGACCAGGTACACGGCGCCGCACGTCCGGGAGACGCACGACCGGATCGTCGCCGACTGCGAGAACACGCTCCGCATGTGCGAGGGGCTGACCGGCGTCGAGAACTTCATCGTCATGCCGACGTCGACCCACCACCAGACCGAGCCGGTCACCGACGACACGATCAAGGTCGTCGCGGACCTGTGGAACCGGGTCGGCGCGCTGACGCTGCAGCACGGCATGAAGACGACGTGCCACTTCGAGTTCTGGGGCGCGATCCGCACCCGAGAGCAGCTCGACACGTTCTTCCGCCACACCGACCCCGAGCTGGTCTTCTTCTTCTGCGACACCGCGCAGCACACCATCGCCGGCGTCGACCCGGTGCAGATGTTCCGCGACTACTCCGACCGCTGCACCGGCTTCCACTTCAAGGACACGAAGAACGTCGACGAGCACGAGGCGTACCGCACGCCGCCGGACCCGGAGCTGATGGCGCCGCAGGTCACGCGCTGGTTCTACGAGATGGGCGAGGGCGGGCTGGTCGACTTCCCGGCCCTGATGAAGGAGATCGTCGCCTCCGGCTACGACGGCTGGCTGACCGTCGAGCACGACAAGGCCGAGCTCGGCGGCGGCAGCTACGCCGAGGCCACGGCGGTCGCCAAGTGGTACATCGACAACGTGCTCGCCGAGGCCGAGGCCGAGGCGCGCGCCGAGCTGGAGACGGCCCGATGAAGGACACCCTGCGCTGGGCCTACGCCCTGAACCAGTGGAACGTCCGCCTGGACGTCTTCGTGCGGCACGAGGACCAGCAGCGCGCACTCAAGACGGTCTCGGCCTGCGGCTTCGACACCATCGAGCTGGCGTCGGGCACCGGCCGCTGGGACAACATCAGCCGGCCCGAGGTCATCCTGCTCAACCACGGCAGCCACCAGGGCTTCCTCGACTTCCTGCGCCGGGCGCAGGTGCGGGGCGTCTCCAGCGTGTTCTGGGACCCCCAGGCGCCCACGGAGGAAGAAGAGGGGTACGCCTTCCGGTCGACCGCGAACCCGGCCGACGCCGACGCGATCGTCGAGTGGTCCAAGCCGTTCGTCGACTTCGTCGCCGGCGTGGGCGCCGACCAGCTCGTCGTCCGCCCCGTCGGGTCGGCGTGGATGACGCCGCCGCTGGACGCCGACGGGATCAAGGTCGTGGCCGACGTCTGGAACCGGATCGGCGAGCGCACCGCCGCCGCGGGGATCGGCCTGGCGCTGCACTACGACTGCCTGGGTGCGGTGCACACCCACGCCGAGCTGACCGGCCTGCTCGAGGCGACGGACCCGGCGACCGTCGGGTTCGCCCTCGACACGGCGGAGCTCACCGTGGGTGGCATCGACCCGGTGGCCTTCTACCGGGAGCACGCCGACCGCGTCACCCACGTGCACCTGAAGGACACCCGCTACGCCGACACCGGCGAGGAGTACCGGATGCCCGGTGCCGAGTCGACGATGCTCAAGGGCGGGGCCGGGCGGCGGATCGAGCGCTGGTTCTACGAGCTCGGCACCGAGGGCGGCCTGGTCGACGTGCCCGGCTTCGTCGCCGCGCTGCGCGAGCACGGGTACCCGGGCTGGGTCGTCGTCGAGAGCGACCACGGCGGCAACCCCGCGGAGCTCGCGATGCTCAACAGCTGGTACCTGCAGCGCGTGCTGGGGGTGGCCAAGTGAGCGACGAGCGCGCGATCAAGTGGTCGTACATGGACCACTGGCGGAGCAACGGGCCGGCCGGGCCGGTCGACCAGTGGCACTCGCACCGGACCATGTCGGCGTTCCTCAAGCAGATCAAGGCCGTCGGGTTCGACGCGATCGACACGTTCGACTTCCGGATCTGGCAGATGTACGGCGACTACGGCGGCCCGGCGAAGTACCAGGAGATGGTGCAGGACCACGGCCTGGAGCGGATCGTGAACACCTTCCACGCCGCCGACTACGACGTCCGGAACTACGCGCCGCACCTGCCGGAGACGCACGAGAACATCCTCGAGGACTTCCGCGTCACGATGGGCCGCTGGTCGGAGATCGAGCTCGACAACATCATCGTGATGCCGGCGACCCTGTACTACGACATGGAGCCGGTCACCGAGGACAAGCTCAAGTACTCGGCGGAGTGCTGGAACAAGGTCGGCGAGATCACCGCCGGCTCCGGCGTGCGGCTCACCTGCCACCACGAGTTCTTCTGCGGCATCCAGAGCGAGCCGGACATCGACACCTTCTACTCGTACACCGACCCGCGGTACGTCTCGCTGTTCGTCGACACCGCCCAGCACTGCATCGCCGGGGTGGACCCGGTGGCGCTGTACGACCGGCACGCGCACCGGGTGAGCGGCTTCCACTTCAAGGACACCCGCAACGTGGCCACCGGTGACGACCACCGGCACCGCCCGGACTCCGAGATCATGGCGCCGACCACCGGCAAGTGGTTCCACGAGATGGGCACCGACCAGGGCCTGGTCGACTTCGCGGCGATGATGACCGCCGTCCGCGACAACGGGTACCGCGGCTGGATCTCCGTCGAGCACGACAAGGCCAACAAGGAGGGCGGCGACTACTCCGAGAGCACCGCGATCTCCCGGTGGTACGCGAAGAACGTCCTCGAGGAGATCTACCGGTGAACGGGATCCGGTGGTCCTACGCGATCAACCAGTGGAAGCCCCAGTTCGACGACTTCGTCCGCCGCGAACAGCACGAGCGCGCGCTGAAGACCATCTCGATCGCCGGCTTCGAGGGCGTCGAGCTCACCTACGGCACCGGCCGCTGGGAGCCGCTGGGCAACCCGCAGCAGCTGGCCGCCAACTTCGGCTCGGTCGCCGGCTTCCGCGACTTCGTGCGCGGCTGCGCGCTCGACGCGGTGAGCAGCTGGTACTGGGACCCGGCCGAGCGGTCGATGGAGCACCTCACCGGGCCGCTGTCGCCGCTCGCGGAGGCCGACGTCCCGGCGATCGTGGCGAGGGCGACCGAGCTGGCCGAGGCGCTCGCCGCGCTCGGCGGGTCGGTGCTGCTCGTGCGCCCGGTGGGCGGCGCCGGTGACGTCGAGCCGCTGGACGACGACGCGATCGGCCGGCTGGCCGCCTGCTGGGAGGCCGTCGGCCGGGCGACGTCCGAGCACGGCGTGCGGACGGCGCTGCACGTGGACTTCCTCTCCGCGCTGCGCCGCGACCACGTGCCGCGGCTGCTCGACCGGACCGACCCCTCGCTCGTCGGCCTCGCCGTCGACACCGGCGAGCTGACCGCGGGCGGCATCGACCCGGTGTCGGTCATCGAGCGCTCCGGTGACCGCGTGTGGCACGTCCAGTTCAAGGACGCCCTGGCGGTCGACGACGCCGAGGAGTACCTGCAGCCGCACGCGCACTGGACGGTGCGGGTGCGCGGGGGAGCGCGGGAGGTCCCGCGCTGGTTCGCCGAGCCGGGCGTCGACGGCGGCCTGGTCGACTTCGCCGCCGTCACCCGGGCACTCCAGGCCGCCGACTACGACGGCTGGATCGTCGTGGAGAGCGACCAGAGCCCGCACCCCGCCGCCAGCGCCCTGCTGGCCGGTTACCTCGTGCAGCGCGAGCTGCGCCCGCTCGTCGAGGGGAAGGAGGCCGCCTGATGGCGACCGGCGACACCGTCCTGTCCGACGACAGCCTGATCCGGCGTCCGGAGGGGCTCGGGATCGCGCTGACCGTCCCGTGGTACCGCAGCCTCTGGCTGTCCAGCGTCAGCGGCATCGCCGTCTCGGTCGAGGGCCGCGAGATCCCTTCCGACGACCTGCGGGTCGAGCTGGGGGAGCGGACCTACCGGGTCGACGAGCTCCGGGAGCAGTGGGACGTCCTGTGGTTCATCCAGGACCGGCTCGTCGTGGTCGTCCCGCTCGACGAGCCGCCGGCCGAGGGCCAGGAGGTCGACGTCGAGGTGACCGTGGACCTGCGGCTGCCCTACATGCAGATCGCGCCCACGACGTACGTCACCAACCACGCCAGCAACCGGCGCTCCCTCGTCGCGCACGGAGGACCCCGATGACCACGACCCTGCCCGCCTCCGTCGCCGCCCCGGCGGTCGAGGGGAGCGGCATCACGCTGGGGCTGACGCTCTACTCCCTGACCAGCGAGTGGGCCGCCGGCCGGTACGACCTCGCCGGCCTGCTCGACGTCGTCGACGCCGCGGGCATCGGCCCGGGCATCGAGATCGTCGCCTCGCAGACGATCCGCAGCTACCCCGAGGTGACCGACGACTTCGTGCGTGACTGGCGCGAGGCCTTCGACCGGCACGGGTTCGTGCCCAGCTCGTTCGGCTGCAACCTCGACACGGGCCGCCGCCGCGACCGGGACATGACCCCGGACGAGGAGTTCGAGTTCACCGTCGCCCAGTTCCGCAGCGCGCACGCGCTCGGCTTCCCGCTGGTGCGCATCCAGAGCGCCAAGCCCTCGCTCATCCGCCGGCTGCTGCCGGTGGCCGAGGAGCTCGACCTGACGATGGGCTGGGAGCTGCACGCCCCGCTGGGGCCGAACTCGCCGAAGGTCCTGGAGATCCGCGAGACGTACGCGGAGATCGACTCGCCGCGGCTGGGTTTCGTCGCCGACTTCAGCTCGACGATGCACAGCATGTCGCCGACCATCCTGCGCAAGCTCGCGAGGATGGGGCTCGGGCAGGAGGAGCTCGGCCGGCTGCAGGAGATCTGGGCGACCGACGCCGACATCGACGCGAGGCACGGCGAGTTCGTCGAGTACCTGCACTCCCGCGGCATCGCGCCGGAGTCGCTCGGCTCGTTCGCGCGGCTGGCGTTCAACATGCACGGCCACGTCGACCCCGCCGAGTGGGCCGACATCATGCCGCAGATCGTGCACGTGCACGCCAAGTTCTACTACGTCGACGAGCACGGCGACGAGCCGGCGATCGACTACCCGGCGATCGTCCGCGAGTTCGTCCGCGGCGGCTACGAGGGCTTCTTCTCCAGCGAGTGGGAGGGCCACGCCTTCGCCGACCTCGACGAGGCCGACCCCGTCGACCTCGTCCGCCAGCAGCACGACCTCATCCGCCGGTCGATCACGGCCGCCCTCAGCGACCCTTCCCACTGACAAGGACTCCTGACGTGTACCAGCTCTCCGCCAACATCGAACTGCTCTTCACCGAGGCCGGCCCGGACGCCGGCGACCGGGTCCGCGCGGCGGCGGCCGCCGGCTTCGACGCCGTCGAGATGTGGTTCTCCACCGACAAGGACCTCGACTCGCTCGGCAAGGCGCTCGCCGACACCGGCGTGCAGCTCACGTCGCTGCTGGCCGGCCCGAGGATGGGCTTCACGTTCCCCGGCACCGACCTGGCCCCGGCCCAGGAGGGGCTGGACCTCGCGGTCGAGCACGCCGCTCAGCTCGGCTGCCCCCGGATCGTGCTCGCCTCGGGCGTGGGCTTCCCGGGCATGAACCGGCAGCGCAACCACCAGGTGGTCATCGACATGTACGGGGAGGCCGTCGAGCGGCACCGCGGGGCGGACGTCGACTTCGTCCTGGAGCCGGTCAACTCCCGGGTCGACCACCCCGGCGCGCTCACCGACCGCACCGAGGACGCCGTCCACGTCGCCCGCGCCATCGGCAGCGACCGGTTCGGCATCCTCTACGACCTCTACCACTCGATCGCCCAGGGCGAGGACCCGGCGACCGAGCTGGCGAACGCCGCGGGCTTCGTGAAGTACGTGCAGCTCGCCGACGTGCCGGGCCGGCACGAGCCGGGCAGCGGTGACGTCGACTGGCCGGCCCAGCTGGCCACCCTCCGGGCATCCGGCTACGACGGCCCGATCGGCCTGGAGTACTTCCCGGCCGTCGAGACCGTGCAGTCCGTCGAGTACATCCGGTCGGTCGCGGCGGACGCGTGACGGAACCGCCGGCGAAGCTCGACGTCCTCATCGCCACGGGCAAGGTCACCGTCGAGCACGACAACGAGTTCCGGTCCTTCCGGCACCACACGCACATGCTCACGACGCTGCTCGAGTCGACCGGCCGCTTCCGGGTGCGGGTGCTGGAGGAGTTCCGCGGCGTCGGCGACGAGCTGCTCGACCGGTTCGACGCCGTCCTGGTCGTGTACGAGGGGCGCGACGACTACCACTCGGTCGCCGAGGGCTTCGGGACGACGACCGAGCAGGCGCTGCTGCGCTTCGTCCGGGAGAAGGGCCGAGGGATCGTCTGGTTCCACGGCTCGTCGGTGCAGGAGCCGGAGTGGGGCTGGCCCGAGGAGTTCGACCGGATGCGCGGCGCCACGCTGAGCAGGACCACGGGCCTGCGCCCCCGGCCGCAGGCCGAGGTGACGGTCCGGTTCCCCGAGCCGCGGCACGCCGTCAC
The DNA here is from genome assembly GCF_900188205.1 of Geodermatophilus saharensis. GTDB lineage: Bacteria > Actinomycetota > Actinomycetes > Mycobacteriales > Geodermatophilaceae > Geodermatophilus > Geodermatophilus saharensis. Next base: position 643,603 of record NZ_FZOH01000003.1, on the reverse strand, counting down.
CGAGGGGTTGCCCGCGGAGTGGTCGGTCGTCAACGACGACGTGCTGACCGGCGCCCGGATGGACCCGTCGGCGACGGTCCTGCTGACCGTGTTCGACGACGTGGCGACCTACCGGCGGGCCGGCTGGCCGAACGCGCACACCCCGGTCGACATCCCTGCCGGCGGGATCGAGGACCTGCCGGGCATGGACACCGACCAGCCACTGGCCTGGGTCAACGAGTGGGGCGCAGGGCGCAGCGTGAGCATCGTCCTGGGGCACGACTGGGACACCTTCCGCAAGATCCCGTTCATGACGCTGCTCGTGCGCGGCGTCGAGTGGGCGGCCACCGGGCGGGTCACCCTCGGACCGCCCGAGCGCACCGGCGCGGCGCGGTGGCGGGTCTGGCCCTACTACGCCGGTGACCCGTCGCGGTTCGACCGCGCCACCCCGGCGGGCGCGGCCGCCGCCCTGCACTGACCCCGCCGGAACCGCCCGCAGGTGGTGCCCGGCCCGCCCGCGGTCGTCGGTGACGTGGAGGTCGAACCGCCCGAGCCCGTCCGGTCGGGGGGCGATCCCGCGCTGTCGCCCCGCCGCCTCGCCGAGGAGGCCGGTCCTCGCCGTCGCTGCTCGATGACCGCGTTCAGCGGTCGAGCTGCGGCAGCACCTGGCTGACGGCGGCCTGGAACTCGTCGGCGGCCGCCGGGTCCCCGGCCAGCCGGGGGAACGACTCCACGGAACGCCGCCGCGCGCAGGCGTGGGAGGGCGGCTCTGCGGGGGGAGAAGCTCGACCTCCCTGGTGCGGTGCACCGCCCTACCGTCGAGGGGGTGGACAACCGCTCCGACATCCGCGAGTTCCTCGCGACGCGCCGCGCCCGGATCACCCCCGAGCAGGCCGGGCTGCTGCCCGGTGCCGGCCGGCGCCGGGTGGCCGGGCTGCGCCGCGAGGAGGTCGCCGTCCTGGCCGGGGTGAGCACCGACTGGTACACCCGGCTGGAGAAGGGGCACATCGCCGGCGTCTCCGAGGACGTCCTGGAGGCCGTCGCCCGGGCGCTGCAGCTCGACGAGGCCGAGCGGCGCTACCTGTTCGACCTGGCCCGCGCCGCCCGGCCCGGCCGCGCGCCCCGGCGGCGCAGCCGGGCCCCGGTGCCTGCGCGGGTGCAGTGGATGCTGGACTCGATGCGCGACTCGGCGGCGTTCGTCGCCAACGGCCGGCTGGATGTCGTCGCCGCCAACACCCTGGCCCGGGCGCTGTACTCACCGGTCCTCGACGAGCCCCGGTGGCGGGCGAACATCGCCCGGTTCCAGTTCCTCGACCCGCGGGCGCGGGACTACCACGTGGACTGGGACGCCGCGGCCGACGTCACCGTCGCGCTGCTGCGCACCGAGGCCGGCCGCGACCCCCACGACCGGGACCTGCGCGAGCTCGTCGGGGAGCTGTCGACCGTCAGCGAGCAGTTCCGCACCCGCTGGGCGGCGCACGACGTGCGGCTGCACCACGCCGGGGTCAAGCAGTTCCGCCACCCCGCCGTCGGCACGCTGGAGCTGGTGTTCCACAGCTTCGACCTGGCGCACGCCGAGCAGGGCGAGCTCGTCATGACCGTCTACACGGCCGAGCCCGGGACCCCGGACGAGGACGGGCTCAGGCTGCTGGCCAGCTGGGCGGCGACCCACGTGACCGCCGCATCGGATGCGGCTCCCTCCGCAGCCGACCCCGGCTGACCGGCCACCGCCCGGGCGCGGTCCGCCGTGCCCCGGTGGCGCCCCGGTGGTGCCCCGGTGGTGCCCCGGTGGTGCCCCGGTGGTGCCTCAGTGGGCGACGGCGACCGCCGCCGCGTCGGGCAGGTCGGGCAGCTGCCACGGCCGGACGACCGTGCCCAGCACCAGCAGGCCCAGCAGCAGCCCGCCCCCGACGGTGAGCGCCATCGCCGTGGCGTCGTTGCCGAGCAGCCCGACGAGCGGGGAGACGGCGGCGCCGATGCCGAACTGCACGGCGCCCAGCAGGGCGGCCGCGGAGCCGGCGGTCTCGCCGTGCGCGGCCAGCGCGAGCGCCGGGGCGTTGGGCAGCGCCAGGCCGACGGCGGCGAGCACCGCCCACAGCGGGACGACGACGCCGGCGAGCCCGCCCCACCCGCCGGCCGCGAGGGTCAGCAGGACCAGCGCCGCGACGGTGCCGGCCAGCATCGCCGCGGACAGCACCTGCGCCGGGGACCACCGGCGCAGCAGGACCGGGTTGAGCTGCGTGGCTCCGATCAGGAAGAAGGCGCCGGCGCCGAACAGCACGCCGAACTGCTGCTCGTCGAGGCCGAACTGCCGCTGGTAGACGAAGGAGGACCCGGACACGTAGCTGAACAGCCCGGCCATCGTCAGCCCGGCCACCAGGACCAGCCCGACGTACACCCGGTCGCGCAGCAGCCCCCGGTAGGTGCGCAGGGTCCCGGCGACCCCGCCGGTGACGCGGCGGCCCGGCGGCAGCGTCTCGGGCACGGTGAGCCGACCGACGACGAACAGCAGCAGGCCGTACAGCGCCAGAGCGGCGAACACACCGCGCCAGGAGGTGACCCGCAGCAGCTCCCCGCCGACCGTGGGGGCCAGCACCGGAGCGGCGCCCATGACCAGGAACAGCCGGGACAGCATGGTCGCGGCCGCCCGCCCCTCGAACAGGTCCCGGACGATGGCCATGGCGACCACCCCGCCGGCGGCACTGCCCACGCCCTGCAGGACGCGCAGGACGCCGAGCACCTGCACGGTCGGCGCGACCAGGACGAGCAGCGAGGCCACCACGTGCAGCACGGTCCCCGCCAGCAGCGGCCGGCGCCGGCCGAGCGCGTCGGAGAGCGGGCCGATGACCAGCTGCCCCAGGGCGAGGCCGACCAGCGTGCCGGTCAGCGTCAGCTGCACCATCGGGGAGCTGGTGCGCAGGTCGGTCGCGATCGCCGGCAGCGCGGGCAGGTACATGTCGATGGTGAAGGCGCCGACGGCGACGAAGGCGCCGAGGACGAGCACCAGCACCGCCCGGCGTGGCGGCGGGGCCTCCTCGGGCACGGCGGTGCTGCGGTCCTGCGTGGCGGTCACGGTTGTTCCCCCTGGGCGCGCGGAGACGCCCCGTGTCGACGGTCGTTGCAGAAGACAAGCATCGCCGGTGGCCGCTCATTCCGCCCGCGGAGGAATCCCCGGGAGACGGCCGCGGTGCGTCCGTCGGGTCCGGGGGCGGCCCGCAGGAACCGGCCCCGGCCCGCGGGCGGTGTCAGGAGGGCGGTGTCAGGACGGCGGTGTCAGGAGGGTTGCCCCGGACGCGCGGTGGACGCCCGGACGACGAGCGAGGTGGCCTGGGTGCGGTGCTCGTCGGCCGGGTCCTCGCCGGAGATGAGCGCCAGGAGCATGTCGGCGGCCTCCTTGCCCATCCGCCGGATCGGCTGCTGCACCGTGGTCAGCGGGGGTGTGGCCACGGCGGACTCCGGGATGTCGTCGAAGCCGACCACCGACAGCTGACGCGGTACCTCGAGCCCGAGCTCCGCCGCCACCTCCAGCGTCACCAGCGCCGAGAGGTCGTTGGCCGCGAAGACCGCCGTCGGCGGCGACGGGAGCGAGAGCAGCTCGCGGGCCGCCTCGCGCGCGATTTCCGGCTCGAAGCCGCCGGACCGCACCAGTGCCTCGTCCACCGGCAACCCCGCGGCGACGAGCGCCTCGCGGTAGCCCTGCTCCCGCTGCTGCGCGGACAGCAGGTCCGAGCGTCCCGTGATCATGGCGATCCGGGTGTGGCCCAGACCGATCAGGTGCTCCACGCCGAGCCGCGCGCCCTGCAGGTTGTCGGCGGTGACCGAGGGCAGTCCCGCCGGACCGGTGTGCGGATCGACCGCCACCACCGGTCCGTCGGCCTGCACGTCGGTCACGGTCGGCGTGACGAGGACGGCGCCGTCGACGAGGCTCCCCATCAACCGGCTCAGCGACCGGCGCTCCCACCCCACCCGGGCCTCGACGTGTCCGCCGGCGGAGTAGGCGATCAGCTCGTAGCCGGAGCCGTGGATCGCGTCGGCGACCCCCTTGAGGACCTCGGTGCTGAAGGGCTCGAAGTCCATGACCAGCACGCCGACGACGTTGGTGCGGCGGTTGCGCAGGCTGCGCGCGACGAGGCTCGCCTCGTACCCGAGCCGGTCGATGACCCGGGTCACGTGGTCGATCGTCTCGGCGGACACGCCGTAGCGGCCGTTGATGACCTTCGACACCGTGGAGATCGAGACGCCGGCCTCCGCGGCCACCTGCTGCATCGTCACCCGGCCGCGGAGCGACGGCACGGGAGGGGACCCGTCGCCCGGTCCCACCACGAGGCCCGGGTCGACGACGTCGTCCCTCGGCGCATCGAGTTCCATGGTCCTCTTCTCGGTCAGGCCCTCGGTGGTCACAGTGCCAGAGGAGGGGGCTGCGCTGTCCAGGACACCGGCGCCGGAGGTCCCGCCCACCCGGAGCCGGTCCCCGCGGCGGCTCTCCGGGTGGGCCGGGCCCGGCTCAGCCCTTCACCGCACCCTGGAGCCCGCTGACGATGCGCCGCTGCATGGCCAGGAACAGCATGAGCGCGGGGATCATCGCGATGGTCGTGAACGCCAGCACACCCGCGGTGTCGGCCGAGTGCTCGGTGGAGTAGTCGGCCACGCCCAGCGGGAGGGTGCGCATGTCCCCCTGGAGCAGCAGGAGCGGGAGCAGGTAGGCGTTCCAGGAGGCGACGAAGGCGAGGACGCCGACCGTGACCAGGCCGGGCATCGACAGGGGGAGGGCGATCCGCCAGAAGATGCCGACCCGGGAGGCGCCGTCGAGCATGGCCGCCTCCTCGACCTCCTTCGGCAGCGCCATCAGGAAGGGCCGCAGGATCACCACCGTCGTCGGCAGCGCGAACGCCGCCTGCGGCAGGGCGATGCCCCACCAGGTGTTGCCCAGCTGCAGGTCGCGCGTCACCAGGATGAACAGCGGGACGATGGCCACGGCCGCCGGGAAGAGCAGCCCCAGCACGAACACCAGGAACAGCGGCTCGCGGAACCGGAACTGGTAGCGCGCCAGGGGGTAGGCGGCCATCACGCCCGCGAGCACCGCCACCACCGTGGTGATGAGGGCGACCGCCGTCGAGTTCAGCGCGTAGCGCCAGAAGTCGGGGTTGGTGACGACGCCCCGGTAGTTCTCCAGCACCCACGGGTCGGGGAGCCCGGCCGGGTCGCGCGCCAGCTGCTCGTTGCTGCGGAAGCCGCCGAGCGCGCCGTAGAGCACCGGCCCGAGCGTGACCGCCACGACGGCGGCCGCCACCAGGTAGACCAGCGGGCCACCCCGCCCGTACGTCGTCGCCCGTCGGGCCATCACCGGGCCCTCCTCTCGTGTGTCGTCTCCACCGGGGTCACGCGTCCTTGGTGTCGCGGCGCAGCACCAGGAACTGGTAGGCGACGGCCAGCGCGAACCCGATCAGGAACAGCACGACCGACGCGGCTCCGGCGATGCCGAAGTTGCTCCGCTGCGTGCCCTGGCTGACGAGGTAGGTCGCCATCGTGGTCGTCGCGTTGGCCGGCCCGCCGCCGGTCAGGATCCAGACCATGTCGAACAGCTGCAGCGAGCCGATCATGGACAGGAAGACCCAGGTCCGGATGGTGGGCGCGAGCAGCGGGATCGCGATGCGGCGCTGGGTCTGCCACCACGAGGCGCCGTCGAGCTGCGCGGCCTCGGAGAGCTCGTCGGGGACGCCCTGCAGCCCGGCCAGGAACAGCAGCACGGCCAGGCCCAGGTACTTCCACGTCAGCACGACGAAGACCGTGGCCAGCGCCAGGTCGGGGGTGCCGAGGAAGCCCTGCTCGGGGACCGGGACCCCCACCGACGTCAGCATGGTCTCGAGGAGTCCGGACCGGGGCTGCAGCAGCTGGAACCACACGACGCCGGCGATGACCTCGGCGAGGACGTAGGGGACGAAGATGATCGTCCGCAGCAGCCCCCGCCCCCGGATGCGGCGGTTGAGCAGCAGCGCCAGCGCCAGCCCGAGCGGCAGCTGCACGAGGATCGACGCGAAGACGATGACGAAGTTGTGCACCACCGCGTCGGTGAAGACGTCATCGGCCAGCACGCGGGCGTAGTTCTGCAGGCCGACGAAGTCCACCATCGGGCCGAAGCCCTTCCAGCGGTAGAACGACATCCGGGCCGCGGAGAAGACCGGGTAGACGACGAAGACCGCCATCAACGCCAGGGCCGGCGCCACGAAGAAGAGGATCTCCAGGCGCTTGCGACCCCGGTCACGACCGGGGCGGCCGGTCCCACCGGGAGTCCGGCCGGTCACCCGGCGCGCACTCGCGCGCCGGGTGACCGCCGCCCCCGGGTCCGCCGCCGTGACGGCGCCCTGGGAGGTCATGGTCGGATCACTGCTCCTGGTCGGCGGCCTGCTGGGTCTGGTCCACGATGTCCTGCGGCGTCGCCTCGCCGGCGAACATCAGCGCGATCGCGTCGTTCATCGCACCGCCGACCGACGCCCCGAAGGCCGTGTCGAAGTACAGCTGGACGTACGGCGCCGCGTCGCGGACCTCGAGCAGCTGGGCCAGCGCCGGGTCGGAGACGGCGCCCCCGGCGGCGGGGATCGTCGGCAGACCCATGTCGTTCTCGGCGAAGCCGGTCTGCACCTCGTCGGAGAGCAGGTACTTCACGAGGTCGACCGCCGCGTCGGGAGCCTCCTGCGAGACCGCCCACGCGTCGCCGCCACCCAGCTGCGCCTCGGGGTCACCCTCGCCGCCGTCGACCGCCGGGAACGGGAACCAGCCGGTCTTGTCGCCGAGGCCCTGGCCGTCCTCGGTGAGGCCCTGCATGACGCCGGGCTCCCAGTGGCCGGTCAGCTCCATGGCGACCTGCCCGGTGGCGAGCAGGCCGGAGGCCGAGGTGGCACCCTCCTGCGCCGGCGTGGTCAGGAAACCGGGGTTGAAGGGCTCGGTGTCGATCAGCGTCTGGAGCTCCTCGCCCGCCTGCACGAAGCACGGGTCGGAGAAGTCGAGGCTGGTGACGGCGTCGGTCAGCACGTCCTCGGAGCAGGAGCGGACCGCCGTGTAGTACCAGTAGTGGGCGGCCGGCCACTTGTCGCCCGCGCCGAGCGAGATCGGCGTGATGCCGGCGCCCTTCAGGGTCTCGATGGTGGAGGCCAGCTCCTCCATCGTGGTCGGCGGGGCCGTGATGCCCGCCTGCTGGAAGAGCTCGGTGTTGTACCAGAAGCCCACGACGCCGACGGAGAACGGCAGCGCGTAGGTCTTGTCCTCGACCTGCCAGCCGGCCACGGAGCCGCCGATCTGGTCGATCTCCTCGGCCGCGTCCTCGGACAGGTCGCGGACCATGCCGGCCTCCACGTGGTCGGCGAGCTCGCCGCCGCCGCGCTCCATGTAGACGTCCGGCACGTCGCCGCTCTGGAACGCCGCCTCGAGCTTGTCGACCATGTCCTCGTGGGCCATGGCCACGACCTCGACCTCGACGCCCGGGTGGGCCTCCTCGAAGTCGGCGGCCACCTGCTCGTAGTAGCCCTTGCCGGGCTCGTTGTTCGAGTTGTGCCACCAGGTGATCGTGTTGTCGTCGCCTCCCGAGGCGCTGTCACCACCACCGCCGCAGGCAGTGGCCGTCAGCAGCACCGCGCTGCTGCACAGCACCGAGAGAGCCGTTCGCCCCGAACGCCGCATGTTTGAACCCCTTCGTCCTTCCGCACGCCGTGGTGGCGTGGAACACACCACCGAAGGTCGCAGCCAGGTCTTGCGCTGTCAATCGTTGTCGATAACGATTTCCTAGTGACCTGCTCCACATCTCCCGACGCCGTCCGCCGCATCGAGGGCACGCTCGTCGTGCGCTCCGCCGACGGCTCTCCCCGTGCGGACACCGACGTGGTGGTCGAGCAGACCCGGCACGACGTCGCCTTCGGCAACATCGGCTTCGACTTCGTGGGGCTGGCCAACGACGAGCACGGCGAGGCGCGCGAGAACGTCTTCGGCGGAGCCGACCCGGAGGCGGCCGAGCGCCTGGAGCACCTCTGGCTGGACGTGTTCGACACCGCGACCCTGCCTTTCTACTGGGCCGGCTTCGAGCCGGTGCAGGGGCAGCCCGACACCCGGCGCCTGCAGGCGGCGGCCGCGTGGTTCCGCGACCGGGGCGTGTCCGTCAAGGGCCACCCGCTGGTCTGGCACACGCTCGCCCCGGACTGGCTGCGCGAGTACCCCGACTCCGACGTCGAGGCGACCGTGCGGGCGCGGGTCCGACGCGAGGTCACGTCCTTCGCGGGGCTCGTGGACACCTGGGACGCGATCAACGAGGTCGTGATCATGCCCGTCTTCGCGAACGAGGACCGCCAGAACGCGATCACCCGGCTGTGCCGGCGCATCGGTCGCATCCCGACCATCCGCCTGGCCTTCGAGGAGGCCCGCGCGGCGAACCCGGCGGCCACCCTGGTGCTCAACGACTTCAACCTGTCGACGGCGTACGAGTGCCTGATCGAGGGGGTGCTCGAGGCCGGCGTGCAGGTCGACGCGATCGGCCTGCAGAGCCACATGCACCAGGGCTACTGGGGCGAGGAGCGGACGCAGGAGGTCCTGGAGCGGTTCGCCCGCTACGGCCTCCCGCTGCACTGGACCGAGACGACGCTGGTGTCCGGGGACCTCATGCCCCCGGAGATCGTGGACCTCAACGACCACCGGGTCGACGAGTGGCCCTCCACGCCCGCGGGCGAGGAGCGGCAGGCCGACGACGTCGTCCGCCACTACTCCACGCTGCTGTCGCACCCCGCGGTCGAGGCCGTGACCTACTGGGGCATCACCGACCGCGGGGCCTGGCTGGGTGCCCCCGCGGGACTGGTGCGCGCCGACGGCACCCCCAAGCCGGCCTACGACGCCCTCCGGGGCCTGGTCAGGGGGGAGTGGTGGCTGCCGCCGACCCGGCTGCGGACCGACGGCGAGGGCCGGGTGACGGTGCGCGGGTGGGCCGGGACCTACTCGGTCTCGGCGGGGGACCGCTCCGCGTCGTGGCAGCTGCGACCGGACGCGCCGCCGGCGGCGGTCACCCTGGCCTGACCGCCGCACCGAACCCACCGCACCGACCCCCGCCGCACCGGCGACGAACCAGACAGGACGGATCCCCGAACAGCATGCGCACCGACCTCGACACCGGCAGCGACACCGGCAGCGATCCCGAGTCCGCGCCCTGGCGCGATCCCGGCCTCCCCGCCCAGGACCGGGTGGCCGACCTCGTCCGGCGCATGACGCTGGAGGAGAAGGTCGCCCAGCTCTACGGCGTCTGGGTGGGCATCGACGCGACCGCGGGCGAGGTCGCCCCGCACCAGCACGAGATGGCCGGCGCGCCGGTGGACTGGGACGACCTGGTCCGCAATGGACTCGGGCAGCTGACCCGGCCGTTCGGGACCGCACCCGTCGACCCGCTCGTGGGGGCCAAGGGCCTCGCGGAGAGCCAGCGGCAGATCGTGGCGGCCGGCCGCTTCGGCATCCCGGCGCTGGTGCACGAGGAGTGCCTCACCGGGCTGGCCGCCTGGACGGCGACCGCCTTCCCCTCGCCGCTGTGCTGGGCGGCCAGCTTCGACCCGGACCTCGTGGCGCGGATGGGCGCGTTGATCGGGCAGAGCATGCGCCGGCTCGGGGTCCACCAGGGGCTCGCCCCCGTCCTCGACGTCGCCCGCGACCTGCGGTGGGGACGGGTCGAGGAGACCATGGGCGAGGACCCGCACCTGGTCGGCACGATCGGCAGCGCCTACGTCCGCGGCCTGGAGTCCAGCGGCGTCGTCGCCACGCTCAAGCACTTCGTCGGCTACTCCGCCTCCCGCGCCGGGCGCAACCTGGCGCCGGTCTCCGCCGGCCCCCGGGAGATCGCCGGCGTGCTGCTCCCGCCGTTCGAGATGGCCCTGCGGGCGGGCGCCCGGTCGGTGATGAACTCCTACACCGACCTCGACGGCGTGCCCTCGGCGGCCGACCCGGCGCTGCTCACGTCCCTGCTGCGGGAGACCTACGGCTTCACCGGCACCGTGGTCGCCGACTACTTCTCCATCGCCTTCCTCCAGACCCTGCACGGCGTGGCCGGCTCACCGGCGGAGGCGGCCGCGCGCGCCCTGGAGGCGGGCATCGACGTGGAGCTGCCGACGGTGAACTGCTACGGCGGGCCGCTGGTCGACGCGGTGCGCAGCGGCGCCGTGGACGAGGGCCTCGTGGACCGGGCGCTGCGCCGGGTGCTGCTGCAGAAGTGCGAGCTCGGCCTGCTGGACCCCGACTGGTCGCCGGACTCGCCGGCGGTCGTCGACGGCGAGGTCACCCTCGACTCCGCGGAGTCCCGGGCCGTCGCCGGGGAGCTCGCCCGCCGCTCGGTGGTCCTGCTCGCCAACGACGGGACGCTGCCCCTGCGGCCCGGGCTGCGCCTGGCGGTGGTCGGCCCCCGCGCCGACACCGCCCAGGCGATGCTCGGCTGCTACTCGTTCCCGATGCACGTCGGCGTGCACCACCCCGACGTGCCGGTGGGGGTGGACATCCCGACGCTCGCCGACGCGCTGCGGGCGGACCCGGCGGCCTACGACGTCGTCGTCGCCGAGGGCTGCCCGGTGCTGGGCGGCGACGACGAGGGCATCGCGGCCGCCGCCCGGGCCGCGGCCGACGCCGACGTGTGCGTCGCCGTCCTCGGCGACCAGGCGGGCCTGTTCGGCAACGGCACCTCCGGGGAGGGCTGTGACGCCGTGGACCTGCGGCTCCCCGGCCGCCAGGAGGAGCTGCTGGAGGCCCTGCTCGCGACGGGGACGCCCGTGGTGCTCGTCCTGCTCGTCGGCCGGCCGTACGAGCTGTCCCGCCAGGTCGACCGGCTCGCCGCGGTCGTGTGCGGGTTCTTCCCCGGCGAGGAGGGCGGCCCCGCGGTCGCCGACGTCCTCAGCGGGCGGGTGGCCCCGTCGGGCCGGCTGCCGGTGAGCTTCCCGCGCGCGGGGAGCAGCCAGCCGGCGACCTACCTCGCGGCGCCGCTGGGCCGGCGCACCGACGTCAGCACGGTCGACCCGACCCCGCTGTTCCCCTTCGGGCACGGGCTGGGGTACGGCTCGGCGACCTGGGCGGGGGTCCGCGCGGCCGGCGGACCGGAGTGGGACACCGAGGGCACCACCGAGGTGGAGGTCGAGCTCCGCAACGACACCGACGGCGAGGTCACCGAGGTCGTGCAGGTCTACCTGCACGACGTCGCCGCCGAGGTGGTCCGGCCGGTGCAGTCGCTGCTCGCCGCGCGGCGGGTCGACCTCGCGCCGCACTCCGGCGCCACCGTCCGGTTCACCCTGCACGCCGACCTGACCTCCTTCCCCGGGCGGGACGGCGCGCGCGTCGTCGAGCCGGGGGACGTGGAGCTGCGGGTGGGTGCCTCCAGCGCCGACGTGCGGGAGGTGCTGCCCCTCACGCTGACCGGCAGCCGCCGCACCGTGGGGTTCGAGCGGGTGCTGCACCCCGGGTCCGTCGTCGAGCCCGGACCGGCTCCCGCCTGATGCCGCACACCGACCTCCCGCTGGAGGAGCTCCGGCGCTACCACCCGCAGCTCCCGGCCCCGGACGACCTCTGGGACTTCTGGGACGCGACCCTGGCCGAGGCGGCCGAGTTCCCGCTGGACGCGTCGTGCACGCCGGTCGACACCGGCCTGGTCGCCGTCGAGACCCAGGACGTGTCCTTCGCCGGCTCCGGCGGGTCCGAGGTCCGCGCCTGGCTGCACCTGCCCGCGCGGGCGCTGCGGGGCGAGCGCCCGCTGCCCGCCGTCGTCCAGTACCAGGGCTACAACGGCGGGCGGGGCCTGCCCCACGAGCACGTCCTCTGGGCGTCGGCGGGGTTCGCGCAGCTCGTCGTCGACACCCGTGGGCAGGGGAGCGGCTGGACCGTGGGGGACACCGGTGACCCGGTGGGCTCCGCCGCGGCGCAGCCCGGGTTCCTGACCCGGGGTGTGCTCTCGCCGCAGGACTACTACTACCGGCGCGTCCACACCGACGCCGTCCGCGCGTTCGAGGTGCTGCGCACCCACCCGGAGGTCGACGGCGACCGGGTCGCGGTGACCGGCATCAGCCAGGGCGGCGGCATCGCGCTGGCCGTCTCGGCGCTCGCGGGCGGGGTGCGGGCGGTCCTGCCCGACGTGCCGTTCCTCTGCGACTTCCCCCGGGCCGCGCGCATCGCCGCCGGCGACCCCTACGCCGAGATCGTGCGGTACCTCAAGGCGCACCGCGACCGCGTGGACCGCGTCTTCGAGACCCTGTCGTACTTCGACGCCGCGGTCCTCGGCCGCCGGTCGGCGGCGCCGGCCCTGTTCTCCGTCGCCCTCATGGACGAGGTCTGCCCGCCGTCGACGGTCTTCGCGGCCTATCACGCGTACGGCGGCCCCAAGGAGATCGAGGTCTACCCGTTCAACGACCACGAGGGCGGGCAGGCGCACCAGCAGCGCGCCCAGCTCCGCTGGCTGCGGAGCGCCCTCGGGGTGGAGGGGGTCTGATGCTGCGCGCCCGCCTCACCGTCGACCGGGCACGACCGGTGGGCCCGGTGTCCCGCCGGCTCTTCGGCGCCTTCGTCGAGCACATGGGCCGCGGCGTGTACGGCGGCATCCACGAGCCGGGGCACCCGCAGGCCGACGAGGACGGTTTCCGCCGCGACGTCATCGACCTGGTCAGGGAGATGGGGGTGACGACGGTCCGGTACCCCGGCGGGAACTTCGTCTCCGGGTTCCGGTGGGAGGACGGTGTCGGGCCGCGCGAGCAGCGCCCGGTCCGGCTCAACCTCGCCTGGCACAGCACCGAGACCAACGAGGTCGGGCTGCACGAGTTCGCCGCGTGGCTGGAGCGGGTCGGCGCCGAGCTCATGCTGGCCGTCAACCTCGGCACGCGCGGCACCCTCGAGGCGCTGGACCTGCTCGAGTACGCGAACGTGCCCTCCGGCACCACGCTCGCCGACCAGCGGGTCCGCAACGGGCGCACCCGGCCGTTCGACGTGCGGATGTGGTGCCTGGGCAACGAGATGGACGGCCCCTGGCAGCTCGGCCAGCGGTCCGCGGAGGACTACGGGAAGCTCGCCGCCCGGACGGCGAAGGCCATGCGCCAGCTCGACCCGCACCTCGAGCTGGTCGCCTGCGGCTCCTCGGGCGCCGGCATGCCGACCTTCGGCGACTGGGAGCGGACCGTCCTCACCCACGCCTACGACGACGTCGACTACATCTCCTGCCACGCCTACTACGAGGAGAAGGACGGCGACCTCGGCTCCTTCCTCGCCTCCGCTACGGCCATGGACCGGTTCATCGAGACGGTCGTCGCCACCGCCGACCACGTGAAGGCCGTGCGCAAGAGCCCCAGGACGATCGACATCTCGTTCGACGAGTGGAACGTCTGGTACCTGTCGAAGGTCCCGGCCGGCCTCGCGAAGCGCATCGACGACTGGCCGCTCGCGCCCCGCATCAGCGAGGAGCCCTACACCGTGGCCGACGGCGTGGTCGTGGGCAGCCTCCTGATGTCCCTGCTCCGGCACGCGGACCGGGTGACGAGCGCCTCGATGGCCCAGCTCGTCAACGTGATCGCCCCGATCGCGGCCGAGCCGCGGGGACCGGCGTGGCGCAAGTCGACGTTCTTCCCGTTCGCGACCACCGCCCGCCTGGCGCGCGGCGTCTCCCTCCGGGTGGACGTCGACTGCCCCGGCTACGACAGCGCCGAGTACGGGGAGGTGCCCGTCGTCGACGCCGCCGCCACCGCCGACGACGACGGAGCCGCGCTCTTCCTCGTGAACCGCTCGCGGACGGAGGAGGCGGAGGTGACCGTCGACCTCGCACCGCTGGGTGTGGCCGCCGTCGGGGAGGCACTCACGCTGTCCGACCAGGACCCGTACGCGGCGAACACCACCGACCGGCAGGACCGGGTCCGGCTCCGGCCGAGCCCCCGGGCCGAGGTCACCGGGCGCACGCTCCGGGTGACCCTGTCGCCGGTCTCCTGGACGGCCGTCGCCCTCCACTGACCGCGGGACCGCCCGCGGCCGGCCAGGACCTCGCCGTCGCGCCGGTCAGAACCCGGACCCGGCCAGCCAGTCCAGGAACGCGGGGAACCAGGCGTCCGAGGGAGCCCCCTGCGGCCGGATGCCGAAGCCGTGCCCGCCCCGCGCGTAGGCGTGGGCCTCGACGGGAGCGCCGGCGCGCCGCCAGGCGTCGTAGAGGCGTAGTGAGCTGTCGACGATGGTGTCGCCGAGCGAGTCGTCGGTGGCCCAGGCGAGGAACATCGGCGGTGCCGGCTCGGGCACCGGGATCCCGTCCCACCACGCCGGGTAGACCGGCGCGAGGAACGACGGCCGCTCGGCCGCGGTCCCGTCCAGGGTGGTCACCAGCGACACGAACGCGCCGGCGGAGAAGCCGAGCATGCCGATCCGGTCGGGGGCCAGGCCCCAGCCGGCGGCGTGGTCGCGCACGTGCCGCACCGCCGCACCGCCGTCGGCCAGGCTCGGTGCGCGCTGCGCCCGCGAGACGTCGGCGACGTACCCCGGCTCACCGAACACCCGCTCCAGCACGGCCCCGAACTCCTGCTCGGCGACCGGGGTCGGCACGACCCGGTAGTGGAGCACGAAGGCGGCGATGCCCCGCTCGGCGAGCCGCTCGGCCACCCACGCCCCCTCGTTGTCGACGGAGAGGAAGTGCAGGCCGCCACCGGGGGCGACCACCACACCGGTCCCCGTGCGGCTGCCCGGGGCCGGGAGGTGGGCCGTCAGCGTGGGGACGGCGACGTTGCGGAGGTTCCGCCGGTCGTCGGGGTCCCAGGGGAGGCGGAAGGCGATCGGGGCGTCCGCCTCCTCCTGCTCGCCGAGCGGAACGGGCTTCAGGCGCTGCACGTGCGCTCCTCCTGGTGGGTCCTCGCGGTCGCCGGGGCCTACCGCCGGGCCAGTGCCGCCAGCGCGGCCTCGATCCGCTGCCGCGTGTCGTCGGAGGTCCACCCCGCGACGACGGCGGCGTCGCCGTCGGAGGTCGCCGCGATCGCCGCGTCCGCGGGGCGGTGCAGGGCGGCCTTGGTCAGCCGGTAGGACCCCGGTGACCGGCCGGCCAGCTCGGCGGCCAGCCCGACCGCCTGCGGCAGCAGCTCGCCGGGCTCGACGAGCTGGTCGACCACCCCGAGCGCCAGCGCCAGCTCGCGATCGGCGGTCTGCGCCCCGAGCAGGACCCGACCGGCGCGGGGGCCGAGCGCGTGCCGGGCGATCTCCAGGGCGGCGGTGGGGAAGGGGACGCCGACCGCCAGCTCGGTCAGGCCGATCCGCCCGCCCGACATCAGCCGCAGGTCGCAGGCCAGGGCCAGCACGCAGCCGCCGGCGATCGCGTGCCCGTTGACCGCCGCGACCGTGGGCCGCGGGTGGTCGAACACGGCGCGGAACGTGCGCGACAGCGCCGCCAGGAGCGCCTCGGTGTAGGGCCGGCCGCCGTCGAGGATGCGGCGCAGGTCCACCCCGGCGGAGAACGACGAGCCGCTGCCGGTGAGGACCAGCGCGCGGTCGGAGGCGGTGACCGCCGCGGTGAGGGCGTCGAGCAGCTCCACGTCGAGGGCGCCGACCCGGCCGTGCTCGATGCGCAGGACGGTGACGTCGCCGTGCTCCTCGGTGACCAGCACCGGGTCATCATCCACCCGCGCGGGCGCCCCCGCGGGGCCGTCCCGGAGCGGTCCGGAGCGGCCCCTGGACGCTCCGGGTGTCAGACGGTCTCGGGTCCCCGGAGGTGGGCGAGGACGACGTCCGTCTCGGCGACGTCGAGGACGTCGATCCCCATGATCCGCACGCCCTCCTCGCGCAGCGTGCGGGCCTGCTCCCGCGACTCCTCGAGGTGGGCGCGGCCGTCGAAGACCACCGTGCCGACGGCGGAACCGCTGGTCCGTCCTGCCGGTGTCGCCGCGGATCCAGGTGAGCCGCGCACGCGCCGTCGCCGGCGGTGTGCTCGCGGTGGAGGACGGCGATCTCCCACTCGCGCACCTCGAGGTCGTCGTCCGCCCCGAAGCGGTCCACCAGTTCGCGGCGCATCGGGGCGACGCGCTCGGCGCTGCCTCCATCGCCTGCCGGTCGGCCCAGGCCGACGTCGTGATGCACCGGCCGGTCTCGCGGTCGCACACCATCGACAGGCCCACGCAGCCGGGCATGTCCTGGACGGCCGGCCAGACCTCGTCCCGCACGTAGCCGATGGCGTCGTCCAGCGAGCCGGGGGTGCCGCGGATGGTGGTGGATCGGGCGTACATGCCACCCTCATCCCGGACGGCGGCGACGCGCCTGCGGCATCGCCGCTCTGCCGAGGGTCCTCCCTCACGGGCGCCGGACGACGGGCCTCCGCGCGGCGGGCCGTCGCCGCGACGCGGCGCGCTCAGCCGCCGTCGTCGACGCGGGTCTCGGTGGCCCGGTAGCCGCCGCCGGGCCACTCCCAGCGGCCGTCGACGGTGCCGGCGGCGCGGTCGATCGTGCCGCGGAAGCGCGCGGGGGAGTCCTTCGACCCGTGCCAGACGGTGAGCTCGTCGCCCTCGACCTGCCAGATGTACTCCAGCGCGAAGGAGCAGTACGGGCCGGGGCCCTCGGTGCTGAAGGACATCGAGCGCAGCGTCTGCTGCGCGTGGTCGTAGCCGATGTACTCGGCCCCCTCGCGCTCGTCCCCGTCGATCCTCATCTGCTGCACGAGGAAGTGCCCGCCCTCGAGCCAGCGCCGGGTCACCGTGCCGGTGAAGGGTGCGCCGCCGTCGAGGTCGGTGCCCTCCAGCCGCCACGTGCCGGCCAGCACGTCGAGGTCGCGCAGCCTCGGGTGCGGCTCGGGGGTCCGGGGTCCGCTGGTCCGGTCGGCGCTGCCGGGCTCGGTCATGACGGGGTCCTCTCGAGAGGGACGCCGGCGGTGCGTCCACCACTGAGACCCCCGCGTCGGGCGGGAGTCATCGCCGCACCGTCGTCCTCCCCGGGGCGGAGGCCGCTACGCCTGGACGAGCTCGTCCGTCGTCTGCACGACCGTCAGCTCCACCCGGTTCTCGGCGCTCGCCCGCAGGCGGGGCACGACGTCGGGGGTCCCGGCATACCACGGCGGGTTGTGGGAGGTGCCGTGGTGGACGGGGACGAGCTGCCCGGCTCCCAGCACGACCGCCTGCTCGGGGGACATGATGACGGGCTGCCCGCTGGGGGTGACCCCGGGGAGTCCACGGTGGCCGCGTCGACGGACAGGGAGATCCGGGCGCTGGACGTCCTCCTGGAAGGACGTCGAGCGGCGGCGTCCCCGGCGCCGAGCGCGTCCAGCCCGCGGGCCCGGCGGAGCAGGTCGGCCGATGGAGGGCCCGCGTCCACCACGGCCGGGCGGTCTGCCAGGATCTCCGGCGCGATCGCGATGGGTCACCCCGGCGTGACCCGCAGAGCCGTCAGGTGACCGGCCACGTCGCGTCCCCCGAGCTCCGGAGCACACCCTGACCGACACGTTCCGCACCCCACCGGCGCCGACGCCGCCCACCGCCTCCGAGGCGGCGACCGAGCGCCAGAGCACCGACCCGGTGCCCGCCGGGTCGCCCGGCGGCGGCCGGCTGGTCCACTGGCGGGCCGCCGGGGTCAGCGTGGTGCTGGCCACCGGCCCGGTGGGCGGGCTGCTGCCCTCGATCGTCCACTGGGGCCCGGACCTCGGGGAGCTGGGGGACGACGACCTGGCCGCCCTGGACGTGGCCGCGACGCCGTCGGTGGGGGACCACCCGACCGACGTGGTGGTCCGGCTGACCCCGCTGCCCGAGCACGCCCGCGGCTGGGTCGGCCGGCCGGGGCTGGAGGGTTCGCGGGCCGGCCGCGACTGGTCCCCGGTCCTGCGACTGCGGTCCCAGGAGATCACCGACCCCGGTGCGGGCACCGCCCGCCTCGTGGCCACCGCCGACGACCCGGTCGCCGGCCTGGAGGCGCTGCTCGAGCTCGAGCTCACCCCCTCCGGCCTGCTGCGCGCCCGCGCGCGGGTCACCAACACCGCCGACGACGCCGCGGAGCCCTACCGCCTCGACGCCCTGCGCCTGGTGCTGCCGGTGCCGCCGCGGGCCGTCGAGCTGCTGGACTTCACCGGCCGGCACACGATGGAGCGGGTGCCGCAGCGCACGCCGTTCGCCGCCGGGCTGCACTCCCGCGAGGTGCGCACCGGCCGCACCGGGCTGGACGCGGTGCACCTGCTCTGCGCCGGCACGGCCGGGTTCTCCTCCCGCTCCGGGGAGGTGTGGGCGGTGCACCTGGGCTGGTCGGGCAACCAGGCGCACTACGCCGAGCGGCTGCACAACGGCGCGCGCGTGCTCGGTGCCGGTGAGCTGCTGCTGTCCGGGGAGGTGGAGCTGCCCCCGGGCGCCTCCTACACCTCCCCGTGGCTGTACGCCTCCCACGGCCAGGGTCTGGACGCGGTCGCGGGCCGCTTCCACACCTGGCTGCGCGCCCGCCCCACCCACCCGGCCCGCCCACGGCCGGTGACGCTGAACACCTGGGAGGCGGTGTACTTCGACCACGACCTCGGCCGGCTGACCGGGCTGGCCGAGACCGCCGCCCGGCTCGGGATCGAACGGTTCGTCCTCGACGACGGCTGGTTCGGCTCCCGCCGCGACGACACCTCCGGGCTGGGGGACTGGCGGGTGTCGGCCGACGTCTGGCCCGACGGCCTGCACCCCCTGGTCGACCGGGTGCACGAGCTCGGCATGGAGTTCGGCCTGTGGGTGGAGCCGGAGATGGTCAACCTCGACTCCGAGCTGGCCCGGGCGCACCCGGAGTGGCTGTTCAGCGCCGGCGGGCGGGTCGGCGACCCCTCCCGCAACCAGCACGTGCTCGACCTGGCCCACCCCGGCGCCTACGAGCACGTCCGCAGCCACCTGCAGGCGCTGCTCGACGAGTACGACATCGCCTACCTCAAGTGGGACCACAACCGGTACCTCGTCGACGCCGGGCACACCCCGCACGGGGAGCCGGGGGTGCACGCCCAGACCCTGGCCACCTACCGGCTGCTCGACGAGCTGCGGGCGGCCAACCCGGGCCTGGAGATCGAGTCCTGCGCCTCCGGCGGGGGACGGGTCGACCTGGGCATCCTGCAGCGCACCGACCGGGTGTGGGCCTCGGACACCAACGACGCGCTCGAGCGGCAGGGCATCCAGCGCTGGACCGGGCTGCTGCTGCCGCCGGAGCTGGTCGGCACGCACGTCGGCCCGCCGCGCTCGCACACCACCGGCCGCACCCACGACCTGTCCTTCCGCGCGGGCACCGCGCTGTGGGGGCACATGGGCGTCGAGTGGGACCTCGCCGACGTCCCCGACGGCGAGCTGGAGGAGCTGGCCGCCTGGATCGCGCTGCACAAGCAGCTGCGCCCGCTGCTGCACCGCGGCACCGTCGTCGACGGCGACCACCCCGACCCGCAGGTGCAGGTGCACGGCGTCGTCGCGCCCGACCGCGGCGACGCCCTGTACGCGCTCGTCGCCGTCGGCCGCTCGGTCACCTGGCCACCAGGCCCCGCGCGCCTGCCCGGCCTGGACCCCGACCGCCGCTACCGCGTGCGCCTGCAGCCCCCGGGCGTCGACACCGGCGGCGCCTGGCCCGGCCTGCCGCCCTGGTGCGCCGGGGAGGACGGCGTCGTCCTCACCGGCCGCACCCTCGCCCTCGCCGGGCTGCAGGTCCCGCCGGTGCACCCCGAGCACCTGCTGCTGGTCCGGGCCACCGCCGTCCAGGACGGCTGAGGTCGGCACCGGCGGCTCCGGGGTGGTGGACTCGGCGGGTCGGACGGGCACGCTGCGGTGTCCGGGGCGGGGGAGGGGGCGTCGTGCAGGTGCGGCCGCGCGGGCTCGTCCTGCTCGTGGCGCTCGCCTCCGCCGTCGCCCAGGCCTTCGGCCGGTTCTCCTACGCGCTGCTGCTGCCGGCGATCAACCGCGACCTGCTGGGCTCCTACGCCGTGGCGGGGCTGGTCGCCACGGCCAACGTCACCGCCTACCTCCTCGGGACCGTGGCCGTCAGCGCGCTGTCCCGGAGGGCGCGGCCGGCCGCGATGATCCAGGCCGGGCTGGCCTGCAGCGCGACCGGCCTCGCGCTGCTCACCCGGGCCGGCGGCGTCGGGGGGCTGGTCGTCGGGCTGACGCTGACCGGCGTGGGCGGTGCCTTCATCTGGGTGCCGGCCCCCGGCCTCGCCGGCTCGGTGGTCCGCCCGTCGCGCCGAGGCGCGGCCATCGGCGTCGCCGGGTCGGGCATCGGCGGCGGCATCGTGTTCGCCAGCGCCCTGACCTGGACCCTGCAGGCCCGCGGCGGCGACGCCTCCTGGCGGACGGTCTACCTGGTCGAGGCGGCGATCGCGGTGGCCGCGCTCGTCCTGTGCCTGCTGCTGCTCCGCCCGGCGCAGCACCGCGACGACGACGCGCCGGTCCGCACCGCCGCGCTGCGCCGGGTCCCCGGCTGGATCGGCCTGACCGGCGGCTACGCCGCCTACGGCCTGGCCTACTCCGTCTACACCAGCTACCTGGTGACCGCGCTGGAGGACGACGCCGGCTTCTCGGCCGGCCACGCGTCGGCGGTCTACACCCTGGTCGGCGTCGGCCTGGTCGCCGGCGGGGTGGTGCTCGGGCCGCTGTCGGACCGCTGGGGCCGCGGCGCCTCGCTGGTCGGCGGCTACCTGGCGATGGCCGGCGCCATCCTGCTCGTGCCGCTGGGCCGCGAGCCCCTGGCCTCGGTGTCGGCCCTGGTGTTCGGGCTGACGATGTCCGGGCTGCCCGCGGTCATCGCCGCCCGCCTGTCGGACTTCCTCACCCCCCGGGAGTTCGCCGGCGCCTTCGGCCGCTGCACCCTGGCCTTCGGCCTGGCCCAGCTGTGCGGGCCCCCGCTCGGTGGCGCCCTCGCCGAGGGGACGGGCGGTTTCCTCGTCCCCTTCCTCCTCGCCGGGCTCGTCGCGGCGGCCGGTGCCGCCCTCAGCGTCGACGTCCTGCGCGCTCCGGCCGCGGGCGCGCCGGGGCCGGGACGGGGTCGCGCCGGCTGACCGCCCGACCACGGCGGGGCGGGCCCGGGTCAGGTGACCCCGGGCCCGCCCCGGCCGCTCACCGGCCCGGTCGCGGACCTGCCGCGTCCCCTCCCGCGACCGGGCCGGCGCGGTCGGCGGCCGCCTCCGGCGCGGACGCGAACAGCCGCTCCTCGTCCAGCGCCGACGTCTGCACGACCAGGACGTCGCAGACGGCGTTGCGCACGACGCCGGCGGGCACCGACCCCAGCATCTGCCCCTCGCTGGCGCCCAGCCCGCGGTTGCCGACGACGATGAGGTTCGCCGGGTTGTTGCCGACCGTGTCGAGCAGGGCCTGCGCCGGGTCGCCGGCGACCAGCCGCTGCTCGATGAACCGGGCGCGCTCGCGGGTCAGACCGGTGACCGACCTGCCCAGCGCCTCCCGGGCGGCGTCGGCGCCGTGGATGTCGCGGTGCACCTTCCCGCCCGGGGTCGAGGCGGCATCCGGTGTGCCGTCGCGGTAGGCCGTGACGACGACCAGCCGCGCCTGGGCGGCCTGGGCCACCTCGGCGGCGCGGTCGACGGCGTACAGGCTCGTCGGCGTGCCGTCGGACCCGACCACGACCCGGTCGTAGACGGTGATGCTGCGCTTGCTGCCCAGCGGCACGATCGGGGACTCGTCGGCCTCGTCGGGCGGGTTGACCCACAGCATCGCCACCGCGCCGATGGCGAGCAGGATGCCGGCGAGCCGGATCGCGTTGGCGCCGCTGCCGCCGAGCAGGTTCGTGAAGATCCAGCCGAACGTCACCGTCTGGATGAGCATCGGCACGACGATCATCATGTTGAGGATCCCCATGTAGACCCCGGTGCGGTTGGCCGGGACCATGCTGGCGACCATCAGGTACGGGATGCCGACCGCGCTGGCCCAGAAGACGCCGAGCCCGATCATCGGGATCAGCGCGACGTACTGGTTGTCGATCTGGGCCAGCCAGATCAGCGAGGCCGCGGCCAGACCCAGGGCCACCGCGTGCACCCGCTTGGCGCCGATCCGGCGGGCGAACCCGACCAGGAACAGGGCGGAGACCATGGTGACGAAGTTGTAGCCGGCGTTCTGCAGGCCGCTCCAGGCGATGGCGTCGTCCCAGGCGCGCCCGCCCTCCTCCGGCGTGGCACCGAAGACGGTCTCACCGAGACTGACCGCCAGGAACTGCCAGTAGATGAACATGGCGTACCACTGGAAGAGGAACACCACGCCGATCTTGTGCATGGCGACCGGCATGACCCGGACGGCGTCGGCGATCTCGCGGACCGCGTGGTGCAGGCCCTTGGGCGCCGAACGGATCTCGGCGAGTTCCTCGTCGGAGGGAGTCAGTTCCTTCGTGCGCGCCATCGCGGTCAGGACCGTCAGCAGGATGCAGAACGTGCCGATGAGGAAGCAGACGTACATCCAGTAGGGCACGCCGTTCCCGGCGGTCTCCTGCAGTGCCGACACCTTCTGCAGGATGAACAGCGACAGGTTCGCCAGCACCGCGCCGGCCCCGGTGAACATGCTCTGCGTCAGGAAACCCCGCGCCAGCTGCGACTTCGGCAGCCGGTCGGAGATCAGCGCCCGATAGGGCTCCATCGAGGTGTTGTTGCCGGCGTCCAGGAGCCAGAAGCAGATGACCGCCAGCCACAGCACCCCGACGAACGGGAACGCGGCCAGGATGATCGCGCAGAGGATCGCGCCACCGATCACGAACGGGCGACGGCGCCCCCAGCGGGGACTCCAGGTGCGGTCGCTGATCGCCCCGATCAGCGGTTGGATGACCAGCCCGGTCACCGGTCCGGCGAGGTTGAGGATCGGCAGCTGCTGGGGCGTCGCCCCGATCAGCAGGAAGAGCGGGTTCACCGCCGACTGCGTGAGGCCGAAACTGAACTGAACCCCGAAGAACCCGAGGTTCATCATCAGGATGGCGCTGCCCGACATCAGCGGTTTGCGCTCGACCTGCTCGGTACCCGCGGAAACGGACTCTGACATCGTGGCGGTCATGGCGACCCCTTCGGCCGACGCGGTCCCGGTCAGATCAGCGCCGCGACGCTAAGCCCGCCGTGGAGGGGCCGCAACACGAGTGCCACCGTTCTCGGGAATGCCTGTTCAGCCCTAGCGAGCAGCATCCGAGTCCATCACGGATCCGGTTGTGCGGGCAACGAAATGGCGATCGTGAACGCTGGCGCCACCATTTCCGGCCGTTCCTCGACTCGACGGGCCGGGCACCGTGTAATAGCGTTCCGCGCGGACACGTGCAATCAGCGCCGGTGCGTCGACACGCGAAGAGGAGACGACCGTGGGTGTGTGGAAGTCCATCGTGGTCGGCGTCGACGGGTCACCCGGGAGCCGCAAGGCGCTGACCTGGGCCGCCGCGGAGGCCGCCGACCACGGGGCGGACCTGGTCGTCGTCAACGTGTGGGAGCACACGCTGCTGCCACCGGCGGGCAGCGTCAGCGTCTCGGAGCACTACGTGCCCGACCCGAGCCAGCGCACCGCCGAGGACCTCGTGCAGGTCATCAAGGAGGAGCTCGGCGAGGACCCGCCGGTGCTGGTCCACCCGCACGTCAAGCAGGGCCGGCCGGCCAAGACGCTCATCGACCAGTCCGCCAACGCCGACCTGCTCGTGGTCGGCAAGCGCGGTCACGGCGGCTTCGCCGGCCTGGTGCTCGGGTCGGTCAGCCAGCACGTCGTCGCCTACGCCCGGTGTCCGGTGACCGTCGTCCACTGAGGGTCCTCCAGTGAGGCGCGACGGGCGGGTCAGGACGCGTCGGCAGCGGTCCCGCGTGCCCGCGGCGCGGTAGCGCGGCCCGACCCCCTCGCGGGGCGACCCGACCCGCGGCGGTCGCGGATCCGGTGCGGTCGTCCACGTCCCGACGGTGGCGCGACCGGCCGCCGGAGGGAGGTCGAGGTTCTCCCCCCGACGAGCTCGACCCCCCGCGCCCGCCGGGAACGGGGTTCCGTGGGGTGCAGCCACCCGACGACCCCGACCCCGGACGCCCCGGGACCCGAACAGCCACAGAGGGAGAGACCGCCATGCGAGGAACGCTGCTGTACGCCCCCGGCGACGTCCGCGTCGAGGAGCGCGAGGTGCCCCGGATCGAGCAGCCCACCGACGCCGTCATCCGGCTGGCCGCCGCCTGCGTCTGCGGCTCGGACCTGTGGCCCTACCGCGGCATCGAGGCCGTCGACGGCCCCACCCCGATGGGCCACGAGTACGTCGGCGTCGTCGAGGAGGTCGGCAGCGAGGTCCGCGACATCCGGCCCGGCCAGTTCGTCGTCGGCTCCTTCTTCGCCTCCGACAACACCTGCGAGATCTGCCGGGCCGGCTACCAGACCCACTGCGTCAACCGGCAGCCCGGCGCCGCCACCGGCGCGCAGTCCGAGTACGCCCGCATCCCGCTGGCCGACGGCACGCTCGTCGCCACGCCCGGCACGCCGCCGGACGACCTCGTCCCCGGCCTGCTCGCCGCCTCCGACGTGCTGGGCACCGGCTGGTTCGCCGCCGTCGCCGCCGAGGCCGGGCCGGGCACGACCGTCGCCGTGGTCGGCGACGGCGCCGTCGGCCTGCTCGGTGTCCTCGCCGCCCGGCAGCTCGGCGCGGAGCGGGTCATCGCCTTCAGCCGGCACGCCGACCGGCAGGCCCTGGCCCGGGAGTTCGGCGCCACCGACATCGTCACCGAGCGCGGCGCCGAGGGCGTCGCGGCGGTCAAGGAGCTCACCGGCGGGCTGGGTGCGCACTCGGTCATCGAGGCCGTCGGCACCCAGGAGTCGATGATGCAGGCCATCCACGCCACCCGGCCCGGCGGCCACGTCGGCTACGTCGGCGTCAGCCACGACGTCTCGCTGCCCGGGGAGGCGCTGTTCTCCTCCGGCGTGCACCTGCACGGCGGTCCGGCGCCCGTCCGGCGCTTCCTGCCCGAGCTCATCGACCTCATCTGGAACCGGACCATCGACCCGGGGCGGGTCTTCGACCTGGAGCTGCCGCTGGAGCAGGCCGCCGAGGGCTACCGGGCGATGGACGAGCGGCGCGCCATCAAGACCCTGCTCCGCCCCTGACCCCCGGGGGGACGACACCGTGCAGATCACCCGCAGCTCCCTCGACACCGCCAAGGGCCCGGCCGACTGGTTCACCGGCGACGTGTACGTCGACGCCGTCGCCGCCGCGCCGGACCCGTCGCGGGTCAGCGCCGACCTGGTGCACTCCACGCCGGGCGCGCGCACCCACGGGCACCGCCACCCGCTGAGCCAGACCGTGTTCGTCACCGAGGGCGTGGGCCCGTGCCAGCGCCGCGGCGGCCCGGTCGAGGTCATCCGCCCGGGCGACCGCGTGCTCTTCGAGGCCGACGAGGAACACTGGCACGGCGCCGCGCCGACCCGGCTCATGGTCCACCTGGCCATCAACGAGGGCGACGCCGACCACGCCGTCGTCCACTGGCTCGCCCCCGTCACCGACGACGAGTACCTCGCCACCCCGGCGACCGCCTGACCCCGCACCCGCCGAACAGAGGAGATCCACCCCCGTGCGCGTGACCGCCTACGCCGCCCCCGCCGCCGGCGAGCCGCTGGCCCCCACCACCGTCGAGCGCCGCGAGGTCGGGCCCGGCGACGTCCTGATCCGCATCGAGTACGCCGGCATCTGCCACTCCGACATCCACACCGTCAACGGCGACTGGGGCCCGCAGCCCTTCCCCGTCGTCCCCGGCCACGAGATCGTCGGCACCGTCACCGAGGTCGGCAGCGACGTCACCCGGCACCGGGTCGGCGACCGCGTCGGCGTCGGCTGCATGGTGAACTCGTGCGGGCGGTGCGCCACCTGCCGCAGCGGCGACGAGCAGTTCTGCCTGGACGGCACGGTGTTCACCTACGCCTCGCCCGACCGCGACGGCACCACGACGCAGGGCGGCTACTCCACCCACGTCGTCGTCGACGCCCGCTTCGCCCTGTCCGTCCCCGAGGGCCTCGACCCCGCCGCCGCCACGCCGCTGCTGTGCGCGGGCATCACCACCTACGTCCCGCTGCGCCGGTGGGGCGCCGGCCCGGGCACGCGGGTCGCCGTCGTCGGGCTCGGCGGGCTCGGCCACGTGGCGGTGAAGATCGCCCACGCCCTCGGGGCCGAGGTCACCGTGCTGTCGCAGTCGCTGAAGAAGCAGGAGGACGCCCTGCGGCTCGGCGCCGACTCCTACTTCGCGACCTCCGACCCGGACACCTTCGCCCGGCTGGCCGGCCGGTTCGACCTGATCGTCAACACCGTCAGCGCCGACATCGACGTCGACGCCCACGTGCGGCTGCTCGCCGTCGACGGCACCCTGGTCAGCGTCGGCGTCGCGCCCAGCCCGATCAGCGTCGACGGCGGGCTGCTGTCCCAGCGGCGCTCGGTGGCCGGCTCGATGATCGGCGGCATCGCCCAGACGCAGGAGATGCTCGACTTCTGCGCCGAGCACGGCATCACCGCCGACGTCGAGGTCATCCCGGCCGACCGGGTCAACGAGGCCTACGAGCGGGTGCTGGCCTCCGACGTCCGCTACCGCTTCGTCATCGACGCCACGACGATCGGCTGACGGCCGGGCCGGGGCGGGGAGTTCCTTCGACCCTGGTGCCCCCGGCGGCCGCCGCGGGACCGTCGCCGTGGCCAGGGAACCGCCGGGCCGCCGTCCGGGCGCTCTGCCCCGCCACCGGAACGCCGGCGGCGGCCCCGCCGTTCTGCTGGGGGCGCCACCGGTGCGCCCCTCAGCCCCGTCGTCGAAGAGAGCCATGAGTCCGTACCACAGTCCCCAGGCCACGTCCCCCGACCGCGGTGAGGGGGTGCGTGGCCGGTGACGGAGGTGCTCTCGCTGCTCCTGGGCGTCCTGGTGGTCCTCGGGATCACCGCTGTGACGGGGTACTTCGTGGCCCAGGAGTTCGCCTACATGGCGGTCGACCGCTCGACCCTCGGCGCCCGCGCCGAGGCCGGCGACACGGCGGCCGCCCGGGCCCTGCGGGTGACCCGGCGGACGTCGTTCATGCTCTCGGGCGCCCAGCTGGGCATCACCGTCACCGGGCTGCTGGTCGGCTACGTCGCCGAGCCGCTGATCGGGGAGTCCCTCGGCGCGCTGCTCGGCGGCGTGGGGGTCCCGACGGCGGTCGGCCTGGGCGTCGGCGCGGTCCTGGCGCTGCTGTTCTCCACGCTGGTGCAGATGCTCTTCGGCGAGCTGTTCCCGAAGAACCTCGCCATCGCCCGGCCCGAGCCCGTGGCCCGCTGGCTGGCCGCCTCCACGACGGTGTACCTGCGGGTGTTCGGCTGGCTGATCCAGGTGTTCGACCGGGCGTCGAACCTGCTGCTGCGGGTGCTGCGGATCGAGCCGGTGCACGACGTCGAGCACGCGGCCACCGCGCGCGACCTCGAGCACATCGTCGAGGAGTCCCGGGAGAGCGGTGACCTGCCGGCGGAGCTGTCGGTGATGGTCGACCGCATCCTCGACTTCCCCACCCGGGACGTCGAGCACGCGATGATCCCGCGACCGCGGGTGGGCACCGTCGCCGCCACCGACACCCTGGGCCACCTGCGGGAACTGATGGCCACCGGTCACTCCCGCTACCCGGTGCTGGAGGAGGGCACCGGCGACGTGCTCGGCGTCGTGCACCTGGCCGACCTGCTGACCACCACCGAGCCGGACTCCGCGCCGGTGACCGCGATCGCCCGCCCCTGCCTGGTGGTGCCGACCCTCGCGTCGCTGCCGGACGTGCTGCGCCTGCTGGGCGAGACCAGGAACCAGCTCGCCTGCGCCGTCGACGAGTACGGCGGCTTCGCCGGCGTCGTCACGCTGGAGGACCTCGCCGAGGAGCTGGTCGGGGAGATCACCGACGAGCACGACGCCGACGTCGACCCCGGGTACGTGCCGGTGGCCGGGGACGGCGTCTGGGAGATGGCCGGGGACGTGCACGTCGACGAGGTCGAGCGCGCGCTCGGCGTCGACCTGCCCCGCGGGCACTACGAGACGATCGCCGGGCTGGTCATCGCCGCGCACGGCGACCTGCCCGAGCCCGGCACCGCGCTGACCGTCGAGCTGCCGCCCGACCCCGGCGACCTCATCCACGACGACCGGCCCGCGCCCCGGCACCTCGACGTCGAGGTGCTCGCCGTGGAGCGGCACGTGCCCTCCCGGGTGCGCCTGGAGCTCCCCGCCCGCACCGACGACGTCACCGCAGCCGCCGAGGGGACCTCCCGATGAGCGACAGCCCGTGGGTCGTCGTCCCCGCCACCGTGGGCATCGTCGCGCTGTCGGCGTTCTTCGTGGCCGTGGAGTTCGCCGCGCTGGCCGCCAAGCGGCACCGGCTGGAGGAGGCCGCCCCCACCAGCCGCTCGGCGCGGGCGGCGCTGCGCAACTCCTCGGAGCTGACCCTGCTGCTCGCCGGCTCCCAGCTGGGCATCACCGCGGCCACCCTCGCCCTCGGCGCCATCAGCAAGCCGGCGGTGCACCACTGGCTGACCCCGCTGTTCGAGACCTGGGGGCTGCCGGCGGTGGCCGCCGACGTCGCCGGGTTCGTCCTCGCGCTGCTGGTGGTGACCTTCCTCCACCTGGTGGTCGGGGAGATGGCCCCCAAGTCGTGGGCCATCGCCCACCCGGAGCGCTCGGCCACCCTGCTCGCCGCGCCGATGCGCGCGTTCATGGCGGTGTTCCGCCCGCTGCTGCGCGCCCTCAACGCCGCGGCCAACGCGCTGGTCCGGCGGGTCGGCGTGCAGCCGGCCGACGAGCTCGCCGTCGGGCACAGCCCCGACGCGCTGCGCCACCTGGTGGAGCACTCGGCCAACGTCGGGGCCCTGGACGCGAGCTTCTCCGCGCAGATCTCCGGCGCGCTGGACCTCGAGCGGCTCACCGTCCGGGAGCTGCTGGGCCCGGCGTCCCGCCCCAGCGGGGTCCGGGCCGCGGCGACCGCCGGCGAGGTGCGGGCGGCGACCCGCGCCTCGGGGCACCTGCGCATCCTGCTCGGCGCGGTGCCGGGGGAGGAGGTCACCGGGGTGGTGCACGTCCGCGACACCCTCACCGCACCCGACGACGCGCCCGCGGCGCCCCTCGCCCGGCCGGTGTTCTCCCTCGGCGCCGACACCACCGTCCACGCCGCGCTCCGGGCGATGCGGGAGACCCGCAACCACCTCGCGCTGGTCACCGACGGCGACGCGGTCGTCGGCGTCGTCACGCTGGCCGACGTGCTGCACCGGCTCTTCCCGCAGCAGGCGGCCACCGCCGGCTGACCGGTCACGACGGCGGCGCGCCACGCCGACGGCGGAACCCGATCCGCGGTCCCGGCCGTTTCCCGGGTGTCACCGCCGGGAGCACGGGCCGCGGACCCGCGCCCGCCGTCGGACCGACCACCACGGATCGGAGTTCCCATGCTCGTCGGCCAGGACGCCCTCGCCGACCTCGACCCCCTCGAGGTCCGGGACGACCACGACGCCCTCGTCCGCGAGGCCGCGCTGGTGCACGCCCGGGCCCGGGCCGCCGAGCACCTCGTCCGCGAGGACCCGGCGGCCGCGGTGCGGGCGCTGCGCGGCCTGACCCGCTCCAGCGGCGCGGTCTACGACGCGCTGCGCGCCGGCGTGCTCCCGGAGCCGGCCGGGGACGACGCCGGTGCCCTCGCCGGCCCGGTGGCGCTGGCGGACCTGCTCGGCGGCTTCCGCGCCTCCGGGGGAGCGGTGCGGTTCACCGCGACCGGCCCGGAGGGGCGGCTGTCCCCGGAGGGCGAGGCGGCGGTGCGGTCGCTGCTGGGGGAGGTGCTGCGGTCCGCGGGCGCGGCGGCGTCGCTGTCGGTGTCGCTGACCTGGTCGGCGACCCACCTGGACCTGCTCGTGGTGCTCGACCCGCCGCGCGGCGGGCGCGCTGCCCCGCCGGCCCCGGTGACCGCCGGGGACCTGGCGCGCTGCCGGGAGCCGGTGCGCCGCGCCGGGGGCTCGCTGCGGGTGGAGATCCCGGAGTCGGGTGGCTCGGTGGTGGCCGCTGCCCTCCCGGTGGCCGCCCCGGCGGTCGCCGGGACCTGACCGGGACCCGGCCGGCCCCGGCGACGGGCTAACCGGGCGGCGGCGGACCCTCCGGGAGGTGCCGCCGCAGCTGCCGGCGGTCGGTGACCCCGAGCTTCTCGAACACCTTGCGCAGGTGCCACTCCACGGTGCGGCGGCTGAGGTGGACCGCGGTGCCGATCTCGCGGTTGGTGAGGCCCGCGGCGGCGAGGCGGGCGATGCGCTCCTCCTGGCCGGTGAGCCGCCACGGGCCCGTCGCGGAGCGCGCCCGCACCGACTCCCCGGTGGCCAGGAGCTCTTGGCGGGCGCGCTCGGCGAAGGCCCCGGCGCCCATCGCCGACAGCGCCTCGTGCGCCGCCCGCAGCTGCACCCGGGCGTCGACGCGGCGGCCCTCCCGCCGCAGCCACTCCCCGTGGAGCAGCCGCGTCCGGGCCAGCTCCAGCTGGACCGGGGTGCGGGTGAGCCGGTCGACCGCCTCGCGGTACAGCGCGTCGGCGTCCTCGCCCCGGGACAGCAGGGCCTGCCGGCCGGCCGCCACCCCGAGCGCCCACTCCGTGCCGCTGGCCCGGGTCGCCGCGGCGAGGGACTCGAACGCCGCGGCCGCCGCCCGGGGATCCCCGCTGCGCACCCCCGCCTCGACCAGCTCCGCCAGCGCCCACCGCGACGGGCCGAGCCCACCGGGGTCCGCGGCCGCCTCGGCCGCGCGGCGCGCGTCGCCGTACCGGCCCAGGCCGTTGGCCAGCACGGCGCGGGCCCACTGCACGGTGCTGACCGCGTGGCCCTCGCCGTGGGCGAGGGCGTCGGCCAGGCAGCTCCGCAGCACCGGCTCGGCCTGGTCGGGGTCCCCCCGGACGGCGAGCAGGCCCGCCTCCGCGGAGGACGCGCGGGCGATCCCCGCTCCCTCGGTCACCGACCGGGCCTCCGCCACCAGGGACGCGGCACCCGCGAGGTCCCCGGCGCACACCCGTGCCAGCGCCCGGGCCTCCAGCGCCGACGGGAGCACGCCGAGTGCCCCGGCCTCCCGTGCCGCCGCCAGGTGCCGCCGGGTGAGTGCGTCCCAGCCGGTGGGGTCCCACAGCGACGCCGCCGTCACCGCCGCCAGCCGGACCGGTCCGGCCGCCTCGTCCACGGGCAGCTCCCCGGTGAGGAAGCCCCGCACGGCCCGCTGCAGGAGCGGTGCCGCCGCCGGGTCGCCGTCGGTGAACAGCACGGCGAGCCCCTCGAGCAGGGCGTCCTCCCGGCCCGGTCCGGCGGGCAGCGGCGTGCCGCGCACGGCCTCGGCGACCCGCCGCGTCGCGGGACCGGCGGCCGTCCGCCCGCGGGACACCGCCGCGCGGAACGCGTCGAGGTGGGCGTCCCGGGCCAGCCGCGGGTCGAGCGTCGCCCAGCGGCGGGCCACGGCCAGCAGCTGGGACAGTGCCTCGTCGGTGCGGTCCGCCGCGAGGGAGATCCGCCCGCGCAGCAGCTCGGCGCGGCCCCGTTCGGCCTCGGGGAGGGGCTGCTCCCCGACGCCGACCACCAGCGCCGCGGCGTCGTCGAACGCGCCCGCCGCCACCTTGGCTCGCGCGGCCTGCAGGCCGCGGCGGGTCCGCCGGACGGGATCGGCGGTCAGCTGGGCGGCCTTCTCGAGGAAGGCGGCCGCCGCGGCGGGCCCGCCGGAGGTGAGTGCCCGGCCGGCGGAGCGCTCGAGCTGCGCGGCGACGTCCTCGTCGGGTCCGGTGGCGGCACGGGAGAGGTGCCACGCCCGCCGGTCGGGATCCGCCTCGGGGTCGGTGGCCTCACCGAGCGCGCGGTGGACGGCCCGCCGCTGCGCCGGTGCCGCCGAGCGGTAGACCGCGGACCGCGCGAGCGGGTGCCGGAACCGCACCCGGTGGTGCAGCGTCACCAGGCCCGAGGCCTCCGCGGCTCCCGCCGCCCCGGGCCCGATGCCGAGCCTCCCGGCGGCGCGCCACAGCAGGGCGAGGTCACCGGTCGGCTCGGCGGCCGCCGTCAGCAGCAGCCGCCGGGTCGGCTCGGGCAGGGGTGCCACCTGGCGCAGGACCTCTCCTTCCAGACGGCGGTCCAGGGGGCCGGTCACGGCCGTGGCGCCGCCGAACGCCAGCTCGGTCGGCGACAGGCCGCGCGAGAGCTCCAGCAGCGCCAGCGGGTTGCCGCGGCTCTCGACCAGGATGCGGTCGCGGACGCGCGGGTCGAGCCGGCCGGTCGCGGTGGAGTGCAGCAGCGCCGCGGCGTCGCCGTCGGCCAGCCCGCGCAGGCGCAGCGACGGCAGTCCCGTCAGCCGCGGCTCCTCGTCGGTGTCGCGGACGGCCAGGACCACGGCGACCGGCCCGGTGGGAAGCCGGCGGCAGACGAACTCCAGCGTGCGGGCGGAGGGGCGGTCCATCTCCTGGACGTCGTCGACGAGGCAGACCAGCGGCCGCTCGGCCGCCACCGCGGCCAGCAGGGACAGCACCGCCAGTCCCAGCACGAACCGGTCCGGAGCGCCGCCGGGCCGCAGCCCGAACGCGGTGTGCAGCGCCTCCCGCTGGGGAGGCGGCAGCGCGTCCCCCCGGTCGAGCAGGGGACCGCACAGCTGGTGCAGGCCGGCGAAGGCCAGCTCCCGTTCCGACTCGACACCGGCCGCGCGGCGGACCCGGCAGCCTCCCGCGCGCTCGGCGACGAACGCGAGCAGGGCGGTCCTGCCGATCCCGGCCTCGCCGCGGAGCACCAGGACCTGGCTGCGGCCGGCCTCCGCCGCGGCGACCAGACCGCTCAGCCGCTCGCACTCGGCTCGCCGGCCCACGAGCCGGGGCGCCGTTCCGGACACGCGCACGCTCCACCGCCTGGGGTCCTCAGCAGGGCGCGCGGGCCCTCGGGGAGGGGCCATCGGCGCCGGGGAACGGGCACGCGCGCGGGACCGGACGGCGGCCGTCGCGACCGCGGGGAGGCCGGGTGCGTGCCGGGGAGAGCCACGGGTGCGCACCGGCCCGTGGGGGACCGACGTCCGGGGTGGTCGACGCCACCGGGGGATCCGCCGGGATGCTGGGTGCTCCGCCCCCGGGGACTCCGGGAGGGCGGGAGAGGGGAGCGCTGCGCCGCGGTCGACGGATCGCGTCGCGGTGCACTGCAGGGATCGCTCGGGTCGGTTCCGAGGTGGGTCCTCGCCCACGGCGGTCAGCTCGTGACCATGTCGACCTCCTGCCGCTGGGGGTGCACGGACTCTCCAGTAAGCCGCCGCGGGGCGCAGCCAAGGGGTTCCCGACCGGTTCCGGCTGGGTCGGGATGCGTGCGACGATCCCCGGGCCCGGCGAGCGAGGGGGTGGAGGATGGTCCGACGGCCGGGACGCGTGCGGCCGGACCGTCCGTCGCGGTGACGTCCGCGGCGCGGCTCACCCCGCTGCAGGAGCGCGACCTCGTGATCGCCGCCGAGGCCGGGGACCGCCGGGCGTGTGCCGACCTGGTCGACGCGTTCCTCCCCGAGATCGCCGGACTGGCCAACGCCTACCGGCACACCCCCGGGGTCGAGCGGCGCGAGCTGCTGCAGGAGGGCGTCGCCGGGCTGCTCTTCGCCGCCCGCCGCTTCGACCCCGCGCTGGAGACGCCCTTCTGGGCCTACGCGTCGTTCTGGGTGCGCAAGGCCATGCAGGAGCTCGTCGCCGAGCTCAGCCGCCCCGTCGCGCTGTCCGACCGCGCCGTGCGCGGCCTCGCCGCGGTGCGGGCGGCCCGCGCCGACCACCTGCGCGAGCACGGCGTCGAGCCGACCCCCGACCAGCTCAGCGGCTCGACCGGACTGCGCCGGCAGCAGGTCGAGCAGCTGCAGGCGGCCGAGCGCAGCCCCCGCAGCCTCGAGGAGCGCCTCGGCCGCGGCGACGAGCCCGGGGCCACCGTGGCCGACCAGCTCCCCGACCCCCGCGCCGAGCTGGCCTTCGACGTCGTCCTCGACGACATCGAGATCCGGGAGGTGCACGCGCTCGCCGAGCGGCTCGACGAGCGCGAGCGGTACGTCATCCGCGCCCACTACGGCCTGGGCGAGCCCGCGCGGAGCCTGCGCGAGATCGGCGCCAGCCTCGGCGTCACGGCGGAGCGGGCCCGGCAGATCGAGGCGGGCGGGCTGGGCAAGCTGCGGGCGTCCCTCACCCGGTCGGCCCGGGTCCGCTGAGACGGTCCGCTGAGAACGGGCTTGCGACCGGGAGCCGGCGGCTTACTGGAGACGTCGTCACGGGGGACCGGGGAGGGGCGGTGGCCATGGGGTCGGCCGGATCGGCGTTGCGCCACGACGCGTTCGTCTACGACGACGAGGAGTCCTTCCTCGCGCTGTCGCTACCCTTCCTGCGGGAGGGGCTGGAGGCCGGGGAGGGCGCGGTCGTCGCCCACACCCGCCGCGGGCTGGCCGCGGTGCGCGACGCGCTGGGCCCGGACGCGGAGTCGGTGACCTTCGTCGACGTCGGCGCCGCCTACACGCGCCCGGCCAGGACGCTGGCCGCCTACCACGCCGTCTACGCCGACGAGCTGGGGAGGGTGCCCTCGCTGCGCGCGGTGGCCGACGTCCAGGTCGGCCCCGACCCGGGGGACCGGGCGGTGTGGACGGCGTACGAGGCGGCCTTCAACCGCTCCTTCGCGCACCTGCCGGCGTGGGTGCTGTGCACCTACGACACCGGTGCGGTGCCCGAGGAGGTCTGCGAGGACGTGTGGCGGACGCACCCGCAGGTCGTCACCGGCGGCACCTGGCAGGCCAGTGACCGGTTCGACGACGTCGACGCCCTGGTGCGCGCCCTCGCCGCTGCCCCCGACCCGCCGGCGCGGCTGCGGCCGGTGCCCGCCGGCCGCGACGCCGAGGAGTTCCGCGAGCACCTGGCCCGGGAGCTGGCCGCCGAGGGGGTGCCCCCCGCCCGGGCCCTGGACGCGCTGCTCGCCGCGACGGAGGTGTACGCCAACGCCGTGCGGCACGGGGGCGGGGTGCGCACCGTGCGCGCCGGACGCGCCGGCGGGCGGTTCGTGTGCGAGGTCGTCGACCGGGGACCGGGCTTCGACGACCCGCTGGCGGGCTACCTGGCGCCCCGGCCGGGGGTCGGGGCCGGCCTGTGGGTCGCCCGCCAGCTCACCTGGCAGATCGACTTCGCCCGGGCGGCCGACGGCTTCACCGCCCGGATCGTGCTCTGAGGGCGCAGCCCGCCCCCGGGTCCGGTGCACTGGTCCCGGCCCCGGCACCCGAGCCCGGGAGCGACACCGGCGCGGCGGCGGCCGCCGCCGGGGACGCTCCCCGCCATGACAGACCGCAGCCCCTCCACCTGGTTCGTCACCGGCGCCTCCTCCGGGATCGGGCTGGCGCTCGCCCGGGCCACGGCCGGCCGCGGCGACCGGGTCGCCGCCCTGGCGCGCGACGTGTCGGTGCTCGCCCCGCTCGCCGACCAGCACGACGACCGTGTGCTCGCCCTCCGCGCCGACGTCCGCCGGCCGGCCGAGGTCGACGCCGCCGTCGCCCGCGCCATGGAGGTCTTCGGCCGCCTCGACGTGGTGGCCGACAACGCCGGCTACGGGCTGTTCGGCGCGGTGGAGGAGTCGACCGACGAGCAGGCGCGCGCCGTCTTCGACACCAACGTCTTCGGGCTGCTGCACGTGCTGCGGGCGACCCTGCCGGTGCTGCGCGCCCAGCGCGGCGGGCACGTGCTGCAGGGCTCGTCCTACTACGGGCGGGTGGCGCACGCCGGGGTCGGGCTGCTGGCCGCCACCAAGTACGCGGTGGAGGGCCTGACCGAGGCCCTCGTCGGGGAGGTCGAGCCGCTGGGGATCCGGGTGACCCTGGTCGAGCCCGGCCCCACCGCGACGGCGTTCGGGGCCAACCTGCAGGTCGCCGCCACCATCGGCGACTACGACCCGACGGTGCGCGAGGTGCAGCGGGCGATCGCCGCGCTGCCGCCGGAGGCCTCCAACGGGCCCGACCGCGTCGCCGCGGCGATCCTGACCGCCGTCGACCCCGACCGCCCGCCGCGGCGGCTGGTGACCGGCAGCTACGCGGTGCAGGAGATCCGCGCCGCGCTGCAGGCCCAGCTCGACGAGCTCGAGGCCTGGTCCGGGACCGCCGCCGCCGTCGACGGCGCCGCCGCGGCGTGACGCCCGCGCGGCGGGCGCGACGGACGCACCCGGAGGGCGGCGGGCCGGGAGGCCCGCCCTCCGGTGCAGGCAACTGGTCTGCCGACCGGCCCGGGCCCCGGCCCGTGCCGGGGACGCCCGGGGCACCCCCGTCGGGGCAGGGCCGGGGTGGCGGGTCCCGGGGCGCCGCCGGGCGCTGGGAGACTCGTCGGCGACGTGCACGACGAGAGGGACGGGTCCGACATGCCGAGAGCGCTGCTGCTGGAGAACATCGACCCGGTGGCGGTGGAGCTGCTGTCCGCGGCCGGCTACGAGGTGGAGTCGCTGCGGGGAGCGCTCGACGAGGCGGACCTGACCGCCGCGCTCGACGGCGTGGACCTGCTGGGCATCCGGTCCAAGACGCAGGTGACCGCGAAGGTGCTGGAGAGCCGCCCGGAGCTGGCGGCGGTGGGCGCCTTCTGCATCGGCACCAACCAGATCGACCTGCCCGCGGCGGCCGCGGCCGGTGTGGCGGTGTTCAACGCGCCGTACTCCAACACCCGCAGCGTCGTCGAGCTGGCCATCGCGGAGATCATCAGCCTGGCCCGGCGGCTGACCGACCGGGACCGCGCGCTGCACGACGGGGTCTGGGACAAGTCGGCGGCCGGCAGCCACGAGATCCGCGGGCGGACCCTGGGCATCGTCGGCTACGGCAACATCGGCAGCCAGCTGTCGGTGCTCGCCGAGGCCCTGGGCATGCGGGTGCTGTTCTACGACCTCGAGGACAAGCTGGCGCTGGGCAACGCCGAGGCCTGCGGCAGCCTCGAGGAGCTGCTGGAGCGGGCCGAGACCGTCACGCTGCACGTCGACGGCCGGGCCGGCAACGCCGGGATGTTCGGCGCCGAGCAGTTCGCCCGGATGCGCCGGCGCAGCCTGTTCCTCAACCTCTCCCGCGGCTTCGTCGTCGACCACGAGGCGCTGCGCGAGCACGTCCTGAGCGGGCACATCGCCGGCGCCGCCGTCGACGTGTTCCCCGACGAGCCGCGCGAGCAGGGCGACGCGTTCGACTCGGTGCTGCGGGGGCTGCCCAACGTCATCCTCACCCCCCACGTGGGCGGGTCGACCCAGGAGGCCCAGTACGACATCGGGCGGTTCGTCGCCGGCAAGCTGGCCGACTACAGCCGCACCGGGACGACGACGCTGAGCGTCAACCTGCCCGCGGTGGCCCTCCACGGGTCCTCGGCGGCCCGGTTCGCGCTGCTGCACCGCAACGTGCCCGGCGTGCTCGCCGCCGTCGACGCCCTGGTCGGTGAGCACGGCCTGAACGTGGACGGGCAGGTGCTGGCCACCCGCGGCGAGTTCGGCTACGTGGTCACCGACGTCAGCGCCGTGCTGCCGGAGGAGCTGCTGGCGCAGCTGCGCGCCCTGCCGGCGACCGTCCGCCTGACGACGTTCCCCCCGCTGCCCTGATCCGGGGGTTCAGCGTCCCCGCGTGGTCGCGAGGTCGGTGACCTGCCACGACCCGGCGGTCCAGGGGCGGCGGCTGAACTCCAGGCGCAACGCGCCCGGGCGGGCCTCGAGCAGCTGACCGCACACGGTCGCGAAGACCATCCCGTCCTCCTCGTGGCGGACCACCAGCGCGCCGGGGTCGTCCTGGGGCGGTGCGCTCTGCACCAGTGCGCGCCAGCCGTCCGGGGCGTCCGCGGCGGTGAAGGCGGGCAGGTGCCGGTCGGCCTTGCGGTCCTCCGGGCCGCCGGAGGTGATCATCGTCGTCCCCTCGGCGTGCGCGGTCGTGGTGAGGGACTCGCCGTCGAAGTCCCAGGTGGTGAGCCCGTCCGGGGCGGCCAGCACGAGCCGGAAGCTCGCCATCCCCTCCAGCTGCGCCTGCGCGAGCCAGTCCGGGCCGTGCGTCACCCCGAGCAGCGGCAGCACGCCGCGGCTGGCCGCGCCCGGCTCGGCGGTCGGCTTCTGCGGGCGGTTGAGCACCAGGGCGCTGACGCCGGTGCCCACGTCGGTGGCGCACCAGGTGCCGCCGGCGGCGGAGTCCCGCCCGCCGACGACGTCGGGCAGCTCGGGCCACCAGCGGCCCGGGTCGTCGAACCCGCGCGTCGTCAGCTCGTCGCGCAGCGCCAGGACGCGGACCGGACGGCCCGCGGACCAGCGCACGACCACGGTGCACACGCGGCCGATGCTGCCAGGGGTCGGGCGTCCCCGCCCCGGCGTCACCTGGTGGCGGGGACGGGGGGCTCGGCCGGCACGCCGCCGACCGCCGGCCGGGACGGGACGCGGCGGTCGGCGAGCCAGCAGCAGACCGCCACCAGGGCCAGGCCGGCGACTCCGGTCCAGGGACGGGCGATGACCGCCTCCTCCGCCCCGGCCAGCGGGTCGGCCAGCACGCCGAGGCGGTCCAGCGCCCAGCCGAGGGCCGCGACGAGGGCGACGGCCGCGCCGGCCAGGCGCACCGCGGGGTACCAGCGGGTCCGCGACGCCAGGTACAGCGACGGGAACACCAGCGCGACGGTGAGCAGCTGGGCCAGCTCGACGCCGACGTTGAACGCGAGCAGCGCGGGAACCGACGCCGTGCCGCCGAGGCCGAGGTCGGTGAGGATCCCGGCGAAGGCCAGCCCGTGCACGAGGCCGAAGCCGCCGGCGAGCAGCACCTCCCCGCCGCGGGCGAGCGGGCGGGCGGCGTGCACCGCCGCCGCCCCCACCGAGACGGCGACGAGCACCTCGACCGGCGCGGCCGGCACCGACACCCAGCCGAGCGCCGAGGCCATCAGCGTCAGCGAGTGGCCCACGGTGAACGCCGTGACGACAGCGAGGACCCGTCGCAGCGTCGGGACCGGCCCCTCGCGCCGCCGCCATCGCCCGGCGACCACGACGACGGGTGCCACCAGCAGCAGGGTGAGCA
The DNA here is from genome assembly GCF_900188205.1 of Geodermatophilus saharensis. Classification (GTDB taxonomy): domain Bacteria; phylum Actinomycetota; class Actinomycetes; order Mycobacteriales; family Geodermatophilaceae; genus Geodermatophilus; species Geodermatophilus saharensis. Next base: position 604,710 of record NZ_FZOH01000003.1, on the reverse strand, counting down.
GGAACAGCAGGTGGTCGGCGCCGGCGAGCACGTGGTGCAGGCCGTACCCCACCATGTCGGTGATCCCGGTGGCGGCCACGTCGCCGACCTGCAGGCTGGCGTCGGCGGCGGTCAGGACGCCGGCGGTGGAGATGTCCCCGGCGGCGTCGGTGAGCACGACGACGGCCTCGTGCGTGGGGTCGGCCTCGATGCCCCCGTCGTAGGCGAGCGTGAACGCCGACGGGTCGGCGCCGCCGGGGTCCAGGGTCACCTCCACGCCGATCGAGTCGATGCCCTCGACGGACTCCCGGACGACGCCGGTGTACGTCTCGGCCCACGCCCTGCCGTCGGCGCCGGTGACGGTCAGGTGATCGTCGAGGTAGGCGACGACGGCGTCGGCGGAGGAGGAGCCGGTGTCGGTGCCCAGCGCCCGGTCGAGCGTCGCCGTCGCGACGCTGACGGTGACGTCGACGGAGTCCTCGCCGACCCGCACCGACAGCGTGCTGCTGTGGAGGCTGTGCGCGCTCGCGGGCGTCGGGGTGAGCAGCACCAGGCCGCCGGCGAGGGCGGAACCGGCGGCGAGCCGGCGGGGGAGGGGGGAGGGCATGGCGCCCGACCGTGCCGACCGTTCCTGGGAGGTCCCCGGGCGCGGGCTGGGAACTCGTCACCCAGCGCGACCGCATTGTCTCCCAGTGTTCTCGCAGGGCTCGCCCAGCCCGACCGGAGACGCGCCGCCCACCGTGGGGCCCGACCGACTCCCTCCGAGCACGAGAGAAGCCCCCGATGAAGCTCCGCAGGACCCTCGCCGCCGTCCTCCTCGCCGCCGTCGTCCCCGTCGCCGCCGCCTGCGGCACCACCGTCGAGGCCGCCACCGCCGGCAGCACGGTGTCCAGCGACAGCAGCAGCACCGACAGCGGCACCTCCGGCAGCAGTACCACCGATGGCGGCCCGGGCGGCGGGGGGCCGGGCGGCATCGACGTCGCCTCCGTCACCACGGAGGCCCAGCTCGTGGAGCTGGTGCAGGAGGCCTACGGCGACGCGGGCCTGGGCCTGCACCGCGGGCACCAGCCCGTCGAGGACGTCCTGGACGAGGTGCTGGCCATCAGCCACGACGAGCTGCACGTGCGCATGGACGCCGGGCAGAACCTGGCCGCCGTCGCCGAGGACGTCGGCGTCGACCCGCAGGACCTCGTCGACGCGCTCGTCGCGGAGTACGGCCCGGCCATCGACACCCTGCTGGCCGACGGCACCATCACCGAGGACGAGGCCGAGCAGTACCGCGCGGCGCTGGAGGAGGCCTTCACCTTCCGGGTCACCTGGGACGGCGAGCAGGCCACGCCGACCTTCTCCGGGCTGGACGCCTGACGTCCGTCCCGGTGCCGACCCCCGCCGGCCGGTGGCTCAGACGAGGTCGCGGCGGGCCAGCCGGCGGCGCCGGCAGGCCGCCGGCGGCTCGCCCACCTCACGGGTGAAGGCGGCGTAGAAGCTGCTGGTCGACCCGAAGCCGGCCCGCCGGGCGACGGCGTCGACGTCCGCTCCGGTGACCAGCAGCAGCCGCTGGGCCTCGGCGAGCCGGCACCGCAGCAGGAACGCGCCGGGCGTGGTGCCGGTGACCGCCCGGAAGGCGGCGGTCGCCGTGGCCGGGTGCAGGTGGGCGGCCGCCGCGACCTCGGTGACGCCGACCGGCTCGCGGAACCGCGCCGCGACGAAGGCCGCCATCTCCGCCACCCGCCGGGCGTGCCGGTCCCCGGCGGTCTCCGGCGCGGGGTCGTCGTCGCCGGTGTCGTCGTCGACCGGGGCCGGGGCGGTGACCGACAGCCGCTCCAGCAGCGCCCGCGCCTCCAGCCGGGCCGCCCGGGCCCGCGCGGGCACGCCGCCGGCGAGGTCGGCCGCCCACCCGGCGAACCGCGCGGCGTCGGCGGAGCGGCCGGGCAGCACCCACCGCTCGCCGCGCAGCAGCGCCGCGGTCAGCCGGCCCTCGACGTCCCACTCCAGCGCGTCGGCCAGCGGCACGGTCAGCCACCGCACCGCCGCGCCGTCGGCGGCCGCGCTGACCCGGTGCGGCAGCGCGCCCCAGGCCACGACCAGCGTCCCGTCGTCCACCCGCACCCCCCGGCCCGCGTGCTCGTGCTCCACCCAGCCGCCCACGGCCAGCGCGAGCTCGACGTCGTCGTGCCGGTGCGCGCGGCGCATCACCGGCCGGGTGCTCAGCCGGCAGGCCAGCCCGTGCTCCTCGTGCACCGGGCCGGCGAGCAGCGGCTCGGGCGCGGACCCGGCGAGGATCCGGGAAGCACCGCCGTCCATGCCGGGAGTCTCCCGCGCCGGTGCGGCCGAGCATCGGGGGCATGACCCCGCTGTCCCTGACGCCCGACCAGGTCGCCCGCTTCGACGCCGACGGCTACCTCGTGCTGCGCGACCGGATCCCCGCCGACCTGCTCGCCCGGCTGCGCGCCGCCGCCGACCGGTGGACGGCGATGCCGCCCACCGGCGACCACCTGTTCTCGAACGGCGTGCTGTGGCGGGTGGACTACCTGCACGACAAGGGCGAGGACGCCTCGCTGGAGCTGCTCGGCAGCCCGGAGGTGCTCGGCATCGCCGAGTCGCTGGCCGGGCCGGACCTGGTGCCCACCTACGAGTCGCTGGTGGTCAAGGCGGCGGGCGCCGGCGCGCCGGTGCCCTGGCACCAGGACGCCGTCCACGCCCGGCGCCACCGGCTGTTCAACGTCGACGTCTACCTCGACGCCGCGCTGCCCGGGCAGGGCGCGCTGCGGGTGGTGCCCGGCTCCCAGCGGGCCCGCACCGACGCCTGCGGCCTGCGGGACGAGCACGGCTGGGACGTCCCCGGCGCGGTGGAGGTGCCGATGTTCCCGGGGGACGTGCTCGTCCACGACGACATGGTGGTGCACGGCTCGCCGCCCACCGCCGGCTCGCCGCTCCGGCGCACCGTCTACCTGGAGTTCCGGCCCGCCGCCTCGGTGGTGGAGGACGGCCCCTGGGACGACGCGTGGCTCGCCGCGCGGATGCGGCTGCTGCCGGCCGCGCTCGCCGCGCACGCCGCCGCCCGGCCCACCGCGCCGCGGCACCACTGGCGGCCCTCGCCGCACCTGGTGCCCGGCGACGACGGCGTCGACCTGCGGGTGGCCCACGGCGTGCACACGCCGGGGGAGTGGTGCAGCGCCGGGTGACGCCGACGGCTCGCGCCCGGTGTCGACCTGGTGTCGTCTCCGGGCGCGGGAGGCAGCACCGGGTCGACACCGCGCGGTGCCGATGGCGACGGGCGGGACGGCCGCCCAGGGAACGGGCCAGGGGCACTCCCTGGCGCGACGGGCGCCGGCGGGGCGGCACGGTGGTGCGGCAACCGCGGCGGACGAGGCTGCGCCCGACACCCCGGGAGGACCCCGATGGCCAGTGCCACGACGCCGGGGGAGCCGGTCGCCCCGCAGGACGACGGCGGACGCCGGCGCGGGCTGTGGGCCCGGCTGCGCGGGCGCGAGGACGGCACCCCGCACCGCCCGGCGCCCTGGCGCGTCGAGGGCATGCCCGAGGACCGCGGCCGCACCGACGGGCAGCGGCCGCGGCTGGGCTGGTTCTGGTGGCTGGTGCTCGCCGCGCTCGTCGCGAACTGGGTCATCGCCGCGGTGGCGATGGGACCGGCGCCGCGGGCCGAGGTCCCCTACACGTTCTTCACCGCCCAGGTCAGCGCCGGGAACGTCGCCTCGGTGACCTCGACGGACGAGACCATCGACGGCCGCTTCACGACCGCCGTCGACCCGCCCGGGCCGGAGGACTCGGCGGAGCGCTTCACCACGCAGCGGCCCTCCTTCGCCACCGACGACCTGCTGTCGGCGCTGGAGGCGCAGAGCGTCACCGTCGACGCGCGTCCCCCCGACGCCGGGCCGCCGCTGTGGGTGCAGGTGGTCGTCGGCTTCGGTCCGACCCTGCTGCTGGTCGGGCTGCTGCTGTGGTTCCTGCGGCGCCGGGCGGCCTCCGGGGCGGGCGGCGCGCTCGGCGGCTTCGGCCGGTCCCGGGCGACCCTCTACCGGCCCGACAGCGGCCGGCGGACGACGTTCGCCGACGTCGCCGGCATCGACGAGGTCGAGCACGAGGTCAGCGAGATCGTCGACTTCCTGCGCGACCCCGGCCGCTACAGCCGCCTCGGGGCCCGCATCCCGCGGGGCGTGCTGCTGTCCGGCCCGCCCGGCACCGGCAAGACGCTGCTCGCCCGCGCGGTGGCCGGGGAGGCCGGGGTGCCGTTCTTCTCCATCTCGGCCTCGGAGTTCATCGAGGCGATCGTGGGCGTCGGCGCCAGCCGGGTGCGCGACCTGTTCACCCAGGCCAAGAAAGTGGCCCCGGCGATCGTGTTCATCGACGAGCTCGACGCCATCGGCCGGGCCCGCGGCGGCGCGGGCGTCACCGGCGGCGTCGACGAGCGGGAGCAGACGCTCAACCAGGTGCTCACCGAGATGGACGGCTTCCAGGGCAACGAGGGCGTCGTCGTGCTGGCCGCCACCAACCGCCCCGAGATCCTGGACCCCGCCCTGCTGCGGCCGGGCCGCTTCGACCGGCGGGTGACCGTCGGCGCCCCCGACCGCGCCGGGCGGCTGGCGATCCTGCGGGTGCACACCCGCGGGGTGCCGCTGGACCCCGACGTCGACCTCGCCGCGGTGGCCGCCGCGACGCCGGGCATGGTGGGCGCCGACCTCGCGAACCTGGTCAACGAGGCCGCACTGCTGGCCGCCAAGCACCGCCGCGACACGGTCACCGGCGCCGACCTCGGCGAGGCGCTGGAGAAGACCGTCCTCGGCACGGTGCGCGGCATCGTGCTGTCTCCGGAGGAGAAGCTCAGCACCGCCTACCACGAGTCCGGGCACGCGCTGCTCGGCATGCTCACCCCCGGGGCCGACCCGGTGCGCCGGGTGACGATCATCCCGCGGGGGCAGGCGCTCGGGGTGACCGTGCAGACGCCGGAGGGCGACCGGTACGGCTACTCGGCGCGGTACCTGCGCGGGCGGATCGTCGGCGCGCTGGGCGGGCGGGCCGCCGAGGAGGTCGTCTACGGCGACGTCACCACCGGCGCGGAGAACGACCTCGAGCAGGTCACCCGCATCGCCCGCCAGATGGTCGGCCGCTGGGGCATGTCCGCCGCGGTCGGCCCGGTCGCGGTGCTGCCGGCCTCCGGCGAGCAGCCCTTCGGCCTCGACGGCGTCGCCCCGGCGACCCGGGAACTCGTCGACGTCGAGGTCCGCCGGCTGGTCGAGGAGTGCTACGCCGAGGCGCTGGCCACGCTGAGCGGGAACCGCGAGCGCCTCGACCGGCTCGCGCACGTCCTCCTCGAGCGGGAGACGCTCGAGGCCGACGAGGCCTACGCCGCCGCGGGCCTCACCCCGGCCACCGCCCCGGCGACGGACCCGGCGGCCGCGGCCCGGGGCGAGGCGCCGCCCGCGCCCCGCGCACCGGGCCCGCCCCAGGACGTCGCCGCCGCACCGGCCCGCTGACGACCCGGGCCGGTGCGCGCGGTCAGTCCCGGGAGCGGCGGCGGAACGCCGACACCGCCAGCGGCGCGAACACCGCGGTGAGCAGCAGCGACCAGGCGATGGACACCGCGACGGCGTGCTGCAGCGGCCAGGCGGCGTCGGCCGGTGCCGGCAGCCCGTTGCCCCACAGGTCCCGGCAGGCCTGGGTCAGCGCCGAGACGGGGTTCCACTCGGCGATGGTGCGCAGCCACGCGGGCATGCTCTCCGTCGGGGCGAAGGTGTTGGCCACGAACGTCAGCGGGAACATGACGGTGAACATGAACCCCTGCACGGCCTCGACGGTGCGCATCAGCGAGCCGACCCAGATGCCCAGCCAGATCATCGCGAAGCCGAACAGCAGCAGCAGGGCGAACCCCAGGACGCCGTCGACGACGCCGTCGCGGATCCGCCAGCCGATGAGCAGCCCGGTCACCGCCATGACCGCGACGCCGATGCTGGAGTGGATCAGGCTGGACATGCTCCGCCCGACCAGCACCGCCGGCCGCGGCACCGGCAGCGACTTGAAGCGGTCGACGAACCCCTTCTGCAGGTCGTTGGTCAGCCCCATCGCCACGATGGCGGAGGAGAAGACCATCGTCTGCACCATGATCCCGGGCAGCAGGAACTCCCGGTAGTTCGAGCCGGCCACCGCGATCGCGCCGCCGAACACGTAGGCGAACAGCAGCACGAACATCACCGACTGCACGGTGACGTCGAGCAGCATCTCCGGCATCCGCCGGATGTGGATCAGGTTGCGCCAGACGATCGTGGCCGAGGCCCGCAGCAGCGACGGCGGGTCGATCTGCGGGCGGGTCGTGGCCCGGGGCGGGGACTGGGTGGCGGTCACGGCGCGGCTCCCTCGGGGGCGGTCCCGGTCGTGGTGGCGGCGGTGGGGCTGTCGGTGGACTCGGCGCGGTGGCCGGTCAGGTGCAGGAAGACGTCGTCGAGGCTGGGCCGGGCCAGCCCCAGGTCGTCGAGCTCGATCCCGCTGTGCTCGAAGACGGTGGCGATGCGGGTCATGTCGCCCAGCCCGCCGGCCTGCGCCGTCAGCCGCCGGCTGCCCGCCTCCACGTGCACCTCGGGGGAGTGGGCGCGCAGCAGCGCCGCGGCCGCCTCCAGGTCGGCGGCGGAGGTCAGGGTGACCACGACGCTGGCCTGCCCCGCCTGGTCCTTGAGCTGGGTCGGGGTGCCGGCGGCGATGACCCGGCCCCGGTCGACGACGACGATCTCGTCGGCGAGGTGGTCGGCCTCCTCCAGGTACTGGGTGGTCAGCACCAGCGTGGTGCCCTCCTGGACCAGCTCCCGGAGCACCTCCCACAGCCCCGACCGGCTCTGCGGGTCCAGGCCGGTGGTGGGCTCGTCGAGGAAGAGGATCGGCGGCGCGGCGAGCAGGCTGACGGCGAGGTCGAGCCGGCGGCGCATGCCCCCGGAGTAGGACTTCGCCGGCCGGTCGGCGGCCGCGGCGAGGTCGAAGCGCTCCAGCAGCTCCTCCGACGCCCGCCGCACGTAGCCGCGGGACAGCCCGTAGAGGCTGCCGATCAGCCGGAGGTTCTCCCGCCCGGTGAGGATCTCGTCGACCGTCGCCGCCTGGCCGGTCAGGCCGATGCTGCGCCGGACCGCCTGGGGCTCCTCGACGACGTCGAACCCCGCCACCCGGCCGGTGCCGCTGGTGGGCACGCTGAGGGTGGTCAGCATCCGCACCAGCGTGGTCTTGCCCGCGCCGTTGGGGCCGAGCAGGCCGAGGACGGTGCCGGTGGGGACGACGAAGCTGACGCCGTCGACGGCGCGGTGGTCGCCGAAGTGCTTGGCCAGGTCGACGGCCTCGACCGCCGGGGAGTCGTTCACGCCGTCAGGATGCGACCTGCAGTGCACGTGAGGTCAACGCATTTCCGGCACCGCCGGTCCGTGCAGGTCAGCGACTCGCGCTGCACCCCAGCCGGTTGCGTGCAATGGTCGTGCCCGGACGGCCGGCTCCCCCTGGCGTGACCCCCCGCGCTCCCTCCCCGGCCGGACTCCGGACCGAGGTGGTGCCCGCGTGGACGTGGTCGATCTCTCCCGTTTCCAGTTCGCCTCGACCAGCATCTTCCACTTCTTCTTCGTGTCGCTGACCGTCGGCCTGGCGTTCCTCATCGCGGTGATGGAGACGATCGCCTACCGCCGGTCGGACCGGCGCGAGGTGTACGGGAAGATGACCAACTTCTTCGGTCACCTGTTCCTCATCAACTTCGCCGTCGGCGTGGTGACCGGCATCGTGCAGGAGTTCCAGTTCGGGATGAACTGGAGCCGGTTCTCCTCCTTCGTCGGCAACATCTTCGGGGTGCCGCTGGCCCTCGAGGTGCTCATGGCGTTCTTCCTCGAGAGCACCTTCATCGGGCTGTGGTGGTTCGGCAAGGACCGGCTCAGGCCGTGGATGCGGCTGGGCAGCATCTGGCTGGTGGCGATCGGCACGCAGATCAGCGCGTTCTGGATCGTGCTGGCCAACGCCTGGATGCACCACCCGGTCGGCTACGAGGTGGTCGACGGGCAGGCCCGGCTCACCGACTTCACCGCCGTCGTCTTCAACTACAAGGCCTGGCTGTACTTCGCCCACGTGCAGGGCAGCGCCTGGGTCGTCGCCGGCTTCCTGGTCCTCGGCGTCAGCGCGTACCACCTGCTCAAGCGGCAGGACTCCGACGTGTTCTCCCGGTCGCTGCGCATCGGGCTGGTCTTCGCCGCCATCGGCACCGTCTTCTCCATCGTCAGCGGGCACACCGCCGCGCAGGTGTCCCGCGAGGACCAGCCGATGAAGTTCGCGGCCATGGAGGCGCAGTGGGAGACCTCGGACTCGCCGGCGCCGTGGTCGCTGGTGGCGGTCATCGACCAGGAGAACCGGGAGAACACCTTCAGCCTCGAGATCCCCTACGTCGGCTCGATCCTGGCCTACAACAGCCTCGAGGGCCGCTACGAGGGGCTCAACCCGCTCAACGAGGAGTACCAGGAGCGCTACGGCGAGGGTGACTACATCCCGCCGGTGGCCTGGGTCTACTGGTCGTTCCGGATCATGGTCGCCATCGGGTCGCTGCTGCTGGCCACCGCGTTCCTCGGGCTGTTCCTGTGGTGGCGGCGCAAGCGCGGGCTGGACACCACCCGCTGGTACCTGCGGGCGCTGGTGCTGTTCATCCCGCTGCCCTGGATCGCCAACTTCACCGGGTGGATCGTCACCGAGATGGGCCGCCAGCCGTTCATGGTCTACGGCGAGCTCACCGTGACCGAGGGGGTCAGCGCCAACACCGCCGGGGAGGTCCTCGCCGGCCTGATCGGCCTGTGGGCGGTCTACCTCGCGCTCATCGGCCTCGACGTCTACCTGCTCACCGTGACCGCCCGGGCCGGCATCCACCGCAAGCCCGAGGCCCAGCTGGTCGCCGCACCCGCGCCCGACTACGAGGGCGCCGGGTTCCAGGGGTACGAGAAGAGGGACTGACGGTGGACCTCGTCACGCTGTGGTTCTGGCTGATCGCGCTGACGTTCACCCTCTACTTCTTCCTGGAGGGCTTCGACTTCGGCGTGGACGTCCTGCGGCCGACGCTGGCGCGCACCGAGGCCGAGGAGCGCGCGCTCACCGGCACCATCGGCCCGTTCTGGGACGGCAACGAGGTCTGGGTGATCGCCGCCGCCGGGCTGATGTTCTCCACCTTCCCGGTCTGGTACGGCGCGGTGTTCAGCGGCATGTACCCGCTGTTCGTGCTCATCCTGCTGGCGCTGCTGCTGCGCGGGGTCTCCTTCGAGTACCGCAACCAGGTCGACAGCGAGCGGTGGCGCGCCTTGTGGGACTGGATGTCCTTCGGCGGCAGCGTCGTGCCGTCGTTCCTGTGGGGCGTGATCATGGCCAAGCTCATCGAGGGCCTGCCCGTCGACGCCGACGGCCGCGTCGAGGGCGGGTTCGCCGCGATGTTCACGCCCTTCTCCGTCGTCGGCGGCGTCACCACGCTGCTGCTGTTCGTGCTGCACGGCGCGAACTTCCTGCTGCTGCGGCTGCACACCGACACCGTGCTGTACCGGCGCGCCCGCAAGGCGGCGCTGCGCTGGGGGGCGCTGGCCACCGTGGCGATCGTGGCCTTCGTCGTCATGGGGTACGTGACCGAGGACCTGTTCGAGGACTTCGGCGTCGTGCCGTGGGCGTTCCCGATCGCCGCGTTCCTCACCCTGGCCAGCATCTGGCTGGCGCTGGTGCGCCGCCGCGACACCCTGGCGTTCACGATGAGCGGCCTGACCGTCCTGTTCGCCACCGTCACCGTGTTCATCGCGCTGTTCACCCGCGGCGAGGTGCTGCCCTCCACCCTGCGCGCGGAGTACGGGCTGACGCTGCAGGAGTCGGCCGCCCAGCACTACACGCTGGTGCTCATGACCTGGGTGGGCGCGATCTTCCTGCCGCTGATCATCGGCTACCAGATCTGGAACTACTACGTGTTCCGGGAACGGGTGCGTCCCGACGAGGGCGCCCTCAGCCACGGCTACTGATGGACCGCGGACCGACGGGCCGCCTGCTCGCGCTGCCCGCCTCACGCCGGCTGGTCGTCCTGTGCGGCCTGCTCGGGGTGCTGGTGTGGGCGCTGCTGGTGGTGCAGTGGGCCCTGGTCGCCGCCGTCGTCAGCGCGGTGGCCACCGGCGCGGCCACGCCGTCGGCGCTGTCGGGTGCCCTCGCCGGGGTGCTGGCCGCCTGGGCCGCCCGCGCCGCCCTGCTCGGCCTGCGCGACCGCGCCGCCGCCGGCACCTCCGCGCGGGTGCGCCGCGGGCTGCGGGAGGCCCTGCTCCGCAAGCTGGTGGCCCTCGGCCCCGGGCACGCGGCCGGGGAGCGCGCCGGTGAGCTGGTCACCACGGTCACCGAGGGCGTCGGGCGGCTCGACGGCGTCCTCGGCCGCTACCTGCCCGGCGCGGCGACGGCGGCCGTCGTCCCCCCGCTGGTCGCCCTCACCGTGCTGGTCCTCGACCCGGCCAGCGGCGGCCTGCTGCTGCTGACCGGGCCGCTGGTGCTGGTGTTCCTGTGGCTGACCGGCACGCTGGCCGCGCGGTCGGCCCGCGCCTCCTGGGAGACCCTCGCCCAGCTCGGCGCGGTACTGGTCGACACGCTGCGGGTGCTGCCCACGCTGGTCGCCTTCGGCCGGGCCCGCGGCAGCGCCCGCTGGCTGGCCGGGGTCAGCGAGGCCCACCGCCGCACCACGATGCGGGTGCTGCGCACCGCCTTCCTCTCCGGGTTCGTCCTCGAGCTCGGCGCCGTGCTGTGCACCGCGCTGGTCGCCGTCACCGTCGGCGTGCGGCTGTTCCAGGGCGGGCTGGAGCTCGAGCGCGCGCTGCTGGTGCTGTTGCTCACCCCGGAGTTCTTCGCGCCGCTGCGCGCCCTGGGCGCCGACCGGCACGCGAGCCTGGAGGGCCGCCCGGCCGCCGAGCGGGTGTTCGCCCTGCTCGACACCCCGGAGCCGGTCCACGGCGGCCGCCCGGTGCCCGCCGGCGTCCCGCACGTCGAGCTGCGCGGGGTCACCGTGCGGCACGGCGAGCGGGCCGCCCTCGACGGCGTCGACCTCGACCTGCCGCCGCTGTCGCGCACCGCGCTGGTGGGCCCCAGCGGCGCGGGCAAGACCACCGCCGTCCGGCTGCTGCTGGGCTTCACCGCCCCCGACGCCGGCGCCGTGCTCGTCGACGGCGTGCCGCTGGGCGACCTGGACCCCGGCGGCTGGCGGGCGCGGGTCGCCTACGTCCCCGAGCGGCCGTTCCTGGCACCGGGCACCGTCGCCGACAACGTGCGGCTGGGCCGCCCCGGCGCCACCGACGCCGAGGTCGAGCAGGCGCTGGCCCGCGCGGGGCTGCTCGACCTCGTCCGCCGGCTGCCGCAGGGCACCGCCACCCCGCTGGGCGAGGACGCCGCGCGGCTGTCCGGCGGCGAGCGGGTGCGGCTGGCGCTGGCCCGCGCGTTCGTCAAGGACGCCCCCGTGCTCGTGCTCGACGAGCCCACCGGCCAGCTCGACGCCGCCACCGAGGCCGAGGTGCTCGCCGCCCTCGACGAGCTCGCGCGCGGGCGCACCGTCCTCACCGTCACCCACCGGGCGGCGCCGCTGGCGCTGCACGAGCGGGTGGTGGCCCTGGCGGACGGGCGCGTCGACGGCGGGCGGGTGCCGGCGGTGCCGCGGTGAGGGAGACGCTGGCGCTGCTGCACGGGCCGCGCACCGCGCTGGCCGTCGTCCTCGGCGCGCTCACCGTGCTGTGCGGCGCGGCGCTGCTGGCCGTCTCCGGCGCGCTGATCACCGGCGCGGCGCAGCGCCCCTCGACCCTGCTGGTCCTCATGCCGCTGATCACCGGCGTCCGCCTCTTCGGCCTGTCCCGGGCCGCGCTGCGCTACACCGAGCGGCTGCTCACCCACGACGTCACGCTGCGGGCGGTCGCCCGGGTGCGCGCCCGGGTGCTGGAGCGGCTGGTGCCGCTCGCCCCGGCCGCGCTCACCGGCGCCCGCGGCGGGCAGCTGCTGTCGCGGGTCCGCACGGACGTCGACGAGCTGCAGGGCGTCGTCGTCCGGCTGGTGGCCCCCGCCGGGGTCGCGCTCCTGGCCGGCGGGACCGCGGTGGGGCTCACCGCCCTGGTCTCCCCGGCCACCGCCGCCGTCCTCGCCGGGCTGCTGGCCGTGCTGGGGGTCGCGGTCCCCGCGGCCGCCGCGCGGGCCGGGCGGCGCGCGGCGGTGGCCGCCGCCCGCGCCGACGCCGACGTCGCCGCCGACACCCTCGACCTGGTGCGCGGCCTGCCCGACCACCTCAGCGGCGACGGCGGCGCGACGGCGCTGCGCGCGCTGGGGGAGCACCTCGACCGGCAGGAGGAGGCGCAGCGGGCCGCGGCCCGGCTGAGCGCGGTCACCACGCTCTGCCGGGAGGGCGTGCCCGGCCTCGGGCTCGTGGCGGCGCTGTGGCTGGTCGGCACCGACGTCGCCGCGGGGAGGACCGGCCCGCTGCTGCTGGCCGGCTGCGCCCTCGGCGTGCTCGGCGCCTTCGAGGCGGTGGGCGGCATCGGTGCGGCCTGGAGCGCCGCCGGCGGCATCCGCGCCGCGGCCGGCCGGGTGCACGACCTCGCCGCCGCACGCCCGGCGGTGACCGACCCGGCCGAGCCGCTGCCGCTGCCGTCGGGCTCCGCGCTGCGGTTCGAGGCCGTCACGCTCACCCACCCCGGTGCGGTGCGCCCGGCGCTGCGCGGGCTCGACCTCGCCGTCCCCGACGGGGCCAAGGTGGCCCTCACCGGCGGCAGCGGAGCCGGCAAGAGCACCGTGCTCGCCCTCGCCCTGCGCGCCCGCGACCCCGACGCCGGCCGGGTCACCCTCGGCGGCACCGACCTGCGCCGGCTGCCGCTCGACGCCGTCCGGTCCCGCCTGGCCTGGAGCGCGCAGGCCCCGCAGGTGCTCGGCGCCACCCTGGCCGGCAACCTCCGCCTGGGCCGGCACGACGCGACCGACGACGAGCTGCGCGCCGTGCTGTCCGACGTCGGGCTCGACGGCGTGGCGGCGGACCTGGGCCTCGACGGCTGGGTGGGGGAGGGCGGCGAGCGCCTCTCGGCCGGCGAGCGGGCGCGGGTCGGGCTGGCCCGGGCGCTGCTCTCCCGCGCCGGCGTGCTGCTCCTCGACGAGCCCACCGCCCACCTCGACCCCGCGCTCACCGAGCGGGTCCTCGACCTGCTCGCCCGCGACCGGCGCACCGTGCTGCTGGTGACGCACGACCCCGCCGCCCTCGACGGCCGCTGGCGGGTCGCCCGCCTCGACGCCCCGGCCTGACCGCCACCCCCTGGTGCCGGCCGCGACCGCGGACCACCATGGCGTGATGGCGTTCGACGTCGACCGGCTGCTGCGCCTGTGGACCGACCCGCTGCCCGACGGGCCGGCCGCGGAGGACGCCTTCCGCGCCGTCTACACCGACCCGGTGACCGTCAACGGCGCCGGGCTGACCGCCGCCGACCTCGCCGCCCGGGCCCGGGCGGTGCAGGCGACCTTCGCCGACGCCGAGCGGGAGGTGGTCTCCGTCGTCGAGGACGGCGACCGGGTCGCGGTGGCCTTCCGGATGCGCGGGCGGCACGTGGGCACGCTGCACACCGCGGCCGGGCCGGTCGCGGCGACCGGCCGGCACCTGGAGCTGCGGGTCATCGACGTCCTCACCCTGCGCGCGGGCCGCATCGGCGAGGTGTTCATGGTCGCCGACGAGCTCGGCGCGCTCGCCGCCGTCGGCGCGGTCCACCTGGCCCCGGCCGGCTGACCGTTTCGCCGGCCCGGGGAGCGGGACCGGCGACACGCCGGACGCGACGGCCGAACTCGCCGTCGGGGGCTTCCCCCACTGTGACCTGCGCCTCTAGGTTCCGCCTGCCTCACCGCGCCGCGGCGCTGACCGCGGCCGGCTTCAACGACGAAGGAGGAACCTCCCGGATGACCCGCTCCCGCATGGTGGTCGGCGGACTGGCCACCGTGACCGCGCTCGGCGTGACCACGGTGCTCGGCATGTCGTCGGCAGCCGCCGTCCCCAACAACAACACCGCCGCCAAGCTGACCAAGGCCGTGACCGCCGAGGGCGTGCTCGACCACCTCGAGGCCCTGCAGGCGATCGCGGACGACAACGGCGGCGACCGCGCCGCGGGCCGGCCGGGCTACGACGACAGCGTCGCCTACGTCGTCGAGCAGCTGCGGGCGGCCGGGTACACCCCCGAGGTCCAGCCCTTCGCGTTCACCTACGCCGAGGAGAACTCGCAGCTGGTCCGGACCTCGGCCCCGGCGCGCACCTTCGTCGAGGGCACCGACTTCCTGCGCAACACCTTCGACACCGGCAGCCCCGAGGGGACGGCCACCGGCACCCTGGTCCCCGTCGAGCCCGGCGGGACGACCGCCGGCTGCGAGGCCACCGACTTCACCGGCTTCGCCGCCGGCTCGATCGCGCTCATCCAGCGCGGCGGGTGCCCCTTCGCCACCAAGGCGCTCAACGCCCAGGCCGCCGGCGCCGCCGGCGTGGTCATCTGGAACAACACCACCGGCCTGATCAACATGATCGGTCCCGCCGCCGGGCTGACCATCCCCGCCGTCTTCGCCACCATCGAGGCCGGCAGCGACCTCGCGGCCACCCCGGGCGCCACCGTCACCGTCACCGTCGACTACGCGGCCGAGGAGCGCACCACCTACAACGTCATCGCCCAGACCAGCAGCGGCCGCACCGACAACGTCGTGATGGCCGGCGCGCACCTGGACTCGGTGCAGGAGGGCGCGGGCATCAACGACAACGGCTCGGGCAGCGCCGCGCTGCTGGAGACCGCGATCCAGATGCAGAAGGTCAAGCCCAACAACGCCGTCCGGTTCGCCTGGTGGGGCGCCGAGGAGGAGGGCCTGCTCGGGTCGGAGTACTACGTCGGGCAGCTCACCGACGACGAGATCGCCGACATCGGGCTGTACCTGAACTTCGACATGATCGCCTCGCCGAACTACACGACCGGCATCTACGACGGCGACAACTCCGGCGGCACCGCGCCCGAGGGCTTCATCCCCGCGGGCTCGGCGCAGATCGAGGACGTGTTCGAGGGCTTCTACGCCTCCCGCGGCCTGCCCTACGTCGACTCGGAGTTCTCCGGCCGGTCGGACTACGGGCCGTTCATCGCCGAGGGCATCCCCTCCGGCGGGCTGTTCACCGGCGCGGAGGTCCCCAAGACCGCCGCGGAGGCCGCGGTCTTCGGCGGCGTGGCCGGCGCCTCGCTGGACCCGTGCTACCACGCCGAGTGCGACAACCTGACCGGTGAGGGACAGGACGAGGCGCTCTACGCGGCCCTGGCCGAGGACTACACGCTGGTCGGCAACGTCAACGTCGAGGCCCTCGACCAGAACTCCGACGCGCTGGCGACGGCGGTCATCACCTTCGCCTACGACACCTCCGCGGTGAACGCCGTGCCGCGGTCGCCGGGCCGCTCGCACGGCGCCGGCAACAGCGAGAACGCCGGCCAGCACGGCCACGGGACCGACGCCGCCGCCTGACGGCGTCTCCCGCCGGCCCCGGCCGGCACGCACGGCGCAGGCCCCCGGCGCGACCCGCAGCGGTCCCGCCGGGGGCCTCGTCGTGCGGCGGGGCGCCCCGGCCGGACCCCGGGCTCAGCGGGTGCGCAGGCAGGCCCAGACGTGCTTGCGGCGGCCCGCGACGGTCCACCCGCGCTCGCCGGTGAGCCGGGCGACCACGTGCAGCCCCATCCCCCCGAGTGCGGGGTCGCGGTCGATCGCGGGCTGCGGGCCGTGGTCGGGGTCGTCGTCGCTCACGTCGAGCAGCAGGCCGCCCGGGGTGGGCGCGGCGCGGACGCACACCGAGCCGGCGCCGTGCCGCAGCCCGTTGGACGCCAGCTCGTCGACGGCGAGCAGCACGGTCTCCAGGACGCCGTCCTCGTCGGCGCCGTCGAGGACGCGCGGCAGCCAGGACCGCAGCCCGGCGCGCACCGCCCGCAGCTGCGCCGCACGGGTGATCTCGTACTCGTAGGGAGGTCCCGTGGTCTCGGGAGGGGGCCGTCGCGGCCAGGGGTCCGGCTGCATGTGCTCGTTCCGGTCGGGGCTGTTCTGCTTCCAGTTCCCCGATGCGGCCCCCGCGAACCGGCGACCAGCCCGCCGCGGTGGGACGGCCGGCGCAGCCGGGTGATCAGCGCAGCCGGATGATCAGCGCAGCCGGGTGATGAGCACAGCCGGGTGATCAGCGCAGCCGGGTGACCAGCCGCACCGACGTGGCCTCGGCCGTGCGGGCGACGTGCACGTGGTCGCACAGCTGCCGGGCCAGCCACAGCCCCATGCCCCCGCGGGAGAGGTCCTCGCCGTGGGCGGGGCCGTACCCGGCGAAGGGGTCCGCCGGCCCGGGACCGCGGTCGGTGATGCGGCAGACCACCCGCCCGGCGTCGGTCCACAGCTCGAGGTCGACCGGCGGCCGGCCGTGCCGGACCGCGTTGGAGGTCATCTCGTCGACGGCGAGCAGGAGGTCCTCGACCACGTCGCGCGGGCCCGGCAGGGTGGCCAGCTCCGCGGCGACGGCGTGGCGCAGCCCGATGAAGTCGGTGACGTCGCGGGCGGTCAGCCGCGGCGTGCCCTGCTCGAGCGGCTCGGGCGGTGCGGGCAGGTCGCGCAGGAAGACCGCGGGGTCGACGTAGCCGCCGTTCCGCACGCGGCCGCGGGGGGTCACCAGGTGCGGGTGGGTGCGGCGGGCCGACTCGAGCACCGGCTCGGGCAACCGCCGGGTGTCGAAGACGCACAGGCCCCACAGCGGCCGGTCGGCCAGCGCGACGTTGACCACCGCCTCGTAGCGCTGCCACTCGTAGCGCTCCTGCGCGGTGGTGCCGAAGTCGGTCTCGCCGACGACCCGCACCCGGGAGACGCCCTCGGCCACCTGCCGGTCGGCCAGGCGGCGGAAGCCGGTGATGGTGGCGGGGGTGCGCGTCCGGTAGGCCTCGGCCCGGTCGAGGACCAGCAGCCGCGGGTCGTCGTCGAGGGCGTCCCGGACGACGCCGGCGACGCGGGCGCCGGTGGCCAGGACCGCGGCCTCACCGGCGGCCAGCCCCTCGCGCAGGAAGGGCGCGACGACGTCGACGAGCTGGCCCGGGTCGTCGTAGAGCAACGCGTCGTGCACGTAGCCGACGGCCGATCCCGGTCCTCCGCCCGTGCGCGCAGCAGACACCTGGAGACTCCCGAACGGTCGACCTCTGGAGAGCTGCGCCCGGCCGTCGCCGACGCGGTCCCCGCCCTCTCGGGTGTCCGGCACGAGCGCGATCCAGAACGGTACCCGTTCGTCCGGAGCAGGCGGCGGACCGGCGCCCGGTCGCCGGGTCGGCCGGGGCCGGACCGGCCCCGGGAGGCCTGACAGCCGGCCTCCCCGCCGGTAGCGTCGCCGTGGTGACGGTTCCTCGGGGACTGCCCTCCCTGACCGGCCTCGGGCCGGGTGACCACGTCTGCTGGAGCTTCTCCGACGACGCCGACCTCGCCCGGGCGGTCGTGGCCCACCTCGAGGAGGGACGTCGCCGCGACGAGCAGCTCCTGGTGGTCGGCGCGTCCCGGCAAGCCGCCCTGGCCGCGGTGGCCGGCCTGCCCGACCGCGACGCGCTGATCGCCGGGGGGCGGCTCGACGTGCAGGCCACCGGGGACACCTACGCGGCCGGGGGCGGGCTGGTGCCCGCCGAGCAGGTGGAGCGCTACCGCAGCGCGGTGCAGGCGGCGCTGGACCGCGGGCGCACCGGACTCCGGGTGGCCGCCGACGTCACCGGGCTGCTGCGGGCCGGGCCTGCCGGGCGCCGGGTGCTGCACGCCTACGAGCGCCTGGCCGACGGGCTGGTGGCGACCGTCCCGATGACCGCCCTGTGCCTCTACGACGCCGCCCTGGGTCCCGAGCTGCTCGGGCCGGTCGCCCTCCTCCACCCGGTGCAGCACCTGGGCGACCGGGAGCCGCTGGCCCACCTGTCCGGCCGGGGACCGCGGCTGGCGCTGTCCGGGGAGGTGGACCTCACCGAGGCCGCCGCCGTGCGGACCGCGCTGGTCGACGTCGCCGGCGACGTCCCCGGCGTGCTGGAACTCGACCTGTCCGATCTCGACTTCCTCGACGTCGCCGGCGCGCGGGCCCTGGCCCTCGCCGGACGGGACCTCGCCGGCCGGGGCGTCGCCCTGAAGGTGACCGGGGCGCGGCGCCAGCTGCGCCGGTCCCTGGAGCTGTTCGACCTGGCGGTGGCCGAGCGGTGACGCTGATGCGTCCCACCGGGAGCTGGGACGGCACCCGCCTGGCGCACGAGGGGTTCGTCTTCGCCGACGACGCCAGGCTCGTCGAGCGGGTGGTGCCCTTCGTCCTGGAGGGCTTCCGCCGCGACGAGCCGGTGCTCGTCGTGGCCGGCAACCGCGTCCGCTCGCTGCTCGCCGCGCACCTGGGCGCCGACCTCGGCCGCCTGGCGGCCTTCGACGCCGCCGAGACCTTCTGGCGCGGTGGCCACGGCACGCTGCACGCCTACGCCCGCGACCTGCGCGACCTGCGC
The DNA here is from genome assembly GCF_900188205.1 of Geodermatophilus saharensis. Classification (GTDB taxonomy): domain Bacteria; phylum Actinomycetota; class Actinomycetes; order Mycobacteriales; family Geodermatophilaceae; genus Geodermatophilus; species Geodermatophilus saharensis. Next base: position 586,204 of record NZ_FZOH01000003.1, on the reverse strand, counting down.
AGGCGCGCGCCGAGCTGGCGGCTGGCCGCCGAGCCGGTCTGGCTCGCCCGGGAGAAGGGGCGGGAGTGGAGCCGGTTCGAGGCGGTCGCCAACAGCTGCCTCGACGACGTGCCGTACTACAGCCTGTGCCTGCACGACGCCCGGCAGGTGCCCGCCGACGTCCTGGCCGACGTGGCCCGCTCCCACCCGCTCACCTGGGACGGGACCGCGCCCGTCCCCCAGCCGGCGTACGAGGACCCGGCCGCCGTCGTGCGCGCGCTGCAGCCGCCGTGGACCGACCGTCCCGGCGCGGCCGCCGTCACCCCGGTGACGACGCCGGTGGCGGCCCGCCGCCGGCTGGCCGCGGCGGTGCCGGCCGGCCACCGGGCCCGGCGCGACGACGTCGTGGCGGCCGGCCACGAGCTGGTGGTCAACGCGCTGCGGGTGGCGCCGTGGGCGGGGCTGGCGACCTGGACCGACGGCGACGTGCTCGTCGTCGAGGTGTCCGACGACGGGCCGGGCCTGGCCGACCAGACGCAGGGCTACGTGCCGCCCGACCCCGAGAAGGGGCCGCGGGGGATGTGGCTGGCGTGGAGCCTGGCCGACGACGCCGCGGTCCGCACCGGCCCGGCCGGCACCGCCGTGCGGCTGTTCTTCGGCGCGTGACCCCGGGCGCTCAGATGTCGCGGCGGGTGAACGACAGCGCGGCCAGCCCGCCGATGAGCACCAGCCACACCACCACCCAGACCAGGTAGGCCGGGCTCAGCGGGGCGATGGACAGGAACGGCGAGCCCTCGAAGCCGAACGCGCCGAGGGCCGTGGCGTCCTGGAAGGCGTGCATCGCGCCGCGCCACAGCCCGTCGGTGGGCAGCAGCACCCGCGACACCACCCCGACCCGGGCGACGCCGTCGTTGCCGATGACCTCCCCGACGCTGCCGACCACCCCGGCCACCCACGTGGCGCCGAACAGCCCGACGGCGACGATGCCCGACGCCATGGGCGAGATCGCGGTGGCCAGCAGCAGCGCCAGCGTCATCAGCACCGTCGTCTGCGCGGCGAGCAGCAGCAGCCCGGTGACCGGGTCCGGGGGCCAGTAGTCGACGGCCCACCGGACGACGAGGAACTGCGCGAACCCGGCGACGAGCACGTAGCCGGTGCCGAAGGCGACCAGCCCCAGCCACTTGCCGAGCAGGACGGTGGTGCGGTGCACCGGCCGGGCGAGGATCGACAGCGCCTGGCCGGACTCGACCTCCCCGGACAGCGTCGGCCCGGCCAGGAAGGCGGTGCCGAGGGCGGCGATGAGGCTGTAGCCGAACATCACCAGGTTGAGCAGCTGGGAGGCGAACAGCCGGGCCTCGCCGCTGGTCAGCGCGCCGAACTCCGGGTCGACCGTGGCCAGGCGGGAGAAGCCCCACGCCGAGAGCGCCAGCAGCGCGACGGTGAGCGCCCCGAGGGCGCGCAGCACCTTGCGGCGGGCGGCCTCGCGCAGCGTCAGCCCGGCCAGGGTCAGGACCGTCATGCGTGCTCCTCCCGCAGGATGCCCAGCAGCCGCTCCTCGAGGCTGATCCGGACCGGCTCGACCGCGTGCACCTGCACGCCCAGGCCCACCAGGTCGGCGACCAGCCGGGGCACCGTGGCGCCGTCGTCGTCGGCGGGCAGGGCGACGGTGACCTCGGTGCCGGCGCGGCTGGTGGCGCCGGTGGCGGCCAGCCGGGCCTCGGCGGCGGGGGTGAGCCCGGTCAGGCGCAGCTTGAGCTCGCGCTGGCCGAGCAGCTCGGCCAGCGACCCGGCGGCGGCGACCCGGCCGCGGTCGAGGATGACCACCCGGTCGCACACCCGCTCGACCTCGCCGATCAGGTGGGAGTTGAGCAGCACCGCGACGCCGCGCTCGCGCAACGACAGCACGGTGTCGCGGACGTCGACCCGCCCCAGCGGGTCCAGCGCGCTGGTCGGCTCGTCGAGGACGACCAGCTCCGGCCGGGCCACCAGCGCCACGGCGAGCCCCAGCCGCTGCTGCATGCCCTTGGAGAAGCCGCCCACCCGGTCACCGGCGCGCTCGGCCAGCCCGACGCGGGCGAGCACCTCGCGCTGCTCGGCGGCGGGGACGGCCGCGCCGGCCAGCCGCACGTGCAGCGCGAGGACCTCCGCGGCGCTCAGCCACGGCTGGTAGCGGAACAGCTCGGGCAGGTAGCCGACCCGCTCGCGGGCCCGCGGGTCGCGGCCGGGCCGGCCCAGCAGCAGCACCTCGCCGGCGTCGGGCCGCACCAGCCCGAGCAGCATCTTGATGACGCTGGTCTTGCCGGCGCCGTTGGGCCCGAGCAGGCCGACGACCTCGCCGCGGCCCACGGTGAAGGACACGCCGTCGACGGCGGTGCGCCGGCCGTACCGCTTGCGCAGTCCCGAGCACCACACCGCCGGGGACGGCGGCAGCTGCGCGAGCAGCTCCCGTCCGGCCCCGGCGACGTCCGCGGTGCTCCCGGTGCTCAGCGCAGCCCCCGCGCCACGGCGAGGACCTCGTCCTCGCCCAGCGAGCCGGCGACCGCGGTGACCACGCCGTCCTCGACCCACACGACGCCGGCCAGGGCGCCGTCGCGGCTGGCCAGCAGCGTGGCCTCGTGCCCGTCCACGTCGGCGGTCGACGTCGTGGCGAGCTCGGCGGGCACGGGCAGCGGCAGGGTCGTGCCCGTGCCGCTGAAGCCCTGCAGCTGCGCGGCCAGGTCGGCGGGGAAGCCGGGCAGGGACAGCAGGTAGTCGCGGGCGGTGTCGAACGGGACGCCGGAGGCGTAGGCGGTGGGCGCGGTGGCCCGGCCGACGACGAGCGCGGGCACCCCGCGGGCCTCGGACCACACCGCGGCCACCCCGGGGCCGGCCTGCAGCCGGAACGTGGCGCCGTCGAGGCCGGGCGGCGGGGGCGGGAGGGTCGCGCCGGCCGCGGCGGCGGCCTGCGCGGCCCGGTCGGCGGAGAAGGTGAACTCCGCGACCGCCTGGCCCCCGACGGTGTAGCGCGGCTCGCCGGTGACCCCGGCGGGGAGCGTGTCGACCTGCGGCACGTCGAGGCCGGTGGCCTGCTGCGCGGCGTCGGCGTCGGGGACCTCGCGGACGTCGGGGTCGGAGACGACCACCAGCTCGCCGTAGGCCGACAGGTCCGGCAGCGCGACCAGGTCGGTGCCGCTCACCGGGACGGCGGCGACCTCCTCGGTGCGGAACACCTGCAGCCAGTCGGCGGCCGCGGCCGCGCCCGCCCCGCCGAGGACGACGACCACGCCGACCGCGGCGACGACGGGGCTGCGCAGCGCCGCGCGCCACCGGCCGGGCCGGGCGGGGGCGGGCGCGGGTGCACGGCCGCGGGTCCCGGCGTCGACCGCGGCCGACAGCCGCCGCCAGGCGCCGTCGACATCGGGGGCGGCCGGGAGGGCGGTGGCGGGGGTGAGCGCGGCACCGGTGACGGCGGCGTCGGCGCGGGCCCCGGCCAGGCTGTCGAGGCACGCCGCGCAGCCGGCGACGTGCGCGCGGTCGGCGTCGGGGACCCCGGCGGGCTCGTCGACGAGCCGGCGCAGGGTGCCGGCGGTGGGGTGACGGTCAGCGAACAGGGGCACGGCGGGTCAACTCCTCGCGAAGGGCGGACTCGGCGCGCCGCACGGTGGTGCCGACGCTGCCGGGGGAGAGGTCGAGGGCGGCGGCCACGTCGGCGTAGGACAGGCCGCTGTGGCGCAGGACGAGGGCGACGGCCTGCCGGCGGGGCAGCCGGGCGAGCGCGGCCCGGACCCGGCTGCGCTCCTCGCGGACGAGGACGTCGTCGGCGACGTCGGGGACGGGCCGGTGACCGTCGGCGGCGGCCTCCTCCCGGGCGGCGCGGCGGCGGCCCGAGCGGAGGTGGTTGAGCGCGGTGTGCGCCGCGGCGACGGCGAGCCAGCCCGGGGCCTCCGCGGCCGGCACCGCCGAGCGGGCGAAGGAGAGGAACACCTCCTGGGCGACGTCCTCGGCCTCGTCCCGGGAGCCGAGCACGCGGGCGGCGACGGCGACCACGGCCGGGTAGCCGGTGCGGAAGACCTGCTCGAGGTCGGCCCGGACGGCACCTCGCGGACCTGCCACGGCGGTGTCCCCCCGCTCGGTGTCCCCCCGGCCGGGCCGGCCGCGGGCGGCCCCGCGGGCCGCCGCGGTCCCGAGCGCGGCCACCGGTCCCTGGCTCACGACGTCCACACCCCTACAGCACCGCCGGGCCCGCGGATGTGACACCGGCGGTGCCGCGGGGGTGGCCGCCCCCGCCCGCTCAGCCCGGCACGGCCTCGACGACGGCCATCATGCCGCCGTCCTCGTGGTCGCTGATGTGGCAGTGGGCCAGCGTGCGGCCCGGGAAGTCGGTGAAGGGGATGCGGACGGTCAGCTCGCCGCCGGCGCGGACCAACACGACGTCCTGCCGCTCCACCGCGGTCACCGGCCGGCCGTCCTCGGCGACCACCTGCACCGGCCACACGTGCAGGTGCATCGGGTGGTCCATGCCCGAGCGGTTCACCCAGGTCCACTCCTCGACCGTGCCGAGCCGGACGACGTGGTCGGTGCGCGCCGGGTCGAAGGAGCGGCCGTCGATCGAGGCGATGGCGTGCCCGCCGCCGTCACCGCCGGCGCCGTCACCGCCGCTGTCGTCGTGGCCCTCGTGCCCGTCGTCGGCCCGCCCGCCCGGCGCGCCCATCCCGAGCACCAGCCGGCGGCGCGCCACCGGCTCCACCGCGCGCAGGTCCGCGGGGAGCGCGATGGGCGGCACCGGCGGGAGGGCGGGGACGGGGGCGCCGGCGACCTGCAGGGTGGCCAGCACGCCGGGTGCCGCCGACGGCCCGTCGCCGCGCCGCATCCGGGGGAAGGGCAGCCCGGTGAGCTCGCTGGTGCCCGCGGTGGTGGTGACCAGCAGGTCGGCCCGGCCGCCGGGGAGGACGTCGACCTGCTCGACCGGCCGCGGCTCGGGGAGGCGGCCGCCGTCGACGGCCAGCAGGGCCAGCTGCTGGCCGTCGAGCCGCAGCCGCAGGAAGCGCGACGCGCACGCGTTGACGACCCGCCACCGCTCCCGCGCGCCCGGCGGCGCGCTCAGCACCGGCTGCAGCTGCCCGTCGACCAGGACCAGCTCGCCCTCCCGGCCGCGGAAGCGTTCCGCCGTCGAGACGGCCACCGGGTGCCCGGACGCGTCGAGGGTGGTGTCGGACACGACGAGCACCCGGTCGCGGGTCACCGGCACCTCCTCGGGGTCCTCGACGACGATCGCGCCGAACAGGCCGCCCCACAGCTGGTCGGTGACCAGGTGGTGCTCGTGCGGGTGGTACCAGTACGTGCCCGGCGGGTGGCCGCCGGGCACCGCGATGTCGTAGTCGAAGGACTCCCCGGGCAGCAGGTGCACGGTGAGGGTGTTGTCGGCGTTGCCCGAGGGCGAGACGTGCAGGCCGTGGGTGTGCAGGTTGGTCGGCACGGCGAGCCGGTTGACCAGCTGGACCTGCAGCCGGTCCCCGGGGCGCAGCCGCAGGGTCGGCCCCGGCACGGTCCCGGCATAGGTGAGCAGCCGGGCCCGCCGGCCGCCGACGGTCACCGTGGTCTCGGCGACCTCCAGCCGGGTGCGCAGCACCCCGTCCTGGCTGGACAGCGTCGGCGGCTCGGCCAGCGGGTCACCGCCGGCGGGCACCGGGCCGCCCGGGGCGGCGGGCCGCGCCCAGGCCGTGCCGCCCAGCGAGGCGCCGAGCAGGCCCAGCCCGCCGAGCTGCAGGGCGCGCCGGCGGGTCAGCCGCAGCGGCCCGGGTGGCGGCTCGGCACCGGGCGCGGGATCCGTCGAGGGGGTGCTGGTCATGGCCGCGCCCTCCGGGTGGTCGCGGAGGCGTTCCGGCCGGGCCGGGACGCAGCGGGACCCGGTGCGCGGGGGACCGCCCGGGCCCGCCGGCGCCGGTGGCCGTCGGCTTCGGCGTGCTGCCGGATGCTAGCCCCGGGGACGGCCGTCCGGAGGCGTCGCCGCCGCACCGGCAGGGCGGGTCAGCGCGCTCGGGTCAGCGGGCTCGGGTCAGCGGGCTCGGGTCAGCGGGCGTCGAACAGGACCACCTCGTCGGGCCGCGCGGAGAACGGGTTGGCCCACGCCGAGGCCGTGCCGGTGATCGGCTGGGCGTCGGTGACCACCACGTGCGCCCGCCCCGGGTAGATGGCGAGCACCCGGGCGGGGTCGGTGAGCGTCTGCGTGTGCTCGACGAGCTCGCCGCGCCGCAGCGAGGACGTCGTGCGCTCCCCGCGCAGCTCCTCGCCGACCCGCGCCGCCCACCGGGCGCCGTCCTGGGTGAACCCGATCGACCGCACCCGCTCACCCGGGGGCGCGGGCTCGCAGCCGGCGAACTCGGCCAGCGCCTCGTAGAGGCGCTCGGCCTGGTCGTCGTCGGTGGCGCGGGGGAGGAAGAAGGCGGTCACGCCGGCGATCCTGCCCGCCGGCACCGACGCTCCGGGGTCAGCCGGCCCGCTCGGCGGCCAGGTCGGCGAAGGTGGTCCGCAGCTCGCGCTTGAGGATCTTGCCGCTGGCGTTCTTGGGCAGCGCGTCGACGACGGTGACGTGCCGCGGCGTCTTGAACCCGGCCAGCCGCTCGCGGCAGAAGGCGACGAGCTCGTCGGGGTCGGCCCGCTGCCCCTCCCGCACGACGACGGCGGCGGCCACGGCCTCGATCCACCGCGGGTGCGGGATGCCGAAGACGGCGACCTCGGCGACCGCCGGGTGCTGGTAGAGCACCTCCTCCACCTCCCGGCTGGCGACGTTCTCCCCGCCGGTCTTGATGACGTCCTTCTTGCGGTCGACGATCGTGGTGTAGCCGTCGGCGTCCATGACGCCGAGGTCGCCGCTGTGGAACCAGCCGTCGCGGAAGGCCTCGGCGGTCTTGTCCGGGTCGTTCCAGTAGCCGGCGGTGGCGTGCGGGCTGCGGTGCACGATCTCGCCCTCGACGCCGGGGCCGACCGGCGCGCCGAGGTCGTCGACGATCCGCGTCTCGCTGTTGATCACCGCCGTGCCGGCCGAGCCGGGCTTGCGCAGCTGGTCCTCCGGGGACAGCACCAGCGCCAGCGCCGACATCTCCGTCTGCCCGTAGAAGTTGAACAGCGCCATGCCCGGCAGCCGGCGGCGCAGCTCCTCCACCACGGCCACCGGCATGATCGACGCCCCGTAGTAGCCCTTGGCCAGCGTGGACAGGTCGCGGCGGTCGAAGTCGGGGGAGCGCAGCAGCCCGATCCACACCGTCGGCGGGCAGAACAGGCTGGTGATCCGCTCCCGCTCGATCGCGGCCAGGACGGCGGCGGGGTCGGGGCCCTCGAGGACGACGTTGGTGCCGCCCAGGTACAGGTTCGGGTTGAGGAAGCAGTGCTGGGCGGCGACGTGGAACAGCGGCAGCGCGTGCAGGGCGACGTCGTCGGCGGCGTACCGGCCGCCGACGATGCAGCTGACGTACTGGCTGACCAGGCTGCGGCTGGTCATCATGACGCCCTTGGGGCGGGACTCGGTGCCGCTGGTGTACATCAGCTGCAGGACGTCGTCGTCGGCCACCGGCACCTGCGGGGGAGTGGCGTCGGGGTGCGCCGCCCAGGTCTCGTACGCCTCCCAGCCCTCGGGCGGCTGCGCGCCGTCGCCGGGGCGGCCGCCCAGCACGCCGCGCACGCGCACCCCGTCGGCCCGGCCGGCCAGCTCGATCGCCTCCCGCGCGACCGGCAGCAGCGCGGCCTCGGCGACGACGCCGACGGCCTCGGCGTGCCCGAGGACGTAGGCGATCTCGGTGGCCTGCAGCATGAAGTTCACCGGGACGGCGATGGCGCCGAGGCGGGCCAGGGCGAAGGTCAGCACGACGTAGCCGTCGTCGTTGTGCGACAGCAGCGCCACCCGGTCGCCCCGGCCGATCCCGCGCGCGGTCAGGGCGTTGGCGGTGCGGTCGACGACGGTGTCGAGCTCGGCGTAGGTGTGGCTGCGGTCGCGGAAGCGCAGCGCCGTCTTCCCGGGTGTGCGCGCGGCGGAGCGGTGCAGCAGGTCGCCCAGGGCGTGCCGGCGCGCCCGCGCGATCGTGCCGGTGAGGTCGTCGTCGAACACGGGAGCTCCTTCGGTCCGGGGTGCCGGGTGTAGCAGCCGCCGGCACCCGGCGTCGAGAGGCACCGCAGGTCCCCTCCCGGGGAGCGCCGGAGGTCCCCTCCCGGGTGGCGCCGGGCCACCCGATCGGGTCCGATCGAGGAGAACCGCGGCGACTCGTATCACCGAGTGGTCACGGTCGCGCCCGTCCTGGCCGCTCCGTCTTGACCTGCGGCCTATCGTTCCGCCGCATGTGGGACACATCACTCCCGGTAGCCCCGTGCTGAGCATCGACTCACTGCGCGTCACCTACGGCGGCGCGGTGGAGGCGGTCCGCGGGGTGTCGATGGAGGTCCGCGACGGCTCGGTCGTCGCCGTCCTGGGGAGCAACGGGGCCGGCAAGAGCACGCTGCTGCGCACGATCTCCGGCACGCTGCGGCTGCACCGGGGGCGGGTCGACGAGGGCACGGTGCGCTTCGAGGACACCGACCTCACCCGCCGCGACGCGGGCCAGATCGTCCGCCGGGGCGTGGTGCAGGTCCCCGAGGGACGGCGGATCTTCGGCCGGCTGACCGTCGAGGAGAACCTGCGGGCCGGGGGCATGGGCAACCGCGACCGCGCCGCCAAGGCCCGCGCGGTCACACGCGTGCACGACCTGTTCCCGGTGCTGCGCGAGCGGGCCGGGCAGCGCGCGGGCCTGCTGTCGGGCGGGGAGCAGCAGATGCTGGCCATCGGCCGGGCGCTGATGGCCAGCCCCAAGCTGCTCCTGCTCGACGAGCCCTCGCTGGGCCTGGCCCCCCGCGTGATCGGCCAGATCGGCGAGGTGGTCGCCGAGATCAACCGCCAGGGGACGGCGGTGCTGCTGGTGGAGCAGAACGCGACGATGGCCCTCGGGGTCGCCGACCACGCCTACGTCCTCGACGTCGGCCGGGTGTCGCTGGCCGGTGACGCGCGCGAGCTGGCCCAGACCGACGAGGTGCAGCGGCTCTACCTGGGCCACACCGGCGAGGCCGGGCCCGCGCAGCGCACCGAGCAGGCGTCCCGGCGCACCCTGTCGCGGTGGACGGCGTGAGCGGCGCCCACCGGGCGGCCGCGGGCGCCCGCGACACCACGACCCGGTCCGACGTCCCGCCGGTCGAGGTCGACGGCGTCAGCGTCGCCTTCGGCGCCATCAAGGCCCTCAACGACGTGTCGTTCACCGTCGCCCCCGGCACGATCCACGCCGTCATCGGGCCCAACGGCGCGGGCAAGTCGACGCTGTTCAACGTGCTCTCCGGCGTCTACCGGGCCACCGCGGGGGAGGTCCGGTTCGGCGACGCGCGGCTGAGCGCGATGCGGCCCTTCCAGATCGCCGGTGTCGGCGTCGCCCGCGCCTTCCAGAACATCGCGCTGTCCGGCGCGCAGACCGTCGCCGAGAACCTCATGCTCGGCCGCCACCACCTCACGAAGGCCGGCTTCCTCTCCTCGGGCCTGCGGCTGCCCCGTGCCACCCGGGAGGGGAGGGTGCACGGCGAGCGGATCCGCGAGATCGCGGAGTTCCTCGACCTCGGCGACAAGCTGCACACCCCGGTCGGCGTGCTGTCCTACGGCGACCAGAAGCGGGTCGAGGTGGCCCGCGCGCTGTGCATCGAGCCGCGGCTGCTGCTGCTCGACGAGCCGGTCGCCGGCATGAACGCCCAGGAGACCGACCGGATGGCCGACTCCATCCGCGAGATCCGCGCGGCCCTGGGCATCTCGGTGATCCTCGTCGAGCACGACATGGGGATGGTGATGTCGCTGGCCGACCGGGTGACCGTCCTCGACTTCGGCCGGCGCATCGCCGACGGCACCCCCGCCCAGGTGCAGTCCGACCCCGAGGTCATCCGCGCCTACCTCGGCTCGGGCACCGAGGACAACCCGGCCGACGCGGTCGCCGCAGCCCACACCCCCGAGCCGACGGAGCGCCAGCCGTGACCCAGTTCCTGTCCCTGCTGCTCAACGGCATCTCGCTGGGCGCGATCTACGCGCTCATCGCGCTGGGCTTCGTGATCATCTTCAAGGCCAGCGAGGTGGTGAGCTTCACCCACGGCTCGCTGCTGCTGCTCGGCGCCTACACGATGGCCCGGCTCGCCGACCCGATCGGCTTCCTCCCCGCCGTGCTCGTCGGGATCGTCGTCACGGCCCTGGCGGCGTTCCTCATCGAGCGGCTGGTCATCAACCGGCTGCGCGGCGCCCCGGTGATCAGCCTAGCCATCGTCACCATCGGCGTCGACATCATCCTGCTCACCGAGCTCATCCGGCGGATCGGCCCGGACATCCTCAACGTGCCGCACCCGTGGGGCGGGGACTCGGTGCGCATCGGCGGCGTCGGCATCAGCGAGAACCGGCTGATCGCGATGGGCGTCGCCGGGGTCCTGATCATCGCGTTCTTCGTCGCCTTCAAGTACTCCAGCTGGGGCGTGGCCATGCGCGCCTCGGCCGAGGACGGCGAGGCCGCCGCGCTCATGGGCATCCGGCAGGGCCGGGTCTCCGCGCTGGCCTGGATCGTCGCCGGCGTCCTCGCCGCGGTGGCCGCGCTGTTCCTCGTCGGCGCCCCCACCCCCGGCGTGAGCGCGGCGGCCTACACGGTCGCGCTGCGCGCCTTCCCCGCGGCGATCCTCGGCGGCCTGGACTCCACCGGCGGCGCCCTGGTGGGCGGCCTGCTCATCGGCATCACCGAGGCGATGGCGGCCGGCTACCAGGACCAGCTGTCCTTCCTCGGCCGCGGGTTCGGCGAGGTCGCGCCCTACGTCGTCATGATCATCGTGCTGCTGGTCCGCCCCTCCGGCCTGTTCGGGACCAAGGAGCTGACACGTGTCTGACACCCTCTCCGCCCCGGCCGGCGCCACCCGCAGGACACCCTCGGCGGACGCGTCCGGCCCGGCCCGGTCGCCGATGCGGTTCCTCAAGCCCCTGCTGCTGGTGGCCGCCCTCGTCGTCCTGCTGGTCCTCCCGCTCTACGTCGAGGAGTTCTGGCTGCGCACCGGCTTCGCCGTCGCGGGGGCCATCGTGGGCGCCATCGGGCTGAACCTCCTGGTCGGCACCACCGGGCAGCTGTCGCTGGCGCACGCGTTCTTCCTCGCCGTCGGCGCGGTCAGCTACACCTACATCTCCGGGGAGTCCGGCGGGCTGGGCACCCGGGCGTCGCTGCGCGGGCTGGAGCTGCCGCCGATCGTCGGGATGGTCGTCGGCGTGCTGCTCGCCGGCGTCGCCGGGCTGCTGTTCAGCCCGATCGCGGCGCGGCTGCGCGGCATCTACCTCGGTGTCGCCTCGCTGGGCCTGGTGTTCATCGGCGTGCACGTGCTCAACACCTGGACCCCGGTCACCGGCGGGTTCAACGGCCGCTCGGTGCCGGAGTTCTCGCTGTTCGGGTTCACCTTCGGCAACAGCGACCCGCAGCTGTTCGTCCTCGGCGTCCCCTACCGGGAGGCCGAGCGGCTGTGGTACCTGGGCATCGTCCTGGCGCTGGCCGCCTACCTGTTCGCCCGCAACCTGCTGCGCAGCCGCCCGGGCCGGGCGCTGCAGACGCTGCGCGACAGCGAGGTCGCCGCCTCGGTCATGGGCGTGAACGTGCAGGCCTACAAGGCGCGGGTGTTCCTCGTCAGCTCCATGTACGCCGGGCTGTCGGGCGTGATGTACGCGCTGTCGATCGGCAGCATCGCGCCGGAGTCCTTCGGGCTGACCGTCTCGATCCTCTACTTGGCGATGATCGTCCTCGGGGGGCTCGGCTCGGTGGCCGGCGCGGCCCTGGGCGCGGCGTTCGTGACCGCCCTGCCGCTGGTGTTCCAGCAGTTCGCCGACGTCCTGCCGCTGGTCAGCGCCCCCGGCGAGGGCGGCATCTCCGCCGGCATCGCCGCGCGCTACCTGTTCGGCCTGGCGATCGTCCTGGTCATCCTCTTCGAGCCCGGCGGCCTGGCCGGGTTCGCCAACCGCTTCCGCCACCGGGGTCGCAGACCCGGCCGCGGATCACCGGGCGCCTCCCCGCGCTCGTCCGGCGGCCCCTCCCCGGGCGCCGGTCCCGGCACCACCGTCCCGTCCGATCCACCAGCGCAAGGGAGCAGCACCAGATGAGAGCAGGTAAGCGTCTGCGGGGGGCCACCGTCCTGGCCGCCGTCGCCGTGGTCGCGGTCAGCGGCTGCAGCACCCGGGCCGAGGACAGCGGCGGCGGCGGTGGCGGCGGCGGCGGGGGCGGTGGCGGCGAGGACGTCGCCACCGACGTCGGCGTCGAGGGCAGCACCATCCGGCTCGGCGTGCTGACCGACCTGACCGGCGTCTTCGCCGCGCTCGGCACGGACATCACCAACGGCAACACGCTGTACTGGCAGGACAACCAGGTCTGCGACACCTACGACGTCGAGCTCGACGTCCAGGACACGAACTACGTGCCGCAGAACGGCGTACAGCTCTACAGCGCCATGGAGCCCAACGTCCTGGCCATGCAGCAGACCATCGGGTCGCCGATCAACACCGCGCTCGCGCCGGAGTACGAGGCCGACCAGATCGTCAACTTCCCGTCGGCGTGGGCGCGCACGCTCACCGAGATCCCCGGCACCGGCGTGCTGGGGGCCACCTACGACGTCGAGCTGGCCAACGGCTACCAGTACCTCTTCGACCAGGGGCTGCTGCAGGACGGCGCCACCGTCGGGCACATCTACTTCGAGGGCGAGTACGGGGAGAACGGCCTGGCCGGCACCCGCGCCGTCGCGGAGGCCCGCGGGCTCAACGTGATCGAGGCGCAGATCAAGTCCACCGACCAGGACATGTCCGCGCAGGTCACCCAGTTCGCCGCCGAGGGCGTCGACGCGATCGTGCTGACCGTGGCGCCCGCCCAGACCGCCTCGGCGGCCGCGGTGGCGCAGGCGGCCGGCCTCGACGTGCCGATCCTGGGCAGCAACCCGGTGTTCGCGCCGGGCCTGCTGCAGGGCCCCTCGGCGCAGTGGCTCAAGGACCACCTGTACGTGGCCTCGCCGATCACCGCCTGGCAGGCCCAGCCCGAGCTGCTCGAGCAGTACGAGGCCGCCTACCCCAACACCACGCCCAGCCTGGGCGCGATCTTCGGGTACGCGATGGGTGACGTCATGAACCAGGTGCTCGACGCGGCCTGCGAGAGCGGCGACCTCACCCGCGAGGGCGTCACCGCCGCCTTCTCGGAGCTCTCCGACGTCGACACCGGTGGCCTGCTGGTGCCGATCAACGCGTTCGAGACGGGGGTGTCGCCGAGCACGGAGAGCTTCATCCTGCGCCCGGCCGACGCGCCCGGCGGCGCCGAGGTCGTCCAGGAGGCCTTCGAGGGCGAGCTGGCCGCCGACCTCGCCGGCGGGGAGTAGTAGAAGGGCCACCCTTCCCCCCACGCCTCGCTCCGCTCGGCGCGGGCCCCTGGAGGGTGGCCGTTCCGGCACCTCACCACCGGCGCTCCTCCTCCCGGGGAGGGGCGCCGGTGGCGCGTCCGGGGCCGGTCGGACGGGACCGCTCAGCCCAGGACGGGCAGCTCCAGCCACGACGGGTGCGCCGCGTCGTGGAACACCGTGAACCGGCACGGCCGGCCGGTGGTTGCCGTGGCGAACGGCTCGCCGGTGCCGTGGTTGCGCGCGAACCGGGGGAACGCGCCCCCGGCGACGTGCACCCGCAGCCGGTGCCCGGCCCGGAAGCGGTAGGCGGTGGGGAACAGCTCGACGTCGACGGCGAGCACCCCGTCGGCCCCGACGGCGACGTCGGCGGCGGGGACGCTGCCGGGGTCCAGCCGGCGGATGCCGTCGACGACGTTGCGCGAGACCCCCGCCGGGTCGACGTCGCACAGCCGGACGACCAGGTCGGCGTGCGGCAGGTCGGGGCGCACGTGGACGCGGGCGCGCACGGGCCCGGCGACGTCGACGTCGGCGTCGAGCACCGGGCCGGTGAAGACGAGGACGTCGTCGCGGGCCTCGACGGCGCGCTGGTCGGCCTGCTTGCCCGGCCGCTCGAGCAGCGGGCCGCCGGCGCTCGGCGTGGGGTCGGCGGGGTCGTGGGTGAACCGGCCGGGCGGCTCGTCGCCCGGCTCGGCGGTCAGCCCGCCGCCGGCGCGCAGGTGGTGCCGCACCGCCCGGCTGTCCGGCGGCGGCCACGACGGTGACTCCAGCCAGGTCCCGGCCTGCTGCAGGTACAGCCGCACCGGCGCCCCCCGCGGTGCCGGGCCGCCCCGTAGGTGGTGGTCGAGCCAGGTCACGTCGCTGCGCAGCGCCGCCCGCAGCTCGCCGGGCTCGCCGTGGATCCAGGGGCCGACGACGATGCGCGCCGGGACGCCGGCGGCGTGCAGCCGGGCGAGGTCGGCGAGCTGCGCGGCGGCGAAGAGGTCCCACCAGCCGGTGACCATGCTGACCGGGGGCATGCGGCCGAGGTCGGCGCGGTCGTGGTCGGCGACGTCCCAGAACGGGTCCCCGGGGGCGGCGTGCGCGGTGAAGTCGCGCCAGAAGGGCACCGGCGCGCCGACCGCGGCGGTGTCGGCGGCCTGCAGCGGCAGCAGCCGCAGCGCCCGCTCCACGCGGGCCCGCAGCAGGGGCCGCAGCAGCGGTGCGGGCAGCCCGCCGGCCTCCTGGCGGCCGATGGCCACCGACCACCGCAGCGCGTTCTCCAGCCCGGGGGCGCCGTGGTCGTAGAAGGCCGCGGTGATCCGCGCGGCGGTGACGTGCGGCGAGACGGCCACCAGGGGCGGGTCGGCGTAGGGCGCCACCGCCCACTGGGTGTGGCCGAAGTAGCTCGCGCCGGTCATCGCCACCCGGCCGTCGCACCACGGCTGCGCGCGCAGCCAGGCGAGGGTGGCCAGGCCGTCGTCGTGCTCGGTGGTGAACGGCCGGAAGTGCCCGCCGGAGCCGAAGGTGCCGCGGGTGGACTGCACGAACACCTGGAACCCGCGCCGGGCGTAGGGCGCGGCGAAGGCGTGCGCGAACACCCCCGCCCGGCCGTAGGGCAGCCGGACGAGCACGACCGGCAGCGGGCCGGCCTCGGCCGCGGGGCGGTAGTGGTCACCCAGCAGCGTCACCCCGTCGGGCATCGGGACGGCGAGGTCACGCGCCACGGTGTAGGCCGTGGCCCGCAGCGGCAGGCCCAGCGCCGCGTCGGCCAGCAGCCCGCCCAGCCTGCCCGGTGCGCCCACGCCCCGTCCTCCCGCCGCCGGTGCGGCCCGGTCACCGGGCCCTCGCCCACCGTGCCAGGGCCGCCCGGCGGGCGCCCGCTCACCGCATGGGGCGGGGCGGTGGCACCGGCTCCTCGATGCGGTTCCAGCTGTGGTGGCTGTAGACGGTCTTGTTGCCGCGGGCGTCGTAGACGACGAGGTGGCCGGTGGCGGTGAAGCTGAACCGGGCGGCGTCGTCGTAGCGGAGCACCTCGCCGTCGGTCCGGTGCAGGTCGAAGGCCATGCCGGAGCGTGGCACGACCGCCCGCGCCGTGCAGCGATGAGAACCGGGGACCGCGGGAGTCGACCCTGCGAACCCACGACCCCCGGAGGCAGCCGTGACCACCACCCCCATCCGCGAGATCCGCACGGAGGTCCTGCCGGTCCCCGGCGCGGAGCTCACCCACGACGTCCGGCCCGCCGCGCCGGGCAGCCCGGACGCGCCGGTCCTCCTGCTGGTCGGCTCGCCGATGGGCGCGGCCGGGTTCACCACGCTGGCCGGCTTCTTCCCCGACCGCACGGTGGTCACCTACGACCCGCGCGGCGTCGAGCGCAGCCGGCGCACCGACGGCGCGGCGCAGAGCACGCCGGGAGAGCACGCCGACGACCTCGCCCGCGTGCTCGAGGCGGTCGGCGGCGGGCCGGCCGACGTGTTCGCCAGCAGCGGCGGGGCGGTCAACGCCCTCGAGCTCGTCGTCCGCCGACCGGACCTGGTGCGCACCCTGGTGGCCCACGAGCCGCCGTCTCTGGCGGTGCTGCCGGACCGGGCGGAGGCCTCCGCGGCCACCCGCGCGGTGGCCGAGGCCTACCGGCGCGACGGGTGGGCCGCGGGCATGGCGGGGTTCATCCGGCTGGTGGCCCACCGCGGCCCGGTCCCCGCCGACCTGGGGCCGGTCCCCGACCCCGCGGCCTTCGGCCTGCCGGCCGGCGACGACGGCTCCCGCGACGACGTGCTCCTCGCGCAGAACCTGCTCAGCTGCACCCACCATGAGCACGACGTCGACGCGCTGCGGGCCGCGCCGACCCGCGTGGTCCTCGCCGTCGGGGCCGGCTCCGGCGGTGAGCTCGCCCACCGGGCCGGGGAGGGCATGGCCGCGCGGCTGGGCACGGCCCCGGTGGTGTTCCCGGGCGGCCACGACGGCTTCCTGGGTGGTGAGTACGGGCAGACCGGGGAGCCGGAGGCGTTCGCGGCCGCGCTGCGCCGTGTGCTCGACGGCGCGTCCTGACCCGCCGTCGCCCGCCCGGGCGGCGCGGTCCGTGCACGGAGCGCGCCCGGGGAGCGGGCCCGGCCGCGCTCCGTGCACGGACCGCGGCCGGGCCCGCGGTGGGTCACTCCGCCGCGGACGGCGGCGAGGAGTCGGGGCCCCCGGCGAGCAGCAGGTACAGCGCGCGCCGGGCCTGGGCGAGCACGTCGGCCGCGGCGGTGAGCTGCGCCTCGGTGCCGGTGCGGGCCACCTGCCGGACCGCGCCGTGCAGCTCGTCGAGCAGCCCGCGCAGGTCGGCCGTGGGCGCGCCGGCGGCGCCGGCGAACGGGTCGGTGCCGGCGGTGCGCAGCTCCTCGACGGCGGCGCGGCCGGCGTCGGTGAGGGTGGCGAGCTTGCGGCCGGCCTCGGCGGTCACGGTGACCAGCCCCTCGTCCTCGAGCTGGGCCAGGGTCGGGTAGATCGCGCCCGGGCTGGGCGTCCAGCGCCCGCCGCTGCGCTCGCCGATGGCGTGCATGAGCTGGTAGCCGTGCATCGGCTGCTCGGCCAGCAGCAGCAGGACGGCGGCGCGGACGTCGCCGCGCGGGACCCGCCCGCGGCCCCAGCCGCGGCGGCGGTGACGGGCGGCCGGGTCGAAGCCCGGACCGAACCCGGGGCCGGGCCCCGGGCCGGGGCCGGGGCCGAAGCCCGGGCCGGGCCCGCCGGGGCCAGGTCCGACAGCGGCGAAGGGGCCGGTGAAGGGGCCGGTGAAGGGGCCGGTGAAGGGGCCGTGGTGGCGGTGGCCGTGACCGTGGCCGTGGCCGGAACGGGGGCCGGGTCGCCAGCCCTCGAAGCGGGGATCGTCGTGCATGGTCGGTCCTCTCGGTGGGTCGATGCGTCCTCCAGACGTATCGGATGACAGTAACGATACATCGTTATGCATTGGCCGTCACGGTGTCGAGGCTCGTCGCCGCGAGGGCCTGCACCGCGGCCTCGCCCAGGGCGTCGACCTCGGCGGCCAGCGCGTGCAGCGCGACCGACTCCCCGGAGCGCAGCAGGGCGGCGAGCCGGTCGGCGACCAGGCCGACCCGGTCGGCGGGGGTCCCGGCCGCGACGGCGGGCGGGGGGTCGAGGGACCAGGGCTCGGCGATCTCGGCGCTCAGCGCGGGCAGCCGGCGCAGCAGGGCCGCGCACCCGGCGGCCAGCCGCCACCAGCTGCCGATCCGCAGCGCCGCCGGCGCCGACCCGGCCGCGGCGGCCCAGCGCAGCAGGCGCACCACCTCGCTCCAGACGACGTCGGAGACGACGTCGTGCACCGGGCCGCCACCGGGGGAGCGGCGGGCCAGCACCAGCGCGCGGGTGGTGTCGGGGTTGAACAGCCAGCGGTCGGTGGCGCCGTCCATGCCCGGACGCTGGCCGCCGGGGCTGTCGCCGGCCTGGGCGGCACCTGGGGGATCGCTGGACGGCTCAGCCGACCGCGGCGCGCACCGCGGCGGCGGCGGTGTCGAGGGCGGCCCGCGCCCGGCCCCACGACGTCGCCGCCGGGAAGTCGCCGAGCAGCGCCACCACCTCCCCGCCGGGCAGGACCCCTGCCGAGTGCAGCTGCCGGGTGCGGTCCACGCAGCACATCCAGCCCTGCTTGGCCGCCACCGTCCCGGCCGCCCCGCCGGCCAGCAGGCCGAACCGCTGGTCGAACCCGTCGGCGCCGGTCGCGGAGGTGGCCCGCATCCAGCCGAGCAGCGTGGCCGCCGGGCCCGGGCCGAGGGTGGTCTCCAGCCCGGACAGCAGGGCCGCGACGTCGGCCGCGCTGGTGGTCGCCTCGCCCCACCGGCCGGCGACGGCGGGGGGAGCGGTGGCGGTCAGGCCGGCCTCGGTCACGACCGCGCCGACCAGCGCGGTGCCGTCCCACCGGTCCCACAGCAGGCTGGTCGCGGCGTCGTCGGAGCGCACCACGGCCCGCTCCATCAGCGAGCGGTCGCGGTCGGTGAGCACGACCTCGCCCCGCGCCTGCAGCTCCAGCAGCCGTCCGACGACGAGCAGCTTCACCAGCGAGGCGCTGTAGACGACGTCGCCGGCGCCCGCGGAGGAGACCAGCGGTGTCCCGTCGGCGGCCCGGACCACCAGGGCGATCGACCCGCCCGCGGCCGATGCCGCCGCCTGCACCTCGGCGAGCAGTCCGGCGGCGTCCACCGCGGGCGGCTGCGCGGTCGGTGCGGCGGGGACCGGCGGCGCGGCCTCCGCGACCGCCGGCCGCGTGGGGACCTCCGCGGGGACCTCCGCGGCGGCCGCCACGGACGTGGGGTCGCCGGCTCCGCCGTCGCGGACCCCCGCCGAGCCGATCGCCAGCACGAACGCCAGCACGACCGGCAGCGCCGCGGTGACCAGGCGCGATCCGCTCACGCCACCAGCGTGCACCGCGCGGCCGGGATCGGGGTGGACGGCGCGTTGCGGCCTCCACCGATGCGGTGACACCCCGTGCGTCGCGGGCCCTTGCCCGGCCGCCGGGTGGGGAGCACCCTCGGGGGAACGGCAGGGACACACTGCTGGGAGGTCGCCGTGGAGGCACGCGTCGGGGACCGGATCGTCGTCCGGTCCACACACCAGGGAGAGCCGGAGCGCACCGGCCGGGTGCTGGAGGTCCGGGGCGAGCGCGGGGGGCCGCCCTACGTCGTCCAGTGGGACTCCGACGGCCACACCGGGGTGTTCATCCCCGCCGGGACCTGCTCGGTCGTGCCGGAGCCGGCGGCCGGCTGAGCGCCTCCCGGGAGCGGGCACACAGTTCCGCCACGGCCGGCTGACAGCGAGGTCACAGGAAACTGCCCGACGCTCGGGTCGACGGCCGGAGCAGCCGGCCACCTGAGCGAGGAGTGTCCCGTGCGGAAGAAGCTCGTGATGGCGACCGCGGCCGGTGCCCTGGCGGTCGGTGGTCTGGCCTTCGCCGTCCCGGCCGTCGCCGACGACGACCCGACCACCGGCACGGCCAGCCCCGCCGAGGACCGCATCCGCGACGCGCTGTCCGGGCTGGTCGAGGACGGGACGATCACGCAGGAGCAGGCCGACCGGGTCGCGACCACCCTCGGCGACGGCGACTGGCACGACGGCTGGCACGGCGGCTGGGGCTGGGGCTGGGGCGGTTCGTCCGTGCTGACGGACACGCTCGGCCTGTCCGAGGAGGAGCTGCGCACCGCGCTCGAGGCCGACGGCGCCAGCCTCGCCTCGGTCGCCGAGGCCCAGGGCGTGGCCGTCGAGGACCTCGTCGCCGCCCTGGTCCAGGAGGCGCGGGAGGGCATCGCCTCCGCCGTCGAGGACGGCCGGCTCACCCAGGAGCAGGCCGACGAGTGGCTGGCCGACCTGGAGAGCCGCGTCACCGAGTGGGTGCAGGCCACCGGCCCCTGGGACGGCCCGTGGGAGGGCCCCGGGGACGTCGACGGCGACGGCGACCCCGACGGCTGGGGCGGCTGGCACGGCTGGGGCCACGGCCACGGAGCCGATGGCGACTGACGAAGGACCCCCCTGCCCCCCACCACTCGCTCCGCTCGTGGCGGGCCCCTGCAGGGGGGCCGTTCCAGCACCTCCCCTCGATCGGGGCGGCGGCGCGTGCCGACGGCGGCCACGGGGGCGTGCCGCGGGGTAGCGTCCGCCGCCAGCCCGCCCGCCGCGCGGGAGAGACCGAGGAGGGAGCCGTGCCGACCGCGACGATGCCGCTGCCGGGGCCGCTGCCCGGGCCGGTGCCGGCGCCTGCAGGGGACGCCGTGCGCGCCCTGGTCGTCGTCGGCGGGCTGCCCGGCAGCGGCAAGACGACCATGGTGCGCCGGCTGCTCGGCGACGGCGTCCCGGGGGTGCGCTCGCTGGACTCCGAGCAGGTCGCCGCCCGCTGGCGCACCGGCTCGGTGCTGCCCTACCCGCTGGTGCGGCCGCTGGTGCACGCCCAGCACCGGCTGCGGGTGCTCGCCGCCCTCGCCGGCGGCGACCCGGTGGTCGTGCTCGCCGACCCGTGGACCAGCCGCTGGTGGCGGCCGGTCGTGCTGGGCACCGCGCGGGCGGCCGGCCGGGCCGTGCGCCTGGTGCTGCTCGACGTCTCGCCCGAGGACGCCGCCGACGGCCAGCGGATCCGCGGCCGCCGCATCCCCGACGGGCGGATGCACCGGCACGGGCTGCGCTGGGAGCGGCTGATGCAGACGGCGTCGGCCGGCCCCGACGTGGTGGTCCTCGACCGCCCGCGGGCGGCCCGGCTCACGCTGCCCGAGCTCCTCGGCCCCGCCCTGGACGCCGCTCCGCGCGCGGACCGGCGTCCGGACCGGGCGGAGGGCTGAGCGGGCCGGTCAGCCCCAGCGCCCGCTCCAGCAGCCGGAACCGGTAGGCCGCGGTCAGCACCGCGAACCACAGCACCAGGCTCGGCACCACCGTCTGGAACACCGGTTCGGCCGCCCCGGTGAGCCCGAAGTAGTCGGTGAACGCCGGCCAGAACAGCCCGGCGGAGAAGACGACGACCAGCACGGCCACCAGCAGCGCCGGGCGCCGGTCGCCGTCGGGGCGGGTCCAGGCGGCGAACCAGCGGTTCGGCGGCTTGAGGAACAGGATCAGCAGGAACGCCGCGTAGGAGACGAACGTCGACAGCGCGGTCTGCGCGCCGATGGTGGCCGCGGCCTCGGCGAAGCCGACGTCGTCGGAGGACAACCCGGTGTAGGCCTCGAAGGCGTCGAGGAAGCCCGGGGGACCGTCGGCGTCGGAGAAGGCGTCGAGCAGCTCCCGGTAGTGCCGCGCGTACACGGCCACCCCGCCCGCGGCGGTCACCAGCATCGCCGGCACGACGAACCGCCACAGCGTGGTCAGCAGGTGCGGATCCGGCGCCGACGGCCGCGCCCAGGCGGTGAGGAACAGCGTCGGCACGCCGACGGTGAGCAGCGTCAGGCCCACGTTGGCGGGGGAGTAGGGGAACCCCAGCCCGAGCATGGTGACGGCGAGGATGACCAGCCCCTGGGTGCCGACCCGGGCGAGGAACACCTGCATCGAGGTGCTGATCCCGGTGATGATCCGGCGGCCCTCGTGCGCGGCGGGCAGCAGCGCGCCCAGCGAGTCCCCGGTCAGCACGATGTCGGCGACGTCGCGGGTGACCGCGCTGCCGCCGGCCATCGCCACACCCACGTGCGCCCGCTTGAGCGCGCGGGCGTCGTTGACCCCGTCGCCGACCATCGCCACGTAGGCGCCGCGGCGGCGCAGCGCGTCGACCAGCTGCTCCTTCTGCTCCGGGGCGATCCGGCCGAACACCGTCGTCCGGTCGACGAGCGCGTCGAGCCGGTCCTCCGGCAGGTCCTGCAGGGCGGGGCCGGCCACCGGCTCGCCCGGCTCGAGCCCGGCCTGCCGGGCCAGCGCCGCGACCGTGGCCGGGTCGTCACCGGAGACCACCTTGACGGCGATGCCGTCGGCGGTGAGCCGGGCGAGGGTGTCGACGACGTCGGGCCGCAGCTCGTCGGCCAGCGCGACCAGCGCCAGCGGCTCCAGCGGCGGCAGCGCGGCGCGGCCCGCGGCGTCGCGCAGCGGGGCGTCGGCGGCGGCGCGGGCGAAGACCAGCACCCGCAGCCCCTGCCCGGTCAGCTCCCGCACCGGAGCGCCCGGCGGCGGGCCGGTCAGCCGGGGGGCGAGCGCGTCGGGCGCGCCGAGCACCAGCACGCCGTCGGCGGTGCGCAGCGCGCTCCACCGCAGCGAGGAGGAGAACGGCACCTCCTCGCGCACCTCGGCCGGCGCCTGGGCCGGCAGCGCCGCGGCCAGCGCGGCGCTGGTCAGGTTCGGCGCGCCGACGCCGGCGGCCATGGTCCCCAGCAGCCGGCGCACCGCGGCGTCGTCGAGCGGGCCCACCGGCGTGAGCGCGGCCAGCGACAGCCGGCCGGTGGTGAGCGTGCCGGTCTTGTCGGTGCAGACGACGTCGACGTTGCTCACCGACTCCACCGCGTTGACCTGCTGCACCAGCGCGCCCCGGCCGGCGCTCTTCGCCGCGCCCACCGTGTAGGCGACCGCGACCAGGAAGAACAGGCCGTAGGGCACCAGGCCCGAGAGCACCGCGGTGGTCTGCACCGTCCGCACCAGCGTGAACCCCTCGAGGGCGGCCTGCGCGAGGATCGTCACGCTCATCAGCAGGACCAGCAGCATCACCAGCCGGACGACGAAGTCGATCCGCCGCTGCAGCGGCGTCCTGTCGGTGGAGGCGCGGCGGGCCTCGGCGGTCAGCCGGCCGGCGTAGGAGCCCGCGCCCACGTCGCGCGCCAGCTGCAGGCCCTCGCCGCCGACGACGAACGAGCCCGACAGCAGGTCCTCGCCGTCGGCCTTCGGCAGCGCCTCGGACTCCCCGGTCAGCAGCGACTCGTCGACCTCCAGCCGGCCGGACAGCACCGGCCCGTCGACGACGACCTGCGCGCCGGGCCGCAGCCGCAGCACGTCGCCGCGCACCACCTCCTCCGGCGGCACCTCGGTGTCGGCGCCGTCGCGGACCACGGTGACCGTGCCGCGGGCCAGCAGCTGCAGCCGGTCGAGCTTGCGCTTGGCGCGGATCTCCTGCACCGCGCTGATGGCGGCGTTGACCAGGCCCAGGCCGACGCTGGTGAACGCGTCGCTGTAGCGGCCCAGGGCGAGCAGCGCCGCGCCGATGGTGAACAGGATGACGTTGAAGAAGGAGAAGACGTTGGTGCGCAGGATGCGCCCGTAGCTGCGCGAGGACGCGCTGACGGCGACGTTGCCCTCACCTCTGCGGTGGCGCTCCCGCGCCTCGGCCGCGGACAACCCGGGGGGCCCGGTCAGCCGGGTGCCGTCCTGCGTACCGGTCTGCACCCGCCGACTCTGACAGCCGCCGCCGCGCCCGGCACGGCGCGCCGCGCGCCCCCCAGCCGACTCCCCAGCGACGTCCAGGCAACGTGCAGGTCCGCCGCGCAGCGTGGTCGCATGAGCACGCGCGCCCGGCGGTGGTCCCTGCGCACCCGGCTGCTGTGCGCCTTCCTCGTGCCGCTGGCCGTGGTCCTCGCCGTCGTCGGGGTGGCGGCGACCACCGCCGTCCGCGGGGAGCTGCTCGGCCAGGTCGACCACCGGCTCTCGGCCGCCGTCGACCGCTCCGCGCAGGCCGACGAGGGCCCCGGCGGGCCGGGCTGGCCCGGCGGCTGGCCCGGCTGGGACGACGAGGGCCCGGACTTCCTGGTCGTCCCCGGTCAGGGCGACGGGACGCTGGGCGCCCGGGTCGAGGACGGCACCGTCATCGAGGCCGCCGTCATCGGCCGGGAGGGCGAGGGGGAGGCGCTGACCCGCGCCGAGGCCGCCGCGCTGACCGCCGAGCTGGCGCGCGTCGACGCCGACGGGCAGCCGCGGACGGTCTCCCTCGGCCCGCTGGGCTCCTACCGCGTCGTGGCCACCGCGGCCGGCGACGACGAGGTCATGGTCACCGGCCTGCCGCTGGACTCGGTGGACGCCGCGGTGCTGCGGCTGGTCGTCGTCGAGGTCGCCGTCGGCCTGCTCGGGCTGCTGGCCGCCGGGCTGGTCGGCTCGGCGGTGATCGGGCGCACGCTGCGCCCGCTGCACCGGGTCGCGGCCACCGCCGGCCGGGTCGCGCAGCTGCCGCTGTCCAGCGGCGAGGTGCGGCTGCCCGACCGGGTGCCGGCCGCCGACACCGATCCGCACACCGAGGTCGGCCGGGTGGGCGCCGCGCTCAACCGGCTGCTCGACTCGGTGGAGTCCGGCATCGCCGCCCGGCAGGCGTCGGAGACCCGGCTGCGGCGCTTCGTCGCCGACGCCAGCCACGAGCTGCGCACCCCGGTCACCTCCATCCGCGGCTACACCGAGCTGGTCCGCCACCGCGGCGGGCTGCCCGAGGACGCCGACGCCTCGCTGCGCCGGGTGGAGGCCGAGGCGGTGCGCATGTCGGGCCTGGTCGACGACCTGCTGCTGCTCGCCCGCCTGGACGCCGGCCGCGAGCTCGCCGTCGCCGACGTCGACCTCACCGGCCTGGTCCTCGACGTCGTCAGCGACGCCCACGCCGCCGGCCCCGACCACCGCTGGCGGGTCGACCTGCCCCCGGCGGCGGTGCTGGTGCCCGGCGACGCCGCCCGGCTGCACCAGGTGCTGGCCAACCTGCTGGCCAACGTCCGCACGCACACCCCGCCCGGGACGACGGCGACCACCCGGCTGCGCGCCGAGGGCGGCGAGGCGGTCCTCGAGGTCGTCGACGACGGCCCGGGCATCCCCGCCGACCTGCAGCCCGGGGTGTTCGAGCGCTTCGCGCGCGGGGACTCCTCGCGCTCGCGGGCCAGCGGCAGCACGGGTCTCGGGCTGGCGATCGTGGCCGCCGTGGTCGCCGGGCACGGGGGACGGGTGGCCGTCGACAGCGTCCCGGGCCGCACGGTGTTCACGGTGCGGCTGCCGGGCGCGACGGTGGCCGAGCCCGACGCCGAGGAGGTCGCGGCCCTCTCGGCGTGACGGGCGACGCAGCACGATCGGTCGAGGGACCTCCCTGCCCCCGCCACTCGCCGGCTCGCGGCGGGTCCCTGCAGGGAGGCCGACGGTCAGGCGGGGGCGAGCCGCCGGCACTCCGGGCAGACGTCGTCCGCGCCCAGCCCGCGGCGGCCGTTCCAGGCGCCCTGGACGACGGCGACCGGCGTGCCGCAGACCGCCACCCACGGCGGGGGCCCGTCGGCGGCCTCCCGGGGCACCGCGTGCGCCCGGCTGCTCTCCTGGTCCCGGCCGGCCGCGTGCCCGCCCGCTGCGCTCCTCACCGGGCCAGTGTGGTCTCCGCGTCGGCCGGGCGGCGGCCCAGGAACGCCAGTGCCCGCTGCCGGAGCAGCTCGCCGGCCGCCGGGTCGTACTCGGCGGGCAGGCTCGGGTCGGTGAACCGGTGCCCGGTCCCCGGGTGGTCGAGCGTCTCGACCCGGCCGCCGGCGCGGGCGGCGTCCGCCGCGACCGCGTCGATCCACCCCTGACGGCGGAACGGGTCGTCCACGGCGTGGCGGATCTGCACCGGCAGGCCCCACCGCCGGACCGTTACCCCCAACAACTCGAGCGGCAGGGCGCCGGACAACCACAGCAACCCGCCGGACGGTCGAGCCTCACCCTCCTCGCGCGCACCGGCGACCACCGTCACCTCGTCGCCCGATGCCGCGAGCGGGACGCCCCCGCTGGTCCGCTGGGACGGCATCACCGGGGCCGCGCTCACGACCGAACCGGCGCCCCCGCGCGACCCGGCCCTGTACGGCACCCCACCTCCGGACGCCCTCGCCGTCCGGCCCCGACCCCGCCGACCGGCCGCCGGACCGCCGGGCGCGGCCGTGTCGAGGCCACCACGCCGACCCGGACGTGACCTGCGACACGCCCGCCGAGACCGCCCGGTACCGCTGTGTGGTTGGCTCCGCGCACCCCGCCCCCAGCCGGCGGGGCCCGTCCGACCGAGCTCCCTGCGGAGGCACCCATGACCCGGCTGCGCCGGACCGCCCTCACCCTCGGCGCCGCGGCGGCGCTGGCCCTGACGACCGCCCCGGCGGCCGGCACGGTCGACGCCGCCGCTCCGTCCGCGAGCGCCGCCCCCGAGGTGTGCACCGACGTGCACACCGACGACGTCGGCTCCGGCACCGAGGAGGCCCGCATCCGCCCCGGGGCCACCCGCGCCGAGCCCAACGCCGTCTCCACCCACCAGGCCGCCGCGCTCGGCAACCCGAAGACCCGCCCCGTGCTGGAGGCCGGCTCGGTCACCGTCCCCACGGTCTTCCACGTCGTCAGCGCCGAGGCCGTCGACGAGGCCCGCTTCGACGCGCTCATCGCCGCGCAGATGGACGTCCTCAACGACGCCTACGCCGGCGAGGGCGCCGCGGCCGGCTCGCCGGCCACGCCGTTCGTCTTCACCTACGACCCCGAGCAGACGACGTACACCGTCGACGCCGAGTGGGCGAGCCTGGTGCCGGGCAGCAGGGAGGAGCGGGCCGCGAAGTCGGCGCTGCGCGTGGGCGGCCCGGAGACGCTCAACGTCTACGTCGCCTCCATCGGCGGCGGGCTGCTCGGGTACGCCACCTTCCCGCAGAAGGCCAAGGGCGGGCAGCTGTGGGCCGACGGCGTGGTGATCCTCGACGAGTCGATGCCCGGCGGCACCGCCGAGCCCTACGACGAGGGCGACACCCTCACCCACGAGGTCGGCCACTGGCTGGGGCTGTTCCACACCTTCCAGGGCGGCTGCTCCGGCCCCGGCGACTACGTGCCCGACACCCCGGCCGAGGCCCTGCCCGCCTTCGAGTGCGAGGCCGACGCCGGCCGCGACAGCTGCCCGCGCGACCCGGGGACCGACCCGATCACCAACTTCATGGACTACACCGAGGACTTCTGCATGAACACGTTCTCGGCCGGCCAGGTCGCCCGGATGAGCAACGCCTGGGAGGCCTACCGGGCGCCGTCGGCGGCCTGATCACCGCACCACCGCACCACCGCACGCCGCCCGCGGGGTCCTCCCGCGGGCGGCGTGCGTCGTCCGGCGCGGGTGGTGCTCCCCGCCGCCGGGGGGGTTGCCGTGCGGTGACGTCGCGGGGCAGGGTTGTGAGGCAGACCACATCCCTGACGACCCCGGGAGGTCCCCGTGCCCGAACCCGACCAGGACGGCCACCGCGCGGGAGCCCGCCGTGGGTAGGGACGTGTCCCCGGCGCCCGCCCCGCGCGAGGCGAGCCGGGTCCGCAACGTGGCGCTGGTCGGCCGCTCGGGCGCCGGCAAGACCACCCTCGCCGAGGCCCTGCTGGCCGCCACCGGCACCGTGCCCCGCGCCGGCCGCATCGAGGACGGCACCACCTGCCTCGACAGCGACGAGGTCGAGGTCCGCCAGCAGCGCTCGGTGACCCTCGGGGTGGCCACCTTCGAGCACGACGGCGCCCGGATCACCCTGCTCGACACCCCCGGCAGCCCCGACTTCGTCGGCGAGCTGCGCGCCGGGCTGCGGGCGGCCGACGCCGCGCTGTTCGTCGTCTCCGCCGTCGGCGGCGTCGACGCGGCCACCGTGCAGCTGTGGGAGGAGTGCGCCGCGGTCGGCATGCCGCGCGCCGTCGTCGTCACCCAGCTCGACCGGCCGCGTGCCGACGTCGAGGAGACCGTGCGGCTGTGCCAGACCGTGCTCGGCACCGGGGTCTACCCCGTCCACCTCGTCGACCGCGGCCCCGACGGCTCGGTGCAGGCGGTGGTCAACCTGCTCGAGCCCGGCGCGCAGGCCCCCGACGCCGACCGGCTCCGCAGCGAGCTCATCGAGGGCATCATCGGCGAGAGCGAGGACGAGGCGCTCATGGAGCGCTACCTCGCCGGCGACGAGCTGGTGCAGGGCGACCTGATGACCGACCTGGAGACCGCCGTCGCCCGCGGCCACTTCCACCCCGTGCTGTGCGCCGCCCCGCTGCAGGGCATCGGCCTCGACGCGCTGCTCTACCTGATCGTCAACGGCTTCCCGTGCCCGATGGAGCACGGCTGCCCGCCGGTGTCCCGCCCCGACGGGTCGAAGGCCCCGCCGCTGGCCTGCGACCCCGACGGCCCGCTGGTCGCCGAGGTCGTCAAGACCACCACCGATCCCTACCTGGGCCGGGTCTCCCTGCTGCGCGTGTTCTCCGGCACCCTCACCCCCGACACCCCGGTGCACGTCTCCGGGCACGGCGGCGCCGACCGCGGCCACCCCGACCACGACGTCGACGAGCGGATCGGCGCCATCTCCTCCCCGCTGGGGTCGACGCTGCGCCCGGTCGCGTCCTGCCCGGCCGGTGACGTGTGCGCGGTGACCCGGCTGACCTCCGCCGAGACCGGCGACACCCTCTCCTCGCCCGGCGACCCGCGGCTGGTCCCGCCGTGGGACCTGCCGGTGCCCCAGCACCCGGTCGCCGTCGAGGCCGCCTCCCGCGCCGACGAGGACCGGCTCGGCCCGGCGCTGGCGCGGTTGGCCGCCGAGGACCCGACGCTGCGCGTCGAGCGCTCCCGCGACACCGGGCAGCTGCTGCTGTGGTGCGTGGGGGAGGCGCACGGCGAGGTGCTGCTCGAGCGGCTGCGCACCCGCCACGGCGTCGCGGTGACCACCGTCCCGGTGCGGGTCCCGATGGTGGAGACGCTGGCCGGGCCGGCGAAGGCCACCGGCCGGCTGGTCAAGCAGTCCGGCGGGCACGGGCAGTACGCCGTCGTCGTCGTGGAGGCCGAGCCCGGCCCGCCCGGGTCGGGCATCACCTTCACGCAGCGCGTCGTCGGCGGGGCGGTGCCGAGCCAGTACCACGGCAGCGTGGAGAAGGGCATCCGCACGCAGGCGGCCAAGGGGGTGCACGACGACCGGCCCCTGGTCGACGTCGCCTTCGTGCTCGTCGACGGCAAGGCCCACTCGGTGGACTCCTCCGACGCCGCCTTCCAGTCCGCCGGCGCGCTGGCCGTGCGCGAGCTGGCGGCCGCGGCCGGCACGAAGGTGCTCGAGCCCTGGTGCGAGGTGGAGGTCGTCGTCCCCGGCGAGCACGTCGGCGCGGTGATGAGCGACCTGTCCTCCCGCCGTGCCCGGGTCACCGGCAGCGACGCCGACCCCGACCGCGACCGCACCACCGTCCGCGCCGAGGTGCCCGAGATCGAGCTGCTCGGCTACGCCGGGGCCCTGCGCTCGGTCAGCCACGGCACCGGCTCGTTCAGCCGCCGCCCGCTCGGCCACGAGCCGGCCCCCGCCTCCCTGGTCGCCGTCCCCGCCTAGTCGACGAACCCCTCCCGCCACGAGTGTGCGAGTGGCGGGGGGCAGGTGAGGTGATGGAACGGCCCCGCTGCAGGGGCCCGCCACGAGTGTGCGAGTGGCGGGGGGCAGGTGAGGTGATGGAACGGCCCCGCTGCAGGGGCCCGCCACGAGTGTGCGAGTGGCGGGGGGCAGGTGAGGTGATGGAACGGCCCCGCTGCAGGGGCCCGCCACGAGTGTGCGAGTGGCGGGGGGCAGCGGGGTCCTTCGACTAGCCTCGGGCACGGTGTGCAGCGGGGTGGAGGAGCAGTGACGTCGTCGCAGGGGTCGTCGGCCGCGGTCCCGGCGTCCCCCGGGCGGACGGCGCCGGGGACCCCGGGCGCCGACCGCAACGAGCTGCCCGACCGCGTGTGGACCCTCCCCAACGTCCTGTCGGTGCTGCGCCTGCTCGGGGTGCCGCTGTTCCTGTACCTGCTGCTGGGGCCCGAGGCCGACGGGTGGGCCGTCGTCGTCCTCATGGTCTCCGGGGTCACCGACTGGGCCGACGGCAAGCTCGCCCGCCTGCTCGGCCAGTCCAGCCGGCTCGGCGCGCTGCTCGACCCGGCGGC
This sequence comes from Geodermatophilus saharensis, assembly GCF_900188205.1. GTDB lineage: Bacteria > Actinomycetota > Actinomycetes > Mycobacteriales > Geodermatophilaceae > Geodermatophilus > Geodermatophilus saharensis. The sequence goes on along the minus strand of NZ_FZOH01000003.1, from coordinate 556,535 downwards.
CGACCGCCTCTACATCGTCTCCACGCTGGTCGCCTTCGTGCTGCGCGACGTCGTCCCGCTGTGGGTGGTCGCCGTGCTCGTCGGCCGCGAGGTCGTCCTGGGCGTGATGCTGCTGGTGCTGCGCCGCTCCGGGTACCCGCCGCTGCAGGTGCACTACCTGGGCAAGGCGGCCACCTTCATCCTGCTCTACGCCTTCCCGCTGCTGCTGCTGGCCGACGGGGGCGGCGCCTGGGCGTGGGTGCAGCCGGTCGCCTGGGCGCTGACCATCTGGGGCGGGGTCCTCTACGTGCTGGCCGGGGTGCTCTACGTCGTGCAGGTGCTCGGGCTGGTGCGCGCCGAGCGGGACGCGACCCGGGACGCGGCGGGCGCGGAGGCCCGTCCCGCGCCGTGACCACCGCCCGGCGCGCGGGCGGCCCGCACTCGATGGGCGCCTCGCTGCTCGACCAGGTGCTCGCCGAGACCCTCGACCCCGCCTACGCCCGCGCGGCCGAGGCCCGCCGGGCCCGGGCGGCCGCCGGAGCGCCCGACCGGCCGGCCCGGCGCCGCCGTGTCGGCCCGCTCGCCGTCGCCGCCACCATGGCCGGCGCGGGGCTGCTGTCGGCCGTCACCTACGACCAGGCCGCCACCGGCGCCGAGGGCCGCGAGCAGGTCCGCGCCGAGCTGGTCGACGAGATCCAGGTGCAGTCGGCCACCGCCGACGACCTCACCGCCGAGCTCGAGCGGCTGCGCGACGAGGTGACCGCTGCCCGCGCGGACGCGCTGGCGGCCAGCGCCGGCGGCCAGCGCGCCATCGACGACCTGCACGCCGCCGAGCTCGCCGCCGGGCTGGTCGCCGTCACCGGGCCCGGCCTGCTGGTCACTCTCGCCAACGCCGAGGCCGACGCCGACGCCGACCCGGTGGGCGGCGGCACCCCGGACGACGCCCGCGGCCGGGTCCAGGACGGCGACCTGCAGCTGGTGGTCAACGCGCTGTGGGCCGCCGGTGCCGAGGCGGTCGCCATCAACGGCCAGCGGCTGGGCCCGACCTCGGCGATCCGCTTCGCCGGGGAGGCGGTCCTCGTCGACTTCCGCCCGGTCACCAACCCCTACCTCGTCAGCGCGATCGGCGACCCGGACGACCTGCGGTCGCAGTTCCTGGCCAGCCCCGAGGTCGGCGCGCTCGCCGCCATCTCCGAGGTCTACGACCTGCGCTTCGAGTTCGCCCAGGAGGACGAGCTGTCCGTGCCCGCCGGGGGGATCCCCGAACTGCGCTCCGCCACCCCCGCCGGCGGGCCGCCGGCCGACGACGGCGCGACGGGGGACTGACCGGTGATCCCCGTCATCGGCCTGGCCGTCGGCATCGCCCTCGGCCTCGTCCTCGACCCGACCGTCCCGCTGTGGCTGCAGCCCTACCTGCCGATCGCGGTGGTCGCCGCGCTCGACGCGGTCTTCGGCGGCGCCCGTGCCTCCCTCGACGGGATCTTCGACGCCAAGGTGTTCGTCATCTCGTTCGTGTCGAACGTCGTCGTCGCCGCGCTGATCGTCTTCCTCGGCGATCAGCTCGGGGTGGGCGCGCAGCTGTCGACGGCCGTGGTCGTCGTGCTCGGCATCCGCATCTTCGGCAACGCCGCGGCCATCCGCCGGCACCTGTTCCGGGCATGACCGACGCCCCGCGCCCCGGCGACGCCGTCCCGGACGACGGCGCGCCCGACGACGTCCCGCGGCGTGCTCCCGCGGACCCGGCCCCCGACGCCCCGGCCTCGGACGCCCCGGCCTCGGACGTCCCGGCTACGGCGCCCGACGTCCCGGCTCCCGCCGCCCCCGTGCCGCCGGACGGCGCGCGGCCGCAGCGGCGCCGGTCGCTGGTCGCGGGGTCCCTCATCGCCGTGCTCACCGCGCTGCTCGGCTTCGCGATCGCCGTCCAGGTGCGCAGCACCGACACCGGGCAGGCGCTGGAGGGCGCCCGCGAGGAGGAGCTGGTCGCCATCCTCGACGACCTCGACAGCGAGGAGGACCGGCTGCGCGCCCAGATCGCCGACCAGCGCGGCGCGCTGCGCGAGCTGTCCGACACCGACAGCCGCTCGGCCGCCGCCCTCGAGGACGCCCGCTCCCGCGCCGACGCCCTGGCCGTCCTCAACGGCACCGTCGCCGCCGAGGGGCCGGGCCTGGTGATCACCGTCCGCGACCCGGAGGGCCGGGTGCGGGTGGCCGACCTGCTCGACGCCGTGCAGGAGCTGCGCGGCGCGGGCGCGGAGACCATGCAGATCGACGGGGTCCGGGTGGGCGTGTCCACCGCCGTCACCGGCACCCCGGGCGACCTGCGCGTCGACGGCCGGCCGGTGACCGCGCCCTACGAGATCGTCGTCATCGGCTCGGCGGCCGACCTGCGGACGGCGATGAGCATCCCCGGCGGCGTGGTCGACCGGGTCGGCCGGCAGGGCGGCAGCGTGGACATCGAGCAGCGCGACCGGGTCGTCGTCGACGCGTTGCGGCCCCTCGACGAGCCTCAATACGCTCAGCCCGACCCCGGCGACTAGCCCCGCGACCCCGCGGCGCCGGCACCCCACCCCGATCGGAGACGACGCCGCATGACCACCCCTGACGACCGCCGCTACACCGACCAGCACGAGTGGGCGCTCGTGCAGGGGAGCGGGGGTGCGGGGACCGTCGTCCGGGTCGGCATCACCGACCACGCGCAGGACGCCCTGGGCGACATCGTGTTCGTCCAGCTGCCCGCGGTGGGGGAGGAGGTGGGCCCCGGCAACCCGATCGGTGAGGTGGAGTCCACCAAGTCCGTCTCCGACGTGTACTCGCCGGTGGCCGGCACCGTCTCGGCGGTCAACGAGGCCCTCACCGACGCCCCCGAGACGGTCAACGCCGACCCCTACGGGGACGGCTGGCTGGTCGAGATCACCGTCGCCGGGGACGGCGGCGACCCCACCGCCGACCTGCTCGACGCGGCCGCCTACCAGGCGCTCGTCGACGCGTCCTGACCGCCCCCCACCGCCGTCGGCCGCCCCGGGACGATCACTAGACTGCCCCCGGAGCCGGCCCCCGGCCGGGCCCATGGGGCTGCTGTGACGACACCTCGACGTCCGGTTGACCCTCGGGACGACCGCTGGTTCCATGACCAACGGCCCGCCGTGCGACCGCGGCGGCCGACCCACGACGGCACCGACCGGACCGTCGTCCGCCGGCCGCCCGCGGCAGGAACGCTCGCGGCGGTGCCCCCTGCACCGGAGGAGAACAGACGTGCACTGCACTCGTTGTGGCCACGACAACCCCGAGGGCAGTCGCTTCTGCGCGCAGTGCGGCGCCGCCCTCTCCCAGGAGCGGGTCGGCGAGTCGACCAGCGTCATCCCGAAGGTGGGCGGCGAGGACACCGGCGACGTCCCCGAGGTCGTCGAGCCCGGCGCCGACGCGCACGCCGGCGCCGTGGAGTCCCTGCCGGCCGGGTCGGCCCTGCTGGTGGTCAAGCGCGGCCCGAACGCCGGCAGCCGCTTCCTGCTCGACCAGGACGTCACCACCGCCGGTCGGCACCCCGACAGCGACATCTTCCTCGACGACGTGACCGTCAGCCGCCGCCACGTCGAGTTCCACCGCGAGGGCGGCGGCTTCTCGGTGCACGACGTCGGCAGCCTCAACGGCACCTACGTCAACCGCGAGCCGGTCGACGTCGCGACCCTGGCCGGCGGTGACGAGGTGCAGATCGGCAAGTTCCGCCTCGTCTACCTGACCGGCCCGCGCACCGGCGAGCCCGCCGGCCGCTGACGCGGCGCGCTGATCCGGTGCCGGGAGCGCCTGCCGGCGCGTCCGGGGACGGCGTCGCCGACGTCCGGACCCCGCGCCTGACGATCGGGGCGGTGCTGACCGCACTGCGCGACGACTTCCCCGACGTGACCATCAGCAAGATCCGGTTCCTCGAGAGCGAGGGGCTGGTCGCTCCGCAGCGGACGCCGTCGGGGTACCGGAAGTTCTCCCGGGCCGACGTCGACCGGCTGCGGTACGTGCTCACCGCCCAGCGGGACCACTACCTGCCGCTGCGGGTGATCAAGGAGCACCTCGACGCGCTCGACCGGGGGCTGCCGGTGCCCGGCACCGGCAGCCCGCCGGCGCAGGCCCCGGTGCAGGGCCCCGCGCCGTCCCCGGCGGCCGCCGCGGTCCCGGCCGCCCCCGCCGACACCGGGACCGACGCCGACGCCCTCCTGGGCGCGGCCGACTTCGCCCGTGCCGCCGGTCTCGAGCCGGGGCAGCTGGCCGACTGCGTGCAGTTCGGGCTGCTCGCCCCCGACGCCGACGGGCGGCACCCCGCCGGCGACCTGCCCATCGCCCGCGCCGCCGCCGGGCTGGCCCGGCACGGCATCGAGCCGCGGCACCTGCGGGTCTTCCGCACCGGCGCCGAGCGGGAGGCCGGGCTGGTCGAGCAGCTGGTCGCCCCGGTGCTGCGCTCGCGCGCCGAGGACGCCCGCGCCCGGGCCGCCGACAAGCTCGCCGAGCTGTCGGCGCTGTCGGCGCAGCTGCACCGAGCCCTGCTCGAGGCGCGCCTCCGGGACCTCCTGCGCCCGTGACTGCGGGCGTACGGTGGACACCGCCGCCGGGAGGCCCGCCCGCTCCGGTGCGCACCGGTGTCCACCCGTACCGCCGCAGCTGAGGGAGCAACACCGTGCAGGAACTCAGAGTCGTCGGGGTCCGGGTCGAGCTGCCCGGCAACCAGCCGATCCTGCTGCTCAAGGAGACGGAGGGGGAGCGGTACCTCCCCATCTGGATCGGTGCGGTGGAGGCCGCGGCCATCGCCTTCGAGCAGCAGGGGGTCCGGCCCGCGCGGCCGATGACCCACGACCTGCTGCGCGAGGTGGTGCGCGCCCTCGGCGCCACCCTGGAGGCGGTCAACATCACCGAGATGCGCGACGGCATCTACATCGCCGAGCTGGTCTTCGGCGACGACCGCGTGGTCAGCGCCCGCCCGTCGGACGCCGTGGCCCTGGCCGTGCGCACCGGGGCGCCGATCTACGGCGCCGAGGAGCTGCTCGACGAGGTGGGGATCGAGATCCCCGACGAGCAGGAGGACGAGGTCGAGAAGTTCCGCGAGTTCCTCGACCAGATCTCGCCGGAGGACTTCGGCGCGGGCTCGGGGTCCGGCGGCGCCTGACCGTCCCGGGGCGGGTGGGACCCCACCCGCCCCGTTCGTCACACGCGTCCCGTCCGTCGCGTCCGGACTGGAGTCCGGCGCCGGTCCTGCCGATACCACCCGGTCGGGGTGAGTGCTGCGACACGCCGCCCGCGTCAGTTGACCGCCCTGGGGGCCCGGCTTACGGTCGCGGACAACACCGGTGTGATCCGAGGGGAAGCGGATCGGACCGGGACGGCCGTCGCGCCCGCGACGGCACGCGAAGGAGGACCGCTGACGTGAGCGACCAGAGCGAGGGCTCCCAGGGTCAGCTCTTCAGCGACGCCGCCGTGGGGGCGACGGACTACGACGAGGTCGACACCGACCTCGTCGGGTACCGCGGCCCGACGGCGTGTGCCGCCGCCGGGATCACCTACCGCCAGCTGGACTACTGGGCCCGTACCGGCCTGGTCGCCCCCTCGGTCCGCAGTGCGACCGGCTCGGGCACCCAGCGGCTGTACTCGTTCCGCGACATCCTGGTGCTGAAGGTGGTCAAGCGGCTGCTCGACACGGGGGTGTCGCTGCAGAACATCCGCAAGGCCGTGGACCACCTGCGCAACCGCGGGATCAAGGACCTCGCCAACGTCACGCTGTTCTCCGACGGGGCCACGGTCTACGAGTGCACCTCCGCCGAGGAGGTCGTCGACCTGCTCGCCGGCGGGCAGGGCGTCTTCGGCATCGCCGTCTCCGGCGCGCTGCGCGAGCTGTCCGGTGAGCTCGCCGAGCTGCCCGCCGAGCGGCTCGACGGCGCCCCGCTGCACGCCGCCGACGACGAGCTGGCGATGCGCCGCGCGCGCCGCGCCCAGCCCGCCTAGCCCGGCGCCCCTCCCCGGTCCCCACCGCCCGCGGTGGGCCCCTGCCGCCTGCCCCGGTCGAGATCCCGTGATCTCGACGCGTCGACGCAGCCCCGCGCGCCGAGATCGCGCGATCTCGGCAGGACGCGGGGGTGCGGCGGCCCGCTGGTAGCGTCGTGGCAATGGCGGACGCTGCTGCTGGCCCCCTCCCGTCACTGCGCGCACTGAGCCCCGCGGGCTCGTTCGCCGCCCGGCACATCGGCCCGCGCGGCGACGAGACCGCCGCGATGCTCGAGGCCGTCGGGTACGACTCGTTGCAGTCACTGGTCGATGCCACCGTGCCCGAGGCGGTGCGCGACCGCGACGCGCTGAGCCTGCCGCCGGCCGCCGACGAGGCCGCCGTCCTCGCCGAGCTGCGCGAGCGCGCGTCGGCCAACGAGGTGTTCACCTCGATGATCGGGCTGGGCTACTCCGGCACCGTCACCCCGGCGGTCATCCAGCGCAACATCCTGGAGAACCCCGCCTGGTACACCGCCTACACGCCCTACCAGCCCGAGATCAGCCAGGGCCGGCTCGAGGCGCTGCTGAACTTCCAGACGATGGTCGCCGACCTCACCGGCCTGCCCGTCGCCGGCGCCTCGATGCTCGACGAGGCCACCGCCGCCGCCGAGGCGATGACCCTGGTCCGCCGGGCCGGCCGCGCCAAGCCCGGCGCTGTGTTCGTCGTCGACGCCGACACCCTCCCGCAGACCCTCGCGGTGCTCCAGACCCGCGCCGAGCCGCTCGGCATCGGCCTGCACGTCGCCGACCTGTCGGCCGGCTGGCCGGCCGACCTGCCCGAGGCCGGCGCGTTCGGCGTCCTGCTGTCCTACCCCGGCGCCAGCGGCGCGGTCCGCGACCACCGGGCGCTGGCCGAGGCCGCGCACGCCGCAGGCGCGTCGGTGGTCGTCGCCGCCGACGTCCTGGCGCTGACCCTGCTCGAGGCGCCCGGCGCGTGGGGCGCCGACGTGGCCTGCGGCAGCACCCAGCGCTTCGGCGTCCCGCTGGGCTACGGCGGCCCGCACGCCGGCTACCTGTCGGTGCGCGAGGGCCTGGCCCGCCAGCTGCCCGGCCGGCTGGTCGGGGTGTCGGTCGACGCCGACGGCGACGTCGCCTACCGGCTGGCGCTGCAGACCCGCGAGCAGCACATCCGCCGGGAGAAGGCGACCAGCAACATCTGCACCGCCCAGGTGCTGCTGGCGGTGATGGCCGGCGCCTACGCCGTCTACCACGGCCCCGAGGGGCTGACGGCGATCGCCGCCCGCGTGCACCGCAGCGCGCTGGCGCTGGCCGGGTGGCTGCGCGCCGGCGGCGTCGAGGTCGTCCACGACGCGTTCTTCGACACCGTGCAGGCGCGGGTTCCCGGCCGGGCCGACGACGTGGTTGCGGCCGCCGCCGACCGGCGGGTCAACCTGCGCCGCGTCGACGCCGACACCGTGGCCGTCGCCTGCGACGAGACGACGACGCCGGCGGTGCTGCGGCTGGTCGCCGAGGCCTTCGGGGTCCCCGCCGACGACGCCACCGCCGAGTCCGCGCTCGACGACGACGGCCCCGACGCGCTGCCCGACGCGCTGCGCCGCCGCACCCCGTTCCTCACCCACCCGGTGTTCTCCGCGCACCGCTCGGAGACGGCGCTGATGCGCTACCTGCGGTCGCTGTCGGACAAGGACCTGGCGCTGGACCGCACGATGATCCCGCTGGGCTCGTGCACGATGAAGCTCAACAGCGCCGTGGAGATGGCCGCGATCACCTGGCCGGAGTTCGCCGGGCTGCACCCCTTCGCCCCGGCCGGGCAGGCCCGCGGCTACCGGCAGCTGATCGACGAGCTGTGCACCTGGCTGGCCGAGATCACCGGCTACGCCGCGGTCAGCGTGCAGCCCAACGCCGGCTCGCAGGGCGAGTTCGCCGGGCTGCTGGCCATCCGCGGCTACCACGCCTCCCGCGGGGAGTCCCACCGCGACGTGTGCCTCATCCCGAGCTCGGCGCACGGCACCAACGCCGCGAGCGCGGTCATGGCCGGCATGCGGGTGGTCGTGGTGGCCTGCGACGAGGCGGGCAACGTCGACGTCGCCGACCTGCACGCCAAGATCGGCCAGCACGCCGACCGGCTGGCCGCCATCATGATCACCTACCCGTCCACGCACGGGGTGTTCGAGACCGACATCCGTGACATCTGCGCGGCGGTGCACGACGCCGGCGGGCAGGTCTACGTCGACGGCGCCAACCTCAACGCGATGGTCGGGCTGGCCCGGCCGGGGCGCTTCGGCTCCGACGTCAGCCACCTCAACCTGCACAAGACGTTCTGCATCCCGCACGGCGGCGGCGGGCCCGGCGTCGGTCCGATCGGTGTCCGGGAGCACCTGGTGCCGTTCCTGCCCGGGCACCCGCTGGCCGACACCGGCGGGCAGGGCCCGGCGGTGTCCGGCGCGCCGTTCGGCTCCGCGGGCATCCTGCCGATCTCGTGGGCCTACCTGCGGCTGATGGGACCCGACGGGCTGCAGCGGGCCACCGAGCACGCCGTGCTCGGCGCCAACTACCTGGCCGCCCGGCTGCGCGAGCACTACCCGGTGCTCTACACCGGCGCCGGCGGCCTGGTCGCCCACGAGTGCATCCTCGACATCCGGCCGCTGACCCGGGCCACCGGCATCACCAACGACGACATCGCCAAGCGCCTGGTCGACTTCGGGTTCCACGCGCCGACGATGAGCTTCCCGGTGGCCGGCACGCTGATGGTCGAGCCCACCGAGAGCGAGGACCGGGCCGAGCTCGACCGGTTCGTGGAGGCGATGGTGGCCATCCGCGGGGAGATCGAGAAGGTGGCCACGGGGGAGTACGACCGCGAGGACAACCCGCTGCGCAACGCCCCGCACACGCTGAGGATGCTCACCGGCGAGTGGGCGCGGCCCTATCCGCGGTCGACGGCGGTGTTCCCCGTGCCGCGGCTGGCCTCCCGCGGCTACCTCGCCCCGGTGCGGCGGATCGACCAGGCCTTCGGCGACCGCAACCTGGTGTGCTCCTGCCCGTCCCCGGAGGCCTTCGCCGAGCCCGAGCCCGCCCGTGCGCCGCAGACGTCCGTCCCCGACCGGGGCGAGGGCGCCCCCGACGACCTGGGCACCGCCGCCGACGTGGTGGGCGCGGGCCGGGCCTGAGCGCGGGCCCCCCGGTGGCACGGGTACCGGACGGTTCCGACCTCCGGAGGGTGCGGGAGGTCACCGCGCCGGTGGATCATGCAGTCATGGCGGCCACGACGCGGCGACGGGTCCGGACGACGGGTGCGGCGCTGGCCGCCGCGGCGCTGCTGACGGCGGGCTGCGCGGGCTCCGACGAGCTGGCACCGGCCGCGGCCACCGACGAGAGCTCCGCGCCGACGCCGTCGCCGACGCCGCGGTCCTCCGCGCCCGGCACGTCCACGCCCGGCACGTCCGCACCGGGGACGTCCGCGCCCGGGACGTCGGCGCCGGGGGCGTCCGGCACCCCGTCGGCCACCCCCGCGCCCCCGCCCGAGGAGGGCGCCTCCGGTGAGCTGGGCGACCGGCTGCTGCCCGCCTCGGCGTTCGGCGAGGACGCGACCGTCGTCGGCGTCACCCTCGACCAGCTCGGTGCCGGCTCCGGCTGGGGTGGCTGGGGAGGGTGGGGCGGCTGGCCCGGCCCCTGGTACGACGGCGACCACGACGGGGACGGCGACGACGACTGGGCCGGTGAGGTGACCGTGGAGCCGGCCGGCTGTCAGGCGGCGCTGGAGGCGTTGCCCGCTCTCGGCGACCAGCTCGACGACCTGGCCGTCGCCTCGCAGGCCGCCCGCACCCCGCAGACGCAGACGGTGCAGGTGCTGGCCGAGTCCCCGCAGCTCGAGGGGCTGCAGCTGCCCGTCGACGCGCTGCTGGCCCAGTGCTCCTCGGTCACCACGACCGGCCCGTGGGGCGGGAGCACGACGCTGCAGCTGACCCGCCTGGACGTGCCGCAGCTGGGGGACCGCAGCGCCGGCGTGCAGCTGACCGTGGCGGCGGCCGGCGAGGAGAGCCACAGCGTGCTGGTCGGGTTCGTCGTCGACGGGGCGCGCGGGCTGCTGCTGGCGCAGAGCGCCGCGCCGGACGCGGCCGAGCCGGACCCCGCGGCGTTCACCGCCCTGCTGGGCGAGGCCGCCGAGGCCGCCGCGGGCTGATCGGGCCGGGCTGACCGGGCCGGGCGACCGGACCGTGCCGCCGGGTCAGGCGGAGACGAGGCCGGGGCACCGCCACTGGTGGTGGTCGGCGACCGCGCGGCCGTCGGGCAGCAGCTCGCCGTCGTCGTCGAAGAGGACGACGCCGTTGCACAGCAGGCTCCACCCCTGCTCGGGGTGGCTGCTCACGACCGCGGCGAGGTCACGCGCGTCGCTGGTGGCGTCGGGGCAGGGGGTCGTGTGTACGCACATCAGGAGGACTCCCGATCGGGCCGGCTCGTGCCGGGTCTACGTGCAGTGAGCGTCCGGTCACCGGACGTCTCCGAGTGTGCGCCCGCCGCCGCGGTGTTCCGAGTGACGAATCCCACGACCTGACCCGTTCGGGTCGTCAGACCTCGCCATGGCGGAGGCCGCCGGCGGCACGGACCATGCAGCCGCGCCTCAGCGCGGTGCCGGGGCCGTCGACCCGCCCTCGACCGTTATCCCCAACTCGGGCGCACGACCGCACGGTGCCAGGCCGGAAGGGGGAGAGGCGGCGAGGACCGGCCGCCGGTCAGAGCTTGCGCAGCAGGATCCGGCGCACCGAGTGGCCGGCGGACTTCTGCAGCACCAGCCGCGCCCGCGACCGGGTCGGAGCGATGTTCTGCCGCAGGTTCGGGCCGTTGACCGCCGCCCAGATCGACAGCGCGGTGGCGCGGGCGTCGTCGTCGCTGAGGTCGGCATAGCGGTGGAAGTAGGCGGAGGTGTCGGCGAAGGCGGTGCGGCGCAGCGCGAGGAACCGGTCGACGTACCACTGCTGGACGTCGGTCTCGGCGGCGTCGACGTAGACGGAGAAGTCGAAGAAGTCCGAGAGGAACACCTCGGGCACCCGGCCGTCGTCGCGGCGGCCGGCCTGCAGCACGTTGAGCCCCTCGAGCACGAGGATGTCGGGCCGGTCGACGGTCTGCCGCTGCCCCGGGACGACGTCGTAGGACTGATGGCTGTACACCGGCGCGCTGACCTGGCCGCGGCCGGACTTCACGTCGGCGAGGAAGCGGACCAGCGCGCGGCGGTCGTAGCTCTCGGGGAAGCCCTTGCGGGTCAGCAGCCCGCGGGCCTCGAGGACGGCGTTGGGCCACAGGAACCCGTCGGTGGTGACGAGGTCGACCCGCGGCGAGCCGGGGCCGGCGGCCAGCAGGGTCTGCAGCAGCCGGGCGGTGGTGCTCTTGCCGACGGCGACGCTGCCGGCCACCGCGATGACGTAGGGGACCTTCGCGGTGGTGTCGCCGAGGAAGCGGTTCTGCGCCGCCCACAGCCGCTGGCTGGCCGTCACGTGCAGACCCAGCAGCTCGGCCAGCGGCAGGTACACGGTGGCGACCTCGTCGAGGTCGATGCGGTCACCGAGGCTGCGCAGGGCCCGCAGGTCGGCCTCGTCCAGCGGCAGCGTGCGGGAGCCGGCGAGGGCTCGCCACGCGTCGCGGTCGAAGGCCGCGTAGGGCGAGATCGAGGGCCGGGTCCCTGCCGTCACGCCGTCCATCGTGCCGCCCCGGTCCCGCCGGCCCGACCGCCGGGTCACCCCGACAGGGGAACGACCCCGGTCGGTCGCGGGGGACGCGCATAGGGTGCCGGTGTGCCGACCCGCCCAGGGCTGCTCGACTGCGTCGAGCGGTACGCCGCCGCCGCGCCGCTGCCGGACGCGCGCCCGGTCCCGGTGGGGGCGCTCGACGTGCCGGTCGGCCCGCCGGCGTGGCCCCACCCCGCCCGCCCGCGGCCGGGTGCCGGTGCGGTGAGCGCCGACGACGTGCGCGCCGCCGCCGCGCTGCAGGAGCAGGAGGGGCTGCCCGCGGCGGTGGAGTGGATCGTGCAGCGGACCCCGTCGCTGGACGCCGCCGCCCGCCGGGCCGGCCTGCTGGTGTCGCACTTCCCGCTGCTGGTCGTCGACGACCCGGTGGAGGTGCTGCTGCCCGCCGGTGTCCGCCTCTACGTGGTGGGCGCCGAGGACCCGGCGCTGCCGCACTACCAGCACCTGCTCGAGACCGGCTTCGCCGCCCACCACGACGACGGCACCGACGACGGCACCGACGACGACCCCGAGGACGGCGCCGACGGCGCGACGCTCCCGGAGCCCCGCGCGGCGGTGCTGCGCGAGCGGGTCGCCTCGGGCCGGACGGTGGTCATGGTGGCCATCGAGGACGGCGAGCCGGTGGGCGTGGGCTCGCACCACCCGGTCGACGTCGACGGCACCGAGATCAGCGAGATCGTCGGCGTGGCGAGCTCGCCGCGGCGGCGCGGGCGGGGCGTCGGCGCGGCGCTGGCCTCCGCGCTGGTGGCGCAGGCCGCCGAGACCGCCGACCTGGTCTTCCTCACCGCCGGCGACGACGACGTCGCCCGCGTCTACGAGCGGGTCGGCTTCGCCTGGCTGGGCTCGACCGGGGTGGCCGCCCGCCCGCCGGAGCGGCCGCACGGCTGACCGCCCGGCGGGCGCACGGTGGGCGCCCGCCGGGCGGGGACGCCGTCGCCGGGGTCAGTCCTGGGTGTAGGTGACCACGAGGGTGGCCCGGGCCAGGGTGTGGCCGAACAGGTTGAACCCGTGGAACGCGGGGCTGGCGTCGGCGGGCACGCCCATGTCCTCGGTGTCGAGGGCGTGCACCACGACGAAGTAGCGGTGCGGGCCGTGCCCGGCCGGGGGCGCGGCGCCCACGTAACCGGGGAAGCCGGCGTCGTTGCGCAGCTGGCGGGCGCCGGCCGGCAGGCCCGACCCCTCCTGGTCACCGGCGCCGTGGGGCAGCTCGGTCACCGAGGCGGGCAGGCCGGTGACCACCCAGTGCCAGAAGCCGCTGACCGTGGGGGCGTCGGGGTCGAAGACGGTGACGGCGAACCCCCGCGTCGGCTCGGGGAAGCCCGACCACGACAGCTGCGGGGAGCGGTCCTCCCCGCCGGCACCCATGACGCCGCTGACGTGCGGCATGGGCAGCACCTCGCCGTCGCGCAGGTCGGTGCTGGTCACCGTGAACGACGGGACGGGCGGCAGGAAGTCGTAGGGGTCGGGGGGAACGGGCCGGTCGGGCACGGGCGGTCCTCTCCTCGGGGAACGGGCGGTGCGGGCCGGGCGGGGTGGTCGGGCCACCCCGCGCCGACCCCAGGCTGCCGACTGCGCGCCCGCCCCGCGACCGGGGACGGGACGTCTCGACAGGTCAGCGGCGCGACGCGCCGGTAGCGTCGCAGCGTGCTCGGACTCCCCGACGGCATCCGCGCCTGCCTCTTCGACATGGACGGCGTCCTCACCCGGACCGCCACGGTGCACATGGCGGCCTGGAAGCGCACGTTCGACGAGTTCCTGCGCGCCACCGACCCGCAGGCCCCGCCCTTCACCCAGCTGGACTACAACCGCTTCGTCGACGGCAAGCCGCGGGCCGACGGTGTCCGGGACTTCCTCGCCAGCCGCGGCATCACGCTGCCCGAGGGCACCCCCGACGACCCGCCGGCCGCGCAGACGGTGCACGGCATCGGCCGCCGCAAGAACGAGCTGCTGCTCACCGAGCTCGAGGAGCACGGCGTCGAGGTCTACCCCGGCTCGATGGCCTACCTGCGGGCGGCCAAGGACGCCGGCCTGGCCACCGCCGTCGTCACCGCCTCGGCCAACGGCGAGCAGGTGATCACCGCCGGGGGGTTCGCGCAGTACATCGACGCCCGCGTCGACGGGGTGGTGACCGCCCGCGAGGGGCTGCGCGGCAAGCCCGCGCCCGACACCTTCCTCGCCGGCGCGCGGGCGCTGGGGGTGGAGCCGGCCGCCGCCGTGGTGTTCGAGGACGCACTCGCCGGTGTGGCGGCCGGGCGCGCGGGGCACTTCGGGTACGTCGTCGGCGTGGACCGGGTCGGGCAGGCCGACGCGCTGCGCGCCCACGGCGCCGACGTCGTGGTCACCGATCTCGACCAGCTGCTGGGGGACCGCACCGCGGAGGAGGACACCAGGTGACCGAGGGGCGCCCCAGCTTCCCGATCGAGCCGTGGTCCCTGACCGAGATCGGTCTCGACCACGCCTCGCTCGGCGTGCACGAGTCGGTGTTCACCCTCGCCAACGGGCACATCGGCATGCGCGGCTCGTTCGAGGAGGGCGAGCCGATCGTCGTCCCGGGCACCTACCTCAACGGCTTCTTCGAGGAACGGCCGCTGCCCTACGCCGAGGCCGGCTACGGCTTCCCGGAGCAGGGCCAGACGGTCGTCAACGTCACCGACGGCAAGCTGATCCGGCTGCTGGTCGGCGACACCCCCTTCGACCTCGACTACGGCGAGATCGTCGAGCACCGCCGCACCCTCGACCTGCGCCGCGGGGTGCTGCGCCGGGTCACCGAGTGGCGCTCGCCCAACGGCCGGGTCGTGAAGGTCACCAGCACCCGGCTGGTGTCGCTGCGCCGCCGCTCGATCGCCGCGATCGAGTACTCCGTGGAGTGCAGTGACGACCGCGGCGACCTCTACGTGGCGCTGCAGTCGGACCTGCTGGCCAACGAGCCGGTCGACAGCGGCAGCGAGGCCGACGACCCCCGCGCGGCGGCCGCGCTGCGCCGTCCGCTGGTCAAGGAGATGGCCGTCGCCCGGATGCAGCGGGCGGTGCTGGTGCACCAGACCCGCCGCAGCAAGCTGCGCATCGCCGCCGGCATGGACCACGTCGTCGACGTGCCCGACTCGGTCACCGAGGACATCGAGGCCGGCGAGGACCTCGCCCGCTACACCCTCGCCGCGCGGCTGCCGCAGGGCTCCACCCTCAAGCTGGTCAAGTACCTGTCCTACGGCTGGAGCTCGCGCCGCTCGGCGGCGGCGCTGCGCGACCAGGTCGAGGGGGCGCTGGCCACGGCGAAGCTGGCCGGGTTCGAGCGGCTGCTGCGCGAGCAGAAGGAGGTCCTCGACTCGCACTGGTCGCTGGCCGACGTCGAGATCGAGGGCGACGACGAGCTGCAGCAGGCCGTGCGGGTCGGCGCCTTCCACCTGCTGCAGGCCTCGCTGCGCGCCGAGCGCCAGCCCATCCCGGCCAAGGGGCTCACCGGCCCCGGCTACGACGGGCACACCTTCTGGGACACCGAGACCTACGTGCTCCCGGTGCTGACCTACATCGCCCCCGACGCCGTCCGCGACGCGCTGCGCTGGCGGCACTCCACCCTCGACCTGGCCCGGGACCGGGCCCGCGAGCTCGGCCGCCGCGGCGCGGCGTTCCCGTGGCGCACCATCCGCGGGGAGGAGACCTCGGGCTACTGGCCGGCGGGGACGGCCGCCTTCCACATCAACGCCGACATCGCCGACGCCGTCGTGCGCTACCTGCACGCCACCGGCGACGAGGAGTTCGACCGCGACTTCGGCGCCGAGCTGCTCATCGAGACCGCCCGGCTGTGGGCGTCGCTGGGGCACTTCGACGCCGAGGACGGGTTCCGCATCGACGGGGTGACCGGCCCGGACGAGTACACCGCCGTCGTGGACAACAACGTCTACACCAACCTCATGGCGCAGCGGAACCTGCGCGAGGCGGCCGCGGCGGTCGAGCGCCACCCCGACGTCGCCGGCCGGCTGCAGGTCACCGAGGACGAGGTGACGCTGTGGCAGCGGGCCGCGCGCATGATGCGGGTGCCCTGGGACCCCCGGCTGAGCGTGCACATGCAGTCGGAGGGGTTCACCCACCACGAGGAGTGGGACTTCGCCGCCACCCCGCCCGACCACTACCCGCTGCTGCTGCACTACCCGTACTTCGAGATCTACCGCAAGCAGGTGGTCAAGCAGGCCGACCTGGTCATGGCCCTGCACCTGCGCGGGGACGCCTTCACCCACGAGGAGAAGGTCGCCGACTTCGCCTACTACGAGGCCCGCACGGTGCGCGACTCCTCGCTGTCGGCCACCCAGCAGGCGGTCGTGGCCGCCGAGACCGGGCACCTGGAGCTCGCCTACGACTACTGGGGCGAGGCGGCGCTGACCGACCTGCAGAACCTGCACGGCAACGCCGGGCACGGGCTGCACATCGCGTCGCTGGCCGGGGGGTGGACGGTCGCCGTCGCCGGGTTCGGCGGCATGCGCGACCACGACGGCCGGCTGCTGTTCGCCCCGCGGCTGCCCTCGCGGATCACCGGGCTGCGCTTCCGGCTGGCCTACCAGGGCCGCATCCTCGAGGTCGCCATCGGCCGGGAGCAGACCACCTACCGGCTGCACGAGGGCGAGCCGCTCGACATCCACCACCACGGCCGCCGGGTGACCGTCGACGAGGGCGACACGGTGCTGGACAACCCGCCGGCGCCGGAGGTGGCCCCGGTGACCCAGCCGCCGGGCGCGGCCCCCCGCCGGCGCGGCAAGGGCCAGCGCGACTGATGAAGGACCCCGTCCTCCCCACCCTTCGCAGGCTCAGGGCGGGACCCGGGACGGGGCCGTTCCAGAGCCCCACCGGAGGATGCGGGCGCCCGGCCTCCTGAAGGCGGCCGGGCGGGGAGGCGGCGGAGCCGAGCACCGGGCCCGGCGGGCCGGGCCGCACCCGGTGGCAGGACAGCGGGTGCACCAGGACGCCGGCCTGCCGGGCGCGGCACACGACCTGGCCGGCCGCTCACGGCTCCGCCGTCCTGGGGCTCACGACCGCAGGGGCCCGGCGCGCTGCTGCGCCCGGGGGCCGGCGGAGCTGCGCGCCTCGGCTACCTCGCCGTCGGCGTCACCGCGGTCGCGTTCGTGCTCCGGTACGCGACGGTCACCCGCCTCGGCGCCGGCCGCGCCGGTTTGCTCACCGGCACCGCGCCGGTGGCCGCGGCCGCCCCCGCGGTGCTGCTGGGCGGGCCGCTGCCGACCCCGCCGGTGTGGGCCGGCGTCGCCGCCGTCGCGGCGGGCCTGGTGCTGGGGCCGGCGAGCCGGTCAGCGCGGCAGCAGCCACCAGGCGGCCAGCGCGAGCGCGGCGACGTCGACGAGCAGGAACAGCCCGACCCACAGCAGCGCGGGCAGGCCGGTGAGCCGGGCCAGCTGGTCGGCGTCGGAGTCCGGCGCGCGCCGCCGGCGCCGGGCGGACTGCAGCTCCAGCACCGTCCGCGGCGCGGCCAGCAGCAGGAACCAGGTGACGGCGGCGGCGAACGCGGCCTGACCCTCGGCGGGCAGCCAGGCGGTGACCCCGGCGACGACCGCGCCGGTGGCCAGCACCGCCCACAGCCCGAAGAAGTTGCGGATCTGCAGCAGCAGGAGGGCCAGCAGGGCCAGTACCGCCCACAGCACACCCACGGCGTGCCCGGTGGCGAGCAGGGCCGCCGCGCCCAGGCCGAACAACGCGGGGCCGAGATAGCCCGCCGCGCAGGTGAGCACCATGCCCGGGCCGGTGGGGCGGCCGGCCGACACGGTCAGCCCCGAGGTGTCCGAGTGCAGCCGGATGCCGGCCAGACGGCGGCCGGTGGCCAGTGCCGCCAGCCCGTGGGCGCCCTCGTGGGCGATGGTCACGGCGGTGCGGGTGGGCCGCCACAGCGCCGGGCTGGCCACCACGACCAGCGCGACGACGGCGGCGCCGGCGACGACGGCCGGCGGGAGGGGGGCCTCCGCGGTCGCGCGGGTCCACAGGCGCTCGAGGAGGTCCACCGGGTGGAGTCAACCGCACGGGGCTGTGAGCTCCCGGGACGCGGCGGCTCCCGTGTTCCGGACTGCGCGCGCCCGCGAGCCGAGTCGTCCGTTATCCCCAACTAGTCAGCCCGACAGCACGACGACGACCCACAGCGACGACGGGGGAGCCGACGCCGGGAATCGCGCCGCCCGCTCCCGCGCGTCGATCCTGCTGCCCGCATCGGGCGCCGCCTGCAGTGGTGTCCGGCCGGACGCCCCGGCGCGACCGCCTCGGCTGACGTCGTCACCGGCTACACGGGGGGAGGGGAGGGACCACCGCCGACCGGCAGTGGCCACCGTCCCGCCGACGCGGCGCCGGCGGTCGGAATCCACCGGGACGGCCACTCGGCGGTGCCGGTGGCGAAGGAGGGCAGCCATCGACGACGGGCAGCGGTCTCGGTGGGTCGAGCCTCGTACCTCCTTGCACCGTTATCCCCAACTACCTCCCGACCACACGACGAAGGCAGAACCAGCCCTGAGGGCAACGGCCCTTGCGGCGCCGGGGGAGCGGTGTCGTCGTGGTGGCCCGGTGGGGCGGGCCCGACGCGCCGGAGAGGTGGCGGTGAGCGACGGGCCGAGGCGGATCCGGTACCTCTGAGCAGGCGCCGGCGCGCGATCCGAGCTCGCACAGCCGCCGGCGAGCGCCGGCGCCACCAGGCCGGGACAGGCGATCGCGGACGACCGGTCCACCGCAGCGTGAGGAACGTCCGGGCTGCGCTCTGGCACCAGCTCGACTCTGTTCCGTTATCCCCAACAAATTCATGACCCACGATGAACGACGACAAAGCCCACCGACGGCGGCGGACCCCGGTCGACGTCCTCCCGGGGGAGGGGAGCCGGGCGCTCGCTGCGCGCGTTCGACCGGTCATCGGGGAATGCGGTCCTGGCACGCTGGCCGGGCCCGCCGCGTCCGCGCGGGCCGTCGCCGGGGGAGGCCGCCGTGGACTGCTCGCTGTACCGCACCGCGGCGTCCGGGGATGCGGTGCGCGCGTGGTGCGAGCACCGGCTGGTCGCCTGGCCGACGGCGCACGAACGGTCGGTGCTGGACACCGGGCTGGGGGAGACCCACCTGGTCGTCGCCGGCCACGGCGACACCACCGTGCTGTACCTGCCCGGGACGAACATGAGCGCAGCCACGAGCCTGCCGGTGCTCTCGGCGCTGGCCGCCCGCCACCGGGTCGTCGCCGCCGACGTGCCCGGTCAGCCCGGGCTCTCGGCCGGGGTGCGCCCCGGCGGTGATCGCCTGGCCTGCTACGGCGCCTGGGTCGGGGAGCTGGTGGCCCACCTGCACGCCGACCTCCTGGTCCTGGTGGGGCACTCCCTGGGCGCGGCGATCACTCTCGCCGCCGAGCCGGACGGAGTGGCCGGGCTGGTGCTGGTCGACCCGGCCGGGATCGTCCGGCTGCGGGTGGGGGCCTCCGTGTTCGCCGCCACCCTGCCCTGGCTGCTGCGGCCGACCACCGCGCGCAGCGCCCGCCTGGTGCGGCAGCTGCACGGGCCCGGCCGCCACCCCGCGGACGACGAGGTCGAGTGGATGACCCTCGTCGCCCGCACCACCCGGACGTCCGCGGCGCCCGGTCCGCTCCCGGCGGCGGTCCTGCGACGCTGGCGGGCGACGCCACGGGCGGTGCTCTCCGGTGAGCGCGACTGCTTCCTGCCCGCGCCCCGCCTCCGGGACGCCGTTCGCCGCCACCTCGACGTGGAGCTTCAGGTGCTGCCCGGGACCGGTCACATGGCGCCCGACGAGCAGCCGGAGGCGGTCGTCGCGGCCGTGGACACGCTCGGCGGCCGGTGAGGGCGTCAGTCGTCGTCCAGGTCGTCGTCCGCCCGTTCGGCCGTCCGCCGCGGCCGGCCGATCAGGCCGGGCAGCGGAGAACGGCGGACGCGGCCGATCAGGGCCTGCCGGAGGAGGGCGAGGGGCTTGGCCGGGCGGTCCTCGAACAGGTAGCGGCGGGCCACCGGGTAGTTGTCGCGTCCCAGGTGCTCACCGTTCGGCGTCCAGCGGAAGGTGAACCCGACATCGGTGAGTGGGGACGTGCGCTTCTCCACCTGCCGGCCCGGGAAGTCCTCATACTGGATCAGGGCGTCGCGGTGGGGCAGGGGCACCGGAGGAGCAGGCAGCAGTCGGCACAGGTCCGCGAAGCTGACCCGCTGGCCGACCTCCCGGATGACGAAACCCCGCACGGACTCGATCCGGCGGGCCGGTCCTCCTCTCGCGGCCGTGTCGGCGGTGCCGATGATCGCGGCCGTGTCACTGAGGATGAGGCGGTCGAGACGGGTCAGGTAGTCCGACGGCTCCCTCTCGTAGTCGTCGCGCTGGAACAGCTCTCCTCCGCAGCTGGCAGCGCGGTAGATGTCCGATCCGCCGTACCGCATGAGGTACATGTGCACGGCCTGACCACCGCGGGAGTGGCCGAAGAAGTAGAACCGCTCGACGTCGATGGCCCCGGTCGCGGAGAGACCCGGCCACTTCCGGTCGAGGAACCGGGGGAGGTGGTCGTGGACGAGTCCGCGGATCCACGGCAGCCCAGGCCCGTCGAACTGCTCGAAGTTGGCGCCGTTCAGCCGGTCGGTGCCGACCTCCTCCTCGCTCGGGAAGTGCGGCGCCACGACGACCAGGTCGTAGGTGCGGGCGTCGTCCTCCCGGAGGGGCAGGTCCAGGTAGTGCGGCCCGCCGGTCGAGGCGATCGTCCTGCGGGTGCCGTGCTGGCTGACCAGGACGCGCAGGGGTCTGCCGTCCAGCGGGCGGCTCCGCGGGATCGCGTAGTGGAACCCGATGCCGTCGAAGACTCCTCGCCCCGTGACGTGGCGCAGGTCGACTCGAGGGGGCGGGAGGACCGGAGGAGGTTCGACCACCGTCCGAGCGTGCCGACGTGGCGTCACCACGGCGTCACCGCTGCACGGTCGATGACGTCCGGGGGATGATCCTCTCGGGCGCTACTTGACATAATGTGCATTATCGGCGCGACGGAACGGGTGCTGAGGAAAGGGTTCTGGATCAGTTGCCCGGCCGGGCGGGTGTCACCGACGGATCCGCCGGGCCGTGCCACGAGCGCCACGCTGACACGACGACAACAAGACGATGACACGACGATGACACGACGATGCCGACGGAGCTCCCGGGCGTTCGCGGGACGGCGACGCCGGCACGGACGCCGCCGGCGGCATCCTGCGACCACGGCCGGCAGACCGGCGCTCACGTCCCGTGCACCCGCTCGTCCCGTGCGCCTGTTCGTCGAGACATCCGCCTCGACCCGCCGGCTGGCTCCGACCCAGGCGCCGACGGCTCGAGATCGCCCGAGACGGCCTCGCGACCGGGCACGCAGGCGGTGGCCGGCCACTCCCCCCGACCTTCTCGGTCACTCGCCATTGCGTCACAGTGACGCAATGGCGGTGGTGTCGGCGGCTTCGACGGGCGGCCTGCCCGGTGCCTGCTTAGGGTCGGGTGCATGGAACTCCGACGTCCGCTCGCTGCCCTCCTGACCGCGCTGGCGCTGTTCGGGGGCGGCGCGACGGTGACCGCCTGCCAGGCAGCCGGGGACGGGCAGAACGACGGCACGACCGACGACAACAGCAGCAACGACAGCGGCGACGACCCGTCCGAGGACTCCCAGGACAACCTGCCCGACAACAGCAACGAGGACCAGGGCAACCCCGAGGACCAGGACGACGACACGCAGGACCCGGACTGAGCCGGACGACGGCGGTGGCCGGGGGACGGATCGGAGGGCGGATCAGCCGGCGCGCTCGGTGACCCAGAGCCGGTCGAGCCGGCCCGTGGAGTGCAGCAGGTCGGCCAGGGACCGCTCGAGCTCGGCCTTGGTGTGGCGCTCGCCGAGCAGGGTCTGCACGTCCTCGAGGGCGCAGCGGAGCTGGAACAGCCGGTCCTGCAGGCCGTCGAGGTCGGCGCGCTTGACGAGCACGACGTCGTCGGACAGGCCGGCCTTGGCCGTCGCCGACCGCTGTTCGTAGGCCCGCTGCCGGCACGCCTGCCCGCAGTAGAGGCGGGGGCGGCCCACCGACCCCGCCTGGGGCAGGACACGGCTGCACCAGCCGCAGCGGCGGTCGGTACCGCTCCCCTGCCCCGCCGTCCGGGGCGCCGGCGCCGGGTGCGCCGCCGGGTGATCCGCCGCCGGGTGATCCGCCGCCGGGTGATCCGCCGTCGGGTGCCCGGCGGGCTCCTTGACCGCTCGCTTCGTCGCCCGTGTCGTGTCGGGCTGCGTCGTCCTGACCGCCTTCCGGACCGTGCGCGCGACCGCGCCGCGGACCTGCTGTTCTGCCACGGACCGGACGCTAGACGGCACCACCGACAGTCCCGGGTGACACGCCCGGGTGAGGCCTCGGAAGGGGCTCGGCGGCGTGTCGGGGCCCGCCGCTAGCGTGTCGCCCGTGCCCTCCGCCCGGTTCGCCTACCTCGACGGGCCGACACCGCTGGCGATGGCCCACCGTGGCGGCGCGATCGAGCACCTGGAGAACACCATGCCGGCCTTCGAGGCCTGCGTGGCGATGGGCTACCGCTACCTGGAGACCGACGTCCGGGTGACCGCCGACGGCGTGCTCGTCGTCTTCCACGACCCGACGCTGGACCGGGTCACCGACCGCACCGGCCGCATCGAGCACCTGACGTGGGCGGAGGTCGCCGAGGCGCGCATCGGTGGCCGCGAGCCGGTGCTGCGGCTGGAGGAGCTGCTCGGCGCCTGGCCCGACGTGCGGTTCAACCTCGACATCAAGGCCGCCGGCGTGCTGGCGCCACTGGTGCGCACGGTCCGCCGGATGGGGATGGCCGACCGCATCTGCCTGGGCTCGTTCTCCGACGCCCGGGTGGCGGCCGCCCGGCGGCTGTTCGGGCCGTCGGTGTGCACGTCGCTGGGCCCGCGCGGGGTGGCGGCGCTGCGGCTGTCGTCGTACTCGCCGCGGGCGGCCGGGCTGGTCCGCATGCAGGCCGGGTGCGCGCAGGTGCCGCTGCAGCTGGGCGGTCGGGCGCTGGTCGACGAGCGGTTCGTCTCCGCCGCGCACGCCCGCGGCCTGCAGGTGCACGTGTGGACCGTGGACACGCCGGAGGAGACGACGGCGATGCTCGACCTCGGCGTCGACGGGATCATGACCGACCGCCCGGCCATGCTGAAGGGGATCCTCCGGACCCGCGGCCAGTGGGTGCCGCGGTGAGCCGCTGGGCGCACCGGCTGCGCACCTGGCGGCCGCCGGCGCCCCCGCTGCCGGACCACCTCGAGCCGGTGCTGCGCCGCGACGACCCCGAGTGGTTCGCCCGGGAGCTGGCGATCGCCGCCGCGCCGCCGTGGCCGGTCTGGCTGTTCCTGCTGCGCCGCTGCTCCTGGCTGGTCGAGCTGTTCGGCCGGGTCGAGGTCACCGGCGCCGTCCCCGAGGAGCTGCGCCGCGGGCCGCTGCTGCTGGCCGCCAACCACGTCGGCGACTTCGACCCCTTCGTGATCGCGGTGGCGCTGCACCGGCTCGGCGTGGTGCCGCGGATCATGGCCACCGGCGGGATCATGAGCGCCCCGGTCGCCGGGCCGCTGCTGGAGCGGGCCGGCGGCATCCGGGTCGACCGCGGCACCTCGCTGGCCCGGCACGCGGTGCGGGTGACCGAGGTCGCGCTGGTGCACGGCGGACACGTGGTGGCCTATCCCGAGGGCCGGGTCGGGCTGGCCCCCGACGGGTGGCCCGAGCGCGGCCGCACCGGCATGGCGCGGCTGGCCCTGGGCGTGCGGGTGCCGGTGCTCCCGGTCAGCCAGTGGGGCGCGCAGGAGGTGCTCGCCTACGCCAACGACGTGACCAAGCTGCGCACCCTGGGGCGCTCGCTGCGGCGGCGCCCGGTGCTGCGGGTGCACGTCGGGCCGCCGGTGTTCCTCGAGGACCTGGAGGTGGGCCGGGTCGGGGACGCCCACCGGGCCCGGATGCGCATCGCCGCGGCGATCACCCGGGGGCTGGTGCCGCTGCGCGCCGCGGGCCGGCCACTGCTGCCCGACCCCACCCGGCCGACGACGGGGGTCGCGGCCTTCCCCGGCGGGATCGTGCCCGACGACGTCCCGTGACCCGACACCGCGGAGCCGGACATTCCGTGACCGGCCGGTGCTGGAGTTGCCCGGCCCCGTTTGGCACCCTGCGCCGGTGACTCCCGACGTCGAGGCAGCGCCCGCCGATCCCGCGCTGCGCCGCGAGCGCTTCGGCTGGTACTCCTACGACTGGGCGATGTCGGTGTTCAACACCAGCGTCACCACCGTCTTCCTGGGCCCGTACCTGACCGGCGTCGCCGAGGACGCCGCCGGCGCCGACGGGCGGCTGCCCTTCCTCGGGCTGTCGATCCCGCCGGGCAGCTGGTTCTCCTACGTGCTGTCGTTCTCGGTGGTGCTGCAGGTCGTCGTGCTGCCGCTGACCGGCGCCGTGGCCGACCGCACCGGGCGCAAGCGGCAGCTGCTCGGCGCGCTGGCCGGCCTGGGTGCGCTGGCGGCGACGTGCCTGTTCTTCGTCGCCGACGGGCGCTACCTGCTGGGGGCGGCGCTGTTCGTCGTGGCCAACGTCGCCTTCGGCGCGGCCACCGTCGTCTACTACTCCTGGCTGCCCGACCTGGCCTCCCCGGACGAGCGCGACGCCGTCTCCAGCCGCGGCTGGGCGTTCGGCTACGTCGGCGGGGCGCTGCTGCTCGCCGTCCACCTGGGGCTGTTCCTGGGCGCGGGGTCGCTGGGGCTGACCGAGGGCGAGGCGGTGCGCATCTGCCTGGCCACCGCCGGCCTGTGGTGGGGGCTGTTCACGCTGGTGACGGTCTCCCTGCTGCGCGACCGGCCCCCGGTGTCCGGGCACGGCGCGGCCACCAGCGGGTTCCGTCAGCTGTGGGCGACGCTGCGGGGGATGCGGGCGTTCCCGCTGACGCTGTGGTTCCTGGGCGCCTACCTGCTGTTCAACGACGGCGTGCAGACGGTGATCTCGCTGAGCGCCACCTACGCCAGCGAGGAGCTGGGCC
This sequence comes from Geodermatophilus saharensis, assembly GCF_900188205.1. GTDB lineage: Bacteria > Actinomycetota > Actinomycetes > Mycobacteriales > Geodermatophilaceae > Geodermatophilus > Geodermatophilus saharensis. The sequence continues at coordinate 531,843 of NZ_FZOH01000003.1, read as the reverse complement.
TGTCGCAGTCGGTGCTCACCGGCGCGATCCTGATGGTGCAGGTGGTCGCCGTCTTCGGGGCGCTGGGGTTGGGCCGGGTGGCGGCCCGCTACGGCGCCAAGCGCACCGTGCTGGGCTGCCTGGTGGCCTGGACGGCGGTGCTGGTGGCGGCGTACTGGCTGCAGGAGGGCGCGGTCGCGCAGTTCTACGCGCTGGCCGCCGTCATCGGGCTGGTGCAGGGCGGCACCCAGGCGCTGTCGCGGTCGCTGTTCAGCCACCTCATCCCGGCCGGCCGGGAGGCGGAGTACTACAGCTTCTACGAGATCAGCGACCGCGGGACCAGCTGGCTGGGGCCGCTGGCGTTCGGCCTGACCTACCAGCTCACCGGCTCCTACCGGTACGCGATCATCAGCCTGGTGGTGTTCTTCGTGGCCGGGTTCGCGCTGCTGGCCCGGCTGCCGATGCGGCGGGCGGTCGTGGCCGCCGGCAACACCCCGCCCGAGCGGCTGTGAGCGGTCCGGCACCGGCGTCGGTGCCGGCGTCGGGGGACCGCCGCCGCTCCCCCGCCCCGGCGCACCTGCGCTTCTTCCACGGCCCCATGGACTGCGGCAAGTCCACGCTGGCGCTGCAGGTCGACCACAACCAGAGCCGGCAGGGCCGCTCGGGGCTGCTGCTGACCCAGGGCGACCGGTCGGCCCGGCCGCAGATCAGCTCCCGGGTGGGCCTGGCGCACGACGCGGTGGAGGTCGACGCCGCCACCGACCTGGTGCTGCTGGTGCGCGGCCGCTGGGCCGAGGGCACCCGGGTGGACTACCTCATCGTCGACGAGGCGCAGTTCCTCACCCCCGGGCAGGTCGACCAGCTCGCCGAGCTCGTCGACGCCTCGCACGTCGACGTCTACGCCTTCGGCCTGACCACCGACTTCCGCACCCGGCTGTTCCCGGGCACCCAGCGGCTGCTGGAGGTCGCCGACGACGTGCAGCGCATCCAGGTGGAGGTGCTGTGCTGGTGCGGCGCGCCCGGGCTGCTCAACGCCCGCGTCGTCGACGGGCAGATGGTGCGCGAGGGCGCCACGGTCGTCGTCGCCGACACCGCCCCCACCCCGGTGCCGGAGGCCGACCCCACCCCCGGGCCCGAGGTGCACTACCAGGTGCTGTGCCGGCGGCACCACGTGCTCGGCCAGCTGGGACCCACCGCGGCCGGCCCGGGGCAGCTCGAGCTGCCCTGAGCCTCGGCGTGGTGCCGTCCCTCCCCAGTCCGGGGGTCGCTGCACGCCCCGATACCACTCCATGCGATGATGGGGAACCGACTCAGCGGAATCTCTCCGCGAAATCCGTCGTTGGTCTCCTTGACTCCCCGCGCGGTGGGTACTGCCTGCTGCGACGAGGACACCTGACCGACACCACCAGCACGAGAGGACGGTGTGCCATGGGCGAGCGTTCCCTGCGGGGCAGCCGACTGGGCAGCGTCAGCTACGAGACCGAGCGGAACACCGCTCCGATCGAGCGTCAGTACGTCGAGTACAAGTGCCCCTCGGGCCACCAGTTCACCGTTCCCTTCGCCGACGACGCCGAGGTGCCCGACACCTGGGAGTGCAAGTTCGACGGGGCGGCGGCCAAGCTGGTCGGCGGCGCCGAGCCGGCTCCCAAGAAGGTCAAGCCGCCGCGGACCCACTGGGACATGCTGCTGGAGCGCCGCTCGGTGGAGGACCTCGAGGAGGTCCTGGCCGAGCGCCTCGAGGTGCTGCGCGGCCGGCGGACCCGCGCCAGCTGACCACGGATCCCCTGCACGACCTTCGTACGACGCGGAACGGCCCCGGTGGGACACCCCACCGGGGCCGTTCCGCGTCCGGGGACCGGTGGGTTCCCGGGCGACCCGTCAGGTGCTGCGGGGGCCGGTGTCGACGACGTCGCCGGCGACCTCGCCCTCGATCACCCGGGTGGCGCCCGACGGGCGCGGGATGGTGGCGCCGGGTACACGGGCGCTGCGCACCCGCACCGGCCCGGCGGGGACCAGCCCCAGCCGCGCGGCGATCCCGCGGCCGACGGCGGCGCGCACCAGCGGGCGGGTGACCGGCAGCAGGCACAGCAGCCCGACCAGGTCACCGAGGAAGCCCGGCAGCACCATCAGCACTCCGCCGACGGCCACCAGCCCGGCGTCGGAGGCCGCCCGTCCCGGCGGCCGGTGCTCCCGGGCGCGCTGCGCCAGCTCGCCCAGCGCCCGGCCACCTTGGCGGGCGAGCAGCGCCCAGCCCAGCACGGTGGTGGCCAGCGCGGCCAGCACCGTCGCGCCCACCCCGATCCAGCCCGCGACCAGTACGAAGACGGCGATCTCGGCGAGGGCCCACAACCCCGCCAGCAGCCGGACCCGGCGTCCTGCGGCTCGTCCCACGGTGTGTCTCTCCCCGGCCCGCTGCGCGGGCGGCCCGGGCCCGCCTACCGGGCCTCGCTGGACCGCCCGCCGTCGCGGACCCGTCCCGGCACGGCGCGGCGGACCCGTCCCGGCAGCCGGTCGGCCAGCCGGTCCTGCAGGCCCCACCACGTGACCCGTACCAACGCCTCTTCAACGATCGAGGCGGTCATCTTGCTCCGCCCGAACTCGCGTTCGCTGAAGGTGATCGGCACCTCGGTCACCCGCGCCCCGGCCCGCACCGCCCGCCAGGCCCAGTCGACCTGGAAGCAGTAGCCCTGGCTGGCCACCTCCTCGAAGGGCAGCCGGTCGACCAGCTCCCCCCGCACCGCGCGGAACCCGCCGGTGGCGTCGGCCAGCGGCAGCCGCAGCGCCCAGCGGGTGTAGAGGTTGCCCACCCGCGACAGCAGCAGCCGCCGGCGCGGCCAGTCCTCGACCCGCCCGCCGGGCACCCAGCGCGAGCCCAGCACCAGGTCGGCGTCCTCCAGTGCGGCCAGCAGCTGCGGCAGCTGCTCGGGGCGGTGGGAGCCGTCGGCGTCCATCTCGACCAGCACGTCGTAGCCGTGCGCGCGGCCCCAGCGGAACCCGGCGACGTAGGCCGGGCCCAGCCCGGACTTCTCCGTGCGCCGCAGCACGTGCACCCGGGCGTCCTCGGCCGCCAGCTTCTCGGCGAGCTCGCCGGTGCCGTCGGGTGAGCCGTCGTCGACGACCAGGGCGTGGGCGGTGGGGACGGCGTCGTGCAGCCGGTCCACGACGGCCTCGAGGTTCTCCACCTCGTCGTAGGTGGGGATGACGACGAGGACCCGCGGCGCGGCGCTCACCGGCCGCTCCGGCGGGTGCGCAGCGCGGGGACGGCGACGGCGAGCACCGCGGCGGCGCCGAGCGCGCTCAGCGCCCACTCCGGAGCGGCGCCGAGGCGCGCGGCGACGGTGGTGGAGTCGCGCTGGGCGACCTCCTCGACGAACACCGCCGGGGTGAACAGCTCCGAGCGGCGGACCAGGGAGCCGTCGGGGGCCACGACCGCGGAGATGCCGCTGGTGGCGGCCACGACGACGGTGCGGCCGAACTCCACGGCCCGCAGCCGGCTGGCGGCCAGTTGCTGCTCGCTCTCGTCGGTGTAGCCGAAGGTGGCGTTGTTGGTCTGGACCACGAGCATGCCGGCGCCGGCCTCCACGGTGTCGGCGACGAGGGAGTCGTAGACCACCTCGAAACAGATGACGTCACCGACCCGCGCGCCGCCCATCTCCAGCACCCCGACCTCGGTGCCGGAGGTGAAGTCGCGGCGGACGAGGTCGACCTTGTCGCTGAAGAAGCGGAAGAAGGCGCGGGCGGGCACGTACTCGGCCAGCGGCACCGGGTGGCGCTTGACGTAGGTCGCACCCGGCCCGGTCCGCGGGTCCCACACGATCCCGGTGTTGGACAGGTACTCCCCCGGCCCCTCCACCACCGCACCGACCAGCAGCGGCGCGCCGATCGCCGCGGCGGCGCGGCTGATCTGCGCCGCGGCGTCGGCGTTGGTGTAGGGATCGATGTCGGAGCTGTTCTCCGGCCAGACGACCAGGTCCGGCTGCGCCCGCTCACCGGCGGCGACCGCCTCGGCCAGCTCCAGGGTGCGCTGCACGTGGTTGTCCAGCACCGCCCGGCGGCGGGCGTTGAACTCCAGCCCGGCCTCGGGCACGTCGCCCTGGATCACCGCCACGGTGCGGGTCGGGCCGCCGTCGGTGAGCGAGGGGCCGGGCAGCGGCAGCCACGCGGCCGCCCCCAGCAGGGGGACCGCCGCCGCGCCCGCCAGCGCCGCGGCCGCCGCCCGCCGGGCGGGCCGGCGGCCCCCGGCGGCGGTGGCGGTGGTGGTGCGGGACCGGGCCAGGGCCAGCACCGCGGCGGCCAGCAGCGTGCCGGTCAGCGCCACCGCGAAGGAGACCAGCGGCACCCCGCCGTAGGCGGCCAGGGCGAGCAGCGGCCCGTCGGTCTGGCTGGTGCCCAGCCGGCCCCAGGGGAACCCGCCCAGCGGCACGCGGCCGCGCAGCGCCTCGTCGGCCACCCACAGCGCCGCGGTCCACAGCGGCCACCAGCGCAGCCGGGACACCGCCGCCGTCGCCGCGCCCAGGACGGCGACGAACAGCGCCTGGGAGACGGCCAGCGCCAGCCAGGGGAAGGCGCCGACGTAGACGCCCGTCCAGGACAGCAGGGGGACGAAGAACGCCAGCCCGCACACCAGGCCCAGCCAGGCGCCGACCCGGGCGCGCTGCCCGTGCACGGCCAGCGCGAGCGCCGCGGGGGCGAGCACCGCCAGCGGCAGCAGCGCGTACCCGGGGAAGGCCAGCAGCGCCGCGACCCCGCCGGCGGCGGCCAGCAGCGTGCGCCCGGCCAGCTCCCGCCACGCCGGCCACCCCCGCTTGGCCCGACCGGAGCGCTCGGGTGCGCCGGAGGCGGCGTCGAGCGTGCCCGCCGCGGCTGCTGGTGGCACCGCTGCCCTCCCGGCGACGTCGTGCCGCGGACCCGCGGCTGCCCTCGCGCCCGGGCGCGGCCGCGGGCACGGACCACGGCGTGGTCCACCGACCAGCATCCCATCCCGCGGTGCCCGACCGGGCGCACGACCGGCGGCGGTCCCCCGTGCGTGCGGTGACCGCACCTGAGGTGTCCACCCGCTACAGCGACAGGACCTCCCCGGCCACGACCAGCTGCGCGCACGCCGGCCGGGCCCGCGAGCCCAGCACCGACGCCAGCGCGGCGTCGGTGGCCCACAGGGCCAGGTCCGCCGGCGCGCCGACGGCCAGCGGCCCGGCCGGGGTCTCGGCGCGGACGGCGTGCCAGCCGCCGTGGGTGGCCGCGTCGAAGGCGTCGAAGGGGCGCAGGCCCGCGCCGGGGGTGCGGTGGTCGACCGCGGCGTGCACCCCGCCCCACGGGTCCAGCGGTGTCACCGGGGCGTCGCTGCCCAGCGCCAGCGCGACGCCGGCGTCGGCCAGGTCGGCGAACGGGTTGGTCGCCAGCGCCCGGGCCACCCCCAGCCGCTCGGCGTACATGCCCGCGTCCCCGCCCCAGGCGGCGTCGAAGGCCGGCTGCACGCTGGCCACCATCCCCCAGGCCCGCATCCGCTCCACCGCCTCCGGGCCGGCCATCTCCACGTGCTCCAGCCGGTGCCGGCAGCCGCGCACCGCGGCCGCGCCGAGCTCGGCCACCACCGCGCCGACGGCGTCGAGGACCTGGTCGACGGCGGCGTCGCCGATGCAGTGGAAGCCCGCCTGCACGCCGGCCACCGTGCAGGCCCGGACGTGGCCGACCAGCGAGGCGGTGTCGAAGCGCAGCGCCCCGGCGGTGTCGGGGCGGTCGCGGTAGGGGCTGCCCAGCGCCGCGGTGTGCGAGCCCAGGGCGCCGTCGCAGAACAGGTCGCCGCCGGCGCCGGCCAGGCCGAGGTCGGCGACCAGGTCCAGCCCGCCGCGCTCGGCGAGCTCCCCCCAGTAGCCGACCACCCGCGGTCCGGGGCGCTCGGCGGCCAGGGCCAGCAGCGCGCGCAGGTCCGCGGCGCTGGACACCTCCGGCCCGGCCATCTCGTGCAGGCTGCCGATGCCCAGCCGGGCGGCCTCGGCCAGCGTGGCGGCCTGCGCGGCGGCACGCTGCGGTGCGCTCACCGCGCCGTAGGCGGCCTGCCGGGCGGCGTGGTGGGCGTCCAGGCGCAGCTGCCCGTCGGCGGAGAAGCCCGGCAGGCCGGCGATCCCGGGCACCCGGTCCAGCAGCGCGGTGGACACCGTGGCCGAGTGCACGTCGACCCGCGCCAGGTACGCCGGCCGGTCGCCGACGACGGCGTCGAGGTCGGCGCGGGTGAGGCCCCGGCCCTCCGGCCAGCCGGTCTCGTCCCAGCCCGTGCCCAGCAGCACCCCGGCCGGAGCGCTCGCCGCGGCCGCCGCGACGGCGGCCAACGCGTCGGCGAGGCTCGACCTCGAGTGGAGGTCGAGGCCGGTCAGCGCCAGCCCGGTGGCGGTGGCGTGCACGTGGGCGTCGACGAACGCCGGGGTCAGCAGCGCGCCGTCCCCGGGCAGCACCCGCCCGGCGGCCGGGGCGTCGCCGGCCGCGCCGAGCCAGGCGATCCGCCCCCCGACGACGTGCACCGCCCGGCCGGGACGGTCGCCGACGGTGACGTCGCGGATCAGCAGGTCGGGCGGGGCGTTCATGGCGCTGAGCATGCCGCCGCCCCGGGAGCGGCCCCGCTCCGGGTGGCTCCTGCTCCGGGTGGCCGGGGCCCGGTGCCGGCGGTAGGCAGGACCGGTGCCCGACGGGGAGCTGCTGACCACCCGGTTGCGGCTGCGCGCGTGGACCACCTGCCGCGACGACCTCGCCCGGCTCACCGACATCTACGCCCGCCCCGAGGTCACCCGCTGGCTCGGCGGCACCCCCTCGGTCGGGCCGGTGGAGCTCGTCGGCCGGTGGGCCGAGGTGACCCGCGCCGACCCGCGCTTCGGGTGCTGGGCGATCGAGGTCCGCGGTGAGCCGCCCGTCGTCGCCGGCACCCTGCTGCTCAAGCCGTTGCCCCACGGGGTCGGGGAGGTGGAGGTGGGCTGGCACCTGCACCCGGACTGCTGGGGGCGCGGCTACGCCACCGAGGCCGCACGCGCGGTGGTGGAACGGGCCTTCGGCGCCGGGCTGCCCGAGGTCTACGCCGTCGTCCGGCCCGGCAACACCGCCTCGGTCGCCGTCTGCCGGCGGCTGGGCATGCAGCCGCTGGGCCGCATGCGCCGCTGGTACGACGTCGAGCTGGAGGCGTTCCGGCTGATGGCCCCGCCGGTGGTCGACTGACCCGCCCGGGCACCCGCCCTCGGCTCAGGCGGCCGCCGGTGGCCGGCGCCGGCCGGTCAGCCGGGCCCGCAGCCGCGCCCGGCGCCGGGAGCGCACCCGCCGGCCGGCGGCGTCCTCGACGTCGCGCGCCGCGGCCTCCGCCAGGGTGGGCGCCGTGCCGCCCAGGTGCGCCGGCACCCACCACCGGTCCTCCGGGCCGGCCGGCTGCTGCGGATAGGTCCGCTGCGCCTCGTCCAGCAGTGCCTCCATGGCCACCCGGGTGCGGGCCAGCAGCGCCGCCGGGGTCTCGCCCGGCTGGGGCACGATCGGCTCGCCGACCAGCACCGTGACCGCGCGGCCGCGGGTCAGGTCGACCGGGCGCTTCTTGGTGGCCACCCGGTGCCCGCCCCACACGGCGGCCGGCAGGATCGGCACCCCGGCCTGGACGGCCATCCGCGCCGCCCCGGCCTTGAGGTCCTTGACGGTGAAGCTCTGGCTGATCGTCGCCTCGGGGAAGACGCCGACGACCTGGCCGTCCTTCAGCGCCCGCACCGCGGCGTCGAAGGCGGCCGCGCCGGCCGTGCGGTCGACCGGGATGTGCTGCATGGCCCGCATGAACGGCCCGGTGAACCAGTGCCCGAACACCGAGGCCTTGGCCATGAACCGCACCAGCCGGTGCTGCGGCAGCGCGGCGAGGCCGAGGAAGGTGAAGTCCAGGTAGCTGACGTGGTTGCTGGCGAGCACCGCCCCACCCGACGGCGGCACGTGCTCGCAGCCGCGGACGTCGAAGCGCAGCCGCAGCAGCCGGAAGACCACCAGCGCCAGCCGGATCACCAGCCGGTAGGGACGGTCGCGCGGGTCCGGCCGCGGCCCCAGCAGCCCCCGCCGGACCACGTCCCGCCAGCTCACCGTGTCCATGGCCGGACCCTAACCGCACCGCCTGGGGACTTCCTGACGGCCGCTCAGGCCAGCGTCAGGTCCGCGGCCGCCCGCACCACGGCCGCCAGGTCCCCGGTCCGGCGGTGCACCCGCCGCTGCAGCTCCGCCCCGGTACCCCGGTCCAGCACCGCCGCGACGCCGTCGGCGACCCGCTGCCGGTCCCCGGTCGCCTCCAGGGCGGGCCCGAGGTGCGCCAGCAGCGCCCCGACCACGTCGGCGGCCGGCGCCGGCCGCCCGGTGCGCGGGTGCACCAGGTCCCCGCTCGTCCCCGACCGGCCCGCCCGCCACGCGGCCACCCGCAGCACCTCCGCGCGCACCGCCGGCACCGCCGTCCCGGCCCGCCACTCCTCCGCCGCGGTGTCGACCAGCGCACGCACCAGCCCGGCCAGGGTGACCGCGTCGGCGACCCGCAGCGCGACGTCGGCCACCCGCACCTCCACCGTGGGCCAGCTGCGCGACAGCCGGGCGTCGAAGTACACCTGGCCGGCGTCGACGATCGTCCCGGTCGCCACCAGGTCCTCGACCAGCCGGTGGTAGCCGGCGGCGTCCCCGAAGGGTTCGGCGGCTCCCGCCGAGGGCCAGCGGCTCCACTCCTGCGACCGGTAGCTGGCATAGCCGCTGTCCGCGCCGAGCCAGAACGGGGAGTTGGCGCTCAGCGCGGTGAGCACCGGCAGCCACACCCGGATCCGGTCGAGCACGGCCACGCCCTCCTCGTCGTCGGCGACCGACACGTGCACGTGGCAGCCGCAGGTCAGCTGGTCGCGCGCGAGCAGGCCGAAGGTCTCCTCCATCCGGCCGTAGCGTCGCCCCGGCGTCGGCTCCGGGGCGACGGCGACCGGCGAGCTCGCCAGCGCGGCCACCCGCGCCCCGACCGCGCGGGCGGCCGCGTCGGCCCGGCCCCGCCAGGAGCGCAGCTGCCGGTCGACCTGCCCCAGCTCGCTGCACACGGCGGTGCCCAGCTCCAGCTGCTGCCGCTTGAGCTCGGGCACCAGGTGCCCCGTCGAGCCCTCCGCGTCGCCGCCGAGCTCGTGCTCCTCCGGGGTCTCCCCCTCCCCGCGGCGGGAGGCCACCTCGAGCGCCTCGGGCCCCAGCGGCACCGGCGTCCCGGCCGGGTCGACGACGAGCAGCTCCTCCTCGACCCCCACCGTGCGCACGCGGACATCGTTCCGGCGCGACGGCGGCACCGCACCGGGGCGCCTCCCGGACCGGGATCGGGTCGACCGTGGCGGCGCTGCCGGAGTCCCGAGGGTCCCCCGGGGGCCGGTCGGGCCTGCTCGGTCGAGTGCTGGCTGTGTCGTTGCTCGCGGTCCTGGTTCTTGCGTCTGTTATTGATTCGTATACTTAGGGATAACGGTTATGATGAGAGGGTGAGCCGGACGTGGCAGGGCCCCCTCCCGGAGATGCCGTCGGTGCCCGCGGCGCGCGAGTGGGCCCGCCTGGAACCCCCCGAGGGCTACGCCGTGCAGTGGCGGCGGCTCGTCGACGCCGCGCTGGAGCTGGGGCTGGGCCCCGAGGAGCTGGCGAGCGGCGGGATGGACGACGTCGCCACGGCCCGCGGCTGGAAGCCGGCCACCGTCACCCTCTACAGCAAGGTCGCCCGCTACGGCGGTGTCCCGCTGCCGACGCCACCGACCCCCGAGCCCGACCCCCGCAGCCTGGACCTGCGGCCGTTGACCGAGGTCCGCAGCGAGCAGCCCGAGCACCTGCGCACCGTCGTCTGGTGCGCGATCGCGCTGCACTGGCCGGCACCGGTGGGCACCTTCCGCGACCTGCGCCGCGACCAGGTGCACCCGACCGGTCGGCGGCTGGTGGTGCGCACCGACGACGGCGAGTGGGCGGTGCCCGGCGCGCTGACGGCCTGGCACGCCTGGGAGACGGTCCGCAACCGGTTCCCCGCGCTGGCGGCGAGCGTGTGGGTGCTGCCGGCGCTGCGCCGCGGCCCGGGCTTCGCCTCCGAGGTGGGCGGCCGGCTGTCCAGCCAGGCGCTGCAGGTCACCTTCGCCAAGCACGCCGTGCGCACCGCGCTGTACCTGCGCGGGTCGACCACCGGCCGGCGCCGGCAGCAGGCCGAGGCGCTGGCCGCGGTCTACGAGACGCTGTCCTACGACTCCTACCGCCGGCTGGCCCTGGCCGCCGGCACCGAGCCGGTGGCCCCCCGCGGGGCCGTCCGGGCCGAGCGGGCCGCGCGCGCCAACCGGGCGTCCGCGGCCCCGGCGACGCCCGCGGACTGACCCCTCCCCTCCCCCGCGCGGCTCAGAGCAGCGACAGCTGCCCGGGGACGCCCTCCGGCGGCGGCGCCGCGCGCCTCCTGCCGCGCTGCACCGGCCGGACCTCCCCGGCCGGTGCCAGGCTGCCGGCCGGGAACGCGGCCTCGCCGTCACCGGGCACCCCCAACGGCGGCTGCCCGGCCCGCGCCTGCGCACTCGCGTGCCGGTCCAGGCCGTGCCGGCGCAGCAGCGGCCCCACCCGCTCGGTCAGCCACGAGCGATAGTCCGCCGGCACGTAGGCGCCGCCCCGGTAGAGCTGCCGGTAGCGCGGCACCAGGGCAGGGTGCTCGCGCGCCAGCCAGGCGGAGAACCACTCGCGGGCACCCGGACGCAGGTGCAGCGGGACGACGGTGACACCGGTGGCGCCCGCCGCGGCGACGGCCGCCAGGGCGGCGTCGAGGTCGGCGAGCCGGTCGGTCAGGCCGGGCAGCACCGGCGCCAGGAACACCCCGCACGGCAGGCCGGCGTCGGTGACCGCGCGGACCAGGTCCAGCCGGGCCCGCGGGGAGGGCACCCCGGGCTCGAGGGAGGCGTGCAGGTCGTCGTCCCAGATGGCCAGCGAGACGCCGAAGCCCACCGGGACGTCGCGGGCGACCTCGGCCAGCAGCGGGACGTCCCGGCGCGCCAGCGTGCCCTTGGTGAGGACGGACAACGGCGTTCCGGAGTCGGCCAGCGCGCGGATCACGCCCGGCATCAGCCGGTAGCGCCCCTCGGCGCGCTGGTAGGGGTCGGTGTTGGTGCCCAGCGCCACGTGCTCGCGGCGCCACGACGGCCGGGCCAGCTCCCGCCGCAGCACCTGCACGAGGTTGGTCTTGACGACGATCTGCGTGTCGAAGTCGCGGCCGCTGTCGAGGTCCAGCCACTCGTGCGTCGACCGCGAGAAGCAGTACACACACTGGTGGAGGCAGCCCCGGTACGGGTTGATCGTGTAGCGGAACGGCATCCGCGAGTCGGCGGGCACCTCGTTGAGCGCCGACCGGGCCAGCACCTCGTGCAGCGTCACCCCCGGGAACTCCGGTACCTGCACGCTGCGGAGCAGACCGCGCGCGCTCGGCATGCCCGGCAGCAGCGTCCCGTCCTCGGCGTCCAGCCGCTGCCCCTCCCACCGCACGCACCGATGCGAACACACGTTCGACGGGATGTCCAGTCGCCTCCCCGGGTCCCCGTTGCGGTCCGGCTTGGCGGCGGTGTTGGTCGCAAGTTGGGGATAACGGTCAGGAGGGGTCCGGGGTGCTCCGGCGGCGGTTGGCCTCAGCTCCCGCCCGTCGGTGCCGGGACCGGCGGCGGCCGCCGCTCGGTGCGGGTGAGCAGCACGACGCCGACCACGGCGACCAGCCCGGCCGGCCCCCACACCAGCGCGTGCCCGGGCTCGAGGTGCTCCCCCAGCAGCAGCCGGGCCGCCGGCACCGCGGCCAGCGGGTCGACCACCACCAGGGCCGGCAGGGACCAGCTGAGCGAGCCGCGGCCGTAGGCCTGCTGCGCGCCGACCTGGGCGACGATCGACGCCACGACGGCGCCGTAGGGCTCCGGCCGCAGCAGCGCGGCGGCCGGCCCGTCGGCGGTGAGCACGCCGAGCGCCGCCGAGACCAGCACCGCCGCCACCCCGGCGGCCAGGCCACCGGTGACGCCGCAGGCCAGCGCGGCGGCGCTGCCGGAGCCGAGCCGGGCGGTGAGCGCGACGGCGAGCAGCACCACCGCGACCGCGGCCACCGACGCCCACGCCGGCGGCGGCCCGCCCGTCGCCCGGCCCGGGCGGGCCGCCACGACGAAGACCACCAGCCCGCCCACGGTGAGCAGCGCACCGGTCCACTCCCGGCGGCTCGGGGACCGCCGCGTGCGCACCGCCCGCACCCCGAGGGCGGCGACCAGCTCCCCGGCGAGCAGCGGCTGCACCAGCGACACCGGGGCGAGGGCGAGCGCGGCGACCTGGGCGCCGGTCCCGCTCGTGGTGGTCGCCTGGCCCAGCAGCCAGGTGCGCTGGCGCACCATCGCCCGCATCCGCAGCCGCCCGCCGGTCGCGGCCCGGGCCGCCGCCTGGTGCTGCAGCACCGACCCCACCCCGAACAGCACCGCGGCGAGCAGGGCCAGCAGCGTGCCGGGCAGGTGCTCGCCGACCCCGCGGCCCACGTCGGCTTCCGACACCGGTCCTCCGGGTTCAGACGGGAGGACGGTCCTCGTAGGAGGTGGACAGCACGACGGTGGTGCGGGTGCTGACGTTCGCCGTCGTGCGGATCTCCCGCAGCAGCGCCTCCAGTGCCTCCGGGGAGGCCACCCGGACCTTGAGCAGGTAGCTCTCCACGCCGGCCACCGCGTAGCAGGCCTCGATGGCGTCCAGGTGCACCAGCTTGGCCGGGGCGTCGTCGGCGTGGGCCTGGTCCAGCGGGGTGATGGCGACGAACGCGGTCAGGCCCAGGCCCACCAGCCGGGCGTCGACCGTGGCGCGGTAGCCGGTGATCAGCCCCCGCTGCTCGAGGCGGCGCACCCGCTGGTGCACCGCCGACACCGACAGCCCCACCCGCTGGGCCAGCTCGGTGTAGCTGGCCCGCCCGTCGCGGGCCAGCATCGCCAGCAGCGCGCGGTCGACGTCGGGCGTGGCGGGGTGGTCCCCGCCCGGGTCAGCCGGGGAGGACGACGAGCGCACGGGGACCCTGGTTGAGGGCGCGCACGCCCTCGTCGGTGCAGACGACGATGTCCTCGATGCGCGCGCCGGCCCGGCCGGCGAGGTAGATGCCCGGCTCGACGGAGAACGCCATGCCCGCCTCCAGCGGCAGGTCGTTGCCGGCGACGATGTAGGGCGCCTCGTGGGTGTCCAGGCCGATGCCGTGCCCCGTGCGGTGGATGAAGTGCTCTCCCCAGCCGGCCGCGGCGATGCGGTCGCGGGCAGCGGCGTCGACCTGCTCGGCGGTGACGCCGGGCCGGACAGCGGCCACCGCGGCCTGCTGGGCGTCCTGCAGCACCGCGTACCACTCGGCGACCTCGGCGCCGGGCTCCTCGCCGACGGCGTAGGTGCGGGTGCAGTCCGAGCGGTAGCCGGTGGCGGTCTCCCCGCCGATGTCGACGACGACGACGTCGCCGGCGCCCACCACCCGGTCGGAGAGCTCGTGGTGCGGGCTGGCGCCGTTGGGCCCGGAGCCGACGATGGTGAAGTCCACGGCGACGTGCCCCTCGGCGAGGATCGCCGCGGCGATGTCGGCGCCCACCTCGGCCTCGGTGCGGCCCACCCGCAGCCACTCCCCCATCCGGGCGTGCACCCGGTCGATGGCCGCGCCGGCCGCGGCGAGCTCCTCGACCTCGGCGGGGGTCTTGACCATCCGCAGCCGGTCGAGCACCGGCGTCGCGAGCTCCAGGGCCGAGCCCGGCAGCGCCCGGTGCACGCCGAGAGCGTGCTCGGCCCAGGTGCGGGCGCCCACGGCGACCCGGGCGGGTGCGGCGCCCAGCCGGGCGGTGGTCTCGCGGGCGACGACGGCGAAGGGGTCGTCGGTCTCGTCCCAGGCGACCAGGTCCAGCCCGAGGGTGCCGGCCGGGCTCGCGTCGACCATCGGCGCCTCCAGCCGCGGCACCACCAGCAGCGGCTCGCCGCTGCGGGGCACCACCAGCGCCGTCAGCCGCTCCATGGCGTGGGCGTGGTAGCCGCACAGGTAGCGCAGGTCCGAGCCCGGGGTGAGGACGACGACGTCGACGCCGACGTCGGCGGCGACGGCGCGCGCGGCGTGCACCCGGTCGATGCTGACGAGGGCCCCCGTGCTGTCTGCCACGCCCGGACACTAACCCCGGACACCGACGCAGGACACCGACGCAGGACACCGGCCGCTCCCGCCGGGGATCCCCCGACCGTTACCGTCCCCGCCCGTGACGACCATGCTGCTCGACGCCGCGAGCCTCTACTTCCGGGCCTTCTACGGCGTGCCGACCAGCGTGACCTCTCCCGACGGGCGGCCGGTCAACGCCGTCCGCGGGTTCCTGGACATGACCGCCCGGCTGCTCACCGCGCACGGCCCCGACCGGCTGGTGGCCTGCTGGGACGACGACTGGCGCCCGGCGTTCCGGGTGGCGGCGCTGCCGTCGTACAAGGCGCACCGGCTCTCCCCCGACGGCGGGGAGGAGACCCCCGACGAGCTCGGCCCCCAGGTGCCGGTGCTGGTCGAGGTCCTGGCCGCCGCCGGCATCGCCCGGGTCGGGGCGCCCGGCTACGAGGCCGACGACGTCATCGGCACGCTGGCCACCCGCGCCCGCGGGCCGGTCGACGTGGTCACCGGCGACCGCGACCTCTTCCAGCTCGTCGACGACGCCCGCGGGGTCCGGGTGCTCTACACCGCCCGCGGCATCACCGACATCGAGGTGGTCGACGAGGCCGCGGTCACCGCGAGGTACGGCATCCCGGGGCGGGCCTACGCCGACTTCGCGGTGCTGCGGGGCGACCCCAGCGACGGGCTGCCCGGGGTGGCCGGGATCGGCGCGAAGACGGCGGCGGCGCTGGTCAGCGAGTTCGGCGACCTGGCCGGGATCCGGGCGGCGGCCGCGCGCACCGCCGTCCCCCGCCCCCCGCTGACCGCCGCCGTCCTCAAGCGGCTGCACGCCGGGGCGGAGTACCTCGACGCCGCGCCGGTGGTGGTCGCCGTCGCCCGCGGGATCGACCTGCCGGCGGTGGAGGGCACGCTGCCGCGCCGGCCGGCCGACGCCGCGGCGCTGGCCGCCCTGGCCGAGCGGCACGGCATCGGGTCCTCACTGGGCCGGCTGGGCGCCGCCCTGGGCTGGCCGGCCGACGTCCTGGACTGAGCCGGCGCCGGCCCGAGCGGCTCCCCTCAGGCGACGTCCCAGGTGTAGGCGGCGGAGTCCGCGTCGGTGATCGCGACCCGGATGGTGACGTCCTCGCCGTCCTCGGTGGTGCCCGAGCACTCGTAGGTGGCGCCGGTCTCCACCACCATCTCCTGGTCGCAGGAGACCTCGATGCCGACGCCGAAGGTCTCGCTGAACTGCTCGGCGATGTCGCGCTCGGCGCGGCCGCTGTCGAGCACGTCACGGCCGAGCAGCAGCGGCAGCAGGATCGCCGCGGCGATGGCGACGACGGCGAGGGCGACCAGGCCGACGATCAACCCGGTCCGCGACTTCTTCGGCTGCTGGCCGGGCTGCCCGTAGCCGCCCGGCTGGCCGTACTGCCCCGGCTGGCCGTACTGCCCCGGCTGCTGCCCGTACTGGCCCGGCTGCGCGTACTGGCCGGGCTGCTGCCCGTACTGGCCGGGCGGCGCGTACTGCCCCGGCGGCGCGTACTGGCCCGGCTGCTCGCCGTACTGGCCGGGCCGGCCGTACTGCCCACCCGGCTGGCCGTACTGCCCGGGCTGCGGGTAGCCGCCCGGCTGGCCGGGCTGCTGCCCGCCGTACTGCCCCGGCTGCCCGTACTGCCCCGGCTGGCCACCCTGCGGGGGGTTGGTCATCGTCGCTCCTGCTCGTTCCGTCGACCCGGACGGGCCCTCCGATGACACTGCGTCACCGGAGCGGGGGGATTGTGCACCACCCGGCGGCGCGTCCGGCCGCTCCGCGCCGCGGCGGTCCGCGGTGGGGTCAGCCGCTGACGGCGACCGCGACCACGCCGCGGCGGATGCGGCCCACCGCCGCCCGCGCCACCCCGGCCACCGACTCGTCGGCCACCTTGGCCAGCTGGTCGAGGACGTCGACGAGCTGGCGCGCCCACCGCACGAAGTCGCCGCCGGAGAGCTCGGTGCCGGCCTGCTCGGCGCCGGCGAGCACCCGGTCGAGGGTCTGCCCGTCGGTCCAGCGGTAGGCGGCCCAGGCGAAGCCGAGGTCGAGGTCGCGGGTGGCCGGCAGGCCCCGGTCGAGCTCGACGTCCTGCAGCCGGGAGCGGATCCGGCGCATCTCACCGATCGCGCCGGCGACCCGCCCGGCCGGCACGGCCGGCTGCCCGGGGGTCTCCCGCCGCGCCTCGAACACCAGCGTGGAGACGGCGGCGGCGAGCTCGGCCGGGCCCAGCCCGCGCCACGCCCCGGCGCGCAGGCACTCGGCGACGAGCAGGTCGCCCTCCGACCAGATCCGGGCCAGCCGGCGGCCCTCCTCGGTGACCCGGGGGACGTCGTCGACGGGTGTGGGCTCCTCGGTGTCGGCCGGCACCAGCGGCGCGGCCTCGGGCACCAGGTAGCCCAGCTCCTCGAGGACGTCGCAGGTGCGGTCGAACTGCCGGGTCAGCGACCCGGTGCGCTCGGCCATCTTGCGGTGGGTGGCCTCGGCGTCGGCGACCGCGCGCAGGTACCGCTCGGCGAAGCGGACCCGCTCCTCCCGGTCGGGCAGCGCGTGCACCGGGTGGCTGCGCACCGCGCGGCGCAGGTCGTGCAGCACCGGGTCGTCGGCGGCGGCCGAGCGGTGCTTGACCCGCCGGGCGCCGAGGTCGTTCTCCACGCGCGCGGTGCGCAGCGTGGCGGCCAGGTCGCGGCGGGCGTGCGGGCTGCGGTGGTTGAAGTTCTTCGGCACCCGCACCCGGGCCAGCGCGCTCACCGGCGTCGGGAAGTCCACGCTGCCCAGCCGGCCGGCCCACTTGTCCTCGGTGAGCACCAGCGGCCGGGGGTCGGCCAGGTCGGTGATGCCCGGGTCGAGCACGACGGCCAGGCCCTGCCGGCGCCCGGAGGGCACCCGGATGACGTCGCCGGGACGCAGCGCGGCCAGTGCGTCGGCTGCCTCCATGCGCCGCTTGGCCGCCGAGTCCCGGGACAGCTCCCTCTCCCGGTCGGCGATCTCGCGGCGCAGCCGGGCGTAGGCGAGCACGTCACCGCCCTCGGTGGCCATCTCCGCGGCGAACCGCTCGGCGTCGCGCTCAGAGCGGGCGGCTTGCCGGGCCAGCCCCACCACCGACCGGTCGGCCTGGAACTGGGCGAAGGAGGAGGCCAGCAGCTCCCGCGCCCGGGCCCGGCCGAAGGAGCCGACCAGGTTGACCGCCATGTTGTAGCTGGGCCGGAAGCTCGAGCGCAGCGGATAGGTGCGGGTGCTGGCCAGCCCGGCGACGACCGAGGGGTCCATGCCCGGCGCCCACACCACGACGGCGTGCCCCTCGACGTCGATGCCGCGCCGCCCGGCCCGCCCGGTGAGCTGGGTGTACTCCCCCGGGGTGACGTCGACGTGCGCCTCGCCGTTCCACTTCACCAGCCGCTCGAGCACCACCGTGCGGGCGGGCATGTTGATGCCGAGGGCGAGGGTCTCGGTGGCGAACACGGCCTTGACCAGGCCGCGGACGAAGCACTCCTCGACCGTCTCCTTGAACGCCGGCACCAGCCCGGCGTGGTGGGCGGCGATCCCGGCCAGCAGCCCCTCGCGCCACTCCCAGAAGCCGAGCACGTGCAGGTCCTCGTCGGGCAGGCCGTCGGTGCGCTCGTCGACGATGCGGGCGATCTCGGCCCGCTCGGCCTCGTCGGTGAGCCGCAGCCCGGACTGCAGGCACTGGGCGACGGCGGCGTCGCAGCCGTTGCGGCTGAAGATGAAGGTGATCGCCGGCAGCAGCCCGGCGCGGTCGAGCCGCTCGACGACCTCCGGGCGGGCCGGCGGGCGGTGGCGCGGCCGGTGCCAGTCGCGGTCGCGGTCACGGCGGGAGCCCCCGTTGCCGCCGCCCCAGGTGTCCAGCCGGCGCTCGTGCTCGCGGACGTAGCGCACCAGCTCGGGGTCGACGACGCTGGCGCCGCGGTCGCGGGTGGACTGCTGCCGCGGGTCCTGGCCCTGCTCGGCGGCGTGCGCGGCCGGGCGCAGGCTGAACAGGTCGAACACCCGGGTGCCGACGAGCATGTGCTGCCACAGCGGGATGGGCCGCACCTCGCTGACGACCACCCTCGTGTGGCCGCGCACGGTGACCAGCCAGTCGGCGAACTCCTCGGCGTTGCTCACCGTGGCCGACAGCGACACCAGGGTCACCGACTGCGGGAGGTGGATGATCACCTCCTCCCACACCGCGCCGCGGAAGCGGTCGGCGAGGTAGTGCACCTCGTCCATGACCACGTAGCCGAGGCCGTCGATGGCCGGGGACTCCGCGTAGAGCATGTTGCGCAGCACCTCGGTGGTCATCACGACCACCGGCGCGTTGCCGTTGATCGCGTTGTCCCCGGTGAGCAGCCCGACCCGTTCCTCGCCGTAGCGGTCGACGAGGTCGTTGTACTTCTGGTTGGACAGCGCCTTGATCGGCGTCGTGTAGAACGCCTTGCGCCCCTCGGCCAGCGCCTTGTGCACCGCGAACTCGCCGACGACGGTCTTGCCCGCCCCGGTCGGCGCGCAGACCAGCACGCCGGCGCCCTGGTCGAGCGCCTCGCAGGCCTCCACCTGGAACGGGTCGAGGGAGAACCCGAGCTCGGCGGTGAAGTCGGCGAGGGTCGGGTGCGCGCTGCGCCGCCGGGCAGCCGCGTACCGCTCGGCGGGGCTGGACATGCTCTCCACGTTAGGCGCTCCCCCGTACAGGCGCCGGACCGGTCGATCGTGCGCTCGAGTTGGGGATAACGGTCGGACGGCGTCCGGGCGCGCCGGCGGCCTACCTCACCGCAGCGCGTCCTCCCGCAGCGCCCACCGTGCCGGGGGGACTCGCCACGATCAGGTCACCTGTCGTGGCGTCGCCCCCCCGGCCGCTGCCGGCCACCGTCAGCGCGCCGGGCACCACCTCGGCCGCCAGCGGCAGCGCGGCCACCGGCTCCCCGTCGGCGTAGCCGGTCAGCCCGGTCCCGGCCAGCTCCACCCGGGCGGCGCGGTGCACGCTGACCGCCGGGTGCTCGACGTGGGTGCCCGCGGTCAGCCGCGGGCGGGTGCGCACCAGCTCCCGGCGCGACACCGGGCCGACCACGGTGACGTCGAGCAGCCCGTCGGCGGGGTCGGCGGCCGGGCAGACCCGCATCCCCCCGCCGTACCAGGCGGTGTTGCCGACGGCGACCAGCGTCACCGGCACCGTCCGCGCCCGCCCGTCGAGGGTCAGGGTGACCTCCCGCGGCCGCAGCCGGGCCAGCTCGGCGAGGATCGCGACGTCGTAGCGGCGCGGGCCCCGCGGCCAGCGCAGCCTGTTCGCCCGGTCGGTGACCGCGGAGTCGAACCCGCAGCACAGCACCGTGGCCCACCAGCGCCCGCCGGCCCGCCCGGCGTCCACCGTGCGCAGCGCCCCGGCGCGCAGGTCGGCGGCGGCCGCGGTCGCGGCGGCCACCGGCCCGGGCGGGACGCCCAGGGCGAGGGCGAGGTCGTTGCCCGTGCCGGCCGGGACGACCGCCAGGGGCGTGCCCGTCCCGGCCACCGCCTGCAGCGCGGCGTGCACGGCGCCGTCCCCGCCCACGGCCACCACCGCGCCGGCGCCCGCGGCGACGGCGTCGGCCGCCGCCCGCTCCGCCCCCTCCCGGCCAGCGGCGGGGAGCACCCGCGGCACCAGACCGCCGCGGCGCAGGGCGTCCAGGACGGCGGCCGAGACCACCCGCGCCCGGCCCCGCCCGGCGGCCGGGCTGACGAGGACCGCGACCTCCATACCGCTCCCCACTCCCTCTCCGACCTGCCGTCGGGCGCCGTGTGACACGTTCGTGCGTCAATGCAACCGACCGGGCCGGAGCGGCTGTGACACCGGCCGGTGCCGGTGCATGATGACGCCGCGTTCGTCCCAGCCCGCAACCGATCCCGACCTCACCGACCGACCTCCCCGCCGGATCCGGGTGAGCCCATCCAGGAGGAGTCATGCAGGTCGTCATCGCCGGTGCCGGCGTCTCCGGACTCACCACCGCCCTCGCCCTCGCCCGGCAGGGGCACCGGGTCCAGCTCGTCGACCGCGACCCCGCGCCGCGCCCGGGGGACGTCGCCGGCGTGGAGGACTGGCAGCGCCGTGGCGTCGCCCAGTTCCACCAGCCGCACGCGCTGCTGGCCCGGCTGTACTCGGAGCTGGCCGCGGCGCTGCCCGACGTCCTCGAGGCGCTGCTGGCCCGCGGCGCCCGCCCGGTGGCCCTCCCCGACGACCTCACCGCCCTGTGGTGCCGCCGCAGCACGCTGGAGTGGGTGCTGCGCGCGGCGGTGGAGACCGAGCCGGGGGTGGCGCGGGTCGAGGCCGCCGTCAGCGAGGTCGCCGTCGACGGGGACCGGGTGTCCGGCGTGCGGCTCGCCGACGGCACGCTGCTGCGCGCCGACCTCGTCGTCGACGCCACCGGCCGACGCGGGCGGCTCTCCCGCCCGTGGCTGCGCGAGGAGGTCGACGTCCCCGCCGACGAGGTGTACGTCTCCCGCCGCTACCGGCTGCGGCCCGGCGCCGCGTTCGGCACCGTCAACCGCAACGTGATCTCGGTGGCCGAGGGCGACGGCTACACGCTGCTGGTCTTCCCCCACGACGCCGGCACCTTCACCGTCTGCTTCACCCGCCTGCCCGACGACCCCGAGCTGGACCCGCTGCGCGAGCAGGCCGCCTTCAAGGCGGCCACGCAGGTGGTGCCCCTGGCCGCCGAGTGGACCGACCCCGAGCGGGCCGAGCCCGTCTCCCCGGTCATGGTCATGAGCGGCCTGCGCAGCACCTTCCGCACCCTCGACGACGCCGCGCCGCTGGGGCTGCACCCCCTCGCCGACGCCGTCTGCACCACCAACCCCCACTTCGGCCGCGGCTCGGCGCTGGCCATCACGCACGCGCTGCGGCTGGCCGCCGCGGTGGCCGCCGCCCCCGACGACGCCCGCGCGTGGCGGGCGCAGGTCGACGCCTGGGTCGACGGCGAGCTGCGCGCGTGGTTCGACGACGCCCGCATGACCGACGTCGCCCGCGCCCAGGCCTGGCGCAACGTGCGCGACGGCCGCCCGCCGATGACGGGGCCGCCGGCCGGCGCCGGGCCGGACCGCGCCGCGCCCGTTCCCCACTTCCTCGTCCTCGCCGCCGCCGGCGCCGACCCGGTGGTCGCCCGCGCGGTCCTGCGGCACTTCCACCTGGTCGACCCGCCGGCGGCGCTGGACGCGGTGCGCCCCCGGGTCGCGGAGATGCTCGCCCAGGGTTGGCTGCCCGGGCGCCCACCGCCGCAGGCCGGGCGCCCCCGCGACAGCGCGGTCACCGCCGGCGACGCCGGGCCGCTCCGCCCGGGTCCGCCCCGGCAGGCGCCCGACGAGCGCCCTGCCGGGCCGCCGCCGGGAGCGCCGGTCGGCCCGCCGCGGCGGCGGCTGGTGGAGGCGCTGGCGGCCTGGTCGCCGGACGCCGCCCTCCCCCGCTGACCCAGGACGTCCGAGGGCCCGCCGCGGCAGCGGCGGGCCCTCGGACGTCTGCGGCGGGTGCCGGGTGCCCGTGCGTGCGGGGTGCTCAGCGGGAGCGGGCACCCGGGCCGTCGGCCGGCGCGGCGTCGCCGGCCAGCAGCCGGTCCGGCGGGGTGGGCGCCGCGTCCAGCGGGGTGGGTGTCGCGTCCAGCGGGGAGGCCTCGTCGTCGGACAGGCCGTGGAAGTGCTCGATCGCGTCGCGCCGGGCCCGCCGCTTGTCCACGACGCGGGCGATCTGGATGGCCAGCTCGAACAGCAGCACCATCGGCAGCGCCATGGCCAGCATGGTGAACGGGTCCTGGGTGGGCGTGACGAACGCGGCGAAGACGATGGTCAGGAAGAAGATCCACCGCCGGCTGCGCGCCAGCGCCGCGTGCGACAGCACCCCGACCAGGTTGAGCGCGACGGCGATCAGCGGCAGCTCGAAGCTCAGCCCGAAGGCGACCAGCAGGCTGATGACGAAGCCCAGGTAGTCCGGGGCGGTCAGCTGGAAGGCGACCTCGTCACCGGCGAGCTGCAGCAGCAGCTCCAGCCCCTTGTAGAGGGTGACGTAGGCCAGCACCGCCCCCAGGCTGAACAGCAGCGTGGAGACGGCGACGAACGTGACCGCGTAGCGCTTCTCGTTGCGCTTGAGGCCCGGGGTGATGAACGCCCACAGCTGCCACAGCCAGAACGGGCTCGACAGCACCGCCCCGGCGATCAGGCCGATCTTCAGCCGCAGCAGCACGCCGCCGAAGACGTCGAGGACCACCAGCCGGCAGTTCTCGTCGCCCTGGAAGCGCAGGTCGGCCGGCAGCGAGCAGTAGGGCTCGCTGAGGAAGGTCAGCAGCCCGTGGTCGTACCAGAGGAACCCGGCGACGGTGCCCAGCGCCAGCGCCAGCAGCGCCTTGGCGACGCGGTTGCGCAGCTCGGTGAGGTGGGCGACGAGCGTCATCGTCGCCTCGGGGTCCCGCGGCCGCCGCCGGCGACGCCGCAGGGAGGGACCGCTCACGCCGCTGCCCCGGGGGCGGTCAGCGGGCGTCGGCGGCGCCGGGCTGGGCGGCGCGCGCCCGCAGCTCGGCCGCGCGTGCCTCCGCGGCGGCCGCCTCGGCCTCCAGCTGCGCCCGCCGGTCGCGGTCGGCGGCGTCGAGCGGGACCGGCGACGACACGGCCGGCGACGACACGGCCGGCGACGACACGGCCGGCGACGACACGGCCGGCGACGACGGGAACGACGACAGGGGCGCCGCGGCGGGGCGGGCGTCGTCGTCCTTCATGCCCTTCATCTCGCCCTTGAAGATGCGCAGCGAGCGGCCCAGCGAGCGGGAGGCGTCGGGCAGCTTCTTGTAGCCGAACAGCAGCAGGACGGCCAGGATGATCAGGCCGATCTCCAGCGGGCCGAGGTTCATGCGTCCTCCAGGTCGAGTGGACGAGGGCGATGCTACGCCCGGCGGTCTCCCTTCCCGGGGCGTGCGGCGGTCGTCGCCGCCGGGTCAGCGCGTGTCGGCGCCCCGGTCACCGGCCTGCAGCTGCGCCGCCCGCGCGGCGGTGGCCTGCGCCTGCTCCAGCACGGGCCGCACGTCCTGCTCGGCGGCCGCCAGCTCGCGGGCCAGCCGGCGGCCGGCCCCGAGCACGCCGAAGGCGATCGCGCCCAGCACGACCAGCGACAGCACGACGACGGCGATCCAGACGACCCACATCAGCACGGCGCCGACCCTAGGCCCCGGCGTCGCCCGGCCCGTAGCGGGCCAGCGCGGCGCGGGCGTCGGCGGCCACGGCCGCGGCCAGCTCGGCCGGCTCGTCGACGGCGGCGGCCCCGCCGAGGGAGGACACCAGCCGCCGCGCCCAGGCGAGGTCGGCGGTGCGCAGCGCCACGGCCAGGCCGCCGGGCGGGTCGTCGACCTCGCGGACGTCCTCGACCGGGTAGTACTCGGCGACCCACCGGGCGGTGCGGGCCAGCCGCAGCCGCACCACCGGGGCGTCCGGCGGCGGCTGGTAGACCCCGGAGGCGATGTCGCGTGGAGCGGCCTGCGGCGGCGGGGCGGCCGGCTCGTCGAGCACCTCGACGTCGTCGATGCGGTCGAGGCGGAACAGCCGCACCCCGGCCACCTCCCGCGACCACGCCTCCAGGTACCAGCGCCCGTCGACCAGGTGCAGCCGCATCGGGTCGACGGTGCGCTCGGTGCGCTCGTCGCGGGTGGGCACGTAGTAGTGCAGGTGCAGCGCCCGGCCGCGCTCGAGGCCCTCCCGCACCACCGCCAGGGCCTGCTCGCGCGCGTCGACGCTCAGCGCCACCGGGGTCACCCGCTCGGCGGCGTGCCCGGCGGCGGCCGACACCTTGGCCAGCGCCCGGCTGACCGCGTCCTGCTCGGCCAGGCCCGGCAGGTCCAGCAGCGTGCGCAGCGCGACCAGCAGGGCGACGGCCTCGTCGGTGGTCAGCCGCAGCGGGCGGACCATGCCGGCGGTGAAGGTGACCCGCACCCGGTCGCCCTCGAAGGACAGGTCGATGAGGTCACCGGGCCCGTAGCCGGGCAGGCCGCACATCCACAGCAGCTCCAGGTCGCGCCGCAGCTGCCGCTCGGGGACGCCGAAGTCACGGGCCACCTCCGCCAGCGGCACGCCCTCCGGCCGCGCGGTCAGGTAGGGCACCAGCGACAGCAGCCGGGTCATCCGCTCGGTGGTCGCCGGGGTGCTCACGCGCGCTCCCCCATCGCCGCCAGCCGGGTGAGCCGCTCGACCACCGCCGCGCGCACCTCCGCCGGCGCCTCGACGACGACGTCGGGGCCGTAGGCGGCCAGCTGGTCGGCCAGCCGCCACGGCTCGGTGGTGCGCAGCTGCAGCCGGTCCTCGCCGTCCTCCCCGGCGCCCAGCGGCTGTGCCCCGCGGCGCAGCCCGACCGCGGTGCCCGGGCGGGCGCGCACCACCACCACGTGCTCCTCTCCCCCGCCGGAGCGGCCGGCCTGCCCGGCGACCACCGCGGCGAGGTCGAGGTCGGCCGGCGGCTCGAACGCGTTCTCCGGGCCGACCGCCCTCGGCGTGCCGACCACCCGGGACAGCCGGAACACCCGCGGCGCCTGCCGGTCGAGGTCGCGGCCCACCAGGTACCAGCGGCCGTGCCAGGCGACCACGCCCCACGGCTGCACCCGGCGCCGGGCGGGGGTGTCCTCGTCGGGACGGCGGTAGTCGAACTGCAGCACCCGGCGGTCGCGGGCGGCGGCGTAGGCGGGCTCGAACGCCGGCTCGTCGGAGTCCAGCCGCGGCTGGATGGGCAGCGCCCGGCCGGGGTCGACGTCGAGACCGGCGGCCCGCAGCTTCAGCAGCGCGCTGTGCGCCGCGCCGGCCAGCTGCGCGGACTCCCACAGCCGCAGCGCCAGCCCGACGGCGGCGGCCTCCTCGCCGGTGAGGGTGATCTCGGGCAGCTCGTAGTCGGCGCGCGCGATGCGGTAGCCGTCCTCGGTGTCGAAGACGCTGGTGCGGCCGGTCTCCAGCGGCACGCCCATCTCGCGCAGCTCGGCCTTGTCCCGCTCGAACATGCGCTTGAACGCCTCGTCGGCGCGCGCGGTGCCGTCGTCGGGCTCGTAGCCGGGGACGGTGGCGCGGATGCGGGCCGCGGTCACGTACTGGCGGGTGCCGAGCAGGGCGATGACCAGGTTGACCAGCCGCTCCGCCCGCTTCGCCGACACGGGCCCCAGCCTAGACAGAGGACCCCCTGCCCCCGCCTGCTCGGGCGCTCGCAGCGGGCCCCTGCAGGGGGGCACGGGGGGCGGGGACGGGAGCGAGGTCCCTACTCTCGGCCCCGTGGGGGACGACGGGACGAGCGTGCAGGGCAACGGGCAGCGCATCCGCTGGCGGCGCGGGCGGGTGACGGCGACCGGGCGCAGCTGGCGCGACGCGGTGGAACTCACCGTCGAGGTGCCGGGGGACGGCGCGGTGCGGTCGCTGGCGCACCCGTCGCTGGTCGGCGTCCCCGAGGTCGGCGACGAGGTGCTGCTCAACACCACCGCCTGGGCGCAGCGCCTGGGCACCGGCGGGTACGCGCTCGTCGTCGCCGTCCCCGACCGGCTGCCGCCGGACCCCTCCGGCCCCGGGCACCTGGTCAAGGCGCGGTACACGCCGATGCAGGTCAGCGTGCAGGGCGTCGACGAGCAGGACACCGAGCACCACGCCGCGATCGCCGAGGCCGAGGACCTCGGCGGCATGCCGGTCGTCGTCGCCGACCTGCACTCGGCGCTGCCGGCCGCGCTGATCGGGGTGTTCGCCACCGACCCCGACCTCAAGGTCGCCTACGTCATGACCGACGGCGGGGCGCTGGTCGCCGGGTTCTCCCGCACGCTGCACACCCTCGCGCCGTCGCTGACCGGGGTGGTCACCGTCGGGCAGGCCTTCGGCGGGGACCTCGAGGCGGTCACCCTGCACACCGGCCTGCTCGCCGCCCGGCACGTGCTCGGCGCCGACGTCGCCGTCGTCACCCAGGGGCCGGGCAACCTGGGCACCGGCACCCCGTGGGGCTTCTCCGGGGTGGCCGCGGGCGAGGCGTGCAACGCCGTCAGCGTGCTCGGCGGGGAGCCGATCGGGGCGCTGCGGATCTCCGACGCCGACCCGCGCCCGCGCCACCGCGGGGTGTCGCACCACTCGCTGACCGCCTTCGGCCGGGTGGCGCTGGCCGGGGTGACGCTGGTGGCCCCGCGCGGGCTGGGCTCGGAGCTCGGGCAGCAGGTCGAGGAGGACCTGGCCGGGCAGCCCGAGCGCAACCGGGTGGTGTGGGTCGACGTCGACGGGCTCGACGAGGCGCTGCAGCTGTCGCCGGTGACGCTGTCGACCATGGGCCGCGGCTGGCCGGAGGAGCGCGCCTACTTCCTCGCCGCCGCCGCGGCCGGCCGCTACGCCGCCCTGCGGGTGCCGCTGCCCGACTGACCCGTGCACTTCCGCGGAAGTGCGCGGGTCCGCAGGGCTCACATGGAGGCGATGAGCTTCTCCACCCGCTCGTCGACGCTCTTGAACGGGTCCTTGCACAGCACCGTGCGCTGGGCCTGGTCGTTGAGCTTGAGGTGCACCCAGTCGACGGTGAAGTCCCGCCGCTTCTCCTGCGCCCGGCGGATGAACTCCCCGCGCAGCTTGGCGCGGGTGGTCTGCGGCGGCACGTTCTTGGCCTCGAACACCCGCGGCTCGTGCGCCACCCGCTCGACCTGCCCGGCGCGTTCGAGCAGGTAGTACAGCCCCCGGGTGCGGGAGATGTCGTGGTAGGCGAGGTCCATCTGCGCCACCCGCGGGGAGGACAGCGACAGGTCGCGCTTGGCGCGGTACCGCTCGATGAGCGAGAGCTTGATCGCCCAGTCGATCTCCCGGTCGATGAGCGAGAGGTCGCCGGTGTCGACGGCCTTGAGCACCCGGCCCCACAGCTCGAGCATCTGCCGGTGCACCGGGCCGAAACCCTCCCGGTCGACGAACTCCGCCGCCCGCGAGTGGTACTCGGCCTGGATCTCCAGCGCCGACATCTCCCGGCCGTTGGCCAGCCGCACCTTGCGGCGTCCGGTGGTGTCGTGACTGATCTCGCGGATGGCGCGGATCGGGTTCTCCAGCGCCATGTCCCTGATCGGCACCCCGGCCTCGATCATCCGCAGCACCAGGTCGGTGATGGTGACCTTGAGCAGCGTCGTCGTCTCGCTCATGTTGGAGTCGCCGACGATGACGTGCAGCCGCCGGTAGCGCTCGGCGTCGGCGTGCGGCTCGTCGCGGGTGTTGATGATCGGCCGCGAGCGGGTGGTCGCCGAGGACACGCCCTCCCAGATGTGCTCGGCGCGCTGGCTGACGCAGTAGATCGCCCCGCGCGGGGTCTGCAGCACCTTGCCCGCGCCGACGATCAGCTGCCGGCTGACCAGGAACGGGATGAGCACGTCGGCCAGCCGGGAGAACTCCCCGTGCCGGCCGACGCAGTAGTTCTCGTGGCAGCCGTAGCTGTTGCCCGCCGAGTCGGTGTTGTTCTTGAACAGGTAGATGTCGCCGGTGACGCCCTCCTCGGCCAGCCGCTGCTCGGCGTCGACCAGCAGGCCCTCGAGGATCCGCTCCCCGGCCTTGTCGTGGACGACGAGCTCGGTCAGGTCGTCGCACTCGGCGGTGGCGTACTCGGGGTGGCTGCCGACGTCGAGGTAGAGCCGCGAGCCGTTGCGGAGGAACACGTTGGAGCTGCGCCCCCACGACACGACGCGGCGGAACAGGTAGCGGGCGACCTCGTCCGGGGACAGCCGCCGCTGCCCCCGGAAGGTGCACGTGACGCCGTACTCGGTCTCGATGCCGAAGATCCGTCGGTCCACGGACCGAGCCTAGGCGCCGGATGCGACTCCGGCCGGTTCCCGCGGCCTCAGGAGGACGTGCCGCTGCCGGCGCCGTCGGCCGTCCCGGTCTGCGGGCCGCTGCCCTCTCCCGAGCCGCCGGTGCCGCCCGCGGTGTCCGGCGCCGCGGGGTCACCCAGACCGGCCGGGGTGCCCGGCTGCGGCGCGCTCGGGGTGTGCGCGTGGGTGGCGCCCTCGACCGCGTCGTCACCGGCGGCCCGCTCGCCCAGCAGCGACCGCAGGGCGGCGCCCACCACCCGGCGGAACGCCCGCTTGGGGCGTCGCCGGTCCAGGACGGCGACCTCCAGCTGGGTGGCCGCCAGCAGCTCCCTCGACCCGTTGCCGCCCGACATCGCCGGGCTGACCGCCGACAGTGCCCGGACGCCGACCATGAGCGCCTCGCCCAGCGGCAGGCCCTGCCGGAAGTTCTCCCGCAGGTGGCCGGTGACCGCCTCGGCCTGCCCGCCCATGACGACGAAGTCGGGCTCGTCGACGACCGAGCCGTCGAAGGTGAGGCGGTAGAGCTGGTCGGCCTCGGGGTCGGTGCCGACCTCGGCGACGCACAGCTCGACCTCGTAGGGCTTCATCTGCTCGGTGAAGATCGCACCGAGGGTCTGGGCGTAGGCGTTGGCGATCACCCGGCCGGTGACGTCGCGGCGGTTGTACGAGTAGCCGCGGACGTCGGCCAGCCGCACGCCGGCCACGCGCAGGCTCTCGAACTCGCTGTAGCGGCCGACGGCGGCGAAGCCGATCCGGTCGTAGATCTCCCCGACCTTGTGCAGCGTGGAGCTGGGGTTCTCGGCGATGAACAGGACGCCGTCGGCGTAGGTGAGGACGGCGACGCTGCGACCGCGGGAGATGCCCTTGCGGGCGTACTCCGAGCGGTCGCGCATCAGCTGCTCGGGCGAGGCGTAGTACGGCATGGTCATGGCGTTCAGGCCCCCCGGTCGACGTTCTCGCGGTCGGCGGCGGCACGCTCGGTGATGATGGTGTCGGCGACCTCGGCCACCTCGGCGTCGGTCAGCCGCACCGCACCCTCGGCGTCGACGCGGTAGACGATCGGGTACAGCCGCCGCACCGGGTCGGGTCCGCCGGTGGCGGAGTCGTCGTCGGCGGCGTCGTAGAGCGCCTCGACCACGGTGCGGGTGGCGGCGCCGCCGTCGAGGCCGGACCGCCACGTCTTCTTCAGCGAGTTCTTGGCGAACAGCGACCCCGAGCCGACGGCGGCGTAGCCGCGCTCCTCGTAGTTCCCGCCGGTGACGTCGTAGCTGAAGATCCGGCCCGGGCTGGCGCCCTCCGCGGCGTCGAGGTCGTAGCCGGCGAACAGCGGGACGACGGCGAGGCCCTGCAGCGCGGCGCCGAGGTTGCCGCGGATCATCTGCGCCAGCCGGTTGGCCTTGCCGTCGAGGCTGAGCGTCAGGCCCTCGATCTTCTCGTAGTGCTCGAGCTCGACCTGGTAGAGCTTCACCATCTCGATGGCGATGCCCGCCGCACCGGCGATGCCGATGACCGACCAGGTGTCGGCCGGGTACACCTTCTCGATGTCGCGGCTGGAGATCAGGTTGCCCATCGTGGCGCGCCGGTCGCCGCCCATGAGGACGCCGTCGGCGTAGGTGACCGCCACGATCGTGGTGCCGTGCGGGGTCAGGTCGCCGGCGTTGACGGTGGGCAGGGGCCGCTTGCCGGGCAGCAGGTCGGGGGCGGCCTGGGCGAGGAAGTCGGTGAACGAGGAACCCACCCGGTCCAGGTAGGCGGGCGGGAAGCCGCTCCGGCCGGTGTGCGACTGGGTCAACCCGTCCACCTCTCCGCCCGCTCGCGGGGCGTTCCTCGACGTGCCGCGGGCACCCCGCGGCGGCTGTCGCCGACCCTACCGGCGCGGCCGATCCCGCACCGGGGACGAGGAGGACCCGTGGTAGCTGCGCGCGCCGGGGTCGGGGTCAACCGGCGGTCGGCCGCTCCAGGGAGGCGATCAGCGCCGCGACCCGGGCGCGGACGACGTCGTGCGTGGTGCACCCTGCCCCGCGGTGGCGCAGGGCGGACGCGCCGGGGGCAGGTGACCGTCGCCCTTCTCGTGGCCGGCGCTGCGGATCTCCCGATGCGCGCTGCGCGTCGCGGTGGCGCTCGACGTACCCCGCGGCGGCGTGCAACACGGCCGGATCGTCCCGGAGTAGTCCCAGGCCGTGGTTGCACCGCTGACACAACCACTGCCGGACCCGTCCGGTCCGATGGTCGTGGTCGAGGTGCTGGGGATCAGGCTCCCCACAGATGGCGCAACGGTCGCCCTGCTCGACCCTCAGCTCACCGAGTTCAGCGTCCGACATGCCGTACTGACGCTGCCGGTAGGCGGCCTTGTTCGTGGCGTTGTGGCAGGACTTGCAGCGGCTACCGAACCCCGATGCCGTCCTGCTGCTGCGCACGTACTGCGGATGGGGTACAGCCTGACGACAGACCGGGCACCAGCGGTGACCGTCGGGTACCCACGACAGGTCGCGGACCTCCTTGCCCTGCCGACGCCGACTGTCGCGGTACCAGCGGTGGTTCCGCGCGCGGTTGCAGGCCAGACAGTAGAAGGAGAGCCCGTCGGACAACGAGCGGTTCCGTCCGAACTGCGACGGTGACTTGTGCTCGCCGCACGATGGGCACTGCTTCTCCATCTTGAGCCCCGTGACGATACGTAGTCAGAGGACTACTGACCGCCCTTCTGCACGTAGGACCGAACGAACTCCTCGGCGTTCTCCTCGAGGACGTCGTCGATCTCATCCAGAATGGCGTCGACGTCCTCCGACATCTCCTTGTGCCGCTCGGCGACCTCGGCGTCGACCGACGCCTCGACCTCCTCGGTCTCCTCCCGGGTGCGGGTGGTCCGCGCCTGCCCGCCGGTGTCCCTGGTGGCCATGTGCCCTCCCCTGGTGCGCGCCGAGTGCGTGCTGGTGCCGAAACTACTCGCAGGTACCGACATCCGGCGGTCTCAGCCGGCCGCGCCGAACCGCTCCAGCAGCGCCTGCCGGATCGCCGGTCGGGAGCCGAACACCAGCAGGAACACCGCCTCCCGCGCCGTCCGCTCGGCGACGCTGCCCGCCCGTGCCGCCCCGCTGCCGGAGGCCACCACCAGCGCCGCGGCGGCGCGGTGCGCCAGGGCCGCGGCCTCGGCGCGGGCGGCGGGCAGCTCGGCCGGGCCCGCGGCGTCCAGCCGCGCCCGGACGGCGTCGAGCGCGGCGTCCAGCGGGGAGGGTGCGACCAGCCGCGCGCAGCGGCGGACCAGCCCGAGCGCCAGCGACCCGTTGAGCCGCAGCCCGCCGGCGTCGGCGGCGCGCACCTGCGCCAGCGGCGTGGTGCCCAGCAGCCGGTCGGCCGGCACCCGGTGCCCGGTGAGCCGCAGCTCCACCGTGGCGCTGGCCTGCACCGCCACCAGCGGCTGCGGCACCGCCTCCACGGTCGGCCCGCCGACGGCGTCGGTGAGCACGTACGCCACGTCCTCGCCGTCGCGGGCGGCCACCAGGACGACGTCGACGAGGCCCCACCCGGTCACCCACGGCACGGCGCCGTCGAGGACCAGGTCGCCGCCGTCCCGGCGCACGGTCACCGGGGCGGCGTCGGGGCGGGTGGCGGCCTGCAGCGCGATGCCGGCGCGGCGGCGGCCGCGGCACAGGTCGGCGAGCAGGTCCGGGTGCGTGCCGGCGGCGGCCAGCCGGCCGACGACGCCGTGGTGCTGCAGCCAGACGAACGCCGTCGCCAGGTCACCGGCGGCGAGCTCCTCGGCGACGGCGGCCAGCGTCGCGCCGTCGGCGCCGAGCCCGCCGGCGCCGGCCGGGCCCACCAGCCCGAACAGGCCGGCGTCGGCCAGCGCGTCGAGGTGCCCGCGCGGCAGCACGCCGGTGGCGTCGACCCCGGCGGCGGCCGGGGCGAGCAGCTCCTCGGCCAGCCGCCGGGCGACCTGCGCCGGGGCGGCCATCAGCCGCCGGTGATGGTGTCGACCAGCTCCTGCGCGCTCGACGTCGACTCGAACAGCACGCCGACGTGGTCGCGGGTGCCCTTGAGCGGCTCCATCGTGGGGATGCGCACCAGGTTCTCCCGGCCGAGGTCGAACACCACCGAGTCCCAGGACGCCGCCGCGACCTGGGCGGGGAAGCGGCGCAGGCACTCGCCGCGGAAGAAGGCGCGGGTGTCCCCGGGCGGCGTGACCATCGCGCGGGTCACCTCCTCGTCGGTGAGCAGCCGCTGCATCGAGCCGCGGGCGACCAGGCGGTGGTAGAGCCCCTTGTCGGGACGCACGTCGGAGTACTGCAGGTCGACCAGCTGCAGCCGGGAGTCACCCCAGCCCAGCCCGTCGCGGGCGCGGTAGCCCTCCAGCAGCCGCAGCTTGGCCGGCCAGTCGAGCCGGTCGGCCAGCCGCAGCGGGTCGTCGGCGAGGACGTCGAGCACCTCGGCCCAGCGGCGCAGCACGTCGGCGGTCTGCTCGTCGTCGCCGCCGCCGCGCTCGACGAAGCGGACGGCCTGGTCGAGGTAGGCGCGCTGCACGTCGACGGCGGTCATCCGGCGGCCGTCGCGCAGCCGCACCAGGGCGGTGAGCGAGGGGTCGTGGCTGACCGCCTGCAGCGTGGCCACCGGCTCCTCGAGGGAGAGGTCCTCGGTCAGCGCCCGCGCCTCGATCATGGCCAGCACCAGCGCCGTCGTCCCGACCTTGAGGTAGGTCGACAGCTCGGCGAGGTTGGCGTCGCCGATGATCACGTGCAGCCGGCGGTACTCGTCGGGGTTGGCGTGCGGCTCGTCGCGGGTGTTGATGATCGGCCGCTTGAGCGTGGTCTCCAGGCCCACCTCGACCTCGAAGAAGTCCGCGCGGGAGGAGATCTGGAAGCCCTGGGTGCGGCCCTCGGTGCCGATGCCCACCCGCCCGGCGCCGGCGAACACCTGCCGGGTGACGAAGAACGGGATCAGCCCGCGGATGATGTCGATGAACGGGGTCCGCCGGTCCATCAGGTAGTTCTCGTGCGCGCCGTAGCTGGCGCCCTTGCCGTCGGTGTTGTTCTTGTACAGCTGGATGGGCTGGGTGCCGGGGATGCGCGCGGCCCGGCGGGCGGCCTCGGCCATCACCCGCTCCCCCGCCTTGTCCCACAGGACGACGTCGCGCGGGTTGGTGACCTCGGGCGTGGAGTACTCGGGGTGGGCGTGGTCGACGTAGAGCCGAGCCCCGTTGGTGAGGATGACGTTGGCCATCCCCGAGTCCTCCTCGAGGTCGTTGTGGTCGAGCGCCTGCGCCGGGGAGAGGTCGAACCCGCGCGCGTCGCGCAGCGGCGACTCCTCCTCGAAGTCCCACCGCGGCCGGCGGCGGGTCGGCGCGTCGGCCACCGCCCAGGCGTTGACCACCTGGCTGGAGAGGGTCGTCGGGTTGGCCGTGGGCTGCCCGGGGACCGAGATGCCGTACTCGACCTCGGTGCCCATCACCCGCCGAACGCTCATGCGACCGAGACTAGGCCCCGCCCGCTCCCCGCCCGGGGCGCCGGTCCGGTGACCGGCGCCCCTCCTGGTGACGTGCCGGAGCGGCCCTGCTGCAGGGCCCCTGCGCCTACGCGGGCGAGGCGTGGGGGCAGCAGGGCCCTCCCTCAGAGGTACTGGCCGGTGTTGGTCGCGGTGTCGATGGCGCGGCCGGAGTCGTTGCCCTTGCCGCTGATGAGGGTGCGGATGTAGACGATCCGCTCGCCCTTCTTGCCCGAGATCCGCGCCCAGTCGTCGGGGTTGGTGGTGTTGGGCAGGTCCTCGTTCTCCTTGAACTCGTCGACGCAGGCCTGCATGAGGTGGCCGACCCGCAGGCCGCGGGAGCCGACCTCCAGGCTCTCCTTGATGGCCATCTTCTTGGCGCGGTCGACGATGTTCTGCAGCATCGCCCCGGAGTTGAAGTCCTTGAAGTACAGGACCTCCTTGTCGCCGTTGGCGTAGGTCACCTCGAGGAAGCGGTTCTCCTCGCTCTCGGTGTACATCCGCTCGACGGTGCGCTGGATCATCGCCTGCACCGTGGCCTGGGCGCTGCCGCCGTTCTCGGCGAGGTCGTCGGGGTGGATCGGCAGCGACGGCGTCAGGTACTTGCTGAAGATGTCGCGGGCGGCCTCGGCGTCGGGCCGCTCGATCTTGATCTTCACGTCGAGCCGGCCGGGCCGCAGGATCGCCGGGTCGATCATGTCCTCGCGGTTGGAGGCGCCGATGACGATGACGTTCTCCAGGCCCTCCACGCCGTCGATCTCACTGAGCAGCTGCGGGACGATCGTCGACTCGACGTCGGAGGACACCCCCGACCCGCGGGTGCGGAAGATCGAGTCCATCTCGTCGAAGAACACGATGACCGGGGTGCCCTCGCTGGCCTTCTCCCGCGCCCGCTGGAACACCAGCCGGATGTGCCGCTCGGTCTCCCCGACGTACTTGTTGAGCAGCTCGGGGCCCTTGATGTTGAGGAAGTAGCTCTTGGCCTGCCCCTCGCCCTTGACCGCGGCGACCTTCTTGGCCAGCGAGTTGGCCACCGCCTTGGCGATGAGCGTCTTGCCGCAGCCGGGCGGGCCGTAGAGCAGGATCCCCTTGGGCGGGCGCAGCTCGTACTCGCGGAACAGGTCGGCGTGCAGGAACGGCAGCTCGACGGCGTCGCGGATCTGCTCGATCTGCCGGGCCAGGCCCCCGATGTCGGAGTAGTCGATGTCGGGGACCTCCTCGAGGACGAGCTCCTCGACCTCGCTCTTGGGGATCCGCTCGTAGACGTAGCCCGACCGGGACTCCAGCAGCAGCGAGTCGCCGACCCGCAGCGGCTGGTCGGTGAGGGAGTCGGCGAGGTAGACCACGCGCTCCTCGTCGGTGTGGCCGATGACCAGCGCGCGCTGGGTGACGCCGTCGACCGGCTCGAGCAGCTCCTTGAGCATGACGACGTCGCCCTGCTTCTCGAAGCCGAGCGCCTCGACGACGTTCATCGCCTCGTTGAGCATGACCTCCTGGCCGGGGCGCAGCGTGTCGCCCTCGACCGCCGGGGAGACCGACACCCGCAGCTTGCGGCCGCCGGTGAAGACGTCGACGCTGCCGTCGTCGTGCCGGCCGAGGAAGACGCCGTAGCCCGACGGCGGCTGGCCGAGCCGGTCGACCTCCTCCTTGAGCGTGATCAGCTGCTCGCGCGCGTCGCGCAGCGTGCCGGCGAGCTTGTCGTTGCGCTCGGAGAGGAAGGCCGCGCGGCCCTCCGCCTCGGCGATCCGCTCCTCCAGCGCCCGCACCTGGCGCGGGCTCTCGGACACCTTGCGGCGCAGCAGGCCGATCTCCTCCTCGAGGTAGGAGATCTGGGAGAGCAGGGCGGAGACGTCACGCTCGCGCCGCGCTCGGAACTCGTCGGGACCATCACCATGGCCGGGGCCCATCGCGCACCTCCGCACACATCGGGGGGAGCCAGGAGGCAAATCTATACACGCCGACCGACACCGTGCCCGTGGCTCGCGGTGGTCGGTCGAGAGCGGAACGGCGCCGGTTCAGTGCTTGGCGGCGCGGCGCTGGCGCACCGGGGCGACGACGCCCTCGGCCAGCCGGCGGGCGGTCACCAGGAACGCGGTGTGGGCCACCATCCGGTGCTCGGGGCGCACGGCGAGGCCGACGGCGTGCCACGGCCGGACCAGCGACTCCCAGGCGTAGGGCTCGGTCCAGCAGCCCTGGGCGCGCAGCGCCTCGACGTAGGTCGACAGCTGGGTGACCGTGGCGACGTAGCCGACGAGCACGCCGCCGGGGCGCAGCGCCGCGGCCACGGTGGGCAGCACCGCCCAGGGCTCGAGCATGTCGAGCACCACCCGGTCGACGACCTCCTCGGCGGGGTGGTCGGCGAGGTCGCCCAGGCGCAGCTCCCAGGTGTCGGGCACGCCGCCGAAGAAGGCGCCGACGTTGCCGCGGGCGACGTCGGCGAAGTCCTCCCGCCGCTCGTAGCTGGTCACCCGGCCGTGCTCGCCGACGGCGCGCAGCAGCGAGCAGGTCAGCGCCCCGGACCCGGCGCCGGCCTCGAGCACCCGCATGCCGGGGCCGATGTCGCCGGAGCCGACGATCTGGGCGGCGTCCTTGGGGTAGATGACCTGCGCGCCGCGCGGCATGGACAGCACGAAGTCGGCCAGCAGCGGACGCAGCGCCAGGTAGCCGGTGTTGGCGGTGGAGTGCACGACCGAGCCCTCGGGGGCGCCGATGAGGTCGTCGTGGGCGATGGCGCCGCGGTGGGTGTGGAACTGCTTGCCGGGCTCGAGGACGACGGTGTGCAGCCGGCCCTTGGGGTCGGTCAGCTGCACCCGGTCGCCGGCGGCGAAGGCGCCGGGCACGGCGGTCGGCTCGATCGGGCCCGGCTCCTCCTCCGCGGGCACCGGCTCGGCGGTCGGGGCCGGTGCGGCGCTCGTCGCGGTCTGGCTGGGCTCGGGCTGCTCGTCCACGGGCGGCCAGCCTAGGCGCCTCCCGAGGAGTGGCCGTCCGGCGCGGGGGACGCGGGACTGTCGGTGGCCCGGCCTAGCCTCGGGGACGTGACTGCAGTGTTCTCCTCCGACACCGCGGCCGACGGCGAGCAGGCGGCGCCACCGGCTCCCGAGCGGGCGCCGCGCCGGCCGTCGCTGTCCCCGAGCCGGGCGGCGGACTTCAAGACCTGCCCGCTGCTCTACCGGTTCCGCACCATCGACCGGCTGCCCGAGAAGCGCAGCCCCGCGGCGGTGCGCGGCACGCTGGTGCACGCGGTGCTCGAGCGGCTCTACGACCTGCCGCAGGCCCAGCGCACCGTCGAGGCGGCCCGCGAGCTCGTCGCGCCGGCGTGGGAGGAGCTGCAGGCCGACCCGGAGGTGGCCGCGCTGTTCTCCCCCGGTGAGGACGGCGCCGCTCCCCCGTCGCTGCAGTCGTGGCTGGAGTC
The DNA here is from genome assembly GCF_900188205.1 of Geodermatophilus saharensis. Taxonomy (GTDB): domain Bacteria; phylum Actinomycetota; class Actinomycetes; order Mycobacteriales; family Geodermatophilaceae; genus Geodermatophilus; species Geodermatophilus saharensis. The sequence continues at coordinate 495,061 of NZ_FZOH01000003.1, read as the reverse complement.
GGCCGGGAAGCTGGTGGAGACCTACTTCCGGCTGGAGGACCCGACCCGCATCCAGCCGGAGGGCCGCGAGCAGCTGGTCGAGGTGACGCTGCCCGACGGGCTGCTGCTGCGCGGCTACGTCGACCGGCTCGACGTCGCCCGCAACGGCGCGCTGCGGGTGGTCGACTACAAGACCGGCTCGATGCCCCGGGAGGCCTTCGAGGCCAAGGCGCTGTTCCAGATGAAGTTCTACGCGCTGGTGCTGTGGCGCACCCGCGGCGTGGTGGCCAGCCAGCTCAAGCTCATCTACCTCGGCGACGGCGAGGCGCTCACCTACGCCCCGGACGAGGCCGAACTGGTCCGCTTCGAGCGGACGCTGCTGGCCATCTGGGCGGCGATCGAGCGGGCGGTGGCCACCGGCGACTTCCGCCCCAACCGCACGCGGATGTGCGACTGGTGCGACCACCAGGCGCTGTGCCCCTCCTTCGGCGGCACTCCCCCGCCGTTCCCCGCCGACGCCGCCGCGGCGGCCGGGTGGGCCACCCTCCCGCTCGTCGAGCGCGCCTGACCGTTCCGCCCCCGCAGGCCCGTTCCGACGCTGGCGGCGCGTGTGGTGGGGGTAACGGTAGTGGGACGCGCCGGGTCCGGTTGACCGGCGCGGCGCCGCGGACGAGCGTCGGGCGCCCATCCCGCGACCCCCGGGGAGCCGGCATGCGCGGATACCGGGCCGGACGGGCCTTCGACGGCGAGCGGGTGCTGCCCGGCGGCGCGCTGGTGCTCGTCCAGGACGGCCGCATCGTCGCGGTGCAGCCGGCCGGCACCGCCCCGCCCGACGGCGTGGCGGTGGTCGAGCGGCCCGGCGCGACGCTGCTGCCCGGGCTGGTCGACACCCACGTGCACCTGTGCGGCGACGGCGGCCCGCGCGCGCTCGACCAGCTGCCCGAGCTCGCCGTCGGGGAGGTCGACCGCCTCGTCGCGGCCGCCCTCGACCGGCAGCTGGCCGCCGGGGTCACCGCCGTCCGCGACCTCGGTGACCTCGGCTACGCCGTCGTCGACCGGGCGCCGCGCACCGGACCGACCGTGGTCGCCGCCGGCCCGCCGATCACCACGCCCGGCGGGCACTGCGCGTCCCTGGGGGGTCCGGCCGGCGGGATCGCGGCGCTGCGGGCCGCGGTACGGGAGCGGGCCGAGCGCGGCGCGGACGTGGTGAAGCTGATGGCCAGCGGCGGGTTCCTGACCCCCGGCACCGACACCACGGCCGGGCAGTACACCGACGCGGAGGTGCAGGCGGTGGTCGACGAGGCGCACCGGCTCGGCCTGCCGGTGACCGCGCACGCCTACCCGCTGAGCGTGATCGAGCAGGTGCTGGCCGCCGGCGTCGACGGCATCGAGCACGGCCTCGGCCTCACCGCCACCGGTTGGGGCGTCCCGCCGGGAACGGCCGAGCGGCTCGCGCGGGCGGGCACCGTCGTCTGCCCCACCCTGGGCGTCGCCGCGGGCGCCACCCCACCCCCGCCGATCCAGCAGCTCATCGCCCGCATCGGCACGACCGAGGAGGCCCGCGCCGCGGCGGCCGCCGGGCTGCACCGGGCCGGCGTGCGGGTCGTCAGCGGGGTCGACTCCGGCGTCAGCCCGGCCAAGCCCCACGGGGTCCTCGCCCGGGCCGTGGCCTCGCTGGCCGGCGGCGGGGTGCCGGCGGCCGAGGCGCTGGCCACCGCGACGTCGGCGGCGGCGCGGGCCTGCGGCCTCGGCGGCCGCACCGGACGGCTGGCGCCGGGCCTGGACGCCGACCTGCTGCTGGTCCACGGCGACCCCACCACCGACCCGCTCGCGCTCGAGCGGGTGGCGCTGGTCGTCTCCCGCGGCCGGGAGGTGCTCCCCGCGGGCTGAGCGGGCCTCAGGTCCCGCTGGCGACCGGCTCCCGCGCGGCGAGGACGTCGCCGAGGTCGGCCAGGCCGACGCCGGCCAGCGTGTCGCGCAGCACCAGGCCCGGCGCGGGGGCCAGCGGCTGCAGTGACGGCACGCCCAGCACCGCGCAGCCCGCCGCCAGGCCGGCGGCCACCCCGGACGCGGAGTCCTCCACGACCACGCACCCGGCCGGGTCGACGCCCAGCCCCGCGGCGGCCTGCAGGTAGGGCGCCGGGTCGGGCTTGCGGGCCGGCACCTCGTCGCCGCAGACGGTGAGGTCGAAGGGCGGCACGTCGAGGTCGCGGGCGAGCCGGGTGAGGACGAGGTCGGCGAGCCGGCGCGGGGTCGTCGTCACCAGGGCGGCGGGCAGGGCGGCCGCGCGCACCTCGGTGAGCAGCTCGCGCGCGCCCGGGCGCCAGCGGACGTCCCGGGCGAGCAGGTCGGCGACGACGTCCTCGACCCAGGCGGCGTCGGCCTCCCACCGCGCGGCGCGGTCGAGGCCGAGGTCGGCGTAGAGGATGCCCAGCGCGGTGCGCATGCTGGTGCCGACGGTGGCCTCGCGGGCCGCGCCGCTGAGCTTCCCGCCCAGGCGCCGGGCCAGGGCGAACAGCGCGCTCCCCCAGTGCTGCTCGGTCTCCACGAGGGTGCCGTCCATGTCCAGCAGGACGGCGAGGGGCCGGTTCGGCATGGGGTGGTCGTTCCTCCGGCTCGTCGTCCCGGGCGCCGGGCGGGGCGCAGCGCGGGACGGGGGGGTGCCTGCCGCGTGCGCCCCGGGCTCGTCGTCGAGCGCCGGGCGGCGTCGCCGCGGCAGGTGGTCTCCCTCCAGTGTCCCAGGCGTGCGGCGTCGGCGCCGGGCTCCCTCAGCCGGCGGTGCGGGCGCTGCGGGCCAGGTGCAGCCAGGTGTCGACGACGGTGTCGGGGTTGAGCGACATCGTCTCGATGCCCTTCTCGAGCAGCCACTGGGCGAGGTCGGGGTGGTCGCTGGGGCCCTGGCCGCAGATGCCGACGTACTTGCCGCGCTCGAGGCAGGCGGTGATCGCCATCTCCAGCATGGCCAGCACCGCGGGGTCGCGCTCGTCGAAGCCGGCGGCGACCAGGGCGGAGTCGCGGTCGAGCCCCAGGGTCAGCTGGGTCATGTCGTTGGAGCCGATGGAGAACCCGTCGACGTGCTGGAGGAAGGCGTGCGCCAGCACGGCGTTCGACGGCAGCTCGCACATCATCACCACCGACAGGCCGTTGTCCCCGCGGCGCAGGCCGTGGGAGGCCAGCAGCTCCACCACGCCCTCGATCTCCGCCACCGTCCGCACGAACGGGATCATGATCTTGACGTTGGTCAGGCCCATCTCGTCGCGCACGTACCGCAGCGCCTCGCACTCCATCGCGAAGCAGTCGGCGAAGTCGGCCGACAGGTACCGGGAGGCGCCCCGGTAGCCGATCATCGGGTTCTCCTCGTGCGGCTCGTAGCGCTCGCCGCCGAGCAGGTTGGCGTACTCGTTGGACTTGAAGTCGCTCATCCGCACGATCACCGGCTCCGGCGCGAACGCCGCCGCGATCGTCGACACCCCCTCGGCGACCCGCTGCACGAAGAAGTCCCGCGCCGAGGGGTAGGCCGCGATCCGCTCCTGCACCTGGGCCCGCAGCGGCGGGTCGAGCTGCTCGAGCTCCAGCAGCGCCTTGGGGTGGATGCCGATCTGCCGGTTGATGACGAACTCCAGCCGCGCCAGGCCGACCCCGGCGTTGGGCAGCCGGGAGAAGGCGAAGGCCTGCTCGGGCGTGCCCACGTTCATCATGATCTTGACGGGGATCTCCGGCATGGCGTCCAGGCGGGTCTCCTCCACCTCGAAGCCGACCTCCCCGGCGTAGACGACGCCGGTGTCGCCCTCGGCGCAGGACACGGTGACGGGGTCGCCGTCGGTGAGCGTGCGGGTGGCGGTGCCGGTGCCGACGACGGCGGGGATGCCGAGCTCGCGGGCGATGATCGCCGCGTGGCAGGTGCGCCCGCCGCGGTTGGTGACGATCGCCGAGGCGCGCTTCATGATCGGCTCCCAGTCGGGGTCGGTCATGTCCGCCACCAGCACGTCGCCGGGGGTGAAGGCGTCCATCTGGTCGATGTCGGAGAGCACCCGGACCGGGCCGGCGCCGATCTTCTGCCCGATCGCCCGCCCCTCGACCAGCGCGGTGCCGGTGCCGGTGAGCCGGTAGCGCTCGGTGGTGTTGCCGGCGCGGGACTGCACCGTCTCCGGGCGGGCCTGCAGCACGAACAGCTGCCCGGTCAGCCCGTCCTTGCCCCACTCGATGTCCATGGGGCGGCCGTAGTGCTCCTCGATCCGCAGCGCCTGGCGGGCGAGCTCGGTGACCTCGGCGTCGGTGAGCGACAGCCGCCGGCGCTCGGCGGGGTCGACGTCGACGAACGCGGTGGTGCGGCCCACCTCGGTGGCGTCGGTGTAGACCATCTTGGTGGCCTTCTCCCCCACGCCCCGCTTGAGGATCGCCGGGCGCCCGGCGCGCAGCGCGGGCTTGTAGACGTAGAACTCGTCGGGGTTGACCGCGCCCTGCACCACGCCCTCGCCCAGGCCGTAGGCGGAGGTGACGAAGACGGCGTCGCGGAAGCCGGACTCGGTGTCCATGGTGAACAGCACCCCCGACGCGCCGACGTCGGAGCGGACCATCCGCTGCACCCCGGCCGACAGCGACACCGCCTCGTGGTCGAAGCCGTGGTGCACCCGGTAGGCGATCGCCCGGTCGTTGTAGAGCGAGGCGTAGACCTCCCGGACGGCCTGCAGCACCGCGTCGATGCCGCGGACGTTGAGGAAGGTCTCCTGCTGCCCGGCGAAGGAGGCGTCGGGCAGGTCCTCGGCGGTGGCCGACGAGCGCACCGCGAAGGACGCCTCGGCGTCGTCGCCGGCCAGCCGCTGGTAGGCGCGGCGGATGTCGGCCTCCAGGTCCGGCGGGAAGGGCTGCTCCACGACCTCGCGGCGGATCTCCTCACCGGCCCGTGCCAGCGCGCGGACGTCGTCGGTGTCCAGCGTGCGCAGCCGCTCGGCGATCCGCTGCGCCAGCCCGGTCTCGCCGAGGAAGCGCTGGTAGGCCGCCGCGGTGGTGGCGAAGCCGTCGGGGACGCTGACCCCGGCGTCGGCCAGGTGGGAGATCATCTCGCCCAGCGAGGCGTTCTTGCCGCCCACCACCTCCAGGTCCCCCAGGCCCAGCTCGGCGAACCAGCGGACGTTGTCGGCACCCCCGGAGGTGTCGGCGGGGACCTCGGGGGCGGTGTCGGTGCTCATGAGCGGGTGGTCCTTCCTCGCCGGGGGTCGCGGCCGGACGGCGCGCGCCCGGAGGCGCGCCGTCGCCGGGCCAGGGTCTGGATCACCACGGTGGCGATCTCCTCGACGGAGGCCGCCGAGGTGTCCACCGTGGGCAGGTCGTGAGCCTGGTACATCGCACCGGCCCGCCGCAGTTCGAAGCGGCACTGCTCCTCCGAGGCGTACCGGGAGTCCGGCCGGCGCTCGGAGCGGACCCGGCTGAGCCGGGCGACGGTGGTGGTCAGCCCGAAGCAGCGGTCGGCCAGCTCCCGCACCGGGCGGGGCAGGTCGGTGGTCTCCAGGTCCTCGTCGACCAGCGGGTAGTTGGCGACGAACAGGCCGTGCTGCAGCGCCAGGTACATCGCCGTCGGGGTCTTGCCGCAGCGGGAGGGGGCCAGCAGGACGACGTCGGCGCGCTCCAGCGCCCGGGAGCTCTGCCCGTCGTCGTGCTCGATGGCGAACTCCACGGCCGCCATCCGGTCGTTGTAGCGGCGCACGTCGCCGACCCCGTGCAGCCGCCGCGCCTCGTGCAGCCCGCGGGCGCCGAGCTGCTCCTCCACCCGGCTCATGTGCAGGCCGAAGAAGTCGATGATCGGCGCCTTGGAGCGCAGCAGCTCCTCGCGGACCTCGTCGACGGCGGCGGTGGTGAACACCAGCGGGGGCACCGGGCCCTCCATCGCCGCGTCCAGCTCGGCGACCACCTCGCGGGCGTGCTCGACGGTGGAGATGAAGGGGATCGTCGTGCGCTCGAAGGGCACGTCGGGGAACTGGATGAGCAGCGCGTTGCCCATCGTCTCGGCGCTGATCCCGGTGCTGTCGGACAGGAAGAAGACCGGCACGGCCACCTCGTCCGGGTCCACGGACCGCCTCCTCGCCTCGCGTCGCGGGTCGCACCGGTGATGTAACCCGACTCCTCGCGGCAGGGACAGGTCGTGCGGGGTCGTGACACCGGTCGGGCGACCGGCTACCGTTGTGAGTGGGCGCTCACTCACACAGGCGCCCGCCGGCTCGCCCCAGGGCCGGCCCTCCACGACCCAGGAGGTTCCCCGTGACCGCGGCTGTCGCGACGGCGTCCCTGCGCCGGACCTTCGGCTCCGTCGTCGCGGTCGACGACCTGACCACGTCGCTGCCCCGCGGTGGCGTGATCGGCCTCGTCGGCCCCAACGGCTCGGGCAAGTCCACCCTCATCCGCATGCTGCTCGGGCTCGTGCGGCCCAGCGCCGGCACCGCCGAGGTCCTCGGCGAGCCGATCACCGACCCGCGGGCCTACGCCGGGCAGGTCGGGGCGCTCGTCGAGGGCCCGGCCTTCGTGCCGGGCCTGTCCGCGCGGGCCAACCTCGTCTCCCTCGCCCGGCTGCGGCGGCTGCCGGTGAGCCGGGTCGACGAGGTCCTCGGCGCCGTCGGCCTCACCGGCCGCGACCGCGAGCCGGTGCGGCGCTTCTCCCTCGGGATGAAGCAGCGCCTGGGCATCGCCGCCGCGCTGCTGCCCGACCCCGCGCTGCTCGTCCTCGACGAGCCCACCAACGGCCTCGACCCCGCCGGCATCGTCGAGATCCGCGCCCTGCTGCAGGACCTGGGGCGGTCCGGCCGCACCGTGGTCGTGTCCTCGCACCTGCTGTCGGAGATCGAGAGCATCTGCACCCACCTGGTCGTCGTCCGCTTCGGGGTGCTGCTCTACAACGGCACCGTCGCCGACCTGCTGGCCCGGGCCGGGACCCACGTCGACGTCGCCCCCGAGCACGCGGCCGACACCGAGCGGCTCGGCCGCGTCCTCGCCGACGCCGGGTGGCACGTGACCACCCCGGCGCCGGGCCGCCTGCGGGTGGCCGCCGACGGCGACGCCGCGGCGGCGGTCAACCGCGCCGCCGCGGGCGCGGGCATCACGCTGCGCGCCCTGACCGCCACCCGGGACACCCTGGAGTCGGTCTTCCTGCAGATGACCGGCGGCGACGGCGGCGAGCCGGCGGCCGGCCGCGCGGCCGCGGCGCGCCCCGTCCCCGCGGCCGCCGAGGGGGGAGCCCGGTGACCGCCGTGGTGCGCAGCGAGCTCGTCCGGCTCCGCCGCCGCGGCGTCGTGCTCGGCTGGTCGGGCCTCACGGTGCTCTTCGCCGTGCTCGTCAACGTCGTGGTGTTCCAGGTCGTCGAGCCGGGCGGCGCACCGGCGGAGAACGGGCCCGGGGTCTCCTTCCCCTCGGCGGCCGAGCTGCTGGGCCGCGAGGGCATCGTGTCCGGGCTCGGGGCGGCGGCGTCGTTCTTCGGCGTGACCGCGCTGGCCTTCTGGGCGCTGGCCGCGGCCTCCGACCACTCCAGCGGCCTGGTGCGGGTGCTGGTGGCCGCCGAACCCCGCCGGTGGCGGCTGCTGCTCGGCAAGTGGACGGCGCTGGCGCTCGCGACCGCCGGCGCCACGCTGCTCGCCGTCGTGGTCAACGTCCTGGTGGCCCCGGGGGCCGCCGCCGCGGGCGGCTGGGAGCCCACCGCCTGGGGCCAGGACGTCGTCCCCGTCGTCCTGGGCGCCGCGGTGGACCTGTACCTGTCGCTGCTGGTGTGGGGCACCCTCGGCCTGGCCCTGGCCACGCTGACCCGCTCGGCCGGCATCGCGATCGGCATCGGGGTGGGCTGGGTGCTGCTGCTCGAGGCGGTCCTCGGCGCCGCCGTCTCCGCCCTCCGCGACTGGCTGCCGGGCACCACGATCAGCACGCTCGCCGCCGGCGGCACCGCCGACCTCTCCTACAGTGGCGCCCTGGTGCTGGGGCTGGCCTACGTCGCGGTCGCGGCCCTGGTCTCGGGGGTCGTGTTCTCCCGCCGGGACATCACCGACTAGGCACACCACCGACCACCGACCACCGACCGGGGAGGGCCGACCACTGCCGCGCGGCACCGACACCCGCGCAGCCCTCATCCGGGCGGCGACCGAGCTCGTGGCCGAGGTGGGCTACCACGACGCCACGACCCGGGTCATCGCCGAGCGCGCCGGCGTGGCCGAGGGCTCCATCTACCGCCACTTCCCGGACAAGCGGGCGCTGTTCGTCGCCGCCGCCGTCGAGGGGCAGCGCGGGCTGACCGAGTGGATGGCCGACCTGCCCGCCCGCGCCGGCGGCCGGCCGGTGGCCGACGTCCTCACCGAGGTGTTCGTCGAGCTGTCCCGGCTGCGGGAGACCGTCGTCCCGCTCGAGCTGGCGATGGCGGCCACGCCGGAGCTGCAGCGCCACCTCGAGGGCGCCGCGCTCGACGAGACCGTGCGGGGCCTGGGCGGGCCTCCCCAGCTGCTCGCCGACTACCTGCGCGCCGAGCGCGAGCGGGGCCGGGTGCGCGCCGACCTGGACCCGACGCGGACGGCGGTGGTGCTGCTGGCCACCCTCTTCGGCGTGCAGACCAGCCCCCTGGCCGGTCCCGGCGGGCTGGACGAGGCGGGCATCCGCGAGCTGGTGTCGGTCTTCGTGGACGGCATCGCGCCGCGGCCGGCTCCCCCCGCGCCCGCCGGGTAGCCGGCGGGCGGGTCAGGCCGTCAGCGCCCGCCGCCAGGCCCCCGCGTCCCGGACCGGGTGGCCGTGCACCGGCACGACCAGCGCCGGCTCCAGCTCCGCCAGGCGGCGCCGGGAGCGCCGGACCTCCCCGGCGTCGTGGTGCAGCGACGCGGGCAGGTGCAGCCACCGCGGGCGGGCGGGGTCCCGGGACAGGTTGACCGGGGCGTCACCCACCACGAGGGTGCGGTCGGCCTCCCGCCACAGCGCGATGTTGCCGGGGCTGTGGCCGGGCACCTCCAGCACGCGGAAGGAGCCGACGGCGTCGCCCTCGCGCAGCCGCCGGTCCACCGGGGTCCGCGGGGGCTCGGCGAGCCGGGCCACGACCCGCCCGACCCGGCTGGTCACCGTGTCGATGCGCCCGGACTCGAACCGGTCGGCGTCCCGGGAGCCCATCTCCAGCCGGGCGCCGAGCGTGGCGCACAGCCAGGCCGTCGACCCGAGGTGGTCGGCGTGGGCGTGGGTGACCACGTGCGCGGCGACGTCGCGGCCGCGCAGCAGGCCGGCCAGCCGGCGCCGGGACCAGCGCAGCCCCGAGTCGACGACGACGTCGTCGACGACCACCAGGTTGATCCACGGCCCGGGCACCGTGGGGCCGCTCCAGACGCCGTCGGCGAGTTCCCGCAGCCCGTCGCGCACGCCGGCGAGTCTGTCGCATCCCCGGGCCGGACGGGGCCGGCTGCGGCGCACGGCCGGCAGCGGCCGCGGGCCCTAGCATCGGCGCGGTGCCCGACCGCTCCCACGCCCAGGTCGTCCTGGGTCAGCAGGTGTACCCGGTGCTCGAGCAGTGCCGCAGGCCCGAGGTGCTGTGGGCGAAGCTCGCCACCGGCCACTACGACTGGCTCGGGGTCCGGCGGAACGGGAAGTACGTGCTGGGCCGCCCGCGGCTGTCCGCCGTCGTCCCGGAGGAGCCCGGTCCCCCGCCCGACGACGCCCGGGAGCCGTACCGCATCGAGTCCCTGGCGCCGCTGCAGCGGGTGCCGCGGTGGGAGGCGTACGCCACGCCCGAGGAGGCCGTCGACACCTTCGCCCGGCTGGTGCGGGGCGACCCGATCACCCCGCTGCGCACCTCCGGCGTCTGGCGGGCCCGGCTGGTCCTCGACGGCCGGCCGGTCGAGGAGCGCCTCGTCGTCCGCCCGCTCCCCCGGCTGCTCTGAGCCGCCGGCGACCGGGTACCGGGACGCGGCGGTGCCCGCCACCCCGGCGAGCGGGGTGGCGGGCACCGTGGGAGCCGGCGGTCAGCCGCCGTGCACGCCGACCGGGGCCTCGCGCACCTCGGCCGGGGAGTGCGCCCGGAAGTCGTCCTCGAGCTCCTCGAGCGTCCGCCCGCGCGTCTCCGGCGCGAACTTCGTCACGAAGAGCAGCGAGCCGACGTTGACCAGCGCGAAGAGCCCGAAGGTGGCGGTGGCGCCGAGCGCCTCGACCAGGGGCGGGAACGCGAAGGAGATGGCCGCGTTGACCGTCCACAGCACGAAGACGGCGATGCCCATGGCGAACCCGCGGATCGTCATCGGGAAGATCTCCGACAGCAGCAGCCACACCAGCGTGCCGATGAACGTCTGCACGAAGAAGACGACGAAGAGCATCGCAGCGAGGATCAGGTAGCTGCGGAAGCCCGTCTCCGGCAGCAGGAACGACAGGGACAGCACCGCGTGCCCGGCCGCGACCCCGGTGAACCCGGTGAGCAGCAGCGGCCGGCGGTTGACCCGCCCGATCAGCCAGATCCCGAAGACGGTGCCGATGATCGCCACCACGCCGACCGTGATGGTCAGGATGAGCGAGGCGCTGTTCCCCAGCCCGGTCGAGCGCAGGATGGTCGGGGCGTAGTAGTTCACCGTGTTGATGCCGGTGGCCTGCTGCACCGTGGCCAGCCCGCAGCCGATCCACAGGATCCGGCGCATCCACGGGAAGGCGCGCAGGTCGCGCAGGGCGGCACCCTTGTCCTCGCCGACGTCACGCCGGGCGTGCTCGGCGATGACGTTGTACTCCTCCGCCGCCTCGGCGGGGTCCCGGCTCAGGTCCAGGACGCGCCGGGTGTCCTGCAGCCGCCCGCGCACGGCGTACCAGCGCGGCGAGTCCGGCAGCACGAGCATGCCGGCGAGCAGCGCGATCGCGGGCACCGTGGCGACCCCGAGCATCCACCGCCACACGTGCGGGTCCTTGATGATCGCGTCGAGCAGGGCGTTCATCGCGAAGGCGAGGAACTGGCCGGTGACGATCATCAGCTCGTTGATGGTGACCATCCGGCCGCGCCGGTCGGCCGGTGCCATCTCGGCGAGGTACAGCGGGCAGGTCACCGCGGCCGCACCGACGCCGAAGCCGAGCAGGATGCGCCCGGCGGTCATGACCGGCACGTTGGGCGCGACGGCGCAGATGAGCGCACCGAGGAGGAACAGCCCGGCGCAGACGAGCAGGCTCCCCCTGCGGCCGAGCCTGTCGGCGAGCTTGCCGCCGAGCAGGGCACCGAACGCCGCGCCGGGGAAGAGCAGCGAGCTGACGACGAGGGCCTCGGTGAAGGAGGTGAGGGCGAGGTCCTCCTTCATGTAGAGGAGCGCACCGGAGATGACGCCGGTGTCGTAGCCGAACAGCAGGCCGCCGAGGGTGGAGATCACCGTCAGCTTGACGAGGAACCGGTTGTGCGCCGGCGAGCGCTCGGCGCCGCTGGACGTCCGGGTGGACGAGTGGATCGACATGGGCCGCTCTTTCGGGGAGGAGGGCGTCATGGCCCCGGGGGCAGGGATGGCGGGGAGGTGGATCTCTGGCGGGTGCAGGAGGCGGCGGTCACGGCGCCGGCCGGGTGGCCGGGACGGGGTCGGGGTCCCGGCCGCGGGGCCGGCCGCAGGGTGCGCGTGGGCGGGAGGCCCGCCGCGCCGGGAGGGACCGGTGGGCGCCCGGTGCGGAACAGGGCCGCGGTGTGCACGGGGCGCACGGGGTCCGGGCCGGTCGGCGAGCCGGGCGCGGGCGCCCGGTGGCGTCGCGGAGGATGACCGCGTGGCCTTCTGGCGCCGGAGCCGGCGTGCGCCCGTGCGCGAGTGGGTGGGCGACGCCGCTCTGCTGGTGCGCCGGCGCGGCCGGTCGGCGGTCCTGCGCGCGCTGCGGATGACCGGCGCGACGGTGGCGGCGTTCCTCGTGGCGCAGGCCGCCGGGCTGCAGGACCCGCCGCCGCTGATCGCCGCGCTCACCGCGCTGCTGGTCGTGCAGGCCACCTTGAGCAGCACCCTGGTCAACGGCGTGCAGCGGGTGCTGAGCGTGGTCTCCGGGGTCGCGCTGGCGGTGCTGTTCGTCGCGGTCGTGGGCCTGAGCTGGTGGAGCCTCGCCGCCCTGGTCGCCGCGGCCATCGTCGTCGGCCAGCTGCTGCGGCTGGGACCGCACCTGGTCGAGGTGCCGATCAGCGCCATGCTCGTGCTGGGCGTGGGCGCCTCGGGGGCGGAGGCCGTCGGTGGCGACCGCGTCCTGGAGACCCTGCTGGGCGCGGCGGTCGGCATGCTCGTCAACGTGGTGTTCCCTCCGGCGGTGCAGACCCGCTACGCGGTCCGCTCCGTCGAGCGCTTCGCCGGGGAGATCGGCGCGCTCCTCGACGGCGCCGCGGCCGTGCTCGCCGCCGGGCCGGTCACCGCCGAGCAGTCGACGCGCTGGCTGCAGGACGCGCGGCGGCTCAACCGGCACGTCCCCCGGCTGGACCGGGCGCTCACCCACGCCGAGGAGAGCCGCCGGCTCAACGTGCGCGCGCTGCGCTCCCCGTGGGAGACCGCCGGGATGCGCGCCGGCCTCGACGCGCTGGAGTACACCTCGGTCTCGCTGCGCACGCTGTTCCGCGCGATCGACGACGCGACCCGGGAGCGCACCGGGGTGCAGGACGACGCCGAGTACGCCGACACCGTCCGCCGCACCACGGCGAGCCTGCTGGCCCGGATGAGCACGGTGGTCCGCGAGTTCGGCCGGGTCCTCACCGCCGCACCCGGCGACGGCCGGCTCCCCCGCGCGCTCGCGGCGCTGGCCAGCGGCCGGGAGGTGGTGGCCGACCTGCTCATCGGCGACCCGCGCAGCCGGTCGGGGCTGTGGGAGCTGAACTCCGCGCTGCTGACCACCGTCGACCGGATGCTCGACGAGCTCGGCCCCGGGCCGTCGGCGGAGACCGTCGCCGGCCGGCCGGCGGACGGCCGCGTCCTGCTGCGGGCCGGCCACCGGCTGCGGCGGGGCCGCCGGACGTCCTGAGGGCGGGAGCACAGCCGGTACGGGAGGCGGGGCGCCGTCGGCGCCGGCCGGGGAGTGTGCGGGCACGTCGTCCCTCCTTCCGGTGCGGACGCGGTGGGCGGGGAGCCCGGGAACCAGGGGCAGGGTTCAGGGGCAGGGGTTCAGAGGCAGGGTTCAGAGGCAGGGGGTCAGAGGCAGGGGGTCAGAGGTCGCCGTCGAGGAACTGGGCCCGGCCCAGCCCGAAGGACCAGTCGGCGCGGGTGTTGGCGGCCACGGAGACGACGAGGTCGCCGGGCGCCAGGCCGGTGACCTCGCCGAGGCGCCGGCACAGGCCCGCGTACAGGGCGCGCTTCTGCGCGTCGCTGCGGCCCTGCTGGAACACCTGCAGCACGACGAGGTCGTCGGTGCGCTCGATGCCCAGGCCGGTGTCCTCGCAGATGAGCTGGCCCGGGCGGTGCTCGGTGATCACCTGGTAGCGGTCGCCGGGCGGCGCGGCGAAGACGTCGAGCACCACCTCCTGGACCGTGTCGGCCAGCAGGCGGAGCTGCTCGGGGCTGCGCCGTCCCTCGACGACGTCGATGCGCACCAGTGGCACGGGGGCTCCCTCGACAGGCGGACCGCCGGCGTGACGCCGGCCACATGCCGAGAAACTATGTCAGGACATTAGGACTTTGTGAAGACCCCGATCCGAACCCGGACGCGGGCAGGGGGCAGCGCCGCCGCGGGACGGACGCGCCCGCGGCGGCGTCGGTGCAGGTGGGAGCGAGAGGAGGCGAGGGTGGCCGGCCGGCCCTCAGCGGCCGACGAGCGTCGTCTCGAAGTCGTAGCGCGAGGCGCGGTAGACGTGCCGGCCGTGCTCCACGGCGGCGCCCTTGTCGTCGAAGGCGGTGCGCTGCATGGTGAGCAGCGCCGAGCGCGGCGGTTCGCCGAGCAGCCGCGCCTCGTCGGTGCGCGCCAGCCGTGCCCCGATCCGCTGGTGGGCCACCCGCAGGTGGACGCCCTGGGAGCGCAGGTACTGGTAGAGCCCGCGCTCGGCGAGGTCGGTCATGGTGGGCTCGAAGCGCCCGGGCAGGTAGTTGGTCAGGATCGCCAGCGGCTCGCCCCGGGTGCGGCGCAGCCGGCGCAGCGCGACGACCTCCTCACCGGCGGCGAGGTCGAGCTCCGAGGCGACGTCGGCCGGCGCGGGCACGCGCTCCAGCGAGAGGACCTCCGTCGACGGCGCCTCGCCGCTGCGGGCCAGGTCGTCGTAGAGGCTGGTGAGCTCGACCGAGCGGCGCACGTGCGGCTGGATGACCTGGGTGCCGACGCCGCGCTTGCGCACCAGCAGGCCCTTGTCGACGAGCTCCTGCACGGCGCGGCGGACGGTGGGGCGGGACAGCCCGTAGGACTGGGCGAGCAGGATCTCGTTCTCCAGCTTCGACCCGGCCGGCAGGTCGCCCTCGGCGATGGCGCGCTCGATGGCCTGCGACAGCTGGAAGTACAGCGGGGTCGGGCTCGAGCGGTCGATGTCGAAGCTCGGCGTGACGGCCACCTGGTCCTCCTCGTGGGGGCGCCGGCGGGACGGCGCCCCCGCATCCTCCCATCGCCGCACCGGCCCCGGCGTCACCTCGGAGGGGCAGGTCGGTGATCACATCCTGCTGTCGTTATGTCCTGACAAAGTCTTGACGCGGTCGTGTGCGGTGGCGCACAGTCGCTACACCGCAGCCGACGCACAGGGACGGAGCAGCACCGTGCAGACAGCACCCGACGTGGTGGTGATGGGCCGCAGCGGCGTCGACGTCTACCCGCTGCAGACCGGGGTCGGCCTCGAGGACGTGGAGACCTTCGGCAAGTACCTGGGCGGCAGCGCCGCGAACGTCGCCGTCGCCGCCGCCCGCCTCGGTGCCGACGTCGCGCTGGTCACCGGTGTCGGCGACGACCCCTTCGGCCGCTTCGTCCGCCGGGCGCTGCGCGACCTGGGCGTCGACGACCGGTTCGTCGTCGTCGACGGCGAGCACCCGACGCCGGTCACCTTCTGCGAGCTCTTCCCGCCCGACGACTTCCCCCTCTACTTCTACCGCCGGCCCACCGCTCCGGACCTGCAGATCCGGCCCTCGGACGTCGACCCCGCCGCCGTCCGGGAGGCCCGGCTGCTGTGGACGACGGTCACCGGCCTGTCCGAGGAGCCCTCCCGCGCCGCCCACCACGCCGCGTGGGCCGCCCGCGGCCGGCGCCGGCACACCGTCCTCGACCTCGACTACCGGCCGGTGTTCTGGTCCTCCCGGGAGGAGGCCGCCGACCAGGTGCGCGCGGCGCTGCCGCACGTCACCGTGGCCGTCGGCAACCGCGAGGAGTGCGAGGTGGCCACCGGCGAGACCGACCCCGACCGCGCCGCCGACGCCCTGCTCGACGCCGGGCTGGAGCTCGCCGTCGTCAAGCAGGGACCGCGCGGGGTGCTCGGCAAGACGCGCACCGAGCGGGTCGTCGTCCCGCCCACGCCGGTGGAGGTCGTCAACGGGCTCGGTGCCGGCGACGCCTTCGGCGGCTCGCTCGTGCACGGCCTGCTCGCCGGCCTGCCGCTGGAGCAGGTGCTGGCCAACGCCAACGCCGCCGGGGCGATCGTCGCCTCGCGGCTGGAGTGCTCGACCGCGATGCCCACCGCCGGCGAGGTCGCCGCCCACCTCGCCGCCCACGCCGCCGCGCACGCCCCCCGACTGGAGGACACCCGTGTCTGACACCGCCCTCTCCGGCACCGGCCTCGACCTGCCCGACCTCGGGACCGGCACACCGCCGTGCCGGACCTACGCGGAGGTCACCGAGCTGCGCAGCCGGCGGCCCGAGGCGATCGGCGAGGCGCTGGCCGCCCGCCGCCGGCGCCCGGCGTTCCTCCCCGCCGACGGCCGGCTGATGCTCGTCGCCGCCGACCACCCCGCCCGCGGCGCGCTGGCCGCCCAGGGCCGCGCCACGGCGATGAACAGCCGCACCGAGATGCTGGACCGGCTGCGCACCGCGCTCGCCCGCCCCGGCGTCGACGGCCTGCTGGCCACCGCCGACGTCGCCGAGGACCTGCTGCTCCTCGGCGCCCTGGAGGACAAGGTCGTCGTCGCCTCGATGAACCGCGGTGGGCTGGCCGGCTCGGTCTTCGAGATGGACGACCGGATGACCGCCTACGACGTGCGCGGCGTGGTCGAGGCCCGCTTCGACGCGGCCAAGATGCTCAACCGCTTCGACCTCGACGACCCCGGCACCGTGGCCTCCCTGGAGGCCGCCGGCCGGGCGGTGACCGAGCTCGCCCGCGCCGGGGTGGTCGCCATGCTCGAGCCGTTCCTGTCCCGCCGGGTGGACGGCCGGGTGGTCAACGACCTCTCCCCCGACGCGGTCATCAGGAGCGTGCACATCGCCCAGGGCCTCGGCGCGACCTCGGCCTACACCTGGCTCAAGCTGCCGGTGGTCGAGGAGATGGCGCGGGTCATGGACGCCACCACGCTGCCCACCCTGCTGCTGGGCGGGGACCCCTCCCGCCGCCCGGAGGAGACCTACGCGCAGTGGCGCGACGCGCTCGCCCTGCCCTCGGTGCGCGGCCTGGTCGTGGGCCGGACGCTGCTCTACCCGCCCGGCGACGACGTCGAGGCCGCGGTGGACACCGCCGTCTCCCTCGTGCACCAGGGCTGACCCGTGACCGCCACCAGCCCGGACACCCGCTCGCTGCACCTGCCCGCCGGCAGCGCCGCCGCCGGTGACTACGCCGTCGAGGTCACGCCCGAGTCGGCCGGCTGGACCCGCTCCGGCCTGCGCGTGCTCGACCTGCCCGCCGGGGGCCGCCACGTGCTCGACACCGGACCCGACGAGGTCCTCGTCGTCCCCCTGCAGGGCGGGGCGACGGTGACCTGCGACGGGGAGGTGCTCCGCCTGGCCGGCCGCAGCGGCGTCTTCGCCGGGCCCACCGACTTCGCCTACCTGCCGCCGGGCAGCACCGCCGAGCTGAGCAGCGCGGACGGCGGCCGGTTCGCGCTGTGCAGCGCCCGCGCCCGCCGCCGGCTGCCCGTCCGGTACGGGCCGGCCGCCGGCGTGCCCGTGGAGCTGCGCGGCGCGGGCACCTGCAGCCGGCAGGTCAACAACTTCGCCACCGCCGGGGCGTTCGAGGCCGACGCGATCATCGCCTGCGAGGTCCTCACCCCGGGCGGCAACTGGTCGAGCTACCCGCCGCACAAGCACGACGAGACCTCCGAGGCGGAGACCGAGCTGGAGGAGATCTACTACTTCGAGGTCGCCCCCGGCCCGCAGGGCCAGGCCGGCCTGGCCTACCACCGGGTGTACGGCACCCCCGAGCGGCCGATCGACGTGCTCGCCGAGGTCCGCGACCGCGACGTCGTGCTGGTCCCCCACGGCTGGCACGGCCCATCGATCGCCGCCCCCGGCCACGACCTCTACTACCTCAACGTCATGGCCGGTCCCGGCCCCGAGCGCGCCTGGCGCATCGTCGACGACCCCGACCACGCCTGGGTCCGCGGCTCCTGGACCGGGCAGGACGTCGACCCCCGCCTGCCCCTGCACGCCCCCACCCGTCACCAGCAGAACGGAGCGACCCGCCCGTGAGCGCCCCGTCCCACCCCCCGGCCCGGACCGACACCGTCCGGCTGACCGTCTCGCAGGCGGTCGTGCGCTTCCTCGCCGCCCAGCACTCCGAGCGCGACGGGCAGCGGCAGCGGCTGTTCGCCGGCTGCCTGGGCATCTTCGGCCACGGCAACGTCGCCGGCCTCGGCCAGGCGCTGCTGCAGGCCGAGCTCGACGAGCCCGGCGCGCTGCCCTACGTCCTCGGCCGCAACGAGCAGGCCATGGTGCACACCGCCGTCGCCTACGCCCGCGCCAAGGACCGGCTGCAGACCTGGGCGGTCTCCACCAGCGTCGGGCCCGGCTCGACCAACATGCTCACCGGCGCGGCGCTGGCCACCATCAACCGGCTGCCGGTGCTGCTGCTGCCCGCCGACACCTTCGCCACCCGCTCGGCCGGGTCGCTGCTGCAGGAGCTGGAGCTGCCCGCCTCCGGCGACGTCACGGTCAACGACGCCTTCCGCCCGGTCTCGCGCTACTTCGACCGCATCTGGCGGCCCGAGCAGCTGCCCGGCGCGCTGCTGTCGGCGATGCGGGTGCTCACCGACCCCGCCGAGACCGGCGCGGTCACCCTCTGCTTCCCGCAGGACGTGCAGGCCGAGGCCTTCGACTGGCCGGTGGAGCTGTTCGCCGAGCGCACCTGGCACGTGGCCCGCCCCCAGCCGGAACCCGCGGCGCTCGCCCGCGCCGTCGAGGTCATCCGCTCCGCCCGCCGGCCCCTGGTCGTCGCCGGCGGAGGCGTCGTCTACTCGCACGCCACCGAGGCCCTCGACGCGTTCGCCACCGCCACCGGCGTCCCCGTCGCGCAGACCCAGGCCGGCAAGGGCGCCCTGGCCTACGACCACCCGCAGTCGGTCGGCGCCATCGGCTCCACCGGGACGACGGCGGCCAACGCCCTGGCCCGCGACGCCGACGTCGTCATCGGCATCGGCACCCGCTACCAGGACTTCACCACCGCCTCGCGCACCGCCTTCAGCGACCCGGACGTCCGCTTCGTCAACGTCAACGTCGCCTCCCCCGACGCGGTCAAGCACGCCGGCGTGGCGGTGCAGGCCGACGCCCGCGACACCCTCACCGCGCTGACTCGGGCCCTGGAGGGCTGGTCGGCCGACGACGCCCACCAGGCCCGCACCGCCGAGCTCGCCGCCGCCTGGGAGGCGACGGTGGAGGCGGCCTACCACCCGGAGGTGCCCAGCGCCGGCGAGGGCGGCCGGCTCACCCAGAACGAGGTCATCGGGCTGGTCAACGAGGTGTCCGCGCCCCGCGACGTGGTGGTCTGCGCCGCCGGCTCCATGCCCGGCGACCTGCACAAGATGTGGCGGGTCCGCGACCCGAAGGGCTACCACGTCGAGTACGGCTACTCGTGCATGGGCTACGAGATCCCCGGCGGCATCGGCATCCGGATGGCCGCCCCCGACCGCGACGTCTTCGTCATGATCGGCGACGGCTCCTACCTGATGATGCCGACCGAGCTGGTCACCGCCGTGCAGGAGGGCGTCAAGATCGTCGTCGTCCTGGTGCAGAACCACGGCTTCGCCTCGATCGGCGCGCTGTCGGAGCAGCTGGGCTCCCAGCGGTTCGGCACCCGCTACCGCGCCCGCGCCGGCAACGGCCGGCTCGAGGGCGGCCTGCTGCCGGTGGACCTGGCGGCCAACGCCGCCAGCCTCGGCGTCGACGTCCTCACCGCCCACGACGGGCCCGGCCTGGAGGCGGCGCTGCGCAAGGCGAAGGCGTCGGACCGCACCACCGTCGTCCACGTCGAGACCGACCCGCTCGTCGACGCCCCCTCCAGCGAGTCGTGGTGGGACGTGCCGGTCAGCGAGGTCTCCACCCTCGAGTCCACGCAGCGGGCCCGCGCCGTCTACGAGCAGTGGAAGGCCCGCCAGCACCCGTACCTGACGCCGTCCGAGCGTTCCTGAGCACCCCCTCCGAGGAGAGCAAGACATGACCGTGCAGCAGCCCGGAGGCGCCCGCATCCGCGTCGGGTCGGCACCCGACTCGTGGGGCGTCTGGTTCCCCGACGACCCCCGGCAGGTCCCCTGGCCGCGCTTTCTCGACGAGGTCAGCGCCGCCGGCTACGAGTGGATCGAGCTCGGCCCGTACGGCTACCTGCCCACCGACCCCGCCCGGCTGGGCGAGGAGCTGGCCGCCCGCGGCCTGCGCGTCTCGGCCGGGACCGTGTTCGAGCACCTGCACCGCCCCGACTCCTGGGACGACGTGTGGCGCCAGGTCGGCGACGTCGCCACGCTCACCGCCGCCATGGGCGGCACCCACGTGGTGGTCATCCCCGACGTGTGGCGCGACCACCGGACCGGGGAGGCCGTCGAGCCCCGCGAGCTGACCGCCGAGGCCTGGGCGCGCCTGGCCGCGGGCCTGGACCGGCTCGGCCGGGCGGTGCAGGAGGAGTACGGCCTGTCCATCGCCTTCCACCCGCACGCCGACAGCCACGTCGGGCGCCAGCCCGACATCGAGCGCTTCCTCGCCGAGACCGACCCGCGGTACGTGCCGCTGTGCCTGGACACCGGCCACGTCAGCTACTACGGCGGCGACAACCTCGACCTGATCCGCCGCCACCCCGAGCGGATCGGCTACCTGCACCTCAAGCAGGTCGACCCCGCCGTCATCGAGCGGGTGCACGCCGAGGACGTCCCGTTCCCGCAGGCCGTGCAGCTCGGCGCCATGATCGAGCCGCCGCACGGGGTGCCCGACCTCCCGCCGCTGCTGGCGGAGGTCGACCGGCTGGGCCTGGACGTGTTCGCCATCGTCGAGCACGACCTCTACCCCTGCCCGCCCGACGTCCCCCTCCCCATCGCGCAGCGCACCCACCGCCTCATCGGCTCCTGCGGGCTGCCCTCGCTGGAGATCGGCCGCCCCCGCACCCCCGTGCAGGAGCCGGCGTGACGGCGACCGAGGTCCTCCCCGCCTCCCCCGCGGCCGGGGCGGCCCCGGCGGAGCTGCGCGTCGCCGTGCTCGGCGTCGGGCTCATGGGCGCCGACCACGTCGCCCGGCTGACCCGCCGGGTCTCCGGCGCCCGCGTGGCCGTCGTCACCGACGCGGCCACCGAGCGCGCCGACCAGGTCGCCGCCGAGGTGCCCGGCTGTCGCGTGGTCCCCGACCCGCTGGCCGCGATCGCCGACCCGGACGTCGACGCGGTCGTCATCGCCACGCCCGGCCGGTTCCACGAGGAGCAGGTGCTGGCCTGCATCGAGCGCGGGATCCCGGTGCTGTGCGAGAAGCCGCTGACCATGGACGCCGCCAGCTCCCTGCAGATCGTCCGCGCCGAGGACGCCCACACCGCGCGCACCGGCCGGCGGCTGGTGCAGGTCGGGTTCATGCGCCGCTTCGACCCCGAGTACGCCGCGCTGCGCGAGCTGGTCGCCTCCGGCGGGCTCGGCGAGCCCCTGCTGGTGCACTGCGCGCACCGCAACCCCGCCGTCCCGCCGGGGGTCACCACCGAGTCGATCGTCAACGACTCCGTGGTGCACGAGGTCGACGTCGCCCGGTTCCTGCTCGGCGAGGAGATCGCCGCGGTCACCGTCCTGACCCCGCGGTCGACCCGGCACGCCGCCGAGGCGCTGTCGGACCCGCTGCTGGTGCTCCTGGAGACCACCGGCGGCCGGCTGGTCGACGTCGAGTGCTTCGTCAGCACCGGCCTGGCCTACGAGGTGCGCACCGAGGTCGTCGGCGAGGACGGCAGCGCGGTGATCGGCCTGCCGCACGGCCCGGTCCGGCAGTCCGCCGGACCGGGCGGCGCGGTCCGCGGCACCGCGGTCACCCCCGGCTTCCGCGAGCGCTTCGGCCTCGCCTACGACGTCGAGGTGCAGCGCTGGGTGGACGCCGCCCGGCGGGGCGACGTCGACGGCCCCGGCGCGTGGGACGGCTACGCGGCGCAGGCGGTCTGCGCCGCGGGGGTGGAGGCGCTGCGCACCGGCCGGCGCACCGAGGTCCGGATGGAGTCGCGAGGAGGAACCCCGTCATGAGGATCGCGCTGGACCCGCAGATGCTGCGGACCACACCCCTGCTGGAGCTGCCCGACGTGGTGGCCGGCATGGGCTACGAGTGGATCGAGCTCTCGCCCCGCGAGGACTTCGTCCCGTTCTTCAAGCACCCCCGGGTGGACACCGCCACCGTGCGGGCGTTCAAGAGCCGGCTCGCCGACGCCGGCGTCGGCGTCACCTCGCTGCTGCCGGTGATGCGCTGGTCCGGGCCCGGTGAGGTCGAGCGGCAGGCGGCGGTGCGCTACTGGCGCCGCGCCGTCGAGATCTGCGTCGAGCTCGGCGTCGACACGCTCAACAGCGAGTTCAACGGCCGCCCCGAGGCGCCCGAGCTCGCCGAGGCGATGTTCTGGCGCTCCATGGAGGAGCTGCTCCCGCTCCTGGAGCGGGAGGGGCTCAAGCTCGCCCTCGAGCCGCACCCCGACGACTTCATCGAGCTCGGCCGGCCCGCGGTCGACGCCATCCGCGGCATCGACAGCCCGTGCGTGTCCTTCCTCTACTGCACGCCGCACACCTTCCACCAGGGCGACGACGCCCCCGGCATCATCGCCGCCGCCGGTGACCTGCTCACCCACGTGCACGTCGCCGACTCGATGGACCACCGCGCCTCCGACGGGCTGCGCTACATCACCAACCCGCCGGGCAACACCACCCGCGTCCACCAGCACATGGAGATCGGGCGCGGCGACGTCGACTTCGACGAGGCCTTCGCCGCCCTCGCCGGGATCGGCTTCGACGGCGTCCTGACCACCTGCGTCTTCGGCTGGGACGACCAGGCCCGCGAGTCGGGCACCCGCATGCTCGGCGCCATCCGCGAGCTGGTCACCAAGCACTTCCCCGACGGCACCCTCACCTGAGGAGCACCCCCATGACCACGACCACGCACATCCCGCACTGGATCGACGGCGCCCGCCGCGAGGGCACCAGCGGCCGCACCGGCGAGGTGACCGACTCGGCCACCGGCGAGGTGCTCGGCGAGGTCGCCCTCGCCTCGACCGAGGAGGTCGACGCCGCCGTCGCCGCCGCCGTCGCCGCCTTCCCCCGCTGGCGGGACACCTCGCTGGCCAAGCGCACCGCGGTGCTGTTCCGCTTCCGCGAGCTGCTCAACGCCCGCAAGCCCGAGCTGGCCGCGATCATCACCGCCGAGCACGGCAAGGTCCTCGACGACGCCCTCGGCGAGGTCTCCCGCGGCCAGGAGGTCGTCGAGTACGCCTGCGGCGTCCCCTCGCTCGTCCGCGGCGGGTTCACCGAGAACGCCTCCACCAACGTCGACGTGTTCTCCATCCGCCAGCCGCTCGGGCCGGTCGCCGTGATCAGCCCGTTCAACTTCCCCGCGATGGTCCCGATGTGGTTCTTCCCCATCGCCATCGCCACCGGCAACACCGTCGTGCTCAAGCCCAGCGAGCAGGACCCGTCGGCGGCGCTGTGGATGGCCGAGCTGTGGAAGGAGGCCGGCCTGCCCGACGGCGTGTTCAACGTCGCGCAGGGCGACAAGGTCGCCGTCGACCGGCTGCTGGAGCACCCCGACGTCAAGGCGGTGTCCTTCGTCGGCTCCACGGCGATCGCCAAGTACGTCTACGAGACCGGCACCCGGCACGGCAAGCGGGTGCAGGCCCTCGGCGGGGCGAAGAACCACATGGTCGTGCTGCCCGACGCCGACCTCGACCTGGCCGCCGACCAGGCGGTCAACTCCGGCTTCGGCTCCGCCGGCGAGCGGTGCATGGCCATCAGCGCGGTGCTCGCCGTCGGCGGCATCGGCGACGACCTGGTCGCCCGCATCGCCGAGCGCACCCGCACGCTGCGCACCGGCGACGGCCGCAAGGGCTGCGACATGGGCCCGCTGATCAGCCGCAGGCACCGCGACCGCGTCGAGTCCTACGTCGAGGCCGGCGAGCAGGAGGGCGCGAAGGTCGTCGTCGACGGCCGGCAGGTGCAGCCCGACGGCGCCGAGGACGGCTTCTGGCTCGGGCCGACGCTCGTGGACCACGTCGAGCCGCACATGAGCGTCTACACCGACGAGATCTTCGGCCCGGTGCTGTCGGTGCTGCGGGTCGACACCTACGACGACGCCGTCGGGCTGATCAACCGCAACGAGTACGGCAACGGCACGGCGATCTTCACCAACGACGGCGGCGCCGCCCGGCGCTTCCAGCACGAGGTGGAGGTCGGGATGATCGGCATCAACGTGCCCATCCCGGTGCCGATGGCCTACTACTCCTTCGGCGGGTGGAAGAACAGCCTCTTCGGCGACTCCCACGCCCACGGCGCCGAGGGCGTGCACTTCTTCACCCGCGGCAAGGTCGTCACCTCCCGCTGGCTCGACCCCAGCCACGGCGGCCTCAACCTCGGCTTCCCGCAGAACGCCTGACCCCGCGCCGCTGCCGGCGGGCCCCCCACCGGCAGCGGCTCCCCCACCCGCAGAGACGAGGAACAGGACAGGACATGGCCTTCACGGCGTTCGACCCCCACCGCTTCGCGGGCCGGGTCGCCTTCATCAGCGGAGCCGGGCGCGGGCAGGGCCGGCAGTTCGCCGTCGACCTCGCCACGGAGGGCGCCGACGTCATCGGCTTCGACATCTGCGAGGACATCCCCGGCGCCAGCACCCCCATGGCCACCAAGGCCGACCTGGAGGAGACCCGCGCCCTGGTCGAGGCCACCGGGCGCCGGATGGTCGCCGAGCGGGCCGACGCCCGCGACTACGCCTCGGTCGAGGCCGTGCTGGCCAAGGGCCTGGCCGAGTTCGGCCGGGTCGACGTCGTGGTGGCCAACGCGGGGATCTGCTGCGGCGCCGGGCCGTTCTGGGAGATCGGCCTGCAGGAGTGGAAGGACACCGTCGACACCGACCTCACCGGGGTCTGGCACACCGTGCGCGCGGCCACGCCCGCGATGATCCGGGGCGGCCGCGGCGGCTCGATCACCATGGTCGCCTCGGCGGGGGCCACGAAGGGCTTCCCGAACATCACCCACTACGTGGCGGCCAAGACGGCGCTGGTGGGGATGCTCAAGCCGATGGCCGCCGAGCTCGGCCCGCACTCCATCCGGGTCAACGCGCTGTCGCCGACCAACGTCAACACGGCGATCTACATGACCGAGACCAACAAGCGGCTCTTCCTCCCGGACAACCCCGCGCCGACCGACGAGGAGTACGAGATCGCCTCCCGGCCGCAGCACGTGCTCCCCATCGGCTGGATGGAGACCCGCGACACCTCGGCCGCGCTGCGGTTCCTCGCCTCCGACGACGCCCGCTACATCACCGGGCTGGAGCTGCGGGTCGACGCCGGCGTCGTGCTGCGCTGACCCGCCGGCCGGCCGCCGTGCCCCGGACGCGGCGGCCGGCCCCCGGACCCGGCAGCGGGCCAGGGTGCCTCACGGGCGCGAGCGGCCCGCCCGGGCGCCGAGGGTGGGGCACCGGCACCCTGCGCACCGGAGAGGAACCCCGGCCATGGCCTCCGACCACCTGCCCACCACCCGCCGCCTCGAGCGGCTCCTCCAGAGCGACGCCCCCCGGGCCGAGGACCGCGGGCCCGACGACGGCGAGGACGCGCGGTGGGCGGTCGGGGCCGACTTCTCCCTCGACGGCGCCACCGACTGGGTCAACTCCCCACCGCTGACCGGCGCCGACCTGCGCGGCCGCGTCGTCGCGGTCAACTTCTGGACCCTCACGTGCATCAACTGGCTGCGCCAGCTCCCCTACGTGCGCGCGTGGGAGGAGGCCTGGCGCGACGCGGGCCTGGTCGTCGTCGGCGTGCACTCGCCGGAGTTCTCCTTCGAGCACGACGTCACCGAGGTCCGCCGCGCCGTCGAGGCCCGCTCGATCCGCTACCCCGTCGCCGTCGACTCCCACTTCGTGGTGTGGCGGTCCTTCCACAACCACTTCTGGCCGGCCCTGTACCTGGTCGACGCCGAGGGGCGGCTGCGCCACCACGCCTTCGGGGAGGGCGGCTACGAGGAGACCGAGTCGGTGCTGCGGCGGCTGCTCACCGAGGCCGGGGCCGGTGACCTCGGGCCCGAGCCGGTGCCGGTCGACGCCCGCGGCGTGGAGGCGCCCGCCGACTGGGACACGCTGCGCTCGGCGGAGAACTACCTCGGCTACGACCGGACCACCGGGTTCGCCTCCCCGGGCCGGCTGGTCGCCGACCGGGCGCACGTCTACGCCACGCCCGCGCGGATGCGCTCCGGGCACTGGGCGCTGGCGGGCGCGTGGACGATCGGCCGCGAGTCCTCGGTCGTCGAGGACCCGGGCGGGCGGCTGACCTGCCGCTTCCACGCCCGGGACCTGCACCTGGTCGTGGCGCCGCCGGCCGGCGGGAGCGCGCGCATCCGCGTGCGCCTCGACGGCCGCCCGCCGGGGGCCGACTCCGGGGAGGACGTCGACGCCTCCGGCGAGGGCGTGGTCACCGAGCCGCGGCTGTACCAGCTGCTGCGGCGGCGGGGCGCGGTCACCGACGCCACCGCGGAGATCGAGTTCCTCGACCCGGGCGCCGGGATCTACGCCTTCACCTTCGGCTGAGCCCGGCAGCACGGGACGCCGTCGGACGCCGCCGACCGCGTCTTCCGGTGGCACGCTCGGGGACGGGGGACATCCCCGCGCGCTACCGGCCGAGGGGGATGGGCCGATGTCGCTGTCGTGGACGGTGCCGGGGCCCCGGCGGTCGACACCGGCCGGACTCCTGGCCGCGAGCCTGGCGGCGTGCGTGCTGGCCGGCTGCGCCGCCACGGGCGGCGGTGCGGCCACCACCGGTTCTCCGGCGGCGGCGTCCGACCGCCGTGCTGCCACCTACCGCGTGACGTGCGACGGGATCGTCCCGGAGGGCATCCCCGCGACGCTCACCGGCGGGGCTGCGGAGGTGCCCGCCGACGGGAGCCGGCCCCCGTACTACGACCACTACGAGATCCGGTTGGCGGCCGAGGCCCGAGGCGACGTCGACGGGGACGGCGAACCGGACGCGGTCGTGCTGCTGCAGTGCTCCCCGCAGCCGTCCAACGGCACCCTCGAGGAGGTGCAGGTGTTCGCCGCGTCCGGCGAACGGCTCGGCCTGCTGCCCAGCCCGCGGACGCTGCGCGAGGGGACGATCCTGCCGCCGCTCTACGACCCGGCCGGGCTGTCCGTGCAGGACGGCGACATCGTCGCCGCGATGCGGGCCTACGCGCCGGAGGACTCCCACGCCAGCGGCCCGTCGCTGCCGATCACCGTGCGCTGGCACTGGGACGGACGGGAGTTCGTCCGCGTCTCCTGACCCGCGGACGAGCCGGCCACACGGCCGGACCGGCGCACGCGTGCCGGGCGGTGCGGTGGCCGCCACGGGCGCACACCACCCGCGGACCGGCCCCCGTGCGCCGGTCCGCGGGGCGGTCAGCCGGCGGCGGGGACCGTGCGGCGGCTGCGGCGCAGCAGCACCGCACCGACGCCGGCGGCCACGGCCACGCCGATGGCCGCACCGGTCCCGTTGCCGTCGGCCGGCATCTGGGTCGACGGCGGGCAGGCGGTGTCGGTCGTGCGGGCGGACAGGTTGGTGCTGCCCAGGTGCCACATCGGCCCGCCGCCGCCGGTCACCGTCACCGAGAACACGCCGCGCCGCAGGCCGGGGGCGAAGCGGGTCGGCTGCGGGGCGCCGTAGCCGGTGGGTGTCACCTTGTTGGCCGGCCCGACGGGGATGTCGACGGTCGCGCCGGTCCGGTTGTCGTAGCCGAACACCGCCGTCCAGCTGCCGTCGCCGTGCCGGGCGACGCAGTCGACGACCGGGACGACGTCGGGCGGGGCGGAGCGGTTCGGTGCCGCGCCGGCCGTGCCGGGGGTCAGCGCGACGACGGCGCCGACCGCCGCGGTGGCGGCGATCCGCAGCGCGCGGGACCGGCCGCGGCGGAGCGGGGTGCTCCTCGTGGGCGACGTCATGGGGCTGGCCGTCCTGTCGTCGGGTGTCTGCAGCTGACACCGGACCTTCGGCAGCCTCGCGGCCGCGGCACAGCCGAGTGCCGCGGTCCCACCCGCCCGGGTGAGGGCTACTCGAAGCGGACCGGCTGACCGGTGGCCTCCAGCACCGACATCCACAGGTCGCCGAGCGGGTCGACGTGGTTGCGGCGGCTGACCGCCAGGGGCATCGGGATGTGCACGAACCGCCGCCGCCGGCGGGCGACGATCACCTCGGTGCGGCCGGCCATCGCCGCGTGCACCGCGGCGTGCGCCAGGCGCAGGCAGTAGGCGCTGTCGTAGGGGTTGGCCGGCACGCTGCGGATGGCGTAGCTCGGGTCGAAGTAGCGGACGTTGTTCTCCACCCCGGCCCGGTCCAGGTGCTCGCAGATCAGCCGGCGCAGCAGCCGGCCGACGTCGCCCAGCCGCACGTTGCCCGAGGCGTCGCGGCCGGGCTCGTGCTCCTCGATGTGCTCCTGCCCGGCGCCCTCGGCCACCACGACGACGGCGTGCCCGCGGTCCTCGACCCGGCGGCGCAGGTGCTCGAGGAAGCCGCGCTCGCCGTGCAGCGCGAAGGGCACCTCGGGGATGAGCACGTAGTCGGCGTCGTCCTTGGCCAGCACCGAGTAGCAGGCGATGAAGCCCGAGTGCCGGCCCATCAGCTTGACCAGCCCGACCCCGCCGGGCGCCGAGCGGGCCTCGACGCTGGCGGCGTGGATGGACTTGGTGGCCTCGGCCATGGCGGTCTGGAAGCCGAAGCTCTGGTCGATGTAGGGGATGTCGTTGTCGATCGTCTTCGGGATGCCGACGACGGCGACCTTCAGGCCGCGCTCGCCGATGACCCGCACGACCTCCATGGCGCCGCGGATGGTGCCGTCACCGCCGACGACGAACAGGATGTTGATGTTGAGGCGCTCGAGCGCGTCGACGATCTCCTCGGGGTCCTGCAGCCCCCGGGAGGTGCCGAGGATCGTGCCGCCCTCGTCGTCGATGTGCTGGACCACCTCGGGGGTGAGGTCGACGACGTCCTCGCCGTAGTGCGGGATGAAGCCGCGGTAGCCGTTGCGGAACCCGACGATGCGCCGCACGCCGTAGTGCCGGCTCAGCTCCAGCACCAGCCCGCGGATGACGTCGTTGAGGCCGGGGCACAGCCCGCCGCAGGTGACGATGCCGACCCGGGTCTTGGCCGGGTCGAAGTAGATGCGCTTGCGCGGCCCGCCGGGCTCCAGGCTGGGCAGCTGCTCGACCGGCAGTCCGCGGGCGCCGGCCATGGAGATGGTGTCGTCGAAGAGGATCCGGTCCTCCTCCACCACCGAGTGCTGCGTCGTCTCCCGCGACGCGAGCCGCTCGGCCAGCGGTGAGTCGATGCGGCACGGACCCAGGGTCCGCACGGCGAGGTCCTCGTGTCCGATCACGGGGGAGAACGGTCCCACACCGGTGCCGGGTCCCCGCGCGCGGCACCCCGGTCGTCAGGACGTCATGTCGAATCCGTGACCGGTGACCTGCTGGAACGGCCCCGGTGCAGGGGCCCGCGCCGAGCGGAGCGAGGCGTGGAGGGCACCAGGCGGCCCCGCTGCAGGGTCCCGCCGCGAGCGTGCGAGTGGCGGGGGGCAGCGGGGTCCTTCCTCAGTCGACCAGGTCGAGGGCGGCGCCGACCAGCGAGTCGACGTCGAGGCCGTGGTACCGGTACACGCTGTCCAGGTCACCGCTCTGGCCGAACCGGGTGACGCCCAGGTGCGTGGCCGGCACGTTCCGCACGCCGGCGAGGAAGGCCAGCGTGTGCGGGTGCCCGTCGAGCACGGTGAGCAGCGGGGTGGCCCGGTCGGCGGGCAGCACGTTGTCGAGCACCCACGGCGAGGCCTCGTCCAGCCCGCGGCGGGCCTGGGCGGCGCGGAACAGCAGCCCGGGGCTGGTCACCACGACGACGTCGGCGGGGAACCCGAGCCCGTCCAGGCGCTCGGCGGCGGCGAGGGCCTCGGGGACGACGGCGCCCATCGCGGCCAGCGTCACCGCCGGGCGCGGCACCCGCCGCAGCGGGTAGGCGCCGGCCACCACCTGGCGACGGCGCCGCTCCCGGGCCGCCGGGTCGGCCGGCACCGCGGCCAGCGCCTGCTCCACCGGGCGCGTCGACAGCCGCACGTAGGCCGACTGGCCGCCGGGACGGCCCATCTGCCCGAGCGCGGCGAGCAGGCACCACTCGGTGTCCAGGGCGAACGCCGGCTCGTAGGACAGGCAGCCGGGCTGCTCCAGGCCGATCGACGGCGTGGTGATCGACTGGTGCGCGCCCCCCTCGGGCGCGAGCGTGACCCCCGACGGCGTGCCGACCAGCAGCGACTGCCCGCCGGCGTAGATCGTGAACGACCACGGCTCCAGCGCCCGCCCGACGAAGGGGTCGTAGAGGACGCCGACGGGCAGCAGCGGCTGGCCCCAGCGCGACCAGGTGGCGCCGAGCTCGCCGAGCGCGCCGACCAGGTTGGTCTCGGCGATGCCGAGCTCCACGTGCTGGCCGGAGGGCCGCTCGCGCCAGTGCAGGATCGTCTCGGGGTCGTCGGCGAACCAGTTCCGGCGGTCCTCGTGCGACCAGACGCCGACCTTGTTCACCCAGCCGCCGAGGTTGGTCGAGCTCGACACGTCGGGGCTGACGGTGACCACCCGCCGGCCGGCCTCGGGCGCGGCGCGGTTGAGGTCGAGCAGGGTGCGGCCCAGCGCCGCCTGGGTGGTGGCGGTGCCCGAGGGGGTGCGGCCGAGGTCGGCGGGGACGGCGGGCACGGCGACGTCGTCGACCGGGGGCCGGGCCAGCCGCTCGGCCGCGTCGGCGAGCAGCCGGGCCGGGGCGCTGCCGGCCGGGAAGCCGGCCCAGGGATCGGCCGGGTCGACGCCGACCCGGGCGGCGAGCTCGTGCAGCTGGGCCTCGGTGAGCAGTGCCGAGTGGTTCTGCGGGTGGCCCTCGGTGGCCAGGCCGTAGCCCTTGAGGGTGTAGGCGAGCACGACGGTCGGGCGGGTGTCGTCGATCTGCGCGAAGGCCTGCCGCAGCGCGGCGAGGTCGTGGCCGCCGAGGTTGCGCACGGCGGCGACCAGGTCGGCGTCGGGGACGCCCTCGATCAGCCCCGCGACCGCGGCCGCGCCCGGCCCCTCCCCCGGCAGGTGCGCGCGCAGCTCGGCCGGGGCGCGGCGGACCATCCGCTGGTACTCGGCGTTGCTCATGCCGTCGATGCGGGCCCGCAGCTCCGGCCCGCCGGGGCGGGTGAACAGCTCCTCGAGCAGCCGGCCGTACTTGACGGTGAGCACCTGCCAGCCGGCGGCGGTGAACATCCCCTGCAGCCGGGGTGCGCCCATCGTGGGGACGACGCGGTCGAGGGACTGCCGGTTGAGGTCGACGACCCACACGACCTCGCCGAGCTCGGCGACCATCGGGTCGAGCACGGCCTCCCAGATCGCCCCCTCGTCGAGCTCGGCGTCGCCGACCAGCGACCACTGCCGCCCGGTGCCACCCGCGCCGAACTGGGTGTTGACGTAGCGGCGGGCCAGCGCACCCCAGATCGGCGCGGTGGCACCGATGCCGACCGAGCCGGTCGAGTAGTCCGCCGGCACCGGGTCCTTCAGCCGCGACGGGTAGGACTGCAGGCCGCCGAACTCGCGCAGCGTGGTCAGCCACGAGGCGTCGAGCTGCCCGAGCAGGAACTCCAGCGCGTGCAGCACCGGGGAGGCGTGCGGCTTGACCGACACCCGGTCGTCGGCGCGCAGCTGCTCCAGCCACAGCGCCGTCATGATCGTCACCATCGAGGCGCTGGAGGCCTGGTGGCCGCCGACCTTCAGCCCGCTCGGGTTGGGGCGCACCCGGTTGGCGTGGTCGACCACCGCGGTGGCCAGCCACAGCACCCGCTGCTCGATGTCGCGCAGGGCGGCGTCGTCGGAGCCGGTGGCGGGCGGCCGCGGGGCGGCGATCGTCATGGTCTCTCCCGTCGGACGGTGGGGGGCCAGCATCCCGTGCGCCCCCGGCTCCCCCGCGCCGAGGTCCCGCCGCGCCCGGTGTCCGTGCGACGCTGGCCTCCACCGGACCGCCGTCCCGGGAGGCCACCGACCATGACCGAACCCGACCGCGACGAGGTCGTCCGGGCGCTGTACCGGGCCTACAGCGCGCACGACCTGGACGCGGTGCTCGACGTGCTGAGCCCCGACGTCGACTGGCCCAACGCCTGGGAGGGCGGCCGCGTGCACGGGCGTGACGCCGTGCGCGCCTACTGGGAGCGCCAGTGGGCGCACATCCGCCCCTCCGCCCGGCCGACCACCATCCGGGACCGCCCCGACGGTTCGGTGGAGGTCACCGTCGCGCTGGTCGTCCGCGACCCGGCCGGCACGCTGCTGTCGCGGACCACCGTCCGCCACGTGTACCAGTTCGCCGCCGACGGGCTGGTGCGGCGCATGGACGTCCGCTACGAGCGGTAGACCGCCGACGGCCCCGGGATGGTGAGGTGCGGGGACGGCCGCCCGTCAGGGGACGAGGATGGCGCGCCCGCGGACCTTGCCGGCGTCGAGGTCGCGGATGGCGTCCACGGCCCGCTCGAGCGGGTACTGCTGGGTGTGCAGGGTGACCTTCCCGGCCTGCGCGAGCACCATCAGCTCGGCCAGGTCGGTGTAGGTGCCGACGATGTTGCCGACGACGTTCTTCTCCGCGGCGACGAACTCCAGCGTCGGGATGCGCAGCTCGCCGCCGTAGCCGATGACGTACAGCGAGCCGGCCGGGGCGGTCATGCGCCAGGCGTCCATCTCCGCGCCCTGCTCGGCGACGAAGTCGAAGACGACGTCGGCGCCCCCACCGGTCAGCTCCTGCACCGCCTGCACCTGGTCGCCGTCGGCCACCACGGTCTCGTCCGCGCCGATCCGGCGGGCGAGCTCGAGGGCGTCGGCGTTGCGGTCGACGACGACCACCCGGGTGCCCGAGAGCGCCGCCAGGCACTGGACGCCGATGTGCCCGAGCCCGCCGGCGCCCTGCACGACCGCCGTCGTCCCCGGGGGCAGCAGCGGCAGGGCCTTGCGCACGGCGTGGTAGGCGGTGATGCCGGCGTCGGCGAGCGCGGCGACGTCGGCCGGGTTGGTCGAGGGGTCGAGCTTGACGCAGGCGCGGGCGGTGGTGCGCAGGTACTCGGCCATGCCGCCGTCGTCGTTGGACAACCCGGGGAAGAAGGCGTTCTCGCACTGCATGTCGCGGCCGGCGCGGCAGGCCAGGCACAGGCCGCAGCTGGGCTGCGGGTGCAGGATCACCGTGTCGCCGACGGCGACGTTGGTGACCCCCTCCCCGACGGCGTGCACCCACCCGGCGTTCTCGTGCCCGATCACGTACGGGAGGTCGGGGTCCTGCAGCTCGGCCCACTGGCCCTCGAGGATGTGCAGGTCGGTGCGGCAGACCCCGGCGCCGCCGATCTTGACGATGACGTCGAGGGGGCCCTGCAGCCGCGGCTCGGGGACGTCGTCGATCGAGGGGTCGACGTGGTACTCGTGCACGCGGACGGCCTTCATGAGCGCACCTCCAGGGGGATCAGCGGTCGGTCATCGGGGCGGGGCGTCTGGTCGGCCTCCGACCCCGGGTAGCGGGTGGTGAGCAGGCCCCGGCAGAAGTGCGCGTTGCCGTCGACGGAGATGCGCACCGAGCGGGCCCGGCGCAGCACCGCCTCGGCCTGCGCGGGGTCGGGGCGGCTGCCGTCGTCGTGCACGAGCACCGGGGCAGCGGGGTCGGTCGGCAGGCCGAGGGCCTCCCGGCGGCGCAGCAGCGCCGCGGTGGTGTGCTCCCCGGCCGGCAGGTCGCCGAGGGTGAGCGCGGCGACGTCGAGGGCGCGGTCGCGGCGCAGCAGCGCGGTCAGCGCCCGCTCCATCGCCGCGGTGTGCGCCTTGCGCCGGAAGGTGGCCCGCAGCCCGTCGAGGGAGTCCTCCGCCTCGTGCCCGAAGGTGCCCCGGTAGCCGAGCCCCGCGGCCAGCCCCCGGTTGATCAGGTCGGAGTCGGAGTGGTCGTCGAGCTCGACCACCACCGACGCCACCCCGGGCACCGCGGACACCGCGTCGTGGGCGTCGGAGACCATCAGCCAGGCGAAGTTGGGCGCGCAGAACGAGGTGGGCAGCCGCAGGTGCACCTCGACGGCGGCGCCCGCCGGCCCCTCGGTCACGGCCACCGAGCGCACGAATCCGACGTCGGTGATCGGCTCGTCGAGCTCGGGGTCGACGACGGTGCCCAGCGCCGCCCGGACGTCGGCCTCGGAGAGCCGCGCGGTGAGGACGGCGGCCATCACACCGACGCCAGGTCGGCCGCGGCCGGCTCGCGCGGGCCGGTCTGCGTCTCGTCGGCCCCGGGCAGCCGCAGGTGCTCCGGGACGTCGAGGCCGTAGAGCCGGGCGGCGTTGAGGCCGAGGACCTTCTTCTTCACCTCGGTGCTCAGCGGGGCGTACTCGGTCATGTCCTCGGGGATCTGGAAGTCCACGAACCGCTCGACCAGCCACTTGGGCGTCCACAGCGCGTAGTCGCTGGCGAAGAGGATGCGGTCCTCGCCGAGCCAGTACACGAGCTCGCCCATGATCTGCGCGAAGTACCGCGGCCGGGTGTGGATGAACGGGATCGCCACGGCCAGGCCCGCGTACACGTTGGGCTCCTGGGTGGCGATCCAGCAGAAGTCCTCCAGCCGCGGCAGGCCGCAGTGCTCGACGACGAAGTCGAGGTCGGTGAAGTCGGTGGCGGCGTGGTCGACGTCGGCGACGTCGAAGGCGTCGCGGTCCAGGGGGCGGATGGTGGGGCCCTTGTGGATGTGGATGTTGCGGATGCCGAGCTCGCGGCAGGCCTCCAGGTAGCGGTAGGCCATCGGGTCGGTGAGCTTCCAGCCGCGGGACTCCCCGTGCCAGTCGGCGGTGTAGAGCTTCACGCCCTGCAGGTTCATCCGCTCGGCGTTGGCCCGCAGCGCGTCCAGGCCGTTCTCGCCGTCGCGCGGGTCCCAGTAGTGGTTGTAGGTCAGCTTGTCGGGGTGGGCCTGGGCGAGGGCGAAGGCCTCCTCGGTCTGGCCGAACCCGCGGTGGTAGAACTCGGCGAGCCGGGCCGGCTGGAAGACCGCGTGGTCGACGATGCCGTCGGCGAACACGTCGCGCATCAGCCGCTCGCCGCCCTGGTAGAGGTACTCCTCGTAGCCCCAGACCTCGGACTCCGGGGACAGGTTGCGGTGGTAGTCGTAGAAGCAGTCGATGAACTGCTTGCCGTGGATGTTGCGCTGGTTCTCCGGGCGGGCGTCCCACAGCGCGATGTGGGAGTCCACCACGTAGTACTGCTCGCCGTCCTTGGTGTACATCCGTCGGCCTCCGTCGGCTCCGGTCTGTGAGGCGGGTCACCTCTGCAGCGTCGACGCTAGAGACGCGGGGATCGGTTGCCCACGGCCCGGTCGTCTCACTCTGAGACACCGCTCTGCGCCCTCGGGCCGCGTACATTGCCGTGACACAGGCCACACGTCGCAGACCCCGACGGCCGGCCGGGAGGCCCCGTGGACGAGCTGGTGCCGGTGCCGGATCCGCTGCCTGATCCGCTGCCCGACCCGGCGCTGGCCGCCCGGGGCGCCGCGCCGCGGGTGCGCGCCTCCTGGCGGCGCAGCCAGGGCTACGGAGTCCCCCCTGACGAGGTCGTGCCGGTGTTCACCGGGTCGCCGGACACCGGCTCGCTGCTCTACGAGTGCGCGCACCGCGTGCTCACCGACCTGCAGGCCACGATCGCCAACGAGCCGGTGAGCCTGATGGTGGCCGACCCCGCCGGGTTCGTGCTGGCCCGGCTCGGCGACGACGCCTCGATCCGCCGGGCGCTGGACCGGGTGCACCTGGCGCCGGGGTTCTCCTACAGCGAGCGCCACGCCGGCACCAACGGCCTCGGGCTGTCGCTGGCCGACCGGACGCCGACGCTGGTGCGCGCCGGCGACCACTGGTGCACCGAGCTGCGCGGCTACACCTGCGCCGCGGCCCCCGTGCTCGAGCCCGCCACCGGCGAGCTGGCCGGGAGCATCAACCTCACCACCTGGTCGGACTCCTCCTCCGACCTGCTGCTGGGCCTGGCCCAGACGGCGGCCAGCGCGACCAGCGCCCTGATGGCGGTGCGCACGGGAGGGCACGGCGGCGGGCGGCCCCTGCTGCGGCCGGCGCCGCGGGGGGAGGTGTACCGGGTGGTCGGCGGGTCGCTGGCCCTTGACGACGGCGACCCCTGCGTGTCGGCGGCGTGGCGGTCGGCGGTCGACGCCGCGGGCGCCGCCGTCGCCGGGGGCCGGGCGGCCGTCGTCGTCGGGGAGCCGGGCGCGGGCAAGGCGACGCTGGCCGCGCTCGCCCGGCGGCGGCTGCCCGGCCGGCAGCGGCTGCTGCACGCCCGCGCGCCCGAGGCCGGGGACGTCGCGCCGTGGCTGGACCTGTGGACCCCCGCGCTGCGCGACGCCGACACCTGCGTGATCGTCTCCGGGCTGCACACCCTCCCGGCGTGGGCGACCGGGGAGCTCGCCCAGGTGCTGGCGGCGGTCCGCCGTCCCGGCCGGCCGCAGCCGTTCGTGCTCACCGCTCCGGACTACGCCGCGCTGCCCGACCCGCTGGCCCGCCTGGCCGACGCCGTCGTGGAGGTCCCGCCGCTGCGCACCCGGCCCGACGACGTGCTGCCGCTGGCCGGCTGGACGGCGCGCCACGAGCGCCACCGCAGCGTGTCCTTCACCCCGCGGGCCGCCCGCGCGCTGGCCGGCTACGGCTGGCCGGGCAACGTCGCGCAGCTGCGGCGGGTGGTGCGCGAGGCGGTCAGCCGCGCCGACGTCGTCGACGTGCACCACCTGGCACCGGAGGTGCTCGACGGCGGCGGCCGCCCGCTGTCGCGGCTGGAGCGGCTCGAGCGCGACGAGATCGTGCGGTGCCTGACCGAGCCCGGCACCACGATGACGCGCGTCGCCGAGGAGCTCGGCATCGGCCGGGCCACCCTCTACCGCAAGATCGCCCAGTACAAGATCGCCGTCCCGCCCCGCTCGGGCTGAGCCTGCGCACGCGGGTGCTCCTCGCCGAGCTGATCCCCGCCCCCGCTCCGCCGAGATCCCGTGTTCTCGACCCGCCTGGCCCGTCCCGGCGGTCGAGATCACGGGATCTCGGCGTCCAGGGCCGCACCCGGGCCGCCGCCCTGCCCGGGCCGCCGCACCGCCCTAGGGTCGCGGGCAGGAGGTGGGGCGGTGTCGGACGGGCTCTACGTCACCGGCTGCGAGCCGGCCACCGGCAAGTCCGCGGTGGCGCTCGGGGTGTTCGAGCTGCTGGCCCGGCGGGTGGGCCGGCTCGGGGTCTTCCGGCCGGTGGTGTCCGCGCGGGAGGGCACCGACGGGGTCGTCGACCTGCTCCTCCCCCGCGCCTCCACCGACCTGCCCGCCGACGCCTGCACCGGGGTGACCTACGCCGACGTGCTCGCCGACGAGGACCGCGCCCTGTCGGAGATCGTCGCCCGCTACCGGGCGCTGGCCGCCCGCTGCGACCGGGTGCTGGTCGTCGGCTCGGACTTCAGCGAGGCCGGCGCCGCCCGGGAGCTGGCGCTCAACGCCCGCATCGCGGCCAACCTGGGGCTGCCGGTGCTGTGCGTGGTCTCCGGCCGCGACCGCGGGCCCGACGACGTCGCCGTCGCCGTCGGCGTGGGCTGCGACGCGATGGCCGACGCCGGCACCGAGGTGGTCGCCGTCGTCGCCAACCGGGTGCCGCCGCGGCTGCTGCCCGCCGTGCGGGAGCGGGTCGCCGGCCTCGAGGTGCCGGTGTACGTGCTGCCGGAGGTCGCGGTGCTGACCGCGCCGACGATGGCCGAGGTGGCCCGCGCCTGCCGCGCCCGGCCGCTGGCCGGCGACGAGGCCACCCTCGGCCGGGAGACCTCCGGCGTCCTGGTGGCGGCCATGACCATCCCCAACCTGCTCGAGCGGCTGGTCGACGACGTCGTGGTCATCACCCCCGGCGACCGCGCCGACGTCGTCCTCGGCGTGGTCGCCGCCCACCTCTCCGGCGGGCTGCCCGCCCCGGCCGGCCTGGTGCTCACCGGCGGCATCGAGCCCGCCGCCCCGCTGATGCGGCTGCTGGAGCACCTGCCGGCGGCCGTGCCGGTCGTGCTCACCGGCGAGGACACCTACGTCACCGCCACCCTCGCCGGGTCCGCGCCCGGCCGGATCCGGCCCGGCGCGCAGCGCAAGATCGACGTCGCGGTCGGCCTGGTCGAGGAGCACGTCGACGCCGAGGAGCTGCTCGACCGCACCGCGGTGGCCCGGCCGCGGGTGACCACGCCGCTGATGTTCGAGCACGAGCTGCTCGACCGGGCGCGCGCCGACCGCCGGCACGTGGTGCTGCCCGAGGGCACCGACGAGCGGGTGCTGCGGGCCGCCGAGCGGCTGCTGCGCCGCGGCGTCGTCGACCTCACCCTGCTCGGCGACCCCGCCGAGGTGCGCGCCGCGGCCGCCCGCGCCGGGGCCGACGTCGGCGGCGCGCGGCTGCTCGACCCCTGCGAGCCGGGCCTGCGCGAGGAGCTGGCGGTGGAGTACGCGCGGCGGCGGGCGCACCGGGGCGTGACCATGGACGCGGCCCGCGACCTCGTCGTCGACGTCTCCTACGCCGGCACGCTGATGGTGGCCCTCGGCCGGGCCGACGGGATGGTGTCCGGCGCCACCCACACCACCGCGCAGACCATCCGCCCGGCGCTGGAGCTGATCAAGACCGTCGACGGTGTCTCGATCGTCTCCAGCGTCTTCTTCATGTGCCTGGCCGACCGGGTGCTCGTCTACGGCGACTGCGCGGTCAACGTGCACCCGACCGCGGAGCAGCTGGCCGAGATCGCGGTGACCTCCGCGCAGACCGCGGCCCGCTTCGGCGTGGAGCCGCGGGTGGCGATGCTGTCCTACTCCACCGGCCGGTCGGGCAGCGGGGAGGACGTCGACCGGGTGCGGGCGGCGACCGAGCTGGTGCGCGAGCGGGCGCCCGGGCTGTCGGTGGAGGGGCCGATCCAGTACGACGCCGCCGTCGACGCCGGGGTCGCGCGGACCAAGCTGCCCGGCAGCGAGGTGGCCGGTCGGGCCACGGTGTTCGTCTTCCCCGACCTCAACACCGGCAACAACACCTACAAGGCGGTGCAGCGCAGCGCCGGGGCGGTGGCGGTCGGCCCGGTGCTGCAGGGCCTGCGCGCGCCGGTCAACGACCTCTCCC
Source organism: Geodermatophilus saharensis (assembly GCF_900188205.1). Classification (GTDB taxonomy): domain Bacteria; phylum Actinomycetota; class Actinomycetes; order Mycobacteriales; family Geodermatophilaceae; genus Geodermatophilus; species Geodermatophilus saharensis. Next base: position 456,470 of record NZ_FZOH01000003.1, on the reverse strand, counting down.
GCGGGGCGACGGTGCAGGACATCGTCAACACCGTGGCGATCACCGCCGTCCAGGCGCAGTCGTGACCGGGCGGGTGCTCGTCGTCAACTGCGGCTCGTCGTCGCTGAAGTACCGGCTGGTCGACGTCGCCGCCGGGGAGGCGCTGGCGTGGGGGCTGGCCGAGCGGGTGGGGCAGCCCTCCGGCCGGCTCACCCACTCCCGGCCCGGACGGCCCCCCGACGTGGTGGAGCAGCCGCTGCCCGACCACGCGGAGGCGCTGGCGGCCGCGCTCGCCGCCTTCCAGCGGCGCGGCCCGGCGCTGGCCGACGCCGGGCTGGTCGCCGTCGCCCACCGGGTGGTGCACGGCGGTGACCGCTTCTCCGCCCCGGTGCTCGTCGACGACGCCGTGCTGCGCGCCATCCGGGAGCTGGCCACGCTGGCCCCGCTGCACAACCCGGTCAACGCCGTGGGCATCGAGGTGGCCCGGCGGACCTTCCCGGGCCTGCCGCACGTGGCGGTGTTCGACACCGCCTTCCACGCCACCCTCCCGCCGTCCGCCTACACCTACGCGGTGCCCCCGCAGTGGGCGCACGACCACGGCGTGCGGCGCTACGGCTTCCACGGCACCTCGCACGCCTTCGTCTCCCGCGCCGCCGCGGAGTTCCTCGGCCGGCCGGTGGCGGAGGTCAACAGCGTGGTGCTGCACCTGGGCAACGGCGCGAGCGCCACTGCGGTCGCCGGGGGCCGCAGCGTGGACACCTCGATGGGCATGACCCCGCTGGAGGGGCTGGTCATGGGGACGCGCTCGGGCGACGTCGACCCCGCCGTCGTGGCGCACCTGCACCGGGTGGCCGGGCTCGGCCCGGAGGAGGTCGACCGGGCGCTGAACTCCTCCAGCGGCATGCTCGCGCTGGCCGGCTCCAACGACCTGCGCGAGGTGCACCGGCGCATCGCCGACGGCGACGACGCCGCCGCGCTGGCCCTCGAGGTGTTCTGCCACCGGCTGCGCAAGTACGTGGGCGCCTACCTGGCCGTGCTCGGCCGCACCGACGCGATCGCCTTCACCGGTGGCATCGGGGAGAACGATCCGGTCGTGCGGGCGCGGTCGCTGGCCGGGCTGGAGCGGCTGGGCATCCGCCTCGACGAGGAGCGCAACGCCGCCCGCGAGCCGGGTGCCCGCCGGGTCTCGGCCGACGACAGCCCGGTCGCCGTCCTGGTGGTGCCCACCGACGAGGAGCTGGAGATGGCGCGCCAGACCGTCGCCCTCCTGGACGGCCACCAGCGCGACGAAGGCCGCCCGGGGAGCCAATAGCGCTACGAAGGCCCCTCGGGCGACGTGCTGGAACGGCCCCCTCGCACGCTCCCACCCCGAGCGTCAGCGAGGGGTGGGGGCGAGGGGGTCCTTCACTCGTCGTCGGTGCGGTAGCCCAGGTTGGGTGCGAGCCAGCGCTCGGCCTCGGCGAGGGTCCAGCCCTTGCGGCGGGCGTAGTCCTCCACCTGGTCGCGGCCGAGCCGGCCGAGGTTGAAGTAGCGGGCCTGCGGGTGGGCGAGGTAGAGCCCGCTGACCGCCGCGCCCGGCCACATCGCCATCGACTCGGTCAGCCGCAGGCCGATGGAGGCCTCGACGTCGAGGAGCTCCCAGATCGTCTGCTTCTCGGTGTGCTCGGGGCAGGCCGGGTAGCCCGGCGCCGGGCGGATGCCGCGGTAGCGCTCGGCGATCAGCGCGTCGTTGTCCAGCCGCTCGTCGGCCGCGTAGCCCCAGAACTCGCGGCGCACCCGCTCGTGCAGCCGCTCGGCGAAGGCCTCGGCCAGCCGGTCGGCCAGCGCCTCGAGCAGGATCGCCGAGTAGTCGTCGTGGGCGGCCTTGAACGCGGCCACCCGCTCGGCCGAGCCGATCCCGGCGGTGACGGCGAAGGCGCCGACGTGGTCGCGCAGCCCGGTCTCCCGCGGCGCGACGAAGTCGGCCAGCGACGTGCGCGGGGCGCCGTCGCGGCCCTCGGTCTGCTGCCGCAGCTGGTGCAGCACCGCGCGCACCTGCGTCCGCGACTCGTCGGTGTAGACCTCGATGTCCTCACCGGGCCCGTCCTCACCGTCGACCCGCGCCGCCGGGAACAGCCCGAACACGCCGGAGGCGGTCAGCCAGCGCTCGGCGACGATCCGGTCGAGCATCGCCTGCGCGTCGTCGAACAGCCGCCGCGCCGCCTCGCCGGTGGCCGGGTTGTGCAGCAGGTCGGGGAAGCGGCCGCGCATCTCCCAGGCGGTGAAGAACGGCTGCCAGTCGATGTAGCCCCGCAGCTCCTCCAGCGGGTAGTCGCGCAGCACCTGCACACCGGTCCCCGTGCGGGGCCGGGGCGGCTCGTAGGACGACCAGTCGATCGCCGGCGCCGCGGCGCGGGCGGCGTCGAGGGACAGCAGCGTGCGGGTGTCGGTGCGGGCGGCGTGCCGCTCGCGCAGCGCCGCGTACTCGGTGTCGGTGGCGGCCAGCAGCCCCGGCCGCTGCTCGTCGGACAGCAGCGCGGCGACGACGGGCACCGACCGCGAGGCGTCCTTCACCCAGATCACCGGGCCGTGGTAGCGCGGCGCCACCTTGACCGCGGTGTGCGCGCGCGACGTCGTCGCCCCGCCGATGAGCAGCGGCACCTCGAAGCCCTGCCGCTCCATCTCGGCGGCCAGGCCCACCATCTCGTCCAGCGACGGGGTGATCAGCCCGGACAGCCCGATGACGTCGGCGCCGACCTCCTTGGCGGTGTCGAGGACCTTCTGCGCCGGCACCATGACGCCGAGGTCGACGACGTCGTAGTTGTTGCACTGCAGCACGACGCCGACGATGTTCTTGCCGATGTCGTGGACGTCGCCCTTGACGGTGGCCATGACGACCCGGCCGTTGGTGCGCTCGACGTCGCCGGGCTGCTTCTCCGCCTCGATGAAGGGCACCAGGTAGGCCACGGCCTTCTTCATCACCCGCGCGGACTTCACCACCTGCGGCAGGAACATCTTGCCGGCGCCGAACAGGTCGCCGACGACGTTCATGCCGCTCATCAGCGGGCCCTCGATGACCTCGATCGGCCGGCCGCCGCGCGCGGCGATCTCGGCGCGCAGCTCCTCGGTGTCGGCCTCGACGAACTCGTCGACGCCCTTGACCAGCGCGTGGGTGATCCGCTCGGCCACCGGCAGCGACCGCCACTCCTCGGTCGCGGTCTCCCCCGCGGCGCCGGAGGCGGCGTACTCGCCGGCGATCTCCAGCAGCCGCTCGGTGGCGTCGGGCCGGCGGGCGAGGACGACGTCCTCGATGCGCTCCCGCAGCGGCGCGGGGACCTCCTCGTACACCTCCAGCGCGCCGGCGTTGACGATGCCCATGTCCATGCCGGCGGCGATCGCGTGGAAGAGGAACACCGCGTGGATGGCCTCGCGGACGCGGTTGTTGCCGCGGAAGGAGAACGACACGTTCGACACGCCGCCGGAGACGAGCGCGTGCGGCAGGTTCTGCTTGATCCAGCGGGTGGCCTCGATGAAGTCCAGCCCGTAGCGGGCGTGCTCCTCGATGCCGGTGGCCACCGCGAAGACGTTGGGGTCGAAGACCACGTCCTCCGGCGGCAGGCCCACCCGGTGCACCAGCACGTCGTAGGCGCGCCGGCAGATGGCCTGCCGGCGCTCGAGGGTGTCGGCCTGCCCGTCCTCGTCGAAGGCCATGACGACGACGGCGGCGCCGTACCGGCGGCACAGCTCGGCCTGCCGGACGAACTCCTCCTCGCCGTTCTTCAGCGAGATCGAGTTGACGATCGACTTGCCCTGCAGCTGCTTGAGCCCCGCCTCGATGACCTCCCACTTGGAGGAGTCGACCATCACCGGCACGCGGCAGATGTCGGGCTCGGCGGCGACCAGGCGGGTGAAGCGGGTCATCGCCTCGACGCCGTCGATCATCCCCTCGTCCATGTTGACGTCGATGACCTGCGCGCCGGCCTCGACCTGCTGCCGGGCCACGGCGAGCGCGGTGGCGTAGTCGCCGTCGCGGATGAGGCGGCGGAAGCGCGCCGAGCCGGTGATGTTGGTGCGCTCGCCGACGTTGACGAACAGCGAGTCCTCGTCGACGGTCAGCGGCTCCAGCCCCGACAGCCGCAGCGCCGGGCGGACCGACGGCGGCCGGCGCGCCGGGAGCCCGGCGACGGCCGCGGCGATGGCGGCCACGTGCGCCGGCGTGGTGCCGCAGCAGCCGCCGACGACGTTGACGAACCCCTCCTCGGCGAACCCCCGCAGCACCCCGGCGGTCTCCTCCGGCGCCTCGTCGTACTCGCCGAAGGCGTTGGGCAGGCCGGCGTTGGGATAGCAGGAGACGAAGGTGTCGGCGACCCGCGACAGCTCGGCGACGTAGGGCCGCAGCTCCTTCGCCCCCAGCGCGCAGTTGAGCCCGACGGCCAGCGGCCGCACGTGCCGCACCGAGTGCCAGAACGCCTCGGTGGTCTGCCCCGACAGGGTGCGGCCCGACGCGTCGGTGATCGTGCCGGAGACGATCACCGGCCAGCGGCGGCCGCGCTCGTCGAACAGCGTCTCCAGGGCGACGATCGCCGCCTTGGCGTTGAGCGTGTCGAAGACCGTCTCGACCAGCAGCAGGTCCGCGCCGCCGTCGACCAGGCCGCCGGCCTGCTCCCGGTAGGCGGCGACCAGCTCGTCGAAGGTGACGTTGCGGGCGCCGGGGTCGTTGACGTCGGGCGAGATGGACGCCGTCTTCGAGGTCGGCCCCACGGCGCCGGCGACGTAGCGCGGCCTGTCCGGCGTGCGGGCGGTCATCGCGTCGGCCTCGCGGCGGGCCAGCCGGGCGGCGGCCTCGTTGATCTCCCGGGCGAGGGAGCCCATGCCGTAGTCGGCCAGCGAGATGGCGGTGGCGTTGAAGGTGTTGGTCTCGACGACGTCGGCGCCGGCCTCGAGGTACTCGCGGTGGATGCCGGCGACGAACTCCGGCTGGGTGAGCACCAGCAGGTCGTTGTTGCCCTGCAGGTCGGTGGGCCAGTCGGCGAACCGCTCGCCGCGGTAGCGGGCCTCGCTGGGCCGCTCGCGCTGGATCGCCGTCCCCATCGCGCCGTCGAGCACCAGGATGCGCTGCTCGAGCAGGGCGGTGAGCTCCGCGGTGGCGTCGGGGCGGAGCTGCGGGGCGTCGGTCACGGGCGTCCTCGGGGTCGGTCGGCGGCACGTCCTGCTGCACGGGGCAGCAGCCGCTGGCCCGCGCGTGTTCCCCTGCGCCGTCGGAGGCGGTCCCGCGGGCCCGTGCCATCCTCCCACCCGCGCCACGCGGGCGGCGCGGCCTGACCGACGTAGGCTCGCAGGGGTGACCGACCCGAAGTCCGCTCCCGAGGACCTGCCCCAGCTGAACCAGCCGGTGGCGGTGGTCGCCTTCGAGGGCTGGAACGACGCCGGGGACGCCGCCACCGGGGCGCTCGAGCACCTCGAGCTGATCTGGGACGCCACTCCCCTCGCGGCGCTCGACCCCGAGGACTACTACGACTTCCAGGTCAACCGCCCCACCGTGTCGCTGGTCGAGGGCGTCAGCCGGCGCATCGAGTGGCCGACGACGCGGGTCTCGGTCGCCCGCCCGCCCGGCAGCGACCGCGACGTCGTGCTCATCCGGGGCATCGAGCCGAACATGCGCTGGCGCGGCTTCTGCGCCGAGCTGATCGAGCTGTGCCAGGAGCTCGACGTGCAGACCGTCGTCGCCCTCGGCGCGCTGCTCGCCGACACCCCGCACACCCGGCCGACGCCGGTCAGCGGCTCGGCCTACGACCAGGAGTCCGCCCGCGCCTACGGGCTGGAGACCTCCCGCTACGAGGGCCCCACCGGCATCCTCGGGGTGTTCCAGGACGCCTGCGTGCAGGCCGGGCTGCCGGCGGTGAGCTTCTGGGCCGCCGTCCCGCACTACGTCTCCCAGCCGCCCTCCCCGCGGGCCACCGTCGCGCTGCTGCAGCGGGTCGAGGAGGTGCTCGAGCTGCCGGTGCCCCTCGGCGGGCTGCCCGCGCAGGCCGACGACTGGGTCAAGACCGTCGACGAGATGGCCCAGGAGGACGCCGAGGTCGTGGAGTACGTGCGCTCGCTGGAGGAGCGCGCCACCGAGACCGACCTGTCCCAGGCCAACGGCGACCAGATCGCCCGCGAGTTCGAGCGCTACCTGCGCCGGCGGGGCTCCTCGCCGAGCTGATCCCCGCTCGCCTCACCCGCCGAGATCCCGTGATCTCGACCCGCCCGGCCCGTCCCGGCGGTCGAGATCACGGGATCTCGGCGTCCGGGGGGTCCTCCGGCGCCACCCTCCCGCGCCCGGCCACCGGTGTGCGTCAGTAGTTGGGGATGACGGTCGGGACGGCGACGGTGCGGGCGTTCCTCGCCCACCACCGGTGGTGCAGCACCGGCACGGCGCGGGGAACGCCCGCGATGCCGGCCCGCACTACCGTGTCGCCGGCGCCGCGTCCCGGCGGCGGTCCCGGCCCCGCGAGGAGGTGGCGTGTCGATCCGGCACCGGCTGCGGCCCTTCGACGACCTGTCCCCGTCCCTGGACCGGTTCGGCGCCCTGCTGGCCCTCACCGTCGTCGCGCTGGTCACGCTGTCGCTGGCGGGGGTCACCCCGGGGCGCGCCGGGCCGGCGGAGTCGGCGGCGCAGGTCGTGGTCACGGTGTTCGTCGGCGCGACACTGCTGCTGGCCCTGCGAACCTCCGGGGTGGCCCGGCACTGGCTGCGGGTGGCCGGCGTGCTGGTCGGGCTGAGCGTGCTGGTGACCGTCACAGGGATCGTCGCCCGGCTGCCCGGGGCCACCGACGAGGCCGCCGTGGCCCACTCCGGGACCGCCCCGGTGCTGTGGATCGTGCTGTCCGCGCTGGCCCCCGTCGCAGTGATCCGCCGCCTGCTGCAGCACGACGAGGTGACGCTGCGGACCGTGCAGGGCGCCGTGGCGGCCTACCTGCTCATCGCGCTGGCGTTCTTCTTCGCCTTCCTCGGCGTCCAGGGCGCCCAGGACGACTTCTTCGGCCGCCCTGAGCCGACGACGACGTTCATGTACTTCAGCCTGTCGACGATCACGACCGTGGGCTACGGCGACCTCGCCGCGGTCTCCCCACCCGGCCGCCTGCTGGCCGTCACCGAGGCGCTCGTCGGCCAGGTCTTCCTCGTCACCTTCGTCGCCCTGCTCGTCGGCCTGCTCGGGGAGCGGTGGCGCGGACGGCAGCCGGGCTCCCGGGCCGACGACGACCCGGTGGTCTGAGCGGCGGTCAGCGGCGCAGCAGCGGGGTCATCCGGGCGGCGGCGTCGTCGTCGAAGAGCCGGTCGTGGGTGGCGAGGGCGAAGCGGTCGGTCATCCCGGACACGTGGTCGACGACCTGGGTGACCAGGTCGGCCTCGGTGTCGCGGTAGGTCGGCGGGATGAGCTCGGGGTGGGCCAGGTGGTGGTCGACCAGCCGGCGGATGACGTCGATGGCCAGCTGCTTCTGCCCCGCGGCGGTCTCGGAGACGTAGACGTGCTCGAACATGAACGCCCGCAGCTCGTGCATCGCCGCCAGCGGCCCGGGCGCCATGACCACGCGGCCGCCGTCGGCCAGGGACCCCTCGACGACGGCGTCGACCATCGTCCCCACCATCGCGCTGCCGGGCTCGCCGAAGGCCGCGCGGGCGACCGCCGGGAGGTCGCCGGGCTGCAGCACGCCGGCGCGGACGGCGTCGAGCGCGTCGTGGGACAGGTAGGCGATCCGGTCGGCGTAGCGGACGCACTCGCCCTCGCGGGTGGCCGGGGGCGGGGTGATCTTCCAGCTGTGCGCGCGGATGCCGTCGCGCACCTCCACCGTGAGGTTGAGGTGCTCGAGCACCTCCACGATCCGCACCCCCTGCGCGGCGTGGTGCCAGCCGCCGGGCACGTAGGGGTCGAAGGCGTCCTCGCCGATGTGCCCGAAGGGTGAGTGGCCGACGTCGTGGGCCAGCGCGATCGCCTCGGCGAGGGTCTCGTTGAGGCCCAGCGCACGGGCGATCGCGCGGGCCACCTGGGTGACCTGCAGGGTGTGGGTGAGGCGGGTGACGAAGTGGTCGCCGTCGGGGTTGAGGAACACCTGCGTCTTGTGCTTGAGCCGGCGGAAGGCCTTGGCGTGCAGGATCCGGTCGCGGTCGCGCTCGAAGGCGGTGCGCAGCCGGTCCTCGGGCTCGTCGACGGCGCGGCCGCGGGTGGCCGCCGCGCGGGCCGCGGCCGGGGCCAGCGCGGACTCCGCCGCCTCGCGGGCCGCGCGGCCGGTGAGCCGGAACCCGCCGGACACTCAGCCCTCCTGCAGCGCGACACCGAGCAGCGCGTCGACGGCGTCGGCCACCATCGCCGGGGCGCCGTCCTCGGCCTCACCGTCACCGGCCAGGGTGGCCGCCGCCCAGGCGTCGACGACGGCGATCGCGCCGGGGCTGTCGAGGTCGTCGGCCAGCCGCTCGCGCAGCCCGGCGAGCACCGGCGCGGCCGGGGCGCCTGCGGGCAGCGCGGCCGCGCGGCGCCAGGTGGCCAGCCGCGCCTCGGCGGCCGACAGCAGGTCCGGCGTCCAGGCGCGGTCGGTGCGGTAGTGGCCCGACAGCAGCGCCAGCCGGATGGCCATCGGGTCGACGCCCTCGCCGCGCAGCTTGGAGACGAAGACGAGGTTGCCGCGGCTCTTGCTCATCTTCTCGCCGTCGAGGCCGATCATCGCCGCGTGCACGTAGGCGCGGGCGAAGGGCGTCTTCTCCCCCGTCTCGGCGGCGGTGAGCGCCTCGGCGTGGACGGCGGAGTACTCGTGGTGCGGGAAGACCAGGTCGCTGCCGCCGCCCTGCACGTCGAAGCCCGTGCCGATGGTGTCCAGCGCGATGGTGGCGCACTCGATGTGCCAGCCGGGCCGGCCGGCGATGCCGCGCGGGCCGGGCCAGGAGGGCTCGCCCTCGCGGCGGCCGCGCCACAGCAGCGGGTCGAGCCGGTTGCGCTTGCCGGGCCGGTCGGGGTCGCCGCCGCGCTCGGCCGACAGCGCCAGCATCGTGGCCTCGTCGTAGCCGGACTCCGCGCCGAAGCCGGGGGCCTGGGAGACGTCGTGGTAGACGTCGCCGGTGCCGTCGTCGAGCACGTAGGCCAGGCCCTCGTCGAGCAGGGTCTCCACCTGCGCGACGATCCGCGGGATGGCCGCCACCGCGCCGACGTAGTCCTCGGGCGGCAGCACGCGCAGCGCCGTCATGTCCTCGCGGAACAGCGCCGTCTCGCGCATGCCCAGGACGACCCAGTCCTCGCCGTCGCGCTCGGCGCGCTCGAGGAGGGGGTCGTCGATGTCGGTGACGTTCTGCACGTAGTGCACGGCGTGCCCGGCGTCGCGCCACACCCGGTTGACCAGGTCGAAGGCCAGGTAGGTGGCCGCGTGCCCGAGGTGGGTGGCGTCGTAGGGGGTGATGCCGCAGACGTACATCCGCGCCACCGAGCCGGGCTCGGTGGGCACCACCTCACCGCGCGCGGTGTCGAACAGGCGCAGCACCGGGCCGTGGCCCGGGAGGGTGGGGAGCAGCGGGGCGGGCCAGGCGAGCACGACGCCGAGCCTAGTTGCGTGTCCGGCCGTCCCCTCCGGAGCGCCCCGACCTGGGGACGGCGGCCGCCGGTCGTCGGTTCGGCTCCTGGCCCGCCAGGTCCCGACCTCGGGGGAGCACGGCAGGTGCAGGGTGGTCGCCCTGAGGAGGGGCAACGAGTCCGGCCGAGGGGCGATCCCCCTACCACCGTTGCCGGCGACCGCACACACTGCCGATACAGGAACGGCCGTTTCTGTCTGGATGAGCGATGGACGACGAGGACAGGACCGCCGTCGTCCTCGCTCTGGCCAACCACTGAGCGGAGCACCACGATGAGCGATCCCGGGAACCACGATCCCGAGCACCGCGGCGGGCCGCCGCAGGGCTACGGGCCCCCGCAGGGCTACGGGCCCCCGCAAGGCTACGGGCCCCCGCAGGGCTACGGGCCCCCGCAGGGCTACGGGCCCCCGCAGGGCTACGGGCCGCCGCAGGGCTACGGACCGCCGCAGGGCTACGGGCCCGCGCAGGGCTACGGGCCTCCTCCGGGGACGGCGGCGCAGATGCCGGCGCAGCGGACCAGAAAGCCGATCTACGGGCGGATCTGGTTCTGGCTGCTGATCGGCCTGGCCGTGGTCATCGCAGCGGCAGCCGGTGGGGCCGGGGGAAGCGCGACCACGGCCTCCGACCGCTCCACGCCCAGGGCTGAGCAATCCGCCGACAACGGAGGGTCGGCGGCTTCCTCCAGCCCGGCTCCCGCGCCGGCAGCGCCCCCGACCCCCAGTCCCAGTCCCACCCCCACACCGGCACCAGCGCCGGCACCGGCGACCACGTCGACGCCTGCACCTGTACCTGCACCCGCCCCCGAGCCGGCAGTGACGGTCAGCCAGCAGAACGCCCTGAGGAAGGCCGAGAGCTATCTGGACTACCAGGCGTTCTCGCGCTCGGGACTCATCGAGCAGCTCGAGTTCGAGGGCTTTCCGACGGCCGACGCCTCCTGGGCCGTCGACCAGCTGACCGTCGACTGGAACGAGCAGGCGGGCAAGAAGGCCGACAGCTACCTCGAGTTCCAGGCGTTCTCGCGCTCGGGACTCATCGAGCAGCTCGAGTTCGAGGGCTTCTCGACCGCCGAGGCCACCTGGGGCGTCGACAACACGCCCGTCGACTGGAACGAGCAGGCGGCGAAGAAGGCCGACAGCTATCTCGAGTTCCAGAGCTTCTCGCGCTCGGGCCTCGTCGACCAGCTCCTCTTCGAGGGGTTCACGCCCGAGCAGGCCGAGTACGGGGCCTCCGCGGTCGGCCTCTGACGGCGGGCACCCGGCCCCTGCCCTCCGGACGGGAGCCTCGACCGATCAGCCGGCGGCGAGTCGGATGCCACATCTCGTCGCCGGGTCAGGGCCGGGTCCCGGGATCGGCCGACGGCGACGGTGAGGCCGCTGCGGCCAGGGCCTCCGCGGCCGCGGCGACGTCGTCGAGGGCGAGCGCGGGGTCGAGGAGCCGGTGGAGCACCAGCCCGTCGAGGGCCGCCAGCAGGAGGGTCGCCAGCCCCTGCGGCTCGGCCTCCCCCGTCGCGGACAGCCAGGGCACCAGCCGGGCGCGGGCGTCGGCGAGCGCGGAGCGCACCAGCTCCCCGACCTCGGGGTCCTGCAGCGAGGCGACGACGAGCTCGGCGGTGATCCGCGCCGCCCGGGGCTCCTCCGGCTGAGCAGTGGTGCGCAGGACCGCCGCGACGCCCGCCGGCCAGGAGGTCTCGGCCGTGAGGGCGGCCACGGCGGGCTCGAAGACCTCGAGCACGGCCGTCTCGGCGACCGCCCGCTTCAGCGAGGGGAGCCCGCCGAAGTGGTAGTGCACGAGCCCCTGGTGCGTGCCGGCGCGTTCGGCGACGGCCCGCGCGGTCAGCCCCGACCACCCCCGCTCGGCGAGCAGCTCCAGACCCGCCCGGACCAGCTGGTCCCGCCGCCGCGCGCCGCGCGCCGATCCGGCCGGCCCGGTCCCGTCGTCGATCTCGTCCGGCACCCGCCCACCGTAGGGCCGCGACGCCGCCGTCCCTGGAGTCGGTCTTGACAGCGGCTTGGTCACTCGACCAAGTTAGCCGCATGGCCAACACCTGTCGAGACGGAGGGATCGACTGGGCGCTCCCGGACGGGCCCCCGGACTGGCTGCTGGGCACCGGCGCGGTGCCCGGCGAGCGCCGGCTGGTCGGGACGGCGAGCGTCGTGGCCACCGGGGCGGTGCTCGCCGTGGCCGCGGTCCAGGACGTCGCCTGGTCGTGGTGGCAGTGGGTGCTCGTCGCCGCGCTCACCGTGGACGTCGCCGGTGGCGTGGTGGCCAACGCGCTCGGGTCGGCCAAGCGCTTCTACCACTCACCGGTCCCGCCGGGGCTGCCCCTGCCGCAGCGCGTCCTCCGCAGCCCCGTCGGGTTCGCGGCGGTGCACGTGCACCCGTTCGTCCTGGCCGCGCTCCTCCCCGACGCCACCCTCGGCTGGGCCGCCGCCTGGTACGTGCTCTGCCTCGCCGGCACCGCGGCCGTCGTCGGCGTGCCCCTCCACCTGCGCCGGCCGCTGGCCGCGGCGATCGTGACGGTCGCGGTCGTCGCGGCGCCGCTGGTCGCGGCACCCGCCGGGCTGGCCTGGTTCGGGCCGGTCCTGGCCCTGAAGCTGGTCGCCGCGCACGCCGTCCGCGAGGAGCCCTACCGGCCCCTCACCGCCGTGCAGCGCGGCTGATCACGCCAGCCGGGCGTGCACACCGCGCGGCGCCGGTCGTCAGCGGCGGGGCAGCCCGATCAGCACGTCGTCCTGCCCGACCGGCGGGCGGGCATCCCCGTCACCGACCTGCCGCGCCGCCCGCCACTGCCCGGGTGCCCACGCGCGGGTCAGCAGGCCCTCGTCCGACAGCGCGACGAGGGCGCCCCCCTCGGTCGCCAGCAGCCCGGCCTCGATCCGCTCGTCCTCGCCCGCGGCGGTCTGCACGGTCCAGATCGGCATCCGGTTCTCCCCCCTCACGGCACCGCTCCCCGGCGCCCGGTGCCAGCAGACAACGGGGCCGGGTGCCCGGGTGCAACCCTCCCCCGGCGCGCCATGGCGGTCCGTAACGGAACGACAGAGGACGGATCGGGCGGGCGTCAGTCGTCCTCGTCGACCCAGTCGAGCGTGCGGGTGACCGCCTTCTGCCACTTGCGGTAGTAGCGCTCGCGCTGCTCGGCGGGCATCTGCGGGGTCCAGCGGCGGTCCTCGGCCCACTGCGCGGTCAGCTCGTCGCGGTCGGCCCAGAACCCGACCGCCAGGCCGGCGGCGTAGGCGGCCCCCAGCGCGGTGGTCTCGGCGATCCGGGGCCGGACGACGTCGACGCCGAGGACGTCGGCCTGGAACTGCATGAGCAGCTCGTTGACCACCATGCCGCCGTCGACCCGCAGCTCGCGCAGCGCCACCCCGCTGTCGGCGTCCATGGCCTCGACCACCTCGCGGGTCTGGTAGGCGGTGGACTCCAGCACCGCCCGCGCGACGTGCCCGCGGTCGACGTAGCGGGTCAGCCCGACCAGCGCGCCGCGGGCGTCGGAGCGCCAGTGCGGGGCGAACAGCCCGGAGAAGGCGGGCACGAAGTAGGCGCCGCCGTTGTCCTCCACCGAGCGGGCGACCGCCTCGATCTCACCGGCGCCGCCGATGAGCCGCAGGTTGTCGCGCAGCCACTGCACCAGCGAGCCGGTGACCGCGATCGAGCCCTCGAGGGCGTACACCGGCTTCTCCTCCCCCAGCCGGTAGCACACCGTGGTGAGCAGGCCGTTGTCGGAGCGGACCGCCGTCTCCCCGGTGTTGAGCAGCAGGAAGTTGCCGGTGCCGTAGGTGTTCTTCGCCATCCCCGGCGTGAAGCAGACCTGGCCGAAGGTCGCCGCCTGCTGGTCCCCCAGGGAGCCGGCGATCGGGACCCCGGCCAGCGCGCCGCCCTTGCGCCCCTCCCCGTAGACCTCGGAGTTGGAGCGGATCTCGGGCAGCATCGACAGCGGGATCCGCATCTCCGCGGCGATCGACTCGTCCCACTGCAGCGTGGCCAGGTCCATGAGCAGCGTGCGCGAGGCGTTGGTGACGTCGGTGAGGTGCAGCCCGCCGTCGGGGCCGCCGGTGGCGTTCCACAGCAGCCAGCTGTCGATCGTGCCCATCAGCAGCTCGCCGGCCTCGGCCCGCTCCCGGGCGCCCTCGACGTTGTCGAGGATCCACCTCACCTTGGGCCCGGCGAAGTAGGTGGCCAGCGGCAGGCCGGTGCGCTCCTTGTAGCGGTCGGCGCCGCCACCGAGCTCGCCGAGCTGCCGGCAGATCGCGTCGGTGCGGGTGTCCTGCCAGACGATCGCGTTGTACACCGGCTCGCCGGTGGCCCGGTCCCAGACGACGGCGGTCTCGCGCTGGTTGGTCAGCCCGACGGCGGCCAGGTCACCGGCGACGGCGTCGGCGCGGGCCAGCGCCAGCCCGACGACGTCGCGGGTGTTGCCCCAGATCTCCCCCGGGTCGTGCTCCACCCACCCGGCGCGCGGGAACACCTGCCGGTGCTCCTCCTGCGCGCTGGCGACGACCGACCCCGCGTGGTCGAAGACGATGCAGCGGGTGCTCGTCGTCCCCTGGTCGACGGCGGCGACGTACCGGGTCAACGCTGACCTCCTGGCTGGGATGGGACGGGTTCAGGCGGACGCGGCGAACGGCCGGATCTCGGGTGCCTGCAGGCGGGCGCGCTCGGCGGAGGTGTCGTCGGGCATCGCCTCGGCGGCCCGCTCGGCCTCGACCCGCGCCAGGTAGGTGGCGATCTCGCGCTCGCGCTGCGCGTCGTCCCAGCCCAGCAGCCGGGCCATCAGCTCCGCGGCCGGGCGGGCCGACGCCGTCCCGCGGTCGGCCTGCTCGTAGGACAGCCGGGTGCGGCGGGTGAGCACGTCCTCCAGGTGCAGCGCGCCCTCGGCGGTGACGGCGTAGACGACCTCGGCGCGCACGTAGTCCGGCGCGCCCTCCAGCGGCCGGCCGAGGTCGGGGTCGGCGTCGACGAGGGCGAGCAGCTCGTCGACGAGGCTGCCGTAGCGGTCGAGCAGGTGCTCCACCCGGGTCTCGGTCCAGCCGTGCGCGCGGGCGAGGTGGGCCTTGCGGTTCCAGCGCACCCGGTAGCCGTCGGCGCCGGCCAGCGGCAGCTCCTCGGTCAGCGAGGCCGGGACCGGCGCGTCGGGGTCCTCGCCGGGGGCGCGGTCGGCCAGCGCCATGTCGACGACGTCGCGGGCCATGACCCGGTAGGTCGTGTACTTGCCGCCGGCGATGACGGTCAGCCCGGGCCGCACGGTGGCCACGGTGTGCTCCCGGGACACCTTCGTCGTCGCCGCACCCTCCTCACCGACCGGCTGCAGCAGCGGCCGCAGCCCGGTGTAGACCCCGACGACGTCGTCGCGCGACAGCGGCCGCTCCAGCACCTCGTTGGCGCGCTCGAGGAGGTAGTCGACGTCGGCGGCGGAGGCGACGGGGTGGTCCTTGGCCAGGTCCCACGGCGTGTCGGTGGTGCCGATCACCCAGTGGGTGGGCCACGGGATGATGAACAGCACGCTCTTCTCGGTGCGCAGGATGATGCCGTCCTCGCCGGCGATGACCTCGCGCGGGACGGCGATGTGCACCCCCTTCGACGCCCGCACGGTGAGGCCCTGGGCGCGGAAGAGCTCCTGGGTCTGGTCGGTCCACACCCCGGTGGCGCCGACGACGTGGCGGGCGCGGATGGTCAGCTCGCGGCCGGTCTCCAGGTCGACGGCGCGCACGCCGGCGACCCGGCCGTCCTCCTCCAGGTAGCCGACCACCTGGGTGCGGCTGGCGGCCAGCGCGCCGTGGCCGACGGCGGTGCGCACCAGCACCTGCACGAGGCGGGCGTCGTCGACCTTGGCGTCCCAGTAGCGGATGGCGCCGACGGCGGCGTCCTCCCGCAGCGACGGCGCCACCCGGCGCAGCGCCTTCTTCGACAGGTGCCGGTGCAGCGGCACGCCCTGCCCGCCGACGCGGCCGAGCAGCCCGCCGAGGACGTCGTAGAGCGCGATGCCGGCGCCGGTGTAGGCCCGCTCCCACACCCGGTGGCGCAGCGGGTAGAGGAACGGCACCGGGTGCACCAGGTGCGGGGCGAGCCGGCCGACGAGCAGGCCGCGCTCGTGCAGCGCCTCGCGGACGAGGGCGAAGTCGAGCATCTCCAGGTAGCGCAGCCCGCCGTGGACGAGCTTGCTCGCGCGGCTGGAGGTGCCCGAGGCCCAGTCGCGCTGCTCGACCAGGCCGACGGTGAGGCCGCGGCTGGCCGCGTCGAGGGCGGCGCCGGCGCCGGTCACCCCACCGCCGATGACCAGGACGTCGAGCACGTCGGCGGACATGCGGGCGAGGGCGCGCGTGCGGACCTCGGGCGAGAGGGCGGTGGACACCAGCAGCACTCCTGGGTGGGGACCATGGCAGTGCGCGGGCCGGGACCCGCGCACACCCGCGAGTCTCCCCCACCGGCGACGCCGGCGGGTGGCCCGGTCGGCCGCCGGTGGCGTTAGCGTCGCCGGGCGGGCACGAGGAGGGACGGCGATGCACACCGACCGGATGCACCCCCATGCGATGGACACCTCGGAGTACCTGCCGGCGCTGAGCCGGACCGACGCCCGCTTCGCCGACGCCGCCGCCGAGGCCGTGCTGGCCGCGGGCTGGCGGGCACCGGTCCCCGGCTGCCCGGACTGGACGCTCACCGACCTGGTGCGCCACCTCGGCGAGGTGCAGCACTTCTGGGCCTGGGTGGTGCGCACCCGGGCCACCTCCCCGGAGGGCTACCCAGAGCCGCCGCGCCACCCCGACGACGAGCTGCTCGGCTGGTCGGTCGCGCAGGCCGCGGAGCTGGAGACGGCGCTGGCCGCCGCCGACCCCGCCGACCCGGTGTGGACGTGGGCGCCGCCGCACGACGTCGCCTGGGTGCTGCGCCGGCAGTGCCACGAGGCGGTGGTGCACACCGCCGACGTCGAGCAGGTCCTCGGCGACGTCCGGCCCATCCCGGCCCGGCTCGGGCTCGACGGCCTCGACGAGTGGCTGGAGGTCATCGTCCCCGGCGCGCTGCCCGACGGGCCGCCTCCGGGCGCGCACCCGGTGGTGCTGCACGCCATCGACGCGGGGGTGGAGCGGACGCTGTTCGCCGGGTCGCGCCCGCGCCCGGTGGCCACGCTGCGCGGCAACGCCGGCGACCTGCTGCTGGCCTGCTGGCGGCGACTGCCGCTGGAGGTGCTCACCGTCGACGGCGACGGCCTGCAGGCGGCCGCGATGATCGGCGCCGTGCGGACGGAGTAGCCCCGCTCAGGGCCACGTGCGGGCGTGGCGCTCGAACGCCTCGCCGGTCTGGACGCCGACGACGCAGAACACCAGCCCGGCGGGGTCGGTCATCTGCCAGAAGGAGCCCATGTCGGCCTCCCGCCGGGCGCCGAGGGCCTCCAGCCGCGCGACCTCGGCGGGGATGTCGTCGGTCTCGACGTCGACGTGCCAGCGCGGCGGCGTCCCCTCCCCGGTGCGCTGGACCTCGAGGGAGACGGCGCCGCCGAGGAACCCGAGGGAGTTCCAGGTGGGGTCGGCCATGTCGGGTTCGACGGGGTTGCCGGTGGCCGCCGACCAGAAGTCGAGGCCGGCGGGGTGCACCTCCGGCGGCAGGTCGAGCAGCAGGACGGCGAGGCGGCTGCGGTGCGGCATGCCGGTCAGGCTGGCAGAGCGGGTGCGCCGGCGCCGGGTTCCGGGGCGTCGAACGCGGCGCGGGCGCACACGCGCTCGAGGGTGTGCGCCGGCGCCGGGTTCCGGGGCGTCGAACGCGGCGCGGGCGCACACGCGCTCGAGGGTGTGCGCCGGCGCCGGGTTCCGGGGCGTCGAACGCGGCGCGGGCGCACACGCGTCGCTCAGAAGGGCGGCCAGGGCAGCGCGGGCCAGTGCCCCGACGGCTCGGGGTGCAGCTTGCTGCGCAGCAGCTCGGCCACCCGCTGCTGCGTGCAGCGAACCTCGCGGCGGGTCAGGTGTTCGTGCAGCGCCTCGCCGAGGTCACCGCGCAGGTCCTCGGCCAGCCGCTCGAGCACCTCCAGCGCCGCCAGGGGCAGCGGCTTGCCCGCCCAGCGCCACAGCAGGGTGCGCAGCTTGGGGTCGGGCGAGAAGCAGATGCCGTGGTCGACGCCGTACACGTGGCCCTCGGCCGTGGGGATGATGTGCCCGCCCTTGCGGTCGGCGTTGTTGACCACGGCGTCGAACACCGCCATGCGGCGCAGCCCGGGGTGGTCGGAGCGGACGAAGGCGGCCAGGTCGACGGCGGGGTCGCCGTCGATCCACAGCTGCACCATGCCGGGGCCGAAGGGGCCCTCGCGCAGCACGGTGGGCGGCACGACACCCCACCCGGTGGCCTCGCTGACCAGCGCCGCCGACACCTCGCGGCCGGCCAGGGTGCCGTCGGGGAAGTCCCACAGCGGCCGCTCGCCGGCGACCGGCTTGTACACGCACTCGGCCTCGAGCGCGGCGGTGCGGATGGCGCCGACCAGCGTGACGTTGCTGGCGTCGAGCATGCGCCCCTCGAGGTCGATCTCCCCCTCGAGCAGCAGGGCGCGCGCCTCCGCGTCGCTGCCCGGCGCGCGCAGCTCCTGCGCCGGCCGACCGCTGGTCATCGCACCGGCCCCGTGCTCAGCGGCGGTAGCCGTTCTGCCGCGGGCACACGTGCCCGGTGGGGTCCAGCGGCAGCGAGCACAGCGGGCAGGAGGGGCGGCCGGCGGCGACGACGCGGCGCGCCCGGGCGACGAAGGACCGCGCCGCGCCGGGGGTGATGGTGACCCGCAGCGCGTCGGGGCCCTCCTCGGCGTCGGAGAGGATGGCCTCCTCGTCGACCGGCTCGTCGGTGGCGGCGACGGCCTCCACGACGACGGCCTGCGCCTCGCCGTCCCAGGCCAGCCCCATCGCCGCGACGCGGAACTCCTCGTCGACGGGGGCGGTGAGCGGCTCGAGGTCGTCGACGTCGGCGGTCGCGGGGACGACGGTGCCGGGCCGGGAGGCGATCTCGTCGAGCAGCTCGTCCATGCGCTCGGCGAGCACCTGCACCTGCGACTTCTCCAGCGCGACGCTGACCACGCGGCCGTCGTCGTCGGAGGCCTGCAGGTAGAAGGTGCGATCCCCCGGCTGACCCACCGTGCCGGCGACGAACCGGGTCGGACGCTCGAAACGGAAGACCTGGCGCGGCACGCTGCCAGGTTACGCGGCGGTACGGACACCGGCCGCGACGTCGGGGACCGCGCCGTCAGGTGGCGCCGGCTCCCCCGCCGACGACGGCGTCGGAGTCCCTGCCCCGCCGGCGGCGGGGGCGCTTCTTCGGCGGGACGAGCGCGGCGACGTCGCCGCCGGTGTCGTTGACCCGGACGACGAAGGGGCGGGTCTGGGTGTAGCTGACCACCGAGATCGACGCCGGGTCGACGACGATCCGCTGGAAGGCGTCCAGGTGCAGGCCCAGCGCGTCGGCCAGGACGGCCTTGATGACGTCGCCGTGGGAGCAGGCCAGCCACACCGCGTCGGGGCCCAGCCGGGCGTTCCACTCGCGGACGGCGGCCACCGCGCGGGCCTGGGTCTGCGCCAGCCCCTCACCCTCGGGGCCGGGGAACACCGCGGCGGAGGGGTGCTGCTGCACGACCTTCCACAGCGGCTCCTTGACCAGCTCCTTGAGCGACCGCCCGGTCCAGTCGCCGTAACGGGCCTCGCCGAGGCGGTCGTCGGTCCGCAGCTCGAGGTCGCGGCCGTCGAGCACCGCCCCGGCGGTCTGCCGGCAGCGGTCGAGCGGGCTGCTCACCACCGCGGCCAGCGGCACGGGCGCGAGCCGGGCGCCCACCGCGGCCGCCTGCGCCTGCCCGGTCTCGTCCAGCTCGACGCCGGGACTCCAGCCGGCCAGCACGCCGCCGGCGTTCGCCGTCGTCCGGCCGTGTCGCAGGAGGATGACGGTGGTCACGGCGCCGAGCGTATGGGACCGGCGCCGTCGGCCTCCCCCACCGCGGGTTCGGTGAGCTGCTGGAACGGCCCTCCTCCAGGGGCCCGCCGCGAGCGTGCGAGCGGTGGGGGCAGGAGGGCCCCTCGTCAGTTCGGCGCGAGCACCCCGGCGCCGACCAGCGCCAGCAGCGCCAGGCCGAGCACCACCCGGTAGACGACGAACGGGGTGAAGGTGCCGCGGTCGAGGTAGCGCAGCAGCCAGGCGATGACCGACAGCCCGACGCCGAAGGCGATCACCGTGGCCAGCACGGTCGGCCCCCAGGAGATCGTCTCGCCCTCGACGCCGCCGGTGAACGTCTCGTAGACCTGGAAGAAGCCCGACCCGAGCACCGCCGGGATGGCCAGCAGGAACGAGTAGCGGGCGGCCGCGGCGCGGGTGTAGCCGAGGAACAGGCCCATCGTGATGGTGCCGCCGGAGCGGGAGACGCCGGGCACCAGCGCCATCGCCTGCGCCAGCCCGAACAGCAGCCCGTCGCGGACGGTCAACCGGCGCAGCTCGCGGTCCTTGCGGCCCACCCGGTCGGCCCAGTAGAGGACCAGCGAGAACGCGACCAGCGCGATCGCCACGATCCGCAGGTCGCGGAAGGTCGTCTCGATGTCGTCCTGGAACAGCAGCCCGAGGACCACGATCGGGATGCTGCCGACGATGATCAGCCAGCCCATCCGGGCGTCGGGGTCCGACCGCAGCGAGCGGTCGGTCAGCGCCCGCAGCCACGCGACCACGATCCGCGCGATGTCCCTGCGGAAGTACAGCAGGACGGCGGCCTCGGTGCCGATCTGCGTGATCGCGGTGAACGCCGCGCCCGGGTCACCCCAGCCCGACGCCTCCCCGACCACCCGCAGGTGCGCGCTGGAGGAGATCGGCAGGAACTCCGTCAGGCCCTGCACCAGCCCCAGGACGATCGCCTCGAACCACCCCACGCCGCTCAGCCCCGGCGGCGGGTCGGGCGGCGGACAGGGCGGGACGGGGGTCGCGACGGCACGGGGGGACAGCCTAGGCGCGCCGCCGCGGCCGACCCGGGCACGACCCGGCGCGGCGCCGTCCACACCCGCCGCGCCCCCCGGCTCCCGTCGGCCGGCGGCGGTAGGTTGGCCCGTCGTGGAACAACGGGCGCTGGGGCGCAGCGGCCTGGTCGTCTCCCGGCTGGCGCTGGGCACCATGACCTGGGGCCGGGACACCGACGAGGACGAGGCGGCGATGCAGCTGACCGCCTTCGTCGACGCCGGCGGCACCCTCGTCGACACCGCCGACGTCTACTGCGACGGCGACAGCGAGCGCACCCTGGGCCGGCTGCTGGCCGACGTCGTCCCCCGCTCGGAGGTACTGCTGGCCACCAAGGCGGTGGGGCGCACCGGCCCCGGCCCGCTGGGCCGCGGCGCCTCCCGCGGGCACCTGCTCAGCGCCCTGGACGCCTCGCTACGGCGGCTGGGCGTCGACCACGTCGACCTGTGGCAGCTGCACGCCTGGGACGACCTCACGCCGCTGGAGGAGACCCTCACGGCCTGCGACGCCGCCGTCGCCTCCGGCCGGGTGCGCTACGTGGGGGTCAGCAACTTCACCGGCTGGCAGACCGCGCAGGCGGCCACCTGGCAGCGCGCCTGGCCCGGGCGGACGCCGCTGGTGAGCACCCAGGTGGAGTACTCGCTGCTGCAGCGCGGCATCGAGCGCGAGGTGGTGCCCGCCGCGGAGGCGCTCGGGCTGGGCGTGCTCCCCTGGTCGCCCCTGGGCCGCGGGCTGCTCACCGGCAAGTACCGCACCGGGACGCCGGAGGGCTCCCGCGGCGCCTCGGCGCAGTGGGCCGGGTTCCTCGACGACCTGCGCTCGGCCACCGCCGACCGGATCGTGGAGGCCGTGGTCACCGCCGCCGACGGGCTGGGCACCACCCCGCTGGCCGTCGCGCTGGCCTGGGTGCGGGACCGGCCCGGCGTCGTCGCCCCGGTGGTCGGCGCGCGCACCGCCGTGCAGCTGCAGGAGTCCCTCGACGCGGAGGCGGTGCGGCTGCCGGCGGCGATCCGGACGGCGCTCGAGGACGTCTCCGCGCCGCACTTCTCCTACCCCGACCAGCGGGCCGCCCGATGACGACTCCCTCGACCAGCACGGCACCCTCTCCCGCCGCGCCGGACCCGGTCTTCGCCGCCTTCTGCGCGGCCGGGCTGTGGCCGAGCCTGGGCAAGCGGGCGGCCGCCGAGCTGCCCGCCGCCGGCATCACCACGCCCGACGACGTCACCGTCGCCAAGCTGCTCAAGCTCCCGCGGGTGGGCAAGCAGCGCGCCGAGCGGCTGTTCTCCTCCTTCCTCGCCGCGGCGCCCACCTACGACGTCGTCACGCTGCTGGTGCGGGCCGGGCTGGAGGCGAAGCTGGCGTCCTCGGCCGCCGACACCCTCGGCGACGACGCCGCCCGCCGGCTGCGCGACGACCCGTGGGCGCTGCTCGGCCTGCACGGCGTCACCCTCACCGACGCCGACCGGCTGGCGATCTCCGTCCTGCCCGGCGCCGACCGGCAGGACGGCCGCCGCGGCCGCGCGATCGTCGTCATGACGCTGCGCACCGCCAGCCGCGACGGGCACACCGTGCTGCCGGCCGACCTGGTGGTGGCCGCGCTGCGCGCCGAGGGTGTCGCCGACCCCGCGGCGGCGATCGTGGCGGCGGTCGAGTCCGGCGACGTGCTCGACCACGACCCGCCCGAGCCGGAGTGGGACGAGGACTCCGACACCGGACCCCCCGAGCCCGACCCGGCGCTGCGCACGCTGTCGCTGGCCCGCTACGGCATGGCCGAGGAGGCCGTCGCCGAGGGCGTGGCGCGGCTGGCCGCCACCGCGGAGCGGATCGCCGACCCCGCCGCGGTCCGGTCGGTGGCCAAGGGCCTCGACGAGGCGCAGAAGCAGGCCGTCGCCCAGGTGCTCGGCGCCGGCGTCTCGCTGCTCACGGGCGGGCCGGGCACCGGCAAGAGCCGCACCGTGGCCGCCGTCGTCCGGCTGCTGCGGGCCAAGGGCGCCGAGGTGGCGCTGGCCGCCCCCACCGGCCGGGCGGCCAAGCGGCTGGAGGAGCTCACCGACCACCCGGCGGTGACCGTGCACCGGCTGCTGGGCGCGCAGGGCTTCGGCGGCGGGTTCGCCCGCAACGAGGAGTGGCCCCTCGACGCCGAGGTCGTCGTCGTCGACGAGGCCTCCATGCTCGACGTCGAGCTCACCGCGGCGCTGCTGGAGGCCTGCCCCGACGGCACCCACCTGCTGCTCGTCGGCGACCCGGCGCAGCTGCCCTCGATCGGCCCGGGCCACGTGCTCGGCGACCTCATCGACTCCGGCGCGGTCCCGGTGACCGAGCTGACCACGCTCTACCGGCAGGCCGAGGGCGGGGCGATCGCCCGGCTGGCGTCGGCGGTGCGGACCGGGCAGCTGCCGCCGGTGGACTCCCCCGACCGCGAGGTCGTCGTCGTGCCCGCCACGGGCAGCGGCGAGGCGGCGCGGCGGGTGGTGCAGCTGGTCACCGACTCCATCCCCCGGGCGCTGAAGATCGAGGCGCGGAACGTGCAGGTGGTGACGCCGGTGCACCGCGGGCCGGCCGGCACCATCGAGCTGAACCGGGCGCTCAAGGAGCGGCTCAACCCCGGCGAGGGCACGGTGTTCGGCTTCGACGTCGGCGACCGGGTGGTGGCCACCGCCAACCACCTCGACCTGGAGCCGATCGGGTTCGCCAACGGCGAGGTCGGCGTGGTCACCGCCACCGGCGAGGGCTCGCTGACCGTCGACTTCGCCTCCGGGCCGGTCACCGTGCCCGGCGACGCGCTGCCCGACCTCAAGCACGGCTGGGCGATCACCGTGCACCGCGCGCAGGGGTCGGAGTGGCCCGGCGTCGTCGTGGTGCTGCCGCCGGAGGCCGGGGGGATGCTGTCGCGGCCGCTGGTCTACACCGCCCTCACGCGGGCGCAGCAGCACCTGTCGATCGTGCACGCCTCGGGTGCGGCGCTGGCGCGGGCGGTGCGGGAGGTCGACGTCCGGCCGCGGCGCACCCGCCTGGCCCGCCTGCTGCGCGAGGAGGCGTCCCAGGCATAGGAAGCGCTCCGCACGTCCCGGGGCCCGGGACGTGCGGAGAGCCTCCTATGCCTCGCGGCTCCCGGCGCGCAGGGCGCACAGCAGCCGCGACGTCGCCGCGTTGAGCTGCCCGGCGCAGGTGAGCGGGCGCGCGAAGGGCACCCGGACGTCGCGGTGGCCGCCGGGGCCCTCGATGCGCAGCCGGTAGCCGAACCGGTCGAGGCCCAGCGGGCGCGCCGTCTCCCCCGCCGCCACCGGCACCGGGCTGCGCAGGACGGCGAGCACCTCGGGGTGGTCGCGGTCGAGGTGGCGCAGCACCCGCTCCTCGATGCCGGCCAGCGGGTCGGGCCGGGCGGCGGCGTAGTCGGCCGGGGACACCTCCGCGCAGCCGGGGCCCTCGCGCAGCACGACCTCGGCAAGGTCGAGGCGCAGCAGGGCGGCCGCCCCGCCGACGTCGAGCAGCGCCTCCTCCGGGCGGACCTCGGCGAAGGCGACGGCGGCCGCGCGCCGCTCGGCCTCGGGCACCGGGGTCAGCCAGCCCGACAGCCAGAGCGTGCCGCGCACCGGGTCGCGCAGCGGCACCGGCGCGCGGTCGCTGACCATGAGCAGCGCACTGACGTCGGGAGCACGGTCGAGGGCCGCGGTGACCTCGCCGTCACCGGGGACCAGCACGAGCACCTGCCCGGCGGTGGTGGTGGCGTGCGCCAGGGGCCGGCTCGGGTCGCGCCCGGCGAGGCAGAGCGCGGCCGCGGCGCGGGTGGCCACGGTGCGCGCCCGCTCGGCAGCCGCGGCGACGGACGGCGCCTGCGGACCGTTGCAGGTGGTCATGGCTCCCCCGGGTCGAGTTAGGAAAGCCTAACCACAGCGGACCGTCCGGGGAAGTGGTGACGCCGCTCAGGACAGCGGTGGCCCGCTGTTGCGCGAGATGGCCCGCCGGGGGCCGGTCGCCACGCGCCAGGCCGGGTACACGAGGAGGAGCGGCCACAGCAGCGCACCGGCGACCGGCGACAGGGCCCAGCCGTCCTCGGCCGCCCGGGAGGCGAGGCCCGCGCCGGCCACCAGCAGCACCGCGGCCCACAGCAGCAGCCACACCCGCCGCCCCCTCGACCTGCGCGGCCTCGGCGGGCCCCAGGCGGTGCCGGCGCACCAGCTCGCGGTAGAGGTCGGGCTCGGCGCCGGGACGCAGGCGTCCCCAGGACCGCCGTCCGCCCAGCCGGGACGCCAGCAGCGGCAGCCCCACGAGCAGGACGACGATCGAGACGACGGCGGCGGTCACGCCGGCGATCGTCGGGGCCGCCGGCGGTCGGCGCGACGCGCTCCCCCGATGGGGTGCCGCACCTCGCGGGCGCGGACGGGGCGGCTCAGAGCGAGCGGTCGTCCTCGTCGTAGGGCACGTCGGCCTCCTGTTCGAGGACGTCGGCCTCGTTGGCGTCGACGTCGCCGACCGACCGCACCGACCCGGCCGCGCCGGGAGCGGCGGCCAGCTGCTGCTCGAGGGCGTCGGCCTCGGGGACGCCGTCGGCGATCGGGTCGGCCTCCCCGGCCAGCTCGGGCGCGGCCGGTTCGAGGAGCGCCTCCTGCTCCGCGCGGTCGGCGTCGCTCGCGGTACCGGGATCGGTCACGGGTCCTCCTGGGGTCGTCTGGGGTGCTGCGGACGGTGCTCGGGTGAGGCGCTGCCCATCCTGCCGCCGGACCGCAGCGGGAGCAGACCGGGAGGCGGCCGACACATGACCGGCGGGTGTCGTGCGTGGCACCATCGGCCGGGTGAGCGCGGCCGACGACTGGGAGTACGCGCCGCTGCGGATCCCGCCGGGTACGTCCCGTTCCGCAGCGGCGACCATGCTGAGCCTGCAGGTGGACGTCGGCGGCTGGGAGCTCGCCCGTCTGCAGCTGCACGCCGACGGCACCCGCAAGGCGATCCTGCGGCGCCGGGCGCGGCTGTCCTACCTGCCGATGCCCGTCACCTGAGCCTCAGGGCACCAGCACGACCTTGCCGACCGTGCCGCGGTCGGCGAGTGCGGCCAGCGCCTGCGGCGCCTGCTCCAGCGGGAGCACCTGGCCGATCAGCGGGTCGATCGCTCCCTCGGTGACCAGCCGCACCAGCGCCTCGTGCGTCTGCCCGATCACGGCCGGGTCCTTCTTCTTGTACAGGCCCCAGTGCAGGCCGACGACGCTGTAGTTCTTGACCAGCGCGTGGTTGGCCGGCGCCTCGGGGATGCGGCCGCTGGTGAACCCGACGACGACCAGCCGGCCCTCGAAGGCGATGCACCTGCGGCTCTTGTCGAACACGTCGCCGCCCACCGGGTCGTAGACCACGTCGGCGCCCTCGCCGCCGGTGACCTCCTTGACGACGGGGACGAAGTCCTCGGCGGTGTAGTCGATGACGTGGTCGGCGCCGAGCTCGCGGCACACCTCCACCTTGTGCGCGCCGCCGGCGGTGGCGATGACCTTCGCGCCGGCGGCCTTGCCGAGCTGGATCGCCGCCGACCCGACGCCGCCGGCGCCGGCGTGCACCAGCAGCCACTCCCCCGCCTGCAGGTTCGCGCGGCGGTGCAGGCCGACGTGGCCGGTCTGGTAGGTGAGGTAGAGCGCGCCGGCCTTCTCGTCGCTCAGCGAGTCGGGCACCGGCCAGGCGTCGTCGGCGTTCATCAGCGCGTACTCGGCGAAGGCGCCCGGGCCGCCCGCGGGGCTGCCGATGACCCGCCGGCCGTCCTCGGTCTCCCCGCACAGCTCGACGCCGGGGGTGTAGGGCAGCGGCGGGCGCTCCTGGTACATGCCGGCGGCCATGAGGACGTCGGGGAAGTTCAGCGCCGCCGCCCGCACCTTCACCAGCAGCTGCCCCTCGGCCGGGGTGGGTGTCTCGACGTCCTCCAGCTGCAGGACCTCCGAGGGGTCGCCGAGCTCGTGTACCCGCCATGCGCGCATGCGCCCGACCCTGCCAGACGCCCGGTGACCGCCGTCACCGGCCCCGGTGGGTGCGGCCGCGCGAGACCACCTCACCTGGTCGTGCGGCGTCCTGGCTCACCTCCTCCGGTGAGCCAGGACGCGTCAACGTGAGGGAGGACGCCGTCAGAGCATCGACGGCGGGCGCAGCGCCTCCGGGACGACGGCGGTCTCGCCGGTGGCCGTCTTCGCGCTGGGCACGCCCTTGAAGCGGTAGGGCACGGTGCCGACGCCGGGCTGGATGACGTAGGCCGCGCCCGGCTCGCCGGACTCCCAGGCCATCACCATCGCGTCGGCCACCTCCGCGGCCGGGATGACCGGGAAGCCCGCGGCCTCGAACTGGTCGCGGATGCGGTCGATGATCGCGGTGTCGGCGAACCCCGGGCAGATGGCGGAGATCGTGGTGCCCTCGCGCGTCAGCCGCGGCGCCATCGACCGCACGAACGCGATCGCGCCGCTCTTGGCCACGCTGTAGCCGGGGTCGGTGGGCATCGGCGACAGGCCCGCCAGCGAGGCGGTCACCACGATCGCGCCGCCGCCGGCCCGCGCGATGGCCGGGCGGGCGGCGACCGCGCCGTAGACGACGCCGAACAGGTCGACGTCGACGACCCGCATGAACTCCTCGAGGTCGAGGGCGTCGTCGCTCTTGGCCGCGGAGATGCCGGCGTTGAGGTAGGCGGCGTCGAGCCGGCCGTGCTCGGCCTCGACCTGCGCGACGACGGCCTCGTTGGCCGCGCGGTCGGTGACGTCGAGCACGGCGAACGGGCACCCGAGCTCCTCGGCGACCGACCGGTTGCGCTCGGTGTCGAGGTCGGCGAGGACGGCGGTGACGTCCCGCTCGCGCAGCTTGGCGGCGAGGGCGCGGCCGAAGCCGCCGGTCCCTCCGGTGATCAGGGCGACGGAACCGGGGCGCAGGCGCGTGGGAGAGGTCACCCCGGCATCACACCACGAGCGCCGACGGCGCCAGCGCGGCGTCGACGGCGGCGGTGGCGTGCAGCCGCGCGGAGGGCAGGAGCGGCACCGGGGAGTCCTCCGGCCGCAGCAGCAGCTCCAGCTCGGTGCACGACAGCGCGACGGCGTCGGCGCCGCGTGCGGCCAGCCGGGCGATCACCGCGCGCAGGTCCGCGCGGGTCCCGTCGGAGAGCACCCCGCGGCACAGCTCGCCGAAGATCGCGGCGTCCACCCGCTCGACGTCGTCCTCCGGCGGCACCAGCACCGTGAGGCCGGCCGCCGCCAGGCGCTCCCGGTAGAACGGCTCGCGCACGGTGCCGGCCGTCCCGAGCAGCCCGACGACCGGTCCGGGCGCGGCCGCGGCCACCGCGTCGGCGATGTGCAGGAAGGGCACCGACAGGGCGGCCTCGATCGCCGGGGCGACCTTGTGCATGTAGTTGGTGCAGAGCACCACCAGGTCGGCGCCGGCGGACTCCAGGGTCCGGGCCTCGGCGGTGAGCAGCGCCGCGGCGTCGTCCCACCGGTCCTCCACCTGGCAGGCGCGGACCTCGCGGAAGTCGAGGCTGCGCACCAACAGCGAGGCGCTGGCCAGGCCGCCGAGCCGGTCGCGGACCAGCTCGTTGGCGACGCGGTAGTACAGCGCGGTCGACTCCCAGCTCATGCCGCCGAGCAGTCCGATCGTCCTCATGGGGCCCAGCCTCGCCGCGGCGGACCTCTCCCACCAGACCGCGGGATCGACCGGCGGACCCAAGCGCTGCTTGGATGTCGCCCGTGGACTCCCGCCGCCTGCTCGTCTTCCGGGAGGTCGCCCGCGCCGGGTCCCTGGCCGGCGCGGCCCGGGCTCTGGGGTGGACGCAGCCGGCGGTGAGCCAGCAGGTCAGGCGACTGGAGGCCGAGGCCGGGACGCCGCTGGTGGTGCGCGAGGGGCGGGGTGTCGTGCTCACCGAGGCCGGCCGGCGGCTGCTGCGCCACGCGGAGGCGATCGCCGACCGGCTGGCCGCGGCCGAGCAGGACATGGCCGCCCTGACCGGGCTGGCCACCGGGGTGGTCCGGGTCGCCGCGTTCCCGACCGCGGCGGCGGTGCTCGTCCCCCCGGCGCTGGCCGCGCTGCGCGAGCGGGCGCCGGCGCTGGAGGTCCACTTCGCCGAGCTGGAGCCACCCGAGGCGGAGGCTGCGGTGCGGGAGGGCGCCACGGACCTCGCCGTCGTCTTCCGGCACGAGGACGACGACGACGACGAGGTGCCCGGCGACCTGCTGCGCGAGCCGCTGGCCCGCCACCCGGTGCAGGCGGTCGTGCCCGACGGGTCCCCGGTGCCCGCCGCGCTGGCCGACCTGCGCGACGAGCCGTGGATCGCCGGGTGCGTCCGCTGCCGCCGGCACCTGCTGCGGTGCGCGCGCCGCGCGGGCTTCGTCCCCGACGTCCGGTTCGCCACCGACGACCACGTGGTGGTGCAGCGGCTGGTCGCACGCGGGCTCGGGGTGGCGCTGCTGCCGGCGTGGGCGTTCGCGGTCGGCGCGCAGCCGGGCGTGACCGCCGTCGAGCTGGCCGACGTCGACGGGCGGGTGGTGGAGACCCTCGTCCGGCCCGACGCGCGGCGGGTGCCCGCCGTGGCCGCGGCGCTCGAGGCCCTGCGCGCCGCCGGCTGAGGTCAGACCGCCCGGAGGAACCGGTCGAGCACCCGGACGCCGAAGCGCAGCGACTCCACCGGCACCCGCTCGTCGATGCCGTGGAACAGCGAGGCGAAGTCGAGGTCGGCGGGCAGCCGCAGCGGGGAGAAGCCGAAGCAGCGGATGCCCAGGCGCTCGAAGCTCTTGGCGTCGGTGCCGCCGCTCATGGTGAACGGCACCGGCCGCGCGCCGTCGTCCTCGCTCTTCAGGGCGGCGACCATCTGGTCGACCAGCGGGCCGTCGAACGTGGTCTCCACGGCTTGGTCGTGGACGATCCACTCCCGCTGGATCCCCTCGCCGATGAGCGAGGCGAGCTGGCGCTCGAACTCCTCGGCCTGCCCGTGCAGGAAGCGGCCGTCGACGGTGGCGCTGGCGGTGCCGGGGATGACGTTGGTCTTGTAGCCGGCGTCGAGCATGGTCGGGTTGGCGGTGTTGCGCAGCGCCGCGCCGATCATGCGGCTGATGCTGCCGAGCCGGGCGAGGGCCTCCTCGGGCTGGTCGGGGTCGATCTCGATACCGTAGGCCTCCTCGACGGCGGCGAGGAACTGCCGCATCGGCGGGGTGAGCACGGTGGGCAGTCGCGCCGAGCCGATCCGCGCGACGGCCTGGCACAGCCGGGTGACGGCGTTGTCGTCGTGGACGAACGAGCCGTGGCCGGGCTTCCCCCCGGCGGTCAGCCGCATCCACGCCAGGCCCTTCTCCGCCGTCTGCACCAGGTAGAGGCGCAGGTCGTCGCGGACGGTGATGCTGAACCCGCCGACCTCGCTGATCGCCTCGGTGCAGTCGGCGACCAGGTCGGGGTGCTCGTCGACCAGCCACCGGGCGCCGAGGGTGCCGCCGGCCTCCTCGTCGGCGAGGAAGGCGAGCACGATGTCGCGGGGCGGCCGGACGCCGGTGCGTGCCCAGTCGCGCACGAGCGACAGGACCATCGCGTCCATGTCCTTCATGTCGACGGCGCCCCGTCCCCAGACGTAGCCGTCGCGCTCCTCGCCGGAGAAGGGGTGCACGCTCCACTCGGCGGGGTCGGCCGGGACGACGTCGAGGTGGCCGTGGACCAGCAGCGGCGGCCGCGAGCGGTCGGCGCCCTCGACGCGGGCGACCAGGCTGGCCCGGCCCGGCTCGGACTCCAGGACCTGCGAGGCGATGCCGACCTCGTCGAGCTTGCCGGCCACCCACTCGGCAGCGACCCGTTCCCCGGCGCTGGTGGCGGTGTCGCCGGTGTTGGTGGTGTCGATCCGGATGAGCTCGCTCAGCAGTTCGGCGACCTCGGCCTGGGCCTGGACGGGACCTTCGCTCTCCACCCGGCGAGCGTAGGGCTCCGCGGCCCGCCGCAACCCGACGCCGGACCCTGCTCCGGAGCGGGCCGGTGGGTTGGTATCGTGGTCCCGCACTCGTCCGGGTGGCGGAATGGCAGACGCGCTAGCTTGAGGTGCTAGTGCCCTTTATCGGGCGTGGGGGTTCAAGTCCCCCCTCGGACACCGAGTTGAACCCCCACGGCCATCAGGCCGATGGGGGTTCACTTGTCTCAACTGTCGGCACGCTCGTCCGATGCCTGAGCACCAGCACCAGCACCAGCACCAGCACCAGCGAGCCTGCTCGCCGGGCGGGCGGGGCGTTGTGAAGCGCCTGCCCTGCACGTAGCGCCTCGTGCATGGCACGGTCGCGGTCATGACGTCGCCTGCCACCCCACCGAGCGCCACGCTCACCGCCCGCGCCCATGCTCAACCCGCACCGCGCCCTGAGATCGCGCAGGCTTGGACCGAGGCCCCTGTCGCCCGCACGGTGCCGCCGCTGCCGGAGGATGTCTGGACGGTCGCACCGTGACGTCCCAGCTGGGCCCGACCCTCGAGCACCGGGTGAGCCGCGCGACCCGCTACATCGAGCAGCAGCTCGACACCGCGGGCACCACCACCTGGGATGACACCCGGGAGCACCTCGCCAAGACCCTCGGCATTGCGCCGGCGCTCACCATCGACCCCGTCTTGCGGGCCGTGATCGACCTGGAGTCGACCGGCGCGCTCGCCCACGACCTCGAGACCGAGGAGTACCGGCGGGCTCGACCGACCGACCCGCGGGAGGCGCCGCTCGCCGAGGTCGCCGATGCCGTGCTCGCCCTCGGCTGGCCGACCAAGGCCGACGGTGGGCACCGGACGATCTACCAGACCTTCGTGGCGCTCGACGGCAGATACCGGCACGCCGACGTCTACCGGGCGATGCACGAGCGGCTCAAGGGACGCGAGCTCGAGCTGTACGCCATGAAGTGCTGGCGCGCCCGCGGCGAGCTGGCACTCGCCGCGACCCGGCTCGCGGATCCGGACACCACGGTCGCGCAGGCTCTCGCCGATGAGAGGAGGCTCGAGGCCCACCTCGTCGCCTCCTACATCGCGACGCTCGGCTACAGGCCGAGGCTTGAGTACCGGATCGGGAGGGACGGGGGCACGGACCTCGTCGCGGACATCTACGACGAGCATCGCCGCCTGATCGTCGAGGCGAAGGCCACCGTCGACGGACTGTTCCCGGCGATCGGGCAGGTGCACCGGTACCGGTACCTTGTGAACCTCGCCGCCGACCGGACGCTCGTCGACCGAGTAGCCGTACTGCTGCCCGGCGAACCTTCCCAGGACGACCTCTCATGCGCCGCGTCCATGTACCTGGATCTCGACGTGATCTGGCAGGACGGCGAAGACTTCGAGCACCGGGTGCTCAGGTGACCACGGCGGCACAGTCATCGTTGCCACAGGGATCCCTCGGGCGGACTGCTGACCGAGATTCCGCCGGGCGGCATCGGGCCCGACTACCGGACCGCCGAGCCGCGACACCCGACCGCGCCAGCGGGCCGCACTATGCCGCCGTCAGCGTCATCGACGACTTCGAGCTCGAGCCGCCGTTGCGAGCGCAGGCAGTGCGTTGACCTTCGTCGATGCCCGTGCACGGGTGGCCGGCTGCCCCACGACGGACTGGCCCACCACGGACGTCGGTTCCTCCGGCCCTAGCGATGGGGAAGGCAGCTGCCACGCGCACGACCTCTCGCGCAGGGCGGCGGCCCGGACCAGGTCGGCGGCGACCGGCCGGCGGAGCGGTCGTGACCGGCCGAGTCAGGCCGGAGGCGGTCTCACCGGACTGCCGAGCGGTCCGACGACGGAGTTGGCTCCGCCCTCGGTAGCCGGGGGGCGAGGAAGCGGGCGGTCTGGCTCCCCGGCGCGGTGGCCACCCGTTCCGGCGTGCCGGCGGCCACGATCCTGCCGCCCTGGTCACCGGCTCCAGGCCCGAGGTCGATGACCCAGTCGGCGTCGGCGACCACGTCCATGTCGTGTTCCACCACCACCACGGTGTTGCCCGCGTCGATGAGCTGGTGGAGCTGGCGCATCAGCAGTGCCACGTCAGCGGGGTGCAGCCCGGTGGTCGGCTCGTCGAGAACGTAGAGCGTGTGCCCCCGTCGGGCCCGTTGCAGCTCGCTGGCCAGCTTCACCCGCTGCGCCTCGCCGCCGGACAGCTCCGTCGCCGGTTGTCCGAGGCGCAGGTAGCCCAGACCGACCTCCTGCAGCACGCGCAGGCTCTTGGCCACCGGCGCGAGGTCGGCGAGGAAGTCCGTGGCCGCGTCGACGGTCAGGTCGAGCACCTCGGCGATGTTCTTGCCGCGGTGTGTGATCTCCAGCGTCTCGGGGTCGTACCGCGCACCGTGGCAGGTCGGGCAGGGCGAGTACGTCCCGGGGAGAAAGAGCAGCTCCACGGTCACGAAGCTCTCGCCCTGGCACGTCGGGCAGCGCCCCTCGGCCACGTTGAAGGAGAACCGCCCGGCGCCGTAGCCGCGCCTGCGGGCCTCCTCGGTGGCCGCGAAGAGCTTGCGCACCGCGTCGAAGAGCCCGGTGTAGGTGGCCAGGTTGGACCGGGGGGTCCGGCCGATGGCCTTCTGGTCGACGCGCACGAGACGGTCGACGGCCGCAGGCCCCTCGAGCTGCACCGTCACCCCCGCGGTGTCCTGGACGACGTCGTCCGGGTCGGCAGTCGGGTCCTCACCGGCGTCATCGGCGCCGTCCGGGGCCGTCGCGGGTGAGCCGAGCCGCCGGGAGACGACATCGGCCAGCACCTGGCTGACCAGCGTCGACTTGCCCGAGCCGGAGACGCCGGTGACCGCGGTGAAGACCCCGAGCGGGAACCCCGCCTCGACGTCGCGCAGGTTGTGCCGGTCGATGCCACCCAGGCGCAGCTGCCCCGCGGGCTGCCGTCGCGGCCGACCGATCGGCGGCTCCCGGTCGAAGAGGAAGCGCCGGGTCACCGACGTCTCGACACGGGACAGGCCGGCGACGGGCCCGCTGTAGAGGACGCGGCCGCCTTGCTCCCCTGCCAGCGGGCCGACGTCGACGATCCAGTCGGCCCGGTGGGCCAGCGCCATGTCGTGCTCGATGACGAACAACGAGTTGCCGGCCGCGGTCAGCTGGTCCAGGACCTCCAGCAGCGGTTCGGCGTCGGCCGGGTGCAGCCCCGCGGACGGCTCGTCCAGGACGTACACCACGCCGAACAGCCCCGACCGCAGCTGGGTCGCGATCCGCAGCCGTTGCAGCTCGCCCGGCGACAGGGTCGGGGTCGTACGGTCCAGGCTGAGGTAACCGAGGCCCAACACGGTGAGCACCTCGATCCGGCCGAGGAGGTCCGCCGTGATCCGCGCCGCGACGTCGGTCGCCTGCGGTGCCCGGCGGAGCGTCTCCATGAGCGCGGCCAGCGGCAGGGCGGCCAGTTCGGCGATGTTCCGGCCGCCGACGGTGACGGCCAGGGACTCGGGCCGCAGCCGGCTGCCCGAGCAGACCGGGCAGGTCGAGGTCCGCACGAACCGCAGGACGCGCTGCCGCATGGTCGGGCTCTTGGTGTTGGCCAGGGTGTGCAGCACGTAGGCCCGTGCGCCGGTGTACCGGCCCTGGTAGTCGCGCTGGACCTGACCCACCCCGCGGACGGGCCGCACGGTGACCTCCGGCTGCTCGTCGGTGAACAGGATCCAGTCGCGCTCGGCTTGCGGCAGGTCCCGCCACGGCCGGTCGATGTCGTGGCCGAGCTCGACCAGGATGTCGCGCAGGTTCTTGCCGTGCCAGGCCCCCGGCCAGGCGGCGATCGCGCCGTCCCGGATGCTGAGCGATGCATCGGGGACCAGGCTGTCCTCGGTCACCAGGTGCACCCTGCCCAGACCGGAGCACTCGGGGCAGGCGCCGGCGGCGGTGTTGGGCGAGAAGGCGTCGGAGTCCAGCCGGCCGGTCGACCCCGGCGGGTAGGTGCCGGCGCGCGAGAACAGCATCCGCAGCGAGTTGGACAGCGTCGTCACGGTGCCGACGGTGGATCGGCTGCTGGGGGTGCCCCGGCTCTGCTGCAGCGCCACCGCCGGCGGCAGCCCGGTGATCTCGTCGACGACGGGTGCGCCGACCTGGTGGATGAGCCGCCGGGCGTACGGGGCCACGGACTCGAAGTACCGGCGTTGCGCCTCCGCGTAGATCGTGCCGAAGGCCAACGAGGACTTCCCGGAACCGGAGACGCCGGTGAAGACGACCAGGGCGTCCCGCGGCACTCGGACGTCGACGTTGCGCAGGTTGTGCTCGCGGGCGCCGCGCACCCGGACGAACCGGTCCGTCGGCGAGGACGCGCGGCCCGGTTCGTCGGTCATGGCTCCAGCCTGACCCGCGCCCGGGCCGGAGGGGCACGCGGGGCACACACCCGGTCACGCCGGCGTCGCTCGGACCGTCGATGCGGGCACCGAGCGGGACGTCACCCGAGCCGGGAGGCATCCAGATGCTCAGCCTGGCCAGGAGTCCACGTCCCCCTGGGACACAGCATCGCCCCGGTGTTCCTGCAGGTCGGGAGCCCGGGCGTGTGATCCAGGGCGAGCACGGTCCCGCCGGGGATCAGCCGGCCAGGGTCAGCACGCGCTCCCCGCCCTCGGCCCGGAAGCCGGTCCGGGCCAGGTAGGCGTCCGCGGCCCGCACGTCCCGCGCGGCGAGGACCCGGCGCACCCCGCTCGCCGCGAAGGGACCGTCGGGGCGGTACACGAACTCGCCGGGCGTGAAGTCCCGGTAGCGCGGCAGCACGTAGTCCACGTCGATCCGCGCCGTCGCGGGCTCACCGGTGCGGTGTGCCAGGACGACGCCCGCCGTCTCCCCGTCCCCGTCGCCGACCGCTAGCACGAGGAACGCCAGCGGTTCCCCCTCGACCGGCGGCCACTGCACGTCGGGGTGGAAGCGCTGGATGTCCTCGCCGTGGCGCTGCAGGACGTGGCGCAGGTAGGGCTCCTCCGGACCGATCGGGACGACGTCGTACCGGCGCACGTCGTGCCGGCCGCGCTGCATCCGCCAGATGACCCCGGCGTTGATGGCCGCGATGACGACGTTCATCGCCACCATCGGCCACACCGCGATGACGGCGTTGTAGCCGACCAGGACCAGCGCCGCCAGCAGGTTGAGGACACGGAAGCGCAGGACCCGCGTCTGCAGCAGCGAGTAGACGAGCAGCGCCGACCCGGACCAGCCCACGAGGTCGATCACACCCACGCCACGAACTCCTCCGGCTCCCTCAGGACCCCGGACGGGACCGTCACGGGGAGCCCACCGACACACCGGCCGTGCGCACGAGCGCGGACGAGCCCGGCGGGAGGGCCAGGACACCCGGCTCCCGCCGCGGACCGGTCGGACCCACCGCAGGGTAGCCGCGGCGCCGACGGGTCACCTCACTCGTAGTAGAGCTTCTGCGGACCCGGGTACACCCAGGACAGCGCGTCGCGGAGCCGGTCCCGCCAGTTCTCCCAGGAGTGGCCGTCCCGGGCCTCGGTGTAGCGGACCTGCATGCCGGCGTTCTCGAACACGTGCACCATCGACCGGTTCGGGACGATGAGCTCCTCGTAGACGCCGCACGACTGGAAAACCCGGTCGGCGACGGCCCGCGGCTTGGCCCGGAACCGGTTCACGAACTTCACGACCGGGTCGAAGAGCGGCCCGCCACCGTGGTCGGTGCCGATGTCGGTGAACACGAACGACCCCGACAGGAGCACCAGCGACCCGTACGTGTCCGGCGACCGGTAGGCGGCCGACAGCGCGGCGACCCCGCCGAACGACGAGCCGAGCAGGCACCGCCCGGCCGGCTGCCCGACCAGCGGCAGCGAGGACTCCAGCTCCGGCAGCAGCTCCTGGGTGAGGAACCGCGAGTGGGCCGGCGAGTTCGCGTACTCGGTCAGCCGCTCCCCCGGGTGCGTGAAGGCGACGACGGTCTCGGCGACGTCGAGCCGGTGGATCAGGTTGTCCAGCACCGTCTTCATCGAGGCGTACTGCAGGAAGTCGCCGCCGTCGTGCACCACGAGCAGCGGATAGGACGCCGTCGGCCGGAACCGGGCGGGCAGGTACACCGAGACGTGCGCGTCCCGGCCCAGCGCCCGGCTGCGCAGCACCAGGTCCTTGAGCTCGCCCGGGCGCGCCTCGGGGTCGTGCAGCACCCAGTCGGGCGTCTCGTAGCCGGCGCCGAAGGCGAGGGACGACGAGCCGACCGGCCCGTGCGACCGCTTCTCGTTGAGCGGGTCGTTGAAGCGGTCGTGGTGGTCGCCCCGCCGGATCTCGATCTGGTACTCGACCCGCGACCCCTCCGGCAGCTCCAGCACCAGGTACCACAGGTCGGTGCCGTGCAGCCGGCGCATGGGGATCCGGTCGGGCAGCCCGACGATCCGCTGGCAGACCCACGCCTCGTCCGCCTCGCCGCGCCAGAGGAACGTGCACCGGTCCCCCTCGACCACGGGGATCTCGTGGCGGGCGAGGAACCGGTCGACCGCCTCGCCGTCGAGCGGCTTCGCCGACTTCAGCCGGTTGACGGCCAGCCGCGCGCTCGCCGACCGCACCGCCGTCATGCCGCCGTCCCCTCGGTGATCCGCCCGTCGT
The DNA here is from genome assembly GCF_900188205.1 of Geodermatophilus saharensis. Taxonomy (GTDB): domain Bacteria; phylum Actinomycetota; class Actinomycetes; order Mycobacteriales; family Geodermatophilaceae; genus Geodermatophilus; species Geodermatophilus saharensis. The sequence continues at coordinate 419,476 of NZ_FZOH01000003.1, read as the reverse complement.
CCCCGACCAGCCGGGCATCCGGCGGCAGGGCGCCGCCGGGGCCGAGGTCGATCCGGACGCCGTCGTCCAGGACGACGCACGTGGCCGGCGCGAACCGGCGGGCCAGGACGGACATCCGGAGGGGGTCGTCGGTCCGCAGCCGCCGCCGCGCGTGCGGCAGCAGGACCAGTCCGGGGACGACGCCGATCCCCGCGTCGAAGACCTCGGTGAGCGACGCGCCCTGCGCCGCCCGGTCGTGGAAGAGCACCACCCGGGGGGTCAGCGCCATCGCCCCGGCCGACCACGCGACCACCCGCGGCGGCAGGTGCGGCGCCAGGTGGAACAGGTGCACGATGCGCACCAGCTCGCCGACGTGCCCGCCGGCGACGACCAGGCACTCCGCCGCCGACAGCAGGCCGCGCACCTCCTCGCGGTGCCCGGCGATGGCGCCGCGGGACTCCAGCCGCCAGGTGCCGTAGAAGTCGTCGTGCAGCTGCTGCACCCGGGCCACGTGCGACGCATCGAGCAGCCGCACCGCCGCCAGCGCGTCCTCCATCGCCCTCGCCTGGACCGTCGGGTGGCCGACGCTGCGGCCGGCCACCGCGTAGACGGCCTGCAGGGCGTGGTCCAGCCGGACGAGGTAGAGCTGCTGCAGCTCGTCGAGCACGAGCCGGTGCTCGCGCTCGGCCTCGGCGTACTCGGGGTCGGCCCGCAGCACGTCCATCCAGCGGGCGAACAACCGCAGGTTCCTCGCCTGTCCCCCGGCCAGCGCGAGGATCTCGGCGTCGTCGGACTCCCGCTCCTGCCAGCCGGCGTTGACGACGGCCACCGGCCCGGTGATCCCCAGGGAGGACAGCACCCGGTCGAGGGTCGGCCGCCGCTGCGGGCCGAGCAGGGTGATCGAGGGCGACACGGGCGTCAGCCGGCGTGGACGTGCACGGTGCGCCCGACGTCGTCGAGCATCCCGCGCAACGTGTCGAAGTCCGGGTGCCGCATGCGCACGTAGGCGTTGGCCATGTAGCCGGCGGTCTCGGGCTGGGTCGGCGTCCCCGGCGGTGGCAGGTGCGCGTCCAGCACCCACTGCCCGTGGCGCGCCTGGATCTCCTCGACGCCCGAGTAGCCGGAGATGGTGCCGTCCCGGTCGGGGCGCAGGGCCACGATGCCGGCCGAGTACTGCCGCGACGGCCGCCCCCAGACCTGCCCGTGCACGATCGAGTCGGCCCACTGCCGGTAGACGTCGAGGTCGTTGGCGGCCGAGTAGAGGTCCCAGGCGCCCACGCCGGGCGGGCGGCAGCCGATCTCGCTGAACCTCAGGCCCTTCGGCCCGAAGAACCACTCCATGTGCGTGGCGCTGGTGCCGATGCCGAGCGCCTCGTTGACCCTCCGCCCCAGGTCCCGCAGCTCCTGGTAGTCGGCCACGGCGTCGATCCGGTTCGTGGCGACGAACTGGGGCGAGATCCAGCGGGTGCGCATCGCCTCGAGCACGTTCGGGAAGTAGTGCGACACGAAGTCCAGCGCCGGGACGCCGTCGACCGACAGGGTGTCGTAGAAGCCCTCGTGCCCCTCGACGAACTCCTCGACGGCGATCGAGTCGACCTGCTGCGCGCCGAACCTGCCCAGGGCGGCCTCGAGCTCGCCGTCGCCGTCGACCCGGGTGGTGTCCAGGGCGCCCGCGCCCGTCCGCGGCTTGAGGACCAGCGGGTAGCCGGTCTCCCTCGCGAAGGACCACACCTCGGCGGCGCTGGACGCCGCGGTGGACGCCGCCGTCGGCACGCCGGCCGCGCGGAGGACCTCCTTCATCGACGGCTTGTCCCGGCACAGCCACGCTGTCCGCACCGACGTCCCCGGGATCGTGCAGTTCTCCCGCACCTGCGCGGCGGCGAGGGTGTGCGACTCGATGGTGGCCTCGAGCCGGTCGACCCAGACCCTGTCCTGGATCCACCGGACGGCGTCGGTCATCGCGCCGACGTCGGTGACGTCGGGGACCTGGTGGTAGTGCACCATCCACGACCGCAGCTCGTCGTCGAGCCACTCCTCCGGGCGGTCGCCGACGCCGTAGACGGACGCCCCCACCTCGGCGAGGGCGCGCACGAAGTGGCGTTGCGTCGACGGGAAGGCCGGATCGACGAACACCACGTTCATCCCCGGGACTCTAGAAGGCCGCTCGGCCCCCCGCAGGGTCCCGCCGCGGGCCTGCGAGCGGTGGGGGGCGGGGGGGTCCTTTCGGTAGCGTCCGCGCATGGTCGTCGCCGCCTTCGTCGCGCCGTACCTGATGGAGGCCACGACGCGGTTCGTCTCCGCCGCCGCGGAGCTGCCCGACGTCCGGCTCGGGCTGGTCACCTGCGAGCCCGTGGAGCGGGTCCCGCCGCACCTGCGCGAGCGGTTGGCCGGTCACTGGCGGGTGGAGGACGCGCTCGACCCGCGGCAGCTGCAGTGGGCGGTGACCGGCCTCGCCGGCCAGGTGGGCCGGGTGGAGCGGCTCGTCGGGGCGCTGGAGCAGCTGCAGGTACCGCTGGCGCAGGTGCGGGAGGCCCTCGGCATCCCGGGCATGGACGTGCGGACCGCGGTCAACGTGCGCGACAAGTCGCAGATGAAGGAGACGCTGCGGGCGGCCGGCGTCCCGTGCGCCCGGCACGCGCTCGTGCGCTCCCCCGCCGAGGCCGTGGCCTTCGCCGACGAGGTCGGGTTCCCGCTGGTCGCCAAGCCGCCGGCCGGGGCCGGCGCGCAGTCGACGTTCCGTCTCGACGACGGCGACGTGCTCCGCCGCTGGCTGGCCGCCGTGCCGCTGGGCCCGCACGACCCCGCGCTGCTCGAGGAGTTCCTCACCGGCGAGGAGCACACCTTCGACAGCGTCACCCTCGGCGGCTCGACCGTGTGGTCGTCGATCGCCGACTACCGGCCGCCGCCGCTGGAGGTCCTGCGCAACCCGTGGATCCAGTGGACGGTGCTGCTGCCCCGGGACGTCTCCGGTCCCCGCTACGAGGGCATCCACCGCTGGGGGCCCGCGGCGTTGAAGGCGCTGGGCGTCACCGACGCCCTCACGCACATGGAGTGGTTCGCCCAGCCCGACGGTTCCGTCGCCGTCTCGGAGGTGGCCGCGCGGCCGCCCGGGGCGCAGCTGAGCTCGATGCACGGCTACGCGCACGACTTCGACCTGTACCGGGCGTGGACCGAGCTGGTCGTCCACGGCCGCTTCGCGGTGCCCGAGCGCCGGTACGCGGCCGGGACGGCGTACCTGCGCGGCATGGGGCACGGGCGGGTGCGCGCGGTGCACGGCCTCGACGCGGTCCAGCAGCAGGTCGGCCACCTCGTCGTCGAGGCGCGCATCCCGCAGCCGGGGCAGCCGGCCGCCACGGACTACCTGGGCGAGGGGTACGCGATGGTGCGCGACCCCGACACCGCCGTGGTCGAGGACGCGCTGCACCGCATCGTCAGCGGGGTGCGCGTGGAACTGGCCGAAGGCTGACACGACCTGGAGGTCCTGTGGACGTCGTCATGCTCTCCCCCGGCTACCCGGCGGAGATGGCCTACTTCACCCGGGCGCTGGCCGGGGTCGGCGCCCGGGTCATCGGGGTGGGTGACCAGCCGCCGGACGCCCTGCCCGAGGCCGCCCGCTCGTCGCTGGCCCACTACGAGCACGTGGACCTCGCCGACGAGGGTGCGGTGCTCGGTGCGCTGCGCGGGCTGTCGCAGCACGTCTCGATCGACCAGGTGGAGTGCCTCTGGGAGCCGTACATGCTCCTGGCGGCGCGCATCCGGGAGACCTTCGGGCTGCCCGGCATGACGGTGGAGCAGACGGTGCCCTTCCGTGACAAGGAGCGGATGAAGCGCGTCCTCGACGCCGCCGGCATCCGGACGCCGTGGCACGTCAGCGCGCGCACCGTCGCCGAGGTGTGGGCGGCCGCGGAGAAGGTGGGTTACCCGCTGATCGTCAAGCCGATCGCCGGCGCCGGCTCGGCGGACACCTACCGGGTGGACTCGCCGCGGGAGCTGAGCGAGGTCCTCCCCCTGCTGCGGCACGTGCCCGAGGTCAGCGTCGAGGAGTTCGTCGACGGCGAGGAGTTCACCTTCGACACCATCTGCGCCGACGGCCGGATCCTGTTCGAGCACGTCCTCTGGTATCGCCCGCGGCCGCTGCAGATGCGGATGCACGAGTGGGTCAGCCCGGTGTCGATCTCGCTGCGCGACCTGTCCGTGCCGCACCTCGCCGGCGGACGGCGGATGGGCGAGGCCGTGCTCGCGGCGCTCGGCTTCCGCTCCGGGTTCACGCACATGGAGTGGTACCTCAAGCACGACGGCGAGGCCGTGTTCGGGGAGATCGGGGCGCGCCCGCCAGGTGCCCGCGTGGTCGACGTCATGAACTACGCCACCGACGGCGACACCTACGTCGGCTGGGCGCAGGCCGTCGTCCACGGGTCGATGCAGCCGCTCGAGCGCCGCTACAACGCCGGCGCCGTCTTCAAGCGGGCCCGCGGCTCCGGGCGGATCACCCACTCCGAGGGGCTCGACGCGCTGATGAGCCGGTACGGCGAGCACGTGGCGCTCGTCGACCTGCTACCGGTGGGGGCGCCGCGCCGCGACTGGCGCTCGACGGTCACCGGCGACGGCATGGTCGTCGTCCGGCACCCGGAGCTGCAGCAGGTGATCGAGATGACCGAGGCGTTCGCCCGCGACTTCCAGATGTTCGCCGGCTGAGTCCGGTCAGCGAGGTCCCGCGCTCCGTCCTCCGACGGGATCGCCGCCTGTAGGCGTGAGCACGGTCGCACGACGCGGATGACCGCTCCGGGGCACAGTGCGACCCACGTCATGCCCCGTGGGAGCAGCTCGACGGATGTCGCCTCATCGCCGACCTGACCAGGCAGCGCGCCTCGCCGCCGCCGTTCGTGTGCGCGTCCCGGGGCCGACGGATCAGACGGGCGTGCAGGTGCCGTTCTGTCGGTCGACGCGCACGACCCCGTTCGCGAGCGTGAACACGGTGGTGAGGGTGCAGGTCTTGTTCGCGCCGAAGCACGTGAGCGTGGACCGGCTGCGGTCGGTGACGTGGTAGGCCTGGGTGGCATCCGGAGTCAGCAGGTAGTTGATGCTGGTGCGGTTGGACGTCGAATCAGTACACCCCTCCACTCCTGTGTATGTCGTCGTCCCGTTGTTGTGGTAACTCAAGGTCATGCTCCCGGACGGCGTCACCGTGAAGTTCTCGGTGGTCGTGCCTCGTGCACAGAAGGTGGAGCCGTCGCCCTGGGGGAAGCAGGTGTCGTAGTCGAAGCTCGTCGCACCAGAGCTCGCAGGGACAGCGATCGCCGCTGGTGCTCCCAGTGCGACCAGCGCTGCCGTGAAGCCCAGAACGGCAGGCAGTCGGAGGAACCTCATCGGGATGATGCGTCGGCGGCTCATGCCGTCCTCCTGGAGGGTGGGACTGGCAACCCTCCTGCCGGTGACGGCTCATCCGAAGCGGCCCGGGCACCGCCCTTCTCCGACCCAGCAAGCCGTGGCGGACGGTGGGCGCCCCAGCACCCTCGCGGATGGACATCTGTCCTCCGTCACAGCCTCGTCCACTGCCTCCGCAGTCGCGCCGGTGCCTCCACTCCGACCCTCACGGGCGCTCGCGGAACAGGAGGTCGCCGTCTTCATGCGGCCCCGCATGGAAGCGGTCACCCGAGTGTCGCGCCGACAGGAGCGGTCCGGTTCGACGGATGGCTTCAGGCCCGTCCCCACCAGTCGGCCGGGTCGAGCCCGCGGCGGCCGGGCCGGTGCCTGAGCGCGGAGCCGGGATGCGGCCGGCACGCGAGGTCGTCTCCCTGAGACTGCCTCCAGGGACGTGGCGGGCGGCGGTGACCGTCCCCGTCGACGGCCGTGGGGTCAGCAGAGCTCGTCGAGGTACTGCGGCAGCATCCGCTGCCAGGTCTGCCAGTCGTGCGGCCACTCCGGGCCCCAGACGTCGACCCGGTTCGGGACGCCCTTGCCGCCGAGCACGTTGCCGGCGTCCCAGGACGCGTCGACGTCCTCCCACGCCCCCTGGCCGGTGGCGATGACGGCGAACCGGGTGCGCAGCAGGTCGAGCTGATCGCCCTCGAGCCCGGGCAGGAAGTCCAGCGGCGAGGCGAAGAAGAGGTCCGGCGAGGACCGGTGGTCGAGGAACTTCTGGATCCGGTACGTGCCGCTCATGCCCACGGCGGCGCCGAACACGTCCGGGAACCGGCACAGCACGGCCAGCGAGTTGAACGCCCCGATCGAGGCGCCGGTGACGACGATCGGCGTCTCGTCCCCGCCGGAGTCGGCCCGGATCGCCGGCACGACCTCGTGCCGGACGGCGTGGTGGAACTGGTTGAACAGCCACATCCGGTACTCCGGCGAACCCGCCTTCGCCACCATGGCCTGCCCGGGCACGCTGTCGCAGGAGTAGAGCTTGACCCGGCCGCTCTCGACCAGCGGCCAGCAGGCGCCGACCACGCCGTTGCGCTCGATCTCCTCGGCGTCGCCGCCGGCCGTGGGGAAGACCAGGACGGGGGTGCCGTAGTGACCCCACCGGGCCAGACCGATCGGCTGGTCCATCCGCTCGGAGTGCCAGCGGTCGGTCACCTTCACGCCGGGAACCCTCGCACGGCCCCCCACCGGCGACAAACGCGGCGGCGCAGCGGGTTCTGTGCCAACCTGGCCGCACGTCGGCACCGATGGGAGGCGACCGTCGTGGGGCAAGAGGTCGAGGCCCGGACGTTCTCGCGCGCGGACCGCCTGCGCTACCGCGAGAAGCTGCGCCGCTGCCTGGACGTGTTCGGCCGGATGCTCAACGAGTCGAAGTTCGACTTCGAGCGGCCGCTGACGGGCACGGAGATCGAGTTCAACCTGGTCGACGCCCGGCAGGACCCGGCGATGCGCAACGAGGAGGTCCTCGCCGCGATCGCCGACGAGGTCTTCCAGGCCGAGATGGGCCAGTTCAACATCGAGATGAACGTGCGGCCCACGACGCTGGCCGGCACGGCCGCCGCGGACCTCGAGACGGAGCTGCGGGCCAGCCTCAACGCCGCCGAGGAGCGCGCCCGCGCGATCGGGGCGCACATCGTCATGATCGGCACGCTGCCGACCCTGGGGCCCGAGCACGTCAGCGGCGACGCGATCACCGCGCACCCGCGCTACGCGCTGATCAACGAGCAGATCTTCGCCGCGCGGGGCGAGGACCTGCACATCGCCATCTCCGGGCCCGAGCGGCTCGACGTGCACGCCGACACGATCGCGCCGGAGGCCGCCTGCACCAGCACCCAGTTCCACCTGCAGGTCAGCCCCCAGGACTACGCGGCCCACTGGAACGCCGCGCAGTGCATCGCCGGCGTCCAGGTGGCGCTCGGTGCCAACTCGCCGTTCCTGTTCGGCAAGGAGCTGTGGCGGGAGACCCGGATCGCGCTGTTCGAGCAGGCCACCGACACCCGCCCGCTCGAGCTCAAGGAGCAGGGTGTCCGCCCCCGGGTCTGGTTCGGGGAGCGCTTCATCACCTCCGTGTTCGACCACTTCGAGGAGAACGTCCGCTACTTCCCCGCGCTGCTGCCGGTCTGCGACGAGGAGGACCCGGTGGCCGTCCTCGACCGCGGCGACATCCCGCAGCTGTCCGAGCTGCGGATGCACAACGGGACGGTCTACCGCTGGAACCGCCCGGTCTACGACATCCACCGGGGCCGCCCGCACCTGCGGGTCGAGAACCGGGTGCTGCCCGCCGGGCCGACGATCGTCGACGTGTTCGCCAACGGCGCCTTCTACTACGGGCTGCTGCGCACCCTCGCGGCGCAGGACCGGCCGGTGTGGTCGCAGATGTCCTTCGCCACCGCCGAGGAGAACTTCGACGAGGGCGCCCGCAACGGCATCAACGCCCAGCTGTACTGGCCCGGCCTCGGCACGGTGCCGGTGACCGAGCTGGTGCTGCGCAGGCTGCTGCCGATGGCCCAGCAGGGGCTGGCCGAGTGGGGCGTCGACACCGCGGTCAGCGACCGGCTGCTCGGGGCGATCGAGCGCCGCTGCACCGCCTACCGCAACGGCGCGGAATGGCAGGTGGAGGTGTTCCACCGGATCGACGAGCAGCGGCAGCCGCTGGACCGCCGGGACGCGCTGCGGGAGATGCTGCGCCGCTACAGCGACCTCATGCACGCCAACGAGCCGGTCGCGGACTGGCCGCTCGACTGAGGCGATGGAAGCTCTCCCTGCGGCGTCGGGCCCGGAACCGCAGGCAGAGCTTCCTATGACTGCGCGCGACCGAGCCGGTTCTCCTCGTCGCGCGTCCACAGCGCGAGCAGGCCGCGGTAGTGCGCGATGAAGTGGTCGTGCTCGTGCGGGGGGAACGTGGAGCGCACCGTGTCGACGAGCAGCCGGTCGAAGTCGGCGCTCTGGACCCACTCGAGCACGACCGCGTCGAGGTGGGCGAGCCGGCTGGCGCAGAAGTCGGAGTAGGCCTCGACCGAGAAGTACTCGTCGGCCAGGCCGCGGTAGGCCTTGAGCTTCTGGGCGTAGCCCAGGTCGTCGCGGTCGGCGATGTCGAAGTAGCGGCGGGTGTCGAGGTCGTAGCGCGGCCGTCGTCCGGTGGCGGTGCAGTACACCGACCAGCGGACGAGCGCCTTCAGCGCCCACGGGAAGTAGTAGTGCAGGCTGGTCAGCGCGATGTCGGGGCAGGCGTTGGCGTAGTCGATGGGGTGGACGACGCCGTCCTTGATGAGCGTCTCGCAGGAGTTGAACTCCCAGCGGAAGAACGCGTTGACCAGCCGGCCGATGCTGACCGTCTCCTCGCCCGTGGCGGCGTCCAGGAAGCCGTGGGCGACCGAGTACCGGCCGTGCATGGGCTGGTCGGGGTCGAACTTCATCACCATGGTCTCGGGGCCGATGGACAGGCTCCGCGCGAAGACGTCGTACCCGGCGACGGCCTTCTGCAGGTGCATCAGCCGCTGTCCCGAGGCGTCGTAGGCCCGCTGCAGCTCCTCGGCGTTGCGGATCATCGTGACGCCGACCCAGGCGCCCCCGTCGTAGGGCTTCATGAACAGCGGGTAGCCCATCCGCTCCGCGATCGCCGTGAGGTCGAACGGCCGGTTGTACTTCTCCGCCGTGTAGGCGTACTTGGCGTGGTCCGGCGGGTTCTTGTACGGGATGAGCACCGTGTCGGGCACGCGCAGCCCCAGCCGCAGCATGGCGCAGTACGCCGCGTGCTTCTCCATGCTCTGGAAGGTGAAGGGGCTGTTGAGCAGGTAGACGTCGTCCATGAGCGCGGCCTTCTTCAGCCACTCACGGGGGTGGTAGTACCAGTAGGCCAGGCGGTCGATGACCAGGTCGTAGCGCGGCTTGGCGCACAGGTCGAACGGCTCGACGGTGATCCGCTCGACGTCGTAGTGGTGGGCGGCGCCGGTGCCGTCGTGCACGGTGCCGAGGCGGCGCACGATCGCCTCGAAGGCGGTGGGCCAGTCCTCCTCGGTCCCGAGCAGCAGCCCGATGAGGTGCCGGGAGTCGGACATCGACGCTCCTCCAACGGTGGCAGGGCCTCCCGCGCCGCTCCGGTGACCTGGGCGGACGCGGAGGGAGCCTATGACCGGCCGGGGATCCCTGCGAGTTCGCGCCACAGGTGCGCGGCCGCCTCGGCCCCGCGCTGCAGCATGGGCAGCAGCACCCGCTCGTTGGGCGAGTGGATCCGGTCGGTGGGCAGCATCGCGCCGAGGAACAGCAGCGGGGCGCCGAGCCTCTCGACGAGGGCGGCCTCCGGTCCGCTGCCGCCCTCGCGCAGGTGCAGCACCTCGTCGGGATGGCCGTCCCAGGCCCGGGCGATGGCCCGCCGCAGGGCTCCCATGCCGGGCGAGTCGAGGTCGCTGGCGCACGGGGCGACGCCGGCCTTCCCGACCCGCACGTCGGCGGTGATCCCCTCCGGCAGCCGCTGGTCGACCCAGGCGCGGACCTGGTCGGCGACGTCGGCGGGTGCCTGGTCGGCCACCAGCCGGAAGCTGATCTTCGCGTGCGCCTCGGCCGGGACGATCGTCTTGTGCCCCGGGCCGGTGTAGCCGCCCCACACGCCGTTGACCTCGGCGGTGGGCCGGGCGCCGATCCGCTCCAGGGTGCTGAACCCCGCCTCGCCGTGTGCGGCGGAGCCCGCCGCCGGCCCGGCCAGCCACGCCTGCTCGTCGAAGGGCACCCGGCTCATCAGTTCGCGCTCCCGGTCGCCGAGGGGGCGCACCTCCTCGTAGAAGCCGGGCAGCGTGACCCGGCCCTGCTCGTCGTGCAGGCCCGCCAGCAGGGCGGCCATGGCGTGCAACGGGTTGGGGACCGCGCCGCCGAAGGACCCCGAGTGCAGGTCGACCTCGGGGCCGCGCAGGGTGATCTCCGCGCCGGCCAGCCCGCGCAGCGAGACGACGGCGCTGGGCACGTGGGGAGCGGCCATCCCGGTGTCGCTGACGACGACGACGTCGCAGTCCAGCCGGTCCCGCCGCTCGTCCAGCAGGGCGGTGAGGTGCGGCGACCCGGACTCCTCCTCGCCCTCGACCAGCAGCTTGACGGTGACGGCCGGGGTGTCCCGGCCGGTCGCGGCGAGGTGGGCGCGCAGGCCGAGCAGGTGCATGGCGACGTTGCCCTTGTCGTCGCTCGCGCCGCGGGCGTGCAGCTCCGGGCCGTCCGGGCCCTCGACGACCGTCGGCTCGAACGGCGGGTGCACCCACAGCTCGAGCGGGTCCACCGGCTGCACGTCGTGGTGCCCGTAGACGAGCGCGACCGGGGCCCCGGCCTCGCTCGACGGCCACTCGGCGAAGACCGCGGGCGCGCCGGCCGTCGGCCAGACCTCGACCGTCGGGAAGCCGACCCCGCGCAGTGCCTCGGCCAGCCACTCGGCGCTGCGGGCGACGTCGGGGGCGTGCGCGGGATCGGCGGAGATCGACGGGATCCGCAGCCAGGCGTCGAGATCGGCGCGCAGGTCGTCGAGGTGTGCGGTCACGAACTCGCGCTCGGGGTTGGTCACGACCCCCGACCGTAGCCCGCTGCCGAGCACGTCCCGCCGCCGTCCACGGCACCCCGCGACCCCTACGCCAGGGTCGTCGCGCCGCATCTCCGCCTCGCCGCTCTCCACCCGGTACTCGGCAACCTGCCGGCACCGCGCGGGGAGCGGGCACCTGCCGCTGCGTCCGGCCCGGCGGGGTCGAGGTCGTGCAACAGGAGGTCGTGGTGTGGTCGCCACCTCACGGCGCGACTGGCCCGGCCTGCTGTGCCTGCTCACTGCGGAGCGGGACGACGGCCAGGTCTACGACCGCGATCTCAGCGCGATCTCCGTGGAGATCCGAGCGCTTGCGAGGCGGTCCGGGGACGGCAGCGCTCGTCCGACGGTTCCGGGTGAGTTGTGGTCCGTCGACTGGTCCGTCGACCGGAGTGGAGACACGCGTCCCAGCGCTCCGGGCTGCTACACCAGCGGTGATGCTGCGGTGACGTTGGGGTGACATGCCCGGTGAACAGTGTGGGAGTCCCTCGATCAGGGGCGCAGTGCTCGCACGACGACTGCCCAGGTCCTGCACGTGAGGAGTGACTGTCATGCCATCTGTCAACAGCGCCAACCTGACCCTCACCACGGTGGGGCAGAACGTGACGATCAACATCACCTACAACGCGGTCTTCACCGCGTTCGAGCGACAACTGGCCGCTCTCGGTATGACCTTCCACGATCACACCGAGGCGATCGGAGTCGATCCGGCAGGCGGAACGACCGGGACGACCGTGGCGACCCTCCCGACCACCAACTTTGCGGTCACCGCCGGCGCTGGTTCCCTGTCCATCCCCGTCAACAAGTCGGTGAGCAGGACCCGGGCCTCCCTCCAGGAGGACCCTGCGGCCGGTGATGCCGATGAGATCCGGTGCCGGATCCGGATCCACTCCGTCGGGCTCCCACCGGAGTTCACCGCCAACGTGTTCTCGGACCAGGAGGTCTTGTTGGGGTGAGTCGCTGAGCCCGTGGCGATCCCCTGCAGCCGTGGGCGGAGTTGGGAGCACAGGACGCACTCCGGTGTGCAGCGGTGCTCGGCGTGGGTCGGGAGTCCCAGTCCTCCGGGACCCCGACCACCCTCGTCGGGCGCCCCTGCCGCTGTCACCGACGCTCCACCAGGCCCTGCCGGAGCTCCGCGAGGGCCTGCACGAGGCCCACCCGCGGCTCCCAGCCCCACCCCCGCGCGCGGTCGGTGCGCAGCTGCCCGGTCCAGACCGGCTCGTCGGTCCACTCCGGCGTGACGCCCAGCGCGTCGGTGACCGTGCCGAGGTAGTCCCGCCAGGTCGCGGGCTCCCCCGCCACGTTGACCGGGGTCGTGGCGCCGGCCACGGGACCCCGCTCCGGGTCGTCGGCGGTCGCGATCGCGCCCGTGGCGACGTCGGCGACGAAGGCCGCCAGGTCCTCGACGTGCACCCAGGCCCAGGTCTGCGCCGGGTTCGCGCGGCGCGCACCGTCGCGGACCTCCTGCGGCCGCAGCGAGTTCCACACCGACGTCTCGCCGGCGCCCAGGATCGCCGGCGGGCGGACCAGCACGGTCGTGAGCCCGCCGACCTGCGCCAGCGCGGCGTCGGCGGCGTTCTTGGTGTCGGGGTAGTCGCCGCTCCCCTCGGGCAGCAGGGCGCCGTCCTCGGCCACGTCGCCGACGCCGGCCGAGCGGTCGTAGACCCCGGCCGTGGACACGTGCACCAGCCGGGCGACGCCGGCGTCCCGGGCGGCCCGGGCGAGGACCGGCGTGCCCTCGACGGCGACCCGGTGCTGCACCTCCCGGGGCGAGCCCATCGGGTGGACCGTCGTGACCACCGCGTCGGCACCCCGGGTCACCGCGCGGGCGAGGGCCTCGTCGGCGAAGTCACCGACGTGCTCGGTGACCCCGTCGAGCGCCGGTGCGCTGCCGGCGCGGCGGACCACGGCGCGCACCCGCGCCCCCCGCTCGACCAGCGCCCGGCACACCGCGCTGCCGACCAGTCCGTTCGCACCGGTCACCACGACGACGGGAGAGGGGTCGGCCACGCCGTCCACCCTGCCAGCGGCTCCCCGACGGCGCCCCTCGCGGCCCGCCGCCGAGGCCGTCACCGGGACGGGTCGACGATCGTCATGCCGGCCACCGGCGCCCGGTCGAACCCCGGCAGCAGTGCCGCCGCCTCCCCGAGCCCGATGGTGCGTTCCACCAGCCGCTGGGGCTGCAGCGAACCCCGTTCCACGAGCCGCACCATCCCGGGGTAGTCGCCCGCCGCCATCCCGTGGCTGCCCAGGACGTCGAGCTCCCAGCCGATCACCCGCTCCATCGGCACCCGGGGGTGGCCGTCGACGGGAGGCAGCAGCCCGACCTGCACGTGACGACCCCGACGGCGCAGGCTGAGCACCGCAGCGGCGCAGGTCTGCTCGCTGCCGACCGCGTCGACGGCGACGTGGCTCCCGCCACCGGTCAGGTCCGCGACGGCGGCCGGGACGTCGGCGCCGTCGGCCCGGATCACGTGCTCGGCGCCGAGGGCGGAGGCTACGTCGAGGGCCGCGGGGTTCCGGTCCACCGCGACCACCCGGCCGCCCAGCGCCCGGGCGATCATCACGGCGCTCAGCCCCACGCCCCCGGCCCCCACCACGGTGACCCACTCCCCCGCGGTGAGCCGGGCGCGGGCCACCAGGGCGCGGTAGGCCGTGGCGAAGCGGCAGCCGAGGCTCGCCGCGGCGGTGAGGTCGACCTGCTCGGGGACGGCCACCAGGTTCGCGTCGGCGGCGTGCAGGGCCACGTACTCGGCGAAGGACCCCCAGTGGGTGAAGCCCGGCTGCTGCTGGTCGGGACACACCTGGGCCTCACCGGCCCGGCACCACTCGCACCGGCCGCAGCCGCACACGAAGGGGACGGTGACCCGGTCGCCGACCCGCCAGCGGCCGACGTCCGCGCCGACCTCCGCGACCACGCCGGCGAGCTCGTGCCCCGGGACGTGGGGGAACGCGACGTCGTCGTCGTGCCCCGCCCACGCGTGCCAGTCGCTGCGGCACATCCCCGTGGCCACCACCCGCACCACCACCCCGCCGGGCGGTGCCACCGGGTCGGCCACCTCCCGGACCTCGGGCCGGGCCCGGACACCGTCGACGACGAGGGCACGCATCCCGGCATGGTCTCAGCCACCCGCCGGCCGGCCGGGGCGAGGACCACCACCGCCTCCCCGGACCGATCCGTCCGGGCCGACCCCGCGGTCCGGGGCTCCCCGCCGACCTCATCCCCCGGGTGACGGGCCGGCGCCGGAGCGGAGGGCCGGCGGCTGCCGGACCTTCCTGACCCCGCCGGTCACCCGCCGCGGGGCACACGGTCAGGAGCCGGCCCTGCTCGAGTGCCGCCACGCCGTCCTGCGCCGGTGGTCCCTGGCGCCCGCAGGTCCTGCGGCCGGACCGCCGGCGGTCCCGCCTGGTCACGGTGGCCCTCCCGGCCCGGGGCCGGCCCCCGGGTCCCCGGGCGCGGCCTCCTCCCCCAGCAGGACGTGCCGGTCCAGCCGCAGGAGGGTCAGCGCGTGCCGGAGGGCCGGCGACGCCCCGCGCAGGGTGATCCGCCGGCCGTGCCGCACCGCCCGCCGGTACGCGCCGAGCAAGACGCGCACCCCCGCGTCGTCGACGTGGGTGAGCCCGCCCACGTCGACGGTCCAGGTCGGGTGCCGCGCCGTGAGCAGGGCCGAGATCGCGTCGTACAGCAGGTGGGTGGTGCGCACGTCCAGCCGGCCGGTCATCACCAGACGCCCGGTGACCAGGTCGACGTGCACCTCGGAGACCGGCGGGTCGGACGCGGGTCGTGGGCGCGGGTGCGCGGAGGAGGCCGCGGCGGGCGCCCGGCCCCGCGGGCGGCGGGCGGCGGGGCCACGCAGGATCGACCGCAGCGCGTCGCCGGGTGTCGCGTCGGGTTCGGTCGCCACCATCGTCCCCCTCGGTCCGCCGGCGGGACCGGCCCGCGGCGACAGCGTGACAGGGCGTGCGACCCGGGGCCTCCTCCGCTGCGGACGAGGTGTCCGCCCGTGCCGGCGGACTCGGCCCGGTGGCGGCGGGCGCCACCTCGGCCCCCGCGTGGACCCGGGCCGCCGCGGCCCCTCAGCCCGGGTGCTCACCGCGCGGGGTCACCGGCGCCGTCGGCGGCGCGGGGAGCGGTGCCGCCGGTCGCGGCAGCACGGCCGGGTCGGGCGCCGGCCGGGTCTCGTCGGACCACCGGGCACCCGTCCGGGCGCGGAACGCCTCGACGGCGGCGTCGACGGTGGGGAAGAAGTGCTGCGGCTCGATGGCGCGGTCGAGCCCGTACCGGTCGATCTTGGCGCGCACCGGGTCCTTGAGCTCGGCGAAGACCAGGTCCTGACCGCGGGCGTCGAGCAGGCGGTCGAGGTCGAACAGCACGTCGGCGGCGGTGGTGTCGACGTCGGTGACCGGCTCGGCGGCGACGACGATCCAGCGGGGCGGCGGCTCGGTCCGGGCCAGCGCCACGACGGCGTCGCGGAAGGTCTTCGCGTTGGCGAAGAACAGCGGCGCGTCAAACCGGACGATGACCAGCCCGGGGAGCAGCTGCGCCGCCGGGTACGAGCGGACGTCGTGGTACCCGGGCACGCCGTCCACCCGGCCGAGCGTCGTCTGGTACGGCCGCCAGGCGTGGCGGAAGACGTTGAGGATCGACAGGCCGACCGCGATCCCGATACCCGGCAGCACGCCGAGCAGCGCGACGCCGGCGAACGCGGCGAGCGACAGGCCGAACTCCACCCTGCGCTGGTGCCACAGCCGGACCACGGCCGGCAGGTCGGCCAGCGAGAGGGCGGCGGTGACGACGACCGCGGCCAGGGCGGCGTCGGGGAGGTCCCGGAACAGCCCGGGGAGCAGCAGGATCATCAGCAGGATGAGCACGGCCCCGGTGACCCCGGTCAGCTGCGAGCGGGCACCGGCGCGCTCGGCCACCGCCGTCCGGGACGCGCTGGTGCTGACCGGGAACCCCTGGAAGAGGCCCGCGGCGACGTTCGCCACCCCGATCCCGGCCATCTCCTGGTTGCCCCGGACCTCCTGCCCCGTGCGCTCGGCGAACGCCGACGCGGTGGAGACGGTGTCGGCCAGCGCGACCAGCGCGATGGCCAGCGCTCCGCCGGCGAGCGGGGCGAGGTCGGACCAGCCGACGCTGGGGAGGGTCAGCGGCGGGAAGCCCCGGGGCAGCTCCCCCACCAGGCCGACCCCGCGGTCGCCCAGGTCGAACAAGGTCGTGGCCGCGATCGCCAGGACGACCATGACCAGCACCGACGGCACCTTGGGCAGCCAGCGCTGCAGCGCGAGGACCAGCACGACGCCGCCGATCCCGACCGCCGCCGCCGCCGGCACGACCTCCCCGCCGGCGACGCCCTGCACGGAGCCGGCGACCTCCCCGACCAGGCCGTCGGCGTCGACGGAGAAGCCGAGCAGCTCGGGCAGCTGGCCGACCAGGATGGTGAGGGCGAGCCCGTTGAGGTAGCCCACCATCGTGGGCTTGGACAGCAGGTCGGCCACGAAGCCGAGGCCCGCCCACCCGGCCACCACCATGACGACCCCGACCAGCAGCGCGAGCACCGAGGCCAGCGCGACCGCCCGCCCGGGATCGCCGCCGGCCACCACGAGCGGCAGCACGGTCGCCGCGATCACCGGCCCGAGGGAGGAGTCCGGCCCGAGCACCAGGATCCGCGACGGGCCGAACACCGCGTAGCCGAGCAGGCAGGTGATCGACGTGTACAGGCCGGTGATCGGCGGCAGGCCGGCGAGATCGGCGTAGGCCATGCCCTGGGGCACGAGCAGCGCGGTGAGCACCACCCCGGCCCCGACGTCCCGGCCCAGCCACCGCCGGTCGTACCCGCGCAGCGCCCGGACCCCGGGCGGCACCAGGCGCACGGCCCGGCTCACCGGGGACGGGGACCCGCGCCGCCCGGCGGGTCCGGCCGGACCTCGCGCCGGGCGCGGTAGGTCTCGCGCAGCCGCTTCTCCACGAGGATCGGGACGAACGCCTGCACCCGGGCGCCCGCGGAGGTCCTCAGCACCTGCGTCGCCAGCGAGCGGACATCGTGCCGGTCCACTCCGTACTCGGCGTACAGCCGTCCGGCGCGCAGCTCGACGACGGGGTCAGCCACCGGTACCAGGCCGCCGACCGGGTCCTCGTCCTCGGCGGCGGCCACCGCGGCGGTCACGGTCATCCGGGGCCTCCTCGTCACTGCGTTCTCCGGAGCCGCCCCCAGTGTGGCGGCGGCCCGCCCTCATCCGTGCCGGACGAGGGCCGGCCGGGCCTGGCGGTCCCGGCAACGGCCCCGTACAGGGCCCGGTCGGCCCGCCCGAGGTCGCCGAGCACGGCATCATCCGGACGTGGACCCCGAGCAGCTGCTGCGGACGGCGGCCGACCGGCTGGAGGCGCTGGCCGCGCGGACGACGCCCGGTGACTGGCGGACCACCGGCCTGCTGGCGACCCGCCCCGAGGTGGTCGCGCACGCCCCCGACGGCGGCACGGAGCACGTGGCCGAGGCGCGAGCGGGGACCAGCGCGTGGATCGCCGCCGTCTCCCCCGCCCTGGCCGCGCCGCTGGCGGGCTGGCTGCGCGCCGCGGCGGCGCACCGGCCGGTCGACCCGGCGGCCGCGGCGTTCGCCGCGGCGCTGCTCGCGCGGCTGCCCTGACCGCCCGCGCTCACCCGGGGGTCGGCGAGCGCTCCTCGGCGAGCCGGGAGGCGAACAGCGGCGGCAGGTAGCGCAGCATCAGCGACGACCAGACCACGTGGGTGAGCACCGGTGCCTGGATGCCCCCGGTGATCCGGCGCTGCTGGGCGAAGAGCAGCCCCATCGGCACGCTCGCCAGCACCAGCGCCGGGTTGCGGGTGGCGACGGTGGCCAGGCCGTAGACGGCGGTCGAGACGAGCACCGGGCGCTCGGCGCCGGCCGCCGCGTACAGCGCGCCGCGGAAGAACACCTCCTCCGCGACGCCGTTGGCCAGCGTGGTGGTGAGCACCAGCGGGGCCGACCCCTGGTCGGCGTAGCGCAGCACCGAGCCGATCGCCCGCTCCAGGACCGGGATCCGCCGGGCGACCAGCGCCGCGGCGTAGAAGGCCCCGAAGGCGCCGGCCCCCGACACGACCGGCGTGAGCACCGGCCGGCGCAACCGGTCGCCGCGCCCGAACATCCGCCCCAGGTGCAGCGGCCCGGACGCCAGCCCCCCGACCACCCAGGTGCCGGCGACCCCGAGGGTCAGCCCGTAGAACCGCGGTGACCCCGGCGGCGTCGACAGCGACACCCCCAGGAGCGACGCGCCGGCCACCGCGACGGCGCCGGTGACCCGCCGGCGGCGCCGGAAGGCGTCGTCGCTCTCCCAGTGGTCGCGCGGCACGCTGCGCAGCAGTGGCCCGGCCACCCGCTCGACCCGGGCGCGCAGCGCCTGGCCCGCACTCCGCCGGGTCATCGCCGCGCTCCCCGGCTCAGCCACCCTCCGCGCCGCTCGCCGACCTGCCGCCGGCGTTCCCGCGCCCGCTCGACCAGGGCCGCCACCACCATCTCGTCGTAGTCGAGTGGGTCGAAGGGGACCACCGAGCGGACGGCGTCGTCGGTGACGACCACCTCGTTGGTCATGGAGTCGATGAGCGACCGTCCGGTGGCCACGTCGACGTCGGTGACCAAGGCCAGCCAGCGCGAGGACAGCTGCGGGCTGAGCAGCGGCACGGGGACGACGAACAGGTGCCGGTTCTGGATGTCGGCGACCCGGGTCAGCATCTGCAGGTAGGTGAGCACCTCCGGGCCGCCGACCTCGAACACCCGGCCCTCGGCCTGCGGTGCGTCGAGGACACCGACCAGGTACCGGACGACGTCGGCGACGGCGATCGGCTGCGTCCGCGTGCTGACCCAGCGGGGGGTGACCATGGCCGGCAGGTGCGCCACGAGCTGGCGGGTCATCTCCCACGACACCCCGCCGTGGCCGACGACGATGCCCGCCCGCAGCACCGTCACCGGCACGCCGGTGCCGCCCAGGAGCCGCTCGACCTCGCGGCGGCTGCGCAGGTGCCGGGACAGCCGGTCGCCGTCCCGGCCGAGGCCGCCCAGGTAGACGATCCGGTCGACGCCGGCCGCGGCGGCGGCCCGGGCGAAGGCGCGGGCCGCGTCGGCGTCCTTGCGCTCGAAGTCCGCGTCGCCGAGGGAGTGCACCAGGTAGTAGGCGGCCTCGCAGCCCTCGAGCGCCTCCCGCAGCGACGCCTCGTCCCCGACGTCGCCGGCCACGGGGCGCCCGGCCCCCCGGTATCGCTCCGGCCGCCGGGTCATCGCGCGGACCTCGTGGCCGGCCTCCTCGAGCGCGGGGGCCAGCCGGCTGCCCACGAACCCCGACGCGCCGGTGACCAGGACCCTCACCGGCACAGCCTGACCCGGGCGGGCCGCGGGCGCGACCCGTCGGCCCGGCGGTCAGTCCGACCAGACCGGTGGCCGCCGGGCGAGGAAGGCGGCCGGCCCCTCGCGGAAGTCCGCAGTCGCGCCGAGAGCCACCGCCTCCTCCCGCTCGATGGCCAGGCCCTCCTCGAAGGGCAGGTCGATGCCCTCGGTGATGCAGCGCCGGATCGCCGCCAGCGCCCGCGCGGGTTTACGGGCCAGCCCCTCGGCGTAGCCCTGCACCTCCTCGCGGAGCCGCTCGTCGGCCACCACGACGTCCACGAGGCCGATGGCGAGGGCCTCCTCGGCGCCGAGCAGGGTGCCGTCGTAGAGGAAGCGCAGCGCCCGCGGCCGGCCCAGCAGGCGGGCCAGCGCCTGCGTCGCGCCGACCGGCGGGATGAACCCGATGGCGATCTCCGGCTGCCCGAGCCGGGCGGTGCGCGCGGCGAAGCGGACGTCGCAGTGCAGCACCATCTCCAGACCGCCCCCGACCGCGGTGCCGTGCACGGCCGCCAGCAGCGGTTTCGGCGACGCGCGCATCCTGCGCACCAGGTCGTGGCAGACGTCCACCCAGCGGCGCACGTCCCCGTCGTCCATGGCGGCGAGGACCCGCAGGTCCGCGCCCACGCTGAAGTGGGAGTCGA
Source organism: Geodermatophilus saharensis (assembly GCF_900188205.1). Lineage (GTDB taxonomy): Bacteria > Actinomycetota > Actinomycetes > Mycobacteriales > Geodermatophilaceae > Geodermatophilus > Geodermatophilus saharensis. The sequence continues at coordinate 399,505 of NZ_FZOH01000003.1, read as the reverse complement.
GGGCGCTGGCGACCACCACCACGCGGACGGCGGGGTCGGCGAGGTGCTGCTCCAGCGCCTCCGGGACCTCCCGGAGCATCTCCCAGTGGAAGGCGTTGACCGGCGGGCGGTCGTACTCGATCCACCCCACCCGGTCGCGCACCGTGACCCGCAGGAAGTCGGCCATGGGCCATCCTGGCACCGCGCCGTCCCGCGCCCCCGGCGTCGGGTCGGCTCCCCGCGCCGGCTCGACCGCACGGTGCGCCGGGGCCAGGATGGGCGGGACGGAGGGGGTGGCGTCGTGACCGATGAGCAGCCGGTCGAGCCGAGCGAGGTCTACCGGGCGGACGGGAGCCGGGTGCCCGACCGGCGTCCCGGGCGCGGGACGCTGCCGGTCGCGGTGCGGTCCCTGCTGCCGGCCCTGATCCGCAGCACGACCGCCGGGCCGCTGGTCGCCGCCTCCGCGCTCGCGGTCGCGGCGGCGGTCACCGCCCGGGCCGCCGAGGTGGCGCGCCAGGTGGTGGAGCAGGCGGCCCGGGAGGCGGCCACCCGTCCCACCGGGCCGTGGATCGAGGTGTCGGTCACCCGGATCGAGGTGCGCTGGCCGCGCTGAGCCGCGACGGCGCGCACGCCCCAGCGTCCCCGCGACGACCGCAGGAGGGGACGCCGGCGCTCAGGGCCAGGGCCCGTCCCGGGAGTCTCGTTTGTCCTTGCGCCTGACACTAAAGGCGGCCTCAGGGACGCTCACCAAGCCGAGACACTTCGGCAGCAGTCACGAGAGCGCGTCCGTGACAGCGAGGTGACGAGCTCGTGACGAGGTTCGCGGAGCATCCCTCTCAGCCGCCTGCGCGAGCCGCTGACACTCATCCGGGCGGGTTCGCTGCTGGCAAGGTTGGAGAGGGTAGAGCTGTGGAGACAGCGAAGCTGGTTGTTTCAATCCTTGCAGTCGTCCTCGCGCTCGCGTCGTTTGTGGTGGCCCAGCACTCCGCCGCCAAGGCTCGTCGAGCCGAGGACGTGCGCAATCTGCTTGGAGACAAGGAGACGGTCGCGTTTGGGGCTCTCAAGGTATTGCGCGACGGCCTCCCTCCCCAGCGCAAGTCGCGAGAACTGCTGATCGGAGCAATCTTGCAAGCCTGCATATTTGAGCGCTCCGACAGGGCCCGAGCGCTCCTCTACCGGGTGATGGAACGGGAGCGCGTACGTTACGGCAGCGAGTTTCGGGCCGCGTACCAAAGGGTCGAGGAGACCTTTACTTCCATGTCCGCGTACGGCTTCACTCCCGAAGAACTCGACCTCAGGCGTGGAACGAAGTACCTGAACGTCGTCAAGAAGGTGCTTGATGCATCCTTCGAGACAGAGACAGAAGAGGGGATGACCGGACACCGGCTCCAAGTAGGCGGTTGACGTCGTTTCGAATGACCCACCCAGGTCCAAGATCTCGTTCGTCTGGGAACTGACGTGTGGCGTTCGGATGCGGACGTGGCCCGTGGCCGATGATTGAAGCGGGTGAGTTCCGCGATCCCGATGCCGATTTGGTCGCCTGACACTCCGGCCACTCAGCGAGTCAACCCCTAGTCACGGAGTCTTGATATGACAGGAGACATCCCGGAGGAATCAAGACCTCAACGCGGGCTTCCCCCATGGCTCGAAGGCGCGGTAGGCGTCCTAGCAGTAGTTGGCATACCACTCTATGCAATGCTTGCGGTAGCTTATTATGCGTTCTACGGCACACTCGGTATATCGCCAACGGACGTGGGACTTGACTACATCACTACCTTGTCGAGCTCGGTCGGAGCCCTAATCTTTCTGGCCGCACTTATCATCTACACTCTGGTAGTGGCGACCTTGCCTGCTCTATTGCTAAATAGGGGACTTGCACGTTTGCGCAACCGTGAGGATATAACTAAGCGGCAAAGGCGCCAGCTGATGCTCATCCTTGGCGGCATAATCGTGTCCTATCTACTCGTGACATGGTTCTTGGCGTTCATGGCCCACAGTCAAGCCAAGAGAGTTGCGAGTGGTTACGCTGTACCCGGACTGAGCGTCTTCGGCATTCCGCTATTGTCTATCGGCGCCAACGACGCGCACGTCGCGTGGGTTCCGGGCAAGGAGCCAATTGATGGGCCTGGCAACCTAACCCACCATCTGCTCTATCTTGGCGGCTCGGATGGTACGGAGGTGTTCTACGACACGGACGAGTCCACCGTGCTTCGACTTCCTGCAAGCTCCATCTCGGTAGAAGTGGTTCCATGAGGGGAAGGCGTCCGCGACGTAGCTACGTAGCAGATCCTCACCGGGGGCTTGTATTCCACGACAGACGAGACTCGATGAGGTGCTTTGTCGTATGATTCTTCTTCCGCGACCCATTCTGACCTCCGTGACGCGGCGGTCCTTTCCACATCCGGGCAGGGGCGAATGTCAGGCTTGGATTCGACGCCCGCGCGACCGTCCGTCAGTACTCACCGGGCGTCCCATTCTTGCGCTCGGCAAGGAAAGGAGCAAGAGCCACGAGGCACGCAGGAGTCGTACGGCGACCTTCAGTGCCGCGTGTCTCTAGGTGGGCCGCTCAGGGACAGTGGCCGGGCTCGCCGTGAGGACGGTCCATCGGACAGCTCAGTCTGCGGCCTCAGTGCCTAGAGGCTCGACACACGTCCCCTCGTAGGGGTGGCGCCGGGCAACGGCCGAGGGACAGTGCGGTGGACACCGGCTCAGAAGGCGCGCGCCACGATGACGACGAGAATCAACGCTGTGAGGGCCGCGAAGGCGAGAGCAGCGGCAAGCGCGACAGGGTGCCGGATCCCGGCGCGGGACTCCCCGGGCGCGTGGTCGCGGACGCGGTTGTGTCGGTCCAGGACGAGGGCCACGACTCCCACCGGCACAGCCGCGGTCAGCAAGCCGATGCCGATCCATGCAGTCGTCGACTGCCGTTCGACGTCCCAGTACATGCCGCTGTCCGGCGCTGCCGCGGCGATGAGGTAGAGAAGTCCGAAGAGAAGCAGGACCCAGCTCAGGCCGGCAACAGCCCGCGGGATGTCCTCACGTCCCCTCACGGCCTGTCTCATGGCCGCCGTCCTCACCACTCAGCACACCCGATGCTGGACCGCTGACGCTATCCCCTCATGCACGCCTGGTGAAGCTCGGCCTCGCCTGGACACGCCTGCAGCGCTCCCCACGCCACCTGGCAGCCATCGGAGAAGGTCGACCGACACACGTGCGAGCAGCGAGGACGTCATGCGACGTCACCAGGCCTACGTCCGCTCTGCAGCCATCGAGCTACGCCGTCCCTGACTGGGCCGCTGTGAGACAGGCGGACGGGTGCCACGGAGGAGCTACAACGCCCTCGAACTCGACCCGGGCGTTCCCGCGGGAACGCCGTCAAGGGCACAGCGTTGCGTTCCGTTCCCGCGGGAACGCCTCCGTACCGGGTCTCGCTGAGTAGGCCGCCCGGAGCCAGGGACCGGTGCCCGCGTCGTGGGCGCCCCCTGCAACACCCGGCTCCCCGGGGAGCGGCGAACGGCACGGCGCCATCGCCAACGGGTGGACCCTGCGCTGCGACACTCCTGCAGATGACGCCCCCGATCGGCTCCGAAGCGCAGCGCCGCAATCCGGCACTCGAGCCGCTGGCGCCGCTCCTGGGCGACTGGCGCACGACGGCGACGCATCCGCAGGTGCCGGGGACGACCTTCCACGGCCGCACGTCGTTCGCCTGGCACGAGGGCGGCGCCTTCGTGGTGATGCGCTCGGAGATCGACGAGCCGGAGATCCCCAGCGCCGTGGCGGTGATCGGCTCGGACGACGCCGCCGGCACCTTCACGATGCTCTACTTCGACGAGCGGGGCGTCTCCCGCCGGTACACCGTCGAGGCCGGCGACGGCGAGGTGTCGTGGCACCGCGACGAGGCGGGGTTCGCCCAGCGCATGGTCCTCACCCTCGCCGGCGACGGCAGCCGACTGGACGGGAGAGGGACCATGTCGCACGACGGCGGCCCCTGGGAAGACGACCTGCAGCTGTCCTACGAGCGCATCGACTCGTAGACGACCTCACGACCAGCGCCGGCGGCGGCCCGTGGACTGCGCCGTGAGGCTGGAGTGGCGTCCCGGAGCGGGCCGCTCGAGGTCGCTCGGCGGCCAGGATCCCCGACGCCCTCAGCGAGGTGCCGACGTGCCGGACGGCTCCTCAGGATTGTCATGGGGCGGTGTTGCAGGGGCTGGAGTCGGGTCACGCCACGCACGTGATCCCAGGACGGGCCCTAGCCGGACCCCGGACCGCCGTCGGGCCGGGCCTGCGGCCGGACCGCGTGCCGCTGCGAGTCCTCGGTGAGATAGCTGCGGACCAGCTGCTCGGCGGTCGAGGAGGTGGCGGAGAAGCCGGTGACCGCCGACACGAAGTCGGGGCCGCTGAGCGCGGCCAGCTCGGTGTCCTCGAGGGCGCGCACGGTGGCCGTCCGCGGGACCGCGCGCAGGAGCGCGATCTCGCCGAACGCCTCACCGGGGCCCAGCCGGCGGATCTCCCGCCCGTCGTCCAGCACGGCCACCGAACCCGAGGCGACCACGTAGAAGTCGTCGCCGGGGTCGCCCTGCCGGAACACGTCGGTCCCCGCCGCCACCCGGGACCGGCGCAGGCGCAGCGCCAGGCTCTCGATGGCCGGCACCGGCAGCAGCCGGAGCATGCGGACCCGCCGGAGCAGCACGATCCGGTCCTTCCGGACCCCGATCTCGGCGTCGATCGCCCGCAGTGCCGCCCAGCGCGCCGCGACGGCCACCGGGAGGACGCCGCCGGTGACGGCGAGCGCACCGGCGTCGCCCAGCGCCGAGACGAGCAGGGGGACCACCAGCGAGCCGAGCGCCAGCGCCAGCGCGAACACCGCCTCGGTCAGGGCGAGGACCCGCGCCAGCGTCTCGTCGGGGACCAGCCGCTGCAGCAGCGTGAAGCCCGTGACGTCGACCAGCGCGTTGGCGGCACCGACGAGCAGGAACGCGCCGACCGCGACCCAGCTGCCCGTGAGCAACCCGACGACGACGAGCGGCGCCCCCCAGAGCGCGACCCCCACGCCGAACAGCGTCCCCAGCCGGGAACTCCCGGCCGCGCCGATCGACGCCATCGCCGCCACCAGCCCGCCCACCCCGAACGCCCCCCACAGCAGCCCGACCCCCGGGCGGCCCAGGTCCGTGACGTCCACCGCGACCACCACGGCCAGCACCGTCAGGGCGCCGCGGACCACGCACTGCACGCCGCCCAGGACGATCACCTCCGCGGCGCGGCGGCTCCGGCGCAGCTCGCGCAGGCCCTCGGCGACGTCCACGAGCACCCGCGTCCGCCCGGCCCGCGAGCCGGCGGCCGCCGGTCGCGGCGACCCGGGGCGCAGGCCGGCGACGAGGACGCCGGCGATGCCCGCGAGCAGGGCCACCACGCCGAAGGCGGCGGCCGCACTGGCCCCGGCGAGCAGCGCCGCCGCGGCGAGCGGGCCGACCAGCGCCGCCACGCCGTCCAGGACGGACCGGACCGCGTTGACCCCGGCCAGGTCCTCCGGTGTCGTGCACAGCGCGGGGAACAGGGCGCCGAGCACCGGCCGGTACGCGGCGTGGCAGACCGTGGACGCGGTGAGCAGCGCGTACACCACCACCGGGTGCCCGCTGGCGGCCGCGACCCCGGCCCCCGCCGCGGTGACCGCCCGGAGCCCGCACGTGACCACGAGCAGCCGGCGGCGGTCGACCCGGTCGGCCAGCGCGCCCAGCCAGGGCAGCGCGACCGTCGCGGGCAGCACCCGCAGGAACCCGATGACGCCGACGCCGACCGCGCCGTCGGTGTCGAACGCGTACACCGTCATCGCCGTGAGGAACAGGAACTCGCCCGTCCACGCCGACAACGACGACAGCTGGGCCAGTCGGAGGTCGCGGTTGCGGGCCACCGATGCCAACGCCACGCGGTAGGCACCGGGCACGGCGCGGACGCTAGCAGCGGCGAGGCGTTCCACGGGTGCCTCCGGGCCACCCACCGGGATGCCGGCCGGCCCCGGCTGCGGCGTCGCGGACGGGCCGCCCGCGCTCCGCGCCGCGCTAGGGTCCGGCATGGCGACCAGCCGTGCGCTGCTCCTGATCGCCGACATCGGCGGCTACACCCAGTACATGCAGTTCCACCGCAGCGTCCTCGGGCACGCCGAGGCGGCCACGCGGCGGATGCTCGACAGGGTCGTCGGGGCGGCGCGGGACTTCGACCTGATCGAGATCGAGGGCGACGCGGCGTTCCTCTCGCGGGACGCCGAGAACCTGGACGGGCCGGCAGCGCTGTCCGCCGTCGCCCGCGCGGTCGTCGCCATGCACCGCGCCTTCCACGTCGAGCGCCGCTTCGTCGAGCTCAACATGTGTCCCTGCGGGAGCTGCACGCGGACCAGCGACCTGACGCTGAAGTTCGTCGCGCACGTCGGGGAGGTCGCGACCCAGACGATCAGGCGCCGGAGGAAGCTCGTCGGCGTGGACGTCATCTACGTCCACCGCCTGCTCAAGAACGCCGTCGACGTCCCCGAGTACCTCCTCGTCTCCGACGACCTCTTCCGCCACGGCGGTGCCGCCTCCTCCGGGGTGGTCATGCAGGAGCTCACCCAGGACCTCGAGGGGATCGGGCGGGTGCAGACGTTCTTCACCAGCGTCGAGGACATGGCCGCGCCGCTCCCGCCCCTGCCGGACCCCTCGTGGCCGCAGCGCATCGGCAGCACCCTCGGGATGGTCGGCCGCGGCCTCCCGCACGTCCTCCCCCGCCGGCGGCTCCGGACGCTCGCCGCGGCCGGCTGAGACCCCGGCGGGGACCAGGGGCATGACCGATCCCGACCGTCCGGACGCGCGCGCCGCCGCCCGGCTCCGGCTGGTGACCGCCGACCTCGCGGCGGAGACCCGCTCGCTGCAGGAGGTGCTCGACGGCGCCGGCCCCGGCCGGTGGGCCACCCCCACCCCGGCCGCCGGGTGGACCGTGCAGGACCAGGTCCACCACCTGGCCTACTTCGACGAGGCCACGGTGCTCGCGGCCACCGACCCCGCCCGCTTCCGACGCGAGGCGGCCGGGCTCACCGCTCCCGGCGACGACTTCCCCGACCGCCTGGTCCGCGACCAGCGCTCCCTGACGCCGGTGCAGTCGGCCGCCTGGTCCACGCGGGCGCGTGCCGCCCTGCTCGACCTGGCGGCGAGCGCCTCCCCCGGCCTGCGCCTGCCCTGGTACGGACCGGACATGGGCATCACCTCGGCGCTCACCGCCCGGCTGATGGAGACCTGGGCGCACGGGCAGGACGTCGCCGACGCCCTCGGGGTGGCGCGCGAGCCCACCGACCGGCTGCGCCACGTCGCCCACCTCGGCGTCGCCACCCGGGCGTTCGCCTTCCGGCTGCGCGGCCTCGACCCGCCGGGGGACGACGTCGCCGTCGAGCTGACCGCGCCCAGCGGGGCCGTGTGGCGCTGGGGGAACCCGGTCGCCGCGCAGCGCGTGACCGGCCCCGCGCTCGACTTCTGCCTGGTGGTCACCCAGCGGCGGCACCCGGCCGACACCGCGCTCACGGTCACCGGCGACGTCGCCGCCCGGTGGATGGCGGTGGCACAGGCGTTCGCGGGCGTGCCGGGCCCCGGGCGGCAGCCCCTGGGCGGCGACCCGGGCCGGAGGAGCTGACCGAGAACCGTCGCGGCGGTCAGCTCGTCGTCCGCCGGATGAGCTTGCGGACCCCGGCCAGCCAGCGCTCGGGGTCGGCCGCCTTCTGCGCCCAGTAGGTGCCGACCTCCGGGTGCGGCAGGACCAGGAAGCGGTCGGCGGCCAGCCCGTCGACCACCGACTGCGCGACGTCCTCGGGCGTGATGACCGTGCCGGAGGCGGCGACCACCGCGGCTGCCCCGCTGCCCTGCTCGAGCGGGTCCAGCAGCAGCGGGGTGGCCACGCCGAGCGGGCAGAGGACGCTCACGCCGATCCCCCGGTCGCCGTAGGTGACCGCCAGCCACTCCGCCAGCGCGACGGCGCCGTGCTTGGTCACCGTGTAGGGCGCGTCACCGGGCGTGGTGAGCAGGCCGGCCGCGGAGGCCACGTTGAGCAGGTGCCCGCTGCCCCGCTCGAGCATCGACGGCAGCACGGCGCGGGCGGCGTACACGTGGGCGAGCACGTTGACGGCGAACACCCGCTCCCAGACGGCGGTGTCGGTCTCGATCCCGCCCCCGGAGAAGACGCCGGCGTTGGAGCAGAACAGGTCGACGCGGCCGTGCGCGGCCAGCGTCCGCTCCACCAGCGCCGCGACGGCGGCCTCGTCGGTGACGTCGGTGGTGTCGGCGGTGACGGCGGTGGCGCCGCCGATCCCGGCGGCGACCCGCTGCGCGGCCGCCCCGTCGCGGTCGCTGACCACGACGGCGGCGGCGCCCTCCGCGGCGAAGCGGCGGGCCAGCGCGGCGCCGATGCCGCTGCCCGCTCCGGTGACGACGGTGACGGCGTCCCTGAGGTCCATGCCGGGTCCCTACCCCGATCCGGCCCGGTGTGCTGCGTCAGCTCCCGCGGCGCACCAGCTCCCGCGCGGCACGCTCCACGTCGGCCTCGGAGACGAGCACGTGCAGGGCGGCGTCGCCGAGCGGGATGAAGCTGTCGGCGCTGGTCACCCGGGCCATCCTTCCGGTGAACCCGGCGTCGACCAGGCCCGCCAGCACGCCCTCGGAGACACCGCCGGAGCGGCGGGTCTCGTCGACGACCAGGACGCGGCCGGTCGCCTCCGCCTCCCGCACGACGTCGGCCATCGGCAGCGGGGCCAGCCAGCGCAGGTCCACCACGCGGCACCCGATCCCCTCGCGGGCCAGGCGCGCGGCGACCCGGAGGCTCATGTGCAGGCCGTTGGCCCAGGTGACGACCGTGAGGTCGGTCCCCTCGCCGTGGGTGCGCGCCGAGCCGACGGGGACGTGGTGCTCGGCCCACTCCGCCGGCGGGCGGTAGGGCGCGGTCCACCCGTCGTCGCCGTCGGCGTGCAGGTCCCGGGTGTGGTAGAGCGCGATCGGCTCCAGGAAGACGCACACGGCGCCGTCGACGGCCGCCGCGGCCGCGCAGGTGCGCAGCATCGCCGCGGCGTCGTCGGGCCGCCCCGGCGAGGCGATGACCAGGCCGGGGACGTCGCGCAGCACCCCGACGGCGTCGTCGTTGTGGAAGTGACCGCCGAAGCCCTTCTGGTACCCGTAGCCGGCGACGCGGACGACCATCGGGTTGCGGTACTGGCCGTTGGAGAAGAACTGCAGCGTCGCCGCCTCGCCGCGCAGCTGGTCCTCGGCGTTGTGCAGGTAGGCCAGGTACTGGATCTCGGGGACGGGCAGCAGGCCGGACACGCCGGCGCCCAGCGCCAGCCCCAGGACGGTCTGCTCGTCGAGCAGGGTGTCGAAGACCCGGGCGGCGCCGGCCTTGCGCAGCAGGCCCCGGGTCACCCCGTAGACGCCGCCCTTGGCCGCGACGTCCTCCCCGAAGACCAGGGCGCCGGGGTGGTGCGCCAGCACGTCGAGCAGCGCCCGGTTGATCGACTGCGCCAGGGTCATCGGCGGCTCGTCCTCGGGCAGCGTGCTCCCGAACAGGGCGGCGCGGCGCTCGGGCGGCGCGGCCTCGGCGGCGACCCGCGCCACCTCGTGCGGCGTGGCCGGGGCGAGTGGTGCCACCACCTCGGCGGCCGACCCGAGACGGGGCAGGTCGGCGACCTCCCGGGCCAGGTCGAGCACCCGCGACCGCGTCGCCTCGTAGCGGTCGAGCACCTCCGCCGGGGTGAGCAGCCCGGTGTCGACGAGCAGCCGGGCGGTGCCGAGCAGCGGGTCGCGGCGCAGGTCGGCGGCGATCTGCTCGGCCCGCCGGTAGGCGCTCTCGACGTCCGTGCCGGCGTGGCCCATCAGCCGCACCGTCCGCAGGTGGAGGAACGCCGGACGGCGGTGCCGGCGGACCCAGTCGGCCGCGCGCCGCGCCGTGACGACGGCGTCGACCAGGTCGGCGCCGTCGGCGGCGAGGTACTCCAGCCCCGGTCGGCTGCCGTAGGCGTGCGCCACCCAGCCCTCCGGGGTGGGCACGCTGATGCCGATGCCGTTGTCCTCGCACACCAGCAGCAGCGGCATCGGCAGCCCCCGGTAGCCGACCTGCACGGCGGCGTTGATCGCACCGACGGCCGTGGAGTGGTTCGCCGAGGCGTCCCCGAAGCTGCAGACGGTGACGGCGTCGCGCGGGTACTCCCCCTCCAGCCCCAGCTTGCGGGCGCGGTCGATGGCGAACGCGACGCCGAGGGCGCGGGGCAGGTGGGAGGCGATGGTCGACGTCTGCGGCAGCACGGCGAGGTCGCGGCGGCCGAAGACCTTGTGCCGGCCCCCCGAGATGGGCTCCTCGGTGGCCGCGACGATGCCGAGCAGCACGTCGCGCAGCGGGTCGGAACCGCCGGCCACCTGGTTCGCCCGCTCGAGGAAGAACCCGCCGGAGCGGTAGTGCAGCAGCGCGGGGTCGGTCGGGCGCAGCGCGGCCGCCACGGCCGCGTTGCCCTCGTGCCCGGACGAGCCGATCGTGTAGAAGCCCTCGCCGCGTCCCCGCAGCCAGCGGGCGGCCAGGTCCAGGTGCCGGCTGCCGAGCTGGGCGTCGAAGAGCCGCAGCACCTCCTCGGGCGCGAGGTCGGGGGGCAGGACCGCCCGGTCGCCGCCGCGCGCGACGCCGTCGAGGCCCTTGACCGTCTCGATGAAGTGTTCGTCGACCTGCTCCACCGCCACACCTTGTCCCGCGGGGACCGCCCGGTCCAGCAGCCGCCCCGGTACCGCTGTCGAGTCGGCCTACGGCCGGCTCACCGGAAGAGGTCCCAGAAGCTGCCCGACGTGTCCCACGGCCGCCCGGCACCGTCGCCCGGCCGGGGCAGGGCGTGCCGCACGAGGAAGACGCCGGCCAGGAACGGCAGGATCCCGACCGCGAAGCCGACGCCGCCCACCAGGGCACGTCCGGGGTCGGCGACGGCGAGCACCATGCCGCCGACCGACACGGCCAGCCCCACCACGATCCACACGACGCCCCACACCGTCCGCCCGCGCATGCCACTCCTCCCGTCGGAGCCGAGGACTGTCACACACCGGACGGCCGAACGGGCGGTTCCGGCGCGCACGACGGTGGGCGGGCATCCGCCCGGGCCCGGCCCGAGTTGCACCGGCGCCCCGGCGGCGCTTCGGTGGACGGGCCAGAAGCTCACCCTCGACGAAGCGGGGACCTCGTGGCGGAGACCAGCACCGGCGCCAGCACCGTCGACGACGAGGACACCGGACTCCGGAGGTCCATCACCGGCGGGCAGCTGTTCTTCTACACCCTCGGTGACGTCCTCGGCTCCGGCATCTACGTCCTGATCGGCCTGGTCGCGGCCGCCGTCGGCGGGGCGTTCTGGATCGCCTTCGCCCTCGGCGTCACCGTCGCGGCCATCACCGGCGCCGCCTACGCCGAGCTGGTGACCAAGTACCCCCAGGCCGCCGGAGCCTCGCTGTACATCAAGAAGGCCTTCGGCAGCACGGCGCTGACCTTCCTGGTCACCGTGTCGTTCCTGTCGGCCAGCTTCGCGGCGACCGGATCGCTGGCCACCGGGTTCGCCTCCTACTTCGCCACGCTCTGGGACGGCCCGCCGGCGCTGCTCGTGTCCCTCGTGTTCGTCCTGGCCCTGGTGGTCGTCAACTTCATCGGCATCACCGAGTCGGTGGTGATGAACATGCTGATGACCTTCGTCGAGGTCGCCGGCCTGCTCGTCATCATGGTCATCGGCATCTGGTTCATCGCCCAGGGCGACGCCGACTTCGGCGTCCTCGCCGACATCAGCGTCTCGGGCAACCCCGCGCTCGCGGTCCTGGCCGGCATCGCCTTCTCGTTCTTCGCGATGACCGGCTTCGAGAACACGGCCAACGTCGCCGAGGAGACGATCGAGCCGCACCGGAACTTCCCGCGGTCACTGGTCGGCGGGATGGTCGTGGCCGGCCTCGTCTACGTCCTGGTGTCCATGGCCGCGGCTCTCACGGTGCCCACCGACCAGCTCGCGGACTCCGACGCGGCCCTGCTCGAGGTCGTGAAGCAGGGCATCCTGCCCTTCTCGACCGACGTCATGACCACGCTGTTCTCGGTCATCGCGCTGATCGCGATCACGAACACCACGCTGGTCACGATCGTCACCCAGCCGCGGATCCTCTACGGCATGGCCAAGGAGGACGTCGTCCCCGGCGTCTTCGCGAGGATCCACGCCACCCGCCGCAGCCCCTGGGTCGGGCTGCTCTTCAGCGCGGCGGTGGTCGCGGCCCTGCTGATCGCCGGCAGCATCGTGGTCAGTGCCGGCGGCATCGACCTGGTCAACACGCTGGCCCTGGTCACCGTCGTCCTGCTGCTGGCCATCTACGCCCTGGTGATCGTCGCCTGCCTCAAGCTCCGCGGGCAGGACGAGGACGGGCGCACCTACCGTGCCAACACGCCCCTGCTAATGGTCGGGCTGATCGGCAACCTGGCGATCCTCGGGTTCGCCGTCTACGACGACCCCTCGTCGCTGGTCTGGTGCGCCGGCCTGATCGCCGTCGGCGTGGTGCTCTTCCTCGTCGAGTACGCCGCCGGGTCGCGGAACCGCCCCCCGGGCGCCCGGCGCGGCGATCCCGAGGCCGTCTCCCGGAGGGACGCCTGACGTGCACGTCGTCGTCGCCACCGACGGGTCGCCGCAGTCGCTGGCCGCGGCGCGCCACCTCACGTCCTTCGCGGACCCCGCGAAGATCACCGGGATCTCGGTCGTGGCGGTCCTCCGGCCGCTGGCCTCGGTCGCCTTCGCCGACGAGATCTCCGAGGCCGAGCACCACGAGGTCGGCGAGGGGGCCGGCAGCTTCCGCGAGGCGGCGCAGCGTGCCGTCGACGCGGTGGCGGCCGTCTTCGACGGCTGGGGACCCGAGGTCGGCAAGCAGATCCGCAGCGGATCGCCGGCCGCGGAGATCATCGAGGCGGCGACGGAGCACGACGCCGGGCTGATCGTGATGGCGGCCGGCGGACGCGGGCTCAGCGACGTGATCCTGCTCGGCAGCACCGCCCAGCGGGTGCAGCACTACGCCCCGTGCCCGGTGCTCGTCGTCCGCCCCGCCCCCCGGCCGAGGAGGGCCACCCGGCACGAGGCGTGACCCGCGCCGTCCCAGGCGCGCCGGTCCGGCCCGCTCGACAGCCGGCCGCGTCGGGGCCATCCTCGCCGCGGGTGGTCGCCACCCGACCCGCGGTCGGCAGGAGGGAGCCGACGTGCCCGCTCCGGAGTTCCTCCTGCGGTCCTACCCCCTGCCCGACGACGTGGGTGCCCACGCCGCGGCCGCCGAGGAGGCCGGCTGGGACGGCCTGCTGCTGACCGACACGCAGAACCTCAGCATGGACGTCGTCGGCTCGCTGTACCTGGCCGCCTCGGCGACGTCGCGGCTGCGGCTGGGCACCGCCGTCACCAACCTCGTCACCCGCCACCCCGCGGTCGTGGCGTCGACCTTCGCCACCCTGCACCACGTCACCGGGGGTCGGGCGCACCTCGGCGTGGGACGGGGCGACACCGCGCTCGAGCTCGTCGGGCTGCGGCCGCCGTCGGCGCGGGAGTTCGAGCAGCAGCTCGGCCGGCTGTGCGGCTACCTGCGGGGCGGCACGGTCGACGTCGACGGGTTCGGCAGCCGGATCACGTGGCTGCCGGTCGCCGGCGAGCGGGCGGTCCCCGTGGACGTGTTCGGCTCCGGCCCGCACGTGATCGCGGCCGCGGCCCGGCAGGCCGACCGGGTCACCGTCACCGTGGGGGCGGAGCCCGAGCGGGTGGCATGGGCGGTGCGCACCGCCCGGGAGGCGCGCGCGGCCGCCGGGCTCGACCCGCAGACGCTCGACGTCGGGGCGTTCGTCGTGGTCGGCGTCGGCACCGACGAGCACGCGCTGGCCGAGCTCGTGCGCGGCAACGCGAGCATCTCCGCCCACTTCCAGCGGGGCGCGCCCTCGTCCCTGTCGACTGCCGACGCCGCCGTCGTCGCCGACGTCAGCGCCCACTACGACACCTACCACCACGGGCTGGAGCACGCGGCGCAGGCGGAGTCGCTGTCCGAGGAGTTCCTGCGGCGGTTCTGCGTCATCGGCGACCCCGACGAGTGCGTGCAGCGGCTGCTCGGGCTGATCGGGCTCGGGCTGTCCCACGTGACGGTCGTGGGCGGGTCCCGCGACATCGACCCCGGCGTGCGCGAGCGCTCCGACCGCCTGGTCGCCACGGAGGTGCTGCCCGCGCTGCGCTCCCCGTAGGGCCCGGTACGCGCCGGGAACGGCCGGTCAGCGGGGCGGCGGGCCGTGCGCGTCCAGCCAGCCGGCCATCGCCGACCGGGTGGCGGCGGAGAGCCGGTGCCAGTCGGGCAGCGGCACCCGCGGCACGTCGGCAGCCCGGCACGCGGCGGCCACCGCGCCGGGCGGCGCCTCGGGGTCCCAGGCCGGGTCCAGCACGACCGCGGGGCGGTCGGCGACCGCGGCGAGCAGGTCGGCCAGCGTGTACCCGGGCCGGGCTCGCAGCAGCGGCTCCCCGCAGGTGGGGGCGGCCAGGACCAGGCCGGCCGGCGGCACCTCGCCGACGGCGGACAGGTGCAGCGCCACCAGCGCCCCGGTGCCGTAGGCGGCCACCCAGGCCCGGTCGTGCCCGGTGGCCGACGCGGCGACCGCGGCCACGGCGGCCGCGTCGGCGGTCATCCGGCCCAGCGGCGAGGAGCCCGGCCCGGGGCGCTCCCCGTGCCGGGAGCCGCTGCCGACCGGGTCGTGGCAGGCCACCGTCCAGCCGGCCGCGGCCAGCAGGGCCGGCAGCGGCTCGGCCTGCTCGTAGCCGGCCCGCCAGCCGGTCGCCGCGCACGGCGGGCCGAGCCAGAGCACCAGCCCGCGGCCGCTCCCCCCGCCCGGCGGGGACAGCAGGGTGACCGCGACGCCGTCGGGGGTCCGCAGCGGCCCCTCCCCCGCCACGCGCGGGCGGGGGACGGTGCGCCCGGCCGGCCCCAGGGCGGCGCGGACGGCGGCGCGCAGCTCCGCACCGCGCACCGGCCGCGGGCCGGGGCGCACCCGGTCGGGCGGCCACGGGAGCGGGGACGGCGCCGCCGTGGCCGGCGCGCGACGGCGGGGCGGGCCGCCGAGCACCGAGGTCGCCCAGTCCAGCTGGGCGGCCACCGCGGTCTCGTCGGCGGTGTGCCCGCCCGGGCGCAGGGCCAGCTCGAGGGCGTCCGCCCGGCCGAGCAGGGCGTAGGCCTCGCGGGCGGCGTCGACGGCGGCGCGGGCGGCCGGGACGCGCTCGACCGGGTCCTCCACGGCCACCGAGACCAGCACCGGCCGCGGCGCGGCCAGCGCGAGCAGCTCGTGCGCGTCGGTGGGCAACCGGTGCTCGCGCCCGGCGAACCAGCGCAGCCGCGGGTGGTACCAGCCCGGGTAGTGCCGGGTGAGCAGCTCCACGCCCTCGCCGAAGTGCCGGTCGGTGCACAGCCGGGCGGGGATGGCGCCGAGCACGCCGCTGGAGCTGGAGACGACGCCGGCGAAGCGGTCGTCGGAGGCCGCGGCCAGCAGCGCGGTCTTGCCGTTGCGGCTGTGCCCGCCGACCAGCACCCGGCGGGCGTCCACCCCGGGCGCGTCCTGCAGCGCGTCGAGGACGCGGGACAGCGCCCACGCGCGCCAGGCCAGCCGGCCGGCGACGACGGAGGGATGGGCCCGCTCGACGGCCACGGTGTCGTCGTCGCCGTCGGCGGCCGAGACCAGGCAGGCGCCCCACCCGCGGGCCAGCGCTGCCTCCGCCCACGGGCCGTGGCTGGACTGCAGCAGGTAGACCGGCACGTCGCGCCGCACGCCCGCCGCGGGCACCGGCAGCAGCAGCCGCGCCCGCACCGACCACTCGCCGCCGACCGTGGACCCGCCGACCGTGAGCTCCCGGACCACCACGCCGCCGCCCGTCCGCACCCGCTCGACGCGCACCGGCGTGCGGCGCGGCGCGGGCGGCAGCTCGCCGGTCAGCCAGCGGCGCCAGCGGGCGCGCAGCACCGCGCGGCGCGCCGCCCAGCCGGCGGCCCCGGCGGGGCCGGCCGGGAGGCCCTCGACCGGCGACCACAGGCCGGTGCGCGCGGGCAGCCGGGCGAAGTCCGGCGCCAGGTCGCCGCCGGCCGCCCGCCACGTCTCGAAGGGCTCGCTGGCCGGCAGCACCCCGGCCAGCTCGGCGGTGTAGCGCCGCCGGCGGGCCGCGGCCGAGCGCCCGTCCCGGGAGCGGTCCGCGACTGCCGTCATGCACCCGCACGCTAGGGCCCCGGGGATCCGCGCGGGTGTCGCGCGTGTTGCGTCCGTGCTCCCGCGGACGGGTGGTTCGACGGGGCCGGGGCGCGGGAACTGCAGCCGCGTGCGCGTGCTGCTGGTGATCACCGACGAGGACTGGTACGAGGACGCCGGCTACGCGGCCGCCTGGGTGCGGGCGCTGGAGGAGCAGGGCGCCGAGGTCGAGCGGCTGGCCCGGGTGCCGGCCGACTGGCCGGTCACCGGCCCGCCCCCGGGACGCTACGACCTGGCGATCGCGCACGTGCTGGTCGAGGAGGTGGTCGCCTACGCGCCCACCTTCGCGCTGGCCACCCTGCTCGAGGCGGCCGGGGTGCCGCTGCTCAACCCGGTGACCTCGCTGGTCGCCTCCGCCGACAAGCTCGTGACCCACGCGGTGTGGGCGGCCGCCGGCGTGCCGCAGCCGGCCGCGTGGGACCTGGCCCGGGTGCGGGAGTGGCCGATGCCCGGCCGGCAGATGGTGCTCAAGCCCTCCCTCGGCGACGGCGCCCGCTACATCGAGCTGGTCGGCGACCTCGACGCCGCCCGCGCGGTCGAGGCGCGCTGGCGGGAGCACGAGGCCGCCGGGGGCCACCGGCGCGGCACGTCGCTGCTGCAGGAGTGGATCGCCGAGCCGGCCTGCGCGCGCGTCTTCGCCACGCCGCACGCCACCTCCCTGGTCTACGAGAAGTCCCGGGAGGAGGGCGCGCTGGTCACCCACGGGACGGTGTACCCGCGGGTGTACGAGGCGCCGCCGGAGATGGCGCAGCTCGCCCGGCGGATGGTCGCCGCGCTCGGCGGCGGGCTGATGGGCGTCGACGTGCTCGTCGAGCCCGGCGGCCGGCTGCTCGCGCTGGAGGCCAACGCGCCCTTCGGCTTCGACGTCACCGACCCGCAGCAGGGCCGGTGGGTGGCCCGCGCCGCGCTGGCCGTGGCGGAGCGGGCGGCGGCCGAGCGCGCGGCGGCCGCCGCGTGAGCCTCGGCACCGGCCTCGACGAGGCGCTGCTGCCCGACGGCGGCGACCGGGAGCACGCGGCGGCCGCGATGGCCGCCGTCCGCGCGTACGGCCCGGCCGCGCTGGCCGCCGACGTCGCCCGCGCCGCCGCCGACCTGGACCTGCAGCACGGGCCCGCCGCCGAGTCGCACCCGTTCATCGTCGACCCGGTGCCACGGGTGCTGCCGCGCGCGGAGTGGGCGGAGCTGGCGGCCGGGCTGGACCAGCGGCTGCGGGCCCTGGAGGCCTTCGTCGCCGACGTGCACGGTCCGCGCGAGGCGGTGCGCGCCGGCGTCGTCCCCGCCGAGGTGGTCGACACCAACCGCTACCTGGCGCCCGGCCTGCCGCCGCCGCGGCGCTGGATCGGCATGGCCGGGCCCGACCTCGTCCGCGGCGCCGACGGGCGGCTCGTCGTCCTGGAGGACAACGTGCGCACCCCGACGCTGCTGGCCTACGCCCTGGCCGCGCGGGACCTGGTCGCACCGCGCCTCGGCGTGCGGCCGGGTCCGGCGCCGGTGCGGGAGGCCGCCGAGACGGCGGTGCGGCGGATGCTCGCCGACGCCACCGACCTGCCCGACCCGGTGGTGGCCGTGCTCGGCGACGGGCCGCGCAGCGCGGTGGCCTGGGAGATCGACCGGCTCGGGGAGATGGTCGGCGCGCCGGTCGTGCTGCCCGGGCAGCTGACGCTCCGGGGCGAGGAGCTGCGGCTGCCCGACGGGCGCCGGGTGGACCTGCTGTGGCGGCGCACCAGTGAGGAGCGGCCGACCGACGACGACGGCCGGCCGAACGAGCTCGGCGCGCTGCTGCTGGGGCCGCTGCGCGCGGGCACGGTGACCGTGGTCAACGCCTTCGGCACCGGCGTCGCCGACGACAAGCGCACCTTCCCCTACGTCGAGGACCTGGTCGGCTTCTTCCTCGGCGAGCAGCCGCGGCTGCGCTCGCAGCCGGCCTACGACCTCGGCGACCCGGCGCAGTGCCGGGCGGCGCTGGACCGGCTGCCGGAGCTGGTGCTCAAGCCGCGGTCCGGCTCGGGCGGGCACGGGGTCCTGATCGGCCCGCGCGCGGCCGCCGACGAGCTCGAGCGCGCCCGCGCCGCCGTCCTGGCCGACCCCGGGGAGTGGATCGCCCAGGAGCCGGTGGCGCTGTCGACCCACCCCACCGTCGTCGACGGCGCGCTCGTGCCGCGGCACGTGGACTACCGGCCCTACGCCTTCTGCACCGACCACGGGACGACCGTGCTGCCGGGCGGCTTCACCCGGGTGTCCCTGACCGAGGGCGAGCTGGTGGTCAACGCCTCGCAGGGCGGGGGCGGCAAGGACACCTGGGTGGTCGGCTGAGCGCCCCGGCAGGCGACCGGACGAGGATGGCGTCCGGTTCCGGAGAGGGAGGCGTCATGGCGATCGAGGACGGCGTCCGCGACCTGGAGGCGGGCGTGGCGACCGACTTCCACGAGCGGATGGACTACGGCGGCTACCTGCACCTCGACGCGCTGCTGAGCGCCCAGCACCCGATCAGCGACCACCACGACGAGCTGCTGTTCGTCATCCAGCACCAGACCACCGAGCTGTGGCTGAAGCTCGCCCTGCACGAGCTGCGTGCCGTCCGCTCCCACCTCGACGACGACGACGTCCGCCGCGCCCGCAAGGGCCTGGCCCGGGTCAAGCACGTCTTCCGCACCATCACCGAGCAGTGGTCGGTGCTCGCGACCCTGACGCCCAGCGAGTACACCGAGTTCCGCGGCGTCCTGGGCAACGCGTCGGGTTTCCAGTCCTACCAGTACCGCGCCGTCGAGTTCGTCCTCGGCAACAAGAACGCGCAGGTGCTGCCGGTGTTCGGGTCCCGGCCGCAGGCGCACGCGGTGCTGGCGGAGCTGCTCGACAGCCCGACGGTGTACGACGCCTTCCTGCGCTTCCTCGCGCGCGCCGGCCACCCGGTGCCGGAGCACGTCCTGCACCGGGACGTGCGCCGCGCGTGGGTGGCCGACGAGTCGCTGCTGCCCGTGTACAAGGCGATCTACGAGGACACCACGACCCACTGGGCGGAGTACGCGACCTGCGAGGACCTCGTCGACCTCGAGGACGCCGTCCAGCTGTGGCGCTTCCGCCACCTGCGGACCGTGCAGCGGACCATCGGCTTCCGGACCGGTACCGGCGGCAGCTCCGGCGTGGACTTCCTCCGGCGCGCGCTGGACCTGACCTTCTTCCCCGAGCTCTACGCGGTGCGGACGTCCATCGGCACGTGACCGCCGGCGGTCAGAGCTGCAGGATCGACGCGGCGACCAGGTGGGCGGCGGCCACGCCCTCCGGGTCGTGCAGGTCCCCGGGGTGCTCGGTCACCGCGCGGGCCCGGGCGCGCACCGCCGCGCCGGGGTCCTCGGCGACGAGGTCGCGGCACAGCGCGGCGACCACCGCGCGCGCGTCGTGCTCGTCGAGACCGTCGAGGGCCAGGCCGTCGTGCAGCAGGGTCGCTGCCTCGCGGAACACCTCCCGGGCCGCCTCCGGGTCCACCTCGGGCCGGTCCCGGGCCACGGCCTCGGCGGTGGCCAGGAACGGCTCGAACACGGGGTCCACGCTCCGGGGCGGCATGCGGCGAACCTCCCAGCGCGCCTCCGCCCGGGCAACGGGTTTCCGCGACCGCCCGACGGCGTGCGGTCAGGGGATGTGGGCGGGGATGCGCCGGCCCTCGAGGAGCAGGCACAGGTGCTGCAGCCCGGCGATCGACACGGCCTGCAGCAGGGGCAACCGCACGAACACCAGGCCGACGGGGCCCAGGAAGCCGGCGAGGAGCCACACCGAGGTCGCCAGGCAGAGCAGCCGCCGGCCCGGCCTCCCGGCATCCGGACCCCGCGGCGCGAGGGGCAGTGCCGCCACCGCGAAGGCAGCTGCCAGGGCGATCGTCAGCAACGCGGCGCTGCGCGCGCCGCCCAGCCAGTCGGCGGGGAGGCTCCCGACCACGGCTGCCGCGATCGCCGCGGACCACCACAGGCGGCCGGTGGCGCGTCCCGTCCCCCGGCCCGAGGGCTCGTAGCAGTCCAGCTCGGTCGGCGGGTGCTCGGCCAGCATCCGGGCGCGGTCCCGGTGGACGGCCACCGAGGGGTGGTTCCGCAGCACCCGGTCGACCAGGTCGTCCGGCACCGCGGCCGACAGCCACAGCGCCTCGACCCGGCAGTGCTCGGCGCGCAGGCCGCGGGTCCCCGCGATCACGTGCCCCCAGCAGGCGACCACGGCGAGGACGTGCCGGCTGCGGGGCTGGTCCCCGAGCCACCGCTCCCCGCCGAAGGCGTAGAAGCCGCACGTGCAGTCCGGGGCGGGGCTGGGGTGCGGCGGGCGGTCGGTCCGGAGGCAGCGCGCGGTGTTGGCGCCCTCGTGCCACGGGTCGGCCGAGAACAGGGGGTAGAGCAGACCGTCCGGCCCGATGCGGAAGGTGCGCAGTGCCCTGATCTCGCCCACCTGTGGCTCGAAGCCACCGTAGGGGTCCACCGCACTACCTCGACGGGGACGGTTCCCGCTGCGGCTCGGGTCGCTCGGGCGAGGCCGGCCCGGGGGTCGGCTCGGGCACGGGCAGGACCTCGATGCGGCGGACTTCCTTGCCGATGTTGCCCACGTCACGAGGGTAGGGACCCGGGGCGGGATCCGCGCCCCCTCCGCGCGCCGTCCCGTCCGGGACCGGTGTGGCCGGCGCCCGGGGGCGCGGAGACGATGGGCGCACCGAGACACCCCGGGAGGACCGGATGCGGGCACCGCTGCCCCTGCTGCCGACGATGATCGTCGGCAGCCTGCCCCAGCCCGACTGGCTCATCGACCGGGAGCGGCTGGGTCACCGGTTCCCCCCGCGGGTGCGCGCCCGGGAGCTGTGGCGCATCCCGCCGCAGCACCTGCAGGAGGCCCAGGACGACGCCACGCTGGCAGCCGTGCGCGCCCAGGAGGAGGCCGGGCTGGACGTGGTGACCGACGGCGAGATCCGCCGGGAGTCGTACTCCAACCACTTCGCGACGGCGCTCGGCGGGCTCGACCTCGACCCGCCCGGGACGGTGCGCAACCGGTCGGGGATCGAGATCCCGGTGCCCCGGGTGACCGGCGAGATCCACCGACCGTCCCCGGTCCAGGTGGACGACGTCCGGTTCCTCCGCGCGCACACCGACCGGGCGACCAAGATCACCGTGCCCGGGCCCTTCACGATGGCGCAGCAGTCGCAGGACGAGCACTACCGCGACGACCGGGCGCTGGCGATGGCCTACGCCGACGTCGTCCGCGAGGAGATCGCCGACCTGTTCGCCGCCGGCGCCGACGTCGTCCAGGTGGACGAGCCGTGGCTGCAGGCGCGTCCCGAGGTGGCCCGCCGCTTCGGCGCCGAGGCGGTGACCCGCGCCGTGGCCGACGCTGCCGGGCCGGTGCACGTGCACCTGTGCTTCGGCTACGCGGCGATGGTCTCCGAGCGGCCGGCGGGCTACTCGTTCCTGCCCGAGCTCGCGGACACCCCGGCCGACACGATCTCGGTCGAGACGGCGCAGTCGCGGCTGGACCCCGCGACCCTGCGGCCGCTGCGGGGCAAGGGCATCGCGCTCGGCGTCCTCGACCTGTCGACCCCCGAGGTGGAGACCCCGGAGACGGTCGCCCAGCGGGTGCGGCGGGCGCTGGACCACGTCGACGTCGACCGGCTGGCGCTCTCCAGCGACTGCGGACTCAAGTACCTCCCCCGGGCGTCGGCCGCCGGGAAGATGCGGGCACTGGCGCAGGCGGCGGCGATCCTGCGGGCCGAGCTGTGACCGGGGTGCCGGGCGCGCACGCCGAGGACGTCCACGCGGTGCTGGCCGCCGAGGACCGCCGCTACCGGGCCATGCAGGACGCCGACCTGGCGGTGCTCGCGGAGCTGTGCGCCGACGAGCTGAGCTACGCCCACTCCAGCGGCGCCCGGGACACCAAGGACGAGTACCTGGGCAAGGTGCGCTCGGGCTACTACGTCTACCGCCGCATCGACCACCCGGTGGAGCGGGTGGCCGTGGTGGGCGACAGCGCGCTCGTCGTCGGCCGGATGACCGCGGACGTCGACGTCGACGGCGTGCCGAAGACGATCGACAACCTGGCCCTCGCCGTGTGGACGCGGGCCTCGGGGCGGTGGCGGCTGCTGGCCTACGCGCCGACGCCGCTGCCGGCCTGACCCCCTGGCCTACGCCGTCGGCTGGAGCACGAAGTCGTACCTCGCCTCGAGCCACGGCTCGGCCGAGGTGCCGCCGTCCGGGGTCTCGCCGGGCTCCCGCTGCTCGAACCGGACGACCAGCTCGGCCTTGGTGCCGAAGACGACGTCGCTGTCGAGGTACTGCGCGCCCTCCTGGAACAGGTGGGTGATCAACGGCTCGTAGCCGGGCACGTCGAGCAGGAAGTGCACGTGCGCCGGCCGGAAGTGGCTGATCGCCGTCTGCGTGATGAGCTCGCCCACCGGCCCGTCCATCGGGATCGTGTAGCCCAGCGGCGCGACGGTGCGCAGGCAGTAGCTGCCGTCCTCGCGGGTCCGGTACTTCGCGCGCAGCCGGGCCTCGTCCACGTCGGCGTGCTGCGACTCGTAGAGCCCCTCGTTGTCGGCCTGCCAGACGTCGAGCACCGCCCCCGGCACGGGGGCGCCGTCGAGGTCGGTCACCACGCCGGAGACGAACAGCGGCGTGCCGGGCAGGCCCTGGGACATGTCGGCGCCGTACCCGAGCTCGGGCGAGCCCTCGACGTGGAACGGGCCGAGCACCGTGGCCGGCGTGGCGCGGGGGTCGAGCCGGTGGTTCATCTGGACGACCAGCATCGACAGGCCGAGCACGTCGGAGGCGAGGATGAACTCCTCGCGCTTGGCGTCGCTGATCTGCCCGGCGCGGGTCAGCCACTGGACCGCCGCCATCCACTCCGCCTCGGTCAGCCGGACCTCGCGGGCGAAGTCGTGCAGGTGCCGCACGAGCGCTGTCAAGAGCTCCGCCGTGCGGGGGTCCCTGGCCGTGCCCCAGCGCTCCACGGCCAGATCGGTGATGTTCTCCTCGGTGACCAGCTGCACGGTCGCCTCCTCCTCGGGGGCCGCGGGCGGCGCGCGCCGCCCGCGAGTGGGTCGTTCAGGGCGTCATGACCAGCCGCACGCCCGCCTGCCCGGACGCCTGCCGGCGCCAGGCCTCGGCGATCCGGGCGAGCGGGAGCACCTCGTGGGCGACGGCGAGCCGGCCGGCCGCCGCGTGGCCGGCCACCGCGGTGACGGCGTGGCGGCGCTCGTCAGCGGTCAGGTGGTTGTTCGTGTGGCCGAGCACCGACGCCGACCTGCTGCGGATCTCGGCCGAGGAGAACTGCGCGACGTCGCCACCGGACCCGCCGAGGTTGACCAGCCGCCCGCGGACCGCCAGCACCCGCGAGGCGGCGGTCGCTGCGGTGCCGAACACCGGGTCGACCACGACGTCGGCGCCGGCTCCGACGGCGTCGCGGAGCCGGGCGGTCAGCTCGTCGACGTCGCCGCCCGGGGCGAGCACCTCGTCGGCGCCGGCGCGGCGGGCCCGCTCCCGGGCCTCCGGCGACCGGGACACGGCGACCACCCGGCCGGCGCCGAGCAGCCTGGCCGCTCCGATCGCCGCCTGCCCGACCGCTCCCCCGCCGCCGAGGACGAGCACGGTCTCGCCGGCCCGCAGGTGGGCCCGTTCGGTGAGCACGACCCAGGCCGCGATCCCGGACGTGCCCAGGGCGGCGAGTGCGGCGTCGTCGACGTCCGCGTCGATCGCCACGACGTCCTCGTCGGGGACCACGCACTCCTCGGCGAGGCTGCCGTCCCCTGGCCGCATGCCGGCGGCGGTCGAGACGAACACGCGGGTCCCCTCGGCCAGCACCGCCGAGCGCCGCACCACCCCGACGCCCTGGACGCCGGGGACGTAGGGCGTGGCGGGCCGCCCGAAGTACGAGGCGCCCGACGCGCACAGCTGGTCCAGCGGGACGATCGGCGCCGCGGTCACCGCGACGAGCGTCTGCCCGGCCGCCGGCACCGGGTCGGGGTGCTCGGCGTACGCGGGCGTGCCGCCCGGTTCGGTGAGGACCGCCGCGTTCATCCCGGCGACTCCTGGCCGTCGGGGTCGACGTAGGTCGCGTTGCGGTCGACCGCCAGGTAGGCGTCCATGCCGATCGGCCGGCGGCGCTCCTCGGCGATGTGTCCCAGCAGGCCGGCCGCCCGGGCCAGGAGGGCGACGCCGCGCAGCATCTCCACGGGCAGTCCCAGGTCGGCCAGCGCGGCGCCGCAGACCCCGGCGCCGTTGAGCGGCAGCCGCCGGCCGAGGACCTGCTCGTGCACCCGGCCGACCGCCTCGAACAGGCGCAGGTGCGGCCCCCGCAGCCCCTCCTCCTCCGCGATGCGGACGAGCACCGCGGTGCGTGGGTCGCGCACCTTGTGCACCGGGTGGCCGAGGCCGGGGACGAGGCGGCCGGCTGCCCGCGTGGCCCGGACCGCCTCCAGCGCCAGGGCGTCCCAGCCGTCGTCGTCGGTGGGCAGCGGACCCTCCTGCGCCTCGAGGACCGCGTGCAGGAAGACCCCGCAGTCCTCGGTGACGCCGAGGAACCGGGAACCGCCGCCCAGCAGCCCCGCGGCCAGCGCCCCCTGCAGGGAGTCCGGCGCCGACAGGTAGGTCAGCCGGGTGGCGATCGCGGTGGGCGTGAAGCCGTGGTCGGCGAGGGCGACCAGCACCGCCTCGAACACACGGGTCTCGGCCGGCGTGGGACGACGCGTGCTCAGCAGCCAGAACGCCAGCTCGCCGAAGCCGACCCGGCCCATCAGCTCGGTGGTGAGGTCCCGGCCGAGCAGTCGGATCTCCTCGGCGGTCGACGTCCCGAGGGACGTCGGGAACGAGAGCCCGTCACCGCTCATGCCGATGCCTCCTCACCGGCGGGCTCCGCCAGCCACCGGCGGATCTCCGCGCCGTGCTCGTCGAGCGTCGGCGGTGGCAGCCGGTACTCCGCCGCGGTCGCCGAGAAGGTGATCGGGTTGCGCACCGAGGGGACCGCGGTCGCGCCCTCCCCGGCGCTGACCACCGGGGCGAGGCCGATCTCCTCGGCGAAGGCCACGCCCTGGTCGATGGTGTTGATCGGTCCGCACGGCACCCCCGCGCCGATGATGTCGCGGAACCAGTCCGCCTTCGAGCGGGTGCGGAGCCGCTCGACCAGCAGCGGTCGGAGCTGGTCGCGGTTGGCCGTCCGGTCCTCGTTGCGGGCGAACCGCGGGTCGTCGACGAGCCCGGGCACCCCGAGCACCTCGCAGAGCCGACGGAACTGGCCGTCGTTGCCCGCGGTGACGATGAGCTCCCCGTCGGCGCACGGCAGAGGCTCGTAGGGGAACAGGCTGGGGTGGCTATTGCCCATGCGGAAGGGGACGACCCCGCCCGCGACGAACGCGCTGGTCTGGTTCACCAGGCCCGACAGGGCCGAGGAGAGCAGGTCGACCTCCACGTGCTGGCCCTCTCCGGTCTCGTGGCGGTGGTTCAACGCCGAGAGCACCCCGATCGTGGCGTGCAGACCGGCCATGACGTCGAAGAGCGCCACGCCGGCCCGGTACGGCTCCCCCTCGGGGTCGCCGGTCAGGCTCATGAACCCCGAGATGGCCTGCACGATGAGGTCGTAGCCCGGCAGCGACCGTCCCCCCGGCGCGCTGCCGAACCCGCTGATCGACGCGTAGACGACCCGCGGGTTCTCCGCCGCGACACTGGCGTGGTCCAGGCCGAAGCGGGCCAGTCCGCCGGGCTTGAAGTTCTCCACGAGCACGTCGGCCCGCCGCGCCAGCTCCCGCGCGAGGGCGGCGTCGCCGGCGTCCTTGAGGTCCAGCACGACCGAGCGCTTGTTGCGGTTGACGCCGAGGTAGTAGGTCGACACGCCGTCCCGGACCGGGGGCTGCCAGGTGCGGGTGTCGTCCCCGCCCGGTCCCTCGACCTTGACCACCTCGGCGCCGAGGTCGGCCAGCAGCATCGTGGCGTAGGGGCCGGCGAGGACCCGGGAGAAGTCGGCCACGAGGAGGCCCGCGAGCGGCCCGCGGGGCGCCGGGTCGGGGGGTCCTGACGTCATCGGTCGGGCTCGCCTCTCGTCCGGGGACTCCGCGATGCGGACGTGCGTCCGGGCCGGAGTCTGGAGGCCGCGACCGGGCCTGTCAACGGTCGCTTGCCGTCCGTCACGCCCGTCCCTCGGTCCTTGACACGTGGTCGGCGTCACACCAGAGTGGCGCCGCTCGGACCAGTGGCCGTCAGGCGGACAGCGGTCCGGGTGACACCCCCCGGCCGAGGAGGAGACGATGGGCATGTCCGGTGCTGCCAGCGGCGACGGGGCCGGCGTCCCCGTGGCCGGCCGTCCGCTCGTGTTCCGCGGCGGCACCGTCCTGACCGTGGACGACGCCGCGACGGTCCTCCGGGACGCCGACGTGCTCGTAGTCGACGACCGGATCGCCGCGGTGGGACACCGGCTGGACGTCCCCGAGGGCACCGCCGAGGTCGACGCCTCGGGCGGCATCGTCATGCCCGGCATGATCGACACCCACCGGCACATGTGGCAGACGGCCATGCGCGGCTACGGCGCCGACTGGACGCTCACCCAGTACTTCGTCTGGTACTACCTCGAGCACGGGCGGAAGTTCCGGCCGCAGGACATCGCGGCGGGCAACCGGCTCGCGGCGATCGAGTCGCTCGACGCCGGCGTCACCACCACGGTCGACTGGTCGCACAACCTGCACACCACCGACCACGCCGAGGCAGCGATCGAGGCGCTCCGGTCGGTGCCCGGCCGGTTCGTCCTGGCCTACGGCAACATCCAGGCCGGGCCGTGGGAGTGGAGCGCCGACCCGGCCGTCCGCTCGATCCTCGAGCGGCTGCGCGACGCCGGGGACGACCGGATGGGCGTGCAGATGGCGTTCGACGTCACCGGCGACCCCGCCTTCCCGGAGCGGGCGGCCTTCGAGGTGGCCCGCGACCTCGGCATCCCGGTCACCACGCACGCCGGCGTGTGGGGCGCGACCAGCGACACCGGCATCCAGCAGATGTACGACGGCGGGTTCATGACGCCGGAGACGACCTACGTGCACGCCTCGACGCTGACCCGCGACAGCTACCAGCGGATCGCGGCCACCGGCGGGTCGATCTCGGTGGCGACCGAGTCCGAGTGCAGCGCCGGGCAGGGCCACGCGCCCACCGAGCAGGTGCTGCAGTACGGCATCCCGGTGTCGCTGTCGATGGACACCAGCGTCTGGTGGAGCGGCGACATGTTCTCCGCCATGCGCGCCACGCTCAACGCCGACCGCATGGCCGAGCACCTCACCGCGCACCTCCAGGGGGAGACCATCACCCACCTGCGGCTGCGGGCGGCGAGGGTCCTGGAGTGGTGCACCCGCGGCGGGGCACACACGATCGGCCGCGACCGTGACCTGGGCAGCGTCGAGGTCGGCAAGAAGGCCGACCTCGTCCTGGTGAAGAACGACCACTCCCCCGTCTCCTTCCCGCTGCTCAACCCGGTCGGGCACGTGGTGTTCCAGGCCCAGCGCGGCGACGTGCACACCGTCGTCGTCGACGGCCGGGTGGTGAAGTCCGACGGCAGGCTGGTCGGGATCGACCTCGCCGCGGTGCGCCAGGAGATCGAGGACACGATCGGGTACCTGAGGGCGGAGTGCGGTGAGGAGGTCTGGGAGGCCGGGATGTTCCCGGATGCGCCGGAGGCGGAGCAGTCGATCCTCGAGAACCCGTACCAGTACACCGACTTCAAGGACGAGTCCAAGCGGGCCGGCGGCGAGGAGCGCGTCCTGGGGCGGTGACCGACCCGGACCGGTGACGCGCCCGGCGGGGCGCACGCCGCCGCCCGCGGCCCGTGTCATCCTCGCCGAGGGGGAGGGATGTGCGATGGCGGGGCGCGGCAGGGGACCGGACTTCGTGGAGGCTCTGGCCCGCGGGCTGGACGTCCTGGCCTGCTTCGACGCCGACCACCGCAGCATGTCGCTGACGGAGGTGGCGACCGCGGTCGGGCTCGCCCGGCCCACCGCCCGTCGGCTGCTGCTCACCCTGGAGGAGCTGGGGTTCGTCCGGTCCTCCGGCGGGGCGTTCCAGCTGACCCCCAAGGTGCTCACCCTCGGCATGGCCTACGTCGGGGCGCTCGGCCTGTGGGACATCGCCCGCCCGCACCTCGAGGCGCTGGTCGCCCGGACCGGCGAGTCGTCGTCCATGGCGCAGCTCGACGGCGCTGACATCGTCTACGTCGCCCGGGTGTCGGTTCCCAAGCTGATCGCGCTGCGGGTGGACATCGGCACGCGGTTCCCGGCGGTGCTGACCTCGCAGGGCAAGGTCCTGCTGGCCGCCCTGCCCCCGGACCGGCTCGCCGCGACGCTGGCCCAGCCGAGCCGGTCGGGGCTGCCCACGCGGACCGACCGGACGCCGGAGCAGCTGCACGAGGAGCTGACGGAGGTCCGCGCCCGGGGGTGGGCGCTGGCAGACGAGGAGCTGGCCCCGGGGGTGCGCTCGGTCGCGGTCCCCGTCCGCGACCGGGACGGCGTCGTGCAGGCCGCCATGAACGTCACCGTGCACGCGGCCGAGACCACCACCGACCAGTTGCTCGGAGAGCACCTGCCGCTGCTGCTCCGCGCGGCCGGCGAGGTCGGTGCCGAGTGGGCGCTGTGGCAGTCCCGTCCGCACGTCCAGCTGCCTCGGCCGTCGGGCTCGGCCACCGCGTAGCCCGGCGGGACGGCGGGCGGCTCCGGACCTCGGGGTCCGCCGGGCCTCGCCACGGGCACCGCGCGCTGCTTGACTCCCCGCATGGTCGCCCCGCTGCCCGAGCCCGGTCCGGAGATCGACCCCGACGAGCCGATCCCGGACGACCCGGGCGAGCTGCTGCCCGACGCCCCCGAGCCGCTGCCGCCCCCGCCGATCGAGGCCACCCCGGACGCTCCCGGCGGCGACCCCGGCGGCGTGCCCGAGCCCGCCTGAGCGGCGCACCCACCGGCGGGCCGGTGGCGGGTCAGCGGCGGGCGAGGACGGCCATCGCCACCGCGCACCCCCACCCGACCGCGACGACCGGCGTCTCGAGGGGGTCGAACCCGCCCGGCCGGATCCGCACCCGGTTCCACCGCTCGCTCGGGTAGCCCAGCGACAGGCCCGTCCCCAGCCACCGCAGCACCCACCGGGCGCGGTCGTCCGGCCCGCGCAGCAGCCGGCCGACCGCCCACAGCTGCGGCCCGAGCAGGTACGGGGGCGCGCTGTAGGCGGTGCCGAACCACAGCCAGTCCCGCACGAGGTGCTCCGGCGTGCCCGCCATGAACGGGACGTCGACGGTGCGGCGGCGCCGCAGGGCGACGACGTGACCGACTCCCTGGGCCGCCAGCTGGGCCGCGGCGACCGCCGCGAGCGCCGCCCGGTGCGTCATGCCGCCGCACGGTAGGCCGCCCGGCCGCCTCAGAGCTCCTGCGCCTCGGAGCTCCAGCGCCTCAGAGCTCCAGCGCCGAGGCGATCGGCACGCCCGGGCGGTAGGCCAGGTGGACGGAGCTCGGCGCGGCGAGGACGGCGAGGTCGGCCCGGGCGCCGACCGCGAGCGTCCCGACGTCGGTCCGGCGCAGCGCCCGGGCGCCGCCGGCGGTGGCCGCCCACAGCGCCTCGGCCGGCGTCAGGTGCATCTCCCGCACCGCCAGGGCGATCATCAGCGGCATCGAGGAGCTGTAGCAGGTGCCGGGGTTGCAGTCGGTGGCCAGCGCGACGGTGACCCCGGCGTCGAGCAGCCCGCGCCCGTCGGGATAGGGCGAGCGGGTGGCGAACTCGACGCCGGGCAGCAGCGTCGCGACGGTGTCGCCGTCGGCCAGGGCCGCGACGTCGGCGTCGGACAGGTGCGTGCAGTGGTCGACGCTGGCCGCCCCCAGCTCGACGGCCAGCTGCACCCCGGGACCGGGGCCGAGCTGGTTGCCGTGCACCCGCAGTCCCAGGCCGGCCGCCCGCCCGGCCGTCAGCACCGCGCGGGCCTCGTCGCCGTCGAACGCGCGGGCGCTGCCCGGCTCGCAGAACACGTCGATCCACCGCGCCAGCGGCGCGCACGCCCGCAGCATCTCCCCGGTGACCAGCGCGAGGTACTCCTCCCGCGCGGCGCCCGGCGGCACCACGTGGGCACCCAGGAACGTCGTCTCGGACGTGACGGCCGCGGCCGCGGTCAGCGACGCGACCTCGTGCTCCACGGTGAGCCCGTAGCCGCTCTTGACCTCCACGGTGGTGGTGCCCTGCGCGCGCATCTCCGCGACCCGCGCGGCGGCCAGCCCGCCCAGCTCGGCCGCGCCGGCGCGCCGGGTGGCCGCCACGGTGGTGGCGATGCCCCCGCCGTCGTAGGGCTGCCCGGCCATGCGCGCGGCGAACTCCGCGGCCCGGTCGCCGGCGAAGACCAGGTGGCTGTGGGAGTCGACGAAGCCGGGCACCACCGCCCGCCCGCCGACGTCGACCCGGCGGTCGGCCGCCGGCGCGGCCGCGGCCGGCCCCGTCCACCGCACGCGGCCGTCCTCGGCCACCACGGCCGCGCCGCGCAGGACGCCGAGCGGGGACCCGTCGCCCACCGCGGGGTCGTTGGTGACCAGCTCGGCGATGCCGGTGACCAGGGTGCTGGTCACCGCGCCCACACCCGCCGCACCGCGGCGCCGAGCAGGGCGCCCACGTCGCCCAGCCGGTGCCGGCCGCCCTCCACGACGGGGACGCCGTCGACGTAGACGGTGTCGACGTCGGCGCGCGAGGCCGTGAGCAGGACCTGGTCGGGCAGCGCGCCCGCGGTGCCCACGGTGTCGGTGCGCAGCACCACCAGGTCCGCCCGGGCGCCGGGCTCGATCCGGCCGGCGTCCTCCCAGCCGAGGCTCGCGTGGGCGGTGAGCGCCGCCAGCAGCTGGCCGGGGGTGAACCGGCCGCGCTCCAGGGTCACCAGCCGCTCGTGCGCCTCCATCGCCCGGGCCTCCTCCAGCAGGTCGGCGACGGCGTGCTGGTCGCTGCCCAGGCTCAGCGCCGCCCCGGCGTCGAGCAGCGCGCGGGCCGGGCCGATGCCGTCGGCGAGGTCCCGCTCGGTCGTGGGGCACAGGCACGCCGTCGCGCCCGCGCCGCCGAGCAGCGCGACGTCGGCCTCGGTCAGGTGGGTCGCGTGCACCGCCGTCGCGGCGGCGTCCCAGGCCCCCGCGTCGGCCAGCAGCCGGGTCGGGGTGCGGCCGTAGAACGCCCGGCAGGCCTCGTTCTCGGCGGGCTGCTCGGACACGTGCACGTGCAGCGGCGACCGGTCCGCCCCACCCAGCCCACCGCGTGCGGCCGCCACGACCACCGGCAGGTCGGCGGCCGGCACCGCGCGGACGGAGTGCACGGCCGCGCCGACCCGGAATCCGGCCGACCCGCGCAGCGCCGACACCCGCTCGGCCCAGCGGTGCACGTCGCCGTCGCCGAACCGCAGCTGCGCCCCGGCGAGCTCCTCGTGCCCGGCCCCGGACAGCCCGCCGGCGAGGTAGGCGGTGTCGAGCAGGGTGAGCCGGACGCCGGCGTCGGCCGCGGCCTGCCGGAGCGCCTCAGCCATCGCGTTGGGATCGGTGTAGCGCGCACCGCCGGGCGCGTGGTGCAGGTAGTGGAACTCCCCCACCGTGCTCACCCCGGCCAGCGCCATCTCGGCGTAGGCGGCGCGCGCCAGTTCGAGGTACCCGTCGGGGTCGATCCGCCCGGCGACGTCGTAGGCCGCCTCCCGCCAGGTCCAGAACGTGCCGCCGCCGGCGGAGGTGCGGCCGCGCAGCGCCCGGTGGAACGCGTGGCTGTGGGCGTCGGCGAACCCGGGCACGGCCACCCCCGGCAGCCGGTGCGCGCCGGCGGGCACCTCGGCCGGGGGCACCCCGTGCCGCACCGAGGTGAACCGGCCGCCGGTGATCTCCAGCAGCACGCCGGTGCGCAGGCCGCCGGGCAGGTGCGCGTGCGGCGCGAACAGCACGGTCACCGCGTGAGGGAGGCGACCACGGCGGCCAGGGCGTGCACCCCGCGGTGGCAGTCGTCGGGCTCGGCGAACTCCTCGGGCGAGTGCGAGATCCCGGTGGGGTTGCGGACGAGGAGCATCGCGGCGGGGACGCCGGCGGCGGCCAGGACCCCGGCGTCGTGCCCGGCGCCGGTGGCCAGGCGGGGCACGTCACCCCCGCCGAGCACCGCGGCGAGCCGGTCGGCCAGGGACGCGTCGAAGGACGTCGCGTCGGTCCAGGACTCCTCGGTGAGGGTCCCGCCGAGGTCGGCGGCCGACGCGGCGAACTCCTCGACCAGCGCCCGCACGGCCGCCTGGTCCTCGCCGCGGGCGTCGAGCCAGCCGGTCACCGACGACGGGATCGCGTTGACCCCGTTGGGCCGGACGACGACCTTGCCGCAGGTGGCGAGGACGCCGTGCCGCACCGCGAGCTCGCGGGCCCGCTGCACGAGCGCGGCGAGGGCCAGCATCGGGTCGTCGCGGTCGGCGAGCCGGGTGGTGCCGGCGTGGTCGGCCTGCCCGGCCAGGTCGAACCGCCACCGGCCGTGCGGCCAGATGCCGGTGCCCACGGCCACCGGCCGGTCCAGGCCGGCGAGCCCGTACCCCTGCTCGACGTGCAGCTCGACGAACGCGCCGACGCGGGCCAGGGCACGGTCGTCGCGGCCGAGGTCGCCCGGGTCGCGCCCGGCCGCGGTCAGCGCCTCGGCCAGGGTGGTGCCGTCGCCGTCCACGAGGCCCAGCGCCCGCTGCGCCGGCAGCGCGCCGGTGAGGACGCGCGAGCCGGCGCAGGCGACCCCGAACCGGGCGCCCTCCTCGTCGCCGAAGGCGACCACCCCGACCGGCCGGGACGGGGCGACGCCGGCGGCCCGCAGCTCGTCGACCGCGGCCAGCGCGCCGACCACGCCGAGCGGGCCGTCGAACGCCCCGCCGTCGGGGACGGAGTCCAGGTGCGAGCCGATCACCACCCCGGGGGCGCCGGCGGACACCGCGGCGTCCGGGTCGCCCCACCACGCCCACTGGTTGCCCGCCCGGTCGACGTCGAGGGCCAGGCCGCGCTCGGCGCAGGCCCCGGCGAACCACTCCCGCAGCGCGGCGTCCTCGCGGGTCCAGGCGAAGCGCGAGTAGCCCCCGGTCGCACCGGACCGGCCGACCGGCGCCAGCTCCGCCCACATCCGGTCGAAGCCGGCGGACGCGGCCCGCTGCGGGTCCGGCGCGGTCACCGGCCCGCCATCGGGACCCGCACGCCCCCCTCGGGGTGCTCGGCGAGCGGTCCGGCGTCGTTGCCGAACTCGGGCGCGTCGCCGGAGTCGATGTGCCGGAGGACGCCGGTGCCGGGGTCGTTGGTGAGCACCCGCTCGATCTTCTGCCCGGCCAGCGGGGTGCCGTCGGCGACGGTCACCTGGCCGGCGTGGACGGAGCGGCCGATGCCGACGCCGCCGCCGTGGTGGATCGACACCCAGGACGCGCCGGAGGCGGTGTTGACCAGGGCGTTGAGCAGCGGCCAGTCGGCGATCGCGTCGGACCCGTCGGCCATCCCCTCGGTCTCGCGGTAGGGGGAGGCGACCGACCCGCAGTCGAGGTGGTCGCGGCCGATGACGACGGGGGCCGACAGCTCGCCGGAGGCGACCATGTCGTTGAAGCGCACCCCGGCCTTCTCACGCTCGCCGTAGCCGAGCCAGCAGATGCGGGCCGGCAGCCCCTGGAAGGCGACCTTGTCCTGCGCGGCGCGGATCCACCGGTGCAGGTGGTCGGAGTCGGGGAACAGGTCGAGGACGGCCTCGTCGGTGGCGCGGATGTCGGCGGGGTCGCCGGACAGCGCCGCCCACCGGAACGGGCCCTTGCCCTCGGTGAACAGCGGCCGGATGTAGGCCGGCACGAAGCCGGGGAAGGCGAAGGCGCGGCCGAAGCCGCCCTGGCGGGCCTCGTCCCGGATGGAGTTGCCGTAGTCGAAGACCTCCGTGCCGGCGTCCAGGAAGCCGACCATCGCCTCGACGTGCCGCGCCATCGAGGCCCGGGCCCGGTCGGTGAACTCGTCGGGCTTGGTGCGGGCGTAGTCGGCCCAGTCGCCGAGGTCGACGCCGTCGGGCAGGTAGGACAGCGGGTCGTGGGCCGAGGTCTGGTCGGTGACGACGTCGGCCTGCACGCCCCGCCGGAGCAGCTCGGGCAGCACGGCGGCGCAGTTGCCCACCAGGCCCACCGACAGCGGGACCCGGTCCCGCCGGGCCTGCTCGCAGCGGGCGACCGCCGCGTCGAGGTCCTCGGCGACCTCGTCGAGGTAGCGCTGGGCGACCCGCCGGTGCAGCCGCGCGGGGTCGACGTCGACGACGAGGCAGACGCCGCCGTTGAGCGTCACCGCCAGCGGCTGGGCACCGCCCATGCCGCCGCAGCCGCCGGTCACGGTCAGGGTGCCGGCCAGCGTGCCGCCGAAGCGCTTGGCGGCCACCGCGGCGAAGGTCTCGTAGGTGCCCTGCAGGATGCCCTGGGTGCCGATGTAGATCCACGACCCGGCGGTCATCTGCCCGTACATGGTCAGCCCGAGCTGCTCCAGCCGGCGGAACTCCGGCCAGGTGGCCCAGCCGCCGACCAGGTTGGAGTTGGCGATGAGCACCCGCGGCGCCCACTCGTGGGTGCGCAGCACCCCGACCGGCTTGCCCGACTGCACGAGCATCGTCTCGTCGTCGCCGAGCTCGCGCAGCGTGGCGACCATCGCGTCGAAGGCGGCCCAGGAGCGGGCCGCGCGCCCGGTGCCGCCGTAGACGACGAGGTCGTCGGGCCGCTCGGCCACCTCGGGGTCGAGGTTGTTCATGAGCATCCGCAGCGGCGCCTCGGTCTGCCAGGAGCGGGCGGTGCGGGCGGTGCCGCGTGCGGCACGGACGGGGCGGGCGCCTTCCACGGTGGTCGTCCTCTCGGGTCGGGGTGGGGACGGGGTCAGGCGAGGGGGCCGGTGACCGACTCGGCGGCCGCGACCGCGCCGCCGCCGGCGACGAGCGCGACGACGGCGTCGATCTCGGGGGCGAGGAACCGGTCGGTGCCCGGGCCGGCGACGTGCTCCCGGACGGCGGCGACCACCGCGGCGGTCGCCGGCGCGGGGGTCAGCGGAGCCCGCAGGTCGAGCGCGCGGGCCGCGGTGAGCAGCTCGATCGCCAGCACCCGGGTGAGCCCGTCGAGAGCGCGGCGGAGCTTGCGGGCCGCCGACCAGCCCATCGAGACGTGGTCCTCCTGCATGGCGCTGGAGGGGATGGAGTCGACCGACGCCGGGACGGCCAGCCGCTTGAGCTCGGAGACGATCGCCGCCTGGGTGTACTGGGCGATCATGTGCCCGGAGTCGACGCCCGGGTCGTCGGCCAGGAACGCCGGCAGGCCGGAGTTGCGGGCGACGTCGAGGAAGCGGTCGGTGCGCCGCTCGGCGATCGAGGCCAGGTCGGCCACGGCGACGGCGAGGAAGTCCAGCACGTAGGCGACCGGGGCACCGTGGAAGTTGCCGTTGCTCTCCACCCGCCCGTCGGCGGTGACCACCGGGTTGTCGATGGCGCTGGCCAGCTCGCGGTCGGCGACCGCCGCGGCGTGGGCCAGGGTGTCGCGGGCCGCGCCGTGCACCTGCGGCGAGCAGCGCAACGAGTAGGCGTCCTGCACCCGGGTGCAGCCGGGGCCGCGGTGGCTGGCCACGATCGGCGAGCCGGCGAGCAGGGCCCGGAGGTTGGCCGCGCTGTCGGCCTGGCCGGGGTGCGGGCGCAGCGCCTGCAGGTCGGCGGCGAAGACCGCGTCGGTGCCCAGCAGCGCCTCGACGCTCATCGCGGCGGTGACGTCGGCGACGCGCAGCAGCCGGCGCAGGTCGCACAGGGCCAGCACCAGCATGCCGAGCATGCCGTCGGTGCCGTTGATCAGCGCCAGGCCCTCCTTCTCCGCGAGCACGAGCGGCGCGATGCCGGCGGCGGCCAGTACCTCGGCGGCCGGGCGGCGCCGCCCGCCGGCGTCGCGGACGTCGCCCTCCCCCGTGGCGGCGAGCGCGCAGTGCGCCAACGGCGCGAGGTCGCCCGAGCAGCCCAGCGAGCCGTACTCGGAGACCACCGGGGTGATGCCCGCGTTGAGCATCGCGGCGTAGGTGCGCACCGTCTCCGGGCGGACGCCGGTGCGGCCGGTGGCGAGGGTGGCCAGGCGCAGCACCATCAGCGCGCGCACCACCTCGCGCTCCACCTCGGGGCCGGAGCCGGCGGCGTGCGAGCGCACCAGGCTGCGCTGCAGCTGCGCCCGCCGCTCGGCCGGGATGTGCCGGGTCGCCAGCGCGCCGAAGCCGGTCGAGACCCCGTAGTGCGCGACGACGTCGTCGGCCAGGGCCTCGACCACCCGGCGGCTCGCGGCGACCGCCCGCTCCGCCCCGGGGGCGAGGACGACGGCGGCACCGTCCCGGGCGACGGCGACGACGTCGGAGGCGCTGAGCGGGCCGGTGCCGACGCTGATCGGGACGGTGGCGGTCGTGCTGGTGGTCGTGCTGGCGGTCACCCGGTCATGGCACGCCATCGCGCCGGTCCTCCGACAGAGCCGCGCGGGAGATATTGTCTGGGATCCCAGACACTCGGCGAGGAGGTGCCGGTGGCCCAGGTGCCCGCGGCGCGCCAGGTGCTCGACATCCTGCGGTTCCTGGCCGACCAGGCCGGGCCGGTGCCGGCGGCGGCGCTGGCCCGCGAGCTCGGGCTGCCCCGCTCGACGACGTACCACCTGCTCGGGGAACTCACCGCGACCGGCTTCGTCGTCCACCTGCCCGACGAGCGCCGCTACGGCCTGGGGGTCAGCGCCTACGAGCTCGGCAGCGGGTTCACCCGGCAGGCGCCGCTGCAGCGGCTGGCCCGGCGGCCGCTGTCGGAGCTGACCGACCGCACCGGGCACACCTCCCACCTGGCCGTCCTGCACGGCCGCGACGTCGTCTACGTCATCGAGGAGCGGGCCCGCGGGCGGGCGCCGCTGGTCACCGACGTCGGGGTCCGGCTGCCGGCGCCGCTGACCGCCAGCGGCCGCGCGATGCTCGCCGTCCTCCCGCCGGCCGCCGTCCGCGCGCTGTTCCCCACCGCGGACGGCTTCGTGCTGCGCAACGAGCGCGGACCCGACTCACCGGCGGCGCTGCGCCGGCTGCTGGCCGAGACACGACGCCGCGGCCACGCCCTGGAGGAGGGCGAGGTCACCGCCGGCTTCGCCTCGGTGGGCACCCCGGTGCTCGACCACTCCGGGCACCCCATCGCTGCCGTCGCGCTCACCTTCCCCGAGCACGAGGTGCCCGACGAGGACGGGCGGCGGTCCCTGGCCGCCCAGGTCGCCCGCACCGCGGGGACGATCAGCCGGCTCATCGGCGGCTGACCGGGGGCGCCGGTCGGTGACGCTGCGGTGACGGGGGCCCGGGAGGCTCGTGTCGTCCGGGAGCGGGAGCCGGACGGGACCAGCGGGCGAGGGCGGCGCGGCCCGGGCCCCCGGGGTCGGTGAGAGGAGGCCGGCGATCCCCGGGGCGAGGAGCCACCGCCCCGGCGGGGACCGCGCACCGGCGGTGCCGGTCCGGATCCGGGGCACAGTGGGCACCTCGACCGGACGGACCTCGAGGAGACCCATGACCGCGCACTCCGGACCCGACGACACGGCGCTGACCGGCTCGTGGCGGAAGAGGGACGCGCCGGCGTGCGCGGACCGCTACCCCGACGTCCTCACCTTCTCGACGGGCACCTACCGCGGCACGCGCGGGCCGGAGCAGGCGGGCATCTGGTGGGACGCCGGCATCTACCGGCTCGAGGACGACCGCCGGCTGGTGCTCAGCGTCGCGACCGACGAGCTCGTCGTCTACGAGGTCCACCGCGGGGCCGACGTCCTCGAGGTCGTCGACCCCGACGGCTGCCGCTTCTCCTACCAACGGATCGCACCCCCGTAGTCGGTACGGGGGGCCGAGTGAGGAGGCACCCGTCATGGCCGACGGTTTCCGCGAGATGGAGCTCGAGCCGGGGGCGGACGCGGTCGTCGCGAGCGTCCCGCCCGTCGTCTCCCCCGAGGTCCCGCTGGCCGCCGGGGTCCCCGTCGGCCAGGACGACCCCCGCTTCCCCGACCTCGACCCGGCCGGGTCCGGTGCTGTCGGCGCGGCGACCGGATCCCCGTCGTCGGCCGGCCCACCCCTGCGGTTCTGCCGGACGGTCCTGCGGGCCGGCTGCTACGCGCTCTCCCTGCGGCCGACCACCTCGCCCGCCGGCTTCGAGGGGACCCTGCGGGTCGACCGGTCGGCGCCGGACGCCGGACCGGACGGCATCATCGTGAGCGGTGACCTCTACCGGCGCCCGGCGCTGGTGCCCCCGGTCTCGCCCTCGCTCACCGACCCGCTGCCGTCTCCCCCGCCGGGGAGCGCCACGTCCGGAGCGGTCTCCGTGGCCGCCGCGGCGAGCCGGCCGAGCGCGGCCGAGCCGCTCGCGCCGCCCTTCCGGCCGCGCATCCCGGTCTACCCGCGCGACCGCTACGACTCCTACCTGAAGGTCGTCCAGGTGACCGAGTCCGTCGCCGTGCCGCCGGGCCGGCCGTGCACCGCGACGCTCGTCCTGGAGCAGTACGACTACACCGCCCCGCCGGCGGGGAGCTTCAAGGGCTCCTTCCCCGCGGCGCCCAGCAGGACGGTGACCGTGACGCTGACCCAGGCGCCCGCGCCGCCTCCCTTCGGCGGCCCGCGGTTCACCGGCCGCTGGCTCGAGGGCGGCGTGGACCGGGGCACCGTCACCCTGTCCTGGGTGTCGCCGTTCTTCCGCCGGGCGACGGTGGAGATCGACACCCTCACCGGCGCGGTGGCGCCCCAGCCGGTGCCCGACGGCTCGGGCGGCACCGAGTACTTCGACACGATCTACGCCAAGCACGGCTGGCAGCTGACCGTGGTCCGGGGTTCGACCGACGTGCCGGTGCCGGCCGGGGCGAACCCGACCGACTGCTGGTCGTCGGGCAACCTGCACAGCCTCATGACCGCCGTCCGGGACCCCGCCACGGACCTGGACACCGACTGGCGGATCCACCTCGTGGTGGTCCCGGCCAAGCTCGGCTGCTCCCGCGGCGTCATGTACGACCAGATCGGGGTCCCGCGGGAGGGGTGCGCCAGCTTCTCCGACGACGGCTATCCGTCGGGCGAGTCGGCCAACTTCGGGACCGCCGCCGACCGCAGGCAGCGCGAGGTCGCCCGGGCGTTCCTGCGCAGCGCCACGCACGAGATCACGCACACCTTCAACCAGATCCACCAGGAGCAGGAGACGACCGCCGACAACTCGATCATGACGACCACGCCGAGCGTGGCCGACGTCCTGGGCGGCCCCACGACCGGTGCCCCGGGCGTCTTCCCGGACCAGATCGCGCTGGCGGTCAACACGACGGTGCGGCACCACCTGGTGCACATGCCCGACCCCGTGCTGCGCCCGGGGGGCTGGCCGTTCTTCTCCTGGGTGGGCACCAGCCCCCCGCAGGCGACCGACCGCCAGGACTTCGACCCGTCCGAGCTCGAGCTCGAGGTGGCCGTCCCGGCGGACGGCGTCGCGCTGGGCCAGCCGGTCGAGGTGTCCTGGACGCTCACCAACCGCAGCGGCGACCCCCTCGTCGTCCCGAGCGACGTCAGCCTGGAGGGCCTGTTCGCCACGATGACGGTCACCGACCCGTCCGGCCGGGTCCGCCCGTTCCGCCCGCTCGCCGTCGTCTGCGACGCGGCGAAGCTCGCCGAGCTGCCGCCCGGGGACTCCGTCTCCTCGTCACACCGGGTCTTCTGGAGCACGGAGGGCTTCGCCTTCCCCCGGCCGGGGCCGCACCGGCTGTCGGTCGCCGTCACGTGGTCGGCGCGGGGCATCCCCGTCGGCGTCACGAGGGACGTCGAGCTGTTCGTCCAGTTCCCGACGACGCAGACCGACAACGACGCCGCGGCGCTGGTGTTCACCCAGCAGGTCGGGATGTGGGTCGCCCTCGGCGGCGGGGCGGAGCACCTGGCCGATGCCGTGGACCGGCTGCAGCAGCTCGCGGCGATGTCGGGGACGGACGCGACCCCCCGGCTGCTCGCCGGCTTCTCGGGGCTGCTCCCCCGCTGAGGACGGGCCCGAGCCGGGCGGTGAGAGACCCGGAGGAGGGCTGCCGTGACGACCGACCTCGACCTGGCCCCGCCGCCCGTGCCGCTCGGCGGCGGCAGGACGGCCGTGCCGATCGACGTCTCCGCCGTCACGGCACTGCTCCGCTTCGACGGGGCGAGCCGGACGGCCACCGGCACGGCCACGCTGCGGTTCGCGACGGGGCCGGCCGCAGGCTGTCCGGTTCTCGACCTGCGCCAGCCCGTCACCGGCGTCCGGCTCGACGGCGCTCCCCTGCCCCTGGACGCGCTGGTCCGCCGGGACCTCGGCGGCGGTGCCGGCGCGGAGGTCCTCGTGCTGAACCGGGCGCTCCCGGCCGGCACCGCCCACACCCTGCGCCTGGACTACACCGTGGGGCTGCCCCAGGCACCGGCCGGCGGGTCGCACCCGCCGGCCC
Source organism: Geodermatophilus saharensis (assembly GCF_900188205.1). GTDB lineage: Bacteria > Actinomycetota > Actinomycetes > Mycobacteriales > Geodermatophilaceae > Geodermatophilus > Geodermatophilus saharensis. The sequence goes on along the minus strand of NZ_FZOH01000003.1, from coordinate 358,792 downwards.
TGACCTGGTCGGCCGGACCGCGGCTGACGCTCAGCTTCGGCTTCACCGACCTCGCCCCCGGCCGCTACCTGGAGTCCTGGGTGCCGGCCAACCTGATCTGGGACCGGTACGCGATCGACCTGGAGCTGGTGGTGACCGGCACCCCGGTGGAGCACCGGGTCGTCACCAACGGCGCGGTCACCGCGGCCGGGCCCAACCACTGGCGGGTGGCCTTCCCCCCGCGGTCCTCCGCGCTCTCCCCGATGGTGGAGGTGCGGGCCGCGGACACGCTCACCTCGGCGACGACGACGGTCGCGCTACCGACCGGTGGCGCCCCCGTCACGGTGGAGGCGCTCGCGCTGCGCTCCGACACCACGGTGGACCCCGCAGCCGCCGCGGCCGACGTCGCCGGCTGGCTGGCGGAGAACGCGGCCTCGATCGGGAGGTACGTCCACGGCGGCCGCTTCACCGCGTTCCTGATCCGGGGCGGCATGGAATACGACGGGGCGTGCACGGCCTCGCGGGGGAGCCTGCGGCACGAGGTCTTCCACTCGTGGTGGGGCCGCGGGGTCACGCCCGCGGCCCAGGCCGACGGGTGGTGGGACGAGGGCTGGAACGTCTACCACGACCGTGGCGGCTCGGAGGTCCGGCCCTTCGACTTCGCCGAGCCGCCGGTCACGCTGTCCCCGCACGACCCGTTCACCCGCGCGACCCCGATCGCGGCCTACAGCACCGGGGCCGCGGCTGTTCGCAGGGGCAGCGGCGCTCGCCTCGCCCGCGGCGCTCACCGGGTGGATGGGTGAGTTCTACCGGGCGAACCTCGAGCGCCCCGCGACCACGGAGGCCCTGGAGGCCCACCTCGTGGCGCGCTCCGGCGCGGTCGACCTCGTCGACGCGTTCCACCGCTGGGTCTACGGCCTGCCCGACCCGGCGCCCGCTCCGGAACTGTGGCTGCGCGACGACCCGGGTGAGCGCGGGGGCGGACGGCTCTGGGACTCCCCCGACGTCTGGATCCGGCACGAGGATGACGGCGGCACGGTCCACCAGCAGCCCCGGCCCGGGCGGGACAACTGGTTCCACGCGCGGGTCGGCAACCGCGGCCGGGGCACCGCCCGCCACCTCGTGGTGACCTTCGGTCTCCGGCGCCGCGCCGGCTTCACGCGCACCTGGCCCGCCGACTTCCTGCCGGCGGTCAGCGCGGGGGTCGCCTTCGAGCTGCCCCCGGGCCGGTCCACCGTCGTCCGTGCCCGGTGGCCGGCGGCACAGGTGCCGCCGCCGGGGGCGCACGTCGCCCTCGTGGCCGCCGCGCTGACCCGCGGCGCCCACCCGCCTGCCGGCAGCCGCGTCGGCGAGCGCGGCGACCTCGCGCAGAAGGACCTGACCGTGGTGCGGGCGCCCCGGGGGGCGTCGGTGCTGGTCCCGTTCGAGGTGCGCGGCGCGTCGGCCGGTGCGGCGACCGGCCTGGAGGTCCGGCGACCACGGGAGCTGGCGGGCGTCGGGCTGCGCGTCGCCCGGCCGCGGGCGGGCGAGGTGGCCGTGACGGCCGACGACCCCCTGGCCGCCGCGCTGGAGCCGCCGGCGCCGCCGGATGCGGGTGGCGCCGTCCTCGTCGGCGGCGAGGACGAGCTGACCCGCGGGTCCTTCGACCTCGCCGCCGCGCTGCCGCTCCCCGACGCCCCCCGCGCGGCCCTCGACCTGCCGCTCCCCCTCGGGCCGAGCACGCTGGCGCTCGTCCTCACCGTGCCGCGCGACCTGCCCCCGGGCACGGAGGGGACGGTCGACGTGCTCCGCCGTGACGGGTCCGGGCCGGTCGCCGGCGGGTTCGCCGTGCGCCTCGTCGTCGACCCCTGACCTGCGCCGTCGACTGCTGCCGGTGCCGGCCCGCTCCCGGACAGTGCGCCGCATCGTCCCCCCACACCTGTCGGCGGCCGGACGGTGTGGGCTGCGGTGCAGGTGCGCGGCCGGGATGTGCACGTGTCCCGCACACCGTCCGCCGGCACCGTCTCCCACGGGCCGCCGCCGCTACACGGTGGTGGACGTCCGGGGGATCCTCAGGGCGGGCCCTGGAGACCGAGCGCGTCGAGCAGCGCGGCGTGCCCGCGCCGGCGGGCGAGGCCGAGCAGCCAGCCCTCGACGTCCTCGGTGTCCGTCCTGCCGGTGACGGCGCCGGCGGTCTCCACCTTGACGCCGGCGCGCACCGTGACCGAACGCGGGCGGCCGGCCGCCGGGGCGAACGACACCACCAGTCCGCCGTACCCCAGCCCGGGTGCGTCGCCCGGCTGAGGGCCCGGAGGCAGGCGGTCGAGCCGGCGCGCCAGCTCCTCCGCCTCGGCCGGCGTCAGGTCGAACGTCGGGTTCGGACGGCCCGAGTAGACGAGCAGGTCGACGCGCGCGCCACCGTGCGCCGGCGACGACCGAGGAGAACCGCTCACCAACACCACCCCGCACCCATTCTGACGGCGGGCGAGGCGCCGGGACCCGTGACGTGAGCGTGACGGGACCGTGACGCCCTGCACGCCATCCTCTGCTCGCGGGGCACCGGTCGGGTGCCGTGGCCGCGGGTGAGGCTCCCGGAGCAGGTCTTCGACGCCGTCCCGCCACCACGCGCGACGAGGCAGAGGAGCGGATCGATGTTGCGGATAACGGTTGACGTCTTCTCGGGCCGGCAGAACCCGGTCGCCGAGGTGGGCGACGACCGGGAGGCACGAGCGCTGCTGAGGGAGGTGCAGGGCCTCACGACCAGCCTCGCCGACGCCGATCCGGGCGGCGGGCTGGGGCCGCGGGGGTTCCTTCTCGAGACCCTCGGGGACGACGTCGCGGTCGACCCGTCCGCGGGTGCGACCAGCTACCTGTCCCTGTCCGCGCTCGGCGCGGCCGACCGCGGCACCGAGATCGCCGAGCGGCTGCTGAGCCTGGTGGAGACCGGCCGGGCGCCCGTGGACGCGCCGGACGCGGCGACCCTCGACACCGACCTGCGGGACCACCTGCTGGCGCAACTGGCCGGCGGGGGCGCCGAGTCCGTCACCGACCAGGTGGCCGCGGCGTCGGTGGCTGCGCCGGCGGAGCCCGCGGACGTGACCTGCACGATCGAGCTGGGGGTGTTCAACCCCGGCTTCTGGAACGACGACGCGACCGTCCGGCTGAACAACAACTGCTACAACTACGCGAGCAACTGGCGCACCGACACCTTCGCCCAGCCCGGCCGCGGGTGCGGACGCATGTACACGGCGATCACCTGTCCCGAGGTGACCCGCGCGGCCCTGTGCGACGGCGTGCACCGGCGGTTCGACTGCTTCCCGGACAGCGAGAAGCCGCGCTACCTGGTCGCGCTCGTGGTCGCCCCCGGCCCGGGGTTCGTCGACTACCACTGGTTCCGCAAGCAGAGCGGCGGCTTCTGGGGCCACAAGCCCGGCGGTACCGCGGCACGCAACACCGACAACAGCGGCGTGCTCATCACCAACCCCGAGACCGCGAACCGGGGGCCCTACACCCAGTTCTGCGGCTACTTCTACGGCTGCGACAGCCAGCGCCGGCGCATCCGCTGACACCCGCAGGCCGGCCCGCCCGGGAGGCTCCCGGGCGGGCCGGCCCGTGCTGGAGGAGGAGAGGGCCGGAGGAGAGGGTCAGCCCGCTCCGGCCGGTGGCCCCGCGGTCGGGGGCGTCTCAGCAGGACCCTCCGTCTCGGGAGGGCCCTCCGTCTCGGCAGGGCCCTCCCGCTCGGCACGGCCCTCCCGCTCGGCACGGCCCTGCCCGAGGAGGCGGACCTCGTCCCCCGCCACCTCGGGCGTGAGCCGCTCGACGTGCTCGTCGATCCACCCCCACGCCTCGTCGCCGTCCGGCTCCCGGTCCGGGACCCGCACCGGACCGGCTACCGACGGAGGACCGAGTCGGGTGCGACCTCGGGGGTGGGGTGCTCGACGTAGCCGCCGGTGCCGCCGATCTCCCCGATGACCTCGTGCATCCGCCCGGCCGTGAGCACACCCATGACGGCCAGGGACGTCGGTGACGGGAGGCTGTAGTCGTCGCAGGCGTCGAGGTCCACCTGGTAGCCCAGGTCCTGCAGGGCCCCGCCGGTCACCCGGCTGAGCGGGTTCGCGCCCTGGTTGACGAAGCCGGTCATCATCTCGGCGCCGAAGACGCTCTCCCGCCAGTGGCTGCCGATCGTCCCCGGCCCGAAGTCGTCCTCGATGGGCACCGGCACACCGGCCCCGTCCCCGCCCGGTACCGCGGCCGCGAGGTCCGCGAGGTCGGCGATCCGGACACCGGCGCACGGGTCCTGCAGCCGGCCGAACTCCGCCATGGCGGTCGGCCCGGTGAACGACCACTGCGGGGTGTTGCGGTTGGCCACGAAGCCCTTCGCGCTCCAGACGAAGTCGAGCATGCCGATGACGTGCCCCATCTCGTGCATGATCACGATGTCCCAGAGACCCTGCGCCATCATCGTCGGGATGTCGTCGACGTCGAACTCCATGCCGCCGGTGATGGGCAGGAACTCGTGCGTGCTGCCGGCCGGCCGCACCAGGCGGGGTCCGGCCCGGCCGAGGACGCGGCCGGGCCCGTCGATGGACACCCCGGCGGCGTCGATGCGGACGTCGTCGACCGTCGTGCCGTCGGGGAGCTCGACGTCCTCGAGGTCGCCGACGATGACCTCGGCCCACCGGTCCGCAGCCGTCCGGAAGGCCTGCTTCTGCTCCTCCGTCAGGCCGCCGAGGAACCGGACCTCGATGCGGAAGGGGTTGTCGGTGTCGGCGATGCGCTTGGCGACATCCTCCCTCGCCCTGGCCTCGTACACCTCCTCGACCTCGACCGCGTCCAGTCCCGAACCGAGTCCGGCGAAGAAAGTCGTCACTGTGACCTCCCGGTGAGGGCGTCGTCGTGCCGGTGGCCGGCAGGACGTGGACGGGACGCCGCGAGGCGACGGGTGTGCCGCGGTCCATCCCGCGCCCGCACGCTACGAGCGCTGCGTCAACGAACCGTCACCGTGCCGTCACCGGCTCCGCCGGCCCGGCGGCCGCGGCAGGGCCCCCCGCGTCACCCGACGTCGTGCGGCGGCCCGGCCCGCCGCACGACGTCGTCGAGCCAGTCGCGGACGGCGTCGAGCACCTCCTCCGGGGACGCCGCCACCGCGACCGTCACCTCCGGGGCCGACGTCCCCGCGGGGGTGTCCGCCTGCGTCAGCAGCCGGGCCCGGAACTGCCCGGCGCCCTCGAGCCAGACGCGGACGAGGAGCGCCGCGCTCGGGTGGTCGGCCACGTCGTCTCTCCTCCGGGTCCCACGCAGCGTCGCGGCGCCGGCTCCGGAGACGCCCGGCGCGGTCGACGTGCCGGGAGCCATGCTCAGACGTCGTGCTCCCCGGCGCAGTCCCCCGGACGGAGGACCCCCCGGGGCCGGAGGGGTCACCGCCCCGCGAGAGCCGGGGAGTGCGGCGGGAGTGACCGGCGGATCCGCGGGACGTGCCGGAGCAGCCGGGACATCTCCTCGCTGGGAGGCACGCCCAGCTCGGTCTCGAGCACGGTGCGGAAGAGCTCATAGGCCCGGACCGCCTCGGCGACGTTGCCCTCGGCCAGGTGGATCCGGACCACCATCCGGTGGGCGCTCTCGCGCAGCGGTTCGGCGCGGACGGCGGCGTGGGCGGCCTGCAGCGCCTCGCCGTGGCGGCCGAGCGAGGTCAGCCGGGCGGCCACGGCCTCCAGGCCCCGCATGCGGAGGTCCCGCAGCCGCTCGCGCTCCAGCAGGACCCAGTCGTCGTACCACCCCGGGAGAAGGTCGCCGAGGAGAGCGGCGTCGGGGAGCGCGACGTCACCGGAGGCCGTGGACGGCGTCACGGCCCGGCGCGCCCAGGCGTCGAGGTCGCGCACGTCGACCCGGACACCGGTCGCCAGCCGGAGGGCGTCCCCGGACACCTCGACCAGGTCCGGCGCCGCCTTCCGCAGCCGCCACAGCGCCGACCGCAGGCACCCGTGCGCGTGGTCCTCGGGCAGGTCGGGCCACAGGTGGCCGGCCGTCACCGCCCGCGTCTGCCGTCGGGACAGGCACAGGTGTGCCACCAGCCGCTGCACCGCACGCGGCAGCTCGTCGCCACCCGGTCGCGGACGGCGCCAGGGCAGGTCCAGCCCGAAACCGTCGAGCAGGGTGACGGAGGCGGAGGGGCGGTCCACGTGAGGGTCCTTCCTCTCGGACGGGCAGCGGGGACCGGGGCGGCGCCGGGATGGTGCCGGGGTGGGAGCAGGCACCCGATGCGGGACGGCGGGCGTCGCCGGCGGTGGGACCCGGGGAGGTCGTGCGGGGACCGCGGTGCGGCCGGGCGCCGCGGAGGCGCTGCGGCCCACGCCCCGGTGGCCCGGTGAGGTCGGGCGGCTCAGCCGGCGGAACGCCGCGGCGTCGGGCAGGACCGGGCGCTCCCCGTCCGGGGAGGTCCGGGAGGTCTGGGTTGGTCGACGACCGACATGGTTGCCCCCTGGACGCACGCGTTCTCGATGCGGGAGAGCAACGCTAGCCACGGCCGCGGGCCGGAACCGTACGCAGTTGTGCGTAGGGACGGGCCGCCGGGACGGGCCGAGTCCTAAGGCCCTTCCTCACCGGTACCGCGGCAATACGCTCGGTCACGTGTCGCGCACCACCACGTGCTCCGCAGCGTGGCTGGAACTCGTCGGGGACATCCTGCAGCGGGCGCCCGGGGACGCGGAGTTCCCGCACCCGCAGGTGGCCGACCTGCTGCTGCGGTCCTTCGACTCGGCCTGCTGCTCGCTGAACCACGTCGACGGCGCCTGGGTGGACCACGTCGTCCGCGGCTGGCCCGAGGGCTTCCTGCCGACGGTGCCACCGTCGGGGGTCCTCCCGAGTGCCCGCACCCAGCCGCTCATCCGCTGGCACGCGGCCACCGGCAGCGCGGCGGCCCAGATCCTGGGGCGCGTGCCCCGCGAGGTGGCCCCCGCGACCATGGTGGCGGAGTGGTCGGCGTTCGCCCGTCCGCTGGGGATCACCCACCAGCTCTCCCTGCCGCTGCGGGTCGGCGAGGGGATCGAGGCCTACGTGCTGAGCCGTCCCGACGACGACTACACCGACGACGACGCCGAGCTGGCCGGCCTGGTCCTCCCGGTGCTCGCGGCGCTGGCCCGCCACCACCTGGTGGTCTCCGACGCACCGCCGTGGCGCCGTGAGCGCGCCCGCGACACCGGCCTCACCGAACGCGAGTTCGCCGTCCTCACCCTCCTCGGCGCCGGACTGACCGCGGCGGCGATCGCCCGCCGCCTGCAGACCTCCCCCCGGACGGTGCACAAGCACCTCGAGCACGTCTACCGCAAGCTCGGGGTGCGCGACCGGCTCATGGCCGTGCAGCGGGCCCGGGACACCGGCCTGCTGGCCACCCCCGGCGGCCCCGTCGGTCCCGCCCGTCCCGCCGGTCCCGCCGGGACGACGGATCCCGGAGCGCTGGTCCCCTCGCCGCGGCGCGGGGACTGAGCGCCGGCCCGGCCCGGCCCATCGTGTCCCGAGCGCCGCCGACGTCCGCGGCACCGAGGACCGGAGGAGCCGCGTGGACCACGGAGGACGGCTGCGCCCGGCCGAGCAGCGCAGGGTCGTCGACGACTGGGCCGCGGACCCTGCACTCGCCGGGGCGGCCGTCCGCGGTGATGCTGCAGGCACCAGCCACCGCCCGGCAGGACGGAGATCCCCCATGTGGGCACAGACGCTCAGCGGCCCCTTCCGCTTCGAGCAGGTCGAGGTCGCCGCCCCCGACCCGGCGGCCCTGACGCCCGGCCACGTGCTGCTGGCCACCCGCGCCGGCGCCCTCTGCGGCAGCGACCTGCCCAACTTCCGGGGCGGGCTGTGGCCGCACCCGGCGGCCGAGGACGGCTGGGGGGCCACCCGCGCGCCCGGGTTCCCGATGCACGAGATCGTCGGGGAGGTCGTCGCCAGCCGGCACCCCGACCACTCCCCCGGCGACCTGGTCGTGGGCTGGGCGTCGATGTTCGACGGCATCGCCGAGCTCGTGGTCACCGACGGCGACGGCCTCGCCGGCTACGACGCCGGCCTGCCGGCGACCACCGCGGTCATGCTGCAGCCCCTGGCCTGCGTCCTCTACGCCGCCGAGCAGCTCGGCGACGTCACCGGGCAGGCGGTGGCGGTGATCGGCCAGGGCCCCATCGGCCTGCTGTTCAGCTCCGTCCTGAAGGCCCGCGGGGCGTCCCGGGTGACCGGCGTCGACCCGGTGGACCGCTCCGACGTCGCGCGGGTCTTCGGCGTCGACGAGACGGTCACCGCCCGGGCGGAGCGGTGGGCGGGCCGGCTGTCCGACGCCGACCGGCCGTCGGTGGTCGTCGAGGCGGTGGGCCACCAGATCTCGACGCTGCAGCCGGCGCTGGACGCCGTGGCGCCCGGTGGCCAGGTGTTCTACTTCGGCGTCCCCGACGACCGAGTCTACCCCTTCGACATGATGACCTTCCTGCGCAAGAACCTCACCCTGCGCTCGGGGGTCACCCTGGAGCGGCGGCGGGTGCTGGCCGACGCCGGCGCGTACCTCGCGGAGCACCCCGGGCTGCGGGACTGCTACGTGACGCACGTGCGCCCCGTCGCCGAGGTCGAGGCGGCCTTCACCGCGGCGATCTCCCCGCGGCCGGGGCAGCTCAAGATCGCCGTCGACATGGGCTGAGGGCGGCCGGCGGTCCGGCGCCGACACCGTCGTGCACCGGCAGATCGCCGTCCACGCGCGGATCCACGTGGTGACGGCCCGGTGACGTCGTCCTCCCTACCGTCCGTCCGCCCCACACGGACCCGGTCTCCCAGGAGGACCCCATGTCGACGCTCGTCGTCCACCTCTGCTGGACCGACGCCGACCCCGAACACCTGACCCGGCTGCAACGGCTGCTCCCGCCGCGCCACCTGGTGCCCGAGGGCCCGTGCCTCCACCGCCGCACGTGGCTGTCCGGCTCCCGGGTGCTGGGCATCGAGGTGTGGGGGGACGACGACGAGGCGCGCCGGCATCTCGCGGAGCTGCCGCTCGACTCGGCCGCGGCGGGTCTCGAGCCGCCGACCGTCGTCGCCTGCGTGTACCCGGACGTGTACCGGTCGGTGCTGCCGGTGCTCCTCGGGACGGCGGACGCGCGGACACCGGCGGGCGGCACGCTCGCGGACACGGGCGCACGGCGCTGAGCGGGACCGCGGTGGCGGTTGCTCGCCGTACTGCGAGCGGGACCACCCGCCCGGCGTACGGGTCAGGCGACCTCGCGCGCCGGCGTCCCCGCGCCCGGCTCGGGCCCGGCGAGGACCCAGGTGGTGCGCCCGTGCAGCGGCGGGGTCTTGGTGCCGTCGGTGAACCACACGACCACGCCCCCGTGCGCCCGGCAGTGCGAGCGCACGACCCGCACCCGCCCGTCCTGCCTGCTCTTGGCCGGCCGGACCAGCGGGAGACCGAAGTCGGTGCCGACCACGTCGGTGGTGAGCACCGGCTCGCCGGTGGGCAGGCGGGAGGTCGGGAGGGTGGTCATCGGGGCCTCCGGTGATCGCATCGAGTCGTCGAACGTGTGTTCGATCGTCCTCCCGTCGGGGGACGGGCGCAAGCTCAGTCCGGCCGCGTGCCGCTGCGGGTGACGCGGATCGTCCGCGGGGTGCGGGTGGTGCGGATCGGGAGGCTCTCGCCGAGCTCGACCAGGCGCTCCACCGCGGCGTCCTTGTCCACCTGGGAGCGCAGGCCGCCGCCGGACCACTCGCAGTCCAGGTCGCCCGCCGGTCCGGAGCGGCCGCGCAGCCGTTCCCGCGCGTACTCCTTGTGCCGCCGGGCCTCGTTCTCCGCGGCCCGCCAGGCGTCGTAGTCGTGCACGGCGGCGACGTAGTCCTGGTCGGTGACCGTCAGGCGGGACTGGCGGGATCCCTCCCCCTCGGTCGCGGGGTCGACCGGCGGACCCCAGCACAGGTCGAGGAACGGGCACCAGTCGCACATCGTGTCCACGCCGGGCCCGAACCCGTCGCGCGGGACGGCGTCGGCGCCGTCGTCCTCGACGGTGGCGTAGACGTCGGCGAGCCACATGATCGCCTCGGCGGTCAGCGCCGGGTCGTGGTCGGCCTCGAAGACGACGTCCTCGCCCGAGTCGCGCGACAGGTAGCGGATCCGCAGCCCGTCGACGTCCTGCCCGGCGCCGGCCTCGAGCCGGCGGTCGGCGGTCTGCCCGGTGCGCAGCAGCCAGGCGTAGACGGCGACCTGGAACCAGTGCCGCACCGGGACACCGCGGGTGAGGACCCGCTCGAACCCGAACCGGGACGTCGTCTTGAGGTCCTCCACGACCGGGGCGTGCCACCAGTCGCAGCGGCCCTTCACCTGCTCGCCCCGCAGGGCCACCTCGGTGAGGCCGCCGTACTGGCGGCGCAGGGCGCGCAGCACCCCGCGGTGCAGCTCGGTGCCCATGAAGGCCTGCAGCCCGGTGCGGGTGTTGGTCGGGCGGCGGCGGGCGATCCGGTAGGCCGCCCGCCGCCGGCACTCGCCGAGCTCGGAGGCGCCGATCATCCGCTGGCGGGAGCGGGCCCGGCGGCTGTCGAGGTCGCGCACCGCGGCGGCCAGGCTCGGCGCGGCCCGCCGCTCGGCGGCGCTGGGGCGGGCGGGCAGGACGGCGGTCACCGCGTCCTCCTCTGGTCGGGGCCGGGGCGGGGCCGGGAGTCCGGCCCCGCCCCGGCGGCTCGGCTCAGGCGACGTCCGGGCGGTCGTCGGCCGAGGCCCGCTGGCGGGCGATCACGTCGCGGACCAGCGCGGTCAGCCGCTTGGTGGCCACCTGCTCGGCCGGCCGGCCGAACCGGGCGCCGATCTGCTCCTCCGTGACGCCGAGGGCCTCCAGGCTGGCCAGCACGCCCCGGCGGGCGGCGTTGAGCCGGCGCTCCCGCGGGTCGTCCGGGGTCGCCGAGGGCTCCAGCAGCGGGTTGACCGGCGCGGTCTCGGGCTCGGGCGACGGGCGGGCGGCCGCCGCGGCGGCCCGGGCGGCCTCGACCACCGCGGCCGGCGTCTGCGGCGCCGGGGCCTGCGCGGCCGCGGGCGCCCGGCGGCGCTCCGCGGACCGGCCCCCGGCGGATGACGACGCCTCCACGAACTCCTCGTGCCGGGCCTGGATCAGCTCGGCGACGGTGTAGTTGCCGCCCGGGGTCGGCACGTCGACCGAGAGCAGCGCGGCGCGGTTGGCCTCGGCCCACACCTCGCGCAGCTCGTCGTCGTCACCGGCCTCGCCGATCCGCGCGACGAGGTCGGCGAGGTCCGAGCCCCGCCGTCCGGCCGCCGCACCGCCCCCGACGCCGGCCGCGACGGCGCCCGCTCGGGCGGCGGCGGCCTGCTCGGTCCGCTCGTGGTCGAGCAGCCCGCCGCCGTGGAAGGCGACGAGGTCGCGCACGTGCGCGGTGCCCGGGTCGCACTTGAGGGCGTCGAAGACCAGCCACTCCAGCAGCCGGCCGTTCGCCTCGCGTGCGGTGACCTCGCGGGCCGGGTCGTCGTTGGGCTTGATGCCCACGTGCACGCTGCGCGCGCCGACGATCAGCGGCCGCCGGCCGCGGCGCAGCCGCATCCACACGCTGGCCGCGTAGGGGAACTCCCGGTGGGTCTGCACCGACCAGGTCTTCTGCCCCTCGATCGGGCGGCCGTTGGCGTCGACCTCGGTGACCTCCTTGCCGCGCGCGGTCACCACGACGATGCCGGGGAAGGTCAGCAGCTCGGTCTGCAGCTTGCGCCAGCGCGCGCCGGCGTCGTTCCACAGGTTCTGGCTGATGGTGATCTCGGCGTTGGGGTCGCGCTTGAGCAGCTCGCGGTTGCGGGCGGACTTCGCGGCGCGCTCGCTGGCCCAGTCCTTCAGGCCGTCCCAGATGGCCGAGCCGGTGTCGATGCCGAGCACGACCGGCGGCTCGCCGGCGTCGGCCGCGCGGCGCGCCTCGGCCTTGACCGCCTGGACGGCGGCCAGCACCGCGGCGTAGGAGCCGTCGTGCTCCACGAGCTCGTAGCGCGCGCCGGGGATGGCGCCGTACTCGTCGCCGGCGCCCTCGTTGAGGTCGATCCAGTACAGCGCGCCGATCTTGTCGCTGGCGCTGAACTGGGCCAGCGCCCAGCTCTTGCCGGCCTTCTCCTCACCCTCCAGGAGGATGCACGGCCACGGCACGCGGCCGGTGGGCTTGCGGGTCTTGAGGCCGGAGGTGGCCATGGGGGACTCCTTGTCGACACGGGGAAGATGTCGATCCGGAATCTAGGGACGGGTACCGACAGAACCGTGCTGTCAAGCCGCCCCGCCGGACACGCGGGCGGGGCGTTCGCTCTCGGCGGAACGGTGACCGGCGTCCCACGGGGGCGCGGCGCGGCGGGCTGCACCGGGGACCGGCCGGCACTACCGTGCGGCACCGTGGGCGCCTCCTCCGACGACGGTCCGGGTGGGGCACGGGACGCCGTCCTCCCGCGACCGGCGACGCGCTACGAGCTGTGGCTGCGCAGCCAGGAGACCGCGCAGCGCCTGCAGGACGTCTACCGGCGCATGGCCGACGCCGGCAGCCCCGAGGCGTACCGGGCCTCCGCACCGGAGTTCCTGCGGCTGGTGCGCCGCCTGCTGACCCTGCGGCTGACCGCCGTCGCCACCGGCCGGCGGCTGGCCTTCGAGCAGCGGGTGCCGCCGGCCGGCGGCGTCGCGGTGGCCGCGCTGTGGGCGGAGGTGTTCTGGGCGGCGCGGGCCGCTTCGCCCGACGACGACTCCGGGGTGCTCGAGCGGGCCGACGCCTCCATCCGCGGCCTGCTCGCGTGCGCCCCGGACGACCTGGCCGACCGCTACGCCCTGACCGCCTGGTGGCTGCGGCTGCAGCAGGTGGAGGACACCTTCGCCGGCCTGGAGGTGCAGGCGCAGGCGGCGCTGGAGACCCGGGAGGAGCTCCGCGAGCACGAGCTGGAGACGCGCCGGCTGCACGCCCGCTGACGCCCTCGGGTCCTCGTCACGCCGCGCCCGGCAGCGGCTGGGGACGGCCGCGCAGCCGGCGGGCGAGGGCGGTGTGCCGCCGGCCGGAGCCGGTGGCCCGCACCGCCTGACCCAGCGCCCGCGGGGAGCCGACGAGCACGACGAGCTGCTTGGCGCGGGTGACCGCGGTGTAGAGCAGGTTGCGCTGCAGCATCATCCACGCGCTGGTCGTCAGCGGGACGACGACGCAGGGGTACTCGCTGCCCTGGGAGCGGTGGACGGTGACCGCGTAGGCGTGCACGAGCTCGTCGAGCTCGGCGAAGTCGTAGCGGATGGTCTCGTCCTCGTCGGTGACCACGGTGAGCGTCTGCTCGACCGGGTCGACGGCGGTGACGACGCCCTGGGTGCCGTTGAAGACCCCGTTGGCGCCCTTGTCGTAGTCGTTGCGGACCTGGCTGACCTTGTCCCCGACGCGGAACACCCGCCCGCCGAACCGCTTCTCGGCCCGGTCGGGGGCGGCCGGGGTGAGCGCCTCCTGCAGCAGCTCGTTGAGCGCGGCGGCGCCGGCCGGCCCGCGGTGCACCGGGGTGAGCACCTGGACGTCGCGGCGGGGGTCGAGCCCGAAGCGGGCCGGAATCCGCCGGACGACGACGTCCACGGTCAGCCGGGCGGCCTCCTCGGCGTCGTCGGTGCTGAACAGGAAGAAGTCGTCGAGGCCGCGCACCTGCGGCGGGCGGCCGGCGTTGATCCGGTGGGCGTTGGTCACCACCCCCGACCGGCTGGCCTGGCGGAACACCTGGGTCAGCCGCACGTGCGGGATGGGGGTGCCCTCGGCGAGCAGGTCGCGCAGCACCTCCCCGGCGCCGACCGAGGGCAGCTGGTCGACGTCGCCGACGAGCAGCAGGTGCGCTCCCGGGGGCACGGCCCGCACCAGCTTGTTGGCCAGCAGCAGGTCCAGCATCGAGGACTCGTCGACCACCACCAGGTCGGCGTCCAGCGGCCGGTCCCGGTCGTAGGCGGCGTCGCCGCCGGGCCGCAGCTCCAGCAGCCGGTGCACGGTGACCGCCTCGACGCCGGTCAGCTCGGTCAGCCGCTTGGCCGCCCGGCCGGTGGGGGCGGCCAGCAGCACCCGCGCGCCCTTGGCCGCCGCGAGCGTGACCACCGAGCGCACCGTGAAGCTCTTGCCGCAGCCGGGCCCGCCGGTGAGGACGGCGACCTTCGCCGTCAGGGCCAGGCGCACGGCGTCCTGCTGGCCGGGTGCCAGGTCCACGCCGGTGCACCGGCGCAGCCAGGACAGCGCGGCGTCCCAGTCCACCCCGCCGAAGGCCGCCATCCGGTCGACGTCGGCGCCGGCCAGCCGCTTGAGCCCTCCGGCGAGGGAGACCTCGGCGCGGTGGAAGGGGACGAGGTAGTACGCCACCGTGGGCGGCTCCCCCGGCGCGCCGGGAAACTCCTCGCGGACGAGGTTGTCCTCGGCCACCAGCAGGGCCAGGCAGTGCCGGACCAGGCTCGCCGGCACCTGCAGCATCTCCACCGACCGGGCGAGGAGGTCGTCCTCGGGGAGGAAGCAGTGACCCTGGCCGGTGGCCTCGGAGAGCACGAACTGCACGCCGGCCTCGACCCGCTCGGTGCTGTCGTGCGGGATGCCGACCGCGGCCGCGATGGTGTCGGCGGTCTTGAAGCCGATGCCCCAGACCTCGGCGGCCAGCCGGTAGGGCTCGGCGCGGACGACGCCGATCGACGCGTCGCCGTACTGCCGGTAGACGCGCACGGCCAGCGACGTCGACACCCCGACGCCCTGCAGGAAGACCATCACCTCCTTGATGGCCCGCTGCTCCTCCCAGGCCTCGGTGATCAGCCGGGTGCGCTTGGGGCCGAGGTTGGGCACCTCCGCCAGGCGCCCGGGCTGCTCCTCGATCACCCGCAGCGCGTCGGTGCCGAAGTGGTCGACGATCCGCTCGGCCAGCCGCGGGCCGATCCCCTTGACCAGCCCGGAGCCCAGGTAGCGGCGGATGCCCTGCACCGTGGCCGGCAGCACGGTGGTGTAGTCCTCGACGAGGAACTGGCGGCCGTACTGGGGGTGCGCCCCCCACCGTCCGCGCAGCCGCAGCGTCTCCCCCGGCTGCGCGCCCAGCAGCGACCCGACGACGGTGACCAGGTCACCGCCGCGCCCGGTGTCCACCCGGGCCACGGTGTAGCCGGTCTGCGGGTTGGCGAAGGTGACCCGCTCCAGCGTCGCCTCCAGGACCGACGGGGTCCGCACCTCCTGCACCCTGCCGATGGTCACACCTCCGGCGCGCGGGGGCCGGGCCACCGGTCGCGGGCCCGGGAACTGTCGGTGCCCGTCCGTAGCCTCCGGGCGCTCACCTGAGCGCTGCACCGACGTTACGGAGGACCGGACCATGGCCGGCGAGACTGTCATCACCGTCATCGGCAACCTGACCAGCGACCCCGAGTTGCGCTGGACGCCCTCGGGCGCGGCGGTCGCCAACTTCACCATCGCCTCGACCCCGCGCACCCTGGACCGCCAGACCCAGGAGTGGAAGGACGGCGAGGCGCTGTTCCTGCGCTGCAACGTCTGGCGGCAGGCGGCGGAGAACGTCGCCGAGTCACTGACCCGCGGCTCCCGGGTGGTGGCGCAGGGCCGCCTCAAGCAGCGCTCGTTCGAGACCAAGGAGGGCGAGAAGCGCACCGTCGTCGAGCTGGAGGTCGACGAGATCGGCCCGTCGCTGCGCTACGCGACGGCCACCGTCGCCCGCGCGTCCCGCCCCGCCGACCGCCCCGGCGGCAGGAACGGGCACGCGGGCGGGTCCGGCGAGGCCGGCCCCGCGCCGGCCCGGGCCGGCGCGGACGACCCGTGGGCCGCGGCCGGTGACCCCGGCGAGGAGCCGCCCTTCTGAGCTCCCGCCGTCGGTGGAGCCGTGCCGGCCGGGCCGGCACGGCTCCACCCCGGGTCACCCGGCGGCGCGCCCGAGCTCGGCGGCGTCCTGCTCCACCGCGGTGGCCAGCCGGTCGAGGTCGCCGACGACCGCCGGGTCGGCGACGAGGCCGAAGCCGAGCCGGTCGGCGACCGACAGCACGCCCACGCGCAGCGCGTGGTGCTGCGCCACCTCGACCAGGGGCTGCACCGCGCCCACGGGTGCGCCGAGCACGGTGACGGCCCGGTCGGGGCCGCGCACGTTCGACACGTTGAGCGCGAAGGACCGCCCGCTGCGCTCCAACCGCTGCGACCAGCCGGCCAGGCGGGGTGACAGGCGCGCCATCCGGGCGGTGAGCTCGTCGAGCTCCCGCGCGTCGTGACGGGCCTTGCGCAGCGCCGTGTCCCGGCGGACGGCGGCCAGCCGGGCCACCGGGTCGGCCTCGTCCACCGGCAGGTCCACCCGGAACCAGGAGTCGCGGTTGCCGAGGTCGTCGCCGTCGGAGTGCAGCGTCACCGGCACCTTGACCCGCAGGCCGTGCAGCTGTCCGTGCCGCTCCTGCAGCCACCGGCGCAGCGCACCGGCCACCACCGCGAGCACGGCGTCGTTGACCGTGGCGCCGGCCAGCCGGTGGGCCGCCCGGCGCAGCGGCGGCGCCGCGACCACGGCGAGGGCCACCGCGCGGTCGCGGCCCACCTCCGCGTCGAACGGCGAGCGCCGCAACCCCGGGACGAGCTCCCCGGTCAGCACGCCGGCGAGCGAGCCGCGGGCGGCGCCGGGATCCCCCGGGGGCCGCGGCGCCGGGCGCGCGTCCCCTGTCGGGGCCGGGTCCCACAGCACGTCCTCGGCCAGGCGCACCACCGTCCCGCCGTCGGCCAGGGCGTGGTGCACCCGCCACACCAGCACCGCACCGCCGCCGGCGACCGGCCCGACCACGTCCATCCGCCACAGCGGCCGGCTGCGGTCCAGCCGCTCGGCGAACAGCCGGGCCAGCTCACCGCGCAGCCCCGCCTCGTCGAGCGGGCCGGCCGTGGCGACGGCTCCCACGTGGGCGGCGACGTCGACCCCGCCCGGGCGCCACACCGGCTCCTGCGGCGTCCCGTCCAGCCGCCAGGTCAGCCGGGGCGCGCCGGTCAGCCGGCGGCCGACGGCGTCGCGCAGCCGGTCCAGGTCCGGCGCGCCCTCCGGCAGGTGGACCACCGTCGCCGTGTGCCCGACCAGGCGGGCACCCTCCAGCGCCAGGATCGCCCGGTCCTCGGCGGTCAGCGGGACCTGCACGCCGCCAGCCTGCCGTCGCGCGAGGGGCGCGAGCAAGGAGGCCGCGGACGAGGACGAGGAACGCCGCCGCTCACGGTGGGCGAGGGACCGGTGACGCCGGTGCGGCCCACGCCGCACGGGAGCCCCGATGCGGCTCCCGGCGGGAAAAGCCGGTGACGGCCAGCCCGGCCCGTCGCTAGCGTCCCGGCCGCACCGTCGCCGTCCGGGACACGGGGACCCGGCGCTCCCCCGAGGAGACCGCCATGGGCAGGTCGTTCGCTTCCCGTGTCAGCCATCCCCGCCTGAAGTGGGTGGTGCTCGTCCTCTGGCTGGTGCTGGCCGCCGCCTCGGCCCCGCTGGCCGGCGGGCTCACCGACGAGCAGGAGAACGACATCGCGGCCTGGCTTCCCGAGGACGCCGAGTCGACCCAGGTGCTGCGGCTGCAGGCCGAGCTCGGGTCCGACCCCGACGTCATCCCGGCCGTCGTCGTCTACGAGCGCACCGAGGGCGTCACCGCCGACGACGCCGCCGCCGTCGCCCAGGACGCGCAGGCGTTCGGGGCGCTGGAGGAGCTCGACGGCGCCGTGGTCGGGCCGATCCCGTCCGAGGACGGGCAGGCGCTGCAGCTCATCGTGCCGCTGAACGTCGGCGCGGACGGCTGGGAGGCGATCGCGCCGCTGGTCGACGGCATCCGCGCCGAGGCGAGCGACGGCCCCGACGGGCTGGCCGCCTACGTGACCGGTCCGGCCGGCAGCGCGGCCGACTCCTCCGAGGCGTTCGCCGGCATCGACGGCACGCTGCTCTTCGCCGCCCTCGGCGTCGTCATCGTGATCCTGCTGTTCACCTACCGCAGCCCGGTGCTGTGGATCCTGCCGATCTTCTCCGCGGTCATCGCGCTGTTCTGCGCGCAGGCGGTGGTCTACCTGCTGGCCCGGTACGCCGACCTCACGGTCAACGCCCAGAGCGCCAGCATCCTCACCGTCCTGGTCGTGGGCGCCGGCACCGACTACGCGCTGCTGCTCGTCGCCCGCTACCGCGAGGAGCTGCGGCTGCACGCCGACCGGCACGAGGCCATGACCGAGGCCGTGCACCGGGCCGGCCCGGCGGTGCTGGCCAGCGGCGGCACGGTGGTGCTCGGCATGCTGTGCCTGGTCGCGGCGCAGATGAACTCCACCGCGGGCCTCGGTCCGGTCGCCGCGATCGGTGTCGCGGTGACCCTCGTGGTGCTCATGACGCTGCTGCCGGCGCTGCTCGTCATCTGCGGGCGGTGGGTGTTCTGGCCGGTGCGGCCGGCCTTCGGCAGCGCGGAGCCCAGCGCGACCGGGCTGTGGGCCCGCGTGGGCCGGCTGATCGCACCCCGGCCGCGGGCCACCTGGGTGGTCACCAGCGTCCTGCTGCTGCTCGCCTGCCTGGCCGTGTTCCGGCTGGACCCCAGCGGCCTGACCCAGGCCGAGAGCTTCCGGGGGACGCCGGAGTCGATCCAGGGCGACCAGGTCGCCGCCCGGCACTTCCCGGCCGTGGCCGGCAACCCCGTCACCGTCGTCACCGGCGCGGACGCAGCCGACGAGGTCGCCCGCGCCGTCGCGGACACCGACGGCATCGCCGCGGTCGACCCGCCGCAGGTCAGCGGGGACGCCGCGCTGGTCACCGCGTCGCTGGCCGACCCGGTCGACAGCCCGGCGGCCTACGCCACCGTCGACCGGCTGCGCGCGGCGCTCGACGACGTCGGGGACGGCCAGGCGCTGGTCGGCGGCAACACCGCGCTCAACCTCGACGTCCAGAACGCCTCGCAGCGGGACAACCGCGTCGTCATCCCGCTGATCATGCTCGTCGTGCTGGTCGTCCTGGGGCTGCTGCTGCGGGCGCTGGTGGCACCGGTGCTGCTGGTCGCCACGGTCGTGCTGTCCTTCGGCGCCGCGCTGGGCCTCAGCGCCCTGGTCTTCGACTGGACGCTCGGCATCACCGACACCGACAGCTCGTTCCCGCTGTTCGTCTTCGTGTTCCTCGTGGCCCTCGGCATCGACTACAACATCTTCCTGATGACCCGCGTGCGGGAGGAGGCCGCCGACCACGGCACCCGGCGGGCCGCGCTGGTCGGGTTGGCGGCCACCGGCGGCGTCATCACCTCGGCGGGGCTGGTGCTCGCGGCGACCTTCGCCGTCCTCGGCACGCTGCCGCTGACCTTCCTGACGCAGCTGGGCATCGCCGTGGCACTGGGCGTGCTGCTCGACACCATCGTCGTCCGGTCGGTGCTGGTCACCGCCCTCACCCTCGACGTCGGCCGGCGGATGTGGTGGCCCAGCCGGCTGACCCGCCGCCTCGACGAGCCCGGGCCGCCACCCGGCGCCCCGGTGCCGACGACGGCCGCGGCGGGGTCCGCGGTGCCGGCGCCGCGGTCGGTCCCCGACGGCGGCGCCCCCGTCAGCGGAGGGCCGCCAGCGTCCGGTGGACGCCCTCCCGGTACGGGGTCGGGGTGAGCGCGAACGCCCGGGCCGCCCGGCGGCCGTCGACGACGAAGGCCTGCTCGAACTGGTAGGCCATCTCGGCGACGTCGCGGACCAACGGGTGCAGGCGGCCCAGCAGCCGGACCCGGGCGCTGCCGTGGGACACCAGCCGGAGACGGGTGCCCGCCTGCCGGCACGCCTCGGCGGTCAGCGCGCGGCCGGTCGTCGGGGCGGGGTGGGGCACGTGCCAGACCCCCGCGTCGGCGGTGTCCCGCGTCCCGGCGGCGGCCAGGGTCGCGGCGAAGTCGTCGACGAAGGTGGGTGTCAGGGGGAGGTCGGGGTCGCCGAACCACTGCACGGGCCACCCCCGCAGCGCCGGGAGGAACACGTTGCCCGCGACCAGCGACCGGACCCCGGGCCCGTAGAGCTCCCCCGCCCGCACGACGCTCACCTGCACGCGCCCGGTCGCCGCGGCGGCCAGGACGCGCTCGGCGATCCACGCGCGCAGCACGCCCCGGGGGCTCACCGGCCGCCACGGGGTGTCCTCGGTCATCGGGCCGGCGACCCGCCCGTACATCCACGTGTCGTCGGCGTACACGAGCCGCGCGCCGACGCGGGCGGCGGCGTCGAGCAGGGCGTCGGTGACCACGGGGAGGTCGCTGGTCCAGCGCTCGAGCGCGGGCAGCACGCAGTGGTGGACGGCGGCCGCCCCGCGACAGGCGGCGGTCAGCGCGGCGCCGTCGGCGGCGTCGGCCGCGGCCGTCTCGACGCCGGGGGTGCCGACGTCGCGGCCGTCGCGGGTGACGGCCCGCACGCGGTGCCCGGCGGCGTGCAGGTGCGCGACGAGCCGCCGGCCGGTCGCGCCCCCGGCTCCCACGATCACCTGCACGCCGCTGCCTGGTGCGGCCGCGACCGGGTGCCCGGTCACCGTGTCGCCTCCGCGTGCAGCGCCGTCCAGAAGGCCTCCCGGACGCCGCCGGCTCCCCAGGCGTTGGGCTCGATCAGCCGGCAGAACCACAGGTCCCGCTGCGCCGGGCGGGCCTCGGGGCGGGTCGGGTCACCGACGTCGAGCCCGTGGCCGGAGAACGTGGCGGCGACGTCGGCCACCGCGGCGCCGTGCCGGGCGGCAGCCTCGCGCAGCGCCCGGTTGAGCTCGCCGATCAGGGCGACGGCGTCGGGCCAGGGCGGCAGTCCGAGCCGGGCGGCGTCGCCGGTCCCGTCGCTGGGGTCGTAGACGGTGCCGACGACGACGCGGCCGTCCGGCGCCAGCAGGCCGGCGATCACGGCCAACGCGGTGTCCACGGCCGCACCCACGCCGGCGACGACCTCCCGGGCGGCGGCGGTGTCGCCGTAGGCCGACAGCAGGTCGTTGCCCCCGACGGTGAGGGTGACCAGCGTCGGCCGCCGCGGCAGCGCCCGGAGCCGGGGCAGCTGCACCTGCAGCAGCGTGCGGGTCGTCGCGCCGTCGGTGGCCAGCAGCGCGAACCCGGTGGTGGGGTCCCGGCCGACCAGGTCGCGGCCGCGCCAGTCGGGGAAGTCGTCGTCGCGGTTGCGGAACAGCAGGCTCGCCCCGCCCCGACCGGGCCCGCCGGCGTAGTCGTCGATGGAGATCGAGTCGCCGAGGGCGGCGTAGAGCGGCGCGGAGTCGGGCACCGGTCCATCCTGCGCGCGGCACGCGGGGGTCACCTGCCCCCGCGCCGCCGTAGGGTTCCGCGTGGACTTCGCCGACCTGCGACGCCCGTTCGTCATCGCGCACCGCGGCGGGGCGCTGCAGGTGCCCGAGCACACCCTGGAGGGCTACCGGGTGGCGGTGGGCCAGGGCCTGCCGGTCATCGAGCAGGACGTCCTCGTCCTCGCCGACGGCGGCCTCGGCGTCATGCACGACGGCACCGTGGACCGCATGACGACGTCGAGCGGCAACGTCGCCGACCACACGTCGGTGTCCTGGAAGCAGCTCGACATCGACGCCTCGGCCACCCTCGGCGGCGGCTGGCCCGACGGGCTGCGCCCCCCGCTGTTCGACGAGGTGCTCACCGAGTTCGGCAACCGCGTCCTGCTGTGCGCCGAGGCCAAGGGCACCGACGCGATGGCGCCGATGCTCGCCGCGCTCGAGCGGCGCGGCGTCCGCCGGGGCGCGGTGCTGCTGCAGTCCTTCTCCCTCGCCGACTGCCGGCTCGCCCGCTCCCGGGGGTGGGAGGTGGTCTGGCTCGGCAGCACCGACGTCGCCCGGGCCGCCGCCGAGGGCATCGGCTGGCTCGGCCCTGAGGCCGGGCAGGTGACCGCGGCGCTGTGCACCCGGGCGCACGCCGCCGGCATCGAGGTGGCCTGCCACACCGTCAACCGCCGGTACCGGCGCGACGCCCTGGTCGCCGACGGCGTCGACGCGGTGTTCTCCGACGACCCGGTGTACCTCGCCGGGGACGCCGCGCGCCGCACCACCGACCTGTTCGCCCGGCAGGTCTGGCTGCCCGGCATGCAGGCCGACACCGACCGCGGCCGCTTCTTCCCCGACGACCGCTCGTGGGGGTTCGCCGCCTCCGACGACGCCACCTCGGCGCTGCTGGGCTTCCTGGCGCCGCCGGAACCGGCCGCCTTCACGCTGCGCCTGCGCGTCCGCCTCGACGAGGCCCGCGGCGACCCGCACGCGTGCGGGGCGTCGGTCCTGCTCAGTGCCGACGACCGCCCCTTCCTGCCCCCGCCCGGGGTGTCCCCCGGCGTCGAGGGCCTGCTGGTCCTGCTGCGCGCCGACGGCACGATCGGCGTCTCGTGCGTCTCCGACGGCGTCGCCGTCCCGGTGGCGTCCTCGACGGAGGGTGCGCCGCTGCCGGCCGGCCGGTACGTGCCGCTGCAGGTCACCGTCACCGGTCCGGACCTGACCGTCCGCGCGGGCACCGCCACGGTCACCGTCACCGACGGCGGCGTCCGCCCCGTGCCCGTCGTCCACCTCGGCAGCGTGTCGGCCGGGGTCCGCTTCACCGACCTGGAGCTGACGTGACCGACCCCTGCGCGCTCCCCGACCGGCTGCCCGGTCACGGCCCCGCCGACCCGGATGGCTACCTCGTCGAGGAGGTCCCCGACGGCTACCGGTGGACCTGCCGCGCCGACGGCCGGACCGCGGGCCCCTTCCCCAGCCGCGAGGAGGCCGTGCTCGCCGCCGCCGTCGACCGCACCGCCTGACCGGCGCGGCGGCATTCCTCTCGTAACCTGGGGATCCCCGTCCGTCGGTCCCGGGAGGACAGCACCGCATGCCCTTCGCGTCCCGCCGCCGGCCGCCCGCCGACGTCCCGCCCGGGCAGCGGTGGACCGACCGGGTGCCCCGGCGCCGGCCGGCCGACGGCGACGGGCGGTTCCCGCCGTACGGCGCCCCGGGACCGGCCGCACCGCCGCAGGACCCGTGGGCGGCGCCGCCGGCCGGGTCGCGGCCGTGGCCGCCGCCCGCCCCCGGCACCCCACCGCCGCCGGAGCGGGCCGGGGCCCGGCGGCGCCCGGACGAGGCGCCGCAGGACGACGCCCGGCGGCTGCGGCGCCGGCGGGTCCGGCGCCGGGTGGGCCGGGGCATGGCCGTCGCCTTCGTGCTGCACCTGCTCGTCCTGGTGTCGCTGCGCTGGGTCGACCCGCCGACGACGGCGTTCATGCTGGCCAACGAGCAGGGGGCGATCCAGCAGTCGGTGCCGGTGGAGCACGTGTCGCGCAACTTCCTCGCCGCCGTCATCGCCCACGAGGACCAATCGCTGCCCTACCGCGACGGTGCCTTCACCTGGGACGAGCTCTCCGGCCGCGCCGAGGCCCGGCTGCGCGGCGAGGAGGACCCCTCGGGGTCGACCATCCCGCAGCAGGTGGCCAAGAACCTCTTCCTCAACCAGTCGATGAGCATCTGGCGCAAGGCGGTCGAGGCGGGCCTGTCCGCCGAGCTGGCGCTGGTGCTCGACGACCGCCGCATGCTCGAGCTCTACGTCAACCACGCCCAGCTCGGCCCGCAGGTCTACGGCATCTGCGCGGCCAGCTGGTACTACTTCGACACCCCGCCGTCGACGCTGACCGTCGACCAGGCCGTGCAGATCGTCGGGCTGCTGCCCTCCCCCGGGCACGTGCAGCGGGCGCCCGGCGGCGGACTGGACTTCGACGTGGCCGACGGCCTCGGCTGGCTGTCGCGCTCGCACGTGCTCAACGCGCAGAACCGGGTGCCGCGGCACATCGAGCAGAAGGGGTTCGGGCCGGTCGAGGACGTCGGGATCACCGGCCTCGCCGCGGACCAGCCGCCCAGCGACGACGACTGCTCGGAGATGCCCGAGGAGGTCGCCGAGTTGATCGCCGAGCAGGGCACCGCCTGAGACGAGCAGGGCACCGCCCGAGACCGGTGCGCCGGGTCCTCAGGACGGCGGCGCGTCCCCGCCGTCGTCGTCGGCGAGGTCCTGCGGCACGCCCTCCGACGGGGCCCGGTGCCGCCCCGGTTCCAGCTCCTCGGCCAGCCGCTGTTCGACGTCGGGCTGCTGCTGCGGGTCGGTCACGGCACGACCCTCCCCCGTTCCGCGGGATCCCGCAGCGGATCGGCACCGTCCGGTCTGCCCGCCGCGCGCCCGGGTAGGAGCAGTGTCATGAGCCAGGACCAGTACGCGCCGGAGGACCCCACCTCGCAGCACGTCCAGCCCGACGCGCAGCCCGAGCAGCAGATCGGCCACCCCGGGCTGGAGTCGGAGATGGACCTCGAGCCCGACTACGGCGAGCAGACCTACCGGGGCAGCGGCCGGCTGGAGGGCAAGCGGGCACTGATCACCGGCGGCGACTCCGGCATCGGCCGGGCGGTGGCGCTGGCCTACGCCCGCGAGGGCGCCGACGTCGTCATCTCCTACCTGCCGGACGAGGAGGAGGACGCGCAGGTCACCGCCCGCGTCGTCCGCGACGCCGGGCGCACCGCCGTGACCGCACCCGGCGACCTCCGGGACGAGGACTTCTGCCGGCAGCTGGTCGAGCGGACCGTCTCCGAGCTCGGCGGCATCGACGTGCTGGTGAGCAACGCGGCCTACCAGATGTCGGTCGGGGGCATCGAGGACCTCAGCACCGAGCAGCTGCTGCGCACCTACACCACCAACGTGTTCGCCACGTTCTGGCTCTGCCAGGCCGCCGTGGGGCACATGCAGCCGGGCTCGAGCATCGTCATCACGACCTCGATCCAGGCCTACCAGCCCTCGCCGTCGCTGCTTGACTACGCCTCCACGAAGGGTGCGCTGGTGACCTTCACCAAGGGGCTGTCCCAGGAGCTGGCGCCGCGGGGGATCCGGGTCAACACCGTCGCCCCGGGACCGATCTGGACCCCGCTGATCCCGGCGACCATGCCGGCCGAGGAGGTGGGCTCCTTCGGTGCGGAGACCCCGATCGGCCGCGCCGGCCAGCCGGCGGAGCTGGCCCCGGCCTACGTCTTCCTCGCCGCGCAGGAGTCCAGCTACGTCACCGGCGAGCGCATCGGCGTCACCGGCGGGATGCCGATGCCCTGACCGGAGCCGCGAGCAGCGACCCAGGGAGGCGGGACCGGGTCGTCCCCGGATCGCCCGATCCCGCGCCGGGCGCGCCCGCCGGGCCTCCCGGGTGGTACGGCCGGCGGCCGGACGGCTGTCCCCGGCGGGCGCGGTGGCGGGGACCCCCGGGACGCTCAGCGACCGGGGTGGTCCTCGTCCCCGTAGCGGTCGCGCAGCGGCCCGATGACGCTCCGCAGGTCCCCGCCCGCAGCGCCGGCCGCCGCCACCACGTCGAGGAAGAACTGCTCGAAACCGGCGGGGGCGAACACGCACAGCATCCGGGCCGGCTCGTCACGCTCGTTCGCCCACCGGAACCAGGCACCCGGCGGCAGGTGCACCACGGTGCCGGGGCCGGCGACGGCGTCCCCGTCGGCGAACCAGTGGTGCAGCTCCCCCGCGAGCACGTACACGACGGCGCCCTCACGGGTGTGCCGGTGCAGGTGCGGCGGCGGGGAGAACCGGGGCGGCACGCGGTACTCGACGAGGGACAGGCCGGCGCCGTCCGCGGCGGCGAGCTTGACCTCGATCGTGGGCAGCCCCGGTGCGACGGCAGCGGTGACCGTGCCGGCTCCGGGCGGCACGACGCGGGGGCGGGTGGTCGGGATCGTCTGCGACACGCGGTCACCCTCGCCGTGGGCGCGGGGCCGCCACCATCCCCGGCTCCCGGGGTGCGCCCGCCCCGCCGCCTACCATCCCGCCGTGCCGAGCCGCAGCCGTCGTGTCCGGGACGAGCTGCAGCGGGCGCTCGACGGCGCCCCGGACCTGGCGACGACGGTCCGCGCGGCCGACGGGGTGCTCCGCCGCGTCCTGGGAGCCCAGGATGCGGCCTGGGGCACCGTCGACCCCGTGACGACGCTGACCACCAGCTGCGCCCGCTCGGGCTCCTCGACGCCGGACCGGCCGACGCGCCGGCCGCGGACGCCCGGGAGCGCCGCCTCTTCCAGCTGGAGTGGGCCGACGGCGACCCGCACACCTTCTGGGACCTCGCGCGGCGGGCGCTGACGGCCGCCGCGCTGCGGGACGCGGTCCCCGCGGTGCGGGAGGTGCGCCGCTACGAGGAGCTGCTCGAGCCCGCCGGCGTGCACGACGAGCTGCGGGTGCGCCTGGCCGTCGACGGCGACCAGTGGGGCACCGTCGTCCTGTACCGGACGGAGGAGCGGCCGTTCACACCCGACGACGTGGCGGTCGCCGCCGCCGTCGCCCCGGCCGTCGCCCGCGCGATCCGCACGGCCCTGCTGCGCGCCGTGTGCGACGACCCGCGGGTCGAGGTGCCACCGGGCGCGCTGCTGCTCGACGGGGACGGCGCCGTGCTGGTGAGCTCCGCCGCGGCCGAGGAGCTGCTGGGGATGCTGCCCGCGCGCCAGGTCGCCACGGTGCTGACGACCCTCGCGACCGCCGCCGGAGCGCGCGGCACCACGTCGGTGACGGTCACCGGCCCCGCCGCCGTCCTGGCCTTCCACGCCTCCCCCGCCAAGGGTGCCGACGGCGCCGTCGCCGCCGTCGTGGAGCGCCCGCGGCCGGTCGAGCTGTCGCCGCTCCTCATGCGGGCCCTGGGGTTCACCGCCCGGGAGCGGGAGGTTGCCGAGGCGCTCCTGCACGGCGCGACCCGGACCCAGCTGGCCCGCCGGCTCCGCACGACCGAGCACACGGTCGGTGACCACCTGCAGAACCTCCACCGGAAGGCCGGCGTGGCCGGGCGGGCGGAGCTCGCCGCCCTGCGGCACGGCCGCCACCACGAGCCCCCGCGGGCCGCCGGCGTGCCGCCGGGTCCCTACGGGTACTTCGTCGGCCTCGAGGCCGCACCGCGGTAGCCGCCCGGCCGCCCGAGGAGGAGCCCCGGATGTCGACGCCGTCGTTCCACCCCGACCTGCGGGCCGCGCGGTTCGTGCCGCGCACCGTGGTCGGCCCGCGCACCCTGCGGCCCGTCCGGCTGGTCACCCGGGCCCTCGCCGCCACCCGCCGGCAGTGGGGCGCGGAGGAGCTGCCGGTCGCGCCGGGCGTGTCGGTGCGGCTGTTCCGCCCGGTCACGACCGGGGCGCGGACGCCGGCGCTGCTGTGGCTGCACAGCGGCGGGACGGTCATCGGCACCGCCCGCCAGGACGACCGCGCCTGCCGCCGGTTCGCCGACCGGCTCGGCGTCACCGTCGCCTCCGTGGAGTACCGGCTGGCGCCCGAGCACCCCTTCCCCACGCCGCTGCACGACTGCGAGGCGGCGCTGCGGTGGCTGGCCGGGCAGCCCTCCGTGGACCCGGAGCGGATCGCGATCGGGGGTGCCAGCGCCGGCGGCGGGCTGGCGGCCGCGCTGGCGCTGCTGACCCGCGACCGCGGCGGGGTCCGCCCCGTGCTGCAGCTGCTCTCCTACCCGATGCTCGACGACCGCACCGCGGCACGCACCGACGTCGACCAGCGCTGCGTGCGGATCTGGAACCAGTCGAGCAACCGCTTCGCGTGGCGCAGCTACCTGGGCCCGGCGTGGCGGGCCGGCGACGTCCCCGCGCTGGCCGCACCGGCGCGCGCTCCCGACCTCTCCGGCCTGCCCCCGGCCTGGATCGGCGTCGGCACCTGCGACCTCTTCCACGACGAGGACGTCACCTACGCGCGGCGACTCCGGGAGGCCGGTGTGCCGTGCACGCTGCACGTGGTGCCCGGGGCCTACCACCTCTTCGACGACACCGAGCCCCGGGCCGGCGTGTCCCGTGACTTCCTGCAGGCGCGCACCGCCGCCCTCGCCGCCGCGCTGCACGCCGGCTGACCCGCTGCCGGGGAGCCCGATGCGGGGTCAGGAGCCGGCCGACGCCCAGTCCGCGACGGCGGCGTCGTCGAGGACACCGTCGACGACCAGCGCCCGGAAGCCGCGCGTCACCGTCTCGCCCGGGGGGAGGACCAGCGGCCGGCGGGCGGCGAGCTGCCACCCGACGCCGGGGTAGTCGCGCACCCGGACGAACCAGGGGTCCGCGCGCGTCGCCGCGTCGGTGCCGGTGAGCGCGAGGGTGAACCCGGCGCCCGGGTCCCGCCACGCCAGCCACGGGGCGACCGAGCCGTGCACCGCCTCCTCGCCCTCGCGGTCGGCGGTGCGCACGCTCGGCGCACCGCCCGGGGGCAGCCGCCAGAACAGGCCGCCGTAGCCGGCTCCCGCTCGGCCGTTGGTGGCCGGGCTGCCGAGGGCGAGGGCGCGGCCGGAGACGTTGGTCAGCGCCGTGCCGATCCCGAGCTCCCAGCCCGGGCCGGCCGGGCGGGCCCGCAGCCGGCGCCGCTCGGTGAGGACCACCTCCCCGCCCGGGACCAGCCAGCGCAGCCGCTCGTCGACGCCGGCGGGGTCCGCGGCGGTGAACCCGGCGTGCTCGATGCGCCCGTGGTCCTCCCGCCAGGTGTAGCCGGCCTCGGGCAGGTACGTGGGGCCGCCCCAGAGGTTCGCGCCGCCGACGTCGGGGACGGCGACGGACACCCCCAGGTGCCACGGGTGGTCGGCCGGCTGCGCGTCGGTGACCGTCCGGCCGCCGAGGGTGCGCACCGGGTGCAGGTGCGGCCGGGGCGCCAGCACGGGGTCGAGCCCGCCGCCGTCGGCGTACTCGGCGACCGGCACGCCGCCGACGGCCAGGGTGGCGAGCACGCCTCAGCCGCGGGCGGCCACGGCCGGCCGCGCCCACGGCAGGTCCAGCTCGGAGAGCAGGGCCAGCCGGTCGGCCGACCGGACGACGGCGGCGGCCGAGCCGGGCACGACGTGCCGCGCCGTGGCCCCGGTCGCGGTCACCCGGCTGTGCGGGGGCGCGATCGCGACCGGGTCCGCCGCCAGCCGCACCGCCTCGACCACCTGCATGAACGCCCGGGTACCGGCCAGGGGCACCAGCAGCGGCACGGCGGGGTCGCGCACGTGGGCGGCGAGGTTCTCCAGCAGGTCGGTGGCCCCGTGCTCGCGGACCTCGCTCCGGCCGTCGCGCTCGAGCCGGACCTGTCCGGACCGGTAGGAGAGCACGACGCGGCCGCGGGTGCCGTGCACGACGAGGTGGGGCTCCACGACCTCGTCGGCGGCCAGGGTGACGGCCACGGTGACGGTGGTGCCGCGGGCGGTGACCAGCCGCAGCGAGGAGGTGTCGTCGGCCTCGATCGGGTTGGCCCGGAACAGCTCCACCCGCACGTCGTCGACGCCCTGCTCCCCCGCTCCCCCGTCCAGGGCCAGGGCGGTGGCGATGGCGTGCGCGAACGGGTTGGTCAGCGCACCGTCGACCACGGGCACGCCGTCGAGGCTGCGCCGCCCCGCCCAGGGCGCGCGGGCGTAGTAGGAGGCGTCGCGCTGCCAGGCGCCGGCCGCGCCGATGCCGAGCACCTCGCCGACGGCGCCGTCGGCGAGCAGGTCGCGGACCGCCGGCAGGGCCTGCGACCCCAGGCTCTGGAAGCCGACCTGGCAGGGCCGCCCGGTGGCGGCCAGCCCGGCGAGGAGCTGCTCGAACGCGGCGAGGGTGGGCGTGGGGGGCTTCTCCAGCAGCACGGCCGACCCGGCGGACGCCGCCGCGAGCGCGAGCTCGGCGTGGGTGTGGATCGGCGTGCTGACGACGGTCACCTGCGGCCGCACCGCGTCGAGCAGGTCGTCGAGCCGCGCCGACACGGGGACGTCGCCGGCGAGGGTGCGCTGCGCGGCGTCCAGCGGCCGCGGGTCGCAGATGCCGGCCAGCCGGACGGGGACACCGGCGCGGGTCAGCCGGTCGACGTTGCGGAGGTGCCACTCGCCGTGCCCGTGGGCACCCACGAGGACGACGGGGACCGGACTCGGCGCGACCATGCTGGTGCCCTCCCTGGGGTCGGCTCTCCGGGACCCGGCGACCCTAACGTGGTGCGGCTCACTTGGAAAGCGGTTGCCGAGTATCGGCATCCCGTGCCCGTCGGCCAGCCTCCGAGCGCCTGTTCGGCCGCTGAGGCGACTGTGACGCGGACGACATGTCGGTATTGACAGGTAGGTCACACCGTGCTGCCCTGGTAAGCGCTTACCGAGCGACCCCGCCGCCTTGGCACACCGCACGGGATCGCCGATCGTCACCGAGGAACCCAGGAGGCGTCATGCAGGCAGAGGTGCGCGGAGCCCGGCCCCCGGGCCAGGGCGCGGAGGCCCGCGCGATGTCGAGGAAGGCCGCGATGAGCGGCTGGATCGGCAGCACGCTCGAGTACTACGACTTCGCCATCTACGGCCAGGCCGCGGCGCTGGTGTTCCCGGCGGTGTTCTTCCCCTCGCAGGACCCGACGGTGGCCCTCATCGCCTCGCTGGCCACCTACGCGGTGGGCTACGTCGCCCGGCCGCTGGGCGCCTTCGTCCTCGGCACCTGGGGCGACCGGCACGGCCGCAAGAACGTCCTGGTCCTCGCCATGATGCTCATGGGCGTGTCCACGCTGGCCGTGGGTCTGCTGCCCACCTACGGCCAGGTCGGCGTCCTCGCCCCCGTGCTGCTGGTGCTGCTGCGGCTCGTGCAGGGCTTCGCGGTCGCCGGTGAGCTCGGCGGAGCCAGCGCGATGATCGTCGAGCACGCCCCCGCCGACCGCCGCGGCTTCTACGCCAGCTTCAGCCTGCAGGGCACCCAGGCCGGCTCGATCCTCGCCGCCGCGAGCTTCATCCCGCTCGCGGCGTTCCTGCCGGAGGCGGCCTTCCAGTCCTGGGGCTGGCGCATCCCGTTCCTGCTGAGCGCCTTCGTCATCCTGGCCGGCTACCTCATCCGCCGCCGGGTCGCCGAGACGCCGGTCTTCCTGGAGGAGACGGCGCGGGGCGGCGCGCCCAAGGCCCCGGTGCTGCAGGTCGTCCGCGAGAGCCGCGGCACCATCGTCCGCTGCGTCCTCATGGCCCTGGCCAACGTCGTCGGCACCACCGTCGTCGTCTTCGGCGCGGCGTACGCCACCAACGAGGCCTACGGCGTCGGTATGAGCCCGGCCACCTACCTCTGGCTGCCGCTCGCGGCCAACGTCGTCGCCGTGGTGCTGATCCCGTACTTCGGCAAGCTGTCGGACCGGATCGGCCGCCGCCCGCTGATGATCGCGGGCCCGCTGGGCGCCGGCGTGCTGTCCTTCGGCTACCTCTACGCGGTCGGCCAGGGCAACGTCGTGCTCACCATCGCCCTGGCCATCCTGATGTTCGGCGTGCTCTACCAGGTCTGGAACGCCACGTTCGCCAGCTACTTCCAGGAGCTGTTCCCCACCCGCCACCGGGTGACCGGCTTCGCGGTCTCGCAGAACATCGGCCTGATGCTGGTGGCCTTCCTGCCGTCGGTGTTCGCGTTCATCGCCCCGCCCGGCTCGGCGAACGTGCCGCTGGTCATCGGCGGGCTGACCCTCCTGCTGTGCATCGTGTCGGCCGTGGCCGCCTGGACCACCCCGGAGACCTCGCGGGTGGACCTGCGCGACCTCGAGCAGCCCGGGCGGGCGGGGATCGCGACCGCCGCACCCGACCGGGAGCGGGCCGGCGCGGCCTGACCCGGCCTCGTCCCTCCTCCCGCTGCCCGTCCCCGGCTCTCCCGGGGGCGGGCAGCGGTCCCCGTCCTCCCCCACCCGACGGAGACGCGCATGCGCATCCTGATCGCCCCCGACAAGTTCCGCGGCACCGCCACCGCCGTCGAGGCGGCCGCGGCCCTGGCGCAGGGGGTCACCGACGCCGGCCACCGGGCGGTCGCCGTGCCCCTGGCCGACGGCGGGGAGGGCACGCTGGAGGCGCTCGGCGGCGCGACGCACGCGACCCGCGTCACCGGGCCCCTCGGTGCGCCGGTGGACGCGGCGTGGCGGCTGTCCGGCGGGGAGGCCGTGGTCGAGACCGCCCGCGCCTCGGGCCTGCTGCTCGCCGGCGGCCGGGAGGCCAACGACCCCTGGGCCGCCACCAGCCGCGGCACCGGCGAGCTCGTCGCCGAGGCGGTGCGCCGGGGGGCCCGGCGGGTGGTCGTCGGGGTCGGCGGGTCGGCGTGCACCGACGGCGGGGCCGGGGCCGTCGAGGTGCTGCGGGAGCTCGCGCCGCTCGACGGCAGCCGCGGCTGGACGGTGCAGGTGGCCTGCGACGTCGGGACGACGTTCCTCGACGCGGCACGGGTGTTCGGCCCGCAGAAGGGCGCGACGCCGGAGTTGGTGCGGCGGCTCACCGCCCGCCTGGAGGAGGTCGCGCACGACCACCGCGAGCGGTATGGCGTCGACGTCCGGGCGCTGCCCGGCTCGGGCGCCGCGGGGGGCCTCGCCGGCGGGCTGGCGGCGCTCGGGGCGTCGCTGGTCCCCGGGTTCGACCTGGTGGCCGAGGGAGTCGGGCTGCGCGCCGCCGTGCGGGCCGCCGACCTGGTCGTCACCGGCGAGGGGATGCTCGACGCGCAGTCCTTCGAGGGCAAGGTCGTCGGGGGCGTCGCCGCGCTGGCGCGGGCCGCCGGCGTGCCCTGGGCCGCGGTGGTGGGGCAGGCTCTCGTCGACCCGCCCGACGGCCGGGTGGTCGACCTCGTCGCCACCTTCGGCCGGGACCGGGCGCTGGGCGCCACGCCGGCCTGCCTGCGCACCGCGGGCCGCGACCTGGTCGCCGCCGCGGCCGGCCGGCCCGGCTGACGGGGCCGGCCCCCGCGGAGGTCAGGCCGCCCGGGCCGGGCCGGTGCTGGCCCGCAGGATCAGCTCCGCCCCCACGGGCACCCGGCGCGGCGCGTCGCCGGCCTCGGTGAGCACCAGCTCCATCGCGCGGGCGCCCATCTGCTCCAGCGGGAGGCGCACGGTGGTCAGGGCCGGCTGCAGGTCGGCGGCCAGCCACAGGTCGTCGAAGCCGACCACCGAGACGTCCTCGGGGACGCGCCGGCCGAGGTCGGACTGCAGCGCCGACAGCGCCCCGACGGCCATCAGGTCGTTGAGCGCGAAGACGGCGGTCAGGTGCGGGTGCCGCTCGAACAGGGTGAGCGTGGCGGCGTGCCCGCCGGCGCGGGAGAAGTCGCCCTCGGCCACCGCGACCGCGTCCCGGTCCCGCCCCAGCGAGGCCCACGCGTCGAGGAAGCCGCCGAGCCGGTCGGCCACGGTCCGCAGGTCCGCCGGCCCGGTGACGACGCCGACGTCGCGGTGCCCGAGGTCGTGCAGCAGCCGCGCCACCTGCGCCGCACCCCGGGCGTTGGCCGGCAGCACCGTGTCGAAGGGCAGGCCGCGCTCGCTGACCAGGGCGACGCGGCCGCCGCCGTCACCGAACTCCCCCAGCGCCCGGTCGAGCTCCGCCGCGCCCGCCAGGCGCCCGCTGCCGGCGAGCAGCACGGCACGCACGCGCTGGGCCTGGAACCGCTGCACGTACTCGACCTCGCGCCCCGGGTCGCGGAACGTGCTCGCCAGCATGGTGAGCAGGCCGTGCTCGGTCGCCACCCGCATCGCGCCGGCGGCGATGGAGGCGAAGTAGGGGTCGTCGACCTCGTGCACCACCAGGCCGACGACGTTGGTGCGGGCGCGCGCCAGCGCCTGCGCCGGCCCGTTGGACACGTAGCGCAGCTCGGCGGCGGCCTGCCCCACCCGGGCGGCGAGGTCGGGGCGGACGACACGGTCGCTGCCGTTGAGCACCCGGGAAGCGGTTGCCAGGGAGACACCGGCGCGGTCGGCCACGTCGCGGAGGGTGACCGCGGCCGGTGCCCGCCGGGTGCGGGGGTCGTCCGAGGGCTGCACCAGCGCAGCGTATCCGCCCGGCGCGGCGCGCGGCGTCCCCCGCACAGGGGGACCCGCCGGCCGGCCGGGTCCGGGCAGGGGGTTGCCCGCCTCACACTCCCCGCCTACGCTTCCGGTAAGCGCTTTCCAAACCGAGGAGACGGCGATGGGCACACCCCCGCTGGGCATCATCATGAACGGCGTCACCGGCCGGATGGGCTACCGGCAGCACCTGCTGCGGTCGATCCTGGCGATCCGCGAGCAGGGCGGTGTGCTGCTGTCCACCGGCGAGCGGGTGCAGGTCGAGCCGCTGCTCGTGGGCCGCCGCGCCTCCGCGCTGCAGGAGATCGCCGAGCGGCACGGCATCGCCGACTGGACCACCGACCTCGACGCCGCGCTGGCCGACGACCGGTGGCGGGTCTACGCCGACTTCCAGATCACCTCGGCGCGGGTGGCCGCGATCCGGCGGGCGATCGCCGCCGGCAAGGACGTCTACACCGAGAAGCCCACCGCCGAGACCCACCGCGAGGCGCTGGAGCTGGCCGAGCTCGCCGCCGCCGCGGGGGTCAAGAACGGCGTCGTCCACGACAAGCTGTTCCTGCCCGGGCTGCTCAAGCTGAAGCGGCTGCTCGACTCCGGCTTCTTCGGCCAGGTGCTCTCGGTGCGCGGCGAGTTCGGCTACTGGGTGTTCGAGGGCGGCTGGCAGCAGGCCCAGCGCCCCAGCTGGAACTACCGGGCCGAGGACGGCGGCGGCATCGTCGTCGACATGTTCCCGCACTGGAACTACGTGCTGGAGGACCTCTTCGGCCGGGTCGAGTCGGTGTACGCCAAGGCGGTCACCCACGTCACCAGCCGGGTCGACGAGCGCGGCGAGCCCTACGCGGCCACCGCCGACGACGCCGCCTACGGCGTCTTCGAGCTCGAGGGCGGGGTGGTCGCGCAGATCAACTCCAGCTGGGCGGTCCGGGTGGCCCGCGACGAGCTGGTCGAGTTCCAGGTCGACGGCACCCACGGCAGCGCCGTCGCCGGGCTGTTCGGCTGCCGGATCCAGCCGCGCAACGCGACGCCGAAGCCGGTGTGGAACCCCGACGTGCCCGACCCCCGCGACTACCGCGCCGGCTGGCTGGAGGTCCCCGACAACGACCCGGCCGAGAACGGCTTCAAGATGCAGTGGGAGCAGTTCGTCCGGCACGTGGTGGAGGACGGCCCGCACCCCTACGACTTCGCCTCCGGCGCCCGCGGCGTCCGGCTGGCCGAGGCGGGGCTGGAGAGCTCGGCCACCGGCCGCCGGGTGGCGATCGAGGCGACCAGCGACGACCGGGTGCCGGCGCGATGAGCACCGCCGTCCTCCTGGGCAGCGACGGGCGCACCCGGCTGCTGCCGCTCGGTGAGCCCGCCGCGGTGCGCCGGCCCGCCGGCCCGCTGCGGTCGCGGACCGCCTACGCCGCGGCGCACGTCGTCCCGCGGGTGGCCGGCGAGAACGTGCCCGGCGCGCCGGCCGACGTCGACTGGGACACCACCCTCGCCTTCCGCCACCACCTGTGGTCCTGGGGCCTGGGAGTGGCCGACGCCATGGACACCGCGCAGCGCAACGCGGGCCTGGACCCGGCCGCCACCCGCGAGCTGGTGCGGCGCAGCGCCGCCGACGCTCGGTCGGTGGGCGGTGCCCTCGTGGTGGGGGTGAACACCGACCACCTCGCCGACGACGTCGTCCCGCTGTCGCGGGTGGTCGACGCCTACGTCGAGCAGCTGCACTCCGCCGAGGACGTCGGGGCGGGCGTGGTCCTGATGGCCAGCCGCCACCTCGCGCGGGTGGCCGAGGGCCCGGCCGACTACGAGCGGGTCTACGCCGAGGTGATCGCGCGGGCCGGCGCCCCGGTGCTGCTGCACTGGCTCGGCGAGGCGTTCGACCCGCAGCTGCGCGGTTACTTCGGCTCGACCGAACCGGCCGCGGCCGCCGACGTCGTCGTGCGCGTCATCGAGCGCGACGCCGACCGCGTCCGCGGCATCAAGACGAGCCTGCTCGACGCCGGCGCCGAGATCGCCCTGCGCCGCCGGCTGCCGGCGGGCGTGGCGGTGTACACCGGCGACGACTTCCACTACGTCGACCTGGTCGAGGGCGACGAGCAGGGCTTCTCGCACGCCCTCCTCGGCGCGTTCGCCGCCATCGGCCCGATCGCGGCGTCGGCGGTCGCCGCTCTCGACGCCGGCGACCCGGCCGGCTACCGGCGGCTGCTGGGGCCCACCGAGGCCCTGTCGCGGCAGGTGTTCGCCGCACCCACGTCGTCCTACAAGACCGGGATCGCCTTCCTGTCCTGGCTCAACGGCCACCAGCCGGCGTTCGCGATGGTCGGCGGGATGCACAGCGGCCGCAGCCTGCCGCACCTGTCGGAGGTCGTGCGGCTGGCCGACGCGGCCGGCGCCCTGGAGGACCCCGACCTGGCCGCCCGCCGGTGGAACGGCCTGCTGGCGCTGTCCGGCGTCGAGGTCCCGACGCTGGAGGCGGTGGCGTGAGGAACGGTGGCGTGAGGAACGGTGGCGTGAGGAGCGGTGGCGTGAGGAGCGGTGGCGCTGGAGGCGGTGGCGTGAGCGCGCACCCGCGGCTGTCGCTGAACCAGGCCACGGTCAAGCACGCGTCCCTGCTCGACGCGCTGGACGCCACCCGGGAGGCCGGGATCGGCGCGATCGGGCTGTGGCGGGAGCCGGTGGCCGAGGTGGGCCTGGAGAAGGCGTGCGCGCTGGTCACCGACTCGGGGCTGCGGGTCTCGAGCCTGTGCCGGGGCGGCTTCTTCACCGCTCCCCCCGGCCCGGCCCGGGCCGCGGCCCTCCACGACAACCGCCGCGCGATCGAGGAGACCGCGGCGCTGGCCGCGGCCGGGGCGCCGGGCTCGGCGCCGGTGCTGGTGCTGGTGGCCGGCGGCCTGCCCGACGGCGACCGCGACCTGCCCGGTGCCCGGGAGCGGGCCCGCGACGCGATCGGCGACCTCGCCGGCGACGCCGCGGCGGCCGGCGTGGTGCTGGCCGTGGAGCCGATGCACCCGGTCTTCGCCGCCGACCGCGGTGTGGTCTCCACGCTCGGCCAGGCCCTCGACCTCGCCGAGCAGTTCCCGGCCGCGGCGGTCGGCGTCGTCGTCGACACCTACCACGTGTGGTGGGACCCCGACCTGCCCGCGCAGGTGGCGCGGGCCGGCCGCGGAGGCCGGATCGCGAGCTACCAGGTGGCCGACTGGGTCACCCCGCTGGGGCCGGACGTGCTCACCTCCCGCGGCCTGCCCGGGGAGGGGCACGTGGACCTGCCGGCGGTCAGCGCCCTGGTGGAGCGGGCCGGGTTCGGCGGCGACGTCGAGGTCGAGGTCTTCGACCGCGCCCTGTGGGAGGACGACCCGCGCGCCGTGGCGGTCCGGACGGCGGCGGCCTTCGCCGTGGCGGCAGGGGTCCGGGTCCGTGCATGACGGCCCGGTCGCGGGGAAACGGGATCGGCGTCCCTGATCCCTCCCAGCGAGCGAGCACGTCGAGGAGGACGCCGTGAGCGTGATGCGCTTCGACCCCTTCGGTGACCCCTTCCGGGGCATGGACCGGCTGGCCAGCCAGCTGATGAGCGGCACGAAGACGCCGATGGGCATGCCGATGGACGTCTGGCAGGCCGACGACGGCTACCACGTCGCGCTGGACCTGCCCGGCGTCGACCCCGCCGGCGTCGAGATCACCACCGAGCGGAACACGCTGACCATCCGCGCCGAGCGCCGCTCGGAGTACGGCGAGAGCGGCAACGTGCTGCTCGCCGAACGGCCGCAGGGCCGGTTCACCCGCCAGCTGCAGGTCGGCGACGCCCTGGACACCGCCCGGGTCTCGGCCACCTACACCGACGGCGTGCTGCACCTGGTCATCCCGGTGTCGGAGCGGGCCCAGCCGCGCCGCATCGAGGTGCAGCACGGCGGCGCGCAGCAGCAGCTCCCCGTCACCGGGGACGACGGGGACGCCGGCGAGGAGCGGCAGGGCTGACCGGGCGCCCGGGTCGGGCGGGGACGGCTCCCCGCCCGATCCGGGGTCTCAGCCGTGCACGTACACCTGCCCGGGCTGCACGGGCCCGAGCAGCTGCGGCACCGTGACCAGCGTGTAGCCCGCCGCCCGCAGCGCGTCGACGATGCCGGGCACCGCCTCGACCGTGCTCGGGTGGATGTCGTGCATCAGGACGATCGCGCCGGGGTGCACCCCGTCCAGGACCCGCTGGGTGGTGGTGGCGACGTCGCGGTTGAGCCAGTCCTGCGTGTCGACGTCCCACTCGATCTGGGCGTAGCCGCGCTGCGCCGTCACCGAGGCGACCGTGGCGTCGGTGGCCCCGTAGGGCGGGCGCATGAGGTCGGTGGCGATCCCGAGGTCGGCCAGCACCGCGGTGGTGCGGTCGAGCTGGTCGCCGACCGCGGCGGCCCCGACGTCGGGCAGCCGCGGGTGCGACCAGCTGTGGTTGCCGACGGCGTGGCCGTCGGCGACCGCCTGCCGGACGAGGTCGGGCTCGGCGGCGGCGGCCTGCCCGACGACGAAGAAGGTCGCGCGCACGTCGGCCGCCCGCAGCTCGTCCAGCAGCCGCGCGGTGTAGGGCCCCGGCCCGTCGTCGAAGGTGAGCGCGACGCACGCGAGCACGGCGCAGTCGACCTCCTGGCCGGGCGGCGGTGACGGCGCGGGAGGTGCGGGGGGTGCCGGCGGCAGGGGCTCCGGTGCCGGGGGCTCCGGTGCCGGGGGCTCGGCTGCCGGCGGTTCGGGCGCCGGGGGCTCGGGCGCCGGCGGGACGCCGGCGAACGGGGCGGCCGTCACGGCCGCCTGCCGCACGGCGCGGCCGGCGTCGGTGAGCACGCCCTCGACGACCTCCGGGGCGAACCGCACCGCGACGTCGCCGAAGGGCTCCGCCCGCCCGTCGCCCAGGCCCACCACGGCGGTCACCGACCCGTCCGCCCCGAAGCGCAGGTCGGCCAGGGCGACCGCGCCGCCGAGCAGCTCGTGCCCCAGTCCGGCCCGGCGGACGGCGTCGGTGAACCAGGCGAAGGCGAGGTCGGGGTCGGCGACCAGGTCGGGCGAGGTCCAGACGGCCCCGGAGGCCACGTCGGTGTAGACGCCGGTCGTGGTGGTCTCGGCGGGCAGCCCGCCGATCCGGGTGCGCACGCCGACCGAGGCCCCGAGGACGCTGCCGGCGGCGAGCACGGGCGTCACGTCGACCGTCAGCTCGTTCCACGAGCCGGGGACCAGCTCGTCCTCGTAGCGCTGCGCGTCCTCGGCGACGAGGTCGCCGAGCGCCTGGTCCAGGGCCGGGAGGCCGGGCACCGCCACGGTGCTGACCTGCCGGTGGTCCTCCGGGGTCTTGCTGTCCTCCCTGGTCACGGCCAGCCCCACCGCGGCCGGGTCGAGCGCCTCCGGGAGCGCGACCACCGCCGCGGGCGGGGTCACCCCCGTCGGGGTGGCCGGCCCGGCGCCGTCGCCGGTGCCGTCAGCGCTGCCGGTGCCGGTGCCGGAGTCGCCGCCGGTGCCGGTGCCGGTGTCAGAGCCGTCGCCGGTGTCGTCGCCGGCGACCGCGCCCACGGCCTGGGCGCCCACGGCCTCGGTGCCGACGCTGAGCACCCCGTCCGGCCCGTCGCCGCCGCAGGCGCCCAGCACGAGCGCCGCGACCACGAGGGGGACCGCCCTCCCCGGCCTCACCACCGCGCCGCACCCGGGGCGGCGGGCCGGACCCCGCCGCCCGGCGGGCCGGCCGGGCCGCAGCGAGCGGAGGTCGTCGGTGCGGGTCGGTCGGGGGGTGGCACGGGAACCGCCGCGGGGTGGGGCAAGGACCAGCTCCTTCACGCGTCGTGCGGACGTCCGTGTCCCGGGGGCCGACGGGCGTCAAGGTCCCGGGCACCGCTCCAATCCCGCTCCAACGGCGTCGCGGGCACCCGCCTGCGAGCCGGCGGCAGGGGGTGGCGGGCGACCGGTCGCTCCCGGTTGGATCGCAGGTCGGAAGGGTCGTCCGGCCGGCTCCCCCGGCGCCGACACGCGGACGGCACCCGTCCGTGGACCGGATGCCCCGGGAGGTCCTCCGTGACCGGTGACGAACCCCTGCCCGGCGCCCCCACCGACGCCGGTGACGGCGCGGCGGGGAGCGCGGGGCGCAGCTCCGGGCAGCGCGCCCACCGGCTGGCCAAGCTGCGGGCCCTGCAGGCCCGCGGCGCCCTGCCCTACCGGTGGCCCACCGACGCCACCGCGGCCGGCATCCGCGAGCGGCACGCCGGCCTGCCGCCCGGCCGGCGGACCGAGGACCGGGTGCGCGTCGCCGGCCGGCTGGAACGGGTCCGCCGGCAGGGGTTCCTGACCTTCGCCACGCTGCGCGACCGCACCGGCGCCGTCCAGCTGTTCGTGGACACGTCGGTGCTCGGCGCCGGCCGGCACGCCGAGTTCGACGACGCCGACCGCGGCGACTGGCTCGGCGTCGAGGGCACGGTCGTGACCACCCGGCGCGGCGAGCTGTCGGTGTGCGTCGAGGACTTCGCCGTGCTGGGCAAGGCGCTGCTGCCCCCGCCCGACCCGCACACCGGGCTGACCGACGTCGAGACCCGCTACCGGCAGCGCTACACCGACCTGGAGGTCAACGAGCGCACCCGGGAGGTCTTCCGGATCCGGCACGCCGCCGTGCGGGCCATCCGCCGGTCGCTGGAGGACCGCGGGTTCACCGAGGTCGAGGGCCCGGTGCTGCAGACCATCCAGGGCGGCGCCAGCGCCCGGCCGTTCGTCACCCACCACAACGCGCTCGACGTCGACCTGTACCTGCGCATCGCCCTGGAGCTGCACCTCAAGCGGCTCGTCGTCGGCGGCATGGAGCGGGTGTTCGAGATCGGCCGGGTGTTCCGCAACGAGGGCATCGACACCCGGCACAACCCGGAGTTCACGATGCTCGAGGCCTACCAGGCCTTCGCCGACTACACCGACATGATGGACCTGGTCGAGGACCTGGTCGTCGAGGCCGCCCGCGCCGCCCTGGGCGGGGACCTCACCGTCCACGCCGCGGGGCACGCGATCGACCTGGGCGCGACGCCGTGGCCGCGCCGCCGCTTCGCCGACATGATCGCCGACGCCACCGGCGAGACCATGCACCCGGCCATGCCGGTGGCCGAGGCCCGCGCGGTCCTCGACCGGCTGGGCATCCCGTACGAGGCGGCGTGGGGCGCCGGGCGGCTGATGAAGGAGGTCTACGACGAGCGCGTGCAGCACTCCGTCGTCGGCCCGGTGTTCTGCGTCGACTACCCGCGCGAGGTCTCGCCGCTGGCCCGCACCCACCGCTCCGACCCCGCCTACGTCGAGCGCTTCGAGCTGATCGTCGCGGGGTTCGAGCTGTCCAACGCCTACTCCGAGCAGAACGACGCCGTCGAGCAGCTCGCCGCCTTCGAGGCCGAGGCGCGGGCCAAGGCGCACGGGGACCCGGAGGCCGGCGACGTCGACCTGGACTACGTGCGCGCGCTGGAGCGGGGCATGCCGTGCACCGGGGGCATCGGGATCGGCATCGACCGGCTGGTCGTGCTGCTGGCCAGCGTGGACTCCATCCGCGAGGTCGTCCTCTTCCCCACGCTGCGCCCGGAGTCCGGGCCGCCGCCCGGCGGCGGGCCCCGCGGCGCGCCGCGCCCGCTGCTGGCGCCGACGCCGCTGCCCGCGGCCGCCTCGCCCGGCGACGGCGCGGCGCGCAGCGGGTCGGTGGTGGCCCTCCCGACGACGGCACCCTCGGCGCACCCGGTGCCCCCACCGCCGCCGCGCGCGGGTGTGCACCCGGTGGCGGTGCGCGTCCTCGCCGCGCTCACCGCGCTGGCCGGCGTGCTGCACCTCGCCGTCCGGGTGCCCGTCGTGCACGACCGGTGGGGCCGGGCGCCCGAGCTCGACCCGCTGGAGCTGCCGGTCGCCGGGTCGGTGACCTCGGTGGTGGTCGGGTTGCTGCTGGTCCTGCTCGCCGGCCAGCTCGCCCGGCGCAAGCGACGCGCCTGGCAGCTGGTCGTGGCGCTGTTCGCCGTCGGCGCGGTCGCCCACGTCCTGAAGGGGCCGCACCCGGTCGCGGTCGCCGTCTGCGCGGCGATGCTGGCCGCGCTGGTCACCTACCGCCGGGCGTTCGCCGCGCCGGGCGACCCGCCGTCGCTGCTGCGCGTGCTCCACGTCCTGCCGCTGTACCTGGGCGCGGTGCTGCTGACCGGCCTGACCACGCTGTGGGTCGACCGGGCCGACGTCGAGCCCCGGCTCACCCTCGGCGGCGCGCTGCAGACCGTGCTCGCCGGGCTGGTCGGCCTCGACGGGCCCCACACCTACCGGTCGGCGTTCCTCGCCTCGTTCCTCCCCGCCGCCCTGCTCGCCCTGGGCATCGCCGGCGTCGTCGTGCTGGCCGTGCTGCTGCTGCGGCCGCTGGCCGCCCGCCGCCCGCACACCGAGGACGACTGGGCGCACGCCGAGCGGCTGGTGCACACCCACGGCTGGGACACGCTCGCCTACTTCACGCTGCGCGACGACAAGAGCTTCTTCTTCTCCCGCGACGGCGAGGCCTTCCTCGCCTACACCTACCTCGGCGGCTACGCGCTGGTGTCCGGGGACCCCGTCGGTGCGCGGGAGTCGGTGGTGCGGGTGCTCGACGAGTTCCTCGCGTTCTGCGACGAGCGGGCCTGGACGCCGGCGCTGCTGGCCGTCCGCGAGGCGAGCATGCCGCTGTACGCCTCCCGCGGCTTCACCTCGGTCTACCTCGGCGACGAGGCGGTCGTCGACTGCCGGCGGTTCACCCTCGAGGGCCCCGGCCGCAAGGGCCTGCGCGCCGCCGTCCGGCGGGTGGGGCGCACCCACCGCTTCCGGCTGCTGGCCGAGACCGACGCCCCGCCGGCGCTGGTCGACCGGCTCAACGCCATCAGCGCCCGCTGGCGGGGGAAGAACCCCGAGCGCGGGTTCACCATGACGCTGTCGCAGGACGTGCGCGGCGCCGGGGCCGATCCGCAGTTCCTGCTGTGCGTGGCACTCGACGCCGACGGGGTGCCCGGCGGCTTCCTGCGGCTGGTCCCGGCCTACGGCCCCGACTTCGGCTACACCCTCGACCTCATGCGGCACGACCCGGACGCGCCCAACGGCATGACCGAGTTCCTCGTCGCCGCCACCGCCACCGCGCTGGCCGAGCGGGGCGTGGCCCGGCTGTCGATGAACTTCGCGATGTGGGGGCGGCTCCTGGACGACGACGTGCCGTTCACCCCGGTCCAGCGCGCGGCCCGCTGGGCGGTCGGCGTCCTCAACCCCTTCTTCCAGATCCGCTCGCTGCGGGAGTTCAACGCCCGCTTCGGCCCGGAGTGGCTGCCGCGCGTGCTGGCCGTGCGCCGGCGCGCCGACCTGCCGCGGGTCGGCCTGCGCTACGCGGGGGCCGAGGGCTTCCTCGCGGTCCCGGGCGTGGGGCCGCTGCTGGTGCCGCGCGCGGTCGGCGGCGTGCCCGCGCCGTCCGACCCGGCGGGACCGGCGGCGGCGTGACCTGCGGCGTCAGGCGGCGGGCGCGGCGACGGCGGTGGCCGCCGAGGACCGGGCGAGGGCGACGGTCGCCGCGACCATCGCCGCCACCAGGACGGCGACCAGCACCCACTCCGCTCCCCCGGCCCGCAGCCGCTCACCGAGCACCGTGACGCCCAGCGCGGCGGCCACCACCGGCTCGCCGACGGTCGCCGCGGGCAGCGACGCCCCGAGCGGGCCGGCCTGGAAGGCCGACTGCTGCACGAGGGTCCCGCCGAGCAGGGCCGCGGCCAGCAGCCAGGTGCTCCAGTGCGTGGCCACCGCGACCGGACCCTGGTCGAGCCGGTCGACCACGCCCTTGGTGAGGGCCGCCGCCAGGCCGTAGGCCGCGCCGGTGACCAGCGCGAGCAGCACCGCGCGGGCGGCACCCCGGCGCAGCGCGGCACCGAGCAGGCACCCGCCGCCGCCGACGGCGAGGACGACCCACGCCGGCAGCCACGTGCGCCAGCCGGCGGAGTCGGCGCCCGCGGTGGGCTCCCCGGTGACCACGAACGCCGCGAGGGCGACGACGAGCACGCCGGCCCAGGCCCAGTCGCCGCGGGTCAGCCGGCGGCCCGCCCACCGGGCTCCCAGCGGCAGCGCGAACAGCACCGTGGTCACCAGCAGCGGCTGCACCAGCAGCAGCGACCCCAGGCCCAGCGCCGCCGCCTGCGCCAGGTAGCCGCCGGTGTCGGCCAGCGTGCCGCCCCACCAGCGCGGCGACCGGAGCAGCCGGCCCACCAGCCGCAGCCCGCGGGCGTCGGCGTCCGGGACCGCCGCCGCCGACCGCTGCTGCACCGCCGAGGCCAGCGCGAACAGCGCCGCGGCCAGGACCGCGAGTGCCGCCGCGGTCACCGCCACGGGGTCAGGCCGCCACCGGCGTCCGCTCGCGCGGGCGCCGGTCCAGGGCGACCACCAGCGCGGGGAACAGCAGCACGGTGACCACGCCGGCGCCGACCAGCGCGGCGGCGTTCTCGGGCAGCATGGTGCCGCTGCGCAGGCCGATCTCGGTGAGCGCCACGAGCACCGGCAGCGCGGTCGCGCTCACCAGGGCGGTCTGGGCCCGCTCCCGCAGGGCCAGCACACCGCGGTAGACGAGCAGCGCCGGGCCGCCCCGGACGGCCAGCATCAGCGCGAAGAACAGCACCAGCCGCAGCGGTGCCTCCGCGATCGAGGGCAGGTCCAGGGCCATGCCCGAGGCCACGAAGAACACCGGGACGAAGAAGCCGTAGCCGACGGCGTCGAGCTTGGCCTCCAGCTGCGGCGCGGCCGCGCCCACCCACCGCCGCAGGACCATGCCGGCCAGGAAGGCACCGAGGACCGCGTCCAGGTGGAACTGGTCGGTGACCGCGATGAGGGCGACCAGCAGCAGCACCGTGCCGCGCAGGGTGATCTGGCTGGTCTCGTCCTGGCCGGCGGAGATCACGCGGGCGAGCCGGCTGCCGTCGCGGACGGCCCGGCGCAGGACCGCCAGGACGACGGCCAGCACGGCCACCGCGGCGAGGGAGACCAGCGCGGCGAGGCGGCCCTGGGTGCCCAGGAACACGGCGATGGCGAGCACCGGCAGC
Source organism: Geodermatophilus saharensis (assembly GCF_900188205.1). GTDB lineage: Bacteria > Actinomycetota > Actinomycetes > Mycobacteriales > Geodermatophilaceae > Geodermatophilus > Geodermatophilus saharensis. The sequence continues at coordinate 314,094 of NZ_FZOH01000003.1, read as the reverse complement.
AGCTCCCCGACCCCGCCGGTGGCCAGCAGGTACCGCCCCAGCCGCCCGTGCAGCATGCCCTTCTCGCGCAGGATCGGCAGCAGCGTGCCCAGCGCCGTGGTGGTCAGGCCCAGCGCCACGGGCAGGAACGCGCGCACCACGCCCCCGGCGGTCAGCAGGCCCACCACGCCCAGCGCCAGCGCGGCGGACACCCCCCACGCGAGCAGGGCCCGCCGGCCGGCGTCCTCGCGGAACAGCCGCGGGTCGAGCTCGTAGCCGGCCAGCAGGAAGACGAAGCCGAGCCCGACGTCGGAGAGGACCCGCACGTCCTGCGCGGTCCCGACGTCGAGTGCGTGCGGCCCGATGAGCATGCCGCCGGCCAGCAGGAGCACCACCTGGGGCACCGGCAGCCGTGGGAGCAGCCCCACGACGACGGCGGCGACCAGCGAGACCGCGGTCACCGCGGCCAGGGTGTCGAGCACGACGACGTCGTCCACCGGGCTCTCCCGTCTCCGGAGATCCCGCGAGGATGCCCCTCCGGCCCGCCCGGGCGGAAGCACACCGGGCACGCGGGGCTCCCGCCGGGGCGGGGTCCGGGGCACGATCGCGGGGACGGTCGCGGGCAGGGGGCGGGAGGTGCCGTGGGCCTCGAACCGGAACTGATGCCGGTGGTCGACGGACGGCGGGAGCTGGTCGCCTGGCTGGTCCTCGGCTTCCTGGTGACCTTCCTGGTCACCCGGTTCGTCACGCGCGCCATCCGGCAGGGACGGGGACCCTTCCGGGACGCCAGCGTCGGCGGGGTGCACGTCCACCACGAGGTCTACGGGATCTTCCTGCTGCTGGGCACCGGCACCGTGGAGTTCACCTACCGGCCCGGCGGTGCCGGCGGTGTCGTGCTCGCCCTGCTCTTCGGCGCGGGCGCGGCGCTGACCCTCGACGAGTTCGCGCTGTGGCTGCACCTGGAGGACGTGTACTGGTCCCGCGAGGGCCGCAGCTCGGTCGACGCGGTGCTCATCGCCCTGGTGGTCGGCGTCCTGCTGCTGGTCGGCGCCAACCCCTTCGACGCCGACGAGGCCGACAGCGAGGCGGTGCTCGCCCTGACCCTGGCGGTCAACCTGCTCTTCGCCCTGGTCGCCATCCTCAAGGGCCGCGTCCTCCTCGGCGTGGTCGGCGTGTTCGTGCCCCTGGTCGCGCTGGTCGCCGCGCTCCGCCTCGCCCGGCCGGCGTCGCCGTGGGCGCGGCGCCGCTATCCCCCGGGCTGCGCGGCCGCCGACCGCTCGCTGCGCCGCTTCCCGCCGGGCCGGCGCAACCGCTGGGACGCGCTGGTCGACCTGTTCGCCGCGGTCCCGCGGGCCACGCCGGCGCGGCCGGCCGTCCGCTCCGCCGCCGGCGGGTGAGCACCCGGCAGGACACGTTCAGGCCTCTGGTGTCTCGTAACCCCTTCCGGGGCGGGCGCGGATGCGGTACGCAGTGTCCCGACAGGGTCGTCACGCACGGTGGTCGGACGCTCCGGTGGCGCAGTCGCCGCCGGTCCGGGTCACGCGTGGGGTCGCGGGCACGGGGGACGCACGCGAGGAGGCCGTTCGTGGGGGGAACCGTGTCCCGGCTGCTGGGGTTCCGGGACCTCGGGCCGCTGGAGGTCCGGCGGGCGGGGGAACCGGTCCCGCTGGGCGGCGCGCGGCTCACCGCGGCGCTGTCGCTGTTGCTCGTCCACGCCGGCGGGCACGTCAGCGTCGACGCGCTGACCGAGGCGATGTGGGGCGCGCAGTCCCCCGCCCGGTCGTCGTCGACGCTGGACTCGCACGTCTGGCGGCTGCGCAAGGTCCTCGAGCCCGACCGGGCGCCAGGGGTGCCGTCGGAGGTGCTGGTGCGCGAGCCCGGCGGCTACCGGCTGGTGGTCGACCCGGGGACCGTCGACTCGCGGCGCTTCGCCCGCCTGGCCGACGAGGCGCGGGCGCTGCTGTCCTGCGGCCGCGCGGAGGAGGCCCGCCGGGCCGCCGAGGAGGCGCTGGCCCTGTGGCGCGGGCGCCCCTACCCCACCGTGGCCGACGCGCCGTGGGTCGCCACCCACGTCGCCCGCCTCGTCGAGCTGCGCGACCAGGTGCGGGAGGTGCTGGCCGAGGCCCTGCTCACCACCGGGGCGCCGGGGCAGGCACTGCTGGAGCTCGGGCCGCCCCTGGCCGAGACGCCGCTGCGGGAGCGGCTGTGGGTCCTGCGCATGCTGGCCCAGCACCGCCTCGGGCGCCCCGAGGAGGCGCTGCGCAGCTACCGGCAGGCCCGGGCGGTGTTCCTCGACGAGCTCGGGCTCGAGCCCGGACCCGACCTGCGCGAGCTGCAGCGCCGGATCCTCACCGAGGACGCGACGCTGACCGACCGCACCGGCTCCGGCCGGCCCACGGCGCCGCCCTCCTCTCCGCGGGGCGCACCGACCGAGCGGTCACCGGGCCCCGCCGCGGCGGGCCCGGCGCCGGACGAGCCGCTCCCCGGGGCCGGTCGGGGCGAGGACGAGCCCGGGCCGGCAGCCGACGCCCGGGACCGGGGGCAGGAACGCACCCACCGGCAGGGCGCCGGCCACCCGTCGGCCCGGCGCGGACACCTCCTCGGGCGACCACCCCTCCCGCCGCAGCGTCTCCCGGCGGCCGACCAGCAGGGACACCGCCGCCCGGCGCAGCGGGCCCCCCGCCACCGCGCCGACGTGGAGACCCACGGCCGGCCCCTCCCGCGGGCCCTCGACCGCCACGGTCTCCGTGCCGGACGGCAGGGACGCGACGGTGACCCGGGCGGCCCGCAGCCCCCCAACGGCGACGTCCCGGGTGGCGACGCGCTCGACGGTGCCGTGGCGGACCCGCCGGAGACGCGCGACGACCCCGGAGCCGAGCCGGACGGCGCCGCACCGCCACCCGACCCCGTCCCGGACGACGACGACGACGACGGCGGCGGCGGCGGCGGCGGCGGCGGCGGCGGCGAGGGAGGGAACCGGCCGGCCGGGACCCGCCCGCGTGGGCACGGGAGGCCGCCGGGTCCGGACGGCGCCGCGGTCCCCGCGCCCGGCGCGCTGCCCCTCCCGCCGGGGCGGGACACGCACCGGACGGCGGGCCGGCGGGGCGGGCGGGACCTCACCCGTCCCGGCGCGCGGCCTCCTCCCGCCGGGTCGCGGCCGAGGTGGTCGTGATCCAGTCGTCGATCGTCTCCCACCAGCGGTAGAGCCAGTCGGTCAGCTCCGCCTCGTCGCGCGGGACCTCCGCGGCCGGGATGAACCACCAGCGCAGGTGGAGCGTCTTGTCCATCGGCAGGCCCCGCCACACGTCGCCGACCGTGCTCAGGTGCTCCAGGCCGGTGTGCGCCACCAGGACGACGTCGGCGTGCGGGGCGGCCTGCAGCGCCGCGACGACGCCGCCGGGGCGCGGGGGCAGGAGGTGGCGCATCCGCTCGGCGCGCGTCAGCGCGGCGAGCAGCCCGCGCTCGCGCAGCCGCTGCAGGGCCCGCACCTTGCGCTGCGGGGTGTAGTTGGCGCCCTCGGGGAAGATCAGCAGCGCGTCCTCCTCGCCGAGGTCGCTGGCGAGGCCGGCGATCGCCTCCTCCGGGCCGGGGCCGGCCGCCCGGCGGGCGGAGACGAAGTGGTTGGGCAGCCGGTTGAGGTAGACGTCGATGAGCGGGTCCAGCTGCAGCACGTCCTTGAGCACGATCCGCGGCTGGCGCAGGTGGTCGCGGTTCATCAGCGTGTGCACGAGCAGGAACGAGTCGCCCGGGCCGGCGTGCCGGGACAGCACCACCATGGCGTTGGTCGAGCCGGGCACCCCGTCGTCCAGCGGCGACCAGGACTCCCCGTCGGTGACCAGGCGCAGGGAGAACAGCCGCTGGGCGGTCCGCATGAGCGCGTCGAGCAGCAGCCGCAGCACCGTGTAGTGGGCCGCGCGGGAGGCCGGGCCGGACAGCCGGCGGCCGAAGCCGCTGGCCACCCACAGCACCGCGGCGGCGGCGAGGCCGGCGACCTCCAGCGCCAGGTACACCAGCCCGAAGCACAGCAGCCGCAGTGCGCGCAGCCGGCCGGGCAGGAAGACCGAGACGAGCAGCGCCAGGACCACCAGCACCGGCAGCAGCAGGACCCCGGTGACCAGCGCGGCGATCAGCAGCGGACCGGTCACCCGGCGCACGCGGCGGGAGGGCAGCACCTCAGCCTCCCCCGTCCCGGTCGGCCGCGACCCGGTCGAGGGACTCGGCGGCCGCGGCGTGCGCCTGCTCGATGCGGGCGCTCACGCCGGAGAAGTCGCGGTAGCGCAGGTTCGCCGCGCCCGGCGGGTCGGGGTCCCCGGCGGGCAGCACGTGGACCGTGACGCCGGGCGGGAGCGTGGCCAGGTCCGCCGCGAACCGGTGCCGGCGGGCGATCTCGAAGGCGACCGTGGCCACCTCCCACGGCCGGGCCGGCGGGCGCAGCGGCCGGTCGATCCGCCCGACGTGGAGCACGTAGACGGTGTCCGCCCCGAGGGCGACGGCCCGGCCCACCGGGATGCTGTGCACCAGCCCGCCGTCCACGTAGTGCTCGCCGCCGACCTCCACGGCCGGCAGCAGCCCGGGGACGGCGCAGGAGGCCAGCACCGCGTCGACCAGGTCGCCGTCGGTGAACCAGTGCTCGGCGGCCCGCTCGATGCTGGCCGCCACGCACTGGAACGGCACGCGGAGCCCGGCGAAGGTCCGCACCGGCAGGTGCTCCTCGAGCAGCTCGCGCAGCGGCTCGCGGGGGTGCAGGTGGGTGCGGGTGCGCACCAGGGTGCCCACCCGGGCCAGCACCGACCCGGTGAGGACCCGCCGGGAGGCCAGCTCCTCCCAGACGCCGCGCAGGCGGTCGACCGCGCCCGGCGTCGGGTCGGCGGCGACGACCGCGCCGTTGATGGCGCCCACCGACGTGCCCACGACCAGGTCGGGCCGGACCCCGCGCTCCAGCAGGGCCTGCAGCATCCCGACCTCGGCCGCGCCGAGCACCCCGCCGCCGCCGAGGACGAACGCCGTCCCGCCCCCGCCGGCCGGATCGGGGAGCGGCGCCATGCCCGCATCGTGCCACCCGTCCCCGGGGGCGGCAGCCGCGCCCGGAGCGGGGTCCGGCCGCCGCGGGGAGGGGCTCAGGGGCGGCCGGTGAGCCGCAGCAGCAGGCCGGTCACGAGCCCGTGCGTCGCGTGCCCGACCACGCCGCGGGCGTGGCTGACCAGCGGGTAGGCCGTCATCGTCGACAGCGAGGTGCCCTCGTCGACGACGAGGAAGGCGCCGGCCCCGACCAGCGGACCGGCCACCATCGGCGACACGCCCCGGCGCACCAGGGCCGCGGCGAGCACCCCGTAGGTGACGCCGAACGTGCGGTGCACGGCCAGCCCGACCCGGGCGGCCGCGGCGTCGTCGAGGTCGCGGCCGCGGACGCGGCCGAGCTGCTTACCGAGCTGCACCAGCATGCCGCCGGGCGCGATCTCCTGCTCGCGCTTCCGCGACGCCTCGCTCTGCCGGGCGTGGAACCAGGTCGTGGCGGCGTCCATGCTGCGACTGGCCACGTACCCGGCCAGCGCGCCGGTCCACAGCCGGCCGCTCCCGCCCGTCCCGGTGCGTGTCCCCGCCATCCCCGCCTCCCTCTCCCGACGGCCGTGCCTCGCGCGCCTGATTGCAGCGGGCGGGCACGGCCGGCGGGAGGGTCCAACGTCCTGCGCGGGAGGGGGTGCTCAGTCCTCCGGCTCGTGCAGCGGACCGCTGCCCACCACGACCGGTCCCCCGCCGGAGCCCCACTGCCAGCCGCGGATCTCCGGCAGGTCCTCGCCGTTCGCGCGGACGTACCGGCGGTGCTCGATGAGCTGGCCGTGCAGCCGGTCGCGCAGGTGCGCGCCGCGCGCCCGCAGTCGCGGCACCCGGTCGATGACCGCGATGGCCAGGGAGTAGCGGTCGATGCCGTTGATGACGCACATGTCGAACGGCGTCGTCGTCGTGCCCTCCTCCACGTAGCCGCGCACGTGGATGTTGTCGTGGTTGCTGCGCCGGTAGGTCAGCCGGTGGATCAACCACGGGTAGCCGTGGTAGGCGAACACCACCGGCTTGTCGGTGGTGAAGTAGGAGTCGAAGTCGGTGTCGGACAGCCCGTGCGGGTGCTCGCGGTCGTCCTGCAGCCGCATCAGGTCGACGACGTTGACGAACCGGACGCGCAGGTCGGGGAAGGCCTCGCGCAGGATCTCGGCGGCGGCCAGGGCCTCCATGGTGGGCACGTCGCCGGCGCAGGCCAGCACGACGTCGGGATCGGTGCCGGCGTCGGTGCTGGCCCACTCCCAGATGCCGATGCCCTTGGTGCAGTGCTCGACGGCCCGGTCGAGGTCGAGGTACTGCAGCGCCGGCTGCTTGCCGGCCACGATGACGTTGACGTACTGGTGGGTCCGCAGGCAGTGGTCGGCCACCGACAGCAGCGTGTTGGCGTCCGGGGGCAGGTAGACCCGGATGACGTCGGCCTTCTTGTTGACCACGTGGTCGATGAAGCCGGGGTCCTGGTGGGAGAAGCCGTTGTGGTCCTGCCGCCACACGTGCGAGGTCAGCAGGTAGTTCAGCGAGGCGATCGGCCGCCGCCACGGGATGCCGTTGGTGGTCTTCAGCCACTTGGCGTGCTGGTTGAACATCGAGTCGACGACGTGGATGAACGCCTCGTAGCAGGAGAACAGGCCGTGCCGGCCGGTGAGCAGGTAGCCCTCCAGCCAGCCCTGGCACAGGTGCTCGGAGAGCACCTCCATGACCCGCCCGTCCGGGGCGAGGTGGTCGTCGTCGGGCTCGCGCCGCGCCACCCAGGTGCGGTCGGTGGCCTCCAGGACGGCGCCGAGCCGGTTGGAGTTGTTCTCGTCGGGGGCGAAGAGCCGGAACGTCTCGGGGTTGCGGCGCACCACGTCGCGCAGGAACTCGCCGAGCACCCGGGTGGCCTCCACCGCGCCGGTGCCGGGCTCGGCCACCGGGACGGCGTAGTCGCCGAACTCGGGCAGCCGCAGCGGCCGCAGCAGCAGGCCGCCGTTGCTGTGCGGGTTGGCGCTCATCCGCCGCGGGCCCTGCGGGTGCAGGTCGCGGACGGCGGGCACCGGGGCGCCGTCGTCGTCGAAGAGCTCCTCGGGGCGGTAGCTGCGCAACCACTGCTCGAGCACCTGCCGGTGGGCGTCGTCCTCCCGGGCGTTGGCGAAGGGCACCTGGTGGGAGCGCCACGAGCCCTCGACGCGGTGGCCGTCGACCTCGGCCGGCCCGGTCCAGCCCTTCGGCGAGCGCAGCACGATCATCGGCCAGCGCGGCCGGTCGGTGACGCCGTCCTCCCGGGCGCGCCGCTGGATCCCGGCGATCTCGTCGAGGCAGCGGTCGAGCGCGGCGGCGAACTGCTGGTGCACCACCTCCGGGTCGTCGCCCTCGACGAAGTACGGGGTGTGCCCGTAGCCGCGCAGCAGGTCGGTGAGCTCCTCGGGCTCGATGCGGGCGAGCACCGTCGGGTTGGCGATCTTGTAGCCGTTGAGGTGCAGGATCGGCAGGACGGCGCCGTCGCGGGCCGGGTCGACGAACTTGGTGGTGTGCCAGCTGGCGGCCAGCGGACCGGTCTCGGCCTCGCCGTCGCCGACGACGGCCGCGACGACCAGGCCGGGGTTGTCGAAGGCGGCGCCGTAGGCGTGCACGAGGGCGTAGCCGAGCTCGCCGCCCTCGTGGATGGAGCCGGGCGTCTCGGGGGCGACGTGGCTGGGGATGCCCCCGGGGAAGCTGAACTGGGTGAACAGCCGCTTCATCCCCGGCCCGTCCTGCGACACGTCGGGGTAGACCTCGCTGTAGGTGCCCTCCAGCCACGCCGCGGCGACCGGGCCGGGCCCGCCGTGCCCGGGGCCCATGACGTACATGCAGTCGAGGTCCCGGGCGGTGATCGCGCGGTTGAGGTGGGCGTAGACGAAGTTCAGGCCCGGCGTGGTCCCCCAGTGGCCCAGCAGCCGGGGCTTGACGTGCTCCGGGCGCAGCGGCTCGCGCAGCAGCGGGTTGTCCATCAGGTAGATCTGGCCGACCGACAGGTAGTTGGCCGCCCGCCACCAGGCGTGGATGCGGTCGAGCTCCTCGGGGGACAGCGGCCCGGGCGAGCCGGCGGTCTGCGGTGGGGCGGTGTGCTCGCGGGTGCTCGTGTCGGTCACCGGCGTCGTCCTCTCGGGCCCTGGTCGCGGCTGACGGTCCCCACCCTGGTGGATGCGGCGGCCGGACGCGACCGGCCCGGTCCCGCCCCCACGCCTGCACGGTACTCGTGTACCGTATTTCTCGTACACTCGTACCGGTCTGAGGAGTCTCCGTGGCCTGGGTCCTGCTGGTCGTCGCCGGCGTCTTCGAGACGGCGTTCGCCGTGTCCCTCAAGCAGTCGGAGACCTTCACCCGCCTGTGGTGGTCGGTGTCGTTCGTCGTCTGCGCCGCGGCCAGCTTCGCGCTGCTGTCGGCCGCGCTGCGCACGCTGCCGGTGGGCACCGCCTACGCGGTGTGGACCGGCATCGGGGCCGGCGGCACCGCCGTGGTCGGGATGCTGGCCTTCGGCGACCCGGTCACCACGCTGCGGATCGTGGCGATCCTGCTGATCCTCGGCGGGGTGGTGGCGCTCAACCTGGCGCCGTCGGCGGCGCACTGATGGCCCGGCTGACGGCCAAGGGCGAGGCGCGGCGCGGCGCGATCGTGCAGGCGGCGGCGCGGCTGGTGGCCGCCGAGGGCCCCGACGCGCTCACCCACCGCGCGGTCGTGGCCGCGTCGGGCGTGCCGCTCGCGGCGACCACCTACTACTTCGCCTCGATCGACGACCTGCGCGCGGCCGCGGTCGGGCACCTGGTCGACGACGAGCGCCGCCAGGCCCGGTCGCTGGTCGAGGCCCTCCCCCGCCGCCCCCGGTCGGCGGCGGTCACCGCGCGGCACGTCGTCGCCGTGCTGCTCGGCGCGGACCGGGACGACGCCGAGCTGCTGGCGCTCTACGAGCGGTTCCTCGCCTGCGGCCGCCACCCGCGGTTGCGGCCGCTGCTCCGGGAGGCGCGGGCGGCGATCGACGCCGAGCTCGCCGAGCTGCTCGACCGCTGCGGCCGGCCGGCCACCGACGTGGCGACGCTGGTGGCGCTGGTCGACGGGTCGGTGGTCTCCGCGCTCGTCGAGGGCGACGGGTCGGCGCGCCGCCGCGCCGAGGAGGCGGTGGCCCGGGCCCTCGGGTGAGCCTCCACCGGGCCTCGACCGGCACCGGCGTCACTAGGCTGGGGCAGCCGTGGCGTCCGGGAGCGAGGGGGACGGTCCGTGGAGCCCGATGCCGACGAGGACGCCGTCGCCACGCTGGTCGCCCGGGCACTGTCCGGCGACGCCGCGGCCTGGGACCGCCTCGTCGAGCGCTTCCTGCCGCTGGTCCTGTCGATCGTGCGCCGGCACCGGCTGCAGGACGCCGAGGCCCAGGACGTCGCCCAGACGGTGTGGCTGCGCCTCGTCGAGCACCTCGGCGCCATCCGGGAACCGCGGGCGCTGCCCGGCTGGATCGCCACCACGACCCGCCACGAGTGCCACCACCTCCACGGCGGCCGCTGCGTCGTCCCCTCCGAGGACCTCGACACCCGGGGGCGGCCCGACGACGACACGCCCGGTCCGGAGCACCGGCTGCTGCAGGGCGAGCGGCACGACGCCCTGCTCGCCGCCCTCGCCGAGCTGCCCGAGCGGCAGCGCGCCCTCCTGCTGCTGCTGATCGAGGACCCGCCGCTGCCCTACGAGGAGATCAGCCGCCGGCTGGACATGCCGGTCGGCAGCATCGGGCCGACCCGGGCCCGGGCCATCGCGCGGATCCGGACCCACCGGGCGGTGCAGGCGCTGCTGGAGGTGTGAGGCGGCCGGGGCCGCGCCTCACAGGCGCACCCAGTCGGTGACCAGCACGCCCGACGGCGTGGCGCAGCGCAGCCGGGTCGGGCCCGACACCGGCCGGTCGAACCGGAACCGGCCCCACTCGTCGGCGTCGGTGCGGTCGACCTCGCCGCCGGGGGACAGCAGCGACACCTGCCCCGGAGCGGCCGGCACCAGCTGCCCGACCAGGCAGTCCTCGTCCCGGGCCACCTCGACCGACCGGTCGCCGGCCTCGAACACCAGGTCCCGGGGGCCGCCGGGCCCACCGCGCACGCCCGCCGTGGCGTCGACGAGCGAGTCGCTGGTCAGGGCGGCGAGCTCGGCGTCGACGGTGCGCCACGAGAAGGCCGCGCGGGCGGCGTCGGTCATCGCCGGAGTGGGCGTACCGGCCGCGCGCAGCGCCGCGCGCAGCTCGCCGAGCAGCTCGTCGTCGCCCGGCCCCGGTACCGACACCGCCGCCTCCCTCCCTGTCCGCCCCCGCACCGGCATGGTGCCCCGCCGCCGGGCCGGCTGCCAGCACGCGGCGCCGGCCACCCGGGACCGTCCCGGACCCGCCGCTCCCTCTCAGAGGCCCGGGACGCGCCCCTGATACCCGCGCGGGCCGCTCACCCGGCCCCGTAGGCGCCGAAGGCGCACCGGTGGACGAACGAGCGCGGGTCGGCGGAGTCCAGCGCGGCGCGGGCGGCGTGCAGCGCGTCGGCTGCGGTCAGGCCGGCGGCCAGGCCGCGGTGCACGGCGTCCATGAGGCCGACGGACTCCAGGTCCCCGACGGCGACCGTGCTCGCCAGGACACCCGTCGTCCCCCGCGCCAGCAGGGCGCTGACGAGGCCCAGCAGCTCGTCACCGGCGTACGGGACGTCGGCGGCGGAGTCGCAGGCGGCGAGCACCACCCGCCGGGGGGCGATGCCGCGGCGGTCGAGCTCGTGCACGGTCAGCAGCCCGTCGGCGAGCTCCAGCGCGGAGAAGGACGGGTTGTCCGACCGCAGCCGGCCGTGGCAGGCCAGGTGCGCCAGGCCGGCGCCGGCCAGCGCGCCGGTCGTCGCGGTCACCGTGGCCGCCGCGCCGGTCAGGACGGTCGCCTCCGCGTGGGACCGGCGCACGGCCTCGACCTCGGCGACCGCGCCGGGCAGCCGCGGCCCGGCCACCAGCACCACCGGGCCGGCGGAGCGGGGTGCGGCGGCGGTGCGGGCCCACAGCGCGGCCGACGGCGCGGTGGACACCGGGGCGCCGCGCAGGGCCGGCCAGGGCACGCGGCGGGTCCGCCCGTCGGGCACGACCACCAGCGGCACGTCCGCGGGCAGGCCCAGCGGGGCCAGCAGCAGGTCCGCCAGCCGGTGCAGCCCGTGCTCGGCGGCGGCCCGCGCGGCCGCCAGCGCCGGTGCCCGGCCGGGGCGCAGCAGGCGGCGCAGCGCGAACAGCAGGCTGTCGCACTCCGCGGTCACCGGCCGCGCCGGGCCGAGCCGCACCAGCCGGCTGCGGCCGCCGTGCAGGACGACGGCGACCAGCTCCCCGCCGACCGTGGCGAACGACGCCAGGGCGCGCCCGTCGAGGTGGCGGCGCAGCTCGGCGGGCGTGCAGACCGGCGCCCGGCCGGCCCCCGAGCCCGGCCGCTGCCAGGTGGCCCGCCGCAGCCGCGCCTCCGCGGCGCTCTGCCGGGCGCGCAGCTCCGCCGGCTCCTCGCCGGTGTCGCGCAGCGCCTGCGCCAGCTCGGCGTGCACCAGCCGGAGCTCGGCGAGCTCGTCCTGCAGCCCGTCGGGTGCCGGCGGCTCGACGCCGAGCAGCGCGGCGGCGCGGGTCTGCTCCATCCACCCCAGCACCCGCAGCGGGGAGCCGGTGGACAGCAGCGTCTCCAGCCCCAGGCGCCCGAGCTCCACCCCGTGGCCGGAGGCCAGCGCCCGCAGCTCGGTGGACCCGAGGGCGGCGCGGTGGCGGGCGAGGTCGGCGAGCCCGGCACGGCAGTGCCGCAGCACCGCGTCGTCCCGGCCGGCCAGCCGCTCGGCGCAGGCGGCGGCGAGGTGCCCGCGCAGGCGCAGCAGCACCGGCCCGCGCCGGCTGCGGTCGCGCGCTGCCCCGAGGCAGCGCCGGGCGACCCGGGGGCGCCCCAGCTCCGCGGCCAGCCGGCCGGCGGCCAGGTGGGCGGCCGCGGCGGCCGACGGCACGCCCGACCGGTCGAGGAACCCGGCGGCCCGCGCCGTGCGCCGCAGCAGCGGCAGGTCGCCGCTCCCGTCGAGGAGGGCGGCCTCGGCGGCGAGCACCGTCGCGCGCGCGGCCCAGGCCGTCCGCCGCTGCCGCCGGAACAGCGCCTCCGCCGCGTCGGCCGCCGTCCTCGCCGCCGCGGCGTCCCCGGCGAGCAGCGCCGTGTGTGCCACGGTCAGCCGCGCCTCGGCAGCGAGGAGCAGCACGCCCTGGGCGTCGAGGTCGGCCGCGGCGCGCCCGGCCAGCTCCCGCGCCTCCGGCAGCAGCCGCAGCTCGGCCAGCACGTCGGCGTACTCCATGTGGTACTCGCCCAGCGGCACGCCGGTCTGCGTGAACAGCTCCGTCGCGCGGTCGAGCTGGGCCAGCCCCTCCGCCAGCCGCCCGCTCTGGGCCAGCACCAGCCCCCGGTTGTGCGCCACGAACGCGTACATCGACGGCCCGATGCCGGCGGCCAGCTGCTCGGCGCGGTCGAGGTGCCGCAGGCTCTCGTCGAACCGGCCCCGGGAGGCGGCCACCAGGGCGAGGTTGTTGGCCGCGCTCCCCCGGTTGTCCAGCGTCGCCGCGGGGTCGGCCACCACCCGGCGGTAGGACGCCGCGGCGGGCTCGAGCCGCCCGAGGTTGTGCAGCAGCACCGCACGCATGAAGTCCGCCTCCGGCGGGGGGCGGCCGTCGGCGGGCACGGCCCGGTCCAGGTCGCGCAGCGCGACGGCGACCCGTCCCAGCTCGAGGGCCACCGCGGCCCGGGTGACGAGCAGCTCCGCGATCCGGGAGGTCAGCCCGGCCCGCCGGGCCAGCCGGAGGGCCTCGTCGAGGAGGCGCAGGGCCCGCCGGTTGTCCCGCCGGGCCCGGGCCGACCAGGCCACCGCACGCAGGCCGACCACCAGCGCCTCGGGATCGGGGGCCCGGCGGGCGGCCTCGACGACGTCGGCGGCGACCCGGTCGAAGCGCCGCGGGTCGCCCACGACGCCGTCGTAGGCCTGCTGCGCGCGTATCAGGAGGGAGCCGATCGGCTCTTCCGGTGTGACGCCGGTCACCGGGACGATTCTGCCCCGATCCCGGCGCGGCGAGGAGGAGATCCCCGATGGCGGACGCCCACCAGTTCCCCCAGGCACCGGACGACCGGCGCTCCCCGGAGCAGATCACGGCCCAGCGGGCCGCGGTGCGGACCCAGATCGCCGCGTGGCTGGCCGAGATGGCCGCCAGCGGAGGTCCCCGGGAGGACCACGTGCGTGCCCTGACCGACCTGCAGGAGCGGCGCAGCGGCCTCGGTCCGGCCCGCATCCGGCTCGAGGAGGACGGGACGGCCGTGACCCCGAACCGGCTCGTCGTGCGCCGGGCGGACGTGCCCCGGGTGCTCGCCGAGCTGGAGGCGATGTACTACGCGCCGCAGGTGGTCGCCGTCCCCGGGGTCGACGACCTGCGGGTGCTCGTGACCGTCGGGGCCGGCGCCCGGAGCCTGCGCGCCTCGGGGGCCGTGGCACGGGCGGTGACCGCGGGCCGCGCGGCGCCCAGCCACGTCTCCCTGCTGGGGGCGATCCGGAAGGCCGCGGGCGGGCCGGAGCCCTCCGGCCCGGGCCGTGGCGGGTCCTGGGACTTCCAGGCCGAGCCCCGGAAGGGCGGGGACCCCGTCGTCGCGGTCGTCGACAACGGGGTGAGCGCCGAGCAGCGCGGCGACGGCTGGCTGGCCGGCCTGGCCGGCACGGACAACCTCGACCTGCTCGACGTCGTCCCGGCCGACCACTACCTCGACCGCGCGGCCGGGCACGGCACCTTCACCGCCGGCATCGTGCAGCAGGTCGCGCCGGGTGCCCGGCTCGTGCTGCGGCGCGCGCTGGACACCGAGGGCGAGGGCGACGAGGTCGACATCGGCCGGGAGGTCGTGCGCGCGGCCCAGGACGGCGCGGAGGTGATCAACCTGTCCCTCGGCTTCCAGACGGCCGACGACCGGCCGCCGCTGGCGATGGAGCGGGCCCTGCGCAGCGCGATCGCGATCGCCGACCGCGCGCGTCGCCACCTGCTCGTCGTCTGCGCGGCGGGCAACTTCGGCGACGACGGCCGCCCGTGCTGGCCCGCGGCGTTCGCCGCCGAGCCGGGGTTCGAGCGGCACGTGGTGGCCGTGGCCGCGCTGCGCCTGGACGACCGGGACGACCAGCAGGTCGTGGGGGCGGAGTGGTCCTCGCGGGGTGACTGGGTGACCTGCTCGACCCTCGGGCAGGGCGTCGTGTCCACCTACGTCATCGGCGAGGAGGCGCCGTCGTCGGACGCGCTGGACCCCGACGTCTTCGGGCCGAGCTCGTGGGCCACCTGGAGCGGCACCTCGTTCGCGGCTCCGCAGGTGGCCGGGGCGGTCGTCCGGATGGTGCGCGACCGGCGGGCCCCGTCGGCGCGGGCGGCGCTCGACGCGCTGCTCGCCGAGGCCGGTGTGCACTCACAGCGGAAGAACGGGACCCCCCGGCTCGACGGCTTCGGCGTCCCCCTGCGGATCCTGCCCGTGTGAGACGGCCCGGCCTCCCGGGCGACGTCCCGGGAGGCCGGCCCTCAGCGCGCGGGCCGGACCCGGTGCACGGCGACGGTGGCCGCCCCGGCGCAGACCGGGACCGCCCGCGCCGCCAGGCACCACAGGTCGCCGCGGGCCAGGACGGTGTCGCCCCACGCGTCGAAGGCCCGCGCGCCGGCGACCAGCAGCGCCTTGGTGGTGGCCAGCCGCCGCTCGACCAGGTCGAGCCGGTGCCGGAGGGTCCCCGCCGGCGGCGGCCCGGGGACCGTCCTGATCCCGCGGGGCGCCGCGCCTTGCTCGCGGAGCACGCGGGCGGCGAGGGGCGCGAGGGCCTCGGCGGCGAACCGCGGCAGGTACTCGTCGCCGAAGCGCGCGGCGGTGTCCGCGGCCCGGTCGGCCTGCAGCGCCGACGGCCGGGCGCCGCCGGGCCGGCACAGGTCGGTGTCCCGCCCGAAGGAGCGGTCGAGACCGAAGGCGTTCTGCAGGTGGACGAGGCCGGTCAGGGCGTCGGCCCAGGCGTCGTGCAGCGGGCGGGCCAGGGTCAGGCGGGGGCGCAGCAGCGGCCCGACGTCGGTGCCGGCCAGCACGTGCCCCGGTCCCGGCCGGCCGCCGTGCACCCGGCCGAAGGCGGTCGTGGCGTCCAGTCCCGCGTGGGCCCGCAGCACCGCCGCCCCGCCCGGGTGGCGCTGCAGGAAGGCGGTGACGTCGTGCACGCGGCCGCCGACCGCCAGCCACCAGCCGTGCTCGTCGTCGTTGTGCTCGGCGAGGTCGGCCAGGCCGGGGCCCCGGCGCACCGGCCGGCCGGGGACGGCGGCGGGGGCGGGCCGCAGGGCCGCCGGTGCGGGGTCCCGCTCGGCGCGGGACGCGGTGAGGGCCGCGTCGACGGTGTGCCAGGTCAGCTCGCGCGGGGACCCGGCGAACCCGCCGATGGTCACCCCGCGGCCGACCATGAAGGCGACGGCGAGGTAGCCCGACACCAGGCGCCGGTGCCGGCCGAGGAAGCCGTCGGCGCCGGCGTGGGCCTCCCGCGCCGCCTCGAACGAGGCCACCAGCTGCGGCCGGCGCCGGGCGTCGACGTAGGCGGCGACCGGGACCTCCTCGACCGCGTCGGCGAACCGCCGCCAGCGCGGCGGGGCGCTGCGGCGGTGCCGCAGGATCTCCTGCCCGAGCTGGCTGGAGTGGTCGCGCCGGCCGAGGAGCGCGTCGAGCAGGCCGAAGACCGGGGAGGCCGTGCCGCTGGGCCCGAGGTCACCGGCCCGCAGCGGCACCGCGAGCGGGGCCACGGTCTTGGCCCAGACGACGGGGTCGACGCGGGTGCGGCCGCCGGGCCGGGGGTCGATCAGCCGCAGCGACCGGGTCGCGGCCCGCAGCGCCGCGGTCACCGCGTCGAGGGCGGCGCCCAGCGCCTCGGCGTCGTCGTCGAGGACCGCCTGCTGGGCGTCGGCCGCCGCCGGGACCACCGGCGCGCACTGCGCCAGCACCTCGACCTGGGTGAGGTAGAAGACGCGCTCCTCCTCGTTGCCGGCCGCGGGCACCAGCAGGCGCAGGTCGTCGGACACCAGCGGGAGGCCGTCGCGCCCGGCGGCGGAGCGCCAGTTGTGCACGATCAGGTCGGGATAGCCCAGCACGGGGTCCGGGGAGCGGCCCAGCCGGCGCAGCACCTGCGCCCAGGGGACGGCGAGGGCCGGCGGCAGGCCCGCGGGCCGGGGGGCGCGGCCGTGCACGTGCGCGTGGGCGAGCAGGCCCAGCACGGTGGCCGCCCGCTGCAGCGCGGTGTCCGCCAGCGCCCCGGGGTCGGCCGGCAGCACGGGCAGCCGCTCGACGGCCTCCCGGACGGAGACGTCGCGCAGCAGGGCCGGCAGCTCCGCCGCCGCCCGGTCCCAGGCGGCGTGGGTGCCCGGCAGCCGCGCCGCCGGCGGACGGGTGGGCAGGAACCCGCGCGCGGCCGACAGCGGGCCCAGGTTCTCGTGCCCCAGGCGGGCGTCGACCTCCGCCGCGGCGGCGAGCACCCGCGCTGCCGGCGCGGTGCGGACCGGGGGCACGGCACCTCCTCGCAGCCGGCGGTCAGTCGCTGGGCGGCCGTGGCCGGGGCACCCGGCGGCGGTTCCGCTCGGCCTCGGCCAGGGCGCCGCGGAAGCCGTCCGCGTACCAGGCGGGGGCGTTGAGCCGGACCCCGGCCGGTGCGCTGCCCGCGCCGTCCCAGACCAGGAGGGCCAGCCCGTCCGGGCCGCGCCCGTGGCAGCACGCCCCCAGCAGGACCGCCTCCCCCGCCGGCCCGGCGGCGGCCTCGAGGAGCCCGTCGGCGCGGCCGAGGGCGCGGGCGCGCTCGAGGGCGCGCAGGTACGGCGAGGACGGGGCGTCGTCGGTCATGGCGCGGATCCCGGGGTCAGGAGGCGGCCCGGCGCGGCCGGCCCAGGCCCTGCACCAGCCGGGTCATCTGCCCGGTCGGCGGCACGCCGAGCTCCTGGCGCAGCAGGTCGCGGAACGTGTCGTGGGCGCGCAGCGCCTCGGCCAGGTTGCCCTCGGCCAGGTGCACCTGCACCACGGTGCGGTGGGCGCTCTCCCGGAGCGGCTCGGCCCGCACGGCCAGGTGGGCCGCCTGCAGCGCGTCGGCGTAGCGGCCGGCGGCGCGCAGCCGCCCGGCCAGGGTCTCCAGCGCGTGCAGCCGCAGCTGGGTGAGCCGGTCGCGCTCCGGCAGCACCCAGTCGTCGTACCAGCCCGGCAGCAGGTCCCCGAGGAGGGCCGGGCGCGGCAGCGTCAGCCGGCCGGCGGCCACCCGCGGGTCGCGGACGTGCACGGCCCACTCCTGCAGCTCGCGCACGTCGACGCGCACGCCGTCGGCGATGCGCAGCGCGCCGTCCGCGGTGTCGACCAGCCCGGGTGCGCAGCGGCGCAGCCGCCACAGCGCCGACCGCAGGCTGGCCCGGGCCCGGTCCTCGTCGACGTCGGGCCACAGCCGGCCGGACACCGCCGCGCGGGCCGGCCGGCCGGTCAGGCACAGCAGGGCCACCAGCCGTTGCACGGCCGGGGGCAGGTCCCCGGCGGCCGGCAGGTCACCGGCCGCGAGGGAGAAGCCGTCGAGCAGCGTGACACGCGGTCCGCTGCGGGGTGCGAGGCGCAGGTCCTGGTCCACGGGCGGTCCCCTCCGTCGGTGACGACGACCGGCAGAGGGGCCCGGTCCCGCCGCTGATACACCGGCGGGACACCGCGGTCGGGTGCGGTGTCAGGTACGGGCGCGGGCGACGCCGAGGTGGCCGGTCACCGCCTCCCCCAGCGAACCGGCGTCGACGGCGACCGTGACGATCGTGGCGCCCTCCGCGGCCCACCCCGCGGCCTCCCGACCGCTGGAGGCGTGCACCCCGACGGGCACGCCGGCGGCCACCGCGCGGGCCACGACCGAGGACAGCACGCCGCGCAGCTCCTCCCGCCGGTCGGCTCCCGCCAGGCCCAGCGACAGCGACAGGTCCCCGGGGCCGACGTAGACCCCGTCGAGCCCCTCGACGGCGAGGACGGCGTCGAGGTCGTCGAGCGCGCTCGCGGACTCGACCATCACGACCACCAGGGGCTGCTCGCACCCGCCCGACAGCCGCCCGATCGACCGTCCGCCGGCCGGGGCGTACCGGCAGGCGGCCACGACCTCCCGGGCGTGCGCGGCGTCGCGCACGTTGGGGACGACCACGCTGCGGGCGCCGAGGTCGAGCGGGCGGCCGACGTCGGCGAAGGAGGGGCTGCGGGTGCGCACCAGCGGCACCGCGCCGGCCGCGGTCACCGCCGCCGCGACCCCGGGCAGCTCGGCCTCGGCCGCCGCGCCGTGCTGCAGGTCGACGACGACGTAGTCCGCGCCGGTCCGCGCGAGCACCTCCGCGGTCACCGCGCCCGGCAGCAGGCTCCACACCCCGTGGGCGGGCCGCCCCTGCGCCCACCGCCGCCGCAGGTCCCCCTCGTCGGTCACGTCCCGCTCCCCTCGCCGCCGCCCGGCCGGAGCCCCGGCCCGCGGCCGATCCTCCCCCGGCGGGGTCAGAGGTCGATCTCCGCGCCCATGACGACGGTGCGCTCCGGGGGCAGCGCGAGGTGCTCCGGGCGGCCGGTCCCGCCGTGGGCGAGCAGCACGAACAGCCGGGTGCGCCACGCGCTCATCCCCGACCGCGGTGTCGGGCGCAGCGCCGGCCGGGTCACGAACCAGGTCGCCGCGTCCGGGTCGGCGGGCGCGCCGGTCCCCGCGACCCCGGGCAGGGCGCGGCGCAGCGCGGCCTCGAGGTCCGGGCGGTCCAGGAAGCCGGACTCCACGACGACGTGGACGAACCCGGCCGCGGGGGGACCGAGGGGACGGGTGGTGACCCGCCGCTCCTCCGGCAGGTGCGGCACGGCCGCCGTCCGCCCGGTGAGCAGCACGACCCGCTCGTGGAGCACCGAGAAGCGGGCGACGGTCGCGCGCAGCGCCAGCGGCGCGGTCGCGTCCGTGGGGTGCAGGTAGACCGCGACCCCGGGCACGCGGGGGACGGCGGCCGCGCGCACCTCGGCGAGGACGGCGTCCAGCGGGCCCTCCTGCTGGGCGCGCCGGGCCACCAGCAGCTCGCGCCCCCGGCGCCAGGTGGTCATGACCGTGAGGACGGTGCCGGCGATCAGCAGGGTCAGCCAGCCGCCGTGCGGCACCTTGGGCAGGGTCGCGGCGGCGTAGGCGACCTCGACCGCGCCGAGCACGCCGCCGAGGAGCACCAGCCGGCGCCGGGACCACCGCCAGCGCACCCGGGCGAGCACGAGCAGCAGCGCCGTCGTGACGAGGAACGTGGCCGTCACCGCCACCCCGTACGCGGCGGCCAGCCGGGCGGAGGAGCCGAACCCCACCGTCACGGCGAGGACCAGCACGAACAGCACCGCGTTGACCGCCGGGACGTACACCTGGCCGGCCTCCTGCGCGGAGGTGTGCCGCACCCGCCGCCGCGGCAGGTAGCCCAGCGCCATCGCCTGCCGGGACACCGAGAAGGCGCCGGCGAGGACGGCCTGGGAGGCGATCACCGTGGCGGCGGTGGCGAGCACGACCACGGGCAGCTGCGCCCAGGACGGGAAGAGCAGGAAGAACGGGTCGTCGCGCGCTCCCGCGTCGCCCTCGACCAGCGCCGCCTGGCCCAGGTAGTTGAGGACCAGGGCCGGGAAGACGAGCAGGAACCAGGCGCGGCGGATCGGCCGGCGCCCGAAGTGCCCCATGTCGGCGTAGAGGGCCTCGGCGCCGGTGACCGTCAGCACCACCGCGCCCATCACCGCGAGCGCGACCCCCGGCCGGTCGACGGCGAACTCCAGCGCGTAGCCCGGCGAGAGCCCCCGCAGCACCTCCGGCCGCGCCAGGACGTGCGCCAGCCCGGCCGCGCCGAGGACGCCGAACCACACGAGCATCACCGGCCCGAAGGCGCGCCCGACGCGGCTGGTCCCCCACCGCTGGACGAGGAACAGCGTCGTCAGCACCGCGACCGCCAGCGGGAGCACCACGCGGGAGAGCCCCGGGTCCACGACCTCCAGGCCCTCCACGGCCGACAGCACCGAGATGGCCGGCGTGATCACGCTGTCGCCGTAGAACAGCGACGCCCCCAGCACGCCCAGCGCCATGGCCACGGCGGCGCGGCGGCCGGCGGCGGGGCCCAGGGAGCGGGCGACGAGGGTGGCCAGCGACAGCACGCCGCCCTCGCCGTGGTTGTCGGCCCGCAGGACGACGACGACGTACTTGACCGTCACGGTGAGGGTCAGCGACCAGAACACCAGCGACGCGACCCCGAGGACGTCGCGGGTGGCGGCGCCCACCGCGCCGCCGTCGACGGCGAAGACCGTCTCCATCGCGTAGAGCGGGCTGGTGCCGATGTCCCCGTAGACGACGCCCAGCGCGCCGATCACCAGCGCGGACTCCCCCGGGGCCGGCCCGGTGCGCGGCGGCCGCGCCGGACGGCGGTCGCGCCGGACGCCCTGGCCGGTCCCGGATCGCGCCACGGCGGCCGCTCCTCCCCGCGTCCGGGCCGCCCTCCCCGGCGGACCGGCGCGGAGCCCATGGTGTCCCTCGCGGCCGGTCGCGGACACCCCGCCGTGCGCCGTCCCCGGCGCCGGCGGCCTCAGGCCGTCGAGCCGTAGATGGCCGTGGCCTGGGCGGTGGCCAGCCGCGCGTCCTCCTCGCGCACCACCGACAGCTGCGTCTCGTCCGGCGGGAGCACGCTCTGGAACACCCAGTCGAGGGCCACCCGCACCCGGTTGGACATCGCCGGCAGCGCGTACAGGTGGTAGCCGCGGGTGACCACCTTGGCCACCGGCCCGGTCAGCGGGACGCCCAGCGGGCGGGCGACGGCGTCGAACCCGCCGAGGTCGGCCACCAGGCCCAGGTCGGTGTGCCGGTAGGGGCGCGCGGTGCCGTGGCCCAGGGC
The DNA here is from genome assembly GCF_900188205.1 of Geodermatophilus saharensis. Taxonomy (GTDB): domain Bacteria; phylum Actinomycetota; class Actinomycetes; order Mycobacteriales; family Geodermatophilaceae; genus Geodermatophilus; species Geodermatophilus saharensis. The sequence goes on along the minus strand of NZ_FZOH01000003.1, from coordinate 293,151 downwards.
GGCGGCGATGTTGCGGCCCAGCGCGACGCCCTGGCGCTGGGCGTGCTGGGCGGTGGGCGGGGTGTCGGGCAGCCGCCCGTCGGCGGTCCCGCGCGCGGCGAGGTCGGGCACCGCGGCGGCGTCGCCGGCCGCCCACAGGCCGTGGACCCCCGGCACCGACAGGTCGGGGTCGGTGACCAGCCGGCCCTTGCGCGTGGGCAGCCCCAGGGCCATCACCAGCGGGCTGGCCACCACCCCGGCGCCCCAGACGAGGGTGCGGGTGCGGATGGTCGTGCCGTCGGTGAGGGTGACGCGGGTGTCCTCGGCCTCGGACACGCTGGTCCGCAGGCGGACGTCGACGCCCCGGTCGTGCAGCACCCGCAGCGCGTGCTCACCGAGCCGCGGGCCGAGCTCCGGGAGGACGGCCGGGGCGACGTCGACCAGCACCCACCGCACGTCCCGGGCGCGGGTGCGGTCCCAGCGGCCCTCGATGCGGGTCAGCCAGCGCTGGGCCTGGGCGACGAACTCGGTGCCGGTGTAGCCGGCGCCGACCGCCACCACGGTGAGCATCTCCTCGCGCGCGGCCCGGCCGGCCTCGGTGTCGGGCTGGGCGTCGGCGAGGTCGAGCTGCTCGAGCAGGTGGTCGCGCAGGTAGACCGCCTCGACGAGGGTCTTCAGGCCGCGGGCGTGGTCGGGCACCCCGGGGATGTCGAACTGCCGGGTGACGGAGCCGGGCACCAGGACCAGGTGGTCCCAGTCGAGCCGGTGCTCGAGGTCGGCGCGCCGGACGGTGACCATGCGCGTGGTCAGGTCGACGTCGGAGACGCGGCCGAGCACCAGCCGCACCCGCGGCAGGGTGCGCCGCAGCGACACCGCGATGTGCCGGGCCTCCACGACGCCGGTGGCCACCTCGGGCAGCAACGGGCTGTAGAGCAGGTAGTCGTTGGGCGTCACCAGCACCAGCTCGGCGGCCTCGCGCGGCAGGTGGCGCTGCAGGTGGCGCAGGGCGTGGAAGCCGGCGAACCCGCCGCCGACGACGACCACCCGCGGACGGCGGTGCGGCGGACTCGTCACCGCCTGCCCGGCGGTACCACCTCCCGGCCGGATCGAGCGGAGCGGCGGACGGCGGCGAGCGGGCGTGCCGGTCATGGCGGGATGCTCGCACCATGAGCGGCGACCCGACAGCCCCCCGCCCGGACACCCCGCAGGCGGCGGAGCCGGAGTGGTGGCGGCGCAGCGCCGTCTACCAGGTCTACCCGCGGTCGTTCGCCGACTCCGACGGCGACGGCGTGGGCGACCTCGCCGGCCTGCGGGCGCACCTGGACCACCTGTCGGCGCTGTCCGTGGGGGCGGTGTGGCTCTCCCCGGTGTTCCCCTCGCCGATGGCCGACTTCGGCTACGACGTCGCCGACTTCTGCGCCGTCGACCCGCTCTTCGGCGGCCTCGACGAGCTCGACGCCCTGGTCGCCGACTGCCACGAGCGGGGCATCCGCGTGGTGCTGGACTGGGTGCCCAACCACTCCTCAGACCGGCACCCGTGGTTCCTGGCGTCGCGGTCCTCGCGCGAGGACCCGAAGCGCGACTGGTACGTGTGGCGGGACGGCGCACCCGGCGGCGGGCCGCCCAACGACTGGCGCTCGGAGTTCGCCGCGGTCGGGCCGGCCTGGACGTTCGACGAGCCCACCGGCCAGTGGTACCTGCACTCCTACACGCCGCAGCAGCCGGACCTGAACTGGGAGAACCCCGAGGTCGAGGCCGCGATGCACGACACGGTCCGGTTCTGGCTGCGCCGCGGCGTCGACGGGCTGCGGATCGACGCGCTGCAGCGGCTGGCGAAGGACCCGCTGCTGCGCAGCAACGCCGGGTCCGGCCGCCGGCACGACCAGGACTGGGAGACCGTGCACGAGCGGCTGCGCGGCATCCGGCGGGTGGTCGACGAGTTCCCCGACCGGATGATCGTCGGCGAGGTCTACCTGCTGGACCTGCAGCGGGTGCTCGCCTACCTGGCCGGCGGTGACCAGCTGCACCTGGCGCACAACTTCGTCTTCGTCCACCTGCCCTGGGACGCCGGCGCCTTCCGCACCGCCGTCGAGGAGTTCACGGCCCGGGCCGAGCCGGAGGCCTGGCCGGCCTGGTTCCTCGGCAACCACGACCACTCGCGCATCGCCACCCGCTACGACGGCGCCGAGGGGGACGGCGGACACGGCCCGGCCCGGGCGCGGGCGGTCGCGCTGCTGCTGACCGCGCTGCGCGGCACGCCGTTCCTCTACCAGGGCGACGAGCTGGGGCTGCCCGACGCCTCCGTGCCGCCCGACCGCGTGGTCGACGTCGACGGGCGCGACCCCGAGCGCGCGCCGATCCCCTGGCGGCCGCCGTCGGTGGCCGGCCCGGGCGCCGGGTTCACCACCGGGCAGCCGTGGCTGCCCCTGGTGGCCGACGCCGAGCGGCTGTGCGTGGAGCGCCAGGCCGCCGACCCGGACTCGACGCTGTCGCTGGTCCGCCGGCTCGGTGCGCTGCGCGCGGGCTCGCCGGTCCTGCAGAGCGGGTCGCAGCGGGTGCTCGGCGCCGGCCCCGACGTCCTGGCCTGGGTGCGCGGCGAGGGGGCCGACCGGCTGGTGGCCGCGGTCAACTTCGCCGCCGTCCCCCGGCCGCTGGCGGCCGACGGCCTCCCCGCGGGGGAGCTCGAGGTGCTGCTGTCCACCGACCCCGGCCGGGCCGGGCGCCCGGACGACGCGACGCCGTCCGGACTTGTGCTGCGGCCCGACGAGGGCGTGCTCCTGCGGACCCGGGTCCCCTGACGCCCGACCTCCGACCCCCGGCCCGGTGCCGGGCACCGGCCGGCGACCGGGTGCCGACCCGGGACATGCACGGGCGCGACGCCGGCCCGGGAACTGCCAGCGTGGGCCGGTCCCCACAAGCAGGCGGTCGGCGCCCCCGCAGCCGGGCCCGCCGCCCCACCGGAGGAGGCCCGCATGTCCCGGTCGACCGCGCCCGCGCCGATCCCCGCCGCCCAGCAGCCGGACGGTGCCGCGATCCGCCCGTTCCGGATCGAGGTCCCCGACGAGGCCCTCGCCGAGCTGCGCCGGCGGATCGAGGCGACCGTGTGGCCCGAGCGCGAGACCGTGCCCGACACCTCCCAGGGCGTGCCGCTGGCCACGATGCAGGCGCTGGCCCGGCACTGGGCCACCGACTACGACTGGCGCCGCGTCGAGGCGCGGCTCAACGCGCTGCCGCAGTTCCGCACCGAGATCGACGGGCTCGACATCCACTTCCTGCACGTGCGCTCCCGGCACGAGGACGCGCTGCCGCTGGTGGTCAACCACGGCTGGCCCGGGTCGGTGATCGAGCAGCTGAAGATCATCGAGCCGCTGGTCGACCCCACCGCGCACGGCGGCAGCGCCGCCGACGCCTTCCATGTGGTCATCCCCTCGATGCCCGGCTACGGGTTCTCCGGCAAGCCGACCGGCACCGGCTGGGGACCGGAGCGGATGGCGCGGGCCTGGGCGCAGCTGATGACCCGGCTGGGCTACGACCGCTACGTCGCCCAGGGCGGGGACTGGGGCGCCTTCGTCGTCGACCAGATGGGCCTGCAGGCCCCCGAGGGCCTGCTCGGCATCCACACCAACATGCCCGCCGTCGTCCCGGCCGACGTCGACCGGGTCCTCGTGGCCGGCGGCCCGCCGCCGGACGGGCTCGCCGACGACGAGCGGCGCGCCTGCGAGCAGCTGCTGCGCACCTACGGGCAGGTCGAGTACGCGCGCTACATGGCCGCCCGCCCGCAGACCCTGTACGGCATCGCCGACTCCCCCGTCGGCCTGGCCGCCTGGCTGCTGGACCACAACGACGCCGACGGCCAGCCCGCCGCGGCGGTGGCGCAGGCGCTGGAGCGGGAGACCAGCGACACCGGCGAGCTGACCCGCGACGAGGTCCTCGACAACATCACGCTCTACTGGCTGACCACCACCGGGGTCTCGGCCTCGCGGCTCTACTGGGAGTACCGGGGCGGCTTCTTCGACGCCAAGGGCGTGCAGATCCCGGTCGCGGTCAGCGTCTTCCCCGGCGAGCAGTACGAGGCCCCCCGCAGCTGGACCGAGCGGGCCTACCCCGGCCTCGTCCACTACGACCGGCTGGACCGCGGCGGGCACTTCGCCGCGTGGGAGCAGCCCTCCCTCTTCGTCGACCAGCTCCGCGCCGGCTTCCGGTCCCTGCGCGGCCCGCAGGTCCCCCAGCCGCGCTGACCACGCTCCGAGCCGAGAGGAGTCCCTCCCGTGGACCTGCACCTCGAGGTCGTCGTCCTGCCCGTCTCCGACGTCGACCGCGCCAAGGAGTTCTACAAGGGCCTCGGGTGGCGGGAGGACGCCGACATCGTCGGCGGGGACCAGTTCCGCATCGTGCAGCTGACCCCGCCGGGATCGGGGTGCTCGATCAGCTTCGGCACCGGGGTGACCACCATGACCCCGGGGTCGCTGCAGGGCCTGCTGCTCGTCACCCGCGACATCGAGGCCGCCCGCGCCGAGCTGCTGGAGCGGGGTGCCCCGGTCAGCGAGGTCTTCCACGGCTCGGCCGGCCGCTTCCACCCCGACGACCCGGGCGTGCGCCAGCCCGGTCGCGACCCCGAGGGCCGCAGCTACCAGTCCCACGCTGTGTTCAGCGACCCCGACGGCAACGGCTGGGTGCTGCAGGAGATCACCGAGCGCCTGCCGGGCCGCTGACGCCGTCCACCCGCGACGACGACCCGCGACGACGACCCGCGACGACGACGGGCCCGGCGGTCCGGGGGACGCGGTGTCCCCCGGACCGCCGGGCCCGTGACCGGTCAGCGCGGCCCGGGCACCTGCGGTGCGCGCAGCGGGCGGAACGCGGCCCGGACCTCGGTGGTGAACACCTCGGGCTCCTCCCAGGCGGCGAAGTGGCCGCCCCGGTCGACCTCGTTGAAGTAGCTGAGGGTGGGGTAGCTCTGCTCGGCCCAGCTGCGCGGGGTGCGCCAGATCTCGCCCGGGAAGGTGGTGAACCCGACCGGCACGGTGACCGGCGGCGGGGTCTGCCCGGCCGCGGCCGCCGCGGGGGCGTCGGGGCCGTAGCTCTCCCAGTAGGACCGGGCCGCCGAGGCCCCGGTGCCGGTCAGCCAGTACAGCGTGACGTTGTCGAGGACGTGGTCGCGGGTGAGGTTGCCCGACGGCTGCCCGTCGACGAAGGCGCGGGAGATCTTGTAGTAGGCGTCGGTGTCGTGGTCGAGCAGCCAGGCGGCCAGGGCGACGGGCGAGTCGAGCAGGCCGTAGCCGATGGTCTGCGGCCGGGTGGCCTGCTCGAGGAAGTACGCGAAGCCGCTCGACCGGAAGGTGGCGATCGCGTCGAGGGCCGCGCGCTCCTGCTCGCCGTCCCCCGGCAGCTGGGCGCCCAGCGCGGTGACGAGCAGGTTCAGGTGGATCCCCAGCAGTCCCTCCGGTGCCTGGCGGCCCATCGCGTCGGTGACGCCGGCGCCCACGTCGCCGCCCTGGGCGACGTAGCGGTCGTAGCCCAGGCGGCGCATCAGCTCGGCCCACGCCCGCCCGACGCGGGCGACGTCCCACCCGATCTCCGCCGGCTCGCCGGAGAAGCCGTACCCGGGCAGGGACGGCAGCACCAGGTGGAAGGCGTCCTCGGCGCGGCCGCCGTGCGCCGTCGGGTCGGTGAGGGGTCCGACCGTCTCGAGCATCTCGACGACGGACCCGGGCCAGCCGTGCGTCATGACCATCGGCAGCGCCTCGGCGTGCGGCGAGCGCACGTGGAGGAAGTGCACGTCCACGCCGTCGATCCGGGTGAGGAACTGCGGCAGCGCGTTCAGCCGCGCCTCGCAGCGGCGCCAGTCGTACTCGGTCGCCCAGTAGCGGGCGAGCTCCTGCAGCGTCCGCAGCTGGACTCCCTGCGAGCGGTCGGGCACCAGCTCCCGCGTGGGCCAGCGGGTCGCCTCGATGCGTCTGCGCAGGTCGGTGAGGGCCTCCTCGGGGACCTCGATCCGGAAGGGGCGGACGGCGGTGCCGGACTCCTGCGCGGCGGTGGACGCGGCAGTGGGCGTCGGGGGGACGGTCGACCGGGTCACGGGTGCCTCCTCGCGGTCTCGCACTCGGCGAGCGGTGGTGAGCGGGGTGCTCGGCTCGACCCTCGTCCGCTCGGCCCGGGGGGCGCGCCAGGGAGACCCCCTGGCACCTGCCCTGGCCGCGGGCACCCCTGCGCGGGCCGGGCCGCGCGGACGGGCGAGCGCAGTGACGTCCGGCGACGGAGGGTCACCGCCACCCGGGGTCCCGGCCGGACCACCGGGCTCCCGGCCCGCTGCCTGTTCCCCTGCGGGCTGGCGAGAGGGACTCTCGTCGTCGTCAGTCCTGCATCCCGGAAGGCGCGTCGCGGGGGCATGCGGCGACCGGCTCGGCCGAGGGGACCTTCGATGGCACACCCGGAACCCGTCGCGCGCTGCGGCGGTGCGCAGCCCCCGGACCGCCTCCCCGCGAGCGCGGCGCCCCTGACCCCGGCGCCCGGGACCCCGGCGGCCGTGACCCCGCCGCCCCCGTGACCGACCTCCGCCGCAGGACGGCCGCACCGGTGCGCCACTCCCGCGCGCCCGTGCCGCAGCCGGCGTCCCCCCTCCCCCGGACCAGCCCGTGGCCCGGGCTGCTGGGACGGCGCACCGAGTGCGAGACCCTGAGCGGGCTGGTGGCCGCGGCGAAGGCCGGCCGCAGCCAGGTCCTGGTGCTGCGCGGGGACGCCGGCATCGGCAAGACCGCCCTGCTGGACTTCCTGCTCGAGCGCGCCGTCGGCTGCCAGGTGGCCCGCGCGGCCGGCGTGGAGTCGGAGATGGAGCTGGCCTTCGCCGGCCTGCACCAGCTGTGCAGTCCGTACCTCGACCGGCTGTCCACGTTGCCGGCTCCGCAACAGCAGGCGCTGGGCACCGCCTTCGGGCTGCGGGCCGGCACCGCGCCCGACCGCTTCCTCGTCGGCCTGGCCGTGCTGACCCTGCTGTCGGAGGTGGCGGAGGAGCGGCCGCTGGTCTGCGTCGTCGACGACGTGCAGTGGCTCGACCACGCCTCGGCGCAGACCCTGGAGTTCGTCGCCCGCCGGCTCGCGGCCGAGCCGGTGGCGATGGTCTTCGCCGTCCGGCCCTCGGACCGGGAGCCCACCCTCACCGGCCTGCCCGAGCTCGAGGTGCGCGGTCTGAGCACCACCGACGCGCGGGCGCTGCTGGACTCGGCGGTGACCGGCACGCTCGACCCGCGGGTGCGCGACCGCGTGGTGGCCGAGAGCCACGGCAACCCGCTGGCCCTCCTGGAGCTCCCGCGGGGGCGCACGCCCGCCGAGCTCGCCGGCGGCTTCGGGCTGCCGGACGCCACGCCGCTGGCCGGCCGGATCGAGGACAGTTTCCGCCGCCGGCTGACCCCGCTGCCCGAGGTCACCCGCCGGCTGCTGCTCATCGCCGCGGCCGACCCGGTCGGCGACCCGGTCCTGGTGTGGCGCGCCGCCGAGCGCGTGGGCATCGGCCCCGACGCGGCGGTCCCCGCGACCGACGCGGGGCTGGTGGAGATCGGCACGCACGTGCGCTTCCGGCACCCCCTGGTGCGCTCCGCGGTGTACCGCGCGGCGTCCCCGGAGCAGCGGCGCACGGCGCACCGCGCGCTGGCGTCGTGCCTGGACCCGGGCACCGATCCCGACCGCCGCGCCTGGCACCGGGCGCAGGGGACGGGCGGCCTGGACGAGGACGTCGCCGCCGAGCTGGAGCGGGCGGCGGTCCGGGTGCGCGCCCGCGGCGGGCAGGCCGCCGCGGCGGTCTTCCTCGAGCGGGCGGTGGCGCTGACCCCGGACCCCGGGCGCCGGGCCCGGCGGGCGCTGGCCGCGGCGCACTCGGCCAACCTCGCCGGGGCGCCCGAGCGGGCCCTGGACCTGGTGTCCACCGCGCAGGCCGGACCGCTCGACGAGCTGGACCGGGCACGGGCGGAGCTGCTGGCCGCCCAGGTCACCTTCGCGGCGACCCGCGGCCGGGACGCGCCGCGGCTGCTGCTGTCGGCGGCCCGGCGGCTGGAACCGCTGGACGCGACGCTGGCCCGCGCCACGTACCTCGACGCGTTCTCCGCGGCGGTGGCCGCCGGGCGGGAGGCCCGCGGCGGGGACCTGCGCGACGTCGCCGCCGCCGTCCTGTCCGCCGGGTGGGGCCCGTCCCCCGGCGCGCTGCCGCGGTCGTGCGCGCTGCTGCTGGACGGGCTGGCCCTGCTCCTGACCCAGGGGCCCGGCGCAGGCGTCCCGGTGCTGCACCAGGCGCTGGCCGCGCTGCGTGACGAGCCGCTCCCCGAGGACGACGCGCTGCGCTGGCTGTGGCTGGCCTGCCGCACCGCGCGGGCCCTGTTCGACGACCTGAGCTGGGACGTGCTCAGCGAGCGCCAGGTGCGGGTGGCCCGCCGGACCGGCGCGCTGTCGCTGCTGCCGATGGCCCTGACCGAGCGGTTCAGCATGCAGCTGTTCGCCGGCAACCTGGCCGTGGCGACGTCCCTGGTCGGCGAGGCGGCCTCCGTCACGGAGGCCATCGGCAGCCGCGTCACCCCCTACGGCGCGGTCTCCCTGGCCACCTGGCGGGGCCGCGAGGCCGAGGCGCGGGCGCTGGTCGACGCCAGCCGCGAGGACGTCGTGCGGCGCGGCGAGGGCCTGTGGCTGATCTCCGCGGACTGGACGACGTCGGTGCTCATGCTGGGGCTGTGCCGGTACGACGAGGCGCTGAGCGCCGCGGAGGGGGCGGCCCGCGAGGCCGACGGGCTCGAGCTGTGGACGTGGGTGGAGCCGGAGGTCGTGGAGGCGGCCGTCCGCAGCGGCCGGCCCGAGCGCGCCACCGTGCCCGCGGAGCGGTTCAGCACCTTCGCGCGGTCCAGCGGCACCGACTGGGCGCTCGGCGTGGACGCCCGCTGCCGGGCCCTGCTCACCCACGGCGAGGAGGCCGAGGCGCTCTACCGGGAGTCGGTCGAGCGCCTCGGCCGCACCGGCATCCGGGTGGCGCTGGCCCGCGCGCACCTGCTGTTCGGGGAGTGGCTGCGCCGCGAGGGCCGGCGCCGGGAGGCCCGCGACCACCTCCGCACCGCCCACCGGATGCTGGTCGACATGGGCATGGAGGCCTTCGCCGAGCGGGCCCGCCAGGAGCTGACCGGCACCGGGGAGACGGCGCGGCGCCGGGTCGTGGCGACCCTCGACGAGCTGACCCCCCAGGAGGCGCAGATCGCCCGGCTGGCCGCCGAGCGGCTGACCAACCCGGAGATCGGCACGCAGCTGTTCCTCAGCCCCCGCACGGTCGAGTGGCACCTGCGGAAGGTCTTCACCAAGCTCGGCATCGGCTCCCGGCGCGAGCTGGTCGCCGCGCTGGCCCGCGCCGACGCCTGAGCGCCCCGCCACCCGGGGCGGAGGTCACCCCGCGACCCGGGCCCCGGTGCCCACGCGGCGGTCCCAGCCGTGGAAGTGCGACCAGTCGCCGGCGTCCCAGGCCTCGCGCAGCCCCGGCGCGCCGAGGTCCCAGTCGGGGCGGACCTCGGCGGTCGCGGCGCGCAGGTCGCGCCACAGCTCCGCCGGCGAGGGCCGGCCCCAGAACCAGTAGCCGTTGTAGACCGAGTGCACGACCAGGCCGGGCTTGAGCACCAGCGTGTGCGGGATCATCGGGTCGTTCTCGGGGTCGGTGTACTCCTGGATGTCGAGGTCGCGCTGCACGATCCGCCCGGGGTCGGACAGGAACGTCCACTGGGCGCCGACCGAGGCGCGGAACTCCTGCAGCGACCGGCGGTCGTCGGTGGTGACGGTGACGATCCGGGTGTAGGCGACGGCGAACCTCGGCTGGGCCGCGGCCAGCTCCAGGTGCTGCTGGTGGTCCTTCGGGCAGTAGTGGCCGCGGGCGAGGAGCAGGACCATCGGGTCGCCGCCCTGCAGCTCGCCGAGCGTGCGCTCGGTGCCGGTGTGGTCGGGCAGCGCGTAGTCGGGGAAGACGCCGCCCGGCGTGATGTCCGAACGCATGGGATGCCCCTCTCCTCCGGCCCCCCGTCCTCCCGGACGAGGCTGCACCGTGCCCGCGGCCGGTCGCGCCCGGCAGATGCCCTGGCCCTCCACCCGCCGGTCCCCGGTGGGGTCCCGGCCCGCCCGCGGGTCCCGGGACCAGGCGCCGGACCAGGGACTGTCCCTGGCTCGCCGCCGGCGGCGACGGGACAGCCTGGTCCCGACCGGCGCCGGTCGGTGCCGGGTCCGGCGAGCACGAGGAGCGCACCGTGGACGAGATGGACGTCGCGACGCTGGCCGGCCTGCTGCGCGAGGCCGAGGAGCACCACGGGCAGTACGAGCCGGTGGGGCCGCCGCACCACTGGTCGGACTGGTACGCCGGCTACATCGTGGCCCGCCGGCAGGGCCGCACCGCCGACGAGGCCGTCGCCGAGGCGACCGCCGTCATCGAGGGCGCCCGGCACTGACCCCTCCGGACCGGTCCGCCGGGCCCCGGCACCCGAGGAACGCACCCGAGGAGCAGACGTGGACTACGACGTCATCGTGCTGGGCGGCGGAGCGCCCGGTGAGCACTGCGCCGCCCGCCTCGCCGAGGGCGGCAAGCGGGTGGCCGTCGTCGAGCGCGAGCGGGTCGGCGGGGAGTGCTCCTACTGGGCGTGCATCCCGTCGAAGACGCTGCTGCGACCCGGTGAGGCGCTGGCGGCCGCGCGGCGGGCACCCGGAGCCGCACAGGCGGTGACCGGCCCGCTGGACACCGCCGCCGCCCTCGCCTGGCGGGACTTCATGGTCTCGGACTACGACGACTCCGGCGCCGTGAAGTGGGCCGAGGGGGAGGGCATCGACGTCCTCCGCGGCCACGGCCGCCTCGCCGGCCACGGCAGGGTGACGGTGGCCGGGCACACCCACACCGCCGAGCACGTGGTCGTGGCCACCGGCTCGGACCCGTTCGTGCCGCCGGTCCCGGGCCTGCGCGAGCTGCCCGGCTTCTGGACCAGCCGCGAGGCGACCGGCATGACCGCGGTCCCCCGCCACCTGCTGGTCCTCGGCGGCGGCCCGGTCGGCGTGGAGATGGCCCAGGCCGTCACCCGGCTGGGCGGCTCGGCGTCGATCGTCGAGGGCATGGACCACCTGCTCTCCCGCGAGCCGCGGCCGCTGGGGACGGCGCTGGGCACGGCGCTGGCGGCCGACGGCGTGGGCCTGCACCTGGGGCGGATGGCGTCGGCGGCCCGCTACGCGGACGGCGAGTTCGTGCTCGAGCTGTCCGGCGGCGAGCTCCTGCGCGGCGACCGGCTGCTGGTGGCCACCGGCCGCCGTCCCCGGGTGCACGACATCGGCCTGGAGACCGTCGGCCTGGAGGAGCTGCGCCTCGACACCCGGTGCAACGCCCGCGAGGGGCTGTGGGCCGTCGGCGACGTGATGACCCCCTGGCCGCTGACGCACGTCGGCAAGTACCAGGCGCGAGTGGTGGCGTCGAACATCCTCGGCCGGCCCCGCACGGTCGACTACTCCGCCGTCCCGCGGGTGACCTACACCGACCCGGAGGCCGCCGCGGTCGGCGCCGCCGACGGCCCGGTCACGGTCACCGTCCCGCTGTCGCAGGTGGCGCGGACGGCGACCTACACGCGCTCGTACGACACCGAGCCGGGCTTCCTCACCCTCGTCTCCGACGGGACCCGGCTGACCGGGGCGTACGCCCTCGGCCCGGCCGCCGGGGAGTGGCTGCAGCAGGCCACCCTCGCCGTCCGGGCCCGGGTGCCGCTGGAGGTGCTCGAGGACGTGATCCAGCCGTTCCCGACCTTCTCCGAGGCCTTCCTGGAGGCGCTGCTCCGGCTGCGCGCCGCGGCCGGACGCGGCTGACCGTCCCCGATCCCGTCGCGCCGGCCCGCGCACCGGCGCGACGGTCATCTGACCGATGCCGGCCCGCGCGGTCCCCCACAGGGTGGGACCGGCGGGCGGCGGCCCCGGCGGCACGGACCGGGGGTCGCCGCACGAGGAGGAGGGCAGCCATGTCACTGGTCTCTCGGGGGTTCGGCCGCCGGAGGTCCGGCACCACCGACGACCGCCTGCCACCGGGGCAGTACGACACCGGGAGCCGTTTCCCGGTGCTGTCGGCCGGACCGACGCCGCACACCCCGCCGGCCCGCTGGGACTTCTCCGTGCGCGGTGAGGTGGAGACGCCGCGCACCTGGACCTGGGAGGAGTTCCGGGCGCTGCCGCGTGAGGCGATCTCCGTCGACATCCACTGCGTGACGAAGTGGTCGAAGTTCGACACCCGCTGGGAGGGCGTCGCGGTCGACACCCTGCTGGCCGACGTCGGCACGCGGACCACCCACGTGCTGGCGTTCTGCGACGGCGGCTACACCACCAACCACCGCCTCGACGACGTCACCGGCGGCCGGGCGTGGGTGGTCGACACCTACGACGGGGAACCGCTGGCACCCGAGCACGGCGGCCCGGCGCGGCTGCTCGTCCCGCACCTGTACTTCTGGAAGAGCGCCAAGTGGGTGCGCGGGCTGATGCTGACCCGCACCAACGAGCCCGGCTTCTGGGAGACCTTCGGCTACCACGACCGCGGTGACCCGTGGCTCGAGCAGCGGTACAGCGGCGACTGACCTGGCTGCAGGCCAGGATGGCCGACAGCCGGCCCGCGAGCGCGCGGGTCCGGCGGCTGGTCTTCGACGTGGACGGCTGGCCCGGGCACCTGCCCGGGCAGCACGTCGACGTGCGGCTGACGGCCGAGGACGGCTACACCGCGGAGCGCAGCTACTCGATCGCCTCCCCGCCCGAGGACCCGCAGCTGCACCTGCTCGTCGAGGACCTCGACGGCGGCGAGGTGTCGCCCTACCTCACCGAGGACATGCGCCCCGGCGACGTCCTGGAGCTGCGCGGGCCGATCGGCGGCTACTTCGTGTGGTCGGCGGCCGCCGACGCCGGCACCCCGGCGGAGCAGCGGCGGCCGGTGCAGCTCGTGGCCGGCGGCGCCGGGGTCTCCCCGTTCCTGGCGATGCTCGACCACTCCCGCCGGGCCGGCGACCCCACCCCGGTCCGGCTGCTCTACTCCGCCCGCTCCGCCGACGACGTCCTGGGCGAGGAGCTCCTCGGGCCGCAGACGACGGTCACGCTGACCCGCGGCGCGCCGGCGGGCTGGACCGGGCGCACCGGCCGCATCGACGCCGACCTGCTGCGGCGGGAGGCGTTCGCACCCGCCGAGCGGCCGCGGGTCTTCGTGTGCGGGCCGACCGTGTTCGTGGAGGCCGTCGCCGGCACCCTCGTCGACCTCGGCCACGACCCGCGCAGCATCCGGCTCGAGCGCTTCGGCGGCTCGACCGACCCGCAGTGACCGCGACCGCCCCGACGTCCCGAGGAGAGCCATGACCGCTCCCGCCGGTGCACCCCCGACCGTGGGGTCGGCGATGCGCCCCCCGGTCACCACCGTGGAGCTGCGGGCGCACCTGGCCGCGGCGGCCTACCTGATGAAGCGGTCGGGGGACACCGCTCTCGTCGTCACCCGCGCCGACGACACCGGCGTCCCGATCGGGATCGTCACCGACGCCGACGTCAGCCAGGCGGTGGCCGACGGCCACGACCTCGAGGCTCTGCGGGTCAGCGACGTGGTGTCCGGCCCGCCGGTCACGGTGGCCCCGGACACCCCGGTCCCCGACGCGCTGCGCGTCATGGTCGACCACCGGCTGCACCACCTGCTGGTGCTCGCCGAGGGGAAGCTCGCGGGCATCGTCGACATGCTCGACCTGTGCCGCGTCTCCCTCGACGTGGCCGCGCCCGTGGCGCCCGGCACGGCCTGAGGGCCCGAGCCCGCGCGAGCGGGCAGTCGTGGCTGTCCGCCACGGCGTGTCGGCGCGTGCCGCCGACCACAGGTGCGCACTCGGGCCCCGGACCGTCCCCGGGGCGGTCAGCCGGCCGGCGGTGCGGCGAGCAGCAGCACGCCGCTCATCTCCAGGCGCCGCCCGCCCTCGTCGGACGCGCAGCGCATGACGACCTGCATGCAGCCCGGGCAGCGGACCACCATGGCCGGGGCGTCGGCGTAGACGAGGTGCGCACCCAGCGCCGACCGGTTGCCGCAGTGCGCGCAGGTGACCATCGCGGTGGTCGGGTCCAGGGTCATCATCTCGGTCAGCACGCCGGCCGCCGCGTTGCCGTCCAGCCGGCGGTCGGGCTCGCCCGTCGGGTCGCTCATCGGGTGTCTCCCCTCCCCCGCGCCCCGTGGCGCGGGCGTCCTCACGTCCCGGACCGGTGGTCGGCCGGGACCGCGCGCAGCGGCCGCGCCGCGCGGCCGTCTCCGCCGCCGTCGCCGTGGAACCGGCGGATCGCCGCGAGCGTCTCCGCCGGTCGCTCCTCGGCCAGGAAGTGGCCGCTGTCGAGTGCCTCGCCGGTGACGTCGTCGGCCCACTCCCGCCAGACGGCCAGCGTGTCGTACCAGGACGCCAGGGCGCCCCGGCCGGCCCACAGCACCTGCAGCGGGCAGCCGATCCGCCGCCCGGCGGCCCGGTCGGCCTCGTCGTCGTCCCGGTCGCAGGTGGCCCCGGCGCGGTAGTCCTCGCAGATGGCGTGCACCACCGCCGGGTCCCGCACGCAGCGGGCGTAGTCGGCCACCGCCTCCGGCCGGAAGCGGCGGATCGCGCCGCCGAACTCGGCGTCGAAGAAGAAGAACTCCGGGTCGGGGGCGATGAGCCGCTCGGGCACCGGCTCGGGCAGGGCGAGGAAGGCCCAGTGCCAGTAGCCGAGGGCGGTGCGGGCGTCGGCCCGGGCCCACACCTCGGCGGTGGGGACGACGTCCATGACGGTCACCCGGCGCACCGCCGTCGGGTGGTCCAGGGCCATGCGGTAGGCCGCCCGCCCGCCGCGGTCGTGACCGACGACGTCGAAGCGGTCGAAGCCGAGCCGGCGCATGAGGCGCACGCCGTCGCCGGCCATCGCCCGCTTGCCGTAGGTCTCGTGGCCGGGGACGGTCGGCGGCTGGCTGCTGTCGCCGTAGCCGCGCAGGTCCGGCGCGACCACGGTGAACTCCTCGGCCAGCGCGCCGGCCAGGCCGCCCCACATCAGGTGGGTCTCCGGGTAGCCGTGCAGCAGCAGCAGGGGCGGCCCCGAGCCGCCCGAGCGCACCCGCAGCGTGACGTCGCCGACCGGGAGGTGCGCCTGCGCGAAGCCGGCGAACCCGTCGCCGGAGCCGTCGCCGCCGGGCCCGGGCGTGCCTCCCCTGGGGCCGGTCATGTCGGGCTCCTCTCGGCGGGCCTGCCGTGCGCCGAGTCTGCGCAGGTCACCGGGCCGGGGCATCGGTCATGTGACCGGGGCCGGCCGGTGCCCGGGGCGGCGTCAGCCCGGCTGCGGCTCGACGCGCTCCAGGGACTGCACGTGCTCGTCCTGCACCCGCAGGATCGCGGAGTTCCCGCGGAAGAGCACGGTCCAGCCGTCCTCGCGCTCCACCACCACGTCGTCGAAGGTCTCGCGCACGACCTGCTCGCCGTCGCCGTACACCATCCGGTAGGTCGGCACGGCCCACTCCCTCGCCTCGGTCCGGTGTCCCGGTGTCCCGGTGTCCCCGGGCCGGTGTCGCCGGCCCGGGGACACCGTGTCCGGGCCGCGCGGCGGCCGCATCGGTCATGCGACTGCCACCGGGACGCGCCGGGGCCTGCCCGACGGCGTCCTGACCGGGCAGGATGCCCCCCACGGCACACCCGCCGACGACGCCCAGCCGCCCCGGAGCCAGCCATGCGCGCGACCGCCTCGCTGCGTGACGCCAAGCGCCGGCAGACGCGCGAGAGGCTGGAGCAGACGGCGCTGCGGCTGTTCGCCGCGCGGGGCTTCGACGAGGTCACCGTCGAGGACGTCTGCCGGGAGGCGCAGGTTGCGCCGGCCACCTTCTACCGCCACTTCGGCAGCAAGGAGGAGGTCGTCTTCGACTACGTGGCGGGCTTCGGCACCGCGCTGCAGGCCGCCGTCGCGTCCGCGCGCGGGGAGACCGCCCCCTCCCGGCAGCTGCTGCGGGTGCTGGTGCACTTCGCCGGCCACCTGCAGTCGCAGCTGCCGTCGCTGACGCTGCGCGACGGCATCGTCCTCGGCCACGACGGCCTCATGCGGCGGACGCTCGCCGTCCAGCGCGACGTCGAGACGGGGCTCGCTCAGGGGCTGGCCGAACTGCGCGGCCTGCCCGCACCCGACGACGACGTCGTCGCCGAGGCGGCCCTCGGGCTGGTCGTGCTGCGGCTGGCCGTCCGGTCGTGGCGGGGCGGGCACACCGACCACCTGCCCACGGCCACCGAGGCGGCCTACGCGCGGGTGCGCCGGCTGCTCGAGGTCGACGGCTCCCGGCCGTGCGCGCCACCGCCGCCGGAGCACCCGCCGGTCACGCCGGCTCCCGGTTCCCGGCCTCCTGCGGGACACGGGTGAGCGCGTCCCGCAACGCCGCGCGCGAGGAGATGCCGAGCTTGGGGAACACCCGGTACAGGTGCGCGCTCACCGTCCGCGGCGAGAGGTAGAGCTGCGCGCCGATCTGCTTGTTGGTCAGCCCCGACGCGGCCAGCAGCGAGATTTCGTGCTCCTGGGGGGTGAGCTCGACCGGCGCGGCCCGGCCGGCCGGGGACCGGGACACCCCCGTCGCCCGCAGCTCGTGCTCGGCCCGCGCCGCCCACGGCCGGGCCCCGAGCCGGGTGAACGCCTCGAGCGAGGCGGCCAGGTGCAGCCTGGCGGCCCCCGTGGCCCGGACCCGGCGCAGGTGCTCGCCGTAGGCCAGCCGCACCCGGGCGTGCTCGAAGGGGTGGCGGTCGGCGCCGGGCACGGCCATCGCCTCCTCGAAGCAGGCGGCGGCGCGGTCGTCGGGCGCGGCCAGCGCGGCGCAGCCGGCCGCCAGCAGCGCCGGCCGGGGACGCAGCCGGACGACCTCCAGCTCGCGCAGCGCCGCCGCGTGCGCCGCCGCCTCCGCGCGCCGGCCGGTGCGCACCGCGGCCTCGACCAGGTCCAGGGGGACCTCCAGGGCCACCGGCAGGTGCGGCGGCAGCAGCCCGGGCGGGCCGACCGCCGTCCCCTGCCGGTAGGCCTCCTCCACGTCCCCCGCCGCCAGCGCGGCCAGGGCGCGGGCGCGGGCGGCGGCGTGCTCCAGCCCGTGCAGGCCGCGCGGGCCGGCCCAGGACGACACCCGGGCGGCCAGGGCGCGGGCCGTCGCGCCGTCGCCCTCGGCGGCGGCGAGCAGCGCCAGGACGCCGGTCGCGGTGGCGGCGGGCAGCCGGTGGTCCAGCGCCTCGCCCCGCTCGACGGCCTCCTCGGCGGTGCGGCGGGCCTCTCCCCACCGGCCCGCGTCGAAGGCGTCGCGGGAGAGCAGGACCAGCGCGCCGACCGCGGAGCCGGCGGCACCGCCCTCCCGGCCGTCCCAGACCACCCGCCACAGCGCCGGCCGGCACTCCTCCAGCCGGTCGACGGCGAGGGCGGCGGCACCGATCCGCACGATCCGCGCCGGGTCGGCCTCGGCGTCGATCCCGGCGAGCACGCCGTCGAGCCGGCTCAGGTCCGCGGCGGTGGTGCGCGCCGGGGCGCCGCGGGTGCTGCGGGCGACGGCGAGGACGGGCCCGAGCCGGGGACCGAGCCGGGCGGTCGCCGACTCCAGGGGCGGCCACCGGTCGGCGCGGCCCGCGGCGCAGCAGACGTCGAGCAGGTCCGACAGCGCCTCGTCGAGGTCGCCGGACCCGACCGGGCCGCGCAGCGCCGACCCGATCGCCCGGACCAGCCCGGCGTGGGCGCTGTCGGCGTCGCCGGGGCCCAGGAACAGGTGGACGGCGGCGGCCAGCGCCGCCGGCAGGGCGTCCCCCCCGTCGGGGTCGGCCCGCCGGGCCTGCAGCAGCAGGGAGGGGACGCTGCGCAGGTCGCCGAGGACCCGGGCGCCGAGGTAGGCGGCGCGGGACAGGCGGCGGGCCCGCGCGGCGCCGGAGGGGCTCAGGTCGGCGGCGCGCAGCAGCGCGGCGACGGCGCGTCCGCCGTCGCCGCGGCGCAGCGCGCGGTGCGCGGCCTCGTCGAGCAGGTCCGCCGCCTGCCCGTCGGAGCCGACGGCGGCCTCGGCCAGGTGCCAGGCCCGGCGGTCGGGCTGGTCGGCGAGGACGTCGGCCAGCGCCAGGTGGGCGCGGCGGCGGTCGCCGCTGGTGGCCAGCTCGACGGCGGCCGAGCCGGTGAGCGGGTGCCGCAGGGACACCCGCTGGGTGTCCGCGTCGACGTGCACCAGGCCGGCCTCCTCGGCCGGGGCCAGGACGTCGAGCCAGTCCTCCCCGGGGGAGGCCGCGCCCAGGACGGCGAGGTCGCCGGTGCCCTCCAGGGCGGCCAGCAGCAGCAACCGCCGGGTGGCCGGCGGCAGGTCGGCCACCCGGCCGGCGAACCGGGTCCGCAGCCGGCGGCCCAGCGGCAGCACCGGGGGCAGCGCCTCGAGGGCCGCGCGCTGCCGCCCGCTGAGCTGGTCCGGCAGCTCGAGGAGCGCGACGGGGTTGCCCCGGGCCGCGGCGACGATGCGCCGGCGCACCCGCTCGGCCATCGCCGGGTGGCGACTGCCCACCAGCTCCGCGGCCGCCCCGTCGTCCAGGGGCCGCACCTCGTGCTCGGGCAGGCCGGCCGGCGGGAGGGACCCGTCGTCCTCCGTGCGGGCCGCGGCGAGCAGCCCCACGCGGGCGCCGGAGAGCCGGCGGGCGACGAAGCCGAGCACCGCGACGCTGACCCGGTCGAGCCACTGCAGGTCGTCGACGACCAGCAGTACCGGCCCGCCGTCGGCGACCCGGCGCAGCAGGGTGAGGACGGCGGTGGAGACCACCAGCCGGTCGGCGGGCGGGCCGGCCTGGTAGCCGAGGCTGCGGGCGAGGGCGCCGCGGTGCAGCGGCGACAGGGCGGCCCACTCGTCGAGCACCGGCACGAGCAGCTGGTGCAGCCCGGCGAAGGGCACCTCCGCCTCCACCTCGGCGCCCGCCGAGGACAGCACCCGGGTGCCCGAGGCGGCCGCGGCCCGCGCGGCGAGGTCGAGCAGCGCCGTGCGGCCGACCCCCGGCTCACCGGTGAGCAGCAGGGCCGCGCCGGACCGGGCCGCCCGCTCCAGGAAGGAGGCCAGCAGGGCGGACTCCTCCGACCGGCCCACCAGTCCCCCGGCCGGGTGTGCTGCGTCGCCGTCGTCCACCGGTGCCCCCTCCACCTCGGAGCCGTCCCGTCCCGACCGGTCGGCCGGGTACGGACGGCCGGCCGGCCCCCGTGGAGGCGAGAGCGTCTCTCGCGAGCGGGGAGGGGAACAACCGCCCCGGGCACGCGGCCGGCCCGGCCGCCCGACACGCCCGTGGGCGTCCGCCGCCGCGACGGGACGTGCGCGCTCAGTCAGATGACCGATGCAGGCTCGCTATGCCGGACCCGATGCTCGCCGCACCAGCGGCGGGCGGTCGGCGGCCGCCGGCCACCGACCGGGAGGGGCGCCGGCATGGGCACCGGGAGCTTCGGCACCGACGGCATCTACGACACCGACGGCACCGACCCCGAGGAGGACACCGGCCTCCTCGACGCGAAGGACACCCTGGAGGACCTCGACGGGGTCGACGACGTCCTCGACACCGGCTGGTCCCCGGCCGAGCGGCCGTGGGGCGTCGACGAGTGGGGCACCACCGAGCGGGAGGAGTCCGCCGGGGAGGGCCTCAGCGGCCGCCTGGCCCGCGAGCTGCCCGACACCGACCGGCTGGAGGACGGGCGGGTCGAGGGCGACGGCCTCGGCGACACCTCCGACACCGACGGCGAGCCGCTCGACGACGAGGTCGGCGACCGGCGGGCCGGCCGGCTGGTCGAGGACGACGGCGAGTGGGACGACGAGGAGCCCGAACTGCACGCCGCCGACGCCGGCATCGACTCGGCCGCCGCCTCGGCCGAGGAGGCCGCCGTGCACGTCGTCGCCGACCGCGACGCCGACCGCTCCGCCGTCTGGGGGGACCCGTCCTGAGCGCGGGTCCCGGTCCCCAGGACGGAGCCGGAGCCGGAGTGGCGGGCTGGCCGGCGCTGCCGGTGGCGGAGTGGCAGGACACCCGCGACACGCTGCACCTGTGGACGCAGGTCGTCGGCAAGGTCCGGCTGGCGCTGGCGCCGGAGGTCAACCACTGGTGGCAGGTGCCCCTGTACGTGACCGCGCGGGGGCTGACCACCTCGCTCGTGCCCTACCGCAGCGGGCTGGGGCTGGAGGTGGTCTTCGACCTCACCGACCACCGGCTGCTGGTGCACACGACGACCGGGGCGACCCGCCGGATGGCGCTCGAGCCGCGCAGCGTGGCCGACTTCCACCGCGAGTTCCGGTCCTCCCTGCACGAGCTGGGCGTGGACGTCCCCGTCCGGCCGGTGCCGGTGGAGCTGCCCGACGCGATCCCGTTCGACCAGGACCACGAGCACGCGAGCTACGACGCCGACGCCGTCCACCGCTTCTGGACCTCGCTGGTGAGCGCGCACCGGGTGCTGAGCGTCTTCCGCGGCCGGTTCCGCGGCAAGGCCAGCCCGGTGCACTTCTTCTGGGGCGCCTTCGACCTCGCCACCACCCGCTTCTCCGGCCGCGCCGCCCCACGGCACCCCGGCGGCGTGCCCAACTGCCCGGACCGGGTGATGGAGGAGGCCTACCGCGAGGAGGTCTCCAGCTGCGGGTACTGGCCCGGCGGCGCCGCCGAGGGCGCGTTCTACGCCTACGCCTACCCGGAGCCCCCGGGGTACCGCGAGGCCGCCGTCGAGCCGGCCGGCGCGGCCTACGACGGGGCCCTCGGGGAGTTCCTGCTCCCCTACGCCGACGTCCGGGCCGCCGACGACCCCGACGCGCACCTGCTGCGGTTCCTCACCTCGACCCACGACGCCGCGGCGGCCACGGGCCGCTGGCCGCACCCGGACGGCGCCCCGGACCCGGCGGGGGCGTGAGGCCCGACCCCCTTGCCGGGGAGGGACCGGGCGGCGGACCCTCGGTCGTGCTCCCCGCAGGACGGAGGTCGCCGTGTCCAGCTCCGCGTCCCGGGAACGGCCGTCCCGCGAGACGCTCCCGGCGTCGGTCCCGGAGCCGCGGGACCAGGCGGACCGGCCCGCGGCCCCCGGCGACCGGACCGGGGCCGACGGCGCCCGGCGCGGACGGCGCCCGGCCCGCGAGCGACCGCGCCGGCGCCCGTTCCGCTACACCCTGCCCGGCACGGTGGGCACCCTCGTCTTCTTCTGCCTGTCGCTCACCCCGTCCCTGCTCCCGCGCACCGGGCTGACCCAGGGCCTCATCAGCGGCATCACCGCCGCCTTCGGCTACGGCGTCGGGGTGGCGGTCGCCGCGGCCTGGCGCGCGGTCGTCGACCGGGACGCGCGCCGGGCCCGCCGGCGCTCGTGGCTCGTCCTCGCCGGGGTCGCGCTGGTCTGCGTCGTGGCGGCCACCGTGTACGGCCGCTACTGGCAGGCGCGCATCCGGGAGCTGATGGACGCGCCGGCCGACAGCGCGGTGTCGGTGGTCGTGGTGCCGCTGGTCGCCGGCGTGGTATTCGTCGTCCTCGTCGCCCTGGCGCGGGCCATCCGGCGCGCCGGCAGCTGGACCGCGCAGCTGCTCGACCGGTGGATCGGCGCGCGCGCCGCCCGGCTGCTCGGCTGGGCCGTCGTCCTGACCGGCGTGCTGCTCCTGCTGACCGGTGTCGTGGTCGACCAGCTCGTCGCCGCCGCCGACCGGGCCTTCTCCCTGCGCAACGACCGGACCGACGACGGGGTGGCGCAGCCCGTGGTGCCCGAGCGCTCGGGCGGACCCGGGTCGCTGATCAGCTGGACCTCCCTCGGCCGCGAGGGCCGCACGTTCGTGGGCACCGGCCCGTCGGCCGGGGACATCGGCGCGTTCACCGGGGCGGCGGCCCGGCAGCCGGTGCGCGCCTACGCCGGGCTGGACTCCGCCGCGAGCGCCGAACTGCGCGCCCGGCTGGCCGTCGACGACCTCGCCCGCGCGGGCGGCTTCGACCGCGCGTACCTGCTGGTGGTCACCACCACGGGGTCGGGCTGGGTCGACCCCGGCGCGGTGGACTCGCTGGAGTACCTCGCCGGCGGCGACAGCGCCACGGTGGCCATCCAGTACTCCTACCTCCCGTCGGTGCTGTCCTACGTGGTCGACAGCGACCGGGCCCGGGAGGCCGGCCGGGAGCTCTTCGACGCGGTGTACGAGCGCTGGAACCGGCTGCCGCTCGACGACCGGCCCCGCCTGCTCGTGGCCGGGGAGAGCCTGGGCTCCTTCGGCGGCGAGACCGCGTTCAGCGGCGAGTACGACCTGCGCAACCGGACCGGCGGTGCGGTGTTCGCCGGCCCGCCGGAGTTCAACACCCTCTACCGGGAGTTCGTCAGCGACCGCGACGAGGGCAGCCGCGAGGTCGCACCCGAGTACCGCGACGGGCGCACGGTCCGGTTCACCGACGACCCCGCCGAGGACGTCGCGCCCACCGGGGAGCCGTGGGACGGCTCCCGGGTGCTCTACCTCGTGCACCCCTCCGACCCCATCGTGTGGTGGACCCCGGAGCTGCTGTACGCCCGCCCGACCTGGCTGGAGGAGCACCGGGGCGACGACGTCGTCCACGCGGTGCGGTGGATCCCGTTCGTGACCTTCTGGCAGCTGACGGCCGACCTGCCCTCCGCCGGCAACGTGCCGGACGGGCACGGGCACGTCTACCGGTCCCAGTACGTCGACGCGTGGGCGCGCGTCCTGCAGCCCCCGGGCTGGGACGCCGAGCGGGCGCGGCAGCTGCGCGGGCTCGTGGCGGCCGACGCGTGACGCAGGAGCGTCGGCGACCCACCTCGCCGACCGCCGCGGGATCCGACGCACCGCCGCCCGGAGCGGCCCCGCCCCCGGACCCGCAGAGGGGGCACCGGTGTCCGCCTCCGGGAACCCACGGCGGTCAGTGCAGGGCGGCGTCGGCCGGGCCGGTGGCCCACCGGCGGAAGCGCACCACCAGACCGGCCCGGGTGGGGGCGCAGCAGTAGGGCCCCGCCGCGGCGGGGACCCCGGCGGGGAACGGGGCCACGCGGACCAGGCGGAACGGCTCGTCCCCGGCCCGGGCCCGCACGGTTACCGCGTCCCCCGCCCGGCTGGCGCGCACGGTGACCGTGCGCCCGGCCCAGCCGGGCACCGGCGCCACCGACCAGTCCGAGCGCCCCAGGGTGACGACGGCGCCGACCTGCAGCACGCCGTCGGAGACCTCGACGCCGGCCTTCAGCCACGTCTGCTCGTCGGCGCGCAGCACCAGCCCCGCCTGGTCGAAACGCGCACCGAAGTCGGCGTCGAACGCCACCTCGACGGCGCCCGGGTCGCCCAGCGGCGCCAGCAGGGCGTGGGCGTCGTCGTGCACGAACCCGTACGAGGTGTGCCGCCAGGCGTCGCTGCCCTCGGCCGCGGTCACGAGCAGGTCGGGACCCTCCTCGGCCACCGCGACCGGCGCCGTCGTCCAGGTGCCGCGCGACCAGGCGACCGGTCCGGGGGCAGTCACCGACGCGCCGGTGCCGGGCTCAGCGGGCGCCGAGGCCGGCCCAGTACTCGTTGAGCGCCCGGTTGGTCTGCACGAACCAGACGAAGGGGCCGAACAGGACGAGGATCCCCGGGAAGTACCACAGCCCGGTCAGCGCGGTGACCGGCGGCCGGCGGCCGGCGCGCGTGTACAGCCCGCCGACCTCGTGGCTGAGCAGGAAGGGCGACACGACGCCGAAGAACAGCGAGATCAGCAGCGCGATCAGGCCGCCGAGGCCCTCGCCGCTGTGCCGCTTCATCTCCTCGTGCACCTGGTAGTAGTAGACGAACCCCCAGATTCCGAGGGTGACGAAGAAGAGCAGCATCGTCAGGCCGGTGGGCCGGATCCGCCCGATCGGCCCGGTGGGCCGGGCGCGGAGGTCATCGGCCGGCGGGGCCGGCATCGGCTGCTCGTAGCCCCGGGGCGGCGGCACCGGCGGCACCGGCGGCACCGGCGGCACCGGCGGCCCGTACCCCGGCGGCGGCTGCTGCGCGTACCCCGGCGGTGACATCGGCGGCTGCTGTCGGCCGTACCCCTGGGCCGGCGGCGGCGGTGCGGGCAGCTGCCAGGGCTCGGTCGGGACCGGGGGCGGGGCCGACTGCAGGGGGCCCGGGTCGTCGGACGTGGTCATGGCGCACCTCCTGGGGAGGGGGGCCGCCGGTGGCATCGGCGGCCCGGCCGACCCTAGCGACCGGACCGGCCGCCGTGGCGGGCCCAAGTGCCCTCCTGTGCGGGCCCAGGGCGGCTACCCTTCCGCGCCACGGTGTGCGCAGCGACGACCCGCGGAGGGCGGACCGCATGGACACGACGGACACCGCCGGCCGCTCGAGCGCTCCTCCGCCCCGGGTGCCGGACGCCCCGGTGTCCGGGTCGGCACCGGTCGCGGTGGCCCGCGCCGTCCCGGCGAGGGGTGAGCACCGGCGGGAGGAGGTCACCGGCTACGAGCGGTCGCCCAGCGACGTGCTGCGCACCTGCGTGCTGGCCCTCGCCGCCGTGCCGCTGCTGGGGGTCGCCCGGTGGGCCCGCGGGGAGGCCGCGGCACTGGACGGGGACCTGGTCGGGCGGCTGTCCTCGGCCGCACCGCTGCTGGAGCGGACCATCGTGGTCACCGCCGCGCTGCTGGTCGCCGGAGCGGTGGCCGCGGCCTGGACCGCACCACTGCTGACCCGCAGCCCCCGCCTGGCCGGGTACCTGATCGTGGCCGGCGCCGCGGCCGTCGGCGCCGCGCACGGGGTGGACGTGGTGCTCGGCGGCGGGGCGGACGTCCCGGGCCGGGAGACGGAGCTGCCGTGGGAGCTCGACGGCGTCCTCGGGGTGGACGGCCTGGCGGTCGCGGCGGCGTCGTTCGCGGTGCTGGCGCCCTTCGTGTCCCGCCGCTGGCGGCGCGCCGGCGTCCTGCTCCTCACCGGCACCGCGCTGCTGCACCTGCTGGTGCCCCCGGCCCTGCCCACCGACCTGCTGGTCGCGCTCATGCTCGGCACCGCCGTCGGCTCGGCGACGCTGCTGCTGCTCGGCCGCCCCGTCGCCCGGCCCACCCGCGACGCCGTGGCCGCCGCGCTGGCCGGCAGCGGCCTGGACGCGGTCGCCGTGGAGCCGGCCGTCGTCGACGCCCGGGGCTCGGTGCCCTGGACGGCCGTGCTGCGGGACGGGCAGCGGGTCTTCGCCAAGGTCATGGGCGCCGAGAACCGGGCCGCGGACCTGCTGTTCCGGGTCTACCGGTTCCTCCGGCTCCGGGACGTGGGCGACGAGCGCCCGTTCTCCTCGCTGCGCCGCACGGTGGAGCACGAGGCGCTGGTGTCCCTGTTCGTCCGCGACACCGGCGGACGCACGCCGCGCCTGCGGGCGATCGCCCCGGTGGGGCGCGACTCCTGGCTGCTGTCGCACGACCTGGTCGACGGCACGACCCTCGACCGGCTGCCGGACGCGGCGCTGACCGGGCCGGTGCTGTCCGGCATCTGGGAGCAGGTCGCCCTCCTGCGGCGGCACCGGGTGGCCCACCGCGACCTGCGCGCGGCCAACGTCCTGCTCGACCGGTCGGGGACGCCGTGGCTGATCGACTGGGGGTTCAGCGAGGTGGCCGCCGGACCGGAGCTGCTCGACGCCGACGTCGCCCAGGCGCTGGTCGCCCTCGCGCTGCGGGCCGGTGTCGACCCCGTCGTCGACACCGCCGTCGCCGCGCTGGGCCCCGAGGCGGTGGCCGCGTCCCTGCCGCGGCTGCAACCGGACTCCCTCAGCGGCGCCACCCGGGACGCGCTCCGGCACGACCGGGAGCTGGCCGGGCGGCTGCGCGCGGCCGTCGCGCGGCGGTGCGGGGTGCCGGAGCCGGGCCTGGCCCGGCTGGAGCGCATCCGGCCCCGCACGCTGCTGGTGGTGGCGGTGCTGGCGCTGGCCGGGTACCTGCTGCTGCCGCAGCTCGGGGACGTGCCGGGCATGGTCCGCCGGGTCCGGGACGCCGACTGGGACTGGGCGTCGGTGGTGGTGGCGGCGTCGGTGCTGACCTACGTCGGTGCCGCGCTGAGCCTGGCGGGGGCGGTGCCCGCGCGGCTGCGGCCGGTGCCGCTGTTCGCCGCGCAGCTGGCCTCCTCCTTCGCCGGGCGCCTGGTGCCGGCCGGGCTCGGCGGGATGGCGCTGAACGTGCGCTACCTGCAGCGCAGCGGGGTGGACGTGGCGGTGGCCACGTCCGGCGTCGGGCTCAGCTACGCCGCCGGGACCGTCGTCCACGTGCTCCTGCTGCTGGGGTTCGCCGCGCTGGCCGGCCGCTCGCTGGGGTCGCTGCGCCCGGCCGGGTCCCCCGCGCTGCTGTGGGGTGCGCTGGCGCTGCTGGTGCTGTGCCTGGCCGCGGTCGCGGTGCCGGCGCTGCGGCGGCGGGTCACCGCGCGGCTGCTGCCGCCGCTGCGCCGGTCGGCCCACGGCGTCGCCGCGGCCCTGCGCAGCCCGGGCCGGCTGGTCCTGCTGGTGGGCGGCTCGGCGGCGACGACGCTGGGCTACCTGGTCTGCCTGTACGCCGCCACCCGGGCGCTCGGGGGTGACCTGGGCCTGGCTGCCGTGGGGGTGGTCTACCTCCTGGGTGCCGCGGTCGCCGCGGCCGCGCCGACGCCCGGCGGCCTGGGTGCCCTGGAGGCCGCGCTGGTGGCCGGGCTGGTCGCGGCCGGCATGGACCACACGGTCGCCGTCCCGGCGGTGTTCCTCTACCGGCTGGCCACGTTCTGGCTGCCGGTCCTGCCCGGGTGGGCGGCGTTCGCGTGGCTGCGCCGGTCGGGGCGGGTGTGAGCGCCGACGCAGCTGGTCAGCCGCGGGTGAAGGTCCCCAACCCGGTCCGGTCGTAGAAGTCCAGCCGGACGCTCGTGGCCGTGCCGCTCGCGTCGACGGCGAACAGCGCCCCGGCGAGTCCGGTGGCGTTCTCGCCGATGGACTCGAAGGTGAAGACGTCGCCCGAGTAGTGGGTCAGGGGGAACGACGTCGGCGCCTCCGGCGGTCCCATCGCCATCGTCAGGCGGTCCCCGTCCGCGGTCACCGTGAGCGGTCCGTAGTAGGGGTTGGCGTAGGTCCCGGTGTAGGCCGCGAGGTCGCGCGCCGGTTGCGGGTCGGCCGCCGGCTGCGACCAGTCGGTCTCCGGCGCCTCGGCCTCCTCCAGCTGGGCGAACAGCCCCGAGAAGAAGGTCAGCCAGTCGACGGTCGGCTCGCCGTGCTCGGCAACGTCGAAGAAGCCGGCGGCCACCGCCTCCGGGATGCCCTCCGGGGAGCCGTTGGTGAGCACGACGATGCCCAGCTGCTCACCCGGGAGCAGGGAGACGGTCGTCGCCGCGCCCAGGGCGAACGCTCCGGAGTGGCCGAGCTGCAGCCGGCCCGCGTCGTCGTAGCCCACGTTCCAGCCCAGCCCGTAGAAGCCGGCGCGGCCGGCGGGGGCCGGCGGCGGGCCGGACACCGAGTGCGGCAGGTGGGTGACGGCGAGCGCGTCCGGGTCGATCACCTGCGTGCCGTCGTGGACACCCTGGGCGAGCTGCAGGCGCACCCACTCGGCCAGGTCGCGCACCGAGGAGCTCGCGCCACCGGCGGGCGCCTCGGCGTCGGCGTCGCGGGTGTACCGCGCCACCCACGTCCCGTCACCGGCCGGCACGTGGATGAGCGCCCGGTTGGGCTCGGCCTCGTAGTCCGCGTGGCGGTAGCTGGTGTCGGCCATGCCCAGCCGCTCGAACAGCCGCTGCTCGGCGAGGTCCTCCCACGGTGTCCCGGCGGCGACCGCCGCGGCCTCGCCACCCGCGGTGAAACCGAAGTTGCTGTAGGAGTAGCTGGACCGGAACGGCAGCAGGGGCTGCTGGTCGAGGCGGTCGAGGATGTGGTCGCGGTCCCAGCCGAGGTCCTCGAGCAGGTCGCCCGATCCCGTCTGCAGGCCGCTGCGGTGCGATAGGAGGTCGGCGATGGTGGCGTTGGCCGTGACGTAGGGGTCGCTGAGGGCGAACGCCGGGTTCGAGGCGATCACCGGATCGTCCCAGTCGACGACGCCGTCACCGACCAGGCCGGCGACGACGGTGGAGGCCAGGGGCTTGGACAGGGACGCCAGCTGGAAGACGGTGTCCGGGTCGACCGTCTCGGGCCGGCCGACCTCGCGGACGCCGAAGCCCGCCGCGTGGACGACCCGGTCCCGGTGGACGACGGCGACCGCGACACCGGGGACCCCGGTCCGGTCCATCGCGTCGGTCACCAGCCCCTCGAGCGCGGCCACCGCGGCGTCCACCTGCTCGTCGGTCAGCAGGGGTGGCACCTGGGCAGGGGGCGCCGCCGGCAGCGCGCCGGCGGCCGCCGGCGACGTCGCCGCCGCGACTCCGGTGCCCGGGTCGACAGCCGTGGCACAGGCGACCGTCGACGCCGTCA
Organism: Geodermatophilus saharensis; assembly: GCF_900188205.1. Classification (GTDB taxonomy): domain Bacteria; phylum Actinomycetota; class Actinomycetes; order Mycobacteriales; family Geodermatophilaceae; genus Geodermatophilus; species Geodermatophilus saharensis. The sequence continues at coordinate 264,817 of NZ_FZOH01000003.1, read as the reverse complement.
CGGCCGCCACCACGGCGGTCCCCAGCGAGCGACGCAGCCGTGGCCGGCCGGCCGGCACGGGACGGGAGGAGCGGTCGCGGCGCGACCGGAGTGCGGGCGGGAGACCGGCGGAGGAGAGGTGGGACACGGTCCACGGTCCAGACTGGCACCGTCGAGCCGGTGCCCGGTCACGAGCACGACGGGTGGTCCGGCGGGGAACCGCACCTCGGGTCCACCCCTGGTGGGCCCGGACCGTAGCCCCGGAGCCGCCCTCGCGTCCACGACGGCCGGAGGTCCTCCCGGCCTTCCCGTCCGGACCGGATCGTCCGGAGGTCAGAGGCCGAGGGAGCCCGAGGCGGGGTCGGCCCACCGGCTGGAGGCGTCGTAGGAGCGGACCACCAGCGACCGCCAGCGCCCGGTCCGGCTGATCTCCTTCTCCGGCACGCCCTGGGCGTAGGCGGTGGTGGCGAACCCGCGGCGCAGCGAGTGCGGCGACAGTCCCTCGGGTGAGACGCCGGCACGAGCGGCGGCCCGCTGCAGCACCAGGTCGACGCTGCGGGTGGTGAGCGCGGCGGTGCCCAGCCGCGGGTCGCGGCCCTTGCCCACCGACCGGAACAGCGGCCCGGAGGTGACGCCGCGCTCGGCCAGCGCGGCGCGCCAGGCCGCGACCGCGCGGACGGGACAGGTCACCTCGCGGACGCCCACGGCCAGGGCGAGGGTCTCCCCCGCGCCGTCCTGGTCGGTCTTGGAGTACCGCAGCAGCACGTCGAGGCCGCCGTGACCGGCCGGGGTGAGGTCCTCGATCCGCAGCGCGCACAGGTCCGAGGCGCGCAGCCCGAGGGCGAACCCGACCAGCACCAGGCAGCGGTCGCGCAGCCCGGCCGGGGTGTCCGGGAGGTCCTCGACGAGCGCCCGCACGGTGGCGGTGTCGACCGCGCGGGCCCGCCGCGGCCGGTGACCGGCACGCACCGCCGTGCGGCGGATCCCGGCCAGGGTGCGGCGCACCCCCTCGTTGTCCCCCGGCGCGGGGTGACCGGCGCTGCGGTGGGCGTCGTTGAGGGCCGACAGCCGGCGGGCGACGTAGCTCGGGCTGTGGCCGTCGTCGGCCATGGCGGCGAGCCACGCGGCGACGGTCAGCGGGTCGGCGGGTAGCCCCGCCGGCAGCGACCGCTGGCGGCACCACGCCGCCCAGGCCCGCAGGTCGCGCGCGTAGGCGTCCCGGGTGGCGGCCGACCGCGCGGCGGCGACGTAGGAGCCGACCGACGTCAGGTCCCCGGGCAGCAGCAGGCCGCCCTCCCCCGCGGCGTCGACGGCGCGGTCCTCCCCCGAGCCGGTCGGAGCGGTCATCCGGTGGGGCCTCCGGCTCGGTCCAGTGACGGGCAGATCACTTCGCAGAATAGGTGCTTCTCGGAAGCCCTCGGCCGGCGGCTCCATATAAAGCCGGATCGAACGGATGGATGTGACGGCAATCCAACTATGGTCTGCGACCATGACGATGGAGGACGGCGCGGCCCAGCCACGGCAGGACACGTGCGCCTTCCCGGGCTGCGCCGAGCCACCACGACCCCGGGTCCCCGGACGCAGCGGACCGTCCCCGCGGTTCTGCGAGCGGGCCGACCACAACCCCGAGACGGCCCGGCGGGCACGGGCGCGGGCGGCGGCGGGCCGCTCCCCCGGAGTCGGGGCCACCGCGGCGGCGCTGGCCGAGGACCTGCCGCCGGAGGGCCGGGTCCGCCAGCTGGTGGGGCGGTGGGCGGCAGCGGCCCGCGAGGCGGCGGCCGCGGCCGAGAACCAGTCGGCCCTGCTCACCGCCGCCCTGGAAGCCCTGGACGCCTACCGCGACGAGGCCACCGTGGAGGCGCGGCTGGCGCAGGCGCGGTCCGACGTCGACGCCGCCCACGCCGCGCAGCTGCGCGCCGAGGAGCAGGCCCGCCTCGCCGAGCGGCTGCGCGCCGAGGCCGAGGACGCCCGCGGAGCCGCCGAGCGCGACGCCGCGGAGACCCGCGCGGCCGCCGAGGAGCAGGTCACCGCGGCCCGCGCCGAGGCCGACCGGCGCACCGCGGCCGCCGAGGAGGCCGGCCGGGCCGCCGAGGAGGCGCGGGAGGAGGTGCGGTCCGAGCGCGACCGCGCCGTGCAGGAGCGCGCGGCCGCCGACGAGCGGGCCCGCGACGCCGAGGAGGCGCGCCGTGCCGCCGAGCGGGACGCCGCCGAGGTCCGGGAGGCCGAGCGACGCGCCCGCGCCGACGCCGCCCGGGAGCACGACGCCCTCGTCGAGGCCCGCGCCCGCTGGGACGTCACCGAGCAGACCCTCACCGCGACGCTGCGGACCCGGACCGGGGAGCGCGACGAGGCCCTCGCCGCGCGCGACGCCGAGCGGGCCGCGGCCGCCGCCGCGGGCGAGCAGGCGCGCGGCGCCGAGCGGGAGCGGGACGCCGCCCGGCGCGCCGAGCAGGACGCCCGCGCCCGCGCCGACGCGGCCGAGGACCGCGCGGCCGCCGCCGGCCGGGACCGCGAGGAGGCGCTCACCGCGGCCGCGCGGGCCACCCAGCGCGCCGAGGACGCCGAGCGCCGGGCGGTCGCGGCCGAGACCGAGGCGCGCGACGCCCGCGAGCGCGTCGGCGCGCTGACCGCCGAGGTCGACGCGCTGCGCGCGCGGATCGGCGCGCTGCGCGCCCGCCTCCCCGACGAGCCGGCCGACAGGTGACCCGGCGGCGTTGACCGCCGCACCCGCGCAGCGGCACGGTGGCCGCGTGACCGCACCCGGCTGGGCCCTCGAGGTCGCCCGCGACGACCCCACCGCCACCACGCTGCTCGACGTCGACGTGCCCGACCCGGCCGACGGCGAGGCCGTGCTGCGGGTCGAGCGCGTGGGTGTGACCGCCAACAACGTCACCTACGCCGTCCTCGGCGACACGCTGCACTACTGGGACTTCTTCCCCGCCGCCGGCGCGGGCGCCGGCCGGGTACCGCTGTGGGGGTTCGCCGAGGTCACCGCCTCCCGCGCCGACGGCGTCGGGGCCGGGCAGCGGCTCTACGGCTACCTGCCCCCGGCCAGCCACCTGCTGGTGCGACCGGAGCGGGCCGGCGCCTCCGGGTTCCGCGACGGCAGCCCGCACCGCGCTGCGCTGCCGGCCGTCTACAACTCCTACGCGTCGGCCGACCCCGGCGCCGACGCCGGCCAGGAGGACCTGCAGGTGCTCTTCCGGCCGCTGTTCCTCACCTCCTTCCTGCTCGCCGACCAGCTGGCCGGGCAGGACGCCGACGTGGTGGTCCTGTCGTCGGCGTCGAGCAAGACCGCCTACGGCACCGCCTTCCTGCTCTCCGGCGGCGACGTCGAGGTCGTCGGGCTGACCAGCCCGGGCAACGTCGGGTTCACCCGGTCGCTGGGCTGCTACGACCGGGTGCTGCCCTACGACGCGGTGACCGAGCTCGCCGCCGAGCCCACGGCCTACGTCGACGTCGCCGGCAGCACGCCGCTGCGCCAGGAGCTGCACCGCCACCTGGGCGCGGACCTGGTGCTGGACCTGGTCGTCGGCGTCACCCACCGGGACACCAGCCCGCCGGGCCCGCTGGACGGCCCGCGCCCGACGGTCTTCTTCGCGCCCGACCGGATGGCCGCCCGCACGGCCGACTGGGGACGGGCGGGGTTCGAGGAGCGCTCCGGCGCGGCGTGGCGCCGGTTCGCCCCCGCCGTGGCGGCCTGGGTCGACGTGCGGGTGTCCTCCGTGCCGCAGGCGCTGCGCGACGTGTGGCTCGAGGTCCTCGGCGGCGGCGGGGACCCGCGTGCCGGTCACGTGGTGCGGCTCTGAGAGGGTCGGTGTACCCCTGCTGCGGCCGGGTAGAGCCCGCTGGACCTGGGCGGACCACCGCAGCGGCCCACCCCCTTGCGCTCACGACTGGACCCGGATGACAGGCAACGCCACCCACCGCTTCCGCAACACCGCGATCCTGACCGTGCAGACGGCGGACGCCTCCCAGGTGGTCACCTCCGACGCGCTCGACGCGCTCCTCGTCGACACCTACCGGCGGGTGGGCCTGCGGCCGGGCCTGCTCGAGCGGCTCGCCGGCATCCGCGAGCGCCGCTGGTGGGCCGACGGCGTCTCCTTCACCGACGGCGCGGCCACCGCCGGGGCCAAGGCGATCAGCGAGAGCGGCGTCGACCCCGCGCAGATCGGGCTGATGGTCAACACCTCCGTCAGCCGCAAGCACCTCGAGCCCTCGACCGCGGTCGCCGTGCACGACGCGCTGGGGCTGCCCAGCTCGTGCCAGAACTTCGACGTCACCAACGCCTGCCTCGGCTTCGTCAACGGCATGGAGCTGGCCGCGGCGATGATCGACAGCGGGATGGTCGAGTACGCCCTCGTCGTCAACGGCGAGGACTCCCGGCCGGTGCAGGAGCGCACGATCGACCTGCTCAACCGGCCGGAGACCACCGCCAAGGACGTCATGCAGCACTTCGCCACGCTGACGCTCGGCTCCGGCGCCGCGGCGATGGTCCTCGGCCCCGCCGACCGGCACCCCGAGGGCCACCGCCTGGTCGGCTCGGTCAGCCGCGCCGGCACCGAGCACCACCAGCTGTGCACCGGCGACAACGACGGCATGCACACCGACCTCAAGGGCCTGCTCGCCGCGGGGCTCGCGCTGTCGGAGCAGCTGTGGGCCGAGGCCGCCGCCGAGTTCGACTGGGTGGGCATGGACCGCTACGTCGTCCACCAGGTGAGCAAGGTGCACACCCAGGCGATGTGCGACCGGTTCGGCATCGACCCCGCGCGGGTCCCGACCACGTTCCCCACCCGGGGCAACCTCGGGCCGGCGTCGGTGCCGTTCACCCTGGCCAGCGAGGCCGGCAGCCTCGTCGACGGCGACCGGGTGCTGCTCATGGGCATCGGCTCGGGCCTGAACGCCTGCTGCCTCGAGATCGCCTGGTGAGGGCCGGCGCGCCGACCGACCTGCCCGGGCTCGACCCGACCTGGTCCCGCCGCGTCCGGGTCAAGGACGCCGACGGCCGGGAGCACGGCTGGCACGTGCTCGACACCGGACCCGAGGACGGCGCGGCCGGGACGCTGCTGTGCGTCCACGGCAACCCGACCTGGTCCTATCTGTGGCGCCGGCTGCTGGCCGCCCCGCCGCCGGGCTGGCGGGTCGTGGCCCCCGACCAGCTGGGCATGGGCTGGTCCGACCGGCTCGACGCGCCGCGGACGCTGGCGCAGCGGGTGGCCGACCTCGGCGACCTCACCGCCGCGCTCGACATCCGCGGGCCGGTGGTCACCGTCGCCCACGACTGGGGCGGGATCATCTCGCTGGGCTGGGGCCTCGAGCACCGCGACCAGCTGCGCGGTGTCGTGCTCACCAACACCGCGGTCGCGATGCCGGAGGGCGACCTCGGGCCGGCGCTGATCCGGCTGGCCCACGCACCCGGCATCCGCGCCACGGCCACCGTCGGCACGCCGGTGTTCGTGCGGGCCGCCACCGCGCTGTCCCGGCCGGCGCTGCCGCCGGAGGTGCGCCGCGCCTTCGCCGCCCCCTACCGGTCGCCGGGGCGCCGCCGCTCGGTGGGCGACTTCGTCGCCGACATCCCGTTCCGCGAGGGCCACCCCTCCCGGGCGGTGCAGGAGGCGATCGCCGAGGGCGTGCGCACCCTCGACGTCCCCGCGCTGCTGCTGTGGGGCCCGCGCGACCCGGTGTTCGGCGAGCGGTACCTCACCGACCTGCGCGACCGGCTGCCGCGGGCCCAGGTCCACCGCTACGAGGGCGCCTCGCACCTGCTCCCCGAGGACGCGCCCCAGTACGCGGCCGCCGTCGCCCGCTGGGTCGAGGACCTCTCCGCCGGCCCGGCGGCTCCTGCGGCGCCGTCCCCCGACCCGGCGCCGGTCGCGCGCCCCTGGGCGGCGCTGGCCGGCCGCGCCGGCGACGTCTCCCCGGCGGTGGTGACCGTCGGCGGCACCGCCGTGACCTGGGCGCAGCTGGCCCGTCGGGTCGAGCACCTGGCCGCGGGGCTGGCCGCGGCCGGCGTCCGCCCCGGGCAGCGGGTCGCGCTGCTGCTGGAGCCCTCCCCCGACCTCACCGCCGCGGTGTACGCCGTGTGGCGGGCCGGCGCGGCCGTCGTCGTGGCCGACAAGGGCCTGGGCTTCGCCGGGATGCGCCGCGCCCTGCGCGGCGCGGCGGCCGACCACGTCCTCGGCGCCGTCCCCGGCCTGCTCGCCGCGCGGGCCATGGGCCTGCCCGGGACGCGCATCGCCGCCGGACCGCTGACCCCGGCCCGCCGCCGGGCGCTCGGCGCCGCGCACGACCTCGCGGAGCTCGAGGAGCGGGGCCGGAGCGCGCCGGTGCCGCCGGAGTGCCCGCCGGACACCGACGCCGCCGTCGTCTTCACCTCCGGCGCCACCGGTCCGGCCAAGGGCGTGGTCTACACCCAGCGCCAGGTCGGCGCCCAGCTGGACCTGGTGCGCCGCACCTACCGCCTCTCCCCCGACGACGCGCTGGTCGCCGCCTTCGCCCCGTTCTCGATCCTCGGACCGGGCCTGGGCATCGCCTCGGCCGTGCCCGACGTCGACGTCACCGCCCCGGGCACGCTCACCGCCGCGAAGCTCGCCGACGCCGCGGCCGCCGTCGACGCCACGGTGGTGTTCGCGGCGCCGGCCGCCCTGCGCCGGGTCGCCGCGACGGCGGCGGAGCTCACCGCCGGGCAGCGGGCGGCGCTGGCCCGGGTCCGGCTGCTGATGTCGGCCGGCGCCCCCGTGCCCGCCGCGCTGCTGCGCTCGCTGCGCGACGTGCTGCCGGCGGCCGAGGCGCACACCCCCTACGGCATGACCGAGGCGCTGCCGGTCACCGACGTCTCCCTCGAGGAGATCGACCTCGCCGGCGACGGCGAGGGCGTGTGCGTCGGCCGGCCGGTCGACGGCGTCGAGGTGCGGGTCAGCCCGCTGTCGGCCACGGGCGCCGCCGACGGCCCGCTCACCGGCGCCGCCGGCGTGACCGGCGAGGTCTGCGTGCGCGCGCCGCACGTCAAGGACCGCTACGACGCGCTGTGGGCCACCGAGCGGGCGGCCTCCCGCGACCCCGGCTGGCACCGCACCGGCGACGTCGGCCACCTCGACGACGAGGGCAGGCTGTGGATCGGGGGCCGCCTCGCCCACGTCGTCCCCACCGCCGAGGGCGTGGTGACGCCGGTCGGCGTCGAGCAGCGCGTCGAGCGGCTGCCCGGGGTCTCCGCGGCCGCGGCGGTCGGCGTCGGTCCCGCCGGCGCGCAGGTGGTCGTGGTGGTCGTCGTCCGCGCCGAGCCGGCCCGGCGCGGCCGCCGGCTGGCGGTGGCCGGCGACGACCTCGCCGCCGCCGTCCGGGCAGCAGCCGGGGTCGACGTCGCCGCGGTGCTCGTGGCCCGGTCGCTGCCGGTCGACATCCGGCACCAGTCGAAGGTGGACCGCACCGCGCTGGGCCGCCGGGCCGCCCGGCTGCTCGCCGGCTCCCCCGTCCGGCGCCGGGGCCGCACCCGGTGAGGGTGCTGGTCACCGGGGCCAGCGGCATGCTCGGCCGGGCCACGGCCGAGGCCCTGCTGGCCCGCGGCGACGACGTCACCGTGCTGCAGCGCCGGCCCGCCGGGCTGCCGTGCGCCGAGGTGCTCGGCGACGTGGCCGACGCCGCGGTCGTGACGCGGGCGGCCCGGGGCCGGGACGCCGTCGTGCACCTCGCGGCCAAGGTCGACGTGACCGGCCGGTGGGCGGAGTACGAGCGGGCGAACGTCGGGGGCACCCGCACCGTGGTGGCCGCCTGCGCGGCCGAGGGCGTCGGGCGGCTGGTGCACGTGTCCTCGCCGTCGGTCGCGCACGCCGGCGACCCGCTGACCGGCGCCGGCGCCGACCCCGCCGACCCGGCCGCGGCCCGGGGTTCCTACGCGCGGTCCAAGGCGCAGGCCGAGGTGCTGGCGCTGGCCGCCGACTCCCCCGGCCTCGCCGTGCTCGCGGTGCGCCCGCACCTGGTGTGGGGTCCCGGTGACGAGCAGCTGGTGGCGCGGATCGTCGCGCGGGGCCGGGCGGGCCGGCTGCCGCTGGTCGGGTCCGGGGCCGCGCTGGTCGACACCACCTACGTCGACAACGCCGCCGCGGCGCTGGTTGCCGCGGTCGACGCGTGCGGCCCGGTGCACGGGGAGGCGCTGGTGGTCAGCAACGGTGAGCCCCGCCCGATCGGGGAGCTGCTCGGCCGGCTGTGCGGCGCGGCCGGCGCACCGGGCCCGCGGCGCCGGGTGCCGGCCCGGGCGGCGTGGCTGGCCGGCGCCGTGGTCGAGGGGGTCTGGGCCGCCACCGACCGCCGCGCGACCCCTCCCCTGACCCGGTTCCTCGCCGAGCAGCTGAGCACCGCACACTGGTTCGACCAGCGGCGCACCCGGGCCGCGCTCGGCTGGCGCCCCGCCGTCCCCCTCGAGGAGGGGTTCGCGCGGCTGGCCGCCTGGTACGCCGCCGCCGACCGGCAGGCCTGAGGACTCCCCTCGCCGGGCCCCCGGCTCCGGCCGGGTCACGGAGTGAACCGCACGGGGTGCGCAGCGTCGGCTCCGGCGCCCGTGTCGGCCGGCTGGGGTCAGCGCGGTCACCTGGTCGGTCCCACCGGGTCCACGCTGAGCACCGCGTCGCCACCAGCGGGGTGGCGCGTGGAGGGAGGACCGCCATGACCGCCAGCCGGACAGCGGTGAACCCGTGGCCGTGGTCGCTGGCCTACGGGTTCGACCAGGGACAGCTGGTCGAGGGCGCCAGCCGGCTGCTGGTCGTCTCCGGGCAGGCCGCCACCGCGCCCGACGGGACCCCACAGCACGACGGCGACGTGCGTGCCCAGGTGTCGCTCTCCGTGGACAACCTCGAGGCGGTGCTCGGCGAGGCGGGGATGACGCTCGGGAACGTCGTCCGCGTCACCGTGTACGCCACCGACGTCGACGCGGTGGTGGGGTGCTGGGAGGAGCTGGTGGGGCGGTTCGGCGCGGCCGGCGCACGGCCGACCAGCACGCTGGTCGGGGTCACCCGCCTGGCGTTCCCCGAGATGATGGTGGAGATCGAGGCCACCGCCGTCGACTGAGGCGCCGTTCGGATGGCGGGTCGGCCGGGCCTGCCGCACCCGTCGGCGGACGCGGCCTAGCCTCGGCGCCGTGGGGTTCACCGTCGCCGACGCGCACCTGCTCGCGCTCGCGGCGCACGAGGGCCAGGCGGACGCCCGGGGCCACGACCTCTACCTGGCCTCGCTGCGGCCGATGGCCGAGGCGCTGCGCCGGTACGGCCCGCACGCGGAGATGGCCGGGCTCCTGCGCGACATCGTCGCGGCCACCCGCGACCACCCCGACCCGGCCCGCCGCTACGACCTCCAGCGGCTGCGCGCCCTCGGGGTGCCGGAGGTCGTCGTCGAGGCGGTCGACGCGGTGACCCCGCGCCCCGGAGAGGCCTACATCTCCGGCCTGATCCGCCGCTGCGCCGCGCACCCGCTGGGCCGGCTGGTCGGGCTCGCCGAGAACAGCGCCGCGCTCACCGCCAGCGCACACCTGGCCGCGACCGACCCGGCCAAGGCCCGCAGCCTGCGCGAGGGCCGCTACCGCCCGGCCCGCCGGATCCTGCTGGCCGCCGAGGCCGCCGACGCCGTCCACGGCCGCCGCGTCCTCGTCTGATCCGTCCACGGGTCCGCCCGTCCTCACGACGCCGCGGCAGGCGTAGCGTCCGGGCACGGAGCCGCTCAGGTTCCCGACGAGGGAGCGCGCGCCATGGCCGACAAGTCACCTCGGCACACGATGTCGAAGAAGTCCGGCAAGTCCATCAAGGAGAAGCGCCTCGAGCGCAAGGCCAAGACCGACACCCAGCCGCCGATGGAACGGCTGACCCAGGACAAGAAGCGCTGAGCCCGGGCCGCCGGCGGACGGGTCCCGGTCACGCCCCTCCGTCCGGCGGCGAGCCGGCCGTCGCGGCCTCGCGCAGGTCGGTGATCGCCAGGACGCGGCCGGTCGGGTAGACCTCGATCTCGGCGTCCTCCGTCAGCGCCGACACGACGGTCAGCCAGCCGGCGGGCCCGAAGCGGATGACCTGCGCGGGCAGCTCGAGCGGGCGGGAGGGGTCCGCCGGGTCCTGGACCACGACCCGCCCCTGGTAGAGGTGGCGGTCGTTGACGGTGGTGATGTCCATCGGGCCAGCGTCCTCCGGGCCCGGGCGCCGGGACACTCCTCCGCAGGTCCCGGACCGGAGGCCTGTCCTGCAGCGGCCCACCCGGGCATGCTCGGGAGCCGGCCACCGGAGGGAGCGGTCCATGCCCGTCCACCTCGACGACCTGCGCGGGCTCGCGCTCTTCGCCGGCAGCGACGACGACCAGCTGCGCACGCTGCTCGACGCCGGCACCGAGGTCGCGTTCGAGTGCGGCGACGTCCTGTTCGAGGAGGACTCCCCGGCGCACTCCTGGTGGGTGCTCCTCGACGGCTGCATCGACCTGCTCCGCCACCTCGGGCAGGACGAGACGCGGCTGGGGACCATGGACGTCCCGGGACGCTGGGCGGGCGGTTTCCGGGCGTGGGACGAGCACGGCGCCTACCTCGCCACCGGCCGGGCGACGACGGCCGGGCGGGTCCTGCGGGTCCCCGCCGAGGAGCTGCGCCGGCTGTGGGCCGCCCGCTTCCCGCTCGGCCTGCCGCTCATCGAGGGGGTCTCCCGGTCGGCGCGCAACTACGAGTCGATCGCGCGGCAGCGCGAGGCGCTCGCCGCCCTCGGCAAGCTCGCCGCCGGGCTGGCGCACGAGCTGAACAACCCCGCCGCCGCGGCCACCCGGGCCGTCGACGCCCTCGGGGAGGCGCACACCGACGTGGTCGCCGCGGTGCGCCGGCTCACCGCGGCCGCGGTCACCGACGAGCAGTTCACCCGGCTCGACACGCTGCGCCGGGAGCTCGAGGGCCGGCCGGCCCTGGGCCCGATCGACCTCGCCGACCGCGAGGACGAGCTGGCCGACTGGCTGTCGGAGCACGGCGTGGCGCGCGACCGGGTGCTGGCCCCGACCCTCGCCGGCGCCGGCGCCGACGTCGCGTGGGCCGAGCAGCTGGCCGAGGCGCTGGGCCCGGACCGGCTGGAGCCGGGGCTGGACTGGGTGGCGAGCACCCTGACGGCGACCGGGTTGCTGGCGGAGGTCAAGGACTCCACCCGGCGCATCTCCGACCTGGTCGCGGCGGTCAAGTCCTACTCCCAGCTCGACCGCGCCGCCGTGCAGCTGACCGACCTGACCGAGGGCCTGGACAGCACGCTGACGATGCTCGCGCACCGCATCCCCGCCGGGGTGGGCGTCGTGCGGGACTACGGCGCGGACGTGCCCCGCATCGAGGCGCTGGCCGCCGAGCTCAACCAGGTGTGGACCAACCTCCTCACCAACGCCCTGGACGCCGTGGGCGAGTCGGGGACGCTGCGCGTCTCCACGCGCCTGGAGCCGGGCACGGCGGTGGTCGTGGAGGTCGCCGACAGCGGTGCCGGGATGTCGGCGGAGACGCTGGCGCACGCCTTCGACCCCTTCTACACGACCAAGGGCGTCGGCCAGGGCACCGGACTGGGCCTGGACATCTCCCGGCGGATCGTCGAGCGGCACGGCGGGGACATCGGGATCGACCAGCGGCCCGGCGAGACGGTGCTGCGCGTCCGGCTGCCCACCAGCGGCGTCGCCGCGGCCCACCGGCGGGCGGGCGGGACCGGCTGACGGGTGGCCCTCCCCTGGCGGCGCGCGGGCCAGTACGGTCGTCGCTGTGTGATCCGGCTCACAAGGGGGTCCCGTGACGACGACACCACCACGCCCGCGCTCCGCCCGCACGGCGGACCCGGCCCCGGCCACCGTGCCGGTGGAGGGCGGCGAACCGGTCGCGATGCCCTCGACCCGCGGGATGGTCCGCGGCGTCGTCGCCACCCTCGCCCAGCCCCGCCCGCTGGCGCGCGAGGCCGTGCGGCTCGGGCGCGACGGCGTCCGCATCCTGCGGGGCACCGACGAGATCGCGCCCTCCCCGAAGGACGCCCGCTTCGCCGACCCCGCCTGGTCCCAGCACCCCGGGTACCGCCGGCTCGCGCAGTCCTACCTGGCCGCCTCGGCGTCGCTGCGCCGCCTGGTCGACGACTTCGAGGCCGGCGGCGCCGACTGGCGCGAGGTCGAGCAGGTGCGCTTCGTCCTCAACGCCCTCACCAGCGCGATGGCACCCACCAACACGCTGGCCGGCAACCCCGCCGCGCTCAAGCGGGCGTTCGACACCGGCGGGCGCAGCCTGGTGCGCGGCGCCCGGAACGTGCTGCACGACCTGGTGCGCAACGGCGGGCTGCCCTCGCAGGTCGACCGCAGCGCGTTCACGGTGGGCGAGGACCTCGGCGTCACGCCCGGCGCCGTCGTCCACCGCGACGAGGTCGTCGAGCTGATCCAGTACACGCCGTCCACCCCGCGGGTGCGGCAGCGACCGCTGGTGATCGTCCCGCCGCCGATCGGGCGGTTCTACTTCCTCGACCTGCGGCCCGGCCGCAGCCTGGTCGAGTACGCCGTCAGCCGGGGCCTGCAGGTCTTCATGATCAGCTGGCGCAACCCGACGAGGCAGCAGGCCGCGTGGGGCCTGGACGAGTACGCGCAGGGCGTGGTCAGCGCCGTCGACGTCGCCCGGGAGGTCACCGGCTCCCCCGACGTCACCACCCTGGGGCTGTGCGCCGGCGGGCAGATCATGACGACGGCGCTCAACCACCTCGCGGCCACCGGCGACGACCGGGTGCGCGCCGCCGGCTACGCGGTGACCCTGCTGGACTTCGCCAGCCGCGCGCCGCTCGGCGCGTTCTCCGGCCGGCGGCTCGTCGACGTCGCCCGGCGCAACTCCCGGCGGCAGGGCGTCATCACCGCCCGCCAGATGGGGTCGGTGTTCACCTGGATGCGCCCCGACGACCTGGTCTTCAACTACCTCGTGCGGCAGTGGCTCATGGGCGAGGACCCGCCGGCGTTCGACATCCTGGCGTGGAACGCCGACGGCACGAACCTGCCCGCGCGGCTGCACGAGCAGTTCCTCGAGATCTTCTCCGACAACGCGCTGGTCAAGCCCGGCGCGCTGCGGGTGCTCGGCACGCCGGTGCACCTGAGCCGGATCACGATCCCGACGTTCGTCACCGGCGCGCTCACCGACCACCTCACCCCGTGGGACGGCTGCTACCGGACCACGCAGCTGCTCTCGGGGCCGAGCACCTTCGTGCTCAGCAACAGCGGGCACATCCAGAGCCTGGTCAACCCGCCCGGCAACCCCAAGGCGCGGTACTGGACCGGCGGCGAGCCCGGGCCGGACCCGCAGGCCTGGCGCGCGAGCGCCGAGGAGCACACCGGGAGCTGGTGGGAGCCGTGGTCGGAGTGGGCGATCGGGCACTCCGGCGACGAGGTGCCGGCGCCCGCCGCGGCCGGGAGCGCCGCCCACCCACCGCTGGAGCCGGCGCCGGGCTCCTACGTCCGCGACCGGGTCCCGGCCGGGCGGTAGGCCCCGGCGCGAGGAGGGGGCTCCACGGGCGGGGTCGTCCGGCCGGCCGACCCCGCCACTACGGTGACGTCGTGATCGGCAGGGACGACGTCGAGGCCGCTCGGCGCCGCATCGCCGCGCACGTGCGCCGCACGCCGGTCACCGTGCTGGCGGCCGGCGACCTCCTCTCCGGCACGGCGGTGGCCCTCAAGCTCGAGCAGCTGCAGCACACCGGGTCGTTCAAGGCCCGCGGCGCGCTCAACCGGCTGCTGGCGGCGGCCGAGCGCGGCGAGTTGGGCCCGGCCGGCGTGGTCGCCGCCTCCGGGGGCAACGCCGGGCTGGCGGTGGCCCACGCCGCGGCCCGCGAGGGGGTGGCCGCCCGGGTCTACGTCCCCACCACGGCGCCCGCGGTCAAGGTCGCCCGGCTGCGCGAGCTCGGCGCCGACGTCGTGCAGGTCGGCGACCGGTACGCCCTCGCCCACGAGGCCGCCGTGGCCCACGCGGAGGCGTCCGGCGCGCTGCTCTGCCACGCCTACGACCAGCCGGAGATCTGCGCCGGCCAGGGCACGCTCGCCCTGGAGCTGCACGAACAGCTCGGCGGCGACGTGGACACCGTGCTCGTGGCGGTCGGCGGTGGCGGGCTCATGGCCGGGGTCGCCGCCGCCCTGGAGGGTCGCGCCCGCGTCGTCGGCGTCGAGCCGAGGACCGCCCCGACCTTCGCCGCGGCCGTCGCGGCCGGCGAGCCGGTCGACGTGCCGGTGTCGGGCATCGCCGCGGACTCCCTCGGTGCGACGCGCGTCGGCGCCATCGCCTGGGCGGTCGCGCGTCGCACCGGTGTCCGCTCGGTGCTGGTCGACGACGCCGACGTCGTCGCGGCCCGGCGCCTCCTGTGGGAGCGGTACCGGCTGGTGGTCGAGCACGGCGCCGCCTGCGTGGTGGCGGCCCTCCTGTCCGGCGCCCACGTCCCCGACAGCGGCGAGCGCGTCGCCGTCGTCCTGTGCGGCGCCAACACCGCGTTGGAGGACCTCGCACCCGAGGGACCGGGCGGCCGCTGACCCCGTCCCGGTCGTCCGCGGCCGTCCCGGTGCGGTCCCGATGACGCGGCGGTGACGCCTCCGGCCGAGCATGGCGGGTGGCGCAGGCGGAGGTGACCCGGACATGGACGTCAAGGTCGGCACGTTCAACGTGCTCAACCTCGCCCGGGAGGGCGAGCGCTTCTACCCCGACGAGAAGCCCTACACGGCCGGCGAGTACGCCCGGAAGGCGGCGTGGACCGCCGGGCAGCTGACCCGGATGAAGGCGCACCTCGTGGGCTTCCAGGAGGTCTTCCACGAGGAGGCCCTGCGGGACGTCTGCGACCGGTCGGGTCAGTTCCCCGGCGGCACGGTCGTGGCCCCGGGCGCCGACGGCGTCAGCGGTCCACGGCTCGGCCTGGCCACCCGGTTGCCCGTCGACGAGCCGGTCACCGCCATCACGGACTTCCCGCCCGGGCTGGACGCAAAGGTGGAGGGGCTCGCGCTGCCGGTCGGGACGTTCAGTCGCCCGGTGCTGCGCGCGCGCGTGGTCCTCGATCCCGCCGCGGGCACCACCACGACGGTGTTCGTCGCACACCTGAAGTCCAAGCGGCCGATCCGCGACCCCGCGGCACCCGAGCACGACCCGCGCGAGGAGGCGCTGGGCAAAGCCCGGGCGCTGATCCGCCGCGCCGCCGAGGCGGCGGCGCTGCGCTTCCTCGTGCTCCAGGAGGTCGTCGACAACGCCCGGCCGGTGATCGTGCTCGGTGACCTCAACGACGCCGCCCGGGCGGTCACCACGGACATCGTCATGGGCGACTCACCGTCGAGGTTCTGGCCGAGGGACCCCGAGGACCGCAGGGCCTACTGGGATCGGCTGCTGTACTCGGCCCACGAGCTCACCGCCCGCCGCAGCGGCCGCGACGTGAGCTACACCCACATCTTCAACGGGCACTACGAGAACCTCGACCACGTCCTCGTGAGCCAGGAGTTCTACGAGCGCAACCCGCAGCGCATCGGCGAGGTCATGGACCTGCGGTACCTCAACGACCACCTGGTCGACAGCCAGGTCAGCAACGAGCGCCGGGACCGCACGGTCTCCGACCACGCCCAGCTGGTCGCCGAGATCCGCCTGTCGTGACGCAGCACCGGCGGCCCGCGGCCCGCGCTGGTCGGACGCCGGGCGTCGACGCGGACCGGAGGGGTGCGGTCAGGACGGTGTCGTGTCGTCCCCAGCCGAACCTGCACACCCTCCGTCCGCGTCGGAGCGCCCTTCGGCCGCTTCGGCCGGAGCGCTGATCGGCTAGACCAGTGCGGGCTCCGCGGCGGACTCGACGGGCGACCGGGACACCTCCACCTGCAGAGGTTCGACGTCCGACCGCACCGCCTTCACCTCCCAGTAGAACGCCTGGCTGGGGTTGGCGGAGTCGACGCCGCGCACGGTGAACGAGCCGTTCCGGACCTGCGAGGCGGCCAGCGCGGAGATGGGCTGGTCGTCGTGACACAGCGGTGTCAGCTGCACCGTCCGCCCGTGCTCCGCCGTCAACGACTCGAAGTAGTCCGGGAGCGTGACCGTGGTCGTCCCCCTCTCCAGGCGGCCCTGCCCCCGGTACAGGACGGCGTGCTCGGGGCCCTCGATCGAGCCGTGGACCAGTCGCAGGTGGGCGGGGTCGAGCGGGTGGGGGATGCTGAAGCTCTTGGCCGTCGCAGTCAGCCTCCCCTGCACCCTCATGTCACCGTTCTGGCTGATCGTGACCAGGTCCGTGAAGTTGTTCGGGTCGCCGGCGACGTTGTTCCGCCGGAAGAAGAAGAACCCGTTCGCGGCGTTGAAGCAGATGTCGCGGTGGGAGATCAGGTGGTGGGCGAACCCCTGCTGGTTGACCAGGCCCATCTGCAGTCGCGACCCCGGCAGCGCACCTGTCTCGTTGATGTCGATCACCCCGATGGGCGATCCGGTCCCGAAGTACAGGTTGGCCATGACCCTCTCCTCTCGGTGTCGATCCTCGTGCGGATGCGGGCACCCGCAGGGGACTCCGGATCCTGCGAGCTGCTGCGACTGCCTCCGCTTGCCCGCCCGGCTCCCTCGAGGCGGCCCGCGCTCCGGGCTGTCCGGTGCACCGGCCGGCGTCGGCGGCCGGCCGGGGACACGCCGGCGGTCGCCGTCACAGCAGCGGACAGAGACTGACAGCAGGGGCGTGACGAGACCGTCACCACCGCGTCACGCAGGCAGGCCCCGCCCGCCGGGCACGTCCGCCAGGAGGGCTCCCGCACCTGGCCGGGACCCTGGGAGGGCCGTCAGCCGAAGGCCTCCTGCATGCCCTCCGAGGCCGAGCGGGTCTCGTCGGACGGCGGGGGCGCGGGGGCGTCGGCGCCGTGCTCGTGCGGCACCGCCGGCGTCGACACCGCGACCACGGCCGGGTCGACCCGCAGCACCACGTACCCGGCCACGGCACCGGCGCCGAAGCCGGGCGCGAACACCCGCACCGGCTCGGTGATGACCCCGTCGCGGACCGCGTCGTGGATGGCCAGCGGGATGCTCGCCGACGAGGTGTTGCCGACCTGGTCGATGTCGAAGTACAGCTGGTCGGCCGACAGCCCGGCCCGCTCGGCCAGCTGCACCACCATGGTCTTGTTCGCCTGGTGCGGCACGATCAGGTCGATGGCGTCCATCATCGAGCCCTCCCGCCCCTCCGGCGCCGGCAGCTGCTCGAGCTCCTCGATCATCTGCGTGAGGTAGCGGCCGGCCAGCGCCTTCACCTGCGGCCCGAACACGGTGATGTTGTTGTCGAACTCGGGGTTGGGCCACAGGATCGAGTTGACCTCGCTCGCCGGGCCGCTGGCGTAGGTCTTGAGCAGGTCGACGTCGCCGTCGTCGCCCTCGGGTGCCGGGCCGACCACCATCGCCGCCGCGCCGTCCCCGAAGATCATCCGGGAGGTGCGGACGTTGCCGATCTTGTCGGAGAACTTCTCGGCGCAGACCACCAGCACCGGCCGCTCGACCTCCTGCAGCAACCGGGTGGCGTCGGCGACGCCGTAGGGCATGCCGGCGCAGGCGGCGATGACGTCGTAGGCGGCGTACACCTGGTGCATCCCGAGCTGGCCGCACAGGTAGGTGGCCAGCGACGGGATCAGCCGGGAGCTGGTGCAGGTGCACACCAGCACCGCGCCGATCTCCTCCGGCTCCCGGCCGGCCCGCGCCAGCGCCCCCTCGGCGGCCTGCAGCGCCAGCTCCTCCAGCGGCAGCGAGCTGTACCGCCGTTCCCGGATGCCGGTCTTGGCCGCGATCTCCTCGGCGCTCATCGGCGACCAGTTGTAGGCGGTGTTGCGGATCAGGTCCTCGTTGCTGCACACCTGGTCGCCGTGCACGGCCACCAGCGCCTCCAGCCGCGGCCGGGCGGCGAAGCGCGCCCGCACGTCGACCGCCGGGAACGGCCGGACCGGCGGGCGGGACTCACGCGGCGCCGGCGCGTGCCGCGGCGGGACACCGGCGCGCAGCCGGCGCAGGAAGCCGCGCACCTCGCGGTCGCGCGGGTGGAAGACCACCACCCAGTCGTCGTCGCGCAGCCGGCTCGCCTCGGTGAGCTCCACCTGCGAGCGGTCCCACGGGTACTGGTTGTGCAGCACCATCGCCCAGCGGTGCAGCGCCTCCAGCTCGGGCACGTCCTCGCTGCAGTCGACGATGTCGTCGTAGCTGTACACCGGGTGGTCGGGGTCGTAGGACGCCAGCCGGAAGGTCAGCGCGCCGGACTGCTCGAGGAACTCCGCGACCGTGGGCTTGACCGCCGGCAGCGTGGTGGCCTGGTGCCGGCGGTGGCCGTAGACGTCGAAGAGGATGCCGAACACGCGGTCCTCCACCTCGGCATCCCACCGCGCCGGCAGCTCGGGGTAGGCCTGCTCGACGGCGGCGATCTTCGTCTCGCCGTCCTCCCACGGCCGCAGCACCGGCAGGAAGACGTCGTCGCGGGTGCGGGGGACGTCGGCCCAGCGGGTGGGCCGCTTGTCGTACATGGTGATCGAGAAGCGGTTGGCCCAGAACAGGTTGAGCGCGACGTCGCGCATGAGGTCGTAGCGGGTGGCGTAGGCGCCGGTGCGCACCTTGCCGAGGATCTCGGTCCCGCTGGGGGCCTTGGTCTCGAAGTCCCGCCGGATGACGCTGTCGAGCTGCTCGAGCGTCTCCACGGTGGAGAGGTCCAGCTCGGGCATGACGTTCGAGGGGAACACCACGCGGCCGTGCCGGTTCAGGACGAAGGTGTTCACGGGGGTCCTCCCTGTCGACGGTCAGCTGCGGACAGCCCGCTCCATCCCCCGCTCGACGGCGGTGATGAGGCGGGGCCGCAGCTCGGCGGCGGGCACGATGTCGTGCACCGAGCCCACCCGGCGGGCGCGCTCGATGTCGTGGACGGCCTCGAACTCGGCGGCGACCTCGCCGAGCTTCTCCGACCGCACGGCGCTGCGGACGCCGGCCAGCTGCGCCCGCAGGTGCGCCTGCTCGACGGCGTCGGCCGAGCCGAGGGCGGCCTCGATCTCCCGCACCCGCGGGTCGGCGGCGGTGCGCCGGTCGACCTCGCGGGAGAAGACGACGGCCGCGGCCGGGGCGCCGCCGATCACCGAGGCGTAGGAGCCCTCGACGGCGAGCACCTGCATCTGCTCGTTGAGGGCGCCGGAGAACACGACGAACGCGCCGCCGTGGTAGCGGGAGACGACGCAGAACACGATCGGCCCGTCGAAGTTGGTGATCGCCCGGCCGATCTCCGCGCCGTACTCCAGCTGCAGGTTGCGCAGCGACTCCGGTGACCCGTCGAAGCCCGACAGGTTCGCCAGCACGACCAGCGGCCGGTTCCCGCTGGCGGCGTTGATCGCGCGAGCGGTCTTGGCCGACGAGCGGGGGAACAGCGTGCCCGCCGTCCACTGGTCGGGCCCGTCGGCCGGGCGGCTGCCGCGCCGCGGGATCGGCCGGGACTCCACCCCGACCAGGCAGACCGGGTGGCCGCCGAGGTGGGCGTCGAGGACGACGGCGGTGTCGGCGTCGGCCATGCCGGCCCACCGCTCCAGCACCGGGTGGTCCTGGTCGCTGACCGCCCGCATCACGGTGCGGATGTCGAAGGCCTTCTTGCGCTCGGGGTTGGCCTCGGCGGAGAACACGTCGCCGACGGTGGTGAAGTCGCTGGCCGGGTGCGTGTGCGGGAAGGAGCGCACGTCGCGGTCGCGCGGGTCGGAGGTGCCGGCCGGCCGCGGCCACCGCTCCCCCGGCGCCCGGTAGGTGTGGTCGTAGTGGCGGGCCAGCACGTCGAGGGCTCCGGTGAGGTCGGGCGCCCAGTACTGCGCCTGGCCGTTGGGCCCCATGACCCGGTCGTAGCCGCCGATGCCGAAGTTGTCCTCCGCGGAGACCCCGCCGGAGTAGTCCAGGGAGTGCTTGCCGGTCAGCACCATCGCGCTGTCCGGCGTCATGACCAGGATGCCCCGGGTGTGCATGAGCATCGTCGCCTCGGCGTTCCAGTACGGCTGGGCGCCGACGTTGATGCCCGTGACGACGACGTTGACCTCCCCGCCGGCCTGCGTGAACGTGATGATCCGGCGCAGCGCCCGCGACACCCAGTCCATGTTCTCGGTGCCGCTGTCCATCGAGATGCGCGCACCCGACGACAGCGCGAACCACTCGACCGGGATGCCGCGCTCCTCGGCCAGGTCGAGGGCGGCGACGATGCGGGAGCACTCGGGCTCGGCGACGGTGCCCAGCGCCTTCGTCGGGTCACCGAAGAGAGCCACCCGGGTCACGCCCTCCGGGTAGCGCTTCGTCGGGGTGCTCACCAGCCCGACGACGACGCCGGCCCGGTTCTGCCCCGGCGGCCGGTCCACCGGGGCCAGCCGGCCGTCCTCGCCGAGGTCGAGCTCGGTGAACGACCCGCCCGGCCCGGCGAGGATCGGGGCCAGCTCGTACGGGTAGGGGGCGCCGCGGGCCCGGGCGCTGAGCACCTTCTCGGTGTAGTCGTCCAGCGGCCGCAGCGGGGTGGTGGGCCGGTCGGTGACCGCCATGCGCACCCCGACGCCGGGGCGGTTGGCGAAGCGCAGCGCCACGTCGCGCGGCGGCCGGCCCTCCTCCTCCTGCAGCCGGGCGAGGAGCACGATCTGGTCCAGGCCCGCGCCGAGGGTCAGCGGCGCGGCGGTGCGGGCGAACTCGGCGACCTCCGCCAGCGGCACCTCGATCGAGGGCCAGGTGTAGAGGTGGATCCGGTTGTGCTCCAGCGGCCGCCGGGAGCGCCGCAGCGACTGCGACCGCCGCAGCCCGTCGAGGCAGGACAGCAGCTGGCGCTCGATGGTGGGGAACCCGACGACGTCGCCGCGATCGTCGCGCACCGGCGTCAGGTCGCGGACCTCGGCCAGCGCGATGAACCGCTCGTCGTTGGGGTGGTCCTTCGCCGTGACGTGCAGCAGCACGGTGTCCTCCGGCGAGGGCACCCGCTCGACGTCGAAGGCCTCCAGCCGCCACAGGTCCAGCCGCTGGGCGGTGAGCGGGTGCAGGCCGCGCAGCAGCCGCGCCTCGGCCGGCCGGCCGTCGTCGTCCGGGCGGAAGGTGAGCGTCTCGACGTCGCCGTCGGGGGTGGACGCGGTGACGGTGACGCGGCGCGCGGCGCGCAGCCCGGGGACGCCGTCGACCAGGCCGCGGGCGGTGTCCGACAGCGCGTCGGGGTCGGCCGGGCGGTCGGGCCAGTCGACGTAGAGGTCGACGACGGTCCGCCCCGGGTCGGCGAGGCGGTCGACCGCGCCGGCCACCGCCGCCAGCGCCTGCGGCAGCCGCTCGGCGCGGGTCATGAGCGCCAGCAGGTGCAGCCGCTCCCCGCCGAGGGCGTACTCGGCGGTGACGCAGGTGTCGCCGTCGAGCAGGCTCGACCGCACGTCCTCGAGGTTGCGGCTGCGGTAGTAGCGGCGGGTGAGGACCTCCAGCACCGGGTCGGGGACGCTGGTGGTGCGTCCCAGCCGCTGGGCCAGCAGCCGGACCAGCGGCTCGGGGCTGGCGACCAGCGCCTCCATCCGCCGGATGCTCTCGGCGGTGTCGCCGCGGGCGCCGGCCTCGTCGAGCTCCTCCAGCAGCCGGGCGGCGCGGTCGAGGACCTCCTGCCGGGCGGCGCGGACGACCGGCTCCTCGAAGTGCCGGAAGCGCACGGCGCGGGCCAGGTTCCCGACCGAGGGGTGGCGCAGCTGGGTGGCCACCACCAGCCGGTCGAGCACCTCCCCCACCTCCGCGCGGGAGGGCCCGTCGGGCAGCCGGTCGGCGGTGAGCCAGCGGTCCAGCAGCGCCGAGACGGCGGGCAGCTGCTCGGCGGTGCGCTGCTGGGCGAGGAACACCCGGTGCACCGCCTCCTCCAGCGCCGGGCCGGGCTCGAGGTCGGGCACGCCCCGGTCGAAGCCGTAGTGGGCCAGCGCCCGCCGCAGCCGGGCGCGGAAGGTCTCCGGCAGCCCCTCCCGCTCGGCGTCGAGGGAGTGCAGGAAGGCGTGGAAGTGCTCCCGCGGGCTGTGGACCTGGGTGTCGGCCTCCTCCTCCGCGCTGGCCGGCCGGTTGCGGGAGAGCTCGGCGAGGTCGGCGAAGGTGACCAGCACGTCGAGCTCGGCCGACAGCAGCCGCGCGTCGTCGGCGGGCAGCTCGTCGCGGGCGGCGGCGTACTCGGCGACCAGCCGCCGGGCGTGGCCGGCACCGACGTCGAAGCCGGTGACCAGCGCCCGCAGCTCGGCGAGCAGCCCCAGCGCGCGGGCGCGGGGGTCGCCGTCGGGCTCGTCGTCGCCGCCGGGCAGCGCCACCCGCTCGCCGGTGGCCTCCTCGACCTCGCCGCCGGCCCGGTCGAGCAGCAGCAGCGGCGCGCCGGCGTCGACCTGGCTGTTGACCACCGCCCGCACCTCGCGGACCCGGCCGGCGAACGGTGCGCGCACCGCCGTCTCCATCTTCATGCTCTCCAGCACCGCGACCGGGGCGCCGGCCTCCACCTCGTCGCCGGGGGCGACGCGGACGGCGACGACCACCGCCGGGGCCGGCGCGCGGATCACGCCGCCGACGTCGCGGCCGATCCGGTGGGTGACGCCGTCGACCTCCACCAGCGACGACCCGGGCGCCTCGACGGCGACCACCGCGTAGCGCCGCCCGGCGGCGGCCAGCCGGGTCTCCAGCGGGCCGAGCCGGTCGACCTCGACGTCGACGACGCGCCCGTCGAGCCCGACCCGGTAGCGGTCGTGCCCGACGGTGGCGACGGTCAGCCGGTACACCTGCCCGCGGACGCCGAGCTCGACGGTGCGCCCCACCTCGTGCGGCGCCCGCGGCCGGCCGCCGCGCGCCGAGGCCAGGAACGCCTCCCGCTCGCGCGCCTCCTCGGCGGCGGCGATGTCGACGGCGACCTGCACCAGCGCCACCCACGCGTCCCCGGCGCCGCGCTCGCCGCCGACGATCTCGGCCAGGCCCGAGCGGTCGAGCCAGCCGGTGTCGGCGGTGCCCTCGACCACCTCGGGGCGGTCGAGCAGGTCGAGCAGGAAGGACTTCGTCGTCGCCCCGCCGCGCAGGACCACGGTGGTCTCCCGCAGGGCGCAGCGCAGCCGGGCGAGGGCCTCGGGGCGGTCGCGGCCCCAGGCGATGACCTTGGCGATCATCGAGTCGTACTGCGGCGGGACGACGTCACCGACGCCGAGCCCGGTGTCGACGCGGACGCCCGGCCCGGTCGGCAGCCGCAGCAGCTCCACCCGGCCGGGCGCCGGCGCGAAGCCCTGCTCGGCGTCCTCGGCGGTGAGCCGGGCCTCGACGGCGTGCCCGGTGGCCGGCGGCGGGTCGCCCTCGAGCCGGCCGCCGGCGGCGACGTGCAGCTGCAGCTTGACCAGGTCCAGGCCGGTGGTCGCCTCGGTGACCGGGTGCTCGACCTGCAGCCGGGTGTTGACCTCCAGGAAGGTCGTGAGCCGCTCCTGCGGCTGGTACAGGAACTCGACGGTGCCCGCGCCGACGTAGCCGGCCGCCCGCACCAGCGCGATCGCGGACTCCCGCAGGGCGGCGTCCTGCTCGGGCGACAGCGCCGGGGAGGCCGACTCCTCGATGACCTTCTGGTTGCGCCGCTGCACCGAGCAGTCGCGCACGCCGGGCGCCCAGACCGTGCCGTGGGTGTCGGCGATCACCTGGACCTCGACGTGCCGGCCGCCCTCGACCAGCCGCTCCATGAAGACGACGGGGTCACCGAAGCTCTTCGCCGCCTCCGACCGGGTGCGCTCGAGGGCCTCGGTGAGCTCACCGGGTGTGCGGACGACGCGGATGCCCCGCCCCCCGCCGCCGCTGCGCGACTTGACGATCAGCGGGTAGCCGATGGCCTCGGCGTGCCGCCGGGCGTCGTCGGCCCCCTCCACCGGGCCGGCGCTCCACGGCGCGACGGGCACGCCGACCCGCTCGGCGAGCACCTTGGCCTCGATCTTGGCGCCCAGCAGCCGCATCGCCTCCGGCGGCGGCCCGACGAACGTGACACCGAGGTCGGCGCACAGCTCGGCGAAGGCGGGGTCCTCGGCGACGAAGCCCCAGCCGACCCAGGCCGCGTCGGCGCCGCTGACCCGCAGCGCCCGGCCGAGCTCGGCGTGGTCGAGGTAGGGGTTGACGCCGCCGGTGTCGGCCAGCACGACCGCCTCGTCGGCGGCCCGCACGAACGTCGCGCGGCGCTCGGCCTCGGTGTGCAGCGCGACCACCCGGGTCCGCGTGCCGTGCTCGGCGTCGAGCTCGCGCACCGCGCGGATCAGCCGCAGCGCGGGTTCACCACGGTTGACCACGGCGATCCGTTCGAACACGCGGGTACCTCTCCCTGGTCGATGGGTCGAACGGAGCCCCGGGGGCCGGTACCGCGGCTACATGTCCAGCCCGCCGTTGACCCCCCACACCTGCCCGGTGATGTAGCCGGAGGCGTCGGCGGCCAGGAAGTGCACGACGCGGGCGACCTCCTCCGGCTCCCCGAGCCGGCCGAGCGGGATCTTGCCCTTGAGCCCGTCGAGCACCTTCTCCGGCACGCTCTCGAGCATCTCCGTGGCGGTGTAGCCGGGCGTGACGGCGTTGACGGTGATGCCCAGCCCGTCGGTCTTGCCCGAGCGCTGCACCTGCATCGCGGCCTCGCGGGCCAGCGTCTTGGTCAGCCCCAGCAGGCCGGCCTTGGCCGAGGCGTAGTTGGACTGGCCGATGCCGCCGGTCTCCCCGATGACCGAGGAGATCATCACGATCCGGCCGCTGCCGCGCTCGAGCATGTGCTTGAGCGCCGCCTGCGACAGGTAGAAGGCGCCGGAGAGGTTGACGTCGATGACCCGGCGCCAGTCGTCGTCGGTCATCTTCAGCACCGTGCGGTCGGCGGTGATGCCGGCGTTGTTGACCAGGATGTCGAGCCGGCCGTGCCGCTCGATGACCTCGGCGACGGTGCGCCGGCAGTCGTCGGGGCTGGCGATGTCCCCGCGGTGGACGCTCATCCGGCTGTCGGGGTAGGCGCCGGAGAAGTCCTGCGCGAACATCTCCGCCCGCTCGGTGTTGCCGCTGTAGCCGGCCGCCACGTCGGCGCCCTGCGCGGCCAGGCTGCGGCAGATGGCCGCGCCGATGCCGCGGGTGCCGCCGGTGACGAAGGCCACCCGGCCGGAGAGCTTGTCACCGGCCCTGCTGGTACGGGTCTGGGTCGCTGTCACCGGCTCCTCCTGGGGCTCGGGCGCGTGCGCCGCTTCCTGCACCGGAGACAGGGGGACGACGTGGCTGACGACGCCACCTGCTCCGGCATCGGGTGCGGGCAGCATCCTGCGCGGCGGGCGGCAGGGCAAGCGCACGCAGGAGCGCGGGGCGCGGCCGGCGCACGGGCCGGTCGGCGGGAGCGGGCCTGGCGGACCCGTCGGGTGACCCCGTGGATCACGCAGCGTCACGCCATGCGGGGTCACCCGGACGGGTGAGCCGTCGCTCGGCCGCCGATGACGGTGCGGGGCTTGTGGTGCGTATCCGCAGGCCAGCACCCTGAGCGCCGCCCAGCACCGGCTGACCAGGCGACCACAGGAGACCGCGTGGCCGACGCCCGAACGACCCGCGGGGGCCTCGGCGCCCTGCTCGCCGTCATGTGTGCCGCCCTCGCCCTGGTCATCGGCGCCGGCTCGTCGCTGGCGCTGGCGCTGCCCGAGCTCGCCCGGGACACCGGCGCCACCCAGACGGAGCTGACCTGGGCGGTCAACGTCTACGCGCTGACCTTCGCCGCCCTGCTGCTGCCGCTGGGCATCGCCGCCGACCGCTACGGCCGGCGCGGCGCGCTGCTGCTCGGGCTGACCGTGTTCGCCGGCTGCAGCGCGGCCTCGGGTCTGGTCAGCGACCCGGCGGCGCTGATCGCGCTGCGCGGGCTGGCCGGCGCCGGCGCGGCCGCGGTCATGCCGGCCACCCTGTCGGTGCTGGTCGACGCCTACCCGCCGCAGCGCCGGGCCTCGGCCATCGGGGTGTGGGCGGCGGTCTCCGGGGCCGGCGCGCTGCTGGGCCTGCTGCTCGCCGGCGTCCTGCTGGAGTTCGCCTGGTGGGGCAGCGTGCAGCTGGCGTTCGGCCTGCTGTCGGCCCTGGTCGCCGTGCTGTGCCTGGTGGTGGTCCCGCCGTCGCGCAACCCGGACCTCCCGCTGGACCCGCTCGGCGGCCTGCTCGCGCTGCTCGGTCTCGGCGCGCTGGTGTGGGGGATCATCGAGGGCCCCGAGCGCGGCTGGACCGACGCGGTCACGCTGGCCGTGCTCGCGGCGGGCGCGGTGTGCCTGGTGACGTTCGCCGTCCACGAGCTGCGCACGGCCACCCCGATGCTCGACGTGCGGCTGTTCCGCGACCGCGGGCTGTCGGCCGGCAGCACCGCCGTCTTCCTGCAGTTCTTCGCCGCCTTCGGGCTGTTCTTCCTCGCGCCCCAGTGGCTGCAGTACGTGCACGGGCTCACCCCGCTGCAGGCCGCGCTGTGGCTGGCGCCGATGGCGCTGGGGATCGGCCCCACCGCGCAGCTGGCACCGGTCCTGCTGCGGCGGCTCGGCGCCCGTACGGTGGCGGCCTGGGGGCTCGGGCAGATGGCCGTCGGTCTCGCGCTGCTGGCCGCCCAGGCCGACGGCGCGTCCCCGCTGTGGCACTTCGCCGGAGCGCTGTTCGTCTTCGGCATCGGGTTCGGGCTGGCCCTGACCCCCGGCACCGCGCTGATCATCGACGGCCTGCCCGCCGACCGGCGCACGCTCGCGGCCGCGGTCAACGACGTGACCCGGGAGGTCGGCGGGGCGCTCGGCGGCGCGGTGGCGGCCAGCGTGCTGCTGGCCGGGTACCGGGCCGACCTGCAGCCGGTGGTCGCCGGGCTCCCCGACGGCGCCGCCGCCCGGGCGGAGTCCGGGGTCGCCCAGGCGCTGGCGGTGGCCGGGCGGGAGGGACCCGGCGCCGCCGCGGTGGCCGACGGCGCCCGCGACGCGTTCGGCGCCGGCTACGCCTCCGCGCTGCTGCTGGGCGCCGCGGTGCTGCTCGCCGGCGCGCTGCTGTGCGGGCTGCTCGCGCCGCGGTCGCTGACCGGCCGGCACCGCCGCCCGGAGCCGGTCCCGCTCGTGGCGCCGGCCCGGCACCCGGTGGTCAGCGTCGCGGCCCCGTCGGCCGTGGTCCGCAGCCGGCGTCTGCCCCGCGCCGTGGAGGCCGCGGTCGCCGCCGCCGTGGTGCTCGCCGTCGTCGGCGGCGTTGCCTACGCCACCGAGGCGCTGTCCTCCCCCGACCCGGCGCCGCCGCCGTCCGCGGTGCCGAGCGCCGACCGGGGCGCGGTCGTCCCGCCCGGGCCGGCGCGCGGCGCCTCGGTGATCCAGGCCGCACCGCCGGTGGCCGCCGCGCCGGCGCCGGCCACGCAGGCCCCGCCACCACCGGTCGAGGAGACGCCGACGCCCGCGCCGGTGACGACCGCGGCGCCGGACCCGGTCACGACGACCGCACCGCCTCCCACGACGCCACCAACGACGACGCCACCTCCCACGACGGAGCCACCCACGACGGAGCCGCCGGCACCGACGACGACCCCCGTGCCGACTCCGCCCCCGCCCGCCGAGACGACCACCCCGCCGGCGGAGACCACACCCCCCACCGAGACCACGCCGCCGACGGAGACCACACCGCCACCGACCACCCCGCCACCGACCACCACGCCGCCGACGGAGACCACCCCTCCGACCGAGACGACCCCGCCGGTGGAGACCACCACCCCGCCCGCCGCGACGACCACCCCGCCGGCGGAGACCACCCCGCCCACCGAGACGACGCCGCCGGCCGACCCCCCGCCGGCGGAGACCACCGCGCCCACCGAGACGGCCCCGCCGCCCGGTCCCTGAACCCGGCAGCCCTGCTGTGCTACCGGGCCGTTCCACCCCTGTCGCCGGCCGGTGCCGGGGTCGATCCTGGCGTCATGGTCCAGCTGGTCGCCGTCCTCACCGGGGTCGTCCTCACGGCCGCCGTCCTGCCGCGGCGGGACGAGCCCCCGGGAGCGGGCAGGCTGCGCCGGGCGGTGGTCCGGCACTGGCGCGCGCACGTGCACCTGTGGGACACGGTCCTGGCCCGGGACGCGTGGGGGCCCTCCGACGGCGGCGCCCGGCCGCTGCACTGGGTGGGGTCGGCGCTGGAGGGCTCGGTGCTGCCCGGTCCGCCGCGCTGAGCCCCGGCCGGGCGTGCCGGGTCACCCTTCCGCGATCGCCCCCGGCCCGTCGGCGGGGTCGGCCGGTGCGGCGCCGGCCCGACCCGAACGGGCGTCCAGCCACGCCTGCCACTCCGACCGGTTGCCGGCACCGGGCCGGGCGGCCGCCAGCAGCAGGACCATGACGGCGAGGGCGGCGAGCAGGAGCAGCCCGGCCCCGACCCCCTCCCACCCGGACAGCAGCGGGACGGTCAGGTCGCCCGGGGCCGGCGTGCTGGGAACGTTCTCCATGGGGTCAGCGTGCTCGCCCGCACGGGCTCCGCGCCCCGCGACCCCGGCGGTGTCACCCGCCGGGACGACGTCCGGCGGGAGGTGACGCAGCGGCGGCATCCCGGCGCCGCCGTCGCCCCTTCGGGCGGGCTTCCGACGCCCCCGGGTGACCACCGCCGGATCCCATCCGCCGGCCGGCCCGGGCGGCCGTAGCGTGCCCAGCCCGGACCCGACCGCGGAGAGGCAGCTGGCATGGGCATCGAGCTCCGCACCGACTCGCAGACCGCCACCACCGACCTCCCAGACCCGCGGCGCCCCAACGTCGCCGGTGACCTGCCCACCGTCCTCGCGGCCGGCCCGATGTTCGACCGCGCGCTGGCCGGCTACGACCGCTTCCAGGTCGACACCTACGTCCGGTGGGCGGAGGACGAGCTGGCCACCGCGGAGCGCGAGCGCGAGCACCTGCTGGCGCGGCACCTGGAGACCGCGACCGCGCTCGCGGAGGCCCGGGAGCTGCTGGCCCACTCCTCCGGCGGCGCGGAGCTCGTCCGGGTGTCCGGGCGGATCGCGGCGCTGCTGGCCGCGGCCGCCGACCAGGCCGACGGCATCCGCGCCGAGGCCCGGGCCGACCGGTGCGCCGCCGCGGCCGAGGCCGAGCAGGTGCTGGCCTGCGCCCGCGGGGTGCGCGCCGACGCCGCGGCCGAGGCCGAGCGGGTGCTGGCCGTGGCGGCCGCCCGCGCCGAGCGGACCGCCGCCGAGGCGGGCCGGGTCCTCGAGGCGGCCGAGCGGGCGCGCCGGGACACCGACGCGGCGATCGCGGCGCGGCTGGCCGAGGCGCGGGCGGTCGAGGACGCCGCCGCGGAGCACGCCGCGGCGGTCGCCCGGCGGGCCGCCGACGACGCGGCCGCCGCCCGGCTGCAGGCGCGCCAGGAGATCGTCCGGATGCTGGACACCGGGCGGGAGCAGCGGCAGCGTGCCGACGCCGAGGCGGCCGCGGCCCGGCAGGGCCTCGACCGGGCCGCCGCGGCACGTCGCACCGCCCTGCTCGCCGAGGTGGCGGAGCTCGAGCGGCGGCGGGACGCGCTGCGGACGGAGGCCGCCGCGCCGGCCGGGCCGCTCCCGGCCCCGCCGGCCCGCCGCCGCGGGGGGCACGCGCGCCGGCTGCTGCACCGGTTCCGGCCGGGGTCCCTGCGGGCGCGCTGAGCACTGCGCCCGCCTCACCCCCGTGCCGGTCCGGCGAGCTCCACGACGGCGGCCACCAGCGCCTCCCCGTCGAGCAGCACGGCGTCGTTGTGGTCCGCGCCGGGCACCTCCACCAGCCGGTGCAGCCGGGCGGCGGCCGCGGCCACCCGCCGGCTCTGCTCCGGCGGCACGATCGCGTCGGCGTCGCCGAGCACGACCGTCGTCGGCACCCGCACGCGGGCGACCTGCTCGGCGACCGGGTACCGGTCGCGCAGCAGCAGCCGGACCGGCAGGAACGGGTAGTGGTGCCCGCCCACGGCGGCGAGGTCGACGAACGGCGAGCGCAGCAGCAGCCCCGCGGGCGGGTGCTCGGTCGCCAGCGCGGTGACGACCCCACAGCCCAGGCTCTCGCCGTAGTAGACGAGCCGCTCCTGCGCGACGCCCGCGTCCCCGACCAGCCAGTCGCGCGCGGCCCGCACGTCGAGGGCCAGCCCCTCCTCGCTCGGGCTGCCCGGGTTGCCGCCGTAGCCGCGGTAGTCGAACAGCAGCACCCCGAGCCCGGCGTCGGCCAGCGCCCGCGCCAGCGGCGCCCGCAGCGCCCGGTGTCCGCCGTTGCCGCCGGCCACCAGGACGGCCGGCGCCCCGCGGTCCGGGCCCGGGACGAACCACGCGCCGAGCGAGAGGCCGTCGGCGGTCCTCAGCCGGACGTCGCGGGCGCCGGGGACGGCGTCGGCGGCGGCCGGCAGCGGACCGTCGTCCGGGAGGTAGACCAGGCGCCGCTGGAACACCCACAGCAGGCCGACCAGCACCGCGCACACGACGAGGACCACCAGCAGCGCCCGGATCACGCCGCGCACGGGCCGGTCAGCCGGACAGGGTGCGGCTGCGCTGCTCGACCCCCAGCTCGCCGTAGGGGTAGTCCGGCGCGGCCGGGTCGCTGACCGCGTCCAGGCGCGCGGTCTCCTCGGCCGACAGCACCAGGTCCGCCGAGCCCAGGTTGTCGCGCAGCTGCCCGGTGGTGCGCGCCCCGAGGATCACCGAGGTGACGGCCGGCCGGGCGCGCAGCCAGGCCAGCGCCACCTGGGGCATCGACACCCCGCGCGCCTCGGCGACGTCCTGCACCGCCTCCAGGACGTCCCACGTGCGCTCCCGCCCGCCGACGCGGTCGTAGGCCTCCATGCCGCGGTCGGGGTCCTCGCCGAGGCGGGTGGTGCCCTGCGGCCGCTGGTCGCGGGTGTACTTGCCCGACAGCCAGCCACCGGCGAGCGGACCCCACGGCAGCAGGCCCAGCCCGTTGAACAGGCACGCCGGCACGATCTCGGCCTCGACGCCGCGCACCAGCAGGCTGTAGTTGGGCTGCAGCGTGACCGGGACGGCCAGGCGGTCGCGCTCGGCGACGTCGACGGCGCGCTGCAGCTGCCAGCCGGTGAAGTTCGACAGGCCGGGGTAGCCGACCTTGCCGGCGGACACCGCGTCGTCGAGGAAGCGCAGCGACTCCTCCAGCGGGGTCAGCGGGTCCCACGCGTGCAGCTGGTAGAGGTCGACGTGCTCGACGCCGAGCCGGCGCAGCGAGTCGTCCAGCGCCCGCCGCAGGTGCCGGCGGGAGCTGCCCAGCGCGTTGGGCTCGGTGCCCATCGGGAAGCGGCCCTTGGTCGCCAGGACGACGCGGTCGCGCACGTCGGCCGGGCGGGCCGCCAGCCAGCGACCGACGATCTCCTCCGACAGGCCGGCGGAGTAGACGTCGGCGGTGTCGACCAGCGTGCCGCCCGCCTCGACGAAGACGTCGAGCTGCTCGTGCGCGCCGGGCTCGTCGGTCTCGGCGCCGAAGGTCATCGTGCCCAGGCACAGGGCCGAGACGGCACAGCCGCTGCGGCCGAGGGTGCGCAGTTCCATGCGCACAGCAGGCCACACCGGGCGCGCTCCCGCTCGTCGACGCGGGGACGGCCGGGCCCGCGGTCCGGCGGCGCCCCTACGGGTCCACCCCCAGCCCGCCGCACGCAGTCGGGGGGGCCACCCGATGGTCGCCGCAGTGCCCGGTCGGGAGGCTCGACCTGCCCGGCCGGGACGCGGTCACCTCCCGCCGGAGCCCCGCCGTCCGTGGCCGAGACGAGGCGTCATGAGCACTCTCGAGCAGGTCCGCACCCCCGCACCACCCGCGCGCCGGACCCCGCCGCCGTCCCGGCTGCGCGCGTGGCTGGGCTCCCGGGTGGGCTCCCGGCTGGCCCGCCGGGTGCGGCGCCGCGGACCGGACCCCGCCGTCCTGCGCGCCCTCCCGCGGTCGGCCACCCTGCCGCTGCGGCGCAACGGCCTCGACCCGGTGCCGGAGTTCACCGAGCTGGCGGCGCGCGGGCCGGTGCACCGCCTCGAGCTGCCCTTCGACCTGGCGGTGCACCTCGTCACCGGCGCCGCGGAGGCCCGCGCGGTGCTCGCCGACCACGCCGGGTTCAGCACCGACGTGCGCCACCTGTTCGGCGGCGACGGCCCGGTCACCGCCGACGACGTCGGCGGCCTGGGCATGACCGACCCCCCGGACCACACCCGGCTGCGGGCGCTGGTGGCACCCGAGTTCACCCGCGCCCGCGTGCAGCGGCTGGCGCCGGCCGTCGAGCGGACGGTGCACCGGCAGCTCGACGCCCTGGCCGCGGCCGGGTCGCCGGCCGACCTCGCGCGGCACGTCTCCGCGCCGGTGCCCCTGCAGACGATCTGCGACCTGCTCGGGCTCGACGGGGCCGACGCAGGGCTCGTCCGGCGGCTGGGCGCCCGCCGCTTCGACGCCACGCGGGGCACCGCCGGGGCCCTCGGCGCGGTCTCCGCGCAGCGCCGGTCGCTGGCCGAGGCGGTGGCCGCCCAGCGCCGCGAGCCCGGCGACGGCCTCATCGGGCGGATCGTGCGCGCCCACGGGGACACCGTGTCCGACGCCGACCTCGTCGGCCTCGCCGACGGCGTCGTCACCGGCGGGTTCGAGACGACGGCCGCGATGATCTCGCTGGGCACGCTGGTGCTGCTGCGCGACCCCGCGACCGCGGCGCTGGTGCGCGAGGGCTCCCCGCGCGACGTCGAGCGGGTGGTGGAGGAGCTGCTGCGCCACCTGTCGGTGGTGCAGGTGGCCTTCCCCCGCTTCGCCCGGCGGGCCGTGGACGTCGGCGGGCACCTGGCCTTCGGGCACGGCATCCACCGGTGCGTCGGCGCCGAGCTGGCCCGGCTGGAGCTGGCCGTCGTGCTGCCGGCGCTGCTGCGGCGCTTCCCCGACCTGGCCCTCGCCGTCCCGCCCGAGGGGCTGTCGTTCCGCCGTCTGTCGTTCGTCCACGGCGTCGACGCGCTGCCGGTGCTCACCGGCCGGCGGGCGCGCCCGGTGACGACCCGCCGTGCCGACACCCCCGTCTCCTCGCCGTATCGCAACTCGCCCGGTTAGGTTCATGACCTGCGTCACAGTCCCCAGGGAGGTCAGGCCATGACCACGACCGGAACGGCGACCCTCGAGGCCCCGGCCCCCACGACGGAGGACGTCGAGCACGTCGACGTCCTCATCGTGGGGGCCGGGGTGTCGGGCATCGGGGCCGCGCACCACCTGCGGGAGCGGTTCCCCGACCGGACGTTCGTGCTCCTCGACGCGCAGGAGGCCCGGGGCGGGACCTGGTGGACCCACCGCTACCCGGGCGTGCGCTCCGACAGCGACCTGTTCACCTACGGCTACCGGCACAAGCCGTGGCGCGGCCCGTCGATCGCCGCGGGCGAGGAGATCCTGGCCTACCTCGACGAGGTCATCGCCGAGGACGACCTCGCCCCGCGCATCCGCTACCGGCACCGGGTCACCGCCGCCTCCTGGTCCAGCGAGGACGCCCGGTGGACGGTGGAGGTCACCCGCGAGGACACCGGCGAGCGGCTGCGGATGACCACCGACTGGCTGTGGATGTGCCAGGGCTACTACAACCACGCCGAGCCCTACCGGCCGCGGTGGGAGGGCATGGACCGCTACCAGGGCGTCGTCGTCCACCCGCAGTCCTGGCCCGAGGACCTCGACCTCACCGGCAAGCGGGTGGTCGTCATCGGCTCGGGGTCGACCGCCGCCACGCTGATCCCGGCGATCGCCAAGGACGCGGCGCACGTGACGATGCTGCAGCGCTCCCCCTCCTACTTCCTCGCGCCGCCGCTGACCCACGAGCTCGCCGTGACGCTGCGCGCACTCGACGTCCCCGAGGACTGGACGCACGAGATCCTCCGCCGCGCCTACGCCGCCCAGTTCAACGAGCTGGCGCGTCTGTCGCACGAGGCACCCGACGACCTGCACGCCTTCCTCATCGAGTCCATGCGGCCCCTGCTGCCCGAGGGGTTCGACGTCGAGAAGCACTTCACGCCGCGCTACCGGCCGTGGCAGCAGCGCATCGCGATCGTCCCGGAGGGCGACCTGTTCGCGGCGATCCGGGAGGGGAAGGCGTCGATCGTCACCGACACCATCGACACGTTCACCGAGAAGGGCATCCGGGTCGGCTCCGGCGACGAGCTCGAGGCCGACGTCGTCGTCACCGCCACCGGCTTCAACCTCTCCGCGTTCGGCGACGTCTCCTTCACCGTCGACGGGGAGCCGGTGGCCTTCCCGGAGCGGGTCACCTGGCGCGGCCTGATGATCAGCGGCGTGCCGAACATGGCCTACGTGTTCGGCTACTTCCGGCACAGCTGGACGCTGCGCGTGGACCTCGTCTGCGACCTCGTCGACCGGCTCTTCGCGCGCATGCAGGAGAAGGGCGCCCGGACGGTCGTACCGGAGCTGCGCCCGGAGGACGCCGGGATGCAGCTCAAGCCCTGGTCGGACCCGGAGAACTTCAACGCCGGCTACGTCCTGCGCTCCCAGCACCTGCTGTTCAAGCAGGGCGACCGCGAGCCGTGGACCCACATGCTCGAGCACGCGCAGGAGGCCGAGCTGCTGCCGAAGGCCGACCTCGACGACGGCTCCCTCGTGTACCGCTGACCACCTCCCCCCGACGACGTCAGGAGTCCCCCCGTGCCGGTCGACCCGCACATCGCCGCCCTGCTCACCGTGCTCGAGGAGTCGGGTGCGCCGCCGCTGAGCGAGGGCACGCCCGAGGCCGGGCGCGCCTATTACCTCGCCCTCACCCGGGACGTGCGCACGCCCGAGCAGGTCGTCCCGGTGGGCAGCACCGAGGACCGCACCGTGCCCGGCGCGGAGGGCGACCTGCGGGCGCGGGTGTACCGCCCCGACGCCTCCGGGCCGTTGCCCACCGTCGTCTTCTTCCACGGTGGCGGCTGGGTGATCGGCGACCTCGACACCCACGACAACATGGTCCGCAACGTCTGCCGGCACGCGGAGGCCGTCGTGGTCGCCGTCGACTACCGGCTGGCGCCCGAGCACCCCTTCCCCGCCGCCGCCGAGGACGCGGTCGCGGCGGCCCGCTGGGTGGCTCAGCACCTCGACGAGTTCGGCGGGGACCCCCGCCTCGCGGTGGCCGGCGACAGCGCCGGCGGCAACCTCGCGGCCGTCGTCGCCCAGACCCTGCGCGACGACGGCACGCCGCTGGTCGGGCAGCTGCTGATCTACCCCGCCGTCGACGCCGAGGGCGAGTACCCCTCCCGCCAGGAGAACGCCAAGGGCTACTTCCTCGAGCAGGACACGATGGACTGGTTCTACGGCCATTACGCCGGGGCGTGGGAGGACGCCCGGGACGCGCGCCTGTCGCCGCTGCACCACGGCGACCTGTCCGGCCTGCCGCCGGCGGTCGTCGTCACCGCGGAGTACGACCCGCTGCGCGACGAGGGCGAGGCCTACGGCAAGGCGCTCGAGGCCGCGGGCGGGACGGCGCACGTGCTGCGCTACGACGGCATGATCCACGGCTTCTTCGACATGGGCGGGGCCTCGCCGGCCGCACAGGCGGCGATCGAGGAGAGCTGCGCCCGGTTCCGGGAGGTCATCCACCGCTGAGGACCGGTCGCCACGGCCCCGCCCGTGCAGGTGTGCGGTGCGGGCGGGCCAGGCGCCGTCCGGGCCGAGCGCGCAGTCGCTGCCGCCCGGCACGGCGTGTCGGCGCGTGTCGTCGACCGCAACCGATCACTCGGGGCGCGCCGGACCGCCCCCGCGGCGTCACGCGGCCGGCGTCACACCCAGTACGTGTCGTGGCGGAGCATGAACTCCGCCCGCTCCTCCGGCGTCATGCGCTCCCCGCGGGCCAGCGTCTGGAAGTACTCCTCGCGCGGGCCGCCCGGGGCGAACATGAGCAGCATCGTGGCGCGGTCCCCGCCGCGGAAGCCGTGCACGCCCCCCTCGGGGACGTAGAGGAAGTCGCCGGGGCCGGCGGTGCCCCACGACCGGCCGTCGTAGACCTCGACCGTGCCCGACAGCACGTAGAACTGCTCGGAGATCGACCGGTGGAAGTGCGGCCCGGGGCCGGAGGGCTCCTGGCCGAAGGTCCACCGGTAGAGGCCGAAGCGGCCCGCGGTCTGGTCGCCGGTGGCGAGGAACTCGCAGGTGACGCCGGCGGCCGAGACGGTGTCCGGCGGGCGGTCGGCGGGGCGCAGCCAGGCACTGGCCTCCCCGGTGGTGCCGCGGTAGAGGTCGGGCGGGTAGTGCCGGTGCAGGGACACGGGGGTGCCCTCCTTCGTCCGTCGCCGGCGCTCATCCTGGCAGCGGCCGGGCCGGCGCACCCGGTCGCCGGACGGCGGGGGCGGTACCGTCCGCCGCGTGCCGGACGCCGCGCCCCCGCAGGACACCCGGCGGGGCACGCGGCGGCAGCTCGACGCGCTGACGCTGGGGCTGTTCACCGTCGCGCTGGGCACGAACGTCCCCACCCCGCTGCTGCTGGTCTACCGGCGGACGCTGGGCCTGTCCGACGCCGACCTCACCGCCGTCTTCGGCTGCTACGCCATCGGCCTGATCGCCGCCCTCACCGTGGCCGGCGCGGCGTCGGACCGCTTCGGCCGCCGGGCGCTGGTGCTGCCGTTCTCGGTCCTCGCCGGGCTGGTGTCGCTGCTGTTCCTGCCCGCCGTCGACCACCTGCCGCTGCTCTACCTGGGCCGGCTGCTGCAGGGCGTCGTCTCGGGGGTGGTGTTCTCCGTCGCCAACGCCTGGCTGCAGGAGCTCGCCGGTCCGCACGGCCAGCGGTCGGCGGCCACCCGCGGGGCGGTGTCGACGTCGCTGGGCTTCGCCGTCGCCCCGGCCATGAGCGGGCTGCTCGCCCAGTACGGCCCCGCGCCGACGACGCTGCCCTACCTCGTGCACGTCGCCGTCCTCGTCGTCGGCCTGGGCGCCCTGCTGACCGTGCCGGAGACGGTCGAGGTCCGCCGTCCCGGCCGGCTGATGACCCTGGGGCTGCCCCCGGAGGCGCGGCGGCCGTTCTGGGCGGTGCTCGCCCCCACCGCCTCCGGGGTGTTCGCCTTCCCCGCCGTCGCGGCCACCCTGCTGCCGCTGCTGGTCGTCCCCGACGGCGTCGGCGTGGCCTACGCCGGGCTGGTCGGCGGGCTGGCCCTGGGCGCGAGCGCGGTCGCCGCGCGGGTCGGGCGCCGGTTCGAGCGCGGCGCCGCGCCGCTGGGCATGGCGCTGGGCGCGGCCGGTGTCGGGCTGGCCGTGGCCGCCATCGTCACCCGCTCCGAGCCGCTGCTGGTGCCGGCGTCGCTGCTCATGGGCAGCTGCGGCGGGCTGTGTCTCACCGCCGGGCTCACGCTCACCGCCCGGCTCGCGCCGCCGCAGACCCGCGGGGCGATGAACAGCGCCTTCTACGCCTTCGCCTACGTCGGCTTCGGCGCGCCGCTGCTGCTCGCGTGGCTGGGCTCCCTCGTCGGCTCGGTCGCGGCGATGTCGGCGTTCGTGGCCGTCCCCGCCGCCCTCGCCGGCTGGCTGTGGCTGGAGCTGCGCACCGGCGGCCGGCGCTGACGGTCCGGGCACCGGCCGGCAGCGGGTAGCGTCCTCCTCGACCGGAGGGGGTCCCATCACCACACGCCGTGCCCACTGTGCCGACGCCCATCTCGGGTGCCCCTGCCGGGGCGACGAGGCGGTCCACGAGGAGCGCTCGCGCGAGCTGGGTGCCGCGCGCGCCCGCGCCGAGCCGGTCGACTGCCCCGAGTGCGGGTCCCCGACGACGCACCTGTCCCTGGTCGCGTGGGGCCACTGCCGTGCCTGCCGCACGGCACAGTCGCGGGTGGTCGACCCGCTCCGCTGGTGACGCCGCCGACTGTGACACTGCCGGCGGTGGTACCGCCTGCCGCCGAGCAGCCGGTACAGTCGTGCCCGGTCGCTGTCGTACCTCTGCTTCGTTCTCGGACGTCCGCAGTCGTCTCTGCCTGACGTTCCACTCGGTCCTGCCGGTCGGTGCGGCGACCCGGGAACCGGTACCTGCCGGGCTCGACACCCCCCAGCACGGACGAAGGAGAACGACATGGCCCAGGGCACTGTGAAGTGGTTCAACGCGGAGAAGGGCTTCGGCTTCATCGAGCAGGACGGCGGCGGTCCCGACGTCTTCTGCCACTTCTCGGCGATCAGCGGCAGCGGCTACCGCTCGCTGGACGAGGCGCAGCGCGTCGAGTTCGACGTCACCCAGGGCCAGAAGGGCCCGCAGGCGGAGAACGTCCGCGCCATCTGAGCGCCCCCCCGCACGACGGCGAGACCCCCACGGCCCCGGGCCGTGGGGGTCTCCCCGTCTCCGGGTGTTGGATGGGCCGGGGCCACGCCGAGGGGAGACCGCAGCAGCCATGCAGGAGCGCGTCACGGCCGGAGCCGCCGCGGGGCCGGCCGGGAGGAACTGGGCCGGCAACCTCGCCTACCGGGCCGCCCGGCTGCACCGGCCGACCAGCGTCGCCGAGGTCCAGGAGATCGTCGCGGGCAGCCCGCGGGTCAAGGCCCTGGGCTCCCGCCACTGCTTCAACGACATCGCCGACACCCCCGCCGACCTCATCTCCCTCGATGCACTGGAGGGGGACGTCGAACTCGACGCGCCCGGCGGGGCCGCCCCGGGTGTGGCGTGGGTCCTCGGCGGCACGCGGTACGGGGACCTGCTCCCCGAGCTGGCGCGGCACGGCTGGGCCCTGCACAACCTCGCCTCGCTGCCCCACATCACCGTCGTCGGCGCCACCGCCACCGGCACCCACGGGTCGGGCGGCCGCAACGGCTCGCTGAGCACCTCCGTCGCCGGGCTCGACGTCGTGCGGTCCGACGGCGAGCTGGTCCGCCTGCGGGCCGGGGACGCCGACCTCCCCGGCGCCGTGGTCCACCTCGGCGCCCTGGGCGTGGTGACCCGCATCGGGCTGCGGTTCCAGCCGACCTTCTCCGTGCGCAACAACGTCTACCTCGGGCTGACGTGGGACCGGCTGCTCGCCGACTTCGACGAGGTGGCCGACGCCGCCTACAGCGTCAGCGTGTTCACGAACTGGCACGAGGTCACCCAGGTGTGGGTGAAGTCGCGGGTCGACGAGCTCGAGGTGGCCCCGGAGGAGTTCTTCGGCGCCCGGTCGGCCACCGAGCCGAGCCACATGCTGCCCGACACCCCCGTCGAGAACCTCACCGAGCAGCTCGGCGTCCCCGGGGAGTGGCACGAGCGGCTGCCGCACTTCCAGCTCGGGTTCACCCCCAGCCGCGGCGAGGAGCTGCAGAGCGAGTACTTCGTGCCCCGGGCGCAGGCCCGCACGGCGGTCGGGGCGCTGCGCGCGCTGGCCGGCCGGATCGCGCCGCTGCTGCTGGTCAGCGAGATCCGCACCGTCGCCGGGGACGACCTGTGGCTCAGCCCCGCCTACGGCACCGACGTCGTCGCGCTGCACTTCACCTGGGTCCCCGACGAGCCCCGGGTGCGCGCCCTGCTCCCGGCCATCGAGGAGGCGTTGCGCCCCTGCGGCGCCCGCCCGCACTGGGGCAAGCTCTTCACCACGAGCGCCGGCGAGCTGGCCGGCCTCTACCCGCGGCTCGGGGACTTCCGCGAGCTGGTGCGGCGCTTCGACCCGCGCGGCGCCTTCCGCAACGACTACCTCGACCGGACCGTCGCCGCGCACGTGTGAGAGTGGCGTCATGCTGGTCCTGGAGTACGAACTGGCCGACGACTACCTGGCACGCCGGGCACCGCTGCGCGAGGAGCACCTGGCCCTCGCGCGCGCGGCGCACGAGCGGGGCGAGCTGCTGCTCGCCGGGGCGCTGCCCGACCCGTACGACCGGGCGCTGCTGGTGTGGACGGCGGAGCGCGACGTCGTCGAGCGGTTCGCCGCGTCCGACCCCTACGTCGTGCACGGCCTGGTCACCGCGTGGTCGGTCCGGCGGTGGGACGTCGTCGTCGGCGGGGGTGCGGCGTGACCGGCTTCCCGACCGTCGCCGAGCTCGCCGCGGAGGAGGACGAGCTGCAGTTGCCGACGTTCACCAACGACGACGCCTGGGAGCTGGGGTCGGCGCTGGTGGCCGCCGCCCGCCGCGCCGACGCGCCGGTCGCGGTGGAGATCGTCCGCAACGGGCACCGGCTGTTCTCCGCCGCGCTGACCGGTGCCACGCCGGACAACGCCGACTGGATCGCGCGCAAGTGCCGGGTGGTGCACCGCTTCGGGCACGGCTCGCTGTACGTCCGGCAGACCTGGGTCGAGCGCGGGACGACGTTCGAGGAGTCCTCGGGCCTGGACCCCCGGCGCTACGCCGCGCACGGTGGCGCCGTCCCGCTGCTGGTGCGCGGCGTGGGACCGGTCGGCGTCGTCGCGGTGTCCGGGCTGCCGCAGCTGGAGGACCACCGGATGGTGGTCGCCGCGCTGCGCGCCCACCTGGGGCGCTGAGCCTCACCCCAGCTCGGCCAGCCGGCCGGCGAGGAAGGCCCGCTCGACGGCGTTGGCGGTGAGGTGCAGCGCCTCGGTGTAGGCCAGGCGCGCCTCCTCGAGCCGGCCCAGCCGGCGCAGCAGGTCGGCCCGGGCCGCGGGCAGGTAGCCGTAACCGGCCAGCTGCGGCTCGGTGGCCAGCTCGTCGAGCGCGGCCAGCCCGGCCGCGGGTCCCGACGCGAAGCCGACGGCGACCGCGCGGTTGAGCGCGACCACCGGCGAGGGCCAGACCTGGCCGAGCACCCCGTACAGGGCGACGATCTCGGCCCAGTCGGTGGCCTCCCAGGTGGGGGCCTCGGCGTGGACGGCGGCGATCGCCGCCTGCAGGGCGTAGCGGGACGGCGGCCGGGCCCGCAGCGCCTCGCGCACCAGGGCGACCCCCTCGGCGACGGCGGCGGCGTCCCAGCGGGAGCGGTCCTGCTCCTCGAGCAGCAGCAGCCGGCCGTCCTCGCCGGTGCGGGTGGCCCGGCGGGCGTCGGTGACCAGCAGCAGCGCGAGCAGCCCGGCCACCGCGGGGTCCCGGGGCAGCAGCGTGCGCAGCATCCGGCACAGCTGCAGCGCGCGCTCGACCAGGTCGCGCCGGACGAGCTCCTCCCCCGCCGGGACGGTGTGGCCGGTGGTGAACAGCAGGTGCACCACCGCCAGGACGGCGTCGACCCGCTCGGGCAGCTCCGTCGGCGGCGGCACCCGGTACGGGATGCGGGCGACGGCGATCTTCTTCTTGGCGCGGGTGAGGCGGGCGGCCATCGTCGGCTCGCTGACCAGGAAGGCGCGGGCCACCTCCGCGGTGGTCAGCCCGCACAGCAGCCGCAGCGTCAGCGCCACCTGCGCGGGGCGGTCCAGCGCCGGGTGGCAGCAGGTGACCACCAGCCGCAGCCGGTCGTCGGGGTAGCCGTGCGTGCCGTCCCCGGTGTCGTCGTCGGCCGGGTCCGGGGCGAGGTCGTCCTCGACCAGCAGCGGCAGCGAGCGACGGGCCACGCCCTGGTGGCGCAGCACGTTGAGCGCCCGCCGCCGGGCCACGGTGGTGAGCCAGGCCCCGGGCCGCGACGGGACGCCGGTGTCACGCCAGTCGGTGAGAGCCGTGGCGAAGGCCTCCTGCACGCACTCCTCGGCGACGTCGAGGTCGCGGGTGACGCGCACCGTCGCGGCGAGCACGAAGGCCCACTCGCGACGGTGCGCGTCGGCGACCGCGGCGGCGACGGCGGAGGCGTCGGGCACGGGGTCGGCGGTCACGGTCGGCTCAGTCGAACACCATGACCGGGCGGACCTCGACCCCGCCGAAGCGGGCCGGCACCGCCCGCGCGACGGCCAGGGCGGTGTCGAGGTCGGGGGCCTCGACGAGGTAGTAGCCCCCGAGGGCCTCCTTGGTCTCCACGAACGGGCCGTCGGTGACCTCCGACCCGCCGCGCACGCTGGTCGCCGTCGTGGTCGGCTGCAGGGCCGACCCGCCGAGCAGCTTCGCGCCGAGGCCGTCGACGCCGGCGGCGAACCGGTTGTGCTCCTCGATGATCTCGCCCCACACCTCGGGCGCCGCCGTCGCGTAGGACGCCTCGTCCTCGTAGATCAGGATCAGGTACTGCGCCATCTGGCCCTCCCGGGTCCCGGGGGCCCGCCGGTCGGGCCCTCCACCTCTACGACACGCAGCACCGCACCAGATCGACAGGTCCGCCGGAAGATCTCCGCGGCACCGGTACCGCGTCCGGGGAGCCCGCCGCTGGCGACACGCCGGGTCGCCCGGTCGAGGGCACGATGCGCCAAGCGGACGGCGGGGTTTCGCGCAGTTCCTGCCAGTGCGTCCGGCGGCGCCCGCTGCGTAACGTCACGGACAGCAGTCAGGGCGTACCCGTCCGTCACAGGGCGCCACGCCGTACCCCGATCCGAGGAGCTTCCCGTGCACTCCTTCTCGCGCACCCACCTCAGCCTGGTCCCCGGCGACGAGGCCGCCCTCCGCTTCGACGACCCCGACTTCGGCTACGACGAGGGCCACGACGAGGGCTACGACGAGGGTTACGAGCACGGCGACGGCGCGCAGACCCCGCTGTCCTTCTGGGCCGACACCACCGAGGGCGGCTCGGCCGCGTGGCGGCTGGACGCGCTGTGCGCCGAGACCGACCCCGAGGCGTTCTTCCCGGAGAAGGGCGGCTCCACCCGCGAGGCCAAGCGCGTCTGCGCGGGCTGCTCGGTGCGCACCGAGTGCCTGGAGTTCGCCCTCGCCAACGACGAGCGCTTCGGCATCTGGGGCGGCCTGTCCGAGCGTGAGCGGCGCCGGGTGCGCCTGGAGCGCCGCGAGCGCCTCAGCGCCTGACCGTGCCTTCGTCGCGCTGTCGGCACCGCCCCGGCACAGGTGACCAGGGCGCGCTCGCCGGAGGACTACAGCGCGGCCTCGGCGAGCAGCTCCACCTGGGCCGGGTCGGAGACGGTGGGGTCGAGGACGAGCTCGTCCACGCCGATCTCGGCGAAGCCGGCGACGGCGTCCCGGATCGCCTCCGGTGAGCGGTGCGCGCTGCCGGCGATCATCTCCGCCGTCTCGCGGCCCATCGGCGCGTAGTAGTCGAGCAGGTAGCGCCGGGACTCCTCCTCGGTGTCGCCCAGCGAGAAGTAGTTGAGCGCCACGAACCGCGGTGAGCCCTCCTTGCCGGCCTCCCGCCAGGCGGTCCGGACCCGGTCGAGGAACGGCGCGGTCATCTCCGGCGGGAGGCCGCCGGCGGTCCAGCCGATGCCGTGCTCGACCGTGCGGCGGATCGCCGCCTCGGTGTTCCCGCCGATGAGCAGGGGCACGGCGTCGTGCCCGGTCTCCGGCGTCACCCGCCGGGTGCCCTCGACGATCGGCTCGCCGGCCCACGCCCGGTGCAGGTCGGCCAGCTGCTCGTCGAACAGCCGCCCCCGGGAGGCGAAGTCCCGGCCGGTGAGCCGGTAGTCGACGTCACGCCACCCGGCACCGAGGCCCAGGGTCAGCCGCCCGCCGGTGAGCTCCTGCACCGTGGACGCCTGCTTGGCCAGCTCCGCGGTGCTGCGCGCCGGGGAGATCAGGACGTTGGTGATGAACCCGATGCGCTCGGTCACCGCCCCGGCGGCGGCGAAGACGGTCAGCTCCTCGTAGCTGGGATAGGAGACCGCACCGATCGAGGCCAGGCTGGAGAAGCCCGCGGCCTCCGCCCGCCTGGCCCACTCCAGCAGCTGCGCGCCCGTGGTGCCCCGGACGCTGTTGGGGATGCCGATGCCGATCTCCACCTGTTCCTCCTCCTCATCAGGACGTGCCGGTCAGGACGTGCTCGACCACCCGCTCCAGCGCTCGACGGTGACCACCAGCAGCGGCCCGTCCGGCGGCTGCGAGCGGTACTGCGGGTGCCGCGCCGACAGCGCCGCCACGCCCGGGTGCGTCGCCGGGGGTTCCTCCACGACGGCGGCGGTCCCGTCCGCGCGCACCCACCACAGCCGCGACCAGTCGTCGTCGTAGTGGTCGACCAGCAGCGCGCAGCGCGGTTCGGCGCGGACGTTGGCCAGCCGCTGCAGCCGGCGGGTCCGCTTCGGCTTGGCGTCGACCGCCGAGTAGACGGTCCCGTCGACCAGCGCGAAGACGACGGGCACCACGTGCGGCGCGCCGTCGGGCCGCACGGTGGCGAGCCGGGCGACGGCGCTGGAGGCGAAGCGGCTGCGCAGGTCCGCCGTCTGCACGCCGCCAGTCCTACCAGAGCCGCAGCCCCGGGACGATGGGTCAGCCGGCGACGAAGTCGGCGACGAACCGCCGGGCCGGGGCCTCGAGCCGGTCGCGGAGCTCGAAGAACAGGTCCGCGGCGCGCTTCCCCTCCCACCTCGGCGGCAGCAGCTCCGCCGGCAGGCCGGGGTCGAGGTAGGGGAACTTCCGCCACTGGTGCAGCGTCGACACGTGGTCGACGAAGGCGTCCCGGTCGTCGCCGGGGCGGGAGCGCCACCGCTCCGCCGTCGTAGCGGCGGCGCCCAGGAACTCGACGTAGAGATCGCGCAACTGCTCCAGGTGCCAGCAGCGGCCGACCAGCGCGGGCAGGTCCTCGAAGCCGAGGTGGTGGGCCTCGAAGACGGTCACGTACTCCTCGAAGCCGAGGGCCTTCACCGCCGACTCCAGTTCCGGCTGGATCCAGCGCGGGGCCAGCCACAGCCCGCTGCCCAGCATCCCGAAACCGAGCCACTCCAGCCGGCTGCGCAGCACGTGGCGCTTGTCCCGCTCCCGCTCGGGGACGGAGTAGGAGACGAGCACCCAGCCCTCCGCGACGGTGGACGAGTGCACGCGGGAGTAGATGCGCCGGTCGGCCTCGTC
Source organism: Geodermatophilus saharensis (assembly GCF_900188205.1). Lineage (GTDB taxonomy): Bacteria > Actinomycetota > Actinomycetes > Mycobacteriales > Geodermatophilaceae > Geodermatophilus > Geodermatophilus saharensis. Next base: position 220,210 of record NZ_FZOH01000003.1, on the reverse strand, counting down.
CAGAGCGGCCAGGGCGCTCTCCGACAGCCGGTAGCCGCGCTGCCCGTCACGCGTCTCGGGGACCAGCAGGTCGCGCTGGCGCATCCGCGAGATCGCCGACCGGGTGGCCGGCTCCTCGACCCCGACGACGGCCATCAGGCCGACCAGCCTGGCCACCGGCAGCCAGCCGCCGAGCGGGCGCATGAAGGCGCCGCAGACGTCCATGATGAGCAGCCGCGGCTGCCCGGGAGCACCGTGCTCGCGCTGCAGTGGCGACGCCGACATCGACGGCGTGCCGCCGGTCCAGCGCCCCCGCGCCGGGCCGGGGGGCTCCGGGGAACGGACCACGACCGCACCTCCTCCGTCGTCCACCCGCCGCTGCCACGCGGCCGGGTGCGCGCCGCGCAGCCGTCAGCGTGCCACCGCCCGGTCACGCGGTGACAGCGTCCCGGCACGAGCAGGTGCCGGAACCGACGCGAACGGCCCGCGCCCCCGCCGGTGGGAGGGGGACGCGGGCCGGGGGGACGTGCGGGACGGCCCTTCCGCTCGAGTGGGCAGTCGCGGGCGGTGACACCCGCCGACACGCCGCGCCGAGCGACACCCACTGCCCACTCGGCGCCGCCCCGGCGACGTCCTGGAACGGCCCCCTCGCAGGGCCCCACCGCGAGCGGAGGTGACCGGCTGGAACTGCCCCCTTCCAGGGGGGCCCGCCCTGAGCCTGCGAGCGGTGGGGGGCGAGGGGGTCCTTTCAGAAGTTGCCGCGGCGCTCCTGCTCGCGCTCGATCGCCTCGAACAGCGCCTTGAAGTTGCCCTTGCCGAAGCCCAGCGAGCCGTGCCGCTCGATGAGCTCGAAGAAGACCGTCGGGCGGTCGCCGGTGGGCTTGGTGAAGATCTGCAGCAGGTAGCCGTCCTCGTCGCGGTCGACGAGCACCCCGCGGGCCTGCAGCTCCTCGACCGGGACGCGGACCTCGCCGATGCGGGCGCGCAGCTCGGGGTCCTCGTAGTAGGAGTCCGGCGTCGTCAGGAACTCCACACCCTCGGCGCGCATCGCGTCGACGGTGGCGAGGATGTCGTTGGTGGCCAGCGCGACGTGCTGGGCACCGGCCCCGCGGTAGAACTCCAGGTACTCGTCGATCTGCGACTTCTTCTTCGCGATCGCCGGCTCGTTGAGCGGGAACTTGACCCGGTGGTTGCCGTTGGCGACCACCTTGCTCATCAGCGCGGAGTAGTCGGTGGCGATGTCGTCGCCGATGAACTCGGCCATGTTGGTGAAGCCCATGACCCGGTTGTAGAAGTCGACCCAGGTGTCCATCGCGCCGAGCTCGACGTTGCCGACGACGTGGTCGACGGCCTGGAACAGCCGCTTGGGGGCGCCCGGCCGCTTCTGGTAGGTCGAGGTGCGCGGCACGTAGCCGGGCAGGTGGACGCCGGTGTAGCGGGAGCGGTCGACCAGGCTGTGGCGGGTGTCGCCGTAGGCGGCGATGGAGGCCAGCCGCACGGTGCCGTGCTCGTCGGAGACGTCGTGCGGCTCCTCCAGCACGGTGGCGCCCTGCGCGCGGGCGTGCGCGACGCAGCGGTCGACGTCGGGCACGGACAGCGCGATGTCGACGATGCCGTCGCCGTGCCGGCGGTGGTGGTCGGCCAGCGGGCTGTCGGGGTCGTAGGCGCCCTGGACGACGAACCGCGCGGCGCCGGAGCGCAGCACGTAGCCGTGGTGGTCGCGGTTGCCGGTCTCGGGGCCGGTGTAGCCGACCAGCTCCATGCCGAACGCCGACTGCAGGAAGTGCGCCGTCTGCAGCGCGTTGCCCACCACCCACACCAGGGAGTCCCAGCCGCTGACCGGGAACGGGTCGGCCGAGGCGTCGTACTCGACGAGGCCGACCAGCTGCTGGAGCTGGTCGGCGCCCAGGCCGGCCAGCTTCTCGTCGTCGTTGAGGATCTGCTCGAGGCTCATCGCCGTCTCCTCCCGCGGGGGTCGTCGGTGTCCCCCGCACTGCACACCGGCGAGGGACACCTGGGCAACCGGTACGGCTGGTGCTGGTACGACTGACCAGGACGACCAGCAGTCAGCCCGCTGAGCTGGTCGCCGGGACCAGCAGCAGGAGGACCAGCGCATGACCGACCGCCGGGTGCTCGACGCCCTCGACGTCGCCCTGCTCGACGCCGTGCGGGAGCACCGCTCGGCCGGGCCGCTGGAGCTCTCGCGGCTGCTGGGGGTGGCCCGCGGCACGGTCTCGGCGCGGCTGCAGCGCCTGGAGGAGGCCGGCGTGGTCACCGGCTACGGCCCCGACGTCGACGTGCGCGCCGCCGGGTTCGGGGTGCAGGCCTTCGTCACTCTCGAGATCGCCCAGGGCGCCATCGACGCCGTCCGCCGCGACCTCGAGGCCCTCCCCGGCGTGCTGGAGGCGCACGCGACCACCGGCAGCGGCGACGTCCTGGTGCGGGTGGCCGCCCGCTCGCACGAGGCGCTGCAGCAGATGCTCGTCGACCTCAACCGCTCCTCGGCGGTGGTGCGCTCGACCAGCGTCGTCGTGCTCTCGGAGCTGGTGCCCTGGCGCACGCTGCCGCTGCTGCGGTCGGAGGCCGCGCCGGGCGCCGGCCGCTCGGCCATGCCGGGCCCGTCCGGGGGCTGACCCGCGCGGCGTGCGAGGCTGCGGGGCGTGCCGTCCCCGGAGATGCTCGCCGCCCGTGTGCAGGCCGTGCTCGACATCCCGCTGCACCGGCACCTGGAGATGCGGCTGCGCGACCCGGCCGACCCGCCGGCCGGCATCTGGTTCCCCGTCGGCGCGGCCGCGCAGAACCAGGCCGCGCTGCTGCACGGCGGGGTCGTCTACACCTTCCTCGACGTCGCGGCGTTCCTCGCGCTGCTGCCGTCCCTCGGCGACGGCGAGCACGCGGTCACCCACGACCTCACCGCCTCGCTGCTGCGGCCGGTGCGCGCCGGCGCCCGGGTCGACGTCACCGGCTCGGTGCTGCGCCGCGGCCGGGCGGTGGCGTTCCTGCGCGCCGAGGCGACGGTGGACGGCGCCCTCGTCGCCTCGGCGCAGGTCACCAAGACGATCGTCGCGGTCTGAGACCGGTCACCAGAGCGACATCGAGCGGAGGAAGATCCCCGCGACGTCGTCCTCGGTGACCTCCCGCGGGCAGGTGGCCAGCAGCCGCTGCTGCTTCATCGTCCCCTCGACGAGGTCGGGCACGTCGCCCTCGTCGAAGCCGACGGCGGCGATGCCGTTGGGGATGTCGATGTCGCGCATCAGGTCGGTGAGCACGGTCGGCAGGAACTCGGCGGGCTCGTCGGGCTGCCCGGCGTTGGGCGCGAGCAGCTGCGCGGCGCGCACGTGCCGCTCGGGGGAGGCCTCGAAGGTGAACCGGAAGGCCTCCGGCGCGGTCAGCGCCACCGACATCCCGTGCGGCACCATCGGCTCGCCGGCCGGGTAGTCCTTGGGGTGGAAGTCCTTGACCTGCCCGGCGATCGGGTAGGCGTTGGCGTGCGGGACGTGCACCCCGGCGTTGCCGAAGCCCATCCCCGCGAAGGTGGCCGCCATCGCCATGTCGGCGCGGGCCTGCGTGTCGTCGCCGTGCCGGACCGCCCGCCGGAAGGAACCGGCCAGCAGCGACAGCGCCTTCTCCGACCACATGTCCGAGATCGGGTTGGACCCGCAGTAGGGCACCCGCTGCTCGGGGGTCTTGCGGTCGTAGGTGGTGTACCAGCGGGCGGTGTAGCTCTCCAGCGCGTGGCAGAGGATGTCCATGCCCGAGGCGGCGGTGACGCCCGGCGGCTGGGTCACCGTCAGGTCGGGGTCGATGACGGCGAGGGTGGGCCGCAGCCGCGCGTGGCTGATCCCGGTCTTCACCCGCTGCGCGATCACGTCCATCACGCAGATGGTGGTGCTCTCCGAGCCGGTGCCGGTCGTGGTGGGGACGGCGACCAGCGGCCGCAGCGGCTCGCTCGGCGCCTGCCCCTTCCCGACCGGCACGTTGACGTAGTCCATGAGCTCGCCGGGGTTGGTGGTGAGCAGGTTGATCGCCTTGGCGGTGTCGATGCTCGACCCGCCGCCGACGGCGACGAACGCGTCCCACGGCCCCGACGCCCGCGCCTGCTCGATGGCCTCGGTGAGGCTGACGTCGGTCGGCTCGACGTGCACGCCGTCGTACACCCGCGCCTCGATGCCGAAGCGGCCCATCTGGTCGGCCACCCGCTGCGGCAGCCCGGTCGCCGCCACCCCGGGGTCGGTGACCACCAGGACGCGGCGCACACCGAGGCGGCTGAGGTCGTAGCCGATCTCGTCGGAGGCGCCGCTGCCGAACTTCAGCGACGGGGCGCCGTAGGTGAACACGGACTCGGGGACGGGAGCGCTCACGGGGACCTCCGGGCGGCCGGGGCGGGGCGGGCTGTCGTCGGTTGCGGTCGATGGTGCACGCCGGTTGTGTTCCGCACCACAGCGGGGCAGGGTCGGGGGCCTTCCCGTCCCCCCGCCCCGGAGGTCAGCAGTGACCGCAGAACCCGAGACCACCGCCGTCCCCTCGCTCGACGACCTGCTCGCCGACTCCCCGACCAACTGGGGGAAGTGGGGCGACGACGACGAGGTCGGCGCGCTGAACTACCTCGGGCCCGAGCAGGTGCTCGCCGCCGTCGGCCTGGTCCGCCAGGGCAAGGTCTTCACGCTGCAGCGGCTCATCGGCGACCCGAAGGGCGACCCGGTGTGGCCCGGCCGCTCCCCCGCCGAGCGCACCCAGATCCTCGACGAGTCCACCTGGGACTCCGACGACGCGCCGCAGTACCCCGGCGGCCTGCACTACGCCGACGACAAGATCAACGCGTTCCTGCAGGGCTCCACGCAGTACGACGGGCTGGGCCACGTCTGGTACGGCGGGAAGATCTGGAACGGCTACGACGCCCGCACCACCGTCGGCGGGCTGGACAAGGCCAGCGTCGAGCCGATCGCCCAGCGCGGCGTCGTCGGCCGCGGCGTGCTGCTGGACATGGCCCGCTTCCGCGGCAAGCCCACCCTCGACAAGGGCGAGACGTTCACCCACGAGGACCTGCTCGCCTGCGCCGAGCAGCAGGGCGTGCAGATCAGGAAGCGGGACGTGCTGATCGTGCGCACCAACTTCCTGCAGCTGTTCTTCGAGCAGGGCGAGGCCTTCTACGAGGGCTTCAACGAGCCCGGCCTGGTCTACAGCCCCGAGCTGGTGCAGTGGTTCCAGGACATGGAGATCCCCAACCTGGTCACCGACACCATCGCCAACGAGGTCACCACCGACCCGAACAACGGCGTCGCGCTGGTGCTGCACAACGCGCTCATGCGCAACCTCGGGGTCACCCTCACCGAGATCGCCGACCTCGAGGCGCTGGCCGCCGACTCCGCCGAGGACGGCCAGTACGAGGGCCTCTACGTCGCCGCCCCGCTCAAGGTGCACAAGGGCAGCGGCTCCCCGGTCAACCCCGTCGTGATCAAGTGAGCCCCTCGTGAGCGCCTACGACGAGCGGCCCTGGCTGGCCCTCTACGGCGACCAGCCGGCCGACTACGAGATCGAGTTCCCCGACGCGCTGTCGATGTTCCGGGCCGGCGTGCAGCGCGACCCCGACGGTGACGCGCTGCGCTACTTCGACGGCACCGTCGTCCGCCGCGACCTCGACGAGACGACCGACGCGCTGGCCGCCGGCCTGCTGGCCAACGGGTTCTCCCCCGGCGACCGGCTGGCGGTCTACCTGCAGAACGTGCCGCAGTTCGTCATGGCCATGGTCGCCACCTGGAAGGCCGGCGGGGTCATGGTGTCGATCAACCCGATGAGCCGGAAGCGGGAGCTGTCCTACCTGCTCGCCGACTCCGGGGCGACGGTGCTGCTCAGCCTGGACACCCTCTACGACGAGGTGGCGCGCGAGGTCGTCCCGGACACCGACGTGCGGCTGGTGCTCACCACCAGCGGGCTGGACCTGCAGACCCGCGACGACGAGCGGCTGTTCGCCGGCGTCACCCGGCAGCGGCACGAGGGCACCACCGACCTGCTGGAGTTCGTCGAGGCCCACCGGGGGCAGACGCCGCCCCCGGTGACGCTCGGGCCCGACGACGTCGCGTTCCTGACCTACACCTCGGGGACCACGGGCGTGCCCAAGGGCGCGATGAACACCCACCGCAACGTCGTGTTCACCGCGCAGGTGTACCGGGACTGGGTGCACGCCGGGCGGGACGGGCCGGTGTTCGGCATCGCGCCGCTGTTCCACATCACCGGCCTGATCGGGCACGTCGCGGTGACGATGCTGGTGCCGGCGCCGCTGGTGCTCGCCTACCGGTTCGAGCCGCAGGTGGTGCTCGACGCGTTCCTCGAGCACCGCCCGGCGTTCACCATCGGCGCGATCACCGCGTTCAGCGCGCTGCTCAACGCCCCCGGGTTCAGCAAGGAGCACTTCGACTCCTTCACCTCGATCTACTCCGGCGGCGCGGCGATCTCCCCGGCCGCCGAGCGCGGGTTCTTCGAGGCCACCGGCAAGCAGGTGCACAACGCCTACGGCCTCACCGAGACGACGTCGCCGATGACGGTCACGCCCTTCGGGTCGCCGTCGCCGGTGGACCCGACCTCGGGCGCGCTGTCGGTCGGGGTGCCCGCGCCCAACACGGTCGTCCGGATCCAGGGCGACGACGGGCAGGACCTGCCGCTGGGCGAGGTCGGCGAGATCGTCGCCGAGGGCCCGCAGGTGGTGGCCGGCTACTGGGGCAAGCCCGAGGAGACGGCGGCCGGCCTGCCCGGCGGGGCGCTGAAGAGCGGTGACGTGGGGTTCATGGACCCGCAGGGCTGGGTGTTCATCGTCGACCGCAAGAAGGACATGATCAACGCCTCGGGCTACAAGGTGTGGCCCCGCGAGGTCGAGGACGTCCTGGCCGAGCACCCCGCCGTCCGGGAGTCCGCCGTCGTCGGCGTCCCCGACGAGAAGCGCGGGGAGACGGTCAAGGCGTTCGTCAGCCTCAGGCCGGGGGCCAGTGCCACCCCGGAGGAGCTGATCGCCCACTGCAAGGAGCGGATGGCCGCCTACAAGTACCCGCGCAGCGTCGAGCTGCTCGACGAGCTGCCCAAGACGGTGACCGGCAAGATCCTGCGCCGGGAGCTGCGGGGCAGCTGAGCCGGACCGGGGTCCCCGCCGCGGCGGGGACCCCGGTCAGCCGGCCGCCGCCGTCGTGCGCGCCGACCCGGTGTCCCCGCGCCGGGCGACCCGGGCGGCCCGGGCGCCGACGGCACCGGTGGCGACGACGGCGACGAGGAAGACGCCGTAGGCCCACACCCACCCGTCGTCGGTGTCCACCTCGGGCAGGTACCAGACCAGCGCCACGAGCTCGAGGACCCCGAAGACGGTGTAGGTGACCCCCGCGACGAACAGCCGGCTCAGGTCCCGCTCCCGGATGACCAGCGCCGCGGCCACGCCGAGGGCGATCATCCAGGCCCCGATCACCTGGGAGCTCAGCGGGGTGATCTCCCACGGCCAGAAGGACGTGACGGTCTGCACGTGGTGGTGCACGAACAGCCCGCCGGCGAACAGGACGCCGCCCGCCGCGAGCATCACCGCCCCCTCGACGGCCAGCAGGCCCGCCAGCCAGCCCGGCATCGGTGCCGGCACCGCCGGCCGCCCACGCCGGCGGACCTCCTGGGCGAGCACCACCGCCACGCACAGCGCCGGGATGACGAGGTAGACCGCCAGCCACACCCAGGCCGCCACGCGGGCGACCGGCCCGCCGGTCAGCAGGTGCAGGCGGTGGGTGTGGACGAGCGTCGCCACGCAGGTGACGAGGGTGAAGACGGTGACGGTGAGCACCGGGACCCGGATCCGGCTCCAGCGGTCCTCGCGCAGCGACAGCGCCGACAGCACCGCGCCGGCGCCGTAGGCCGCTCCGAGGAACGCGGCGGTCGGCTCGGCCCGGATGGTCCAGGCCCAGAAGCGGTCGGCCACGTCGGCGAGCACGAACAGCTGGTTGACGGCGAGGAGGGTGAGCACCAGGAAGGCCACCAGCAGACGCCTCGTGCCGGGGCGGATCGCCTCGGTCGGGTCCTGTGTCCGCTCGTCGACGTGCTCCATGGGTCGCGCCGGCCTCCCTGGCCCGGGTCCCCCTCCTGCGCCGGACACCGCGACCGGCGCCCCAGGCTGGCGCGTCCGCGCCGCGCGCGCCAGGGTCCATCGGCCCCGGTCGCCCGCGGGCCCGCCGGGGTCAGCCGGCCAGCGGGCGCAGGTTCTCCGTCCACACGTCCCAGCCCAGCCGCACGATCAGCGCGGTGACCACCACCAGGAACACGACGCGGATGAAGCCGGTGCCGCGGCTGGTGGCCGTCCGGGAGCCGACGTAGCCGCCGAGGGTGTTGGCCGCGCCCAGCGCCAGGCCCAGCCCCCAGACCACCGACCCGTGCGGCACGAAGAAGGCCAGCGCCCCGAGGTTGGTGGCGACGTTGACGATCTTGGCCTTGGCGCTGGCGTTGAGGAAGTCGTAGCCGAGCAGCGAGACCAGCGCGAACACCAGGAACGAGCCGGTGCCGGGTCCCAGGACGCCGTCGTAGAAGCCGATGACCGCCCCGACGGCCAGCGCGGTGCCGTGGTGGCGACGGCCGGTGTGCCGCAGCGCCGTCACCTCGCCCAGCGCCGGGCGGAACGCGGTGAACAGCGCGATGCCGACCAGCGCCACCACGATGACCGGCTTGAACACCTCCGCCGGCAGCAGCGCCGCCACCGACGCCCCGCAGAACGAGCCCACCAGGGCGACCGCGGCCATCGGCAGCGCGGTGCGCAGGTCGGGGTGCACCCGCCGCTGGTAGGTGATCGCGCTGGTGGTGGTGCCGAACACCGACGCCAGCTTGTTGGTGGCCAGCGCCTGCACCGGGGACAGCCCCGGGACCAGCAGCAGGGCCGGCAGCTGCACCAGCCCGCCCCCACCGACGACGGCGTCCACCCAGCCGGCCGTGAGCGCCGCGAGCAGGACCAGCGCGAGGACCGAGCCGGTCAGCCCCTCCGGCAGCCACGCCTCGCTCACCGGCCCGCCCCGGTCACCGGGCCGCCCGCCCGCACGCCGCCCCGCCTCGTCGTCACGGGGGACCAGCCTCCCCCAGGCCCGCCGGAGCGGAACCGGCGGGTCCGGGTCCGCTCAGGTGCGGCGGGCGGTCAGGTCGCGCACCTCGGCGTACCGCTCGCGGACGGCCGGGGTGGGGTCGGCCTCGTGCACCTCGGTGCCCGGCCGCGCCCACGCCGGCGGCTCGGCGTCGCCGGACAGCACCCAGGCGGCCTGCCGGGCGGCGCCGTCGGCCACGTACTCCCCCGGCGGCGGTACCAGCACCGGCACCCCCAGCACGGCCGGGGCGATCGCGCGGACCGCCGTCGACCGGGCGCCGCCCCCGACGAGCAGCACCCGCCGCACCTGCGCGCCGGTGGCGCGGACGGCGTCGAGCCCGTCGGCCAGCCCGCACAGCAGCCCCTCGACCGCGGCCCGGGCGAGGTGCGCCGGTGTCGAGGTGGCCAGCGTCAGCCCGTGCAGCGCGCCGGTGGAGTCCGGCCGGTCCGGGGTCCGCTCCCCCTCCAGGTACGGGACGAGCACCAGGCCGCCGGCGCCGGGCGGCGCCGACAGCGCCAGCCGCGACAGCTCCTCGTGGTCGACGCCCAGCAGCCGGGCGGTGGCGTCGAGGACCCGCGCGGCGTTGAGCGTGGCGACCAGCGGCAGGAAGCGGCCGGTGGCGTCCGCGAAGCCGGCGACCGCGCCGCTGGCGTCGGCGGCGGGGGTGTCGGACACGATCGACACGACGCCGGACGTGCCGACCGAGCAGACGACGTCGCCGGGCTCGGCGGCCAGCCCGAGCGCCGCGGCGGCGTTGTCCCCGGTGCCGGGGCCGAGGACGGCGCCGGTGGTGGACCTGCCGGCCGGCTCGGCCGGGCCGAGGACCCGCGGGACCACCGGGGTGCGCCCGAAGGCGCGCTCGAGCAGGTCCGGGCGGTACTCGCCGGTGGCCGCCGACCAGTAGCCGGTGCCGCTGGCGTCGCCGCGGTCGGTGACCAGCGCGTCGAGCGCGGGCCGGCCGGCCAGCACCCAGGTCAGCCAGTCGTGCGGCAGGCACACCGCGGCGGTGCGCGCGGCGTTGTCCGGCTCGTGCTCGGCGAGCCACCGCAGCTTGGTCACGGTGAACGACGCCACCGGCACCAGCCCGACGGCGTCGGCCCAGGCCGACGGCCCGCCGAGCTCGCGGGTGAGGTCGGCGGCGGCGCCGGCGGAGCGGGTGTCGTTCCACAGCAGCGCCGGCCGGACGACGGCGCCGTCCTCGTCGAGGCAGACCATGCCGTGCTGCTGCCCGCCGACGGCCACCGCCTCGACGTCGTCGAGCCCGCCGGCCGAGGCGACGGCGCTCTCCAGCGCACTCGCCCAGGCGGCCGGGTCGACCTCGGTGCCCTCGGGGTGCGGCGCCCGGCCCTCGCGCACGAGGGTGCCGGACGCCGCGTCCCGGACGACGACCTTGCAGGCCTGGGTGGAGGTGTCGACCCCCGCGACCAGCGTCATCGGTACTGCGTCGTCAGCCGCGGGCGCCGAGCAGGTGCTCGAGGGCCAGCTGCGACAGGCGGACCTGACCGCCGCGGCGGGCGCCGGCGGCCTCGGCGTCGAAGTCCTCGAACGCCGAGCGGTCGGCGAGCAGCTGGTCGAACGACTCGCCGTCGCCGAGGGTGGGCTGCGCCAGCTCGGGGACGGCGGCGTCGACGAGCGCCTCCTGCACCTCGGGGTCGGCGCGGAAGGCGGCGGCGCGCTCCTTGAGCAGCAGGTAGGTGCGCATGTTGGCCGCGGCCGACTCCCAGACGCCCGTCAGGTCCTCGGTGCGCAGCGGCTTGTAGTCGAAGTGCCGGGGGCCGTCGTAGGCGGGCCCGCCGCCCGGCCCGCCGTGCTCGAGCAGGTCGACGGTGGCGAAGGCGCTCAGCAGGTCGCCGTGGCCGAAGACCAGGTCCTGGTCGAAGCGCGGGCCCTTCTGGCCGTTGAGGTCGATGTGGAAGAGCTTGCCCTGCCACAGCGCCTGGGCGATGCCGTGCGTGTAGTTGAGGTTGGCCATCTGCTCGTGCCCGACCTCGGGGTTCACGCCGACGAGGTCGGCGTGCTCGAGGGTCGTGATGAAGGCCAGCGCGTGCCCGATGGTGGGCAGGAAGATGTCGCCGCGCGGCTCGTTCGGCTTGGGCTCCAGGGCGAAGCGCAGGCCGTAGCCGCGGTCCTCGGAGTACTGGGCCAGGGTGTCGATGCCCTCGCGGTAGCGGTCGAGCGCGGCGCGCAGGTCCTTGGCGCTGTCGACCTCGCTGCCCTCGCGGCCGCCCCACAGCACGTAGGTGGAGGCGCCCAGCTCGGCGGCGAGATCCATGTTGCGCATGACCTTGCGCAGCGCGAAGCGGCGGACGCCGCGGTCGTTGGCGGTGAGCGCGCCCTCCTTGAACACCGGGTGGGTGAACAGGTTGGTGGTGACCATCGGCACGACCGTGTTCGTGTCGGCCAGCGCCTGCTTGAACCGCTCGATGGTCTTGGTCCGGGAGGCGTCGTCGCTGCCGAACGGGATGACGTCGTCGTCGTGGAAGGTCACGCCGTAGGCGCCGAGCTCGGCGAGCTTCTCGACGCTCTCGACCGGGTCGAGAGCCGGGCGGGTGGCGTCACCGAACGGGTCGCGGGCGGTCCAGCCGACGGTCCACAGACCGAAGCTGAACCTGTCCTCGCGGGTGGGCTGCAGGGGCATGGGGATCCTTCCGCCGGGTACCGGGGCGCTCGTCCGGGTGACGCGGGCCACCGCTTTTGTGCTCCGGTAGAACATAAACGATCCGCGCCGATAACCTCAACCCGTGGACGACGGCCGCGCGACGACCGGCGCCCGGCAGTCGACGCTGCGGGCGACGAACCTGGCGCTGGTGCTGCGCGCGGTGTGTGCCGATCCCGGTGAGCTGTCGCGGGCCGGTGTCGCGGCGGCGCTGGGCACCGCCCGGGGCACCGCCGCCCGCCTGGTCGACGAGCTGGTCGCCGGCGGCCTCCTCGACGAGGTGGAGCGCGGGCCGGCCGCGCGCCGCGGCCGGCCGGCCACCCCGCTGGCGCCGGGCTCCCGCCCGGCCGGGCTCGGCATGCAGGTCGACGCCGGGCTGGTCGCCGTACGGGTGCTCGACCTGCGCGGGCGGACGGTGGCCGAGCGGCTGCACGAGGAGGACCTGCGCGGCAGCGACCCGGGGACCACGCTGGCCCTGCTCGGCCGGCTGGGCGCCGAGGTCCTCGCCGGGCTGCCCGACGGCGTCCGGGTGGTGGGGGCGGGGCTGGCGCTGCCCGGCCTGGTCGACGCCGGCCGGGGCCTGCTGCTGCGCGCGCCCAACCTCGGCTGGTCGCGGGTGCGCCCCGCCGAGGTGCTCGCCGGGCTGCTCCCGGGCGCGCCGGTGCCGGTGCCGGGCAACGAGGCCGACCTGGCCGCGCGCAGCGTGGCCGAGCACGCGCCGGGCCGCCCGGGGCCGCACCGGGACTTCGTCTACCTGTCGGGCCAGATCGGCATCGGCGGCGCCGCGGTGCTGGCCGGGCGCGTGATGACCGGCAGCTCCGGCTGGGCCGGCGAGATCGGTCACGTCTGCGTCGACCCGGCCGGACCGGACTGCCCGTGCGGGTCGACCGGGTGCCTGGAGCGCTACGCCGGCCGGCTGGCGCTGCTGGCCGCCGCCGGGGTGCCCGCCGACGCCGGCCCCGCCGAGCTGCGGTCCCGGGCCGAGGCCGGCGACCCCGGCGCCCGCCGTGCCCTCGACGGCGCGGCGTGGGCGCTCGGCGTCGCGCTGGCCGGGGTGGTCAACGTGCTCGACATCCCGACGGTCGTCCTCGGCGGGCACCTCGCCGAGCTCACCGCCCTGCTGCGCCCGCGGCTGGAGGAGCACCTGGCCCGGCGGGTGCTCTCGGCCCGGTGGCGCCGGCCGGAGGTGGCGGCGGGCGGCACCACGCCGGCCGCGGGGGCGACCGGTGCGGCGCTGCGCGCCCTCGACGCGGTGCTCGAGGACCCGGTGCGGTGGCTGGGCGGGAGCCCTCAGCCGGTGTAGTTGACGTGCACGTGGTCGTAGTGGTTGGCCGTGGCGCTGCCCCGGTCCTCCATCTGCGACCACGAGCCGCCGGGCGAGGAGAGCATCTTCTGCTCGTAGATCAGGTAGTCGACGCCGAGCTCGTCCCAGTGGGCGATGTGGTACTGCACGATCGCGTCGCCGAGGGCCGTGTCGCTCATGACCATGTAGTCCAGGGCCAGGCCCGAGGGGTGCCCACCGGGGTCGGTGGCGCTGGCGCGGGTGCCGCCGAGGGTGATCGACGCGGCGCCGGGGACGTTGCTGACCACGGCGTCGGCGGCGGCCTGCACCACCGCGCGCACGGGGCCGGAGGTGTTGGTGATGCGGGCGACCCGCGACGCCGTGGTGCCGGTGGCCGACGACGAGGACGACGCCGACGAGGACGACGACGCGGCCGGGGCGGTCCCGCCGGACTCCTGCTCGGCCGCGGCGGCCTGCTCGGCCTGCTCGGCCTCCGCGGCGGCCTGCGCCTGCGCGGCCTCGGCGGCGGCCTGCGCCTCCGCGGCGGCCTGCGCCTCCGCCGCCGCCTGGGCCTCCGCGGCGGCCTGCGCCTCGGCGGCGGCCTGGGCGTCGCGTGCGGCCTGGTCGGCGCCGGCCTGCGCCTGCGCGGCGGCGGCCTCGGCGGCCTCGCGGGTGCCGCGGCTGGCCGCAAGGGCCGCCAGCGGCTGCAGGTCCTCCGGCTGCACCGGGGGCGCCTCGGCGGCCGGGCCGGTCCGCGCGGGCAGGCCGAGCGCCTGGGCGACGGTCACCGTCTCCGACGTCCCGGCCTGCGCCTCGGCGGCCGGGTCGGGGGCGACGAGCACGTTGGCCAGCAGCGCGCCGGCGGCGGCCACGCCCAGGAGCAGGGCGGGACGGCGGACGGGCGGGCGGCGGCGCGCGGGTGCGTCGGCAGGAACGCGGATCTCGGTGGTGGCGGCGTCCGTGCCGGTGGTGCGGGCGTCCATGCGGGGGTGTGCTCCAGGGGGAGGGCACGGCGCGGCCGGGGCGGCGCCGTGGAGGGGTGCGGGCAGGAGGCGGCACGGCCGTCGCGCGGCACGCGGGCGCACCGGCGGGCACCGCCCGGGCAGGGGCGGGGCGCGGTGCGGCGTCGGGGACGGCCGGGCGCGGTCAGATGCGGGAGCGCACCCGGGTGCGGCGGAGCCGGCGGGGTGGTGCGGTCGTGCTGCAGAAGCGCGCCATCCGGCGGCTCTCCGTTTCTCCCGATGGCCGCCTACCGGGTCAGCTGACGGGTTCGGGCGGGAAGCAGCCCTACCCGCGGCCGGACGGCGTCCGGCGTGCGGGATTCACCCCAGTGGTGCGGTGGGTCCCCGGCTCGCCCGGAGGGCGACTCGGCGGCATCCGTCCGGACTCCCCGGACGGGGACGCGACGACCGGTCGGACGGCGGCCACGGTAATGGCCGTTACCGGTCCGTGACAATCTCGGCAGGGGGGAGCGTGACGAGCGTCGCGTTCCCTCCCGGCGTGTCGCCGGGCGGAGGCCGGGCCGGCGGCTCAGCTGCCGAGCAGCCGGCGCAGCCAGTCGACCTGGGTGCGGACCGACCACAGCGCGACCCGGCCGGGCACGGTCACCGCGGCGCGGGCCAGCCGCGCGCCCAGCCGCAGCAGGTCGGCGTACTCGGCCGGGCGGGGTGCGGGCGCGACGGGGCCGGCGGGCCCGCGGCCGGTGTCCCCGGGGGGTGACGGCGGCGGCCCGGTCGGCGGCTCGGGGACGGGCTCGGTCCACGCCTCGGCGTCGGGGGTCCCGGTCGCGGGCACCAGCAGGTCCAGCGCGGTGCGGCGGCGGGGGTCGCGCAGCGAGGCGAAGGAGGGGATGGCCGGGGAGTCCGGGCCGCCGTCGTCGTCGGCCGGCGGCGCGAGCCGGTCGTCGCGCCCCGGCGTCGCGGCGCGGGGCAGGGTGGCGGGCGGCTCGGGCACGACCCGGCGGATCGCGGTGACCAGTCCCGCACCGAGGCCGGGCACGGCGGCGAGCTCGCGGCGGGTGAGGGCGGCGAGCGCGGCGACGTCGGTGATGCCGGCGCGGGTGAGCGCGGTGACCGCCCGGGTGGGCAGGCCCAGCGTCTCGATCGTCCCGGCCGTCGCGTCCCCGGGTGAGCTGGTCGGCATGGCGGAGGACCCTAACCGCCGTCGCTCAGCCGGCCGCGCCGGTGTCGGGGGCCGGCGGGGTCCCGGCCGGTGCCGACGGCGTCGCCGACCCCGACGGCCCCACGGACGACGACGGGGACGACGGCGGCTCGGACGTGTCCGGGTCCGACGCCCCGGGCTCCGTGGGCGCGGGGTCCGACGGCTCCGTGGGCGCCGTGTCCGTGGGCGTCGGGTCGGTCGGCTCCGAGGGCGGGGTCCCCGTGGGCGGGGTGCCGGTCGGCGCGGTGTCGGTCGGCGCGGTGTCGGCCGGCGCGGTGTCGGTCGGCGCGGCGTCGGTCGGCGCGGTGCCCGTGGGCGCGGCGTCGGTCGGCGCGGTGTCCGTGGGCGCGCTGCCGGTCGGCGGGGTGGCCGTCGGGGCGCTGCCGGTCGGCGCGGTGTCGGTCGGCGCGCCGTCGGTCGGCGCGGTGTCCGAGGGCGCGGTCTCCGGAGGCGCGGTGCCCGAGGGCACGGTCTCCGGAGGCGCGGTCGCCGACGGTGCGGCGGGCGGCCCGGACAGCGCGCCCTCGGACGCCGTTCCACCCGCGCTCCCGGCCGGCGCCCCGCCGCCGGGCGCCGGGGCCGGTGCCGAGGGTGCGGCGGCGACGACGAGCGTGACGACGTCGCCGCGCTGCAGCGGGACGCCCACGGGGTCGAGGTCGGCGACCGTGCCGGGCTCGACGGCCGTCGTCTCCTCGGTCCGCTGCTCGACGGTGAGCCCGAGCGCGGTGAGGTCCGCGGCGACCTCGTCGGCGGGGCGGCCGACGTGGTCGCTCGCCGTCAGGACGACCGCGGTGGCCGCCGCCGCGCTGCCCCCGGCACCGGCGCTGGTCTCCGCGGCCTGCGCAGGAGGCCGCCCGCCGTCCGAGCCGCCCCGCCACAGCACGACCGCCAGCAGGCCCACCAGCAGCAGCGCGAGCACCGGGGTCAGGACGAGCAGGCGCGCGCGCCGGCGGGCCGCCGCGTCACCGGACGCGGGGGCGGCCGGCACCTCCGCCGTCTCCGCGGGGTCGGTCGCGACGGCGCGGGCCGGCGGCGGGGCGGGCGGCGCCGGCCGGGCGGCCTGCTCGATCGTCTGCTCGACGGCGGCCAGGAACGCACCGGCGTCGGGCAGCCGCGCGGCCGGGTCCTTGGCCAGCGCGGCGCCGATGAGCGAGCGGACGCGCGGCGGCACGTCGTCGGGCAGGGGCTGGGGGTCCTCGCGGACCTGCTTGAGCGCGACCGTCACCGGGTTGGTGCCGTCGAACGCCGCGTGCCCGGTCAGGGACTCGTAGCCGACCAGGCCCAGCGCGTAGACGTCGCTGGCGGGGCTGACCCGCTCGCCCGCGGCCTGCTCGGGGGACATGTAGCGGGCGGTGCCGACCACCTGGCCGGTGCCGGTCAGCGGCACGCTCTGCGCCGACCACGCGATGCCGAAGTCGGTGAGCTTCACCCGCCCGTCGGGCCGGACCAGGATGTTGGCCGGCTTGACGTCGCGGTGCACCAGGCCCGCGCGGTGCGCCTCGGACAGCGCCGCCGCGGTCTGCCGGAGCACCGACAGCGCGGCGTCGGGCTCCAGCGGCCCGTCGACGGCCAGCAGCTCGGACAGCGGCGCGCCGTCGACGAGCTCCATGACCAGGTAGGCCAGGTGCTCACCGGTGCCGGCGTCGTCGGACTCGCCGTAGTCGAGGACCGCGGCGATGTTGGGGTGGCTCAGCGCCGCCGCGTGCCGCGCCTCGCACCGGAACCGCTCGAGGAAGACGGGGTCGTCGGCGTACTCGCTGCGCAGCACCTTGACCGCGACCGGCCGCAGCAGCAGCTGGTCGCGACCGCGCCACACCTGGCCCATGCCGCCGGTGGCGATGAGCTCCTGCAGCTCGTAGCGGTCCCCCAGCGTCTGCCGGCCGGTCCCCAGCGAGGTCACGTCCCTGGCTCCGTCCCGTGCTGTGCCCGCGAGGCCCGTCCTCCGGATGCCTGCCCCGGCGGGGCGCCTGCGGTGCGCCCGGGCCCGTCCGCCGGGGCACCTCCCTCCGGTTCCCGCTGGTCACGGTCCTCAACCCCTCCGGAAGGGGGCCGTCCTCGGACACCGGTGCCGCGGCTCCACGCGGAGGTCGACCGGGGGACCGGCGATCAGGCGGCGGGTGCGGGCGGCGCAGCCGGTCGGCTCCCGCCCGCCCGCAGGCGCCGCAGCAGGACCGGGACGACCTCCGCGGCGGCGGTGCCGGCGGCGGCCCAGGCGAGGACGACGAGCCACGACAGCGGGTCCAGCGGCGTGCAGCCGAAGAAGCGGCTGATCCCCGGCGTCTGCACCACCAGGGCCAGCACGGCCAGCGAGGCGGCCGCGGTGGCGAGGACCAGCGGACTGCGGCGGCCGGCCCAGGCGGTCTGGCCCAGCTGGGTGGCGATGAGCGCGGCCAGCCCCGCCGTGCTGGCACGCCGCCTCGACATCGACAGCCACGCGGTGGCCCACGCGCCCGTCGCGCCCGCGGCGGTGGCCGCGCCGCGGACGGCGACCTGGCGCCGCACCGCCTGGGTGAAGCCGCGGTGCGGCCCGGCGCGCAGCACCGGCGCCAGCGGGTGGCCGGCCAGCGGCCCGTCGTCCTCGCCGGCGGCGGCCGCCCGCGGCCGGGCGACGGCGACGGCCAGCGCCGGGAACATGTCGGTGAGCAGGTTGACCAGCAGCAGCTGGCGGGTGCCGATCGGCGCGCGCCCGCCCAGCGCGGTGCCGAGCACGGTGAAGGTGACCTCGCCGGCGTTGCCCCCGACGAGGACGGCGACGGCGTCGCGCACGCGCGACCACAGCGCCCGCCCCTCGGCGACCGCGTCGACCAGCCGGGTCAGGTCGAGGTCGGTGATCACCAGGTCGGCGGCGCTGCGGGCGGCGGGCGACTCGGCGCCGGCCACGCCCACCCCGACGTCGGCCAGGCGGATCGCGGCGGCGTCGTTGACCCCGTCGCCGGTCATCGCCAGGGTGGCCCCGGCGCGGCGCAGCGCGCCCACCAGCAGCACCTTGTGCTCGGGGGTGAGCCGGGCGAACACCGCCGACCCGCCGACCAGGCGCGCCCGCTCCCGCTCCGACGCCCGCGCCAGCTGCGCGCCGGTGACCACCCGGTCGGCGTCGGGCACGCCGGCCTGCGCCGCGATCGCCGCCGCGGTCTCGGGGTGGTCGCCGGTGGCCACCAGCACCCGGATGCCCGCGGCACCCAGCTGCTCGACCGCTGCCGCCGACGAGTCGCGCACCGTGTCCGCCAGGCCCACCAGCCCGCGCAGGGTCAGCCCGGTCGCCGCCCCCTCGAGGTCCTCCGGCCGCCCCGCCAGCTCCCGGTCGGCGACGGCGAGCACCCGCAGCCCCTCGCAGGCCAGCTCCTGCACCCGGGCGGCCGCGTCGCCCGCGTCGGTGCACAGCCGGAGCACGACCTCCGGCGCGCCCTTGACCACCAGCCGGCCCGAGCGCAGCGCCGCGGAGAAGCCGCGCCCGGTCGCGAAGGGCACCGAGGCCTCCGGCTCCCCGTCGCACGCCACGCCGCGACGGTCGGCGGCGGCCACGACGGCGCGGTCGGTCTCGTGCGCCTCGGTGTCGCCGGTGCCCACCCCGGCCGCGGCGAGGCGGAGCAGGCCGTCCTCACCGTCCCCGCCACCGTCCCCGCCACCGTCCCCGCCACCGTCCCCGCCGCCGGGCAGCGGCAGCAGCCGCACCACCTGCAGCCGGTTCTCCGTGAGGGTCCCGGTCTTGTCGAAGCAGACGGTGTCCACCCGCCCGAGCGCCTCGAGGACGCGGGCACTGCGCACCACGGCCCCGCGCCGCGACAGCCGCCGGGCCGCGGCCTGCTGCGCCACCGTGGCCACCAGCGGGAGGCCCTCGGGGACGGCGGCGACCGCGACGGCGACCCCCGCGCTGACCGCCTCGCGCAGCGGCCGCCGCCACAGCACGCCGAGTGCGGTCACCGCGGCACCGCCGGCCAGCGTGAGCGGCAGCACCGACCGGGTGAGCTCGGCGAGGCGGGCCTGGACGCCCGCCGCCGGGGCGGAGCCCCCGGCCGCCCGCGCGGCCCGCCCGGCCTGGGTGGCCGACCCGACGGCGACGACGACGGCGCGCCCGCTGCCGGCGACCACCGTCGTCCCGTCGAAGAGCATGCAGCGCCGGTCGGGGACCTCCGCGCCCGGAGTCGCGGCGACGGACTTGGCCACCGCCAGCGACTCGCCGGTCAGGCTGGACTCGTCGACCTCGAGGTCCTCGCTGTCGAGCAGGCGGGCGTCGGCGGTCACGACGTCGCCGGAGGCCACGTGGACCACGTCCCCGACCCGCAGCGCACCCGCCGGGACCTCCTCCGGCCCGCCGTCGGTCTCCCGGCGCACGCAGGCGTCCTGCTCGAGCAGCAGCGACTCCAGGGCCGTCTCCGCGCGCATCCGCTGGACGGCCCCGAGCAGGGCGTTGCCGACGGTGACCCCGCCGACCAGGAACGCGTCCGCGGTTTCGCCGAGGACGGCGGTGGCGCCGGCGCCGGCGCCGAGGACGGGGGTCAGCGGGTCGGCGAGCTCGGCGGCGACCGTGCGCCCGAACCGGACCGGCACCCGGACGGCCGCCACGCCGGTCCCCCGGCGCCACGCCCGCGCCAGCGGCCCGGGCGGCGCGTCGTCGGCCCGGGGCAGCTCCGCGAGCCGGCGCAGGACGTCGTCGGGGTCGAGGGCGTGCCACGGGGTGTGCACCGACGGCGAGGGGGGCGGGCGGCGCGCGGCCCGGACCGCCGTCACCGTGCCGTCGGCCATCGTCCACACCGTCGCCGTCTTGCCCGGCGTCGTCGCCCGCCGCTGCCCGGCGCGGGCCGACCCGACGGCGGCCAGCAGGCCACCCAGGACGTTGCCGGTCAGCGCGCTCTGCACCGAGCGGCGGGCGACCGCCCGCGCGTCGGTCACGGCCCGGACCAGCCGGCAGGCGTCGGCCAGGCCGGACCCGGTCACCAGGTCCGCGCCCCAGGCGGGCGAGCGGTCCGGCCGGACGGGGGCCAGCGCGACGTCGGCGGCGAGCAGCGCGGCGGTGCCGGCGGCGGCGACGAGCAGCACGCCGCGGCCGTCGGCCTGCAGGCGGCGCACCACGGAGTGCAGTGACTCGTCCTGCGGCGCCACCTCGTCGGCGAGCCCGGCGACCTCCCGCGCGCCGGCGTGGGGGGTGAGCACCAGGCGGGACCCGGTCGCGGCCGCGGTGGTCAGCAGCGCCTCGGCGTGCGGGTCGAGCTCGGGGGCGACCAGGACCGTGCCGACCCGGCGGCGCCGGTCGTACAGCGTGCGCAGCGACGCGCCCGGCGCGTCCGGGGCCTCCCGGGGGTCGCCGAGCCGGGTCCCACGCCCGCCGTCCCCGTCCCCGTCCCCGTCGTCGGCGAGCAGCCGGGACGCAGCGGTCCAGACGGCGGCGTCGTCCCACCCGTCCGCCTCGGCGGTCGCCTCCAGGACGACCGGCGGGCCGGTGCACAGCGTGCCGCCGTCGACGACGACGCAGTCGACGCGGTGGAGGCGGCGGTAGGCCGTGCCGTCGAGGGGCAGCACGCCGGACCGGCACATGAGGAGGTCGAGCGTCGCGGCGAAGGACTCGTGGCCCTGCAGGGCGGCCTTCGGCGAGAGCGCCTTGACCAGGTCGGCGGAGCGGCCGGGCCGGCCGGTGAGGGCCAGGACGGTCAGCGCGAGCGCGGTCGTCGTCGGTCCCAGCCGCGACTGGTAACGGCCGACGGCCCCCGGCGCCAGCGGGACCGGGCGCCGCCCGGGGTCGGCGGGGTCGGGGTCGGCGGCGTCCGGCTCGGGGCGGCACAGCTCCTCCTCGCGCCGCCGCCACACCTGGCGCCGGGCGCGCACCTCCAGCACCTGCTGGGCGGAGGCGGCCGCGTTGATCGCGGGGACCGTCGGGCTCTGGGTGGCCGAGTGCAGCACCGCCGAGAGCCCCTCGAGGACCAGCCGGGCGCCGAACCGGCCGACCCGCCGCACGAGCAGCTCGGTGAACCAGTCCTGCGTGTCGAGCAGCGTGACCGCCAGCGTGGCGTGCCGGCTGAGGGCGGGGATCGGCAGCGCCCGGCCCGTGAGCGCGGCGGCGACGCCCAGCGCGTCGACCGCCGCCGCGGCCGCCGCGGCCAGCAGCGGCTCGAGGTCGGCGGGGTGGTCGGCCGGCTCGGGCAGCACGTCGTGCCGGCGCCCGGCGGCCTGCACCGACCGGACGCTCTCGACGACGTCCTCCACGTCGACCCGCCGCTGGTCGACGCCGACCAGCACCCGGCCCAGGACGTCGTTGACCGTCGCCCACTGCACGCCCTCCAGGCGCTCGAGCTGCCGGCGCAGCGCGTGCCGGGCCTCGGGCGGGTCGTCCGGGGACGGCGCGGGGACCTCGACCTGCACCAGCCCCCGGTCGGCCCACACCCGTGGCGTCCGGCGGCGGTGCGCCGGCTCGAACACGCCCGTGACGGCCCCGGCGAGGTCGCGCACCCGCCCGGTGGGCAGCGGGTCGGCGCCGGTCACCAGCGTGCCGACCGCGCGGGCGCCGGACACGGCCGCCTGCGCGAGGTCGACCGGCCGCCCGGCCACGCGGGAGGTCAGCCCCGACGCCGTCCGGACCGCGGCCCGCGAGGAGCCGGCCAGCAGCCCGGCGGTGACCAGGGCGGGCGTGGCCGCCACCTGCACGCCGGCGACCGCGGCGCGGGCGGTGGCCGACAGGGCGCGCCGGGCGGGAACGGCCCGGCGCAGCACGCTCACCCGGCCGCTCCGGCCGCTCCGGCCGCTCCGGCCCCCGGGTGCCGCTCTCCGGTCACCGCCCACCTCCTGTGACCCCGGTCACCATCCTCTCCCGGACCGGGTCCGTCCACATCCCCCCGGGGCGCGCCCGTCCCGGCCGGCGAACGCGCTCAGGACCAGACGCCGTGCAGCCCCCGGACGAGCCGGTCGAGGTCGGAGGTCCCGGGCTCGTCGCCGTTGCAGGAGACGGCCAGCGCGGTGTGCCGGTCGGCCGACACCGCGAACCACGCGAGGAACCCGGCCCAGGAACCGGAGTGCTCGAGCGCCCCGTCGGGGTGCACGTTGATCCCCGCGGCGTAGCCGTAGCCGCCGGCGACCACGGCCGGGTCGTCGAGCTGCGCGTCGAGCAGGTCCTGCCCGCCGAGCCGACCCGTGCGGTACACGTCGGCCCAGCGCACCAGCTCCGACGGTGTCGTCTGCACCGAGCCGTCGCCGACCTGCAGGAAGCGCGAGCCGGCGGGCCGCCACGCTCCGCTGGAACTGTCCCGCACGTGGCCCCGGGCCGAGGACGGGTCGGTGGCGTCGGGGTCGGCTCCGGCGGGGTCGACGACCGCGTCCAGGCCCAGCGGCTCGAACACGCGCGCGCGGAGGAACGCCGGCAGGGGCTCTCCCGAGGCGTTCCGGACCACCTCGGCGAGCAGGACGTAGTTGGAGTTGGAGTAGTCGAAGGAGGTGCCCGGCGGTCGCACCGTCGCGGCGTGCGAGGCGATGGTCTCGAGGGCCTGCTGCTGGGTGGTGCGCTCGCCCGGCTCGATGCCGGCCGCGGCGAAGTCGGACAGGTAGTCGGGGATGCCACTGGTGTGGTGCACCAGGTGGTCGAGGGTCACCGCGCCGCCCCAGCCGGGCAGCCCGGGCACCCACCGGGACACCGGGTCCTGCAGCGTCAGGACGCCGTCCTGCTCGAGCAGGAGCACGGCCGTCGCGGTGAACTGCTTGCTGACCGAGCCCACGTCGAACGTGGTCCCCGTGGTGAGCGGGCGGCCGGTGCGGAGGTCGGCCGCGCCGCGCGCACCGGCCCACACCACCTCGCCGTCGATGCCGACCGCCGCCGAGCATCCCGGCTCGTCGGCCGCCAGCACCTCCCGGAGCAGCGCGTCGCTGCGCGCGGCCCGCTGGCCGGTGTCGGTGGCGGTGGCCGGTGCCGGGGTCGGTGGCCCGGCGGTGCAGGCGCCGGCGAGCAGGACCGCGACGACCACCGCGGCTCCCCGACCGTGGCGCGTCATCCGGCGTCGGCCCAGGACCGCACGACGGCGACGTCGAGCGGGAAGTCCACCGGGAAGTCGCCGAACAGCAGCCGGCCGGCCGCGGCGGCGGCCTGCCGCACCTGCTCGGCGACCTCGTCGGCCAGGGGTGCCGGCGTGTGCACGACGACCTCGTCGTGCAGGAAGAACGCCAGGTGCGGGCGCCGGTCGAGCCGGCCCTCGCCGAGGCGCCACAGCCGGTTGCGCAGGTCGGCCAGCCAGCACAGCGCCCACTCCGCGCCGGTGCCCTGGACGACGAAGTTGCGGGTGAACCGGCCCCAGGAGCGGCGGGCGCGGTCGGTGTCGCGGCCGCCGGGCTCGGGGGCCTCGCCGAGGTCGGCGTCCCGCTGCGCCCACGCGCCGCGGGGCGACGGCGAGCCGCGGCCGAGCAGGGTGGACACCACCGCGCCCCGCTCGCCGGCCCGGGCGGCGTCCTCGACCAGGCCGATCGCGCGCGGGTAGCGGCGGGCCAGACGCGGCATCACCCGCCCGCTCTCGCCGCGGGTGCCGCCGTAGAGGGCGCCGAGCACGCCGACCTTCGCCTCCGCCCGGGTGGCCACCACCCCGGCGGCCACCATGCCGGCGTAGAGGTCGGCGGCCCGCGCGGCCTCGGCGAGCGCGCCGTCGCGGCTCATGCCGGCGAGCACCCGGGGCTCGAGCTGGGCGACGTCGGCGACGACCAGCCGCCACCCCTCGTCGGCGACCGCCGCCGGGCGCACCTGCACCGGCACCGACAGCGCGCCGCCGCCGGAGGAGGCCCAGCGGCCGGTGACCACGCCGCCGGGGAGGAACACCGGACGGAACCGGCCGTCGTGCACCCAGGTGTCCAGCCACGACCAGCCGTTGGCCGCCAGCAGCCGGGCCAGCCGCTTGTACTCCAGCAGCGGCGCCACGACCGGGTGCTCGACGCGCTCCAGCGTCCACGAGCGGGTGTCCTCGACCGGCAGCCCGGCGGTCTGCAGCGCGCGCAGCACCGCGGCGGGCGAGTCGGGGTTGAGGTCGGGGGCGCGCAGCGCGGCGCGCACCTCGCCGGCCAGCCGCTCGAGCACCGGCGGGCGCAGCCCGGGCGGTGGCCGGTCGCCGAGCAGCGCGGTCAGCAGGCGGCCGTGCTCGTCGACCCGCCAGGGCAGCCCGGCCCAGGTCATCTCCGCGGCGGCGAGCGCCCCGGAGGACTCCGCGGCCAGCAGCAGCCCGAGCCGGCCGCGGTGGGCCGACGCGGCGACGGCGGCCTGCTGGCGGCGGTGCTCGGCGACGGGGTCGAGGGCGTCGGCGGGGTCGGCCAGGTCGAACAGCGCCGGGTCGTCCGCGGTCACCGGCTGCAGCGCCGCCCAGCCGGGGTCCGCCGCCGGCACGGGACCGGCCAGCGGGGAGCGGCGCAGCACCGCGGCGGCCAGCCGCAGGTCGGTGCAGCGCTGCACCCGCACGCCGGCGTCGAGCAGCGCCGGGTACCAGCGGGTGGTGTCGTCCCACACCCAGCGCACCGGCGCCGCCCGCTCCCGCGCCGCGACCCAGCCGGGCAGCTCGTCGGGCGCGAGCCGGGTGACCGCGCCGGGGGTGCCGTCGTCACCGCACGCGGTGGCCGTCACCGCCGCCCCGTCGCGGCGCAGCAGCACCCGGTCCACCCGAGCAGTCTCGCCGACGGGCACGACAGCGCCGGGGACCCCGGGCGCGCAGACTGGCGGCGTGCCCGTCTCCGCCGTGACCCGCCGCGGCGTGGTGCGCCTGCTCGCCACCTCCGCCGGGCGGGTGCTGGTCCTGGCCGGGGAGGTCGACGCCGCCGCGGTGGAGGCGTTCTGGCGCTGCTACGGCCGCGAGCCGGTGCGGGTCGACGTCGTCGACGCCCGCTCGCTCACCGCGCTGTCGCCGTCGGGCCGGGAGCTGCTGGCCGGCACGCTCGAGGAGGCGGAGTGGTGCGGCCGTCCGGTTGCGCTGCGCTGCGCCCCCGACGTCGCCCGCGCGGTCGCCGGGATCGGCTGACGGAGCCGTCGTACTGGGGGGTCGCTCACGTGCCGGCCCCCGGGCCGGCCGGCTCGGGCCACCCGGCCAGGGAACCGATCGAGACGAGCGCGAGCCGGGCGCCGGTGAGCGACCCGGTGCCGGTGCCGTCGGTGACCTCGAGCCGCCACGGCGCACCGGCCTGCCGGGGCCGCCGGGAGCCGGTGCCCGGCACCGCGCGGACCACCTGCCAGGACCGGACCGGCAGCTCCCGGGGCGGCCGTCCCGGCGCGACCGCCCAGACGCCCTCCCGTGCGGCCGCCACCGGCTCGCCCGGGGCGGGTGAGGGCCAGTGCAGCCGCACGGACCCGAGGTCCCGGTGGGCGGCCGGGTCCGCGGGCACCGTCCACGTCGGCCGGCGGGCGCCGGCGGCAGCGTCCGCGCCCAGGGTGACCACGGTGGAGACGGCGTGCAGGACGGCGCGGAGCACCCGCCCCGCGCGGGCCTCGGGCGGAGCGTCCTCGACGGTCCACCCGACCAGGCCGCGCAGCTGTGCCTCGCTCACCCGGACGGCCTGCCCGACGACCTGCCGGGGCACCGTCCCCGCACGCCGGCGTCCCTCGGGGACGCGCCCGGCTCAGGACCGGTGGCGGGCGGCGTGCGCCGCGCGCTCGGGCACCGGGGCGCGGCGCCAGCCGGCCGCCCCGGTGAGCACGATCGCGACGGTCGCGGCGACGTAGAGCCAGGCCACCGGCCGGTCCCACGCCACGTGCTCGCGGTGCAGCAGCACCACCAGCAGCTCCAGCGCGCCGAAGACGGTGTAGGCGATCGCCGCGGTGCGCATCCGCTCCAGGTCGCCGGCCAGCGCGGCCAGGGCCGTGGCGAGGCCGAAGGCGACCAGCCAGGCGCCGACCACCCGGCCGGTCAGCGGGGTGAGCGTCCAGGGCCACAGCGTCTCGGCACTCGACGGCGCGACGGAGATCGCGGCGCCCACGGCGAAGAGCACGATCGACTCGACGGCCAGGGCCGCCCGCAGCACGACCGGCACGGGGAACCGCCGCGGCGGGTCGGTGCCCGGTGCCCGCTCCTGGAAGGCGAGGACGGCGAGGATCCCGAGCGGGATGAGCACGTACACCCCGGTCCAGAACCACGCCGCGCCGCGCGCCAGGGCCGGCGAGTCGGCGAACTCGGCGGCGAAGTGGAAGCGGTCGGCGTGCACCAGCGTGGCGACCAGCGTCAGCAGCGTGAAGACCAGGATGGTGAGCACGGGCACCCGGCTGTGCGCCCACACCGGGTCGCGCAGCGACAGGACGACGAGGGTGAAGCCGGCCGCGTAGCCCGCACCGAGGAAGGCGGCGGTCACCGGCGGCTGGATGGTCCAGGCGAAGGCCTCGTCGGTGCGGGTGGACAGGACGAACAGCGCGGTGAACCCGAGCGCGGTCAGCACGCTGAAGACCAGCAGCAGCCCGCGCATGGCCGGCAGCAGCTCGCGGCGACGGTCGGCGGTCGGGCGCACGGCCGTGGTGACAGGGTCCACCGGAGGACCTCCGAACTCGGTGCTCTCCCCCGTGCGCGGCCCATTGGAGCACCGGAGCGCGGGCCTGTCACCGGAGTTGCGCCCGCCGCCGGCCGTCCCGTCGGACGTGGCCGACGACACGGCCCCGGTTCACCCGCCGTTGGGCGTGGTGACACCGCCCTGCAACGGGGCGCGGGGACCGTGGGACCCGTCCGGACGACGACGTCCCCGATCGAGAACCTCCCTGGAGACGCCATGGACAGCACCGCCACCACCGCCCGCCGGCCCGCCGCGCTCGCCACCCGCACCCGCGCGTGGCTGCGCCGCCTCGACACCTACACCCTCGAGGTCTTCAACCCCGGCGTGCCCTACCGCCCCCGTCCCGACCGGGGCTGACCCGCCCGGGGGACCGCCCCGGCCGCGCCCCCGGCCGGCCGGGGCGGCCGCCGTACGCTGGTCGGACCCGACGGAGGAGGCACCGGGGATGGCGGCCGACGACGGCGCGAGCGCGCCCCAGTCCCAGACGCTCGACCGGGGCCTGCGGATCCTCGAGCACCTCGCCACCGCCGCCGCGCCCCAGCCCGTCGCCGAGGTCGCCGCCGCCGTCGGGCTGCACCGCTCCATCGCCTACCGCCTGCTGCGGACGCTGGAGGACCACCAGCTCGTCGAGCGCGACACCGCCGGCCGCTACCGCCTGGGCCTGGGGATGGCCGCGCTCGCCCGCGGGGTGCGCACCGACCTGCAGGCCGCCGCCCTCCCCCGCCTCGACGCCCTCGCCGCCGAGCTCGGCATGACGGCGTTCCTCGTCGTCCGCGCCGGCGACGAGGCGGTGACCGTGGTCAGCGTCGAACCGCACGACACCACCGCCCACGTGGCCTACCGCCCCGGCACCCGCCACCCCGTCGACCGCGGCGCCCCGGGGCTGGCCCTCCTCCTGCCGCAGCCGCCCTCCCCCGGCGACCGCGCCGAGCTCGTCGAGGCCCGCCGGCTGGGCTGGGCGAGCTCGTACGGCGAGGTGATCCCCGGCCTGCGCTCCGTCGCGGCGCCGGTCCTCGGTCCCGACGGCGGCGCCCGCGCCGCGATCGCCGTGGTCCACGTCGACGACGGCGCCGACACCGACCGGGTGGGCCGCACCGTGGCCGCCGCCGCCGCGCAGGTCGCCGCCGCGCTGCGCTGAGACCGGGCAGCCCGGGTGCCGGCGTCAGCCGCCCGGCGTCAGCCGCTCGCTGTCACCGGGCGAGCAGCCGGAGGAGCGAGCGCAACCGCGCCAGACCGGCGCCGGTGGCCGCCGGGTCGTCGAGGCACACCTGCTGGAACACCATCCCGTCGACGGCGGCGAAGAGCAGGTGCACCAGCGCGTCGTCCGCGTCGACGCCCGCCGCGGCGAGCTCCGCCCGCAGTGCCGCCCGGTAGGTCGCATGGACGTGTTCCACCTGCGGGCGCAGTTCCGGTCGACGCCGCGCCTCCAGGATCAGCTCGTACCGGAACGCCTGGTCGTCGGGGTCGGTCTGCACCATCTCGACGACCCGGCGAACAGCGCGTCGAGGTCCCCGCTGCCCGGGTCGGCGCTGATCGAACCGACGCTGTTGGCCAGGGAGAACTCCAGCGCCACCGCGAGCAGCGCGTCACGGGTACGGCCCTTGTCGTGGCGGTCGTGGGGCCCGCCGCTGACGGATGGTCAGGCGACTACGAAGAACTTCTTGAACGGCGACAGAGTCCGCCATGTAGCGGTGAAACCGTCGGGAAGTGAGACCACGTTGCCCGGGGTGAGTCGGATCTTCGCCCCATCGGAGGTCTCCAGTTCGGCCTCACCTTCGAGGACGTGGATGGTCTCGCTGCCGGCCACCGCGTAGGGCAGCTCGGCGCCCTCCACGGGGCCGATCCGCCAGATGCCGGCGGCCAGCACGCCCTGGGGACGCTGGCTCTGCACCAGCCAGTGGACCTCGCCGAGCTTCTGGCCCTGGACGACGAACGGCTCCCAGGTCTCGGGGGTGACGGTGGCCTGCGCAACGGTGCTGGTGGTCATGTCCTTCTCCTCGTTCTCCGGGGTGGGGGTGGTGCCGGTCGGGTCGGCCCAGGAACGGACCGTGGCCGCCGCGTCGAGACCGCTCTGGATGGCGCCGTCGACAAAGCCGGCCCAGCCGTCGGCGTAGTCGCCGCCGGCGAACAACAGCCGCCCGTGCGGACGGCGCAGCTGCGCCCATCCACCGGTCAGCTGGCCGGTGCGGAAGGTGGCCCAGGTCTCCCGGCTCAGCGGATCGGCGACCCAGTCGTAGGTGACGGACTCGACGACCTCGATGTCGGGGATCCAGCCGCGCAGGATCTCCTGGACGGCATCGGCGTCGTTGCCGTCGAACGCGGCGGCGTCGGGTCCGAAGCCGACGATGATGCTGGTGCCGTCCTCGAGGTGGTACTCCGGCCAGGCGAAGTTCAGCGGGTGGCCGGAGGGCGCCTGGACGAGGAAGGAGCGGTGCCCGCGGATCCTGGCCCAGATCTTGGTGCCTGTGGAGTTGAGGCCGGTCTCGACGAACTCGGCCTCGGCAGCGGGCAGCGGCGGGTCGAAGGTGATGCCGCGCAGCGCGTTCACCGGTGCGGTGACGATGACGGCGTCGGCGGCGAGGACCTCCCCGTCGGTGGTCCGGACCTGAGCGCCGTCCTTGAGGTAGCTGATCGCCTCCACCTGGGTGCCGAGGGTGACGGTACCGCGGACGTCGGCGGCAATCCGCTCGTACAGCCCACGCATCCCGTCGGCGAGCTTGTAGGCCAGCGTCGTGTCGTTGAGCAGGTCGAAGTCGTTGCCCGCCAGCGCGAACCAGCGCAAGGCCATGGTGGCTGACCCCGTCTGCGAGCTGCCGTTGAAGCAGGCCGTCCAGAACGCGTCGGCGAGGTCGATCTCCTCCCGGCTGAGACCGGACTCCCGCAGGCGCTCGATCAGTGGCTGCTGGTCGAGGGCGAGGAACTCCTCGCGCCGCTTGCGGCCGTCCTCGTCCGCGGCGTCCAGCACAGCGAGCACGTCGTGCGGCTCGGGGAAGTACCTGGCCGAGCCGGCGACCACGGCTTCATGCGCCCGGGCGCCGCGTTCGGCCAGCTCCTCGGGCGAACCCTCGACGAGCTCGCCGTCGGCGATCCAGTAGGCATGCTCGGGGATCGGGCTGCGCACGATCTTCTGCCGGTAGCGGGTGATCTCGGCCCAGATGTGCGGCTGGAGCCAGTGCACCCACGTGCCACCCATCTCGAGCTGGTGGCCGAGGCGGTGGTCGGTCCAGGTGCGCCCGCCGATGCGGTCCCGGGCCTCCAGCACGGTCACGCGGTGACCGGCCGCACCCAGCTCCCGGGCGGCCACCAGCCCGGCGAATCCGGCGCCCACGACGATGACGTCCAACTGCGTGTTCATGACGGGCCTTCCTGGGCCGGTGGGTCGAACGACCGAAGGTTCGTCGCCCGGCCTCGTTGGCGAGGTGGTGGTCATGCCGCTCCCTCCGTGGTCGGAAGAGTCGCGTCCGGCAGGAAGGCGAGGCTGCCGGCGTCCATGGCCGTACTGCCGCCGTCGACAGGCAGCACGACGCCGTGCACGTAGGAGGCGGCCGGGGACAGCAGCCACGCGATGGCCTCGGCGACCTCGGTCGGCGCGGCGGGCCGTCGCTGCGGAACGGCGGCGGTGACCCGGGCGTAGGTCTGCTCGAGATCGAGGCCGAGCGGGCCGCCCAGATCGACCATCTCCTGGTCCGCCATCTCGGTGCGGACCCATCCCGGAGCCACGCAGTTGACGCGCACGCCACGCGGCCCGAGGTCGACGGCGAGGTCCTGGGTGAACATGTGCAGCCCGGCCTTGCTGGCTCCGTAGGCCACGTAGGACGGTGCGCCCCGCAGCCCGGCGACCGAGCCGACAGTGACGACGGCCCCGCGACTCGCGACCAGCGCGTCGACGGCGGCGCGGACCATGAGGAACGGCGCGGTGAGGTTGATCCGCAGCGTCTCCTTCCATGCCTCCACAGTCGTCGTGCCGACGGTGCCCGGGTACGCCACACCGGCGTTGAGGACGAGGGCGTCCAGGCCGCCGAACCACTCCTGCGCCGCGGCGACGGCCGCCGCGGCACCCTCGGGGGTAGCCACGTCACCTGGCAGCGCCCGGGCACCGGTGCGAGCGGCGACCTCGTGCAGCGGGCCCGACCGGCGCCCGCAGGCCACGACCTGGTCGCCGCGGGAGGTAAGGGCCTCGGTGACGGCAGCGCCGATCCCGGAGCCCGCGCCCGTCACGACGACGACGCTCACGGGGTGCCGCTTGACAGGTCCGTGGAGAAGTCCACGGAGCGCTTGACCGTCGCACGCGCCCACCCGGCAGCGGCGCACAGCGGGATGCCCAGCAGCAGCCACTTTCCCGCACCGGTTCCGCCCAGGATGTCGTAGTTGGCGATCGCCAGGTACAGCACGGTGGCGAAGCCGATCAGGGCGATGGCCGGTGCGGCCTTCGTCTGCCAGGCGCTCTCCTCCACCTCGGTGCGAGAGAAGAAGGCGAGCATGGCCACGCAGGTGAGGACGAGGACGGCGATCAACGCGACGGTGCCCAGCGCCAGCAGCCAGAAGAAGGTGATCCCGATCGGGTCGGCGCCGGCGAGCTCGAACCCGGTCAGCACGAGAATCTCCATCACGCCGATGGCGATGGCAGCCACGGCCGGCGTGCCGTTGCGAGCGGTAGTACGTCCGAGAGACGCGGGAAGGACTCCGGCGCGGCCGAGGGCGAAGAGGTAGCGGGCGAACATGTTCGCGAAGCCGATGAGCATCGCCAGGAAGCTGGTCACGACCAAGACGTCGAGCAGGGTGACGAACCAGCCGCCCACGTACTCGCCGGCCAGGTCAGGAACGAAGGTGCCGGTGGCGAGCTTGTCGCCAGCCTGCTGCTGGACGGCGTCGAGCCCGGCCGCGTTCGACAGGCACCAGGTGGTGAAGGCGTAGAAGATCCCGATGAAGGCGATGGACAGGTAAGCGGCCCGCGGGATGGTGCGGCGTGGGGTCTTGGCCTCCTCGGAGAAGACCACGGTCGCCTCGAAGCCGGTGAAGCATGCGAAGGCGAACAGGAACGCCACGCCGAGCCCGGCATTGAAGACGTTGCCGGGGTCGAACCCCGCCAGGGACGCTCCGGAGGTGCCACCGCCGTCACCGAGGATCGCCAGGTCCAGAACCACGAAGGTGAGCACCTCGATGGTCACCAGCACACCCAGGACGCGCAGGCTCATGTCCACTCCGCGCGCCGTCAGGGCGGTCACCAGGATGATGGAGAGCAGCAGGATGATCTCGCGGGGGACGTCGAGCCCGAGGCGGACGGACAGCAACTGCTCGGCGAAGACGCCGTACTGGCTCAACAACCCGCACAGCAGCGACACGTAGCAGAGCACGGTCACCCCAGCAGCAGCGGCGCCCGCGCGAGCGCCGAGGCCGCGGGCGATGTAGGCCACGAATCCGCCGGCGTTGGTGATGTGCCGGCTCATCGTCACGTAGCCCACGCTGAAGACGGCGAAAAGCAGTGCAGCCAGGAGGAACACCGCGGGTGTGCCGGGACCCACAGTGGCGAAGACGACGGGAGATCCGCCGACGATCGCTGCCATGGGGGCGACGGCCGCGATGACGAAGAAGGCCACGCCGAACACCCCCAGCCGATTGCGGCGTAGCCCGCTGCCCTGCATGAGGGTGGCTGTCTGGGTGGGGACCTGGCCGGTGCGCCTGTCCTGCCCGCTGGGGGCAAGTGGCTGGCTCGGCCCGTCGAAGGAACCGGTGTCGACCATCGAAGGTCCTTCCTGCAGAGCTTCCGAGGAAGTCGCGAGGGGCGTCGGGGAGGCGGTGGCAGAGCCGGACGCAACGGGGGTCCGCGGGATCGGGGACCGGCAACGCCATGGAGCCCGTCCTGGCCCAAACTGGCCAGTTGGACAGTGACGGGTGACACAGGATGGTGCCGGTCACGGCGGGACTGGTCAAGTGGATAGCGAGGGATTCTTCCCGTAGCGCTCGGCGCGACCTGGAGGGAGGCCGCGTCAGCGGCCTACAGCCCTTCCCCCGTCCGTTTCCCCGGCGGAGGACTCCTCAGAAGACCCCGCGCGACGAGCGCCTCAAGGCGGACGCCCGGGCCCACAGCAGTCCGAGTCGCGATGGTGAAGCGATCCCCGGACGCGGAAGCCGGCGACGGCGGCGCGGTCGCCGGGTGGTAGCTGCCCCTGCGTTCAGACCACGCCCGCCAGGCGGTGGGCCGAGATCGCTCCTAGACGCGCTCGACACAGCCCTGGCGTGCGAGCCCAGCTACCTCAGCGCAACCGGCCGAGCAGCCCGCGCAGTCGGTCGAGCGCCCCCTGCGTCGCCTCGGTCTCACCGAGGGAGACCTGCTGGAACACGAGACCGTCGAGCGCCGCGAACACCAGATGCACCAGGTCCGGATCGTCGGGCAGACCACAGGCTTGCAGCTCGGTGTGCAGAGCCTCCCGATACGCCTGGTAGAGGCGCTCCACGTGAGGGCGGAGGGCCGGTCGCCGGCGCGATTCGAGGATGAGCTCGTACTGGAACACCGC
Organism: Geodermatophilus saharensis; assembly: GCF_900188205.1. Taxonomy (GTDB): domain Bacteria; phylum Actinomycetota; class Actinomycetes; order Mycobacteriales; family Geodermatophilaceae; genus Geodermatophilus; species Geodermatophilus saharensis. The sequence continues at coordinate 187,054 of NZ_FZOH01000003.1, read as the reverse complement.
GTCGTCGGTCTCCTGCTCGAACCACGTCTGAACGCCCACGAACAGCGCCTCGACGTCGCCACTTCCGGGGGCCGAGCTGAGCGAGGCCACGCCGTGCTCGAGGGAGTACTGCAGGGCCTCTTCGATCAGAGCGTCCCGCGTACCGAAGTGGTGGGCGACGAGCCCGTGGGCCACGCCTGCCTCCGCCGCGACCGAGCGGTAGGTCAGGTGACGCAGCCCCTGGGTCGCACCCACATGCACCGCGGCGGCCAGTAGCGCGGTCCGCCCCTCTCCGTACCGAGGTCCCTCCCGCTGGGGCGAGGTCCTGGCGACAGTCATGGCGTAGCTCCCGGCGACGAAGTTCCAGTTCGGTGGTGCCACAGGTCCGCGCTCGCTGCAACGAGCCTCGCACGACCACGAGGACGTCCCCGACATCGAGCGAGCATGCCCTCGCGGAATCTCGCTGTCCACTTGACCAGTTCTGTGAGCTTCGTGCATCGTGTGCCAGCGGTCACTCCCGCCCGGGATGTTCGGAGTCCATGTCGGCGGGACCGTCGCGTTCGACCGCGCTCACCAGTGGATCTCGACCGGCCGCAGCCGCATTCCCTCGACAGGAGCACCCGTGGACCTGCACCTGACGAACCGCGTCGCGCTCGTCACGGGCGGCGCCTCGGGCATCGGGCGTGCCTGCGTCGACGCCCTGCTCGCCGAGGGCGCCCGCGTGGCCGTCCTCGACCGCAGCGCCGACGGCGAGACCGTCGTAGACGGGCTGCGGCAGCGGGGGCTCCCCGTCGAGTTCGTCCAGGCGGACGTCACCGTCGAGGCCGAGGTGGCCGACGCGGTGGCTCGGACCGTCGACTCCTTCGGCCGGCTGGACACCGTGCTCGGCTGCGCAGGCGTCTCCGGTCCGGTCGGGACCCTTGCGGCCGATGTGTCCGAGCGGGACTGGGACCGGGTGATGGCCGTCAACGTCAAGGGCAACTTCCTCGTCGCCAAGCACAGCATTCCCCGGCTGGCCGGAAGTGACGTCGGGACCATGGTCTTCATCGCGTCGGATTCGGCTCTCGTCGGGTTCGAGGGCATGACGCCCTACTGCACCTCCAAGGGCGCGGTCCTCCAGCTCACCCGGGCGTTGTCCGTCGATCACCCCGGCATCCGCGTCAACTGCCTGTGTCCGGGCGTTGTGGACACCCCGATGTCCCGCGCAGACCTCGGCCGCCCGCAGGGCTTCGCGGGGGTCGGCCTGCCGGTGATGCAGCCCGAGCAGATCGCGGCGCACGCCGCCTTCCTCGCCTCGCCCGTGAGCGCGCCGATCAACGGGTCACCGATCGTGTCCGACTTCGGCTACGTCGCCCGCTCCGCGCTGCCCCCGCTCGACTTCGACACCCCCTGACCGAATCCCCATGGAGGACCTGACATGACCACCACCCCCGCCTTCAGCTGGGCGAAGGACGACTGGGCGTCGTTGACCGAGATGGCCGACGGATTCGACGAATACCGCCCACCGCTGTCCGCTGCGCTCGCGGGCCGACGTCTGGAACTGCGATGCCGCGTTCCGGGCGAGGCTGGCACGGACTTCACGCTGATCCACGAGTTCGAGGCGGAGACCCTGCGATGGACGGTGCAGGACGGCGCCGGGACACGCGACGGGTCCGAGACCTACGAGCTGTTCGAGATGCAGCCGGGCCTGTTCTTCCTGCACTACCGGCGCAGCGGTGAGGACCACCCGGTCGTCGTCACCATGGCGCTCGACACCGACAGCGGCCAGGCCACCGGCACCGTCGGCGAACTCGGCCTCCGGCCGGAGCCTCACCTGGCTCGTCAGCGCTGGTTCCAGGGGCAGCTCGCCGGAACCGACGCCACCGGCAACGGTGCGCACCAGCGAACGACCGAGCTGATCGGCCACCGAGTCCGGTACGCCTACAGCAGCGACGACGTCTACGACCACGTCTACCTCAACGAGAACCTGTTCACGTGGCTGTGCCTCGGCGGCGCCGAGCTCGGCGTCGGGGACACCGACAGCGCCACGTACTGGAAGCTGCGGGACGAGACCTATCTGTTCTCCTGGCTGGAGAAGAACGTCGGCGTCGAGGGCATGGTGCTCATCGACCTGGCCGCCCTGCGCACCGTGGGCATCCAGTTCGGCCTCGATCAGCAGAGCGGTGATCTGGTGAACCTGACGATGGGGGCCTACGCGCAGGACTTCGGCCGGGTGCCCGGGGTGGACGAGAGCCGCCCGCGCCCCGCCTGACCGGCCCCCCATCACGAGTCGGCGCTGTGGCCGCACCGGTCACACGCCGGCCGTGGCACCGTCGTCGCGATCATCCCTGGCTCGTCGCCGTACCGGTCATCGGGGCCGACGTCTGGTCCACGACAGCCTCGAGCAGGCCGAGGCGGCCAACGCGGAGGCCGTCGAGATGCCTGCTGTCGGCCGGATCGCCGCCGTCCCCCAGACCGTCTCCATCGACACCGCCTGGATGCCGGTCGACCGACCACCCCCAGGCCAGCCGCGCCCGGGTGCCCAGCACGCGCTTGGCACCCGGACGTCGCCATTCGAGCGACTTCGCAGTCCCCCCTTGTGTCACAGGCCACTCGCCCGTACCGTTGAACCGGTAAAGGAACGTGCTGTTCGACTATCGAACGGCGGCGGATCAGGAGATCCCCTCATGGCAACCAAGCCCTTTGCTTCTTCCGCTGATCTGGGCGTCAAGGAGCAGACCCTCGAGGTGCTCGCCGACGGCGTGTACGCGCTGACCGCCGAGGGCGACCCCAACCTCGGTGCCATCGAGGGTGAGGACTTCCTCGTCTGCTTCGAGGCGCTGGCCACCCCCGTCGCGGCCCGCCGCTGGCTGGCCAAGCTGCGCGAGCACACCGACAAGCCGGTCCGCTACCTGGTGCTCAGCCACTACCACGCGGTCCGCGTGCTGGGCGCCAGCGCCTTCGACGCCGAGGTCATCGTCAGCTCCGAGCAGACCAAGGGCCTGATCGCCGAGCGCGGCCAGCAGGACTGGGAGAGCGAGTACGGCCGCATGCCACGGCTCTTCGAGGAGCCCGAGTCCATACCCGGCCTCACCTGGCCCACGATGACGTTCCGCGACAAGCTGACCATCGAACTCGGCGGCGACCGCGGCGAGCTGGTGCTCGAGTTCCTCGGCCGCGGTCACACCGAGGGCGACATCGTCGCCTGGATCCCGAAGCACGAGATCCTCTTCGCCGGCGACCTGGTCGAGTCCCAGGCCGCGCTCTACACCGGCGACGCGTTCCACTTCGACTGGGCCGCCGGCACCCTCGACCGGGTCAAGGCCCTCGGCGCCCGCCAGCTCGTCGGCGGCCGCGGCGCCATCGCCCGGGGCCGGGACCAGGTCGATGCCGCGATCGAGCAGACCCGCGACTTCCTCCTCACCATGCAGCGCACCGTCGGCGACGTGCACCGCGCCGGTGGCACCCTCAAGCAGGCCTTCGAGGCCACCCACACCGCCCTGGCCCCGAAGTACGGCAAGTGGCCGATCTTCGAGCACTGCCTGCCCTTCGACGTCCAGCGCATCTGGGACGAGATGGACGGCATCGAGCGCCCCGTCATCTGGACGGCGGAGCGCGACCGTCAGGTGTGGGACGAGCTGCAGGGCTGACGACGGCGATGACTACTCCCTCCACGAGCGCGCCGGTCCTGGTGCTGGGTTGCGGTCCGGTCGGCCAGACCACCGCCCTCCTGCTGGCCCGCTGGGGCCTGTCCGTCGTCGTCCTGGACGGGCGCCCCGAGCGGGACGTGATCGGCAGCAAGGCCATCTGCCAGCAGCGCGACGTCCTCGATGTCTGGGACGCCGTCGGCGTCGGCGCGGAAGTGGCCCGCCGCGGCGTCACCTGGACGACCGCCCGGACGTTCCACCGCGACAAGGAGCTCTTCAGCTTCCAGTTCGCCGACCGCGGGAAGTCCCCATTCCCCCCGTTCGTCAACATCTCGCAGTGCGAGACCGAGCGGCTGCTCGACGAGCGCATTGCCGCCGAACCGCTGATCGAGGTCCGCTGGGGGCACCGCGTGACGGCCATCCAGCAGGACGGGTCCGGCGTGACCGTCACGTGCGCGACCGCGAACGGCGCCACGTCGGTGCGAGGCTCGTACACGGTCGCGTGCTCCGGCCCCCGCAGTGACGAGGTCCGGGCGGCCCTCGGGCTCACCTTCGAGGGCGAGACGTTCGACGACTACTTCCTCATCTGCGACATCCGCACGGACATGCCGGGCTGGGAGACCGAGCGGCGGTTCTACTTCGACCCGGAGTGGAACCCCGGCCGGCAGGTGCTGATCCACCCCTGCCCCGACTCCACGTTCCGCATCGACTGGCAGGTGCCGCCGCACTTCGACCTCGCGGAGGAAGAGGCTTCCGGCGGCCTCGACCGGCGGATCCGCCAGGTGATCGGCGACCGGCCCTACGAGATCGTGTGGAAGTCGGTCTACCGCTTCCACTCCCGGGTCGTCGACCGGATGCGGGTCGGGCGGGTGCTCATCGCCGGCGACGCGGCGCACCTCGTCTCCCCCTTCGGTGCCCGGGGCCTGAACTCGGGCGTGCTGGACGCCGAGAACGCCGCCTGGAAGATCGCCTTCGTCCTCCACGGTTGGGCCCCCGAGTCGCTCCTGGACAGCTACCACGACGAGCGGCACGCCGCGGCGCTGGAGAACCTGGCGGTCACCGGCGACACCATGCGGTTCCTCGTGCCGGGTAGCGACGAGGAGGCAGCCCGCCGCCTGGACGTCCTGGAGCGGGCGGCGACCGACGCTGCCGCCCGGGCCCAGGTGGACTCCGGCCGGCTCGCCGAGCCGTTCTGGTACGTCGACTCGCCGCTGACGACCCCCGACGAGCGGCGGCCGTTCCCCGGCCGGCCGGCTCGCGGCGACGTCCCCGTGCCGGCACCGGGTGTCCTGGTTCCCGACTGCCCGATCAGCGTGCCGGGCCGGCCCGAGCCGGGGCGGCTGCGGCAGCTGGCCCGTTCCGGAGTCACCGTGCTGGTCGGGGACGACGCCGCGCTGCCCTCCCTGCCGGAGACCCTGGCAGCGCACCTGCCCGTCGCCGTGCACCGCATCAGCGATCTCGACTCCGGCCCCACCCTGCGCGACGCGCTCGGCGCCCGCCCGGACGAGATCTGGGTGCTGCGCCCCGACGGTCACGTGGCGGCCGTCCTCACGCGCTCCGCCGACGTCGCCCCCGCGGTGGCCCGGCTGCTCGACCGCTCGGTTCTCAGCCCTGTCCTGGCCTGACCGTTCCTGGAGGCACTCCCATGGCGTTCTACAAGCAGGTGGGCAGCGTCCCGCCGAAGCGGCACACCCAGTTCCGCGCCCCCGACGGCAGCCTCTACTCCGAGGAGCTGGTGGGTGAGGAGGGTTTCTCCTCCGACTCCTCGCTGCTCTACCACCGCGGCGTCCCCTCGGCGATCGTCGACGCCCGCCCCTGGGAGCTCCCCGACCAGACCCTCACCCCCAACGCCCCGCTGACGCCTCGGCACCTCAAGCTGCACGACCTGTTCGCCGGCGAGGAGCACAAGGCCACCGACCCGGTGACCGGCCGGCGGCTGGTGCTCGGCAACGGCGACGTCCGCATCTCCTACGCCGTGTCGTCGCTGACCAGCCCGTACTACCGCAACGCCACCGGCGACGAGTGCGTCTACGTCGAGCGTGGCAGCGCCACCGTGGAGACCACCTTCGGCGGACTGGAGGTCGGCCAGGGCGACTACGTGGTCATCCCGCGCACCGTCACGCACCGCTGGATCCCGACCGGCGCCGAGCCGCTGCGCACCTACGCGATCGAGGCCAACAGCCACATCGCCCCGCCCAAGCGGTACCTGTCGAAGTACGGGCAGTTCCTCGAGCACGCGCCGTACTGCGAGCGCGACCTGCGCGGCCCCACCGCGCCGCTGCTGGCCGAGGGCACCGACGTGGAGGTCTACGTCAAGCACCGCGGCAGCGGTCCCGGCGGGCTCAGCGGCACCGTGCACGTCGTCCCGGAGCACCCCTTCGACGTCGTCGGCTGGGACGGCTGCCTCTACCCGTACGCGTTCAACATCGCCGACTACGAGCCGATCACCGGCCGGGTGCACCAGCCGCCGCCGGTGCACCAGGTCTTCGAGGGCGCCAACTTCGTCATCTGCAACTTCGTGCCGCGGAAGGTCGACTACCACCCGCAGGCGGTGCCGGTGCCCTACTACCACTCCAACGTCGACTCCGACGAGATCATGTTCTACGTCGACGGCGACTACGAGGCCCGCAAGGGCTCCGGCATCGGCAAGGGCTCGATCTCGGTGCACCCCGGCGGGCACTCCCACGGGCCGCAGCCCGGCGCGGTGGAGCGCTCGCTGGGCGTCGAGTTCTTCGACGAGCTCGCGGTCATGGTCGACACCTTCCGGCCCCTCGACCTCGGCGAGGCCGGCCTCGCCGTCGACGACGGGAAGTACGCCTGGACCTGGTCGGGCCGGGGCCCCTCGGCATGACGGGCCTGTTCACCGGGTTCTTCGACGACGCGGCGCTGTTCCCGCCCGGCGACGCGCCGATGGCCGCCGCCGTGCCGGCGCACCGCGAGCTGCGGGCCCGGCTCGGGGACCTGGTGGGGCCGTTCGTGGTCCCCGCCGCCCGGCTCGACGAGCTGGCCGCGCACCTCGGGGACGGCGGTCCGCTGGGCGTCTCGCTGATCGCGGCGGCCGGCGACCTGCCGGCCGCCGCGGCAGGAGTCGGGTCCGACCCGCGGCTGCGGCTGGCCGCCGTCGAGGTGCCCGTCGTCGCCGACGCGGACGCCGCGCGGGAGGCGCTCGCCGTGGCCGCCGGCGTCGTGCCCGACGGCGTCCCGGTGGCCGTCGAGGTGCCGCGCACCGCCCCCCGCGACGCCGTCCTCGACGCGCTCGCCGGCACCGGCGCCCGCGCCAAGCTGCGCACCGGGGGGCTGCGGGCCGACCTGTTCCCCTCCGCGGGCGAGCTCGCCGGCACGCTGGCCGCCTGCGTCGCCCGCGGCGTCGCGGTCAAGTGCACCGCCGGCCTGCACTCCGCGCTCGCGCACACCGACCCCGCCACCGGCTTCGCCCACCACGGCTTCCTGAACGTCCTGCTGGCGGCCGACGCGCTGGCCTCGGGGGCGACGGCGGAGGCCGCGTCGGACGAACTGGCCCGCACCGACCCCGCTGCCGTGGCCGGTGCGGTGCGCTCCTGGCCGGCCGACCGCGCCGCCCGCGCCCGCGCCGTGTTCACCTCCTTCGGCACCTGCAGCGTGCTCGAGCCGGTCGACGACCTCGTCGCCCTCGGCCTGCTGCCCTCCCTCGACAGGACCCCGGCATGAGCTGGCTCGACCTGCCCGACGACACCGGCTTCGGCGTCGACAACCTGCCCCACGGCGTCTTCTCCACGCCCGGCACCGCACCGCGCACCGGGATCGCCATCGGCGACGCCGTGCTCGACCTCGCCGCGGCCACCGGCGACGAGGTGCACGCCACCGGCTCGCTCAACGCCTTCCTGGCGCGCGGGCCGGGGGCCTGGGCCGACCTGCGGGCGCAGCTGACCGGGTGGCTCACCGACGAGGCGCACCGCGGCCGGGTGGAGCCGCACCTGGTGCCGCGGTCGGAGGTGACGCTGCACCTGCCGGTGGAGGTCGCCGACTACGTCGACTTCTACAGCTCCCGGCACCACGCCGAGAACCTCGGCCGGATGTTCCGGCCCGACTCCCCGCCGCTGACGCCTAACTGGCAGCACCTGCCCATCGGCTACCACGGCCGCGCCGGCACCGTCGCCGTCTCCGGGACGCCGGTGGTGCGACCCAGCGGGCAGCGCAAGGGCCCCGCCGACGACGCCCCGACCTTCGGCCCCTCACGGCGCCTCGACATCGAGGCCGAGGTCGGCTTCGTCGTCGGGGCCGGCTCGTCGCTGGGCGCGCCGGTGCCACTGGGCGCCTTCGCCGACCACGTCTTCGGCGTCTGCCTGGTCAACGACTGGTCGGCCCGCGACATCCAGTCCTGGGAGTACGTGCCGCTGGGGCCCTTCCTCGGCAAGAGCTTCCTCACCTCGGTGTCCCCCTGGGTGGTGCCGCTTGCAGCCCTGGAGGCCGCGCGGGTCGCCCCGCCGCCCCGCGACGTGCCGCTGCTGCCCTACCTCGACGACGCCGGCACGCAGCCCTGGGGGCTCGACATCGCGATCGAGGTCCGCCTCAACGGGGAGCTCGTGTCCTGCCCGCCGTTCGACCTCATGTACTGGACCGCCGCCCAGCAGCTGGCCCACACCACGGTCAACGGTGCGAGCCTGCGCACCGGGGACCTGTTCGCCTCCGGCACGGTCTCCGGCCCCCGGCCGGACCAGCGCGGCTCGTTCATCGAGCTCTCCTGGGGCGGCGAGGAGCCGCTCACCCTGTCCGACGGCTCCACCCGCACCTTCCTCGAGGACGGCGACGTCGTCACCCTCACCGCCACCGCGCCCGGCACCGGCGGCGGCCGCATCTCCCTCGGCGAGGTCACCGGCCGCGTCGAGCCCTCCCAAACCGAAGGACCGCGATGACCACCCCCACCGTGACCGAGCCCGTGACCACCACGGCGCAGACCCCGACCTACGACGAGCTGCTGGCCGCCGTCACCGACCCCGCCGGCCGCGAGGTCCTCGACCCGGCCACCGGTGAGGCCGTCGGCCGGGTCGCCGACCGGTCCGCCGACGACGTCGACGCCGCCGTCGCCCGGGTCCGGGCCGCGCAACCGGCGTGGGCCGCCCGTCCCGACGCCGAGCGCATCGAGCTGCTGCTGGGCGCGGCCGAGGCGATCGAGGCGGCCGCCGAGCCGCTGGCCGAGCTGCTCTCCCGCGAGCAGGGCAAGCCGCTCAACGGCCCCAACGCCCGCTTCGAGGTCGGCGCCTGCGCCGCCTGGCTGCGCGCCACCGCGGCCACCGAGCTGCCCGTGGAGACCGTCGTCGACGACGGCAAGACCCGCGCCGAACTGCACTACCGCCCCGTCGGCGTCGTCGGCGCCATCGGCCCGTGGAACTGGCCGATGATGATCACCGTCTGGCAGGTCGCCCCCGCGCTGCGGATGGGCAACACCGTGGTGGTCAAGCCCTCGGAGTACACCCCGCTCAGCGTGCTGGCCCTGGTGCACGTGCTGAACGGCGTACTGCCCGCTGACGTGCTCACCGCCGTCGCCGGCGGCCGCGACGTCGGCGCGCGCCTGTCGGCCCACCCCGACGTCGACAAGGTGGTGTTCACCGGCTCCACCGCCACCGGCCAGGCCATCATCAAGAGCTCGGCCGACACCGTGAAGCGCCTGACCCTGGAGCTCGGCGGCAACGACGCCGGCATCGTGCTGCCCGACGTCGACCCCGCGGCCATCGCCGAGGGCCTGTTCTGGGGCGCCTTCATCAACACGGGCCAGACCTGCGCCGCCCTCAAGCGCCTCTACGTGCACACCGACGTCTACGACGACGTCGTCGCCGCCCTCACCGAGGTCGCCAAGGCCATGCCCATGGGCCGCGGACTCGACGAGGCCAACGTGCTCGGCCCGCTGCAGAACCGCGCGCAGTACGAGATCGTCGCCCGCCTCGTCGACGCCGCCCGCGACTCGGGCGCGCGGATCCTGCTCGGCGGCGACCCCGACCCCGACGCGCCCGGGCACTTCTACCCGACGACGCTGGTCGCCGACGTCGACGACGACAACCCACTGGTGGCCGAGGAGCAGTTCGGCCCCGCGCTGCCGATCGTGCGCTACGACGACGTCGAGCAGGCGATCGCCATGGCCAACCGGCTCGACGTCGGCCTCGGTGCCTCGGTGTGGAGCAGCGACCGCGACGCCGCCCGCGCCGTCGCCGCCCGGCTGCAGGCCGGCACCGTGTGGATCAACTCCCACGGCGGCGTGCACCCGATGATCCCCTTCGGCGGGCACAAGAGGTCCGGCTACGGCCTCGAGTTCGGCGTCGAGGGCCTCAAGGCCGTCGCCGTCCCCCAGGTCATCAACGGCTGAGCCGTCAACGGCTGAGGCGTCAACGGCTGAGGCGGGCACGTCCGCGGAAGTGCCCGAGCCACCCCTGCTCAGAGAGGAGCCCCCGTGCCCATCACCACGAAGGTGTCGCTGGTCCGCCAGGCCCCCGGCACGTACGAGACCGCCACCGTCGAGCTCGACGACCCCCGCCAGGGCGAGGTGACCGTCAAGATCGCCGCGTCGGGGCTGTGCCACTCCGACGACCACGTGGCCACCGGGGACGTCCCGGTCGGGATCTACCCGTTCGTCGGCGGCCACGAGGGCGCCGGCGTGGTCACCGCCGTCGGGCCGAACACCCCGGGCTTCGAGGTCGGCGACCACGTCGTCTTCTCGTTCCTGCCCGCCTGCGGGAAGTGCGAGTTCTGCGCGCAGGGGATGAGCAACCTGTGCGACCTGGGCGCCTCGCTGCTCACCGGCGCCCGCGCGGAGGACCCGACCAGCTTCCGGATGAGCGAGAACGGGCAGCCGGTGGGCCAGCAGTGCGGCATCTCCACCTTCGCCGAGTACACGACCGCCTCCGTCGACAGCGTCATCAAGATCGACCGGGACATCCCGCTGAAGGCCGCCGCGCTGGTCGGCTGCGGCGTGCCCACCGGCTTCGGCTCGGCGGTCAACTCCGCGAACATCAAGCCGGGCGCCACGGTGATCGTCATGGGCATCGGCGGGATCGGCGCCAACGCGCTGCAGGGCGCGGTGCACGCCGGCGCGACGACGGTCATCGCCGTCGACCCGGTGGCGGCCAAGGCCGAGTGGGCGCAGCAGTTCGGCGCCACCCACTTCTTCGAGGGCATCGACGAGGCGGCCGAGTACGCGCGGTCGATCACCAACGGGCAGGGCGCCGACGCCACGATCGTCACCATCGGCGTCGTGCAGGGCGAGCACGTGGCGCAGGCGCTGGCCAGCGTCCGCAAGGCGGGCACCGTGGTGCTCACCGGGCTGGGCGACCTCACCGCCGTCGGTGCGCCCATCTCCCTCGGCGACCTCACGCTCATGCAGAAGCGGCTGCAGGGCTCGCTGTTCGGGGAGTCCAACCCCCGCCACGACGTGCCCAACCTGCTGCGCATGTACCAGGCCGGCCAGCTCAAGCTCGACGAGCTGGTGACCAGGGAGTACACGCTCGACCAGGTCGCGCAGGCCTACGAGGACATGCACGCCGGCCGCAACATCCGCGGCGTCGTCGTCTTCGACTAGCCGAGCAGCGGGCCGAGGCGGCGGGCGAACCCCTCCGCCAGCCCGGCGGGCGCGGCCAGCGCGGCGGGGGCGGCGCCCCGGACGGTGACCACGACCGCGGCCACCAGCGCCCCCGCCGGCGCCCGCACGGGGACCGCCGCGCACGTCAGGTCCTCGTGCACCTGCCCGGCCTGCACCGCCCACCCGCGCCGGCGCGTCTCGCGCAGCTCGGCGTCGAGGTCGGCCGGCCGCACGACGGTCCGGTCGGTGAGCCGGTGCAGCCGGGCGGGGCTGAGCACCTCCTGCCAGTCGGCCTGCTCGGCCAGCAGCAGCTTGCCGGGCGCGGAGGCGTGCAGGTGGCGCTCCACGAGCTCCGGGGCCTGCAGCGGGTGGTCGGGGTCGACGTCGGCGCAGTGCAGCGTGGAGGACGTGCACAGCACCAGGTGGACGCCGGAGCGCACCTGACCGCGCAGCTCGGCCACCACCTCGCGGGCCGCGGTGCACAGCGGCGCGGTGGCGGCGGCGCCGGTGAGGCGGGCGGCCTTGCGGCCCATCGCGAAGCCGTGCAGGTCGGGCAGCCGCACCAGGTACTCCTCCCCCACCAGCAGGTTGAGTAGCCGGTAGGTGGTGGCCGGCGGGAGCCCGAGCTCGTCGGCGACCTCCTTCGCCGTCACGCCGGCCCCGACCCGGGCCACCGTCTCGAGGATGGCCAGCGCGCTCTGGACGGCCTTGGGCTGGCGCCCGGTGAGCCCCCGGTCGATGGCCGTCATCGCGGCGGCTCGGCCGCGACGCTGCCCGGGAGCACGCTGCTGGCCGTGGCCTGGTCGTACACGCCGACCCCGCGCAGCCGCTCCGGGGCGCGCCACCGCAGCCACAGCGCCCACGCCACCCCGGGCGCCAGGGCGGCGAGGAACACCGTCGCCGTCGCCTCGCCGTCCCACCGCGCGGCGCCGCCGACGGTGACCAGCAGCCCGGCCAGGCCCACCGCCGCGGCCAGCACGCCGCCGAGGAGCGGGAGCACGGTGAGCTCCCCGATCCGGCGCAGGAACAGCGGCATCGCCAGGCAGGCCAGCACGTAGGCGACCAGGTAGCCGAAGGCCGAGACGGTGAGCGAGCCGACCAGCACCGACAGCGGCCGGGCCCCGAGGGCGAGCGCGACGACCGGCACGCCGACGACCGCCGGCACCACCAGGGCCAGCGCCCGGTGCGGGGTCTCGAACCGGCGGTGCGTGCGGCCCAGGGTCCGCGGCAGCACCTCCTCGCGGGCCATCGAGAACAGCACCCGCCCGAGGGCGTTGGTCGAGCCGGTGACGCAGGCGAAGAACGACGCGGCGATGCCCAGGTCCAGCAGCCGCCGCAGGACCACCAGACCGTTGCGGTCGGCGAGCTCGGCGACCGGGACCGGGCTGGTCAGCACGTCCAGCGGAGCGGCGCGCAGGAGCACCACCTGGGCTCCCGCGGCCGCGAACACGAGCACCCCGGCCACGGCCGGGGTCCACAGCACGGCACGGGGGACGGCGACGAGCGGGCGGCGCGCCTCCACCCCGAGCACGGCGGCGCTCTCGAAGCCCATGAACGCGGTGACGCCGAGCACCACGCCCACGGCCAGCCCGCCCCCGTGCAGCGGCGCGTCGACGACGGGCGCCGCGGTGTCGGGGGCGCCGCGGGCGACGACCAGCAGCACCCCGAGCACGACGACGACCAGCAGCACCGACACGACCTCGAGGACCAGGGCGACCCGGGCCGACAGCTGGATGCCGCGCACCGCGAAGGTGGCGGCCAGCAGCCCGAGCCCGCCGGCCAGCAGGGCGACGACCGACGGCGTCGGCTCGAGCCCGAACAGCCCGGCGCCGTAGAGGGCCGAGCCGACCAGTGCCGACATCGCGACGGCGGCGTAGCCGATCAGCAGCGCCCAGCCGCCGACGAGCGCGCCGACCGGGCCCAGGCCCTTCGCGGTGTAGCTGTACGTGCCGCCCACCGCGGCCATGCGGCGCCCGAACTGGGTGAGACACCAGCCGATGAGCAGCACCAGGGCGGTGGCCGCGACGAACGCCGGCAGCGTGGCCGCCCCGGCCTCGACCAGCACGATCGAGGGGACGACGACCATCGCCGCCGTCGGGGCCAGTGCCGACACCGACTGGGCGAGCACCTCGGCGAAGCTGAGCCGCCGCCGGCGCAGCCCCTCGACCGGCGACCGCGCGGGCAGCCGGACGGCGGTGCTGCGCTGCGCCATGCCACTCCCCTCGACTGCTGCGCGAGGGTAGGGCAGACCGCGTGTCGTCGAGGCCCTCCCCGAATGAGAAAACGTGACCGCCGTCTCCCGTTCGGTGTAACGAGAACGTTTCCGCTTCATGACGGCCGTGTAACCGCGCACCTCGCGGGCCGGGTCAGGCTTCCCAGCCATCGCCGTCCGCCCGGCAGCCCGCGCTGCCGCCGCCCCGGAGGTCGCCCATGGCCACCGTCTCCGACCCACCACCGGCCGCGCCGGTCACCGGCACCGCCGAGCGCCACCGGCTGACCGGCCGCCTCGGTGCCGGCGCCATCGTCTTCATGGTGGTGGCCGCCGCCGCCCCCCTGACGGTCATCGCGGGCTCGGTCCCCATCGGCATCGCCGCGGGCAACGGCGCCGGCTACCCGGCGATGTACGTCGTCGCGGCCGTCGTCCTGCTCTTCTTCGCCGTCGGCTTCACCGCCATGACCCGCCACGTGCCGAACGCCGGCGCGTTCTACTCCTACGTCGGCACCGGGCTCGGCCGCGGCGCCGGGCTGGGCAGCGCCCTGGTCGCGCTGATCAGCTACGTGACCGTGCAGGGCGCCGTCTACGGCTACGTCGGGTTCCTCGTCGACGACCTGGTGACCGGCTACGGCGGGCCGTCGCTGCCCTGGTGGCTGTGGACCGCCGTCGTCCTGGCCGTCACCGGCCTGCTCGGCTACCGGCACATCGAGCTGTCCAGCAGGGTGCTCGGGGTCCTGCTCGTCGCCGAGGTGGGCATCGTCCTGGTGCTCGACGCCGCGGTCGTGTTCCAGGGCGGCGGCGACGAGGGCCTGTCCACCGCGCTGGTGCGGCCCGACGAGGTCCTCTCCGGCGCTCCCGGCATCGGGCTGATGTTCGCCATCGCCGGCTTCATCGGCTTCGAGGCGACCGCGATCTTCCGCGACGAGGCCCGCGACCCCGAGCGGACCATCCCCCGGGCGACCTACCTGGCGCTGGCCATCATCGGGGTCTTCTACACGCTGTCCTCCTGGGCCATCGTGAGCGCATGGGGCGACAGCGCGATCGTCGACGCCGCGGCCGCCGACCCGGGCGGGATCGTGGTGACCACCGCCGCGGACTACGTCGGCACGGCCGCGGCCGACGTCATGCAGGTGCTGTTCGTGACCAGCCTGTTCGCCGCGATCCTGTCGTTCCACAACGTGCTGTCGCGCTACGTCTTCTCCCTCGGCAACACCGGCGTCCTGCCGATCGCCTGCGGCCGCAGCCACACCCGGCACGCCTCACCGCACGTCGCCTCGCTGGTCACCACCGCGGTCGGCGGCCTGCTGATGGCCGTGTGCGCCCTCGCCGGGCTCGACCCGGTGCTGGAGATCTTCACCTGGCTGGCCGGCATCGCCAGCGTGGGCATCGTCGTGCTGATGCTGCTGGCCTGCGTCGCCGTCGTCGTCTTCTTCCGCCGCACCGGCCTGGACCGGCGGCCGTGGCACACCCTCGTCGCCCCCGGCCTCGGCGCGGTCGGCCTGGCGCTGATCCTCGTGCTGCTCGTCCGGAACCTGCCGCTGCTCATGGGCGGCTCCACGCCGCTCGGCGTCGGCGCCGGCGTCCTGCTCGCCGTCGCCCTCGCCTCGGGCTGGCTGCTCGCCCGCGCCCGCCCCCACGCCGCCCGCGACCTCACCGCCGCCACCCCCGCCGACCACGCACCGCAGATCTGAGGAGGAACCCGATGACCCTGACCGCCCCCCGGTCCACCGCCACCCACCCGCTGTCCCGGCTCACCGCCGAGGAGATCACCGCCGCCGCCGCGATCGTCCGCGACGCCGGGCTGGTGAAGGAGAGCTCGAAGTTCGTCTACGTCGGCCTGGTCGAGCCGCACAAGCGCGACGTGCTCGCCTGGACCCCGGGCGAGCCGATCGAGCGGCGGGCGCGCGTGCTGCTGCTCGACCGCGCCACCGGCGACGGCCGCGACCTGACCGTCTCGATCACCGGCGGCACGGTCGTCGAGGACCTCGAGATCGACGGCGCCGCCGACGGCCAGGTGCCGATCCTCGACGCCGAGTTCGAGGCCATCGAGCCGATCCTCGCCGCGGACGAGCGCTGGGTCGCGGCGATGGAGAAGCGCGGCCTGCAGGTGGCCGACGTGCGGGCCGTGCCGCTGTCGGCCGGCTCGTACTTCCCGGACGAGTCCGGGCACCGGATCGTCCGGGTCCTCGGCTTCCACCAGGCCGACCCGGCGGACCTGCCCTGGGCGCACCCGGTCGACGGCGTCGTCGCCTACGTCGACATCACCCGCGGGGTCACCACCGCCGTGCACGACCACTTCGACCTGGCGGTCCCGGCCGAGCGCGCCGACCTCGACCAGGACACCCACCCGCACGCGGTGCGCGACCTCAGGCCCATCGAGATCACCCAGCCCGAGGGCCCGAGCTTCACCGTCGAGGACGACGTCGTCCGCTGGGCCGGCTGGGAGTTCCGCGTCGGCTTCGACGCCCGCGAGGGCCTGGTGCTCCACCAGCTGTCCATCGACGGCCGCTCGGTCGTGCACCGCGCCTCGATCGCGGAGATGGTGGTGCCCTACGCCGACCCCTCGCCGGTGCGGTTCTGGCAGAACTACTTCGACGTCGGCGAGTACCTCTTCGCCCGCTACACCAACTCCCTCGAGCTGGGCTGCGACTGCCTGGGCGAGATCCACTACTTCGACGCCACCCTGGCCGACGAGGACGGCGCGCCGCGGACCATCGGCAACGCCGTCTGCCTGCACGAGGAGGACTACGGCGTCGCCTGGAAGCACACCGACCTGTTCAACGGGATGGCCGAGACCCGGCGCTCGCGCCGCCTGGTGATCAGCTTCTTCACGACCATCGGCAACTACGACTACGGCTTCTACTGGTACCTCTACACCGACGGCACGATCCAGCTGGAGAGCAAGGCCACCGGCATCGTGTTCACCTCCGCCTACCGCGGGGAGGACCACCCCTACGCCACCGAGGTCGCCCCGGGGCTGGGCGCGCCGTTCCACCAGCACCTGTTCTCCGCCCGGCTGGACATGGCCGTGGACGGCACCGGCAACACCGTCCACGAGGTGGACGCCGTCCGGCTGCCGGTGAGCGACACCAACCCGTACGGCAACGCCTTCCAGCGGCGGCTGACCCCGCTCACGCGGGAGTCGGAGGCGCAGCGGGTCAGCGACGCGACGGTCGGGCGGACCTGGCACGTGGTCAACCCGTCGAAGACCAACCGGCTCGGCCAGCCCGTGGGGTACGCGCTGCACCCGCAGGCCTCGCCGGTGCTGCTCGCCGACGACCGGTCCTCGATCGCCCAGCGCGCGGCGTTCTCGACGAAGACCCTGTGGGTGACCGAGTACGACCCCGCCGAGCGCTATCCGGCCGGCGACTTCGTCAACCAGCACCCCGGGTCCGGCGGGCTGCCGTCCTTCGTCGCCGACGACGCCCCGCTGGAGGACACCGACGTCGTCCTGTGGCACACCTTCGGGCTCACCCACTTCCCGCGCCCGGAGGACTGGCCGGTCATGCCGACCGACTACACCGGCTTCACGCTCAAGCCGGTCGGCTTCTTCGACCGCAACCCCGCGCTCGGCCTGCCGCGGTCGACCTCGTCGCACTGCGCGTCGCACGGGTCGTGACGGCCGCTGCCGTCGCCGCCCGGCCGGGGGCACCCGCCCTCGGCCGGGCGGCCGCCGCCCTGGCCGTGGCCGGCGGCCTGGTGCACCTGCTGCTGCTCGACCTCACGTCCCTGGCCTCGCTGGCCATGGCCGCGACGGCGGCGGTCTGCCTGCCCTGCGCGTGGCGGCTGTGGCGGCGGCCGAGCCGCTCGGCGTGGCAGGTGACGCTGCTGGCCGACGTCACCATGCTCGCCCTGCACGTGCAGCTGCTCGCGGGGCCGGCCGGCGGCGGGACGGGGCACGCGGCGCACCCGGGCGCGGCTCCCGGCGGCCTGGCGTGGTCCGGGATCGTGCTCGTCGCCGGGTCGCTGGGAGCCGGCGCCCTGGCCCTGGCCCGCGACCGCCGGACGCGGCCCCGGCAGGGCCTGCTGCCCTCGGTCCGCACCCAGGACTGAGCCGGCCGGAGGGGAGGTCGCGCCCGTGCCGGACCCGCTGGACCTCGCGCTCGGTCTCGTCACGGCCGCGTCGTCGGCCTCGACCGCCCGCGCCACGGCCGACGAGGTCATCGCCGAGCTCCGCGACCAGCCGGCCGTCGCCGCCGTCGCGGTGCACGTCCGCGAGCCCCTGAGCGGACGGCACGTCGCGCTCGCCTCCGACGGCTACCCCGGCCCGGTCCTCGACCACCTCGGCGGGCCGGGGTTCCTGGTGGACGACGTCGGCTACCGGCTCCTGGTCACCGACCCCACCCGGCGGGCGCGGTGCTGGCGCGACGTGGAGAGCTACACGTCCACGCCCTCGGTGCGCGAGGTCTTCGGCCCGGCGGGGTTCTGCGGCGGGGCCACCGCGCGGCTGGTCACGCGGGACGGCCGCTGGACCGGTGACCTGCACGTCAGCTCGAGGACCGAGGGCGGGCCCGCTCCCGACGTGGTCGCCGCGCTGCACCACGCCGCGCCGGCACTGGCGGCCGCCGTGGACGGCACCCGCTGGCTCGGCGTGCTCTCCACGGCCCTCGCCCCGGGTGAGGCGGCCTGCCTGGTCCCCCGGGAGGGCGGGCCGCCGCACCCGCTGCCCGGCCGCGTCCCCCTGCCGGTCGACCCCGGGCTGCTCGCTGCCGTGCGGGCCCGGCACCGGGACGAGGGGGACGGTGCCTGGTTCTGGCGCGGCCCGTCGGGCTGGTACCGCGTGCGGCTGCTCGCGG
This sequence comes from Geodermatophilus saharensis, assembly GCF_900188205.1. Lineage (GTDB taxonomy): Bacteria > Actinomycetota > Actinomycetes > Mycobacteriales > Geodermatophilaceae > Geodermatophilus > Geodermatophilus saharensis. The sequence continues at coordinate 168,892 of NZ_FZOH01000003.1, read as the reverse complement.
TCGCCGGCGGGACCCTGGTCACCGGCCGGCCCGCGGACCTGCCGGGGGGACTGTCGCCGCGGGAGCTGGAGGTCCTCACGCTGCTCGCCGAGGGGGCGTCCAACCACGCGCTGGCGCGACTCCTGGGCATCAGCGAGCGGACGGCCGCCCACCACGTCGAGCACGTCCTGGCCAAGTGCGGGGCACCCAGCCGGGCGGCGGCCGCGGCGCGTGCGGTGCGCGACGGCTGGCGGCTGCTGTCCGGCTGAGTGCCCCGGCCGGGCGCGTCCGTCAGGCCGTCGGCACGGCGTCCACGACCGGCGACAGCGCGTCGACGACGTCCTTCTGGTGCGGCTGCAGGTCCATGCCGCCGATCGCCGACAGGAAGTCGAGGAACGGGTCCTCGACCCCGGTGCGGACGCCGCTGAGCTGCTCGATGGTCGCCAGCCCGCAGAAGGGCACGTACGCGGCGGAGTAGCCGCCCTCGTGGACGACGAGCAGGCGCCCGCCGGCGGTCTCGGCGGCCACGTCGCCGACCATGCGGGTCATCTCCCGGTAGGCGTCCGAGTGGAGCATCTGCCGGCCGAGGGGGTCCAGGGCGCTGCTGTCGAAGCCGGACGCCACGAAGACGAAGTCCGGGGCGAAGCGGCGCAGCGCCGGGACCACCAGGGTCTCCATGGCGTAGAGGTAGCCGCCGACGCCGGTGCCGGGCGGCAGGGGGACGTTCAGGTTCGTCCCCGCCCCGGCGCCCTCGCCCGTCTCGTCCCCGGCGCCGCTCTCGTGCGGGTAGTAGGAGTCCTGGTGCAGCGAGACGGTGAGCACGTCGGCGTCGCCGTAGAAGGCCTGCTGCGTGCCGTTGCCGTGGTGGACGTCCCAGTCGACGACGGCGATCCGGCGCACGCCGTGCACCGCCTGGAGGTGGCGGGCGGCGATCGCCACGTTGCCGAACATGCAGAACCCGCGGCCGCGGTCGCGCTCGGCGTGGTGGCCCGGCGGGCGGACCAGCGCGTAGGCGTTGTCGACGGTCCGGGTGTGCACGGCCTCGGCGGCCACGATCGCCCCGCCGGCGGCGAGGCGGGCGATGTCGTAGCCGCCCGGGCCGAACGGCACCAGCTCCCCGGCGTCGCCGCCGCCGGCGGCCGACATCTGCTCCATGCGCCGCACGTAGTCCTCGTCGTGCACGCGGCACAGCTCCTCGACCGTGGCCGGCCGGGCGTCGAGCCACTGCAGCTGCTTCCACAGCCCGGAGGCGTCGAGCAGGTTCTTCAGCCGGCGCTTGGTGCGGGGGTTCTCCGCGTGCTCGTCCGGCTCGATCCACCCGCCGGCGGGGATGAAGGCCCCGGCCGAGCGGGTGTCCCACCACATGTACTTCTCGTCCCACAGCGCACCGGTCGTCATCGCCGTCTCCTCCCGACTGGGGCCCCTCCCCGGGCTGGACACAACCCCCCGGGCGGCCGGGTCCTCAATGGGCGGTTGTGCCCATCGCCCCGGTGCCCGCCGGGCCTTGTGCGCCTGCCGGGCCTTGTCCGCCTGCCGGGCCTTGTCCGCCTGCCGGGCCTTGTCCGCCTGCCGGGCCGACACGAGACTCGCGGGGTGAGCAGCCGACCGCCGGGGACCGCCCACCCGCTGTCCGACGCGGACACCCTCGCGCTGGTCGACCCGGTCACCTACGAGGCGGGCCCGCCGTTGGACCTGCTGCGCCGGCTGCGCGCCGAGGCCCCGGTCGCCTGGGTGGAGGAGCCGGCGCTGCACGGCCAGCCGGCCGGTCCCGGCTTCTGGCTGGTGCTGCGGCACGCCGACGTGGAGCGGGTGCTGCGCGACCCGGCGACGTTCTCCTCGTGGCTGGGCGCCACCCAGGTCCGCGACGCCGCCGACCTCGCGTGGGTGCGCCGGATGATGCTCAACACCGACCCGCCCGACCACTCGCGGCTGCGGCGGCTGCTGTCGCGCTCGTTCACCCCGCGCGCGGTCGCCGCGCTGACGGAGGCGATCGGGGCGACCGCGGCCGGCCTGGTCGGCCGGATGACCGCCGCCGCCGCCGCCGAGGGCCGCTGCGACTTCGCCAAGGACGTCGCCGCCGACCTGCCGCTGCTGACCCTCGCCGACGTGCTCGGCGTGCCGGCGGAGGACCGCTGGCTGATGTTCGACTGGTCCAACCGGGTGATCGGCTGGCAGGACCCCGACTACGCCACCTCGGCCGCGTTCGACGGCACCGGCGGGACGGCGATGGCGCGGGAGGCGCTGGCGCTGCGGCCGGGGCCCGGCCCGGACGGGCGGATGCCCGACCCGCGCACCCGTGCCGGGATGCCCGACCTCTACGCCTACGCCCGGCTGCTGGCCGAGGAGAAGCGGCGGGCGCCGGGTGAGGACGTCATGTCGGTCCTGCTGGCGCAGGTCGACGACGACGGCGGGCGGGTCAGCCCCGAGGAGTTCGAGAACCTGTTCTGGCTGTTCGCCGTCGCGGGCAACGAGACCCTGCGCAACGGGCTGCCCGGCGGGCTGATCGCGCTGCTGCAGCACCCCGACCAGCTGGCCGCGGTGCGCGCCGACCCGTCGCTGCTGCCCGGCGCGGTCGAGGAGATGCTGCGCTGGTGGACCCCGGTCATGGTGTTCCGCCGCACCGCCACCACCGACGTCGACCTCGCCGGGGTGCGCGTCCGGGCCGGGGACAAGGTGGTCGTGTCGTTCACGTCGGCCAACCGCGACGAGGCCGTCTTCGCCGACCCCGACCGCTTCGACGTCGGCCGCGCCCCCAACCCGCACCTGTCCTTCGGCCACGGGCCGCACTTCTGCCTCGGGGCGCAGCTGGCCCGCGTGCAGATGCGCGCGCTGTTCGCCGCGCTGCTGCGCGCGACCGCCGTCGTCGAGCCGGACGGCCCCCCGGCGCTGCTGCGGTCGAACTTCCAGCGGGGGGTCAAGCGGCTGCCCGTCCGCTGGACGGCCGCCTGACGGTGAGCCGATCGGTCGGCCCCCTGCAGGGCCCCGCCGCGAGCTCGCGAGTGGGGGGCAGGGGGTCCTTCATCAGCTGCCGGCCGCCGCCGGCGGCCAGGTACTGGCCACCATGGTGAGCACGTCGTAGGTGGCCACCGGCGTCCCCTCGCCGTTGACGACGACGGCGTCCCAGCGGACCTCGCCGTGGTCGGCGCCGCCGCGCGGGGTGATCTGCTTGGCCGTGAGCGTCACCGTCAGTTCCTCCCCCGGCCTGACCGGCGTGAGGAACCGCAGGTTGTCCACACCGTAGTTGGCGAGCACCGGGCCGGGTGCCGGGTCCACGAACAGCCCCGCGGCCCAGGAGACGATCAGGTAGCCGTGCGCCACCCGGCCGCCGAAGAGCGGGTTGGCGCGGGCGGCCTCCTCGTCCGTGTGCGCGTAGAAGGTGTCGCCGGTGAAGTCGGCGAAGTGCTCGATGTCGGCGAGCGTCACCGGGCGCGGGCCGGCGGTCACCGAGTCGCCGATGCGCAGCTCGGCCAGCGACTTGCGGAACGGGTGGACGCCGTCGTCACGCCGCTGCGCGCCGGTCACCCAGCGGCCGCCGACCGCGGTGAGCACGTCGGGCGAGGCCTGCACGGCGGTGCGCTGCATGTGGTGCAGCACGCCGCGGATGCCGCCGAGCTCCTCCCCGCCGCCGGCACGGCCCGGTCCGCCGTGCACCAGCACCGGCAGCGGCGAGCCGTGCCCGGTGTTCTCCGCCGCGTCGTCGCGGTCGAGCACCAGGATCCGGCCGTGCGCGTGCGCGGCGCCGAGCACGAACGCCCGCGCGAACTCCCGGTCGTAGGTGACCACCGAGCCGACCAGGCTGCCCTGACCGCGCGCGGCCAGCGCGACGGCCTGGGTGACCCCGTCGTAGGGCAGCACGGTGCTGACCGGGCCGAACGCCTCGACGTCGTGCGGCTCGGCGGCGGCGGGGTCGTCGCAGCGCAGCAGCAGCGGCGGGAGGAAGGCGCCGCGGTCGCGGTCGGCGCCGACGACCTCGAAGTGCTCGGGGTCGCCGGCGACGAGCTCGGCGACGCCGCGCAGCGCCTTGACCGCGCGCAGCACCTCCTCGCGCTGGTCGAGGCCGGCCAGCGCGCCCATCGTCACGCCGTCGGCCCCCGGCGCGCCGACGACGACCTGCGCCAGCCGCTCCCGGGTGGCCTCGACGACGTCGTCGACCAGCTCGCGCGGCACCAGCGCCCGGCGGATCGCGGTGCACTTCTGGCCGGCCTTGACGGTCATCTCGGTGACCAGCTGGTCGACGAACAGGCCGAACTCGGGGGTGCCCGGCGTCGCGTCGGGGCCGAGCACCGCGCAGTTGAGGGAGTCGGCCTCGGCGTTGAACCGGACGGAGTTGGCCACCACCGCCGGGGAGCTGCGCAGCTTGCGGGCGGTGGCGGCCGAGCCGGTGAAGAACACCAGGTCCTGCCCGGCGAGGCCGTCGAGCAGCCCGGCGGGGCTGCCGGCCAGCAGCTGCAGCGACCCCTCGGGCAGCAGCCCCGAGTCGACGATCGCGCGGACCACGGCCTCGGTGAGGTAGGCGGTCTGGCTGGCCGGCTTGACGATCGTCGGCACGCCGGCGAGGAAGGCCGGCGCCAGCTTCTCCAGGAACCCCCACACGGGGAAGTTGAAGGCGTTGACCTGCACCGCGACCCCGCGCAGCGGCGTGTACAGGTGCTGGCCGACGAAGGTCCCCCGCCGGCCCAGCGGCTCGACCGCGCCGTCGAGGACGACGGTGTCGTCGGGCAGCTCGCGGCGGCCCTTGCTCGCGTAGGACAGCAGCGTGCCGAAGCCGCCGTCGACGTCGACGGCGCTGTCGCCGTCGGTGGCGCCGGTGCGCCGGGACAGCGCGTAGAAGGCGTCCTTGTCGGCCATCAGCCGCAGGCCCAGCTGCTTGAGCAGCCCGGCGCGCTGGTGGAAGGTCAGCTCCCGCAGCGCCGGGCCGCCGACGGTCCGGGCGTGCTCGAGCATGGCGGGGACGTCCAGGCCGGTGCTGCTGATCCGGGCGACGGTCTCCCCGGTGACGGCGTCGGCGATCGGCGTGCCCTCGTCGGGCGCGGCGTACCACCGGCCGGCGGCGTAGCTCTCGAGCAGGGGGGTGGTCATCGCAGGTCTCCTGGGGTTCAGCGGGCCCGCAGGCCCTCGAAGGTGGTGGTGACGAGGGCGTCGGCGAGGGCGTCGACCGACAGGCTGCCGCCGGGGCGGAACCACTCGGTGAGCGAGTTGACGGTGCCGAACAGCAGCCGGCTGGTGACGGCGGGGTCGACGTCGGGGCGCACGTCGCCCTGCTCCTCGGCGGCGCGCACCAGGTCGGTGACGACGCGGTCGAACTCGCGGCGCCGCTGCAGCGCGGCCTGCTCGACCGGCGAGTTGCCGCGCACCCGCAGCAGCAGGGTGACGAACGGGAGCTCGGCGGCCAGCACCCGCACCGACCCGCGCACGACGTGCTCGAGCCGGTCGATGGCCGGGCCGGTGGTGGCCGCGGGCTCCTCGGTGACGGCGAACAGGGCGTCGAGCGCGCGGTCGAGGGCCAGCCGCAGCAGCTCGACCTTGCTGGTCACGTGGTGGTAGATCGCCGACTTGGTGACCCCGAGCCGGGCGGCCAGCTCCTCCATGCTCGTGGCGTCGTAGCCGCGCTCGTTGAACACCGCGACGGCGACGTCGAGCAGGCTGTCCAGCGAGTGCCCGGGCCGCCCGCGCCGCACCCGGGTCTCCGTCACCTCTTCGCCCGGGAGTCGACCATCCGCTGCAGCTTGCCCATCGACCGCGGCAGCGTCTCGGGGTCCACGACGAGGACCTCGACGGTCGAGCCGACGGTGTCCTTGACGCCCTCGACGACCTCCCGGGCCGCCACCGCGCGCCGCTCGGCCGGGCAGTCGGGCCGGGCCTCGACCCGGACGACGAGGTGGTCGAGGCGGCCGCGGCTGACCAGCTCCAGCCCGAAGTGGGGCGAGAGCCCGGGCGTGCGCAGCACGACCTCCTCGATCTGGGTGGGGAAGAGGTTCACGCCGCGCAGGATGATCATGTCGTCGGTGCGGCCGGTGACCTTCTCCATCCGCCGCATGCCCGGCCGGGCCGTGCCGGGCAGCAGCCGGGTGAGGTCGCGGGTGCGGTAGCGGACGACCGGCATGGCCTCCTTGGTCAGCGAGGTGAACACCAGCTCGCCGACCTCGCCCTCGGGCAGCACCTCGCCGGTGGCCGGGTCGATGACCTCCGGGTAGAAGTGGTCCTCCCAGACGTGCAGGCCGTCCTTGGTCTCCACGCACTCCTGGGCGACGCCGGGGCCCATCACCTCCGACAGGCCGTAGATGTCGACGGCCTGGATGTCGAGGCGGTCCTCCATCTCCCGGCGCATCTGCTCGGTCCACGGCTCGGCGCCGAAGATCCCGACCTCGAGGCTGCTGGCCCGCGGGTCGAGGCCCTGCTTCTCGAACTCGTCGATCAGGGCGAGCATGTACGACGGCGTCACCATGATCACGCGGGGCCGGAAGTCGGTGATCAGCTGCACCTGGCGGGCCGACATCCCGCCGGAGACCGGGACGACGGTGCAGCCGAGCTTCTCCGCGCCGTAGTGCGCGCCCAGCCCGCCGGTGAACAGGCCGTAGCCGTAGGCGTTGTGCAGCGTGTCCCCGGGCCGGCCGCCGGCGGCGCGGATGGAGCGGGCCATGACGGTGGCCCAGGTGTCGATGTCGCGCTCGGTGTAGCCGACGACGGTCGGCCGGCCGGTGGTGCCGGAGGAGGCGTGCACGCGGCGCACCTGCTCCTGCGGGACGGCGAACATGCCGAACGGGTAGTTCTCCCGCAGGTCGGCCTTGCTCGTCGTCGGGAACCGCGCCAGGTCGGCGAGCTCGCGGCAGTCGTCGGGGTGCACGCCGGCGTCGTCGAAGGCCCGCCGGTAGTGCGGCACGTTGTCGTAGGCGTGGCGCAGCGACCACCGCAGCCGCTCCAGCTGCAGGGCGCGCAGCTCGTCGACCGACATCCGCTCGGCCGCGTCGAGCGTCCCGGGCTCGGGGGCGACGCCGAGGCGCCGGGGCGTCTCGCTGGTCAGGACCGTCATGTCGGCAGGCCTCCGGGAGGTGCGCGCGGGCGTCGTCGCCGGGCGGCCGGCACCCGCCGCGGGGGCGCCATTACCGACCGGATGGTCAGGTATCGGACTCCCCCCGGCCGGGTGCTGTCAAGCCCTCCGGTGCCCGGGTTGTGCCGGCGCGCGGCGTCGTGCACACTTATACCGACCGTCCGGTCAGTAATTGACCTCCCGCCGTCGCGAACGAGGGACCCCGATGTCAGCGCCCACCCTGGACCGCCCCGCGGCCGGCACCCCCGACGAGGCGTCGCTGCAGGAGCGGTTCGACGCCACCATCGCCGCCGAGCACCGGATCGAGCCGCGCGACTGGATGCCCGAGGGCTACCGCAAGACGCTGGTCCGCCAGATCGCCCAGCACGCCCACTCCGAGATCATCGGGATGCAGCCCGAGGGCGACTGGCTGCTCGCCGCCCCGAGCCTGCGGCGCAAGGCGATCCTGCTGGCCAAGGTGCAGGACGAGGCCGGCCACGGGATGTACCTGTACTCGGCCGCCGAGACCCTCGGCGCCGACCGCGCCGACCTCACCGACAAGCTCATCGAGGGCCGGCAGAAGTACAGCTCGATCTTCAACTACCCCACGCTCACCTACGCCGACGTCGGCGTCATCGGCTGGCTGGTCGACGGCGCGGCGATCTGCAACCAGGTGCCGCTGTGCCGCTCCTCCTACGGGCCCTACGCCCGCGCGATGATCCGCGTCTGCAAGGAGGAGTCCTTCCACCAGCGGCAGGGCTACGAGCTGCTGATGACGATGATGGGCGGCACCGACGAGCAGCGGGCCATGGTGCAGGACGCCGTCGACCGCTGGTGGTGGCCCTCGCTGATGATGTTCGGCCCGCCCGACGACGACAGCCCCAACTCCGCGCAGTCGATGGCCTGGGGCATCAAGCGGCACAGCAACGACGAGCTGCGCCAGCGCTTCGTCGACATGACCGTGCCGCAGGCGGAGTTCCTCGGCGTGACCCTGCCCGACCCGGACCTGGTGTGGGACGAGGCGGCCGGCAGGCACCGCTTCGGCGCCATCGACTGGGCGGAGTTCAAGCGGGTCATCAGCGGCGAGGGCCCGATGAACGCCGTCCGCGTCGCCCGCCGCCGGGCCGCCCGCGACGACAACGCCTGGGTGACCGAGGCCGCGGCCGCCCACGCCGCCAAGCACGCCGGTGGGCACGCCGGGAGCGCCGCGTGAGCACCGACGTCACCGCCGAGGGCGGGCACGGCGCCGTCCCGACCGGGCCGGAGGTGCCCGTCGAGCCGAAGGCGTCGACCGCCCGGCGCGACTGGCCGCTCTACGAGGTGTTCGTGCGCGGCAAGCGGGGCCTCAACCACGTGCACGTGGGCTCGCTGCACGCGCCCGACGACGAGATGGCGGTGCACGCCGCCCGCGACGTCTACACCCGCCGCAACGAGGGCGTGAGCATCTGGGTGGTGAGGGCGGCCGACATCACCGCCTCCAGCCCCGACGAGAAGGACCCGATGTTCGCCCCCAGCGGCGACAAGGTCTACCGGCACCCGACGTTCTACGACATCCCCGAGGACGTCCCCCACATGTAGGAGGGGACCCTCCCGCCCACCTCGGCCCGCCGCCCGCTGCGGGCCAGGAAGGGTGCCTTTGTAGCGCTAATGGCTCTCCCGAGAGGTCAGGTCATGCACGAGGAAACGGTGTACGACGCGCTGGACCACGCGCACGGGGGCGAGGGGCACTGGGCGTTCGGCACCGGCTTCGACGAGCCGCTGGCCGGCGTCGACACCACCGTCCCCGACGGCGTCGACCACGCCGACCTCGGCACCTACTGCCTGATGCTCGGCGACGACGCCCTCGTGCTCGCCCAGCGCCTCACCCAGTGGGTGACCGCCGCGCCCGAGCTCGAGGAGGAGGTGGCGATCGCCAACGTCGCGCTGGATCTGCTCGGGCAGGCCCGGCTGCTGCTGGCCCGCGCCGGCTCGGTGGACGTGCTGGGCCGCTCCCGCGAGCGGGCGTCCGCGTCGATCCCCGACGAGGACGCGCTGGCCTACTTCCGCGACGCCGACGAGTTCCGCTGCACCGCGCTGTCCGCCGCGGACAACGGCGACTTCGGGCAGACGATGGTGCGCCTGCTGGTGGCCGCCACCGTCCGGCTGGCGGTGTTCGCCCGGCTGCGGGACTCCCGCGACCCGGTGCTCGCCGCCATCGCCGCCAAGGGCGTGCACGAGCTCACCTACCACCGCGACCACGCCGCCCGCTGGGTGCTGCGCCTCGGCGACGGCACGGCCGAGTCCTCCCGCCGCGCGCAGGCCGGCGTGGACGCGGTGTGGCCGCTGCTGGCCGACCTGTTCACCGCCACCGACGTCGAGCGGCGGCTGGCCGCCGCCGGCGTCGCCGTCGACCCCGCCGACGTCCGCGCCGAGGTGCACGACGTGCTCACCACCGTGCTCGACCGCGCGACGCTGCGGGTGCCCCCGTGGCCGGCCGACGCGCCGCCACGCGGCCGGCTCGGCGAGCACGGCCCCGAGCTCGTCGCGCTGCTGGAGACCCTGCAGGGCCTGGCCCGGCAGCACCCGGCGGCCACGTGGTGACGGCGGTGAGCACCGACCCGCGGGCGGTCGCCGAGACCGTCACCGACCCCGAGCTGCCCACGCTCACGCTCGCCGACCTCGGCGTGCTGCGCGACGTGCGGGTGCACGAGGGCACCGTCGTCGTCGACATCACGCCCACCTACAGCGGCTGCCCGGCGATGGGCGTCATGCGCGCGGACCTGCTGCACGCGCTGCACTCGGCCGGCTTCGACGACGTCGAGGTGCGCACGGTGCTCTCCCCCGCGTGGAGCACCGACTGGATCACCGACGACGGCCGCCGCAAGCTCGCCGCCGCCGGCATCGCCCCGCCCGGCCCGGCGCCGCACCGCCCCGCCGGCCCGGTGCCGCTGCAGCTGGGCCCCACCCGGCGGACGGCGTCGTGCCCGCTGTGCGGCTCCCCCGACACCGAGGAGCTCAGCGAGTTCGGGTCGACGGCGTGCAAGGCGCTGCGCCGCTGCCGGAGCTGCCGGGAGCCCTTCGAGCACGTGAAGGAGATCTGATGAGCGCGCCTGCCCGGCGCCGGCCGCAGTTCCACCCCCTGCGGGTCGCCCGCGTGGAGCAGCTCACCGACGACGCCGTCGCCGTCACCTTCGACGTCCCGCCCGAGCTGGCCGAGGACTACGCCTTCCGGCCCGGGCAGGCGCTCACCCTGCGCCGGGTCGACGGCGACCGCGACGAGCGCCGCTCCTACTCCATCTGCGCGCCGGTGGGCGCACCGCCGCGGGTGGGCGTCCGCGAGGTCCCCGGCGGCTTCTTCTCCTCCTACCTGGTGCACCAGGTGCGGCCCGGCGACGCGATCGAGGTGCTGCCCCCGTCGGGCACCTTCACCGCCGACCTCTCGCAGCCGGCCGACCACGTCTTCGTCGTCGCGGGCTCCGGCATCACCCCCGCGCTGAGCCTGGCGAGCACGGTGCTGCGCGACGGCGAGTCGACCGTCACCGTCTTCTACGGCAACCGGCGCACCAACACGGTCATGTTCGCCGACGAGCTGGCCGACCTGAAGGACCGCTACGGCACCCGGCTGCAGCTGGTGCACGTGCTCTCCCGCGAGCCCCGCGACGCCGAGCTGACCACCGGCCGGCTCGACGGCGAACGGCTGCGCACCCTCGTCGACACCTTCGTCGACGCCGGGCACGTCGACCACTGGTGGCTGTGCGGCCCGCACGGCATGGTCACCGACGCCCGCGCGCTGCTCGCCGACCTCGGCGTCCCGCCCGAGCGGGTGCACCAGGAGCTGTTCTACGTCGACGACGTCCCGCCGCAGCCGGTGCGCGGCGACGACGAGACCGTCGAGGGCCCCAGCAGCCAGGTCACCGTCGTCCTCGACGGCCGCTCGACCACCCTCGCCCTCCCCCGCGACGTCCCGGTGCTCGACTCCGCGCAGCGGGTCCGCTCCGACCTGCCCTTCGCCTGCAAGGGCGGCGTCTGCGGCACCTGCCGCGCGCGGGTCACCGACGGCGAGGTGGAGATGCGGCGCAACTACGCGCTCGAGGCGGAGGAGGTCGAGGCCGGCTACGTGCTCACCTGCCAGACCCTGCCGCTGTCCGACGCGGTCACCGTCGACTTCGACGCGTGACCCCGATCGCCGCGGGCGAGACCGCCGTCCTCGACGTCGTCGTCACCGCGGCGATGACCGTCGACTTCGACGAGCTCGGCCCGGTGCACCCGGTCTACGCGACCTACGCGATGGCCAAGCACTTCGAGGAGGCCGGCCGGAAGCTGCTGCTGGCCCACCTCGAGCCGGGCGAGGCCGGCGTCGGGACGGCGGTGTCGGTGGAGCACCTGGCGCCGGCGTGGGTGGGCGACCGGGTCCGGGTCACCGCGACCTGCACGGAGGTGCGGGGCAACCGGCTGACCTGCGCGCTGACCGCCGTCGACGCGCACGGCCGGCTGCTCGGGCGCGGCACGACCGGGCAGGCGGTGCTGCCCGGGGACGTGCTCGCCGCCCGGCTGGTCCGCCCGGGCCCCGCGGCGTGAGGGGGCCGGGCCGCCGCGTCACTGGCGGCGGCCGGCCTCCTGCCCGCGCAGCGACTCGTCGCTGAGCAGCACCGCCGCCGCCTCCACCGTCCGCGGCTCGGCCGCGCCGGACCCCTCCCCATCGGGAGCCGCACCGGACGCCGCCGGGTCGGGTGCCGCGGTCACCGCGGCCGGCGCCGGGTCGGCCGACGCCCGGCCGGCCCGGAGCGGCTCGGCCTGCGGGCGCGGTGCGACCGGCACGGCCTGGGGGGAGGCGGCGCCCCACTCCCGCTCGACGTCGGCGAGCAGCGCCTCGAGGTAGGCGCGCAGCTGCGCGCGGCACGCCTGCCCGAAGGCCTGCAGGTACCGGACCTGCTCCTGCAGCTCCTCCTCGGTCCGGGTGTCGACGGTGCCGGACTGGGCGGCGACGGCCGCCGTGCCCTGGGCGGCGGCGATGCGGGAGGCGGCCTCGTGGGCGGCCTGGATCATCGCGCCGACCTTCTCGCGCGCCTCCCGCACCTGCTCCTCGTAGTGCTCGCGCGCCTCGGCGGTCATCACCCGGCTGATCGCCTCGGCCTCGGCGACGTACTGGTCGGCGGTCTGCTGCGCGGCCGCGAGGATGCCCACGGCCTGCGCCGAGGGGGCCTCCGGCCGCGGGCCGTCGTCGTCGAGGCGGGCCTGCAGGGCGTGCACCCGGTCGCGCAGCTCCGCCTTCTCCGCGTGCAGCCGGGACAGCTCCTCCCCCACGCGCTCGAGGAAGCGGTCGACCTCGACGTCGTCGTAACCCGGGCGGAAGACCGAGGACCGGCCGAACCGGACGTCGCGGACGTCGGCCGGGCTCAGCCGCCGGCCGCCGAAGCCGGCGGGCTCGGGGGTCGTGCTCATGTCGTCACCTCTCCGTGCACATCGGGTCCGGGGCGGCTGGGTGCGAACACCTCGGTGCGGATGCGCTCCTCGGGCAGCCCCTGCTGCCGCAGCCTGCCGACGGTGTCGTCGACCATCGCCGGCGGGCCGGCGACGTAGGCCTCCCTGCTCCCCCACGGCCCCGAGCGGGCGACCACCTCACCGACGTCGCCGTGGGCGAACTGCGTGTGCTCGTCCTCGGAGACGGCGACGGTGACGGTGAGCCACGGGTTGTCCTGCGCCAGCCGCGTGAGGTCCTCGCGATCGTAGAGGTCCTCCTCGAGGCGGACGCCGACGAAGAGGTCCACCCGCCGCTGCGCGCCGTTGCGCGCGACGTGGTCCACGATCGCCTTGAGCGGCGCCAGACCCGTCCCGCCGGCCACCAGCAGCAGGTCGCGGTCGGAGTCGGGGTCGAAGCGCATGTGGTCCACCGGCGGGCCCAGGCGCAGCACGTCCCCCACGTGGACCTGCCGCACCAGAGCCGTGCTGACCGGTCCGCCCGGCTGGGCGCGCGCGTGGATCTCCAGCTCGCCGTCGGGCCGGAAGGCGTTGGCCGGCGAGTAGTAGCGCCACAACCGGGGCCGCAGCTCCGTCTCCAGCGAGATTGACTCCCCCGGGCGGTAGGGCAGCGGGACCTTCGACCGCAGCCGCAGCACGGCGGTGTCGACGGTGCGCCGCTCGTGGGCGACCACCTCGGCGTCCCACCAGGGCGGCTGGTCGGACATCTCGTCGGCGGCCTGCACCATCACCGAGGCGACCAGCTCGTAGGCCGCCGTCCAGTCCGCGGCCAGCGCCTCGTCCCACTCCTCGTCGAAGTGCTCGAGGGTGGCCAGCAGGCTCGCCCCCACCGCCGGGTAGTGCTCGGTCACCGTGCCGAACTTGCGGTGGTCGCGGCCGAGCTGCTGCAGGATCGGCACGAGGGAGTCCAGGTCGTCGACCCGGGCCACCACCTCGCCGAGCGCGGCGAAGAGCCGGTCGCGCTGGTGGGCCATGGAGACCGGGAACAGCTGCCGGGTCTCGGGGTGGGTGAGGAACAGGTGCGCGTAGAACCACAGCGGCGCCTCGTCCCCCGCGGCCGCGGCCTTCGCGAAGTTGGCGCGCATCGCAGCGATGTCCACGCGGACCCCCCGTGAGCGTGGCCTCGGCCGGCCGGGTGGCCGGACCGTCGTCCGAGGCACTGTAACGACGATCACAACGGACGGCCAGAGTCGTACCGGTACCCCAGCAGTCGCCGTGCGCAGTCCCTCCTGGCAGGGTCGGGGGCCGCGTCCGTCGACCGTCCGAGGAGGACCGATGCTGTCCGACCGTTCCCGACCCGTCATCGAGGCGACGCTGCCGGTGGTCGCCGAGCACGTCGGCGAGATCGCCCAGCGCTTCTACGCGCACCTGTTCGGCGCCCACCCCGAGCTGTTCGACGGCGTCTTCAACCGCGGGAACCAGGCCACCGGCGAGCAGCAGGTCGCCCTCGCCGGGTCGGTCGCCGTCTTCGCCAGCACGCTCGTGCAGACACCCGAGCAGCTGCCCGAGCGGCTGCTGTCGCGCATCGCGCACAAGCACGCCTCGCTCGGCATCACGCCCGCGCAGTACGACGTCGTCCACGAGCACCTGTTCTGGGCCATCGCCGACGTCCTCGGCGACGCGGTGACGCCGGAGGTCGCCGCCGCCTGGGACGAGGTCTACTGGCTGATGGCCTACGCGCTGATCAACCAGGAGCGCGGCCTGTACAGCGCCCGCGGGGTGCGCCCGGAGACGGTCTGGCGCGAGTGGGAGGTCGCCGAGAAGGTCCAGGAGACCCCCGAGGTCGTCACCTTCCGGGTCCGGCGGGTCGACGACCGGCTGGTCAAGACCTCGCTGCCCGGCCAGTACGTGACGGTGCAGGTGCCGATGCCCGACGGCGTGCGCCAGCCGCGGCAGTACAGCCTCACCCGGGCCGACGACGGCGAGCACCGCCAGTTCTCGGTCAAGCGGGTCCGCGGCGACGGCAGGCCCGACGGCGAGGTCTCCAACCACCTCTGCGACCGGGTCGGCGTCGGTGACCGGCTGACGATGTCGCTGCCCTTCGGCGACGTCGTCCTCGACGACTCCGGCCGCCCGGTGGTGTTCGCCAGCGCCGGCATCGGCGTCACGCCGATGGCCGGGATGCTCTCCCACCTGACCGCCGCCGGCTCGCACCTGCCGATCACGCTGCTGCACGCCGACGTCGACGAGGAGTCCTTCGCGCTGCGCGAGCAGGTGCTCGGCGACGTCCGGCGGCTGTCCGGCGCGCGGATCCACGTGTGGTACGAGCGCGGGGCCACCGGGACCCTGCCGGTCGACGGCGTCCACGCCGGCGTCATGGACCTCGACGCGGTCGACCTCCCCGAGGACGCCGTGTACTACCTGTGCGGTCCGCTGCCGTTCATGCGGGCCGTGCGCAGCGCGCTCGTCGACCGGGGCGTGTCCCCGCGCGACGTGCAGTACGAGGTCTTCGGCCCCGACCTGTGGCAGGCCGACTTCCAGGCCGAGCCCTCCCCCGACGCGGTGCACGCGACCGCCGGCTGACGAGGCGCCACCGCCGGACTCGCCGCCCGGTGCCCGACCTCGCGCTGCAGGGTGAGGTCGGGCACCGCGGGGTGGGGTCGGCGGGGTGGGGTCGGCGGGGTGAGCCCCGCGCGGGGCCGGCCGAGACCGGCCGGCCTCAGTCCCCGCGGCGGTCGCCGCCGGCGGCGCCCTCGAGGATGCGGTGCGGGTCGGCGGTGGCCGCCAGGGCCGCCAGCCGGTCGCGCGCGGACGGCGTGGGGGTGCGCGCCAGCACGTCGGGCACCGCGGCGAACCCGTGCGCCGGGGGGCGGCCGGCGAGGTCGGCGCCGAACGCGGCGGCCAGCTCCGCCGCGGCCGCCCGGGTGGCGGCGCGGTCCTCCGCGCCGGTGGCGCCGACCAGCCGCACCGCCAGCCGGGCGTCGCGGTGGCAGACGGCGCTGGCCCGCTCGGGCACCCAGCCCAGCGCGCCGCCGAGCAGCCGCAGCTCCAGCGTGCGCGGCCGGGCACCGCGCACGGCCCGCAGGAGCGCCGCGGCGGCGTCGTCGGGGACCCGGTCGGGCAGCAGCGAGGACCCGATCCCCGGCTCCTGCTCCCGGGTGGCCAGCCCGGCCGGCCCGCGGGGCGCGATCTCGGAGTCCAGCGGGCGCGCGGTGGCCGCCAGGGGGCCGAGCAGCCCGTCGAGGACCTCGACGCCGTCCTCGGTGTCCCCGGCCCACGCGAAGCGCACCGTCACGCCGCACTCGCCGGAGCGCGGCCGGGTCAGCAGCAGCGAGGTGCCGGCCTGGGCCGGCAGCGTCGGCGTCCACGCCCGCCAGGCGTCGAGCACCCGCTGCGCGTCGGCCGCCGCCCAGCGCAGCTGCCCGCCGTAGCGGGGGCCGGCGGCCAGCAGGTCCAGCTCCACGGCGGTCACCACACCCAGTGCCGCGCCACCGCCGCGCACGCCCCAGAACAGCTCGGGCTCCTCGGCCGGCGTGACCCGCCGCAGCGCGCCGTCGCCGGTGACCAGCTCCACCGCCCGCACCCGGTCGCCGGCCAGGCCGTAGGTGCGCGCCAGCGGGCCGACGCCGCCCCCGGTCACGGTGTCGGCGACCCGCTCGGCCGCCGACCCGCCGGTCAGCGGGGTCAGGCCGCGCCGGCCCGCCTCCCCGGCCAGGTCGCGCCAGCGCACGCCGGCCCCCACCCGGGCCCAGCCGGAGGAGGACACGGTCACCTCCGACAGGCGATCGGGGTCGACCAGCAGCCGCCGCGCCCGTCCCGTCCCGCGCCCGGGGCCGCGGACGGCGAGCCCGACGCCGTGCCGGCCGGCCAGCCGCACCGCCGCGACGACGTCGGCGGCCTCGGCCACCTGGACCACCGTCCCCTCGCGGACCTCCGCCGCGGGCGAGAGCCGGGACCGCAGCGCGGCCGACAGGTCGGGCGGGAGGACGGCGGACAGGACGGGTGCGGAGGTCACGGGGGTTCTCCCAGGTGCGCGGCGACGGTGCAGCGCGAGGGTCGGCCGCCGTCCTTGGTGCGCCCTTGCCGGGCGCTTGGGCGCCAGGTCAGCCGCCCGCCCGGCAGGTCACGGACCGGACTCGATGGAGCGGCTACACCACCACGGACCGGTTCCGGTTCCTAGGCTGCCGCGCGATGACCGGCACCTCGTTCCGCGTGCTGGGACCCGTGGAGGTCCGGCGCGACGGCACCCTCCTCGCGCCCCAGTCCCCCAAGCACCGCGCCGTCCTGGCCGCGCTGCTCGTCGACCCGGGCCGCACCGTCCCCGTCGACCTGCTCGTCGACCGCGTGTGGAGCGGGCAGCCGCCCGCGGCGGTGTCGGCGACGCTGCAGTCGATCGTGTCCCGGCTGCGCCGCGAGCTCGAGCCCGACGTCACCGGCGGCCGGTGGACCCTGCTGGTCACCCGCGAGCCCGGCTACCGGCTCGAGGTCGCCCCCGAGGACGTCGACGCCGTCCGGTTCGTGCAACTGCTGCGCGCCGCCCGCGACCTGGCCGCGCGCGGCGACGTCGAGCGGGCGCGCGAGTCGGTCAGCGAGGGACTGGCGCTGTGGCGCGGCCCGGCCTACGCCGACGTGTCGGCGACCTTCGCCGTCGAGGAGTCCGAGCGGCTCGAGCAGCTGCGGCTGGCCGCCCGCGAGCTCGCCGCCGAGCTGGACCTGCGGCTGGGCCGGCACGCCGAGATCGTCGACGACGTCCGCGAGCTGCTGCGCGCCGAGCCGCTGCGCGAGGGGCTGCGCGCCTCGCTGATGCTGGCGCTGTACCGGTGCGGCCGGCAGGCGGAGGCGCTGGAGGTCTACGAGGAGGGCCGGCGGCTGCTCGCCGACGGCCTCGGCGTCGATCCCGGCCGGCCGCTGCAGGCGCTGTACGGCCAGATCCTGCGCCAGGACCCGGCGCTGGCCGCGGCCGGCGCGCCCCGTCCCGCGCCCGCCGCACCCGCCGCGCCCGCGGCGTCCGCGGCCGAGCGGCCCGCCGTCCGGCTGGGCCGCCCGCTGCCGGTGCCGCTGACCGCCTTCGTCGGCCGCGAGCGCGAGCTCGCCCAGGTCGCCGCCGCGCTGGCCGGGCCGCGGCTGGTCACGCTGGTCGGGCCCGGCGGCAGCGGCAAGACCCGGCTGGCGCTGGAGGCCGCCCGGCGGCGCCCGGACGGTGCCCCGCCGGCCGCGCTGGTCGAGCTGGCCGGCGTCACCGACCCCGACCTGGTCGCCGCGCAGGTGGCCACCGTCCTCGGCGTCACCCTCGCCGGCGGCGACCCGCTGGGCGCCGTCGCCACCGCCGTGGCCGACCGACCGCTGCTGCTGCTCCTGGACAACTGCGAGCACGTGGTCGAGGCGGCCGCGGCCGCCTGCGCCGAGCTGCTGCCGCGCTGTCCGGAGCTGCGGGTGCTGGCCACCTCCCGGGAGCCGCTGGGCCTGCCCGGCGAGGCGGTGCTGCCCTGCGGGCCGATGCCGGCCGGCGCCCCCGGCAGCGACGCCGAGCGGCTGTTCCTCGACCGCGCCCGGCTGGCCGCGCCGCACCTGGCCGACCCGTCGGAGCAGGACCTGGCGCAGGTCCGCGAGCTGGTGGCCGCCCTCGACGGGCTGCCGCTGGCCGTGGAGCTGGCCGCCGCCTGCCTGACCACCCTGCCGCTGGCGGAGGTGGCCGGCCGGGTCGACGACCGCTTCGCGCTGCTGTCGGGCGGCTGGCGCACCGCCGTGCCCCACCAGCGCACCCTGGCGACCACGGTGCAGTGGAGCGTGGACCTGCTCTCCCCGCCGGAGCTGGCGGTCTACCGCGCCGTGGCGGTGCTGCCGGGCACCTTCGGCCCCGACCTGGTCGAGGCCGTCGCCGGCCCGGAGGTCGACGGCGGCGCGCTGGAGCTGCTGCGGGTGCTGGTGGCCAAGTCCCTGGTCGAGCTCGACCACCGCGCCGGCCGCTACCGGATGCTGGAGACGCTGCGGCAGTACGCCGAGCAGGGTCTCGACGAGGCGCAGGCGCGGCGGCTGCGCGACCGGCTGACCGGCTTCGCCGTGCAGCTCACCGAGCGGCTCGAGCCCACCCTGCGCCGTCCGGAGTGGACCGCCAGCGCCCGCCGGCTCGACGCCGAGCAGCCCGCGCTGCGCGCCGCCCTGGGGCACGCGCTGGCCACCGGCCAGGGCGAGCTCGCGCTGCGCATCGGCTCGGCGCTGTCGTGGTGGTGGTACCGGCGCGGGCACGTCGCCGAGGGCCGCCGCTGGCTGGCCGCCGCGCTGGAGGCCACCCCGGACGCACCGCCGCAGGTGCGCAGCGGCGCGCTGCTCGGTGACGCGCTGCTGGCCTACCTCTCCGGTGACGTCCCCTCGATCTGGGCGCGGACCAACGAGATCGTCACCTCCGCCGTCGACGAGTCCGACGGCGTGCTGGCGCTGGCGCTGGTCCTGCGCGGCTTCGTGCGGGCGCTGATCGGCCAGCCCGACCCCGACGGGCAGACGCCGCAGGACATCGCCCGCGGCCTGGAGCTGGCCCAGGCGTCGGGCATCGAGTGGGTGCAGGTCGAGATCGCCATGACGCTCGGCCAGTTCTCCCGCGCCGCCGGGGACGTCGACGGCGCGCTGGACCACCTGGCCCGAGCCGAGCGGCTGGCCGTCGACCTGGGCCACTCGTGGGCGCACTCGTCGGTGCTGTGGATCCGCGCCAAGGTGCTCACCGACGCCGGGCGGCCGGCCGAGGCGCTGGCCGACCTGTGGCAGATGCTCGAGCTGACCCACCGCGAGGGCGACGCCACCGGCACCCTCGCCGGGCTGCTGGCCGCCGTCGGCACGGCCACCGCGGCCGGGGAGCCGCACACCGCCGCGGTGCTGCTGGGCGCCGTGCAGGCCAACGCCCGGCTGGTCGGCTACGACCCGCTGCGGATGGACCCGCTGGACGGGCAGCGCTACGTGGCGGCCACCGAGGAGGCGCTGCCCGACGACGAGCTGGTCGCCGGGCAGGCCGAGGGCGCGGGGCTCGACCTCGGCGGTGCGGTGGCGCTGGTCGGGCGGCTGGCGCAGGAGGCGCAGGCCGGCGCCCGCCGGCTGCCTCAGCGGCGCAGGCCGGCGTAGAGGCGGGCGAGGTCGGGCAGCTGGAAGTGCGCGTTGAGCCCGCTGGGGTTCGGCAGCACCCACGTCTGCGCGCCGCCGATCGAGACGTCCTGCCGGCCCCACCCGGCGCGCGGGGAGCCGGTGGCCGGCCGCCAGGCCGTGATGCCCAGCACCGCCACGGCGCGCGGCCGGTGGCGGGTCACGAGGTCGGTGAGCGCCGCGGCGCCGTCGCGCAGCTCCTCCGGTGTGAGCTCGGCCGCCGTCCGGGTGGGCCGGTGCACCAGGTTGGTCACCCCCAGGCCGTGGCGCAGGAGCTCCCGGTCCTCCTCCGGCGCCAGCCGGCGCGGGGTGAGCCCGGCCAGGTGCAGCGCCGGCCAGAACCGGTTGCCCGGCCGCGCGAAGTGGTGACCGCGGGCGGCCGAGAGCAGCGAGGGGTTGATCCCGCAGAAGAGGACGTCGAGGTCCGGGGCGACGACGTCGGGCAGCGGCTTGCCCGGGAGCTGCTCGCCGGTGCGCCGCTCGTCCGCCGTCAGTCCCGCATCGCGCGGACCGCCAGGGCCGCCGCGCCGTAGACCGCCGAGCTGGCCACCGCCCGCACGGTGGTGGTCCGGCCCGATCCGGCGGCCGCCGCGAGCGCGGTGACCACGTCGAGGAGGTTCGCCGCGGCGACCAGGGCCAGGTTGCGGTCGACCTCCTCGGGGGTGCGGGCGGTCAGCGCGGTGGCCGAGACGGCCAGCGCGCGGCTGCCGAACAGGCGCTGCAGCTGCAGCCCCTGCGGTGTCGGGGGGACGCCGTAGCCGGCCGCGACCGCGCGCGGGGCGAGGACGCTGAGCGCCCCGAACGCCACGCCGGCGGCTCCCAGCGCCCGCGCCGCCGTCTGCTTGGACATCCCTGCGATGGTCGTGGCCACGTCGTCTCCCGTCAGCGTCCCGGGCGGCCGACCTGCTCCGGCCGCGTGCGGCGAGCCAACCAGCCACCCGGACGGCGCGCACCCCGGAGCCGGCGCGGCCACACTGGCCCTGGTGCCGCACCGCCCGGCCGCTGGAGGTGCCCGCTGTCCACCGACCTCGTCCCGGCCGACCGGGAGACGCCGTACGGGCGGGTGCACAGCCGCTCGGTGGGCCGGCCCCGCGCCGGCGTCGCCGAGGTCGCCGTCGTCCAGGGCATCGGCGTGTCCGACTACCTCGTCCCGGGACTGCGGGCGCTGGGGACCTGGACCCGCGCCCACCTCGTCGAGCTGCCCGGCTTCTCCGGCAGCGGGGAGCCGCCGCACGAGCTCGACGTCGTCGAGTTCGGCGACGCGGTGGTCGCCTGGCTCGCGGCCGCGGGGCTGGAGCGGGTGGTGCTGGCCGGGCACTCCGGCGGCACGCAGGTCGCCGCCCGCGCCGCGCTGCGGCACCCGCCCGGCGTGCGGGGGCTGGTGCTGGCCGGCCCGACGGTCGACCCGCGGTACCGCAGCCTCGGCGGCGTGCTGCGCGCCTGGTACCGCAACCACCGGCTGGAGCCCCCCGACCTCGACGAGGCCCACCGGCCCGAGCGGCAGCGCGCCGGCACGCGGCGCATCGTGCACGCCCTGCGGGCCCACCTGGCCGACCGCCTCGAGGACGCCGTCCCCCGGGTGCCGGTCCCGGTGCTGGTGCTGCACGGCCGCGAGGACCGGATCTGCACCGAGGAGTGGGCCCGCGCGCTGGCCGGCCTCGCCCGCGACGGCCGGTTCGCCCCGATGCCGGGGGCGCACAGCTTCGTGTGGACCACCCCCGGGGCGTGGTCCGGCCCGATCCGCGCCCTCGCCGCGGAGGTCGGCTGACGCCGCCGCTCAGTCGAGCAGGCCGGCGGCCTCCCGGGCCACCTCGGGCGGGACGACGTGGCCGCCGTGGAACTCCCGGTAGGTGACGTCGTACCCGTCGTCGCGCAGCGCGGGCACGACCCGCCGGCTGGTCCGGTCGACCGGCAGCACGCCGTCGGCGGTGCCGTGGGACACGAACACCGGCGGCCGGCCGGTGCGCGGGCCCGGCGGGAGGAAGCCCGGCGAGAAGGCCACGACGTGCCGGAACAGCCGCCCGTTGGCCAGGCCGAGGCCCAGCGCGTAGGACCCGCCGTCGGAGAACCCGGCGACGGCGACCCGCGCGGGGTCGACCGGGACGGTGCGCGCGACCGCGGCCAGCGCCCGGTCGAGCACGGCGACGTCGGGGCCGTAGCCCCCGGCGACGGCGTCCCAGGTCGGGCCGCGGGAGGCCGGCGCCAGGAGCAGGAGCCCGTGCTCGCCGGCCGGCCCCTCCAGCAGCCCCAGCCCGGCCCCGGCGTCCCCGCCCGCGCCGTGCAGGACGACCACCAGCGGCGCGGGCACCCCGACCCCCGCCGCCGGGACGTGCAGCAGGGTGTCCCGGGTCTCCTCGAGGCCCAGGGCGCGGGTCCCCGGGGCCGGGACCGGCCCGTCGCCGGTGCCCGGGAGGCGCGCGGTCAGGAGGGCCGCGTCCCCGTCCCCCGGCAGCTGCCGGGCACCGCACCCGGCGAGCAGGCCGGCGCCGGCGGCGAGCAGCACCTGGCGGCGGGTGGGCACGCAGGCCCGGTACCCGGGGGGTCCGGTCGACGACCCCCCGGCGCGACCTGCGAGCATCCAGCCCGTGCTGCGACGGGGGTCCGGCGGGCTCCCCCGCGAGGTCGGCGTGCTGGCGGTCGTGGCGTTCGTCGTCGCACTCGGCTTCGGCATCGTCGCCCCGGCCATCCCGCTGTTCGCCCGCTCCTTCGGCGTCGGGACGACGGCGGTGGGCCTGGCGGTGAGCGCCTTCGCGTTCTTCCGGTTCGTCTCCGCCTTCGGCGGGGGCTCGCTGGTCGAGCGCGTCGGGGAGCGCCTGGTGCTCGCCACCGGGCTGGTGCTGGTCGCGGTCACGACCGGCCTGGCCGGGCTGGCGACCTCGTTCCCCACGTTCCTCGCGCTGCGCTCGGCCGGCGGCATCGGCAGCGCGATGTTCACCGTGGCCGCGCTGGCGCTGCTGCTGCGGGTGTCACCGCCGACGCACCGGGGGCGCGCCGCGGCCACCTACCAGGGCGGGTTCATCCTCGGCGGCATCGCCGGGCCCGCGGCCGGCGGCCTGCTGGCCACCCTGTCCCCCCGGCTGCCGTTCCTCCTCTACGCCGGGTTCCTGCTCGTCGCCGGCGCGGTGGCGCTGGTCCTGCTGCGGGCACCGGACGTCGTCGGGGCCGGCGCGCGCGAGGACCCCACCGAGCCACCCGTCGAGCCGCTGCCGCTGCGCACCGCGCTCCGCTCGCGGGCCTACGTCGCGGCCCTGGTGGTCAACCTCGGCATCGGCTGGGTGCTCTTCGGCGTCCGCAACTCGCTGGTGCCGCTGTACGTGACCGAGGAGCTGGGGCGCAGCGCGGCCTGGGCCGGCGCCGGCCTGCTGGCCGGCTCCGCGGCGCAGGCGCTGGCGCTGCTGCGGTCGGGCCGGCTGGCCGACACCTGGGGACGGCGGCCGAGCCTGGTGCTGGGGACGGCGACCGGCACCGCGGCGCTGGCGCTGCTCGTGCTGCCCCCGCAGACCGGCGTCTTCCTGCTGTCCATGGCGACCTACGGCCTGGCCGCCGCGCTGCTGGCCAGCGTGCCGGCCGCGCTGGTCGGCGACGTGAGCCCGGCGCGGGGCGGCCGCGTCGTCGCGGTGTTCCAGATGGCGGCCGACCTCGGTGCCGTCGCCGGCCCGCTGGTGGCCGGCTGGCTCACCGACGTCGCGTCCTACCAGGTGGCGTTCGCCGCCAGCACCGCGGTCGTGGCCGCCGGGCTGGTCGCGGCGCTGGCCCTCCCCCGCGCGCAGCCGCGGACCTGACGCCCCCGGGTCAGCCCGGCGGCTCGGCCTCGCTGCCCATCGCCTCGTCGACCGACGTCTCCCCGCCGGTCCGGCCGCCCTCGGCCCGGGCCGGGTCCTCCCCGACGCTGGCGTGCGACCCCTCGTCCTCGGTGCCCGGCTGAGCGCCCGGATCCGTTCCGCCCACGACCGCCTCCTCGTGCCGTCCGACGGCGGTGCCGTTCCCGCCCGGGGGCCGCGCCACACGCGCCGGCGTCAGGCAGGTACCGGCACGGCGGGCGCGTCCCAGTCGACGGCGTGGGCGCGCATCCACGCCGTCGGGTCGCGGTGGCGCAGCACCAGCGGCATCACCAGGTCGCGCACGAGGCGGCCCACGGCCGGCGGCGACTTGGCGCTGCTGGTGGCGAAGCCCTGCGCGACGACCCGCTCCGCGCGGGCCCGCCGCAGCTCCTCGAACGCCCGCAGCGCCTCACCGACCGGCAGGTCGCGCAGGCAGCGGGCCAGGACGACGGCGTCCTCCACCGCCAGCGACGAGCCCTGCCCGGCGGCCGGCGAGGTGGCGTGCGCGGCGTCCCCGACCAGCACCGTGCGCCCCCGGTGCCAGCGGCCCACGCGCGGGACGTCGTACGTCGTCCAGCCGCGCAGCGGGCCGGGGGTGGCCTCCACCAGCGCCACCACCGGGGACCGGTCGTGCCGGTGCAGGTCGTAGAGCCGGGCCCGCCACTGCAGGTCGGAGGTACCGGCGACCTCCTCGGGCGAGGGCTCGCGCGTCAGCGGCGGGTTGGCGAACCACCAGGTGCCGCCGGTCGGCGCGGCCAGGTAGCCGGCGAAGCCGCGCCGGCCGAAGACCATGGTCAGCCGGCCCACCTCGGCGTCGTCCGGGGTGTGCGTGGAGTAGCCGGCGGTGTTGAGCACCGGGACGAAGCGGGGCGGCGGGCAGCCGGGGTCGACCAGGGTCCGCACGGTCGAGCGGACGCCGTCGGCGCCGATGAGCAGGTCGGCGGTCTCGGTGCGGCCGTCGGCGAACCGCGCGGTGACGCCCGCGCCGGCGTCCTGCACGCCGGTGAGCCGGGAGCCGTAGCGGACCTCGATCCCGCGGCGCAGCGCCTCGGCGTGCAGGGCCCGGTAGAGGTCCGAGCGCCGCAGCGAGACGCCGGGCGGCTGCCCGGGCGCGCCGGTCGGCACCGAGCCGAGGACGCGGCCCGCGGCGTTGCGGAACTCGATGACGGGGGTGGGGAAGCCGGCGTCGCGGACGACGTCCTCGGCGCCGACCGCCCGCAGCGCGTCGAGCCCGTTGACCTGGACGCCGAGCCACGCGCCGACGTCCCCGGCCGGCGCCGGGTGGGCCTCGTGGACCGACGCCTCGATCCCCGCCCGCTGCAGCGCCATGGCCGCCACCGGACCGGCGACCCCGCCGCCGACGACGATCGCCCGTGTCATCCGCGCACCTCCGTCCGGCGCCCGCCGCCGGGCGCGTACCGGCATCCCCTCACACGGCGCGGCCGGATCCAAGCCCTCCGTGCGCGCAGCCGGTGCGCAGCGGCGCGCCGCTCTGCCAGCATCGGCGGATGACCGATCTGCAGCGCGCCGCGATCAGCGACGTCGAGATCCCCGCGGCGCCGGGCGGCACACCCCGGCTGCGCGGCGTCCTCGGCGTCCCCGGGGGGCCCGGTCCGTGGCCGGGGGTGGTGCTGCTGCACGAGGCCTTCGGCGTGGACGGCGTCATGCGCCGGCAGGTGCAGCGGCTCGCCGACGCCGGCTACCTGGCGCTGGTGCCCGACCTGTTCAGCGACGGCGGCGCCCGCCGCAGCCTGGTCCGGACGTTCAAGGCGGTGGCCGCCGGCGAGGGCCGCCCCTTCGCCGACCTCGAGGCCGCCCGCGCGCACCTGGCCGCGCTGCCGGGGTGCACCGGCCGGCTCGGCGTGCTGGGGTCCAGCGTCGGCGGCGGCCTGGCCCTGCACGTGGCCGCCCGTGGCTTCGACGCCGCCGCCGTCTTCTACGCCCGGCTGCCGGAGGACCCGCACACCGCCCTGCTCGGCGCCTGCCCGGTGGTGGCCGGCTACGGCGGTGCCGACCCGGGGCTGCGCGGCACCGCCGCCGAGCTGACGGCGGTGCTGACGAGGCTCGGCGTCCCGCACGACGTCCGCGAGTACCCCGGCGTCGGCCACGGGTTCCTGCACGACGCCCCGGTCGGCCCCCGGCCGCTGCGCCCGCTGCTGCGGAACGTGCTGCGCATCCGGCCCGACCCGGCCGCGGCCGCCGACACCTGGGCGCGCACCGAGACCTGGTTCGCCCGACACCTCAGGGGCTGACGCCGGCCTCGGCCAGGACCTCCCGCGCGCGCACCTCGATCTCCTCCGGCGACAGGGCGGTGTCGCGCAGCTCGGCGTAGGCCTCGCTGAGGCGCGCGTCGGGGACGGTGAACTCCAGCGCGATGCCGTCGGGGTCGCGGAGGTTCAGGTGCCAGCCGAAGGCCGTCTCCCGGACCGGCGTGTACGTCGCCCCCATCGCCGCCAGCTGCGCCTCGCGGGCGGCCAGCTCCTCCCGCGAGGCGGCGACGAGGCCGAGGTGGTCCAGGCCGGTGCGGGTCTCGTCGAAGCGCCCGCCGCCGTCGCCGTGCCGGGCCAGCGAGAGCGTGAAGCCGCTCGCCGGGTGCACCAGGACGCGGACGTCGCCGAAGTCGGCGAGCCGGACGAGGTCGAGGACCTCGCAGTAGAAGCGCTGGCTGCGGTCGAGGTCGGTGACCGTCAGGGTCAGGTGGTCGACCGCCGGGGCGGTCACCGGGGCCCTCACCGGGACCACCGCCGCGGCAGCAGCCGCGGGTCCAGCGGGGCGCCGAGCCAGAAGGCCAACCACCTCAGCTGCACTCCCAGCGGCGTTAGGCTCCGGTCCGGTGTCGTGGTCATGGCGTCCTCCCGAGGGGCTCCTGCCGGACGAGCGTGTGGCCGGCGGGCACCCCGTCGCGTCGGGGGAAACCCCCGACCTGCTGGGCCGCGCGGCCGAGCTCGACCGGGTCGGCCGGCTCCTCGACGGCGCCCGCGCCGGCCGCCCCGGGCTGCTCGTCGTCGAGGGCGAGGCCGGCGTCGGCAAGACGGCGCTGCTGCGGGCCACCGCCGCCCGGGCCGGGGGGTTCACCCGGCTCACCGCGCGCGGCATCGAGTCGGACGCGGCGCTGCCGCACGCGGTGCTGGGCGAGCTGCTCGCGCCGCTGCGCGCGCTGCTGGGCGAGGTGCCGCCCGGCCAGGCCGCGGCGCTGGCGGCGGCGCTGGGCTGGGGTCCGGCCGGCGTCCCGGGTGACCGGCACCTGGTGGCGGCCGGCACGCTGTCGCTGCTGGCGGCCGCGGCGGGGACCGGTCCGGTGCTGGTGGTCGTCGACGACCTGCAGTGGGCCGACCGCGAGTCGGCCGGCGCGGTGCTGTTCGCCGCGCGCCGGCTGCACGGGGAGGGCGTGGCCGTCGTCGTCGCCTGCCGCCCGGGGACGGACCTCGCGACCGGCGCCGACACCGTGCGCCTGCCCGGTCTCGGCCCCGAGGCGGCCCGGGCACTGCTGGCCGGCACGGTCGCCGCGCCGGTGGCCCGCCGGCTGGCCGACCGCCTCGGCGGCAACCCGCTCGCCCTGCTCGAGGTCGCCGCCTCGCTCAGCCCGGCCCAGCGGGAGGGCACCGAGCCCCTCCCGGCTCTGCTGTCCGCCGGCCCGGCGCTGGCCGGCGCGCTGGAGCCGGAGGTCGCCGCGCTGCCCCCCGGCGCGCAGCAGGCGGTGCTGCTGCTCGCCGCCGCCTACGACGGCCGGGCCGGTGCCGTGGCCGCCGCCCTCGGCCGGGCCGGCGTCGACGCCGAGGCCGCCCTCGACGAGGCCGAGGCACGCGGCGTCGTCGTCCGCGCCGGTGACGCCCTGGACTTCCGGCACCCGCTGCTGCGCAGCCTCGTGTGGCGCCGCGCCTCCCCCGCCGACCGCCGCCGCGCCCACCGGCTGCTGGCCGAGACCGCCCGCAGCGGCGACGACGTCGTCGGCACCTGGCACCGGGCGCTGGCCACCACCGGGCCGGACGAGGCGCTGGCCGCGCAGCTGGCGGAGGTGGCCGGTCGGGCCCGCGCCCGCCGCGGGTACGCCGCGTCGTCGGCCGCGCTGGAGCGGGCCGCCGCCCTCACCGCCGACGCCGGCCGGGCGGCGGAGCTGCTGGCCGCGGCCGTCCGGGACGCCGCCGTGGGCGGGGACACCGCCCGCGCCCGCGCGCTGGCCGGTGAGGTGCTGCGCGCACCCGCCCCGGCCGCGGCCCGCGCCGAGGTGCTGCACGTGCTCGGCCGCGTGGAGCAGGACTCCGGCTCGGTGCCCGCCGCCCGCGACCTGCTGCAGGCCGCCGCCGAGCCGGCGACGGGCCGCACCGCGGCCTGGGTGCTCACCGACCTCGCCGTCGTCCAGCACCGGCTCGGCGACGTGGCCGGGATGCAGGCGACGGCGCAGCGGATCGCCGCGGCCGACGCGCGCGACCCCCTGCAGCGGGTGCTGGGGGCGTGGGTCACCGGGATCGCCGCGCTGCACGCCGGTGACCCCGACCGCGGCCGGCCGCCGCTGCGGGAGGCGCTGGAGGGCATGGAGGCCGATCCGGAGCTGCGCGCCGAGCCCCGGCTGCTGCCGCTGCTCGTCCTCGCGGTGGGCTGGCTGGCCGACCCGCTGGCCGTCGTCCCCGTCGTGGAGCGCCGCCTCCGGGAGGCCCGGGCCCTCGGCGCCCTCGGGGTGCTGGTGAGCGTGCTGGCGATGACCGCCCACGGCCGCGCCTGGATGCTGGGGGACCACCCGGGCGCCTACGCCGACGCCGGTGAGGCCGTCGAGCTCGCCGAGCAGCTGGGGTACGTCGCCGACGCCGCGCCCGCCCTGGAGCTGTTGGCCTCGGAGGCGGCGATGCGCGGCCGGCACGAGGAGGCGGCGGCGCACCTGCAGCGCGCCCGCGCCCTGGTCACCCGGGCCGGCACCGTGGCGGTGGCGGCGCACCTGCCGGTCCACGAGGCCTTCTGCGCCCTGTGCCGCGGTGACCTGGCGACGGCCGCCGGGCTGCTGGAGGCCCGGCTGACCGCCGACGGCGGGGCCGGCCCGCTCGGGGAGCCGCTCGGGGTGGCCCCGGTGCTCGTCGAGGCCTGGGCGGGGCTGGGGCGGCAGGCCGAGGCCGCCGCGCTGGCCGCCGAGTACGAGCGGGTGTCGCGGTCCCCGCTGCCGCCGACCGCGGCGCTGGTCGCCCGCTGCCGCGCCCTGGCCTGCCCCGACGACGACGAGGCCGCGGCGCTGTTCGAGCGTGCGCTGGCCGCTCACGCCGTGGCGCCGGACTCCTTCGAGACCCCGCACACCCGGCTGCTGTTCGGCGAGCGGCTGCGCCGGGCGGGGCGGCGCACGCGCGCCCGGGAGGAGCTGGCCGCGGCCGCGGACGCCTTCGCCGCGATGGACCTGGTGCACTGGGCCCGGCGGGCGGAGGAGGAGCTCGCGGCCACCGGGCGGACCGCGCGGCCGCGGCGACCGCTGCCGGAGGAGCCGCTCACCCCGCAGGAGACGCGGATCGCCGTCCTGGCGGCGGGGGGTGCGTCCAACCGGGAGATCGCCGCGGAGCTGTTCCTCAGCCCGAAGACCGTGGAGCACCACCTGACCAGCGTCTACCGCAAGCGCGGGCTGCGGTCCCGGGTGCAGCTGGCCCGGCTGGTGCCCCCCGGCGGCTGAGCGGCCGGCCCGGGCCGCCCGGCTCAGGCCGCGCTGTCGGAACGGCCGGCGAGCCGGTCGACCCACTGGTCCACCGGGCGGGGCTGCTCACCCGGGGCCAGCGGCTCGGCCGGGGCGAGCACCCACAGCACCGCGTAGAGCACCAGGCCGACGCCGCCGGCGAGGGTGAGGGCCACGAAGGCGGCCCGCCAGATCACCGCGTCGACGCCGGTGTAGTCGGCCAGGCCGGTGCTGACGCCGCCGAGCATCGCGCCGGTGCGGGTGCGCCGCAGCTGGGGACGGGGGGTGGTGGGGATCGATGTCATGGCACAGAGCCTCCCGGCAGCGGGGTGCTCGGGGTATCCGGAGACGCCCGGACCCGTCCCTGGTCCTGCGGCTCGGGGGATCCCCGGGCGGTGTGTCCGGGGCGGCGTGTCGGGGGGCGGGAGTGGGCAGACTCCCGGGCATGGCTGACGCGAGCGGCGGGGCCCCGGCGCAGCGCGCGGGCGCCGACGCCCGCTCCCCGCACCACATCCCGCCCCGGGAGTGGGGGCACGTCCTCGGCCGGGCCGCCCGGCAGGCGTTCGGCGAGCGCCTGATGGTGCAGGTCTCGGCGGTCGCCTTCTTCGCCCTGCTGTCGATCGCCCCGGTGCTGGTGACGGCGCTGTCGATCTACGGCGCGGTCAACACCCCGGAGCAGGCCCTCGACCAGCTGTCGGACATGGCCGCGGTGCTGCCCGACGACCTCGAGCCCCTCGTCGCCGACCAGCTGACCAGCATCACCACCGCGTCGGGCCAGGTGCTCACCTGGCGCGGGATCAGCGGGCTGGTGGCGGCGCTGTGGACGGCGACGACCGCCGCCACCTACCTCGTCGACGCGCTGACCCTGGCCTACGACGAGCGGGAGACCCGCGGCTTCCTCCGCCGCAGCGGGCTCGGGCTGGCCGTGGTGCTCGGCGGGGCGGCACTGCTGGGCGGGGTGATCGCCGGCGCCGCGCTGCTGTCGTCGGCGCTGGCCGCGGCACCCGGACCGGTGCGCGTCCTCGAGCCGGTGCTGACCTGGGCCGGCCTGGCAGCGCTCGTGGTCCTCGTGCTCGCCGTCCTCTACCGGGTCGGCCCCGACCGGCGGCAGGCCCGCTGGCGCTGGATCAGCGGCGGCGCGGTGCTCACCACGGTCCTGTGGCTGGCGACGTCGGCCGGCCTGTTCGCCTACGTGCAGAGCCTCGGGGACTACACGGCCACCTACGGCTCCCTGGCCGGCGTCGCCATCAGCATGGTGTGGCTGTGGCTCACCGTGTTCCTGGTCGTCCTGGGCGCGACGGTGAACGCCGAGGCCGAGCGGCAGACCGAGCGCGACTCGACCGTCGGGCCCGAGCGGCCGCGCGGCGAGCGGGGCGCGGTGGTGGCCGACGACGCCCCGCCCTTCCCCCGGGAGCCCTGAGCGGTCCGGTCACCCGGCCCCGGGGCGGCGAGTGCGCAGTCGCGGTCGGCGACACGCGCCGACACGCCGCGCCGCGCGGCACCGACTGCGCACCCGCCGCCGCGGGCGGGCCCGCGGCGGCGGGGCGAGCGCTCAGGCGCCGGCCACCCGGGGCGCCACCTCGGTGCCCAGCAGCTCGATGCCGCGCAGCAGGTCGGCGTGCGCCAGCCGCGGGTTGGTCATCTGGATCGACACCCGGTCGACACCGCCGAGCTGCCCGGAGATGCGCACCAGCTTCTCGGCCACGGTGCCGGGGTCGCCGGTGAAGAAGGCGCCGTCGGGCCCGCTGGTGGCGTCGAACTGTGCGCGGCTGGGCGGGGGGAAGCCGCGCTCCCGGGAGACCTTGGTGAACATCTCGTGCCAGCCGGGGTAGATCGTGTCGGCCGCGGCCTGCGTGGTCTTGGCGACGAAGCCGAACACGTGCAGGCCCACCCGCAGCCGCTCCGGCGGGTGCCCGGCCTGCTCCCCGGCCTGGCGGTAGAGGTCGATCAGGGGCGCGAACTGCCGGGGCTGACCACCGATGATCGCGACCATCAGCGGCAGGCCGAGCAGCCCGGCGCGGACGAAGGACGTCGGGGTGCCGCCCACGCCGATCCAGACCGGCAGCGGGTCCTGCAGCGGCCGCGGGTAGACGCCCTGCCCGGTGAGCGCCGGGCGGTGCCGACCGGACCAGGTCACCCGCTCGGAGGCCCGGATCCGCAGCAGCAGGTCGAGCTTCTCGTCGAAGAGCTCGTCGTAGTCGGCCAGCGACAGGCCGAACAGCGGGAACGCCTCGGTGAACGAGCCGCGGCCCACGACGAGGTCGATGCGGCCCCGGCTGATCAGGTCCAGGGTGGCGAACTGCTGGAAGACCCGGACCGGGTCGGCGGCCGAGAGCACCGTGACCGCGCTGTTCAGCCGGATCCGCGAGGTGCGGGCGGCCGCGGCGGCGAGGATGACCGGCGGGGCGGAGTCGTAGTACTCGGGACGGTGGTGCTCGCCGATGCCGAAGGAGTGCAGCCCCACCCGGTCGGCGGTCTCGATCTCCTCCAGCAGGTCGGCCATCCGCTCCTCCGGCCCGATGGCGCGGCCGGTGGCGGGGTCGGTCACCGCCGCCACGAAGCTGTCGATGCCCAGGTGCACGGCGGTCCTCCTGCAGTGGGAACGGGTCGTCGAGCGTTCAACGAGCAGTGAACCAGCCGGGCGGTCCGGGCCGCCGGGCGCGGCGGGGACGACGACGCCCCTCCGGCCGCGGGGACCGGAGGGGCGTCGGGGCAGGAGGACTCAGGCGGCCCGCACGGGACTGCCCGCCGCCGCGTCCTCCCCGCGCCGGGCCCGCAGGCCGGCGAGGTGCCAGGAGGTGCAGTCGGGGCAGCTGGCGATCCAGACGTGCCGGGGGTGACGGTGACAGACGGCGCGGTCGGCCATCGAACTGCTCATGGCGGTCGTACTCCCTGCCGCCGGCGCTGCGGCGGCTCGTGACTCGTGGGACGGCTGGTGCAACGTCGCCATGCCACTCGCCCATCCGGGTGTGCGCGAGCACACCATCGGGTGCTGCGGACCTGCGCGTTCGGCAGAACGTGACGAGGAAGACACCACTCTTTGGCGTCAGGGGGGCACCTCACCACACCGGAGAGTGCCGATCCTGGGCGCATGTCCGCTCGACTCGTCGCTGCCGGCACCGCCGCCGAGCAGCAGCCGTGGTCCCGGCCGGCTCCCGCGCAGGAGCAGCAGGCCGACTCCCCGTGGTGGCGTTCGGCCGTCGTCTACCAGGTCTACCTGCGCTCGTTCGCCGACGGCAACGGCGACGGCATCGGAGACCTGGCCGGGCTGCGGGCGCGGCTGCCGTACCTGTCGTGGCTCGGCGTGGACGCGCTGTGGATCAACCCGCACTACCCCTCCGGCGGCGCCGACGGCGGCTACGACGTCGTGGACTACCGGGCGGTGGACCCCGAGTACGGCGACGTGTCCGACGTCGAGGCGCTGGTCGACGACGCCCGCCGGCTGGGCCTGCGCGTGGTGCTCGACGTCGTCCCCAACCACACCTCCGACCGGCACCCCTGGTTCCAGGCGGCGCTGGCCGACCCCGACGCCCCCGAGGCCTCGCGGTACCACTTCGCGCCGCCGTCGGAGGAGCCGCCGAACAACTGGCGCTCGCTGTTCGGCGGCCCGGCCTGGTCGCGCACCCCCGACGGCCGCTGGTACCTGCACCTGTTCGCGCCCGAGCAGCCCGACCTCAACTGGCGCGACCCCGTCGTCGCCGAGGACTTCGAGCGGACGCTGCGCTTCTGGCTCGACCGCGGGGTGAGCGGCTTCCGGGTCGACGTCGCCTACGGCCTCTACAAGGACGCCGGCCTGCGGGACAACCCCGGCGAGTACTCCCCCACGCTGTTCGGCCACGGTCCCGAGCAGGCGATGACCTGGAACCAGCCCGAGGTGCACGACGTGTGGCGCCGCTGGCGGGCGATCTGCGACGAGTACCCGGACACCATGCTGGTGGGCGAGGTCTGCCTGGCCGACCTCGAGCAGGTCGCGCTCTACTCACGGCCGGACGAGATGCACCAGTCGCTGTCGTTCCGGCTGCTCAAGTCGCGGTGGGAGACCCCCGCCTTCGCCGAGGCCATCGGCAGCGCGCTCGACGCCTTCGGGCGGGTGGGCGCCCCGGTGTCGTGGGTGCTGGGCAACCACGACAAGGACCGCATGGTCACCCGCTTCGGCGGCGGGGAGACCGGCCTGGCCCGCGCCCGCGCCGCCGCGCTGCTGCTGCTGGCCCTGCCGGGCTCGGCCTACGTCTACGCCGGCGACGAGCTCGGCCTGCCGCAGGCGCACGTGCCCGACGAGGCCAAGCGCGACCCGATCTTCCTGCGCAGCAACGGCGCGCGGGCCGGTCGCGACGGCTGCCGCGTGCCCATGCCGTGGAACGCCACGGCCGGCGTCGGCTTCTCCCGGGACCGCTCGGCCAGGCCGTGGCTGCCGGTGCCGGCGGAGTGGAAGCGGCACGCCGTCTCGCGGCAGACCCGCGACTCCGACTCCGTGCTCCACCTGTACCGCCAGGCGCTCAC
This sequence comes from Geodermatophilus saharensis, assembly GCF_900188205.1. GTDB lineage: Bacteria > Actinomycetota > Actinomycetes > Mycobacteriales > Geodermatophilaceae > Geodermatophilus > Geodermatophilus saharensis. Next base: position 135,396 of record NZ_FZOH01000003.1, on the reverse strand, counting down.
CGTCCGCGCCGAGCACCCCGCGCTCGGCAGCGGCGAGGCGACGGTGAGCACCCGCGGCGACGTGCTGACCGTGCGCTGCACCGGAGGCGGCCGCACGGTCCGCTGCGTGGTCAACATGGGCACCGGCACCGCGCTGGTCCGCTCCCGCGGGCAGGTGCTGCTCGAGTCCGGCCCGGGGGTGCACACCTCGGCCCGCTCCGTGGCGCTCCCGCCGGACACCGCCGTCTGGATCGCCGAAGACTAGGGGCATGGCTCGCTGCCCCTGCGGATCCGGCCTGGCCTACGCGGAGTGCTGCGGCCGCCTCCACGACGGGACGGCTGCCGCGGCCACCGCCGAGCAGCTGATGCGCTCGCGCTACAGCGCCTTCGCCGTCGGCGACCCGGCGTACCTTCTCGCCACCTGGGACCCGGCCACCCGGCCGCGCACGCTGCGGCTGGACCCGGGCGTGCGCTGGACCGGGCTGGAGGTGCTGGCGACGACCGGCGGCGGCCTGTTCGACGCCGAGGGCACGGTCACCTTCCGCGCGCACGCCCGCGCCGGCGGGGCCGAGCAGGTGCAGGCCGAGCGCAGCCGGTTCCGGCGCGACGGCGGCCGGTGGGTGTACGTCGACGGCGACCCGGCGTGAGGCCGGTCAGCGCCAGCGGTACTCGAGCTCCGGGCGCCCGGTGCCGCCGTAGCGGGGCACCCGCTCGACCAGCCCCGCCTCGGCGAGGTACTCCAGGTAGCGGCGGGCGGTGATCCGCGAGGCCCCGATCACCTCCGCGGTCTCCCCCGCCGACACCCCGCGGGCCCGGCGGACGGCGGCCACCACGGCGTCGAGGGTCTCCCGGCCCATGCCCTTGGGCAGCGGCGCGGACCGGGACGGGCGCGCCGCGCCGAGCACCCGGTCGATCTCGGCCTGCCCGGCGGCCTCCCCGCCGGCGGTCAGGCCCGAGCGGTACTCGGCGTAGGCGACCAGCCGGTCGCGCAGCGCCGGGTAGGTGAACGGCTTGAGCAGGTACCCCACGACGCCGTGCACCGCGGCGGCCCGCACGGTGGCCAGCTCCCGCGCCGAGGTGACGGCGAGGACGTCGACGTCGGCGCCGGCCCCCCGGATCCGCCGGCACAGCTCCAGCCCCGACGCGTCGGGCAGGTGCAGGTCGAGCAGCACCAGGTCGACCGGCGTGCGGGCCAGCGCGTCGAGCGCCGCGGCGCCGGTGCCGGCGACGGCCACCGTGCCGAAGCCGGCCGTGCGGTCGACGTAGGTCCGGTGCGCCTCGGCGGCCACCGGCTCGTCCTCGACGACGAGCACGCGGATCACGGGGCGGTCCGGGCGGGGACGGCCAGCGGGAGGGAGACGGTGAACTCCGCCCCGGGACCGGGGCGCACCGACACCGTGCCGCCGTGCCGGCGCACCGTCTGCTCGACCAGCGCCAGCCCCAGGCCGCGGCCGAGGCCCTCGGGGGCGCCGTCGGGCGGGGGCTTGGTCGTGAAGCCCCGGCGGAACACCTCCGCGGCCTGCTCCTCGGGGACGCCGGGGCCGCTGTCCTCGACCCGGATCTCCAGCCGGTCGCCGTCGACGGCCAGCCCGACGGCGACCTCGCGGGGCGGGTCGCCGGCCAGGGCGGCGTCGACGGCGTTGTCGAGCAGGTTGCCGACGACGGTCACCAGGTCGCCGGCCGGCAGGCCGGTGACGCCGACGGCGGTGCCGGGGTCGATCTCCAGGGTCACCCCGCGCTCGGCGGCGCCGGCCGCCTTGCCGAGCAGCAGCGCCGCCAGCACCGGCTCCTCCACCGCGCCCACCACCCGGTCGGTGAGCGCCTGCGCGGTGGCCAGCGAGGCGGTCGCGAACTCGACGGCCTCACCGCTGCGGCCCAGCTCCACCAGCGAGACGGTGGTGTGCAGCCGGTTGGCCGCCTCGTGGGCCTGGGCGCGCAGCGAGTCGGCGAAGGCCCGGACGCTGTCGCGCTCCCCGGTGAGCGCCTGCAGCTCGGTGTGGTCGCGCAGCGTCACCACCGAGCCCGCCGACCGGCCGGCGGCGCGCGTCGGGGACCGGTTGACCAGCAGCACGCGGCTGCCGCTCAGGTGCACCTCGTCGACCGCACGCCCCGGCGCGGCGAGCGCGGTGGCCAGCGGGCCGGGCAGGCCGAGCGCGGTCACCGGCCGGCCGGCGGGGTCGCCGTCGAGGTCGAGCAGCCGGCGGGCCTCGTCGTTGGCCAGCTCCACCCGGCCCTCGCGGTCGACCAGCAGCAGGCCCTCCCGGACGGCGTGCAGGACGGCCTCGTGGTGCTCGACCATGCGGGCCAGGGTCGTCGCGTCGAGCCCCCCGGTCTGCCGGCGCACGCGGCGGCTGATCGCCCAGCTGCCCAGCGCGCCGGCGGTGAGGGCGAGCGCCGCGGTGCCGAGGATGCCGGGCACCGCCTCGGCGAGGTCGGCGCCGACCCGGTCGACGGTGATGCCCGCCGAGACCAGCGCGACGACGTCCCCGTCGGCGTCGAGGACCGGCCCGGTGGAGCGCACCGAGGGCCCCAGCGTGCCGGTGTAGGTCTCGGTCAGCGTGCGCCCGGCCAGCGCCTCGGCGACGCTGCCCCGGAACGGCCGGCCGATCTGCGCCGGGTCGGGGTGGGTGAACCGGGTGCGGTCGGGCGCCATGACCGTGACGAAGGACAGCCCGGCGTCGGCGCGGACCTGCTCGACGTAGGGCTGCAGCACCGCGGTGGGGTCCTCCCCGGTGACCGCCTCGACCACCAGCGGGGAGTCGGCGATGCTCTCGACGACGGCGGTGGTGCGCTCCTCGGCGGTGCTCTGCACCGCCTCGCGGGCGTCGAGGTAGGCCACGGCCGAGGCGGCGGCGACCAGCACCGCGACGACCAGCGCCTGCAGCCACAGCAGCTGCCGGGCGAGGCTGACGCCGCCGCGACGGCGGCCGGGAGAGCGCCGGAGCGGGGACACGGCAGCAGTGTCCCGCCGCGGCCCGGTGAGGCGCAGGTCACGTACGCAATGAACGGAAGCGTGACCGCGGTCACCGGCTCCGGCTCACTGGGGGACGCCCCGCCCCCGACCCCTCAGGAGCAGTCATGACAGCAGGCACCGCGGCGAGCGGTCGGCGTGACCGCACGCACTGGCTCTACCTGTCCGTCATCGGCGCCGTCGTCCTCGGCATCGTCGTCGGGCTGGTGTTCCCCGAGTTCGCCGCCGGCCTGAAGTGGATCGGGACGGCGTTCGTCGCGCTGATCAAGATGCTCATCGCCCCGGTGATCTTCTGCACCATCGTGCTGGGCATCGGCGCGATCCGGCAGGCGGCCAAGGTGGGCCGGATCGGCGGCCTCGCGCTGGGCTACTTCCTGCTGATGTCCACCGTGGCGCTGGCCATCGGCCTGGTGGTGGGCAACCTGCTGCACCCCGGCGACGGGCTGGCGCTGTCGGAGACGCTGCGCGGCGAGGGGGCCGCGCTGGCGGGCACGGCGGAGGAGAGCGGCGGCACGGTCGACTTCCTGCTGGGCCTGGTCCCCACGACGCTGGTGTCGGCGCTGACCGACGGCTCGGTGCTGCAGGCGCTGCTGGTCGCGCTGCTCGTCGGCTTCGCCATCCAGTCGATGGGCCGCGCCGGCGAGCCCCTGCTGCGCGGCATCGGGCACTTCCAGAAGCTCGTCTTCCGCATCCTCGCGATGGTCATGTGGCTGGCCCCGGTCGGGGCGTTCGGCGCCATCGCCGCGGTCGTCGGCGAGACCGGGGTCGACGCCCTGAAGAGCCTCGCGGTGATCATGCTCGGCTTCTACGCCACCTGCCTGGTGTTCGTGTTCGTCGTCCTCGGCCTGCTGCTGCGCCTGGTCGCGAAGGTCAACGTCGTCAGGCTGCTGCGCTACCTCGGCCGGGAGTTCCTGCTCATCGTCTCCACGTCCTCCTCCGAGACGGCGCTGCCCCGGCTGATCGCGAAGATGGAGCACGCCGGCGTCAGCAGGCCGGTCGCCGGGATCGTCGTGCCGACCGGGTACTCCTTCAACCTCGACGGCACCGCGATCTACCTGACGATGGCCTCGCTGTTCATCGCCTCCGCGCTCGGCGACCCGCTGAGCGTCGGTGAGCAGATCGGCCTGCTGGCCTTCATGATCGTCGCCTCCAAGGGCGCGGCGGGGGTCACCGGCGCGGGCCTGGCCACGCTGGCCGGCGGGCTGTCGGCCCACCGCCCCGACCTGCTCGACGGCGTCGGGCTGATCGTCGGCATCGACCGGTTCATGTCCGAGGCGCGGGCGGTGACCAACTTCGCCGGCAACGCCGTCGCCACGGTCCTGGTGGCCACCTGGACCCGGGAGCTCGACCGCGACCGGCTCGACGCGGCGCTGTCGGGGACCGCGCCGTTCGACGAGGCGACCATGCTCGACGAGGACCCCGACCCGCTGCCCGCAGCCCCCGTGGCGGGGGCCGAGGCGCGGGAGCGGGCGGCCGCCGGCGTCCGCTGACCCGTCCCGGCCGCACCCCCGTCCCCCCGCCTGGCGCGGGGCGGCGGGGGTGTGGTCGTCTCCTGCGGTGCCCCCCGCCGAGCTCGACGTCCTGGTGGCGGGCTCCGGTCCCGCCGGGCTGTCGGCCGCGGCCGGCTGCGCGGCGGCGGGCCTGCGGACGGCGCTGGTCGCCCCCTCGCTGCGCGTCTGGCCGGCCACCTACTGCCTGTGGGCCGACGAGCTCGACGCCGCGGCCGGCCCGCTGGGCCTGGACCCGGCCGCCGCCGCGGCGCGGTACTCCCCCACCGTCGTGCGCACCGCGGCCGGCGGCGAGCGGCGGCTGGCGCGCGGCTACGCCCGGCTGCGCAACGACGTCGTGCACGCGGCGGTGCTCGACCGGTTCCGCACGTCCGGCGGGACGGTGGTCACCGACCGGGTGACGGCGGTCTCCGGGCGGACCGTCGTGCTCGCCGGCGGGGAGCGGCTGACGGCGCGGGTGGTCCTCGACGCCCGCGGCAGCGGCCCCGGGACGGCGCAGCAGCGGGCCTGGGGCGAGGTGGTCGCCGGCCCCGTCCCCGACCTGGTGCCGCCCGGCGGCGCGCTGCTCATGGACTGGACGGCGCTGGCCGCCCCCGGCGCGCCGCCGGCCTTCCTGTACGGCCTGCCCCTCGACGACGGCACCGTGCTGCTGGAGGCCACCTCCCTGGCCGCCCGGCCGCCGCTGCCGCTGCCCGGCCTGCGCGACCGGCTGGCCGCGCTGCTCGCCGCGTACGGCCTGCGCCCGGCCGGGGAGGCCGAGCGGGTGGCCATCCCCCTCGACGGCGCGTCCCGCGCCGCCGGGACCGGCACCCGCCTGGGCGCCGCCGCCGGGCTGGTGCACCCGGCCACCGGCTACAGCGTGGCCTCGTCGCTGCGGCTCGGGCCGCAGGTGGCCGCGGCGCTGGCGGAGGGCCGCGACCCGCACGTGGTGGTGCGCGCGGCCCGGCCCCGGACGACGGCGGCGCTGCTGGCGCTGGGCCGGGAGGTGCTGCTGCCGCTGGACGCCGCGGCCACCGACGCCTTCTTCGCCGCGTTCTTCACGCTGCCCGATCGCGCGTGGAGCGCCTACCTCGACGTCGGGTCGCCGCCGCCGGCGGTGGCGGCGGCGATGGCGCGGGTGTTCGCCGCGCTGTCCCCCGCCCAGCGCGCGCGGCTGCTGGGCGGGGTGGCCCGGGGCGCGCTGCGGCTCACGCGGGCGTGGGCGGCGGGATCGGGTCGATGACGGCGGCGTGCTCGGGCAGCACGCCGGTGCGCTTGCGCTGGCGCAGCAGGTACCAGGCCAGCCCGACGGCGACGATCGCGCCGATGAACAGCGGCGCGGCCCACTGCAGGTACCAGTGCTGCGGGCCGGTGGCGTTGTAGATCTCCCGCCGCGGCCAGGCCAGGTTCACCGCCATGCCGGTGCCCCACGCGACGGCGAGGACGTTGACCGGCAGCCCCCAGCGGCCGAGGGAGAACCGCCCGGGCTGTGCCGGGCCCGGCCAGCGGCCGCGCAGCCGGGCCACCAGCATCGGGCCGGTCACCAGCAGGTAGGCCAGGTAGATCATCACCACGGCCATGCTGGTGAGGGCCGTGAACACCTGCGGCTGCCGGACGTTGAGCAGCAGCACGCCGACCGCCAGCGCCCCGACCAGCACGGCGGGCACGACCGGCGTGCGGCGCCGCGGGTCGACGTGGGCCAGCCGCGTGCCGGCGGGCAGGGCGTTGTCGCGGGCCATCGCGAAGGTCATCCGGATGGCGGCGGTGTGCACCGCCAGGCAGCAGACGGTGACCGCGACGACGATGCAGACGAGGAACGCCTTGCCCAGCCCCGTGCCGGCCACCGAGAGCAGGACGTACTGCAGGCCGCCGCTGCCCGAGGACAGCTGCGGGTCGGTGAGCGAGGGCGCGGCCAGGAGCCCGAAGAACAGGATCAGCCCGCCGAGCACGAACGACGCCGTGATCGCCCGCAGGATCGCCCGCGGCGCGGTGCGGGACGGCTCCTTCGTCTCCTCGCCGAGGGAGCTGGCGGTGTCGAAGCCGTACATGACGTATCCCGAGGCGAGCGCGGCGACGAGGAAGGCGCCCAGGTAGCCCAGCGGCTGCCCCTCCCCGCGGCCGCCGGTGTCGAACAGGACGTCCTGCGGCCCGCGGGTGACCGCCAGGGCCAGCACGACGACGATCAGCACCGCCGCGACCAGCTCGATGAACACCCCGGCGCTGTTGATCCGCGACATCAGCCGCACGCCGAACGCGTTGACCAGCGTGGTGAACGTGATCAGCAGCCCGCCCAGCAGGACGGCGTTGACGGCGACGTCGTAGGTGCCGGTGCCGTCGCCGACCAGCTGGAAGCCCGACCACAGCTGCGGCAGCGTGATCTGGTAGGCCAGCGCGGTCGCCGCGAGCGTCACGATGGAGGCGGTGAGCATCACCCAGCCGGCCAGCCACGACGTCGTCGCGCTGCCCAGCCGCTTGGTCCAGTTGTAGAGCGACCCGGCCACCGGGTAGCGGGCGGCGAGCTCGGCGAAGCACAGCGCCACCATCAGCTGCCCGGCGAAGACCAGCGGCCAGGACCAGACGTAGGCCGGCCCGCCGGCGGCGAAGCCGAAGTAGAACAGCTGGAACGTGCCGGTGAGGATCGAGATGTAGCTGACGCCGGCCGCGAAGCTGGAGAACCGCCCGATGCTGCGGTCCAGGTGCTGCCGGTAGCCGAACTCCGCGAGGTGCGGGTCGCCGTCGTCCGAGGGGGGCACGTCGAGGGGCCTTCCGGTGAGTGAGTGCAGGGCCGCACCACTGTCGCCGACGGCACGGACCGCGGCGAGCCGGGGACACCGGCCCCGTGGGCCCGCGCCGGGCTACCCTCCCCGCCGATGAGCGCCTCCCCCTCCGGCACCGGCTCCCTGGCCGGGCTGCTGCGGCGGTGGCGGGAGCGGGCCGCGCTCAGCCAGGAGGAGCTCGCGGCCCGGGCGGGGCTGACCGCCAAGGCGGTGAGCGCGCTGGAGCGCGGGGAGCGCCGCCGCCCCTACCCGCACACCCTCCGCGCGCTGGCCGACGCGCTGGACCTCGACGACGCCGACCGGGCGGCGCTGACCGCCGCCGCCCGGCCCGGGACCGGGCCCGAGGGGCCGCCGGCGCCGCCGGTCCCGGTGCTGCCGCTGCCGGCCGCGCCGCTGGTCGGCCGGGACGCCGAGCTCGCCGAGGTCACCGGGCTGCTGCGCTCGGGCGCGACCCGGCTGCTGACGCTCACCGGCCCCGGCGGCGTCGGCAAGACCACGCTCGCGCTGGCCGCGGCGCGGGCGCTGGCACCGGACTTCCCCGACGGCGTCACGCTGGTCGAGCTCGCGCCGGTGCGGGAGGCGCGGCTGGTGCTGCCCGAGCTGGCCCGCGCGCTCGGCGGCCGGCAGCTCGCCGGCGACGTCGCCGACGCCGTCGCCGCGCGCCTGGGCGGGCGGCGGCACCTGGTCGTGCTGGACAACGTCGAGCACGTCCTCGACGCCGCCCCCGACGTCGCCGCGCTGCTGGCCCGCTGCGGCGGGCTGGCCGTCCTGGCCACCAGCCGTGCGGCGCTGCGGGTGCGCGCCGAGCGGGAGCGGCCCCTGGGCCCGCTCCCGGTGCCGGAGCGCCCGGACGCCGCCACCGTGGCCGCCTCGCCCGCCGCGCGGCTGTTCCTCGACCGGGCGGCCGCCGCCGGCCGCACGGTCGCCCTCGACGACGCCGCGGCCGACGTCGCGGCGATCTGCCGCCGCCTCGACGGCCTGCCGCTGGCCCTCGAGCTCGCCGCGGCGCACGCCCGCTATCTGCCGCCGTCGGCGCTGCTCGGCCGGCTCGACGACGCCCTCGGCGCCGGGCGCTCCCGGGACCTGCCCGAGCGGCAGCGCACGATGCGCGCCGCGCTGGACTGGAGCCACGAGCTGCTCACCGCGGGGGAGCAGGCGCTGCTGCGCCGGCTGGCGGTGTTCGCCGGCGGCTTCGACCTCGACGCCGCCCGGGCGGTCGCCGGCGGCGCCGACGTCGTCCCGCAGCTCGGCGGGCTGGTCGAGCAGTCGCTGGTGGTCGTGGAGGACGGGCCCGCGGCCCGCTACCGGCTGCTGGAGCCGGTGCGCCAGTACGCCGCGGCCCGGCTGGCCGCCTCCGGCGAGGCCGACGCCGTGGCCGAGCGGGCCACCGCGGCGGTGCTGGACCTCGCCGACGGCGCCCGGACCGGGCTGACCGGTCCCGAGCAGGGGCCCTGGCTGGACCGGCTCGAGCGCGACCACGGCAACCTCGCCGCCGCGCTGGGCCGGCTGGTGGCCGCCGGGCGGGCGGCCGACGTCGCCCGGCTGACCGAGGCGACCTGGCTGTACTGGGCGGTGCGCGGCAACGCCGTCGAGGGGCTGGGCTGGGTCACGCGGGTGTCCCGGGACGGGCTGGCCCCCGCCGACGACGCCCGGCTGCTGCTGGGCCTGGCCGCGCTGCGCTACGCGTCGGGCGACATCCCGGGCACCCGCGCCGCCGCCGCCGACGCCGCCCGGCTGGCCGCCGTCGCCGGCGCCGGTGACCTCCGGGCGCTGGCGCTGGTGCTCACCGGCTCGGCCGCCGTCTTCCTCGGCGACCTGCCGGCCGCCGCCGCCGACCTCGACGAGGCGCTGCGCCTGGCCGCCGAGACCGGGCAGACCTGGGCGCGGGCGCACGCGGTGACCGCCCGGGGCCAGCTGCTGCTGCAGTCCGGCGACCACGCCGGAGGAGCCGCCGAGCTCGCTGTCGCCGAGCGGCTGGCGCGGGAGCTGGGCAGCCCGTTCACCCTGGCGACGGTGCTCAACGTGCAGGCCTCGCTCGCGCAGCTGGCCGGCGACGAGGACACCGCGCTGGCCCGGTGGACCGAGGCCGCCGACCTCGCCGCGGAGGTCCGCACCACCTGGACGCTGGCGTACACGCTGCCGGGGCTGGCCGTCGTGGCCGCCCGGCGCGGGTCGCCGGAGCTGTCGGCCCGGCTGTTCGCGGCGGGCTCGGCGACGGCGGAGGCGGCGTCGGTGGCGGTGGCGTTCCCGCCCGACGTCGAGCTGGCCCGGCTGGTGCTGCCGGAGGTGCGCGCCGCGCTGGGCGAGGAGGCGTTCGGGCGGGCCTGGGACGCCGGCCGGCTGCTGCGGCCCGGCGACGTCCCGGCCCTCGCCCGGCAGATCGGCCCGGGCGATCAGCGGGTCCCGCGCACCCGGCCGGCGTAGCGGCGGTACTGCCGGGCGAAGACGGTGCGGAGCAGGACGCGGACCGGGAACGGGACGACGTGCAGCATCATCTCCCGCTCCTCGGGGCTGCACTCCTCGAGCAGCGCGCCGAACAGGATCGGCAGGTCCTTCTTGGCCATCGTGCCCTCGCCGTGCTGGCCGAGCTGAGCCCACTCCTCCTGCGTGACGTGCCGCTCGGCCAGCGGGAGGATCTCGCGCTCCTCCTCCGCGAGGTGCTCGAGCAGGACGGCGCGCAGCGCGTCGAGGGTGCCGGCGACCTCCTCGGCCACGGCCGGCCGGGCCTCGACCTCCCAGCGGTCCAGGGCCGGGCCGAGCTGCTCGGTGAGGTGCTCGACCTGCTCGTGCTGGGCCTCCATGCGGTGGACGACCGCGGCGTCGGGCGGGCAGCGCTCCAGCAGCTTGGGCCACAGGAGGTCGTCCTCGCCGGTGTGGTGCATGTGCAGGCCGAGCAGCACCAGGCGGGCGTGGGCGGCGAGGACGGCGGCGCGGTCGGTGTCCCCCGGTGCGACGGCGCGGATCAGCTCGGGCAGCAGCCGGAACTCGCGCCGGAAGGCGCGGTGGACGACGTACATGTCGCGGACGTCGGCCATCGGGACGGGGGCGGGGGCGGTGTCGGTCATGGCGGTGAGCCTGTCGGCGGCCCCCGGCACGGGACACCTACAGCGCACCCACGCCTCCCCCACAGTCCGGGGTGACGGCCGGCCCCGTTCCTGCCCAGCAGCGGGATCTGGGCCGCTGACCTGCGAGAACTGTCACACCCGCCCGTAGGTTCGGGGTCGTGCAGGAGGTCGCGGAGTACGTGCCACCCGTGGAGCGGGCGCTCGCCGGGTTGCTGCTCGCGCGGCCGGTGACGGTGCCGCGGCTGCCGGTGGGGGTGTCGTCGCGGGAGCAGAAGGCCGCCGAGCTGCAGCGCCTGCAGGCCCGCCAGGCGATGACCGCCGCCTACGAGGCCGAACTGGTCCTCGCCCTGGCCGACGACTCTCCCGATGACGGCGACCCCGCGCCGGGCACGCCCGGTGCGCGGTCGTGCAAGCCCGACACCGAGCTGCCCGGGGTGTCGAAGTTCTGCACCGCCGAGCTGGCCGTGATCCTCAACTGCGGCCGCGGTACCGCCGACCACCTGGCCACCCGCGCCTGGACCTACCGCGAGCGCCTGCCCGCCACCTGGGCCGCCCTGACCGCCGGCGACCTCGACGAGGCCCGCGCCAAGGCACTGGTCGACGTGCTGCAGCACACCGACCCCGCCCTCGCCTGGCGCATCGAGGCCGCCGTGCTGCCCGACGCCACCGCCCTGACCGTCGGGCGGCTCAAGAAGCGGGCGATCGAACTGCTGCTCGAAGCCGACGCCGACGCGGTCGACCAGCGGCGCAAGACCGCCGAGCGGCGCTCGGACGTGCGGGTCTACCCATCGCCGTCCGACGGGATGAGCACCATCGCCGCCGACCTGCCCACCGACGTGGCCGCCGCCTGCCAGACGACCGTCGACGCCCTCGCCCGGATGCTCAAGGCCGACGGCGATCCGCGCCCGATCGGGCAGCTGCGCACCGCCGTGTTCGCCGACCTGCTGCAGCGGCCGTGGCAGACGGGGACGGCGGTGACGGCGCACCTGCAGATCGTCGCCACGCTGGCGTCGCTGGCCGGGCGGTCGGCGCAGGCCGGGGAGGTGAACGGGTTCCCGATCACCGCCGCGCACCTGCGCGAGCTGCTGCGCGAGTTGGACGCGCTGGGGGTGCAGGCGCCCGAGGGCAGGTCGGTGACGGTGACGCTCACCGACGACGGCACGCTGCGGGCCACCGCGACGCTGGACCGGCTGCGGAGGCTGGCTCAACGGGGTTGCCCTCACCACCCCGACGGCGACTGCGGGTGCACGGTGCTCGACCGGCCGGCGAGCAGGGACGGCTACACACCCTCGGCGCAGCAGCAGGCGTTCGTGCGCACCCGCGACCGCACCTGCCGGATGCCCACCTGCGGCCAGCGGGTCGGCTGGGCCGACGCCGACCACGTCATCCCGCACGCGCACGGCGGGGCCACCGACTGCGCCAACCTGTGTTGCCTGTGCCGCTCCCACCGCCGGGTGAAGACCTGTGCCCGCGGCTGGCGGTTCGAGATGAGCCCCGACGGGACGCTCACCGTCACCACCCCGTCGGGCACCACCCGGACCACCCGGCCACCGGGCGTCCGGCCACCACCGCCGAAGGCACCCGACCCACCGCCCGCGGACCAGCCGGCCGACCCGGACGACGACCCACCGCCCTTCTGAGGGGTGCTCGAGGGCCGCCCGGTGGACGACTCGACTCGGCGACTGGTCGACGTGCGGACCACTCGACTCGGCAACTGGTCGACGAGCCGACGACTCGACTCGGCGACTGGTCGACGTGCGGACACCTCGACCAGTCGCCGCATCGACATGGCGACCCGGCGGGCCGGCGGGCCGGCGGGGCGCCGGGTGACCGGCGGGCGTCAGTGCTCGGAGGCGTGGTGCCGGAACCGCCGCCACGGGTGGCGGCGGGCCGGCGCGGGATCCTCGGCGGCCTCGGCGGCCTGGGCGGCGGCCCACGGCGCCACGCACACGTCACCCTCGCCCATGCCCGCCGCCGCGTCGTCGGGAGCCGGCCGCGGCACGGCCGCCCCACCCGACGCCCCGGCACGCGACGCCCCGGCACGCGACGCCCCGGCACGCGACGCCCCGGCACGCGACGATCCCGCACCCGACGCCGTGGCGCCGCGGCGGGCGCAGTCGGCGAGGCGCTCGCGGGTGAGCGAGCGCTGCAGCCCGAGCGGGTCGCCGCGGTGCCCGCGGGCGGCGACGTCGTGCTGCGCCTCCCACTGGGCGATCAGCTTCTCGTCCGGCGACATCTCCGGCCGCCGGTCGTCACCGGGGGTCGGGGTGGTGGGTGTGGCCATGGCCGTCCTCCCTGCCGGTGCCCGCCCGCCGGCCGGGCACCGTCCCGCTCGACCGGTCCTCGCGGCCACCGGGTCCAGTGCACGCCGCACCGCCGGGCGGTGGCAGGGTCGGAGGTCCCTGCGGCACACGGCGGTCGGACTCGGCGGTCGGACCCCGGCGGTCAGACCTCCTCGGTCTCCAGGCGCCCCGACGAGCGCTGCACCAGGCCCGCCACGACCACCAGCGAGACCAGCAGCGCCAGGGCGCCGACCACCACCCAGGCCGGCAGCTCCAGCAGCGCGTCCAGCGCGGCCACCACCGCGGCCAGGAGCGGCCACCACCACCCGTGCCCGGCCTGCCCCGTCATCGCCGACGCCGTGACGCTCGCGGCGACGAGGTAGACCGCCACCCCGCCGGCCACCAGCAGCCGGGTCCCGGCCGGCACCTCCCCGGCCGCGGCCTCCACGACCGCGAGTTCCAGGCCGGCGCCCACCGAGGCGAGCGCCAGCGTCAGCGGCAGGTGCCCGAAGACGTAGACGTCGTGGGAGTGCGCGCCGTTGGACTCCCCGGCCTCCCCCAGCAGCTTCTTCGCCCGCGCTCCGGCGAGGTCGAAGTAGCTCCACCACAGCGCCGCCGCGAGCACGAACCCCAGCACGGCCACCGGCAGCGCGGCGCCCGACCACCCCGCGTCGTACAGCCCGTGGGCGACGGCGGCCACCGGCTCACCGAGCACGAGGATGACGAACAGCGCGAACCGCTCGGGCAGGTGCTCGACGTGCAGCGGCACGTCGGCAGAGGACCGCGTGGCCAGCAGCGGCACCAGCGCCTCGACCAGGACCGCGGCGGCCCACAGCGCGTAGGCGGCCGGCCGCGGCACGGCCAGCGACACCGCCCACAGCGTCGCGCCGGCGCCGGCGCCCAGCAGGTACAGCCGGGTGATCGGCCGCGCCTCGGGCACGTGCACGTGCGCCCGGCGGTACTGCAGCAGGAGCAGCAGCCGCAGCACGACGTGGCACAGCACGAAGACGGCGAACCGCTCCCCCGTCGCCTCCGACGCCGACGCCGCCAGCCCCACGACGGCGGCCATGCTGCCGAGCTTGTACAGCCGGTAGACGACGTCGTCGTGGTCGAAGCGGTTGGCGTAGAGCGTCGAGCTCACCCACGACCACCAGACCGTGGCGAACAGCCCGGCGAACACGAGGAACCCGTGCAGGGTGACGTCCTCGCGCAGCGCGATCGCCAGCTCGGCCACGACGAGGACGAACGCCAGGTCGAAGAACAGCTCCAGCCGCGAGGCGGAGCGGTGGTCGTCGGTGCGCAGCTGGGGCGGCCGGACGGCGTCCCGGCGGCCGCGACCGCCCCCCAGGAAGGTCCGGACGGGCCCCTGGTCGGCCACGGGTGCTCCCCCCGTCGGCGGCCGGTCAGGACGCGGCGGTCGCGTCCGGCACGGGCCTCGACCGGCTCAGCTTCCGCCAGATCCAGCTCGACGGCACCCGCTGGCCGGTGACGAGGTAGTCGGCGACGCCGTCGAGGAACAGCGTGGCCTCCACCTCCCGGTGCACCGGGGCCCGGCCGGCGAAGAGCAGCTCGTCGTCCGGCTCGAGCACCAGGTCGCCGTCGGGCGCGAGCAGCGCCTCGCCCCCGCGCAGCGCCATCAGCGGCACGGCCAGCAGCGTCTCGTCGCGGTCGGCGGGGTCGCGCAGCAGGTCGCAGAGCCGGAACCGCCCGCCGGCCAGGTGGGGGTGCAGCGCCGGCGCCTCGTCCTCGGTGAGCCGCACCTTCCACAGCGCTTCGAGGTGGGTGCCGCACGCCTCGAGCAGCCGCTCGATGATGCCGGCCGACCACTCGTCGCTCTGCCCGGGCAGCTCGCGCAGGAACCGCCACAGCAGCGGCGTGCTGAGCCGGGCGTAGGCGTCGTGCGCGACCACCTCGGTGGGCACCAGCAGCGCGTCGACGTCCATCGCGGCGAACAGGGCGGCGTCGGTGGGCTGGTTCTGGCGGGCGGCGACGAACAGGTCGGGGTTGATCCGCCGGGCCTCGGCCACCAGCGACAGGTTGGTCGTGTCGTTGTCGGTGGCCGCGACCAGGCCGACCGCGGTGGCGGGGTCGGTCCGCCGGATGACGTCGGGGTCCGCGGAGTCCCCGACGACGGTCGGCTCCTCCTCCGGCGAGGGGTCGACGGTGGTCACCTCCAGGCCCTCCGCGCGCAGGTCGGCGGCGAAGTGCCGGCCGAACCGGCCGTAGCCGCACACCACCCACCGGCCGGGCGCCGGCGCCTTGCCCCGGGACGGCACCTCGGCGCCCGGGCCGCTCTCCAGCCAGGTCATGAGCTGGTACGAGGCCGGGGTGCGCAGCGCGAGCCGCAGGTGGTCGCCGAACCGGTCGAAGGGGTTGATGACCGTCGGCGACCCGAAGCCGCACATCCGCTCGGCCACCGTCGCCGACGTCGTGCGGGCGACCACCGGGAGCTCCGGGCGCAGCAGCGCGGCGGCCATCGTGACCGCGAGGTTGGCCTCGTCGTCGCCGGTGACGGCCAGCACGCCCTCGCAGTACGGGTGTCCCAGCCCGGCGACGCCGAGCACGTGCGGGTCGCGGGCGTCGCCGACCAGTCCGGGGACGTCGGCCCGGTGGCTGGCGATCTCGAGGGCGTCGATGCGGCTCTCGGCCATGTCGACGACGGTGAACCGGCGGCCCAGGGCGTCGAGGGAGAGCCCGAGCTGCTCACCGGCCTGCCCGTAGCCGCAGATCAGCAGGAACGGCTCGCGCAGCCGGTTGACCTTGCGGGACACGTGCCGCAGGGCCAGCGCCTGCCGGAACGCGCGGTCCTGCAGCAGCGCCAGCAGCGACCCGATCGCGTAGGCCCAGCCGACGACGGTCAGGTAGATGGTCGCGGTCACCCACATCCGCTGGGCGTAGCCGAACGCGTAGGGGATCTCGCCGAAGCCGATCGTCGTCGCCGTGTAGCTCATGACGTAGAAGGCGTCGAACAGGCTGAGGCGGGCCGGCCGACCCGACGCGTCGACGCCCGGGATCAGCGAGAGCCCGAGCACGCTGACGAAGAAGATGACGATGAGCGTGATCAGCGGGGCGCGCATCCGCCGGAGGACGACGAACACCGTCGCCGACCCCTCCGCGCGGGGCACCACCGGGGCCCGGCGCCGCCGGCGCCGGCTGCGGGTCGTGACCGGGGGCGGCGGTGCGGATTCCACGGCGGCGGCGTCGGTCGCGCCGGTCAGTGGCGCTGGAAGGACACGGTCTCGACGACGAGCAGCACCACCGAGACCACGTTGGCCAGCAGCGCCCCTCCCGAGAGCGAGACCATGCTCGCCGTCGTCACGTCGGTGAGGCCCTCGGCGGAGACGTGCACCGCCCAGGCCCAGGTGATGGTGGCCGCGACCAGCTGCAGGTCGGCGACGAGGCTGGTGGCCAGGTGGACGGCGCCGATCTGCGTGCGGTCGCCGAACTTGAGCACCGTGGCGATGAGGCTGACCACCAGCGCGGCGAACAGCTCGTAGACGTTGTGCAGCGCGGGGTCGGAGATGTCCCCGAGGAAGAAGCCGAAGTTCAGCGTCGCGGCGAGCAGCACGAAGAACCCGAAGACGACCTTCTCGAGGTTCATGCGGCTCCCACGACCGGCTCGCTGGTGACCGCGCCGACCCTAGCGCCGGACACGCACCGGCGCCGGGGAGACCGGACTCCCCGGCGCCGGGCGGCTCGGCGGGCTCGGCGGCCCGGTGACCCGGCGGCTCAGCGCAGGTGGTGCACCTCCGCCAGCCCGTACACCGGCGTCGGGATGCCGGCCTGCCGGGCCTTGAGCTGCAGCGCCAGGTAGAGCGAGTAGTGCCGCGACTGGTGCAGGTTGCCGCCGTGGAACCACAGCCCCTCCTGCCGGGTGGGCTTCCACATGTTGCGCTGCTCGCCCTCCCAGGGCCCGGGGTCCTTGGTGGTGTCCGAGCCCAGGCCCCAGACCTTGCCGACCTTGTCGGCGACCTCCTGGGAGATGAGGTCGGCGGCCCAGCCGTTCATCGAGCCGTAGCCGGTGGCGTAGACGACGACGTCGGCCGGCAGCTCGGTGCCGTCGTCGAGCACGACGGCGTCCTCGGTCAGGTGGTCGACCTGCCCGTGCACGAGCTCGACGTCGCCGTTGGCCACCAGGTCGGCGGCGCCGACGTCGATGTAGTAGCCGGAGCCGCGGCGCAGGTACTTCATGAACAGGCCCGAGCCGTCGTCGCCCCAGTCCAGCCAGAACCCGGCCTTCTCCAGCCGGTCGTAGAAGTCGGCGTCGCGCTCCTTCATCTGCTCGTACGCCGGGATCTGGAACTCGTGCAGGATCCGGTAGGGCAGCGAGGCGAAGGTGAGGTCGGCCTTCTCGGTGGTCATGCCGCCGGCCACCGCCTGCTCGCTGTAGAGCGCGCCGAGGCCGATCTCCATGAGGCTGTCGCTCTTGACGATGTGCGTCGAGGAGCGCTGCACCATCGTCACGTCGGCGCCGTGCTCCCACAGCGCGCCGCAGATGTCGAAGGCGGAGTTGTTGCTGCCGACGACGACGACCTTCTTGCCGGCGTAGTCGTCGGGGCCCGGGTGGGCCGAGGAGTGGTGCTGCTCGCCGCGGAACACGTCCTGCCCGGGCAGCACCGGCACGTTCGGCTTGCCGCTCATCCCGGTGGCCAGCACCAGCTGCTTCGGGCGCAGGGTGAGCTCCTCGCCGTCGCGCACCACCTCGACGGTCCACTCACCGGCCGCCTCGTCGTACCCGGCGCGGCGCACCTCGGTGCTCCCCCAGTACGGGATCTCCATGACCTTCACGTAGGACTCGAGCCAGTCGGCGATCTTGTCCTTCGGGGAGAACACCGGCCAGTTGTCCGGGAACGGCAGGTAGGGCAGGTGGTCGTACCAGACGGGGTCGTGCAGGCAGAGGGACTTGTAGCGGCTGCGCCACTGGTCCCCGGGGCGGGCGTGCCGGTCGACGACGAGTGCGGGCACGTCGAGCTGGCGCAGCCGGGCCCCCAGCGCGATGCCGCCCTGCCCTCCCCCGACGACGAGCACGTAGGGCTGGGTGGTGCGGCCGAGTTCGGCGGCCTCGCGGGCCCGGCGCTCGGCCCAGGTCAGGCGCTGCCGGTTGACGCCGTGCTCGGCGCCCATCGGCCGGTCGGTGCCGCGGGGCTCCTCGTGGCCCTTGAGCTCGTACAGGGTGGTCAGCAACGTCCACGCCCGCGGCTGCCCGTCCTCCTCGACGAGGCGCACGAGGCCCTTCCCGCGGCCGACGGCCGTCTCGAAGGTGAACCAGGCGGTGGTGACGCCGTCGGCCTCCTCCGGCTCCTCGCTGACGGTGAAGCCCGACGGGTCGGTGCGGTCCAGCGTGGCGCTGAGCAGGTCGGTCACGCCCGCGCGGTGCTCGACGGTGGTGACGTTCCAGCTGAAGGCGACCAGGTCGCGCCAGTAGCTCGTCGTGGCGAACAGGCCGGCGGCCCGCTCCACGTCGCGGGCGCGCAGGGCGTCCTCGAACGCCGTGAACCAGTCGGCCGCGCGCCGCGCGGGGCTCTCCGGAGGTGCGTCGAGCGTCTGCGTCACGGAGGGACCTCCTCGTCGTCGGGACGTGGTGTGATGTGCAGCACAGCGCCCCGCGGGCCGGAGCGGGAGCGTTGCAGCGGATTGCACGCCCGAGGAGGCGCCGGTGCCCCCGTGGTCGGCGGTCGCGCCCGGTACCGACCTGTCCACGCACGCCCGGGTGCTCTCCCGCGTGCACGACGCCGTCCTCGCCGGCGGGCGCCCGCCGGTGCGGCCGCGCGGGGTGGTCGAGCGGTCCTGGTCGCGGGTGCTGGGGCTGGGTCTGGACCCCGACCGGCCCCGCCCCCGCGACCCGCTGCCCGCCGACGCGGTGGAGGGGCGCCGCCACGGCTCGGGGCTGGCGCTGGTCGTCGACGAGCTGCGCCGGGTGCTGGTCGGCGTCGCCGACGCCTCGCACGGCCTCGTCGTGGTCACCGACGCCGACGGCGTCGTGCTGTGGCGGGAGGGGGCGGCGGCCACCCGGCGGCACGCCGACCGGCTCGGCTTCGCCGAGGGCGCGACGTGGACCGAGGCGGCGGTGGGCACCAACGCCATCGGCACCGCCCTGGCCGAGGCGGCGCCGGTGCAGCTGTTCTCCGCCGAGCACTTCGAGTCCGCCCAGCACCCCTGGTACTGCTCGGCCGCGCCGGTGCACTCACCGGTCACCGGGGAGCTGCTCGGCATCGTCGACGTCAGCGGCCCGGCGCTCACCCTGCACCCGGCCATCGGCGCGCTGGTGGAGACCTCCGTGCGGCTGGCCGAGTCCGGGCTGTGGCGGCGGCACGAGCAGCACCTGGAGCGGCTGCGCCGCAGCGCCGAGCCGGTGCTGGGGACGGTGCGCGGGCCGCTGCTGGTGGTCGACGACGACGGCTGGGTGGCCGCGCGGTCGGGCATCGCCGCCGGCCCGCGGGTGGCCGTGCCGCGCGCCGGGCGGCCGGTGGCGGTGCCCGGGCTGGGGCTGTGCACCCCCGAGCGGCTCGGCGAGGGCTGGCTGCTGCGCCCGGCGGAGTCCCGCGCGCCGGTCACCGCCGAGCTGGACCTGACCGCCGCGCCGGTGCTGCGGGTCGCCGGCGGCCAGGACTCGTGGTCGGCGGCGCTCACCCGCCGGCAGGGGCAGGTCCTCGCGCTGGTCGCCGGCGCCGGGCGGCGGGGGCTCGACGCCGCCGCCCTCGGGCGCGGCCTCTACGGCGACGACGGGCACGTCGTCGCCGCCCGCGCGGAGGTGTCGCGGCTGCGCCGCGTCGTCGGCGACCTGGTGTCCACCGGGCCCTACCGGCTGGCCGACGGCGTCGCGCTGACGGTGCGTACCGGTCCCGGCGACGGGTAGCCCCGCCCCGAGTCCCGTCCCGAGTCCCGAGGAGATCCCGTGGCCGACACCGTTGCCGTGCAGGACGTGCTCGCGCACCTGGGCGAGGTCGACTACCCCGCCGACAAGGACGCGCTGCTGGACGCCGCCCGGCGGCACGGCGCTCCCGACGAGGTGCTGCGCACCCTGCGCACGGTGCCGCCAGGGGTCGACTTCGCCAACGTCGACGAGCTCGTCCGCTCGCTGCGCCCGGCCGCCGTCCCCCGCTCCGACACCGAGGGCCACGCCGCCGAGGCGGCCCGGGCCGACGCCCGGGCGGCCTTCACCGGGCACCCGGACGACGCGGGCTCCGGCCGCGGGGACACCTCCGGCTGACGCCGGCCGCGCCGGGTCCCCGGCCTCCCCCGGAGGGGCGGTGGGCACGGCGCGGTGGCCGCCCGGTGTCGTACCCGGCTGTCAGCATGGCGGCGTGCTGCTCGCCGACGTCGTGGCCGCCTCCGCCGCGGTGGCGGCCACCCGCGCCCGCACGGCGAAGGCCGCGGCGATCGCAGCGGCGCTGCGAGGCGCCGGGCCGGGTGAGGTGGGGCCGGTGGCGGCGTGGCTGGCCGGGGAGCTGCCGCAGGGGCGGGTGGGCGTCGGCTGGCGCACGCTGTCGCGGGCGCTGCCCGACCCCGCGCCCGCGCCGTCGCTGACCGTCGCGGCGGTCGATGCCGCGCTCACCGCCCTCGCCGCCACCACCGGCACCGGGTCCACCGCCCGCCGCGAGGCGCTGCTGGCCGAGGTGCTGGCCGCGGCCACCGCCGAGGAGCAGCGCTTCCTCGTCCGGCTGCTGGGCGGTGAGCTGCGCCAGGGCGCGCTCGAGGGCGTCCTGCTCGACGCCGTGGCCGCCGCGGCGCAGGTGCCGCCGGCCGCCGTCCGCCGCGCGGCGATGCTCACCGGCCGGCTCGACGAGACCGCCGCCACCGCCCTGACCGGCGGGGAGCGGGCGCTGGCCGCCGTCGGCCTGCGGGTGGGCCGCCCGGTGCGGCCGATGCTGGCCAGCCCCGGCTCCTCGCTCGAGGCGGCCCTCGACGACCTGGGCGGGGAGGTCACCGTGGAGCACAAGCTCGACGGCGCCCGCGTCCAGGTGCACCGCGACGGCGACGTCGTGCGGGTGTGGACGCGCACGCTGCGGGAGGTCACCGACGGCGTGCCCGAGCTGGTCGAGCGGGTGCGCGCGCTGCCCTGCCGCACCGCCGTCCTCGACGGGGAGACCCTCGCCCTCGACGACGACGGCCGTCCGCGCGCGTTCCAGGACACGATGAGCCGCTTCGGCAGCGACGAGGCCGACGCCGGCGTGCTGCTGTCGCCGTTCTTCTTCGACGTGCTGCACCTCGACGGCCGTGACCTGCTCGACGAGCCGCTGGCCACCCGACTGGACGTCCTCGACCGGCTGCTGGCCGCCGAGGAGGCCGCGCCGCTGCGGATGCCCGGGGTCCGCCGGCCCGGCCCCGGGCAGGCCGCCGCCGTCCTCGACGCCGCGCTGGCCGCCGGCCACGAGGGCGTGGTGGTCAAGGCCCTCGACGCGCCCTACGCCGCCGGCCGCCGCGGCCGCGCCTGGCAGAAGGTCAAGCCGGTGCACACCCTCGACCTCGTCGTCCTCGGCGTGGAGTGGGGGTACGGCCGCCGCAGCGGGAAGCTGTCGAACATCCACCTCGGCGCCCGCGACCCCGACGGCGGCGCCCCGCTCATGGTCGGCAAGACGTTCAAGGGCATGACCGACGAGCTGCTCGACTGGCAGACGCGCACGTTCCCCGGGCACGCGCGCGCCGAGCACCCGTGGGGGCTGGAGCTGCGGCCGGAGGTGGTCGTCGAGGTGGCCCTCGACGGCGCCCAGCGCAGCACCCGCTACCCCGGCGGGGTGGCGCTGCGCTTCGCGCGGGTGCTGCGCTACCGCCCCGACCGCAGCCCCGCCGACGCCGACTCCGTCGACGCGGTCCGCGCGCTGCTGGCGGGGGGCTGAGGCGGTGCTCACCCGGAGGAGTGGAGCCGGCCCGGCAGGGCTCACGGGCGCCGACGGCACGGCCGATGGGACGGCCGTGACCGGTCTCGCCGTCGAGCAGGACGCCGTCCCCGGAGGGGACCCGGGACCTCCGGCGGGTGCGGTCACCGCGCTGCAGGCGACCCTCGACGAGCTGGAGACCCTCTCCCGCTTCGCCACCGGGTCCGCGCCGGAGCGCGCCGAGGCCGCCGCCGAGGCCGCCCGCGCGCTCGGCCGGCCCGACCTCGAGCAGCGCGCCCGGCTGGTCCGTGCCGACCTGCAGCGCCGCCGGGGCGCCGTCGCCGAGGCCGGCCGGACCGCCTCCGAGGTGCACCGCTGGGCCAGCGAGACCCGCGACCGGTACCTGCTGGCCCGCAGCTCCTTCGTGCTCACCGCCGTCCTCCAGGAGGTCGGCGACCTGGCCGGGGCGCTGGAGCACGCCGTCTCCTCGATCGACCTGCTCGACGAGACCGCCCTGCCGGCGCTGCGCATCGACCACCTGGTGCGGCTCGCCGACGTCCTGGGCCTGGCCCGCGACCCCGCGGCACCCGAGCGCTACACCGCCGTGCTGCGGCTGGCCGAGGAGCTCGGCGACGTCGACCGGCAGCTGCGCATCCTCAACAACCGCGCCTACACCGACACCCTGGCCGGTCGGTTCGACGACGCGCTGGTGTACAGCGAGCGGCTGCAGCAGCTCGCGCGGGCGCACGGCAGGCCGCTCGACGTCGGCGACCTCGACACCGTCGCCCGCGCGCTGATGGGCGCCGACCGGCTGGTCGAGGCCGAGGCGGCGCTGCGGCTCGGCCTCGCGCCCGAGGTGCTGGACACCTCCTCCGACGGCGACGCCGGCGCGGACTTCCTGCTCACCCTGGCCGAGGTGCAGCGCCGTCGCGGCGAGGTCGACCGTGCGCAGGACACCCTGGCCGAGTGCGTCCGGCGCTGCGACCTGCACGGCCTGACCTCGATCCGGGTGCGCGCCCGCGCCGAGCAGGCCGAGCTGCACGCCGCCCGGGGTGACCACCGGGCGGCGTTCGAGGAGCACAAGCGCTACGTCGCCGAGCTGGTGGAGCTGCAGTCGGCGCAGCGCGAGGCCCGCGCCCGCGCGCTGCAGGCGGTGTACGAGACCACCGAGGCGCGCCGGCAGAGCCGCCGCTGGCGCGAGCTGTCGCTGCGCGACCCGCTCACCGGCCTCTACAACCGCCGCTACGTCGACGAGGAGCTGCCCCGGCTGCTCGCCGACGGCACCGGCCGGGTGTGGGTGGCGCTGCTGGACCTCGACCACTTCAAGCGGGTCAACGACACCTGCTCGCACGCCGTCGGGGACGAGGTGCTGCGCGCGGTGGCCACGCTGCTGCAGGAGACCGCCGCCCCGGGCGGCGCGGGCTCGTTCGCCGCACGGCTGGGCGGCGAGGAGTTCCTCCTCGTCCTGCCCGGCGTCGACGCCGGCGCCGCGGCCGCCCACCTGGAGGCGGTGCGCCGCGCGGTCGCCGCGCACCCGTGGGACGGGCTGACCCACGGGCTGCCGGTGACGGTGAGCGTCGGCGCGGCGAGCACCGCCGAGGTGCCCGACCGGACGCCGGCGCAGCTGCTCGGTCTCGCCGACGCCCGCCTCTACCACGCCAAGCGGGCCGGCCGGGACCGGGTCGTCGTCGACGGCTGAACGCGGCAGGCTGGTCCGGTGACCGCCGAGCAGACCCCGATCAGCCGCTTCCCCCTCGCCGACCCCGCCGGCCTGCCGGCCGACCTCGCCGAGCGCTACGCCGACGTGCAGGAGCGCTCGGGGTTCCTGCCGCACGTCTTCGCCGCGCTGGCCTGGCGCCCGGAGGAGGCGCGCGCCTTCTTCACCATGCACGACGCGCTCATGGACAAGGACACCCCGGGCCTGTCCACCGGCGAGCGCGAACTGATCGTGGTGGCCACCAGCGCGGCCAACGACTGCGCCTACTGCGTCGTCGCGCACGGGGCGATCGCGCGCATCCGCACCCGCGACCCGCTGCTGGCCGACCTCGTCGCCGTCGACTGGCGCAAGGCGCCGCTGTCCGAGCGGGTGCACACCGTGCTCGACGTCGCCGTGCGGCTGGCCACCGACCCGGCCGCGGTGGGCGCCGCCGACCTCGACCGGCTGCGCGCCGCGGGCCTGTCGGAGGACGACGTGTGGGACGTCGGCGCGATCACCGCCTTCTTCGCGCTGTCCAACCGGCTGGCCCACTTCGCCGCGATCCCGCCCAACCCGGAGTTCCACCTGCTGGGCCGCCTCCCCCGCTGACGGCCGGGCGGGCTACCCGGCCGGCGCGAGGCTCCGGGCGAACCGGCAGATGTCGGCGATCGTCGCGTCGTAGACGTCCCCGACGGCGGTCTTGAAGATCAGCTCGCCGGCGTGCGTGAGCCCCAGGTTCACCCGCCCGGTCGCGCGCACGCCGGCCGCCTGCAGCCGGCGGTAGTAGGCGATGCCCTCGTCGCGCAGCGGGTCGAGCTCGTTGACCGTGACCACGTGCGGCGGCATCCCGGTCAGGTCCTCGACGGTGGCGAAGTACGGCCAGGCCAGCGGGTCGCGGCGGTGCTCGTCGGCCGGGTCGTAGGCCGACACCAGCAGGTCCATCATCAGGGTGTTGAGGAACCAGCCCTCGTTCTCGACCAGTGAGGGCAGCTCGGCGCGCTTGGCGTCGTCGTCCCAGCCGTAGCCGCCGGAGATGTAGGGGACCATCGCGTAGACCCCGGCGATCGCTGCCAGCCGGCCCTCCCGCTTGGCCAGCAGCGCCGAGGCCAGGCACAGGTTCGCCCCGCCGGACTCCCCCTGCAGCACCAGCGAGGTCGCGCCGATCTCGTCGCGGTGGGCGTCGAGCCAGGTGAGCGCGTCGGCGCAGTCGTGCAGCCCGGCCGGGAAGGGGGCGTGGCCGTCGGTGCTCACGGCGTTGCGGAAGTCGACGGCGACGACGACCAGCCCGGTGGCGGCCAGGTCCTCGCACCAGCGGGTGTGCAGGCGGTTGGCGCAGTCGAGGATGGTCATGCCGCCGCCGTGGAGGTAGACCAGCCCGGGCAGCGGCCGCCCCTCGGTGCCGGCCGGCCGGAAGACGTACAGCGGGATCCCGGTGCCCTCCCGGCCCGGGGCGGTGTGCGTGGTGCGGGTGACGTCGTCGCGGTGGGTCTCCTCCGCCGCGACCGCGGCGTAGAGCTGCTCGAAGGCGTCGTGGGCGCCGCGGACGAAGGCCAGCCGGTCCTCCAGCGGGGCGTGGCGCGGGAAGGGGGGCGGCGCGGCGGGGGCGTCGAGGCCGTACCGGGCGAGGGCCTCGCGCAGCCGGCGGTCGGCGCGGTCGTCGGTGCGGTACTCGGCGGCCGGGTCCCCCAGCCGGCCGGGCTGCGGGGTGGCGGTGCCGGTCGTCGGCTCGGACGTCGTCGTCACGGTTCCTCCTGGGCGGGTGTCGGGGACCGGCCGCCGCACCGGACGCCGTCGGGCAGCACCCGCGCGGGCCGGCCGTCGTGCCGGACGACGGTAGTGGCGTGGCTCGCACCGGTGCCAGGTCCCCGGCGGCGGTCCGCGGCGGAACCGGCCCGTGACGGATCCGTGACCTGGCCCTACGGTGTCCGGGCCGGCCCACGGTGGGCCGGCGGAGGAGGAGATCCGTGCGCACACCCCGGACAGCCCGCACCACCGCCGTGCTCGTCGCGGCGGCCGCCCTCGTCGCCGCAGCGGGCCCGGCCGCCGCCGCCCCCGGCGCGCCGGGCACCCCCCGCTACACCGACGGCAGCACCTCCGGGGGCGACCCGTACTTCCCGGCCGCGGGCAACGGCGGCTACGACGTGCAGCACTACGACCTCGGCCTGTCCTGGTTCCCCGGGGCGACGCCCGACCAGAGCCGGCTCGACGGCACCGCCGTCGTCACCCTCACCGCCACCGCCGACCTGGCGAGCTTCTCCCTCGACCTGCGCCGGCTGACGGTGTCCTCGGTGCTGGTCGACGGCAAGCCGGCCCGCTACCAGCAGCTGCCGCCGGGCGAGGACGGCCTCGGCGGCGAGCTGGTCGTGCAGGCCGCGCCGAAGCTGAAGGCCGGCACCACGCACGAGGTCACCGTCGTCTACTCCGGCTACCCGGGGCGGCCCACCGACCTCGAGGGCTCGCTCTACGGCTGGGTGACCTTCGCCGACGGCGTCCTGGTCGCCAACCAGCCCGAGGGCGCACCGACCTGGTTCCCGGTCAACGACGTCCCGTCGGACAAGGCCACGTACGACTTCCGGATCACCGTGCCCCAGGGCAAGACGGCGATCGCCAACGGCGAGCCGGTGGGCCAGCCGGTGACCACGGACGGCCGCACCACGTTCACCTGGCGCGCCACCGACCCGATGGCCAGCTACCTGGCGACGGCGTCGATCGGCGACTACACCGCCACCACCCAGGTCGGCCCCAACGGGCTGCCGATCCTGAACTACGTCGAGACCGGGCTGAACGCGACCCGGCGGGCCACCACCGAGGCGAGCCTGGCGCTCCAGCCGGCGATGATCGACTACTTCGACGACCTGTTCGGGCCCTACCCGTTCACGTCCTTCGGGGCCATCGTCGACGACGACACCGTCGGTTACGCCCTGGAGACCCAGACGCGCCCGGTGTACTCGCGGCAGGCCAGCGAGGGCACCGTGGCCCACGAGCTGGCCCACCAGTGGCTCGGCGACAGCGTGACGCCCGCGAGCTGGCGCGACATCTGGCTCAACGAGGGCTTCGCCACCTACGCCGAGTGGCTCTGGTCCGAGCGGCAGGGCCGCCAGACCGCGCAGCAGCAGTACGAGGCGGTGTACGCCACCCCGGCCGACGACGCGTTCTGGTCGGTGGTCGTCAGCGACCCGGGGGCCACCGGCCTGTTCGCCGGCGCGGTGTACGACCGCGGCGCGGCCACCCTGCACGCCCTGCGGAACCTGATCGGGGACGAGGCGTTCTTCGTGCTGCTGGAGCGCTGGGCGACCGAGAACGCCGACAGCACGGTGACCACGGCGGACTTCGTCGCGCTGGCCGAGGAGGTCAGCGGGCGGGAGCTCGACGGCTTCTTCACCGACTGGGTGGTGACCCCCGCCAAGCCCGTCGGTTACTGAACCGGGCGCCGGGGGCGGGCAGGATCGTCGTCATGCCCGCCCCCGGCACCCCGCTCGAGCACCTCGGCTTCCTCACCATCGGCACCTTCGACCCCGCCGACCCCCGGGGCGGCCACGAGGCCACGCTGCGGATGGTCGAGCTCGGCGAGCGGCTCGGTCTCGACAGCGCCTGGCTGCGCCACCGACACCTGCAGTACGGCATCTCCTCCCCGGTCGCCGTGCTGGCGGCGCTGACCCAGCGGACGTCGCGGATCGCGCTCGGCACCGCCGTCACCCCGTTGGCGTGGGAGAACCCGCTGCGGCTGGCCGAGGACCTCGCCACCGTCGACGTGCTCTCCGGCGGGCGGCTGCACCCCGGCGTGAGCGTCGGGCCGCCGATGCACTGGGACGACGTGAAGGGCGCGCTCTACCCGGACACCGCCGACGCCGAGGACTTCACCCACACCCGGGTCGAGCGGCTGCTGCGGTTCGTCGCGGGCGAGCCGGCCGCGACGTTCTCCGGGCGCGAGGGCGTCGTCGAGGAGTGGTCGGACCGGGTGCAGCCGCACTCCCCCGGGCTGCGCGGCCGGATGTGGTACGGCGGGGGCAGCACCCGCTCGGCGCAGTGGGCCGGGCGCGCGGGCACCAACCTGCTGACCAGCAGCGTGGTGCGGGCCGAGGACGACCGCACCGACTTCGCCGCCATCCAGGCCGGGCAGATCCGCGCCTACCGGGCCGCCGGCGGCACCGGCCGGGTGTCCCAGGGGCTGGTCGTCATCCCCACCGACGGCGCGACGCCCGCGCAGCGCGAGCGCTACGCCGCCTACGTCGCGGCCCGCACGCCGCGGACCGGCAGCCCGCAGGGCCCGGCGCGGCTGCTGTTCGCCGCCGACCTGCTGGGCACCAGCGAGCAGATCACCGAGGCGCTGTACGCGCACGAGGGCTTCCGCGAGGTCTCCGAGGTGGTCTTCGCGCTGCCCTTCAGCTTCGCCGAGGCCGACTACGAGCAGATCCTCACCGACGTCGCCACCCGCCTCGGCCCGCTGCTGGGCTGGTCACCGGCCGCCTGACCCCGGGCGCGGGAGGACCACCGACCAGGCGCCGGCGGCCAGCCGCCAGGTGCGCGCCGGCACCGGCGGCAGCAGGTCGCCATCGGCGTCGAGGGCCACCGGCTCCCCGGACACGGCCACCTCGCGGCCCCGGACGTGGACGACGTCGTCGCGGTCGACGTGCCGCCCGGTGGTCAGCGCCAGCGCGTAGGCGGCGCGGGCGGCCGGACCGGTGGCCGCGCTGACCACGAGGTCGGCCAGCCCGTCGCCGGGGTCGGCACCGGGGGCCAGCGCCGTCCCGCCGCCGATGGTGGGGCCGTTGCAGACGCCGACCATGAGCAGCGGCGTGCCGCCGTCGGCCGCCCAGCCGGCGGGGGAGGTGACGACGGCGCCGTCGACGGTGACCCGCAGCCGCTGCTCGGCCCCGGCGAGCCCGGCGACCGCGGCCCCGATCGGATAGGCCAGCGCGCCGAACCGCTCCTTGAGTCCCGCGGCCTCGTCCGCGGCGCGCACCCCGATGCCGGCGTGCACGGCGTTGACCACCACGCCGCCGGCGTCGTCGAGCAGCAGGTCCAGCCGGCGCGGGTCGCCGTCGAGGACGCACCGCGCGGCGCCGGCGGGGTCGTCGGGCACGCCGAGGGCGCCGGCGAGGTCGTTGCCGGTGCCCAGGGGCACGACCCCCAGCGGGTCGGCGGGGTCGAGCGCCCCGGCGCGGTCGAGTGCGGCCACGACCGCGTGCACCGACCCGTCGCCGCCGGCCACGACCAGCCGGCGGCCTGCGCGGTCGGCGACCACCCGGTCGAGGTCGGCGGCGTCGGCGGTCACCGCCACCTCGACGGCGGCGCCGGCGCGCAGCACGTCCAGCGCGCGGGTCAGGCGCTCCTCGTCGGCGCTCCCGGCGTTGCGGTTGGCCACCACCAGCAGGTCCACGGGAGGCACCCTCCCAGCCCGCGCGCCACCCCGGCGGGCCCGGGCAGGATCGCCACCGTGACGAGCGACGTCGACGACCCCGTGGACACCCTGGTGGCCGGCCTGCGGCGGCGCGGGAGCCTGAAGTGGACCCGCCACCCGGAGGCGCTGGGCGCGTGGGTGGCCGAGTCCGACCTCGGGACGGCGCCGGAGGTCACCCGGGCGCTGCAGGACGCGGTGGCCCGGGGGCTGTTCGGTTACCTGCCCGACTGGCTGGCCGACGACGTGGCCGCCGCGTTCGCCGGCTTCGCCCGCGACCGCTACGGCTGGGGAGTGCCGCCGGAGCGGGTGCGGCCGCTGCCGGACGTGCTGGCCGGGCTGTCGGCGGCGATCACCCACCTGTCCCGGCCGGGCTCGCCGGTGGTGCTGCCGACGCCGGCGTACATGCCCTTCCTCGAGGTGCCGCCGGCGCTGGGCCGGGAGGTGCTCGAGGTGCCGATGGCCTCCGACGGCGACCGGTACGTCTACGACCTCGACGCGCTCGACGCCGCCTTCCGCGCCGGCGGGCACCTGCTGGTGCTGTGCAACCCGCACAACCCGATCGGCCGGGTGCTCGAGCCGGCCGAGATGCTCGCCGTCGCCGAGGTCGTCGACCGGCACGGCGGGCGGGTGTTCGCCGACGAGGTGCACGCCCCGCTGGTCTTCCCCGGCCACCGGCACGTGCCCTACGCCTCGCTCGGCGACGTGCCGGCCGGGCACGCGATCACCGCCACCAGCGCGTCGAAGGCGTGGGACCTCGCCGGCCTCAAGTGCGCGCAGCTGGTGCTGAGCAACGACGCCGACGCGCGGCTGTGGGCGCAGGTCGGCCACCCGGTCGAGCACGGCGCCTCCACCCTCGGCGCGGTGGCCAACGCCGCCGCCTACCGCGACGGCGTCGCCTGGCTCGACGAGACCCTCGCCGTCCTCGACCGGCACCGCCGGCTGCTCGCCGATCTCGTCGCGGCCTCGCTGCCCGGCGTCCGCTACCGCCCGCCCGAGGGCACCTACCTCGCCTGGCTGGAGGGGTTCCCCCTCGACGGGCCCGGTGACCTGCTGCTCGAGCGGGCCGGCGTGGCCGTCGTCGACGGCGCCCGGTGCGGTGCCGCCGGCCGGGGCGCGGTGCGGATGGACCTGGCCACGCCCGAGCCGGTGCTCGCCGCGATCGTCGAGCGGATGGCCACCGTGCTCGCCTAGGTCGCTCGCCTAGGGCGCCGCGTCCCCCGGGGCGACCCGGTAGACCCGGTACTCGACCCGGGGCCCGGGCACCAGGCGACCCTCGGCCACGAACACCGTCTGGTTCACCCACGCGTAGCGCTCGTCACCGGTCTCCAGGCGCGGGGTGGTGATGAAGTAGCCCTCGCCGAACTGGGTGGGGGTGTCCCCGCCGTCCATCAGCGCGAGCACGGCCGGGGTCATCTCCCAGATCCCGGTGTACTGGACGTAGACGTGGGCGCCGTCCACCGTCCGCACCGTGGTGCGCACGTCGAGCCGGGCGAACCCGTCGGGACCGACCAGCAGCCAGTCGGCGCCGCCGCCGACCACCGTGGCCTTCAGGCGCTCACCGGACATCTCCCCGGCGGTGATGGTGCCCTCGAGGCGGTTCCCGAAGGGCCCGGGCCCGACCGGGTGGGGCTCGACGTCGGCGTGGTAGTCGAACTCCGGCACGAGACGGGGCATGACGTCCCTCCCCCGGGACGGGGGCGGGCCGGGAGCCCGCCCGGGACCGGGACGGTCCGCCGAGGGGCACCGGCCGTCAAGGGACCCGGTCCCGCCCGGGCGTTCCCGACACGGCGCGTACCCGCGGTTCGTCATCGGGTGACGACCCGGGTCAGCAGGAGCGCAGGTCGGCCTCCACCGCCTCCGACGCCTTGCGGGCGGCGATGAGCACCGGGTCCCAGACCGGGGCGAACGGCGGGGCGTAGGACAGGTCCAGCGACAGGATCTCGTCGACGGTCATCTCGTTCCAGATGCAGATGGCGAGGGCGTCGATCCGCTTGCCGGCGGCCTCCTTGCCGACGATCTGGGCGCCGAGCAGCCGCCCGGTGCGCCGCTCGGCGGTCATCTTGACCCGGATGGGCTTGGCGCCCGGGAAGTAGCCGGCCTTGGTGGTGGAGTCGACGGCGGCGGTCAGGAACTCGTAGCCGGCCGCCTCCGCCTCGTGTTCGGCCAGCCCGGTGCGGGCGGCCTCGATGGAGCAGGTGCGGGTGATCGCCGTCCCGATGACGCCGGGGAAGGTGGCGTACCCGCCGCCGATGTTGATGCCGGCCACCCGGCCCTGCTTGTTGGCGTGCGTGCCCAGCGCCACGACGATCCGCTGCCCGGAGAGCCGGTGCACCGACTCCACGCAGTCGCCGGCCGCCCACACGCCCGGCACCTCGGTGCGCATCCGCGCGTCGACGGCGATGCCGCCGGAGGTGCCCAGCGGGATGCCGGCCTCCTGGGCCAGCCGCACGTTGGGGCGCACGCCCAGGCCGAGGACGACGAGGTCGGCGGGCAGCTCCCGGCCGCTGGCGGTCACCACCGCGCGGGCCCGCCCGTCGGGGCCGACGTCGATCGCCGCGACGCCGTCGGAGAGCACCAGGTCGACGCCCTCCTCCCGGACGGCGTCGGCGATGAACCGGCCGACGTCGGGGTCGAAGGTGCCCACCGGCGTGGCCGAGCGGTCGACGACGGTGACGTCGAGACCGCGCTCCCTGCACGCCTCGGCGATCTCCAGCCCGATGTAGCCGCCGCCGACGACGACCACCCGCCGCACCCGGCCGCTGTCGAGCTCGGCCCGCAGCGCGACGCCGTCGTCGAGCACCTGGACGCCGTAGACGCCGTCGGCGTCGATGCCCTCGACCGGCGGGCGCATCGGCACGCTGCCGGTGGCGTACACCAGCTCGTCGTAGGGCTCGGTGCCCTCGGTGCCGGCGTCGAGGTCGTGCCAGTGCACGACGCCCTTGTCGGTGTCGATGCCGACGACCTCGGTGCGCATCCGGACGTCGAGGCCGTTGGCGCGGTGCTGCTCGGGGGTGCGCGCGACCAGGTCGGACTCGTGCTCGACGGCGCCGGAGATCCAGTACGGGATGCCGCAGGCGGAGTAGGACGTGGCGCGGCCGCGCTCGAACAGGACGACGTCGAGGTCGGGACGCCGCTTCTTGGCCTGGGACGCCGCGCTGCCTCCGGCGGCGTCGCCGCCGATGACGACCAGTCGGGTGCTCACCCCCCGCAGGCTAGGACCGCGGGCGGCTACAGGCTCACCGCGACGGTGGCGGCGAGTTCCCGGGCGGCCTCGAGGTCGTCCTCGGTGGGTGGCCCGGTGAGCGACAGGGGGGCGGCGACCTGCTTCCACCGCAGCGCCCCGGCGATCGTGCCGATGGACTTCAGCGCCCCGGCGGTGTCGTCGCCGCCGTGCACGTACACGCCGTAGGGCAGGCCGACCGTGGCGTCGAGGCAGGGGTAGTAGACGGTGTCGAAGAAGTGCTTGAGCGCTCCGCTCATGTAGCCGATGTTGGCGGGGGTGCCGAGCAGCACGCCGTCGGCGGCGAGCAGGTCGGCCGGCCCGGCCGAGAGCGCCGGGCGCACCTCGAGCTCGACCTCCTCGACCATCGCCGCGCCCTCGCGCACCGCCTCCAGCACCGCCTGCAGGTTGGGCGAGGGGGTGTGGTGGACGACGAGCAGCCGGGGCATGCCCGCCATCGTGCCCGCGGCGGGGTCGGCTCCGGCGCGTCCGGTGTCGACCTGACGTCGTCTCGGCCTCCCGCAGGCCGCACCGGGTCGACACCGGGCGCGCACCCGGCGGCGTCGGATCCCCTCGCTACGGTCCGGGGATGGCGACGAACCCCCGCATCGGGCCGGTCGAGCGGGCCACGAAGCGGTCGTGGGACGACTGGCTGCGCTTCATGGACGCGATCGGGGCCCCGCAGCTCGACCACCGGCAGATCGCGCTGCGGGTCTACGACGAGCTCGGCGACACCGTCGAGCAGCGCGGCTGGTGGACCCAGTCGGTGACCGTCGCCTACGAGCAGCACATCGGCCGGCGGATCCCGGGGCAGCGGTCCGACGGCACCTTCCAGACCAGCGTGAGCCGGTCGACGCCGCTCGGCATGCGTGAGCTGATGGAGCGGTGGCGGTCCTTCGCCGACGGGGACGCGGCCGTGCAGCAGGTCGTCGGCGGCGGCGAGGTGCGGGTGAGCGGCACCGACCGGCGCGCCACGTGGCGGACGAGGACCACCGACGGCTCGTCGGTGGTGGTCACCAGCGAGCCGAAGAAGGACGGGACGGCGTCGCTCGTGGCGACCCAGGTCGGGTTGCCCACGCTCGAGGCGAACGGCGCGGCCCGCGAGTGGTGGACGGCCGTCGTCGAGCGCTTCCTGGCGGGGGTCCGGGCGGGGCGGTGAGTCGGCCTCCCCGCGCCGTCCTCACGGCGGTGCCGCGTGCCGGGCCGCTGGCAACGGCCCGGCACGCGGCCGGCTCAGGAGCGCTGGCGGTCCGACGAGCGGTACCTGCCGATCCGCGAGTCGGAGTGCTCACCGGCCTCGTCGTCGAAGACCATCGGCCCGATCCTGCTGCCCGGCGCGACGGCGGCGTCCCGCCCGGTGAAGTCGTACCGGTAGCGGTAGGTCCCGTACTCGTCCACGAACGTGCCGCTCTGCCGTTCGCTGTAGATGTCCCCCACGCCGGTCCAGGTGATGGACACCGGCGGCGCGGAGGCCGGGGTCTCCCCGTGCCCGCTGCCCACCGCCAGCGTCCCGGTGAGGGTCGCCGTCGTGAACTTCCGGTCGATGGTGAAGGTGACCTGCCCGCCGTCGACGAAGCGGATGCCGAGGAGGCGGCAGGGGCCGTCCTCGGGCGCCGGCTCGCCGTGCCCGCCACCGGGCAGGTAGGGCGTCACCCCGTCGTCGCACTGCACGTCGTGCACGGAGCCGAAGACCGAGGCCCGGCCGCCGCCCAGGTCGTCGACGAAGAGGTCGCCGAAGTGCGCGTTGCCCGGGGCGTTCGCGGCCTCCGGTAGTTCCCCGACCTCGAGCCACGTGACGGAGGCCGTGGTGCCCGAGCTCTTGGAGAAGAAGAGGTCGCCGGCCAGTGCGGGCGACGGGGCGACGACGGCGAGGGCCGCCGTGGAGACGGCGACCGTCCCCAGACGGCGCAGGGTGGAGGCGGACACGCAGACCTTCTCTCGGTAGTGCACGGGCGGGCCGTGCGGGAGGGCAGGACGCCCGGCGGGCGCCCCGGATCGGGACGGCGGGTCTAGCGGCGGGTGCGGATCCGCCGCAGGACCAGTGCGCCGACCTGCGCACCCTGGGCGAGGCCCGCCTCGATGGCGTGCGGGAAGTGGATGCCGCCGTAGAGCCGTGAGTCCGCGGCTTCCCGGGCTGCGTCGGCGAAGGACGCGAAGGTGCGCGGCGCGTGTCCACGGACGTCGTGCGACCGGTCCGTGAAGGGGAAGACACCCAGCCGGTCGGTGAGCACGGCGGCCGCGGCCGGGGACGCGACGCTGTGTCCCGACGTGTGCTCGGGGAACTGCGGGCTGTTGACGTACGTCGTCCAGCCCGGGTCGATGTACCGGTTCACGTAGGTGACCGGCCGGAGCAACTGGTACCGGTACTTCCACGTCCAGCAGTTGAGGAACGCCTCGTGGAGGGCGACGCCGGTCATCGCGAGCGTGTCGAGGGCGACGTCGAGCCGTGCGCCGCGGAGCGCGAGCGCCTGGGTGGCGATGAGCATCCAGTGGCCGGACGGCAGACCGGTCGGCGTGCCGGCGGGCGGGGTGGACGAGCCGGGGTTGTCGGTCCAGAACCTGGCGATCGCCCGGTGCTCGTCGGTGTTGGCGGCCGACTGACGGTGGACCGCCGCCGCCTGGGCGTGGAACGCCGATCCCGGCTCGGTCGAGAAGGGCAGGGGCGGCTCGGGTTCGACCTCGTCGGCGCTCGTGAGGACCATCGGGCGCACCTCGGACCAGTACGGCTCGACCGCCGGCCGGAAGTTGGGCGGTGTCGAGACCCAGTGCCACGGCTCGGTCGCGGGCGGTGTGTAGGGCCGGCCGAGGGTCCCGGCGTGCCCGTCGGCCGCGATCCAGGGCGCCAGGTGCCCTGCCACCGCCCTCCCGTGCACCACGGAGGCGTCCAGTGCCCGTTCGGGCACCCCTGCGGCGCGGCGTCGCAGCAGCGCGCCGGCCTCGGCCGCGTCCAGCCGCTCCCGGGTGTCGGCGCCGGCGAAGGGCAGCACCTGACGGAGCACGGTCGCGGCCGACGTCACCACCGCGGCCGGCCAGTCCACGAGCGCGGCCGGTGGGCGCGGGGCGGGAACCGGCAGGTCCCGCAGCTGGCCGCCCAGGGACCGGTGGGCGGGCATCCCTCGGACGGCGGCCTCGTACATGGCGATCGCCGTGTGGGCGTAGGTGCGGGCGGCGGCCGGTGGGCTCAGGTTCTCGGCGAGCACGAGGTCGTAGGTGGTCTGGAGCCAGCGCAGCGCCTCGTCGGCGCCGTACCCGGCCGCGGTTGCGCCGCCGGGGCCGAGGAGGTCCACCGGCGCGGCGGCCGCCGTCCGCGGGAGCGCGACCGCAGCCGTTCCCGTGCCGAGGGCCGCGAGGAGCACCTGTCGTCGGGACACCGGACCGGGCATGACGCTCCTCCGCGGAGGCGAGCGCTCCCGGAACCTCCGGCGTGCTCCTCCGTGATCAGAGCGTGACGAAGAGCACACGGACCGGGAAGGAGACGGTGCACCCTCGTGACCGATTCGTGATCGGCCAAGCACACTGTGTCACCGGTGCGCAGCCCCGCGCGAGAGCCGCTCACCCTCCGGCCCCAACGGGCCTCGGACGCTTCTGGAGCAGGTGCTCCACTATGCTTCCGGCGTCCCTCACGACCGCTCCCGAGGAGTCGCCGGTGCCCCGGCCCCGCGTGCACGCGCCCGACGCGGTGCTCGACGCAGCCGAGGAGCTGCTCGTGGAGCAGGGCCGCGCGCAGCTGACCGTCCGGGCGCTGGCGGCCCGGTCCGGGGCTTCGAACGGCAGCATCTACCACGCCTTCGGCTCGCTGGAGACCGTCGTGGGCGCCGCCTGGCTGCGCCGCGCGCGGCAGTTCCTCGACCTGCAGCGGGCGGTCGTGGCCGAGGCCGGCCGGGACGGCCGGCGGGCGGTGCAGGCCGCTGCCGACGCCCCGGCCCGGCTGGCCGCGCGGGAGCTGCGGGCCGCGCAGCTGCTGTTCCGCCTGCAGCGCGACGAGGTGCTCACCGAGGCCGTCACCCCGGAGGTCGCCGACGGCCTCCGCGCGCTCGACACGGCCCTGCTCGACACCCTGCAGCTGCTCGCCCGCACGGTCTGGGGCCGCGACGACGGCGCCGCGGTCGGCGTCGTCACCGCCTGCGTCGTCCGCCTGCCCACCGCGCTGCTGTTGCCCGAGATCCGCGCCGGGCGGGTGCGCCCGCACACCCGCAGCCAGCTCGCCGCCGCCGTGGCCGCCGTCGTCGACTGCGGCCTGCCCTCCTGACCCCCGACCCGAGGAGCCCCCGTGCCCACGCTCGACCGCCACGACGACGTCTTCGTGCTCGACCTCGGCGACGGCGAGAACCGCTTCTCCCCCGACTGGCTCGCCGCCGTGGACGCGGCCCTGGACGAGGTCGAGGGCGCCGACGGGCCGCGCGCGCTGGTCACCGCGGCCACGGGGAAGTTCTTCTCCAACGGCCTGGACCTGGCCTGGCTGCTCGACCACGCCGACCAGCGGGAGGCCTACCTCGGCACCGTCGAGCGGCTGTTCGCCCGGGTGCTGTGCTCCCCCGTCTTCTCCGTCGCCGCGGTGCAGGGCCACGCGTTCGCCGCCGGCGCGATGCTCGCCCTGGCGCACGACCAGCGGGTCATGCGGGCCGACCGCGGGTTCTGGTGCCTGCCGGAGATCGACATCGACCTGCCGTTCAGCCCCGGCATGTCCGCGCTGATCCAGGCCCGGCTCAGCCCGCAGGTGGCGCACGTGGCGATGACCACCGGACGCCGCTACGGCGGCTCCGACGCGCTCGCCGCGGGGATCGTCGACGCCGCCGTCGGCGAGGACGCCGTCCGCTCGGCCGCCGTCGAGCTCGCCGCCGCGCACGCCGGCAAGGCCGGCCCGGTCCTCGGCACGATCAAGTCCCGCCTGTACGCCCCGGTCCTCGCGCTGCTGCGGGGCCGCACCGCGCCCGTCGGCTGACCGGCCGGGCAGCAGGCGCCCCGTGACGGACGGTCCGACGCTCGAGCTGAGCCGGGCCGAGCTGCGCGCGGTCGCCGCCTTCGCGGCGGCGTGCGCGCGGCCGGCGCTGGCGCTCTTCGAGCGCGACCGACCCGGCGACCCGCGCCCCCGGGCCGCGGTCGACGCCGCGCAGGCCTTCGCCGACGGCGCGGAGCGGACGAAGGCGCTCCGGGACCGCGCGTGGGACGCGCAGCGGGCCGCCCGGGAGGCCCGCGACGCCGGGCTGGCCACCGCGGACGCCGCCGCGCGGGCGGCCCTCGACGCGGCCGGCGCGGCGTTCCTGCACCCGCTGCCGAAGGCGACGCAGGTCCGGCACGTCCTCGGGGCGGCCGCGCACGCCGCGCGGGCGTTCGAGCTCGCCACGGGGGACGATCCCGCCGCCGCTGCCGACCACCTCGCGCGGGCGCGGCACCTCGCCGGTCCCGTCGTGGTCGACGTGCTGCGCCGCTACCCGCCCGCCCCGCCCGGCGGCGGGCGGGCCGGGGAGCTGATCCGCGGGCTGGACGCGTCGCTGCGGTGACCCGGTCGGGGGTCAGGTGAAGGTGACGCCGCCGAACCGGTCGAGGTCCAGTTGCCGCATGCCCACCTCGTGGTACGGGTTGACGCCGCCCTGCAGGACGCCGAGGCACGCGCACTTGTCGAACCGGGCCTGCCGGACCTCCGCGGGGAACGGCCCCGCCCACACCGAGCCGTCCTCACCCTCGGCGTAGTAGTAGAACCACCGGTTGCCCGTGTCGTTCGGCCGCGTCTCCGTCTCGCCCGGGTCCAGGACGACCCACCCGCGGACGTCCCACGGGTCACCGCAGAAGCCGCAGTCGTGGTCGAGGCGCATGTAGGCGACGAACACCCGGCTGCCGTGGGAGTTGGTGAACCGCACGTCCGCCACGGTCAGCTCCCGTCCTGCTCGCGGATGCGCTCGGCCAGCGGCCGGCGGATCGCGTCGGGGACCTCGGACGGCTCGCGGCGCAGGTGGCGCCCGTCCGTCCGCTCCGCCGTCACGACCTCCGCCGACTCGAAGCCGGGCCCGGTCTCGTACTGGTCGGACCGGACGGGCGCGAAGGACCCGTTGTCCTCGTCTCGCGACCCCGACCGCGCCATCTCGCCTCCCCGACGTCGACCCGATGCGCCCGTCCCATCGTCCGCAGGGCGCGTCACCGCCGCGTCACCGCCGCGTGCCCGGCGGAGCCGGGACGGTTGCCCGGGGCCGGGAGGCGGGCCACGCTGGCCGGCGCGGGGGACGTCGACGGAGCCGGGCAGCCGGAGGTGGACCGTGCCGCGCGTGGCGATCGTGACCGGCGGGACCTCGGGGATCGGACGGGCGCTGAGCGCGGCGCTGGTGCGTCGCGGCGACACGGTGGTCCTCACGGGCACCGACGGCGCGGCGGCGGCCCGGGTCGCGGAGCAGGTCGCCGCGGGTGGACCGGGCGCGGCCTCCGGCGCCGAGCTGGACGTGCGGGACGCGGCGGCCGTCGGGGGCCTGGTGGCGGGCACCGCGTCGCGGTACGGCCGGCTCGACCTGCTGTTCAACAACGCCGGCGTGGGCATCGGCGGCCGCATCGAGGAGCTGTCCCTGGCCCACTGGGACCGGGCCGTCGACGTGAACCTGCGGGGCGTGGTGCACGGCGTGCACGCCGCCTACCCGGTGATGGTGCGCCAGGGAGCCGGGCACATCGTCAACACCGCGTCGGTGGCCGGGTTGCTGCCCAACCCGGGGTTCGCTCCCTACGCCATGACGAAGTGGGGGGTCGTCGGCCTCTCGCTGGCGCTGCGCGGGGAGGCCGCCTCCCACGGGGTGCGGGTGACCGTGGTGTGTCCCGGCGGAGTGGACACCCCGATGCTGGACAGGGGGATGCCACCGGACCTCCCGCGGCTGCCGAGCGTCGAGGCGATCGACGTCCGGACGGTGATCCGGAAGCTGAACGGGGGCCGGCTCCACGACGCCGACGACCTGGCCGCCGACGTCCTGCGCGGGGTCGACCGGAACCGGCCGATCGTCGTCGCGCCCCGGCAGGCCCGCATCGCGTGGCGCCTGATGCGGCTGTCGCCGTCGCTGTTCCTGCGCCTGTCCCAGGTGCTCGCCGCCCGCGACCCCGATCTGCGGTCGGCCACCGGCGTGGCGGCGCCCGCGACGGGCGAGCTCCCTGGCCGGCGCCTCAGCGGGGGCCGAGAGCGGTGAGCAGGTCGGCGCGGGCGGTGGTCAGCGAGGGCCCGTACCAGGTCAGCGCCCGGCCCGACACCAGCACCGACCGGACGCCGGGGAGGGCCTCCGGGCCGTCGTCGGCGGTGAACGGGTAGGGCTCGTCGGGCAGCAGGACGACGTCGGGCCGCGCGGCCAGGACGTCGTCGACCGCCACGTGCGGATAGCGGTCCTCCCCCGCCACGAACACGTTGACCAGCCCCAGCCGTGCCAGCACGTCCCCGGTGAAG
The DNA here is from genome assembly GCF_900188205.1 of Geodermatophilus saharensis. Taxonomy (GTDB): domain Bacteria; phylum Actinomycetota; class Actinomycetes; order Mycobacteriales; family Geodermatophilaceae; genus Geodermatophilus; species Geodermatophilus saharensis. Next base: position 96,294 of record NZ_FZOH01000003.1, on the reverse strand, counting down.
GTGCGCGGGCCCACGACCATCCACGGGTCGCGCCAGACCGGGACGGCGCAGCGCAGCGGCGGCGCCGGCACCGGCCGCGCCCACTCGGCGGCCGCCGCGGTCAGCCAGGCCGGCTCGCCGACGCCGAGCGCCTCGGCGGACAGCCGCCGCATCGAGGCCAGCGCCTCGTCCACCGACTCGATGACCGTCACCCAGACCGGCACGCCGGCCGCACGCAGCCGGTCGACGTCGAGACGCCGGTTCTCCTCCCGGTTGCACACGACGAGGTCGGGCGCGAGCGCCTCGATGGCCGCCCGGTCGGGGTTCTTCGTGCCGCGGACCCGCGCCACGTCCAGGCCGGCCGGGTGGGTGCACCAGTCGGTGGCGCCGACCAGCCGCTCCGGGACGGTGACCGCCAGCGCCTCGGTCAGCGAGGGCACCAGCGACACGATCCGCCGGGGCGGCCGCGGCAGCGCGACCGGGTGGCCCAGGTCGTCGACGGAGCAAATATCGCGATATTGGCACCTGTCGGGCGGGGGGTCCGCGCTCACACGTTGCGCCGGTACTGGCCGCCCACCTCGAAGAACGCCTCGCTGATCTGGCCCAGCGAGCACACCCGGACGGCGTCCATGAGGGCGGCGAACACGTTGCCGCCCGACGTCGCCGCCTGCTGCAGCGCGGCCAGCGCCGCCGGTGCCTCGTCGGCGTGCCGGGCCTGGAAGTCGGCGAGCCGGCGCAGCTGTGACTGCTTCTCCTCCTCGGTGGCCCGGGCGAGCTCCAGAGGCTTGGGTGGGCCGGAGTCCCGGTGCGGGTCGAGGAAGGTGTTGACGCCGACGATCGGCAGCGAGCCGTCGTGCTTGCGGTGCTCGTAGAGCATCGACTCGTCCTGGATCCGGCCGCGCTGGTAGCCGGTCTCCATGGCGCCCAGCACCCCGCCGCGCTCGGCGATCCGGTCGAACTCGGCCAGCACCGCCTCCTCGACCAGGTCGGTGAGCTCCTCGACGATCGCCGACCCCTGCAGCGGGTTCTCGTTGCCCGCCAGGCCCCACTCCCGGTCGATGATCATCTGGATGGCCAGCGCCCGGCGCACCGAGTGCTCCGACGGCGTGGTCACCGCCTCGTCGTAGGCGTTGGTGTGCAGGCTGTTGGCGTTGTCGTAGATCGCGCACAGCGCCTGCAGGGTGGTGCGGATGTCGTTGAAGTCCATCTCCTGCGCGTGCAGCGACCGTCCCGAGGTCTGCACGTGGTACTTCAGCTGCTGGGAGCGGGCGTTCGCGCCGTAGCGGTCGCGCATCGCCACGGCCCAGATCCGCCGCGCCACCCGGCCGATGACCGTGTACTCGGCGTCCATGCCGTTGGAGAAGAAGAAGCTCAGGTTCGGCGCGAAGTCGTCGATGGCCATGCCGCGCGCGAGGTAGGCCTCGACGTAGGTGAAGCCGTTGGCCAGCGTGAAGGCGAGCTGGCTGATCGGGTTCGCCCCGGCCTCGGCGATGTGGTAGCCGGAGATCGACACCGAGTAGAAGTTGCGCACCCGGTGGTCGATGAACCACTGCTGGATGTCGGCCATGCAGCGCAGCGCGAACTCGGTGGAGAAGATGCAGGTGTTCTGGCCCTGGTCCTCCTTGAGGATGTCGGCCTGCACCGTCCCGCGGACGGTGGACAACACCCAGGCGCGGATCTCCTCGGCCTCCCCCGCGTCGGGCTCGCGGCCCTCCTCCTCGCGGAAGCGGTCCAGCCGCTGCTCGATCGCGGTGTTGAGGAACATCGCCAGCACCGCGGGCGCCGGCCCGTTGATGGTCATCGACACCGACGTGGTCGGGGCACACAGGTCGAACCCGTCGTAGAGCACCCGCATGTCGTCGAGCGTGGCGATCGAGACGCCGGAGGTGCCGACCTTGCCGTAGACGTCGGGACGCGGGTCGGGGTCGCGGCCGTAGAGGGTCACCGAGTCGAACGCCGTGGACAGCCGGGTGGCCTCGCTGCCGGCCGACAGCACCCGGAACCGCCGGTTGGTGCGGAAGGCGTCGCCCTCGCCGGCGAACATCCGCGCCGGCGCCTCGCCGGTGCGCTTGAACGGGAAGACGCCGGCCGTGTAGGGGAAGGCGCCGGGCAGGTTCTCCCGCCGCAGGAAGCGCAGCAGGTCGGCGTCGTCGGTGGTGCGCGGCAGCGCCACCCGCGGCACCTTCGTCCCGCTGAGCGTCTCGCGGGTCAGCGGCGTGCGGACCTCCGTGCCGCGCACCGTGTAGACGTACTCGTCCCCGGAGTACTGCTCCACCCGGGCCGGCCACTCCTCGAGCAGGGTGCGCACCTCGGGCAGCAGCTCCCGCGCGGCGGCCTCCGCCGCCTCCCGCGCCGCCTCGGCGGCCGCGCCCTCCAGCACGCCGGCCGCGGTGGTCAGGTGCTGCCGGCGCCGGGCGAGCGCGGCCTGCTCCTCGGTGACCCGGTGGTGGCCGCGGACGGCGTCGGCGACCTCGGCGAGGTAGCGCGCCCGCGACGACGGCACGACGCTCGACAGCCCGGTCGAGGCGCGGACGTCGACCCGCGGCAGCACGCCCGCGCCGGCGGGCAGGCCCTGCTCCACCAGCAGGCCGAGCAGGTGCTGGTAGAGCGCGGTGACGCCGTCGTCGTCGAACCGGGCGGCGCTGGTGCCGAACACCGGCATCTGCTCCCACGGCTGCCCGAACGCCTCGCGGTTGCGCACCATCTGACGGGCCACGTCGCGGCGGGCGTCCTCGGCACCGCGCCGCTCGAACTTGTTGATCGCCACGACGTCGGCGAGGTCGAGCATGTCGATCTTCTCGAGCTGCGAGGCGGCACCGAACTCCGGCGTCATGACGTAGAGCGAAACGTCGCTGAACGGCACGATCGCCGCGTCGCCCTGCCCGATGCCCGGCGTCTCGACGACGACGAGGTCGAACCCGGCGGCCTTGACCGCGGCGATGACGTCGTCGAGGTGCTGGGGCACCTGCGCGCCGGCGGTGCGGGTGGCCATCGAGCGGAAGAAGGTGTGCGACCCCTCGCCGGACTCCAGCGCGTTCATCCGGATCCGGTCGCCGAGCAGCGCTCCCCCGCCGCGGCGGCGGGTGGGGTCGATCGCGACGACGGCGACCCGCAGCTTGTCCTCCTGGTCGCGGCGCAGCCGGCGCAGCAGCTCGTCGGTGAGGGAGGACTTGCCCGACCCGCCGGTGCCGGTGATGCCGAGGACCGGCACGGTGCGCCCGGCGGCGGCCTCGCGGACCCGGGCGGCGAGGTCGGCGTCGGCACCGGCCTCCAGCACGCTGATCGCCCGGGCCAGCGCCCGCGGGTCGCCGGTGAGCAGCGCCTCGACGTCGGGCCGCTGCGCGGTGAGGTCGACGTCGCAGGCGCGGATCAGCTCGTTGATCATCCCCGGCAGGCCCAGCCGGGCGCCGTCCTCGGGGCTGAACACCCGCACGCCGCGCTCGGCCAGCAGCGCGATCTCCTCGGGCACGATCACGCCCCCGCCGCCGCCGAACACCTGCACGTGCCCGGCGCCGACCTCGGCCAGCCGCTCCTTGAGGTAGCTGAAGTACTCGACGTGCCCGCCCTGGTAGGAGGAGATCGCGACGCCCTGCACGTCCTCCTCCAGCGCGGCCCGGACGACGGCGTCGACCGACCGGTCGTGGCCCAGGTGGACCACCTCCGCGCCCTGGCTCTGCAGCAGCCGGCGCATGACGTTGATCGCCGCGTCGTGCCCGTCGAACAGGCTCGCCGCGGTGACGAACCGGACGGGGTGGACGGGCACGTGCAGCTCCGCGGAGGCCATGCCCGCACGGTAGGCCCGATTTAGTAGGACGTCCAACTACCCGTGGGTAGCCCGTGTGTCCCCGCTCTCCCACCGGGGCACGGGGAGCGGATGGAACAGGAGCTGCCGGTTCCCGACTGGAGGCGGGTGTTCGACGTCGCCCCGGTGCCGCTGGTACTGCTGACCCCCGACCTCGTGGTCGTGGACGCGAACCGGGCGCTGCTGCAGAACGCCGGGAGGACGCACGAGGACACGGTCGGCCGCCGGCTGTTCGACGTCTTCCCCGTGCCGCCCGACGACCCGGCGGCCGACGGTCCGGCCAACCTGAGGACGACGCTGGAGCAGGCCCGCGACACCGGCCGGCCGGTGGTGATGCAGATCCAGAAGTACGACATCCCGCGGCCCGACGGCACCTTCGAGGAGCGGTACTGGAGCCCGGTGCACGTGCCGGTCCTCGACGACGAGGGCCGGGTGGCCCTCCTGCTGCACCGCACCGAGGACATCACCGACTACGTGCGGCTGCGCGACGAGGCGCGCGGGGAGGCCGACCGGGAGCAGCGCCGCGTGGCCGACGTCGAGGCCGACCTGCTCAGCCGCACCCGGGAGCTGGAGACCGCCGTCGCCGAGCTGCGCGCGGTCGGTGCCCGCCAGCAGCGCACCGCCCGGTCGCTCGCCGGCCTGGCCGCCATCGTCTCCGCCCTCGCCGCCGCCGAGAGCCGTCACCACCTGGTCGACCTGCTCGCCGAGCACGGCGGCGCCGCCCTGGGCGCGTCGCTGCACGCGCTCGCGCTCCCCGGGCCGCGCGGCGGGGACCTGCTGCTCACCGCGTCCGGCGCGCCGGGAGCCCTCCGGCTCGCCGCCGACGCGCAGCACCCCGCGGCGGTCGCCGCCCGGGGGCGGACGGTCCTGGTCGGCGACGCCGGCGCCCAGCCGCCGCCGGCACCGGGGCTGCGGTCCTGGGCGGCGCTGCCGCTGCGCTCGGGCGAGCGCCTGCTCGGCTCGCTGACCGTCGGCTGGGCCGGGCCCCGCGTGTTCGAGGACCACGACGTGCGAGTCCTCGAGGCGCTCGCCGTCCAGACCGTGCAGGCCGTGGATCGGGTGACCCGCCTCGAGGACGAGCGGCGGCTGGCCTCGGCCACCCGCAGCCTGGCCGAGACGCTGCAGCGCTCCCTGCTCACCGACCCGCCGCACCGGCCCGGGCTCGACCTCGCCGTCCGGTACCGCCCGGCCGCGGTGGAGGCACAGGTGGGCGGCGACTGGTACGACGCGTTCACCTCGGGCGAGGGCACCACCCTCGTCATCGGCGACGTGACCGGCCACGACCGGATGGCCGCCGCGGTCATGGGCCAGGTCCGCAACGTGCTGCGCGGCATCACGGCGGCCGTCGGCGGACCGCCGTCGCGGGTGCTGACCACGCTCGACCGGGCGCTCGACGGCTTCGGGACGGCGACCCTGGCCACCGCCGTCCTCGCCTGCGTCGAGCCGGCGCGCGCCGGTACCCACACCCTCACCTGGTCCAGCGCGGGGCACCTGCCGCCGCTGCTGGTCCCCGCCGCCGGGCCGCCCCGCCTGCTCGACCGCCGGCCCGACCTGCTGCTGGGCGTCCGGCCGGACAGCGTCCGCTCCGACGCCGTCGAGGTGCTCGCCCCCGGCACCACGCTGCTGCTCTACACCGACGGCCTCGTCGAGCGCCGCGACGCCGACCTCGACGCCGGGCTGGCGCGGCTGCTCGCCGCGGCCGTCGACCTCGCGGGCCTCCCGGCCGGCGAGGTCTGCGACACGGTGCTGGCCCGCCTGGCGCCCGACCGCGCCGACGACGTCGCACTGCTGGGCCTGCGGGTGCTCCCCGCCGGCTGACCGCCGCGCGGGAACCCCTCGCCAGTCGCCGGGCGTGGTGTCAGAGTGCCCGCCGTCCCCGAACCGAACGGAGCACCTCCCCCATGGCCTTCCGCAACCTGATGGCGAAGCTCGGCGCCGGCAACGCCACCGTCGACGCCGTCCTCGACACCCCGGTCACCACCCCCGGCGGCACCGTCACCGGCACCGTGCACCTCACCGGCGGCCAGATCGCCCAGGAGATCAACGAGCTGCGGGTGTCGCTGCAGGCCACCGTCGAGGTGGAGAGCGGTGACCACGAGTGGCGCGAGAACGTCACCTTCGGCACCGCGGTGATCGCCGGCGCCGGCCGGATCGAGGCGGGCGCGCGGGCGGCCGTCCCGTTCAGCTTCCCGGTGCCCTGGCAGTGCCCGTTCACCACGCTCGACGGCTGGACGCTGCGCGGGGTGAAGATCGGCCTGCGCACCAAGGTCGACGTCCCCGGCGGGGTCGACCCCGGCGACCTCGACGCGGTCACCGTCGAGCCGCTGCCGGTGCAGCGCACGGTCATCCAGGCCCTGTCCGGCCTCGGCTTCGCCTTCCGCGGCGCCGACGTCGAGAAGGGCCGCCTGGCCGGCAGCGACCTGCCCTTCTACCAGGAGGTGGAGTTCGCGCCGCCGTCGTCGCTGCGCGGGCGGGTCAACGAGCTGGAGGTGACCTTCCTGGCCTCGCCGCACGGCGTCGAGGTCGTCCTCGAGGTCGACCGGCGCGGCGGGCTGCTCACCGAGGGCCGCGACGTGGGCGGCCGGCTGCACCTGTCCCACCACGACACCGACGTGTCCGCGGTGGCCGCCCAGCTCGACGCCGCGGTGCGCCAGCTCGGCGGCCGGCGCGGCTGGTTCTGACGCTCGACCGCGCGACGGCGGCCGCGCGGCTGGGGCAGTTCCCCCGCCGCGCGGCCGGCCGTCCCGAGCTGCGCCAGGCCGCCGTCACCGTCTGCGTGACCGGGCCGCCGGAGCGGCCGGCGCTGCTGCTCACCCGCCGGGCGGCGGGCCTGCGGGCCCACGCCGGGCAGTGGGCGCTGCCCGGCGGGCGGCTCGACGACGGCGAGACGCCCGTCGAGGGCGCGCTGCGCGAGCTGGCCGAGGAGGTGGGGCTGCACCGCGGTCCCGGCGACGTGCTCGGCCTGCTCGACGACTACGTGACGCGCTCGGGCTACGTGATGACGCCGGTGGTCGTGTGGGCGGGCGAGGTGGGCGACCTCTCCCCCGCCGAGGCCGAGGTGGCCGCGGTGCACCGCGTGCCGCTGGCCGACCTCGACGTCGACCCGGTGCTGGTGACCATCCCGGAGTCCGACGCGCCGGTCATCCGGCTGCCGCTGCTCGGCGGGTGGCTGCACGCCCCCACCGCGGCGGTCGTGTACCAGTTCTGCCAGGTCGCCTGCCGCGGCCGGCACACCCGCGTCGCCCACCTGGAGCAGCCGGTCTTCGCCTGGCGGTAGCGCACCAGGCGGGCACTTCCGCGGAGGTGCACGGTCCCGTCCGGTGCACTTCCGCGGAAGTGCACGCCGACCGGCCCGGGCGGTGGGGCCTCAGGGACGCGGGCGGGTGTTGAGCCGGGCGGCCCGGCGGGTCAGGTGGTCGCGCTCGGCGAGGTCGGGTGCCCGCCGGGCCGCCTCGGCGTAGAGCCGTGCCGCCGTCTCCAGGTCGCCGGCGGCCTCGTGCAGGTGCGCGGCCACCGCGGCGTGGCGGGGCAGGGAGTCGTCCAGCTCCGCCAGCGCCGCCAGCCCGGCTCGCGGCCCGTCGGCCTCGCCGACGGCGACCGCGCGGTTGAGCCGCACGACCGGGCTGTCGGTGAGGCGCACCAGCTCGTCGTACCACTCGACGATCTGCACCCAGTCGGTCTCCGCGGCGGTGGGTGCGTCGGCGTGCAGCGCGGCGATGGCGGCCTGGGCCTGGAACTCGCCGAGCCGGTCGCGGGCGAGGGCGGCCTGCAGGACCGCGACGCCCTCGGTGATCGCCGCGGTGTCCCACCGCGTGCGGTCCTGCTCGGCGAGCGGCACGAGGCTGCCGTCGGGCGCCGTGCGGGCAACCCGCCGGGCGGAGTGCAGCAGCATGAGCGCCAGCAGCCCCGCCACCTCGGGGTGGTCGACGACGGCGGCGAGCTGCCGGGTCAGCCGGATCGCCTCGGCGGCGAGGTCGACGTCGCCGGAGTAGCCCTCGTTGAAGACCAGGTACAGGACGCGCAGCACGGTGGCGACGTCGCCGGGCCGGTCGAACCGCACGCCCGAGACGGTGCGCTTGGCCCGGCTGATGCGCTGGGCCATGGTGGCCTCGGGCACCAGGTACGCGCGGGCGATCTGCCGGGTGGTGAGCCCGCCGACGGCGCGCAGGGTGAGCGCGACCGCCGACGACGGCGTCAGCGACGGGTGGGCGCACAGGAAGTACAGCGCCAGCGTGTCGTCCACCCCGGACGCCGGCCCGGGCTGCGGCTCCTCCTCGACGAGGTCCTCGCGCCGGCGCCGGGCGGCATCGGCGCGGGTGGCGTCGAGGAACCGCCGCCAGGCCACGGTGACCAGCCAGGCCCTCGGGTCCCGCGGCGGGTCGGCCGGCCAGACGCGCAGCGCCTCGACCAACGCCTCCTGGACGGCGTCCTCGGCCGCCGCGAAGTCGGCTCCGCGGCGGACGAGGACGCCGAGCACGCCCGGGGTGAGGCTCCGGAGGAGTACCTCGTCCAGGGGCGGGGTCACTCCGTGACGGTGGGGGCCGCGCCGAGGAACGGGCGCACCTCGAGCCACTCGTGGATCGGCTCGCCACCGGCCCCGGGAGCCGCCGACAGCTCGCCGGCCAGCTCGATCGCGCGCTCGCGGCTGTCGACGTCGACGACCATCCAGCCGGCCACGAGGTCCTTGGTCTCGGCGAACGGGCCGTCGACCACCGGCGGGCGCCCCTCGCCGTCGTAGCGGACCCACATCCCGTCGGGGGCGAGCGCCTGGGCGTCGACGAACTCGCCGGTCCCCTCGAGCCGGGCCGCGAAGTCGTCCATGTACCGCACGTGCGCCGAGATCTCCTCCGGCGTCCACTTCTCCATGGGGACGTCGTTCACCGCCGCCGGGGCGCCGCGGTAGTGCTTGAGCAGCAGGTACTTGGCCATGTCGTCTCTCCTCGGTGTCTGCGGCCCATCCTGGCCGCGTGCACCCCGGGGACGGAGCAGGTCTGCGGTTCTCGACATCCCGGGCGGCGGTTTCTCGACAGCGGTGGCCCGTGCAGCCGTGCACTTCCGCGGAAGTGCACGGTCCCTCCGGTGCACTTCCGCGGAAGTGCACGGCCTGTCCTGGGCACTTCCGCGGAAGTGCACGGGAGGCGGTGTCTCAGCGGCGGTGCCAGCGGGCGGCGCCGTAGGAGGCCAGCGCCAGCACGAGCCCCGACAGCACGGCGCTGCGCGGGCGCACGTCGCCGGTGGCGCGCGAGGTCCACACCGCGGCCGCGTCGAGGGCGGTCAGCAGCAGCGCCACCTCGGTGGTGCGCCGGGCCTGCGGTGCCGGGGTGACGAGCAGCGCGGCGCCCATCGCGATGTTGCGGGCCGCGCCCAGCCGCACCAGCAGCGGCAGCGCGACGTCGTCGCGGGCGGCGTCGGGCCGCACGCCGAGGGTGCCGGCGATCCACCGCGGCGCGAACAGTGCCGCCGTCCCGATCCACACCGACAGCGACCCGACCGCCCGGCGGGTGACGTCCCAGTCCCGATCCCTCACGCCCGGCCCTTGCCCGCGAACCGCCTGGTCGAACCGGCGGTCAGCACCAGCACGACGGCGAGGAAGGGCAGCGTGACCCAGCTGGCCACGACGTCGCTGACCGTGGCCACGGTGAACGCCGCCGCCGACGGCGCGTCCAGCGGCCCGAGCACGCCGTCGACGCCGAGCGCGGCCACCGACGGCGGCAGGGTGAGCAGCGCCGACACCGACCCGCCGAGGACGACGCCGGCCAGCACCGCGGCCGGGGACACCCGCACCGCCCGCAGCGCCGTCGCCGTCCCGCGGCCCAGCGCGCCGCGCGGCCGCACCCGGCCGGTGCCGGGCAGGTCGGTGAGCGCGCCGGTGAGCCACAGCTGGGCGAGCAGCCCGGTGGTGAAGCCGACGACGTCGACCAGCAGCGCGTGCCCGACGCTCGGGTCGCGGTACACCAGCAGCTGGCGGAGCACGTCGGGCACGGTGTTGACCAGCGTGACCGCGAGCGAGGTGGTGTAGACCGGCCCGGCGTGCCGGCGCAGCAGCGCCAGGGCCTCCCGGACGGTGCCGCCGACGCTCACGCCCGGGTCGCGACGGCCTGGATCCACCGGTCGCCGGCGGCCCGCCGCAGCCGGCCCTCCGGCACGCGCAGGCCGGAGGCGGCCAGCTCCGCGAGGAGCTCGTCGGTGGAGAACCGGTCGGGCGGGTGCCACGACACCGCCCGCAGCGCGGGCGCGTCGACGAACCGGCGGGTCATCTCGGTGAGCGCCAGCTGTCCGCCGGGCCGCAGCACCCGCGCGGCCTCGGCGACGGCGGCCCGCCAGTCGACGACGTGGTGCAGTGCGTGGAAGTCGACGACGAGGTCGACGCTCGCGTCGTCGACCGGCAGCGCGGTGGCGTCGCCGACCCGGAAGGTGACCCGGTCGGCGAGGTCGGCGCAGCGGATCCGGGCGCGGCCGACGCTGGCCGGGTGCAGGTCGAACGCCGTCACCTCGGTCGCGCCGAGCCGCTCGACGGCGACCCGTGCGCCCAGGCCCCGGCGGCCGGTACCGATCTCCACCGCGCGGGTGCCGTGCGCACCGAGCCGGCGCAGCACCGCCCCCTCCACCCGGTACCCGATCTCGTAGCGCAGGCGGGAGTCCACCCACAGCCGGTTGGCGTTCACGAAGGTCGGGGGCACGGCGCGGCTGCCGCGCTGGTCGGGGTGCATGCCGCGCGGCTACCCCGTCCGCGGCGGGACACTCACGGCGCGAGCGCGGCGTACACCTCGCGGGCGTGGTCGAAGACCAGGAAGTGCCCCTCGCCGGCGTACCAGTGGGCGCGGCAGCGCGGCAGCATGGCCGCCAGCACCCGGCCCAGCCCGACCGGCACCTGCCAGTCCTGGGTGCCGTGCCAGACGTGCACCTGCTGGCGCACCTCCCCGACCGGGAAGCCCCACGGCCGGAACAGCAGCGCCCGGTCCTCGGCCAGCGACGCCGCGCCCTGGCGCAGCCCCTCGGTGAACGTCGCCGACAGCACCCGGCGCACGGCCGGGCGGCCGATGACCCGGCGGTCGGCGGGGTTGAGCCGCAGCTGCAGGTAGCGCGGCAGCAGCGCCGGGCGGACGGTCAGCGGCGCGAACACCGGCCGCAGCAGCGCCGACGTCGCCGGTGAGGGCCGGTGCACGGCGGCGCGCACCGTCGGCGGCAGCCAGCCCGGCCACGGCCAGGGCACGTCGGGGGGCGGCGCGCCGCCGAGGACGCCGACGGTGTGCACCCGGTCGGGCAGCGCGTGGGCGCAGGCCAGCGCGTACGCGGCGCCCCCGGACAGGCTCAGCGTGGCGAACCGGTCGACGCCGAGGGAGTCGAGCAGCTCGACGACGTCGCCGGGCCAGTCGGTGACCCGTCGCCCCGGCTGCGGGTCGGACCGGCCGAACCCGGGCCGGTCCGGGACGATCAGCCGCACGCCCCAGCGGCGGTAGGCGCCGGGGTCCTCGACGTGCCGCTCCAGGCGCGAGCTCGGCGAGCCGTGGCAGCCGAGCACCGGCCGGCCCTCCGGGTCGCCCCACTCGGCGTAGGCCATCGTGCGCCCGTCGCGCAGCTGCAGCCGGCCCTCGCGGGGCCCGTCGGCGGGGTCGGTGCTGGGGGTGTGCACGCTGCCGGGCTACCCACCGCACCGACGGGTCAGGCGCGGCGACGTGGCTGGTGCAGGGGCGCCGGCTGCAGGAGGCGGCCGGGAGGCCGCGGGAGCGCGCGGTGACCCTCGCGGAGGTCGCCGCCGACCAGCCGCACCTGACCCGCGACGTCGCCGCCCGCTGCGGCGAGCCCTGACCGCCGGGCCCGGCCACCCGCCCCGTCCCCGGTATCCTGCTGGGCGCGCGTCACACAGCCGGCGTGCAGGAGGGGCTCGCCCTCACCCGTTCGGGGTCCTGGAACCACCGGGCCCCCGATCCTGCGGCCGGCACGCCCCCGCCGGCTCCACGGCCCCCCGGAGTACGACTCGTGACCCGCCCCGACGGCGACCCCTTCTCGGCTGCCCTCCTCGACCTCGGCCTGATCCCGCTGGACCGGCCCCTGCCCCTGCTGCTCGAGCAGGTCGCGGATCTCGCCGCCGACGTGCTGGGGGGCCGGCCGGCGCTCTCGGTGACCGTCGTGGGCGCCGACAGCCCCCGCACGGTGGGGACGAGCTCCCAGGTCGCGGCCGCGCTCGACGAGGTCCAGTACACCGCCGGCGAGGGCCCGTGCGTGCACGCCGCGAGGACCGGCGAGGTGGCGGTGGTCGCCGACACCGAGCGCGAGGAGCGCTGGCCGGGGCTCGCCACGGCCGCCGCCGCGGCCGGCCTGCGCGGTGTGGTGTCCATGCCCCTCCCCTCCCCGCGGCCCGTGGCCGGCGGGCTCAACCTGTACCTGCAGCTCCCGCTGGGCGCCGGTGGGGCCCGAGAGCGCGCCGAGCGGTTCGCGCACCACGCCGCGGTCCCCGTGGCGAACGGCCAGCTGCACGCCCGCAGCGTGCAGCTGGCCCAGAACCTGCAGGCGGCGCTGGAGTCCCGGGCGGTGATCGACCAGGCCAAGGGGATCCTCATCGAGCGCTACCGGCTCACCGCGTCCCAGGCGTTCGACGCGCTGGCCCGCGTCTCCAACGAGACGAACACGAAGGTCCGCGACCTCGCCGCGCACCTGGTCGACACCGGCGAGTTCCCCCCGGCCTGACCCGGCCCGGCGCAGGCGGCCCTGCCGCCCGGGGATCTCGAGCGGCAGGGCCTGACCGGCCCCGGCCCCCCGGGTGGCGGCGCCGGCTGCGACCAGTGTCCCGGCCCCTGCGGTCCGCCGCGACCGGCGTCCCCCGGCCGCGTGCCCCGTGGTGCCGGTCCTCGCCGGGGCGGGCAGCGTGGCGGCCGTGACCGCTCCCGGCTGGCCGGACGACGCCGTCGCCCTCGAGGCCCTGCAGGACCGGCTGGCCGCGCAGCGCCCGCCGCCGTGGCGGCCGGCCGGGGAGCCGCTGGTCGCCGCGGTCGCGGCCGCCGACGGTGGCGCCGGGCTCGTGGCCGCCGCCGTCCTCGCCCGCGGGCCGCGGGTGCTCGCCGGCACCACGGTGACCGGCCCGGCTCCGGGTCCGTACGCACCGTCGCTGCTCGCGCTGCGCGAGGGCCCGCTGCTGGCCGCGGCGGTGGCCGCGCTCGGGCGTCGTCCCGACGTCCTGCTGGTGGCCGCCGCCGGACGCGACCACCCGAGGCGGGCCGGGCTCGCGCTGCACCTCGGGGCGGCGCTGGACCTGCCGAGCGCCGGGGTCACCGACCGGCCGCTGGTCGCCGTCGGACCGGAGCCGGGGCCGGCCCGCGGGGACACCGCCCCGCTGCTCGCCGTCGGCGAGGAGGTGGCCCGGGCGGTGCGGACCGCGCCGGGCGTGCGGCCGGTGGTGGCGTCGGCCGGCTGGCGCACCGACCCGGCCACGGCCGCCGCCCTCGTCCTCTCGACGACGGCCGGCGTCCGGCTCCCCGAGCCACTGCGCGCGGCGCGTCGCCGCGCACGGGAGGCGCGCTGACCGGGAGGCCGCGTCACGGGACGGGCCGCCCCGTGGGACGTTCGCACCGACCTCCGCCGCGCTCCCGTGCCGGCGATCCCGACGGGAGGGGCGCCGTGCCGCGCGAGAGGCCCTGGGACCTGCTGGTCGCCGACGGCTTCGCCCGGCTGGCGCTCGGGCGCCGGTCGCGGATCGAGGGCGCCACCGTCGTGGGGCCACGGGCCGGTGAGGCGCGCTCGCGGAGCTGACCCTCGCCGTCCGCACCGGGCTGCGCACCACCGACCTCGCGGCCGAGGTCCACCCGTACCCCGCGCACGCCGACGGGCCGTGGAACGCCGCGCTCGACGACGTCTGGGCGCGGCCGGCCGCCCGTCCCGTGCGGTCGGCCACCGGCGCGGTGGTCCGGCTGCGCCGGCTGCTCGACCGGCTCCCGGGCGGCGTGCGGTAGGTGCTCCGGGTCAGCCGTGCCAGGCGTGGCCGTGGCTGTGCACGCCGTCGGGACCGTGCCGCTCGCCGGGCACCGGACCCCCGTCGCCGGCCGCGCGGTCGGCGCCGTCGCGGTCCCCGGCCCGGTTGCGCCGCAGGTCGACCACGCCGAGCACCAGCGCGGCGGCGGCGCCGAGCACCGACACGGCCAGTCCCGACGCCGCGGCGACGGGGTAGTCGTCGCCAGTGGCGCCGAGGACCAGGTAGAACAGGCCCGGCAGCGCCGCGGTGCCGACCGCCGCGCCGAAGCGCTGGGCGGTCTGCAGGCCGCCGCCGGCCGCGCCGGCCATGGCCACCGGCACGTCGCGCAGGGTCATCGTGATGTTGGGCGAGATGACCAGGCCACCGCCGACGCCGCCCAGCAGCAGCGCCGGCGCGATGGCCCACCCGGCCGCCGACGGCGGGACGAGCAGCAGCACGCCCGCAGCCGCCGCCAGGCCGGCGATCACCGTCACCAGCCCGAGCACGGTCAGCCTCCGCCCGTACCGCTCGACCAGCCGCCCGGCCACCACGGCCGAGGACGCCGACCCCAGCGCGAAGGGCGTCACCGCCAGGCCCGACTGCAGCGGCGTGTAGCCCAGGCCGGTCTGGAAGAACAGCGCGAGCACCAGCCAGATGCCGCTGAAGCCGACGAAGTACACGGTGCCCAGCGCCGCCCCGATGCCGTACCCGCGGGTCTGCGTGACCAGGCGGGGATCGAACACCGGCTGGCCGTCGCGGGCCACCACCCGCCGCTCCCAGGCCACGAAGGCGCCCAGCAGCGCCACGCCGACGGCGAACAGCCACCACAGCCGCGACAGCCCGCCGGCCTCGGCCTGCACCAGCGGGAACAGGACGGCCAGCGCCCCGGCGCCGAGCAGCAGCACCCCGACGACGTCGATCCGCCCGCGCCCGCCCGACCCGCCTCGCGGCAGCAGCCGCAGGGCCAGCAGGAAGGCGACGACGCCGATCGGCACGTTGACGTAGAACAGCCAGCGCCAGCCGTCGGGGCCCGACGCCAGGCCGAGGATCGCCCCGCCGGCGACCGGCCCGACGGCGGTGGAGATGCCGACCGTGGCGCCGAACAGGCCGAAGGCACGGCCGCGCTCGGCGCCGCGGAAGAGCTGCTGGATGAACGCGGAGTTCTGCGGCGCGAGGCACCCGGCGGCCAGCCCCTGCACCAGCCGCGCGGCGACGAGCCAGCCGATCGACGGCGCCGCGCCGGCGGCCGCGCTGGCCAGCACGAACCCGGCCAGCCCGGCGAGGAACAGCCGCCGCCGGCCCAGCGCGTCGCCCAGCCGTCCGGCGGGGACCAGGGCCAGCCCGAAGGTCAGCGCGTAGCCCGACACCACCCACTGCACCGTGGCCGGCGTGGCGCCGAGGTCGCTCTGCAGCGAGGGCAGCGCGACCGACACGATGCTGACGTCGAGCAGCGACATGAACCCGACGACGAGGGTGACCGACAGCGCGTGCCAGCGCCTGGGGTCGGGCCGGTACCCCTCGTCCGGGCCGGCGGCGGAGCGGGGAGCGGCCTCGGCCGGGGAGCGGGGTGGCACGACGGGGGGCCCTACCCGGTCGTGCGCGACCGACACCAGCCGCCCCGCGCGCCGCGGCGGCTCAGTCGAGGACGGCGGTGGCGTCGACCTCGATGAGCAGGTCGGGCTCGCCGAGCGCGACGACCGGGATCAGCGTCACCGGCCGGGTGAGGTCGCGCCCGAGCCGCGCCGAGGCCCGGGCCACGCCCTCGCCGAGCGCCGGCAGCTTGCCCGCGTCCCAGTCGACGACGTAGAGGACGAGCTTCGCCACGTCGTCGAAGGAGCCGCCCGCGGCCTCGAGCGCGGTGGCGACGTTGAGGAACGCCTGCTCGGCCTGCGCGGCGAGGTCACCGGCGCCGACCGGCTGCCCCTCGGCGGTGCGCGCGACCTGGCCGGCCAGGTAGACGGTGCGGCTGCCGCGGGTGACGGCCATCTGGCGGTAGATCCCGGGAACGGGCAGTCCGGGCGGGTCGATCAGCTCGACGGTCATGACTCCTCCTGGGGTGTGAGGCGGATAACATAGCAACGCTATGACATACTGCGCCAGTGGCCAGACGACCCGATCCCGCCGTCCGCGACCTGCTGGTCGAGCGGGCGGCGCGGATGCTCGCCGAGCGGGAGCCGGTGACCCTGCGCGCGCTCGTGGCGGGCACCGGCGCCTCGACCATGGCCGTGTACACGCACTTCGGCGGCATGCCGGGACTGTGGAGCGCGGTCCGCCAGGAGGGCTTCACGCGGCTGGCCCGCAGGCTCGACGCCGTCCCGCACACCGGCGACCCCGTGCACGACCTCGCCGCCCTGGGCGTCGCCTACGCGCGCAACGCCCTCGACTCCCCCGAGCTCTACCGGGCGATGTTCGACACCCGCGCCGACCTGGCCGACGCCCCCGCCGCTGACGCCACCTTCGACCGGCTGGTCGTCGCGGTCGCCCGCGCCCGCGACGAGGGCCGGCTGGACGCCGGCACCGACCCCGGCGCGCTCGCCACCCGCTACTGGGCGGCGGGGCACGGCCTGGTGTCCCTCGTCGTCCAGGGCGTCCTGCCGGCCGGGGTCCTCGGCCCGCTGGCCACCGACACCGCCGTCGCCCTGCTGACGGCGGCCGGGGACGACCCCGCCCGGTGCCGCCGGTCGGTGGAGCGGGCCTGGGCTCCCGGCTGAGGAGCGCAAGAACGGTCGGGCGCCGCGGCCGCCGCGCTCGCCAGACTGGTCCCCGTGACCCCACCCGGACGCGACCGGCTGCGCGAGCTGCTCGACGCCGTCCTCGACGAGGACAACCGCACGCTCACCGACATGGCCGGCGACGCCTACGCCTCCCCGTTCCACTTCAGCCGGCAGGTGTCGGTCGGCGCCGGGGAGTCACCGGTGGCGCTGCGCCGCCGGGTGGTCCTGGAGCGCGCGGCCTGGCAGCTGCGGCAGGGCGCGAGCGTCACCGAGGTGGCCCTCGCGGCCGGCTACGAGTCGGTCGAGGGGTTCAGCCGCGCCTTCGCGCGGGCCTACGGCCGCACGCCGGGCAGCCTGGCCACCACCGGGGACGGCGGCGTGCGGGCGCGCGACGAGCACTGGCTGCCCGCGCCCAACGGCCTGCACTTCCACCCGCCGTCGTCGCTGTGGGTGTCCGACGAGCCGGTGCGCCGCGGCGGCGACGAGGTCACCGCGCTGCTGGTGCACCACGGCGTCGAGGACACCCGGGCGCTGCTGGAGCTCGCCAAGGGCCTGCCCGACGAGGAGTACCGCCGGGTGCGCACCCCCGGCCTGTCGGTGCTCGCCTGGAGCGGCACGGAGGAGACGCTGGCCGCCGTCCTCGACGAGCTGGTGTGGACCCTCGAGGTCTGGGTGGCCTCCATCGAGGGCGCCGACACCCCGACGCGCGGCGCCGACGACCCGGCCGCGCTGCTCGACCGCCACGACGCGGTCGCGCCGCGGTGGCTGGCGGCCGTGCGGGAGGTCTCCCGGCGCGGCGCGTGGAACGACCGGCTGGTCGACGCGCTGTGCGAGCCGCCGGAGAGCTTCGTCCTCGGCAGCGTCGTCGCGCACGTCCTCACCTTCTCCGCGCACCGCCGCCTGCTGGCGCGGCACTGGCTGCGCGCGGCCGGCGTCGCGGTCGACGCCGGCGACCCCATCGAGTGGCTCTCCCGGAGGGACCGATGACCCGCACCGTCTACTACACCGCCACCTCGCTCGACGGCTTCATCGCCGACGCCGACAACTCGCTGTCGTGGCTGCTGTCGCGCCAGGTCGACCAGGAGGGGCCGATGGGCTTCTCGACGTTCGAGAAGTCGCTCGGGGCGATGGTCATGGGCGCCACCAGCTACCGGTGGATCCGCGAGAACGGCGGCCCCGACCCCTGGTCGTACACCCAGCCGGCCTGGGTGCTCACCCACCGCGAGCTTGAGCCGTTCCCCGGTGCCGACATCCGGTTCGCCGCCCCGGCCACGCCCGAGGAGCTGCGCGCGCTGCACGCGGAGATGGTCGCGGCGGCCGGGGACCTCGACCTGTGGGTGGTCGGCGGCGGGCCGGTGGCCGCCCAGCTGGCGGAGGCGGGGCTGCTCGACGAGGTCGTCGTCGCCATCGCGCCGGTGACGCTGGGCGGGGGTGCGCCGCTGCTGCCGGCGCGGGTGGAGCTGGTGACCCGCGAGGTCGCGCAGAACGGCGAGTTCACCTGCGTCCGCTACGACGTCGCGCGTTGAGGCCCTGCTGGGCGGCCCCTCCGCAGGGGCCCGCCGCGAACCTGCCAGTGGTGGGGGCAGAGGGGTCCTTCGTCAGTCGGTGCGGATCACCGAGACGTCGAACTCGATCTGGATCCGGTCGCTGACCAGCACGCCGCCGGTGTCCAGCGGCGTGTTCCAGGTCAGGCCCCAGTCGCTGCGCTTGATCGCCAGCGCGCCCTCGAAGCCCACGCGGGTGTTGCCGAAGGGGTCCCGCGCCGAGCCGGTGAGCGTGAACTCCACGGTCACCGGCCGGGTGACGTCGCGGATGGTGAGGTCGCCGGTGACCTCGTAGACGCCGTCGTCGACCTGCTCGACGTCGGTGGAGGCGAACACGAGCTCCGGCCATCGCTCCACGTCGAGGAAGTCCGGCGAGCGCAGGTGGGCGTCGCGGTCGGCCTGGCCGGTGTCGATGCTCGCCGTCCGGATGCGGATGCCGACCGTGCTCGCGCCGGGCTTGGCGACGTCGAGGTGCGCCTCGCCCTCGAAGTCGGTGAACGCGCCGCGGACCGTCGTCACCATGGCGTGCCGCGCCCGGATGCCGATGCGGGTGTGCGCGACGTCGATCGTGTAGTCACCCGTGACGTCGGCCAGCGCGGCCGTCGCCGCGTCGAAGTCGGTGGGACCGCCGTCGGGTGCCCGGTGCTTGGCCACGTGGTCGTCCTTCCCCCAGTCAGCCTCCCCATCCTCTCCGATCGGCCCGGCGGTGCCACCGCCGGGCTCCCGGAGGCGGTCAGCGGCCCGGGCGGAAGGGGTTGCGGCCGGGCCGGAACAGCGTCTCCTGGGCGAGGCTGGCGGCCAGGACGCCGTCGCCGGTGGTGACCGAGCCGGTGTACCAGCCGCGCCCGCCGGAGACGGTGTGCGGGACGAGGTCGACCAGCACCCACTCGTCGAGCCGGGCCGGGCGGTGGAACCACACGGCGTGGTCGAGCGTGGGCCCCGGCGCCGCCTCGTCCTCGGGCAGCGCGGCCAGCCCGGTGCCGATGTCGGAGAGGTAGGTCAGCCCGCACGCCTGCAGCAGCGGGTCGCCGGGCAGCGGCACCGTGGCCCGCGCCCAGAACCGGGTGGGCGAGGAGGCACCGGGGTGGGGCTGGGCCGGGCGGCGGCTCTCCATGGTGAACAGCCGGGGCAGGGTGAACGGCACGCTGTCCTGCGGCGGCTCGGCGGCCGGCGCCGCCGCCACCTGCAGGTCGGGGCCTGCGGTGGGCGCCTGGAACGACGCCGACATCGACAGCACGACCTCGCCGCCCTGCACCGCCACGACCCGGCGCGCGGAGAACGAGCCGCCGTCGCGGTCCCGGTCGACCCGGAACACCGTCGGGCGGGCGGCGTCGCCGCTGCGCAGGAAGTAGCCGTGCAGCGAGTGCGGCAGCCGCTCGGGCGCCACCGTGCGCCCGGCGGCGAGCAGCGCCTGCGCGGCGACCTGGCCGCCGTAGAGCGGCAGCGGGTCGGTGAACAGCAGGGTGCTGCGGTAGAGGTCCCGGTCGATCTCCTCGAGCGTCAGGACGTCGAGCAGCGTGGGCCCGCCGGCGGTCGCCGTCACGACCGGCGAACCTAGCCGCGCCCGGGGCCGCCGCTGCGGGCGGCCCTGTTGGAGGGCCCCCGTGCCCCCCACCCCTCGCCCGCTCGGGGCGGGCCCCTCCACGGGGGCCGCCCCGAGCGCGACGAGGAGGTGGGCTCGGGACGCGACTACAGGAGCTCGAGGATGGTGGCGTTGGCCTGGCCGCCGCCCTCGCACATCGTCTGCAGGCCGTACCGGATGCCGTTGTCGCGCATGTGGTGCACGAGCGTGGTCATGATCCGCGCGCCCGAGCCGCCGAGCGGGTGGCCGAGGGCGATGGCGCCGCCGTTGGGGTTGAGCGCCTTGGCGTCGGCCCCGATGTCGGCCAGCCACGCCAGCGGCACCGGCGCGAACGCCTCGTTGACCTCGAAGGCGCCGATCTCGTCGACCGACAGCCCCGACCTCGCCAGCGCCTTCTGCGTGGCCGGGATCGGCGCGGTGAGCATGACCACCGGGTCGGCGCCGGCGAGCACCGCGGTGTGCACCCGCGCCACCGGGCGCAGCCCCAGCTCGGCGGCCTTCTCCGACGTCGTCATCAGCAGCGCCGCGGCGCCGTCGGAGATCTGCGAGGAGTTGCCGGCGGTGATGACGCCGTCCTCGCGGAAGGCGGTCTTGAGCGTGCCGAGCTTCTCCACCGTGGACTCGCGGATGCCCTCGTCCTGGCCGACGACGGTGCCGTCGGGGGTGGTCACCGGCGCGATCTGGGCGTCGAAGCGGCCCTCGACGCGGGCGGCGGCGGCCTTCTCGTGGCTGGCGACGGAGAACTCGTCGCACTGCTGCCGGGACAGGCCCCACCGCTGCGCGATCGTCTCCGCGCCCAGCCCCTGGTTGATCTTCGCGCCGGCGTAGCGCTCGAGGAACCGGGTGCCGAAGGGGTCGGCGTCGGCCCGCGCGCTGCCCATCGGCACCCGCGACATCGACTCCACACCCCCGGCGACGACGACGTCGTAGTGCCCGGCCACCAGCCCGGCGGCGGCGAAGTGCACCGACTGCTGCGAGGACCCGCACTGCCGGTCGACGGTCACGCCGGTCACCGTCTCCGGCCACCCGGCGGCCAGCGCCGCGGTTCGGGCGATGTCGAAGGTCTGCTCCCCGACCTGGGACACGCAGCCCCAGATCACGTCCTCGATCTGCGCCGGGTCGACGCCGGCCCGCTCGGCCAGCGAGGTCAGCACGTGCGCCGACAGGTCCACCGGGTGCACCCCCGACAGCCCGCCGTTGCGCTTGCCCACCGGCGTGCGCACCGCCTCCACGATCACCGCGTCACGCATCGTTGCTCCCCTCGACAGGTGTGGTCACCGGCACACTAACCCCCGCCCGCGGCGGTGCCGGGGGACCGCAGCAGGAGCACCGCCGGGACGGCCGCGAGCGCAGCGGCGGTGAGCCACCCCAGGGGCGTCCCGGCCAGCGGCAGGGACGTGCCCGCCGTCGCCGCGGCGACGAGCAGCACGACCGCCACGCCCAGCGCCGTGCCCAGCTGGGCGGCGGTGTTGAGCACGCCGGCGGCGGTCCCCTGCAGTTCGGGGACGACGTCGGTGCCGAGCGCGGTGGCCGCCACCGACGACAGCCCGATGCCGAGCCCGGAGACGGCGACCCCGGCGGGGACGGCCCACGGGCCGGTGGCCGCGGCGAGCAGGACGAGGTCACCGGCGGCGACGACGGCCAGGCCCGCCGCGGCGGCCGTGCGCGCCGGGACCCGGCCGAGCACCCGGGCGGCCAGGGCGGCGCCGGCCACCACGCACAGGCTGAAGGGCACCAGCGCCAGGCCGGCGGCCGCCGCCCCGAACCCCTCGGCCTGCTGCAGGTGCAGCGTGGCGAGGGTGACCGCCGAGCTCGTCCCGGCGGTGTTGGCGGCCGAGGCGAGCACGCCGGCGCGCAGCCCGGGGTGGCGCACGGCGGCCCGGGGCAGCAGCGGGTCGGCGGCGCGGCGCTCCACCGCCGGGAGCACCGCGGCGGCCGCCAGCCCGGCGGCGACCAGCAGCGCCCCGGTGAGGCGGTGCCCGGGGTCCTCGAGCAGCGCGGCCCCGGTGACGACGGCGGCCACCGCGACCGTGAGCACGCCGGCGCCGGCCAGGTCGAGGGCGCCCTCGGCGCGGCGCGGGACGGGCGGCGCGGTCCGGCCCACCGCGGCGAGCAGCAGGACCGACAGCGGCACGGTCAGCCAGAACAGCACCCGCCAGCCGGCCAGCTCGGTGAGCACGCCGCCGAGGACCAGGCCCGACGCCCCCGCCGCGGCACCGGTCGCGCTCCAGGCGGCCAGCGCCCGGCGGCGGGCCGTCCCGTCCGGGGTCGCGGCGGTGAGCAGCCGCAGCGCGGGCGGCACCGACAGCGCGGCGGCCACGCCGAGGGCGCCGCGGGCGGCCACCAGCACGCCCACCGACGGCGCGGTCGCCGCACCCAGGGACGCGATCCCGAAGACCGCGAGCCCGGCCTGCAGGACCCGGACGTGCCCGTACCGGTCGCCGAGCCGGGCGCCGAGGACGAGCAGGGCACCGAAGAGGACGGCGTAGACGGTGACCACCGGTGTCGCCGCCGACGCGGGGGCGCCGAGGTCGGCCAGCACCGTGGGCAGCGCCGCGATCACCAGGGTCGTGCCGAGGACGTCGACGAACTGGACCGCGCACAGCACCGGCACCGCGCCGCGGGCGGTCGGGGGGGCGTCGACCTCGGGGGTCACGTCCAGGGCGGGTACCCGGCTTCTTCATCGATGAAGCACGGATCATGGGCCCGTGCCCGCCGACCGCCCCCGGACCCTGCGCGACGTCGCGGCGCAGCTGGGGGTGTCGGCGAAGACGGTGTCCAACGCGTTCTCCCGGCCCGACCAGCTCTCCCCCGCGCTGCGCGAGCAGGTGCTGGCCACCGCCGCGCGGCTGGGCTACCCGGGCCCCAACCCGCTGGCCGCGGGGCTGCGCCGAGGGCGGGTGGGCGCGATCGGCGTCGCCTACGACAACGGGCTGTCCTACGCCTTCGACGACCCGGTCGCCGTCGCGCTGCTGGCCGGGGCCTCCACGGTGGCCGAGCCGGAGGGCGCCGGGCTGCTGCTGGTCCCCGGGTCGACCGACGCGCGCCGGCGCCTGGCCGCGGTGCACTCCGCCGTCGTCGACGGGCTGGTGGTCTGCTCCCTCGGTGACGACGACCCGCTGCTGGCCGCGGCCGTCGCCCGCGGGCTGCCGCTGGCCGTCGTCGACCAGCCCCGGCCCGCGCGGCTGGCCGCGCTCGGCGCGCCCGGGACGCCGTGGGTGGGCGTCGACGACCGGGCCGCCGCGGCCGCGGTGGCCCGGCACCTGCTCGACCTGGGGCACCGCCGGCTCGCCGTCGTCTCCTTCGGGATGCACCAGGAGCCGATCCGGCGCGGGCTGGCCGACGAGGCGGTGCAGGCCGGGGCCACCTACGCCGTGACCCGCGACCGGCTCGCCGGCTACCGCGACGCCGTCGAGGCCGCCGGGCTGGCGTGGTCGGCGGTGCCCGTGTTCCACGGCGAGGACAGCACGCCGGCGGTGGGCGAGGCCGGCGCGGCCGCCGTCCTCGCCGCCGACCCCCGGCCGACGGCGGTGCTGTGCCTGAGCGACCGGATCGCCGAGGGGGTGCTCGCCGTCGCCGCCCGCCTCGGCCTGCGGGTGCCGCGGGACCTGTCGGTCGCCGGGTTCGACGACGCGACCCCCGCGGGCGGGCTCGGGCTCACCACCGTGCGGCAGCCGACCCGGGAGAAGGGCGGGGCGGCGGCGCGGGCGCTGCTCGACCGGATCGCCGGCCGGCCGGCGCCGGGGCCGGTGCTGCTGCCCACCGAGCTGGTGGTGCGGACCTCGACCGGCCCGGCGCCGCGGGGCTAGCCGCCGGACCTCAGCGGCCGCGCCAGACCGGCGGGCGGCGCTCGGCGAACGCGGTCGCGCCCTCGCGGGCGTCCTCGGAGGTGAACACCGGCTCGATGAGCTCCTGCTGGCGCGCCCAGCCCTCCTCGGCGGTCCAGTCGGTGGTGCCCTGGGCGATCTGCTTCGTGGCGGCGACGGCGAGCGGGCCGTTGGCGGCGATCACGCCGGCCAGCTCGACGGCGGCCTCCAGCGCGCCGCCCTCGTCGACGACGCGGTTGACCAGCCCGACCGCGGCGACCCGCTCGGCGTCGACCGGCTGGCCGGTCAGCAGCATCTCCATGGCGACCGCCCGCGGGATCCGCCGGGGCAGGAACAGCGCGGCGCCGGCCGCGGCCACCAGCGAGCGGCTGACCTCGGGCACGCCGAAGCGCGCCGTCCGCCCGGCGACGACGAGGTCGCAGGCGAGCACCAGCTCGAACCCGCCGGCCAGCGCCCAGCCCTCGACGGCGGCGACCAGCGGCTTGCGCGGCGGGGTCTGGGTGATGCCGCACAGCCCGCGGCCCTCGATCGCCGGCCGCTCCCCGCGCAGGAAGGCCTTGAGGTCCATGCCGGCCGAGAAGGTGCCGCCGGCGCCGGTGAGCACGCCGGCGCGCAGGTCGCCGTCGGCGTCGAGCTCGTCGACGGCGGCGGCCACGCCCTGGGCGACGGCGGCGTCGAGGGCGTTCTTGGCCTCCGGCCGGTTGATGGTGATGACCTGCACGGCGCCGCGGCGCTCCACCAGCACGGGATCGGGCACCCGTCGACCTCCTCGTCTCGGCGTCCGGTCAGCGCGGACGCGACCACTCCTGCAGGACGGCGGCGGCGTCGGCGGGCCCCGGGGGCACCGGCGCGGCCGGGCCGGCCGGTGTCCGGGAGAACCGGGGCGCGGGCGCCGCCTGCACCACGCCGTCGACCTCGGTGAACGTGCCGCGCGCGGCCAGGTGCGGGTGCCCGGGCGCCTCGGCGGGTTCCAGGACGGGGGTGACGCAGGCGTCGGTGCCCTCGAACACCCGCTCCCAGTGCGCGCGCGGGTGCGCGGCGAAGGCCTCGGTGAACGCCGCGCGCAGCCGGGGCCAGCCCCGGCGGTCGGACTGCGGCGGCAGGCCGGCGCCGCTGAGCCCGAGGCCGTCGAGCAGCGCCGCGTAGAACTGCGGCTCCAGCGCCCCGACGGCGACGAACCGGCCGTCCGCGCAGGGGTAGACGTCGTAGAAGGGCGCGCCGCCGTCGAGCAGGTTGGTGCCGGGGCGGTCGGACCACACGCCCATCCCGCGCATCGACCACATCAGCTGCGACACCAGCGCGACGCCGTCGACCATGGCGGCGTCGACCACCTGGCCGCGCCCGGACCGCGAGCGCTCGTGCAGCGCGGCCAGGACGCCGACGAGCAGCAGCATCGACCCGCCGGCGTAGTCGGCGACCAGGTTGAGCGGGGCCTGCGGCGTGCGCCCGTCGCGGCCCAGCGCGGCGAGGGTGCCGGTGAGGCCGAGGTAGTTGACGTCGTGCCCGGCGCGGTCGGCCCACGGTCCGTCCTGGCCCCAGCCGGTCATCCGCGCGTACACCAGCCCGGGGTTGCGGGACAGGCACTCTTCCGGCCCCAGGCCCAGGCGCTCGGCGACGCCGGGCCGGAAGACGTCGAGCAGCACGTCGGCGCGTTCCACCAGGGACAGCACGAGCTCGCGGCCCTCGGGCGTCTTGACGTCGGCGACGACCGGGCGGCGCCCGCGCAGCACGACGTCGCGCCCCGTGCCGCCGACCCGCAGCCCGCCGGAGGGCCGCTCCACGCGGACGACGTCGGCACCGAGGTCGGCGAGCACCATCGCCGCGTGCGGGCCGGGGCCGATGCCGCCGAGCTCGACGACCCGCAGCCCCGCCAGCGGCCCGCTCACGCCGCCGTCCGCAGGTGCCGGTCGAGGAAGCGCAGGATCCGCCCCCAGGCGTCCTCGGCCGAGGGCCGGTGGTGGCCGCCGCCGAGCACCTTCTCCAGCGCGGTGATCGGCCCGGGGTGCCGGTTGAGGAAGGAGTGCCCGGCGT
Source organism: Geodermatophilus saharensis (assembly GCF_900188205.1). Classification (GTDB taxonomy): domain Bacteria; phylum Actinomycetota; class Actinomycetes; order Mycobacteriales; family Geodermatophilaceae; genus Geodermatophilus; species Geodermatophilus saharensis. Next base: position 70,869 of record NZ_FZOH01000003.1, on the reverse strand, counting down.
CGGGGTACTCGTGCACGTCGTGCTCGACGCCGAGGTCGGTGAGCACCCGGTCCAGCCGGTCGGCGGCGCCGCGCAGCGCGGGGTCGCGGCGGCCGTAGCTGGCCACGACCGGGCAGGCGCCGGCCAGCACCCGCTCGGCGTCCCTCGGCAGGAAGCCGTAGTTGGGCGCGGAGACGTCGAAGCCCCGGGTGGCGCCCACCAGCGCGAACCCGCCGCCCAGGCAGAAGCCGAGGACCCCGACGCGGCCGGTGCAGTCGTCGCGGTCGGCGAGGAAGCGGCGGGCGGCCTCGAGGTCGCCGAACGCCGGACCCTCGCCGCGGTTGAGCGCCCGGAACGTCGAGCGCAGGCAGCGCCGGGCCCCGCCGGCGCTGAACAGGTCGGGCGCGACCGCCAGGTAGCCCGCGGCCGCGAGCCGGTCGGCGTGGTCGCGGACGTCGTCGGTCAGCCCGAACGCCTCGTGGACGACGACCACGCCGGGCCAGGGCCCCTCCCCCACCGGCGGGACGGCGAGGTGCGCGGACAGCTGCGGGGTGCTGACGCCACCGGGGACGACGGTGCTGGGCAGGACGGCCTCCGGGGTCTCGGGCGGCGGGTCGGCGGGCCCGACGCTAGCCCGCCGGTGTGGCGGGCGTCTCACCGGGCCGGGTGCAGCGCGGATCACGGTCTCGGCGCTGGCGCGCCAGCCCGGTCGGGAGGACAGTTGGATTTGCAGACCCAGCAGGTGGGCGCCGGTTTTCTGTGACCGGCACCGCACCTGGCGGGCCCGCCGGGGACGGCCGGGAGCGACCGTCGCCGTGGACCGTCGCCCGGAAGGAACCGCCATGACCCGCCTCCGCTCCGCCCTCACCGCCGCCCGGGCCACCGCCCGCGCCCGCCGCGACGAGCGCGCCCTGCAGCGCGCCCTCGCCGCCGCTCCCACGCAGGAGTCGGCGCACGAGATCGCCGCGCTGGCCGCCCGCCGCTGACCCGCCGGCACCCTCCTCCGGCCCCGCGACCCCTCGGTCGCGGGGCCGAGCCGTCTCCGCCAGGTGTGGTCTGCGCAACACCTCCGGCGCTAGGGTGGCACTCAGTGCCATCCCCGGCGCAGCCCGGCCCCACGGGTCCGACGGAGCAGGAGACGACATGGCGAACGCGTGGTTCGAGACGGTGGCCGAGGCCCAGCGGCGGGCGAGGCGGCGGCTGCCCAAGGGCGTCTACGGCGCGCTGGTGGCCGGGTCGGAGAAGGGCCTGACCGTCGACGACAACCTGCGCGCCTTCGACGAGCTGGGCTTCGCCCCGCACACGGCGGGCCTGTCCAACAAGCGCGAGATGGCCACCCGCGTCATGGGCCAGGACGTGTCCATGCCGGTGCTGATCAGCCCGACCGGTGTGCAGGCGGTGCACCCCGACGGCGAGGTCGCCGTCGCCCGGGCCGCGGCGGCCCGCGGCGTGGCGATGGGGCTGTCCTCCTTCGCCAGCAAGCCGGTGGAGGAGGTCGTGGCGGCCAACCCGCAGACGTTCTTCCAGATGTACTGGGTGGGCACCCGGGAGGAGATGCTCGCCCGCATGGACCGCGCCAAGCGGGCCGGCGCCGTCGGGATGATCGCCACCCTCGACTGGTCGTTCGCCTACGGCCGCGACTGGGGCAGCCCGTTCATCCCCTCGAAGATCGACTTCGAGGCCGCCCGCCGCTACGCGCCGCAGGTGCTGCTGCGCCCCCGCTGGCTGTGGGACTTCGCCAGGACCGGGCACATCCCCGACCTCACCGTCCCGAACATGGTCCCCACCCCGGGCGAGACCGCGCCCACGTTCTTCGGCGCGTACGGCATGTGGATGCAGTCGCCCATGCCCAGCTGGGAGGACGTCGCCTGGCTGCGCTCCCAGTGGGACGGCCCGTTCATGCTCAAGGGCGTCATGCGCGTCGACGACGCCAAGCGCGCCGTGGACGCCGGCGTCACCGCGATCTCGGTGTCCAACCACGGCGGCAACAACCTCGACGGCACGCCGGCCTCGATCCGCGCGCTGCCGGCGGTGGCCGAGGCGGTCGGCGACTCCGTGGAGGTGCTGCTCGACGGCGGCATCCGCCGCGGCTCCGACGTCGCCAAGGCCCTGGCCCTGGGCGCGAAGGCCGTCATGATCGGCCGGGCCTACCTGTGGGGGCTGGCGGCCAACGGCCAGGCGGGTGTGGAGAACGTGCTGGACCTGCTGCGCGACGGCCTGGGGTCCGCGCTCACCGGCCTGGGCCGGGAGTCCACCGCCGAGCTGTCCCGCGACGACGTGGTGGTGCCGCCCGGCTTCGAGCGGCGGCTCGGCGTCGAGGGCCCCGACGCGCCGGTCGAGTCGGCGTCCCCGCGGCCGAGGCGCACCCGCGGATCCGTCTAGCACCACCACGCGGGTCCCGTCGGGCGGGCGGGGCCCGTGGGGCCGGCGGTGACCGGATCGGGGTGGTTCCCGCCACAGGAGGCTGACCCGGGGCGGCGGCGCCACCTATGCTCTCGCCGTCATGGGCACGGGGAGTGCCGGAACCGTCTCGTTCCGGGTGTTGGGTGGGGTCGGCGCCGTCCGGGACGGGACGCCCCTCGACCTCGGGGGTCGCCGGCAGCGCTCGGTGATCGCCCGGCTGCTGGTCGCCGGCGGCCGCATGGTCCCCGCCGAGATGATCGTCGCCGACCTGTGGCGGGCCGCCTCCCCCGCCGACGCGATGGGGTCCCTGCAGGCCCACGTCAGCCACCTGCGCCGCATCCTCGAGCCCGGCCGCGCGCCGCGGACGCCGGCCCGGCTGCTGGTCACCGTGCCGCCCGGCTACGCCCTGCGCCCCGACGAGGACGCCGTCGACGTGCTGCAGGCCGTGCGGCTGCTCGACGAGGGCGACCGGCTCGCCGCGACCGACCCCGCCGCGGCCCGGGACCGCTACAGCGCCGCGATCGACCTGTGGCGGGGCCCGGCCTACGCCGAGTACGCCGACGAGCCGTGGGCCGCGCCGGAGGCCGCCCGCCTCGACGAGCTGCGCCTGACGGCGATCGAGCGGCGCGCCGCGGTGGCCCTCGACGCCCCCGGCGGGCGCGACCCGCTGCCGCTGCTGCGCGCCCACGTGGCCGAGCACCCGCTGCGTGAGGAGGGCTGGCGGCTGCTGGCGCTCGGGCTCTACCGCGCCGGCCGGCAGGGCGAGGCGCTGGCCGCGCTGCGCGAGGTCCGCACGCGGCTGGCCGACGAGCTCGGCGTCGACCCCGGCCCGGAGCTGCGGGCGCTGGAGGAGGCGGTGCTGACCCAGTCCCCCTCGCTGCTGCCCGCGCGCCCGCCCGCGCCCGCCGTCGGCCGGGCCGCGCCCGTCGCCGCCGACCCCGCACCCGTCACCCCGCCGGTCCTCGCCCCCGGGCCGGCGCCGCAGGTGCCCCGCCCGGTCGGCCGGGACGCCGAGCTCGCCGCGCTGGACGCGGCGGCGGCCCGCGCCGCGGAGGGCCGGCTGCAGGTGGCCGTGCTGGCCGGGGAGGCCGGCAGCGGCAAGTCCACCGTGCTCGACCACCTGCGCGCGGAGTACGCCGGCCGCGGCTGGACCACGCTCGCGGTGTCCTGCCCGGAGACCGACGGCGCGCCGCCCGCGTGGCCGTGGGCCTCGGCGCTGCGCGCGCTGGCCGCCGCCGTCCCGCCGGCGGACGCCGCACCGCTGGCCCGGCTGCTGACCGACGACGCCCCCGCCGACACCGGCGGCGACCCGACCGGCAACCGGTTCCGGCTGCACCGCGCGGTGGCCGGCTGGCTCTCCGCCGTCGCCTCGGCCACGCCGCTGCTGGTCACCGTCGACGACCTGCACCGCGCCGACCGCGAGACCACCGCCCTGCTGCTGGACCTGCTGCCGGCGCTGGCCGGGTGCCCGGTGCTGGTGGTCGCCGGTCACCGCGCCGAGGAGACCGGCGGGCTGGCCGACGTCCTGGCCGCCCTCGCCCGCCGCTCGCCGCTGGGCCTGTCGCTGCGCGGCCTGGACCGCGGCGCGGTCTTCGCGCTGGTCGAGGACTGGGCGCTCACCCCGGTCGACGGCCGCACCCGCGCCGCGATCGCCGCCCGCGCCGACGGCAACCCGTTCTACGTGCGGGAGCTCCTGCGGCTGGTCGACGCCGGCGCCGACGTCGACGCGGTCCCCGGCACCGTGCGCGACGTCGTCCGGCACCGGCTGGCCACGCTGCCCGCGCGCACCGGCACGCTGCTGCGGCTGGCCGCCGTCCTCGGCCGCGACGTCGACGCCGAGGTCCTGCTGGCCGCGGCCGCCCCGGCCGACGGCGCCGACGACGAGGACGCGCTGGTCGAGGCGCTGGAGACGGCGCTGGTCAGCGGGCTGCTGGTCGAGCCCGGCGCCGGCCGGCTGCGCTTCGTGCACGCCCTGGTCCGCGACACCCTCTACGAGGACCTGTCCTCGCTGCGCCGCACCCGGCTGCACGGGCGGGTGGCCGCCGTCCTGGAGCGCCTGCGGCCCGACGACGTCACCGCGCTGGCCCACCACACCGCCGCGGCCGGGCCGGGGTCGGCCGCGGCCGCCGCCCGCTGGGCGCAGGCCGCCGCCGAGCTCGCCGAGCGCCGCTTCGCCCACGCCGACGCCGCGGTCATGTGGGGCCGGGCGGCCGAGGCGACCGCGACGGCCCGGCCCGGCGACGGGGCGGCCCTCGCCCGGCTGCTGGGCGCCCAGGCGCACGCCACCGCGCTGGCCGGCGCCGTCGGGGAGGCGCGCGCGCTGCGCACCCGGGCGCTGGCGGTGCTGCCCGAGGACGCGCCGGCCGCGCTGACCGCCGCGGTGCTGCTGTCCTCGGACGTGCCGACCTTCTGGAACGCCTGGGTCGACCCCGTCGACGACCGGTTCGTCGAGCGCACCGAGCGGGCCGTCGCCGGCCTGCCCGCGGGGGACCCCCAGCGCGCCCGGCTGCTGGCGATGCTCGCCGTCGAGCTCGAGGAGCGGCACGAGGACCGCGCGGTCGAGGTCTCCGCGCAGGCGCTGGCCGACGCCCGCCTCGGCGGGGACCCGCTGGCGCTGGCCCACGCGCTGACGGTCCGCCAGTTCCACGCCGTGCGCGGGACCGACCGCAGCGAGGCCACGGCGCTGGGCACCGAGCTGCTCGCCGTCGCCCAGCGCGAGGGCTTCGGCCTGTTCGAGGCGGTGGCGCGGCTGGTGCTGCTGCAGGACGCCTGCACCGTGCTCGACCTCGAGGCCGCCGACGTGCACGCCGGGGAGGCCGAGCGGCTGTCCGCGGCCTACGGGCTGCCGCTGCTGTCCGGCATCGCCCGCTGCTACGCCGGCCTGCGCGCCGCCGTCGCCGGGCGGACGGCCGACGCCGAGGCGGCCTACGACGTGGCCGAGCAGGCGCTGCTCGACGCCGGCTACTACCCGCAGGTCGCGCGGGCGCTGCGGCTGACGACCCAGCTGTCCCTGCAGCTCGCCGACCCCGGGGCCTGGACGGTGCCCCCGGAGGAGATGGCCGCGCTGGCGCCGATCTCGCCGGAGCTCGCGGCCGAGATGCAGGCGCTGGCCCTGGTGCTGGCCGGGCGGGCGGAGGAGGCGCGGTCGCTGGGCCCGTCGCGCCACCGGGTGGTGCGGGACCTGTTCACCCCGTTCCTGCAGTACTGCCGCGGCCTGGTGGGGCTGGCCCTCGGCGACGCCGCGCGGATGGCCGAGGCCGAGGCCGAGCTGCTCCCCTACCGGGACACCGTCTGCGGGACGCACACCGCCCAGATGGCCCTCGGCCCGACGGCGACCCTGCTGGCCCGGCTGGCCGCCGCGCGGGGTGACCTCGCCGCGGCCGCGGCGCACCGCGAGGTCGCCGTCGCCGTGGCAGCGCGCACCGGCCACCCCGGCTGGATCGCCGACGCCCGCGACCTGCCCGGCCGGCGCGACTAACCGCCGGCGGCACCCCCGGCGACGAGGTCGCGCCGGCGCCGCCAGCCGGGCTCGGCCAGCCGCAGGACCACCCGCAGCGGAGCCGGGGTCGCGGCCAGCAGCCCGGCCCGCTCGGCGGGGTCCCCGCAGGTGTCGGCGAGCCACGGCAGCGCGAACGCCGCCTGCCGCAGGCCGGTGCCCCGCGCGCAGAGCGCCTCGTAGCGGGCCAGGTCGCGCGCCGACACGCACCGGCGCACCACCGGGAAGACCTCCCGCTCCTCCTCCTCGACGTGCTCGTCGAGCGCGTCGGCCAGCTCCGTGAGCGCGGTGGCCGACGCGCCCGCGGCGGCCGGGTCCGCGGCGGCGAGCGCGGGCAGCGCCGCCCCGGCCCGCCCGATCAGGGCCCGCAGGGCGGCGTGGTCCTCGGTCAGCGGCTCCAGGTCGGCGGCGTGCGTCCCGGCGCAGGCGGCGACCACCGGCCACAGCACGGTGTCCTCGCGCGCGGTGTGCGCCCGCACCTCGCCGAGCACCGCGCGCCCGAAGGCCACCAGCGCCCGCCCCCGCTCGGGGAGGCACGACGCGCCGCCGGCGACCTCGGCGGCGACGTCGGCCAGCAGCCGGCAGCCACCGCGCAGCGCGCGGTGGGCCAGCGCCAGGCGCGTGACGTCGGCCTCGGGCTCCCCCGGGCGGCGGGGGGTGACGGGGAACGGCAGCGGGGCGGTCGCGGTCACGGTCGGACCGTCCCGCGGTCCGGTTGCCGGTGACTTGCGACCGACTACCGCGGCTGCGGAAGAGCCCGGCGGCCCTCGGGGTTGCACCGGACAACGACCGCCGTCCTCCCGTCGCCGTCCTCCAGGAGCTCTCCCGTGCGCACCCCGCTGTCCGTGCTCGACCTCGCCCCCGTCGCCCGCGGGGAGACCGTCGGGGAGAGCATCGCCGCCAGCGTGGCCCTCGCGCAGCGCGCGGAGGAGGCCGGCTACCGGCGGGTCTGGTACGCCGAGCACCACAACATGCCGGCCATCGCCTCCTCGGCGACCAGCGTGCTCATCGCCCACGTGGCCGCCCACACGCGCACCATCCGGCTCGGCGCCGGGGGCGTCATGCTGCCCAACCACTCGCCGCTGGTGATCGCCGAGCAGTTCGGCACGCTGGCCTCGGTGCACCCCGGCCGCATCGACCTCGGCCTCGGCCGGGCACCCGGCTCGGACCAGAACACCGCCTGGGCGCTGCGCCGCGACCCCGCCGCCGCCGAGCGCTTCCCGCAGGACGTGCTGGAGCTGCAGGGCTACCTCACCGGCCGCTCGCGGGTCCCCGGCGTGCAGGCCGTCCCCGGCCGCGGGACGGACGTGCCGCTCTACGTCCTGGGATCGTCGATGTTCGGCGCGGGCCTGGCCGCCGCGCTGGGCCTGCCCTACGCCTTCGCCTCGCACTTCGCACCGCAGATGCTCGAGCCCGCGGTGGCCGCCTACCGGCGCGACTTCCGCCCCTCCGAGCAGCTCGACGCCCCCTACGTCATCGCCGGGGTCAACGCGCTGGCCGCCGACACGGCCGAGGCCGCACAGGCCGGGCTCGCGGCCACCCGCCGGCGGCTGGCGGTGGGCCTGTTCGGCCAGGGCCGCGACCTGTCCGACGACGAGGCGGACCTGCTGCTGTCCTCCGGCGCCGGCCGGCACGTGGACTCGATGCTCACCCACACCGCCGCCGGCACCCCCGGCCAGGTGCGCGAGCAGCTGACCGCCTTCGCGCGGCTGGCCGACGCCGACGAGCTCATCGTCGCCCACCAGGCGCCCACCGCCGAGGCCCGGCTGCGCTCGGTCACCCTGGTCGCCGAGGCCATGGACGCCGTCGCCGCGTAGCACCCGCCCGGGGGTGGCGGAACGGACACCGCCGGCCCCTCGGGGAGGATGCGCGGGTGCACCCCGAGACCGTCCTGCTGCTCGTCCTGGCCGCGGTCGCGGTCATCGTCGCCGCCCGCTGGCTGGCCGACCGCACCGGTCTCCCCGCGGCGGCGCTGCTCACGGTGACCGGGCTGGTCTACGCGCTGCTGCCCGGCCCGAACCTGACGCTGGACCCGGAGGTCGTCCTCAGCGTCCTGATCCCGCCGCTGCTCTACAGCGCCGCGCTGGACTCCTCGCTCATCGCGATCCGGGCCAACCTGCGCACCGTCGTCGGCCTCTCGGTGCTGCTGGTGCTCGTCACCGCGGTCGTCATCGGCGCCGGCTTCGCGCTGTGGGTGCCCGGCGCCACGCTCGCCGCCGGGATCGCCCTCGGCGCCGCGGTCGCCCCGCCGGACCCCGTCGCCGCGCTGGCCGTCGGCCGCCGGGTCGGCCTGCCCCCGCGGCTGGTCACCCTCATCCAGGGCGAGGGCCTGCTCAACGACGCGACCGCGCTCACCCTGCTCACCGTCGCGGTCGCCGCGGCCTCCGGCGACGGGTTCTCCACCTGGGGTGCGCTCGGCCAGTTCGCGCTGGCCGCGGCCGGCGGGGTCGCCGCGGGCCTGGTCGTCGCCCACGGCATCCGGCCGCTGCGCCGGCTGCGCCGCGACCCGCTGACGTCCAACGCCATCTCCCTGGCCACGCCGTTCGTCGCCTACCTGCTGGCCGAGAGCGTGCACGTGTCCGGAGTGCTGGCCGTCGTCGTCGCCGGGCTGGTCATCGCGCACAACGCCCCGTACTGGCAGTCGGGGGCCACGCGGCTGCAGACCGACGCGGTGTGGCGGCTGGTCGACTTCCTGCTCGAGGGCGTCGTCTTCCTGCTCATCGGCCAGCAGCTGCCCGCGGTCATCCGCGGCCTCGGCCAGTACGCGCCGTCCACCGTGGTGGTCGCCGCGGCGATCACCGTCGGCGCGGTGCTGCTGGTGCGGCCGCTGTGGCTGTGGCTCACCGAGCACGCGCCGCAGGCCCTGCACATGCGCCTGGGCGGCTCGCCGGTCGAGGACGAGACGACCCCGCCGGGCGGGCGCTCCCCCGCGGCGCCGCGGCTGTCCGGGCGGGAGATCACCGTGCTGAGCTGGGCCGGCACCCGCGGCGTCATCAGCCTGGCCGCCGTCTTCACCATCCCGCTGGTCACCGAGGGCGGCGATCCCTTCCCCGACCGCGACCTGCTGCTGTTCTGCGCGTTCCTCGCGGTGCTGGTCACCCTGGTCGGTCAGGGCGCCACCTTCGCCCCGCTGGTCCGCCGGCTGGGCCTGCGCGCCGACGCCGCCGACGCCGCCCGGCTGCGCAACCAGGCGCGGGTCGCCGCCGTCGAGGCGGGGCTGACCCGGCTCGACGAGCTGCAGGCCGAGCAGCACGACCACCTCGACGACGCCGCCATCGAGTCGATCCGCGCCGCGCTGCGCACCCGGGTGGACCGCTACCGGCGGCGGCTGGAGGTGCTCGAGGACGCCGCCGGGGAGGTGCCGATGTCCCCGGAGTACGAGGCGGCGCTGCGGGTGCGCCGGGCGGTGATCGACGCCGAGCGGCAGGAGCTGCTGCGCTGGCGCGACCTGGGCCGGCTCCCCGACGACGGGCTGCGCACGCTGGAGCGCGAGCTCGACCACCAGGAGCACCTGCTGCCGGCCCGCCCGGTGTGACGGGGGCCGGCGGCTCACCGCCCGGCGGCTGCCGCTCCCGGGCCGGTGCAGGCGAACAGGAAGGCCGGCGGCACGTTCCACGGCGTGACGACGGTGCGCACCGCGGCGAACCGGCGGCGCAGCTCGCCACGCACCAGCGGCGAGTACTGGATGACCAGCGCCGTCCCGCCGGGGCGCAGGGCACGCGGCAGCACGTCGAGCAGCCGGCGGCGCAGCCCGGCCTCCAGCGAGGTGAACGGCAGCATGGAGACGACGACGTCGGCCCGGTCGCCGTCGAGGTGGGCGTCGAGGTCCTCGGCGGAGCCGCACACCACCTGCAGCCGCGGGTCGCCGAACCGCTCGGTGAGCAGGCGGGCCAGCCGCGGCTCGATCTCGACGGCGACCAGCCGGGCGGCGGGACCGAGCCGGGCCAGGATCTCCCGGGTGGCCACCCCGGTGCCGGCCCCGAGCTCCACCACGAGCCCGGCCGCGGGGACGTCGGCGAGGTCGAGCATGGCGCGCACCGCCGTCCGGGAGGTGGGCAGCACGGCGCCGATCTGGCGCGGGTTGCTGGCGAAGGCGCGCAGCAGGCGCAGCCCGTCACCGAGGGCGTCGGTCACCGTCACTCCCGTCCGGCGCCGTCGTCGGCACCGCTGCCCGGGACCCTGTCACGGACCGGCGGCCGCCGCCGCGCGAGCGCCTCAGCTGCCGCGGTGGGCGTCGAGCCAGGCGACGACGTCGTCGAGCACCCGGTCCTTCTCCGGCTCGTTGTGCGGCTCGTGGTACAGCCCGTCGTAGACGCGCACCGTGAGGTCCGGCGACCCGGCGTGCTGCCGCACGACCTCGCTGGCCGACGGCGGCATCAGCCGGTCGTCGCCGCCGTGCACCACCAGCAGCGGCAGCCGCAGGTCCCGAAGCCGGGCCGGCATCCCGGCGGCACCGAGCATGATCTCGGTGCCGGTGCGGGCGACCATCCTCCCGGTGTGGTTGAGCGGGTCGGCCCGGTAGGCGGCCACCACCTCGGGGTCGCGGCTGACCGTCTCGGCGTCGAGGGTGAGCACGCCGAGGCCGGGGGCGACGCGGGAGAGCACCGGCGCGAGCACGCGCTGCGCCGGGGTGGCGGTGCTGGTGTCGAGGGCGGGCGCGGAGACGACGGCACCGACGACCCGCTCGTGCGGGGTGCCGGTGAGGTACTGCAGCGCCACCAGGCCGCCGAGGCTGTGGCCGTAGACGAACAGCGGGACGCCGGGGTGGCGGTCGGCGGCGGCGCGGGCGGTCTGCGCGACGCCCTCGACGGCCGCGGCCAGGCTGCGGATGTCGCCGCGGCGGCCCGGGGAGCGGCCGTGACCGGGGTGGTCGGGGGCGTAGGAGGCGTACCCGGTGGCGCCGAGCCGCTCGGCGACGTGTGCGTACCGGCCGCCGTGCTCGTGGGCGCCGTGCACCAGCACCACGACGCCGACCGGGTCGGGCACCGCCCAGCCCTGCCAGTACTGCCCGGTGGCCAGCGTCCCCTGACCGTGCCTGACCGGTGTGGTCACGCGCCCTCCCCGTCCCGTCGGTGCCGGCGCAGACCGTAGCGGGTGGCGCCCGGCCGCGGAGGGGGCCGGCGGGAGGTCAGCGGGAGGACACCGCCACCCGGACGCCGAGGCCGACGAGGGCGGTGCCGCTGGCCGTCTCCAGCGCCTGGCGCACCCGCCGCCGCCGGAACCACCCGCCGGCGCGGGCCACCCCGGCGGCCAGCGACAGGTACAGCACCAGCTCGATCGCGACCTGCAGGAGCGCCAGCACCGCGGTGGTGGCGAACAGCGGCCGGTCGGCCGGCACGAACTGCGGGTAGAACGCGATCATGAAGACGGCGGCCTTCGGGTTCGCGAGCTGCACGAGCAGCCCCTCGCCGAACGCCACCCACCGGCCGCGGCGCCCGGCGGGCGGCACCTCCGGCGCCAGCGGGCCCCCGGCGGCGGCGCGGTGCTCCCGCCAGGCCGAGCGCCACGCCTGCAGGCCCAGCCAGACCAGCACGACGGCGCCCACGACCCGCAGCACCAGGAAGGCGACCTCGGAGGCGGCGACCAGCGCGGCGAACCCGGCCGCGGCGAGCAGCGCCCACGCGTAGAGGCCGAGCTCCAGGCCCAGCACGGTCGGGACCGTCGCGCGGAACCCGCGCAGTGCGGCCCGGCGCAGGATCAGGGCCATCGCCGGCCCCGGCGAGGCCGAGATGAGCACCACCGCCAGGAGGAACGCCGGCAGCGACGAGAGCACGTCCACGCCCCGCATGCTGGCACCGGCCCGCCCGCCCGTCGCCCGGGTTTCCGAGCGGGGGCCGGGGCCGGTGTCAGGGGACGACGGGCTCGACGTCGCGGGTGCAGAACATGCAGACCGAGGCGTCCACCGGGATGAAGCTCCGGCAGTGGTCGCACTCGCGGTTGCCCTGCGCGCCGGCGGTCTCCCGGCCGGTGGCCCGGCGGATCGCCTGCACCAGGAACATGATCGTCAGGGCGAGGAGCAGGAACGAGACGAACGCGGTGAGGAACGACCCGTAGCGGATCTGCGCGCCGTTGACGGTGAGCACGAGGGCGTCGAAGTCCGGCTGGCCGAAGACCGCCGCCACCAGCGGGAGGATCACGTCGCCGACCAGCGACTCGACCACCGTGGCGAAGGCCGCCCCGATCGCCAGGCCGACCGCGAGGTCGACCAGGCTCCCCGAGAAGGCGAAGTTCCGGAAGTTGGTCAGCAGCGTGCGCACGTCGTCCTCCCCGTCGGTCCCGACGGGGAGGGTAGGGCGCGGCGGTCAGCGCGGCTCGGCGGGCGGTGGGCCGTCGGCGGGGCCGGGGCCCAGGTCGCGCTGCAGCCACGTGACGTCGCGCCAGGCGCCGTCCTTCCAGCCGACCCGCCGGTAGGTGCCCACGGGCTCGAAGCCGAGCGCCCGGTGCAGGCCGAGGCTGGCGTCGTTGGGCAGCGTGACGCCGGCCAGCGCCACCCGGTACCCGCGCGCGGCGAGCCGGTCGAGCAGCGCGCCGTAGAGGGCCCGGCCGGCGCCGGTGCGCCGCCGGCCCGGCTCGAGGTAGACGCTCACCGAGCACGACCACCGGTAGGCCGCGCGGCTCATGAAGGGCCCGCCGTACGCGAAGCCCCGCACGGCGCCGTCGGCCTCGAGCACCAGCCAGGCGTGGCGCTCCAGAGCCGTGGCGATCCGCGCCGCCATCTCCTCCGTCGTCGGCGGGGTGGTCTCGAAGGAGACGGTGGTGCCGGTGACGTAGGGGGCGTAGACGGCGGCGCACGCGGCGGCGTCGTCGGGGGTCGCGTCGCGGACGGTGCCGGTCACCGGCCCGACGCTAGCCGGTGCCGATCTGCGCGCTGCGTGTGCGCCAGGTCACTCTCGTGAGCGAGTCGTGGGCGTGTCGTCCCTGCGGGTGGCACGATCGGCCGCACCCGGAGAGAGAGCGCGTCGAACCACGGGGCCCTCCTCACCCACTTCGCGACCGGAGCCCGATCCGGCTGGAGGTGCCGCGGTGCACCCTGTCACGACCGTCCCCCGTCCCCGACCCGACCTCGCCGGCTGGCTGCTGGCCGCGGCCCGCCGGTGGCACGCCGCGGAGGACCCGGAGGCCGCCGTCCGGGCCGTCCTCGACGACGTGGCGACCCTGCTGCCGCCGGACGCGTCGGTGGCGCTGACCCTGCTGGGCACCGGCCGCCGGCCGGTCGCGCCCCAGGGGGACACCGGACCGGCCGCCGGGCTCGACGCGGTGCAGGTGGGCCGCGGGCAGGGTCCGCTGCTGGCCGCCCTGGCCGGCACCCCGGCCGGCAGCGGCGACCTCGGCCGCGATCTGCGGTGGCCGCTGCTGGCCGGTGCGGCCGCCGCCGCGGGCGTGCGGGCGGCCACCTGCCTGCCCCTCGACACCGGCGCCGAGGTGATCGGCGCCCTGTCGGTCTACGCCACCGGTGCCGGTCCGGGCGCCGACCGCGCGACGCTGGTCCCGGTGGCCGGGCAGGTCGCGCTGGCGCTGCACACCGTGCGGCGCACCACCAACCTCGTCGTGGCCCTGGACAGCCGCGACCTCATCGGACAGGCGAAGGGCGTGCTGATGGAGCGCTACCGGATCACCGCCGACACCGCCTTCGGCATCCTCGTGCGCGCCTCCCAGGACACCCACCGCAAGGTCCGAGACGTCGCCGCCCTGGTCACCGAGACCGGCGAGACGCCGCGTCCGGTCTCCGCGGGCGGGGACGGGCGGGCTCCCGGGGGACCCTGACCGATGAGCACCGGCCGGCACGACTGGGTGGTCCTCGACAGCGAGGAGGCGCACGCCCAGGTGGTCGGCGACTTCGTCGCCGAGGGCGTGCGCCGGGGCGAGCAGGTGATCCTCGTGGGGCTGGGCGACCGCGAGGAGCGGATGTGGACCCGGCTGCGCCGGCAGGGCCTGCTCGGCTCGGGCCGGCCGGGATCGACGTCGGCGCAGGCGCTCGACCGCCCGGTCCGGATCCTGCCGCCGGACCCGGACGCGGTCCGCGACGCGATCACCGGCGCGGTCGCCGAGGGCTGGCCCGGCGTCCGGTTCAGCGGCGCGCTCACCTCGGCCGGGGACAACCCGTTCGAGGCGGTCGTGACCGAGCTGGTCACCCACCTGCCGCTCACCGTGCTCTGCCCCTACTTCCGGGACCTGCTCGTGCCCGGCCAGCGGGAGCAGCTGACGCGGCTGCACGACCACGAGCACGACGCCCGGGCCGAGTACGACGACGGCGTCTTCCGCCTCGTCGTCGCCGGGGCGGTGCTGCGCATGGCCGGGGAGCTGGACTCGGCCAACGCCGACGCGCTGCGCGCCGTCCTCCACGCGACGCTACGGGTCGCCGCGCGGCCGGCGACCTGGGACGTGACCGACCTGCGCTTCCTCGACGTCGGGGCGGCCGACGCGCTGGTGGCGGCGGCGGCCGGGCCCCCCGGGCTGACGCTGGTGGGTGCCTCCCGGCTGACCGGCCGGCTGGTCACGCTGATGGCCGGGCGGCACCCGGGCCGCGAGGTCCGGCTGACGGACGGCGGCGGGGCGGGGCGGTGACCGCGACGTCCGCCGTGCACCGGTGCGCCTTCCACGCCGGGGCGGAGGAGGCCGGGCGGGTGGCCGTCGAGCTGTGCCGCCGGGCGGTCGCGGCGGGGTCGCCGGTGGTGGCCCACGTCGACGACGCCGTCCGGCGGGCGCTCACCGAGGAGCTGCCCGGCGCGCCGGTGACCTTCGCGCCGCAGCAGCGGCTGGTGCGCGTGCCGCCCCGGGAGCTGGCCGACGAGTGGTCCCGGCTGCTGGCCCCGGGGTCGGGGAGGCGGGTGGCGGTGCTGAGCCAGCCGCCGCCGGCGCTGCTGTCCGACGCCGCCCGCTGGCGCTCCGCCGAGCACGAGGCCACCGCCGCCGTGGCGGTCCGGCCGGTGGAGCTGAGCTGCCTGGTCGACACGGCGGCCGCCCCGCCGGCCGCCGTGGCCACGGCCCGCAGCACCCACCCGCTGCTGTGGTGCTCGGGCACCGACCTGCCGAACCCGGAGCTGGAGGCGGCCCCGCGGCCGGCTGCCGGCACGGAGCTGGCCCGGCGCACGCTCGACCCGCACGCCGCGGCGGGCAACCGCGCGTGGTGGACGGCGGTGATGGCCGACGCCGGCCTGTCCGGCACCCTGCGCGACGAGCTCGTCCTGGTCCTGCACGAGGCGGTCCGCACCGCCGCGGACCTGTCCGGGCACCCCGACGGCGTGCCGGTGCGGGTGGCGCGCGACGGCGCGGCGGTCGCCTGCGAGGTCGCCGTCGCGGGTGCCTACCCGGCGCTGCACCCGCACGAGGTCCCCGCCGACCGGCGGCTGCTGCTGCTGTGGCTGGCGGAGAAGGTCTCCCCCGCCGTCTCCCTGGCCGTGCTGCCCGCCGGCAGCGGCAGCCGGTTCGTGGTCCGCGCCGAGCACCCCGACGGCGGCTGACCGCCGGCCGGGCACCCTGACGGCGCCCGGCCGGCGGTGCCGCTAGACCGGCAGCAGGCGCCCCAGGACGCCCTTGACGGTCGACGCCGGCCGGTGGGCCTGCACCAGCCAGGCGTTGCAGACGACCACCGCACCGGCCAGCGCCGGGACGGCGGCCTGCGCGACCCGCTGCCGGCCCTGCCACGTCCTGATCTCCGGCGGGGTGCCCGCCGAGGGCAGGGTGGCGTCCTTGACCTCGACGCCGCCGTCGCGGTTCGCCTGCTCCGCCAGCTCCCCGATCTTCTTGCCCGTGTAGGCGGCGTAGGCGGTCGCCCCGGCCCCGGCCACGGTCAGCGCCGCCTTGAGCGCACCGACCGTCCCGTAGCCCTGCTGCAGCGCCAGCCGCCCCCGGTTGGACCGGGTCAACTGCAGGCCGGCGCCCAGCGTCGCGGCGATGCCACCCCACTGGGCCGGCGCGAACCGGCTCCAGGCGGAGCTGGCCACCCGGACCTTGTCGATCCCGGAGGTCAGGTCGCTGCCGGACTTGTTCACACCGGCGATCCCCATCACCGCGCCGCCGAACCACAGCGCCGTGCCGAGGTCGTGCACCGCCTGGGCCACGAAGTGGTTGTCCGTCGTCGTCTTCGTCACAGGGGCCTGCTACCCCGGGACGCCGGGGTCACTCCGAGGCGGCGCCGGCGGTGTCGCCGGGGCCCTGCTGGCTGCTCGGCGGGCCGATCCACACGGTCGTGGCGTTCATGAACTCGTACATGCCGAGCTCGGTGAGCTCGCGGCCGTAGCCGCTCTGCTTGACCCCGCCGAAGGGCAGCTCCGGGTAGCTGGTGACCATCCCGTTGACGAACGCCATGCCGCTCTCGACGTCGCGGACGAACGTCGCGCGCTCCTGCTCGTCCTCGCTCCACAGGTTCGCGCCGAGGCCGTAGGGGTGGCTGTTGGCGATCTCGATCGCCTCCTCCAGGCCGTCGACGGTCCACAGCGCGGCCACCGGGCCGAAGACCTCCTCGTCGTAGAGGTCCATCTCCGGGGTGATCCCGGTGAGCAGGGTCGGCTCGTAGTACCAGCCGGGGCGGTCGGGACGGTTGCCGCCGACGACGACGGTCGCGCCCTTGTCGACGGCGTCCTGCACGTACCGCTCCACGTCCTCCCGGCCGGAC
Organism: Geodermatophilus saharensis; assembly: GCF_900188205.1. Classification (GTDB taxonomy): domain Bacteria; phylum Actinomycetota; class Actinomycetes; order Mycobacteriales; family Geodermatophilaceae; genus Geodermatophilus; species Geodermatophilus saharensis. Next base: position 54,376 of record NZ_FZOH01000003.1, on the reverse strand, counting down.
TCGGTGGCCAGCGGGCCGACCTGGGTGCCCTCGTCCATCGGGTCGCCGACGGTGAGCGCGGCGAGCTTCTCGGCGAACAGCCGGGTGAACTCCTCGGCGACGTCGCGGTGCACGAAGAACCGCTTGGCGGCGATGCAGCTCTGCCCGTTGTTCTGGCAGCGCGCGGTGACGGCGACCTCGGCGGCACGGTCGAGGTCGGCGGAGGGCATGACGATGAACGGGTCGCTGCCGCCGAGCTCGAGCACGGTCTTCTTCAGCACGTCCCCGGCGATCGCAGCGACCGACTGCCCCGCGGGGGCGCTGCCGGTGAGCGTGGCGGCGGCGACCCGGTCGTCGCGCAGCACCCGCTCGATGGCCGAGGAGCCGATGAGCAGGGTCTGGAAGACGTCGGCGGGGAAGCCGGCCTTGCGGAAGAGCTCCTCCAGGTACAGCGCCGTCTGCGGCACGTTGCTCGCGTGCTTGAGCAGCCCGACGTTGCCGGCCATGAGCGCCGGGGCGGCGAACCGCATCGCCTGCCAGAGCGGGAAGTTCCACGGCATGATCGCCAGCACCACCCCGATCGGCCGGTGCACGACGAAGGCGCGTTCCGCGCCCACGGCGGCGGCGTCGGCCGGCTGCGGCTCGAGCATCGCCGGGCCGTGCTCGGCGTAGTACCGCAGCGCCTTGGCGCACTTGGCCGCCTCGGCCTTCGCCGCGGCGAGCGTCTTGCCCATCTCGGTGACCATGAGCGCGGCCACGGTGTCGGTGTCGTCGTCGAGCACGTCGGCGGCCGCGCGCAGCCAGCCCACGCGCTCCTCGGGGCTGGTCAGCCGGTAGGAGCGGTACGCGGCCGCGGCCCGGCCGATCTTCTCGTCGACGGCGTCGTCCGACAGCGGTTCGTAGGTCTTCAGCGTCTCGCCGGTGGCCGGGTTGATCGTCGCGATCGCCATCTCTGCCTCCCGTCCGGGGCGGGCCGGGCTGCCCGCCGCCCTCGGCCGGGAGCCCTACCCGGCCGGCCGCCGGTCACCCACCCTCACGTCACCGGCAGCCCGGCCAGGCCGGCGGCCAGCCCGAGCACGGCGCAGACGCCGAGCGTCCGCAGCACCGACCACCGCAGCCGGAACAGCAGGACGGCGGCGACCGCGGCGACGGCCCAGGCCACCGGGCGCACGGCGGAGGGGTCGGGCAGCTCCAGCGCCAGCGGGCCGAGCCGCACGGTCTCGGAGAACAGCGTGTGGACGGCGAAGTAGAGGCCGAGGCTGGCGATGACGCCGACGACCGCGGCGGTGATGCCGGTGAGCGCGGCCGACAGCGACCGGTTGCCGCGCAGCCGCTCGATGTAGGGGGCGCCGAGCAGGACGAACAGGAAGCTCGGCACGAACGTCACCCAGGTGACCAGCAGCGAGGCGAGCACCGCGGCGGCCCAGGGGTCGAGCCCGCCGGGGGCGCGGAAGGCGCCGACGAAGGCGACGAACTGCACGACCATGATGAGCGGCCCGGGCGTGGTCTCGGCCAGCGCCAGCCCGCGCACCATCTCCCCCGGCGCCAGCCAGCCGTAGGTGCCCACGGCGGCCTGCGCGACGTAGGCGAGCACCGCGTAGGCGCCGCCGAAGGTGACCACCGCGGCGCCGGAGAAGAACAGCCCCTGCTCGGAGAGCGTGCTGCCGGGGCCGTTGAGCAGGACGACGGCGCCCAGCGGCACGGCCCAGGCGAGCAGCCCGGCGGCGAGCACGGTGAGCGTGCGGCGACCGGAGGGGCGCTCGGAGTGCAGGGCGTCGTCGGCGATGACCGGTGCGAGGCCGTCGTCGGCGGGTGGCTCGGCGACCGCCGCCGGGCGCCGGCGGCCGAGCACCCAGCCCACGAGCCCGGCGGCGAGCACGACGAGCGGGAACGGGACGGCGAACAGCGCCAGCGCCAGGAACGCGGCGACGGCGATGGCGACCAGCGGCGGGCTGGTGAGCGCGCGCCGGCCCACCCGCTGCACCGCCTGCACGACGATCGCCACCACCGCCGGCGCCAGCCCGGCGAACAGCGCGGCCACCGCGGTGGTGTCGCCGAAGGCGACGTAGACCACCGACAGGGCCAGCAGCGCGAGGACGCCCGGGAGGACGAACAACCCCCCGGCGACGAGGCCGCCGCGCGTGCCGTGCAGCAGCCAGCCGACGTAGGTGGCCAGCTGCTGGGCCTCGGGGCCGGGCAGCAGCATGCAGTAGTTCATGGCGTGCAGGAACCGGCGCTGGCCGATCCAGCGGCGCTCGTCGACCAGCTCGCGCTGCATGACCGCGATCTGGCCGGCGGGGCCGCCGAAGGTCTGCAGGGACACCAGGAACCACGCGCGGACGGCGGTGCGGAACGGTGGCACCGCCGTCGCCGGGCGGGTCTCGGCGGGGGTCGGGCGCGGCTCGGGGGTCACGGGTCTCCGTCGGGGTCAGGCCGGTTCACGGCCGAGCAGCAGGCGGCGGCGGACGTACTCGTGGAGCCCGTCGAACAGCGGCCCGGAGACGGCGAGGGTGCGCTCGTCGTCGCCGGTCATCGACAGGCCGCGCAGCAGGACGTCGAGGCCCGGGGCCTCGGGGGCGTCGAAGCGGCCGTCGTCGAGGTCGGCCTCGTGCACGATCTCGCCGATCCGCTCCAGCGCGGGGTCGGTGAGGCCGTGGACGCGCAGGATCGTCTCGAACGAGCAGTTCCCGCCGACGTGGCCGAGCTCCGCGCCGCGCATGTCGAAGGGCGTGGCGTCGGCCGGCACGTCGGCGGGGTCGGCGACGAAGACGAACTCGGCGTCCGGGTCGACGAACCGGCGGATCAGCCAGGCGCAGGCGGCGCGGTCGACGTGCACCCCGGCCCGGGTCGCCCACCTCACCGCCGGCTCCCCCGCCCGGCCGCCAGCGGCTCGCCGACCGCCTCGGCCAGCGCCCGCAGCGCCGCGCCGGCCGGGTCCCGCTCGGCCGGCGGGAAGAAGTCGCGCCGGCCGATGGCGCGCCACTCACCGCGCAGCCGCCGCAGCGCGCGGGCACGGTCGGCGTCGGGGGACGCGAGGGCCGCTGCGCACTCCGCGGTGAACGCGCGGTACTCCTCCGCCCGGGCCGCGGCCATCCCGGCGGCCAGCTCGCGCTCCTGGGCGGTGCCGGCCGGGCGGGCGAGCCAGACCCCGGCGCTGCCGCCGGCGGCGAGGACGTCGTCGGCGAGCCACTCGAGCGACTCGCGGGTGCGCGCGTCGGCGGGGAGGGCCACCACGCCGTCCCCGAGCTGGGCCACGCCGAGCCGGCGCAGCCGCCGCCACAGCGTCGTCCGCGGGCCCGACGGTTCGCGCGGCAGGCGGTACGAGAGCAACACCCACTCCCCGACGGCCGCCACGGCGATGATGCAACCACGGTTGCACCGCTCCTGTCGACCCGGTGCCCGTCCTCGGGGCGCCGCGTGCGGCGATGAGTCGTGGTAGCTCGCAGCGTCTACGCATGAGCGTGACCCCACTGAGCAGCCGCTGCCGGCCGACCACGGCCCGAGCAGGTCGCGCCGGCCACAGCACGGTGAAGGAGCCGTCCATGACCCTCCCCTCGACCGCCACCCCGCCGGTCGTCGCACGATGAACGCGCCCGCTGGCACCACGATCACGCCGGTCCGGGTCGCCGACCTGGTCGCCGAGGGCGAGCTGATGCCGGTCTACGTGTACGTCGTCGACCATCCCGAGGGGCGGGTGCTGGTCGACACCGGCATGACGGAGACACACCCGCTCGTCGCCGACATGGATCCCCGCGTGCGCCCGTGGAGCGAGCAGGACGTCGATCCCGCCGGCATCGACGTGGTCGTCAACACGCACCTGCACTTCGACCACTGCGGCGGCAACCACCTCTTCGCCGGCACGCCGGTCTACGTCCAGCGCCGGGAGCTCGACGACGCGCGCAGCCAGGACGACTACACGATCCGGGAGTGGGTCGAGGCGCCCGGAGTGCGGTACGTGCCGGTCGACGGGGAGCTCGAGCTGCTCCCCGGGCTCCGGCTCGTCCCGGCCCCTGGCCACACGCCCGGCACGCAGGTGGTGGTCGTCGAGACCGGCGGGCGACCGGTGGTCATCGCCGGCGACGCAGCGGTGTGGTCCGGCGAGCTCGACGAGCCGCAGACCGAGGGCCAGCTGCTGATCCGCGGGCTCGACCCGGAGATGGTCTGGCTCGCGCACGCGCACGAACCGTGGCGACCCAGCGCCGGCTGAGGCACTCCGCAGGCGGCCTGCCCGTCCCGCTCCGGCGCCTGGGACAGCTCGGCCGCCCGCACCCGGCGGGCCAGGGCCGCGTCGATCCGGTTGCGCTCGGCCACCAGCGCGGCGACGTCATCCAGGACGTCGCCACCGGCCTGCCACCTACCCGAACACACGTACGGAGGCTACCGCAGAACGGGCCGCCCGGCGACCCGTATCCGCAGGTCAGGCGCCTGTCCACAGGCGCCACCCCTTGACACCACCTCGAGCACCACACCGGCGATGAGTGCGCGGCCCCAGCGGCGTCCACACCACATGACCCTCGTCATCGGCGACATCACGGTCTCCCTCGACGGCTTCGTGGATGGCCCCGACGACGGCGTCGAGGCCATCCACGCCTGGGCGCTGCGCAGCGACGACCCCGTCGACCGCGGGGTCCTCGAGCGGCACGTCGCCGCCTCCGGTGCCGTCGTCATGGGCCGGCGCACCTTCGACGACGTCGACCGGGGGTGGAGCGACGGCATGGGCTACGGCGCGACGGTCGACGCCCGGCCGCCCTTCGTCGTCGTCACCAGCAGCCCGCCGGCGGAGCACCGGCTCGCGGCCACCCACACCTTCACGTTCGTGACCGACGGCCCCGCCACGGCGATCCGACGGGCCCGGGCAGCCGCCGGCGACCGCGACGTCTTCGTCATGGGCGGCGGGGCGCTGGTCGGCTCGTGCCTGCGGGACGGGCTGCTCGACGAGCTGCGCCTGCACCTCGCCCCGGAGGTCCTGGGCGGGGGCACCCCGCTGTCCACCGGCGCCGGCCGCCAGCAGCTCCAACAGGCGTCGGTCGAGGTGAGCCGGACGTGCACCCACCTGACCTACCGGGGGCGCCGCTGACCCTCAGGACCGGCGGGAGCCGAAGTCGCCGCGGCCGGTGTCGCGGCGCCAGTCGTCGAAGGACTCCCCGGTGAGCTCCTCGAGCAGCGCGATGTCGGGCAGCAGCGGGGCGAGCACCGCGCGGCGCACCTCGACCGGCAGCGGCGGCCGGGGCACGCGGCCGGCGTGCAGCGCGGCGAGCAGCGGCCGCGAGACCTGCCGCCACACCTGCGGCGGCGCGAACGCGCCCACCGCCGCACCGGCCCGCACCACCCGGGCCAGCGCCCGGTAGCGGGGCGTGTCCGGGACGTGGGGCTTCACGTTCTCCGGCGCCACCGTGTGCGCCACCCCCGGCTCGACGCCGAGGAAGTCGCTGACCCGGTCGAGCGTCTCGCGCGGGGTGTCGACCAGCTGCCGGTAGCGCAGCAGGAGCACCTGCGACCGCGGCAGCACGGCGTACAGGTCGCGCAGCTGCTCGCCGTAGCGCCCCAGCCCGCGGTAGTGCCAGAAGGGCGCCCAGCCGGCGGCCACCCGCGCGTCCTCCCGCGAGACGGCGGTGCCGAAGTCCGCCTCGGGCTCCAGGCCGTCGGCGCGCAGGTGCACCCAGTTCGACCACGCCCGGTCCACCGGGTCGCGCACGACGACCACCACGCGGATCCCCGGGACGTCGGCGGCCAGGCGGCGCTGCGCGGCGCGGTCGTGGAGGTAGAACGGCGTGCTCTCCCCGCGCACCGTCCCCGGCGGGGCGCCGTCGAACAGCCGCAGGTAGTCCTCCCGCCGCCACACCCACTCCCGCGCGCTGTGCGCGTCCCCGGGTCCGCGCTGGCGGCTGCGCGGCGGCGGGCGGCCGTCGGTCAGGTAGTACTTCGGCTCCTTGACCGGCGACAGGTACAGCCCCGGGTGGGTGGCCAGCGCCGCGTGCAGCGCCGTCGTCCCGGCCTTGGGGGCACCGGCGATCACGAACTGCGGGAGCCGGCCGGCGTCAGCGGACACCCGGCCCACCCCCGTCCTGCGGTGTACACACGGGGAGGTCCGCCACCTGGCCGAGAGGAGCCGTCCAGTGACCGCGCCCCGCCCCCCGGCGCCCGACCGCTTCTGGGCCGAGGCCGAGGTCGCCGTCGAGCCGGAGGACCCGCGCCCGGGATCGTGGGCCGGCGCGCCGTCGGCCCAGCTGGTCGAGGGCACCTGGTGGCTGGCCCACCGGCTGCGCCGCCCGGTCGGCGAGGGCCGCGGCTTCGGCACCGTGGTGGCGCGGTCCGACGACGGCGTCCGCTTCGAGCCGGTCCTCGCGCTCGGCAAGGAGCGCTTCGGCGCCGAGTCGCTGGAGCGGCCGGCGCTGGTGCACACGCCCGAGGGCCGATGGCGGCTCTACGTCAGCTGCGCGACGCCGGGCACCCGGCACTGGCGGGTGGACCTGCTGGAGGCCGGCACCGTGGAGGGGCTGGCCGCGGCCGAGCCGCGCACCGTGCTGCCCGGCAGCGCCACCGAGGCGCCCAAGGACCCCGTCGTGCGGTGGGACGGCGGCCAGTGGCACCTGTGGGCCTCGGTGCACCCGCTCGACGACCCCGGCGCCACCGACCGGATGACCACCGAGCACGCCACCAGCCCCGACGGCGTCACCTGGACCTGGCGCGGCACCGCGCTGGCCGGCACCCCGGGCGGCTGGGACGCCCGCGGCGTGCGGTTCAGCACGGTCGTCCTCGACGGCGACCGCACCTGGGCGCTCTACGACGGCCGGGCCACCGCGGCGGAGAACTGGGAGGAGCGCACCGGCCTCGCCCGGCTCGACGGCGGCGGCTTCCGCGCCGCCCCGGGCGGGCCGTACCTGCAGAGCCCCCACGCGCCGCACGGGCTGCGCTACGCCGACGTCGTCGCGCTGCCCGGCGGGGGTGCCCGCTGGTTCTACGAGGCCACCCGCCCCGACGGCGCGCACGAGCTGCGCACCGTCGTCCTGCCCGCCTGACGCCGTCCACGCGGCCCTGACACGCGACACGCCAAAGTGCACCACGCCGATCGACTTGACACACATTCGGGCGCCGGGTCGGATGGCGGCGTGGCACCCGCCCTGACGCTCACCCGCCGGTCCGCCGTCGACCTGCTGCGGGTGGCCAGCGCGCTGTGTCCGGCCGCCTGAGCGCCCGACCACCGCCACCTCCCGCGCCCGCCCCCCGACGGGGCGCCGGCGCGCCCTGCACCCGGAGCCCCGATGCCCCCGCTCACCTCCCTGCTGACCGACGCCTCCCAGGGGCGCACGACCCCGGCGGACACCACCGCAGGCACCGCCGCCCGCACCACCTCCGCCGCCGCGGTCGCCGCCGCCCTGGCCGCCGTCGCCGAGGCCTGGCTGCCGCGGGTCGAGTACCGCGCCGCCAGCCGCTGGACCGGCCTGCTGCCGGCCGAGGACGCCGCCGCCCTGCTCGACCCCGCCCTGGCCACCGACCTCGCCGGCGCCCAGGTCTGGCTGCTGACCTGGCTGCCCGGCCAGGGCACGCCGCTGCACGACCACGGCGGCTCGGCCGGCGCCTTCGCCGTCGTCCGCGGGACGCTGACCGAGGACACCGTCGGCGGGCCGGTCGGCGCCGTCCGGGAGGTGCGCGCCCAGCTGACCGCCGGGCGGGTGCGGCCCTTCGGCCCGCACCACGTGCACCGGGTGACCAACCGGGGCACCGCAGCGGCCGTGAGCGTGCACGCCTACACCCCCGGACTCCGGCAGATGAGCACCTACGACCTCGACGGCGGGGTGCTGTTGCACACCGGCACCGAGCGCGCCGGCGTCGACTGGTGAGCGGCCGCCCGCCCGGCGCCAAGAGCGTCGACCAGCTGCTGGCCGAGGCCCGGTCCCGGATCACTCGCGTGACGCCGGCCGAGGCCGCGCGCCGGGTCGCCGACGGTGCGGTGCTGGTCGACATCCGGCCGCAGTCGCAGCGCGAGGCCGAGGGCGAGGTGCCCGGCGCGCTCGTCGTCGAGCGCAACCACCTCGAGTGGCGGTTCGACCCGGAGAGCGACGCGCGGGTCCCGCAGGCCACCGGGTACGACGTCGACGTCGTCGTCCTCTGCCAGGAGGGCTACACCTCCAGCCTGGCCGCCGACGCACTGCGCTCGCTGGGCCTCGCGACGGCGAGCGACGTCATCGGCGGGCACCGTGCCTGGGTGGCCGACGGGCTGCCCACGACGGCCGGGTCCGTCGGCTGAGACCGGCCGGGGAGCGGCGGCGCCCGACGGAGGGACGCCGCCACCCCCGGCCCTCAGGTCTTGCTCTTCCCCTGGGCGCTGGAGTGCTCGTGCCGGTCGTCGCCCTTCCGGACGTGGTGGGTCTGCTTCGAGGCGCCGGTCGTGACGCCGGCCTCGCTGGGCGAGAGCCCCTGCTTCTTCGCCTCGCGGGCGGCCGCGCGCTGGGCGTCGGCGTCGTTGTTCTTGCTCATCGCTGTCGGTTACCCGCAGCGCCGCCCGCCACGCCGGAGAGCACCCGGAACGTCCGCGCGGTCATCAGCCCGGCGTCGAGGTCGCGTACCGCCCGCACCCGGGCCCGGACACCCAGGGCGGCGCGCCGGGCGGGGTCGGTGAGCAGCCCGCGCAGCGCCGCGGCCAGCGCGCCGGCGTCCTCCACCGGCACGACGACGGCGTCCTCCCCCACCGCGCGCCGGACGTCGCCGACGTCGGTGGCCACGCACGGCAGCCCCTCGGCCATCGCCTCCAGCAGCGCCAGGGGCAGGGCCTCGACCCGCGAGGACAGCACGAACAGGTCCAGCCCGGCGAGGAAGCCGCGGGCGTCGGAGACCCAGCCGGGGAAGGTCACCGGCAGGCCGGCGGCCGCGGCGCGCAGGGCCTCGCCGTCGCGGCCGGCCCCGCCGACGACGGCGTCGAAGGGCACGTCGAGCCGGCGCAGCGCCGCGAGCAGCACGTCGAAGCCCTTCTGCGCGGTGAGCCGGCCGAACGCGCCGATCCGCGGCACCGGGCGCCCGGCCGGCCCGGCGGGGTCGGGCGGCACGTCGACGCCGTTGGGCACCACGTGCACCCGCGCCGGGTCGACGCCGAGGTCGGCCACCACCTGCACGCGGCCGTCCTCCGAGGGGCTGACCACCGCGGCCATCCGCCGGTAGAGCCCGGTCAGCGCGGCCCGCTCCTCCCCCGCCCGGGTGTCGCCGACCAGGTGCAGCACCCCCGCGGTGGGTGCCACCTCCTGCGCGGCGGCGACCGCGGCGGCGTTGGACGCGGGGTCGACGAGGTTGACCACGACGACGTCGGGGCGCTGCGCGGCCAGCGCCGCCCGGGTCCGCGGCGCCGCGGCGGTGTGCCGGGTCAGCGGCACGACGGTGCGGTCGACGTCGAGGTGCGCGAAGCCGGACGCCACCGGCTCGGCGCACACCAGTGACGCCGTCGCGCCGGCGTCGGCGGCCCGGCGCAGGTGGTGGGTCAGCCACACCTCCGCGCCGCCCCAGCCGTCGGAGTCGGCGACGAACGAGACCCTCACGAGGCCGCCAGCTCCCGCGCGGCGCCGGCGACGGCGGCCGGCGACACGGTCAGGGCGCAGCGGAACTCGATCGGGCAGGCCAGGTGCGGGCAGGGCGCGCAGGCGACGGTCGGCGTCAGGGCGCGGTGCCGCGGCCCGGGGTGGGCCCAGCGCACCGGGTCGCCGGGGAGGAAGACCGTCACGGAGCGGGCGCCGACGGCGGCGGCGAGGTGCGCCGAGCCGGTGTCGTTGCCGACCAGCACCGCGCTGTCGCGCAGCAGCGCGGCCAGCCCGCCCAGGCTGGTGGCGCCGGTGAGGTCGACCGCCGGGGCGCGCATCGCCGCGACCACGCGCGCGGAGATCTCCCGCTCGGCGGGCACCCCCGTGACGACGACGGCCAGCCCGTCGGCGGCCAGCGCGTCGCCGACCGCGGCGTAGCGGTCCACCGGCCAGCGCCGGGTGGGCGCCGACGCGCCCGGGTGCAGGACGGCGTAGCGGCCCGGCTCGAGCCCGGCCGCGGCGAGGGTGGCGGCGTGCTCGGCCTCGTCGTCGGCGGTGACCGGGAAGCCCATGGCCGCGTCCCCGCCGGGCGGCAGGCCCAGGTGCTCCAGCAGCGCGACGTGCCGCGCCGCCTCGTGCAGGTGCAGCGGGTACCGCAGGTGCAGCGCCTCGGTGCCCGGCGGGGGCTGCCACCCGGTGGGGGCGAACCCGCCGGTCAGCCGGGCGCCGAGCGCGGCGGTGACCCGGTTGGCGGCCGGCCGGTCGCCGTAGGCCTGCAGCGCGAGGTCGAAGCGGCGCTCCCGGGCGGCCGCGGTGAACGGCTCCCACCCCCCGGCCTCGACCGGGCCGTCGGGGATGCCCGGCGCGCCGGGGAAGGACAGCAGCCCGACCGGGACGCCGAGGCGCGCCACCACCGGCGCCATCCGGCCGAAGGTCACCAGCGTCACCTCGACGTCGGGACGGGCGGCGCGCAGCCGGCGCAGCGCGGGGACGGTGCACAGCAGGTCGCCCAGGCCCACCCGGAGCCGGACCAGCGCCACCCGGCGGACGGCCGGGTCGGCGAGCGGCGTGATCACCCCGCCCCACTGCCCCGGCTGTGCCGTGCGCTAACTCGTGGTGCACTACCAGTCCCGCCCCCGAGGAGCCGGAGGTCCACCCGCGTGTCCCGCCCCGCCGCTGACCTGCACGTGCTGCGCCTGTGCAGCGTCTTCGAACCCCCGGCGGCCCGGCGGCCGGCCCGGGCCGGAGCCCTCCCCGGCGAGCTCGACGCCCGCGCGGCGCGCTTCGACCCGATCGGCGGCATGCAGAACCACACGGCGACGCTCACCCGCTGCCTCGACGCCCGCGGCGTGCGGCAGACGGTGGTGACGGCGCGGCTGGCCGGCCCGGCGGGGACCTCGTCGCTGGGCGTCGCCGCCCGGGTGCACCGCACCGGGGTGCCGGTGCCGCGGCTGCGTCAGCTGTGGGCGCTGTCCGGGCTGCCGGCGGTGCTGCGCGCCGGCAGCCGGGCGCCGGTCGACGTCGTGCACGCCCACCAGGGCGAGGACCTCGCCACCCTGCCGCTGGCCCGGCTGGCCGCGCGGGTGCACCGCTGCCCCCTGGTGGTCACCGTGCACTGCAGCGTCGGGCACACCCTGGCCGGCCGCGGCCCGAAGGTGCGGCTGCTGCGCGCGCTGGGCGGCTGGATCGAGCGCAGCTCGCTGCGGCGCGCCGACGCCGTCGTCGTCCTCACCGGGCGCACCGCCACCGCCCTGCACGACGACGGCGTGCCCCCCGACCGCGTCTCCGTCGTCCCGTCCGGCTTCGACCCCGCGCTGTTCGCCGCCCCCGCGGCCGACGTCCTCCCCGGGGTGCCGCGGCCGCGCATCGGCTACGTCGGCCGGCTGGCGCCGCAGAAGAGCCCCGGCACGCTGGTGCGGGCGTTCGGGCGGATGCGGGAGCAGGCCTCGCTGGTCGTCGTCGGCGACGGTCCCGACCGGGCGCTGGTCGAGCGGCTGGCCGCCGAGAGCCCCGCCGCCGACCGGATCACCCTCGCCGGCTTCGTCGAGCACGCCCGCGTGCCCGCGGTGCTGGCCTCCCTCGACGTGCTGGTGCTGCCCTCGGCGTACGAGGAGATGGGCTCGGTGCTCACCGAGGCGATGGCCGCGGGCCTGCCGGTGGTCGCCAGCGACGTCGGCGGGATCCCCGAGGTGGTGCGGCACGGGGTCACCGGGCTGCTCGTGCCGCCGGGCGACGTCGACGCGCTGGCCGCCGCGCTGGACCGGGTCACCGGCGACGACGTGCTGCGGGCGCGGCTGGCCGCCGGTGCCCGCGCGCGCTCGGCCGAGTACGGGTGGCCGGCGCTGTCGGCGCGCGTGGCCGCCGTCTACGACCGGGTGCTGGGCACGGCCGCCGACCTCGAGCCCGCCGCGTGAGACCCCGGGTCGCCGTCCTCGTGCCGGTGCACGAGCAGGCGGCCTTCCTCCCGCGGGCGCTGGAGTCGCTGCTGGCCCAGGAGGAGACGGCGTGGGAGGCGGTGGTCGTCGACGACGGGTCGCGCGCGCCGGTGACCGTGCCCGACGACCCCCGGGTGCGGCTGCTGCGCACCGAGGACAACCGCGGCCTGGGCGCGGCCCTCAACACCGCACTGGACGCGACCACCGCCCCGGTCGTGGCGTACCTGCCGGCCGACGACGTCTGGTTCCCCGAGCACCTGGCCACCGCCCTCGACCGGCTGGCCGACCCCGCCGTCGTGCTGGTCCGCGCCGCGCTGGTCGAGCCGGCCGGCACCGCGTACGCGCAGCTGGTGCAGGTCGTGCACCGGCGCACCGGCGACCGGTGGACCGAGCGCGCCGAGCTGGAGACCGACGACCTCGACCGGCTGATGTGGACCCGGGTGGCCGCCCGCGGGACGACGACGGGCACCGGCCGGGTCAGCTGCGCGTGGACCCAGCACCCCGCGCAGCGGTCCCGGGCGATCCGGGAGGCCTTCGACGGTGGCCCCAACGTGTTCCGCACCCGCTACCGGGTGGCGCAGCCGCTGCGCTTCGTCTCCACCGACGGCACCGACCTCGACGAGCGCTCCCGCTACGCGCGGTTCCGGTCGCGGGACCACCCGGCCGCCGCCGACGGGCTGTCGGTGCTCGTCGTCGGTGAACTGGCGTTCAACCCCGAGCGGGTGCTGGCACTGGCCGAGCGCGGACACCGGCTCACCGGGCTGTGGACCGCCGACGGGCTCGGCGACGCCACCGTCGGGCCGCTGCCCTTCGGCTCCGTGCCCGACCTGGACCGCGACACCTGGCGCGACGGCGTGCGCGCACTGGCCCCGGACGTCGTGTGGGCGCAGCTGAACTGGCGGGCGGTGCCGTTCGCGCACGCGGTGCGGCAGGCCTTCCCCGACCTGCCGTTCGTGTGGCACTTCAAGGAGGCGCCGCAGCGCAGCGTCGTCCGCGGGGAGTGGCCGCTGCTGGCCGACCTCGTCTGCGGCGCCGACGCCGTCCTGCTGGCCACCGAGGAGGAGCGCGACTGGTTCGCCCTCGCCCTGTCCGGCCGGGTCGACCCCGCCCGGCTGGGCGTGCTCGACGGCGACCTGCCCAAGCGCGACTGGCTCGACGCGCCGCTGTCGCCGAAGCTGTCCGACGCCGACGGTCAGCCGCACGCCGCCGTCGTCGGCCGGCCCTCGGGGCTGGACCTGGACTGGGTGCTGGCGCTGGCCGACCGCGGCGTGCACACCCACCTCTACGGGCAGGTGCGCGCGCCCGGGCCGAAGGGGTCCTGGACCGGCTGGCTCGACGAGGCGCTCGCCCGCAGGCCGGGGTTCGTGCACGTGCACCCGGCGGTCGGGCCGGAGGAGTGGGTGCGCGAGCTGTCCCGGCACGACGCCGGCTGGCTGCACCGCTTCGACTCGGCCAACGGCGGCGACCTGCGCCGGGCCACCTGGGACGACCTGAACTCCCCCGCCCGGCTGCCGGTCTGCCTGACCGCGGGGCTCCCGCTGCTGCAGCAGGCCAACCCGGGCTCGCGGGTGTCGGTGGAGCGGGTGCTGCGCGCCGACGGGACGGGGCTGTTCTACCGCTCGGCCGACGACGTCGCCGCGGCGCTGCACCAGGAGGTGGCGACCCGGGCCGGGCAGGCCGCGGCGCTGGCCGCCCGCGAGCGGCACGTGTTCGACGCGCACGCCGACCGCCTGATCGACCTCTTCCGCTCCCTCGCCCGCTGACGACGGGGGTGCCCTTGTCGCGATGAAGGCACCCGCCCGGATTGTCGGACCCCGCTCCTACCGTGCGGCGCGTGGACGGACTGTGCTGGGCGGTGACCGACGGGCCGGAGGGCAGCGCCGCCGTCGAGCTGCCCGCGGACGCCGCCGGGGCGCGCCTGCTCGACGAGCAGGCCGGCGGCGCCTTCTGGTGCGCGCGGCGGGCCGGCGGCTGCGGCGCGCTGCTCGCGGTCGTCACCGACGGCGACACGGCGGCCTTCCGGCACACCGGCGGGCAGCCGTGCGCCCTCGTCGCCCGCCCGGCGACGGCGGCCCGCGCCTACGACCCCCTGCGCTACCGCCCCGCACTCACCGCGTGGCTCACCGGCCAGGGTCACCGGCCGCGGGTGGAGACGCTGACCGGCCGGGACGGGCCCGTCGGCCTGCACGTGGCCGTCGACGCGCTCGGCGCCGCCCTGGAGGTGCAGCTCACGCCGCTGGGCGACACCGCCTGGCGGGCGCGTGACGACCGCCTCCGCCGCACCGCTCGGTCGGTCACCTGGCTCTACGGCCCCGGCGCCGACGACGCCGCGGCCACCGAGGCGAGCGTGCGCGGCGCGGCGCTGTCGCTGCGGCGCCACGACCGGGGCCTGCTCGTCGGGGTCCGCGACGCCGGCGACCGGGTGCGCTGGGTGCGGTCGGCCGCCTGCGCCCTGACCGCCGACGGGGTGACCGCGCCGGGCCTGGCCGAGGCGCGGGCCGCGCACGTGCAGCGGTCGGCTGCGCGGCAGGACGCGGCCCGCCGGGCGGCCCGGCAGGCGGCCCGCGAGGTGGCCCAGCGGTCGCGGCGGCCCGGCGCGGTGCCCTGGGACGTCCGCACGGGCACGTTGCCCTACCCGGCCGCCGGGTAGCCGGTCAGCCGCTCCCGCCCGTCACGCCGGTGGTGTCGCCGTCGGCGCCCGCCGGCTGCGGTTCCGCCTCCGGCAGCGGTTCCCCCTCCGGCTCCGGCGCCCGGCGGACGCGGCGCGGCAGGTGCAGGGCCGGCAGGCGCACCGCCTCCAGGTGGGGGTGCGGCAGGTGCGGGTGCGGCACGTGGGGGTGCGGCAGCCGGGCCACCAGTCCGGCCGGCAGGCGCACGTGCGGCAGGTGCAGGTGCGGCCGGCGCGCCGCCGCCTCCGACTGGGCGTGCCGTCGGCCGAGCGTGGCCGACCAGACGCTGCGTCCGCGGGCCGCGTGCGCCCGCGCGGCCACCTGTGCCGCGCGGTGGTCGCGCTCCCAGCGGGCGGTGTTGCTCCGCGCCATCGCCACGACCAGCCCCGTGGTCACCAGGAAGCCGGCGACGCTGACGACTGCCCAGCCCATGGCGGCCCTCCTCTGGACCGCGCCGCGCAGCCCGGGTCCCCGGCGTCCGCGGCGGTGACCGCAGGATCCCGCCGATCGTGTTCCGCGACAAGTCGGTCCGCGCGACGCACCGCGCGACGCGCCGGGACGTGCCCGCCGGGTGCGGTCAGAACCGCAGTACGGCCTGCAGCGGCGGGGCGGGGAGGCGGCGCTGCGCGAGGTCGGTCAGCAGCGCCGGACCCTCGTCGAAGGGCACGACGTCGGTGACCAGGTGCCGGCGGACGTCCTCGCCGCGCTCGCGCAGCAGGTCGAGCGTGGCGGCCGACAGCGCGCGCCGCGGCCAGGCGCCGGCCATCCCCCGCGGCACCCGGCTGATCTGGGCGCACACGACCGACAGGCCGTTGTGGTGGAACTCCTCGCCGAGCCGCACCGCCCCGGCGCCGCCCTGGTAGAAGCCGAGGTCGACGACGACGCCCTGCGGCCGCAGCGCCTTGAGCGCGGTGGCCAGCGCGGTGTCGTGGCCGCGGCACTGCAGCGCGAGGTCGGCGCCGGCGTCGCCCGGCCCGTGCCGCCACCGCTGCTTGACCTCGTGCCAGCCGTCGCCGTCGACGGTGGCCAGCCCGAGCGCCGCGGCCACCGCCCGCCGCTGCGGGGAGGGCTCCGCGACGACGACGTCGGCGGCGCCGTGCCGCGCCGCGAGCAGCGCGCAGACCAGCCCGATCACCCCGGCGCCGGTGACCAGGACGTGCCGGTCGCGGACGCCGTCGCCGAGCCCGCCGCCGGGCCCGGCGGCCTGCGCGCTCGCGTGCAGCAGGCCGTTGGCGCAGATCGGCCCCATGTGGGCGAGGTAGACGCCGAGCAGCGGGTCGAGGTCGTCGGGCACGGGGACGACGTGCGCGGTCGCGGGGTCGGCGCAGCGGCCGGTGCGGTGCCCGTAGGCCATCGCCACCCGGGTGCCCTCGGCGAGGTCGGGGCTGCGGCTCTCGGTGACCAGCCCGACCTCCATGTAGCCCAGCCCGCGCACCGGGTAGCCGGCGGCCGGCTCCCCGGGGGTGAAGGAGCGCAGCTCGGGGTCCCAGCGGGTGACGTGGTGGGCGTCGGTGCCGCGCACCAGCGCCACCTCGGTGCCGGCGCTGATCCCGCTGTACTCGGTGGTCACCCACACCTGGCCGGGCCCGGGGTCGGGCTCGGGATCGTCGAGGACGGCCGGCTCGCCGGGGCGCAGGACGCCGAGGGTGCGGACCGGCCTCACAGCCGCACCGTCCCCCCGCCGGCCGCCGCCTGCGCCACGGCCACGGCGAGCCGGTGGGTCCGCAGCGCCTCGGCGTAGGGCGTGCGGACGTCGTCGCCCTCGCCGCGGACGGCGGCCACGAACGCCGCGTCCTCGGCCTCGATCGGGTCGGCGGCCCGCTCGACGGTGCGCTCGCCGTCGGCGTCGGCGATCCGCAGCTCGTGCTCGGTGAGCTCCAGTCCGAGCCCGGGGGCGACCACCTGCAGGCCGATGCGGTAGCCGCGCGGGGCCAGGCAGGTGGTGGAGAACGAGGCGAGCGCGCCGCCGGCGAAGCGCAGCGACGCGGTGCACGCGTCGTGGACGTCGCCGGGGCCGTCCGGGGAGCGGCCGCCGGCGGCCCAGCCGGACTCCACCTCGCCGGCCAGCACCCGGGCGACGTCGAGCAGGTGGGTGGCCTGCTCGACGGTCTGCCCGCCGGACTGGTCCTGCCGCGCCCACCACGGCGCGGTGGGCGCCGCGTCGAGCCACGTGCCCAGCAGCAGCCGCGGCGGCCGGCCGGCGAGCAGCCCGCGGGCCTGCTCGAGGGTGTCGAGGTAGCGCCAGTGGTAGCCGACGGCGGTCAGCAGTCCGGCCGCGGCGATCCGCTCCGCCAGCCGCTCGGCGGTGGCGAGATCGGTGCCCAGCGGCTTCTCCACGAACAGCGGCAGGCCGGCGTCGATCGCGGCGTCCTCCACGGCGCCGTGCTGGCCGGGCGGGACGCAGACGTAGAGCGCGTCGAGCTCCTCGCCGTCGAGCAGGTCCTCCCACGCCCCGTACGCCCGCCCGCCGGCCCGCTCCGCCAGCCGCTGCGCGCGGTCGGCCTGCGGGTCGGCGACCCCGGGGACGGCGACGCCGTCGAGGCCGGTCAGCGACTCGACGTGCCGGCCGGCGATGAAACCGGCCCCCACCACTCCGATGCGGATCGTCACGCGGCCGGTCCTGCCCCCCGCCGCCCGCGGCCAACCGCGCCCGCCGCGGGGCCGGCGGCTGGCACGCTCGCGGCGTGGCGACGGCGGCCGGCTGGGGATCGACGGTGCTGGGCGCGGTGCTCGTGCTGCTGGTGCTGCGCGACGTCGTGCACACGCTGTGGCACCCGAGCGGGCGGCGCGGGCTCAGCCGGCGGCTGATGACGGTGCTGTGGCGGGCCGGCCGGGAGTCCCGCCGCCGCTCGGGCACCGGCTTCCTCGGCGGGCCGCTGGCGATGGTCGTCGTCGCGCTGTCCTGGGTCCTGCTGCTGGTGCTCGGCTTCACCCTCGTCTACTGGCCGCACCTGCCCGACGCCTTCGTCTACGGCAGCGGGCTGGCGCCCGGCCGCAGCGGCGCCCTCGACGCCGTCTACCTGTCCCTGGTCACCCTCGCCACGCTCGGCTTCGGCGACATCGTCCCGGAGAGCCCGTGGCTGCGGCTGGCCGTGCCGGTGGAGGCGGTCGTCGGCTTCGTGCTCCTCACCGCGGCGGTCACCTGGGTGCTGCAGGTCTACCCGGCGCTGAGCCGCCGCCGCGCGCTGGCGCTGCGGCTGGCCCTGCTGCGGCGGGCCGCCCTCCCGGCGGCGGCCGTCGGCGCGGGTCTGCTCCGGGAGATCGCCGTCGACCTGGTCCAGGTGCGCGTCGACCTCACCCAGCACGCCGAGACCCACTACTTCCGCGACGTCGACCCGGAGACGGCGCTGCCGCTGCAGCTGCCCGTCGCCCTCGAGCTCGCCGGGGCCGGCGGCCGCTCCCCCGACGCGCAGGTCCGCACGGCCGCCACGTTCCTCGGCGTCGCGCTCGAGGACCTCACCGGCGTGCTCGACCGGCAGTTCCTCCACCGCGGCGGGGACGTGCGGGCGCGGGTGGCCGCCTACGCCGACGACCACGGCCACCGGCTGCCCGGGGACCCCGCCGTCAGCTGGTGAGGACGGTCAGCTCGTGAGGACCTGGGTCGCGGACTCCTTGAGCTGGGCGTTGGCCCACCGCATCTGCCGCAGCGTGTCCGGGTGGCAGCGCTGCGCCAGCTCCAGCAGCTCCCGCTTGCGCGCCCCCTGGGCGGCCTGGGCCAGCAGCTCCCAGTCCAGCGAGACGCCGGCCGCCTGCCGGTGCACGTGGCGCAGGTCGGCGAGCAGCAGCAGCCCGGGCTCGGGCCGCCGGCCGAGCCGGTCCGACGTCGCCTGCCGGACGCGCTCCAGGACGCCGGGGTCCTCCGGCGGCTCCGGGTCCAGCTCGACGCCGAAGTCGCGGCCGGTGCGCGCCAGCTCGGCGACGTGGCGCCGCGACCAGCCGGCGAGGTCCCGAGCGACGTGGAAGATCTCGTGGTCCGCCGCGTGCCGGTCGGACACCGCCAGCAGGCTGCGCGCCAGGTGCGACTCCGACCGGTGCAGCTCCTCGATGGCCAGTCCCAGCTTCACCGCGCACCCCCGACGGTCTCCTCGGCCAGCGCCGCCTCGCCGCCGCGGGTGGGCGGCACGTCCGCGGCCACGGGGCGGGAACCGGTCGTCGTCGGCGCGGGGGACGGCGTGCCGCCGGAGGCCGCCAGCAGGGTCACCGCCGCGGCCGCCGTCTTGAAGATCGGCTGCTTGGACACCGGGTCCCAGTCGGTCGGGGTGAGCTCGTTGGCCGCCCGCTGCCCGTCCGGGGAGTCCCACCAGCCGTAGTGGAAGGGCAGGAACAGCACCCCGGGCCGGATGCCGCTGACCCGCAGCCGCGCCTCGACCCGGCCGCGCGCGGTGCACACCTCCAGCAGGTCGCCCTCGCCGAGGCCGCGGTCGGCGGCGTCGGAGACCGACATCTCCACCCACACGTCGGGCGCGGCCGCCTGCAGCTGTGGCGCCCGGGCGGTCTTGGTGCGGGTGTGGAACTGGTAGAGCGTCCGGCCGGTGATCAGCTGGAACGGGTACTCCTGGGTGGGCAGCTCGTGCGGCGGCAGGTACTCGGCGGCCTTGAGCACCGCCTTCCCGTCGGGGTTGAGCGCCTTGTACTCGACGTCGTCGAGCGGGGCACCGGTGACCAGGTCGCGGCCGTAGCTCTCGCAGTAGTCGGGGGCGGCGTGGAACCGGCCGTCGACGTAGAGCCGCTCGGTGCCGTCGGGCGCGTCGTCGGTGACCGGCCACTGGATGCCGTTGTGCTCGCGCAGCCGGGCGTAGGACAGCCCGCTGTAGTCGCAGGGCCGGCCGCGCGAGCACTCCTTCCAGCCCTCGAAGGCGCCCTCGGGGTCGCTCCACTTCACCAGCGGGGCGCCGTCCTTGTCCCGGAGGTCGAGCCGGCGGGCGAGGTCGACGAGGATGTCGAGGTCGGCGCGGGCCTCGCCGGGCGGGTCGACCGCCTTCTCCGACAGGTGCACCGTGCGGTCGACGTTGGTGAAGGTGCCGGTCTTCTCCCCCCACGTGGCGGCGGGCAGCACGACGTCGGCCAGCTGCGCGGTCTCGGTCAGGAAGAGGTCCTGGACGACGAGGAAGAGCCGCTCCTGCGCGAGGATCGACCGGATGCGGCCCGCCTCGGGCAGTGACACCGCGGGGTTGGTGGCGGTGACGTACAGCCAGCGCAGCGACCCCTCCTCGGCGTGCCGGAACATCTGCATCGCGTGCGTGGGCGGCGAGTAGTGCGGGATGTCCATCGGGTCGAGGTTCCACACCCGGGCCAGGTCGGCGACCTGCGCGTCGTCGGACCAGTTGCGGAAGCCGGCGAGGTCGCCGTCGGCGCCGGCCTCGCGGGTGTTCTCGGCGGTGGGCTGGCCGTTCATCTGCAGGATCCCGCAGCCGGGCTTGCCGAGCATGCCGCGGACGACGTTGAGGTTGTTGACCTGGACGGCGGCGGCGGTGGCCTGGTGGGACTGGTAGAAGCCCTGCAGCACGGTCGACAGCAGCCGCTGCGCGGTGCCCAGGACCCGGGCGGCCTCGCGGACCTGCGCGGCCGGGACGTCGCACACCTGCTCGGCCACCTCGGGCGGGTAGTCCCGCAGCCGCTTCTCGAGCTCCTCGAAGCCGACGGTGTGGGCCTCGACGTACTCCCGGTCGATCCAGCCGTTGCCGACGACCTCGTGCAGCAGCGCGTTCATCAGCACCACGTTGGTGCCCGGCCGCGGGGCCAGGTGCACCGTCGCGGCCCGGGCCACCGGCGTCTCGCGCGGGTCGACGCAGACGACGGCCGGCGGGTTCGGCCCGGTCAGCCGGTCGAGGATCCGCATCCACAGCACCGTCTGCGTCTCGGCGACGTTGTGCCCGAACAGCGCGATGACGTCGGCGGAGTCGACGTCGGTGTAGCTGCCCGGCTGGCCGTCGCAGCCGAAGGTCTCCTTCAGCGCGGCCGCGGCGGTGGCGGTGCACAGCCGGGTGTTGCCGTCGACGTGGTTGGTGCCGATGCCGCCGTGGGCGATCAGCCCGAGCGTGTAGTACTCCTCGAGGAAGAGCTGGCCGGAGGTGTAGAAGCCGACCGCGCTGGGGCCCTGCTCGTCGAGCAGCTCCCGGCAGCGGCCGGCGACGGCGTCCATCGCGGTGTCCCAGTCGGTCTCCACCAGCTCGCCGTCGCGCCGGACGAGCGGCCGGGTGAGCCGGTCAGGGGAGTGGTTGGCCTGCCAGCCGTAGAGGTCCTTGGGGTCGAGCCGGCCGTGGTTGACCCGGTCCTCCGCGCGGCCGCGGACGCCGACGATGCGGCCGTCCTTGACCGCGATGTCCAGCCCGTCGCCGTTGCTGTGCAGGATCGACGCCGAGGGCACCCAGCGGTCGACGTCGCCGTCGGTCAGGCCGTCGGCGAGGTACCGGTCGACCCGCACCGGCCAGGTCTCCCCCGGCCCGTACGGCGTGCGCGTCCCCCACGGATCGGCGATCCG
This sequence comes from Geodermatophilus saharensis, assembly GCF_900188205.1. Classification (GTDB taxonomy): domain Bacteria; phylum Actinomycetota; class Actinomycetes; order Mycobacteriales; family Geodermatophilaceae; genus Geodermatophilus; species Geodermatophilus saharensis. The sequence goes on along the minus strand of NZ_FZOH01000003.1, from coordinate 33,306 downwards.
GTCGATGCGCGTCACGGCTGGTCCTCCCGTCGTCGTGCGCCGACCCGGCCGGTACCCGCGGGGGGCTCCGCCGGGGAGGTCAGTGCCCGCAGCCCGGCGAGCACCCGGTGCCGCCGGTCCGGCGGCAGCCGGTCCAGGCAGGCCGTGAGGTCGGCCAGCCGCAGGTCGTCGTACCGGTCGAGGAGCTGCTCGCCGTCGGCGGTGAGCCGGAGGGTGACGCTGCGACCGTCCGCCGCCGAGGGCCGGCGGTCGGCCAGCCCGGCCACGGCGAGCCGGTCGGCCAGCCGGCTCGCCGTCGAGACGGCGACCCGCATGCCCTCCGCGAGCTGCCCGACGCTCAGGCCGGGCCGCTCGCTCAGGACCGTCAGGGCGCGCAGCTGCACCGGCGACGTGCCGACGAGGTCGGCGGCGCGCACCGAGACGCCCATCGCCGTGCGGACGGCAGCCAGCAGCACCCGCTCGTCGGTGTCGCGGTCCACGGGCCCCTCCCCGCACCGGTGGCGGACGCCGGGAGACGTCCGGCGCCGAGTGTGGCGCGGTGCTTGCCAGACGGCAAACGATTGTGCGAGGCCGGATCGGGTAGGGCCGAGCGGGGTCGAGCGGAGGCCCGCTGCCCCTCTCCCTGCCCCCGGAGGTCCCGTGGACGTGGTCGACACCCCGCCCCCCGAGCTGCAGACGATGTCCCTGGGTCTGTACGACCTGGTGCACTTCGCGCTCATGGCGGGGGGCTTCTCGCTGTTCGCCTACTTCCTCTACACCTGGGCGAGCCGGCAGGAGGTCGGCCGCCGCTACCGGCCGGCCATGCACGCCGGGCTGTGCCTGGCGGCGATCGCGACGATCAGCTACCTGGTCCTGTTCCTGAAGTGGGACTCCGGCTTCACGCTCACCGACGGCGTGTACGTGCCGAACGCCGAGGCCCGCTTCACCGGGTCCACGCGCTATCCCGACTGGGCGGTCACCGTGCCGCTGCTCACCGTCGAGCTGCTCGCGGTCTGCTCGCTGACCGGGGCGCGGGCCCGGCACCTGCGCCTCACGACGACGACCGCGGCGTTCCTGATGATCCTCACCGGCTACGTCGGCGCCCAGCTCGTCGCCGACGGGCGCGACCGCACCGCGCTCGTCGTGTGGGGCCTCATCAGCACGGCCTTCTTCGCCTACCTGTACGTCGCGCTCGCCGGGGCGGTGCGCGCGTCGTTGCCGCACATGAGCCGGCCGGCCGCGGTGAGCCTGCGCAACGCGACGATCGTGCTGCTGGCGAGCTTCGGCGTGTACCCGCTCGTGTACGCGATCCCGGTGTTCGCCGACGTCACCCCGGCCTGGTGGGCCACCACGCAGGTCGCCTACTCCGCCGCCGACGTCGTCGCCAAGGTCGGCTTCGGCCTGCTGGTCCACAAGGTGGCGCTGCTGCGCACCGCCGAGGACGTGCGCGCCGGCGAGGACACCCACCCGGAGCCGGTGTGGATCAGCAACGTGCACGAGAGCGACGGCGTGCTGCCCGAACTCGGCCGCGTCTCCCTCTCGGCGGCCGCCGACCTGCGGGGCGGGCACGGTGACGGGCGGACCTGGGTCGAGCGCGACCGGCACGAGCACGACCGGCACGAGCACGACCGGCACGAGCACGACCGGCACGGTCCCGACGGTCGGGACGGCCGCGGCGGGGCCACGCGCACGGCGACCGACCGGCGCTGAGGCCGTGCTGCCGTCCCCGGTCCGGCCGGCGGCGGCGACGCCGTTCGCCGCGCCGGCCCGGGCGGCCACGGCCGTCTCGCTCGGCGCGGCGCTCGCCGTCGTCGCCGTCGAGGTGGCGGTGGGCTGGGGGGACCTCGCGTGGGTGCCCCTGGTCGCCGGACTGCTGCTCGGTCTCCCCCACGGCGCCGCCGACCACCTCGTCCCGGCCCACCGGCTGGGCTGGCGGCCGCCCCGGACGGCGCTGTTCGCCCTCGGCTACGCCGCCGTCGCCACGCTCGCCTGGCTGCTCTTCCGCGCCGCGCCCGCTCCCGCGCTGCTCGCGTTCGTCGCCCTGTCCGTCTGGCACTTCGGCACCGGCGAGACCGCCTTCGCCGACCTGCGCGCCGGCCGGCCGGTGCGGCGGCAGGCGGTGGCGTCGCTGGTGCTCGGCGGTCTGGTGCTGCTGGTCCCCCTGGCCCGCGGCGCCGGCGAGGCGGCGCCGGTGCTGGCCGCCGTCGTGCCGGGGAGCGGGGGCGCCGTCCCGCCGGCGGTCGTGGCCGTGGTGCTCGCCGTCGTCCTCCCGGCCGGCGGCGCGCTCGCCGTGGAGCGACTGCTGGCCGGCCGGTGGCTCGAGGCCGCCGAGGTCGCCGTCCTGCTGGTCCTGGTGGGAGTGGCCCCGCCGTTCGCCGCCTTCGGCGTGTGGTTCGGCTGCTGGCACTCCGTCCGGCACCTCGCGCGCGTGCTCGCCGACGACCCGGCCGGCGCCGGTGACCTGGCGGCCGGGCGGCTGGGCCGGCCGCTGCGCCGGTTCGCCGCCGCCTCCTCACTGCCGACCCTCGCCGCCCTCGCCGTCCTGGCCGCCCTGTGGTCGGCCGCGGGAGGGTGGCACGGGTTCCTGGCCACCGACCTGCCGCTGCTGGCGGCCCTCACGCTGCCGCACGCCCTCGTCGTCGGCTGGCTCGACCGCGCCGGCCCGCCGCCCGCTGCCGCGGCGTGAGTCCCCGGGCGCCACCGCGCCGGCCGGCATGGCACCGTTCCCCCTCGTGGTCAACGTCCTCTCGATCCAGTCGCACGTCGCCTACGGGCACGTGGGCAACTCCTCGGCCGTGTTCCCGCTGCAGCGCCTCGGCGTCGAGGTCTGGCCGGTGCACACCGTCCAGTTCTCCAACCACACCGGCTACGGGGCCTGGACCGGACGGGTCTTCGACGGCCAGGCGGTCGAGGAGGTCGTCGACGGCATCGCCGACCGCGGCGTGCTCGGCACCGCCGACGCCGTCCTGTCGGGGTACCTGGGCTCGGCCGACATCGGCCACGCCGTCGTCGGCACCGTCAGCCGGGTGCGGGCGGCCAACCCCGACGCCGTCTACTGCTGCGACCCGGTGATCGGCGACGTCGGCCGGGGCGTGTTCGTCCGGCCGGGCATCGAGGAGCTCATGCGCGAGGTCGCCGTCCCCGCCGCCGACCTGGTGACCCCCAACCACTACGAGCTCGACCTGCTCTCGCAGATGACCACGCGGTCGCTGGCCTCCGTGAAGGAGGCCGTCGCCGCCGTGCAGGACCTGGGCCCGCGGGTGGTGCTGACCACCTCGCTGGACGCCGAGGACACCCCCGAGGACGCCGTGGACCTGCTCGCCTCCGAGGGCGGCCGGCACTTCCGCGTGCGCACGCCGCGGCTGTCTGTGTCGGTCAACGGCGCCGGTGACGCGATCGCCGCGCTGTTCCTCGCGCACTGGCTCGACACCCGCTCGGCCGGCGAGGCGCTGGGCCGGGCCGCCGCCAGCGTGTGGGGCCTGCTGCGCCGCACCGAGGAGGCCGGGTCGCGGGAGATCCTGCTGGTCGCGGCCCAGGACGAGTTCGTGTCCCCGTCGCGGAGCTTCCCCGTCGACGAGGTCTGAACGCGCGGGCCGCCGGGAGGCGACCTAGCGTCCCCTCGGTGGACCTGTTCCGGACGAAGTCGGTCGAGGCCGTCCGCGCCGACGTGGGCGACGGCGTCGGCGAGGGCGAGACGCACGAGGGAGGGCACGGCACCGGCCGGCTGCGCAAGCGGCTGTCGGCCCGGCACCTGGTCGGGTTCGGGATCGGGATCGTCATCGGGACGGGGATCTTCACCCTGACCGGCGTGACCGCGAAGAACGACGCCGGCCCGGCGGTGGTGGTCTCCTTCGCCGTCGCCGGGCTGGTCGCCCTGCTGGCCGCCCTCTGCTACGCCGAGCTCGCCTCCTCGGTCCCGACGGCGGGCAGCGCCTACACCTACGCCTACGCGACCGCCGGCGAGGTGGTGGCCTGGGTGATCGGCTGGGACCTGTTCCTCGAGTTCGCCCTCGGGGCGGCCGTCGTCGCGCGCGGCTGGTCGGGGTACGTGGGCAACCTGCTCGACCTGCCGCCGTCGGTGTTCGGCGAGACGTCCACGGTCAACGTGGGCGCGGCCGCGATCGTCCTGGTGCTCACCGCGGTGGCGGTGCTCGGCATCCGGGAGTCGGCGCGGGTCACCGGCGCGCTGGTGGTGGTCAAGGTCGCCGTCTGCGTGTTCGTGATCCTGGTGGGGGCCTGGTTCGTGCGCGGCGCGAACCTCACGCCGTTCGTGCCGCCCGCGCAGCCGGCCGAGGGCGGCAGCGGCCTGTCCCGCCCGCTCGTCGAGGTCGTCGCCGGTCTCGAGCCGGTCGCCTTCGGCATCGGCGGGGTGCTCACCGCCGCCGCGGTCGTGTTCTTCGCCTACACCGGCTTCGAGGCGGTGGCCAACCTCTCCGAGGAGTGCCGGCGCCCGGCCCGGGACGTGCCCCTGGGCCTGCTCGGCACGCTGGCGCTGGCCACCGCGCTCTACGTGGGCGTCTCCTTCGTCCTGGTCGGCATGGTCGAGTACGGCAGCATCGACGAGGGGGCGCCGATCGCCGACGCCTTCGACCAGGTCGGGCTGGGCTGGGCAGCGTCGCTGGTGGCGATCGCGGCGGTGGCCGGCCTGACGTCGGTGATCCTGGTCGACCTGATCACGATCGGCCGGATCGGCTTCGCCATGGGCCGCGACGGACTGCTGCCGCCCGCCGTCGCCCGGGTCAGCCCCCGCACCGGCGTGCCCGCGCGGATCACGCTGCTGTTCGCCGCGCTCGTGCTGGTGCTGGCCACGTTCGTGCCGCTGGGGACACTGGCCGACCTGGTGAGCATCGGCACGCTGTTCGCGTTCCTGCTCGTCTCGTTGGCCGTGGTGGTGCTGCGGCGCACCCGGCCCGACCTCCCGCGCCCGTTCCGGGTGCCGTTCTCCCCGGTCCTGCCGGTCGTGGCGGCGGTGGCCTGCCTCTACCTGATGCTCAACCTGAGCATCGAGACGTGGCTGCGCTTCCTCGCCTGGCTCGGGCTCGGGATGCTGGTGTACGCCCTCTACGGGTACCGGCACTCCCGGGTGCGCCGCGGGGCCCGCGCGGAGCCGCTCCCGCACTGACCGGCGGGCTCACCCGTCGGCGCGCTCCTCGACGGAGGCGAGCAGGTCGCGGAGCAGGCCGTCGAGCCGCCGCACCGCCGCCGGGGACATCCCGCCGAGCAGCCGCTGCTGCTCGGCGAGCCCCGCGGTGACGGCCTCGTCGACCAGTGCCCGGCCGGAGTCGGTCAGCCGCACCAGCAGCGCGCGCCGGTCGGCCGGGTCCGGCGCGCGCACCAGGTGCCCGGCCCGCTCCAGCCGGTCCAGCCGGCCGGTCATCCCCCCGCTGCTGAGCATCAGCGCCCCGGTGAGGCGGCCGGGCGAGAGGCCGTCGGGCCCGCCGGCCCGGCGCAGCGTGGCCAGGACGTCGAAGTCGGCCCGGGTGATGCCGAAGCGCGCGTAGCACCGCTCCTGGGCGTCCCCCACCAGCCGCGCGGTGCGGTAGACCCGGCCGAAGACGGCCATCGCCGTGGTGTCGAGGTCGGGCCGCTCGCGCGCCCACTGCTCGACGATGGCGTCCACGCCGTCCCGGTCGGTCACGCCCCGATCCTGCCACGTCTCACGGTTGACAGATACTCGTTGCCAAGTATCTTGCTATCGAGATACATGCTGTCGAGGGGAGCAGGTCGTGACCGCCACGATGCAGGAACCGGTTGCCGCGGTCCCGGCCCCGCCCCGGCGGCGGGTCCGGCCGCTGTGGGTGCTCACCGCGCTGACCGCCGTCGCGCCGGTCACCTGGGGGACCACCTACGTCGTCACCACCGAGTGGCTGCCGCCCGACCGCCCGCTGCTGGCCGCGACGGTGCGGGCGCTGCCCGCCGGCCTGCTGCTCGTGGCGGCCGGCCGCGTGCTCCCCCGCGGGGCCTGGTGGTGGAAGGCGGCGGTGCTCGGCACGCTGAACATCGGCGCGTTCTTCGCCCTGCTGTTCGTGGCCGCCTACCGGCTGCCCGGCGGGGTGGCCGCGGTGCTCGGCGCGGTGCAGCCCCTGGTGGTCGCGCTGCTCTCGCTGCCGCTGCTCGGACTGCCGCTGCGGGGCCGCACGTTCGCCCTCGGCGCGGCGGGCGTCACCGGCGTCGCCCTCGTCGTCCTCACCGACGCAGCGAGGCTCGACCCCCTCGGCGTCGTCGCCGGGCTGGTGGCCACCGGCTGCATGGGCACCGGCGTGGTGCTCACCAAGCGGTGGGGGCGGCCGGTCCCGGTGCTGGCCTTCACCGGCTGGCAGCTGGCCGCCGGCGGGGCGCTGCTGCTGCCGCTGGCCCTCGCCGTGGAGGGGCTGCCGACGACGGTCACCGCCGGCGAGGTCGGCGGGTTCGTGTACCTGGCGGTGGTGAACACCGCGCTGGCCTACGTGCTGTGGCTGCGCGGCATCGGCCTGCTGCCCGCCGACCGGGTGAGCTTCCTCGGGCTGCTCTCCCCCGTCGTCGCCGCGGCCGCCGGCTGGGCCCTGCTCGGGCAGTCGCTCGGGCCGCTGCAGCTGGCCGGCGTCGTCCTGGCCCTCGGGAGCGTGCTGCTCGCCCAGCGTGGCCGCTGAGCGCCTCCCCCGAGCAGGATCGCGGGCGTGGACCTCAACTCCGACCTCGGCGAGGGCTTCGGCCGGTGGACCCTCGGCGACGACGACGCGCTGCTCGGCGTGGTCACCAGCGCGAACGTCGCCTGCGGCTTCCACGCCGGCGACCCGGTGATCCTGCGCCGGGTCTGCGACCGGGCCGCGGCGGCCGGCGTCGCGATCGGCGCGCAGGTGGGCTACCGCGACCTGGCCGGCTTCGGCCGCCGGTTCGTCGATGTCGAGCCCGACGCGCTCACCCAGGACGTGCTCTACCAGGTCGGCGCGCTGGAGGCCTTCGCCCGCGTGGCCGGCACCCGGGTCCGCTACGTCAAGCCGCACGGGGCGCTGTACAACGCGATCGTGGGGCACGAGGAGCAGGCGGCAGCGGTGGTGCGCGCCGTCGTGGAGTACGACCGCACGCTGCCGGTGCTCGGCCTGCCCGGCTCGGCCTGGCTGCGCCTGGCAGGCGAGGCCGGGCTGCCCGTCGTCGCGGAGGCGTTCGCCGACCGCGCCTACACGCCGCAGGGCACGCTGGTGTCGCGGCGGCTGCCCGGCGCCGTGCTGACCGACCCCGGGGAGATCGCCCGCCGCTGCGTGGCCATGGCCACCGGGCAGCCGGTCACCGACGTCGACGGCGGCGAGCTGCACCTGGCCCCCCGGTCGATCTGCGTGCACGGCGACACCCCCGGCGCGGTCGACGTCGCGCGCCGGGTGCGGGCGGCGCTGACCGGGGCAGGGGTCGACCTCGCACCCTTCGCGCCGTGATGCGGGTGCTGCCCAGCGGCTCCACCGCGCTGCTGGTGGAGCTGCCCGGCCTCGACGACGTCCTCGGCCTGTACGCGGCGCTGCAGGAGGACCGCCCGCCCGGCGTCGTCGACCTCGTCCCGGCCGCGCGCACGGTGCTGGTGGTCACCGACCCGGCGGTCACCACCCTGGACGCCGTCGAGGCGGCGGTGCGGCGGACCCGTCCCCGGCCGGGGCGCGCGGCCGCCGGCGACCTGGTGGAGCTGCCGGTGGCCTACGACGGCGAGGACCTCGGCGACGTCGCCGCGCACCTGGGCGTGGACCCCGGCGAGGTGGTGCGGCGGCACACCGGCACGGAGTGGACCGTCGCGTTCTCCGGCTTCGCCCCCGGCTTCGGCTACCTGACGCCGGCCGGGGGCGGGTGGGACCTGCCGCGCCGGGCCGCGCCGCGCACCCGGGTGCCGGCCGGGTCGGTGGCGCTGGCCGGCGGGTTCACCGGCGTCTACCCGCGCGCGTCGCCGGGCGGCTGGCAGCTGGTGGGGCGCACCGACGTCGCGGTGTTCGACCTGGCCCGCGACCCCGCCGCGCTGCTGCGCCCGGGCGTGCGGGTGCGGTTCACGCCGTGCTGACCGTCCTGGCGCCGGGGCCGCTGACCACGGTGCAGGACCGGGGCCGGCCGGGACGGGCGGGCATCGGGGTGGGCCGCTCGGGCGCGGCCGACCGGGCCTCGGCCGCGCTGGCCAACCGGCTGGTGGGCAACGACCCGGGGGCCGCCGTCCTGGAGGTCACCCTCGGCGGGCTGGCGGTGCGGGCCGACGCCGACCTGCTCGTCGTCACCACAGGCGCGCGCTGCCCCGGGTCCCCGGTGCACGCCGCGCCCGGCCCGCTGCGCGCCGGGACGACGCTCGGGCTGGGGACGCCGGCGGCGGGGCTGCGCACCTACCTGGCCGTCCGCGGCGGGATCGCCGTCGACCCGGTGCTCGGCTCGCGGTCCACCGACGTGCTCTCCGGGCTCGGCCCGGCACCCCTGCGCGCCGGGGACCGGCTGCCGGTCGGGCAGGCCGCCTTCCCGCCGCCGGGGGTCGACCTCGCCCCGGTGCCCGACCCGCCCGGCGGCGAGGTGACCGTGCGGCTGCTGCCCGGCCCCCGCGGCGACTGGCTGACGCCCGCGGCGCGGGAGGCGCTGGGCACCGCGGCGTGGACGGTCACCGCGGAGAGCAACCGGGTCGGGCTGCGGCTGGCCGGCCCGCGGCTCGGCCGCGCGGTGACCGCCGAGCTGCCCAGCGAGGGGCTGCTGCGCGGCGCGCTGCAGGTGCCGCCGTCGGGACAGCCGGTGCTGTTCCTCGCCGACGCGCCGGTCACCGGCGGCTACCCGGTGGCCGGCTACGTCGCCGACGACGACGTCGACCGCTGCGCGCAGCTGCGCCCCGGCCAGACCCTCCGCCTGCGCCGGTGAGGCCCGTGCACGTCCGCGGACGTGCACGGGCGGGTCGGGGCACTTCCGCGGACGTGCACGGGCGGGTGGGCGGTCAGAAGGGGTAGGCCGGCAGGTCCCCGCGCACGGTCACCCACTGGGTCTCGGTGAACGCCTCGACGTTGGCCTGCGGGCCGCCGTGGCGGGAGCCGGTGCCGGAGGCGCCGACGCCGCCGAAGGGGGCGACCGCCTCGTCGTTGACCGTCTGGTCGTTGACGTGCACCAGGCCGCTCGGGATGCGCTCGGCGAGCTGGAGCCCGGCGGCGACGTCGCGCGTCAGGATCCCGAGGGACAGCCCGTACTCCGTGCCGCCGGCCAGCTCCACGACCTCGTCGAGGCTCGAGAAGGGGGTCACCGGGGCCACGGGGCCGAAGATCTCCTCGGCGTAGGCCGGGTGGTCGACGGCGACCCCGCCGAGCACCGTCGGCCGGTAGAACAGCCCCTCGTAGGTGCCGCCGGTGCGCACCGTGGCGCCCCGCTCGACGCTGGCGGTGACCAGCCCGTGCACCCGGTCGCGCTGGCCGGCGTCGATGAGCGGGCCGAGCGCCACCTCCTCGCGGAACGGGTCGCCGACCGGCAGCTTCTCGACCTTCTCGGCGAGGACGGCGGTGTACTCCTCGGCGATCGACTCGTGCACGAGGTGCCGGCTGGTAGCCATGCAGATCTGGCCCTGGTGGGCGAAGGTGCCCCACGCGCCGACGCCCGCTGCGGCGGTGACGTCGACGTCGGGCAGCACGATCAGCGCGGAGTTGCCGCCGAGCTCGAGGTGGGCCCGCTTGAGGTGCTGCCCGGCCAGCGCGCCCACCGCGCGGCCGGCCCTGGTGGAGCCGGTGAAGGCGATGACGCGCGTCTGCGGCACGGTGACCAGGGCCTCGCCGACGTCGGCGCCGCCAGGCAGCACCTGTAGCACGCCGGCCGGCAGCCCCGCCTCCTCGAAGACCCGGGCGAACAGCGCGCCGCCGGAGATGGCGGTGCGCGGGTCGGGCTTGAGGACGACGGCGTTGCCGAGCGCGAGCGCCGGGGCGACGGCGCGGATGGCGAGGATGGTGGGCACGTTGAACGGCGCGATGACCCCGACGACGCCGGCCGGCAGGCGGCGGGCGAACGACAGCCGCGGGGCGCCGGTGCGCAGCACCTCGCCGTAGGGCAGGCCCGGCAGGGCGGAGGCCTCGTAGCACTCCTGGGCGCTGGTGTGGACCTGGAAGTCGCCGAACGGCTGGATGGCGCCGGACTCCCGCGCCAGCCAGTCCCTGATCTCCTCGGCGGAGTCCTCGAGCACCTGACCGGCGCGGCGCAGGACGCGGGCCCGCTCCTCGAACGGCGCGGCCGCCCACGCGCGCTGGGCCTCCGCCGCCCGCTCGGCCGCGGCGGCGACGTCCCCGGGGGTCGCCTCCCCGACCGGGGCGATGACGTCGCCGGTGGCCGGCTCCACCGCGTCGTAGGTGCCGCCGGACCCGTCGGTCCACGCGCCGGTCCAGACCTTGCCCTGCCACGCGCCGTCGTCCAGGAGTGCCACGTCGGTCCTCTCGCTCGGGTCGTTGCCGTCCCGATACTCGCCGAGACCCGCACCGACCGCCGCGCAAGTAGCCTGGCGGATCTGTGGACAGCTCTCTGACCTGCGGATACGGCTCACGGGACGGCGTCCGTTCCGATATCCTTCGTACATGTGTTCGGGTGGGTGGCAGGCCGGTGACGACGTCCTGGATGACGTCGCCGCGCTCGTCGCCGGGCGCAACCGGACCGACGCCGCCCTGGCCCGCCGGGTGCGCGCGGTCGAGCTGTCCCAGGCCCCGGAGCGCGACGGGCAGCGGTCGATGACCTCGTGGCTGCGGGGGCACTGCCGGCTGTCGTCTGCGGCTGCCGCCCGGCTGGTGACCGTCGGTCGCGCGCTGGAGCACCTGCCCGTCCTCGCCGAGGCCCACGAGGC
>NZ_FZOH01000003.1:0-21903 GCF_900188205.1 Geodermatophilus saharensis | reverse complement strand
CTACGCGAGGGCCGACCACCACGGCTTCCGCGTCGAACGCCAACCCGACGGCCGCTGGCGCACCTGGCGACCCGACGGCAGCGAGATCACCGTCCGGCACCCCTCGCCCCGACACCACTCGTCCCCGCCGCTTGACGCTGCGCCGGGCCCTGCCCTGCTCAGGGGCAGGGTTCGGCGCAGCGTCCCACCCTGCGCGGGGCTGTGCGCGGGGCGGCCCCTGAGCCCACTCAGCCGGCGCGCATCTCCTCGAGGATCGGCCCGGCGACCTTGAACGCGTGGTTGGCGGCCGGCACCCCGGCGTAGACGGCGGCGTGCTGCAGCACCTCCGCGATCTCGGCCTCGCCCAGCCCGTTGCGCACCGCGGCGCGCACGTGCAGCGCGAACTCGTCCCAGTGCCGCAGCGCGACGCAGATCGACAGCGTCGCGATGCTGCGCTCCCGCCGCGCCAGGCCGGGCCGCTGCCACACGTCACCCCAGGCCGTCCGCGTGATGAAGTCCTGGAAGTCCGCGGTGAACGGCGTCGTGCCGGCCACCGCCCGGTCCACCCACGCGTCGCCGAGCACCTCGCGCCGGGTCCGCATCCCCGCGTCCCGCCGCGCGTCGTCGGTCGACAGGTCCTCGCTCACGCGTGCCGGCCCGCCCCGTCGAGGTGGGCCAGCAGCGCCCCGGTGACCTCCAGCGGCTGCTCCAGGTTGGGCAGGTGCGCGCCCGGGTCGACGGTCAGCAGCGTCGACCCGGCGACCCCGTCGGCGATCGCCTGCTGGTGCGGCGGCGGCAGCGCCGGGTCCTGCGCGCCGGACACCACCAGCGTCGGCGCGGTGATCCGGGCGAGGTCCCCGCGGCCGTCGAAGGAGCCGACCGCCTCGCAGCAGGACGCGTAGCCCTCGTCGTCGGCCCCGGCGATCATCGCCTCCAGCCGCGCCACCAGGTCCGGGTGCTGCGCGGCGTACGCCGGCGTCAGCCACCGGCCGACGATCGCCGGCGCCAGCGGCGCGGTGCCCCCGGCGCGCGCCTGCACCGCCCGGTCGAGGAACCCCTGCGGATCGGGCGCCGCCGAGGTGCACAGCAGCGCCAGCCGGTCCACCCGCGCCGGCTCGCGCGCGGCCAGCCGCATCGCCGTCATCCCGCCCAGCGACAGCCCGGCCACGTGCGCCCGCCGCACCCCGAGCCGGTCCAGCAGCGCCAGCACGTCGTCGACCAGGTCGTCGACGGTGTAGGGCCCCGGCGGTGCCGGGGACTCCCCGTGCCCGCGCGCGTCGTAGGTGACCACCCGGTAGCGCTCGGCCAGCGCCGGCACCTGCGGGTCCCACATCCCGCGGGTGGCCCCCAGCGAGTTGGACAGGACGACGGCCGGCGCGTCGGCCGGCCCGTCCACGGTGTAGCTGACCTCGACCGCGCTCACGGCGCCCCCTCCACCAGCCTCTCGTGCTCGGCCAGCGCCGCGTCCACCTGCGCGCCGGCCTCCCCCACGTCCGGCGCCGCCGCGGCGAGCACCGCGGCGGCGTCGACGTCGTCGCGTGCGGCCACCAGCTCGGCCAGCGGCCGGCCCCGCTCCCGCGCCTCCCGGGTCGCCGCGGCGGCCGCGTCGTGCGCGGCGCCCCGGCCCAGCGACGGCGCCAGCGCCTCGGCCAGCGCACCGGCCAGCGACCCCTCGCCGGCCGCGGCCACGGTCGCGGCCATCCGCGCGACGTCGGGACGCAGCCCGCGCAGGCTCTCGGCCAGCCACGACGCCGCCGACCCCACCGCGACCAGCAGGTCGGTGAGCGTGGGCCACTCGGCGTGCCAGGCGCCGGCCGCGCGCTCGTGCTCCTGCTCCATCGCGCCCAGCAGCGTGGCCACCAGCCCCGGCGCCCGCCGCGCGCACGCCCGCGCCGAGATCGCCGCCACCGGGTTGCGCTTGTGCGGCATCGCCGACGACCCGCCGCGCCCCTCCCCCGCCTCGGCGACCTCGGCCACCTCCGACTGCGCCAGCAGCACCACGTCGACGGCGACGGTCGCCACCACCCCGGCGGTCGCGCCCAGCGCCCCCGCCAGGTCGGCCACCGGCAGCCGCACCGTGGACCAGGGCACGGCGGGCGCCACCAACCCGAGCTCCCCGGCGAGCGCCGTCCGCACCGCGACCCCGGCACCCGACGACGCCGCCAGCGTGCCCACCGCCCCGCCGTACTGCACCGGCAGCGTGGCCACCACCTCGGCCAGCCGCAGCCGGGCGCCGTCGAGCCCGGCCAGCCACCCCGCCGCCTTGAGCCCGAACGTCGTCGGCAGCGCCTGCTGCATCAGCGTGCGGCCCACCACGGCGTCGTCGCGGTGCTCGCGCGCCAGGGCCGCGCACCGGTCGGCGGCGGCGGCGAGATCGCCGTCGAGCGCCGCGGCCGCCGCACGGGCCAGCAGCACCAGCGCGGTGTCGACGACGTCCTGGCTGGTGGCCCCCACGTGCACCGCGACGGCGTCACGCTCCCCCACCGCGTCCTGCAGCGCGCGCACCAGCGGCGGCACCGGGTTGCCGGCGTCGGCGGCGCGGGCGGCGACGCCGGCGAGGTCCAGCCGCGACGGGTCGGCGCAGACCGCCGCCACCGCGTCGGCCGCGGTCGCCGGCACCAGGCCCACCGACGCCGCGGCGCGGGCCAGCGCGGCCTCCACCTGCAGCAGCGCGCGGATCCAGGCGTTGTCGGAGACGGCCGCCGCCGCACCGCCGCGGGCGAAGGTGCCGGCGAACAGACCCGTCACGTCGTCCTCCCCACCGCCGGGCGCGCAGCCGCGCTCAGACGGCGAAGAAGACCGTCTCGCGGTCCCCCTGCAGCCGCACGTCGAAGCGGTAGCCGTCGTCGGTGGGCGTCGCCAGCAGCGTGGCGCGGCGGTCCTCGGGCAGCCCCTGCAGGACGGCGTCGGCGGCGTTGGCCTCCGCCTCGTCGGCGAAGTAGACGCGGGTGACGACGCGGTCGAGCAGGCCGCGGGCGAAGACCGAGACGTCGACGTGCGGCGCCTGCAGCCCGCCCTCGCCGTCGGGCACGCGACCGGGCTTGAGCGTGCACAGCGCGAACTCGCCGTCGGGCACCGTCTGCGCCCGCCCGAACCCGCGGAAGCCGGGGTGGGCGACGGCGCCGCGCGGGTCGTCGGGGTGGTCGAAGCGGCCCTCGGGGTCGGCCTGCCAGGTCTCGACCAGCGCGTCGGGGACGACGTCGCCGTTGCCGTCGAACACCGTCCCGCGGATCCAGATCGCGCCCTCGGTGTCCTCGGGGACGACGAACTCGCCGTCCTCCCAGGTCAGCCCGATGGCCAGGTACGGCCCGACGGTCGCGCTCGGGGTCAGGGGCAGCCGGCTCACGCGACGTCCCCGTCGTCCTCGGTCTCGAACGGCGTCTGGTCGGCGCCGCGCAGCACGACGTCCCACTCGAAGGCGAGCGCCCAGTGGTCGACGGTGCGCGAGTGGTCGAAGCGGCTCACGGCCGCCGGCCGGGCCGCCTCCGGGATCGCGTTGTAGATCGGGTCCTGGAAGAACAGCGGGTCGTCGGGGAAGTACATCTGCGTCACCAGGCGCTGGGTGAACGCGCGGCCGAACAGCGAGAAGTGGATGTGCGCCGGCCGCCAGGCGTTGTCGTGGTTGCGCCAGGGGTAGGCACCGGGCTTGACGGTGAGGAACTCGTAGCGGCCCTCGGCGTCGGTGACGACCCGGCCCAGGCCGTCGAAGTGCGGGTCCAGCGGCGCCGGCCAGGTGTCGACGACGTGCCGGTAGCGGCCGGCCGCGTTGGCCTGCCAGATCTCCACCAGCGTGTGCGGCACCGGCCGGCCGTCGCTGTCGAGCACGCGGCCGTGGACGACGATCCGCTGGCCCACGGCCTCCCCCCCGGCGCGCCGGGTGAGGTCGGCGTCCTCGGGGCGCACGCGGTCCTCGCCGAGCAGCGGGCCGGTCACCTCGGTGAGCCGGTGCGGCAGGTCGACCGGGGTCCGCAGCGGCGCGCGCACCGCGGTGCTGCGGTAGCCGGCGAAGCCGACGGGGGTGCGCGCGGCGGGGTCCTCGCGCAGGTAGCGGGGCAGGTGCAGCCCCGCCGGAGCCGCCGCGGGGGTGGTGCGGGTCATACCGGGCAACGTAGGGCCGGGCCGGACGGCTCCCAAGCGCTGCTCTCCGCTGGACGGAAGGCGGCGGCGGGGTCAGGTCCCGGCCGCGGCGCCGGAGAGCTCGGCGAGGTGCGCGTGCACCAGCGTCACCGCCAGCGCGCCCTCCCCCACCGCCGAGGCCACCCGCTTGACCGACCCCTGGCGCACGTCGCCGGCCGCGAACACCCCCGGCGTGCTGGTCTCCAGCAGCGCCGGCGGCCGGTCCAGCGGCCAGGCCGGCGAGGCGTCCTCGGTGGTGAGCGAGGAGCCGGTGAGCAGGAAGCCCCAGCGGTTGCGGGCCAGGGTGCCGGCCAGCCAGTCGGTGCGCGGCTCGCTGCCGATCATCACGAACAGCATCCCCGCGTCCTCGGTCTCGGCGCCGGTGTCGAGGTCGCGCAGCACGACGGTCTCCAGGACGTCGCTGCCGCTGCCGCCGACCACCTGCACCCGGTACCGGATCTCGACACGCGGCAGCGCGACCAGCTCGCGGATGAGGTAGTCCGACATCGTCTCGGTCAGCGACGCGCGGCGGACCAGCAGCGTCACCTTCTCGGCGTACCGCGAGAGGTACACCGCGGCCTGCCCGGCCGAGTTGCCGCCGCCGACGACGAAGACGTGCCGGCCGGCCATCGCCGGCGCCTCGCTGACCGCCGCGCCGTAGAAGACGCCGCGACCGGTGAAGGCCTCCAGCTCCGGCACGCCGATGCGCCGCCAGGCCGCACCGGTGGCCACCACGACCGTGCGCCCCTGCACCACCGAGCCGTCGTTGAGGGTGATCCGGTGCAGGCCGTTCTCGGTGACCAGCGACGCGGCGGTGCGCATGAAGGAGAACGTGGTGCCGAACGCCCACGCCTGCTGGTAGGCGGAGAACGCCAGCCGGCTGCCGCTGACGCCGGTGGGGAAGCCGAGGTAGTTGCGGATCAGCGAGCTGGTGCCGGCCTGCCCGCCCACCGCCTCGCACTCCAGGTGCAGCGTGTCGAGCCCCTCCGAGGCGGCGTACACGCTCGCGCCCAGCCCCGCGGGCCCGGCGCCGACGACGACCAGGTCGTGCACGGCGGTGGTGTCCAGCGGGTCGAACAGCCCGAACGCCTCGGCCACCTCCAGGTCGGTGGGCGCCTGCAGCACCGTCTGCTCGGGTCGGAAGCGCACCGCCACCACCGGCAAGCGGGGCTCGGCCAGGCCCATGTCGTCGAGCAGCGCGCGGCCCTCCGCGGACCCGGCCTCGTAGAAGCCCGTCGGGATGCGGTTGCGGGTGAGCTGGTCGCGCAGGTGCTGCGCGTGGGGGTCCCAGCGGTCGCCGATGACGCGGACGGCCTCGAAGCCGCCGCCCTGCCGGGAGGACCACTCGTCGAGGATCTCGGTGACCGAGCGGTGGAACTCCTCGTCGGCCCGGCCCTGCGGGGCGTAGACCCAGCGGTCGAGCTGGCCCACGGTGATCGCCTCGAAGATCGGCCGGGCGGTCTCGAAGGCCCCCCACCGGATCAGCGCCACCGCCACCGCGCCGGGGTTGGCGGCGTGGCAGACCCGCAGCACGTCCAGCCCGTCGGGGTCGGCCTCGCCCAGCCCGCCGAGCAGCACCGCCACGGGCGGGTCGCCGGCGGCCGACAGCGCCTCCTGCACCTCGGCCGGGCCGGTGCCGGCCACGACCCGGTAGTCGCTGCCGTAGCGGCGCTCCAGCTCCCGGGTGGTGGATGTGCGGACGCCGGCGTCGCGGGCGACGACGACCAGCGCGGCGCCGGGCTCGTGGCCGGTCACGACGTCGCCCCGCGGGCGGCGACGGGGAGGGGCTGTCTCAGGGCACGGGGCACGAGGGTCTCCGAGTGCGCGCGTCCCCCGTGCGGTCGTCGGGCGCCGTCATGCAACCACCGTGGCGGGGGCGCTGTCACCGGGATACGGGGCGTCTCGGCCGTGCCCGGGAGCCGCGCCGCAGGCCATAGACTCCCGGCGTCGGCGACCCGGACGGTCCGGGCGCCCGGCGACCGGGCGGGAGGTGCCCGTGACCGCAGCGGCGGACGTCCCCGGCGCCGCTCTCCCCGCCATCGCGACCCCCGACCGGCGGCTGCGGGTCTTCGTGTCCTCCACGCTCGAGGAGCTCGCCCCCGAGCGGCGGGCCGTGCGCGACGCCATCGCCCGGCTGCGGCTGACCCCGGTGATGTTCGAGCTCGGCGCGCGGCCGCACCCGCCGCGCGACCTCTACCGCGCCTACCTCGAGCAGAGCGAGGTGTTCGTCGGCGTCTACGGCGACCGCTACGGCTGGGTGGGCCCGGGCATGACCGTCTCGGGCCTGGAGGACGAGCTCGACCTGTCCGCGGGCATGCCGCGGCTGCTCTACGTCCGCACGCCGGCGCCCGACCGCGACCCGCGGCTGCGCGCGCTGCTCGAGCGGGTGCAGTCCGAGGGCGGCGTCTCCACCACCCCCTACCGCGACCCCGCCGAGCTCGCCGACCGGGTGGCCGACGACCTCGCGGTGCTGCTCAGCGAGCGCTTCGGCCGGCCGGTGGGCGCCCCGCCGGGGCTGGCGGCGGGCTGGCTGCCGACGCCGCCCACGCCGATGGTCGACCGCACCGCCGAGCTGGCCACGGTCACCGGCCTGCTGCGCGACCCCGCGGTGCGGCTGGTGGCCCTGACCGGCCCGGGCGGCATCGGCAAGACCCGGCTGGCGCTGGCCGCGGCCGCCGCGGTCGAGGACGAGCGGGAGGGCGTGTGGTTCGTCGACCTCTCCGCGGTCCGCGACCCCGCCGACGTCCCCGGGGCGGTCGCCGAGGCGGTGGGGGTGTCGGCCGAGGGCAGCCGTCCGCTGCTGGAGCTGGTGGCCGACCGGCTGGCCGGCCGCCACGCGCTGCTCGTCGTCGACAACCTCGAGCAGGTGACCGCGGCCGCCCCGCACCTGGCCACGCTGCTCGCCCGCTGCCCGGCCACGCAGCTGCTGGTCACCAGCCGCACCGTTCTGCGGCTGCGCGGCGAGCACGACGTGCCGATCGAGCCGCTGGGGACGCCGGCGCGGGGCGCCGGTGACGTCGCCGCGGTGCGCGAGGTCCCCGCCGTCGAGCTGTTCGTGGCCCGCGCCCGGCAGGCCGACCCCTCCTTCACCCTCACCGACGCCACGGCCGGGCCGGTCGCCGAGCTCGTCCGCCGCCTCGACGGGCTGCCGCTGGCGGTGGAGCTGGCCGCCGCGCGGGTGCGCACGCTGCCCCCGCGGCTGCTGCTGGCCCGCCTCGACCGCGCGCTCGACCTCGGCGACCTCGACGTCGACGTCCCCGACCGGCAGCGCACCCTGCGGGCCACGATCGCCTGGAGCCACGACCTGCTCGACGAGCGCGGCCGGGCGCTGCTGGCGCGGCTGTCGGTGTGCGCCGACGGCTGCACGCTCGACACCGCCGAGGCGGTGGGCGGCGACCTCGACGTCGTCGAGACGCTGTCGGACCTCGTCGGGCACAGCCTGGTGACCCCCGGTGACACCGGGGACGGCGAGCCGCGCTTCCGCATGCTGGAGCTGGTGCGCGCCTACGCCGCCGAGCGGCTGCGCGAGCGGGGCGAGGAGGAGGCCACCCGCGTGCGGTGGGCGCAGCACCTGGCCGCGATGGGCGCCGACGCCGCCTCCGGGCTGGCCGGCCCGGCGGCGCAGCTGTGGCGCGCCCGGCTCGACGCCGAGACCACCGACCTGCGGGCCGCGGTGCGCTGGGCGGTGGCCACCGACCGCGCCGAGCTCGCCGTGCGGCTGACCGCGCCGCTGACCCGCTGGTGGTGGGCGCGCGGGCTGCTGCCGGACATGGCCGGCCTGGCCGAGCAGACCGCGGCGCTGCCCTCGGCCGCCGCGCTGCCCCCCGACCTGGCCGGGCGGCTGACCTGGTCGCGGGCCGCGATGCGCATCGCGCTCGGCTCCCCGGACACGGCGGCGCCCCTGGTCGACGGCGTGGTCGCGGACGCCCGGGCCCGCGACGACGCCTGGCTGCTGGGCCATGCACTGGGCGTCCAGGCGATGACGCTGCCGCCGGGCGACCCCCGCGTCGTCGCGCTGCTCGACGAGGCCCTCGACCACCTGCGCCGCAGCGGCGACGGCTGGTCGGTGGCCTTCAGCGCGATGCTGCGCGGGGCGGTGGCGCTGGCCGGTGGTGACCTGCCAGCGGCCGAGCGCGTCGCCACCGAGGCGCTGGGCCTGGCCCGCGCCGCCGCCGACGACCAGCTCGCCGCGCTGCTGACCGACACCCTCGCGCTGGCCGCGCTGATGGGCGGTGACCTGGCCCGGGCACGGGCCCGGCTGGACGAGGCCGCGGTCCTGCACCGCCGCACCCGCGACCTGGAGGGCCTGGCCTCCTGCCTGGAGGTGCTCGCCGGGCTGGCCCTGGCACAGGGCCGGACCGCGGCCGCCGCCCGGCTGGTCGGCGCGGCCGAGGCCGCCCGGGCCGGGCTCGGGGTGGCGCGGTGGACGCCGCACCAGGCACTGGCCGACCGGCTGCGCGAGGCGCTGCGGGCCGCGCTGGGCCCCGACGAGGAGGCCCGCGAGCGCGCCGCCGGCGCGGCGCTGGGCCCGTGGGCGGCGCTGGACGCGGAGCTGGTGGCCGGCTAGTCGGAGGACCCCGTTGCCCCCCCCGCTCGCAGGCTCGCGGCGGGTCCCTGCAGCGGGGCCGTTCCAGGACGTCAGCGGACGGCCACCTCGGGATACTGCGGCAGCGGCGCGGTCCCCGGGTAGGCCACGGTGAACCGGGCGGAGGCGGCGTCGCTGCCGGGGTACGGGGCGGCGGGCACGCCGTCGACGGGCCCGAGCGACCGGCCCGCCGGCAGCGTGCTGCGGTACTCGACGGCGCGGAAGGCGGTCAGCGGCGAGGAGGACAGCTCCAGCCGGCGCAGCCAGGCGGCCAGCCGGTGCGCGCCCAGCACGAGCTCGGCCCCGCCGGGTCCCGGGTGCGCCTGCCACCGGGCCGACACCGGGATGGGGGTCTCCAGCAGCCGCCCGTCGCGCACCGACCACAGCGTCCGCGACGAGCTGCCGCGCAGCGCCGGGCCGCGGGTCCGCACGGTGTGGACGAGCACCTCGGTGCCGGCCTCGGACAGCCGGACCCGCTGCAGGGCGGGTGCGTCGAGGAAGTCCATGTCGCCGAGCCACTTGGGCAGCCCCCACGCCTCGCGGCCGAGGTCGCGGGCCTCCCGGGAGGTGACCGGCAGCTGCAGCACGAACCCCCCGGTCGCCGGGCGGGCTCCGCCCCGCGCGGCCGGCCCGGCGAGGACGCCGGCGGTCACGCCGACCTCGCCGTAGGGCGCCAGGGTGTGCGTCGCGCCGCCGGTGCCGGTCCAGGTGACCGTGCGGTAGCGGTAGGCGTGCACCGCCACCGGCGTGCGGCCGCCGGGCAGCGGGATCGGCCGCAGCAGCGGCCGGCCCCCGCGCCGCGGCAGGAGGGCGGCGACCGCCTCCGCCGACGCCAGGTGGTAGGAGCTGGCCACCGCCGTGTCGTGGTAGGCCAGCGGCAGCCGGACGGTCTCGGTCATGCCCACCTCCCGGGCGTCGCGCCCAGCACACCGGTCCACCGGCGGGAGCGGCAAGGCCCGGGGCCCGGGGCTTCCGCTGGCTGGGAGACTCCACCGGTGGCAGGAGGCTCGGCGGAGCGCGGGCGGTCGGTGACCTCCCGCGCCCTGGCGATCCTCGACGCGTTCGACGCCTCGGCCCCCCGGCTGTCGCTCAGCGAGATCGCCGAGCGGTCGGGCACCCCGCTGACGACCGCGCACCGGCTGCTCGCCGAGCTCACCGGCTGGGGCGCGCTGTCCCGCCGCGCCGACGGCCGCTACGAGATCGGCCGCAAGCTGTGGGACCTCGGCCTGCTGGCCCCCGTCTCGCTCGAGCTGCGGCAGGTGGCCGCGCCGTTCCTCCTCGACGTGCACACCGCCACCCGCGACACCGTGCACCTCGCCGTCCGCGACGGGACGAGCGCGCTCTACGTCGAGCGCATCTCCGGCCGCGAGTCGGTGCCGGTGGTCAGCCAGGTCGGCAGCCGGCTGCCGCTGCACGCCACCGGCGTGGGCAAGGTGCTGCTCGCCGCCGCCCCCGACGACGTCGTCGCCGAGGCCCTGGCCGCGCCCGTGCGGGCCACCCGGCACACCGTCGTCGACCCCGGGCGGCTGCGCCGCGAGCTCGGCGAGGTCCGCCGGCGCGGCTGGGCGCGCACCGCCGAGGAGATGTCGCTGGGCACGCTGTCGGTGGCCGTCCCGGTGCGGGTGGAGCGGGCCGGGAGCACCGTCGTCGCCGCGGCGCTGGGCATCGTCGTCCCCAGCCACCGGCGCGACCTGCCGCGGCTGGTGCCGGTGCTGGAGGTCGCCGCGCGCGGCATCGGGCGGGCGCTGGCCCGCACCCCGCCCTTCCGCTGACCGGGAGGACGCGGTGTCGCCGGGGGCGTCGCCGGGGTCACACTCGCCGGCATGCGCACCCAGGTGGGGATCATCGGCGCCGGCCCGGCCGGCCTGCTGCTGTCGCGGCTGCTGGCGCTGCAGGGCGTCGACTCGGTGGTGCTGGAGAACCGGCCGCGGGCCTACGTCGAGGCCCGCATCCGCGCCGGCATCCTCGAGCAGAACACCGTCGACGTGCTCACCGAGGCCGGGCTGGGCGACCGGCTGCACCGCGAGGGCCTCGAGCACCGCGGCATCCACCTGCAGTACCCGGGCACCCGCGCCACGCTGGACTTCCCCGCGCTGTGCGGCCGCCGGGTGTGGGTCTACGGCCAGACCGAGGTGGTCAAGGACCTGATCGCCGCCCAGCTCGCCGGCGGCCCGCCGCTGCACTTCGAGGTCTCCGACGTGGCGATCGAGGACGTCGACACCGACAGCCCGCGGATCCGGTTCACCGACGCCGACGGGGTCGGGCAGGTGCTCGAGTGCGACGTCGTCGCCGGCACCGACGGCTTCCACGGCCCCTCGCGCGCCGTCGTCGCCGAGGGCACGCAGCAGCGGCTGTGGGAGCGCACCTACCCCTACGCGTGGCTGGGGATCCTCGCCGACGCCGCCCCGGCCACCGACGAGCTGATCTACGCGTGGCACCCCGAGGGGTTCGCGCTGTACTCGATGCGCTCGCCGTCGGTGTCGCGGCTGTACCTGCAGGTCGACCCGGGCGAGCGGATCGAGGACTGGTCCGACGACCGCATCTGGTCGGGCCTGGCCACCCGCTTCGCGCACGAGGGCTGGGAGATCAGCACCGGCCCGGTGCTGGAGAAGTCGATCCTGCCGATGCGCTCGTTCGTCAGCGCGCCGATGCGCCGCGGCCGGCTGTTCCTCGCCGGCGACGCCGCGCACATCGTGCCGCCCACCGGCGCCAAGGGCCTCAACCTCGCCGTCGCCGACGTCGTGCTGCTCTCCCGCGCGCTGGTGCGGCTGCTGCAGGAGAAGGAGACCGACCTCGCCGACGCCTACTCCGACACCGCGCTGCGGCGGGTCTGGCGGGCCACCCACTTCTCCTGGTGGATGACCTCGATGCTGCACACCACCGGCGACCCCTTCGACGCCGAGCTGCAGCTGTCCCAGCTGCGCCGGGTGTGCGAGAGCGAGGCGGCCGCGCGCGAGCTGGCCGAGAACTACACCGGCCTGCCGCTCAGCTGAGCAGGTCGCGCACCCGCCCGGCGGTCCCCTCCGCCAGCGGCAGGTGCGGCAGCACCCCGGTGACCTCCCCCGGCTCGAGCCCCTGCTCGAGCAGGACCGCCAGCAGCCGGCCGGCACCGTCCGGCGGCACCGGCGTGGGCAGCCCGGCCTCCCGGACGGCGGCCAGCGCGAGGAACAGCGCACCCGACAGGCCCTCGTCCGGCTCCCGCGCCGGCGAGGGCTCCGCCGCGGCCCGCGCGGTGGCCTCGGCGGCGCGCACCAGCGACAGCGGCAGCCCCTCGGACTCCACCTCCAGCAGCGGCGCGCGGCCCAGCGCGGCCAGCACGAGGTGCTCGGCCTCGGTGCGCAGCGGCTCCTCCCACTCGCCGGCCCGCAGGACGTCGGCCGGGTCGGCCTGGCCGGGGTCCTCCCCCAGCTCGTCGAGCAGCTCGGCCCACTGGGCCGGCCGGGTGCGGCGGGCGCGGTCGGCGGCGAGCACGCACGTCTCGTGCACGAACGGCTCGATCACCTCCCGGTCGAACCGGTCGGCGAACACCACCCCGTCGGCGTCGACGGCGTTGAGCGCGTCCTGGAAGCTCCCGGGCCGGGCGTCGCCGAGCTCGATCCGGCCGTCCTCCTCCCCCGACAGCGGCTGGCCGTGCGCGGCGCGGTCGCCGATCGTCGAGCCGGTGGCCACCAGCCGGCCGCGCAGCCGCAGGTGGTGCGGCCGGTCGGACAGGCCCACGCTCCACGCGCACGCCTCGGCGATCAGCGCCGCCCGGCGCTCGCGGAGCACCTCGCGGCCGAGCAGGCCGAACCAGTCGGGTTCGTAGGTCGTGCCGGGGAACACCCCACCGTTCTACCCGGCCGTCCGGGCCCGGGGCCCGCGGACGAGGTCGGCCAGGGTGGCGCGCGTCCCCCGCTGCCGCAGCGAGGTGAGGGTGGCCGTGAAGGCGGCGGCCACCCGCGGGTCCTCGGCCAGGTCCCCGAAGACGTCGGTCTCGCGGAGGAAGGCCAGCGGGTCGGCGTCGCGGGCCCGGGCGAGCAGCGCGTCGCGCCGCGGGTCGCTCAGCCCGAGGGGCCGGCCGGCGTCGTCGGTGCCGTCCGCGGTGCGCGCCCAGCCGGCGAGGACCGCGACCGACCGGCGGATCTCCCGGCCCGCCGCGAGGTCGGCGCGCAGCACCGGCAGGAGGAACTGGGGGATGCGGTCGGAGGCGTTCTCGCAGATCCGGGCGAGGGTGTCGCGGACGGCGGGGTTGGCGAAGCGGCCCACCAGGTCGGCCTTGTACCGCCGCAGGTCGACGCCGGGCACCGGGGCCAGGGTGGGGGTGGCCTCGTCGTCGAGGTAGCCGAGCAGGAACTCCCGCAGCAGCGGGTCCTGGCAGGCCTGGTGCACGTACTCGTGGCCCACGAGCCGGCCGAGGTGGCCGAGCACCTGGTGACCGGCGTTGAGCAGCCGCAGCTTCACCAGCTCGTAGGGCGCGACGTCGTCGACGAGCTGCACGCCGACGTCCTCCAGCGGCGGCCGTCCCCCGGGGAAGCGGTCCTCGAGCACCCACTGCGTCCACGGCTCGCAGACCACCGGCCAGGCGTCCTCGACGCCCATCGCGGCGAGCGCGGCCCGGTCGGCGTCGGTGGTCACCGGGGTGATCCGGTCGACCATCGAGCTGGGGAAGGGCACCTCGGCGGCCACCCACTCCCCGAGCGCGGGGTCGCGCAGCGCGGCGAAGGCGGCGAACGCGTCGCGGGCCAGGTGCCCGTTGCCGGGGATGTTGTCGCAGGAGGCGACCGCGAAGGGGGCCAGCCCGCGCTCGCGGCGGCGCACCAGCGCCTCGGTGACCAGACCGAACGTCGTCCGGGGTGCCGCGCCGGGTCGCAGGTCGGCGAGGACGCCGGGGTCGGTGGTGTCGAAGGCGCCGGTGTCGGGTGAGGTGTTGTAGCCGCCCTCGGTCACCGTCAGCGTCACGATCCGGGTCCCGGGCGCGGCCATCCTCTCCACGACCGCCTCGGGGTCGTCGGGCGCGAGCAGGTACGCCACGATCGAGCCGACCACCCGCGCGTCCAGGAACCCGTCGGGGTGCTTGACCACCACCGTGTAGAGGCAGTCCTGCGCCGCCATGACCTGCTGCATGCGCCGGTCGGCGGGCAGCACGCCGACCCCGCAGATCCCCCAGTCCTGCCCCTGCCCCGACTCCAGCAGCCGGTCGACGTAGACCGCCTGGTGCGAGCGGTGGAAGCCGCCGACGCCGAGGTGCACGATCCCGGTCCGCACCGCCGACCGGTCGTAGCGCGGGGTCCACACCGACGGGCTCAGCCGGGACAGCGTCGTCGCGTCGAGCCGGGTCATGGGGGTCCTCCTCGGGGCGGCGGTCCCCCGGCCTACCCGCCCCGGCCGTGCTCACCCACCGCGCGCGGGGGCACCGGCACGCGCTGCAGGTCGGCGGCGACGACGAGGTCGCCGCCGTACTCCGAGCGGGCCTCGTCCTCGAAGCGGCGGGGATCGTCGTAGCGCTGCGAGAAGTGGGTGAGCACCAGCCGCCGCACCCCCGCCTGCGCCGCCACCCGCGCCGCCTGCCGCGCGGTCAGGTGACCGTAGCGGTGGGCGAGCGCGGCGTCCCCGTCGAGGAAGGTCGACTCGACCACCAGCAGGTCGGCGCGCTCGGCGAGCGCGGCGACGCCGTCGCACAGCCGGGTGTCCATGACGAAGGCGAACCGCTGCCCCGGGCGCGGGGCGCTGACGTCCTCCAGGCGCACCGTCGTCTCCCCCACCCGCACGGCGCCCTCGCGCTGCAGCCGGCCGACGTCGGGCCCGGCCACCCCGGCCGCGGCGAGCCGGTCGGGCAGCATCCGCCGGCCGTCGGGCTCGACGAGGCGGTAGCCGAAGGACGGCACCGGGTGCTCGAGCCGCCGCGCCTCGATGGTCCCGGCGGGGTCCTGCGCGAGGACGCCGTCGCCGTGCACCGGCCCCTCCCGGACGTCGACGAGGTCGGCGAACACCGAGGCGTGCCGCAGCCGGTCGAAGAAGACCTGCCCCGACGCGGGGTAGTGCGCCACCACCGGGTGCGCGACGCCGTCGAGCGACATCCGCTGCACGACGCCGGGCAGACCCAGGCAGTGGTCGCCGTGGAAGTGGCTGACCAGCACCCGGTGGACGGCGCTGCTGGGCACCCCGGCCAGCAGCATCTGCCGCTGCGTGCCCTCGCCGGGGTCGAACAGGAAGCCGCGGCCGTCCCAGCGCAGCAGGTAGCCGTTGTGGTTGCGGGTGCGGGTGGGCGCCTGGCTGGCGGTGCCCAGCACGACCAGCTCCCGCCCCGCCACGGCCGCAGAACCTACCGGCGGCCGGCCGGGTGGTCCTGCCGTGCGCAGTCGTGCCCTGAGTCCGCCGGGGACTCAGAGCACGGCTGCCCGCGTGGTGACGTGCTGGAACGGCCGCCCTCAGCCGAAGAGGTCGGACAGGAAGGACTCCTTGCGCTTCTTGCCGTGCGAGCCGTGGCCGCCGTGGCCCGACCCGTGCGACGACGACCGGCTCACCGCGCCGAGCACCTCGTTCACCACCGCGCCGAGGCCCGCGCCGCCCGCGTCCGGGTACCGCGCGCCGTGCTGCTGGGGCGCGCCGTACTGCTGGTGGGGCGCGCCGTACTGCTGGTGGGGCGCGCCGTGCTGCTGGGCCTGCGGGCCGGGCCGGGCACCGGCCGCCGCGCCGTGCCAGGAGTTCTCCGCGTCGATCAGCCGCTCGAGCTCGCCGCGGTCGAGGAAGATGCCGCGGCACTCCGAGCACTGGTCGACGTGGACGCCGTTGCGCTCGTAGGTGCGCATCGTGCCCTGGCACTTGGGACAGACGAGATCCATGCCGAACGGTACGACGCACCGGAGGGCCCCGGACAGCGCCGACCCGTGCCACAGTGCGCGCCCGTGACGACGACCCGCACGGTGACCCTCCGGTTCGGCTCGACCTCCCGGGCGAGCCTGACGCACACCAACCTCTCCGCCGTCCGCAGCGACGGGCCGGTGCTGTGGGTCGCCGGCGACGAGACCGCCACCATCGAGCGGCTCGTCGCCGACGACCCCGCCCACCCCACGAGCTACGGCGACCAGACCACCTTCTCCCTCGCCGACCTGGTGCCCCTCCCCGGCGGCACGGGCCCCGACGTCGAGGAGGAGGCCGACATCGAGGGCATCGCCCGCCACGACGGCGCGGTGTGGGCGGTCGGCTCGCACAGCCTGCGCCGCCGCCGGATCCGCGACGAGCACGACGGCGCCAAGGCGCTGCGCCGGCTGGCGACCGTGACCGGCCAGCCGCGGCGGCAGGTCCTCGTGCGGATCCCGGTGGTCGACGTCGACGGGCTGCCCACCCTGGTCAAGGACGACGGCAGCCGCAGCGCCGCCGTCTTCGGCGCCCGCGGCAAGGACCTGCGCGACCTGCTCGCCGACGACGAGCACCTCGGCCCGTTCCTGTCGATCCCGAGCAAGGACAACGGCCTCGACGTCGAGGGCATCGCCGTCGCCGGCGACCGGGTGTACCTCGGGCTGCGCGGGCCGGTGCTGCGCGGCTGGGCGGTCGTGCTGGAGCTGCGGCCCGAGGTCGACGAGCGCGACCCCGCCCGGCTGCGCCTGCGCAGGTTCCCCGACGGGCGCCGCTACCGCAAGCACGTGCTGCGGCTGGCCGGCCTCGGCGTGCGCGACCTGTGCCCGCACGGCGAGGACCTGCTGGTGCTCGCCGGGCCGACCATGGACCTCGACGGCCCGGTGTACGTCTACCGCTGGCACGGCGCGCTGGTGTGCGAGGAGCCGACGGTCGTCCGCGGCGACCTGCTCACCCGCGAGCTGGTGCTCCCCTTCGGCGACGGCGACGACCACGCCGAGGGCATCGGCCTGCTCGGCGCGCCGGAGGACGGCCGGCTGCTCGTCGTCTACGACAGCCCCGCACCCGAGCGGCTCACCGACGACGGCGGTGTGCTCGCCGACGTCGTGTGCCTCCCCTGATCCGCGCTCAGCCGATCCGCACCGGGCGGGCGGCGGCCACCCCGGCCGCCGCCAGCCCGGCGCCGAGCGCCAGCAGGAGCAGCAGCGGCGCGGTCCACCCGCCGCTCGCCTGCGACAGCGCGCCGACCACGACCGGGCCCGCCGCGCCGACGCCGTAGCCGACCAGCTGGCTCATGCCCGACAGCCGGGCGGCGGTTCCGGCGTCGGCCGAGCGCAGCACGACGAGGGTCACCGCCAGCGCGATGCCGGCGCCCTGCGCGAGCCCGCCGAGGCCCGCCCACAGCGGCCAGCCGCCGGGGGCCACCAGCAGCCCGGCGACCGGCACGGTCCACAGCGCCGCGACGGCGAGCGCGAGCCCGGTCTGGCCCGGCCGGCGGGCGAGCACCGCGGGCACCAGCAGGCTGCCGGCGATCCCGAGCACCTGGAACACCGACGCGGCCAGCGAGCCGGTGGCCGCGTCGGCGCCGGCGCGGTCGGCCAGCAGCGTCGGCAGCCACGCGGTGAGCGAGAAGTACAGCGTCGAGTGCAGGGCCTGCACCGCGGTCACCGCCCAGGCCACCGGCGAGCGCCACAGCGCCGCGCCGCCCGTGGGCGCCGCCGCGGCCGGGCCGGCGGCGACGGCGCGCCGGGCCGCCCGCGCCCACACCGCGGCGGCCACCACCGCCGGCAGCCCCTGGGCCGCCAGCGCACCCCGCCAGCCCAGCACGGCCGCCAGCGGCGCGGTGAGCGCGGCGCCGGCCGCGGCACCGGCCACCAGCGCCGCGGTGTAGAGCCCGGTCACCGTGCCCGCCGACCGGCCGAACCCCGCCTTGACCACCGCCGGCAGCAGCACGTTGCCCACCGTCATCGCCGCGCCGGCCAGCAGGGTGCCGGCCAGCAGCACCGGCGACCCGTCGAGCACCCGCAGCCCCTGGGCGACGGCGAGCAGCAGCAGCGACCCGAGGACGGCCGGCCCCGCGCCCAGCCGCCGCCCGGCCGCGGCCGAGGCCGGCGCGAGCAGCGCGAAGCACAGCACCGGCAGCGCGGTCAGCAGCCCGGCGGCCGCGGCCGACAGCCCCAGGTCGGCCCGCACGTCGTCGAGCACCGGGCCCACCGCGGCGATCGCGGCGCGCAGGTTGGCGGCGGTGAGGAGGACCGCGGCCAGCAGCAGGCGGTCTCCCCCGGGCACCGGCCCATCCTGCGGCCCGGACACGCCCGCGGCGCCCGGGAGTCCGACGTACTCCCGAGTAACCGGTGTGGGATCGTCGGGGAACACGTCGAGACGGCGTGCCAGGACGCCGTCAGGAGAGAGGTCCCATGCGGTTGCAGCTTTCCCCGGAGATGGAGGCCTTCCGGGATGAGATGCGCACCTTCTTCACCACCCAGGTGCCGCAGGAGATCCGCGACACGATCGCGGCCCACCGCCACCTGACCCGCGACCAGTACGTCGAGGCCCAGCAGGTCCTCAACGCCGCCGGGCTCGCCGTGCCGCACTGGCCGGTGGAGTGGGGCGGCAGGGACTGGACGCCGCTGCAGCGCCACATCTGGCGCGAGGAGATGCAGCTGGCCAGCGTGCCCGAGCCGCTCGCGTTCAACACCAGCATGATCGGCCCGGTCGTGGCGACCTTCGGCAACCAGGAGCAGAAGGAGCGCTTCCTGCCGGCCACCGCCAACCTCGACATCTGGTGGTGCCAGGGCTTCTCCGAGCCCGACGCCGGCTCCGACCTGGCCTCGCTGCGCACCACCGCCGTCCGCGACGGCGACGACTGGGTGGTCAACGGCCAGAAGACCTGGACCACCCTCGGCCAGTACGCCGACTGGATCTTCTGCCTGGTCCGCACCGACCCGACGGCGGAGAAGAAGCAGCGCGGCATCTCGATGCTGGTCTTCCCGATGGACTCCCCCGGCGTCACGCTGCGCCCGATCCAGCTCATCGACGGCGGCCACGAGGTCAACGAGGTCTTCTTCGAGGACGTCCGCGTGCCCGCCGAGAACCTGATCGGCGAGGAGAACCGCGGCTGGGACTACGCCAAGTTCCTGCTCGGCAACGAGCGGGTGGGCATCGCCCGCGTCGGCGCGACCAAGAAGCTCATCGCGCAGGCCAAGCAGCACGCCCGCGAGGTCACCTCCGGCGGCCGCCCGCTGTCGGAGGACCCCCGCACCGCCGCCCGCATCGCCGAGCTGGAGAACGAGCTGCTCGCCCTCGAGCTCACCGCGCTGCGCGTCGTGGCCAACTCCGCCGACGGCAAGCCGCACCCGGCCTCGTCGGTGCTCAAGCTCCGCGGCTCGGAGCTGCAGCAGGCGGCCACCGAGCTGATCGTCGACATCGCCGGCCCGCTCTCGCTGGCCTCCTTCGCCGACGGCGGCTCGCAGGTCCCCGACTGGGCCCGGGTGGCCACGCCGGAGTACCTGAACTACCGCAAGGTCTCCATCTACGGAGGCAGCAACGAGGTCCAGCGGACCATCATCGCCGGCACGATCCTGGGGCTGTGAGCTAGCAGTGGACTTCACCTACGACAGCGAGCAGAACGACCTGCGGGAGGCCGTGCGCGGCCTGCTGCAGCGCGCCTACGGCGACAGCGAGCGGCGCCGCCAGGTGGTCGCCACCGACCCGGGCTTCGACGAGAAGACCTGGGCGCAGCTGGCCGAGATGGGGGTGCTGGGCCTGCCCTTCGCCGAGGCGGACGGCGGCATGGGCGCCGGCCCGGTCGAGGTCGGCATCGTCGCCGAGGAGATGGGCCGCGTCCTCGCACCCGAGCCCTTCGTCGAGTCCGTGGTGCTGGCCGGCGGCCTGGTCGCCGCCGTCGGCACCGCCGCGCAGCGCAGCGCCGTCCTCGGGCCGCTGTCGGAGGGCTCGAGCGTGCTCGCGTTCGCGCACGCCGAGCCGGCCGCCCGGTGGAGCCCCTCGGCGTCGGCCGTCACCGCCACCCCCGACGGCGAGGGCTGGCGGCTGACCGGCGTCAAGGAGCCGGTGCCGGGCGGCGCCCGCGCCGACGTCCTGGTGGTCTCCGCGGTCGTCGACGGCGGCACCGCGCTGTTCCTCGTCCGGGGTGACGCCGCGGGCCTGACCCGGACCGGCTACCGCACCCACGACGGCGGCCGCGCGGCCAACCTCACCCTCGACGGCACGCCCGCCGAGCTGCTCGGTGAGGGCACCGCCGACCGCAGCGCCGACGTCGAGCGCGCCCAGGCCCTCGCCCGGATCGCCTACGCCAACGAGGCGGTCGGGGCGATGGACACCGCGCTGCGGACCACCGCCGAGTACCTCAAGACGCGCAAGCAGTTCGGGGTCACGCTCAACCGGTTCCAGGCGCTGACCTTCCGGGCGGCGGACATGTACGTGTCGCTGGAGCTGGCCCGCAGCACCGCGCTGTGGGCCAGCATGGTGGCCGACGCCGGCGGCGACGTCGTCGCGGCGGGGAACCGGGCGCGGCTGCAGACCAGCCGCGCCGGGCGCCACGTCGGCAAGGAGGCCATCCAGCTGCACGGCGGCATCGGGGTCACCGCGGAGTACTCGGTCGGGCACTACACCAGCCGGCTGACCGCCATCGACCACCTGCTCGGCGACGGCGACTGGGCCGCCGACCGCCTCGCGGAGTCCGTCGACTCGTACCCGACGGTCGACCCGCTGGGCGCCCCCTACACGGCGTAGCCCCGGCACCCGCGCTCGCGGCCGGCGTCCCCACCCGGGGGCGCCGGCCGCGGTCGTTCCGGGGCGCGCAGGACCTAGGGTCGCGTGCCGTGCACGTCGCCTGGCTGTCGGTCCCGTTCGTCCTCGGCGTCCTGCTGGCGTGGGCGGTGACGCGGCCGGTCCGCCGCCGGCGCGGGCTGGTCGCCGCCGCGCTGGCCGCCGTCCTGGTGTGGACCGCGGTCGTCGCCGGCGGGCTGCAGCTGTGGGCGCGGGCGTCGCTGGACACCTCCGGGGTGGCGCGGGCGGTCGTGTGGATGGACGCCGACGTCGACGACCGGCTCCGCTTCCCCGCGCTCCCGATCCCGGCCGGGGACACCCCGCTGCCGCTGCGCCCCGGCTCGCTGCCGGCCGGCGTCCTCGACGGGGTGAGCGTGCCCGGGTCGGGCGAGGAGGACCTCGACGCGCTGCTCGACCGCACGCGGACGACGGCGTTCCTCGTGCTGCGCGGCGACGAGCTGCTCGTCGAGCAGTACGGCGAGGGCCAGTCCCGCGAGTCGCTGCAGACCTCGTTCTCCGTGGCGAAGTCGGTGCTGTCCACGCTGGTGGGCATCGCGATCGCGCGCGGGGAGATCGGCGGTCTCGACGACCCGGTCACCGACTACGTGCCCGAGCTGCTCGAGCGCGACCCCGACACCGCCCGCGTCACCCTGCGGCACCTGGTGACGATGTCCTCCGGCCTGGCCTACGAGGAGCAGGGCCTGCCGTGGAGCGACGACGCCCGCACCTACTACGACCCCGACCTGCGCGCGCTCGCCCTCACCGTCGAGGTCGCCGAGCCGCCGGGGCGCACCTGGCTCTACAACAACTACAACCCGCTGCTGGTCGGGCTGGCGCTGGAGCGGGCCGTCGGCCGGCCGGTCGAGGAGTACGCCGCCGAGGTGCTGTGGGGCCCGATGGGCGCCGAGGCCGACGCGAGCTGGAGCGCCGACAGCGAGGCCACCCGCTTCCCGAAGATGGAGAGCGGGGTCAACGCCCGCGCGGTCGACTTCGCGCGCTTCGGGCTGCTGTTCGCCCGCGAGGGCCGCGCCGGGGACGTGCAGGTGGTCCCCGCCGAGTGGGTCGCCGAGGCCACCCGCCGCGACACCACCACCGACCCGGCCGAGCACTACCAGTACTGGTGGTGGGTCGACACCGAGCGGGAGGGCCGCTTCTACGCCCGCGGCAACAAGGGACAGTTCGTCTACGTCGACCCGGCCGCCGACGTCGTCGTCGTCCGGACCGGCCGGGAGGCCGTCCTCGAGGACTGGCCGGCGGTGCTGCGCGACGTCACCGACCGCGTGGTCGCCGCGGGCTAGCTGTCGTGACCGGACAGGTTGTTCACGCGGCCAGTCGGCTGATCGGTGGGTGGCCTCCGAGGGCGGAGTGGCTGCGGGCAGTGTTGTAGTGCCTCAGCCAGGCGTCCAGGGCGGTGGTGCGCTGGTCGTTGCTGGTCCAGCCGGTGGCGTAGGCCCACTCGGTGCGCAGGGTGCGGTTGAACCGTTCGGCCTTGCCGTTGGTCCACGGGCGGCCGGGCTGGATGAACCGCCGAACGATGCCCAGCTCGGTGCAGGCGGTGATCCAGGCGTTGCCGCGGCGGTAGCTCATGGCGTTGTCGGTGA
>NZ_FZOH01000002.1 GCF_900188205.1 Geodermatophilus saharensis | reverse complement strand
CCTAGGACAGCCAAATAGCTTGTCACCAGAAGGCCCCAAGACGCTATGTCAAAGGAGGCTTGCCCGAGCAGGCGGGCCAGTAGGCCATTTGCGCTGTCCGCGAGGACAACCACAGCTCCGAGCAGTAGCCCTTTAATGATGCCCCTGCGCCCTGGAATCAGTGTCCAAAATGCCCCGAGACTAAAGCTCGCGGTCAACCAGATCAGTAGCTCAGGGACCATCCAATGCACCACGTCAAGGAAGCCAGCGCCCAACTGCCAAGCTCGATCGAAAGTCCCACTATGCACCCATATGTATCCGTCATAAGCCACAACCGGGACGGCAAGGACCAAACCGACTCGCGCGGCGTAGACAGCATTCGACCACCAGTCCACGCATGGGCCCAGCGAGATAGCCAACTCCTGGTCGCTCAGGCGTCGATCATCTGTTTCTGACGGATCGGAGGGCAGTTGCTCAAATGTACGATGGTGATACCAGGAAAGAACTTCGCGTAGACCGAGCTCCTGCACGTGAACCGCTGGAGTCACATGACCCCGCTCATAACGAGCCTCCATGGCTTGATTCCTTCGCTCCTGAAGGCTCGCTTCACGGCTCCGCAGCAGCAAATCCTTCTGTAGATCGTTGAAGTTTGCGTAAACGCCGGACGGTACGCTCAGCAAGCGTGAATCCTGCGCCCAAGATGCAAGATCCTGCTTCAGTAGATACAAGAAGACTATGGCAGCGAGGAATGCAAGCGGGAAGGATATGGCGCGGTAGGAACCATAGGTTCCGACAACCGCCGCGGCGAAGATGAGGGTGACCAGTCGAAACTCGTCGAGATCGGGAGCGATCCTTTCCAGCGGATCAGCTTGACGGTGGCCGCACCGAGAAGCGAGCACGACAATTGCGCAGGATAGGGCAGCATAGTACAGGAATGGTGGCAGCCAGTGAAGCAAATGGTCCGGAAGCCATGGTAAACGACCCAGGAGCGCATCGCCAAGTTGCTCGGTTGTGTGGGAGCGACCTGGAATAAGGCCGGCTCGGTCCCACCGGACATACTCAACCCACAACCAGTGGCCAGCGATTCCAGAGGCGAGTAGAAGCGCAACGATGACTCGCCGCGCCCTCGTGCGTATGGGTGCTACCCAACGTGAGCCGCCGCCGAGTTCGTCATGCGAGGCTATGAGCAGACGTAGTAGCATGGCGAAGATTAATGCGAAAGCAGCGATTGCGAGCAATACATGGTTAAGGTAACCAAGGAGTCGCAGCTCCGTGACTAGTTCACCACGCTCCATGTTAGTGGGAGCGGTTTCTAGCGTGACCCTCCTAGGCCCAAAGTATGCGACCAGGAACGTCCCAGTCACTGCCGCCACAGCGATCAAGCGGAACCACCCGCGCCAGCCAAGCGTAGCAATAAGCGTTACGAGCGCGTAAAGAGCAACGCTCTCTAGGCGTGCCGAGACCGTCGCTGGCGACTTGTCCACATTAAGTGCGTAGGCGACATCCGCGAGCGTGATGACAAGGGTCGTCAGGATACCGAGACTCGAGACGCGAGCCAGCAATATAGACGGCCCCCGTGGCCCCGACAGGAGCGATGTGCTGCCCGGATTCCGGGGAGCAATTACGGAGCTCCTCAAGCCTCTGGCGCTGAGCAGCAGAAGAGCAAACAGTAGGAGCCAACCATTCTGCGACATCGCAGCGATTGCGACGCCGTCATGCCATTCTTGTAGTGCCAGATACGACCCCGCCGCCGGAGAGGGCTGGAGCTCAAGCCAGAATGCCGCCCCAGGGAGGCTCTCGACTCCTTCTTCGAGTTGGTAAGAAGCCGTGCCATCGGCATGCAACTCGTGCGGTTCGAATGCCGAAGATAGTGTGCGCACCCCGTCTAACCTCAAATTAATGGTCCAAGTACCACCACTCAAGGTGCCGTAGGGAGGGCATATCACCGCAAGCAATTGGCCTGAATCAACGCGGTGAGCTTGAGGTTCCGGGCAGTAACCATTGGGCTCATGCCCGTAGGAGAATGCCCACAGCCCTAAGTCGGCAGGAATAGTCGCAGTGTTTTCGTTGTCGACATAGTCGCTCACGACTATGTCGCCATGAGCGCCTGGCTCGACCTCCACGGTTGGTGGATTCGCTCGGTATGCGGTAGACCAGATTGGCAGAAGGCATTGAATGGCCGCTCGATACTCCTCCGACGCCGGGTCACGCGTCAGGCCCGCAGCGCCCTGCCAATCTTTCGGCAGTGAAATCTCAGTGTCAGCACTGAGGAACGGTTCCTCGTAGTCCGCGGACAACGTCAGGGTGGTGGTAATTTCCGCATCGCGCAATGTCTCATCTCCGCAAGCACCCTGCGCCGATGCTGGCGGTGGTGCATCGCGCGGCCACGTCTTAGGGAAGAGACCTACCAACAGGGTGGCGATCGCAGCCAGTGCAACTACCGCAATCAGAGGCCGTCCGAGCCCCTTGCGCGCGCCCTTCGTCCCGCTCATGGCAAGTCCTCTACGTCGACCACCAACAGATAGCGACGATGACCGAGGTGGGTGTTCATCAGTCGAGCTAGGCTATCAGTAGTATTTGACGCCTGGCTCTACTTCGGCACCTGGAGGCCACAGGCGTGCCGATCTTTGGCGGTCTAGTTCTCGCTCTGGGCACTGCCGGTCCAGCAGCGGCGCGTACAGGGCCGGCCAGACGCCGGCCTCATTCCGGGCCCGTCGCCGCCGCCAGCATGTCGTCCCGGAGTAGTCGACCAGCGTGGTGGGCAATGGGTCCAGGATGGTCGGCGTTGCAGGAACGAAGACGGTCCTAGCAAGTGGCGCCTGGTCGTCGATCGACCGGCGGCCCGAAGAGCGTGGTGCGGGAGGCTTCGGCAGTGGGAGCAGCGGAGCGATCCGCTTCCACATCCCGTCACGGACATGCTCCTCGATCACCCACATCAGGCTGGTCAAGACGCGAGCGGAGGCACGGCTGCCACGCCGAGGTCAGCCACACTTGATGTCTTTAGGACGTTGCGTTAGGTCGTGGGAGGCGGTCGTGCGCGGATGAGGGTGACGGCCAGGTGATCGTCGCGGCCGAGCGGTCGTAGCGCAGCGCCAGGCGTGTAAGGCGGCAGCCAGCCCAAGTGCGTTCGACGACCCAGCGGTGCCGGCCGAGACGAGCGCTGAGGTCCCGCCCGTGCCGGGCGATCATCGCGGTGATCCCGCGGCGGCGCAGGTAGCAGCGGACCCGCGGAATGTCATGGCCCGTCGGCCTGCAGGTTGGCCGGCCGGCGGCGAGATGCCCGCATCCGCCGCGGCGGCAGGGAAGACACCGACGACGACATGCACCGCAACCTGTGCCGATGCCTCGTGGGCGGAGAGAGCCTGACGACCTACTTCCGCAACGACTACTAAGAGGACGTTGCGGAAGTAGGTCCTCGGGCTCTCCCGGTCGCTGACGGCTCCGCGCAGGGTGCCAGGCGTGTCGTCGTCGGTGTCTTCCCCGCCGCCGCGGCTGATCAGTGACGAGCTGTGGGCGCTGGTCGAGCCGCTGATCCCGCCGCGTCCTCCGGCCATCCACGGGAGAACCGGGCGGCCCCGCACCTCCGACCGGGACGTGCTCGAGGGCATCGCCTTCGTGCTCTCCACCGGCATCGGCTGGGCCAAGCTGCCCACCGAGCTCGGCTACGGCTCGGGTTGGACCTGCTGGCGGCGGATGCACGAGTGGGCCGAGGCCGGCGTGTTCGACCGGCTGCACACCGCCGTGCTCGACCGGCTGGGCGAGACCGGCCGGCTGGACTGGTCCCGGGCCAGCCTGGACTCGGTCAGTGTCCGGGCGAAAAGGGGGGTGAGCTGACCGGCCCGCACCCGACCGACCGGGGCATGGCCGGCAGCAAGTACCACCTGCTCGTTGATGCGCACGGGCTGCCGCTGAACGTGCTGGTCTCGGGCGCGAACCGGCACGACAGCATGCTGGTCGAGCCGCTCCTGGACACGATGCCGGCGATCAAACGCGGCGGCCGCGGCCACCCGCGGCGCCGGCCGGTCAAGCTGCACGGGGACAAGGGCTACGACAACCCGCGGGTCCGCCGCTACCTGCGCCGCCGCGGGATCACCGCCCGGATGGCCCGCCTCGGCCGGGACTCCAGCGCTCGTCTGGGCCGGCACCGCTGGGTGGTCGAACGCACGTTGGGCTGGCTGCTGTCCTACCAGCGCCTTGCCCTGCGCTACGACCGTTCCGCCGCGACGATCAACGCGCTGGCCCGCCTGGCCGTGACCCTCATTTGCGCCCGCCGTCTACCGACGAACTAATGCAACGTCTTCTTAGTCGCTTGAGAGCCGGCGTGCGCAGATCAGCGTGACGGCGAGTCGGGTCGGCGCGGTGATGGTCGTGGCGCTACGACCGGGCCGCAGTGACCATCACCGCGCTGGCCCGCCTCGCCGTCATCCTCATCTGCGCCCGACGGCTACCGACAACTAATGCAACGTCTTCGAACTAGTACAGAGGCGCATGGTCGCCGGTGCGACGTTCGATGTCTTTGGGCTCGCTGCGAGTTCGGCCGACCCCAGGCGGCGAAGGGACGCGGGAGCAGAACGTGCTCGAGGAGATTGCCTTCTTCTCTGGCGACGTCCGGGCCATGGCTGCCGACAAACCAAATCCTCCGCATCGGCTGCATGGCACTGCCTGCAGATCAGGAAGTTGAGATCGCCAGCGTCCCTCGTTGACGATCTGGTGACGCCGGTCGGTCACCATCTGAGTACCCCTATGCTGTGAGGGGTCGGGGAAGGACCCGAAATGCGCGTCGTCAACGCCGTCGGGCCGACGGACGCGACTGCGTTGATTCCAGCGGCCTAGCAAGCTAGAGACCATGGCCGATGGTGAGAGCTGAGGCATAGCAGATGTCCACCAGCGACTTTTTCAACAACGCCGCCGCCGTATCTGTCGCACTACTTTTCACCAAGATAGTCTCGCACAACTTGAAAGTTGCCTCGCATGATCGGCAAGGCCGAGTGGTGCCCAATAGATGGCGCTGTCTTCATGTTGCTGCAGTACTCGCGGCCGCAATTGCGTTGACTGCCGCATTGTTCGTCTCATTTGATCACGAGAGTCGCGCGGGATGGCATTGGGCCGTCTGGATCCCTCTAGTCATCTCAGGCGCAATCTTGGTAGCTGATGAGCTGTTCCATGACGTAAGCAGGTTGAAGAAGCGAGGACTATGACGAGGTCCGTAGCCTTGCATCTGGCGCGGCGCTGGGGTGAGGCGTACGTAGTTTCAGCCGTCTTCGGTGGCAGCAAATGCGGCATCAAAGGCCAGGAGTCGCTTCCGGCGCCCGAGTAGGGAGGTGCGCTCTTCCAGATTTCGACAACCCATGATCAAGGCGTATCAGGGCAGATCATTCAACCGACGCCACTTCGGCCGAGCTCCCGGGAGATGTTAATGCGTGACTACGGCGGATCACGAGCACGACGGTGCAGCTCGAAAGACGCGCTTCCACATCGCCGTTTGGACTGGCGGTGGTGGGTGATTGGACGAGCCTGGCTTGCTGCAGAGTTCTGCAGCAAATGTGCGTCAAGAGTTGTTAGGCCGGCAGCTCTTGTCGTACATGCATCGCGGCGGAGGCTGCACTCTCGGAAGCGGATACGATGGGAGGATTATGGGACCGATTGGATGGCCCTAGCGCCAAGGTCTCGATTTAGGCGGTCGCTGACCAAGTTCGAGTTCGACCACGACTGGAACATGATGCTTATCCGTCATGTCCATAAACATCCGCCTGAGTATCGCCTTGGTGTCATGTCCGAAGCCGAACGCCTCCCCGAGTACAAGGATGGACAAGACAATCCTTAGGGGTGCCGTCACAATGTGAGATAGTCAGCGGGTCGGCAGCTGGAGTCGCGGTGTGCGGCGGCGACGTTGGTGCCGTTGTTGGAGTCCCTTCGAGCGCGTGCTCTGGCTTGTGGGAACGAGCCCCGAGGACTGCGACGTCGCCCGCGGGTGGTCGTCCGAGGTCGTAGGTGCTCGCAGCGACGGTCGGGTCCCCAATCGACAACGCATGCGTGCTCGACACCCGCCGGGTCTCGTGCATCGGAGCCCCACAGGCAGCACGAAATCGTCAACTTCGAGAAGGCCTACTCGAACCTGCGCCGCCTGCTGCTTGGCAACCTGGAGGTGACAGCGGAGTCCGGTGGGCTGTGGGTCCGGAGCGCCGCGAACGATGAGATTATGTGGCAGTTGGAAATAGAGCGGTCCATTCGCGGGCTGCCAATCCTGATGCACGAGCAGCCCAGCGCCCACCACTACTCCATCCAGGTCGAGTCGCGCCGCGACGAGGACGGCGCCGACAGGCCCGTCCCGCTCTTGACCATGATGCTCGGCATCACGGCGCCCCCGGACGGCCGTGCCAAGCAACGACCCCCCAGTGCTGAGGCTGCGCCATGCTATGCGTCATCGGCTCATTTTGTTCGGGGACAGGGGTGACGTTCTTGCCTTCTCGACCACTAGAGCAGACAGCGGACTTTGAGAACCACGGTCGTCGAGATTGAACCGGGCGACGGGGCGGCGCTGCGCCGGGGGTGGCTCACAAATCGAAGATAGCCGGCCCATCCGCGACTGGACGCCGGACGGCGAGCCAGTAGCCGACACCACGTTCGCACCGGGTCTGTGGAAGGGGCATATATAGGTGCTGCACATCGCCCAGCTTGCCCTGGAAGAAGGCCGCAGTCACCCGTAGGCTCACCGGCCGGTCCTGAGTGCGACTGGTCCTATCGAGTCTCTACCCTCATATTGGACCGAAAGTGCCTGCGATGCCGAGGACGAACAGCACCGCGCCTAGGGTCACCGTCACCGCGTGCGGGAGGGCGACGTGCGGGTAGAGCCAAATTCAGCGGTTAGCGCCAGGCTTGTCGTTCACGTCCTTCCATGGCTGCGGTACGTGAGGATTGCCCTTAGAGGCACCCCCACGGACTCGTGGACCGGCTGTGCGCCAACTCCAGTCGATGAGAGGTGACGACGCTCGGCCTTTTGAGGTCTGTTGTCCGTACAAGTCAAAAGCTGTGACCTCAATGTCTCCCATTCGGGGATAGTAGCGCATCTGGTGCACTTTTACCGACGCCTCGATCAGCCAGAATGCTAGACCAGAGGCCGTCGCAACGAGAAACAGTCCGTAGTGATCCTGTTGGAAGCCGAGGCCGAGCGTCACCAGGGCGAAGGTCACGCCCCAACTCTTTACTGTCAGTAGTCGTTGATCGAAGGCGGATACGATGTCAGCGATCTGGTAATACTCTTGAATCAGGTCATCGTGCAGGCGCTCAGGCTGGCTCGATGACCCAGCATCGTCAACCCCCATCGCTCACCTCCGATGCCGACGTCGGCCGCCGTTCGATCGGTCCGACGATAGTCGCTCTGGAAATCCTTCACGGCTGAAGTTGAGTGCTGGCTGACAGCCGACGCGGTTTGCGTTATGCCAGGGCAAGCGAAATCCCGAGGCTGGGGGCCGCCCGCCGAAGAGCGCGCCCGCGGGGAGCAGGTGCGGCTGGACGCGGCCGAGTGGATCGAGGAAGGCGCCTGCGACCGAGAGGTGCCCGCCCGATCCCGAGAGACCCGGGTGCTAGGCAACTGGTGGCGCCGCGCGCTGGCCGCTGGTGACCGGGCGGCGCCGGCGGCCAGGTGCCCGGGGGGAGTCCGGTGCAGGGACAGCACTGCTCAACTGGTTGAGCTGCAAGTGCCGTTGGAGGCCGGCCCGGCTGCTGAGGTGGGACGACCAGTGCGGGACGTTGCCGTGCATCGCCGAGGTCGTCTATGCCCGCTTATGCATGGCCTCCACCCTGCCCGGCCTGGATCTGCTGTTGCCACGGCTGGGGTGGAGCGTGCACGTCCTCGCCCGGACCGCTGCTGAGCGCATTGAGAAGCATCGCTTGGCGGGGAGAGACCTGGCCGGAGATCAGAGGACGGCGGCGAACCTGGGCGCCCGGGGAGCCTTCGAAGACGGTCGGCCACGGGGCTGCAAGCCGCCGAAGGGACGCACTTGGGGCCGTCGGGGCTGTACCGCGGTAGTGCAGGCGAGCTCGGCGGGCAGTCCGCGGCTGTCGCTGGCCGCGCTGCTGGCCACCAAGCCTGGCCACCACGCCTGGGCACCGGTGAAGTGACCCCCGTGGGCCGGACGCCTTGGTCGGTCGACGATAACGACGCCGTGGCCGCGTTCCTGGCGCGGATCGCCGAGCTCGGTGCCGGCATGCCGGGATGGGCCTTCACGACCGCGGCGCTCACGTCGGTCGACGGTGCCCGAAATGCCGTCGCGTCGCTTGACCAGCCTGTCGCGGTGCTCCTCGACGAGGGCGGGCCATCCATGATGATCGACCTGAACTTGGGAAAAGCGGAGGCCGGCCTTCCGGCCGGCCTGCCACCGAAGGTCCCTTCTCGGAAGATCCTCGTCGGGGCGCTGGCCTTGTTGGTGGTGGGAGTGCTCGTGCTGGTGGTGGTGCTGGTCCGGCGGCTACCTTCATCCGCCCCGCCCCCTCCGGCTCCGCCGAGCAACTCGGCTCCGGCACCGCACTCGGTGACGGCTCCACCTTCGACGTCGAGATCGACGACGCCGACGGTCGGAGGTGGTCCGGGTCCATCCGGCTGAGTCCTCCCTTGGCCGAGGGTGAGGTCATGAACCCGAGCAGCGAGCCCGAGCATGTGCAGGGTCGCATCGTGGGGTTCCGCGGTCCTCTCATGCGGGCGAGCCAACTTGTCTCGGTCTTGCCGGATCCCCTCGGCCTGCTCGAACGGGCGAGTCAACTGGTCCCCGCCATGCGGTGGGGCTGTCTGATCATGCAGATCAACGACGAACGTGCTCTCGTCGACTTCGTGGGAGCGCACTCCGGTACACGCCTCACGCCCCGACACAAACTCCGTGTTGTCCGCATGGCACCTGATCCCGTGCGATTTCTCTGGAATCATCTGTCCACCGCCGGACGCAGGCTGGACGCTTCGTCGTCGGTCCCCGTTCCCCCGACCGCGGACATTGCATGGGAGCTTGCCCGGCTGAGAGCCCTCTTCGACGAGGTCGACGAGGCCGCCCGGGCCGTCCGACAGGGTCTAGAGCATCTCAGGGCGTCGCATGGCACCACTATGACCGTCGATGACCTGCGGCTGCTGCAGGAACAGCTCCACATCTGTATGTGCAAGGACGCCGCCAGAGACCTGCGCACGTACCTCGACGATCTGCCGCAATAGTGTTCAGCGACGTCCGAGACGTGTCTAGCAGTGATGGTGCCTGACGTTTGTCCGGCCGGCGTCGACAGCAAGCCCCGCCTGCCGGCGGCATCGCGGTCGGACGGCTGGAGGTGGGCCGCCACCCGCGCTCCTACGGGTCGTCGGCGTCAGTGCAGTGACAGATTCCGCCTGCGCTTGCTATGCCGAAGGCCTTTGGCGGCGCGTAGCTGACACGTCTTCAAAGGTGTACGGACGAAGGCCCCGAGGAGTGGCACGCCCGCGGCGGCGTGGGACGCCCAGGCACTTTCCTGGTGGCCTAGATCGAAGACGTTGCGGAAGTAAGTCGTCAGCCTCCAGTTGACGACCCGGCATCGGCGCAGGGGGCGGACCATGTCGTCGCCGGTGTCTTCCCCGCCGCTGCGGCTGATCAGTGGCGAGCTGTGGGCGCTGGTCGAGCCGCTGATCCCCCGCGCCGCCCGCCCATTCGCGGCCGACGTGCGACCGGCCGCAGACAGGGGCGAACGACCCGGCACGGAGCCACTCAAGGAGGAGCGCGTCGATCCGGCGGGTGAGTCACGGTGACGTCTCAGGAAGTGGTGTAGCTGGTCGGAGGTCCTGAGCGCGTCGGCGAGGTGCTGGCGTGCGAGGGGCCACCGCGTGGATGTTCTGCGTGTTCCCGCCAAGGTTCACTCAGAGAAAGGCCACGCGATGGCCCTGGACCAGTCTGCCCTGCTCGACCTCCTCGAGGCACTGAAAGCCGCCGAGGTCGACGACCGGGTTCGGTTGGCGACCGAGACGCTGTATCAGGCGTTGATCGAGGCGGAGCTGACCGCGGTGATCGGCGCCGCCCCGCACGAGCGCACCGAGACCCGCACCGGCCAGCGCAACGGCTCCCGACCCCGCACTCTCACGACCACCGCCGGGGATCTGGAGCTGCGCATCCCCAAGCTGCGCACCGGGTCGTTCTTCCCCTCGCTGCTGGAGCGCCGCCGGAGGATCGACCAGGCACTGTTCGCGGTGGTGATGGAGGCCTATCTGCACGGCGTGAGCACCCGCAAGGTCGACGACCTGGTCCGAGCGCTGGGCGCCGACACCGGCATCTCCAAGTCCGAGGTCTCCCGGATCTGCGCCGATCTGGACGCCGAGGTCACTGCCTTCCGCGACCGCTCCCTGGCCGAGCAGGCCTTTCCCTACGTGTTTCTCGACGCCACCTACTGCAAGGCCCGGGTCAACCGCCGGGTGGTCTCCCAGGCCGTCGTCATCGCCACCGGGGTGGCCGCCGACGGGCATCGGGAGGTGCTCGGCTTCGCCGTGGGCGATTCGGAGGACGGCGCCTTCTGGACCGCGTTCCTGCGCACGCTCAAGGCCCGCGGGCTGGCCGGCACCCAGCTGGTCATCTCCGACGCGCACACCGGCCTGAAGGCCGCCATCGCTGCGGTGCTGCTCGGCGCGGCCTGGCAGAGGTGCCGGGTGCACTTCATGCGCAACGTCTTGGCGCGGGTGCCCAAGGGCAACGCCGAGATGGTCGCCGCCGCGATCCGCACGATCTTCGCCCAACCGGACGCCGAGCACGTCCGCTCCCAACTCGATGTCATCGCCGGCATGCTCGGCCGCCAGTTCCCGGCCGTCGAGGCGATGCTGCGCGACGCCTGCGAGGACCTACTCGCCTTCACCGTCTTCCCGATCGGCCATTGGAAGAAGATCTGGTCGACCAATCCGCTGGAGCGGCTGAACAAGGAGATCAAGCGGTGCACCGACGTCGTCGGCGTCTTTCCCAACCCCGCCGCCCTGCTGCGCCTGGCCGGCGCGGTGCTGGTCGAGGCGCACGACGAATGGCAGGTGAGCGACCGCCGCTACCTCTCCGAGGGCTCCATGGCCCTGCTCAATCGGCCCGACGAGGAGGTGGCGCAGCCGGCACTGATCGCGTCATAGTCCAACCCGCAGAACCTCCGCACGGCCGCGAGCTACACCACCAGCGGGGACGTCACCGCGCAGGGCCGCCGCCTCCCTGATCGTCCGTGGCTCCCGGCTCCACCACCGCCTCGACAGTGTCCTGCTGCCCGATAACGGTGGTTGTGTCGAAGTAGCGGCAGCAGTGCGGCACTTGCCACTTCACCAGATGCGTCCTGACCAGATGCGTTCTGACCGGGCACGGGCTGCCGCACAAGTACGCAGATCTACGTATGGGGCGATTGTCACGAAGACCGGGATGCTGACCCCGGCAGGCGCGGTGCGCGGGCGCTCGGGGCGCGGGAGCGGGAGTCGTGGGAGCCGATGGGGGTCTGTCGCCGGTGACGGGCGTCGCCGGTGACCCGGTGCCGGCGCCGGCGCCGGCGTGCGGCCTCGCCGCCCTGGCTCGGTTGGACGCGCTGCTCGGGCGCGGCGTGGCCGCCGCGCGCGTGGCCTACGGTGTCGATGCCGCGGCCGACGCCTTCCGGGGCCTCTACGTCAGCACCCAGCAGGCGGAGCGCGCGCTCGACGGAGCGCCCGGCCGCCCGCTCGTCACCGGTCGCGAGCCGGTCCGGCCCGGATGGGCGGCGATCGTCGCCGACGACCCAGGCTGGGCGTGGCTGCGGGAGCACCACTCGCTCACCGACCT
This sequence comes from Geodermatophilus saharensis, assembly GCF_900188205.1. GTDB lineage: Bacteria > Actinomycetota > Actinomycetes > Mycobacteriales > Geodermatophilaceae > Geodermatophilus > Geodermatophilus saharensis. The sequence continues at coordinate 803,468 of NZ_FZOH01000002.1, read as the reverse complement.
CGACCTCGACGTCGTGCTCCTCGCTCTCGGCCCCGAGGTCGACCGGCGCTACGAGCGGCTCTACGGCTATCTGCAGGACGACGTCAACCGCCGCCGGCCCACCGTCGACCTCGCGCTGGACCTGCTCACCGGCACCGTGCAGGAGCGCCTCGCCGCCCGCGGTGCGTTCGGGACGGCCGCGCCGCTGCTGGCAGAGCGCCTGATCCGACTGGTGCCCGACCCCCGGGCGGTCGCGCCGCCGCTGCTCGCGCACGTGATCGTGCCCGACGAGCAGATCGTGGACGCGCTGCTCGGGCGGCCCGCCGGGCTGGACCGGCGGCTCACCGGGGCGTGCCGGCTGACCACACCGCACGACGCGGAAGAGACGCCGGAGACCGCCCTGGCCGAGGACGATCTCCGGGCGCTGCGGCGCGCGGTGGGCGCAGCGTGGGGGGCGCGGCCGCTGCGGCTGCACCTGCGCGGCCCGGAGGGGTCCGGACAGGGGGCCGTCGCCGCGATGCTCGCGGCGACCGTCGGCGGCCCCCTGCTCGAGCTCGACCTCGCCGCTCTGCCGGCCGACGACACCGCACCGGAGATCGTCGCCCTGGCCGTCCGCGCGGCCGCACTGCACGGGGCGCTGCTGCACGTGCGCGACGTGCCGGCCGTGCGCACGCCCGAGCACCGGGCCACCCGCGCTGCGCTGGCCGAGCAGCTGGCCCGGCACCGGGGCGTGGTGCTGCTGTCGGGCGCGCAGCCGTGGGCGCCGCTGGGGCGGGAGCCGCTGGGCGTGCTGGAGATGCCGTGCGCCCCGGACGACGCCCGCAGCCGCCGGGGCGTGTGGGTGCGAACCCTGCACCGCCACGGCGTCCCGGTTGCAGCGGACGTGCTGGACGCGCTTGCCGACCGGTTCGTCCTCGGTCCCGCACGGATCGACGACGCCGTCCGGACCGCACTGACCGCCGCGCACTGGCGGGCCGCCGCGGCCGGGGCGGCGACGCGGGCGGCCCCGACCAGTGGGGAGCTGTTCGCGGCCGCCCGCCGCCAGACCGGGGAGGCGCTCGCCGCGCTGGCCCGTCGCGTCGACCTCGTCCACGGCTGGTCCGACCTGGTTCTGCCCGACGACTCCACGGCCGCGCTGCACGAGATGTGCAGCCGCGTGGCGCACCGGCCGCGCGTCCTGTCCGACTGGGGCTTCGGCCGGGCGCTGTCGCACGGCAAGGGCATCAGCGCGCTGTTCCACGGCCCGCCCGGCACCGGCAAGACGACGGCCGCCGCGGTGATCGCGCGTGAGCTGGGGCTCGACCTGTTCGCCATCGACCTGGCCGGGGTCGTCGACAAGTACATCGGCGAGACCGAGAAGAACCTGGAGCGGCTGTTCACGGCCGCGGAGGAGTCGAACGCCATCCTGCTGTTCGACGAGGCGGACGCCCTGTTCGGCAAGCGTTCGGACGTCCGCGACTCCCACGACCGCTACGCCAACATCGAGATCTCGTACCTGCTGCAGCGCATGGAGCAGTACGAGGGGCTCACCATCCTGGCCACCAACCTCCGCCAGCACCTCGACGACGCCTTCACCCGCCGCCTGCAGTTCGTCGTCGAGTTCCCGTTCCCCGACGAAGCGGAGCGCGCGCGGATCTGGGAGGTCTGCTTCCCGCCCGGGGTGCCGCGCGACCCCGGCATCGACCTGCCCCGCCTCGCCCGCGACTACCGGCTCGCCGGCGGCAACATCCGCAACATCGTGCTCGGCGCGGCCTTCCTCGCGGCCGCCGACGACACCCCCGTCACCATGGCGCACCTGCTGGCCGCCACCCGCCGCGAGCACCAGAAGATGGGCCGGCTCATGCCCGCCTCGTCCTCGGTCGCAGCGTCCTCGGTCGCACCAGCCGACCCGGACGGGAGGTGACGGACCGTGTTCGCCGACCTCGACGCCACGTTGCGGGCGATACTGGACGACCCGGCCGCCCCCGCGCCGGTGCGCGCCGCCGAGGTCAGCTTCGACCCGCCCGACCGCGACTTCACCCCCGGGCAGGCGACGGTGAACCTGTTCCTGCACGAGGTGGTGGAGAACCGCGGGCTGCGCGAGACCGGGCCGTTCGTCGAGCGCGACGGTCCCGGGGAGGCCGCCGGTTACCGCTTCACGGCGCCGCCGCTGCGCGTCGACTGCACCTATCTGGTCACCGCGTGGTCGGCGCGCACGCGCGAGGAGAAGACCGAGGAGGAGCACACGCTGCTCGGAACGGCCTTGCTGTGGCTGGCCCGGTTCGTGGTCGTCGACGACCGCTTCCTGCAGGGCACCCTGGCGGACCCGCCGCAGCCCTACCCGCTGTCGCTCACCGTCGCGCAGACCCGCGAGCACCCGGGTGCCGGGGAGTTCTGGAGCGCGCTCGGCGTGGCCCCGCGCCCGGCGTTCTCCCTGACCGTCACGGTCTCCCTGCAGCCCGTCGAGGACGAGGCGGAGTTCCCTGCGGTGCAGGAGATCCACCCCGTGATGGTGTCGCGGACGGACCCGGTGCTGACCGGCCGCGTGCTCGATGCCGCGCTGGCGCCGGTGCCGGGTGCGCAGGTGACGGTCGTGGAGGCGGGCCGGGACACCACGGCGGACGCGACCGGCCGGTTCACCGTCGCCGGCCTCGCCTTCAGGCGCTACACGCTGCGCGTGGTCGCCGGGACGCACGACGAGAGCAGGACGGTGGACTACGGCGCCGCCAGCCAGGTCCACGACATGGTCCTGCCGGATTCCTGACCGCAGGGGATGAGGAGGAGCCGATGGCAAGCTTCGAGGACAAGGCGCCGGGCGTCTACGTCGAGGAGATCACGCCCGCCGGGCCGATCGCCGGCGTCGGGACGAGCACGGCGGCGTTCATCGGGCAGGTGACGAGGCCGCCAGCGGACGCCGACCTGGCCAAGCCCGTCCCGATCACCAACTGGACGGAGTTCACCGACGAGTTCGACGCGTACAAGGCCGGGCTGAACCTGCCGTTCGCCGTGCGCGGGTGGTTCGAGAACGGCGGCGCGTTCGCGTACGTGCTGCCGGTCAAGGACAACGCGGGCATCGCGGACGCGGTGAAGCAGCTCACGCGCCTGGCCGACGTCAGCCTCGTGTGCCTGCCGGGCGTGGTCGACCCCGTGCAGCAGTCCCTCGTGCTGGCGCACTGCGAGGCGATGGGCGATCGGTTCGCCGTGCTCGACGGCGCGCGGGACACGGACCCGCTCAAGTCCGACGGCCCGCTGCAGAAGCAGCGCGGCGGCCTGCTCTCCAAGAGCGGATTCGGCGCGCTGTACTGGCCGTGGATCAGGATCGACGACCCGCTGGCCCCGCTCGACAAGCCGGCGCAGATCCCGGTGCCGCCGTCGGGGCACGTCGCCGGGATCATGGCCCGCAGCGATGCGCAGGTCGGGGTGCACAAGGCCCCCGCAAACGAGGTGGTTCGCGGCGCCCGCGACCTCGACTACCTGCTGAACGACGAGGAGCACGGCAAGCTCAACCAGGCCAACATCAACGCGATCCGCCGGTTCCCGGGACGGCAGCCGCTGGTGTGGGGGGCACGCACGCTGACCGACGGCACCCCGTGGCGCTACGTCAACGTGCGGCGGCTGGTCAGCTTCGTGGAGGACTCGATCCGCGAGGGCGTGCGCTGGGCGGTGTTCGCCCCGAACAACACCACGCTGTGGAAGGGGCTCGAGCGCTCGATCACCGAGTTCCTCACCCGCGTGTGGCAGTCGGGGGCGCTGTTCGGCCGCACGGCGAAGGAGGCCTTCTACGTCAAGATCGACGAGGAGCTGAACCCGTCCGCGGTGCGCAACCTGGGCCAGGTCGTCGTCGAGATCGGACTGGCGGCGGTGCGCCCCGCCGAGTTCGTCGTCGTGCGGCTCGGGCTGTGGGACGGCGGCTCGCGGATCAACGAGGGATAGGGGCGATCCATGGCACAGACCGGACAGCGGGTGGACCCGCTGCGCAGCTTCAACTTCCTGGTCGAGCTCGACGGGATCGCCCAGGCGAGCTTCCAGGAGTGCACCGGCCTCGGCTCGACGACCGAGGTGATCGAGAACCGGGAGGGAGGCGACAACACGACCGTGCGCAAGCTGCCGGGGAAGACCACCTTCTCCGACATCACCCTCAAATGGGGGCTGACCGGCTCGATGGAGCTGTGGCTGTGGCGCCAGCAGATCATCGACGGCACGGTCGCGCGCAAGAACGGCTCGATCGTCGTCTACGACCTGGCCAACCGCACCGAGGTGACGCGCTGGAACTTCGTCAGCGCGTGGCCCACGAAGTGGGAGGGCCCGGCGTTCAACGCGAAGGGCGCCGACATCGCCGTCGACACCCTCGTGCTGGCGCACGAGGGCATCACGCGGGTCTGACCGTGGGCGCATCGGGAACCTCGTCGGCGACCGAGCTGGTCACGGAGGTGGAGTTCGAGCTGCCCCGCGGCTACGTCGACGCCGACGGCGACCTGCACCGGCGCGGCGTGATGCGGCTCGCGACCGCAGCGGACGAGATCTACCCGCTCAAGGACCCGCGGGTGCAGAACTGGCCCGCCTACCTGATCGTCATCCTGCTCGCCCGCGTGGTGACGAAGCTGGGACGGCTGCCGGAGGTGAACCCCGGTGTCATCGAGGGCCTGTTCTCCGAGGACCTGGCGCACCTCCAGGACCTCTACAACCGGATCAACGGGCTGACGCCGACGACGGTCGCCTCCGAGTGCGCCCGCTGCGGGCACGTGCAGCAGGTGGAGGTGCCGCTGCTGGGGGGGTGAGGGGCTACCCCGTGGATCGGGTCCACCAGGAGGTGGCCTTTCTCGGACGACATGTCCACTGGACCCTGCACGAACTGCTGACCCTCGACCACGGCACGCGGCTGCGCTGGGTGGACGAGGTGGCGCAGTCGATTGAGAACGACTGACCGCGGAAGGACCGGTCGAGGACGACGGCGAGGGGAGGGACGGGCTTGGCGCACGACGAACTGGACGGGGACCGCCTGGAGGACCGGCCGCCGACCCTGGGCGAGCTGCTCGACGCCCGCGCGCGGCGGGCCGCCGTGCGGCTGCTGCCCGCGCTGCCCTGGGCGGCGCCCCTGCGCGTGCTGCACGCCCACCTCGCCGCGTTGGCTCCACCGAACGGTCGGTTCGACCGCATCGAGGTCCGCCCCGGGCAGGCGCTCCCGCGCCCGGAGCACCCCGGGCGACACGTCCCGGCACCGCCCGCACCCGGGCCCGCCCCGGCGCCGCCCGCGCACGACGGCGCCGCGCCGGAGGGTCGCCCGCTGCCCCCGGACGTGCGCGGCCGGCTGGGTGACGTCCTGGCCGACGGTCCGACCGCAAACGGTGGCGCCGGGGCCGTCCGGGGCGAGGTCGGGCGCGCGGCGGCGGGCGCGCTGCGCGTGCACGACGACGAGGCGGCCGACCGGCTCGCCCGCGCGCACCGCGCCGACGCGGTGACCGTCGGCCGCGACGTCGCCTTCCGCCGGGGCCGCTACCGCCCGCGCGACGACGCCGGGTTCGCCCTGCTGGTGCACGAGGCCACGCACGTCCTCGCCTTGCTCGAACCGGGGGCGGCGTGGCAGCGCGCCACCAGCGGGGGTCGTCGCGACGAGGAGGCGCGGGCGCAGGAGGGCGAGCGCGCCGGCCTGGCCGCGGCGCGCCTCCCCGCCGTCACCCCTCGCACCGGTCGGCCGGCCCCGCCACCGACGACCCCAAACCCGGCCGCGTACCCCGGCCCCGCCCCGCACCTCGCGCACGCCGCGCACCCCGCCCCCGCCGCCCCCCCGGCCGCGCACCCGATGACCGCGGTGCAGGGCCGCGACGTCGCCCCCGCGAGCGCGGCGGCACCCGACCTCGCGGCGCTGCGCAACGGGCTGATCGAGGAGCTGATGCGCCGGTTGCGGACCGAGTTCGAGCGGGGGGCCTGAAATGGCGGCGCGCAGCACCAGCGAGCTGGCGAAGGCGTTGATCATCAACACCGCGACCAACGTGAGCCTTCCGGTGATGTTCAACCCCGAGGAACTCAAGCTCGAGCAGGGCAACACCTTCGCCGAGGTCGGCATCCCCGGGCTGGACGCGCCGCCGGTGCAGTACGTGCGCGGCAAGGGCCGGGTGCTGACCATGGACCTGTTCTTCGACACGTACGGCGCTCGCACCGCGGACGGCGGCGTCGTCGACGTCCGCTCCGCGACGCTGCCAATCGTCGCCCTGCTCGACAAGCAGCCGGGCACCTTCGCCCCGCCCGTCCTGGTGTTCTCGATGGGGCCGTTCCAGCTGCAGTGCGTGCTGGTCGAGGCCGGGCAGCGGTTCACGATGTTCGCGCGCGACGGCACGCCCGTGCGCGCGACGCTGTCGGTGCGGTTCCAAGAGTTCGTCCGGGTGGACGTCGAGGTCCGCCGCGGGCTGTTCTTCGGGTCGCCGACGGTCTCTGCGGTGGCGACCGCCGCCGTGGGCGCCGCCCGCGACGTGCTCTCGGGCTCGTCCACCGTGCACTTCACCATCGCGGGCGACACGCTCAGCGGGCTGGCCGCCGCCTTTCTGGGCGACCCCGCACTGTGGCGCGACATCGCCCGCGCGAACGACCTCGACGACCCGTTCGACCTGCCGCCGGGGCGCCCGCTGGTGATCCCCGTCCCGGGTGTCGGGAGGCGGCGATGACCGAAGCGTTCTTCGCGCCGCGGTTCGAGGTCCGCCTCTCGGGCCTCCGGCTCGCCGCTGACCTCGCCGACCAGGTGACGAGCCTGGTCGTCGAGACCGACCTCGACCTCGCCGGCACGTTCGCGCTGACCGTGCGCAACCCGGACAACACGCTGCTGGACTCGGCACTCCTCGACCTGGGCAAGACCGTCGAGATCCACCTCGGCTACGGCGCCGACCTGAAGCCGGCCTTCCTCGGCGAGGTCACCGCGATCGAGCCGTCGTTCCCGCAGGACGGCAGCCCGACGATCAAGGTCGCGGGCTACGACAAGTCGTACAAGATGCGCCGGTCGTTCCCGACACCGGTCTCCTACAAGTTCACCAACGACAGCCTGATCGCTGCCAAGCTCGCGGTGACGAACGGGCTGGTCCCGGTGGTGGACCCCACGCCCGGGCTGGAGAAGCAGGTCGACCAGGCGGGCGAGAGCGACATGGCCTTCCTCAAGGCACGCGCCCGCAAGCGCTTCTTCGACGTCTACGTCGAGTGGGACCGGCTGCACTTCCAGTTCCCCCGGCCGCGCACCGCCGCGCACGTCCTGCAGTGGGGCAGAAACCTCTCGAGCTTCAACCCCCGCATCTCGGCGGCCGGGCTGGCCGGCCTGCAGGTGGTGCGCAGCTACAACCAGGAGCTGGCGCAGACGATCTACGGCGCCGCGCTGGCGCTGGACATCGACCGCAACAACCTGATCGAGCGCCTCGGGAGCTCCGCGCTGGACCTGATCGGCTCGCTGGTGCGCCAGGGCGTCCTGGAGGATCAGATCGACAACCCGCTCGACGCCCTCGCGGTGGCCAAGGCGCTGCTTCAGAACCTGCTCGACGGCATGTACGAGGGCACCGGCTCGTGCGTGGGGCTGCCGGACCTCACGGCGGGCGACTACCTGGAGATCCGCGGCGTCGGGAAGCGCTTCGGCGGGACGTTCCGGGTCCGCAAGGTCGCCCACCGGATCGACGGCAGCGGGTTCACCACCGACTTCTCGATCTCGCAGGCGGGCAACTCCAGCCTGATGGGCCTGCTGCGCAAGCAGGTCACGAAGGAACCGCCACCGGACGCGCCCAAGACGTTCAGCGGCGTCGCGGTGGGCACCGTCACGGCGGACCGCGAGATCAGCGACCCCCCCGAGCCGCTGCTCGGGCGCGTCAAGGTCAAAATCCCGGCGATCTCCGACGAGTACGTCAGCTCCTGGGCGCCGTGCGTGCGGCCCATGGGCGGCTCGGGCACCGGGTTCTACGCGCTCCCCGAGGAGGGCGAGCAGGTGCTCGTCACCTTCGCGGGCGGCGACCTCAACAAGCCGTTCGTGCTGGGCAGCATGTGGAACGCCAAGCAGCTCCCTCCGGTCCGCGACATCGAGGGGCGCAACGACAAGCGCGTCATCAAGAGCCGCTCCGGGCACACGATCACCTTCGACGACACGAAGGGCGCGGGGAAGCTCGTGATCGAGGACTCCGCGGGCAGCGCGGTCACGCTGAACGCCGTGGACGGCACCACACCCGACGCGGGTCGGCTGGTGATCAAGGACTCCACGGGCAGCACGGTCACGATGAACGCCAAGGACGGCTCGATCACGATCGAGGCCAAGCAGAACCTGACGATCCGGGCGGGCGGCACGCTGACCCTGGAGGCGGCCGGGAAGCAGACCGCGATCGTGATGGACGCGACGCAGGTGAAGGTCACGTGAACGGTTGCGAGGAGAGGGGTGGCTGCCGATGGCAAGCGTGGTGACCAGGGCGAGCACGGTCTCGTGCGGGCACGTCCTGCCGCCCAAGCTCGGGAAGGTGGAGCTGACCAGCACCGCCAAGCTCAAGGTCGGCGACAACCCGGTGGTGCTCGGCATCTCGGGGGCGACGGTCGGCGACTGCGGCACGGTGGCCGACCCCAATACCAGCACGAAGCCGTGCACAACGGCGACGGCGGCCGCGGGCTTCGCGACCAAGCTCAAGGTCGGTAACCAGCCGGTGCTGCTCGAGACGCTCTCCGGCACGACCGATGGCACCGTCTCGGGCACGCCGCAGACCGCGCTCGCCTGGAAGGCGCCCCTGACCAAGCTCCAGGCGTCCTGAGGGGGAGTGTGATGAGTGTCGAGTACTACGGCCGGGGCCTGGCCCTCCCGGTCCAGGTCGGGCTCGCCGGGCTCGGGCAGTCGGCGGGCGTGGCCAAGGTCGAGGAGTCGATCCGGATCATCCTCGGCACGCAGCACGGGGAGCGGGTCATGCGCCCCCGCTTCGGCAGCAATCTCGGCAGCCTCGCTTTCGCGCCGAACAACACCTCCACGGCCAACCTCGCCCGCTACCACGTCGAGGAGGCGCTGGGGCGCTTCGAGCCGCGCATCGAGCTGGTGGCCGTCGACGTCGAGAACACCCGCGACGAGCGCGGCTCCGAACTGCTGCTGATCCACATCACCTACCGGCTGCGGGCGACCCAGGACGTCCGCACGCTGGTCCACCCGTTCGCCCTGGAGCGACCCCGATGACCGGACCCGCACCCAACCCCGGCGGTCGCCTGGCCTACACCTCCGCGCGCGGGCGCATCGTCCCGCCCGACCTGGACGACCGTACGTGGCAGGACCTCGTCGACCAGATGCACGCGCTGATCCCGCGCTACGCCCCGGCGTGGACCGACCACAACCCCAGCGACATCGGCGTCGCGCTGATCGAGCTCTTCGCGTGGCTGGCCGAGGGCGTGATCTACCGGCTGAACCGGGTGCCGGACAGGAACTACGTCGCGTTCCTGAACCTGCTCGGCATCACCCGCGACCCGCCGAACCCCGCGCACACCCACCTGACCTTCAGCGCCACCCGCACGATCACCGTGCCCGCGGGCACGCAGGCCCAGACCGACGCCCGGGAGGGCGAGCGGCCGGTGGTGTTCGAGACCGACGAGGCCGTCGACGTGCTGCCGACCAACCTCGTCGCCGCCGTGCTCGTCACGCCCGCGAGCCCGCAGCCCCGCTACGACGACGTGACCACCGCGGTGGTCGGGCCGCCGGCGAGCACGCTGACGGTGACGCTGCCGCCCAACGGCATCGCGCAGCTCTGCCTCGGGTTCGACGCGCCCACCACGGACACGCTGCGGCTGCGGCTGCGGCTGTTCCCGCCGCTCCTCGGTCCGGCCACCCCGGGCGGCGCGGCGCCGGTCACGGTCGCGTGGGTCTCCTCCCGCGGTACGGACCAGCCGCTCGCCTGGCCGGCCGTCCCCGGCGCGACCGACGACACGGCGGGGCTGCGCCAGGACGGCACCGTGCTGCTCGCGCCGCCTGCCGACTGGGCGGAGCAGCGAGCAACGGCCCCGCCGTCGGGCGGCCCGCCAGCCACCACCTGGACCGTGACCCCGAACGACCCGCGGGCGGTCGTGACCCGGCCGCTGCGCTGGATCGGGGTGCGCCTGACCAACACCGTGGCGACCGCGCAGGTCGTGGGCGTGGACCGGGTGCTGTTCAACGCCGCGCTCGCCCGCACCGCGCTGACCGTCCGCGCCCCCGAGCTGCTCGGCGAGAGCAGCGGGGCGCCGTTCCAGACCTTCGCGCTGGCGAACCGGCCGCTGCACCGCGGGGGGAACCTCGACGACCCCTACGGCCACCTGGTCGTCCAGGTCGGCCCGGGCGACCCGGCGCCGTGGGAGACCTGGGCGGCGGTCGACGACCTGCCGTCCGGGTCGGGGCGCGTCTACCGCCTCAACCCCGTCACGGGAGAGGTGACGTTCGGCAACTTCGACGAGCGCGCCGGCTCCGGTCACGGCTCGATTCCCCCGGCCGGGAGCCAGGTCCGGGCGCTGACCTACCGCTACGTGGGCGCGGGGGCCGCGGGCAACGTCACCGCGGACCGGGTCCGCGTGCTGAGCAGCATCGTGACCGGGGTCGCAGCGGTGACGAATCCCGGCCCGGGGCGCGACGGCGCGGACGAGGAGCCGATCGAGGAGACGATGCGGCGGGCGCCGGACCAGCTGAAGATCCGCGATCGCGCCGTCACCGCCGAGGACTACGAGTTCCTCGCGCGCGAGGCCAGCAACGAGGTGTTCGCCAGCCGGTGCCTCACCCCCCGCTTGCAGGTGGTGCAGGGACCGAACGTGCCGAACCCGAACGGCGGCGCGCCCGTCCCGGCGTGGCGGCCGGGCGACCCGTGGACCTACGCCGGGATCCGCCGCGCGCCCGGCAACGTCACCGTGGTGATCGTCCCCCGCCAGGACGTGGCCCGGCCCGATCCGGGTCCGGACCTGCTGCGCGAGGTGGCAGCCCACCTCGACCGGCGCCGCGACCTCACCGCGCACCTGGACGTGGTCGGGCCACGCTACCTGCCGGTGCTCGTCCAGGTGACGGTGCGGATCTGGCCCCAGGCGCGCAGCGCGGGCGTCGACCCGGAGAAGGTGAAGGCTCGCATCCGGGAGCGGATCACCGCGTTCCTGCACCCGACCCAGGGCGGGCCCGCGGGGCAGGGCTGGCAGGTGGGCCAGCACGTCTTCAGCTCGGACCTGTTCCGGGCGATCATGCCCCCCGACGACATCGGGTTCATCGCCACGCTCGGGATCAGGCCAGGCGTCCCGCTCTACCACCTGCCCCCGCTCAACCCGGGGGGCACCCCGACGAACTTCAACGCGGACCTCGAGCGGCCGTTCCCGCTGTCGGACTTCGGCGCCACAGTGCAGGTCGCCGACTACGAGCTGGTGTGCGCGCCGGACCCGGCCCTGCACGACGTCAAGCACGCGGACGCGATCTGACGCGGGGGGAGCGGACATGAGCGAGCTTGCGAGCGAATCATCCAACACAGCGCCCGCCCACCGGGTTGAACCCCTCCGGGCCGGCCGAGCGCAGCGAGGCCGAGCGTGAGCGCCACCAGCAGCTGGCTGCAGCACCTACCGCCCGTGCTGTGGCGCGACGAGCCCCGCGACCCGGACGACCCGCGCGGCCCCGGCTTCAGCCTGGGCGGCATGCTGAGGATCTTCGAGAAGATCCTCACCGGAATCGACGACGACGCCGCCGTCACGCGCGTCACCGCGGACGGCCAGGTGCGTGGGTACGGGGCGCTCACGGACGAGATCGCGCGGGTGCCGCTGCTGTTCGACCCGTGGAAGACCGAGGCGAGGGCGGACGCGGACTTCCTGCGGTGGCTGGCCGGCTGGGTGGCGCTGCAGTTCCCGACCCTGCAGGGCGAGGACCTGTGGGACGAGTACCAGCGGCGCAAGGCCACCGCGGAGATCGCCGGCATTCACCGCCTGCGCGGGCTGCGGGCCGGTCTGAACCGCTACCTCGAGCTCTACGCCACGGGCGCCACCCGCCCGCGCATCGCCCTGGACGACGGCACCGCCGTGCTGACCGTCGACACGGCACCCACCGGGCCGGTGCCCGTCGCGGCCCTGGTGACCCAGGGCCCGGTGGTCGTCGGCACCGAGGTGCGCGCCGAGGGCCTGGCCCGGCCGACCTGCATCGCCGCCGGCGCGGACGGGAGCCTCTTCCTCGGCGACGCCGGCACCCCCGCACCGGCCGCGGTGCGCAGGCGGTTGTGGCGGATCAGCGCCACGGGCGCGTACGACCTCGCCGGGAGGCCGCCGACGCCGCGCCCGCTGCAGCCGAACCTCCTGACGGCGAACACCGAGGCCGTCGCCGTGGCCGTCGCCCCGCCGCGGGCCGGCCGTCCCGAGACGCTCTACGTCCTCGACAGCACCGGCAAGCTGTCGGCCGTCCCCGACCCGTTCCTCGACACCGCCGTCATCACGGTGGCGACCCTGGACGTCGCCCGCGAGCCCTTCCAGCCGGTACCGATGACCGTCGACCGGAACGAGGACCTGCTCGTCCTGGACCGCGGCGGCGGGCTGGGCAGCGCCAAACCGCCGCGGATCCTCGCCGTGAACCCCGCATCGGGGACCATCACCCCGACGGTGCTGACCGAGGTCGTCCACGGGCTGTCGCTGCTCGTGCTGCCGGACGGGAAGCTGATCATCGGCGACGGCCGCGAGCAGGCACCCACCGGTGCGGCGCAGCTCGCCGGCAACCTGGTCCGGGTCGACCGGCAGCCGTCGCCGTGGCGGGAGACGGTGCTGCTGCCGGCGGACGACCGGGCCGCGAACCCGCTCGTCGCGCCGACCGGGCTCGCGCTGGGGGCGGGCGGCCAGCTCCACGTGCTCGACGCGGGACTCAAGCCCCTGTCGCCCAAGGACCTCGACGACCCCTTCGTGCTCCCCGTCGCCCAGCCGGCCGGGCTCTACCGAGTCGATCTTTCAGCGGACCCCCTCGTGGTGCGCCGGGTCACCGAGCCCGGGTCGTTCGTGTACCCGACCGGGATGGTCGCGGCCGGCGGCCGGCTCGCCGTCTGCGACCCCGGCCACCCGGACCTGCCCCAGTTCGCCACGTCCCCGCCGCGCGTCCGCCCGCACCGGTTCAACGTGGTCGTCCACTTCACCGTGTCCCGGTTGCCGGGCACACCGGCCGAGCAGGAGGCGGTGATGCGCAGGATTGTCGGCGACGTCGCTGCGATCGTCGACCGGGAGAAACCGGCGCACACGCACTGGGACCCGATCGTCGCCACCGAACGCAACTGAAGAGGGCCCGAGGGTCGCCCCACCGGAACCGACCCCATCAACCCGAACCGAACAGCCACCGAACGAATCGAGGAGTCCGGCCGTGACCAGCCTGCCGCTCAAGCGCACCGAGTACTGGAACTGGACCGGCCCCACCCCCGGTCCCCGCGGCGGCAGCACCAGCCGCGCGGAGAGCTTCACCGACGCCGAGAGCTACTTCCTCCCGCTGGGCCAGATCGGGGCCTCGGTCCTGCACGTCGCCGGAGTGGCGGACGGGCTCGGCGTGACGGCGGTGACCGGGCAGCAGGGCGTGACGGTGAAGCCGGGCGTCGCCGTGGACCCGGCCGGCCACCTCATCGCGCTCGCCCCCGGCGGCTTCGCGATCCTCGACGCGACGGTCGACCCCGACGACCCCCGCAACATCCCCACGGTCGCCGTGCCCGAGGGCGACGCCGGGCTGGTCGTGCCGACCGAGAGCCTCACAGGGGACGTCGTGCTGACCGCGACGTGGCGGGAGGTGCTGAGCGACAATCCCGCGGTCTCGGAGCGGGTGCACGCCCCGTGGCTGCGGCTGCTCGCTCCCACCGATCCGGGTCTCCAAGACCAGGTCGTGCTGGCGCGGGTGAGCCTCGACGGCACCGGCAACGTCACGGCCCTGTCGGCGGGGGTGCGCAGGCTCGTGGGCGTCTCGGCGGGGCGGGTGGAGCTGCGCCGCCCCCGCGGGTCGGGCGCATCGCCGCAGGTGGACCAGATGCCCGCCGGTGAGTTGCTGGCCCAGGCGGACGGCAGCCTCGCGCTGAACCACCTGATCCCCAGGGTGCCCGACGGCGTCGAGATCCGCAGCGTGCTGTTTGTCGACAAAGACGGGAACATGTCGATTCACGCGGGGGGCGACGACGTGACGATCAGGCCGGGCGGCGACGTGACGATCAGGCCGGGCGGCGACGTGAGGATCGCTCCGGACGGCGACGAGGTCGCGATCGTCCCGCCGAACGGCGGGGTGACGATCCGGCCGGAGGGCGGCGACGTCACGATCGTCCCGCCGAACGGCGGCGTGCGGATCGCCCCCGAGGGCGACGGGGTGACGATCGCGCCCCTGGCCGGCGGGGTCGGCATCACCCCACAGGGCGGCGTGGTCACCCTCGCGCCCTCCGGCGCGGGGGTCAGGATCGCCCCGCAGGGCGGGGAGGTCAGGATCGCCCCGACGGGCGGCGACGTGGTCATCCCCACCGGAGTCAGGATCAGCGTGGGCCTGACCGGCCCGCCGCAGCGGCCGCTGCACGTCGAGGGCCAGGAGGTCCACAGCGGGGGGAGCGGGGGTGGCTTCTCCTTCGCGGACCGGTCGACGGGCTTCGTGGAATCGCCCCTGAAGACCGGCGCCCGCTGGGTCTGGTACTGCCAGAACGGGCAGGCCCGACTCTGGTCGGGCGGCGACCTGCTGACGATCGCCCCGCAGGGCGAGGGCCTCGGCCTGGACGTGGCTCGGCGGATGCGGGTGCGTCAGGGCGGCGACGCCTCCGCGGGGATCTGGTTCAACCAGGACGACGGCGGCGACCGCGCGTTCGTCGGGATGGCGAACAAGGACGAGGTCGGCTTCTTCGGCGCCGGTCTCGGCTGGGGCCTGCGGATGAACTTCGCGACGGCCATCACCTCGATCGCGGGTCGCCTGGAGGTCAGCGGCCAGTCGTGCGCGGCGTCGTTCTGCAACCTCTCGGACGCCCGCCTCAAGACCGACGTCCGGCCGGTCACCGCCCCGCTGCGGCGAGTGGCCGCGCTGAGGGGCGTCACCTACCGCTGGCGTCCGAACTCGGGACAGAAGGGGCAGGGCATCGGGGTGCTCGCCCAGGACGTGCAGGAGGAGTTCCCGGAGCTGGTGACGCCGATGGGTCCGGACGGCGACGTCCTCGGGGTGAACTACGCGGGGCTGACGGCGGTGCTGCTCGAGGCGGTCAAGGCGCTGGAGGCCCAGCACAAGACGCTGCGCCTCCGACACGAGAACCTGGAGCAACGGGTGAAGAGGTTGGAGCGCCGGTTGCCCCCGGACGGGCTCGGCGGGCCCCCGGACCTCGCGCGCCTGGAACGGCGGCTAGATAGGCTGGAACAGCGGGAACCCTGACGGTCGGGCGACCGCCATGAGCGACGGGGCCAGGGCCGTCCGGGCCGAGCGGGACACCGGCCGGGCGGCCTCCGCCCGGGCCCCGGCCGCCCGGCCCCCCGTCGTCCTGCCTGCCGACGCCGGACATCCGCTGCTGGACCTGCAGGAGGCGGTCGGGAACCGGGTCGCGACGGGCCTGGTCACGCAGGGCTCGCCCCTCGTGCGGATCGTCGCTTATGAGCCCGGCACCGGTGCCGCGACGGGTTACCTCGCCAACGGCGCGACGGTTCCGGTCCAGGTGCTGACCAACCGGTTCGCTCCCGGCTCCTACACGGTGTCGCCCGCCGGGGCGCCGGTGGGGGATGCCGACGCGGACTTCGTCCGGTGGTCGGGAGGCGGCTTCGAATGGCGCCAGGCCGTGGCCACCTTCCAGCTGGGCGGCTCGGTGACGGTGGTGGTCGAGCCCGACCCCGCCGCCGCGTTCGCCCGGCTGCCGAACCACATCCGGGCGTACCTGCTGCGGGGCGTCACGGGCCGGCCGTCCGGCGCCGAGCTGGCCGCGCTCGTGGAGCAGGGAGAGCAGCTGGTGCGCGACGGCATCACCGAGGCGGACCTGGCGCTGGCGGACGACCCGACCGCGGCGGTGGCGATCGAGGAGAAGCTGGCCGACATCGACCTCGTGGAGGCGATGCGCCGCGCCGGATGGTCCGACTTCCCGTCGCGCGAGGAATTCTTCCGGCGGCTGGCCGCCGACGTGGCACAGACCTCGGACTTCCGCCGCTGGTGGGGCGACGAGGCCACCGCACGGGCCTGGTGGGCGGCGTTCCCGGAGGATGCGGCGCGCGACTGGGACGCCTGGGGGGAGCAGGTCTACCAGAAGGCCAAGCGCGCCGAGGAAGCCTCGTGGCTGGAGGCGTTCCGGCGGTTCGACGCCGCCGGCAACGTCGGCGAGGCCATCGGCTGGGTGACGGTGTTCGTCGCGGGCGGGTTCCTCGGCAGCGGGCCGGTGGCGGCCGGGACGCGGTTCGTCGGAACGAGGGCCGCGGCGGTCGGGCGGGTGCTGAAGGACGTGCCGGCCGCCGTCGAGGCCGCTTCGGGGGTGAAGTTCGGCCTGTGGATGAAGGCCCTGACCGCCAGCGGGCTGAGCGCGAACTTCGTCAACTCGCTGATCAACCGCACCGAGGAGGGAACCGCCGCCGGCTCGAACCCGCTGTCGATCGTGGCCGCGGCCCTGGTCGACGCCCCCGGGGTGGGGAAGCTGTACGAGGCCGTCACGGACGAGTCCCTGCTCACGAGCGAGGACCTGAACCGCAGCGACGCCGAGCGGTGGGCGGCAGGCCTGACGGGAGGGGCGGAGACCGCGCTGAACATGCTCGGCATCCGCGACTTGTTCGGCGGCGGGACGCCGCGCCCCACGACCCCGCGCGCGCCGGCGGCCGAGCCCGAGCCGGTCCCTGCCGCGGCCGGGCGCCCGGCGACCCCGGCACCGGCGGCGGAGCCGGCGCCCGCGCCCACGAATGCCGCGCCTGCCCGGCCGTCCCGCGACACCGGCGCGCCCCGCCCCGTCACACCTGGCCCGGTGCGGAGCTGGTTCTCCCGGCACATCCTCAGCGCCATCACGCGAGGTGTCCTGGAGGGCGAGCCGTCGACGCGGGGCGTCCCCGGTGCCGGCAGCCGGCCGCGGCCGGCCCTCATCGAGGCCGCGGAGGTCGCCGCACCGCGCCGCGCCGCGTCCGTGGCGGATACCCCCGACGTGCCGTCGGCCCCACCGGCTGCCACGCCGGACCTGCCGACGGGCACACCTGCGGCGGGTCCCCGAGCCCCGGCGGCCGCACCCGAGGCCGCCCCCACTGCCGGTCCTGCGGCCACCCCGACCCCCCGCGCGCCGGGCGTCCTCGACCGGCTGTTCGACCGGCTCGACCGGCTCTTCGGCCCGCAGGCCGTCCCGGCAGGCGGCGGACCATCGGTCCCGATCCCGTCGCGGCCGATGGAGTCGCGGGCGAACGAGCCTCCGGGGCGCACGACGCCGACCACCGTCGCGGACCTCAAGCCCGCTGCGGTGCTTCCGTCGAAGGGCAAGGCGGGCGTGACCGGGTGGACGGTGCAGCCGGACCGCACGGTCACGGTCCACTCCGCCGACCGGTCGGTCACCATCGCGCTGGACCAGCGGGGGAACGCGGCACGGTTGGTCGGGCAGCTGCGGATCACCCAGGACGAGGCCAGGGAGACCCTCGCCGCGATCCGGGGCGAGGTCGCGCGGGCCGCGCCACCGCCCGGGCAGCGGCTGCTCATCTCGTTCGTCCAGCAGAAGGGCGATCCCGCGGCGTGGGCGCTGAGCCGGCTGCACGACAAGTGGGGGGACTTCCTCTGGAACGGCGACGCCTTCATCGAACCGGCCACCGAGGTCAACCGCTGGAACGCCCGGGTTCCGGGCGATCGCATGCCCGAGACGCTCCGGCTGTCCGACATCGGCTACGTCTTCGTGGAGGACCCGACGCGGCCCTTCACCGATCTGCCGAGCCTGACGGCGCACACGGTCACGGAGTACTCACCGCGGAACCACAAGGGTCAACGCGCCCTCCTGCCCACGAGTCCCCGCGCGGTCGTGCGGGTGAACCCGAACGGCGTCGTCGTCGAGATCCTGGGCGTCGCGCGGAACCGGGCCGGGGAGCCCGTGATGGACGAGGCCGCCCTCGTCGCGCTCATGCGGGCCGCGGGCTGGAAGGCCGAGCTCGCCGCGCCGCAGCCGTCGGCCGCGCCCTGACCGCCCGTGTGCGGCGCTCCGACTCGGCGCACATTCCCGGTTGCCGGGCCGCGCACAGGTCACGACTTGGTGCGAGCCCGCTTACCCGGGTGCCGGCGGGTGCCAGCCCGTCCGAGCCGCCCCGGCTGGGACTTGTGTCAGTGGTGCGCGGCCGCGGGCCGCCGCAGCCGGGCGTGCAGGGCGCGGCGGAGCAGGCCCAGCAGCGTCCGCTCCGCCGGCGGGTCGACACCCCAGCGGTTGCCGTGCAGGTGGGCGAAGCTGCGGGCCAGCGTCGGCAGGGACACCTGGCACGTCCCGGCGGCATGCAGCGCGGCCAGCCGCGCCCCGAGCGGGACGATCGCTGCGCGGCGTTCCGCCAGGGCCGCCGAAACGCTGCCGTCCCCCGGCCCGTCGAGCAGGTCCCGGAGGCGGGGGCCGTGCTCGCGGTGGGCGCCGGCGGTCTCCTTCGGGGGTGGGGCGGCGTCGGAGTACCAGGCGAGCCGGGCCGCGGCGTCCAGGCCCAGCGCGTCGAGCAGGTCGTCGATGCCGAGCCCGGCCAGGCACAGGCGCTCGCCCGGGGAGCGGGCCAGCGGGAGCAGCGCGGCGACCGCCCGGCTGTCGGCGGCGAACAGCTCCTCGGCCACCGCGAGCGCCTCCGGGCCGCCGTAGCGTTCCAGCTCACGGTCGTACACCTCCAGGCCGGCGCGGTGCAGCGCCCCCGAGCCGACCAGCTCGGCCGCCGTCGCCATGGCCGCCGGCAGGGCGCGGGCGAGCAGCGTCGCCGGGTCGCCGTGCAGGCGCAACCGCAGGTGCGGCTCGGGGTCGTTGTAGCGCAGGAAGAACCAGCTGCGGGCCTCGCCGCGGGCCACCAGTTCGTCGGCCAGCGCGCGCACCGGCCCGGTGATCAGGGCGTCGTGGCCGGCGGCGGGTCCGGTGAGGGTGAGGTAGAGCCAGTCGCTGCCGGGCGTCCGTCGCCGGTCGCCGTCGTCGTGGGTCACTGCCGCCGCCGGCGCCACCGCCGTCGCGGGGCGAGCCGCGGCGGGCGCCCGCCGCACCATCGGCACCACCAGTTCGCTGACGTAGTGGCCGCCCGGGCCGGGCAGCCAGGCGTCGTCCGGCCCGGGCAGCGCCTCGTGCAGCACCAGGTCGCCGCCGAGCGAGCGGCGCAGGTCGGCGGCCAGCAGGCCGGCCTGCGCGGGGTCGTCCAGGTCGAGCAGCAGCCGGTTGTCGCCCTCGGCCAGGTACACCCGCCGCGGCAGCCGCAGGCGCCGCCGCCAGGCCGGCAGCGCGGCGGCGAACGCGGCCGGGTCGCGCACCGCCAGCTCCTCGGCGGCCCGTGCCCGGCGCCGCCGCCACTGCGCGGGCCGCAGCACGATCCGCCCGTACCGCACGCGGGGCAGCACCGGCTGGCCCTCGGCGGGTCCCCAGTCGAAGCCCGTCAGCGGGGTGATGCCGTCCAGCCCGACCTCGTGCAGGAACCGGCACACCTGCGGCGCGCTGTTGGTGTTGAGCATGTGCCCGGCCGAGACGGCCACATCGACCCCGCCGCGCTCCCACCACAGGCGCAGCCGCCCTTCCCGGACGTGCACGCGCAGCTCGTCCGCCGCGACGACCCGGTCGGCCGGTACCCCCGGCGCGACCCCGACCGGGATCTCGTAGCGCCGCGCCGCCGGGCGGATCGCCACGTTCGCCGCGCGCCGCTGGCGTGGCAGGTAGACGAGCTCGGCGACGATGCCCGTTGCGCCGTTCGCCGGCCGGCACCGGGCTTCCTCCGCCGCCGTGATCGCGTTCAGCAGGCCGGTTGCCGAGTCGCCAAGCAGGTCCGCGAAGCGCCCGAGGCCACGGCCGGCGGCGTGGGCGCCGAGGTTCGGGCCGACGAGCAGCAGGTGCTCGCCGCGGTCGAGCGCGGCGGCGGACGGTGCCAGCACGAACGCGCTGAGCTCGAGTGACGGCAGCAGCTGCTGCGGGTCGGGTGTCCGGGTCGACAGTGCCGCGAGGTCGGCGTCGTCGAGGACGACCTCCGGCGCACCCTCGGACGCCCGGCCGTACTGCAGCCCTGCCCACGCCAGCTCGGTCAGCCGCTCCGCCCGCCGCGCCCGGGCCTCCCGGTCGACCGGCCCGACGCCGTGCCCGAACGCGTGCCCGTCCGGCGGCCCGAGCCCGAACCGCGGATCGAGCAGCTCCAGCAGCGGCACGCTGCGGTCGTGGCCGTAGCGGGCGGCGAACGCCGCGCGGTAGGCGGCCAGGTGCGGGGGGCCGCCGGGGGACGGGTGCAGGCGCAGCAGCAGGTCGACGGCCCGGGCCGCGTCGGCGGCGACGGCGGCCGTCACGGCGTGTCCGGCCAGCGGGAGCGCCGAATCGACCTGGACGACGTCCCGCCCGGCGTGCCCGCTCGGCTCCGCCGCGCCCGGGTCGGTGTCGGCCTCGCGCAGCCGCGCCCGCAGGGCTGTCAGTACCGGCACGGGATCGGGGGAGGAGCCGTTGCGGGCCAAGGACCCCGCGTCCGGGTCGGCGAGCACCGTGTCCAGCAGCGCCGCCCGGTCGACGGCGTCGGCGAGTCGCGCCGCGACGTCCCGGGCGGCGGGAACGTCCGCAAGCGCGGCGAGCCGGCCCCACACGTGTGCGACGGGGTCGGCCGTCAGGGGTGGGCGCAGGTCGCTGACGAGCAGGTCCTGGCGGGCCAGCTCGTCGACCAGCTCGCACACCCGATCCCGGGGCGCTCCCGGGGTCGCGGCGAGCACCGCCGCCACCAGCGCGTCGTAGGTGATCGGGGTGCGCGCCAGCGCCAGCACCCGCCGGACAACCGGCGTGGCCCGCACCGAGACGTCCGGCCCGGCCTCACCTCCCGCGCTGCGGTCGGTCAGGTGCAGGCGCCCGGCGCGCTCGAACGCGCAGGTGTTCGCCTGCAGCCGCAGCCGGCCGGGGGCCGCCCGCTCGACTGTGCGCACCGCGTCCACCAGCCAGCCCATGTCGGGGCGGGTGCGGGTCGGTCGCAGTGCTTCGGCGATCCGCAGGTCCGTGATCGGACCCCACCCGCCGACCGCCACCCCGCCGAACAGCCCGAACGGCGTCGGCCGGGTGGCGCTGCGGATCCGGTAGCGCAGCAGCGCCTCGGCCCGACGACCGTCCGGCGCCCCGGGGCGGGCGAGCGCGGCGGCGAGATCCTCGCTGGCCACGGCGACCGCGCGGGCGAGCAGCGGGTCGTCCCTTCCCGCCGGCGTGGACCCCGGCAGGTCCAGGTAGCGCTGCACGGGCAGCAGCGGCGCGCGGACCACCATCCCGCCGACCGGTTCGTAGAGTGTGCGTCCGCCCGTCACGGCTCTTGGCAGCCCGACCGGCAGGTGAAGCAGTGCGTGTTCGCGCACGTCCCGCCGCAGTTCGTGAAGTCACCGCAGGTCTGGCCGCAGTCGGTCCGCGGGCAGGTGTTGCAGTCCGTCCGCGGGCAGGTGTTCCCGCAGGTCTGGCCGCATTGCGTCGCGGGGCACGTGTTGTGCCCGGCGCACGTGGCCGCACAGGTGTTGCAGGCGGTGGCCGGGCAGGTGTTGCGCCCCGCGCACGTGCCCGGACAGGTGTTGTTCTGGGTCCCGCACGTGCCGCCCTCGCCCTTCCCACCGGTGGGCAGGCAGCCGGCGCCATCGGTCTGTGCGTCCTCGAGGGGGGCGCCGAAGAGCGGTGCACCGCCGAACGGCTGCATCGGGTGGCCGGGCCGCCCCGCCAGCTCGCCCAGCCGCAGGTCCAGGTCGAACTCGTCCTCCCCGACGCTCCCCTCGCTCTCCGGGCCGACGTCGAACCTCGTGTCGATCTCGGTCACCGCTGCACCTCCCTCATGGGCTTCACGACAGCAGGAACAGCCGGTCCCAGGCCGGCGGCTCCGGCCCGGCCGCGGCCATCAGCGCCAGTGCGACGCCCGGAGCGCCGTCGAGCAGCGCCGGCTGGTCGACCTGCACGCCGCCCGGCTCGACGTCGCGGAATCCGAGCAGCGACCCGGGCTCGTACGCCCCGAGCAGATCGGCGGTCAGCCCGTCGACGGACGCCGCGAGATCCGGACATCCCGTGTCCGCGGCGAACCGGACCGCCACCAGCAGCAGGCCCGCGGTGCCGTGGCAGACCGTCGGGCTGGTGAGGTAGCGCTGCTCGGGCGGCCGGGCCAGCGCCGCCCGCACGGCCCGCAGTGCCAGCTCCCGGTGGCCCTGCCCGTCGAGCCCGACGTCGTCGAGCCCGGCGTGGTCGAGCCCGGCGTGGTCGAGCGCGGTACCGGCGAGCCACAGCGCCCGCGCCACGCCCGCCACCCCGTAGCACCACGCTGCCCGACCCGGATGGCACGGGTCCGGCTCGTGCGGCGTGCCGTCGGGCGCGGGCAGGCCGACGGCGTTCGGCCAGTCCGCACCCTCCGGCAGCTCGACCCGGTGCGCGGCCAGCCACCCCGCGGCCGTGGCGACGGCACCGCCGACGGCCTCGACCAGATCGTCGTCCACCGCGTCGTCGAGCAGGGCCACCGACAGCAGGGCGAGCGGGCCGGGAATCCCGTGCGCGAGCCCGCAGTTGTGGTTGCCGTGCGGGTAGGCGGTGCGCAGGGACTCGCCCGACAGCGCCGCGGGGGTGTGCCAGCGGCGCGGCTCGCCGCGGTCGGCGAGCAGGTTCGCCAGGGCGGCGAGCACCCGGCGCAGCGCTCGCGCGACGGCCGGGTCGGCGCGGCGCGCCAGCAGGTGGACGGCAGTGCCGCTCAGGCCCGAGATCAGGTCGAACGCCCCGACCCCGCACCCCCGGGCGGCCTCGAGCCGCTCCGCCGCGGCCTCCGCCCGTGGCAGCAGGGCGGCGTCGACCGTGGCCGTGAGCCGCCGGTAGCGGTCGCGCCCGCCGGTCAGCACGTGCGTGGCGTAGCCGAGGCCGGCCAGCCCCGAGTGCAGCGACGAGTCGACGTACGCCGCGGCCTCCGCGGCGGCCGTGGCGGTGGCGAGGTGGTGGTGGCCGGCCCGGTCGAAGCCCTCGCCGGGCCACCGCGCGTCCGCCGCGCCGCAGAGCAGGGCGATTCCGGCGTAGCCGCCCGCGACGGTGTGCGGACGCCAGCGGACGAAGTCCGTCAGCGTGCTCTGCTCCTGGGAGGCTGCAACCGCGGCCGCGACGATCGCCGGGTCGGCCAGTCGCGTCGCGACCTCGCGCGCCGTCTCGTCGGCCGTACGCCGTGCGGCGCTGCGGGTGCGGGTGGTGGTCATCGGCGGGCTCAGCAGACGCAGGAGAACATGAGGTTGCAGGTGTTCTGGATGCCCTCGGTCGCGCACGGGGGGTGGCAGGAGTTGTCGCAGGTCGCGCAGGTGCCCACGCAGGTGTCACCGCACCCGGTGAACGGGCAGGTGTCACAGGTGGCACCGCAGGCGGTGTGCGGGCAGGTGTCCTCGCAGGTGGCCCCGCAAGCGGTGAGCGGGCAGGTGTTCTCGCAGGTGGCGCCGCACCCGGTCGGGGGGCAGGTGGCGAGGCCGGCGCACGTGCCCGCGCACGTGTCGTCCTGGGTGTTGCACGTGGTGCCCGCGCCCTGCCCGCCGGTGGGCAGGCAGCCGAAGCCGTCCGTCTGCGCGTCCACCAGAATCCCGGCACGGGTGGCCGTCAACTCGCCCAGGCGCAGGTCGAGGTCGAACTCGTCGGCGAGCGGGTCGGCCGGGAGCACGTCACCGGCGGGGATGGCTCGCACACCCGTCCACGATCCTCGGGGTCCGGTGGGGCGGCCATACGCAGATCTACGTAGTGCGCTGCAACATGCATCATCCGCACCGCTCGCTGCGTCAGCAGCCCACCGGCACCGCTCCCCCACTGTCCAGTGCCGCACTCCGGATCGCGGAACACCAGGTATCAATCTGTTACGTCGCCGCCTCTTCTGTGATGCTCGCGGGCCTGTGCCTCGCGGTAACGCCGTCGCGGGAGAGGAGCCCACCATGACCCGCTCGACAGCACTGCCTCGGCCGCGACCTGCGATCCACGCCGACCAGCCCGTTCAAAGTCGTAGTTAATGACATGAGCTGGCTGATGAGCCTGCCGCCCGCCGCCGCGGCTGCTGTCGTGTCTCCGCTCGTATGGCTCGTCGTGGCCTTCCGCACTGCGCTGGTAGCTCCGACCATCAGGCTTACACAGTCGGCGGCGACATCGTCCTCGACACCGACGCAGCCACTGGCTTTCCACTGACCACGAGAGAGCCGCCATGTCGAGTTTCGCCAACGAGCCGAAAACGCCGGAGCGAGCGACGCTGCTCGAAGCCGGCGCGGGTGAACGCGATCCGTCCGTGCCCGATCAGGACATGGGCCAGATCCTCCAGCTGCAACGCGCGGTCGGGAATCAGGCCGTCGGCCGGCTCCTCCACGTCCACGGCCCGGCCGAGAACGATGCCGAAGCCCGTGCCGACGGCGTTGAGGACACGGTCGAGGACGAAGGCACGACCGACGGCTCCCCAGAGGCCGGCACCGTCGCAGGCGGCGATGCCACCGTCTCGTCCACGTCCGAGGAACCGACCCAGGTACCCGGCTCCGGAGCGCTGAGCAGGTCGGTGCGCGACGACATGCAACGCCAACTCGGTGCGGACCTCTCGGACGTGCGTATCCACGTCGGGACCGAGGCCGCCGGCGCGGCCGCCGCGCTCGGCGCGAGTGCGTTCACGGTCGGCAACGAGATCGCGTTCGGCGACGGCCAATACCGACCCACGACCCAGGAAGGCCGCCGGATCCTCGCGCACGAGCTGGCGCATGTCGTGCAGCAGCGCAGGACGGGTCCACGCATCCAGCGGAAGGTACGCAAGCCCCAGCAGGCGAAGAAGGAACCGACCGGACACAAGTTCCACTTTCGAGTCGCGGTGACGACGGAGATGACCGAGCAGGAGCTGCTGGTCGAGTTCGCGCGCCAGTACCACCATCTGTCGAACGCCGAAGAGGCCAAGCAGAAGATCGCCGAGCAGCACTGGCACTGGACAGGTACCGGCAGAGCGGTCACCCGGGCAGACGCAGCACTTGGGTTCGTGATCCTGCCCGTCACCCTCGGGCTCGCCCGCAGCCGGCAGAAGCTCGCAGAGAGCGCACAAATCGTGTCGACTATGACCGCGGAGCAGAAGCAGTCGCTCAACGAGCGCACCGACGCCGCGTTCTACACGGCTACCGGCACTCCGAAGGACACCAAGCTGGGTACCTCGGAGATCGACCGTGAGCAGGCGGCGTACTGGCTTCAGCTGCGGAGCCAGCTTCTCGATCTCGACGCCCTCCCACCCGAGGTCAGAGAGTTCCTCTTCGATTCGACGTCGCAACAGAAACTTGATCCGCACGACTTCGCGATTGCCCTGCGCGTTGCAAAGAAGGTCCAGGCCATGACCCCGGCCGAGCGCGCGGACTACAAGAGCAAGGTCACTGCAGAGACGACAGAGTGGAACGCCCTCGACGTGTCGCTCGACCGCTATCGTCTCAGTGTCGACGTGCGCGAGAACCAGAGCGTGGAACGCGCGGCGATCAAGACGCGCCTCACCGATCGGCTGAGTCTTTATCGTCGCGTCAAGGAATTCCGCAGGCTTGCAAACGCACCGAGGGAGTTCGTGGGCCCGGATGCGGTCCCGGCTGACTACCAGGACATTGCCGACCGTATCGCCGATGAAGAGGCCGAACGCGCGGCGATCACGGCCGAGCTCAAGTCGGCGGGGTTCGACTCCATCGATGCCTTCGAGTCGATGTGCAAGGCCTACGAGCGGGCATTCGTGAAGGAAACCGTCGCCATCGGCCACGACATGCTCCAGCGCTACGAGCACGTGCTCTGGGAACAGGAACGTCGTTACGCGGATCCCGCTGTCGCGTCGGGCATCGCGGATCGGGTGCGGGCCAGTGGCGCCAAGGCGCACTACCAGGAGGCGGCGAACCTCCGCGCTACGGCCAGCCTGATCACCCGTGATCTCGGCGGTTATGCAAAGGGCGACGTCGAGCTCAAGGCGCGGCTACGCTCTTCAGCCGCGGCTGAGGAAGCCGCAGCGGAAGCCGTGGTGAAGGGCGCCACCCCGGACGAGCCACTGATCGGTGAGCAATCATTCGACCGCAAGGAGCTCGCATCGGCCGAAAAGAGCGAAGTCGGCTCGATGCTCACGGACTACATCGCCGAGCGGCGGTCGGACATTGCCAAGTCGCACCAGTACCTGAAAGACGACCCGGAGCTGGTCTTCAAGCTCGATCTGCTCTACAACGCGTCGCTGAGCATGCAGCGCATCGAGCCGGGCACGATCTACTACGAAATCGTCCAGGACCGGCGTGAGCAGATCAAGGGGGACGAACGCGCCGTCAACCTCCTGCTGGCCGTTCTCGCCGTCGCCGCCGGGCTGGTGACGATGGGCGGTGGCACGGTCGCCGTGGCCGCGGGGGCCGCAGCCGTGGGCATCGGCGCCTACCAGGCACTAACGGAGTTCGAGAAGTACGACCAGGAATCGGCAACGTACGGAGCGAAGCTCCTTTCCGAGAAGCCATGGATGGGCTGGTGCGTGATCGCCGTCATCGGCCTCGGGATGGACATCGCCAGCACCGGCGCGGCGATCCGTGCCCTGGAGGAGCTCGCCCCCGCGGTCAAGGCACTGGAGGAGACGGGGAATCTCCTCGAGTTCGACGCCAAGCTGGCGCAGATCGCGAAGTTAAAGCAGGAGGTCAAAGAGAGCCTGCATCGGGCCGCAGAGCTTGAAACGGAGGCCAAAGCGGCCTGGCGAGCCGTCCTGCGGCCACCGCAGTACCTCCGCGCGGTCATCATTCCCGGCCTCGAGGAGTTTGGGAGGTTCGTGTGGGCCGTGTTCCTCAGTGCCCGGAAGACCATCGAGGACCTGGGCACCATCCTGAAGAATGCGAAGGCAGACGCGTGGTACGAGTCCTTGGCGCCGGAGATGAAGCTCGCAGTGCAGGAAGGGCACATCGCGGCGATCGAGGCATACCGGCGCGTCCTCAAACACGCCGACTCACTGGGCATGAACGAGCGCGAGGCCACCGCATTCTTCAAGTACTGGGGCGAGGTCGAACCAGGACTGGACGAAGCGGCCCTGCAGTCCCGCATGACAGCATGGGCGGGGCAACGCAAACAGGCCCAGGCGTTGGCTGCGGGCGCCGGTTCCCCAGAGGACATTCCCTTCGGTTTCCGGAACGCCGAGCACTGGCAGAGCTTCAAGGCGACAGCCAAGAAGGAGCTCGACCGAGCCCTGAAGAAAGTCGACCGCGAGGGTGAGGCGTTCCTGCAAGGCAGTTCGGTCTCCGGCATCTCCTACAAACGTAAGGTTCCATTCGATCCGGCTAGCGACTTCGATGTGGCCATCACGGGCAAGGACCTGTTCCGGAAGGCACGCACTGCCGGCATGGAAGTCAAGCCGAGCCCGAGTCGTATCGGACCACTCTCGGACGAGCAGGTCGCCGAGCTGGGCCTCGGCGCCTTCGCGAAGAAGCTGCGAGGCAACCTGCGAGAGGCAGGCGAAGGCTTCGCCCGAGAGGTCAAGATCATGCTGTTCCAGGACGTCGGGGCGGCCAGGAAGCCCATCGGCGAGGCCAGCACCGAGACCCTGCGCCAGACGATTCCGCTTACCGACTGAGGAAGAGATGAGCACCGAGCGTTTCGACACCTACGGGTTCTCCGCGTCCGATCTGGAGGAGGCGCATCGATTCGTCGAAGCCCGTCTCGGCCTCAACCTGCGTCAGCGCGACAGCAGCTATCGCGGTGTGTACTACGCGTTACGGCTACCCGACGACAGCGGTATCCAGCTCTACGCCAACGAGGGCGACTCCCACGTGTGGAAGTACGCGGGTTATGGCGTGCTGCTCGAGCTGTCCCGGTTGGCCGACATGGACTCCCTCCGGGACCGGCTGCTCCTGGCACCGTCTCCGGCCATCCTGCTCAACTCGCGCAATATCGAGGTGCCGGACGAGGATGAGGACGAGACTTGCGGGCCACCTTGATCCCGCTCTCGACCGCCTCCACGCCGGTGTTCATGACGAGCACCATGTCCTTGCCGGGCACCAGGTCACATACTTGCGGCGCGGCAGGACGTCCCGCGAATCGTCGTCGAAATGGTCTGCCCGGACGTCGAGAAGTGGCCGGCGACCTCGCGCTCACCGGCGTTCGCCTCCTCGGTTCTCTGCCTCCGCCATATCATTCTCCGGTGTCCTGCGCGTCGTGTGCGGGCGAGAAGTCGGTGCCCGCGCGATTTTTCGATGCCCGAGTTCTAGCAGGTGCATTGCCGCAAGCCGGCCGCCTCGGTAATCGTCATGTGCGATGAGGTCTACCTCTGGCACGAGCGGGTCCCGTGTGCCAGCGACAACTGTCGGCATCGTCGGTTCGGGCGGGCTGGTCGTCGAGCAACACCAGTTGACCCCTGACGTTGCGGAGGCTGGTAGACCACGCTCGTGCACCGTGCGCCCCGCCTGCTGCCCGTCGTGTCGTGATCGGCGTCGCTGTGCCCGACCGGGTCGAGACCGACCTGGCCGCGGGCGCCATCGCCTGCCCCGGCTGCGGTGGCGCGCTGCGCCCGCGGGGCCACGCCCGAGCACGCCGGGTCCGCGACCTGACCTCGACGGTGGCGCTGCGTCCGCGGCGGGCCCGCTGCTCGGTCTGCCGGGCCACGGGCGCGTGTCGTCATCGACCTCGCCGCGGCCGGCGATCCCGAGGCGCTATTGGTCGTCACGGGCGCAGCGGGCACGCTGGGCAGCCTGGCGGCCGTAGTCGCGGACCGCCTCCGGCTGAGCGGACCGGTCGTCCTGGCCGGGGGGGTACTGCGGGGCAGCGCGCTTCTAGGGGGACTAGTTCGCAGGGAGCTGGAGCGCCGTGGCATGCATGACATCCAGTCACTACCGGATGAGCCAGTGTCAGGCGCCGTACGACTCGCCCGGCGCATGGCCGCCGAGGCGGCGGGCTTCTAGGAGACGCATTAGTTCCTCGGTAGGCTTCGGGCGCAGATGAAGTGACAGCCAGTCGGACGAGCGCGGTGATCGTGGAAGCGCTGCGGTCGTAGCGCGGAGCCAGGCGTTTGTAGGACAACAGCCAGCCCAGCGTGCGCTCGACCACCCCGCGGTGCCGGCCCAGGCGAGCGCTGAAGTCCCGGCCGAGGCGGGCGATCCTCGCGGTGATCCTGCGGCGGCGCAGGTAGCGGCGGACCCGCGGGTTGTCATACCCCTTGTCCCCGTGCAGCTTGACCGGTCGGCGGCGCGGATGTCCGCGGCCGCGGCGGTGGATCGCCGGCACGGAGTCCAGGATCGGCTCGACCAGCATGCTGTCGTGGCGGTTGGCGCCGGAGACTGAAGTGACCCCCGTCAGGCGGACGCCTCGTTCTGTATCGTGAGCATTTGCTCGAAGTCGGCCGGGCTGAGGTTGTCGAGCCGGCTGTGGCGGCGGCGCGGGTTGTAGAAGCCCTCGATGTAACTGACGACCTCCATCTCCAGCTCGTCCCGGGTGGGCCAGGCCCGCCGGTAGACCAGTTCGGCCTTCAGCGTCGCGAAGAACGACTCGGCCAGCGCGTTGTCGAACGCCGAGCCGACCCGGCCCACCGACGCGAGCAGGCCTGAGGTGCGCAGCGTCTTGCCGAACTCGTAGGCGGTGTACTGGCTGCCGCGGTCGGAGTGGTGCACCAGTCCGGGCGCTGGCCGGCGGGCGAACAGGGCCATGCCGACCGTGTCGAGGACCAGTTTGGTGCGCAGGTGGTCGGCCATCGCCCAGCCCACGACCTTGCGGGTGCAGGCGTCGATGACGACGGCCAGGTAGAGGAAGCCCTCCCAGGTGCGCAGGTAGGTGATGTCGGCGACCCACAGCCGGTCGGGCGCAGCAGCGGTGAAGTTCCGCTCGACGGGTCCCCGGCGGTCGCGGTCGAGCGCGTGCAGCGGCCGTACTTGCCGCGCCGGCGCCGGTGGATGCCCTCCATAGCGCCCAGGCGCATCAGCCGGGCCACCCGTTTGCTGACCCCGAGGACCCCGGCAGAGACGGCGCACGCCGTTGGTGGTCTTCTCCGCGGCGATGAAGCCGAAGACCGCGCTCCGGCTCACCGCCCCGTCTCCCGGGCGAAGAAGACCGCGGCTTTTTCAGGATCTCTTTCTCGAGTTCCAGCTCGGCCACGCGGCGGCGCAGCCGGGCCAGCTGGGCCCGCTCATCGCCGCTGACCGGCCCGCCGGATGTGGCCCGCTCCCGCTTGAGCGCACCGACCCAGTTGCGCAGCGTCTCGTGGTTGACGTCGAGCTCTCGAGCGACGTCGCGGACGCCGCGGCCGCCGTCGACGACGAGCATCGCCGCCTGCCGGCGGAACTCCTCCGAATACTTGCTGACCCTCCCCAACCGGGGCCTCCTCCCTGGCTGCTGCCAAGTCTGGAGGCGTCCGGCCCACGGGGTTTCTTCACTCACGACCAACGAACCACCCTCCACGCCCGACGATGACCAACATCGGCCGATCATGCGAACAGGCATTCATGGGCATGTTCATCACGGCCAGCTCCTGTCGACCACCACAAGATCAACTCATAGGGATCGCCGCGCACCTAAGGAGGAGCCGGGACCACAAGCGGCTGCCCGCGAACGCCGCAGCGATGATCAAATGGGCCATGATGATCGGAATGGCGGCCGGGCGGCTCGCACTGGCTTCCGGGCGCCGTCCCTGGTAAGCGGTACAAGCCGCCTCACCCTTTCCCAAGACGTTGTCGGTGAGGTTTACCAGGTGATCGGACTCGGTCCGGGTGCCGTACTCGACGTCGCGCCAGCGCAGGGACCGCGTCTGATTGCATTGACCATGAACGTGGTCAGCGGGAACCTTGAGGCAGCCTCACAAAGGGGACGGCGCATCGCACACGCGCTGGGGGGTGCATGGACCCGCAATCGTCTCAGCAAGTCGACCGGACGGCCGATGAGGATGAGCCAAAGTCGCCCGACCATCGCCGCTGGGTGGGCCTAATCACCCGCCAGCACGCAGTAGCGCTCGGCCGCGGCGAGCACGGGAATCGTCAGTGGTCGGCGCTGGCGGCACTCTTCTGGGCGGCCGCCGTAAGCGCTGGGATGCTGGCGTTGATCGTCTGGCTGCTGCTCCGGCTCTTCGCCGGCACGCAGCGCCACGGACCGGAAATCACGCTCTCGCTGGTCTTCGTCGCGGCCGCCGTCGTCCTCATCATGGTGGTTGCGACGCTCACGATCGTGCTCAAGCGGCTGGGGCTGGTCAATGAAGACGAGGCGATGGGCCTGCCCCGGGGCAGCATCCGCGCCGTCATCGCCCTGATGCTGATACTGCTCTTCTTCATCGCGGCGGTCTTCCTGTTCAACACCACACGCCGGGTCCCGCCCACCGTCGATGAGCTGCGGACGCTGGAGCGCATCGACGCCGCCCGTTTGGCGACCATCCCGACCGAGCGGATCCAGCGGTCGGTCGCCGTGACCGGTGCCGACGGGACGACGCTCTACGACGTGACCCTGCTGCCCGACCCGCTAGAAAACCAGGCGGCCGACGACCTGGCCAAGCAGCTGGTCACCGTGCTCGGCACCCTGGTCACCGCCGTGGCGGCGTTCTACTTCGGCGCCAACTCCGTCAGCGGCGCTCTCAAGAGCCAGGCCGAGCTGAGGCAGCAGGAGAAGAAGAGCGACAAGGAGCACGAACTCAAGAAGGAGCACGAACTTAAGGCGCGTTCGGTGCTGGGCGGGGACGCGGCAAAGCAGCCGTTACCGTAGCCCTGAGCGCCAGCGGCTCCGTGGGCCGTATATGGCATAACGCAAATCGCAAGGATACACCGCCAGGGGCGCTTCTGTGGGCGCCGGTGAACCTGTAACCCGCGCACCTAGGTCGCGCCCTGTCCCGCTGATCGAATCTGGTCAACGGTGCGAGCATCTCCGCCGCGAACTGCTCACGTCGATGGAAGCACAGTGGGCGCCGCTGGAGCCGCTACCGCCCGGCAGCGCGCGGACACGGCGGCACGTCGCTGTCCCATCCTCTGGCGCGGTGGTGACCGAGGAGCAACGCCATGTATCAGAGTGCCGCCGTGAGCGCCGATCGGCTGCGGTGACAGCCAGGTGAAGTCCCAGTGACGGGTCTCGCGGACAGTCGCCTTGGGTCACCACCGGGAGAGACGGACTACGACCGGGAACGGGGTGAAGCCACACATCGTGCTTCGTTGAGGACGTGGGCATGCCGATGCCCACGGCCGCCGCGCAGCGCTGAACCGTCCACGACGAGTCCGGAGTCGCCTCATTGCTGATCACGGCGATCGACGCCGTTCGCGTGCGTGCCCGCTACCTGTCTGGGGACGCACCCATGCTCGCCGGCTGCACCAGACGGACGGTGTAAGGCCGACGAGTTGCCGCCTGACCGAACCACTTCATCCGGTGGTCCTGCGCGAGATCCTGGGAAGCATCGTGAGACATGCGGTCTTCATGGACGGGACCTGGAACGACCCGACGGACGACACCAACATGGGATTGCTGCAGCTTCGGTTGAAGGAGCCCCCACGCGCGCCCGACGGCGGGGGACAGAAGAAGTGCTACATCAAAGGCGTCGGCAATAACCCGTGTAATTGGTGGCGCGGCGGGATCCTCGGCCGTGGTATGGACAGCAACATCCGGGAGGCAATCGATTCATCGCCGAGCACCATCAACCTGGAGACCAGATCTCCCTCTTCGGCTACAGCCGTGGAGCGTTCACCGCGCGCAGTCTTGCCGGGATGATCGCCAGGTGCGGGATCGTCCCGCCCGACGTGCTCAGCGCGAAACAGGTGTTCCAGCGCTACCGCGACCTCGACCGGCCGGGCCTACGCGAGATGACCGAGGACGAGGACGACCCCGACGAGCGCACGGACGAGGACCGCATGGTCCTGGCGAACGCGAGGAGCGTGCGCATCCGGTTCATCGCCATGCTCGTCGCAGCTTCCTCCGTCGGAGGACGTCGAGGTTAGCGCGGTGCTTTGCGCGAGAGACAATTGTGTCCTACCTGGCCGTACCCACGGCGTATATTCCAAGAGGTCAAGGCGAGGACCTTCCCGACCTCGTAGGACACTCACTACATGTCTATCTTTGCATGGCGCCTGCCTCCCATAGCTCCGCCACCACCCAGGCTGGGGTTGGCTCAGGTTCAGCAACAGCAACTCACAACCTTGGTGGCGCAAGAGTACTCGGCTGTTAGGAACGACGTCCAAGTTGCCCTTGCGGGGCAAATATCGATCCTGAGCTTCGGAGCCGCAGCGGTCGGGCTGCTAGCAGCGGCCGCGGCGGAATTATGGGATAGGGTTCCTTGGCTTTCGGTCGGAATCCTTGCTCTGGCCATCCCTGTGGTGTGCCTCCTGGCGCTGGCGATCTACGCTGGTGAACAAGTCCGTCAGATGCGCGCTGGCGCCTTCCTTAACGATCTCGAGACGTACGTCTATTGGGCCGCCGGGGGAAGCGTTTTGGTGTTCGAGCACTGGGACGTCCGAAGGGGCTCCCTCGATGTGGACCGCTACAGTAGGAGAGCTATTGTCGTAATATTTAGCCTCCTCTCCGTCGGGTTCGCCACCGCGGGATACATTAGATTGTTTTCGGGTTACCCGATCAAAATCTCGACGGCCGTCCTGCTCCTCTTGGCAAGTTGGGCGCTATTCGCTGTCTTCGTCCTGTGGATAAGAAGGCTGTTTGCGATCGCTGCTGGCTACAGGGCGCTCTACGACCTCTAGTGCTCCGTCACTGACGTCGCCTGTGTCTTGCGGCGGCGTGGGTCGGTGGCCTTGACGATGACGATGGCCGTGTAGGGCCCTTGGTCTAGGCGAAAGGTGCGAAGCGTTCGTTTCAGACGGCGATGAGGCGCTTGATGGCGGCGATGAGGTCGGCAATGATGGAGAAATTGCTGCGGCGCAGCGCCTGCCGGGTGCTAATCGAATAGGCCGCCTCCACCAGGTTGAGCGATGCCCCTGAGGTCGGCGTGAAGAGACTACGTGCTCGGAGATGATGCTCGAGCCAGGCGCGTACGGTCGAGGCAATGGGTGGCGGTTGCTCGGTGCCGTTCCCGACGTCACCGCCTCCGGTTCATCGCGCTGCCTCAGCCCGAGCCCGCTCCGGATTTAGAGATGTCCGGCCCACGCGGGTCATTCGAACACCCTTACCGGCGTAGTCCGCCGGCATCGCCCAGCGTCCCCGGAAGCTGGCTCCCGCCACCTAGCGCAACCGGGCCACTGGCCAGCCGGTCACCCGATCTTTGGTCGCCACCGACGACTGATCGACTCAGGACTGAGAAGAGTGGCGGAAGCAGGTCCTCAAGCTCTGTCCTCCCACGAGGCGTCGGAGCGGGCTGCGGCAGATGTCGTTGCGGCGTCGTCCCCGCCGGCCGAGAAATCTGTTGGCCGCGCACCGTACCAGCAGGCATTCCGGCCCAGCCGATGCTGACTGCCGTAGGGCCTAGGCAAGGCAGCGGGGAGCTCTTGCTCGTTTCCCCCGCTTGAAACTCCGCCCAGCCGCGGTCCCGAAGCGAGCCTGGCTTCCCGGGTCGGTCAACGGTGCGGAGGCGAGGGTGGACGGTCGACTTTCTGGGAGTGACGGTGCACGAGCGGATGGGCTGGATCGAGTACGACCGCCCGCCGGTCAACGCCTTTCACTCGGAGCGGCTTCGAGAAGTCCCGGAGGCACTGGAGTGACACCTCACGGACCCCACCGTTCACGTGGTGATCGGTAGCGCTCTCGATGCGCACTTGAGCGTGGGGGCGGACCTGAGGGTCTTCGCCGCCATGGACGACGGAGGCATGCGTCGTTGGGTGGATGAGTGCCACGACCTTGTGCGGATGATGCGCGCGTCGCCGAAACCGCTGCTGGCGGCCGTGCACGGCACCGCGGTCGGCGGCGGCCCGCAGATGGTGCTGCACTGCCATGTCCGCTTCGCGGCGAGCACCGCCCGGCTCGGGCAGCCCGAGATCGACATCACGTTCATCCCGCCGGTCGGGGCGACACAGGCGCCGGCCCGCTTGCTGGGCCGGCCGCGGGCGCTGCGCTCCCTCCACGACGGCACCCTGCTCGCCGCCGAGGAAGCCCACGGCATAGGCCTCGTGGACGTCGTGGTGGCGGGCGAGCGGCTCCGCGAGGAGGTGAAGGGCTACGTCGAGAGGCTGGCCCGGAAACGGCTCGGGCGCTGGCGGCGATCCGGCGCTGCATCACTGACGGTGTCGACCTTCCCTTCGAGCAGGGCCTGGCCGTCGAGCGGGAGGAGGCAGTGGCACTCGGCGCGACGGCGGATTTCCGCGAGGGGGGCTGGACGCCTTCCTCGGCAAGCGGCCACCGGCCTGGTCCGACTGACCTGGGAGCTGATCCGTTCCGGGATGGTGGCGCGCGAGGGGGAGCCGCTCACGTCTGTAACCCGACCGCTGGTTGGACGGGCCCGGCTCTTCGCGGTGAGGCGACGAAGTCCCGCGACCGGCTCTCGAACCGGGCATGCGTCGACGACACGACCAACTTACGACCAACAAACCACCGTCAAAGGCCGACGGCGGCCAACCCCGACCGATGACGTGAACGGCCGCTGATCTGCACATTCGTCGCCGACCGACCGCCGCCAACCACCTCAAGATTCACTCGCAGGGTTATTGGTTCGAGTCCAATCGGGGGAGCAAAGCTCCTGGTGAGCGCCTCGTCGGTGGTGCGATGCGCCGACCATCAATCGCGCTGCTCGGTCCGAACCCCCGACTTTCGGGTCGCCCGGCGTCCACAGTCGTCCTCCTACGAACCGACCGGTGTAGAGAGCCTTCGTCGCCGAACGGCAGGACGGCGACGCCCGCGTCGCCGTGACCGCCGGATGTCAGGTCTCGCTGCCGGCGACGCTCGCCGCGGACTCATCCGTCGGCCCGAGGGACGGCCCGGAGCCGGCTGTTCGACCTTCCGGGCCTTGATCACGCGAGGCGGCGTGCGCGGCCACGTGACCCGACGACCACGGTGACCCTGATCGAGCAGGCGTCGAGGAGCCGCGCGCTAACCTGACAGGGAACCCCGTCCGAGGACCGGAGGTCCGGGATGCGTTTCGTGTTCAGCCCTCCTGCGCAGGCGGCCGCCGATCTGCTGACCCTCCCCTGGGACACCCCGCTCCCGCAGTGGACCGACGACCGGATCGTCGAGATCCCGCAGCACGGGCGCACCCGCCACGTCGTCCGGTTCGTGGCCGAGGCCGGGGGTGTGTTCGCGCTCAAGGAGTTGCCCGAGCACCCCGCCCGCCGCGAGTACGAGGTGCTGCGCCGACTGCGGGAGCTCGGCATCCCGGCGGTCGAGGTGATCGGCGTCGTCGTCGACCGGCCCGGCGGGCAGGAGGCGGTGCTCGTCACCCGGTTCCTGGACTACTCCTCGTCCTTCCTCGCCCTGTTCGCCAATCCGCGGGGGCTGCGCCTGATCGACCGGGTGATGAACGCCCAGGTCGAGCTGCTGGTCCGGCTGCACCTGGCCGGCGTCGTCTGGGGCGACTGCTCGCTGTCCAACACCCTGTTCCGGTTCGACGCCGGGACGCTGGCGGCCTACCTCGTCGACGTCGAGACCGGGGAGGTGCACGAGCGCCTCACCCAGCGCCAGCGCGACCACGACACGGAGGTCGCCTATGCCCGGGTCGTCGAGGAACTGACCGACCTGCGGCGCCGCGGCTCCCTGGCCGGGGATCTCGATCCGGCCCTCGCCGCGGCCGACCTGGTGGCGCGCTACGAGCAGCTGTGGGCCGAACTGACCAGCGAGGAGGTGATGCCCCGCGAGGAGCAGCGGTTCCACGTCACCGAACGCATCCGCAGGCTGCAGGACCTGGGCTTCGACGTCGGCGAGATGGACCTGGTCGAGGATCCGGCCGGGGGTAGCCGGCTGCGCTTCACCACCCGCGTCGCCGAACCCGGTGACTGCCGGCGGGCGCTGTTCACCCGGACCGGGTTGGACGTGCAGGAGAAGCAGGCCCGCCGCCTCCTCGCCGACATCGCGAGCTACCGGGCCGGGCTCGCGGTGGAGAAGGGCCCGGTCTCCGAGACGGCGGCCGCCCTCCGCTGGCTGACTGAGGTGTACCAGCCGACGATCGCCGCCATCCCCGCCCACCTGCGCGGCCGGCTGAACGACGCCGAGGTCTTCCACGAGGTCCTCGAGCACCGGTGGCGCCTGTCCCAGGAGGCCGGCCGGGACGTTGAGATGCAGGTCGCGGTCCGGGACTACGTCGACCGGGTGCTGTCGGCGGTGTCCGGCGACATGGTGACGTCGACGCCGCGGAGCGCCGACCAGGGCGTCGCGCCCCGCTGAGCGACCACTCGCGAGGGGCTGGTCCTCTCCAGTCCCGATCGCGGCCGCCCCGAGCTGTCCTCGGCTTCACCGACGCGCTGCCCACGATGCTCACTGGGCGACGGCGGGGTCGACGTCACCGCCTTCCCGCGACGTCGAACAGGTGACGTTCCACGTCCGCTCCACCGGCTTCGTCGAAGGCGTCCGGCGTTTGGCCAGGCCGGTCTCCGCGGCCCACACGGGTTCTCACCCAGCGCCGTCGCGCACCCCGAAGTCACGGGATTCTTGCGACTCAAGCGGATAGTGGTACCGGCCTGGAGCTTCACGAGCCGCTGCCGGAGCGCCGGTGAGGACCGTGACTTCCGTCGCGCGGAC
The DNA here is from genome assembly GCF_900188205.1 of Geodermatophilus saharensis. Lineage (GTDB taxonomy): Bacteria > Actinomycetota > Actinomycetes > Mycobacteriales > Geodermatophilaceae > Geodermatophilus > Geodermatophilus saharensis. The sequence goes on along the minus strand of NZ_FZOH01000002.1, from coordinate 765,912 downwards.
GCCCAGCAGCGATGGGTCGCGGGGGAGCCCTCAGGAGTACGGGCGCTACAGGGCTCGGCGGATGACCGCGGCGGTCCTCGGGCTGGCGGTGCCGCGGCCGACGTAGACGTCCTGGGTCAGGCCGGCGGTGGTCTTCGGCACGTCCTGGATGACCAGGCCGCGCCCTCGCTCGCGGATCACGGTTCCCGTGACGGTCAGCGTGGCGGCGTCGAGGTCCACATCCGAGGCACGGAGCGCGCAGGCCTCACCGATGCGCAGGCCGGTGCCGAGGAGGAGTCGACGAGGTCGGGCAGGTCCTGACGTGCCGCCGCGGAGTCGGCGGCCAGCCGTTCCTGCAGCAGGTGAGCTTCCTGAGCGGTGAGTGCCCGGGGACCGCGGGCGGTGCGGGCCGTGCGCCGCGCGGGGGTGTCGCGGACGGGGTTGTGGTGGTCAGCAGGCCGTGGCGTACGGCCAGGCCGAGGATGCCCGAGAGGACGCTGCGGGCGGACTTCGCTGCACCGGGGCCGTGGTCGGTGTGGACCGAGGCGAGCAGCCGGTCTATGGCCGGGACGGTGACCTCGCGCAGCCGCAGCTCCCCGAGTCCGGGCAGGACGTAGGCGTGCACGGTGAACCGGTAGAGGCGCTTGGTGCCGTCGGCCAGCTCGCTGTCGTCGACGTCGGCCAGCCAGCGGGCGGCCAGGGCGTGCAGCCGGCTGTCCGTGGGCACCGGCGGGGTCTCGGTGCGGCCGCGGTCGCGGAAGGCCTCGCGCAGCCGCCGCTCGGCCTGCGCCCGGATCGGGGCGTTACGGACGACGTAGCGGCGGCCTCCGTCGAAGTCGCGGAAGCTGGCGCCCGCCTGCACCACACCATCGTTCACAACTGCCGTGGCAGTACTGAGGCACACGTCACTGGCGCGACGCGCCGACTTCCGGCGCCGACTGGCCTGGACCCCCAGTCCTCTGGCGGCCCTGATCCCCGGGCTCACCGGGCTGCTCAGCACACGCTGAGCACCGGGCCGTACGTCTTGCGGTGACGCTCCGGTGACGCTCCGGTGACGAGCCTTGAGCAGGCTGCCGCACGACACCAGCACGAAACAGGTGGGATGGAACAGGATGGCGGCTGAGCCCAAGCTCGAGCTCCGGTTTACCGGCGGTATTGCGTCTAGATCTCTAGCTCAGAGGCACCTGGTTGAAGCGCGCACCAAGCGACGGGCACCTGGTCGCGAGGACATCGCGGAACATCGAGAGCAGCTCAGGGATCGGTGCGGACTGCGGTCCTCGCGCCATGGCCGAGTCCGTTGCCGTCCCGAATCCCTGTGACAAGAATGCCTCAGCAGGCGAGCGCTTTTCGATACGGGGAACGTGTCGTATGCAGACAGCGCTGATTCGTGTCGAGGCCCTGTCCGAGGGTGGCTATGAGGCCCGTCTGGCATTGCCCGCCGACGGCGTGATGCCTCCTGGCCCGGACGCCCCGCGGGTGACCTTCACCGACCTGCCCACGCCGACCGGCGCTCCCGATCTGGCGACCCTCATGCTCGAGACCAAAGGCACGTCCGACGAGTTCGTCACCATGGGGCGGGCGCTCTACGACACGGTGCTCCGGGACGACATTCACGACGCCCTGACTGCTGCGAAAGCCGGCCAGGAAGGCGTCCGGCTGCTATTCGACATCGTGCCCGACAAGCTCAAGACCCTGCCCTGGGAGCTGCTGCGCTACGACACCCAGCGACTGTTCACCGACGCACGGAACCCCGCGGCACGAGTGGCGGCGACCTACACGACGGCGTCGCCCGCCACGGAACTCTGCTGGCCATTGCGCGTGATGATCGTGGTCGGTTCCAAGGACCCCAACATCGGTGTCGAGGAGGAGATTAGGCACATCAGGGACGCCTTTCGCTCCGTGTGCGGGCTGGTCGACCTAGAGGTGCTCCGACTGCCCTCCCGGTCCCGCATCCGCGAGGAGTGCGAGGCCATGAAACCCCACGTCTTCCACTTCATCGGTCACGGCGGCAGGAACAGCTCCGGCGGGTTCCTCATCCTGGACCAGACGGGCGGCAACAACCGTCCATGGACGGCGTCGGACATCCGGGACGATCTCTCGGCCGCGCCCCCACGAGTGGCGATGCTCAACGCCTGCCATTCGGGGGCCGGCGAGCAGGAGGGCACATGGGCAGCCGCCGCAGGGCTCGCCGACCTCCGGGTGCCGGCCGTCATCGCCATGCAGGGCCCCATTCGGGGCGACGCGGCGGCACATCTGGCCAGGGACTTCTTCGGCAGCCTCGCCAAAGGGCAGCCACTGGACGTCGCCATGGCGCGGGCGCGCGTGGCCGTCACGGACGTCGCTGGCGACCGCCAGCGTGAGTACGCGCTGCCATGCCTCATCCTCGGGGCTCCGCCCGAGCACATCCTGGACCTCTCCGCCGACCCGACCAGCAAGCTCGTCGAGCCGCCACTGCGCGACACGGTCTTCTTCGTGGACCGCCTCCCCAACCGTCGCCACCTGTGGGACCGGCTCGGGTCATCCACCGGTCAGGGGCCACGGATCTTCGCGGTGACCGGGCCGATGTCGGCCGGCAAGGGCTCCCTGGTCCGCTGGGGTCTCGGGGTGGCCTACGTGCGGGGGCATCCCGTGGCCCACGCCGACTTCTCCGGTGACTCGGCCGTCGGTTCGGTCGACTTCCTGGACCAGCTGTCGCTGGCACTGCCTGCAGAACTCGTCGAGGTGGACCGGACAGCCCACGAGGCTTTTCGAGCTGAAGTCCTGGCCTTCCGCTACGAGCAGCAGCGAGCCCGGGCGGACAACCGGGTCTTCGACAGGACACCGCGCGAGCTCTACTCGCAGTTCCGCAAGCTGCTGGCAACGATCACCGTCGGCGGCACGCTCGTCGTGGGCATCGACGGGATCGACGGCGTGGAGCGGGGCGAGTGGCAGGACTACGCCGTCCCGGAGCTCGTCCAGCCCATCGCGAGAGGCCGGCTGGCCGGTGTCCGCCTCCTCGTCTCCCTCCGGGAGACCGAGCGACGGACGCGGTTCTCCCCGCAGTCCTTCACGGCCGGACAGGTGCAGGACTTCCCGCTGCAACTCTTCCCCAGCGACCAGCTGACCGACCTGCTGGCGCAGTGGCTGCGCGCACGCAACTTCGTCGCGTCCAGCTTCCAGCGGGAGCTTGCCGACCTGGAGAGCGAGTTCGCCGGTCGTCCATGGAGCACGGAACTCTTCGAGCTCCTCGAGTTGAAGGCGGCGGTGGCGAAATGGCCGACGGAACCCTGACCGGCATCTCCCCGACGGCCGGGCTGTCTCCGGAGGACCAGCTCTTCTTCTCCGTGCTCCCGGAGGAGCACAGGAGTCTGCTGAAGTTGTGCGCCCCGCTCAGGCATCTGGACAGCGGGACCGTCGAATGGCTCGGACGAGAACACCACCTCTCGGCTTCGCTCGCGGACCTCACCGGCTACCCGTTCGTACGCCCGGTCAGGACGACTCCGGGCGTCTACCGGCTCAAGGAGTCCATGCGCCTGCTCGTACTGGGCACATGGTGGGACGACCAGCCGCCCGACGTCCTGCCGTCCGGCCTCTCGGAGCTCGCCGACAAACTGGTGGCCGAGCTCGGCAAGCGGCCCGGGACGGAGGAGGCCGACGTCGTCGAGCTGCGCTTCTTCGTCGACCCCGGCAAAGCCCTGGACGAGTGGAAGTCCCTCTTCCACCGGGCCGACGACCGTTTCGATCTGGTCGAGTGCCGTCGCCTGCTCGATCTGCTGCATCCGCTGGCCACGATCGGAATCGGGGACGTGGAGTCGGTCAGCAACGAGTACCAGGACTACGTCGAGACCCGCAGCGCGTTGACCGACGACTGGCACCGGACGAACGCATTCGTCCTCCCCTCGTCCAGCGGAGCTGCCTTCGAGGACCTGCTCCGGGGAACCCGCGGCCGGATGCTGGAACTCGGGGCAGTCGGGGGCTACGGCAAGACCATGCATCTGCGGTGGCTCCAGACGCGTCGCTGCGTTCCCTGGGAGTACCGCATTCCCTGCGCCCGGGTGGACTTCGACCTCGTGGATCCCGACGCGGCCGTCCGCGAACCCCACCTGGTGCTGCTCGAGTTCGCCGATCAACTCGACCGTCAACTGCCCGGTGACGCCTTCGGCAGCCTGGTGCCGACCTACGCCGTGCAACGGGAGCGGCTCTTCCAGCGGGAACTCCGGCGTCCGCTCTTGGCCAGTGACCTCGTCGAGCCCTTTGCCGACGGCGACGAGGATGCAGACGCGGCCGCCATCATCAGCAGATTCACCGCCCGGCTCGCGGAGATCGCCGGTGACGAGCCGGTCGTCCTGATCCTCGACACGATGGAGGTGGCTCAGCACCTGCCGGACACCGCAGCGGGTCCGGCCGCCCGCCGGCTGCTCGAGGTGCTCGCCCTGGTCCAGCGCAAGGCCCCCTGCGTCCGGCTGGTCTTCTCGGGCCGCTACGAACTCGGAGGGGAGCTGAGGGCTCTCTTCCACGACCCCTGGCCCCGGTTCACCCTGCCGAAGTTCACCGAGGACGAGGCGCAGACTTACCTCGTCGGCAAGCGGCACCTGGTCCTTGACGCCCGTACCCGCGCAGCGATCGACGCCTCCGAAAGGGTTCCCTTCAAGCTCGCTCTGCTGGCCGACCTGATCAGCCGTGACCCGGACATCAGCCCCCGGCGGATTGCCCGCTATCGGGGCGCCGAGTACGCCTACCTGGTTGAACGGGTCGTCAAGCGCATCCAGGAGCAGCCGGTGCGGTGGCTGTTGCGCTACGCCGCGATCCCCCGCCGGCTGGATTACGAGTTCGTCCACGACGTCCTGTGGCCACGCATCCGCGAGGGGATGGCGGGACAGGGACAGCTCGACGACCCCGGGGGCGACGACCTCCCAGCGCCGGAGGCCGACGAGGAGCCGCTGTGGCAGCGCCGTGCGCCGCAGCTCGAGGACGAGGACGAGATCCGCACGACCTGGGAGGAGGTCAAACGCTACGCAAGCGATTCCTCCTGGATCTCCCACGACGACGAGGTCGCCGACGCGCTGCGCCTGCAGACCGACGTCGTCCGGCCGCTGCGGGAACTGCTCCGCAACAAGAGCATCGTGCCGGCCGTGCACGCCGACGCCGTCGCATACTTCCGCAGGCGCGTCGATACGGAAGGCAACACCCCGGACCACGAGCCTCCCTCGACCCCGGTGCGCATACGCCGGGCCCGATGGCTCCGGGAGATGGTCTTCCACCGATTCGCGCTCGAGGGCGAGGCCGCGGGTGACTGGTGGGCCGAGCAGATCGCCGCGGCGAAGACCGCGGACGACCGGCTCGCGCTGGCCGACGAGCTCGCTCGCGGCCTGGAGTACACCGACCAGTCGGGACGCCCGCTGCCCTGGGGCTCCGGACTCCAGGTCTCGGAGACGACCCTGCAACAGGCCCGCCTGGAGCTCTGCATCGCCAGCGCCGAAGTCGCGACCTGCGCCATCCCGGTCGCCGCCCGACTCACCCTGCGGGAGGGCCACAACCTCTGGCAACGCGCGCGCGACGCCCTCGCGCGGCTCGAGGCCGGCCCCTCGTCTGACATCCCGGCGGACCGCCTCGCGCTCGCGCGGGCGGTCGTGACGCTGGGCACATCACCGGGGGATGTCGCGGTCGACGTGCCGGAGATGCTGACGAGAACCGTCCTCTCAACACGGGAGCAGCTGTGGTTGTGCGCGCTCGAGGCGCGTCGGCTCGTCGCCCTGGATTCGCCTGCTGCCGACGAGGTCCTCGCCACCGGCGCCCGCCTCGCCGGGAAGGAACCGGCCGAGCAGCACCTCCGGGCCCTGCTCGCCGCCGCGACCGTGCAGCGTCACCGGCAGCGTGGCGACTACCGGAAGGCCATCACCGCGTGCGTCACGGCGCGTGAGGCCGGCCTCGATGAGGGCGAATTCCGCATGGTCGAAGCCCGGATCCACCTGGAGTGTGGGAACGCCGAGGCTGCCCGGGAGGCGATCGGTCCGTTGGTGACCCCCGGCCCGTACATGGCGCCGGCCCTCCTCCTGTGGGCACGCTGCTGGCGGTGGCAACATCGCTACGCCGCAGCGACGGAGTGCGTGCAGCACGCCCTGGCCCTTCTCCCCCCGGCTCCGGACTCCGCCCCCCAGGCCGCTCGGGTGTACGCCCGGGCGCTCGTGGAGGCCGGCGAGACGGCGGCGTCGCTGCTCGACGTCTCCGAAGCGCGGAACGCCTTCACGCGTGCACTTGCCGTCTACGGCGACATCGACGACCGTGACGCGGCCGCGACGACGCAGATCCGCGAGGCGACACTGCTCATCCGGCGGTTGGGCCACCTGCGCGCCGCCGGCGTCGCCCTGGACCACGCCGACCGGGCCGCGCCTGAAGGGTCCAAGGCAGCCCTTCGCTCACTGCTCCTGCGCGCCGAGCTCGCCCGCCAGCTCGAGGACGAGGAGGAAGTCGGTTCGAGCCTGGACAAGGCCGAGTCCTCGCCGCTGCTGGGCCGCCCAACCTGGGGCGCCGCTGTGGCGATCACCGGCCTGATCTTCGGCCCCCGCCGGGACCGGGATCGCCATGCTCGCCGGCTCGCCACGAGCCTAGCTCAGGTCACCCCTCCCTCAGCCCGCCTGGTCCTGCTCGATGGCATCGAACGTGCGCCGGTCCTCAAGAACAAGCTGGCCCGGTCTTTGCGCGACGCTGTTGAGCCCGCCGACGGCTGGGACGGCGCCCTGGCCGGGCTCGCCCCCCTGGACCGCGCGTTGCTGCGGCTTCGCGTGACGGCGTTCCGTCGCTTCCTCGGCGACGAACGTGGGGCGGTCGACTCCCTGAGCCGTGCCGTCACCGAGCTCTGCGACGAAGGTCAGTCGCCCATCGAGCTCCGGGAAGCTCTCCGTCTCGCTGCCCTCCTGCGCTGGCGGCCGTTGGTCGCCCGCGCCGGCCAGGCAGCCGTCGCGGCCTCGGCGCCGCTGCGCGACGAGCACCCGCTGCTCCGGGCGACGACCCTCATCGAGTACCTGGAGGCGAACACCGAGCTGGGCGCATCCACGCCCGAGGACGCGGCGTTGGCCGACGAGGCGACCGACCTGCTCCTGACGGCCGACGCCAATGCCGAGGCATGGATGGGCCGGCTCTTCCAGTGGCTCGCGACGCACATGGCGCGGGACGGCCAGGAGGCGGTCCAGCAGTTGCGGCTCGCCGGCCAGCTGTACGAGACCGCCGGCGACATGCGGCGCGCGGCCTTCGTCAGCCAGCGCACCGGGCCCCTTGACGGCACGGGCGCGGACCGGGCCACGCCGGTGGTCATGGAGGTCTCGCTGGTCGGCCCGACGATCGTGACCAAGGGCGCCACCTGGCGGCAGTGGCTGCTCCCACGCCGAGGGCCCGACCCGTCCGTTCCGCTGCGCGACACCGTCGCCGAGTGGGTGGAGGCAGCCGGATCGGAGCCCTACCCGCCGACACTGCCCGATCAGATGGTGGAGCGCTGGCCCAACTTCGTTCAGGCGATCGGCGAGCTGCTCAACGCGCACGATGTTCATCGGCGCCGAATGCGGGCCGGGTCGCCGGCTGACCTGGCTATCCGCGTCCACGACGGTGCACTGCAGCCGCTGCCGTGGGAGCTCGCCGGCGATCGGGGGACCGCGGGAGAACCAGCCGTCCCGGTGGTCCACGACTTCCGCTGGGCCTACCGCTCCTCGTCGCACTCGGCCCCGGATGCCCGGGTGATCCGCATGGTCCAGATGGCTCTCAACGTCGTCCTCGGCTCCTCGCTGGCCGTGGACGGGGTCAGCGGACCCGAGACGGCGCAGGTTCTGAACCGCCTCGAGCACCGGTCCGAGACCTCCGGATCGGCCTACGACGTGGGCACGCAGCAGTATCTGCACGGGGAGCTGCTGCTCCGCGCGGGCGGGCCGCCACGGGTCGTCGTCGCGCGCTCGAGCCCGGACACCGGACGGCGACGCAGCCTGGCAGTCGAGCGCCGGTACGCCCACGCCGGCTTCTCCCCGGTGAGCATCGACGAGGCCCACGCGAGCGCCATGCCGAACCTGCTGCGGAAGACACCTACGCCGGTGATCGTGCACATCGTCGCCCGGCTGGTGGCTACCAAGGGGGCGGTTTGCGCTGGATCTGCAGGGCAGCCAGTGGGAGCGGTCGCAGCGCGACACAGCAGGCTTCTACACACCAACGGACCTCGACCGCGCGCTGCAGGCGGTTCCGTCCGACTGGCCGGCGCCCGTAGTCATCCTCGACGTACCACAGCCCACCGGTCGCCGGGAGACCGCCCACCAGCTGCTCATGCGCAACAGCTTCGCCGCGGATCTCTTCGCCATGGGCGGCGCCCGCGCCGTGATCGGAGCGGGGCTCGCCGAAGGGAGCAACGCCGACGTCCTGCAGGACGTGCTGATTGAGGGGCTCGCTCGAGGCGATGCCATCGGTGACGTCGTCCAGTCGATGCGGAAGCAGGGACCGGAGTCCACGTTCGACTACTTCGCCTCGGCGGTGTCCTTCGTCGCGACGGCACTGTGGACGAAGAGCGCGGAGATGCGCCTCCCTCCGACCCGGTTCGCGTGACGACGATGACCGAGCCTCCGCCGCTGCTGGATCCGGCGCGGACCGCGCGCGAGCTGGACGCCAGACTGACGTCGCTGGAGGCAGAGCTGAGGTCCTGGGGCGAGGCCACGACCGGTCCCGACGGTCCCCTCCGTCGCCACCACACCCAGATGGCAGCGCTCGCCGGCACCCTCGCGGTGGCCGTCACGGACGTCCGGACATCCCTCGACAGGATCGGCCGGGCGTTGTCCCTCCTCGATCGCGCGGCCGGCCTCGACCGGCGGATCCTGGACCTGCACCGCCTCTGGGGTTTCTTCCGCGACAAGCTGTCGCTGCGATTCGTGCCCTGGCTCCGGGACTCGCTGGTGACCGCCGATGATCTGGCGTGGGAGTGCTACAGCCCGGTGCAGGCCTTCCTGCCCGCGGAACAGCGCAGAGAGCCGCCGCTGACGTACTTCACCGGCGGCGCGAGCCCGTTCCTCATGCCCCGGGGCACGCTGCTGGTCGTGGAGCCACTCCCGGACGGGGGGCTGCGCGAGCCGGACTTCGCCGAGGCCGTCCGCGCTGTTCCGGTCCCGCTGATCGGGCTGCCCTGGTTCCACGCGTTCCACCTACCGGATGCGCCGCTGCTAGCGCACGAGGCCGGCCATGCGGTCGAGAACGACCTCGGTCTGGCGACGCAGGTGCGGTCGCTCATCGCGGGCGCGGTCCCGGACGCCCGCCGCGCGGCCTGGAGCGCCTGGAGCTCGGAGATCTTCGCGGACGTCTACGGCGTCCTGGGGTGCGGGTCCGGGTTTTGCCGCGCGCTCTCGGCGTTGCTCGCTACGCACCCCCGCGGTATGGCCGGTGACCTGCGGGAGGAGGCCGACTGGGGCAGCTATCCGACGCGGACCCTCAGGGTCCTGATCGCCGCTGCGGTGCTCGAGGAGGTAGGGATCGTGCCTGCGGCAGGCTCCGTCACCGAGCAGTGGCGGCAGGTCTACGCGGATCGTCCGCACACCGACTTCGAGGACGACGTCGAGGTGGTGGTCCGCGCCCTCCTCACCGGCCCCTACGACGCCCTGGGCGGCGCCGGGCTGGGCGACGTCCTGCCGTACCAGCAGGAGGACGAGAACGCGGTGGCAGCGGCCGCGGAAGAACTGGACAGCGGGCTGAGCCCCAGCGCCCGGCAGGTCCGCCACGTCGCAGCAGCCGCCCGACTCGCCTACGACCGGAACCCCTGCGCCTATGCGCGCAACGAGACCACCCTCGTCGCGCTCAACTGGATCGGCCAGATGCCGTCGGTCGCCGAGCGAGACGAGCAAGAGCCGCCACCGGAACCATCACGAGGGCCGCGGAACGATCTGGCAGGGCACCGGCTCGCGGCGCTGCTGGGCGCCGCCGCAGACGCACGCGAGAGAGGAGACGGCGATGTGCCGGCGTGACACTCAGGACCTACTCGTCCGAAGGTTCCTCGACAGCTACTCGGTCAACCTGCTAGCGATGCCAGGGCGGCGGGTCGGGTGCGGGAGCGTGTATGTCAAGGCCGGGTCGCGCATCTCGGCCCCCGGTCACCTGAGCGACATCGTCGAACCGCCGATCTCACTGCCCCAACCGTTCCACGAGGACGACCTGGCGGACCTGTCCGGTGTGTGGTCGGACTCCGTCTCCATGAACGTAGGCCTCGGGTTGCTCGACAACTACCTGGCGGCACTCGGGGCTGCGGGCCTGGTCGACTCGCTGCAGGCGTCGTTCGAACGCACCGGCGCCCGGCACGTGGCTTTCCGGTTCAATCGCGTGAGCCGGGACTCGATCAGTCCGACCGGCCTGGGGCGAGCGCTCGTCGATCGTCGCTTCACGACCGGGAACCCGTGGGTGAGTGCGGGCAACTCCTACTACGTGGTCGGCGCGGTGCTGCGCAGCAGCTCGATGTCAATCCAGGCACGTGACGACAGTGGCGCCTCCATCGGTCTCGGAGCCGGTTTCGCCACCGTGGCGGATGCGAACGTGAAGGTGGCGGTGCGGCAGGAGGGCTCGTCCGAGGTCTCATTCACCGGGTCGACCCCGCTGGCCATCGCGGTGGAATTGTACGAACTCCGCTGGGACGCTGAGCAGGCCGAGTTCGGCTTCCGCACCTCCAAGGGACCGCTCCGTCTCCAGGGTCTCGATGAGGACGCGCCGCCCGAGCCCGTCTTCGCCACCGACGAGGCGCTGATCGTCGTCGAAGAGCCGGATCCCCGGGCCGGCACGGACGTGGCTGCCCACGTCGCCCGCTCGTGATGTCGCTCGCGCTCATCGGCGTCGTACCGACCGGACCATTGAAGCGATCAGCCATCGAAGACCGCGGCCATTGCGGACGATCATTGCGCGTGCCAGGTCCAGTGGAAGTTCGGGCCAATGCGGCAGCGGTTGTCGCCACGGGGTTGTGCCGGTGGAAGACGTCCCCGTGTTCGGCCGATAGGCCGATGGGCCGAGCCGAACTCGCCATGCAGGCGTCGGTGGGTGAACCAGTCGATATACCCGGCGACGGCGATCTCGAGGCCGCCAATGCTGTTCCTCGGCCCCTTCTTGCGGACCGGTTCCGCGTTGAGCAGCGAGTTGACGCCTCAGTTAGGCATTGACGCTCCTACGTCCGTCAAGCCGTCCGCCGGGGGGAAGGAGCGCCCAGGTCTCGCGCGAGCAGGCGCTTGAGACAGCGAATGATCTCCGCTTCTGTCTTGCCCGCGAGGATTCGTCGAGCGATGAACGGCCCCAGCACGTCCGGGGATCCCGCCCTTGAGGAATCTGGATCCATGGCAGGACGACGGGCAGTACCCACCGGAGTTGCGCGAGCGGGAGGTTCGGCTGGTCGCCAAGTGCCGCTCGGACTTCGCCTTGGAGGGAGAGGCGAAGCGCTCGGTCGCGTAGAAGCTGCGCATAGGCACGACCGAGACGGTGCGAGGTGACCCAGGGCAGGCCGGCCCGGCCCAGGGCCTGGCGGAGGTCGCCGATGGTGTTGCTGGGGTCGGGCAGCTGGCCGTTCGGGCCCACAGCACGTCGAGCACCTCGGTGGGCGTACCGGACGTGCCCCGTCCCCGGGCGCCCCGGCAGCAGGCAGCAGACTGCTCTGCGCGGTGGGATCGGCGTGGACTCCACCGACCCGGACGGCTCGCGCTCCCTCGCGGAGGTTGCGAGGAGCCGGTCGGGGCCGGTGGACGTTCTTGTCCGTACCGGTGTTCGGCCATCGCCGACCACCGGTGCGCACGACCGCTCGACCTGCGCCGGGCGCAGGGGGAGGAGGCAGGATCATGTCGCCACGGACGATGGCCGCCGTCCTGCTCACGGGCCATGGCGGGCTGGACAAACTGGAGTACCGGACAGACGTACCGATTCCCCGCCCCGAGAAGGGTGAGGTGCTCATCCAGGTCGCCGCCGCCGGGATCAACAACACCGACGTCAACACGCGGATCGGGTGGTACTCGAAGTCGGTCACCTCGGAGACCGGCGCAGGTGGGACGGCGGGTCTCGATGCCGTCGAGAACGTGGACGCCACGTGGTCGGGTGCAGCTCTCCTGTTCCCGCGCATTCAGGGTGCGGACGTCTGTGGCCGGATCGTCGACGTGGGCGAGGGCGTCTCGCGCGACCGCATCGGCGAACGAGTCCTCGTGCGCACCATGCTCCGCACGCCCGTGGACCACCGCCCGTTCGAGTGCTGGACCTTCGGCAGCGAGTGTGACGGCGGGTTCGCGCAGTTCGCGGTCGCTCCCGCTCAGGAGACGTACGCCGTTCGCAGTGACTGGAGCGACGAGGAACTGGCGGCCATACCGTGCGCCTACTCCACGGCGGAGAATATGCTGCACCGGGCCGCGCTGGGGGCGGAGCGGGTGCTGGTGACGGGCGCCTCGGGGGGCGTCGGACTCGCTGCCGTGCAACTCGCGAAGCGCCGGGGCGCCACGGTCATCGCGGTCTGCTCGGCCGTGAAGGCCGCCGGTGTGATGGCGCAGGGCGCTGACCGGACCGTCGACCGGGGCGAGAACCCGGTCGACGCCCTCGGCAGGGCCTCCGTCGACGTGGTGATCGACCTCGTCGGCGGCCCTCAGGCCGGGCAGTTGCTGGACGTCCTGCGGCCAGGTGGCCGGTACGCCATCGCGGGCGCCATCGGAGGGCCGATCGCCGAGATCGACCTGCGCACGGTGTACCTCAAGGATCTCTCGCTCTTCGGCTGCACGTTTCAGGAGGACGAGGTCTTCGAGAACCTGGTCCGGTACGTCGAACGCGGAGAGGTCAGGCCGGTGATCTCTCGCACGTACCCCCTGGCGGAGATCGTGTCCGCGCAGGAGGACTTCCTGACGAAGGGGCACGTCGGGAAGCTGGTGCTCATCCCGCCGGCTCCGGATGCGTGACCAGGACCGACATCGGACGGTCCCACAGCGGGAGAGAGACGGCGTGAAGACCGCGCGGATCTCACTCCACACCGACAGGTTGCGTCTTGCCGAGCTCGCAGGCGGTGTACGGCCTGCCGCGGTGGGAGTGGTGCACCAGCCCGGGCGCTGGTTGGCGGGCGAACAGCGCCATGCCGACGGCGTCGACGACCAGCTCGGTGCGCAGGTGGTCGGCCGCCGCCCCGCCCACGACCCGGCGGGTGCAGACGTCGACGACGCTGTGCGGTGGCCGTAGTCGCCCCACCGGCGCCGGTGGATGCCCTCGATACCGTCCAAGCGCACGAGCCGGGCGCGGATCTCGGCGGTCAGCCGGCGAGGGGCGTGGACCCGGCGGTGCGCAGACCAGGCTGTGCGGGCGCCCGGCGGTGCGGTCGTGTCGTTCGTCCGCAGCCGGTGGCCTCGACGGCCGGGCTACGACTACGTTCCCGCCATGCAGGACAGTCGCTCGTGGCGGGACAATTCGGTGCAGTCGGTGGATCGGGCGATATCGATCCTGCAGGTGCTCGCCCGCCATGGCGCCGCCAGCGTCACGGAGATCGCCGGTGAGCTCGGACTGCACAAGTCGACCGTGTTCCGCCTGCTCGCCACCCTGGACGCGCGCGGATTGGTCGAGCAGAACGCTGAGCGCGGCAAGTACCAGCTCGGCTACGGGGTGGTGCAGCTGGCTGCGGGAGTGACGAAGACCGGCAGCCTCTCCCTGCTCGGTCTCCCGGTCTGCCGGGAGCTCGCCGAGACGGTGGGCGAGACGGTCAACGTGGCGGTGCGCGACGGTCGGTGGGTCGTGAGCGTCGACCAGGTGATCGGCGCCGCGGCAGTGACGACCGTGAACTGGGTGGGGCAGCGCAGCCCCATGCACGCGACCTCGGCCGGCAAGGTGTTCCTGGCGCACATGCCGCCCGAGCAGCTGGACGCCGTGCTCGCCGAGGACCTGGAGAGGTTCACCCCGCACACCGTGGTGGACCCGATCGTCCTCAAGGAGCAGCTCGGGCTCGTCCGGGACCGGGGCTACGCCTCGACCAGCGAGGAGCACGAGGTGGGCCTGGCGGCGATCGCGGCTCCGATCCGCTCCATCGACGGCGGTGTGGTCGCCGCCGTCACGGTCTCCGGGCCCACGTTCCGGGTCAACGAGGACACGATCCCGGGCCTGGCCAAGCACGTCCTCGCGGCGGCCGACGAGATCTCGCAGCGCAACGGCCATCCCAGGCGCGGCTGACGGGGCGGCACGGGGCCCGTCGCAGGCTGGGCCGGTCAACGACGTGCACGGGCGGGTCAGGCGTCGATCCGCAGGTCGCTCAGCGGCTTCGAGCAGCAGATGAGCAGCTTGTTCTGCGCGATCTCACGCGGCCGGATCCCACCCTGGTGCTGCATGTCCACGGCGCCCGAGAGGACGGTCGTCTTGCAGGTGCCGCACATGCCTTGACCGCAGGACGAGGGAGGGGTCAACCCGGCCGCGTATGCGGCGTCCAGGACGTTCTCGTCGGCGCCGCAGCGGAACGTGCGTCCGCTGCGGACGAACTCGACGGAGTAGGCGACGGTCTGCTCTCCAGCGCTCGCCGGCTGGGACCCGTCGGTACCGGCGGCGTCGGCCGGTGCGGGAGTCGCCCGCATCGTGAGCTCCTCGAAGGAGAAGGACTCCTCGTGGTACCGCGTCATGTCGAAGCCCGCCGCGACCAGCATGTGCCGGACCGCGGCCATGTACGGGGTGGGTCCGCAGCAGAACACCTCGCGCTCGTGGAGGTCGGGCGCCAGCACGCGCAGCATCTCGCCGCTCAGGAAGCCCCGCAGCCCGACCCACGGCTCCCGCGGGGAGTCCCGCTCGCAGACGTGGGCGACGCGAACGGTGGGCGCCGTGCTCGCCATCACGTCGAGCTCGCGCCGGAAGATGATGTCCGACGGCGTCCGCGCGCTGTGCACGAACAGGACGTCGGTGTCCGCGCCGAGGTCGTACAGCGTGCGGGTCATGGACATGAGCGGGGTGACGCCGCTGCCCGCCGACAGGAACAGGTACTTGCCTGCCGGATGCTGGGCGGGCGAGAAGAGCCCGAACGGTCCGTCGGCCGAGATGCGGTGACCGGGCCTCATGGTGTCGTGCAGCCAGTTGGAGACCAGCCCTCCGGGCTGTCGCTTGACCGTGATCCCGATCAGGTGGGGCCGCGTGGGCGGCGTGGAGATCGTGTAGCACCGGTCGACCGCGCGGCCGCCGATCTGCAGTCGCAGGGTGAGGAACTGGCCGGGGTGGTAGTGGAACAGCGCGGGATCCCCGGACTCGAACAGGAACGTCTTGACGTCGTGGGTGACGTCGAGGACCCGCCGGCACACCAGCGTGGAGTCGTCGGTCTCTCCCCAGACCGGGAGCACGGACGGGTGGGGTGTCAGGCCGGCGTGCCCGCCGGCGGGGGGCGGTGCAGGCGGGCCGGCATCCAGTACCGCCACGGGGCTGGGAGACGCGGTCATCGGAGAGCCTCTCGACGTGCGGGCTCGGGCACCGGGTGCCGGCCGGCGACGGGCAGGGTGGGCAGGGTCGGGCGCAGGCCCGGGTCGGGCCGCCGCGCGGAGGAGTCCGCACGGCGCCGGGTCAGAGGGCCCGGGCGCGCTCCCTCCCCTGGTGGAGTGCCGACTCGATGCGGCCGGCCGCGCGGGCCAGGTGGTCGGCCGCTCGTCGCGCCCGGCGCCCGTCGAGTCGCTGCGTGGGACCGCTGACGGTGAGCACGCCGACGAGCTCGCCGGCCTGCCCGTAGACGCCCGTCGCGACGCCCGACAGGCCTTCTTCCGCCTCGTCCATGGAGAGGGCGTGTCCCCGCTCGCGGACCCGGTGGAGGTCGCCGCGCAGCCCGTCGGCCGTGGTGATGGTCGAGGGGGTGAGACGCACGAGCGGCTCGCGGAGGAAGCGGTCGAGCTGCTCGTCGTCGAACGTGGCGAGCAGCACCTTCCCGCTCGCGCTGGCGTGCAGCGGGAACCGCTGTCCGACCCAGGATCCCGGTCGGAGATGGTGGGGTGCGTCGACCTGGTGCACCAGGTCCAGTCCTCCGTCGGGGGCCACAACGCTCAGCGTCCCGGTCTCCCTGACCGCGGCCACCAGCTCGCCGAGGACCGGGCGAGCTGCCTCCAGGAGGAGGAGACCCTCGTCGGTGCTCCGGGCCAGCCGCAGCAGTTCCGGGCCCAGGAGCACCCGGTCCTCGCCGGCAACCCGGAGGAGGAAGCCCTCCTGTTCCAGCGTCTGGATCATCCGGAGCGCCGTGGCCCGCGGGAGCCCGGCAGCCCGGGCCAGCGACGAGACGTTCGCCCTGTGGTCGTCGGCCGTCGCGCGGAGGAGGGTGATGGCCTTCCTGACCGACTGGTTGAGCTTGGCTCCTTCGTCACCGGTCCTCGTGCGGCCTCGAGGTCCCGGGCCCGGCAGCGCCGACGGTCTCGTCAGGTCTTCCGTCTCGTCCACGTTCCACCTCTGCGGTTCTGCGGCCTCGACCGTCGATGCGTCCTAGCGGGACAGGTGAGCGGCCAGCCGGGAGACGTACCAGGTGACGAAGGCATCGACGTCCCCCTCCACCGTCGAGTAGGGGCCCGGCCGGTAGCCGGGGTCCTCGACACCCCTCTGGGTGCGGGCCACCAGGGTCCCGTCCTGCTGGTTCGTCGCCTGCCAGACCCTGGTCAGGGTGGCCACGTCGTAGTCCACGCCCTCCACCGCGTCCGGGTGGACCAGCCAGGTCGTCCGCAGGAAGGTCCGGTCCGGGCCGAGCGGCAGCACGGAGAACACCACCGCGTGGTCGGCCAGCAGGTGGAACCACGAGTTCGGCTGCATGTGCAGGGACAGGTCACCGAACCGGTCCGTGGTCATGGCCCCCATGAGCCTGCGGCACACCGACTCGCCGTTGGTGTTGAACGACTTGCCGGCACCGTCGAGCGGGGCGTGGGAGAGCTGGAACCCCGTGGCGCGGGTGTCGAGTTCCCGAGCTCCCTCGATGGGGAAGCCCTGCCGGACGCACGCCGACCGGAGAGCGGCGGCGGCCTCGTCGTAGCGCTGGTAGGCCGGCCGCAGCCGCGGCGGGACGTCCTCGGCGGTGTAGCCGAACAGGGGGAAGTAGGCGCTCACCAGCTCGGGGTGGCCGTCGCAGTGGTAGCACTCACGGTTGTTCTCCATGACGAGCTTCCAGTTGCCGGCCTCGACGATGTCGCTCTGGTGGGCGACCTTCGCCTCGCGCAGGCCGTACGGGGCCAGGTACGGCTCGATGCGGGCGGCGACCTCGTCGAGGTCGGCCGGTGGGTCGTCGGCGAGGCACAGGAACACGAGCCCGCTGATGCTGCGGACCTGGACCGGCCTGAGGCTGAAGCAGCTGCGGTCGAAGGAGGCCGGCTGGTTGTCGGCGTGCATCAGTCGACCGTCGACGCCGTAGGTCCAGTGGTGGTACGGGCAGACGAGGTTCCCCACGCTGCCCCGCGGCTCGTCCAGCAGTCGCGATCCCCGGTGCCGGCACACGTTGTGGAAGGCGCGCAGCTCCTCGTCGTCGTCCCGGACGATGATGACGGAGTAGCTGCCCACCGTGACGGTGACGAAGTCGCCCGGTTCGGGGAGCTCTGCCTCTGTGGCCGCGAAGAGCCAGTGCCGGGCGAAGATCGCGCTCACGTCCAGGTCGAAGACCTCCTGGCTCGTGTAGAAGGGCGCTTCCAGGCTGTACCCGGGCACGCGTCGTCCCACCAGGTCGACCAGGTCGTGTCCGGTGGGGCGCTCCAGCTGCATGGTCATGTGCGTCTCCTGGTGGGAGGTGACGAGCTCGCCGACCGCGGGGCAGGTGCGGCGTCGACCTGATCGGTCACCCGTCGGCACCCTGGGCACCGCTCAGTGGATGGGGGTGTTCACTGAGTGAGTGGAGCACGCCGGCTCGTCGTGAGTCAACAGCGCGCGGAGTCGGTCAGAGAGTCGGTCAGAGGCCGGACAGGCGCTCGTCGTGGGGTGCGTGGCTGAGCAGCTCCACGCCGCCCTCGGTCACGAGGACCTGCTCCTCCAGCTTGAGACCCTCGGACTCCCCCTCGATCCCCACGTACGCCTCGACGCTGAACACCATCCCGGCCTCGATCTGGCCGGCGTGGTGGTCCTCGAAGACGATGGCCGGGTACTCGTCGCTCAGCCCGCTGCCGTGGGCGATGAACGGGTACCGCTGCGGGTGATAGGCGCGGGGGAGGCGACGGCTGAGTCGTTCCCCCACCTCGTCGAAGGCCGCCCCCGGCTTCAGCTCACCGATGATCTCCGCGAGGAAGGCCTCGGCATCCGCGTACAACCGCTGCTGTCGCGCGGTGGGCCTCGTGTCGGCGACCAGGTACGTGCGGGACACGTCCGCGAGGTAGCCGGCCGGGCCGACGAGGTCGGTGTCGAAGGCGACGAGGTCGCCGGGTTCGATGCGGCGGTCGCCGGCCTCGCGGAACCAGGGGTTCGTCCGCGGTCCGGATGACAGCAGGCGCGCCTCGACGTACTCGCCACCCAGGGCGAACGCCCGCCCCGTGAGCACCGCCCACGCCTCGTTCTCGGTCATGCCCGGCCGGAGGGTCCGGTGCAGGTGGGTGATCGCTGCGTCGCAGGCGCGCAGCGATCGGCGGATGAGCTCAATCTCCGCCGTTCCCTTCAGGGCGCGCGCCTGTTCGATCGCCAGCTGCACCGGTGCGAGGTGCACGCCGGCCTCCTGGAGTGCCAGGAACCCGTACGTGTCGAGTCTGTCCACCCCGATCCGGGCGTCCCGGATCCCGCGCTGGCGCAGGACGTCGACCACCTCTGCCGCGAACCGTTCGGCTCGGCCCCGGGCGCGCTCGGCGGACCCGAAGACCGACCAGCTCGTGGCCGTCCGTGTCTCGAGGTGCGGATGGGGGGACACCAGCTCGGCCGGTGCCGAGGCGTACTCCCACAGGATCGGCTCGCCCTCGGCCGGGACCAGCACGTAGCGGTCGATCACGTGCAGCGTCCAGACCGGCATGGTGGAGGTGCCGGAGACGTACCGGATGTTGACGGGATCGACGAGCAGGGCCGCTGCCAGGTCGTGGCGGCGCAGCGCGTCGCGGGTGCGGGCGAGCGCGTGTTCCACGGCGCCGCGGACCAGTGCGGCGCTCACCTCGGGCTGTGCCTCGCGGGTCCGGGCCGACGCCACCGACCGTGGCGCGTCGTACCGGGGCCTGCCGGCCCGGGGGAACGACGTGCCGGGTGACCGGGTCATGCGCGGTCGTGGACGGGGGATGGGTGGCGGGGGTCCACCGTGCCTCAGATCCGTGTCCGGGACGCCGTCGGTTCGCGGGTGGGCGGGGCACCGTTCCCCGGGTCGGCCGGAGCCGGCTGGGACGGGTCCGGTTGCTGGGCCCTGTTCGATCGCATCCCCGCGACGACCGTGCGGACCCCGGGCGGGACCGTGCTGACGACCGGCTCAGCGCGCAGTTGCTTGATCAGGCTGTAACAGACCCCGAGCATGACGACCAGGAACGGGACGCCGAACACGATGACCGTGGTCTGGATCGCGTCCAGCCCACCGGCGAGCAGCAGAGCGATCGCGACCGCGCCGATCATCGATCCCCACGTCACCACCAGCCAGGTCCGGGGGTGGAGCGAGCCGCCCTGGGAGAGCATCCCGAGCACCAGGGACGCCGCGTCCGCTCCGGCGACGTAGAACAGCAGGATCAAGACGACGACGAGCACCGCGGTGAGGGTCGAGAACGGCATCGCGTCGAGCATCGTGAACAGGGTGTTCTCGACCCCCGTGGCCAGCGAGCCGGCCATGTCGGTGACCCCGGTCAGCTGGAACCGGATGGCGGTGCCGCCCATCACGACGAACCAGATGGTGCTGACGAGGGTCGGGACGATCAGCACGCAGATCACGAACTCGCGGATGGTCCGACCTCGCGAGATCCGCGCCATGAAGGTGCCCACGAACGGCGCCCACGACATCCACCACGCCCAGTAGAAGATCGTCCAGCCGGCGAGCCACTCGCGGCCGCCGGCGGCGCCGGTGCGGAAGGACATGGGCACGAACTGGGCCAGGTAGCCGCCGAAGGACTCGACGAGGGTGTTCATCAGGAAGATCGTGGGCCCGAAGGCGAACACGAAGACCAGCACCCCGACGGCCAGCCCGGCGTTGATGTTCGCCATCCACTTGACGCCCCGCTCGGTTCCGCTGACCGCGGAGAGCACGAACAGGGCGGTCAGCACGACGATCACCACGATGCAGACGGTGTTGCTCTGGGGGGCGTCGAAGACCCGCGTCAGCCCGCTGTTGATCTGGAGGGCGCCCAGTCCCAGGGACGTGGCCGCCCCGAACGTGGTGATGAACAGCCCGAAGATGTCGACGGCCCGGCGGGCAGGGTGCGAGGGGTCCTTCCGGGGGAACACGATGGAGCTGAGCAGGTTGGGCAGGCCCTTGCGGAACGTGGCATAGGCCAGGGCCAGCCCGACGACGCCGTACAGCGCCCACGGGTGCAGCCCCCAGTGGAAGATCGTGTACTCCAGGCCTAGTTCGGCCGACTCGGGCGTCGCGGGCTCGGCGAGGTCCAGCGGCGGGGTGAGCAGGTGCGACAGCGGCTCGGCGACGCCCCAGAAGATCAGCCCGATGCCCATGCCGGTGGCGAACATCATGGAGATCCAGGAGACGGTGCTGAACTCCGGGCGCTCGTCGTCGCGGCCCAGTCGGATCCGCCCGTAGCGCGAGAGGGCGAGCAGCAGCATGAGCGCGACGAAGCCGACGGTCACGAGCACGTACACCCAGCCGGTGGCGTCGATCATCTTCGCCAGGACCGTCGAGGCCGCGGTGGCCAACGAGGTCGGCGAGAGGACACCCCACAGCACGAACGCCAGGGTCAGGGCGAGGCCGGCGATGAAGACGGTCCGGTCGACCGGCTGGTCGACGTCGGCGGCCCGCGGGTGCGTCCGGTCGTCGTCGGGCGCGGCGTGGACGAAGTGCTGGACGACGACCGTCTCCTCGACCGCCATGTCGCCGTCGGCGGCTCGGGGGCGCTTCGGGTGTTCGGGGCCGTGGGGGCTCATGAGACACCTCTCGTTTCGCAGGGCGCTTCCGTCGCGCCATACGAAACAATGTGAGCTGGACCACTGTCAATGGCTCGCCGCTCTCGCGCCTCGGCGAGGGTCCGTGCTCCCGCCCACCGGGTGCCGGACCGGCCGGCGACAGCCGCGCAGGTCGTCCTCGACCGCTCAGGGCCTCCTGGCCGGCCGCGACCTGGTGGCGGAGAGCTGTCGGAGCATGTAGGCGGCGGCGTCGTCGATCTTGACGCGCCACCGTTCTGCCGCGACCTCGCCGTCCCCGGCGTCGATGGCCTCGAAGATGGCGCGGTCGTCTCGCACCATCGCGTCGATCGGATACGCGTAGTCGAGCCCCATCACGGCGATGAACATCCGCAGGTGGTCGGCCAGGACCTCGAGCATGGGCGCGATGCGCACCAGGCCGGAGGCCTCGGCGAGGGTGTTCTGGAAGGCGATGTCCGCCTCGCCGGTCCGGTGCACGTCGCCGGTCGCGGCCCAGCGCTCCAGGGCGTCGAGCGCGTCCTCGACCGACTGCCGCTCCTGCGGGGACCACCGGACGGCGGCCCGGATGACCAGGGTCCCGAGCGCGCGGCGCGCGGCGTACGTCTCGACGACGTCGTTCGTCGTCAGGACGGGGACCACCGCTGCGTGCCCGGTCGTGATCGTGAGCAGGCCGTCCCTCTCCAGCAGCCGCAGTGCCGTCCTGACCTGGCCTCGCGTCGTCCGCAGCCGGCCCGCCAGGTACCGCTCGGTGACGCGGTCGCCACCGGCGAGCCGGCCTTCCGCGACGCCCTGCCGGATGGTCAGGACGATCTCGTCGGCGAGGACCCGTTCCGGTCCCGGGTGGCGCGCCGCGGACCGGGTCGCGGGTCCGCGGCCCCCTCCGGCCCGGGATGGGCGACGCACCCACGTGAAGGCACGGCGGGGCGCTCGCGCCCACGCCCGCAGGTCGTTCTCCAGCTGCAGTGCCGAGGTGGGGGAGAGCAGCGCCCCCCACTCGACGAGGGACGAGAAGAGGGACAGCCACTCGCCGACGTCCCGGCACGTCGCTCGCACCGACACCTCGGCCGGCACGGGCGCCGGGGCGGACGCGACCGCCATCAGGGTCGCGCCCGGGTCGGCGGCCTCCGCCACCTCCTCCCAGAACGGACCCGTGTCGGCGGCGGAGATCGCCGGGACCCCGGGGCGGACCAGGTCGGAGACCAGGGCCGCCCGCAGGGACCGGTGCACCGCCGGGTCGACGCGGGCCGGTGCAGCAGCATCCTCCCGCGGGGCAACCGGCGTGAGCTGGACGGCCAGGACGACGTACTCCGACGTCACCAGGAGGCCGAGGACGGCCGGCTGACGCCCGGCCGCCGCGGCGGTCAGGTCATCGCAGAACGCGGTACCGGACCGCATGGCCTCCCAGGCGCGCGCCACGAAGGACTGGCTGACCCCGAGGGCGTCGGCGATGGAGCGACTGGACCACTTGGTGGTGGGCATCCAGAGCGGCGCGGTGAGGGCGGCGTGCCGCAACTCCTGCGTCGTCCGGCGTCGGTGGGCGGGCCGGCTCAGCTGTGCCGCCCCGCCGGTGCGGTAGCGCTGGGCCCACTTGGCGGCCGTCTGTCGGGTGACGCCGTGTTCCCGGGCGGCGCGCGCGGGCCCGAGCGACAGCACGTCCTGCACCAGTCGTGCGCGCAGGCGCACCGCCTCGTCGACGTCCCGCGAGAGGTCCTCCAGCTGCGGATCGCTCACCTGACTCCTCGAGCGTGGAGTACGCAGTGTAACTCGGTGACTCGCGCCCGGTCCGAGTCCGGGTGCGGTCCTTCCGGACCGGGCGGACGCCGCGGCACCCTGTCCTCCCGACGCGATCGAGGGCCGCCGGCAGCCTCTGTGACGGACACCGTCCACCGGGCACGAACTGGTCGAGGGGTCGTCGACGTCGCGACCGTGCCGACTCCTCCGACGAGGCAGGAGGCGCGGAGGAGAGGTCGGGGAGACGCCATCGGCCGCCGTTGCTCCTGGAGGCACCCGTGCAGTCCGCAGACCCGTTGATGAGTCCCTTCACGCTCAAGGGCGTGACGCTGCGCAACCGGATCGTGAGCACCTCCCACGAGCCCGCGTACAGCGAGGACGGGCTCCCGGGGGACCGCTACCGGGCCTACCACGTGGAGAAGGCACGCGGCGGGGTCGGGCTCACGATGATCGGCGGCAGTGCCATCGTCAGCCCGGAGAGTGCGCCGGCGTTCGGCAACCTGCAGCTGTTCAAGGACGAGGCGGTCCCGCTGCTGCGTCGTCTCGCGGACGAGGTCCACGAACACGGCGCCGCGGTCATGACCCAGCTGACCCACCTCGGTCACCGGACGAGCAACTACACCCACGACTGGCTGCCGGCCCTGTCGGTCAGTGCGCTCCGCGAGTCGGCGCACCGCGCGTTCACGCGGCCGGCGGACCGCTGGGATCTCGACCGCATCGTCCGCGACTTCGCCGACGCGGCCGTGCGCTGCAGGGACGGGGGGCTCGACGGCATCGAGCTCATGGCGTACGGGCACCTGCTGGACGCCTTCTGGACGCCGGCCCGGAACCGCCGCGAGGACGAGTACGGAGGATCGTTCGAGAACCGGATGCGGTTCCCGCTCCAGGTCGTCCGGGCCATCCGCGCCGCCGTCGGGGAGGAGTTCGTCGTCGGGGTCCGCATGACCTTCGACGAGGGCCGTCCGGACGGTCTCCGGACCGACGAGGCCCTGCAGGTCGCGCACGCCCTCACCGACGCGGGCATCGACTTCTTCAGCGTGATCAAGGGGTTCATCGACACCGACGCCGAGCTGGCGCAGATGATCCCGCCGATGGGCACGCCGGCAGCGCCGCACCTCGCGTTCACCGGCTGGGTCAAGCAGCGCGTCGACGTCCCGGTGATGCACGCCGCCAAGATCGGCGACGTGGCGACTGCGCGGTACGCCGTCACCGAGGGACTCGTGGACCTGGTCGGGATGACGCGGGCGCTGATCGCGGACCCCCACCTGCCGAACAAGGTCGCCGCGCGACAGGTGGACCGCATCCGTCCGTGCGTGGGCGCCAACATGTGCATCGACGGCATCTACAGCTCCGGGTCGGCCATGTGCGCCCACAACCCCTCGACCGGCCGGGAGCTGCGCCTCCCGCACACGGTCCGCAAGGCGGCCGGGCAGAAGCAGGTCGCCGTCGTCGGCGGTGGGCCAGCGGGGCTGGAGGCCGCTCGGACCCTCGCCGAACGGGGGCACACGGTGGTCCTCTTCGAGGCCAGCCCGAGCCTGGGCGGCCAGATCGCCCTCGCGGCGAAGTCGCCGCGGCGGCGGGACCTGGTCGGGATCGTCGACTGGCGGATCGAGGAGTGCAAGCGGCTCGGCGTCCACCTCGAGCTCAACCACCTCGTGGAACCGGACGAGCTCGCCACGGGGGACTTCGACGTCATCGTGATCGCGACCGGCGGTCTGCCCGACGTCGAGGTCGCCGAGGGCAGCCACCTCGCGATCGACTCCTGGGACGTGCTGTCCGGAGCGGTCAAGCCCACCGGGGACGTGCTCGTCTACGACGACCACGGAGGGCACCAGGCGCTCGACGCCATCGAGGTCCTCGCGCCCGCCGCGGCCTCGGTCGAGCTGGTCACCCCGGAGCGGACCATCTCCCCCGACGTCGGTGCGCTCACGATGGCCGGCTACCTGCAGATGCTGGCCGAACACGACGTGACGATGACCCCGGCCCACCGCCTGGTCCGCGTCGAACGGTCGGGCGGACGGCTCACGGCGACGTTCGCCGTGGACGGTGCCCGACGGTCGATCGAGCGCCACGTCGACACCGTCGTGATCGAGCACGGAACGTCACCCGTGACCGACCTCTACGACGCGCTGGTGGACGCGTCGATCAACTGCGGCGAGATCGACAGCCGGGAGCTCCTGGCGCTGTCCCCCCAGTCCCCGAGCCACAACGACGACGGCCGGTTCCACGTCTATCGGGTGGGCGACGCGGTGAGCAGCCGCAACATCCACGCGGCGGTGCTCGACTCCTTCCGCCTGTGCAGCGCGATCTGACCTCCACCGTCGCCCGTCCGGCGGGGTCGGTCTCACGGGCGGGATCCCGGAGCAGGCCGGCCGGGAGGCGTGGTCAGACCCCGGTCCGCCGTCACCGACGTCCTGGCCGTGTGCAGCGGCCTGCTGCACCCCTGTCGAGCGCGGCGCGAAGAGCCGAGGTGAGGGCAGCGGAGGGAGGTGAGCTGCCGTGACCGAGGAGCTCTGCGGGGGGTGCACGGCCCAGGGCTGCAGCACCGGCGCGGGAGCCGTCGGTCCTCGCTAGCCGACGCGGTCCAGGTGCTCGGCGAGGGTGGCGGCGAGTCCCTCGGCGACGGCGAGCTGGTCGCGTAGTGCGGCCCACGGCGCAGAACGTCTTCGTCTGCGCGGCGGCGAGTGGTCGGCGCACGGTCGTGGCCCGCGACGTCGTCCTGCTCACCACCCGAGCCCCGATGCCCGTCCTCGCGGGCCTGTCGGTCCTGCTCGGGTGAGCTGCCGCAGGTCCGGGGCCGCGACACCACCGTGGGCCCGATCGCACGAGGTCGGGATGTGGCGCCCGTGCGTGCGAGGCTGCGTCCATGACCGACAACAGGTACCGCGTGCCGGAGGACGCGTTCCTCGCCGGCGTTCGGGTGCCGGTCGAGGAGCAGGTCGAGGTGCAGGCCGAACCGGTGCCGCCACCCGCCGACTGGCGGGCAGACCCGGTGCCGTGGGCCGACGGCGGCTCCGGAGACGTGGACGGCGACTGACACCGTTGCGCAGACCGTCGTCCCTCGCCTGATCCCCATCGCGCTGCTCGAGCGCGCCAACGGTCGGATGCCCGCCGGTGAGGTCGCCGGTGACGGGTTCGTCGGTCCGCTGGTCGGTGCTTCCCTGTTCGTGGTCGGCGCCGCCCTGCCGTTCGTCGCCGACAGCGCCGCCCTGGCGGTCGGGGTGCTGCTCGTGCCGAGCCCGCCGGCATCGCATCCTGCGGGCGCTCGTGGTCGCGGGCGCGTTCGTGGCCCTGGCGGACAGCGCCCGGTCGGCCGTCTTCGTCCTCCACACCGTGGAACGTCACCCGCCACCAGCCCGACCTGCTCGCTCGACACCGCTGTCGCAGGTCCGCGTCGTGTCGTTGCAGGGCGCGTGTGAGGTCCTCACCCGGGACGGGCCTGGTCGCCGCCACGCACGCGATCAGGTGATGGTGATGACGACCTTGCCGCGCGCGTGACCGTTCTCCACGTGCCGGAGGGCGGCTGCCGTGTCGGCCAGTGCGAAGGTCCGGTCGAGGACCGGGGCGAGTCGTCCGGCCTCGACGAGGTCGGTGACGGTGAGCAGGTGCTCCCGGGTCCAGGTGCTCGAGAGGGGCCGCAGCCGCTGTCGGACGAGGCCGTCGAGCGCGGCCACGCGGAGCACGCTCGCGATCGGGCCGAGCAGGTGACCGGGTGAGCCTCCGGCGTTGACCACCAGGGTCCCGGTGGGAGTGAGTGCCCGGCGCAGCCGGGTCAGCGGCTGGCTGCCGGCGTTGTCGAGGATCACGTCGTAGCGCGTGCACCCGGAGGTGAAGTCGGCTGCGGTGTAGTCGATGACGTGGGCGGCGCCGATCGCGTGGACGAGTTCGACGTTGCGCGTACTGCACACTCCGGTGATCTCCGCGCCGAGGGCGGCCGCGATCTGGACGGCGAAGCTGCCGACACCACCGGCGGCACCGTTGACCAGCACCCGCTGTCCGGCCCGCACCTCGCCGACGTCCCGGATCGCGCGCAAGGCGGTCTGCCCGGCCATCGGCAGGGCAGCCGCCTGCTCGAAGGTGAGCCCACCCGGCTTGGGGACGATCCGGTCCGCGGCGGCGCGGGCGTACTCGGCGAAGGCGCCGTCGAACCAGCCGAGTACGTGGTCCCCCGAGCGGAGCCCGCGCACGTCGGCACCGACGGCCACCACCTCCCCGGCCCCGTCGACCCCGGCCACCCGCTGCTTCGGCCGGGTCAGCCCGACACCCCCGACCAGCCGGGCGATGTAGGGGTCGCCACGCACCATGTGCCAGTCGTAGGGGTTGACCGCGGCGGCGTGCACCCGGACGAGCACGTCGTCGGGACCGATCCGGGGGAGGTCGGTGTCCACGAACTGCAGGACGTCCGGAGGGCCGAACCGCTCCTGGACCATCGCCTTCATCGCTGCTCCTCGTGTCGGTGGACGGGACTCTCAGGCCGGTGAGCGCTCCGAGGCCCGGTCGCCGGCCGGGAGCGCGGCGACGGCGGAGGGCCGGAAACCCCTGACGGTCAGGTAGACGCCGAGGGAGAACTCCCAGACGGCGATCGGCACGGCGGCGAGCACGGCGATCGGGGCCGCGCGGTCGTAGACGCCGAAGAAGATCGCGATGTCGGAGGCCAGCAGCAGCGGGGCGCCGATGAGTCCGAGGGCGGGCAGGGCGCGTGGCACCAGGCCGGACCGGTACAGCACCCAGCCCAGGCACAGCGCGTTGAACACCGGCATGAGGCTCTGCGAGAGCAGGAACGCCCAGTCGTAGACCGCGCTCAGGGTGGAACCGGTGGTGAGCAGGGAGGCGGGGTCCGCGCCCGCGGTGCCGGCCACGTCGGTGCGCAGGGTGAGCAGCGTCAGGACGCTGACGACGCCGACGATGATCACGGCGCCCTCGATGACCCGGGAGGTGACGAAGCCGAGGGCGGCGGTCTCGCTGACCCGCTTGGCCACCGGGAACAGCACCACGGCGGTTCCGACGCCCGCGAGGGCGACGACGACCTCGGTGGAGGCCGCCACGAGCACGCCGGTGTCGCTGCCGGCGCCCAGCACGAAGTCGGGCTCTCCCCGCACGTCCTGGTACAGCGCGAGGGTGGGCATGGACACGAACGTGGCCAGGTAGAGGAGGCCGGCGGCGAGGGAGGTCCGGCGCATCCGGTCCACTGGCGGTCGGGTCGCTGCGGGTGTGTCCACGGTGGTGCTCATGTCGGGTCCCTTCGTGCGTCTGCGGACTGCGGTGGTGGAGGTGGGTGCCCGGTCAGGGGTCGAGTTGGGCGACCGCGAGCAGTGGCAGGCCCAGGTCGCGCACCTTCTGCAGCACCCCGTGCAGTGCGGCCTGGTCGAGCGCGCAACCGGTGAGGAGGGTGCTGCCGTCGTCGGCGTGGGTGAGGGTCATCCCGTCGAACCAGGCGGCCCACCGGGGCTCGAGGTGGCCCCCGAGGCGGATCTCGTAGCGGCTGGAGTCGGCAGAGCGGCCGGCGGTCTGCTTCGTCATCGGGTCCCCCTGCACCCACGGCGTCCGGGGCGACGATCGAGATGGAGCGGGAACCGGCCCGCCTGGTGCTGTGCGCGTCCACGTCGGCGGGCCGTCGAGGCGGGTGCGTCGGCGGGTGGAACCGCCCCGGGGGGACCGGCCGGGGCGGCGCGGGTCACCGCGCCGGCGCGACCGGGGCAGGAGGCGTGGTCGTCGGCGCGCCGACGGGTGCGGGCGGTACGGGCGGTGCCGGCACCGAGCCGGGGTCGGTGCCACCCTGGTCGAGCCGGAACGGCGGATAGCGGTCGGTCATCAGTGCGGTGTAGGCGGCCACCCGCAGCACCCAGCGGTCGACGCCCAGGATGACGTCGTACAGCGGGGTGGGGTAGCGGCCGGTGAACAGCAGCACGAACCCGGCGATGCACACCAGCAGCGACAGCAGGCTGATGCCGGCCCCCCAGCTGCTGCCGGCGTCACCGGCACCGGTGGCCAGCCAGATCCCGCCGCCGACGAAGACCGACACGACCAGGTAGTGCGGGATGGCCAGCAGCCACCACTTGACCAGCACCAGGCCGCGGGAGAGCCGCTCGGGATAGGCGACGTCGAGGTGGGCGGGATAGTCGGGTACGTCGGCCAGGGTGAAGGGCGGATAGCGGTCGGTGCCCAGCGCCCAGTAGCCGTAGTAGTGGACCCGCCACGACCAGCGCAGCACGCCGACGTTGAAGTCGAACAGTCCCCGCGGATAGCGCCCGGTGACCAGGATGGCGAAGAAGGCGATCACGCCGACCACGGAGAAGGCCAGCCACAGGAACACCAGCACGACGAGGTGCGGGATGAGCAGCACCCACTTCACCAGCCACAGTCCCCGGGACGGCGCGTCCTCTGACGCGTCGACACGAACCGGGTAGGGCGCTCGGGTCTCCGTCACGTCTCCTCCTCACATGTCCGGCGCCGTTCCCCGCGGGGGCGGGGTCGGTCGCGGCCGGGCACTCCGGTCGTCGTGGGCGACGGTCCGGCGTGCGCCGGTGCGGAGGAACGTAGGGAGGAGCCTGGTGAGAACGGATCACCATGCCTGGTGATCGGGGTGGTGATCCGGGACCCAGCGGACGCGGTGAGCGGTCCGGGGCGGCCCGTCGAGCGAGCGGGACGGTCGTTCGTGCTCACCGGTCGGGGACCGCGGCGCGGTCCGGGCGGTCCCGGGGCCGAGGCACCAGGTCGAGGTCCTCACCCCGGCGAACGGCCGCGCGGCGGTTGGTCACGCCGAGCTTGGCGTAGATGTTCTTGGTGTGCGTCCGGACGGTGTTGACCGACACGAACAGCCGGCGGGCGATGTCCGGGCCGTCGAGGTCGCTGCCGAGCATCCGGAGGACGTCGAGCTCGCGCGCGCTGAGCGGGTCGACGAGGCCTGCCGGGGCCGGCACGTCGTCCTCGCCGGTCCCCAGTGCCGCGACGAGCCGGTGGGCGTACCCCGCGGCGGCATCCTCCGCCGCGACCGCCCGCAGCAGAGCGCCGATCGCTGCGCCCTCGTCGGCGAAGACCCGGACGTAGCCCTGGGGCTCGGCCAGCGCCAGGGCGCGGCGCAGCGCCGCGAGCGCAGCGGGCACGTCGCCGCGCGTCTGCTCGGCGAGCGCCTGCACCACCAGGACGGCGATGACACTGCCCGTCCTGCAGCCCTCCTCCGCCGCCTGCAGCAGTCGCGCCAGCAGGTGCACGGCCCCGGAGACCGGCCGTGCGTCGCCCTGGGCCGCGGAGCGCGCCGCGAGCGCCCGGGCGAAGGTGAGGTGCTCGAACTCGCGCAGGTAGTCCGGGTCGTCGTCGACCGACAATCCCCGTTCCTGTGCCCATGCGAGCGCCTCGGCCCATCGGCCGCGCCGCGCGAGCACCTGCGCCCGCAGCGCCGGGAGTGGCCGAACCTCGGGGAAGTAGTCACCGACGTAGCGGCGCTCCGCCTCCTCCAGGAGACCGAGTGCCGCCGCGACGTCCCCCTCGGCCTCGCGGATGCGGGCCATCACGACCCGCCAGCGGTACGGGTTCTGCGGCAGGCCGACGTGCTCGCCCAGGTCCCTGCTCACCAGGAGGTGTCGCCGGGCGGCGTCCAGGTCACCGCGTTCGGTGAGGATGCCGGCGATGCCCACGTGCACGTCCGCCGCACCGCGCAGCACCGGCCCGGCGTCGGGCGTCACCAGCCGCAGCGCCCGCTCGTAGGTCGACCTCGCCTCGCCGAGCCGGGCCCGTGCGAGGCAGATGTCGGCCAGCGCGATCGCGCAGCCGGCCACGTCGGACACGTGCCCGGCCTCCTCCAGGCAGCTGGCCGCATCGGAGTACCACCGGTGTGCGGTGCCCAGGTCCCCGCTCGCCCAGTGGGCGAGGCCGAGGAGACCGGCCGCCCCGCCGCGCCCCAGGTGGTCCTCGGCGCCGGCCAGGTCGAGCGCCCGACGGGCGTGCGCCACGGTGCCGGCCACGTCGCCGGACAGCAGGGCCTGTCCCGCGCGGTACATCGCGATCGCGCTGGGCAGCCGGCGGAACCCCGCCTCGTCCGCGACCACCATCTCCGTCGGCGGCGCCGGCGGCTCCTCCGCGCCGTCCGGGGTCGGGCTCAACCACCGCTCGGCGTCCCGCAGGCGCGCCTCGACGCCCTCGACCCGGCCGCTGACCATGAGGGCCGCGGCATGGCCGACGCCGAGCACGGGCCGGACCCGGATCACCTCGTCCGGCAGCGCCTCCAGCCAGCGGCGCATGGTGGCCTCCTGCCGGCCCTTCTGCAGCGCCGGCAGCGCGAGCTCGACCAGGTCCGCCGCGCGCGCGACGTCCCCGCCGGCCAGCGCGTGGTGGACCGCTTCGGCCCGGTCCCCGCTGCGCTCGTACCACTCGGCGGCCTGCCGGTGCAGACCGCTGACGGCATCGGGCAGCTCGTCCTGCAGGCGCACGTGGAGGACGTCGGCGAACAGGTGGTGGTAGCGGTACCACCGGCGTCGCCCGTCGAGCGGCACCAGGAACAGGTTGGCCCGGTCGAGCGCCTCCAGCATCGCCTTGCCGTCGTTCCTGCCGGTGAGGGCGTCGCACAGCGGACCGGTCAGCCGACTCAGGACCGAGGTCTGCAGCAGGAAGCTCCGCACCCGCTCGGGCTGGCGGGCCAGGACCTCCTCGACCAGGTAGTCCACGACGTAGCGGTCGTCTCCGGCGAAGCCGGCGATGAAACCCGCGACGTCGTCCCGACCCTGCATCGACAGCGCCGCCAGCTGCAGCGCCGCGATCCAGCCCTCGGTCCGCTGCTCCAGCGCTGCGACGTCCGCCGTCGTCAGCGTCAGTCCCGTCGCGACGTCGAGGTATGCCGCGGCCTCGTCCGCCGTGAAGCGCAGATCGGCGGCACGCAGCTCGACGAGGTCGCCGCGTGCGCGCCACCTCGCCAGCGGCAGCGCCGGGTCGGCGCGGCCGGCGATCACCAGGTGGACCTGCGCCGGCAGGTGCTCCACCAGGAACGACATCCCGTCCTGCACCTCGGGTGCGTCGACGACGTGGTAGTCGTCGAGCACCAGCACCACGTCGTCCGGGGAGGCGGAGAGGTCGTTGACCAGGGTGGCGAGGACCGCCTCGGTCGACGCCCGGGGCGACTGCAGGAGGGCCAGCGCGCCCGCGCCCACCCCCGGCGCCGCGGTCCGCAGCGCGGCGACGAGGTAGGTCCAGAACACCGCTGGGTCGTTGTCCCGCTGGTCGAGGGAGAGCCAGGCCACCGGCCGCTGTCCCGCGGCGACGGAGGTCAGCCAGTCGGTCAGCACGGTGGTCTTCCCGAACCCGGCCGGGGCCGAGACCAGCGTGAGCGCCGCCTCGGTCCCTCGGTCCAGGCGCTCGAGGAGCCGGGGACGGGCGACCAGACCCCGTCGCCGTCGCGGCACGTGGAGCTTCGTCTCGAGCAGTGGGCCCACCACGACCACCTCCTCGAGCGGCAGGCACCGACTGCCGCCGTGCCGGCGCGCGCTTCTCGTCGAGGCAGCGGTGGGCTCCCGGACCCGCATCGTCTCAGCACTCGCCCGTGGGTGTCGATGGGCCATCTGCCGGGCCGCGCGCGAGTGTGGTGCGACCACGACGACCTGTTCACCCTGCGCACGGGGGAGGCTGCTCCGCACCGGGGCCTCGACCCGCTCCGGGAGACCCTGCTCCTGGACGCCGCTGAGGCCGGCGCAGTCGCTCGAGGCCGTCGAGGACGAGGTCCAGGCCGATCTCGAACTCCTCGCCGTAGTCGTAGCCGGGTCGTAGGGCGTGCTGCGTGGCGAGCTCGACCAGGTGCGGGTACCGATCGGCGGGGATCCGGGCGGACATCGCCTGCACCACCTCGGCCGCCTCGTCGGCGGTCTGGAACGGCAGGCCCTTCTCCTGCAGCGCGAAGCCGTAGACGTAGCTGTCGAGGACCGAGAGGGCGTGCGCGGTCTGCGGCACGCTGAACCCGCCGGCCCGGAGCACGCCGATCGCCGCGTCGTGGTGGGCCAGGGTCGCCGGCCCGGGGGAGGTGCGCGACTCCATCAGGCCGATCGCCCACCGGTGGCGGCGCAGGACCGCGCGTACCGAGACCGCTCGCTGCCGCACGGCCGCACGCCATCCGTCGTCGGCCGAGGGCAGGTCGATCTCGGCGAAGACCGCGTCGACCATCCCGTCGAGCAGGTCGTCCTTGTTGGCGACGTGGCTGTACAGCGACATCGCCTCGACGCCGAGCGCCTCCCCGAGCCTGCGCATGCTCAGCGCCTCCAGGCCGTGGCGGTCGGCGAGGTCGGCAGCGACCTCGAGCACCCGCCGGCGGGTGAGCGGTCGGCGCGGCGCACGGGCGGACGAGGTCACCGGCACCTCCAGTCGAGCGGTCCCTTGACACCTTACGGTGTAAGGGCCAGCCTTACGCCGTAAGGTCACCGATCAGAGGTGGGCACGATGAACACCACGAAGGCGGTCAGGGCCGCGCAGCGAAGCGGCCACACGATGAGCGCGGTGGTGCAGACCCGGTACGGCGCCGCTCCGGAACACGTCCTCGGGATGGGCCGCGCGGAACGGCCGGCCCCGCTGGCCGGCGAGGTCCTCGTCCGGGTGCGGGCGGCGAGTGTGGACCGCGGCACCTGGCACCTGATGGCCGGCCTCCCCTATCCCGCGCGGCTGGTCTTCGGCCTGCGCCGGCCGAGCTCCCTCAACCCCGGCCGCCCCCTCGCCGGGGTGGTCGAGGCCGTCGGTGAGGGGGTGACCGACGTCCGGCCGGGCGACGAGGTGTACGGCATCGCCTCGGCCAACGGCACGTTCGCCGAGTACGCGGTGGCGGAGCAGGGCAAGCTCGACCGCAAGCCGGCGAACCTCTCCTTCGAGGAGGCGGCAGCCGTCCCCGTGTCCGCCGGCACCGCTCTCGAGGCGGTCCGCGACCACGCCCGGGTGCAGCCGGGGGAGCAGGTGCTGGTCATCGGGGCCTCCGGCGGCGTGGGCACCTTCGCCGTCCAGATCGCCAAGGCCCTGGGGGCCGAGGTGACCGGCATGGCCAGCGGCGCCAAGCTCGACGCCGTCCGCGCGCTGGGCGCCGACGCCGTCCTCGACCACCGCCGGGACGAGATCCCGCAGCGCCGCTTCGACGCGATCATCGACATCGCCGGACGCCGCTCGCTCGCACACCTCCGGCGGGCCCTCACCCCGCACGGGCGGCTGGTCATCGTGGGCGGTGAGACCGGTGGGCGGCTGCTCGACGGGCTGGGCCGGCAGTTCCGGGCCGCGCTCCTCTCTCCCTTCGTCGGCCAGACGCTGGGCTTCTTCGTCAGCAAGGAGCGGGGTGCGGACCTGCGGGCGCTCACCGCACTGCTCGAGGCCGGCTCGGTCACGCCGCTGGTCGACGGCGTCTTCCCGCTCGCCGAGACGGCGGCCGCTGTGGAGTACCTGGTCGACGGCCGGGCGACCGGCAAGGTCGTCGTCACCGTGTGACCCCGTGGCGGAGTCCGGGGGAGAGGTCCTCCTGTGCCGCCCCGGCTGCTCGCGTCCGGCAGGGCGATGGTGCGTCGCCCGGCGCCGGACCTGGGCGCCTCCGGGACGACCGGGCCGCGCCCGGGCACGAGGCTCGGGTCGCTGGGAGCGCGCGCCAGGACCGACGATCGGACCGACGACGGGCATCCCGGTCGCCGGCGGGTGCTCACCGTCCGCCGGCGCGGCCGGCGTTGTCCACGATCGCGCGGACGAGCCGTGGCCACGCCCCCCGGGGCAGGTCGTGGCCCATCCCGGGCACGAGCACGAGGTGGGCGCCGGGGACGGCCTCGGCGGTGGCCCGTCCGCCGGACGGATGGCACATCAGGTCCGCGGTGCCGTGGATCACCACGGTGGGCACCGTGAGCCGCCGCAGGGCCTCGGTCCGGTCCGCAGCGGCGCGCACTGCCCGGTGCTGACGGCGGCGGCCCTCGCGCGCGTCGGGATCACGCCGGAAGGCCAGCGCGGTGGTCCGCCGCAGCTCGTCGACGTCCTGGTCGAAGCCGGGCGAGCCGATCACCGAGAAGACCCGGACCCGGCGGTCGATCGCCTCCTCCTCGGTGCGCGGGGGTCGGCCGAGCGCGTGGCGGAGGACGCGGACGGACGTGCGGCCCTTCCCGCGGCGACCCGTCGTGGACATCAGCGAGGCGAGCGAGCGCACGCGGTCCGGATGCCGGATGGCCATCGTCTGGGCGATCATCCCGCCGAGCGACGCCCCGACCACGTGCGCGGCCGGCATCCCGAGGGCGTCCAGGAGGCCGGCGGCGTCGTCGGCCATGTCCTCGAGGGTGTAGCGCTGGCCGGGCAGGTGAGTCGAGCGACCGGCGTCGCGGTTGTCGAACCGGACCACGCGGAGGCCCTCGGCCGCCAGTCGACGGCAGAAGTCCTCCGGCCAGTGGACGAGCTGGAAGCCCAGGCCCATGACCAGCAGCACCGGAGGGTGGTCGGGCTCGCCGAACGCGTCGTGGCAGAGGTCCACGCTGCCGACGGTCGCGAGCCGCTCCGGATCGTGCCGCACGGGACCGGTGGCGCTCACGTGCGGGCCGCCGCGGCCGGGACGCCGTCGTCGCCGACGGTGGGGACCGTGGTCATCGGGGAGGCTCCTCTCCGCGAGCCGCGCGTCCGGTCGAGGACCCGGTCCTCCACCCGCTGCCGACCGCGCTCGTGCCCGCCGGGCACTGCTCTACCAGCTCGGCCGCGGGCAGCACGACCCCTGGACCGTCACGACCGAGCAGGGGTGCCAACCGAGCAACCCACGTCCAGGCCGCGGTTCGCTGTCGGCGCCGGAGGTCGCCCGCCACGGCGGAGACCAGCAGCGGGACGCGTCCTGGTACGGGGGACTCGCCGGGACGCGGGCCGAGGAACCTCTCGACGGGGTCCGGCGCCTCGGGCAGCGCCCGGTCAGCTCGTCACAGCCGGTCTCCGGGGCCGCGGCTCCTGGGCGTACGAGCGTCAGCTGCCCGCCGCGGCGACCGCGCCGGCGGTCGCGGCGACCGCGCCGGTGGTGGCGGCGTCCCGGCGGGCCCGGCGGATGGCGCTCGCGACCGCGGTCGCCACGGGGTCCTGCGCGACGAGGGACCGGCCGTGGCGTCCCGCGGTACCGGTGTCGACCGCGACGCGGTGGTGGAGGTCGCCGGCACACACCAGGCGGGCCAGGGTCGTGGCTCGGGCGTCGTCGACGGGTCCGCGCAGCGCGGCGGCCACGCGTGCCCGCAGCGCCTGCACGGTGTCCGGGGCGGTGACCTCGTAGGACGCCGCGGGGACCACGCCGAACAGGCGCCGGTCACGGCGGACCACCGCGCCGCCGTCGGCCAGGGACCGCAGCAGGTGCTGACCCGAGCGCGCCCGTGGCGCCGCCAGGGCGTCGATCGCCCGGTCCACGGGCTGCTCGGTGGCGAGCCGGGCCGAGAGGTCCGGCAGCGGGCGGGGTGCTGTCGCGGAACCGGCCGCCAGGAGCAGCAGGCCCCCGTGCAACCGCGCCGCCCGGAGGGTCAGGAGGTCGTGCACGACGGCACCGGCCACGGCCCGGGGGAGGGCGAGTCCGGTCGGCCGGCGCACCGTCGACCGGATCGGGTGGGCGGTCATGAGCAGCAGGTCCTCGGCGAGGAGGGTGCTCGAGGGCAGGGACACCACAGGACCTCCAGTCGTCCGGGCCGTGCACGGGGCACCGCCGGCGTCGCCGGGGACGGCCGGCACCGGCTCCAGGGTCGGTCACCGGCACCGGCCGGGTCATCGCCCGCAGGACCGATCCGCATCTCCACCACAGGTCGGACCGCCGGGTCATGTGTCGGCTGCCGGCACCGCCCCCCTGATGGGTCTTCCGGCCAGCACGTCTCTGTCGCGCGGGGGATGAGTTCCCCGGTCGCCGCCCCTACCGTTGCCTCGTGCGGAGGTGGGCTCGCCGGGCGCGCGCCGCCGGCGAGGCGCGGCCCCTGCTCGCCGACGCGGCCGCCGCGGCGGTGCTCGCCGTCCTGGGCGTGCTGGCCGTGCGGGTCGGGATCGACACCGCTCCGGCCGGCTACCGGCCACCGCCGACGGGGGTGTGGGTCGGGTTGACCCTCGCGCTGGTGTCGCCCCTGGCGCTGCGGCGCCGGTGTCCGCTGTCGGTCCTGATCGTGGTGACGGTCGTCTTCTTCCCCTACCGGATCGTGGACGTCCCGGACCTGACCGTCTCCGTCGTCGTGTGGTGGCTGGCCCTCTACAGCGCCGGCGCCTACGGGCAGGGCCGCCGGCGGAACTGGGTGCGCGGGATCAACGTCGTCGCGGCGCTGGGCTTCCTCGCCTACCGGCTGGTCGTGGTCGCCGGGACGCCGGTCCAGGGACCCCTGCTGCTGCGTGCGGTCTTCCTCGTGCTGTTCAACGCGGCCTTCGTCGTCGCCGCGTGGAGGTTCGGGGACCTCGTCGCCGAACGGCGTGCCCACGAGCAGGCGCTCGTGGACCGCGCGGCGCGCCTGGAGCGCGATCGCGCGGAGGAGGCTCGGCGTGCGGTGTTCGACGAGCGCGTGCGCATCGCCCGCGAGCTGCACGACGTCGTCGCGCACCACGTCAGCGTCATGGGCGTGCAGGCCGGGGCGGCGCGCCGGGTCATGACCCGCCAGCCCGCCCGGGCCGCCGAGGCGCTGGCCTCCATCGAGGAGACCAGCCGGCAGGCGGTGGTCGACCTGCAGCGGATGCTCGGGTTCCTGCGCCAGGAGGGCGAGCCCGACGCGCTCGCCCCCCAGCCGCGCCTGGCCCAGCTCGACGCGCTGGTCGCCGAGGTCGGCGAGACCGGCGTCGTCGTGGAGGTGTCGGTCGCGGGACGGCCCCGCGAGCTACCGCCGTCGGTGGAGGTGTCGGCCTACCGCATCGTCCAGGAGGCGCTGACCAACGTGGTCAAGCACTCCACCGCCGGGCGGGTGCAGGTCTGTCTCGACTACGAGCCCCGGGCGTTCACCGTGGCGGTCACCGACGACGGGGACGGCAAGACCGAGGGGGCCGCGGCGCCCGGGGGTCACGGCCTGATTGGCATGCGCGAGCGGATCGGGCTGCACCGCGGCCAGTTCCACGCCGGGCCGCTGCCCGCCGGTGGCTTCCGGGTCCGGGCCGCCTTCCCGGACGACGGGCGGGCGCCGTGACCATCCGGGTCGTGCTGGCCGACGACCAGGCCCTGGTCCGCGGTGGCTTCCGGCTCATCCTGGAGTCCGAGGACGACATCGTGGTCGTCGGCGAGGCCGAGGACGGCGAGCAGGCGGTCACGCTGGTCGCCGAGCTGCACCCCGACGTCGTCCTGATGGACGTCCAGATGCCCGGTGTCGACGGACTCGAGGCCACCCGGCGCATCGGCGCCCTCGGTGACTCCGTCCGCACCCGGGTGCTGGTGCTCACCACCTTCGAGCGCGACGACTACGTCCTCGAGGCGCTGCGCGGTGGCGCCAGCGGGTTCCTGCTCAAGAACTGCCCACCCGAGGATCTCCTCCTCGGCGTCCGCCGGGTCGTCCGGGGCGACGCCCTGCTCGCACCCTCGGTCACCCGCCGCCTCATCGAGGACTACATCACCCGGCCGTCGCCACGGAGCTCGCCGGCGCCGGAACTGCAGCGCCTCACCGAACGGGAGCTCACCGTCCTGCGCCTGCTCGCTCATGGCAGGACCAACACCGAGCTCGCCCACGAGCTCCACGTCAGCGAGGGCACCGTCAAGACCCACGTCTCCAGCATCCTGTCCAAGCTGGGGCTGCGGGACCGGGTCCAGGCCGTCGTCTTCGCCTACGACACCGGCCTGGTCGAACCGCGGCGCTGACGCGATTCCCGGCCGACGGCTCCGGCCGCTCGGGCTCCGGGCCCGCTCGGGGTCGCGGGCGACACGGCACCGAGTTGAGCCCACGGTACGAACCCCCTGTACCTCGCGTATCGGGACGAGGGGGACCTCGCGCGGATCGGGATGGCGGTGACCAGGGTCTACCTGCCCGACGCGACGCTGCGGGAACTCGTGAGGATCGGCGCCGGCCGGGGGTCTGGTGCCGGCGGACGGGACGGCGTGTCACGTGGCGTGCTCCGGCGACGAGCGCGTCGGCTCGGTCCGCGCCGGCTCCCCGTGGCGGCGGGGAGGTGGGGTGGCCAGCGCCCGAGCGTCTTCCACCCCTGCGGCGCGCCCATCGGCCGCACCGGCTGGACGGCCCGAGCGCTGGCTCAGGTCGGCAGCGGGCCGAAGAAGCCGACGAGCCGGCGCAGGGTGCCCTCGCCGTCGACCTCGCCGAAGTCGGTCCCCTCGAGTGCGACCGAGCCGTCGGCCGTCAGCACCCGCCAGGCGAACCGCAGGTAGCCGTCGTGCTCGTCGACGCCGCCGACGACCTCGATCCGGGCGCCCGGGTTCTCCTCCTGGAACGACCCGATCAGCGACGACAGCCCGTCGCGGCCCTCGACGCGGACCAGCGGGTCGCAGTAGACGCCGTCCCCGGCCCAGCACGTGTCCAGCAGTCTCCGCCGCGCGGCGGCGTCGGTCTCGCGCCACGCCGCGGTGTAGCGCTCGACGGCGGCGCTCCCGACGGTCGGCGTCACCCCGGGCACGCTACGCAGTGCGGCCGGACGCAGGCAGGGGCGAACGACCCGGCACGGAACCGCTCCGGCGGGGAGGGCGCGTCGCCGCCGGAGCGGTCAGGGCGACGCAGGTCGGGTCCGACCAGATCGCCGGCCTCCAGGCCCGCGGCCCGTCGGTCGCCTCCGGCATCCGGGCCCACAGGCGGCGGCCTCGCCCACCGGTCACGGCCCTGTGCCGGTCATCCTCCGCTGGAGGTACCAGGAGAACCAGCCCCGGTAGCGCTCCTGCAGTTCCGGTCGCTGCCAGTCCCGCCCGTCCACCCGCCCGCGGCAGGCGGCGCGGCCGCACGTGCACTCCATGGTGTCCTCGTGGTCGTCGAAGAGCGCGTAGTCGGTCGTCAGCTCCTCGCCGGCGTCGACGTCGCGCATGGCGACCAGGACCACGTTCCCCGCGAAGCCGACGTTGGGCTCGCACGAGTGGTTGACGAACAGCATCACGGCCTCGTACTGGTCGTCGGTCAGCGCGACCAGGTGCAGGTCGTCGGTGATCTGGACGGCGGAGTTCTGGAGCCGCTCGGGCAGTGACCGCAGCTCCGCGGTGGTCACGACGTCACCGCCCTTGACCGCGACCACCTCTCCCTGCCCGATCGGCTCGACGGCCACCAGACCGCGCCCGGCGATCCCGCTGGGGGCTCCCTTCACGGCCTTGGGCGTGATCCACGTGCGCGCCATGGGTGCTGAGTCTGGTCCCGGCCGCGAGCCCTGTCCCGCGCATTCCGGGCGACCGGGCCCGACCGGGCCAGGAGGACGTCGGTGGTGTCCCGGCGTCGCGGATCAGTGGCCCAGGACGAAGTCCGTGACGAAGCCCGCCGCGCTCGCCAGCGCGATGGGTGCCCCGCCCTCGCGGAAGGCCTCCGGAGCCAGCGCGTCGACGACCGACGCCGGCACGGCGCCGCCGGCGAAGGCGAGGGGCGGTGCTGTCCACCGTCGCGGTGAGGCTGCACGTCGCGCTGACCGACCGGTCCCCGTCGGGCTGGTGCTCCGCGCAGCACTGCCGGCGTCGATCACGGCCGTGGGGAGGGTGATGACACCGCACCGGTGACCGACGTGCCGGCGGAGACCCGGCCGCCCGCCTCACGCTCGTGCTCTGCGATGACCGGTCGGCGACACTCGGACCCGCCGCGACGCCGCCCCGTGCCTCGCGGCTCCCCGATCCCGCCAGGCGCGGGCTGCCCGGGACCTCACGCCGGTCGACGCGGTCTCGGCTGCTCGGCGGCACGGGGACGGGTGCGGCGCAGGACACCAGAAGGGAGGAGCCCGTGACGACGGAGCAGGGACCCGGGGCGCGGACGCCGTCGGACCAGGTGGTGCTCACGGCTCTCCGGTGGGCGGTGGGCGTGTCGGTCGAGGCCGCCGACCGGATCGGCACGGTCTCTCCTCCGTCCAGCTGCGCGCGGTGACGCTGCCGCACCAACGACCGGGCGTGGACCTCGTGGAGCTGTCCCGGGGCATGGGCGTGTCGGTGCCGGGCACGAGCCGGCTCGTCGACCGGCTGGTGGCCGCCGGACTCGTGGAGAAGACGGTGTCCGCCACGAGTGGCCGGGAGATCAGCCCGGCGCTGAGCGAGGTGGGTGAGGCGACGCTCGACCGCTACGACGACCTGCGGCTGTCCCGCATCCGGTCCCGGCTGCAGGAGCTGTCCGCGAAGCCCGGCCACCGGGGTCGCGCA
The DNA here is from genome assembly GCF_900188205.1 of Geodermatophilus saharensis. Taxonomy (GTDB): domain Bacteria; phylum Actinomycetota; class Actinomycetes; order Mycobacteriales; family Geodermatophilaceae; genus Geodermatophilus; species Geodermatophilus saharensis. The sequence goes on along the minus strand of NZ_FZOH01000002.1, from coordinate 725,045 downwards.
CGACCTCAGCGCGGCCGGCGGTCCGGGATCTCCCCGGTCTCCACCAGCCGCCGGGCCACCTCCCGCAGCTTGGTGTTGGTCTCCATCGACAGCCGACTGAGCACCGCGAACGCCTGGTCCGGCGTGAGCTTCAGCCGCTCGATCAGGATGCCCTGGGCCATCCCGATCAGGTTGCGGGTGACCATCCCCGACCGCAGGTGCTCCTCGATCTGGGCGCTGCGCAGCGCGACCGCGGCCTGCGCCGCGAAGGCCAGGGCCTCGGCCCGGGTCTCCGGGTCGAAGGCCCCCGGCCGTGGCGAGTAGAGGTTGAGCGCGCCGAGGCTGCGCTCGTCCGCGTCGGTGAACAACTGCAGCGACAGGCTGCTGCGGATGCCGGTCCCCTCCGACACCGCGCGCGTCCAGCGGGGATAGCGCTCATCGGCGGTCATGTCGTCGATCTGGAAGGTCTCCTGCTCCCAGATCGCGTCCAGGCACGGCCCCTGCTCCAGCTCGTACTGCAACAGGTCCGCGCGCGCCGCGCGGTCGTCGCTGGTGGCCGGGGTCTCCACCTCACGGCGCTCCCGCACCAGCGACACGCTGGCCCACACCTCGCCGTCGAGGTGCTGCGCGGCGGCCTCGACCACCCGCTGCAGCGTGTGCTGCATGTCCGGCTCGTTGACCAGTTCGCGGGCGATCGCGGCCAGCCGCTCGGTGAAGTCCGGCATCTCGGCTGCCTGTGCTCCTCCCACGACGTTCGTGCACTGCGGATCCGCCGTCGGGATCGAGGGCGCGAAGGAGGCGACGAGCCGAGCCGACGTACCCGGCGGCCGGCCGGTCGTGGCGCTCGGGCGGGCCACTCGGTTGGACCCGCTCGAGCTTCGTCCTGGATGGACCCCGGGTTCCACCAGACGCCCCGCCACGGTCGCACACCGCCGGTCCGGTGCCAACGAGCCCCTCGCGAGGGCTTCGTCCGGCGGGCTCGCGTTGCGTGACCCGTCTGTCGCCGGTCAGCAGCCACCGCTCGCCGTCTGGACCCTCGGGAGGCAGCGTGTCGGCGCCGCGGACGCAGTCCGATCCCGTCCAGCGGTCGTCGTTCCCCTCCGACGACGAGGCCGAGGTCACCGCCTTCCTCCGGCAGACCTACGCCGAGAACACCATCCGGTTCGCGCCGATCCGCAACGGCGCGCGGTTCTCGGCCCTCACCCACGACACACCCGTCATCGGTGCCGACCGGGTGCGCACGTCCATCCACTACACCGGCACCAGCACCGAGGGCCTCTCCGACCACGTGTTCTTCGTCGTGCACGCCGGCAGCGTGCAGGTGGACGGTCGCGACGTCGGCACGATCGCCCGCAGCGGGGATGCCGCGGTCCACCCGCTCGGGGTCCCGATCGAGTTCGCCGTTCACGGGTTCGACGTGACCACGATGCGGCTGCCGGCGGCCCGGGTCGCCGAGGAGACGGCAGGGATGTCCGCGGCGGAGCTGCGGTTCCACGACAGCACGCCGGTCTCGGCACCGGTGCACCGGTACTGGCGGTCACTGGTCGGCCTGGTCAGCAGCGCCCTGGTGGACCCCGGGTCCCCGCTGGGCTCGCCGCTGCTCGCCGAGGACATGGCCCGCACCGTCGCCACCGCCGCCCTGCACACCTTCCCGAACACGACGATGACCCGGGGGCACGTGCCTGGCCCGGGCACCGTCACCTCGGCGGCGGTCCGTCGCGCCGCGGGTTACATCGAGGCCCACGCCCACCGGCCGCTCCAGCTGAGCGAGATCGCGGCGGCGGCAGGCACCAGCGCCCGCGCGCTGCAGTACGGGTTCCGCCGGCATCTCGGCACGACACCGCTCGGCCACCTCCGCCGGGTACGGCTGGAGCTCGCGCGGCGCGACCTGCAGCGCGCCGACCCGACGCGCGGTGACACCGTCGCGGCCATCGCGACACGGTGGGGCTTCGCCAACCCCGGCCGCTTCGCCACCGCCTACCGCGCCGCCCACGGCGTGCTCCGGGCAGACCCTGCGGAACTGAGCGCACGACGGTGGGGCGCGTGCGGAGCGGCGTCACAGCAGCCGGTCCAGCGTCACGGGGAGGTCCCGGACCCTCACACCGGTGGCGTGGTGCACGGCGTTGGCCACGGCGGCGGCCACGCCGGTGATGCCGACCTCGCCCACGCCCAGCAGCCCCAGCGGGGTCGTCGGGTCGGGCTCGTCGAGGTAGTCGACCTCGATCCGGGGCAGATCGGCCTGCACCGGGACGTGGTACTCGGCCAGGCCGGGGTTCACGGTGCGCCCGGTCCGCGGGTCGACCAGCGTCTCCTCGGACAGCGCGGCCCCGATGCCCATGACGATGCCGCCGCGCAGCTGACTGGTCGCCGTCTTCGGGTTGACCACCCGGCCCACGTCGAAGACCCCCAGCCAGCGGGACACGCGCACCTCGCCGGTGTGCTCGTCGACGCGGACCTCGCAGAAGTGCGCGCCGGTGACGGCGCGCACCCAGCGCCTGCGGTCGCGGAACCAGCCGGCGGCCGCCCGGGCCTGCTGCAGCGTCCGCCCGAGCCGCGTCCCCGCTGCCGTGCGGACCTCGATCTCCGCTCGTCCGGCGCGGGTCAGGATGACGCCGTAGGTCTCGCCCCGGTCCGGCGCGTCCGCCCGGTACAGCCCTCCGCGCCCGGCCCGCAGCTCCGACAGCCGCCGACCGCGCAGCGGTGACGACGGAGACCGGCGGGCCAGCGCCAGCACGGACCGCTTGAGCTCCTCGCACGCCTCCAGCAGCGCGGTCGCCACGCTCGCGGTCTGCCCCGAGCCGCCGGCCTGCGGCCCGACCGGCAGCTCGGTGTCGCCGTGCTCGACGGTGACCGCCTCGACCGGCACGCCGAGGGCGTCCGCGGCGACCTGCGTCTGCGCGGTGGCCGCGCCGACGCCGATCTCGTGGAACGCGCAGCGCACGAGCACCGTGCCGTCCGCGCGCAGCCGCACGGTGACGTCGGCGGGCAGGCGGACCGGCAGGTGGAAGGCGGTGGCCACCCCCCGGCCGACGAGCCAGTGCCCGTCGCGCATCGAGCGCGGGCTCGGGGTGCGCTCGGCCCAGCCGAACCGTTCCGCGCCGCGGGCGTAGGCCGCACGCAGGTCCCGCCGCGAGAACCGCTTGCCGTCCAACGGGTCGCGGTCGGGCTCGTTGCGCATCCGGAGCTCCACCGGGTCCATCCCCAGCGCCACGGCCAGCTCGTCGACCGCCGACTCGAGGGCGAACGTGCCGACCGCCTCTCCCGGTGCCCGCATGTGGGCGGTGGGGAGGACGTCGAGCGTGGTGGTGCTGTGCCGGATCCAGATGTGGGGCGCCGCGTAGAGGTGGCGTGACTGCGAGCCCACCGGCTCCGGTGTCCCACCCACCCGGCCGACCTGCGAGACACCGGTGTGCAGGAGCGCGGTGAGGGTCCCGTCCCGCTGCGCGCCGAGCGCGACGCGCTGCACGGTGGGGGTGCGTCCCCCGACGGTGCGGATGACGTCCTCGCGGCTGAGCACCATCCGCACCGCCCGGCCGGTGGCCCGGGCCGCGAGCACCGTGAGCACCGTCCCCGCCCAGACCGGGGCCTTGCCGCCGAAACCGCCGCCGACGTGCGGGGAGAGCACGCGCACCCCCGCGAGCGGCACCCCGAAGCGCCGGGCCAGGTGGCGGCGGGCCCAGTCGACGTCCTGCGAGCCCTCGTGGACGGTCAGCCGGTCGCCGTTCCAGACCGCGACGGTGGCGTGCGGCTCCATGGCGTGGTGGCTCTGGGCGGGCGTGGTGTACCGGTGGTCCACGACGACCGGGGCGGTGGCGAGTGCGCGTTCGGCGTCGCCCGTCCGCTCCTCGCCGAGGACCAGCAGCGTGCCGCGCAGCGGGACCGCGTCGTCCTGCGCGGCGGCGAAGTCGGTGACCGCGGGCTCCACCTCGTAGGTGACGCGGACCAGGCGGGCGGCCTGCCGTGCGGTGTCGGGGGAGTCGGCGACGACGACGGCGACGGGCTGGCCGTTCCAGTGCACCCGGTCGGTGTTGAGGTAGTCCACCGTGGTGCCCGGCGCCAGCGTGCTCAGGTCGAGCGCGCTCACCGGCGCCGGCGGCGTCATGCGCGGGGCGTTGTGGTGGGTCAGGACCGCCAGCACCCCGCCGACGGCCTCGGCGTCGGCGGTGTCGAGGCCGGTGATGCGGCCGCGGGCGACGGTGGCGTGCACCAGCGCGGCGTGCGCGAGGTCGGGGACGTGGTGGTCGGCGGTGTACCGGGCGAGCCCGGCGGTCTTGGCCGGCCCGTCCACACGGTCGAGCGGGCGCCCCACGGCCTGAGCCGGGCTCGGCGTCGGCGGGGCCGGCCGGGAGCGCTCGGGTGCCCGGGTCATGCCGCACCGCCCTCGGTGGTCAGCTGGTGCAGCGTGGCCACGACGGTCCGCCGCGCGAGCTCGATCTTGAACGCGTTCTGCGGTCGGCCGACGGCGGTCGCGAGCTCGGCGGTGGCTGCCCGCCGGAAGTCCTCCTCGGTGGCCGGCGCGCCGACCAGCGCCCGCTCGGCCAGGTGGGCCCGCCACGGCCGGGCCGCGACGCCGCCGAGAGCCAGCCGCGCCGCCGTGACGGTCCCGTCGGCGACCTCCATGGCCGCGGCGACCGAGACCAGCGCGAACGCGAACGAGGCCCGGTCGCGCACCTTGCGGTACCGCGACGAGGCGGCCACCGGCAGCGCCGGCAGCTCGACCGCGGTGACGAGCTCGTCGGGGTCGAGCGCGGTCTCGACGTCCGGGGTGTCGCCGGGCAGGACGTGCAGCTCGGCCAGCGGGATGCGGCGGGTGCCGCGCAGGCTCTGCACCTCGACGACGGCGTCCAGCGCGACCAGCGCCACGGCCATGTCCGAGGGGTGCGTGGCGATGCAGTGCTCGCTCGTGCCGAGGACGGCGCTGCCCCGGTGGAACCCGCCGATCGCCGCGCAACCGCTGCCGGGGTCGCGCTTGTTGCAGGCGGCGGTGCCGTCGGCGAAGTACGGGCAGCGGGTGCGCTGCAGGAGGTTGCCGCCGACCGTGGCCATGTTGCGCAGCTGCCCGGAGGCGCCGGAGAGCACCGCCTGGGACAGCACGGGGTAGCGGCTGCGGACCGCCGGGTGGGCGGCGAGCCGGCTGTTGCGCACCAGGGCGCCGATCCGCAGGCCGCCGGCGGGCAGCTCCTGCACCTCGTCCAGGGGGAGGGTGGAGATGTCGACGACGGTCGTCGGGCGCTCGACGTCCTGGCGCATCAGGTCCACGAGGTTGGTGCCGCCGGCGAGGAGCCTGGCGCCCGGTTCCGTGGCGATCGCCCGCAGGGCGGTGGTGACGTCGGGGGCGCTCAGGTAGGTGAAGGGCCTCATCGGTCCGCCGCCGGCTCCGCGGTCGCGGCACGGTCGTCGACCCCGGCGACGTGCTGGATCGCGTCGACGATGCCGTCGTAGGCACCGCAGCGGCACAGGTTGCCGCTCATCCGCTCCCGGATCTCGGCCTCGGACAGAGGGGTCGCGGTGGCCGCGAGACGGGGCGTGACGACGCTCGGGACGCCCGCCCGGTGCTCGGCCAGCATGCCGACCGCCGAGCAGATCTGGCCGGACGTGCAGAAGCCGCACTGGAAACCGTCGAACCGGATGAACGCCTCCTGCAGAGGGTGCAGGCGTCCGGGTCGCCCGAGGCCCTCGACGGTGGTGATCTCGCGGCCGCCGTACTGCACGGCCAGGGCGAGGCAGGCGAGGATCCGTTCGCCGTCGACGAGCACCGTGCACGCGCCGCAGGCGCCCTGGTCGCAGCCCTTCTTCGTGCCCGTCAGCCGCAGGCGCTCGCGCAGCGCGTCGAGCAGGCTGACCCTCGGGTCGAGCTGCACCCGCGAGCTGGTCCCGTTGACTCGCAACTCCACCTCGGCCATGGCGCCGCTCCTCGGGTCGTCCCGCCGCCCCGACCGTAGGGCGGACCACGGCCGTGTCCAGCTCGTGGCGGCCCTCGACCCCTCCGGGGCGAGCCCGGCCCCGGTGGGTGGCAGCCCAGGCGCGGCCGCGGGGCAGGCCCTCGACGCCGCGGTGACGCCGACGTGACGCCGCACCGCCACGATCGGGGCGGACGCCGACGGTCGTGTCGGGTGACGACCCCGGTCCGAGGGGGGGCGACCGTGACGGAGGCCGACGCACGGGAGACGGCGACCCGGGGGAGCCGCGGCGCGTCCACCGCGCGCAGCCTCGCCGGGATGATCGCCGAGTGCGGGCTGCTGGACCCCGAGGACCTGTCCGCCGAGAGGGTCGTCGAGCGCTGTCACGACACGACGGCCCCCGGACTGCGGGGAGATGCAGACCGGTGAGCAGCATCCCCGCCGGCCCGGGCCGCTCCCTCACCCGCCGCAGCTACGGGTTCCACGACACGGACCTCAGCGGGCTGGTCGACGTCGCCTGCCACGCGGTCGCCGTCGACGAGCACCGCGGGCAGTTCGAGCCGACGCTGTGGACCGACGTGCCGAGACCCGTCCCGGGCCACCGGGCCGAGGTCGAGCAGCGGTGGTTCGTCGGGGCGCACGGCGACGTCGGTGGCGGCAGCGGGACGACCGAGCCCGCCACCCCGAACCCGCTGTCGCTGCTGGCAGTCGCACGTCGCAGCCGGCTGACCCGCCCGCCGCCGGCTCGTGCCCGTCGGCCGTGCGGACGACTCCCGGAGGTCCTGCCATGAAGGTGGTCCTGTTCGACCTGGGGGACACCCTCGAGCACCAGGACGTGTTGCTCCCCGGCGCCGTGGAGACGTTGACGGCCATCAGCCGGATCCGGGACGAGGAGCACCAGCCGGTGGGGATGGGCCTCGTGTCCGACTTCGACGTGCCGCGCGGCCCCGACGAGATCCCGGCGATCCGGCGGCGCTACCTGGCCATCCTGGATCGTCTCCGCATCCGCGCCTTCTTCGAGCCCGTGGACGTGGGGGTCACCCTCTCCACCGAGGTCGGGGTGCACAAGCCGGACCCGCGCGTGTTCCGAGCGGCGTTGGACAAGTTCGGTCCCGGCCTGCCCTTCCAGTCCGCGTTGTTCGTCACCGAGAACGAGGGCCACGTGCTGGCGGCCCGGTCGCTCGGCATGCGTGCCGTGCACCTCGCTCCCGGCCCGGGCGCGTCGGGTGACATCACGACGCTTCCCGATCTGATCCCGATCGTGCACGGCTTCGCGTCCTCGCCGCGTCCCGCGGCGACCGGGCCCGCGCCCGTGCAGGCCGTCGACGGCGACGACGCCCACGGCTGGGCGAGGTTCGGCGACGACGTCTTCCCACTCGACCCGCCGGACCGGACCGGCGGGACACGCGACGCCGGCGCGACGCGCCGCCGAGAGCAGGAGGTGCCGCGGGACCAGCTGCGTCTGGTGATCCAGTGCGGCCGCTCGTTCCAGAAGGCGCACCCCGACGTGCCGGTGCTCCTGGACCACGGCAGGTTCCTGGTCGTCGCCGTCGACCCCTCGCGCCGGTCCGCCCTCGACGACCGGACCGGGACCCGCTTCGCCGTCCGGCCCCTCGCCGACCGGCAGGTGGTGTTCACCTCGTCGCCGAGCGGCCGAGGCCGCGGCGCCCCCCTGCCGTGGATCCAGGCGCTCGTCGACCGGGTCAGCCGCGCGTCGTACGAGGCCGACCTGCGGCACCTCGTCTCCTACCCGACCCGGCACTCGACGTCCGGTTCCTACCGCGAGGCGGCTGCCTGGGTGGGCCGTCGGCTCGAGGACATGGGGTACGGGGTGCGGACGCAGGCGATCACCGTCGACGGAGGCGCCGGCCTGAACGTCGTCGCCGACCGCCCAGGACGGCGGTCGGGCAGCAGGGGGCTGGTGGTGGCCACCGCCCATCTCGACTCGGTCAACCACGACGCCGGGGGAGGGCCGGACGTGCCCGCCCCCGGAGCGGACGACAACGCCTCGGGGAGCGCGGGCGTGCTGCAGGTGGCCCACGCGCTGCGCGAGCACCCGGCCGCCGAGGACCTGCGGTTGATCCTGTTCGGAGGCGAGGAGCAGGGTCTGCTCGGCAGCCGCCACCACGTCTCCGGGCTCGGCGCCGCCGAGCGGGCTCGCCTCCGCGCCGTCGTGAACATGGACATGATCGGGTGCCTGAACCGGACACCCGCCAGCGTGCTGCTCGAGGGTGCGGCCGTCTCGCAGGCCGTCATCGACGGCCTGGCGCGGGCGGCCGCCACCTACACGGGGCTGGTCGTGGAGACGTCGCTGAGCCCCTGGGGCAGTGACCACCTGCCCTTCATCGAGGAGGGCCTCCCCGCGGTGCTCACGATCGAAGGCGCCGACCAGGCGAACGAGAACGAGCACTCCGGGAGGGACCGCATCGACACCGTCTCCCTCGACCTCGCGCTCGAGATCCTGCGGATGAACGTGGCGTTCCTCGCCGCCGAGCTCGACACGCTGCCGTGACCGGGCGCACCACGAGCCCTCCGACCCTCACCCGGGGTCCGTGGACGGCGGACGCCGGATGGCGAGACGATCCGGGGTGAGGTCGGCGATCTCCAGCAGCTGCGGTGAGCCGCCGACGACGATGCGGACCCCCTGCGGGTCCTCGTCGTCGACCTGCCACACCCCGGTCGTGACCTCGGGCACGTCCGTGGCCCCGGCGCCCACGCGTCTGACCGTGCCATCCGCGTCGAACCGGTAGCCCGCCCGACTGCGCTCCCGCCGTGGGAAGGCGAACCCGGCCGGCCGGTAGACCTCCTCGGTGTCGGAGTCCTCCTGGGGTGACCGGAGCCACGACTGGCACAGGAGGCGGGTGTCGACCGGTCCGCCCAACGTGAACCTCCCCGCCCGGAGCCGGTGCACCGTCAGTCGACGGGTACCCAGGAGACCCCGTCGAACTCCAGGGTCGGACGGGTGCCCCGTTCGTCGCCGACGGCCGACAGGGCGCCGGCGTCGGCGGTGCCCTCGAGCCGAGGAGTGGTCACCGGGAGCAGTCCGGTCGAGGTCGCGAGCGACGCCCGTGGACCGGCCAGGGTCGCGTTCATCCGCCGCACCTGGCCCTTCGTGAACATGAGCATCGTGTCGTCGTCGACGTAGTCCATGTAGTTCACGAACATGTCGCCGTTCGGCCCGTTGTCGCAGGTGACGTGCGGGAAGTCGGACAGCCGGACCTCGGACCCGTTGGAGTCGGCCTGGTTGGGGGTGTCGTCCACGTTGTCGGAGCCACTGCAGCCGCCGCGGTCGTCGCCCCAGATGTGCAACAGGTTCAGCCAGTGTCCCACCTCGTGCACCGCCGTCCGGCCGAGGTCGTAGGGCGCCTGGGCGATGCCACCGGAGCCGAACGCGGTGTTGTTGATGACCACGCCGTCCGTCGCCGCGGGGCCGCCGGGGAACTGGGCGTACCCGAGCAGCCCCCCACCGATGGTGCAGGTCCAGATGTTCAGGTAGGAGTCGCGGGGCCACGCGGCCTTCCCGAACTGGCCGAACTTGATCATCGCGTCCAGCTTCTCGGTCGCCAGCGGGTCGAACGGGTCGAACGGGAAGGTCTCCTTCGAGGTCCACGTGCGGGTGATCCCCGACGTGGGGTCGCCCCGTGGGTCCCGGACCGCCAGCGCGAACTCCACGAGGGCGTCTGCGGCGAACACCCCGAACGGCGCCGGTATCTGACTCCTGTCCGGGTTGAGCAGGCGGTAGTCACGGTTGAGGGCGGCGATCTGGCTGTCGATCTGGCTCTGGTCGACGTTCTCCGCCTCCGTGTGGTGGAGGACGTGGACCACCACGGGGATGCGGATGACGCTCGTGCGCGTCGCCACCCGACCCGCTCTCGTGGTGGTCTCGATGGCGCGTCTGTTCTCGCGGTACACCGAATCGGTGTCGGCGAGGTAGAAGTGGTGCGGCATGGTCGCGCAGGTCCGGCGCGGGCGGTCGGACTCTGTCATGACGGCTCTCCTCGCGCTGCCGTGGGTGAGGGTCGGTGGGAGGCGCTGGCTCCTGACGCGTCGGGAGACGGTTCCGAACGCCGCTGCTCCCGCGCCGACGAGGGTCCCCTGCCGACGGTGGGGTCGGTTCGGCCAGACCGATCAGCACCCTGTGGAACGATGGTCACCGCAGGTCGTCACCGCGGCGTCACCACCGCATCACCGCCACCGAGGTGACGCAGCGCATGCCGGCGTCCACCGGGACGGGCTCCTGGGACCGGCGGACCCGACGAGGTCCCGGACGGCGCGGGCGGAGGCCGGTCCGGTGGTGACGCGGCCGTGGGACGCGGTGGTGACGCGACGGTGACGCCCGGCCGCTAGACCTCGGCCCATGACCCAGACCTCCCGCGTGACCGTCCTGCAGCCGCGACAGGCCATGGACGACGCGGTCGCTGACGACTCCCTGCCGGTCGAGCTGACGATCCAGGTCGGTACCGGCGACGCCGCCCTGGCGGGCTCGGTGCCGCTGCACGAGTTCGTCGCGACGGCCGGGACGCTGACCCACGCCGACCGGGTCGTGCTGGTCGACCAGGCGCTGGTCCTCATGGAGGACAACTACGTCCACCTGCCGCTGAAGACGGCGATGCACGCGGTGAACCCGGTGCAGCGGCTGCGCCTGCTGCGGGCGCGGCTGGGACAGCAGACCGATGCCACGATGGACCCGGAGCGGGCCTTCCACGCCGAGCTGTCGGAGGTCTTCCACTCGGTCCGCGACCTGCACACCAACTACCTGCTGCCGGAGCCCTTCGCCGGCCAGGTCGCCTACCTGCCGTTCCAGGTCGAGCGGTGCGTCGAGGGGACGGCGCGGAGGTACATCGTCAGCAAGACCGCCTCCGGCGTCAGCGACCCGACGTTCCGGGTGGGTGTGGAGGTCCTCCACTGGAACGGTGTCCCGATCGAGCGGGCGGTGGCGGTCGCCGCCGACCGGTTCGCCGGCAGCAACCGCGCGGCCCGCCTCGCCCGCGGCGTCGAGTCGCTGACCATCCGGCCGCTGAAGCTGCACCTGCCGCCGGACGAGGAGTGGGTGACGGTCACCTACCTCGACGCCGACGGGGTGCGCCGGGAGTTCCGGGTGCCGTGGCTGGTGGCGCCCAACGTGCCGCCGATGGCCGACGCCGGCGCCGTCAGCACGGCCGCCGCCTCCCAGGGCCTGGACCTGCTGACCGACGAGGTGGGGCGCGCGCAGGCGCTGCTCTACGCCCCCCGGGCGGTCGAGCAGCAGCTCGGCGCGGCCGACGTCGACCTGTCCACGCAGCCGGCCGCCCCCGGGGCCGACGTGCCGACGTCGATGCCGCTGGTGTTCAAGGCGCGCAGCGTGGTCACCGGTTCGGGCACCTTCGGCCACCTGCGGGTCTTCCGGTTCGCCGTCCCGGACCCGCACGCCTTCCTCGCCGAGTTCGTCCGCCTGGTGGAGCTGCTGCCGCAGGACGGGCTGATCCTGGACGTGCGCGGCAACGGCGGCGGGCACATCTTCGCCAGCGAGTTCCTCCTGCAGACCCTCACGCCGCGGCGGATCACCCCGGAGCCGGTGCAGTTCCTCTGCACCCCCCTGAACCTGGCCGTCGTGCGCCAGCACGCGACCAACCCGATCGGCATCGACCTCGGGCCGTGGCTGCGGTCCATGGAGCAGGCCGTGCAGACGGGCTCGATCTTCTCCTCGGCGTTCCCGATCACCCCCGGGGACGAGGCGAACGCCACGGGCCAGCGCTACTTCGGCCCGGTCGTCCTCGTCACCGACGCCCGCTGCTACTCGGCCACCGACATCTTCGCCGCGGGCTTCCAGGACCACGCGATCGGCAAGGTGCTCGGCGTCGACGACAACACCGGCGCCGGCGGGGCCAACGTGTGGACCCACGGGCTGCTCGCGCGGCTGCTCAAGGAGCCGGTGCCCGACCCGGACAGCCCGTACGTCGCGCTCCCCAACGGGGCGGACATGCGGGTGTCGATGCGCCGCACGCTGCGGGTGGGGGCGCTGGCCGGGACGCCGGTCGAGGACCTGGGCATCACCCCGGACGAGCGGCACGAGATGACCCGCCGCGACGTGCTCGAGGGCAACCTCGACCTGCTGGAGCACGCCGGCCGGGTGCTCGCGGGCATGCCGCGGCGCCGCCTGGACGTGTCCGCGTCCCTGTCCGGTGGCACGCTCACGCTCGAGGTCGACGTGGCCGGCGCCGACCGGCTCGACGTGCACGTCGACGACCGGCCGCGGGCCAGCGCGGACGCCGCCGACGGGCACCGGACGATCCGGGTCGAGGACGTCCCGGGCGCCCGGACGGTGCGCGTCGAGGCGTTCGCGGCCGGCGCCCTGGTCGCCGCCCGGACCCGCGGCGTCTGAGGCCGCCGCCGTGCCGCGGCACCCCGACGAGGAGGAGGCAGCCGTGTCCCCGTCCAGCGCTCCGGGCCGATCCCGGCAGGAGGTCCGGTTGGCCCTCGTCCTCAACGGCGGCGTCAGCCTGGCGGTGTGGATGGGCGGCGTCACCCACGAGATCGACCTGCTCCGGCGGGCGTCGCGGGTCGCCGCCGGCGAGTCCGAGGCCGGCGTCGGCGGCGTGGCCGAGCACGACCGGGCGGTGTTCGACGCCTGGGTGGACCTGTGCCGCCGGGCCGACGTGGGGGAGGTCGTCGTCGACGTCATCGCCGGCACCAGCGCCGGTGGCCTCAACGGCACCCTGCTGGCCACGGCGGTGGCCCGCGGGGTCCCGCTGGACCCGCCCGGCGGCGACGGCGGCCCGCGGCTGCGCCGGGTCTGGGACGACCGCGCCCGCCTCGAGGAGGGGCGCCTGCTGCGCCGCCGCGAGGAGGACCCGCTGCCCAGCGTCCTGGACGGCGACTTCTTCCGGGAGGCGGTCCGCGAGGAGATCGCCGGGATGGGCGCCGCCGGCGGCCACCGCGGCCGGCCCGTGACGCTGTTCGTCACCGCGACCGCCCTGGGCCCGGCCACCCGGCCGCACGTCGACTCCTTCGGCCAGCGCTTCGACGTCGCCGACCACCGGCGGCAGTACCGCTTCCGCCGCACCGAGGACGACGGGGTCGTCTACCGGCCCGGCGACGGCGACGCCGACGCCTCGTGGTGGCAGCCGGCGCTCGTCGACGACTTCGACGGGCCCGACGCCGAGAGCGCCCTGGTCACCGCCGCCCGGGCGTCGGCGTCCTTCCCGGTGGCCTTCACCCCGGTGCGGGAGGGACCCGAGCTCGCCCGGCGCCGGATCCTCCCCGCCGCGCCCGTGGAGCGCGACGGCGACCGCTGGCTGGTCGACGGCGGCGTCCTGGACAACGCGCCCTTCCAGCCGGTGCTCGACGCCATCGGTCGCCGTCCGGCCACGGGGCCGGTGCGGCGGCTGCTGGTGTACGTGGTGCCCTCCCGCGGGCAGGCCTCGACCGGCCTGGACCGGGCCGCACCGGCGGGTCACCGGGAGCAGATCCCGGACGGCGCCGGCGACCACCCGGACTGGACGGGCGTCCTCGGTGCCGCCGTCGGCTTCCCCCGGGAGGGGGACGTCCGCGCGGACGTGGAGGACGCGGCCGAGCTGCTGGCGCGTGCCGACGCCCGCCAGGCCGGGCCGGAGACCCTGCTGCGCGCCGAGCTGGCCGCGCCCACGGGGGCGGCGGACGGGTTGCTGGAGCAGTACCGGCGGGCGCGGGCGGTCGGGGGGCTGCTCGACGTCCGCACCACCCTGGCCTCGGCCAACGAGGGCGGCGGTGTGGTGCTCGCGCCGGCCACCACCGTGGACCTCGACCGGCTGCTCGAGCAGGACCTGCCCTGGGTGCCCCCTCCCGGGACCGGCCTGACCCCCGGCCCCGGCGGCTGGGCCTGGGGCCTGGGCACCGCCGAGCGCGTGTGCCGCCTGCTCGCCGGCGACCTCCGCGACCGCGCCGCCCAGGGCGAGCAGCCGGGCACCGACGGGATCGGCGAGGTCGTCTCCGCCCTGACCCGGGTCGAGGCCGTCCGGGACGCCGTGTCCGCCCGGCTGGTCGAGCAGGCCGCCGGCGCGCCGGCCGAGGACGTCGCCTGCGCCGCCTGGGCGCGGCAGCACATCGAGGCCCTCCGGGCTCCCGCCGCGCTGGCCCACTGCGTGCAGCAGGCGGCCCGGGGATACGCCTCCGCGGTGGGCGGCGACCTCGACACCGCCGACGTCGTCCGCGCGGCCCTGGCCGTGGAGGTCGCCTCCCAGGCGTTCACCGCCTACGGGGCCTTCCGGCGGACCGCGCCGTTCCGGTTCCTGCGGCTCGGGCCGGACGTCGACAGCCCCTTCGTGGACACGTCGGAGGAGGACGCGCGGCTCGCCCGGCGGTGGGGGGACCGGAAGCTCTACGGCACCCGGGTGATGCACTTCGCGGCCTTCGGCCTCCGCGAGTGGCGCGCCTGGGACTGGACCGCCGGCCGGCTGGACGCGCAGGCGCACCTGGCGCGCGCGCTGTCGCCCGACGACGACGAGACCCGCACGCGGCTCGCCGACTGGCTGGCCGGGGTCCAGACCGCCACGGTGCACGCGGAGCTGGGCCGGGACCCGGCCGCGTGGCGGGAGGAGCGGCAGGCGCTGCGCACGGTCGGGGACGACGACCTCATCGGCCGGCTCCGCAGCACGTCGAAGGGCGAGCACCTGGTGGTCGCCGTGGTCGACGCGGCGATGCGGGCCCTCCCGCTGCGCCTCGCCCTGGACCGGCGCGGTCTGCTGCTCAACACGCTGCTGGCGCGCCGGCCGCAGCAGCGCTGGCGCCCGCCGTGGGCCCCGGCCGCCCGCCTCGTCGTCCGCCGGCGCTGGAAGAGGTGGACCGACGGGCTCGGCCGGAGGACGGTCGGCGAGCGGGGGTGACCGGACGGGCGGCCCGTCCGGTCAGGGGCGGCGCGCCCGGAGCAGGGAGAGCAGTGCCAGGGCGTAGGCCTCGGCCGGGTCGCGGCCGTTGAACCCGCTCGTCGCGCCGTCGACGCGCAGCGTGACCCGGTAGCCCTCGCCGGTGGGCGCGAGCCCCGCGAACGCGTCACCGAGCAGCTCGCGCAGCTGGTGCTCGGCCGGCACCCACAGCGCCTCGGCCTGCTCGATCGAGTCCAGCGCCCACTCGGTGGTGCCGTTGAAGCCGATGACCGGCCCCGCCGGGAACTGGTGGACCTCGATGGTCATGTCCGAGAGCACGAAGACCTCGGAGTCCATCTCCTTGTCGGGGACCACGAAGCTGTCGCCCCGGGACGGCGTCCACGTCAGCCCGGCGTCGCGCAGGGCCCGGGCCAGGGGAACGGAGAGCACGCTCCCATCCTGCGTCATCCCCGCACGACCGGGCCGGGCGCCGGTGGGTCCGTCCCGGGTCCCCCGTGTGGGGGACCCCGGCGTCGACGGGGGAGGACCGGGAGGGCGCGGGTGCCGACGTGTCCCTGACCGCTACGGGGAGGGGCTCCCCGGTGCCCGACGCAGGCGTGCTCCCGGCGTCCCCGCTGCAGGCCCGGACCGACGTGGCACCGTCTCGGGTCGCGCACGACCTCACCGGGCGGCCCGCCTACGTCTTCGCCCACGTCGTCGAGACGCCCGCGCGGCCGCCGTCGTGCGCGGACCCCGGTCGGGGGAGCCGCTGCACGGCCGAGCGGGGGACCGCGGTGCCCGCAGGAGGGGACCGGCACCGCTCCGCGGGGTAGGGCGGGACCGGCCGGCCGCGGTCGCGGGCCGGCACGGTCACGAGGGGAGCACCGTGGACGACGCGACGACGCCGCGCGAGGTCGTGGTGGGGACCGACGGGTCCGACGGGGCGCGCACCGCCCTGGCCTGGGCCCTGCGGGAGGCGGGGCTGCACGGGGTGGCGGTCCGGGCGGTCACCGTCTGGCCGCCCGACCTGCCGCCGCAACGCCACGACGGGGGGATCGGCCGGGCGGACGTCGCCGACCCCGAGGCGGACGTGCGGTCGCGCATGGCCGCGGAGGCCGCCGACGTCGCCGCCTCGACGGGGACCGACGCCGTCCCGGTGCACCCGGAGGTGCGCCACGGGCCACCGGCCCAGCAGCTGGTCGACGCCGCGGGCGAGGACGGGCTGCTCGTCGTCGGCTCCCGCGGCCGGGGGCCCCTGCGCGGAGCGCTGCTGGGCTCGGTCAGCCAGCAGTGCGCCCAGTACGCGCGGGGACCGGTGGCCGTCGTCCGGGACGACGAGTCCACGCACGGTGCCGTGCTGTGGCAGGGCACCGGCAGCCGGGTGCTCGTCGGGGTGGACGGCTCGGCGGAGTCGGTGGCCGCGGTGCGGTTCGCCGCGGCCGAGGCGCGGCTGCGCGGCGCCGAGCTGCACGTCGTGCACGCCTGGACCGACACCGTGTCCGGCTACGGCGGCCCGCCCTGGGCGGTGCCGCACACCACGCTGCGGGAGCAGGCCGACGTCACCCTGCGCACGACGGTGCAGGAGGCGTGGCGGGGGCGGACCCCGGACCTGCAGCTGCGGGCGGAGACCGTCGAGGGCGTCGACTGGGACGTGCTGACCGAGCTGGCCGACTCCGCCGACCTGCTCGTGGTGGGGTCGCGCGGGCGGACCGGCTGGTCGAGCCTGCTCCTCGGCTCGGTGAGCCTGCGCTGCCTCACCTACTCCCCGTGCCCGGTGGCGGTGGTCCGGTCGGCGCGGTCCGGGGAGTGACCGCCCCGCGGCGCTGGCCGAGGCCCGGCGGATGCTCGGCTGAGGACCGCTGCCGTCCCGGTGACCGGAGAGCCCGCGCACCGGCCGGACGACCAGCCGATGAGTCCGGCCGCCGGCGGACGTCCACCCCTCGGCGCCGGCAACCGGGCCGGCCGGGTGGGTAGGGGAGCGGGATGGACGGGGACGGGCACGACGTGGCACGGGACGACCTGCAGGCCTGGGTGGGGCCGACGTACGACGGGCTGGCCGCACTGCTGGCGTCCGGTCCCGGGGAGGTCTGGGATGCGCCGTCGCTGTGCGCGGGGTGGCAGGTCCGGCACGTGGTGGCGCACGTGACGATGCCGGTGCGGCTGACGCCCGAGCGGTTCGGCGCCGAGATGGCGGCGGCCGGCGGCGACTTCGGCGTCCTGTCCGACACCGTGGCCGCGCGCGACGCCGCGCTGCCGGCCGCCGACCTGCTGGCCGCCCTGCGCGCACCGGAGCTGCACGGGTGGCAGCCGCCCGGCGGCGGTGCGGTCGGGGCCCTCAGCCACGCCGTCATCCACTCGCTGGACGTGACGGTCGCCCTCGGCCGCCCGCCGGTCGCGCCGGTGGGAGCCGTGGTCGCCGTCCTCGAGTCCCTCACCGCCGCCGGTGGCGCGGTGTTCGGCATCGACCTGACCGGCGTCCGCCTCGAGGCCACCGACACCACGTGGAGCCGGGGCGACGGGGTGAGCGTCCGTGCGGACACCGGCTCGCTGGTCGCGCTGCTGGCCGGCCGCACGCTCCCGGACGGCCGCGCCCTCGGTCGCTGAACCCTCCTGCGACCGGGCAGCGGCGGTCGGTGGGCGGCGGAGCCGCAGTCGGATGGCCGATGTGCCGCCGCCGTCCACCCGCCACGGTGACGGGACGACCCACCGTCCCCGGGAGGTCCGGCCGTGTCGTCCGATCCCGCCCCCGCACCCAGGTCCGCCGGCGACGCCTTCGCCGGCAGGCTCACGCGCACCGAGGTCCAGCGCGGACCCCTGTCGGTCCCCGGCCGCGTGGTGGTGCAGGTCCTCACCGAGATCCCGGTCGGCGTGGAGTCCGGGTGGCACACCCACCCGGGCGAGGAGGTCGGGTACATCGCCGCGGGCACGGTGCAGGTGCAGGTGCAGGGGCAGCCGCCACGGACGCTGCACGCGGGGGAGGGGTTCCTCATCCCGCCCGGCACCCCGCACAACGCCCGCGACCTCGGCCCGGGGACGGGGCAGATGCTGTCGACCTACGTCGTCGACCCGTCGCAGCCGCTGGTCACGCTGGTGGCCGGGGGGGACGGCGCTCCCCCGGGGTAGGCGGGCCGGGACCCCGGCCGGCGGGAGAGGGAGGTCCGCCGTGGACAGGATCGTCAGCTTCGCCGCCATCGGCGCCGAGGTCACCCTGGCCGTGTGCGACACCGCCGTCGGGGAGCAGGTGGCCGCGCGCCCGGGAGCCGACACCGGGAACCCGCGCATCCACGTCGCCCCTCTCGACCTGGCCGACCGCCGGTCCGTCGCCGCGTTCGGCCTCCCCCACGACCCGCTCTCGCCTACGGGCGGTCCACGACGGCCACCATCCTGTTCGCCGTGGCCGCGACCGCCCACTGCCGGGACGAGGGCACCACCTGAAACGCCGTCATGCCGGGTGCGATCGCGACGAACCTGCAGCGGCACACCGGGGGCTGCGGACCCCCGTCGAGCGCCGCACGACCGTCCAGCAGGGCGCCGCCACCACGCTCCTCGCCGCGACGTCGCCGCTGCTGGAGGGCATCGGCGACCGCTACCTCGAGGACGTCGACGAGGCCGAGGTCGTCGACCGGCGCGGCCCCGACCTCACCGGCGTCGCGTCCCACGCCCTCGACCCGGCGAACGCCGAGCGGCTCTGGGAGGTGGACCGGCGGCTGCTGGCCGGCTGATCCTGTGGACGACGGCGCCGCCGTCGTCCCGGGCCGTGTGCGTGGCCGGTGCGCCCGCGCAGCGTGTCGCCGACCGTCCCACGGGCCCCCCGGTGGCGATGCCCCGGAACGCCGGAACGCCGGAACGCCGGGTCGCCGGGGAACCGGCCGCGGCCCGGGCTCCCGACAGGAGAGGTCGAGGTCGTGAGGCGCACGCTGCTCGTCCCGGGGACCCGGTGAGGCTGGTCGGCTCCGCGCGGGGGGAGGCCCTCGTCGCGGTGGCGCTCGGGGTCGCCGTCGCGGTCACCGTGGGCTGGGTCCGGTCGCCGGCGCTGGGCCTGATGCTGGGCTGGGACACGGTGGCGGCGCTCTACACCGGCTGGCTCGTCCTCGGTCTGCTGCGCAGGGACGCCCCGTCGACCGCGCAGCGGGCGACCACCACCGACCTGAACCGGGTGACGACGGACGTCATCCTGCTGGTCGCCGCCATCGCCAGCCTCGCCGTCGTGGCCGTCGTCCTGGCCCGCGCCGACCAGGGGAGCGGATCCGGGGAGCTGGCGCGGGTCGTCCTGGGCGTGGCGTCGGTCGTGCTCTCCTGGGCGCTGGTCCACACGCTCTACACGCTCCGGTACGCCGCGCTGTACTACGCCGAGCCCGTGGGAGGGATCGACTTCACCGGCGCCGAGGCGCCCACCTACCGCGACTTCGCCTACCTGGCGTTCACCGTCGGCATGACCTTCCAGGTGTCGGACACCACGCTGCAGTCGGCGGCGCTGCGCAGCACGGCGCTGCGCCACGCGCTGCTGTCCTACCTGTTCGGCACCGGGATCCTGGCGACCACGATCAACCTCGTGGCGAGCCTGCGCGGCGGCTGACCGGCGGGTGGTCGCCCGGCGCGGCCCGGCCTCAGGCGGTGACCGACGCCGTCGCCGCGGCCGCCTCCAGCACCAGCCGGGTCGCCTCGTCGTGGTGGGACATCCCGACGACGTGGGAGGCACCGGGGACCTCCACGGCGCGCCGCGCCCCGGCCCGCTCGGCCATGCGGCGGTGCGCGCCGGCGGGGATGTTGCGGTCGAGCTCCCCGAAGAGGAACCAGCTCGGGAGGTCGCGCCACAGCGGCCGGTCCCCGGACGGCTCGCCCAGCGCGGCCTCGGTGATGGGGCGCTGGGTGACCGCCATCAGCCGCGCCTCCTCGTGGGGCAGGTCGGCGCAGAACTGCTGGTGGTAGCGGTCCGGGGCGATGTAGGTGTCGGCGCCGCCGCCGGCCAGGGGCACCCGGACCAGCGTCTCGCCCAGCGTGCTGCCGGGGACGAGGGCGGAGGCGTCCGCGCAGCTCTCGCCGGGTGCCAGGGCGAACGCGGCCACGAACACCAACCCGACGACGTCGCCGGCGTCGGGCACCACGTTGGTGACGACCGCGCCGCCGTAGGAGTGCCCCACGAGGAGCACGGGGCCCTCGATGGTCCGCACCAGGTCGCTGAGCGCGGCGGCGTCGGCGGCGACGCCGCGCAGCGGGTTGGCCCAGGCGACGACCCGGTGCCCCTCGGCGGCCAGAGGCCGGATGACGCTGTTCCAGCTGGAGGACTCGGCGTAGGCGCCGTGCACGAGGACGACGGTCTGCTTGGTGGTCACGGGGTCTCCCTCGTCGGGCCGGAGCCGGGGCCGGGGTCGGCCGGGCGCTCTGCGAACCTCCCCCCTCCGCCGCTCGCCGTCATCGGACAGATGACTGCGACCGGGGTCCCTCAGCGGCGGGCCGCGCGCGCCAGCAGCACGACGCCGGCCAGGGCACCCACCCCGCCGCCGGCGAGCAGCGCCACGCCGACCGGGAAGGCACCGTCGAACACGAGCCCGGCGCCAGCCCGTGGGTCTCCCCTGGCCCGCGTCGGGGACCATCTGTCGGTGGTGCGGCTGCTCGACCTCGTCGGCGACGACGCCGTCGCCGACGGCCGGCGCCAGGCCCGGCCGACGCGGCCGGCACGGAGGAGGGAGGGGTCGTGGCCCCGCAGCACACGGTCGTCGAACCGCTTCCGCTGGACCGCGCCGAGGCGCTGCTCGAGGGCAGCGATGTCTTCACCCGCCGGTACGGCCAGGACGTGGCGGAGGGGTACCTGCCCTTCCCCGAGGCCCTGCCCGCGACGGTCCGGGCGCTGCGCGAGGGCGCCGACCCGGCGTGGTGGAGCCACCTGGTCATCGACCCGGCGACCGGCACGGTCGTCGGCCTGGGTGGCTTCACCGGCCCGCCGGTCGACGGCGCCGTCGAGATCGGCTACGGCATCGCCCCGGCCCACCGCGGACGGGGCCACGCCACCGAGGCCGCCCGGCAGTGGATCGACACCGCGACCGCCCGCGGCGTGACGCTGGTGCGCGCGCACACGCTGGCCGGGGAGAACGCCTCGACCGCCGTCCTGCGGCGGCTGGGGTTCCGGCGCACCGCCGAGCTGACCGACCCCGAGGCCGGCGCCGTCTGGCGGTGGGAGCTGCCGACCGGCGCGGCCGGGCCCTGACGCCCCCGGGCGCGGGGCTCAGGCGGCGGCGCCCGGCATGGGCGGCAGCACGCCGGCCCTCGTCAGCCAGCCGAGCCAGTCGCCCAGGTGCCAGGCCTCGGACACCGCGTCCCCCGACCAGTGCAGGACGTGGGCGCCCTCGGCGGTGGTGCGGTTCCCGGTCGGCTCCACGCCCGGCAGCAGCGGCGTGGTCCCGGAGAACACGGCCTCGGCCGTCCAGCGGTGCACCGAGGTGGTCCCGTCGACGACGTGCTCGTGCAGCTGGACGTGGATCTCGGAGAACCCGGCGCGGAACGCGGTGACGAAGTCCCGCACCTCGGTGCGGCCCATGTCGGGGAACGGGGGGCCGTGGTAGACGAGGGTGTCGGCGAAGACCTCGTCCACGGCCGACACGTCGCCCTGCTCCCAGGCGGCGAGGAAGCGCGTCATCGCCTCGCGTGCCCGCTCCCTCGAGATCGTCGGACCGGTGGTCTGCGTCATGGCACGACTCCTTCCGCGAGGTCCTCGGTGGGGCGTCGTCCATCGTGCTCGCGTGCCCGCGGCGCACCAGGGCCGTCGGGCCCTCGGCCGGCCGCAGACGCGCGGACGCCCCGGCCCGCGGGTGCGGGCCGGGGCGTCCGGACGGGCGGGACCTACCGCAGGTCGAAGCGGTCGAGCTCCATGACCTTGACCCAGGCCGCGACGAAGTCGCGCACGAACAGCTCCTTCGCGTCGTCGGCCGAGTAGACCTCGACGATGCCGCGGAGGATCGAGTTCGAGTTGAACACCAGGTCGGCGGCGGTGGCGGTGCGCACCACGGTGCCGTCGGCGTCGAGCCCCTCGTAGACGCCCTCGGTGTCGGTCGAGCTGCGCCACGCGATGCCCAGGTCGAGCAGGTTGCGGAAGAAGTCCTGCGAGAGCACGCCCGGGCGGTCGGTGAACACCCCGTGCGTCGTGCCGCCGGTGTTGGCGCCCAGCACGCGCAGGCCGCCGACGAGCAGGGTCATCTCCTTGGCGGTCAGCTCGAGCATGTAGGCCCGGTCGACCAGCAGCGTCTCGGGGGTGAGCTTGCTGCCCGGCGAGATCCAGTTGCGGAAGCCGTCGGCCCGCGGCTCGAGCCAGCGGAAGTTGTCGACGTCGGTCTGCTCCTGCGAGGCGTCGGTGCGACCGGCGTGGAACGGCACGGTCACCGGCACGCCGGCGTCGGCCGCGGCCTTCTCCACGGCCGCGTTGCCGCCGAGCACGATCAGGTCGGCGAGGGAGACCCGCTTGCCCGTCTCCTGCTCGAAGTCGGCCTTGACGCGCTCCAGCACCGGCAGCACGTCCCGGACACCCTCGTTGACCGCCCAGTCGATCTGCGGCTGCAGGCGCAGCCGGGCGCCGTTGACGCCGCCCCGCTTGTCGGTGCCGCGGTAGGACGCGGCGGCCGACCAGGCCGTGTGCACCAGCTGCGACACGGTCAGGCCGGAGGACAGCAGGCGCTGCTTGAGGTCGGCGGCCTCCGCGTCACCGACCAGCTCGTGGTCGACGGCGGGGACCGGGTCCTGCCAGATCAGCTCCTCGGCCGGGACGTCGGGGCCGAGGTAGCGGCTCTTGGGGCCCATGTCGCGGTGCAGCAGCTTGAACCAGGCCCGCGCGTACTGGTCGGCGAAGTACTCGGGGTCGTCGCGGAAGCGCTCGGCGTACGCGCGCAGCTCCGGGTCGACCTTGAGCGCCATGTCGGCGGTCGACATCATCGGCGGGTTCTTCTTGCCCTCGATGTGGGCGTCGGGCACGAGCTCCTGCGCCTCGGGCTCCTTCGGCTGCCACTGCTTGGCGCCGGCCGGGCTCTCGACGAGCTCCCAGTCGTGGCCGAACAGCGTCTCCCAGTAGGTGTTGTCCCAGGTGGTGGGCGTCGGGGTCCAGGCACCCTCGAGGCCGCTGGTGATGGTGTCGGCGCCCTTGCCGGTGCCGTACTGGCTGATCCAGCCCAGGCCGTTGCCGTGCACCGGGCAGCCCTCGGGCTCCGGGCCGACGAGCTCGGGGTTCCCGGCGCCGTGGGTCTTGCCGAAGGTGTGCCCACCGCCGATCAGGGCGACGGTCTCCTCGTCGGTCATGCCCATCCGGCGGAACGTGACCTTGATGTCGTGGGCCGAGGCGAGGGGGTCGGGCTTGCCCTTCGGGCCCTCGGGGTTGACGTAGATGAGCCCCATGGTCACGTTGGCCAGCGGGCCCTCGTCGAGGTCGAGCGGGTCGTCGCCGGCGTAGCGCTCGTCGCCGAGCCAGGTGTCCTCGGGGCCCCAGAAGGTCTCCTGGGGCTGCCAGCTGTCCTCACGGCCGAAGGCGAAGCCGAAGGTCGGCAGGCCCATGTCGTCGTGGGCGACGTTGCCGGCGAGGACGAGCAGGTCGGCCCAGGAGAGCTTGCGGCCGTACTTCTGCTTGATCGGCAGCAGCAGGCGGCGGGCCTTGTCCAGGTTCGCGTTGTCGGGCCAGCTGTTGAGGGGAGCGAACCGCTGCCCGCCCTCGCCGCCGCCGCCCCGGCCGTCGGCGATGCGGTAGGTGCCGGCGGCGTGCCAGGACATGCGGATGAACAGGGGGCCGTAGTGACCCCAGTCGGCCGGCCACCAGTCCTGGGACGTGCGCATCAGCTGGACCAGGTCCCGCTTGACCGCCTCGACGTCGAGCGTCGTGAACTCGGCCCGGTAGTCGGAGTCACCGAGCGGGTCCGAGTCCTTCGACGGCTTGTTCAGCACCGACAGGTCGACCTGGTTCGGCCACCAGTCCCGGTTCGAGCGGGGCCGCCCGCCGGTGTGCGCGGTCGGCGACGGGATCGCCGGGTTCTCGCTCTCGCTGGTGCTGTCGGTCTGGACCTTGTTGAGCTCGTCCTTCACGGTGTCCCTCTCTGTGCTGCTGTGGGGCGGTCGGGTGGGACGGGGGGCCGGCCGGCCGCGCAGGCCGGGCAGCGTCCCCAGTAGAGGACCTCGGCCTCGTCGACGACGAAGCCGCGGGGGTCGGCGGGGGTCAGGCAGGGCGCGCTGCCCGTGGTGCAGTCGACGTCGACGATCGTGCCGCAGGACCGGCAGACCAGGTGGTGGTGGTTGTCGCCGACCCGCGCCTCGTAGCGCGCGACCGAGCCCTCCGGCTGGATGCGCCGCACCAGCCCGTGGTCGGTCAGCACCCGCAGCACGTCGTAGACGGCCTGGTGCGACACCGCGCCGACCCGGGCGCGAGCGGCGCCGATCAGCGTCTCGGTGTCGACGTGCGGGTGGGCGTGCACGGCGTCGAGCACCGCCAGCCGCGGCCGGGTGACCCGCAGGCCCGCCGCGCGCAGCGCGCGTTCGAGGTCTGCGGTGTCCGGCACGGCCCCATCCTCGCGGCCTGTCTTGAACGAGTCAAGAACAGGTCGGCGCGTCGGCCGTCCCGGTCGGGAGAGGATCCCCGCATGACGACGTTCGTGGTGCCCTACCACCTCGACGAGCGGCTGGCCGGCCTGCGAACCGGGTTCCCGGTCGACCGGGAGGTGACCGCGCAGCTGCCGCCCGGGACCCCGTGGCAGCGCATGGCGGTCCTCTACCGGCACGTCGCCGAGGAGGTGGCCGCCGCCCCGGCCCGGCCGCTGGTCGTCTCCGGGGACTGCACCACGAGCCTGGGCGTGCTCGCCGGCCTGCAGCGCGCCGGCCGGGACCCCGGGGTGGTCTGGTTCGACGCGCCCGCCGACTTCCACACCGAGGCCACCACGACCTCCGGCTACCTGGGCGGCCTGCCGCTGGCCCTGGCCGCGGGCGTGGGGACGCCGACCCTCCCGGACGCCCTCGGGCTGCGCCCCGAGCCGCCGTCGCGCGTGGTGCTCGTCGACGCCCGCGACACCGACCCGCCCGAGCACGCCCTGCTCGAGCAGGCCGGCGTGCGGCGGCGTCCGGTGGCCGGCCTGACCGCCGCCGACCTCCCCGACGGGGAGTTCCACCTGCACGTCGACCTGGACGTGTGCGACCCGGCCGACGTCCCGGACCTGCTCTTCCCCGCTCCCGGCGGCCCGCCGCTCGACGACGTCCTGGCGGCGGTCGGCCGGGTCCTGGCGACCGGGCGGGTCGTCGCGGTCGGCCTGGCCGCGACCTGGCGCGACCGCGATCGGCCGACCGCCGCCCACGAGCGGGTCCTCGCGGCGGTGCGGGCGCTGGCCGGGAGCTGAGGTCGTCCCGGGCTCAGGTCGGCCCGGGTCGGCGGCCGTCGAACAGCAGGGAGCCCAGCCCGCGGCGCAGCCCGGGGACCTCCGCCACCCTCCGCACGGCCAGCAGCGTGCCGTCGACGTAGACGTCCGGGGAGTCCCCGGCGTCGTGCCGCACCACCAGCCGCTCCCCGGCGCCGCCGAAGACGACCTCGGTCGAGACGACGAAGCCCGGCAGGCGCACCGAGTGCACCCGGGTCCCCGAGACCTCGGCCCCCCGCGCCTCGACCGGCCCGTGCAGCTCCGCGAGCGGCACGGCCCCCTCCGGACGGCGCACCTCGGCGAGCAGCTCGGCCACCTCGCGGGCGGTGCCGCTGGGCACGTCCGGTTTCCCGGCACCCGCGTAGTCGATGACCTCCCAGTGCGACAGGGAACCGGCGGCCACCGCCGCGGCGTGCGCGAGGACGGCGGCCATGACCGAGAAGTTCCCGGCCGCGACCACCCCGACGCCGGCGTCGTGGGCCAGCCGGTCGAGCTCGGCGAGGTCGCCGGCGGTGAGCCCGCTGGTGCCGACGACGGTGTGCACCCCGGCCCGGACGGCGGCCCGCACGTGCCCGGCGACCGCGGCCGGGCTGGTGTAGTCGACGAGGACGTCGACCTGCTCGGCCGCGAGCGCGTCGTCGACGCTGCCGTACACCCGGCCGTCGCCGCGGGAGGCGGTGACCTCCGACAGCGGCCGGCCCGCCGCCGAGCGGGCCACCCCCGCGGTGAGCACCAGGTCGTCGGCGGCGTCGATCGCGGCCAGGATCGGCGGCGCCGTCCAGCCGGTCACGCCGGCGAAGCAGACTCGGATCACCGGTCGACCGTAGGGCAGGCCCGGCGACGGGTCGCCCGGCGCAGCGGGGTCGGGCGGGCGCTGCTCCGGCCTACTTGATGCCGGTGTTCGCGACCCCCTGGGCGATCTGGCGCTGCAGGACCAGGAAGACGGCGAGCAGCGGCAGGATGCCGAGGACGGCGGAGGCCATGGTCTCGGCGTACTGGATCGCGGACCCGCCGACCAGGCTGCTCAGCCCGACCGGGATGGTCTGCGACTTGGTCTGCGTGAGCACCAGCAGCGGCCAGAGGAAGGCGTTCCAGGACGTGATGAACGTCAGGATCGCCACCGCGGAGATCGCCGGACGGGACAGCGGCATGGCGATCCGGGAGTAGATCCGCCACCAGCTGGCGCCGTCGAGCCGGGCGGCCTCGATCAGGGCCACCGGGATGGCCTTGATGAAGGAGTGGAAGACGAGCAGGGCCACGGGGAGGGCGACCGAGGGCAGGATGACCGCCCAGTAGGTGCCGAGCAGGCCGATGGCGCGGAACTCCAGGAACTGCGGCAGGACGAGCGCCTCGACGGGCACCATCAGGCCGGCCAGGACCAGCCCGAACACGACGTACTTGAAGCGGAAGTTCAGGTTGGCCAGGGCGAACGCGGCCATCGAGCAGACCAGCACGGTGAAGACGACCGTGAGCGTGGAGATGATGAAGCTGTTGACGTACCACCAGCCCAGCGGGCTCGAGTTCCACGCGGAGGCGTACGCGTCGAGGTTCCAGCTGCTCGACCAGAAGTTGGTGGGGTTCGCCGCGATCTCCTCGTTGGGCCGCAGCGACGTGATCAGGGCCCACAGGAACGGGACCAGCCAGATCAGGGCGAAGAGCGTCACGCACGTGGCGGCGAGCCGGTTGAACAGCTTCCCGCTGATGTCCTGCTCGCCTCCCCGGCGCGAGCGCCGGGTGCCGGTGTCCGTCGTCTCGGCCGCAGTCGCGGCCACGGCTGTCGCCATCGTCCGAGCTCCCCTCAGGCGTTCGCGGAGGTGTTGCGCCGCCGGATCAGGAACCAGGCGACGCTGACGACGACCAGGACGACGAAGTAGACCATCGTCGCGGCGGCCGCGTAGCCGCCCCGGTAGTTGGAGAACCCGGTGTCGAAGATGTACTGGATGACCGGTCGCGTCGAGTAGTTCGGACCGCCGGCCAGCAGGATGTAGATCTGGTCGAACACCTTCAGCGACGAGAGCACCTGGAGGATCAGCACCAGGCCGATGGTCGGGCGCAGCAGGGGGACGGTGATCATCCGGATCTGCTGCCACGGCCCGGCGCCGTCGAGCGTCGCCGCCTCGTAGACCTCCTCGGAGATCTCCTGGATGGCTGCGGTGTAGAGGATGAAGTTGAAGCCGAACGTCCACCACACGGTGAGCAGGACGACGGCGAACCAGGCACCCGAGGTGCTGCCGAAGAAGTCGGGGGCGGTCAGCCCGAACCAGCCGAACGCGTTGGTGATGAGCCCGGTCTCGGGCGTGTACATGAACGCGAAGATCAGGCACACCGCGGCCGAGGGCACGACGTACGGGGCGAAGAAGGCGAGCCGGTAGAACCACTGGCCGCGGGACAGGCGCGAGACGAGCACGGCGAACAGCAGCGGCAGCAGCACCAGGATCGGCGTGGTCAGCAGCGTGAACAGCGCCGAGTGCCACATGGAGGCCCAGAAGTCGGCGTTGGTCAGGACGTCGGCGTAGTTGGAGAAGCCCACCCAGTTGCCGACGCCGGCTCTCACCGTCGTGGTGTTGAACAGGCTGATCACCAGGCCGATGACCACCGGGCCGATGAGGAAGGCGAGGTAGAGGACCAGGAACGGGGTGGCGAACAGCCAGCCCGCCCGGTTCTCCCGGCGCGGGGGCCTGCCTGCGGTCGCGGGTCGGTCCCTGACCTCGGTCCCACCCGGGGGCGCGGGGAGTGCGGTGGCGGTCATGGCGGTCTCCGTCCTAGACGGGTGGCCGGGCGGTGGAGAACGTCTGCAGGTTGCTGGTGAGGGCGTCGACCCCACCCGCGGGGTCGGTGGCCCCGGTGAGCACGCTGGCGACGACGGAGCCCATGGCGGTCTGGAAGTCCGAGCCCGCCCCGGTGTACCAACCCGGCGGGTCGTAGACCGCGTTGAAGGCCGCCTCCGTGTAGTTGCTCTGCGGCTTCAGCTGCTGGAACTCCTCGCTCTCCTGCACCGGCAGCCAGGCGGGGACGTGCCCGCCCTCGGCCCAGGTCAGGCTCTGGTCCAGCAGGCCCTTGACGAAGCGCACGGCGTCCTCGGTCCGCGCGGCGGGGCGTCCGGGGCTGCTCGGGATGACCAGTGCGTGCGAGTCGGCGTAGGCGACCGGCTCGGGGCCCAGGAGGGCGGGGAAGGGCACGACGTTGAAGTCGAGGCCCTCGACGTCGCGGTAGGTCGGGATCTGCCAGACGCCGTCGAAGAGGAAGCCGACCTCGCCGTTGCTGAAGAGGGTCGACGACGTCGTCGACGTGGCGGTCCGCGGCATCAGCGCCAGGTCCCCGGTGAGGCTCTGCAGGAAGGCGAAGGACTCCTCCATCGCGGCGCGGTCGATCGTGACCCTGGTGCCGAGGTCCTCGACGATCGGCCCGGCCAGACCGGAGTAGGTCATCAGGAAGAGGCGCCAGCAGGTCGAGGGGTCGACGGTGATCGACGCGACCGCCGCGTACTCGTTGCCGGTCGCGTCCTTCATCGCCTGGAGGGTGGCGACGAAGTCGTCGCTGTTGTTCATCGGCCGGAGGTTCTCGCCGGTCTCGTCGAGCAGGCCGGCCTGCTCCGCCAGCGCGACGTTGTAGAACAGGACGAACGGGTGGGTGTCGAGCGGCACCGCGTAGGTGGTGCCGTCCACCGTCGCCTTCTCCCAGGCGGCCGGCGTGAACTCGTCCTCGGTGATCCCCGCGGCAGCGAACTGGTCGGCGACGGGCTCGAGCAGCTCGGCCTGCGCGAGCAGGGGCACCCGGGACAGGTGCGCGACGGTCACGTCCGGCGGGCGGCCGCTCGACGTCGACAGCGCCAGCTTGGTGTAGAAGGGGTTGCCCCAGGACAGCAGCGAGGACTCGACCGACAGCCCGGAGGACTCGCGGAAGTTCTCCAGCATGGTCGCCATGTTCTCGCCGTCGCCGCCGCCGAACAGGTGCCAGAAGATGACGTCGGCCGTCTTGGGCTGCGCGCCGGTGAAACTGCTGGCGATCGGTGACGAGCACCCGGACATCGCGACGGCCAGCGAGACACCGCCCCCCGCAGCGAGGAACTGGCGGCGCGAGATTCCTGTCATTTGAGTGAGTCCAGTCGTAGCCCGAAATGCCGGACGCGAGGACTCTTTCACGGCCTTCTGATCAACGGCAACCGCAGGATTTCCGCCGGGCGGGACACCCGGCCCGGACCGGATTTCCCGAGGACTACGGCGGGAAATCCGGTGCAGCGCGATCGTGCCGGTGGGCCCCTTCCGGAAGCGGATCCCGGGGGCACCCGGCCGGCCGCACGCGGCCTGCCCCCGGCGGGACAGCGGCCGACGCACCTGCCAGCATCGACGGGACCGTGCGACGTGCCCACCGCCCACCGACCCGGTCGTCCGGGTCGTCCCGCGCCCGGACCCACGACCCGCTCGTCGACCCCGACACCGAGGAGTGACCATGCCCGCACGCGCGTCCGCACAGGACGGCACCCACCCCCGCCCGCAGCTGCAGCGGGAGGAGTGGACGGACCTCTGCGGGACGTGGCAGCTGGCCTTCGACGACGACCGCGGCGGGATCGGCGGGGGCTGGGCGGACCTGACCGACCTCGGCGACCGCGCCGTCTTCGACCGCGACGTCACCGTGCCCTTCCCGCCGGAGTCCGAGGCGTCGGGGGTCGCCGACCCCGGCCCGCACCCGGTGTTCTGGTACCGGCGGTCGCTGCGGCTGGCCGACGTCGCCGGTGCCGACGCGGTGCGCGAGCGGGGGCACCGCGTCGTCCTGCGGTTCGCCGCGGTCGACTACGCCGCCCGGGTGTGGCTGGACGGCACGCTGCTCGGCGAGCACGAGGGCGGCCAGACGCCGTTCTCCTTCGACGTCACCGCGCTGCTCGCGGCCGGCGACGCCGACGCCGAGCACGTCCTGGTGGTGCGGGCGGAGGACGACCCGCGCGACGTCACGCAGCCGCGGGGCAAGCAGGACTGGCTCGACGAGCCGCACAGCATCTGGTACTCGCGGACCAGCGGCATCTGGCAGCCGGTGTGGTGCGAGGTCGTGCCGCCGGTCGCCGTCGAGCACCTGGCCTGGACCCCCGACGTCGCCGGCTCCGCGGTGCACCTGGGCCTCACGCTGCGCGAGCCGCCGGCCGAGCCGGTGACGGTGGCGGTGCGGCTGGAGTTCGACGGGCAGCTGCTGGCCGAGCACCGGGTCCGGGTGGCCGAGCAGCGCACCCGCACCACCGTGGCGGTGCCCGCGCTGGAGAACGGGCAGGCCCGCCAGGATATGACCTGGTCACCGGAGACGCCCCGGCTGGTCGACGCCGTCGTGCGGGTCCTCGCCGGGGACGGCGACGGCGAGGTGCTCGACGAGGTCGGCAGCTACCTGGGGCTGCGCACCGCCGCGGTGGGGGGCCGCGCCTTCCTGCTCAACGGCCTGCCGTACTACGTGCGCTCGGTGCTGGGGCAGGGGTACTGGCCGACGTCGCACCTGGCCGCGCCGGACGCCGGGGCGCTGCGCCGCGAGGTGGAGCTGATCAAGGAGCTCGGCTTCAACGCGGTGCGGGTGCACCAGAAGGTCGAGGACCCCCGCTTCCTGTACTGGTGCGACCGGCTCGGCGTCCTGGTGTGGGGCGAGACGGCCAACGCCTTCGCCTTCACCCCCGAGGCGGTGCGCCGGCTGACGACCGAGTGGCTCGACGTCGTGCACCGCGACGTCAGCCACCCCTGCATCGTCACGTGGGTGCCCATGAACGAGAGCTGGGGCGTGCACGACGTCGCCACCGACCCCGCCCAGCAGGCCTACACCGTCGCGCTGGCCGCGCTGACCCGGGCGGTCGACCCCAGCCGGCCGGTGGTCAGCAACGACGGCTGGGAGCACACCGACAGCGACGTGTGGACGGTGCACGACTACGCCGACACCGGCGCGGTCCTCGCCGAGCGGTACGGGTCGGCGGAGCTGCTGACGGCGCTGGAGGAGTTCTGGCCGGCGGGGCGCCGCGTCCTGCTGCCGGGGGCCGTGGACCGCGAGCAGCCGCTGATGCTCACCGAGTTCGGCGGCGTGCGGTTCACCCCGGTACCGCCGCACGAGGTGCCCGAGGAGCGCACGTGGGGGTACTCGACGGCCACCGACGCCGAGGACTTCGCCCGGCGGCTGGAGGACCTGCTGTCGGCCGTGCACGCCTCCCCGGTGCTGGCCGGGTTCTGCTACACGCAGCTCACCGACACCATGCAGGAGGCCAACGGCCTGCTGGACGAGTGGCGCGAGCCCAAGCTGCCCGTCGAGCGGCTGCGGGAGATCGTCACCGGCCGGCGTGAGCGGTGAGGCCCTGCAGGCCCCGGAGCCCACGGGAGGTGCCCACGTGAGCGCTGCCGCGGTGCCGCTGTGGCAGGACGAGCCGTACCGCCCGCGCGCCCCGCTGGCCGGCGAGGTGCACGCGGACGTGTGCGTGGTCGGCGCCGGCGTCGGGGGCCTGGCGACCGCGCGGCGGCTGCTCGACGCCGGCCTGTCGGTGGTGGTGCTGGAGCGGCACGAGGTGGCCTCGGGGGCCAGCGGCCGCAACGGCGGCTTCTTCATCGCCGGCGCGGCGCCGATGTACCACGTGACGCGCACCCTCTGGGGGCGCGAGCGGGCCGCCGCCGTCCACCGGGCCACGCTGGAGGCCCAGCGGGAGATGCTCGAGGTGGCCGAGGCCGTCGGCGCCCGCGCGCACTTCCGCCTCGACGGGATGCTGCGGGTCGCCGTCGACGCGGCCGAGGCCGACGACGTCCGGGCGCACGGCGCGGCGCTCACCGAGGACGGCTTCCCGGCGCAGCCGGTGGCCGGCGCGGACCTCCCCGGCCCGCTCGCCCGGCCGGAGCGGGCCGGGCTGTTCTTCCCGCACGACGGGTCGGTGCACCCGGTCCGCTGGCTGCGGGCGCTCGCCGCCGCCCTGGAGGCGCGGGGGGCGCGCGTCTTCGAGCGCTCGCCGGTGACCGCGCCGCCGGCCGTCGACGGCGACGGCGTCCGCGTGTCCACCTCCGCGGGCGTCGTGCGCTGCGACCGGGCCGTGGTGGCCGTGGACGGCGACCTGGCGGCGCTGGTGCCGGCCGCGGCGGCGGTCCGTCCTCGGCGGCTGAACATGCTCGCCACGGCACCGCTGGGGCGCACGGTCCTGCCGTGCCCGGTGTACGCCCGCGACGGGCACGAGTACGTGCACCAGACGGCCGACGGCCGGATCGCGCTCGGCGGCTTCTCCGACCTCGACGGGGACGCGAGCTGGACCGACCGGGCCGAGGTCTCGCGCCCGGTGCAGGAGCGGCTGGACCGGTGGCTGGTCGAGGAGCTGCAGGTGCGGGCCGAGGTGACGCACCGGTGGGCCGGCGTCGTGGGCTTCGCCGCGGACCCGGTGCCCCGCTGCGGGCCGGTGCCGGGCACCGACGGGCGGGTGCTGGCGCTGGGCGGCTACAACGGCACCGGTCACGTGCAGGCGTGGGTGGCCTCCCGGGTGGTGGCCGACCTGGTGGTCACGGGGGCGAGCGCGTCGGCCGGGCTGTACGAGGCCGTCGACGCCTGACGCGTGATGCCTGACGCCGGCGCCGTGGTGCCTCAGACGAGCTGCTCGACGCCGTCCACGTCGTAGGTGACCCCCGTCAGCGCGGTGTTGACCATGACGTGCACGGCGAGCGCCGGCACGTCGGCCGGCCGGACGACGTGCCCGATCGCGAGGGTCGCGCGCAGCTCCTCGTGCCGGTCGAGGGTGGTGCCGAGCAGCCGCGCCGACAGCGGCCGGTCCACGTAGCCGGCGCCGATGAGGTTGACCCGGACGGGGGCGACCTCGACGGCGAGGTCGGCGATCAGGACCGGCCGGGCGGCGGTGAGCGCGCCGGTGAGGCCGAGACCGGCACCCCGGCGGCGGCCGGCCGTGCCGCCGACGAACAGCAGCGTCCCGCCGGGGCGCACCGTGCCCACGGCCGCCCGGGCCACCCGCACCGGCAGCCAGAGGTACTCGTCGACGTCGCGCTGCGCCCGGGCGAAGTCGAACTCCGCCAGCGGCGCCCGGTAGGGCCGCTCTCCGGTCACCACGACGTGGTCGACCGGCTGCGGCAGCTCCCGCAGGAACCGGTCGAGGGCGGTCGGGTCGGTGGCGTCGAGGACCGCGGTGGCCGGCGTGCCGACCTCGTCGGCGGCGCGGCGCAGCCGGTCGGGGTCGCGGCCGGTGAGGACGACCTCGGCCCCGGCGGCGCGCGCCAGCCGGGCGGTGTCCAGCCCGGCGCCCTCGGTCCCGCTGACGACGACGACCCGCTGCCCGGTCAGGTCGGGCCGGCGGCCGGTCCCGGTCGGCGACTGCTGCACCGTCATGGCGCCTCCGGGGGTGGAGACCGGCCGCGGGGTCGGCGGCTGCTGGTGGGACCACCCTCCTCCGGCCGGGCCCGGGTCGCCCCAGGGAGACCCACTGGTCCCCGGCCCGCTGCCGCCGGCGCCTCAGCCGAGGGCGTCGGCGACCACCCCGGCCGCGGCCGCGATCAGCGCGTCGTCGTGCCCGGCGTCCCGCTCGCCCCGGCTCGACATGACGGCGAGCACGATCGGGGCGCGCCCGGGCGGGGTGAGCACGGCGACGTCGTTGCGGGTGCCGTAGGCGCCGGTGCCGGTCTTGTCGCCCACCTCCCAGTCGCCGGGGACCCCGGCCCGGACGAGGGTGTCGCCGGTGGTGTTGCGCCGCAGCCAGTCGGCCAGCAGCAGGCGGTCCTCCACCGCGACGCCCGCGCCGTCGACGGCGTAGGCGCGCAGCGTGGTGGCCAGCGCGCGCGGGGTCGTGGTGTCGCGCGGGTCGCCGGGCACCGCGGTGTTCAGCGCGGGCTCGGTCCGGGACACCTCGGTGACGTCGTCGCCGACCCGCTCCAGCGCCGCGTCGAGGCCGGCCGGTCCGCCGAGCTCGCGCAGCAGCAGGTTGAGCGCGGTGTTGTCGCTGAAGCGCACCGCGGCGTCGCACAGCTGCTCGAGCGTCAGGCTGCCACCGACCGCGGCCTCGGTGACCGGCGAGTGGGCCGGTGCCAGGTCGGCCCGCGAGATCGGCACGCCGCGCTGCAGGTCCACCGGCGAGGTCCGGGCCAGCAGCGCGCCGGCCGCCAGCGCCTTGACGGTGCTCGCGTAGGCGAACCGCTCGTCGGCCCGGTGGGCGATCGTCCGCCCCGAGCCGGTGTCGACGGCGTGGACGCCGAGGCGGGCGCCGTACTCCTCCTCCAGGGCCGCCAGCCGGGCGGCCACGGCCGGGTCGGGCTCGGCCGGCTCGGGTCCGGGGGCCGGGGGAGCGGCCGTCGTCGACGGGGCGGGCGCCGCATGCGCGGGTGCCGCCTCCGGCGACGAGCAGGACGCGGTGCCGACCAGCAGCAGCGACGCCACCAGGCACCGGCCCAGGGCGCCGCGCCTGCTCGCCGGACCGTGCACGGCGTGCCCCGTCCTCCGCACTCCGCTCGCCCCTCCTCGGCCCGCACGTCGTCGCGCAGCGTGCCACGGGACCCGCCCGCCGGCCGCCGGGACCGGCCGGCGCGGCCATGCGCGCGGCGCATGGCGGCGGCCAGTGGACGCCCGCGAGGCCGGTCGGTGGACTGGTCGCGCAGCGCGGGTGCCGGGCCCGCCGGGACCCGGGACGCGCCGATGAGCGAGCCGCCCGCCGACACCGCCACCGTGCCGCTGCGGTTCCCGGCCGTGCTGGCCGAGGCGGCCGCGTCCCTCGACGTCATCAGTGGCGGGCGGGTCGACCTCGGGCTGGGCGCCGGCGGCTCCTGGGACGCCATCGCGGCCGTGGGCGGGCCGCGCCGGTCACCCCGCGAGGCGGTGGCCGCGCTGGCCGAGGCCGTCGAGGTGGTGCGCGCCTCCTGGTCGGGGGAGCGGGGCGTGCGGGCCGGCGGCGCGACGTACGCCCTGTCCGGTGTGTCCACCGGCCCGGTCCCCGGCCGGCGGATCGAGATCTGGCTCGGTGCGCTGGGCCCGCGGATGCTCGACCTCACCGGGTGGTCGGCCGACGGCTGGCTGCCCTCGTCGGCCTACGTCCCGCCGGCCGACCTCGCCGGGCGCAACGCGCGGATCGACGCCGCTGCGGTGGCCGCCGGGCGCGACCCCGCGGACGTGCGGCGGCTCTACGACGTCTCCGGGTCGATCACCGACGGCGCGAGCAGCGGCTTCCTGCACGGGCCGGCCGACCAGTGGGTCGAGGAGCTCACCGACCTCGTCCTCACCGAGGGCGTGGACACCTTCGTCCCGTGGGCGCGTGGCGACGTCGACCGGCAGCTGCACCGCTGGGCCGAGGAGGTCGTGCCCGCCGTGCGCCAGGAGGTGGCGCGGACCCGCCGTCCCGGGTGACGGGCGTCGCAGCGGCCGCCTCAGGCCGCCGAGCGGGACACCGACCGGGCGAGCACCCGGCCGAGCACCAGCGTGACCACCCCGGCCACGACGACCGCCGTCAGCGCCACCCGCAGGCCGCTCGCGTCGGCGACCGCGCCGATCAGCGGCGGGGAGGCGAGGAAACCGACCCGCAGCAGCCAGTTGACCACCGTCAGGCCCACGCCGTGCCGCAGCCCGGGCAGCTCGTCGGCGGCCTTGTAGACGGCCGGGACCAGCGTGGCCACGCCCAGCCCGGCGAGGGCGAACCCGGCCAGCGTGGTGCCCAGCGAGGGCAGCGCCAGGGCCAGCCCCGTGCCCAGGGCGATCAGCGCGCCGCCGACCCGGGCCACCCGCCGCTGGCCGAACCGGTCGACGACGCGGTCACCGGTCAGCCGGCCCACCGTCATCGCCACCTGCAGCGCGACGAAGCCCAGCCCCGCGGTGGCCGCACCGACGCCGATCTCGCCACGCAGGTACAGCGCCGACCAGGACGCGCCGGCGTCCTCGACGAACGCCCCCGCCGTGGCGAGCACGCCGAGCGCGGCCAGGGCGGGCAGCGCCGCGCGCACCGCGCCCCCGCCGGCCTGCTCGGGGGCGGCGTCGGCCCCGGCGTCGTCGTGGTCCGGGCCGGGCAGCATGCGGCGGTAGGCGAGCAGCGACAGCCCCGCGAACACCACCGCCACCACGCCCAGGTGCAGCCCCAGGGGGACGCGCAACCCGGCCGCGACCGAGCCGAGCAGGCCGCCGGCGACCGCGCCGATGCTCCAGACGCCGTGGAAGGCGTTGAGGATCGACCGGTCGTAGGCCCGCTGCACCCGCAGCCCGTGGGCGTTCTGCGCGACGTCGACCACGGCGTCGAGCGCGCCGGCCACGAACAGCGCCCCGGCCAGCAGCCACCACGACGGCGCCACGGCGGCGGCCCAGACGGCGGCGGCGAGCGCCACCAGTCCCCACGAGGCCACCCGGGCCGAGCCGAACCGGCGCATCAGCGCGGCCGCGGCCAGGGCCGAGACCAGGGAGCCCAGCGGCAGCGCGGCCAGCGCCGCGCCGAGGGTGGCGTTGGTCAGGTCCAGCCGGTCCTTCACCTCCGGCAGCCGCGGGACGAGGTTGGCGTAGAGGACGGCGTTGGTGAAGAAGCAGGCCGCGACGGCGGCGCGGGCGGCGCGCAGCCGCGCGGGAACGGTCGCCGGGAGGGTGTCCGACACGGGTCCTGTCCTGGTGGGGGAGGGGGTCAGCGGGCGAAGCGGTGGACGGCAGAGCGGATCTGGCCGGCGTCCATCGGGTCGGTCGACAGGGCGCTGTGCAGCACCAGCCCCTCGACCAGGGCGTCGAGCTCGCGGGCGGTGACCGGGTCGAAGTGCCGCTCGAGGCTGCGCCGGCTGCGCTGCATCCAGTCCTGCGTCACCGCGCGCAGCGCCGGCCGGCGGGCCGCGGCCACGTACAGCTCGACGGCGAGGACGAGGTCGCGGTCGGAGCCGAGCAGGTCACCGGTGAGGTGGCCGACCAGCGCCTCCAGCGCCTCCCCGACTCCGGCGGCGGCTCGCATGAGCTCGTCGAAGCGGGGCGCCACCTCGTCGACGTGGCGGGTGAACGCGGCGGCGTGCAGCTCGTCGAGGGAGGAGAAGTGGTAGGTCAGCGAGCCGAGCGGGACGTCGGCGGCGCGGGCGATGGCCCGGTGCGTGGCGGCGGTGACGCCGACGTCGGCGATGACGTCGAGCGCGGTCGCCACCAGCCGCTCGCGGCGCCCGGGGTCGTGCCGGCGGGGCCGCCGCGCGGGCGCCGGGGCGGTGCTCACCCGACCCGGTCGTCGGCGGGCGTCGAGTTCATGCGGACGAGCGTACGCATCGGGGTTCTCGCGGTGGCGTCGGCCCTCCTGCGGTGTCCCCCGCACCACCGCAGAGGTGCGGGGGACACCGCAGGAGCCGGCAGCGCCGGGTCGCCCGCGCCTGGTGACGGCGGCCGCCCGCTGGGAGGCTCCCGGCATGCAGCGCGCCTTCGGTGTCGACGTGCCCGAGACCGTCGCCGAGATGTGCCGCCCGGGCGCGGCGGCCGTCCTCGTCTACGACGCGCAGGTGGGCATCCTGCGCCACGTCCGCGACCGCGACGGCCTGGTGGCGCGGATCCGGCGGGTGCTGGACGCCGCCCGCGCCGCCGCGGTCCCCGTCGTCTACGTGCGGCACGTGTCGCTGCCGCCCACCCACATGGGCGTCGCCGCGCTGCGCACCGCCATGGCCTGGCAGCGTCTCGACCGCGCCGACGAGGTCCGCTCGACGTTCCCGCCCGGCGCCGAGCACACCGCGATCACCCCGGAGCTCGCGCCGGCCGACGGCGAGCCGGTGTTCGACAAGCTCGCGATGTCGGCGCTCGTGGGCACGCCGCTGGAGGCGGTGCTGCGCGACCGCGGCGTCACCACCCTCGTGCTGGTCGGCGCGGTCCTCGAGATCGGCATCGAGCCCACCGCCCGGCACGCCGCCGACCTCGGGTTCCTGCCCGTCGTCGTCGACGACGCCTGCGGGGTCGTCGACGACGACGCCGCGCAGCGGTCGCTGGCGAGCCTGGACTACAGCCTGCTGTCGTACCGCGGCACCACCGGGGAGGTGGTCGCGGCCCTCGGCGGCGGCTGACCACGGCGCGGGGGATGGTGCGGCGCGGGGTCCTCGCTCAGGATGGGGATCCCGCCCCGCGACCCGGAGGACCTCCATGACCGCACCGTCCCGGCAGCTCCCGCCGACCGCCTCCGTGGTCGTCATCGGCGGAGGCGTCATGGGGCTGGCCACGGCCTACGAGCTGGCCCGGGCGGGGGTGCGCGACGTCGTCCTGGTCGACCGGGACACCTTCGGCGCCGGCTCGACGAGCCGGGCGGCAGGCGGTGTGCGGGCGATGTTCTCCGACCCGGTCAACATCACCCTCGGCGCCCGGAGCCTGGAGACCTTCCGCGACTTCCCGGCGCGCTTCGGCCAGGACATCGACTTCGCCGAGGTCGGCTACCTGTTCCTGCTGTCCACGCCCGACGCCGTCGCCGCCTTCGAGGCCGCCGTCGCGCTGCAGAACGACCTCGGCGTCCCCAGCCGCATGATCGACGTCGCCGAGGCCCGGAAGCTCTCGCCGCTGATCTCCCCCGAGGGGCTGCGGGCCGCCGCGTGGTCGCCCACCGACGGGCACTGCACGCCGGAGTCGGTGGTGCTGGGCTACGCGTCGGCGGCCCGCCGCGCCGGCGCCACGCTGCTGCCCAACTGCCCGGCCACCGGCATCGAGGTCACCGACGGCCGGGTGACCGCCGTGCAGACCGCCGCCGGGACCGTGCGCACCGGCACCGTCGTCTGCGCCGCGGGCGCGTGGTCGGCCGAGGTCGGCGCCTGGGCCGGGGTCGACCTGCCGGTCAGCCCGCTGCGCCGCCAGGTGCTGGTCACCGAGCCGGTGCCCGACCTCGACCCGCACACCCCCTTCACCATCGACTTCGACACCTCCTTCTACTTCCACCGCGAGGGCCGCGGGCTGCTCATGGGCATGTCCGACCCCGACGAGACGCCGGGCTTCCGGCTCACCCGCTCCGACGACTGGCTGCCGCGGCTCGGCGAGGCCATCGAGCGGCGGGCGCCCGCGCTGGCCGGCGTCGGCGTCGCCAGCGGCTGGGCGGGGCTGTACGAGATGACGCCGGACCACAACGCGCTCATCGGCCGCGCCGACGAGGTCGAGGGGTTCCTCTACGCCACCGGCTTCTCCGGCCACGGCTTCCTCATGGGGCCGGCCGTCGGCGAGGTGGTGCGCGACCTGTACCTGGGCCGGGAGACCCTCGTCGACGTCTCCGGACTGGGTGCGGCACGCTTCCGGGGGGCGGGCGCCCGCCCCGAGCTCAACGTCGTCTGACGAAGGACCACCCCGCCCCCCCGCCCCTCGCACGCTCGCGGCGGGCCCCTGCGGGGCGGCCGACACAACAGAGGAGAACCGTGACCAGCCTGCCCACCGCCGAGGAGCTCCGCCGACTGGCCGAGGACGCCGCCCGCCGCTGCGGGGTCGACCTCGACGCCGTCGCCGGTGACCACCCGGTGACCTCCCCGGTCAACGGGGAGCGGCTGCTGTCGGTCCGCCGGCAGACCGCGGCCGACGTCGAGGCCGCCGTCGCGCGGGCCGGTGAGGCGTTCCGCCAGTGGCGCACCGTCCCGGCGCCGGTGCGCGGCGCGCTGGTGCGCCGCCTCGGCGAGCTGCTGCGCGAGCACAAGGCCGACCTCGCCACCCTGGTGAGCATCGAGGTCGGGAAGATCACCTCCGAGGCGGCCGGCGAGGTCCAGGAGATGATCGACATCTGCGAGTTCGCCGTGGGCCTGTCCCGGCAGCTCTACGGCAAGACGATCAGCTCCGAGCGGCCCGGCCACCGGCTCATGGAGACCTGGCACCCGCTCGGCGTCGTCGGCGTCATCAGCGCGTTCAACTTCCCGGTCGCCGTCTGGTCGTGGAACACCGCGATCGCGCTCGTCTGCGGCGACCCGGTGGTGTGGAAGCCCTCGGAGCTCGCGCCGCTGTCGGCGCTGGCCTCGGCGGCGCTGCTGGACCGCGCGATCGCCGAGACCGGCGCCCCGGAGGGGCTGAGCCAGGTGCTGATCGGCGGCGCCGACGTCGGCGAGGCCCTGGTCGACTCGCCCGGCATCGCGCTGCTGTCGGCCACCGGCTCCACCCGGATGGGCCGCGCGGTGGGCCCGCGGGTGGCCGACCGCTTCGGCCGGTCGCTGCTCGAGCTCGGCGGCAACAACGCCGCGATCGTCACCCCCTCGGCCGACCTCGACCTGACCACCCGCGGCGTCGTCTTCTCCGCCGCCGGCACCGCCGGGCAGCGCTGCACCACGATGCGGCGGGTCATCGCGCACGTCGACGTCGTCGACGCCCTCGTGGAGCGGGTCGCGGCCGCCTACCGCAACCTGCCGATCGGCTCGCCCCTGGAGGCCGGCACGCTCGTCGGCCCGCTCGTCCACGACGCCGCCTACAAGGGCATGCAGGACGCGCTGGAGGCGGCCCGCCAGCAGGGCGGCGAGGTCGTCGCCGGCGGCGGGCGGCGGCTGGCCGACGAGGCGCCCGACGCCTGGTACGTCGAGCCGGCGCTGGTGCGGATGCCGGGGCAGACCGACATCGTGCGGCAGGAGACCTTCGCCCCGGTGCTCTACGTGCTGCCCTACCGCACGCTGGAGGAGGCGATCGCGCTCAACAACGACGTCCCGCAGGGGCTGTCGTCGACGATCTTCACCTCCGACCACGCCGAGGCCGAGCGGTTCCTGGCCGCCGACGGCTCCGACTGCGGCATCGCCAACGTCAACATCGGCACCTCCGGTGCGGAGATCGGCGGCGCCTTCGGCGGGGAGAAGCACACCGGCGGCGGCCGGGAGTCCGGCTCCGACGCGTGGAAGGGCTACATGCGCCGGGCCACGAACACGATCAACTACTCCGGCGAGCTGCCGCTGGCGCAGGGCGTCGAGTTCCCGATCTGAGACACGCGGACGGCCCCCGACCGGCAGGTCGGGGGCCGTCCGCCGTCGTCAGAGCCCGAGCTGGCGGGCGATGAGCATCAGCTGCACCTCGGTGGTGCCCTCGCCCACCTCGAGGATCTTCGAGTCCCGGTAGTGCCGGGAGACGAGGTACTCGTTCATGAACCCGTACCCGCCGTGCACCTGGGTGGCGTCGCGGGCGTTGTCCATGGCGGCCTCGCCGGCGACCAGCTTGGCCACCGCCGCCTCCTTCTTGAACGGCAGGCCGGCGAGCATCTTGGCCGCGGCGTCGTAGTAGGCCGCGCGCGCGGCCATCACCCGCGCCTCCATCCGGGCGATCTTGAACGCGATGGCCTGGTTCTGCCCGATCGGCCGGCCGAACGCCGAGCGCTCCCGGGCATACCGCACGCTCTCGTCCACGCACCCCTGCGCCGCCCCGACGGCGAGGGCGGCGATGGCGATGCGGCCCTCGTCGAGGATGGACAGGAAGTTCGCGTAGCCGCGCCCCCGCGTGCCCAGCAGGTTCTCCTCGGGCACCCGGACGTCGTCGAAGGACAGCGGGTGGGTGTCGCTGGCGTGCCAGCCGACCTTGTCGTAGGCGGGCTCGGCGGTGAAGCCCGGCGTGGGCACCGGCACGAGGATCGAGCTGATCTCCTTGCGGCCGTCGGCGAGCTCCCCGGTGACGGCGGTGACGGTGACCAGCCGGGTGATGTCGGTGCCGGAGTTGGTGATGAACGCCTTGCTGCCGTTGATCACCCACTGCCCGTCGGAGAGCACCGCCGTGGTGCGGGTGCCGCCGGCGTCGCTGCCCGCACCGGCCTCGGTCAGGCCGAACGCGCCGAGCGCCTCGCCGCTGGTCAGCAGCGGCAGCCACTCCTGCTTCTGCGCCTCCGAGCCGAACCGGTACACCGGCATGGCGCCCAGCGAGCAGCCGGCCTCGAGGGTGATCGCGACGCTCTGGTCGACCCGGGCGAGCTCCTCGATCGCCAGGCACAGGGCGAAGTAGTCCCCGCCCATGCCGCCGTACTCCTCGGGGAAGGGCAGCCCGAACAGCCCCATCTCGGCCATCCCGCGCACCACCTCGTACGGGAAGGTCTTGTCGCGGTCGTGCTGGTAGGAGACCGGCGCGACGACCTCGCGGGCGAACTCCTCGACGGTCTTGCGCAGCTGCTGCTGCTCGTCGGTCAGGCGGGTGTCGAGCACGTCAGGACTCCTCGGGCACGGTGCTGTCGGTGGTGCGGGGGTGGACGACGGCGAGTTCCTGGTCGAGGGCGACCTGGTCACCGACGCGGACGGAGAGGTCGACGGTGCCGTCGGCGGGCGCGGTGAGCGTGTGCTCCATCTTCATGGCCTCGACGACGACGAGCGGGGCGTCCTGCGCGACCTCGGCGCCGGACGCGACGTGCACGGCGACGACCGTGCCGGGCAGCGGGCTGCGCACCGTGCGGTCGGCGGTGTCGGCGCCGGCGTGCAGGCGGGCCGGCGGCAGCTCGGTGAGGGGGTACGTCGCGCCGTCGACGTGCACCCACGTGGTGGCGCCGTCGACGGCGGTGCGCGCGGACAGGGTGCGGCCGTCGACGGTGAGCAGCAGGCCGCCGTCGACCACCTCGCCGGACACGTCGTGCTCGTCCCCGTCGCCCATCCGCAGCCGGGTGCCGCCGGTCAGGGTGACCGTCAGCCGCGACCCGCCGGGCCCGGCGAGGTCCCAGCGCAGCGGCGCGCGCCGGCCGCCGGGACGCCAGCCGCTGGGCACGTCCCAGGGGTCGACGACGGCGCCGGCCGGCTGCAGCGCGGCCAGCCGCGACAGCGCGAACGCGGCGTGGGCCTCGACCGGCACGGCCGACACGGTCAGGACGTCGAGCTCGCGCTCGACCAGGCCGGTGTCGAGCCGGCCGGCGCGGACGTCGGGGGAGGCGAGCAGCGCGCGCAGGAACCCGGTGTTGGTGCCGACGCCGAGGACGACGGTGTGCGCCAGCGCCCGGTCGAGCCGGGACAGCGCGGCGGCCCGGTCGGGGCCGTGCGCGATCACCTTGGCCAGCATGGGGTCGTAGCTGGTGCCGACGACCTGGCCCTCGAGCAGCCCGCTGTCGACCCGCACGCCCGGACCGCCGGGCTCGGCCAGCACCAGCGCGGTGCCGCCGGTGGGGAGGAAGCCGCGGGCGGGGTCCTCGGCGTAGAGCCGGGCCTCGACGGCGTGGCCGGTCAGCGCGACGTCGTCCTGGCCGAAGGCGAGCCGCTCGCCGGCGGCCACCCGCAGC
Organism: Geodermatophilus saharensis; assembly: GCF_900188205.1. Taxonomy (GTDB): domain Bacteria; phylum Actinomycetota; class Actinomycetes; order Mycobacteriales; family Geodermatophilaceae; genus Geodermatophilus; species Geodermatophilus saharensis. Next base: position 681,898 of record NZ_FZOH01000002.1, on the reverse strand, counting down.
TGCTGCTCGACCAGGTCGATGCCGGTGACCAGCTCGGTGACCGGGTGCTCGACCTGCAGCCGGGTGTTCATCTCCATGAAGAACGGCTCGTCGGGGGCGCCGCCCGCGACGATGAACTCCACGGTGCCGGCGCCGGTGTAGTCGACGGCGCGGGCGACCTCGCAGGCCAGCGCCCCGTACCGGGCCCGCTGCTCCGGCGTGAGCAGCGGGGAGGGCGCCTCCTCGACGATCTTCTGGTGCCGGCGCTGCAGGGAGCACTCGCGCTCGCCCAGGTGCAGCACGGTGCCGTGGGTGTCGGCGAGCACCTGCACCTCGACGTGCCGCGGGTCGGTGACGAACCGCTCGAGGAACAGCGTGTCGTCGCCGAAGCTCGCGGCGGCCTCGCGGCGGGCGGAGACCAGCGCGGCGGGCAGGTCGGCGGCGGCGGACACCAGCCGCATGCCCTTGCCGCCGCCACCGGCCGAGGGCTTGACCAGCACCGGGTAGCCGACCTCCGCGGCCGCGGCCACGAGGTCGTCGTCGGTCATGCCGAGGTCGGTGCGCCCGGGGACGACGGGGACGCCGGCGGCGCTGACGGTCTGCTTGGCGCGGATCTTGTCGCCCATGACCTCGACCGCCTTCGCCGGCGGGCCGACGAAGACCAGCCCGGCATCGGCGCAGGCCTGCGCGAACGCGGTGTTCTCCGACAGGAACCCGTACCCGGGGTGCACGGCCTGCGCGCCGGTGCGGGCCGCGGCGTCGAGCAGCCGCTCGATCGACAGGTAGGACTGCGCGGCCGGCGCGGGGCCCAGCCGCACCGCGACGTCGGCCTCGCGGACGTGCCGGGCCCCGGCGTCGGCGTCGGAGAAGACGGCGACGCTGCGGATGCCCAGCCGGCGGAGGGTCGCGATCACGCGGACGGCGATCTCGCCGCGGTTGGCGACGAGGACGGTGTCGAACACGCTCACCTGCTCGCTCTCAGAGGTGCCATTTGCGCTACAACGGCCACGACTACATCCGGAAGACGCCGTAGGAGACCGGCGCGAGCGGCGCGTTCGCGCACGCCGACAGCGCCAGGCCGAGGACGGTGCGGGTGTCGAGGGGGTCGATGACCCCGTCGTCCCAGAGGCGCGCGGTGGCGTACCAGGCGTTGCCCTGCCGCTCGTACTGCGCGCGGATCGGCTCCTTGAACGCCTCCTCGTCCTCGGCGCTCCACGCGTCGCCGAGCTGGTCGCGGCGGACGGTGGCCAGCACGGAGGCCGCCTGCTCGCCGCCCATGACCGAGATGCGGGCGCCGGGCCACGTGAACAGGAAGCGGGGGGAGTAGGCCCGGCCGCACATCGAGTAGTTGCCGGCGCCGAACGAGCCGCCGATGACGACGGTCAGCTTGGGCACCCGGGCACAGGCGACCGCGGTGACCATCTTGGCGCCGTGCTTGGCGATGCCGCCGGCCTCGTAGTCGCGGCCGACCATGAAGCCGGTGATGTTCTGCAGGAACAGCAGCGGGATCGACCGCTGGTCGCACAGCTCGACGAAGTGCGCGCCCTTGAGCGCCGACTCGCCGAACAGCACCCCGTTGTTGGCGACGATGCCGACCGGGTGCCCCTCGATGTGGGCGAACCCGGTCACCAGCGAGGAGCCGTAGAGCGCCTTGAACTCGCTGAACCGGCTGCCGTCGACGATGCGGGCGATGACCTCGCGGACGTCGTAGGGCGTCCGCGGGTCGGCCGGGACGACGCCGGGCAGCTCCGCGGGGTCGAGGGCCGGCTCCTCGGCGGGCCGCACCTCCCACGGGCGGGGGCTGCGCGGGCCGAGCTCCGCGACGATGCCGCGCACGATCCGCAGCGCGTGCGCGTCGTCGTCGGCCAGGTGGTCGGTGACGCCGGAGGTGCGGCTGTGCAGCAGCCCGCCACCGAGGTCCTCGGCGCTGACGACCTCGCCGGTGGCGGCCTTCACCAGCGGCGGGCCGCCCAGGAAGATCGTGCCCTGGTCGCGGACGATGACCGCCTCGTCGGCCATCGCGGGCACGTACGCGCCGCCGGCGGTGCACGAGCCGAGGACGGCGGCGATCTGCGGGATGCCCTGGGCGCTCATCGTGGCCTGGTTGAAGAAGATCCGGCCGAAGTGCTCGCGGTCGGGGAAGACCTCGTCCTGCATCGGCAGGAAGGCGCCGCCGGAGTCGACCAGGTAGACGCAGGGCAGCCGGTTCTGCAGCGCCACCTCCTGGGCGCGCAGGTGCTTCTTCACCGTCATCGGGTAGTAGGTGCCGCCCTTGACGGTGGCGTCGTTGGCCACGACGACGACCTCGCGGCCGCTGACCCGCCCGACGCCGGTGATGATGCCCGCGCCCGGCGCGTCGCCGTCGTACATGCCGTCGGCGGCCAGCGGCGACAGCTCGAGGAACGGGCTGCCGGGGTCGAGGAGGGTGTCGACCCGCTCGCGGGGGAGCAGCTTGCCGCGCGCCACGTGCCGCTCGCGGGTGCGCTCCGGGCCGCCGAGCGCCGCGGTCGCGAGCTTCTCGTGCAGCTGGGCGCGCAGCTCCTCCTGGGCGGCGGCGTTGCGGGCGAAGGCGTCGCCGCGGGGGTCGGCCTTCGTGCCGAGGACCGTGCCGGTGTCGGGCACCTGGGGCGCGCGACCCGGCGAGTTAACCGGGGTTAACGTCACGGGCGTGAGGTTAACCGACGTTCACTCCCGGCGCTACCATCCGGGCATGACGGGGGCGGCGACCGGCGGTGAGGTCGACACCGCGCTCTCGGCCGACGCCGCCCGCCCGTCGCGGCGCGAGCAGATCCTGCGGGCGGCCGCGCAGCTGTTCGCCGAGCGCGGGTCGCGGTCGGTGGGGGTCGACGACGTCGGGGCCGCCGTCGGCGTGACCGGCCCGGCCATCTACCGGCACTTCGCCAGCAAGGACGCGATGCTGGCCGAGATGCTCGAGGGCATCAGCCGGCGGCTGCTCGACGGCGGGCGGGAGCGGGTCGCCGCGGCCGGTCCCGACCCGGTCGCCCAGCTGCGCGCGCTCATCGCCTTCCAGGTGGACTTCGCGCTGGACAACCCGGCGCTGATCACCGTGCAGGACCGCGACCTCGGCTCGCTGTCGGACGACGACGCCGCGCGGGTGCGCCGGCTGCAGCGCCGCTACGTCGAGGTGTGGGTCGAGGTGCTCGCCCGGCTGCGCCCGCAGGAGGGCACCGCGGCCAGCCGGGCGCGCGCGCACGCCGTCTTCGGGCTGGTCAACTCCACGCCGCACAGCGCCGGCCGGGTGTCCCGCCCGCAGATGGCCGGCCTGCTCGCCACGATGGCCGAGGCCGCCGCCACCGCCTGAGGCCCACCGCGCCGGACCCGTGCACTGCCGCGGAAGTGCACGGACACAGCGGGGGCGCCGGGTCAGGCGTTCTTCACCGCGGCGGCCGACTGCAGGCCGAGCTCCTCCACCGACACCTGCCGCATCTCGACCTTGCGGACCTTGCCGGTGACGGTCATCGGGAAGGACTCGACCACCTTCACGTACCGCGGGACCTTGTAGTGGGCGAGCTTGCCCGCGCAGAACTCCCGCAGCGCCTCGGGCGTGAGCGGCTCGGCGCCCTCGCGCAGCCGCACCCAGGCCATGAGCTCCTCGCCGTAGCGCTCGTCGGGGACGCCGATGACCTGCGCGTCGACGACGTCGGGGTGGGTGTAGAGGAACTCCTCGATCTCCCGCGGGTACACGTTCTCCCCGCCGCGGATGACCATGTCCTTGATCCGGCCGACGATGTTGAGGTAGCCCTCGGCGTCCATCACCGCGAGGTCGCCGGTGTGCATCCAGCGGGCGCGGTCGATGACCTCGGCGGTCTTCTCCGGCTCGTTCCAGTAGCCGAGCATCACCGAGTAGCCGCGGGTGCAGAACTCACCCGGCGTCCCGCGCGGCACGGTCAGCCCGGTCTCCGGGTCGACGATCTTGACCTCCAGGTGCGGGTGCACCCGCCCGACGGTGGAGGTGCGGCGGTCGAGGTCGTCGTCGGCACCGGTCTGGGTGGACACCGGCGAGGTCTCGGTCATGCCGTAGCAGATGGTCACCTCCTGCATGCCCATCTCGTTGACCACCCGCTTCATGACCTCCACCGGGCACGGGGAGCCGGCCATGATCCCGGTCCGCAGCGAGGACAGGTCGTAGGAAGCGAAGTCGGGCAGCGCGAGCTCGGCGATGAACATGGTGGGGACGCCGTAGAGCGAGGTGCACCGCTCGTCCTGGACGGCCCGCAGCGTGAGCGCGGGGTCGAAGCCGGGCGCGGGGATCACCATGGTCGAGCCGTGGCTGGTGGAGGCCAGGTTGCCCATGCCCATGCCGAAGCAGTGGTAGTAGGGCACCGGGATGCACACCCGGTCGGCCTCGGTGTACCCGCAGCCCTCGCCCACGAAGAAGCCGTTGTTGAGCAGGTTGTGGTGGGTGAGCGTGGCGCCCTTCGGGAAACCGGTGGTGCCCGACGTGTACTGGATGTTGATCGGGTCGTCGGCCGACAGCTGCTCCTCGCGGCGGGCGAGCAGCCCGCGGTCCCCGGCGCGGCCGGTCTCCATCAGCCGCTCCCACTCGGGGTCGCCGAGGAAGAGCACCTCGCGCAGGTCGGGACAGTCCCCGCGCACCTCGGCCACCATCGCCCGGTAGTCGCTGGTCTTGAACTCCGGCGCGCTCACCAGCACCGAGATGCCGGCCTGCTTCAGCACGTAGGACAGCTCGTGCGTGCGGTAGGCCGGGTTGATGTTGACCAGGACGGCGCCGAGCTTCGCCGTCCCGTACTGCACGAACACCCACTCGGCGCAGTTGGGCGCCCAGATGCCGACCCGGTCGCCCTTGGCCACGCCGAGGGCGTCGAGGCCCAGCGCGCACGCGTCGACGTCGGCGACCAGCTGCGGATAGGTCCACCGGCGGCCGGTCGCGCACTCCACCAGCGCCTCGTGGTCCTCGGCCACCCGAGCCGCCGTCCGGTCCAGGTTGGCCCCGATGGTGTCCCCCAGCAGGGGGACCGTGGACGTCCCGCTGGCGTAGGACGGCACGGCGGGACTGGTGGGGGTCGGCTGGGTCACTGCTGGTCCTCTCCTCCGGGAGTGCTCGGGAGCACTGTGACCCCTCCGAGGGGGCGACGGCACCCCCGATCGGAGGGAGCCGGGACCGGGCTCAGCCGGGGATCGCGACGGCGCGGCCGCTGACCTCGATGCCGCTGCCGGGTCCCTCCGGGACGTACACCGACAGCGTGCTGGGCCGCCCCATGTCCGCGCCCTGCAGCACGGTGAGCCGCGACGGCGCCGGGACGTGCCCGCCCTCGCGCAGGTACCCGCCCAGCGCCGCGGCCGCCGCGCCGGTGGCCGGGTCCTCCACGACACCGCCGGGCGGGAACGGGTTGCGGGCGACGAAGGTGACCGGGTCCTGCCGCCACACCAGCGCCACCGTCGTCCAGCCGCGGTCGGCCATGAGCCGGCCGAGCCCGGCCATGTCGTAGTCCAGGACGGCCAGCCTCGCGCGCGAGGCCAGCGGCAGCACCGGGTGCCAGGCGCCGGCGTAGGCCACCCGCGGCGGCAGCGCCGGGTCGAGGTCGTCCCGCGACGTCCGCAGCAGCGCCAGCAGCAGGTCCAGGTCGTCCTCGGACAGCGCTGCGGTGCGGGGCGGGACGCTGGTGAGGGTCGCCGTCCAGGCGCCGTCGGGCGTGCGCTCGGTGCGCACCGGCACCTCGCCGGCGGGGGTGCGCAGGTGCAGCGTCCCCTCGCCGTGCCGCTCGGCGTGGGCGACCGCGGTGGCGATCGTCGCGTGCCCGCAGAAGCTCACCTCGGCCAGCGGGCTGAAGTAGCGGGCGTCGAGGCCGTCGGGGCGGGGGAGGAGGAAGGCGGTCTCGGAGAAGCCGACCTCCGCGGCGATGGCCAGCATGCGCTCGTCGCTCAGGCCGGTCGCGTCCAGGACGACGCCGGCGGGGTTGCCGCCGGACGGGTCGTCGCTGAACGCCACGTACCGCAGGACCTCGGGTCCGGCCACCGGGCCTCCTCGTCGGGTGTCGGGTCGGCGGCCATCACACACCACGGCCCGCCTCCCCGGGAGGGAGGCGGGCCGTGAGGGGGCGAGGTCAGCGCGGGTCGCCGACCAGTTCCGGCGCCCGGTCGGCGGCGCGGTCCCGCGCCAGCGCGGCGCCCTCGACGTCGAGCACCGGCAGCCAGCGCAGCCAGCGCGGCAGCCACCAGGCCCGCTCGCCGAGCATCGCCAGCGCGGCCGGGACGAGCACCATCCGGACGACGAAGGCGTCGACCAGGATGCCGACGGCGAGGGCGAAGGCGATCGAGGTGATCGTCGGCTCGGCGCCCGGCACGAACCCGGCGAACACCGAGAACATGATCAGCGCGGCGGCGACGACGACCGGCGCGGCCTGCCGGAACCCGGTGCGGACGGCCTCGGTGGACGGGGTGCCGGAGCTGTGCGCCTCGTGCATTCGCGACACCAGGAACACCTGGTAGTCCATCGCCAGGCCGAACAGGATCCCGATCACCAGGATCGGCGTGAGGCTCAGCAGCGGGCCGGTGGCGCCGAGGTCGACCGCGCCGGCGAGCCAGCCCCACTGGAACACCGCGACCGTCGCGCCGAGCGCCGCGCCGATGGTGAGCAGGAAGCCGAGCACGCCGACCAGCGGCACCAGCAGCGACCGGAAGACCAGGACCAGCAGCACCAGCGCCAGCCCGACGACGAGCAGCAGGTACACCGGCAGCGCCTGGTCGAGGCTGTGGGCGACGTCGACGCTGACCGCCGTCGCCCCGGTGACGGAGGCCTCGACGCCGTCGGCGCCGGCCAGCAGGGCGCGCAGGTCGGCGACGAGCTGCTCGGTGGCCTCGCTGGACGGGCTCGACTGCGGGACCACCGTCAGCAGCGCCGCGGTGCCGTCGGCGTCGGGGACCGGCGGGGAGACCAGGGCGACGTCGTCGAGCGCGGAGACCTCCGGGGTGAGCCGGGCGGCCGCCTCGGCCGGCCGGGCGCCCTCGAACAGGACGGTGATCGGTCCGCTGAAGCCCTCGCCGAAGCCCGCGGCGAGCAGCGCCTCGGCGCGGGCGGCGGTGGTGTCCTCGGCCGGGGTCTGGATGAGCGTGGTCCGCATCGAGGCGACCGGCACGGCGACCAGGCCCAGCGCGACGACGGCGACCAGCAGCGAGGCGACCCGCCGGGTGGTGACGGTGGTGACCCAGCCGGCGAGGAAGCCGCGTCCGCGGGCGTGTCTGGCCGGGCCCCCGGTCGCCGCGGCCCGCTGCCGCCTGGGCAGCACCCGGTGCCCGAGCAGGGCGAGCACCGCCGGCACCAGCGTGAGGGCGATGAGCACCGCGACGACGATCGTGCCGGCCGCCGCCAGGCCCATCTGGGTCAGGAACGGGATGCCCGCGACGAAGAGCCCGGCGAGGGCGATGACGACGGTCAGCCCGGCGGTGACCACCGCGGAGCCGGCGGTGCCGACGGCCAGGCCGATCGACGTGCGCACGTCCGTGCCGCGCAGCAGCTCCTGCCGGTGCCGGGTGACGATGAACAGCGTGTAGTCGATGCCGACGGCCAGGCCGAGCATCGCGGCGAGGATCGGCGTGGTCGACGACAGGTCGGTGAAGCCGGTGGCGATCGTGATGCCGAGGACGCCGATGCCCACGCCGACCAGGGCGGTGAGCAGGTTCATCCCGGCGACCGCGAGCGAGCCGTAGGTGACGGCCAGGACCAGCAGGGCGACGACGACGCCGACCACCTCCGACGGGCCGCCGACGGCCGGCACCTCCTCGACGGCCTGGCCGGTGACCTCGACGGTCAGCTTGGTGTCGCGCCCGGCGTCCTCGACCGCGGCCAGCAGCGCCTCGCGCTCCTCCGGGGAGACCCCGCCCTCGGCGTCGTAGCTGACGGTGCTGTACCCGGTGTCCTGGGCGGCGTTGACGCCCGGCGCGGCCGGGTCCAGCGGGTCGGTCGCCGCGGTGACGCCGGGCAGCCCGGCCAGGGTGGCGACCAGCTCGGTCACCGCCGCGGCGTTCTCCGGGTCGGTGGTCAGCTGCTCGCCCTCGGGCGCGGCGACGACGACCCGCGCGCTCACCCCGCCGGCGGCGCCGCCGAACTCCTCGTCGATGCGCTCGAGCGCGGTCGTGGACTCCTGGCCGGGGATGGCGAACTCGGTCGAGGTCTCGCCGGCGAGGGTGGCCGCGCCGACGCCGCCGGCCACGAGGACGAGCAGCCACACGGCGAGGACGGCGAACCGGTGCCGCGCGGAGGAGGTCCCGAGACGGGACAACAGGACTGCCATGGACGATCAGGCCTCCGCCTGGGTGGGGTGGGAAGGGAGCGCGCGGGGACGGCGGTGTCCGAGCGCGTCGAGGCACGTGGCGACGACCAGCGGCCGCCACGCGGTGGTCCGGTCCGCCTGGTGGGCGGTCAGGGTGAGGACGGCGAGCGCCGCGACGGCACCGATCACCCGCACGAGGCGCTCGGCGTCGGCGCCGTCGTCGCCGGGGTCGACGCCGAAGGCCTCGAAGACGGCGTCGGCCGGGCCGCCGGGCTCGTGCTCGCCGCCGCCGGGCAGCTCGGTGACCGGGGCCAGCAGCAGCGCGACGAAGCCGGGGTGGCCGAGCGCGAGGTCGACGATGACCTCGACGGCCCGCTGGTCGCGCGCCCGGCCGGGCGGGAGGTGCCGCACGCCGTCGAGGACCCGCCGGCCCAGCGCGTCGGCGTGCGCGAGGACGGCCTCGTGCAGCGCGTCCTTGCTGGGGAAGTGGTGCAGCAGTCCGGCCTTGGACAGCCCGACGGCGCCGGCGACGTCCTGGATCGAGGTCTTGGCGTACCCGCGGCGGGCGAACAGGCCGGCGGCGCGGTCGAGGATGCCCTCGTCGATCTGCTGCCGGAACGGTCGTGCCACGGGAGGGGACGCTACGCCAGGACCGACCGATGTGGTCGGTCGGCCGTCCGATCCGGTCGGGTGGGGTGCATCACGCGCGGTCGGCCGGGAGTCGCCGCGGGATCGGCGGCGCGCCGCGCGAGGATGACGTCATGACGACACGCACGAGGGTCGGGCCGGCGGACGCGCGGTCGTGGCTGCTGGTCAACGGCGCCCGGCCGGACCTGTTCGACGAGCGCTACGCGTCGCGCGCCGACCAGGTGGTCCTCGACATCGAGGACGCCGTGGACCCGGCCCGCAAGGACGAGGCCCGCGACGGCGTCGTCGCCTGGCTCGGGGACGCCGACCGCCCCGCGTGGGTGCGCATCAACGACCGCTCGACGCCGTGGTGGGAGCGCGACGTCGCCGCGCTCGCCGGCCTGCCCGGGCTGGCCGGTGTCGTGCTGGCCAAGACCGAGGCCGCCGAGCACGTCACCGAGACCTTCGACCGGCTCGGCGGCGCCACCCCGGTGCTGGCCCTGGTCGAGTCGGCTCTCGGCATCGAGGAGGCGGTGGACATCGCGCGGGCCCGCGGCGCGTTCCGGCTGGCGTTCGGCAGCGGCGACTACCGGCGCGACACCGGCACCAGCGCCGACGACCTGGCGATGGCCTACCCGCGGTCGCGGCTGGTGGTGGCCAGCCGCATCGGCGACCTGCCCGGGCCCATCGACGGGCCGACGGTGAGCACCAGCCACCCGGTGCTGCGCGAGCAGTCGGCCGTCACCGTCTCCCTCGGCCTCACCGGCAAGCTGTGCCTGGACCCCGACCAGGCGCCGGTCATCAACGAGGTCATCAGCCCGGCCCCGTCCGACGTCGCCTGGGCACAGTCCTTCCTCGCCGACTTCGAGGCCCGCGGCCAGGTCATCCGCGACGGCAGCGACCTGCCCCGGCTCGGCCGCGCCCGCAAGATCGAGCGGCTGGCCCGCACCTTCGGCGTCCAGCCCGCCTGAGGCTCCCAGCCAATTCCCAGGTGACCCCCGGGAGGACGGCAGGTCCGGCCCCCAGCCTCCGCGTGACGCCACGAGGAGGTACCGATGTCCGCACCCCCCGTCCGGCGGCCCGGCCCGGGTCCGCACGGCGACGGCGGTCCCGGCCCGGTCCCGGGACGGGGGGTCCGGTGACCGCCCTGGCCGCCCCCTCCCTGCTCGCCGCCCCCGGGCCGGCGCTCGCCGAGCACCTGGCGACCCACGGGCCGCTGCCCCGGGCCGACGCCGTCGCGCTCGCCGAGGCGGCGGGCCTGACCGGCCGCGGCGGTGCGGCCTTCCCCACGGCGGTCAAGGTGCGCGCGGTCGCGGAGGCGGCCGCCCGGACGCGCGAGGCCCCGGTCGTGGTCGCCAACGGTGCCGACGGCGAGCCGACCGCGCTCAAGGACCGGGCGCTGCTGAGCGAGGCGCCGCACCTGGTCCTCGACGGGCTGGTGCTCGCCGGCCGCAGCCTCGGTGCGACCACCCTGGTCCTGGCGGCCGGCCCGGCCCGGCTGCCCGCCGTCGCGCGGGCGCTGGCCGAGCGGACCGAGGCGGTGCGGCTGCACCCCGTCGCGCCGTCGGTGGTGGCGGGGGAGGAGTCGGTGCTGGTGGCGGGCCTGGAGGGCCGGCCGGCACCGCCGCGGGCGGAGGAGCCGCCGGTCCGCGTGCGGGGGGTGGGCGGCCGCCCGACGCTGGTGCTCAACGTCGAGACCCTGGCCCGGCTGGCGCTGCTGGCGCGCGGGGTCCCCGAGGCGGCCGGCCGCGCGCTGGTCACCCGGCGCTGGGAGGCCGCCGGGGTACCGCACGCCGACGTCGTCGACGTCGGCACCGACGCGGGCAGCCGGCTGGCCGACCTGCTGCCGCTGGGCGGGGCGCGGGCGGTCCTCGTCGGCGGCTACCACGGCAGCTGGGTGCCGGCGGCCACCGCGCGGGCGCTGACCCTCGACGCGACACACCTCGCCGTCGCCGGCGCGCGCCTGGGCTCCGGCGTGCTCGCCGTGCTGCCCGGCGACCGCTGCGGGCTGCTCGAGACCGCCCGCGTGGTCGAGCGGGTGACCCGCGACTGCGCCCGCCGGTGCCGCCCGTGCCTGGAGGTGCTGCCCCGCCTGGCCGCGGCGCTGGCCGTCCTCGCCGCACCGGCGGCCCCGCCGCCCGGGCTGCTCGACGAGGTGACCCGGTGGTGCGGGCCGGTGACCGGGCGCGGCGCGTGCGGGCACCCCGACGGGACGCTGCGGCTGGTCGCCAGCGCGCTGGAGCTGTTCACCTGCGAGCTGACCGCCCACCGCTACGGGTCGTGCACCGCGACGTCGTGGGCGCCGTTCCTGCCCGCGTGAGGTCCCGCGGATCCGGCGCGTGTGCGCCGGCGCCGCGTCCCGGCCGCTGGGGTGCGGCGCCGGCGCACACGCTCGGCCGGATCGGTCTCTAGACGGCGACCGCGGTGACGAAGGTGCACACGCCGTCGCCGGAGGTGGCGCGCTGGCGGATGCCGGCCAGCCACAGCAGCCCCATCTCCACGCGGTAGGCCGCCCGCATCGGCCCCTGGTAGAGGGTGTCGCCGGCGGTGGTGACCTCGATCCGGTCGAACCCGGCCAGCCGGACGTGCTCGGTGAGCATCCAGTCCGGCAGCAGCGTGATGTGGCCGGGGGAGTGGTAGTGGCGCGGGCCGAAGATGTAGGGCGCGCCGCGCAGCAGCGTGAGCAGCCGTGAGTGCGGGTGCGTGACGTTGGGCGTGCTGACCAGCAGCTGCCCGCCGGGGCGCAGCAGGGCGCGGATCGAGCGCAGCACCTGCCGCGGGTTCTCGACGTGCTCGAGGGTCTCCACGCAGACGACGAGGTCGAACGGGCCGCGGGTCTCCTCGGTCCACTCGGGGTCGTCGAGGTCGAGCCGGTGGATCCACTCGTGCGGCGGGTCGAGGTCGGTGGGGACGACGTCGATGCCGGCGTCGCGCAGCCGCAGCGCCAGGGCGCCGCACCCCGATCCGACCTCCAGCACCCGCCCGCCCTCGGGCAGCGCCGCGCGGACGAGCTCGGCGGCGTACTCGTGCACCCCCGGGGCGGCGTGGATGCCGTGTCCCCGGTAGCTGCGGACGGCCTCGGTGCGGCGGCCGTCCCGGTGCGCCACGTCCCTCGCTGTGTCTGCCACCGGCCCAGCCTCGCACCCGCCCGTCCCGCCCGCAGGCGCCGCACCGGGCCCCCGGCCGCGCCCACCCGCTCCCGCCCCGGAGATGGTGACCGCACCCCTGCTGCGGCGGCCGGCGGCCCGCCGCAGCAGGAGCGGTCACCGCAGGTCAGAGCTGGCCGCCGGCGTCGACCACGTGCGTGGTCCCGGTGACGTAGCGGCCGTCGTCGGACACGAGGTAGAGGACGGCGTTGCTGATGTCGGCCGCCTCCAGCGCCGGGACCGGCAGGGCGTTGAGCGTCAGCGCGGCCTCCTCGAAGTCCGCGCGCGTCGGCGCCTCGAGGTCGGGCCGGAAGAGCCGGTAGGTGGCGTCGTTGAGGATCATGTCGGTGGCCACCGTCGTCGGGTGGATCGTGTTGACCCGGATGCGGTGCGGGGCCAGCTCCTTGGCCATGACCTTGGCGAGCATGACGAGCCCCGCCTTGGCGGCGCTGTAGTGCGCGGTGTTGGGGTTGGCGTAGATCGCCGCGAGGCTGCTGGTGATCACCACGGACCCGCCCCGGCCGCCGGCGACGACGTGCGGGACCGAGGCCCGCAGCGTCTTCCAGACCCCGGTGAGGTTGACGTCGATCATCGTCTGCCAGGTTTCCTCGTCCATCTCCAGCGTCGGCGCTGGTGTGGAGATCCCGGCGTTGGCCAGCACGATGTCGAGACGGCCGAGCTCGGCGACGCCGTCGTCGACCACCTTCGTCAGGGCCGCCAGGTCGCGGACGTCGACCTCGGCCGCGACGATCCGCCGGTCGAGTGCCTCGACCTGGCGGACGGTCTCGGCGAGGTCCTCGGGCGCGGCGGTCGGGTAGGGGACCGTCTCGACCTGCCGGCAGACGTCGACCGCGATCACGTCGGCGCCCTCCCGGGCCAGGTGGACGGCGTGGCTGCGGCCCTGTCCGCGCGCGGCCCCGGTGACGAACACGACCTTGCCCTCGAGCCGACCCATGACCGCTCCTCCCTCGGTGGTGTGGTGCCGCGCACGTTATGGCACTTGGTGCCACAACGGAAGGGTCGGGACCTGGCACGCTGAGGCCGTGAGCCGACCACCGGGGCGGACGACGCCGGGCGAGCGCGGGGGCCGGCCGCCGGTGAGCAGCGCGCACGAGGTGGCCGCCGTGGCGCAGCGCATCTTCCTCGAGCGGGGCTTCGACGAGACCAGCGTCGACGACGTCGCCGCCGCGGCCGGGATCAGCCGCCGCACCTTCTTCCGCTACTTCCCGAGCAAGGCCGACGTCCTCTTCGTCGACTCGCCGCGGGAGGTGGAGCGGTTCCGCGCGGGACTGGGCACGGGCCGGCCGGGGGAGCCGTGGCGCGCGGTGGTCACCCGGGCGGTGGTCGAGGCGCTGCGGTTCCCGCCGGAGGAGCGGACCTGGGCCCTGCACCGGGCGCAGGTGTTCTTCGCCGTCCCGGCCGTCCAGGCCCACGCCGTCCGCGTGTGGGCCACCTGGCGGCAGCTGGCCGTCGACGCCGCGACCGCCGTCCCGCACACCGACCCGCTGTTCCCGCTCGCCGTCGGGCACGCGGTCCTCGCCGCCACCCTGGCCGCCCACGAGCACTGGACCCGGGCCCCGGAGGAGGACCTCGGGACCCTGCTGGCGCGGATGCTCGACCTGCTGCTCCCCCCGGACCCGGCGGCCGGCTGACCCCGTCCCGGTTGCTCCGTGGCACGCGGTGTCACTAGCGTCCGGCGGGTGCCGTCCCCGCCCCCGGCCGACCTCCCCGGCGCCGGCCCCGACGACGACCCGGTGGTGACCGGCCTGCGCGTCCGGCACGACGCCGGCGCGTCGGTGCGGGAGGTCCGCCGTCGCGTCGCCGCCCACCTCGTCGGCCGCGAGCGCGAGCTCGACCTGCTGCTCGCCGCGGTCGCCGCCGGCCGCGACGTCGTCCTGGAGGGACCCCCGGGCACGTCGAAGTCGACGCTGCTGCGGGCGATCACCGCGGAGTGGGGCGTGCCGCTGGTGTTCGTCGAGGGCAACGCCGACCTCACCCCGACCCGGCTGGTCGGGCACCACGACCCCGCCCGGGTGCTGCGCGAGGACTACACCCCGGAGAACTTCGTCCCCGGCCCGCTGGTGCAGGCGATGCGCGGCGGCGGGTTCCTCTACCTGGAGGAGTTCAACCGGGCGCCGGAGGACACGCTCAACACGCTGCTCACCGCGATGGCCGAGCGGCGGCTGGCCGTGCCGCACGTGGGCACCGTGGAGGCCCGGGCCACCTTCCGCGTCGTCGCCTCGATGAACCCCTTCGACGCGATCGGCACCACCCGGCTGTCGGCGTCGATCTCCGACCGGCTGGTGCGGCTGGCCGTGGGCTACCAGGACGCCGACGCCGAGCGGGGGATCGTCACCCGCCGCACCGGGATCGCCTCGCCGCGGCTGGTGGCCGACGCCGTCGCGCTGACCCGGGCCACCCGCGAGCGCGAGGACGTGCGCCAGGGCAGCAGCGTCCGCGGCGCGATCGACCTGGCGCTGGTCGCCGCCCAGCTGGCTGACATGCGCGACGTCGCGCTGCCCGACGAGCCGTCCCTGGAGCCGCCGCGCGGGCTGCCGGAGGAGTACACGGCGACGGTGCTCGACGCGCTGCTGCTGGCGCTGTCGGGCCGCATCGCCGTCGACGAGACGGTGGAGTCCACGCCGGAGGCGGTGCTCCGGGAGATCTGGGAGGACCACTTCCTGCTCGCCCCCGCGGCGGCCGGCCCCGGTTGAAGGACGGTCGCGGCCGACTCCCCGGTGACCCGCCGGGGCCGCGGCGGCGCCGCGCGCGGGGCCCGACCGGTGCGCCGGCGGCCCAAGCAGCTCACCGAGCAGCCCTCGCTGTACCGGCCGGCACCCGGCGGGGCCGGGCTGGCGCTGTCGTCGGGTGACCGGCGGCGCACCCGCACCGGCGGGCCGGGCGGGGGCAGCGCACCGGGCACCACCGACGAGCCGGCCGAGCTGGTGCCGCTGGCCGACCTCGGCACCGGCGGCGCCGCCGACGCCGAGACCCGGCGCCGGGCCCGGGCGATCGCCCGGCGGCTGGCGGTGCCGCGCCCGCCGGTCGACCGGCGCCCCCGCCGCGGGGTGGGGGAGCTGCGCACCCTGCCGTGGAACGGTGGCTCCGACGAGCTCGACCTCGAGCGCACCCTCGACGCGATCGCCGGCAACCCGTACCCGGGCGAGCGGGACGTGCTGGTGCGCGAGCGGGTGCGGCAGCGACGCTCGGTCGTCCTCGTCGTCGACGTGTCCGGGTCGATGCGCGGGGAGCGGGTGCGGACGGCGGCCGCGGCGGTGGGCGCGCTGGCCGGCGAGCTGGCCCGCGACCGGGTCGGCGTCGTCGCGTTCTGGTCCGACGCCGCGGTGCTGGTCCGGCCCGGGGAGACCGTTCCCCCGCTCGCCGTCCTGGACCTGCTGCTGCGGGTGCCGACCCAGGGGCTGACCAACGTGGCCTTCGCGCTGGAGACGGCGGGCCGGCAGCTGGCGGGGGCGCCGTCCCGCGACGCGCGGGTGCTGCTGCTGAGCGACTGCGTGCACAACGCCGGGCCGGACCCGCGCACGGTGGCGGCGCGGCTGCCGCGGCTGGACGTGCTGCTCGACGTGTCCGGCGAGCGCGACGTGGACCTCGGCCGCGACCTGGCCCGGCTCGGCCGCGGCCGGCTGCGGCTGGTCCACGACTCCCGCGACGTCGCCGCCGCGCTGGGCGCGTTCTTCGCCGACTGAGTGGCACAGCCGGCCCACGGAGCCGGGACCGCAGGGAGCGCTCGGGCCCGGTCGCGACGCGGTGGGAGCGGTGATGGTCCGTTGACGGTCGCGTGACGGCCGCCGACGCAGGATGACGACCCGATCGGCGCCGGAACCCACCCGTCCGGGCCGGGAGGGCGGGTGGGGTGACCGGCGAGGAGGAGTTGCCGCCACCCGGATCCGACCGACGGCCCCGTGCACCCGCCACATCCTCACTCGCCCGTGGACGGTGCAAGGGCTCGACCCAGTACCGAGGTGTGACATGGACCTCCGACCGAGGAACCACGCCCGTCCCACGAGGCACACGGTGGCCACCGCGACACCACCGGCGCCGTCGGCGGACGGTGCCGCGACCACCGCGACCACCGCGACGACGCCGGGACCGCGTCCGGGAGCCGATCTCCCGGACCTCGACCTGCCCCCGGTCGGGGGTCCTGTCTGGGTGGCGTGGCGCGAGGGGACCCTGACGCGAGCAGCGGAGCTGGAAGCGCTGTGTGCATGGGTCCAGCGGAGCAACCCCCGCAGCGACGACGAGGCCCTGGTCCTGGCCATCCGTCGTCATCTGACGGCGGCGAGGGAGGCAGCTCGCGTCGCCAGGTTGAACCCCCACAGGCGCTTCCGGCTGTTCCGGAACGGCCCCCTCATCGAGCGTGCGACCAGCAACCTCGACGCCGCCGAGGCGCACCTCCTCAACCTCCTGCCACCTGCGTACGTCCTGGGTCAGATGCCCTGCCTGCTCCGGCACGTGCAGTGCCACCTCCCTCCGACGGACCCGCGACGTCAGGAGTTCGAAGCCATCACCGGGAGGCTGGGGATACGGGATCCGGACCATCCACAGCTCCGGGACTCCGTGGCCGTGACCCCCGAGGCGAAGCTGCGGATCGTGGACGACGAGCGCCGCAAGATCGTGACGATCGTGAGAGGCGCGAGCTCGGCCGCGCTCCGGGAGCACGTTCGCCTGCGGAGCTTCCGCAACGTCGTGGTGGCGACCACCGTGTTCATGACGGCCCTCGCGATCGCCGTCGCGGTGACGGGCTTCCTCCACCAGACCCTGTTCCCCCTGTGCTTCGCCCCCGAGGAGACGGGCATCGCGGCAGTCGTGTGCCCGACGAACCAGTCCGGGCCCTTCATCCCGCTGGGAGGGCAGCCGCAACCCGGCATACCGCTGCGCGACATCGACGACGTGACGGCGGAGACGGCGCGGCCGCAGGACCTCATCGTGGTCGAGCTCGTCGGGCTGACCGCGGCAGCGATCGCGAGTGCCGCGGCCATCCGCCGCATGAAGGGATCGTCCGAGCGGTACGGCCTGCCCGTCGCACTCGCCGCACTCAAGCTGCCGACCGGCGCGGTCACCGCCTTCCTCGGACTCCTGCTCATGCGGGGCCAGTTCATCCCCGGCCTCAGCGCGCTGGACACGTCCGCGCAGATCCTGGCCTGGGCGCTGGTCTTCGGGTACGCGCAGCAGCTGTTCACCCGTCTGGTCGATCAGCAGGGGCAGACCGTGCTCGACAGTGTCCGGGGCGCGGACAGGCCTCAGCGCGGTCCCGATCCGGCGTGAGTCCGTGGTCGCCGCCGGCGGGGGAAACGGAGCCACGGCGGACCCCTGGGATGCCGGCTCGCGGCCGGTCACGGTGTGCGGGCGGCCGGCGCGGCGGACCTAGGCGCGTGCGCCGTGGCGGACCACGCGGCCCTTGCCGGTGCGCTTGGCCGTGTACATCGCCGCGTCGGCGCGGGCCATGAGCTCGTCGGCGCCCACCGCGGCGTCGCCGGCGCCGAGGGCGACCACGCCGGTGCTGGCCCCCACCGCACGGGTCCGGCCGGCGACGCTGAACGGCACGTCCATCGCCGTCGCGATCCGCGCGGCGGCCTCCATCGGGTCCCCGCCGTCCTCCAGGAGGGCGGCGAACTCGTCCCCGCCCAGCCGGGCCACCGTGTCGCCGCCGCGCAGGGCGCCGGTGAGCCGCTCGGCGACCCGCAGCAGCAGCTCGTCGCCGGCTGCGTGGCCCAGGGTGTCGTTGACCGACTTGAAGTCGTCGAGGTCGAGGAACACGACGGCGACCGGCCGCATGTCCCGGGCGTGCAGGGCCAGGGCGTGCTGGAGCCGGTCGAGGAACAGCGACCGGTTGGCCAGGCCGGTGAGCGGGTCGGAGAAGGCCAGGTGCCGCAGCTGCGCCTCGCGGGAGGCGAGGTCGCCGGCGAGGCGGACGTTCTCCCGGACGGTCATGTACTGCCGGGCGATCAGCGCGGCGATCACCACGGTGGCCGCGACCATCTCCCCGCGCGACAGCGGCGTGCCGGCGAGGCTCAGCGCCAGGGTGGTGGCCAGCGCGGCGGTGACCGGCGCGTAGGGCAGCAGGGAGGCCGCCGCGCCGGACCGGCCGACCCTGCGGTCCCCGGTCGTGGTGGCGGCCGGCCGGCCCGGGCGGCACAGCCCGGCCACGGCGAGCAGCACGAAGGCCAGCGTCCAGCCGGCGTCGGCGGTGCCGCCGTCGTAGCTGCTGGTGGCGGCCAGGTAGGTGAAGGCGCTGTCGGCGACGGCGAGGGCGGTGACCCCCGCGGCGACGAGGTCGAGCGGGCGGCGGTCACCGGAGGTCCGGGTGACCAGCAGGACGGCGAGCACGACCAGGGCGACGTCGGCGACCGGGTAGGCGGCCAGCAGCAGCCGGACGACGACGTCGTGGCCGGTGTCCTCGCGCAGCACCGCGCCCAGCGCGGTCTGCCAGCTGACCAGGCCCACGGCGCCGGCGGTCATCAGCGCGTCGAGGAACCGCTGCCACAGGCCGGTGCGCCCGCCGCCGGCCGGGTGCACCACCAGCGCGAGCACGGCGAGGACGGCGAAGCCGAGGAAGCCGACGTCGGCCAGCGACGGGAACGGCGCCGCACCGCGCAGCGCCAGGACCGTCCAGTAGGACTGCCCGGCGCACCAGGCCGCGCAGGCCGCCGCCAGCAGCCACCAGGCCGCCCGTGCCCGCCGGCCGCCGCACCGGGTGGCGTGCGCCGCGGTGGCCGCCGCCGCGGCACCGGAGGCCAGCGCCTGGGTGAGGTCGGAGACCAGCGCGGCGCCCGCCGGGGGCAGCACCGCGGTGGTCAGCACGCCGGCGGTGCAGACGCCGACGAGCAGCGCGCCCAGGGTGCGGGCTGCGGGGGTGCGCGGGGCCATGCCGGTTCGCTTCCGTCGGGCGGGCGGTGTCACCCGTCTGATCGACCCGGCGGCGCCCCGGGTGGATGCCCCCTCCGGGTGAGGAGCCGTCTCAGTCGTGTGCCGCGAGGACCCGCGCCTGCTCCGTGCACAGCTCGGCCAGTGCCTGCGGGGCGGACCGGCACAGCCGCGGGAAGGCGAGGAAGCCGTGGGGCATGCCCACGTACTCGGTGAGTCGCACCGGCACACCGGCACGCTGCAGGGCGGCGGCGTAGCGGGTGCCGTCGTCGCGGATGGGGTCGTGCTCGGCCACCTGGACCAGCGCCGCGGGCAGGCCGGTGAGGTCCTCGGCGAACAGCGGCGAGGCGTGGGGGTGCCGCGGGTCCTGGCCACCGAGGTAGTGGTCCCGGAAGGCCAGGCAGTCGGCCTTGGTGAGGATCGGGGCGGAGGCGTTCTCGTCGATCGACGGGGCGCTCATCGTCAGGTCGACCGACGGGTAGACCAGCCCCTGGTGGGCGATGCGCGGGCCGGACCGGTCGCGCGACATGAGGCTGACGACGGCGGCCAGGTTGCCCCCGGCGCTGTCGCCCATGACCGCGACGCGGGCGGGGTCGGCGCCGAACTCACCGGCCCGTCCGACGACGTCGACCAGTGCGGCGTAGCAGTCCTCGGCCGCCGCGGGCCAACGGTGTCCCGGGGCGAGCCGGTAGTCCACCGAGACGACGACGGCACCGAC
Source organism: Geodermatophilus saharensis (assembly GCF_900188205.1). Classification (GTDB taxonomy): domain Bacteria; phylum Actinomycetota; class Actinomycetes; order Mycobacteriales; family Geodermatophilaceae; genus Geodermatophilus; species Geodermatophilus saharensis. Next base: position 662,294 of record NZ_FZOH01000002.1, on the reverse strand, counting down.
CGTGGCGGCGACGTTGCTGCAGAGCCAGTCGGCCGAGTCCAGGTTCCCGAGCGTCCACCCACCGCCGTGGTAGTTGACGACCAGCGGCAACGGACCGCCGTCCGCGTGCTCGGGACGGTAGGTCCGGACCGGGACAGGGCCCACCTCGCCGCGCGCGGTCGAGTCGGTGAGCCGCACGCCGCGGGCGACGCCGCCGAGCAGCAGGTCGGTGACCGGGTTGTGTCCGATGCGCTGCTGCTGCGCCCTCCGCAGCCGCTCCTCGTCCATCGACGAGATCGACAGGCGGCCCAGCAGCCGCCCGAGCAGCCGCACCCGCAGGTCCATCCGTGCCACGTGTTCCTCCTGGGGGTGGGGCCGACCGGTCCGGGGACGGCTCAGGGCTCGGCGAACCAGGCGAAGCCCAGCGCCGGTACGACGACCCGGCCGTCCTCGACCCCGAGCGGCCCGTCGCTGCCGTGGACGAACGCGAAGGTGCCGAACCCGGTGACGGTGTCGGCGTCGACCGTCCGCGGGGCGGACGCGACGTTGGCCAGCCCGACGAAGGTGCCGTGCCGGGGGTGCCGGCGCCGCCACACCAGGACGGCGTCGTCGCCGGCGTCGAGGACCTCGGTGTCGGTGCCGCCGTCGAGGGCGGGCAGCGCGCGCCGGGCGTCGCCGAGCCGGCGCAGCGCGGTGGCCACGCGGCCCTCGAGGGTGCCGGGGTCGGCGGCGCGGGCGGCGGCGGCCCAGTCCATCGGCGGGCGGTGCATCCAGCGGTTGTCGGGCGCCCGCCGCGGGTCGTCGAGGTAGCCGGTGTCGTTGCGCAGGGCGAGCTCGTCGCCCATGTAGAGCAGCGGGATGCCGCCGAAGCCGTAGGCCACCGAGTAGAGCAGCACCAGCCGGCGCAGCCCGGCCTCCAGCGCGGTCTCGTCGCCGCGCTCGAGGGCGTCCTCGATGCCGCACAGGGAGGCGGCCGACCCGGAGATGCGGGCGTCGCCGGTGGCCTCGTTCTCCTGGAACAGCGCGCCGCGGGCGAAGGAGCCGGGGAAGCGGCCGGAGTAGAAGTCGTTGAGGAAGCGCCGGTGGGCGAAGCCGTCGAGGCCGACGGCGGCGGCGTCGGTGTCGGTGACCGCCCAGCCGATGTCGTCGTGGCCGCGCACGTAGGTGACCCACGTGGTGCTCGGCGGGATCGGCTTCATGCGGCCCAGCGCCTGGCGGGCCAGCCGGACCTCGCCGGTGGCCACGCTGCTCCACATCAGCACCATGAGCGAGTTGTGGTACGCCAGCTCGCACTCGGGGCGGTGCCGCTCGTGCGCGCCGAGGTAGGGCACCAGGTCGTCGGGCGCCACGATCGCCTCGGCCTTGAAGACGACGCCGGGGGCGGCCACGCGGGTCAGCGCGTGCAGCAGCTGCAGCAGCGTGTGGCCCTCGGGCTGGTTCTGGCAGGTGGTGCCCAGCCGCTTCCACATGAACGGCACGGCGTCCATGCGGAAGACGTCGACGCCGCGGTTGGCCAGCCAGGTGATCTCGCCGAGCATCGCGAGGGTCACCTCGGGGTTGGTGTAGTCCAGGTCCCACTGGTAGGGCCAGAACGTCGTCCAGACCCAGCCGCCGTCCCCGCCGCGGGCCTCGGGCACCCAGGTGAACGACCCCGGCGCCCGGTCGGGGAAGACCTCGGGGATCGTCGCGTCGTAGGCGTCGGGCATGGTCCGGTCGGGGAAGGCGGTGTAGAAGCCGGCGTAGGCGGGGTCGCCGGCCAGCCAGCCCTGTGCCCACGGGTGCTCGCGCGCGGTGTGGTTGAGCACGAGGTCGATGCACAGGCTCATCCCGCGCCCGTGCAGCGCGGTCGCGACCGCCTCGAGGTCGGCCATCGTGCCCAGCCGCGGGTCGACCGCGCGGTAGTCGGCCACCGCGTACCCGCCGTCGTTCTCCCCCTCGCGCGGCCGCAGCAGGGGCATCAGGTGCAGGTAGGTCGTGCCGAACGAGGCCAGGTGGTCGAGGTGGTCGGGCAGCCGGTCGAGCGTGCCGCAGAACCGGTCGACGTAGCAGACGTAGCCCTGCACCCGGGACCGCAGGAACCAGCCGGGGTCGATCTCGCGGCGGCGGTCCAGGCGGCGCAGCGGCTCCGGCCGCTGCGCGGCGGCCTGCAGCGCGATCGCCAGCCCGCGGTCGAGCAGCTCGCCGGCCCGGTCGCCGTAGAGCACGGCCAGCGCCCCGGTGATGTCGGGCAGCGCCAGCTCCACCCGGGTCAGGAACGCGTCGGCGTCCGCCTCGCCCAGCACGGCCACCGCCTCGCCGACCAGCCGCTCCGGCACACCCCTCATGCGTCCTCCGTCCCGTCCCGTCCACACCCGGCCGCGCACCGCCCCGCCCCGCCCGACCCTAGGACGTCGGCCGGGACCGGACCCGCGGTGCGGGCCGGCCGGTGCCGCGCGCCGCACCGGGACCGGCACGAGACTGGTGCGGTGGACACCACGGGACCCGGGAGCCGCGCGCTCGTCCTCGGCGGCGGGGGGATCGCCGGCATCGGGTGGGAGATCGGGCTGCTGTCCGGGCTGGCCGCGGCCGGTGTCGACGTCGGTGCCGCCGACCTCGTCGTGGGCACCTCGGCCGGCTCGGTCGTCGGCACGCTGCTGCGCAGCGGCGCCGACCTGCAGGAGGCCCACGCCGCGCAGCTCGGCCCGGTGCCGGCCGGCGAGCGGGCGGTGCCCTTCGACGGCGGGTCCTTCTTCACCGCCCTCGCCGAGGCGCTGGCCGGGGCGACCGGGGAGCAGGACGCCCGGGCCCGGGTCGGGGCGCTGGCGCTGCGCGCGGAGACGATGCCGGAGTCCGAGCGGCGGGCGGTGATCGGTGCCCGCATCGGGTCGGCCGGGTGGCCCGCGGCCCGGCTGGTGGTCACCGCGATCGACACCGCCGACGGTGAGTTCCTGGCCGTCGACCGCGACACCGGCTGGCCGCTGCTCGACGCCGTCGCCGCCTCGTGCGCGGTGCCCGGCGTCTACCCGCCGATCACCGTCGGCGGCCGCCGGTTCATGGACGGCGGCCTGCGCTCGCCCACCAACGCCGACCTCGCCGCCGGCTGCGACCGCGTGCTGGTGGTGGCGCCGATGGGCGGGTTCCCGGGCAGCCCGCTGGGTCCCTCCCTCGACGACGAGCTGGCCACCCTCCGCCGCGACGGCGAGGTGCACCTGGTCCTCGCCGACGAGGCGGCGCGGGCGGCGTTCGGCACCAACCCGCTCGACCCCGCCACCCGCGCGCCCGCCGCCCGGGCCGGCCGGGCGCAGGCCGAGCGGGTCGCCGAGGAGGTCCGCGCCTTCTGGGGGTGAGCGGGCGGGCGTCAGCCGGGCAGCACGCGGACGGCGAGCACCGCGACGTCGTCGTCGGTGCGGTCGGGCAGCACCCGGCTCAGCAGCCGGTCGCACAGCGCGTCGGCCGACAGGCCGGCCAGGCCGCCCAGCGCACCGGCGACCCGGGCCAGCCCCTCGTCGATGCCGCGGCGCCCGGCCTCGACCAGCCCGTCGGTGACCAGCAGCAGCGTCTCGCCGGGTCCGAGGGCGGTGACGTGGTCGGTGCGGTCGCCGGGCCGGTCGGTGCCGAGCATGCGCTGCGGCGGGGTGGCCAGCAGCCGCACCCCGCCGTCGGCGGCCAGCAGCAGCGGCGGCAGGTGCCCGGCCGACGACCAGCGCAGCGGGCGGGTTCCCGCCGCGTCGGTGGCGGCCTCGAGCCGGGCGACGAGCGCGGTGGCCAGGGTGCCGACGTGCAGCCCGGCCAGCACCCGGTCGACCCGGTCGAGGGTGCCGGCCGGCCCGTCGGGGGAGTCGTAGGCCAGCGTGCGGACGGCGCTGCGCAGCTGGGCCATCGCCGCGGCGGCCTCCACGCCGTGCCCGGTGACGTCGCCGATGACCAGCAGCGTGGCGCCGTCGGGCAGGACCACGGTGTCGTACCAGTCGCCGCCGACGAGGTCCTGCGACACCGCGGGCCGGTAGCGGACGGCGACCTCGAGACCGGGCGGCTGCGGCGGCGGGGTGAGCAGGCTGTGCTGCAGCGTCTCGGCCACCCGCACCTGACGGCCGTAGAGCCGGGCGTTGTCCAGCGCCAGCGCCGCGCAGCGGGCGACCTCGACGGCCAGCGCGACGTCGTCGGGCCCGGCCGGCGGGCGGTCCCCGCAGCGCACCAGCGACAGCACGCCCACCGCCGAGCCGCGGGCGTGCAGCGGGACGAACAGGCTCGACCGCGGGTCCAGCCGCTCCCACGCGCCGCGCACCTGGCCGTCGGGCAGCGCCCCCGGCCCCAGCTCCGGCTCGACCCGGGTCAGGTGCACCGGCTCCGTGGCGTGCATCGCGGCGGCGAGCTGGGCCTGGTCGCGCGGTGCGGCGACCCGGCCGGCGAGGTAGGTGTCGACGTCGGCGAGGCGGGCCGGGTCGCGGTGGGCGCGGGCGACGGTGCCGGGTGCGCCGTCGCCGGCGACGACGGTGACCGTGGCCCAGTCGGCCAGCTGCGGCACCGCCAGGCGGGCGAGCCGGTCGGCGGCGGTGGCGGTGTCGAGGCTCTCGGCCAGGGCCCAGGTGACCTCGGCCAGGAAGCGGTAGCGGTCGCCCCCGGTGGCGGGTGTGTCGTCCCGGGTGGGTCCACTCACCTCGGCTCCGTCCCGGCCCGGGGTCCCTTCGGGCGTCGGGGACGCAGCGTACGGGAGCGGGCACCGTCGGCACCCTCTCCGACGCTCCGGCCGGCGTCAGCCGCCCCGGCGCGCGCGGTAGCGGGCCGCCCGCTTCGCGGCCGCGGCCCGGCGGCGCTCGGAGTCGCGCGCGTCGCGGTCCCTGCCCGCCAGGTCGCGGACGGCCTGCGCCGAGCCGGGGGCGTAGCCGGCCTTCTTCACCCGGTTCTCCACCGCCTCGGTCATGTAGGCGAGGGAGAAGGCCATGCCGAGGATCAGCCCGCCGAGGGCGGCCAGTCCGCGGATCCAGAAGGCACCCGGCACGAACACGAGGACCAGGGCGATCGGCACGGCGAGCTGGACCAGGGCGCGCGCCACGTGCCGCAGCACCCAGGTGCGCGTCGTCGTGTCGTACAGCACCCAGGTGCGGTGCCGCTCGGGCAGCCCGGCGCCCATCGCGTAGGCCACCCACCGCAGTGCGCCGGGTCGCACCCGGGGCGGAGGAGGGGCGGGATCCGTCTCGGGCGGCATGTCTCCTGTGTACGCCGTCATCGTGAGTGCACCAATGGTTGGGGCACCAATCAACGTGTGGTGTCGGTCTCCAGCGCGTGCTGGGAGGCGTCGATCACCCGGGTCAGGGCGCCGTGCAGGCTCTGCAGCTCGTCCAGCGGCATGCCCAGGTTCTCCACGATCCCGGCCGGGATGGCCTCGGCCCGTGCCCGCAGCTGCCGCCCCCGGTCGGTGAGGGCGATGGCCAGCGCCCGCTCGTCGCGGGGGTCGCGGTCGCGGCGCACCAGGCCCGCCGCCTCCAGTCGCTTGACCAGCGGTGAGAGGGTGCCGGGGTCGAGCTGCAACCGCCGGGAGAGGTCCTTGACCGCCAGCGGCCCGTGCTGCCAGAGGGCGAGCATCACCAGGTACTGGGGGTGGGTCAGGCCCATCGGCTCGAGGAAGCGGCGGTAGACGGCGACGACGTTGCGCGCGGCGACCGACAGCGCGAAGCACACCTGCGACTCGAGGGCGAGCGGGTCGGCGGCATCCGGGCGGTCCTGGGCGGGAGCCACGTCGACGGGCTGCATCCCCCGATGCTAATCACGCCCGGGACCGCCCACCGCGGGCCGGCGAGGGGCCGTGTCCCTGCCCCCGCCCGGCCCCGGGCGTCACACTGGTCGGCGGACGGGAGGTGCGCATGGGGACCATCCAGCTCGCCGGGGCCGACTTCGCCGCGGCGGTGTCCGGGCCGGGCATCGTGCTGGTCGACTTCCGCACGCCGCGGTCGGGGTCGAGCCGGGCCTTCGCCGCGGTGTTCGACGCCGCCGCCGAGCGCCACCGCGACCTGCTCTTCGCCGCCGTCGACGCCGACGCCGAGCCGGCGCTGGCCGTGGAGCTGCGGGTGCGCTCGGCGCCCACCCTGATGATCTACCGCGACGGGGTGCTGGTGTTCGCCGAGCCGGGCTGGCTGCCCGCCGACTCCCTCGACCTGCTCGTCGCCACGGTCCGCGCCCTCGACATGGCCGCGGTGCGCGCGACCTTTCCCGAGCCGATCGACTGAAGGACCCCCTCGCCCCCCACCGCTCGCGAGCTCGCGGCGGGCCCCTGCGAGGGGGCCGTTGCAGCACGTCACCAGGCTCGGCGCGGGCCCTGGAGGGGTGGCCGTGCCGGCGCGCCACCTGCGGCGCCGGGTGTCGACGTGGGGCTGTCCCAGGGCGCGTGAGGCGACACCGGGTCGGCAACGGGCGCCGGCCGGACCTCAGCCGGCGAGGACGACCACCAGCGTGCGGGGGCCGTGCACGCCCTCGACCCGCTGCAGCTCGATGTCCGACGTCGCCGAGGGGCCGCTGACCATCGTCAGCGGAGCGAGCGGGTCCAGCCGGGCCAGCGCGTCGGGCACGTCGGGCACCACCTGCGCGGCCTCGACCACGCACACCAGGACGTCGGGCAGCAGCGACAGGGCCCGCCGCCCGGACAGCGGCGACCCGTCGAGGACCAGCGTGCCGGTCTCGGCGATCGCCGTCGCCACGCCGGTCAGCGTCGCGGCGAAGGCGGCGAGCCCGACCGCGGGCCGGCCGTCGTCCTCGGGAGCACCGGAGGGCCGCCACGCGGCCGGCACCCCGGGGGCGACGACGACGCCGGCCGGGTCCCACCCGGTACCGAGCGCGGAGTCGAGCCCGCGGACGACGGTCGCCGGGATCTCGTCCGGCGCGCAGCGCAGCACGGTGGCGCGGTAGTCCTCGACCCGCTCGGCGAGCAGGTCGAGCAGCTCGTCCCGGCCGAGGGAGCGCGGCGCCGGCAGCGGCGGGACGGCGACCCGCGGCCGGTCGCCGCCCAGCGCGGTCCGGATGCGGCCGAGCACCTCCTCGCGGGCGCTCACGACCGGTGCTCCTCGGTCCACTGCTCCACGAACGTCTTCCTGGGCGGGGTGGGCAGGTCGCGGGTGCGGGTCCAGGCGCTCGCCGGCGGGGGCAGCGCGGCCGGCAGCGTCGGCCGCCCGCGGGCGAGGAACCGGCCGAGCCCGGCGGCGCGCTGCGCGAGGCGCCACAGCCGCGGGTTGCTCATCACCCGGGACAGGCCGCGGAAGGCGACCGCCTCGGCGGTGGGCCGCTGCTGCGCCTCGACGTGCTCGGCGCGCAGGTGCACCAGGATCGAGGGGATGTCGATGGCCACCGGGCAGACGTCGTAGCAGGCGCCGCACAGCGAGCTCGCGTACGGGAGGGAGGCGTTGTCCTCGACGCCGGTCAGCTGCGGGGAGAGCACCGCGCCGATCGGGCCGGGGTAGACCGAGCCGTAGGCGTGCCCGCCGGTGCGCTCGTACACCGGGCAGACGTTGAGGCAGGCCGAGCAGCGGATGCAGTGCAGCGCCTCGCGGCCCACCTCGTCGGCGAGCACCGCCGTCCGGCCGTTGTCGAGCAGCACGAGGTGGAACTCCTGCGGCCCGTCGCCGGGGGTGAGCCCGGCCCACAGCGAGGTGTAGGGGTTCATCCGCTCGCCGGTGGAGGAGCGGGGGAGCAGCTGCAGGAAGACGCCGAGGTCCGCCCACCGCGGCACGACCTTCTCGATGCCCATGACGGTGATCAGCGTCCGCGGCAGCGTCAGGCACATCCGGCCGTTGCCCTCGCTCTCGACGACGGCGAGGGTGCCGGTCTCGGCGACGGCGAAGTTGGCCCCGCTGACGGCGACCCGGGCGCGCAGGAACCGCTCGCGCAGGTGCGCGCGGGCGGCCATCGCCAGCTGTCGCGGGTCGTCGGTCAGGCCCGGGTCGACGCCGGGGATGGTGCGCCGGAAGATCTCACGGATCTCCGAGCGGTTCTTGTGGATGGCCGGCACGAGGATGTGGCTGGGGGCGTCCTCGCCCAGCTGCACGATCAGCTCGGCCAGGTCGGTCTCGACGGCGCTGATCCCGGCCCGCTCGAGCGCCTCGTTGAGGCCGATCTCCTGGGTGGCCATCGACTTGACCTTGACCACCTCGTCGGTGCCGGAGGCCCGCACCAGCTCGGTGACGATGCGGTTGGCCTCGGCGGCGTCGCGGGCCCAGTGCACCGTGCCGCCGCGCGCGGTGACCTGCCGCTCGAGCTCCTCGAGGTGCTCGTCGAGCCGGGCCATGGTGGCGGCCTTGAGCGCCTTGCCGGCCTGCCGCAGCTGCTCCCAGTGCGGCACCTCCGAGACGACGGCGGCGCGCTTGCCGCGGATGGTCGTCGTCGCCCGGCCGAGGTTGGCCCGCAGCTGCCCGTCGCGCAGCGCCGTGCGGGCGGCGTCGGGGAAGGGCTGCTCGCCGCGCAGGTGACCCACCCCGCGGGGCGCGGTGGGCAGGCCGAGGAACGTCGTCCCGGAGCGGGGGGCGCCCGGCGCGAGCGGCGTCGGGTCGGTGCGGGCGTCCGGCGGCGTCGTCGTCACGCGGCTCTCCTCCGTGCAGTGCCGCGGACGTGCACGGTCGTGCCCGGTGCACGTCCGCGGAAGTGCACGGTCATGCCCGCACCGCCGGCCGGGTGGTCTGGGTGGGGCTCACGTCGTCCTCCGTCGAGGCGAGGATCTCGGCCAGGTGCACCGTCCGGGTGCCCGAGCGCAGCCGCGAGAGCCCGCCGCCGATGTGCATCAGGCAGGACGCGTCGCCGGCGGTGCACACCTCGGCGTGCGTGGACAGCACGTTGGCCATCTTGTCGGTGAGCATCGCCGTCGAGGTGTCGGCGTTCTTCACCGAGAACGTGCCGCCGAACCCGCAGCAGGACTCCGCGCCGGGCAGCTCCACCAGGTCGAGCCCGCGGACGGCGCGCAGCAGCGCCAGCGGCCGGTCACCGACCCGCAGCAGCCGCAGCGAGTGGCAGGTCGGGTGGTAGGTGACCCGGTGCGGGTAGTAGGCGCCGACGTCGGTGACGCCGAGGACGTCGACGAGGAACTGCGACAGCTCGTACGTGCGCGCGGCCAGCGCCTCGGCCTCCTCGGCGAGCGCGTGCTCCCCGGCCCGGCGGGCGACGGCCGCCTGCTGGTGGTGGATCGAGGCGACGCACGACCCCGACGGCGCCACGACCGCCTCGGCGCCGGCGAAGGCGCGCACGTGGTTGGCCACGACGGGCACCGCCTCGCGCCGGTAGCCGGTGTTGACGTGCATCTGCCCGCAGCAGGCCTGGTCGCGCGGCACGACCACCTCGTGGCCGAGCCGCTGCAGCAGCACCGCCGTCGCCCGGGCCACCTGCGGCACCAGCGTGTCGACCAGGCAGGTGGCGAACAGCGCGACCCTCACCGGGACCCCTCCCTGTCGCGGAACACCACGCTCGACTCGCGCACCACCAGCGTGGGCTCGACGACCTCCTGCACGTGCACGTGCCCCTCCCCGCGCGCCTCGTCGAGCAGCAGCTCCGCCGCGCGCGACCCCAGGGCCACGCGGGGCTTGCGCACCGAGGTCAGCGGCACCGCGGCGGCCGCGGCGAAGTCGATGTCGTCGTAGCCGACGATGGCGACGTCGTCGGGCACCCGCACGCCCTGGCGGACCATCTCCTGCAGCACGCCCAGCGCCATGAGGTCGTTCGCGCACACGACGGCGGTCGGGCGGCGGGCGGCGGGTGTCCCCACGATGCGGGCGGCGGCCTCCCGACCGGCCTCGACGGTGAGCACCTCCGGCGAGAAGACGACGAGCGCGTCGTCGCTGCCGGTGGCCTCCCGGACGGCGGCCTCGACGCCGGCGTGCCGCTCCTGCACCTGCGGCAGGCCCGACGCGCCGCCGACGAAGGCGATCCGCCGGTGCCCGCGCTCGAGCAGGTGCTCCGCGGCCAGCCGCCCGCCCAGCACGTCGTCGACGGCGATCGAGCACTGGTCGGGCGAGGGCGCGCGCCGGTCGACCAGCACCACCGGGACGCCGCGGCGGCGCAGCGTCTGCAGGTTCGGGGAGAGCTCGGCGGTGGGGGTGATCAGCACGCCCTGCACCCGCTGCTCGGCGAGCACGTCGAGGTGGGCGGACTCCTTCTCCGGACGGTCGTCGGAGTTGCACAGGATCACCGCGAGGCCGGCCCGGTTGGCGACGTCCTCGACGCCGCGGGCCACGTCGGTGAAGAACGGGTTGGCGATGTCCAGCACGACCAGGCCGATCGTGCGGCTGTGCCCGGCGCGCAGGTGGCGGGCCGACTCGTTGCGCACGAAGCCGAGCGCGGTGATCGCCTCGAGCACCCGCTCGCGGGTCGCCTCGCTGACCTGCCCCGGCCGGTTGAGGACGTTGCTGACCGTGCCGACCGACACCCCGGCGCGCTCGGCGACGTCGCGGATGCTGGCGGGCACGGGTCTCCTCGCGGGGTGCAGGGGCGTGACGGGGGACACCGTCCGGTGCCGATGGTCGCCCCTGACCTGAAACGTGTCAAACACGCGACGCCGAGGTCCCCACGGGGCGTTGACACGTCTCCGAACGCGGCCCTATGGTCTGCGCCACAGATCGGCTGAATCGTTTCACAGACGGAGGTGGTCACCGTGGACCACGCCTCGGCACCCCCGGTGCCGCCGGCGGCCGGTGCGGCCGGTGACGGCGCCGTGGTCCTCGCCCTCGAGGACGTCGGCAAGAGCTTCGGCGCGGTCGCCGCGCTGCGCGGCGCCCGGCTGGAGCTGCGCGCCGGCGAGGCGCACGCCCTGGTGGGGGAGAACGGCGCCGGCAAGTCGACCCTGGTGAAGATCCTCGCCGGCGTGCACCGCCCCGACACCGGGCGCGTGCTGCTCGACGGGCAGCCGGTGACGCTGGCCGACCCGGCCGCCGCGCGGGCGGCCGGCATCGCGGTCATCTACCAGGAGCCGACGCTGTTCCCCGACCTGTCGGTCGCGGAGAACATCTTCATGGGCCGCCAGCCGCTGCTGTCCGGCCGCCGCATCGACCGCCGCGGCCTGGCCCGGCGGTGCCGGGCGCTGTTCGACCGGCTGGGCGTCGCCCTGGACCCGGACCGACCGGCGCGCGGCCTGTCGATCGCCGACCAGCAGATGGTCGAGATCGCCAAGGCGCTGTCGTTCGACGCCCGGGTGCTGGTGATGGACGAGCCGACCGCGGCGCTGTCCGGCGTCGAGGTGGAGCGGCTGTTCGCCGTCGCCCGGTCGCTGCGCGACTCCGGCGCCGCGGTGCTGTTCATCTCCCACCGCTTCGACGAGGTGTTCGACCTCTGCGACCGGATCACGGTCATGCGCGACGGGCAGTGGGTCTCCACCGACCCCACCGGCGACCTCACCGTCGACCAGGTCGTGCGCCGCATGGTCGGCCGCGAGGTCTCCTCGCTGTTCCCCAAGACCGACGTCGAGCCCGGCGAGGTCGTGCTCGAGGTGCGCGGCCTGACCACCCGCGGGGTGTTCTCCGACGTCTCCTTCGACGTGCGGGCCGGCGAGATCGTGGCGCTGGCCGGCCTGGTCGGCGCCGGCCGCAGCGAGATCGTGCGCGCGGTCTTCGGCGTGGACCCCTACGACGCCGGCTCGGTCCGGGTGTCGGGCAAGGCGCTGAAGAAGGGCGACCCGGCCGCGGCCATGGCCGCCGGCATCGCGCTGGTGCCCGAGGACCGCCGCCAGCAGGGCCTTGTCATGGAGCTGTCGGTGGAGAAGAACGCCACCCTGACCCGGCGCTGGAAGCTCGCCCGGGCGGGTCTGCTCAGCTCCCGCGCCGAGCGGGCGCAGGCCGCCGAGTGGTCCAAGCGGCTACAGGTCAAGGCCGGGAGGCTCTCCGACCCGGTGTCCACGCTGTCGGGCGGCAACCAGCAGAAGGTCGTCCTCGCCAAGTGGCTGTCGACCCGGCCCCGGGTGCTGATCGTCGACGAGCCCACCCGCGGCATCGACGTCGGCACCAAGTCCGAGGTGCACCGGCTGCTGTCGCAGCTGGCCGCCGAGGGGCTGGCCGTCGTCATGGTGTCCAGCGAACTGCCGGAGGTGCTCGGCATGGCCGACCGCGTCCTCGTCGTCGCCGAGGGCCGCCTCGTCGACGACATCCCCCGCGCCCGCGCCGACGAGGACAGCGTGATGCTGGCCGCGACCGGGCAGGGCGCCGTCGCCACCGGGGGCGCCCGGTGAGCGCGCCGACGACGCGGACGCCCGCCCCGCTGCCGGAGGAGCTGGCCGCCCCCGAGCGCACCGGCCGCCGCGGCTCGGCGCTGGTGCACCGCCTGTTCGTCGTCCGCGAGCTCGGCATCCTCGCCGCGCTGGTGCTGCTGGTCGTCGTCACGGTCATCGCCAACCCCCGGTTCCTGTCGGGGCAGAACGTCCGCGACCTGCTGCTGTCCGCGGCGATCCTCACCGTGCTGGCCGCCGGCCAGACGATGGTGATCGTCACCCGCAACGTCGACCTGTCGGTCGGCTCGGTGCTCGGGCTGTCGGCCTACGCCACCGGCACGCTGCTGGTGGAGGCGCCCGGCACCCCCGTGGTCGTCGCGGTGCTGGCCGGCATGGCCGTCGGCGCGGTGTGCGGCCTGGTCAACGGCGTCATCGTGGCCACCGCCGGGGTGCCCTCCCTGGTGGTCACCCTCGGCACGCTCTACGCCTTCCGCGGGCTGGTCTCGCTGTGGGCCTCCAGCGCCGACCGGCTGCAGATCAACGCCGCCGACCTGCCCGCCGGGTTCAAGTCCCTCGGCGGCGCCCGGCTGCTCGGCGTGCCGGTGCTGTTCCTCGTCGCCGTCGCCGTCGTTCTGCTGGTCGGGTACTACCTGCGCACGTTCCGCAGCGGCCGTGAGCTCTACGGCATCGGCTCGGCCCCCGAGGCCGCGCGGCTCTCGGGCATCCCGGTCGGCCGGCGGGTGCTCACCGCCTTCGTCGTCAACGGCGCCCTGGCGGGGCTGGCCGGCGTCCTCTACGCCGCCCGGTTCCAGACGCTGGACACCACCGCCGGCACCGGGCAGGAGCTGTTCGTCGTCGCCGCCGCGGTCGTCGGCGGGGTCGCCATCTTCGGCGGCAGCGGCTCGGTCTACGGCGCCGCGCTCGGCGCGCTGCTGCTCACCACGATCGGCACCGCGCTGCCGCAGCTGGGCCTGGACCCGTTCTGGCGGGACGCCGCCGTCGGCGCGCTGATCCTCGCCGCCATCGCCCTCGACCGCGCGCTGCAGCTGCGCCTGGCCGCCCGCCTCCGGGGGAGGAACGCCCGCCGTGACCGTTGAGACCGCCACCCCGACCGCCCCGGCGCCCGCCGCGCCGGGCCGCCGCGGGCCGACCCTGCCCAGCGGCAGCGTCATCACGACCTTCCTGGTGCTGTTCCTGGTCGTCGCGGCGTTCACCGTCGACGGCTTCGCCAGCACCCGCAACGCCGGCTTCCTGCTGCTCGACGTCGTCGTCATCGCGCTCATCGCGCTGCCGCTGACGCTGATCGTGGTCACCGGCGAGATCGACCTGTCGGTGGCCAGCACCGTCGGCCTGTCCAGCGCGGTCATGGGCCGGCTGTGGCTGGCCGGCCTGCCGCTGGAGACGATCGTCCCGCTGGTGCTCGTGCTGGGCGCGGTGCTCGGCGCGGTCAACGGCTTCCTCGTGACCCGGCTCGGGCTGCCCTCGCTGGCGGTCACCATCGGCACGCTGGCGCTCTACCGCGGGCTGGCCTTCGTCGTCCTCGGCGACCAGGCGGTGGCCGACTTCCCGCGCGCCTGGACGACGTGGGCGATCAGCTCGATCGGCTCCACCGGCATCCCCACCGTCGTGCTCCCGCTGCTGGTGCTCGTCGCCGTCACGGCGGTGGTGCTGCACGCCACCCCGGTCGGGCGGGCGCTGTACGCCATGGGCAACAGCGAGGACGCCGCGCGGTTCAGCGGCATCGACGTCGCCCGCACCAAGCTGTGGCTGTTCGTGGTCACCGGCGTGGTCAGCGCGCTCGGCGGCGTCTACTGGACGCTGCGCTACGGCAGCGCCCGCGCCGACAACGCCACGGGCCTGGAGCTGCAGGTGATCGCGGCGATCCTGCTCGGCGGGGTGTCGATCTTCGGCGGCAGCGGCGGCCTGCTCGGCGTCATCGCCGGCGCCCTGCTGCTCGGCTCGGTCCGCAACGCGCTGCAGCTGGTCAACGTGCCCTCCGACGTCCTCAACATCGTCACCGGCGTGCTGCTGATCGCCGCCGTCGTCGCGCCGCAGGTCGCCGCCCGGGTCCGGGGCCGGCGCCGACGGCCGGCCGCCACCTGACTTCCCCGCACCACCTCACCCACCCGAAGAGAGGGACCCGATGTCGCTGTTCCTGACCAGCCGCCGCGTGCGCGGAGGCCTGACCGGCCTGGCCGTGGCCGCCATGGTGCTCACCACCGCCGCCTGCGGCGGCACCACCCGCGGCGAGGACGAGGGGAGCAGCGGCGGCAACGACGCCGCCGGCGCCTCCGCGGACCCGGACGCCGAGATCCCCGCCGACCTCGCGGTCGCCTTCCTGCCCAAGCAGCTCAACAACCCCTACTTCGACGTCGCCGCCGCCGGCTCCGAGCGCGCCGTCGGCGAGATCGACGGCGAGTTCAGCCAGGTCGGCCCGTCGGAGGCGAGCGCCTCCTCGCAGGTCAGCTACATCAACACGCTGACCCAGCAGGGCGCCGACGTCATCCTCACCTCGGCCAACGACCCCAACGCCATCTGCGGGGCGCTCGACCAGGCGCGCAGCGGCGGCGCCAGCGTCGTCACCTTCGACTCCGACACCGACCCGGAGTGCCGCGACCTGTTCATCAACCAGGCCACGGCCGACGGCATCGCGCAGACGCAGGTCGACCTCATGGCCGAGCAGATCGGCGGCAGCGGTCAGGTGGCGATCCTGTCGGCGACGGCGAACGCCACGAACCAGAACACCTGGATCGAGCTCATGACCGAGTACGCCGCGCAGGAGTACCCGGACATGGAGATCGTGACCACGGTCTACGGCGACGACGAGGACGAGAAGTCCTTCCAGGAGACCCAGGGCCTGCTGCAGACCTACCCCGAGCTCAAGGGCATCATCTCGCCGACCACCGTCGGCATCTCGGCCGCCGCGCGCTACCTGTCCGGCTCGGAGTACAAGGGCCGGGTCGCGCTGACCGGCCTCGGCACCCCGAACCAGATGCGCGAGTTCGTCCAGGACGGCACCGTCACCGCCTTCGCGCTGTGGAACCCCGAGGACCTCGGCTACCTCGCCGCCTACGCCGGCGCCGCGCTGGCCGCCGGCCAGATCACCGGCGAGGAGGGCGAGTCCTTCGAGGCCGGTGACCTCGGCGAGTACGAGGTCGGCGCGGACGGCGTCGTCGTCCTCGGCGAGCCCACCGTCTTCACCGCCGACAACATCGACGACTTCGACTTCTGAGTCGTCCTCCCGCCGCCGCCGGCCGCCCGGCCGGCGGCGGCGGGGAACCCCCGAGGAGACCCGCGTGCCCCGCGCCTGCTTCACCCTCCAGGTCCGCCCCGACCGGCTGGCCGAGTACCGCGAGCGGCACGCGGCCGTCTGGCCGGAGATGCTGCGCGCGCTGCGCGACGCCGGCTGGCGGGACTACCGGCTCTACCTCCGCGACGACGGCCTGCTCGTCGGCGTCGTGGAGACCGACGACCTCACCGCCGCCCAGGCCGCCGTGGACGCCACCGAGGTGAGCGCCCGCTGGGAGGCCGAGATGGCGCCCTTCTTCGTCACCGGCGACGGCTCGGGCAAGGCCGAGCTGCCCCTCGTCTTCGACCTCGACGCCCAGCTGACGGCGATCGGGGAGACCACCACCGCACCATCGGGAGACCCCTCGTGACCACCGACCTCCGGGCCCGTGCCCTCGCCGCGCTGGCCGAGCAGACCATCGAGCTGCCCTCCTGGGCGTTCGGCAACTCCGGCACCCGGTTCAAGGTCTTCGGCCAGCCGGGCGTCGCGCGGGACCCGTTCGAGAAGATCGAGGACGCCGCGCAGGTGCACCGCTACACCGGCGCCGCGCCGCGGGTGTCGCTGCACGTCCCGTGGGACCTCGTCGACGACTTCGCCAAGCTCGCCGCGCACGCCGCCGACCTCGGCGTCTCGATCGGCGCGATCAACTCCAACCTGTTCCAGGACGACGACTACCGGCTCGGCTCGCTGACCCACCCCGACGAGGCGGTGCGGGACAAGGCGATCGCCCACCACGCGCGGTGCGTCGACGTCATGCGCGCCACCGGCTCGACCGACCTGAAGCTGTGGCTGCCCGACGGCACCAACTACGCCGGCCAGGACGACCTGCGCGGCCGGCAGGACCGGCTCGCCGACTCCCTGCAGCAGGTCTACGCCCTGCTCGACCCGGGCATGCGGCTGCTGCTGGAGTACAAGTTCTACGAGCCCTACTTCTACGCGATGGACATCCCCGACTGGGGCACCTCGCTGCTGCACTGCCTCGCACTCGGCGAGCAGGCGACCGTCGTCCTCGACACCGGCCACCACGCGCCGGGCACCAACATCGAGTTCATCGTCATGCAGCTGCTGCGGGTGGGCCGGCTGGGCGCGTTCGACTTCAACTCCCGCTACTACGGCGACGACGACCTCATCGTCGGCTCGGCCGACCCGTTCCAGCTGTTCCGGATCATGAACGAGATCGTCGCCGCCGACGCGCTGACCGGCGCGGGCGTGAACTTCATGCTCGACCAGTGCCACAACATCGAGCCGAAGATCCCCGGCCAGATCCGCTCGGTGCAGAACGTGCAGGAGGCGACGGCGAAGGCGCTGCTGGTCGACCGCGAGGCGCTGGCCGCCGCGCAGTCCTCCGGTGACGTGCTCGCCGCGCACGGCGCGCTGACCGACGCCTTCTCCACCGACGTCCGCCCGCTGCTCGCCGAGCTGCGCGAGAGCAAGGGCCTCGACCCCGACCCCTACGCCGCCTACGCCCGGTCGGGCCACGCCGAGCGCATCGCCCGCGAGCGCGTCGGTGGCACCCAAGCCTCCTGGGGCGCCTGAGGAAGGACCCTCCTGCCCCCCACGCCTCGCAGGCTCGGCGCGGGCCCCTGCAGGAGGGCCGTTCCAGCACCTCACCTCTCCGGACCCCCACCGCAGCGGGTCCCTCCCGTTCTCCGTGCACTTCCGCGGAAGTGCACGCCCCTCCCCCCGGACACACCGACCGGAAGGAACCGCTCCCGTGACCAACCCCGTGGTCAGTGACCTGATCGCGCGCAGCAACCGGCTGGGCGCCGACCCGCGCAACACCAACTACGCCGGCGGCAACACCTCCGCCAAGGGCACCGACACCGACCCGGTCACCGACCGGCCGGTCGAGCTGCTGTGGGTCAAGGGCTCCGGCGGGGACCTCGGCACGCTGACCGAGCCGGGCCTGGCCGTGCTGCGGCTGGACCGGCTGCGCTCCCTGGTCGACGTCTACCCGGGCGTCGAGCGCGAGGACGAGATGGTCGCCGCGTTCGACTTCTGCCTGCACGGCCGCGGCGGCGCGGCGCCGTCGATCGACACCGCCATGCACGGGCTGGTCGACGCCGCGCACGTCGACCACCTGCACCCCGACTCCGGCATCGCCCTGGCCACGGCCGCCGACGGCGAGGCGCTGACCCGCGAGTGCTTCGGCGACCGCGTCGTCTGGGTGCCGTGGCGCCGTCCCGGCTTCCAGCTCGGCCTCGACATCGCCGCGATCAAGGACAAGAACCCCCAGGCGATCGGCTGCGTCCTCGGCGGCCACGGCATCACCGCCTGGGGCGCCACCAGCGAGGAGGCCGAGGCCCACAGCCTCGAGATCATCCGCACCGCCGAACGGTTCCTCGCCGAGCGCGGGAAGCCCGAGCCGTTCGGCGCCGTCGTCCCCGGCCACGAGGCGCTGCCCGAGGCCGAGCGCCGGCACCGGGCCGCCGCGCTCGCGCCGGTCGTCCGCGGGCTGGCGAGCACCGACCGGCCGCAGGTCGGTCACTTCACCGACTCCGACGTCGTCCTGGACTTCCTCGCCCGGGAGGAGCTGCCGCGCCTGGCCGCGCTGGGCACCTCCTGCCCCGACCACTTCCTGCGCACCAAGGTGCGGCCGCTGGTCGTGGACCTGCCGGGTACCGCGCCGCTGGAGGACGTCGTCGCGCGGCTGCGCGAGCTGCACGAGGAGTACCGCGCCGAGTACGCCGCCTACTACGAGCGGCACGCGACTCCGGACTCGCCGGCGATACGCGGCGCCGACCCGGCGATCGTGCTGGTGCCCGGCGTGGGCATGTTCAGCTTCGGCGCGAACAAGCAGACCGCCCGCGTGGCCGGCGAGTTCTACGTCAACGCGATCAACGTGATGCGCGGCGCCGAGTCGGTGAGCACCTACGCGCCGATCGACGAGAGCGAGAAGTTCCGCATCGAGTACTGGGCGCTGGAGGAGGCCAAGCTCCAGCGGATGCCGAAGCCCAAGCCGCTGGCGTCGCGGGTCGCGCTGGTGACCGGCGCGGCGAGCGGCATCGGCAAGGCCATCGCCGAGCGGCTGGCCGCCGAGGGCGCCTGCGTCGTCGTCGCCGACCTCGACCCGGCCAAGGCGACCGACGCCGCGGCCGGCATCGGCGGCGCCGACGTCGCCATCGGCGTGGCCGCCGACGTCAGCGACGCCGAGGCGGTGGCCGCCGCCTTCCGCGAGGCCTGCCTGGCCTTCGGCGGCGTGGACCTGGTGGTCAACAACGCGGGCCTGTCGATCTCCAAGCCGCTGCTGGAGACCACCGAGCAGGACTGGGACCTGCAGCACGACGTCATGGCGAAGGGCAGCTTCCTCGTCTCCCGCGAGGCCGCCCGGATCATGATCGAGCAGGGGATGGGCGGCGACGTCGTCTACATCTCCAGCAAGAACTCGCTGTTCGCCGGGCCGAACAACATCGCCTACGGCGCGACCAAGGCCGACCAGGCGCACCAGGTGCGGCTGCTGGCCGCCGAGCTCGGGCCGCACCAGATCCGGGTCAACGGCATCAACCCCGACGGCGTCGTCCGCGGGTCGGGCATCTTCGCCGGCGGCTGGGGCGCATCCCGCGCCGCGGTCTACGGGGTCAAGGAGGAGGAGCTCGGCGAGTTCTACGCGCAGCGCACACTCCTCAAGCGCGAGGTGCTGCCCGAGCACGTCGCCGACGCCGTCTTCGCGCTCACCGGCGGGGAGCTGACCCGGACCACCGGCCTGCACGTCCCGGTCGACTCCGGGGTCGCCGCGGCCTTCCTCCGGTGACCCGCGAGCTGACCCTCGCGGCCGTCGACCTGGGCGCCTCCAGCGGCCGGGTGATGGCCGCGCGGGTCGGCCCGGAGCGGCTGGACCTCACCGAGGTGCACCGGTTCCCCAACCGGCCGGTGCGGACGGCGGGGACGCTGCACTGGGACGTCCTCGGCCTGTACGCCGGGGTCCTCGACGGGCTGCGCGCCGCCGGCCGCGAGACCGACGGCGTCGACGGCATCGGCATCGACAGCTGGGCGGTCGACGTCGGCCTGCTCGACGCCGACGGCGCGCTGCTGGGCAACCCGGTGCACTACCGCGACGCCCGGCACGCGACCGCGGTGCCGGCGGTGCACGCCGCCGTCCCGCCCGCGGAGCTGTACCGGGTCAGCGGGCTGCAGCACCTGCCGTTCAACACGGTGTTCCAGCTGGCCGCGCTGCGGGGGACGGCCCGGTTCGCCGCGGCGCGGCAGGCGCTGCTCGTCCCGGACCTGCTCGCGTACTGGCTGACCGGGGCGCGGGTCGCGGAGGTCACCAACGCCTCCACCACCGGGCTGCTCGACGCGACGACGCGGCAGTGGGCGACCGGCCTGCTCGACCGGCTGGACCTGCCGCGCGACCTGCTCGCCGGCCTCGTGCAGCCCGGGGAGGAGATCGGCCGGCTCACCGCCGAGGTGCGCGGCGAGACCGGCCTGGGCGAGGTGCCGGTGGTCGCCGTCGGCTCGCACGACACCGCCTCGGCGGTGGTCGGCGTCCCGGCCCGCGACGAGCGGTTCGCCTACGTCTCCTGCGGCACGTGGTCGCTGGTGGGCGTGGAGCTGGAGGAGCCGGTGCTCACCGAGGCGAGCCGGGCGGCCGGGTTCACCAACGAGCTCGGCGTCGACGGCACGGTCCGCTACCTGCACAACGTCATGGGCCTGTGGCTGCTGCAGGAGTCGCTGCGCACCTGGACCGCCGCCGGCCTGCCCGCCGACCTGGCCGACCTGCTCGCCGCGGCCGCCCGGGTGCCGGCCTTCACCGCCGTGGTCGACGTCGACGACCCGCGCTTCCTGCCGCCCGGTGACGTGCCGGCCCGCCTCGCGCAGGCCTGCGCCGAGACCGGGCAGACGCCGCCGCAGAGCCAGGTGGAGACGGTGCGCTGCATCGTCGACAGCCTCGCGCTGGCCTACCGGCGCACGGTGCGCACGGCCGTCGAGCTGTCCGGCCGCCAGGTCGACGTCGTCCACCTGGTCGGCGGGGGCGCGCGCAACGCCCTGCTGTGCCAGCTGACCGCCGACGCCTGCGGCCGGCCGGTGCTCGCCGGCCCGGTGGAGGCCGCCGCGCTGGGCAACGCGCTGGTGCAGGCCCGCGCGCTGGGCGCGCTCGGCGGCGGGCTGGGGGAGATGCGGCGGCTGCTGCGCGCCACGCAGGCGCTGGTGGAGTACCGGCCCTCGGGGTCGGCCGCCGCCTGGGACGCCGCCGAGGCCCGCCTGGCCCGCTGACCACCCGTCGGCCGGAGGGCCGACGGTCAGCCGCTGATCCGCTCGTAGGGGTCCGGCGGTGCGGCACCGCCGGCCACGATCGCCGCCGACCACGCGCGGCCCCACACGTACCCGGTGAGGAAGTCCGGTCCCAGCGCGGCGAGCCGGTCGTTCACCGGCCGGCCCCACCAGCTGATGGTCGCGATCGGCTCGGCGGCGTCGCGCAGCCGGCGGCCGGGGGTGTCGGGGATCCCGGCGGCGGGGCGCTCGGTCGCCGGCGGGGTGAGGAACAGCTGTCGCGCCTGCGCGTAGTGCACCCGGGCATGGTGCGCGCGGGACGCCGTGGCGGGGAAGGCCGTGTGGGGAAGGCCGTGTGGGGAAGGCCGTGCCGGGTCCGGTGGTTGTCGGGCAGACCCGGTCCCGACCCGTCAGGAGCTGCCATGACCCTCGCCGTCACCGGTGCCACCGGACAGCTCGGCGGGCGGGTCGCCCGCCGGCTCGCCGCTGCCGGGACCGACCAGCGGCTGCTGGTGCGCGACCCCGCCCGCGCGCCCGGGCTGCCCGGCGCCACCGCCGTCCGCGCGCCCTACGCCGACGGCCACGCCGTGCGCGCGGCGCTGGCCGGCGTCTCGACGGTGTTCATGGTGTCGGCGTCGGAGACACCTGACCGGGTCGACCAGCACCGCACCTTCGTCGACGCCGCCGTCGCCGCCGGGGTGGAGCACCTGGTCTACGTGTCCTTCCTCGGCGCGGCGCCGGACGCCACCTTCACCCTGGCCCGCGACCACTGGGCCACCGAGGAGCACGTGCGCGCCCGCGGCCTGCCGGCCACGTTCCTCCGCGACTCCCTGTACGCCGACTTCGCGCCGGCGCTGGTGGGGGAGGACGGCGTCCTGCGCGGTCCGGCCGGCGAGGGGCGGGTGGCACTGGTGGCCCAGGACGACATCGCCGACGTCGCCGTCGAGGTGCTGCGCGACCCGGCCGCGCACGCCGGGCGGACCCACGACCTCACCGGCCCCGAGGCGCTCACCCTGACCGAGGTCGCCGAGACGCTCACCGCGGTCTCGGGCCGGCCGGTCCGCTACCACGCCGAGACGGTGGCGGAGGCCTACGCGTCCCGGGCCCGGTACGGGGCGCCGGGCTGGCAGGTCGACGCCTGGGTGTCGACCTACACCGCGATCGCCGCCGGGGACCTCGCGACCGTCTCCCCGGCGGTGCCCGAGCTGCTCGGCCGGCCGGCGCGCACGCTGGCGGAGGTGCTGCGCGGGCCGGCGGACCCGGCCCGGTGAGTCAGGCCCCGCCGCGCGGGTAGACGACGCTCGTGCGCCTGCCCGGTCCCTCGGACCTCCTCGACCTGCCCTGGACGCTCGCCGACTCCGTCCGCAGCCTCAGCAGCGCGCTGCCCCGCGCCGAGACGCTGCTGCCGCTGGCCGACGACGTCCTCCGCCGCGCCCGCGCGCTGCTCGACGGCGCCGGGCCCGCGGTGGCCCGCGCGGCCGCGGTGGGTCCCGAGGCCGTGGAGGCGGCCGCCGGGCTGGTGCAGCGCCTCGCCGCGACGCTCACCCCGGAGCGGGCCGCCACCCTGGGGGCGGTGGTCGACCGGCTGGGCGCCGCCCTGTCGCCCGACCGCGTCGAGGCGCTGACCCGGACGGTGGACACCCTCCGCGCGCGGGCCGACGTCGTGCCGCGCGCCCTCGACGCCGTCGACGGCCTGCTGTCCTCGGGACGGCTGGACCGGCTCGGCGACGGGCTCGACCGGGCCCTGGCCACCGACCTGCTGCCCCGGCTGGACCGGGCGCTGGACCTGCTCGGCGACGAGCGCCTGGACCGGGCGCTGGACGTGGTGACCGACGCGCGCCTGCAGCGGGCGCTGGACCTGCTGGCCGACCGGCGCGCGGAGCGGGCCCTCGAGCTGGCCGCCGACGACCGGGTCGGGGTGGCCCTGCACCTGGCCGCCGACGAGCGGGTCGGCCGGCTGCTCGACCTGGTCGCCGACGAGCGGATCGGCCGGGCCCTCGACCTCGCCGGGGACGAGCGGATCGGGCGGGCGCTCGACGTCGTCGTCGACCACCGGGTCGACCGCACCCTCGGCATCCTGACCGGCGACCGCGTGGAGCAGGCCCTGGAGCTGGCGGCCGACGAGCGGGTCCGCGCGCTGCTCGACCTCGCCGCCGACGAGCGGGTGCGCCGGCTGCTCGACCGGCTCGACCGCGAGCTCACCGACGACGCCGCCCGCGCGCTGGGCACGCTGCTCGACCGGCTGCCCGCGCTGCTCACCGAGGACCGCGCCGCCGCCCTGGCCGCCCTCGCCGACCAGGTGCCGCGGCTGCTGCGCGGGCTGGAGTCCGGGCACCTGCCGACCACCGCCGAGCTGGGGCGGGTGCCGACGGACCTGCACGCGCTGCTCGAGCTCATCGACGACCTGCACCAGGTGGTGTCGGGTCTGCCGGGGGCCGGCCGGGCGCGCGACCGCGGCGACGACCCGCACCCGCAGGTCGAGGACCCCAGGCCGCCCGACGACGAGCCCCAGCCGCCCGCGGCCGGCGAGCCGGTGGACGCACCGCCGGACATCGTGGACGCGGCCGAGGACGTCCAGCCCCCGGCCGCCGATCCGCAGCCCTGAGCCCGGGTCAGCTCCGGGGCCGCCGGCCGATCCGCGAGCCGAGCCAGGTGAGGGGGTCGAACCGGCGGTCCACCACACGCTCCTTGAGCGGGATGATGCCGTTGTCGGTCAGGTGGATGCCCTCCGGGCACACCTCGGTGCAGCACTTGGTGATGTTGCAGTAGCCGAGGCCGAACTCCTCCTGCGCGGCGTTCCTCCGGTCGGTCGTGTCCAGCGGGTGCATGTCGAGCTCGGCCAGCCGGATGAGGAACCGCGGGCCGGCGAAGGCGCGCTTGTTCTCCTCGTGGTCGCGGATGACGTGGCAGGTGTCCTGGCAGAGGTAGCACTCGATGCACTTGCGGAACTCCTGCGAGCGCTCGACGTCGACCTGCTGCATGCGGTGGTTGCCGTCGGGATCGCGCGGCCGCGGGGTGAACGCGGGGATCTGCGCGGCCTTCTCGTAGTTGTAGGAGACGTCGGTGACCAGGTCGCGGACGACCGGGAACGTCCGCAGCGGGGTGAGCGTCACCGTCTCGTCCTCGGCGAACGAACTCATGCGCGTCATGCACATCAGCCGCGGCCGGCCGTTGATCTCCGCGCTGCACGAGCCGCACTTGCCGGCCTTGCAGTTCCACCGGACGGCGAGGTCGCCGGCCTGGGTGGACTGCAGGCGGTGGACGACGTCGAGCACGACCTCGCCCTCGTTGACCGGCACGGTGAATGTCTGCAGGTCACCGCCCGAGGCGTCCCCGCGCCACACCCGGAACGTCGCGTCGTAGGTCACGCCGAGCCCTCCTCGAAGATCTCGGCGAGCTCCGCCGGCATCTGCGGGAGCGGCTGGCGGGTCAGCGCGACGCTCCCGCCGGGTGCGCGCGAGCAGACGAGGTTCGTCCGCGCCCACTCGGCGTCGGTGGCGGGGAAGTCGTCGCGGGTGTGCCCGCCGCGGCTCTCCTGCCGCTCCAGCGCCGCCCGGGCGATGCACTCGCTCACCAGCAGCATGTGCGGCAGGTCCAGGGCGAGGTGCCAGCCGGGGTTGTACTGCCGGTGGCCCTCGACGGAGAGGTTCCCCACCCGCTCGCGGAGTGCGGCGATCCGCTCAAGCGCCTGCCGCATCTCCGGTTCGGTGCGGATGATCCCGACCAGGTCGTGCATCGTCTGCTGCAGGTCGTGCTGCACGGTGTACGGGTTCTCGCCGCCCTCCCGCTCGAAGGGGGCCAGCGCCGCCCGGGCGGCGTCGGCGAGCGCGTCGTCGGCCAGCAGTCCGCGGGTGTGCTCGCGCTTGGCGGCGTGCTCGGCCGCGGCCAGGCCGGCCCGCCGGCCGAAGACGAGCAGGTCCGACAGCGAGTTGCCGCCCAGCCGGTTGGACCCGTGCATGCCGCCGGCCACCTCGCCCGCGGCGAACAGGCCCGGCACCCGCGCGGCCTCGGTGTCGGGGTCGACCTCCACCCCGCCCATCACGTAGTGGCAGGTGGGTCCGACCTCCATCGGCTCGGCGGTGATGTCGACCTCGGCCAGCTCCTTGAACTGGTGGTACATCGAGGGCAGCCGCTTGCGGATGTACTCCGCCGACCGGCGCGAGGCGATGTCCAGGAACACGCCGCCGTGCGGGGTCCCGCGTCCGGCCTTGACCTCGCTGTTGATCGCCCGGGCGACCTCGTCTCGGGGCAGCAGCTCCGGTGGCCGCCGGTTGTTCTTCTTGTCGTCGTACCAGCGGTCGGCCTCGTCCTCGGTCTCCGCCGTCTCCTTGCGGAAGAAGTCGGGGATGTAGTCGAACATGAAGCGGTTGCCGGCGGAGTTCCGCAGGACCCCGCCGTCGCCGCGCACGCTCTCGGTCACGAGGATGCCGCGCACCGACGGCGGCCAGACCATCCCGGTCGGGTGGAACTGGACGAACTCCATGTTGACCAGCGTCGCGCCGGCCTGGAGGGCCAGGGAGTGGCCGTCGCCGGTGTACTCCCAGGAGTTCGAGGTGACCTTGTAGGACTTGCCGATCCCGCCGGTGGCCAGCACCACCGACGGCGCCTGCCAGGCCACGAACCGCCCGGACTCCCGCCAGTAGCCGAACGCGCCGGTGATGCCGTCGTCGTCGGTGAGCAGCCGGGTGACCGTGCACTCCATGTAGACGTCGATGCCGAGCGCCACCGTGCGCTGCTGCAGGGTGCGGATCAGCTCCAGGCCGGTGCGGTCACCGACGTGGGCCAGCCGCGCGTACCGGTGGCCGCCGAAGTCGCGCTGGCTGATCAGCCCGTCGGGCGTCCGGTCGAACAGCGCGCCCCAGTCCTCGAGCTCGCGGACCCGGTCGGGGGCCTCCTGGGCGTGCAGCTGGGCCATGCGCCAGTGGTTGAGCATCTTCCCGCCGCGCATGGTGTCCCGGAAGTGCACCCGCCAGTTGTCCTCGGGGTAGAGGTTGGCCATCGCCGCGGCGATGCCGCCCTCGGCCATCACCGTGTGCGCCTTGCCGAGCAGGGACTTGCAGACGACGGCGGTGCGCGCCCCGCTCTCGTGGGCCTCGATCGCGGCCCGCAGGCCGGCACCTCCCGCCCCGACGACGACGACGTCGTACTCGTGCTTCTCGAGCTCCATCAGAAGAACCTCAGGTCCGTGATCGTCCCGGTGGCGAGGAGGAAGACGTAGAAGTCGGCGAACGCGACCGTGAACAGCGAGATCCACGCGTACTGCATGTGCCGGGCGTTGAGCCGGGAGACCAGCGTCCAGGCCCGGTAGCGGAGCGGGTGCTTCGAGAAGGAGTTCAGCCGCCCGCCGACGATGTGCCGGCAGGAGTGGCAGGAGACCGAGTACAGGAACAGCATCACGGCGTTGACCAGCAGGATCAGCGTGCCCAGGCCCATGTGGCCCCACTCGCCGGTCTCGTCCCGGAACCCGCGGACCGCCTCGTAGAAGAGGATCACGTTGAACAGCAGCGCCGCGTACAGGAAGTACCGGTGGACGTTCTGCCCGACGAGCGGGAACCGGGTCTCACCGGTGTAGCGACGGTGCGGCTCGGCCACCGCGCAGGCCGGCGGGGACAGCCAGAACGACCGGTAGTAGGCCTTGCGGTAGTAGTAGCAGGTCAGCCGGATCCCCAGCGGCAGCACGAGGATGTAGATGGCGGGGGAGATCCAGGCCGGGCCGGTGAAGAACTCGGGGAAGCTGTCGCCCTCGCAGCGCGTGGTGATGCAGGGCGAGTAGAACGGCGAGATGTAGGGCTCGGCGGAGTAGTAGGCGTTCTGGAAGGCGCGGAACGTCGAGTAGGCGATGAACAGCAGCAGGACGACGACGGTGACCAGCGGCTGGACCCACCAGCGGTCGGTCCGCAGCGTCCGCGCCGCGATCGTCGCCCGCCGCGGTGCCGGACCCCCGCTGCCGCGTCCGGCGGACACCGCCCCGGACCCGCGGGGCGCGGTGGTGGTCACCGGCGCGTCGTCACGGGTGCGCACGCCCGTTCCGGGGCGTCGACCGCCCCGCGCGCCGTCGTCACGTCCTGCTCCAGGGACATCGCTGCCTCCAGATCGCTCTGACGCCGCCGGGAGGGCGGGGCCGCAGTCCACCACGGACGTGCGCACCGGGGAAAGGGGCTGCGCCGGGGGTTCCGCGACCGCCCGGTTCCCCGTCCTCCGGGGAGCCCGACGTGTCGGTGGCGCCGGGGACGGGCATCCCCGGCACGTGCCAGATCCACGACCGGGAGAGGACGACGTCGACCGCGACGACGCGCAGGCGCTGTCGCGGGCCACGGGCGTCGGCGGCGGCGAGGGCCCCGACGCCGACGCGACGACGGGGACCGGCGACACGGGGACCTTCGTCGGGCGGGTGTCCGGGCAGGACGTCGGTTACGCGGAGGAGACCGGCGCCGAACGACGGGCGGCCGCGCAGCAGGACGACTGACCGGTCCCCAGGCCCGGGCACTTCCGCGGAAGTGCACGGACCGGAGGCCCGGCGTCGACGCTGTGCGACGGCTCCGGGGAGAGGATGGGGGCATGCCGCTGTTCACGGGTGTCGGCGTCGCCCTGGTCACCCTCTTCCGCGAGGACGGCGCCCTGGACGCGCCGGCCACCGCCGACCTCGCGGCCCGGCTGGCCGGCCTCGGCGTGCGCTGCGTGCTCGTCGCCGGCACGACGGGGGAGGCGGCCGCCCTGACCGCCGAGGAGCGGGACGCGCTCGTCGGTGCGGTGCGGGCGGCGGTGCCCGCGGAGGTCCCCGTGCTCGCCGGTACCGGCGCGCCCACCGGCCGGCAGGCGGCGGAGCTGACGAGGCGTGCCTCCGCCGCGGGCGCGGACGCCGTCCTGGTGCTCTCGCCGGCCGGCGTCCCCGACCCGCGGCCGTACTACGCAGCGGTGGTGGAGGCGGCCACCGGGCCGCTGCTGGCGTACCACTTCCCGGGAGCCTCCGCGCCCGGGATCCCCGTCGACCTGCTGCCCGACCTGCCGGTGTCCGGGCTCAAGGACTCCTCGGGGGACGCCGGCCGGCTCCTGCACGAGCGGGAGGTGTTCGCCGGGGACCTCTACACCGGGGCGGCGTCCCTGGTCGGGATGTGCGGTGCGATCGGGGCCGCCGGCGCGCTGGTGGCGGCCGCCAACGTCGCCCCCGAGCTGTGCGTCGCGGCCTCCCGCGGCGACGCGGACGCGCAGGTGCGGCTCGCCGCGGTCGACCGCGGGGCGTCGGCCGACTTCCCGGCGGGCTACAAGCGGGCGGCCGCGGAGCGCTTCGGCACGTCGGTGGTCACCCGGGTGGGCAGCTGACCGCCCTCAGTGCGACTCGCGGCTCACCGCCGACCCGCTCGAGCCGACGAGGAAGTCCAGGTCCGCGCCGGTGTCGGCCTGCAGCACGTGGTCGACGTAGAGCCGCTCCCAGCCGCGCCGGGGGTCGGCGAAGCCGGCGACGGTCGCCTCGTCCGGAGCGCGGGCGGCCAGCTCGTCGTCCGGGACCTCGACGTCGATCCGCCGGGCGGCGACGTCGAGGCTGATGACGTCGCCGGTGCGCACGAGGGCCAGCGGGCCGCCGGCGGCCGCCTCCGGCGCCACGTGCAGGACGACGGTGCCGTAGGCGGTGCCGCTCATCCGGCCGTCGCACACCCGCACCATGTCGCGCACCCCCTGCTCCAGCAGCTTCCGCGGCAGCGGCATGTTGGAGACCTCGGGCATGCCGGGGTAGCCCTTCGGGCCGCAGCCGCGCAGGACGAGCACGGAGTCGGCGTCGGCGTCGAGGTCGGGGTCGTCGACGCGGGCGGAGAAGTCCTCGATGGAGTCGAAGACCACCGCCCGGCCGCGGTGGCGCATGAGGTGCGGCGAGGCCGCGGCCGGCTTGACCACGGCGCCGGAGGGCGCGAGGTTCCCGCGCAGGACGGCGATGCCCCCGTGCTCGAGGAGCGGTTCCCCGCGGAGCCGGATCACCTCCGGGTCCCAGATGGGGGTGTCGCCGAGGGTGTCGACCAGCGGCGTGCCGGTGACGGTGAGCGCGGTCGGGTCGAGCAGGTCGCGGACCTGGCCCAGCACGGCGGGCAGGCCGCCGGCGCGGTGGAGGTCCTCCATGAGGAACCGCCCCGCCGGGAGCAGGTCGACCAGCACCGGCACGCCGGAGCCGATGCGGTCGAAGTCGTCGAGCGTGAGGTCGATCCCCAGCCGGCCGGCGATGGCCAGCAGGTGGACGACGGCGTTGGTGGACCCGCCGATGGCGGCCAGCGCCACGATCGCGTTGGCGAAGGACCCGGCGGTGAGGAACGTCGAGGGCCGGCGGTCGGCGGCCACCATCTCCACCACCAGCCGACCGGTCCCGTGCGCGGCCTCGAGCAGCCGGCTGTCCGCGGCGGGGGTGCCGGCGACCCCGGGGACGACGGTGCCCAGCGCCTCGGCGACGAGCGCCATGGTGGAGGCGGTGCCCATCGTGTTGCAGTGCCCGCGGCTGCGGATCATCGCCGACTCCGACCGCGCGAACTCGTCCGCCGAGAGCGTGCCCGCGCGGACCTCCTCGGAGAGCCGGAACACGTCGGTGCCGCAGCCCAGGGGCACTCCACGGAAGGTGCCGGTCAGCATGGGGCCGCCCGGGACGACGACCGCGGGCAGGTCGACCGAGGCGGCGGCCATGAGCAGCGACGGGATCGTCTTGTCGCACCCGCCGAGCAGCACCAGCCCGTCGACCGGGTTGGCCCGGAACGCCTCCTCCATCTGCATCGCGGCCAGGTTGCGCCAGAGCATCGCCGTGGGACGCACCTGCGTCTCGCCCAGCCCGAAGACCGGCAGCTCCAGCGGGGTGCCGCCGGCGGCGTGGACGCCGTCGCGCACGGCGGCGGCGACCTCGGTGAGGTGGCGGTTGCAGGGGACGAGGTCGGAGGCGGTGTTCGCGATCGCGATCTGGGGGCGGCCGAACGCGTCGTCCGGGAGCCCGCGGCGCATCCAGGCGCGGTGGATGTAGGCGTTGCGGACGTCGCCGGAGTACCACTGCGCGCTGCGGAGGGTCACGGCCGCCATCCTCGCCGCGTGCTGGGACGGTGGTCCAGGTGAGCGCACCGACCATGCGGGCCTTCGTCCTGACCGGGCCGGGGGAGGGGGCCGTGCACGAGGTCCCGGTCCCCGTCGCCGCGCGCGGGGAGGTCGTCGTCGAGGTCGACCGGGCCGGCGTCTGCGGCACCGACGTCGAGCTGTTCACCGGCGAGCTGTCCTACCTGCAGACCGGGCACTCCTCCTACCCCGTGCGGCCCGGTCACGAGTGGTGCGGCCGGGTCACCGCGGTGGGCGACGGGGTCGACCCGGCCTGGCTGGGCCGGCGGGTCACGGGGGACACGATGCTCGGCGACCGGGTCTGCCGCCGGTGCCGGCGGGGGCAGCAGCACGTCTGCGAGGACCGGCAGGAGGTGGGCATCCGGGGCGACCGCCCCGGTGCGCTGGCCGAGCAGCTCGCCGTCCCGGTGACGTCGCTGCACGAGCTGCCCGACTCCGTCGACGCGGCGCTCGGCGCGCTCGTCGAGCCGGGGGGCAACGCCTGGCGGGCGGCGCAGGCCGCCGCGGTGGCCTCCGGCGACCGCGCGCTGGTCATCGGGCCCGGGACGATCGGCCTGCTGACGGCGATGTTCCTCCGTGCGGCAGGCGCCGAGGTGCACCTGCTCGGGGTCACCGCCGCCTCGCTCGACTTCGCCCGCGGTCTCGGCTATGCCGATGCCTGGACCCGCGACACCCTCCCGGACCTGCCCTTCGACGCCGTCGTCGACGCCTCGACCGCCCCCGGGTCCCCGGCGCTGGCCCTGGACCTGGTCGAGCCCGCCGGCCGCGTCGTCTGCATCGGCATCGCCGGCACGCCGAGCACGATCGACACCCGGACGCTGCTGCTCAAGGACGTCACGGCGGTCGGGGTCCTCTCGGCGTCCCCCGGGCTGGCCCCCACGATCGCCGCCTACCGGACCGGTGCGGTCGACCCCCGGCCACTGGTCGCCGCCACCGTCGGTCTCGGGGAGGTCGGCGCGGTGCTCGCCGGCGGGCGCCCCCCGGGCAGCGGCGCCGGACCCAAGGTCCACGTCGACCCGCGGCTCGGCAGCTGAGCGGGACGGCAGGACCATCTGGACGCGCGCGTCCTGCGACACCGGTGCCGACGACCCGAGGAGCTCCCGTGACCGACTCCCCCGACCTGGCCGCCCTCTCCCTCGAGGAGAAGGCCACGCTGCTGTCCGGCCAGGACTTCTGGTCCACCCCGGCGGTCGAGGCGGCCGGGCTCCCGTCGGTGGTGCTCACCGACGGTCCGCACGGCGTCCGCCGCCAGGAGGGCGACTTCACCGGCCCGGGCATCACCCGCAACGTCCCGGCGACCTGCTTCCCGCCGGCGGTGGCGGTGGGCAACAGCTGGGACCCGTCGGTGGCCGAGCGGATCGGCGCGGCGGTCGGCCGGGAGGCCCGCGCGCTGGGCGTGCACGTCGTCCTCGGGCCGGGGGTGAACGTCAAGCGCTCGCCGCTGGGCGGGCGGAACTTCGAGTACTACTCCGAGGACCCGCTGCTCTCCGGCGTCCTCGGCGCCGCGCACGTGCGCGGTCAGCAGTCGCAGGGGGTGGGCGCGTCGGTCAAGCACTTCGCCGCGAACGACCAGGAGACCGAGCGCATGCGGATCAGCGTCGAGGTCGACGAGCGGACGCTGCGCGAGATCCACCTGCCGGCCTTCGAGCGGGTGGTCACCGAGGCGGCGCCGGCCACGGTGATGTGCGCCTACAACAAGGTCAACGGCGTCTACGCCTCGCAGCACCGGTGGCTGCTGACCGAGGTGCTGCGCGAGCAGTGGGGCTTCGACGGCGTCGTCGTCTCGGACTGGGGTGCCGTGGACGACCGGGCCGCGGCGCTGGCCGCCGGGCTGGACCTGCAGATGCCCGGCGACTGCGGCGCCGGCAACCGGCGGGTCGTGGACGCCGTGCGCGCCGGGGAGCTCGAGGAGGCCTCCGTCGACGCGAGCGCCGCCCGGGTGGCCGCCCTCGCCCGGTACGTCACCGGCCCGGCCGACGGCGTCGACGCCGAGGCCCACCACGCGCTGGCCCGGGAACTGGCCGCCGAGTGCGCCGTCCTGCTGCGCAACGAGCGCGGCGCCCTGCCGCTCGCGCCGGGCACCCGCCTCGCCGTCGTCGGGGAGCTGGCCCGCACGCCGCGCTGCCAGGGTGGCGGCAGCTCCAACGTCAACGCCACCCGGGTCGACTCCGCGCTCGACGCCCTGCGCGAGCTCGCCGCGGGCGAGGTCCCCTTCGCGCCCGGCGTCGACCTCGACGGCTCCGGCGACGCCGCGGCGCTGCGCGCGGAGGCGGTGGCCCTGGCCCGCGACGCCGAGGTCGCCGTCGTCTTCGTGGGCCTCGGTGAGGCCGAGGAGTCCGAGGGCTTCGACCGGACGACGATCGACCTGCCGGCCGCGCAGGTCGAGCTCGTCCGCGCGGTGGCCGCCGCGGCCCCGCGGACCGTCGTCGTCCTCTCCCACGGCGGGGTCGTGTCGCTGGAGGGCTGGCACGACGACGTCGACGCGGTCCTGGACGGTGCGCTGCTCGGCCAGGCCGGCGGCGCCGCGCTGGCCGACCTGCTGATGGGCGTCGCGAACCCCTCGGGCCGGCTCGCCGAGACCGTTCCGCTGCGGCTCGAGGACTCCCCGAGCTTCCTGTCCTTCCCCGGCGAGCAGGGCAGGGTGGTCTACGGCGAGGGAGTGATGGTCGGCTACCGCGGGCTGCTCACCCAGCGCCGGCCGGTGCGCCACCCGTTCGGGTACGGGCTGTCCTACACGACGTTCACGACCTCGGAGCTGCGGGTCGAGGTCACCGGCGACGACACCGCCACGGCCGCGCTCACCGTCACCAACACCGGCGACCGGGCCGGGAAGCACGTCGTGCAGGTCTACGTCTCGACCACGGCCGGGCCGGTGCGCCGCCCGCTGCGCGAGCTGCGGGCGTTCACCAAGGTGGCGCTCGGACCGGGGGAGAGCCGGGAGGTCGTGCTGGAGCTCGGCCGCCGGGCGTTCGCCTACTGGGACGTCGTCGAGTCCGGCTGGGTGGTGGCGCCGGGGGAGTACGTGGTGCAGGTCTGCGCCGACGCCGAGACGGTCCTGCTGGAGCAGCCGGTGACCCTGGCCGGGGACGACCTGGTGCGGGTGCTGACGATGGACTCCTCGGTCGCCGAGTGGTTCACCCACCCGGCGGCCGGCCCCGCGCTGGTGGCGGCGCTGGCCGCGACGATGCCCGCCGACGCCGCCTCCCCGGAGGAGCAGGCGGGGATGCTGCAGATGATCGGCTCCATGCCGATGCGCCGCTTCGCCGCCCACTTCGGCGCCGCCCTGCCGCGGGACCTGCTCGACCGGCTGGTCGCCGAGTCCGCCGCCGCCCGCTGACCCGGCCGCGCACGTCCGCGGAAGTGCACGGCCGGGGCTCGCCGAGTCCCCCGGTGGCGTGCACTTCCGCGGAAGTGCTCGGGTCAGACGCGCAGGGCGTCGTCGTCCCGGTCGTCGTCGCGCTCCGCGCGCAGGGTCGGCTCCGCGGCCGGGACGGCGGCGTGCGCGCCCGAGCGCAGCAGTGCGGCGAGCTCCTCCTCGGACTCCACCGCCTCACCGCGGGCGACCATGCCGGCGTGCTCGGACAGCGGGATCTCCCGCAGCGCGAACGACAGCAGCAGCGCCACGGCGAGGATCGGCACCAGGTACCAGAACACCGGCGCCAGCGAGCTCGCGTAGGCGTCGACGATCGCCGTCCGCAGCGGGTCGCCGGCGGCCTCCACCGCGGCCGGCACCAGCGTGTCCGGTGAGGTGATGCCCGCCCGGACGGCCTGCTCGGCGTTGCCGGCCAGCGCGCCGGTGAGGTTGTCGGCCAGCCGGCTGGTGAACAGCGTGCCGAAGACGGCGACGCCGAGGGTGGCGCCCACCTCGCGGAAGTAGTTGTTCGTGGAGGTGGCGGTGCCGATCTGGCGGGCCGGGACGGCGTTCTGCGCGGCCAGGACGACGTTCTGCATGATCAGCCCGAGGCCGCAGCCGAGCGCGAAGAACATCGCGCCGATCGTCCACAGCGACGTGCCGCCCGACAGCGTCGTCATCCAGACCATCGTCGCGAGGATCACCGCGACCCCGGCGATGGTGAACCGCTTGTACCGGCCGTCCCTGAGGATCAGCGACGCCGAGGTCTGGATGGTCAGGATGATCCCGGCGGTCATCGGCAGCATGAGCAGGCCCGAGTGGGCCGCGGACAGCCCCGAGCTCATCTGCAGGAACGTCGGCATGAAGGCGATCGCCGAGAACATGCCCAGGCCCACGGCCATGCCCAGCGCGGTGGCGACGACGAAGGTCGGGTTGCGGAAGAGGCTCAGCGGCACGATCGGCTCGACCGCGCGCCGCTCGACCAGCACGAACACGACGGCCGAGACGACGAACGCGGCCGCCAGGGCCAGGGTCAGCGGGTCGGTCCAGCCGTCGCTGCCGCCGAGGTCGGTGAACAGCACCAGCGACGTCGTGGTGGCCGACAGCGCCACGATGCCCGCGACGCCCAGCGGGGTCGTGCTGCGCCGGCGCGGCAGGGTGAGGGCGAACCAGGCGATGGTGAACGCGGCCAGGCCGACCGGCACGTTGATCCAGAAGCACCACTGCCAGCCCAGCGCGGCGGAGTCGGTGAAGAAGCCGCCGACCAGCGGCCCGGCGACGGCCGACAGGCCGAAGAGCGCGCCGATGGGGCCCATGTACCTCGCGCGCTCCCGGGCCGGGACGATGTCGGCGATGATGGCCTGGGACAGGATCATCAGCCCGCCGCCGCCGAGGCCCTGCACCCCGCGCCAGACGACGAACCAGGTGAAGTCCGGCGCCAGCGCTGCGCCGACGCTGGCCACGGTGAACAGCCCGATCGCGACGAGGAACAGCGAGCGCCGGCCCCACAGGTCGCCGAGCTTGCCGTAGACGGGCATGACGAGCGTCGTCGCCAGCAGGTAGGCGGTCGTCACCCACGCCATGGAGGAGACGCCGCCGAGCTCGCCGACGATCGTCGGCATCGAGGTGGAGACGATCGTCTGGTCGAGGCTGGCCATGAGCATGCCGGCGAGCAGCGCCGAGAAGACCAGGTTGACCCGGCGGCGGGTCAGGACGATCGGCGGTGCGGAGCCGTCGACGGGCGGGGACTGCACGGGTTCTCCAAGGGTCGTTCGGCGGTGCCGCGGGCGCGCGGCACCGAGGGAGGAGCGGACGACGGCGGCCGCTCGGGGGATCAGGGGCGCGGGGCGGGGAGCCCGGCGGCGAGCGCGTCCCACGCCTCGTCGACGAGGGCGGGCAGCGAGGTGGTGCAGTCGCTCGCGAGCCAGGCGCGCAGGGCGGCGCGCACGGCCGTCCCCGAGACCGCCGCGAGCAGGGTGGGGTAGACGTCGCCGGCGGCGTCGGTCCCCGTGCGGACGGCGATGGCCTCGGCCAGCGTCCGCTCCGCCGAGTTGAAGACGGCGTGCAGCCGCCCGACGAGCACCGGGTGGGCCTCGATGACCCGCAGCCGCAGCGGCCACAGCCCCGCGGGCTCGTCGGCCATCTCGGCGGCCTGCTGCGCCTGCACCGCGCGCAGCGCCTCGACCGGCGACTCCCCGGCGGGCCGGGCGGCGAACCGCTCGGCGGTCTGGGCGACGGCCGAGGCGTCGATGCCCACGACGGCGTCGTCCTTGGTGGGGAAGTAGTTGAAGAACGTGCGCGGGGAGACGCCGGCCCGCGCGGCGACGTCGTCGACGGAGACGCCGTCGAGGCCGCGCTCGGCGACCAGTTGCAGCGCCGCCTGGTGCAGGGCGAGGCGGGTGGCGAGCTTCTTGCGCTCGCGCAGGCCGGTGCTCACCCGGACATCATGGGCCAAACTGTGCAGACCGTGCAATGTTGCGTCCACTGCACGGCGTGTCGGGCCGTCCCCCCTCACCGCAGGGCGTCCTCCCGCGCGGTGGGCGGTCGGGGAGGACGTCCACGATCAGGTCATCCGATCGCGGCCCACCGGCCTCACTCGGCGTCGCGCCGACGCTCGATCGCCTCGAGGACGGTCTTGCGGCCCCTCCCGAGCTCGCGCTCGGCCTGCTCGGCGCGGTCGAGCTGCGCGTCGCCGGACATGCGGGCCACCCGCCTCCTCGCCTCCGCGGCGTCCACGTCGAGCAGCTCGGCGGCCGTGCGCGCCTCCCTGGCCGCCTCGGTGTTGGCCACGTGCTGCTCCTCGGCGCCCCTCTTCCTCGTGTCGGTGGCCCGCTTCTCCTCGTCGGAGAGCAGCTCCCACGCGGCGTCGGGCAGGTACCGCTTGGTCCCGTCGGAGCCTCGGGCGCGGTCGCCGCCGTCGGCGGTGTGCCAGTCCTGGTCGGTCCACTCCTGCAGGTGCCGCTGGGACTCGGTGCGCTGCCCCTCGTGCCGGTAGCCGCCGCCCTGCGCCTCGTACTCGTGGGCGAGCAGCTGGCTCTTGCGGGCGCTCCACTGGCCGGGCCGCCCGCCCCGGTCGCCGGCCTTGATCTCCTCCTTGAGCCGCGCGCGCAGCTCCGGGTCCGTGTAGTCCTCGGCGTAGTCCTCGGCCGACTTCCCGCTCATGCCGACGGGAGTACCCCACTCGGCCGTGCCTCACCCGGTCCCGCACGACCGATCGGGAGAGGTGCAGATGTCGCGACAAAGGCACCTGGGAGAGGTGCCTTTGTCGCGACATCGGCACCTCAGCGGCGGGCGGGGGCGGCGCGCACGTGGATGCGCTCGCCCTGCGGGCCGAAGAGGGCGAGCACCTCGGCCGGACGGTCGTCGGGGTTGCCCAGCCAGTGCGGGGTGCGGGTGTCGAACTCGGCCACCTCGCCCGGGGTCAGGGTCACGTCGGCGTCGCCCAGCAGCAGCCGCAGCCGCCCCGACAGGACGTAGACCCACTCCCAGCCCTCGTGGGAGCGCAGCTCGCCGGGCTCCCCACCCCAGCCCGGCGGCAGCACCATCTTGTAGGCCTGCAGCCCGCCCGGGCGCCGGGTGAGCGGCAGGAAGGTGGCGCCGTGCCGGGTGATCGGCCGCAGCCGCACCCGGGGGTCGCCGGTCTCGGGGGCGTCGACCAGCTCGTCGAGCGGCACCTGGTGGGCGCGGGCCAGCGGCAGCAGCAGCTCCAGGGTGGGCCGGCGCTGCCCCGACTCCAGCCGCGACAGCGTGGACACCGAGATGCCGGTGTCCTCCGACAGCTGGGTCAGCGTCGCGCCCCGCCGCCGGCGCAGCTCGCGCAGCCGCGGGCCGACGGCGTCGAGGACGGCGTCCAGTTCGGTCACGTTGCCAGTATGGCAAAGGAACTTGCCTGACCGGCAGGTCGGGGCGCATCGTCGCCGGCATGGACGAGACGTACGACGTGGTGGTCGTCGGCGGGGGAGCGGCCGGTCTGTCCGGCGCCCTCGCCCTGGCACGGGCGCGCCGCTCGGTGGCGGTGGTCGACGACGGGACGCCGCGCAACGCGCCGGCGCACGAGATGCACAACTACCTGGGCCGCGACGGCACCCCGCCCGGCGACCTGCTCGCCGCCGGGCGGGCCGAGGTCGCCGGCTACGGCGGCGTGCTGGTCGACGGCACGGTGACGGCGGCCGGCGGGTCGGCCGGGGCCTTCACCGTCGAGGTGGCGGGCGGCCCCGTGCTGCGCGCCCGCCGGCTGCTGGTCACCACCGGCCTGACCGACGAGCTGCCCGCGATCCCCGGCGTGCGCGAGCTGTGGGGCACCGACGTGCTGCACTGCCCGTACTGCCACGGCTGGGAGGTGCGCGACCGGCCGATCGGCGTGATCGCGACCGGGCCGATGTCGCTGCACCAGGTCCAGCTGTGGCGGCAGTGGAGCGCCGACGTCGTGTTCTTCCTGCACGCCGCCCCCGAACCGGACGACGCCACCGCCGAGGCCCTGGCCGCCCGCGGTGTGCGGGTCGTGCGCGGCGAGGTCGCGGCGCTGGAGACCGACGGCGGCCGGCTGACCGGCGTCCGGCTGGCCGACGGCGAGGTCGTGCCCCGCGCGGCCGTCGTCGTCGCCCCGGTGTTCACCGCCCGCTCGGCCGTGCTGACCGGGCTGGGCCTGGCGACCCAGCCGTTCCGGATGGGCGAGGCGGTCGTCGGCACCCACGTGCCGGTCGACGCCCGCGGCGCCACCGCGGTGCCCGGCGTGTGGGCGGCCGGCAACGTCGCCGACCCCGGCGCCCAGGTGATCGGCGCCGCCGCCGCGGGCCTGGTGGCCGGCGCGCAGATCAACGCCGACCTGGTCGCCGACGACACCCGGGCCGCGGTGGAGGTGATCCGGGCGATGAGCGACCCCGAGTACGGCGAGCGGTGGTGGGAGGAGCGCTACCGCTCGCACGGGCACGGCGTCTGGAGCGGCCGGGTCAACGACGTGCTGGCCGCCGAGGCCGCCGACCTGCCGCCCGGCCGCGCGCTCGACGCCGGCGCGGGGGAGGGTGGGGACGCCGTCTGGCTGGCCCGGCGCGGCTGGTCGGTGACCGCGCTGGACCTCTCCCGCACCGCACTGGACCGGGCCGCCGCGGCGGCCGCGGCGGCCGGGGTGCCGCTGGAGACCCGCAAGGCCGACGTCTCGTCGTGGGAGCCCGGCGAGGAGCGGTGGGACCTCGTGACGGCGTCCTTCCTGCACTTCCCGCCCGGCACCCGCGACGACGTGCTGCGCCGGCTGGCCGCCGCGGTCGCCCCCGGCGGCACGCTGCTGGTCACGATGCACGACGGCAGCGACTCCTCCCGCGGCATCCAGCGGCCGGGCCTGCCCGACTGGTACGCCACCGGCGGGCAGCTGGCCGAGGCGCTCGACCCCGGGAACTGGGAGGTGCAGGTGGCGGAGTCGCGGCCGCGGGAGGCCCGCGGGCACGAGCACGGCTCCGCCCACGCCGCCGACGCGGTGCTGCGGGCGCGGCGCCGTCAGCCGGCCGTGTCGTCGTCCTCCCGCGGGTAGAGGAACCGCAGCCGCGCGGGCGGGGTGAACGGCGCCCAGCCGTCCCGGGTCTGGGCGAGCCGGTCGGCCACCAGCCACAGCACGGCGGGGTCGTGGCCCATCCCCAGGTGGCTGGCGTGCACGCCGACGTTCTCCGCCCGCGGCCCCGGCTGCTGCCGGCAGGCCCGCCAGTCGACGACGCCGTCCCACCGCGAGTAGACGGCGGTGCTGGGCACCGGGAGGCCGCCGGCGAGGCCCCCGCGGGCGCGTGGCACGGCGTGCAGGTGCCGGTAGCGGGCGTAGGCACGGGCGCCGGGGGTGTCGTCGGCGGGGCGGCCGGCCATGCCGAACGGTGAGCCCAGGCTGAGCACCTGCCGGACCAGCCGCGGCACCCGCAGCGCCAGCCGCCGGGCGTAGATGCCCCCGAGGCTCTGCCCGACGATGCTCACCGGTCCCTCGTGCTGCTCGGCCAGGCGCTCCACCAGGCGGGGCAGCTCGTCGGTGATCTCCTTCGTCGGGCCGCGGTTGCGGCCGAGCTCCCAGCCGACCACCGGGTAGCCGAGCCCGCGCAGCCAGCGGCGCAGCGTCACCGTGGACACGTCGGAGGCGAGCAGCCCGGGGAGCACGAGCACGCCGTGCGGCTCACCGCGCGGGGCGCCGCGCAGCAGGGGGTAGGACAGCGCCAGCGCGCCGGCGCTGGCCGCGGCGCGCACCGGCTCGGTGGCGGCCAGCAGCGTGCGCCGGCGTCCGGCGGTCCGGGGATCCGGGGCGTCGGTCACGAGTTCTCCTCCGACGGCGGGCGGTGTCCGGGTGCCCATACCCGCCCGGACGCCGCCGGACCGTCGCCATGACGTGGCCCCGGTCCCGTTTCTGCGACCCGCCCGGCTCGCCGGCCCGCGTCACGCCGGGCGGGCGGAGGGGTCTTCACCCGTGCCGGCCCACCGCGGCGACGGCGCCGCACCGGGCCA
Organism: Geodermatophilus saharensis; assembly: GCF_900188205.1. GTDB lineage: Bacteria > Actinomycetota > Actinomycetes > Mycobacteriales > Geodermatophilaceae > Geodermatophilus > Geodermatophilus saharensis. The sequence goes on along the minus strand of NZ_FZOH01000002.1, from coordinate 622,772 downwards.
CACACGGAGGGAACCCCCATGACCAGCATGCTCAAGCGTTCGGCGTTCTGTCTGGCCGCGAGCGCCGCGCTCGTCACCGGCACCGCCGGCATCGCCGGCGCCCAGCCGCTGATCACCGGCGGGCTGGTGAACGTCACGCTCGTGGACGTCCTCAGCGGCAACGAGGTGGCCGTCCAGATCCCCATCGGTGTGGCCGCCAACGTCTGCGGCGTCAGCGTCGGCGTCCTCGCGGAGCTGGCCAACACCGGCGACGTCAGGTGCGAGGGCACCGTCGAGCAGCTGCCCCGCGCCTTCCAGTAGCCCGCACCCGCGCGGGCGCCCGCCCGCGCCCGACCGCCCCCGGCCGGGGTCGTTGCCCCCGACCCGGCCGGGGGTCCTCCCTCATCGCGGGCGCAGCAGCGCCCGCTGCGCCATGTCCGACGTCGCCAGCACCTCGCAGAGGAACTCCGACGCCGCGGCGGCGACGTCGGCCAGCTCGCCGGCGGGGGTCTCGCGGAGGACCCCGAGCAGCACCTCGTGGTGCACGTGCACGACCTCGAGGATCCCCAGCCCCCCGGTGACCGCGGCCCGGCCGAGCTCGTACCCGCGGTGCAGGGAGGCCTCGCTGCGGCGGGCGAGGTGGGCCAGGAAGCCGACGCGGTAGTCGCGGGCGAACCCCTCGATGCCGGTCACCCCGCACCACCCCGCAGGGTCGTCACCGGACGGCGGGAGCCGACGACCCGGTCGAGGAAGGCCAGCCCCTCCTCGAGGTCGAGCGCGGTGTGCACCGACCCGGTGTCCATCCCCAGCGCCACCATGGCGAAGGCCACCTCCGGCTGGATGCCCACCACCACCGTCACCGCGCCGCGCAGCCGGGCGACCTCGCCGATCGTGCGCAGCGTCCGGGTGGCGAAGGAGTCCAGCACGTCGAGCGCCGCGACGTCGATGACCACCCCCCGGGCGCGGTCGCGGCCGATGCGCTCGACCAGGTCGTCCTGGAACGCGGTCATCTGCGTGTCGTCGAGGGCGGTGTGGATCGAGGCGATCAGGTAGGACCCCTGCCGCAGGATCGAGACCAACCGGGGCCCGGTCACGGGGCGGCCGCCCCGTCGTCCCTGCCGGTCGTGTAACCGAGGAGGCGCTCGGCCTCCTCGAGGCCGCCCTGCAGGTCGCCGATGGTGTCCATCTTGCTGAGGTCCACCCCGATGGTCACCAGCGTCTGGGCGATCTTCGGCGACAGACCGGTGATGATGACGCTGGCGCCCATGAGCCGGGAGGCGTCGACGGTCTGCACGAGGTGGTTGGCCACCGACTCGTCGACCTCGGGGACCCCGGTGATGTCGATGACCACCACCCGGGCGCGGTGGGTGCGGATGCCGGTCAGCAGCTGCTCGGTGAGCTGGCGGGCCCGCTCGCTGTCGAGGACCCCGATGATCGGCAGGATGAGCAGCCGCTCGCGCACCGGCAGGACCGGGGTGGACAGCTCGCGCAACGCGTCCTGCTGCTGCCGGATGACCCGCTCGCGCTCCTCGACGAAGCTCACCGCGACGGTGTTCGCGATGCGGTTGGCCGCGGGCTCGTAGGCGTCGAGCACCCGGTTGAGCAGGCCGAAGTCGCGCTGGTACTTCTCGAACAGCGAGCGGGCGAGCACGTCGCGCAGCAGCAGCACGATGCCCACGACCTCGTGGGTCTCCACCCCGCGCGGGATGATCCGCTCCGACAGGTCGCGGGCGTAGCGCCGCAGCGCCTCGACGCTGCCGGTCTCGAGCACCTCGACGTAGTTGTCGTAGACCGAGGTGGTCTCGGCCGCCATCTCCTGCGGGGTCATGGCGTGCAGCAGGCCGGCCTGCTGGATGCGCTCGGACCACTCCTGCCGCAGCCGCGCGCGGTGCTCGCGCAGGTGCGCGACGAGCTGGGGGAGCAGCTGGTCCTCGCCGGGAGCGCCGGGCGCCGTCGTCGTCTCCGTGCCCTGGACGCTCATCGCTGACCACACCATCTCGTCATCGTCACCGTCGTCCCCCGCCCCACCTCGGAGGCGATCGCGAACTCGTCCATCAGCCGCCGGGCGCCGGGCAGTCCCAGCCCCAGGCCGGCGTAGGTGCTGTAGCCGTCCTGCAGCGCCCGCTCGACGTCGGGGATGCCGGGGCCGGCGTCGCGGGCGGTCACCTGCACGCCCTTGCGCGGGTGGTCGAGGACCTCCACGACGACCTCGCCGGAACCGGCGAACTTGACGATGTTGCGGGTCACCTCGGAGACCGCCGTGGCGATGAGCGTCAGGTCGGTGGCCGAGAAGCAGCCGAGCCGGCCGGCGAGGTCCCGGGCGGCCTGCCGGGCGGCGACGACGTCGGCGTCGGCCCCGATGGCGATGCGGACCTCGTCGTCGCGCTGCGGCGCCCGCTCCAGCAGCGGCTGGCTGAGCGTGGCGCAGACGTCGCACTCGAGCAGGTGCCGCCCGGCGTCGACCTCGCGCTGGCGGCGGCGGTCGCCGCTGGAGAGGGCGAACAGCACCGGGCGGCAGCGCTCGGTCGGCGGCTCGACGCGGTCGCGGGCCAGCAGGTACTCGACCCGGAGCCGGGCCCGGGCGCGGTGCAGCTGCGCGGCGACGGCGCCGGCGGTCGAGCCGAGCTCGGTGGCCAGCGCCCGGGTGTCCCGGCCGGACACCTCGTGCTCGAGGAGGGCCTGCCGGTCACGCTCGGAGAGCCGGGTGAGCGCCTCGGCGACGGCGGACCGCTCCTCCGCGGCGAGCAGCTCGCCGTCGGGCGGGTCGGGCACCCGCAGGTCGACCACCCGGTGCTGGTTGCGCCGCTGGCGGTCCTGCTCCCGCCAGGAGGTGGCGACGACGTTGCGCGCCGTGGCGATGGCGTAGGGCTCGAGCATGCCGGGCTCGACCCGGCCGGAGGCGGTGAGGACGCGCACCAGGGTCTCCTGGACCAGGTCCTCGGCGGCGGTGGCGTCGGCCACCCGGGCGGCGACGATGCGCCGCACCATCGGGAGGAGCGCGGCCACGGCGTCGGGGCCGCCCGCCGGCGACTCCGCGACGTACTCCGCGGCCTCCACGCGCGGCAGGCTACGCGCGGACGGCCGTCCCGGCGCGGGATCGCGGCGCCGGGACGACCGCCGCGGTCAGCGCTGCCCGAGGTAGGCGGCGGCGGTCTCCCGCAGCCGCTCGTGCACGCCGTCGGCGGCGGGCGCGCCGGGCAGGTACCGCTTGGCCAGCTTCGCCACCATCGTGTAGTTGGTGTCGACGACGTTGCCCGCCGGCGCCAGTCCCGCCTGGCTGACCAGCTGGTAGGCGTCCAGGACGTCCCACCCGGTCAGCTCGGCGGCCCAGGTGACCAGGTCGTGCTGGCTGACCCGGAAGGCGTCCTCCAGCGGCCGGACCGAGCCGGTCGACATGAGGAACTCGTCGGTCTCCAGCCGTGGCCACGCCGGCCCGCCGCCCTTGACCAGGTCCACGACGACGACGGTGCGCATGGCCGCCTCGACGGCGGTGCCGCAGACCTCGCCCTCGCCCTGCCGGCAGTGCCCGTCGCCGATCGACAGCTGCCCGCCGGGGACGTTGACGCCGAAGTACAGCGTCGTCCCGGCGCGCACCTCGGGGGTGTCCATGTTCCCGCCGTGCGCACCCGGGGTGATGCTCGCGTGCACCTCGCCCGCGCCCGGGGCGACGCCGATCGTGCCGTGCATCGGGTCGAGCGGGAGCTCGACCTCCGGCCCGCCGCGGCGCGGCCGGAACAGGCAGGTACCCCGCTCCCGGTCGACCTCGTAGAGCCACACCAGCTCCTCCAGCGGCGCGTGCAGCATCGCCGTCTGGTGCGTGGTGGTCAGCGCACCGAAGTGCGGGAAGGTGGTCGACACCGCCCAGTCGCGCACCGGCGCGACGTCGACCAGGTGCACGGCCAGCGTGTCGCCGGGCTCGGCGCCCTCGACGGCGATCGGGCCGGTGACCGGGTTGAGGTAGGGGAACACGCAGACCTGGCTGGGCAGGTCGTCGACGCCGCGCACCGCCCCGCCGAAGCAGTCCTCCGTGGTCAGCTCGACCACCGTGCCCGGGGCCACGGTCAGCAGCGGCTCGGCGCCGCCGAAGGAGTACCGCAGCTGGTCGGGGGCCGGCTCCAGCGAGACGACCTCGAGCGCCGCGGTCACAGGTTCTCCTCCGCCCGGATCTCCGGCCGGCGGCCGGTGGCGATCAGGACGACCATCAGCACCACGCCGATGGCCAGCCACACGAACCCGAGCTCCTGGGCGGCCACCTGGGCGTTGTAGACGACGTAGGCCAGGATGCCGAACCCGATGACCGGCACCACCAGGTGCAGCCACCAGTTGCGGCTCCTGAGGCGACCGACGAAGTGCCAGACGACGGCGACGTGCAACAGCAGGAACGCCGACAGCGCGCCGAAGTTGACCAGGGTGGACAGCAGCGTGATGCCGTCCTCGCGCTGCTCCATGTAGAGGCCGAGGACGAGGGAGACGGCCGCGACGAGGAAGGTGGCGTTGACCGGCACGCGGCGGGTCGGGTGCACCTGGCGCAGGAAGCCGGGCAGCTGGCGGTCGCGCGCCATGGCGAACAGCAGCCGCGAGGTGGCCGCCTGGGCGACCAGCGAGTTGGCGAAGCCCCACGCGACCGCCGTCGCGATCGCCGTCAGCGTGCCCAGCCAGGCACCGCCGGCCACCTCGGCCGCGTCGTAGAAGGCGGTGCCCGCGGCGTCGCCCTCGGCGATGAGCGCGTCCGGGTCGGGCACCAGCAGCGCGGCGACCCAGGTCTGCACGATGAACAGCGTCCCGGCCAGCGCCAGCGCGGCGATCATCGCCTTGCCGATGGAGCGGGCCGACTCCCGGTTCTCCTCGGCGAGGGTGGAGATGCCGTCGAAGCCGAGGAAGCTCAGCACCGCGACCGACACGGCGCCGAACACCAGCTCCAGCGAGAAGGTGTCGCTGTTGTAGATCGGCGTGAGGTCGAAGCCGCGGCCCTCGCCGGAGGCCAGCGCGACGACGCCGATGACGAGGAAGACCGCCAGCACGACGAGCTCCCCGACCAGCATGATCTTGTTGACCCGCGCGGTGAACTCGATGCCGAAGTAGTTGACGACCGTGTTGAGGACGACGAAGCCGATCAGCCAGACCCAGACCGGGATCGACGTCACGATCGAGTTCATCGCGACCGCGGCGATGAGGTACAGCAGCGCCGGGACCAGCACGTAGTCGAGCAGGATCATCCAGCCGGCGATGAACCCGACCGGCTGGGCGATGCCGCGCCCGGCGTAGGTGTAGACCGAGCCGGCCATCGGGAAGGCGCGCGACATCTGCGAGTACGACGCCGCGGTGAAGGCCATCGCCAGGCCGCCGATGGCGTAGGCGAGCGCGATCATCCCGCCGGAGGCCTGGAAGACGCTGCCGAAGATGCCGAACGGCGCGATCGGGACCATGAAGACCAGGCCGTAGACCAGCAGGTCGGTGAAGCTCAGCGAGCGCTTGAGCTCCTGCCGGTAGCCGAACTCCTCGACCCCGGCGGCGCCGGCGGCCGGGACCGCGCCGGCACCGGTGCTCCCGGTGGCGTGCGCGGTGGGGGTGGTGCGGGGGTCGGTCACGACTCCTCCTCTCGGCCGGCTCGGGGCCGGACGCGGGGAGGGTAGGCCGAGATCCTTCCAACTGGAAACACCGGGGGGTCGGCCCCGCGGTCAGACCTCCCGGAAGACGAGGCCGTCGGCGCGGGCCAGCCGGGACCGGGGTGCCCGCACGGGCGGCGCCGGCTCGCCGGCGAGCAGGCCGGCCGCGGTGCGGACGCCGTCGTAGACGCCGCGGGCGTAGGCGCACACGACCGGCGCGTCCGGCCCGGCGCGGGCGGCCAGCCGCTCCTGCAGCGCGAGCTGCCCCTCGTCGGTGGCGCCGGCTCCCGCGGCGAAGGAGGGCATGCAGGCGTAGAGCTCCCCGGAGCCGTCGCCGCCGACGGCGTAGAGGCCGTTCTCCTCCAGCGCCCCCGACAGCCGGACCACCCGGCGGTCGAGGCCGGCGCGGGCGAAGGCCCGGTTGAAGGCGACCAGGTCGCGGCCGACCAGGCTGAGCAGGACGGCGTCGGCGCGGCTGCGGCGGACCAGGTCCAGGGCCGGGCCGGGGTCGGCCGGGCCGAAGGGCACCAGCAGCTCGCCGACCACCTCGGCGCCCAGCTCGCGCAGGACCGCGCGGGCCGCGCGGTGCACCGCCTGCGGCCACACGTAGTCGGTGCCGAGCAGCACCCAGCGCCGGGCCCGCCGCCGGCGCACCAGCCAGGCCAGGGCGGCGGCGTGCTGGCCGAGCGGGGAGGAGCCGATCCGCAGCACGCCGCCGGTGCTGCGGCCGCCCTCGTGCGGCGGGGTGAACACGTAGCCGGCGCGCCCGGCCAGCGCCCCGGCGACGGCACGGGACACGTCGCTGGTGGAGAAGCCGACGAGCACGTCGACCGCGCCGGCGGCGTGCAGTGCGGCGGCCTCGGCGGCGACCTCGGCCGGGCGGCGCCCGGCGTCGACGGCGACCAGTTCCAGCGCCCGCCCGCGCACGCCGCCGGCCTCGTTGAGCTCGTCGGCGGCCAGGCCCGCGAGGTCGAGCGCCGACGGCGCGGTCATCGCCAGGGGACCCGACAGCGGGACGGCCAGACCGACCCGCGCGACGCCGGGGGCGCGGCCGACGACGGCGGCCTCCCAGGCGTCCAGCGGGACGGTCGGTCCGGGCACCGCCTGAGTATGGTGCCGACCATGACGGTCGAGCAGCGGGCCACGGGTGTTCCCGTGCCGCCGTCGACCGGGCCCTCCCTGGTGGAGCTGCTGACCGCGGTCACCCGGCGGGTCGCCCGCGGCGTCACCGCGGTGCTGGCCGAGGACGGCGCGACGCTGGACTCCTACCGCGTCCTGCGTGCCCTGGGCGCCGGTCCCGGCTGCACGATGGGGGAGCTGGGCGGCGCGCTGACGATGCCGGCGCCCACCGCCACCCGGCTGGTCGACGGGCTGGTCGACGCCGCGCTGGCCTACCGGCTGCCCGACCCCGACGACGGCCGGCGGGTGCGGGTGCACCTGTCGGCCCGCGGCCGCACCCGGCTCGACCGGCTCGAGGCGCTGGTGCGCGCGCACGAGGACGCGCTGGCCGCGGAGCTCGGCGCCGAGCGGGTGGGCGCGCTGGTCGCCGCGCTCACCGACGTCGCCGCGGCGCGGGTCTGAACCGCCGTCCGCTCACTCCGCGGGCGGCAGGATCCGGGGGACGAAGACCTCGTCGATCGGGCGCGGGCCGACGTACTGCCGGCAGGTGCAGGGCACCCAGGTGTGCCCGGCCCAGCGGCCGCGCTTGTCGTAGGAGTCGCGGCGCAGCTCGGCGTAGCAGGTGTTGGTCTCGGTGTCGTGCTGGCTCAGCGCGTGACCGCAGCCGCACAGCGGCACGGGGTTCGGCGGCGGCGCGGCGGGACGGCGCCGTCCGAGCCGCCCGGCCACGAACCCGACGGCCAGCAGTGCCGCACCGACCACCAGGCTGACTGGTTCCACCGAAGACCCCTCCTGACGCCGCTGCCCTCCCGACGGTAACGCCAGGAGGGCAGCGGCGGCGCCGGACGGCTCAGGTGTCCTGCTTGCCCCGCCCGCTGACGGCGTCGCGCAGGTGGTCGATGAGCGCGGCGACCGGCCCGACCACCGTCCGGACCACGCCCTCGTTGGGCGTCATCGGGTGCGGCCGGGTCGGCGCGATCTTCTTGACCCGCTCCACCTGCTCGGCCATGCGCACCAGCTCCGCCCGGTCGAAGGAGGCGCGCAGCTCGGTGAACATGCGGCCCTCCTCGTGCTCGACGTGGCCGCGGATCTCGTGGATCAGCGTCCGGATCTCGACGTCGTAGCGCTCGTCGGACGGGTCGAGCCGCTCGAGCTGCTTCATGGTGTGCTCGGCCCGGTCGTGCTCGTGCTTGGACCGCTGCGCCTCCTCGGCGTCGACCTCCTTCTGCACCCGCGGGTAGACCTGCGTCTCCTCGGCGACGGAGTGCTTGACCAGGCCGATGCTCACCTCGTCGACGAGGGCGCGCTTGCGGGCGAGCGCGTCGGGGTCGGTGCTGCCCATCAACTGCTCGAGCTCACGGAAGATGCGGTCGAACTCGCGGTGGTCGGCGCTGAGCAGCTCCACCACGTCGCGCTGGGTCTCGGTCACGGCGTCTCCTGGGGGTCGCGGTCCGCGGCAGGGGACCGGACCCTTCCCCGGCGGCCGCCGGGGCACACGCGAGGACCGGGGCGTCAGCGCCGCCGGCCGCTGATGGCCGACAGGCCGGTGATCTCGCGGCCGACGATCAGCGCCTGCACGTGGTCGGTGCCCTCGAAGGTGTAGATCGCCTCGATGTCGGCGTGGTGGCGGGCGATGTGGTGCTCGAGCAGGATGCCGTCGCCGCCGAAGAGGTCGCGGGCGTCGGCGACGATCTGCCGGGCGGTGGCGCAGCAGTGCCGCTTGGCCAGCGAGGCCATCGCGGCGGTCATCCGGCCGGCGTCGGCGAGGGTGGACAGCCGCCAGCACATGAGCTGCATGGTGGTGATCTCGGCCAGCATCCGGGCGAGCTTCTCCTGCACCAGCTGGTAGCCGGCGATCGGCTGGCCGAACTGCTCCCGGTGCAGGCTGTGCTCCAGTGCCAGCTCGTAGGCCGCCGTCGCCAGCCCCAGCGCCCGCCACGCGACCGTGTAGCGGGTGCGGTCGAGGATGGTGGAGACGTCCTTGAACGACCGGCAGTTCTCCAGCCGGTTCTCCACCGGCACCCGCGCGCCCTCGAGGGTGATCTCGGCCTGCCACACCGCGCGCAGCGCCGTCTTGCCGGTCATCACCCGCGCGGTGAAGCCGGGCGTGCCCTTCTCGACCACGTAGCCGCCGACCTGGCCGTCCTCGCCGCGCGCCCACACGATGACGTGGTCGGCGATCGTGCCGTTGCCGATCCACTTCTTCTGCCCGTCGAGCACGAAGGCGTCGCCGTCGCGGCGCGCGCTGGTCTCCAGGGCGACCGCGTCGCTGCCGTGCTGCGGCTCGGTCAGCCCGAACGCGCCGATCTGCTCCATCCGCGCCATCGGCGGCAGGAACCGCTCCCGCTGCTCCTCCGAGCCCAGCAGCGCGATCGACTGCATCGCGAGGAAGCTGTGCACCCCGTTGAAGGTGCCGATGCTGCCGTCGGCGCGGGCGAGCTCGGCGGCGACCAGCCCGGCGGCGACGCAGCTCATCCCCGGCGAGCCGTAGCCCTGGATGGTGCCCCCGGCGATGCCGAGCTCGGCGAAGCCGGGCACCAGCTCGAAGGGGAACGCAGCAGCCTCCCAGTAGTCGTTGATCCGCGGCGTGACCTCCTTGGCGCACCAGTTCCGCACGCGGTCGCGGATCTCGACCTCCTCGGGGGTGAGCAGGTCCTCGAGGGCGTAGAAGTCGGTGAGCGCGGTGTCGGTCACGCGCCGACGCTACGCGCGGCGGGAGCCCGCCGCCGGACGGCGCCGGGCTGCCCGCGGGCCGAGCCCCACCGCGGCCCCCGGACGCCGAGTGGGCGGTCCTGGCCGCCCGGGACGGCGTGTCGGCGCGTGCCGCCGACCGCGACCGCCCACTCGGGCCGCGACGGTGTGGCGGCTCAGGCGCCCAGCAGTCCCCGCACGTAGGCCGCCTGGCCCACGTGCTGCAGGTCGTCGGAGAGCACGCTGACCAGCCGCACGCCGAGGGTCACCGGCGGGTCCCACCGCTCGTCGACGACGCGGTCGAGGTCGTCGTCGGTCAGCCCGTCGAGGAACGCGTCGCTGGCCGCGGCGACGGCGTCGGCGTACTCCAGCAGCAGCCCGGCGGAGGGCACCCGCACCGCCTCGACCTCCTCCGCGGACATGCCGTAGCCGGTGGCGGCGTCGTCGACGGGCAGGCCGAAGCGGGCGGCGAAGCCCTGCGCGGTCCACACCTGTGCCGTGCCGGCGACGTCGGCGAGGTGGTCGTCCTGCACGCGCAGCAGGTGCCAGGCCAGCCAGCCGACGGGGTTGGCGCCGGGCCCGGGCCGCTGGGCCAGCTGCTCGGGGGTCAGGTCGGCGACGGCGCGCCGCAGCGTCTCGCCGACCTGCGCGTAGGCGTACCGGAGGAGCTCGGAGGTGCGCATGCCGCAGCGCTACCCCTCCCGCTCGCGGGGGACGCCCCGGGCGGCGGTGCGACGGTAGGTTGCGGTGTCCGCCCGCCCGGCCGAGGGGGTCCCGCGTTGCCGTTCCTGCTGCAGCGGCTCCTGCGCACCCTGCGCCTGCGGCTCGGCGGCTGGCGGCTGCCGCTGGCCGTCGCCGCCCTGGTGTTCCTCACCAGCTGGGCGGCGATGGCGCTGGTGGAGCCGCCCGGCAGCGGCATCGCCGCGCCGGCGAACTACTGGTGGTACTTCGTCGTCACCGCCGCCACCGTCGGCTACGGCGACCTGTTCCCCGTCTCCACCGGCGGCCGCGTGGTCGGGGCCTACGTCATCGTCGGCGGGATCGTCACGCTGACCCTGCTGTTCACCGAGCTGGCCACCGCCCTGCAGACCACGCGGGGCAAGCGGCTGAGAGGAGTGGTCGGCCTGGACCTCCGGGACCACGTCGTCGTCCTGGGCTACACGCCCGGGCGCACCGAGCGCATCGTCGCCGAGCTGACCGTCGAGCCGGGCACGCGGATCGCGCTGTGCGCGCACGACGACGTCGCGGTCAACCCGATGCCGGAGGAGCCGGCGGTCTCCTTCGTGCGCGGGGACCTGACGCACGCCGACGTCATGACCCGCGCCGGGGTGGCCCGCGCCCGCACGGTGGTCATCGACGGCCGCGACGACAACGAGACGCTGGCCATCGCCGTCGCCGTCGACCACGCCAACCCCGACGTGCACATGGTCGCGGCCGTGCGCGACCTCGGCCGGCGCGCCACCCTGCGCTACGTCAACGCCGGGGTGCAGGTGGTGCAGTGGCACATGCCGTTCCTGCTCTCGGAGGAGGCGGCCGACCCCGGGCTCACCCAGGTCTACAACGAGCTGATGACCGCCGGCGGGCACGGCAACACCTACTCGGTGCGGGTGCCGCCGGGGATGCCGCACCGCACCTTCGGCGAGTGCCAGACCGCCTTCGGCCGCGACCACGGCGCGACCGTGCTGGCCCTGCGCACCGGCGAGGGCCTGCAGGTCAGCCCCTCCTGGGACACCCCCGTGCCGGAGGGCGCGACGCTGTACTACGTCGCCGAGCGCCGCCTGGACCCCGCCGGGCTGGTCCGCCGGGGCTGATCACCAGAAGCCGAGGAGGGCGGCGACCAGCGCCACCAGCCCGCCGAGGGCCGCGACGACGGCCAGCACGGTGACGACGACCGGCACGACGACCCAGCGGCGCTTGAACCGCCAGCGCTGCACTCCCCGCCGGCGGGTGCGCTGCGGCGTGCGCGGCATCCCCCGCGGAGCCGCCGGCCCGGGAGTCTGCGGCGCGGGAGTCTGCGGCGCGGCAGCCGGTGGCGCGACCGCGCGCGCCCGGTGCCCCCGGTCCGGCCCGCGCTCCCTGCCGTGCCGGTGCTCCCCGGAGCGGTGCTCCTTGCGCTCCTTCCGCTCCTTCCGCTCCTTCCGCTCCTTGCGCTTCTCGGCGAGGTAGCGGGCCTGGTCGCGCGCGTCGCGGGCCACCGTGCCGATGACCGAGGCCAGCGCGCGCAGGTCGTCGAGCTCGAAGCGCTCGACCTGGCTGCCCAGCGTCGGCCCGCTCACGGCCGGGGGGCCGCCGGGTGCCGGCGGTGACCAGGCCGGCCCCGGCCCGGCGCCGGCGAGCGCGTCCCGCAGGCCGGCCCGGGCGCGGCCGACGTCCCACCGCTGCGCGGTGTCGCGCGTGAGCAGCCCCTGCAGCACCGGCGCCAGGGGGCCGGCCCGCTCGGGAGGAGCGGGGTCCTCCTGGACGACGGCGAGCAGCGTGGCCATCGGCTCGGGCCGGTCGAAGGCGAGCCGGCCCTCGACCGCCGTGTAGAGGGTCGCGCCCAGCGACCACAGGTCGACGGCGGGACCGGGCTCCTCGCCGCGCGCCCGCTCCGGCGACATGTAGGCCGGGGAGCCGAGGATGGCGCCGGAGGTGGTGATGGACGCGTCGCCGGTGGCCGTGGCGATGCCGAAGTCGGTCAGGTGCGCCGAGCAGTCGGAGCCGACGAGCACGTTGGCCGGCTTGACGTCGCGGTGCACGATGCCCGCCGCGTGCGCGGCCTCCAGCGCGTCGAGGACGTCGAGGCCGATGCGGGCCACGGTGCGCCACGGCAGGGGGCCCGAGCGCTGCACGATCTCCTGCAGGCTGCGGGACTCCACGTGCTCCATGACCAACCAGGGCCGGCCGTCCTCCTCGACGACGTCGTAGAGGGTGGTGACGCACGGGTGCACCAGCCGGGCCGCCGTCCGGGCCTCGCGCAGGGTCCGCAGCCGCAGGGACTCGCGCTCCTCGTCGGTGAGGTGCGACGGGTAGACGATCTCCTTGAGGGCGACCGGCCGTTGCAGCACCCGGTCGGTGGCCCGCCACACGACCCCCATGCCACCTCGGCCGATGACCTCGGACGCCGCGTAGCGCCCGGCGACCACGCGTCCGGTACCGGTTTCGGCGGACATGCGAGAACGCTACGCCCGGGAGCGGGCCCGCGTCCCCTGCTCAGGCCGGGTTCGCCGGCTCCTGGGGGTCGCTGCGTTCCTCCAGGTCGGCGGCCACCTCCTGAGTCTCCATCTCCACGGCGATGTCGCGCGGCTGGGGGGCGTCGGGATCGGGCTGCGGCGGCGTCGTCATGTCCGGCAGCCTGCCCCGGATCGCGGCGGCGCGCTCCCTAGACTCCGGCGTCCGTGAGCGTCACCCGCCTGCTGGTCGCCAACCGCGGCGAGGTCGCCGTCCGCGTGCTGCGGACCGCCGCCGCCCTCGGCCTGTCCACCGTCGCGATCGCCCCCGCCGACGACGCCGGGAGCCTGCACGTGCGCCGCGCCGACGACGCCGTCCGGCTGCCCGGGACCGGCCCGGCCGCCTACCTCGACGTCGCCGCGGTGGTCGGCGCCGCCGTGCGCAGCGGCGCCGACGGCCTGCACCCGGGCTGGGGCTTCCTCGCCGAGAGCCCGCGGCTGGCCCGCGCCTGCGCCGACGCGGGCATCGCCTTCGTCGGCCCGGACGCCGGCGTGCTCGCGCTCTTCGGCGACAAGACCCGGGCCCGGGCGCGGGCGGCCGAGCAGGGCGTGCCGGTGCTGGCCGCCACCGGCGCCGACCCCGGCCCCGAGGCGGCCGCGGCGTTCCTCGCCGGCGGCCCGGCCATGGTCAAGGCGCTCGCCGGGGGCGGCGGGCGCGGGATGCGGCCGGTGCACGACCCGGCCGGGCTGCCCGCCGCCCTGGAGCGCTGCCGGTCGGAGGCGCTCGCGGCGTTCGGCGACGGCAGGGTCTACCTCGAGCGGCTGCTCACCGGCGCCCGGCACGTCGAGGTCCAGGTGGCCGGCGACGGCGCCCGCGGAGTCGTCCTCGGCGACCGCGACTGCTCGCTGCAGCGGCGCCGGCAGAAGCTGGTCGAGGTCGCGCCCGCCCCGGCCCTCGACGACGACCTCCGCGCCCGGCTGGCCGCCTGGGCGACGGCGCTGTGCGGCTCGGCCGGGCTGCGCGGCCTGGCGACGGTGGAGTTCCTCGTCCGCGGCGGCGAGGTCGCCTTCCTCGAGGTCAACCCGCGGCTGCAGGTCGAGCACACCGTCACCGAGGAGGTCACCGGCCTCGACCTCGTCGAGGTGGGCATCCGGCTGGCCGAGGGGGTGTCGCTGGCCGACCTGGGCCTGTCCGCGCCGCCCCCGGCCCGCGGCGCCGCCGTGCAGGCGCGGGTGAACGCCGAGACGCTGCTGCCCGACGGCACCGTACAGCCGGGCACCGGGGTGCTGGAGCGCTTCGTCCCGCCGACCGGGCGCGGCGTGCGGGTGGACACCGCCGCGGTGCCCGGCGCCGAGGTCGGCCCCCGCTACGACTCGCTGCTGGCCAAGGTCGTCGTGCACGACCGCGACCTCCCCCGCGCGCTCGCCGGCACCGCCCGGGCGCTGGCCGAGCTCGACGTCGCCGGCGTGCCGGTGAACCGGGACCTGCTCGCGGCGCTGGTCGCGCTCCCGGAGGTGGCCGCGGGCGGGGCCGGCACCGACCTGGTCGACGCGCGGCTGGCCGAGCTGGTGTCCGACCGGCCCACGGCGGAGGTGCGGCCCGTCGACGGGGTGCTGCCGGTGACCGCGCCGCTGTCGGGGGCGGTGGTCGAGGTGGCCGCCGCCGACGGGGACGCCGTCGCCGCGGGCGCGCCGCTGGTGGTGCTGGAGGCGATGAAGATGGAGCACGTGGTCGCCGCACCGGCCGGCGGCGTGCTCACCGGCCTGGCGGTGCGCGTGGGCGACGTCGTGACCGCCGGCGCGGTGCTCGGCGGGGTCGTCCCGGGGGACGTCGGGGCCGGGGCCGCCGGGCCGGGGACGGCCGACCCCGACGCCGTCCGGCCCGAGCTGGCCGAGCTGCTCGGGCGGCGGGCGGCCACGCTCGACGAGGCGCGGCCGGAGGCGGTCGCGGGCCGGCACGCCGCGGGCCGGATGACCGCCCGGGAGACCGTGGCGGCGCTGGTCGACGACGGCACCTTCGTCGAGTACGGGCAGCTCGGCCTCGCCGCGCAGCGCGCCCGCCGGTCGCTGGAGGAGCTCGTCGCCCGCACGCCCGCCGACGGCATCGTCACCGGCGTCGGCGAGGTCGGCGGCGTGGCCTGCGCGGTGCTGGCCTACGACTACACCGTGCTGGCCGGCACGCAGGGACGCACCGGCCACCGCAAGACCGACCGGCTGCTGGAGCTCGCCGCTGACCGGGGGCTGCCGGTGGTGCTGGTCGCCGAGGGCGGCGGCGGGCGGCCCGGTGACACCGACGGCGCCGGCTTCTCCCACCTCGACGTGCCGACGTTCACCACCATGGCGCGCCTGGCCGGCAGGGTGCCCACGGTCGCCGTCGTCTCGGGGTACTGCTTCGCCGGCAACGCCGCGCTGGTGGGCTGCTGCGACGTCGTCGTCGCCACCGAGGACAGCAGCATCGGCATGGGCGGCCCGGCGATGATCGAGGCCGGCGGGCTGGGCGTCGTCGCGCCCGACGACGTCGGCCCGACGGCGGTGCACGCGGCCACCGGCGTCGTCGACGTCGTGGTGCCCGACGACGCGGCCGCCGTGGCCGCCGCCCGGCAGGCGGTCGGGTTGCTGGCCGGCCGGGTCGAGCCGGGGGAGGGCGGCGACCAGCGGGCGCTGCGGACGGCGCTGCCGGCGAACCGGGTGCGCAGCTACGACGTGCGGCCGGTGGTCGGCACGCTGGCCGACGCCGGCAGCGTGCTGGAGCTGCGCCCGGCGTTCGGCCGCGGCGTCGTCACCGCGCTGGCGCGGCTGGGCGGGCGGCCGGTGGGGTTCCTCGCCAACGACCCGCGCCACCTCGGTGGGGCCATCGACGGGGAGTCGGCGGACAAGGCGGCGTCGTTCCTGCGGCTGTGCGCGTCGGCCGGGCTGCCGGTGGTCTCGCTGGTGGACACCCCGGGGTTCATGGTCGGGCCGGAGTCCGAGCGCACCGGCACCGTGCGGCGCTTCGGCGGGCTCTACGTCGCCGGCGCGCAGCTGGGCACGCCGCTGCTGGCGGTGGTGCTGCGCAAGGCCTACGGCCTGGGCGCGATGGCGATGCTCGGCGGCGACCTGCGGGCCCCGCTGCTGACGCTGGCCTGGCCGACCGGCGAGTTCGGGCCGATGAGCCTGGAGGGCGCCGTCCGGCTGGGGGCGCGGCGGGAGCTCGAGGCGCTGCCGCCCGCGGCGCGGGAGGCGCGCTTCGCCGAGCTGGTGGCCGAGTCCTACGCGCGGGGTGGGGCGCTGACCGTGGCCTCGGCGTTCGAGGTCGACGACGTGGTGGACCCGGCCGAGACCCGGGAGGTGCTGCTCCGGGCGCTGGCCGGGCTGGCCTGAGCGGGGTTCAGCCGGACTCGCCGAGCCGGCGCTGCAGCACCTCGTGCTCGCGGCGCAGCACCACCTGGGTGACCAGGTCGCGGACGGCGGCCTCGGCCTGCCGGCCGATGAGCGGCGCGTGGACCTTCGCGTCGCCGGTGACCGTGGCGCGCGTCCCGTCGGCGGAGGGGGTCAGCCGCCGCTCGCAGCGCACCCGCGCCTCGCGGCCCATGATCTCGGCGCGCAGGTCGAGGGCGCCCCGGTGGCCGCCGTCGCCGTCCGAGGTCCAGGTGGTGGTCTGCGAGACGGGCACGGTGCTGCCGACGAAGCGGGCGAAGACCGGCGGGATGCCCGTCGTGGGGGCCGACAGCCGCACCCGGGTCGTGGTGGCGGTGCCGTCGGCGCTGCTCGACGCCTCCTGCACCTGCGCCTCGAGGGCCGCGGCCACCTCGCGCAGGAAGGTCTCGTCGGTGAGGACGGCGAGGACGCGGTCGGGGTCGGCGGTGTAGGTGGTGGTGGCGTCGATGGGCACGCCCCATCGTCGTCCGACCGGCCGGCGGCTGCACGAGCGGGGTCCGCGGGGGTGGTGGGACGGGTGCGCCCGGCACGGTGCGGACCTCCGCGGTTCCGGTTCGACGGCGACCTAGCGTCCGGGCACTGCGCGCCGGTCATCCGGATCCGGCGCCCTGATCGAGGAGACGACGCGTGCGCCGCAGCACCGCCGTCGCCGGGGCTCTCGCCGCCGGCGCCACCATCCTGTTCACCGGTCCGGCCGCCCAGGCCGCCGCGACCGATGTCCTCCACGTGCCGGACGAGTTCGTCCCCGCACTCAGCGACACCCGCGCCACGGGCCACTACGACGTGGTCGGCACCGGCCTGCGCGTCTGGACGACGCCGAACACCGCTCCCGCCGGCTCACCGGGCACGGACAAGGTCGCCGAGTACGTGGCCACCGACGTCCCGCTCGCCGACGTGGGGGAGCCGAGCCTCGACTACACGGCCACCTCGGGCACCATCCCGCCCGGCTTCCAGCTCCGGATCGACTTCGACTCCGACGGCGACTTGGACGGCATCCTCATCGGCGAGCCGGCCTCCTACGGTGACGACTGGTGGCTGAACAACGCCGCCGCACAGTTCGTCAAGGACGGCGCCCCCGAGAAGGTCAGCTCGGGGTCCGGGGGCCCCAACCACGGCACGCTCGACCAGTGGCGGGACGCCTTCCCGAACGCCGATGTCCGGGCGTTCGGCTTCTCGCTGGGATCCGGGGTCCAGGGCGACGGGGTCATCGAGTCGATCGAGTTCGCCGGGACGACCTACACCTTCGCCGAGCACGTGCGCCTGACCGGCAAGCAGCAGTGCAAGGACGGCGGCTGGGCCTCCAGCACCGACCCGGTCTTCCGCAACCAGGGGCAGTGCGTGGCCCACTTCGCCAAGGCCGCCGAGCGCTGACCTGCTCACGGACAGGGGCCCGTCACCCGGGATCGGGTGGCGGGTCCCTCGCCGTCCCGGCTCCACACTGCTGGGGTGGACGGCGTGCTGATCCGGCCGGCGGAGCCGGGGGACGCGGCGGGCGTCGCGTCGGTGCACGCGCGGGCCGGCCGGGCGGCCTGGTCGTCGTTCCTCGGGGACGTCCTGGCCGAGCCCGACGTCCCGCTGTGGCAGGAGCGGGTGACCGCACCGGGGTTCCTGGTGGCCGAACGCGACGGCGTCGTCGTCGGGTTCGGGCGGGCCGACGTCACCACCGGTGAGGTGGCCCTGCTCTACGTGGACCCCGCCGGGCAGGGGAGGGGGACCGGGCGGGCGCTGCTCGGCGCCGTCGTCGACCTGCTGCGCCGGGCGGGGTGGCAGCGCGCCCGGCTGCGCACCGAGGAACGCAACACCGGGCCGCGGTGCTTCTACGAGCGGGCCGGCTGGTGTCCGACGGGTGAGGTCCTCGAGCGCGAGTGGGCCGGGCGCCGCCTGCGCGAGGTCTGGTACGCCGCGGACCTGACGGAGTGAGCGCCCGGCCGACCCCGGCCTCCGGACAACGGCGGAGGCCCCACCCCGCACGAGGGGTGGGGGCCTCCGTCCCGTCGCGGATCAGGGAGTGGCGGGCGCCGGTCCGGCCGGGATGCAGACGGTGGCCTCCGGAGTGGCTTCCGGGGTGGCCGCGGGGTCGGTGGCCGGCTGCTCGGGTGCCGTCGTCGCCGGGTCCGTCACCGCGGGGTCCTCGCACGCCGGGTCGGTGGGCGTGGGGGCCGGTGTGTCGGTCGGCTCCGCCGGGGCGGGGGCCTCGGTGGGTGCCGGCGAATCCGCGGGCGTCTCCGTGGGCGCGGGCGCGGGCGTCTCCACAGGCGCGGGCGTCTCCACAGGCGCGGGCGCTTCGGAGGTCGGAGTCGGGGTCTCGGTCGGCTCCGTCGGCGCCGGCGTCTCGGTGGGTGCCGGAGCCTCGGTGGGCGTCTCCGTCGGCGTCGGGGTCTCGCTGGGCGTGGGGCTCGGCGTCTCGGCGGGGGTCTCGGTGGGCGTCGGCGTCTCGGTGGGCGTCTCCGTCGGTGCGGGGGTCTCGGTGGGCGTCGGTGTCTCGGTGGGCGTCGGTGTCTCGGTGGGGGCCGCGGCCGGGGCGGTGCTCGGGGCCGTGGAGGCCGGCGTGGTCGGCGTCGGGGTCCCGGTCGGCGTCGGGGTCCCGGTCGGCGTCGGGGTCCCGGTCGGCGTCGGGGTCCCGGTCGGCGCCGGGGTGCCGGTAAGCGCCGGCGTGGCACTCGCGGTCCCCGCCGGGGCAGGCGCGGGCGTGACGCCGGGAGCGGTCGAGGGGGCGGGGGCCGTGCTGCTCGACGGGGCGGCGGCCGTGGGGCTGCTCGACGGCGCGGCCTGGGTCCCCGCGGAGGCGCCCTCGTCGAGGTAGCGGTCGAGGTCGCGGGCCAGGGGTGGAAACGGGTCCTCGGGCGTCAGGGCCGTCCAGTCGACGACGGGCTCCAGCGGCGGCGCCGGTGCCCACCCGTTCTCGAAGCCCGGGGCGAGCACACCGATGCTCGGCAGGGCGAGCGGGCCGGCGTCGGAGGCCGGATCGGACGCCGACGCGTCGACGTCACCGGTCGAGGAGGGGTGCCCTCCGGTGGCGCCGGCGACGGGTGCCCCCGATGCCGCGGTCAGCGCTGCCGCGACCCCCAGCGCGCAGGCGCTCGCACCCACGGCCGGGATGAACCGGGCCGAGCGGATGCCGCGTCGTGACCTGTCCACTGCTCTCCCCCCTGAGCCACCGGACGACGTGGACGCCCATCGTGACCCGGACGGTTCCGGTCGTCTACGGGAGTCCGCGCGTCGCGGTCGACCGGCCGCGTGTCGCGAGGCCACCCGAACGCGCGGGTCGTCACTGCCCGTGCGCGCCGCTGTCCGGAGCGCGGCAGGTGGTCGGGCCGGCCGTGGTGTGCCGGTCAGAAGGGCGGCAGGTCGAGGTCGGTCCCGAAGCGCGGGGGATGGCTGTGCCGCACCTCTCCGCCGGGTGCCGTCACCTCGAGCGCGCCGTCGTCGCCGACGTCGAACCGCCAGCCGGGCGCCTGGTGCTCGAGCCGGTGGTGGTGCTCGCAGAGGCAGCACAGGTTGGTGTGGGCGGTGGGGCCCTCGGGCCACGGGCGGCAGTGGTCGAGGTCGCAGGTGCGTGCACGGGCGCGGCACCCCGGGAACCGGCAGCGCCGGTCGCGGAGCCGGACGAACCGGTCGAGGTCGGTGCCCGGGGTGTACCGGTCGCTCCCGGCGGGTGGGCCGAGGGCGGCCCCGCGGCGGAGGCCGGCGGCGTCGGTGAGGGCGACCAGGCTGCCGCGGAGCATGTCGACGACCGCGACGTTCGGGCGGTGGGCCAGCCCGGTGCCGCGGATCGTGTGCGTGCCGAGCAGCGCGCCCAGGTCGAGCAGGCCGCGCAGGTCCCCGTCGGTCCAGGTCCCGTCCAGGACGGCCTGCCGGGCACCCGACGACGCCCGGGCGGCGGCGAGCGCCATCCACTCGGCCAGCGGGCGGTCGGTGACCGGTGTCGGTGGGTCCGGTGGGCCGTCCGGCGGCACCCCGGTCGCGGCAGGCGGCCGGTCCGTCACCTGCCGGATGCCGTCGGCGGATCGGATGTCGCCGAGCCGGACGCCGTCGCCAGGGCGGGTTCGGCGTCGGGCGGGTCGTCGACCGCCGGCGTGGGCCGGGGGAGCAGCCCGAACGTGTACGCCAGCTCGCGGACCAGCTCGGCCGGCACCACGTGACCGTCGACCTGTCCGGGTTCGGTGCCCCCGAGCACGGTCTCCAGGGTCGCCACCAGCGTCAGGGCGATGCTCACCGGCGGCAGTCCGTTCTCGCCGGGCCGGAGCACCAGGTCCTGCAGGACGTCGGCCATCCGCTGCTGCTTGGTGCGCTCGTCGCCGTCGACGCGGGCCTGTTCGGCGTGGGCCTCGAGCGCCCGGTGGATCGCTGCGCACGCGGGCAGCGGCAGGTCGATCACGATGCTGCCGGTGCCGTCGCGGCGGTCGTGCGGGCGCACGCCCCGGTCGCGGATCGCGGCGACGAGCTTCCGACCGGCGGCCTCGGCGTCCTTGCGCAGGACGACGCGGCGCGCGCAGTCCCCCAGCTGCGGTGGGGTCTTGTCGCCCAGCAGGCCGAGCACGTGGGCCTCGATGTCGGCGCGCAGGGCGTCGTCGCGGACCGGCCCGACCACGGCGACCATCTGCCGGGCGTGTGCCGGGGTGAGTGCGCCGCGGGACAGCAGCGCCAGGGTGGCGGGGAGTCGCTCGACGAGCGTGACGGCTCGTCGAGCTGCACCGACGCGGCCCGGGTGGTGATGCGGAGGGCCAGGGCGGCCTCGTCGACCGCCCACTCGCTGACCTCGGTCAGGGCAGCCGGGCGGGCGGCGCGCGTGCCGGCGGACATGGCTCCCCGTTCACCGGGCTGCCGGTCCAGCAACGCCGATGGCCGGCAGCGGGCGAAGTCGGCGAGGGCGGAGGCGGACACCGCGGCCAGCCGTGCCGCCTGCCTCGACGCCGTGGTGGCCCGCGCCAGGGCCTCGGCCCCCGACGCCAGCAGGCGGTCGAGCTCGGCCGCCCCGGCGCCCACCGTGGTCGTGCGACGGTGCGGGCCGGACTCGATCAGCCACTCCCGCCCCGACCGGAGCTCGGGATGGAGCAGATCGGCACGACGCGGCGCCGGTACACCAAGGCGCCCAGGGCGTGTTCGATCCCGCCGGGAGCCAGCCTGTCGGGATCGAACACGTGTTCGATCCTAACCGGCGGAGGTGACGCTGACCAGCGGAGATGCAGCCTGCGGAAGACGGAGCGTCCTCCACGCGACCGGTGCAGCGCGCGTCCGTGACCGAGGTCGGGGACGCTCGTGTCGCGGCACCTGTGCCTCTCGTGCCGCGGTGGACCGCCTCGTGGTCGGCGCGGGCACGAGGGGCTGGAGCGGCCCGGGCAGGGGTCGGGGGTGCCGGGTGGCGCCTCGACGTGGACCGCCGCGCCCACCGGTGCGGCGAGCGCGGCGGCAGCCGTCGTCGAGCAGGACGGTTCAGACCGGCACGGCCTCCCGGGTGACGGGTGCCGGCGCCACCGGCTGCGAGCGGCGGGCTCGGGCGGCGGCCAGACCGATCAGGGCCAGGCCGGCCAGGCACCACACGGTGAGGGTGAGCGCCGCCGGGCCGGCCCCGGCGCCGTCGAACCAGGAGGTGACGCGCAGCAGCGTCCCGGTCGCCCCCGGCGGCAGCCACTGGCCCACGGTGCCCCACGCGCCGGGCAGCAGGTCGGGTGCGCCGGACAGCCCGGACAGCGGGTTGCCGAGCAGCACCGTGGTCGCCGCACCCAGCGCCAGCCCCGGCGTGCCGAGCAGTTCGTGCAGGCCCAGCAGCACCAGTGCGGTCGCCGCGATGCCGAACGCCACCACGGCCGACGTCGTCCACCACGACCCCTCGACCGACCCCAGCCAGCTGCCCAGGACGGTGGCGGTCACCGTGCCGCCGGCCACCGCCGCGGCGAGCGCCGTGGCCACCCGCCGCCCCCGTCCGCGGACCAGCCGCGACGTGAGCCCGGCGGTGACGATCCCGCCCAGGGCGAGCGGCAGGGCGGCCGCGGCCAGGCCGGCACCGCGCGGGTCCGCCTCCGGCGCGGGGACGACGTCCTCGACCGGCACCGGCGCCCCGGTGGCCGCGCCGAGACCGGCCGCCACCTGCCGCAGGGAGTTCGCGACGGTGGGGGAGGCGGCCGAGGCGACCAGCAGGCGCGGCCCGCCGGTGTCGACGACGACGGCGCCGTGGACCTCGCGCTCCTCGATCGCCGCGCGGGCCGCGGCCTCGTCGCCCACCGGCCGGACGTCGAAGGCGCCCGGCGCGGCGGAGCCGAGGGCGGTGGTCACCTGCTCGACGGCGGCCGGCGGCCCCGCGACGGCGAGCGGGAGATCGTGCGGCGCCGACCGGACGGCGGGCCACGCGAACGCGGTCAGGACGACGGTGAGCAGGACGGCGACCGCGGCGACGGCCGCGAGGGCGGCTCCGCGGGGGCGCCGGACCGGGGATGTGGCAGAGGTGGGCATGGCAACCGCTCCTGTCGAACGAATGACCGTTCGCTTACGCCGACGAGTGTGGCCCCGACACGGCCCGGCGTCAAGAACGGTCGTTCGATTTACCATGGCGCCGTGCCCCGCGTCCCCGAGTCCCACCTCGCCGCCCGCCGCGACCAGATCCTGGACGCGGCCACCGCCCGCTTCGCGGCCAACGGCTTCCAGGCCACCGGCATGGCCGACGTCATCGCCGCGTCCGGGCTGTCGGCCGGCGCGGTCTACCGCTACTTCCGCAGCAAGGACGAGCTCATCGCGGCGATCGTCGAGCGGGTCGTCGGGGAGGCGGCCGGCCGCTTCGAGGTGCTGCTGCACGACGACGTCCCCGACCCGGCGACGGCGGTGGCCACGGCGGTGCAGATGGTCGCCGACGTGGCCGCGCGCGGGCCGGTCGACCTCACGCGGGTCGCCGTCCAGGCCTGGGGGGAGTCGCTGCGCAACCCCCCGGTGCACGCCGCCGTCGAGCGCGCCTACCGCACCATGCGGGGGTTCTTCGTCGAGGTCGCCCGGAGGAACCAGGCGGCCGGCCGGCTGCCCGCCGACGCCGACCCGGTGCACCTGGGCGCGACGATGCTCTCCTCGGTCATCGGCTTCCTCGTGCAGCGGCTGCTGCTCGGCGACGTCGACCCCGCCGCCTACGGCCGGGCGGTGCAGGTGGCCTGGGGCGGCGCCCCGGTCCCGGGCGCCTGAGACCCGGTCAGCCGCGGTTGCGGCGGGCGATCTCCCCGCTGAGGACCGTGGCGAACGCCGTCCAGGCCGCGTAGGGCAGCAGCGCCCGGCCGGCGGTGCGGTCGAGCCGGGCGGTGCGCCGGGCGAGGTCGGCGGTCGACGCCGCCAGCGCCGCGGCCTCCACGGTCGCCAGCGGCGGCCGGTGCGCGCGGAAGAACGCCCACGACCAGCCCGCGTTGAGCACCAGGTTGGTCGCGAAGGCGCGGGCGTAGGCGGGGTCCGCCGGGGCGGCGAGCCGCAGGCCGCGCCCGCCGGCGAACGCCAGCAGCGCGTAGAGCCCGGTCCACACGATCCCGAACACCGGTCCGGGCGGCTGCCAGCGGGGCTTGTCGAGGCGGCGGTACCAGGTCGAGTCGACGTCGGTCGCGGCCGTGCCCGCCAGGGCGGTCGCGACGACGGCGGCCGAGGAGGTCAGCGTGGGACGTCGCACCGGTCCAGCCTGCGCCGTCCCCGGGCGGTGCGCGCGGCGCCGGCTCAGGGCCGCCAGCGGTGCAGGCCGGTGAGCCGCCGCACGGCGGCCGCCGTCGCCCGGTAGGGGAGCCGTCCCAGGACCGCGGCGAGGCGGGCGTCCGGGCCGACCGTCACCCGGAACGGCGGGCGGCCGGCGGCCAGCGCGCAGGCCACGGCGCGGCCGACCTCCCGCGGGTCGCGGGAACGCGGCAGGTGCTCCTCCTCCACGAAGCGCTCGACCGTGGCCAGCAGGCCGGCGTAGGGGCTGTCCGGCGGGGTGACGCGCGGGGTGGTCGACCAGATGGCGGTGTCGTAGTTGCCCGGCTCGACCAGGACGACCCGGACGCCGAAGGGCTCCACCTCGTAGGCCAGGGACTCCGCCCAGCCCTCGAGCGCCCACTTCGACGCGCAGTACAGCGACAGGCCGGGGTTGCCGTAGCGCGCCGAGTCGCTGGAGACGAACAGCAGCCGCCCGGAGCGCTGCGCACGCATCACCGGCAGGACCAGCTTGGTCAGCCGCATCGCGCCGAGCAGGTTGGTGTCGAGGACCCGCTGCCACTCGCCCTCGTCGGTGTCCTCGAAGGCGCCGCCGGAGGCCGTGCCGGCGTTGCTGACGAGCGCGTCGAGCCGGCCGCCGGTGAGCTCCAGCGTCTCCTCCACCGCCCGCTTGGCCGAGTCGGGGTCGGTGACGTCGAGCGCGACGACGTCGAGCGGGTCGAGGCCGGCCTCCCGTGCGCGGGCGTCGAGCGCCGCGCGCCGCTGCGGGTCGCGCATCGAGGCGACGACCTGCCAGCCGCGGGCGGCCAGCTCGACGGCGGTCTCGAGGCCGAGGCCCGAGGAGCTGCCGGTGACGAGGACGGAGGGGCGCTGCGGCTTCACCCCCCTCCCATCGGCGGGCCGGGACCCGGACCGGACGTCCTGGCGGGTCCGGGCGCCGACCCGCCGGGCCGGCGGTTGTCGCGCGCGCCGCCGGGGCGCAGCCTTGCGGCATGGCACGCAGCGGGAGCTCCGCCGGCACCGTCGTCCGGTGGGACGACGGCACCGGCGGCGTCATCGAGGTGACCGACCCGCCGGAGGAGTGCTGGGCCGACACCGCCGTCGTGGTCGGCGGCCCGCTCCGGGCCGGGCAGGTCGTCACCGTGGACTGGACCGAGCCGGGCGACCACGGGCGGCCGCTGCGGGCGGTGCGGGTCCGGCGGCGCGACGACATGGGGGCCACGCCCGGCGGCTGACCGGGGCCGGCGCCGTCACCGGGGCCCCCGGCTCTGCCTACTCCGGGCCGCCTCGAGCAGGACCCGGGCGCGGGCCGGCTCGCGACGACGGACGGGACCTCCCGTCGTCGGCGGCGTCGGAACGGCACCACCATCGGCCCGGGGCCACCGCACGCCGCTGCGGCAGGTCCCCGACCAGCGGGACGTGCAGCACGCGGCCGGGGACCTCCGGCCCTACGGAGCCGGCCGCGCCCGCGCGGAGGCTCTCCGGATGAGGACCCCGACGCTGCCCGCGGCGGCCCCCGCACGGACCTGGCCCGCGGGCACCGGTGCCGGCTGGGACGGTCCCGGGCCGTGGACCCTGCCGGCGGCGGAGGTCGTCGCGCGCACCGGTGCCGACCCGGTGTCGGGTCTCCCCGAGGGGGAGGCCGCGGCCCGGCTGGCCGCCGACGGGCCGAACGAGGTGGCCACCGAGCCGCCGGTGTCCCTGCTGCGCTCGGTCCTCGCCCAGCCGCGCGACACGCTGATCCTCGTCCTGCTCGCCGCCGCGGTGCTCACCGCGGCCACCGGGGACCTCGTCGACACGGCGGTCATCGGTCTGGTGGTCGTCGTCAACACCACGCTCGGAGTGGTCCAGGAGCGGCGCGCGCTGCGGGCGGTGGCGGCACTGTCCCGGCTCGTGGCGCCGTCGGCCCGGGTGCTCCGCGGCGGGCGCGACACCTGGGTGCCCACGCGCGACCTCGTCCGCGGCGACGTCCTGCGGCTGACCGCCGGTGACGTCGTCGGCGCCGATGCGCGGCTGCTGCGCAGCACCCGCCTGCAGGTCGACGAGTCCCCGCTGACCGGCGAGTCGCTGCCGGTGGACCGGACCGCGGACTCCGTCTCGCCCGCCGACGCCCCACCGGCCGACCGGTCGGGCATGGTGCACGCCGGCACCACCGTCGTCCGCGGCACCGGCGAGGCCGTGGTCGTCGCCACGGGCGCGGCGAGCGCGGTCGGGCGGGTGGCCGCGCTGGTGCAGCGGCGGTCACCGCTGACGCCCCTGCAGCGCCGGCTGTCCCGGCTGGGGCGGCAGATCTCGCTGGCGGTGGCCGTGGCCTGCCTGCTGTTCGTGGCCTCGGGGCTGCTGCGCGGTCAGCCCTGGGAGACCACGGTCGTCGCCGGCGTCGCCGGCGTCGCCCTCACCGTGGCCGCGAGCTGCCTGCTGGTCGCCGTCGTCGCCCGCGCCCAGGGCGGCCCCTGGCAGACCCAGCTGTTCGTCGCCCTGACCGCCGGTCAGCCGGCCGTCGCGCTGGCGATGCGGCCGGCCGGGGCCTGGCGCGCCGGACGCTGGCTGCCGGTCGCCGCGCTGGGCAGCGCGGCCCTGCTGGCGGCGGCCGTGTACGCGGCACCGCTGCAGGACCTGCTGGGTACCGAGGCGCTGGGCGTGGCCGAGCTGGCCACCGCTCTCGTCGCCGCGCTCCCGCCGGCCCTCGGACCCCTGCTCCTGCGGGGACGGCGGCGGGGACGGGCCACCTGACGTCGATCCCGGGACCTCGATCCCGGGACCTCGGCCCCTCCGGACCGGGCCCTCGGGCCGTCCCGCGCGGTGGTGCCGCAGCCCCAGCATGGGTGCACCGTCCGCAGCGCGGCGGCGACAGCCGGCCCGCCGGCTGCGGTGGCTGCCGTGCGCCGCCGCCGAGCGGCCCGGACGGCCGGACGTCACCACGACGGTCGAACCGACCGGGAGGACCGCACCATGACGACTCCCCGGGGACGACGGTCCCTGCGCTGCCT
The DNA here is from genome assembly GCF_900188205.1 of Geodermatophilus saharensis. Lineage (GTDB taxonomy): Bacteria > Actinomycetota > Actinomycetes > Mycobacteriales > Geodermatophilaceae > Geodermatophilus > Geodermatophilus saharensis. Next base: position 596,171 of record NZ_FZOH01000002.1, on the reverse strand, counting down.
GCTCGGGATCCACGACTGGGTCCGCCGACACCCACCGGACGAGCGCTACGAGGGCCCGGATCGCCGGGTGTGCCGCCGCTGTGGTCGGCAGACCGGGCCGTGGGACGTCCCGCCGGGCGCCGTCGGGGTCCCGGGTGGCGGGGGCGTGGCCTGAGCCCGCGGCCCGCGCCAGGGGCTCGCCGGCCGGGGCCTTCCGACCCTGCCCGTCGCCGGCGACCGGTGGGGAGGCTGGACCGGTTCACGAGGAGGGGTGGCATGGGCCGACGGGTGGCGCGACGGGCAGGGCGCGGGACGGTCCTGGATCCCGTGGCGGTGCGTGCGCTCGCCACGGGCGCGGTGGCGCTCGGGTCGATGGCCGTGGGGGCCCTGGCGGTGGGGTCGCTGGCGGTGGGGTCGCTGGCGCTGGGGCGGCTGGCGGTGGGCCGGGCGGACCTGCGCACCGTGCGGGTGGGACGCCTGGAGGTCGGGGAGCTCGTCGTCGGCCGGGTCTCGGGCCCGCGACCCGGCGGGTCCTCCCCGGACACGCGGGAGGGCCCCCGGTAGGCCCGCCCACGCGGTGGGCGGTCGTCCGACCCCTGGCGGCCGCCCGGCTCAGCCCATCCGGCCGCTCAGCAGGCAGGTCGCACCGGCGACGTGGGCGTCGACCTCCACGAGACGGCGGCGGACCTCGGTCACCACCTCGTGGTGCGCGGCGGGCAGGGCGAGCAGCACGGGCCGGGCACGCCGGAACGCCGGCTCGGAGAACAGCTCGGTGACCAGCGCGGCCGCCGTCCGGGCCGGCAGCGGCCGGGATGCGCGCACCTCGACGCGCACGGCGTCCTCGTCGTCGCGGAGGACCGCCTCGGCGACGCCGCCGTCGGCCGAGCGCGCGGCGACGGACCCCTGCCCGTGGACCACCTGCCAGGCCGTCGACCGGGCGTCGGCAGTGGCGTGACCGACCGGGAGGGGGGAACGGACGTCGTCCATGCCGTGACGGTGCCGCCCGCCGGCCGGCGGCGGTGAGGGCCGGACGTCCTCCGTCGCCGGGCCGGAGGTCGCGGCGGGCTCCCGCGCGGGACGTGCGTGGGTGGCACGTCCGGGGGAGGGCCGGTCTCGCCGCCGGTGGCGACCTGCGACCGGGGGCCCCGGAGCACGACGGCGACCCTGCGACGCGGCGCGGACGCCGCCTGCGGAGCCGCTCAGCGGCGGCGGCCCCAGCGGAACCAGGCGAGGGGACCGATCCAGTTGACGGCGATGACCGCCGCCCAGGCGGCCTTGCGGCCGTGGACCTGGTCGGGGCGGCGGCGGGCGAGGTCGGTCCAGGCGGCGACCGCCAGTGACAGCTGGACCGCCCCGAGGGTCAGCAGCAGTCCCTGCTGGCGCGGGCTCAGGTCGGCCCAGCGGCGCGGACGGCGGGACCGCGTCCTCGCCCGGCCGGCGGCGGGTCGGCGGGCGCTCCGGGTGGACGTCATGGCCGGGCCTCCTCTGCTGCGGGGTGCGTTCCGTCCAGGCTCCGGGGCGGACGATCGTCCGGGCAGGGCCCGAGGCACCACCGGACGGGGCCCTCCGTCCCGCTCGGGCCGCCGGGCGTCGGCAGCGGGCGGTGCGTCCCTGGCCGCGCGGGACGTTCGGCACTCCGGCCCCGCGGGAGGGGCGCGCTGGACTGGACGCTCCGACGACGGGAGGAGAGGTCATGGAGGCGCTCGTCTACCACGGTCCGGGCAAGCGGTCGTGGGAGGTCGTCCCCGATGCGCGCATCGAGGACCCCGAGGACGCCGTCGTGCGGGTCGACGGGTTCACCATCTGCGGCACCGACCTGCACATCCTCAAGGGCGACGTCCCCGAGGTGCCGCTGGGGACGATCCTCGGCCACGAGGCGGTCGGCACGGTCACGGAGGTGGGACCGGGCGTGCGCACCGTCGGCCCCGGCGACCGGGTGCTCGTCTCGTGCATCACCGCGTGCGGCCGGTGCCGCTACTGCCGGGAGGCCCGGTACGGGCAGTGCCAGGGCGCGGGCTGGATCCTCGGGCACACCACCCACGGTGTGCAGGCCGAGGCGGTGCGCGTCCCGTTCGCCGACGGCTCCGTCCACCGGCTGCCCGAGGGGGTGGCCGACGAGGCGGCGCTGATGCTGGCCGACATCCTGCCCACCTCCTACGAGGTCGGTGCGCTCAACGGCGGGGTCCGGCCGGGGGACACCGTGGTGATCGTGGGCGCCGGCCCGATCGGGCTGGCCGCCGTCATGACCACCGGCCTCTACACCCCGGAGCGGATCGTCGTCGTCGACCCGGTCGGGGCCCGGCGCGAGGCGGCCACCGCGCTCGGCGCCGACCTCGTGCTCTCGCCCGACGACGACGTCGTCGGTACCGTGCGCGCGCTGACCGGCGGGCTGGGCGCCGACGTCGGCATCGAGGCGGTCGGCATCCCGGCGACCTTCGACCTGGCCGTGGACGTGGTCCGGCCCGGTGGCCGGGTGGCCAACATCGGGGTGCACGGCAAGCCGACGACGCTGCACCTCGAGGACCTGTGGATCCGGGACGTCACCATCACCACCGGCCTGGTCGACACCCACACCACGCCGATGCTGCTGCGGATGCTGCAGGCCGGGAAGCTCGACGCCGGCCGGATCGTCACGCACCGCTTCGGCTTCGACGAGGTGGCCGCGGCCTACGACCTGTTCGCCGACCCGGTCGCCTCCGGTGCGCTGAAGGTGGCCGTCCACCGATGAGCGGGACGGTGACCGAGCGGCCGGTCGTGGACGGCCCCGGGTACGGCATGGCGGTCCAGGTCGACCTCCCGTTCGACGAGGCGCTCACGCGGACCCGGGCCGCGCTGGCCGGCCAGGGGTTCGGCGTGCTCACCGAGATCGACGTCGCGGCCACGCTGCGGGCGAAGCTGGGTGCGGAGGTGCCGCCGCAGGTGATCCTGGGGGCCTGCAACCCGCCACTGGCCCACCGGGCGCTGCTGGCCGAGCCGGACGTGGGTCTGCTGCTGCCCTGCAACGTCGTCGTCCGGGTCGACGAGCAGGGCGCCACCCGGGTGGCGGCGATGGACCCCGGCGTCATGGTCGCGCTGACCGGCCAGGCGACGCTGGCCCCCGTCGCCGCCGAGGCGCGGGACCGCCTCGCGAGCGCGCTCGGTGAGGTCGCCGACGGTGCGCCGCCGGGATGAGGTCGCCGTCGGGATCAGGCCCTCGGGCACCGCCGCGCCGGTCACCGGTCCCGGACGGGGACCGGTGACCGGTGGACGGGTCAGACCCGCGTCGTCCGTCCGCCGACGGCGGCCTGCACCGGGCCGAGCGCGATGGCCAGGCCGACGGCGGCGCTGACGGCGTGCAGCCAGTTGTCCGCGGCGTTGACGGCCAGGAAGTCCCACGTCTCCCCGATGGCGAACAGCCCGTAGACCAGGGCGGCCCCGTAGCCGACGGCGAGCGCCCAGCCGTAGGTGCGGGCGAGGGCGAGGGAGCGGGCCAGGGCGAGACCGGCGACCCCGATGGCGAGGTGGACCAGGTTGTGCAGCGGGTTGACCTCGAAGCCGAGCAGCTCGTCGCCGGTGTGGGCGGCGAAGCCGTCGAACCCGGTCACGAAGAACCCGGCGATGCCGACGATCGTGTAGACGGCACCGACGACGAGGGCGGCGACCTGCGGCCACGTCCACGTCCCGGGTGTGCTGACGGTGCGGTCTCGTGCGGACATGGGGACCTCCTCGACGACGTCCGCGGTGAGGACCCCAGTGCGCGCCCGTCCGGGGTGGAGCGGCAGAGGAGCAGGTCACCGGGAGCAGGGGACCTCGGTCGCCGCGCGGCGGTGCCGGAGGTCCTCCCTCCCGGGCACCGGCGAGGACGGCCCGGGCCCGAGCCGTCCGGCTGCGGACGGAGGCGACCCGGTCGGTCACCGTCGGCACCGGAGTCCCACGAGGGCCGCCGACGATGACCCGCAGCCCGTCCGGCCGGGTCCTCCCCGGGTGCGGCGGGGGCCTGGCCGCACTGCTCCTCCGCGGCGGCCCGGGTGCCGTCCCGGTCGTCCCCTTCCCCGGACACGCCGCAGTGTCGGCCGGTGTGCCTGTCCGTGGACACGGCCGTTCCCGGACACCCGCCACCGGGGTACTCCGGCCCGGACGTCCCGGACCTCCGGCACGCCCCGGAGGTCGCGGCGTCGCTCTACCGTGCCGACGTGCCGGCGAGTGACGTGCCCGACGAGGCGGACGCGCGGGAAGTGCCGGCCGTCCCGTCGTCCCCGCCCGCCGCCGACGGCGCGGGCCCCGGGCGCTGGAGTGCCGAGCCGCCCTGGCTGCGCCGCGTCCTGCTGCTGGCGCTGCTCGCCGTCGCCGCCTACCAGGTGGCGGGGTGGGCCTTCACCCACCTGCGCGGCTTCCTCGGCCTGGTGTTCCTGGCCTGGATGTTCTCGATCAGCATCGAGCCGGCCGTGCACGCGCTCACCCGCCGGGGACTGCGCCGCGGCGCCGCCACCGGTCTGGTGGTGCTCGGCGTGGTGGTCCTCGTGATCGGCCTGGTGGCCGCCTTCGGCACCCTGCTGGTCGACCAGCTCGCGGGGCTGGTGAGCTCGCTCCCCGACGTGATCAGGGACGTGGTGGAGGCGGTCAACCGGACGTTCGGCACCACGCTGCAGCCCGGCGACGTCGTGGACTCCCTCCAGCTCACCCCCTCCCGCGTCCAGCAGGTCGTGCAGGACCTCACACCCGGTGTCGTCGGGATCGTGACCGCGGTGATCGGGGCGGTCTTCCAGACGCTGACGTTCCTGCTGTTCGCCTACTACATGTCCGCCCAGGCGCCCGCCCTGAGGGACACCGTCTCCCGCCGCTTCCCGCCCCGGCAGCAGCGGGTCATCGCGACCGTCTGGGACATCGCGGTGGAGAAGACCGGTGGCTACGTGTTCTCGCGGTTGCTGCTCGCGCTGCTCAGCGCGTTCGTCACGGCCGTCTTCCTGCTGGTCCTGGGGGTGCCGTTCTGGTTGCCGCTCGCGCTCTGGACCGGGCTGGTCTCGCAGTTCATCCCCACCGTGGGGACCTACCTGGCGATCGGCCTGCCGGCCGTCGTGGCCCTCGCCGGCCAGCCGTCGGACGCGCTGTGGGTCGTCGTCTTCGGCGCCGCGTACCAGCAGGTGGAGAACTACCTGGTGGGGCCGAGGATCACGGCACGCACGGTGCACGTGCACCCGGCGGTCGCCCTCGGCTCGGTGATCGTCGGCGTGAGCCTGCTGGGGGCCATGGGGGCACTGGTCGCCATCCCGGTCGTCGCCGCGGTCCAGGCGGTGATCGAGACCTACGGGCACCGCTACGAGCTCGTCGCCGACGACGGCCCGGGGGTCCCGCAGCGTGTCGCCCGTCGGCGGTGGCGCGGGGTGCTGCGGCAGCCGCGGTGACCGCACCGCGGGTACGACGGCGCGGGACCACCGGGCCGTCGGCCGGGCGTCGTCGACCGGTGGACCGGCGGCGTCCGTACGTCCCGGATCGCCGGCGACCTTCGGCCCTCAACGAGGAGCGCCGGTGTCCCCAGCATCGGGACATGACCGACCTGAGGACCCGTCCCCCGTCGACCGCCGGGCGCCGCGGCGGCGCCGTGGCCGCCGCGCTGGCCAACGGAGTCCTCCTGCTGCTGGTCCACGTCTGGCCCGGGTGGGAGGTCGTGCCCTTCCTGACCGACGACACGACCCGGGTGCTGCGCTACGTCGACGCCGCGCTGATCGCCGGCATCGCGGTCGCCCTGCTGCAGCTGGTGCGCCCGGGGGGAGCGTCGGTCCCGGCGGGGACGGTCGTGACGACGGCCTTCGGCCTGGCGGCCACGGTGCGGGTGCTGCAGGTCTTCCCGTTCGACCTGGACCCCGGCTGGGAGGTCGTCGTGCGCGTCGTCCTGTGGATCGGCGTGGCCGGCGGCGTCGTCGGGATCCTCGTCGCGCTGGTGGCGCTGCTCCGCCTGCGCGCGGCCCGGCGGTAGACGGCCGTGCTGGACACCCCCGCTCCGGCCGACCCCCCGGTCGTGCTCTCCCTCGACGTCGGCTCGTCCTCGTTGCGGGCCGCCGTGCGCGACCCGGACCTGCGCGTGCGCCGGCCGGGTCCTCCGGCGCACGACGGCCGGGCCTCCCGGCAGGCGGAGGCAGGGGCCTCCGGCGCGACGCGCCGGGTCCTCGGGCACGACGCGCCGCTCCGGGGCAGGAGCCGCGCCGCCACCCGGTGACAGCCGGGGGCACCGTGCCCCAACCTGGGCCGATCCGGACCCGGGGGACATCTGAGCGAGCGGATGGGGCGGGTGGTCGACGGTGGCAGACCTGACGATCGAGCGGTCGCCCGAGCGCCACGGCACCGGACCCGCTCCCGACCTGCGGCCCGACCGGCGGGCGTCCGGTGCGCCGTCGCCGCCGTCCGACGGCGTCGCGCTGTCCCGCCTGCTGGCCCTGGCCCGGCTCACCGTCCCGCAGGCCCTGGAGCTGGCCGCGGCGGTGCTGGAGGCGGCCGCGCAGCTGCCGGTGTCCGGGGTCGCCGACCCCGGGAGCGGCGGCCCACACGTCCGCGCGGTGGTCGGCCCCGACGGTCGCGTGGCCCTCCACCGGGCCGCGGCGCCGAGCGGTCGCGCCGTCGCAGCGGTCCTCGGCGACGTGGCGGCGGCCGCCCCGTCGCGCGCCGGCTCCGCCGATCCGGTCCCGGACCCGCTCTCGGCCGCCCTCGACGCGGCGGTGGCGGACCTGCCCGACGCCGGCGTCCCCGCCGTGGCGCGCAGGCTGGCCGAGACCGCCGCCGCCGTCGACCGCGACGCCGTCCGCGGCGAGCTCGGCGCGCTGGTGCGCGCGATCGGCGCCGGCGGACCGGTGGCCGCGGCCCCGCCGGCCGCGGTCCGCGCCCCGGTGACCCGTCCGGTCCGGCGGGAGGGCTCCCGGACCGCGCGGCGCGTCGGCGCGTGGCTGCTCTCGGTCCTCGTCCTGGCCGCGGTGGTCACCGTCGAGGTCGTCGTGCTGCGCGACGACATCGCCGACGACGTCGACGTGCTCCTGGACGCCGGCCGCTCCGGGGTGGAGCCGACCGTCGAACCGGAACCCGACGGCGTGCCGATCACTCCGCCCGCCCCGGCGGCGTCCGGCAGCGTCACCGGGGTCGACCTGCGCGGCCTCACGGGGTGCGAGCCGGGCGCGCCGTGCACCGTGCGGGTGCAGGTGCGGCTCGACGCCGGGGCCGCCGACCGGCAGGTGACCTGGTCCTACCTGCTCGTCGACCGCTGCACCGGCGCCACGTCCACGGCGCCGGGGGGCACGGTGACCGTCCCGGCGGGAGGAACGCGGGCCGAGGCCGTCGGCGTCGTCGCGCTGCCGCCGGTGCCGGCCGTCGCGGTGCTGGCCGTCACCGACCTCCCCGCGGCGGCCGCCTCCGCGCCGCTGCCCGTGGGGTCGTGCCCACCCGAGCTCCTGGCCCGCTGACCGACGGGAGGTCCGCATGCCGTACCCCCTGCCGGCCGGGCGGCCGGCGGACGAGGTCAGGAGCCGGCGGTGGAGCCGGCGTCAGCGCCGGGTGCTGTGGGCGGGCCCGGAGGAGCCGCCCGGGGAACGCGACGGGCTGCCCGCCGGACCGGACGGCAGGCGGCGGCGGACCCGGCAGGAGCGCCGGGACCGCCGCAGCGCCCTGTTCGACCTGGTCGCGGTCGTCGCCGCCCTCGCCGTGGTCGGGCTCGGGCTGGCCAACCTGTACCTGATCGGGGACACCGACCTCGCGGTCCGCCAGGCCGTGATCGCCGCCGGGGGCGTGCTGGCCCTCGCCGTGTTCTGGCGGGTCCGCGTCCGGTACCTCGCCGTGCTGGGCCGGATCGCCTACGCCGCGGCCGTCGTCTTCCTCGTCGGCGTCCTCACGGTCGGGGTGACGGTGAAGGGCGCCACCCGGTGGTTCGTCCTCGGCTCGGTCACCTTCCAGCCCTCCGAGCTGGCCAAGCTGGGGGTGCTGCTGGTCCTCGCCGCGGTCCTCGGCTCCGGCCGGCCGGCGTGGCAGCGCTTCTCCCTCGCCGTGCTGCTCGCCGCCGTGCCCATCGGCCTGACGCTGCTGCAGCCCGACCTCAGCACCACGGCGCTGCTCGTCGTCCTCACCGCGTCGATGCTCGTCCTCGGGCGGGTGCCCGCGCGCTTCCTGCTCCCGCTGGGCGCCGCGGTCGTCGTCTGCGCGCCGCTGCTGATCAGCCTGCTGCAGCCCTACCAGCTGCAGCGCCTCGGCACGTACCTGGTCGGCGCCCACGAGTCGCCGACCGGCTCGGGCTGGGCGCTGCGGCAGGCGCACATCGCGGTGGCCTCCGGCGGCCTCCTCGGCCGCGCCGACGACCCGCTGCGCGAACTGCGCGCCGAGTACCTGCCCGAGGGGCACACGGACCTCGCGCCGGCGAGCCTGGTCGGCCAGTGGGGGCTGGTCGCAGGCGCCGGGGTCGTCCTCGCCGTCGTCGTCCTCGTGTGGCGGCTCGCGCTGGCCGCCCGCCGGGCGCGCACACCGCACGCCGCGCTCGTCGGCGGCGGGCTGGCCGTCCTCATGGGCGTCGAGACCGTCGTCTCGGTGGGCGCCAACCTCGGGCTGCTGCCCCTGGCCGGCGTCCCGTTCCCGCTGCTCAGCTACGGCGGGACGGCGTTGGTCGTGCACCTGGCCGCGATCGGCGTCGTGCTGGGCGTCCGCCGCGACAGCGCCCGCCGCCGGCTGTGGGCGCTCCCGGTCCGGCGCAACCCACGCCCGCGGCTGCTCCGGCTGGCCGCGGCGGCCCTGTCGGTCCTCCTGGTCTCGTTCGGCCTGTACGGCTGGCGGCTGCAGGTCACCCGCGGCGAGGAGCTCTCGCTCGCCGGTGAGGAGCAGATGACCCGCTGCATCCGGCTGCCCGCGCCCCGCGGCGCCATCACCGACCGGCACGACGCCCCGCTCGCCGTGGACGCCGCGGCCGCCGGCACCGGCGTGGACCGGGTGCTCGTGGTCCCGGCGCTGCTCCGCGACGACCCCGCGGCCGTCGAACGGCTCGCCGCGCTGACCGGCCCGCCGGCCGCCGACCTGCACGCGGCGCTCGACGCGGCGGAGCCCACGGCGCTGTCCCTGCCCGTGGCCGAGCTGCCCCGTCCCGCCGCGGACGCCGTCGCCGCGGCCGGCATCGCCGGCGTGCTCGTCGTCCCGGAGCCCCGCCGGTGGTACCCGGAGGGTGCCGCGCTGGGGCCGGTCCTCGGGTTCGTCGGCGTGGCCACCCCCGAGTCCGAGGAGCGCTGGCCCGGCCTGCCCACCGGCGAGATCGTCGGCCGGGCCGGCCTCGAGCTGCAGTACGACGCGGTGCTGCGCGGGACCAACGGGCGCCAGTGCCTGTACGTCGACCCGGCCGGTGTGCCCGTCGCGCTCGCCGGGCGCACCGAGCCGGTGCCCGGCGCGGACCTGCGGCTGTCGCTGGACGTCGGCCTGCAGCGGCGGCTGTACGACGGGCTGGTGACCGCCCTGGGCAACCAGCGGCGGCCGGTGGGGGCCGTCGCCGCCGCGGTCGCGATGGACCCCCGCTCGGGACAGGTGCTGGCCATGGCCAGCGCCCCCTCCTCCGACAACAACGTGTGGGGGCCGCCGGCCGACGCCGCCGCGCTGGCGGCGCTGGACGAGGCGCCCGGGTCACCGACGCTCGAGCACGTGACCCAGGCGGCCGTGCCGCCCGGGTCCACGTTCAAGCTGGTGGTGGCCGCGGCCAACCAGGCGCACGGCACCCGGGACCCCCGCCAGGTCGTCCCCACCGGGGGCAGCTTCGCCTACGGCGGTCACACCTTCGGCAACTGGAAGCCGATGGGGCCGATGGACCTGGTCGACGCGATCGCCATGTCGAACGACGTCTACTTCTACGAGCTGGCCCTCGCGCTCGGGCCCGAGGCGATCGCGGAGACCGCCACCGCGCTGGGGGTGGGGCAGCGGACCGGCATCGACCTGCCCGGCGAGTCGGCCGGCTACCTCGGCACCCCCGAGTCGGTGGAGGCCGACGGGGGCACCTGGTACGGCGGATCGACCGTCATCCTCGGGATCGGGCAGGGCGAGATCCAGGTCACCCCGCTGCAGAACGCCCGGTGGACCGCTGCCGTGGCCACCGGCGCGCTGGTCACCCCCCGGCTGGGGATGGCGATCGGGACGGCGGACTCGGGGTGGAACGCGCTGCCGGCGCCGGAGGCCACGCCGCTGCCCTTCGCCGCGGCGCTCGGGCCGGTGCGGGAGGGCATGCGCGCGGTGGTGACCTCCGGCACGGGCGCCCGGTACGCCGACCTGCCGGCGCCGGTCGGCGGCAAGACCGGCACCGCGCAGGACGGCGGCCTGGCCGACGACGAGTACGACTACTGGATGACCGCCGCGGCCCCGATGGACGCTCCCGAGATCGTGGTCACCACGCTGGTGCAGGCGCCGGACACCGCGCCGAGGAGCGCGGGAGACGTCGCCGAGGACGGGCTGCGGTACTACCTGGACAACCGGGACGGGGTGCTGGCCACCGCCCCGGTGCAGGCCCCCTGATCCGCGTTCAGCGGCGGCCGTAGGCCGACAGCAGCGCCCGGTTGCGCAGCGCCCGCGCGGCGCCCTCGGCGACGCAGGTCAGCGGCTCGTCGGCGCACTTGACCGGCAGGCCGAGCGCCCGCTCCAGCTCCTGCGGCAGGCCCGGCACCAGCGAGGACCCGCCGAACAGGAGCACGCCCTCGCCCATCACGTCGGCGATCGCCTGCGGTGGGAGGTCGTCGAGGCAGGGGACCAGCGTCCGGAGGACCTCGTCGACGACCGGGCGCAGGGCCCCGGCGACCTCGGCCGCCGGGACCGTGGCCAGCCGCGGCCGCCCGGTGACCCCGTCCCGGCCCTGAACGACCAGCGGCTCGTCCCCCGCCGAGGCCAGGCGGACCTTGAGCGCCTCCGCCTCGAGGTCACCGACGAGGAGCTGCTGCTGCTCGCGCAGGTACCGGGCGACGGCGAGGGTCATCTCCTCACCGCCGGTCTTGCTGGTGCGGGAGGCGAGCACGCCCCCGTAGCAGAAGGCGACCGCCTCGGACCGGCCGCCGCCGACGTCGACGACCATGTGGACCCGCCGCTCCAGCGGGTCGATGCCGCAGCCGACGGCCCCGGCGACCGCCTCGTCCAGCGCGGTCACCGGGCGGATGCCGGCCTCCTCGGCGGCCTCGAGCAGCGCGCGGTGCTCCAGGGCGCTGGAACCGGCGGGCACGGTGACCACCGCGCGGACGGGCAGCCGCCACAGCCGTTGTCCCGCCGCCCGCAGCACCGCGCGCAGGTAGGTGCGGGTGGTCTCGAGGTCGGTGACCACGCCGTCGTCCAGGGGGCGGACCGAGGCGTACCGGGACGGCGCGCGACCGAGCAGCTCGGCGGCCTCCCGGCCGACGGCGAGGACGCGTTCCCGGCGGCCGCTGCCGCGCCGCACGAGCATGACGGTGGGCTCGTCGTAGAGGATGCCGCGCCGCACGTCGCTGACGACCGTGGTGGCGGTACCGAGATCGATCCCGAGTTCCACGCGGTGCCTCCTGACCGCCGGGACCGCCAGTGTGGTGGCGGCTCCGTGCGCGGTCCAGCCCCGGCCGCTCCGGGGCCGGAGGTCCCGGCGGCAGGGACCTCCGGCCCGGGGGACGGGTGGGCCGCCCGTGTCACGGTCGGGGTCGACGCACCGGCACGGGGAGGACCCATGAAGGACAGCACTGCGACCGACCGGGCACCGGCCTTCGGGGCGCCCGTCGAGCGGGACGGGGCCACGGTGGTCCCCGTGACGTCGTCGACGAGTCACACGGCCAGTGCCGGTGACGGCCGTACCGGGCACGGCCCGACCGCCCAGATGGCCGGGGTCCGGCCGCTGGGCGCCTTCGAGGTCCGCGACGGCCGGGTGCGCTGGCACCCCGTCGTCGACGTCACCCGGGTGGTGACCACGGCGGAGGTCGTCGTCGGCGCGGTCGCGGTCGCCTCCCGCCTGGCGCGCAGGCCCAGCCCGGCGGTGGCGCGGGTGACCATGGGGCCCGGCGGCTGGGTGAGCATGAAGGGCGGCGCGATGGCCGTGCGGCCGGCCGCCCGGTTGTGGCGGCGGGCCCGCCCACCGGCACCCGTCCGGCGGCCGTGGTGGGCCCGGCTGCTGGCCGCCACGGCGCTCGAGCGGCTGGTCGGCTGATGACCCTGGCGGGACGGGTCCGCAACCGGTTCGTGAACCCGGTCGTGCGCGCCCTGTCCCGCAGCCCGGGGCGCCGACTGCTCGGCCGGCACCTGGTGGTGCTCGGCTACAGCGGGCGGCGGACCGGGCGGCGGTACGAGCTGCCGGTGATGACCGCCCCGGCCGGCGCGGACCTCGTCGTCCTGGTCGGCGGCGCGGCCGGCAAGACCTGGTGGCGGAACCTGACCGACGGTCCGCGCGACGTCACCGTCCGGCGCGACGGGCGCGAGGAGCCCTACCGGGCCCACCTGCTGCACCCCGGCGGGCCCGGCAGGGACGACGCGGTCGCCGCCTACCGCGCGGCCTTCCCGCGGGTGACCGTCCCGCCGGGCGACCCGCTCCTGGTGCTGGAGCCGGCCCGGCCCGGCTGAGCCGGTGCGCCGGGAGGACGTGCGGCGCCGGCTCCGGGACCTCCGGCACTACGGGCCCGTCGTCCCGGTGACGGACGCTCCCCGGGTGAGCACCCCGGCCCCCGTCGCGCCCGCCGGCCCCCGGCCCGTCGCCCCCGGCTCCCCGCTCTGGCGCCGGTGGCTGGTGGTCGTCACCGCGGGGGAGGCCGCCGGCTTCCTCGTCCCGGTGCTGGTCGTGCTGTCCGGTGCCGCGGACACCGCGGGCGCTGCCGGGCTGGTGGTGCTGCTCCTCGCCGGCGCTGCGGAGGGCGCGCTGCTGGGCGCCGCCCAGGCCTCGGTGCTGGCGCGGGAGGTCGCGGACCTTTCCCGGCGGGACTGGGTGCTGCGCACCGCTGCGGCGGCGGTGCTCGCCTGGGCCGTGGGGACGGGCCCGAGCACGTGGGCGGCCGCGGTCCTCGACTGGCCGGTCCCGGTGCAGGCCGTGCTCGCGGTGGTCGCCGGAGGCGTCCTGCTCGGCTCGATCGGGGTGGCCCAGTGGACGGTGCTGCGCCGGCACGTGCCGCACGCCGGGCGCTGGGTCGCCTGGACCACGGCCGCCTGGCTGGCGGGTCTCGCGGTGTTCACCGCGATCACGACGCCGCTGTGGCAGCCGGGCCAGGCCCCTGTGCTGATCGCGGCCGTCGGCGCCGTCGGCGGCCTGGCCATGGCGCTGACCATGGCCGCCGTGACCGGACGCGGTGCCGTCCGGCTCCTGGCCGGCCGGCGCCGGACCTGACCGGGCGAACGGCCACCCCCGGTCGCGCCGGGCCGGACCCGGCCCGGCTCCGGTACGCCCGCGCGGTGCCGGTCGCGACGGGGTAGGGAGAGGACAGCGACGAGCTCGACCCCGACGACCACGTGGAGGAACGCCGAGTGGACCAGCAGCAGTGGACAGCGGTCGTGGAGGCGGCGACCCGAGCCCCGTCGATCCACAACACCCAGCCGTGGGCCTTCCGCGCCGGCGGTGACCGGCTGGAGGTCCGGACCGACCCCGGGCGGGCGCTGCACACCCTCGACCCCAGCGGCCGGCAGCGGACCGTCAGCTGCGGCGTGGCGGTCGAGTTCGCCGTCGTCGCGCTGGCCGCGGCGGGACGCGCCGCCGACGTCGAGCTGCTGCCCGACGTGGCCGACCCGGACCTGCTGGCCGCCGTGACGGTGACCGGGGACCGGGAACCGGGGGAGCGTGACCGGGCGCTGGGCGACGCGATCGCCGTCCGGCACACCGAGCGGGCCCCGTTCCTCCCGAGGGCGGTGCCCGCCGAGCTGCTCGACCGGCTGCAGGCCGTCGCCGGGGACTTCCGGGTCTGGTCCAAGGCGATCACCGAGTCGGAGGAGGAGGTCGCCACCGTCTTCCTCCTCTCCCGCGCGGAGGAGATCGAGCAGGGCGAGCCGGAGTACCTCGAGGAGCTGCAGCGGTGGATGCGGACCGACCCGACCGCCGTCGACGGCATCCCGGTGGGCGCGGTCCCGGCCGACGACCCGTCGACGCGGCCGTCGAACTGGCTGATCCGCGACTTCGTCGTCGGCTCGCGGTCGGGCGGCCCGGTGTCGCACGACCGGGACCCCGACGCGCCCCCGCCCGAGGTGGAGCGCCCGACCGTCGTCCTCATGGGCACCGACGGCGACGACCGCGAGGCGTGGTTGACGGCCGGCCGTGCCCTGGGCCGGGTGCTGCTGGAGGCGACCGCCGCGGGGCTGGCCGCCTCGCCGCTCACCCAGGCCCTGGACTGGCCGGCCACGCGGACGCAGCTGCGCTCCCGCCTGTCCCTGGTCGGGTACCCACAGATGCTGCTGCGGCTGGGCTACCCCAGCGGCGACCGGACGCCGTCGACCAACCGCCGCCCGGTCGCCGACGTCCTCACCTTCGGCTGAGCCCGGCGGCGGGCGGGGTCCCCCAGCCGGGCCCAGCGGCGGGTGCCGGTGCCTGGAACGGCGCCCTCAGGCCGGGGTGCGCGTGCCCTGGTGGAAGCGCAGCCGCCAGCCTGCCGCAGGGGCGCGCACCCACACCGAGCTGCGCAGCGAGCCCCGTCCTCCGCTCACCCGGTAGGTGAGGAGGACGACGTCCTCGGCGAGTCGCACCGGCGCGAACGCCTCAGCGGCGCCAGGCGTCGTCGGGTCCGCGGCCAGCGCATCGACGATCGTCTCCCGGTCCCAGACCCGCCCCGAGGCGCCGAACTCCTGGAAGTCGGGGTGCAGCAGCCCGTCGACGCGGCGACGGTCGGCGCGGACGTCGGGCCTGAGCAGCAGTCGCTCGAGCTCGACCACCGCCGCTGCCTCGTCGTCGTCGGTCACGCGGACAGGGTGGCGGCCGCGGCGGGCCGGGGCGATCGGCGGCTCCTGGATCCGGGCACCTCGCCCGACACCCGAGTGCTCCCACACCGTGCGGGGAGCCCCGACACTGGGGTCCCGCGGCGGTCGGTGGCACCGTCGCCCGGCTGGTCAGGAGGGCCGACCGTGTTCGCTCGAGTCGCCGTCTGGGAGCCCATGCCGACCGACGACCGGTCCTGGGTGCTGGAGGCCGCGAAGGCCGTCCCCGGTGTGCGCGAGACCTTCCACCTCGTCGATCCCGAGACCGGCAACGGCCTGTCCGTGGGCCTCTACGACAGCCGGGAGGCGATCAGTGCGGCCCACGCCGCGATCGAGCAGCGCGCCCGGGAGATCGGCTGGCACGACCGGCCGCGGCCGGGGCCGGTGTCGGTCACCGTGTACGAGGTGGTCCGGAGCTGAGGGCCCGACCACCCGGTGGGGGTCGGGTCCCGGTGCGTTGGACCCGCCGGACCCGGGCCCTTCGGCGGTGACCGCCCCGGCGGGCGGCTCCCTAGCGTCGACCTGCCACCGCAGCGCGGTGGACGCCGGTGACCACCCGAGACGGGGTCGCCCGCCGAACGGAACGGGGGAGCGGGACGTGAGGACGAGACTGCGCCGGCTGCCGGGGCTGGTCGCCGCCCTGGCCGCGACGGCCGCCGCGACGGGGCTGGCGCGGCGCCCCACGGGGGAGCCGGTCAGCGTGACGACCCCGCGGGGGCAGACCGCGGAGCTGGCCGGCAGCGGGCTGTACGCGCACGACACCGTGTTCACCGCCGCGGGGAACACCGCCGTCGACGCCGTCGTGCTGGCGTTCGGCGTGCCCCTGGTGATCACCTCCTGGCTGCAGCACCGCGCGGGGTCCCCGCGCGGGTCCCTGCTGCTCACCGGCACGTTCGGGTACCTGCTCTACGTCTACGCCAACTACGCCCTGGGGGCCGCCTACAACCCCCTGTTCCTGGCCTACGTGACGCTGGTGGCGACCGCGCTCGCCGGCTTCCTCACCGGCCTCGCGACCACCGACCGGGCCGCCCTGCGCGCCCTCGCCGCCGACCCCGGCGTCCCGCACCGCGCGCTGTCGCGCTTCCTCCTCACCGCCGCGGCCGTGACCGCCGTCGTGTGGCTCCAGCCGCTGCTGACCGCGCTGCGCACCGGGGGGACGCCCGAGCTCCTCGACGTCTACACCACGCCGGTGACCTCCGCGCTCGACCTCGCCGTCGTCGCACCGGCCGCGGCGCTGGCCGGGCTGCTGGTCCGCCGCGGCGACCCGCGGGGCCACCTGCTCGCGGTCCCGCTGCTGGTGCTGATCGTGCTGCTCCTGCCCACCATCGCGCTGAGCACCGTCCTGCAGGCCGCCGCCGGGATCTCGTTCACCGTCCCCCAGGTCGTCGGTCCGATCGCGGGCTTCGGCGTCCTCGGCGCGATCGGGGCCCGGCTGCTGACCCGCCTGCTGCGCGCCGTCCCGGCGGTGCCCACCCCCGGTCCCGTCCCGCCGAGCGAGGTCCCCGATGAGCACGTCCACGTCTGACCGCCCGCGCACGCCGGCGCGGCCGCCGCGCGCCTTCACCCGCCGCCTCGCCGCCGAGTGCCTGCCGGCCGGGCCCGCGGCGGACCCGGTGACCGAGGCCGACCTGGACGGCCTGCCGCCCGCCGCCGTCCGGTACATGGAGGCCATGGGCGTCGTCGGGCGCCCGCGCACCCGGGCGCTGCGCGCCCACTGGCGCGGCCGCTTCCGCCGCCGCACCGACGGCCCGTGGATGCCGTGCGACGCGTGGCAGGTCAACACCGCCGAGGAGGTGGCGCGTTACTACCGGATGCGGCTGCTGGTCGGGCGCGTGGTGCCGATGTGGGGTTGGGACACCTACCGGCACGGCGCCGGGCGGATGCTGGGCAGGGCCCTGGGCGTGGTCACGGTGGCCGACGGGTCGGGCCCGGAGTTCGACAGCGGGGAGCTGGTGACCTGGCT
The DNA here is from genome assembly GCF_900188205.1 of Geodermatophilus saharensis. Classification (GTDB taxonomy): domain Bacteria; phylum Actinomycetota; class Actinomycetes; order Mycobacteriales; family Geodermatophilaceae; genus Geodermatophilus; species Geodermatophilus saharensis. The sequence goes on along the minus strand of NZ_FZOH01000002.1, from coordinate 579,367 downwards.
CAACGACGCCGTGCTGCTGGCCCCGGCGATGCTGCTGCACCCCCGCACCGGCTGGGAGGACCTCGGCGAGGACCGCTTCGGGGTGTCGGTGACCGATGCCGGGCGCACCGTCGGCGCGGTGGTCGCCCTCGACGGGTGCGGCCGGCCCCTGGACTTCTGGACGGGGGACCGCTGGGCGGACCTGCCCGGCGGGCCGGTGCGGACGCCGTGGAGCACCCCCGTGAGCGGGTGGACCGTCGCCGCCGGGGGACTGCGACCGGTCGGCGGCGCGGCCGTGTGGCACCTGCCCGACGGGGAGTTCACCTACGGCGAGATGACGCTGGCCGACCTCGACCTCGACGTCGTCCCGGGGCGGTGAGCACCGTGCTGCGCGCCGCGCTGCTGGCCGCCGCCGGAGCCGCCGGCCTGGAGTACCTGCACCGCCACCGGGACCGGGGCGCCACCGCGGCCGAGGTCGCCCGGGTCCTGCCCGGCGACGACCTCGTCCCCGAGCCGGCCACCCAGACGACGCTGGCGGTGACCGTGGCCGCGCCCGCCGAGGAGGTGTGGGCGTGGCTGGTGCAGATGGGCGCCGACCGCGGCGGCATGTACAGCTACGACTGGCTGGAGAACCTCGTCGGCCTGGACATCCACACCACCGACGAGATCCGGGAGGAGTGGCAGCACCTCGCCCCGGGCGACCGGGTGGTCGTCGCCCCGGCGGGCTGGGGCCCGCTGCCCGACGGCTACGCCTTCCGGGTCGCCCTCGCCGACCCGCCCCGCACGCTGGTGCTGCGCCAGGCGCCGCCCGAGCACCCGTGGAACGGCGTGTGGACCTTCGCCGTCGTCCCGCTGGACGAGGGGCGCTGCCGCCTGCTGTCCCGGTCCCGCACCCAGGTCGACGCCCGGCTCGCCGCGCGGCTGGCCGGCCGGCTGGGGGAGCCGGTCACCGTGGTGATGACCCGGCGGATGCTCCACGGCATCCGCGAGCGTGCCGAGCGCCGTGCCCGTCCGGTGGAGGCGCCCGCGCAGCGCTGAGCGGGCGGGCCGGGAGGACGAAGGTCCCCCACGACGGGGGACGTCGGCCCGCGTCCCGCCGTCCGCGGACGGCGCAGTCTCGGGTGAGCGCCCGGCGGGTGTCCGGGCAGGAGCGGAGGCGCCACGGTGACGACGGAGCAGACGACGAGCCACGCGGCAGGGCCCGGACGGGTGGTCGTCGGCGTGGACGGCTCACCGGGGGCGCGGGTGGCCCTCGCCTGGGCCCTCGCGGTCGCGGCCCGGGACGGCGCGACGCTCGAGGTGGTCAGCGCCTACCCGGTCGACTTCTACTGGGTCGACCCCTACCTCCTCGACACCAACCGGCTCGACGCCATCCGGTCCGACACCGAACAGCGGGTCCACGAGTTCCTCGCCGAGGTCCGCCAGGACCCGGCCGTGGCCGCCGTGCCCGGCACCGCGGAGGTCGAGACCGACGTCGTGGTGGCCGGCGGCGCCCCGCTGGACCACCTGGTGGCCCGGGCCGAGGGCGCGGACCTGCTCGTCGTCGGCAGCCGCGGCCGGGGCGGTGTGCGGAGCACCCTGCTCGGCTCGGTGGCCCTGCACTGCGTGGCGCACTCGCCCTGCCCGGTCGTCGTGGTGCACCCCGGTGCGATGGCGCCGCCGCCGCGGGTGGTGGTCGGGGTGGACGACTCCCCGGCGGCGCGGACCGCGCTGCAGCGGGCGGCGGAGGAGGCCCGCCGCCTGGGCGCGACGCTCGAGGTGGTCGCGGCGTTCCGGCCCGAGGCCTACTGGAGCGACCTCTACGCCATCACCGCGCCGCCGGCGTCGGAGACCGAGGAGCACGCCCGCGCCCGGACCGGCCAGATCGTCGCGGAGGTGCTCGGCGCCGGCGCCGAGGCCGACGTCCGCGTCGTGCAGGGAGCGCCGGGGGAGGCCCTCGTCGAGCGGGCCGACGGCGCCGCGCTGCTCGTCGTCGGCAGCCGCAGCCGCAGCCGGGTCGTCGGCATGGTCCTGGGCTCGGTGGCGCTGCACTGCGCGGTCAACGCCCCCTGCCCGGTCATGGTCGTGCACCCCCACCCCGCCACCGGGGAGGCGGTGCCCGCGGCGGCCGCGGCGGGCACGGCGCCTGCCCCGGCCCCGGCCCCGGCCGGCTGAGGATCCCGTCAGGGGCGGCGACCGGAGGACGGGTACCCGTCGGCGGCCGCCGCCCCCGACGCCGGCGCGCCGGCCGGCCGCGTCGGCACCCCGACGCCACGGCGGCGGCCCGGTGGGTGACCGGCCCGGCCAGGGCGGCAGCCGCGAGCAGCAGCAGGGCGCTGCCCAGCCCGGCGGCCACCGCGAGCCCGGGCGGTACGTCCGCCACCAGCACCAGGCCGGCCGGCGCCGCCGCGGGGGTGCCCAGCTCGACCAGGTTGTCCAGACGCCGGTGAGCGCCACCGCCCGCGTGGTCGCCGCGGCGGAGAAGCCGTACGAGGAGAACACCGCCGCGTTGACGCCGACGCCGGAGGCGAAGCCGGCCGGCACGGTGTCGATGACCACGGGAGGAGTCCACGGGATCCGGGGCGGTGCCACCCGGGCTGTCGGTCCCGTCCGGCCGGGGCCTCGCGCCCGCGGGCCGACGGGACCGCCGGGCCGGGTCAGGACCCGGTCGGGCCGTCCGGGTGCCCGGCCCGCCGGTCGAGCAGCAGGCCGACCACGGCCGGTCCCCAGGTGGTGAGCGACCGGGTGACGAGGACGGCGGCGCAGGCGGCGGCCACCGGGATCCCGAGCGCCACGAGCAGCAGGACAAGCAGGGCCTCGGGCACCCCGGGCAGCCCGGAGGCCGGCACCGCCATCCACACCAGGCGCAGAGCCGCGTAGCAGCCGGTCAGGGCGAGGAGCGGGACCCCCCCACCGGTCGCCTGGACCGCGGCGGCCAGGACGGCGGCCTCCAGCGCGGCGGCCAGGACCGCCCAGGACACCAGGGGCGCGAGGTCGCGCCGCGACGCCGCGGGGCCCGGCGGCGCCGGCGCGTCGGGCCCGCCGCCGGAGCGGCGGGCCGACAGCTGGCCGGCGCCCACCAGCAGCCACGCGGCCAGACCGGCGGCCGCCGCGGGCAGGGCGTCGGCGGGGGAGCGCCAGTCGGGCGTGGAGCCCTCCACGAAGGTGAGCGCGACCGCGGCCACCGTCACCGCGGCCGCCGCGACCAGCCCGGCCACCGCCGTCCGCTTCGTCGCCGCGTGCGCGGCCGGCGGCAGCAGCCCGGCCCGCTCGAGCAGTCGCGCGCGGGCCCGGCGCTCGCCGTCCCGGCCGTGCACGAGTCCCACGTTGCGGGCGACCAGCGTCACGACCAGTGCCCGGCCGACCGACACCCGCCGGTCCGCGGCGTACCGGACCGCGGTGGCCCGGGCCAGCGCCGTGGCGGCGGCGAGCAGCAATGCCGCGCCGAGCCAGCGCCAGCCCTGCGGTCCGATGCTGCCCGCGGTCGCGCCGGGTCCGGCCGCCAGCACCGGGCCCGCGACGGCGACGGCACAGCCGGCGAGCACGAGGGTCCGGGCGGCCGGACCCGCCGGCGGGAACGCCGGGCGGCCGGGGTCGGGCAGGTCCAGCCGGGCGTGGACGGCGGTGCGCAGGGCGGCCAGGCGCGAGGGGTCGGCACGCAGCCGCCGCCGGGTCTCCGAGGAGAGCGCCAGCGGCGTCAGGGAGGACAGCGCCGCGGCGACGGCCGGCTCCCCGAGGACCTCGATCGCCGCGGCCGTCAGCTCCCCGGGGTCGCAGGTGGTGTCGGGCGCGGCGGCCAGCGAGGCCAGCAGCTCGGCGACGTCGACCGCCTTCTCGTCGTCGGTGGCCCCGGTGCGGGCGTTGCCGAAGTCGACCACCCACGGCCGGCCCTCCGGGTCGACCAGCACGCTGGAGGCCACGAGGTCGCGGTGCGCCACCCCCGCGGCGTGCATCCGGGCCACCTCGCCCCAGACCGCGCGCAGCAGGCCGGGGTCCCGCTCCGCCTGCCCCAGCTCGTCCAGCGGCCGGCCCTCGACGTACTGCTGCACGACGACCGCGTCCCCCTCGCCGCCCCGGGCCAGCAGCACCGACGGCACCCGGACCCCGCGCCGCTCGGCCGTGAGGGCGGCGACGGCCTCGTGCTCGGCCTGGTGGCCCAGCGGCGCCAGGGCGTCGGCGTCCTTCACGTCCCCGGCGACGAACAGCCGCCACAGCCGGTGCAGCCGGTCCCGCTCGTGCCGGTCGGGCTCCAGGTACTTCACGTACAGCCGGTTGCCGTCGGCGTCGACCGCCTGGAACGGCTGCGAGCTGCGGGCCCGCACCGGGGCGGCGACCACCCCGGTGACCGGCAGCCCGAAGCGCTGCAGCAGGGCCTCGACGCGGCCGGGCGGCACCTCCCGCGCCGGCACCCCGAACACCCAGTGCACGAGCGACCCGATCGCCCAGCCCAGGGCGACGCCGCCCACGACGTCGAGGGGCAGGTGGGCGCCCACGTACACGCGGGCGAGCGCCACCGACCAGGCCAGCGCCCAGGCGACCCGGCGGCCCCGCCGGGTCAGGTACGGGGCGGCGGCCGTGGCCAGGGCCGCGGCCACCGCCGAGTGCCCGGAGACGAAGCCGGCGCCGCCGATCGGACCCTCGTGCAGCACCGCGCCGACCGGCAGGCCCGCGGGCCGCTCCCGGCCGACCAGCGACTTGACCAGGTCGGCGGCCAGGTAGGCGGCCAGGCCCGACACGAGGAGGTCGCGCGCCGCGCGGAAGTGCCGCCCGACGGCGGCCGCGACCGCGAGCGCCGGGACGGCGAGGACGTTCCCCAGCTGCATGACCACCCAGACGGCCGGCAGGATGCCGGCCGGCAGGTCGTTGAACAGCCGGAAGAGGTCCCGCTCGAGGACCGGGAGCTGCCCCCGCTGGGCGATGAGGACGCCGATCCCCAGGACGACGAGCCCGAGCGCCACGCGCACCAGGTCGGCCGGCATCCGCTCGGGGGACCGGCGTCCGGCGGGGGCCGGGGGAGCGACGGCGTGCGAGGCCCGTCCCCCAGGGACGGTGCGGCTGGTCACCGGGCCAGTCCAGCGCCCGGCCACGGCGCCGGGCAGGGTCCTCCGACCCTGCTCGCGGTGCCGCCCGGCCCAGGACGCGGACCCGTCCCAGGACCCAGTCTGGGCCGGTGACCGCTCCCGGACCGGCCGCTCCCGTGCGCGGGCAGCGCGCCGGGGTCTCCCGCACGCGGGCGCCAGCCGTCCGGCCGCGACGGCCCTCCTGGCCCGGGGGGACGGCGCGGCGGCGTCCCTCGGGTCGTGACCGGCTGCTGTCCCGGCGTGTGCCCCCCGCGGTCTGGGGGTGGACGGCGGTGGTGGCCGCCGCCGTCGTGCTGCTCGTGCTCGCCGACCGGCCCGGCGGGCTGCTCGGGGTCGACCGGGCCGTCGCCGAGCTGGCCGGCCCGGCGGAGCGGCACCCCCGGGCGGCCGAGCTCGCGCGGATCGGCGCGGTGCTCGGCTACCGCTGCCTGTGGGTGCCCACGGCCCTGGTGCTGGTGTGGACGGCGCGGTGGCGGCACCTGCTCGTGTACCTGGGCACGATCTCGGTCGTCGCCGGGATCGCCCAGCTGGCCGCCGGGGAGGGCGTGTTCGTGCGCGCCGTCCGCGCCGAGGTCACCGGGACGCCGGCCGCCGTCGAGCTCTCCGCCTGGCCCGTCGTGGTCCTGGCCACGGTGTCCGTGGCGACCCTGCACGTGCTGACGCCCTCGGGCCGGGCCCGGTGGTGGGGCTGGGTCGCCGTGGCGGCCCTGCTGACCACCGCCGTGGTGCCCCGCGTCTCCCTCGGTCTCGACGGCGCCTCGGTCGCGCTCGCCGCCGTCGCGCTCGGGGTCGGGACCGCGGCCCTGGTGTGCACGGTGCTCGCGCCCGAGGACGCCTTCCCCGTCGCCTGGCACCGGCGCGTGGCCGCCCACCTGGCGCTCGACGCGGCCCGCACCGCCCGGGTGCGCGCGGCGGTGCTCGAGCAGCTCGGCGTCGACGTCCTCGCCGTCGAGCCCTACCGGCTCGACGGCTCGGCCGGCTCCACGCCGTGCCGGCTGGTCCTGGCCTCCGGCCCGCCGGGCGCCCTGTTCGCCAAGCTCTACTCGACCACCCACCTGCGGTCGGACCGCTGGTACAAGCTGCTGCGGGTGCTCCGCTTCGGCCGGCTGGAGGACGAGGCGCCGTTCGCCTCCGTGCGCCGGCTGGTCGAGCACGAGGACTACATGCTGCGGCTGCTGCGCGACGGCGGCGTCCGGGTGCCCGAGCCGATGGGCGTCGTCGAGGTGGTGCCCGGCCGGGAGTACCTGCTGGTCACCGAGCTCGTGCCCCGCACGGTCGAGATCCGGCGGTCGGCGCCGGCCGACGCCGTCGTCGACGACCTCCTGCGCCAGGTCCGGCTGCTGTGGTCGGCCGGTGCCGCGCACCGCGACCTCAAGCCCTCCAACGTGCTCGTCCAGGACGGCGAGCGCGTGGTCCTCGTCGACGTCTCGTTCGGGGAGCTGCGGCCCAGCCGGTGGCGGCAGGCGGCCGACCTGGGGAACGCGCTGCTGACCTGTGCGCTCGTCGCGGGGCCCGACCGGGTGCTCGACCGGGCGCGGCGGCAGTTCACCGACGCGGAGCTGGCCGAGGCGGTGGCCACGACCTCCTCGCTCACGCTCCCCACCCAGCTGCGCAGGATGCTGGCCGAGGACGGCCGGGACCTGGTCGGACGGCTGCGCGAACAGCTCCCGCCGCACCCGCGGATCCGGGTGCAGCGGTGGAGCGCCCGGCGCCTGCTGCTGGCCGTGGCCACCGGCGGCGGGGCGGTGCTCGCCGCGGTGCTCGTGGTGCTCAACCTGCGCGCCGGCGGCCTGCTGTGACCGCCGGCCCGGCGCCCGCGGCCCCGCCCGCCCGCGTGGCCGACGCCTCCCCGACGGCGGCGAGCGGCCTGACCTCGGCCCAGGTGGCCGAGCGGGTGGCGGCCGGTCGGGTCAACACCGTGACGACCCGGACCAGCCGGACCGTCGGGCAGATCGTGCGGGCCAACGTGCTCACGTTCTTCAACGGCCTGCTCGCCGCGCTGTGGGTGACCATGGTCCTCGCCGGGCGCTGGCAGAACGCGCTCTTCGGCGGGGTGGTCGTGGTCAACGCCGTCGTCGGGATCGTGCAGGAGCTGCGCGCCAAGCGGACCCTCGACCGGCTGGCGGTCCTGCAGGCACCGCGCGCCCGGCCGGTGCGCGACGGCGCCGAGCGCGAGGTGCCGGTCGCGGAGGTGGTCCTCGACGACCTGCTGGTGCTGCGCGCCGGCGACCAGGTCCCCGTCGACGGCGTGGTGCGCGCCTCCCGGGGACTCGCCGTCGACGAGTCGCTGCTCACCGGCGAGGCCGACGCCGTGGCCAAGGGGATCGGCGACCCGGTCCTGTCCGGCTCGATCGTGGTGGCCGGCAGCGGCCGGGTGCAGGCCACCGCCGTCGGCGACGACGGCTACGCCGCCCGGCTGGCCGCGCAGGCGAAGGTGTTCACCCGCACGCACTCGGAGCTGGTCGCCGGGACCACCCGGTTGCTGCGCTGGATCGCCCTGGGCCTGCTCGTGGTCGGCCCGGCGGTGCTGTGGAGCCAGTTCCGGTCCCCGGAGAACGACGGCTGGCGGGACGCGGTCACCGGCACCGTCGGGGCGCTGGTCGGGATGGTCCCGGAGGGGCTGGTCCTGCTCACCACGCTGGCGTTCCTCCTCGGCGCCGCGGGCCTGGCCCGGCGGCGGACGCTGGTGCAGGAGCTGCCCGCCGTCGAGGGGCTGGCCCGCGTCGACGTCGTCTGCCTCGACAAGACCGGCACGCTGACCCACGGCGACCTCGCCTTCGACCGGCTCGAGCGGCTGCGCGCGGACCCCGGCGCCGAGCGGGCCCTCGCGCTGCTCGCCGCCGCCGACGCGGGCAACGCCACCGCCCGCGCCCTGGCGGCGGCCTTCCCCGACCCGGGCCGCGAGCAGGCGGCCGGCGCCGTGCCCTTCGACTCGGCGCGCAAGTGGTCGGCCGTGCGCACGGCCGCCGGCACGACGTGGGTGCTCGGTGCGCCCGAGCTGGTGCTGCCCGCCCCCGCCGGGCCGGCCGACGCAGCGGCCCGCGACCGCGCCGACGCCCTGGCCGCGGAGGGTCGCCGGGTGCTGCTGCTGGCCTGCGCGGCCGCACCGTGGCCGGCGGACGCGGGCACCCCGCGGCTGCCCGCCGGGCTGGTCCCCGTGGCGCTCGTGCTGCTCGCCGAACGGGTCCGCGAGGACGCCGCCGAGGTGCTGCGCTACTTCACCGAGCAGGGGGTGGCGCTGAAGGTGCTCTCCGGGGACAACCCGCGGACCGTCGGCGCCGTCGCGGCCGCGGTGGGCCTGCCCGGGGTGTCGGGCGCGGCCGACGCCGTCGACGCCCGGACGCTGCCCGAGGACCCCGACGCGCTGGCCGGCGTGCTGGAGTCGGCGTCGGTCGTGGGCCGGGTGACCCCGCAGCAGAAGCGGGCGGTCGTGCGGGCGCTGCAGCGCCGCGGGCACGTGGTGGCGATGACCGGCGACGGCGTCAACGACGCCCTGGCGCTCAAGGACGCCGACGTCGGCGTCGCGATGGGCAACGGCTCCCCGGCGACCCGCGCGGTGGCCCAGCTGGTGCTGCTCGACGGCCGGTTCGCCGCGCTGCCGCACGCCGTGGCCGAGGGCCGGCGGGTCATCGCGAACATCGAGCGGGCGGCGAACCTGTTCCTGGTCAAGAACGTCTACAGCCTGGTGCTGTCGCTGGTCACCGTGGCCACGCTGGTGGCCTACCCGCTGGCGCCGGTGCAGCTGACCCTGGTCTCCGCGGTGACCATCGGCGTGCCCGGCTTCGTGCTGGCGCTCGCCCCGAACCGGCGCCGCTACCGGCCGGGCTTCCTGCGCCGGGTGCTGACCTTCTCCGTGCCCGTGGGCGTGGTCACCGGCGGGGTCTCCTACGCCGCGTACGCCCTGACCCGGGGACTGCAGCCCGCCGGCGGGGTGCCCGCGGCGCGGACGGCGGCGCTGCTCGCGGTGCTGGTCACCGCGCTGTGGACGGTGCTCGTGCTGGCCCGGCCGCTGACCGCGGGGCGGGTGGCCCTGGTGGCCGCGATGGCGGCGGTGGTCGTCGCCGTGCTCGCCGTCCCGGTGCTGCGGGAGGACGTCCTGCTGCTGGCCGTCTCGCCGCCGGTGGTGCTGGCCGGCACCGTGCCGGGCGTCGTCGGCGTGGTGCTGGTCGAGCTCGTCGCCCGGCTGCCGGGAGTGCGGCGGTCGCGACCGGCCGCCGCACGGGAGGCGCGGTGAGCGGCGAGCGGGTCCTCGTCGCGGTGGCCAGCCGGCACGGGGGCACGGTCGGGGTCGCCGAGGCGGTGGCCGACGGCCTGCGCCGCGGTCCCGGCGACGGCGCCGTCGTCGACGTCCGCCCCGTCACCGAGGTCGACGACGTGCGCGGCCACGACGCGGTCGTGATCGGCAGCGCCGTCTACCACGGGCACTGGCTGGAGACGGCGCGGGACACGGTGCTGCGCTGCGCGATCGACCTGTGGGACCGCCCGGTCTGGCTGTTCTCCAGCGGCCCGCTCGGCGAGCACGCCCGCCCGCCGGAGGAACTGCTCGACGTCGGGGAGGTCCTGGCGCTGACCCGGGCCCGCGAGCACCGCGTGTTCCCCGGCCTGCTGGACCGCGCCCGGTCGGGCCCCGTCGAGCGGGCCGTCGCGGGACTGCTGCTCCTGCCCGCGGGGGACACCCGCGACCCGGACGGCGCCCGGGAGTGGGGGAGGTCCATCGCGGCCGCACTGGTCACCGCGCGCCCGCAGCGCCGACCCACCCGCCGGTCGGTCGCCGGTCACGGCCGGTCCCCGGCGCGGCGGGGCGCCGGGACGCGGGTGGCCCCCGTCCCGGCGCCCCGCGGGACCGGGATCGCCACGGCCGCCTCGCGGCGCGGCACGGGGGCCGCCCAGGCCTGGCGCCGGGTCCGGACGACCGCGGTCCAGCACAGGACCGCCGGCGACGCGCCGACCGCCCCGAGCACCGTCGCCGTCAGCGCGCCGGCGGCCGGGCCCGCCGCACCGGGCAGGGGTGCGGTCCACGTCGTGGCGCTCGCCTCCGCGGCGACGAGTGCCAGGCAGCCGGAGACGGCGAACGCGGCCGGGCCGGCCCACCGCGCCCCGCGCAGGAGGCCGACGCCGGTGGCCGCGGCGGGCAGCAGCAGGGCGGGGTCCCGGCCGGCGACGGACGTGCCGGCGGCGAGCAGCAGCACGCCGATCAGGCGGCGGCTGGGCCGGTCGAAGACCGCGGTCGCCTGCGGCACCGCCCGCCACGAGCCGACCGCCACGGCGGCGCAGAGCACGAGCACCGCCACGGACACCGGCAGGTGGACCCCGTCGGCACCGGGCACGCCGGCGCGGCCGGGGACCCGCTCGGCGGCCAGGTACCCGGCGCCCAGCGAGGTGCCGAGGGCCAGCAGCGGCCCGGCCGGGGAGCAGCGGCGCACCATCGCCGCGGCGAGCAGGGTCAGCGGGGCGACGGCGACCAGGGCGACGACGTCCGCGCCCTCGAGCCGGCGGTCCGGGAGCGGCCCGAGGACGGCCACGGCGGCCACCGCGACCGCGAGGACGGCCGTCACCGGAGCCAGCCGGCGGGCGCTGGCGGCGCCCACCTGCCGGGAGCCGTCGCCCCCGTGCAGCGGGGCCCGGGTCACGGGACGCCGTGCCCGGAGCCGGTGTCGCGGGGGGACGGACCGGCAGCGGGGACGGGCGGGACCCGGGGAGGGGTGTCGTCCATGGGGAGACCGTGCCGCCGCGGACGGGGAGCGGGCAGGGCCGTAGGGCCCGTTCCCGGGACCTTCGGCCCCGGGCGCCGGGGCCGGTCGACCGCCTAGCCTCGGGGGCGATCGCCGGGCGACGGCGGCGGGTGCCGGCGACGGCGGACGGGGAGGTGACGGGTGACCGACGACGGGCAGCAGGCCCCGATCCGGGTGTTCCTGCTCGACGACCACGAGCTGGTGCGTCGCGGGGTGGCCGACGTGCTCGGGGGCGACCCGGGGATCACCGTCGTCGGGGAGGCGAAGAACGCCGCGGAGGCGATGGCCCGGGTGCCGGCCCTGCGCCCGGACGTGGCCGTGCTCGACGTCCGGCTGCCCGACGGCGACGGCGTGACGGTGTGCCGCGAGCTGCGCAGCCGGATGCCCGACCTGCGCGTCATCATGCTGACCAGCTACAGCGACGACGAGGCCCTGTTCGAGGCGATCATGGCCGGGGCCTCGGGCTACCTGCTCAAGCAGATCCTCGGCGCCGACCTCGTGGGCGCGGTGCGCACCGTCGCCGCCGGCGGCTCGCTGCTCGACCCCGCGGCCACCACCGCGGTGCTCGACCGGATGCGGCGCGCCGCGGAGCCTGCGGGACCGCTGGCGCGGCTCAGCGAGCAGGAGCGGACCGTGCTCCAGCTGATCGGCGAGGGCCTGACCAACCGGCAGATCGGCGAGCGCATGTTCCTGGCCGAGAAGACGGTGAAGAACTACGTGTCCCACCTGCTGGCCAAGCTGGGGCTCGAGCGGCGCACGCAGGCCGCGGTGCTGGCCACCGAGCTGCGCTCGGGCTCGACCCGCAGGGACTGAGCGGCTCCCTCAGGTCAGCGGCGCCCACCAGCGCAGCCGCGTCCCGCCGTCGGGCAGCGCCCCGACCTCGAGGTCGCCACCGCGACGGCGGGCCCGCTCGGCCAGGTTGCGCAGCCCGCTGCGCGCGGCGCGGGCGTCGATGCCCCGGCCGTCGTCGACCACCTCCAGCACCACCTCGTCGCCGACGTCGAGGGTGACGGTCACGTGCCGGGCGCCGGAGTGGCGGGCGGCGTTGCTCACCGCCTCCCGGGCCACGGCGACGACGTCGGTCGCGAGGTCCCCGGTGACGAGGGAGTCGACCGCGCCCGACGTGCGGACGGTGGACTCCAGGTCCCCGGCCGTGCCGGCGACCGTGTCGAGGACCCGCCGGCGCAGGCCGCCGTCGTCGGAGGAGTCGGTGGTGTGCAGGTCGAAGATGCTCGTGCGGATGTCGCGGACGGTCTCGTCGAGCTGGGCCACGACGTCGCGGATCCGGCGCTGCGCCTGCGGGTCGCCCACCCGGGGGAGCACCGACTGCAGGCCCAGGCCCGCGGCGAAGACCCGCTGGATGACGTGGTCGTGCAGGTCGCGGGCGATGCGGTCGCGGTCCTCGTAGACGTCCAGTTGACGGGCCAGCCGTTGCTGCGCGGCGAGGTCGAGCGCGACCGCCGTCTGGTCGGCGAAGGCCTCGACGAGCGCGGCCACCGACGGGTCGAACGATGCGGCGCCGGCCCGCCGGGCGGCGATGACCACCGCCGGCTCGGCCTGGGTCGACCGCAGGGGGACGGCCAGGCACGGGCCCCAGTCGACGTGCGCGTTGGGGCCCTCGTAGGCCAGGCCGCTCATGTCGAGCGTGACGAACCCCTCGGACCGGGACGCGGCGTCCAGGACGGGGCTGGTCGCCGTGTCCAGCCGGCGGCCGGTGAGGTCCTCCAGCCCGTCGCCGACCTGCACCTGCACCTCGTAGCAGGACCCGGCGTCCGGGCCGACCACGATCCACGCGGCGTCGGCGGCGGTCAGCGCGGCGACCCGCTCGGCGATCAGCTGCAGCGCCCGCTCGCCGGCGTCGGGTTCGAGCAGGGCGGCCCGCACGTCGGAGAGGGCGGTGGCCCACCGGCGCCGCTCCTCGGCCTCCTCGTAGAGCCGGGCGTTGTCCACGGCCACGCCCGCGGCCCCGGCCAGCGCGGTCAGCACGGCCTCGTCCTCGGCGGTGAACTCCCCGTGCCGCTTCTCGGTCATGTAGAGGTTGCCGAAGACCGTGCCCCGCACCAGGACCGGGACGCCCAGGAAGCTGCGCATCTGCGGGTGGCCGGGCGGGAAGCCCACCGACGACGGGTGCGTGCCCAGGTCGCTGATCCGCAGCGGGTACGGCTCGGTGATCAGCTGCCCCAGCACCCCCTTGCCCTCCGGCAGCGACCCCATGGCGGCGGCCGTCTCGGGGTCGATGCCGACGTGGATGAACGCCGCGAGGCCACCCTGCGGGGCCAGCACGCCGAGCGCGCCGTAGCGGGCGTCGACCAGGTCGCAGGCGCTCTCGACGATCCGCCGCAGCGTCGTCTCCAGGTCCAGCCCTGAGGAGACGGCGAGGAAGGCGTCCAGGAGCTGCTGGACGCGGGCCTGGTTGCGGGCGACGGCGGCCAGCCGGTCCTGCACCTCGCCGATGAGCTCGGTCAGGCGCATCCCCGCGAGCGAGGACTCGGCGGCCGGGTCGGAGCCGCGGGTGGTCTCGGTGGAGCTCATCGGGGTCCCTGCTGGCCGGCGGTGATCGTCCGCCCAGCGTGGCACCCCCGGGTCCGCCGGTACAGGCCCCGGAGTGCCGGGACGGTCACGCGGCGGACGGGTCACGCCGGGCGCTGCTCGGCCGGCGCGGCGACCGGCAGGACCCGCCAGCCGCGCAGGATCGTGGCCTGCAGCACCACGTACCCGTGGCCGTCGCCCGGCACCGGGTCGCGGGGCCACCCGGCCGCGTCCCACGCCTCGACGGAGGCCGGGTCGGTGACGGTCCGGGCGGGCCCCACGACCGAGACCGCCCAGCCGTGGTCGCCGTCGAACTGGTCCACGCACAGCACCACCACGCCGCCGCGGTGGGGGAGCAGGTGGTCGTCGCCGGGGTGCGCCGGGACGGCCAGCCGGTCCCCGTCGACGACGTAGCGGACCGGCACCACGGCCGGCAGGGCGTCGCGCGTGAAGGCCAGGTGACCGACGCGGGCCCCGGCGACCAGCCGTCGGCACTCCTCGTCGCTCAGGTCCCGCCGGTGGCTGGTCACGCCCGTCCCCCCTCCGCGCCGCTGGGTCGGGCGCCCCGAACGCCCACGGTCCCAGCACCGGCCGTGGTGCGGTCAGGGACCTCCGTCCCGGATGGGCGGGCCGGGTGGCCCGTCGTCGGGCCCGAGCGCGGGGACCTCGGACCCGTCCCGCCGGCGCGCCGTGCGTGGCAAGGTCGGGGCCAGACGACGGCAGGAGGAGGCACGCGGTGGAGTCGACGGCGGGGTCGGGGCAGCGGGGCGGCATCGTGGTGGGGGTGGACGGCTCCGCCTGCGCGCGCGAGGCGCTGGCCTGGGCCGGGCGGCTGGCCGGCCGAGCCGGTCTGCCGCTCACCGTGGTGCGGGCGTGGAGCATCCCGACCGCGCCGCGGCCGGACACCTGGGAGCCGGGCTACGTGCCGCCGATGGCCGACTACGAGCGCGCCGTCGAGCAGGCGCTGGCCGACGACGTCGCCGCGGCCGGGCTGCCCGACGACCTGCCGGTGACCTGCCGCGCGGTGCACGCCGCGCCGGCCGAGGCGGTGGTGGGGGCGTCGGCCGGCGCGGAGATGCTGGTGGTCGGGGTCCGCGGGTGGGGTGGCGCGATGGGCCGGCTCGGGTCGCTGGCGCAGGCCGTGCTGCGCGAGGCCCGCTGCCCGGTCACCGTGGTGCGGTCGGGCACCACCCCGCGCATCGGGGACACCGGGCAGCCACTGGTCTGATCTCGCCGGTGGGTACCGCGCGGCTCAGGCCGGGGTCATCGGCTCGCGCCGCGCCGCGGGCTCCTCGGCGGCCAGGACGCCTGCGATCTCGCGGGCCCACGCCCGCACGGCCTCCCAGTCCCGGAAGTCGCCGACCGGCGCGCGCATCGCGGTGACCATCGCCCGCTCCTCGAACCGCAGCCGGGCCGGGTCGAGCCGGCCGGGGAGGACCCGGGTCCCGTGCACGGGGAGGAGCGCGGTCAGCGTGCCGACGTCGTAGGGCTCGTCCGGCGGGAACGGTGGTGCGCCGATCGGCCCGCTGGAGAACAGCCACACCGGCTTGCGTCGCAGGTCCGCCACGTGCCGGACGGCGAGGTCGTGGGCCGGGGCGAGCCAGCGGCCGCCGTAGACGGCGCTGCCGAGCACCACCGCGTCCCAGGACGCCGGGTCGGGGCCGGCTCCCGCCGGCACCGCGGCGGCGCTCAGTGCCGCGTCGCGGCCGGCCGGGCAGCCGGCGATCTCCGCGGCGAGCACCGAGGCGATCTCCGCCGTCGAGCCGTGCCGGCTGGCGGCGGTCACCAACACCCGCCGGCCGGTCACCGCACGCCGCCCGGGGCGTCGGTCGTCGGCACCACCGCGACGGGACAGACCGGCCGGTGCACCACCGCGTGGGTGGTCGACCGCAGTCGCGCCGGCCCGTGGTGACGGCGCGCACCGACCACCAGCAGTTCCGCCGTCAGCCCGGCCGCGAGCAGGGCCCGGGCCGGCCGGTCGCGGACCACCGCCTCGCGGACGGGGACGTCGGGCTCCTTGTCCCGCCAGCCGGCCAGCGCCTCCGCCAGCACGCGCTGCTCGTCGGCGAGGACCCCGGCCCAGTCGACCAGCGGGCCGGTCGACAGCACCGCGGTCTCCAGGGCGGGGTCCTGCCAGGCGTGCACGGCGAGCAGGTCCGTCGCCCGCATCGAGGCCTCGGCGAACGCGAACGCCAGCACGGCGTCGTCGGCGGGCCCCCCGGCGACCGCCGCGACGACCGAGGTCCGTGGCCGGACCACCGCGGCCGTCGCGTCGGGGAGGAGCAGCACCGGGCACGGCGGTGCCGTGAGGACCGCGGCGGCGGTCGACCCCAGCAGCAGGTCCGAGACCCCGCCCACGCCCCGGCTGCCCAGGACGAGCAGCTCGGTCCCCCGCGCCTCGCCGGTCAGCGCGTCCGCGGGGTCGCCGGGGACGATCGACCAGCTGACGCGATCGGGTCCGAGGACGTCGGCGGCGTCCCCGGCCGCCGCCCGCAGGTCCGCCTCGGCGGCTGCGCGGAGCAGCCCGCCCACGTCGGGCCCGGTGACACCGGTCCCCTGCACCGCCGGTCCGGCAGCCGCCCAGGGCAGTACGTGGACCAGGTGCAGGGCGGTTCCGCGGCGCGCGGCCTCGTCGACGGCGACCGCGGCGGCCTCCCGCGCGGTGTCGGACCCGTCGATCCCGACGACGACCGTCCGCGCGGCCCGCGTCACGGCCTGACCCCCGCGGCCCGGTCGGACAGCGGACGGACCGGCTCGTCACCGGCGGTCCCCGCGTCCTGGGGAGGCAGCACGCGGACGTCCGCGACGCCCCCGACGGTCAGCGCGAGCGCGGTCAGCGCCCGGCGCTCGACCTCCTCGGAGCCCTGGGGCCCGCCGCGGAGCCGCCGGATGGTCGCCGCGCCGTCGCGCACGGCGACGTCCCAGACGTCGAGCTCACCGGTGTAGCCCTCCACCAGGCGCAGCAGCTCGCGCCGCACGTCGTCGTCGCTCCGCACCAGCAGCGACAGGAGGTCGCGGCGGCTGACGATGCCGACCAGGCGGCCGCCGTCGGTCACCGGGACGCTGCGCAGACCCTGGTCGACGAAGAGGCGGGCGACGTCGGCGACGTCGGCGGTGACGTCGACCGCGCGCACGTCCCGGGTCATCACCTCGTGCACCAGTGCCGGCGGGGGCTCGACGCCCGGGTCGCCGCCGCGACGCAGGTGCAGCCGGGGGTCCTCCGGGATCCGCGAGCGGAGCAGGTCGGCCTCGGCGACGATGCCCACGAGCCGGTCGTCCGCGTCGACGACCGGGAGGGCGGCGAACCCCCGCGCGGCCATCACCTCGGCGGCGTAGCGCACCGCGGTGTGCGGGCCCACGGTCACCACCTCGCGTGTCATGACGTCCCTCGTCTGCACGGCTCCTCCTCCGGTCGGTACCCCGGACGCTAGGGAGACCGGGGCACGCGTCCCCAGGGTCGGCAGGCGTGGCCGCGGGGGACGGAGGTCCCGCGAGGGGAGGCCCCTGGTCCCCGGTCCGCCGGGTCGGGCGGGGCGCATGGTCGGAGGAGATGCCCGGCACCGGGCGCCCCGACCCGACGTGAGGACTCCCGATGGACACCTCCCCGCAGCAGCAGGCCGGCGACGGCCCGCCCGTCGTCGTCGGCGTCGACGGCTCGCCCGCCGCCCGCGCCGCCCTCGCGGTGGCCCTGGGCGCCGCCGCGGACCGCGCGGCCCGGCTCGTGGTGCTCAGCAGCTACGCCGGTGACCTGTACTGGCTCGGTGGCGCGGGCGGTGTGGCCCCCGTCGTCGAGGACGTCGCCGCGGCCACCCGGCGGCTGGCCGAGGACCTGCTCGCGGCCGTCCGCGCGGAGGGAGCGGGGGCGGCCGGCGTCCCCGTCACCGTCGAGGTCGTGCCGGACCCGCCGGCCGTGGGGCTGGTCGCCCGCTCGGAGGAGGCCCAGCTGGTGGTCGTGGGCAGCCGCGGCCGCGGCGCGGTGCGCAGCGCCCTGCTCGGCTCGGTCGCCCTGCACACGGTCACCCACGCCCGCTGTCCGGTCCTGGTCGTGCACCCGCGCGCGGCCGCGCCGGCCGGCCCACCACGGGTGGTGGTCGGGTTCGACGGCTCACCCGCGTCCCGGGCGGCCCTGTCCGCCGCGGTGGAGGAGGCCGCCCGCACCGGCGCGCAGGTCGACGTCGTGGCCAGCTTCGTGCTCGCCGACACGTGGGTGGACCTGTCCAGCGTCGTGCCGCCGTCCCGCGACGAGGTCCGCGACGACCTGCGCGCGAAGGCGGAGGAGGCCGTGGACGCCGTCCTCGCCGACCGGCCCCCGGACGCCGCCGTGCCCCGGGTCGACGTCGAGGTCGTCGAGGGCGGCGCGTCCGACGTGCTCGTCGCCCGCGCCCGGGACGCCGCGCTGCTCGTGGTCGCCAGCCGCGGGCACGGGGCGGTGCGCGGCCTGCTCGTCGGGTCGGTGGCCCTGCACTGCGTCATGCACGCGGCCTGCCCGGTCCTGGTGGTCCCCGTGGCGCGCCGGGCCGAGCCCGCCCCGGCCGCCGCCTCCGCCGGCGTCGACACCGCACCCGCGCCGGCCTGAGCGGCGGCCCGTGCGCGCGTGGGTGGTGGGCACGCCGGCGCCGGCCGACGCGGAGCCGCTGCGCCGGGTCGAGCGGGCGCTGCCGGAGCCGGGCGCGGGGCAGGTCCGGGTGGCGATCACCTGCTGCGGGGTGTGCCGCACCGACCTGCACCTCGCCGAGGGGGACCTCCCGCCGCGGCGGCCGGGCGTCGTCCCCGGGCACGAGGTGGTCGGCCGGGTCGACGCCGTCGGCCCGGGAACGACCCGCTTCGCCATCGGCGAGCGGGTCGGCGTGCCGTGGCTGGGCCGCACCGACGGCACCTGCCGGTTCTGCCGCCGCGGGGACGAGAACCTCTGCACCGACCCGCGGTTCACCGGCTGGGACCTCGACGGCGGTTACGCCGACGCCTGCCTCGTCGACGAGCGCTTCGCCCACCGGCTGCCCGAGGGTCTCGACGACGAGCAGGCCGCGCCGCTGCTGTGCGCCGGGATCATCGGCTACCGGGCGCTGCGCTGCGCCGAGGTGCCGCCGGGCGGCCGGCTGGGCGTCTACGGCTTCGGCGGCAGCGCGCACCTCACCGCGCAGCTCGCCCTGGCGCAGGGGCTGCGGGTGCACGTGCTCACCCGCGGCGCCGCCAACCGCCGCCTGGCGCAGGAGCTCGGCGCGGACTCGGTCGGCGGGGCCGGCGACGCCCCGCCCGAGCCGCTCGACGGCGCGGTCCTGTTCGCCCCGGCCGGGGAGCTCGTGCCCGGCGCCCTGCGGGCGCTGGACCGGGGCGGCACCCTCGCCGTCGCCGGCATCTGGCTGTCGGACGTACCGCGGCTGTCCTACGCCGACGAGCTGTTCCAGGAGCGGCGGCTGCGCAGCGTCACGGCCAACACCCGCCGCGACGCCGAGGAGTTCCTCGCCCTCGCCGGGCGGCTGGGCGTGCGGGCGACGACCACCGCCTACCCCCTCGACGACGCCCCGCGGGCCCTGGCCGACCTCGCCCACGGCCGCTTCGCCGGTGCCGCCGTCCTGCACGCCCGAGCAGGCCCAAGGTCCCGGCCGCCGGGACCCTCGCCCCCTGCCGCGGGAACGCCCGGGCAGAGAGCGTGGGACCGGACAGCCGCACTCCCCAGGAGGACCCCGACATGACCGTGTCCGACGCCCCCACGCCCGGCGAGCACCCGCGCCGGGAGATGTCCGAGGACGAGAAGCTCATCGCGCAGTGGGAGGCCCGCCACGACGTCGCCGCCCGCGGTCACCGGCTCGACCCGCAGGCCGTCCAGGACTACCTCAGCCACGCCCGCGCCACCGAGCACGGGCGCTCCGCCGGGTCCGGGCACGGCGCCACCCGGGCGGCGGGCGGGTCGGCGGGGCCGGTTCCGCCGGCCGAGCCGGCGCCGGCGCCGCGGAGCTGGTGGCGGAGGCTGCTCGGCCGGTCCTGACCGCCGGCGGAGGGGCCGGGACGCACCGCGTCCCGGCCCCTCCGCCGTGCCGGCTCAGCGCAGCCGGAACCGGGCCGCCCACACCGGCTCGACCTCGGCCCACTCCCGCGCCCAGCGGCGGGACCGCGCGCGGTCGAGCAGCGCACGGACGGCGGCGTGCAGCGTGACGGCGGACGCGGCGAGCAGCAGGGCGGTCACCGTGCCCGCGACGGCGGCCGTCACCCGCACCCCGGTCTCCGAGAGCGGGGCGCCGGTTCGGCGGCCGTCGGCGTCGAGCCAGATCCGCACCGTGTCCCCGGCGCGGGTCCCCGCCGGCACGCGCACCTCGTCCTCGCCCGAGCTGCCGTCGGGGGCGGTCCACGACGCGAGGGCGACCGCCTCCGTCCCGGTCAGCGCCCGCCCGTCCTCCAGCAGCACCGCCGGGACCTCGGAACGCAGCTCCCGCTGGCTGCGCGCCTCGGCCGAGGCGTCGGTGCCCACCGCCGTCCCCACGGCCAGCCCCACCGGCACCGCGAGCACGGCCAGCAGGGTGCACAGCACGAGGCAGAGCAGCTCCACCCGGTCGTCGGGGCGGGCGGCCGGCCCCGTGCCGCGCCGCAGCCGGGCCCGCACCGCGCCGCGGCGACCGGTCACACCCACGTCGTCCCCCCGCGGCCGTCGGGGACGGGCCGGGCGGCGGCGACGGTCCGGTCGCGGGCCGGGCGCCCGGCGGGGGCGGGGCTGTTCTCGACCACCGTCCCGCGGGGACGGCGCGGCGTGGGTGAGGTGGCCGGGGCGTGGCCGATGCGCAGCACCGACTGCGGGTGGGCGTCCCAGGTGAGCGCCGAGCGCAGCTGGGTGCGGGTGACCGGGACCTCGATGGCCTGGGTGAGGGGGCCGGCGACCCAGCCGCGGGTGGTGAGTTCCAGCAGCACCCGCTCGAGGGCCTCTCCGCAGCGCAGCCAGGCCAGTGGGTCGTCGGTGTGGGTGGCCAGCAGCACCAGGGTCTGGGTGGTGTCCGAGGTGGTGTCGGCCGGGAGCTGTCCGGCGCCGGCGGTGTCGAAGTCGCGCACGGGCAGCTGGTCGTGGTGGCGGCCGTCGACGTGCGGAACGGCGCTGGTCGGCACGCCGTCGCCGGTGCCCGGTTCGCGGTTGGTCCAGCGGCGCAGCTCGGCGCGGTAGGCGGGGTCGGCGTTCTGGATGCGGTCGGCCTGCTGGGTGAGGCGGGCGAGCAGGTGGACGTGGTCGTCGCGGATGACCGGCACCAGGACGGTGTCCTCGGCGGCGGCCGCGGCGACCAGGACGCGCAGCACCTCGTCGGGGACCCGGCCGGGGCCGTAGCGGCGGCGGTTGGTGCGGCGCCGGCGGACGGCGGGGGCGAGGGTGGCCAGCGCGGCGTCCGGGAGGCCGTCGACGGGGCGCAGGACGGCCACCAGCTCGGGGTCGGCGGGGTCGGGCAGCCGGTCGACGCGCACGGCGGATCCGGCCGCGGCCAGCGCGACGCGGGCGTTGAGCAGTGCCGCGCCGAGGCTCTGGGTCAGGGCGCGGCCGGCGGGGTCGAGGACGGTCAGCCGCCGGGTGCGGTCGGCGGACAGCTCCAGCCGGTCGGGGTGCAGCCGGATCCGCCAGGGCTGGGTGTTGTGCACCGAGGGCGCCAGCACCGCCGCGTCGGCGGCCGCCTCCAGCGGGGAGGCCGGCGGGATCCGGGTGGGGAGGCCCTCCGAGGAGGTGGTGCGGCGGGTCACGGTGCGACTCCTCCCGGACGGTGTCTCGCCCCAGCGTCGGGCGCGCGGAGGGCTCCGCACCGGGGCCCGCGGTCACCGGGGGCAGCGACCAACGTCCCCCGTGCCGGCCCCTTTGGTCCGTGTCCCCGGCCCGCCGGGGTCGCGAGGCTCGGGTCGGCCGCCTGCACCGGGGAGACGCTCCGGGCCGTCGCGGCGGCCGAGGAGGTGTGCCGTGAGCGAGCACGTGTCTCCGACGGCCCCACCCGGGAGCCGTCCGCCGTACCCGGTCCGCGTCGACGGGCTGCTGGACGCGCGGCTGTCGCGCGGGCTCTGGCTGGTCAAGTGGCTGCTGCTGGTGCCGCACTACGTGGTGCTGACGTTCCTGTGGGTGGCGGTCTGCGTCGTCACCGTCGCCGCGTTCTTCGCGATCCTGGTCACCGGGCGCTACCCGCGCCCGCTGTTCGACTTCACCGTGGGCGTGCTGCGCTGGACGTGGCGCGTGCAGCACTACGGCTACATGGCGCTGGGCACCGACCGGTACCCGCCGTTCACCCTCGCCGACGTGCCCGGCTCCCCGGCGCACCTCGACGTGCCCTACCCGGAGCGGCTCTCCCGCGGGCTGGTGCTGGTCAAGTGGTGGCTGCTGGCGCTGCCGCACTACCTCGTGCTGGCCGTGTTCGTGGGCGGCGGCGTGTGGCTGGGCACCGGGTCCTGGGACGGGGACGGCGTCTGGGACGACAGCTGGGGCTTCGGCGGCCTGGTGGCCCTGCTGGTGTTCGTCGCCGGCGTCGTCCTGCTCGTCCGCGGGCGCTACCCCGTGCCGATCTACGACTTCGTCCTCGGCATGGACCGCTGGGCGTGGCGGGTGACCGCCTACGCGCTGCTGCTGACCGACGCCTACCCGCCGTTCCGGCTGGACCTGGGCGGCACGGACCCCGGGTCGGTGCCCGTGGCGCCCCCGCCCGTCGGTCCGTCCCCGGCCGGCGCCCCGGCGACGCCGGTCGCCTCGCCGCCGGCGTCCGCCGCACCGCTCGCCGCCGCGCCGCCGAGCCGGTGGACCGCGGGACGGGTCACCGCGGTGGTGGTCGGCTCGGTGCTGGTGTTCGCCGCGACCGGCCCGCTGGTCGCCGGCGGCACGCTCCTGTGGGCCGACCGGGCCGAGCGCGACGCCGACGGCGTGCTGCTCGCGCCCGCGGCGTCGGTGGACACCGACCGCAACGCCGTGACGACCGACGGCATGGTGTTCGAGGGCGACGGCCTGGAGTGGGTGGTCGACGAGCTGCTCGGGACGGCGCGCGTGGAGGTCACCCCCGCCGACCCGGGCGACGAGCTGTTCGTCGGGGTGGCCCCGACCGCCGACGTCGAGCGGTACCTGCGCGGCGTGGGGCACGCGACCGTGGAGGACCTGGACACCGGGTGGGGGATCTGGGACGACGACCGGACGTGGGTGACCGACGACGTGGCCGGCGGCGCGCCCGCCGTCCCGCCGACGGAGGCCGGCATCTGGACCGTCGAGGCCAGCGGCACCGGCACCCAGGTGATCGACTGGCGTCCCGACCAGGGCAACTGGACGGTGGTGGTCATGCGGGCCGACGGCGGCGCCGGGGTGGCGGCCGACGTCCGGGCCGGGGCCACGCTGCCCGGGCTCACCTGGTTCTCCGTCGGGCTGCTCGGGGTCGGCGCGGTGCTGCTGCTGGTCGGCGGGCTGCTGATCGGGCTGGCGGTGCACGGGGCGCGGCCGCTGCCGCCGTCCGGCCCGGTCCCCGCGACCGGCCGGCCGGTGGTGCCGAGCCCGCGGGGCACCGAGCCGGACCTGCCGGTGACGGGGCGGTCGGGGACCTGACCGCGCACGACGACGCCCCCGCCGCGACCGCGGCGGGGGCGTCGTCGCGCGTGGCCACCGGCCGGGGGTCGCGGAGGGCGGTCGCGCACCGCCGGCGTGGCAGGGTGCCGGTGTGCTGCCGGCGACGATCGCGACGACGGACTACCACACGGGCGGCGAGCCCTTCCGGATCGTGGTCGACCCGCCCGTGCCCATCCCGGGGACGACGGTGGCCGACCGGCGGGCGCGGGCGATCGGGGACCCCGACGTGCAGGCGCTGCGGGCGGTGCTGTGCTCCGAGCCGCGCGGGCACGCCGACATGTACGGCGGGTTCCTCGTCCCGCCCGACGACGACGGCGCCGACCTCGGCGTGCTGTTCTGGCACAAGGACGGGTTCTCCACCGCCTGCGGCCACGGCACGATCGCGCTCGGCGTGTGGGCGGTCGAGTCCGGCCGGGTGGCGGCACCGGGAACCGGCAGCGTCGACGTCGTGGTGGACGTGCCGTCGGGCCGGGTGACCGCCCGGGTGCACCGCGAGGACGGGCGGGTGGTCGCTGTCGACTTCGTCAACGTGCCCAGCTGGGTGGTCGCCACCGGCGTGCCGGTGACCACCACCCGCGGCGAGGTGACCGTGACGGTGGCCTACGGCGGCGCCACCTACGCGACGCTGCCGGCCGCGCAGCTGCGCCTGTCGGTCACCCCGGAGCACCTCGGTGACCTCATCGCCCTCGGCCGGGAGGTGAAGTGGGCACTGGACGGCTCCGAGCACGCCCGCCACCCCGACGACCCGCGGCAGGACGGCGTCTACGGCACCATCTGGTTCGACGAGCTCGGCGACGCCGACGGCGAGGTGCGGCAGCGCAACGTGGCGGTCTTCGCCGACGGGGAGGTCGACCGCTCCCCGTGCGGCTCGGGCACCTCCGCCCGGCTGGCGGTGCTCGACGCGGAGGGCCGGCTGCGGGCGGGCACCGTGCTCCGGCACGGGTCGATCGTCGGCAGCACGTTCACCGGCGCGGTGCTCGACCGCCTCGACGTCGGCGGGCGCGCCGCCGTCGTCCCCCGGGTCACCGGCACCGCCCACCGCACCGGCGAGCACCTGTTCTCGATCGACCCGCACGACCCGCTGGTCCCCGGGTTCGTGCTGCGGTGAGGGTCCTCGACGCCGACGACGTGGCGGCGCTCGGCCCCGCCGCCGCGGTGCGGGCGGTCACCGACGCGCTGCGCGGCGGGCTCGACCCCGCCGCCGACCCGCCGCGCGTGCCGGTCCCCCTGACCCGCGGCCAGTTCCTGCTCATGCCGTCGGGGGCGGCCGCCGCGGCCGGCGTGAAGGTCGTGACCGTCGCCCCGGGCAACCCCGCCCGCGGGCTGCCCCGCGTCCAGGCCGCCTACCTGCTCTTCGACGCCGACACCCTCGCGCTGCGCGCGGTGCTCGACGGCACCGCGCTGACGACGCTGCGCACCCCGGCGGTGTCGGTGGCCGCCGTCCTGCCGCGGCTGCCCGACCGCCCCCTGCGCGTCGCGGTGGCCGGCGCCGGACCGCAGGCCACCGGCCACGTCGCCACGCTGGCCGCCGTCCGCCCGCTGGGGGAGACCACCCACCTCGTCCGCGACCCGTCCCGCACCCCGCTCGACGCCGTGGCGCTCGGGTCACCGCGGGCCGCGGCGGTCCTCCGCACGGCCGACGTCGTCGTCTGCGCGACCTCGGCGCGGGAGCCGCTGTTCGACCCCGCCCTGCTCCGCGACGACGCCGTCGTGGTCGCCGTCGGCTCCCACGAGCCCGACGCCCGCGAGCTCGACGCCGTGCTGCTCGGCCGCGCCACCGTGGTCGTGGAGGACGTCGCGACCGCGCTGCGCGAGGCCGGCGACGTCGTCCTGGCCGTCGCGGAGGGGGCCCTGGACCCGGCCGCGCTGGTGCCGCTGCGCGACGTCGTGACCGGTGCGGCGGCCGTGCCCGCCGACCGGCCGCTCGTCGTGAAGACCGTCGGCATGTCCTGGCAGGACCTCGTGGTGGCCACGGCGGTCGCCGAGCGACACGGCGTCTGAGCTCGGGCGCCTGAGCTCAGTTGATGCAGCCGGTGTCAGCCGCCGTCCGCGGCTCCTCGGCGGTGCTCTCGCCGGCGGGTTCGGCCGGCTCGGTCGGCTGCCCGATGCCGGTGAAGTCGCTGCCCAGGACCAGCTGAACGGTGCCGCTGTCGGCGTCCTCGCTGACCTCGACGGCGGCCCCGGGGACCTGCGCGGCCAGCGTGGCGGCCGACGCCTCGTCCCCGGCGGCGTGCCGGATCACGGTTCGCTCGTAGTCGCTGCTGTCGGCGTTGCCGGTCTCGGTGACGACGAAGCCGGCGGCCTCGAGGTCGGCGGTGGCCTCGGCGGCCAGGCCGGAGGTGCCCGAGCCGTTGTAGACGGCGACCGACACCTCCGACGGCGCCACGGTGGCCGGCGCCTCCGGTGCGGGGGCCGGCGCCTCGGGTTCCTCGGACAGGGTGGCGAAGAACCGGTGCAGCGTCTCCTCGTCGGCCAGCCGCACGATCGAGCGGCCCTCCTCGTCGCGGTCGTCGGCCTCCACGATCGGCACGGTCTGGAAGTCGATGTCGCCCGGGGTCACCGACTGCAGCTGCTGGGCCAGGTCGAGCAGCCGGAGGTCCTCGTCGACGGTCAGCGACCTCGACGCCGCCTCGACCAGCTGCCGCTGCGTGCCCAGGTCGAGCAGCACGTCCTGGGACAGGACCTTGCGGAGCACGCCGCCGATGAACACCTGCTGGCGCACGATGCGGTCGAGGTCGCCGCGGGGGAGGGCGGTGCTGCCGTCCGGGCGCACGCCGTGCCGCTGGCGGACGAAGGCCAGCGCCTCGGCGCCGGAGATGGTCTGCTCGCCGGCGGGGAACACCGCGCCGGAGTACTCCGAGTCGTCCACGGCGTAGCAGAGGTTGACCGTGACGCCGCCGACGACGCTGGTCAGCTCGAAGAAGCCGAGCAGGTCGACCTCGGCGTAGTGGTCGATCCGCAGGCCGGAGAGCTGGCTGATCGTGCGGATGAGCAGCTGGGCGCCGGCGGCCTCCTTCTCCTCCACCGGCGCGGACTCGTCGACCTCCGCGTAGCCGTGGGCGTAGGCCGAGTTGAGCTTGTCCATCCCGTAGCCCGGGATCTCCACGTAGGAGTCGCGCGGGAAGGAGACGAACGAGGCGCGCGACCCGTCGGCCGGCACGTGCACCAGGATCATCGTGTCGGTGTTGATCCCGGAGTCCACGCCGGCGCTGAGCTCGGCCAGCTGCTCGGGGGTCAGGGCGGCGCGGCTGTCGTTGCCGACCAGCAGCAGGTTCATCGCCTCCGGGGCGTCCGCGGAATCGTCGTTGCCGTCGGCGGGGATGGCGTCGGTGCGGTTGACCGTGGCCTCGGCGACCCGGCCGAGGTACCAGCCCCATCCGCTGCCGGCCAGCAGCAGCGCCGACAGCACGGCGGCGACCGACCGGGCGACCACCACGCCGCGGGCGGTCCGGCGGCGGCCGCCGGTGGGCGGCCGGACGCCGTCGGCGGCGGGCGCACGGTGCGGACGGGACGGGCGGCCGCCGCGCGGGTCGAGCCACGCGGGGAGGGGGCGGTCCGGGGACCCGCCGTGCTCGTCGTGGTCTCGGCTCACGCGATCGAGGTTAGGGGCGGCCGGCGTCCGGAGGGGGCCGCCGCGACGTGGCAGGGTGCTCGCCGTGGACGTCGCACCGATCGGCCGGGTCGCCTCGCCGCGCACCGAGCCGCTGGACGACGACTGGGACTCGGTCACCGCCACGGTCACGCTGGACCCCGCGCGGTTCGGGCCGGACGCCCTCCGCGGACTCGAGGAGTTCTCCCACGTCGAGGTCGTGTACCTCTTCGACCGGGTCGACCCCGGCGCCGTCCAGACGGGTGCCCGCCGGCCCCGCGGCAACCCCGACTGGCCCGAGGTCGGCATCTTCGCCCAGCGCGGGAAGGGCCGCCCCAACCGGATCGGGGTCACCGTGTGCCGGCTGCTCGGCGTCGACGGGCTCACGCTGACCGTGCAGGCCCTCGACGCCGTCGACGGCACGCCCGTGCTCGACGTCAAGCCCTACATGGCCGAGTTCGGCCCCCGCGGCGAGGTGCGCCAGCCGGCCTGGTCGCACGAGCTCATGGCCGGCTACTGGCACGCCCCGGACGCGCGGCCCTGATCCCGGGCGGCGCCGCAGCCGTGGAGACGCTCACCCCGGCCCCACCCCCGCCTGGTGGGCGAGCACCACGGCGGCAGCGCGGTCCCTGGCGCAGAGCTTGGCCAGCACGCTGGAGAGGTTGTTGCGCACGGTCTTGCCCGACAGGCCCAGCCGGCGGGCGGTCGCCTCGGTGTCGAGGCCGTGGGCCAGCGCCTCGAGCACGTCGAACTCCCGGTCGGTCAGCTGGGGGAAGGGCCGTGACCGCGGCACGGCCGAGCGCCGGGCGATCGTGGCCAGCACGGTGTCACTGAGCACCGAGGCGCCCGAGGCCACGGCGGCCACGGCGTCGGCGATCTCGGACGGCGCCGCGGACTTCAGCAGGTAGCCGTGGGCGCCGGCGGCCAGCGCGTCGGCGACCTCGCGGTCACCGTCGAACGAGGTGAGCACCAGCACCCGGGTGTCCGGGCTGACCCGCCGGATGCCCGCGGTGGCGGCGACACCGTCCCCGCCGGGCATGCGCAGCTCGAGGACGGCGACGTCGGGCCGCTCCCGCTCGGCGGCGGCCACGGCCTGCTCGCCGCTGGCGGCCACGGCGACCACGGCGAAGGCAGGGCGGCCGTCGAGCATCGCCCGCAGGCCCTCGCGGAACATGGGGTGGTCGTCGGCGAGCAGCACGCGGGTGGTCACGGCGTCCCCGCCGGGAAGTGGGCCTGCACCTCGGCGCCGCCGTCGGTCCGCGTGCCCACGCGCAGCCGGCCGCCCACGGCCTCCGCGCGGGCGGCCATCGAGGGCAGGCCCACCCCGCCGCCCGGTCGCGGCGGCGCAGTGGCGGGCAGGCCCGTGCCGTCGTCGGCGACCTCGAGCACCAGGGCGCCGTCGCCGGCGGTGAGCCGCACCCGGCAGTGCCGGCCACCGGAGTGGCGGGCGGCGTTGGCCACCGCCTCGGTGGCGGTGCGGTAGACGGCGACCTCGGTCTCCGGGGTCACCGCCGGCAGGTCGGGGCCGGCCTCGACGGTCACCTCGAAGGCACCCGGGCGGGACAGCGCCGCGGCCCGGTCCCGCACGGCGGCGAGCAGGCCGCGGCGCACCAGGTCGTCGGGGCGGAGGTCCTCCAGGATGCCGGTGACCACCCCGCCCGCCCGGCTGGTCTCGTCCTCGACCCTGCTCAGCAGCGCCGCCGCGCCGTCGGTGTCCCCGGCCTCCAGCCGCTCGCGGGCGGCGGCCACCGCCAGCCGCACCCCGGACAGCGAGGGGCTCAGCTCGTCGTGCAGGTCGGCGCGCAGGCGGGCCCGCTCGTCGTCGCGGATGCGGACCAGCCGGCCGTGGGCGCGCTCGAGCTCGGTGGTCAGGCGGGCCGCGGCGACGACGGCGGCCACCGGTGCCAGCAGCTCGTCGAGCGCGGACAGGTCCACCGGGACGCCGTCCGGGTGCGGCACGAGCACCAGCCGGCCGACCACCTGGCCGGCGTGCTCCAGCGGCCGCTCGAGCTCGCGCCCGTCCGGCCGGCCCCAGGTGGCCAACCGCTCCCGCGCGGGACCGACCTGGACGTCGACGGCCGCGCCCTGCAGCTCGAGGGTCGTGCCCACCGTGGCGGCGACGAGCGGGAGGACCTCGTCCGGCGCCGGCGCGGCGGCGAGCCGCGCGGCCAGGTCGCGCAGCCCGGTGGTCGCCCGGTCCGGGGACGGCGGCCGCAGCGCGGAACCCCGCCGGTGCACCCACCCCGCGGCCGCAGCGGCCACCGCGACGGCCAGTGCGGCCGCGCACACGAGCACGGCGGCGGGGGCGTCGGGGTCCGCCACCTCGACGGCGCCGGCGACGGCACCCCCGGTGAACAACGCACCGCCGGCCCCGAGCAGGACCGACCACACGCGGTCCCACCGCGCCTGGCGGGACGCGGTGGGTTCGACCAGCACCGACAGGCCCACGGCGACCGGCAACAGCGCGAAGGTGGCGACGGCGTAGAGGTCCTGCAACCGGCTCGCCTGCGGCCAGGCGCCGCGGACGGCCAGCATCACCGGCCCGGCGAGGAGGTAGGTCGACGCGACGGCGGCGCCGGCCGCGAGGACCAGGCCGATGCGCACCCGCCTGCTGCCGGTCGAGCGCCGCCGGAGCCGGACCAGGGAGACGACGGCGGCGACGCCGATGGGGAGGAACAGCGCCAGGGGCAGGCCGATCGCGAGCGCCCCCAGGGGAGGCCCCCCGTCGGGCCAGAGCACCGCGGCCACGGTCGACCAGAGCAGGACGACCACCTGGTAGCGCAGCACCCGGCGCCACCAGCGGCCCCGGGGACCATCGGGGAACACGACGAGGAGGACGGCCAGCATCACCGGCGGGCCGAGCAGCCACAGGGCGTTGCCGTGGGTCTCGTCCAGCGGCGTCAGCAGGGCCAGCCCCAAGGCCACGGACATCACCGCCAGGGTGAGGGTGACGGGATGCCGTGGCCGGCGGGTCAGCAGCGCGCCGGTCACCGCCCAGATGGCCAGCGCGCCGCCGACGTAGACCAGCAGGTCCATGGCCGGACGCTAGGACCGCGTGTCCCCGCGGCGGAACCCGTTGCGCAGCGCCGTCGCAGCCACCGTGACCAGCAGCGCCGCGGCGACCGGGCCGGCCGGCAGGAACCAGACCTCCTGCGCCACCGACGTCGTGCCGAACCCGTTGGCGCTGTAGTAGGCCGCCCACCACACCGTCACCACCGCGGCGGGCAGTCCGGCGAGCACCGCGGCGGTGCGTGGCCGCGCACGCCAGGTGAGCGCCGCCACGATCGGCGGCAGGCCCAGCACGACCACCGCCGGGAAGGCGCCCACCGCGCCCCAGGCCAGGCAGTTCAGGACGCCGCTGAGCGCAGCCAGACCCCGCAGGGCGGGCGTGCGGTCGGTGACGCTGGTGGTGGTGACGGCCGACATCGGGAGCTCCCTCCTCCGCACGTCCCCCGGCGGGACGTGCCGGACAGAGGCTCCGACGCCCCGTGACCCGGGAGCCAGGGCACCGGTCCCGGGAGGCCGGGAGATCCCTCGGGACCGTCCGGAGACGCGGAACGGCGGGTGCCGGTGGGGCACCCGCCGTTCCGGTGTTCACGGCTGAGCTATCGAGCGGACTGCTCCTGGCGGCGCGGCAGCACCCAGCCCGGCCGCACGAAGTGGCACGTGTAGCCGTACGGGTACTTCTGCAGGTAGTCCTGGTGCTCCTCCTCGGCCTCCCAGAACGGGCCGGCCGCGGTCACCTCGGTGACGACCTTGCCGGGCCACAGGCCCGAGGCGTCGACGTCGGCGATCGTGTCCTCGGCGACGCGCTTCTGCTCGTCGCTGGTGTAGAAGATCGCCGAGCGGTAGCTCCGGCCCACGTCGTTGCCCTGACGGTCGACCGTCGTGGGGTCGTGGATCTGGAAGAAGAACTCCAGCAGCTCGCGGAACGAGATCAGGTCGGGGTCGAAGACGACCTCGACCGCTTCCGCGTGGTCGCCGTGGTTGCGGTAGGTGGCGTTCGGCGTGTCGCCGCCCGAGTACCCGACTCGGGTCGACAGCACCCCCGGGCGCTTGCGCAGCAGGTCCTGCGCTCCCCAGAAGCAGCCGCCGGCCAGGATCGCCGTCTCAGTGGTCATCGTCTGACCTCCCTCTCTAGGACGCCGTCAGAACACCACGGCGCGTGCGGGGATTCCGCCCGGCGTCGCGACGGAGGCCATCTCGGTCTTCTCGCTGCCTGCTGGCCGAGTCACCTCCGCTGAGATCGCACGGTGACGAAGTCGTGTGGCCCTCGGTGGAGCAGGACGTGCTCCACCGGTGACGCTGCCGCGTCCTGCGGCAACCTCGCGAACGCGATCGTGTCGTGGAGCGCCAACCGGATCTGCAGCAGTCCCCCGATCGCCACTACGCTCCCCCCATCCTGGAGGACGGATGAACACCTACGACACGCTGGTGTGGGCGGCGCGAGCAATCGAAGCGGCCACTGATCCGACTGCCGCAGACCTTCCCGAGGCAGACCGCGTGCAGCTGTTGGACTATGCGCGCCGGGCGACTGTCCACGGGTTCGACGTCGCGCTCCGGGATGCCCAGTTCTGGCAGGCCCTGACCTTGCCATCGAGCAAGGCCAAACGCCGACAGCGGCGGGTCGTCAGCAGCCGGCAGCACCGAGCGCTGACCGACATGGTGACCCACGGCCTGTTGCAGGTCCTCGTCCAATGCGGACACCAGCCCCCGCCGGACGCTTCTGAGGTGGTCACCGATGTCCGGCGGTCGTTGGACGCTGCGGCCAATTCTGAGGTCGGCAACACGAGCCAGGCCAAGGAGAACGTCAAGCGACTGCGTGACAGCCTAGCGAGG
Organism: Geodermatophilus saharensis; assembly: GCF_900188205.1. Classification (GTDB taxonomy): domain Bacteria; phylum Actinomycetota; class Actinomycetes; order Mycobacteriales; family Geodermatophilaceae; genus Geodermatophilus; species Geodermatophilus saharensis. The sequence goes on along the minus strand of NZ_FZOH01000002.1, from coordinate 548,086 downwards.
CTGACGCCGACCGACTCGCCGGATCGGCTGCAACGAGCGCTCAAGCGAAGCTGGAAACCAGTCGTGGCGATCGCTACGGCTGTCGTTGTGCCCTTCGCCGCCATACCTGCGCACCTGGTGGAGAAGGCGGTGGAGAAGCCGGCCGTCGCCGTCATCGCGGACTGGCTCGGCACCGAGAGCGGTGAGGCCGCGGATGACGTGGCCGCGGACGTGGATGACGAAGGAGAGGAGGTGCCGGGTGTCGCTGATGTCCCGCAGGGTCATGTGCCGGACCGCGGCGTCTGGCTTGACGTGGACGCGCTCACGGCATTCCTCGAGGACCAGCAGCCTGACGCCTCCGAGGGTTGATGGTCGCCATGACCGAGTTCGCCTCCCACGTCTCATCCGGCCCCGTTGAGGACCCGGTGTCCGGCGCTCTCCGGGCCAGCGCCTTGACGCCTTCTGCGGTACGGCCCCAGCGCCGAGCCGGACGCTTGTGAGGCAGCGGTCGGACCGGGGATGGGTCGCACGCTCCATAGAGCCCGACACAGCGGGGGATGCGTCGCGGCGGATGTGGGCGACCCCCGCGGGGGTGAGGCGATCCCGGCGGGGGTGGCTCGCCTCGATCAGCGCTGTGTGCGACGGCATGTCCGAGTCCTGACCTGCAGCGAACATCTCGGTGTGGGGTAGGACTCGAACCCACTACCCGGCCATGCGAGGGTCGGGCGCCGGACAGTGTGCGCCGCTGCCCTGGCCACCGATCGTCCTGACCGTCGCAGCTCGTGGGTCGGCACGTCGGCACGTCGGCTCGCAGTCGTCGGACGGAAGGCACACAGGCCTGAGACCTCACGGCGCTGACGATCATGTAGTCCTCTACACGCGCGGTCATCTCACGCTGGCGCGGATCCCAGGCCGAGGTTGCCACGAGCCGCTTGCCGGATTCCTCGCCTCAGGACGACTGCAGTCCCGTTCGGCTTGTACCCAACCGGTCGAGAGAGGGCGGATGAACTCAAGCCATGGGGGTGGCCGCCTGAGGGCGTGGCCTCGGATGAACGCCTACGTCCTCCCACGCTGCGAGCACAGCCTGGTGCTCCGGAGTGGCTTCGCCGAACAGCGAGACGGCACTGCCGACCGTGCAGCCGGCGAAGACGGTGAAGCCCGAAGCTGGGCGCAGACTCGGGTCCTTGAGAGCTTCGAACCAAATGAGGCCAGCACGCTCCCACGCATAGCCACCGAGTGCCATGGCGGTCCGATAGAAGGCGTGAGCCGGAATCCCGGAGTTGATGTGGACCCCCCCATTGTCATCGGGCGTCCGCACCAACTGTTGCAGATGCGCTACCTGCCGATCGGTGCCGAGAACCGGGTCGTTGGCGTACGCGGTTCCCGGTGACTTGAGGGAGCGGAGCGCATCACCGTTCCGGAGAAGTCTGGCGCCAACCAGCCAGTCAGCCTTCTCCGTCGTCTGACTCGCTGCGAACTGAGCGGTCAGGACACCGAAGATGTCGCAGAGGGCCTCGCTCAGGGCGCCGGCCTGATTGGCGAACCGGAGTCCCGCCAAGCCGGAGACCACCGCGTGACACAGTTCGTGCGCTACCACCTCGGGGGAGGCGCTGAACCGGTTGAAGAGTTGGCCATCGCCATCACCGACCACCAACTGAGTCCCGTCCCAGTAGACGTTGTCGTATCTCTCGCCGTAATGGGCGATGGCGGTCATGGGGGAGCCTGTGAACTCCTGCAGGTCGCAGCGGAAGGCCTCCCAGAGGAACCGATGGGTGTTGCCCATGGCGTCGAAGATCTCGTTGATGGTGATGTCGGCGACTGGAGGCTCACCCTCGCTGCGCGCCTGATGCCGACGCAAGCCCGTCCTGCTGTGCTGGGCGTCGTAGACCCGACGCATCAGGCGGGCGTCGGGCGCCCCGGCCCGCGTCTCCGTGCCAGGCGACGACGTCTGGTCCGATGGCGCCTCGGACGGCTGCCCCAACGCCTCGTGCGCAACTCCAGCTTGAGCCCACACGTGCCGCAGAATCTCGGGCGGAACGAAGCCGGTGCCCAGTTGAACGTGCACGAAGGCGGATGCGGACGCCGCCGACGCTCGAACTTCCAGGGTCTTGAGGTTCTCGTCGATCTCCTTCCTGTCGATCTTCGCGATCTCACCGGCCATGCTGATCGCGTTGCGAAGGACGTCGACCTCCGTGCGCAGTATCTGCTGACTGCTCGGGCCGAGGCGGTCGCCCTCTTGCGCGACGAAGGCAAGTGCCTCCAAGGCGGCATAGCCCTTGTAGATCGAGTTGAAGGGGACCACTCGCCGCATCTTCGCGATGGACTCGCTCCGCTGAGTCCAGACAGGAGCGTCGACCTTGGCTCTGGGCCAGGTCCCGGTACGGAGGAAATAGGCCACCGCGGCACTGTTGCGGGTGAGTTCGCCATATATCAGACGAGCAGACGTGCGGCTGCTCTCCTTGGACAGGCGGAAGCTGGTGTAAAGGGCGAACAGACTCGCAACGACTGTTCCCGCGACAGCGAGCACAATGGCACTCGCGGACATCGGCTCACTCCTTGCAGGGACGTCCGGCCATCGTCCGCCTGTCGTGAACCGGTCACTGCCGGTACGAAAGGCTCCTCAGTCGACCTGCAATCGTCGGCGCCCGATTGCACCCGGGTGCCGAAAGCCCTCTCATCGGACTGGCCGACTTCACCGTGGTGGGCCGAACTGAGGCGCGGACTGCAGCGATGGGGGAAGTGTCTGACGGGGACGTCACCGAAGCGTCACCTCCACGTCACGGGCACATCAAGAGGCATCGACGAAGGAGGTCCTCGGTCCCGGTCGACTGGCGACCTGCCAGGGCAGGCTGCCGGGCATGTCGTCGTAGGGACCCTCCTCGACGCCGCGTCCGATCGGTGACGAGCTGCGGGCGATGACCGAGTCGCTGGTCCCGTCGCGGAAGCCGACAGCACACTGCCGCACCGGATCACCACGAGCTCCTGGCCCCGAGGTGTGCCAGGGCATCGCCTATGGTGTCGACCCGCATCGGCTGGTTCACGCGGCCCCGAGTTGGCCTCGAGTCGGGTCGGCTGGCGGAGGTGCGCGAGTGGGCCGGGCCACCGCCGTCACGTCTTGGCTCTCGGCGGTGACCGCCAGCACCGCCCGATACCGCTGCTCGCCACACTCGGTTCCGGCATCGCGCGAGCGTCAAGCCTCAGCCGACGCCCGTTCGTCAAGCATCAGGCGAAACCACAATCGTGCGTGGGGCGGGTGGGGCTCGAACCCACGACCCAGGGATTATGAGTCCCGTGCTCTGACCGGCTGAGCTACCGCCCCGGACGGTGCCGTCCAGCCTGCCAGACGTCCCCCGCGGACTGCCGCGGACGTCGAGCCGTCTCACAGCCCGCGCAGGGCTGTCCGCCAGCGACGGCCGCCACGGTGGTGCTCCCCGGACCGCGAGGAGCACCCGTGAACGACCACCCGTCCCCGACCCCCAGCGGCAACCGCTGGGAGCCGTCGACGATCCCCGCCTGGCACCCCGAGCACGTCCCGGCCGACGCCGCGTCCGGCCCGTCCCGCACCGCGACGGCGGACGCGCCCGCCGTGAGCAGCACCCCGGCCGGCAGCACCCCGACCGGCGGCGCGGGCACCTCCCGGCAGGGGATGCCCTCCCCGCTGAGGAAGCGGGCCGCCGCCGGTGCGGCCGCGGCGGCCCTGCTCGCGATCGGCGGGGCCGGGGGCTTCGCCGTCGGCTCGGCGGCCGCCGGCGACACCGGGGCGTCGGTCGTCCAGCAGGGCGGTGGCACCGCCGACCCGGACGGGGACGGTCTCCCCGGTGGCCGGCCGAACTTCGGTCAGGGCGTCCCGCCCGGCCCCGGCGGCACGCCACCCGGCCTCGACGACGGCACCACCGATGACGGCACCACCGACGAGGGCACCACCGACGGCACCACCGGCGGGACGGGCGGCGACCCCGCATGAGCACCGCCGTCGCGACGCCCTCCCCGGGGACGGTGCTCACCGTCCCCGAGGAGGACCGGCGGGCGCGCACGGACGCCGCCGTCCGCACCGTCGCCACGGTGCTGCTGTGGGCCGGCCTCGCCCTCGTCACCTGGTGGTGGGCCTCCGGCGGCGGCGTCGCCGACCTGACCGCCTGGGACACCGGGCTGACCTCGCTCGGCCGGCTGACCGGCCTGCTGGCCTCCGACCTGCTGCTCGTCCAGGTCCTGCTGATGAGCCGGCTGCCCGTCCTGGAGCGCGCCTTCGGCCAGGACCGGCTCGTGAGACTGCACCGGGTCACCGGCCTCACGTCCTTCGACCTGCTGGTCGGGCACGTCGTGCTCGTCACCTGGGGCTACGCCGCCGGGGAGCTGTCGCGGACGCCGGCCACCCTGTGGGAGCTGACGACGCAGTACCCCGGCATGCTGCTGGCCGTCGCCGGCACCGCCTGCCTCGTGCTGGTCGTCGTCACCAGCGTCCGCGCCGCCCGCCGCCGGCTGCGCTACCAGTCCTGGCACCTGATCCACCTCTACGCCTACCTCGGTGTCGGCCTCGCCCTGCCCCACCAGCTGTGGACCGGCCAGGAGTTCCTGTCCTCCCCGGCGGCCACCGTCTACTGGTGGTCCCTGTGGACGGCCGCCGCCGGGGCGGTCCTGGTCTGGCGGGTCGCGCTGCCGGTGGTGCGCAGCGCCCGGCACGGGCTGCGGGTCACCACGGTCGTGCCCGAGGGCGACGGCGTCGTGTCGGTCTACCTGTCCGGCCGGCACCTCGACCGGCTGCCCGTGGAGGCCGGCCAGTTCCTCACCTGGCGCTTCCTCGCCGGTCCCGGCTGGACGCGCGCCCACCCGTACTCGCTGTCGGCCGCGCCCGACGGCCGCAGCCTGCGCATCACCGTGAAGGACTCCGGGGACGGCAGCGCCGCGGTCGCGCGGTTGCGGCCGGGCACCCGTGCCCTCGTCGAGGGACCCCACGGCCGGCTCAGCGCCCGCGCCCGGACCCGGCGTCGCGTGCTGCTCGTCGGTGCCGGGGTCGGCGTCGCCCCGCTGCGCGCACTGGCCGAGGCGCTGCCCTACGCCCCCGGCGAGGCCGCCCTGCTCTACCGCCACACCGGTCGCCCCCTGTTCGAGCGGGAGCTCGCCGTGCTCGCCCGGGAGCGCGGGCTGCAGGTCCTCCTGCTGCCCGGCCACCGGCGCTCGCCCGACTCCTGGCTCGGCGAGGGCGTGCCGCCCGTCCCGGACGCCGCGGTGCTCGCCGCCTGGGTGCCCGACCTCGCCGACCGCGACGTGTACGTGTGCGGGCCGGAGGGCTGGGCCGCCGGGGTCCGCCGCAGCGCCGAGGCCGCGGGCCTGCCCGCGGGCCGGTGCCACGTCGAGAGCTTCGGGTGGTGAGCGGGGTGCGCCGCATCGTCCTCTGGCTGGCCACGACCGCCACCGGCGTCGTCCTGCTGTTCGGCTACCCGACCTCGACGTCGTCGACGCCGGCCGTCTCCGCCGTGGTCGAGGCCGCGGGGGCCGCGACGGCGACGACGGGTACCGGCGGCACGGTCACCGTCACCGGCCCGGCGGCGGACACCCGCTGGGGGCCGGTGCAGGTGCAGGTGACCGTCACCGACGGGCAGATCACCGACGTCGAGGTCGTCGAGTACCCCACCGGGAACGGCAGGGACCGGGAGATCAACGCGCGGGCCGTGCCCGTGCTCGTGCAGGAGACCCTCGACGCGCAGAGCGCCGACGTCCACGCGGTCAGCGGCGCGACGCTCACCAGTGAGGGCTACGTGGAGTCCCTGCAGGCCGCGCTCGACCGGGCGGGGCTGTGACCGCCGCACCGGTCCGGTACGTCGAGCACGTGATGGGCCTGCCGTTCAGCCTCGCGCTGCGCGGCAGGCACGCCGCCGACGACGTCGGCCGCGCGGCCTGGGCGCGGGCGGTGGCCGTGCTGCGGGAGGCCGACCGGGTCTTCAGCACCCACCGGGCCGACTCGGTGGTCTCCCGTCTCGGCCGCGGCGAGCTGGCGCTCGGCGACTGCCCGCCGGAGGTGGCCGAGGTGCTGGCCGTCGGCGCAGCCGTGCAGCGCGACAGCGGGGGCGCGTTCGCCGTCCGCCGCCCCGGCCCGGACGGCGCCGAGGTGCTCGACCCCAGCGGCGTGGTGAAGGGCTGGGCGGCCGAGCGGGCCGCCGGGGTGCTGCGCGGGCTGCCGGGGACCGACTTCCTCCTCGACGCCGGCGGTGACGTCGTCTGCCGCACGATCGACGGCGGCCGGCCGTGGCGCGTGGGGATCGAGGACCCCCACGACCCCCGGCGCCTCGTGGCGACGGTCCCGGTGACCGCGGGCGCCGTCGCCACCTCCGGGACGGCGCACCGCGGGCAGCACCTCGTGGACGCGCGCACCGGCCGGCCGCCGGTGGGGGTGGCGTCGGTGACCGTGCTGGCCGACTCGCTCGTCGACGCCGACGTCGACGCGACCGCCGCCTACGCGCTGGGCCGCGACGCCGCCCGCTGGCTGGCCGGCCGGGCCGGGCGCACCGGTCTGGTGGTGTGGGCCGACGGCACCGCGGAGACGGTGCCGCCGGCTCCCTGAGCTCAGCCCGCGTCGCGCCAGAACGCCCCGGGGCCGTCCGGGCCGCCGCGGAACCCGTCGGGGCCGTCGAACGCGTCGGCCAGCCCGTGCAGCACCAGCGAGGCCACCAGCAGCACCGTGATCAGGGTGAGCACCGTGACGAGCGCGATCCGCACCGCCGCCGGACGGCCGGTGCGCGCGTCGGTCATCGTGGTGCGCAGCTGTTCCCAGGCCATCAGCCCCAGCGGCCGCCAGCCCGGCGCGCCGTGCCGCGCCGCCGCGGGCGCCGGCGGCAGGTCCGCGGTCAGCGGGGCCAGGTCGCGCAGGTGGACCGCCGCGAACGCCGCCGCCATCCGCTCACCGCCCTCCTCGAGGGTCAGCAGCCCACGCGCGACGGCGTCCTGCAGCGCCTGCACCGTCGCCACCCGGTCGCTGTCGGCCGCCCGCAGCGGCGGTGCCGGTGACGGCGTGCCCGATCCGCTCATCTGTTTCTCCCCTTGCTCGGCGGGTAACGGCGGGCCAGCGTCCCCCGGCATCCTGTGACCGACCTGTGAGCGGCGTCACCGGCGCGACGAGCCGAGGGAGTCACTCCTCCGGAGCGTGTGTCACCCCACACGTCGCGTGAGACGCGCTGGTCACAGGGCCGTCGGCGCAAGCGGGCGCGCCGGGTGGTTGACCGTTTCGTTACCTGGGCCCGGGATCCCGTAGTACGTTCGCCCGCGGTCCTGCCGGGCTCACCGCTCCTCGATCCGCGAGGACGCCGGCCGGATCCCGCCTGACCGCCGGCCACCGCGCCGGGGACCGGGACCTCCCTGGGAGGCCCCGGTCCGGTCGCGCCCACGTCCGCCGGACGTGGGTGAGCCGTGCGTCCACTCCGGACGCCCGGTGGCCCGGGAAGCGGTCCCGAGGAACGGAGATCCGCCGTCTTGGCGACCCTGCACCACCGGACCCGCCCGCGCTCCGCCCGTCGTCTCCGCAGTGCCGTGGCCGCCACCGGCGCCGCCCTGGGCCTCCTGCTCACGGCGTCCGCCCCGGCGCTGGCCGACCCGGCCGACGACGTCGCCGCCGCGGAGGCCGCCGAGCAGGGCCTCGTCGCCGAGGTCGAGCGGGTCAAGGCCCAGGTCGCCGCCGCCGAGGAGCAGCTGCAGCGGATGACCGTCGAGGCCGAGGCCGCGGCCGACGCCGCCCTGGTCGCGCAGGCCGAGCTCGCCGCCGCCCAGCAGCAGGCCGAGCTCGCCGCCGCCGAGCTGCAGGCCGCCCGGGACGCCGTCGCGCAGGCGCAGGACGAGGTCGTCGAGCTCGGCCGCGAGGCCTACATGGGCAGCCAGGGCGAGCTCGCCGGCACCGCCTCGGTGCTGCTCGACAGCCAGGGGCCGCGCGAGGTCCTCGAGCGCGCCGCCACGCTGGACCTGCTCGGCGACCAGCGCGCGGAGACGCTGGAGGAGTTCGAGCTGCTCGAGACGCAGGAGGCCGCGGCCGACGCCGCCGCCCGCGCCGCCGTCGAGGAGCGCGACGCCGCCGCCCGCGCGGCCGCCGAGACCCAGGCCGCGGCCGAGGCCCGCCTGGCGCAGGCCCAGGCCGAGTACGACGGCGTGGCCGCCGAGAAGGCCCGCCTCGACGAGCAGCTGCGCGCCGCCGAGGTCGAGCTGCTGCGGCTGCGCGGGGTCGCCGACGCCGAGGCCGCCTACGCCGCCCAGCAGAGCGCCCAGCAGCAGGCCGCCGTCAACGTGCAGTCCGCCGCCGGCGGGGGCATCGCGCCGGCCACCGGCCGGGTGACGTCCTGCTTCGGCCCGCGCTGGGGGACCATGCACCAGGGCGTGGACATCGCCGCCCCGATCGGCACCCCCGTCTACGCCCCCGAGGGCGGCGTGGTGCTGCAGGCCGGCCCGGCCAGCGGCTTCGGCCAGGCCGTCTACGTCCAGCACGACGACGGCCGCATCACCCTCTACGGCCACGTCGACACCTTCACCGTGTCCGCCGGCCAGGTGGTCAGCGCCGGCCAGCAGATCGCGACCGTGGGCAACAAGGGGCAGTCGACCGGACCGCACCTGCACTTCGAGGTGCACGAGGGCGGCCTGTACGCCAGCCGGGTCAACCCGGTGCCGTGGCTCCAGGCGCACGGCGTCTCGCTGGGCGGCGCCTGCTAGCGGCCCGTCATCCCCGGCGGCCGCGCAGCCGGCCCAGCAGGTCGCCCGCGCCGCCGACGGTGCGGGCGGCCAGCGCCAGGATCGGCCCGCCCGGGATCCCCGGCGCGGCCTCCACGATGGGCGCCAGGCGCATCAGCTCCGGCAGGTCGCGCACCCGCAGCCGCCGGCGGACCAGCGCCGCGGCGGGGTTGACCCGCCCCGACGCGGCCTCCAGGAGCACGTCGGCGGCGGCCTCGACGACGGCGCCCGGCGGGCGGTCGCCGTCGACCCGGCGCACCGTCCAGCCCGGTGGCTCCGCGGCGAACGCCCAGCCGCCCTCGGGGGTGAGCAGGGCCGCGCCGCCGGAGATGCCCGACGCCGCCGCCAGCGCCCCGGTGACCTCCGCCAGGGCGGCCAGCCCCGCCTGCAGCACCGACGGCGGCGGTGGGGGAGCACCCAGCGGCACCAGGTCCAGCCCGTGGACGGCGAGCTCGTAGGCCTGGCCGAGCACCACCGACAGCATCGGCAGCCGGCCCACCGTGGAGACGGCCGGCGCGGTGTCGAGCCCGGCCGGCGCGTCGGTGAGGTAGCGCACCGTCGCCTCGCGGTTGCGGCGCAGCGCCGCCAGCACCTCCTCGCGCGGGGCGTCGCGGTGCGCGGCGGTCACCCGGGCGTTCGTGGCGTCGACGTCCGGCGGGGTGCCGGTGCCGCCGGACCGCGCCGAGGCCCGCAGGTCCTCCAGTGGGGCGTGGTCGGGCCAGGCGCCGAGGTGCACGCAGACCTCGTGCGCCCGCCACCCGGGCAGCCGGGTGGGCCGGTCGAGGTCCACCGCGGCCGCCTGCCCGAGGAAGGTGTCCCAGGCCTCCAGCACCAGCGGACCGACCACCTCCCGTCCGGCACCGGCCAGTCCCTGCTCGTGCTCGCGCTCCGCCGCGTCGCCGTCCACGCAGGCGTCCCTACCCACCCGCCGGCGGTTCCCGGTGCGAGCCGTGCCACCCGGCAGGGGGAGAGGGCCGACGGTCGCGTGCAGATGCGGACGATGCCGTCCGATGACCCCGTCGTGGACGACGCAGCAGCCGGGAGAGGCCCCGGCGCGGGGCCCCTCCGCGCGGCGCTGCGCCGGCTGCCGGGCTGGGTCGGCACCGGGCTCTACCGCCCGCTCGCCGAGGACGAGGAGCGGGCCCGCTACTGGATCCGCCACGTGCGGTCCGGCGTGCTGCTCAGCGAGGTCGCCGGGCTCGCCTCCCTGACGTACACCCTGGTGACGCCCACCGCCGGCCACCGGCACCCGGTGCTGCTCGTGCTGGCCTCGTCGGTGGTCCTCGGGGCGCCGCTGCTGCTCCTGCTCCCGCTGCGCCGCATGTTCCACGACCTGCGGGGCGGGGTGTTCTTCTACGCCTGGAGCGCCGCGGTCACCACCGTCATCACCGTGGCCGCCCGTCTCGACGGCGGCGCCGACAGCCCGCTGTCGGTGCTGTTCTTCCTCAACCTGGTCTTCATGGCGGTGGCCTATCCGCCGGCCGGCGTCGTGCTCACCGGGACGGCGACGGCGATCTGCTACACGCTGCTCGTCGCCGGCCCGCTGGACTCGCGCTCGCTGTTCGTGGCCACCGTCCTGGTGACCGTCACCCTCGTGTGCACCTTCACCTCCGCCAACCACTGGGCCGCCCACGACCGGCAGGTCGTGCTCGTGCGCACGCTGGAGGCGCTGGCCGGCAGCGACCCGCTGACCGGGGTGCCCAACCGCCGGGTCTTCCTCGAGCGCGTCGCCCGGGCCGTCGTCCGCGCCGGGCGGGGCGAGCGGGCGGTGGTCTGCGTCGTCGACCTCGACGGGTTCAAGGGCGTCAACGACCGCGACGGCCACGCCGCGGGGGACGCCGTGCTGCGCCGGGTGGCGTCGGCGCTCGGTGCGGCGGTCCGCGAGACCGACACCGTCGCCCGGATGGGCGGGGACGAGTTCGCCGTCCTCGCCGACTGCCCGGCGCCGGGGGACGACGCCGCGCTGGCCGGGCGGCTGCGGGCCGCCGTCGCCGAGGTGGGTGCCGGGTGCGGCGTGACGGGCAGCGTCGGCTGCGCCGTCGTGCACCCCGACGACGCCGTCGCGGACGTGCTGCACCGCGCCGACGCGGCCATGTACCGCGCCAAGGCGGCCGGCGGGGACCGGGTGCACGACCTCGCACGGTGACCGTCCCGCCCGCGTGGCGGTGACCGACCGTGACAGGCGAGCCCGAGCCGGGGTCACGAGACACGACCGACCGCCACCACGCGTGAGCGGGTCCCCGCGGTACCGTCAGGGCGACCCGGGGGTGGGCGGGCAACCCAGCGACTCCCGTGCTATGGCGCTGACCAGCGCCTACGCGCCGGGAGGGGCGGCCGAGGTCACACCTGCACCAGCCGCCGCATCCGCACTGGCGCTACGGGTGGTCCATCGTGCACACTGTCGGTGGATCCCTGGTCCACCGGAGCTGACCACAGCCTGTCACCGAATCGATCGTCCGTTGGGGAAGACGAGACCGATCGAGTCGATGGAGGTGCCTCGTGCAGCGACGGTCTACCCAGGGTGTCGTCTTCGTGCACTCCTGCCCGAAGGCGCTCTGCCAGCACGTCGAGTGGGCGCTCGAGCGCGTCGTCGGCGCGCCGGTCTCCCTGTCGTGGGCCGAGCAGCCCGCGGCGCACGGTGCCTACCGTGCCGAGGTGGCCTGGACCGGTGCTCCCGGGACGGGCGCCAAGCTGGTCGCCGCGCTGCGCGCGTGGCCGATGCTGCGCTTCGAGGTGACCGAGGAGGCCAGCCACGGCAACGACGGCGAGCGGATGTCCTACGTGCCCGGGCACGGGGTCTACCGGGCACCGACGAGCGCCAACGGCGACCTCGTCGTCACCGAGCAGCAGCTGCGCACCCTCGCGGCCACCGCCACGTCGGTCGAGGCGTTCCGCCACGGGGTCGACCAGCTCCTCGGCGCGGCGTGGGACGCCGACCTGGAGGTCTACCGGTACGCCGGCGACGGCAGCCAGACGACCTGGCTGCACCAGGTCGTCTGAGGTGTCGTCGGAGCGCCTGGCCCCGGTCCCGGTCACGATTGAGGCACACGACGTGAGGCTCCCCGGCCCGCCGTCGTAGGCTCCAGGCCAGGTCGTCCGGACGCCGTCGGGGAAGCGGCGTCCGGACGGCCTCCCGCGAGAGGCCCGCCACCGCTGCAGCGGTGGCGGGCCTCTCCGCGTGCGAGGACCTCCCGCGGGCCGTCGGCTACAGCGGGATGTTGCCGTGCGCCCCGCGGCCGGCCGGGGCGGCGGCCAGCGCCTCCACCAGCCGCCGCCGCGTGCGCGAGGGCTCGACCACCTCGTCGACGACGCCGATGGACAGCGCGCGGTCCACCCCGCCGGCGATCCGCTCGTGCTCCTCGGCCAGCCGGGCGTGCAGCGCCTCCCGCTCGCCCGGCGGCACCGCGGCGAGCTTCTTGCGGTGCAGGATCCCCACGGCGGCCTTGGCGCCCATGACGGCCACCTCCGCGCCCGGCCAGGCGAACACCGCCGTGGCGCCCAGCGAGCGGGCGTTCATGGCGATGTAGGCCCCGCCGTAGGCCTTGCGGGTCACCAGCGTCACCCGCGGCACCACCGCCTCGGCGAAGGCGTGCAGCAGCTTGGCGCCGCGGCGCACCACGCCGTCCCACTCCTGGCCCACGCCGGGCAGGTAGCCGGGGACGTCGACGAGCACCACGAGCGGGACGCCGAACGCGTCGCACATCCGCACGAACCGGGCCGCCTTCTCCGCCGACGCGGAGTCCAGGCAGCCACCCAGCCGCAGCGGGTTGTTGGCGACCACGCCCACCGTGCGCCCGGCCAGCCGGCCCAGCGTGGTGACGACGTTGGGCGCCCACCGCGGGTGCAGCTCCAGCCCCGGCCCGTCGAGCACCGCGGCCACCAACGGCCGGACGTCGTAGGCACGGTTGGCCCGCTCGGGCAGCAGCGCGCGCAGGTCGGTGCCGGGCCCGAGCGCGGCCGGGCCGAACGAGCCCTGCGCGGCCAGCAGGCCGACGGCCTGGCGGGCGGTGTCCAGCGCCGCCGCCTCTGAGTCGGTGACCACGTGGACGACGCCGCTGCGGCGGCCGTGGGTGTCGGGCCCGCCGAGGCTCTCCATGTCGACGTCCTCGCCGGTGACGGACCGGACGACGTCGGGGCCGGTGACGAACACCCGACCGGCCGGGCCCATGACCACCAGGTCGGTGAGCGCCGGGCCGTAGGCGGCACCCCCCGCGGCGGGTCCGAGGACCACCGAGACCTGCGGGACCCGCCCGGAGGCGCGGACCATCGCGGCGAACACCTCGCCGACGGCGTGCAGCGCGGTGACGCCCTCGGCCAGCCGGGCGCCGCCGGAGTGCCAGACTCCCACGACCGGCACCCGCTCCCGCAGCGCGGTGTCGATCGCGTCCACGACGTGCCGGCACCCGTCGGCGCCCATCGCCCCGCCCATGACGGTCGCGTCGGTGCAGAAGGCGATGACCGGGCTGCCCGCCACGGTGCCACGGGCGGCCAGGACGCCGGAGGTGTCGCGCGGGGCGAGCAGGCCCAGGGACCCCTCGTCGAGGAGGCGCAGCAGGCGGTCCTCGGGGTCGCGCGGGTCGGGGCTGGGCAGCGTCGGGACGGCGTGCAGCGTGGTCACCAGGGGTCTCCAGAGGCCGGCGCGGGGCCGGACGACGGACCCCCTGCCCCCCGCCACTCGCAGGCTCGCGGCGGGACCCTGCAGGGGGCCGGGGTGGGAACGGGTGGGGGTACGGCTCAGAGGGTCGTGAAGACCAGCGCCAGGTTGTGCCCGCCGAAGCCGAAGGAGTCGTTCACCGCGGCGGTGAGGGTGGCCTTGCGCGGCTCGCGGCGCACGATGTCGAGCGCCTGGACGGCGGCGTCGTCGTCGGGGTCGTCGAGGTTCGCCGTCGCGGGCACCACCTGGTCGCGCAGCGCCAGGACGGTGAACACCGACTCCAGCGCGCCCGCGGCACCGAGCAGGTGGCCGGTCTGGCTCTTGGTCGCCGACACCAGCGTGTGCTCGCCGACCGCGCTGCGGATCGCGGAGGCCTCGGCGGTGTCGCCGACCGGCGTCGAGGTGGCGTGCGCGTTGACGTGGCCGACGTCGGCGGGGGAGAGGCCGGCGTCGCGCAGGGCGGCACCGATGGCGCGGGCGGCGCCCTCGCCCTCGGGGTGCGGCGCGACGAGGTCGTAGCCGTCGGCGGTGGCGCCGGCCCCGGCGAGCCGGGCGTGCAGCGTGGCCCCGCGGGCGCGGGCGGAGTCGGCGCGCTCGAGCACCAGCGCGGCGGCGCCCTCACCGAGGACGAACCCGTCGCGGCCCTTGTCGAACGGCCGGGAGGCGCGCTCGGGCTCGTCGTTGCGCGTGCTCATGGCGCGCATCGCGGCGAACCCGGCCATGGGCAGCGGGTGCACGACGGCCTCCGCGCCGCCGACCAGCACGACGTCGGCGCGGTCGAGGCGCAGCAGGTCCAGCCCCCAGCGGATCGCCTCGGCGCCGGAGGCGCAGGCGCTGACCGGGGCGTGCACGCCCCCGCGGGCGCCCACGGCCAGGCCCACGGCCGCGGCCGGGCCGTTGGGCATGAGCATCGGGATGGTGAAGGGGGAGACCCGCTTGGGTCCCTTGGCCTCCAGCACGTCGTCCTGGCCGAGCAGGGTCATCGCCCCGCCGATGCCGGTGCCGAAGACGACGGCGATGCGCTCGGGTGCGACGCCGGCGTCGGCGGCGCCGGAGGCGGTCCAGGCCTCCTCGGCGGCGATGACCGCGACCTGCTGGCTGCGGTCGAGCCGGCGCGCGCGGACGCGGTCGATCTGCTCGGCGGGGTCGGTGGCCAGGGTCGCGGCGAGCTGGGCGGGGAACTGCTGCACCCAGTCGTCGGTGAGCCGGCGGACCCCCGACCGTCCGGCCAGCAGCGCGTCCCAGGTGCTGGCGACGTCGCCACCCAGCGGCGTGGTGGCTCCGAGGCCGGTGACGACGACGTCGTCGTGCGAACTCATGACGGGTCCTCTCCTGGGGCGTGCGGGCGCGGACGGCCGGGGGACCGGCGTCAGCCCTGGTTCTTCTGGATGTAGCTGATCGCGTCGCCGACGGTCTTGATGTTGCCGAGCTCGTCGTCGGGGATGGCCACGCCGAACTTGTCCTCGACGGCGGTGGCGATCTCGACCATCGACAGGGAGTCGACGTCGAGGTCCTCGGTGAACGACTTCTCCGGGGTGGCGTCGGCGGGGGTGACCCCGGCGACCTCCTCCAGGATCTCGGCCAGACCTGCCTGGATGTCCTCGCTCACGCGGGGGTCCTCTCTCTCGGTGGGGGCGGGGGGATCCCGCCGTCGGTCCCGGGGGTCCGGGGATCTGTGGGACGGCTCAGGGCAGGGTGAGCACCTGGCCGGCGAAGGTCAGGCCCGCTCCGTACCCCAGGACGAGCGCGAGATCACCGCTCTTCGCCTCGCCGGACTCCAGCAGCGCGGTCAGCGCCAGCGGGATCGACGCCGCCGACGTGTTGCCCGACCGCACGATGTCGCGGGCGACGACGACGTCGGGACCCAGGCCCAGCCGCTTGGTCATCGACTCCACGATGCGCAGGTTGGCCTGGTGCGGGGCGAACACGGCGATGTCCTTGGGGCCCACGCCGGCGGCCTCCATCGCCTGCTCCAGCGTCTCGGTGAGCCGCGTGGTGGCCCAGCGGTAGACCGCCTGACCGGCCATGGTCATCGTGCCGGTCCCGGCCGCGATCTCGATGGCGGAGTACTGGTCGCCGTCGCTGCCCCAGGCGACCGGGCCGATGCCGGGCTCCTCGGCGGCGCCCAGGACGGCCGCCCCGGCGCCGTCGGCGAAGATCACCGCGGTGGAGCGGTCGGTCTTGTCGACGACGTCGGTGAGCCGCTCGACGCCGACGACGAGCGCGTTGCGGGCCGATCCGGTGCGGATGGCCGACGAGGCGACCTCCAGCGCGTAGCAGAAACCGGCGCAGCCGGCGTTGAGGTCGAAGGCGCCGGGGCGCGGGATGCCCAGCCGGTGGGCCACCTGCGGGCCGATGCCGGGGATGGGGTGGGTGAGGCTGGC
This sequence comes from Geodermatophilus saharensis, assembly GCF_900188205.1. Lineage (GTDB taxonomy): Bacteria > Actinomycetota > Actinomycetes > Mycobacteriales > Geodermatophilaceae > Geodermatophilus > Geodermatophilus saharensis. The sequence continues at coordinate 532,366 of NZ_FZOH01000002.1, read as the reverse complement.
GCTGGCCAGCACGACCAGGTCGACCTCGTCGGGGTCCAGGCCGCTGGCGGCCAGCGCCTTGCCGCCGGCGGCGACGGACATCTCGACCAGCGTCTCGTCCTCGGCGGCCCAGCGGCGCTCGGCGATGCCGACCCGGGTCCGGATCCACTCGTCGTTGGTGTCCATCACCTGGGCGAGCTCGTCGTTGGTCACCCGCCGCCGCGGGCGGTAGGCCCCGAGTCCCAGGACGCGGGCGCCGGGGGCGCCGGCTGCCAGGCGGATGCTCACGCGGGGACCTCCGGGAAGAGACGGGCGAGGGGGGTGCCGGCGTCGACCAGGTCGCCCTCCTGGACCAGCCACTCGGCGAGGACGCCGTCGTAGCCGGCGGAGACGTTGACCTCCTCGCGCCGGCTGCGGATGCAGCCGAGCGGGGTACCGGCGGCCAGCCGGGTGCCCTCGGCGACGTCGGCGGGGCTGACGGTGCCGCGAACGGGGGCGACGACGACCCGCCAGTCGGGTCGGTGCTCGGCCTCGGGCCGGCCGCGGGCGGCGTCGATGAGAGCGCGGGCGCGGTCGAGGTCGCCGGGGCCGGTCAGCGCCAGCACCTCGACACCGGCGTCCTTCCACTCGCGCTTGGCCAGGCCGGCCAGCGCGCCGGCCGGGGGCAGCTCGATGGCGGCGGTGACGCCGAGGTCGCGCATGGTGGCCAGGCAGGCGTCGAAGCGCACCGGGCTGGTCACCTGGCTGACCAGGCGGGACAGCGCCTCGACCCCGGAGTCGACGGCCGCGCCGTCGGCGTTGGACAGCAGCAGCCGGCTGGGGTCGGCCGGCCGCAGCCCGCCCACCAGCGCCTCGAGCTCCTCGCGGGCGGGGGCCATGTAGGCGGTGTGGAAGGCGCCGGCCACCGACAGCGGCACCACCCGCGCCTTCGCCGGCGGCTCGGCCTTCAGCGCGGCCAGCCCCTGCAGCGGCCCGGCGACGACGACCTGCCCGCCCCCGTTGAGGTTCGCCGCGGCCAGCCCGTGCCGCGCCAGGGCGGCCTCGAGCTCGTCGGGCTCGCCGCCGAGCACGGCGGACATGCCGGTCGGGGTGAGCGCGCAGGCCCGGGCCATCGCCCGGCCGCGGACGGCGGTCAGCGCGATCGCCGCCTCGACCGACAGCACGCCGGCCAGTGCGGCGGCGGTGAGCTCGCCGACGCTGTGCCCGGTGATGACGACGTCGCGGCCGGTGTGCGGCGAGTGCGCGACCGGGCCGGGCAGCCCGCCGAGCTCGCGGGCGACGAACAGGCTCATCGCCACCACGAGCGGCTGCGTGACCGCGGTGTCGCGGATCGCCTCGGCGTCGCCGGCGGTGCCGAGGGTCAGCAGGTCGGCGTCGGCGATCGCGCCGGCCCAGCGGAAGAAGGACTCGGCTCCTGGGAGCTCCAGCCACGGGGTGAGCATCCCGGGCTTCTGGGCACCCTGTCCGGGGGCGAGGACGGCCAGCACCTCCTCACCGTGTCAGACGTCGGGGCCCCCCGCGCGCGCAGCCGCCACGAAAGCGGACCGGAACCCTTTGGAGGGTTCCTACAAGACCGACGGCCCAGATGCCCTCCGGAGGCCGTTTCCGTGGTGGGGACCACACTGCCGCACCCGGGCACTTCCGCGGAAGTGCCCGCCGCCTCCTGGTGCACTTCCGCGGAAGTGCCCGCTGCCTCCGTGTGCACTTCCGCGGAAGTGCACGGCGCCTCACCGCCAGAGGCCGCGGCCGCCGTCGAGGTCGGCGAGGGCGAGGGCGACCTGCAGCGTCCAGGCGCCGCGGGGGTCGGTGACCACCTGGCCGGTCAGCTCCGCGGCTCGCTTGAGCCGGTACCGGACGGTGTTCGGGTGCACGAACAGCGCCCGCGCGCTGGCCTCCAGGTTGCCGCCGCCGGCGAGCACCGCGCGCACCGTCTCGAGCACCTCGCCGCCGGCCTCGCGCAGCGGCAGCACCAGCCGCTCGGTCAGCGCGGCGCGGGCCAGCGGGTCGCCGTCGAGCGCCCGCTCGGGCAGCAGGGCGTCGGCGGCGACCGGCCGCGGGGCGCCGGGCCAGGCGCGGGCGGCCCGCAGCCCGGCGAGCGCGGCGGCGGCCGACCCGCCGGCGGCGCTGAGCCGGTCGACGACGGGGCCGAGCACCACCGGGCCGGGGGCGAACTCCTCGCCCACCCGGCGGGCGGCGGCGGCGACGTCGTCGGCGCCGCCGAGGACGACGACCAGCTGCTCGGCGTGCACCCCGACGAGCACCTCGCAGCCCTGGGAGCGGGCGGCCCGGCGGACGGCGGCGTGCGTGTCGCCGTCGGCCGGCGCGGCGCCGACCAGCACGGTGACCGGCGCGGTCCCCGCCCAGCCCAGCGCCGCGGCCCTGCCCGGCAGCTCCTCGGTGCGCTCGCCGCGGACCAGGGCGTCGACGACGAGCGCCTCCAGCCGGGCGTCCCAGGCGCCGCGGTTCTCGGCGAAGCTGGCGTAGACGTGCGCGGTGGCGAAGGCGACCTCGCGGCTGAACTGCAGCACCGCCACGCGCAGCGCCACGACGTCGCCGGGCTCGGCCACCGACTCGACGTGGTCGTCCATCACCTCGACGGTGAGCTTGACCAGGTCGACGGTCTGCTTGAGCGGCACCGCGCGGACCAGGTCGCGGGGGGCGGCGCCGAACACCTCGCCGGTCAGCCGGGGCGGGCGGCCGGGGTTGCGGCACCACTCCACCAGCGAGGCGATGCCGGCCTGGGCGACGAGCATGACCCACGAGCGCTGGTCGGCGGGCATGGTGCGGAACCAGGGCAGGTCGTCGTCCATCCGGGCGACGGCGCGGGTGGCGATGGCCCCGGAGGCGCGCTCCAGTCGCCGCAGCGTCTCGGCGGACGGTGGGCGGTCGTGTCCCCGGTCGGCCACGGCGGTCAGCGTGTCACGGCCGGTGGTGTCGGGGAGAGTGGGGGAGTGCTGCCGTCCGCCGTCCGCAGGGGCCCCCGCCGGGTCCTGACCGCGATCGGGAGCGGGCTGGCCGTGCTCGGCGTGCTCGGCGCCGGTGTGGTCACCGACTTCCCCCCGCAGGTGCGCCTCGACGACGCGCTCAGCAGCGCACTGTATGCCGGCGACGACCGCTCGCCGCTGGTGGGCGGGCTGCTGGAGGTCCTCACCACCCCGGGCGTGACCTGGTTCCGCGTGCTGGTGTTCCTGCCGGTGCTGGTCTGGCTGGTGGCGCGGCGGGCGTGGCGCACGGTGCTGTGGGTGGTCGTGGCGATCACCGGCGTCGGCCCGCTCACGACGGCGCTCAAGGACCTCGCCGGCCGCGCCCGCCCGGCGTACGAGAACGGCGGCCTGCACCACGAGGGGCTGAGCTACCCCAGCGGGCACTCCTCGGGGATCGCCACGCTGGTCACCGTCGCGCTCGTCCTCGCCTGGCCCGTGCTCACCGCGGGCGGGCGCCGGGCGGCGGTGGCGGCCGGGGTCGCGCTGGCCGTGCTGGTCGGCCTCACCCGCGTGTGGCTGGGCGTGCACTACCCCTCCGACGTCGTCGGCGGGCTGGCCCTCGGCGTGGCGTGGTCGCTGGCCGTGGCGCTGGTGCTCGGCGGACTGCCCGGCCGGGCGGGTGCGCTGCCCGAGCGCGCTGCGGCGGGAACCCGCTCGTGACCGGCCTCGTGGGGGAGACCCTCCTCGAGCCCGGCGACGGCGCGCTCGGCCCGCTGCTGCGGGTCACCCTCGACCGGCTCGAGCCCGGCGCCGGCTACGGCGTGCACGCGCACCGCGGCGTCGACGTCGTGGTGGTCGTGCTCGCCGGGTCGGTCACCCACCGGTGGGGGGACGGCGCGGAGCTGCGCGCCGGGGACGTCGGCGTGCTGCGCGCCGGGCGCGGCCTCGACCACGACGAGGTCGCCGGCCCCGCGGGCGCGCGGGTGCTGCAGAGTCACCTCCGGGCGGCCGACCCGGGCGCGGCGCCGGCCCACGAGGTGCGGCCGGCGCCGCGCGGCTGGGTCGACCTCGGCCGCCCCGACGCCCGGCTGTGGCTGGGAGACCAGGACGACGGCGCGGCGGTGCCCGACGGCGTCGTGCTGCGCCCCGGCGGGGGGACGGTCGTCGTCTGGCAGGTCGACGCCGCCCGTCCCGCCTGGGCGCGCTGACCGGGGCCCTCCCGGAGGAGGACCCCGGTCGGCGGGTCAGGGAGCGCAGAGCTCCGGCGGGACGCTGGCGTTGCAGGTGTTGTCCTCGAACTCGACGTCGCCCACGTCCCCGAGCGGGCCGAAGCCCGTCGCGCTCAGCAGCACGTCGACGGGCACGTTGCCGGTGATCGTGTTCCGGACGACCTCGATGTCGTCGGCGGGGCCGGGGTCGATGCCCAGCGAGTTGTTGAACGGCGGCAGCGTCACGAGGACGACGCCGCCGGCGGGGAACTGCAGCGACGCGGGGTCGACCGACGGGACGTTGTCGTGGATCTGGTTGTCCTCCAGCGACACGGAGTCGGCGTTCACCACGCCGACCCCGGTCCCGGAGACGCGCAGCGACGCCTCGACCTCGCCGACGCCGGCCAGGCAGAACCGGTCGTTGCCGGTCACCTCGTTCGACCACAGCTGCCAGTCCCCGCCCTCGACCTGCCGGGTGGCGTCGGGGATCTCGGTGAGGGCGTCGTCGAAGACGAGGATGCCGACGCAGTTGCCGGACACGTGGTTGTCCCGGATGACGCCGCTGCGGGACTCCCGGGCGAAGACGCCCAGGTTGTAGCCCTGGACGTCGTTGGCCACGACGTCGGCGTAGGACAGGTCGGAGTCGGTGATCCCGATGCCGGCCGTGCCGCTGTTGGGCGACTCGGGCGTGCCGCGGTCGAGCCCCTGGAGGGTGTTCCGGGAGATCCGCGTGTGGGTGGAGTCGGCGGCCAGGATGCCGTAGCGCTCGTGGGCGTTCGCCGCGGTCTGGCGCACCCGGAAGTCGTCGGCGCCCCAGGCGGCGATGCCGTTGGCCGGGTGGTTCCAGGTGGACAGGTCGCGCACCCGGACCTGGCCGTCCGGGTTCAGGAAGAACAGGCCGGAGACGTCGTCGGCCAGCGTGTCGGGGTCCGACTCCGGGTCGGCGCCGTTCTGGGCCTCCCAGCAGGGGGTGGACGCCACGTCCGGCAACTGGTCGGGCGTGGTCCACTCGTCCCAGACGATGCGGGTGCCGTCGTCGCCGCGCCCGGCGCCGATGATCGTGAGGCCCTTGCCGTCGACGCAGACGGCCTCGTGGTACTCGCCCGCCTCGATCCGGATCGTGTCGCCGGACTCTGCCGCGTCGACGGCCGCCTGGATCGACTCGCCCTCGTGGACGACCCAGGTGCCACCACCGCCCGACCCCCCGCCGCCGCCCCCGTCGGCCGCGGCGAGGCCGGCCGGGAGGGCGGTGAAGGCGAGGACGGCCGACGCGGTGATCGTCAGCCCGCGGGTGACTCCCGGTGCCCGCAGGGGCCCGGCTGTGCGCGAGTGCTGCATGTGTCCTCCCGGTGGGGGCGCGCCCGAGTGCCCGGGCGCCCACCGCAACGATGGGGAGGTGGGGCGGATGGGGCCAGCGACACGGCAGCGACGGGGGTGACCTCATACCCGGGTCGGGTGGTATTCCGACCCGGGTCGTGCCCCGCGGACGGCTGCCACTCCCCTCGCCGGGGCACCGGAGGGAGGCGTCCGGCACACTGCCCGCGCCGCATCCTTCCCCCCGTCCTCGCGAGGAGCACCGCTTCCATGACCACCAGTGACGGCCGCGAGGACCTCCTCGCCGGCCTGACCTTCCCGCCCGGGTTCGTCTTCGGCGCCGCCACCGCGGCCTACCAGATCGAGGGCGCGGTGCACGAGGACGGCCGGGGCCCGTCGATCTGGGACACCTTCAGCCACACCCCCGGCCGTGTCGAGCGCGGCGACACCGGCGACGTCGCCTGCGACCACTACCACCGCTACCGCGACGACGTGGCGCTGATGGGCGACCTCGGGCTGTCGGCGTACCGGTTCTCGGTGGCGTGGCCGCGGGTGCTGCCCGAGGGTGCCGGCCGGGTGGAGCAGCGCGGCCTGGACTTCTACCGGCGGCTGGTCGACGAGCTGCTCGGTGCCGGCATCGACCCGTGGCTGACGCTGTACCACTGGGACCTGCCGCAGGCGCTGCAGGACCGCGGCGGCTGGACCGACCGGGACACCGCCGCCCGCTTCGCCGACTACGCCGCCGTCGTCGTCGACGCGCTCGGGGACCGGGTGCGGCACTGGTCGACGCTCAACGAGCCGATGGTCAGCTCCCTGCTCGGCCACATGGCCGGGGTGCACGCCCCCGGCGTGCAGGACCCGGTCGCGGCCTCCCGCGCCGTGCACCACCTGCTGCTCGGCCACGGCCTGGCCGCCGGGCGGCTGCGCGAGGCCGGTGTCGGCTCGCTGGGCATCACGCTCAACTTCACCCCGATGCACCCGGCCACCGACTCGCCCGCCGACCGCGACGCCGCCCGCCGCCTCGACGGCCAGCAGAACCGCATGTTCCTCGAGCCGGTCGTCTCCGGCGCCTACCCCGCCGACGTCGTCGAGGACCTCGCGGCCGCCGGTGCGCCGCTGCCGGTGCAGGACGGCGACCTGCAGGCCATCGCCGCGCCGCTGGACTGGCTGGGGGTCAACTACTACTTCGAGGAGACCGTGCGGGCCGGGGAGCGGCCGGCCGACAAGCCGCCCACGTCGTTCATCGGCGGCGAGCAGGTCGTCGAGCTCGACCCCGAGGGGCCGACGACCACCATGGGCTGGGGCATCAGCCCGGGGGCGTTCACCGACCTGCTGCTGTGGCTCGGGGAGAAGGCGCCGGGCCTGCCGCTGGTGGTCACGGAGAACGGCTCGGCCTGGGACGACGAGGTCGACGCCGAGGGCGCGGTGCGCGACCCGCAGCGGGTCGACTTCCTGCTGCGCCACCTGGCCGCCGTGGGCACGGCGATCGAGCGGGGCGCGCCGGTGCGCGGCTACTTCGCCTGGTCGCTGCTGGACAACTTCGAGTGGGCCCGCGGCTACGGGCAGCGCTTCGGCCTGGTGCACGTCGACTACGACACCCAGCGGCGGACGGTGAAGGACAGCGGCCGCGTCTACGCCGAGGTGCTGCGCCGCCACCGCGACCGCGGCTGACGGGGCCTCAGACCAGCGCGACGACGTCGGCCGCGCAGCCCCAGGAGAGGGTGACGCCCGCGCCGCCGTGGCCGTAGCAGGCCACCACCGGCCGGCCCGCCGGCTCGACCCGCTCGAGCCGCACGGTGGGCCGGCCGGGCCGCAGCCCGGCCGCCCGGGACAGCACCGGCGCGTGGCGCAGCTCGGGCACCAGCGCCCGGGCCCGCGCCAGGACGGCGGCCTCGACGTCGGGGTCGGGGTCGGTGCCGGTGGCGCCCTCGACCGCGGTGCCGCCGCAGACGACGTCGCGCCCGCGGGGCACCACGTAGGTCAGCCCCGCGGGCCCGTCCTCGTCGAGCACCCAGCCGGTCAGGCCGGGGTCGGCCACCCGCACCACCTGCCCCTGCACCGGGACGCCGGTGCCGTCGCCGAGCAGCGGGCCCGAGGCCAGCCCCGCGGCCACCACGACCGCGTCGCCGGGGACGTCCTCGACCCGGGCGACCCGCTCGCGGACGACCTCCACCCCGGCGGAGCGCACGACGTCGGCCAGCCAGGGCAGGTAGCGGCCGGTGTCGACCACCGGCAGCGTGCAGCGGGTGCCGGCGGCGACCCCGGGCGGCAGCTCCGCCGGGGTCGCCGGGCGGACGCCGGGCACGCCCGGTGCCCACCACGGGTCCGGCTCGGGGGTGCGGTGCACCACGGTGCCCGGCCGCAGGGTCACCCCCGTGACGGGGTCGCCGGCGAGCGCGGTGAAGGCGGTCCGGGACACCGCACCCCAGCGCAGCACCGCGTCGGCCGGCGCCGCCCGGTAGGGGAACCACAGCGCCGCGGCCACCGCCGAGGTCGTCGCCTCCGGCGGGTCGGCGGCGTGCAGCCGCACCCGGTGCCCGGTCCGCGCCAGCTCCAGGGCGCAGGTCAGGCCGATCACCCCGCCGCCGACGACGGCGACCCGCAGTCCCGGGCCGCCGCCGCCGACGGTGCTCACGCGGGACTCACGTGGCCGGGCTGGGGTCCGAGCGCTCGTCGGCCGGCGCGGCCTGCACGTCGCGGATCCGGTACCGCTCGACCGCCTCGCGCACCTTCGCCCGGTCGATCTCGCCCCGGTCGGCCAGCGCGCCGAGGGTGCGGACGACGACCGACTCGGCGTCGACGTGGAAGTGCCGCCGCAGCGCCGGGCGGGTGTCGGACAGGCCGAACCCGTCGGTGCCCAGCGTCGCCATCCCGCCGGGGACGTAGGGCGCGATGAGGTCGGGCACCGACCGCATCCAGTCGGAGACCGCGACCACCGGACCGTCGGTGCCCCGCAGCCGCTCGGTCACGTACGGGACCTGCGGCTCCTCCTCCGGGTGCAGGAAGTTGCGCTCGCTGACCTCGTCGGCCTGGCGGCGCAGCTCGGTCCAGGAGGTCACCGACCACACGTCGGCCACCACGCCCCAGTCCTCGCGCAGCAGCTCCTGGGCGCGCAGCGCCCACGGGACCGCCACCCCGCTGGCGAGCACCTGCGCCCGCGGGCCCTCGCCCTGGCCCGGCGCGTACAGGTACATGCCGGCCAGCAGGCCCTGCACGTCGAGGCCCTCGGGCTCGGCGGGCTGGTTGTAGGGCTCGTTGTAGACGGTCAGGTAGTACATGACGTCGGGACTGCGGTGCCCGCCCAGCGGGGCGCCCGGGTCCTCGCCGTACATGCGCACCAGCGCGTCGCGGGTGATGTGCCCGACCTCGTAGGAGAACGCGGGGTCGTAGGACACCACCGCCGGGTTGGTGTGCGCCAGCAGCAGCGAGTGGCCGTCCTCGTGCTGCAGGCCCTCGCCGTTGAGCGTCGTCCGGCCGGCGGTGGCGCCGAGGACGAAGCCGCGGGTCATCTGGTCGGCGGCGGCCCAGAACGAGTCACCGGTCCGCTGGAACCCGAACATCGAGTAGAAGATGTAGATCGGGATCATCGGCTCGCCGTGCGTGGCGTACGACGTGCCGGCGGCGGTGAACGACGCCGTGGACCCGGCCTCGTTGATGCCCTCGTGCAGGATCTGGCCCTGCTCGGACTCGCGGTAGGCCAGCATCAGCTCGCGGTCGACCGAGGTGTAGCGCTGCCCGCCCGGGTTGTAGATCTTCTGCGACGGGAAGAGGGAGTCCATCCCGAAGGTGCGGGCCTCGTCGGGGATGATCGGCACGAAGCGCGGGCCGAGCTCCTTGTCCTTGAGCAGCTCCTTGAGCAGGCGGACGAACGCCATCGTCGTCGCCACCTCCTGCTTGCCCGAGCCGCGCCGCAGGACGTCGAGGGCCTTGTCGTCGGGCGCCTTGAGCGTCTTGAACTCCGCCCGGCGCCGCGGCACCGCACCGCCCAGGGCCCGCCGCCGCTCGAGCATGTACTGCATCTCGTCGGAGTCGGGGTCGGGCTTGTAGTAGGGCGGCAGGGTCTTGTCCAGCGCCTCGTCGGGGATGGGCAGGTAGAGCCGGTCGCGGAAGGCCGCGAGGTCCTCGGCGGTCAGCTTCTTCATCTGGTGGGTGGAGTTGCGGCCCTCGAAGTGGCTGCCCAGCGTCCAGCCCTTGATGGTCTTGGCGAGGATGACCGTCGGCTGGCCCCTGTGCTCCACCGCCGCCTTGAACGCCGCGTAGACCTTGCGGTAGTCGTGCCCGCCGCGGGAGAGGTCCCAGACCTCCTTGTCGCTCATGTTCTCCACGAGCTTGCGCGTGCGCGGGTCACGGCCGAAGAAGTGCTCGCGCACGTAGGCGCCGTCCTCGGCCTTGTAGGTCTGGTAGTCGCCGTCGGGCGTCTGGTTCATGAGGTTGACCAGCGCGCCGTCGCGGTCGGCGGCCAGCAGCGGGTCCCACTCCCGGCCCCAGATCACCTTGATGACGTTCCAGCCGGCGCCGCGGAAGAACGACTCCAGCTCCTGGATGACCTTGCCGTTGCCGCGCACCGGGCCGTCGAGCCGCTGCAGGTTGCAGTTGACGACGAAGGTGAGGTTGTCCAGCTCCTCGCGGGCGGCCAGGCCGATCAGGCCCAGCGACTCCGGCTCGTCCATCTCGCCGTCGCCGAGGAACGCCCAGACGTGCTGGTCGGAGGTGTCCTTGATGCCGCGGCTGTGCAGGTAGCGGTTGAAGCGGGCCTGGTAGATCGCGTTCATGGGACCGAGGCCCATGGAGACGCTGGGGAACTCCCAGAAGTCCGGCATCAGCCGCGGGTGGGGGTAGGACGACAGCCCGCCGCCGGGGTGGCTGACCTCCTGCCGGAACCCGTCGAGCTGGTGCTCGGTCAGCCGGCCCTCGAGGAAGGCGCGGGCGTAGATGCCGGGGGAGGCGTGCCCCTGGAACCAGATCTGGTCGCCGCCGCCGGGGTGGTCCTTGCCGCGGAAGAAGTGGTTGAAGCCGACCTCGTAGAGGGAGGCGGAGGAGGCGTAGGAGGAGATGTGGCCGCCGACGGCGATCCCCGGCCGCTGCGCGCGGTGGACCATGATCGCGGCGTTCCACCGGATGTAGGCGCGGATCCGCCGCTCGGTGTCCTCGTCGCCGGGGAAGTACGGCTCGCGCTCGGGCGGGATCGTGTTGATGTAGTCGGTGCTGCGGAGGGCCGGGACGCCGACCTGCTGCTCACGGCTGCGCTGCAGCATCTTGAGCATGAGGTAGCGGGCGCGCCCGCGGCCTGCGTGCTCGACGACGCTGTCGAGCGACTCCACCCACTCCTGGGTCTCGTCGGGATCGGTGTCGACCAGCTGACTGGGGAGCCCGTCGGTGATGACCGCGCGGGGCTGGCCGGCGTCGCGGGTGGGGTCGCCACCCTGCTGCGGTGAGCTCATGTCCCCATCGTCTCGCGTCCGGCGCCCCGGCGTCACGCGAGGAGGCCGGTCGGGTCCCCGCCGCGCCCCGGACGGGCCCGCGTGGCGTCCCGCGGACGTCTTGCGCCTGACCAGGCATGCCCTACGCTCCTGCCCACGCGGACCGACGCCGTCGGCGCCGCACGTGCGGGTTCGAGGGGGGTGACATGACCAGGCTGCGGGTGCCCTCCCCGCCGGTCGTGTCCGCCGTCGGCCCGTGCCGTCCCCCCGCGCCGGAGAGCCGGCGTCGTGTGCCCGCCGCTCCCCGGCCGGCACCCCACGGAGCTTCGGAGGAACAGCAGGGATGAGCGTCGACTCGGGCAGCGCCAGCATGGCGGCCCGGCTGGGCATCAAGCCGGGCATGGTCGTGCAGGAGCTCGGCTGGGACGAGGACGCCGACGAGGACCTGCGCGACTCCATCGTGGAGGCCTGCGGCAGTGACATGGTCGACGAGGACACCGACGAGGTGGCCGACGTCGTCCTGCTGTGGTGGCGCGAGGACGACGGCGACCTCGTCGACGCGCTGGTCGACGCCATCGCCTCGCTGGCCGACGACGGCGTCGTCTGGCTGCTGGTGCCCAAGTCCGGGCGCCCCGGTCACGTCGAGCCCGGCGACGTCACCGAGGCCGCGCCCACCGCCGGCCTGGCCCAGACCAGCAGCATCTCCGCGGCCAAGGACTGGTCGGGCATCCGGCTGGTCACCCCGAAGACGGCGCGCACCCGCCGATGACCCCGCACGGGACCGTCCGGTCCCGTGCGGCACGATCGGGCGCATGAGCCTCTCCGTCGGCGACGTCGCGCCCGACTTCAGCCTGCCCGACCAGGACCGCCAGGTCGTCTCCCTCGCCGACCTGCGCGACCGGCCGGTGCTGGTCGTCTTCTACCCGTTCGCCTTCTCCGGCATCTGCACCGGCGAGCTGTGCCAGCTGCGCGACGAGATCGCCACCTACACCGATGCCGGCGTGACGGTGCTGGCGATCAGCACCGACCCGGTGTTCAGCCTCAAGGCGTTCAAGGCGCAGGAGGGGCTGGACTTCCCGCTGCTGTCGGACTTCTGGCCGCACGGCGCGACCGCGCAGGCCTACGGCGTGTTCAACGACAAGGCCGGCATGGCGCTGCGCGGCACGTTCCTGGTCGACGCCGAGGGGAAGATCGCCTTCGCCGAGGTCAACTCCCCCGGTGACGCGCGCGAGCAGTCCGGCTGGAGGGACGCCGTCGCAAAGCTCGCCGCCTAGTCTGGGCGAGCGGGGCGCGTAGCTCAGCGGGAGAGCTCTCGCCTTACAAGCGAGCGGTCGCAGGTTCGATCCCTGCCGCGCCCACCTCCGCCGGGAGTGTCCGGCCGAGCCGTCGTCGCGGGGCGCCGGCAGGTGCCCCATCTGCGCCATGGTGGTCCCGTGACGGAGCCGCCGGCCTGGAAGGACCAGTACGCCCGGGAGCTGTTCACCTACGAGCGGCTCATGGCGCGCAGCATCCAGGGCAGTGCCGTGCAGTGGCAGGCCCCGAGCCTCGCGCTCACCGCACAGGCCTTCCTGCTCAGGATCGCCCTGGGCCCCGGCCGCGAGCCGTGGCCGACCACCGTCGTCTGCGTCGTGGGGGTGCTGATCACGGCCATGGCCTGGCAGCTGATGGGGCGCCACCGCTTCTACTCCCACCTGGACCGGGCGGAGATGCTGCGCCTGGAGGACGAGCTCGGCCTGGACCACATCTCCGACCGGGGGCGCCAGGCGGCCCGGCTCGTCCACGTCCGGCCGCCCCGGCTGGGATCGCTGAGCAGCTTCCGGGTCTGGAGGGTGGGCTTCCTGCTCGTCGCGGTCGTCGACGTCCTCGTCGCGGTGAGCGTCTGGTGGCGTCCCCGGTCACTCCTGGAGTGGCGGGTCACCACGGCGACGGTCGCCGTGGGGTTGCTGGCCGCGCTCGTCTGGCTGGGCCGCCGCGTGGTGGGCACCAGGTCCCGGGCCTGACGTCGAGTGGTCAGGCGTCGTGGTCACGGGCGCCCGGAGACCACGGACGACGACCGGTCGGGGGACCGGGCGCCTCCCGTCAGGCAGCGGCGGCCGGGCGGGAGGTGAACTCGGGGACGTCGGGGCGCGGGAACGCGGGCCGCAGTGCCAGCGGGCAGCGGAACGGGCGCCAGGTGCCCTCGGGCTGGGCGAGCCGGTCGGCGACCGCGTAGATGACCGCCGGGTTGTGGCCCATGCCCAGGTGGCTGGCGTGGACGGCGATGTTCTCGGCGTGCGGCGAGAGCCGGTCCAGGCACGCCTGCCAGGCGACGATCCCGTCCTGGTGGGAGTAGATCGACGTCGAGGGCACCTGCAGCGGGGTGGCCTCGGTCTGCAGCGGCAGCGTCCGCCTCTCCACGTGCAGGTGCGAGTAGCGCTCGAAGACCCGGTGGGCGCGGGTCTGGGTGTCGGCCTGCAGCGCGAACGGGCTGCCGAGGGTGATCACCTGGCGTACCGAGTCGGGCGTCTTGCGGGCCAGGTCGCGGGCGTAGATGCCGCCGAGGCTCTGCCCGATGAGGCTGACCGGCCGGCCGTAGCGGTCGCCGAGGTCCTCGATGCGCCGGGCCATGCCCTCGACGCACTCCGCGGTCGGCCCGATGTTGCGGCCCAGGCGCCAGCCGTGCACGCGGTAGCCGAGCCGGCGCAGCACGCGGCGCAGGGTGGTGGTGGACACGTCGTCGGCCATCAGGCCGGGCAGGACGAGCACCGGGTGCCCGTCGCCCACCGGCAGGCGGGGGAGCAGCGGGCGGGCCGCGAGGTAGAGGCCGTAGTCGGCGACCGCGCGGCCCACCTCGGTGAGGTAGAGCGGGAGGCCGGGACCCTCGAACTGCTGTCGTGACACGTCGACCTCCTCGCCGGCAGCCCCGTTGCCGCCGAACGGGGCGGTACCACTCTGGGGCTCCCGTCACACCTGACTGTTCCGGCGCGCGGCAGCAGCAGCGTGATCAGTGTGGCGCACACCACACTGGTCGCAGGGGTCCCACCAGCACGGCGCGCGAGGCTGCCGGGGCCGTGGAACCGTACGGTCGGCGGCGCGCGAGGCGCCGACGACGGCAGGAGGACGGCCAGTGGAGCAGCTCCCCGGGACGAGCAGGACGGTCGACCTCGGCGGTCCGGTGCACGTCGTGGACTACGGCGGTACCGACGGCGGCCCCGCCGTCGTGCTGGTGCACGGGCTGGGCGGCTCCCACGGCAACTGGGACCTGCTCGCGCCGCTGCTGACGCCGTCGGCCCGGGTGTGGGCGCTGGACCTGCCCGGCTTCGGCCGCAGCGAGCCCGGTGACCGCCGCGCGACCGTGCCGGCCAACGTGGCCGTGCTGCGGCGCTTCCTGCGCGAGGTGGTCGGCGAGCCGGCGGTGCTCGTGGGCAACTCGATGGGCGGGATGATCTCGCTGTTCACCGCCGCGTCCGCCCCCGAGGCCGTCCGGGCGCTGGTGCTGCTCGACCCGGCGCTGCCCGGTGGCCGGCGCCGGCTGGACCCGCTGGTGGCGGCCACCTTCGCGCTCTACGCGCTGCCGGGGATCGGCGAGCGGGTGCTGTCCGTGCGGCGGGCCCGCCAGACGCCGCTCACCCGCGTCCGCACGATGCTGCAGCTGGTCGGCGTCGACCCCGACGAGCTGCCCGCCCCCGTGGTCGACCGGGCCGTCGCGCTGCTCGAGCAGCGCGACGACGTCGCCGGCATGGACCGGGCGTTCCTCACCGCGGCCCGGTCGCTGCTGGGCATCCTGCTCCGCCCGCAGCGCTATCGGGACGCGATGGCGCGGGTGGGCGCCCCGGTGCTGCTGGTGCAGGGCGACCAGGACCGGCTGGTGCCGGTGTCGGCCGCGCGCGAGGTCGCCGCCGCCCAGCCCGGCTGGCGGTACGAGGAGCTGGCCGGCGTCGGGCACGTGCCGCAGCTGCAGGTGCCCGAGCGCCTGGCCGACCTCGTGCTGGCGTGGCTGGCGGAGGCCGCCGTCCGCGCCTGAGAGGCACTCCCGGGGGAGGTGCCATTGTCGCGACAACGGCACCTCCCCGGGCCGCAGGTCAGCGGGAGCGCAGCTCGGTCTTGAGCACCTTCCCGCTGGGGCCCTTGGGCAGCTCGTCGATGACGACCACCTGCCGCGGGTACTTGTAGGCCGCCAGCCGTTCCCTGCAGAAGGCGATGACCTCCTCCGGCTCGGCCGACGCCCCGGCCTTCAGGCTCACGAACGCCACGACCTCCTCGCCGAGCCGCTCGTCGGGCCGGCCGATGACGGCGGCCTCGAGCACGGCCGGGTGGGCGTGCAGGACCTCCTCGATCTCGCGCGGGTAGACGTTGAACCCGCCGCGGATGACCAGGTCCTTCTTGCGGTCGACGATGTAGAAGAAGCCGTCGTCGTCCTGGTAGCCGAGGTCGCCGGTGTGGAACCAGCCGCCGCGCATGGCCTCGGCGGTGGCCTCGGGACGGCCGAGGTAGCCCTTCATGATGTTGTGCCCGCGCAGCACGATCTCGCCGACGTGGTCCGGGCCGGTCGGCAGCGGCGCGTCGTCGGGGTCGACGACGCGCACCTCGCAGCCCCACAGGCGCTTGCCGATCGACATGACCCGGCGTTCCTCGGCGCTGCGGTTGAACGTGGCGACCGCGCAGGTCTCCGACAGCCCGTAGCCCTCGAGCACCGTCGCGGCGTAGGCGGCCTCGAAGCCCTTGATGACCTCGCCGGGGATGGAGGCGCCACCGGAGACGCAGATCCGCAGGCTGGACACGTCGCGGCCGGTGAGGTCGGCGTGCATGAGGGCCACGAACATCGTCGGCACGCCGCAGAACACCGTGACCCGGTGCTGCTCCATCGCGTCGAGCACCGCGCCGACCTCGAAGCGGGGCACCAGCACGAGGGTCGCCGCCGAGCGGACGGCGCAGTTCATGACGCTGGACAGGCCGAAGACGTGGAACAGCGGCAGCACCGCCATGGCGACGTCGTCGTCGCGGTAGGCGAAGGTCTCGGCCGCCACCGAGGCGGCCATGTAGGCCTGGAAGTGGGTGAGCTCGGCGCCCTTCGGGCGGCCGGTCGTGCCGCTGGTGTAGATGACCACCGCGGTGTCCTCGGGGGACATCTGCTCGACGTCGGCCGGGTCGGCGCCCTCGCCGTCGGCCACCAGGGTGTCGAAGGGCGTGGTGTCGGCCGGCAGGGAGTCCGCCGGGGCGCCGGGGGAGGCGACGACGTACACGCGGACCTCGCCGGCCTCGGCCGCGCCCTTGACCGCCTCGTCGGCGAACGCGTCGACGGTGATCAGCGCCTTCGCCCCGCTGTCGCTGAGGTGGTAGGCGACCTCCGGCGCCTTGAGCAGCGGGTTGAGCGGCACGAGGGTCAGCCCCGCCTTGAGCGCGCCGAAGTAGGCGAGCACGAACTGCGGCACGTTGGGCAGCTGCAGCGCCACCGAGTCGCCCCGGCGCAGCCCGGCCGCGCGCAGGCCCGCCGCCACCTGCCCCGACAGGACGTCGACCTGCCGGTACGTGAGCCGCAACGGGCCCATCAGCAGCATCGGCTTGTCGGGGTGGGTGAGGGCGGACTCGCGCAGGATGGTGGCGAGGTTGAAGCTCATGGCCGCTCCTGGGCTGTGACGGGAGTTACACCCGGTCCAGTACCGCGACGGGCCGGGCTCAACCCTGTGCCAGCGCCACCACCTCGTCGAGGCCGGCCTGCAGGTCGGCCACCAGCCCGGCGGGATCGGTGACCGCGGCCGCGTCGAGGTTCATCCCGATGCAGCACTGCCCCTCGTGCGACAGCAGGGTGATCATCGCCGCGCACCCGGGCAGCGGGCCGAAGGGGTACATCCGGTCGATGCGCGAGCCGGCGATGTAGACCGGGTGGGTCACCCCCGGCACGTTGGACACCTGGACGTCGTTGGCGCTGGTCAGCTGCCCGGAGACGGCGCCGATCACCGGGGCGGGCAGCCAGCTCAGCGTCGGGGCGAGCAGGTCGTTGAGCACGCTGGAGCTCGCGTCGCCGCGCACCGACATGACGAACTCGCGGATCGCCCGGATGCGGACGGCGGGGTCGGCCTCGTCCAGCGGCGCCGGGAAGCGGGCCCCGGTGAACCGGTTGCCGCCCTCGGGCGCGTCCTGGGCGCGCAGGCTGATCGGGATGCCGACCGCCAGCGTGCCCAGCGGCGCCCCGTGCCGCTGGTGGTAGCGGCGGAACCCGCCGATCACCGCGGCGAGGTAGCCGTCGTTGAGCGAGCCCCCGGCGGCCTTGGCGCCGGCCTTGAGGTCGGCCAGCGGCACCTCGAGCACCTCTAGGTGCCAGCCGCCGCCGCGCGGGGTGAGCAGCGTCGAGCCCGGCCCCGGCGGGGTGAGGGTGCGGCCGGCCGAGCGCGCCGAGCCCAGCGCGGAGCTGACCAGGTCCCACGGCCGCGCGCCGGAGGCCAGCGCGCCGACCCCGCGGCGCAGCACCGCCATCGGCGCCGAGCGGGCGGTGCCGACGAGCTGCTCGGTGAGCAGGCCGGTGCGCGAGACGCCGTCGTCGGGGAGGGGGACCGGCGGCTCGGGGCGGGCCGGGTCGTGCTCGGCGGTGCGGCTGTGCAGCCGGCTCATCAGCTGCACCGCGCCCAGCCCGTCGGTGGTGCTGTGGTGGGTCTTGACCACGTAGCCGGCCCGCCCGTCGGAGAGCCCCTCGACCAGCATCGCCTGCCACAGCGGCCGGTCGCGGTCCAGCGGCGCGGACACGAACTCCCCGACGACGTCGAGCAGCTGCCGCATCGAGCCGGGCTCCTCCAGCCGGACCCGCCGCACGTGCGCGTCGAGGTCGAGCTCGGGCACGGTGACCCAGCGCGGCGTGCCGATGCCCAGCGCCGGCTCCACCACCCGCTGGCGCATCCGCGGCACCATCCGCGAGGCCCACTCGTGGGCGTTGCGCAGCCGCTCCCAGTCGGGGACGGGGTCGAGCAGCTCCAGCAGGGCCACGTTGGCGCGCAGCCGCGGGTCGGCCACCTCCGCGCGCCACATCGCCGTCTCGAGGGGGTTCATCTCCGGGGCGCTGCCCCAGGCCAGCGGCGGTGCGGGCACCGGGCTGGGCTCGCCGGCGGTGGGCTCCTCGCTGACCACCGGGCGCTCACCGCGGCCGCCCCAGTTCGCCAGGGTGCGCAGGTACTGGTCGTGCACCTCGGCGACCCGCTCGTCGAGCTCCTCGACGGTCCAGCCGTCGGTGGGGACCGGTGGCAGCACGCGCACCTGGACGACGCCGGGGTGGATCACCGAGGCGCCCCGCCACATGAGCTCGCCGGTGTTGCGCAGCACGATCGGCACGATCGGGACGCCGGCCTGCATCGCGACGTGGAAGGCGCCCTTCTTGAACGGGCCGAGGGTCGGGGTGGCCGAGCGGGTGCCCTCGGGGGCGACGACCAGCGAGATGCCCTCGCGCAGGCGCTCGACCGCGGGCTCGAGGGCCCTGCGGGCCTGCGCGGGGTCGCCGCGGTCGACGAAGGCGACGTCGGCGAGGCGGAAGGCCAGCCCGAAGCCCGGGGTGCGGGCGAGCTCCTTCTTGGCCACGCCGGTGAAGCCGCCGCGCAGCAGCTTGGCCAGCACCAGGACGTCGAGCTGGCTCTGGTGGTTGAACAGGAACACCGCCGGCCGGGTGGCCAGGTGCTCGGCGCCCTGGACGTCGACCCGGACGCCGGCCAGCGCGCTGCCGAGTTCCCCCGCGAGGGTGATGCCGAGGTCGACCGCCTCGCGGCGGGAGCCGCCGAGCGCGCCCACGGCCACGCCGGTGGCGAAGCCGCCGATCATGCCGCCGAGGCCGGCGACGGTGCGGGCGACGTCGACCGGCGAGGCGCTGCCGCGGCGGCGGAAGCGGGCCACCGGCCAGGAGTAGTGCCGGGCGGCGGCGGCCAGACCGCGGCCGGGGTTGAGCGCGCGGGCCCGCCCGACGGTGCGCAGGAAGGGCACGTCCTCGTCGCCGTTGGAGTAGGCGTAGCTCTGCAGCAGGTCGATGCCGTGCTCCTCGGCGAAGGCGCGCACCGCGGCGGCCTTGCCCTTGCGCCACAGCAGCGGCCCGCCCGGGCGCCCGGTGCACACGCCGTCGACGATCTCGACGGGGGAGACCAGCACGTGCTGCACGCCGAGGGCGCGCGCGGCCGGCTCGACCTGGAAGCGGGTGGCCGAGGAGGCCAGGACGACGGTGTGCCCGGCGTTGAGGTGGGCGGTGACCAGGCGCCAGGCCTCCGGGTACAGCGAGCCGGCGATGCCCTGGACGAACAGCCGCTCGCCGAGCTCGACCAGCTCGTCCTCGCTGCGGCCGGCCCAGGCGCGCATGCCGGTGATCGTGAACCGCTCGAAGTCCTCCTCGGTGGTGACCCCGCGCAGGCCGGACAGCAGCAGCTGGCCCAGCGCGTTCGGCGTCACCTCCAGCGAGCGCAGGTGGTGGCGGGCGAAGGCGGCCAGCGAGTAGCCGTCGATGACGGTGCCGTCGAAGTCGAAGAACGCGCCGACCCGCGGCCCGGGGGGCGCGGCCTCGACGTCGGCGATCAGCTGCTCCTCGGTCCAGACGTTGCTCCGGGCCATCGCCGCGGCGTTCTCGCGCAACCCGCCGGTCGGCGTCTGCTGGTCGGCCGTCACGGCTCCACCCCCACGTTCTCCCGCCGCGCCGCGGCGTCCAACTCGTCGATCACTCCTACTCGGCCGACGACGTCGCGGACTTGAGCGGCCCACTCCTGCCGCCGGCGCGCGAGGTCCTCCCGGCCGGGGTCGACGAGGTCGAGGTTGGCGGCCAGCTGCAGCGCGCTGCCGAACAGCTCGCGCGAGAGCGACTCCGGCCCGTGCAGCCGGCCCTGCAGCAGCATCTGCTGGCCCACTCCGCTGCACTCGGCGAGGAACTCCGCCTGCACCACCGGCGTGCGCGGGTCGCGGGCGGCCAGCCGCTCGGCCACGACCAGCTGCGCGTCGACGAAGGAGCGCAGCACCCGGTGGGCGAACAGCAGCGGCGCCGCGCAGAGCACCGCGCGGCCGTCGGCAGTCTCCCAGTGCGGGTCCAGCCGCTCCAGCTCGCCGGTCAGCCGCTCGCGGTAGGCCTCCCGCTCGGGGAAGAAGAACTCGAACTTCAGCAGGTCGCGCAGCCGGAACGCCTCGTCCCACCGGTCGACCGGGTCGCGCAGCATCACCAGCTCGGCGATGGCCCGGTCGACGACGTGGTGGATGGCGCTGTTGCGGTAGAAGGCGGCGACCAGGTGCTGGCCGCGCTCGATGGCGTAGACCGGCTCCTCGCCGCCCTCGTAGACGGTGACCACGCCCTGCTGGGCGAGGGCGCCGAGCACCCGCTTGACGCCCGAGGGAGTGGCCAGCGCGGCGCCGGAGTGCGGGCGGCCGGTCTCGGTGAGGTAGGCCAGCAGCGGCTCGAGCACCCGCTGCACCTGGCCGAGGGTGAGCGCGCGGTCGCGGACGCCCAGCAGCGCCAGGGTGACCAGCGCCGTCGCCGTGGCCGGGGTGACCGAGTTGATGCCGACGGCGACCTGGAAGGCGACCTTCTGCAGGGTCAGCCGGCGCGCGTCGGGGTCGGCCGGGTCGGCGCCGTTGCGCAGCGCCGCCGCCAGCGACAGCGGCTCGGCGAACCCGACGTGCACCGTGCCCAGCGGGGTGCGCACCTGCTCGCGGATGTAGGAGGCCATCCACGACAGCCCCTCGCCGCGCTTGGCGGCGCCCCCCTGCTCGGCGGCCATCCCGGTGACCTCGCGCAGCTGGTCGTAGGTGATCGACACGGGGACGACGTAGGCGTCCTCGACCCGGCCGCGCTCGACGGCGTCGGCGACGTAGCGCAGCAGCCCGTGCCGGGGCGGGCGCAGCTTGCCGGTGCGGGTGCGCCCGCCCTCCATGTACCACTCGAGGTTGAAGCGCTTGGCCAGCAGGAAGGCGAAGTACTCGCGGACGGCGAGCTTGTAGACCTGGTCGTCGCCGAAGCTGCGCCGGATGAACACCAGCCCGGCGCGCTTGGCGACCGGCCCGACCGGCCAGAACCGCAGGTTGTCCCCGCCGAGCACGTGGTTGCGCGGAAAGTCGTGCGCGGCGAGCACGTCGGCGAGGACCAGCGGGTCGACGTAGGAGCGGTGGCTGGGCAGGAACACCAGCGGGTGGCGCCGGTTGAGCTCGCGCAGGTCGTCGAGGCGGGCGGTGTCGGCCTGCACGTCCCAGGCGCGGGCGTGCACCGGCCGCAGGAAGGCGGTGAACAGCTCGACGGCCATCGGGTCCATCGCCGCCACGAGCCCGCCCAGGTCCTCGACCGCCTCGGCGTAGACCTCCTCCTCGGGCCGCTCGAGGCGCTCGGCCAGGGCGGCCACCTCGCCGCGGAACTCGGGGCTGTACTGGATCGCCTCGGCCACGTGCCGGGGCACCTTGGCCCGGTCGCCGACGACCTGCCGCTCGGCGCGGTCGAGCGCCAGCTCCGCCTGGCGGGCGATGAAGGCGGGCAGCGCGCCGCTGCCGTCCCACCGCCGGGTCAGCTCGGCGACGGTGGCCGGCTCGGCGACGACCACGCGGGCGCGGTCGGGGTCGCGGCGCAGCGCCGCGGCCTGCAGCGCGGCGGGGGGCCGGCGCAGCAGCGAGGGCCGCGCGTCGTGCAGCCGGCCGCGCCGGCTGCGCCCGGGGGCGGAGCCGGCGGGACGGCGCGGGGTCCACGCCACCCGGACCGCGGTGACCACGGTGTCGGTCGAGGCGGCGGCGAGCGCCTCGTGCAGGGCGGCGCCCCGCAGCGGCAGCACGGTCGTCCGGTCGCCGTCGGCGGGCAGCGCCTCGGCCACCAGCCGCCGCTCCACGTCGCTGGTCACGTCGGCCAGGACGATCGTCGGGACGTCGACGTCCACCAGCTGGGTCATGGGCACCTCTCTCCGGGGTTCCTCCCGGCCTGCTCGGGCTGCTGCCGGGTCCCCGGCCGGCGGTTCCGCCGCGGGACGCCGAGCCTGCCGGTCCGGCGTCGCGCGGGGAAGGGCGCTCACCCCGAGCGCAGGGTGGCGCGCAGCGCCTCCAGGCCGGTGTAGCGCGGCTGCCAGCCCAGCTGCTCGCGGGCCTTGGTCGTGTCCATGATGGCCGGGTGGCTGGCCGCCTCGACCCACTCGGCCGCCGGCGGCAGGAACGGCAGCCGCGACACCGCCCGCGCGGCCAGCTGCGCCGGCGCGGCCGGCAGGGGGAGCGGCAGCGCGCCGTACTCGCGGGCGACGTCGGCGGCGGTCAGCACGCCGTCACCGGCGATGTTGTAGGCCCCGGGCGGGCCGGCCGCGACGACGCACTGCAGCAGCGCCTGGCCGACGTCGTCCTCGTGGACGAACTGCAGCGGCAGGGCCGGCACCGCGACCGGCAGCGGCACCGGCAGCCGCCGGGTGCTCTGCTCGGCCAGCCAGCGCCCCAGCGGGGCCAGCGGGCCGGGCAGCAGGTCCTTGGCGCCGACGGTGTGCGGGCCGAGCACCACCGGCGGGCGCAGCAGGTACAGCGCCAGCTCCGGGTGCGCCTGCGCCTCGGCCTGCAGCAGCTGCTCGAGCTCGGCCTTCTCCTGCGCGTAGAACAGCCGCGACGCCGGCCGCACCGGCCACTCCTCGGTCATCCCCACCGGGTTGTCCCGGTGGAAGCCGTAGGCGGCCAGCGAGGAGGCGTAGACGAACCGCCGGGCGCCGGCCGCCGCGGCGGCGCGGAAGGCGTTGAGCGTGCCGTCGACGTTGATGGCCCGGGTCGTCTGGCGGGAGGCGTTGCCGGTGATGAGGAACGCCAGGTGCACGACGACGTCGGCGCCGGCGAACGCCTCGCGCAGTGCCTCGGAGTCGCGGACGTCGCCCTGGCGGTACTCCATCTTCGTCCAGCCGCGGGCGGCCGGGTCGAAGGGACGGCGGGCGATGCCCACGACCCGGCGCACGCGGTCGTCGGCCTGCAGCAGGGGGACCAGCCCCTCGCCGAAGGTGCCGGTGGGGCCGGTGACGGCGACGGTCAGGTCGGTCTGGGGAGCGGTCACGCGGGTTCCGCTACCCGACCCCTCCGGCGGTGAACCCGCTCACCGGGCCGCCGCGGCCGGCTGGTCCTTCGCCAGGGCGACCAGCTCCTCGATGCCGCGGCAGATGCCCTCGGACAGCACGTCGACGTCGGGGAAGGCGTCGAAGTCGGCGTTGATGCCGAAGGTCATCCGGTCCAGGTAGCTGAAGATCCCGATGGAGACGCGGGTGCCGCCGGCGATCGGCACGTAGGGGTGCGACGAGACCATCCGCCGGCCGAGCACGTACAGCGGGACGCGGGGGCCGGGCACGTTGGTGGTGACCGCCTGGCACCAGAACTGCCCGGCCTGCATGGACGCGCGCACGCCGAGGGCGAGCAGCGTGGGCGCTGTGTAGTCGCCCATGGCGATGATCGAGCGGGCGTCGACGGCCTGCATCGTCCGCTTGTACTCGTCCATCTGCCGGCGGACGGCGGCCAGCCGCTCCACCGGGTCGGGCTCGCCGACGGGCAGGTCGACGAAGACCGCCGTCACCTGGTTGTTCAGCGCGCCGCGCTCGTTCTCCCTGCGCACCGAGATCGGCACCATCGTGCGCACGACGGTGTCGGCGCCCAGCGCCCCGCGGCCCTGCAGCAGGTCGCGGAAGCCGCGGGTGATCGCGGTGAGCACGACGTCGTTGACCGTGCCGCCCAGGGCCGTGCGGGCCGCGGCGAGGTCGGCGAACTGGGCGTCGGCCCACGCCCACCGGCGGTGCGGACCGATCGGCCCGGTGAGCGTGCGGGCCAGCGGGGTGAGCGCCTGCCGGGCCAGGGCGGGCAGGCTCGCCGCGGCCGCGCGGGTGCTCCGCACCAGGCTCCTCGCCCCGGAGCCGACCGACTCGGGGCCGGGCAGCGAGGTGAGCTGGCGCAGCGGCACGGTGACCGTCTCGGCGACGGCGCCGGCGGCCATGGCCAGCCCCGAGGGGGTGCGCTGCGGCGTCCAGTCGGCCGGCGCCGGGTGCTCGGCGGCCGGGTCGAGGTCGAACATGACCTGCATGAGGTCGGTGCCGGCGACGCCGTCGACCATGCAGTGGTGGACCTTGGAGATGAGCGCCCAGCGGTCGTCCTCGAGGCCCTCGACCAGCCACACCTCCCACAGCGGCTTGGCCATGTCCAGCCGCTGGCCGAGCACGCGCCCGGCGAGGTTGCGCAGCTGCTCGCGGCCGCCCGGCTTGGGCACGGCGGTGTGCCGCACGTGGTAGAGGATCTGGAAGTGCGGGTCGTCGACCCACAGCGGCCGGCCCAGGTTGAGCGGCACCTCGCGCACCCGCTGCCGGTAGCGCGGGACCAGGGGCAGCTTGCTCAGCAGCAGCCGCACCAGGTCGCCGTAGGACGGCGCCGGGCCCTCGAACACCGACACCGAGCCCACGTGCAGCGGCGCGTTCTCGGTCTCGGCGTAGTAGAAGCCGGCGTCGGTGGCGCTCAGGCGGTCCACGGGTCTCTCCTCGGCTCGACGAGACGGATGCGTCCGGTTCCTGTCCAGCGGACCGGGCCGCGTAACACGGTTGTGCGGTGCCGGACACGCGCGGCACCCCCGGGGTTCAGCCTGCCCTCCGGGCCGCGCCGGAGCCAGCCGCCCCCACCCGGTCGAGGAGGGCGACCAGCGCCGCGTCGACGACGGCCGTGCGGGTGAGGTTGACGCTGTGCCCCGCGCCCGGGACGACGACGAGCTCGGCGCGCTCGCCCAGCAGTTCGGCCAGCCGGCGGCCGTGCGCGGCGGGGGTCAGCCGGTCGTACTCCGCCGCGACGACGGTGACCGGCACGCGGCCGAGCACCGGCAGCGCGGCGGTCTCGTCGTGGTCCAGGAAGGTCCCGTAGAAGGCCATGGTCACCGTCAGCGGCGTCTCCTCGAGCATGTCCTGGACCACCCGCACGGCCTCGGGTGTCGCGTCGTCGCGCCCGAAGAGGTACGTGCGCATGGCTCGGCGGCCGAGCCGGGTGCCGCGGCGGCGGTACCGCTCGAGCAGCGGGGCGAGCAGCCGCAGCCACCACAGGTACAGCGGGAGCAGGTGCAGTCGCCGCATGAGCTTCACGGCCGCGCCGATCAGGCCGTCGGACACCAGCCCGCCGGCGGAGGTGGCCAGCAGGAACGCGCCGACGACGCGGCCGCCGATCTCCTGCGGGCGCTGCCGGGCGTAGGCCATGACCGTCATGCCGCCCATCGAGTGCCCGGCCAGCACCACCGGCCGGCCTGCGGGCACCACGGCGTCGAGGACCTGGCCGAGGTCGCGGGCGGTGCGGTCGATGGTCGCCGTCGTCGGGTCGGCCCAGCTCGACCGGCCGTGGCCGCGGTGGTCCCACAGCACCAGCCGGGCGCGGTCGCGGACGGCCTCGCGCTGCAGCTGCCACTCGCCGAGCCGGGCGGTGAAGCCGTGGCAGAACACCACGGTCAGCGGGGCGTCCTCGGGTCCGTCGAACTCCACGTGCAGGTCGACGCCGTCGTCGGTGCGCACGGTGCGCGAGCCCGGCGGCGGGGGACCGTCGTTGCCGGAGACGACCGGGATGCGGGGGGCGGCGGGCGAGGTCCGGCGGCGGCGGCGCATCCGTCCATGACAGCGCAGGTGTCACCGGGCGGCGACTCAGGTGCCCGGCGCCGCCGCCTCGGTGCGCCGGCCGGGCGCGGCGTCGCGGACCAGCCGGCGGGCGGCGTCGACCTCGCGCGCGACCGGGGCGAGCACGCCGTCGGCGTGAATCTCGGCGTCGTCGGGGGGCCGGTG
Organism: Geodermatophilus saharensis; assembly: GCF_900188205.1. GTDB lineage: Bacteria > Actinomycetota > Actinomycetes > Mycobacteriales > Geodermatophilaceae > Geodermatophilus > Geodermatophilus saharensis. The sequence goes on along the minus strand of NZ_FZOH01000002.1, from coordinate 506,813 downwards.
CGCGCGGACGTCGTCCTCCAGCTCGCGCAGGGCGCGGCGCAGCACCGCCACCTGGCCGGGGTCGGGGGCCGGCCCGCCGGCGTCCGTGGCGATGACCGCCTCGGTGACCGCGTCGGCGGTGCGCTCGAGCTGCACGATGACCGGCCACCACGCCGCGGCGCGGGTGCTGATCGGCGGGGGTTCGGCCAGCCGGCGCTGCAGCTGGGTGGTCAGCTCGGTCATCGCCCGGTAGGCGCGGCGCCGCGCCCGCCGCCGGTCCGCCGGGTCGCCGCCGCCGAAGGCCGCACCCACGAACCCGTCGAGGGCCACCACCGTGGCGCCCATGGCCTCGTCGAGGGGGGCGCGCCAGGTCTGCGGCCAGACGAGGTAGCCGGCGACGAGGACGATCGCACAGCCGATGAGGGTGTCGAGCAGGCGGGCGCCGACCAGGTCCGGGCCGCCGGGCACGGCGAGGTCGAGCAGCAGGATGATCACCGGCGTCTGGAAGACGGAGAACAGGCCGAAGTTCGCGCCGCGGGCCCACGGCAGCAGCGCGGCGGCCACGGCCATGGCCACGACCACCCAGCCGTTGCGCGGCAGGAACGACAGCAGCAGCGAGCCGATGAGGACGCCGATCAGGGTGCCGACGCCGCGCTGCACCGCCCGGGTGAACACCGAGCCGAAGTCGGGCTTGAGCACGATCGCCACGGTGAGCAGCACCCAGTAGGGCCGCTCGATGGGCAGCAGCTGGCGGGCGACCTCGGCGATCGTCATGCACAGCACCAGGCGGACGGCGAAGTCGCGGGTGTCGGGGCTGCCGACGGTGCGGTCGGCGAGGTCGCGCAGCCGCTCCCGCAGTGACGGCCGCGGCGGGGCGACGGCGGCCCCGGCCCGCTCCTCCGGGTCGCCGACCACGGCCCACGCCAGGCGCACCCCGTGCCGCACGGCGCGGCGCGGGGCGGGGCCGTCCTCCAGCGCCGCCGGCCGCTCGGCGGGCAGCTCGCGGCTCCCGGTGACCGCCGAGGCGAGGGCGTGCACCGCGGTGACGTCGTGCGGGTCGGCGGGCACCGCGGTGCGGGCGGAGGCGACCGCGGCCTCGACCAGCGGCGCGGCGGCGTTGAGCACCCCTGCCAGCTCCGAGAGCTCCCGGTTGCGCCCCGAGGAGATGCTGCGGCTGCGGATCACCCGGTCGTAGGCGGCGTTGAGCGCGGCGGTCAGGTCCCGGCGGGCGGTCTCGGTGGCGTCGGTGCCCACGGCGGTGAGCAGCCCGGCGATGCGGGTGAACACGGCGGCCACCGCGGCGCGGTCGGGGTCGCTGGGCTCGGTCGCCGCCTGCCCCAGGACGGTCAGCGTCGCCCACGCCGCGCCGGCGGCGAACCACGCCAGCTCCGCGACCGCGGGCAGCGGCGTCTGCAGCCCGGAGGCGAGGGCGGTGTAGATGAGCAGCTGCAGCGCGCCCAGCGACATCGCCGAGCCGATCGCGCTGATCAGCGCCGCGGCCGCCGCGAGGACGGCCACGACGACCACCGGCACCGGCCCGCCCCCGGCGGCGAGCTGCCCGGCGACCAGCCCGACCGCGCCGAGGCCGACCGCGGCCGCGATGCGCCGCAGCCGGTCGCGCAGCGGCCCGCCCTGCGGGGCGAGGGTGGCGGCCAGCGCGCCGGTGGTGGCGAACACGCCGGCGCCGAGGGCGGACTCCCCGCCGACGGCGAGCGCGACGGCGAGCGGCGCGGGCAGCGTGACGGCGAAGCGGGCGACGTCGCGCCACGGCACGGGTGGGGGAGAGGTGCGGACCAGTTCCTCGAGCCACGCCGGGGCGCGCAGCGACCTCTCCGCCACGGGCCGAGCCTGCCACCCGCCGCGGGGGTCCCGCGGACGACCAGGTGACCTGGTCGTGTCGCGTCCTGGCTCACCGTCGGCGGTGCGCCCGGACGCGCCGCGGTGAGGGAGGACGCGGGTCAGGCGTCGGGCAGCAGGATCGCGAGCAGGACCTGCGCGTGCCCCTCCGACGGCGTCCCCGCGGGCGCCAGCTCCGGCGCGACGGCGCGCACCTGCCACCAGCCGACGTAGGCCGCGTAGGCGAGCGTCGCGCGGCGGCCGGCCTCCTCGGGCGGGACGCCGGCCTCGACGAGCGTGTCGTGCACGTACGCCACGCGGCGCCGGGTCACCGTGGCCAGCACCCGCCGCACCCGCGGGTCGTCGACGTCGCGCAGCAGCGAGACGACGGGGTCGCCGTCGCCGGCGTGGCCCAGGGTGCGCTCGGCGAGGATCCGCAGCCGCTCGCGCGGGCCGGCCAGCCGGTCGAGGTCGGCGATGACGGCGTCGGTGTGCGCCCGCTCCCAGAGCTCGAGGGCGGCGTCGACGAGCGCGTCGCGGCCGGTGAAGTGCCAGTAGAAGCTGCCCTTGGTGGCGCCGAGGCGGGCGGCGATCGGCTCGACCGCGACGGCGGCCAGCCCACCCCGGCCCAGTGCCTCCAGCGCCGCCCGGGACCAGTCCTCGGCCGACAACCGCTCCCGCGCAGGCACGTCCGTACGCTACGGTACGGACGACCATACGGTGGCGTACGGAGGTGGGCCGTGGAGCTCGACGCAGGACTGCCGACCGACGGCCGGCCCCGTGCGGTGCCGGTGCCGCCCGACCTGCTGACCGCCGCCACCCTCGACGGCGCCGACTTCACCGACGCCTTCGCGGTCGCCGTCCCGCCCGGGGCCTCGACCGACGCCCGCGACTGGCTCGCCGCGTTCGGCCCGGCCGCCGTCCCGCCGTGGGTGCGGGCGCTGATGGGCGTGCGCACCGTGCTCGTCCGGCCGTTCCACCTGCGCACCGGGACGGGGCTGTTCCCCGTGCTGTCGGCGTCCGCCGACACGGTGGTGAGCGGCGTCGACGACCGGCACCTGGACTTCCGGCTGGTCCTGCACGTGCGCCCGGCCGCGGCGGGCCACGAGCTGGTGGCGGTCACGGTCGTCCGGCGGCACAACGCCCTCGGACGGGCCTACTTCGGCGTCGTCCGGCCGTTCCACACCCGGGTCGTGCCGGGCATGCTCCGCCGGATGGTGCAGCGGGCGGCACCTCCGGCAGCATGACGGCGATGGACCCCGACGTCCGCGTCGCCGGGCCGGCCGACCTCGAGCGGCTGCCGGCGATCGAGGCCGCGGCCGACGCGCTGTTCGCGTCCGTGGGCATCGCCGGCCTCCCTCCGCCGCAGACCCCCCAGGAGCGGGCGGCGGCCTGGCGGGTGCTGGTCGTGGGCGAGCCGGCGGTCGGCTTCGCCGTCCTGGAGCGGGTGGACGGCGACGTGCACCTCGAGCAGCTGTCGGTGCACCCCTCGGCGGGCCGGCGCGGGCTCGGGACCGCGCTGCTCGACGCCGCCGTGCGGACCGCCCGGGAGGCCGGGGCGGCGCGGGTCACGCTGACCACCTACGCCGACGTGCCGTGGAACGCGCCGTGGTACGCCGCGCGCGGCTTCACCGAGGTCGCCGACCCCGGCCCGGAGCTGGCCGCCCTGGTCGCCCACGAGGCCGCCGCGGGGCTGGCGGTCCCCGGTCGCCGGGTCGTGATGGGCCGCGCCGTCTGACTAGGGTCGGCCGCCGTGACCGCCACCCTGGGCGAGGTCGTCGCCGCGCTGGAGGCGCGTTACGACCCCGCGCTCGCCGAGAGCTGGGACGCCGTCGGGCTGGTGTGCGGCGACCCCGCCGAGCCGGTGGAGCGGGTGCTGGTCGCCGTCGACCCGGTCGCCGCCGTCGTCGACGAGGCCATCGAGGGTGGCGCGCAGCTGCTGGTCACCCACCACCCGCTGTTCCTCACCCCGGTGCACGGCGTCCCCGCCGACGACCCGAAGGGGCGGCTGGTGCACCGGCTGGTGCGCGCCGGCTGCGGGCTGTTCGTCGCGCACACCAACGCCGACCGCGCCGCCGACGTCGGGGTGAACGACGCGCTGGCCGCGGTCCTCGGGCTGACCGGGACCCGACCGCTGGAGCCGGTGGCGCCCGGCTCGCGGCAGGGGCTGGGCCGGGTCGGGCAGCTGCCCGCGCCGACCACGCTGGCCGCCTTCGCCGCGCACGCGGCCGCGGTGCTGCCGGCCACCGAGGGTGGGGTCCGCGCGGCCGGCGACCCCGGCCGGCCGGTGCGCACGGTCGCCGTCTGCGGGGGCAGCGGCGGCTCGCTGCTGCCGGCCGCCGCGGCGGCCGGGGCCGACGTCCTGCTCACCAGCGACCTGCGGCACCACCCGGTGTCGGAGGCGCAGGAGTCGACCGGCCCGGCGGTGTGTGACGTGGCACACTTCGCCTCCGAGTGGCCCTGGGTGCCCGTGGCCGCCGAGGTGCTGACCACGGACCTGTCCGGCAGGGTCGAGGCCGCCGCCTCCCGGCGCCGCACCGACCCGTGGACGGTGCACCGGGGCCGGTCGGCAGGAGGGGACCCGGCCCGCGCGGCCGGCTGAGACGGGGAGGACGCCGTGGCCACCGACCGACGACCGCCGACGGGGGGTGTCGTCCCCCGGCGCAGCGACCGCAGCCCGTGGAACTGGCTGCTGCTGGTGCCGATCGTGGTGCCGCTGATCGTGCCGCTCTACAACCGCGTGGAGCCGACGCTGTTCGGCTGGCCGCTCTTCTACTGGCTGCAGCTGGCCTTCGTCGCCCTCGGCGTGCTGACCACCGTCCTGGTCTACCGGGCCACCCGGCGCAGCCCGGCCGAGCAGGCCGCCGCGCGGGACGCGATCGCCCGGGACACCGCCCGGAAGTCGGCCGCGCGGGACGCCCGCCGCGACGGGGAGCGCTGAGCCGTGGACGGGGTCAACGTCGTCGAGCTGTCGATCGTCATCGTCCTGTTCCTCGTCGTCACGGTCATGGGGTTCGTCGCCGCGCGCTGGCGGCGCGCGGACGACCTCATGCACCTCGACGAGTGGGGACTGGGCGGGCGCAACTTCGGCACCTGGATCACCTGGTTCCTGCTGGGCGGTGACCTCTACACCGCCTACACCTTCGTCGCCGTCCCGGCGCTGATGTTCGGCGCCGGCGCCGCCGGGTTCTTCGCCGTCCCCTACACCGTGGTGATCTACCCGCTGGTGTTCCTGGTGGTCATCCGGCTGTGGTCGGTCAGCCACGTGCGCGGCTTCGTCACCCCGGCGGACTTCGTCCGCTCGCGGTTCGACTCGCCCACGATGGCGCTGCTGGTGGCGCTGACCGGGATCGTCGCGACGATGCCCTACATCGCCCTCCAGCTGGTCGGCATCGAGGCGATCCTCAAGGCGATGGGCGTCGAGGGCGAGCTGCCGCTCATCGTGGCGTTCGTGATCCTCGCGCTCTACACCTACAACTCGGGGCTGCGGGCGCCGGCGCTGATCGCCTTCGTCAAGGACACGCTCATCTACCTGACGATCATCGTCGCGGTGATCGTCATCCCGGTGAAGCTCGGCGGCTGGGACGCGATCTTCGGCGCCGCGGAGGAGAAGTTCTCCGCCGGCACGGGGGCGGGGGTGCTGCTGCCGGCCACCGGCCAGCTGGGCTACGCCACCCTGGCCCTGGGCTCGGCGCTGGCGCTGTTCCTCTACCCGCACTCGATCACCGGGCTGCTGGCGGCCAGCAACCGCGACGTGCTCAAGCGCAACATGAGCGCGCTGCCGGTCTACAGCCTGGCGCTGGGGTTCATCGCGCTGCTGGGCTTCATGGCGATCGCGGCCGGCGTGACGCCCATCGGCGAGGACGGCAACACGATCGTCCCGGTGCTGTTCCAGGAGATGTTCCCGAGCTGGTTCGCCGGCATCGCCTTCGCCGCGATCGGCATCGGCGCGCTGGTGCCGGCGGCGATCATGTCGATCGCCGCGGCCAACCTGTTCACCCGCAACATCTACAAGGAGTTCCTGAAGCGCGACGCCACCCCGCGGCAGGAGGCGCAGGTGGCGAAGGTCGTCTCGCTGGTGGTCAAGCTCGGCGCGGTCGCGGCGATCCTGTTCATCGACCCGCAGTTCTCCATCGACCTGCAGCTGATCGGCGGCGTGATCATCCTGCAGACGCTGCCGTCGGTGGCGCTGGGCCTCTACACCCGGTGGATGCACCGCGGCGGGCTGATCGCCGGCTGGGTGGCCGGGATGACCGCGGGCCTGCTGATGCTCTACAACACCCCGCGGCTGGGCCCGGACGGGACGGTGGTGCGCGAGCACTTCGGCGGGTCGTCGTTCGCGCTGTCGAAGCTGGGCCTCGACGCGGCGTCCTCGGTCTACACCGGCCTGCTCGCGCTGGCCGCCAACCTGCTCGTCGTCGTCCTGGTGACGCTGGCGCTGCGGGCGGCGAAGGTGTCCGACGGCGTCGACGGGACGGCGGACACCGACTACACCGCCGAGCGGGAGGACCCGACCTTCCGCGAGCTGCCCGACCCGCTGGAGTCGGCGCCACCGGGAGGGGAGCGCCCGGCCCGACGGTAGGTTGGTCGGGTGAAGGCCGACCACTTCGAGCAGCAGAAGCTCCTGACGCTGGCCGCCGAGGACGTCGCGCTCACCCAGCTCGCCCACCGCAAGCGGACGCTGCCGGAGGTCGCCGCCGTCGAGGCCGCCGCCGAGTCCGAGCGGGGCTTCGCCGAGGCCGAGGTCCGCGCCGAGACCGAGGTGCGCGACCTCGACCGGGAGCAGAAGCGGCTGGAGGCCGACGTCGAGACCGTCCGGCAGCGGGCGGCGCGCGACCAGGGGCGGATCGACTCCGGCGCCGCGACGGCGAAGGAGATCACCTCGCTGCAGTCGGAGCTGCAGTCGCTGTCCCGGCGGCAGTCCGACCTCGAGGACCAGGTGCTCGAGCTCATGGAGCGCCGGGAGACCGCCGACGCCACGCTCGTCGCCGCCCAGGAGGGCCGCGCCTCGGCCGCCGCCGACCGCGAGCGGGCCGAGCAGCTCCGCGACGACGCCCTGGCCGACATCGCCGACGCCACCGCCCGGCACGAGGCCGCCCGCGCCGAGGTCGCCGCCGGCGTCTCCGAGCAGCTGCTGGCGCTCTACGACCGCATCCGCGCCCAGACCGGCACCACCGGCGCGGCGGTGCTCAAGGCCCGCCAGTGCCAGGGGTGCCGCATCGAGCTCAACGGCCGCGAGCTGGCCGCCGTCCGCAACGCCGACCCGCACGAGGTGGTCCGCTGCGAGAACTGCGGCCGCATCCTGGTGCGCACCGCCGAGTCCGGGCTGTGAGCGGGCGACGTCTCGTCGTCGAGGCCGACGGCGGCTCGCGGGGCAACCCCGGGCCGGCCGGCTACGGCGCGCTGGTCCGCGACGCCGGCACCGGGCGGGTGCTCGCCGAGCGGGCGGCGTCGGTCGGGCGGGCCACCAACAACGTCGCCGAGTACGGCGGGCTCGTGGCCGGGCTGCAGGCCGCACTCGACCTCGACGCCGGTGCCGACGTCGAGGTGCGGATGGACTCCAAGCTCGTCGTCGAGCAGATGTCGGGCCGCTGGAAGATCAAGCACCCGGACATGCAGAAGCTGGCCGTGCAGGCCCGCGCCATCGCCCGGCAGCTGGGCAGCGTGCGCTACACCTGGGTGCCGCGCGCGCAGAACTCCGCCGCCGACGCCCTGGCCAACAGCGCGATGGACGGCCGGCCGGTGCACCGCGACGCCGCCGCCGAGCCGTCGGTGACCGGCGACGACGTGCAGCCCGCCGCCGAGCCGGCGCCCGTGGTCACCACGGTGACGCACCTGCTGCGGCACGGGCAGACCGAGCACACCCCCGAGCGCCGCTACAGCGGCCGCAACGACCTGCCGCTGTCGGCCACCGGGCGGGCGGAGGCCGAGGCGGCCGCCGTCCGCGCGAAGGAGCTCGGCATCGAGGTCGTCGTCGCCTCGCCGCTGCGGCGCACCCGGGAGACCGCCGAGACGGTGGCCGCGGCGCTGGGCCTGCCGGTCGAGTACGACGACGACCTCGTCGAGCTCGACTTCGGCGACCTCGAGGGGCTGACCGCCGCCGAGGCGCGGGCGCGCCACCCGCTGGCGGTCCGCCGGTTCGCCGCCGACGTCACGGTGGCCGCGCCGGGCGGTGAGTCGGTGGCCGACGTGGCGCGGCGGGTGGCCCGGGCGCGGGCGCGGCTGCTCCAGCGGCACGCCGGGCGGACGGTGCTGGTGGTCAGCCACGTGACCCCGATCAAGCTGCTGCTGGCCGCCGGCCTCGACGTCGGCGACGAGGTCGTGCACCGGGTGTTCCTGGAGGCCGCGTCGCTGTCGACGGTGGCGTGGAGCTCCGACGGGCGCACGTCGGTGCGGCTGGTGAACGACACCGCCCACCTGCGCTGACCCGCCCCTCCCGCGTCGAGATCACGTGATCTCGACGTCGCAGGGGCTCCTGGGCGTCGAGATCACGTGATCTCGGCAGAGAGGAGTCACAGCCGGCCGGCGTCGATGACCCGGGCGAGGAACTGCCGGGTCCGCGGGTGCTCCGGGTCGCCGAGCACCTGCCCGGGTGGGCCGGACTCCAGCAGCACGCCGCCGTCGAGGAAGGCCACCGTGTCGGCCACCTGCCGCGCGAAGCCCATCTCGTGGGTGGCCATCACGATCGTCATCCCCTGACCGGCCACCTCCCGCACCAGGGCGAGCACCTCGCCGACCAGCTCGGGGTCCAGCGCACTGGTCACCTCGTCGAGCAGCAGGACCCGCGGGCGGACGGCGAGCGCGCGCACGATCGCCACCCGCTGCTGCTGCCCGCCGGAGAGCCGGTCGGGGTACTCCAGCGCCTTGTCGGCCAGCCCGATGCGCCCGAGCAGGCCCCGCGCCTCCTCGACCGCCTCGGCCCTCGGCCGCCCGTGCACGGCGGTCGGCGCGAGCGTCACGTTGTCGAGCACCGACAGGTGGGGGAACAGGTTGTAGGCCTGGAAGACGACGCCCATCCGCCGGCGCACCCGGTCGGCGTCGACCCGCGGGTCGGTGACGTCCTCGCCGTCGAGCAGCACCTGCCCGTCGTCGACGGTCTCCAGCAGCGAGGCGCAGCGCAGCAGCGTGGACTTGCCCGACCCCGACCCGCCGATCAGCGCCACCACCCGGTGCTCGTCGACGGCGAGGTCGACCCCGCGCAGCACGACGTTCTCCCCGAACGCCTTCATGATGCCCCGCAGCTCGAGCACGCTCACAGCAGCGACCCGCTCTGCTGACGGCGGCGGGCGCGGGCGGTGACGGCGTCGGCCAGCCGCGCCGAGGGGACGGCGAGCAGCACGAACAGCAGCCCGGCGACGACGTAGGGCGTGAAGTTGAAGGTCTGCCCGACCTGGATCTGCGCCGAGCGGACCGCGTCGACCGCGCCGAGCACGGAGATCAGCCCGACGTCCTTCTGCAGCGCGACGAAGTCGTTGAGCAGCGCCGGGGTGACCGTGCGCAGCGCCTGCGGCAGCACGACGATCCGCATCGTCTGCCGGTGGGTGAGGCCGAGGGACCGGGCCGCGGCGCGCTGGCTGGGGTGCACCGACTCGATGCCGGCCCGGAACACCTCGGCGACGTACGCGGAGTAGACGAGCACGATCGCCGCCGTCCCGAGGACGAACGGCGACGTCGGCACACCCTGCAGGCCCAGCGCCGGGAAGCCGAAGCCGACCAGGTACAGCACGATGATCAGCGGCATGCCGCGGAACAGGTCGACGTAGACCGTCGCCAGGATCCGCAGCGGCGCCCAGGCCGGGCCGCGCAGCGTGCGCAGCGCGGCGGTGCCCAGCCCGACGACGAGCACCAGCAGCCCGCCGACGACGAGCACCTGCAGGTTGACCAGCAGCCCGCGGGCGATGTCGGGCAGCGACTCCAGCGCCGCCGACGGCGAGAAGAACGTGGCCTGCACCCGCGGCCAGCCCGGCGAGTTCGTGACCGCGAACCAGGCGACGACGGCGAACAGCAGCGTGGAGGCCAGCGCCACCAGGGTCGAGCGGCGGGCCCGGCGCCGTCGCCAGGCCCGCCGGCCGAGCTCGAGCTCGCTGGGCGGCGGGAGGGCCGGGACCCCGCCGCCGGTGAGGACGGCGCTCAGGACAGGACGGGCGCGTCGGCGACGTCGGAGAGCCACTGCTGCTCGAGGTCGGCGAGCGTGCCGTCCTCGCGCAGCGCGTCGACCGCCTGGGACACGCAGTCGGTCAGCGGGCTGTCCTTGGCCAGCAGCAGGCCGAACTGGTCGCCGCCCTCACCGGAGTCCTCGAGCTGGCCGACGATCACGCCGTTGTCCAGCTCCGCGGAGGTGATGTAGAAGGCGGTCGGCAGGTCGACGACGATCGCGTCGACCTGGCCGTTCTGCAGCGCGAGCTTGGCGTCGTCGTTGGTGTTGAACACGACCGGTTCGGTCTCGGGGGCGATGACCTCGGTGAGGACGTCGAGGCTCGTCGTCGCCACCTGGGCGCCCAGCCGCAGGCCGCGCAGGTCGTCGAGGCTCGTGGCGCCGTCGGCCGCCGAGCCCGCGGTCGTGATGACCGCCTGGCTGACCGTGTAGTAGGGCGAGGAGAAGTCGACGGCCTGCCGCCGCTCCTCGGTGATGGAGAACTGGTTGATGTCGAAGTCGAACGGCCGGGGGCCGGGCTGGATGGCGGCGGTGAAGGGCACGCGGGTCCAGGTGACGTCGTCCTCGGCGTAGCCGAGCTGCTCGGCGACGGCGTAGGCGACGGCGGACTCGAAGCCCTCCCCGTTCTCCGGGGTGTCGTCGACCACCCACGGCTCGTAGGCGGGCTGGTCGGTGGCCACGGTCAGCGTGCCCGGCTCGAGGGTGTCGAGCTCGTCGGGGGTGCAGGCGCCGGTCGCCGCCGACCCGCCGCTGCCGGACGCGGCGTCGGTGGACTCCTCCTGCGGGGCGCACGCCGCCAGCGCCAGCGTGGTGGCGGCGGCCAGGACGAGGGGGAGCGGACGACGGCGCATCGGGGGTCCCTTGACTCGGGGTGGTGTCGGCGCGCAGATCCTAGGGCGCCTCCCTCGCAGGCCGGCCGGGTCCGGTCGTCAACCGGTGAGTTGAGCAGCCCCCGGCGGTCCTCCCTGCACACGCACTGGAGGAGGGATCGCGATGGGCAGGGTGGTCGTGTTCGCGGCGGTGTCGCTGGACGGGTACGTCGGCCGGGACGACGACATGCCCGGGCCGCTGTTCGACTGGTACGGCAACGGCGACGTCGAGGTGACCCTCAGCGACCCGGACCGGCCCTTCCGCGTCACCGGGCCGACGGCGGAGTTCCTGCGCGAGCACGTGTCGGGCACGGCCGCGATGGTGTGCGGGCGGCGGCTGTTCGACCTCACCAACGGGTGGGAGGGCGTGCCACCCGGCGGGGAGCACGTCGTCGTGGTCACCCACCGGCCGGCCGACGACTGGCCGCACCTGGGCACCGCACCGTTCAGCTTCGTGCCCGACGTGCGGGCCGGGATCGAGCGGGCGACGGAGCTCGCCGGGGACCGCGACGTCACGGTGACCGCCGGGGACGTCGGCGGTCAGGCGTTGCGCGCGGGCCTGGTCGACCGGGTGGTGCTCGCCCTCGTCCCGGTCGTCCTGGGGTCGGGCCGGCCCTACTTCGGCACCGGCGGCCCGCCGGAGATCGAGCTCGAGGACCCGGTGGTGGTCCAGGGGTCGCGGGTGACCCACCTGGTCTACGACGTCCGCCGCTGACGGGAAGCCGGCCGGGGCGCCCGGCGTTGCACCCGGCACCCCGCCGTCGCGGCCGGCGACGTCGCAGGGAGCATGAGAGCCCCGTCCCCCCGCGAGGAGCCCCGTGACCGCGACCACCGCGCCCGCCCCCGCCGCCGCCGTCGGCGACGAGCGCACCCTGTCGTCCGCCGAGTACGAGAGCTGGGCCGCCGAGGTCCGGCGGCTGGCCGACGAGCGCGGCGCGGTCGTGCTCGCGCACAACTACCAGGTGCCCGAGATCCAGGACGTCGCCCACTTCACCGGCGACTCGCTCTACCTGTCCCGGGTCGCCGCCCAGACCGACGCCCGCGAGATCGTGTTCTGTGGCGTCCACTTCATGGCCGAGACGGCGAAGATCCTCTCGCCGGACAAGACGGTGCTCCTGCCCGACCACGCCGCCGGGTGCTCGCTGGCCGACTCGATCACCGCCGCGCAGCTGCGCGAGTGGAAGGCCGAGCACCCCGGCGCCGTCGTCGTCAGCTACGTCAACACCACCGCCGCGGTGAAGGCCGAGACCGACATCTGCTGCACCTCGTCCAACGCCGCCGACGTCATCCGGTCGATCCCCGAGGACCGCGAGATCCTCTTCTGCCCCGACCAGTTCCTTGGCGCGCACGTCAAGCGGGTGACCGGCCGGTCGAACATCCACGTGTGGGCGGGGGAGTGCCACGTGCACGCCGGCATCAGCCCGGCCGACGTGCGCGCCCGGGTCGCCGCGCACCCCGACGCGGAGATCCTCGTGCACCCCGAGTGCGGCTGCACCACCTCGGTGCTCGACCTGGTCAGCCACGGCGACCTGCCGGCCGAGCGCACCCGCGTGCTGTCCACCGGCGGGATGGTCGAGGCCGCGGCGCGGACGACGTCGGGCCAGGTCCTGGTGGCCACCGAGGTGGGCATCCTGCACCAGCTGCGCTCGCTGAACTCCGGCACGGCGTTCATCCCGATGAACGACCGCGCCGCCTGCCGCTACATGAAGATGATTACCCCGGAGAAGCTGCTGCACACGCTGCGCACCGGCGAGGGCGCGATCGACGTCGCCCCCGACACCGCCGCCCGCGCCCGCCGCGCCGTCGAGGCGATGATCGCCATCGGCGAGCCCGGCCGCGGCGGCGAGTGACGCTCAGATGCGGGTGAACAGGTAGACCGACACCGCGACACCGAAGACGACGATCAGCACGCGCAGCGGCGTCGCGGGGATGCGCTCGGCGATCCGGGCGCCGGCGAAACCGCCCACCAGGCTGGCCGGGGCGGCGACGGCGACCACCGGCCAGGCGACCGGCCCGAAGAGCCCGAAGACGACGAGGGTCACCGTCGCGGTCACCGCGGACAGCGCCGACTTGAGCGCGTTGGCCAGCTGCAGCCGGTGCAGCGCGGTCCCGAGGACGCCGACGAGGATCACGCCGAGCGCCCCGCCGAAGTAGCCGCCGTAGACGGTGGCGAGGAACAGCGCCACGTACAACCACCACGGGTCGCGCGCGGCGGCGTCGTCGTCGCGGTCGGGCAGCCGGCGGGTGAGCAGCGGCTGCACCGCCAGCAGCAGGCTGGCCAGCAGCACCAGCACCGGGACGACGACGTCGAACGCCTCGCTCGGCGTGGTCAGCAGCAGCACGCTGCCCGCCGCCCCGCCGAGCACCGACACCGCGCCCAGGCGGGCCATCCGCCGGCCCTGGCCGGTGTACTCGCGGCGGAACCCGGCCATCCCGCCGAGGTAGCCCGGCCACTGCGCCACCGAGTTGGTCACGTTGGCCGCGACGGTCGGCAGCCCCAGTGCCACCAGCGTGGGGAACAGGACCAGCGAGCCGCCGCCGGCGATGGAGTTGATCACGCCGGCGCCCAGGGCGACCGCCGCGGCGATGAGGAGGTCGGCGGCGGACACGGAGCCGGAGCCTACGGTGACCGCATGCGACCGCCCGCCCCCGCGACCTGGCTGGCCGCCGCCCTGGGCGGGTCCGGCGTGCTGCACCTCGTGCGGCCGCGGACCTACGAGTGGCTGGTCCCGCCCGAGCTCGGGGACGCCCGCGCCTGGGTGCTCGGCAGCGGCGTCGCCGAGGTGGCCGCCGCGGCGCTGCTCACCGCGCCCCCGACCCGGCGGGCCGGGGGCTGGCTGGCCACCGGGCTGCTGGCGTCCTTCGTGCCCGCGCACCTGCACCACCTGCGGGTGGCCCGCGGCCGGCCGGCGCTGCTGGCGGCCGGGGTGGTGCGGCTGCCGCTGCAGGTGCCGCTGATCGGCGCGGCGCTGCGCGTGGCGCGGGCGCGCTGATCCGCTCCTGTCCGGGACGCGGCGTCCGGTTCCCGCCGGACCACGGACCCGGCGACGACGACGGTGGGGGCGTGACGACCACCACGCGCCCCGCCCCCGTCCTCACCGTGCACGCCCGGCCGTGCGAGGGCTGGGCGGAGGACGCCGGGCTGCCCCCGGAGCTGCGCGAGGGGCCGCGGGTGCTGCGCGGCCACCGCGAGGACGGGTCGCCGGATCACGCGGCCATCCGGGTCGTCCCGGAGGGGGAGGACGTCGAGCCGGCCCTCCAGGAGCTGCTCGCCGACCCGGCGGTGCACGTGGTCCACGTGCGCGCCCTGGCCGAGCAGTGCTCCACCTACCGGGTGCGGGCGGCCGGCCGCTGACACCCGCGCGCGTCGCCCGCGCCACGGGCGGAGCCGGGCAGACTGCCGGGATGGTCGAACCGCTGCCCGAGGACTGGGAACGCGCGCTGGTCGTCGTCGCCCACCCCGACGACGTCGAGTACGGCTGCGCGGCCGCCGTCGCCGCGTGGACCGCCGCCGGGCGCGACGTCCGCTACGTGCTGGCCACCAGCGGGGAGGCCGGCATCGCCGGGCTGCCGCCGGAGGCCGCCGGGCCGCTGCGCGAGCGCGAGCAGCGGGCGGCCGCGGCGGCGGTGGGGGTGTCGGTGGTGGAGTTCCTCGGCCACCCCGACGGCCGGCTCACGGAGGGGCTGGACCTGCGGCGGTCGCTGGCCGCGGCGGTCCGCCGGCACCGCCCGGAGCTGGTGGTCACGATGCACTTCGGGGAGACGTGGACGCCGCCGGGCGTGACACCGGCCTACTGGAACAGCGCCGACCACCGCGCGCTGGGCCGCTCGGCCATCGACGCCGTCGGCGACGCGGCGAACGAGTGGATCTTCCCCGAGCTCGCCGACCCGGAGCCGTGGCGGGGCGTGCGGTGGACCGCCGTCTCCACGCCGGTGGGCGTGACGCACACCGTCGACGTCACCGGCGTCGTCGACCGGGCGGTGGCCTCGCTGGCCGAGCACCGCCGCTACCTGCAGGCGCTGTCGGACGACCCGGTCGAGGAGCAGGCGCGGCGGCAGGTCGAGATGGCGACGCCGGCCGACGACGCCGGGCGCCGGCTGGCCGGGTTCGCGCTCTACGCCGGCTGACCGCCGCCCGGGTCGGGTGGCAGCTGTCCGACGGCACCGTGCGGTGCCCGACCTCGCGCTGCGGGGTGAGGTCGGGCACCGCACGGTGAGGACGAGGACGCGACCCCGGGGGGCACGGGGCCGCGTCCTGCGCCGGTCAGGGGTTGAAGCTGACGTGCACGTGGTCGTAGTGGTTGGCGGTGATCGACCCGCGGTCCTCCATCGCCTGCCAGCCGGAGCCGCCGATGATGAAGATCCGCTGCTTCCAGATGACGTACTCGACGTCGAACTGCTCGGCATTGTCGATCACGTACTGGGCGACGGCGTCACCCTTGGCCGAGTCGGCGTAGACCATGAAGTCCGCGGCGAGCTGCTGGGTGGGCGAGTGGCCGGGCCGGGTGAGGACCGTGGACACCCCGTGGGTCGCGGTGACGTCGGCGACGACCGGGCGGACGTGCGGCGCCCACGCGCTGTATGCGGTCGAGCTGGGGGTCGGCTTGCCGCTCAGGTCGGTCGAGACGGGCAGCGCCACGGACGGCGCCGGTGCCGCGGCCCCGGCGGGCACCGCGGGGGCCGCGGCGGGGGCGGGAGCCGCCTCCGGGGCCGGCGCGGGGGCCTCGGCCTGGGCGGTGGCGGCCGTCCGGTCCCAGCGGTCCCAGCCGCGGTCCCAGTCCCGGCCCCGGTCCCAGTCGTTGGCCTGGGCGACGGACTGCCCGGCGAGGCCGAAGACGACGGCGGCGGCGCCGACGGTCAGGGTCCGGCGGACGCCGGTGCGGCGGTGGGTGTTCGAGGGCATGGTGAAGAGAGCTCCTGACGATGGTCCGCAGGGACGCCGCCGGCACTGGGCGGGTCCCCGTCGCGGATGAGGGGTGACCGAGGGGGACGGGCAGCCGGGCAGAGGCCCCACGTGGAGGCCGTGCCCGGGAGGGCAGGCCGACGCGGTGACCGTCGGGTCCGTGCTCGTCCACGCGGCGACCGGCCGGGGTGCGGGCGGGTCGCGGCGGCGGTGTCTGGAGGGCGAGGCGCGCGAGGGCGTGCGCCACTGCGGCGCACCTCGGTGCAGATCTCCCTTTCTCCCGTGGCCGCCTACCGGGTCAGCTGACGGGTTCGGGCGGGGATGCGCCCTACCCGCCTCCGAGCGGGGCTCGGGAGGCGGGACTCACCCCAGTGGTGCGGTGGGTCCCCGGCTCGGGTCCACGGGCGTGGCCCCGACTCGGCGGCATCCGGCGCGGTTCCCCCGGTCGGGGGACTCGACGACCGGCCGGACGCGGCAAACCGTAGAGGGCTTGTGCACTCGTGCCAACTCCTGGGCGGTGAACTGGAGGAGTTGGCAGGTGACCGACGGCGTGTCGCATTGCGCTCCGCGTGTCGGTGACGACGGCACGTCGCGGACCGCCGTCGGACGGCCCGTAGACTGGCCGGTACGACGGACGAGTCGGCCGGGCGGTCGCGTCGGCGGGGGAGACCCCGTCGCCGAGGAACGTCCGGGCTCCACAGGGCAGGGTGGTCGCTAACGGCGACCCGGGGTGACCCGCGGGACAGTGCCACAGAGAACAGACCGCCGGCGGCCAGCCGCTGGTCAGGGTGAAACGGTGGTGTAAGAGACCACCAGCGCACCGGGTGACCGGTGCGGCTCGGTAAACCCCACCCGGAGCAAGGTCGAGAAGGGACGGCGGCCGGGCGACCGGCCGGTGTCCCGCGCAGGCGTTCGAGGGCTGCCCGCCCGAGGCCTGCGGGTGGACCGCTCGAGCCCGCCGGCAACGGCGGGCCTAGATGGATGACCGCCCATCGGGAGGCCGCGAGGCGCCCGAGGACAGAACCCGGCGTACAGGCCGACTCGTCCGTCGTCCCCGCCTGCCCTCGGCGCGCGGTGGCCGTGAGCTGAGTGCCGAGGGCCTGCTGACGCGCGAGGTGGTTGGCGCGGCTCCACGTCGCGCTGCTCCTGGTTCGCGTGGGACGCGTGTGAGCGGACCTGGCTGGAGTCGCCGAACTCTCGAGACATCACTGGCACATGCGTTTCCAGAACACGCCGTATCGGAACGGCTCCGCCGTGTGAGGGTGGCAACCGCCTCACCCCGCAGACCTCTGGAGTCCCGATCATGCGTCGTAACACCACCACCGCCGCCGCTGGTGTCCTGTTCACCGCGGCCCTGTCCTTCGGTTTCGCCGGCACGGCCCACGCCGCCGATCGAGACTGCCCCGACTTCCCCAGCCAGGCTGCGGCTCAGGCTGCCTACGACGCGGTCCCTGGTGACCCCGAGCGCCTCGATGGCGATGATGACGGCGTGGCATGTGAGGACTACGCGTACGCGCCGGCCTCGTCCACCACGGGCACCCAGGCAGGTAGCACGGGTGGCGCCACGACCGGTGGCGCTCAGGTCGCGACCCGTCCGGCGGGTGCCGTTGCCGCCGGTGACGGCAGCGCCTCCGGCGACGACGCCAGCGCCCTGCCCTACGTCCTGGGCGGCGTCGCGCTGACCGCGGCCGGTGGGGCTGCGTTCGCTGCCCGGCGCAGCTCCCGCGCGACCGTCTGACCTCCGCGACGTGCGGCACCGCGCGCCCGACACCCGCCCCGGCCACACGGTGGCCGGGGCGGGTGGCGCGGTGCGCATCGTCGCGGCGTACCCGCCACCGCCACCGCCACCGACTGCGAGGGCGTCGGGCACCGACGCGGAACTGGCGGCCCTGCTCGCCCGGCCGCCTCGCGTCACCCGCTACGGACGGCCCCGTCGCGGCACCGTCCGCCCGGCCCGGCCCCGCGCGGCGCGAGCGTGGGCGGGTACCTCCGCGGTGCTCGCGGCCGCGGGCATCGCTGCGATCGTCGTCCTGCCCCAGGACGTGGGTGACTCCGTCCGACTCGACGTCCCCCTCGCCGTGGACGCCCCGCCGGTCACCGCGACCGCGACGCCGTCCGCGCCTGCCGCCCAGGCGGTCACTCCTGCGGCCAGCGCGGGGCAGCTGCCGGCCAGCACCCCCAGCCGGGTCCGGATCCCGGCGCTCGGGGTGACGTCCCGGATCATGCAGCTGGGCCTGGAGCGGGACGGATCCATGGAGGTCCCGCCGGGTGCCTATCCGGTCGGTTGGTACGACGGCGGCCCGACACCCGGCCAGCTCGGCCCCGCCGTCCTCGCCGGCCACGTCGACTGGGACGGTGAACCGGGAGCGTTCTACGGGCTGCGGGAGCTGCGCCGCGGGGACACCGTCGTCGTCGACCGCGCGGACGGCACCGTCGTCACCTTCCGGGTCGACCGCGTCGAGGAGCACCCCAAGGACGACTTCCCGACCGACGAGGTGTACGGCGACATCGACCACGCCGGCCTGCGCCTGATCACCTGCGGCGGCACGTTCGACGAGGACACCGGCGACTACCAGGACAACGTCATCGTGTTCGCCAGCCTCGCGGCGGTCGCCTGACGGGGCGCCGCGGTAGGGGGAGGCTCGCCCTCACTCGTCGAACAGCGACGTCCTCAGTTCCGGCTCCGGCAGCACCCGGACGAAGTACTCGACGCCGAACATCTCGCGGAGGATCGACTCGGGGAACATCCCCGGATCGATCGGGTACTGGGTCCGGTGCGCCGCGGTGGCGCGGATCTTGTGACCGACGAAGTCCGAGACGTCGATGCACGTGGTCACCCCGGCGTCGATCAGGTCCCCTGACGGCAGCGCTCTGGTCCTCGCGGGGACCTGCCCGTAGACGGCAGCGGGGTCCGAGGCCAGGAACGCCAGGCTCGTCACGTCGTCGAGGGCGACCACGTGCGCGTTGCGCGGCCGGCCGGTGGCGATGCCCTCCTCGCCGATGAACTCCCCGGGGCCGGACCGGTCCACGACGCGGACCCGGCCGTCGGCGTCCTCCCGGCGGATCTCCACCTGGCCGGACAGCAGGAAGTACATCACCGTCGCCTCCTCGCCCTGCTCGATCAGGTAGGAGCCGGCAGGGAACCACTCGACGGTGACGAAGTCGGCCGCGTACCCGAGCGCCGTCGTCTCGCGCGAGAAGACCGACAGGGCGCGGACGAAGTCCCTCGTGCCCTTGAAGCGGGTGGTCAGTTCGACCACCCACTGGGCGAGGCGGTCGCGCAGCAGCATGCCGCTGCGCGGCAGGTGGCAGTGGAAGAGCCGGAGCGCCGCGGCGGGTCGCAGCTCGCGGCAGGCCGCCGTGACCGCGGCGCCCACGGCCACGTGGTCCGGGTGCCCTGAGAACCCGTCCGGGCCGAAGGTCACGACCACGTCGGGGTCGACGTCGGCGAGCAGGTCCGACGCGAGACCGACCAGGGTGCCGGCGTCGACGTCGGGGAGCCCGCCGTCCGGGAGGTCGAGGCAGCTCGCCCGGGTGAGCCCCAGGACCTCGCCGGCCGCGGCGAGCTCCTCCTCGCGGACGGCCTTCAGGGTGGCCCTGGTCGCCGCACCGGCGTCCCTGATCTGGCCGGCTCCCCCTCTGGTGAGGGAGACCACGTGGACCTCGGCACCGGCGCTCGCGTACTTGGCGAACGTGCCGCCGGCGCAGACGGTCTCGTCGTCGGGGTGGGCGAAGATCCCCAGGAGGCGCGGAGGTCGCTGACCGGGACCCCGTCCCGCGGTGTTGTCCGCCACCGATCACCGTCTGATCTGCTGGTCGTGGGCATGACCGGCACCTGCCGAACGACCGGCAGGGTGAGGCGCACCGTACCTCTCCTCCGCCGACCGGAGGGCCCATCGGGACGCACGGGGAGAAGGCGGTGGGCACTCCCACGAGGCGTGCACCGTGAGCTGCGGGCGATGAGTCGCGCCCGGCTCCCCGGTCTGCACCCCGACCCGATCGCCAGCGCCCGAGGAGAGAACCGTGACCGCCGTCTACACCTTCGACGTCCTCTGCACCCTCGACGGCTTCGGCTCCTACGGCGAGGGCGGCGACTGGGGCGGCTTCTGGGGCAAGCAGGGCCCCGAGTTCCTCGACCACCGCCTCGCCCAGTACCGGCAGGAGCAGCGGCTGGTCCTCGGGGGCAACACCTACCGGGAGTTCGTGGCGCTGCTGGACCCGCTCACCGAGGAGTCGGAGGCGCAGGACCCGCTGAACACCCGGATGCGGACCCTGCCGACGACGGTGGTCTCGGCGACGCTCGAGGGCCCGCTCGACTGGCCGCACGCGACCCTGGTGAGCGGGGACGCCGTCGACGTCGTCGCCCGGCTCAAGGAGGAGTCGGACGTGCCGCTGCGCTCGCACGGCAGCCTGTCGATGAACCGCTCGCTCATGGCAGCCGGGCTGGTCGACCGCGTGCAGGTGACGGTCTTCCCCGTCATCTCCGGTCGCACCGGGACGGACCCGGTCTTCGCCGGCGCGGCCGACTTCGACCTCGAGCTGCTGGAGAGCCGCACGCTCGACGGCCGCACCCTGGAGCTGGTCTACCGGCCCTCGTTGCACGGCTGAGGCCGGGCCACCCAGACCTCGACGTCGGCGTCGTAGTGCCGGGCCTGGTGGTCGAAGCGCATGCCGGCCTTGGCCAGCACCCTGCGGGAGGCGTCGTTGCCCGGGCGGACGACGGCGACGACGCGGTCGAGGTGCAGGTCCTCGAAGCCGTGCCGGAGCGCCTCCCGGGCGATCTCCGTGCCGAGCCCGGAGCCCCAGCAGGACCGGGACAGGTAGTAGCCGACCTCGACCTCGTCGCCGCCCTCGAGCCGCTGCAGCCCGCCGAACCCGCACAGTTCCCCGGTGTCGCGGCGGACCGCCGCCCACATCCCGAAGCCGTGCCGGTGCCAGTGCTCGACGGCGTCGCGCAGCCGGTCGCGCGACTGGTCCGGCGTGCGCGCCACCCCGTCCCAGGTGACCGCGGGGTCACTCCAGACGCCGCGGTGCAGCTCCGGCAGGTCGGCCTCGGTCAGCGGCCGCAGGAGCAGCCGGTCCGTGGTCAAGGACGTCATCGTGGGGCCCTCCCGATTCGTAACGGTCGAAATGTGAAAGGGGCATTACCCTGCTAGCGTCGGGCCATGCAGGCCGGCGAGGTCGCCCTCCGGTTCGTCAACACCGTCGACCTGCGGTGGAGCACGGCCGACGACAGCCTGCGCGACCACGCCGAGCTGCTGGCCTGGGCGGTGCGCGAGCGGGTGGTCGACGAGGAGCTGTCCGCGCGCCTGGCGGACCTGGCGGCCCGCGACCCCCGGCAGGCCGACGCCGCCTTCGGGGCCGCCGTGGCGTTCCGCGAGTGCCTCTACCGGGTCCTGGAGGCGGTGTCGCGGTCCGCCGACCCGGACGGGGCGGACCTCGCGGTGGTCGACGACCGGCTCGCCGCGAGCCGGCCGCGGCTGCGCGCCGGCGCCGTGCCCGGGCGGCTGGTCCTCGACCACGAGCACCTGGGTCCGCCGCTGGAGGCCCTGCTCGGCCCGGTCGCCCGGTCCGCCGTCGAGCTGCTCACCGGGGAGGCGGCGTCGCGGTTGCGCGCCTGCCCGGGCAGTCCCGGCCGGGCCTGCGGCTGGCTGTTCGTGGACGCCACGAAGAACGGCAACCGGCGGTACTGCGTGAGCGGCCTGTGTGCGAACCGGGCCCGGGTGTCGCGGCACCGGGCCCGCCGGCGGCGTCCGGCCGCGGACGGCGGGGACGAGGGAGATCCCGCTCCCCTCACCTCCACGCTATAGCGCACCCCGGGGCTTGCGGCAAGACCCGGGTCGGGGCGCACACTCGCCGGCCGAGGCCCTGACCTGCGAGAACGTCCGCGCGCCGGAGCGGCGGGACGGGTCGGGCCCGGACGGGAGTTCCCACGTGCGTCCCCTGACCACCGCCGCCTTCGACCTGCCCGACCACCTCGCTGCCAAGGCCGACCCGGCGCTGATCGCCGACGACGAGGCCTTCTTCGCCGTCGTCGCCGAGAGCCTCGAGCGCACCGTCGCCGACCTGTCCGCCCGGCTCGACGCCGAGCGCCGCGCACCCGGCGGGCACGGCCAGGCCGCGCTCGACCGGGACCTGGAGGTCCACCGGCTGACCGCCCGCCTGCGCACCCTGCGCCGCTTCGGCCTCGACCTCTGCCTCGGCCGCATCGTCCGGGCCGACGACCCCGAGCCGGTGTACGTCGGACGGCTCGGCCTCACCGACGGCGCCGGTCGCCGCCTGCTGGTCGACTGGCGCTCACCCGCGGCCGAGCCCTTCTTCGGCGCCACCCACGCCCACCCGATGGGGCTGGCCAGCCGCCGCCGCTACCGCTGGACCCGCGGCCGGATCACCGACTACTGGGACGAGGTGTTCACCCCGGACGGGCTGGAGGGGCACGCCGCGCTCGACGACCAGTCCGCGTTCATCGCCAGCCTCGGCGGCACCCGCTCGGCCCGCATGCGCGACGTGCTCGGCACCATCCAGGCCGACCAGGACGCCATCATCCGCGCCGGGTCGGCCGGCGCCCTCGTCGTCGACGGCGGCCCGGGAACGGGCAAGACCGTCGTCGCCCTGCACCGCACCGCCTACCTCCTCTACTCCGATCCGCACCTCGGCGCCCACCGGGGCCGCGTCCTCTTCGTCGGACCGAGCGAGCCCTACCTGGCCTACGTCTCCGACGTCCTGCCGAGCCTGGGGGAGGAGGGCGTGCAGACCTGCACCGTGCCGGACCTGGTCCCCCAGGGAGCCACGGCGGGCCCCGAGACCGATCCGGCGGTGGCCCGCCTCAAGGCCGACGCCCGCATGGTGCGGGCGATCGAGCCGGCGGTGCGGCTCTACGAACAGCCACCGACGGAGGGCACGGAGGTGGCGACGCCCTGGGCCACCGTCCCGCTGGACGCGGACGACTGGGCCGAGGCGTTCGACGCCCGGGATCCCGGTGCGCCGCACAACGAGGCCCGCGACCAGGTCTGGGACGCCCTGCTGCGCATCCTGGTGGACAAGCTCAGGGACGAGCTCGGCCAGGACGGCGACGAGGACGACGACGACGGGGCCGAGGAGGAGTTCGACGCCTACGGCCTCGCTCCGGAGGACGCCGACGCCGGGTACCGCCGGTCCCTGGCCGCGAACCGCGAGCTGGTGCGCGCCTTCGGCCGCGCGTGGCCGCTGCTGGAGCCGACCGACCTCGTCGGGGACCTGTGGTCGGTGCCCGCCTACCTCCGCCGGTGCGCGCCGTGGCTGAGCGCCGACGAGGTCGCGGTGCTGCAGCGCGCGAACCCGTACGCCTGGACGCTGTCCGACCTTCCGCTGCTCGATGCCGCCCGCCAGCGCCTCGGCGATCCTGAGGCCTCCCGGCGCCGCCGGCGACAGGAGGCCGCGGTCGCCGCCGACCGGCTGCGCATGGCCGACGTGATGGCCGACCTGATCGTGACCGACGACTCGGACATGAAGGTGATGTCCATGCTCCGCGGCCAGGACCTGCGGGGCGCCCTGGTCGACGAGGCGGCGCTGCCCGCCGCCGACCCGGACCTGCTGGCCGGACCGTTCGCGCACGTCGTCGTCGACGAGGCGCAGGAGCTGACCGACGCCGAGTGGCAGATGCTGCTGCTCCGCTGCCCGTCCGGCAGCTTCACCGTCGTCGGCGACCGCGCCCAGGCGCGGCACGGCTTCGCCGAGTCGTGGGAGGAGCGGCTGCGGCGGATCGGCCTGGACCGGATCCGCACCGCCCCCCTGACCGTCAACTACCGGACGCCGGTGGAGGTCATGGCCGAGGCCGAGCCGGTCATCCGGGCGGCGCTGCCCGACGCCAACGTGCCCACCTCGGTCCGCAGCACCGGCGTCCCCGTCGTCCACGGTCCCCGCTCCCGGCTGCGCCCGGTCCTCGACGGCTGGCTCGCCGCGCACGCCGAGGGGACCGCCTGCGTCATCGGGGACCCCGCGTTCCGGTCGACGGCCCGCGTCCGGTCGCTGACGCCGGTGCTGGCGAAGGGGCTGGAGTTCGACCTGGTCGTCCTCGTCGACCCCGACGGCCTCGGCGACGGCATCGAGGGGGCGGTCGACCGCTACGTCGCGATGACCCGCGCGACCCAGCAGCTCGTCGTCCTCACCGGCGGCTGAGCGGGGCGCCGGGCGCGTCGGGGCGGGACACGCCGGGGGGACGACTTCGGCCGGAAACCCCCCTGTGACCGAACCGTGACCGGCTGGCAGCATCCCGGGCCGTGAGACGAACCACAGTGATGCTCGCCGCCCTCGGTCTGGTCGTCGCCGGTGCCGGGACCGCGCAGGCCGCGCCCGCGGACGGTCCCGTGCCGCCCGGGCCCGTCGCGCTGGACGACCCGGAGTTCACCGCCAACGTCATGGCACCGCTGAAGGTGGAGACCGACGAGGAGTGGGCGGACTTCGAGGCCGACCTGGAGACCGTCGCCGCCTACGGCGTGGACGCCGTGAGCGTCGACGTCTGGTGGGGCGACGTCGAGGCCGCCGGCGACAACCAGTTCGACTGGGCCTACTACGACCGCATCTTCGACGTCATCACGTCGAAGGGCCTCGACCTCGCCCCGATCCTGTCCTTCCACCAGTGCGGCGGGAACGTCGGCGACGACTACACCAGCCTGCTGCCGTCGTGGCTGTGGCCGAAGTACGAGGGGCGCAGCTACCGGGGCGTCGAGCTCGGCCCCACCGGCCTGCAGCACAGGAGCGAGCAGGGCAACTACAGCCCCGAGACCGTGCAGGGCTGGGCCGACCAGGTCGTGATGAACGAGTACCGGGACTTCACCCGGGCCTTCCAGCAGCGCTACGGCGACCGCTACGCCGACGAGGTCGTGGAGATCAACGTCTCGCTCGGCCCGTCCGGCGAGCTGCGCTACCCCTCCTACAACGGCCACGACGTGGGCACCGGCTACCCGACCCGCGGCGCGCTGCAGTCGTACTCCCCGCTGGCGATCCGCGACTTCCAGAAGTCGATGGTGAAGCAGTACGGGTCGCTGCGGGCGGTCAACCGCGCCTGGGGCACGGACCTGCGGTCGGTGGACCAGATCGCCCCGCCGGCCGACGCCGAGACCTTCTTCACCAGCAAGGCCTACTCCGACACGCAGTACGGCCGTGACTTCGTCGACTGGTACAACGGCTCACTCGTCGACCACGGCGAGCGGGTGCTGACCACGGTCATCCGCACGCTGGGCAACGAGTTCCCGCAGGCCGACATCGGCTACAAGGTCCCGGGCATCCACTGGACGATGACCAACCCGCTGCACCCGCGGGCGACCGAGGTGACCACCGGGCTGATCCAGACCAGCGTCGACGAGAACTCGTGGGCGACCGGCCACGGCTACGCGCGGATCGTCGAGCTGGCCAACCGGTTCGACGGCGGCCCGCGCGAGGTGGTCATGCACTTCACCGCGCTGGAGATGGACGACCAGGACTACCCGCCGCAGTACTCGCTGGCCCAGACCCTGGTCCAGTGGATCGGCGACTACGCGTTCCGTGCCGGCGTCGAGCTCAAGGGCGAGAACGCGCTCAGCGGCGGCGTCACCTGGGACGGCGGCTGGGACAACATCAACGAGGCCTTCGACGGGTGGGGCTACCTCGGCCTCACCGTGCTGCGGATGAACGACGTGGCCGGCGGTACCGGGGCGACCCGGTACGCGCAGTTCATCCAGAAGTACAGCCCCGACCGCTGACGGCGGCGGGGCCGGGGCGTCCGCAGCGCCGTCGCGGACGCCCCGACCCCGCACCCGACCGAGGGGAGCGACGTGACCGACACCGCACACCGGGACGCCCCCGGACCGAGGACCGGGTACGCGCCGGTCAACGGGCTGCGGGTGTACCACGAGGTCCACGGCCCCGACCCGGAGCCGGACGCGAGCCCGGTCCTGCTCCTGCACGGCGCGTACATGACCACCGGCGACCTCGCGCCGCTGGTGTCGGCGCTGGCGGCCACCCGCCGGGTCGTCGTCCCGGACCTGCAGGCCCACGGCCGCACCGCCGACGCCGACCGGCCGATCACCTACGAGGGGCTCGCCGACGACGCCGCGGGCCTGCTGGCGCACCTCGGCATCGAGCGCGCCGACGTCATGGGCTTCAGCATGGGCGGGGCGGCCGCCCTGCAGCTGGCCATCCGCCACCCGGAGGTCGTCCGCACGCTCGCGGTCGTCTCCGCGACGCACGCGAGCGCCGGCATACAGCCGGAACTGCTCGCGATGATCCCGGGCATCACCCCGGAGGTGTTCGCCGGGTCGCCCATGGAGGCCACCTACCGGGCCGTCGCACCCGACCCCGGGCACTTCCCGGTCCTGGTCGAGAAGCTCAAGACCCTCGACGAGACCCCCTTCGACTGGCCCGCCGAGGACGTCGCGCGCATCACCGCCCCGACCCTGGTCGTCGCCGGGGACGCCGACGCGATCCGCGTCGAGCACGTCGTCGAGCTCTTCCGCCTCCTCGGCGGGGGCGCGATGGGTGACCTGTCCGGCCTCCCGCGGGCCCGGCTGGCGATCCTGCCGGGGACCACCCACTTCATGCCCCCGGGCAGCGGCGTGCTGGACCGCCTCGACTGGCTGGTGCCGATGCTCCTCGCGCTGTTCGACGCGCCACAGGAGGGACCCGAGGGGGTCACCCCCGGCCCCGCCGGGTAGCCGGGCGGCGTGGACCTGCTCTCGCTGCCCCGTGCCGTCACCGCCTCCGCGCTCGCGCTGGGGACCGCGCTGCGCGGCGCGCGGGTCTTCCACCCCCGGGGGCAGGCGTTCACCGGCACCGTCGAGACCGACGGCGGCGGCACGTGGGGCGCGCGGCTCCTCGACGACGCAGCCCGCCACGACGTCGTCGTCCGCCTGTCCCGCGGGGCCGGGCTGCCCGAGCCGCTGCCCGACGTCGTCGGCCTCGCCGTCCGCTTCGCCGGGCAGGGGCGGGGCGGCGGCCCGCTCGACGTGCTGGTCAACACCGCCGGTGGCCCGCCGGTGCTGCGCCACCTCTTCCTGCCCGAGCCCCTCGGGCGCACCTTCTCCTCCGTGCTGCCCTACCGCACCGGCAGCGGCCGGCTGGTGCTGCTCGGGGCGCGCGGCGACGGCACCGGCGAGGGCTGGGAGCTGCTCGCCGCCACGCTGGCCGGCGGCTGGACCCGGTGGGGACACCTCACGCTCGGCCCGGCGGTGCCCGGCCCGGCGTCCGAGGAGCTCCGGTTCGCCCCGACGCTGGGCGCCGACGACCTGCAGCCGGTCGCCCTCTTCCGCGCCGTGCGCGACCTGTCCTACCGGGAGAGCCAGGCACTGCGCCGCTGACCGGGCGGCCTCAGGCGTCGGCCGGCCGCCGGTGGTGCGGGCTGCCGGGGTCCAGCAGCGAGTGCCGGCGGCCGTAGGCGAAGTAGATGACGAAGCCGATGACCAGCCAGATCCCGAAGCGCAGCCACGTCTCCCAGTGCAGCTGGGCGATGAGGAACACCGACGCCACCACCCCGAACACCGGCACGAGGGGCATCAGTGGCAGCCGGAACGTGCGCGCGGCGTCGGGCCGGGTGTAGCGGAAGACGATGACGGCCACGCAGACGACGACGAACGCGGACAGGATGCCGATGTTGGTCAGGTCCGCCACGGCACGGATGGGGAAGACGCCGGCGAGCACGGCCGCCGCGACGCCGGCGATCCAGGTCACCCGCTGCGGGGTGCCGCCGCGGTCGACCTTCGCGAACCACCGCGGCAGCAGCCCGTCGCGGCTCATGGAGAACCAGACGCGGGTGACGCCGAGCAGGAACGTCAGCATCACGGTCAGGATCGACAGCACGGCGAAGACGGAGATGATGCTGGCGATCACCGGCAGACCCACGCCCTCGAACGCCGAGGCGAAGCCGGCGGTCGGGTCGATGTCGCGGTAGTCCTGCATCCCGGTGAGCACCAGGGTGGCGGCCACGTAGAGCAGCATCGCGATCACCAGGGACAGGATGATCGCCCTGGGCATGTGCTTCTTGCCGTCCTCGGCCTCCTCGGCGGCGGTGCTCATGGCGTCGTAGCCGAACACCGCGAAGAACACGGTGGCCGCGCCGGTGAGCACCGGCCCGAAGCCCGAGGGCATGAACGGGTCGTAGTTGCCGACGTCGACGTAGAAGACGCCCAGCCCGATGATGAACAGGATCAGCAGGATCTTGATCCCGACGGCGATCAACTCGAACCGGCCGAAGGTCCGCGTGCCGCGGCTGAGGATGAACGTGACGAGCAGGCAGATCAGGACGGCGGGGACGTTGACGACGCCGCCCTCCTCGGCCGACGCGGTGAGCGCCGTCGGCAGGCTGAGCCCGAGGCCGTCGAGCAGCGCGTCGAGGTAGCCGGAGATGCCGATCGCCACGACCGCGACGATGGCGATGTACTCGAGCAGCAGGTCCCAGCCGATGAACCACCCGATGAGCTCGCCGAGGGCCACGTACCCGTAGGTGTAGGCCGACCCGGCCCGCGGGATCATCCCGGCGAACTCGGCGTAGGACAGCGCGGCCGCCGCGGACGCCAGCCCGGCGATCAGGAAGGCGACGAGCACCGCCGGCCCGACGCCGGGGTTGTCGGCGTCGCCGTGGGCCACCAGCCCGGCGAGGGAGAAGATCCCGACGCCGATGATGCCGCCGACGCCGATCGCGGTCAGCTGCCACAGGCCCAGGCTCTTGGCCAGCGCCCCGCCGCCGCCCTCCGCCTCGATCTCCTCCATGCGGTCCACCGGCATGCGCCGCCAGACCGACCGACTCGTGGACTGCCTGGCCGGAGTGCTCATGGGGCTCCTCGTCGTCACCGGGTCCCGGGCGCGCGAGCGTCGCAGGTGGACGCCCAGGCCCCCCACACTCCCGGGCGGCGCGCAAAATGAGGGACCGCGCGGGTCGCCGGCGAGCGGGTGCCGCGCCGCTCACCAGCGACTACGCTCGCCGCCACCCTGGCGAGGACGGAGCCCCGCGATGGACGCCGGCGTGGACACCCTGCAGAAGGCCCTGCGGATCAACCTCGACCCCCGCTGGTACGGCACCATCGCCGAGATCGGCGCCGGCCAAGAGGTCGCCCGGTGGTTCTTCCGGGCCGGCGGCGCGGCCGGCACCGTGGCCAAGACGATGTCGGCCTACGACATGGCGGTCAGCGACGCCGTCTACGGCAAGAGCGACCGCTACGTCTCCAAGGGCCGGCTGCAGGCGATGCTCGACCACGAGTACCAGCTGAACATCGACCGGCTGGGGGACCAGCGCGGCGACGACACCGCCTTCTTCGCCTTCGCCGACACGGTGGTGGCCCGCAGCTACCGCGGCGGGAACGAGTGCCACGGCTGGATGGGGGTGAAGTTCCAGTCCCACCCGCGCGACGAGCCCAGCCAGGTCGTCGTCCACGTGCGGATGCTCGACGACGAGGCCCCGCAGCAGCAGGAGGCGCTGGGCGTGGTGGGGGTGAACCTGCTGCACGCGGCCTTCTTCCAGCACCACGAGCCCGAGAAACTGCTCGCGAGCCTGCTCGACCAGCTCGGCACCGGCCGCATCGAGATCGACATGGTCGAGATGACCGGCATCGAGTTCCGCACGGTCGACAACCGGGTCATGGCGCTCACGCTGGTGCAGCTCGGGCTCAGCGGGGCGGCGATGTTCGGCCCCGACCGGCGGGTCCTGCAGCCCAGCGAGGTGCTGCGCAAGAAGGCGATCCTGGTCGAACGGGGCAGCTTCCGGCCACCCACGGTGGTCAACATCGACATGCTCGAGGCCGCGCGGGCCGAGTTCGAGTGTGACCCCGCCGTCGCCGACCGCGAGGTCCTGATGCTCACCGAGCTGACGATGGCCAACCTGCGCGCCGGCGGGGACGTCGTCGACCGCCGCGACTTCCTCGCCCGCGCCGACCTGCTGGCCGCCTGCGGCATGACCGTGCTCATCTCCGACTACGTGGCCTACCACCGCCTCGCCGCCTACCTCGCCTGGCGCACCGACGGGCGGATCGGCATGGTCATGGGCGTCCCGAGCCTGCTGGACCTCTTCGACGAGTCCAGCCACGCCGACCTGCCCGGCGGCATCCTCGAGAGCTTCGGCCGGCTGTTCAAGAACGACCTGCGGCTGTTCGTGCACCCGATGCTGCGCGACGGCGAGGTGACCACCGTCGACACCGTCTCGGTGGGGGAGCAGCTGCAGCCGCTCTACGACTACCTGGCGCAGCGGGGGAGCTTCGTCCACCTGGACCGCTACGAGCCCGAGCACCTGCCGATCCTGAGCCGGGACGTGCTCAAGCGGATCCCCACCGACGACCGGAGCTGGGAGTCGATGGTCCCGCCGGAGGTCTGCGAGCTGATCAAGCAGCGCGGCTTCTTCGGCTACCGGCGCGACCGCTGACCCCGCACGACCGCCGGCGTCACCGGCGCCGGTGCACCGTCCGAGAAGGAGGACAGCCATGACCCACACGACCGGGGACCAGCGGCTCGACCCGCGCTTCGCCGCCGACGCCGACGGGGTCCTCGACCGCACCGTGCACGCCGAGGCACCCGTCGCCGGGGTGGTGGCCTTCCTCACCGACCGCGACGGCGACGTCTACCAGGGCGTGGCCGGGGAGCGCAGCCTCGGGTCCGGCGTCGCGATGACCCCTGACACCGTCTTCGCGCTCTTCTCCACGACCAAGGCCGTCACCGCGACCGCCGCGCTGCAGCTGGTCGAGGAGGGCCGGTTGGACCTCGACGCGCCGGCGCGCACCTACGCCCCGGCCCTCGGGGAGGTGAAGGTCCTCGACGGGTTCGACGCCGACGGCTCGCCGCGGCTGCGCGACCCCCGGCGCGAGGTGACCACCCGGATGCTGCTGACCCACACCGCCGGGTTCGGCTACGACTTCTTCAACGAGCACTACCGGCGCATGGCCGAGGAGCACGGCCAGCCCAGCGTCATCACCGCGTCCAAGGCGGCGCTGGCCACCCCGCTGCTCGCCGACCCGGGGGAGCGGTGGGAGTACGGCAGCAACATCGACTGGGTGGGACAGGTGGTGGAGGGCATCACCGGGGAGCGCCTCGGGGACGTCTTCGCCTCCCGCGTCTTCGCGCCCCTCGGCATGCACGACACGACCTTCGAGCTCACCGACGACCTGCGCACCCGGCTGGCCGGCATGCACACCCGCGGCGAGGACGGGTCGCTCACCCCGATCGAGTTCGAGCTGCCCTCGTCGCCGGAGGTGCACATGGGCGGCCACGGCCTCTACGGCACGGTCGGGGACTACACGCGGTTCATCCGCATGTGGCTCGACGACGGCCGCGGCGAGAACGGCGTCGTGCTGCAGCCGGAGACGGTGCGGATGGCGGTGCAGAACCACTGCGGCGACCTCAAGGTGACCGCGCTGCCGGGGGTCATCCCGTCGCTGTCCAACGACGCGGAGTTCTTCCCGGGAGTGTCCA
Source organism: Geodermatophilus saharensis (assembly GCF_900188205.1). Classification (GTDB taxonomy): domain Bacteria; phylum Actinomycetota; class Actinomycetes; order Mycobacteriales; family Geodermatophilaceae; genus Geodermatophilus; species Geodermatophilus saharensis. Next base: position 475,666 of record NZ_FZOH01000002.1, on the reverse strand, counting down.
AGTCCTGGTCGCTGCCGTTCATGGTCAACGACGAGCCGGCCCCCACCGGCCGGCCCGCCGGCGGGCTCGGCTGGGCGGGACTGGGCAACCTCTACTACTGGATCGACCGGGACAACGGGTACGGCGGCTTCTGGGCCACCCAGGTGCTCCCGTTCGGCGACGCGACGTCCTTCGGCGGCTACCTGGAGTTCGAGACGGCGCTGTACCGGTCGCTGGAGGCGCGCCCGGTGCCGTGACGGGAGCCGTCAGCGGGTGGCGGCCGTCCGCTGCCACTCGCGCGGGCTCGTCCCGTAGGCGGCGCGGAACCGCCGGGCGAAGTGGCTCGGGTCGGCGAACCCGCAGGCGCGGGCGGTGGCGGCGATCGACCGCTGCCGCCCGGCGGGGGAGACGAGCCGGGCCCGCGCGGCCTCCAGCCGCTGGGCGATCACCTCCTGCTCCAGGCTCGCCCCCGCCGCCGCGAACGCCTTGTACAGCTGGCGGACCGAGACGCCGTGCGCCCGGGCGACGGCGGCCGGGGTGAGGCCCGGGTCGGTCAGGTGGCGGGCGACGTGCGCGCGCACCCGGGCCACGAGCGTGTCCGGCCGCACGGGGGGGCCGGACCCGCCCCCGGTCGCCGCGGAGACGAGCAGTGCGCGGACCAGCTCGACGGTGGCCGCTCCCAGGGCCGCCGCGCCCGGGTCGGCCGACAGCCCGGCGGCGTCGTCGGCGATCCGCTGCAGGTGCGCGCGCACCAGCCCGTGCAGGGGGCTGGCCCGCAGCCGGGGTGCCGCGCGGCGGACGACGTCGGCGGGCAGGCCGAGCCGGTCGAGGGGGACCAGCAGCGCGCGGGAGCCGCCGCCGCGGTGCGGGAAGGCCAGCGCGAGCAGCGGCGCCCCGCCCCGGGCCCCCGGCCGCCGGGGGCGCGCCGCGTCGGTGGCCAGCAGCACCGCCGTCCCGTAGGGGAAGGCCCCGTCGGGGGCGGTGCGGGGGAGCGGGGGAGTGTCGATGAGCAGCATCGCGCCGTCCCTGGGCCTCGACCGGCTGACGTCCCCCGCGGACGCCGCCGAGCCTGGCAGAGCCGGGCTCCCACCGGAACCCGCCGCGGTGTGCAGCCAGGAGCCGCAGTCGTGCACGCAGGGCCGCACCGGCGGGCCGGGCCGCTGCCAGGCTCCGGCTGACCGGCCACCACCCGAGGGAGCGACCGTGACCACTCCGACCGCACCGGACACCATCGTCCTGATCCACGGCTTCTGGGTGACCCCGCGCAGCTGGGAGAACTGGAAGGCCCACTACGAGCAGCGCGGGTTCCGCGTGCTCACCCCGGGCTACCCCGGCTTCGAGGTCGAGGTGGAGGCGCTCAACGCCGACCCGACGCCGATCGCCGAGCTCACCCTGCCGGCGATCGTCGAGCACCTGGCCGCCGTCGTCCGCGGGGTGGAGCGGCCACCGGTGCTGATCGGCCACTCCGCCGGCGGCACGCTCACCCAGCTGCTGCTCGACCGCGGTCTGGGCGCCGTGGGGGTGGTGCTCAACTCGGCGCCCACCGAGGGGGTGAGGCTGCTGCCCCTGTCGCAGCTGCGCTCGACCTGGACGGTCTTCAAGAACCCGGCCAACCGGCACCGCGCCGTCGGGCTGACCGAGGAGCAGTGGCACTACGCGTTCACCAACACGTTCGGCGAGGAGGAGTCGCGGGCCCTGTACCGGCGGTACCACGTCCCCGCGTCGGGCCGGATCCTGTGGAACTCGGTGCTGGCGAACCTGATGCCCGGCCCGCAGGACGCGCACGTCGACTACGGCAACGAGGCGCGGCCGCCGCTGCTGTTCGTCTCCGGCGGGGAGGACCACATCATGCCGCCGGCGATCCAGCGCTCGAACGCCGCGCACTACCGCGGCGGCACGGTGACCGAGATCCGCGAGTACCCGGGCTACGCCCACCTGCTGCCCGCGCAGCAGGGGTGGGAGCGGATCGCCGACGAGGTGCTGGACTGGGCGCTGGCGCACGCGACGGGACCGCGGCCGCAGGTGGCCGGCGCGCAGTGACGCGCGGCTGACGCGGCGCCGCACCTGCTGGCGGTCCGGGCCGGGGCAGTCGATCATGCCGGGATGACGGTGATCGCACTGCCGAAGCCGGGCCGGTGGGTGTGGGACGCCCGCGACCGCACGCGCGCCCTGCGCGTCTCCCCGCACCCGGAGCAGGGCCTGCTCAACCTGAGCCTGTGGCGCGACGACGTCTGCGTCGGCACCGTCAAGCTGCGGCCGGACGAGGTGTCCGGGCTGGTGGCGGCGCTGTCGGACGGGCTCGCCCGGCTCGCCGCCCCGCCCGCGCCCCCGGTGCGCGCCGCCGACGTCGTCGCTCTGGAGACCCGGCTGGCCGCCGTCGAGTCCCGCCTGGCCACCGACCGGCTCCCGGTCGGCCGGCTCGTGCGCTCCCTGGCCGGGCAGGCGCAGCACCGGATCTCGGGGCTGCTCCGCGGCTGACGCGCCCGGCCCGCTCCGCTCGTACATTGACGGGGGTGAGTGTCGCCCCCGCCCTGACCGTCGCCCTCGGCGACCGCTTCGCCCGCGAGCTGCCGGAGATGGCGGTCCCCTGGCAGGCGGCGGAGACGCCCGCCCCGCGGCTGCTCGCCCTCGACGAGGAGCTCGCCGCCGAGCTGGGCCTCGACCCCGCCGCGCTGCGCGGCCCCGAGGGCATCGGCCTGCTCACCGGCACCCTCGTCCCCGAGGGCGCCCGCCCGGTGGCGCAGGCCTACTCCGGCCACCAGTTCGGCTACTACAACCCGCGCCTGGGCGACGGGCGGGCGCTGCTGCTCGGGGAGCTCGTCGACACCGCCGGCCGGCTGCGCGACCTGCACCTCAAGGGCTCGGGCCGCACCCCCTTCTCCCGGGGCGGGGACGGGCTGGCCGCCGTCGGGCCGATGCTGCGCGAGCACGTCGTCAGCCGCGCGATGCACGCCCTCGGCATCCCGACCACGCGCTCGCTGGCCGTCGTCGCCACCGGCCGGCCCGTCCGCCGCGAGACGCTGCTGCCCGGCGCCGTCCTGGCCCGGGTCGCCGCCAGCCACCTGCGGGTCGGCAGCTTCCAGTACGCCCGGGCCACCGGGGACGACGGCCTGCTGCGCCGGCTGGCCGACCACGCCGTCGCCCGGCACCACCCCGCCGCCGCGGACGCGGACAACCGGTACCTCGCGCTGTTCGAGGCCGTCGTCGCCGCGCAGGCCTCGCTGGTGGCGCGGTGGATGCTCGTGGGCTTCGTGCACGGCGTCATGAACACCGACAACGTGACGATCTCCGGCGAGACGATCGACTTCGGGCCCTGCGCGTTCATGGAGGGCTACGACGAGGACACCTGGTACAGCTCGGTCGACCAGGGCGGGCGCTACCGCTACGGCAACCAGCCGCTCGTGGCCGAGTGGGACCTCGCCCGGCTGGCCGAGGCGCTGCTGCCGCTGCTGGCCGCCGAGCAGGAGCAGGCGGTCGAGCTCGCCGTCGAGGCGCTGCAGCGGTTCCGGCCGGCCTACGACGCCGCCCTGCTGACCGGCTGGCGGGCCAAGCTCGGCCTGCCCGAGGGGCTCGACGACGACGTCGCCCGCGGCGTGGTCGACGACCTGCTCGCGCTGCTGCGGGCCAACAAGGTGGACCTGACCGGCTTCGCGCGGCGGCTGTCCGCGGCCGCGCGCGGCGACGCCGAGCCCGCCCGCAGCCTGGTGCTCGACCTCGCCGCCGCCGACGGGTGGCTCGCGCGGTGGCGGGCGCTGGGTCCCGACGCCGACGCGATGGACCGGGTCAACCCCGTCTACGTCCCGCGCAACCACCTCGTCGAGGAGGCGCTCGCCGCGGCGACCGCCGGGGACACCGCGCCGTTCGAGCGGCTGGTCGAGGTGGTCAGCCGCCCGTTCGAGGAGCGCCCCGGGCTGGAGCGCTACGCCGAGCCCGGCCCGGCCGGCCCGTACGTCACCTTCTGCGGCACCTGACCGCCCGCGGTCGGGAGCCCGGGCCGTGCCGTACGACGCCGTGACCGCCGAGCGGGTCCGCCGGCTGCTCCCGGGCGCGGTGGAGAAGCGGATGGTCGGCGGCGGCCTGTCGTTCAGCGTCGGCGGTCACCTGGTCTGCGGCGTCACGGCGACCGCACTGGTGGTCCGGGTCGGCGCCGATGCCGTCCCGGCCGCGCTGGAGGAGCCGCACGTCGGGCCGATGGTGCTCGGCGGCCGTCAGGTGCGGGCGTTCGTCCTCGTCGGGCCCGCCGGCCACGCCGACGACGCCGACCTCGGGCGGTGGGTGCGGCGCGGTCTGGCGGTCGCCTCCGGGCTGGGCTGACCCGTCCGAGGAGCGGTCAGCGGTCGTCGAGGGCGGCGCGCACCCAGGCGAGGGCGGCGTCGTGGTCGGCGAAGGTGCGCTGCGGGTAGCCGGGCCCGTGGTCGTCCACCTCGCCGGCCCGGGTGAGCGAGCGGTACCGGCGCTCGTCGAAGACGTCGGCCCACGCGGCGATCGCGGGCACGCGCGCGGGCAGGTCCTCCGCGGCCCAGCGCTCCAGCGCCGCCCGGCCCTCGGCGGTCGGGACGCGGAGCCCGCTGGGGATGTTCCCGATCCGCTTGCCGAGGCGGCCGGGTCCGCGTCGGCTGCGGGCAGCGTCCCCGGGACCTACGCTCGGGCGGCCGGACACCGCCGGAGGGGGCGCAGACATGGACCGCATCCCGGACTCGCTGCCCGTGCTGAGCCGCGGCAGGCACCGCAGCCCCGCGCACGGCGCCTGCTTCCTGGAGTACACCTCGCTGCTGGCCGGCGAGCCGTTCGGCGACGCCCCGCGGTGCGTCGACGGCCAGCTCGCCGCGGTGCTGCGGCACGCCAACGACGTGCTGTCCGCCGCCGACCGGCCGCGCCTGGTCCCGCTGCTCGGCCGGGCGATCGGCCTGGCCGCCGACGACGCCGTCCGGCTGCGACGCGACGTCGCCGGGCGGCTGGCGGCGGCCGTCGGCACCCGGCCGTCCCCGGAGGAGCGGCGGTGGGCGGCGACCGGGGCCGTGGACCGGCTGTTCTGGTCGCTGATGCTCGAGCCCGCGCCGGTGAGCACGTCGGCGGCGTGGGTGGCGCGGCTGCTCGAGCGGCTGGACCTGCTGCACGGCTGCTACGAGGCGGTGCTCGCGCCCCCGGTGGGGGCCGGACCGCGGGGGTGAGCGTTCCGCGCGCCGTCGTCCGCGTGCGGGGGGAGTCGACCGCCGAGCACCCGCCCGACGTCGCGGTGCTGTCGGTGTCGGTGTCGGCGAGCGCGACCTCACCGGACAGCCGCGAGCGAGCGCTCGCGCAGGCCTCGGAGATGACCGCGCGGCTGCGTGCGGCGCTCGAGGGCGCCGGCGGGGTGCGCCGGGTGGTGCTGTCCCGGGTGTCGGTGCACGAGCGGTTCGCCTGGGACCCCGCTGCCGCCCGGCACGAGCCCGCCGGGTGGGAGGCGACCGTGGGCGGGTCGGTCCGTGCCGACGCCGGCGCCGCGGACACCGTGGCCGAGCTGGTCGCCTCCGCCGGGGCGGGGATCGGCGGGGTGGCCTGGGAGCTCGACGACCCCGCCGCCGCCCGCCGGGCAGTGCGCCGCGCCGCCGTCGAGGCCGCCCGCGAGGCCGCCGCCGACCTCGCCGACGCCGCCGGCCGTGGCCTCGGGCCGCTCCTCGAACTGGCCGACGCCGGACTGTCGTCGGCCGCGGCTCCGGAGTCGATGGCGGTCATGGCGCGCGGCTCCCCGGACGGCGGGGCGGGCCTGACCCTCGACCCGCGGGACGTGATCGTGTCCGCCGTCGTCGAGGCGACCTACGCCCTCGACGACTGACCGCCCGCGGCGGGTCGTGCCATGATCGGTCCGGTCGGCGCCGGCCCCCTGTCCGGGGACACCCGCCGGCCCCGACCCGCGGCGCACCCGCGGGGTACCCGCGCCGGCCCGGCGATCCCCCACCGGCACCCCGCGGGGCCCGGCAGGTGCCCGCGCGAGGACGCCGTGACCGCTCCCACCACCCGCCCGCCGTCGCCCTGGCCGGGCTCCCGCCACGAGACCGTGCACCGCTGGCAGCTCGACGACGTCGTCGCGTTGGCCGACGTCGTCGAGCGGCTGCGGGCGCTGGCCGCCGAGCTGCGCGCGGCGCACGCGGCCGGCTGGACGCCGGTGCAACCGATGCGCGACGGCCACCTGCTGGCGACCCGGCCGTCCGCCGCGAACGCGCCCGCGGCACCGTCGCCGTCGCTCCCGGGCCCGGGCGGGCTCCGTCGCTCCCGGGCTGGCGGGTGCGGGTCGTCGACGAGCCCCCGCTCCCCGCGGACACGGTGCTCGACCTCGCGGCCGTGCCGCGGACGCCGGTGCTCGGCTGGGCCGGCGGGGGCCCGCGCCACGTGGCCGGGCCGCCGGTCGAGCCGGCGGTGATGGTCGAGCCGGCGCGCCAGGTGCCGGCCGCCCAGGCCGGGACGCGGAGGTGGGCCCTGGTGGCCGCGCGGGTCGGCCCGGCGCGCGACGTCGTGGCGGAGGGGAGCGCGATGCGGGTGCACGCCGTGACCGACGGCGCGTTGGTACGCACCGTCGAGGCGCTCGCCTTCGGGCACGCCACGGACGGGGCCGTCACGCTGGCTGACGCCGCCGCGGCCTACGAGCGGCTGGCCCGGGCGGCCGAGGCGATGGCCGCGGCGGGCGGGCGGCTGACCGAGTCCGACGACGGTCTGCTGGTCGTCCGCTACGACCGCTGACGCGGCTCTCTCGAGGCCGGTCGAAACGGCGGGGGGTCGTCGTCCGGGTCGGCCGGCTCGTCCGCTCCAGGTGGTTCCGGGTTCGGCGGTGGTGGTCGCAGGCCCGGTGGCCGGGTGGTGCAGGTGGTGCCGGATGGGGTGGTGACGGTGAGTGTTCCGTCGCGGCCATGGTGGAGCGCCAGCCGCGGGCGAAGGTCTTCACCCGGTGGTGGGAGCGGCATAAACAGCACAGGTTGGCGCAGTCGGTGGCCCCGCCGTGCGCGTGCGGGACGACGTGGTCGGCGTCGGCCCAGCCGACCCGCTGGCCGCAGGTGGGGAAGCGGCAGGTGCGGTCGCGGGTGCGCACGATCACCTGCTGCGCCGCCGACGGCGTGTAGCGGTCGACCTCGTCGGGCCGGTCCAGCACCGCGCAGCCGCACTCGCCGCCCGCCGGGTCTACGCCGGTCGGGTCTTCGCCGGGGTGGTCGGGGCAGCCGCGGGCGGCCGGCCGGCGCAGCCGGTCCAGCATCGCGGTCGCCCGCAGGCCGCCGTCGTCGTCGGTCAGCGCCACGGTGACCGACCCGCTCACCGGTGGCTGCACGCCGAGCGCGTCCAACTCGTGCAGCAGGGCGCGCAGGTGGGCGGCGGTGATCGGCAGCCCGTTCACCTCTCCGGCCTCGGTCGAGCGGCCGGCCAGAGCGGCGAGGGTGGTGATGATCTGCATGTGCGCGGTCACGCCCGTGCCGGTCTGCCAGGGCCGCTGCAGCAGGTCGGCGAACACGGCGGTGCGCAGCTGCGCGATCGGACGCGGGTCGCCGTCGGCCTTGAGCATCCGGGCGAGGATGTCGACGACGGCGTGGCAGGCGGCGGCGACGTCGGTGGGCAGGTCGGCGGCGATGGTGCTCATCCCGTCGGTCGGGGAGGGGTACACCCGCACCTCGGCGTGCCGTTCGGCCGACTTGCGCCGCCGGTCGACCACCGCGTCGGCGTCGGCTTCGAGCAGCAGTTCGATCGCCTGCTTCTCGAGCCGCCCGACGGTCAGGGCGGTGGCGTCGGGCAGCACGGCGGCCTCCATGCGGCGGGCGATGGCCGGGTGCGTGTCCTGCAGCACGTCGACCAGTGCCTTGGCGCGGGCCTCGTCCAGTTCCCGGCGGCCAGCGCCGCCCAGGTGGCCGGCAGCCGCTCGCGGTAGGTCCAGGCCCGGGTGGCCAGGTGGTCGGCGGTACCGCGGCCGCAGTTGAGGATCACGGCCAGCTCGGCGGTGCAGAACTCCGACACCCCGGGCAGCTCGGTGTCGGGCTTGCACGACCGCGCACCGGGCGTGCCCGGCGCCGGGTCGCCGTCATCGGGAGAGTCGTCCGCCAGGCCCAGCACCAGCTCGGCCTCGTACGCGGCATCCATCGCCTGGCGGGCCTGCACCCGCTGCAGCTCGGCGGCCTTCTGCTCCCGCGACAACACCCCCACCGGCAGCCGCGGCACCGTCACCGGCCGCGCGAGCAGCCACCCGGCGAGCCCACGCTCCACCGGTGACACGTACTCCGCGACCTGCTGCACGCCCCCGAACCTACGGACGAGGTACAACCGTTCCCGCAGGTCAGGAACTCGGCGGTGGGACGGTCACAGCCGGGTGGGGTCCACCTCGACGTCGACGGTCACGACGTCGCCGTCGTCCTTGCCGCGGCGGACGCGGGCCGGGACGGGCAGCAGCCAGCCGGCCCGCCGGTCGCGCCACACGCTCGTCGACCAGGTCCGCCCGTCGACGGTGGCGGTCACCGGCACGCGGCCGAAGGCGCCGGCGGAGTCAGGAGCGTGCTCGGCCGGCACGGGCGCGAAGACCCAGCTCGCCGCACCGGGCCAGCGCACGAGCGTCACGTCGAAGGGCACGGGCGCAGCCTGCCCGACGGGGACGACGATCCGGTGCCCGCACGATCCGGTGCTCAGTCGAGGAGGAACAGCCCCAGCGCGGCGAGCGGCAGCGTCACGAAGAGGAAGACCCCGACGGGGCCGAGAGCCGAGGGGCCAGCGGGCTGGTCGGCGTCGCGCTCCGGGCCGAGCCCCAGGAAGGCGCGGGCCGTGGAGGTCTCGGGACGCGACAGCAGCGTCCCGCCGGTCACCGTGGAGAGGCCGGCGATCACGAGCAGCGAGATCCCCAGCCGCGACCCGAACCCGCCGCCCGCGACCGCCACCCAGACGCCGGCCGCGGCGCAGCCGAGGGCCACGCCGGCGAGCACGAGGAGCAGGGCCTGCCCGAGCCCCCGGAGGACCACCACGAACCGGACGGTACTCAGGCCAGGGCCGCCGTCCGGTCCGACGAGCCGAGGGGGCACCCCCGGGCAGCAGGGCGACGGAGTCGGTGACCGGCACGGGCCGGGCGAAGACGTGCCCCTGGACGACGTCGCAGTCGAGGTCGGCGAGGATGCGGGCGGTCGCCAGGTCCTCCACGCCCTCGGCCACCACGGTGAGTCCCAGGCCGTGGGCGAGGGCCACGGTGTGCTGCACGGTCAGCGCGGCGGCCGGGTCGGCGCCGAGGTCCTGGGTGAGGGACCGGTCGAGCTCGTCGGCGGGCAGCCGGCGCGGGTAGCCGAGGGAGCTGTGGCCGCTGCCGCAGTCGTCGATCGAGGTGCGCACCCCGAGGTCGCGCAACTGCTGCAGGACCTCGCGGCCGTGCTCGGCGTCGGTCACCAGCGCGTCCTCGACCAGCTCGACGGTCAGCGCGGACGGGGGCAGCCCGTGCCGGGCGAGCGCGGCGGTCACCTCGTCGGGCAGGTCCAGGTCGGTGACGTCGGCGGCGGACAGGTTCACCGACACCGGCACCTCGTGGGTGTGCCACCAGCCCGCCGCCGCGTCCACCTGCGGCTGCAGGTGCACCAGCAGCTGGTCGCTCGCGAGCTCCTCGCGCAACTCCTCCATGGTGGGCAGCCGGTCTCGCGGGCCCCCCGCCGGCGTCCTCGCGAGGCGACGGCGTGGCGGGTGGCCACGGCGAGGTCTCGGGCGGGAGGTCCCCGGCGGGCGGCGCGCCACGTTGCTGCTCACGGGGAGGGGATCGGTCGATCGTGCCCGCCCTCGCGGGGACCCGCACGGCGACCTGCCCCGTCGGGATCGCCCGGTCAGGCCCCCGCGAGGGCGCTGAGCACCTCGCGAGCCCGGGTCCACAGCAGGGCACCGCCCTCGTCGTCGAGCACGGTGCGCCGGGCGCGCGGGAAGCGGGCGGCCAGCGCCGCGCCGAGGTCGGGGGAGTGGACGGGACTGGTGTCGTGCGCGCCGTACCAGAGGTGCACCGGGACGGCGACGTCCTCGGGGTGCACCGGCCAGGGGCCCAGCGCGGTGACCAGGTCGCGTGCGTAGCCGGCCGGGCCCTGCGCGAAGCCGTCGGCCAGCGCCGCGCGGACCGCGGCGCCCAGCCGGGTGCCCTCGTAGCGCGCCCGGTCGACGGGCGCGGCGGTGGAGACGATCACCTGCCACAGCCAGCCGGCGTCCGCGACGCCGGCGACCTCCCGCTCGACGCCGGCCGGGTCGGCGTCGACGCCGTCGAGCAGGCCGGCCACCTCGGGCACCAGCAGGTGCCGCTGGGCCCTCAGGTCGTCCTGCCCGGCGACCACGGCGACGGCGTCGAGGAGCCCCGCGCCGGCCAGTGCCACCGCGAACGGGGCGCCCTGCGAGAAGCCGGCGCCGAGCACCCGGCGCAGGCCCAGGGCGGCGACCAGGTGGCCGACGTCCGCGACCCAGGTGGCGTAGCTCTTGTGCGGGTCGGGCGAGGACCGGCCCAGGCCGGGGCGGTCGAGGGCCAGCAGCCGCAGCCCCAGGGCGTCCAGCAGGTCGGTGCCGAACCCGAGGACACCGCTCATCCCGGCGCCCGGGACGAACAGCACCGGCCGCCCGTCGGGTGGGCCCCACTCCGACCACGCGAGGTCCCGCCGGTCGGGCAGCCGGATCGCGCACGGGGTGCCGGGGACGTGCTCCTCCACGCCGCCGATCGTCGCAGCCCGGGGCGGGCGGGGCGGGTGCGCCTGCCGTGGTGCCCGGGGCGGCGCCCTCGCGGGGCGGCCCGGGCCGCCGCCGCGGCTGTGCCACCGTCCTGCCCGTGCCCGCTCCCCGCTCCCGGCCCGCCCGGTGACCGCCCTCGTGCTGGTCCTCGTGCTGGCCGGCGCGGGGGCCGGCCACCTGGTCGACCGGGCGGCGGCCCGCTTCCCGTGGCCGCGCCCGGCGACGGTGGGGACCGTCCTCGGCGGCCGCGGGGGAGCGGCTCCCCGGGGCGTGCTGGAGGCGGCGACGGCGGCGCTGTTCGGGCTCGCCGCGCTGCGCTTCGGGCCGACGGCGGAGCTGCCCGCCTGGCTGTGGCTGGCGACCGCCGGAGTCCTGCTCGCCGTCGTCGACCTGCGCGAGCGGCTGCTGCCCAACCGCGTGGTGCTGCCCGCACTGGCCGGGGGCGTGCTGCTGCTGTCCCTGGCGGCCCTGACCGGCGGTGCGGGGGACGCGCTGCTGCGCGCCGTGCTGGCGGCGGCGGCCCTGTTCGCGGTGTACCTGGCCATGGCGCTCGTCTCGCCGGGCCTGGGCATGGGCGACGTCAAGCTCGCCGCCCTGCTCGGCCTCTACCTGGGGTGGCTCGGGTGGCCGGCGGTCGTGCTGGGGGCGCTGGCCGGGTTCGTCCTGCAGGCGGTCGTGGCGCTGGCGCTGCTGGCCACCCGGCGGATCGGGCTGCGCGGGGAACTGCCCTTCGGTCCGGCCATGCTCGCCGGGGCCGCACTCGTCGCCGCCGCTCCCGTCCTGCTGTCCTGAGCGCCCGCGGGCGGTGGCGCCGCGTCACCCCACCCCCGACCCGTTGCCCCGGACGGTGGACCGGTGTCGCGCGATCCGGTGGAAGACCCTCAAGCCGGCGATTCCCTGATCCGACACCCCTGACGTCCGCCGCGACGCCGGGTCGACCGACCCCGGCCGGACGGCACCGTCCCAGGGAGTCCCCGTGCTGAACCTGCTCACCAACCCGCTGGCCGCCGTCGTCACGCTCTACTCCTTCGTCGAGGACCGTGTGAAGCGGGAGGAGAAGGGCGCCACCGCCGTCGAGTACGGCCTGCTGGTCGGCCTCATCGCCGTCGCGATCATCGCCACCCTGCTCCTGCTCGGCCCGCAGCTCGACCAGCTCTTCACCAAGGTGCTGGGCGGCCTCCAGAAGGCCAACGGCGCGGGCTGATCCGCACGCACCGGGCTCCGGGCGTCGTGGCGACGAGGGGTCGCCACGACGCCCGGCCGCGTCGTCGAGGGAGGAGGACGGGATGAGGGAACGACTGCGGGCCGAGCGCGGCGCCAGCGTCGTCGAGTTCGCGCTGGTCGTGCCGCTGCTGATCGTCCTGGTCCTCGGGATCATCGAGTTCGGCCACGCCTTCCAGGTGCAGGGGACGCTGTCCGCGGCGGCCCGCGAGGGCGCCCGGGTCATGGCCCTGCAGAGCAACCCGGCCGCCGCCCGCACCGCCGTCCGCGACGCCGCCCCCACCCTCGACCCGGCGATCACGAACGCCCAGATCGTCATCACGCCCGCCGCGTGCCCGACCACTCCGACCACCACGGCCAACGTGCGCGTGACCATCCGCTACCCGATGCCCTTCCTCACCGGCTTCTTCGGCAGCGGCGTCGACCTGACCGGAACGGGGGTCATGCGGTGCAACGGCTGACGAAGGACCTGTCCGCCCCCCGCCACTCGCGGGCTCGCGGCGGGGCCCTGCGGAGGGGCCGTTCCAGCACCTCACCTGCCCTCCGGCGGCGGCTGGCCGGCGAGCACGGCGCGGCCGCGGTGATCCTGTCGGTCCTGCTCGTGCCGCTGCTCGGTTTCACCGCCATCGCCGTCGACGTCGGTGCCCTCTACGCCGACAAGGCGCGGCTGCAGGTGGCCGCCGACGCCGCCGCGCTCGCCGTGGCCCGCGACTGCGCCCGCGGCGCCTGCGGGGACATGCAGGCCACCGCCCAGGAACTGGTCGACGCCAACAGCGTCGCCGACGCCGGCGCCGGGGCGCCCACCGCGGCACCGCCGGTGCTGCAGAGCGCCCCCACCCGCGTCACGGTCACCGGCAGCGCCCCCCGCGAGCACTGGTTCGCTCCGGTCATCGGCCACGACGCCAGTTCGGTGTCGGCGACGGCGACGGTCACCTGGGGCGCGCCCAGCGGCGGGACGGCCGTGCTCCCGCTGATCTTCTCGTGGTGCGAGTGGCAGGCCCAGACCGGCGGCGGCGCGCCCTCGGGCACCACCGAGCGCACCATCGTGCTGCCCAAGAAGTCCGACACCGGCTGCACGGGGCCCTCGCGCATGTTCGTGCCCGGCGGGTTCGGCTGGCTGACCACGGGCGGCGCCACCTGCAAGGCGACCACCCGCATCGACCGGCGCTTCGACTCCGAACCCGGCAACAACCCCTCCCAGGGGTGCTCGGTCGGCGACGTCGCGGCCCTGGTCGGCCGCACGGTGCTCCTCCCGATCTTCGACCAGTACGGCGACACCGGCAGCAACGCCTGGTACGAGGTCTACGGCTACGCCGCCTTCCGGATCACCGGCTACCACTTCGGCGGCCAGTTCGACTCCGGTGCGCCCTGCAGCGGCGAGCAGCGCTGCATCCGCGGCTACTTCACCCGCTTCGTCGACGCCTCCGGCGCCTTCGACACCAGCCCCGACGCCCCCGACCTGGGCGCGGCCATCCTCCGACTCATCCGATAAGGGGCCCCTCACGTGAGACGCCGACTGCTGGCCGCCACCGCGGCGCTGGTCCTCGTGGCCGCCGGCACCGTGGTGCTGCTGGCCTACGTGCGCGGTGCCGACGCCCGCGCGCTCGCCGGGGTGCGCACCGTCCAGGTGCTCGTGGTCGACCAGCCGATCCCCGAGGGCACCCCCGCCGAGGAGGTGGCCGGCCTGGTCCGCACCGAGCTGCTGCCGGTCAAGGCGGCCGTCGACGGACGGGTCACCGAGCTCGGGCAGCTCGCCGGCCAGGTCGCCACCGCCGACCTCGCCCCCGGCGAGCAGCTCCTCGCCGCCCGGTTCGCCGCGCCCGAGGACCTGCAGGCGCCCGGCACCGTGCCGGTCCCCGAGGGCCTGTCGGAGGTGAGCCTGGTGCTCGAGCCGCAGCGCGCGGTCGGCGGCCGGCTGGCCGCCGGCGACGAGATCGGCGTCTACATCTCGATGGAGCTGCAGGGCAACATCGACGCCGACCCCGACGAGGAGCAGATCGGCACCACGCACGCCACCCTGCACGGCGTCCTGGTCACCCAGGTCCAGGGCGCCCCGGCGCCGGCCGCCGACGGCGGGGACGTGGAGACCGCCTCGGCCACCAGCGCCGCCCCGACCGAGAACGTGATGGTCACCGTGGCCCTGCCCGCCCGGGACGCCGAGCGGGTCGTCTTCGGCATGGAGCACGCGACCGTGTGGCTGTCGCTGGAGCGCGAGGGCACCGACACCTCCGGCACCCGCGTCGTCACCCAGGGCAACATCTACGGCGACCTGCTGGCCGCCCTGGGCAGCGTGGCCGCGGAGGCGTCGGAGTGAGCCGCGTCGTCCTCGCCGGAGCCCACGACGACCTCCGCGCCCGCGTCGAGGTCGCCGTCGACGGCGACGTCCAGGTGCTGCCCCCCGGCCGGCTGCCCGCCGACCCGGGCCGGCTGTTCGAGCTGCTCGCCGACGGCGAGCTGCCCGACGTGCTGCTCGTCGGCCCGCTGGCGCCGCTGCAGGAGGTGCTCACGCTGGCCGCGCGGCTGGACGTGCAGTGCCCCGGCACCAGCGTCGTCCTGGTCGCCGAGCCCACGCCGGAGCTGTGGCAGGCGGCGATGCGCGCCGGGATCCGCGACCTGCTGCCCCCGCACGCCGAGCCGGCCGACGTCGCGGCGGCCGTGGAGCGGGCCGGCGCGGCCGCCGCCGACCGGCGTCGCGTGCTGCGCCCCCTGGAGGAGACCGCCCGGTTCACCGGCCGGGTGATCACCGTCGCCTCGCCCAAGGGCGGGGTCGGCAAGACGACGGTTGCCACCAACCTCGCCGTCGGCCTGGCCGCCACCGCTCCGCAGGGGACGGTGCTCGTCGACCTCGACGTGCAGTTCGGCGACGTCGCCTCCGCACTCGGTCTGGTGCCCGAGTACACGCTGCCCGACGCCGTCCACGGCCCCGCCAGCCAGGACACGATGGTCCTCAAGACCTTCCTCACCCAGCACCCCAGCGGGCTGCTCGCCGTCTGCGGCTCGGACTCCCCGGCCGCCGGGGACACCGTGACCGCCGGCGACGTCGCCCGCCTGCTCACCGCCCTGGCCCGCGAGTTCCGCTACGTCGTCGTCGACACCGCCCCGGGGCTGTCGGAGCAGACGCTGGCCGCCATCGACGGCGCCACCGACGTCGTCCTGCTCAGCAGCATGGACGTGCCCGGGGTCCGCGGCCTGCGCAAGGAGGTGCAGGTGCTCGGCGAGCTCGGCATGATCCCGGCCGGCCGGCACGTGGTCATGAACATGGCCGACCCCAA
This sequence comes from Geodermatophilus saharensis, assembly GCF_900188205.1. Taxonomy (GTDB): domain Bacteria; phylum Actinomycetota; class Actinomycetes; order Mycobacteriales; family Geodermatophilaceae; genus Geodermatophilus; species Geodermatophilus saharensis. Next base: position 460,514 of record NZ_FZOH01000002.1, on the reverse strand, counting down.
GGGGGGGCTGTCGCAGCGCGACGTCGAGTCCGCGATCGGCACCGGTGTCGACGTCGTCGTCCCGCGGTCGGCGGCCGTCCCGGCCTCCACCAACCAGGGCGTGCCCATCCTCGCCAGCGGCCGCAAGGACCCCGCGGCCAGGGAGCTGCGCGCGCTGGTGTCCCGGTTCTCGGCCACCCCGCTGGTCAAGCCCGGCCGCTACCGCGCCAAGCACCGGGCGGCGTCGTGAACCTCGCCTCCCGCCTGGCCGCCGCCAAGGGGCGCCCGGCCGAGCCCGCGCCCGGCGCCCTGCACGGGCCCGTGCCGGCGGCGCAACCGGTCGTCGCGGCTCCCCGCCCCGTCCCCGCGGCCGTCCCCGCCCCGCCGACCGACGCGCTGACCCGGCTCAAGGACCGGGTCGCCAAGGCGCTGTTCGAGCGGATGGGCTCGCGGCTCAACGACCCGTCGCTGTCGGAGGAGCAGCTGCGCGGGATCGTCCTCGGCGAGCTCGACGTCGTCGTCGACGAGGAGAAGGTGCCGCTGTCGGCCGACGAGCGGGCCCGGCTGACCGCCGAGCTGGCCGACGACGTGCTCGGCTTCGGCCCGCTGCAGCGGCTGCTCGACGACCCGAGCGTCACCGAGATCATGTGCAACGGCCCGGACGCGGTCTACGTCGAGCAGGGCGGCAAGCTGGTCCGCTCCGGCGCGCGCTTCACCTCCGAGGAGCACCTGCGCCGGGTGATCGACCGCATCGTGTCGCGGGTGGGCCGCCGCATCGACGAGTCCTCGCCGATGGTCGACGCCCGCCTCGCCGACGGGTCCCGCGTCAACGCGATCATCCCGCCGCTGGCCTTCTCCGGCTCGACGCTGACCATCCGCAAGTTCGCCAAGGACCCCTTCGGCGTCGAGGACCTCATCGGCTTCGGCACCCTCTCGCCGGAGATGGCCGAGCTGCTGCACGCCTGCGTCGAGGCCCGGCTGAACATCATCGTCTCCGGCGGTACGGGCACCGGGAAGACGACGCTGCTCAACGTCCTGTCCTCGTTCATCCCCGAGGGCGAGCGCATCGTCACCATCGAGGACGCCGTCGAGCTGCAGCTGCAGCAGGCGCACGTCGTCCGCCTGGAGTCCCGCCCGCCCAACATCGAGGGCCGGGGCGCGGTCACCATCCGCGACCTGGTGCGCAACAGCCTGCGGATGCGCCCCGACCGCATCGTGGTCGGGGAGTGCCGCGGCGGGGAGAGCCTCGACATGCTGCAGGCGATGAACACCGGCCACGACGGCTCGCTGTCGACGGTGCACGCCAACTCGCCGCGCGACGCGATCGCCCGCCTGGAGACGCTGGTGCTCATGGCCGGCATGGACCTGCCGCTGCGGGCCATCCGCGAGCAGATCGCCTCCGCCGTCGACGTCGTCGTCCAGCTGACCCGGCTGCGCGACGGCACCCGGCGGGTCACCCACGTGACCGAGGTGCAGGGGATGGAGGGGGAGACCGTCACGCTGCAGGACGCCTTCCTCTTCGACTACTCCGCCGGCGTCGACGCCGGCGGCCGGTTCCTCGGCAAGCCGGTCGCCACCGGCGTGCGGCCGCGCTTCACCGACCGCTTCGAGGAGCTCGGCATCCGGGTCTCCCCGTCGGTGTTCGGCGTGGCCGGGCCGGCGCGGGCGCGGGGGTGGGGCTGATGTCACCGGCGCTGCTGCTGCTCGGGCTGCTGCTGGTCGGTGGCGGGCTGGCGGTCCTGGCCCTCGGCGTGGTGCCGCCCGGCCCGCGCCGCGTCCCGCTGGCCCGGCTGGACCCGTCGATCGCCCCGCCGCCCACCCTGCTGTCCAAGATGACCGCGCAGGCCTCGGGCGGCGTCGAGCAGGTCATCGCCCGGCGCGGCGGCGTGGCGGCCGGCGCGGCGGCCCTCGAGCGGGCCGGCATCGGCATGCCGCTGGCCGAGGTCGTGCTGCTCACCGGCCTGACGACGCTCGTCCTCGGCGCGGGCGGCTGGCTGCTCGGCGGGGTCGTCGCCGGGCTCCTGCTCGCCGTGCTCGCACCGGTGGGCGCGCGGGTGCTGGTCCGGCTGCGGACCGGCCGCCGGCAGGCCCGCTTCGCCGACCAGCTCGACGACGCCCTGCAGCTGATGGCCAGCAGCCTCCGCGCCGGGCACAGCCTGCTGCGCGCGGTCGACGCCGTGGCCGAGCAGGCCCCGGCCCCCATCGGCGAGGAGTTCGCGCGGATCGTGAACGAGACCCGGGTGGGCCGCGACCTCGGCGCCGCCCTCGACGAGGTGGGCGAGCGGGTCGACAGCGACGACTTCCGCTGGATCGCCCAGGCCATCGCCATCCAGCGGGAGGTCGGCGGCAACCTGGCCGAGGTCCTCGACACCGTGGCCACCACGATCCGGGAGCGCAACGCCATCCGCCGTCAGGTGAAGGCGCTGTCGGCGGAGGGGCGGCTGTCGGCGTGGGTGCTCATGGCCCTGCCGGTCGGCATCGTCGCCTTCCTGTCGGTGACCAACCCCGTCTACGTCTCGGCGTTCACCGAGTCCCTGGCCGGCTGGGTCATGGTGGCGGTGTCGGTGGGCCTGCTGGTCGTCGGCGGGCTGTGGCTGCGGAAGACCGTGAGGATCCGGTTCTGATGGGCGCCGTCCCCGCATCCGTCCTCGCCGCGACGCTCGCGGTGGCCGCCGGCGTCCCCCTGCTCGGGTGGGCGCTGGTCGCCCGCCCGCAGGACGCCGCCGCCCGCTCCCGGGCCAACCTCACCCGCGGGCTCGACGTGGCCGGCGCCGGTGCCCGGGCCGCCCGGGGACGTCCGGGGCTGCTCGGGCGCCTCGTCTCCCTGCTCACCCCCGCGGGCACCGTGGTCCGGCTCGACCGGCTGGCCGGCGGCGCGGGGCGGCCCGCCGCCTGGCCGGTGCAGCGGCTGGTCGCCGCCAAGCTGGTGCTGGCCGCCGTCGCGGCCGGCCTCGGGCTGCTGGTCGTCGCCCGCAGCCCCGGGCCGCTGCCGGTGCTCGTGGCGGTCGGCGTGACGGTCGTCGCCTACTTCGTGCCGGAGCTGCTGCTGCACAGCCGCGGCCAGGAGCGCCAGCAGGCGATCGGGCTGGAGCTGGCCGACACCCTCGACCAGATGACCATCGCGGTGGAGGCCGGCCTCGGCTTCGAGGCGGCCATGGCCCGGGCCGGGCGCAACGGGCGCGGGCCGCTGGCCGAGGAGCTGGTGCGCACCCTGCAGGACATCGGAGTGGGGCAACCGCGCCGCGAGGCCTACCTCGCGCTCGCCGAGCGCACCGGGGTGGAGGACCTGCGGCGGTTCATCCGGGCGGTCGTGCAGGCCGACGTGTACGGCGTCTCCATCGCCGACGTGCTGCGCACCCAGGCGGCCGAGATGCGGCTCAAGCGCCGGCAGCGGGCCGAGGAGAAGGCCATGCAGATCCCGGTGAAGGTCATCTTCCCGCTGATGCTGTGCATCCTGCCGGTGCTGTTCATCGTGCTGCTCGGACCGGCCGTCATGGACATCGTCGACGCCTTCAGCGGCTGAGTTCCCCGGGGCCGGTCCGCTCCCGGGGCGGGTCCGTGCACTTCCGCGGAAGTGCACGGACCCGCCGCTCAGGTGCCCTTGCGGTGGGTGCCGCTGGAGCGCGGCTGGGCCGGGTTGGTCGGGTCGCCGTGCGACGGCGCGTTGACCGCCGGTCCGGTGGTCGCCTCGGACACCTTGGAACCGGCCGAGGCGGGCACCGGGTCGTCCGCGGCGGGGGCCGCCGGGTCACCGCCGGAGGGCTGCGCGCCCTCGTGCAGTGACTTCAGCCGGTTCTCCATCGCGATGACCACCTGCAGCCGGTGGGCGTGGGCGCGCTCGTAGTCGAGCAGCGTCTGCAGGCCGGTCGCGTCCAGCGTCCGGATGCGCGAGATCAGTCCCTCCACCGGCAGGTGGTCGTAGTCGGGCAGCGGCAGCTGGTCGTGCTCGGTCATGGCGACCGCCTACCCCTGCCCGCCGGATCCGACACGGTGTGTGGCGGTCGGGTCGGTGGGTAGGCGGCGAGCAGTGCGCGTCCCGCCGAGGACGCCGTCCCGCACCCGACACCAGCACCGAGGAAGTGGTCTGCACCCATGGACGTGTCGTTCCTGGCACCGGTCTTCGAGGCCCCAGGTCCCTTCGCCACCGTCACGGCCGACGTCACCCACGTCACCGAGAACGCCGACGCCGAGCTCGACCTGCGCGTGCGGGCGATCGCCGAGCGGCTCACCGAGCAGGGCGCGCCGGAGGCCGTCGTCGAGGGGGTGCGCAGCCGGCTGCTGGAGGGCAACGACGGCGGCGAGGCCGGCACCGTCCGCGGCCGCGCGGTGATCGTCGCCTCCGACGGCACGGTCGTCTTCGACTCCCAGCTCGGCGACGTGCCGCGTCAGGAGCTGGCCGAGTGGTCGCCGACCCCGGACCTGCTGCCGGTGCTGCGCGCGCTGCCCGGCCGCATCCCGCACGTCGTCGTCCTCACCGACCGCACCGGTGCCGACCTCACGCTCGCCAGCCTCCCCGGCCACGCCGAGGAGGAGGAGACGGTGAAGGGCGACACCTTCCAGATCCGCAAGTTCCAGGGTGGCGGCTGGGCGCACCACCGCTACCAGCACAACGCCGAGAACAAGTGGGTGCACAACGCCGACGACGTCGCCGAGCACATCTCCTCGGTCGTCCGCCGCGTGCACCCCCGCTTCGTCCTGCTCGCCGGCGACATGCGGGCGCGGCAGATCCTCACCGACCGCGCCAGCGGGCTGTGGTCGGACCTCATCGTCTCCATCGACGAGGGCGGCCGGGCCGCCGGCGCCGACCGGGAGCCGGTCGAGCGCAAGGCCGCCGAGCTCGTCGCCGAGCACGAGGCGCGCGACGAGGCCGAGATCGTCGAGAAGATCAGCTCGGCCGGCGCCCACGGCCTGGCCGTGACCGGCACCGCCAACGTCGTCGAGGCGCTGCGCAAGGCGCAGGTGGAGACGCTGGTGCTCGCCGACCCGGCCGACGACGAGAAGCTGCTCGTGGGCGCCACGCCGCTCGAGCTCGGCGTCGACCAGTCCGACATGGACGCCCTCGGCGTCCAGGAGGTCCACTCGGTGCCCGCCGGCAGCGCGCTGCTGGCGGCCGCGGTGGCCAGCACGGCCGGCGTCGTCGTGGTGCCGCGCGCGGCCATGCCCGGTGACATCCCGGTCGCGGCGATCCTCCGCTACACCGACGACTCCACCCCCACCCCGCAGTGACGGAGGCAGCAGCCATGACCGATCCGCACCAGGAGGGCACCCCCGCCGGCACCAGCCCGGCCGACGTCGACCGGCGCGCGGCGATCGCCGAGGCGCTGGGCAAGGAGGTGTGGCCGGCCGACCGGGACGCGCTGGTCGCCAAGGCGCAGGAGTCGAACGCCACCGACCGGGTGCTCGGCGACCTGCGCCGGCTGCCGGCGGGGCAGCAGTTCGAGAACGTGCAGGACGTGGCCCGGGCGCTGGGCATCGGCACCGAGCAGCAGCGGTTCTGAGGAGGACCCGGTGGTCACCCAGAAGGAGCCCAGCCCCGAGGCGCTGGCCAACGTCACCGAGCACAACATCGAGACGCGTGCCGACCTGCTCCCCGAGGAGGCGGCGATGAAGGGCAGCGGCATGGAGGAGGTGGCCGCCGAGGTGATCCTCGCCGAGTCCGAGGAGCGCACCGTGCACCCCGACCCGGACGACGCCCAGGGCGCCCACCGCCGGTCGGCGGAGACGGCGGACCTGCCCTGAGCGGGCCGTACGAGCACCCGGTCCAGCTGCGCTGGTCGGACACCGACCTCTTCGGGCACGTCAACCACGCCCGGGTGCTCGGCCTGCTCGAGGACGCCCGGCTGGCGATGGCCGACCCCACGCCGGGCGCGGGGATCATCCTGGCCCGGCTGGAGGTCGACTACCTGCGGCAGGTGCACTACCGCGCCGGTGAGCACCTGACCGTCGTCAGCTCGGTGACCCGGCTGGGCCGCAGCTCCATCGGCATGCGCCAGGAGCTCGCCCAGGACGGGCAGCCGGCGCTGCGCGCGGAGATGGTGCTGGTCAACTTCGACTACGCCGCCGACGCCTCGGCCCCCATGACCGAGGAGCAGCGGGCGCACTGGTCGCGGTGGCTGGTGGAGTGACCCCCGACGGGGGCGTCAGCCGGGCGGGGGTGCCGTGCTGTCCCGGACCACCAGCCGGGTGGCGAGCTCGATCCGTGGCCCCTCGACCGGCTCACCCTGCACCAGCCGCAGCACGGTGCGGGCGGCGAGCCTGCCCATCTGGGCGAGCGGCTGGTGCACGGTGGTCAGCGGCGGCGAGGACCACTGCGCCTGGGGGAGGTCGTCGAACCCGACGACGCTGAGGTCCTCGGGCACCCGCAGGCCGCGCCTGCGGGCGGCCTCGTAGACGCCGAGCGCCATCTGGTCGTTGGCGGCGAACACCGCCGTGGGCCGGTCGGCGAGACGCAGCAGCCGGTCGGCGCACTCGGACCCGGACCGGTAGCCGAAGTCGCCCTCCAGCACGAGCGCGGGGTCGACGGCGACGCCGGCGGCGCCGAGTCCCGCGCGGTACCCGTCGAGGCGGGCCCGGCTGGACCACAGGGGGGCGGGGCCCCCGACGAACCCGATCCGCCGGTGCCCCAGGCCGGTGAGGTGGTCGGTGGCGCTCAGCCCGCCGGCCCAGTCCGTCGCGCCGATCGTCGGCACGTCGAGGGAGGGGACCCCGGCCGGGTCGACCACCACGGCCGGGACCTGCAGCTCCTGCAACTCCGACCGCAGGGCGGGGTCGAGCTCGCTGGTGACCAGGATGGCGCCGTCGCTGGCGCGTGTTGCGAGGTTCTCCAGCCACACGCGCGTCGCGCTGGCGCGGCGGTGGATGGCGGTGACGACGGTGCCGACGCCCTCGGCGTGGGCGGCGTCCTCGACGCCGCGGATGATCTCGACCGCCCAGGGACTGTCGAGGTCGTTGAAGACGAGGTCGACCAGCCGCGCCCGCTCCCGGGGGCGAGCACCACGGCGCTGGTAACCGTGCTCGCGCAGCAGCTGCTCGATGCGCTCGCGGGTGTGCGGCGCGACGTCGGAGCGCCCGTTGAGGACCCGGGACACGGTCGGCAGGGAGACGCCCGCTTCCGCCGCGATGGCCGCGATCGTGACGGCGCGGCCCTGGCTGTCGGTCACCCGTTCCTCCTCATCGGAGGTCAAGCGTAGGGCCGCCCGCCCGCGGAAAGGTCTTCCCGCACGGATCGAGACCACGGGTTGACGGACAGCAATCGATCTCCGTAACGTGGCTCACGTTCCGGAAAGTCCCGGAAATCCGTTCGCCACCTCTCGGAAGGTCTGTCCGCATGCGTGCACGCACGTCCCGCGCTCTCACCCGGGGCGCCCTGGGGATCGGTCTGCTGCCCGTCCTCCTGTCGGCAACGGTGCTGCCGGCCGCCGCGGCTCCCGCGCCGGAGGCGCCGCCGAGCCACGCCAACGAGGACCAGTCCCACGGCCAGGCCAAGAAGAACGGCCTGCGCACGGTGGCCCCCGACGACCTGGTCATCGGGACGGCGGCGGCCGGCGGTGGGCACCACGTGGACGCCGGCTACCCCGACCCGTTCACCTACGACAAGCAGTACCGGCGTCTCCTCGCGGCGGAGTTCAGCTCCGTCTCGCCCGAGAACCAGATGAAGTGGGACTTCATCCACCCCGAGCCGGGCGTCTACAACTGGGGGCCGGCCGACGCCATCGTCGACTTCGCCGAGGCCAACGGGCAGGTCGTCCGCGGGCACACCCTGCTCTGGCACAGCCAGCTGCCGGCCTGGGTGCACGAGATCGAGGACCCGGAGGAGCTCCGCGCGGTCCTCAAGGAGCACATCCAGACGGTGGTCGGCCGCTACGCGGGCCGCATCCAGCAGTGGGACGTCGCCAACGAGATCTTCGCCGACGAGTGGGACGACGGCGGCGTGCGGCTGCGTGACGGCGAGACCGGCGCGACCGCCAACCCGTTCATCGAGAAGCTGGGCCCGGGCATCATCGCCGACGCCTTCCGCTGGGCCCACGAGGCCGACCCGGAGGCCGAGCTCTTCCTCAACGACTACGCCGTCGAGGACTGGAACACCAAGAGCACCGCCTACTACGACCTGGCCGAGCAGCTGCTCGCCGACGGCGTGCCGCTGGACGGGTTCGCCTTCCAGGCGCACCTGGACCTGCAGTACCCCTTCCCGTCCACGCTGCAGGCCAACATGCAGCGCTTCGACGACCTGGGCCTGGAGACCGCGATCACCGAACTCGACGTCCGGTTCACGCTGCCCGAGGGTGGCGTGCCCACGCAGGAGCAGCTGGAGGAGCAGGCGGACACCTACCAGGGCGTCCTCGAGGCCTGCCTGGCGGTCGAGGAGTGCAACTCGTTCACCATCTGGGGCTTCACCGACAAGTACTCCTGGGTCCCGAGCTTCTCCCCGGGCCAGGGTGCGGCGACGGTGATGTCCGAGGACTACGAGCGCAAGCCGGCCTACTGGGCGCTGCACGAGACCCTGGCGGCGGCGCAGGACTGACCACGGCCCGACCACGCACGACCTGACCGCCGGGCGGTCGCCACGAGGTACGGCGACCGCCCGGCGTCACCGGCCACCGCGGGGCGGCCACCCGGGCCGGCCCGACCACGTTCCAGGGGGAGTCCATGACCACGTCCCGCAGGCGCGCGCTGCGCCTCGTCACCGCACCGCTGGCCCTCGGCGCGCTGCTCCTCGGTGTCGCGCCGGCGCAGGCCGACGGCGCCGGAGCCGGCCCGGGCCAGGGGGGCCCGGCGACCGCCGACATCGTCACGACCACGAAGCTGCAGGGCCGGGTCGCCGCCCTCACGTTCGACGACGGGCCCAACCCGCACGACACCCCGCGGCTGCTCGAGGTGCTGGAGGAGCACGACGTCAAGGCGGTGTTCTGCCTCTGGGGCGACGTCGTCCGTCAGAACCCGGACCTGGTCCGGCAGATCGTGGAGGCAGGGCACACCCTCTGCAACCACACGATGCACCACGAGGACCTCAGCGGCTGGTCGCCGGAGGCCGTCCGCGCCGACCTGGAGGCCACCTCCGCGCTCATCCACGAGATCGTGCCCGGTGCGCCGATCCCGTACTTCCGTGCCCCGTACGGCGCCTGGGGCCGGAGCCCGCAGGTGGCCGCCGACCTGGGCATGCAGCCCCTCGGCTGGACCGTGACGATCGAGGACTGGGAGACCCAGGACGCCGACGTCCTCGCCGAGCGGCTGGAGACCCGGGTGCGGGCCAACCCCGGCGCGGTCGTCCTGCTCCACGACGGGCCGGTCATGGACCGCAGCGGCACCGTCGAGGCCGTGGCCCGGGTGATCCCGGAGCTCGAGGCGGAGGGCTGGCGCTTCCACAAGCCCGACCGCCGCGGCTGACCGGACGAACCGACCCGCGGCGGGGTGGCACCCCGCCGCGGGTCCCGCCGCTGCCCACGGGGTAGTGGACCGCCATGCCCAAGACGACCAAGGGCGGGGACGCCGAGCCCGAGGAGATCCCCAGCACCCTGCAGCGCTCGGACGAGAAGGCACAGCGCACCTGGGCCAAGACCCACGACTCCGCCGTCGAGACCTACGACGGCGACGAGCAGCGGGCCAACCGGGTCGCGTGGGCGGCGGTCAAGCACACCCACGAGAAGGTCGGCGACCACTGGGAACCGAAGGACCACACGGGCCCCAGCGACGCGCAGGCCGAGGGCGGCGCCGACACGAACCGCGAGACCAGGGGCGGCGTCGACGCCAACGCCACCAAGGAGCACCTGATGGACGTCGCGCGGCGGCTCGACGTCCACGGCCGGTCGTCGATGACGAAGGACGAGCTGGTCGACGCCATCCAGAAGGCCAACGACCGGGAGACGCGCAGGGCGCGGGAGAGCTGACCGCCGGCGGGGTACCGGGACGCCATGAGCAGCCTGCGCCCCCTGACCGACCAGGTCGTCGTCGTCCTCGGTGCCTCCAGCGGCATCGGCCGGGCGACGGCGCTGGAGTTCGTCGCCCGCGGGGTCACCCGCATCGTCGTGGCCTCGCGGTCGGTGGAGGCGCTGGCCACGCTCGTCGACGAGCTCCGGGACCACGGCGCGGAGGCCGCCGCGGTGCCCACCGACGTCTCCGACGACGACGCCGTCACCGCGCTCGCCGCGGCCGCGGAGGAGCGCTTCGGCCGGGTGGACACCTGGGTCACCGTCCCGGCGGTCAGCGTCTACGCCACCGTCGCCGACACCACCATGGCCGAGTTCCGCCGGGTCACCGAGGTCAACTACCTCGGTCACGTCGCCGCCGCCAAGGCCGCCGTCCCGCTGCTCGAGCGCGGCGGCGGCGGAGTGCTGGTCGGCATCGGCTCCATCGAGAGCCACCGCGCGCTGCCGCTGCACGCGGCCTACTCGGCCAGCAAGGCGGCGCTGCGGCTGTTCTACGACGCGCTGCGGATGGAGCTCGCCGACGCCGGCTCCCCGGTCTCGGTGAGCACGGTGCTGCCGGCCAGCATCGCGACGCCGTTCTTCGAGCACTCCCGCAGCCGCACCGGGTCGATGCCGAAGCCCCCGCCGCCGGTGTACGCCCCCGAGCTGGTCGCCGAGGCCGTCGTCCGGCTGGCCGAGCACCCGCGCCGGGAGGTGCCCGTCGGCGACGCCGCCTTCGGCTTCCTCACCGGCCAGAAGGTGAGCCCGGCCCTGACCGACGCGCTGCTGTCGGTGGTGGGCCCGCGCGCGCAGTCGAGCGACCGTCCCGACGACGGCACCGACATCCTCGACACCCCGACGCCCGGGCCGGGGCGGGTCCGCGGCGCCCACGCCGACCAGGCGCTGACCACCAGCCCGCTCAGCCGGGCCGCCTGGGCGGTGCCCCGCCCCGGTGACCTGCTCATGCGGGCCCGGCGGCGCCGGCCGTCGAGCTGAGTCAGGACGCGGGCACCGTCCACAGCTCCTGCTGCGGGGAGCCGAGGAACGAGGTCCCGGAGGGGGTGAGGACCACGCCCTCCTCCAGCGCCAGCCGCACGCCCTGCCCGCCCCACTCCGGCACCGTCGCGCGCACCGCCAGCTCGAGCGCGTAGACGGTGCCGGCGTGCAGCACCCGCTCGCCGGCACCGGGGAGCGGGGCCTGGTCGTCCCAGCGGCCGATGACCGGGCCGGCGCCGTGCCCGTGCACGCCGACGGGGTGGGAGTACACCTCCGCGGCCAGCCCCTCGGCGTCGGCGGCGGCGCGGGCGGCGGCGAGGACCTCGTTGCCGGTGCGGCCGGGGACGAGCGCCTCGGCGGTCAGCGCCCGCACCCGGGTGCCGGCGGTCCAGGCCGCCTGCAGCCCGGGCGGGGGAGCGGTCTCGCCGGGGCGCAGCAGGTAGCCGCTGCGCTGCAGGTCGGTGGCCAGCCCGAGGCTGACCAGCCCCGCGTCGCAGGTGACCAGGTCACCGGGCTGCAGGACGGCGTCCTGCGGCACCGCCGGCAGCGGCACGCCGCCGTCGTCGCGCAGCGGCACCCCGGCCCGCTGCGCGGTGACACCGGGGTGGAACCACGGCGGGACGCCGAGGTCGGCCAGCCGCTGGTGCAGCCACCAGGCGAGGTCGGCCGCCGTCGTCACGCCCGGTGTCAGGGCGGCGGGGGACAGCGACTGCCGCAGCACCCGGGCGGTGAGCCGGTTGAGCGCGTCGAGGGCGGCGACCTCCTCCGGCAGCCGGGTCTCCAGCCAGCCGACGGCGAGCTCCTCGGCCGGCACCAGGCGCTGCGCCCACGGGCCCAGGGCGGCGGTGAGCGCCCGGTGCTCGGAGACGGTGAGCCCGTCGGCCGGCGCGCAGGAGGCCGAGACGTCGACGCCGATGCGGCGCGGTGCGGCCTGCTCGACGACCCGCCGCACGGCGTCCCACTGCCCGCCGTCCTCCGGGGACCAGCCGGACAGGAACTGGCCCACCGGGTACCGGGAGACGGCGACCGGCGTGACGCCGTCGTCGCTGCGGTGCAGCAGCAGCACCACCCGCCGCCGGGCCGACAGCCACGCCGCCGGCAGCAGGGTGGCCAGCACGGGGTCCTCGTTGTTCTCCCGGCCGGTGACGATCCACAGGTCGATGCCGGCGCGGTCCATGAGGCCGGGCAGCACGTCGAGCAGCCGCTGGGTCAGCCACCGGTCGCGGACGTCGGCCTGCTGCCGCAGCGGCAGCGGCACCGTCCGCGTCGGGTCCGGGACGACCAGCGTCATGGGGAACAGGGAAGCAGAGAAACGCCGCCGCCACCGGGTGGGACGGGGGACGGCCGGCGTCAGGAGGGCAGCGCCGGTCCCGGGACGGTCGGGGGGTCGAGCAGCTCGCCGGCCGGTGCCGGCCGGGGGCGGGGCGGGGCGGACCCGGCGACCCGGTCGCGGCCGCTCCGCTTGGCCTCGTACATGGCCGCGTCGGCCCGGTCGACCAGCCACCACAGCGCCGCGGCGGGGTCCTCGCCGTCGACCGGCCGGGTCAGCGCGACGCCGATCGAGGCGGTGACGCCGTGGCCCTGCGGGGTGCGGGCGGCCGCCACCGCGTGCCGCAGCCGCTCGGCCAGCCGCCCGGCCTCGGCGGGGTCGCCGACCAGGCCGAGGACCACCAGCTCCTCGCCACCGAGGCGGGCGAGGACGTCGCTGGGCCGGACCGTGGCGGCCAGCGCCCCGGCCACGGCCTGCAGCACGGCGTCGCCGACGGCGTGCCCGTGGACGTCGTTGACCCGCTTGAAGTGGTCGAGGTCGATGACCATGGCCGCCACCCGCAGGCCCTCGCGGCGGGCCTGCCGCCACGTGCGCGGCGCCGCCTCGACGAGGTGGCGGCGGTTGGCCAGGCCGGTGAGCGGGTCGCGCTGCGAGAGCTCCTCGGTGGCGGCCAGCAGCCGCCGCTCGCGGCGCCGCAGCACGCTCACGGTGGCGGCGACGACGTCGAGCATGCCGGCGTGCACCCCGACCTGGACGGCGAGGGCGGCCGTGGAGGGGTAGCTGCCCCACAGGGCGACCAGCACCACCAGCGGGGTGGCCGCCATGTGCACGGCCAGCATCCACGGCCGCAGGAACCAGGCCGCCACCACCGCGGGGAACAGCAGCATCAGCGGCGTCGCGTAGCGCACCGGGTCCTCGACGCACAGCGCGACGACGGCGTAGACGAGGTCGCCGAGCAGCACCAGGCCGAAGGTCTGCCACCGGCCGACGCGGCGGCGCACCACCAGCGGCACCGCGGCCAGCACGCAGGCGAGCATCGTGGCGCCGTAGGTGAGGCGGGTGACGGCGTCGCCGACCACGCCGTCGAGGGCCAGGTTGACCAGTCCGGTGGCGCCGCCGGTGACCAGCAGGGCGGCGAGCAGCAGGGCGGCGGCGCGGCCCTCGGCGCCGTCCCGGCGCGGCGAGGCCGGCGGGACGGCGGGACCAGGACGTCGGGCGGTCACGCGCTGGAGGATGCCGCATGCCCGGCCGGGGCGGTGCCCGCCGGGCACGGGCGCCGTCGCGCTCCGGCGGGGTGGTGCGGCAGGGTGGGGTGCAGGCACCACCGGGGCACCGCTCCGGGACGGCCCGTCGAGGAGGAGGTGCGCCCGTGGCGCAGGGACCGTGGTTCTACTGCCTCAAGCACAACACCGTGGAGGACCGGGACGGGTGCGCCGAGCGGCACCGGCTGGGGCCCTACGCCACCCGGGAGGAGGCCGAGCACGCGTTGCAGTCGGTGGCCGAGCGCAACGAGCGCCTCGACGCCGAGGACCGCGAGTGGCGCGACGGCGACTGACGGGGGGCGAGGCGCCGCTCAGCGGCCGGCGAGTGACAGCAGCGCGGGCACCACGTCGGCCGGCGCGGGCATCGCGGCGATCTCGGCGGCTACCTCCCGCGCGGCGGACGCGAGCGCCGGGTCGGCGGCCAGCCGCTCGAGCTGCGCCGGGGTGACCTCGCCGGGCTCGGTGGCGATGCCCGCGCCGCGGACGGCGACCAGGTCGGCGTTGGTGCGCCGGTCGCCGGCGCCGCGCACGACCAGCTGCGGCACCCCGGTGGCCAGGGCGGTGAGCACGGTGCCGGCGCCGCCGTGGTGCACGACGCCGGCGGCGGCGGGCAGCGCCCGCGGGAACGGCAGCCAGCCCGTCGTGCGGACCTGCGGCGGCAGCCGGCGGCGGGTCACCCACCGGTCGGGCCGGACGAGGACGACGTCGAGGTCGGTGCCCGCGGCCGCGGCGGCGACGTCGGTCATCAGCCGGTCCCGGCCGGGGGAGGCCACGGTGCTGCGGCTGACCAGCACCCGCGGCTGGGCGCCCGGGCGGGTGAACGTCTCGTCGAAGGGCCGCTCGGGCGTCCACGGCACGAAGCGCACCGGCCGTCCCTCCCGCGGGCCGACCAGGCTCGGCGGCGCCGAGGTCAGCACCTCCGCCGGCTCCGGCAGCTCGCCCGGGCCGCGGGTGGCCCGGTAGCCGCCCAGGGCGGCGGTGCGCAGCCGCCGGGCGTCGAAGAGGTTGCCCTCGGCGAGCACCGCCGGGACGCCGAGCCGGCCGGCGACCTCCGCACCGGCCGGTGCCAGCGGTTCGTGCACCACCAGGTCCGGCCGCAGGCGGTCGGCCAGGGCCAGGACGCCGTCGGCCGTGCGCGCGCCGAGTGCGCCGAACAGCAGCCCGACGGCGTCGGTGCCACCCCGGCCGGCCAGCTCGCGGCGCGCCAGCCTCGGGTGGCGCAGCATCAGCCGGCCGAACAGCGGACCCAGCCGCAGCCCGGGCGCGACGTCGGTGGGCGAGAGCTCCGGCGGGCAGGCGGCGACGCCGTCACCGGCGGTGGCGACGGTGACCTCGGCGCCGGCGTCCCGCAGCGCGAGGGCCAGCGGCACCAGCGGCAGCACGTGGCCGGTCAGCGGGGAGGCCACCACCAGGACGCGCACCCTGCCAGGCTGGCCGGAGTCCGGGGGTCGGCACAAGGCACCGGCGCGCCGGGGCGCGGGAGGATGGGACCGTGCTGCTCGCGCACGCGGTCGCGGTCCTGCACGCGGCCGTCGTCCTGGTGGTGCTGACCGGCGCGCTGCTCGCCCTCCGGTGGCCGCGGCTGGTGCTGCTGCACGCGCCGGTGGCCCTCGCCGTCCTGGCGGTGAACCTGGCCGGGGCCCCGTGCCCGCTGACCACGCTGGAGCTCGCGCTGCGCGAGCGCGCCGGGGCGGCGCCCTACGACGACGGCTTCCTCGGCCACCACGTGTTCGGCCCGCTCGGCCTCGACGTCGGCTCGCCCGCCGTCCAGGTCGGCCTGTACACCGCGGCGTTCGGTCTCAACGCCGTCGGCTACGGCCTGCTCGTCGCCCGTGCCCGCCGCCGGCACCCCGCCGCCCGGCCCGAGTGAGCGGTCGGAGCCGCCGTCGCCGGCGTGCCGGCGCGTGTCGGCGACCGCACCTGCCCACTCGGCGCGCGAGCGGCGACCGCTACTCGAAGCCGTGCTCCGGGCCGGGGAAGGCGCCGCCGCGGACGTCGTCGGCGTACTCGCGGGCCGCGCGCAGCAGCTCCCCGCGCAGGTCGGCGTACTTCTTCACGAAGCGCGGCACCCGCCCGCCGTTGAGCCCGGCCATGTCGGGCCAGACCAGCACCTGGGCGTCGCAGTCGGGCCCGGCGCCGATGCCGATCGTCGGGATGGTCAGCTCCTGGGTCACCTTAGCGGCCAGCGGGGCGGGCACCATCTCCAGGACGACGGCGAACGCGCCGGCCTCCTGCACCGCGTGCGCGTCGGCCAGCAGCTGCTCGGCCCCGGCGCCGCGGCCCTGCACCCGGAACCCGCCGAGGGCGTGCTCGCTCTGCGGCGTGAACCCGACGTGGGCCATCACGGGGATGCCGTTCTCGCTGAGCAGCCGGATCTGCGGCGCCACGCGCACCCCGCCCTCGAGCTTGACCGCCTGCGCGCCGCCCTCCTTCATCATCCGGACGGCGGTGGTGAACGCCTGCTGCGGGCCGGCCTCGTAGCTGCCGAAGGGCAGGTCGGTCACCACCAGCACCCGCGTGGTCGAGCGGGTGACGGCCTTCGTCATCAGCAGCAGGTCCTCGACCGTCACCGGCACGGTCGAGGAGTGCCCGAGGACGACGTTGCCCGCCGAGTCCCCGACCAGCAGCACCGGGATGCCGGCCTCCTCGAACACCGCGGCCGCGTAGGTGTCGTAGGCGGTGAGCATCGACCACCTCTCCCCGCGCTCCTTGGCCTGCTGCAGGTGGTGGATGCGCACCCGCGCGGTCGACGTCCCGCCGTAGAGAACCGACTCGGTCATGACTGCGCCGCTCCCTCGCGGACGCTGGGCAGGCTCTCCCGCCAGCGGTTGGTGATGGGCAGCCGCCGGTCGCGGCCGAACGCCTTGAGGCTGATCTTCGTGCCGGGCGCGGACTGCCGGCGCTTGAACTCCGCGACGTCGACCAGCCGCAGCACCCGGGCGACCACCTCGGGGTCGTGGCCGCGCTCGAGCAGCTGGGCCATGCCGAGGTCGCGGTCGACGTAGTCGGCGACGACGGCGTCGAGCTCCTCGTAGGAGGGCAGCGAGTCGCTGTCCTTCTGCCCGGGCGCGAGCTCGGCCGACGGCGGCTTGTCGATGGAGTTCTGCGGGACCGGCTCGGTCTCGCCGCGGTCGCGGGCGTGCGCGTTGCGCCAGCGGGCCAGCTCCCACACCAGCGTCTTGGGCACGTCCTTGATCGGCGCGAACCCGCCGGCGGCGTCGCCGTAGAGGGTCGAGTAGCCGACGGCGACCTCGCTCTTGTTGCCGGTGGTCAGCAGCAGGTGCCCGTGCTGGTTGGACAGGCCCATGAGCAGCGTGCCGCGGATGCGGGCCTGCAGGTTCTCCGCCGCGGTCCCCGACAGGTCCACCGCCGACTCGAACGCGTCGACCATCGGCGCGATCGGCACGGTCGAGAAGTGCAGGCCCAGCCGCCGCGCGCTGTCCTCGGCGTCGGCGAGCGAGTGCTCCGAGGACCACCGCGACGGCAGCGCGACGGCGTGCACCCGGTCGGCGCCGAGGGCGTCGACCGCCAGCGCGGCCACCAGCGCCGAGTCGATGCCGCCGGACAGGCCGAACACGACCGACGGGAAGCCGTTCTTGTCGATGAAGTCCCGCAGGCCCAGCACCAGCGCCCGCCAGACCTCCTCGCAGTCGGTCAGCGGCTCGGCGACCTGCCCGGGCCGCGGCTCGAAGGCCGGCACGGGTTCCTCGGAGACGACGGTGCGGGTGACCGTCATCGGCCCGATCCGGCCCTCCCGCCGCTCCGGCGCCCGGCCGCGGTCGAGGGTGAGGTCGACGCAGAGCAGGTGCTCGACGAACTGCGGCGCGCGCGCCAGCAGCTCGCCGTCGGCGGAGACGACGAGGGAGTCGCCGTCGAAGACCAGCTCGTCCTGCCCGCCCACCAGGTTGCAGTAGACGACCGGCGCGCGGGCCTCGGCCGCGCGGCGCCGCACCAGCGGCAGCCGCAGGTCGTCCTTGGCCCGCTCGTAGGGGGAGGCGTTGGGCGAGACGACGAGGTCGACCCCGGCCTGCCCGACCACGCCGCACGGGCCGCCCTCGACCCACAGGTCCTCGCAGATGGTCAGCGCGACGTCGGCGCCGTGCAGCCGCACCACCGGCAGCTCGGTGCCGGGCACGAAGTAGCGGGCCTCGTCGAAGACCCCGTAGTTGGGCAGGTGCCGCTTGGCGTAGCGGGCGACCACCCGCCCGCCGTGCAGCAGCGCGGCGGCGTTGCGGGGCTGGATGCGGCGGGGGTTGGCGTCGCCGGGCCGCTCGTCGTCGAGGGTCTCCTCGTCGCTCGGCGGGGTGTCGATCGCGGCCGGGCCCTCGGTGTGCGCCAGGTACCCCACGACGACGGCGACCTCGCCGAGGCCCCGCTCGGCGAGCGCGCCGGCGAGGTCGGTGAGCGCGTGCTCGCTGGCGGCGGCGAAGGACTCCCGCAGCACCAGGTCCTCGGCCGGGTAGCCGGTCAGCG
Organism: Geodermatophilus saharensis; assembly: GCF_900188205.1. GTDB lineage: Bacteria > Actinomycetota > Actinomycetes > Mycobacteriales > Geodermatophilaceae > Geodermatophilus > Geodermatophilus saharensis. Next base: position 442,632 of record NZ_FZOH01000002.1, on the reverse strand, counting down.
TCATCTCGGGGAACACGACCAGGTGCGCGCCGTCGCCGGCGGCCCGCCCCGCCCACTCCACGACGAGCGCGGCGTTGCCGTCGAGGTCGCCCACGCGGGTGTCGACCTGGGCCATCGCAACTCTCAGCTGCACCGCACCGTCCACGCCGGTCATCCTCGTCCTGCAGTCCCGGAGCCGGGCAGCGGGGCGGTGTGACCCACGCCACAGCCGGGGGTGGACCGGGAGCGCCGGGCGGCCCAGCATGCCCCTGTGGCCGAGTGGCTCACCGTCGAGGTGCTCGACGGAGCCGAGCCGGCGTCGTCCTGGCGCCGGGCGTACGAGGACGGCCTGGTCGAGGCCGCGGTCACCCAGGGCGCGCGGTACTGGGAGTGGCACGACACCCGCTGGGGCGTCGTGCTGGAGGTCGCCTTCGACGACGACGACCGGCTCGAGCGCTTCCGCGCGCTGCCCGCCGTCCGTGCCGCGCTCGACGCGGTGCCCGATCCGCTCGCCGGGCTGCTGGTCTACCGCGGGCGCGGCGGCGGGGCCGGCGCCGCCGTCCCGCGCCGGCCCCGGCCGCGCCCGGTCGCCGGTGCCGCCGCCCTGCCCCCGCCGGAGCCCGAGCTGCCCGCCCGCGTCGGCAGCGAGCCCCCCGCCCGCGACGACGACCCGGACGAGGTCGCCTCGGTCCCCGGGTGAGGCTCAGCGGCCGTCGGCGGGCACCGGGGCGTCGTCGGCCGCCGGCCGGGGCGCCGGGACCTCCGCCGGGGCGGCTGCGGGGGTGGCGCGCTCGAGGAAGCGCAGCAGCTCGACCGGGAACGGCAGGACCACCGTCGAGTTCTTCTCCGCAGCCACCTCGACCATGGTCTGGAGCAGGCGCAGCTGCAGCGCGGCCGGCTCGGCCGCCATCACCCCGGCGGCCTCGGCCAGCGTCCGCGAGGCCTGCAGCTCGCCCTCGGCGGTGATCACCCGCGACCGCCGCTCCCGCTCGGCCTCCGCCTGCCGCGACATCGACCGCTTCATCGACTCCGGCAGGGCGACGTCCTTGATGTCGACCCGGTCGACGTGCACGCCCCAGTCGACGGCGGGGGAGTCGAGCATCAGCTCCAGGCCCTGGTTGAGCCGCTCGCGGTTGGAGAGCAGGTCGTCGAGGTCGCTCTTGCCGATGACCGAGCGCAGCGACGCCTGCGCGACCTGGGCGATCGCCGCCTGGTAGTTCTGCACGTCGACGACCACCCGCACCGGGTCGAACACCCGGTAGTAGACGACCGCGTCGACCTTCACCGTCACGTTGTCCCGCGTGATGCCCTCCTGGGCCGGGACGGGCAGCGTGACGACCTGCACGTTGACCTTGTGCAGCCGGTCGGCGACCGGGGCGAGGAGGGTGAGCCCCGGCGGCCGCGGCTCACCCTGCAGCCGTCCGAAGCGGAGCACCACGCCGCGCTCGAACTGGGTCACGACGCGGACGCTGGCACCGGCCAGGAGGAGCAGGCCCGCCAGCACGATCGCCAGGACCACGAGGATCGCGTCCATCTCGTCCTCCGACGTCGTCCCGGTGCCTGCCGTGGACGCCGGTGGCGACGTGCCCAGCGTAGGTCTCCGGGCGGCCACGGGGAACTGTTTGGCGAACCTCCGTTGGTTCTAGAGTGCGCGCGTGGATCCCCGCACGGCCCAGGTCGCCGCCGTCGCCGCCCTGGCCGAGCCCACCCGCCGCCGGCTCTACGACCACGTCGTCCGCCAGCCGGAGCCGGTCGGCCGCGACGAGGTGGCCGGCGCCCTCGACGTCCCCCGGGCGACGGTGGCCTTCCACCTCGACCGGCTCGTGGCCGACGGGCTGCTCGCCGTGCACTACGAGCGGCGCACCGGCCGCAGCGGCCCCGGTGCCGGCCGGCCCGCGAAGCTCTACCGGCGTGCGGAGTGCTCCGTGTCGGTCTCGCTGCCCGAGCGCCGCTACGACCTGGCCGGTGAGCTCCTCGCGGCCGCCCTGACCGAGGCGGAGGAGTCGGGGGAGCGGCCGGCGGCCGTCCTCGACCGCCTCGCCCACGCGCGGGGCCGGGAGTTCGCGGCCGCCGTCGACGGGGCCGGGGGGCGGGAGGCCGTCCTCCGGGTGCTGGAGGAGCACGGCTACGAGCCGCAGCGCGCGGGGGAGTCGGTCACCCTCCGGAACTGTCCGTTCCACACCCTGGCGCGCACCCACACCGAGCTGGTGTGCGGCATGAACCTGCGGCTCCTGGAGGGGGTGCTGGCCGGTGTCGGTGCCGGTGGCCTGACCGCCCGGCTGCGGCCGGGCGCCGGCGCCTGCTGCGTGCAGCTGGACGGCGGCGACCGCGACCCCGGCGGCGGTGCGCGCGACCGTTGACAGGCCGGCGCGCCGGGGTCTCTACTGTCAACCCTCGTTGGTCTTAGAGGAGGTCCCGTGACCACCCAGTCGACCCGATGCGCCACCGACCCGGGGCCCTCGCCCGCGGGCCGTCCCCGGGCCCTCCGTTTCGTACGGGAGGCCGGCGCCGTGGACCGCCCGGCGACCGAGCGCGCGGTCGCCGAGCTGCTGCGGGCGCTCGGCCGGGACCCCGCCGACCCGCACCTGGCCGAGACGCCCCGCCGCGTCGCCGACGCCCTCACCGAGCTGCTCACCGGCCGCCCGTTCGAGCTGACCACCTTCCCCAACGACGAGGGCTACGACGAGCTGGTGATCGCCACGGGCATCCCCGTCCAGTCGCTGTGCGAGCACCACCTGCTGCCGTTCACCGGCGTCGCGTCGATCGGCTACCTCCCCGGTGAGCGGATCCTGGGCCTGTCCAAGCTGGCCCGGGTGCTCGAGTCGTTCGCGCGGGACCTGCAGGTGCAGGAGCGGCTGACCCAGCAGGTCGCCGACTGGCTGTGGGACCACCTCGCCCCGCGGGGCGTCGGGGTGGTCATCGAGGCCGAGCACCAGTGCATGTCGCTGCGCGGCGTGCGCGCCGCCGGCTCCCGCACGATCACCTCCGCCCTGCACGGCCTGCTGCGCGAGGACGCGCGCTCGCGGCAGGAGTTCTTCGCACTGACCGGCACGGCCGCCTGAGAGGAGCCGGACCCGTGGACACCCCGTTCGTCATCGTCGGTGGCGGCCTCGCCGGCGCCAAGGCCGCCGAGACCCTGCGCGCCGAGGGCTTCGCCGGCCCGGTCGTCCTCGTCGCGGCCGAGCCGGAGGTCCCCTACGAGCGACCACCGCTGTCGAAGGGCTACCTCCTGGGCACGGCGGCCCGCGAGGAGGCCGCCGTCCTCGCTCCCGGCTGGTACGAGGCGCACGACGTCGACCTCAGGACCGGGGCGCGCGCCGTCGGTCTCGACCCCGCCGCGCACCGGGTGGAGCTGGGCACCGGCGAGCGGCTCGGGTACTCGCGGCTGCTCCTGGCCACCGGCGCCGCGCCGCGCCGGCTGGCGGTCCCCGGTGCCGACGCCGACGGGGTGCGCCACCTGCGCACCCTGGCCGACGCCGACCGGCTGGTGGCCGACCTCGCCGGCGGCGGCCGGCGCGTCGTCGTGGTCGGTGCCGGGTGGATCGGCCTGGAGGTGGCCGCCGCCGCCCGCGTCCACGGCCACCGGGTGACCGTCGTCGAGCCGCAGCCGACCCCGCTGCACGGCGTCCTGGGGCCGCGGATGGGAGAGGTGTTCGCGCGGCTGCACCGCTCCCACGGCGTCGACCTGCGCACCCGCACCGCCGTCCGGGGCGTCGTCGCGCCCGCCGGCCGCGTCACCGGGGTGGAGCTCGACGGCGGCGAGCAGCTGCCCGCTGACCTCGTCGTCGTCGGCATCGGGGTGGTGCCGGAGACCGGGCCGGCCGTGGACGCGGGGCTCGACGTCGGCGACGGGGTCCGCACCGACGCCGCCCTGCGCACCTCCGCCCCCGACGTGTACGCCGCGGGGGACGTCGCCGCCGCCCACCACCCGCTCTACGGCCGGCCCGTGCGGGTGGAGCACTGGGCCAACGCGCTCAACCAGGGGCCGGCCGCGGCGCGGTCGATGCTCGGCCAGGAGGTCGCCTACGACCGGCTGCCCTACTTCTTCTCCGACCAGTACGAGCTGGGCATGGAGTACTCGGGGCTCGGCCGGCCGGAGCACACCGTCGTCTGCCGCGGGGACCCGGAGCACGGCCCGTTCACCGCCTTCTGGCTCGACGGCGCCGGGCGGGTGACGGCGGGCATGAACGTCGACGTCTGGGACGTCACCGAGGCGGTCCAGGCGCTGGTCCGCTCGGGCCGCCCGGTGGACCCCGCCGCGCTCGCCGACCCGGACACGCCGCTGGAGAGCCTGGTGGCCGCCGGCTGAGGTGCGCCGGCCCGGACGCCCGCGCTCAGCCGCCGACCAGCGCCGCGAGCTGCTCGGCGTGGTCGCGCTGGTGCGCGGGGAGGAAGGTCAGCAGGTCGGCGAGCCTGACCGGGCCGTCGACCTCGTGCACCCCCTCCAGGGCGAGCTGCCCGGGCCGCACCGCCGCGACCGCGCGCAGCAGCCCCTCCTGCGCTCCTGCCAGCTCGGCGACCAGCACCGCCGGCGGGGTGGCGCGGTAGCCGGCGACCCGCTCGGGGGCGTCGGGGACGAAGTCGGGCAGCGCCGGGCGGGTGCCCCGGCCGATCCGCTCGATGCGGTCGGTGAAGACGCGGGCGCTGTCGCGCAGGTGGCCGGCGACCTCATCCGGCGTCCAGTCCAGCTCGCCGGTGTAGGCGGGGAAGTGCCCGAGGTCCACCAGCCGGCGGCGGGCCTCCGGGGCCAGCGGGCGGACGGGGAGCCCGGCGGCGCGGGCCAGCAGGTCGGACACGCGGCGCTGCTGGGCGGCGAGCGCGGCTGCGGCGGTGGCCACCGGGCCGGCGAGGGGCGGGGAGGTCGTCGTCACGGGGGCAGCCTGGCCGGGGCCGGGCCCCGGCCACCAGCGGCCGGACGGCCCCGTTCCGCCGGGATCCTGCCAGCGTCCGGTCGGGTCGGGGGTCACGGCGGTCTCGCCGGGTGCGGCGGGGCGGCGGTGTGCGCGCGGGCCGCAGCGGGCAGGCTGTGCACCGACGTCACACCCCGGACACGAGCGGACCCGATCATGGCGAGCATGGACCGACAGCAGGAGTTCGTCCTGCGCACCCTGGAGGAACGCGACATCCGCTTCGTGCGGCTGTGGTTCACCGACGTCTCGGGCTACCTCAAGGCCGTCGCCGTCGCCCCGGCCGAGATCGAGGCCGCCTTCGCCGAGGGCATCGGCTTCGACGGCTCGGCGATCGAGGGCTTCGCGCGGGTCTACGAGTCCGACATGCTCGCCAAGCCCGACCCGGGCACCTTCCAGGTGATGCCGGCGAGCAAGGGGCAGCCCAGCGACACCGCGCGGATGTTCTGCGACATCACGCTGCCCGACGGCTCGCCGTCCTGGGCCGACCCGCGGCACGTGCTGCGGCGGGCGCTGTCGAAGGCCGCCGAGATGGGCTTCACCTTCTACACCCACCCCGAGGTGGAGTTCTTCCTGATCGAGGACCTGCCCACCGACGGCAGCCCGCCGCAGCCGGCCGACACCGGCGGCTACTTCGACCTGTCCACCCACGACGTGGCGCACGACTTCCGCCGCGAGGCGGTCTTCGCGCTGGAGGCCATGGGCATCTCGGTGGAGTTCAGCCACCACGAGGTCGCGCCCGGCCAGCAGGAGATCGACCTGCGCTACGCCGACGCGCTGTCGATGGCCGACAACGTGATGACGCTGCGGCACGTCGTCCGCGAGGTCGCCCTCGCCCAGGGCGTGCACGCCACGTTCATGCCCAAGCCGTTCACCGAGCTCGCCGGCTCGGCCATGCACACCCACGTGTCGCTGTTCGAGGGCGACCGCAACGCCTTCCACGACGCGGGCGACCCGATCCGGCTGTCGGCGACCGGGCGGCAGTTCATCGCCGGCCTGCTCACCCACGCCCGCGAGTTCACCGCCGTCACCAACCAGACAGTCAACTCCTACCGGCGGCTGCTGGCCGGCACCGAGGCGCCGACGGCGGCCACCTGGGGCCGGGCCAACCGCTCGGCGCTGGTGCGGCTGCCCTCCTACAAGCCGAACAAGGGCCAGTCGGCGCGCGTCGAGGTCCGCTCCCCGGACTCCGCCTGCAACCCCTACCTGACCTTCGCCGTCCTGCTCGCCGCCGGGTTGCGCGGCATCGAGAAGGGCTACGACCTGCCGCCCGAGGCCGAGGACGACGTCTGGTCGCTCACCGACACCGAGCGCCGCGCCGCCGGCTACGAGGACCTGCCGGTCTCCCTGGGGGAGGCGCTGACGGCGATGCAGGGCAGCGAGCTGGTCGCCGAGACCCTCGGCGAGCACGTGTTCGAGTTCTTCCTGCGCAACAAGTGGGAGGAGTTCAACTCCTACCGCCAGAACGTCACCCCCTTCGAGCTCAAGCGCTACCTCCCGGGCCTCTGAGGGCCAATAGCGCGACAAAGGCACCTGCGGGCGGCCCTGAGGGGATGGAACGGCCTCGTCGCAGGGGCCCGTGCCGAGCGGGCGAGGCGCGGGGGGCGACGAGGTCCTTCAACTAATCTCGGGGCCGTGCCGGACCAGCCCGCCCGCCTGCTCGTCGTCGTCCCCAGTGACACCGCCCCGCCCGCACGGCTGGGCGAGTGGCTGCGCGCCGCCGGCCTGGAGCTCGACGAGCGGCACCTCGACGCCGGCGACGAGGTCCCCGCCGACCTCACCGGCCACGACGGGCTGCTCGTGACGGGCGGGCCGCAGTCCAGCGTCGACGACGCCGCCACCGAGCTGGAGCCGGTCCGCGCGCTGCTGGCCAAGGCGCTCGCCGACGACGTCCCGACCCTGGGCGTGTGCCTGGGCTCGCAGCTGCTGGCGCAGGCCGGCGGCGGGCGGGTGCGCGAGGGGGTCGAGGGCCCGGAGGTCGGGGCGCTGCTCGTGGCCAAGCGCGACGCCGCCGCCGGGGACCCGGTCTTCGGCCCCCTCCCGCTCTCACCGGACGTCGTCCAGTTCCACCACGACGAGATCTGCGAGCTGCCCACCGGCGCCACGCTGCTGGCCAGCAGCCCGGTGTACGCCCACCAGGCCTTCCGCGTGGGCCGGCACGTCTACGGGGTGCAGTTCCACATCGAGACGACGCCGGAGATCGTCCGCGAGTGGGCCGAGCGGGACACCGTCGGTGTCGCGGCGAGCCCGTGGGACCGCGAGACGCTGGTCCGGCTGACCGACGCGGTGCACCCGGACCTGGAGGAGATCTGGGCGCCGTTCGCCGCCCGCTTCGCCGACCTGGTGCGCGCCGCCCGCCGCGCGGTGTGACCCGGTGACCACCGCGCGGGAGGTGCCCCGCCCCGCGGTCGTGCGGCTGGTCCGCTTCGGTTTCCTCGACGGCGAGCGGGCGGCGCTGCTGCTGTCCGACCCCGCCCTGGGGCTGTGGGACCTCGACCGCAACGAGCCGGCCGACCCCGAGGCCGGCCCGGTGGTGTCCGCGCTGGCGCGCGCCGGCGACCCCGACCTCGCCGTCCGCTCGCTCACCCGCCTGGTCGAGGCGCTCGACGCCGCCGACCCCACCGGCGGGTCGGCGGCCGCGCTGCTCGCCCGGCTGCGCGGCTCGGCGACGCTGCGCGCCCGGCTGCTGTCGGTCCTGGGCGCCAGCGCCGGCCTGGCCGACCACCTCGCCGCCCACCCCGGCGACTGGACCGTCCTCGACGACGACACCCGCGGCCCGACGCGGCCCACCGCGCTGGCGCTGGAGCGGCAGCTGCTGGTCGCCGTCGGCGCCGACCCCGACGACCCGCCGTGGGGCGTCCGGCTGGGCCGCGCCGCGCCCGACGCCTCGCCGCAGCGGGTCGCCGCGCTCCGGCTGGCCCACCGGCGGGCCGTGCTGAGCCTGGCCGGGCGCGACCTGGGGGAGGGGCTGCCGGCCGAGGACGTCGCCGGCGAGCTCGCCGACATCGCCGCCGCGGTGCTCACCGCCGGGCTGGCCATCGCCGTCGCCGAGCAGCCCGAGAGCGCCGCGGCCTGCCGGCTGGCCGTCATCGGTCTGGGCAAGTGCGGCGGCCGGGAGCTCAACTACGTCAGCGACGTCGACGTCGTCTTCGTGGCCGAGCCGGTCGAGGTCGGGGACGGCGAGCAGGCGGCCGTGCAGAGCGCCACCCGGGTGGCCGCCGCGCTCATGCGGATCTGCGGGCAGGCCGCCTGGGAGGTCGACGCCGCGCTGCGCCCGGAGGGCAAGGCCGGGCCGCTGGTGCGCACGCTGGCCGGCCACGCCGCGTACTACCGGCAGTGGGCCAGCACCTGGGAGTTCCAGGCCCTGCTCAAGATGCGCCCGGTCGCCGGCGACCCCGACCTCGGCCGCGGGTACGTCGACGAGCTGTTCCCGCTGGTCTGGCAGGCCGGTGACCGGCCCGGCTTCGTCGGCGAGATCCAGGCGATGCGCCGCCGGGTCGAGGAGCACGTCCCGCCCGCGCAGGCCGACCGGGAGCTCAAGCTCGGTCGCGGCGGGCTGCGCGACGTGGAGTTCGCCGTGCAGCTGCTGCAGCTGGTGCACGGGCGGGTGGACGTCCGGCTGCACGTCGGCGGCACGCTGCCCGCGCTGGCCGCGCTCCGGTCCGGCGGCTACGTCGGCCGGGACGACGCCGACACCCTCATCGCCTCCTACCGGTTCCTGCGCACGGTGGAGCACCGGCTGCAGCTGCTGCGGCTGCGGCGCACCCACCTGCTGCCCAGCGACGAGCAGCAGCTGCGCTGGCTGGCGCGGTCGCTGGGCTACAAGCCCGACGCCCGCGGCGGCGCCGTCGACGTGCTGCGCGCCGAGCTCGCGCTGCACACCCGCGAGGTGCGCCGGCTGCACGAGAAGCTCTTCTACCGGCCGCTGCTGTCGGCCGTGGCGCGCGTGCCGGCCGAGGCCGCGCAGCTGGGCAGCGAGGCCGCCGGCGACTGGCTGCGGGCGCTGGGCTTCGCCGACCCGCAGGGCGCGCTGCGGCACATGGCGGCGCTCACCGGCGGGGTGTCGCGCTCGGCGTCGATGCAGAAGTACCTGCTCCCGGTCGTGCTGCAGACCCTCGCCGACTGCGCCGACCCCGACGCCGGGCTGCTGGCCTACCGGCAGGTCAGCGAGGCCCTCGGCGGCAACCAGTGGTACCTGCGGCTGCTGCGCGACGAGGGCCAGGTGGCCGAGCGGCTGGCCCGGCTGCTGGGCTCGAGCCAGTACGTGGCCGCGCTGCTCACCCGCACCCCCGAGGCGCTGCGCATCCTCGCCGACGACGCCGAGCTCGAGCCGCGCACCGCCGCCACCCTGGCCGGCGCCTGGCGGGCCGCCGCCGCCCGCTCCGGGGACCCGAAGGCCGCCGTCGGGGTGCTGCGGGCCCAGCGCCGCCAGGAGCTGCTGCGCATCGCCTCGGCCGACCTGCTCGGCCGCCTCGACGTCGTCCGGGTCGGTCAGGCGCTCACCGACGTCGCCGTCGCCACCCTGCAGGCCGGCCTCGACGTCGCCGTGCGGGCGTGGGGCCGGGAGGCCGGCGTGGCCGCCGAGGACGTGCCGGTGGACCTCGCCGTCATCGGGATGGGCCGGCTCGGCGGCGGCGAGATGGGCTACGGCTCCGACGCCGACGTGCTGTTCGTGCACCGGGCGCGGGCCGGCGTCGAGGAGTCCCGGGCCACCCAGGCGGCCAACGCGATCGCGCACACGCTGCGCCGGCTGCTCGCCGAGCCCGCGCCCGACCCGGCCTTCGAGATCGACGCCGACCTGCGCCCGGAGGGCCGGCAGGGCGCGCTGGTGCGCAGCCTCGACGCGTTCCGGGAGTACTACGAGCGCTGGGTGTCGGTGTGGGAGGTGCAGGCGCTGCTGCGGGCGGTGCCGGTGGCCGGCAGCCCGGAGCTCGGGGCCGCCTTCGTCGCGCTGGCCGACCCGCTGCGCTACCCGGCCGACGGCCTCACCGACGCCCAGGTCGCCGAGATCCGCCGCATCAAGGCCCGCGTGGAGCGGGAGCGGTTGCCCCGCGGCGCCGACCCGGCCACGCACACCAAGCTCGGCCGTGGCGGGCTGGCCGACGTCGAGTGGACCGTCCAGCTGCTGCAGCTGCAGCACGCCGGGCGGCTGCCGGAGCTGCGGCTGCCCTCGACGGTCGCGGCGCTGGAGCGGCTGGCCGCCGCCGGGCTGCTGGAGCCGGCGCAGGCCGACGCGCTGCGCGAGGCGTGGGAGGTGGCCGGCCGGGCGCGCAACGCCGTCTTCCTCGTCCGCGGCCGGCCCAGCGACCAGCTGCCCCGGCCCGGGCTGGAGCTGGCCGGGGTGGCGCGGGCCAGCGGCTGCGGCCCCGACGTCGACCCCGGCCGCTTCCTCGACGACTACCGCCGCACCACCCGGCGCGCCCGCGGCGTCGTCGAGCAGGTCTTCTACGGTCAGCCGGCCGGCTGACCCGGGTGCGCCGCCCCCGGCGGCGGGGCACGCTGGGGGAGTGAGCTCAGCCGTGCCCGCCGACGACCCGCCCGCCGACGACGACCTGCCCCGTGCCGACGCCGGGGCCACCATCACGCCCTACCGCGACGGGCCGCTGATCGTGCGCGGGGACTTCCGGCTGGTCGACCAGGACGGCGCCGAGATCGACCCCGGCCGCCGGACGGTGGCGCTGTGCCGGTGCGGCAAGTCCGGCATCAAGCCGTTCTGCGACGGCTCGCACAAGCGCTCGGGCTTCTCCGCGCCCAGCGCGCCGAGCCGGCCGCGCCCGGCGGCGACGATCCTGCGCTCGGCGCAGCGGCCCGGGGGAGCCCCGCAGGAGTGACCGAGGGGGCGCGGGCCGGCCCCCGTGCCCGGCCCGCGCCCGCCTCAGCGGTCGGTCCGGATGGCGCGCGCCATCCGGACCTGCTCCTCCAGCACGTCGGTGATCCGCGCCTGGACGGCGTCGAGGCGGCCGATCACCTCGCTGGTGGCGTGGATGCCCGCGGTGACCTGCTCGCTGCTGGCCTGGATGCCGGCGATCTGGTCCGACACCCGCTGGGTGGCCGCCGCGGTCTCCCGCGCCAGGTCCTTGACCTCGCTGGCCACGACCGCGAAGCCGCGACCGAGCTCCCCGGCGCGGGCGGCCTCGATGGTGGCGTTGAGGGCCAGCAGGTTCGTCTGGTCGGCGATGCCGGAGATGATCCGGATGACCTCGCCGATCGACGTCGACGACTCGGTCAGCGTGGCCACCTCGGTGGTCATCGCCGAGGCCTGCGTCACGGCGCTGTCGGCCACCTCGCCGGCGGCCGCGGCCGCCGAGCGCAGCCGGTCGACGCTGTCGAGCAGCTCGCGGGAGCGCTGCGCGTCGGCCTCGGCGCGGCGCAGCGCGTCCAGCCGCTGGGAGACCAGCCGCTGCACGGTGCGCAGCGCGTCGGCCCGCGACTCCGACAGCTCGATCGTGTCGGTGGTGAAGAAGTCCATGGTGCCGATGACCTCACCGCCGACGGTGATCGGGAAGCAGACGCCCGACCGCACCCCGGCCCGATGGGCGGCCGGGGCCCGCACGCAGTCGGTGACCTCGGCCAGGTCGCGGACGAAGACCAGGTCGCGCTCCCGCCAGGCCCGCCCGGACAGGCCGACGCCCTCGGCGAAGGTGGCCGTCAGGGTGACCCGCCGGAACTCCTCGCCGGCCGTGCCGGACTCGGTGCGGAAGCGCAGCAGCCGCTCCGCGTCGTCGAGCGCCCAGAACGAGCCGTAGTCCCAGCCGAACGCGGCGCGCACGGTCTCCAGCGCCGTCTGGAGGGCGGCGGCCTCGTCGGCGGCCTCGCCCACGGAGGTGACGACGGCGGTGACGGCCGCCCGGTCGTCGACGGTCTCGCGCACCGCCGCCGTCGCCAGCGCGGCGGCGCGCATGTGGTCGAGCAGCCGGTGGATGGCCTCCCACTTCTCGCGGCGGGCACCGAAGAAGGGCAGCCGGCCGCGGTGGTGGTACTCCAGGACGGCCGTGACCCGCCCGCCGTCGACGGCGGGGATGAAGCACCCCTCCCGCGCGCCGGCGGCCCAGGCGTTCTCCCACCGCACGCAACTGCCGCGCCCGGCCGGCGCGCTGTCCATGTGCACCGTCCGGCGCTCCCGCAGCGCCCTGCCGCCCATGCCCGCCGACTCCGTCAGCGGCAGGTCCTGCCGCCAGCCGGCGCGGATGGCCGGCGCCAGGGGGCCGGTCTCGTGGGCGAGGGTGAACGCGCCGCTGCCCGTGGGCGCCCACACGGCGCCGTAGTCCAGGCCGTTGGTCTCGGTGATCGTGCGGACCACCGCGACGTGGGCGTCGAGCTGCGTGCGCACCGACGCGTCGAGGGCGGCGACCACCGCCTCGAGCGTCTCGATGTCACGCGGGGTCGGCGGCGGAGGCGTGCTGCTGACGGGGACGGGGTCGGTGCGCCGCCACATGGGGTCCTCCGCGGTCGGGGGTGCCACGGGCGCTGGCCCGCGGTCCGTGCCCGGGGAGGATCGGCAGCCGGCGCCCGGATGTGCAGTCGGGCTCCGGTTCAGGCGGCGAGGGCCGGCTCTGCGCGCAGCGCCGAGCGGCCGGCCTCCCACGCGCCGAGCAGGTGGCCGGCCGCCAGCCCGTCGAGCGCCAGCGAGCAGGCGGCGCCGAACAGGACGTCGTCGGCGAGCGAGCGGTCCTCGGCGACCAGCGACCCGCACATGTCCACCGCGGCGATCTGCTCGTGGACGGCGTCGGCCTCGACGTGCTCGTCGTAGAAGACGGTGGTGCCCTCGCCGTGGCCGAGGCGGCGCAGGCCCGAGGAGTAGCGGCGGCTGGGCTCGGAGGAGGTCATCTCCACGCAGGCGAGGTGCCCCAGGGCCGCGGCCCGCCAGCGCCGGTGCAGCCCGAACAGCGACATGGTGTTGACCGCGGTGAAGGCGACCGCCGGGGCGGCGTCCCACAGCGCGCCGTAGCCGGCGTCGAGGCCGAGGTCGCGCATCATCCCGGCGAACAGCTCGCTGTGCATGCGCTCGGCCGAGCCGCCGCCGTACTCGTCGGCCTGGATCTCCACCATCGCGGCCTTGGCCCGCCCCGACAGCCGCGGGATGGCGAAGGTGTGCGGATCGGCCTCCTTGAGGTGGTAGACCGACCGCAGGGTCAGGTACTCGCGCCACTGCTCGGGAGTGCCGTGGCGGGCCATGTACCGCGACAGCGACGGGCCGTCGTCGGCGGCGATGAGCGCGGTGAGCTGCTGGTCCACCGGGTCACCGGTGGCCGGCGTCGGGCCGGTGAGGTCGCGGAGCGCGGCCAGGTGCCGGCGCTCGAGGTGCGCGCGCAGCGTCAGCATGTCGGGGTCCCACTCCAGGACGTCGTCGACGCCGTCGAACCCGCGGTAGTGCAGCTCGTAGCAGACCGCCAGGGCCAGCTGCAGGTCCTCGTCGAGCAGCGGCTCGGCCGCCGCCTCCGCGGTGGCGCGCGCCAGCTCGACGGCGGCGGCGGAGACCTCGCCGGCGAGCAGGTCGTCGCGGAGGGCGGTCGTCAGGGGACCCCGTGGCTCGGGCAGGCGCATGGGCACGGCATGCCCACTGGCCGCGACTTCGATGCACCGCGCACTATGGGATGTCGCACCGGGTAGTGGCGGGCCATGGCAGACCTGCGCGATCGCGTCGTCCTCGTCACCGGCGGCAGCGCCGGCATCGGGCGGGCCACCGTGGCCCGGCTGGCCGGCGCGGGCGCCCGGGTGGTCACCTGCGCCCGCGGCGGCGACCGGCTGCAGGAGGCGTGTGGCGCCCTGCCCGGCGTCACCGGGGTGGTCGCCGACGTCGCCGACGCCGGCGACCGGGAGCTGCTGGTGCAGCGGGTGCTCGCCGAGCACGGCCGGCTCGACGCCGTCGTCCTGAACGCGGGGCTGGCCCACGCCGCGCTGGTGGAGGACACCCCGCGCGCGGCGGTCGAGGGCATGGTGGCCACCAACCTCACCGGGGTGGTGGACCTGACCCTGCTGGCGCTGCCGCACCTCCTCGCCGCGGCGGCCCTGCGCGGGCGGGGGGACCTGCTGGTGGTGAGCTCCGTGGCCGGGCTGTCCCAGGTGCCGCCGCTGACGGTCTACTCGGCCACCAAGGCGGGCGTGCAGGGGTTCGTCTCCGGGCTGCGGCGGGAGGTCACCGCCCGCGGCGTGCGGGTGCACTCGGTCATGCCCGGCCCGGTGGCCACCGAGTGGATGGCCCGCGGGCACGGGGCGGCACCGGTCTCCGACGACGACGCCCGCGGCCGGCTGACCCCGGGCATCGCTCCCGGGCGGGTGGCCGACCGCGTCGCCGGCTGCCTGACCTCGTCCCGGTCGCGCTCGGTCGCCGTCCCGCGGGTCATGGGCCTGGCGCGGCTGGGGGAGGTGTTCCCGGTCGACCGGGTGCTCGACGCCGTGCTGTCGCGGCAGGCCGACCGGATCCGGCGGGTCGCCGCGCGGATGGTCGAGCGGCGGACCGGCTGACCGGTGCTCACCCGGTCGGGCAGACCTGAGGTTGGTGGCATCAACCAACGGGGTAGAGGGCGGTCCGGTTCCCGACCCGGAGGTGCTCGATGACGAGTGTGTCCAAGCCGGCGGAGGCGCCCGGCGCCATCCGCAGCCTCATCCCCGCGCGGATCGACCGGTTGCCGTGGTCGCCGTTCCACACGCGGATGGTCGTCGCCCTCGGGGTCGCCTGGATCCTCGACGGCCTGGAGATCACCGTCGCGAGCTCCGTCACCGCCGTGCTCACCGAGCCGGACACGCTGGACTTCACCGCGGCGCAGGCCGGCCTGATCGCCACGGTGTACCTGCTCGGCGAGGTCTTCGGTGCCCTGCTGTTCGGCAACCTCTCCGACCGGCTGGGCCGGCGGAACCTGTTCATGATCACGCTGGCGGTCTACCTCGTCGGCAGCGGCCTGACCGCCCTCACCCTGGGCAACGGCACCGGCTGGGTGTGGTTCCTGTACCTCACCCGGTTCGTCGCCGGCATGGGCATCGGCGGTGAGTACGCGGCGATCAACTCCGCCATCGACGAGCTCATCCCGGCGCGCTACCGCGGCCGGGTCGACATCGCCGTCAACGGCACCTACTGGGGCGGCGCCGTCCTGGGGACGCTGGGCACCTTCGTGTTCCTCAACGTGGTCGACGTCAGCCTGGGCTGGCGGCTGGCCTTCCTGCTCGGCCCGGTGCTCGGCCTGGTGATCCTGGTGGTCCGCCGGCACCTGCCCGAGAGCCCCCGCTGGCAGGTCATGCACGGCCGCGAGCGGGAGGCCGAGGAGTCGATCAGCCTCATCGAGCGGGAGGTCGAGCACGGCGGGACCCGGCTGCCGGAGGTCGACGAGAGCAGGGCCATCGAGCTCACGCCGGCCACCGACATCGGCTACCTCGCGCTGCTGCGGGTGCTCTTCCGCGAGTTTCCCGGCCGCGCGGTCCTCGGCGCCACCCTGATGATCACCCAGTCGTTCCTCTACAACGCGATCTTCTTCACCTACGCGCTGGTGCTGACCGACTTCTTCGACGTCGACAGCGGGTCGGTGCCGCTGTTCTTCATCGCCTTCGCCGTCGGCAACCTGGCCGGCCCGTTCGTGCTCGGCCACCTGTTCGACACCGTCGGCCGCCGCCGGATGATCGCGTTCACCTACGTCCTGTCCGGCGTGCTCCTGGCGATCACCGCCGTGCTGTTCCAGGCCGGGGTGCTCAACGCGATCACCCAGACCATCGCCTGGTCGATCATCTTCTTCTTCGCCTCCGCCGGGGCCAGCTCGGCCTACCTCACCGTCAGCGAGATCTTCCCGCTCGAGGTCCGGGCCAAGGCCATCGCCGTCTTCTTCGCCATCGCCCAGCTCTTCGGCGCCTTCGGCCCGTGGTTCTACGGCAAGCTCATCGGCGAGGGGGAGAGCACCGGGCCGCTGTTCGTCGGCTACCTCATCGGCGCCGGCGTGATGGTCCTCGGTGGCGTCGTGGCCGCCTTCCTCGGTGTGGACGCCGAGGGCAAGTCCCTCGAGGACGTCGCCACGCCGCTGGCCGCCCGCCGTCCCGGCACGCGGGTCGAGGGCGCCGCCCGGCCGCGGTCCTGACCCGGGCGGCGGTCGCCGGCCGGCGGCAGGATCGAGGGGTGCCCTTCGACCCGCCGTCGGCCGTGCTGCGCACCACCGGCGCCGGCGGCTGGACGCTGGTCGAGCCGCTGGCCTACCGGGGCCGGGAGGAGCGGTTCGTCGTCCCGGCCGGCTTCGAGACCGACCTGGCCACCGTGCCGCGGCCGGTGCTGTGGCTGGTGCCCGAGGCCGGGCGCTACACGCTGGCGGCGGTGCTGCACGACTGGCTGTGCACCGTCGGCATCGCCACCGGCGTGGTCACCTCCCGGCAGGCCGACGGCCTCTTCCGCCGGGCGATGCGCGAGGCCGACGTCCCGGTGCTGCTGCGCTGGCTGATGTGGACCGGCGTCCGGTGGGGGGCGCTGGCCGATCCGCAGCGCCGCCGCGGCTGGCTGGCGACGGCGCCCGGCGTCCTCGCCGTGTCGCTGCTGGCCACCCCGCTGGTGCTGCCGTCCGTGGTGGTCGTCCCGGGCCTGCTGGTCTACGCCGCCGCCGAGCGGCTGGTCTCGGGCAGCTCGGGCGTGCGGCCGTGGTCGCGGCGCCGGGGTAGAGGCCGGCGGGCCCGCTGACCTCATCCGCCCCGCGGTGCCGGGACCCGGTCGCTGCCGCCCGCGCCCGGCCGGCAGCGGCGCAGCCGGCGCACGGTGAGCCGCCCGCCGCGCAGGAGGCCGTGGGTGCGCAGCGCCTGCAGGCCGTAGGTGGAGCAGGTGGGGGTGAACCGGCACACCGGCGGGCGGGTGGGGCTGACCCGCTGCCGGTAGCCGACGACGAGCCGGGCCGGCCACCGCGCGGCCCACGGCGTCCCGACCGGAGCCGGCGCGACCAGGGCCGCGGGCAGCGCCGACCACAGCAGGCTGAACAGGCTCAGGGCGTCGCAGCCCTCGTCGCAGCCGTCCCAGGAGGAGCCGCCGGAGCGCCGGGACCGTCGGGAGGCTCGGCGTCGGGTGCAGCCCGGGCGGTTGATCACGGGGCGGCATGGTGCACGGCACCCGTCGCGGGCGGAAGGTCCGCCCGCGCGCGTCGTGCGTGCAACGGTTCGTCCCGCCCGTCCCGTGCGCTCCCTCCCGCCCCACGGGTGCCCGGCTCCGGTGGCGGGACTGCCGAACCTGGGGACACGACCCCAGGCCCGCGGGCCCGTTCCAGGAGGCACCCGATGACCGTGCCGTCGTCCCCCCAGCCGTCGTCCCCCCAGCCGTCGTCCCCTCAGCCGTCGTCCCCGCAGCCGGCACAGCCCGACCACCGGCTGACCGAGCTGCGCGCCGGCATGTCCGTGCTCAGCAGCGCCGCCGCCGACCTCGGCGTCGGCGACCAGCCCCGCGTCCGCGTCCTGCCCGACGGCGGGCTGTGGCTGACCGAGCAGCAGGTGGAGGTCAGCGCCGCCGACGTCTACCAGGCCGCCCGCGGCCTGGTGGCCGCCCAGCTCGACGCGATCGCCCGCGTCACCGGCCGGTCGGTGGAGGACCACGCGCTGGCCTGGCTGGTCACCCTGCAGACCAACGAGGTGATGGTCGGCCTCGGGGACGGGACCGTCGCCGAGGACGACGCCGCCTGACGCGGGACCCGCGGCCGGACACCGCGGCACGCGCCCCGCGCTGACCCGGCGTGAGACCGCCCACAGCCGGGATGCGGCGCGGGGCCGGCCGCATTGACCTCCTCGTGCGGAACGTCTGGGGTCTCACGCGCTGCCGTGAGGTGGACCTGTGCCGGGTGACGAGCGCCGGCTGACCGGTGCCGCCCGCGCGTCGTCATCCCCTCCTCCCTCCCGGAAGGCACGTCCGTGCTCGCACGTCTCCGCCGCGTCCCGTTCGCGGCGCAGGTCCTCCTCGCCCTCGTGGTCGGCGTCGCCCTGGGCCTCGTGGCCCGCGAGATGGGCCCCGTCGCCGACGGCACGCCCAACTGGCTCACCAGCACCCTGCAGACCGTCGGCGGCACCTTCGTCACGCTGCTGAAGGCGCTGGTCCCGCCGCTGATCGTCACCGCGGTCATCGTCAGCATCGCCAACCTCAAGCAGGTGTCCAACGCCGCCCGGCTGGCCGGGCAGACGCTGCTGTGGTTCGCGATCACCGCGCTCATCGCCGTCACCATCGGCATCGGCCTGGGCCTGCTGACCCAGCCCGGCCGCAACAGCTCCGTCGACGCGGCCAGCGCCACCGACCCCGGCACCACCGGCGGCTGGTGGGACTTCCTCACCGGCCTGGTGCCCGGCAACGTCCTCGGCCTGCAGGCCTCCGCCGCCGACGACGGCTCGATCGGGCTGTCGTTCAACGTGCTGCAGCTGATCGTCATCGCGGTCGCCGTCGGTGTCGCCGTCCTCAAGGTCGGCGAGCCGGCCGAGCCGTTCCTGCGGCTGGTCCGCTCCGCCCTGGCGATCGTCCAGAAGATCCTCTGGTGGGTCATCCTGCTGGCCCCGATCGGCACCGTCGGTCTCATCGGCAACGCCGTGGCCAGCTACGGCTGGGAGTCGCTGGGCTCGCTGAGCGTCTTCGCCGGCGCCGTCTACGCCGGTCTGGCGCTGGTGCTCTTCGTCGTCTACCCGGTGCTGCTGCGCCTGCACGGCCTCTCGCCGCTGCGGTGGTTCGCCGGTGCGTGGCCGGCGATCCAGCTGGCCTTCGTCTCCCGGTCCTCGATCGGCACCCTGCCGGTGACCGAGCGGGTCACCGAGCAGAGCCTCGGGGTGCCGCGGTCCTACGCCTCCTTCGCCGTGCCGCTGGGCGCGACGACGAAGATGGACGGCTGCGCGGCGATCTACCCGGCGCTGGCGGCGATCTTCGTGGCCCAGTTCTTCGGCGTCGACCTGTCGGTCACCGACTACCTGCTCATCGCGCTGGTGTCGGTCGTCGGCTCCGCCGCCACCGCCGGGGTCACCGGCGCGGTGGTCATGCTGACGCTGACGCTGTCCACCCTCGGGCTGCCGCTGGCCGGCGTCGGCCTGCTGCTGGCCATCGACCCGATCCTCGACATGGGCCGCACCGCGGTGAACGTGGCCGGCCAGGCGCTGGTGCCCACGATCGTCGCCAAGCGCGAGGGCATCCTCGACGTCGAGCGGTTCCGCTCCGGCCGCGCGGCCGGCCCGCTGCCCGAGCAGACCGGCGGCTTCGACGCCGACCTGCGCGCGCCCGCGGCCGTCTGACCGCAGCACCACCGGCGACGGGCCGGTGACCTCCTCGCGGGGTCACCGGCCCGTCGCCGTGTCGGGGGTCGCGGCCCGCCCGGACGACCCCGGTGAGGAGGCGTCCGCACGTCGGTGGCCGGGGGCCGGACGCGGCCCGACGGCCCGTCCAGCCTGCGATCCCGCGGCCCGCCGGACCTCCTCCGCGCTCCGCGGGACCGTCGGCCCCCGCCGACCGGGTCCTTCGCCGGTGGGGCACCGTGCGGCCGCTGCCTAGCGTCGTACCGGTCAACAGCCGAGGGACGAGGTGGTGAGCGCATGACCCGCGCGATGGTGGTCTACGAGTCCGTGTTCGGTGACGCCCGCACGATCGCCCACGCGATCGCCGAGGGGCTGTCGGCCTCCCTCCCGGCGGACGTCGTCGCGGCCGCCGAGGCCCCGGCGGAGCTCGGCCCCGACGTCGGGCTGCTGGTCGTGGGCGGGCCGAACCACGCCTTCGGGATGCCCCGCCCCTCCACCCGGGAGAGCGCGGTGCAGCAGTACGGCGCCGACATCGCCGACACCGGTCGCGGTCTGCACGAGTGGCTGGAGGCCGTCCGGGCACCGGCCGGGATCGCCGCGGCCGCGTTCGACACCCGGGGCAGCGGCCACCCGGTGCTGACCAGGATGGACCACGCGTCGCGGACGGAGGAGAAACTGCTCGGCAAGCTGGGGGCGCGGGTCGTCACCCCCTCCGAGCACTTCTCCGTCGTCGACACGAAGGGCCCGCTGGTCGCCGGTGAGGAGGAGCGCGCCCGCGCCTGGGGCGCCACCCTCGCCGAGCTGGTGGCGTCCCGGTCCGTGAGCAGCTGAGGCCGGTGGGACCGGTGACCGGTACCCGGGTCGTGGCCGGCCCCGCCGCCGACACCCCGCCCGCCCCGCAGCCGCCGGGCTGGGTGCCGCTGCGGCCGACCGCGGCCGACCTGGCCCGCCAGGTCCGTGACGTCGTCGCCGACCTGCCCCGGTTCGTGCTGGCGCCGCTGCTGCGGCCCTGGCACCGCCGCTGGGGGGCGACCCGCGCGGAGGTCGCCGCGCCGATGCCCGGCGACGACGTGTTCCCGCGGGCGCAGCTGCAGGCCACCCGGGCGATCACCGTCGCCGCGCCGCCGGCGGAGGTGTGGCCCTGGCTGGTGCAGGTCGGCTGCCTGCGCGCCGGCTGGTACGCCGACGACCTGCTCGACGACCTCGCGCACCCCAGCGCCCGGCAGATCGTGCCGGAGCTGCAGGACCTCGAGGTCGGCCGGTGGCTGCCGATGGCACCGCAGCCGACGGAGACGACGGCCTTCGTCGTCGACTCCTTCCAGGCGCCGGAGTGGATGCTGTGGCGGACGCCGTCCAGCACCTGGGCCTGGCGTCTGACGCCGCTGCCCGACGGCCGGACCCGGCTGGTCTCGCGGTTGCGGTTCGCCTACGACTGGCGGCACCCGGCCGGGATCGTGCTCCTGGAGCTGGGCGACTGGCCCATGGTGCGCCGGATGCTGCGTGGCATCCGGGAGCGTGCCGAGGCCGAGCACCGCCGCCGCGTCCCGCTCCCGGTCCGCCCACGGCGGTTGGCCGCGATCAGGGCGGTGCACACCGCGGCCTGGGCGTCGATCGAGTCCTGCGTCGGCTACCTGGTCTGGTCGGGCCTGCGGGGCCGCAGCGACCGGCGGGCGGCCGCCGCCGCCGCGGTCGTCGCCGGCGAGTGCCTGGTCTTCGCCGCCGGCGGTTTCCGCTGCCCGTTGACCGGCCTGGCCGAGCGGGCCGGTGCGACCAGTGGCTCGGTGACCGACATCTACCTGCCGCGGTGGTTCGCGGCGAACCTGCCGGCGATCCACCTGCCGCTGCTGGTGCTCATCGGCTGGCTGCACCGGCGCGCTCTGCACCGCGGACGCTGACCGCGTGGACCTCCCGCCTGGCGGTGGAGGTGGTCCGGCGACTGGGGCCGACCCCCAGGTGACGGCCGACCGTTGCCGTCGGGAGGCGACGCTGGCCGCCCCGGTGGCGGTACCGGTGACGATGGCCGCGGCCTTCGCCGTCCTGCGGCGCCTGCTGCCGCCGAGGCCGGCGTACGTCGTCGGCTTCGCCGTCTACTGGGCCGGCTGGTGCCTCGGCTTCCCGCTGTGGGTGCTCGGGCCGCGGGGCGTCGCACGCGTGCTGCGCGCCGGACGCCGACCGGGCCCGGTCGACGTCGCGATCCTGGCGTTCCCGGTGGCCGGCGCCGTCGGTGCCGCGCTGCTGCCGGACCGCCGTCTGGTCGACGGGCAGGTCGCCGCGGTCATGGCCGGCACCGCCGCGGTCAACGCCGTGGGCGAGGAGGTGCTGTGGCGGGGGCTGTTCCTCGCCGAGTTCCCGGACGACGTCGTGCGCGGCGCGCTGTGGCCGCTGGCCGGGTTCACCGCCTGGCACCTGGCTCCGCAGCTGGTCCTGCCGTCCTCCCGCGGCCGTGCCGGGTTCCTGCTCGGCGCGGCGGTGGTCGGTGCGGCGTCGACCGCCGTCGCCTGGCGCACCGGCGGGCTGCGGTCCGTCCTGCTGCCGCACGTGCTCACCGACGCCTGCGGCGTCCGCGTGGCCCGCTTCTGGCTGGGCCGCTGATTCCGGGCCCGCGCCGACCGGGGACCGTGGCCCGGCACCGCCCCGGCGAACGGAGGGCCGGTCGCACCCGATCCCCCGACGTCCCGGAACGGGCAGGGGCGGAGGTCCTCGGCTGCAGGGACGGACCCTCCGGTTGGCGCGGGACCCGCGCCCCTGCCCGGCCACCGCCTCCGCCCGCGAGCCTGGCGGGGAGTCCTGGAGGTGGTTCGGATGGGCAAGCGGCAGATCGCCCGGCTGTTCGTCGGGAGCCTGCTCGCCGTGGTGGCGGGACTGGCGCTGATGGCGTTGGGCGGCGGACTGGCCATCGCCAACGACGTGCTCGTCACCCGCGGCCCCGACGTGGTGGGAGTGGACGCGGGCGCGGGCGGCTGGGTGCTGATCGCCCTGGCGATCGTCGGCGTCCTGGTGCTGCTGGCGGCCGGGGTGGGGCTGCTGGTCGCCTGGGTGGCGGCACTGGTGGTCACCGCCCGGCTGGAGGACAAGACCTGGTTCCTCGTGCTGCTGGTCACCGGTCTGGTCAGCCTCGGCATCGTCGGGATGGTCCTCTACCTGGTCGCCGGGCCGGACGACCAGCCCGCCCGACCGCCGGCGCAGCCGTGGACGGCCGGAGCCGGCCGGTGACGCGCCGCGCCGGGACGCCGCCACGGCCGGCGCGAGCGCGCTTGCGCCACCCCTCGCGGCGGTCGCGAGGGCACTCGTGGTGACGGCGCCGCTGCGGGCGCCCGGACTCACGGTGAGCGCAGCGGAGGCGACGGTGGAGGCCGGGCAGCCGCTGGAGGTCACCGTCCGGTTCGCCGCCGACCGCCCGACCGAGGTCACCGGCGGGCAGGTGGAGCTGGTACGGCACGGGATGGTGGCCCACGCCGAGCGGGGCTGGATGGGCGCCGGCGCCACGGTGAGCCTCCGCCGCTCCGCCGTCCTCGACCGCGCCGACGTCGACCCGGCCGGGCCGCTGGTCGCCGGGCAGCACCTGGTGCGCTCGGTGACGCTGGCCGTGCCGGCGGGGGAGGCCAGTGTCGACGGCTACCTCGTGCAGCAGGCGTACGCGGTCCGCGCCCGGCTCGACGTGTCCCACGGCCGCGGCGCGGAGGCGGGTACCGCGGTGCGCGTCACCTCGCGCGCCGCGGAACGCAGCTGGGTGGCCGACACGACGGCGGTCGTCGACGACGCCGGCGTGGCCGTCCTCGGCATCGAGGACGTGACCGGCCGGCGGCTGTCCGGCGGCGTCCCGCTGACCGGGACGGTGACCGTGACCCCCTGCCGCACCGGTCGCGCCCGTGGCGTGCGGGTCGAGCTGGTGCTCGCCGAGCAGGTGCCGGCCCGCTCGCCGGAGATGCCGCTGGAGGAGGACCGCGCCGCGACGACCGTGGTCGCCACCGCGGCGGTGGCCGGACCCCTCGACCTGGAACCCGGCGCGGTGCTGCGGCTGCCCTTCACCCTCCGGCCTCCGCTGCCGCTGCCCGCCCCGTCGATCAGCGCGCCGGAGTTCACCCTCCGCTGGCTGCTGCGCGCCGTCGTGGACCGCCCGCGACGGCCCGACCCCACCACCACGCTGGAGCTGTGGGCGGCCACCGCGCCCTGACCGCGGACGGAGGAGACGCGATGCGGGCCGACGAACGGCACGAGACCCGCCCCCGCCTGACGGTGTTCGAGCGGTTCGGCGGTGCCCGGTCGGAGCGGCGGGTCCGGGCCGGCCTCGAGGCCCACCCGGAACGGCGTCCCGGCCGCTGGCCACCTCGGGCCGACCGGCGGGGCCCCCTCACGGTCGCTGCCGACGTGCACGTGGTCACGGTGGGCTGCGGGACGCCGGCCTCGAACGCCTACCTGGTCCGCTCCAGCGGGTCGTGGGTCCTCATCGACGCCGGGTGGGCCGGCGACGCGGGCGAGATCCGGCGGGCGGCCGAGTCACTGTTCGGTCCCGCCGCGCGCCCGACCGCGATCCTGCTCACCCACGTCCACCCCGATCACTCCGGCGCCGCCGGCGACCTCGCCCGCGCCTGGCACGTGCCGGTGTACGTCCACCCGGACGAGCTGCCGATGGCCGCCGGGAAGTACCTCCCCGACTTCGACATGCCACTCGACCACTGGGTCCTCGTGCCGATCATGCACCTGCTGCCGGCCAGGACCCGGTCCCGCATCGAGGCCGCGGGCGACATCACCGACGTCACCCGTCCCCTCGACCCCGACGGCGTCGTGCCCGGGCTGCCCGACTGGGAGTGGACCGCCGCACCCGGGCACACGCCCGGGTCCGTCGCCTACCTGCGCCGTGCCGACGGCGTGCTGGTCTCCGGGGACGCGCTGGTGACCGTGGACCTGAACGCGGCGTCAGGGCTGCTCGGCGGGCGGCACCGGCTGGCCGGACCGCCCTGGTACACGACCTGGGACCGGGAGACGGCCCGGCGGTCCGTGGCGGCGCTGGCCGCGCTGGGACCCCGGACGTTGCTCCCCGGGCACGGGTACCCGCTGGCGGCCGGGACGGCGGAGGCGCTGCGCTCCTTCGACCGCGAGGAGCTCGATCGCCGCCCGCGGCTCGACCGCGTCCTCGTGCCCCTCGGGGCCCCCGGCCCGGAGCGGTACCGGCCACCGCCGCGGCTCTACGCCCGGCTGCAGTGGCTGGGACACGTCCTGACCGCCCTGGGGCTCAGCCCCGGCTACGTGGTAACCCTCGAGGTCCCGGGCCGCCGCAGCGGCGTGATCCGGCGGACCACCCTGGTGCTGGCCCGGTACGAGGGGCAGGGCCACCTGGTCTCGCTGACCGGTGAGTCCGAGTGGGTGCGCAACGTCCGCGCGGCGGGTGGCCGGGTGGTGCTCGCCCGCCACCGGCGGCGTCAGGCGGTGACGCTGGTGGAGGTGCCTCCCGCGGAGCGTGCGCCGGTGATCCGCTCCTACGTGCTGCGAGCGGCTCGCCGGCCCGGTTCGACGGCGGTCGCCCGGGAGGCGCGCGCCT
This sequence comes from Geodermatophilus saharensis, assembly GCF_900188205.1. Lineage (GTDB taxonomy): Bacteria > Actinomycetota > Actinomycetes > Mycobacteriales > Geodermatophilaceae > Geodermatophilus > Geodermatophilus saharensis. Next base: position 417,999 of record NZ_FZOH01000002.1, on the reverse strand, counting down.
TCTTCGGCGTCGGCCCGGACCTCGCCGCCGAGGAGATCGCCGCCGTGGCCGACCGGTTCCCGGTCTTCGCGGTGCGACCGGACACCGGGTGACGGGTCCGTGGGCGCCGGCGGGGGCGCTGGTGGGCTCGCCCGCGAGGAGTCGTCCGACCCTCGTGGGGATGACCACCAGCCCTGGGCCGGCCGGTCCCCGCCCTGGAGGCTGACCGGGAGGGGTGGTGGAGCGATGACCTCGTCGACGACGTGTCCCCGGCCGGGCTCGCTGCGGGGCGGGCAGCTCGGGCAGCGGCTCCGGTCCGCGATCGGCGACGGCGCCGCGTCGCTGCGCCGCGCGCTGCGCACGTCGGTCGCGCGCGGGACCGCCGCGCTGCGGCATCTCCTGCGCCGTGCGGCAGACCCCGTCGTGGGCAGCGGGTCGGACCCCGTCCCGGCCGAGGGGGTGACCGCCGCCGCCGCGGGCGCCGGGACGACCGGGGCCGCCGACCGGCGCCTCGCGCGGCGCCTGTCGGTCGCCGTCGCCGGGCTGATGGCGGCATCGTCGGTGGCCGGGCTGACCTGGCGGGGGCTGTACCGGGACGCACCGGCCAACGCGGCCACCTTCCGCGCCTACGACCTGGGGTCGTTGACGGTCGCCACCCCGCTGCTGGCAGGAGCCCTGGCCCGCGCCCGACGAGGCTCTCCCCGGGCCGAGCTGCTGTGGGCGGGGATGCTCGCCTCCGTCGTCTACACGTACGCCTACCACGTCTTCGGGGCGGCGTTCAACGCGCTCTTCCTGGTCCACGTGGCGCTGTTCGGGCTGGCGGCCGTGGCGCTGGTGCTGGCGCTGCGGTCCCTCGACGTCGCGGCGATCGCCGACCGGATCCGGCCGCGGACGCCGGTCCGCGCGGTCAGCGCCGTGCTGGGACTGCTGGCTGCCTCGCTCGGGGGGATGTGGACCTGGTTCTCCCTCCGGTTCGCCGTGACCGGCGCCCCGCCGGAGGAGGGGCTCCTGCTCCAGCCTGCCCCGGTCGGCCACCTGGGCTACGCGATGGACCTGACGACGTTGGTGCCGGGCTACGCCACCGCGTCCGTGCTGCTCTGGCGGCGGCGGCCGTGGGGGTACGTGCTCGGGGCCGTGCTGCTCGTCGCCAGCGCCGTCGTCCAGGTGGACTACGTGCTCGCCCTCGCCGCCCAGGCGGCGGCCCGCATCCCCGGCGCCACGGCGTTCGATCCGCAGGAGCCGTTCATCGCCGCAGCCATCACCGGGGCGGCCGCCGTGCTGGTCGCGGGCCTGCGGCCGGACCCGGGCACCCGGGGAGCCGCGCACGCGGGCCCCGCCGCAACGGAGGCACGCCGGTGAGCGCCGGACCGGCGCGACCGGACCCGCTGCTGGACGCGGCGCTGAACCTGGCCCGGTTCCACGGGGAGCACGAGCGCTTCTACGCCTCGGCTCCGCTGGAGACGGCGCTGCGGCTGCAGCGGCACGCCCGTGCCCTGCTGGCGCTCGCGGACCGGTGGACCACCGTCGAGCCCGCGGCCTCCCGGGCCGTGAGCCCCTTCGCGGGAGCCTAGGACCTCGACAGCGAGGCCGCGACCGCACTGGACGGGGTGCTGTTCATGGAGGGCGAGGGCCGTCCGGCCGAGCTCACCGCGATGATCGGCGAGCTGCGCGCCGACGCCGAGACCTTCGCCGGCGGGGGGCGGTGGCTGGCCGACGCGATGGCCGCCTCCTGGCAGACGGCCGCGACCATGCTGCAGTTCGACGAGCTGGCCGACGTGATGGGCGAGCGGCACCGCATCATCAGCAACGACTGGCTGGCCGCGCACGTGCAGACGCTGATCGCCACGCTGCTGGCCCGCGCCGCCGACATGCTCGAGCGCATCGAGCTCACCCCCGCGGCGGTGCGCGCCGACCTGGCCGGGCCCCGGGTCGCTCCCCGCCGGCTGTACGCCACCGCCGAGGTCGTCTCCCGCGCCGCGGACCTGTGCTGCGAGTCCGCCGAGCTGGTGCACGACAACGAGCGCCGCTGGCGGGTCACCCGGGAGCGCACCGAGCAGCTCGTCCGGGCGATGACCGCCGGCGACGCCCCGGCGGCCGCCACCGGTGCCGGCGCGGGGACCACGCCGGTGGAGGACCCGTGAGACCGGCCGCCGTGACCGCGGGAGCGGCGGTCGCCGGCCACGTCGGCCTGCAGTGGCTCGGCCGGACACACGGCGCGACCCGGGAGGAACGCCGACGGCGCCTGCCGGGGGACGACCTGGTCGCCGCGCCGCAGGCGACCACCACGCACGCGATCACCGTCGACGCCCCGCCCGAGCGGGTGTGGCCGTGGCTGGTGCAGATGGGCTGGGGACGCGCGCAGTGGTACACCGCCCGCTGGGTCGACCTGCTGCTGTTCCCGGACAACGGGCCCAGCGCCGACCACCTGGTGGCCGAGTGGCAGGACCTGCGGGTCGGCGACCGCGTCCTCGACGGCTCCCCGGAGAAGCACACCGGGTTCGTCGTGCGGCTGCTCGAGCCGTCCCGGCAGCTGGTGCTGCACTCCCGGGAGCACCTGCCCCCGGGGTGGGCCGAGAGGTACGGCGCCACCATCGACTGGACCTGGGCGTTCGTGCTCGACCGGCTGCCCGGCGACCGGACCCGGTTCCTGCTGCGCAGCCGGCTCCGGTTGCGGCCGTGGTGGGTGGAGGCCCTCTACCTGGCCGTCGTCGTCCCGGCCGACTTCGTCATGGCCCGGCAGATGCTGCGCGGGGTGAGGACGCGGGCGGAGGCGACGACCGCCGGGGACCTGGCCGCGGTCGGCTGACCGGTCACCGGTCCCTGGTCCGCGCTACTCCGCGGGCGGCCCCGGCTCCGCCGGCCGGAAGGCGACGAACGGGTGGCCGCGGACGAACCGCCGCAGGGCGGCGTCGTCGCGCAGGTCGCCCCAGCCCAGGACGCGGCTGAAGAACCTCAGCCGGTGCGGGTGCTCCCGGCGGAACCGGCGGGCGACGTCGACGGCCTCGTCGTCAGAAAGAACCGCTGCCGCGGGGTGAACGTCGCCCCGCCCAGCTGCACCGTCGTCGCGGGGTGTGCCTGCAGGTTGCGGTACCAGTCGGTCTGCGGTCCCCAGGCGGCACAGATGACGGCCTCGCCGGTCGCCTCGTCGTGGCGCAGCACCATCGCCACCGTCTGGTGCGGCCGGCCGGTCCTGCGGCCGAGGTGGGTGAACGCCAGGAACGTGCGGCCCACCGCCGGCCCGGCGTCGTGCTGATAGGCCTTCAGCGGTAGCCGGAACACCGCCCGCGCCAGCCGGCCGGGCCTGCGCCGCAGCCCCAGCAGCGGCCGGTCGCCACCGGCCGGGCGGGACCTGTCCGCCGTGGTCATGCCACACCTCCGTCGGGGTGGGCCGAGGCGCCCGGCACCTGACCAGGCCGTGGTCCGGGCAGCGCCGGCTCGGCGCGGGGCAGGCCGAGGCGGCCCCGCGTGGCGACCGCCAGCACGGCGGCGCCGGCCACGACGGTGCCCAGGACGACCAGGTCCACCGCGAGCGAGTCCGCGGTCAGCACCAGGTCGTCGATCGCGGGGGTGAAGCTGCCGTGCAGCAGCACGCACAGCAGCACGCTGCCGGTCCGGTTGTACAGCCACGTGTAGTAGACGGCGAGGAAGGCCGGGAGCACGAACCCCAGCGGCCCGTACAGCGGCACGTGCCAGACGCCCCAGGCCAGGCCGAGGACGGCGGTCGCGCCCAGCGGGGAGAAGCGTCGCTGCAGCCGGGGCAGGGCGAAGCCGCGCCAGCCGGGCTCCTCCAGACCGCCGCCGACGGTGGCCACGACGGCGAACCCGGCGAGGTAGGCCGGTGTCCGCTGCGCCAGCAGCCCCAGGTCGATCGGGGTGCCGGTGAGCGCCAGCACCGCGTTGACGACCACCAGCAGGGCCACGGGCACGCCGAGGGCGAAGGCCCAGAACCGGGCCGGGACCCGCCAGACGAGCAGCCCGCGCAGCCAGCCGCGCAGATCTCCACCGCTGGACCGGATGACGACCACGGCAGCGGCGAACGGGGCCAGCGCACCCAGGGCCAGCAGCAGGAAGCCGCCGGCGCCGCCGACACCGACCAGGCCGGGCAGCCACAGCAGCCACGCGCCGCCGAAGGCCAGGAGGAAGAACGCGGGCAGCTGGTGGCGGGCCACCCACCCTGCCGCCGGCGAGGCGGTGTCGGGCAGCGTCCGCGCCTGCGGGGAGCCGGTCATGACGCTCAGGGTCCCGGCAGCCGGGACCGGCCTGGAGCGGGAAAGGTCCCCCGGCGACCGGCCGTTGGTCCCGGCCACCGGCCGTCACACGCTCCCGTCAGCGGTGACCGATGCGGCGCCGGAGGGGCCGAAGTGCCCCGGGGTGCCGCGACCGCAGACGGGGAGACTCCCGGTGCGGCGAGCCCGCGACGCCCGCCCCGGGCGGTCGTGGCGGCCACCGGACCCGACGCCGCAGCGGAGGAGGACCGACGGTGCAGCCTGCCGGAGAGGACCCCGAGGACCTGGGAGGTCCTGACCGAGTCCGAGTGCCGGACCCTGCTCGCGGGCGCGGCGGTCGGCCGGCTCGGCTTCACCACCGGCGCGCTGCCGGCGATCACCCCGGTGCCCTTCGCCGTGCGTCACGGCCGGGTCGTGATCCCGGCGCTGCCCGGGAGCCGGGAGGCGTCCGCGTGCCGCCGCGCGGTCGTGGCGTTCGAGGTCGACTCCGTCGACCGGGGCGACGGCAGTGCCTGGGCGGTGACGGTCGTGGGGCACGCCCGGGTCGTGACCGGCAGCGACGAGATCGCCGCGCTCGACGACCTGGGACTGCGGCTCTGGGCCGGTCGGAGCGGCTGCTACATCGTCGTGGAGACCAGCCAGGTGACCGGCTGGCGCGTGCTCTCCCAGGGCCGCAGGACCGACGAGGTCGACCGGGTCCGCGCCGGCGCGTGAGCCGGTGGCCTCCCCGTGGCGGCTGGGGCCGGTGACGGTGTGGAGCTCCGCCGCGTGCGACGCACGGTGGGTTTGCCGTCACCGTTTGCTGCCGTCGACGCCAGGGAAGAACGGATGGCTGCCTCCGGAACCGGATCGTGCCAATCTCGACGGCATGACCGATGAGTCGACGTCGGCCGAGGACACGGAGTCGCGCCACACCGGTGACCCGGCCACGCTGCTGTCGGGGATGCGGCTGACCGAGCTGGTCGGGGAGGTCCAGGAGCGACTGGCGACCGTCGCCCGCAGCCAGCAGCGGGTGCAGCACCTGCTCGACGCCTTCCTCTCGGTCGCGACCGGGCTGGACCTGCGCGGCACCTTGTGCCGCATCGTCGAGTCGGCGACCGAGCTGGTCGACGCCCGCTACGGGGCCCTCGGCGTGCTCGGCCGGCACGGTGGGCTGAGCGACTTCATCACCGTCGGCATCGACGAGGAGCTGCGCGCACGGATGGGGCCCCTGCCGGAGGGCAAGGGCGTGCTCGGGCAGCTGATCAGCCATCCGTACCCGTTGCGCATCGTCGATCTGCGCGAGCACCCCGCGGCGGTGGGGTTCCCGCCGCACCACCCGCCGATGACCACCTTCCTCGGCGTCCCGGTCCTGGTCCGCGGGGAGGTGTTCGGCAACCTGTACATGACCGAGAAGCGCCACGGGGAGTTCACCGCCGAGGACGAGGCGGTGCTCACCGCCCTGGCCGGCGCGGCGGGCATCGCGATCGACAACGCCCGCCTGTACGAGGAGAGCGAGCGCCGACAGCGCTGGCTGGCCGCGATCGCCGACGTCCGCGCCGAGCTGCTCGAGCGTGTCACGGCGGAGTCGCCGGACGGAGCGCTGGACCTCATCGGCGAGCGCGTGCGCACCCTGACCGAGGCCGACGGCGCTTGGCTGCTGATCGGCCCCGACGCGGACGGCACCTACCGGGTGGTCGCGCAGAGCGGCAGCGGGCTCGCCGACATCGCGGGCACCGGCCTGACCCCGGCCGACAGCCCGGTGCTCGAGGCGGTGCAGGCCTCCGCCGGGGAGGTGGTCACCCTGGACATGAGCGGCCTGGCCTACGACGGCCCGAACGCGCACATCGACTGGGGACCGTGCATCGCCGTCCCGCTGTGCGGCAGGCACGCCGACGACGCCGTCCTCATCGCCGCCCGGCGGGCCGGCGCCGAGGAGTTCGACACCGCGACCGCTCCACTGGTGACCGTCTTCGCCGACCAGGCCGCAGCGGCCCTGGACACCGCCGCCCGGCAGCGGCAGGCCCGCCGCCTCGACGTCTACGAGGACCGCGACCGCATCGCCCGGGACCTGCACGACCACGTCATCCAGCGGGTGTTCGCCACTGGGCTGGGGCTGCAGGCGGCGCTGCCCCGGGCCACCGACCCGGCTCTGCGCCGCCGGCTGCTCGACGCCATCCGCTCCCTCGACGGCATCGTCAAGGACATCCGGACCACCGTCTTCGACCTGCACACCTCCGACAGCGAGGGCTCCGACAGCCTGCGGCGGCGGCTGCTCGACGTCGTCACCGAGACCGCCGGTGAGGACCTGACGGCCACCGTGCGGATGTCGGGGGCCGTCGACAGCCTGGTCACCGGCGAGCTCGCCGCCGACCTCGAGGCCGTCGTCCGCGAGGGCGTCAGCAACGCCGCCCGGCACGCCGCCGCGACACACGTCACCGTCACCGTCGACGTCGCCGACGACGTCGTGGTCGAGATCGCCGACGACGGCCGTGGCATCGACGAGCGGGTCGCGAGGTCCGGGCTGCGCAACCTCGAGGCCCGTGCTCACGGCCGCGGCGGCGAGGCGAGCACCGAGCGCCGCCCCGAGGGCGGAACCCGGCTGCGCTGGACAGCGCCGCTGGGATGACCGGCGGTCACCGCGCCGCACCGGACGGCCCGTTCGGCGACCCTGCCCAGCGGGGCGAGCCGTGCGTCGCCGACCGGTGCCCGCACGACGCCGCCGTCCTGCTCGCCGGCGGGCTGGCCGCACTCGGCTCCGCGGCACGCAGCGCGAGAGGCGGATCCCCGTGATCCCGCCGCGGGTGCCGGTCAGCGGAGCGGAGCGGACGGCGGGGCGGCGACCGGCCGCAGGCGGCAGCCGGTCACCGCTCGCCCCGTGCCTCCGGGTGGCTCATCCTCGTGGTGCGGTACCACCGCACCGCCGGTGTGCGACGCCGGCTGCGGGGCCCGGCCGTCGACGGGTCGAGGAGGTGGGTCGGCTGGCCAGGACGTCGTGCCGGGTCCTCGGGCACACCGGGGCCTGGACGTGTCTCGGCGGGGGATGTCTGCGTGTCCGGACGTGCAGGCGCTGTGGCGAGGTCGAGCAGGAGCAGGAGCACGCCTGGGGGGAGTTCGAGTACCTGACCGCCGATCGCTGTGAGCAGGAGCGCCGGTGCCGGCGGTGCGGCCGGGCGGAGGCTCGCGTCCTGCACCGGTGGGGGCCGTGGCAGTACGTCGGCCCGGACAGCTTCCTGCTCAAGCTGCAGCAGGTGCACACCTGCCGCCGCTGCGGCGTGCAGGAGCAGACGGACTTCGAACGAGCCTTCTAGCCGGGAGGGACCCGTGTCCGAGATCGACCCCGACCGCCTCGCGGGACGCACCGCCGCCGGATCCGGCATCGGTCGAGCCACCGCGCTGCGCCTGGCGCGGGAGGGCCCGCACGTCGTGGCCCCGGACATCTCCGAGCAGCGCCTGGAGCCGTTGCTCGAGAGGATCCCCGGGCTGCCGCTGGTCCCCGTCGCCGGCGAGGGGGTGATCGTCGACGTGTCGTCCGGGGCCGGGTCCCGCGCCTCCGCGTCCGGAGTCGCGCACGCCGCCTCGACGGTCGCCGTCGACGGCCTGGCCAGGAGCACCGCGCTCTCCCACCGGGAGCAGGGGATCCGGTGCGACGTCGTCGCCCCCGGACCCGTGGCCACCGCCATCGAGGCGCTCGGGCGCTCGGCGCTCGCCGGCCACGTCGTCGGTCCCGTCGGGCAGGCCACCACCCCGCCGATCGCCCGGCCGGAGGAGCCGGCCGCCGCGATCGCGTGGCCGGCGCCGGGGGAGGCGAGCACCGTCCACGGCGTGATCCCGGCCTGTGACGGGGGCCCCCGCCAGGGACCCGGGGGAGATCCTGGCGGGGGCCGTGTGGACGTGCAGGTCAGGGGCGGTGGCGCCCCCGGGGATCAGATGTCGTAGTACATCGCGAACTCGTGCGGGTGCGGCCGCAGCCGGATCGGGTCGATCTCGTTCTCCCGCTTGTACTCGATCCACGTCTCGATCAGGTCCGGCGTGAACACCCCGCCGTCGACGAGGTACTCGTGGTCGACCTCGAGCCGGTCGAGGACGGCGTCCAGCGACGCGGGCACCTTCTCGATGCCCAGGGCCTCCTCGGGCGGCAGCTCGTAGAGGTCCTTGTCGACCGGCGCCGGCGGCTCGATCTTGTTCTTGATGCCGTCGAGGCCGGCCATGAGCATCGCCGAGAAGGCGAGGTAGGGGTTGGCCGACGGGTCGGGCACCCGGAACTCGATGCGCTTGGCCTTGGGGTTGTCACCCGAGATCGGGATGCGGCAGCAGGCCGAGCGGTTGCGGGCGGAGTAGACGAGGTTGATCGGCGCCTCGTAGCCGGGCACCAGCCGGTGGTAGCTGTTCACCGTCGGGTTGGTGAAGGCCAGCAGCGACGGGGCGTGGGCCAGCAGGCCGCCGATGTAGTGGCGGGCGGTGTCGGACAGCCCCGCGTAGCCGGTCTCGGCGTGGAAGAGCGGCTCGCCGTCCTTCCAGAGGCTCTGGTGGCAGTGCATGCCCGAGCCGTTGTCACCGAACAGCGGCTTGGGCATGAAGGTGACGGTCTTGCCCGCCTGCCAGGCGGTGTTCTTGATGACGTACTTGAACAGCATCAGGCTGTCGGCGGAACGCAGCAGCGTGTCGAACTTGTAGTTGATCTCCGCCTGCCCGGCGGTGCCCACCTCGTGGTGCCCGCGCTCGAGCTCGAGCCCCACGCCGGCCAGGTTGCTCATCATGTCCGCGCGCAGGTCGCTGTAGTGGTCGTAGGGCTCGACCGGGAAGTAACCGCCCTTGGCGCGGGTCTTGTAGCCGAGGTTCGGGCCGACGCCGTTCTCGCCGGTGGGGGAGCCGGAGTTCCAGGAGCCCTCGACCGAGTCGATGTGGTAGTAGCCCTCGTTGATCCCGGTCGAGTGGCGGATCGAGTCGAAGATGTAGAACTCCGCCTCCGGCCCGAAGTAGGCGGTGTCGGCGATCCCGCTGCTGGCCAGGTACGCCTCGGCCTTCTTCGCCACGTTGCGCGGGTCGCGGCTGTAGGCCTCCCGCGTGATCGGGTCGTGGATGAAGAAGTTGACGTTGAGCGTCCGGCTCTTGCGGAACGGGTCGACGAAGGCGCTGTTGGCGTCGGGCAGCAGCAGCATGTCCGACTCGTTGATGGCCTGGAAGCCGCGGATCGAGGACCCGTCGAAGCCGAGACCGTCGGAGAAGGTGTCCTCACCGAACGCCGACGCCGGGATGGTGAAGTGCTGCATGACGCCGGGCAGGTCGCAGAAGCGGACGTCGACGAACTCGACGTCGTTGTCGCGGATGTAGGCGGCGACCTCGTCGGGACTGGTGAACATCGATCCTCCGGGAGTGGGCGGACAGCCGCTGGAACGCTATGGCCGGGCGGTTGCCCGGGGGTGTCCCGACTGTTTCGGGGCGGTAACAACGGCCCCGGCGTGTCGCACGGGCCGTTCTCGGACGGGCCCGGGTGACGAACGGGAACGGCCCTCCTGCAGGGTCCCGTCGCGAGCGCGCGAGGGGCGGGGGGCAGGAGGGTCCTCCAACTAGGCTTGTCGCATGGTCGGGGACGCGCAGCCACCCTCTCAGGAGCGCCGGCGGGGCGCCTCCCTGGGTCTGCCCGGTGACGGTCCGGGCTCGCTCGCCCCCTTCGGCACCCGCGTCCTGGCCTTCCTCGTCGACGCCGTCCTCTCCGCCGTCGTCGCCGGCCTGTTCACCGCGCCCGACCTGCCGGGCAACTGGAGCCTGCTGTCCTTCGCCGTCGTCTACGTGGTGTTCCTCGTGGCGGTGGGGCAGACGCCGGGCATGCGCCTGCTCGGGCTGCGGCTGGCCCACCCGCGGCCGGCGGCCCGTCTGGCGCTGTGGCGCGCCGTCGTGCGCACCGGGCTGCTCATGCTGCTGGTGCCCGCTCTCGTCGTCGACGCCGACGGCCGCGGCCTGCACGACCGGGTCACCGACACCGCCGTCGTCCGGGACCGCTGACGGTCCGCCGGTGATCGTGCGCCGGGAGCGGCCGGCGGACTCCGTCGCCGTGGACGCCGTCCACCGGGCGGCCTTCCCCACCCACGTCGAGGCCCGGCTGGTCGGGGAGCTGCGGCGCGACGCCGGCTTCCTGCCGCACCTGTCGCTGGTCGCCGTCGACGGTGGGGAGGTGATCGGGCACGTGATCGCCACCCGCGGCCGGGTGCAGCCGGCCGGCGCGCCCGCGCTGGGCATCGGGCCGGTCGGCGTGCGGCCCGACCGGCAGCGCGCGGGCGTGGGCACCGTCCTGGTGCACGCCCTGCTCGCCGTCGCCGAGGCGGCCGGTGAGCGCCTGGCCGTCCTGCTGGGGTCCCCGGACTACTACCGGCGGTTCGGCTTCCTGCCCGCCGCCGACCTGGGGATTGGGTCGCCCGACCCCGCCTGGGGCGTGCACTTCCAGGCTCGGGCGTTGGCCGACGCCGCCCCGCGCGGCACCTTCCGCTACGCCGCGCCCTTCGACCGGCTCTGAGGCGCACGGACCCCCAGGGACGCTAGCGGCGGCGGACCTGCCGCTGGCTCACCGACATCTGCCGCCCGCCGGGCAGCGGGCCGCCGGGGACGGGCATCTTCGGACCGCCCAGGGCGGCCATGCGCCGGCCGAGGGTGTTGACCTCGGCGGCGGACAGGTTGCGCGGCAGCTTCATCACGTGGGTGCTGAGCTTGCGCAGCGGGACCTGGCCCTCCTCGTCGCCCACGGTGAGGTCGTAGATCGGGGTGTCGCCGACGACGCGGGCGATCTTCTTCTTCTCCTGCGCGATCAGGCCGCGGACGCGGGCGGGGGAGCCCTCACCGACGAGCACGATCCCGGGCCGGCCGAGCACGCGGTGGACGGTGTCGAGCTGGGCGGTGCCCGCGACGCCGGAGGTGACCCGCCAGTCGCCGCGCATGCCCTCGAGCACCCACGCCGCGGCGCCGGGCTGGCCCTCGACCTGGCGGTAGGCCGAGCCCTGCGCCCGCCGGCCGAAGACGATCATGGCCGCGAGCACGCCGAGGACGATCGCCAGCGGCAGCATCAGGAACGGCGCGCCGAAGAGGACGGCGAGCAGCTCGACGACGCCGGCCACCGCCACGAAGGCGATGAGCATCAGCCAGGGCAGCCGCGGGTCGTTCTTCCGCGTCAGCGAGTAGGCCTGCTTGATCATGCGGAACTGGTTGCCGACCCGCTTCAGCCGGCCGACCTTCGGCTGGCCGTCCTTGCCGAGCTTCGGGGCCTTGCCCTGCCGGCCCTTCTCACTCGCGGCGGTCGCCCCGGCCGCGGTGGCACCCCCGCTCGACCGGCCGCGCCCTGCGGTGCCGGGGCCGGTCGCGGCCTTGCCGCGGCCGGGGGGCGCGGAGGAGTCGGTGGGCTTGCTGCGTGCCATGCCCCCAGGATAGGGGCGCGCGGGCGCCCGTCCGCTCAGATGGTGGTGCCGGTCAGCCCCGAGGAGCGAGACCGCGCGCCTCGATCGCCTGCTGGTAGAGCCGCCCGGCGCGGTAGGAGCTGCGCACCAGCGGACCGGCCAGCACGCCGGGGAAGCCGATCTCCTCGGCCTGCTGCTGGAAGCCGACGAACTCGTCGGGCTTGACCCAGCGGACGACGGGGTGGTGCCGCGGCGAGGGGCGCAGGTACTGGGTGATGGTCAGCAGGTCGCAGCCGGCCTCGTGCAGGGCCCGCATGGTGTCGACCACCTCGTGCGGCTCCTCGCCCATGCCGAGGATGAGGTTGGACTTGGTGACCAGGCCGGCCTCGCGGGCCGCCGTGATGACCGCCAGCGACCGCTCGAAGCGGAAGCCCGGCCGGATCCGCTTGAAGATCCGCGGCACGGTCTCGACGTTGTGGGCGAGCACCTCCGGCCGGGAGGAGAACACCTCGGCCAGCTGGGCCGGGTCGGCGTTGAAGTCGGGGATGAGCAGCTCGACGCCACAGCCGGGGACGGCGGCGTGGATCTGGCGCACCGTCTCGGCGTAGAGCCAGGCGCCGCCGTCGGGCAGGTCGTCGCGGGCGACGCCGGTCACCGTGGCGTAGCGCAGCTGCATGGCGGCGACGCTCTCGGCCACGCGGCGGGGCTCGTCGGCGTCGAAGTCGGCAGGCTTGCCGGTGTCGATCTGGCAGAAGTCGCACCGGCGGGTGCACTGGTCACCGCCGATGAGGAAGGTGGCCTCCCGGTCCTCCCAGCACTCGTAGATGTTGGGGCAGCCGGCCTCCTCGCACACGGTGTGCAGGCCCTCGCGGCGGACCAGCGACTTGAGCTCGGTGTACTCCGGGCCGGTCTTGAGCCGGGTCTTGATCCAGTCGGGCTTGCGCTCGATCGGGACCTGGCTGTTGCGCACCTCCAGGCGCAGCAGCTTGCGACCGGCGGGCTCGACCTTGGCAGGGGAGGACGTGGGGGCCGCCGTCTCGCTCATGACCTGCACGGTACCCCCGGACGCACACCGCCCCCGCTGCCTGCGGGAGGCAGCGGGGGCGGTGGGGGACGTCCCGGCGGGGCTCAGGCCTGCCCGGCCGCGGGGCCCGCGGTCGGACCCTCCTGGGCGTTGCCGCCGCTGGTGAACGGCTCGGGAGCGGTCTGCGTCGGGTCGGTGGCGCCGACGTTGTCGTCGCCGGCCACGTTCTGGGCGTCGCGGATGCCCATGTCGGACTCGGCGGGCGCGGAGTCCCCGGCGACGAACATCGCGTCGGAGACGGTCTTGCCGGACTGGTCGTTGCTCGGGGAACTGGGCACGGGGTCCTCTCGGTAGCTGGGCACGGGCCCGTCACCGGCGGGAGCCGGCGTCCACGGGTCGTCCTTCTTGCGGCGCAGGACCGCGAAGGTGCCCGTACCCAGCGCGAGCGCCAGCAGCACCCACGGCCAGCGCCGGCTCTCCGACGCCCCGGCGCGCTGCGCCTTCGCCCTCCCCCTGGCCGCCTTCTGCTTCGCTTTCGCCTTGACCTTCGCCTTCGCGGCCTTGCGGGTCGTGGTGCGCCTCGCGTCCCGGCCGGCCCGGCCGACGCCGGACACCAGCCCGGCGCGGCGGTGCTCGAGCTCACCGAGCGCGGTGCCGACCCCGGCGACGACGCTCTCCCGGGCGGTCCCGAGCGCGGGGACGACGGTGTCGCGGGCGGCCGCGACCCGGGGCGCGACCTCGGCGGCCAGCGCGGTGCGGGTCGCCTCCTGCACGGCCTCCAGCCGCGGCCCGAGGTCGGCGGCCGTCCGGGCCGCCGCGGTGCCGGCGGCGGCCAGCGCGGCGGTGACCGCGGGGCCGGCGGTCTCGCGGGCGGCCACCACCCGCGGGGTGAGCGCCGCGACGGCGGCGTCGACCCGCTCGCGGGCGACGTCCAGCGCCGGGCCGGCGGCGTCGCGGGCGGCTCCCACGCGCGGGGCGAGGGCCTCACGCGCGGAGGTGACGGCGGGCGCGGCGGCGGCTGCGGCCGCGGCGACCTTCGGGGCGACCGCGACCCGGGCGGCGTCCAGGACCGGGCCGGCCACCTCGAGGGCGGCGTCGACGCGTGGCCACAGGTGCTCCGCGGCGGCCAGGCGGGCCTCGGTGACGGCGGCTCCCAGGTGGGTCAGGCTCTCCTGGAGCTCGGCCCCGATGACCTGGCCGTGGGTCTCGGTCCCGACGACCGGGTCGCGGGACGATGAGCGGAACACGGGATGCACCTCCGGTTGATCGACTCCGGCCATCCTGCCCGCTCGGCCGGATCGGCACATCCCGGGGCGGTGCGCCCGCGCACCGCCGGCCGCGACGCGTCAGGCGGTGCGCACCAGCGGCTGCCGCTCGGCGGCCAGCCAGCGCAGCAGGTCCCCGACCGGCATGGGCCGGGCGACGGCGTAGCCCTGCGCGACGTCGCACCCCAGGGCGGCCAGCCGGGCGGCGGTGACCGCGTCCTCGACGCCCTCGGCGACCAGGCTCAACCCGAGGTCGTGGGCCAGCGCCACGGTGTGCCGCACGATCGCCGCGGCGCGCTCGTCCTCGGCGACGTCGGCGGTGAGGCTGCGGTCGAGCTTGAGCTCGTCGGCCGGCAGGCGGCGCAGGTAGGCCAGTGAGCTGTAGCCGGTGCCGTAGTCGTCGATGGAGGTGCGCACGCCCAGGCGCCGCAGCTCGGCGAGCACGGTGCGGCCGCGCTCGGGGTCGGCCATCAGGGTGTCCTCGACCAGCTCGAGGGTCAGCGCCGCGGCCGGCAGCCCGTGGTGGGCCAGCTGGGCGGCGACCTTCCCCGGCAGGTCGAGGTCGGCCACGTTGGCCGCCGACAGGTTCACCGACACCGGGACGCGGTGCTCGGCCCACCAGCGCGACACCGCGTCGAGCGAGCGCTCGAGGACGGCGTCGGTGAGCGGGCGCAGCAGGCCGGCCTGCTCGGCGGCGGGCAGGACCACGGCTGGCCCCAGCAGCCCGCGGACCGGGTGGTGCCAGCGCAGCAGCGCCTCGACGCCGACCACCCGGCCGTCGTCCATGGCGACCTGCGGCTGCAGGTGGACGTCGAGCTCCCCGGCCACGAGGGCGGTGCGCAGCTCCTCCATCGTGCGCAGCCGCTCGCCGGAGCCGCTGGTGGGGTCGGGGACGTAGACGTGCACGCCGGTCCGCTCGGTCTTGGCCGCGTACATGGCGACGTCGGCGCAGCGCAGCAGCTCCTGGACGTCGTCGGCGGGGACCGGCGCGGTGGAGACGCCGATGCTCACCCCGACGTGCAGCCGGACGCCGTCGACGGTGAACGGCCGGCGCAGCAGGTCGTGGACGGCGCGGGCGCGCTCGGCGGCGGTGGACAGGCCGGCGTCGGGCAGCAGGACGGCGAACTCGTCGCCGCCGAGGCGGGCGAGGAGCTCACCGCGTGCCAGCGCCGGGGCCAGGCGCGGGCCGACCTGGCGCAGCAGCTGGTCGCCGGAGCCGTGCCCGAGGCTGTCGTTGACCTCCTTGAACCCGTCGAGGTCGAGCAGCAGCAGCGCCGCGGGGCGGGCGGTGGTGGCCCCGGCGAGCACGGTGCGGGCGGACTCGAGCAGCGCGCGCCGGTTGGGCAGGCCGGTCAGCTCGTCGGTGCGGGCCTCCTGGCGGACCGCCGCGAACGAGCGGACCTCGCGGAAGGTGACCGCGGTGCGGGCCAGCGCGGCGAGCACGCAGCCGACGGCGAGCCAGCCGGCGCTGCCCGGCAGGTCGTCGCCGTAGCCGGCGGCCAGGACGGCGAGCGCGGCCAGCGTGCCGGCCAGCGGGAGGGCGACCAGGCGCCAGGTGATCCGCACCCCGCCGTCGTCGCCGCGCGGCGCCGGGTCGCCGGTGGTGCGCTGCGCGGCGACCGCGGCGCACAGGACGCCGGCCAGCCACACCAGCTCCAGCGGGCCGCCGTCGGTGTAGCGGCCGGCGACGCTGAGCGCGAACAGGGCGGCGTCGGCCACGGCGAAGAACGCCACGGCCCCGGCGGCCAGCAGCAGCGTGCGGTCGGCGTGCACGCCGAGGATGGCGCACACGCCCGCGACCAGGGCCAGCAGCAGGACGTCGGCGGCCGGCCAGGCCAGCTGCAGCAGCGAGACGTCGCCGTCGGCGCCGAGGAAGGGACCGAGCACGAAGCCGATGCCCACGGCCGTCGTCCCCAGGGCGACGACGACGCCGTCGAGCCACATGCTGGTCAGGAAGCGGGCCACGCGGGCGCGGATGAAGACGAACAGCGCCACGTAGAGGCTGCCGTAGGCGACGGCGACGCTGGAGTCGCCGAGCAGCGACGGCGTGGTGCCGGCCTGCCCGGTCTGCAGGATCCGGACGACGTTGCCGAGCGCCCCGATGACGAGCGTCGTGGCCAGCGCCCGCCAGGCCAGGGCCTCGCGCGGTGCCGTGCGGGCGGTCAGCCAGCACGCGGCGCCGGCGGCCAGCCACGGCACGTGGTAGACGACGACGTCGTAGAGGACGTCCCACACCGCCCCGCCGGGGCGGGGCCCGATGCCGGTGGTGAAGGTGGCCACGCCGAGGACCGCGACCACCAGCAGATGGTCGCGGGGGCCGGCTCCCGGGGACCGGGGGGACACCGCTGCGGCGCGCACGGGTACTGCATCGGCGGGCAGCGCGCCCGGGTGCACCCCGGCGGCCCGGGCCGACCCCTCCGGGTGAGACGGCGCCGCGCGCTAGGCTGGAGGGGTGACCGGCGGGCGCCTGCTTCTCCGGCCGTGCTGACCTGATCGAGCAGTCAGCACGGCGACCCCTCCTGTGTGAGGGGTTTTTTCGTGTCCGCCGACGGATGACCCCGGGAGCACCTCGATGAGCCAGACGGCGAGCCAGACCACGACCGAGCCTGCCGAGGACGGTGTGCCGCCGCACCGCTACACGCCCGCGCTGGCCCAGCGCATCGAGCTGGCGTGGCAGGACCGGTGGGAGCGGGAGGGCACCTTCCACACGCCCAACCCGGTGGGCCGGCTCTCGGAGGGCTTCGAGCGGGTCGCCGGGCGGCCCAAGTCCTTCGTCATGGACATGTTCCCCTACCCCTCGGGCGCCGGCCTGCACGTCGGGCACCCGCTGGGCTACCTGGGCACCGACGTGACCAGCCGGTTCCGCCGCATGGACGGCGACAACGTGCTGCACCCGATGGGCTACGACGCCTTCGGCCTGCCCGCCGAGCAGTACGCCGTCCAGACCGGGCAGCACCCGCGGGTCACCACCGAGGCCAACATCGCGGCGATCCGCGCGCAGCTGCGGCGGCTGGGCTTCGACCACGACGAGCGCCGCACCTTCGCCACGATCGACCCGGGCTACTACCGGTGGACGCAGTGGATCTTCCTGAAGATCTTCGGCTCCTGGTTCGACGAGCAGGCCGGGAGGGCCCGCCCCGTCGAGGAGCTGGTGGCCGAGCTGGACGCCGGCACCCGCGCGCCGGCGCCGGGCACCAATCCCGCGGGGCGGCCGTGGGCGGAGCTGTCGGCCGTGGAGAAGCGGCAGGTCGTCGACGCGCACCGGCTGGCCTACCGGCACGAGGCGCCGGTCAACTGGTGCCCGGGGCTGGGCACGGTGCTGTCCAACGAGGAGGTCACCCCCGACGGCCGCTCCGAGCGCGGCAACTTCCCGGTGTTCCGGCGCCCGCTGACGCAGTGGATGATGCGGATCACCGCCTACGCCGAGCGGCTGCTGGCCGACCTGGACCGGCTGGACTGGTCGGACTCGGTCAAGCAGGTGCAGCGCAACTGGATCGGCCGCTCCACCGGCGCCCGCATCCGCTTCCCGGCCGGTGAGCGCACCATCGAGGTGTTCACCACCCGCCCCGACACGCTGTTCGGCGCCACGTACGTGGTGCTGGCCCCCGAGCACCCGCTGGTCGGGGAGCTGACCGCCGAGGCGTGGCCCGGCGGCACCGACCCGCGCTGGACCGGCGGCGCGGCGACCCCTCGCGAGGCGGTGCAGGCCTACCAGCGGCAGGCCTCGCGCCGGTCGGAGCTGGACCGGCAGAACGAGAGCCGGGAGAAGACCGGCGTGTGGCTGGGCGTCACCGCCGACAACCCGGTCAACGGCCGCGAGCTGCCGGTCTTCATCGCCGACTACGTGCTGACCGGCTACGGCACCGGCGCGATCATGGCGGTGCCGGGCGAGGACACCCGCGACTGGGAGTTCGCCGAGGCCTTCGGCCTGCCGGTGGTGCGCACCGTGCAGCCGCCGGAGGGCTTCGAGGGCGGCGCGTTCACCGGCAGCGGCGCGATGATCAACTCGTCCAACGACGAGATCTCCCTGGACGGGCTGGACAAGGCCACCGCCATCGCGACGATCACCGACTGGCTGGTCCGGCGCGGCGCCGGCGAGGCCACCACCACCTACAAGCTGCGCGACTGGCTGTTCAGCCGGCAGCGCTACTGGGGCGAGCCGTTCCCCATCGTCTACGCCGTCGACGGCGAGGACGCCGGCCTGCCGCGGGCGGTGCCCGAGTCGCTGCTGCCGGTGCTGCTGCCGGAGGTCGACGACTACTCGCCGAAGACCTTCCCCGACGACGACGCCGACTCCGTGCCCGAGCCGCCGCTGTCGCGGGTGACCGAGTGGACGACGGTCGAGCTGGACCTGGGCGACGGCCTGCGGACCTACCGCCGCGAGACGAACACCATGCCCAACTGGGCCGGCTCGTGCTGGTACTACCTGCGCTACCTGGACCCGGGTGACGACACGCAGATGGTCGACCCCGAGCTGGAGCGCTACTGGCTGGGCGCGCAGTCGCCCGGCGACGTCGGCGGTGTCGACCTGTACGTGGGCGGGATGGAGCACGCGGTGCTGCACCTGCTGTACGCGCGCTTCTGGCACAAGGTGCTGCACGACCTGGGCTACGTCTCCAGCGAGGAGCCGTTCCGGCGGCTGGTCAACCAGGGCTACATCTCCGCCTACGCCTACACCGACGCCCGGGGGTTCTACGTGCCCGCCGCCGACGTGGTCGAGGAGGACGGGCGCTTCTTCTACGAGGGCGAGCCGGTCACCCGCGAGTACGGCAAGATCGGCAAGAGCCTGAAGAACATGGTCACGCCCGACGAGATGATCGGGGCCTACGGCGCCGACACGTTCCGGGTGTACGAGATGTCGACCGGCCCGCTGGAGCAGTCGCGGCCGTGGGACACCAAGGCCGTCGTCGGCTCGCAGCGGCTGCTGCAGCGGATCTGGCGGGTCGTCGTCGACGAGGAGACCGGCGCGGTGCGCGCGGGGGACGCGACGCCGTCCGACGACGTGCTGCGCGCGCTGCACCGGGCGATCGCCGGGGTGCGCGACGGCATGGTGACGCTGCGGTTCAACGTGGCCATCGCCCGGATCGCCGAGCTGACCAACGCGCTGACCGCCGCCTACGGGGCGGACTCGCCGGTGCCGCGGGCGGTGGCCGAGCCGCTGGTGCTGCTGGTCGCGCCGCTGGCGCCGCACCTGGCCGAGGAGCTGTGGGCGCGGCTGGGCCACACGGACTCGGTGGCGTGGGCGCCGTTCCCGGTGGCCGACGAGCGGTGGCTGGCCGAGGACACCGTGCAGGTCGCCGTCCAGGTCAACGGGAAGGTGCGGGCGCAGGTGACGGTGCCGGCCGACGCCGACGCCGCGGTGCTGGAGGAGGCGGCGCGGGCCGACGAGCGGGTCGCCGCGCAGCTGGCCGGCAGGACGGTGCGGCGGGTCGTGGCCGTCCCGGGGCGGCTGGTGAACTTCGTCGTCGCCTGAGGAAGGACCCCGTCCCCCTCAGCGCTCGCAGGCTCGCGGCGAGCCTCTGGACGGGGCCGGCGCGGGTCAGACGGCGGGCGTGAGGGTGAGGACGCGGCGCACCGCGGCCTCGGCGGCGTCGATCACCTCGGTGACGGGGACGTCGCGGCCGAGTTCGGCGCTCAGCGAGGTGACCCCGGCGTCGGCGATGCCGCACGGGATCATGTTGGCGAACGCCGACATGTCGGGGTCGCCGTTGAGCGCGAACCCGTGCATGGTCACGCCCCGGGCCACCCGCACCCCGATCGCGGCGATCTTGCGGTCGGGGCCGCGGTCGTCGGCGCGCACCCATACGCCGCTGCGGCCCTCGACCCGCTCGGTGGCCAGCCCGAGGCCGGCGCAGACCTCGATGAGCGCGGCCTCCAGCCGCCGCACGTGCGCCACGACGTCGACCGGGTCGGGCAGCGCGACGATCGGGTAGCCGACGAGCTGACCCGGCCCGTGCCAGGTGATCTTGCCGCCGCGGTCGACGTCGATGACCGGCGTGCCGTCGAAGGGACGCTCGTGGGGCTCGGTGCGGCGGCCGGCGGTGTAGACCGACGGGTGCTCCAGGAGCAGCAGCGTGTCGGGACCCTCGCCGGCGACCCGCGCGGCGTGGATCTCGCGCTGCCGCGCCCAGGCCTCCTCGTAGGGGACGGTGCCGGCCCGGACGACGTGCAACTCGGTCACGGCTCCCAGCCTAGGCCCGCGCTCAGCGGAGCCGCCGGGGCTCGAGGCGGGTCTCCACGGCCGTGCCGTCGGGTCCGCGCTCGACCCGGTAGGCGGCCGCGCCCGGCCGGTCGGCGACGGCCTCGACCAGGTCGGTGCCGCGGTAGACCAGGCCCACGCCGTCGTCGGTGGCGTGCCCGCCCGGCAGCGTCCCGTCGGCCACCAGCCGGTGGTACAGCGGGCGGCGCTGCTCCTCGGAGTCGTAGTGGACGCCGTTGGACGTCGGGATGAGCCCCAGCCCGTTCGTGACCGGCCGCAGGTCGGGGCCGTAGGAGTCGGTGGTGCCCCCGACGTGCCAGCACAGCGACCCGGCCGACACCCCGCCGAGCACCACCCCGGCCCGCCAGCACTCGGCGAGCACCTCGTCGAGGCCGTGCACCCGCCACACCGCCAGCAGGTTGGCCACGCTGCCGCCGCCGACCCAGACGACGTCCTGGGCCAGCAGGTGCGCCCGCACCTCGGCCACCGTGGGCATGGGGAACAGGCTCAGGTGGCTCATCCGGACGGCGCTGCCGGCGAAGGCGCCGTAGACGGCCGCCAGCCGGGCCGGGTCGTCGCCGGTGGCGGTGCCGAGGTAGCACAGCCGCGGGTGCTCCGGCGCGCCGGCCAGCTCGACGGCGAGGTCGAACACCGGCCCCGGCGCCCAGTCGTAGGGGCCGCGCCGGCGGGAGTCGAAGCCGATGCTCGTGGCCAGGACGGTGGGGGCGTCGGCGGGCATCAGGCGGCTCCGGTCGCGAGGGCGGGCCGCAGCGCGCGGAGGACGGCGGCGGCGGTGCGCCGGCCGCTGGCCATGGCGCCCTGGATGGACGGGGTGTCGCGGTGGTCGCCGCACACGTACAGGCCGCCGCCGAGGTCGACCGGCCGGCGGTGCCGCAGCGGGGGCAGCGCGGCCGGCTCCGCTCCGGTCACGGTGACCGTGGTCAGGTGCTCGAGGTCGGCCGCGGCGACGTCGTGCAGCCGGGCGACCTCGTCGCGGACGTCGGCCTCGCGGGTCGGTGCGAGCGAGTTGCTGGCCAGCAGCGCCCGCCCGTCGGGGGAGTAGCCCGGCTGGGCGTCGGTGAGCACCACGCTGTTGACCAGTCGCCCGCCCGGTGTGCCCAGGACGATGAGCGGCTCGGTCCAGGGCGAGGCCGGCAGCACGTGGTAGTGGGTGGTCACCTGCCGTGCTGCGGCGGCCTCGACGGCCGGGACCAGGCCGGCGGCGGTGTCGGGGTCGGTGGCCACCACGACGGCCTCGGCCCGGACCGGTCCGGCCCGGGTGGCGACCTCCGTGCCGCTCACCGCGGTGACAGCGACGCCGGTGTGCACCCGCTCGGCGCCGACCCGGCCGGCCAGCTGCTCGCCGATGGCCTGGATGCCCTGCGCCGGCAGGCCGGTCGCGCCGCGCGCGAAGCTGCGCCACAGCAGGTCCAGGTAGCGGCTCGACGTCTCCAGCCGGTCCTCAAGCAGCACACCGGCGAGGAACGGGCCGAAGAACCGCTCCAGGGCCGCCGTCCCGACCCCGGCCTGTCGCAGGTGCTCGGCCGCCGTGGTCTCCCGTGCGGCGAGCAGCCGGGGGACCGGCCAGTAGCCCGCCCGGGCGGAGAAGGCGGCGATGGCCAGCTTCTCGCGCAGCGACCCGACGGGGGCGCGCAGCGTGTCCGGCAGCGCCGTGGGCACCCGCCGCGGGTCGACCACCCGGTGGGCCCGCCCGCCGGCCCGGACGACCGCGCCGGGCGCGAAGTAGCCCAGGTCGAGCGCGTCCAGGTCGAGGTCGGCGGCGCGGGGGTAGCCGGTGTTGAAGACCTGGAAGCCGCGGTCGACGACGAAACCGTCGACCCGGTCGGTGGCCAGCCGCCCGCCGACGTGACCCGCGGCCTCGAGCACGTGGACGTCGCAGCCGGCGGCGACCAGCCGGGTGGCCACCGACAACCCGGCCAGCCCGGCGCCGACGACCACGACCTCGGCGCGGGGAGGTGGTGGCATGGCCCGAACCTAGGTGCAGCGGGGCCCGCGCACCTGTCCGGGCCGGTGGCTGTGGACGCAGCCGGCGCCTGTGGACAACCGGGGCGGGCCGGCGGCCGGGCGTCCTACCGTCCCGGCCGTGTCCCCGCTGCGCGATGCCGACGACGCCGAGCGTCCCGCCTCCGACCCCGATGCCGGACCCGGGTCCCCGGCTCCGCCGGCGGTGCCCGGGTACCGCCTCGACCGGCTGCTGGGGCGGGGCGGGTCCGGGGAGGTGTGGCGCGCCCACCCCCGCGACGGCGGGCCGCCGGTGGCGGTCAAGGTGCTCGTCGCCGGGGACGCCGAGCGGCAGGCGCGCGAGGCCGCGCTGCTCGGCGCGCTGGACCACCCGCACCTGGTCCGGCTGCACGAGGTGGTGCACCAGCCCCGGCGTGGGGGCCCGCCCCGCGTGGCGCTGGTCCTCGACCTGCTCGAGGGGGGCAGCCTCGCCGCGCTGCTGGCGCGACGCGGCCGGCTGCGTCCCGGTGAGGTCGTCACCGCCCTGGCTCCCGTCGCGGCGGCGCTGGCCCGGGCGCACGAGGAGGGGGTCGTCCACGGCGACCTGTCGCCGGGCAACGTCGTGTTCACCGCCGAGGGCCGCCCCGTCCTCACCGACCTCGGTGTGGCCCGCGTCCTGGGGGAGGAGGCGGCCGGTGAGGTGACGCCGGCCTACGTCGACCCCGCGGTGGCGCGCGGCGGGGCGCCCGGCCCCGCGTCCGACGTCTTCGGGGTGGCCGCGGCGGCCTTCCACGCACTGACCGGGGTCGCTCCGTGGAACGCGGCCACGCCGGCGGACACCCTCACGGTCGCGGCGAGCGGCGACCTGCCCGACCTCGCCGCGCTGGCGCCCGACGCCCCGCCGGCGCTGCTCGAGGTGGTGGCCCGGGGGCTGTCGGAGGACCCGCACGCCCGCGGGTCGGCCGCCGCGTTCGCCCTGGACCTGCGGCACGCCTGCCGTCCCGAGCCCGTGCGGCTGCCGCGGGCCGGCAGCCCCGACACCGACCTCGCGCGCACCGGCCGGGGACCGCGGACGGAGCTGACCCACCAGGTGCCCGGCCGCCACCGCAGGCCGGCCCCGCGGGAGGTCCGGTCGACGGGCCGCGGGCTCCGGTGGCCGGGCCGGTCGGCCGTGCGCCGTGTCGCGGCCGGGGCGGGCACGGCGGCCCTGGTGGTCGTGGCCGTCTGGGGCGGCCTGGTGTGGTCGCGGTCCGGGCCCGGCGCCGCACCGGTCCCCGCGGCCGGGGGGTCGACGCCGCCGGCGAGCCCGTCGACCCCGCCGGAGCCTGGAGCCACCCCGCCGGCCCCGTCCCCGCCGGCCCCGTCCCCGCCGGCCCCGTCCCCGCCGGCCCCGTCCCCGCCGGCCCCGTCCCCGCCGGTCCCCTCTCCGGTACCGACCGCGGAGGAGCCGGACTGGACGGCGGTCCTCACCGCCCTCTACGAGCGGCGCGCCGAGGCGTTCGGCACGGGGGACGCGGACCTGCTGGCGGAGGTCTACACCGCCGACAGCCCGCTGCTCACGGCGGACCGCGCGTACCTGGCGGCGCTGGACGCGGCGGGGGAGGTGCTGCGCGGGTTCCGCCCGACGGTGGCGGAGGTGGCCGTCACGGGCGTGGCCGGTGGCGACGGGACCGTGCGGGTGCAGTTGCTCGACAGCTGGCCGGAGTGCGCCGTCGTCTCGGCAGCGGTCCCGGACGGCCCGGTGCTGCGCACCGAGGCCGGCCGGGCGCCGGCCCGGGTGGAGATGGTGCTGGTCCCCGGCCCGTCGGGGTGGCGGATCGGTTCCGCCGGCCGCCTGTCGTGACGGTCAGCCGCGGCCCAGGGCCTCGCGCAGCGCCGACGGGAGCGTGGCGTGGGTGAACCGGTAGCCGGCCGCCTGCAGGCGGGCAGGCACCGCGCGCTGGCCGGCCAGCACGCTCGAGCGCCCGAACTCCCCGAGCGCGAGGCGCAGGGCCACCGCCGGCACGGGGAGCACGGCGGGACGGGAGACGGCGGCGGCGAGGTCGCGGACGAACTCGCTGTTGGGCACCGGCGCGGGCCCGGTCAGGTTCACCGGTCCGCTGACGTCGCCGGCCGTGAGCAGGAACCGGATGGCGCCGACCTCGTCGGCCAGGCCGATCCACGGCCAGTACTGCCGTCCCGACCCCATCCGGCCGCCGAGGCCGAGGCGGAACACCGTGCCGAGGATCCGCACGAGCATGGCGTCGCGGTCGATCACCAGGCCCGTGCGCAGGGTGGCCACACGGACGCCGGCATCGGCGGCGGGGCGGGTGGCCTGCTCCCACTGCACGCACAGCCGGGCGAGGAAGTCCTCCCCGGGTCCGGCGTCCTCCTCCACGACGCGATCCCCGGTGTCGCCGTAGTAGCCGACCGCCGAGGCCGACAGCAGCACCCGCGGCCGGGAGGGGTCGGCGGCCACCGCCGCGGCCAGCCCCTCGCTCACGGTGGCCGTGCTGTCGATCCTGCTGGTCACCAGGTCGCGCTTGTAGCCGGCCGTGAACGGGCGCGGCCGGATGGGCGTGCCCGCGAGGTTCACCACCGCGTCGACGTCCTGCAGGAGCACCGGGTCGATCCGCCGGTGCTGGGGGTCCCAGCGGTGTTCGTCGGCAGTGCGAGGGGTCCGGCGCACGAGTCGGATGACCTCGTGCCCGTCAGTGCGCAGCGCCGGGACCAGCGCCTGCCCGATGAGGCCCGAGGCCCCGGTGACCGCGATCTTCATGACGCTCCTCGTCCCCCCAGGCACGGATGTGGCCGGGTCCCGGCGCGGACGCCGGGACCCGACCGGGGGACGTCAGGCGAGACCGAGCTCGCCCTCGAACTGACCGGCCTCCAGGCGCTCCTTCACGGTCCCGAGGAACCGCGCCGCGTCGGCGCCGTCGACGATCCGGTGGTCGTAGGTCAGCGCCAGGTAGACCATCGACCGGACGGCGATGACCTCGCCGAGGTCGGGGTCCTGCACCACGACGGGCCGCTTCACCACCGAGCCGGTGCCCAGGATGGCCACCTGCGGCTGGTTGATGATCGGGGTGTCGAACAGGGCGCCGCGGCTGCCGGTGTTGGTCAGCGTGAAGGTGCCCCCGCCGAGCTCGTCCGGCGTGACCTTGTTGATGCGGGTCCGCTCGGCGAGGTCGGCGATCTTGCGGGCGAGACCCCCCAGGCTGAGGTCGCCGGCCCCGTGGATGACCGGCACCAGCAGGCCGCGCTCGGTGTCCACGGCGATGCCGAGGTTCTCGGCGTCGTGGTAGGTGACCGTCCCGGCCTCCAGGTCGACCGAGGAGTTCACCGCCGGGTGGACCTTGAGCGCCTCGACCGCCGCCTTGGCGAAGAACGGCAGGAACGACAGCTTGACGCCCTCACGGGTCTGGAAGTCCCGCTTGGCCCGGTCGCGCAACCGGGCGATCCGGGTGACGTCGACCTCGACGACGGTGGTCAGCTGTGCGCTGATCGCCAGCGACTCGACCATGCGCCGGGCGATGACCCCGCGCAGCCGCGACATCTTCTCGGTGCGGCCGCGCAGCGACGGATCGGGCTGCGCCGCGGGAGAGGGCGCGGCGGGCCGGCCGGCGGCGGGAGCGCTGGGTGCCGGAGCGGCCGGCGCCTCGGCCGGGGCCTCCGCGGGGGCCTTCGCCGACTCGGCCGCGGCGAGGACGTCCTGCTTGCGGATCCGCCCCCCGACACCGGTGCCCTCGATGGCGGTGAGGTCGACACCGTGCTCGGCGGCCAGACGGCGGACCAGCGGCGTCACGTAGGTGCCGCCGCCGTCGGCGGGCGCCGGGGTGGCCGCCGGAGCCGGGGCCTGGCCACCGGAGGGAGCCGGGCGCGGCTGGGTCGGCGGGGTGCTGCGCTGCTCGGCGACCGTCTCGGCGGCGCCGGAGCCGTAGTCGGCACCGGCGGGCACCGACGGCGGGGGCCCGGGGGGAGCGGTGGCCGGCGGCTCCTGGCGCGGTGCCGGCGGCTGCTGCACGGGCGTCTGCTGCTGGGCCTGCTGCGGGGCCGGAGCCTGCTGCTGGGCGGGGGCCTCCTGCGGGGCGGGTGCGCTCGGCGCGGCCCCGCTGCCGATCACCGCGAGCTGAGCGCCGACCTCGACCGTCTCGTCCTCCTGGACGCTGATCGACAGCAGCGTGCCCGACACCGGAGCCGGGATCTCGGTGTCGACCTTGTCGGTGGAGACCTCCAACAGCGGCTCGTCCGCGGTCACCTCCTCGCCGACGGCCTTCAGCCAGCGGGTCACGGTGCCCTCGGTGACGCTCTCGCCGAGCGCCGGCATGGTCACCGGCGTCCCCTCGCCACCACCCTGGCCACCACCCTGGCCACCACCCTGGCCAGAGTCCTGCCCGCCGGACGACGGCGCCGCGGCCGCAGGCGCGTCCGACGGGCCGGGGCCCGCGTCCTCGACCTGCTCGGTCGGGGTCTGCGGGGTGTCGGCGTCGTCGGCGGACGCGGGACCGCTCCCGGCGTCGCCGTCGCCCTCGCCGCCGATGACCGCGAGCTCGGCGCCGACCTCGACCGTCTCGTCCTCGGACACCAGGATCCGGGTGAGCACGCCCGCGGCCGGGGAGGGGATCTCGGTGTCGACCTTGTCGGTGGACACCTCGAGGAGCGGCTCGTCGACCTCGACCTGCTCACCCTCCTGCTTGAGCCAGCGGGTGACCGTGCCCTCGGTGACGCTCTCGCCCAGGGCGGGCATGGTGACGGAGGTCGGCATCGGGAGAGGGCTCCTTCGGGGTCGCGAGGATGGGGGAGACGGCGGTCGGCGACGCGGGGAGCGGCGTCAGCTGTGGGCGTGCAGCGGCTTGCCGGCCAGCGCGAGGTGGGCCTCGCCGATGGCCTCGCTCTGGGTCGGGTGCGGGTGGATCAGGGCGGCCACCTCGTCGGGCAGGGCCTCCCAGTTGAAGATCAGCTGCGCCTCGGCGATCAGCTCGCCGACCCGGCTGCCGACCATGTGCACGCCCACCACGGGGCCGTCCTTCTGGCGGATGAGCTTGACCGCGCCCTGGGTCTTGAGGATCTGGCTGCGGCCGTTGCCGCCGAGGTCGTAGACGAGGGTCTCGACGTCGCCGTACTTCTCGCGGGCCTGCACCTCGGTGAGGCCCACCGAGGCCACCTCGGGCTCGGAGTAGGTCACCCGCGGGACGCCGGCGTAGTCCAGCGGCACGACCGGGAGCCCGGCGAGCCGCTCGGCGACGAGGATGCCCTCGCCGAAGCCGACGTGGGCCAGCTGCAGGGTGGGGATGAGGTCGCCGACGGCGGAGATGGTCGGGACGTTGGTCTGGCAGTACTCGTCGACCAGCACGTAGCCGCGGTCCATCGCGACGCCGGCCTCCTCGTAGCCCAGGCCCTGGCTGACCGGACCGCGGCCGACCGCGACGAGGACGATCTCGGCCTCGAACTCCTTGCCGTTCTGCAGGCTGACCTTGACGCCGTTCTCGGTGTGGGCCACCCCGGACACCAGGTTGCCCAACTCGAAGTTGATCTTGCGGCGGCGGAACGCCCGCTCCAGCAGCTTGGAGGAGCTCTCGTCCTCCAGCGGCACGAGGTGCTTGAGGCCCTCGATGATGGTCACGTCGACGCCGAAGGACTTCCACGCACTGGCGAACTCGCAGCCGATGACACCGCCGCCGAGGATGATCGCCGAAGTCGGGACGCGGTCGAGCGCCAGCGCCTGCTCGCTGTCGATCACGCGGACACCGTCGAGCTCGACGCCGGGGATGCTGCGGGAGTAGGACCCGGTGGCCAGCAGGACGTGCCGGCCCTCGTAGGTCTGCCCGTTCACCGACACGGCGGTGGGGGAGACCAGCCGGCCCTCGCCCTCGACGTAGGTGATGCCGCGGCTCTTGACCAGGCCCTGCAGGCCCTTGTAGAGCCGCGCGATGACGCCGTCCTTGTAGGCGTTGACGCCGTCCATGTCGATGCCGGCCAGCGAGGTCTTGACGCCGAACTGCTCGCCCTCGCGGGCCTGGTCGGCGATCTCACCGCTGTGCAGCAGCGCCTTGGTGGGGATGCAGCCCCGGTGCAGGCAGGTGCCGCCGACCTTGTCCTTCTCGATCAGGACGACCGACAGGCCCAGCTCCGCCGCCCGCAGTGCGGCGGCATAGCCACCCGAGCCACCGCCGAGGATGACCAGGTCGGCGGGGGTGGTGGGTGCGCTCACGACGTGCTCCTCGTTGATCTCGGCCTTCCCCGCCGGTGCGGGCGGGGGGATGGTCCTGGCCCATCCTGCCACTCCGGAGAACTGCAGGCCCGGGGCGCCGACCACCGGCCGGGCGCGGGTCGCGGGCGCGACGCCGGCGGCCCGGCCGGCGGGTGCTCAGCGGGTCAGCAGGTCCTCGATGGTGGCCAGCAGCGTGCGGACCGGGACGCCGGTGCCGCCCTTGGGCGTGTAGCCCCACGGGGACCCGGTGTTGTAGCTCGGGCCGGCGATGTCGATGTGCGCCCAGGGCAGGCCGGCGGGCACGAACTCGGCGAGGAAGTGCGCCCCGACGAGCATCCCGCCCATGCGGTCGGCGTTGGCGTTGACGAAGTCGGCGATCGGGGAGTCGATGCCCCGCCGCAGCTCCTCGGGCATCGGCATCGCCCACATCGGCTCGCCGCTGCGCCGGCTGGCGGCCACGACGGCGTCGCGCAGCTCGTCGCTGCCCATGACGCCGGCGGTGCGGGCCCCGAGGGCGACCAGCTGCGCGCCGGTCAGCGTCGAGGTCTCCAGCAGGACGTCGGGGGAGTCCTCGGCGGCGCGGGCGATGGCGTCGGCGAGGATCACGCGGCCCTCGGCGTCGGTGTTGGTGATCTCGGCCTTCTTGCCGTTGCGGAAGGTGACCACGTCGGCCGGGCGGTAGGCGGTGCCGCTGGGCAGGTTCTCCGCCATCGGCACGGTGGCGGTCAGCTCCACCGGCAGGCCGAGCCGGGCCACCAGGCAGGCGGTGGCGATCACGGCGGCCGCGCCGGCCATGTCGCTGGTCATGTGGTGCATGTTCGCGGCGGGCTTGATCGACAGGCCGCCGCTGTCGAAGGTGATGCCCTTGCCGACCAGGGCCACCTTCTTCTGCGCCTTCCGGGGGCGGTGGGTCAGCCGCAGCAGCCGCGGGCCCCGCGCGGAGCCCCCGCCGACGGCGAGGACGCCGCCGTAGCCGCCGGCGGCCAGCTCGGCCTCGCCGAGCACCTCGACCGACAGGCCCGCGGCCTTGCCGGCCGCCGCGCCGCGGGCGGCGAGCTCGGCCGGGTAGAGGTCGTTGGGCGGGGTGTTGACCAGGTCGCGCACGAGGGCCACCGCGTCGGCGACGGCGCGCACCCGGTTCAGCGGCGCCTTGGCCGCACCGGCGTCCGGCACGACGACGGTGAACTCACGCGGCGGCGTCGGCCGGTCGGCGGGCAGGTCGGAGCGGTAGGCGGTGAACTCGTAGGCGCCCAGCAGCGAGCCCTCGCCGACGGCGTGCAGCCGCTCGGCGTCGGGCGTGCCGCCCACCGCGGCCAGCAGCGTGACCACCGAGGCGCGGCCGGCCAGCGCGCGGCTGGCGGCACCGGCGGCGCGGCGGACCGCCTCGGCGGGGTACCCACCGGCGGCCTCCGGGGTACCGAGGCCGACGGCCGCCACGACGGGGAAGGGGCCCTGGCCGAGGCTGGCGACCCGGGTGACCTCGTCCTCGGCCCCGCGGGCCCCGAGGTCGGCCAGCGCGGGCAGCAGCCGGCCGCCGAGCAGGCGGTCGACGGCCTCGGCGCCGGGGGTGGGCAGCAGGCCGGAGGCGCCCTTGCCGACGCCGACCACGACGGCGTCGGCGGAGGTCTTCTCGAGCGGGCGGTCGGTGGCGGTGATCGTCGGCGGCACCGCTGCATCGTAGGGGGCGCCCTCGACAGGGTCGTGAGGACGGCGAAGGAGTCGGCGGGCGGCCGTCGCTACGGTGCGGGGGTGACCGCGCGGACCTCGCCCCTGCACGACCGGCACGTCGCGGCCGGCGCCAAGCTGGCCGACTTCGGCGGGTGGTCGATGCCCATCGAGTACGCCGGCGGCGGCGTCCTCGCCGAGCACGCCGCCGTGCGCGAGGCGGTGGGCCTGTTCGACGTGTCCCACCTGGGCACCGGCACGGTGCGGGGCCCGGGCGCCGCGGCGCTGGTCGACGCCTGCCTGAGCAACGACCTGTCCCGCATCGGCCCGGGGAAGGCGCAGTACACGCTCTGCTGCGTCCCCGACGGCGAGCCCGACG
This sequence comes from Geodermatophilus saharensis, assembly GCF_900188205.1. Lineage (GTDB taxonomy): Bacteria > Actinomycetota > Actinomycetes > Mycobacteriales > Geodermatophilaceae > Geodermatophilus > Geodermatophilus saharensis. The sequence continues at coordinate 387,746 of NZ_FZOH01000002.1, read as the reverse complement.
CGGGCGGCGTCGTCGACGACCTGATCGTCTACCTGCACGGGGACGACGACGTCCTGCTCGTGCCCAACGCGGCCAACGCGCAGGAGGTGCTCGCCCGGCTGGCCGACGCGGCGCCGCCGGGGGTGACGGTGACCGACCGGCACGAGGAGGTCGCCGTCCTGGCCGTGCAGGGGCCGCGCTCGGCCGCCGTCCTGAGCGCCGCCGGGCTGGCCGCCGACCTGTCCTACATGGCCTTCGCCGGCGGGGAGGGGCAGGAGGTCACCGTCTGCCGCACCGGCTACACCGGCGAGCACGGCTACGAGCTGCTCGTCGCCGCCGACCGGGCCGGGGAGCTGTGGGACCGGCTGCTGGCGGCCGGCGCGGGCGAGGGGATCCGCCCGTGCGGCCTCGGCGCCCGCGACACGCTGCGCACCGAGATGGGCTACCCGCTGCACGGCCACGAGCTGTCCCGCTCGATCACCCCCAACCAGGCGCGCAGCGGCTGGGCGGTGGGCTGGCGCAAGCCGGCGTTCTGGGGGCGGGAGGCCCTGCTGGCCGAGAGGGAGGCCGGTCCCGCGCGGCTGCTGTGGGGCCTGCGGGCGCCCGGCCGCGGCATCCCGCGCCCGGGCATGGCGGTCCTCGACGACGGCGGGGCGCGCGTCGGCGAGGTCACCAGCGGCACCTTCTCGCCGACCCTGCGCACCGGCATCGCGCTGGCCCTGCTCGACACCGCCGCGCAGCCGGCCGAGGGGGCCGCCCTCGCCGTCGACGTCCGGGGGCGCCCGCAGCCGGTCGAGGTGGTCAAGCCGCCGTTCGTGCCCTCCCACGTGCGGTAGCACGCCGGCTCAGGCCTTCTGCTTCGACTCCTTCGTCGGCTCGGGCGGGTCGGGCAGCTCGTCGGCCATGGTGGCGTTGCGCTGCCCCATCGGGACCGGCTCGCCCTCGGTGGTGTCCTCGGCGGTCTGGTGCTCGGCCTCGGAGTTGATCTCCGCCCCGAACAGCACCAGATAGCACGTGAGGTACAGCCACAGCATCAGGACGATGACGCCGGCGATGGCGCCGTAGGTCTTGTCGTAGGACCCGAAGGCGTTCACGTAGAAGCTGAACCCGAGGCTGACCAGCGCCCAGATGACCGTGACGACGATGGCGCCGAGGCTGACCCACTTCAGCCGCGGGGCGTCGCGGTCGGGGGCCACGCGGTAGAGCACCGCCAGTGACCCGGCGAAGACGCCGAGCAGCAGCACCCACCGCACGACCTGCGCCAGCACGGTGCCGACGACGCCCAGCGGCAGCGCGTCGAGCAGCGCCGGCACCACCGCGACCAGCGTGAAGGTGATCAGGACGAACAGGATGGCGCCGAGGGTGAGTCCCAGGGCCAGCGCCTTGCGCTTGACGAACGAGCGCGTCTCGACCTCGTCGTAGGCGATGTTCACCGCCGAGATCAGGTTGCCGGTGCCGCCCGAGGCCGACCACAGGGCACCGAGGACGGAGATCGCCAGGGAGAACGACAGCGCGCCGCCGCTGTTCTCCGTGATGGCGGTCAGCTGGTCGCCGATGAGGCTCGCCGCCTCGTCGGGCAGCTGGGCAGAGAGGTCCTCGACCTGCTGCGCCACGGTCTCCGGCGAGGCGACCAGGCCGTAGATGGAGATGGTCGCGATCAGCGCCGGGAAGATCGCCAGGAAGGCGAAGAACGCGACGCCGCCGCCGATGATGGGCATGTTGTCCGCGTTGTGCTCGGCCCACGCCCGCTTGACGATCTGCTTCCAGCCGCGCGCCGGGATCTGCGTCGGCGACTCGGCGTGCACACCGGGCAGCTGAGCGGGGCCGGGACCACCGGGGGGGACCCGGCCCGTGTCGGGCGGGCCCTCACCGCGGGCGGCCCGTTCCTCGGCCTCCCGGGCGGCCGCGCGGCGGGCCGCCTTCTCCTCGACCCGCTGTCGGATCCGGTCGACGGCGCTGTCGCGCTCCCTCGTCCCGGCCATCGTGCGTCCCTCCCGTCGACGTCGCGCGCCCGTGCCGTCCGTCAGTCGCCCGGCCAGGTGCCGGTCAGCTTGGTGAAGGTGCGTGCGCCCAGCCGGTCGATGGTGGCCTTGGTCGCGGCGAAGATGGCGCCCTGGATCGCCGCGGCCAGCACGACCTCGCGCATGCGGTACTCGCTCTGCAGCGCGTCGGGGGCGTCCTCCTCGCCGGAGACCCGCTTCCAGACCTGCTTGAAGACCGCGCCCGAGACGACGCCGGCGAGGATGCCGGCGCCGAGGCCGACCGGGCGGTAGACCAGCTTGGCGCCCTTCCCGCTCACCGGCGCACCTTGCCCTTCGCCGCCCCGCTCTTGGCGATGGCCTTGCCCGTGGCCTTCGCGGTGGTGGCCTTCGCGGTGGTGGCCTTCGTGGCGACGGCCTTCTTCGCGGCGCCCTGCGCGAGGGCCCTGCGCCGGGCGTCCCGGGCGACGGCCCGCTGCGCCCGGGCGGCCTCCCGCGCGGCCTGCGCGCGGGCGCGCCGGGCCTCCGCGCGAGCCTGCGCCAGCGCGGCGCCCGACGCGGTGGAGGCGGCGGCGGCGCGGCGGCGCCTGCGCCGGCGACGCCAGGTCACCAGGCTGACCAGCCCGGCGAGCGCGGCACCGGCGCCGATGACGGCCGGCGGGCTCTCGCGGTAGGTCTCGACTGCGGTGTCCTTGGCGCGCGCCGCCCCCTCCTTGGCCCGCGCGGGGACGTCGAGGCGCTGGCTGAGCTCGTCGACGGTGCGGCCCAGCTGCTCGCGGGTCGCCTCGATCTCGGCCTTGATGGCGTCGGGGTCGGAGGGGCCGGTGGCGGCGGAGTCCGACCCGTCGGGGCGGGAGCTGCCGGACGGGGTGCTCATCGGCGCGCACTCTCCTTGACGGTCGCGATGTCGGCCTTGGTGCTGGCGATGGCCTCGGTGGGCACCGGCGGGGTGCCCTGCTGGACGTCCTTCTTGCCGATCAGCGCGAGCACACCGGCGACGGCGAGCAGCACGACGGCCACGATCAGGGCGGCCAGCCAGGCCGGCAGCACCACGTCGAGGGCGAGGACGGCGGTGGCGACGAGCACGCACAGTCCCAGAAAGCCGAACAGCCCCGCGCCGCCGAAGAGACCGGCGCCGACGCCCAGGCGCTTGGCCTTCTGCGTCATCTCGGCCTGCGCCAGCCGGGCCTCGTCGCGCACGAGGCGCGAGACCTGCTCGGTCAGCTGGCTGATCAGCTGGCCGGTGGAGGCGTCCTCGGTCGTCGGGGGTGGTGGGGTGGCGCGCGAGGCGCCCCCCGTGGTCGGCACGGTCATCGGTCCTCCGGTGGGCACGGGTGGTCGGACCTCCCATGCCCTCGCCGGTCGGTCCCGACACCCGGTGGCCGGTCACACCCCGGACACGGCTGCCCTCACTAGCCTCTCGTCATGACCTGGACCTGGCGGCTCGAGGACCCCGACGGCGCGACCATCGACCCCGCCGCGCTCGGCGTCGAGGTGCCGCGCTCGGACAACCAGGGCGACGCCGAGTCGTGGCTGGGGGAGAACTGGCGCGACCTGCTCGGTCGCGGCGTGGCGGCGGTGTCCCTCTTCGACGGCGACGTGAAGGCCTACGGCCCGATGGGGCTCGCCCCGGCCTGACCCTCGACTCGACGTCGAGGGTCAGGCCGGGGCGGCGGGGATCAGCCGCGGGACGTCTTGGCGGGGTCGCGCTCGACGGCGTCGCCGAGCACCTCGTCGATCCGGGCGAGGACGTCGGCCTCGAGCCGGACGCCGGCGGCCTTCACGTTGTCGTGCACCTGCTCGGGACGGGTCGCGCCGATGATCGCCGCAGCGACGTTCTCGTTCTGCAGCACCCACGCGACGGCGAGCTGCGCCATCGACAGCCCCAGGTCGTCGGCGACCGGACGCAGCTGCTGCACCCGGGTGAGGACGTCGTCGGTCATGAACTGCCGGATGAACCGGCCGGCCTCCGGGTCGGTGGCGCGGCTGCCGGCGGGCGGCTGCTCACCCGGCCGGTACTTGCCGGTGAGGACGCCCTGCGCGAGCGGCGACCACACGATCTGGGAGACGCCCTCGCGCTGCGACGTCGGGACGACCTCCTCCTCGATGACCCGCCACAGCATCGAGTACTGCGGCTGGTTGCTGATCAGCTGGACGCCGAGGTCGCGGGCGAGCGCCGCGCCGGCGGCGATCTCCTCGGCCCGCCACTCCGAGACGCCGATGTAGAGCACCTTGCCCGCCCGCACCAGGTCGGCGAAGGCGGTCATGGTCTCCTCCAGCGGCACCGTCTCGTCGTAGCGGTGCGCCTGGTAGAGGTCGATGTGGTCGGTCTGCAGCCGCCGCAGCGAGGCCTCGCAGCTCTCCTGGATGTGCTTGCGGCCCAGGCCGCGGTCGTTGGGGCCCGGGCCGGTGGGCCAGTAGACCTTGGTGAAGATCTCCAGGCCCTCGCGGCGCTGGCCGGCCAGGGCGCGGCCGAGGACCGCCTCGGCGCGGGTGCCGGCGTAGACGTCGGCGGTGTCGAAGGTCGTGATGCCGGCGTCGAGGGCGGCGCGCACGCAGGCCTGCGCGGCGTCCTCCTTGACCTGGCCCCCGTGGGTGAGCCAGTTGCCGTAGGCGATCTCGGAGATGGTCAGGCCGGAACGGCCGAGGCGTCGGTACTCCACGTGACCCGACGCTAGCCCCGCGGCGCCCCGCCCACCCGCTCAGGTGCCGGCCGCCGTCGTCTGGGGCCGGCCCGACCGGGTCTTCCCGCCCCGTGACGCCGGGCGGCTGGCGCGGCTGCTGGGGACGGGGGTCACCTGGCTCGACGACGCCCTGACGTTCGTGCCGTGGGACCGGCCCGACAGGGTGGCCGCGGCCGTGCGCGACGTCGTGGGCGCCCCGGTGCCCTGACCGTCAGACGTCGGCGCCGAGGGCGACCTCGGGCTTGGGGAACCGCCAGCGGCGGATCATCGTGGCGCGGCTGACGCCGTACCAGACCACGCCCTTGGTCGCCTTCTGGTCGGGGAACCGCTCGGCGACCGCCCGCTTGATCCGCCGGCCCAGGAACACCGAGTCGACGATGATCACCAGGAAGAAGAGGAACCAGAGCAGCACCGTGTAGTTCTGCACCGCCGGGCTGGGGATGAAGTAGCCGACGAGGACGAGCGCGGCGACCGGCAGGAACCAGCTGCCGGCGTTGCGGCGGGCGTCGACGAGGTCGCGGACCAGCCGGCGGACCGGGCCGCGGTCGCGGGCCGGCAGGTAGGAGTCGTCGCCGCGGGCCATGCCGGCGCGGGTGTCGGCCCGGCGCTGCGCCTGCTGCTGGCGCGCGCGTGCGTAGGCCTCCTTGCGCGTGGTGGGCGGAGGCGGCGGCGGGCCGGGACGGCGCCCCTGGGCCTCGGTGCGCTTGGGCGTGGGCCGGCCCTTGCCACTGGACTTCACCAGCTGGACGCCGTCGGCGGCGGTGTCCGGGGCGGTCTGGGTCGCCGTCGTCACGCGGTCCCGGCGCCCGGGCAGGCGGAGCTTCACGACCGTGCAGTCTACGGCGCCCCGTGCAGGGGACTGGCCGGAGCGACCGCGCGCCGTACAGTGGAACAGGCTCCGCCACGGCGGTGTTGGCAGCGGCAGGGAGTGCCGCAACGGACGCCCTCGGATGTGGGAGGACACAACATGACGGTGCAGGACACCGAGACCACCGGCAGCACCGGCGTGCTGCTCAGCGAGCCGGCCGCCTCGAAGGTCAAGGCGCTGCTGGACCAGGAGGGTCGCGACGACCTGCGTCTGCGCATCGCCGTCCAGCCCGGTGGCTGCTCCGGCCTGCGCTACCAGCTCTTCTTCGACGAGCGGTTCCTCGACGGCGACCAGACCTACGAGTTCGGTGGCGTCGAGGTCATCGTCGACCGGATGAGCGGCCCGTACCTGGGCGGCGCGGTGATCGACTTCGTCGACACCATCGAGAAGCAGGGCTTCACGATCGACAACCCGAACGCGCAGGGCTCCTGCGCGTGCGGCGACTCGTTCCACTAGCAGAAGGACCCCGTCGCCCCCCGGGACACGCTCCGCGAGCCCCGGGACCGGCGGCGACGGGGCCGTTCCAGCACGTTCCGCGAAACGGCGCCCGTCCCCTCCGGGGGACGGGCGCCGTTCCGTCTCTCTAGAGCTTGACGGGGTAGACCGTCTCCGGGACGTCGACGACGATCCGGTCCTCGACGAAGATCCCGTGCCAGACCATGAAGACCAGCACCGACCACAGCTGACGGGCGACCCGCTTGCTCGGCACCTCCTCGGTGCGCAGCCGGTCGAGCAGGCCCAGGACGACGTCGCGGTCGAGCCACTGCTGGGTCTGGCTGTCCATCACGATCCCGCGGGCCCACTCGTGCAGCGGCCCGGCGAGGAACTCCGCCGTCGGCACCGGGAAGCCCAGCTTGCGCCGGTTCATGATCCGCGGCGGCACGATCTGCCGCATCGCCTGGCGCAGCGCGTACTTGGTGGCGTCCCCCCGCCGCGGCACCCGCTGCTCGACCGGCAGCGAGCTGGCGATCGCGAACACCTCGGGGTCGAGGAACGGCACCCGCAGCTCCAGCGAGTTGGCCATGGTCATCTTGTCGGCCTTGACCAGGATGTCCCCGCGCAGCCAGGTGAACAGGTCGACGTACTGCATCGCCGTCACGTCGTCGTAGCCGGCCTCGCGGGTGCGCCGGTACAGGTCCTCGGTCACCGCGACGTGCGACAGGTCCGGGTCGCGGCCGGGCAGCAGCGCGGCCAGCTCGTCGTCGCGCATGTTGCGGGCGTTGCCGTAGTACCGCTGCTCGAGCGGGGTCGCCGCGCGCCGCAGCAGGTCCTGCCCGCGCACGCCCTCGGGCAGCAGGTCGGCGATGCGGGCCATCGCCCGGCGGGCGGCCGGGGGCAGCCCCGACGCCCAGGCCAGGCTGATCGGCTCGCGGTAGATGGTGTAGCCGCCGAACAGCTCGTCGGCGCCCTCGCCCGACAGCACCACCTTGACGTGCTTGCGCGCCTCGCGGGCGACGAAGTACAGCGGCACGAGCGCGGGGTCGGCCACGGGGTCGTCGAGGTACCAGACCACCTCGGGGATGGCCGCGGCGAACTCCTCGGCGGTCACCTCCACCGGCACGTGCTTGACGCCGAGGATCGACGCCGACTCCGCGGCGATCTCGATCTCCGACTGCGCCTGCCGCTGGAAGCCGACGGTGAAGGTCATCAGGTCGGGGTTGTAGCGGTGTGCCAGCGCGGCGATCGCCGTGGAGTCGATGCCGCTGGAGAGGAACGACCCGACGGTGACGTCGGCCCGCATGTGCTTGGCCACCGACTCGTCGAGGACGGCGGCGATGCGGTCGTGGAGCTCCTGCTCACCGCCGGCGGGCACCGGCTGCGGCTTCCACGCGGGGTGGAAGTAGCGGGCGGTGGCCAGCTCGCCGTCGACGACGGTGAAGCTGGTGCCGCTCTCGATCCGCCGGATCCCGCGGTGCAGGGTCGCGGGCTCGGGCACGTACTGCAGCGTCAGGTAGTGCTGCAGGGACGCCGGGTCGACGCCGCCGGCCGTCGCGCTGCCGCCGAGCAGCTGCAGCAGCGCCTTCTTCTCCGAGCTGAAGACCAGCCCGCCGTCGGCCAGCCGGGCGGTGAACAGCGGCTTGATGCCGAAGGGGTCGCGGGCGCCGAAGGCGGTGCCGGTGTGGGTGTCCCAGATGACGAAGGAGAACATCCCGCGCAGCCGCCGGACGACGTCCTGGCCCCACAGGTGGTAGCCGGCGACGATCGTCTCGGTGTCGCCGTGGGTGGCCAGCTGCAGGCCGGCCGCCTGCAGCTCCTCGCGCAGCTCGACGTAGTTGTAGATCTCGCCGTTGAACAGGATCCGGTAGCGGTCACCGGCGTAGGGCAGCGGCTGCGGGCTGCCCTCGACGTCGATGATCGACAGCCGGTTGAAGCCCAGGACGACGTTGCCGTCGGACCACACCGCGGTGTCGTCGGGGCCGCGGTGGTGCAGACAGTGCAGTGCCTCGCGGACGTCGTCGACGTGGGTCTCGGTGACCCGGGGCGCGTCGGTGGACAGGTAGGCCAGCAGGCCGCACATGGGCGCAGGTCTCCCGGGGGATCGTGCCCGGCCGGTGCCGGACGGGGTCAGAGGCGCTCGCCGGCGCGGGTCTTGCGGGTGGCGATCCGCTCGGCGACGAAGGACAGGATCGGGACGGTGCCGGCGATCAGCACCAGGGCGGTCCCGCGCAGGGTCCACCGGGCGCGCAGCGCGAGGTCGCAGGCGGTCAGGAAGAAGATCGCGTAGAGCCAGCCGTGGGCGGTCCCGATGACCGCGACCGGTCCGTCGAGGCCGGCGGCGTACTTCAGCGGGACGGCGACCAGGATCAGCGCGACGAGCAGGACACCGACGATCCAGGCCATCACCCGGTACCGGGCCAGGGCCGTGGGGACGTCCCTGCCGACACGGCGGGCCAGGGCCCGGGGGAGCCGGGACGACGCCGCGGTGTGCTCAGCGGCCACCGGGACCCCGCTGGCCCAGCGCCCGCTCGTTGAGCTCGGCGAGGTAGGCGTTGTAGGCGGCCAGCTCGGGGTCACCGGTGGTGTCGATCCGCGGCCGCTGGTAGAGCACCACGGCGTTGCCGGGCTCGTCCTCGTCGGGGTCGCGGCGCAGCTCCTCGCGCACCATGCGCACGTAGAACCACAGGCCCATGAACCCGTAGAGCGGCCACTGCAGCGCGTAGCTCCAGTTGACCGCACCGCCGCCGTTCTCCGCCTTGCCCAGCTGCCAGGCGCCGAGGAAGAAGGTGGCGACGAACAGGGCGGCGACCAGCAGGTGCAGGAGCACCCACTTGGGGGTCAGCAGCCGCGTCCACACGTCCTCGACTCTAACCGCCCCGCCGGGTGCGACGGCGGCTCCGGCCGGACACCGGGGGTGCGCGGGCAGTGCGTCTCGTCACCGCCGTCGTGTGCCGTCACTGCCGCCCCGGCCGACCCGCCGGTCCCGGGTCTCCGGTCGGCGGCTCCCGTGGGCGGTCGGATAGTCTCGGATCCGACTGGCGTCCGGCGCGAAGTCCGAGGTGGGGCACCCACCGGCGCGACGCCGGCAGAGCCGCCCGGGACGCCCGGGCGGAGGAACGAGGAGGCAGCGGGCAGTGGCTCGACGCAGCAGGCTCGCGCGGGTCGCCGCGCTCGGTCTCCTGGGGGTGCTCACCCTCACCGGATGCGACCTCAACAACGAGTTCTGGCGCTTCGGTTTCCCCGAGGGCGTCACCGAGGAAGCCACCCAGATCCGCCAGCTGTGGACCGGCTCGGTGATCGCCGCGCTCATCGTCGGCTTCCTGGTGTGGGGGCTGATCATCTGGTCGGTCGTCTTCCACCGGAAGCGGGGCGACGAGCTGCCGCGGCAGACCGCCTACAACCTGCCGCTGGAGATCGCGTACTCGATCGTCCCGTTCGTCATCATCGCGGTCCTGTTCTTCTTCACCGTCTCGGTGCAGAACGACGTCCAGGAGCGCAGCGACGACCCCGGCACCACGATCGCCGTCAACGCCTTCAAGTGGAACTGGCAGTTCGTCTACCCGGAGACCACCGGTGACGACGGCGAGCCGGTGAACACGGTGGGCTCCACCGACGAGATCCCGATCCTGGTCATGCCGGTCGACCAGGACGTCCGCTTCGAGGTCGCCTCCGCCGACGTCATCCACTCCTTCTGGGTGCCGGAGTTCCTCTTCAAGCTCGACGTCATCCCGGGCAACGAGAACGGCCGGGACAACGTCTTCGAGGTGCGCGCCAACGAGACAGGCGCCTACGTGGGCCGCTGCGCCGAGCTGTGCGGCACCTACCACGCCTACATGAACTTCGAGGTCCGCGTGGTCACCGCCGAGGACTACGACGCCTACCTGGCCGCCCGCGAGTCCGGCCAGACCACCCGCGAGGCCCTGGAGTCCATCGGCCAGGACGGCGAGGCCACCACCACCCGTCCCTTCCGCGTGGGCGACGGGTACTACCAGCAGGCAGCCAACTGACGTGACCGGCGGAACCGACCACCACCCCGACGCTGCGCAGGGAGGACGACCGTGAAGGTCGAGGCGCTCATCTTCAACCTCATCGCGGTCTTCTGCATCGTCACCGCGGCCGTGTACGGCTTCTGGAGCCGTGAGCCGATCGGGACGACGGCGCTGATCCTGTCCGGGGGTCTCACCGGTCTCATCGGTGGCTTCTTCTGGTTCATCTCCCGGCGCATCGACGCCCGGCCCGAGGACCGCAAGGACGCCGAGATCGCCGAGGGCGCCGGCGAGCTCGGCTTCTTCAGCCCGGCCAGCTACTGGCCGTTCGGCATCGCGCTGGGTGCGGCCATCACCGGCTACGGCATGGCGTTCTGGTACTACTGGCTGATCGCCATCGGCGTGGTCACGCTGCTGATCACCATCGGCGGCCTGCTGTTCGAGTACTACGTCGGGCAGAACGCGCAGTCCAGCTGACCCGTCAGACCTCCTCGAGGGCCCTCTCCCGCACCGCGGGAGAGGGCCCTCGTGCGTCTCCGGGGCCTGCTGGCGGCCGGTGGCCGACCTCCACCGCGGCCGTCGAGAGGCTGAGTTCCCCGGGTGGTGAGGTCCCGGGCCCGTCCGGTCGTGCGCTCGTGGGCCCGGCCGCGCGCCGGCAGGGGCAGGCGGCACGGGCGGACCGGAGCGCCCCGTGCGGCCCCTCGGGGAACCGGAGCGGGGCGGGGTGACGGCGGCGAGGTGACGGGGGGTGCACGGAGCCCCGTGGCCGGCTCCGGCACCGGGTGTGGCGGTCACGGGAGACGGCGTCCGAGGGAGCCGGTGAGGGCCGTGGGGCCTCCACCGACGCCTCCCGGCACGGGCGCGGCCGAGGCGACCGGCGACCGGTGCAGGGGAGGGGGACTGGGACCGGTGCGCGGCCGGGCCGGCACACCGGGCGCCTGCCGCGGAGTCTAGTGCAGTCCGGGCGGGTCACCGGCCGGCACACCGGTTGGCCCCGTCCGTGCCCGCGCCGCGGCCCGGCAATGCAGCAGGGCCCCGGTGGAGAGACTCCACCGGGGCCCGGCAATGCAGCAGGGCCCCGGTGGAGAGACTCCACCGGGGCCCTGCTGTCCGCCCTTCTCAGGGCGTCGTGCTCAGTCGCGCGGCTCCTGCGGCCGGCCACCCTCGGACGGGCGGCCACCCTCGGAGGGACGCCCGCCGTCGGACGGGCGGCCGCCCTCGGCGGGGCGACCGCTGGTCGTCAGCTCGCGGTGCGGGTCGGCCGGGGCCAGGCCCCGCTCCTCGCCGCGCTGCTCGAGCTCGACCGCCTGCGGCTCCTCGATGGGGGAGAAGAACCCGCGGATGGCGCGCCGGGCGCCACCGACCTGGTTCATCTTCTTGGGCACCGGAGCGCCGCCGTAGGCCAGCTCGCCGTGGCCGTGCTCGTCGACCGGACCCAGCGGCTGGTGCACCTCGATGAACTCACCGTGCGGCAGCCGGCGGATGACACCGGTCTCGATGCCGTGCTCGAGCACCTCGCGGTCGTGCTGCTGCAGACCCAGGCAGATCCGGTAGGTGATCACGTAGGCGATCGGCGGGAGGATGATCAGGCCGATGCGGCCGATCCAGGTCATCGCGTTGAGGCTGATGTCGAACTTGTCGGCGATGACGTCGTTGGCGCCCGACAGCAGCAGCACCACGTAGAACGAGATGGCCATCAGGCCGAGCGAGGTGCGCACGGGCACGTCGCGCGGGCGCTGCAGCAGGTGGTGCGACGCGGTGTCGCCGGTCAGCTTCCGCTCCAGCATCGGGTAGGCGAGCAGGAGCGTGAAGATGATGCCCGGGAGCACCACGGTCGGCCAGAACAGCGCCGGGATGTTGTAGTTGCCCGGCAGGTAGATGTCCCAGGCCGGGAACAGACGCGTCGACCCGTCGAGGAACATCACGTACCAGTCCGGCTGCGAGGCGGCCGAGACCTGGGCGGGGTTGTACGGACCCCACAGCCACAGCGGGTTGATCTGCACCAGGCCACCGAGGGCGGCGCACACCCCGAAGACGACGAGCAGCAGGCCGGTCGCCTTCCCGGCGAAGGTCGGGAAGAGCCGGTTGCCCACGACGTTGTGCTCCGTGCGGCCCGGGCCGGGGAACTGGGTGTGCTTCTGCTTGACCAGGATCAGCAGGTGCAGCGCGATCAGCCCGAGGATGATCGCCGGGATGATCAGCACGTGGGCGATGTAGAGCCGCCCGACGATCAGGTCACCGACGTAGTCACCGCCGAACACCGCCCAGTGCGCCCATGTGCCGATGACCGGGATCGACAGGATGATCGCCGACATGATCCGCAGGCCGGTGCCCGAGAGCAGGTCGTCGGGCATCGAGTAGCCGGCGAAGCCCTCGAAGATGCCGAGGATCAGCAGCGCGACACCGATGAGCCAGTTGGTCTCGCGCGGCCGGCGGAACGCGCCGGTGAAGAAGATCCGCAGCATGTGGCAGACGATCGACGCCATGAACAGCAGCGCGGCCCAGTGGTGGATCTGCCGGATCAGCAGCCCGCCGCGGACGTCGAAGGAGATGTCGAGCGTCGACGCGTAGGCGATCGACATCTCGACGCCGCGCAGCGGCGCGTACGAGCCGTCGTAGGTGACCTCGGTCATCGAGGCCTGGAAGAAGAACGTCAGGTACGTGCCGGTGAGCAGCAGGATGATGAACGAGTAGAGCGCGATCTCCCCGAGCAGGAACGACCAGTGGTCGGGGAAGACCTTGTTCAGCGTCCTGCGCAGCGGACCGGCGACGATGAGCCGGTCGTCGACCTCGAGAGCGGCCTTGCCCACGAGCGTCTTGGGCGCTCCCGGGGCGGTGGCGGTGCGAGCCATCAGATGCGCTCCCGGTTCCAGTAGGTGGGACCCACGGCCTCAATGTAGTCGCTGCGCGCGACGAAGAACCCCTCGTCGTCGACCGTGATCGGCAGCTGCGGCAGCGAGCGGGTGGCCGGTCCGAACACCGGCTTCGCGCCCTGCGTGACGTCGAACTGCGACTGGTGGCAGGGGCACAGGATGCGGCTGGTCTCCTGCTCGTACAGCGACACCGGGCAGCCGGCGTGCGTGCAGATCTTGGAGTAGGCGACGTAGTCGCCGTAGCCGAAGTCCTCCTGGCCCGCCCGCGGCACCGCGGCTTCCTGCTGGGAGGGGCGCAGCCGGATCAGCATGGTGGCGACGTCGGTCTGCCGGTTGCCGCCGGGGACGGCCGGGAAGACCGTCTCCAGCGAGCCGGGCACCTGGTCACCGGGGCGGATCGGGGTGCCGTCGTCCCGGACCAGCCGCACGCCCTCGGCCCACGAGGTGGTGCCCAGCGGGTTGCCGCGGTTCGGGTTCTTGATGAGGCCGCCGAGCGGGGCGAGCAGCATCAGCCCGAGGCCGCCGCCCATGAACACCAGCGTCCGGGTGATGAGCTTGCGCCGCGCCAGGCCCGAGTTGTGCAGGCCGCCGACCAGGGTGGCGCCGGTGGTCACGCGGTCGAAGTGCGACCCGTCGTGCTTGTCCTGCACCGCCGTCTCGTGGGGCAGCAGCTTCTTGGTGTAGAGCACCAGCCCGACACCGAAGAAGGTGAACGCCAGACCCATGAGCAGGCCCAGCAGCGGCGTGTAGAGGGTGCTGAAGGTGCTGCTGCCGAGCTCCCACTGCCAGTCGGGCAGGAACCAGCCGGCGCCGGCGTACACCACGCAGAAGGCGAACGCCGACAGCCCGGCCAGGGCGAAGGTGAGCCCGACCTGGCGCACCGCGCGCTTCTCGACCGCCGAGCCGGGCTCGGGGCCCGGGTCGACGTGGAGGACCTCGACGTGGTCGTAGCGGGCGCCGAGCCGGTCGAGGTCCTCGCGGGGCATCGCCGCGAGCTGCTCCGGCGTGTAGTCGTCGTCCGGGCCGCCGTAGAGCGGGCCGGGGGTGTCCGACCCGCCGGTGCTGCCGGGCCGGGTGTCGTGCGTGGTCACGCCTTGCTCCCCATCCAGAAGATCCCGAACATCAGCGCGGAGATGCCGACGACCCAGATCACGACGCCCTCGCCCACCGGCCCGATGCGGCCGATGCCGGCACCGCCCGGGTCGGGCATGTCGGTGACGGTCTGGATGTAGTTGATGATCGAGCGCTTGTCCTCGGGGGTGAGCTGGTTGTCCCCGAACACCGGCATGTTCTCCGGGCCGGTCAGCATGGCCGTGTAGATCTCGAGGTCGTTGGCGTCCTCGAGGCTCGGGGCGTACTTGCCCGAGGACAGCGCGCCGCCCTCGCCGACGAAGTTGTGGCAGGAGGCGCAGTTGAGCCGGAACAGCTCACCGCCGGCGGCGAGGTCGCCGTCGCGCAGGTCGCCGGAGGGGAGCGTCGGGCCGCCGCCGTTGGCCTGCACGTAGGCCATCAGCTGGTCGATCTCCTCGTCGGAGAAGACCGCCGGCTTGTCGGGGGCCTGCGCGTCCTGGCGCACCAGCGGCATGCGGCCGGTGTGGACCTGGAAGTACACGGCGGCCTCGCCGACACCGATGAGCGACGGCCCGCGGTTGGGCACGCCCTCGAGGTTCTCGCCGTGGCAGCTGATGCAGCTGCGCTCGTACAGCTCCCGGCCGGCGGCCTCCGCGCTGGACTCGCTGCCCTCGGGTGCGGCCAGCGCGCCGGGGGCGACGACGGAGTACAGGGCGCCGGTGAGGACGAGGCCGGCCATCAGGCCGGCGACGTTGCCCAGCCGCCGCCGCTGCTTGGAGCGGCGGCGGACGCGGGCCGCCGCGGCCGGGGTGCCCTCGGCAGGACGGCGCGACCAGCGGGACCGGCGCGCGCCCTCGACGGGCTGGGTGTCGGAGTGCGGGTTCGGAGTGGACACCGGTTCCCTAGCGGATCAGGTAGATCGTGGCGAAGAGCCCGACCCACACGACGTCGACGAAGTGCCAGTAGTAGGAGACCACGATCGCCGAGGTCGCCTGTGCCGGCGTGAAACGGCCCATGGTGGACCGGATGAGCACGTAGACGAACGCGACCAGGCCGCCGATGACGTGCAGCGCGTGGAAGCCGGTCGTCAGGTAGAAGACCGAGCCGTACGTCGAGCTCGAGATGGACGTCCCGTGCTCGGTGACCAGCACCCGGTACTCGTTGAACTGGGCCAGCACGAAGACCAGGCCCATGACGAAGGTGATCGTGAACCACCGGCGCAGGCCGTAGACGTTGCCGCTCTCCGCCGCGAACACGCCGATCTGGCAGGTGACCGAGGACGCCACCAGGATCAGCGTGAAGAACAGCGCGTAGGGCAGGTTCAGTTCGGTCGGTTCCGGGGGCCAGCCCTCGGTCGCGCGGGCGCGCGCGGTGAAGTACATGGCGAACAGCCCGGCGAAGAACATCAGCTCGCTGGAGAGCCAGATGATCGTGCCGACGCTGACCATGTTCGGTCGGGTCAGGGAGTGCACCCGCGAGGTGTCGAAGGTGCTGCTCGCCACGGGGGCCGTTGTCACGACGTCCATCATGGCATCGGTCGACGACGTGCACCGACCGTGGGTGGCACGGCGTGCCTGCGCCGTGACCAGGCCGAGACCGTCCCCCGGACGGGCGTCGCGTCCCCCGGAGCGGCCCCGGCCGGGCACTAGGCTGCCGGGCGTGATCGACGCGCCGGCCACCGTCCTCGTCTACAGCTCCCGGCCCGAGGTCCGCGAGGCCGTCCGCACCGCGGTGGGCCGCCGCCCGGCGCCCGACGTGGGCCCCCTGCGGTGGATCGAGTGCGCCACCGGGGAGGACGTCGTCGACACCGTCGACGGCGGCGGGGTGGACCTCGTGGTCCTGGACGGCGAGGCGCAGCCGACCGGGGGCCTCGCGCTGTCGCGGCAGCTGGTCGTCGAGGTCGCCGACCGCCCGGCGATCTGCGTGCTCATCGCCCGCCAGCCCGACCGGTGGCTGGCCCACTGGTCGCAGGCCGACGCCACGCTGGCCCTGCCGATCGACCCGCTGACCGCTCCCGAGGTCGTGGCCGGCCTGCTGCGCGAGCGGGCCGCCCGCGGCCCGCAGGCCCGTCCCGCCCGCCGGTGAGCGCCCGCCCCGCCGCCGGACCCACGTGGCCCGGCCTGCTGTCGCGCCTGCTCGCCGGTGAGGACCTCGCCGCCGACGACACCGCCTGGGCGATGCGCGAGGTGATGACCGGCGAGGCCACGCCGGCCCAGATCGCCGCCTTCGCCGTGGCGCTGCGGGCCAAGGGCGAGGCGCCGGCCGAGGTCGCCGGGCTGGCCGCGACGATGCTGGAGCGGGCCACACCGGTCGACCTGCCCGTCGCCACGGTCGACGTCGTCGGGACCGGCGGCGACGGGGCGCACACCGTCAACATCTCCACGATGGCCGCCGTCGTCACCGCGGCCGCCGGCGTCCCGGTGGCCAAGCACGGCAACCGCGCCGCCTCCTCCTCGTCGGGGGCCGCCGACGTGCTCGAGGCGCTGGGGGTGGTCATCGACCTGCCCGCCGCGGCCGTGGCGCACTGCGTCCAGGAGGCCGGCATCGGCTTCTTCTTCGCGCCGGTCTTCCACCCCGGCTACCGGCACACCGCGGCGCCGCGGCGGGAGATGGGCATCGGCACGGTCTTCAACTTCCTCGGCCCGCTGACCAACCCGGCCCGGCCGGTGGCCGCGGCGATCGGCTGCGCCGACCTGCGGATGGCGCCGGTGCTGGCCGAGGTGGTCGCCGCGCGCGGCAGCCGCGCACTGGTGTTCCGCGGCGACGACGGCCTCGACGAGCTCACCACCGCGACGACGTCGCGCGTGTGGGTGGCGCGCGACGGCGCGGTCACCGCCGGGGTGGTCGACCCCGGTGAGCTGGGCATCGCCACCGCCGGCCCCGACGCGCTGCGCGGCGGGACCCCCGCGCGCAACGCCGAGGTCTTCCGGCGGGTGCTCGCCGGGGAGCGGGGGGCGGTGCGCGACGCCGTGCTGCTCAACGCCGCCGCGGCACTGGCCGCCGCCGACGAGCGCGGGGGTGACCTGACCGCCGCGCTGGCCGACGGCACGGCGCGGGCCGCGGCCGCCGTCGACGACGGCCGGGCCGCCGCGCTGCTCGAGCGCTGGGTCGCCGTCAGCCAGGAGGCCGCCGGTCGCTGAGCTCCCGTCGCGAGGTGCCGGGACGGCCACCCCTCCGGGGACCCGCGCCGAGCCCGCGAGGCGGGGAGGAGGGTGGTCCTCCCTCAGGCGCCGGACTCGAGGCCGAGGGAGAAGGCGGCCTCGAGGTCGTGCCGCGAGTAGGCGCGGAAGGCGATGTGCGTCTCGGTCTCCAGCACGCCGGGCACCTTGTTGATCCGCCCGGCGATCACCTCGGCCACCTGGTCGAACTCGCGGACCCGCACGATCGCGACGAGGTCGACCTCCCCGGCGGTCGAGTAGACCTCGCTGACGCCGTCGAGCTCGGCGATCGCGGCCGCCACCTCGGGGATCGCGTCGGTGGCGGCGTCGACCATCACGATGGCGGTGATCACGCCGGCGATGCTAGAAGGACCCCGCTGCCCCCCACCACTCGCTGCGCTCGTGGCGGGCCCCTGCAGGAGGGCCGCGCCAGCACGACACCGGCTCGTGGCGGGCCCCTGCAGGAGGGCCGTTCCAGCACGTCACCGGCTCGTGGCGGGTCCCTGCAGGAGGGCCGTTCCCGCACGTCATCCCGGGCCGCCGGTGGCCGATGCGGCGGCGACGATGCGCTCGGGGCGGGCGCGGGTGCCGAGCTGACGGTCGTCGGCGAAGGGGTCGCGCAGCGCCCGGCCGGCGTCGACCCGCGCGAGGAAGCCGCTGAACCCGCCGGTGCCCGGCGCCGCGCAGGCCAGGGTGCCCTCCACCTCGACCAGCCGGGAGCCGGGCTTCTCCATCCAGCGCAGCACCAGCTCGGTCTCGTCGACCGAGGCGGCCAGCTCACCGTCGGCGCCGGGGACGGTCTCGGCGGTGGCCCGCAGGACGGCCAGGGTGTCGCGCACCGACGTCCCCCGCGGGGCGCAGCCGGCCGACACCAGCCGGCCGCGGCGCACCACCGTCAGGTGCCAGCCGCCGTCGCCGTCGGGCCGGGCCAGGACGAACTCGGGGACGGCGGCCAGCGTCTGCAGCCGCTGCCGGCGGCGGACCGCCCGCACCAGGACCGCCACCCGGTCGCGCAGCACCGCGGCGTCCTCGTAGCGCTCCTCGGCGGCGAGCCGGTCGACGCGGGCGAGCAGCGGCTCGACCAGCGCCCGCGGGTCGCCGGCCACCGCGCCGCGCAGCACCTCGGCGACCTCCGCGTACTCCTCGACCGACTGCGCGCCGGTGCACGGCGCGCCGCAGCGGCCCATCCCCGACAGCGCGCAGGCGCCGGTGCGCACCCGCGGGGACAGGCGGGCGGTGCACTGCCGCAGCGGCAGGGACTCGTGGATGGCCGCCATCGCCATGTCGGCGGCCCGCCGGTCGGCGAAGGGGCCGAGGAAGACGCCGGCCCCGGGCCCCACCCGGCGCACCGCCGACAGCCGGGGGAAGGGCTCCTCGGTGAGCCGCAGCCACAGCGCGCGCTCGGGGAAGCGCGAGCGGCGGTTGTAGCGCGGTTTGTGCTCGGCGATCAGCCGCAGCTCCCGGACGGCGGCCTCGAGGTCGTGCGCGCAGGGGACGGCGTCGACCCGCTGGGCCAGCGCCACCATCTCGGTCATCCGGCTGCGCTGCTCCCCGGAGGTGAAGTAGCTGCGGACCCGGGTGCGCAGGTCGTTGCTCGTGCCCACGTACAGCGGCTCGTCGCGCGGGCCGCGGAAGACGTACACCCCCGGCCCGGAGGGCACCGCGTCGGCCAGGTGCCGCTTGCGGCGCCGCTCCGGGTCGACCTGGCGGGTCAGGCCGGTGAGCTCCTCCAGCGAGGTCACCCCGAGCGGGCCGAGCCGCTCGAACAGGCCGTGCAGGACGTCGACGGTGGCGCGGGCGTCGTCGAGGGCGCGGTGGCACGGCGCGGTGGAGGCGGAGAAGTACGGCGCGAGGGTGGCCAGCTTGCAGTTGGGCACCTCGTCGCGGGAGAGCAGCCGACGGGCGAGGACGGCGGTGTCGACCGAGGTGACCGCGGGCCAGACGGTGCCGGTCTGCTCGCAGGCGGCCCGGAGGAAGCCGAGGTCGAACGGCGCGTTGTGGGCCACCAGGACGGCGCCGCGGGCGAACTCGAGGAAGGCCGGCAGCACCGCCCCGATGCGCGGGGCGGTGGCCACCATCGCCGTCGTGATGCCGGTCAGCACGCTGATGTAGGGCGGCACCTCGCAGCCGGGGTCGACCAGCGTCTGGAACTCCCCGAGCACCTCACCGCCACGCACCTTCACCGCACCGATCTCGGTGATCGCGCAGTCCTTCGGCGACCCCCCGGTGGTCTCGAGGTCGACCACGACGAACGTGACGCCGGCCAGCGGGGTGCCGAGCTCGTCGATGGTGGTCTGCACGGGCGGCAGCGGCTCGTGCGGGGCCGGGCCGGAGCGGGGGAGCGGGCGGTCGCCGTGGGCGGGTGCCTGTGCGTGTCGCGGCGACCGGGACCCGGCGCCGTCGGCGGGGAAGAGCACGGCGGGACGGTAGGCCGGGGGTCGGACAGTCCCGGGGAGGAGGGGGCCGCCGGCGGCCGTTCCCGGGCGACGCGCCGGGCGACGCGCCGGGCGGCCGGACCGGGGGGAGGAGCGGCGCGCGGAACGCTTGCGGGACGACGGCGGCGCGGACGACGATCCCCGGGCGGACCGCACGGTCCGGTCTCGCGGGGGGTGGTGCGGTGCGCCTGTGGTCCCGGTCGCGCACGCTGCGCCGGGCCGCGCCGCTGGCGCTGGTGACCGCGGCGGTGCTGGTGGCGCTGCCGCTCGCCGGGCCGGCCGCGGCGACCCCCAGCGACCAGCCCGGCGGCACCAGCGGCGTCCTCGACAGCGAGGCCCTCGACCGGCTGCAGCAGCGGGCCGCCGAGGTGCAGGCCGACCTGCGGCAGCGGCAGACCGAGGTCGCGGCCGCGCAGCAGGCGCTGGCCGACGCGCAGGCCGACGTCGACGCCGCCCGGGCCGCGGTGACCGCCGCCGAGGAGGAGCTGGCGCGCCACCAGGACGACGTCGCGCGGTACGCCTCGGCGGCCTACCGCGACGGCGGCACGCTCTCTCCGCTGAGCGTCCTGCTCTCCGGCGGCGACCCCGGCGACCTCGCCGCCGCGCTGGGCTACCTGGACGCCGTCGACGACCACGCCGCCGCGGTGGTCACCGCCGCGGAGCGCCAGCGCCGGACCGCCGTCGCCGAGCAGGCCACCGCCGACGCCGCCCTCGCCGAGGCGCAGCAGCGGACCGACGCGCTCGGCGCCCAGGTCCGCGACCTCGAGGCCGCCGCGGACGCGGTCACCGGTGAGCTCGACGCCGCGCTGAGCGACGTCGACCGGCAGCTGTCGGACCTGCAGCAGCAGCAGCTCGACGTGAACCGGCAGACGGCGGCCAACTGGCGCGCCTACCTCGACCAGCTCGCCGCGGCGGGGGTGGCCCCGCCGCCGGCGGCGGACCTGCTCGACCCCGCGGGCGCGCTGCCGCCCGGGCTGGTGCCGGTCGGGTCCGCGGCGGGGGCCGCCCAGCGCGGTGCGGCGCAGTTCCCCCGGGAGCCGACGTCGCTGCTCGTGCTGCCGGCGGAGACGGTCGCCGCCGTGACCGCGGCCATGGACGCCCTGGGGCGGCCCTACGCCCCCGGGACGGCCGGCCCGGACTCGTGGGACTGCGGCTCGCTGGTCTCGACGGTCTACGGCCGGGCCGGCGTTCCCCTGCCCGCCGACCAGGCCGGGCTGTTCGCCGTCACCGTGCCGGTCGACCTCGCCGACGTCCTGCCCGGCGACCTGGTGTTCCTCGGGACGCCGGAGTCCGGTCTCGGTCACGTCGGCATCGCCCTGGACCGCGACACGATGCTGGCCGCCGACGCGCGGGCCGGCGCGGTCGTCGTCCGCCGGCTGCCGGCCGACGAGGTGCTGCACGTCGGGCGGCCGAGCCTCGGCACGCGCCCGGAGGTGCCCGCCCCCGGGCCGTCGGACGGCGCGCTGCGCGTCGAGTGCGGCAACACCGTGTACCCGCCGAGCTCCGTCGAGGGCCGGTCGTGGGGCGGGTACCCCAACGGCCTGATCCCGCCGAGCGCGCTGTGCCCGCTGGGGGTCGGCGGGCACTCCCTGCGCTGCGACGCCGCGGCGGCCTACCGGGCGATGAGCGGGGCGTTCGCGGCGCAGTTCGGCGAGCCGATCTGCATCACCGACTCCTACCGCACCTACGCCGGCCAGGTCCGGCTCTACGGCGAGAAGCCGGCCCTGGCCGCGGTCCCGGGCACCAGCAACCACGGCTGGGGGCTGGCGGTCGACCTGTGCGGGGGCATCCAGACCTTCGGCACCGCGCAGTACGCGTGGATGGTGGCCAACGCCGGCCGGTTCGGCTGGCTGCACCCCACCTGGGCCGACCCCGGCAACGGCCGCGAGGAGCCCTGGCACTGGGAGTACGCGGGCAGCTGACCGGGACTGTCGGTGGCCGTCCCTAGCGTGCGCGACGACCGACAGGCAGACCCGTCCCGGCCGCGACCCGTTCCCCGGGGCGGCCGGGGCACCGGAGGGACAGGCCATGCTCATCGACTGCGACAGCTGCACCGCGCGCGGCACCGGGTGTGCCGACTGCGTCGTCACCGTCCTGCTGGGCGCGCCACCGGCGCGGCGGGCCACTGCGCCGGTGTTCCTGCCGGTCCCGCCCGTCCCCGCCGCCGAGGACGCCGTCGTCGCGCGAGCGGGTGTGGTGGTGGACCTCGACGACGTCGAGCGGCGTGCGGTGCGGGCGCTGGCCGAGGGCGGCCTGGTGCCTCCGCTGCGTCACCGTCCGGCCGGCGGGGGACGTCCCGACGGGCGGCGCCGCACCGGCTGAGCCGCAGGTGGACACCGGGCGGGGTACACACCGGAGTGGCGTCGTGGCTCACTGTGCGTGTTCTCACAAACCGCAGGGGGCCCGTTTGTCACGACCTCACCACGTCCGTAGTGTGGCCGCGGCCGGCCGGGTGGTCGTCACCTCACGTGAGGTGACCTCGGCTGGAGACCGCCGAGTCACCGGACGCCGCCTGCGGGTGCGCGCGAGGTGAGCCGGGGACCCACCGCAGCACTGGGGTGAGTTCTCGCGTGCACCGGTTCACCGGGGCACGCGGATAGGGCACGTCTTCCCAGCCCGAACCCGTCAGCTAACTCGGTAGGCGGTTGCTGAGGAAGAAACGGAGAGCCGCCGCCCGTGGCGACCCCCCGCCCCTCCCTGGGGCATGCCCGCGCACAGTCCACCTCCTCCGCACCCGCGACCGCCCGGATCGCCGGTCCGCACCGCCCCTCCCGCCACCGGCTCCTCGGCCGGGTCGCCCTCGCCGGCACCGCCGCCGCCCTGACCGTGGCCCTGCTGCCCGGCACCGCGGTCGCCGACCCCGAGCGGGCCACCACCTCCGAGCAGGCCGCCCAGCTCGCCGCCGACGCCGGCCGCCGGCTCGAGGCGGTCAGCGAGCGGGTCAACGAGGCCCGCGAGGTGCTCACCCGGCAGCAGGCCGCCGCCGAGGCCGCCGACCGCGCCCTCGCCGACGCGCAGGCGCAGCTGCAGGCCCTCGACGGGCAGATCCGCGAGGTCGCCCGCAGCGCCTACACCAGCAGCAACGACACCTTCGCGCAGCTGGACCTGCTGATGACCAGCGACTCCGCGGAGGAGTTCGTGAGCTCGCTGGCCACCCTCGACCGCATCGCCGGGCACACCACCGACGTCCTCGCCCGGGTCGGCGAGGCCGCCGCCGCCGCGCAGCAGGCCCAGCGCGACGCCGACACCGCCGAGGCCGAGGCCGAGGCGACGCTCGGCGACCTCACCGCCCAGGAGCAGCGGCTCGAGGACGACATCGCCGACTACCGGGCCCAGTTCGACGCCCTCACCGAGGCCGAGCGGCAGGCGGCCCTGGCCGCGCAGGCCGGCGCCGAGGCCGCGGCGGCCGAGGCGGCCGAGGCGGCCGCCTCAGCCGGTGCCCCCGCCGCCGCCGAGGCCCCGGCCGCGCCGGCCGGCGGGGCGCCCGCCGCGGCCGCTCCGGCCGCCGCGGCGCCGGCGGCCGCGGCTCCGGCGCCGTCGGTCTCCGCGGCCGGCGGGGGCAGCGGCGCCGCGCAGACGGCGGTGCAGACGGCGCTCGCGCAGGTCGGCGACCCCTACGTGTGGGGCGCCGGCGGGCCGGACGCGTTCGACTGCTCGGGACTGACCCAGTACGCCTATGCGGCGGCCGGGATCAGCCTCCCGCACTCCAGCAAGATGCAGTCGCAGATGGGCACCGCGGTCTCCCGCTCGGAGCTGCAGCCCGGTGACCTGATCTTCTACTACAGCCCGGTCAGCCACGTCTCGATGTACATCGGCAACGGGCAGATGGTGCACGCCTCCACCTCCGGCGTGCCGGTGAAGGTCGTCTCCGTCGACTCGATGGGCGGCATCACCGCCATGCGCCGCATCGCCTGACGAAGGACCACCTCCCACCTCGCGGTGGGACCCGGCCCCGCTGCAGGGTCCCACCGCGAGCGTGCGAGTGGTGGGGGGCAGGGGTCCTCCGTCCGCACGGGTCGCCGGCCCTCGTCGTCCCCGCAGGGCCCGGACGGGCGGGAGGCCCGCGCGCCTAGGATCGGCGGGGTGAGCTGGGCGGGCGGGTCGGGGACCCGCCGGGCGGCCCTGCTGGTCGCGGCCGTGCTGGGCGCGGCGTTCGTGGTCGTCGTCGCCGTCCGCACCCCCTGGGCGCCGCTGCCCACGCCGCCCGGGGGCGCGACGCCGCTCAGTGCCGACGCCGGCCTGCCGGTCGAGGCGGTGCGCCGGGCCGAGGCGTTCGTCGCCGCCCTCCGCCCCGCCTCGCTCACCGGCCTGGTCCTCGGGCTCGCCGTCTCCGCGGTGCTCGGTCTCACCCCTCTCGGCAGCCGCCTGGTCACGGCCGTGGGCCGCCTCGTCGGCCGCCGGTGGCCTCTCACGGTGCTCCTGGGCGCGGTCGTCCTGGTCGTCGTCGGCCGGCTGGTCACGCTGCCGCTGTCGGCCTACGGGGAGGTCGTGCGGCACCGCTACGGGCTGTCGACCCGGTCGTGGCCGCTGTGGCTGCGCGACGTCGCCCTCTCCACCGCCATCGACGCCGGCCTGACCGCACTCGCCCTGCTCGCCCTGGTGACCCTCGCCCGGCGGGCGCCGCGCACCTGGTGGGCGTGGGCCGCGGCCGGGGCGGCGGGCCTGGTGGTCGCCGGCTCCTTCCTGTACCCGGTGGTCATCGAGCCGGCGTTCAACCGGTTCGAGTCGCTGCCGGCGAGCCAGCTGCGGACCGACCTGCTGGAGCTGGCCGCCGACAGCGGCAACCCGGTCCAGGACGTCCTCGTCGCCGACGCCTCGCGCCGGACGACGTCGCTGAACGCCTACGTCTCCGGCTTCGGCTCCACCCGCCGCGTCGTCGTCTACGACACCCTGCTGGCCGAGGTGCCCGACGAGGAGATCAAGTCCATCGTCGCCCACGAGCTCGGGCACGTGGCCAACGACGACGTCCTCACCGGCACGCTGCTGGGCGCGCTCGGTGCCGCCGCGGCGGTGGCGCTGCTCGGGTGGCTGCTGTCCTGGACGCCACTGCTGCGCCGCGCCGGCGCGGGATCCGCGGCCGACCCGCGCGTGGTGCCGCTGGTGCTGCTGCTGAGCGCCGTCGGGTCGCTGGTGGCCACGCCGGTGCAGAACCTGGTGTCGCGCCACGTGGAGGCCCGCGCCGACCTGTACGCCCTCGACCTCACCGGCGACGCGGAGGCCTTCACCGGGGTGCAGCGGCGGCTGTCGGAGACCAACGTGTCCGACCCCAGCCCGCCGGCGCTGTGGCAGTGGTTCTTCGGCTCCCACCCGACGCCGGCGGAGCGGGTCGCGATGGCGCAGGACTGGCTGCGGCTGGGTGAGCGGTGAGCCGTACGCTCGTCGTCACCAACGACTTCCCGCCGCGGCAGGGCGGCATCCAGACCTTCGTCGCCGCGCTGCTGGAGCGCCGCCCGCCCGACTCCCTCGTGGTGCTCGCCTCCCGCTCGCCGGGCTGGGAGGCGCACGACGCGGGGCTGCCCTACCGGGTGGTCCGCCACCCGACGGGCATGCTCCTGCCCACGCCCGCCACCGCGCGCGCCGCCGCCGGGCTGGTCGCCGAGCACGGCTGCGACACCGCCTTCTTCGGTGCCGCCGCTCCGCTGGGTCTGCTCGCCCCCGGCCTGCGCGCGGCCGGGGTGCGGCACCTGGTGGGCGCCACGCACGGGCACGAGACGGGCTGGGTGGCGCTGCCCGGCGCCCGGCAGCTCCTGCAGCGGATCGCCGGCGGCCTGGACGTGCTGACCTACATCAGCGACTACACGCGCAGCCGCCTGGAGCCGGCCCTCGGCGGGCGCACCCGGCTCGCGCAGCTCTCACCCGGCGTCGACGTCGACCGGTTCGGCCCGGCCGCGGACGGGACCGCGGTGCGCCGCCGGTACGGGCTGGGGGAGGGGCCGGTGGTGGTCTGCGTGTCCCGGCTGGTGCGCCGCAAGGGGCAGGACGTGCTGGTGGCGGGGTGGCCGCGGGTGCTGCGGCGCCACCCGGGCGCCCGGCTGCTGCTGGTCGGCGGGGGACCCGACGAGACGCGGCTGCGCCGGGCGGTGACCGCCCGCGGGCTGCAGGCGTCGGTCGTGTTCACCGGCGCGGTGCCGACGGCGCAGCTGCCCGAGCACTACGCCGCCGGTGACGTGTTCGCGATGCCCTGCCGCACCCGCCGCGGCGGCCTCGACGTCGAGGGGCTGGGGATGGTGTACCTGGAGGCCGCGGCGTGCGGGCTGCCGGTGGTCGCGGGCACCTCCGGCGGGGCGCCGGAGGCGGTCCGCGAGGGCGAGACCGGCACGGTGGTCGGCGACCCGCGCTCGCCGGGGGCGGTGGCCGCCGCGGTCACCGCGCTGCTCGACGACCCCAGCCGGGCCCTGGCGATGGGCGCGGCCGGGCGGGCGTGGGTCGAGCGCCGCTGGTCCTGGACGACGATCGCCGCCGACTTCACCCGTCTGCTGGAGCCCTGAGGCCCGCGGCGGCCCCCGTGCAGGGGCCCGCCGCGAGCTCGCGAGCGGTGGGGGGCAAGGGGTCCTTGATCAGCGGGCGTAGAGGGCCTCGACCTCGGCGTCGAACTCCTTGACGACCACCGAGCGCTTGAGCTTGAGGCTCGGGGTCAGCATCCCGTTCTCCTCGGTGAAGTCCGTGGCCAGCACCCGGTACTTCTTGATGGCCTCGGCCTGCGAGACGGCCCGGTTCGCGTCGGCGACCGCGGCGTCGAGCTCGGCCCGGACATCGGGGTCGTCGACGAGCCGGGCGACCGGGGTGTCGGCCGGCTTGCCCTTGGACTCCAGCCACAGCGGCAGCGCCTCGGCGTCGAGGGTGATCAGTGCGGCGATGAAGGGCCGCTGGTCGCCGACGACGATGCACTGGCTGACCAGCCGGTGGGCGCGCAGCCGGTCCTCGAGGACCGCGGGGGCGACGTTCTTGCCGCCGGCGGTCACCAGGATCTCCTTCTTGCGCCCGGTGATGCGCAGGAACCCGTCGGCGTCGATCTCGCCGATGTCGCCGGTGTGGAACCAGCCCTCGCCGTCGATCGCCTCGGCGGTGGCCTGCTCGTTGCGCCAGTAGCCGCGCATGACCACGCCGCCGCGGATGAGGATCTCGCCGTCGTCGGCGATGCGGAAGGACACGCCCGGCAGCGGGCGCCCCACGGTGCCGATGCGCAGCGCGTCGTCGTGGTTGACCGACGCCGCCGCCGTGGTCTCGGTCAGGCCGTAGCCCTCGTAGACGGTCACGCCGATGCCGCGGAAGAAGTGCCCCAGGCGCTCGCCGAGCGGCGCGCCGCCGGAGATGGCGCCCTGGCAGCGGCCGCCGAGGGCGGCGCGCAGCTTGCCGTAGACGAGCCGGTCGAACAGCGCGTGCTGGATCCGCAGCCCGAGCCCGGCGCCGCCGGTGTCCTGGGCGCGGGACCACTCGACGGCGACCGTGGCCGCACGGTCGAAGATCCTGCCCTTGCCGTCGGCCTCCGCCTTGGCCTTCGCGGAGTTGTAGACCTTCTCGAAGACCCGCGGGACGGCGAGGACGAACGACGGCCGGAAGGCGCCGAGGTCCTCCAGCAGGTTCTTCACGTCCGGCGTGTGGCCGGTGACCGTGCGGGTCTTGACCGCGCCGACCTGCAGGACGCGGGCGAGCACGTGCGCGAGCGGGATGAACAGCAGCACCGAGCCGTCCTTCCCGAGGAACCGCTCGAGCAGGGTGATGCCGTTGTCGATCTCGAACAGGAAGTTGCCGTGGGTGAGCTCGCAGCCCTTGGGGCGGCCGGTGGTGCCCGAGGTGTAGATGAGCGTGGCCAGGCTGTCGGCGTCCAGCGTCGCGCGGCGGGCGGTGAGCTCGCTGTCGGGGACGGCGGCGCCGGCGGCGGTGAGGGTGGCGACGGCGTCGTCCTCGATGACGTAGAGCGGGCCGAGGTCGGGGGCCTGCTCGCGCACCGAGTCGACGGCGGCGGCGTGCTCGGCGCGCTCCACGACCGCTGCCACGGCGCCGGAGTCGGCGAGGATCCAGGCCACCTGGTCGGGGCTGGAGGTCTCGTAGACCGGGACGGTCACCGCCCCCGCCGTCCAGATCGCGAAGTCCAGCAGCGGCCACTCGTAGCGGGTCTTGGCCTGCAGGGCGACCCGGTCGCCGGGCTGCACGCCCGCGGCGACGAGGCCCTTGGCGACGCCGGCGACCTGCTCGCCGAACTCCCGCCAGGTGACGTCCTCCCACCGGCCGTTCCGCTGCACCCGCAGGCCGACGTCGTCGCCGTGCTTCTCGACGTTCTCCGTCAGCATGTCGGTCAGGGCGGCGCCGGGGCCCACCTCGGTCGTCGCCGGGACGCTGTACTCGCGCACGCTCGGTCCTTCCTGCCCGCTCGGCCAGGGCGCCGGTGCCCGCGGTCCGCGGCGGGACACGTCGCGGCGAATCTACCGGCTGGCCCTACCGGTGAGTAGCGGCGTGCCCGACGTCCACCCGGCGGGCGGAACTGCAGCGGCTAGCCTCAGCCCATGGCCGAGCAGTCCACCCAGTCGATCGTCGTCGCCGCCCCGGCGGCCGACGTCATGGCGGTGATCGCCGACTTCGAGGCCTATCCGCGGTGGGTGAGGGCGGCCCGCACCGTCGAGGTGGTCGAGCCCGGTCCCGGCGGACGCGCCCGCCGCGTGCGCTTCGTCATCGACGCCACCGTCCTCACCGACGAGTACGTCCTCGACTACACGTGGGACGACGACCGGCAGGTCTCCTGGAGCCTCGTCCAGAGCAAGATCATGAAGCGGCAGGACGGCTCGTACACGCTGACCGCGACCGACGGCGGGACCGAGGTCACCTACCGGCTCACCGTCGACATGGCGGTGCCGATGATCGGGATGCTCAAGCGGCGGGCGGAGAAGGTCATCCTCGACACCGCGCTCAAGGAGCTCAAGAAGCGCGTCGAGGGCTGAGCGCGTGCAGACCCTCCTGTTCACCGGGCCCGGCGGCGCCGGCACCACGACCGTCGCGGCGGCCGCCGCCGTCCGCGCCGCCCGGACCGGCCGGCGCGTGCTGCTGGTGAGCGCCGAGGAGCCCCCCGCCGGGACCGCCGACGACGGCGTCGAGGTGGTGCGGGCCGACCCGCGGTCCGGGCTGGAGCGGCTGTGGGCCGGGTGGAGCGGGCAGCTGGCCGCCGCCGTCCCCGACCTGGACCTGCCGCCGGCCACCTCGGTCGTGCCGCTGCCCGGCGCCGGGGAGCTCGCGCTGCTGGCCGCCCTCGGCCGCGCCGCCGGCTCGGGGGCCGACCTGGTGGTCCTCGACGCCGGGCCGCCGGCGGCGGCGACCGGGCTGGTCGCGCTGCCCGGCGCGCTGCGCTGGTGGCTGGAGCAGGCGCTGCCCACCCGGCTGCGGATGCTCGGCGCCGTGCGCACCGCCGCCGTCCGCGCCGGCACCGTGCGGCGGGGCGCCGTCGACGTCGCGCTCGACGGCGTCCCCGCGCTGGAGGACCTGCTCGGCCGGCTCGCCCTCGCCGACCCCGGCGCCACCGCCGTCCGGCTGGTCGCGGTGCCCCGGCCCGGCGCCGCTGCCGCGCTGCGCCGGGCGACCACGGCGCTGGCCGTGCACGGGCAGCGGCCGGTGGGCGTGCTCGCCCGGGTGCTCCCCGACCCGCCGGCGGGTGCCGGCGGCTGGTGGGCGGCGCGGGCCGCCGAGCAGGAGGCCGAGCTGGCCGCGCTCGCCGGGGTCGCGCCGCTGGAGACCGTCGCGGAGTCCCCGCGGGCACCGGCCGGCGCCGGGGCGCTGGCCGCGCTGCTGCCCGAGGTGCCGGTCCCGGCCGGTGCGCCGGCGGCCCCGCCGCTGCCGGCACCCGAGCGGGTGGAGGGCGGCTGGCGGCTGGCGCTGCCGCTGCCCTTCGCCGAGCGGGCCGACGTGACGCTGACCCGCTGGGCGGACGACCTGGTGGTGAGCGCCGCCGGCACCCGGCGGTCGCTGCGCCTGGACGCGCTGCTGCGCCGGTGCGTGGTCACCGCGGGCAGTCTCGCCGCCCCGGGTACGCCCGCGGCGCGGCTGGAGGTCGGGTTCGTGGCGGACCCGCAGCTGTGGCCGGCCGACCTGCTGGCGGCGGTCGCGGCGGACACGGGCGGGCACACGGGCGGGGAGACGGGCACGGACACTGGGGGGACGCCGTGAGCGAGACGACCGACTGGGTCGAGCAGGCGCGCCGGCTGGTCGCCGGCCTGGGGCAGGGCGGCCTCGGCGAGGGCGGTCTGGGGCGGGTGTGGGCGGAGGTCCGCGCGGACGGGCACCTCCCCGGCGGGGACTGCCGCTGGTGCCCGGTGTGCCAGTTCGCCGCGGTCGCCCGGCGGCCGGAGGTCACCGAGGCGCTCGCCGACGCGCTGGTCGGCGCCGCCACCGCGCTGCGGGCCCTGGCCGCGGCGGCGGCCGAGTCCGCCGCGCGCGAGGACGCCGCCGCGCCGCAGGAGGCGCCGGAGGAGCCGGTCGCGCCGCCGCCCGCGCCGGTCCAGCACATCGAGATCGGCTGAGCGACGTCGGGCGAGGAGGCGTCCGCGCTGCCGGCGCTGGGCGTCGACGTCGGTGGCACGAAGGTCGCCGGTGGCGTCGTGGCGCCCGACGGCACCGTGCTGGCCACCGCCCGCCGCTCGACGCCGACCGCGTCGGTGGAGGAGACCGAGACGGCGATCGCCGCGGTGGTCGAGGAGCTCGCCCTGTGGCACGGCGGGCAGCTGGCGGCCGTCGGCGTCGGGGCGGCGGGCTGGTTCGACCGCACCGGTGACGTCGTCCTGTTCAGCCCCCACCTGGCCTGGCGGCACTCCTCGCTGCGACGCGACCTCGCTGCCCGCCTGCAGCGGCCGGTGTGGGTGGGCAACGACGCCGACGCCGCGGCCTGGGCCGAGTACCGCTTCGGCGCCGCGCGGGGTGCCGACCTCGCGCTGTGCGTCACCCTCGGCACCGGCATCGGCGGCGGGATCGTCGCCGGCGGCCGGCTGCAGCGCGGCGCGCACGGGGTGGCGGGGGAGTGGGGGCACGTGCGGGTGGTCCCCGACGGGCGGCTGTGCGCCTGCGGCAACCGCGGCTGCTGGGAGCAGTACGCCAGCGGCACCGCGCTGGCCACCACCGCGCGCGAGGTGGCCACCCGCTCGCCGGCCGCGGCGGCACGGCTGCTCGACCGCGTCGACGGCGACGCGTCCCGGCTGACCGGGGAGGTCGTCGCCCGGGCCGCGGCCGACGGGGACCCGGTGGCGCTGGCCCTGGTCAGCGACGTCGGCGAGTGGCTCGGGCAGGGCATCGCCGACCTGGCGGCGGTCCTCGACCCCGACGTCGTCGTCATCGGCGGCGGGGTGAGCGTGCTCGGGGAGATGGTGCTGCGGCCGGCGCGCGAGCGGCTGGAGCGGGTGCTGCCCGGCCGCGGGTTCCGGCCGGTGCCGCGGGTGGTCGCCGCGGCGCTGGGCGCGCAGTCGGGGCTGGTCGGTGCCGCCGACCTCGCCCGCGAGATGGCCGCCTGAGAAGGGCATCGGTTCCGGCTGTCCACGGCCTCGCTGCAGGGGCCCGCCGCGAGCCTGCGAGCGGTGGGGGGCAGGGAGGTCCTCGTCTCTAGACGACCGCGCCGTCGTCGCCGTCGTCGGTGGAGCGCTCGCGCATGCGGGAGAGGAACAGCCCCGCGCTGCCGACCAGCGCGGCCACGCCGAGCACCAGGCCGGTGTCGGTGGTCAGGCCCAGCACCCCGGGCGCCCCGACCAGCACCACCCCGGCCGCGGCCAGCAGCACCGCGTACAGCGTCGAGGGCGAGGGCACCGGGACCGGCGGGGCCGGCGGCGGCTCGTAGTGCTCGTCCTCGAGCTCGTCGGGGTGGGAGGCGTCCTCGGTGGGGGCGGGAACGGGTGCGGGGGCGGCGTCCTCGACGACGGTGCGGCCGTGCTCGGCCTCGTAGGCGGCCACGATCCGCGCCCACTCGGCGTCCTCGTCGAGGTCGCGGCGGGTGGAGCGCCGCTCGGCGGCCGGCCCGCCCGCGGGGGCGTGCTCGTCGGCGTGCCGGTCGACCAGCGAGCGGCCCTCGCGCAGCCGTGCCCGGTCGACGAAGAGCCGGTCGGCCGGCGGGCTGGGGAGGAAGACGGTGCGGGTGTAGGGGCCGACGTCGGTGGCCGGCTCCAGGTAGGCGGCGATGCCGGCCTCGCGCAGCACGTCGAGCAGGTGCTCGCCGACCCGCGGGTCGACGTCGCACAGCGGTGCCCACAGCGGGGCGTCGAGGCCGTTGTCGCGCCGTCCCCGTCCGCGTCGCGGCCCGGTCATCGGGGTACCCCACCGGGGGGCACCCGGGCCGGGACGGGCGGTGCGGCCACGGGGTCCTCCTCGGCGGACGGCGGATGGGGGCCGGCGGACGGGCGACGCGCGCGGCCGGAGGGGCCGATTGTCGCCCGGGCGCGGGGCTCCCTAGTCTGGCAGTTCCACAGGGAGGCGTGTTGTTCTACTGGTTCCTCAAGTTCGTGGCGATCGGGCCGCTCGCGAAGCTGGCCTTCCGGCCGCGCGCCGAGGGCCGCGAGCACGTGCCGGCCCAGGGGGCGGCGATCCTGGCGAGCAACCACCTGGCGGCCTCCGACTGGGTGTTCATGCCGCTGTCCCTGCGCCGCCGGGTGACCTTCCTGGCCAAGGCGGAGTACTTCACCGGCCGCGGCGTGAAGGGCCTGCTGCGGCGGCTCTTCTTCTCCGGCGCCGGCCAGGTGCCCATCGACCGGTCCAGCGCCACCGCCGCCGAGGGCGCGATCCGCACCGGCATCCGCATGCTCGAGCAGGGCCGGCTCCTGGGCATCTACCCCGAGGGCACCCGCTCGCCCGACGGCCGGCTCTACCGCGGCAAGACCGGCGTGGCCCGGATGGCGCTGGAGACCGGCGCCCCGGTGGTGCCGGTGGCGATGACCTACACCCCGCGCCGGATGCCCTTCGGCCGGAAGCTGGTGCGGGTGCACGTCCGCTTCGGTGAGCCGCTGGACTTCTCCCGCTACGAGGGGCTGGCCGGGGACCGCTTCGTCGAGCGGTCGATCACCGACGAGATCATGTACGAGATCATGACGCTGTCGGGCCAGGAGTACGTCGACGTCTACGGCGCCCAGGTGAAGAAGCGGATGGACGCCACCGGCGCCAGCGCCTCCGACGTCGTCAGCCGGCTCGAGCCGCCCGCCGACGAGGCCGGCGACCGCGCACCGGACTCCCTCGCCGGCTGACCACGGTCCGTGCACTTCCGCGGAAGTGCACGGACGCCGCCCCGCCTACGGTGGGCGCGTGCGGCGGTTCTTCTACGACACCGAGTTCATCGAGGACGGGACCACCATCGACCTGGTCTCCATCGGCGTCGTCGACGAGACCGGCCGCGAGTTCTACGCGGTCAGCACGGAGTTCGACGAGCGCCGGGCCATCCCCTGGGTGCGCCGCAACGTGCTCGACCAGCTCCCGCCGCCGGCCGACCGGGCCTGGCGCAGCCGCCGGCGCATCCGCGAAGACCTGCTGGCCTTCCTCACCGGCCCGGGCGAGGAGGTGGAGCTGTGGGCGTGGTTCGCCGCCTACGACCACGTGGCGATGGCCCAGCTGTGGGGCCCGATGACGGCGCTGCCGCGGGCGGTGCCGCGCTTCACCCGGGAGCTGCGGCAGCGCTGGGACGACCTCGGGCAGCCCGAGCTCCCGCCGAAGCCCACCGGGACCCACGACGCGCTC
Organism: Geodermatophilus saharensis; assembly: GCF_900188205.1. GTDB lineage: Bacteria > Actinomycetota > Actinomycetes > Mycobacteriales > Geodermatophilaceae > Geodermatophilus > Geodermatophilus saharensis. The sequence goes on along the minus strand of NZ_FZOH01000002.1, from coordinate 354,589 downwards.
GTCGACGCCCGCTACAACCTCGCCCGCTGGCGGGCGATGGAGGCCGCCCGGGTCGTCAGCCCGCGGGACGGGCGCCGAGCACGGCCTGCGTCTGGGTGATCGAGGCGACCGCCCGGCCGTCGTCGTCGGTGACCTCGGTGAGGACGACGACGGTGGTGCCCCCCACGTGCAGCGGCCGGGCGGTGGCGTGCGCGGTGCCGCCCCGGACGGCGCGCAGCAGCGAGGTGGCCGAGGCCAGCGTCGCCGTCGAGGCGCCCGGCGGCAGGTTCAGGAACGCGCAGACGGCGCCGACCGAGTCCGCCAGGGTCATCAGCGCGCCGCCGTGCAGCACCCCGCCGGCGGTGCAGCGGTGCGGGGCCCAGGGCAGCCGGCCGACCACCTCCCCGGGGGCGGCGGAGTCGAGCTCGACGCCGGTGGCGACGGCGAAGGGCATGGCGGCGAGCAGGTCGGCGGCGTCCACGCGACGATCCTGCCGCCAGGTGATTCCTCGCGCGGTCCGGCTACGGCAGGATCGGCGCTGACCTGCGGTTCGTCCTCTGGGAGGCGTCGTGCGCATCGGGATCCTGACCGGCGGTGGGGACTGCCCGGGCCTCAACGCGGTCATCCGCGCGGTGGTGCGGAAGGCCACCGGGTCCGGTGCCGAGGTCGTCGGCTTCCGGGACGGGTGGCGCGGCGTGCTGGAGGACGACGCCGTGCCGCTGGACCTCACCGCCGTGCGCGGGCTGCTGCCCCGCGGCGGCACCGTGCTCGGCACCTCCCGCACCAACCCCTACGCCCTCGACGGCGGCCCCGAGCGCGTGCTGGCCACCCTCGAGCGGCACCGCATCGACGCGCTGGTGCCGGTCGGGGGCGAGGACACCCTCGGCGTCGCGGCGAAGCTGTCGGAGGGCGGGCTGCGCGTGGTGGGCGTGCCGAAGACCATCGACAACGACCTCGACGGCACCGACTACACCTTCGGCTTCGACACCGCCGTCGGCGTCGCCATGGAGGCCATCGACCGGCTGCACACCACCGGCGACAGCCACCACCGCACGCTGGTGGTGGAGGTGATGGGCCGGCACGCCGGCTGGATCGCGCTGCACGCCGGGATGGCCGGCGGCGCCACCGTGGTGCTGGTGCCCGAGCGGCCCTTCGACGTCGACGCGGTCGTGGCCCACTGCCTGCACCGCTTCGAGTCCGGGTACTCGCCGATCGTCGTCGTCTCGGAGGGGGCGCGGCCGGCCGACGGCGCGCTGGTCACCTCCACCGGGCAGACCGACGCCTTCGGGCACGTGCGGCTGGGCGGGATCGGCGCCGCGCTGGCCGCCGTCCTGGAGGAGCGGACCGGCCGGGAGTCGCGCGCGGTGGTCCTCGGGCACATCCAGCGCGGCGGCACCCCGTCGGCGTTCGACCGGGTGCTGGCCACCCGCTTCGGCCTGGCCGCCGTCGACGCCGTCGACGCGGGGCTGTCCGGGGTGATGGTGGCGCTGCGCGGCACCGACGTGGTGCCGGTGCCGATCAGCGAGGCCACCGCGGCGCTCAAGCTGGTGCCGCTGGAGCGCTACCGGGAGGCGGAGGTCTTCTTCGGCTGACGGCGCTGCGGCCGCCCGGCCGGGCGGCCGTACCCTCGGGGCGTGAACCTGCTCGAGTCCGCGCAGTCGGTCCCCGGTCTGGACCGGTGGCGGGAGCTCCCCGCCGCCCAGCAGCCGACGTGGCCCGACCGCGCCACCCTGGACACCGTGCTCGCCACGCTGTCGACAGTGCCGCCGATCGTGGCGCCCGGCGAGGTCGACGAGCTGCGCGGCCGGCTGGCCGAGGTGGCCCAGGGCCGGGCGTTCCTGCTGCAGGGCGGGGACTGCGCGGAGACCTTCGACCTCAACACCGACGCCCACCTGCAGAGCACCACGCGCACGCTGCTGCAGATGGCCGTCGTCCTCACCTACGGCGCGAGCGTGCCGGTGGTCAAGGTCGGCCGGGTGGCCGGGCAGTACGCCAAGCCGCGCTCGTCGGACACCGACGCGCTCGGCCTGCCCTCCTACCGCGGCGACATGATCAACTCCATCGAGCCGGTGATGGAGAAGCGGGTCCCCGACCCGAACCGGCTGGTGCGCGCCTACGCCAACGCGGCCGCGGCGATGAACATGATCCGCGCCTACGCCCGCGGCGGGCTGGCCGACCTGCACGCCGTCCACGACTGGAACAAGGACTTCGTCGCCAGCTCGCCGGCCGGCGTCCGCTACGAGGTCATCGCCCGCGAGATCGACCGGGCGCTGGCGTTCATGAAGGCCTGCGGGGTCGACGACACCGCGCTGCGCGGCGTGGAGCTCTACAACAGCCACGAGGGGCTCGTCCTCGACTACGAGCGGGCGCTGGTGCGGGTGCACGAGGGCCGCGCCTACGCCTCCTCGGCGCACTTCGTCTGGATCGGTGAGCGCACCCGCCAGCTCGACGGCGCGCACGTGGAGTTCATGTCGCGGATCGCCAACCCGATCGGCGTCAAGATCGGCCCGTCGACGACGCCGGAGCAGGCCACCGAGCTCGTCGAGCGGCTCGACCCCGACGGCGTCCCCGGCCGGCTCACGCTGATCAGCCGCATGGGCAACGGGAAGATCCGCGACGTGCTGCCGGCCATCGTGGAGAAGGTCACCGCCAGCGGCCACCAGGTGGTGTGGCAGTGCGACCCGATGCACGGCAACACCCACGAGTCCTCCACCGGCTACAAGACCCGGCACTTCGACCGGATCGTCGACGAGGTCCTCGGCTTCTTCGACGTCCACCGCGCGCTGGGCACCTGGCCCGGCGGCATCCACGTCGAGCTCACCGGCGAGGACGTCACCGAGTGCCTCGGCGGGGCCATGGAGATCAGCGACGAGGACCTCAACAGCCGGTACGAGACCGCCTGCGACCCGCGGCTGAACACCGGGCAGTCCCTCGAGCTCGCCTTCCTCGTCGCGGAGATGCTGCGTGGATGAAGGACCCCGCTGCCCCCCACCGTTCGCACGCTCACGGCGGGCCCCTGCAGCGGGGCCGGGAAGAGTGACGGGATGACCTCCTTCATCGACCTGCGGTCGGACACCGTCACCCGGCCCACCCCCGGCATGCGCCGGGCCATGGCCGAGGCCGAGGTGGGCGACGACGTCTACGCCGAGGACCCCGCGGTGCGCGCGCTGGAGGAGCGGACGGCGGAGCTGTTCGGCCACGAGGCCGCGCTGTTCGTCCCGTCGGGGACGATGGGCAACCAGATCGGCATGCGGCTGGTCTGCGAGCCCGGCCAGGAGGTGCTCTGCGACGCCGACGCGCACGTGGTCACCTACGAGATGGGCGCCGCGGCGGCGGTCTTCGGCATCTCCACCCGCACCGTCGTCTCCGCCGGCGGGCGGCTCGACGCCGACCAGCTCGTCGCGCAGGTGCGGCCGAGGGACGACTGGCACCTGACGGCGACCGCCGCCGTCGCGGTGGAGAACTCGCACAACCGTGGCGGCGGGCTGGTGCAGCCGCTGGAGGAGCTGCAGCGGCTCTGGGACCGGTCCCGCGAGGGCGGGTTCGCCGTCCACCTCGACGGCGCCCGGGTCTGGAACGCGCACGTGGCCTCCGGCGTGCCGCTGTCCACCTACGGCCGGCTGGCCGACACCGCCTCGGTCTGCTTCTCCAAGGGCCTCGGGACGCCGGTCGGGTCGGTGCTGGTCGCCTCGGCCGAGCGCATCGCCACCGCCCGGCTGTGGCGCAAGCGGCTCGGCGGCGGCATGCGCCAGGTCGGCGTGCTCGCCGCAGCCTGCACGTACGCGCTGGACCACCACCTGCCGCGGCTGGGCGAGGACCACGAGCACGCGCGGCTGCTGGCCAAGCGGCTCGGCGTCGACCCCGCGACGGTGGAGACGAACATGGTCGTGCTCGACGGGGTGAACGCGCCGGTCGTGGCCGAGGCCGCCAAGGCGGAGGGCGTGCTGGTCTCGCGGGTCAGCGCCCGCCGGATCCGGCTGGTCACGCACCTCGACGTCGACCGTGCCGCCGTGGAGCGCGCCGGCGACGTCCTCGCCGCCCTCCTCGACCGCTGACCGGGGCACAGGGAGCTCTCCGCACGTCCCGGCCCCGGGGACGTGCGGAGAGCTTCCTGTGCCGTACACGTGCCGACGGCCGCCGTCCCCCTGGTGGGGACGGCGGCCGCCGTCGTACCGCGGGTCAGTAGGCGCCGAACAGCAGCCGGTTCGGCGTGCCGGCCCGCTCGGCCGTGCGGGAGAGCTTCACGTGGTTCGTCGTGGCCGTGCCGTTCAGCTGGGTGGCCACCGCGGCGGGCGTCGCGGACCGGTTCACCGACAGGTACAGCGCGGCGACCCCGGCCACGTGCGGCGTGGCCATCGACGTCCCGCTGATCGTGTTGGTCGCCGTCGTGCCGGTGTGCCAGGCGCTGGTGATCGCGACGCCGGGGGCGAGCAGGTCGACGCAGGAGCCGTAGTTGCTGAACGACGCCGCCGTGTCGGTGCGGTCGGTCGCCCCCACCGTGAGCGCCGCGGGCACCCGCGCGGGGGAGGAGGTGCAGGCGTCCTGCGCGACGCCGGCGGAGTTGCCGTTGCCCGCCGCGACCGCGTAGGTGACGCCGTCGGCGATCGAGTTGCGCACCGCGGTGTCGATCGCGGTGCTCGCGCCGCCGCCGAGGCTCATGTTGGCCACCGCGGGGGCGCCGGCCTGGTGGTGGGCGGTCACCCAGTCGATGCCCGCGACGACGCCGGAGGTGGTGCCGCTGCCGTCGCAGCCGAGCACCCGGACGCCGACCAGGCTCACGCCCTTGGCCACGCCGTACCGCGTGCCACCGACGGTGCCCGCGACGTGGGTGCCGTGCCCGTTGCAGTCGTCGGCCGACCCGCCGTCGACGGCGTCGTAGCCGGACACCGCCCGGCCGCCGAAGTCGGTGTGCGCGACGTCGATCCCGGTGTCGATGACGTAGGCGGTGACGCCGCTGCCGGTCGCGGTGTAGCCGTAGGTCGTGCTCAGCGGCAGGTCACGCTGGTCGGTGCGGTCCAGGCCCCACGGCGCGTCCGACTGCGTGGCCCCGGTGGTGACCACCTGGTCGCGCTCCACGGAGACCACGCCCGGCAGCTCCGCCAGCCGGCTCGCGGCGGCCTCCGGCAGGGTCACGGCGTAGCCGGTCAGCGCGGCGGTGTAGACGTGGTCGACCCGCCCGCCGAGCCCGCGGGCGCGCTCGGCCGCCTGGGCGGGGAGGGCCGAGCCGTCGACGGTGACGACGTAGGTGGCGCGCGGGCCGCCGTCGGGCGGTGCGGCCGCGGCGGGGCTCGCGGTGACGCCGAGGCCGGCGGTCGCCAGGACGGCGACGATCCCGACGGCCAGGGTGCGACGAGTGGGCAAGGACGGCTCCTCGGTGAGGCTCCCCGCGGCCGGGCGGCCGCGAGGTGTTCCGAGCCAACGCGGTGTCGCACATCACCGCAAGTGATGCGGCGAACCCGCAGCGTGAGCGCGGCGTGTCCTGCTCCCCGGGCGCGCCGCGGCGGTGTCCCCGCCGGTGCCCGTCGAGATCACGGGATCTCGACGCCTCCGGGGCGCCTGGGCGTCGAGATCACGCGATCTCGACGGGAGGAGCGGCGGGCTCAGGCCGCTTCGGGCAGCGGGTGGCCGTCGCGCAGGGCGCGGAGCAGGGCGATGTCGCGGGCGTGGCCGCCGTCGGCGCTGGGGGTCTCGACGACGACCGGCACCCCGGCCAGCGACGGGTGTCCCATGAGCTCGGCGAAGGCGGCCACCCCGATCGAGCCCGCGCCGATCGTGGTGTGCCGGTCGCGCCGGGACCCGCGCTCGTCGAGGGAGTCGTTGGCGTGCACCAGCCCGAGCCGGCCCCGGCCGACGGTGGCCTCGAGCGCGTCGAGGGTGGCCGTCGTCCCGCCGGGGGTGGCCAGGTCGTGCCCGGCCGCCCACGCGTGGCAGGTGTCCAGGCAGACGCCGACGCGCGGGTGCCAGTCGAGCGCGGCGAGGTAGGGCCCGAGGTCCTCGACGGTGGCCGCGAGCGACCGGCCGCCGCCGGCGGTGGGCTCGACCAGCAGCCGCGGGCCGTCGTCGGGGAGGGCGTCGAGCACCGGCAGCAGCCGCTCGTGCAGCTGCCGCAGTGCGGCCTCGTAGCGGTCCTCGTCGACGGCCGACCCCGCGTGGACGACGACGCCGCGCACGCCGAGCTGCACGCCGCGGGCGAGGTCGGCGGCGACGGTCTCGATCGAGCGGTCGACGGTGGCCGGCGTCGGGGAGCCGACGTTGACCAGGAACGGCGTGTGCACGAACGAGGGCACGCCGCGCTCGGCCAGGCCCTCGACGAAGGCGGCGTCCTGTGCGGGGTCGCCGGCGCTGCGCCTCCAGCCGCGCGGGTTGCCGACGAAGACCTGCACGGCCTGCGCGCCGACGTCGTCGGTGTAGCGCAGCCCGCCGGTGGCCAGGCCGCCGGCCACCTGGACGTGCGCGCCGACGGGGGTCGCGCTCACCCGAAGCTGAGCAGCAGGCTGACCTCGCTGCCCTGGTCGACGACGGTGCCCCCGCCCGGGCTCTGCCGGTAGACCCGGTCGCCGGTGATGAAGGTCGACGTGGTCACCTCCAGCCCTGCCGCCTCCAGCGCGGCGACCGCGTCGGAGGCGCGCTGACCGGTGACGTCGGGGACGGTGACCTGCGGCACGCCGATCGACACCTGGATGGTGACCTCGCTGCCGTAGGGCGCCTCCTGCCCCGGCGCCGGGGTCACCGCCATGACCTGGCCGGTGCCGACGTCGGCGCTGCGGCCCTCGGTGCGGGCGACGGTGAAGCCCAGCGACTCCAGGTTGGACTGCGCGGCGTCGGCGGCCTGGCCGATCACGTTCGGCACGTCGACCGGCGCGCGGCCGCGGCTGACGTAGACGGTGACCGGCTGGTCGCGGCGCAGCTCGGTGCCGGGCTCGGGGTCGAAGCCGGTGACCGACCCGACCGGCACCTCGTCGTCGTAGTCGGGCACCTCGGTCGGGACGACGGCGATGCCCTGCAGCGCCCCGCGCACCGCCTCGATCGGCTGGCCGACGAGCTCGGGCGGGACGGTGAAGCGCTCGGGGCCCCGGGACACGACCAGCTCGACGTCGGTGCCGCGGATGGCCTCCCCGCCGTCGGGGTCGGCGGAGATGACCTCGCCCTCGGGCACGGTCTCGCTGAACTGCTCGTCGAGGAACACCGGGTCCAGGCCCGCGCCCTGCAGCAGGTCCTCGGCCGCCGCGCGGTCGGCGCCGACGAGCGAGGGCACCTGCGTCCAGCGGCCCGAGCCCATCCACCAGCCGACCGCGCCCACGGTGACCGCCAGCAGCAGCACGACCGCCAGCGCCAGCCGCGCGCGGCGCCGGCGCAAGTGCGGGGCCAGGCCCGGGCGCACGGCGGGGGCCGGCCGGCGCCCGCCGACGTCGGTGGTCGGGCCGGCGCCCATGCCGGGCAGCATGCTGGTGCGCCCGCCGCGCGCGGGCCGGCCGCTGCCGAGCACCTCGGTGCCCGGGTCGGCGGCGCCCGGCTCGGTCTGCTGGCGGCGGGGGGGCCGGTTGGTCGGTCGGATGGTGGCCGGACCGGCGGAGCTGCGGCCGGTGGGCACCGGCACCCGGGCCAGGCCCAGGTCGGTGCGCACGTCCTCGAGGTCGGCGAGGAACGCCCCGGCGTCCAGCGGCCGGACGGCGGGCTCGCGGCGGGTGGTGCGGGTGACCAGCTCGTCGACCTGCCACGGCACGCCGGGCACCTCCGCCGACGGCACGGGGACGTCGTGGTGCACGTGCTGGTAGGCCACCGCCAGCGGGGTGTCGCCGCCGTAGGGCGGGTGGCCGGTGAGCATCTCGAACAGCACCAGGCCGGCGGCGTAGACGTCGCTGCGGGCGTCGGCGCGGCCGCGCTCGAGCTGCTCGGGGGAGAGGTAGGCGACGGTGCCGATGAGCATCCCGCCGGTGTGGCTGGTCTGGCCGGTGCCGACGACGGCGCGCGCGAGGCCGAAGTCGGCGACCTTGACGGTGCCGTCGTGGCCGATGAGCACGTTCTCCGGCTTGACGTCGCGGTGCACGATGCCGGCGCGGTGGGCGGCGGCCAGCCCGGAGAGCACCGGCTCGAGGACGGCGAACGCCTCGGCGACGGTGAGCCGGCCGCGGGCCTGCAGCAGGTCGCGCAGCGTGCGGCCGCGGACCAGCTCCATGACGAGGAAGACCAGCCCCTGGTCGCTGCCCTGGTCGCTGACCGAGACGACGTTGGGGTGGCTGAGCATCGCCGCGGCGCGCGCCTCGCGGGTGAAGCGGCCCACGAACGTCGGGTCGTGGGCGAGGTGCTCGGCCATGACCTTGACCGCGACGGTGCGGTGCAGCCGCAGGTCGGTGGCGGCGTAGACGGTGGACATGCCGCCGCGCGCCAGCCGCTCCTCGAGGCGGTAGCGCCCCTCGAGGACGCAGCCGACCACGGGGTCGGTCACGGCGGTGTCCACACGCCGAGTCTAGGAGCGACCTCCGCTGGAGCGGTCGGCAGACGCGCAGGGGAGCGGTCGGCCACACCCTCCCGTCACACGGGTCACGGGAGGGTGTGGTCGCCGGGCTCAGGCGAGGTCGAGGCCCGGGTAGAGCGGGTGGGCGGCGACCAGCTCGGCGGCGGCCGCGCGGGTCTTGTCGGCCACCCCGCCGTCGACGGCGTACTTCGCCTTCGAGGGTGACCCGTCCCGCGTCGCCGTCGGGCTGGTGTGGGACAGCACGTCGACGACGAGCTCGGCGGTGCGGTCGAACTCCGCGGCGCCGAAGCCGCGGGTGGTCAGCGCGGGGGTGCCCAGCCGGACGCCGGAGGTGTACCAGGCGCCGTTGGGGTCGGCCGGGATCGCGTTGCGGTTGGTGACGATGCCGGCGTCGAGCAGCGCGGACTCCGCCTGGCGCCCGGTGAGCCCGAAGGTCGAGACGTCGAGCAGCACGAGGTGGTTCTCGGTGCCGCCGGTGACCAGCCGGGCGCCGCGGCGGGACAGTCCCTCGGCCAGGGCGACGGCGTTGTCGACGACGGTCTGTGCGTAGCCGGCGAACTGCGGGCGGCGGGCCTCGGCGAAGGCGACCGCCTTGGCGGCCATGACGTGCGGCAGCGGCCCGCCGAGCACCATCGGGCAGCCGCGGTCGACGGCGTCGGCGTACTCGGGCTGGCAGAGCACGAACCCGCCACGCGGACCGCGCAGCGACTTGTGGCTGGTGCTGGTGACCACGTGGGCGTGCGGCACCGGGTCGAAGTCGCCGGTGAACACCTTCCCGGCGACCAGGCCGGCGAAGTGCGCCATGTCGACGACGAGGGTGGCGCCGACCTCGTCGGCGATCTCGCGCATCTTCGCGAAGTCGACCCGGCGCGGGTAGGCGGAGTAGCCGGCCATGAGGATCAGCGGGCGGAACTCCCGCGCGCGGGCGCGGACGGCGTCGTAGTCGAGCAGCCCGGTCTCCGGGTCGGTGCCGTAGGAGGACTGGGCGAACATCTTGCCGCTGATGTTCGGGCGGAACCCGTGAGTCAGGTGGCCGCCGGCGTCGAGGCTCATGCCGAGCATCCGCTGGTCGCCCAGGGCGTGCCGCAGCGTGGCCCAGTCCTCGTCGGTGAGGTCGTTGACGTGGCGCACGCCGGCGCGCTCGAGCGCGGGGGACTCGATCCGCTGGGCCAGCACCGCCCAGAAGGCGACCAGGTTGGCGTCGATGCCCGAGTGGGGCTGCACGTAGGCGTGCGGGGCGCCGAAGAGCTCGCGGGCGTGCTCGGCGGCCAGCCCCTCGACGGTGTCGACGTTCTGGCAGCCGGCGTAGAAGCGGTGGCCGACGGTGCCCTCGGCGTACTTGTCCGACAGCCAGGTGCCCATGGTCAGCAGCACCGCCGGCGAGGCGTAGTTCTCGCTGGCGATCAGCTTGAGCGAGGCGCGCTGGTCGGCGAGCTCGGCGCCGATCGCGTCGGCGACCCGCGGCTCCACCTCGGCGATGACCGACAGCGCGCTGCGGTAGGCGGTCGAGGCGGCGGTGGCGTCGAAGGCGGGGGTCACGTCGGTCATGCGAGGGCTCCTGCGCGGTCGGTGGTCGGCTCTGCCCAGGCGCCCGGCGGGGGAGTGCGGGCCGCTCCCCGGTGGTGCCCCACCTCGATGCGCCAGTCACGGCCCGCCGCCGATCCTAGCCGCCCGGCCGGCGTCCTAGGCTCGTGGCGTGCAGTCCGACCAGATGCAGACGATGACGCCGGCCGAGGTGGCCGGCGTCCTGGGGGTCTCGCCCAACAAGGTCCGCCAGCTCGTCCGCGAGGGGAAGCTGATGGCCGTGCCCGGCAGCGGCAACAGCCGCATCCCCGCCGACTTCCTCCAGGACGGGGCCGTCCTCAAGCACCTGCCGGGGCTGATCACCGTCCTGCGCGACGGCGGGTTCAGCGACGCCGAGGTGTTCGAGTGGCTCTTCCGCGCCGACGAGTCGCTGCCGGGGACGCCGGTCCAGGCGCTGCGCGACGACCGGCACACCGAGGTCACCCGGCGCGCGCAGGCCCTCGCCTTCTGACCGGCGAGGCACAGGAAGCTCCCCGCACGTCTCGGCGGCGCAGACGTGCGGAGAGCTTCCTATGCCGAGCGGGGGCGGAGGCGGACGGCCTGGGCGCTCGCCAGGCGGCGGGCGAAGATGCCGAGCCGGCGCGGCTTGGACACCGTCACCCGGCGGTCGAGCACCCGGTGGTCGGCGCGCTCGATCTCGGTGAGGATGCCGCCGTAGAGCGCGGTGGCGGCGCGCACGCAGTCGCGGGACTCCGGCGCGAGCATCGGCGTCCCGGGGGCGGCGTCGTCGTAGCGGCGGCGCACGATCGCGACCATCTCCTGCATCAGCGCCCGGAACCGGGCGTCGTACCGCTTGGCCTCGATCTGCTCGCGGGTCACGCCGTGGGCGGCCATGACGTCGGCGGGCAGGTAGACCCGGCCGCGGTCGGCGTCCTCGGCGACGTCGCGCAGGAAGTTGGTCAGCTGGAAGGCCTCGCCCAGCGCGATGGCGTGCGGCGCGGCCTCCTCCTGCGTGACGCCGGGCGCGGTGCCCAGCACGGGGAGCACCTGCAGGCCGATCACCGACGCCGAGCCCCACATGTACCGGTCGAGGGCGTCCATGTCGGCGTAGCCGGTGACGGTGAGGTCGCTGGTCATCGCGGCGAGGAAGTCGACGAGGTGCTCGACCGGGATGGCGTACCGGCGGTAGGTGTGCACGGTGGCCAGCCGCACCGGGTCGTCGGACCAGCCGGCCTCGAGCTCGGCCAGCAGCGCCCGCGACCAGTCGGCGAGGTCGGCCTCGGGGTCGGCGCCGGGGTGGTCGACGAGGTCGTCGGCGGTGCGCGCGGCGGCGTAGAGCGCGTGGATCGCCGGGCGCCGGTCGGCGGTGAGCAGCCGGGTGGCCAGGTGGTAGCTCTTGCCGTGCTCGGCGTTGACCGCCGCGCAGTACCGGTAGGCGGCGTCGAGGCGGGCCTGCCGCTCGGCCTGGGTGAGCGGCCGCCGGGTCGCCGTCACCGGGCCCCCTCCGGGGACACGTCCGGAGAGCCGGCCCGGGCACCTCCGCGGACGTGCCCGGGGCGGCCCGGTGCCGGCCCGGTGATCCGCTCGGCGGCCAGCCGGCCGGAGATGACCACCATGGGCACGCCGACGCCGGGCTGCACCGACGAGCCGGCCAGCACCACGTTCTCCGGCCCGCGGCGGGGCAGCGTGGGCGTCCGGAACGGGCCGGTCTGCCCGAAGGTGTGGGCCAGCGCGAACGGCGTGCCGGCGGCCATGCCCTGCCGGGCCCAGGTCAGCGGGGTGTCCACGTGCTCCACCTCGATCGCGTCGGTCAGTCCGGTCCAGCCGCGGGCCTCCAGCACGCCGAGCACCTCCTCGCGGTAGCGCGGGGTCAGCCCGTCCCAGTCGATGCCGGGGTTGCCGCCCGAGTGCGGGTCGAGGTTCGGCGCGGGCGCGACCACGCTGAGCACCTGCCCGCCGTCGGGGGCGAGCGACCGGTCGGTGACCGACGGCATGCTCACCAGCAGGCTCGGGTCGCTCATCGGCCGGCCGTCACGGGTGAGCTCGTCGAACACCTCCCGCCAGGCCGCCCCGAAGCTGATCGTGTGGTGCGCCTGGCCGGGCAGCTCGCTGCGCACGCCCAGGTGGAGGGTCACGCACGACGGCGAGTAGACCGGCCGGCGGCGGCGGGCGAGGCCGGGCACCAGCCGCTCGGGGGCGTCGGTGGTGACGACGACGGCGTCGGCGGGCAGCCGCTCCCCGCCCTCGAGGCACACGCCGGTCACCCGCCGGCCGCGCAGCTCCAGCTGCTCGACGGTCGCGCCGTGGCGGAAGACGACGCCGGCGTCGGCCGCGGCGGCGGCCATGGCCCGCGGCACCGCGCCGATCCCGCCGACGGGGTGCCAGACGCCGGCGCCGATGTCGAGCTGGGCGATGACCGCGTAGGCGGCGATGGCCCGGAACGGCGAGACCCCGGCGTAGAGCGCCTGGAAGCTGAACAGCCGCCGCAGCCGGTCGTCGTCGAAGAAGCGGGCGACGTGGCTCGACAGCCGGCCGAACCCGCCGCGCCGGGCGAGCGCCCACAGCTCGGGGCCGAGCAGGTCCAGCGGGGTGTCGAGGTTGCGGTCGATGAACGTGGTCAGCTGCAGCCGGTACAGCTCGGCGAGGTCGGCGAGGTAGCGGCGCAGCGCGGCGGCCTCGGCCGGGCCGGCCAGCGCCTCGACCTCCGCGGCGAAGGCGTCGACGTCGGCGTGCACGTCGAGGTGCGAGCCGTCGGCGAACTGCGCCCGGTAGGTGGTCTGCAGGGGGACCAGCGTCAGCCGGTCCTCCAGCCGCTCGCCGACGGCGGCCAGCGTGTCGGCCACCAGCTCCGGCGCGGTGAACACCGACGGCCCGGTGTCGAGGACGTACCCGTCGCGGGCGACGACGCCGGCCCGCCCGCCGGGCCCGCCGGCGCGCTCGACGACGGTGACCTCACGGCCGGCGCCGCGCAGCCGCAGCGCCGTCGCGAGCCCGGCCAGGCCCGCGCCGATCACGACGACCCGGTCGGTCGTCCCGGGGACGGTGCGCACGCTCAGGCGGTCCGGGAGGTCGCGGCCACGGCGAGCGCGTCGAGGGCGGCGCGGGCCTCCGCGGCGATGGGGGCGTCGGCGATCGCGGCGCGGGCGGTGGCGGTGCGCTCGGTGATGCGCTCCTCCACCCGGGCGCGGGCACCGGTGTCCTCGATGAGCCGGCGCAGCGCGTCCAGCGCGGCGTCGTCGCAGTCGGGGTCGCCGAGGCACTCGCGCAGCAGCCGCAGCCCCTGCTCGTCGGCGCGCTCCTCGGCGAGCGCGATGAGCAGCGTCTGCTTGCCCTCGCGCAGGTCGTCGTCGGCGGACTTGCCGGTGACCGCCGGGTCGCCGAAGACGCCGAGGACGTCGTCGCGCAGCTGGAACGCCTCGCCCAGCGGCAGGCCGATCGCGGTGTAGACGTCGGCGGCGCGCGGACCGGCGCCGGCCAGCGCGGCACCGAGCTGCAGCGGGCGCTGCACCGTGTAGCCGGCGCTCTTGTAGCGGGCGACCGTGAGCGCGCCCTGCGGGCCGGGCAGCCCGCCGGCGGCGCGCAGCAGGTCGAGGTACTGCCCGGCGGTGACCTCGGTGCGCATGGTGTCCCAGACCGAGCGGGCGCGGGCCAGCGCCGGCCCGGAGACGCCGGAGCGGCGCAGCAGCTCGTCGGACCAGACCAGCGCGAGGTCGCCGACGAGGATCGCCGCGCCGACGCCGAAGGCGTCGCCGTCACCGGACAGGCCGCCGTCGCCGTGGCGGGTGGCGAAGCCGACGTGCGTGGCGGGGCGGCCGCGGCGGGTCAGCGCGCCGTCCATGACGTCGTCGTGGACCAGCGCGCTGGCGTGCACGAACTCCAGGGCGGCGACGGCGCGCAGCACCGCGGCGTCGTCCTCGGCCGGGCCGGTGACGTCCTCGGCGACCCCGCGCCAGCCCCAGTAGGCGAAGGCCGGGCGCAGCCGCTTGCCGCCGTCGGCCAGGGCGCAGACCTCGTCGACGACCGGGGTGAGCGAGCGGTCCATCCCGGCCAGGGTGGCCCGCTGCTCCTCCAGGAACCCGGTGAGCGCGGCCGAGACCGCGCCCCGGATGCGGTCGAGGTCGGCAGCCGCCAGCGAGGGCGGCAGCGGCCGGACCACGGACCCCCGCTGCTGCGCAGCGCCGCTGATCACCCGGCCAGTATCGCCCCACCGAGTCGCGCGCGTCCTGTTCGGGTCTCCAGCCATGGGGGCCTCCTGCCGTTCGGACCGGTACCGGATCCCTTCCCCCCGGACGGCACGGACGGATGCAGAGCAGCGGCCGGGGACGCCCGTACCCTCGGACCCCGTGACCGCCAGCGTCCGCGAGCTGCTCGCGACCTCACGGCCGACCTGGTCGTTCGAGTTCTTCCCCGCGAAGACGCCCGAGGGCGAGGCCCAGCTGTGGACGGCGCTGCGCCGGCTGGAGTCGCTGCGGCCGTCGTTCGTGTCGGTCACCTACGGCGCCGGCGGCTCGACGCGGGAGGGCACCGTCGCCGTCACCGAGCGGATCGCCGCGGAGACGACGATGACCCCGCTGGCGCACCTGACCGCCGTCGACCACTCGGTCGCCGAGCTGCGGCACGTGGTCAGCCGGCTGGCCGCCGCCGGCGTGCGCAACCTGCTGGCGCTGCGCGGCGACCCGCCCGGCGCCGACCCGCAGGCCGAGTGGGTGCGCCACCCGCAGGGGCTGGAGTACGCCTCGGAGCTGGTGGAGCTCATCCGGTCGATGGGCGACTTCTCCGTCGGCGTGGCGGCCTTCCCCGAGCGGCACCCGCGGTCGCCGGACTTCGACACCGACGTCGAGATGTTCGTGCGCAAGTGCCGCGCCGGCGCGGACTTCGCCATCACCCAGATGTTCTTCCGGGTCGAGGACTACCTGCGGCTGCGCGACCGGGTGGCCGCCCGCGACTGCGACGTCCCGGTGATCGCCGGGGTGATGCCGGTGACCAACGTCCGGCAGATCACCCGGATCGTGCAGCTGTCGGGCCAGGCGTTCCCCGAGGACCTCGCCGCCCGCTTCGCCGAGCTCGACGGCGACCGCCCGGAGGACAAGGCGGCGGTGCGCGCCTTCGGCGTCGAGGTGGCGACGGCGATGTGCCGGCGGCTGCTCGACGAGGGCGTGCCGGGCATCCACTTCATCACCATGAACCGGTCGACGGCGACCCGTGAGGTGTACGCCAACCTCACCGACCGGGGCACCGGCACCTCGGTGCCCTCGACGCTGGCCGCGAGCACCTGAGCACGGTCGCTCAGACGGACACGGGCCGGCCGGGCTCGAGCAGGTCCGCCGTCATCCGCGCCGCGCGCCGCAGAGCCACCCGCTCGGCCGCGTAGCCGCCGACGACGCCGACGACGGGCAGCTGGGCCAGCGCCCGGGCGCCCAGGCGGCCCTTGGGGCGGGCGTCGAGCGCCTCGTCGATGCGGGACAGCAGCCGGGCCGCGCGCCAGATGGTGCGCACCGCCCCGGTGAACCCCGCCCGCTCCTCGCGGGCGCCGAGGGCGGCCTCGGTGTAGGCGCCGCGCACCCGTTCCAGCAGGGGCCGGACCCTCTCCGGCGGCAGGTCGCGGGCGAGCAGCACCCGCGACAGCAGCGCCACCCGCTCGGCCGGGTCGGTCACCCCGTGCTCGCCGGCGACACCCAGCACCACCAGCGACTGCACCGCCGTCCCGACGGTGTTCTGCAGCGGCAGCAGGTCGGCCAGCCGCCCGGCCAGCCGCGGCAGCCCGCCCGCGGCCGCGGCCACCCGCGACGCCCGCTCGGCCCACCAGTCGTCCCGCTCGGCGGGCGGCAGCTCGGGCGGGCGGCCCAGCCGCTGCACCAGGGGCGCGGTGAGCCGGTCGAGCCGGCGCAGGACGTCGACGACGACGGCGTCGCTGAGGGGAGGAGCCATGCGGCGGAGGTACCCGGCGGTGCAGCGCATCCATGCGCGACGGCGCCGGATCAATACACAGTGCATCCCACTCCGGGTAGCGTGCGCCCATGGGGTCGCTGCTGCAGATCAGGGACGTGCCGGACGACGTCCGCCGCGCCCTCAAGGAACGGGCCGCGGCCCGCGGGGAGTCGCTGAACCGCTACCTGCTCGGTCTCCTGGAGCGGGATGCCGCACGGCCCACCGTGCAGGAGGTCCTCGATCGCGCTGCTCGACGAGCCGGCCCGGCCACCGAGTCCGCGCTCGTCGCCGTGCAGGAGGCGCGGGAGGAGCGGGACGACCACCTCGGGAGAGCCGGGCAGGCACGGTGATCGTCGTCGACTGCGCTGCCGTGGTCGACGTCCTCACCGGCGTCGAGGGCAGTGACCGCCTGCGCGCCCGTCTGGCCGTCGAGGACCTCCACGCGCCCGCGCTGCTCGACTACGAGGTCGTCTCCGCGCTCCGGCACCTCGTCCTCCGCGGGAGTCTCAGCGCGTCCCGGGGCGCGGCTGCCCTGGCCGACTTCGAGGACCTGGCGCTGGAGCGGTGGCCGGCGCTCGGAGCGCTCCGCCGCCGTGCGTGGACCCTGCGGGAGAACGTGTCGGCGTACGACGCTGCCTACGTGGCCCTCGCGGAGGCGCTGCAGTGCCCGCTGCTCACCCGCGACGCACGGCTCGCCCGCACGCCCGGACACGAGGTCCGCGTCGAGGTGGTGTGACCGCTGCGCCTCGGAGGTGGACGGCGTGCGCGGACCTGCGGTCCCGGGCCGCAGGAGCGCGCGTCCGCGCACGCCGTCGCCCCGGGTCGCCGGTTGCGGGGCGCTCGTAGCGTGGCCGGCATGTCGGGGTACGGCCGCGGCCGACGGTGGGCGGTGCTCGCCGCACTGGTCGCCGGCCTGTGCGCCCTGCCCGCCGTCGTCGCCGCGCTCCCGGCCGACGACGCCGACGTCCCCGCCACCGCCCTGCGCGACGCCGTGCTGGCCAGCGCCGGCGTCGGGTTCTCCGGCTACGCCGTCTCGGCCGGCGGGCTGACCCTGCCGGTGAGCGACCAGCTGCCCGCCGTCGCCGACCTGCTCAGCGACCGGGTGCAGCTGCGGGTGTGGTGGCGCGGGGAGGACGAGCACCGGGTCGACGTCGTCACCGCGGCGGGGGAGACCGGCGTGCACGTCGACCCCGCCGGCACGTGGACCTGGGAGTTCGAGTCGGCCACCGCCGAGCGCACCGGGCCCGCGCCGCTCGCGCTGCCCGCCCCGCCGGACCTGGTCCCCGCCGCGCTGGGCCGGCGGCTGCTGTCGGAGGCCGCCGACGACGAGCTGTCGCGCATCGGCGCGCGCCGGGTCGCCGGCCGCGACGCGCTCGGCCTGCGGCTGGTGCCCGCCGCGCCGGCGGCGTCGGTGGCGCGGGTCGACGTCTGGGCCGACGCGGCGACCGGCCTGCCGCTGGCGGTGCAGGTGGTGGCCGACGGCGCGTCGGTCCCCGCGCTCGACACCCGCTTCCTCGACCTCGACCCGACCCCGCCCCCGGCCGCCGTCGTGGCGTTCACCCCGCCGGACGGCGCGCGGGTGCGGCCCGGCCGCGACGCCGGGGGGCTGCTGGCCGAGGCCGACCGCCGGCTGACCGCGGTGCCGCTGCCCGCCGAGCTGGCCGGGCTGCCGCGGCGCACGCTCGCGGGCGCACCGTCGTCGGTCGGGGTGTACGGCCGCGGGGTCACGCTGCTCGCCGTCGCCCCCGTCCCGGCCCGGCTCGCCCGGGGGCTGCAGGCGGCCGTCCGGGCCAGCCCCGACGCCCTCGTCGACCGCCGGGGCGTGCGCCTGGCGGCCGGGCCGCTGGGGCTGATGCTGGTCGAGCGGCCCGGTCGGGGCACCTACGTCCTCACCGGGACGGTGACGCTCGACGCGCTCGCCGAGGCCGCCGGGCAGGTGCCCGGCGGGGCGCCGTGACCGCGGTCGTCAGCACCCGGGGGCTGGTCAAGCAGTTCGGCCGGGTGCGCGCCGTCGACGGGATCGACCTCGACGTCCGCGCCGGCGACGTCTACGGCTTCCTCGGCGCCAACGGCTCGGGCAAGACGACGACGGTGCGGATGCTGCTCGGGCTGGTGCTGCCCACCCGCGGTGAGGTCGAGCTGCTCGGCGGCCGCATGCCGCGCGCCGGCCGGCGGGTGCTGCCGCGGGTGGGCGCGCTGATCGAGGGCCCGGCGCACCACCGGCACCTGTCCGGCGCGGCCAACCTGGCGCTGCTCGACGCCGCCGGGCCGGGCGGGCGCCGGCGCGACCGCCGGCGGCGGATCGCCGAGGCCCTCGACCAGGTCGGCCTCGGCGGGGTGGGCCGGCGGCCGGTGGGCGCCTACTCCCTCGGCATGCGGCAGCGGCTGGGCCTGGCCGGTGCGCTGCTGCGCCGCCCGGAGCTGCTGGTCCTCGACGAGCCGACCAACGGCCTGGACCCGCAGGGCATCGCCGAGGTCCGCGCGCTGCTGCTCGACCTGCACCGCGGCGGGACGACGGTGTTCCTCTCCAGCCACCTGCTCGCCGAGGTCGAGCAGCTGTGCACCCGGGTCGGCGTGCTCGACCGCGGCCGGCTGGTGCTGCAGGACGAGCTGGCCCGGCTGACCGCGCCCACCGGCGCCACCGTCGTCGACACCCCGGCACCGGAGCGGGTGCGCGCGGTGCTCGACGGGCGGGTGCTCGCCGCCGACGGCGGCCGCGTCGTGGTGCGCGGGCCGGACCCGGCGGAGGTCAACGCGCTGCTGGTGGGCGCCGGCGTCCCGGTGCGCGGGCTGGCGCTGCAGCGGCCGACGCTGGAGGAGGTGGTGCTCGCCGCGGCGGGCACCAGCGCCGACCGGGTGGAGCGGCCGTGATCGGCAGGGAGCTGGTGTGATCGGCACGGAGCTGCGCAAGACCTTCGGCCGGCCCCGCACCTGGGTCACCATCGCCGTCCTCAACGCGCTGCCGGTGCTGGTGGCCGTGCTGCTGCGGCTGACCGACCTCGCGCCGCGGCCGGGCGAGGGGCCGCCGTTTCTCTCGGCGGTGCTGACCAACGGGGCGCTGTTCCCGCTCGCGGCGCTGGCGATCGTGCTGCCGCTGTTCCTGCCGATCGCCGTCGCGGTGGTGAGCGGGGACGCCGTCGCGGGGGAGGCGCAGGCCGGGACGCTGCGCTACCTGCTCGCGCGTCCCGTCGGCCGCACGCGGCTGCTGGTGGCCAAGCTCGTCGCGGTGATGGCCTTCGTCCTCGTCACCGTCGTCGTGGTGGCGCTCGTCGGCTACGCCGTCGGCTCGGTGCTGTTCGAGGCGCGGCCGGCGGCCGGGACGTCGGTGTCGGGGACGTCGCTGACCACCGAGGAGCTGGCCGGCCGGACGCTGCTGGCCATCGGCTACGTCGCGGTGTCGATGCTCGGCGTCGCCGCGTTCGGGCTGTTCTTCTCCACGCTCACCGACTCGCCGCTGGCCGCCGCGCTCGGCGCGCTGGCGGTGCTGGTCACCTCGTCGCTGCTGTTCACCCTCGACGCCGCCTCACCGATCGCGCCGTACCTGCCCACGCGCTACTGGCTGGCCTTCGTCGACCTCTTCCGCGACCCCGTGCTGTGGCGCGACGTCGTCCGCGGCCTGGCGCTGCAGGGGGTCTACGTCGGCGTGCTGCTGACCGCGGC
This sequence comes from Geodermatophilus saharensis, assembly GCF_900188205.1. Taxonomy (GTDB): domain Bacteria; phylum Actinomycetota; class Actinomycetes; order Mycobacteriales; family Geodermatophilaceae; genus Geodermatophilus; species Geodermatophilus saharensis. The sequence goes on along the minus strand of NZ_FZOH01000002.1, from coordinate 335,022 downwards.
GTGGGCCAACTTCACCACCAAGGACGTCACGAGCTGAGGCTCGCGGCGGCCGGCCGGGCCCGCACCTCGGCCACCTCGGCGTCGCCGGTCACGTGACGGCGGTCGGCCGCACGTCGACACGGGGCGCCGTCCTGGCCCACCTCCGCGCGTCCTGGCTCGCCGCCGACGCTGACCCAGGACGCCGCACGATCGGGTTCCCCGACCGTGCGGCGACCACCGCCGTCAGCCGCCGAGGCGGGCGCAGTCGGCGGGGCCGAGCGGCACGGGGTCGCCCGGCGCGAGCTCGGCCAGCACCATCGCCTGCACCAGCGGGTCGCGCGGCAGGTCGCCGTGCCCCACTTGCGCGCCGCTGCACACCGACTGCACCGCCAGCCCGAGCGCGCCGTCGAGGCGGGCGGACTCCGGCGGGGTGACCGTCTCGTCCTGCGCCGTCCAGATCGATACCCAGGTCGGCCCGTCCGGCGTCTCGTCCCCCGCGTTGAGCGCGGCGAGCAGCTCGCTGTCGGTGGCCAGCTGCCGGCACGCGTCCGGGCACTGGCCGGGGGCGAGGGTGAGGGCGAGGTCGGCGAGCGTGGTGCCGTGGTGCGGCGAGCCGAGGGTGACCACCCGCCGGGCGACGCCGGCGCCGCCGTCGGCGGCCCACAGCCGGGCGACCACCCCGCCGGCGGAGTAGCCGACGACGTCGACGCTGCCCGCGCCGGTGCGCGCCAGCGCCGCGTCGACGGCCTCGCCCAGCGCATCGGCCGCCGCGGCGAGGTCACCGGTGCCGTCGCCGGGCAGCGTGACGACGGTGGCGTCGCGGCCCTCGGCGGTCAGCCGGTCGCCCAGTGACGTCAGCGACCCGGTGCCGCCGCCGTAGCCGGGCACGAGCAGCACCGGGCCGGGCTCCTCCTGCGACACCGGAGCCGCCGGCGCGGCGTCCTCACCCCGCCCGGCGAGCAGCAGCCCGGTCGCGGCGACGGCGGCCGCGACGACGAGGGCGAGCAGGACGAGCAGCAGGCGGCGGCGGGCGGGGGCGAGGCCGGCGAGCACGGCTCCACTGTCCCCGGTCCGGCCGGCCGGCGGCGCCGCTGGGGGAGACTGCGCCCGTGCTGAGCCGCGACGAGTACCTCGCCGAGTGGTCGCGGTGGCACGGCGGCACCGATCCCGCGGACAGCCGCCTGGTGCACGGCTGGCTGACGCTGGCCTACACGCTCGCCCGCGCGCTGTCCTGGCTGCCGCCGGTCGCCGCGACCGCGCTGGGCCTGCTCGTGGCGCTGTCGGCGATCGGCCCGGCGCTGGCCGGCGGGGGATGGCTGGTGGCCGCCGGGCTGCTGGTCGGGCTCTCCGGCCTGCTCGACTCCCTCGACGGGGCGCTCGCGCTGGCCGGCGGGCGGGCCTCGCGCCGCGGCTACGTGCTCGACTCCGCCGTCGACCGGCTGACCGAGGCCGGTTACGCGACGGCGCTGTGGGCGGCCGGGGCGCCGGGCTGGCTGGCCGCCGCCTTCGGGGCGCTGTGCTGGCTGCCCGACTACCTGCGCGCCCGCGCCGGGCAGGCCGGGGTCGCCGAGACCGGGTCCATCTCGGTGTGGGAGCGCCCCACCCGGGTGGCGATGACCGGCTTCACCGTCGGCGGCGCCGGGATCGTCGCCGTGACCGGGCTCGACCAGCTCGCCGGACCCGGGGCCGTGGTCACCGCCGGCACCGCCGTCGGCTGCCTGCTGGGGCTCGTCGGCACCGCCCAGCTCGGCGTCTCGCTGCGGCGGGCGCTGGCCGACTGACCCGCCGGGGCGCGGGCGGCCCGGCGCGCCTCTTAGGGTTGCGCTGCCCGCCGTCGGCCCGCCCCACCCCAGGAGCCCCCGTGCCCGTCCTCGTCACCGGCTCCATCGCCACCGACCACCTGATGACGTTCCCCGGCCGGTTCACCGAGCAGTTCGTCGAGGGACAGATGGAGAACGTCTCGCTGTCGTTCCTGGTCGACGACCTCATCCAGCACCGCGGCGGCGCCGGCGCCAACATGGCCTACGGCCTCGGCCTGCTCGGCCTCGCGCCGGTGCTGGTGGGCTCGGTGGGCAGCGACTTCGCCGACTACGACGCCTGGCTGACCCGCCACGGCGTGGACACCCGCGACGTGCGGTGGTCCGAGCTCAAGCACACCGCCCGCTTCGTGTGCACCACCGACGCGGTCAACAACCAGATCGCGTCGTTCTACTCGGGCGCGATGAGCGAGGCCGGTGAGATCGAGCTCGGCCCGGTGTGCAACCGGGTGGGCGCCCCCGACCTCGTCGTCGTCGGGCCCAACGACCCGAAGGCGATGGTCCGGCACACCCAGGAGTGCCGCGAACGCGGCTACGCCTTCGCCGCCGACCCCAGCCAGCAGCTGGCCTGGGCCGACGGCGAGATGATCCGCGAGCTGGTCGACGGCGCCGACCTGCTGTTCACCAACGAGTACGAGTCGGCCCTGCTCATGCAGAAGACCGGCTGGGACGCCCCGGAGGTGCTGCGCCGCGTCGGCACCTGGGTGACCACGCGCGCCGCGCAGGGCGTGCTCGTGCGTCAGGACGGCGCCGACCCGATCGAGGTCATCGCCGTCCCGGAGACCAAGCCGGTGGAGCCCACCGGGGGCGGTGACGCGCTGCGCGCGGGCTTCATCGCCGGCCGCACGTGGGGCCTGGGACTGGAGCGGGCCACCCAGCTCGGCTCGGCGGTGGCCACCGAGGCCGTCGAGGTCGTCGGCACCCAGGAGTACGAGCTGCGCCGGGAGCCCTTCCTCGAGCGGTTCGCCGCGGCCTTCGGCGACGCCGCCGCCGCCGAGGTGGCCGAGCACCTGCCGGCCTGACCGGCGCGTCGCGGGCGGCGCCCTCAGGGGCCGGCGTCGATCCGGTCGCGCGTCGCCGCCGGCCACGGCGGCCCCGCCGGCAGGTCCTCCCGCCACGGGTACGACCCGTCCCCGGGTGTGCGAGGCATGGGAAGCCATCGGCACGTCGTGGGCGCCGGGACGTGCGGACAGCTTCCCGTGCCTCCGTGTCCTATGCCCCCGTGTCCTATGCCTCCGTGTCCCGTGCCTCCGTGTCCCGTGCCTCCGTGTCCCGTGCCTCGCCGCCGCGGACGCGCTCGCCGATGGAGGGGTCCCCGGCCCAGGTCGCGTAGGGGATCCGCGGGATGGTGCGGACCTCGCCCACGGTGCACCACTCGTTGCCGCCGAGCCGGGCCAGCGGCCGCAGCGCCTCGATGCGGGGCCGGCCGTCGCGCACGGCCTCGCTGACCACGCTCACCCACTCCACGCGGCCGAAGACGACGGTGCTGTCGCCGAGCCGCAGCGTGGAGTGCAGCGTGCACTCCACGCTCACCGGGGACTGCGCCACCCGCATCGCGCCCACCTTCTCGCTGCGCTCGAGCCGGATGCCGGCGGCGTCGGCCTCGCTCTGGTCGGGCGGGAAGTCGGTGCCGGTGGCGTTGGCCTGCTCGAACAGCTCCTCCGGCACCAGGTTCACGGTGAACTCGCCGGTGGCCTCGACGTTGGTCAGCGAGTCCTTGCGGCCCACCGAGGTGAACTGCACGATCGGCGGCTCCACGCAGGCGACCGTGTAGAACGAGTGCGGCGCCAGGTTGTGCACCCCCTCGGCCGAGCGGGTCAGCACCCACGCGATCGGCCGCGGCACGACGATCGAGTTCACCACCCGGTAGAAGTCCCTCGGGCGCATCGCCGCCGGGTCGAAGGACGTGCGCGGGCGGCCGGTCTCGGGGGAGGTCACACCCCATACTCGCCCGGGCTCAGCCGACGGCGCGCCCGCGCCAGGTCAGCGTGCCCCGCCGGTGCCCGGCCACCGACCGCACCAGCAGCACGTCGAGGGCCAGCAGCGACGCCGGGTGGGCCAGCGCGTCGGGCCACACCCGCCCGCCGGTCACCGCGGCGCTCACCGCCCGGCCGGCCACCCCGGCCGCCCAGCCGGCCAGCCCGGCCCGCGAGCCGCGCAGCGCGGCCAGCGGCGGGACGACGCCGACCGCGGTGAGCACCGCCGCGGCGGCCAGCGAAGCCGCCGGGGAGCCGCCGACCGAGGCCCACAGCGACTTGCCGTAGCCCTCCCGCATCGCCGCCCAGCCGTCGTACATGCGGCACTGCGCCAGCGCCGCGCCGGCCACGGGCACCGCCCGCCCGCCCGAGCGCTTCACCGCGCGGGCCAGCGCGACGTCCTCCACGACCTCCTCGCGCACCGCCGCGTGCCCGCGGGCGCGCAGGTAGCCGCGGACGGGGAGCGCGAGGAACTGGCCGTTGGCCGCGGTCAGCGACGGCCGCGGGGAGCGCTCGGCGACCCGCAGCGGCAGCGTCGTCAGCCACAGCCAGGGGGAGAGCGGCTGCACCAGCCGCTCGGCCGGGCTGCCGGTCACCGGCCGGGGCCACGGTGAGACCAGGTCGAGGCCGTGCGCGTCGAGCAGCGCCACCGCGGCGGCCACGGCGTCGGGGGCGAGCCGCACGTCGGCGTCGACGAACACGAGGTACCCGCCGTCGCGGGGGGCGGTCTGCGCTCCGACCCAGCAGGCGTGCGGCTTGCCCAGCCAGCCCTCCGGGACGGCGCCCGCGGGCACCAGCCGCACCCGCGGGTCGGCGATCCCGCGCACGACGTCGGCGGTGCCGTCGGTGGAGCCGTCGTCGACGACCACCACCCGCAGGTCGGGCACCCCGCGCGAGGCCAGCACCGCGGCCAGGCAGCCGCCCACCTGGGCCTCCTCGTCGCGCACCGGGACGACGACGGTGACCGGGAGGCGCACCTCGGGCGGGGCGGCCGGCGGGCGGCGCAGCAGGAGCGCGTTGACCCCGGCGTGCACGGCGCCGGCGACGGCCAGGCCCGACAGGGCCCGGACGACCGCGCCGCTCACCGCCGGCGGGCCTGCAGCGCGAGCACCGCCAGCACTCCCGCCGACAGCGCCGCCCCCCACGCCGCCGAGCCGGGCAGGTCCAGCCACAGCGCGTGCGCCAGCGCCCCGCCGGGGACCATCCACGCGATGACCAGCAGCGGCGCGGCCGTGACCGGCGGCCCACCGGGCACCGCGGTGCGTGCCACGGCGACCTCGAGCAGCGCCATGAGCACCAGCCCGGCGAGCAGCCACCCGGCCAGGTTGGTCAGCGGCACGGTGTCGATGCCCGGCAGCCCCGGGGCGGGGTGCGCCCACGTCCAGTAGCCGGCCTGCACCAGCTGCGGGTCGAGGACGACGTCCCAGCCGGCGAACACCGCCGCGGCGACGGCGACCCGCGCGGCCCGCCGCCGCCCCTCCCGCACCCGGCGGGTGAGCAGGCCGGCGAGCACCCGGCTCGGCCAGGCCATCATCAGCCAGGCCAGCGGCACGAGGAACGGGACGCCGAGCAGCGTCGGGCCGAGCACGTCGCTGTAGGTGTACTCGCCGTAGGGGAAGCCGGTGGCCAGCCCGACCGACTCGAACACCACCGCGGTGACCACGACGAGGGCCAGCACCGCGGCGCCGGTGCGCGCGCCGTGCGCCGCGGCCGCGGCGGTGACCGAGACGCCCGAGCCCAGCAGCACGATCGTCCAGGACACCGCGTCGCGGGCGCCGCCGTCGCTGAGCGGGTAGGCGATCGCGGCCAGCACCAGCAGCACCGCGAGGACCAGCGGCACCCGCGCGGGCAGGCCCGCCCGCCGCAGCGCCGCCGGCCCCGAGTCCACCCCGGCGCTCACCGGCCCGCCCGCAGCAGCCGGCCGGCGACGTCCTGCACGCGGGTGCGCGCCCGGGCCAGCGGACGGCGGTCGGTGAGGACCACGCGCGCCGCCGTGCGCCCGGAGTTGCCCGACACCCCGCCGCCGGGGTGGGTCGAGGCGCCGGCCAGGTACAGCCCGTCGAGGCCGGGCACCCGGTAGCCCGCCAGCGCCGGCGTCGGCCGGAAGGCGAACATGCTGGCCAGCCCCATCTCCACGTGCATGACGTTGCCGCGCAGCAGTGACAGTTCCCGCTCCAGCAGCAGCGGCGTCTGCACGTGGACGTCGTGCACCGAGCCGGCGAAGCCGGGCGCGAACCGGTCGACGGCGGCCACCAGCCGCTGCGCCTCCGCGTCGGCGAGGGCGTCCCAGTCGCCGCCGTCGGCGAGGTCGTAGGGGTACCACTGCCCCCACACGGTGACCACGTGCCGCCCGGGCGGGGCCAGGGTGTCGTCGCTCGCGGAGAACGACATCGCCAGCGGCACCGGCTCGCGCGGCAGCCGGCCGGCCAGCCAGTCGCCGTGCGCGGCGGCCAGCTGCGCCCGGTCGGTGCACAGCAGCTGCAGGCCCTGCGCGGAGACCGCGGGGTCGACGCCGGGGTAGGCCGGCAGCGCGTCGGTCAGGCAGCGCAGCACCAGGCCGAAGCCGTTGCCCACCGGCGGGGCGGCGTCGGCCAGCGCGGGCGGGGCGGACGCGCCGGCGAGGTCGCGGGTGGCCAGGACGTGACAGGCGGCGACGACGACCGGCGCCGCGATCCGCCGTCCGGAGACGGTCTCGACGCCGGTCACCCGGCCGCCGTCCGGGCCGCCGTCGACGAGCAGCCGCGCGGCGCCGTCGCCGAGGGTGACGCGCCCGCCGTCGGACTCCAGCCGGCGACGCAGCGCCTCGGTGAGGCCGCCGGAGCCGCCCACCGGGTGGCCCGGCGGGGTGTCGTGCAGCAGCGCCACCCACGCGACCATCGCGGCGGTGCCCGGCTCGCTCATCGGCGGCCCGGACTGCGCGCCGAACCAGGCCAGCGCCGCCTTGAGCCGCTCGCTGGTGAACCAGCGGTCGAGCAGCGCGTCGCCGGAGCCGAGGAAGTCGACGGCGAGGTCGCCGCCGGGGGTGCGCGGGCCGTCGCCGGTGGGGGCGCCCAGCGGCCAGAACGCGCGGGCCAGGCCCAGCGGGGTCGGCCGGCGGCCGAAGGAGTCGACGACGGCGCGGCTGCGCGGCCCCCAGACGCCGACGAACCGGCGGTAGGCCCGGGCGTCGTCCTCCCCGCAGGCGGCGGCGATCGAGGCGCAGGTGGCGTCGAGGTCGACGGAGAACACCAGCGGGCGGCCGTCGGGGCCGGGGTCGCCGGGCGCCGGGGCCGGTGCGAAGCCCCACGGGTCGCAGTCGAGGTAGCGCAGCCCGTGCGCGGCCAGGTCGAGTTCCTCGACGACGCCGCTGTGCCGGACGATGACGTGCGCGCTCGAGCCGCGGTCGACCCGGACCCCCGGCCAGCGCTCGACGGTGGACACCGCCCCGCCGAGCACCTCGTCGCGCTCGACCACCTCGACGTGCAGCCCGGCGCGCGCGAGGTAGCAGGCCGCGACCAGGCCGTTGTGGCCGGCGCCGACGACGACGGCGTCGGCGGTGGTGGAACCGGGCACGCTCAGGCGCCGCTGCCCGGCACCGGCCGCAGCGGCAGCCGGGCGCCGAGGATGGCGAAGGGCCGGGTGTCGCCGGGGAAGTGGTGGCCGCGGGCGAGGTCGACGAAGCCGTCGGCGTGGTAGAGCCGGAAGGCCTTGGTGTCGGCGTCGGGCGTGGACAGCAGCGCGGCGGGTGCGTCGACGCCCTCGACCAGCGCGTGCAGCAGCCGCCGGCCCAGCCCCCGGCTCTGCGCGTCGGGGTGCACGTGCAGCTCGCACACCTCGAAGGCGCCGGGCAGCCACCGCTTGGCGGTGCGCCGGTCCAGCGCCGCGCGCACCTGGTCGTGCCACCACTGGCCCGGGGCGACGAGGTAGCCGTAGCCGAACCCGGTCAGCTGCTCGCCGTCGGGGCCGGGCGCGAAGGCGCCGACGGCGCGGAAGCCGGGGCGCTCGGTGTGCTGGATCGCGTAGCCGTAGCGGCCGGCCACCACCGAGGCGTCGTAGCCCATGGCCGCGCCGTAGATGGCCAGCGCCTCGTGCATGTGGTCGCGCAGCCAGCCGGCGGGCAGCTCGGTCACCCGGGCCGCGGGCGTCGTGCCGGTCACTGTCTCTCCTCGCTCACGGACCCACCGGGGCGGCGGGGGGCTGCGCGGTCACCGAGGCGACGCCGGCCGGGCCGTCGCCGACCTCGGCGGGGGTGCCCCCGGTCAGCCGGAGCAGCTCGTCGTAGGTGGTGGGGAAGACGGCCGACGGGTGGCCGGCGGCGGCCCAGACCTGCTCGTAGCGGGCCAGCTCGACGTCGACCAGGGTGCCGATCGGCGCGGGGTGGCCGACCGGGGCGACCCCGCCGATGGGCTGGCCGGTGTGCTCGCGGACGAAGTCGGCCGGGGCCCGGCGCACCTCCGGGACGCCGAGCAGGTCGGCGACCCTGGCGGTGTCGACCCGGTGCGCGCCGCTGGTGAGCACCAGCAGCGGCTGCCCGCCGACGTCGAAGACCAGGCTGTTGGCGATGGCGCCGACCGGGACGCCGAGCCCGGCGGCGGCCTCCGCGGCGGTGCGCGCCCCCGACGGGATCCCGCGGACCTCCCCGCGCACGCCGGCCGCGGCGAGCAGCTCGGCGAGGGCGGCCACCCGGGGGTGGTCGGGTCGGCTCATGCGCCGATCCTGCCACCGCTGTCGGTGCCCCGCCGTACCGTCCGCCGCAGCGGACGGGGAGGGGCTCGCCGGGCGCCCGGCTTGACGGGACCGGCGCGATCGGGTCTACTCGACTCGTTCGAACAGACGTTCGAACGCCGCCGGCCTCCCACCGCACCCGGGTCCTTCCCCACCCGGTGCGGTGGGTCGGGTCGGCCGGTCAGCGGGCACGGGGTGGGGAGTCGGGCATGAGCCGGGTGCTGGGTGACGTCGGCGAGCGGGTCGGCGAGGAGGTGCAGGTCGAGCGCGGGCCGCTCGGGCCGGCGCAGTTCTGGCGCGGGCAGTGGCGCTACGTCGTCGGCGAGCTGCTCGACTCCTGGGTCGAGACCGCGCCGTGGTGGCAGCGGCCGGCCGACGTCCCCGGCGGCGCCTCGGCCGACCTGGTCGCCCCGCGCGAGGTCTACCGGGTCGAGGCGGTGCGGGCCGGGCGCTCGCGGATGAGCTTCGCCGGGGTCTACGACCTGTGCTGGGACGCGGCGGACAACCGCTGGTCGCTCGTGCGGGTGCACGACTGATGGGCGCCGCGTACGCCATGACCCACCACCCGGCCGACCAGCTGCCGCTGCCCCCGCCGCTGCCGGCGGCGGCGACCCAGCTGCTCGACCAGGCCACCCGCGCGCTGGCCGAGGCCCGACGCGCCCCCGACGCGTGCCGGCGCTACGCCACCGCCCACCTGGGCGCGCTGCGCGCGGCGGCGGCGGTGCTGGCCGCCCGCACCCGGCCCGAGAGCGGCCGCCGCCGGCCGCGCAGCGCCTGGGTGCTGCTCGAGCAGGTCGCCCCGGAGCTGGGGGAGTGGGCCGCCTTCTTCGCCGCCGGCGCCGCCAAGCGCGCCGCGGCCGAGGCGGGGCTGTCCCGCGCGGTCACCGAGCGCGAGGCCGACGACCTGGTCCGCGACGTCGGGGCCTTCCTCACCGTGGTCGACAGCGTGCTCGCCAGCACCCCCGAGCCCGTACCCCGGCCACGCGTAGTGGGTGGCACCGCGCACCGTCCCGCCCGCGGGCGGTGAGCGGCGACCCCTTCGTCCACCTGCACGTCGCCTCCGGCTACTCCCTGCGGTACGGGGCCAACCACCCGGCCGACCTGGTGGCCCGCGCCGCCGAGCACGGCATGGGTGCCCTCGCCCTGACCGACCGCGACGGTCTCTACGGCGCGGTCAAGTTCGCGCTGGCCTGCCGGTCGGCGGGGGTGCGCCCGCTGTTCGGGGTCGACCTCGCCGTCGCCCCGGCGGTGGACACCGCGGTGCCCCCGGCGCGGGCGCACGTGCTGGGGGAGGACGACGAGCTGTCGCCGCGGCGCACGGCAGGTGGACGCTCCCGGACCGCTCCCGCGCGGCGCAACCCGGTGCGCGGCGGTGCCGCCGTCGACCCGCGGCTGCCGCGGGTCACCTTCCTCGCCCGCGACGGCGCCGGCTGGCGCTCGCTGTGCCGGCTGACCAGCGCCACCCACCTGCGCGGCACCCGCGGCGAGCCGGTGTCCTCGCTGGCGCTGGCCGCCGAGCACGCCCCGGGGCTGGTCGCGGTGCTGGGGCCGGACTCGCCGGTGGGCCGGGCGCTGGCGGCCGGGCGGGCCGACGTCGCCGCGGCGCGGCTGTCGGCCTGGCGGTCGGTGTTCGGCCCGGGCTCGCTGGTGGTCGAGCTGGTGCACCACCGCGGCCGGGGCGACCGCTCCCGCGCCCAGCGGCTGCTGCGCTTCGCCGAGGAGGAGGGCGTGCCGGTGGTGCTCACCAACGCCGTCCGCTACGTCGAGGCCCTCGACGCGCCCACCGCCGACGTCCTCGACGCCTCCCGGCGGCTGGTCGCCCTCGACACCCGGCACGTCGACCGGCGCACCGCCGAGGGGTACCTGAAGTCGGGCAAGGAGATGGCCGAGGTCGCCGCGGAGATCGCCGGCCCCGACCGCGACGCGGCGCTGCGGCTGACCGAGCGCACCGCCCGGCTGGCCGAGCAGTGCGCCGTCGACGTCCGGGACGACCTCGGCATCGGCACCGTGCGCTACCCGGAGCTCGACGTCGTCACCGCGCCGGGCGAGCAGGGGATGGACCCCTCCGAGGTGCTGCGGGCCCGCTGCGAGGCGGGGCTGGGCCGGCGCGGGATGGTGCGCACGGCGACGGTGACCCGGCGGCTCGAGGAGGAGCTCGCCGTCATCGACTCCCTCGGCTACCCCTCCTACTTCCTCACCGTCGCCGACGTCGTCGGCCTCATCAAGGGGTTGCGGGTCCGCGCTGCGGCGCGCGGGTCGGGGGCGGGCAGCCTGGTCACCTACCTGCTGGGCATCTCCGACGTCGACCCGATCCGCTACGGCCTGCTGATGGAGCGGTTCCTGTCCCCGCTGCGCCACCAGCTGCCCGACATCGACATCGACGTGGAGTCCGCCCGGCGGATGGAGGTCTACGACGCGGTGATCGCCCGCTTCGGCGCCCACCGGGTCAGCTGCATCTCGATGATGGACACCTACCGGGTGCGCCACGCCATCCGCGACGTCGGCGCCGCGCTCGGGCTGCCGCCGGCCGAGATCAACGCCGTCGCCAAGGCCTTCCCGCACATCCGGGCCAGCCAGGTGCACGCCGCGCTGCGCGACCTGCCGGAGCTGCAGGCCAGCCGGCTGGGCTCCCGGCGCGGCGGCGGCACCGGCGACCTCGACCTGCTCTTCGACCTCGTCGCCCGGCTCGACGGCCTGCCCCGGCACATCGCGCTGCACCCGTGCGGGGTGCTGTTGTCCGACGCCACGCTGCTCGACCGCACCCCGGTGGAGAACAGCTACCTCGGCTACCCGATGAGCCAGTTCGACAAGGACGACGTCGAGGAGCTCGGGCTGCTCAAGCTCGACCTGCTCGGCATCCGGATGCAGTCGGCGATCGCGCACGCCCTCGACGAGGTGGCCCGGGTCGACGGCGAGCGGGTCGACATCGACGGGATCCCGCGCGACGACCCGACCACCTTCGAGCTGATCCGCAGCACCCGCACCCTCGGCATGTTCCAGATCGAGTCGCCGGGGCAGCGGGAACTGGTCGGCAAGTTCGGGCCGGAGTCGTTCGAGGACATCGTCATCGACATCTCGCTGTTCCGGCCCGGGCCGGTGAAGAGCGACATGGTCACCCCGTTCCTGCTGGCCCGGAACGGCTGGCGGGACCCGGTCTACCCGCACGAGGACCTCGCGCCGTACCTGCGGGAGACCGCCGGCGTCGTCGTCTTCCACGAGCAGGTGCTGCAGATCGTGGCGCAGATGACCGGCTGCGACCTCGCCCAGGCCGACGAGGCGCGCCGCGCGCTGGGGGACCGGGAGCTGCACCCGGAGGTGCGGGCGTGGTTCATGCCCGAGGCGCTGCAGCGCTACCCCGTCGAGGTGGTCGAGCGGGTGTGGGAGGTGCTGGTCGCCTTCGGCTCGTTCGGCTTCTGCAAGGCCCACGCCGCGGCGTTCGCGCTGCCGACCTACCAGTCGGCGTGGCTGAAGACCCACCACCCCGCGGCCTTCCTCGCCGGGGTGCTCACCCACGACCCCGGCATGTACCCGAAGCGGCTGATCCTCGACGACGCCCGCAACTTCGGCATCCGGGTGCTGGGCCTCGACGTCAACGCCTCGACCGGCAGCTACCGGGTGGAGCGGCTCGCCCCCGCCGACCGGCGGGCGGACTGGCGGCGGCCGGAGTGGATGCCGGCGGCGATGGCCGACCCGTCGGCCTACGGGATCCGGCTGTCGCTCACCGACGTCAAGGGCATCGGCGAGGACGAGGTCGAGCGGGTCGTCGCCGGTCAGCCCTACCGGTCGCTGACCGACTTCTGGTCGCGGGCGTCGGTGTCGCGGCCGGTGGTGGAGCGGCTGGTGCTGGCCGGCGGGTTCGACTCCCTCTACGGCTTCGGGGTCCGCGACCGCGAGGCCGGCCGGCCCACCCGCTCCCGCCGGTCGGTGACCCGCCGCGACCTGCTGCTGCAGATCGGCGAGCTGGACCGGTGGAGTCGCAGCGCGGCCCGCGCCGGGTCGGTGGGGCAGCTGAGCCTCGACCTGCTCGGCCTGGAGCTCCCGGGGGAGGGGACCGGTCCCGGGGAGACCGACCCCGGGGACGACGGTGGCGTGCCCGGCCCCGAGTGGGCGGCCGGCTCCGGGCTGCCCGAGTTCACCGACGCCGAGCTGGTGCGCGCCGAGCTGGAGGTGCTGGGGCTCGACGCCAGCCGGCACGTCGTCGACTTCTACCGGCCGTTCCTCGCCGCGGTCGGCGCGGTGCCGGCCGGGGAGCTGCTCGGCTGCCGCAGCGGCGCCGAGGTGCTGGTGGCCGGGGTCAAGGTGGCCACCCAGACGCCGCCGATCCGGTCGGGGCGCCGGGTGGTGTTCGTGACCCTCGACGACGGCACCGGCTGCACCGACTCGACCTTCTTCGAGGACGTGCAGGGCCCCTACGCGGCGACGGTGTTCCACTCGTGGCTGCTGGTGATCCGCGGGGTGCTGCGCCGCACCGGCCCGCGCGGGGTGTCGATCCGGGCCACCGGGGCCTGGGAGCTGCCGGCGCTGTACGAGGCGTGGGAGACCGGCGGGCCGGCCGCGGTGGCCGAGCACACGGCCGCGCCGGGGGAGTTCACCGAGCAGGCCATCGCCGGCGCGGCGGCCTCGCACGGTGCCCGGCCGGTGGTGGTCAAGCCGGTGCTGGTGCACCCGACCGGCTTCCGGATGTCGCCCTACGCCGACATCAAACCGGCCGGGGACGACGCCGGGACCGCCGCCCGCCGCGCCGCGGCGTCCGCGCCCCGCAAGCTCTGGCACTCCAGCCCCGGCAGCTCCGGCCACTGAGGAAGCACCCGAGATGGCGTGCGTCCGTGGTGGGCCCTGCAGCTTGGCCGTTCCAGCACCTCACCACCGATGAGTCCGGGGCGCGGAGGCGGTCGGGACCCGCGAGCGCCGGTGTCCCGCCGGCCGGTCCGGAGGAGGACGCCGTGCCCAAGCAGATCCCGTGCCTGTGGTTCGACACCGAGGCGGAGGAGGCCGCGCGGTTCTACACGTCGATCTGGCCGGACTCCGAGATCCTCGGCACCGTCCGTCACGGCTCCGAGACCCCCGAGCGGGAGGGGCAGGTCCTCACCGTCAGCTGGCGGCTCGGCGACACCGAGTACGTCGGCCTCAACGGCGGCCCGCAGGACTGGCACTTCAGCGAGGCGATCTCCTTCCAGGTCCTGTGCGCCGACCAGGCCGAGGTCGACCACTACTGGGACCGGCTCACCGACGGCGGACAGGAGGCTCCCTGCGGGTGGCTCCAGGACCGCTTCGGCGTCTCGTGGCAGGTCGTGCCCACCCGCCTGCTGGAGCTGCAGAACGACCCCGACCCCGAGCGCCGCCGGCGCGCCGTCGAGGCGGTGTTCACGATGCGGAAGATCGTCGTCGCCGACCTGGAGCGGGCCGCCGACCCGGTCTCCGCCTGAACCGGCCGGTGGGCCCGACCGGCCGCCACTAGGGTCGGACGGGTGCCGCCGACCCCGCCCGACCCGTCCTCCGGCGAGCAGCTGCCCGTCCGGACCGCCGCGGTGTGGGCCGCGCTGGACCCCCTCGTGGCCGCCGGCACCCCGCTGCGGGTGCTCGACGTCGGCGGCGGCAGCGGCGGGTTCGCCGTCCCGCTCGCCCGCCTCGGGCACGAGGTCACCGTGGTCGACCCCAGCGCCGACGCCCTGGCCACCCTCGAGCGGCGGGCCCGCACGGCCGGCGTCGGCGGCCGGGTCCGCGGCCTGCAGGGCGACGGCGACCAGCTGCACGAGCTGCCCCTCGACGAGGGCCACGACGAGGGCTACGACCTCGGCCTGTGCCACGCCGTCCTCGAGGTCGTCGACGACCCGGCCACCACGCTCGGCGAGATCACCCGCGCCCTGCGCCCCGGCGGCCGGGTGAGCGTGGTGACCGCCAACCGGGCCGGCGCCGTCCTCACCCGCGCTCTCGGCGGCCACCCGAAGGAGGCCCTCGCGCTGCTCGAGGACCGCGACCCGGTGCCGGCCCGCACCCGCCCCGCCCGCCGCCGCTTCACCCCGGCCGACCTGCTCGCGCTCGTCGAGGGCGCCGGGCTGCGCGCGGGGGAGTGGCGCGGCGTCGCCGTCGTCGCCGACCTGCTCGACACCGCCTCCGGCGCCGACCCGGCCGCGGTCCGCCGGCTCGAGCTCGCCCTGGCCGGCACCTCGCCCTACCGCGACGTCGCCGCCGGGCTGCACGTGCTGGCGAGTCGGCCCTGATGTCCTCTCAGATCCGGCCCCGTCCCGGGTCCCGCCCTGAGCCTGCGAAGGGTGGGGAGGACGGGGTCCTCCGACCGCCCGTGACGCTGCCCGAAGGACTGGTCCTGCCCGCCTACGGCCGGACCACCCTCGCCGACGTCCTGCCCGGCGTGGCCACCGCCCTGGGCGTCGACGTCGACCGCGCCGGCCTGCCCGCCGACCCGCTCGGGCTCACCGCCGCGCTGGCCGGGGCACGGCGGGTCGCCGTCCTGCTCGTCGACGGCCTGGGCGCCCGGCTGCTGCGCGCGCACGCCACCCTCGCACCCACCCTCGCCGGGCTGGCCTCGCCAGTGGGCGACCTCGACGCCCCCTGCCCGAGCACCACCCCGGTCAGCCTCGCCACCCTCGGCACCGGCGTGCCCCCCGGCGGGCACGGCGTCCTCGGCTTCGTCACCGCCGTCCCGGGCGAGGGCCGGCTGCTCAACCACGTCCAGTGGGCCGACGACCCCGACCCGCGCGACTGGCAGCCCCGCCCGACCGTCTTCGAGCAGGCCGCCGCGGCCGGGCTGCCGGTCACCGCGGTCGCCCCCTACGCCTACCGGGGCTCGGGGCTGTCCACCGCCGCCTACCGGGGCGCCGGCTACGCCGGGACGGTGAGCGCCGGCGACCTCGCCGCGGTGCTGCTGCAGTCCCTGGCCGCGGCCCCCACCGGCCTGGTCTACGGCTACACCCCCGAGCTCGACCTCACCGGCCACGTCCGCGGCGTCGACTCCGACAGCTGGCGGCTGCAGCTGGCGCTGGTCGACCGCGTCGTCGAGCAGGTGGTCACCGGCCTGCCCGACGACGCCGCGCTCCTGGTCACCGCCGACCACGGCATGCTCGACGTCCCCGCCACCACCCGCGTCGACGTCGACGACGAGCCCGCCCTCCTCGACGGCGTCGCGCTGCTCGCCGGGGAGCCGCGGGCCCGCTACGCGCACGCCCTGCCCGGCGCCGCCGGTGACGTCCTCGACGCCTGGCGCGGCGTCCTCGGCGAGCGCGCCTGGGTCGTCGGCCGCGACGAGGCGGTGGCCAGCGGCGTCTTCGGCGACGTCGACGGCGCGCTCGCCGCCCGCATCGGCGACGTCGTCGCGCTGGCCCGCGGCCCGTGGGCGATCACCGCGTCGGCCACCGAGCCCGGCCCGAGCCGGCTGGCGGCCTACCACGGCTCGCTGACCGGCGCCGAGGTCGCCATCCCGCTGCTGCTGGCCCGCGGGCGCGCGCTCGAGGGGACGGGCAGCTAGGAGATCGACAGCACCGTCCACGCGCGGGGGTGGGCGGGGTGCACGGCCCGGCAGGTCAGCTGGGCCGCCTCCGCCGTCGGCCGGCTCTCCACCCGCACGACGACGTCGCCGTCGGGGCCGACGAGCACCACCTCGACCCGCTCGATGCCGGCCGCGGCCTCGGCGTCGGTGCCCGGCAGCCGGTGGGTGCCGCGCAGCGGCAGGTCGTCGACGCCGAGCAGTCCCAGCCGCTCGCGGACGGCCTGCTGGGCGGCCTGCGCCGGCATGGGCAGCCCGGTCCGTCCGCGCAGCCAGGGCAGGGCCACCTCGCCGCGGGCGTGCGCGGTGACGAGGTCGGCGCCGTCGCCGGGCACCTGGGCGTAGGCGAAGCCGTGCGGCAGCACCAGCACGTTGGTGGCGAACCGGCAGCCGCCGAGGTGGCTGCACTCCCACACGTCGGGCGCGGGCAGCGCGCGGGCCAGCGGCCGGCCGCGCAGCGCGCAGCAGGCGTCGTGCTGTCCGTGGGTGCACACCAGGTAGACGGGGCCGTCGGCGCGCTCGCCCATCGAGCCGTCCCAGGGCGCCTCGAGCAGGTCGGCGTCGGTCTCGCGGGTCGACCACCACAGGCCCTCGCGGCCCGGCCTGCTGTCGGCGTAGGCCCAGCGGTGCCCGGACTCGGCCAGCCGCTCCCCGGGGCGGCGCACCAGCAGCACCCGGGTGCCCTCGGCGCGGGCGCGGGCGGCCAGGCGCGGGGCGACGGCGGCGTCGAAGCGGGACTGCAGGAGCGCGTCGGGCCCCCACGGCCCCGGCTGCTCGACCAGCAGCCAGCGCTGCGCCGGCCCGGCCGTGGCGACGGGGGAGTCGCCGCGGACCAGGGCGGTCACCGAGCAGCGCGTCGGGTCCAGCCGGCCGACGCGGACCGGCCGGGACGTCGGGGAGGGGTCGGGCTGCGCCGGCGCGGTACTCACCCGGGGGAGGGCGGCGGGCTCACGACCCGGTCCCGAGGGCGTCGGCACGCTCCCCATCGTCCCCGCCCGCGTCCGGGGCCGGGGCACCCGGTCCGGCCGGGCCCGGCTCGGGGGCGGTGGCCGGCACCCCGTCGGGCGAGCCGTCGACGTGCGCGTCGGCGACCACGACGATCGACTCGGTCACCAGCCGCCGGGCCAGGGTGAGCCGGTCGGCCGGGTCGAGGCCGGCCAGGTCGGCGACCTCGAGCTCGCCGGCGGTCAGCAGCGCCTCGAGCGCGGGGCGGGTGGTGGCCGGGAACTCGTGCGTGCGGCGCCCGCCGATCAGGGTGACGCGGTCGCCGCCGGCCGGGTGGGCGGGGGAAGGACGCAGGGACACCCGCAGGCGGCGGCGCAGCCGCAGCACGGTGTCGGGGGTCAGGGCCGCGGCGGCGGTCGCCTGCGCCAGCGGCGCGACCGGCTCCGGGCGCACCTGCGCCCACGTGCGGCCGCGCACCCGGTCGGCGACCCGGTCGGGGTCGACCCGGCCCAGCCAGCCCTGCAGCGCGCCGACCACGGCGGCGACGTCGTCGCGCAGGGCCGCGGGGTCGGCGAGGTCCACGCCCAGCGGCAGCGCCCGGCGCAGCTCGACGTCGTCGGCGGCGAGCACCCGCACCAGGTCCAGCGCCGCCTCGACGGCCGACCAGCGGGTGACCGAGTGGACGCCGACGGTCAGGTGGGCGCTGGTCTGCCCCAGCGCCACCGCCGAGTGCAGGTAGCCGCGCGGCAGGTAGAGGGCGTCCCCGGGGCGCAGCACCGCGTCGATGACCGGCTCGCGCTCCGCGGCCGCGGCGACCTCGGCGGCGCGGTCGTTCCACGGCTGGCTGCGCAGCGGCTCGGGGAGCACCGGCTCGTGGATCGTCCAGTGCTTCTCGCCGGCCACCTGCAGCACGAAGACGTCGTGCACGTCGTAGTGCGGGCTGAAGCCGCGCGAGGACGGCGGGGTGACGTACGCGTTGACCTGCGTGGGGTGCCCGAGGTCGGCGGCGAGCTGGTCGGCGAACTCGATCAGCGGCGGCCAGAGCCGGTGCAGGCCCTGCAGGACGACGGTGCTGCCGTCGGCGAACAGCCTCAGCACGGCGTCGGAGGAGACCTGGTCGGCGATCTCGGCGCCGGCGCCGCCGGAGGTGGTGAACCGCGCCGCATCGACGACGGCGCCGTCCTTGGCGATGCGCAGGAACGGGGTGCGCAGCCCGCGGCGGGAGAGCAGCTCGTCGACGTCGGCCAGCGTCAGCAGGTCGGCGAAGGACTCCCCGGTGTCCTCGGCGCGGGTGAGCAGCGGGCGGCGCGACCAGTGCCGCTCGGCGAAGACCGCGGGGTCGAGGTGGGTGCACCGGCGCAGGGCCGGGCGGGGGTCAGCCCCGCCCGGCCCCGCGACGGCCGGGTCCTGGCTCAGGCCGAACCGTCCGCGCCGCCGTCGGCACCACCGTCGGCACCGCCGTCGGAGCCGCCACCGGCCGCACCGCCGTCGGCCGGGCCGTGCCCGGCGCCGCCGTCGGCACCGCCGTCCGCGCCCCCGTCGTGGCCGGCACCGCCGTCGGCCGTGCCGTCCGCGCCGCCGTCGTGGCCCGCGCCGCCATCGGCACCGCCGTCGGCACCGCCGTCGTGCTGGCCGGGCGTGCCCTCGCCGGCACCGCTGTCGGCCGGACCCTCCACGCTGGTCATGTCGTCGTCGTCGAGCGCCATCGAGCTCCTCCGGTGCTGATCGGCGCCGGCCGCCGGGCGGCGGTCGGTCGTGTCCCACCTACCTCGTTCGCGGGGCGGTCACACATGCGGCCACCTGCGAGTTCGTGCCGTTCCGGGACACGCCGGGGAGCCCGCCGGCACCGCGCGCCACGGACCCGGCCGGACCGTTACCCTCCCCGGGTCGGTCCGAACAGGTGTTCGAGGGAGGGGTCGTGGCAGCGGGGCGGGCGGAGGGGTGCACGGTGCTGCACGTCGACATGGACGCCTTCTTCGCCAGCGTCGAGGTGCGCCGGCGCCCCGAGCTGGCCGGCACGCCGGTCGTCGTCGGGGGCGCGGGCAACCGCGGGGTGGTCACCTCGGCCACCTACGAGGCGCGCGCGTACGGCGTGCACGCCGCCATGCCCACGGCCCGGGCGCTGCGGCTGTGCCCGACGGCGACCGTGCTGCCCGGCGACATGGCGCTCTACGCCGAGGTCTCCCGCTCGGTCATGGCGCTGTTCCGGTCGGTCACCCCGCTGGTGGAGCCGCTGAGCCTCGACGAGGCGTTCCTCGACGTGTCGGGGGCCGGCCGCCGACTGGGCGACGCGGCGCAGGTCGGCGAGTACCTGCGCGCCCGCGTCTACGACGAGCAGGGCATCACCTGCTCGGTCGGCGTCGCCGGCACCAAGTTCGTGGCCAAGCTCGCCTCCACCCGCGCCAAACCCGACGGGCTGCTCGTCGTCCGCCCGGCCGAGGTCATCGACTTCCTGCACCCGCTGCCGGTGGGCGCGCTGTGGGGCGTCGGCGCGAAGACCGAGGAGCTGCTGCTGCGGCTGGGGCTGCGCACCATCGGCGACCTGGCCCACGTGCCGGTCCGCACGCTGCAGCGGGCGGTGGGCCCGGCGGCCGGCGCGCACCTGCACGAGCTGTCCTGGGGCCGCGACCCGCGCCGGGTGGTGCCCGACGAGCCGGAGCGGTCCACCGGGCACGAGGAGACCTTCGCCACCGACGTCGACGACCCCGCCGTCGTCCACCGGGAGCTGCTGCGGCTGGCCGAGCGGACGGCGGGCCGGCTGCGGGCGGGCGGCTGGCTGGCGCGCACGGTGAGCATCAAGGTCCGCTTCGCCGACTTCACCACGATCACCCGCAGCCGCACCCTCGACGTCCCCACCGACGTCGGGCAGGACCTCTACGAGACCGCCCGCGCGCTCTTCGACGCCCTCGGCCTGGACCGGGCGCGGCTGCGGCTGGTGGGCGTGCGGGCCGAGCGGCTGGTGCCGGCCGGGTCGGCGCCCCGGCAGCTGCAGCTCGGCGAGCGCGAGCACGGCCGCCGGGACGCCGAGCTGGCCGCCGACCGGGCCGCCCGCCGGTTCGGCGCGGGGGCCGTCCGGCCGGCCACGCTGCTGCACCGCGACCGCGACCGGCGGGTGCGCGACCGCCCGGGAGGGTGACCGGAGACGATCACCGGCGGGTCGCCGCGCGCTCGCCTTTCGCACCCCGCGAACGGCTCGTATCCTCGGAGGCACCGCCGGGGTGACCCCGGCGGTATTGGCTTGGCCCATCTGGAGGTCTCGGTGCCGCTCTCCGAGCACGAGCAGCGACTGCTGGAGCAGATCGAGCGCGCCCTCGTCGACGACGATCCCAAGTTCGCCTCCTCCGTCCGCACGGGTGACCGCAGGCTCAAGGCCCGGCGGAAGCTGCAACTCGGTGCGCTGCTGGTGGTCGTGGGCCTGGCCGTCCTCGTCGGTGGCGCGGTCGTCCCGTCCGTCCCCCTCGGGGTCCTCGGGTTCCTGGTGATGTTCGGCGGTGCCGCGCTCGGCGTGCTGAACTACCGCAGCGCCACCGGCGCGGTCGAGACCGGCCCGGTCGGCGCCCGCGGCGGGAGCACCGCGGCCCGCGGCCGCGGCGGCCGGCCCCGCCGTCAGCCGCTGAAGAACCGCCTCGAGGAGCGCTTCCGCCGCCGCTACGACCAGTAGCCCCTCCGCTCGGCCGACGGCCGCCGTCCCCTCCGGGACGGCGGCCGTCGCCGTTCGGCGGGCCCGTTCCCCGGACGGTGTGCGCCGGCGCGGCGTCCCCGTCCCGATCGTGCGGCGTCGGCGCACACGCCCGGCGGCCCGGTGACGTGCCGGAACGGCCCCCTCCCCGGGCCCCGCCCTGAGCTCGCGAAGGGCGGGGAGGAAGGGGGCCCTCCGTCAGGCGGTGCGGCGGGGGAGCCGGCCCAGCAGTGCCCGGGCTGTGCCCCCGAGTCCCTCGACCAGCGAGGCCGGCCACAGCCGCGCCAGCAGCCGGGTGCGGGCCGGGACCGCCGCGACCAGCCCGTGCCGGGCCGTCCGCAGCGCGGCCACGGCGGCCGGATCGCCGGAGGCGGCGCCGGGAGGGCCGTAGCGGGCGGCCTCCTCCGCGCGGGCCAGCCGCTCGACCGCGTCCCCCGCGCCCGGCCGGGACCCCCCGCCGCGCCCGGGCCCGAGCGCGCGGGCCAGGGCCGCCGCCTGCCGGCGCGGGGTCAGCGCGGGGTCCCAGGGCAGGCCGAGGTCGCGGGCGGTGGCGGCCAGTTCGTCCCACAGCGCGCCCGGGCTGCCGTCGGCCACCCGGCGGCGGCGCTGCAGCGCCCGCGCGCCGGCCGGGGTGGCCACGAGCGCGGCCAGCCCGAGCAGCACGCCGGCGCCGACCAGCACCGGCCGCGCCGACGACGTCTGCCCGGCGGCCGCCGACCCCTGCTGCGCGCCGTCGTCGAGCCGGTCCTGCCGCGGCGCGGGGGTGGGCTGGACCGGGGTCGGCGCGGTCGGGACGTCGGTCGGCCGCTCGAGGACCTCCTGGTCGGCCGGGCGCGGCGCCCAGGGCAGGTCGACGGCGCGGTCGCTGTCGATCGGCGTCGGGTCGAACGGGATCCAGCCGAGGTCGTCGAAGTAGACCTCCACCCAGGCGTGGGCGTCGTCGCTGGTGATCAACCGGCTCCCGCCGGGCTGCAGCCGGCCGGGGGTGTAGCCCAGCGCCACCCGCGCGGGGATGCCGGCGGCGCGGACCATGGCCGCCATCGCCCCGGCGTACTGCTCGCAGTAGCCCTGCTTGAACCGGAGGAAGCGGGCCAGGTCGTCACCGGCGGTGCCCGGCGCGGTCGCCAGGCTGTAGACGAAGCCGTTCGCCCGGGAGAAGTGGTCGTGGATGGCGCGGACGGCCTCGTACGGGCTCGCCGCGCCGGCGGTCAGCCGGGCCACCAGGTCGGTGACCTCGGGGTCCAGGGGCGGCAGCGCGGTGCCGCGCTCGAGCACCGGGTTGCCGGGTGCCAGCGGCCCGGCCTCGAGCAGCTCCTCCTCGCTGGGCTGGGCCTGCACGGCGCCGACCCGGTAGCTGGTGCGGGCGGTGGTCACGTCGCGGCCGAAGACGGTGCCGGTGGCGGGGTCGAACCGCCACGCCTCGGGGTCGGCGATCTGCACCCGCAGCGGGGAGGGGAGCACCGGCAGGAACCGGTCGTCGTGCCCGATGGCGGTGATGGTCGCCTCGACGCGCCGTCCGTCGCGCCGGCCGGGCAGCGGCGCGAGGTCCTGCGACTGCGCCACCGAGCTCTCGCCGTCGAGGTTGCCGATGGTCCAGCCCTGCTCGGCGTCGTAGGCGTCGAGGGTCACCACGCGCAGGTAGCCGGGATCGGGGACCGAGGCGTCGACGCGCAGCAGGTCGATCGGCTCGGGCAGGGTGAGCTGGCCCTGCAGCGCCGCGGCCGGGTCGAGAGCGGTGCCGGTGGCCCCGCCCCCGCCGCCGCCGGGACCGAAGCCGGCGGCCAGCCGGCCCTCGGGGAGGGTGGGGACGAGGCTGCCGACGACGAGGGCGGCCGCCAGCGCGGCCAGCGCGGTGCCGGCGGCCGCCGCCGCGCCCGCCCCGGAGCCGCGGCCGGCCCGGCGGGCGCGGCGGGTCAGCCGCCGCGCCTGGTCCGACCACAGCAGCAGCGCCAGCCCGGCTGCCGGGGCGGCCAGCGCGACCAGCCCGACGTCACCGGTGACCGTGCTGACCGGCACGCAGAAGAGGACCAGCAGGCCCAGCCCGGCCAGCGCCGGCTGCCGCCCGCCGACGGCGATCAGGTCGACGGTGACCGCGACCATCCCGACCAGCAGGACGGTCAGCGCGAGCAGGCCGGTCAGTGGCAGCGCCGGCGTCGCCTGCTCGCGCAGCTCCGCCGACCCGTCGGTGAGGACCACGGCGAGGTCGCGGAGGCTGCGCGGGGTGGGCAGCCACCCGGCGAGGGCGCGGTCGGGGGCGAACAGCGCCGTCATGAGGGAGGTGAGGGCGGCGAGCTGGGCCAGCGGGACCAGCGGCACGCCGGCGGCCGCGACGCGGGCGGGCGCCGGCCGGCCGCCCGACGCCCACTCCCACAGCGCCGGACCGGCCGCGCGCAGCGCGAGCCCGGTGAGCGCGACGACGGCGATCGCCGCCAGCGCCGGCGGCAGCCACGCCGGGCGGGTGAAGACCGGCAGCAGTGCGCACGCGCCGAGCGCGGTGGCCACCGCGGCGGCGAGGGTGGTGGGGCCGTCGTGCTGCCCGGCCGCGGCCGGCCGCGCCGGGGTCGGGCGGGCGGCGGGGGTGGGCGGCCGGGGCGGCGGCAGCGGGGCCGACGGCGCCGGCGGCGGGGCGAGCGTCGTCATGCCGGCACCCCCGCGGGACGGGCGGCGGTGCCGCGCTGCGCGGCGAGCTCGGCCCACACGGCCTCCACCGAGGAGCCGGCGCCGGCGACGGTGACCTGCCAGCCCGCGCCGCGCAGCAGCGACGCGGACTCCTCGACCTGCGCGGCCAGGTGCGCGCGGGCGGTGGCCGACAGGCCCCGGCGGGTGCGGCCGCCGGCCTCGGCCCAGCTGGCCACGTCGAGGAGGACGGCGACGTCGCTGTGCGGGCCCGAGCGGGCCGCGAGCAGTTCGGCGAGGTCGTCGGGGGCGACCGCGCCGAGCACCGCCACCACCGGCGCGTCGCCGGCGACCCGGCGCAGCTGCTCGACGGCCGGCCGCAGCGAGGACCCGCGGGTCGGGGAGAGCACGGCCAGCCGGTCGAGCAGCTCGGTGGGGCCCAGCCCGCCCGTGCCCTCCGCCGGGCGCAGCTCGCCCTCGGCGGTCACCACGCGCAGCGCCGAGCCGCGGCGGGCCAGCGCGCTGCCGATGCTGGCCGCGGCCTCGACCAGCCACTCGAGGCTGTCCGGCGGCGGGGCGGGGTCACCCGGCGGCCCGGGCACGGCGGGTGTGGCGGCCGGCCCCGGACCCGCGGCCCGGACGAGCAGGTGGGCGTGCACCCGGGTGTCGAGCAGCAGCGCGGCCTGCGCCCGCCACGGCCGTTCCTCCATCCGCACCATGAGCTCGCCGGTGCGCGCCGTCGCCCGCCAGTGCACCTTGCGCAGGTCGTCGCCGTGCCGGTACGCGCGGGTGCTGACGTCGTCCTCGCCGTGCACCGCGATCGAGCGGCGGGCGCCCTCGCCCCCGCCACCGTGCCCGCCGGCCGGGCCGCCGGGACCCAGCGGCCGCACCCGGGGGACGACCACCAGCGGCGTGCCGTCGCTGCCGCTGGTGGTGCGCTGCACCAGGCCGAAGGGGTCGACGAGCCGCAGCTGCAGCGGGCCGAGGCGGAACCGGCCCCGGCGGCCGCCGTGCACCCGGTAGGGCAGCGCGGCGGCCCGCCCGCCGGGGAGCCGCTCGACGACGAAGCCGGGAGAGCGCCCCAGCTCGGCCGGCAGCTGCTCCGACAGCAGCCACAGCCGGCCGGTGCGCCGGTCGGCGTTGGTGACCTCGAGCAGCACGTCGGCGCCCTCCCCGCGGGGGACGCGGGCCGGGGTCACCGTGCGCCGGACGCCCACCCGGAACCGCTGGCGGGCGACGGCGACCGCCGACAGCAGCGGCAGCGCGAGCAGGAAGACGGCGATCTGCACCAGGGGCCGCTCACCGAGCAGCGCGCCCAGCGCCAGCAGCGTGAGCCCCGCGGCGACCAGGCAGCGGCCGCGCAGCGTCAGTGACGTCAGCGCCGTCCGGAGCGGGCCGGCCACGGCTCAGCGCCCGCGGAGGACGGGCACGCTGCCCAGCAGCCCGCGCACCACCTGCTCGGGTGTGCGCCGGGCGGCGGCGGCGTCGGCGGTGAGCAGCAGGCGGTGGGCGAGCACCGGCAGGGCCATCTCCTGGACGTCGTCGGGCAGGACGTGGTCGCGGCCGGCCAGCGCCGCCGAGGCCCGGGCGGTGCGCAGCAGCTGCAGGCCGGCCCGGGGCGAGGCGCCCAGGCGCAGGTCGGGGGAGCGGCGGGTGGCCTCGACCAGCGCGACGACGTACCGGCGCAGCGCGTCGGAGACGTGCAGCGTGCCGACGGCGGCGACGAGAGCGCGCACCGTGCCGGCGTCGGCCACCGGGGCGAGCGTGGCCAGCGGGTCGCCGGTGCCGCGGTCGTCGAGCATGGCGACCTCGGCCTCGCGGTCGGGGTAGCCCATCGACACCCGTGCGGTGAACCGGTCGCGCTGGGCCTCGGGGAGGGGGTAGGTGCCCTCCATCTCCACCGGGTTCTGCGTGGCCATCACCAGGAACGGCCGGGCCAGCTCGTAGCTGACGCCGTCGACGGTGACCTGCCGCTCCTCCATGCACTCCAGCAGCGCCGACTGGGTCTTGGGCGAGGCCCGGTTGATCTCGTCGGCGACGACGACGTTGGCGAAGACCGCGCCCGGCCGGAACTCGAACGCGCGGGTCTCCTGGTCGTAGATGGACACGCCGGTGACGTCGCTGGGCAGCAGGTCGGGCGTGAACTGGATGCGGCGGACGCTGGCGTCGATCGACGCGGCCAGCGCCTTGGCCAGCGTCGTCTTGCCGGTGCCGGGCACGTCCTCGACCAGCAGGTGACCCTCGGCGAGGAGCACGACCAGGGCCAGGCGGACGACGTCGGGCTTGCCCTGGACGACCCGCGCGACGTTGGCCGTGATGCGCGCGCCCTCCGCGGCGACGTCGACCGGCAGCCCCGCCGTCCCGTCCGCCGCACGCATGGTGTCGGTCACCCGGCCCACGGTACGTGCCCACCGCCGTTCCGGAGCAGGTCCGCGCACCGGCTGCCGGGGACCGTCCGGAGACCCCACCGGCACGGTCGGCAGGGGCTCCCGGGCCGGCCCCGCGGGGGTCGCGCGCCCCACCCGGCCCCACCCGCGCCCCCCTGCCGGCGGGGAGCCCGGGGAACCGCCGCTGACCTGCGCGGGGAGCGGTGGGGAGAACCGGTCACGACATGGTGTCGAGTGGTGTTGGGTGGGGCGTAGTGGGTTAGTGTGTGGCGCGGTGGGGAGCCAGGGCCCGTCCCGGGTCCGCAGTGGACGCGAGGAGGGCGCATGGGGGAGGTGATCCGGTGTTCGTCGGCAGCTACTCGTTGCGGCTCGACGAGAAGGGCCGGCTCGCGCTCCCCGTGCGCTTCCGGGACCAGGTGGCCGACGGCATGGTGATCAAGAAGGGCCAGGAGCGCTGTGTCTACGGCCTCACCATGGCCCGCGTCGCCGAGCAGAGCCGCGCCGCCGCCGCGATGGCCCCCGCCGACACCGCCGAGGCCCGCATGCGCGCCCGCCTGAGCTTCGGCTCGATGGTCGAGGTCGAGCCGGACAAGGCCGGCCGCATCACCATCCCCGCGAGCCTGCGCCAGTACGCCGGCCTCGACCGCGACGTCGTGGTGGTCGGCGTCGACACCCGCTTCGAGATCTGGGACCAGGCCACGTGGGACTCCTACGAGGCCGAGCAGGAGGCGGCGTTCGCCGCCATGGAGAGCGAGGGGATGCCCACGCTGTCCTGACCCCGTCCAGCCGGTCGCCCCGGCCGCCGCGCACCCGACCGCGAGCCGACTTCCCCGCGGCTCGACCGGGTACGGCCCGAACCGCCTTCCCCGCGGCTCGGTCCCCGCGCGGACCCCGGCGTCCCCACGCCACCGGCCCCGCCGGTGACCGGCATCGGCGGCCTCCGCCCCCCGCGGCCCCCTCCTGACGCACTTCCCCGGCGCCAGGCGGTCCCGCGGGGGGTGGGGGTCCCCACCCCCGCTCCACCCCGCCCCCCGGACCCCACACGGCCCCACCCGCGCGTCCCGCCCGGGTGGCCTCCGGCCTGCCCGCGCCCTGCCGCACGGCGTCCCTCGCGTCCCGTCCGTCCCGCGGCACGCCGCCGAGCTCCCCCAGCCGACCCGCTGCCCGCGCCACCATGGGCGCACCCGACCGGCGACGACGCGTCCCGCGCGGGAGCCCGACCCGAGGAGACCGACGATGAGCACGCCCGAGCCGACCCGGCCCGCGGTGCACGTGCCCGTCCTCCTCGACCGGGTCGCCCAGCTGCTCGGCCCCGCCTGCGCCCGCGACGGCGCCGTCCTCGTCGACGCCACCCTGGGCCTCGCCGGGCACGCCCTGGCCCTGCTCGACGCCCACCCCGGCCTGCGGCTGGTCGGGCTCGACCGCGACCCGCACGCCCGCGTCGAGGCCGCCGCCCGCATCGCCGCCGCCGGCCACCGCGACCGCGCCACGCTGGTGCCGGCCGTCTTCGACGAGCTGCCCGACGTCCTCGACCGGCTCGGGCTGACCGAGGTGCAGGCGGTGCTGTTCGACCTCGGCGTGTCCTCGCTGCAGCTCGACCGCGCCGACCGCGGCTTCAGCTACGCCGCCGACGGCCCGCTGGACATGCGCATGGACCCCGACGCGCCGAGGTCGGCCGCCGACGTCGTCAACACCTACTCCGCCGCCGAGCTGACCCGGGTGCTGCGGGTCTACGGCGAGGAGCGCTTCGCCGCCCGCATCGCCGGGGCGATCGTGCGCGAGCGCGCCCGCGAGCCGTTCACCGGCACCGAGCGGCTGGCCCACCTGGTGCGCGAGTCGATCCCGGCGGCCACCCGGCGCACCGGCGGCCACCCCGCCAAGCGGACCTTCCAGGCGCTGCGGATCGAGGTCAACGACGAGCTGGGGGTGCTGCAGCGGGCGCTGCCGGCGGCGCTGGATGCGCTCGCGGTGGGCGGCCGCATCGCCGTCATCACGTTCCACTCGCTGGAGGACCGGATCGTCAAGCAGATCCTCGCCGCGGGCGCCACCGACCGGACGCCGCCGGAGCTGCCGGTCCGGCTGCCCGAGTACGGCCCGGTGCTGCGGCTGCTCACCCGTGGCGGCGAGGCGCCCTCCGAGGAGGAGCTCGCCGCCAACCCGCGGGCGGCCTCGGCCCGCGTCCGGGCCGCCGAGCGCATCCGGAGAGCCGCGTGAGCGCCGCTGCCCGCGCGCCGCGCGACGGCGCCACCCGCACCACCCCGAAGGCGACCGCCACGCCGCAGACGCCGCACGTGGTCCCGTCCCGGCCGCTGCGCGCGCTGCCCTCCCGGCCGGTGCGGACGCTGCCCTCCCGGCCGGTGCGCGGCGTGCCGGTCCGGCCCTCGCGCGGCACCGGTCCGGCACCGGGCGTGCCGTCGACGGCCGAGCCGCGGCCGGCGAGCGGCGTCGCCGGCCGGGCGCGCGCCGCGGCCGCCGGCCGCCGGGCGCCGTTCGTGCTGTTCGTCCTCGTGCTCCTGGTGGCCACCACCATCGGCCTGCTGGTCCTCAACACGGCCATCGCGGTCAACTCGCTCAAGGCCACCGAGCTGCGCGCCGCCAACGCCGAGAAGGCCGAGGAGGTCCAGCAGCTCGAGCAGCAGGTGGTGGCCGGCGGCGCCCCGGCCCAGCTCGCCGCCGCCGCGGCCGCCGCCGGGCTGGTCCCCGCCGGTGCCGCCGCCTACCTCGTCATCGGTCCCGACGGGAGCGCCACGCTGCGCGGCACCCCCGAGCCGGCGCCGGGCCCCGAGCAGCCCGCAGCGGACGGCGGCTGACGTGGCGCCCCGCGACCTGTCCCGCGAGACCGCCCGCCCCGGCGACCCCGGGCGGCGCGCCTCCGAGCGCCACAGCCCCGAGCGCCGCAGCCCCGAGCGCCGGACCCCCGAGCGCCGCAGCCCCGAACGCCGCAGCCCCGAACGCCGGACCCCCGAGCGCCGAGGTGTCGAGCGCCGCAGCCCCGAACGCCGTGGTGCCGCCCCTCGGGGCGGGGGAGCGACCCGCGCCGGCGCGTTCGTCCCGCGGCGCGCGCAGGGACGCCGGCACAGCGGCCGGCCGCTGAGCGCCGCCCCTGCGCGCCTGTGGTGGGGGCTGGTGCTCGTCGTCGTCCCGCTGCTGGTGGTCACCGGACGGCTGGTGCTGCTGCAGGGCGTCGACAGCGCCGACCTCGCCTACCGCGCCGAGCAGGACCGGCTCGCCGACGTCCCCCTCGCCGCGCTGCGCGGCGCCGTCGTCGACCGGGACGGCAACCCCCTCGCCTACACCGTCGACGCCTCGCGGGTCACCGCCGACCCCTCCCTCGTCGAGGACCCCGAGCGCGCCGCGCTGGCGCTGACCGCGCTGATCGACGTCCCGGTCGACGAGCTCACCGAGCAGCTCTCCTCCGACGGGCGCTACGTCAGCCTCGCCCGGCAGGTTCCGCCGGAGACCGTGGAGGCCATCGAGGAGCTCGGCCTGCCCGGGGTGTACTTCGAGGACGACCCGGTGCGGCTCTACCCGGCCGGCGCCGTCGGCGGGCAGGTGGTCGGCTGGACCGGCCGCGACGGCACCGGCCTCGGCGGGGTCGAGCTGCGCTTCGAGGACACCCTCGCCGGCACCGACGGCCGCCGCCGGGTCGAGGTCGGCAGCGGCGGCAACCCGATCCCGGCGGGCATCGACGAGTCGACGCCGGCCACCGACGGCAGCACCGTCGAGCTCACCCTCGACCAGGACGTGCAGTACGTCGTGGAGCAGCGGCTCGCCGCGGCCTGCGCCGACGGCGCGACCACCCGTGCCTCGGCCGTCGTGCTCGACGTGCACACCGGCGAGGTCGTCGCCATGGGCTCCTGCCCCGGCTACGACCCCGCGCAGGCCGGCCGCACCGACCCCGAGCTGCTCGGCAACCCCGTCGTCAGCGACGTCTTCGAGCCCGGCTCGGTCATGAAGGC
This sequence comes from Geodermatophilus saharensis, assembly GCF_900188205.1. Taxonomy (GTDB): domain Bacteria; phylum Actinomycetota; class Actinomycetes; order Mycobacteriales; family Geodermatophilaceae; genus Geodermatophilus; species Geodermatophilus saharensis. The sequence continues at coordinate 305,459 of NZ_FZOH01000002.1, read as the reverse complement.
GGTGACCATGGCCGCCGCGCTCGAGGAGGGCGTGACCACCCCCGACACCGTGCTCACCGTCGACGGCCACATCCGGGCCGGCGACACGGTGGTCACCGACGCCCACGACCACGAGCCGATCGACTGGACGGTGACCGGCATCCTCGCCAAGTCCAGCAACGTCGGCACGATCATGCTGGCCCGCGAGGTCGGGGACGCGAAGCTGGAGCAGTACCTGCGCGCGTTCGGCGTCGGCGCGAAGACCGGGGTGGAGCTGCCCGGCGAGAGCGCCGGGATCCTGCAGGGCGCCGACGAGTGGGAGGACAGCCGCGCGGCCAACATCGCGATCGGGCAGGGCGTGTCGGTGACGACCCTGCAGATGGCCTCGGTCTACCAGGCCATCGCCAACGACGGCGTCCGCATCGCCCCCCGCGTGGTCTCCTCGGTCACCGCCCCCGACGGGACGACGACCACGCCGGACGCGCCCGAGCCGACCCGCGTCGTCAGCGAGGACACCGCCGCCGACCTCGCGCACATGCTGGAGGCCGTCGTCGGCCCCGGCGGCACCGCGCCGCTCGCGCAGGTCGACGGCTACCGGGTCGCCGGCAAGACCGGCACCGCCCAGCGCGCCAACCCCGAGTGCAACTGCTACGACGGCGGCGGCTACGTGACGACGTTCGTCGGGTTCGCCCCCGCCGACGACCCGCAGTACGTCGTCGCCGTCGACCTCGAGCGGCCCACCAGCTCCGCGGAGGGCGGGCAGGTCGCCGCGCCGGTGTTCGCCGACGTCATGCGGTACGTGCTCACCTCCGCCGGCGTGGTGCCCTCCGGCACGCCGCGCCCGGACTTCGCGTTCACCCGCGAGGACCAGGCGGCGGCCGCCGCCGGCCCGCCCGCCGGCGACTGAGCCGGGCACTTCCGCGGAAGTGCCCGGTCGTCCGGCGAGCACTTCCGCGGACGTGCACGGGGTCGGACACCGCCGAGCGGCCGCGGGTGCGCGGGCCGCGGTCGGTGCGCCGGTAGATTGGCCCGACGTGAGCCCGACCGGACCCGGGTCGGCGCCCCGGCCCGCGGGGAACCGCCCGCTCGCCCTCAGCGCGCTGGCCGACCTCGTCGGCGACCCCGTGCAGGGCGACCCCGCCACCGCGGTCCGCGGCGTCACCCTCGCCTCCACCGAGGTGGCCCCCGGCGACCTCTACGCCGCCCTGCCCGGGGCCCGCACCCACGGCGCCCGCTACGCCGCCGACGCCGCCGCGCGCGGTGCGGTCGCCGTCCTCACCGACCCCGCCGGCCGGGAGCAGGCCGCCGCCACCGGCCTGCCGGTGTGCGTCGTCGACGACCCCCGCGCCCGCCTCGGCGCCGTCGCCGCCCGCGTCTACGGCGAGCCCGCCCGCCGGCTGCCGGTCATCGGCATCACCGGCACCAACGGCAAGACGACGACGAGCTACCTGGTCGAGGCGGGGCTGGCCGCCGCGGGCCGCGGCACCGGGCTGATCGGCACCGTGCAGTCGCGCACCCGCGGCCGCGACGGCGCGGAGACGACCTTCCCCAGCGTCCGCACCACGCCCGAGGCGCCGGTGCTGCACGCGCTGCTGGCCACCATGGCCGAGTCCGGCGTCGACGCCGTCGTCATGGAGGTCTCCAGCCACGCGCTGGTGCAGGGCCGGGTCGGCGGGGTGCCCTTCGCCGCGGCCGGCTTCACCAACCTCAGCCAGGACCACCTCGACTTCCACGGCGACCTGGAGAGCTACTTCCGGGCCAAGGCGCTGCTCTTCGACGGCCGCGCGGCCACCGAGGTGGTCGTGGTCGACGACGACGCCGGCCGCCGCCTGGCCGGGATGCTGGGGGAGCGGGCGGTCACCGTCTCCGCCGACGGCGCCCCCGCCACCTGGACCGCCACCGGCGTCGCGACCGCGCCCGACGGCGGCTCCACCTTCACCCTCACCGGCCCCGGCGGCAGCTGGCCGGGCAGCGTGCGGCTGCCCGGGCGGTTCAACGTCACCAACGCCGTCCTCGCCGTCGCCCTGCTCGACGCCGTGGGTGTCCCGGTGCCGCAGGCGCTCGCCGGCGTGGCGGCCACCGTCGTCCCCGGCCGCATGGAGCCGGTCGACGCCGGCCAGCCGTTCACCGCCGTCGTCGACTACGCCCACACCCCCGACGCCGTGGCCACCGCGCTCGCCGCGCTGCGCGCCGCCACCCGGGGCAGGCTGATCACCGTGCTCGGCTGTGGCGGCGACCGCGACCAGGGCAAGCGCCCGGCGATGGGCGCGGCGGCGGCGCTGGGCAGCGACCTGGTCGTGGTCACCGACGACAACCCGCGCTCGGAGGACCCCGCCGCCATCCGCGCCGCCGTGCTGGCCGGGGTGCCGGCGGGACGCCGCGCCGCCGTCGAGGAGGTCGGCGACCGCCGGGCGGCCATCGCCCGCGCCGTCGCGCTGGCCCGCCCCGGCGACACGGTGCTGGTCGCCGGCAAGGGACACGAGTCGGGACAGGAGGTCTCCGGCACCGTGACGCCGTTCGACGACCGCGCCGTGCTGCGCGAGGTGCTCGCCGCCCTGCAGCCGGGGGCGTCGGCCCCCGCCGGGGCGGCCTCCCGGTGATCGCCCTCTCCCTGGCCGAGGTCGCGCAGGCCGTCGGCGCGGCCGTGCCGCCCGGCGCCGGTGACCTCGCCGTCACCGGCGTGACGCTGGACTCCCGCGGCGTCTCGGCCGGCGACCTGTTCGTCGCCGTCGCCGGCGAGCGGGTCGACGGGCACGACTTCCTCGACGCCGCCGCGGCCGCCGGCGCCGTCGCCGCGCTGACCACCCGCCCCGGCGGCCCGCTGCCGGCCCTCGTCGTCGACGACACCGTGGTCGCGCTCGGCCGGCTGGCCGCGCTGGTGCACACCCGGCTCGCCGCCGGCGGCCTGCTGACCGTCGGCATCACCGGCTCCTCGGGCAAGACCTCCACCAAGGACCTGCTCGGCCAGGTGCTGGCCGCCGCCGGTCCCACCGTCAGCCCGCCCGGCTCCTACAACAACGACATCGGCATGCCGCTCACCGTGCTCTCGGCCGGCGAGGACACCCGGTACCTGGTCCTGGAGATGGGCGCCCGCGGGATCGGCCACATCGCGCGGCTGTGCACGCTGGCCCGTCCCGACGTCGGGGTGGTGCTCAACGTCGGCTCGGCCCACCTCGGCGAGTTCGGGTCGGCCGACGCCATCGCGGTGGCCAAGGGCGAGCTGGTCGAGGCGCTGCCGGAGGCCGGCACCGCCGTCCTCAACGCCGACGACGCCCGCGTGCTCGGGATGGCGCCGCGCACCCGCGCCCGGGTGGTCACCACCGGGCGCACCGCCGACGCCGACGTCCGCGCCACCGACGTCGTCCTCGACGACACCGCCCGCGCCCGGTTCACCCTCGTCGCCGGCGGCGAGCGGCACCCCGTGGCGCTGCAGGTGGTCGGTGAGCACCAGGTGGCCAACGCGCTGTCGGCCGCGGCCGCCGCGCTCGCCGCCGGGATGACACCGGCCGCCGTCGCCGGCGCGCTGTCGCAGGCCCAGCCGCGCAGCCGCTGGCGCATGGAGGTCACCCGCCGCGCCGACGGCGTGACCGTGGTCAACGACGCCTACAACGCCAACCCCGAGTCCATGCGCGCGGCGCTGGCCGCCCTCGCCGGGCTGCCGGCGGGCCGGCGGGTCGCCGTCCTCGGCGGGATGGCCGAGCTCGGCGCCGACGCCGTCGCCGAGCACGAGCGGCTCGGCCGCGACGCGGTCGCCGCGGGCGTCGACCTGCTCGTCGCCGTCGGACCCGATGCGGTAGGGATGGTGAGGGGTGCCACGGCCGCCGGTGCCCGCGAGGCGGAGGGCAGCAGCACCGACGCCGCGACGCGCGCCGTGTCCGTGCCCGACCGGGCGGCCGCCCTCGACCTGCTCTCGGAGGTGCTCGTGCCCGGTGACGTCGTGCTGGTGAAGGCCAGCCGGTCGAACGGGCTGGAGGTCCTGGCCGAGGGCCTGCTGAGCGCCGGGGCAGGCGCGTGAAGTCCGTCCTCATCGCCGCGGCGTTCGGGCTGTTCATCTCCATCCTGGCCACGCCGCTGGCCGTGCGCGCCTTCCGGCGGCGCGGCTTCGGCCAGGAGATCCGCGACGACGGCCCCGAGTCGCACCTGTCGAAGAAGGGCACGCCCACCATGGGCGGCACCGTCATCGTCGGGGCCACGGTCGGCGGCTACCTGATCGCCCACCTCTTCCTCATCGGCCAGCCCGGACGCGGTGTCACCGCCACCGGCCTGCTGCTGCTGTTCCTCATGGTGGGCCTGGGCACCGTCGGCTTCCTCGACGACTACCTCAAGATCCGTCACCGGCGCAGCCTCGGGCTGAACAAGACCGCCAAGCTCGTCGGGCAGCTCGTCGTCGGGCTCACCTTCGCCGTCCTGGCGCTGAACTTCCCCGACGAGGCCGGGGTGACGCCGGCGTCGGAGTTCGTCTCCTACGTCCGCGACATCGAGCCGCTGTTCGTCAGCGCCATCGGCTTCGTGGTCCTGGCCTACCTGTTCATCGCCGGGTTCTCCAACGCGGTCAACCTCACCGACGGCCTCGACGGGCTGGCGGCCGGGTGCTCGGCGATGGTGTTCGGCGCCTACGTCGTCATGAGCTTCTGGCAGTTCACCCACGACTGCGCCACCGCCGCGGTCGACGGCTGCTACCAGGTGCGGGACCCGCTCGACGTCACGCTGGTGGCCGCCGCGGCGCTGGGCGCCTGCCTGGGCTTCCTGTGGTGGAACACCAGCCCGGCGCGGATCTTCATGGGCGACACCGGCTCGCTGGCCCTGGGCGGGCTGCTCGCCGGGATGGCCATCGTCACCCGCACCGAGCTGCTGCTCATCGTCCTCGGCGGCCTGTTCGTCGCGGTGACGCTGTCGGTGGTCATCCAGGTCGCCTTCTTCCGCGCGACCCGCCGGCGGGTGTTCCGGATGGCCCCGCTGCACCACCACTTCGAGCTCGCCGGGTGGGCGGAGAACACCGTCATCGTGCGGTTCTGGCTGGTCACCGGGATGGCCGTGGCCTTCGGGCTGGGGCTGTTCTACGCCGACTGGCTGTCCCTCACGGGCCTGTGACGAAGGACCACCCTCCCCCCCACGCCTCGCAGGCTCGGCGCGGGCCCCTGGAGGGCGGCCGTTCCAGCACCTCACCTGCTCGCCGCGGGTCCCTGCGAGGGGGCCGTTCCAGCACCTCACCGCGCCGACGAACGCGACACGCGGGAGCCCTGCCGGGACCGCACGCCCGGCTCGGCGACGATGGCCGGATGGACGGCCGCAGCGAGTCCACCCGCGCCCGGCGCACGCCCCGCCGGACGTCCACAGCGGCGCCCCTGCGACGGCGGCTGCGCGGCCCGGCCTGGCTCGAGGGGCCGATGACCAGCTGCCACCTGGTCATCGGCGCGGCCGGACTGCTGCTGGCCATCGGGCTGGTCATGGTGTTCTCCGCCTCGGCCATCGAGGCCGCCCTCGACGACCAGCCCGCCTGGCGCCCGGGCGTCGACCAGCTCGTCTTCGCCGTCCTCGGTCTCGTCGCGCTCGGCGTCGCGGTGCGGCTGCCCGCCGGGCTGGTCCGCCGCTGGTCACCGGTCGCGCTGGTCGTCGTCACCGTGCTGCTGGTCGCGGTGCTCGTCCCGGGCATCGGGGTCGAGTACAACGGCTCGCGGGCCTGGATCAGCCTCGGGTTCACCGACTTCCAGCCCTCGGAGCTGTCCAAGCTCGTCGTCGCCCTGTGGGGCGCGCACGTGCTCGCCCTGCGCGGCCGCCACCTGACGGTCCGGACGCTGCTGGTGCCCCTGCTGCCGGTCTTCGTCCTGATGAGCGGCCTGCTCATGCTCGAGCCGGACTTCGGCGCGGTGGTCAGCCTGCTGCTCGTCGTCGCCGGGCTGCTGTGGGCCGGTGGCCTGCCGGGGCGGCTGTGGGGGATCGGCACCGCGAGCGTCGCCACGCTGGTCTGGCTCATGGTCGGCACCTCGGAGTACCGCCTGGAGCGGGTCACCTCGTTCCTGCACCCCTTCGACGACCCGACCGACACCGGCTTCCAGGCCGTCCGCGGGTTCTACGCGCTGGCCAACGGCGGGCTGTGGGGGGTGGGCCTGGGCAACAGCGCCATGAAGTGGAACCTGCTGCCCGAGGCCGAGTCGGACTACATCTTCGCGATCATCGGCGAGGAGCTCGGCTTCCTCGGCTGCCTGGTCGTCGTCACGCTCTACGCGGTGCTGGCCTACGCCGGCTTCCGCATCGCCCGCCGGACCGCCGACCGCTTCGTGTCGCTGGCCAGCGTGGCGATCACCGTCTGGCTGGTCGGCCAGGCGGCCATGAACATGGGCTACGTGGTGGGCGTCCTCCCGGTCACCGGGGTCACCCTGCCGCTGGTCTCCGCCGGTGGCACCTCGCTGGTGCTCACCCTGTTCATCGTGGGGATCCTCATCCGCTTCGCCCGATCCGAGCCCGCGGCCATCGAGTACGCCCGCAGCCGCGACCGCGGCCGGCCGGCCCGCTGGCTGCTGCCGGTGCCCGAGCTCGCCGTCGACCCGGTCCGCCAGCGCCGGCCGCGGCCCGAGCCCGACCCGGCCCGCCCGGCCCCGCGCCGGCCGGTCGGCGCCCACCCCCTGCGGCGGCCCGCCGAGGACCGCGGCACCGCCCGCCGCGTGCCGCCGCCGGCCGCCCGCCGTCCCGACCGCGACCGGCGGGGTCTCGCCGACCGCCCGGGACGGTCCCGGTGACCGGCCCGGCCGCCCGCCCGGGCGGCCGTCCGGTGAGCGTCGTCCTCGCCGGCGGCGGCACCGGCGGCCACATCGAGCCGATGCTGGCGCTGGCCGACGCGCTGCGGCGTCGCGACCCCGCGCCGCGGATCACCTGCCTGGGCACCGAGCGGGGCATGGAGACCCGGCTGGTCCCCGCCCGCGGGTACGACCTGCGGCTGATCCCGCCGGTCCCGCTGCCGCGCCGGCCCACCCCCGACCTGCTGCGCGTACCCGGCCGGGTGCGCCGCGCGGTCGCCGAGACCCATGCCCTGCTCACCGAGCTCGCCGCCGACGTCGTCGTCGGGTTCGGCGGGTACGTCGCGCTGCCGGCCTACCTGGCCGCGAAGCGGGCCGGCGTGCCGGTGGTCGTGCACGAGCAGAACGCGCTGCCGGGTCTGGCCAACCGGGTCGGCGCCCGGGTGGCCGCCCGGGTCGCGGTCACCGTGCCCGGGACGCCGCTGCACCGCGGCGAGCACGTCGGCATGCCGCTGCGCTCGGCGATCACCACCCTCGACCGCGCCGCCACCCGGCCCGCGGCCCGCGCGCAGTTCGGTCTGGACGCCGACCGCCCGACGCTGCTGGTCTTCGGCGGGTCGCAGGGCGCGGCCTCGCTCAACCGCGCCGCGGTCGCCGCGGCCGACGCGCTCACCGCCGCGGGGGTGCAGGTGCTGCACGCCCGCGGGCCCAAGAACACCGACGTCACGGTGCCCCCGCGGCCGGCCGGGTCGGCGCCCTACGTCGTCGTCGACTACCTGGAGCGGATGGACCTCGCCTACGCCGCCGCGGACCTCGCGCTGTGCCGCTCGGGGGCGGTCACCGTCGCGGAGCTGTCCGCCGTCGGGCTGGCGGCGGCGTTCGTGCCGCTGCCCATCGGCAACGGCGAGCAGCGCCGCAACGCGCTGCCGGTCGTCGAGGCCGGCGGCGGGCTGCTCGTCGACGACGCCGACCTCTCACCCGCCTGGATCGAGGCCACCCTGGTGCCGCTGCTCACCGACCCCGCGGCGCTGGCCGGGTACGCCGCCCACGCCGCCGCGGCCGGGGTGCCCGACGCCGACGAGCGGCTGGCCGACATCGTGCTGGAGGTGGCCACCGGTGACGGCTGACGCGACCGCGGCCTGGACCGGCCCGGTGCCCTCCCTGGCCGACCTCGGCGCCGTGCACTTCATCGGCATCGGCGGCGCCGGCATGAGCGGCATCGCGCGGATCCTGCTCGCCCGCGGGGTGCGCGTCTCCGGCAGCGACCGCCGCGAGACCCCGACCCTGCTGGCGCTGCGGGCCCTCGGTGCCCGGGTCGAGACCGGCCACGACGCCGCCCACCTCGGCGACGCCGACTCCGTCGTCGTCTCCTCTGCCATCCGCGAGGACAACCCGGAGCTGGCCGCCGCCCGGGCGCGCGGGCTGACCGTGCTGCCCCGCGCCGTCGCGCTGGCCGCGGTGATGTCCGGCCGGCGCAGCGTCGCCGTCGCCGGCACGCACGGCAAGACCTCGACCACCTCGATGCTCACCGTCGCGGTGCAGGCCTGCGGCGTCGACGCCTCCTTCGCCATCGGCGGCACCCTCAACGAGTCGGGCAGCAACGCGCACGCGGGGCAGGGCGACGTCTTCGTCGCCGAGGCCGACGAGAGCGACCGGTCCTTCCTGCTGCTCGCGCCGTACGGGGCCGTCGTCACCAACGTCGAGGCCGACCACCTGGACAACTACGGCGACCTCGCCGCCGTCGAGGCCGCCTTCGACCGCTTCCTGGGCACCGTCCACCCCGACGGCTTCGTCGTCGTCTGCGCCGACGACCCCGGCTCGGCCCGGCTGCGGGACGTGCCCACCCCGGCTCGCCTGCGCACCTACGGCACCGCCGAGGACGCCGACCTGCGGATCGTCGACCTCGACGTCGGCGCCGACGCCACCGCCTGGACCGCCGTGCTCGACGGCGCCGTGCTCGGCCGCGTGCGCATCCGGGTCCCGGGGGAGCACATGGCCCGTAACAGCGCCGCGGCGCTGCTGGCCGGCCTGGAGCTGGGGCTGCCCGCCGAGGGGCTGGTCGCCGGGCTCGAGCGCTTCGGCGGGGTGCACCGCCGCTTCGAGCTCAAGGGCACCGCCGCCGGCGTGCGGGTCTACGACGACTACGCCCACCACCCGACCGAGGTCACCGCGCAGCTGCGGGCCGCGCGCGCGGTGGCGGGGGAGGGCCGCGTGGTGGTGGCCTTCCAGCCGCACCTGTACAGCCGGACCCGCGAGTTCGCGGCGGCCTTCGGCGAGGCGCTGGGGCTGGCCGACGAGGTCGTGGTCATGGACGTCTACGGCGCCCGCGAGGACCCGGTGCCCGGTGTCACCGGCGCGATGGTCGCCGACGCCGTCCCGCTGCCGCCCGAGCGGGTGCACTTCGAGCCCTCCTGGTCGGCGGCCGCCCCGGCCCTGGCCGCCCGGGCGCGGCCCGGCGACCTGGTCATCACCATGGGCGCCGGCAACGTCTCCATGGTCGGCCCGGAGGTGCTGGCCGCGCTGGCCGGCCCGGGCGGCGGGGACGCCGTCCGGTGAGCCGCGCCGGCCTCACCACCGCCGACCGCGAGCGCGGGACGCCGGTCGAGGTCGCCCGGCCGGCCCGCCGGCGGCGCCGGGACACCCCGCGCGACCGGCGCCGGCGCCGACTGGTCGGCGCCGCCGCGGCCCTGCTCGTCCTGGCGCTGGCCTGGTGGGCGCTGTGGGCCAGCCCGCTGCTGGCGGTGCGCGGGGTCCGCGTCGACGGGGCCACCACGCTGACCGCCGAGCAGGTGCGCACCGCCGCCGGGGTGGCCGAGGGGACGCCGCTGCTGCGGGTCGACGTCGAGGCCGCCGAGGCGCGGGTCGCCCGGCTGCCGCAGGTCGCCTCGGTGCAGGTCGCCCGCGGCTGGCCGGGCAGCGTCGTGGTCACCGTGGCCGAGCGGCGGCCGGTCGCCGTCGTCGAGGACGGCGGCACCCGCTCTCTGGTCGACGCCTCCGGCGTGCTCTTCGACACCGTCACCGGCGAGGCGCCGGCCGGGGTGGTGCCGCTCGACGTCGCCGACCCCGGTCCCGACGACGCCGCCACCCGGGCCGGGCTCGACGCGCTGGGCGCGCTGCCCGCCGCGGTCCGGCAGCAGGTCGCCCGGGCGTCGGCCCCCTCCACCGACGACGTGACGCTCACGCTCACCGACGGCACCACCGTCGTGTGGGGCGGCACCGGCGACGACGCCGACGACGACCGCCGCGCCGCCGCGCTGGTGGCCCTGCTGGACCGGCTCGCCTCCGGCGCCCTCGAGCCGGCCGCGACCATCGACGTCAGCGCGCCGGACGCCGTCGTCCTCCGGTGACGGAGGACCGTCCTGCCCCCCACCCCTCGCTCCGCTCGAGGCGGGACCCTGCAGGAAGGCCGTTCCATCCCGTTGCCGTGCGTGCGTGCCCGCGTGCGGACCGCTGATCGACCGGCGCGCCGCCGACACGCCCGCTGCGGCGACACGCCCGACACGACATCGGGACCGAATCCGGCCACGGGTGCCGGTGCTCACGGTCTCGACCCCGGCATGAGGGATCGCCGACCGCGGGTCGTCACGATCGGTGGTGCAGATGTGACCAGCGGGTCGCCGGAGATCCGTGAGAAGCGGGGGTCGCGACACGCCGGTCCGAGGAGGGTGCTTGATGGTGCCGACAGGGCCCACCTAACTTCGTCCGCGTCGACCCAGTTGACATAACGCTAAGTCTCCACTTGAGGATGAGGGTCGAGGTCGGGAGCCCCACATGACACCTCCGCACAACTACCTCGCGGTCATCAAGGTCGTCGGCATCGGCGGCGGCGGCGTGAACGCGGTGAACCGGATGATCGAGGTCGGTCTGAAGGGGGTGGAGTTCATCGCCATCAACACCGACGCCCAGGCGCTGTTGATGAGCGACGCCGACGTCAAGCTCGACGTCGGCCGGGAGCTCACCCGCGGCCTCGGTGCCGGCGCGCAGCCCGACGTCGGCCGCCAGGCGGCCGAGGACCACCGCGAGGAGATCGAGGAGGTGCTCAAGGGCGCCGACATGGTCTTCGTGACCGCCGGCGAGGGTGGTGGCACCGGCACCGGCGGCGCGCCGGTGGTGGCCTCGATCGCCCGCAAGCTCGGCGCGCTCACCATCGGCGTGGTCACCCGCCCGTTCTCCTTCGAGGGCAAGCGGCGCGCCGTGCAGGCCGAGTCGGGGATCGAGGAGCTGCGCAACGAGTGCGACACGCTCATCGTCATCCCCAACGACCGGCTGCTGCAGCTCGGTGACCGCAACGTCAGCGTGATGGACGCCTTCCGCACCGCCGACCAGGTGCTGCTCTCCGGTGTCCAGGGCATCACCGACCTGATCACCACCCCCGGCCTGATCAACCTCGACTTCGCCGACGTCAAGTCGGTCATGTCCGGCGCCGGCTCGGCCCTCATGGGCATCGGCAGCGCCCGCGGGGACAACCGCGCGCTGCTCGCCGCCGAGCAGGCGATCGCCAGCCCGCTGCTGGAGGCCTCCATGGAGGGCGCCCACGGCGTCCTGCTGTCGATCTCCGGCGGCTCGGACCTGGGCCTGTTCGAGATCAACGAGGCCGCCTCGCTGGTGTCCGACGCGGCCCACGCCGACGCCAACATCATCTTCGGTGCGGTCATCGACGACGCCCTCGGCGACGAGGTCCGCGTGACCGTCATCGCCGCCGGCTTCGACGGCGGGCGCCCGTCCTCGCGCAAGGACGGCGCGGTCGCGGCCGTCCCGTCCGCCGGGCCCACGACCGCCCCCGGGCGGCTGCCGTCGCCGCCGGTCGCCCCGGCGCCGTCGGCCGGCCTGCCGCGGGCCACGGGGGAGCGGCTGGTCGGGTCGGTCCCGCCGGCCCCCGTCTCCCCGGCGCCGGCCCCGGTGTCCCGCGCGACCCCGCCCGGCGGCGGCATCACCGTCCCGCCGCTGCCGCCGGTCCACGGTGCCGCGTCCGGGGCCGCCGGCCGCCGGCCGCTGGGCAACGAGGACTTCGAGGAGGAGCTCGACATCCCGGACTTCCTCCGCCAGTAGAAGGACCCCCGTGCCCCCCACCGCTCGCACGCTCGCGGCGGGCCCCTGCACGGGGGCCGCGTGAGCGAGATCCCGGCCGCCCGGCCGGCGGTGCGCCCTCGACGGGTGGTCACCGACCGGCGGGGCGGCCGCTCGCGTCCGCCCTACGACGCGTTCAACCTCGGGGTCCACGTCGGGGACGACCCCGTCGACGTCGCGGCCAACCGCGAGCGCCTCGCCCGCGAGCTCGGCGTGCCCGGGGAGCGGCTGGTGTGGATGGACCAGGTCCACGGCACCGCCGTCGCCGTCGTCGACGGGCCGGTCGAGGCGCCGCTGCCGGCCACCGACGCGCTGGTCACCCGCACGCCCGGCGTGGTGCTGTGCGTGCTCGTCGCCGACTGCGTCCCGGTGCTGCTGGCCGACCCGGTCGCCGGGGTGGTCGCCGCCGTCCACGCCGGCCGCGAGGGCGTCCGGCAGGGCGTGGTCCCCGCGACGCTGGCCGCCATGGCCCGGCTCGGCAGCCGCCCGGCCGACACCACCGCGCTGCTCGGCCCGGCCGTCTGCGGCCCCTGCTACGAGGTGCCGCGCGCGATGCAGGCCGAGGTGGCCCGCGTCGCCCCGGCGGCCGCCGTCCGGACCCGGCGGGGCACCCCGGGGCTGGACCTGCGCGCCGGCCTCGACGAGCTGCTGACCCGCGCCGGCCTGGCCCAGGTGGTCCACGACCCGCGCTGCACCGTCGAGGACCGGCGGCTGTTCAGCCACCGCCGCGACGGCGTCACCGGACGCCAGGCCGGCGTCACCTGGCTGTCCTGACGGCGGACCCCCGCGTGCACGTCCGCGGAGGTGCACGGGTCCGATCCGGGAGGATCGGCGCATGACCTCCCCGGCCGACCGCCTGGCCGCCGTCCGCCGGCGCATCGCCGACGCCGCCCGCGCCGCCGGCCGCGATCCCTCCTCGGTGGCGCTGCTGGCCATCAGCAAGACCTTCCCGGCCGACGACGTCCGCGCCCTGGCGGCCCTGGGCCAGACGGCGTTCGGCGAGAACCGCGCCCAGGAGCTCACCGCCAAGGCCGCCGAGCTCGCCGACCTGCCGCTGCAGTGGCACTTCGTCGGCCAGCTGCAGCGCAACAAGGCCGCCGCGGTGGCCCGCACCGGCGCCGTCGTCCACTCCGTCGACCGGTTGCCGCTGGCCCGGGCGCTGGCGCGGGTGGGGGAGGAGACCGGCCGGCCGGTCGAGGTGTTCGTGCAGGTCGACCTCGGCGGGGCCGCCGGCGAGACCGCCGAGCGCGGCGGCGCGGCACCCGACGACGTCCCGGCGCTGGCCGACGCCGTCGCCGGGCTGCCCGGGCTGCGGCTGCGCGGGCTGATGGCCGTCGCCCCGCGCGACGAGGAGCCCGGCCCGGCCTTCGCCCGCCTGGCCGCGCTCGCGGAGCGGGTGCGGGCCGACCACCCCGCCGCCGCCGAGCTGTCGGCCGGCATGAGCGGCGACCTCGAGGAGGCCGTCGCGGCGGGCGCCACGCTGGTGCGTGTCGGAACCGCGCTCTTCGGCTCCCGGCCCCTAACCTCGCCCCGAGTCACACGAGTCACAGGGGTCCCACCCGGGTCCCCGGAGGAGGTCTGATGGCCGGGGCCATGCGGAAGATGGGCATCTACCTCGGACTCGTCGAGGACGACGACGCCCGCGCCTACGGGCGCTACGACGCCCGGCAGGCCGACCACCACGACCGGTACGACGACGACGGCCGCTACGACGAGCGCTACGACGACGGGCGCTACGACGAGCGCCGTGCCGGCCGCTACGAGGGCCGCTTCGACGACCGCCCCGACGACCGCTACGCCTCCGAGGGGCGCGGCGGGTCCGGCTACGGCGGCTACGACTCGCTGACCGGCGACCCCGGCTACGACGAGCGCTACGACCGCCGCTACGACGACGAGCGCGCCGAGCCGCGGGGTCCCGAGCCGCGCGGCCTCGACCCGCGCGGCCTCGACCCGCGCGGCCTCGACCCGCGCGACGCCGAGCTCGCCGACCCGGAGCCGGCCCTGCCCCGCCGCGGCGCGACCCGGCTGGGCCTGGCCACCCCGCTGGCGTCCTCGGGACCGGTGCCGGCACCGGGGTCCTCCGGTGAGTCCCGCGTGTCGGCGTCGGCCGGCACCCCGTCCCCGCGGCTGGGCACCGTCGGTGCCGGCGGGGGCGGCGGCACCGGCGCGGCGGCGGTCGGCGCCGCCGGCTCCGCCGCGGCCGCCGGGCTGGCCGCCCGCGAGCCGGTCGCGGCCGCGGAGCCGGCTCCGGCGCCGCAGCCCTACCGGATCACCACGCTGAGCCCCAAGACCTACAACGAGGCGCGGGCCATCGGCGAGGCCTTCCGCGAGGGCAGCCCGGTCATCATGAACCTCACCGACCTCGACCACGCCGACGCGCGCAGGCTCGTGGACTTCGCAGCGGGACTGATCTTCGGCCTGCGCGGTAGCATCGAGCCCGTCACGGCCAAGGTGTTCCTGCTCAGCCCCAGGGACGTCGACGTGACGGCCGAGGACAAGGCCCGGATCCGCGAGGGCGGGTTCTTCGCCGAGTCCTGAGGTCGTCGGCCGGGGCGCTGGCAGACACACGGCACCGCGCGTGCCCCGGGACGAGCGAGGACAGTGGCTCTCTTCTGGCAGATCGTCTCGTCGATCCTGCTCGTCTTCCTGATCCTGCTGTTCGCGCGCTTCGTCGTGGACTGGGTGATGGTCCTGGCGCGCAGCTGGCGCCCGTCGGGCTTCGTGGCCGCGGGTCTCGAGGTCGTCTACGCGACCACCGACCCGCCGCTCAAGGCGATCCGGAAGGTGATCCCACCGCTGAACCTGGGGTCCATCCGCCTGGACCTCGCCTTCATGGTGTTATTGATCGCCGTGTACATCCTGCGGAACATCACGACCGGTCTCGCCCTCACCGCGTGACCACCTCTCACGCGGCCCGCGCGTGATCGACCGTCCCCGTCCCCGCCGTCCGACCCGAGGTGAGCCCCTTGCCACTCACGCCAGCCGACGTGCACAACGTCGTCTTCAAGAAGCCGCCGATCGGTAAGCGTGGCTACGACGAGGACGAGGTGGACGCGTTCCTCGACGTGGTGGAGGCCGAGCTCGCCCGGCTGATCGAGGAGAACAACGAGCTGCGCTCGGGGTCGAGCACCGGCCGGGTCGCCGCCCAGGCCGCCGCGCCCGAGCCGCCGCCGGCGCCCGCGCCGCCGCCGCAGCCCGTGGCGCGCGAGGACGACACCGCGCGTGCCTCCCGGATGCTGGCGCTCGCCTCCGAGACGGCCGACCGCTACGTCAACGAGGCCAAGGCGCAGGCCGACCAGATGGTCTCCAGCGCCAAGGCCACCAGCGACCGGCTGCTGTCCGACGCCCGGTCCAAGAGCGAGCAGATGGTCAACGACGCCCGCGCCCGCGCGGAGTCGATGGTCAACGACGCCCGCACCCGCGCCGACACGATGGAGCGCGAGGCCCGGGCCAAGGCCGCGGCCCTCGACCAGGACGCCGAGCGCCGGCACCGCGAGGTCATGGGCGGCCTGGAGGAGAAGCGCGCCAACCTCGAGCGCAAGATCGAGGAGCTGCGCACCTTCGAGCGCGAGTACCGCACGCGGT
Source organism: Geodermatophilus saharensis (assembly GCF_900188205.1). Taxonomy (GTDB): domain Bacteria; phylum Actinomycetota; class Actinomycetes; order Mycobacteriales; family Geodermatophilaceae; genus Geodermatophilus; species Geodermatophilus saharensis. The sequence continues at coordinate 290,094 of NZ_FZOH01000002.1, read as the reverse complement.
TCCGCTCCTACCTCGAGTCGCACCTGCGCGACCTCGACAGCCGCGGCTCGGCCGAGCCGTCGTCGGCCAGCCGGCAGACGCAGCACGCGCCCGCCTGAGGAAGGACCACCCCCCGCGCCTCGCGAGCTCGGCACGGGCCCCTGGAGGGCGGCCGTTCCAGCACCTCACCACACGAGAGAGGCCCCCGGACCAGGTCCGGGGGCCTCTCTCGTGTGTGCGCCCCGTACGGGGCCGGCCGTCAGCCCTTGACGCTGCCGGCCAGCAGCCCGCGGACGAAGTAGCGCTGCAGGCTCAGGAAGACGATGAGCGGCAGCACCATCGACACGAAGGCGCCCGCGGCCAGCAGGAACCAGTCCGACCCGCGCGTGCCGGCGAGCTCGGCCACCCGGACGGTGAGGGGGACGACGTCGGGGGCGCCGCCGGCGAAGGTGAGCGCGACCAGCAGGTCGTTCCACACCCACAGGAACTGGAAGACGCTGAACGCCGCGATCGCGGGCGTGAGCAGCGGCAGCAGCACCTGGAAGAAGATCTTCACGTGACCGGCGCCGTCCATGCGGGCGGCCTCCACCAGCGACGCCGGGATCTCCTTCATGAAGTTGTGCAGGAGGAAGATCGCCAGCGGCAGCGCGAAGATCGAGTGCGACAGCCAGATGGTCCAGAAGGACCCGGCCAGCCCCGTGTCGACGTACAGGCTCAGCAGCGGGATGAGCGTCACCTGGATCGGGACCACCTGCAGCGCGAACACCGCGACGAACAGGATGTTGCGGCCCGGGAACTTGATCCAGGCGAACGCGTACGCGGCCAGCAGTGCCAGCGAGATCGGGATGACCACCGCCGGCAGGGTGATGACCAGCGAGTTGACGAACAGCGCCGCGAAGTTCGTCCCGCCGCCGTAGAGCACCTCGTTGTAGTTGTCGAGGGTGAACTGCGGGTCGGTGAAGAACGACCACCAGCCCGAGCGGCGGATGTCGAGCTCGGGCCGGAAGGACGTGATGAGCAGACCGAGGGTCGGCACCGTCCAGAGCACCGCGATGACCAGCGCGATGATCGACGCGGCCGGGGAGCTGAGCTTGTTCTTGGCAGCCACCGCCCGGCGCTCGCTCCGGGTCAGCCGGCGCTCGTCCGGGGGGACGGGCGCCATGACCGGCGTGGTCGTGGTCATCGGATCTCCTCGGCGAGACGCAGCTGGCGGACGTTGTAGGCGATGATCGGGATGACCAGGACGAACAGCAGCACCGCGAGCGCCGCACCGAGACCGAAGTTGAACTGCCGGAAGGCCTGCGTGTAGAACTCGTTCGCCACCACGCTGGTGCCGAACTGGCCACCGGTCATGGTGCGGACGACGTCGAACACCTTCAGCGTGGTGATGGCGACCGTGGTGAGGACGACGACCAGCGCCGGGCGGATGCTCGGCACGGTCACGTAGCGGAACATCTGCACGCCGCCCACGCCGTCGAGGCGGGCGGCCTCCACGACGTCGTCGGGGATGGCCTTGATGGCCGCCGACAGCACGGTCATGGCGAACCCGGCCTGGATCCAGATCATGACGACGATCAGGTAGAAGGTGTTCGACGGCCAGTTCAGCAGGAACTGCTGCGGCTCCACGCCGATCAGCACCAGCAGCTGGTTGAGCAGGCCGATCTGGCGCACGCCCGGCTGGTCGGGGCGGTACTCGTAGACGAACTTCCAGATGACGCTGGCGCCGACCATCGAGATCGCCAGCGGGAGGAAGACCAGCGCCTTGGCCAGCTTCTCGAAGCGCGTGCGGTCGACGAGGTAGGCGTAGACGAGGCCGAGGCCGGTGGTCAGCAGCGGGACCAGGACCACCCACAGGAAGGTGTTGAGCAGGACCCGCTGGAAGTTGTCCTCGGAGAACACCGTGGCGTAGTTGTCCAGGCCGACGAACTCCGAGCCGTCCCGGTTGTAGAACGAGCCCCGGACGGTCTCGACGGCCGGGTAGACCAGGCCGACGCCCAGCAGGAGCAGCGTCGGGCCGACGAAGCCGGCCGCGACGACCCAGTTGGGGACCCGCTTGGGCCGGTCGACCGCGAACAGGATCAGACCCATCACGGCCGCGAACAGGAGGATGGCGAACACCATCAGGGCGAACTTGTGCCCCGTGGTGCTCGCGTCGAGGAACCACTGCACCGCTGACGACCTTCTCTCGGCAACGGAACGCCGGGGGGACCGCGGCGCCGCCGCAGGTGCGGTGGCGCCGCGCTCCCCCCGGCCTCCAGGGTGGTGGGACGGACGGTCCCGGTCAGCCGGGGCGGCTGACCGGGACCGCGGGGATCAGGACGTCGGCCAGGCGTTCTCGACGTCGGTGAGGACCTGCTGGGTCGGCTTGTCGTTCGCGATCCAGTTGGTCAGCTCGGTCCACAGCGCACCGGCGCCGACCTCACCCGGCATCAGGTCCGAACCGTCGAACCGGAAGACCGCGTTCGGGTCCTGGAACTGCTCGGCGGCCAGCTGGTCGATCGGCGAGGTCAGGTTCTCGACGTCGAGGCCGGTGTTGGCGCTGACCCAGCCGGGGCCGGAGACCTGGGCCTTGATGTTGGCCCACTCCGGGGAGGAGAGGTAGGTCTGGAACGCCTGGGTGGCCGGGTCGTCGTTGAAGGCCGCGGTGAACTCACCGCCGCCGAGGACCGGCGCCGTGTCGCCCTCGATGGGCGGCAGCGGGAAGGCGAAGATGTCGCCGTCCTCGGAGATGTCGGTGCCCTCCGGCCAGTTGGCCTGGTAGAAGGACGCCTGGCGGTGCATGAAGCAGCTGCCGTCGAGGATGGGCAGGCCCGCGTCGGTGAACTCGGTGGTCGCGATGGACTGCACCTCGCCCAGGCCGCCGTTGACGTAGTCGGGGTTCTTGAGGATGCCGCCGACCGTGTCGAGCGCCTCGGCGATCTGCGGGTCGTTGAACGGGATCTGGTGGCTGACCCACTGGTCGTAGACGTCGGGGCCGGCCGAGCGCAGGACGACGTCCTCGAGCCAGTCGGTGGCCGGCCAGCCGGTGGCGTCACCGGAGCCGATGCCCGCGCACCACGGCTTGGCGCCGGACTCGGCGATCTGGTCGGACAGGGCGATCATCTCGTCCCAGGTCTGCGGCACCTCGTAGCCGGCCTCCTCGAAGGCCGACGGCGAGTACCAGACGAAGGACTTGGCGTTGGCGCCGAGCGGGGCGGCGTAGAACTCGCCGTCGACCGAGCCGTAGTTCTTCCAGCTCTCGTCCCAGTACTCGTCGACGTTGGCCTCGGTCTGGGCCGGGGCCGGGACCACGGCGCCCTGCGCGACCAGGTTGGCCAGCAGACCCGGCTGCGGCACGAAGGCGATGTCGGGGGCGTTGCCGCTCTGGACGCGGACGACCAGCTGGGCCTCGAACTCGCGCGAGCCCTCGTACTGGACGTCGACGCCGGTGCACTCCTCGAAGGGCACGTAGGAGTCGATGTGCGGCTGGTCCTCGGGGTCGACGATCGAGGTGTAGACGCTGACCGTCTCGCCCTCCAGGTCGCCGAACTCCTCGTAGGGGGCGCAGTCGATGCTGAGCTCGGAGGCGTCGGTGGTCCCCCCCTCGCCGCCGCCGCTGGTCTCGCTGGCACCGCAGCCGGCGAGCACCAGCGCCACACCCAGGCCACCGGCCAGCGCCGTGGAGCGCCGGCCTCTCGCGCGCATCGTCATGTGTTCCCCTTCGGTTCTGCGGCGTCGTCGCCGCCCTGCGTCCTCGCACGCGGACCGACCGGCATCCCGTGCCGGTCGCCGTGTTCGCCCGGGGACGATAAGCGGCCGGGCGGTCGGTTTCGCGCAACAGTGTTGAAACCGTTATGCAACGGCACCACTCGCTCATCCGGACGGGTCGTTCCGGAATCGGTGCAGGTCGCAAGACGGTCCCCGTGCCCCGGACGGGTTGCCACGCCGGTGCCCCGTGGTCCCGACGGCGGCCGGCGTGTCACAGTGAGGTGATCTGCACCGGCGCAGAAGGGACGATCAGAGGAACCTCATGGCCGCCATCACCTACGACCACGCCACCTTGACCTATCCGGGGGCCTCCGCGCCGTCGGTCAGCGGGCTGGACCTCGACGTCGCCGACGGGGAGTTCCTGGTGCTGGTCGGCCCGTCGGGGAGTGGGAAGTCCACCGCGCTGCGGATGCTGGCCGGGTTGGAGGAGGTGACCGAGGGGTCGATCCGGATCGGCGACCGCGACGTCACCCACCTGCCGCCCAAGGAACGCGACATCGCGATGGTGTTCCAGAACTACGCCCTGTATCCGCACATGACGGTGGCGGACAACATGGGCTTCGCGTTGAAGATCGCCGGGATGAAGAAGGACCAGATCCGCTCCCGGGTGGAGGAGGCGGCCAAGGTGCTCGACCTCACTCCGTATCTGGACCGCAAGCCCAAGGCGCTGTCGGGTGGGCAGCGGCAGCGGGTGGCGATGGGCCGGGCGATCGTGCGCCAGCCGCAGGCGTTCTTGATGGACGAGCCGTTGAGCAACCTGGACGCCAAGCTGCGGGTGCAGACCCGCACGGAGATCGCGGCGTTGCAGCGGCGGCTGGGCATCACCACCGTCTACGTCACCCACGACCAGGTCGAGGCGATGACGATGGGCGATCGGGTGGCGGTGCTCAAGGACGGGCTGCTGCAGCAGGTCGACACCCCGCGCAACCTCTATGACAAGCCGGTCAACGAGTTCGTGGCCGGGTTCATCGGCTCGCCGGCGATGAACCTGGTGACCGTGGAGCTGGCCGAGGGGGGAGCGCGGCTGGGCGGGTCGACGGTGCCGCTGCCGCGTACCGCGGTGGCCGCGCTGGGCAGTGAGGGTGCGCGCACGGCGACGCTGGGGTTCCGCCCGGAGTCGGTGGAGCTGGTCGGCGCCGGGGAGGGGTTCCCGGTGGAGGTGGTGGTGGTCGAGGAGCTGGGCTCGGATGCCTACGCCTACGGCAACCTGCACGCCGCCGACGCCGGCGGGGCGGCCGGAGGTGAGGACAAGCTGTTGACCCTGCGGGTGGATGCGCGCAAGCCGCCGGCCAAGGGTGAGGTGGTGCACGTGGCGATCCGCCCGGGAGAGGCGCACGTGTTCTCCCCGGAGTCGGGGCTGCGGGTCTCCCAGGACGAGCGCTGACCCCCCGACACTGAGCACGGGTGAGACGGCCCCCGGACACCCGCCCGGGGGCCCTCCCCGCGCTCACGGGGTGAAGACGATCTTTCCGGCGGTGCGGCCCTCGAGCATGCGGGCGAAGCCCTCGCGCGCCTGGTCCAGGGGCAGCTCGACGTCGATGACCGGCCGCACGCCGCTGACCCGGCACATCTGCACCAGCGACTCCAGCTCCTCGCGGGTGCCCATCGTCGAGCCGACCACCGACAGCTGGGTGAAGAAGACCCGGTTGAGCTCGGCGCTGGGGTCGAAGCCGGTCGTGGCCCCGGAGGTGACGATGACCCCGCCGGGCTTGAGGGACTTGACGCTGTGGCCCCAGGTCGCCTTGCCGACGGTCTCCATGACGCCGTCGACCCGCTCGGGCAGCCGGGCGCCGGTCTCGAAGGCCCGGTCGGCGCCGAGCTCGAGCGCCGCGGCCCGCTTCTCCTCGCTGCGGCCGGTCACCCACACCCGGAAGCCGGCGGCCCGGCCGAGGACGACCAGCGCGGTGGCCACCCCGCCGCTGGCGCCCTGCACGAGCACCGTCTGCCCCGGCCGCAGGCCGGAGCGGACGAAGAGCATGCGGTAGGCGGTCAGCCAGGCGGTCGGCAGGCACGCGGCCTCGGCGAAGGACAGCTCGGCCGGCTTGGGCAGCAGGTTGCGCCGGGGCACCGCGACCCGCTCGGCCATCGTGCCCTGGTACAGCTCGGAGAACAGCGTCCGCTTCGGGTCGAGGGTCTCGTCGCCGGTCCAGCCGGGGCTGGCCACGACGCCGTGGACGACGACCTCGTTGCCGTCCTCGTCGAGCCCGGCCGCGTCGGTGCCCAGGACCATCGGCATCCGCTCCTGCGGCAGGCCGACGCCGCGCAGGCTGAACAGGTCGTGGTGGTTGAGCGAGACCGCCCGCACCTGCACCGTCGTCCAGCCGTCGGGGACCTCGGGCTCGGGACGCTCGCCGACCTCCAGCACGGACAGCGGGTCGTCGGGCGAGGGGGAGGAGACGAAGACGGCGCGCATGGGCCGGACGTTAGGACACGGCGGTCCGGCGGGCGACAGCGCGCCCGCCGGACCGGCGCTCAGGAGGCCGGCGGCGGGCAGGCGGTGTGGTAGTAGGACAGCGCGCTGTCGTGGCCGTCCGCGGCGCCGACCGTCAACGGCTGCCCGCCCTCGAGCGTGACCGTGACCGAACCGGTCAGGGCGGCGGCGCGGTGCAGCACCCGGCCGACGCAGTGGTCCCGGTTGCCCGTCCGCCCCTCCCGCTCCGTCGGGCCGGTGCCGGTCCAGGCGAGGTCGACGTCGACGGTGCCCGCCGTCGCCGCCAGGCCCTGGCCCCCGGCCGGCGCGCAGGTCACCGGCACGTCCGAGCCCGTCAGCGTCGCCGACTCCAGCGACACCAGCGACGCCGTCAGGTCGCCCAGGGGTGTGCACACCAGACCGTCGACGTAGACCTCCATCGGGGTGACCAGCGCGCCCGTGGTGTCGCGCGTGACCGCGGCGGCCACGGTGAGCGGGGCGCCCTGGGCGGTGCCCAGCTGCGTGGTCGCCTTGTACTCCGTCGTCGCCCCGCGCCCGTCGGCCGGCGCCGCCGCGGCGGTCCCCGGCAGCAGGCCCACGGTGCCGGCGGCCAGCAGCAGGGTCACCGCGCCGGCCGTCCTCGTCCTCATGTCGCCCTCCTCCGCGCCGCCCGGTCCGTCCGGGGTGGGCGCGGCCGGCAGGCTGGCAGCGGCACGGCCGGGCCGGAACGCCTCCGCGCGCGGCGGTGCCGGAGGACGGCGTGTCGCCCGGGACGCGCCGGACCCGTCAGCGGACGACGACGACGGCGTCCTGCCGCGGGACGAACTCGCCGATCACCGGCGCGCCGGGCACCTCACCTGCCAGCAGCAGCCCGCCGGAGGTCTGCGCGTCGGCCAGCAGCAGCGCCTCGTCGCCGTCCACCGCGGACAGGTCGGTGTGCGGCCGGACCCAGTCGAGGTTGCGCCGGGTGCCGCCGGAGACGAACCCGGCGGCCAGCGCCTCGCGCGCGCCGGTCAGGTAGGGGACGGCGGCGGCGTCGACGACCGCGGTCACCCCGCTGGCCCGCGCCATCTTGTAGAGGTGCCCGAGCAGGCCGAACCCGGTGACGTCGGTGCCCGCGCGGATGCCCGCGGCCAGCGCGGCCAGGGAGGCGTCCCGGTTGAGCGCGCACATCGACGCCACCGCCTCCTCGCTGACCTCGCCGGTGGCCTTCATCCGGTTGTTGAGCACCCCGACGCCCAGCGGCTTGGTCAGCGACAGCGGCGTCCCGGCGACGGCGGCGTCGTTGCGGATGACCCGGTCGAGGTCGAGCACACCGGTCACGGCCATGCCGTACTTGGGCTCGGGGTCGTCGATGGAGTGCCCCCCGCCCACGTGGCAGCCGGCCTCCTGCGCCGTCTCCAGCCCGCCGCGCAGCACCTCGGCGGCGAGCTCGGCCGGCAGCACGTCGCGCGGCCAGCCGAGCAGGTTGACCGCGACGACGGGGGTGCCGCCCATGGCGTAGACGTCGGAGAGCGCGTTGGCCGCGGCGATCCGGCCGAAGGTGTGCGCGTCGTCGACGACCGGGGTGAAGAAGTCGGTGGTCAGCACCAGCCCCTGCCCGCCGGCGATCCGGACGACGGCGGCGTCGTCACCGTCGTCGAGGCCGACGACCAGCTCGGCGGCCGGGGCGGCCGGCCCGGTGTGCGTCAACCCGGCGACGACGGCCTCGAGCTCGCCGGGCGGGATCTTGCAGGCACATCCGCCGCCGTGGGCGTACCGGGTCAGCCGGACCTTCTCCTGCGCGGTCGTCACGCGGCCACCGTAGGCTGCCCGGCGGAGGCGTCAGGGTGTCTGGTGGCCCCCGCGGCCTCTAAAGCCGACGTGGCCGAGCAGCTCGGTCAGGCGGGTTCGATTCCCGTCCGCCTCCGCCAGCCTCCCCGCGGGCCGGCGCGCATACGCTCCGCAGCGATGAGCGCCGACCCGCGGCGGGCAGTGCCCCGCACCGACACGCTGCTGGCCGACCCCGCGCTGGCCGCCGCGGCCGCCCGGCTGGGCCGCGACCTGGTCAAGGACGCCGTGCGCACCGTGCAGCAGCGGGTCCGCGACGGCTCGCTCGCCCCCGAGGACGCCGTCGGCGCCGCCCTCGCCGCCCTGCCGGTGACGGCGGGCAGCCTGCGGCCGGTGCTCAACGCCACCGGCGTCCTGGTGCACACCAACCTCGGGCGGGCGCCGCTGTCGGAGGCCGCGGTCGAGGCGGTGGTCGCGGCGAGCGGCACCACCGACGTCGAGCTCGACCTGCGCACCGGCCGGCGCGGGCCGCGCGGAGAGGCGGCGATCGCCGCGCTGCTGGCCGCCGTCCCCGCCGCGCAGGCGGCGGTCGTGGTGAACAACTGCGCGGCCGCGCTCGCGCTGGTGGCCACCGCCCTCGGGGGGGAGCTGGTCATCGCCCGCGGCGAGCTGGTCGAGATCGGCGACGGGTTCCGCATCCCCGAGCTGCTGGAGGCCACCGGCGCGCGGCTGCGCGAGGTGGGCACGACCAACCGGGTGGCGCCGGCCGACTACACCCGCGCGCTCGGCCCGGGCACCGGCGCGGTGCTCAAGGTGCACCCGTCCAACTTCGTCGTCCGCGGCTTCACGACGGCCGTCCCGGTCGCCGGGCTGGCGGCGGCGCTCGCCGGCACCGGGGTGCCGCTGGTGGCCGACGTCGGCTCCGGCCTGCTGCGGCCGCACCCGGTGCTGCCCGACGAGCCGGACCTGCAGACCACCCTCGCCGACGGCGCCGACCTGGTGCTGGCCAGCGGTGACAAGCTGCTCGGCGGCCCGCAGGCCGGGCTGGTGCTGGGCCGCGCCGACCTGGTGCAGCGGCTGCGCCGGCACCCGCTCTACCGGGCGCTGCGCGTGGACAAGACGACGCTGGCCGCGCTGGAGGCGACGCTGCGCGGCCCGCTGCCGCCGGTGCAGCGGATGCTCGCCGCCGACGTCGACGGCCTGCGCGCGCGGGCCGGGGCGCTGGCCGCCCGGCTCGCCGCCGCCGGTGTGGACGCGGTCGCCGTGGACTCGGCGGCCCGGGTCGGCGGCGGCGGGGCGCCCGAGCACCCACTGCCCAGCGCGGCCGTCTCGCTGCCCGAGCCGTTCGCCGGGGCGCTGCGGACCGGGCCGCGGCCGGTGGTCGGGTACGTCGCCGACGGCCGGACCCTGCTCGACCTGCGCAGCGTGCCGCCGCCGGCCGACGACGACCTGGCCGCCGCGGTGCTGGAGGTGGCCCGGTCGTGGAGGTGACGGCGTGGAGGTGACGGCGTGGAGGTGATCGCGACCGCCGGCCACGTCGACCACGGCAAGTCGACGCTGGTCCGCGCGCTCACCGGCATGGAGCCCGACCGGTGGGAGGAGGAGCGCCGCCGCGGCCTGACCATCGACCTCGGCTTCGCCTGGACGACGCTGCCCTCGGGCCGGGTGGTCGCCGTCGTCGACGTGCCCGGGCACGAGCGGTTCGTCGGCAACATGCTCGCCGGGGTCGGGTCGGTGCCCGCGGCGCTGGTCGTGGTCGCCGCCGACGACGGCTGGTCGGCGCAGACCGCCGAGCACGTCGCCGTCCTCGACGCGCTCGGCGTGCGGCACGCGCTGCTCGCCGTCACCAAGGCCGACCTCGCCGACCCCGCGCCCGTGCTCGCCGACGTCACCGAGCGGCTGGCGGCCACCTCGCTGGGCGCGGTGCCGGGGGTGGCGGTCAGCGCGCCCACCGGCCGCGGCGTGCCGGAGCTGGCCGCCGCCCTGGAGACGCTGCTCGCCGGCCTGCCCGCACCCGACGCCGCCGCGCCCGTGCGGCTGTGGATCGACCGCGCGTTCCCCGTGCGCGGCGCCGGCACCGTGGTCACCGGGACCCTCGCCGCCGGCACGGTGGCCGCCGGCGACCGGCTGCGGCTGCGCGACCGCGAGGTGGGCGTCCGCGGCGTGCAGTCGCTGGGCCGGCCGGTGGCCCGGGCGACGGCGACCGCGCGGGTGGCGCTCAACCTGCGCGGCCTCGCTGTCGAGGACCTCTCCCGCGGCGACGCGCTGCTCACCCCCGGGGCCTACCGCGACACCGCCGAGGTCGACGTCGTCCTCGACCGCGAGCCCGCCGACCGGCTGCCGGCCGAGGCGGTGCTGCACGTCGGCTCGGCGGCGGTGCCGGTGCGGCTGCGGCCACTCGACGGGACCGCGGTGCGGCTGCGGCTGGCCTCGGCGCTGCCGCTGCGGGTGGGCGACCGCGTGCTGCTGCGCGACCCCGGCGCCCGGCGGGTGCTCGGCGCCGACGTGCGCGACGTCGCCCCGCCCGAGCTGCGCCGCCGCGGCGCGGCCCGGCAGCGCGCCGCGGACCTGGCCGGGCAGGACACCGGACCGGCCGGCGCCACGGCCGACCTGGTCCGCCGCCGGGTGATGCGCGCCGACGACTTCACCGCGATGGGCTGGCCGGTGCCCGACGACGCCGTCCGCGCCGGGCCGTGGCTGCTGGCCCCGGGGCTGGTCGAGACGCTGGCCCGGCGGGTGCCCGGGCTGGTGGCCGCGCACCGGCAGGCCTTCCCGCTCGAGCCGGGGCCGCCGGTCGCCGTCGTCCGCCGGGAGCTGGACCTGCCCGACGACGACCTGGTGCGGCTGGCGGTCCGCCCGCCGCTGGCCCTGCGCGAGGGGCGGGTGGTCGTGGCCGCCGCGGGGCTGCCGCCGGCGGTGCAGCGCGCGGTCGACACGATCCGGGCGCGGCTGGCCGTCGACCCCTTCGCCGCCCCCGACGCCGAGGAGCTGCGCGCGTCGGGGCTGGGCCCGCGCGAGCTGGCGGCGGCGGTGCGCGACGGTCAGCTCGTCCGCGTCGCCGAGGGCGTGTACCTGGCCCCGGGCGTCGAGCGGGTGGCGCGCGAGCGGCTGGCCGCCCTGCCGCAGCCGGTCACGCTCAGCCAGGCGCGCTCGGCGTGGGGCACCTCCCGCCGCGTCGCCGTGCCGCTCATGGAGTGGCTGGACGCGCGCGGGGTGACCGAGCGGCTGCCCGACGCGACCCGCCGGCTGCGCTGAGCCCGCGCCCGCCGGCTCGGCCGGGCGACCGCCACCTCCGCGTGCTCGGACACTCGTGCTCCCCAGTCCGCGGGGGACTCAGGGCACGACCTCCGCGGACAGCTGGTCCGTCCCCGCGCCGCTCGTGCTCTGCCCCCGATGCGAGGTCAGAGCACGAGCCGCACGGGTGCGGTAGCCCGGGCACCGGGACGGGTAGCCCCGCACCCCCGGCCGCCGTCCCTGCCTGCCGGGGCCGCCGCCAGGGAGGGCAGCATGGCCGAGGAGACGAGGACCGCGGGCCGCCGCGCAGCCGGTGCCGCCGAGTCGGGGCAGACGCAGCGGGCCGCGCGGTCGGCCGCGGGGCGCCGGTCGCGGGAGACCCGGCCCGAGCAGGTCGTCGTGGCCGACCCGCCGCCCGAGCCGGACTACCCGCGGTACCGGGTGGAGCCCGGCGCCGGCGTCCGGCTGGCCGACGTCGACCCGGACGAGTCCGAGCACTTCGGGCGCAAGAAGGACGCCGCCCCCGAGCTGGCCCGCCACCGCGACCGCATCGCCGACCTGCAGGCCCGGCTGTACGGGGAGAACCGGCGCAGCCTCCTGCTGGTGCTGCAGGCCATGGACACCGGCGGCAAGGACGGCACCATCAAGCACGTCTTCCAGGGCGTGAACCCCCAGGGCTGCCAGGTGTCGTCGTTCAAGGCGCCCAGCGCGGAGGAGTCCGCCCACGACTTCCTCTGGCGCTACCACCAGCGGGTGCCCTCCCGCGGGATGATCGGCATCTTCAACCGCTCGCACTACGAGGACGTGCTGGTCGTGCGGGTCAAGGGGCTGGTGCCCGAGGAGGTCTGGCGGCCCCGCTACGAGGTGATCAACCAGTTCGAGCAGGCGCTGTCGCTCAGCGGCGTCACGGTGCTGAAGTTCTACCTGCACATCTCCAAGGAGGAGCAGAAGCGGCGGCTGGAGAGCCGGCTGGCCGACCCCGACAAGCGCTGGAAGTTCTCCGCCAACGACCTGCGCGAGCGGGGGTACTGGGACGACTACATGGCCGCCTTCGAGGAGGCGATCAGCAACACCTCGACCGACGTCGCGCCCTGGTACGTCGTGCCGGCCAACACCAAGTGGTACCGCAACCTGGTGATCGCCCGGACCATCGCCGACACCCTCGAGGCGATGGACCCGCGGTACCCGGAGGCCGAGGAGGGCCTCGACCAGGTGACCGTCGACGACTGACGGTGCGGAGGTCAGCCCCCGGCCTGGCGCAGCAGGGTGTCCCGCTCGTCGCCGTCGGTGGTGTCCGGCCGCGTCGTGCCGGCGTCCACGGTCTCCACCGTGTCCTCCGGGTCGACCGGCTCGGGCAGGGTGCGGAAGCGCGCGCGGGGGTCCTCGGGTGCGGTCACCGGCGCAGCATCCCGCGCCCGGCCGGCTACAGCGAGGGCACCCAGCGCGCCGGGCGCTTCTCCCGGAACGCCGCGATCCCCTCCTGCCCGTCCTCGCCGGCGAAGGCCCGGGCGGAGAGCTCCAGCAGGTCGTCGAACGAGCCGCGCAGCCCGCCGGCCCGCAGCAGCCGCTTGGTCTCGGCCAGCGCCCACGGCGATCCGGCCGCCAGCGCGCGCACCTGCACGTCGGCGGCGGCGTCGACCTCCCCGTCGGGCGCGACGAGGTCGACCAGCCCGCCGGCGGCGGCCGCCGGCGCGTCGAAGACCTCGCCGGTCAGCATCAGCCGGTGCGCCACGTGCGGCAGCATCCGCGGCAGCACGACGGCGGAGATGACCGCGGGCACCAGCCCCAGCCGCACCTCGGACATGCCGAAGGTCGCCGAGGCCGCCGCCACCACGACGTCGCAGGCGGCCGCCAGCCCCACCCCGCCGGCCCTGGCCGGACCGCGGACGACGGCGACCACCGGCTTGGGCGAGGTCCAGACCGTCTCGAGCAGGTCGGGCAGCTCGCGCACGCCCTGGTCACCCACGCCCGCCCCGGCCGCCTCCGACAGGTCCATCCCCGAGCAGAAGACCCGGCCGGTGTGGTCGAGCACCACCACCCGGACGGCGTCGTCGGCGAGGGCGGCGTCCAGCGCCTCGCGCAGCTGCGCCCGCAGCGGGCGGGAGAGCGCGTTGCGGTTGGCCGGCGAGTCCAGCACGAGCCGGGCCACGCCTCCCTCGACGGTTCGCTGCAGCAGCCGGCCGTCGTCCACGGGTGCAGAGCTCACCCCGGCATCCTGCCCACCCTGGCGGCGGCGCGGCACACTGGGAGCAGATGAACACCGTCCTGCCGCTGCTCCCGGGGTCCCCGGCGAGCCCGTCCGACCTCCCCGACGCCGCCCGCGAGCACCTGCCGACGACGCCGTTCGGCCTCTACGTGCACGTGCCCTTCTGCGCCACCCGCTGCGGCTACTGCGACTTCAACACCTACACCTCCGACGAGCTGGGGCCCGGCGCGAACCGAGCCGAGTACGCCGGCACCGCGATCGCCGAGCTGCGCCGCGCCGCGGAGGTCCTCGGGCCCGACCTGCCCACGGTGTCCACGGTCTTCGTCGGCGGCGGCACCCCGACGCTGCTGCCCGCCGAGGACCTGGCCGCCGTCCTGGCCGCCGTCCGCGAGCTGTTCCCGGTCGACCCCGCCGTCGAGGTGACCACCGAGGCCAACCCGGAGTCGGTCACCCCGGCGTCGCTGGCCACCCTGCGCGCGGCGGGCTTCACCCGGCTGAGCCTGGGCATGCAGTCGGCCGCCGAGCACGTCCTCGCCGTCCTCGACCGGCGGCACACCCCCGGCCGCGCGGCGCAGGCCGCCCGCGAGGCGGTCGAGGCCGGGTTCGGGCACGTCAACCTCGACCTGATCTACGGCACCCCCGGTGAGACCGACGCCGACTGGGCGGCCTCCCTCGACGCCGTCCTCGCCGCGCCGGTCGACCACGTCAGCGCCTACGCGCTCATCGTCGAGGAGGGCACCCGGCTGGCCCGCCGGATCGCCCGCGGCGAGCTGCCGCTGCCCGACGACGACGTCCTCGCCGACCGCTACGTGCAGGCCGACACGGTGCTGCGCGGCGCCGGGTTCGACTGGTACGAGGTCAGCAACTGGTCGCGCGGGGAGGCGGCCCGCTGCCGGCACAACGAGCTCTACTGGGCCAACGCGAACTGGTGGGGGATCGGCCCGGGTGCGCACAGCCACGTCGGCGGCGTGCGGTGGTGGAACGTCAAGCACCCCGCCGCCTACGCGCAGCGCCTGGCCGCGGGGGAGAGCCCGGTGGCCGACCGCGAGGTCCTCGGCGACGCCGACCGCGCGCTGGAGACGGTGATGCTCGGCCTGCGGCTGCGCGACGGGCTCCCGCTGACCGCGCTGTCGGACGCCGGCCGGCTGCGTGCCGCCGACGCCGTCGCCCGCGGGCTGCTCGACCCGGGAGCGCACGCGGCCGGGCGGGCGGTGCTCACCGACCGCGGCCGGCTGCTCGCCGACGCCGTCGTCCGCGACCTCACGGACTGAGCAAGGACCCCGTCCTCCTCACGCCTCGCAGGCTCGGCGCGAGCCTCCGGACGGGGCCGAACTGACGGATGTCAGGGCGGACCGGCGACGTCCCGCACTACTGCCGGCACCGCCCGCCCGGCCAGGCTCGACGGCGTGACCACCCCCGCCCTCGACGTCTCCGGCCTCACCGTGCGGCACGGCGACGTGCTCGCCGTCGACGGCCTCGACCTGCGCATCGGCCGTGGCGAGACCGTCGCGCTGCTGGGCCCCAACGGCGCCGGCAAGTCCTCCACCGTCTCCGCCGCCCTCGGGCTCGTGCGACCCGCCGCCGGCGGCGTGCGCGTGCTCGGCCGCGCGCCTGCCGACGCGGTCCGGGCCGGCTGCGTCGGTGCGATGCTGCAGCACGGCGGCCTGCCGACCGAGGCGCGGGTCGGCGAGGTGCTGCACCTGGTGCGCCGCAGCTACCCCGACCCGTGGCCGCCGGACGACCTGGTCGCCACCACCGGCATCGACGGGCTGCTGGGCCGCCCGGTCGAGGCGCTGTCCGGCGGGCAGCGGCAGCGGGTGCTGCTCGCGCTCGCGCTCGCCGGCCAACCGCCGCTGCTGCTGCTCGACGAGCCCACCTCGGCCATGGACGTCGAGGGCCGCCGCGCTTTCTGGGTCACGATGCGCGCGCTGGCCGCCCGCGGCACCACCGTCGTCTTCGCCACCCACCACCTCGAGGAGGCCGATGCCGTCGCCGACCGGGTGGTGGTGCTGGCCGGCGGGCGGCTGGTGGCCGACGGGTCGTCCGCGGCGGTCCGCTCGGCGGTGTCCGGGCGCAGCGTCCGGCTCACCGCCGAGCGGCTGCCCGACGACCTCCCCGGCGTCACCGCGGTGACCCGCCAGGGCGCCGTCGCCACCCTGGCCACCGCCGACGTCGAGGCCACCCTCCGGGCGCTGCTCGACCACCGCGTTCCGCTGACCGACCTCGAGGTGCGCGGCGCGAGCCTCGAGGACGCCGTCCTCACCCTCACGACGGGAGCCGCCCGATGAGCCCGCTGCTCGCCTTCCAGCTGCGCCGGATCGGGCGCAACCGGCAGTTCCTGTTCTTCACCGCGCTGCTGCCCGCGGGCTTCACCGTCTTCTTCACGCAGGTCTTCGCCGCCGCGCCCGGCGGCGTCAGCCAGGACGTGGCCGCGGCCACGATGGTCGCGATGATGGCCTACGGCGCGATCGGCGCGGCGCTGGGCGCCACGATCCGGCTGTCGTTCGACCGGGCCTCGGGCTGGCTGCGGCAGCTGCGCGTGACGCCGGTGCCGCCGGGCTCGGTGGTCGCCGTCGACGTCGCCGTGGGGATGCTGCTCACGCTGCCGCCGCTGCTCGTCGTGGCGCTGGTCGGCAGGTTCGTCAACGGGGTACGGCTCGAGCCCGGCGCGTGGGTGGCCCTGGTGAGCGTCCTGTGGCTCGGGTCGGCGGTGTTCGTGGCGCTGGGGCTGCTGCTCGGCTGGGCGCTGGAGGAGAAGGCGGCCGGCGGCGCGATCGGCATCACCAGCGTGGTGCTGGCCGCCCTCGGCGGGCTGTGGGTGCCGGTCGAGGTCTTCCCGTCGGGCCTGCGCGTGGTGGCGCACGCACTGCCGTCGTACTGGTACGCCCAGGCGGGCCGGGACGCCGCCGCCGACGGCGTGCCCGCCGCGCTGCCGCTGCTGGTGCTCGCCGCCTTCGCCCTGGCCTTCGCCGCGCTGGCCGTCGTCGTGGCGCGGCGGCGCCCGCTCGCCGCCGTCGCCGGCTGACCCCGGGCTACGGTCGCTTCCCGTGGGACCCCGCACGCGATGGCAGCGCCTCGGGTGGCCGCTCCCGTGGCTGCTGTTCCAGCTCTTCCCGCTGGCCGACCTGTTCTTCGGCGCCGACCGGTCGCCCGCCGTGCAGGTGGTCGCCGGCGCCGGCCTGCTGGTGTTCACCGTCGTCTACCTCGACGTCTTCCGCCGGGGGTTCGACGGCTGCTGGTCGGGGTCGACACTGGGGCGGCTGCTCGTGGTCGCGGGCCTCGGGGCCGCGCTCGCCGTCTGGCTGGGACCGTCCTGGGCCGGGCTGATGATCTACGTGTCGGCCGCCTCGGCGGCGGCCCTCCCGCAGCGCTGGGTGTGGCCGGCGGTGCTGGCCGCCGCCGCGGTCTGCACGGGTGTCGTCACCGCCCACGGGATGTTCGGCGACCTGTTCATCCTCCCGGCCATGTGCCTGCTCACCGCGTTCGCGCTGCGCGGCACGCGCCACCTGGTCGAGGTCAACGGCGAGCTCGCCGAGGCCCGGGAGGAGCTGGCCCGCAACGCCGTCGCCGAGGAGCGGCTGCGCTTCGCCCGCGACCTGCACGACCTGCTCGGCCACAGCCTGTCGCTCATCGCGCTCAAGAGCGAGCTGGCCGGCCGCCTCGCCGAGGTCGACCCCGCCCGGGCGCGCACCGAGATGGCCGACGTCGAGGCCGCTGCCCGCCGCGCGCTGGCCGAGGTCCGCGACGCCGTCAGCGGCTACCGCCAGGTCAGCTGCGCCCAGGCGCTCGCCGAGGCCCGCTCGGCGCTGTCCGGCGCCGGGATCGCCGTGCGGCTGCCCGGCCGGGTGCCCGCGCTGCCCGGTCCGGTCGACGCCGCGCTGGGCTGGGTGGTGCGCGAGGCGACGACGAACGTGCTGCGGCACAGCGGCGCCCGTTCGGTCGCCGTCGCCCTCACCGACGACGGCACCCGAGCGGTGCTCACCGTGACCGACGACGGCCGCGGCCCGGCGGACGACACCGAGCCCGGGTCGGGGCTGACCGGCCTCGCCGAGCGGGTGGGCGCCCTGGGCGGCGCCCTGACCGGCGGTGCCGGCCGCACCGGCGGGTACGAGCTGCGGGCCGTGCTGCCGCTGGCGCCCGCGGCGGTCCCGGCGGGGGCCGCCCGGTGATCCGCGTCCTGGTGGCCGAGGACCAGTCGATGGTCCGCGGCGCGCTGCGGGCGCTGCTGGAGCTGGAGGAGGACATCGAGGTCGTCGCCGAGGTCGGCCGCGGCGACGAGGTGCTCACCGCCGCCCGAGCGCACCGCCCCGACGTCGCGCTGCTCGACATCGAGATGCCCGGGCAGGACGGCATCGAGGCCGCGCGCGAGCTGGCCGCCGCGCTGCCCGCCGTGCGCGCCGTCGTGCTGACCACCTTCGGCCGGCCGGGTTTCCTGCGCCGCGCGATGGAGGTGGGCGCGGCCGGGTTCCTGGTCAAGGACGCCCCGGTCGCCGAGCTGGCGAGGGCGATCCGCGCCGTCGTCGCCGGGGAGCGGGTGATCGACCGGGACCTGGCCGCCGCCGCGCTCGCCCTCGGGGCGACGCCGCTGTCGGCGCGCGAGGCCGACGTCCTGCGCGAGGCCGCCGACGGCGCGACCGTGGCCGACATCGCCCGCCGGCTGTTCCTGTCGGAGGGCACGGTGCGCAACTACCTGTCCTCGGCGATCGGCAAGACCGGCGCCCGCACCAGGGTCGAGGCCGCCCGCGTGGCGGCCGACAAGGGCTGGCTCTAGCGGCTCAGAGCACGGGGTCGGTGACGGGGTCCGTCACCGGGCCGGGTCGGCGGGCATGAGCGCGTCGAGGTCGAGGACCCGCACGTGGATGACGGTGCGCTGCTGCAGCGCGGCCCGCAGCGCCCGGTGCAGGCCGTCCTCGAGGTAGAGGTCGCCGTGCCACTGGACGGCGTGCGGGAACAGGTCGCCGTAAAAGGTCGAGTCGTCGGCGAGCAGCGTGTCGAGGGCCAGCTCGCGCTTGGTGGTGACCAGCGTGTCGAGCCGGATCTGACGGGGCGGGATCATCGCCCAGTCCCGCGGGGCCAGGCCGTGCTCGGGATAGGGGCGGCCGTCGCGCACCGCTTTGAAGATCAGGGACCCGACCTCCGTCCGAACCCACCCCGTGCCGGCACCGTCCGCCGTCACCCTATCGACCGTCCGGGTGATGCGTTCGGCCCCGTCCGGAGGCCCACCGCGAGCTCGCGGGCGGAGAGGAGGACGGGGTCCTTCGCGTATGCTGGTCTGGCACTCAGTCCGTGCGAGTGCCAGCCCGCCGCAGGGCGGCCGGCGCGCCCCGACCGCGCACCCGGGCCCGCCCGCACGACGACGTCGACCGGTACGGGGAGGTGTCACCGTGGCGCACGACGAACGCCGCCTGCAGGTCCTGCGGGCCATCGTCCAGGACTTCGTCTCCACCAACGACCCGGTGGGCAGCAAGGCCCTGGCCGAACGGCACGACCTCGGGGTCTCGCCGGCGACGATCCGCAACGACATGGCGGTGCTCGAGGAGCAGGGCTACATCACCCAGCCGCACACCAGCGCCGGCCGGGTGCCCACCGACAAGGGCTACCGGCTGTTCGTCGACCGGCTCTCCTCGGTCAAGCCGCTGTCGGCCGCCGAGCGCAAGGCGATCGAGCGGTTCCTCGACGGCGCCGTCGACCTGCACGACGTGCTGGGCCGCACGGTGCGGCTGCTCGCGCAGCTGACCCACCAGGTCGCCGTCGTGCAGTACCCCACGCTCTCGCGCAGCGCCGTCCGCCACCTCGAGGTGGTGCAGCTGACCGGCTCGCGGCTGCTGCTGGTGCTCATCACCGACACCGGCCGGGTCGAGCAGCGGGTCGTCGACTGCCCGGCCGACGTCACCCGCGACGACGTCGCCGACCTGCGCACGCTGCTCAATGCCGCGTTCACCGGCGCCCGGCTCGCCGACGCCGGCGGCAAGGTGCCCGACCTGCTCGACACCGCCCCGCCGCACCTGCGCGTGCTGGTCGCCGCGGTCAGCGCGGCGCTGGTGGAGACGCTGGTCGAGCCGGGGGAGGACCGCCTGGTCGTGGGCGGGACGGCGAACCTGGCGCGGGTCGCCGTGGACTTCCCCGGCAGCCTGCGGCCGCTGCTGGAGGCGCTCGAGGAGCAGGTCGTGGTGCTCCGGCTGATCAGCGAGGTCGACTCCGGCGGTGCGGTGCTCGTGCGCATCGGCGAGGAGAACGCCCACGAGGCGCTGGCCGGTGCGTCGGTCGTCTCCGTGGGGTACGGAACCGGCGACCGGGCGCTGGGCGGGCTGGGCATCGTGGGCCCGACCCGCATGGACTACCCGGGCAACATGGCCGCGGTCCGCGCCGTGGCCCGCTACGTCGGCCAGCTGCTGGCCGAGAGCTGAGGTCTGTACACCAGATGGCAACCGACTACTACGGCGTCCTCGGGCTGTCCCGGGGCGCGTCCGACGCCGACATCAAGAAGGCCTACCGGCGGCTGGCGCGCGACCTGCACCCCGACGTCAACCCCGATCCCGAGGCCAAGGAGCGCTTCCAGGAGGTCAGCCGCGCCTACCAGGCGCTGACCGACCCGGACAAGCGCCGCATCGTCGATCTCGGCGGCGACCCCTTCGACGCCGGCGCCGGGGCCGCCGGCGGCTCACCCTTCGGCGCCGGGGCCGGCTTCGGCGGGCTCGGCGACATCATGGACGCATTCTTCGGTGGCGGCGCCATGGGCGGCCGGGGCCCGCGCAGCCGGGTCCGCGCCGGGGACGACGCGCTCATCCGCCTCGAGCTCGACCTCGAGCAGACGGTCTTCGGCACGACCGAGGAGATCACCGTCGACACCGCCGTCCTGTGCGGCACCTGCAGCGGTGCGGGCACCGCCCCGGGCACCCACCCGGTCACCTGCTCCACCTGCTCCGGCCGCGGTGAGGTGCAGAGCGTGCAGCGCTCCTTCCTCGGCCAGGTGGTCAGCTCCCGGCCGTGCCCGACGTGCGCCGGCACCGGCCAGGTCATCCCCGACCCCTGCCCCGAGTGCGGCAGCGAGGGCCGGGTCCGCGCCCGCAGGACCATCCCGGTCAAGGTGCCGGCCGGCGTCGAGGACGGCATGCGCATCCGGCTCACCGGCCGCGGCGAGGTCGGCCCCGGCGGCGGGCCGGCCGGCGACCTCTACGTGGAGATCCGCGAGCGCCCGCACGAGGTCTTCACCCGCGACGGCGAGGACCTGCACTGCCACGTCACGCTGCCGATGACCGCCGCGGCACTGGGCACCACGCTGCCGCTGACCCTGCTCGACGGCGAGGACACCGACGTCGACGTGCGGCCGGGCACCCAGTCGGGCACCGTCCTCACGCTGCGCGGCAAGGGCGCGCCGCGGCTGCGGGCCACCGGCCGGGGCAACCTGCAGGTGCACGTCGACGTCCAGACGCCGACCCGGCTCGACGCCGAGCAGGAGAAGCTGCTGCGCGAGCTCGCCGCGCTGCGCGGTGAGGACCAGCGCCAGCCGGCCGCCGAGGGGCACGGGGGGCTGTTCTCCCGGGTCCGGAACCCGTTCAGGTGAGCGCCCCGGCCACCGACGACCAGCACCCGGCGCAGGACGGCTCCCCGCTGTTCCTGCTCGACGAGCTCCCCGACGCGGCGGAGCTGGTCGTCGGGGACGCCGAGGGCCGGCACGCCGTCGACGTGCTGCGGCTGACCCGCGGCGAGCCGGTGCGGGTGGGGGACGGCCGCGGCACCGTCGTCGAGGCGACCGTGCTCGACGCCGGCCCGGCCGGCCTGCGCGTGCGGGTGACCGCCCGGCACGAGGTGCCCGCGCCGGAGCCGGAGTTCGTGCTGGTGCAGGCGCTGCCCAAGGGCGACCGCGGCCCGCTCGCGGTGGAGCTGGCCACCGAGCTCGGGGTCGACCGGATCGTGCCGTGGGCCGCCGCTCGCTGCGTCACCCGCTGGCGCGAGGACCGCGTGGAGAAGGGCCTGGCGCGCTGGCGGGCGGCGGCGCGGGCGGCGGCCAAGCAGGCGCGCCGGCCGCGGGTGCCCGAGGTCGCCGACCTGCTCACCACCCGGCAGGTGTGCGGCGAGCTCGAGGACGTCGACCTCGCGCTGGTCCTGCACGAGCAGGCCCGCACCCCGCTCACCGGCGTCGACGTGCCGCGCACCGGCACGGTCGCCGTCGTCGTCGGGCCCGAGGGCGGGCTGACCGACGGCGAGGTGGTCGCGCTGCGCGCCGCCGGTGCGCGGGCGGTGCGGCTGGGCCCGGAGGTGCTGCGGACCTCGACCGCCGGCGCCGCCGCGCTGGCCGCCCTGTCGGTCCGCACCCGCTGGGCCTGAGGGCGGGCACTGCCGCGGAAGTGCCCGCCCTCAGGCGCGCCCTAGGGTGCACGACGTGACCGACTGCCTGTTCTGCCGGATCGTCGCCCGGGAGATCCCCGCCGACGTCGTGCACGAGACCGACCGCACGCTCGCCTTCCGCGACGTCAACCCGCAGGCCCCGACGCACGTGCTGGTGATCCCCAAGGACCACCACCCGACCGTGGCTGCGCTGGCGCACGCCGACCCCGACCTGCTGGGCGCCGTGGTGCGGGACGTGTCGGCGGTCGCCGTCCAGGAGGGCCTGGCTACCGAGGACGGCGTCGAGCCGGGGTACCGGGTGGTCACCAACACCGGCCCGCAGGCCGGTCAGTCGGTCGACCACGTGCACCTGCACGTCCTCGGCGGCCGCGACCTGCGCTGGCCCCCGGGCTGAGCCGCGCGGGCGGTGGCAGGGTGGCCGGCATGACCGACGCCGGCAGCGCCGCCCCCGTCCGGATCGAGCGGGACGGCGACGTCGCCGTCGTCGTGCTCGACAAGCCGCCGCTGAACCTCTTCGACGAGCCGGTGTTCGCCGCGCTGGAGCAGGTGGCCGCCGAGCTGGTCGCGCTCACCGCGCCCGGCCGCCCCGACCGCGCCCGCGCGGTGCTCGTCGAGGCCCGCGGGCGGGTCGTCTCCGGCGGGGTCGACGTCACCGCCTTCCGCGACATCGCCGAGGGCCCCGACCCGGCGCAGGTCGGCGCGGCGCTGTGGGCGCGGCTGCTGCGCGTGGCGCAGACCGTCGAGGACCTGCCGGTGCCCACCGTATTCGCCGCGCACGGGCTGACCCTCA
This sequence comes from Geodermatophilus saharensis, assembly GCF_900188205.1. Taxonomy (GTDB): domain Bacteria; phylum Actinomycetota; class Actinomycetes; order Mycobacteriales; family Geodermatophilaceae; genus Geodermatophilus; species Geodermatophilus saharensis. The sequence continues at coordinate 267,609 of NZ_FZOH01000002.1, read as the reverse complement.
CCGCCGCCTTCGAGCTGGCGCTGGCCTGCGACCTGCTGCTGGCCGCCGAGCGGGCGTCGTTCGGGCTGGTGGAGATCGTCGTCGGGCTCACCCCGTCGATGGGCGGGCCGCAGCGGCTGGCCGAGCGGGCCGGGCCGGCGCGGGCCAAGGAGCTGATCTTCACCGGCGAGCGGTACCCGGCCGCGGTGCTGGAGCGGTGGGGCGTGGTCAACCGCGTGCTGCCCGACGAGGGCTTCGCCGCGGCCGCCCGCGACACCGCCTCCCGGCTGGCGGCCGGCCCCACGGTGGCGCACGCGGCGACCAAGCGGCTGGTCACCACCGCCGTGCGGCACGGCGCCCGGGCCGCCGACGACATCACCCCGCAGGTCTCCGGGCCGCTGTTCGCCACCACCGACCTGCGCGGCGCCGTCGCCTCGTTCCTCGAGGAGGGACCCGGCAAGGCCACCTACGGGGGCCGCTGACCCCGTCGCGGGCGGGATTCCCGGTGGCGGCCCGCGGGTAGACTCGGGCGGTCAGATCCCCGTGCCAGGAAGGCAGGGTCGAGGGTTCTTGCCCGACACCTCCCCGAACGTCCCCGTGCCCGGCGTGCCCACCTCGCGTGAGGCCTCCGCCCAGGCCGCCGCGGCGGACGTCGCCACCGCCCTCGCGACCCCCGCACCGGCGGCGGTCCGCACCACCATCACCGTCCCGGACTCGGTGTCCATGGTCGGCCTGCTCGGCTCCGGCGACGAGCTGCTGCGGCTGGTCGAGGGCGAGCTCGAGGCCGACGTGCACGTGCGCGGCAACGAGATCGCCGTGACCGGGCAGCCGGCCGACAACGCCTTCGCCGTCCGCGTCTTCGACGAGCTGATCGCGCTGCTGGGCACCGGGCAGGCGCTGCGCCCGGACTCGGTGCGCCGCGTCATCGGCATGCTGCGCAGCGGCGGCTCCGAGCGCCCGGCCGACGTGCTGAGCCTGGACATCATCAGCCGCCGGGGCCGCACCATCCGGCCCAAGACGCTCAACCAGAAGCGCTACGTCGACGCCATCGACGCGCACACCGTCGTCTTCGGCATCGGCCCGGCCGGCACCGGCAAGACCTACCTGGCCATGGCCAAGGCCGTGCAGGCGCTGCAGACCAAGCAGGTCAACCGGATCATCCTCACCCGCCCCGCGGTCGAGGCCGGCGAGCGGCTGGGCTACCTGCCGGGCACGCTCAGCGAGAAGATCGACCCCTACCTGCGGCCGCTCTACGACGCGCTGCACGACATGGTCGACCCCGAGTCGATCCCGCGGCTGATGCAGTCGGGCACCATCGAGGTGGCCCCGCTGGCCTACATGCGCGGCCGCACGCTCAACGACGCGTTCGTCATCCTCGACGAGGCGCAGAACACCACCGCCGAGCAGATGAAGATGTTCCTCACCCGGCTCGGCTTCGGCTCGAAGATCGTCGTCACCGGCGACGTCACGCAGGTCGACCTGCCCGGCGGCGCGCAGAGCGGGCTGAAGGTGGTGCGGGAGATCCTCGACGGCATCGAGGACGTGCACTTCGCGAACCTGACCAGCTCCGACGTCGTCCGCCACCGGCTGGTCGGCGACATCGTCGACGCCTACGAGCGCTGGGACGCCGCCCACCAGCAGGGTGCCGGCCGTCCCGCGACGCCGGCGCGGCCGGCCCGGCCCACGCGCCGGCAGGGGAGCTGAGCGCGGTGCCGGTCGAGGTCGCCAACGAGTCCGAGATCGCCGTCGACGAGGCCGAGCTGACCGGGATCTGCCGGTACGTGCTCGCCGAGATGGGCGTCAACCCGATGGCCGAGCTGTCGGTGCTGTGCGTCGACCCGGACTACATGTCGGTGCTGCACGAGCGCTGGATGGGGGAGAAGGGCCCGACCGACGTCCTGGCCTTCCCCATGGACGAGCTCGACACCGCCCGGCCCGACGACCCCGAGCCCGGCCCGGCGCTGCTCGGCGACGTCGTGCTGTGCCCCTCGGTCGCCGTCCGCCAGGCCCGCGCCGCCGGGCACACCATGGACGACGAGCTGCTGCTGCTGGCCACCCACGGCGTGCTGCACCTGCTCGGTTACGACCACATGGAGCCGGAGGAGGAGCGGGAGATGTTCGGCCTGCAGAACCGCCTGCTCGAGGGCTGGCGGTCCGCGCCGCGGCAGCCGGTCACCGGTGAGCCGGCCGAGCGGGGGCCCGGCACCCGATGAGCGCCGGCGCGGTGACCCTGCTGGTCGTCGCGATCTGCCTGGTGCCGCTGGCGGGCGCCTTCGGCGCCATGGACGCCGCCCTGCAGCGGGTGTCGCTCGCCCGCGTCGAGGAGCTGCGCCGCGACGGCGTCCGGCGCGCGGCCGGCCTCGAGCAGGTGCTCGGCGAGCGCGCCCGCGCCGTGGCGCTGCTGCTCCTGCTGCGGATCGTCTGCGAGATGGTGGCGGCGGTGCTCGTCGCCGTGCTGTTCGTCCGGGTCCTGGGCATGGGCTGGCAGGCGGTGCTGGCCGCGGCCGGCGTCATGGTGGTGGTCAGCTACGTGCTGGTCGGCGTCGGCCCGCGCACGCTCGGCCGCCAGAACGCCTACCCGATCGCGCTGGCCACCGGCGGCGTCGTGCGGTTGCTGGTGCGGGTCCTCGGGCCGGTCGCGACGCTGCTCATCCTGATCGGCAACGCCATCACCCCCGGTCGCGGCTACCGCGACGGCCCGTTCTCCACCGAGGTGGAGCTGCGCGAGCTCGTCGACCTCGCCGAGGAGCGCGGCGTGGTGGAGTCCGGCGAGCGCAACATGATCCACTCGGTGTTCGAGCTCGGCGACACCATCGCCCGCGAGGTCATGGTGCCGCGCACCGACGTCGTCTGGATCGAGCGCACCAAGACCGTCCGGCAGGCCCTGGCCCTGGCGCTGCGCAGCGGGTTCAGCCGCATCCCGGTGATCGGGGAGAACGTCGACGACGTCGTGGGCGTCGTCTACCTCAAGGACCTCGTGCGCCGGTCGCAGAACCTCGGCGACGCCCGCGGTCCGCGGGTCGAGGAGCTCATGCGCCCGCCGGCGTTCGTGCCGGAGTCCAAGCCGGTCGACGAGCTGCTGCGCGACATGCAGGCCCGCCGCACCCACATCGCCATCGTCGTCGACGAGTACGGCGGGTTCGCCGGCCTGGTGACCATCGAGGACATCCTCGAGGAGATCGTCGGTGAGATCGCCGACGAGCACGACGCCGTCCAGCGTCCGCCGGTCGAGCACCTCGAGGACGGCTCGGTGCGGATCACCGCCCGGCTGCCGGTCGAGGACCTCGCCGAGCTCTTCGACGTCGAGCTGCCCGGTGACGACGACGTCGAGACCGTCGGCGGCCTGCTCGCCCGCGAGCTGGGGCTGGTGCCGATCGAGGGGTCCTCGGCCGACGTCGCCGGCCTGCACCTGGTCGCCGAGAGCACCGGTGGGCGGCGCAACCGCATCGACACGATCCTGGTCACCCGCCTGCCCGACGCCGACCCCGATCACCAGTCCGGGGCCACCCGGGCCGAGGTCTCAGCGGCGGTGGAGAGCTGAGTAAGGACCCTCCCGCCCCCCACCGCTCGCAGGCTCGCGGCGGGCCCCTGCGCGAGGGCCGGTTCCACCGGTAGGAGACTTGTCCGGTGCCCGACCTGCAGCCCGAGGACGCCAAGCTCGTCACCCTCGCCCGCTCCGCGCGCGGCCGCACCGGCGCCGCCGAGGGCGCCGCGGTCCGCGACACCGACGGGCGCACCTACGTCGCCGCGTCGGTGGCGCTGCCCTCGCTGACGCTCTCGGCGCTGCAGGCCGCCGTCGCCGCCGCCGTCTCCAGCGGGGTCGAGGGGCTGGAGGCCGCCGCGGTGGTGTCCGGCGCCGACGCCGTCGAGCAGGCCGGGCTGGCCGCCGTGCACGACCTCACGCCGTCGGCCCCGGTGTTCCTCGCCGGCCCCGACGGCGCCGTCCGCGCCACCGTCTGGGTCCCCTGAGCCCGGGCGACCCGATCGGGGAGCGTCCCACCCCACCGTGGGACGTGCGGTGGGACACCGCGGGATCCGGTCACCTGATCACCGCTGCCTCCGCGTGGGTGTCACCCGGCAGTGGGAGACTGGACCGGTGAGCACGCCGGAGCAGCCGTACCGCAGCGGCTTCGCCTGCCTGGTGGGCCGCCCCAACGCCGGCAAGACCACGCTGACCAACGCCCTGGTCGGCGAGAAGGTCGGCATCGTCAGCAACCGGCCGCAGACCACCCGGCACGCCATCCGCGGCGTCGTCCACCGGCCCGGCGGGCAGCTCGTGCTCGTCGACACCCCCGGCCTGCACAAGCCGAAGAGCCTGCTCGGCCGCCGACTCAACGACGTCGTCCGCGACACCCTCTCCGAGGTCGACGTCGTGGTGTTCTGCATCCCGGCCGACCAGCCCGTCGGCACCGGCGACCGGTTCATCGCCCGCCAGCTGCAGGAGGTGACGGCGCCGGTGGTCGTCGTCGTCACCAAGACCGACGCCGCGAGCAAGAAGCAGGTCGCCGAGCAGCTGGTGGCCGCCAGCGCGCTGGTCGAGGCCGCCGAGGTCGTGCCGGTCAGCGCGGTGGCGGGCGACCAGGTCGAGCTGCTGGAGGACCTGCTCGTCGGCCTGCTGCCCGAGGGGCCGCCGCTCTACCCCGAGGAGCAGACCACCGACGAGGACACCGACCGGCAGATCGCCGAGCTGATCCGCGAGGCGGCGCTGGAGAAGGTGTTCCAGGAGGTGCCGCACTCCCTCGCCGTCACCGTCGAGGAGCTCGTCCGCCGCCCCGACCCCAAGCGGGAGGGCGCCGAGCTGGTCGAGGTGCACGCGCTGCTGCACGTCGAGCGCCCGACCCAGAAGCCGATGCTGCTCGGGAAGGGCGGGTCGGTGATCAAGGCGATCGGCACCGAGGCCCGCGCCGGCCTCGAGCAGCTGCTCGGCGCGCGCGTCCACCTCGACCTGCACGTCACCGTCCTCGGTGAGTGGCAGGACGACCCCAAGAAGCTCAACCGGTTGGGCTACTGAGTGAGCACCACGCCGAAGTCGCTCTACCGCGACGAGGGGGTCGTCCTGCGCACCCAGAAGCTGGGGGAGGCCGACCGGATCGTCACGGTCCTCACCCGCCGGCACGGCAAGGTGCGGGCGGTGGCCAAGGGCGTGCGCCGCACCAAGAGCAAGTTCGGTGCCCGGCTCGAGCCGTTCAGCCACGTCGACCTGCAGCTCTACACCGGCCGCAGCCTCGACGTCGTCAGCCAGGCCGAGTCCATCCGCTCCTACGGCTCGGTCATCGCCGCTGACTACCCGGCCTACACCGCCGGCACCGCGGTGCTCGAGACCGCCGACCGGCTGACGGCGGAGGAGAAGGAGCCCTCCCTGCGGCTGTTCCTCCTCGTCGTCGGCGCGCTGCGGGCGCTGTCGGACCGCACCCGCCCCGCCGGGCTGGTGCTCGACGCCTTCCTGCTGCGCGCCATGTCGGTGGCGGGGTGGGAGCCGGCGCTGGGCGACTGCGCGCGCTGCGGCACCGAGGGCCCGCACCGGCACTTCTCCGTGCCGGCCGGTGGCTCGGTGTGCCGCGAGTGCCGCCCGACCGGCTCGGCCATGCCCAGCCCGGTCACCATCGAACACCTGGAGGCGCTGCTGTCCGGCGACTGGGAGCGGGCCGAGGCCAGCGAGAACGCGCAGCGCCGGGAGGGCAGCGGCCTGGTCGCGGCCCTGCTGCAGTGGCACCTCGAGCGCGGCCTGCGGTCGCTGCCGCTGGTCGACCGCTCCGACGTCGCGCCGCGGCGGGAGGCGGGCCTGCTGAGTGAGGCGTGAGGTGAAGGCGCCGAACCCGCACCCCTCGGGTGTCCGGCCGCCGGCGATCCCGGCCGACCGGGTGCCCCGCCACGTGGCGATCGTCATGGACGGCAACGGGCGGTGGGCCAAGGAGCGCGGGCTGCCCCGGACGGCGGGTCACGAGGCGGGGGAGTCCTCGCTGTTCGACTGCGTCGAGGGGGCCATCGAACTCGGCGTCGGGGCGATCAGCGCCTACGCCTTCTCCACGGAGAACTGGCGGCGCAGCCCCGAGGAGGTCCGCTTCCTCATGGGCTTCAACCGCGACGTCATCCGCCGCCGCCGCGACGAGATGCACGAGCTCGGTGTGCGGGTGCGCTGGGCCGGCCGCCGCCCGCGGCTGTGGCGCAGCGTGATCAAGGAGCTCGAGATCGCCGAGGAGCTCACGAAGGACAACGACGTCCTCACCCTCACCATGTGCGTCAACTACGGCGGCCGCGCCGAGATCGCCGACGCCGCCGCGGCCATCGCCCGGGAGGCAGCCGCCGGCCGCCTCGACCCGGGCAAGGTCGACGAGCGCACCGTCGCGCGGTTCCTCGACGAGCCCGACATGCCCGACGTCGACCTGTTCGTCCGCAGCTCCGGGGAGAACCGGACGAGCAACTTCCTGCTCTGGCAGTCGGCCTACGCGGAGTTCGTCTTCCTCGACACCCTCTGGCCCGACTTCGACCGCCGGCACCTGTGGGCCGCGTGCGAGGAGTTCGCCTCCCGCCAGCGCCGCTTCGGCAGGGCCTGAGGAAGGACCTGCCTGCCCCCACCACTCGCACGCTCGCGGCGGGACCCTGCAGGCAGGCCGTTGCATCCCGTCACCAGGGCGCGCGGCGGAATCCGTTGACAGCCCGGCGGACCGGCCCGACAGTGGCGGCTCCCCCGACAGAGGACGGACGACACCACCGTGAGCGAGAGCACCGCCGCGCCCCCGCACGCCCCGACCCCGGCGCAGCCCGGTGACCTGACCGACCACCTGGTCGCCACCGACGTCTGGACCGACCAGATGCTGAGCGACGCGGGCATCCCCGTCGTCGACGTCCCGTTCGTCACCGTCGGCGGCGGCGTCGGCTCGTTCGTGCTCGTCGACTACCTGCGCATCTGCGGTGTCCCCACCGACGCCATCCGCGTCCTGACGCCGCTGCGCACCCCCTGGGAGAGCTACGAGTACCTGACGACGGTCTCCCAGATCCCGCGCGGTGAGCGGCTGCGCTCGGACTCCTCCGGCACCCCGGACAACATCTGGGGGTTCCCCGGCTACGCCATCCGCGAGGCCCTGCAGGGCAACCTCCGGGCGGCGTGGAACGTCCTCGTCGAGCCGGTGTTCGCCGACTACTACACGCCGAAGGCCGGGATGGTCTTCGAGTCGATGGAGAAGGAGATGCACCGGATCCGGTGGCCGGAGATGGTCGTCCCCGGGCAGGTCCGGATGGTCCGCCGGCGGGCCGGCGGCGGGTACTTCACCGTCCTGACCCCGCCGGAGGGCGCCACGCCGACCCGGCGGATCGCCTACCGCAGCCAGTTCGTGCACGTCGCCGTCGGCTACCCGGGCCTGCGCTTCCTGCCCGACCTGCAGCGGTACCGGGCGGAGCACAACGACTACCGGCGGGTGGTCAACGCCTACGAGCCGCACGAGCACGTCTACGAGCGGCTGGCCCTGCGCCCCGGGACGGTGCTGGTCCGCGGCGGCGGCATCGTCGCCTCCCGCGTCCTGCAGCGGCTCATCGACGACCGCGACCGGCGCGGCCTGAACACCCAGATCGTGCACCTGTTCCGCTCCTACGTGGACAAGCCGCACGGGCCGAGCGTCTTCATGCGCCGCAAGGGCGCCGACGGCTGGGCCTACCAGGGCTTCAACTGGCCCAAGTCGACCTGGGGCGGCCAGCTGCGGGCCCGGATGGCCGAGCTCGAGGGCGAGGACCGCGTCCGGATCTACAAGGAGATGGGCGGCACCAACACCCCGATGCGCCAGGACTGGCAGGAGCAGCTGGCCCGCGGTCGGCAGCAGGGCTGGTACCGCGTCGTCATCGGGCAGATCGACGGCATGCGACCGGTCGGTGACCTGGTCGAGGTCTCGGTGGACACCGACCAGGGGCGGCACGTCGGCACGTTCGACCACGTCGTCGACTGCACCGGCCTGGAGGCCGACATCCGCGAGCACCGTCTGCTCGCCGACCTGCTCGACCACTCCAACGCCCAGCGCAACCCGCTCGGCCGTCTCGACGTCGAGGCCGACTTCGAGGTCACCGGCACCCGCAACGGCGGCAAGGTGTACGCCTCCGGCAGCGCCACGCTCGGCGGCTACTTCGCCGGCGTGGACAGCTTCCTCGGCCTGCTGGTGGCCGCCCAGGAGATCACCGACGACCTCGCGGCCCAGGGGTTCGCCCGGAAGCTCAGCCCGGGGCGGTCCACGAGCCAGTGGTGGAAGTGGGTCCGCAACACCACGATCTGACCGCCCTCCCGACCTGCGAGAGAGACACCCGTGATCCCCACCCTCAGCGGCCGCATCCAGACCCGCGTCTTCCTGCTGGCCACCGTCGGCGTCCTGTGGACGCTCGTGTTCACCCCGCTGCTGCCCACCGGGGCGCCGCTGGGCGCCTCCTACGGGGCCACCTTCTCGGTGCTGCTCCTCGTCACCGTGCTCGGCGTGCTCTGGGAGTTCGTCTACCACGGCCTGCAGCAGTTCCGGTGGGAGAAGGACTGGCCGACCTTCTTCACGCTCGTCACCGGCATCCCCGAGGGGCTGCTGGTCTGGTTCCTGCTGGCCGGCGGCGCCACCTGGGTCGACAGCATGCCGGGCCCGGCGTTCGTCCTCCTGTTCTCGACCACCTGGCTGCTGGTGTTCCTCGTCGCCAACGGCCCGATGCGCGTGCCGTTCGTGCACTGGCGCAACCAGGGCGGGAAACTCGTCTGATGTCGAGTCCCCCGCCTCCGCTTCCCGGTGACGCCTCGGCGGGGGCCACGGTCACCCCCTTCGACCAGGTCGCGGTCCAGGTGGCGCAGGGCCCCGACCTCGTCGTCCGGCTGCCCGGCGTGCTCCTCGTCGTGGCGGTTCCTCGGCAGTCCGCCGCGAGTGCCCCGCCCCCGCCCCGCCCGACACTCGCGGGCTGGGGGCCGGCACCGGTGCCGGCCCCACCCGTGGCCGTGCCGGCCGGTGACGCGCCCGTCGGCGAGCTGGTCACCATCTGCCGCCGGGTCTCCGCCGCCGGTGCGCGCGCCCCCGGCGTGCGGCTGCACGAGGAACTGCGCGCCTGGCTGGGCACGGTGGCCACCCCGCCCTCGTTCGCCGTCGTCGCCGCCACCGAGGACGGGCTGGCGCTCGTGCTCGTCGGCGGCGGGACCGCCGAGGTGCCCGACCTCGGGCTGCGGCTGACCGCGGCGCAGGGGGAGGAGCTGGGCCACGGGACGTCGGTCCTCGACCGCTTCGTCGCCTGGCCGCCGGCGGCGCTGCAGGTCTCGGCCGGCTCGCCGGTGACCACGGCGCCGCACCCGCTGGCCGACCTGGTGGCCGGTGTCGTCCCCGGCGCCGCCGCGGTGCTCTCGCCGGCACCGGCGCCCTCCGCGGCGCCCCCGCCGCCGTCCGGGACGGCGGTGGGCCGCCTCCCCGCGCCGCACGCCGCGACGCCGCTGGTCAAGGTCCCGCCGGTGGGCGAGCACCCGGCAGCCGCCTCCGCCGCCGGGCCGGCCCGGCCACCGGCGCCGGCAGCGCCCCCGCCGCCGGCGCCGGAGCTGCCCGCGCCGAAGAGGTCGGCGCGGCTGTTCGACGCGCCGGCCGACGCCGAGCCGCCCCGCGAGCCGCTGCCCATCCCCGGCGCCGAGCCGACGTCGGCCCCGGCCGCGGAGCCGGAGGACGACCGGGCGCGGGTCAAGGGGATCGTCTGCAAGAACGGTCACCTCAACGACCCCCGCGTGAGCTTCTGCGCCCTGTGCGGGATCCGCACGACCCAGCAGACCGCCGTGCTGGTCGAGGGCGTGCGCCCGCCGCTGGGCCTGCTCGTGTTCGACGACGGCGCGACGGTGAGCCTGGACGCGGACTACCTGCTGGGCCGGGAGCCCGAGACCGACGCGCGCGTGGCCTCCGGGGACCTGCGACCCCTGCTCGTCGTCGACCCGACCGGCGGCGTCAGCCGGCACCACGCCGAGATCCGCCTCGAGGGGTGGGACGTGCTGCTGGTCGACACCGGCTCGGCCAACGGCACGCTCGTCGCCCCCCGCGGAGCCCCGGGATGGGGGTCACTGGTGCCCCACCAGCCGGTCCGGCTGACCCCGGGCATGGCGGTCCGCATGGGCGGCCGGCAGTTCGCCTTCGAGTCCCCGCACGGGGCCTACTGACCCGACGGCGCCCGTCCCCCGTGAGGGACGGGCGCCGTCGGGTCGTCGGGGTCCCGCGGACGCTCGTGCTCTGCCCCTCGGTGCGGACCAGAGCACGACCGTTGGCAGCAGGACCCCGGGCGGGAACCTCCGGGGCGACTCCCCGCGACGCGACGGAGCCCGCGTCCCGTCGAACGGGACGCGGGCTCCGGACCGAGCTGGCTCAGGCGGCCCCGGGCCGGGCGGCGATGCCGGCGAGGGTCTCGTCCATGTCCCGGTCGGCGTCGGCCGTGCCCGCGTGCACCAGCAGGATCGGCGTCAGGTCGTCGCCGGCCGGGACGGCGCCCGCACCCGCCGGGACCACCAGCAGCGCGGGCAGCGCCTGGCTCTCCGGCTCGACCTGCACCCCGGCCCGGCGCAGCGAGTCGGCCACGCCGCGCTTGACCCCGCGGCGGCCGTCACCGGCGCGCAGCTGCAGCGGCACCTGGCGGCCCAGCGCGGCGTGCGCGGCCAGCCGGAGCGCGGCCCGGCCGTCGGCGCCGCCGTCCTGCAGCACCGCCACCGGCCCGTGCGGCTGCAGCGCCGCGGAGCCGAGCTCGCCGGAGACGGTCACGACCGAGCCGTTCAGCGACGCGGGCCACGGGGTGTCGCCGTCGGCGGTCAGGACGCCCTCGGCGAGGCCCCAGCCGCTGCGGACCAGCACCACGTCGGCGTCGCTGCTGCCGGCCAGGTCGGCGACCTCGGCCCACGGGTCCTCGCTGAACCGGGAGGCCACCGATGCCCTGAGCCCGCGGGCCTCGACCTGGCGGGCCAGCGTGCGCAGCTCGTCGGCGACGGTGGCCATGAGCTCGAGGTCGGCGCCCAGCCCGGAGGAGACCTCCGGCTTGGGCCGTGACCGCCGCACCACGCGGGTGAGGACGACCTGCGCCGGCTGCTCGCGGCCGACCAGGTCGCAGGCGAGGTCGACCAGGCCGGCGTCACGGTCGACGTCGTCCACCACGACGACGACCGTGTAGGCGTCGGTGAGCCCCATCTCGGCCCGCTCGGCGGCGGCGATGTCGCGGTCGATGATCCGCTGCGGGTAGATGACGTTGAGCAGCGGCGAGGCCATGACCGTGGTGACGACGGCCATGATCACCATGAGCGTGAACATCTCGCCGTCGAGCACACCCTGCTGGACGCCGATGTTGAGGATGACCAACTCGGTCAGTCCGCGGGTGTTCATCAGGGTGGCGAGGGCGCTGGCCTGCCGGTGCGGCACCCGCTGGGCGCGGGCGGCGGCGTAGGCGCCGACGAACTTGCCGGAGATGGCCACCAGCAGGATCAGCGCCAGCTCGCCGAGGCCGGTGAGGTCGATGGCGCCGATGTCGACCTGCAGGCCGGTGACGACGAAGAAGACCGGCAGCAGGAGCAGCACGCTGACCTGCTCGAGCCGGTCGATGATCTCGTGGTTGAGCCGGGCGGCGCCCTTGCGGGGCATGACCACGCCGAAGAGGAATGCGCCGAAGATGAAGTGGATGCCGATCTCCTCGGCCACCCAGGCGCTGGCCAGGATGCCGATCAGCACCCCGGCGAGCATCTCCGGGGTGAGCTGGCCCAGCCGCTCGTAGCGGGTGACCAGCACCCGCAGCACCGGCTTGACCACCAGGAACATCACCAGCGCGAACACGATCGACAGGCCCAGGATGAGCACGACGCCGGAGAACGAACCGGCCGCGACGATCGCCACGACGACGGCGAGCAGGCACCAGGCGAGGACGTCGTCGACCGCGGCGCAGGCCAGCGCGAGGACACCGGTGGGGATCCGGTGCATCTGCCGCTCGGCGAGGATGCGGGCCAGCACCGGGAACGCGGTGATCGACATCGCCACACCGAGGAAGAGCGCGAAGCCGAGGTAGGAGATGGCCGAGGTCGTGCCGTCCTCGGCGGTGAAGACGTCGTGGTGGGTGTGCAGGTAGGTGGCCAGCAGCACGCCCAGCGCGAAGGGCAGCAGGATCGAGGCCAGCGACACCGACACCGCGATCTTCTCGCGTCCGCGGATGAACGACAGGTCGACCTCGAGGCCGATGAGGAACATGAACAGGACCAGGCCGAGCTGGGCCAGCACGTTGAGGAACGGCCGGATGTCCGGCGGGAACAGCAGGGTGTCCAGGTCGCCGGGCAGCGCGCCCAGCAGGGTGGGCCCGAGCAGGATGCCGGCGACGATCTCGCCGATCACCGCCGGCTGGCCGACCCTGCGGGCGAGTCGGCCCATCAGGCGGGCGAGGACCATGATCACGGCCAGGTCGATGAAGACGTAGGCGACGATCTCTGCGACGGGGCGCGGCTCCACGAGATCTCCGGATGGCGTGTGGACGGGTGGGTGCGGGTCACCCGGGGACTGTCGCGACCGCGGCGCGGGCGCGGGCCGTCCGAGGGGTCCCGGGCGGCGACGGGCGCGGAGCGTAACGGCGGTCCGCGGGACGTGGGGGTCTTCGGCACGCGGCTGTGCGGGACCGATCCGGCGGGGCGGATCGGGTTCCCGGACGGCGGTCCGGCAGGCACACTGTCGCGCTGCCGCGTCGCGGCGTCCCGGTCGTTCCGGGGGGAGAGCAGCGTTTCAGGAGGACAGGGATGGATGCCGTCGGCCTGGCGGGCCCGGCGCCTGCCACCATCGCGGACTACCAGGTGGTCCGCGTGCTCGGTGAGGGCAACAACGGCCGCTTCTACCTCGCCCGCCCGCCGGCGCGGCTCGGTCTGCCCGACGAGTACGTCGCCGTGAAGGTGTTCACCGGCACGCACAGCGAGCAGGCCTACGAGCGCGGGGTGCGGGAGCTGCGGGCCTTCGCCCAGGTGGCCTCGCCCTACCTGGTGAAGGTCTACGACGCGGTGCTGCAGGACAGCTTCCTGTACGCCATGGAGTACTGCCCGCTCGGCTCGCTGGCCGCCCCGGCCCGCCCGCTGAGCCGCGGCGAGGTGCTGCGGGCGGTGGCGCACGCCGCGCACGCCGCGCACGCGCTGCACGAGGCCGGGCTGACCCACGGCGACATCAAGCCGGCCAACATCCTGCTCACCGACGACGGCGGCAAGCTCTCCGACCTCGGCCTGGCCCGCTACCTCGCGCCCGGTGTCACGCTCACCGGCATGGCCAGCGCCGCGTCCGTCGAGTACCTCGACCCGGCGCTGCTGCGTGGTGAGCGGCCCTCCCGGGCCACCGAGGTGTTCGCCCTGGGCGCCACCCTCAACCGCGCGCTCACCGGCACCGGCCTCTACGGCGAGCTGCCCGACGGCGAGCCGCTGCTGGCGATCCGCCGGGTGATGAGCGCCGAGCCGGCGATCAGCGCCGGGCTGACCGACGACGAGGCCGCGCTGGTCTCCGGCTGCCTGGCGCCGGTCGGTCAGCGGCCGGCGACCGCGCTGCAGGTGGCCGAGCGCCTCGACGCGCTGGCGGCGGCGACCCGCGCCTGACCACGGCGCCCGACGACGAGGGCCCCGTCCCCACCGGCCGGTGGGGACGGGGCCCTCGTCGTGTCAGGACCGTCGGGTGCGGGTCAGCGCTGCACGAAGTCGCTGTGCGCGCTGTCCTGCCACCACTGGTAGAGGGTGGCCAGGCCCTCCTGGCCGCCGTTGGCGATCACGACGATGCCCTCGGCGGCGAACTCGTCCTGCGTCCAGTACAGGACGGCGTTGTTGTCGGCGTTGACGAAGCAGCCGAGCCGGCCGGCGCTCTGCCCGTTGATCGTGTACTCGTCGTACCCCTGACCGGTGGTGCAGTCCGGCTGGCCGGTGAACGCGCTGACGCCCTCGCGCTCCATGTCGGCGAGGAACACCTCGCTGACGGATGCCGCGTCCTCGTAGAGGTAGAACGACGACGCCTCGGGGCCGGGCTGGGTCGCGGCGGGACCGCAGTTCACGGTCGCGATGTCGCCGTCGCCGGCCGGGTCGCCGGTCTGGCAGGCGGCGGGGTCGAAGTCGCCGGGGATGATCCCGAGCAGCTGCTCCTCCGGGTCGGGCTCGGTGGTGCCCCCGCCCGTGCCGGTGTCCGTGCCGGTGCCGGTGTCCGTGCCGGTGTCGGAGCCGCCACCGCCGTCGGCGGTGGTGTCGGTCGTGGTGTCACTCCCGCCGAAGCCGCCGGCCAGCGCGATGACGCCGATGACCACGGCCACCAGCGCCGCCGCGATCCCGCCGATGAGCAGCGGCATCCGGTTGCGCTTCCGGGCGCCGGTCGGCGTGGCGCCGGCGGGGGGCTGGACGAAGCCCCGGCCCGGCGGGGGGCCGTACCCGGTGGGGGCGCCGGGGTTGGACGGCGGGCCGTACCCGGTGGGAGCGCCGGGGTTCGACGGCGGGCCGTACCCGGTCGGCGGGCCCGGGTTCGACGGCGGCCCGTAGCCGGTGGGGGCGCCCGGGTTGGACGGCGGGCCGTAGCCGGTGGGGGCGCCGGGGTCGGACGGCGGGCCGTAGCCGGTCGCGACGCCGGGGCCCGCCGGCGCCGCGTAGGCCGCCGCCGGGACACCGCTGATCGAGGGGGCGCCGTACGTGCCGGGCGGGCCCGGGTTGGAGAAGCCCACGGTGTGCGGCCGCACGGGCAGCGGCGTGACCGAGGTCGGCGGCGCGGCCTCGGGCCGCGGCGCGACCCCGGCCGAGGACAGCGCCGCCCGCGCGGCCGCGGCGAGCTCACCGCACGTGCCGTAGCGCTCGCCGGGCTCCTTGGCCAGGCCCTTGAGGACGACGTCGTCGAGGCCGTGCGGCAGGCCCGGCCGCAGCTGCGAGGGCGGCGTGGGCGGGTTGTTGAGGTGGGCGAACATGAGCGTGGCCAGCCCGTCGCCGGTGAACGGCCGGCGGCCGGTGAGGCACTCGAACAGCACGCAGGCCAGCGCGTAGACGTCGACCCGCTTGTCGATCGGCTGCTCGAGGAACCGCTCGGGCGCCATGTAGTCGAACGACCCGAGCGCCGCGCCGGTCTGGGTGAGCGCCGGCCCCTGCCCGTCCGACGTCGACCGGGCGATGCCGAAGTCGACCAGGTACACGAACTCGTCGTCGCCGGTGCCGGTGAGCAGCACGTTGGACGGCTTGACGTCGCGGTGCACCAGGCCGTCGGCGTGGGCGGCGTCGAGGGCCCGCGCGGTCTGGCTGACGATCGACACCGCCCGCTCGGGGCTCATCGGCCCCTCCTCGGCCAGCACCGCGGCCACGTCGCGGCCGGGCACCAGGCGCATGTCGAGGAACAGCCGCCCGTCGATCTCGCCGTAGCGGTGGATCGGGACGATGTGCGGCTCGTTGAGCCGGGCCGCCAGGTGCGCCTCCCGCCGGAACCGCTCCCGGTACCCGGTGTCGGAGGCCAGGTGCTCGGAGAGCACCTTGAGCGCGACCGTGCGGTCGTGCTCGGTGTCGAAGGCGCGGTAGACCTCGCCCATCCCGCCGCGGCCGAGCAGCGCCTCGATGCGATAGGGGCCGAACTGTTGCAACTCCACCGGTGTTCCTCCGTGTGCCGCAGCCCGGGCGCTCGCCGGATCCGGGCGCCGGGTGCGGGTCGTCGGCGGAGTCTAGGGACGGCGACCGACCCCGACCAGCGTCCTCGCCACGGCAGGTGGTCGCGGTTGCGCATCGGCGGTCCGGCCCTCGCCCGCACGGGCGAGGTCGCAGAACCGGCGCGCAGGAACCGGTAGGCGGATCGGCGGAGCGTCACTAGCTTGCACTCGCTCTCGGGCCCCCACGCCCGTCCCTGCGAACGGAAGAAGCACGATGAGTCAGCCCCCCGGCCCGTACGGCGCGCCGAGCCAGTACGCCCCGCCCGGTCAGTACGGCGCCCCCGCCCAGTACGGCGCCCCCGGCCAGTACGGCGCCCCCGCAGGCCCCGGCGGCCCCGGCGTCTTCGGGCCGGGCGGTCCGGGCGGTCCGGGTGGCTTCGGCCCCGGCGGCTACGGCCGGCCACCGCAGAAGAAGAGCGTGCTGCCCTGGGTGGTCACCGCCGTGGTCGTCGTCGCGGCCGGCGTCGGCGTGCTCCTGTTCTTCCTGCTCCGCGGCGACGACACCCCCGCCACGCAGGCCGCGGGCTCGTCCTCGTCGGCCGAGTCCTCCGAGGGTTCGGGTGAGGGCTCCGGCGAGGGCTCCGGGGAGGGCGGCGGCAGCGCGGGCGCCGGCGGCGGGATGGAGATGGGCGGCCCCGTCACCGTCCCCGGCGGCGCGGGCACGCCCGGCGGTGGCGGCAGCACCGGTGGCGGCAGCACCGGCGGCGGCAGCACCGGCGGCGGCAGCACCGGCGGTGGCAGCACCGGCGGTGGCAGCACCGGCGGTGGCAGCACCGGTGGTGGGATGACCGAGCAGACCGGCGGGACCGACACCGGCCAGTACGAGGGCTCGGCCGACATCGCGCTCGCCTGGGTGCAGGCGGCCTTCGACCTCGACGTCGCGACGGTCTACAACATCTCCTGCGCCGAGCTGCAGGACGCCGCGGTGCAGGGGTCGCAGGGCACGGAGTTCGCGCCCGACGAGTACCTCACCTACTTCTTCTACACCGAGGTCCTCGGTGGCCTGGCCATCACCGACGGCGTCCTGGTGAGCGTCGAGTACGACGCGGCCAACGCCGTCGACGTCGCCACCTTCGAGCTCACCCTCGAGGACGGCAGCGTCCAGACCGTCCAGCTGTGGGTCGACCAGAACCTGCTCGTCTGCAACTTCGGCTGACCGCACCGACCCGACGGCCGGCTCCGCACCCGCGGGGCCGGCCGTCGGCGTCCGTCCGGCCGCGGCTGCTGCACCATGGGCCGGTGTTCGCGGTGACCCGGTTGCGGGTGTCCCCGTCGGCGGCCGCCGACCTGTCCACCGACCTCGACCGGCTGCTGGGGGCGCTCGCCGCACGCCCCGGCTTCCGCGGCGGCGAGGCCGGCCGGTGCGCCGACGACCCGGGCCTGTGGGCGCTGGTCACCCGCTGGGACGGCGTCGGTGCCTACCGCCGCGCGCTGTCGGCCGCGGAGGTGAAGATCGCTGGCGCGCCGGTGTGGCTGCACGCCGTCGACGAGCCGGGGGCCTACCTCCCGCCGGGATGAGCCGCCGTCACCGCGCGGGTGCGTAGCCTGCGTCGGACAGGACGAGCCGGGGGAGGACAGGCGCGATGACCCAGCCGCCGCAGGACGGGACACCGCCCGACCGCACCCGCGAGGCCCGCCTGCCACCGGTGCCGGGCCGCCCGCCGGCGCCCGGCCGGCCGGCCGTGCCCGACCAGCCCACCGACCGGCTCGCCGGCGGCCCGCCCGATCAGCGGGACCCGACCTTGCGGCTCGGCGGCCCCGCGGCGCCCGGGCCCCAGCCGCCCCCGTACGGCCAGCAGCCCCCGTGGGGCCAGGCGCCGTACGGGCACCAGCCGGGGCACCGGCCGCCCTACGGGCAGCAGCCCCCGTGGGGGCAGCAGCCGCCGTACGGCGCTCCCGGCTACGGCGCTCCGGGCTACGGCGCTCCGGGCTACGGCGCTCCCGGTCACGGCGCCCCCGGCTACGGGCCGCCGCAGCCGCCGAGGCGGAGCCGCGGCCCGCTGATCGCCCTGCTCGCCGCGCTCGGCGTCCTGCTCGTCGGCGGCGGCGTGCTGGCCGTCCTGCTGCTGAACCGGGACGACGGCGGCACCGGGGCGGCGCCGGCGAGCACCTCGGCGACCGCCTCCTCGAGCGCACCGACCTCGTCCTCGGCGCCGTCGTCGCCGGCCGGGCCCACCGGCGGGGGCGGCTTCGGCGGCGGCGCGGGGACACCCACCGGCGGCGGGGGCGGCGGGGCCGGCGCCGGTGAGCTCAACCTCCCCGAGAGCCCGGAGTTCGCCGCGGCCTGGGTGCAGGCGGTGGTGAACCGAGACGGCGAGACGGCCCGCGCCGACCTGTGCGCCGACGGGCAGGCCCAGCTCCCCGACGCCGCCGCGCTGCTGGCCGACTTCGACGCCTTCCTCGGCGGGCAGATCACCGAGGGCACGGCCACCGGCGCGGCACCCGCGGGCGACGTCGACGAGGTCACCTTCGACGTCACCCTCGACGACGGCAGCCAGGCCTCCTTCGTCGTCACCGTCGTCGACGAGGGCGGGCCGGCCGTCTGCGGGTACACGGAGGCCTGACGCGGCCCGGTCAGCCGCCGGAGAGGGTCTGCAGCGGGGCGCGGAAGGTGAGCACCGACAGCGTGCCGAACAGCAGGATCGCCCACCAGGGCACCCAGCCGCACGCCCCGCACCCGGATCGGTGCGGGCAGGATCCTGCGGTTCGACCAGGATCAGCAGGCCCGCGTAGAGGAACATCATGAACCCGCCGACGACGGCGGAGATGACCAGCAGCACCAGCTGATGGTCGAGGCCGGCGAGCAGGACCACGACGCCGATGAGGATCAGGCCCCACACCAGTGCCGAGTAGACCTCGCTCTCCTCGGCGTCGCGGGCGTAGGAGGTCGTGATGACGTCGGCGGCGACGACGCCCGGGCCGATCAGCCGCAGGTACCGGCGCGGCTCCTCGGGCACGTCCCGGACCTCGGGGCGCGGGTGGTGGCGCGTGGGGGAACGCGGCGGCGACGTCCTCCAGCGGGGTGTCCCCGGCGGCTCGGGGGCGGTCTGACCTGGCCACCGGACCTCCTCGGCGTGGCCGCCGGCCCCCGGCGGCGTCTCGGCGCCGCCCAGGGGGGCCAGTGTGGCCGGGGACGGACGGCGACGCCACGTGCCGCCCGACTACCGTGGGCGGGTCAGCCGCCGACCGCCAGCCGGATGGAGCACCGAGCTCGTGAGCGCCAGCACCACCCACGACCCCGCCCGCCTCGACAAGGTGGTCAACCTCTGCAAGCGCCGGGGGTTCGTCTTCCCCTCCGGCGAGATCTACGGCGGCACCCGCTCGGCCTGGGACTACGGGCCCCTCGGCGTCGAGCTCAAGGAGAACATCAAGAAGCAGTGGTGGCGCACCGTCGTCCAGAGCCGGGACGACGTCGTCGGCCTGGACTCCTCGGTGATCCTCCCGCGGCAGGTGTGGGTGGCCTCCGGCCACGTGGGCGTCTTCACCGACCCGCTCACCGAGTGCCAGAACTGCCACAAGCGCTTCCGGGCCGACCACCTCGAGGAGGCCTTCGAGGAGAAGAAGGGCCGGCTGCCGGAGAACGGCCTGGCCGACATCACCTGCCCCAACTGCGGCGTGACCGGTCAGTGGACCGAGCCGCGCGACTTCAACATGATGCTCAAGACCTACCTCGGCCCCGTCGAGGACGAGTCGGGGCTGCACTACCTGCGCCCGGAGACCGCGCAGGGCATCTTCGTGAACTTCGCCAACGTGATGGGCGCGGCGCGGAGGAAGCCGCCGTTCGGCATCGGCCAGATCGGCAAGTCGTTCCGCAACGAGATCACGCCGGGCAACTTCATCTTCCGCACCCGCGAGTTCGAGCAGATGGAGATGGAGTTCTTCGTCGAGCCGGGCACCGACGAGGAGTGGCACCAGTACTGGATCGACGAGCGCACCCGCTGGTACGTCGACCTGGGCATCGCCCGCGACAACCTGCGCCACTACGAGCACCCGAAGGAGAAGCTGTCGCACTACTCGACGCGCACCGTCGACATCGAGTACCGCTTCGGCTTCCAGGGCTCGGAGTGGGGTGAGCTGGAGGGCATCGCCAACCGCACCGACTTCGACCTGAAGACCCACTCGGAGCACTCCGGCGTCGACCTGTCCTACTTCGACCAGGCGAGCAACACCCGCTGGACGCCCTACGTCATCGAGCCGGCAGCGGGCCTGACCCGCTCGCTGATGGCGTTCCTGGTCGAGGCCTACAGCGAGGACGAGGCGCCCAACGCCAAGGGCGGCGTCGACATCCGCACCGTGCTGCGGCTGGACCCCCGGCTGGCGCCGGTCAAGGCCGCCGTCCTGCCGCTGTCGCGCAACGCCGACCTCTCGCCCAAGGCCCGCGACCTCGCCGCCCGGCTGCGCCGGAACTGGAACGTCGACTTCGACGACGCCGGCGCGATCGGCCGCCGCTACCGCCGGCAGGACGAGATCGGCACGCCGTTCTGCCTCACCGTGGACTTCGACACCCTCGAGGACCAGGCGGTCACCGTGCGGGGCCGCGACTCGATGGGCCAGGAGCGCGTCGGGCTGGACCAGGTCGAGAGCTACCTGGCCGCCCGCCTGCCCGGCTGCTGACGCGTGCACTTCCGCGGATCTGCCCCCGTGCAGATCCGCGGAAGTGCACGCCGTCCTACCGGGCCGCGCGCCGGCCCGGGCGCTGCCGCTGCGGCGCGACGGCGGGGGCGGCCGGGTGCACCGCGGGGCCGCCGTCCTCGAGCAGGTCCCGGGCCGCGGCCAGGACGGCCCGGACCGGGACGCCGGCCACCAGGGACCGGTCGTGCCCGCAGCGGGACCGGCTCTGGTCGACCCCGCAGACCGGGCAGTCGGTGCGGGTGGAGACGGCGACGCGGTGCCGCCGCCGGGAGAGCGGCCCGGCGTTGAGCAGGTTGTGCTCGAGGAAGACGCCGACGGTCGCCGTCCCCACCGCTGCGGCGAGGTGCCGCGGCCCGGAGTCGTTGGCGACCACCACCCGGCAGCGCGCCAGGACGCCGGCCAGCGCCCCCAGCGACAGCCGACCGACCAGGTCGAGCACCGGCGCCGGCGCCGCCGCGCGGATCGCGTCGGCCGCCCGCCGGTCGTCGGCGCCCGAGCCCACCAGCACCACCCGCACACCGTCGGCGACGAGGGCGCCGGCGACCGCCGCGAAGCAGGAGGCCGGCCAGCGGCGCCGCGGGTCGCTGGCGCCGGGGTGCAGCGCGACCAGCGGCTCCGGCCCGGCGGGCAGGACGGCGTCGGCGGCCGCGGCGTCGGCCGGGGTGACCGCCAGCCGCGGCTCCAGGGTGACCGGCACCGCGCCCACCAGCCCGACCAGCTCCAAGCAGCGCAGCACCTCGTGCTGGTCGTAGACGTAGGGCAGCCAGCGGTCCAGCGGCGGGGCTCCCGCGTCCCGGGCGCCGGCGGTGACCCGAGCGCCCAGAGCGGTCACCAGCGGGTTGGAGTTACCGCCCCCACCGTGCAGCTGCAGCGCCAGGTCGTAGCCCTCGGCCCGCTGCGCACGCAGGAAGCGCTGCACCTCGGGGCCGTCGCGGGAGGCGCCCGGCGCGTCGTGGACCCCGGGCCACGGCGGGACGGCGACCACGCGGTCCCACGGCCCGGGCCGGCCCTCGAGCAGCTCGGCGTGCCACGGCCGGCCCAGGTAGGTGATCTCCGCGTCGGGGTGGGCAGCCCGCAGCGCGGCGAGCGCCGGGAGGGTCATCACCAGGTCGCCGAGCAGGTTCGCGCGCAGGACGGCGATGCGCTCCACGCCGGGCACCGGCGCGCCCGCGGACGGGAGCAGCGCTGACCTCGACACGCGTCCTCCTGACCTCCGGGTGGGGAGAACCGCAGTGCCCGACTCGGACGCCCTCGACACGTCCGCCGGTCGGGCACACGCGTACACCTCGATGTGTAGGTGGGCCCGTGGGCCGGACGACCATCGACATCGACGACGACCTGGTCGGCCGGGTCATGCGCCGGTACGGCCTGCGCACCAAGAAGGACGCCGTCGACTTCGCGCTCCGCCAGGTCAGCGCGGCGCCCATGACGCCCCGCGAGATGCACGCGATGCAGGGCAGCGGGTGGGACGGCGACCTCGACGGGACCCGCCGCGGGGAGGCCGAGGAGCTGGCCGGGCAGTGGCCGGTGGGCCCCGCCGCGCACGGGTGACCGTCCTCGTCGACTCCTCGGTCTGGATCGCCTACCTGCGCGGGGAGGAGGGCGTCGAGACCGACCTGCTGCACGGGCTGATCGCCCGCGGGGAGGCCGCGGCCACCGACGTCGTCCTCCTGGAGGTCCTCGCCGGGACGACCGCCGAGGAGCGCGCCGGGCAGCTCGCCCGCTTCCTCGCCGGCGCCGAGCTGCTCCGCCAGGAGTCCCCGGTCGACGTGGAGACCGCCGCCGCCCTGTACCGGGCCTGCCGGCGGGCGGGGGAGACGCCGCGCTCGCTCACCGACTGCGTCGTGGCCGCCGTGGCGCTGCGGCACGGGGTCGGCGTCCTGCACCGTGACCGCGACTTCACCGTCCTCGCCCGGCACACCGGGCTGCGGACGGTGCCGGAGCCGGCGTGACCGCTGTGCACTTCCGCGGAAGTGCACGACAGGGCCCGCCTACCCTGGACGGCGTGACGAGCACCCTGGCGCCGGCGGTCGCCCCGCTGCGGCTGGGGCCGCTCACCGTGGACCCCGCGGTGGTGCTGGCGCCGATGGCCGGCATCACCAACCCGGCGTTCCGCACCCTGTGCCGCGAGTTCGGCGCCGGCCTCTACGTCTGCGAGATGATCACCACGCGGGCGCTGGTCGAGCGCAACGAGAAGACGCTGCGGATGATCCGGGCCACGCCGGAGGAGGCGGCGGCCGGCTTCTCCGTGCAGCTCTACGGCGTCGACCCGGCCACCGTGGGGCGGGCGGTGGAGATGCTCGTCGACGAGGAGGTCGCCGGCACCCGCCCGGCGCACGTCGACCTGAACTTCGGCTGCCCGGTGCCCAAGGTGACCCGCAAGGGCGGGGGCTCGGCCCTGCCGTGGCGGCGGGTCCTGTTCCGCGACATCGTCCGTGCCGCGGTCCGCGCCGCCCGCGACGTGCCGGTCACCGTCAAGACCCGCATCGGCATCGACGCCGACCACGTCACCTACCTCGACGCCGGCCGGATCGCGCAGGACGAGGGCGCCGCGGCGATCACCCTGCACGGGCGCACCGCCGACCAGCTCTACAGCGGCACCGCCGACTGGGCGCCCATCGCCCGGCTGGTCGAGGCCGTCGACATCCCGGTCCTCGGCAACGGCGACGTCTGGGAGGCCGACGACGCGCTGCGGATGGTCGACACCACCGGCTGCGCGGGCGTCGTCATCGGGCGGGGGTGCCTGGGCCGGCCGTGGCTGTTCGGCGACCTGGCCGCCGCCTTCGCCGGCTCCCCGCGACGGGCGCTGCCGACGCTGCGGGAGGTGGCCGCCGTCATGCACCGGCACGCGCAGCTGCTGTCGGCCGGGCAGGGCGAGCTGCACGGCTGCACCGACTTCCGCAAGCACGTCGCCTGGTACCTCAAGGGCTTCTCGGTCGGCTCCGACGTCCGCCGTGCCCTGGCCATGGTCAGCTCGCTCGACGAGCTGGCCGGCCTGCTCGACCGCATCGAGGACCAGCCCTACCCGACGGCGGTCCTCGGCGGGCCGCGCGGGCGCACCAGCAGCCCGCGGCCGGTGGCGCTGCCCGAGGGCTGGCTCGACGACCGTGACGACCCGCGCCCCCCGGCGGGCGCCGAGCTGGAGACGAGCGGCGGATGACCGGCCCGTACCTCTACGACGAGGGCCCCGAGCAGCTGCACACCAGCACCCCGCGCCGCCGCAACGGGCTCGTCCTCGGCATCTTCGGCGCCACCGTCGCCGTCGGCGTCGGGATGGTGGTCGCCCTCCCGCTGGTCAAGGGGACGGCGGAGGACCAGGCCCGCGAGGTGGTCGGCGTGTTCACCGCGGCGCTGGCCGCCCGTGACCTCGAGACCGCCGGCGGGCTGCTGTGCCAGGCCGAGCACGACCGTGCCGACGCCGAGGGCGTGGACGTCGGCGAGGTCGCCGCCGGGTACGCGCGGCCGGGCACCGCCGAGATCGTGGCCGTCGAGCCGGGGGAGCTGGCCGACCGGGACTCCCGGGAGGTCCGGGTCCGGTGGGACGACGGCGGGACCGGCACCGAGACGACGCTGGTCGTGGTGCTCGAGGAGGGCCCGCGGGTCTGCGGGACCTCCGGCTGAGGCCGACGCCGCGGCCACGACGGGAGCCCTTTCCCGACCCGCTCCCGGCTGTCACCATGTGCGCCGCCCGGCGGGAGCCGACCGGGCCTGCACGAGAGGAACCCCGGTGTCGCAGCCGCCCCACCCGTCCGCGCCCTACGCCCCGGCCGGTCCGTACGCCCCCGCGGGCCCGTACGTGCCCCCGGCCCCGGCCGCGCCGCCCGCCCCCGTCGGGGTCGCCCCGACCGCGCCGCCGGTGCCGCCGCCGGCCGCGCCCACCCAGGTCGGGTTCCCGGGACAGGTGCAGCTCCCACCGCAGCCGCAGTTCGCGCCCACGCCCCAGCAGGCGGCCGCGATGCAGCAGGGGCCGCTGGCCACCGGCTTCCCGCTCTACGTGTCCCCGCCGCCCTCGCCGGTCAACCGCACCGGCCTCTACGTCGGCGCGCTCGTCTGCGTGCTGACGATCCTGTTCGCCGTCGTCGGCTTCCTCCTCGTCGCCTGACCTCCCCGCCGGCGCGGGCCGCTCCGGCCGCCTGCCCGCCACACCGGTCCCGGCTGCCACGCCCGGCACAGGCCCCGTGTTATCCATGAGCGGTGGCGCGGGTGGGGTCTCTGGTGTGGCGGGTGTTCGCCGCCGCCGTCCTCGCCGCCCTGCTGCTCGTCGCCTCGACGGCGGTCGCGATCTGGTGGACCGCGCGCCAGGACGCCCGCCCGTCGTCGGACGCGATCGTGGTGCTCGGGTCGGCCCAGTACAACGGCGTCCCGTCGTCGAT
Organism: Geodermatophilus saharensis; assembly: GCF_900188205.1. Lineage (GTDB taxonomy): Bacteria > Actinomycetota > Actinomycetes > Mycobacteriales > Geodermatophilaceae > Geodermatophilus > Geodermatophilus saharensis. The sequence goes on along the minus strand of NZ_FZOH01000002.1, from coordinate 243,001 downwards.
CTTCGAGGCGCGGCTGGAGCACGCCGCGGCGCTGTGGGAGGACGGCGTCGCGCCGGTCGTCGTCACCGTCGGCGGCAAGGCGGCCGGGGACCAGTTCACCGAGGCCGAGGCCGGCCGGGACTACCTGCTCGACGCCGGGGTCCCCGCCGAGTCGCTGCTGGCGGTGCCCGAGGGCGTCGACACGCTGGAGAGCATGCGCGCGGTCGGCACCGCCTTCGACGAGCGCGGGTGGTCCGACGCGGTCCTGGTCACCGACCCGTGGCACGCCATGCGGGCCGAGCGGATGGCCGAGGACGCGGGGATCTCCGCCGAGAGCTCCCCGACCCGGCAGGGCCCGGCGGTGCAGACGCGCGCCACGCAGTTCCGGTACATCCTGCGGGAGACCGCCGCCTACCTGCTCTACCGCGTGACCGGGGAGAGCATCGCGGGCGCGCCGGGCATCGGCTGAGGAGGTGTGAGGACCCCGTCCTCCCCACCCTTCGCCGGCTCAGGGCCGGGCCCGGGACGGGGCCACGAGCGCACCTGCGCTCCACCGACTCTGGAAGGAGGGCTCGATCGCGGTCGTCGGGGACCGCGAGTGGGTCCTCGACCGGCGGCGGGACGGGACCCTGGCCGGCCGGTGGGCGGTCGACCCCGCGGACGCCGTCCGCCTGCGCGCCGAGCAGGTGCCGGCCTGGCGGGGCACCTGGCGGGTCGACCTCGCCGGCACCGCCGTCCTCGCCGAGCCCGCCTCCTGGTGGCGGGGCACCTACCGGTTCACCGCCGGGGAGCGGACGGTGGCCGAGAGCGGGTCCACCGGCGGCTGGTCGCCCCGGCCCACGCCGACCGCGGACGAGGACCTGCCGCTCGACGCGCAGGTGCTCCTGCTGTGGCTGGTCCTGGTGCTGCAGCGGCGCGCCTACGGAGCGGCGGTCGCGGCCTCGGTGGGCGGCGCGGTCGCCGCCGGGAGCGGCTGAGCCCGTCGGCTGCCGGGCCGTCGTCCCGGGAGGGGATGATCGGTGCGGGACGCGCACCGGCGTCCCGGCAGCAGCACGACGGAGGGGGCCCATGGCCGGCCGGGGACGCATCCGAGCGGCGGACATCGCGCTGGTGCGCGAGCGCAGCCGGATCGACGAGGTGGTCGGCGAGCACCTGCAGCTCAAGCGGGCCGGGGGCGGCAGCCTCAAGGGCCTGTGCCCGTTCCACGACGAGAAGTCGCCGTCGTTCCACGTCACCCCCGCGCGCAACCTCTTCCACTGCCTGGCAGGGGAGACAGGAGTCCTGACCGAGGACGGCGTGGTCCCGATCGCGGAGCTCGCCGGGCGGACCGTCCGGGTGCTCAACGGGGACGGCGGCTGGGTCGAGGCGCCGTTCCGGAGCTACGGCGTCCAGCGACTCATGCGCGTCGTCGTCTCCCGGAACGGTCGGGAGAAGGAGCTCTTCGCCACCGACGAGCACCGCTGGTTCGTCCCGTCGGGCGCTTCGCGCTCGGAACGACTGACCAGGCAGCTCCTGCCCGGCGACCGGCTCTCCTCGTCGTTCCCACGGGAACGTGTCCCGGCCCTGACCGTAGTGGCGGCGGCCTCCGGCTCTGGTCACACCGTGCCGGCGCCGCTGGCCCGCCGGCCGGACGGCGACTGGGTCGTCCGGTCGGTCGAGTGGAGCGACCGGGTGGAGGAGGTCTACTGCGCCGAGGTGCCCGGCACGCACGCGTTCACGCTGGAGGACGACATCCTCACCGGGAACTGCTTCGGCTGCGGGGCGGGCGGGGACGTCATCAGTTTCGTCCAGCAGATCGACCACCTGAGCTTCACCGAGGCCGTCGAGCGGCTGGCGGCGCGGGCGAACATCGACCTCAAGTACGAGGACGACGGCGGCCGGCCCACCGGCGCCCCCGACCGTGCGCAGGTCGGGCAGCGGGCGCGGCTGGTCGCGGCCAACACCGCGGCCGCGGAGTTCTACGCCGAGCAGCTGCGCAGCCCCGAGGCGGGGCCGGCGCGGCAGTTCCTCGCCGACCGCGGCTTCGACCGGCAGGTCGCCGTCGACTTCGGCTGCGGGTACGCCCCGGGCGGCTGGGACGCGCTCACCCGGCACCTGCGCGGGAAGGGCTACACGCAGCAGGAGCTGGTGACGGCCGGGCTGGCCAAGGAGTCCTCGCGCGGCACGCTCATCGACCGCTTCCACCGGCGGCTGGTCTGGCCGATACGTGACATCACCGGCGACGTCATCGGGTTCGGCGCCCGCAAGCTCATGGACGACGACCCCGGCCCCAAGTACCTCAACACCCCCGAGACGCCGCTGTACAAGAAGAGCACCGTCCTCTACGGCATCGAGCGGGCCAAGCGCGACATCGCCAAGCGGCACCAGGCCGTCGTCGTCGAGGGCTACACCGACGTCATGGCCTGCCACCTCGCCGGGGTCACCACGGCGGTGGCCTCCTGCGGCACCGCCTTCGGCCCCGAGCACATCAGCGTGCTGCGGCGGCTGCTCATGGACCAGGACGAGTTCCGCGGGGAGGTCGTCTACACCTTCGACGGCGACGCCGCGGGTCAGAAGGCCGCGCGGCGGGCGTTCGAGGAGGACCAGCGCTTCATCGCGCAGACGTTCGTCGCCGTCGAGCCCGACGGGCGCGACCCCTGCGAGCTGCGCCAGGCGCACGGTGACGCCGCCGTCCGCGACCTGGTGGCGCGGCGGACGCCGCTGATCGAGTTCGTCCTGCGCACCACGCTGGCCGAGTACGACCTCGACACCGTCGAGGGCCGGGTGGCCGCGCTCGACCGGACCGCGCCGCTGCTCGCCCAGGTCAAGGACCACGCGCTGCGCCCGGCCTACGCCCGTCGGCTGGCCGGGTTGATCGGCGACACCGACGAGGGCGAGGTGCTCGAGCGGGTCCGGCGGATCACCGGCGGGGAGACCGCGCCACCCCGCCGGCCGCGGCAGCCCAAGCGCACACCCGACGACGCCGCGCTCGCGGTCGAGCGGGAGGCGGTCAAGGCGGCGCTGCAGGTCCCCGAGATCGCCGGGCCGTCGTTCGACGCCGTTCCGCCCGCCGCCTACACCGACCCCGACTACGCCGCCGTCGCCGCGGCCGTCGCGGCGGCCGGGGGCGCGGCGGCCGCCCGGGTGTCGGGTCCGGCGTGGCTCGACGAGGTGGCCGAGCACTGCGAGCGGGAGACCGCCCGCGCCCAGCTCACCGCGCTCGCCGTCGAGCCGCTGCGCTCGGTGGGCGACGCCGACGCCGTCTACGTGTCGGCGGTGCTGGCGCGGCTGCAGGAGATGGCCACCGTGCGGCAGGTGACCGCGTTGAAGGCGAAGCTGCAGCGGATGAACCCCGTCGAGCAGGGCGACGAGTACATGCGCGCGTTCTCCCGGCTGATGGCGCTCGAGCAGGAGGCCATCTCGCTGCGGCAAAGGGCGATCGGCGGGCTGACGTGAGCCTGGGTGAGCGGCTGCGCAGGCGGTTCGCCCGTCCGCCGGAGCCGGTGCGCGCCGTCGTCCAGGCGTCGGCGGACGCCGAGGAGCGGGTGCTGGCGTGGGGGGAGATGGCGCGCGGGCAGGGCTGGCTGGCGGCCACCAGCCGCGGGCTGCGGGTGGTCCCGGCCGACCTGCGACTCGACGAGGCCGGCGACGTCGGCGTGCTGCGCTGGCACGAGGTCGGGGCGGCCCGCTGGGCGGCCACCAACGACGGCGGCGGGACGTTCACCGTGACCGCGCTGGCCGAGGTGGAGCCCGGCGTGCAGGCGCGGGAGCCGGCCGAGCGGTACGCGCTCACCGACGCCGGCGACCTGCCGGCCGTGGTGCGCCGGCGGGTCGACCAGACCGTCGTCGCCAGTCGCCGCTCGCCGCTGCCCGGCGGGGGAGGGGTGCTGCTGGTGGCCCGGCGGGTGCCCGGTCAGGCCGCCCGCGAGTGGACCGTCGTGTTCGACGACGACGCCGACCGCACCGACCCGGAGGCCCGTGCCGTGGCGCGCGCCAAGCTGGAGGAGGCGCTCGCCGCCGAGCAGCCCGGCTGAGCTGCGCGCTCGGGCTGCCGGCGGCGCCGGCTCAGCCGACCGGCGGCGGGTCGGCGGGCAGCGCCGTCAGGTCGGGGGCCTCGGTGGTGGTGGCCGGGGGCAGCGTCGTCGTGCCGGTGCTGCGGGCCGGGGCCGGCTCGGGACCGGTGTCGCGGCCCATCTTCGACTTCACCGAGCTGACGACGTCGTCGGCGCGGGCCTGGGCCATGCCGGCCAGTCCCTGCAGCTGCGGGTTGTCCTTGGCGTCCGACCACAGGCCGAGGATCTGCTCGTAGCGCTCACGGCCGGCCTTCGCGCCGAGGACGTAGCCGGCACCGAAGCCGAGGAGGAAGGAGAGCTTGGCCACGGGGGACCTCCGTGTTCGAGACGTGAACGACCGGGTGATCACGCTACGGGCGGACGCCACCGTCCGCGATCGGAGGAGCCCGCGCAGGACGCCGCAGGCCGTGCGGTACTCTCGACGGGCGCGCGGGCCACGCCCGCCCGTCCCCCGTAGCTCAATTGGCAGAGCATGCGACTGTTAATCGCAGGGTTATTGGTTCGAGTCCAATCGGGGGAGCAGAACCGCAGGTCAGCGGCCTGACGCGGTGTGGGCCCGGGGCCTGCGACCAATTTACGACCAACAAGCGACTGGGCCGGCCCGTCCGCTGGGGCGGCAGACACCGGCTGCGGCGTCGGCGGTCGGCGCGTCGGCGGGGGTGTGGTGGCGTTCCAGCGGTCGAGGACCGCGAGCCGCCGGCTGGGGTTGCAGCTCGCCACCGCCCCGGGCGCGGAGGTACACGGCGGTACGCGGGAAGGTGCCGGTCTCCGCGGCAGTCGTGCGGCTCCCGCAGGGAGCCCGGGTGCCCCAATCGAGCCCGTCGGCACACCTCCGCGACGCTGGCTGGCGTCTGTGACCACCGATCGAGATTCACCACACCGGCGTCGCTGGACGGGTCGACGCGGCACTCACCCAGCGGGCGGATGAAGGCGGTCCTGAGCGGTGCAGTCACCGGTGCCGACGAGTCGTTCCTCCCGACCCACCGGGGTGACACCGCCGGACCAAACCCTGTCGGCCGTAGGCCGGCGCATGGACCCTGCACACCGTGGTCCACCAAGCGTCGACGTCGTTGCCGTACGACAACCTCGAGCGAGCCACCGCCGGGCTGCGCGCCGAACTACGCCACCGGGTGCTCGACGCCGGCGACCCGGGATTGCCGGACTAGTCGACACTGTCAGTGATCGGCCCCGAGGTTGCCGCCGATGCACGTGGCCGGCCCTGGTTCACCTGGACCGCCACAGTGGCAACCCGCCCGACGTGCGCCTGATCCTCAGCGTTTGACTGCATCAAGGGAGCTGGGTCGCACACCCCACGCCACCGTCCGCAGCCCGTGTCGAGTTTCAGCGCCACCTTCTGGGGTCGGTGTCGCCCACGCCGTGCTCGTGTGGCTAGTCGGAGGTCGCCCGGATCGGCCGTCGCCAGCGCTCTCACGGTGTCTCTGAGGGCGGCTTTAGGGACACCAAGCGGGGCTCAAGTTGACGGTGCGCGTTCGCTGCGGCCACAGTGATGATCATGGAAGGGGCTCAGGACCATTCCTCGCGGAAGCGATACGAGGCTGGGGCGGGGCACCGGCAGGCGGAAAACGAGTCATGGATGCAGCGTTGGTTCGGGGTGCCGCTCGGACGAACGGTTCTGTTGACGCTGCCGGAGATGTTGACGGCCTTCCTGGTCGGCTTGTTGTTCGACGGATGGCTTCGCGGTCTGGTTATCGCCGCCGTCCTGCTGGCGGTCGTCCTGGTCGTCCGCGTCTGGGCCCGGCGGCGGTATGGCATCACGAGCGAGCGGCCACCTCTGTCGTCCTGACCTGATTCCAGGTGTCCCGAAGTGGGCCGCTCAGGGACATTTGTCGCAGCGACGCCAAGTGCGTGTCATCGCGGCCTAAGCGGCGGCAGGCAAGGGGCAGCCGAGGAGATGTCGCGTTCACTGAGAGGATAGGTAGATGTCGGAGACGTACGACTTCCGCGTCAGGGCGACCTTGGGCGACACCACCCGTATCGACTCCGATCTAAGTGAGCTCTTGCTCGAAACCGACGGCGGCATCACCGTTGCCATTCGGACTATGGCTGATCGGCCGTTCCGTGACAGCAATGAGATACAGCTCCGGGGCAGCGGCTATGCCGACGAGACAGAGGCACGGACCGCGGGCGAGACGTGGCGTGACGCGGTCACTGTCGGATTTGCGCGTGTCCAGCTTGCAGCGGACTTCAGGGAGCGTGCGCCCCGAGGGTTCATCGCGCCGGCCCACCTCGACGAACTCCGTGCGGCCCATCCTGAGGTCCAGCAGTACAACGACGACCCTGGCGTGCTGGTCTTTCCATCGGCTCCGCCAGCGCTGTTCCATCGCATCGAGGCTCGGGGCGTCGTGGTCAAGCGCGGTGAGCAGGTCGCGGCCATGGTGAAGGAGGCTCATGAACGCGGACTTGGAGTGAGCGACGTCCAGCGTTTGGCGTTTGACCTTTGGAGCGCTTCCTTTTCTCTTTCGGTGGCCGATGCGCGCTTCGTCATGCTGACCATGGCCCTGGAGACGCTCATCGAACAAGTCGACCGTCCGCTGGCCGTCCAAGAGCAGCTCAAGAAGTTGGTTGTCAGCGTTGAGGAGGCCGGCTTGCCGGAGGGTGACGCAGCTTCACTAGTCGGCGGCCTCCGAGCGCTCCGCCAGGAGTCGGTCGGCCAGGCGGGGCGACGCCTCAGCACGGCTCTCGCTGACCGCCTTTACCTCGGCATGCCGGCGCTGAAGTTCTTCAGCTATTGCTACGGCCTGCGCAGCACGCTTGTCCACGGCGCCCATCCGCGGCCAAGTCGCGACGAGGTTGACTTGGCCGCTGCTCACTGGAGCGATTCGTCGGTGACCTGCTTGCACGGGAACTTCTCGACGTTCCGCTGTAGTGAAATACGGCGACGACCCTGTGATCAGAATTGAGTCGCTACCTCCCAAAGTGGGCCGCTATGGGACGGCAGCCAGGCTGGGCTGGGGACTGCTAGCTCGACGTCCGAACGGTTACCAGGAAGTCCAGGCTGTCGGATATGATGACGTCATCGGTCCACGGATCTTCGAGGTGGCCGTCGTCGTCATCGTCGAAGCCCCGCAGCGCTCGCCCGCCCGGTATGCGGAGGACTGACTGCGCGGTCCCGTCCTCCCGGACCACCTGAACCTCGATCACCCGTCCGTGGACCCGCTCATCGGCTGTGACGGTGAGTCCACCGTGGTGCGATTCGGCGAGACGCATCTGGCCGTCCGGCCCCGCATAGCGGATGCATCGGAAGTCGACGAGCTGGTTGCGTTCGATGGCTTCCCCGCAGCACTCGTGCTCCCAGTCGCCTACCTCCACAACGACGTCCACCGCTGCAACCTATGCCCCGCTGCCCTGTCCCTAATGGGGCTGCATCCGGTCGCTTCTGGAGCAGGATCGGGTGTCCGAGCCGCCGGCGGGTGAGCACTGTGCGTCCCGGGTCCGAAGGTCGAGGCCCACGCTTAGATCGTGCCTCCGCCGGTGTGCGAGGAGGAGCCGATGGCCGGTGGGATGTCGTGCCGTGCGAGCACTGATCCATTAGGTCGCCACTGCCTTCTCCTCCAGGCTCCGGGCAGGTGATGCCGATCCGGAGGAGGCCATAGCGCGGTGTTGTTCATCGGAGATGACTGGGCCCAGGCCCATCACGACATCGAGCTCGTCGACGAGTCCGGCAGCCGGCTGGCCCGCCGGCGGCTGCCCGAAGGGGTCGAGGGGCTGGCGGCGCTGCACGCGCTGGTCGCCGATCACCTGGATGAGGACGCCGAGGCCGATCAGGTCGTGCTCGGCATCGAGACCGACCGCGGGCCGTGGGTGCAGGCCCTGATCGCCGCCGGTTACACCGTCCACGCGGTCAATCCGCTGCAGGCCGCCCGCTATCGCGAGCGACACGCCACCTCCGGCGCCAAGAGCGATCCCGGTGATGCCCATGTGCTGGCCGAGCTGGTGCGGCTGGACCGGGCCCATCACCGCACCGTGGCCGGGGACTCCGCGATCGCCGAGCACGTCAAAGTGCTCACCCGCACCCACCAGTCGATGATCTGGTCCCGGCAACGGCAGACCAACGCGCTGCGCTCGATGCTGCGCGAGTTTTACCCCGGCGCACTGGCCGCCTTCGCCGACGATCTCGACGGCCGTGACGCGCTGGCCATCCTGGCGATCGCTCCCTCACCTGAGGCAGGCCGCCGCCTCTCCCTCAGCACGATCACCGCGGCGCTGCGGCGAGCCGGGCGGCAACGCAACCTGCAGGCCACCGCCGAACGCATCCAGGCCGCGCTGCGCGCCCCCCAGTTGGAGGCCCATCCCGGTGTGGTGAGCGCCTACACCGCGGCGGTGCGCTCCCTGGTCGCGGTGATCGGCGAGTTCGTGGTGCAGATCGAGGTGCTGCGGGCGGAGGTGGAGGCGGGTTTTGGCCGGCACCCGGACGCTGAGATCTACCTGAGCCAGCCCGAACTCGGGCTGGTCCTGGGCGCCCGGGTGCTCGCCGAGTTCGGAGATGACCCCACCCGCTACGCCGACGTCCGCGGGCGCAAGAACTACTCCGGCATGGCCCCAATCACCCGCGCCTCGGGCACCAAACGGATCGTGCTGGCCCGCTTCGCCCGCAACAGGCGTCTCGCCGACGCCCTCTACCTGCAGGCCTTCACCGCGCTGACCGCCTCACCCGGCGCCCGGACCTACGACGACCGGCACCGCGCAGCCGGTGCCACCCACCACCAGGCACTGCGGGAGCCTGACCCGGTTTCCCGGACACCTGATCTGAGGCGAGGATCGCCTCGGAGAGGAGTCCTGGATGCCTGCAGCCAAGCCGCCGGAGTTCCGCCGCAGAGCGGTGGAGCTGGCCCGTCGGCGGGAGAAGTCGATCGCCGAGATCGCCCACGATCTGGGGATTGCGGAGTCGTGCCTGCGGCGGTGGCTCGAGCAGGACGACATCGACACTGGCCGCGCCGAGGGACTGAGCACCGATGAGCGGGCCGAGCTGGTCCGGCTGCGCCGGGAGAACCGGGTGCAGGCGATGGAGATCGAGATCCTCAAGCGGGCCAGTGCCTACTTCGCCCGGGAGGCCTTCCCCGGCCCAAAATGATCTACCGGCTGGTCCACGAGCTCGCCGCGGACGGCATCGACGTCGCGGTGGCCTGCCGGGGTGCTGCGGGTGTCCCGTTCGGGCTTCTACGAGTGGCGCGGTCGGGCGCCCAGCGCCCGTGCTGTCTCCGACGAGCAGCTCACTGCCACGATCGCCGAGGTGCATGTCGCCTCTCGCGGCACCTATGGCGCTCCGCGGGTGCACGCCGAGCTGCGCCTCGGGCTCGGGCTGGCCTGCGGGCGCAAGCGGGTGGCCAGGCTGATGCGCACCGCCGGGCTGGCCGGCGTCTGTCATCGCCGCAAACACCGCCGAGCCGGACCGGCGCCGGTGGTGCACGCCGACCTGGTGCAGCGCCGGTTCATCGCCGACGCGCCGGATCGGCTGTGGGTGACCGACATCACCGAGCACCCCACGACTGAGGGCAAGATCTACTGGGCCGCCGTGCTCGACGTCTTCAGCCGCACCGTCGTCGGCTGGTCGATCGCCGACCACATGCGCGCTGAATTGGTCGTCGACGCCCTGGAGATGGCCCGCTGGCGGCGCCGCCCACCGGCCGGCGCCGTGGTCCACAGCGACCGCGGATCGCAATACACGTCCTGGATCTTCGGCCACCGACTGCGCGCCGCCGGGCTGCTGGGCCCGATGGGCCGGGTCGCCTCCAGCGTCGACAACGGCCTGATGGAGTCGTTCTGGTCGACCATGCAACGCGAACTGCTCGACCGGCAGCGCTGGGACAGCAGGGCCGATCTTGGATCAGCGATCTTCGAGTGGATCGAAGCCCTTTACAACCCCCGCCGACGCCATTCCGCGCTCGGCTACCTCAGCCCCGTGCAGTTCGAGGAGCTTCACACCGCCGCACTCACCGCGGCATGATCACCCAACCCGACATGTCCGGAGAACCGGGTCAGGCTCCGTGAACGATGAACGCCCCATCAATTTATAGTGCACCAACCTCACCGGTGCTTCCTCTTCTAGGGCCAACCTGAGAGGCGCCGCCCTCCCCGGAGCGAAGCTGACCGGTGCCATGCTTGTCGAGGCGAACCCAAACCGGCACGGAACTCAGAGCGGCGACCCTGACCGTCGGGGCACTCAGCGAAGAACAACTGTCATACGCTAAGAACAGGAATGCGCAACGTCTTCTTAGGGAGCACTGCCACTGTAGTGGAGGTCCAGGCTCCCCTCTTTCGCGGGAGCCACTGGCGCAGGACCCCTCCCCTCAGGACAGGCTAGACTATTCGTTTCCCGCCATTCCAACGGCTCACTCGCCAGGGATTAACGTATCAATCAATGCGCCAGGCACATTTGTCAGGGGCTCCCCCGCTGTTACCTGACTGACAATAAGACTTCCGGCTACGGCGAGAGTGACACCGTAGGCGGCAATCCAGCGCGTATCCCTGAGTCGCAGGTAATCGATAAACTCCCATCGCTGGCGCTCCACCTTCTTCAGAGTCTTCACGTCGATGATGAGGCCTAGGTGTACTGACCGGAGACGTTGGTCGCGGGCGTGTGACCACGGGATCTGATTGACGGATCTTGTGAGGGAGGACCTCCGGGCGTGGAGTGGAGCTGCTGAAGGCGACCACTGCCACGACACCGGAGGTCCTCGTGCTCCACGCTAATGCCGCGCTGACTCCGCGCCAGCGGCTGCGGATGGCCCGGCTCATCGTCGAGGAGAAGTGGCCGGCGACGCGGGCCGCCGAGCGCTTCGGTGTCTCGGCGACCACCGCCCGGCGCTGGGCCGACCGCTACCGCGCCGAGGGCACCGCCGGCATGACCGACCGCTCCAGCCGCCCGCACTCCAGCCCGGCCAAGACCGACCCAGCGAGGACGAAGCGGATCGTGTCACTGCGGTTGCGCAAGCGCTGGGGCGCGCACCGGCTGGCCGCCGAGACCGGCGTGGCGCCCTCCACCGCCGGCGCGGTGTTACGCCGCTGCGGCGTCAGCCGGCTGTCCCGGCTCGAGCGCCGCGAGCAGGCGCCGGTCCGCTACGAACACCTCGCACCCGGCGAGTTGCTGCACGCCGATGTGAAGAAGCTGGGCAACATTCCCGCCGGCGGCGGCTGGCGCTTTGTGGGTCAGCGGGCCGGCAAGGCCAACCGGCACCTCGATGGCGGCCGCGCCCGCAACCGCTACCGCAACCCGCTGATGGGCCACGGCTTCATCCACGTCGTCCTCGACGACCACTCCCGCACCGCCTACGCCGAGATCTGCGAGGACGAGACCGGTCCGACCGCCGCCGGCGTGCTGCACCGAGCGGTGGCCTGGTTCGCCGCCCGCGGGGTCACCGCCCGCCGGGTGCTCACCGACAACGGCGGCTGCTACCGCAGCCACGATTGGATCACCGCCTGCAGCCAGCTGCGCCTCACGCCCAAGCGCACCCGGCCCTACCGGCCGCAGACCAACGGCAAGGTCGAACGCTTTCACCGCACCATGACCGCCGAGTGGGCCTTCGCCCAGCTGTTCATCAGCGAGGCCGACCGCCGGGCGGCCTTTCCTGGTTGGCTGCACACCTACAACCACCATCGGCCCCACACCGGCATCGGCGGCCACCCGCCCATCAGCCGCCTGACCAACCTCCCCGGTCAGTACAGCTAGCTCTCGCGGTCGGCCAGCTCGACCACCACGGGGGCGTGGTCGCTGGCGCCCTTGCCCTTGCGCTCCTCGCGGTCGATCAGCGCGCCGGTGACCCGGCCGGCCAGCTGCGGCGTCCCGAGGACGAAGTCGATCCGCATGCCCTCGCGGCGGGGGAAGCGCAGCTGCGTGTAGTCCCAGTAGGTGTAGACCCCCGGGCCCGGCGCCAGCGGCCGGACGACGTCGGCGTACCCGGCCTCGACGACGGCGCGGAACGCGGCCCGTTCGGGCTCGGACACGTGCGTGGAGTGCGCGAAGACGCTCGTGTCCCACACGTCGTCGTCCTGGGGGGCGATGTTCCAGTCACCGACCAGGGCCACCTGCGCGGCGGGGTCGGCGGCCAGCCAGCCGCCGGCGGCGGTGCGCAGCGCGGCGAGCCACTCCAGCTTGTAGTCGTAGTGCGGGTCGCCCAGCTGCCGGCCGTTGGGCACGTACAGACTCCACACCCGCACCCCGCCGCAGGTGGCGCCCAGCGCCCGCGCCTCCGCGGCGGGCTCGGCATCCTCCTTGGCCGCCCACGTCGGCATGCCGGGGAAGCCCACCTCGACGTCGCCCAGCCCGACCCGGGAGACCACCGCGACGCCGTTCCACTGCGAGTAGCCGACGTGGGCGACCTCGTAGCCGAGCTCGCGGAAGCGCTCCTCGGGGAACTGGTCGTCGCGGCACTTGGTCTCCTGCAGCGCCAGGACGTCGACGTCGCGGCGCTGCAGCCAGGCGACCACCCGGTCGGCCCGCGTGCGGATGGAGTTCACGTTCCAGGTGGCGAGGCGCACGACCCCCGAGCCTAGGAGCGGGTGGTCCTCCCGGCTTCCGCACCCGGGTCGCTGCTCACCCACCGCACACCTGCGGCGACGCTCCGGACCGGCCCGGCTGCGGGGGAGACGCAGCTCACCCCGCGTCGGGTGGCTCCTGCCCCCACGGGGTACGGAGAGCCCGTGCGCGCCTGTCGTGAGTGGGACCATGGACGGATGACCGTGGCCCGGACGAGCGGAGTCGACGGGAGCGGGCCCGGCCCGTCCCGGGTACGCCCGTGACCGACGACTCCGACCTCACCCGCCCCATCGGCGACAAGCCGGCCCTGCCTCCCGTGCCGCCCGGCGGCCGGGGGCGCAGTCGCCGGCACGAACGGGCGGGGTCGCGGTCGCTGCCCGCCGTCCTCGGCCTGACCGCCCTCAACGCCCTCCTCCCCGGCACCGCCTTCCTCGCCACGGGACGGCGCCGGATCGGTGCCCTCGTGCTCCTGGTCGCCGCGCTGCTCGTGGCCGGCGGCGTCTGGCTGGCCACCGGGGGCCGGCGCACCGCGGTGCGCCTGGCCGTCGACACCAACCAGCTCGCCTGGCTGGTCGGCGGCATCGCCGTGCTGGCCCTCGCCTGGATCGCGGTGATCGTGACCGGCTACCGCGCGCTGCTGCCGCGCCGCAGCAGCCGCCCCCGGCTCGTGGTCGGTGCGGTGCTGGTCGCCGCGCTGGTGGCGGCCGTCGCCTACCCGGCCTACCGGGTCGGCACGGTGGCCGTCGCCCAGCGCGGCCTGCTCGACGGCGTCTTCGCCAGCGACCGCCGGTCGGCCACCGTCATCGACACCCCCGACCCCTTCGGGGACAAGGAGCGGGTCAACGTGCTGCTGCTCGGCGGCGACGGCGGTGAGGGGCGCGAGGGCGTGCGCACCGACACCGTCATCGTGGCCAGCATCGAGACCGCGACCGGCGAGACGACGCTGTTCAGCCTCCCGCGCAACCTGGAGAACCTGCCCTTCCCGGCCGACAGCCCGCTGGCCGCCCTCTACCCCGACGGCTTCGAGTCCGGCAGCGAGAGCGAGAGCCTGCTCAACGCGGTCTACCGCAACGGCCCCACCGACCACCCCGACGTCCTCGGGCCGACCGACGACCCCGGGGCCGACTGGCTCAAGCTCGGCATCGGGGAGGCCCTCGGGCTGCCCATCGACTACTTCGTGCTGGTCAACCTCGACGGGTTCAGCCGGCTGGTCGACGCCCTGGGCGGCATCACGGTCAACGTCAACTACTACGTGCCCATCAACGGCGAACCGACGCTGGGCATCCTCCCCGACGGCTACATCGCCCCCGGCCCGAACCAGCACATGGACGGCGCGACGGCGCTGCACTTCGCGCGTGGCCGCTTCGGCCTGAGCGACTACGACCGCATGGCCCGGCAGCGGTGCACGATCGACGCGATCATCGAGGCGGCCGACCCGATCACCCTGCTCGAGCAGTACCAGGAGCTCGCGGCCACGACGCAGGACATCGTCAGCACCGACATCCCGCGGGCGGCGCTCGACGACTTCGTCGACCTCGCCTTCCTGGTCAAGGACGCCGAGGTGCGCAGTGTCGTCTTCGACACCAGCCTGATCGACCCCGCCTACCCCGACTACGACCGGATGCGGCAGATCGTCCAGGAGACGCTGAGCCAGACCCCGGCACCCACGCCCGCCCCCGCGCCGGGGACGAACGCCGCGGGGGAGGTGCCCGACGGGTCGCCGCCGCAGCCGCAGGAGGGTGCGCCGCCGGCCGCCGACGTCGCGGACGCCTGCGCCTACGACCCCGCCCAGGCCGAAGCCGCGCTCGCCGAGGGCGAGCCGCCGACCCGCCAGGGCTGACGACCGCCCGAGGGGCGTCCGGCTCGCTCCTCGGAGGGGCTTGTGCGTGCGCACGCATATGACCATACTGTGTGCGCACGCACGCATCCCCCGAGAGGATCCCCGATGTCCACCCTCCTGCACGTCGCCGCCTCGCCCCGGGGCGCCGCCTCCGAGTCCCGCGCCCTCGCTGCGACCTTCCTCGACGCCTTCACCGAGACCCACCCCCACGTCCCGGTCGAGACCCTCGACCTGTGGGACGGCACGCTGCCCGCGTTCGGGCCCGCGGCCACCGAGGCCAAGATGGCCGTCTTCGCCGGCCGGGAGCCGTCGGGTGAGGGGGCGGCGGCCTGGCGGGCGGTCGAGGCGACCTTCCGGTGGTTCGACTCCGCCGACCGCTACCTGTTCAGCGTCCCGATGTGGAACGCCGGGGTGCCCTACGTCCTCAAGCAGTTCATCGACGTCGTCAGCCAGCCCGGGATGCTCTTCGGCTTCGACCCGGCGACCGGCTACCGCGGCCTGCTGACCGGCAAGCGGGCCGCGGTCGTCTACACCAGCGCCGTCTACGGGCCCGACCGCGGACCGGCCTTCGGGTCGGACTTCCAGAGCACCTTCTTCACCGACTGGCTGCGCTGGGCCGGGATCGAGGACGTCACCGAGATCCACCTTCGCCCCGACCTCGTCGCCGACGACGTCGACGTCCGGCGGGCGCTCGCCCACGCGCAGGCACGCGACGCCGGCAAGGCGTTCTGAGCCCACGGGTCAGGTGCGCGGCGGTTCCTCGGCCGCGAGCACCCGGCCCAGGGCCCGGGCCAGGGCGGCGACCTCCTCGTCGTCGAGGTGGCGGGTGAAGTGCTCCTCGATGCCGGCGAGGTAGGCCGGGGCGGCGGCGCGCAGCCGTTCCCGGCCCTCGTCGGTGAGGACGGCGAACAGCGAGCGGCGGTCCTCGGGGTTGGGCTCCCGGCGGACCAGGCCGGCCCGCTGCAGCTCGTCGACGACCCGGCTGACCCGCTCCCGGCTGAGCACCACCCGGCTGCCCAGCTCGCTCATCCGCAGCCGCCGGCCGGGGGCCGCGTTGAGCTCGAGCAGCACGTCGTACCAGGCCAGCGGCAGCTGGTGGGCCGCCAGCGCCCGCTCCAGCCGGGGCAGGACGGCGGCGTGGACCCGCAGCAGCAGCGCCCACGGGAGCACGCGGTCCCCCGGCTCCGGCACGGGAGGACCCTAGGGCATGTCCGGCCGGCGCCGGCTCAGGCGGCCGGGGCGCTCGCGATCTGAAGCAGGTTGCCGCAGGTGTCGTCGAAGACGGCGGTGATCACCGGCCCCATCTCCAGGGGCTCCTGGGTGAACCGCACGCCGAGGGCCTTGAGCCGCGCGGTCTCGGCGTGCACGTCGGCGACCGTGAAGGACGTGTAGGGGATGCCGTCGGCCACCAGCGCCTCCTTGAACGGCCGCGCCGCCGGGTGGCCGTCGGGCTCGAGCACCAGCTCCACGCCGTCGGGCGCCTCGGGCGAGACGACGGTCAGCCAGCGGTGCTCCCCCAGCGGCACCTCCGTCCGCTTCACGAAGCCGAGCACCTCGGTGTAGAAGCGCAGCGCCTTGTCCTGGTCGTCGACCAGCACGCTGGTCAGGGTGATCCGCACGGGCCCTCCTCCGTGTCGAGCCGCCACCGCTCGACGATGGCGCGCAGGGGCGAGGTGTCCAGGTGGTGGAACTTGTAGCGACCCTCCCGCCGGGTCCGCACCAGGCCCGCCTGCTCGAGGACCTCCAGGTG
Organism: Geodermatophilus saharensis; assembly: GCF_900188205.1. Lineage (GTDB taxonomy): Bacteria > Actinomycetota > Actinomycetes > Mycobacteriales > Geodermatophilaceae > Geodermatophilus > Geodermatophilus saharensis. The sequence continues at coordinate 226,886 of NZ_FZOH01000002.1, read as the reverse complement.
CTGGGAGACGGCCTGGCGTGACGAGCCCACCCCGTGCCGCTGGATCAGCCGGGTGCACAGCTCGAACAACGTCTGGCCGTCCCGCTCCTGCAGCTCGTCGAGCAGTGCGCGCCGGGTCGGGTCGGCGAGGGCTCGGAACACGTCGCCCACGCCGGGACGATACGCAAGTTCCTGCTTGCCTGTCGAGCCCCGGCGCGCCGGCCGCGGACGTCTGGTTGGCTCGACGGACAGGCCGCGGCGGAGCGCCGGGCCGGGAGCGGAGGCGAGATGGCAGGCACCCCGGCACCACGGGACGACGACGGGCGGTCGCGGCGCCGGCGGCTGGTGGCGCTGCTCGTCCTCGGCGTCGGCGTCGTGCTGCTCGTGTCCGCGTCGACGTGGTTCGTCGGGCAGCGCGGCGGCGTCGGGGCCGCGCAGCTGTCCGTGGGCGTCCTCCTGCTCGCCGTGAGCGCGTTCCTGTTCGGGCGGTCCCGGCCCCGCTGAGCGCCGTGTCCGTCACCGCCGTCCGGTTGCCGCCGCGGGGTGAGGCGCACCACACTCCGGGAGGATCGGCGGTCCCCAGAACGGAGGAAGCGCGTGAAGCTGGACAAGCAGGAGCTGGTGCGGGTGCTGCGCACCGAGGGCGACAACGACACGGCCGACAAGGTCGAGGCGCAGCTACCCGACGACATCGACACCGACCGGGACGGCGACGCGCTGGCCGGCGTGGGACTCGATCGCACGCAGCTGATGGCCAAGCTCGCCGGCGGGGGGTTCGGCTCGAGCCTGACGCCCTGACCCCGGGCACGCGACGGGGCCGGCACCACGCGGTGCCGGCCCCGTCGTCGTTCGTCAGCCCACGTAGGGGCGCTCGCGGGCGAGCTCCTCCTTGGCCACCGACCGCAGGTGCACCGCGTCGGGCCCGTCGGCGATGCGCAGCGTGCGGGCCGCGGCGTAGAAGCGGGCCAGCGGGGTGTCACCGCTGACGCCGGCGCCACCGTGGACCTGGATGGACCGGTCGATGACGTCGCAGGCGACGTTGGGCGCGATCACCTTGATGGCGGCGATCTCGGTGCGGGCACCCTTCGCCCCGTACTTGTCGATCAGGTCGGCGGTGCGCAGCACCAGCAGCCGGGCCTGGTCGATCTCCATCCGCGAGCGGGCGATGGTCTCCCGGACGGTGCCCTGCTCGGCCAGGGGGCGGCCGAAGGCGACCCGCTTCTGCGCGCGGTCGACCATGAGCGCCAGCGCCCGCTCGGCCATGCCGAGTGCGCGCATGCAGTGGTGGATGCGGCCGGGACCGAGCCGGGCCTGGGCGATCATGAACCCGTCGCCCTCGCCGGCCAGCAGGTTCGACGCCGGCACGCGGACGTCGGTCAGCCGCAGCTCGGAGTGGCCGTGCTGGTCCTGGTACCCGAACACCGGCAGATGGCGCAGGATCTCCAGGCCGGGGGTGTCCCGCGGCACGAGGATCATCGACTGCTGGCGGTGCGGAGCGCCCTCGGGGTCGGTCTTGCCCATGACGATGAAGATCTGGCAGCGCTCGTCGGCGGCACCGCTGGTCCACCACTTGCGGCCGTTGATCACGTACTCGTCGCCGTCGCGCACGATCGAGGTTTGGATGTTGCGGGCGTCGGAGGAGGCGACGTCGGGCTCGGTCATGGCGAAGGCCGACCGGATCTCGCCCTCGAGCAGCGGCTCGAGCCAGCGCTGCTTCTGCTCGGGCGTCCCGAACAGCATCAGCGTCTCCATGTTGCCGGTGTCCGGGGCGCCGCAGTTGGTCACCTCGGGCGCGATCACCGGGGACCAGCCCATGATCTCGGCGACCGAGGCGTACTCGAGGTTGGTCAGCCCCCCGAGCTCGTGGTGGAAGAGGTTCCACAGGCCCCGGGCGCGGGCCTCCTTCTTGAGGTCCTCGAGGACCGGCGGGTGGGCGTGGTCGTCGTGGCCGCGGGCGGCCCGCCACTCCTCGTAGACGGTCTCGGCGGGGAAGACCTGCTCACGCATGAAGTCCCACATCCGGCCGCAGACGTCCTCGGCTCGGGCGGAGAGGGCGAAGTCCATGTCTCGGAAGGTAGACCGCTGGGTGACCGGCGTCGCACCGGGGGGCGAGGTCCGGGACGACGGGAGCCGGGCCCCGCCGCGGTGGCGGGGCCCGGCTCCTGGTCGTCCGGCACGGTGCCGGACGGGAACGTGCCGGTCACACGCGCGAGGGGCGCGCTGCGGTGTTCACCGGTCCCAGCGCCATCACCAGGCCGACGACGGCGGTGGCGATGTGCAGCACGTTGTCGGCGGCGTTGATGTTGAGGAAGTCCCAGTCCTGGCCGATCGCGATCAGGCCGTAGACGAACGCCGCGCCGTAGCCGACGGCGAGCAGCCAGCCGTAGGTGCGCGCGCCGGCCAGCGTGCGCGACAGGGCGATCCCGGCCAGGCCGATCACGATGTGCACGATGTTGTGCAACGGGTTGATCATGAAGATCAGGAGCATCTCGTCCTGGCTGTTGTCGGCGAAGGCGTCGAAGCCGGTGACGAAGAAGCCGACGATGCCGACCAGGAGGTAGACCACCCCGAAGGCGAGCGCGAGCGCCTGGGGCCAGGTCATGCCCTGCCGCGCGCCGGTGTTCCCTGCAGATGCCATGGTGCTCGTTCCTCCGCGTGTGTCGTGCGCCGCCGTCGTGGCGGGTGCTGGGGGTTCCGGTACCCGGCGGCGGCGACCCGGCAACGACGCTCCCCCCATCAGGGGACCGTCGTTACCGGATCGTCACCGTCGTGGTCCGGCGTGCTCCCGGACTTCGCAGGAGGGGGCCGTCCCGGTTCGCCTCTCGCCCGGACGGGGGAGAGGTGGACCGCTCAGGGGCGCGGCGTGGGGCGCGGCCGGCGGACGACGAAGGGGCCGATGGCGAGCAGGTCGACCGGCGCAGAGCCGAAGCACTCGAGGGCGTCGCGCGGGTCGTCGACCATCGGCCGCCCGGCGGTGTTGAGGCTGGTGTTGACCACGACCGGCAGCCCGGTGCGCCGCTCGAACGCCGCGATCATCCGGTGCACCAGCGGCTCGGTCCGCGGGTCGATGGTCTGGATGCGCGCGGTGCCGTCGACGTGGGTGACCGTGGGGATGCGGTCGCGCCACTCCTCGGCGACGTCGTGCACGAAGAGCATGTAGGGCGAGGGGATCGGCCCGCGGCCGAAGATCTCCGGCGCCCGCTCCAGCAGCACCATCGGCGCGACCGGGCGGAACTGCTCGCGGCCCTTGACGTCGTTCATCCGCTCGAGGTTGGCCTCGAAGCCCGGGTGCGCCAGCAGCGACCGGTGGCCGAGCGCGCGCGGGCCGTACTCGCTGCGGCCCTGGAACCAGGCGACGATGCCGTTGTCGGCGAGGACCTCCGCGACGGCCTCGGCGACGTCGTCGGGCCGCTCGTAGTCGATGGCCGCGGTCTGCAGCCACCGCTCGATCTCGTCGTCGCCCCAGCCGCGGCCCAGCGCCGCCCCCGGCATCGGCTCGGTGCGCTCGCCGAGCTCGTGCGCGACGTGCAGGGCGCTGCCGAGCGCGGTCCCGGCGTCGCCGGCGGCCGGCTGCACCCAGACCTCCTCGAAGGGGGTCTCGGCCAGGATGCGGGTGTTGGCCACGCAGTTGAGCGCGACACCGCCGGCCATGGTCAGCGTCTTCTCGCCGGTCTGCTCGTACACCCAGCGGGCGAGGTCGACCAGCACCTCCTCCAGCCGGGTCTGCACGCTGGCGGCGAGGTCGGCGTGCGCCTCGGTCCAGTCGTCGCCCTTGCCCAGGCGGGGCGCGAACTCGGTGAAGTCGATCCGCTCGGTGACGAAGCCGCCGTCGCCGGTGGGCCGGATGAGCTCGGACAGCTCGCCGAGGAAGCGCGGCTTGCCGTAGGAGGCCATCGCCATGACCTTGAACTCGTCGGAGCTGCGCAGGAAGCCCAGGTGGTCGGTGAGCTCCTCGTACAGCAGCCCGAGGGAGTGCGGCAGCGCCTGCCCGGCGAGGACCTCCAGCTGCCCGTCGACGTAGCGGCCGGCGAGGTGGCTGTGCGCCTCGCCGCGGCCGTCGAGCACGAGCACCGCGTTGTCCCGCTGCGGGGCGGCCTTGCCCGCCGAGGCGGCGTGCGCGACGTGGTGCTTGACGAAGCGGACCTTGGCGGGGTCCAGGCCGGGCAGGGCGTGGGCGAGGAAGTCCGGCGCCATCTCGGCGTACCGCTTGCGCATGGTGTCGCCGTCGTCGAAGAGCCCGGAGTCCTCGGGGGTGCCCATGAGTGCCGGGTCGAAGGAGTAGGCCACCGCGTCGAGCTCCTCCGGGCGGATGCCGACCTCCCGCAGGCACCACGCGGCCGACAGCTCGGGCAGCTCCCAGGCGCTCCAGGGCAGGGGGCGCTTGCCGTGCTTGCGCCGGCTGAAGCGCTCCTCCTCGGCCGCGGCCACGACCCGCCCGTCGACGACGAGCGCCGCGGCGGGGTCGTGGTAGATGGCGTTGATGCCGAGGACCTTCACGTGCGCACTCCTCCCGCCCGGGCGCCGCGCCCGGGTCCTCGGGTGATCATCGCCGCGGTGCGGCCGCCCCGCAGGGCGAGCACCCGAAGCGGTGGTGCCGTGCAGCCGCTGTGCGGGGCCCCGCGGCTACAGGGGCGGGCGCCGGCTCGTCCAGTCCGTCGCCGACTCGTAGGCCTGTCCGATGCGGAGCACGCCCGCCTCGTCGAAGGGCCGGCCGATGACCTGCAGCCCCACGGGGAGCCCGGCCGAGGTGAAGCCGCAGGGCACCGACAGCGCCGGCAGGCCGGTCACGTTGCCCGGGGCCGAGTGGCCGACCCAGGCGTCGATCACCGACTTCCGGGCGCCGCCGGGGAAGGTGAACGCCTCCTGGCCCACCTCCGCGGCGGCGGTGGGCAGGGTGGGGCAGACCAGCGCGTCGAGGCCCTCGAAGGCGTGGCGGAACGCCTGCTGCACCAGCGTGCGGACGCGCAGGGCCTTGATGTACTGCGTGGCGAGCACCGTCTCCCCGGCCTCGAGGAGCACCCGCACGTCGGCGGTGTAGCGCTCCCCGGACTCCCGCAGCATCTCCTGGTGGTAGGCGCTGGCCTCGGGGATGACGATCCCGAACTCGACGGCCATCATCTGGCCGGCGTACGGGATCTCCACCTCCCGCAGCCGCGCCCCCTGGGCCTCCAGGACGGCGATCGCCTCCCGGACGGCCGCCTCCACCTCGGGGTCGACGTCGTCGAAGAAGTAGTTGGTCGGCACGCCGAGCGTCAGGCCGCGGACCCCGGCGTCGAGGTCGCGGGCGTAGTCGGGCACCGGCTCCTGGACCGATCCGGGGTCGCGGGCGTCGAAGCCGGCGACGGCCTGCAGGGCCAGGGCGGCGTCGCGCACGGTCCGCGTGAGCGGCCCGGCGTGGTCCATCGACCAGCACAGCGACGTGATGCCCGCGCGGGAGACCCGGCCGAAGGTGGGTTTGAGGCCGACGGTGCCGCACACCGACGCCGGGATGCGGATCGAGCCGCCCGTGTCGGTGCCCATCCCCAGCAGGCACTCCCCGGCGGCCACCGCGGCCCCGGACCCGCCGCTGGAGCCACCCGGCACGCACCCGGTGTCCCAGGGGTTGCGCGTCGTCGGGGTGAGCACGCCGTAGGCGAACTCGTGGGTGTGCGTCTTGCCCACCACGACGGCGCCGGCGTCACGGAGCCGGGCCACGCAGGCGGAGTCCTCCGTCGGGTGGTGGTCGGAGCGGACCGCGGAGCTCGACGTCGTCGGCAGGCCCACGGCGTCGTAGAGGTCCTTGATCCCCACGGGGATGCCGTGCAGCGGCCCGCGGTACCCGCCGCCGGCGATCTCCTCCTCCGCCCGGCGGGCCGCCTCCAGCGCCTGCTCGGCGGTCACGACGACGAAGGCGTTGAGCCGGTCCTCGACCTGCTCGATGCGGTCGAGCGCGGACTGCACGAGCTCGACCGGGGACAGCGTCCGCTGCTCGATCTGCCGGGCGGCCTCGGCGACGCTCAGCTCGTGGGGCTGCACTCCCTCACCGCCACCGCGCGTCGAACGCCGAGGCGGGCGGGGTCTCGCCGACCGCGACGTCGTCGAGGCTGTCGTAGAGCCCCAGGACCATCGTCACGGCCGGACCGGCCACGGCCCGCCGGTCCTCCGGGAGCTCCAGGCGGGCGTGGGCGAGCAGCTGGTCGAGGACCTCGTCGCCGAGCGGCGACCGTGGTGTCGAGGCCATGAGCCACCTCTTCCGGTCGGGGCGGTGCTGTGACGCACAGCATGCCCCGGTGCCCGGGTCGCGGGCAGGTCGTCCGGCGCTGCGCCCTGCCGGTCAGGCGCCCCGGACCCGCAGCAGGTCGTGGGCCTCGACCGCCCGCAGCGCGAGGGTCTTGTAGCCGACCTCCTCGAACAGCACGACGACGCGGTCGTCCTCCACGCGCATCACCACCCCCGGGCCCCACTCGGTGTGCTCCACCGGCGTCTCGGGCGCGAACGGGGTGTCGGCGTCGGCGCCGGAGGGCTGCTCGTGCGAGGTGCCCGCCGAGCAGGTGTCGCAGTTGCCGCACGGCTCCTCGAGCTGCTCGCCGAAGTAGCCGAGCAGGTACTGGCGGCGGCACCCGGTGGTCTCGGCGTAGCCGCGCATCATCTCCACGCGGCTCTGGTCGACCCGCTCGTGGTGCTCGGCGAGCTCGCGGGCCGCGGCGGCGGCCTGGCCGGGGGAGGGCGCGCCGTCGGCGGGGTGGGCCGCGCCCTCCTCGTCGAGGACGACGGCCGACACCTGCTCGAGCAGGTTGAGGTCGCGGGCCAGCGGCGTGGCGCCCCGGCCGGTCTCCTCGCGCAGCTGCCTGACGTCGACGCCGTCCTCGAGGCCGGCCGCCGGTGCGGCGGCGACCAGGCCGGCCACCTGCTGCAGCTCCTCCTCGCCGGGGGCGCCCGCGGCGAAGAACCGCCGCAGCCCGAGGTCCTCCTGCCGGTACACGAGGACGGCGAGCGCCGCCTGCCCGTCGCGGCCCGCGCGGCCGATCTCCTGGTAGTAGCTGTCGATCGAGTCGGCGGGCTCGGCGTGCACGACGAACCGGGTGCCGGGCTTGTCGATGCCCATGCCGAAGGCGGTGGTGGCCACGACGACGTCGAGCTCGTCCTCCATCCACGCGCGCTGCGTGTCCTCGCGCTCGCTCTTCTTCAGGCCCGCGTGGTAGGGCCGGGCGCGCAGGCCGCGCTCCACGAGGGCCTCGGCGAGGTCGGTGGTGCCCTTGCGGGTGGCGCTGTAGACGATGCCCGGGCCGCGGCCGGCCTCGACCTCCCCGGCGGCGCGGTCGAGCACGGCGGTGCGCTTGGCGTGCGCGTCGGCGTGGTGGTCGACCTCCAGGCGGATCTCGGGACGGTCGAAGCCGGCGACGACGACCTCGGGGTCGCGCATCGCCAGGCGCTCGACGATCTCGGCGCGCACCGGCGGGGCGGCGGTCGCGGTCAGTGCGAGCACCGTGGGGTGGTCCAGCTGCTCGACGACCTGGCCCAGCCGGAGGTAGTCGGGGCGGAAGTCGTGCCCCCAGGCGGAGACGCAGTGCGCCTCGTCGACGACGAACAGCGCGGGGGAGGCGTCGCGGACCGCGTGCACGACCTCGGGCTTGGCCAGCTGCTCCGGGGCGAGGAACAGGTAGCGGACCGTTCCCTCCCCCAGTCCCTGCAGCGCCGCGTGCTGCTCGCCGGCCGAGAGGCTGGAGTTGAGCTGGGCGGCCCGGCCGGCCTCCTCGCCGAGCTCGGCGAGCCGCTCCACCTGGTCGCGCTGCAGGGCGATCAGCGGGGAGACGATGACCACCGGGCCGTCGAGCAGCTGCCCGGCCACCTGGTAGACGGCGCTCTTGCCGGCGCCCGAGGGCAGCACCGCGAGCGTGTCACGGCCGGCCAGCACGGCCTGCATGGCGCGCTCCTGGCCGGGGCGGAACTCCTCGAAGCCGAGGACGTCGCGGGCGGTCTCCCGCAGCCGGCGGGTGCGGACCGAGGCGGAGCCGCCGGCGGGGTTCTCGCGGGGGGTGCGTGACACCGGGTGCCGCTGCCCGGCCGCCGAGATCGGCAAACGGAGCCCAGGTGGCCCGGGCACCGCCCCGCCGGACGTGGCCGGGCGCCTCACCGCAGGTGGGCGCGGCGCGAGCCGACGTCGGCGGAGTCCGCGGCCGACCGCCCGGCCCACCAGCCGGCGCCGTCCACCGACGAGCGGCTGCGGCTGCTGCGCACCCGCGGGAACAGCTCGGTGAACGCGTCGTCGACGGCCTCCTGCCTCGACCGCAGGACCGGCAGCAGGTCGACGCCCCGTTCCTCGGCGGCCGCCCGGGTGGCCCGCTCCCGCGCCCGGGTCAGCCGCTCGCCGATCCGGCCGGCGTAGCCGAGCAGGAACGCCCGCCGGAAGGCGCGGGAGGCCGGCCGCCGTCCCGTCGGCGCCGCTGTCGGCGCCCCTGCCGGCGCCTCGGCCGCCGCCAGTGCCTGACCGGCCTGCAGCAGCAGCGAGGTGAACAGCAGCTCCACCGCGTCGAGGTCGGCCGCGATGCCGACCAGGGTCGCGATGCCCAGCCCGCGGTACCAGGCCAGCCGGACCCCGTTGGCGTCGGCGACCGCGCCGAGCAGCTGCACCTTGGCCTGCACGTACGGGTCGTCGACGTGGACGCGGCGGGTGGCCACGTCGGAGCAGGCGGCAGGCCGGTCGGCCACGAGGACGGTGTCGACGGCGTGCCGGGTCATCAGCTCCTGCGCCTTCGCGGTCAGCGCCTCGGCCTCCTCCGGGTACTCCGTGGACTCCGCCTTCGCCAGCAGCGCCCGGATGCGCCGCAGCACCCGCGCGTCGTCCGGGCCGGGCGCCGCCTCCCGCCGGGCGGCCGGCCCCCACCGCGAGGGCGGCGGGACGAGCACCTCGAGGCGCGCCGTGGACCGCAGCAGCCCGGCCAGCCGCAGCACGATCCGCCACGCGTCCGCCGGCGACCTGCCCTCGCGGCGCACCCAGGCGGCCACGACCGCGGGGTCGCCCGCGGCGGGCACCCCCAGCTCGCGCAGCTGGTCGAGCCAGGTCCCCGGTGCGCGCGCCGCCGCGTCGGTGCGCCGCGCGTGCTCGGCGACGAGCGCCACGACCAGCGGCACCGAGGCCGCCGTCGCCTGCGCGCGGGCGGCGTGCACCACGTCGGCCGGTTGCCAGCCGCGCTCCCACGTGTCGTCCAGGGCGGCGAGCAGCTCGCGGGTGGCGGTCCCGGTGCCGTCGACGACCCGGTGGCGCGCGGCGAGGGTGGCCGCCAGCTCCGACGCCACGCCGGCGTCGGTGAGCAGGCCGCCGCGGGAGCGGAGGAGGTCGGTGAGCCAGGCGTCGTCGAGCACGGCCCGATGCTCTCCCGCCGCGACGGCGGGGACGCCGGACGCCTGTGGACGGCGGCTCCGCGTCCCCAGCCCGCCCCGGCGCCGCCGGGACCGTCGTACCGGCGACTAGGGTCGCCCGGCGTGGGCGCGAGCTACCGGATCGCCGAGGCCGCGACGCTCCTCGGCGTCAGCGACGACACGGTCCGGCGGTGGATCGACAGCGGCCGCCTGCCGGCCGCGCGGGTGGGCAGCGGCCCGGCGCACGTCGACGGCGCCGACCTCGCCCGCCTGGCCACCGAGCTGCACGACGCGCCCGAGCCGGGGACGACCCGCGGCTCCTCCGCCCGCAACCGGCTGGCCGGCATCGTCACGCGCGTCGTCCGCGACACCGTCATGGCGCAGGTCGAGATCCAGGCGGGCCCCTTCCGTCTGGTGTCGCTGATGTCCCGCGAGGCGGCCGACGAGCTCGGCCTCGACGTCGGCGTGCGCGCCGTGGCCACCGTCAAGGCGACCCAGGTGTCCGTCGACGTCCCCTAGTCGGTCCCGTACACCGAGCAGTGGACGGTCGCATGGGCGCATCCTGGCGGATCTGCGGAGGCCGCGCCCGCGGACCGGCCGCAGGTCCGGCCCCTCCTCGGCTATCGTCCCGCAGGCGCGGATCAGATGGTCCGCCCGGCGGTGAGGAGACCCGATGCGCGGACGGGGCACGGCGGTGCTGGTGGCGGTGGCCCTGGGGGCGCTCGGCGCCTGCGGGGGCGGCGGGGACGACGGCGCGCAGGCGTCGGGCGGCACGTCGGCGTCACCGTCCGGCGACGGCGGTCTCAGCGGCACCCTCACCGTCTTCGCCGCCGCCTCGCTCACCGACGTCTTCACCGGGCTCGGGGAGCAGCTCGAGGGCGACGACCCCGACCTGACCGTGCAGTTCAACTTCGCCGGCAGCTCCGCGCTGGCCACCCAGCTGACCCAGGGCGCCCCGGCCGACGTCTTCGCCTCGGCCAACCCCACGCAGATGGCGGTGGTCACCGACGCCGGCCTCGCCGACGGCGACCCGACCGTGTTCACCGCCAACGTCCTGCAGATCGCCGTCCCCGCGGGGAACCCGGCCGGGATCACCGGACTGGCCGACTTCGGCCGCGAGGACCTCGCGCTCGCCGTCTGCGCCCCCGAGGTGCCCTGCGGCGCCGCCGCCGAGGACGTGTTCGCCGCCGCGGGCGTCACACCGCTTCCGGACACCCAGGAGGAGGACGTGCGCGCGGCGCTGACCAAGGTCGAGCTCGGCGAGGTCGACGCCGCCCTGGTCTACGCCACCGACGTCACCGCCGCCGGTGACGCCGTCGAGGGCATCGCCTTCCCGGAGGCCGAGGACGCGGTCAACGACTACCCGCTGGTCACCCTGGCGGAGGCGCCCAACGCCGACGCCGCGCAGGCCTTCGTCGACCTGGTGCTGTCCGACGAGGGGCAGCAGGCGCTCGAGGCGGCCGGCTTCCGCTCCCCGTGAGGCGGCCCCGCACCCCGGCGCCGCTGCTGGTCCCCGCCGCCCTCGCCGTCGCCTTCCTCGTCCTGCCGCTGGCCGGGCTGCTGGTCCGCACCCCGTGGTCGCAGCTGGGCACCCTGCTCACCGCCCCCGGCGTCGGGCAGGCGCTGCGGCTGTCCCTGGTGTCGGCCACCCTCGCCACGCTGGTGTCCGTCGTCCTGGGGGTGCCGCTGGCCTGGGTGCTCGCGCGCTCGCGGGCCCGCGGGCGGGCGGTGCTGCGCGCCCTCGTCACCGTGCCACTGGTGCTGCCCCCGGTGGTCGGCGGCGTCGCGCTGTTCCTGGTGCTCGGCCGCCAGGGGATCGTCGGGCGCTGGCTGGCCGAGGCCACGGGGATCACCATCCCGTTCACCACCACGGCGGTCGTCATCGCCGAGACGTTCGTGGCGATGCCGTTCCTCGTCATCAGCGTCGAGGGCGCGCTGCGGGCCGCCGACGCCCGCTACGAGGACGCCGCCGCCACCCTCGGCGCGGACCGGTGGACCACCTTCCGCCGCGTCACGCTGCCGCTGGTGGCACCGGGCGTGGCCGCCGGGGCGGTGCTGTGCTGGGCACGGGCGCTGGGCGAGTTCGGCGCAACGATCACCTTCGCCGGCAACTTCCCGGGGACGACGCAGACGATGCCGCTCGCGGTCTACCTCGCCCTGCAGCGCGACCCGCAGGCGGCGATCGTGCTGTCGCTGGTCCTGCTCGTCGTCTCGGTGGCCACCCTGCTGCTGCTGCGCGACCGCTGGCTGGGCCGGGGCGCGGCCGCGTGACCCTGGCCGCGCGGGTCGTCGTCGGCCGGGGTCCGCTCACCGTCGACGTCGCGCTCGAGGTCGCCGACGGCGAGGTGCTCGCCGTCCTCGGACCCAACGGGGCGGGCAAGTCCACGCTGCTGCGGGTCCTGGCCGGCCTGCTGCCGCCCGACGGCGGCCGGGTGGTCGTCGACGGCGCGACCTGGGACGACGTCGCCGGCCGGGTGCACCTGCCCGCCCACCGCCGCCCGCTCGGGATGGTGTTCCAGGACCACCTGCTCTTCCCGCACCTGTCGGTGCTCGACAACGTCGCCTTCGGCCCGCGCACCCGCGGGGCGCCGAAGTCGGCCGCGCGCCGGGCGGCGGCCGCGTGGCTGGAGCGGGTGGGCATCGCCGGCCTCGGCGACCGGCGGCCCGGGCAGCTGTCCGGCGGACAGGCGCAGCGCGCCGCACTGGCCCGGGCGCTGGTCGGCGACCCGGCGCTGCTGCTGCTCGACGAGCCGCTGTCGGCGCTCGACGCCCGCACCCGCCTCGCCGTCCGCGCCGAGCTGCGCCGCCACCTGGCCGACTTCGCCGGCAGCACCGTGCTGGTCACCCACGACCCGGTCGACGCGATGGCGCTGGCCGACCGCGTGGTGGTGGTCGAGGACGGCGCGGTGGTGCAGGCCGGGGCGCCGGCGGAGGTGGCCCGGCACCCGCGCACCGACTACGTCGCCCGCCTGGTCGGGCTCTCGCTGCTGCCCGGCACCGCCGAGGGCCTCACCGTGCGCCTCGACGGCGGGGGAGTGGTCACCGTGGCCGAGCCGGCGCAGGGCCCGGTGCTGGTGGCCGTGCGGCCGGAGTCGGTGGCGCTGTACCCGTCGCGGCCCGAGGGCAGCCCGCGCAACGCGTGGCCGGCGGTCGTGGCCGGCGCGACGCCGCACGGGTCCACGGTGCGCTGCGAGCTCGACGGCGAGGTGCCGCTGCTCGCCGACGTGACCGCGACGGCGTTCGCCGAGCTCGGGCTGGCCCCGGGCTCGCGCGTGTGGGCGGTGGTCAAGGCCTCCGAGGTCGCCGTCTACGCCCGCTGAGGGGTTGCTCGTGCGGGGAGGGAGGCTGGGCGCATGAGCACGGTCGCGGGGCTGGTCCTCGCCGCGGGCGGAGGGCGCCGCTACGGCATGCCCAAGGCGCTGGTCGAGTACGGCGGCAGCCTGCTGGTCGAGCGGGCCGTGCGGACGGCGCGGGCGGTGTGCGACCCCGTGCTGGTCGTCCTCGGCGCACGGGCGGTCGACGTGTGGCGCACCGCCGACCTCGACGGCGCGACCGTGCTGGCCAACCGCGACTGGGAGACCGGCATGGCCTCCAGCCTGCGCACCGGCCTCCAGGGCCTCCGCGGCTGGCCGGGGAGGGTCGACGCCGCCCTGGTCACGCTGGTCGACATGCCGGGGATGACGCCGGAGGCGCTGCGCGCGGTCGCCGCGCACGCCGGCCCGACCGCGCTGGCGGTGGCCACCTACGACGGCGTCCGCGGCCACCCGGTGCTGCTGGGCCGGGAGCACTGGGCCGGCGTCGCGGCGACGGCGACCGGCGACGAGGGCGCCCGCCGCTACCTGGCCGCGCACGCCGTCACCGAGGTCGACTGCACCGGCCTGGCCGACCCGGTGGACCTCGACGTGCCACCCGGCGGGGTAGCTTCGGCGCCGTGATCGCCGGGCACCTGGTCGCCAGAGTCGTCGACGAGCCGCTGTCGGTCGCCGAGCACGAGCAGGCGGTGGCCGACCCCGGTGCCGGTGCCGTCGTCTCCTTCTGCGGCGTCGTCCGCGACGTCGACGGCGGGCGGTCGGTCACCGAGCTGGAGTACGTCGGCCACCCGACCGCCGAGCAGGTGATCACCGAGCTGGCACGGGAGTTCGCCGCCCGCCCCGAGGTCCGCGCGGTCGCCGTCTCGCACCGCGTCGGGCTGCTGGGCATCGGCGACGTCGCCCTGGCCTGCGCGGTCAGCGCCGCCCACCGGGGCGAGGCGTTCCGCGCCTGCGCCGAGCTGGTCGACGAGGTCAAGAAGCGGCTGCCCATCTGGAAGCGGCAGGTCTTCGCCGACGGCGAGGAGGAGTGGGTCGCCTGCCCCTGAGGCGGCAGGGCACCGCACGGTCGCGGCCCGGCCGGGTCCCTTGACCGGCGGCCGCCCCCGTGGCACAACAGGCGCCGGGGCTCCAAGGGCGGGGCGCGGTCTCCCGGCGACCCCTCGACAGCGTGAGGACGGGAGCGGCGTTCCGGTGCACGCTCAGCGCGACCCCGTCCTCGAGGCGATGCCCCTGGGGTACGTCGCCGTCGACCGCGACTGGCGGATCACCTACGTCAACGGCGAGGGCGAGGCCGTCCTCGGCCGGACGTGGGACCAGCTGGTCGGCGCCTGCTACTGGCGGTCGTTCCCGTTCGCCGTCGACACCGAGTTCGGCCGCACCTACCGCGAGGTGGTGGCCAGCGGCCGGGCCCGCACGGTCGAGGCGTTCTACCCCGAGCCGCTCGACCGCTGGTTCGAGGTGCGCGCCGTGCCGCGGTCCGACGGGCTGGCGCTGTACTTCTCCGAGGTCACCGCGCGCCGCACCGCGCAGGACCGGCTGTCGCTGCTGGCCCGGGTCGGGGCCGAGCTGACCGGCACGCTCGACCTCACCGAGGCGGTCCGCCGCATCCCCCGGCTGGTCGTGCCCGAACTCGGCGAGGCCTGCCTGCTGACCGTCCTCGACGACGACGGCCGGCCCCGCGACCTCGGCTCCTGGCACGGCGACCCGGCCAGGCGCGACCTGCTGCACCGCTACGCCGCCGTCCGGCTGCCCGGGATGCCGTCGGCCGCGCCGGTGGTGCGCGCGCTGGCCGGGGAGACGGTGGAGGCCGACGGCGCCGACGTCCTCGCGGCCATCCACGACGACGAGGCCCGCGCCCTGTACGCGCAGCTGGGCGCCCCGGCAGTGCTGGCCGTGCCGCTGCCCGGACGCGACCGGGTGATCGGCGCGCTCACCTTCCTCTCCGGCGGGCCCAGCGGCTCGCGCGTCGACCCGCTCACCGCCCGCGAGGTCGCCGGCCGGGCGGGGCTGGCCCTGGACAACGCCCGGCTGTTCGCCCGCCAGCGGCAGCTGGCCGAGGCGCTGCAGCGCAGCCTGCTGACGACCCCTCGCGGCTCCCGGCTGGGCCGGCTGGCGGTGCGCTACACCCCGGCGGCGGAGGCCGCCCGGGTGGGCGGGGACTGGTACGACGCCTTCGCCCAGCCGGCCGGGGCGACGACGCTGGTCATCGGCGACGTCGTCGGGCACGACACCGCGGCCGCCGCGGCGATGGGCCAGCTGCGCTCGCTGCTGCGCGGCATCGCGGCCTACAGCGACGCGGGGCCGGCGGAGGTGCTGCGGGGCCTGGACCGGGCGATGGCGACCCTGGCGGTCGACACGTACGCCACCGCGGCGGTGGCCCGCTTCGAGCAGACGCCGGAGGAGGCCGCGGCCGGGCTGACCCGGGTGTGCTGGTCCAGCGCCGGGCACCTGCCGCCGCTGGTCCTCGACCCCGCCGGGCGGCTGCGCGAGCTGCCCGCCGCACCGGTCGACCTGCTCCTCGGCGTCGACCCCGGCAGCCCGCGGCACGAGAGCGCGCTGGTGCTGGAGCGGGGCAGCACGGTGCTGCTGCACACCGACGGCCTGGTCGAGCGCCGCGACGTCGACCTCGACACCGGGCTGGCCCGGCTGGCCGACGCGGTCACGGCCCTGGCCGGGCGGCCGCTCGGCGAGCTGTGCGACGAGGTGATCGAGCGGCTCGTGCACGGCCGCCCGGAGGACGACGTCGCCCTGGTGGCCCTGCGCCTCGGGGACTGACCGGCGGTCAGCCGACCGGGGCCTGGCCGTCCTCGTCGGTGGGGCGGGGCGTGCCGTGCCCGTGGGCGGCCTCCTCGGCGCGCTCCTCCTCCAGCTCCACCTCGGCCTCGAGCCGGTGGGCCTCCCCGGCCACCTGCGCGGCGGCGTCGCCGTGCGACTCGCCGTAGAGCTCCTCGGCCCGCCCCAGCAGTTCCTCGGCCTTGGCCTTCGCCTTGTCGATGAAGCTCATCGCGCTCCCGTCCTCCCCGGCTCCCGAGCGGGTGCCCTGTGTGCAGCATCGCGGATCTCCCCGACGAGCTCCTCGAGGATGTCCTCCAGGGCCACGACGCCGACCACCCGGCCGCCGTCGGTGACCGCGGCGAGCTGGGCCCGCCCGGACTGCATGACGCCCAGCGTGCGCCGCAGGTCGTCGTCGGCGGCGACCCGGGGCAGCGGGCGGGTGATGTCGCGGACGCGCGGCTCGGGCGCGCCGTCGGCGACCAGCACGTCCTTGACGTGCACGTAGCCGAGCAGCTCCGCGCCCTCGGCCACCGGGAAGCGGGAGTAGCCGGTGGCGGCCGCGGCGCGCTCGACGGTGGCGGTGTCGTCCCCGGGCGCGACGACGGTCAGCGCGGCGCGGGGGATGAGCACCGAGCGGGTGTCGCGCTCCTCCAGGCCCAGGGCGCCGGTGAGCAGCTCGAAGCCGCGCTGGTCGAGCAGCCCGCCGGCGCGGGACTCACCGATCAGCCCCGCCACCTCGTCGCGGGTGAACGCGCTGGTGACCTCGTCCCTGGGCCGCACGCCCAGCAGCCGCAGCACCGCGTTGGCCAGCGCGTTGAGCACCACGATGACCGGCTTGAGCACCGTGACGACGGCGGCCAGCGGCGGGGTGAGCACCAGCGCGGCGCGGTCGGGCCCGGCCAGCGCCAGGTTCTTGGGCACCATCTCGCCGATCACCACGTGCAGCGCGACGACGACGGTCAGCGCGATGACGAACGAGATCGGGTGCACCAGGCCCTCGGGCACGGCCAGCAGCGTGAAGAGCGGCTCGAGCAGGTGCGCCACCGCGGGCTCCCCGATCGCGCCGAGGCCCAGCGAGCAGACGGTGATGCCCAGCTGCGCGCCGGCCATCATCAGCGACACCCGCTCCATCGCCGCGAGGGTCGTGCGGGCGCGGCGGGAGCCGGCGTCGGCCAGGGGCTCGATCGACGAGCGGCGCGCCGAGATGAGGGCGAACTCCGCGCCGACGAAGAAGGCGTTGGCCAGCAGCAGCACCACGGCGACCAGCACGCCGCCCCAGTCACCCACGGCCGTCCTCCTCCTCGCCGGTGGTGGCGGGCACCTCGCCGACGAGGGCCCGCTCCACCCGGGTGCCGTCGACCCGCTCGACCCGCACCCACACGCCCGCCGGCAGGCCCTCGGCCTCGGCGGCCAGCTCGGGCGGCAGGGTGGGCCGGGCCTCGATCCGGTCGCCGACCTCGGGGATGCGGCCGAGCACGTGCAGCACCAGCCCGCCGACGCTCTCCCAGTGCCGGTCGGCGGGCACCGAGAGCCCGGTGACCGCGGCGACCTCGTCGGGCCGCAGCAGGCCCGACACCGACCAGGTGCCGTCCCCGCGGTCGACGACGTCGTCGCCGGCCTCCTCGTCGTGCTCGTCGGCCAGGTCGCCGACGAGTTCCTCCACGAGGTCCTCGACGGTCACCACCCCGTCGGTGCCGCCGTACTCGTCGACGACGACGGCCATCTGCAGCCCGCCCCGGCGCAGGTCGCCGAGCAGGTCGTCCAGCCGCCGCGAGGTGGGGACGAACAGCGGGGGCAGCATCACCGCCGACACCGGGGTGGCCGCCCGTCGGTCGCGGGGGACGGCGAGGGCGTGTTTCACGTGGACCATCCCGACGACGTCGTCGACGCCGGCGGCGGAGACGACCGGGAAGCGGGAGTGGCCGGAGTCGCGGGCGACGGTGAGCACCTCGGCGACCGGCGCCTGCTCGGGCACCGTGGTCATGCGGGTGCGCGGGGTGGCGGCGTCGCTGGCGCGCAGCTCGCCGAACGCCAGGCCGCGCTCGAGCAGCTCCGCGGTCTCCGTGGGCAGCGTGCCCTGCCGGCCGGACCGGCGGACCAGGGAGGTCAGCTCGTCGGGTGAGCGCGCGGAGGCGAGCTCCTCCTGCGGCTCGACGCCGAACACCCGGCGCAGCGTGGCGTTGGCCCAGCCGTTGAGCAGCCGGATGACCAGCGACGTGGCCCGGGTGAAGCCGCGCTGGAAACCCGACACCGCCCGGGCGGTGCGCAGCGGCTCGCTGATGGCCACGTTCTTGGGCACCAGCTCGCCGAACACCATGGTCAGCGCGGTGGCCAGCACCAGCGCGAGGGTGATCGACACCGAACGGGCGGCGGCACCGGACAGGCCGGCCGACTCCAGCGGCCCGCGCAGCAGCGCCGCGATCGAGGGCTCGGCCACGAAGCCGATCGCCAGGTTGGTGACGGTGATGCCCAGCTGGGCGCCCGAGAGCTGGGTGGACAGCGTGCGCAGCGCGGCGAGGACGCCCGTCGACCCGCGCACGCCGGCCGCCGCCTCGCGCTCGACGGTGGGCCGGTCGACGGTCACCAGCGAGAACTCGAAGGCCACGAACGCGGCGCAGGCGAGGACCAGGACGACGCCGACGAGGACGAGCAGCCACTCGGTCACGGCGTCGCCTCGCTGGCGCTCGGCGATGCCGTGCCCGGCGGTGCTGTGCTGTTGCGTGACCTCGCGAGCTCGGTCACGAGCGGCCCCGGCAGAGCAGGGAGGGGGTCGTATGGTGAGGCTTGCTCACAGGGGGGCGGTCATCCTCCGGCGAAGGGGGGCAGCACGTCGACCGTGGCCCCGGGTCCCAGCTGCAACGCACGGTCGCGCGTCTGCGTTCCGTCGACGAGGAACGAGCAGGCGGTGAGCACCTTCCCGAGGCGCTCGCCGTGGACCTCGACGATCCGGTCGACCAGCTCCGCCAGGGTGCCGGCCGCGCAGGTCTCGGTGTCGACGCCGGCGGCCGCCCGGGCCCCGGCGAAGTAGCGCACGGTCACGGTGCCCACGGCCGGTCAGCCCCCGATGGCCGACATCGGCCGGGACGGCTGCAGGAAGCTCGGGTCGTCGATGCCGTGGCCGGGGAGCTTGGCCAGGGTGGCGATCCGCCACCGGTCGGCGAGCTCGGCGTCGGTGGCACCCTCGCGCAGCGCCGTCCGCAGGTCGGACTCCTCGCGGGCGAACAGGCAGTTGCGGATCTGCCCGTCGGCGGTGAGCCGGGTGCGGTCGCAGGTGCCGCAGAACGAGCGGGTGACCGAGGCGATGACGCCGACGGTGGCCGGGCCGCCGTCGACCAGCCAGCGCTCGGCGGGCGCCGAGCCGCGCTCCTCGGTGTCGGGCGCGAGGTCGTGCGCGGCGGACAGCCGCGCGAGGATGTCCTCCGCGGTGACCATCTCGCCCCGGGTCCAGGCGTGGTGGGCGTCGAGCGGCATCTGCTCGATGAAGCGCAGCTGGTAGCCGTGCTCGAGGCAGAAGTCCAGCAGCGGGACGGCGTCGTCCTCGTTCATGCCCCGCAGCAGCACGGCGTTGACCTTCACCGGGGTCAGCCCGGCGTCCTGCGCGGCGCGCAGGCCGGCGAGGACGTCGTCGAGCCGGTCGCGGTGGGTGAGCTGCCGGAACCGCTCGCGGTCGAGGGTGTCGAGGCTGACGTTGATGCGGTCGAGGCCGGCGGTGGCGAGCGCGGGAGCGACGCGGGCCAGCCCGATGGCGTTGGTGGTGAGACTGACCTCGGGCCGCGGGTCGAGCGCGGTGGCCGCCGCGACGATGCCGACCAGGCCCGGGCGCAGCAGCGGCTCGCCGCCGGTGAAGCGGACCTCGCGGATGCCCAGCTGCTCGACGCCGATGCGCACCAGCCGCACGACCTCGTCGTCGGTGAGCTGCTCGACCTTGGGCAGCCACTGCAGGCCCTCGGGCGGCATGCAGTAGGTGCAGCGCAGGTTGCACCGGTCGGTGAGCGAGACCCGCAGGTCGGTGGCGACCCGGCCGTGCCGGTCGACCAGCCCGCCGCTGCCGGGCAGGGCACCCGGGGCGACGCCGTCGGCCGTGCGGGGCCGCGGGTCGGGGAGCGGGGTGGCACTCACCCCGCGAATGTATCCGCGGAACGGGATCGCGTCGCCCGTCGCGCGGTGGGCGCCCCCGGAAGCGCCGCATCCGCGGTCGCGACCGGGGAGTCCTGGCCGCGACCGCGGATGCGGGGGTTGCACCGGCGCTGCGACGCCGGGGGAGGTCAGCCGATCGGGGTGGGGTTCGTCGGGTCCGGCGGGACGACGAGGTCGCCCTGCACGCGGTTGCGCGCCTGGCAGTCGGTGGTGCAGTTGGTGGCGCCGGCCGAGAGCTCGATCGCGTCCTCGCCGAGCACGCCGCCCAGGCGGCCG
Source organism: Geodermatophilus saharensis (assembly GCF_900188205.1). GTDB lineage: Bacteria > Actinomycetota > Actinomycetes > Mycobacteriales > Geodermatophilaceae > Geodermatophilus > Geodermatophilus saharensis. Next base: position 207,069 of record NZ_FZOH01000002.1, on the reverse strand, counting down.
CCCGAGGCGACCGACCAGCGGGTCGTCGTCGCCGTCTGGGACAGCTTGGTGGCCACCTGCGGGCTGTCCTTGCCGAGCAGCATCTGGTGGGTGGCGTCGGCCGCCACGCCGTCGCCGAAGTTGATCTTCCCGGTGTACTCGTTGACGAAGTAGAAGAGGCCGGCGCCGAGGGTGTGCACGTACTCGACGGCGGTGCCGAACTCCTGCTCCATCTGGAAGATCCCGCCCTGCGGCGCGTCCTTCGACTGAATCTTGAACTTGCCGCCCGAGGCTGTGGTGAACGAGACCACCAGCACGTCGTCGCGCAGCCGCAGCTCGCTGATCCGCACGCCGCGGAGCTGGGCCGCGGACAGCACGGGCACCTTGGAGGCGAAGACGACGGTCGGGGCGGTGACCATGCGCTGCGGGTCGGGGGCACCGGTGAGGGCGTAGTCGTACACGCCGAGGGTGGCGGGGTCGATCGTGTAGGTCACGTGCCGGCCGCGGACGGCGATCGGCCCGGTCGGCGTCACGTCGCGCAGCCGGTACTCGCTGCCGGGGCCCGGGTTGGACGTGCGGCCGTTGACGGTGACGGCGAAGTCGCCGCCGCTGCTCGTGCCCTCGGTGCCGCCGTCGTCGCCCCCGGAGGCCGAGGCGGTGCCGGGGACCAGGAACGCGGCGAGCGCGAGCAGGAGGACGAGGACCGCGCGCAGGGGACGCGGCCGGGAGGTGGGGGCCACGGGGCTCCTCGGGTCGGGTGGACGGGCGCGGGTCAGGGTGCCGGTCCGACCTCGGACTGTGAGTGATGACACGCACACGTACCGAAACCGGGACGACGGACGGGTGCGCCGTTGTTACGGTCGCGTCGCCACCCGAGAGTCCGGCGGGCAGTCCCGCCCTCGCCTGTGGCCAGGAAGCGCGAGAAGAGCCCGTGTCACCCCGCACCGTCCTCCGTCCCCTGCTCGGCCCCTACGCCCGCCTCTTCACCGTCCCGGGCGCCGCCTGGTTCTCCTTCGCCGGCTGGGTCGCCCGGCTGCCGCTGCCGATGCTCGGCCTCGGCGCGGTCCTGCTCGTCGAGGGCGAGTCCGGCAGCTACGGGCTGGCCGGCGCCGTCGCCGGCACCCTCGCGCTGGCCGCCTCCGTCGGCGGCCCGGCGTGGGCCCGCGCGATGGACCGCCGCGGCCAGGGCGTCGTCCTGCGCGCGGCGATGGCCGCCTACGCCGTCACCGGCCTGTCCTTCGTCGGCGTCGTCGTGGGCGGCGCGCCGACCTGGACCTGGTTCGCCCTCGCCGGGCTGACCGGCGCGAGCGCGCCCAACATCGGCGCGCTGGTGCGAGCCCGGTGGGCTGCCGCGCTGGCCGACGCCGAGCGCCGGCAGACCGCGTTCGCCTTCGAGTCCGTCGTCGACGAGGTGGTCTTCGTCGTCGGACCGCCGGTGGTCACCCTGCTCGCCACGCTGGTCGCCCCGGCCGCCGGGTTCACCACCGGCATCGTGCTGGGCACCCTCGGCGGGCTGTGGCTGTCCCGCCAGCGGGCCACCGAGCCGGTGGTCACGCCGGCATCGGGCGGCGCCGGGCACCGGCGGCGCGCCGCCCTCGGGCCGGCGGTGCTCGTCGTGCTGGTCGCCTACCTCGGCGTCGGCACCGTGTTCGGCGCGATGGACGTCGTCGTCGTGGCCTTCGCCGAGGAGAGCGGGCGGCCGGCGCTGGCCGGCCTCGCGCTGGCCCTCTACGCCGCCGGCAGCCTGGTCGCCGGGCTGGCCTACGGCGTCGCGCGGCTGCCCGGCTCGCTGGCCGCGCGGTTCGTCGGCACCGCCGTCGCCTTCGCCGTGGCCGCGCAGGGCCTGTGGGCGGTGTCCTCGCTGCCGCTGCTGGTGGGCGCCGGCTTCCTCGCCGGCCTCGCCGTCGCGCCGGTGCTGGTGTCGGGTGCCTCGCTGGTCGAGTCGCGGGTGCCGCGCTCGGCGCTCACCGAGGCGCTGTCGTGGACCCACACCGGGCTGACCGTCGGGGTCACCGCCGGGTCGGCGCTGGCCGGTGCCGCCGTCGACGCGTGGGGCGCCCAGGCGGCCTTCGCGGTGCCGGCCCTCGCCGCCGCCGTGGCCGGGGTCATCGGCCTGGCCGGGGCGCCGCTGCTGCGCCGCGCGCCGGAGCCGGTGCCGGTGGCCGCGTGACCCTCACCGTCCGGCCGCTGGCCGACGACGACCTGCCCGCCGCGTGGGACCTGGGCCGGCTGGCCTTCGGCGGCCCCGCCGAGGCGCCCGAGTGGGCGCTGCGGCCGGTCGAGGGGGTGCTGCGCCTCGGCGCCTTCGACGCCCGCGGCCGGCTGGTCGGCAAGGCCACCGACACCGGCCACCGGCAGTGGTGGGGCGGCCGGACGGTGGCGACGGCGGACGTCGGCGGCGTCGCCGTCCTCCCCGAGCACCGGGGCGCCGGGGTGGCCCGCGCGCTGCTCACCGACCTGCTGGCCCGCGGCCGCGAGCGGGGCGCCGCGGTCAGCGCCCTCTACCCGACGGTGTCGGCGGTGTACCGGCGGCTCGGGTGGGAGGTCGTCGGCGCGCTGCAGCGGGCCGACCTGGACACCGCCTCGCTGCCCTCGGCCCCGGTGCCCGGCGTCGACGTGCGCCCCGGGGAGCCGGCCGACCTCGCGGTCGTCGACGCGCTGTACGAGACCCTCGCCCGGCCGCGCGCGGGGCTGCTCACCCGCCGTGGCGGCGCCTTCGACCTGCCGCACGGGGGCCGCTGGCCCGACGGCGTCGACGGGCTCACGGTGGTCGAGCAGGACGGCGTCCCGACCGGGGCCCTGACCTACGAGCGCGGCACCGGCTACGGCCCCGAGGCGCGGCTGGCCGTCCACGACCTGGTCGCGGTCACCGCCGAGGCCGGGCGGGCGCTGGTGGCGGTCCTGGCCGGCTGGCGCAGCGTGACCCGCACCGTGCGGGTGCCGCTGCTGCCCGGCGACGCGGTGGCCGGCGCGCTGCCGCTCGAGCGCTCCCTCGCCGGCCCGGGCGCGGCGTTCATGCACCGGCCCGTCGACGTCGTGCGCGCCGTGGCCGACCGCGGCTGGCCGCAGCACGTGCGCGGACGGGTGGCGTTCACGCTGCTCGACCCGGCCGTGCCGGAGAACGCCGGCCCCTGGGAGCTCGAGCTCGCCGACGGCGCCGGTGAGCTCCGCCGTCCGGCGTCCGAGCCCGGGCTGGTGCTCGACGTCCGGGGGTTCGCCCAGCTCTACGGCGGTGTCACCGGCGGCCGGGCGGCGGCGCTGGCCGGGCTGGTGACCGGGCCGGACGACCCGGCGGCGCTGGACCTGCTCGCCTGCGGACCGCCGGCGCAGCTGCTCGACCACTTCTGAGGCGGGTTGAGCGCCCGGCCCGCGGGTAGGCGGTGGACCGGCAGGCCGCGCCCGGTGTGCGCGCGGCGGCCCCATCCGTCGTCAGCCAGAGGAGCGCCCGTGGCCACCGTGCCCACCATCCGCCTGAACAACGGCGTCGAGATCCCGCAGCTGGGCTTCGGCGTCTTCCAGATCGAGCCGGAGAACACCGCCGAGGCCGTGCGCAGCGCGCTCGAGGTCGGCTACCGCCACATCGACACCGCCGAGATGTACGGCAACGAGAAGGAGGTCGGCCAGGCCGTCCGCGAGTCCGGCCTCGACCGGTCGGAGGTGTTCGTCACCAGCAAGCTGAACAACGGCTTCCACCGCCGCGACGACGCCCTGCGCGCGTTCGACCAGACGATGGACGACCTGGGTCTGGACTACCTCGACCTGTTCCTCGTCCACTGGCCGCTGCCCACCATCGGCATCGACTACGTCGAGACGTGGAAGGCGATGGAGGAGATCTACGCCGGCGAGCGGTGCCGCGCGATCGGCGTCTCCAACTTCAACCCGCACCACCTGCGCCGGCTGTTCACAGAGACCGAGGTGCGCCCGGCGGTCAACCAGATCGAGGTGCACCCCTACCTCGCCAACGACGAGGTCCGCGCGTTCGACGCCGACCACGAGATCGTCACCGAGGCCTGGTCGCCGATCGCCCAGGGCAAGGTCCTCGACGACCCGGTGGTCGTGGCCATCGCGGAGAAGCTGGGGCGGACGCCGGCGCAGGTCGTGCTGCGCTGGCACGTGCAGCGCGGCGACGTCGTCTTCCCGAAGTCGGTGACCCGCTCGCGCATCGAGGAGAACTTCGCGCTGTTCGACTTCGAGCTCGACGGTCAGGACATGACCGCGATCACCGCGCTCGACCGCGGCGAGCGCACCGGCCCCGACCCGGACACGTTCGACTACGTCCCCGGCTGACCTCCGGCGCCCCCGGACGTGCCGAGATCACGTGATCTCGGCACGTCCGGGGCCCGGAGCGGTCGAGATCACGTGATCTCGACGGGGATCAGTCGGTCGTGACGAAGTCGATGAGCTCCTCGACGCGGCCGATGAGCGCGGGCTCGAGGTCGGTCCAGGTGCGCACGCGGGCGAGGATCCGCTGCGCCCACACGTAGCCGGTGTCGTCCTCCCAGCCCAGCCGGCGGCAGACGCCGGTCTTCCAGTCCTCGCCCCGGGGCACCTCCGGCCAGGCGCGGATGCCGACGACGGAGGGCTTGACCGCCTGCCAGATGTCGATGAACGGGTGGCCGACGACGAGCGCGTGCTGCCCGGTGACCTGCTCGGCGATCCGCGACTCCTTCGACCCGCGCACCAGGTGGTCCACCAGCACGCCCAGGCGCCGTCCCTGCCCGGGGCGGAACTCGCGCACGATCGCCGGCAGGTCGTCGACGCCGTGCAGCGGCTCGACGACGACGCCCTCGATGCGCAGGTCGTGGCCCCACACCTTCTCGACGAGCTCGGCGTCGTGCTTGCCCTCGACGTGGATGCGGCCCTCGCGCGCCACGCGGGCGCGGGCCCCGGCGACGTAGGTCGAGCCGGAGGCGCTGCGGGTCGGTGTCGCCGGACCCCTCGGCGTCGGGCGCACCAGCACGACCGGCCGGCCGTCGACCCAGAAGCCCGGCCCCAGCGGGTAGGCGCGCACGCGGCCGAAGCGGTCCTCGAGGTGGACGACGTCCTTCTCGCAGCGCACGACGGCGCCCACGAACCCGGAGCTGGGGTCCTCGACGACGAGGTCGCGTTCGGCGGCGACCTGCGGCGTCGGCTTCTTCACGGTGCGCGGGTGGACCAGGTCGTCGTAGGGGGAGCGGGGTGGCACGTCCCCAGGAGAGCCGATGACGGCGCGGGAGCCCCGCAGACGCGCCGGGAGGGAGCGGCTGCGACACGCCCGGGCGACACGCCGTTGACGCTGTGTCCCCGTCCGTCGCGGATCGTCGGGCGCTCCGGAGGGCTCCTGTCGCGGCCCATCACCGGGTACTGACCTGCGGGAACGGGCCGTCGGGTGCGGCTCCGCAGGGCGGTCCGGGCCGGGCGGTCGAAGGAGGGGCACGAGGAAGATCGCGTCGGGTCGTTTCGGTCCCGCGAGCCCGGTCACCCACTTCTCGACCGGAACACCTGAGCTCAGATGGGAGCGCGAAACGACGATGATCGGCACCGACACCATCAGCCGTGTGATCGGGCAGGACGTCTACGACGACACGGGCGACAAGATCGGCTCGGTCTCGGAGGTCTACCTGGACGACGAGACCGGTCAGCCGGAGTGGGCCACCGTGCGGACCGGCCTGTTCGGCACCAAGGAGTCCTTCATCCCGCTGCGGGACGCCGACCTGACCAACGACGGCCTGCGCGTCCACGTGAGCAAGGCCAAGGTCAAGGACGCCCCGCGGATCGACACCGACGGCCACCTGTCCCCGCAGGAGGAGCAGGAGCTGTACCGGTACTACGGCCTGGGCACCTCGGGCACCCAGACCACCCAGACCGCCCAGACGACGCAGACGACGCAGACGACGGGCACCGACACCGGGACGGCCGGCACGTACAGCGCCGACCAGACCCGCACCCAGCAGGACCTCACCACCGGCGGTGCCGGGATGGGCACCACCGCCGGCACCAGCACCACCGGCCGTGCCGACCGCGACGGCGACGGCGTCTACGACGACGTCCAGGGCCGCGCCGTGGGTCACGACACCTCCGGCCCGACCACCGACCGCGCGATGACCCGCTCCGAGGAGCACGTCAACGTGGGCACCCAGCGCGTCGAGGCCGGCCGCGCCCGGCTGCGCAAGTACGTGGTGACCGAGAACGTCAGCACCACCGTGCCGGTCTCCCACGAGGAGGTCCGCGTCGAGCGTGAGCCCATCACCGACGCCAACATCGGCAACGCGATGGACGGGCCGGCGATCTCGGAGGAGGAGCACGAGGTCGTCCTGCACGCCGAGCGCCCCGTGGTGGAGAAGGAGGCCGTGCCGGTCGAGCGCGTCCGCCTGGACACCGAGACCGTGACCGAGCAGCAGCAGGTCAACGAGCAGGTGCGCAAGGAGGAGATCGAGGTCGACGGCGGTCAGTCCGGCGTCGCCGGGACGACGACCGGCACCACCGGCCGTGACGAGCGCGGCTTCGTGCAGAAGGCCAAGGACGCGCTCGACCGCGACAACGACGGCAAGATCGGTCGCTGACGCACGGCACGACCCAGGGCCCGGGACCGACCGGGCGCACGAGACGGCGGTGGCCGGCCGGAGACCTCGACTCCCGGCCGGCCACCGTGCTGTCCGGGGCCGCCCGCGCCGGCGCGGCCCGCGGCGCGTGCGGGTGGGATGCTCGGCGGCGTGATCGAGACCACGGCCGCGGCGTCGGCGCCCCCTCCCCGGACCGACGGGCTCCCGGGCGGTCCCGACGAGCTCGCCGCCGCACTCCGGGCGACCGGGTACCTCCCCGACGAGGGGCTGGCGACCGCGGCCTACCTGGCCCTGGTCATGCGCCGCCCGCTCTTCCTCGAGGGCGAGGCCGGCGTGGGCAAGACGGCGCTGGCCCGCGCGCTGGCCGAGGTCACCGGCCGGCCGATCTACCGGCTGCAGTGCTACGAGGGCCTCGAGGCCAGCCAGGCGCTCTACGACTGGGACTTCGGCCGCCAGCTGCTGCACCTGCGGGCCGCCGAGGCCGCGCACGCCACGGGGGACACCGAGACGCTGGAGGCCTCGCTCTACGACCGGCGCTTCCTGCTCGCCCGCCCGCTGCTGCAGGCGCTCGAGGACTCCCCGAGCGTGCTGCTGGTCGACGAGGTCGACCGCGCCGACGACGAGTTCGAGGCCTTCCTGCTCGAGGTGCTGTCGGACTTCACCATCTCCATCCCCGAGCTCGGCACCGTGCGCGCCGAGGTGCCGCCGCTGGTCGTGCTGACCTCCAACCGCACCCGCGAGGTCCACGACGCGCTCAAGCGCCGCTGCCTCTACCACTGGCTGCAGCACCCCGACTTCGACCGCGAGGTCGCGATCCTGCGGACCCGGCTGCCCGAGGTCACCGAGACGCTGGCCCGGGAGGTGGCCCGGGCGACGGCGAAGCTGCGCACGCTGGACCTGCTCAAGCCGCCGGGCGTGGCCGAGGCGATGGACTGGGCCAGCGCGCTGCACGCCCTGGGGGCGCGCGACCTCGACCCCGACCTGGCCGCCCGCACGCTCGGCGCCGTCCTCAAGTACCGGGAGGACACCGACCGGGTGCACGCCCTGGCCCGGGGAGCGCTGTTCGGTGGCGCCTGAACGGGCATTGGATGCTCTTCGCACGTCGGAGGGCTGAGAACGTGGGGATGGCTTCCTGTGCCTCGCAGCCGCGCGACGTGGTCGGCGTCGTCCTGGGGTTCGCCCGGACGCTGCGCGCCGCCGGGGTGGGCGCCTCGCCCGACCGGGTCGAGGCGATGCTCTCGGCGGTGGCAGCGCTCGACGTCCTCGACGCCACCGCCGTCTACTGGGCCGGCCGGCTGACGCTGTGCGCCGGTCCCGACGACCTCGACCGCTACGACGCCGCCTTCGCCGCGTACTTCGGCGGCGAGACGCCCCGCCGGTCGACGGCGACGGCGCAGACCCCGCCCCGGGTCGCGGCGACCGCGCCGCTGGAGCAGGGCGCCGGTGCCGGTGCGGAGGGCGAGGACCCCTCCGACCTCGCCGTCGCCGCGTCCGGGGACGAGGTGCTGCGGCACCGCGACGTCGCCGACCTGACCCCGGCCGAGCGCGAGCAGCTGCGCCGGCTGTTCGCGCTGGTGCGCCCGGCCGCGCCGATGCGCCGCGCCCGCCGGCGCCGGCCGGCCCCGCACGGGTCGGTGCACCCCGCGCGCACGGTCCGGCGGGCGCTGCGCGACGGCGGCGAGGTGACCCGGCTGCTGCGCCGCCGCGCCCGTCCGAGACCGCGGCGGGTGGTGCTGCTCGTCGACGTCTCGGGGTCGATGAGCCCCTACGCCGACGCGCTGCTGCGCTTCGCGCACGCCGCCGTGCGCGCCCGGCCGGCCTCGACCGAGGTGTTCACCATCGGCACCCGGCTGACCCGCGTCACCCGCGAGATGCGGCTGCGCGACCCCGACCGGGCGCTGGCCGCCAGCGGCGAGGCCATCCCCGACTGGTCCGGCGGCACCCGGCTCGGCGAGGTGCTCAAGGCCTTCCTCGACCGGTGGGGCCAGCGGGGGACCGCCCGCGGCGCCGTCGTCGTGGTGTGCAGCGACGGCTGGGAGCGGGGGAGCCCGGACCTGCTGCGCGAGCAGATGGCGCGGCTGCGCCGGCTGGCGCACGCCGTCGTCTGGGTCAACCCGCACAAGGGGCGCAGCGGCTACGAGCCGCTGACCGGCGGGATGCAGGCGGCGCTGCCCTCTGTTGACGCGTTCGTCTCCGGGCACAGCCTGGCGGCGTTCGAGGAGCTGTCGGGAGTGATCTCACGTGCGTGATGTTCTCGATGACCTGGTGGGCTGGTGGCAGGCCGGGGAGACGGTCGGCATGGGCACGGTCGTGGCCACCTGGCGCTCCGCGCCCCGCCCGGCCGGCGCATCGATGCTGGTCGGCCCGGACGGGACGGCGGTCGGCAGCGTGTCCGGCGGCTGCGTCGAGGGCGCGGTGTACGAGGAGGCCAAGGACGTCGTCGAGACCGGCGTCCCGACGCTGGAGCGCTACGGCGTCAGCGACGACGACGCGTTCGCCGTCGGGCTGACCTGCGGCGGGATCCTCGACGTGTTCGTCGAGCCGGTCTCGCGCGAGTCCTTCCCCGAGCTCGGCGAGATCGCCGAGTCCGTGGACCGGCACGAGCCGGTCGCCGTCGTCACCGTCGTCCGCGGGCCCGAGGACCGGATCGGCCGGCGGCTGGTGCTCTGGCCCGACCGCGCCTCCGGCACCCTGGGCCTGCAGCGCCTGGACGACGCCGTGGCCGACGACGCCCGCGGCATGCTCGCCGCCGGCCGCACCGGCACGCTGGCCTACGGCCACGACGGGGAGCGGCGCGGCGACGAGCTGACGCTGTTCGTGTCCTCCTTCGCCCCGCCGGCGCGGATGGTCGTGTTCGGCGCCATCGACTTCGCCGCCGCCGTCGCGCGGGTCGGCGCGTTCCTCGGCTACCGCGTGACGGTGTGCGACGCCCGGCCGGTGTTCGCCACCGCCCGCCGCTTCCCCGACGCCCACGAGGTCGTCGTCGAGTGGCCGCACCGGTACCTGCAGGCCGAGGTCGACGCCGGGCGGATCGACGAGCGCACCGTGCTGTGCGTGCTCACCCACGACCCCAAGTTCGACGTCCCGCTGCTGGAGGTGGCCCTGCGGCTGCCGGTGGCCTACGTCGGCGCGATGGGTTCGCGGCGCACCCACGAGGAGCGGCTCGACCGGCTGCGCGAGGCGGGGCTGACCGACGACGAGCTCACCCGGCTGTCCTCGCCGATCGGGCTGGACCTCGGCGCGCGCACGCCCGAGGAGACGGCGGTGTCGATCGCCGCGGAGATCATCGCCGGGCGCTGGGGCGGCACCGGCGAGCGGCTGACCGGGACGGAGGGCCCGATCCACCGCACCGCCGAGAGATGAGCCTTCGTCGCGATGTCGGCATCCCGTACCGGTACGACGTCGAGGTGGTGGGGCTGCTCGTCTCGCCGGTGCACCGCTACGACGGGCGGCCCGCCGGGGTGGTCCCGCCGCAGGACGGCGACCGGGTCGGGCGGATCGAGGTGCGCGCCGGGCACGGCGTCGTCGGCGACCGCTACGCGGGCCGGGCCGCGCACCGCGACGCCGCCGTCACCGTGCTGGCCGCCGAGTCGGTCGAGACGCTCGCCGCCGATCTCGGCGTGGGCCCGCTCGACCCGCTGCTGGCCCGCCGCAACGTCGTCCTGCGCGGAGCCGAGGTGGAGGCGCTGCGCGGCGAGGTGTTCTCCCTCGACTGCGGGGAGGGCGTGGTGGTCCTGCGCGGCGGGCGGCCGGCCAACCCCTGCGCGTGGCTCGACACCGTCCTCGCGCCGGGTGCCCACCGCGGCCTGCGCGGCCGCGCCGGCATCCGCTGCGCCCCGCTGACCGACGGCGTGCTGCGGCTCGGGCCCGCCGTGCTGGCGAGCGCGGTGCCCCTCGACGCCGCCCGCGCGGGCCTGGCCCGCCGGGTGGCGCCCCGCCCGCCCCGTGCCTGACCTCGCTCTCCGTGCCCGGCCTCGCCCTCCCCCCGTCCGGGGGTGCCCGCCGCCTCCCCGCGCCCGGACGATGGCCCGGCCGAGGACGTGCCGTCGAGCCGCGGCGGCCGAGCGACGGGAGTGTCGATGAGGACCAGGGCAGCCGTACTGCGCGACGTCGGGCAGCCGTTCGAGATCACCGAGCTGGAACTGGACGAGCCCAAGGCGGGGGAGGTGCTCATCCGCTACGTCGCCGCCGGGCTGTGCCACTCCGACGAGCACCTGCGGCACGGCGACATCGTCCCGCAGTTCCCCATCGTGGGCGGGCACGAGGGCGCCGGGATCATCGAGAAGGTCGGCCCGGGCGTCACCCGGCTGCAGCCCGGTGACCACGTCATCTGCTCGTTCCTGCCGGTGTGCGGCCACTGCCGGTGGTGCTCGACGGGCAAGTCGAACCTCTGCGACATGGGCGCGTCGATCCTCGTCGGGAACCTCCCCGACGGCACCTACCGCTTCCACGACGACGACGGCAACGACTACGGCGGCATGTGCATGCTCGGCACGTTCTCCGAGCGCGCCGTCATCAGCGAGAACTCCGCGGTGAAGGTCGACCCCGACCTGCCGCTGGACAAGGTCGTGCTCATCGGCTGCGGCGTCCCGACCGGCTGGGGGTCGGCGGTGCACGCGGCGGCCACCGAGCCCGGCGACACGATCGTCATCTACGGCATCGGCGGCATCGGCATCAACAGCGTGCAGGGCGCGGCGCTGGCCGGGGCGCGCAACGTCATCGCCGTCGACCCGCTGCCCAACAAGCGGGAGGCCGCCGAGCAGCTGGGCGCCACCCACAGCGTCGAGACGGCGGAGGAGGCCCAGGAGCTGGTCCAGGAGCTGACCCGCGGCGTCGGCGCGGACAAGGCGATCATCACCGTCGGCGTCGTCGACGCGAAGGTGGTCACCGACGCGGTGAACACCATCCGCAAGGGCGGCACCGCGGTCATCACCGGCCTGGCCGACCCGACCAAGAACAACATCGAGCTCAGCAGCTCGCTGCTCACCCTGTTCGAGAAGACCGTCAAGGGCAGCCTGTTCGGCTCTGGCGATCCGTTCCACGACATCCCGAAGATGGTCGAGCTCTACCAGTCCGGTGACCTCAAGCTCGACGAGCTGATCACCAAGACCTACACCCTCGACCAGGTCAACGAGGGCTACGAGGACCTGGTCAACGGCAAGAACATCCGCGGCGTCATCAAGTACGACACCCCGCCGCTGGAGGGCGCGCCGGCCTGAGCGGTCCCCCGGCGAGACCTGCGCACCGGCGCCCCGGGGCCGGTGCGCAGGTCTCGTCCCTGTCCCCGAGAGGAGTCGCGTGGGCAACCCCACCGCGCCGCACCCGGTCATCGGGCTGCGCCGGGAGCGCGAGGTGCTCACCGTCGCGCTGCGCACCAACCGCCACGTCGTCCTGGAGGGGCCGCCGGGCACGGGCAAGTCCACGCTGCTGCGCTCCATCGCCGCCGACGTCGGCCAGGAGGTCGTCTTCGTCGAGGGCAACGCCGAGCTGACGCCGGCCCGGTTGATCGGCCAGTACGACCCCGCCGCCGTCCTCGCCGACGGGTACGTGCCCGGCAGCTTCACCGACGGGCCCCTGCTGACGGCGATGCGCGGGCACGGGCTGCTCTACCTGGAGGAGCTCAACCGCATCCCCGAGGAGACGCTCAACGTCCTCATCACCGTGCTGACCGAGGGCGAGATCACCGTGCCCCGGCTCGGGCACGTGAAGGCGGCGGCCGGCTTCCGGCTCATCGCGGCCATGAACCCCTTCGACGCCATCGGCACCGCCCGGGTCGGGCAGGCGATCGCCGACCGCATGTGCCGGGTCGTGCTCGGCTACCAGGACGCCGCCGCCGAGCGGGCGATCGTCGGCGCCGTCACCGGGGCACCGCCGGCGCTCATCGGGCTCGCCGTCCGGCTGGTGCGCGCGTCGCGGGAGCACCGCGACGTCCGGATGGGCTCGTCGGTGCGCGGCGCGATCGACCTGGTGCTGCTGCTCGGCGGCCTGCTCGACGTGCGCGGGCAGTCGGGGCTCGGGGCCGACGGCGCCCGGGAGACCGCCCGCGACGCCGCCTACGCCGCGCTGTCGGGGCGGATCCGCATCGCCGAGGGCGTCGAGCGCACCGCCGAGGCGGTCATCGACGAGATCCTCGACGGCGTCTGGCCGGAGGAGGGGCCACCCCCACCGGACGAGGCCGACGCTGCGCCCGAGCCACCGGGCGGTGGTGACCAGGGAAAAGGTGAGGGCCCGCCGGAGACACCGGCGGGCACCGACTCGGGGTCATCGCTGCGCCGCGACCGGCGCTCCGGCGGCGGGCGCAGGCAGACCAGCCGGCGGGAGATGGCGGCCCGGCACGAGGCCTTCGAGGAGGTCAGCCCGGAGGTCGGCGAGCTCGACGAGGAGGCCTTCGCCGCGCTGATGGCCGAGGACGCCGACGCCGCGGCCGCGCTGCTCACCGACCTCGCCGCCGCCACCGACCGCGACCTGCGCTCGGCGGCCCAGCGGCTGGCCGCGCGGGTGTTCGTGCAGGTCGGCCGCGTGGGCCGCACCCGCACCCGGGGCACGCGGCGGCTGGTGCCCGACCGGCGCGGCGACGGCGACCTGGACCTCGACCGCACCCTGGACCGCTGGGACGTGGGGACGCCGCTGACCACCGGCGACCTGGTCACCCGCACGTGGACCGGCAACCGGCGGGCGGTGTGCCTCGCCGTCGACACGTCGGGGTCGATGACGGGGCTGGGCGTGGCGATCGCGGCGGTGGCGGCGGCCGGCGTCGTGCTCACCGGCGACGAGAAGCTGCGGACCAGCCTGATCACCTTCGGCCGCGACGTCGACGTCGTCCAGCGCTCGGGCCAGCGGCGCGCCGCCGAGGACGTCGTCACCCACCTGCTGGGGCTGCGCGGGCACGGGATGACCGACCTCGCCGCCGCGCTGCGGGCCGCCCGGCTGCAGCTGGCCGAGGAGGTGGCCGACGAGCGCGCCGTCGTGCTCCTGTCCGACTGCCTGCACACCACCGGCGACCCGCCGGAGACCGCGCTGGCCGGGATCGACCGGCTCGACGTGCTGTGTCCGCTGCCCACGCCGGAGGCCGAGGAGGCCGCACGGGCGCTGGCCGCGCGCGGCGGCGGCAGCGCGCAGATGGTGCGCACCGTGCGCGACCTGGGGCCCGCCCTCACCCGCCTGCTCGGCTGAGACGGGGCGGGCGCGGCGCGTTGCTTCGATCATCGGATGCGTGCACGTCGGTGCGGCGTGTCGGTGCGTGTCGCGGTACGCATCCGATGATCACGACCCCGATCCCGTCGACCCCATGGTCGACGTGTCAGGCCCCACGAGCACGCGCTACGGCAGGAGCCCCAGCCGCCGCGCGTGGACCACGGCCTCCAGGCGGGTGTGCGCGTCCAGCTTGGTCATCGCCGACCCGAGGTAGCTCTTCACCGTCTCGGGCCGCAGCGACAGCCGCGTGGCGGTCTCGCGGTTGCTGCAGCCCAGCGCCACCTGCGTGAGGACGTCGACCTCGCGGGCCGACAGGTGCACGGCCGGCGCCGCGGCGTCGGGCGCGGCCCCGAGCGCCGCCAGCCGCCCGCAGGCCGACAGCAGCCGCTCGCGCAGGGCGGCGTCGTCGGTGGCCTGCGCGGCCAGCCGCAGGTCGGCGTGCACCGCCCGCACCTCCTCCCAGCGGGCCGGGTCCTCGGCCGGAGGCGGACCGGTCGCGGCGGTGGCCATCAGCTCCAGCCTGCGGTCCACCTCGTCGCGGACGGCGAGCTCGGACCCCATGCGGGCGGCGGCGCGGGCCAGCGCGTCGCGCACCCGGTCGCCGAGCGACCCGCCCTCCCGGCTCGCCGCGTACAGCACCGCCCGCGCCCGCCCGCCGACCAGCACCGGGACGGCGGCCACCGTGCGCAGTCCCTCGGCGAGCACCGGCCCGTCGTACTCGTGGGTGATGTCCAGCGCCCGCTCGTAGTCCTCGACCCCGGCCGGCCGGCCCTCGCTGAGCACCCGCCCGCCGAGTCCCGCGCCGGTGCGGATCTCCAGCCCCCGCAGGTACCGGGTCCGCACGCCGACCAGCTCGTCGATGCGCGCGGACGGGCCCTGCACCGGCCCGGCGGCGAAGACGACGCTCATCCCCGACCGCGCGTGCACCTCCCGGACGGCTGCGCGCAGCGCGTCGCGGTCGTCGGGACGTGCCGTGGCGGGGAGGGACACCCGGGAGCCTCCTCGCGCGTCCGGACGACGGTGAGACAGGTCACGTTAGCGCAGGTCGCGACGGCGGCGACGGCCCGGCGAGATCGGGGGTGGCGGCACCCCGGACCCGCGGCCGACCATGCCCGGCACGCGACCGCACGACCGAGGAGCCACCCCATGCCCGGCACCGCCACCACCGCCTACCGGGCGGCCCGCGACCAGCTGCTCGGGCTGCGCGGGGACCCCGTGAAGGCCGCCGAGGAGTTCCGCTGGCCGCACGTCGAGGGCCCGTTCAACTGGGCGGTGGACTGGTTCGACGAGGTCGCCCGCGGCGTCGACCGGCCCGGGCTGCGCATCACGGGCGAGGACGGGCGCACGGCGAGCTGGTCGTTCGCCGAGCTGGCCCGCCGCTCCGACCAGGTGGCCGGCTGGCTGCGCGGGCGCGGCGTGCAGCGCGGCGACCGCGTCGTCCTCATGCTGGGCAACCAGGTCGAGCTGTGGGAGTCGATGCTCGCCGTCATGAAGCTCGGCGCGGTGATCATGCCGACCACCACCGCGCTCGGCCCGGCCGACCTCGCCGACCGCATCGGCCGCGGCGGCGCGCGGCACGTCGTCGTCAACGCCGCCGACGCCGGCAAGTTCGACGGCGTCCCCGGCGACTACGGGCGCATCGCCGTCGGGGACGCACCGGCCGGCTGGGCGCCCTACGGCGACACCGCCGGCGCGAGCGACGAGCCGCCCGGCCACCCCGGCACCGAGCCGGGCGACCCGCTGCTCCTGTACTTCACCAGCGGCACCACCAGCCGGCCCAAGCTGGTCGAGCACACCCAGGTCAGCTACCCGGTCGGGCACCTGTCGACGATGTACTGGCTGGGCCTGCAGCCCGGGGACGTGCACCTCAACATCAGCTCGCCCGGCTGGGCCAAGCACGCCTGGAGCTGCTTCTTCGCACCCTGGGCCGCCGAGGCCACCGTGGACCTGTTCGACTACCGCCGCTTCGACGCCGCCGCCGTGCTCGGGCACGTCCGCGACAACGGCGTCACCACGTTCTGCGCCCCGCCGACGGTGTGGCGGATGCTCATCCAGGCCGACCTCTCCGGCGGCCCGGGCGCGCTGCGGGAGGTCGTCGCCGCCGGTGAGCCGCTCAACCCGGAGGTCATCGAGCAGGTGCGCCGGCAGTGGGGGCTGACCCTGCGCGACGGCTACGGCCAGACGGAGACGACGGCGGCCGTGGGCAACCCGCCCGGCGCCGAGGTGCGGCCGGGCTCGATGGGCCGCCCGCTGCCGGGCGTGCCGGTGGTGCTCGTCGACCCGGTCACCGGGCAGCGCGGGGACGACGGCGAGATCTGCCTGGACCTCGCCCAGCGGCCGCTGAACCTGATGTCGGGCTACCAGGCGGACCCGGAGCGGGCGGCGGAGGCCATGGCCGGCGGGTACTACCACACCGGCGACGTCGCGACCCGCGACGCCGACGGCTACGTCACCTACGTCGGGCGCACCGACGACGTCTTCAAGGCCAGCGACTACAAGATCAGCCCGTTCGAGCTGGAGAGCGTGCTCATCGAGCACCCAGCGGTGGTCGAGGCCGCCGTCGTCCCGGTGCCCGACCCGGTGCGGGCCGCCGTCCCCAAGGCCTACGTCACCCTGGCGCCGGGGTGGGAGCCGGGCCCGGAGACGGCGCTGGCGGTGCTGCGCCACGCGCGCGAGCGGCTGGCGCCCTACCTGCGGGTGCGCCGGATCGAGTTCGCGGAGCTGCCCAAGACGATCTCGGGCAAGATCCGCCGGGTCGAGCTGCGGCACCGCGAGGAGCGGGCCGCGCCGGCCGGCACCGGCACCGACTGGGCCGACACCGACTTCCCGGAGCTGCGCGGCGGCTGAGCCGCTCCCCGTGCCCGCCGGGAGCGCCGGCGGGCACGGGGCACGGTCTCAGCGGTCGGCGTCGGTGTAGACGATCATCCCGCGGATGTTCTTGCCGTCGCGCATGTCCTGGTAGCCCTGGTTGACGTCCTCGAGCGAGTACTTCGCGGTCGCCAGCTCGTCGAGCTTGAGCTGCCCCTCCTGGTAGAGGCTGAGCAGCTCGGGGATCGCCGCCCGCGGGGCCAGGCCGCCGAAGATCGCACCCTGCAGGTCCTTCTGCAGCAGGGTCAGCTCGAAGAGGCTGAGCTTGACGTCGGTGTTGGCGTAGTTGCCCATGCCGGTCACCACGGCGCGCCCGCCCTTGCCGGTGAGGCTGAGCGCGGTCTGGATGTCCTCGCCCTGGATGTCGCCGACGGTGATGATCGTCTTGTCGGCCATCCGGCCCCAGGTCAGCTCGTTGACCTTCTCGGTGGCCTCCTCGGCGGACTCGAAGACGTGCGTGGCGCCGAGGTCCATCGCCCACTCGCGCTTGCGGGCCACCGGCTCGATGACCATGACCCGCTTCGCGCCGGCCGCGGCCGCGCCCTGGACGGCGTTCATGCCGACGCCGCCGGCGCCCATGACGACGACGTTCTCCCCCGGGCGGACGTCGGCGACCTTGGTGGCCGAGCCCCAGCCGGTGGTGACGCCGCAGCCGACCAGCGCGGCGATCTCCAGCGGGACGTCCGGCTCGATCTTGACCACCGACGCCTGGTGCACGGTGATGTAGGGCGAGAACGTGCCGAGCAGGCACATCGGGATGACGTCCTTGCCGCGGGCCTGGACCCGGTAGCTGCCGTCGGAGATCGACGTCCCGGCCAGCAGGTTCGCGCCGAGGTCGCAGAGGTTCTGCATCCCCTTCGAGCACGGCGGGCACTGCCCGCAGGCCGGGATGAAGGCGGTGACGACGTGGTCGCCCTCCTGCAGCCCGGTGACGCCGGGGCCGACCTTGGTGACCACGCCCGCGCCCTCGTGCCCGCCGATGACCGGGTAGAAGGCCACGGGCGTGCCCCCGGTGACCAGGTGCTCGTCGCTGTGGCAGAGCCCCGAGGCGGCCAGCTGGACCTGGACCTCACCCGCCTTCGGGTCGCCGAGCTCGATCTCCTCGACCGACCACTCCTCGCCCACGCCCCACAGGATCGCGCCCTTGGTCTTCACCCGGTGTCCCTCCGTCAGTGCGGTCTCGCCACCCGTCGCCGTCGACGGGCTGTGCGCCGGGCCACAGACTCCGTGTGACACCCGGTGCCGTCAAGCGGGACGGCCGGTGCCGTTCCGTCAGCGGCCGGGGTCGACGGTGACCGAGCTGAACGGCAGGTGCGGCTCCACCACCGGGAAGACGACGAACAGCAGCAGCGCGCAGACGGCGAGGGCGAGCAGCAGCGACAGCGCCGAGCGGCTCGCGGTGCCCCCGGGCAGGTGGTGCCAGATCCAGCGGTACACGGGTCCTCAGTCCTCGGTCAGGGCCGGCGGCCCGTCGGGTGAGTCCGCCCGGGCCACGCCGGGCCCGTCGAGGACGGCGTGCACGATCAGCCGCTGCCGGGCGGAGTAGCGCGGGTGGCAGGTGGTCAGCGTCAGGTAGGCGCCGGTGGGGGCGGCGTCGGCGGGCCCGCCGGGCGTCGGGGCGATCACGTCCACGTCCGCGGGCGTGACGATCTGCTGGCCGGGGATGCCGCTGGGGTCGGCGAAGTCCCCGGTGGCCTCGTCGCCGAGCACGCGGTAGGTGAACCAGCCGTCGGCCACCTCGACGACGATCGGGTCGCCGGGGCGCAGGGCGTCGAGGTCGAGGAACGGCGACCCGCGGCCCACCCGGTGACCGGCGATGGCGAGGTTGCCCTGCTGGCCGGGCATCGCCGTCCCGACGTAGTGGCCCGGCCCCTGGGACAGCTGGTCCTCCGTGGTGCCCTCGAGCACCACCCGGGACCAGTCCTCGCCCAGCCGCGGGACGTGCAGCACCGCGAACGGCTCGCCCACGCCCGGCTCGGCGGGGGAGGTGGGCACCCCGACCACGGGGGCGTCGGCGTTCCACCCGGTGCGCAGCTCGTCGGCCAGCCGGTCCTGCTCGCGCGCCGCGAACAGGTCGGTGACGTAGAGCTCGTAGACGACGAAGAGCAGCAGCACGAGGCCGGCGGTGACGAGCGTCTGGCCGAGACCGCTGACCAGCGTGCGCCACCGGTCGCGGCGCGGGCGGCCGTAGCGGCGCCACTCGGTGGGCGGCGGTGCTGTCGCGGAGGGTGATGCCATGGCGACTCCACGATGCCAGTGCGGGAGCCGTGCGCCGGTCCGGGAGACTGGACGGCGTGTCGCAGCCGCCGGTGGTCGTCGTCGGCGCCGGGCCGGTGGGCGCCACGGCTGCGCTGCTGCTCGCCCGGCGGGGGCTGGCGGTCCTGCTGCTCGACCGGCAGCCCCGCCCGCCCGCCGTCCCGCGGGCGGTGCACCTCGACGACGAGGCGCTGCGCGCGCTGGCCGACGCCGGCGTCGCCGAGGAGTTCCTCGCGGTGAGCCGGCCGGCGGCGGGGCTGCGGCTGGTCGACGCCGCCCACCGGGTGCTCGCCGAGTTCGGCCGCGAGCCCGGTGCCGGGCGGCACGGCTGGCCGCAGGCGTCGATGTTCCACCAGCCCGACCTCGAGGCCGTGCTGCGTGCCGCCGTCGTCCGGACCCCGGGGATCACGCTGCGCACCCCGGCGGAGGTGGTGGGGCTGACCGCGCGGGCGGACCGGTCCGTCACGGTCGCGGTCGTCGACCGGCGCACCGGGGAGCGGGCCGACGTCCACGCGGCGGCGGTGCTCGGCTGCGACGGCGCGCACAGCACGGTGCGCCGGCTGCTGGGCGGGCGGATGCGCGACCTGGGCCGGCCCGACCGGTGGCTCGTGGCCGACCTGCGGGCACCGTCGCCGCTGCCGGTGTGGCCGGGGGTGCACCAGGTCTGCGACCCGGCCCGCGCCGCAACGTTCATGCCGGTCAGCGGCGACCGCTACCGGTTCGAGGCGCGGCTGCTGCCGGGGGAGACCGTGTCCGGGCTGGCCGGCGGACTGCCCCGGCTCCTCGCGCCGTTCGGTGCCGCGGACGCCGAGGTGGTCCGTTGCGCCGAGTACGTCTACCGGGCGCAGGTCACCGACCGCTGGCGCCGCGGGCGCGTGCTGCTGGCCGGCGACGCCGCCCACCTGACGCCGCCGTTCGTCGGCCAGGGGCTGGGACTGGGGCTGCGCGACGTGCACCAGGTCGCCTGGAAGCTGGCCGCCGTCGTCACCGGTACCGCCCCCGAGGACCTGCTCGACACCCACGGGGCCGAGCGCGGGCCGCACGCCCGGGCGCTGGTCCGCCTCGCCGCGCTGGTCGGGCGGCTGATGACCGGCGGGGGAGCGGGCGCGGTCCCGGTCCGCCGGGCCGTGCTGGCCGCCGTCGTGGGCGTGCCGGCGCTGGCCGCCTACGCCACCGACAGCCGGACGCCGCCGCTGCGCTCCGGCCCGCTGGTCGACCGGCGCGGCCGGGCCGGCCGCCGGCTGGCGGGCGCCCTGGTGCCGCGCGCGCGGGTGCGGGTGGACGGGCGGGAGTGCCGGCTCGACGACGTCCTCGGCGCCGGGACGGCGGTGGTCGCGACGGCCTCGCCCGGCCGGGTCGCGGTGACCGCGGCGGGTCGGCGCACCGAGGTGGACGACGTCGACGGCGCGCTCACCGCGTGGCTGGGTGCCGGGCGGGCGCGGTACGCCGTCGTCCGGCCCGACCGGGTCGTGCGCGCCGCGGGGTGAGTGCACTCCCGCTCGGCGGGTACCGGCGGGTCATGCAGATCGACAAGGCACAGATCCTCCAGCTGCTGCAGTCCCAGGGCGACGACGCCAAGGCGCAGCAGGCCGACCAGGAGCTGCCCGGCCAGGTGGACACCGAGCAGCACGCCGGCATCCTGCAGAAGCTCGGCCTCGACCCGATGGACCTCGTCAAGATGCTCGGCGGCGGTGGCGGTCAGGGCGGCGGCCTCGGCGGGGCGATCGGCGGCATCCTCGGCCGCTGACGCCGGGGTCCCTCCCGACGATCCCGTGCACTTCGGCGGAAGTGCCCCAGGGCACTTCCGCGGAAGTGCACGCCGTTCCGGATCGGCGGGGCGCAGTCGTGTGACGCGCATCACGACAGCGGCTATCGTGGGCGGGCCGTCCGTGCCCCGGAGGTCGTCGTGCCCGCTCCCCACCTGCCGCCCCACCCGGCGCGGTGACCGCCGTCCCGCTGCGGCACGGGCCCCCGCCGGTCCACCGCGCGCTCGACCGCCCGGTCCGGCCGGCTCCCTGCCCGTCAGCAGAGCCGGCGCCCGGGTTCAGCAAGTACCTCGTGCCCGAGGTCGTGTTCGGCTGGGGTGCGCTGTCCGAGGCCGGCTTCGCCGCCCGCCGCCTGGGCGCCCGCCGGCCGTTCGTGGTCACCGACGCCGGCCTGGTCGAGGCCGGCTGGCTCGCCGAGCTCGCGGGCCACCTCGACGACGCCGGCCTGCGGCCCACCGTGTGGACCGGGCTCACGCCCAACCCCAAGGACCACGAGGTGGCCGAGGGCGTCCAGCGGTACCGCGAGAGCGGCTGCGACGTGGTCGTCGGCCTGGGCGGCGGCTCGGTCATCGACGCGGCCAAGGCGGTCGCCGTCGTCGCCAGCAACGGCGGGTCGATCCTCGACTACGAGGGGGTCGACCGGGTCACCACCGCGATTCCGCCCACCGTCATGTGCCCGAGCACCGCGGGCACCGGCGCGGACGTGTCGCAGTTCGCCGTCGTCACCGACACCACGCGGCGGCTCAAGGCCACCCTCATCGGCCGGGTGCTGGTCCCCGACATCTCTCTCACCGACCCCCGGCTGCTCACCACGATGCCCGAGGACCTCGCCGCCGCCACCGGCCTCGACGCGCTGACCCACGGGATCGAGGCGTTCGTCTCCCGGGCGTCGGGCCCGCTCACCGACGTGCACGCGCTGCACGCCGTCGAGCTCATCTGCGGCTCGCTGCGGCGCACGCTCACCGCGCCGGGCGACACCGCCGCCACCACCCGCATGGCCCAGGCCAGCCTGGAGGCCGGGATGGCCTTCACCAACGCCATCCTCGGCGCCACCCACGCGATGAGCCACCAGGTCGGCGGGCTGCTCGACGTGCCGCACGGCGTGGTCAACGGCGTGCTGCTGCCGCACGTCATCCGGTTCAACGCCCGCGCCGTCCCCGAGCGGTTCCTGCCGGTGGCCCGGGCGATGGGCGTCGACGTCACGGGCCTGAGCGGCGAGGAGGCGGCGGAGGAGGCCGCCGGCGTCGTCACCCGGCTGGCCGCCCAGCTGGGGTGCCCCAGCCGGCTGGGGCCGCTGGGCGTGCGGGAGGCCGACGTCGAGCGGCTGGCGACGACGACGCTGGGCGACGCCTGCCTGTCGACCAACCCCCGCGACGCCGACCGCGCCGAGATCGCCGAGCTGTTCCGGGCCGCGCTGTGACCGCCCGCCGGCGCTGACCCGGGGTGCCCGTGACCCCCCGCGCGCCCGTCCCCGGCATCCCCGAGCTCACCGGGCTGCGCTCGTCGAAGCCCAGCTGGTACGCGGAGTACCGGCAGACGGCCGAGGACCTCTCCCGGGCCATGACGCAGCTCGAACATGTCGCCCGGGTGCTGTCGGCCACCGGGCAGGGCGCCGACGCGCTGTGCCGCGCCGTCGTCGACGCGACCGCCGGCCAGCTCGCCGTCCCGTGGGTGGTGCTGGCCCTCGCCGAGGAGGCGCTGCCGCTGGCCCGGCCGCGGCTGGTCGGCCGCGGTCCCGGCGGGGCCCGGGTCGCCGAGCTCGCCGCGCTGCCGGCCGAGGTGGGCCGGCCCGTCGCCGCCGCGCTGGCCGCCGGGGAGGTGGAGCCCTGGCGGGCCGACGGCGGTGCCGTCGTCGTCCCGCTGGTGGTCGACGGCGACCCGGTCGGGGCGCTGGTCGCCTGCGGCGGGGCGCCGCGCAGCGCCGACCCGGCCGACCTGTCCATCCTGCGGATCGTGGCCAACCAGTCGGCCGTGGCGCTGCACGCCGACCACCTGCTGGCCCGTTCCGAGGCGCTGCGCCGGCAGACCGAGCGGCTCTACGCCGAGGCCGACCAGCGGGCCCGCGACCTCGCCGAGCGGCACGAACAGCTGGCCGAGGCCGAGCACCGCCTCGACGTCGCCGCCCAGCGCGAGGCGGTCGACGCCGAGCGGCACCGCATCGCCCGGGAGCTGCACGACAGCGTGGCCCAGCACGTGCTCTCCGCCGGGATGACGATCGAGTGGTGCCGCCCGGAGGTGGCCCACCACACCGAGGTGCACGAGCGGCTCGGGCACGCCAAGGCGCTCACCCGGGAGGCGGTCGAGCGGCTGCGCGGCGCCATCCACGCGCTGTCGGAGCACGAGCACGGCCTGCCCGGGCCGGCGCTGCCCGGCCTGCTCGACCGGTTGCCGTCGGTGCCGGGGCTGGCCGTCGCCGTCCGGGTGGAGGGGCGGCCGCGGGTGCTGCCGCCGGAGGCCGAGCACCAGCTGTTCCGCATCGCCACGGAGTGCCTGTCCAACACCGCCCGGCACGCCGGCGCCACCCGGGCGACCGTCCGGCTCGGCTACCGGCCCGGGGAGGTCCGGCTGTCGGTGGCCGACGACGGCACCGGCGACCCCGAGACGCTGCGCCGCCTGCTGCGGGCCGCCGTCCGGCGCGGCGACGGCCACCACCGCGGGCTGCGCAACATCGAGTCCCGCTGCCGCGAGCTCGGCGCCGGCCTGCGCGTCACCCGCGCCCGGATGGGCGGGGTGCGGGTGGAGGTCCGGCTGCCGTTCCCGTCCGACCCGCCCGCGGAGGAGACCGGTGACTGACCCGATCCGGCTGGTGATCGTCGACGACCACGCCATCGTCCGGCAGGGGCTGCGGTCGATCCTCGAGCGCGAGCCCGACATCGAGGTCGTCGGCGAGGCGGCCACCGCCGCGGCCGCGCTCGACCTGGTCGCCGCGGCCCGCCCGCACATCGTGCTGCTGGACCTGAAGCTGTCGGCCGGGTCCGACGTCGCCGGCCTGGCGCTGTGCGGTGAGCTGACCGCGCGGACCCCCGCGCCGGGCGTGCTGGTGGTGACCACGTTCCTCGACGAGCGGCTGGTGCTCGAGGCGATCCAGCACGGCGCGCGCGGCTACGTGCTCAAGGACGTCGACGCCGTCGCGCTGGTCGCCGCGATCCGGGCGGTGCGCCGCGGCGAGAGCGCCTTCGACAGCCACAGCGCGGCGATGGTGGTGCGCTCGCTGGCCGCGTCCCCGTCGTCCCCGTCGTCCCCGTCGTCCCCGTCGTCCCCGGAGCTGACCGGCCGGGAGCGGCAGGTGCTCGCGCTGCTGGCGCGGGGGCTGTCCAACGAGGCGATCGGCCGCGAGCTCTACATCTCCGCGACGACGGCGAAGTTCCACGTCACCAACCTCATGCGCAAGCTCGCGGTGTCCCGGCGCGCCGAGGCGGTCTACGCCGGTTCCAAGCTCGGCCTGATCTGAGGGCCGTGCACGTCCGCGGACGGGCACGGCCCCCGGCCGGGACGCCGGGTGTCAGCCGGCCTCGGCGATGCGCTTGATCGAGGCCAGCGTCGCCGGGATGCCCTCGCGCGCCGCGCGGATGCGGACCTGCACCTGCTCCGGCGCGTCCTGGCCGTAGCGCTCCTCCATCAGCTCCAGCCCGCCGGGCAGGAACTCCCAGGACTCGGTCAGCCGTGTGCCGCCTCCGACCGCCTCGAGGGTGTAACCCCAGCGCGCCCGCGTCCCGCCGACCAGCCAGGCGAACTCCCGGCCGCGGTCGGCCACCGCCACCACGCTGCGGGTCTCCCACGTGCGGGCCGGGGTGACGTTGCGGCCGGTGAACCAGTCGCCGACGGCGCCCGTCGCGCC
Source organism: Geodermatophilus saharensis (assembly GCF_900188205.1). Classification (GTDB taxonomy): domain Bacteria; phylum Actinomycetota; class Actinomycetes; order Mycobacteriales; family Geodermatophilaceae; genus Geodermatophilus; species Geodermatophilus saharensis. The sequence goes on along the minus strand of NZ_FZOH01000002.1, from coordinate 182,626 downwards.
CTCGTCCCACCAGCAGGCCACGCACACCGGGCTCCACTCGCCGGTGCGGGTCACGTCGCTGACCAGGTCGTAGACCTCCTCCGGGGAGGCGGCGACGATGATCGAGCCGGAGTGGGTCAGGTCGCTCACGCCCGCAGTGTGCACTTCCGCGGAAGTGCACACCCCGTCAGCGGGCCGAGGCGCGGGTGACGACGTCGGTGGCCCAGCTCTCCAGCCCGCTGTGGTCGCGGATGACCTCCACCCGGTCGCAGTGCTCGGCGTAGGCGGGCAGGTCGCAGCCGCCCAGCGCCCAGGAGTACCGCGGCTCGGGGGTCAGCCAGATCGTCTCGCGCACGCGGCGGGTGAGGTCGGCGAAGACGTCCAGGCGCGGGGCGTTGCCGTTGCCGCGGCCGTCCCCGAGCACGAGCAGCGTGGAGCGGCGGGTGAACGCGCCGGAGTGGTCGGCGGCGAGCCGGGCGAACACGGTGCCGTAGTCGCTGGAGGCGTCCACGTCGATCACGTCGCCGCCGAACACCAGCCCCAGGGCGTGCTCCAGCGGGTGCTCGTCGAACAGGTCGGTGATCTCGACGACGTCGTCGACGAAGGCGAACGTGCGCACCTGCGCGAACAGGTCCTGCAGCGCGTGCACCACGTGCAGGCTGAACCGCGCCGTCGTCCGCACCGACAGGCTCACGTCGGCGACGACGACCAGCCGCGGACGGTCCTCGGCCAGCCGGGTGGTCACCGGCCGGAACGGGACGCCGTCGTAGCGCATGTTGCGCCGCATGGTCCGGGCGACGTCGACCCGGCCGCGCGGCGACTGCCGCTTGCGGTGGGTCAGGCCCCCGTGCAGGGACGTGGCCAGCCGGCGCAGTGACTCCTCGATGCGCGCCCGGTCGGCCTCGGTGACCTTCTCCACCGGCGCGCGGGCGAGCTCGCGCTCCTCGATCGCCAGGTCGGTCATCTCGGCCAGCTTCTGCAGGTGTGCGGCCAGCAGCTCCGGCAGGTCCTCGATGACGCCGGCCAGCTGCCGGCGCAGGGCCTCGGCGACCTCGGGGTCCAGGTCGCCGACGGGGTCGGCCAGCCAGTCGCGCAGCGCCTGCTGCTGGGCCACCGTCAGCTGCACGTCCAGCGGCGTGCCGCCGGCGCGCGCCAGCTCCCCGGGCAGGCCGGGGTCGTGCAGCCGCGAGACCTCCAGCTGCACCTGCTGGGCGTCGTCGGCCGGACCGGCCGGGCTCTCCGGGGACAGCACGATCTGCTCCGTCAGCGAGGCGAGGTCGATCTTGTTCGCCTCCTGGTGCAGGTTGTACTGCGCGGCGAGGTCCTCGGGCCGGAAGAAGTCGCGGATGTCGACCGGCTTGCCGTGGCTGTGCCCCTCCTGGACGTCGGTCGGCGGATCGGCCGACCAGGTCATCCGGGTCAGCTCGCCGGTGTCCTCGAGGTCGTCGTGGGCGTGCCCGTGCTCCTCGGCGTCGGGGACGACCGGCCGCAGGGTGAAGAACCGGTCGAAGGTGTCGGCGAAGACCTCGGCGTCGCGGCGGTCCTTGAGGAGGGCGGCGCCCAGGGCCGCCTCCAGCGCGGCGCGGTCGCTGACGCCGACGGCGGCCGCGGCCTCGGCGGCGTCGAGGACCTCCGCCGTCGACACGCGCATGCCGCGCAGCCGCAGCAGCCGGACGAACCGGTGCAGCGCGCCCTCCACGTCAGACCGGCCGGCGCCGGGCGCCGCCGCGACTGCCGGCGGAGAAGGAGCGCGCCCCCTGCCCGGCGCCCACCTGCCGCTTCGGCGCGGGCGCCGCGTCGGGCGCCTCGGCCGGAGCCTGCTGGCCGTAGTAGTTGCGGTCGTGCCGGCCGGGGGTGTCCTTGGCCGCCCGCACGCGGCGGCCGTCGTCGTGCGGGTGGTCGTGCGGGTGGTCGTGGTCGTGCGGGTGGTCGTGGGTGTGCCCGCCGTGGGTGTGCGACCCGTGCGAGTGGGTGTGGCCGAGGGACTCGGGCACCGTCGCGTTCGGGTCGACCAGCCGCGGCAGCGCCTCGCGGGAGCGCTGCACGTCGCGCTCGTACTTGGCGACGACGGACACGGTGTCGGCCAGCACCTCGGCCGACAGCTCGCCGACGCCGAGGACGGCGAGGGTGCGCGCCCAGTCGATGGTCTCGGAGATGCTCGGGGCCTTGCGCAGGTCCAGCCCGCGCAGCCCGCGCACGATCTCGACCAGCCGGCGGGCGGCGGCGTCGTCGAGGCCGGTGCGCTTGGACCGCAGGATCTCCAGCTCCCGCTCGGCGTCGGGGTACTCGAGGAACAGGTGCAGGCAGCGTCGCTTGAGGGCGGCGGAGAGGTCGCGGGTGTTGTTCGAGGTCAGGACGACGTAGGGCGGCTGCCGCGCGACGAAGGTGCCGATCTCGGGCACCGACACCTGGTACTCGGCGAGCATCTCCAGCAGCACCGCCTCCAGCGCCTCGTCGGCGCGGTCGACCTCGTCGACCAGCAGCACCACCGGCTCCTCCGAGCGCACCGCCTCCAGCAGCGGCCGGGCGGCGAGGAAGCGCTCGGTGAAGAAGGCGCTGTCGGCGTCGGCGATCCGCTGCACCGCCGCCTCGAGGGTGTCGGCGTCGCCGAGCAGTGCGGCGGTCTTCTCCCGCAGGATCTGGGTGTAGAGCAGCTGCTTGCCGTAGTCCCACTCGTAGAGGGCCTTGGTCTCGTCCTGGCCCTCGTAGCACTGCAGGCGCAGCAGCCGGCGGCCGGTGACGGCGGCGAGCGTCTTGGCCAGCTCGGTCTTGCCGACGCCGGCCGGTCCCTCCAGCAGCAGCGGCTTGGCCAGCCGGGACATGACGAACGTCGTCGTGGCCAGCCGCCGGTCGGTGACGTAGCCCTGCGCGGCGAAGGCGCGGGCGACGTCGTCGGGGTCGTCGAAGTCGTTCGGCGCGCGGTCGGCGGGGACGGGCTGGACGCTCAACGGGGCTCCTGAGGGCGGGCTGGGTGGGTGCGGTGACGGAAGGGGCGGGGCGACGCGCGTCGCCCCGCCCCCGGGAGTCGGTCAGGACAGCAGGTCGTCGAGGTCGCCGGTCATGCAGTGCTCCACCACGGGCCGGACCGTCTCGAAGGTGCACTCCTTGGCGTTGCCGGGGGTGCACGCGTCGCCGAGGACGTGGTGGGTGATCCGGTCGACGTCCTTGTCGTCGCCGACGATCGTCGGGGCGTTCTCGTAGAACCGGGTCGGGCCGACGCCCAGCCGGTTCTTCGAGTAGCTGTCCTGGGTGACGTCGACGAACCGCTCGGGGATGCCCACGTCGCGCAGCAGCCGGATGGCCGCGGCCAGGGCGGCGTCGGCGGCCTGCACGTCGGTCATCCCGTGGGTGTCCACGCCCATGGCCTGCGCGATGTCGGCGAACCGCCGGTACTGGGTGGGCATGTTGAACGCCCACACGCGGGGCAGCGCGATCGCGTTGTTCAGGCCGTGGTGGGTGTCGTAGAACGCGCTCACCGCGTGGCTGATCGAGTGGATGATCCCCAGGCCGCCGGAGTTGAACGCCTGCGCGGCGATGTACTGGGCGTACATCATCCCCTGCCGGCCGCCGAGGTCCTGGCCGTTCCACACCGCCTGCCGCAGGTGCTGGTTGGTCAGCCGGATCGCGTAGAGGGCGTTGCCCAGCGACGGCGGGAAGTCCAGCCGCGACACGTAGGGCTCGCTGGCGTGGGCCAGGACGTCGAAGCCGCACTGGGCCGTGTAGTCGATCGGGCAGTCGAAGTAGAGGACCGGGTCGTCGATGGCCAGCGTGGCCAGGCAGTGGTCGTCGAAGGCGACGTACTTGTGCGGGTTCTCCGGGTCGGTGGTCGTGTCGGTGATGACGTAGGCCCAGCTGGTCTCCGACCCGGTGCCGGCCGTCGTGGAGACGGCGATGTGCGGCGGGTTCTTCGGGTTCTCCGACTGGTTGAAGCCCTCGAACTCGTTGACGCTGCGGCCGTCGTGGGCCACCGAGATCCGCGCGCCCTTGCACGCGTCGTGGCTGGAGCCGCCCCCGATGGAGACGAAGCTGTCGCACTCGTTCTCCTGGTACATCGCCACGGCGTCCATGACGTTGTAGTCCTTGGGGTTGGACTCGACCCGGTCGTAGACCACGACCTCCAGGCCGTGGTAACGCAGGGAGCCGGCGATCTTCTCCACGACGTCGGTACCGCGCAGGCCCGAGGTCATGACCAGCGTCTTCCGGAACCCGAGCTTCAGCGCCTCGGGGCCGATGATCTCGTGCGCCCCGGGCCCCATCAGCGCCCGGGGGAACGGGTGGAACTCCTTGATGGGGAAGGGCTTGAGGAGTTCTTCGACCTTCATCGAGGGGTCCTTCCAGGCGGGGCGGGGCGGTCCGGCCGGACGCTAGGACCGGCGTCCCGGCCCGCGGGATCCCCGCGGGCCGGGAACCGTCCGTCCGGAGGAGCAGGTCCGGCCACCCGGCCAGGGCGCCCTGCCCGACCGGCCAGGGCCGTCGGCCCCTGCGGCAGGGCCCCGGGCTGTCCGGCGAGATCGCCGATCTCGCACGCCCGCGGGCCCGGAGGCGGCGAGATCGCCGATCTCGTCCGGCTCCGGAGGTGACGGGATCGCCGGGCCCGCCGGGTGAGGGGTGAGCACCGGCGGCATGCTGCGGGGGTGACCACCGCGCGCACCACCTACGACGTCGCCGCCGTCCGTGCCGACTTCCCCGCCCTGCGCGCCGGCGCCGCCCACTTCGACGGTCCCGGCGGCTCCCAGGTGCCGCGGCAGGTCGCCGAGGCGGTGGCCGCCACGCTCACCGCCCCGATCGCCAACCGCGGGCAGGTGACCGCGGCCGAGCGGCACGCCGACGCCGTCGTGCACGCCGCCCGCGCCGCGGTGGCCGACCTGGTCGCGGGCGACCCGGGCGGCGTCGTCTTCGGCCGGTCGATGACCCAGCTGACCTACGACCTCTCCCGCACGCTGGCCGCCGGCTGGGGCCCCGGCGACGAGGTCGTGGTGACCCGACTCGACCACGACGCCAACGTCCGGCCCTGGGTGCAGGCCGCGACGGCGCGGGGCGCCACCGTCCGCTGGGCCGACCTCGACCCCGACACCGGCGAGCTCACGGCGGAGGCGCTGGCGGCGGTGCTGTCCGACCGCACCCGGCTGGTCGCGCTTCCCGGCGCCTCCAACCTCATCGGCACCCGCCCCGACGTCGCCGCGCTGACCGCGCTGGCGCACCGGGCCGGCGCGCTCGCCTACGTCGACGGCGTGCACCTCACCGCGCACGCGCCGGTCGACGTCGCCGCGCTCGGCGCCGACCTCTACGCCTGCTCTCCGTACAAGTTCCTCGGCCCGCACCTCGGCTGCGCCGTCGCCGCGCCGTCGCTGCTGGAGACGCTGCACCCGGACAAGCTGCTGCCCTCCACCGACGCCGTCCCCGAGCGGTTCGAGCTGGGCACGCTGCCCTACGAGCTGCTGGCCGGCACCACCGCCGCCGTCGACTACCTCGCCGGGCTGGGTGGGGACGACGGCGACCGACGCGGCCGGCTGGTCGCGGGCCTGACCGCCGTCGAGGCGCACGAGGACCGGCTGCGCGAGCGGGTCGAGGAGGGCGTCGCGGAGCTGCCCGGCGTGACGTCGTGGTCGCGGGCCGCCCACCGCACGCCCACGCTGCTGTACACCTTCGCCGACCGCCCGGCCGCCGAGGTGTCGCGCGCGCTGGCGCAGCGGGGCGTCAACGCGCCCGCGGGCAGCTTCTACGCCATCGAGGTCTCCCGGCGGCTCGGGCTCGGGGACACCGGCGGGCTGCGCGTGGGCCTGGCGCCCTACAGCGACGACGACGACGTCGACCGGCTGCTCGACGGCCTGCGCGCGGCGCTGGCCCAGGCATAGGAGGCGATCCGCACGTCGGCGGCGCGCGGACGTGCGGAGAGCTTCCGATGCCTCCTGTCAGCGCAGGCCGGGGAAGCCCTCGGCGAGCTGGCCGAACGCGGTCCGCAGCGCCTCGGCCAGCGACGGGACGTCGCCGGACAGCCAGGCCTCGAAGGCCGTCGTCGCCGCGGCGCGGGTGGCCGTGGCCACCAGCCGCGGCACCAGCGACGTCGGGGACTGCCCGCAGCGCCGCGCCACGTAGCCGGCCACCACCCGGTCGACGTCGGCGTAGCGCAGCTGCGAGTGGGCCTGCAGCGCCGGCTCGGTGAGGATCAGCCGCATCCGCTGGCGCAGCACCGGCAGGTCGCCCGGGGCGTAGTCGTTGGCCTCGACGTAGGCGGCGAGGACGGCGGTCAGTACCGGGACGTCCTCGCCGGACCGGTCCAGCAGCGTCGCCAGCCGGTCGACGTGCCCGTCGAAGTCGCCCCACACCGCGTCGGCCTTGCCGCCCACCGTGCGGAAGAACGTGCGCCGGCTGGTGCCCGCGGCCGCGGCGATCTCCTCGATCGTGACCTGTTCGAAGCCGGCGGCGGTGAACAGCTCGAGCGCGGCCTGCTCGATGCGGGCGCGGGTGTCCTCGCGGGGGTCCTCGCGGGGGACGCCGCGGTCGGACTCGCGCAGCACGCTCACCGGCCCATCTTCACCCGTGGCGCCCCGGTCGCCGTCCGAGGGTGTGCCGTGGCTCACCCCCTCGGTTGCCCGTGGCACCCGGTGCCCCTACCGTCCTCGGCATCCCCCGCTCCCCCTGATCCGGAGGTCGGCATGCCCGAGACGCCCGCCCAGACCGAGGCCCAGACCGTTCCCCAGGACGGGGCCGCGCCCGCCGTCGCCGAGGAGGCGCTGGTCGAGGAGTCCCTCGTCGAGGAGGTCTCCATCGACGGCATGTGCGGCGTCTACTGAGCCTGCGGTCGTGACCCCCGCCGCTCCGGCCGCGAGCGTCTTCGACCCGGGGCTGCCGTGGCGGCGCGCCCGGTCGGTGGCGCTGCGGCCGGAGCCGTTCGGGGCGCTGGTCTACCACTTCGGCAACCGGAAGCTGTCGTTCCTGAAGTCGAGGACGCTGGTCACCGTCGTGGAGACGCTGGCCGACCACCCCAGTGCCGACGCCGCCCTGGTCGCGTGCGGCGTCCCCGAGGCCCAGCGGCCGGCCTACGTCAAGGCGCTGGCCGACCTCGCCCGCTCGAGCATGATCGAACCCCGGGAGCTGACCTGATGACCGCCGTCGTCCCCGACCGGCCCGTGGGTGGCCGCCTGGTCGACCAGTTCGAGTACGGCCTCGACGCCCCGATCTGCCTGACCTGGGAGCTCACCTACGCCTGCAACCTGGCGTGCGTGCACTGCCTGTCCTCCTCGGGCCGGCGCGACCCGCGCGAGCTGTCCACCGCCGAGGCCGAGGCGGTCATCGACGAGCTGCAGCGCATGCAGGTCTTCTACGTCAACGTCGGCGGCGGTGAGCCCACCGTCCGGCCGGACTTCTGGCACCTGCTCGACTACGCGATCGGCCACGACGTCGGCGTCAAGTTCTCCACCAACGGCGTCAAGCTCGACCGGGCGCGCGCGCAGCAGCTGGCGGCCACCGACTACGTCGACGTCCAGATCTCCCTCGACGGCGCCACCGCCGAGGTCAACGACCGCGTCCGGGGCACCGGCTCGTTCGCCACCGCCACCAAGGCGCTGGAGAACCTCGCCGAGGCGGGGATGCGCGACTTCAAGGTGTCCGTCGTCGTGACCCGGGAGAACGTGTCCCAGCTCGACGCGTTCCGGGAGCTCACCGACCGCTACGGCGCCCAGCTGCGGATCACCCGGCTGCGCCCCTCGGGCCGCGGCGCCGACGTCTGGGACCAGCTGCACCCCACGCAGGCCCAGCAGCGCGAGCTCTACGCCTGGCTGCTGGCCAACGGCGAGCGCGTCCTCACCGGCGACTCGTTCTTCCACCTGTCGGCCTACGGCGAGGCCCTGCCCGGGCTGAACCTGTGCGGCGCCGGGCGGGTCGTGTGCCTGATCGACCCGGTCGGCGACGTCTACGCCTGCCCGTTCGCCATCCACGAGCAGTTCCTCGCCGGCAACGTGCGCGGCGAGGGCGGCTTCCAGCGGGTCTGGCAGCAGAGCGAGCTGTTCGCCGAGCTGCGCAGCCCGCAGACCGGCGGCGCCTGCACGAAGTGCGCGCACTTCGACGCCTGCCGTGGCGGCTGCATGGCGGCGAAGTTCTTCACCGGCCTGCCGCTGGACGGCCCGGACCCGGAGTGCGTGCAGGGGTACGGCGAGTCGGCGCTGGCCGCGCGCGAGGCGGACCTGGTGACCCCGCGCAGCTCCCTCGACCACTCCCACACCGGCCCGGTGCGCGGTCAGCCCACGCTGCTCGGCATGCCCGCGATCCCGGCCAAGCCGTGCGACGAGTCGCCGCTGGCCGGCCTCCAGCCCCGCTGAGGCCCGTCAGCGGGTCGGCGCCACCGCCGCGGGACCCGGACCGTCGGGCAGCAGCGCGGGGGCGAGGTCGGCGAGGGTCATGGTGAGCAGCAGGGCCACGAGCACGGCGACGGTCAGCACGGGATACCTCCTGGGTGTGTCGTGTCCCCAGCCTCGCCGTCGACCCTGACCGACGGCAGGACACCGGCTGGGAGTCGGCTGGACGCCGGCCGGGCGCTCTGACCAGGGCGTTGCCGAACGTCGCCCTCCTCCCTAGGTTGAGACCTGCGTCACCTGGCACGGTCCCTCGACCCGGGAGTCCGGATGGGCAAGCTCGACGGCAAGGTCGCGTTCATCACCGGCGCCGCGCGCGGGCAGGGCCGCAGTCACGCGGTCCGTCTCGCCCAGGAGGGCGCCGACGTCGTCGCGGTGGACATCTGTGCCGACGTGCCCACCGTCGGCTACCCCATGGCCACCGAGGAGGACCTGGCCGAGACCGTCCGCCAGGTCGAGGCGCTCGACCGGCGGATCGTCGCCCGGGTGGCCGACGTGCGCGACACCGCCGCGCTGGAGTCGGCCGTCGGCGAGGGGGTCGCCGAGCTCGGCCGGCTCGACATCGTGCTGGCCAACGCCGGCATCGCCAGCTTCGCGCCGGTGGAGGACCTCACCGACGAGATGTGGGACCAGATGATCGGCATCAACCTCACCGGCGTCTTCCGCACGGTGCGGGCCGCGGTGCCGCACCTGCGGGCGCACGGGCAGGGCGGGGCGATCGTCATCACCAGCTCGACGGCCGGCATCAAGGGCCTGGCCAACCTCGCGCACTACGTCGCCGCGAAGCACGGCGTCGTCGGCCTGGTGAAGACGCTGGCCAACGAGCTGGCCCCCGACATGATCCGGGTCAACTCGGTGCACCCGACCTCGGTGAGCACCGACATGATCCACAACCGCGAGACCTACGGGAACTTCGTCCCGGACAAGCCCCCGGACGAGGTCACCCGCGACGACGTCGCGCCGATGTTCCAGGGGCTCAACGCGCTGCCGATCCCGTGGGTCGACGCGGTCGACATCAGCAACGCGATCCTGTGGCTGGTCAGCGACGACGCCCGCTACGTCACCGGCGTGCAGCTCCCGGTCGACGCGGGGTCGGTCATCAAGTAGTCGAGCAGCGCCGGGACAGGAGGACACCGTGGCCGGACGCGTCGAGGGCAAGGTCGCCTTCATCACCGGGGCCGCCCGCAGCCAGGGCCGCAGCCACGCGCTGCGGCTGGCACAGGAGGGCGCCGACGTCATCGCCGTCGACCTCTGCGGGCCGGTCGAGACGGTCACCATGTACCCGCCGGCCACCGAGGAGGACCTCGCCGAGACGGTGCGGCAGGTCGAGGCCCTCGACCGGCGGATCGTCGCGACCAAGGCCGACGTCCGCGACCCGGCGGCGCTGCGCGCGGCGGTCGACGACGGTGTCGCGCAGCTGGGCCGGCTCGACATCGTGCTGGCCAACGCGGGCGTGTTCGAGGTGGCGCCCGCGCTGGAGCTCACCGACCGGGCCTGGCAGGAGATGATCGACATCAACCTGACCGGCGTCTGGAACACCTGCCGGGTCGCGCTGCCGCACCTGGTCGACGGCGGCGGCGGGTCGATCGTGATCACCAGCTCGACCGCCGGCCTCAAGGGCACGCCGAACACGATCCACTACACGGCGGCCAAGCACGGCGTCATCGGCATCATGCGGACGCTGGCCAACGAGTTCGGCAAGCAGTCGATCCGGGTCAACACCGTGCACCCGACCGGCGTCGACACCGTGATGATCCAGAACGAGCGGACCTGGGGCCTGTTCACGCCGGACGACCCCAACCCGACCCGGGAGAAGTTCGCCGAGCTGTTCGAGACGCTGCACCCGCTGCCGGTGCCCTACATCGACCCGGTGGACATCTCCAACGCGATCCTCTTCCTCGTCTCCGACGAGGCGCGCTACGTCACCGGCGTGACGCTGCCGGTCGACGCCGGCTACACCGTGCGCTGAGCCGGGCCGCCGGTCAGGACAGTCCCGACAGCAGCGCGGCCAGCAGCCGCTCGAAGGAGGCCTCGGGGTCCCCGGCCTGGGTCACCCCGGCCAGCTCCAGGCTGACCGCGCCGTGCACGGCCGACCAGATGACCTGGGCGGTCTCGGCCGGGTCGTCCCGGCGCAGGACACCGGCGTCCATCGCCCGCGACACCTCGCCGACGAGCACGCCGAAGGCGGCCGCGGCGTGCTCGTCGAGCTCCGTGGTGGAGGCGGCCGCGCGCGCGTCGGAGGGCACGGCGGTGCCGAACATCGCCTCGTAGTGCTCCCGGTTGCCCAGGGCGAACCGCCGGTAGCGCCGCCCGCAGCCGGCCAGCCGGTCCTGCGGTGCGTCGGCGTCGTCCCCGCGGACGCTGGCGGCCAGCGCGTCGAACCCGCGGACCAGGACGGCGGCCACCAGGCCGTACTTGTTGCCGAAGCGGTTGTAGACGCCCATCGGTGCCACGCCGGCCTCGGTGGCGACCGCCCGGACGGTCAGCCCCGCGGTCCCGTCGCGCACCAGCACCCGCTCGGCCGCGTCGACCAGCGCGCCCTGCACGTCGCGGCTCGGCGTCCGCTGCCCCGTCTCGGTCATGCCGTCATCCTCCCTTGCGGCTTGTAGAACATCGTTCTACTGTTCTGGAACATCGTTCTACGAGAGGAGGGCCCCGTGGTGGTCCGATCCCCGGCCGAGGCCACCCGCCGGTGGTGGGTGCTGGCCGTGCTGTGCCTGTCGGTGCTCCTGGTCAGCGTCGACAACACGATCGTCAACGTGGCCCTGCCGACGCTCGCGGCGGAGCTGTCGGCCGACACCAGCGGCCTGCAGTGGGTCGTGGACGGCTACACGCTGGTCTTCGCCGCGCTGCTGCTCCTGGGCGGGCACCTCGGTGACCGGTTCGGCCGGCTGCGCGTCCTGCAGGTGGGCCTGGTGCTGTTCGGGGTGACCTCCCTGCTCGCGGCGCTGGCCGGCACCACCGGGCAGCTCGTCGCCGCCCGCGCCGCCATGGGCGCCGCGGCCGCCCTCGTCTTCCCGGCCACCCTGGCGCTGCTCGTCGTCGCCTTCCCCGACCGGCGCGAGCGGGCGACGGCGATCGGCGTCTGGTCGGCGGTCACCGGGCTGTCGGTCGCGATCGGCCCGGTCAGCGGCGGGCTGCTCCTCGAGCACTTCGCGTGGGGCTCGGTGTTCCTCGTCAACCTGCCGCTCGTGGCGCTGGCCCTGGTCGCCGGCCGCGTGCTGCTGCGCGAGTCCCGCTCCGCCGAGCACGGCCGGTTCGACGTCGGCGGGGTGCTCGGCTCCGTCGCGGGCGTCGGCCTGCTGGTGTGGACGACGATCGAGGCGCCCGGCCACGGCTGGACCGCGCCGCTCACCCTCGCCGGCTACGCCGCCGCGGCCCTGCTGCTGGCCGGCTTCGTCCGGTGGGAGCTGCGCCGTCCCGACCCGCTGCTCGACGTCCGGCTGTTCACCGACCGCCGGGTGTCGGCGGCGAGCGTGGCGATCGCGCTGGCGTTCTTCGCGCTCTTCGGCTTCATCTTCCTGATCACCCAGTACCTGCAGGCGGTGCTCGGCTACGGGACGCTCGCCGCCGGCGTGGCGACGCTGCCCTTCGCGACGGTCATCGCCGTGACCAGCCCGGTGGCGGTGCTCCTGGTGCGGCGCGTGGGCACGGCGGTCGTCGTCACGGCGGGGCTGCTGGTCATGGCCGCGGGCTTCGCCGTCGCCGCGGGCGCCGCGGTGGACTCGGCGTACTGGGGCCGGATCGTCGTCTCCATGGTCCTCATGGCCGCCGGGCTCGGCCTGGTCACCAGCCCGGCGACCGAGACGGTCATGGGCGCCCTGCGCGCGGGGCAGGCCGGTGCCGGCTCGGCGGTCAACGACACCGTCCGCGAGCTGGGCGGCACCCTCGGCGTCGCCGTCGTGGGGTCGGTGACGAGCACCGTCTACGCACCGGCGGTGCGCGACGGGCTGGCAGGGCTGCCGGCCGCGGTGCGCGACGCGGCCACGGACTCGGTGGTGGCCGGCCTCGCCGCCGCCTCCCGGCTGCCCGACGGGGTGGCGGCCGCCGAGGTCGTCCGCCGGTCCTTCGTCGACGGGCTGTCTGCGGGGTCGTGGGTGTGCGCCGCGGCCTGCGTGGCCGGGGCGCTGGTGGCCGCGGTGTGGCTCCCGGCCCGGCGCCCGGCGGCCGTGCCGGTGCCCGAGCCGGTCCCGGCGGCGTGAGGCCGGGTGCGGCGGCCGTCCGGCCGCCGCACCCCGGCGCCGTCTCTAGAGGTCGACCTTCTGGTGCTCGCCGGTGTCGGGCTGCGACCCGGTGGCCTTGGCCTTCACGAAGCTGAACGCGGTGGCCAGCCGGTTGCCGGGGCTGTCCCAGTACTCGGCGGAGTCGGCGTCGACCTTCACCAGCACCACCGACGGGTCCTCCGGTCCCTGGGGCAGCCACGCCTCGACGCCGCTGTTCCACAGCTCCCGCTTCTTCGCGACGTCGTCGACGACGAGCGCGCGCCCGGTCAGCGACACCCAGCTGCCGCCCGAGCCGACCCCGACGTTGACCTGCGGGGAGACCGCGACGTGGCCCAGCCAGGGCGCGTGCGCCTCGGCGAAGAACCACAGGTCACCGTCGAACTCGACCTCCTGCAGCGACATCGGGCGGCTGGTGAGCTTGCCCTCCGGCGTCGTGGTGGTGAGGAAGCCGAACCTCTGCCCCGTGAGCAGCTCGGCGACCTTGCGGGTGGGGTCCGTCGTGTCATCGCTCATGTCCCTGCCCTTCCCCGGATCGGCCGCCTGACACCGCCGGTGGGGCCGGTGACACACCGCGGTGCCGGAATGCGCGGCCGCGGGGCCGTCTTGCCCTCCTCCGTGACGACGATCCAGGACCGGCCGGCGACCGCACCGCCCCCGACGACCGACCGGCCCGGGACGGCGCGCACCGCCCTGACCCTGGGCGCCTTCGTGGCGCTCGGCCCGCTGACCGTCGACACCTACCTCCCGGCCCTCCCCGCCGTCGCCGAGGACCTGCAGACGTCGCCGGCCACCGTGCAGCTCACGCTCACCGGCACCCTGGTCGGCCTCGCGCTCGGCCAGCTCGTCCTCGGCCCGCTGTCCGACGCCGTCGGTCGCAAGCGGCCGCTGCTGGCCGGCACGGCGCTGCACGTCGTCGCCTCGCTGCTGGTGCTGGTCGCACCGTCGATCGCCGTGCTGGGGGCGCTGCGCTTCCTGCAGGGCGTGGGGACGGCGGCCGGCGCGGTGATCGCCCTCGCCGTCGTGCGCGACCTGTTCGAGGGGCGCGCCGCGGCCACCATGCTGTCGCGGCTGTTCCTCGTCCTCGGCGCAGCGCCCGTGCTCGCCCCCACCATCGGCGGCGAGATCCTGCGCTTCACCTCCTGGCGCGGGGTCTTCCTGCTGCTCGCCGGTTACGGCCTGGCGCTGGTCGTCGTCGGCCGGTACGCGGTGCGGGAGACGCTGCCGCCGCAGCGGCGGCACAGCACCGGCGTCGCCGGCACGCTGCGCGACTACCGGGCGCTGCTGGGCGACCGCGTCTACGTCGGGCTGGTGGTGGTGGCCGGGCTGACCATGGCGAGCCTGTTCAGCTACGTGTCGGGCTCCTCGTTCGTCTTCCAGGAGCAGTTCGGCCTCGACGAACAGCAGTTCGGCCTGCTGTTCGGCGCCGGCGCCTTCTGGCTGATCGCCGCCACCCAGCTCAACCCGGTCGTGCTGCGGTGGACCTCGCCCGCGCAGGTGCTCGTCGCCGGCACCGTCGTCGGTGCGCTGGCCGGTGCGGTGCTCGTGGTGCTCGCCGGCACCGGCACCGGCGGCCTGTGGGCGGTCGCGCTGCCGCTGTGGGCGGTGCTCTTCGCCGCCGGGCTGGCGCTGCCCAACGCCCCCGCGCTGGCGCTGTCGCGGCACGGCGAGGCGGCCGGCACCGCGGCCGCGCTGCTCGGCGCGGTGCAGTTCGGGGTGGGCGCGGCGGTGGCGCCGCTGGTCGGCCTGCTGGGCAACGACGCGGTCGCCATGGGCGCCGTCGTGGTCGCCGCCCTGGTGCTGGCCCTCGCGGTGCTGGCGGCCGTCGTCCGCCCGTGGCAGCTGCCCGACCCGGTCGAGGTCCCCTAGGCTCCGGCGGTGCCCGACCTGGCCGGCGCCGTCTGGCCGGAGCTCCCCGACCGGCCCCTGCTGGTGGTGCCGCTGGGCTCGGTCGAGCAGCACGGCCACCACCTCCCGCTGACCACGGACACCGCCGTCGCCACCGCGGTGGTCGCCGCCGCCGACCTCGGCGCGGCACTGGTGGCACCCGCCCTCCCGTACGGCGCCAGTGGCGAGCACGAGGGCTTCCCCGGCACCGTGTCCCTCGGCACCGAGGCACTGACCGCCGTGCTGGTCGAGTACGGCCGGTCGGCGTGCCGCTGGGCCGGGCGGCTGCTGGTCGTCAACGGCCACGGCGGCAACCTCGACGCCCTGCGCCGGGCGGTCCCGCTGCTGCGCACCGAGGGCCGCGACGCCGCCTGGTTCCCCTGCGCCGTCCCGGACGGGGACGCGCACGCCGGCCGCACCGAGACCGCGCTGCTGTTGCACGTGGAACCGGCCGCGGTGCGCACCGACCGCGCCGTCGCCGGCGTGACGACGCCGGTGGGCGAGCTGCTGCCGCGGCTGCGCGCGGAGGGCGTGCGCGGCGTCAGCCCCACCGGCGTGCTCGGCGATCCCGCCGGCGCCACCGCGGCGGAGGGGGCGCGGCTGCTCGGCGACCTCGCCGCCCGGCTGACGGCGGCCGTGGCCGGATGGGACGTCGGCGGGGACGGGCGGCTGCGCGGCTGACGCGCTGCGCGCACCCGTCGCGGGCGCGGGAGCGCGCGCGGCACGATCATGGCGGGACGGGGCCGGGGACGGCGGGCCCGCCGAGCGAGGAGGTCGGGATGGCGCAGCGGCAGGCCCTGGACGACGGGACCGGCGCGCCGGGGACGCGCGTCGCCGTCGAGACCAACGGCATCAACGTCATCGCCGAGGAGGAGCGCCGCGGCCGCCCGCGGCAGCTGTTCTGGCCGTGGTTCGGCGCCAACGTCAGCGTGCTGGGCCTGGCCTACGGCTCGTTCCTGCTCGGCTTCGGCATCTCCGCGGCGCAGGCGCTGGTGGCCGGCGTCGTCGGCATCGTCGTGTCCTTCCTGCTGTGCGGGCTGGTCGCGATCGCCGGCAAGCGCGGCTCGGCCCCCACGCTGGTGCTCAGCCGCGCCGCGTTCGGCGTGCACGGCAACCGGGTCCCCGCGGCGCTGTCGTGGGTGCTCACCGTCGGCTGGGAGACGGTGCTGGTCAGCCTGGCCACGCTGGCCACCGCCACGGTCTTCGGCCAGCTCGGCTGGAGCGGCGGGACGGCCACGCAGGTCGTGGCGCTGCTCGTCGTCGCCGCGCTGGTCGTGGCCGGCGGCGTCCTCGGTTTCGACGCGATCATCAAGATGCAGGCGGTCATCACCGTGGTCAGCGGCGTGCTGACCGTCGTCTACCTGGTCCTGGTGGCCGACTCCGTCGACTGGTCGGCGGTCACCGGCATCCCGGGAGGCTCGACGGCGGCCGTCGTCGGCGCGCTCGTCCTGGCCATGACCGGGTACGGCTTCGGCTGGGTGAACGCGGCCGCCGACTACTCCCGCTACCTGCCGCGCACGGCGTCGACGGGTGGCGTCGTGGCCTGGACGACGTTCGGCGGCGCGCTGGCGCCGGTCGTGCTGCTCGGCACCGGGCTGCTGCTGGCGGCGTCGGACCCAGAGCTGTCGGCGGCCATCGGTGCGGACCCGATCGGGGCACTCGGGTCGATCCTGCCCACCTGGTTCCTCGTGCCGTTCGTCGTCGTCGCGGTGCTCGGCCTGGTCGGCGGCGCGCTGCTGGACATCTACTCGTCGGGGCTGTCGCTGCTGGCCGCCGGGGTGCGGGTGCCCCGGCCGGTGGCCGCGTCGATCGACGGCGCGCTGATGGTGCTGGGCGCGGTCTGGGTGGTCTTCGTCGCCACCGGCGGCTTCTTCTTCCAGTTCCAGGGGTTCCTGATCACGCTGGGCGTGCCGATCGCCGCCTGGTGCGGCGTGTTCCTCGGCGACCTCGCGCTGCGCCGCCGGCCCTACGCCGAGGCCGACCTCTACGACCCGCGCGGCCGCTACGGTGCCGCCCCCGCGGTGCCGCTGGTGCTGCTGGTGGCCGGGACCCTGCTCGGCTGGGGGCTGGTCACCAACACCTACGCCGGCTGGCTGGACTGGCAGGGCTACCTGCTCGGGCCGCTGGGGCTCGGCGGCCGGGAGGGCGACTGGGCCTTCGCCAACCTCGGCGTGCTGGCCGCCTTCCTCGTCGGGCTGCTGGGCACCCTGGCGCTGCGCCGCGGGGCGGTGCGGGCGCAGGAGGCCGCCCGGGTCTAGCCGGGAGCCGTCCGGAGGATCTCGCTCGCCCCGGCACCTGTCCGTGGAGGCGGCCCCGGGGACACCGCTGTCGACGAGCGACGTGCAGATCCGCGCACGTCCCGGCCCTGCGACTGCGCCCTCGGCGCACACCGTCCCGGCGCTGGCAGGTCTGCGACGCCGGTGACGTCCACGGGGCGTTCCCGCGGGGACGTCTGCGTACCGAGGGGCCGTCGAGCGGGCCGCTCGGGAGGCACCTGCGGCAACTGCCGCTCCCGTGATCCCCGGGCCGGCCCTCAGGACCTCAGCGCAGCGTCTCGGCGAACAGCGGGACGGCCTGCTCGAGCGCGTACTCCGTCCCGAGCACCGAGCCGCTGGAGAAGGCGCTCACCAGCGTCTGGTCCTCCAGGACCACGGCGTTGCCCTGCTGCACCGAGCCCAGCGTCTGCCACAGCGGGTTCGAGGTGATCTGCGCCGGGTCGACGAAGATCGGGAAGACGACGGTCAGCGGCGCGTCCAGCAGCGACACCTGCTCCTCCGACACCGGCACGAAGAAGCTCTCGGTCGCCAGGTCCTGGATCGCCGGCCGGTTCACGAAGCCCAGCGCCTCCATGAAGTCGACGCGGGTGTCGCCGCGGACGTAGGCGCCGAAGCCCTCGGAGGTGTACGCGCCGACGGCGACCTCGGTGCCGTCGAACTCCGGGTGCGCGGCGGCGGCATCGGCGAAGGCCTGCTCGAGGTCGCCGCGCAGCTGCTCGGCCTCGTCCGTGCGGCCCAGCGCGCGGCCGACGAGGTCCAGCTGCTGCTGCCAGGTGGTCTGGTAGGCGCCCACGCCCTCGGGCGCGCCCACGACCGGGGCGATCGCGCTGAGGGAGTCGTAGCGCTCCTGCGTGCCGTCGGAGCGGGTGTCCAGGATGAGGTCGGGCTCCAGTGCCGCGATCGCCTCGAGGCTGGGCTCGAGCGTCTCGATGATCTCCGGCGCCTCGTCGTAGCGTCCCTGCGCCCACGGTCCGACGCCCTCGCCGCCGAAGCCGAGCCAGTCGCTGGCCCCGACCGGCTGCACGCCCAGCGCCAGCGCCGTCTCCGCGTCGGACCAGCCCAGCGCCACGACGCGCTGCGGCTCCTCCTCGATCTCGGTGTCGCCGAACGCGGTGCTCACGGTGACCGGGAACTCGCCGCTCCCGCCGCCGGAGGAGGCCGTCGACCCCGCCTCGCTGCCGCCGTCGTCGGAGCCGCACGCGGTCAGCGACGCGGCGGCGGTGAGGGCGGCCGCCAGCAGGACGGCGCGGCGGGGCAGGGGGTGGGACATCGGGGCTCCTCGGGTGCGGCTGGTGAGGGCAGCCTAACCAAAGTCACATGGGGGCTCCGTCGCCCGGCTAGGGTCCGGGCGTGGCAGAGACCTCCGGCCGGCTGGTCGTCGTCGACGCGCAGCGGGTGTTCGCCGACCCGGACTCCCCATGGGCGGCGCCCCGGTTCGCCGAGGCCCACCCGCGCATCCGGCGCCTGGTGGCCGCCTTCGGCGACCGGGTCGTCTACACCCGCTTCGTCGCCCCGGCCGAGCCGAGCGGGGCGTGGGTCGACTACTACGAGGTGTTCCCCTTCGCGCTGCAGCCGCCCGACGCCCCGCTCTACGACCTGGTCGAGGACCCCGGCGCGGCCGCCGTGGTCACCGCGACCACCTTCGGGAAGTGGGGGCCCGAGCTCGCCGCGCTGGTCGGTGCCGGCCCGATGACGGTGGCCGGCGTGGCCACCGACTGCTGCGTCGTCTCCACCGTGCTGCCCGCCGCCGACGCCGGCGTGCCGGTGCGCGTGGTCGGCGACGCCTGCGCCGGCAGCAGCGACGACGACCACCGCAAGGCGCTGGGCCTCATGGGCCTCTACGCCCCGCTGGTCGAGGTCACCAGCACCGACGCCGTCCTGGGCGGGTGAGCGTCCCGCCGCCACCGCACGCCCGGCTGCCCGACGGCTACGCGGTCCGGCTCGCCGGGGGCACCCGCCGGGTGGAGGGCGGCGCGGCGCTGCTGGGCGGCTCGCCGCTGCGGCTGCTGCGGCTGTCCCCGGCCGCCCGCGACCTGCTCGACGGCGACCGGCTGGTGGTCTCGTCCGCGGCGACGGCGGCGCTGGCCGCCCGGCTGCTCGACGCCGGGGCCGCCGTCCCCGAGCCCGCCGGCCCCGCGCCCGGCCCCGGGGACGTCACCGTCGTCGTCCCCGTGCGCGACCGTCCCGAGGGGGTGGCCCGGCTGGTGGCCGCGCTGCGGGCCGACCCCGCCACCGCGGCCGCGCGGGTGGTGGTCGTCGACGACGGCTCGGTGGACCCGGGCGCCCTGGCCGCCGCGGCGGGCCCGGCGGAGGTGCTGCGGCACGAGCGCCCGCTCGGCCCGGCCGCGGCCCGGAACACCGGCCTGCGCGCCGCGACCACCGGAGCGGTGGCCTTCCTCGACTCCGACTGCGTGCCGCTGCCCGGCTGGCTCGACGTGCTGCTGCCCCACCTGGCCGACCCGCGGCTGGCGCTCGTCGCGCCGCGGGTCGTGGCGCTGCCGCCGGCGCGGCCAGGCTGGACCACGCCCTACGAGACGGCGGTCAGCGCGCTGGACATGGGGCCCGAGCCCGCGCGCGTGGCCCCGCTGAGCGCGGTGTCCTACCTGCCCAGCGCCGCCCTGCTGGCCCGCCGGGCGGCGCTCGGGGAGGGCTTCGACGCCGCCATGCCGGTGGCCGAGGACGTCGACCTGGTCTGGCGGCTGACGGCGGCCGGCTGGCGGGTCCGCTACGACCCGGCGGCGCGGGTGGCGCACGAGCACCCGGCCGCGACCGGGGCGTGGCTGCGCCGCCGCGCCGTCTACGGCACCGGCGCCGCGCCGCTGGCGCAGCGGCACGGCGGCCTGGTCGCTCCGGTCGTCGTCAGCCCCTGGTCGGCGGTGCCGGTGGTGCTCGCCCTCACCGGCGGGCGGGCGGGCCGGGTCGCCGCGGCCGGGGTCCTCGCCGTCTCCGCGGCCGGCCTGGCGCGGCGGCTCGCGCCCCCCGGCGGGGCGCCGCCGTACCGGCTGGCCGCCGGGCTGGTGCTGCGCGGCACCGCCGCGGGCGTGCGCACGCTCGCCCGCGCCGCCACCCGCCACCACTGGCCGCTGACGGTCGCGGCCGCCGCCGTCTCCCCGCGGGCCCGGCGCGCGGCAGCCGCCGTCGCCACGGCCGACGCCGTCCTGGCGTGGTGGCCGCACCGGGCCGAGGTCGGCCTGCCGCGCTTCGCCGCCGCGCGCCGGATGGAGGACCTCGCCTACGGCGCCGGGCTGTGGGCCGGCGCGCTGCGGGCCGGGAGCGCCCGCGCGCTGCTGCCGGCGCGTCCACCCGGCGGCTGACCTGCGGCGGGGGGACCTGGCGCGGACCGGTGACAGGGGTCACCATGGGCGGACCATGAGCCACACGTCGGGGAGCGCGCCGTGACCGGCGTCAGCCCGTGGCTCGCACTGCCCGGCGGCCGACCGCCGCCCGGGCTGACCCGGCAGTTGCGTGCCGCGCACGAGACGCTGGTGACCCGCGGCGCGCCGCCGCCCCGCCCCGGTGTGCGGTCGGTGGTCTGGGACTCCTGGCGGCGCAGCCTGGGCAGCGGCGTCGACCCCGACGGCCAGGGGCCGCCGGTCGACCTGCTCGACGACGACCTGGCCGCCTACCGTGCCGCCCACCCGCTCGCCCCGGTGCTGCCGCTCATCCGGCGGCTGCTGGTCGAGGACGCCGAGGCCGACCGGATGATCGTGGGCGTCACCGACGCCGACGGCCGGATGCTGTGGGTGGAGGGTGACCGCCGGCTGCGCTCCCTGGCCGAGACGATGAACTTCGTCGCCGGCGCCCGGTGGTCGGAGGAGGTCGCCGGCACCAACGCGCCCGGCACCGCGCTGGCCATCGACCACCCGGTGCAGATCTACGGCAGCGAGCACTACCGCCGACCGGTGCAGCCGTGGAGTTGCTCGGCCGCGCCGGTGCACCACCCGGTGAGCGGCGTGCTGCTCGGCGCCATCGACGTCACCGGCGGCGACCACGTGGCCACCCCGCACGTGCTCACCCTGGTGCGCGCCACGGTGGCCGCCGTCGAGGCCGAGCTGCGGTGGCTGCACCGCGAGGAGCAGTCCCGCGGGCCGGTGCGCCCGGCGCCGGCCCGGCCGCCCGCGCCGCTGCTGGAGGTCCTGGGCCGCGAGCGCGCCCGCCTGACCCTGCCGTCGGGTCGGCAGGAGCTGTCCCTGCGGCACTCCGAGCTGCTCCTGCTGCTCGCGGAGGCCGCCGCGGCGGGGGAGGAGGGCCGCAGCGCCGAGCGGCTGGCCGCCGAGTGCCACCCCGCCGGCAGCGCCGCGGTCACCGTCCGCGCCGAGCTGTCCCGGCTGCGCCGGCTGGTGGGCGCCGACCTCGTCGGCTCGCGGCCCTACCGGCTGCTCGCCCCGCTGGAGACCGACCTCGACCGGGTCCGCGTGCTGCTCGACCGCGGCACCGTCGGCGCGGCGCTGGACCGCTACCCCGGCCCGGTGCTGCCCCGCTCGGCCGCGCCGGGCGTCGTCGCCGCCCGCCGCCGCACCGCCGCGGCGCTGCGCGCGGCGGTCCTGCGCAGCCGCCGGCCGGAGCTGCTGCTGCGCTGGACGGCGCTGCCCGAGGCGCGCGAGGACGCCGTCGCGTGGCAGGCCTGTCTCGAGGCGCTGCCGGCCGGCTCACCGCGCCGCGGCCCCGTCGCGGCGCACCTGCTGGCGCTGCGACGGTCCTCCCGCGGCTGACCCCTGGTGCCTTTGTCGCGCAATCGGCACCTGGACCGGGTCGGGAATACGCATCGGTCCCGTTCCCTTGGCACGGTCACGTGACCGCCCGTGCCGCCGCACCGCCCGCACCCGCGTCCCTGACCACCCCGCGGGTCGCCGCCGCGCTGCTGGCCCTCGCGCTGGGCGGGTTCGCGATCGGGACCACCGAGTTCGTCACCATGGGCCTGCTGCCCGACATCGCCGCCGGCACCGGCGTGGACATCCCGACCGCGGGCCACGTGATCTCCGCCTACGCGCTGGGCGTCGTCGTCGGCGCCCCGGTCCTCGCCGCGCTCGGGGCGCGGCTGCCGCGGCGGGGCGTGCTGGTTGGGCTGGCGGCCGTCCTCCTCGCCGGCAGCGCGCTCAGCGCGGTGGCGCCGGGCCCGACGGCGCTGCTGCTCGCGCGCTTCGTCAGCGGGCTGCCGCACGGCGCCTACCTCGGCGTGGCCTCGCTGGTCGCCGCCTCCCTCGTGCCGCCGACGCTGCGCGGCCGGGCGGTGAGCACGGTGATGCTCGGCCTCGCGGTGGCCACCGTCGCCGGCGTCCCGGCCGCCACCTGGCTGGGGCAGACGCTGGGCTGGCGCGCGGCGTACTGGGCCGTCGTCGTCCTCGCCGCGCTCACCGTGGTCGCCGTGCTCGCCGTCGTCCCCTCCACGCCCGGCGACCGGGACGCCACCGTCCGCACCGAGCTCGGCGCGCTGCGCCGGCCGCAGGTGCTGATCACCCTCGCGGTCGGCACCGTCGGGTTCGGCGGCATGTTCGCCGTCTACAGCTACGTCGCGCCGCTGGCCACCGAGGTCACCGGCCTGTCCCGGAGCGCCGTCCCGTGGGTGCTGTTCGCCTTCGGCGTCGGCGGGGTGCTCGGCACCGCGCTCGGCGGGCGGCTGGCCGACGTGGCGCTGTTCCGCTCGCTGGTCGGCACCCTGGTCGCCCTCGCCGTGCTGCTGACCCTGCTGGCCCCTGCGGCGGGTAGCGGGCCGACCCTGCTGGCCGGGATCTTCCTCGTGGCGGTGAGCGCCTCGACGCTCGTCGTCTGCCTGCAGCTGCGGCTCATGGAGGTCGCCGGGGAGGCGCAGATGCTCGGCGCCGCGCTCAACCACTCCGCGCTCAACGCCGCCAACGCCCTCGGCGCCTGGCTCGGCGGCGTGGTCATCGCCGCCGGGTACGGCTACACCGCCCCCAGCCTGGTCGGCGCCGGGCTGGCCGGCCTCGGCCTGGTCGCGCTGGCCGCCGGCGCGCTGCTGCGCCGCCGCGAGCTGACCCGCAGCCGCGAGCTGCAGCGGAGCCGCGAGGCGCGCGCCGTCCCGGCCGGCTGACCGCCGCTGCAACGCGGTTGCAACCTCTCCGCTGCGGCACCGCGCACCGGAGCGCGCCGCAGGCGCGGCTCGATCCGCGCTCCCGGTCCGCTCCTGCGGATGCGCAGGGGCTCCGTGTGGAGGTAAGCGTGGCCTAAGTCACTCCTCCGTAGGCAGACTCCGCCCTGGAGCGCCCGGCCACCGGGCGCACTCGCCCCCTGCAACCAAGCGGAGGATCCATGACACGGGTGAGCATGCGGGTCGACGGAGTGACCTACACCGACGAGGTCGAACCCCGGACCCTGCTGGTGCACCACCTGCGCGAGGCGCTCGGCAAGGTCGGCACCGTCGTGGGCTGCGACACCAGCAACTGCGGCGCGTGCACCGTCCACCTCGACGGGCAGGCCGTGAAGTCCTGCACCGTCCTGGCCGTGCAGGCCGACGGCGCCGAGGTCACCACCATCGAGGGCATCGGCAGCACCGACGCCCTGCACCCGGTGCAGAAGGCCTTCCACGAGCAGCACGGTCTGCAGTGCGGCTTCTGCACGCCGGGGATGATCATGGCCTCGATCGACCTGCTCAAGGAGAACCCGTCCCCCAGCGAGGACGAGGTCCGCGAGGGCATCGAGGGCAACCTCTGCCGCTGCACCGGCTACCAGAACATCGTCCGGGCCGTGCAGCAGGCCGCCCGCGAGATGTCGGGCACCTCCGAGACCCTGGGAGCGCAGTCGTGACCGTCACCGAGGACCCGGCCACCACCGCCCCCTCCGCGCCGGAGAAGGAGATCGGGCAGGCCCGCCGCCGCAAGGAGGACGCCCACCTCATCACCGGCGAGACCACCTGGACCGACAACATGGTCCTGCCCGGGATGCTGCACATGGCCCTGGTCCGCAGCCCGGTGGCGCACGCCCGGATCACCGCGATCGACGTCAGCGCGGCCCGCGAGGCGCCCGGCGTCGTCGCCGTCCTCACCGGCCAGGACGTCGCCGAGGAGCAGGGCTCGATCCCCAGCGCCTGGCAGGTCACCCCCGACATGGTCAACCCGGGTCACCCGTCGCTCGCGGTCGACCAGGTGAACCACGTCGGGGAGGCCGTCGCGCTGATCGTGGCCCGCAGCAGGGCCGCGGCCACCGATGCGATCGAGCTGGTCGACGTCGACTACGACACGCTCCCGCCGGTGCTCGACGTCGAGGAGGCGGCGAAGGAGGGCGCCGACCTCGTCCACTCGCACCTGTCCTCGAACACCAGCTACCACTTCGTCTTCGACGCCGGGGAGGCCGGCACCGGCAGCGACACCGAGCAGGCCTTCGCCGACGCCGACGTCGTCGTCAGCCGGCGGTTCGTCAACCAGCGCCTGATCCCGGCCTTCATGGAGCCGCGGTCGGTCGTCGTCCAGCCGGTCGGCGACAGCTTCACGATGTGGTCGGCCACCCAGATCCCGCACATCCTGCGCGTCATGGCCGCCATGGTCACCGGCATCCCCGAGCACAAGCTGCGGGTCATCGCCCCCGACGTGGGCGGCGGCTTCGGCGGCAAGCTGCAGGTCAACCCCGAGGAGATCCTCGCGCTGCTCGTCGCCCGCCGGCTCGGCAAGCCCGTCAAGTGGACCGAGACCCGCAGCGAGTCGCTGATGGCCGCCCACCACGGCCGCGACCAGGTCCAGTACATCGACATCGCCGCCGACCGCGAGGGCAACGTCAAGGGACTCAGGGTCCGGCTGCTGGCCGACATGGGCGCCTACCTGCGGCTCATCACGGCCGGGACGCCGGCGCTGGGCGCGTTCATGTTCCCCGGCATCTACAAGTTCCCGGCCTACCGCTTCGAGCTCGACGGCGTCTTCACCACCAAGACCCCGACCGACGCCTACCGCGGCGCCGGCCGGCCCGAGGCGACCTTCGCGATCGAGCGGATCATGGACGAGCTCGCCGTCGAGCTGGGCATGGACCCGCTGGAGCTGCGCCGCAAGAACTGGATCGACGCCGAGGAGTTCCCGTTCACCACGGTGGCGGGCCTCGAGTACGACAGCGGCGACTACGACACGGCCACGCGCAGGGCGCTGGAGCTCATCGGCTACGACGAGCTGCGCGAGGAGCAGCGCCGCCGCCGGGAGTCCGGCGACCCGGTCCAGCTCGGCATCGGCTTCTCGACGTTCACCGAGATGTGCGGCATCGCCCCCTCCCGGGTGCTCGGCTCGCTGTCGTTCGGGTCCGGTGGCTGGGAGCACGCGACGATCCGGATGCTGCCCACCGGCAAGGTCGAGGTGGTCACCGGCTCCACCCCGCACGGCCAGGGGCACGAGACGGCGTGGAGCCAGCTGGTCGCCGACCGGCTCGGCGTGCCGTTCGAGGACATCGAGGTGCTGCACGGCGACACCGCGATCGCCTCCCGGGGCCTGGACACCTACGGTTCCCGCTCGCTCGTCGTCGGCGGTGCCGCGGTGGTCAGGGCCGCCGACAAGGTGATCGCCAAGGCCCGCAAGGTCGCCGCCCACCTGCTCGAGGCCAGCGAGGACGACCTCGAGTTCGACGGGGGCCGGTTCTCCGTCCGCGGCACCCCGGGCACCGGCATGGCCATCCAGGAGATCGCGCTCGCGGTGTTCACCGCGCACAACTACCCCGAGGACATCGAGCCGACGATCGACGCGGACGCCGCGTTCGACCCGGTCAACTTCTCCTTCCCGCACGGGACGCACATCTGCGCCATGGAGGTCGACACCGAGACCGGGTTCGTCAAGATCCGCAAGTACGCCTGCGTCGACGACGTCGGCACGATCGTCAACCCGCTGATCGTCGAGGGGCAGATCCACGGCGGACTGGCCCAGGGCATCGCCCAGGCGCTGTACGAGGAGGCCGTCTACGACGCCGACGGCAACCTCACCACCGGCACCTTCGTCGACTACCTGGTCCCCTCGGCCGCCGACCTGCCGCACTTCGACACGGACAACACCGTGCACGTGGCGCCGGGCAACCCGATCGGCGCGAAGGGCGTCGGCGAGGCCGGCTGCATCGCCAGCACGCCGGCGGTGGTCAACGCCGCGCTCGACGCCGTCCGGCACCTGGGGGTGCGGGACATCCGCATGCCGCTGACGCCCGAACGGGTCTGGCGGGCCGTCCACGAGGGCGGCGACGGCGGGGACCGGGCGACCGCCAAGACCAACGCGCAGGGTGCCGAGTCGGCCCAGGCGCCGTCCACCGGCACGTCGTCCACGGGAGGTGCCCTGTGATCCCCGCGCCGTTCGAGTACGTCCGGCCGACCACCGTCGAGGAGGCCGTGCAGGCGGTCGCCGAGGGCGGTGACGACGTCAAGATCATGGCCGGTGGGCAGTCGCTCATCCCGGTCATGCGGCTGCGGCTGGCCGCACCCGAGACGATCGTCGACCTCGGCCGGGTCGCCGAGATGCGCGGCGTCCGCGAGGACGGCGACGCGCTGGTGATCGGCGCGATGACCACCCACGCGGAGGTGATCGCCGACCCGCTGATCGCCCAGCACGCGCGGCTCATCGCCGAGGCGACCGAGACGGTGGCCGACCGGCAGACCCGCCGGCGGGGCACCTTCGGCGGGGCGCTGGCCCACGCCGACCCAGCCGGGGACCTGCCGTCGGTGGCGCTCGCGCTCGACGCCGAGATGGTGGTCGCCGGGCCCGAGGGTCGGCGCACCGTGCCGGCCCGCGAGTTCTTCGTCGACTACCTCACCACCGCCCTCGACGAGGGTGAGGTGCTCGTGGAGATCCGGGTGCCCAAGCTCGCCGGCGACTGGGGGGTGCGCTACGAGAAGTTCAACCGCGTGGCGCAGGCCTGGTCGATCGTCGCGGTCGCCGCGGCGGTCCGGCGGGAGAACGGGCACATCGCCGAGGCGCGCATCGGGCTGACCAACATGGGCCCGGTCCCGCTGCGCGCGCCGGCCACCGAGGCGGCCCTGGCCGGCGCGTCGGCGTCACCGGACGCGGTCGCCGCGGCGGCCCGCTCCGCGGCCGAGGGCACCAGCCCGAGCAGCGACCTCAACGCCCAGGCCGACTACCGCCAGCACCTCGCCCAGGTGCTGACCCGCCGGGCGGTCGCGACCGCCGCCGGGTTGTAGTTTCCGACACGACCCGGCACCCGCCCGCCCTCGGCCGGCCCGCCCTCCCCGGGCGGACCGGCCGAGGTCCGTTCCTCACCCCGGAGGTCGCACCGTGCAGCTGGAGAACTCCTTCACCGTCCCCGTCCCCGTCGACGAGGCCTGGCGGGTGCTGCTCGACATCGAGCGCATCGCCCCCTGCATGCCCGGCGCCGCGCTGGACTCGGTCGAGGGTGACTCGTTCACCGGCCGGGTCAAGGTCAAGCTCGGCCCGATCAACCTGACCTACCAGGGCAAGGCGTCGTTCGTCGAGAAGGACGAGGCGGCGCACAAGGCCGTCATCGACGGCCGCGGCAAGGACCAGCGCGGCAACGGCACCGCGGCCGCCCTCATCACCGCCCAGCTCAAGGGCGAGGGCAACACCACCCGCGTCGACGTCCTCACCGACCTCAACATCACCGGCCGCCCGGCGCAGTTCGGCCGCGGTGTCATGACCGACGTCGGCAACAAGCTGCTCGGCCAGTTCGCCGACAAGCTCGCCGCCCAGCTCGCCAGCGGCGACGACGTCACCGTCGACCGGGACGCGGCGGCGCAGCAGCAGGAGCCCGCCGTGGGCACGACGGTCGCTGCCACCGCGACCGGGGTGGCCGAGGAGGTCGCGCAGTCGGTCGAGCAGGTGCCGGGGGACAACGCCGCCGCCGAGACCGTCCGCAAGGCCGGCACGAAGGCCCGCAAGGCGGCTGCCGCGGCCACCGACTCGGTGACCTCCACCGGCACGACCGACGCCGGGAACGCCCCGCCGCCCACCGACACGGCACCGATCACGCCGGTCGGGGCGACGGACACGGTCTCCATCGCGGCGGTCGACGCCGACGCCCCGGCGGCCACCGACGCCGCTCCCGCCGCCTCGGACACCGCGCCGTCGGCCTCCGACACCGCACCCGTGGCCGCCGCCGGCGGGGTGCCCAGCACGCCGCCGTCGGGCAACACCGCCCCGCCGAGCCGCCCGGCCACCGGCGCGCCTGCGCGCAGCGCCCCCGCGGCGGCCACGGTCCGCACGCAGCCGGTCGCCGAGCCCGAGCCGATCGATCTGCTCGAGGTGGCGGGCGGTGCGGCGATGGCCCGCTACGCCGGCCCCGCGGCGGGTGTGCTGGCGGTGCTGCTGCTGGTGCTGCTCGCCGTCCGGCGCCGCCGCCGCTGACGGAGGACCCCGTCCCTCTCACGCCTCGCACGCTCGGCGCGAGCCTCCGGACGGGGCCGAGCGGCAACGACCCGGTGATCATCGGGTCGTTGCCGCTCCCGCCGGCGTGTCCGCGCGTGTCCACGGCAACAGCCCGGTGATCAACCGCTGAGCAGGTCCTCGAGCCAGGACGTCGCCGCCGCGGCCACCACGTCGGGGGCCCGCCGCAACGAGTGGTCGCCCGGCACCGCGTAGACCGACGCCGTCGGCACGCCGGCGAGCACCGCGGCGACCTCCTCCGGGCGACCGAAGGCGTCGGTCTCGCCCTGCACCACGCCCACCGGCACGCCGGCGCCGGTCAGCTCGCCGGCTCGGCTGCGCTCGGGCCGGCCGGGCGGGTGCAGCGGGAACGCCAGGCACAGCACGCCGTCGGCGCCGGCGTCGACGGCGGTCCGGCACGCCACCCGCGCACCGGCGCTGCGGCCGCCGAGCACCAGCGGCCCGGCCGGTGCGCCACCGGTGCGCAGCGCGTCCAGGACGGCGGTCCAGGCGAGGTCCAGGCGCGGCGGCGCCGGGGCGATCCGCCCGCCGGCCACCCGCCACGGCTGCTCCACCAGCAGCACCCGCCACCCGGCCGCGCCGGCGGAGCCACCGACGGCGACCAGGTCGGCCGACCCCACCCCGCCGCCGGCGCCGTGGCCGAGCACCAGCGTCCCGCGGGCGCCCGCGACCGGGCCGTCGGCGTGCACCGCGGCCGGTCCGAGCGGGGTGTCGACCAGCGCGGGGGAGCTCACAGCGCCAGCAGCGCGTCGACCGCGCCGGCGAGGTCCCCGGCGAGGACGGTCGGGGCGGGGAACGCCGGTGGGTACACGCGCTCGCCGCGCGGGAACCAGGCGCCGGTGAGCCCCGCGCGCTCGGCACCGAGGACGTCCCAGCCGTGCGCGGCCACCAGCGCCATCCGCCCGGGCGGCACGTCGCACACGCCGGCCGCCCACAGGTACGCCTCCCGCGAGGGCTTCCACGCGTGCACGGTCTCGCTGGAGAGGGTCCGCTCGACCAGCGGCGCGATGCCGCCCCGCTCGAGGCCGGCCTCGGCGACGCCGGGCGAGCCGTGCGACAGCGTCACCACCCGCACCCCGGCGGCGGCCAGCCGGCGCAGCGCGGGCTCGACGTCGGGGTGCGGGACGAGCTCGAGGAAGGTGTCGGCCACCCGGGCGCGCTCGCCGTCGGAGAGGTCGGTGAGCTGCGCCAGCGCCGACTCGAAGGCGGCGCGGAAGGTCAGCCGGACGCCGGCCACGGTCGCCGCCGCGCCGGTGTGCAGGGTGCGGCCGAAGACGGTGGGCAGCAGGTGCGCCGGCCGACCCAGCTCGACCAGCGCCGCGGCGACGGGGGAGAGGTCGAGCAGGGTCTCGTTGACGTCGAACGCGACGACCTCGGGGCGGCTCACGCGGCGGGGCGGTCGCCGGTCCCGCGGACGTCCCCGGAGCGGCCCGCGGTGGTCTGCCGGCGGCGGTGGTGGCGGATGTCCCTGACCCGCTTGTAGACCAGGTAGCCCACCGCGAGGACGAAGACCGCGACGACGGCGTAGTCGAGGTAGTGCAGGTTCGCCTCGATGAAGTCGCGGGCCAGCCAGCCGAGGGTGACCAGGACGGCGTTCCAGATGAGGCTGCCCGCCGCGGAGTAGAGGAGGAACTGCGCGAAGGGCATCCGCACGACGCCGGCAGGCACCGAGATGAAGCTGCGCACGATCGGCACCATGCGGCCGAAGAACACCGCCGAGCGCCCGTGCCGCTCGAACCAGGCGAAGGTCTTGTCGACGTCGGCGGTCTCCACCAGGGGCAGCCGGTCGAGGAAGGCGTGCGAGCGGCGCGGGCCCAGCGCGCGGCCGACGTAGTAGAAGAAGACCGCGCCGAGGATCGAGCCGATGGTCGCGCAGCCGACGACGGCCACGAACGCCCACGGGCTGTCGATGAGCACGCCGGCCGCGCCGAGGACCGCCTCGCTGGGGATCGGCGGGATCACCGTCTCCAGCAGGATGCTGAAGCCCACGCCGATCGGGCCGAGGGAGTCCACGAGGGAGAGCAGCCACGCGGTGAGCCCGCCCTGGTCGGAGGAGGCCGTGGCGGCCAGGAAGGACATGGCGTCCACGGTACGGGCGGCTCCTGGGCACTGCCTGCACGTCGGCCGGTCGGACGGGGCCGCTGGGGCTAGCGTGCCGCCATGCGCCAGCGACTCGCCGCCCGGGCCGTCGTCGTGGGGGACCGGTCCGGCACCGTCGTCCCGGACGCCGTCGTCGACGTCGAGGACGGGCGGATCGCCTGGGCCGGCCCGGCCGCCGACGCCCCGCCGGCCGGGGGCGCCGAGGTGGTGACGCTGCCCGGCCTGCTGCTGCCGGGACTCGTCAACGCCCACTCGCACGCGCCGATGGTGCTGTTCCGCGGCCAAGGGGAGGGCCTGCCGCTGGACCGCTGGCTGCGCGAGGTGATGTGGCCGCGGGAGGCGCGGCTGACACCGGACGACGTCGAGGTCGCGATGACCGCCGCGTCGGCGGAGATGCTGCGCGGCGGGGTGACCACCAGCGTGGAGATGTACTTCTCACCCGAGCGGATCGCCGCCGCGGTCGGGGCGACCGGCGCGCGGGCGGTCATCCCGGCGCCGATGGTGCCGCTGCCGGGGATGCCGCCGCTGGAGGAGCAGATGGCCGCCGCCGTCGACCTCGCGCGCGGAGCGCCCGGCGACGGCACGGTCGAGTACGGCCTGGGCCCGCACGCCGCCTACACCGTGCCGCTGCCGCTGCTGCGGCGGGCCGCGGAGCTGTGCCGGGAGCACGGGATGCTGCTGCACCTGCACGTGGCCGAGACCGCCGGCGAGGGCGCCGACCTGCTGGCCCGGCACGGGCTGTCGGTGCCGGCGCTGCTGGCCGCCCACGACGTCCTCGGCGGGCGGGTGCTCGCCGCGCACAGCGTGCACGTCGACGACGGCGACCTCGAGCTGTGGCGCGAGTACGACGTCGCCGTCGCGCACTGCCCGGCCAGCAACGCCAAGCTCGCCAGCGGCATCGCGCCGGTGCGGGCGATGCTCGACCGCGGCATCCGGGTGGGCCTGGGCACCGACGGGCCGGCGTCCAACGACGGGCTGGACCTGCTGGCCGACGTCCGGCTGGCCGCCGGGCTCGCGCGGCTGCGGGAGATGTCGGCGACCGCGCTGACCGCCGCGGAGGCGTTCTGGCTGGCCACCGGCGGTGCCGCCGACGCGGTCGACCGGCCCGACCTGGGCCAGGTCGAGGCCGGGCGGCGGGCCGACCTGGTGCACCTCGACACCCGCGACCTCGGCTTCGAGCCGGTGGGCGATGCCGCCGACCTGCTCACCCACCTCGTCTGGTCCGGTGTCTCCCGGCTGGTGCGCGACGTGTGGGTGGGTGGCCGGCAGGTGGTCGCGGGCGGTGAGGTCACCACCGTCGACGCCGGCGCGCTGCGGGCCGAGGTGGCCGAGCGCGCCGCCCGGCTGGCCGGCTCGGTGCACGATCAGGTGAGCTGATCGTGCTGCGTCCTGGCGCGCGGGGGGCGGTGAGCCAGGACGCGCGGCGGTGAGCCAGGACGCACCGCGGTGAGCCAGGACGCGCTGCGGTGAGCCAGGACGCCGGCCGGGCGCCCGGTGCGACGGCGGCTGACGGGCCCGGCCGCACCGCGGTTGACTGCGACGCATGACGGCGTCCCTGCGGGTCCTGACCCTCAACGTGCTCGGCCCGGCCAACCCGGACTGGGCCCGCCGGCGGGAGCTGATCGCCGCGACGCTGCGCCGCCTCGACGCCGACGTCGTCGCGCTGCAGGAGGTGCCCGTCGCCGACGGCACCGTCGAGGAGCTGCTCGGCCCCGGGTACGCCGTGACCCCGTTCTCCCGCACCGCCGACGACGGCGTGGGCGGCGCGCTGGCCACCCGGGCGCCGCACCGCGTGGTCGAGGAGGTCGACGGGCACTGCACGCCCCGCACGGCGGACTTCCCCTGGTGCGCCACGCTCGTCGTCGAGGCCGACACCCCGGTCGGGCGCACGCTCGTCGCCCACCACAAGCCGAGCTGGCAGTTCGGCTACGAGCACGAGCGCGAGCAGCAGGCGCTGGCCGCCGCCCGGGTGCTCGAGCTCCTGGCGGACGGCGCCGACCACGCCGTCGTCCTGGGCGATCTCGACGCGACCCCCGATGCCGCGAGCCTGCAGTTCTGGCGCGGACGGCGGTCGCTCGACGGCACGAGCGTCTGCTACCAGGACGCCTGGGAGACGCTGCACCCGGCCGATCCCGGCGTCACCTTCGACGCGCGCAACCCGCTGGTGCGGGCCGGGGAGGTGGCCACCGCCGTCAGCCGCCGCATCGACCACGTCCTCGTGCGCGCCGGCGTGCACGGCCCGACGCTGCAGGTGGTGTCGTGCGCCCGGGTCCTCGACGAGCCGGTGGGCGGGGTGTGGGCGAGCGACCACTTCGGCGTCATGGCCGATCTCGCGCTGCCCGGTCACCCGCCCGGCTCCTGGGCTCCTCAACCGAACGGTTGACGGAGGGGGCGGGCGAGGGCTAGCGTCGTCCTCAACCGAGAGGTTGACGAAGGAGGTCGGCGGTGGCGGCAGACGCGCTGTCCCGGGTGTTCGCGGCGCTGGCCGACCCGACCCGGCGCGACATCGTCGCCCGGCTCGCGGTCGGTGACGCGACGGTCGGCGAGCTGGCGGCCCCCTACGACGTGACCGTGCAGGCGGTCTCCAAGCACCTGCGGGTGCTGGAGGACGCCGGCCTGGTCAGCCGCACCCGGGAGGCCCAGCGCCGCCCGGTGCACCTGGAGGCGGAGGTGTTCGACCTGATGACGGCGTGGATCGAGCGCTACCGCCGCCGGGCCGAGGAGCGCTACCGCCGCCTCGACGACGTCCTGCGGTCCATGCCGGAGGGCGACCCACCCCAGGAGAGGAACCCGTCGTGACCACCAGCACCCGCGAGACGCAGATCGCCGCCGACCCCGACGTCCCGCTCATCCGCATCACCCGCGAGTTCGACGCCCCGCCGGCGAAGGTGTTCCGGGCGCACACCGACCCGGACCTGGTCGTGCAGTGGCTGGGGCCGCGCGGGCTGGAGATGCGGATCGACCACTACGACTGCCGCACCGGCGGCTCCTACCGCTACCTGCACAGCGACGGGAACGGCGAGTACGCCTTCCGCGGCTGCTTCCACGAGGTGCGCCCCGACGAGCTCATCGTGCAGACGTTCACCTTCGAGGGGCAGCCCGACGGCGTCGCGCTGGAGAAGCTCGTGCTCACCGACCTCGGCGGCGGCCGCACCCGGCTCACCTCCACCTCGCTGTGCGACTCCTTCGCCGACCGCGACGCCATGCTCGCCAGCGGCATGGACGTCGGCGTCGTGCAGGGCTACGAGCGCCTCGACGAGCTGCTGGGCCGCTGATCAGGCGCGCAGTGAGATCGTCTCCCCGCGCAGGACGGTCCGGAGCTCCCCGGGTGCGCGCCGCTCGGCGACCTCTCGCACGAAGTCGCCCAGCGGCGAGGCGAACCGGTCGTAGTCGTCGTAGTGCACCGGCACGGTCACCGGCGGCTTCAGCAGCTCCACCAGGTCGGCGCCCTGCCGGCCGTCCATGGTCACCGTGACGCCGAGCGCCTTCGTGCCGCCCAGGTGCGCGACGACGACGTCGAGCGGCCCGCAGCGCTGCAGCACCTCACCGAGCCAGGGCCGGAACAGCGTGTCGCCGGTGACGTACCCGCGCCAGGTCACCTCGCCGTCGCGCAGCAGCTCCAGCACGCTGCCCATGACCGGTGGCAGCACCTTGGCGAGCGGGCCGGGGCCGTGCACGCCGGGCACCGAGGTGATCCGCAGCGTCTCCTCGCCGCGGCCGACCTCGTGCACCTGCCACGGTCGCAGGTCCGCCGTGGCCGAGAAGCCGCGGGAGGACAGCGTGCGGGCCGCGGCCTGCGTGGTGACGATCGGCGTGGCCTTGTCGATGGTGGCGTAGGCGACGCGGTCCCAGTGGTCACCGTGCAGGTGGGAGAGCAGGACGGCGTCGAGGTCGGGCAGGTCCTCGGGCAGGATCGCGGGGTCGGTCAGCCGCTTGGCGAACAGGCCCTTGCCCAGGTAGACCCGCTGCCCGCGCCGGATGAAGTTCGGGTCGGTGAGCAGGGTGAACCCGCCCAGCCGCAGCAGCGTCGTCGCGTTCCCCCCGAAGGTGAGCGTGACGTCGGAGGTGCGCTCGTCGGTGAGGTCGGCGCTGCGGTCGGCGCTGCCCGGGTCGGCCGTCATGCGGCGGGTGCTACCCCTGGCCGCCGGTCCGTGCACTTCCGCGGAAGTGCACGGAGGGGTGCCCAGGGCGGCTGGTAGACAGAGGCGGTGGTGCAGCCCCGCGACGTCGACGAGTCGTTCCTCGCCCTGCCCCTGTCCGCGCTGACCGAGGCGGCGCTGACCCGCGCCGTCGACCTCGGCTGCGAGCACGCCGACCTGCGGGTCGAGCGGATCCGCACGCAGGCGATCACCCTGCGCGACGCCCGCCTCGAGGCGCTGGCCACCGGCGAGGACCTGGGCCTGGCCGTCCGCGTCGTCCACGAGGGCGCCTGGGGCTTCGCCGCCGGCGTCGTCCTCACCGCGGCCGAGGCGGTGCGGCTGGCCGAGCAGGCGGTCGCCGTCGCGCAGGTGTCCGCGGCGCTGGCCACCGACCGGGTGGAACTCGCCCCCGAGCCGGTGCACCAGGGCGCGTGGGTGTCGGCCTACGACGTCGACCCCTTCGACGTCCCCGACGCGGAGAAGACGGCGCTGCTCACCGAGATGTCGGAGCGGCTGCTGGCCGCCGACGGCGTCGAGCACGTGCAGTCGGGGTGCATGCACGTCAAGGAGCAGAAGTACTACGCCGACACCTCCGGCACCCGCACCCGCCAGCAGCGGGTGCGCATCTCACCGGAGTTCACCGCGCTCACCGTCGACCGGACGACGGGCGCCTTCGAGAGCATGCGCACCCTCGCGCCGCCGGTGGGCCGCGGCTGGGAGTACCTCACCGGCGGGCACCGGGACTGGGACGGCGAGCTCGCGGAGCTGCCCGAGCTGCTGCGGGAGAAGACCAAGGCACCGTCGGTGGAGCCGGGCCGCTACGACCTCGTCGTCGACCCGTCCAACCTGTGGCTGACCATCCACGAGTCGGTCGGGCACGCCACCGAGCTCGACCGGGCGCTGGGCTACGAGGCCGCCTACGCCGGCACGTCCTTCGCCACCGTCGACGGGCTCGGCAGCCTGCGCTACGGCTCGGAGCTCATGCACGTCACCGGCGACCGCACCGTCGAGCACGGCCTGTCGACCGTCGGCTGGGACGACGAGGGCGTCGAGGCCCAGCGGTGGGACATCGTCCGCGACGGCGTGCTGGTCGGCTACCAGGTCGACCGCAACACCGCCCGGCTGGGCGGCATGGCGCGCTCCAACGGCTGCGCGTTCGCCGACTCCCCGCACCACGTGCCGGTGCAGCGGATGGCCAACGTCTCGCTGCAGCCGCACGACCACGGCCCCGACCTCGACGGCCTGGTCGGCGGGGTCGAGCGCGGCATCTACGTCGTCGGCGACAAGAGCTGGTCGATCGACATGCAGCGCTACAACTTCCAGTTCACCGGCCAGCGCTTCTACCGCATCGAGGGCGGCCGGCTGGCGGGGCAGCTGCGCGACGTCGCCTACCAGGCCACGACGACGGACTTCTGGGGCTCGATGCGCGCGGTCGGCGGGCCCGACACCTACCGCCTCGGTGGGGCGTTCAACTGCGGCAAGGCCCAGCCCGGGCAGGTCGCGCCGGTGAGCCACGGCTGTCCGGCGGCGCTCTTCGAGGGCGTCACCATCCTCAACACGGTCCAGGAGGGCGGCCGATGAGCCAACTCACCGGGCAGCAGCTGGTGGAGAAGGCGCTGGCCGCCTCGACCGCCGACGGCTGCGTCGTCCACGTCGTCGAGAGCACCGAGGCCAACCTGCGGTGGGCGTCGAACAGCCTGACGACGAACGGGGCGATGCGCTCGCGCCAGGTCGTCGTCGTCTCGTTCGTCGACGGCGGGGCGGGCATGGCCACCGGGACGGTCGCGCGGACCGGCACGCCCGACGTCGCCGAGCTGGTGGCCGCCAGCGAGCAGGCCGCCCGGGACGCGGGGCCCGCCGAGGACGCCGTGCCGCTGGTCGACCAGGCGCCGCCGGGCGGCGGGGACTGGGACGCCGACCCCGCCGAGACCTCGATCGAGGTGTTCGCCGAGTTCGCACCGGCGCTGGGCGAGGCGTTCGGTGCCGCCCACGACCGCGGCGAGCTGCTGTTCGGCTACGCCGAGCACGCCATGACCACGACCTACCTGGGCACCTCGACCGGGCTGCGGCTGCGCCACGACCAGCCCACCGGCCGCGTCGAGCTCAACGGCAAGAGCACCGACTACTCCCGCTCGGTGTGGGCCGGCGTGGGCACCCGCGACTTCCGCGACGTCTCCGTGGCCGACCTCGCCGCCGACGTCGAGCGCAAGCTCGGCTGGGCGCAGCGGCGCGTCGACCTGCCGGCCGGGCGCTACGAGACGCTGCTGCCGCCGTCGGCGGTGAGCGACCTGATGCTCTACGCCTACTGGACGATGGAGGCCCGCGACGCCGACGAGGGCCGCAACGTGTTCGCCCGCGCCGGCGGCGGCAACCGCATCGGCGACCGGCTCGCCGCCCTGCCGCTGACCCTGCGCAGCGACCCCGCCGCGCCGGGCCTGGAGGCCGCGCCGTTCCAGGTGGTGAGCACCTCGTCGGGCTCGGCCAGCGTCTTCGACAACGGCATGGCGACGCCGGCGGTCGACTGGATCCGCGACGGCGTCCTCACCAACCTGGTGCGGCCGCGGGCGTGGGCGCTGAAGACCACCGCACCGGCCGTGGTCGCCGTCGACAACCTCCTCCTCGAGGACGCCGCCGCGACCGCCACGCAGGACGAGATGGTGGCCGCCACCGACCGCGGGCTGCTGCTGACCACCCTCTGGTACATCCGCGAGGTCGACCCGCAGACGCTGCTGCTCACCGGCCTGACCCGCGACGGCGTCTTCCTCGTCGAGGGCGGCGAGGTCACCGGCGCGGTGAACAACTTCCGGTGGAACGAGTCCCCGGTGGACCTGCTGGCGCGGATCACCCAGGTGGGCCGCACCGAGCGGACCCTGCCGCGCGAGTGGAACGACTGGTTCACCCGCGCCGCGATGCCGCCGGTGCGGGTGCCTGACTTCAACATGAGCTCGGTGTCACCCGCCAGCTAGACGAAGGACCCGCCTGCCCCCACCCCTCGCCGGGGCTCGGGGCGGGCCCCTGCAGGCGGGCCGTTCCAGCACGTCACCTGGTCGGGGGAGCGCCGGTCAGGCGTCGGGGACGGCGAGGTGGCGGGGGTTGGCCACCCGCAGGCGGTCGCGCACCCCCTCGCGGACGGCGGCGACCACCTCCTCCCATCGGTCGTCGCGGGAGCCGTCGGTGACCGCCGCGGACAGCGCGGCGTCGTCGGCGAGGTCCAGGCCGTGCAGCCGCGCCAGACGCCGGGCGCGGGCGCCCTCGCCGAGCAGCAGCTCGCGGCGCACGGTGGCGAGCACGTTGGCCGCCACCTGCGCGTGGAACGACGTCCGCCCGCCGGTGGCCGCCCGCACCTCACCGGCCAGGAAGTCCCCGACCGCGGCGGCGAGCTCGGCGGCGGTCGGCCGGCCGAAGAGCAGCTCGTCCCCGGCCGGCTCCCCGTCGGGCGCGGCCGTGTCCGGGGTGTCGAGGCCGAGAGCGAGCAGGACGTCGAACTCCTGCTCGGCGGCGCGCCGGCCGATCGCGGCCAGCTCGACCGACGGCTCGGCGCCCGACAGGTGGCGCTCGGTCATCGCCCGGCACATCAGACCCCACTGCACGGTGGCGTGGAGCTCCCACCAGTGCAGCTCCGCCGCCGTCGGCCGCCAGCCGGCGACCGCGGCGTAGCCGTCGAGCAGCTCCTCGCGGGTGCCGACCCCGGCCGCGGGCAGCGGGGAGCCGAAGCGCCACACCTTGGCGCAGCACCAGGCGAGGTCCTCCAGCGGGTCGCCGCGGTGCACCAGCTCCCAGTCCAGGACGGCACGCAGCCCGTCGGGGCCCACCATCAGGTTGCCCAGCCGGAAGTCGCCGTGCACGAGCACCGGCCCGTGCGGCGGCGGGCGGTGCTCGCGCAGCCGGCGCAGGCCCAGCGCCAGCCCGGGCGGGGGCGGGCCGCCGGTGAGGTAGGTCGCCGTCAGCCGCTCCAGCGGGTCCCCGACGGCCGGGATCGCGTCCAGCCCGTCCAACGAGGCGGCGTGCAGCCGGGCGAGGACGGCGCCGAGCTCGCGCGCCAGCCCCGCCCGCGCCGTCGCGTAGGTCGCGTCCCGCAACAGGCGGCGCGGGATCGTCTCGCCGTCCACGCGGGCCATCAGCAGGTACTCCGCCGGCAGGCCGTCCTCCCCGGTGCCGGCGTCGACCAGCTCGGGCACCGGCACGCCCGCCCGGGCGGCCGCGGTGATCGCGGCGGCCTCCACGGCCAGCGGGGCGCCGCCGGTGCCGGCGCCGCCGCGCAGCACCAGGTCACGGCGCCCCGAGGCGTCCACCGCGGTGAACGCCCACGTCGCGCGGTTGGCCCCGCCGGTGAGCCGCGTCAGCCCCTCGACGGTCACCGGGCGGCCGGTGAGCCGGGTCAGCCGCCGGGCGAGCGCGCTCGCCGGCTCCCCGGTCACCGCAGGAAGCCGAACAGCTGCCCGGCCACCCGCCGCATCTGGATCTCCTCGCTCCCCTCGGTGATCCGGTAGCGGCGGTGGTGGCGGTAGATGTGCTCGAAGGGCAGGTGGCGGGAGTAGCCCATGCCGCCGTGCACCTGCATCGCGCGGTCGGCGGCGTCGCAGACGAGCCGGTTGCCGCGGTAGTTGCACATCGAGACGCGGTGGCCGATGGTCACCGCCGGCTCCCGGCGGGCGGTCACCTCGTCGAGGTCGGCCGCGGTGGCCCGGATGAGCGTGCGGACCATCTCGGCCTCGGTGTGCAGCTCGACCAGCGGCCACTGGATCGCCTGCCGCTCGGCCAGCGGCCGGCCGAAGGTGTGCCGCTGCCGGGCGTAGGCGACCGAGCGGTCGATGCAGAACTGCGCGGCGCCCACGCCGGAGGCCGCCTGGCGGATCCGGTTCTCGTGCACGAAGGTCTGTGCGACCGCCAGCCCCTCGCCCTCGGCGCCGAGCACCGCGGAGCCGGGTACCCGGACCCGGTCGAGCACCACCTCGCCGTGGTCGGTGGGCATGTTGAGCGTCCACCAGAACTGCGGGACCGACAGGCCCGGGGCGTCGGCGGGTACCAGCAGGGCGCTGATCCCGCGGGCCTCGCCCGGGCGGCCCGAGGTGCGGGCGAAGACCAGCAGGTGGGTGCCGGTGTGCACTCCGGTGATCCAGCGCTTGCGGCCCGTGATCACCCAGTCGCCGCCGTCGCGCTCCGCGCGGGTCTCCATCCACGTGGCGTCGCTGCCGTGGTCGGGCTCGGTGAGCGCGAAGGGCATCCGGCGCTCGCCGGTGACCAGCGCCTCGACGAACTCCTCACGCTGCTCCCCGGTGCCGAACAGGTGCAGCAGGTGCGGCACCACGAGGTTGCCGACGACGCTGTGCTCGTTCTGCAGGTCGTTGTGCAGGCCCAGCCCGCGGTGGGCGAGGTGCTCGCGGACGACGGCCATGTCGACGTTGCTGCCGTCGCGCCCGCCCAGCTCGGCCGGCAGGGAGTACCGCAGCCACCCGGCGGCGTCGGCTCGGCGGCGCACCTCGGCCAGCAGCTCCTCCCACTCCGCCCGGGGC
The DNA here is from genome assembly GCF_900188205.1 of Geodermatophilus saharensis. Lineage (GTDB taxonomy): Bacteria > Actinomycetota > Actinomycetes > Mycobacteriales > Geodermatophilaceae > Geodermatophilus > Geodermatophilus saharensis. The sequence goes on along the minus strand of NZ_FZOH01000002.1, from coordinate 142,837 downwards.
ACCCCGCCGGCCTCGACGTCGGTGCGGGCGAACTCGCGGCGGTGGTCGAAGAAGCGGACGTTGTCGTCCTGCTCCTCCAGCGGGTCGACCTCGGCCGCGACGAACGCGTCGAGGTCGGCGAGCAGCGCGGTCAGCCGGGCGGGCAGCGCGGACCCGGCGACCTCGCCGCGGGACGCGGACGGCGCGGGAGGCCGGTCGTGCGGGGTCATGCGACCTCCTGTCCGGCGGCGGTGCCGGTGGACCCGACCCTGGCAGCGGCACCGCCCGGGGTCAACGCCGTCCGCCGGCGGCCCGCGGCGCCCCCTCGCCGGGGCCGCCCGAAGGGCGCGGCGTGCCGGTGTTCCTCGTGCGTCGCCGGTGCTGCAGCGCCCCCCCTGCGCGAGGAGCACCGGCAGTCCACGGGGCCCGGACGGCGCCCGCCCGTAGGGTGACCCCGGTTCCGATCCGGGAGGCGGTGGGCCGTGCGCGTCGGCATGCGGATCCGGTACGACGGCGGCTTCCGGCAGGTCGCCGACGAGATCGGCGAGCTCGAGCGCGCCGGGCTGCAGCTGGTCTCGGTCGCCGAGGCCTACAGCTTCGACGCCGTCAGCCAGCTCGGGTACCTCGCCGCGGTCACCGAGCGCATGGAGCTGACCAGCGGCATCCTGCAGGCCTTCACCCGGACCCCGACGCTGACGGCGATGACCGCCGCCGGCCTCGACATGGTCTCCGGCGGCCGGTTCACCCTGGGGCTGGGCGCCAGCGGCCCACAGGTGGTCGAGGGCTTCCACGGCGTCCGATACGACGCGCCGCTGGCCCGCCAGCGGGAGATCGTCGAGATCTGCCGGATGGTCTGGCGGCGCGAGCGGGTCGTCTACCACGGACAGCACTACACGCTGCCGCTGCCGCCGGACCAGGGCACCGGCCTGGGCAAGCCGCTCAAGCTGATCTCCACCCCGGTGCGCGAGCGCATCCCGGTCACCATCGCCGCGATCGGGCCGAGGAACGTCGAGCTGACCGCCGAGATCGCCGAGGGCTGGGAGCCGATCTTCTTCGTCCCCGAGCGGGCCGCCGAGACCTGGGGTGGCGCGCTCGCGGCCGGCGCGGCCCGGCGGGACCCGGCGCTGGGCCCGCTCGACGTGCGCGTCGGCGTCCCGTGCGCGATCGGGGAGGACCTCGGCGAGCTGCGCGAGCGGTCCCGGGCCGACCTCGCGCTCTACCTCGGCGGCATGGGTGCCCGCGGCCGCAACTTCTACAACGAGCTCGCCGTCCGCTACGGGCACGCCGAGGCCGCCGCCACCGTCCAGGACCTCTACCTCGCCGGCCGCCGGGAGGAGGCCGCCGCGGCGGTCCCGGCCGAGCTGGTGGAGGCGACGTCGCTGGTCGGCCCGAGGGGCTGGGTGGCCGAGCGGCTGGCCGCACTCCGCGACGCCGGGGTCACCACGCTCGTGGCCTCCCTGGTGCAGCCCGAGCGGGCCGGCCGGCTGCGCACCGTCGAGCAGCTGCGGGAGCTGGCGCAGGACCTGTGACCGGCGGCCGCCGCCGGGCCGTCGGCTAGCGTCCGGCCCGGGTGCTCCGCCGGGGAGCGCGGCGAGGAGGCGTCCTGTGACCGAGGCGAGCGGGGCCGGCGTGCCCGAGGGCCTGACCGTGGCGGTGCTGGGCGGCACCGGCCCGCAGGGGCGCGGCCTGGCCCGGCGGTTCGCCGCCGCCGGCGTGCGGGTGGTGCTGGGCAGCCGGGACGCCGGGCGGGCCTCCGCCACCGCCGCCGACCTCGCCGGCGCCACGGGGGGCGACGTCACCGGCGCCGACAACCACGGCGCGGCCCGGGCCGGGGACGTCGTCGTCGTGGCCGTGCCCTGGGAGGGGCACGGCCACCTGCTGGCCGGCCTGCGCGAGGAGCTCGCCGGGAAGATCGTGGTCGACTGCGTGAACCCGCTCGGCTTCGACAAGCAGGGCTGCTTCGCGCTCCCGGTCGAGGAGGGCTCGGCCGCCCAGCAGGCTGCGGCGCTGCTCCCCGACAGCCGCGTCGTCGCCGCGTTCCACCACGTGAGCGCCGTCCTGCTCGAGGACCCGGAGGTGACCGACGTCGGCACCGACGTCCTGGTGCTCGGCGACGACCGCGAGGCCACCGACCTGGTCCAGGCCCTGGCCGGTCTGGTACCGGGCATGCGCGGGATCTACGCCGGCCGGCTGCGCAACGCGCGCCAGGTCGAGGCGCTCACCGCCAACCTGATCAGCGTCAACCGGCGGTACAAGGCGCACGCCGGGCTGCGGGTCACCGACGTGTGAGGCGCCGCCCCACCCGTGGGGCAGCTGTGACGCAAGGCGTCGAAACGCCGTGTCATACCGCAGGGGTGATGCCCTCAAACCCGGTTCGCGGATTACTTTTCGGCGCAACCGCAGCAGCCTCCGGCAGTGGGGGCGTCGAGGGGAGCACTCCATGACCCGCACGCAGAAGCCCTCCGTCTTCCAGGTGGGCCAGATCTGGGACGACGGCCGGACGGTCGTCGTCTCCGGCTGGGGCATCGGGCTGTGCGCCTCCGGGTGTGCCTGCCACCGCTCGCCGTCGAGCGGGCACCTGTCCATCGACGAGGACCAGGCCGGCGGGACGCTGGGCCTGCGCTGCTTCAGCGAGGACGGCTGCGACTGCTGCGAGCCGTGGACCGCCGACGAGCTGTCGGCCGTCCTGCGCGACCTGCAGCGCGTGGCCGGCCTCGACGCCCAGGAGCCCCTGGCCGGCTAGACGACGGACCAGCCGCCCCCCACCGGACGCCGCCAGGTTCGGGGAGCCCCGGCCCGCGGGTAGGGCCTGGCCATGCTGGGACGAGCGGCGATGCGCGGTGCCCTGGCCGGTCTGGCCGGCACCGCGGCGATGACCCTGGCCGAGAAGGCCGAACAGCAGGTGACCGGGCGACCGGACTCCTACGTGCCGGGCCGCACGCTGACCGCGCTGGCCACCCGCCGCCGGCCGCCCGGCTCCGAACGCCCGTTCGTCCGCAACCACCTCATGCACTGGGGTACCGGCGCCGCCGTCGGCGCGCTGCGCGGCGTCTGGTCGGCCAGCGGGCTGCGCGGCTGGCGCGCGTCGGCCTGGCACACCTCGGTCCGGCTGGCCACCGACCAGACCCTGGAGAACGCCACCGGCGTCGGTGACCCGCCGTGGACGTGGGACCGCCGCGACCGCGTCGTCGACGTGGCCGGCAAGGCCCTCTACTCCTTCGTCACCGGAGCCGTCTCCGACGCGCTCGTCCCCATGGCGCCCGACCGGCGGCGCAGCACCGCCTCCTGACGGCACCGTCCTGACAGCACCGTCCTGACGGCACCGTCCTGACGGCACCGCCCCCTGACGGCACCGCCCCCTGACAGGACCGGCTCCTCGCCGCGACCCCCGGGGCGGGTGGGACGAACGGGACCGGTGAGGTCCCGCCCGTCCCGATCACCGCGCGCCCTGCACACGCTCCGCTGATCACCTCCCTACGGTCCGTGTCGACCACAGGGGGCCGCCCGGGACGGCGGCAGGGGGAGGCCGATCGTGCAGCGCAACCGGACGACGGGACGCCGCTGGACGGGCGCGGTCCTCGCCGCCACCGGCCTGGTGGCCCTCGTGCTCGTCCCCGGGTCGGCCGCGGCCGCGCCCTCCACCGCCGAGGAGGCCGCGCAGCTGGTCGAGGAGGCCGGCCGGCGGCTCACCGCGCTCGACGAGCAGGTGCACCAGGCGCAGCTGGCCGTCGAGGCCCAGCAGCAGGCCGCCACCGACGCCGACCGCACCGCCGACGACGCCGAGGCCACCCTCGCGACCTACGAGCCGGCCATCCGCGCCATCGCCCAGAGCGGCTACACCGGCACCACCCGGTCCCGCGTGGCCGCGTTCCTCGGCAGCGACTCCGCCGACGACCTCATCGCGCAGATGACCATGATCGACCTCATCGCCGACCACACCGACGGCGTCCTCACCGACGTCGCCGCCGCCCAGGCCCGTGCCGCCGAGACCCGGGCCTCGGCCGACGCGGCCGCCGCCGAGGCCACCGCGGCGCTGCGCACGCTGGAGGAGCAGCAGGCGCAGGTGCAGGCCGAGGTGGACCGCTACGAGGCCGACTTCGAGCGGCTGACGGCGGCCGAGCAGGCGCGGGTCACCGCGGCGCTGGCCGGGCCGGTCCTGGCCGCGCCGCCGGCCGCCGTCGCCGCGGCCGGAGCCCCCGGGCCCGCCGCCGCCACCGCCGTCGAGACCGCCCTGGCCCAGCTCGGCGACCCCTACGTGTGGGGCTCCTCCGGGCCCGACGGGTTCGACTGCTCGGGGCTGACCCAGTACGCCTACGCCGCCGCCGGGATCTCGCTGCCGCACTCGAGCAAGGCGCAGTCGACGATGGGCACGCCGGTCTCGCGGGCCGAGCTGCTGCCGGGCGACATCGTGTACTTCTACTCGCCGGTCAGCCACGTCGGCATCTACATCGGCGACGGCCGCATGGTGCACGCCCGCACGTTCGGGCAGCCGGTCGCGGTGACCAGCGTCGACCAGGCCGGGTACCGCGGCGCCGTCCGCGTGGCATGACTCACGGGTGTGGGCGGCGGCCCTCGGCGAGCATCTGCACCAGCGCGGCGATCCGCTTCGCCCGGGTGGCCGGGGTCGCGGCGGTGTGCACGCGGTACAGGACGGCGTAGCGGTTCTGCCCGTCGAGCGCGTCGAAGGCCGCCCGCGCGGCGGGTTCGGCGTCCAGCGCGGCGGTGAGGTCGTCGGGGACGGTGGCGGTGGCCGGCCCGGCGTAGGCGCGGTCCCAGCGGCCGTCGGCCTGTGCCGCCGCCACCTGCGCCAGCCCGGCCGGGCGCATCCGGCCGGCCGCGGTGAGCTCGGCGACGGCGGCCACGTTCTTCTGCGACCACACGCTGCGCGGCCGGCGCGGGGTGACGCGGATGAGGTACCACTGCTCGTCGAAGCGGTTGGAGCGGCCGTCGATCCAGCCGAAGCACAGCACGGACTCGACCAGCTCGGCGTAGGTCAGCGACGGCACCCCGGCGCCCTTCTTGGCCAGCTTCACGTACAGGCCGGGCGCGGTGGCGTGCTCGGCCTCCAGCCACGCCTCGAAGGCGGCCTGGTCGGGGAAGGCGAGCACCGGCAGGTCGGTCGGCACGGTCACGGGCGCCGATCCTGGCCGCCGTCCCGGGTGCCGTCCAGGGGCCGGTTGTGCTGGGGTGGGGTCGTGGCGGACAACTACATCGCTCAGTTGGAGTTCGGCGCGCCGGCCATCGACGACGAGGCGTTCGTCGCGCCGACGGCGGTGGTGGTCGGCGCGGTCACGATGGGGCCGCACTCGAGCATCTGGTACGGGGCGGTCGCGCGCGCCGACCACGAGGTCATCGAGATCGGCGAGGGCTCCAACGTGCAGGACGGCAGCACGTTGCACTCCGACCCCGGTTTCCCGCTGGTCATCGGCCGCGGCGTGACCGTGGGCCACCGGGTGGTGCTGCACGGCGCGCGCATCGGCGACGACGTCCTGATCGGCATGGGCAGCGTCGTCATGAACGGCGCGGTCATCGGCGCGGGCTCGATCGTGGCCGCCGGCGCCGTCGTCACGCAGGGGACGGAGGTGCCGCCGGGCTCCCTGGTGGCCGGTGTCCCGGCGACGGTGCGGCGGCAGGTCACCGACGACGACCTGACCCACATCCGGCTCAACGCGGCGAGCTACACCGAGCGGCTGCCCGCGGCCCGCAAGGTGCGGCCGGTCGTGCGCCGCCCGCTGCCCCCGGCCGGGCACATCCCGGGCGACGCCGCCGACTGACGAAGGACCCCCCTCGCCCCCCACCGCTCGCAGGCTCGCGGCGGGGCCCTGCGAGGGGGCCGTTCCCTCACCTCGCCAAGCGGGCGACGGCGGCGCGGATCTCGTCGAGGGACAGGGCCAGCGTCGCGTCACCGGCGCCGAGCTCGACGCGCAGCACGGCCGGGTCGCCGGTGGACGCCGCCGAGGGCCAGGTCCACAGCCCTCCCTCGGCGAGCTCCCGCGCGGCGGCGCCGAACGCCTCCGGCGTGGTCTCCAGCAGCAGGTGCAGCATCGGCGTCTGCGGCGGGTCGGGGACGACGCGCACGCCGGGCAGGTCGCGCACGCAGGCGGCCACCTCGCGCGCCCGCTCCAGGTAGCGCGGCATCAGCGGCAGCCGCTGCCGCAGGCAGGTCAGTGCCGACGCCGCGCCCGGCCACAGCCCGAACAGCGTGCCGCCCATGCGGTGCCGCCACTCGCGCACCTCGGCGACGACGTCGGCCGGCCCGGCGAGGCAACACCCGGCCAGCGCGCCGAGGCCCTTGTAGAAGCTGACGTAGACGGTGTCGAACGGGGCGGCGAGGTCGGCCGGCGGCAGGTCGTAGCCGGCCGTGGCCTCCCACAGCCGGGCGCCGTCGAGGTGGGCCACGGAGTGCACGTCGTGCGCCCACGCCGTCTGCTCGACGACGTCGTCCCACGGCGGCAGCTGCCCGCCGAGGTCGCGCTGGGGCAGCTCCACCACCAGCGCGGCCGGCGGCTCGGCGACGGCGTCGAGGTCGGCGCGCAGCAGCAGCCGGTTGCGGTCGCCGACCGGGCGCGGCACCAGCCCGTGCAGCCGCTCGAGCGCGCCGTCCTCGTGCTGGAACAGGTGGCACTCGGGGTGGGCGACGACGGTGCGCCGCAGCGTGCGCCCGGCGTGCACCCGCAGCACGGCCTGCTGGGCCATCGTGCCGCTGGGCAGGTACACCGCCGCGGGCTTGTCCAGCAGGCCGGCCACCTCGGCCTCCAGCTCCGCGACGACGCCGCCCGCGCCGTAGCGGTCCACCGCGGTGTCGGCCGGGATCGTCGCCAGCAGCGCGCCGGCGCGCACCGGGCCGTGGCCGGACAGGGCGCGGTCGCAGGACGGGCGCAGGGTCTCGAGGTCGTCGTCGCTCACCGGGTCAGTCTGTCGAGATCCCGTGATCTCGCCCGCCCGGGGGCCCCGGAGCGGCGAGATCACGGGATCTCGACGGGGAAGGGGACGGCCTCAGGTACCCAGCAGCTCGCGCACCAGCGCGCCGACGGCGTCGGCCTCGATGAGGAACCCGTCGTGCCCGTACGGCGAGGTGATCACCCGCAGCGGCACCCCGAGCCCGTCGGCCACCCGCTGCTGCAGGTCCAGCGGGTAGAGCCGGTCGCTGTCCACCCCGGCGACGACGGCGCGCGCGCTCACCCGGGCCAGCGCCGCCTCCACCCCGCCCCGGCCGCGGCCGACGTCCCAGGTGTTCATCGCCTCGGTGAGCACCAGGTAACTGCCGGCGTCGAAGCGGCGGGTGAGCTTGTCGGCGTGGTGCTCCAGGTAGGAGGCGACGGCGAACCGGCCGTCGTCCTGCACGGTCGCGCCGAAGCGCTCCTCCAGCTCCAGCGCACTGCGGTAGGTCAGGTGCGCGATCCGCCGGGCGACGCCGAGCCCGGCGGCCGGGTCGGCGCGGATGGCGGCCTGCTGGGTGGTCTGCGTGCCGAGCTGGTCGGCGGTGACCGCGGCGCCGGAGGCGAGGAAGAACAGCCCGGCCACCCGCTCGGGCAGCGCGACCGCCCACTCCAGCGCCCGCATGCCGCCCATCGACCCGCCGACGACGGCGGCCCACCGGCGCACCCCCAGCGCGTCGGCCAGCGCCGCCTCGACCAGCACCTGGTCGCCGACCGTCACCTCGGGGAACCGCGGCCCCCACGGGGAGCCGTCGGGCGCCGTCGACGACGGTCCCGTGGTGCCCTGGCACCCGCCGAGCACGTTGGCGCAGACGACGAAGAGCCGGTCGGTGTCCAGCGGCGCGCCCGGCCCCACCAGCGACGCCCACCAGCCCGGCGTCGGGTGGCCGGGCCCGGCGGGGCCGGTGACGTGGCTGTCGCCGGTGAGCGCGTGCTCGACCAGCACCGCGTTGCCGCCGTCGGGGGCGAGCGTCCCCCACGTCTCGTAGGCGACCCGGACGCCGGGCAGCACCCCGCCGCGCTCGAGGCGGACCGGTCCGTCCAGGTCGAGGAACAGCCGGTCCCCGGCGGGGTCGCCGTCGCGCCACCCGCCGGTGCGCGGCGGGGTGCGGGACCCCGGGAGGTCCCGCACCCCGGTCACGTCAGGCCCCCTTGGCGGCGCGGAACCCGGCCTCGAGGTCGGCCAGGACGTCCTCGATCCCCTCCAGGCCGGCGGCCAGCCGGACCAGGCCCGGGGTGACGCCGGCGGTCAGCTGCTCGTCGGCGGTCAGCTGCGAGTGGGTCGTGGACGCCGGGTGGATGACCAGGCTGCGCACGTCGCCGATGTTGGCCACGTGGCTGTGCAGCTCCAGCCCCTCGACGAACCGCTTCCCCGCCTCGATGCCGCCGCGGATCTCGAAGGCCAGCACCGCGCCGGCGCCCTTGGGGGCGTAGCGCTGCTGGGCGGCGTGCCAGGGCGAGGACGGCAGGCCGGCGTAGTGCACCGCCTCCACCTCGTCGTGCGCCTCGAGGAACTCGGCCACCCGCTGGGCGTTGGCCACGTGCCGCTCCATGCGCAGCGACAGCGTCTCGATCCCCTGCACCACCAGCCAGGCGTTGAACGGGCTGATGGCCGGGCCGAGGTCGCGCAGCAACTGCACCCGCGCCTTGAGCGCGTAGGCCGGCGCGCCGAGGTCGGCGTAGACGACGCCGTGGTAGGTCGGGTCCGGCGTGGTGAACCCGGGGAACTTCCCCGACGTCCAGTCGAACCCGCCGCCGTCGACGATGACGCCGGCGATCGCGGTGCCGTGCCCGCCGAGGTACTTGGTGGCCGAGTGCACGACGACGTCGGCGCCGTGCTCCAGCGGGCGCACCAGGTACGGCGTGGCGATGGTGTTGTCGACGATCAGCGGCACGCCGTTGCGGTGCGCCACCTCGGCCACGGCGGTGATGTCGAGGACGTCGCCCTTCGGGTTGCCGATCGACTCGCCGTAGAACGCCTTGGTGTTCTCGCGGACCAGCGCCTGCCAGTTCTGCGGGTCGTCGGGCTCCTCCACGAAGGACACCTCGACGCCGAGCTTGGGCAGCGAGTGGTGCAGCAGGTTGTAGGTGCCGCCGTAGAGCGAGGCGGAGGCGACGACGTGGCTGCCGGCCTCGGCGACGTTGAGCAGCGCCAGGGTCTCGGCGGCCTGGCCGCTGGCCACCGCGAGCGCCGCGACGCCGCCCTCGAGGGAGGCCACGCGCTGCTCGAGCGCGTCCTGCGTGGGGTTCATGATCCGCGTGTAGATGTTGCCCAGCTCGGCCAGCGCGAACAGGTCCGCGGCGTGCTGGGTGTCGCGGAACTGGTAGCTGGTGGTGGCGTAGATGGGCAGCGCCCGGGCCCCGGTGGTGGGGTCGGGGCTGGTCCCGGCGTGGATCTGCCGGGTCTCGAAACTCCAGCTCTTCGGGTCGGTCACGCGCCGTCTCCTCTCGTCCCGGAGGACCTGCGGCGCACAGGTGCTCCGTCCTTGCCGGGCGGCGGGCGCCGCACGGCCGGCTCTTCCCCTGGGAGCACCTCAGACGGAGGAAGAGGTTGCCGGGCAGCCAGCCAGGTGCTTCGCGCTGCCTCTCGTGAGCCTGGTCCGACGATAGCCGAGGTCAGCGGCCGCCGGTCCCGGGGTACGGGCGAGCCAGCGCCGCGCGGGCGCCGTCGTCGAGGCGGCGCACCAGCTCGGCGGCGGGGACGGCCTCGACCAGGGGGTGGCCCTGCCCGGCCCACAGGTTGTAGCCGCCGTCGTCGCCGGCCCGCCGGGCGGCGGCGCGCAGCGGCGCGGTCAGCTGGTGCACCTCGGGGTAGGCGGCCGGCGCGGCGGCGGAGTGCTCGGTGAGGAAGCGGTTGACCAGCCCGCGGGCGCGCCGGCCGCTGAAGGCCCGGGTCAGCGCCGTGCGCCCGCGCGTGGTCAGTGCGGCGCGGTGCTCCGGGGTGGTCGCCGCCTCGGGGCAGCACAGGAACGCGGTGCCCAGCTGCGCGGCCTCGGCGCCGGCGACGAGCACCGCGGCGACGGCGGGGCCGTCGGGGATGCCGCCGGCGGCGACCAGCGGCAGGTCGACGGCCCGGGCGACCAGCCGCAGCAGCGGCAGCAGCCCGTACTCGCCCTCGCCGTCGCGGTCGGTGAAGCTCCCGCGGTGCCCGCCGGCCTCGACGCCCTGCACGACCAGCGCGTCGGCGCCGACGTCGCGGGCGGCCACCGCCTCCTCCGGCGTGGTGACGGTGACGAGCACGGTGGCCCCGGCGGCGTGCAGCGCGGCGACCACGTCGGCGCCGGGCAGGCCGAAGGTGAACGAGGCCACCGGCACCCGCTCCTCGGCGAGCAGCGCGACCTTGTCCTCCCAGGCGTCGTCGTCGGCGCGGGGCTCACCGAGGCCGACGCCCCAGCGGCGGGCCTCGGCGTCCAGTTCGCGGGCGTAGCGGGCCACGGCGCCGGCGTCGCCGGGCGGGCCGGGCACGAACACGTTGACGGCGAACCGCTGCCCGGTCAGCGCGCGGACGGCGCGGATCTCCTCGCGCACCGCGGCCGGCGTCCGGTAGCCGGCGGCCAGGCAGCCCAGCCCGCCGGCCTCGGACACGGCCGCGGCGAGGGCCGGGGTCGACGGCCCGCCGGCCATCGGTGCCTGCACGATCGGGCGGCGCAGCTCCAGGACCATGCCGGCCATCCTCCGCCCCGGCGGGGCCGACCGGGTGGGCCTCAGCCGGGCGGCGAGACCGTCGTCGGCTCGGTGGCCGGCGCCGTCGGGGCCCGGGTGGTGGTCGGGACCGGCGGCTCCGACGGCGTCTCCCCGGGGGCGGTGGTCGGCGCAGGGGTCGGCGCGGTGGTCGGCGCGGTGGTCGGCGACGGGACGTCCGTCGTGGCCGGGGCGTCGGTCGTCGTCGGCGGGGCGTCCGTGGTGGTCGCGGGGGCCTCGGTGGTCGGCGGCGCGGTGGTGGTCGGCGGCGCGGTGGTGGCCGGTGGTGCGGGGGCCGGCGTGGTGACGGTCGTGGTGCCCGCCGGCGCGGTCTCGGCCGGGTCCGGCCGCACGTACAGGTACAGCAGCCCCAGGCCGAGGAACAGCACGACCAGGACCACCGTGGAGGTGCGGGCCCGCCCGATGTGGCCGGGCGTGCGGCGCAGGGCGGACAGGCCGAAGCGGCCGCGGCCGGCCGGGTCGCCGCCGGGGACGGGCCCGGTGCCGGGCTCGGGGCCGGGGGAGCGCGGGGCGCCGGGGACGGTCACGGCCGCGCCGCCGGCGGGGGCCGGGTCGCGACGGCGGCCGGCTCGGGACTCGGGGCGAGCGTCAGCCCCGCCGCGGCGAAGGCCAGCACGATCCGCTCGCGCAGGTCGCGGCCCACCTCGAACTGCCGCCCGGGCAGCGTCCGGGCCACCACCCGCACGTTGACCTGGTCGAGGTCGATGCTCTCCACGCCCATGACGCTGGGCTCGTCGAGCAGCAGCCGGCGCAGCTCGGCGTCGGCGAAGGCGTCCCGGCCGACGTCGTGGAGGATCTCGTTGACCCGGGTGACGTCGGCGCTCGTGGGCACCGGGACGTCGACCACCGCCCGCGCCCAGTCGCGCGAGAGGTTGGTGACCTTGACGATCTGCCCGTTGGGCACGGTCACCACCTCGCCGTCGGCCGAGCGCAGCCGGGTCACCCGCAGCGTGACGTCCTCGACGGTGCCCGCGGCCGGGTCGCCCCCGCCGACGACGGCGATGGAGACGACGTCGCCGAAGCCGTACTGCCGCTCGGTGATGAGGAAGAACCCGGCGAGGACGTCGCCGACGATGCGCTGCGCGCCGAAGCCCAGCCCGACGCCGAGCACGGTGGCCGGCGCGACCAGCCCGGTGATCGGGACGCCGAGGCGGTCGAGCACGTAGAACGCCGCCACGGTGTAGACCAGCACGATCAGCGCCCACGTGATCACCTGGGTGAGCGAGTGCCGGTGCTTGGCGGCCTCCGAGCGCACGAGCACGTCCCCGCCGGTGGAGCGCGCGTCGATGCGGTCGGTGATCCGGGTGCCCACCCAGGTGGTGAACCGGGCGATCAGCACCGAGCCCAGGATGATCAGCACGATCTCCAGGCCGCGGCCGGCGAGCCAGTCGAGCAGGTCGGTCAGCGGGCCCATGGCAGGTCAGGTCCTCCGTCCGTGTCGCGTCGTGCCCCCATCCAACCGGGCTCCCCTGGCAGCGCGCTCAGCGCGGCTCGACGAACAGCGACGCGACCGAGCGGCCGATCCGCCCGTCGGCGTCGTAGAGGTCGGCGGCGCACTGCCCGAGCCCGCCGGGCCCCAGCGTGGTGACGGCGTCCATCGCCAGCCACTCCCCGGCCGGCTGCCGGAACAGCGCGACGACGAGGTCGACGTTGGCGAAGGTCGCCTGCGACCAGTCCAGCGCCGCGGAGATGCCGCTGGCCGCGTCGGTCATCACCAGCAGGTGCTCCAGCGGCGTGATCGGCTCGCCCTCGACCAGGCCGCACAGCGGCCGGGTCCACGCGGCGGCCGGGCCGGTCGCGGTGATCGAGCCGCCGGCCTCCCGCCACTCCAGCGACCGGTGGTAGGCGACCTCCTCGCTGAAGACGTCGAACTGCGCCGGGCGGCCGTCCTCCGGCCCGACCGCGAGGCGCTGCGGCGGGTGCGCGGTGGCCGCCGAGTCGCGGACCCGCATCCGCCAGGCGGTCAGCCGCACCACCGGGCGCCCGCCGGCCTCCAGCGTCGCCTCCACCAGCTCGATCCGGCGACCCGGCCGCAGCACCCGCGCGGCCACCCGCACCGGCCCCACCGGCACCGGACCGAGGACGTCGAAGGCCAGCCGCACCGGCTGCCCGCCGTCGATCCCGCCGGTGCGCTCGACCTCGCGGGCCAGCAGCGCGGCGGGCGGGCCGGCGTGCTGCAGGCCGGGGTCCCACGGCCCGATGGTGAGCGCGGTGGCGACGAAGGCGCCGGGGCCGTCGGGCAGGTAGTAGGCGGGGGGCAGCTGCACGCCCCGCAGTCTCGCGCCGGACCTCCCGGTCACCCGCGGCGGGCCAGCCACACCGCCGCGGCCACCCAGAGCGCGCCCGCGGCGGCCGCCGTCCACCACACCCAGCGCAGCGGCCGGCCCTCCGTGGACAGCGCCAGCAGGACGGCGACGACGCACACCGCGCCGGCCAGCGGTGTGGTGCGCACCAGCGTGCCGAGGGTGTCGGGCCCGGGGATGGCCACGAACAGCACCGCCGCGGCGACCAGCAGGAACCCGCACAGGGCGCCGAGGAAGCCCGCCGTCACCCCGATCTCGGCCGGCAGCACGACCGCCCCGAGACCGCCGGCCACCCCGCCGAGGGCCAGGCCGACCAGCAGCCGGCGGCGCCGCCGCGACCACGGCGGGCGGGTCTCGGTCACGACGTCGAGGGTGCCCGACGTCCCTGGGAGTCACGCACCGGTGAGTGTCGCGCCCGACACACCGGTAGGTGGCGTCTGTCACTACGCCCGCTACAGTCGGACGGGTGCCGCACACCCGCCGTCCCGCCGTCGGCTACACCACGACCGTCGCCGCGGCCGGCCTGTTCGCCGTCAACGGCACCGTCTCCACGCTCGCGCTGCAGGCCGGCGTCCCGCCGACCTGGCTGACCGCGATGCGCTGCGGCGGGGCGGCGGTGGGCCTGCTGGCCGCACTGGCGCTGGTCTCGCCGCACCGGCTGCGGCTGTCCTGGCGGGAGGTGCCCTTCCTCGCCGCGTTCGGCGTGGTCGGCGTCGCGCTGACCCAGTTCCTCTACTTCGTGGCCATCGGCCGGCTGCCGGTCGGCATCGCCCTGGTCTTCGAGATGACCGCGCCGGTCGGGATCGCGCTGTGGGTCCGGCTGGTGCGCAGGGAGCCGGTGCGCCCGCGCATCTGGCTGGCGCTGACGCTGTCGCTGTCGGGACTGGTGCTGGTCGCCCAGGTGTGGCGGGGCGGCGGGTCGCTGGACCTGCTCGGTGTCGGCGCCGCCCTGGCCGCGGCGGTGTGCCTGGCCACCTACTACCTGATGGGCGAGCGTGGGGCGGCCACCCGCGACCCGGTCGCGCTGACCACCTGGACGTTCGTGGCCGCGGCCCTGTTCTGGGCCGTCGTCGCGCCGTTCACCGCACCCTTCGACGCCGGGGTGCTCGGCGAGCGGGTGCCGGTCTCGCTCGGCGCGGTGCAGCTGCCGCTGTGGGTCCTGGTGACGTGGATCGCCGTCCTCGGGGCGGTCGTGCCGTTCTGGCTGTCGATCGCCGCGCTGCGGCACCTGCCGCCCACCACCGCCGGGCTGGTGGCCACCGTCGAGCCGGTGTTCGCCTCGGTGGTCGCCTGGGCGTGGCTGGGACAGGTGCTCAGCGGCTGGCAGGTGGCCGGCGGCCTGGTCGTCCTCGCCGGCATCGCGCTGGCGCAGACCGCGCGGACGGCCGCGGCGCGGCCGGCGCCGGCGCCCCTCCCGGAGGCGCCGGCGCCGCTCGCGCCGGGCCGCTCCGCTGCCTAGGTGACCTTCTGCGCGTCGCGCAGCCAGCCGGCCAGCCGCTCCATGTAGCGGGCCTGGGCGGCGTGGTCCATGCCGACGTACTCCCACGGGTGCACCTGGCCGGCCTGCGCGGCGGGCAGCAGCCCGTAGGTGGGCTGGCCGGCCATCTGCTCCGGCGTCATCGCGCCGCGCAGCGAGTACAGCAGGACGTCGCTGCGGTGCTGCGGCACGACCTCCCAGCTCGCAGTCTCCCAGAAGTAGCCCTCGCCGCCGGGGTCGACGAACTGCACGCCGAGGTCGCGGTAGAGCCGCAGCGACGGGTCGTCGGCGGCCTTGGCCATGTAGAAGCCCTCGTCGGGGTAGGCGGCCACCGGCAGCACGGTGACGCCGGAGGAGGCGGCCTCGGTGAGGGCGGCCGCGGCGTCGTCGTAGGCCTGCCGGGCCGCACGCGCCTCCCCGCCGTCGGTGTCGGCGCCGAGGGCCGCGGCGAGCTCGGCGGTGCGCTCGACGACGTCGGCGGCCGATCCTCGCCAGGCGATCGCGACGATCGGCGCGATCCGCGCCACCTGCTCCTGCTGCTCGAGGGACTCGAAGCCGTACAGCGGCTGGGTGCCGTCCAGCGTCCCCTCGGAGTCGACCGGGTAGACGCTGGTGACGACGACGTCGGGGTCGGCCGCGGCCAGCGCCTCGAGGTCGATCGCGCCGTAGCTCTCCCCGACGATCTCCACCCCGGACAGGTCGCGCCCCTCGAACTGGACGTCGTCGGCAGCCGAGGTCTGCCCGAAGGTGGCCACCGGCTCGATGCCGAGGTTCCACAGCGAGGAGACGACGTCGTTGAGGCCGGCGACGCGCTCGGGGCGCGCGTCGAGCTCGACGGTGGTGCCGACGTCGTCGGTGAACGACCAGCCCCCACCGGGCGCGGCGGCCGCCCGCGTGTCCTCGGAGGGAGCGCAGGCGCTGGCGGCGAGCAGCGTCGTGAGCGCCAGGGAGGCGCCGAGCAGGCGCGGGGGTCGGGACACGGGGTCTCCTCGCGGGTCGGGGCAGGGGGTTCCCCCTGCGAGCGAGGGCAGGTTAGCCTTGCCTTACCAACGGTCCGCACGGGCCGTCCCCGAGCGGAGGAGACACCGGTGGCGACGACGACCGAGGCGACGACCGAGGCGACGACCGAGGCCGCGACCCTGCCGCGGTGGCTGTTCTTCGACACCGTCGTCGCCCGGGTGCGCCCGCTCGGCCCGTCGACGGTGCGGATCACCCTCACCGGCCCGCGGCTCGGGGAGTTCGGCGTCGCCGGTGACGACCAGCGGGTCAAGCTCGTCCTGGTCCCCGATCCCACCGCACTCGCCGAGCTGCACGCCGCCGGCGCCGAGTGGTACCCCGCCTGGTGTGCGCTGCCCGAGCAGCGGCGACCGGTGCTGCGCACCTACACCGTGCGCGCGGCGCGGCCGGAGGCGGCCGAGGTCGACCTCGACGTCGTCCTGCACGGCGTCGGCGACGGGTCCGCCGGCCCGGCGGCGACCTGGGCCGCGCAGGCCGCGCCCGGTGACCCGGTGGTGCTCATGGGCCCCGACCGGCCCGGCCGCGGTCGCGCCTGGGGCGTGGAGTGGGCGCCGCCGGGGACCGCCCGCTGCCTGCTGCTGGCCGGCGACGAGACCGCGGTTCCCGCCGTCGGCGCGATCCTCGAGTCGCTGCCGCCGGGCCGGCGCGCCGTCGCCGTCCTCGAGGTGCCCGAGGCGCGCGACGTGCAGGACCTCCGGCTGCCCGTGGGCGTGGAGGTGCGCTGGCTGGCGCGCGGCGACCGCCGGCGCGGGGAGCTGCTCGTCCCCGCCGTCCACGCCGCGCTGGTCGACCTCGGGGTCGCCGCGGCGCCGGCTGCCGCCCCGGAGGACGTCGACCTCGACAGCGGGCCGCTGTGGGAGGTCCCCGAGGACCCGGGGGCGGGCGCGGGCTGCTACGCCTGGCTGGCCGGTGAGGCCGGGGTGGTCAAGCGGCTGCGGCGGCACCTGGTCGCCGACCTCGGCGTCGACCGGCGCTCGGTGGCCTTCATGGGCTACTGGCGCGAGGGCCGCTCCGAGTCCTGACCCCGGCGGGGCAGGCGGCGGACGGGGACCACCAGCGGCGTCCCGGCCACCGGGTCGGGCACCACGCGGGCCTCGAGGTCGAAGACCTCGGCCAGCAGCCGCTCGGTGAGCACCTCGTGCGGCGTCCCCGAGGCCACCAGGACGCCGTCGCGCATGGCCACCAGCCGCTGCGCGTAGCGGGCGGCGAGGTTGAGGTCGTGCAGCACGACGACGACGGTCCGGCCGCGCTCGGCGTGCAGCCGGGCGACCAGCTCCAGGACGTCGATCTGGTGCGACAGGTCCAGGTAGGTCGTCGGCTCGTCGAGCAGGAGCAGGTCGGTCTCCTGCGCCAGGGCCATCGAGATCCAGGCCCGCTGCCGCTGCCCGCCGGAGAGCTCGTCGACGGGGCGGTCGGCGAGGTCGGCCATGTCGGTCCAGGCCAGCGCCTCGGCGACGACGGCCTCGTCCTCGCGCGACCACTGCTGCAGCCAGCTCTGGTGCGGGTGCCGGCCGCGGGCGACCAGGTCGGCCACGGTCAGCCCCGCCGGGGCCACCGGTGTCTGCGGCAGCAGGCCGAGGACGCGGGCCACCTCGCGGGTCGGCGTCCTCGCGATCGAGCGCCCGTCGAGCAGCACCCGGCCGGCCGCCGGGCGCAGCAGCCGGCCCAGCGCGCGCAGCAGCGTGGACTTGCCGCAGCCGTTCGGGCCGACGATCGCGGTGAACGAGCCGTCGGTGAGCGCGAGGTCGAGGCCGTCGACGACGACCCGGTCGTCGTAGGCCAGGCGCAGGTCCTCGGCGGCCAGGCGGACGGCGGGGGCGGGCGGGGGCTCGTGCACGGGCGCCTCGGAGGTGGAGGTGGTCATGCGGGGGTCCGCCTCCCGCGGACGAGCAGCCAGAGCAGGTAGGGCGCGCCGACGGCGGCGGTGAGGATGCCGACGGGGAGCGCCTCGGGCAGGACGGTGCGGGTCAGCAGGTCGGCCGCGGTCACCAGCGCCGCGCCGAGCAGGCCCGAGGCCAGCAGCGGTGGCCGCGAGCCCCCGGTCAGCCGGACGGCGATCTGCGGCACCACGAGCGCCACGAACGCGATCGGCCCGGCGGCGGCCACCGCGGCGGCCACGAGCAGGACCGCGACGACGACCACCGCCGCCTGGGCGCGGGCCAGCCGGACGCCGAGGCCGCGGGCGGTGTCGTCGCCGAACTGCAGGACCCCCAGCACCCGACCGGCGGCCAGCGCCAGCGGCAGCAGCACCGCCAGCGCGACCGCCAGCTGGGTCGCCTGGTCCCAGGTCCGGGCGTTGAGCGAGCCGGTGATCCA
Organism: Geodermatophilus saharensis; assembly: GCF_900188205.1. GTDB lineage: Bacteria > Actinomycetota > Actinomycetes > Mycobacteriales > Geodermatophilaceae > Geodermatophilus > Geodermatophilus saharensis. The sequence goes on along the minus strand of NZ_FZOH01000002.1, from coordinate 125,105 downwards.
CACGTAGGCGGCCGCGGCGTCGTAGATCTCCGCGCGGGTGAGCAACCAGTCGGTGAGCGCGGTGCCGGTGGTCCACAGCGCGATGCCGACGAGCACCAGGCGGAAGCCGTCGAGCCCCGAACGCCAGGCGAGGACGAACAGCAGGGCACCCCAGACCAGCGCGCCGAGCAGCGCGGCCAGCGGCACGCCGAGGCCGTCGAGCAGCGCGCCGGCCGAGCCCCCGCCGCCCAGCACGATGGCGGCCACCGCGCCGACCGAGGCGCCCTGGGTGATGCCGAGGACGTCGGGGGAGGCCAGCGGGTTGCGGGCGAAGGTCTGGAACAGCGCTCCGGCGGTCCCCAGCGCCAGGCCGACCAGCACCCCGACCAGCGTCCGCGGGGCGCGCAGCTCCAGGACGACGAAGCGGTGGGCGTCGGTGCCCGCGCCGACCAGCGTGCGCAGCACGTCGACGGTGCCGATGGGGTAGTCGCCGCGCCCCAGGCCGACCGCCGCCAGCAGCACCACGACGGCGAGCGCGACCACCGGGACGACGACCGAGCGCCAGCGGAACCGCGCCGAGACCGGCCCGACCCGGACGGTGACCGCGCGGCCGCCCGGGCGCCCCCCGGGCCCGGGCGGCGTCGTCGCGCGGAGGGTGTCGGCGGTGGCGGTCACAGCGTCGCCACTCGCCGGCGGCGGACCAGCGCCACGAAGAAGGGGCTGCCGACCAGCGCCAGCACGATGCCCACCTGCAGCTCGCCCGGGCGGGCCACGACCCGGCCGAGCACGTCGGCCGACAGCAGCAGCACCGCCCCGAGCAGGCCGGAGCAGGGCACCAGCCAGCGGTGCGCCGGCCCGGTGAACGCCCGCACGGCGTGCGGCACGACCAGCCCGACGAAGGCGATCGGGCCGCAGGCGGCGGTGGCCGCGCCGGCCAGCAGCGTGACCGCGGCCAGCCCGAGCCCGCGGGCCAGCCAGACCCGCTGGCCCAGGCCCCGGGCGACGTCCTCGCCCATGCCGAGCAGGTCGAGGGCGGGGGCGTTGAGCAGCGCGAGCACCAGGCCGGCGGCGATGAACGGCGCCACCTGCCAGGCGACGTCGGCGCCGCGGCCGGCCAGCGCCCCCACCACCCAGAAGCGGAAGGCGTCGAGTGAGTCCGAGTCGCTGACCAGCAGCGCCCGGACCAGCGCGAACAGCAGCGCCGACAGCGCCGCACCGGCCAGCGCGAGGGTGACCGGGGTGGCCCCGCCGCGACCGACCGAGCCGAGCACGAAGACGGCGACGGTGCCGGCCAGGGCCCCGGCGAAGGCGAACCAGACGTAGCCCGACGGCGTGCCGACGCCGAGCAGCGTGATCGCCAGGACGACGGCGAACGACGCCCCGGCCGTGACGCCGAGCAGGCCGGGGTCGCCCAGCGGGTTGCGGGTGTGACCCTGCATGAGCGCGCCGGAGACGCCGAGCGCGGCACCGACGAGGAGGCCCAGCACCGTCCGCGGGACCCGCAGGTCCCAGACGATCACCGCCTCCTCGGTGCGCAGCGACCGGTCGGTGAGCGCGGTCCACACGGTCTCCAGCCCGAGCGGGCGGGTGCCGACGGCGATGCTCGCCGCGCACGCGGCGACGACGAGGACCAGCAGGAGCACGACGCCGAGGACGCGGCGCCGGGTCCGCGCGGCGCGGGCCGTCCGCCCGCCCGTCCCCGGGGTCGCCGGAGACGGGCGGGTGGCGCTGGGGACGGGCACCGGCGAGCTCCGGACGGCAGGGGCTAGGTGAGCCTCACCTTAGTCGGTGCCCCGGGGGTGCGCTCACCGCTCGAGCCGGCGGCTGCCGGCGTGCCAGTCCTCCTCGACGCCGACCTCGCCGGGTGCCACGCCCGCAGCGGGCAGCTGCGGCACCTCGCGCAGGCTGCGCTTGAGCTCGGCGAACCCGGGGAAGCGGGCCAGCCCCACCACGTGGTCCCACAGCTCGACCGCGCGGTCCTCGGCGGGCACCCGGCTGATCACGGGGCCGAAGAACGCGACGCCGTCCGGCGGCTGGAAGTGCAGGATCGGCGTGCCGACGTCGCGGCCGGTCAGCGACAGCGCCTCGTCGGTCTCGGCCTGCAGGACGCCGTCCCAGCGGTCGTCGTCCAACACCGCCGCCAGGTCGCGGGGCAGCCCGGCCCGCTCCAGCACCGGCTCGAGGTAGGCGGCCGTGCCGCGCTCGGCCGCGGTGCCCGGACGGTCGGGTTCGGTCTCGAACACCCGTTGCCCGAGGTGCTCGTAGAGGACGCCGACCGCCGCGCGCCCGTGCTGCTCGCGCGTCTGCGCCAACACCCGCAGCAGCCGCAGCCCCGCGGTGTGGCCCGCCTCGTACTCGGGCGGGAAGTGGGCGGCGTAGTCGACGTGCGCGTTGAGCAGCCGCAGCGAGATCAGCCGCCAGTCGACGTCGTAGTCGCGCTGCGCGGCGACCAGGCGGACCCACTTGCTGGTCAGCCAGGCGAACGGGCAGACGGGGTCGAAGTAGAAGTGCAGGTCGGCCACGGCTCCATGCTGCCCCCGCCGCCGCGCCCCGGCCCGACCGGAGCCCTTGTAGCGCCATTGGCACCCGAGGGGTGCCTTTGTAGCGCTATTGGCACCCCGGAGGCGCCCGGTCAGGCCGGGAGGAGTTCCTCGATGGCGGTGCGGACCTCGGGCGAGCCCGGGTCGGTCCGGGGGCGGAACCGCGCCACGACCGCGCCGTCGCCGTCGACCAGGAACTTCTCGAAGTTCCACTGCACCGGGCCGGCCTCGCCGCTCGCGTCGGGCGTCGTCGTCAGCCGCCGGTACACCGGGTGCGCGCCCTCGCCGTTGACCTCGAGCTTCTCGGTCATCGGGAAGGTGACGCCGTAGGTGGCCGAGCAGAACCCGGCGATCTCCTCGGCGGTGCCCGGCTCCTGGCCGGCGAACTGGTTGCAGGGCACCCCGACGACGGTGAACCCGCGCGGGCCGTACTCGCGCTGCAGCTCCTCGAGGCGGGTGTACTGCGGGGTCAGGCCGCACCGGCTGGCCACGTTGACCAGCAGCGCCGGACGACGGCCGGTGAGCTCGCCGAGGGTGGTGTCCGCGCCCTGCAGGGTCGCGACGGGCAGGTCGAGCAGGTCGGTCACGGGCACTCCTCGCGGGCCGGGGCGGTCACCGGCACCAGCACGCGGGAGGCCGGGCTCATTCCAGGTCGCTGATGTCGTCGGGGACGTCGACGGCGTGCTGGCGCAGCGCCGTCAGCGGGATCACCTCCAGCGCCCGCTCGTTGGTGGCCGCGAGCACGACGCCGGCCGCCGCCCCGGCGCGGTAGGCCTGCAGCCACCGCACGGCGACGACGCACCAGCGGTCGCCCGGGTGCAGTCCCGGGAAGCCGTACTCCGGTCGCGGGGTGGTGAGGTCGTTGCCGAGCTCGCGCTGCAGGGCCAGGAACTCCTGGGACACCACGGTGCAGACGGTGTGGCTGCCCAGGTCCTCCGAGCCGGTGCGGCAGGCCCCGTCGCGGAAGTAGCCGGTCAGCGGCTCGGTGCCGCAGGGCTCCAGCACGCCGCCCAGCACGTTGCGCTCGCTCTCCGGCTCGGTCATGCCCGGATCGTGGCAGAGCGGCGGCTCTCTGCGCGCTGCGTGCGCGGGCCCGGCCGGTGGTGCCCGGCCGGGCCCGCGCCGGGCTCAGGCGGTGCCGTCCCGGCGGCGCGCCGCCAGCAGCAGCACCTCACCCAGCAGCAGGACCAGCAGTCCCGCGCCCAGGGCGCGGCGCAGGTCCGCGCCGGTGGAGGCCAGCCGGCCACCGGTGGACCCGTGCCCACCGGCCGTCGCGGTCCCGGGACCGGCCTCCGCGCCGGATCCCGAGGCGGCCGCAGGGCCGGTCCAGGAACCGGTCCAGGAACCGGTCCAGGAGCCGGACCGCGGGCCGGTCCACGGGCCGGTCCACGCGCCGCCCCAGGCGACCGGGCGGACGGACTCCGCGCCGTCGGCGGGCAGGCCGCCCGGCCGGCTGCCGGGCTGGGTCCCCGGGTCCTGCGGGCCGGCCGGGTGCGCCGGCTCCTGCGGGCCGGCCGGGGGAGTCGGGCCGCTCGACGGCGCGCAGTCGGCCGACGCGTCACCGAGCAGGCCCACGCCCACGCCGCAGACGGTCACCGGCACGTCGACGACGGCGCCGCTGCCCGGGCCGCCACCGCTGCCGTCACCCGCGCCGGGAGCACCCGCAGGCGAGGTGCAGTCGGCCGATGCGTCGCCGAGCACGCCGGCGCCGACGCCGCACACGGTGACGGGCACGGTGACCGCGCCCGCCGGGGCCGCCGGGCTGGTGCCGGTGGCCTCCGCGTCGCCGAGCACGCCGACGGCGTTGCCCGACACGGTGACCGGGACGGCGACGTCGGCCGGTGCAGGAGCCGGCTCGGGAGCCGCCGCCGGAGCGGCCGGTTCCTGGGGAACCCCACCGCCGGCCACCGCGGCGTCGTTGCCGCCGACCGTCACGGGCACCGAGACGGTGGCGGCGCCGAGGTCGACGGTGACGTCGGCGCTGACGGCGGGCAGCTCGAGGCCCCCGCCGGCGGGGGCGTCGGTGAGGACGCCGAGGGAGTTGTCGGTGACGGTGACCGGCACGGTCACGGCCAGGTCGTCGGCCGGGTCGTCGGACAGGTCGTCGGACGCGGAGGCGACGCCGGTGCCGACGGCCAGCAGGCCGCCGGTCAGCAACGCCACGCGCAGGGCACGGGTGGCCCACGTGGTCCTTAGGGTGTTCACGGGAGGTCTCCTCGACTGGGTGCTGGGACCCCGGTCCCGGACGGGACGGCGGGGGTCGTGCGCTGGGCCGGCCCGCGGGCCGGCGGCGCGGCACTCAGTCGGGGGAGGTGGCGGGGTCGACGGGGTCGGCGGCCGCGGCCTCGCGGGCACCGTCGGACACCGCGCCGGCCGCCGCGAGCAGCGCGGCAGGAGTGGCCGCCACCAGGTCGGCCGCGGGCTGGTCGCGGTCGGCACCAGATGCCGCCGCGCCCGCCGGCGCCGGCGCGGCCGGGACCGCGGGCGGCAGCGGGGCGACCGGCGCGACCGGCAGCGGCGACACGGGGACGACGGCGGCGGGAGCGGACGGCGCGGCGACCGGGCCGGCCGTCGGCGCGGCGTCCGGCGACCCCGGGTCCGGGGTCACGGCACCCGGGGCCGCCGGATCAGGGGCCTCCACCGCGCGGGCAGCGGACGGCGGGACGACGGTGGGCGCGGGCGGCGACGCGGGGTCGGTCGCCGCCGGGTCGAGCACCGCGGGGTCGACCACCGCGGGGCCGGCGGCTGGGGCCGGGACGGGCGGCAGCACACCGGTCACCGGCTCGACGACGTCGTCCACCGGGGTGAGCACGTCGGTCACGGGCACGAGCACGTCGGTCACCGGCGCCAGCGGGTCGGTGACGGGAGTCAGGGAGTCGGTGACGCGGGCGAGGGTCTGTGCCGCGGGGCTCAGTACCGGCTCGAGCGCGGCGGTGACCGGCGCGACGGCGTCCGCCAGCGGCGCCACCACCGGCGTTCCGGCCTCGGAGACCGCCCCGGCCACGGGCGGCAGCACCGGCTCGAGGACCGGGCCGGGCGCCCCGCCGACGGGTGCGGCGACCTGCCCCACCAGCTCGCCGGCCGGGGCGGTCACCGACGCGAGCAGGGGAGCCGGCGGCGCCTCGTCGGCCGAGGCGGGGGCCTGACCGCCCAGCCACGCCCCGGCCCCGAGGCCGGCCAGCAGCAGGGCGCGGCCGCTCCACCGGCGCAGGCGGGCGCGGCGGCCCGTCGTTCCCCCGGCCATCGCACCTCCCCCCGAGACGGTGACTGTCAGCACACAGATTGGAGCGGACGGTGACCGCGAAACGGCAGTCACCCGATGGGCGGACCCGTCCTGACCGACCGTCACCGCCGGGCCCGCCGCGCTCCGCCCCGGTCGCCCGATGGGCGGTCCCCGGTGGCAGAGTCCGGGCGTGACCGTCGACACTCCCGGCGCCTCGACCGGCTCCTCGACCGGCCCGGCCGTCCTCTGGCAGCCGACGCAGCAGTCCCGCGAGGCGACCCGGCTGGCCGGGTTCGCCCGCGACGCGGCCGCCAGGCGCGGGCTCGACCTCGACCCGACCGACTACGACGCGATCTGGCGCTGGTCGGTCGAGCACCCCGACCAGTTCTGGGCCGACGTCGCCGCGTGGTCGGGCGTGCTGCCCGGCGTCCCCGACGACCGGGTGCTGACCGACCGGCGGATGCCCGGCGCCGTCTGGTTCCCCGACGCCACGGTCAACTACGCCGAGCAGGCGCTGCGGCAGGCCACCGACGAGCACCCCGCCCTGATCGCCGTGGCCGAGGACGCCGAGCCGGTGGAGGTCTCCTGGGCCGTCCTGCGCGGGCAGGTCGGCGCCTTCGCCGCCACGCTGCGCCGGCTGGGCGTGCGGCGCGGCGACCGCGTCGCGGGCTACCTGCCCAACGTCCCCGAGGCGGTCGTCGCCTTCCTGGGCGCGGCGTCGATCGGTGCGGTGTGGTCCTCCTGCGCGCCGGACTTCGGCACCCGCGCCGTCCTCGACCGGTTCGCCCAGATCGAGCCCACCGTGCTGGTCGCCGTCGACGGGTACCGCTTCAACGGCAGGGCCCACGACCGGCGCGACGTCGTCGCCGAGCTGCGCGCCGCCCTGCCCACGGTGACGACGACGGTCGCCGTCCCCCGGCTGTTCCCCGACGAGCGGCCCGACGGCGCGCTGGCCTGGGCCGACGCCGTCGCCGACCGGCAGGATCCGGAGTTCGAGCCGCTGCCCTTCGACGCGCCGCTGTGGATCGTGTACTCCTCGGGCACCACCGGGCTGCCCAAGGGGATCGTGCACGGGCACGGCGGTGTCGTCCTCGAGCAGCACAAGCAGCTGGGCCTGCACGGCGACGTCGGCCCCGGCGACCGCTTCTACTGGTACGCCTCCACCGCCTGGATCATGTGGAACATCGCCACCTCGGCGCTGCTGCGCGGCGCCACCGTGGTCGTCCACGACGGCGCTCCGGCGTACCCGACGGTCGACGCGCAGTTCGCCCTCGCCGCCCGCACCGGCCTGACCTACCTGGGCACCAGCGCCGGCTACCTGATCGCGTGCGAGAAGGCCGGCGTCCGGCCGGGGGAGACCCACGATCTCTCGGCGCTGCGCACGATCGGCTCGACCGGCTCACCGCTGCCCGAGTCGACGTTCCACTGGGTCTACGACGCGGTGGGCGGCGACGTCTTCCTCGGCTCGGTGTCCGGCGGCACCGACGTGGCCACCGGGTTCATCGGCAGCACCCTGCTGCTGCCGGTGACCGCCGGGGAGCTGCAGCGGCCGATGCTCGGCGTCGCCGCGGCGGCGTGGGACGAGGACGGCCGGCCGGTCGTCGGCGAGCTGGGCGAGCTGGTGGTCACCGAGCCGATGCCGTCGATGCCGCTGTACTTCTGGAACGACACTCCTCCGGGCCCGGACGGCAGCCGCTACCGGGAGGCCTACTTCGAGCCGTGGCCGGGCGTGTGGCGGCACGGCGACTGGATGGAGGTCACCGAGCGCGGCACCTGCCTGATCACCGGGCGCTCGGACTCCACGCTCAACCGCGGCGGCGTGCGCATGGGCACCGCCGACATCTACGCCGCCGTCGAGGCCTTCCCGGAGATCGCCGACTGCGTCGTCCTCGGCGTCGAGCAGCGCGACGGCGGCTACTGGATGCCGCTGTTCGTGCAGCTGGCCCCCGGCGCGGAGCTCACCGACGACCTCGCCGACCGCATCCGCGCGGCCATCCGCAGCTCGGCCAGCCCGCGGCACGTGCCCGACGAGATCCTGGTGGCGCCCGGCGTCCCGCACACCCGCACCGGCAAGCGGCTGGAGGTGCCGCTCAAGCGGCTGTTCCAGGGCGTGCCCCCGGAGAAGGCGGTCAACCCCGGGGCCGTCGACGACGCGTCGCTGGTCGAGCACTACGTCGCCCTGGCCCGGGAGCGCGGGGCCCGCTAGGCAGCGAACGGGCCCCGCAGCGCCGCCCACTGCAGCAGCAGGACGGTCTTGGCGTCGGCGATCCGGCCGTCGTCGACCATGGCCAGCGCCTGCTCGACGGGCAGCTCGAGCACCTCGATGTCCTCGCCCTCCTCGGCGAGCCCGCCCCCGGCCGACACCCGGTCGGCCGGGGTGTACGGGCCGGCGAAGAAGGCCAGCCGCTCGGTCACCGACCCCGGGCTCATCCACACGTCGGGCAGCCGGGTGAGCGGCCCGACGGCGACGCCGAGCTCCTCGGCGGCCTCCCGGCGGACCGCGGCCTCGGCGTCCTGCTCGTCGAGGAGGCCGGCGGCGGTCTCCACCAGCACCCCGTCGGGGGAGCCGTTGACGTAGGCCGGGAAGCGGAACTGGCGGGTGAGCAGCACGGTGCGGCGGGCGGTGTCGTACAGCAGCACGGTGGCGCCGTTGCCGCGGTCGTGCGTCTCGCGCCGCTCGGTGCGCCAGACGCCGTCGCGGCCGCGCCGGTCGAACGTCGTCCGCCGGTTGACGTACCAGGAGCTGGAGAGCACCTCGACGTCGCGGACGACGACGTCGGGGTTGCCGGTGAGGTCGCGGCCGGCCCGGTCCAGCCCGGTCCGCCCCCGCGCGTCGGGGAGGTCCACCCCGACGACGCCGGTCACCGCGTCACCGCCGGCACCTCGTCGAGGCTGCGGTACACCGTGGCGCCGCGGGCGCGGGCCAGCGCGACCATCTCGTCGGACCCGGCCGAGGCGCCGGGCAGCCGCAGCACCGCGTCGACCCGGGCCACCAGCCGCCGGCCCATCGGGTGGAAGACCTCGTCGAAGGCGGCGTCGCCCACCCGCGTCGAGCCGGCCAGCTCGGCCAGCGGCAGCGCGAGGTCCTCCCCGTTGACGGCGAGGTGGCCGGCGCGGAACAGCTCCAGGCAGGCCGCCCGGATGGCGCGGTGGTTGGCGGCGATCCGCTCCGGGTCGTCGCCGGTGCCCCCGCGGTAGGGGCCGGCGACCAGGATCATCAGGGGCTGCGTCACGGGAAGTCGACCTCCACGCCGACGTCGTCGAGCGCGGCGAGGGTCTCCTGCGCCGCGGGGCTGAGCTGCGGGTCGCGGGCGCTGGCGTCGGTGACCAGCCGGCCGACGGCGCCCAGCGGCGCGACCGAGGCGAACGCGCGCACGCCGAGCTTGGAGGCGTCGGCGACGACGAGGGCCGCGCGGGACTGCTGCAGGCCCACCTGCTTGACGGCGGCGTCCTCGAGGGTGAACTCCGACCAGCCGGCCTGCGCGCTCACCGCCCCGATCGACATGACGAACAGGTCGACCGTGAGCTGCCGCAGCACCGTGGCGGTCAGCGGCCCGGACAGGCTGCGCTCGCCGGGCCGCGACTCCCCGCCGACGACCAGCAGCCGCACGCCCGGTCGGTCGGCCAGCGCCTCGGCCACCGGCAGGCTGACGACGGCGACGGTGAAGGGTCCCTCGCCCGCGGCCGCCCGGTCGGCCAGCGCGCGGGCGACGTGCACCGTCGTCGTCCCGGCGTCGAGCAGCACGGTGGAGCCGGGCGCGACCCGCGCGGCCGCGGCCCGGCCGATGCGCTCCTTGAGCCCGGCCTGCCAGCCGGCCCGGGCGGCGAACCCGGCCGCGCTCTCCGGCTCGGCGACGGCGACCGCGCCGCCGCGCACCCGCTCGACCAGCCCGCGGGCCTGCAGGGCGTCGAGGTCGCGGCGCACGGTCATCTCCGAGACCCCGAGCCGCGCGGCGAGATCGGCGAGCGGGACCCGGCCGGCGTTGCGGACGAGCCGCAGCGTCACGTCGAGTCGGTCGGGGACGGCCACGGGACGTTCCTACCAGAGCTATGTGAGATGTGTGAAGTAGCTGTGAGATCCGATGGCGCGCGGATCCGGTGACGGCGCGGCGACGCTCGGCTACCTTCCCGCGCGGCCCGTCGCCGGACCGCCCCCGGGCGGCGCGGCGGACCGGTCCCGGGCAGCCGCACGGGGCCCGGCGACGCCCCGAGGAGAACCGTGTACCGCACCCGCCCGACCACCCGCCGCGCCCTGGCCGGGGCCCTGCTCGGCACCGCCCTGCTGCTGTCGGCCTGCAGCGCCGACGACGACGTGGCCGCCGGGGAGGACACCGCCGCCCTGGGTGACGTGGCGGGAGCCGACGTGCCCGAGGAGTGCACCGCGGCCTTCCCGCTGACCGTCACCGGCGACGCGGACATCGCCGACGTCGAGTCCGTCCCCGCCGACTTCCCGCCGCCGCCGGACGGGGCGACCCTCTGCGAGACCGGCGGCACCGCCGACGGCGGGCAGGAGTACGCGAACTACGCCTCCGGCCTCGGTGCCGAGGAGGTGCTCGCGCACTACGAGTCGGCCGCGCCGGGCGCGGAGCGCACCGAGACCGGCCTCGGCGAGCCCGCGGTCTCCGGGACCGCGGGCGGCGTCTTCTGGCAGGTCGAGCCGGTCGACGGCGGCTTCCGGCTCGTCTTCGCCGCCGCCTGACTCCCGGTCCCGCGCCCGCTCGTGCTCTGCACACACGTGTGTGCAGAGCACGAGCGGCGGGGGAGGACCTCAGCCGGCGGCGAGCACGGCCTCGTCGGCGTGCGCGACGTGCCCGAGCTCGCGCCACACCACCGCCAGCAGCACCGCCGACCCGGCGAAGGCGAACCAGAACGGCCCGGTGACGCCCCAGACGCGCGCCACGACGCCGCCGACGCCCTGCCCGGCCACGATGCCGCCGAACACGCCCATCGCGTAGAGGCTGCCCACCCGGCCCTGCAGCTGCATCGGCACCGCCCGCATGCGGACCGTGCGCGAGGTCGTCCCCCAGACGAAGGCGTGCACGCCGAAGACGAACAGCACCACCAGCGCCACCCACACCGTGGTGGTGAGGGCGAGCGCGAGGTGCGTGAGCGTCTCCAGCGTCAGCCCGACCCGCATGAGCGTGGCCAGCCGCACGTGCCGCTCCAGCCAGCCGTAGGACGCCGTCCCCACCATGCCGCCCAGGGCACCGACCGTGGTGAGCAGCCCGTAGCCGGCCGCCCCCAGCCCGAGCCGCCGGTCGGCGTAGAGGACGAGGACCGACCACGCCGCCCCCCACGTGACGTTGAACAGCACGATGGTCAGCGTCAGCGTGCGGACGGCGGGGTCGTGCCACGTCCAGCGCAGACCCTCGGCGATCGACCGGCGCACCGGCGGGTGCTGCACCACCGGCGGGCGCGCGGGCAGCCGCATCCGCGACACCAGCACCGCGCCCAGCCCGACGCACACCGCCTGGGTGAGGAACGGCCAGGCCGTGCCGGCGGCGAACAGCAGGCCGCCGAGGGCAGGGCCGGCGAACTGGTCCATCGTCAGCGTCCCGGCCATCAGCCGGGCGTTGCCGGTGCCCAGGTCGGCCCGCGGCACCACCATCGGCAGCAGCGTGCCGCCGGTGGTGTCGGCGAAGACCTCCGCGGTGCCCAGGACGAACAGCGTCCCCAGGACGAGGGGCAGACCGACGTCGCCGGTGGCCAGCGCGACGGTGAGGACGGCGAGCACCCCGGCCCGGGCGAGGTCGACGCCGACGAGCAGCCGGCGCCGGTCGACCCGGTCGGCCAGGACGCCGGCGTGCAGGCCGAACAGCAGCCACGGCAGCTGCTGCAGCAGGGCGCCCAGCGCGACCAGCAGCGGGTCGGAGGTGAGACCGGCCACCAGCAGCGGCCCGGCGGCCAGAGCGATCCCGTCGCCGAGGTTGCTCACCCACGAGGAGGCGACCAGCCAGCGGAACGGCGTGCCCATGCGGGCCGGCAGCACCGCCTCGACGAGTCCCCGCACGGGGCCGGGACTCTAGCCGCCGACCGTTCCTGCGCTCTCGGCGATAACCGGCTGCTCCTGTCGGACCCGTCGGCCAGCATGGGTCCGACGGCGCCGACCGCGCGCCACCCCCGAGGAGGAACCGACATGGCCGGCCTGCCGCGCGCGCTCGCGCCCCTGCGGCACCGCTCCTACCGCCTGCTGGCCGCCTCCATGGGGTTGTCGCTGCTCGCCCAGGGGCTGTGGACGGTCGCGCTGGTGTGGCAGGTCGTCGACCTCGGCGGGGGTCCCGGAGCGCTGTCACTGGCCACCGCGCTGTCGGCCGGCGGCATGCTGGCCAGCACCCTGCTCGGCGGCGCGCTCGCCGACCGGGTGCCGCAGCGGCGCATCCTGCTCGGCGTCGCGCTGCTGCAGACGGCGGCGGCCGGCCTGGTCGCCGTCCTCTCGCTCACCGGCACGCTCGCGCTCGGGCCACTGGCCGCCGCCTCCCTGGCCGGCGGCGTGGCCACCGGGCTGTACTACCCGGCCTACTCCGCCCTCGTCCCCGGCGTGGTGCCGCCGGGGGACCTGCTCGCGGCCAACGGCCTCGAGGGCGTGGTGCGCCCGGCGCTGGCCATGGCGGCCGGTCCGGCGGCCGGCGGCCTGCTCGTCGGCGCGTTCTCCCCCGGGGCCGCCCTGCTCGCCACCTCGCTGACCTCGGCCGCGGCGGCCGCCTGCGTGGCGGCGCTGCCCACGCTGCCCGTGCGCCGCGAGGAGCTCGGCGCGGGCCTGCTCGCCGACGTCCGGGAGGGCGTGGCCTACATGGTCCGCACGCCGTGGCTGCTGGCCACGCTGCTGTTCGCCTCGCTCATGGTGCTCGTCTTCATCGGCCCCTTCGAGGTGCTGGTGCCCTTCGCGGTCCGCGACCAGGCCGGCGGCGGGCCGTCGGAGCACGCCTGGGTGCTGGCCGCGTTCGGCATCGGCGGCGCCGTCGGGTCGGCCGTCGTCGCCTCGTTCCGGCTGCCGCGGCGCTACCTGACGGTGATGAACCTGCTCTGGGGCGCCGGCTGCGTGCCGCTCGTCGTCTTCGGCTGGACGTCGTCGCTGTGGGTGATGATCGCGGCGGCCGCGGTGCTGGGTGCGGCGTTCGAGTCCGCGACCGTCATCTGGGGCACGCTGCTGCAGCGGCGGGTCCCGCCGGCGCTGCTCGGCCGGGTGTCGAGCCTCGACTTCTTCGTGTCGCTGGCGTTCATGCCGCTGTCGATGGCGCTGGCCGGCCCGGTCAGCGGCGTGGTCGGGCTCACCGGCACCTTCCTGCTCGCCGGGCTGCTGCCACCGGTGCTCGGCGTCGTCGCGGTGCTGGCCTGGCGGCTGCACGTCGACGAGCTGGCCCACCCGCTCGACGTGCCCGCCGAGGATCCGGCCGTCGCCGACCCGGACGAGGCGGTCAGCGGGACGGTCGCAGCACTCGGGCCTCCCAGGGCCTGAGCACCGCGGGGTCGTCCTCGGCCAGGTTCCCGAGGACGACCCCGGCGGCGACCGCCTCGGGCAGCAGGTCGGCCAGCGGCTGCGCGGTGCCACTGAGGTTGCAGACGACGAGCAGCGTGTCCCCGTCGAGGCAGCGGGTGAACGCGTACACCTCGTCGTGGTCGGGCAGCAGCATGGTGAAGTCCCCGAGCGCCACCACCGGGTCCTCGTGCCGCAGCGCGACGAGCCGCCGGTGGTGGGCGAGCACCGACGCCGGCTCCTCGAGCTGGGCCGCCACGTTCCACTCGGCGTGGTCGGGGTTGACCGCGATCCACGGCGTGCCGGTGGTGAAGCCGGCGTTCGGCGAGCCGTCCCACTGCACCGGCGTGCGCGCGTTGTCGCGGCTCATCCGGCGCATCGCGGCGAGCACCTCGTCGGCGTCGGCGCCGTGCGCGACGGCCTGCACGTGGTGGTTGAGCGACTCGACGTCGCGGAACTGCGCGAGGTCGGTGAACGGGAAGTTCGCCATCCCGATCTCCTCGCCCTGGTAGACGTAGGGCGTCCCGCGGTGCAGGTGCAGCAGCGTGGCCAGGCAGGTCGCCGAGTCGCGGCGGAACCGCGGCGAGTCGTCGCCGAAGCGGGACACCGCCCGCGGCTGGTCGTGGTTGTCCCAGTAGAGGGAGTTCCAGCCGACGTCGGCCAGCCCGGCCTGCCAGCGGCCGAGGGATGCCTTGAGGTCGCGCATCCGCAGCGGCCGCGGGTGCCACTTGTCGCCGTCGAGGTCGAGCTGCACGTGCTCGAACTGGAACACCATGTCCACCTCGGCCCGCGCCGGGTCGGTGTAGAGCCGCGCCTGCTCCGGCGTGACGCCGGGCATCTCCCCGACCAGCAGCAGCGACTCCCGGCGGCCGTCGAACACCTCGCGGTGCATCTCCTGCAGGTACTCGTGGATCCGCGGGCCGTTGGAGAAGTGCGGCGTCCCGTCGCCGTAGGGCAGGCCGGGCAGTGGCGGCCCGTCGGGCAGCGACCCGTCCGGCCCGACCGCCTTGCTGATCATGTTGATGACGTCCATGCGGAAGCCGTCGACCCCGCGGTCGAGCCACCAGCGCATCATCGCGTAGACCGCCTGCCGGACCTCGGGGTTCTCCCAGTTCAGGTCGGGCTGCTTGCGGTCGAACAGGTGCAGGTAGTACTCGCCGCTGGCCTCGTCGTACTGCCAGGCCGAGCCGGAGAAGTGCGAGTGCCAGTTGGTCGGCTCGGCACCGGGCTGCCCCGCCGTCATCCCCTCCCGCGGCGGCCGCCACCAGTACCAGTCGCGCGTGGGGGAGTCCGTCGACGACCGGCTCTCGACGAACCAGGGGTGCTCGTCGCTGGTGTGGTTGACCACCAGGTCCATGACCAGCCGGATGCCGCGGTCGTGCAACGCGGCGATGAGCTCGTCGAGCTGCGCCAGGGTGCCGAACGCCGGGTCGACGTCCTGGTAGTCGCTGATGTCGTACCCGTTGTCGGCCTGCGGGGACCGGTAGACCGGCGAGAGCCAGACGACGTCGACGCCGAGGTCGGCGAGGTGGTCGATGCGCTGCAGGATCCCGCCGAGGTCGCCGACGCCGTCGCCGTCGGAGTCCTGGAAGGAACGCGGGTAGACCTGGTAGACGACGGCACGGGTCCACCACGGCGCCTGCTCGGGGGTCACCGGACCACCCCAGCACGGCCACCGACGCCGCGCACCCGCGCCGGCCCGGGTCCGTATGGTCGGCACCCGCCGGGACCGTCCCGGCACCGACCCGAGGAGCACCGATGTCCCAGCCCACCCGCCCCGACGTCGAGCCGCCCACCGGCCCCGCGCCCGACGACCTGGTGATCGAGGACATCGCGGTCGGCGACGGTCCTGAGGCGAAGGCCGGCGACCTGGTCAGCGCGCACTACGTCGGGGTCACCCACGACGGCGGCGAGCAGTTCGACGCGTCCTGGGACCGCGGCGACCCGCTGGAGTTCCGCCTCGGCGTCGGCATGGTCATCCAGGGCTGGGACGAGGGCATCCAGGGCATGCGGGTCGGTGGCCGGCGGCGGCTGACCATCCCCGCGCACAAGGCCTACGGCGACCGTGGCGCCGGCGGCGTGATCCGGCCCGGCGCGACCCTGGTCTTCGTGGTCGACCTCGTCGGCATCCGCTGATCCGCGGGGGGCGTCGATGACCGGGTGACCTGGTCGTCGCCCACCCGGTGGTTGTGTCCGGCAACGGTGGGGCACCGGTGGGGCCATGAGCGAGCCGGTGCCCACCCGCGACCACGCCCTGGCCCAGGCGGGCACCGAGGAGGCCGGCGGCGAGTCCACCGGCACCGTGGTCGTCGCCGGCCTCGCCAACCTCGGCATCGCCGTCGCCAAGCTGGTCGGCGGGCTGATCAGCCACTCGTCGGCGATGCTGTCCGAGGCCGCGCACTCCCTGGCCGACACCATCACCGAGGTGCTGCTGTTCGTCGCGCTCAAGCGCGGGGACAAGGCGCCCGACGCCCGCCATCCCATCGGCTACGGCCGGGAGACCTACTTCTGGGCGCTGCTGGCCTGCCTGGCGACCTTCACCCTCGGCGCGGGGTTCTCCTTCTACCAGGGCGTCGAGACCATCCTGGAGGGCGAGGAGCAGGGCTCCCCCACGGTCGCCTACGTCGTCCTCGCCGTCTCCTTCGTCCTCGAGGGCGCCTCCTGGCTCAAGGCAGTGCGCCAGGTCCGCGGTGCGGCCCGCCGGTGGGGGACCACGCCCCGGCGCTACCTCGCCGAGACCACCGACACCACCGTCAAGGCCGTCACCTTCGAGGACAGCGCCGCCCTGGTGGGGCTGGTGCTGGCCGCGCTGGGGCTGTTCCTGGAGCAGGTCACCGGCGACCCGGTGTGGGACGGGATCGCCGCACTGCTCATCGGCGTGCTGCTGCTGGTGGTGGCCGGCGCGCTGGCCCGGGCCAACGTCTCCCTGCTCATCGGCCAGTCGATCCCGACCCGGCTGCAGGACCAGCTGCGGCAGGAGATCGCCGGGCTGCCGCAGGTCGACGACGTCCCGGTGCTGCTCACCACGGTCATCGGTCCCGGGCAGCTGGCCGTGATGGCCAAGGTCGACTTCGCCGACACCGCGACCGTCGCCGACATCGAGCGGGCCTCCGACGAGGCCGAGCGCCGGCTGGTGGCCCGGCACGAGGGCGTCCGGTTCGTCTTCCTCGACCCGACCCCCGGCGACGGCCGCGCGCGGGCGGGGGTCCACCGTCCGGAATGACGGCCGCCGGGGTGCGGTTGACCGGGCCGTGCGCATCGAGGTCTGGTCCGACGTCGTCTGTCCGTGGTGCTACATCGGCAAGCGCCGGCTGGAGGCCGCGCTCGCGCGGTTCCCGCACCGCGACTCCGTCGAGGTGGTGTGGCGGTCCTTCCAGCTCGACCCGTCGGTGCCCGAGGGCGAGACCCACCCGACGCTGCCGGCGCTGGCCGCCAAGTACGGCCGCCCGGTCGAGGAGATGCGGGCGATGATGCGGCACGTCGAGGAGACCGCCGCCGGCGAGGGCCTGCGGTACCGCCTCGAGGACGGCGTCGGTGGCAACACGCTGCTCGCTCACGAGCTGCTGCACCTGGCCGCCGACCGCGGGGTGCAGGGCGAGGTGAAGGAGCGCCTGCTGCACGCCTACTTCGAGGAGGCGCGCCCGGTCTTCGACGTCGACTCGCTGGCCGCGCTGGCCGTCGAGGCCGGGCTGGACGAGGCGGAGGTGCGCGCCGCGCTGGCCGACCACCGGTACCGGCCCGCCGTGCTCGAGGACGCCCGCACCGCCCAGGCGCTGGGCGCCACCGGGGTCCCGTTCTTCGTCGTCGACCGCCGCTACGGCGCCGCGGGCGCCCAGCCGGCCGACCTGCTGCTGCAGCTGCTCGAGCGGGCCTGGGCCGACGCCCACCCGCTGGCCACCGTCCCCGCCGCCGAGGGCTGCGAGGGCGACAGCTGCGTCGTCTGCTGAAGGACCCCCTCCTCCCCACCCCTCGCACGCTCGGGGCGGTGCCCTGGAGGGGGCCGAACGGCAGGAGGCCCCCCACCCGCGCGGGTGGGGGGCCTCCGCCGTCTCACTTCGTGGCCGGGCCGCCCTGGTCGGTGCCGGAGATGTTCCGGAGCAGCTCGTGGCAGCGCCGCGCCCGGGCGGAGTCCTGCTCCATGACCTCGCGGAAGAAGGCGGCGACGTCGTCCAGGCCGGCGTTCTCGGCGTCCCGGACGTACTGGCCGTAGTCGTGCCCGGCCTTGAGCGAGTGGTACTGCACGGAGATCAGGTCGAAGGTGACGTCCTCGAAGCCGGTCTCACCGGTGGCCATCGGGTCCTCCTCGTCGTCGGGGGCTGGGCGTCCGGACGGGTTCCCCGCTCCTCCGGCATGAAACGAGCCCGTCCGTCACGGCGCGTTCGAGAACGCCCCTCCCGTGACGTCCCCGCCGCCGGCGTCGTCGGCCAGGGTCTGCCCGGCCGTCGTCTCCGGGTCGTCGGCGCCGAGCTCGTCCTCGCCGGCCGACACGGGGTCGTCGCCGGCCGAGGCCAGGTCGGCCCCCTGGCCGACGGTGCCGGGATCGGCCTGCGTCGTCCGGGGGTCGTTCAGCGGGTCCGGGGCGTCGGGGTCGGTGACGGTCATGCGCCGTCCCTGCCCGCCGTGTCCCGGCGGCAACCGCTGGCCCAACGCGTAACGCTTGTGTTACACATCCCGGGTGGAGGCGCTCGCGGCACTCGCCGACCCCACCCGGCGGCGGCTCCTGGCGCTGCTGCGGGACGGGGAGCTGCCCGCCGGTGAGCTGGCCGGCCGGTTCGCGGTCAGCCGCCCGGCGATCAGCCGGCACCTGCGCGTGCTGCGCGAGGCCGGCCTGGTCCGCAGCCGGGTGGAGGGGCGCCGGCGGCTGTACGCGCTCGACCCGCGCCCGCTGCGGGAGCTCGACGACTGGCTGGGGTTCTACCGCGACCTCTGGGCCCAGCGGCTCGACGCCCTCGACACCGAGATCGCCCGCGGCCGCCGGGCCCGGGCCCACCGACCGACGGACGGAGACCTGCCGTGACCCAGCCCGAGACCCCCGCCGACCCCCCGACCGGCCGACGCGGCGTGGTGACCGAGCTCCCCGACGGCCGCCTGCGGCTGGAGTTCCGCCGCTCCTGGCCCGAGGGCCCCGACGACGTCTGGGCGGCGCTCACCGAGCCCGACCGGCTGGCCCGCTGGTTCGGCCGCTACGAGGGCGAGCGCGCCCCCGGCGGCCGCGGGACGCTGACGATGACGCACGAGGCCGAGCCGGTCGGTGAGCCGGTGACCGTCGTGGAGTGCGACCCGCCGCGCCGGCTCGTGGTCGAGTGGGTCGACCAGGCCGACTGGCGGGTGGAGCTGGCGCTCGCCGTGGAGAGCGGCCGCACCACCCTGCACTTCGTGCAGGTCTTCGCCGCCGGCACCGACGTCGTCGACTTCGCCCTCGGCTGGCACTGGTACCTCGACAAGCTCGACGCCGAGGCCGGCGGTCGCCCGGCGCCCGGGGACTGGGACTCCTTCCTCGCCGCGACCGGCCCGGACTACGGGCGCACCCCGGAGGCCTGAGCCCTCAGCGGCGCCGGCCGAGCACGACCATCGCCGCGGCCAGGCCCAGGCCGCCGGCGACGACGGCCGTCTCCAGCGGCTGCGTCCCGCCGGGGGTCAGCCGCTGCCGGACCAGGCGCTCCAGCAGGTAACCGGGCACCATGCCGGCACCGAGCAGCCGCAGCACCGGCCGGGCCCGCTCGTCGCCCGCGGCCAGCCGGGCGACGGCCCAGCCCTGCAACCCGAGCATCCAGGCCGGCGCGCTGAGCGCGGTGCCGGCCCACAGCGACTCCCGGCCCACGGCCGCCGGGTCCCCGGCGGCGAGCGGGATCTCGAAGGCGTGCCGCCGGCGCAGCGCGAGGGCCTGCCCGGTGAGCCCGGCGGCCAGCTGCAGGGCGGAGACGGCGAGGAGTCCGGGGCGGGAGGTCATGGCCCGCGGACGGTACGCGGACGCCGTCGCCACGGGAGTGAGGCTCGTCACGTCGGACCGCCGGCGCCGTGCTGACCTGCGCGTCTCCGGGTCGCGCTGTGCCCGCCCCCTAGACGTCCTAGACGTAACATCTCTCACGGTTACAGGCAGGTGTCCCCGCTTGTACGCTGACGCGACCCGGACGGCCGGACTCGTTCCGCCGGACCCGGGACGCAGCACACCGGCGCCGGTGTTCTCCCACCCGGCGTGCGCCGCACAGGATGGAGACGCCGTGACTTCCGTGGCCACCCCCGGTCTCGAGAACGCCCCCACCACGCACGCCCGGCTGCTGGCCTGGGTGCAGGAGATGGCGGAGCTGACCACCCCGGACCGGGTCGTGTGGGTCGACGGCAGTGACGAGGAGTGGGAGCGCCTCACCCAGCGGCTGGTCGACGCCGGCACGTTCACCCGGCTGGAGAAGAAGCCCAACTCGTTCTGGTGCGCCTCCGACCCCAGCGACGTCGCTCGCGTCGAGGACCGCACCTTCATCTGCTCGGTCGACGAGGCCGACGCGGGGCCCACCAACAACTGGATGGCCCCCGACGAGATGAAGTCGGTGATGACCGAGTTGTACCGCGGCTCGATGCGCGGCCGGACGATGTACGTCATCCCGTTCTGCATGGGCCCGGTCGAGGCCGAGAACCCGATGTTCGGCGTCGAGCTCACCGACTCGGAGTACGTCGTCGTCTCCATGCGGGTCATGGCCCGCATCGGCAGCCGCATCCTCGAGGCGATGGGCACCGACCGGCCGTTCGTGCCGGCCATGCACTCCCTCGGCGCGCCGCTGGAGCCGGGCCAGGAGGACGTCCCCTGGCCCTGCAGCCAGACGAAGTACATCGTGCACTTCCCCGAGGAGCGGGCCATCTGGTCCTACGGCTCGGGGTACGGCGGCAACGCGCTGCTGGGCAAGAAGTGCTACTCGCTGCGGATCGCCTCGGTCATGGCCCGCGACGAGGGCTGGCTCGCCGAGCACATGCTGATCCTCAAGCTGACCAGCCCGCAGCAGAAGACGTACTACATCGCCGCCGCCTTCCCCAGCGCCTGCGGCAAGACCAACCTGGCGATGCTCGAGCCGACCATCCCCGGCTGGCAGGTCGAGACCCTCGGCGACGACATCGCCTGGATGCGCTTCGGCGAGGACGGCCAGCTCTACGCGCTCAACCCCGAGTACGGCCTGTTCGGCGTCGCGCCCGGCACCGGCTGGGACACCAACCCGAACGCGATGCGCACGATCGACAAGGGCAACTCGGTGTTCACCAACGTCGCGCTCACCGACGACGGCGACGTCTGGTGGGAGGGCATGACCGAGGAGCCCCCCGCCCACCTGACCAGCTGGAAGAAGCAGGACTGGACGCCGGACTCCGACGAGCCCTCGTCACACCCGAACTCGCGGTTCTGCACCCCGATCACCCAGTGCCCGATCCTCGCGCCCGAGTACGACGACCCGAGGGGCGTGCCGATCTCGGCGATCCTCTTCGGCGGCCGCCGCAAGACCACCGTCCCGCTGGTCACCGAGGCCCGGGACTGGAACCACGGAGTCTTCATGGGCGCCACGCTGTCCTCGGAGACGACGGCCGCGGCCACCGGCGCCGTCGGTGTGGTGCGCCGCGACCCCTTCGCCATGCTGCCGTTCATCGGCTACAACGCCGGCGACTACTTCCGGCACTGGGTCGAGACCGGCAAGGCGCACGACGCCGTCAAGCTGCCGAGGATCTTCTACGTGAACTGGTTCCGCCGGGACGAGGACGGCGGCTTCCTGTGGCCGGGCTTCGGCGAGAACAGCCGGGTGCTCAAGTGGGTCGTCGAGCGCATCGAGGGCACTGCGGCCGCGGAGGAGACGCCGGTGGGGCACGTCCCGACGCCGGACTCGCTCGACGTCTCGGGCCTGGACATGACCGAGGACCAGGTGCGCCAGGCGCTCGCCGTCGACCGCGACGAGTGGCGCGCGGAGATCCCGCAGATCACCGAGTGGTTCGAGAAGTTCGGGGACAAGCTGCCCAGCACCATGTGGGACGAGCTCGCCATCCTCGAGAGCCGCCTCGCCTGAGGGAGGACCTCCTCGCCCCCCACCGCTCGCACGCTCACGGCGGGTCCCTGCGAGGAGGCCACCACGACTCCCGTCGCGTTCGCACGCGATGGGTCCGCGCGGGCTCCGCGCCGGACAGCGTCGTCCGGGGCGGAGCCCGTGTTCGTCCGGACACGGAACGCAAGCCATCGCCTGCCCGCCGTGCCGACGTCGGTTAGCGTGGGTGAACCCGCGTCCCCCTGACGACAGGTCCCCCTCGTTGCTCACTCCCTACCTGCACGTGCTGCGCACGCCGCACGCACTGCCCATGGTGCTCGCCGCCTTCGTCGGGCGGCTCCCGCTGTCGATGGTGGGCCTGGGGTGCGTGCTGCTGGTGGCCTCGGAGACCGGCTCCTACGGGCTCGGCGGCACCGTGGCGGCCGCCGGCGCGATCACCACCGCGCTCGTCGGCCCGGTGCTGGGGCGGCTGGCCGACACCTTCGGGCAGCGCCGCGTGCTCCTGCCGGTGACCGCGGTCTTCGCCGCCGCCGGCGCGGCGTTCCTGGCCGCGGTCAAGGACGACTGGCCGCGCTGGACGCTGTTCGTCACCGCGGGCATCGCCGGCGCGTGCATCCCGCCGGTCGCCTCGATGATCCGCGTGCGCTGGACGCACCTGCTGCGGGGGACCAGGCGGTTGCCGGCGGCCCTGGCCATGGAGTCGGTGGTCGACGAGCTGGTGTTCATCGTCGGGCCGGTGCTGGTCACCTTCCTGTCCACCACCGGGCACGCGACCTCCGGCGTCGTCACCGCCTTCACCCTCGCCGTCGTCGGGGCGCTGCTGTTCGCTGCGCAGGGCCGCACCGAGCCGCCGCCGCACGGCCACGAGGCGCGCCGCGGGCCCTCGGCCATCCGCACGCCGGGCCTGCGGGTGCTCTTCGTCGTCGGCGCCGCCGTCGGCTCGGTGCTCGGCACGCTGGAGATCGCGCTGGTCGCCTTCGCCGACGAGGTCGACGCCATGGGCCTGTCCGGCGTGCTCATCGCCGGCCTCGCGGTCGGCTCGATGATCAGCGGGATCGGCTGGGGCGCGGTGCACTGGCACCACCCGCTGCGGCACCGGCTGCTGGTCGTCCTCGTGGTGCTCGCCGCGCTCACGGTGCCGCTGACCCTCGTCGACGACATCTGGGTGATGATCCCGTTCGTCGTCGTGGCCGGGGTGGCGGTGTCGCCGTCGCTGATCAGCTCGTTCACCCTCGCCGAGCTCATCGTGCCGCGGACCGCCGTCACCGAGGCCTTCACCTGGATCGGCACCGCGCTGGGGCTGGGGGTCGCCGTCGGCACGTCGGTCGCCGGCAAGATCGTCGACACCGTGGGCGCCAACGCCGCCTTCCTCGTCGCCACCGTGTCGGCCGGCCTGGCCGCGCTGGTGGTCGCAGCCGCCCAGCGGCTGCTGCACGTCCCCGCCGAGAACATCGCCGAGCCGGTCCTGGCCGGTGAGGTGACCGGCTGAGCCGGTGACCCGCCCCCGGCCGGCGGCCGGCGGCGGCCGCGTCCTCGGCGTCGCCCCGGAGCGGCTGGGCCGCTGGCTGGACGGCGTCGCCGCCCGGCACGGGACCTTCGCCGAGGTGACCCGCACCGACGACGGCGGGGTGGCCGTGACCTGCGACGACGGCACCACGCTGACCCTGCGCCCGCCGTTCGCGTGGACGCCGGGGCCGGCGCTGCTGACCTCCCTCACCGCCGCGGCCCGGCGGCCCCGGCGCGCCGCCGTCCTGCTCGTGCGCCGCGGCCGCTGGGCGACCGGGGTCTTCGACGGCGCCGACCTCGTCGTCTCCAAGGTCGACACGCGGCTGGTGCAGGGGCGCAGCGCGGCCGGCGGCTGGAGCCAGCAGCGCTTCGCCCGCCGCCGCGCGAACCAGGCCGACGCGGTCGTCGGGGCCGCCGTCGAGACCGCCGTCCGGGTGCTGCTCCCGCACGCCGCCGGCGTCGAGGCGCTGTTCACCGGCGGCGACCGGGCCATGGTCGACGCCGTGCTCGCCGACCCCCGCCTGGCCCGGCTCGCCGCGCTGCGCCGCGAGCCGGCGCTGGAGGTCGGCGAGCCGACGAAGGAGGTCCTGCTGGCCACCCCGGCGCAGTTCCGGGCGGTGCGGGTCCACCTCGTCGAACCCGGCGACCGGAGCCATTAGCGCGACAAAGGCACCCGCGGGCCGGGCACTTCCGCGGAAGTGCACCCGCGGGCCGGGCACTTCCGCGGAAGTGCACGGAGGCGGGAAGGGGCGTGACGTGACGCACGGACCGGCGTAGCGTCCACCGACCGTGTCCGCGACACCGACCGACACGACCGCCACGACCACCACCCACACCTCCACCGATCCCGTGCTCGCCGCCGAGCGCGCGCACCTGGTCCTCGCCGCTGACTGCCTGGCCGGGATGCGGGCCGCCGCGAGCGCCGTCGTCGACGCCGTCGTCGACGCCGGGGTCGACGCCTGGGCCTCCGAGCGTCTCGGCGCCGCCCGCGCCGAGCGGCTGCGCGCCCTCGCCGCCGACCCCGGCGTGCCGCCGTTCTTCGGCCGCACCGACACCGGCGCACCCCACGGCGCCGGAGAGACCTTCCACATCGGCCGCCGGCACGTCCGCGACGCCGCCGGCCGGCCGGTGGTCATCGACTGGCGCGCGCCGATGAGCCGGCCGTTCTACCGCGCCACCGCCGCCGATCCGCAGGGCCTGGTGCGCCGCCGCCGGTTCGGGTTCTCCGGCGGCGAGCTGACCAGCTACGAGGACGAGCTGCTGGCGGCCGGCCAGGAGGGCGACGGCGCGCTGCTGCGGGCCGAGATCGAGCGCCCGCGCAGCGGTCCCATGCGCGACATCGTGGCCACGATCCAGCCGGAGCAGGACGAGATCGTGCGCGCCCCGCTGGCCGAGTCGGTGTGCGTGCAGGGGGCGCCCGGCACCGGCAAGACCGCCGTCGGCCTGCACCGCGCGGCCTACCTGCTGTACACGCACGGCGGTCAGCTGGCCCGCACCGGTGTCCTCGTCGTCGGCCCGAACCGGGCGTTCCTGCGCTACATCGAGCAGGTGCTGCCCACGCTCGGCGAGGTCGACGTCGACCAGACGACGGTCGCCGAGCTCACCGCGCACGTTCCCGTCCGCGCGCAGGACGCCCCCGACGTCGCCGTCCTGAAGGGCGACGCCCGCATGGCGCAGGTGCTCGAGCGGGCGCTGTGGGGCGCGATCGCCAAGCCCGCCGACGACGTCCTGGTCCCGCTGGCCGGCCGGCGGTACCGGGTGCCGGTCGAGCGGCTCAAGCGCCACGTCGACGACCTGCGCCGCCGCGGCCGCGTCGCCGACGACCAGCAGCGGCTCCACTACGCCGCCGGGCGCGAGCGGCTGGCGCTGCTGCTGGCCGAGGACGCCCGCCGGCAGAAGGAGGAGTCCGGCGGCAGCCCGACCGACGCCGAGACCCGCCGCGCCGCCCGCAGCGCCGAGGTCCGCGCCTTCTGCGACGTCGTCTGGCCCGCCCGCGACCCCGCCGCACTGGTCGCCGCGCTGCTCAGCGACCCCGCCGTCCTCGCCCGGGCCGCCCGTGGCGTGCTCGACGACGACGAGCAGGCGCTGCTGCTGCGCCTCCCGGCCCGCTCGGTCCGCGCCACCGCCTGGACCGCCGCCGACGCCGTCCTCGTCGACGAGGCCGCCGGGCTCGTCGAGCGCACCGCCGGCTACGGGCACGTGGTCGTCGACGAGGCGCAGGACCTCTCGCCGATGCAGTGCCGGGCGATCGCCCGCCGGCTGGCCGCCGGGTCGCTCACCGTGCTCGGCGACCTGGCCCAGGCCACCAGCCCCTGGTCACCGGCCGAGTGGGCGCCGACGCTCGCGGGCCTGGGCCGCCCGCAGACCGCCGTCCGGCCGCTGACCCGCGGGTACCGGGTGCCGGGGGAGGTGCTCGACTACGCCAACCGGCTGCTGCCGCTCATCGCCCCCGGGCTGCACCCGGCCACCGCGGTGCGCCGCGACCCCGGCGCGCTCGAGGTCCGGCCGGTCGCCGACCTCGCCGGTCCGCTGGCCGAGGTGGTGGGCGCGCTGGCCGCGGCGCCGGGGTCGGTGGGCGTGGTCTGCGCCGACGACGCGGTGGCCCGGGTGGCGCGGCTGCTGGCCGACGCCGGGCTGCCCGCCGCGGTGCTCTCCGACGACGGCGCGCCGGCCGACCGCGTCGCCGTCGTCCCCGCGTCGCTGGTCAAGGGCCTGGAGTTCGACGCCGTCGTCGTCGCCGACCCGGCGGCGATCGTGGCGGCCGAGCCGCGCGGGCTCAACCGGCTCTACGTGGTGCTCACCCGCGCGGTGAGCACCCTCGTCGTCCTGCACCGCGACGACCTGCCCGTGCCGCTGACCGGCTGATCACACCCGGCTCGCCCGCCCCCGGGCGGGACCCGCACCCGGCGCGGGTGGTTGTGGCCGGCGCACATCTCTGTTGCAGTGAGCGGCCGAGGAGGGAGCTCATGGACCGGATGGGTCCGGCTGGGACGCTGCTGCGTCTGGCAGCCACCGTGGTGGTCGCCGGGGCGCTGGTGGCGGGTCTCCTCATCCCGTGGATCGGCGGTCCGACGGTGGCCGCCCAGCGGTCCACCGGCCTGCTCGGGGACCTCCCCACCGAGTTCACCGCGGAGACCCCGCCGGGCAACACCGTGCTGCTGGCCGCCAACGGTGAGCCGATCACGTACTTCTACCGGGAGAACCGCCAGCCGGTGGCGCCCGAGCGGATCGCCGACGTCATGAAGCAGGCGATGGTGGCCATCGAGGACGCCCGTTTCTACGAGCACAACGGGCTCGACGTGCAGGGGACGCTGCGCGCGCTGGCCACCAACATCGCCGCCGGCGGGGTGGCCGAGGGCGGCTCGACGATCACCCAGCAGCTGGTCAAGCAGACGCTGCTGCAGGCCGCCGACACCCCGGAGGAGCGGGCGGCGGCCACCGAGCAGACGGTGGGCCGCAAGCTGCGCGAGGCCCGCCTGGCCCTGGCGATCGAGGACGAGCAGACCAAGGACGAGATCCTCACCCGCTACCTCAACACCGTCTACTTCGGCTCCAACGCCTACGGCGTGCAGCCCGCCGCCCGCGCGTTCTTCGGCGTCGACGCCGCCGCGCTCACCCTGCCGCAGGCCGCGCTGCTGGCGGGCCTGGTGCAGAGCCCCACCGAGGACGACCCGTTCACCGACCCCGAGGCCGCCACCGCCCGCCGCGACGAGGTCCTCTCGCGGATGGCCGAGCAGGGGCGGATCACCCCGGAGGAGGCCGCCGCCGCGCAGGCCGAGCCGCTGGGGCTCGCGCCGGGGCCGGCTCCTCCCCGGGGCTGCGTCGAGGCCAGCGTCGGGCCGTTCGTCTGCGACTTCGTGCAGCGCTACCTGATCCAGGAGCTGGGGCTGACCCAGGAGCAGCTCGACGGCGGCGGCTACGTCGTGCAGACGACGCTGGACGTCGAGCTGCAGCGGGCGGGCGACGCCGCGGTGCTGCGCACCCTGCCGCGCGAGGACTCGCTGGCCGGCATGTTCACCGCCGTCGAGCCCGGCACCGGCCACCTGCTGGCGATGAGCGTCAACCGGACCTTCGGCTACGACCGGACCGACCCGACGCAGGAGTCCTTCAACCTCAACGTCGCCGCCAGCCAGGGCTCGGGCTCGACCTACAAGGTCTTCGTGGCCGCCGCCGCGCTGGCCCGCGGCTACTCGTCCCACTACACGCTCAACGCCCCCGACCCCTACGTCTCGCGGGTCTACAGCGGCCCCTGCCAGGGCCGCGACACCGACGGCCGGTACTGCGTGCGCAACGCCGGCCGGTACCGCTCGACGCTGGACCTGACGACGGCGCTGTACCAGTCCTCCAACACCTACTTCCTCGCCCTCGAGGACGCCCTCGGCAGCGTCGAGGAGCCGGTGCGGATGGCCGAGGCGGCGGGCCTGTTCCAGTTCAGCCCGCCGGAGCTGCCGCAGCAGATCATCGACGAGAACCGCGGCTCGTTCACCTTCGGCGCCGAGGCCACCAGCCCGTTGGCGCTGGCGAGCGCGTACTCCACGTTCGCCGCGAACGGCACCCAGTGCGACGTCGTCCCGGTGACCGCCGTCCTGGACGCCACCGGGCAGCCGGCCGTCGGCGCCGACGGCGAGCCGCTGCCGGTGGGTGACCGGTGCACGCCCGAGGCCATCCCGCCGGGCGTGGCCACGACGATGAACCAGATGCTGCGCCGGGACGTCGAGCCCGGGAACCCGGGGCAGACCGGGTCGCGGGCCTACGTCCGCGGGCACCAGATCGCCGGCAAGACCGGCACGTCGCAGGACAACTACTCCGTGGCCTTCGTCGGCTACACGCCCGAGATCACCGCCAGCGTCATGGTGCTCAACCCCAAGCAGAACGAGGACGTCGGCGGGTTCGGCGGCGGCAAGGGCGCCACGATCTGGCACGACGCGATGGAGCCGATCCTCACCGCCCGGGGCAGCGGGGAGTTCCCGCCGGCCGACGAGACGGTGCAGAACGGCAACACCCGCCCGGTGCCCGGCTGCGGGGGCGTGCGCGCCTGCGAGCGGGCCCTGCGCGAGGCCGGCTTCACCCCGCAGACGCTGCGGGTCGACAGCGACGAGGCGGCCGGCGCCTTCCTCGGCACCAGCCCGCCGCGCGGTGCCCGGGCGGTGCCCGGCCAGGTCGTGTCGATCCTGGTGAGCAACGGCAGTGACTACGTCGAGCCGGAGCCCGACCCGGCTCCGGCGCCGGCGCCGGACCCCGCGCCCGCTCCCGAGCCGGAGCCGGCACCCGAACCGGCCCCGGAGCCGGAGGCGCCGGCTCCCGAGCCCGAGGCCCCGACGGAGCCCGCCCCGCCCGCGCCCGAGGTGCCCCCCACGGCGCCCGCGGAGCCCGCACCCGCGGCGCCGCCTCCACCCGTCGAGCCCCAGGTCCCCCCGGAGTGGGGCGGCGCGCCGGCCGCGTGACGGCGGCCGAGCCGCTCGTCGAGTGACTGGGTGAGCAGCCACCCGGCCAGCAGCACCAGGTGCAGCAGGAACAGCCACAGGCCGACGGCGACCACGGCCCCGACGACGACCAGGCCGCCGAAGGGCGCGCCCAGGTCCAGCGGCAGGGACAGGAACACCACGAAGCCCTGCAGGAAGCCCGACAGGCAGGCCGCGGTGAACAGTGCCCCGCTGGTGAGCGCGCCCCAGCGCAGCTGGCCGCCCGAGACCACGCCGAACCCCCACAGCACCGGCACGGTGAGGACGAACAGCACGGTGTAGTAGCCGACGGCGAAGCGGCCCAGTGCCGCCCCGGCGCCGTCCTCACGGGCCAGGTCGGCCATCACCCGGGCGGCCAGCAGCACCGGGTAGAGCAGCAGCGGCGTGGCGACGACCAGCGGCAGGGTGAGCAGCCGGCCGCGCCAGCCGGTCAGGTTCTCCCGGCGCTGGCTGAAGCGCAGCAGCGCGCGGCGCAGCCCCTCGCCGTAGAAGGTCAGCGGGACCAGCGCCAGCACGAAGCCCAGCAGGTCCAGGTGGGTGCCCGCCTCGACCAGCCGCTCGACCGCCTCCGGTGCGCCCAGCGGCGTGGGCAGCAGCTCGGTCAGCCGCGCGGTGAGCGCGCGCACCTCCTCCGCCGAGGTCACCAGCGCGGTCAGCCGCACCGCGACCAGCAGCAGCGGCACCACCGCGATGCCCGCGTAGAAGGTCAGGCCGGCGGAGATCAGGGCGAGGTCGCGGCCGCGCAGCAGCCGCTGGGCGCCGCGCAGCAGGGTGAGCGCCTCGGCGCGCAGGCGGGCCGCGGTCCACCTGCGTTCCGAGGTCACCCGACCATGGCACCAGTCCCCGCGGGCGCGCGCCCGTCGGGGCGGGCCGGTGCGGTGCTCAGTCCTCGGAGGTGTCGTCGGTGGTCGGCGCGTCGTTGCCGGGGTTCGGGCCGGTCTCCTGGCAGCTGGCGTCGTTCTCGTTGCTGGCGTTCTCGCTGCTGGCGTCGCAGTTGGTGGGCCCGCGGGAGAAGTCCGTGTTGTCGCCGCAGGCGGTGAGGGAGCCGAACAGCGCGAGCACGACGAGCGGCCGGGCCAGGCGCATCCGCGTGGAGGAGGACATGCCCTGACTCCTACACGCCCCGGCGGCCGGTCAAACGGGCGGGGCCCCGCGTGTCCGTAGCCGCACCAATACGGAATGTCACCGATGTGACTACACCACGGTGATTGTCACGGGCCCGTCACGCCCCTTACTGTGTGTACGTCCAACGGGGCGCTCCGTCACTGACCTGGGTGACACCCCGAGGACGCCGTCGAGCCGGTGTGCCCCTCGGGTGCGCCGGGCCGGGGACCCACCGCAGTCCTGGGGTGCAGCGCGTGTCCGCACGCGCCGGGCGAGTCCACGCCCGAACCCGTCAGCTAACCCGGTAGGCGGCCTGGGAAGAGGAGAACCACCGCGTGGCGTCCCTGCGCACGTCCGTCCCCGGCGCGACCGGCCGCCCGCAGCGTCGGCCCGGCCGCCGCGCCGCCCTCGTCCTCGCCGGGGCCCTCGGTCTCGGCGTGGCCGTCGGGGTCGTCCCGTCCGCCGCCCTGGCCGAGGAGCCCACCACGGCGGCCGAGGCCGCGCAGCTGGTGGCCGCCCGCGGGCACGACCTCGAGGTCGTCACCGAGCAGTTCAACGAGGCCCGTGAGGCGCTGGCCGCCCAGCAGGCCGCGGCCGCGGCCGCCGCCGCGTCCCTCGCCCAGGCGCAGGCCGAGGTCGACACCGCCCGCCGGCAGGTCGTGGGCATCGCCCGATCGGCCTACACCGGCGACGGCATGGGCTCGTTCCAGGCGCTCATGACCAGCGAGGACGCCGACGAGTTCGTCAACCGCGTCAGCCTCCTGCAGGGCGTCGCCGGCTACCAGGGCGAGCTGCTCGGCCAGGCCGTCGCGGCCACCGAGACCGCCACCGCCGCGCAGACCGCGGCCGCCGAGGCCGCCGCCGAGGCCCAGCGCCAGTACGACGCCGTCGCCGCCCAGCAGGCCGACCTGGAGGGGCAGATCGCCGCCTACCAGGCCGACTTCGCGCGGCTCAGCGCCGAGGAGCAGCGCGCCGCGCTGGAGGCCGCCGCGGCCGCGCACGCCGCCGGCGACCAGCGGGCCAGCCGTGACGAGGACCGGGAGGAGCCCGCCGCCGAGGAGGCCCCCGTCGCGTCCTCCGCGCCGGCCGCGGCCCCGGCTCCGGCGAGCGGTGTCGCCGGCACCGTCGTGGCCACCGCCATGGCCCAGCGCGGCGACCCCTACGTGTGGGCCGCCGCGGGCCCGGACTCCTTCGACTGCTCGGGCCTGACCCAGTACGCCTTCAAGGCCGCCGGGATCAGCCTCCCGCACTCCAGCAAGATGCAGTCGCAGATGGGCACCGCGGTCGCGAAGTCGGACCTGCAGCCCGGTGACCTGGTCTTCTTCTACAGCCCGGTCAGCCACGTGGGCATCTACATCGGCAACGGCCAGATGGTGCACGCGCCGACCTCCGGCGACGTCGTCAAGGTGGCCGGCATCGACTCGATGGGCAGCTACTCCGGAGCCCGCCGCATCGGCTGAGGAAGGCCCACCCTCGTCCCCACGCCTCGCTCCCGCTCGGCGCGGGCCCCTGGAGGGCGGCCGTTCCACGACGTCACCGGGGTCACACCGGGACGGGGAGACCGGGGACGGGGTGCCGCGTTGGTCCCCGCGGAGCTGCCGCCGACGCCTGAGGACCGCGCACCGATGAACCCCCGCACCGTCGCCACCGCCTTCCGCGCCGTCGCCGTCGCCGAGGCGCTGTCGTGGGTGGGCCTGCTCGCCGGCATGTACGTCAAGTACGTGCCCGAGACCTCCGAGGTCGGCGTGCAGGTGTTCGGGCCGGTCCACGGCGCGGTGTTCGTCGCCTACGTCGTCGTCGCGCTGGTCGCGTCCCGGGTGCTGCGCTGGTCGCCGTGGACGACGCTGCTCGCGCTGGCCGCATCCGTCCCGCCGCTGGCCACCGTGGTGTTCGAGCGCTGGGCCGGCCGGACCGGGAGGCTCGCGGCACCCGCGCGGGCCTGACCTACCGTTCCGGGCATGCCCGAGCCCGTGCTGCCCGCCACCGCCCGCACCCTGCTGGCCCGCACCGCCCGCGTGCAGCGCGACGGCCGGGCGCCGAGCCTGGTCGCCGGCGTCGTCCGCGACGGCGGGCTCGCCTGGTCGGCCGGCCGCGGCGACGTCGACGAGCCGCACACCGACGTCCAGTACCGCCTGGGCTCGATCAGCAAGACGGTCACCGCGGTCGTGGTGCTGCGGCTGCGCGACGAGGGCCGGCTCGGTCTGGACGACCCGCTGGACCGGCACGTCCCGGGCACGCCGCTGGGCGACCGGTCGATCGGGCAGCTGCTGTCGCACCTGGCCGGCGCGTCGGCCGAGAGCCCCGGCGGCTGGTGGGAGCGGGTGCCCGGCGGCTCGCTGGCCGACCTCGCGCTCACCGGCGGCGACGTCGTCCTGGGCGAGGCCCGGCGCTTCCACTACTCCAACCTCGGCTTCGGCCTCCTCGGCGAGCTCGTGGCCCGGCTGCGCGGCCGGCCGTGGGACGACGTCGTCACCGCCGAGGTGCTGGCCCCGCTGGGCATGACCCGGACGACGCCGCGCCCGTCGGGCCGCGCCGCGCAGGGGTACGCCGTGCACCCGTGGGCCGACGTCGTCCTGCCCGAGCCCGAGCACCACGCCGGGGTCATGGCCGCCGCCGGGCAGCTGTGGGCCACCCTCGCCGACCTCGGCCGCTTCGCCGCCTTCCTGCTCGGCGACACCGGCGACGTGCTGTCACCGGCGACGCTGGAGGAGATGGCGGTGCCGGCCGGCGTCGACCCGTCGTCGCCGGCCTGGTCGGCGTACGGGCTGGGGCTGCAGGTGCTGCGGGTCGACGGCCGCACGCTCACCGGCCACGGCGGCTCGATGCCGGGGTTCCTCGCCGGGGTCTTCGTCGACCGCGAGGAGGGCACCGGCGGGGTCTCCCTGGCCAACACCACCAGCGGGCTGGACTCGGCGCTGGTCCCGGGCCTGCTCGCCGACCTGCGGGCCGCCGAGCCGCGGGTGGTCGAGCCGTGGCGCCCGGCCGGATCCCCGGTGCCGCTCGAGCAGCTCGGCGTCTGGTACTGGGGGCCGTCGCCGCTGGCCCTCCGGGCGGTGGCCGGCGGGCTGCTGCACCTCGGGCCGCTGCCGGGACGGGCCGGGCGGTCCAGCCGGTTCCGGCGCCGCGACGACGGCACGTGGGTCGGGCTGGACGGCTACTACGCCGGCGAGACGCTGCGGATCGCCGCCGACCACCTCGACCTGGGCACGTTCGTGTTCACCCGCGAGCCCTACGACCCCGCCGCGCCCGTGCCCGGCGGCGTCGACCCCCGCGGCTGGGCGGTCCCCTGAGCGGGCACTTCCGCGGAAGTGCACGGGTCTACGGGCGGTCGAAGGCGTCCATGGTGGTCTTGACGACGGCGCCGTAGGCCAGGTGCGGCACCACGTCGGCGGCCCAGTCGGCCGCCGACCAGGTGCGCGGGTCGGTGACGCCCAGCACCGTCATGGGCCCGTTGGCGGCCACCAGCACCGCGAGCGTGGTGAGCAGCGTGCCCACCAGCGGCTGCGACCGGAACCCCGACGCCCGCAGCAGCCCGACGCCGACCCCGACCCCGACCCCGGCGACCAGACCCGTGATCGGGCCCAGGCCCTGCACCCGGTTCTGCCGGTGCTCCTCGTCGCCCGGGATGGGCACGTGCGCCTTCTCGGCGAGCCTCTCCACCGTCTGCTCGGGCGTGGAGCTGGTGCCGCGCCCGCGGACGGTCATGTCGAGGTAGGTGACGGCGTTGAGCGCGGTCGACCCCGCCGCCCCCGCCGCCGCGCCGCGCAGCGCCCAGCCGAGGGTGCTGATGCCCCGCTTGCCCTTGCCGAACGTCCCCACGGGGGTGCGCTTCGCCATGGGCGGCGCCCTACCCGTCGCGCTCACCAGCGCAAACGGGCGCATGCTGGAGAGGTGGACGACGTCGGCGCGGCCCTCGAGCGGGCGATCGGCGCGCTGCTCGACGTCCGCGCGCCCGGCGCCACGATCTGCCCGTCGGAGGCCGCGCGCGCCGTGGACCCGGAGGGCTGGCGGGAGCTCGTGCCGCGGGCGCGCGATGTCGCCGGGCGGCTCGCCGAGCGGGGCGAGGTCGAGGTGACCCAGCGCGGCGCGGTGGTCGACGTCGCCACCGCCCGCGGCCCGGTCCGGATCCGGCGGGTCAGCCGCTGACCGGCAGCGGCCGGGCCAGGAACGCCGCGAGCAGCCGGGCGGTGCGGTCGACGGTGCAAGAGTGGAGCGGCTCGAGCTCGCGCCGGACGACGTCGCGCACCGACTCCTCCTGCCCGCCGGGGCCGTAGGTGCGCAGCGGCTCGTCGAGCAGGACGGGCAGCGGGGTCGGGGCCTCGGAGGTCACCCGGGCCCCTCCTACCCGGACGCCGGCTCCTCTCCCGC
This sequence comes from Geodermatophilus saharensis, assembly GCF_900188205.1. Lineage (GTDB taxonomy): Bacteria > Actinomycetota > Actinomycetes > Mycobacteriales > Geodermatophilaceae > Geodermatophilus > Geodermatophilus saharensis. Next base: position 91,437 of record NZ_FZOH01000002.1, on the reverse strand, counting down.
CGCACGCCGCAGCAGCGGGTCGACCCGGTGGTCGACGTAGCGGCGCAGCGCCAGGGCGGTGTCGGTGCGCTCCACCCCGGGCAGCGCGAGCACCTGCTCGGTCAGCCGCCACAGGTCGTCGGCGTCGACGGCGACCACGCGCACCAGCAGGTCCGCCGCGCCGGACAGCGCGGTCACCTCCAGCACCTCGGGCATCGCGGCCAGCGCGGCGGCGACCTCCTCGAGGCCGCGCTGCACGACCTGCACCGTCACGTAGGCGCTGAGCCGGTAGCCGAGGGCCTCCGGGCGCACGCGCGAGGCGAAGGGGGCGAGCAGCCCGCCGGACTCCAGCCGGGCCAGCCGCGCCTGGACGGTGTTGCGGGCCAGCCCGAGCTGCTGGGAGAGCGCCAGCACCGTGGCCCGCGGGTCGGCGTCCAGCGCCTGCACCAGCCGGGCGTCGGTGGCGTCGAGGCGCTCGGGACCGGCAGGCACGGCGCCAGTCTGGCACGTGCCGGCCGCCCGGGAAACGCATCCTGCTCAATCCACCGTGGCGGCCTTGCGCATCCCGATCGGGGGGTGGTGTGCTCCCTACCGGCGGGGGACGTGTCACGATGTGTGAGTGGAGCCACAACCCCGGCGCCACAGGACGTCCAGCACCGCGACCGGCCGGTGACCCCGGCAGCGCGGACGACGGCGAGGAGCAGCGCGTGAGCGTGTCGAGCGCGACCACCGAGATGGTCGACCCCGTACCCGGGGCGGCCGCGCCCCACCTTCCGCAGCAGCCCGACCTGGTGCAGCTGCTGACCCCCGAGGGCGAGCGGGTCGAGCACCCCGACTACCCGCTCGACGTCTCCGCCGAGGAGCTGCGCGGCCTCTACCGCGACCTCGTGCTGGTCCGCCGCTGGGACGTCGAGGCCACCGCGCTGCAGCGCCAGGGCGAGCTGGGCATCTGGGCCTCGCTGCTGGGCCAGGAGGCGGCCCAGATCGGCGCCGGCCGGGCGATGGCCGACGGCGACATGGCCTTCCCCACCTACCGCGAGCACGGCGTGGCCTGGACCCGCGGGGTCGACCCGCTGCACGTCATCAGCCTCTTCCGCGGCGTGGACAACGGCGGCTGGGACCCGATCGCCACCGGCTTCAACCTCTACACCGTCGTCATCGGCGCGCAGTGCCTGCACGCCACCGGCTACGCCATGGGCCTGCAGCGCGACGGCGCCGAGACCGCGACGCTGGCCTTCCTCGGCGACGGCGCCACCAGCCAGGGCGAGGTCAACGAGTCCTTCATCTGGGCGGCGAGCTTCTCCGCCCCGGTCGTGTTCTTCTGCCAGAACAACCAGTACGCGATCAGCGTGCCGCTGGAGCGGCAGTCGCGGGTGCCGCTGTACCAGCGCGCGGCCGGCTTCGGCTTCCCCGGCGTCCGGGTCGACGGCAACGACGTCCTCGCCGTCCTCGCCGTCACCCGGGCCGCCCTCACCGCCGCCCGCGAGGGCCAGGGCCCCACGTTCATCGAGGCCTTCACCTACCGGATGGGCGCGCACACCACCTCCGACGACCCCACCCGCTACCGGCTGGCCAGCGAGCTGGAGGAGTGGAAGCTGCGCGACCCCATCGCGCGGGTGAAGGCCCACCTCTCGCGCACCGGCATCGCCGACGCCGACTTCTTCGACGCCGTCGAGGCCGAGGCCGACGAGCTGGCGCAGCGCATCCGCTCGGGCACCACCGAGATGACCGACCCGCCGGGGACGGCCATGTTCGACCAGGTCTACGCCGAGCAGACGCCGCTCGTGGCCGCGCAGCAGGCGCAGTTCGAGGCCTACCAGGCCTCCTTCGAGGGGAGCGAGCACTGATGGCCGAGACGCTCACCATCGGCAAGGCCCTCAACCTCGGCCTGCGCCGCGCGCTCGAGGACGACGCGAAGGTCGTCCTCATGGGCGAGGACATCGGCCGCCTGGGCGGGGTCTTCCGGATCACCGACGGCCTGCAGAAGGACTTCGGCGAGGACCGCGTCGTCGACACCCCGCTCGCCGAGGCCGGCATCCTCGGCACCGCCGTCGGGCTGGCCATGCGCGGCTACCGGCCGGTCTGCGAGATCCAGTTCGACGGGTTCGTCTTCCCCGCCTACAACCAGATCGTCACGCAGGTCGCCAAGATCCACGCCCGCTCCCGCGGCCGGCTGCCGATGCCGATCGTCATCCGGATCCCCTTCGGCGGCGGCATCGGCGCGGTCGAGCACCACAGCGAGAGCCCGGAGGCGTACTTCGCGCACACCCCGGGGCTGAAGGTGGTCGCCGTCAGCAACCCGGCCGACGCCTACTGGGGCATCCAGCAGGCCATCGCCTCCCCCGACCCGATCGTCTTCCTCGAGCCCAAGCGGCGGTACTGGGAGAAGGCGGAGGTCGACACCGAGGCCACGCCCGGCCCGCTGTTCGCCTCGCGGGTGGTCCGCGGCGGCGACGACGTCACCGTGCTGGCCTACGGCCCGATGGTGAAGACGGCGCTGCAGGCCGCCGAGGCCGCCGCCGAGGAGGGCCGCTCGCTGGAGGTCGTCGACCTGCGCACCCTCTCGCCGCTCGACCTCGACCCGGTGTTCGACTCGGTGCGGCGCACCGGGCGCTGCGTCGTCGTCCACGAGGCGCCGGTGACCCTGGGCCTGGGCTCGGAGATCGCCGCCCGGGTGACCGAGACCTGCTTCCACTCCCTGGAGGCGCCGGTGCTGCGGGTGGGCGGCTACGACACCCCGTACCCGCCGTCGAAGCTCGAGGAGGAGTACCTCCCCGACCTCGACCGTGTCCTCGACGCCGTCGACCGCGCGATGGAGTTCTGACCGATGGCACTGCGCCAGTTCAAGCTGCCCGACGTCGGGGAGGGCCTCACCGACGGCGAGATCCTCCAGTGGCTGGTCTCGGTCGGCGACTCCGTGACGGTCAACCAGCCGCTGTGCGAGGTCGAGACCGCCAAGGCCGCCGTCGAGCTGCCCTCCCCCTACGCCGGCACGGTGACCGAGCTGCTGTTCGAGCCGGGCACCACCGTCGACGTCGGCACGCCGATCATCACGATCGACACCGGCGGGGACGCGCCGGCGCCCGCGCCGGCCGGGGACGGCGCCGCGCCGGCGGCGGAGTCCGCCGAGCCCGCCGCCGGGCTGATCGGCGGGGCGGCCCCGGGCGGGCGGACGGCGGTGCTCGTGGGCTACGGCCCGCGGAACACCGAGGCCCGCCGCCGGCCGCGCCGGGCGGTGCACGACGCGCCGGCCCCCGTCGGGGCCGACTACGGCTCCGGCGGTCAGGACCGGCCGCCGCTGCTGGCCACCGCGCCCGACGCCACCGTCAAGCCGGTGCGGCACGGCGGGCTCGAGGTGGGCCGGCAGGCCGAGGCGCACGCCCGCGCCGAGGCGGCCGCCCCCTCCCGGCCCGTCTCGCCCGGCCACGGGCGGGTGCGCCCGCTGGCCAAGCCGCCGGTGCGCAAGCTGGCCCGCGACCTCGGTGTCGACCTGGCCGCGCTGACCGGCAGCGGCGCCGGCGGGGTCATCACCCGCGAGGACGTCACCGCCGCGGCCGCCGGCCCGCGGACCGCCCCCGCGCAGGTCGAGGAGCAGGCGCCCGAGCAGGTCCTCGAGCAGGTCCCCGACCTCGCGGCGGTCCCGACGCCGGCCGCCGCCCCGGTCGCCGGCGAGCGGGTGCCGGTCAAGGGCGTGCGCAAGGCGACGGCGGCGGCGATGGTGGCCAGCGCCTTCACCGCGCCGCACGTCACCGAGTTCCTCACCGTCGACGTCACGCGGATGATGAAGCTGCGGTCGGAGATCGCCGCCCGGCCGCAGTTCGCCGGGGTGAAGGTCAGCCCGCTGCTGTTCGTCGCCAAGGCGCTGCTGCTGGCCGCGCGCCGGCACCCGATGGTCAACAGCTCCTGGGACGAGCAGGCGCAGGAGATCGTCGTCCACGGGCAGGTGAACCTCGGCATCGCCGCGGCCACCCCGCGCGGGCTGATCGTGCCCAACGTCAAGGGCGCCGACCGGCTGTCGATGGCCGAGCTGGCCGCGGCGCTCACCGAGCTGACCGAGACCGCCCGCGCCGGGCGCACCGCGCCGGCCGACATGACCGGCGGGACGATCACGATCACCAACGTCGGCGTGTTCGGCGTCGACACCGGCACGCCGATCCTCAACCCCGGCGAGTCGGCGATCCTCGCCTTCGGCGCCGTCCGCGAGATGCCGTGGGTGCACAAGGGCAAGGTGCGGGTGCGGCAGGTGACCCAGCTCGCGCTGTCGTTCGACCACCGGGTCATCGACGGCGAGCTCGGCAGCCGGTTCCTCGCCGACGTGGGCGCCCTGCTCTCCGACCCCCGGACCGCGCTGGCCTACTGAGCGCACGACCAGCGGGCCCTGCCGGATCTCCCGGCAGGGCCCGCTGGCGTTCCCGGAGGGGTCAGGCCCGGCGGTCGAGCTGCCCGCGCAGCAGCAGCCAGCCGACGACGGCCAGGTAGGCGCCCACGGGCACCCCGCCGCCGGTCTGGGACAGGAACAGGAAGACCGGCGTCACCAGCGGCAGCAGCGCGACGAGCGGGCGCGACACCCGCCGCGAGCGCCACAGCGCGACCGCCAGGGCCAGCGAGCCGAGGAACCACAGGGCGTTGGCGACGAGGGCCACGGCGGGGAAGAAGGACAGGTCCTCGCCGTTGACCGCGCTCGAGAGCATGCCGCCGCTGAGCAGCACGGTGCCGGCCGAGGCGGCGACGGCCGGCCAGCGGGTGCCGGCCAGCGCGGCCAGCCGCAGGTAGAGCACCGGCAGCGCCCAGAGCATCAGGCTCGTGGCGACGAGCAGGGCGGCGGTGCGCGGGTCGATCGCCGGGTCGGTGTCCTGCGGGTACAGCACCTGGGTGACGCCGACGGCGACGGAGATCCCCGCGGCGACGAGGGCCGCGGCGCCGGCCCGGGAGTCGGGCGGGGAGCCGGCCGGGGCGGTGGCGGGGGTGGGCAGCGTGGTGGTCACGAGAGCTCCTCGGGTGCAGGGAGTCGCCTGGTCAGGCGGTCGCCGAGGACGCTAGGGACGGCGGGGACCGGCCGGCATCGGCCTGCGGTCCACATCCGCGCCGCGGCCGGTCGCGACCGCGGTGTCGACCATCGTCGAACCCCGTGTCGCCCCGGGGTGGACGCGCGACCGCGCCGGTGACCCGTAGGTTCGGCGGCCGTGACCACGACCGCCGGGGCCGCCCGGCACCCCGCCGTCGCGGCGGCGTCGGTGCCCCGCTGGACCAGCGGGCTGGACCTCGCGGTCGCGGCCGGGCTCGCGCTGTGGGGACTGGTGGAGGTCGCCCTCTCCCCGGGGCTGGCCCCCGTCCCCGGCGCGCTGTTCGTCCTGGCCGCGACCCTCCCGCTGGCGCTGCGCCGCCGTTTCCCCGGGACGGTCACCGCGGTGGTCGCGGCCGCGCTCGTCGTGCACGCGGCGACCGCGGAGCCGGCGGCGACCTTCACGCCCTTCCCGAGCCTGCTGCTGGCCGCCTTCACCGTCGCGGTGCACGTCCGCTCCCTCCCGGCGGCCGTGGGGCTGGGTGTGCTTCCGGTGGCCGCGATGGGGGTGGCCGGGCAGCTCGGCTACTTCGGCGTCGAGGCCGCCCGGCCGCGCTCGCTGGTGCTGCTGCTCTTCTTCGTCGCCGGCGCCTGGACCGGCGGGCGCGTCGTCCACCACCGGGCGCTGGCGGCGCTGCGGGCCGAGGAGGACTCCGCCGCCGCGGCCGGCGAGGCCGTCGCGCTCGAGCGCGCCCGCATCGCCCGCGAGCTGCACGACGTCGTCGCCCACTCGGTCTCCGTCGTCGTGCTGCAGACCGGCGCCGCGGAGGCGTTCGTCGTCCGCGACCCCGACCGCGCCCTGGCGCACCTGGGCATGGCGCGGCGCACGGCCGCCGAGGCGATGCGCGAGATGCGCCACCTGCTCGACGTGCTGCGCGAGGGCCATCCCGACTACGCCCCGCAGCCGGGGATCCCGCGGCTGGCCGACCTCGTCCGCGACGCCCGCGACGCCGGCCTGGACGCCGAGCTGACCGTGGACGGCGACGTCGACGCGGTGCCCGACGGGCCCTCGCTGGCGGTCTACCGGCTGGTGCAGGAGTCCCTGACCAACGTGCTCAAGCACGCCCCGGCCGCCCGTGTCCGCGTGCAGGTGGCCGCCGACCCGCAGGAGGTGCGGCTGGTGGTGCGCGACGACGGCGGGCACCGCGACCGCGGGGTGCCCGCCGCCCCGGGCGGTGACCTCGCCGACGGCGGCGGCGGGCACGGCCTGCCGGGGATGCGCGAGCGGGTGCGGGTCTACGGCGGGTCGCTGACCGCGGGCGCGGTCGAGCCGGCCGGCTGGGAGGTCCGCGCGGTGCTGCCGCTGGTGGGGCCGTGAGCGCGCCGGGCCCGCTGCGGGTGGTCGTGGCCGACGACCACGCCCTGGTCCGGTCGGGGATCGCCGGCGTGCTGGAGGGCGCGGGGCTGGAGGTGGTGGCCGAGGCCGCCGACGGCCAGGAGGCCGTGGAGCAGGCGCTCGCCCACCGGCCCGACGTCGTCGTCATGGACGTGCGGATGCCGCGGACCGACGGCATCGAGGGCACCCGGCGGCTGCGCCGTCTCGCCGAGCCCCCGCAGGTGCTGGTGCTGACCACCTTCGACCTCGACGAGTACGTGTTCCGCGCGCTGGAGGCCGGCGCCGCCGGGTTCCTGCTCAAGGACGCCCCGCCGGAGCGGCTGGTCGAGGCGGTGCGGGTCGTGGCCGCGGGGGAGGCGCTGCTGGCGCCGGTGGTGACCCGGCGGCTCATCGAGCGCTACCTGGCCTCGCCGCCGCCCACGGCGGGGCCCGACCCGGCCGCCGACCTCAGCCCGCGCGAGCGCGAGGTGTGGCTGCTGCTGGCGCAGGGCCTGTCCAACACCGAGATCGCCGCCGCGCTCGTCGTCACCGAGGCGACGGTGAAGGCCCACGTCACCCGGCTCCTGGCCAAGCTCGGGGTGCGCGACCGGGTGCAGGCGGTGGTCCGCGCCTACGAGAGTGGCCTGGTGCGCCCCGGGCGCCCAGGATGACCGGGTGACCGACCTGGACCGGCTGCTGGCCTTCGCCGCGCGCTCGCGGCTGCCCGGCGGTGGCTTCGGCTACCTCGGCTCGGACGGCACGGTCGAGCCCGGCCGGCCGCAGGAGACCTGGATCGTCGCCCGGATGACCCACGTCTTCGGGCTCGCCGCCCTGCTGGGCCGGCCCGGCGCGGAGGAGCAGGCGGCCGCCGGGGTGGCCGCGCTGCGCGGGGGGCCGCTGCACGACGGCGCGCACGGCGGCTGGCACAGCACCGAGGACGACGACACGAAGGCGGCCTACGTGCACGCCTTCGCCGTCCTGGCCGGGGCGACGGCCACCACCGTCGGGGTCGAGGGCGGGCGCGCGCTGCTCGACGAGGCGCTCCACGTGTGGGACCGGCGGTTCTGGGACGACGCCGAGGGGCTCGCCGTCGAGGAGTGGACCGCGGACTGGTCCCGGCTGTCGGACTACCGCGGCGCCAACGCCAACATGCACGGCGTCGAGGCCACCCTCGCCGCGGCCGACGCGCTGGGCGGCGCGGGGGCCGACCGGTTGCGGCAGCGGGCGTTGCGCAGCCTCGAGCGGGTGGTGCACGGGTGGGCGCGGGAGCGGGACTGGCGGCTGCCGGAGCACTTCACCGTCGACTGGACGCCGCTGCCCGGCTTCAACCGCGACCGGCCGGCCGACCCGTTCCGGCCCTACGGCGTCACCGTCGGCCACCAGTTCGAGTGGGCACGGCTGGCCCTGCACGCCCGTGCGGTCCTCGACGACCCGCCGGCCTGGCTGCTCGAGGACGCCGTCGCGCTGTTCGACGCCGCCGCGGTGCGGGGCTGGGCGGCCGACGGCGCGCCGGGTTTCCCGTACACGCTCGACTGGGACGACCGCCCGGTGGTGGCCGCGCGGATGCACTGGGTGCTGTGCGAGGCGGTCGCGGCCGCGACCGTGCTGGCCGCCGTCACCGGGGAGACGCGCTACGGCGAGCTGGCCAGCACCTGGCGGGCGCACGGCGAGGAGCGGTTCGCCGACCCCGCCACCGGCAGCTGGCACCACGAGCTGACGCCGTCGGGGGAGGTGGCCACGGGGACCTGGACCGGCCAGCCCGACGCCTACCACCTGGCGCAGATGCTGCTGCTCGACGGCCGGCCGGTGCGGGGGAGCGTGGCCGCCGCGCTGCGGTGAGCGGTGTGTCCGCTCCCGCGGGGAGGGGTAGGGCGAGGTCACCGCAACGACATCCCGAGCAGCGAGGAGCGTTCCCGTGGCCAGCGTGCAGGAATCCGTCGACGTCGACGTCCCGATCCGTGTCGCCTACGACCAGTGGACGCAGTTCGAGTCGTTCCCGCAGTTCATGGGCGGCGTCGAGCGCATCACCCAGGTCGACGACACGCACACCCACTGGATCACCAACATCGACGGCGTCAAGCGCGAGTTCGACGCGGAGATCACCGAGCAGCACCCCGAGGAGCGGGTCGCGTGGGCGAGCACGGGCGGTGACGCCAAGCACGCCGGGGTGGTCACCTTCCACCGCCTCGCCGACGACAGGACCCGCGTGATGATCCAGATCGACTGGGAGCCGACCGGCGTCGTCGAGAAGGTCGGCGCCGCGCTCGGCTTCGACGACCGGCAGGTCAAGGCCGACGCCAAGCGGTTCAAGGAGTTCATCGAGAGCCGCGGCGGCGAGACCGGTGCCTGGCGGGGCGACGTCCCGCGCCCCGACCAGCGCTGAGCGCGCCGGCGCGATGACCAGGTGAGCTGATCGTCGCGCGGTGTGGACCCCGGACGGACGACGGCGCCCGCCCCTCTCTCGCGGAGGGGCGGGCGCCGTCGGTGTGCGGGCTGCGCTACTCGGCGTCGAGGTCGGCGGCCACCATGCCGGCGATCTGCTCGACGACGGCCTGGTCGTCGCTGGTGACGGTGACCTCGGCGCCCTTCTGGGCGCCCAGCGTCATGATCATCAGCGGCGAGCCGGCGTCGACGGGGTTGCCGCCGGGGGTGGCCAGGGTGACCGGGACGCCGGCCTTGCCCACGGCCTCGGCGATGAGCGCGGCCGGGCGGGCGTGCAGGCCGACCCGGGAGCCGACGGTGACGGTCTGACTGGGCATTCGACGTCCTCGCTTCTCGGGGTATCGGTGGGTGTCGGGGTCGAGCCTGCCCTGTCAGGCGCGAGCGGGCGCGCTGACGGTGGAGGCGGGGGCGGCGTTGTGGGCGTGGGCGAGGTCGACGGCGTCCTCGGGGACGGCGTCGGCCTTCTGGCGGCCGATGCTCTTGGCGACGGTGACCGCCAGGCCGGCGACGACCATGCCGGCGATGAGCGCCAGGACGAACACCAGCACGTTGTTCATCGCGAAGAACACGAAGATCCCGCCGTGCGGGGCGCGCAGCTCGACGCCGGAGGCGGCGACGATCGCGCCGGTGGTCGCACCGCCGAGCATCATCGAGGGGATGACCCGCAGCGGGTCGGCCGCCGCGAACGGGATGGCGCCCTCGGAGATGAACGACAGGCCCAGCAGCCAGGCGGCCTTGCCGTTGTCCCGCTCGGCCGGGGTGTAGAGCTTCGGCCGGATCGCGGTGGACAGCGCCATCGCGAGCGGGGGCACCATGCCCGCGGCCATGACCGTGGCCATGATGACCAGCGAGCCGCTGGTCTGGGAGGCCAGGCCGGCGGTGGCGAACAGGTAGGCCGCCTTGTTCACCGGGCCGCCGAGGTCGAAGCACATCATCAGGCCGAGGATGATCCCCAGCAGCACCGCGGAGGTGCCGCTGAGCCCGTTGAGCCAGTTGCCCAGGCCCTCGACGGCGGCGGCCAGCGGGCGGCCGAGCACCGCCACCATCAGCCCGCTGGAGATCAGCGTGGCCAGCAGCGGGATGATCACGACCGGCTGCAGCCCCCGGACGCCGGTGGGCAGCCGCCACGAGGCGATCCAGCGGGCCACCAGGCCGGCGAGGATGCCGCCCACCAGGCCGCCGATGAAGCCGGCGCTCATGGTCACCGACACGGCGCCGACGACGAAGCCGGGCGCGATGCCCGGGCGGTCGGCGATCGCGTAGGCGATGTAGCCGGCCAGCGCCGGGACGAGGAACCCGAACGCGGCCTGGCCCAGCACGGTGCACAGGGCCCCGAGGTAGCCCAGGAAGCCGTCGTTGAGGCCCTCGAGGGGTGCCGCGGAGGGCAGGTCGAGGAAGGAGTTGTTGAGCACCCAGCTCAGCGCGAAGCTCTGGCCCTCGACGTCGGGGTTCGGGTTGACGATCTGGTACCCGCCGAACAGGAAGCCCAGCGCGATGAGCAGCCCGCCGGCCGCGACGAACGGGATCATGTAGCTGACGCCGGTGAGCAGCCAGCGGCGGATCTCGGTGGCGGTGCTCGGCCGGCCCGCGGGGGCGGCCGCGGCGGCGCCGGCCGCTCCGCCGCCCGGCACGCGGCGGGCGTTCGGGTCGTCGGCGGCGGCCAGCGCCTCGCGGATCATGACCTCGGGCTCGTTGATCGCCCGCTTGGTGCCCGACTGGACGACCGGCTTGCCGGCGAACCGGTCGCGGTCCCGGACCCCGACGTCGACGGCGAAGATCACCGCGTCGGCGTCACGGATGACCGCCGGGTCCAGCGGGGTGGACCCCGAGGAGCCCTGCGTCTCGACGGCGAGGTCGACGCCCTCGGCCTGCGCGGCCGCGGTGAGCTTGTCGGCGGCCATGTAGGTGTGCGCGATGCCGGTGGGGCAGGCGCTGACCGCGACCAGCCGGCGGCGGGCCGGGGCGGACTCCGGCGCCGGGGCGGTGGCGGGGACGGGGGTGCTGGTCGCCGCGGTGGCGCCGGTGGCCGGCGTGGGAGAGACGACCTCCTCGACCAGCGCGACGACGTCGGCGGGTGTGGCGGCGGCGCGCAGCGAGGCGACGAAGTCCGGCCGCACCAGGGCCCGGGCCAGCGCCGACAGCAGCGTCAGGTGGTCGGCGTCGCCCTCCGCGGGCGCGGCGATGAGGAACACCAGGTCGGCCGGGCCGTCGGCGGCACCGAAGTCGACGCCGGGCGCCAGCCGGGCGAACGCCAGCGACGCCTGGGTGACCGCGGCCGAGCGGCAGTGCGGGATGGCGATGCCGCCGGGCAGCCCGGTCGCGGCCTGCGCCTCGCGGGCCAGGGCGTCACCGGCGAGCGCCTCGGCGCCGGTGGCCCGGCCGGCGTCGGCCACGAGACCGGCCAGCCGGCGGACGACGGCGTCCTTGTCGGAGCCGAGATCGGCGTCGAGGACGACCAGCTCTGGGGTGATCAGTGCTGACATGACGGACCTTCCGGGGCGTCAGGGGACGTCCCGGCCGGCGGCCGGGACGGGTTCGGGGGAGGGGACGGGCAGGCCGGGGGTGACGGGGACGGCGGCCGGGTCGACCAGCTCCGGTGTCGGCACGGCCGAGCCGGGCAGCGCCGCGGCGGCCGAGCCGGTGGCGACGGCGCGCCGCAGCCGCTCGGCGGCGGGCGCGCCGGCCAGGTCGGCCAGCAGGTGCCCGGCCAGGCTGGAGTCGCCGGCGCCGACGGTGCTGCGGACGGCGATCCGCGGGGCGCGCGCCGACCACACCTCGCCCGCGGCGGTGGAGAGGACCGCGCCGTCGCCGCCGAGGGTGAGCAGCACCTCGCCGACGCCGCCGTCGTGCAGCCGCGCGACCGCGGCCGACAGCGCCGCGGGGTCGGCCAGCAGTGCGGCCTCGGGGGTGCCGGTCACCTGGGCCAGCTCCTCGGCGTTGGGCTTGAGCAGGTCGGGCGCGGCGTCGGGGCCGGCGGCCAGCAGTGCCCGCAGCGGCGCCTCGGAGGTGTCGACGGCGACCCGCGCGCCGGTGCCGCGGACGGCGCGGACCAGCTCGGCGTACCAGTCCTCGGGCGTGTCCGGCGGCAGCGAGCCGGACAGCACGACCCAGCGGGCGCCCGCGGCGGCGGCGGCCACGGCGGCGGCGAGCGCGGCGCGCAGGCCGGCGTCGAGCGGAGTGCCGGGCTCGTTGAGCTTGGTGGTGGTGCCGTCGGGCTCGGTGAGGGAGTAGTTGGTGCGCACCGGGGCGCCGGTGGGGACGGTGACCAGCGGGAGCCGCAGCGCGTGCAGCGCGGTGACCAGCGGGTCGGTGGGGTCGGCGGGCACCACGGCCAGGGCCTCGGCGCCGGCCGCGGCCAGCGCGCGGGCGACGTTGACCCCCTTGCCCCCGGGCTCGGTGGAGCTGACGCCGAGGCGGGCCACCTCGCCGCGCAGCAGGGGGCCGGGCAGGGCGAGGGTGCGGTCGAGGCTGGGGTTGGCCGTCAGCGTGACGACGCGGCCGCCGCTCACGCGATCACGACCTCGACGCCGGCGTCCTCGATGCGCCCGACGACGGCGGGGTCGGCCTCGCCGTCGGTGACCACCACGTCGACGTCGTCGAGCGCGGCGAAGCGCACGAGCTGCTCGCGTCCCAGCTTGCTGCTGTCGGCGAGCACGACCACCCGCTGGCCGGCCCGGACCATCGCCCGCTTCACCGAGGCCTCGGCCTCGTCAGGAGTGGTCAGGCCGTGGCCGGGGGCGATGCCGTTGGTTCCGAGGAAGGCGACGTCGGCGCGCAGGTCGGCCAGGGCGCGCACGGGCGTCTCACCCACCGCGCACTGGGTGAGCCCGCGGACCCGCCCGCCGAGCACGTGCAGCGTGAGGCCGGCGACGGTGGCCAGCCGGGCGGCGATCGGCACCGAGTTGGTGGCGACGAAGAGGTTGCGGTCGGTCGGCAGGACCTCGGCCAGCGCCGCTGTGGAGCTGCCGCCGTCGAGCAGGATGCTGCCACCCGGGCCGGGCAGCAGGTCCAGCGCGGCCGCGGCGATCTTCCGCTTGGCCTCCGCCCGGGTGCCGTGGCGCTCGGCCAGCGCCGTCTCCACCAGGCTCAGTGCCGCGGCCGGCACCGCACCACCGTGCACGCGGCGCAGCACGCCGGCCCGCTCCAGGACGGCGAGGTCGCGGCGGACGGTCTCGGTGGTGACGCCGAAGTGCTCGGCGACGGCGGTGACCGCGATGCGGCCCTGCTCGACGACCAGCGTGGCGATCGCCTGCTGTCGCTCCTCGGCGTACACGTCCACCTCGCTCCATCCGGTGCATGGCTGCCCGATCGTGTGGGGCGCCACTTGTGTCTGTGTTGTTCTACGTGGGATTCATTGACAAGTCAACACGCATCCGTGAGGCTGGTCACCGACGGACGACGGCGTCCCCCTGTTCCCACCGACGTGGAGGTCCGCATGTCCACCACCGCTGCTCCCGCCCCCGGCGCGTCCGCGACCGCTCCCGTGCTCACCGGCACGCCCGTCGTCCCGGGGGTCGTCCTCGGGCCGGTGGTCCGCCCGGCCGGTGCGGTCCGGCTGCCCGACGCCGAGTCCGCGGAGACGCTCCCGGAGTCCGCGCGGGCGGAGGAGCGGGCGCGCTTCACCGCGGCCGCCGAGGCCGTGGCCGGCCGGCTGGCCGCGCGCGCCGCGGCGGCCACCGGGATGACCGCCGAGGTCCTGTCGGCCACCGCGGGCCTCGCCCGCGACCGTGGCCTGCTCTCCGCCGCCGAGCAGCGCATCGACGCGGGCACCCCGGCCGCGGTCGCCGTCGTGCAGGCCGCGCAGCAGTTCGTCGACGTCTTCACCGCGCTGGGCGGGGTGATGGCCGAGCGCGTCACCGACGTCCGCGACGTCCGCGACCGCGTCGTCGCCGAGCTCACCGGCCAGGGGGAGCCGGGCGTGCCCGCCCCGGAGACGCCGTCGGTGCTGCTGGCCGACGACCTGGCGCCGGCCGACACCGCCGGGCTCGACCCCGCCCGCATCGTCGGGCTGGCCACCCGGCTGGGCGGCACGACCAGCCACACCGCGATCATCGCCCGGCAGCTGAACCTGCCCCTCGTGGTCGCCGTCGAGGGGCTCGACGCCGTCCCCGCGGGCGTGACCGTGCTGCTCGACGCCGAGGAGGGCACCGTCACCGTCGACCCGGAGCCGCGGTCGGCCGCTGCCCAGGTCGCCGCCGCCCGGCGCCAGGCCGAGGCACTGGCCGGCTACCGCGGACCGGCCGCGACCCGCGACGGCGTGGCCGTGCCGGTGCTGGCCAACGTCCAGGACGGCGCGGGGACCCGCGCCGCCGTGGCCGCCCACGCCGAGGGGGTCGGGCTGTTCCGCACCGAGCTGGCCTTCCTCGGGCGGGCCGCCGAGCCCACCGTCGAGGAGCAGGCGCGGGGCTACGCGGAGGTGTTCGAGGCCGCGGCCGGCCGCCGCGTCGTGCTCCGGACCCTCGACGCCGGGTCGGACAAGCCGCTGGAGTTCGCGACCCCGCCGGAGGAGGCCAACCCGGCGCTCGGCGTGCGCGGCCTGCGGGTGGCCCGCCGCGACCCCGGGCTGCTCGACCGCCAGCTCGACGCCGTCGCCGAGGCCGCCCGCCGCACCGGCGCCGCGCCGTGGGTGATGGCGCCGATGGTGGCCACCGTCGCCGAGGCCGCCGACTTCGCCGGCCGGGTGCGCGAGCGCGGGCTGGTGCCCGGGGTGATGGTCGAGGTGCCGTCGGTGGCGCTGCTGGCCGACCGGTTCCTCCGGCACGTCGACTTCCTGTCGATCGGCACCAACGACCTGTCGCAGTACGCGCTGGCCGCCGACCGGCTCTCCGCCGACCTGGCCGACCTCACCGACCCGTGGCAGCCGGCGCTGCTCGCGCTGGTGGCCGCCACCGCGGCAGCGGGCCGGCGGGCCGGCAAGCCGGTCGGGGTCTGCGGGGAGGCCGCCGCCGACCCGCTGCTGGCGTGCGTGCTCGTCGGTCTGGGGGTGACCTCGCTGTCCTGTGCGGCCCCGGCGGTCGCCGGCGTCGGCGCCCGGCTGGCCGGGGTGGACTCCGGCGCCTGCCGGGAGGCGGGGGAGGCGGCGCTGGCCGCCGACGACCCGCGCGCCGCGCGTGCGGCGGCCCGGGCCGTGCTCACCCGCGGCTGAGACCCGCCCGCACGGCGCTACCGCTCGAGCAGGGCCTCCAGCCGGGCGGTGCCGGTCAGCAGTGCCCGCGACCGGCGGTCGACCTCCCGGGAGCGGGCGGCCAGCGCGGCCGTGGCCTCCTCCCGGCGGGTCGCCCGCCGCAGGGCGGGCAGCAGCTCGCGCAGCGCGCCGATCCCGTAGCCGGCCAGGCGCAGCTGGTGCACGAGGCGGGCGTCGCGGACGTCGTCGGGCGCGTACGTCCGCGCTCGGCCGGGCAGCACGCGGCGGGGGACCACCAGGCCCTCGGCGTCCCAGTGGCGCAGCGTCGAGGGCCGCACCCCGAGCGCGTCAGCGAGCTCGCCGATGCCCATCGCGTCCGCGGGGCGGGGCTCGTCGATCGGCTCGGCGGCGATCGCCCGCGCCGCCTCCTGTGCCAGCCGCAGGTCCCGGCGCTCGGTGTGCAGCCGCGCGTGGGCGCCGTCGAGGAGGGCGAGGAGCTCCCCGAGCGGCCCCCGGTTCGCCGTCCGCACGATGCGGACGGCCTCGCCGGGGCCGACCGCCGCGGCGAACGCCCGGTGGGCCAGGGCGGCCTGCACGTGGGTCGCGGTGAGGACGCGGTGGCCCGCCGCGGTCCGCGCCACCGGGGGCAGGACGCCCTCGCGCTCGAGGTCGCGGACCTGCTGCACCGAGCACCCGGCCTGCCGCGCGACGTCGACCGTGCGCAGACCCGATCTGCGACTCCGCACCGCGTCCTCCCTGGTCGACCGCGCCGGACCCTCCACAGGGACCTGAGTGTCACGCTCGAACCCGTGAGCGCCGGACGCATGAGCATCGACGACGTCGTCGGCCTGGTCGAGTCGCTGGGCGGGGTGCTGACGCTGCGCCCCGGTCCCGGTGACGGCTCGCCCGAGGCCGCGTGGGGTGACCTGTTCTTCCACTACGCGCCCGACGGGGTCGTGCCGCGCACGCAGCCCTTCGCCACCGTGGTCACCAAGGACCTCCCCGGGGAGCCGGCGGCGGGGCTGGACCGTCCCGGGGCGTTCCGGCTCAACATCGCCGCGAGCGCTGCCGACCACTCCCGGTGGACCGGACGGGCGCCAGGGGAGCCGGTGCCGGGCGACGCCGGCCCCGCGGTGCCCGACACCGTCCTCGCCCACCCCGTCTACGGGCACCTCGGCTGGGTCGCCGTCGTGGACCCGGGACCGCGGACCGCCGGGGCGGTCGGCGACCTGCTGCGGGCGGCCCACGCCCGCGCCCGCGCCCGGCGCGAACGCCGCCTGTCGGTGCAGCCCCGGTCGCCCGAACTCCCTCCCTCGGGTGAACGATCGTCGGAAATGTGATGACGCTCCCTACGGATCGACGGAACAATCAGTGCCGCGCCTGCTTTACTACTGGTGCACCCCGCGACGGCACCGAAGAGGAGACGGACATGACGATCACCACCACCTGGCGCAAGCGCCGGCAGGCCACCCGCACGCGGCGCGCCCTCGAGCGCGCGCTCGCCCGTTCCAGCAGCCCCGCGATGCGCGACGAGCTGCTGACGATGGCCAACAACAGCGGCTTCTGACGAAGGACCTCCCCACGGAGGCTCCTCCAGCGCGTCACCTGGCCCCGGTCTGCTCCGCAGCCCGGGGCCGTCCGCTGTCCGGGGCCACCTCCCCCCTTCGGGTCGGCGGCTCAACCCCGGACCGGGCGGTGCCGATCCCCCTCGTGTGACTGCACGACGCCGGGGCGGCCCGTCCCCCAGCCGGCCGGGGGACGACGACGCGCCGGTCGAGGCCCACGAGACCTCCGGAGCGACGACCGGGCTGCTGCTCGCCTTCGTGCGCGAGCAGAGCGGTGAGGCCGCGGTGCAGGAGCTGCTGCGCCGGGCGGGCGTGCCGTTCACGGCCGAGGAGCTCGCCGAGCCCTCGACCTGGACCAGCTACGACACCCGCATCCGGCTGTTCACCGCCGCGACCGACGTCCTCGGGGACCCGGGCGCCATGTTCCGGGTGGGCGCCGAGTCGCTGCGCACCGGCATGAACCCCAGCGTGGTCGTGCTGGTGCGCGCGATGGGCTCACCGCGCCAGGTCTACGCCCGGCTGCCGCGCGCCGTCGCCAACTTCTCCACCACCTCCACGATGGAGGTCCTGCACTCCGACGCGACGTCGGCGACCATCCGGTACCGGCTGCACGAGGGCTACGTGCACTCGCGGCTGGACTGCGACTACGCGCGGGGCCTGATCAGCATGGTCCCCACCGTCTTCGGCCTGGCGCCGGCGCAGGTGGTCCACGACGAGTGCGAGTCCTCCGGCGCCGACGCCTGCGTGTACCGGCTCTCCTGGGACCGCCGGTCGCGCCTGCCGTGGCGGCGCCGCAGCGAGGTGGCGGCCGACGCCGAGCTCGTCGCCCTGCGCAGCCAGGTCCGCGCCCTGCAGTCCGCGGCGACCGACCTCGTCGACGGCGAGGACCTCGACAGCGTCCTGCCGCGCATCGTCGAGCGCGCCGCCGCCGCGGTGCTCGCACCCGCCTACCTGCTCGCCGTCTCATCCCCCCGCGGCGGCCCGCCGCTGGTGCACAGCTCCGGCCTGCCCGCCGCCGACGTCCCCGCGCTGGCCGCCCGGCTCCTGGCCGGTGAGGACCTCGGTCCCGGCTCGGTCGTGGTCGACGTCGCCTCCGCGCGGCGGACCCACGGCCGGCTGGCCGCGCTCGGCCGCTCCGCCGAGGGAGGGCTCGGGGACGAACGCCAGATGCTGGCCGCGTACGCCGGCCACGCCGCGGCGGCGCTGGACCTGGTGATGGCGGTGGAGGCCAGCCGGGCGGAGGCGCGCCGCGCCGGTGCGCTGCTCGAGCTGGCCCACGGCCTCGCGCAGGCCGCCGACGCCACGGGGATCTGCCAGGTCGTCGCCGGCGCGCTGCCCGGCATCGTGGGCTGCGGCAACGCCGCCGTCATGCTCTGGGACCCCGCCACCGGGACGCTCGCCACGGCTGCCACGGTCGGGCTGCCCCCGCAGCAGGACGCGATCATGCGCGCCACGTCGCTGCGGGCCGAGGACGTGCCCGAGCTGTTCGGCATGCTCACCGACCGCACCCCGCAGGTCGTCAGCACCGCCGGCGCCAGCGCCCCGCTGCGCGACCTGCTCACCGCGCTCACCCTCACCGACGTCGTCGCCGTCCCGCTGCTGGCCGGCAGCACCTTCCTCGGCGTCGTCACCGCCAGCTGGACGACCGGGGAGGTCAGCGGCGCCCTGGACGCCGACGTGCTCACCCGCCTGCGCGGTGCCGGCGACCAGGCGTCGACGGCGCTGCAGAAGGCCCGGCTGCTGGAGACCGTCCGCCACCAGGCCACCCACGACGCCCTCACCGGCCTGCCCAACCGGGTCCTGTTCCGCGAGCGGCTGGTCTCCGCGCTGGCCGCCTCACCGGGGTCCGGGCACGTCGGGGTGCTGTTCTGCGACCTCGACCGGTTCAAGGCGGTCAACGACACCCTCGGCCACGCGGCCGGCGACGAGCTGCTGCGGCAGGTGTCGGCGCGGCTGCGCGCCGCCGTCCGGCCCGGGGACACCATCGGGCGGCTCAGCGGCGACGAGTTCGCCGTCCTGGTGCCGCGCCTGTCGGGAGCCCGCGCCGCGGACGCGGTGGTCGCGCGGGTGGCCGGGGCGTTCGCCGAGCCGTTTCGGCTGGAGGGCACCCCGGTCGACGTCGGCACCAGCACCGGGGTGGCCGTGCACTCCGGCGTGGCGGACGACCCGTCGGCGGTCGCCGAGCGGCTGCTGCGCGACGCCGACGCCGCCATGTACCGGCACAAGCACCGCGAGCGGCCGACGGCCCCCGCTCCCCGCCCGGCGGACTAACCGCGCAGGCGCGACCGGAGGGCGGCCTGCTCGTCGGGGCCGAAGCCGTGCTCGGTGAGCCACCCCAGCGGGCCGCCGTGCCGCTCGTCGAGGATCTGCAGCAGCCGCCGCATCGTCCCCGCGCGCGGGGTGTGGCTGGCGACGTCGCGGTTGGTCATGTCCTCGGCGTAGGTGGGCGAGGTCCGCAGCTTGGCCACCAGCGCGTCGATGACGTCGGCGGTCATCGCGTAGTCGGCGACGATCTCCTCGTGCGGCACCCCAGCCGCGGCCAGCGCGAACACCACCACCACGCCGGTGCGGTCCTTGCCCGCGGCGCAGTGCACCACCGCCGCGCCCTCGCCACCGGCGATCACCCGCAGCGCCGCGAGGACGTTCTCCGGCCGGTGGTGCAGGTAGCCCAGGTAGGAGCGCACCGCCGGCGGCTCGACCTCGTCGGCCTCGGTGGTCTGCCGCGGCAGCACGGTCTCCGCCCAGTCCGCGGGCAGGTCGGGGACGTCGTCCTCCTCCACGGCGAAGACGTCGGTGTGGTGGCCCTTCTCCGGCAGCAGGCTCAGGTGCCGGTGGGTGACGCCCTCCACCGCGCGCAGCGGACCGCGGCCCTCCAGCAGCACCTCCGCGGTGGTGCGCAGGTCGATGACGTCGCGCAGCGGCAGCTCGGCCAGCCGGCGCAGGTCGTCGTCGCTGAGGGTCTGCAGGTTGTCGCTGCGCAGCACCCGGCCGAAGGCGGTGGTGCCGCCGTCGGTGGTGGGCAGGCCGCCGAGGTCGCGCGTGTTCGTCGTCCCGTCGAGTCTCAGCCAGCGGTCCGGGCGCGGTGGGGTCACGCCCCGACCGTACGGTGCGCCGGCGGACGGTGCGGCCGGCGCACGGGTGACCGTGGGAGGCGATCCAGGCCACGCGGCGGTGAGCTGGGACGTGAGCAGGGTGTCGCAGAGGTCGACCAGCCGCTGCCGCAGCGGGGCGGCGCGGCGGGCGAACCCCCGCTGCGCGGCCACGTACTCCGCCTTGCCCTCCGGCGTCTCGATCCGCACCGGCGGGTACCCGCGGTCGGCGAGGTCGTAGGGCGAGGCCCGCATGTCCAGCTCGCGCACCTCGACGGCGAGCTCGAAGCAGTCGGCCACCAGCTCCCCGGGGACGGCGGGGGAGAGCTTGTAGGCCCACTTGTAGAGGTCCATCGTCGCGTGCAGGCAGCCGGGCTGCTCCATCGCCACCTGCGTCTGCCGCGTCGGCCGCAGCCGGTTGAGGCCGACGGCGTCGGGGGTGAAGAACCGGTAGGCGTCGACGTGGCTGCAGCGGACGGGGTGCGACTCCACGACGGCGTCGGTGCCCGCCCGGCCCAGCCGCAGCGGCACGGCGTGCCGGCGCTCGTCGGCGCGGTAGACCATCGCCCACTCGTGCAGGCCGAGGCAGCCGGTCTGCGGCGGCCGCGAGGCGGTGGCCGCCAGCAGGTCGCGTACGAAGCGCACGGTGCTCCCGCGCTCGGCGAGGTAGCCGGCGACGTCGAGGCCCACCGTGCCGTCGTCAGCGGTGGCGTAGGACCGCCAGGCGGCGTGCGGTGCCGGCCCGTCGGGGGACGGCGCCAGCGCGGCTGCCGGCCCGGGGTGCCAGCGGCGCAGCCGACCGGGCGTCTCGGAGTAGTAGGTGAACAGGAAGTCCAGCACCGGGTGGCTCTCGCCCCGCTGCCGGCGCTCCCGGTGCGGTGCGGTCCACCGCTGCACCCGCGCCTCGTGGGCGGCGGCCCGCGCCGTCCACTCCTCGGCGGGCAGCACGACGGCGACGGCGGGCACCGGACCAGGGTAGGTGCCGCCGGCGCGCGTCCGGGGCTCCCACGGGGAGGCCGCCGGTGCCACCCTGGGTGTCCCGACGAGGAGGCGATCGCCATGGCCGGCGACGCGAGCACCGTCCGCAAGCCCCTGTCGTGCCGGTTGGGGTTCCACGCCTACGTGCAGCGCCGTCCCGAGGACGAGCGGCTCCGCGGCCCCGACCACAAGATCTGCCGGCGCTGCGGCAGGCACCAGGACATCGACACCACGATCATCCCGCCCGGGGTCGTCGGCTGACCGGTCGGCGCCCCTCCGGAGGTCAGTGGGCGGTCCAGCCGCCGTCCATCCGCAGGGACGTGCCGGTGACCGACGCCGCCGACGGCGAGCACAGCCAGGCGACGGCGTCGGCCACCTCGGCCGGCTCGATCAGCCGCCGGATCGCCGCGGGCGCGAGCATCACCCGTTCGACCACCTCGTCCTCGGAGATGCCGTGGGTGCGGGCCTGGTCGGCGATCTGTCCCTCCACCAGCGGCGTGCGCACGTAGGCCGGCGCCACGCAGTTGGAGGTGACGCCGTGCGCCGCGCCCTCGAGCGCGATCACCTTCGACAGCCCCTCCAGCGCGTGCTTGGCGGTGACGTAGGCGGACTTGTACGGCGAGGCGATGTGGCCGTGCACCGAGCTGGTGTGCACCACCCGTCCCCAGCCGCGGCCGTACATGTGCGGCAGCGCGGCGCGGACCAGCCGGAACGGCGTCTCGACCATCAGCCGCAGGATCATGGAGAAGACCTCCGGCGGGAACTCGTGCAGCGGGGCCACGTGCTGGAAGCCGGCGTTGTTGACCAGCACGTCGACGTCGAGGTCCAGCCCGCCGAGGGCGTCGAGGTCGGACAGGTCGGCGGCGACGGCGGTGCCGCCCACCGCGCGGGCCACCTCCTCGGCGGCCGCGGCGTCCCGGTCGACGACGACCACGGCGGCGCCGGCCCGCGCCAGCCGCGCCGCGACCGCCCGGCCGATGCCCGAGCCGCCGCCGGTCACCATCGCCCGCCGTCCTGCGAGGTCGTCTGCGCTCATGGCCGCGACGCTAGCGGTCCCCGCGGCGCCGGCACGGGACACCCGTGACACGCGTCATGGCCGGCCCGTGCACCGGGCGCGCCAGGTCGTGAGGGACGGCACCTGTCCCGGACCCGGTCCGGCGGGAGCGTGGGGACGTGCCCCGGAGGACCGGCCGACCCGCGGCCGGCGGGGCACCGAGAGGAGGCCCCGTGCAGCTCACCCGCCCGGCTCCCGCCGCCGGACCGCTCCCCGCCGGCGCCGCGGCGCCCGTCGTCGAGGTCACCGACCTGCGCCGCCGCCACGGCGAGGTCGAGGCCGTGCGCGGCATCAGCTTCGAGGTCCGCCCCGGTGAGGTGTTCGCGCTGCTCGGCGTCAACGGCGCGGGCAAGACCTCCGCGCTGGAGGTGGTGGAGGGCCTCGCCCCCGCGTCCGGCGGCACCGTCCGCGTGCTCGGCGCCGACCCGGTCACCGAGCGCGCCGCCGTCCGCCCGCACCTGGGCGTGCTGCTGCAGTCCAGCGGCCTGCCCGCCGACCTCACCGTGCGCGAGACCGTCGCCCTGTGGGCGGCGACCCTCACCGCCCCCCGCCCGGTCGACGAGGGGCTCGCCCAGGTGGGCCTGACCGACCGGGCCGGCCTGCGGGTGCGCAGCCTCTCCGGCGGCGAGCGGCGCCGGCTCGACCTCACGCTCGCGCTGCTGGGCTCCCCGCGGGTCGTCGTCCTCGACGAGCCCACCACCGGCCTGGACCCCGAGAGCCGCCGCACCGTCTGGGCACTGGTCCGGCAGCGGGTGGCCGAGGGCGCCGCGGTGGTGCTCACCACCCACCACCTCGAGGAGGCCGAGGAGCTCGCCGACCGGATCGCGGTCATGCGGGCCGGCCGGATCGTGCTGTCCGGCACCGCGGCCGAGATCGCCGCCACCCAGCCGGCCACCGTCCGTTTCACCCTCCCCGCCGGCGCCCCCGCCCTGCCGGCCGTCCCCGGCGCGCAGGTCGTCTCCGCGGTCCCGCGGGTCGAGCTGCACACCCGGGCACTGCAGCCGGTGCTCACGGCCCTGCTGGCCTGGGCCGACGCGCACGACCTCGTCCTGGGCGGGCTGCAGGCCCGTGCCGCGTCCCTCGAGCAGGCCTTCCTCGCCGTCGCCGACGGCGCCGACCCGTCCTGACCGCAGCCCCACCCCTGGAGGTCCCCATGACCGCCCTGACCGCACCGGCTCCCGCCCCGTCCGGCCTGCGACGGGTCCGCGCGCTCGCCGCCGCCGAGACCCGGCTGCTGCTGCGCAACCGCACCGCCGTCGTCAACTCGGTGCTGCTGCCGCTGTTCCTCGTCGCCGTCGTCCCGGCCGCCGGGCTCGGCGGGGACGGCCCGCTGGGCCCGCGCCTCGCCGTCACCGCCGTCGCCGTGACGCTGGTCTTCCTCACCTACTACAACCTGGTCACCACCTACGTCGCCCGCCGCGAGGAGCTGGTGCTGCAGCGGATGCGCAGCGGCGAGCTCACCCCTGCCGAGGTGCTGCTCGGCACCGCCGCCCCGACACTTCTGGTCACGCTCGTGCAGGTGGCGCTGGTGCTCGCCGGCACCGCCGTCATCGGCGAGTGGTCGACGCCGACCGACGTCGTCCTGCCGGTGCTCGCGCTGCTGGGCGGGGCGGCGCTGATGACGCTGCTGGCCGCGGCCAGCACCTCGTTCACCCGCACGGCCGAGAGCGCGCAGATCACGACCCTGCCGCTGGTGACCCTCGCCTCGGTCACCTCCGGCGTCCTCGTGCCGCTGACGGCCTTCCCGGAGCAGGTGGCCCAGGTCCTCCGGCTGACCCCGGTCGAGCCCGTCGTGGAGCTGGCCCGGCTGGGCCTGGCCGGGCAGACCTGGGACGGCCGGACCGTCGACTGGGCCGGCGCCTGGGCCGCCGCACCGCAGCCGCTGCTGGTGCTGGCCGGCTGGATCGCCCTGGCGACGCTGGTCGCCCCGCGGGTCTTCCGGTGGGCACCCCGCCGGTGAGCGGTGGGGGACCCGACGGCCGGTACGGCAGCATGGGCGCCGTGCCGACCGTCGCGCGCTGGTGGCGGGACCGCTCCGACCCCCAGCGCCTCGACCTGTACACGCGCTGGTCGTTCTACGGCTGGCTGGCGATGACGCCGCTGCTCGCGCTCCTCGTCTCGGGGTCCGCCGAGGGCCCCGCCTCCGGTGCCGGGGTCGCCGCGTTCGTCGGCGGGTCGGCCGCCGTCGCGGTCACCACGGTCGTGCTGGCCCGGGCCTGGCTGGACGCGCGCCGGGAGGACCGCCCTCCGGCGCGCGGGCCGCTGGTCGCCGCCGCGTTCGCCGGCCTGGTGACCGCGGCGCTGGGGGTGCTGGCGTTCGCCGGACAGGAGGACCGCACGCCGGCCCTGTCCTGGGGGGTGGCGATGCCGCTGGCGATGGTGCTCACCGCGGTGACGCCGGTGTGGCCGACCCGCGCGCTCGCGCGATGGGGCTTCGGGATCGGCGGGGCCACGGCGGCCGTCGTCCTCGCCGCGGGGACCCCGTTCGCGACGGCCGCCGTCCTCGCCGTCGTCCTGGGGTCCGCGGTGACCGGGCTGGCCCTCGCCTTCCGGTTCACGGTGTGGGTGCTCGACGTCGTCGTCGAGATGGAGCGCAGCCGCGCGGTGCAGGCGCAGCTCGCCGTCGCCGAGGAGCGGCTGCGCTTCGCCCGCGACCTGCACGACGTCATGGGCCGCAACCTCTCGGTGATCGCGGTGAAGAGCCAGCTGGCCGCCGAGCTGGTGCGCCGCGGGCGCGACGGCGCGGCCGAGGAGCTCGCCGACATCAGCCGGGTCGCCGAGGAGTCGCTGCGGGAGGTGCGCGACGTCGTCCGCGGGTACCGCGGCAGCGACCTGCCCGGCGAGCTGGCCGGTGCCCGGTCGGTGCTGCGCGCCGCCGGGGTGGACGTCACGGTGACCGGGGACGACGACGCCGTGGCCCTGCCCGGGCCGGTGCAGACGGCGCTGGGCTGGGTGGTGCGGGAGGCGGTGACCAACGTGCTGCGGCACAGCCGGGCGACCCGGTGCACGGTGGAGCTGTCCACCGACGGCGGCACCGCGGCGCTGCGGGTGGTCAACGACGGCGTGACCGCGACGGCCGGCGGCGGGGGCAGCGGGCTGGCCGGCCTGGCCGAGCGGCTGGCGGCCACCGGCGGCCGGCTGGCCGCGGGCCGGGACGGCGACCGGTTCGTGCTCACCGCCACCGTCCCGGTCGGGGTGCGCGTGTGATCCGGGTGCTGCTCGCCGACGACGAGAACCTCATCCGCTCGGCGCTGGCCGCGCTGCTGGCGCTCGAGGACGACCTCGAGGTGGTCGCCCAGGCCGCCTCCGGCGACGAGGCGCTGGCGATGGCCCGCCGGCACGCCCCCGACGTCGCCGTGCTGGACCTGCAGATGCCCGACCTCGACGGCATCACGGTGGCCGCGCAGCTGGGGTCGCTCGCGCCCGACTGCGCGGTCGTCATCGTCACCGGGCACGGCCGCGCCGGGCACCTCAAGCGCGCGCTCGCGGCGGGGGTGCGCGGGTTCCTGCCGAAGACGGTCAGCGCGCCGGTGCTCACCGACGTCGTCCGGACCGTCGCCCGCGGCGGCCGCTACGTGGACCCGGAGCTGGCCGCCGAGGCGATCAGCGCCGGGGACAGCCCGCTCACGCCCCGCGAGGCCGACGTCCTGGAACTGGCCGCCGGCGGCGCGCCGGTCGAGGAGATCGCCGCCCGGGCGCACCTGTCACCGGGGACCGTGCGCAACCACCTGTCCTCGGCGGCGGGCAAGCTCGGCGCGGCCAACCGGCACGCGGCCGTGGAGGTCGCCCGCCGCCACGGCTGGATCTGAGCCCGGGCGCTCAGCCGGCCTGGTTGCCGCCGCGGACGACCGAGTCGTCGCGCTGGGCGTCCTCGTCGGTGGTGAGGGTGACGTCGCGCTCGCCGCCGTCGGACCGGTCCTGGCCGGGGACGCCGTCGACCATGTTCGCCTCGGTCGGGCCGTCGGTGGTGTCGGGGGACTCCCCGTAGCCGCTGTGGTCGGTCTCGCTCATCAGTCGTTGCCTCCTCCGGATCGGGGCGTGGGCCCCGCGACCTCGCCGGACGCACCGGCCCCCTTGGCGCGGGCGACGTCGCCGTCGGCGCGGGCGGGCAGGTCGTCACCGGAGGCCGCGTCGCGCTCGATCGCCTCGTCGGCGGTGAGCGGGACGTCGTCGAAGCCGGTGCCGGTGCTGCTGTTGTCGCCGGTGCCCGAGGCGGTCGGGACGCCCTGCTGGATGCGGTCGCTGCCCTGCGGGTCGGTCATGGTGCCTCCGGTCGGACGATGCCGTCCCGGAGGCCATGCCCCCCGTCGTCGCCCCGAAACGGCCGGCACCCCGCCGTCCTGGGGACGACGGGGTGCCGGTGCCGGGCACTTCCGCGGACGTGCCCGGACCTCTGCGGGCACTTCCGCGGAAGTGCCCGGCTCAGAAGGCGGCCTCGGGGACCTCCATCAGCGCGTTGTCGGTGGCCTCGACGATGGCCCGCTCGCCGGCCAGGCGCGGCAGCACCTGGGTGGCGAAGAAGCGGGTGGCGGCGAGCTTGCCCTCGTAGAACAGCCGGTCCTTCTCGCCGACCTCGCCGGCCAGTGCGGCCAGCGCGACCTCGGACTGGCGCACCAGCAGCCAGGCGGTGACCAGGTCGCCGACGGCGAGCAGCAGCCGGGTGGTGTTCTGGCCGACCCGGTACAGGCTGGTCATGTCCTCCTGGGCGCCGCTGAGCTGCCCGAACATGGCCGTCAGCATCGCCTGGACCTCGCCGAGGGCGGTGGCCAGGTGCGCCCGCTCCTCCTTGAGCCGGCCGTTGCCGGCCTCCGCGTCGATCGTGGCCTGAATCTGGCCGGCCAGCCAGGTCAGCGCGACCCCGCCGTCCTTGACGATCTTGCGGAAGAAGAAGTCCTGCCCCTGGATCGCCGTCGTGCCCTCGTAGAGGGTGTCGATCTTGGAGTCGCGGATGTACTGCTCGACCGGGTAGTCCTGCAGGTACCCCGAGCCGCCCAGGCACTGCAGCGACTCGCTGGTCAGCAGCTCGGTGGCCCGCTCGGAGCCGAAGCCCTTGACCACCGGCAGCAGCAGGTCGTTGACGCGGGCGGCGAGCCGGGCCGCCTCGCCGTCGGCGGTGCCGGCGGCCTCGGCCTCGGTGACCTGGTCGCGGAAGGTGGCGGTGTAGAGGTAGAGCGCCCGCATGCCCTCGGCGTAGGCCTTCTGCCGCATGAGCGAGCGGCGCACGTCGGGGTGGTGGGTGATGGTCACCCGCGGGGCGTCCTTGCTCGTCGCGGTGAGGTCGGCGCCCTGCACGCGGCTCCGGGCGTAGTCGAGGGCCACCT
The DNA here is from genome assembly GCF_900188205.1 of Geodermatophilus saharensis. Lineage (GTDB taxonomy): Bacteria > Actinomycetota > Actinomycetes > Mycobacteriales > Geodermatophilaceae > Geodermatophilus > Geodermatophilus saharensis. The sequence continues at coordinate 64,508 of NZ_FZOH01000002.1, read as the reverse complement.
GGTAGCCGGCCGACAGCGTGGCGATCGCCTTGGTGCCCACGAACATCCGGGCGTGCTCGATGACCTTGAACATCTGCGCGATGCCGTCGTGCACGTCGCCGACCAGCCAGCCCTTCGCCGGCACGGGCCCGTCGCCGAAGGTCAGCTCGCAGGTCGTGGAGACCTTGAGGCCCATCTTCTTCTCGACGTTGGTCACGTACACGCCGTTGCGCTCGCCGAGCGCACCGGTGGCGAGGTCGACGTGGACCTTGGGGACGACGAACAGCGACAGCCCCTTGGTGCCCGGCCCCGCGCCCTCGGGCCGGGCCAGCACGAGGTGGACGATGTTGTCGCTGAGGTCGTGCTCGGCGCTGGTGATGAACCGCTTGACGCCGGTGAGGTGCCAGGAGCCGTCGGGCTGCTGCACGGCCCTCGTGCGGCCGGCGCCGACGTCGGAGCCGGCGTCGGGCTCGGTGAGCACCATGGTGGCGCCCCACCTGTGCTCGATCATGAGCTCGGCGAGCCGCTTCTGGTCGGCGTTGCCCAGCTCGTGCAGGACGGCGGCGAAGGCCGCCCACGCCCCGTACACGAAGACGGCGGGGTTGGCGCCGAGCACCATCTCGAAGGCACCCCACGTCAGCGCGTGCGGGGCGCCGAAGCCGCCGAGCTCCTCGGGCAGGTCCAGGCGGTACCACTCGCCGTCCTCGAGGGCCCGCACCGACCGGACGAAGCTCTCGGGCAGCGCCACCGAGTGCGTGGCGGGGTCGAACACCGGGGGGTTGCGGTCGGCGTCGGCGAAGCTCTCGGCGATCGGGCCCTCGGCCAGCCGGCGGATCTCGGCGAGCACGCCGCGCGCGGTCTCGGCGTCCATCTGCTCGAACGGGCCGGTGCCGAACCGGTCCTTGGTGTCCAGGAACTCGAACAGGTTGAACTCGAGGTCCCGCAGGTTCGCGGTGTAGTGGCTCATGGCGGTCTGGCTCCGTTGCTCCGTGCCGGTGGGCGGCGAGCAGTGGCTACTCGCCGGTAACCAACGTTATTACCGGCGGGTAACCAGGAGCAAGGCCGCGGCCCGGGACACGCTCGCAGGGGTCAGCTGCGGATGTGTCCCGGGCCGTCGGGGTGCCCGGTGGGTCCGGCGCGGGTCAGCGGCTGCGGCGGCGGGCGGCGAGCACGGCAGCCGCGAGCAGGCCGATCAGGGCACCGAGCCCCGCCGCGATGAGCAGCGCCACCACCAGCGGGGCGCGCACGTCGGTGAAGACGAGGCTGATCGGCACCGTCTCGCCGTTGAACACGATGAACAGCACGAGGACCACCGTGACGGTGATCAGCAGGGCCAGCGCCAGGCCCCTGCCCAGCGTGCGACCGGCCGACCGGGTGCGGGACGGCGTCCGGGCAGGGGCAGGGGTGGGGGTGGGCGCCGTCGGGGTGCCGCCCGTCGCGTACGGGGAGGTCCCGGTGGCGAACGGGTCGGTACCCGGGGCGGACGGCCGGGGCTCGGCAGGCGATCCGGGAGCGGTCACGCCCCGGATCTGTCCGCCGGGACGCGCACTCAAACCGCCGGCCGGCGCCGGTCAGTCGCGGCGGTGGGCCGCGGGCTCGGTCTCCGCGGGCGGGTAGGACGGGCCCGCGGCGCCGTCGGCCGGGCCGGTGCCCTCGGGGCCGTCGGAGTCGGGGGCCGGCGGGCCGGACGTGCTGCTGCCGAGGGGGCCGACCGAGCGCGGGGACTCCGGCTCGGGCATCTTCTGCTCGCGCGTGTTCACCGGTCCGAGTCTGCGGCCGCCGCGGGTCGGCGGCGACCGCAGGCGGTCACTCCGAGAGCGCCGGGCCGGCCTCGTGCGCGGGGTGTCCCTGGGTCCGCTCGCGCTGCTTCATGCGGGCCTCGTAGACGTGCCGGTCGCCGTCGGCGAGCTCGGTGCGTGCCCGCTCGTCGAAGGCGCGGAAGACCGACCAGTAGGTCGCGTCGTAGTCCTCGACGATCTGGAAGGTCCACCGGTCGGCGATGACGTTGCGGCCCACCAGGTCGCGGTCGAGGTCGTCGGCCAGCTCGGTGTGCCCGGCCTTGCGGAACAGCTCGACGGCGTCCTGCAGCAGCAGGTCGGCCTTCCCGGAGTGCTGGTGGAAGCCGTAGAGCTGCCCGCGCGCCTGCTCGATCGTCTCGAGGGCCTCGGAGAGCTTGCCCAGCCCCTCCACGGTCGTGTCGTCCAGGTCGGGGCGGCTGCGGTCGGCGCTCACCGGATCATCCTGGGGTCTGCCGGACGCCTCCGCCCGGCGAGCGGGGGAGCGGCCCTCAGGCGCCCGCCGCCGACCGGGCGACGGCGATGTCGACCAGCCGCTCGGCCAGGTCGCGGCCGTGCGCGGCCGGGCCGTCGGGCCCGAGCAGGCCGCCGGAGAGGTACATGCCGTCGATGATCAGGTGCACCTGCGCGGCGAGGTCCTCGCCGGTGCCGGGCGCGACGGCCTCGGCCAGCCGCTCCAGCCGGGCGTGCAGCTCGAACTTGTAGTCGGCGGCGGCGCTGCGGGCGGGGTGCTGCGGGTCGTCGTACTCGCTGCTGACGTTGGTGAACGGGCAGCCGCGGAAGCCGGCGCGGGTGACCTCGGCCTCGACGGACCCGACGACGGCGAGCAGCGCGGCACGCGGGTCGCGCTCGCGGCGGATGGTCTCGTCGATCCGGTTCAGCACGGTGGCCGCCTTGCGGGCCAGGTAGGCGCCGACCAGCTCGTCCTTGCTCCGGAACAGCCGGTAGACGGTCATCTTGCCCAGGCCGGTCTCGCGGACCAGCTCGTCCATGCCGACGCTGCGGGAGCTGCGGGTGGCGAACAACCGCTCCGCGGTGTCCAGGACGATCGCCTCGCGCTCCGCGCGGCTGCGGCGGACCGGGCCCGGGGCGTCGGCGTCGGCGAGGGAGAGGGCAGGGGCGGTCACGACCGCGATGCTGCCGTCTCCCGTGACGGATCAGTTCGCGGCACGCCGGATCTCCCGCACGACTGCTCGCTCCTGGGTGCCGAGGGGCGAACGCGCAGTTCGGGACGGTGGTGGGCGGTGGGACCGCTGTGACTGCGCCCCGGCGGGCCACGGGGCCGCCGCGCGTCCTCCCTCACCGCGGGCGTCCTCCCTCACCGCACACCGCGAGGGAGGACGCCCCACGATCAGGTCACCTGATCCCGGCGGGCGCGGACCGGACCGGTCCGTCCCGCCGTCAGGGGCCGGGCGTGTCCGCGCCCTCGCCGCCGACGTCGGAGCCCTCCGCGGGGTCCTCGGCGCGCGGCGTGCGGCCGTCGTCGGTCTGCTGGTCGCCGGGGTCGCCCTCCGCGCGCTCGGGCGTGCGCGGCGGCCGTTCGGGCTCGGTCACGGCGTCCTCCTCGGGTCTCGGGGCGGTGTCACCGGGGCCTTGCCCAGCGGGGGGCGGCGTCGAACCCGGCCGGCCGACCGGAACGGCCGCGGGCACCCGGGGCAGCACGTCGCGGACGGCGCCGGCGTCCGGCAGCGCGGCGCGCGCGCCCGCTCCGGTGGTCGACAGCGCCGCGGCCGCGACCGCCTCGCGCACCGCGGTGGTCAGCTCGGCACCGCGGGCGAGGGCGGCGCCCAGCGCGCCGGTGAAGCAGTCGCCGGCACCGGTGGTGTCGACCGCCTCGACCGGGGGCGGCGCCTGCAGCCACACCGGCCCGTCGCCGGGCACGACCAGCGCTCCCCGCGCGCCGAGCGTCACGACGACCGCCGGCAGGCCGAGCGTGCGGGCCAGCCCGGCCAGCTCCGCGGGGGAGCGCGCGCCCGGGCCGGCGCCGGCGAGGGCGGCCAGCTCGTGCTCGTTGGGCACCAGCACCGCCACCCGCCGCAGCAGCGCCGGCGGCAGCGGCACCGGCGGCGCGGGGGTGAGCACCACCGTCCCCGACGCGGCCTCCGCGGCCGCCTGCACCGTGGCCGGCGGCACCTCCAGCTGCAGCAGGACGACGGCGGCGTCGCGCACGGCGGGCACGTCGACGTCGGCCGGGGTCAGCGCGGCGTTGGCGCCCGGCACCACGACGATGAGGTTCTCCCCGCTGTCGTCCTCCACCGGGATCGTCGCCGAGCCGGTCGGGGTGCCCGCGGTGCGCCGCACCAGTGCGGTGTCCACACCCGCCCCGGTGAGCGCGGCCACCTGCCGCTCCCCGGCCGGGTCGTCGCCCACGCGGCCGACCATGGTCACCGCCGCGGCCGACAGCCGGCCGGCGGCGGCGGCCTGGTTGGCGCCCTTGCCGCCGGCGGCGAGGACGGCGCCGCGGCCGACGACGGTCTCGCCGCGTCCCGGCAGCCGCTCGACGGCGACCAGCACGTCCTCGTTCAGGCTGCCGACGACGGTGACGGACACGGGGACCCCCGGGGGACGCGGGACAGCGGGCTCCTCATCCTGCGGAACCGCTCCCCGGCTCCGGCGGGTCGGGGTGCCCGGCCGCGGACGCGCGCCGGGCCCACACCGGCAGCCCGTACCAGGTCACCGTCGCCACCAGCAGCACCCCCGCGCCGGCCACGATGCCCGGACCGCGCCCGAGGACGACGTCGAGGACGAGCAGCACGCCGCTGCTGATGGCGAGGACCAGCAGCGCCAGGCCGGCCACCAGCATCCGGTCGGCCACCACGATCAGGGCGGCCTTGAGCCGCCGCCGGAACACCAGCCGGTGGAAGGAGACCGGCGCGATGAGCAGCACCGTGGCCAGCGCGGTGGCCAGCAGCGTGACGGTGTAGACGGTGCGCGCGAAGCCGTCGAGGTCGGCGAAGCGCTGGGTGAAGGCCAGGCCGAGCAGGAACGCGAACAGCACCTGCACCCCGGTGATCGCCACCCGGAGCTCCTGCAGCAGCTCGGCGAGGTTGCGGTCGAGCAGCTGGTCGACGGTCTCGCCACGGGCCTCGGCGCTGCGCAGTGCCGAGGCCGGCACCGGCGGCTGCCGCCGCCCCTCCCGCGTCGCCGTCCCGTCCCGGGTCATCCCGACGCCGTACCCGAGCCGGCGTCCCGCCACCCGTTTCCCGAGGTCGGCGCGGAGGTACCGCCCCCGGGGACGCGACCGAGGAGGAGCCGTGGCCGACGACGACAGGGACACCGTCCGCAGGGAGTTCGACGAGGCGGTGAACATGAGCGCCGCGGAGCTGGAGAGGTGGCTGCAGACCGACGAGTCGCAGTCGGTCGGGCAGAGGAGCGGCGGGTCGGGGGAGTCGACGGGGCACGAGTCCGGCCGCCGGATCGTCGAGCTGCTGCGCGCGGAGGAGGGCGACCTCACCGACGACGACCACGCGCACATGCGCAAGGTCCACGGCTACGTCCGGCGGCACCTGGCCCAGGAGCCGCAGAAGGAGGACGTCGAGACGTCGAGGTGGCGGTACTCGCTGATGAACTGGGGTCACGACCCGCTGAAGAAGTGATGCGCATCGACGACCCCCGGCGCAACGACCCGGCGCAGTACGACGCGCTGGCCGACCAGTGGTGGGAGGCCTCCGGCGGCTTCGCGATGCTGCACTGGTTCGCCGCCTCGCGCGCCGAACACATCCCGCCCGCGCCGCGCCCCGGCGCCCTGCTGGTCGACCTCGCCTGCGGCGGCGGGCTCATGGCGCCGTACGCCGCCCGGCTGGGCTACCGGCACGTCGGGGTGGACCTCGGGGCGGCCGGGCTCGCCGTCGCCGCCCGGCACGGGGTCCTCCCGGTGCGGGCCTCGGTGCTCGCGGTCCCGCTGTGCGACGGCTGCGCCGACGTCGTCGTCGCCGGGGAGGTCCTCGAGCACGTCGACGACGACGTGGCGGTGCTGGCCGAGGCGGCCCGGCTGCTGCGCCCGGGCGGGACGCTCGTCCTCGACGCGATCGCCGCCACCCGGCTGGCCGAGGTGATCGCGGTCCGCATCGCCGAGCGGCTGCCCGGCGGGCCGCCGCCGGGCATCCACGACCCCGCCCTCTTCGTCGACCGGCGGCGGCTGCTGGCCGCGGCCGACCGGCTGGGGCTGGACCTGCGGCTGGTCGGGCTGCGGCCGTCGGTGCGCGACGTCGTCGCCTGGCGCCGGGGACGTCGCGACGTCGTCCGGATGCGGGAGCTGCCGACGACGGCCGTCATCTTCGCCGGGTACGGCCGCAAGCGTGAGGCGCCGCCGGACGGCGGACCACCCCTCCGGGAGCGGGTCGCGACCCCCGGTCGTACGGTCGGGTCGTGACCCCGCACGTGAGCAGCCCGTTCGTCCCGGGGCCGCGCGGGTGAGCGCCGCGGTCCTCACCGGGGCCGGTGCGGCGCTGCCGACGACGCTGGACCAGGACGCCGCGTGGGAGGGCTTCTTCGCCCGCCACTACGAGGGCGTCCGCGCCGCCCGCCGCATCTGGTCCAGCGCCGGGGTGCGCACGCGGCACGCGGTGGCCAACCCGGTCGACGAGGACCTCAGCTCGTGGGGCACCGGCGCGCGCATGGCCCGCTACGTCCAGGAGGCGCTGCCGCTGGGCAAGCAGGCGGTCGCCGGGGCGCTCGACGCCGCCGGGCTCGCCCCGGGCGACGTGGGCCTGTTCGCCGTCGCCACCTGCACCGGCTACGCCACCCCGGGCCTGGACATCCGGCTGGCCAGCGACCTCGGCATGCCGCCCGGGCTGCAGCGCCTGCTGGTCGGGCACATGGGCTGCTACGCCGCGATCCCGGGCCTGGCGGCGGTGGGCGACTTCGTCACCGCCCGCTCCCGCCCGGCGGTGCTGCTGTGCTGCGAACTGACCAGCCTGCACGTGCAGCCGGCGCAGCGGGACCTCGACCAGGTGGTCGCGCACGCGCTGTTCTCCGACGCCGCCGCGGCCGTCGTCGTCGAGCCCGGCGCCGGGCGCGGGCGGCGGCTGGCGGGGGTGGTGGCCCGGACCGACCCGTCCACGGCCGACCACATGACCTGGGACGTCACCGACCTCGGCTTCCGCATGGGGCTGTCCCCCCGTGTCCCCGACGTGCTGTCCCGGCACGTCGGGGACGTGGTCGCCGAGCTGCTCGACGGGGCCGGTCTGCGGGTCGAGGACGTCGCCGGCTGGGCGGTGCACCCCGGCGGCCCGCGGATCCTCGACGTCGCCCGGGACGAGCTGGGCCTCACCGAGGAGCAGATGGGCGCATCCCGCCGGGTGCTCGCCGAGCACGGCAACTGCTCGTCGGCCACCGTGCTGCTGGTGCTGCAGGAGCTGGCCGACGTCGACGGCCCGGTGGTGGCCATGGCCTTCGGTCCGGGACTGACCCTGTACGCAGCGTTGCTCCTGCCCGCCTGACGCCCCGCGGGGGCCGCGTCGGCGCTACCCTCTGTGACCGCCGAGACGGTCAGGGAGGGGAGGCGCCCGTGGCCGCTGTCCCGCGCTCGATCCGGGTGTTCCTCGTCGACGACCACGAGGTGGTCCGCCGCGGCGTCGCCGAGCTGCTGGAGGACGACCCCGCGCTGGTCGTCGTCGGCGAGGCCGGCACCGCCGCGGAGGCGCTGGCCCGCGGCCCGGCGGTCCGGCCCGACGTCGCCATCGTCGACATGCGGCTGCCCGACGGCGACGGCGCCGACGTCGTCCGCGCGCTGCGGGAGCGGGTGCCGGGCTGCTGCTGCCTGGTGCTGTCCAGCTACGCCGACGACGACGCGGTGGCCGCGGCGCTGGCCGCCGGCGCGGCCGGGTACCTGGTCAAGCAGGTCCGCGGGGCCGACCTCGTGTCGGCCGTGCACACGGTCGCGGCCGGCGGCACGCTCGTCGCCGCCCCCGGCCGCCCGTCCCGGGACGGCGCCGACCGGCGGCTGGCCGGGCTCACCGAGCAGGAGCGCACCGTGCTCGGGCTGATCGGCGAGGGGCTGACCAACCGGCAGATCGGCGACCGGATGGGCCTGGCCGAGAAGACGGTGAAGAACTACACCAGCCACCTGCTGGCCAAGCTCGGGCTCGAACGGCGCACGCAGGCGGCGATCCTCGCCACGGAGCTGCGCGGCCGGCGCCCCGGCGGCTGACCGGCCGGGCCTGCCGCGGTCAGTTCCCGCCGGTGCGCGGCGCCCGCCAGGTCACCACGGTGCCACCGCGGTCGCCGGCGACGGTCAGCGTGCCCCCGCGGCGCCGGGCCCGCTCCTCGAGGTTGGCCAGGCCGCTGCGGACGGGGACCGCGGGCAGCCCCCGCCCGTCGTCGGCGACCACGGCGGTGACGTCGTCCCCGGGCACGGAGCCGGCGTCCACGGTGACCCGGACCCGGGTGGCCGCCGCGTGCCGCACGACGTTGCTCACCAGCTCGCGCACCACCGCCAGCAGGTCGTGTGACAGCGCGCGGGACAGCCCGTCGACGTCGCCGCGCAGCTCCACGCGCCGCTGCACGCCGGAGCCCTCGGTCACCCGGGCGACGACCTCGGTCAGCCGCTGCCCCAGCGCCGCCGGTGGGTCCTCGCGGTCGTGCAGCTCGAAGATCGCCGAGCGGATCTGGGTGATCGTCTCGTCGAGCTCGTCGACGCTGCGCTCCACGCGGCGGGCCGCGTAGGGGTCGACCTCCCCGAGCGACCGGGCGACCCGGTCGAGGCTCAGCGCCGTCGCGTAGATGCGCTGGACGACGTGGTCGTGCAGGTCGCGGGCGATGCGCTCGCGGTCGGCCTGGACCTGCAGCTGGCGCTCGCGGCGCTGGCTGCGGGCCAGCTCCAGGGCCACCGCGGCCTGCGCGGCGAACGCGGCGAGCGCGTCGAGGACCTCGGCGTCGAAGGGCTCCCGGTCCGCGGCGCGCAGGCACACGAGCGTCCCGACCGCCGGGCCGAGCGGCACGACGGCGGCCGAGCGCGCGCCCGAGGTCAGCTCCCTGGCCACCTCGGCGCGCCGTCCCGGCCCCGGGCCGGAGCGGACGTCGTCGAGGAGCTCGGCGCGGCCCGAGCGGTGGACGCGGCCGACGTGGGTGCCCTCCAGGGGCACCCGCACGCCCTCCAGGTCGGCCGACGCCGGACCCGTCGCCGCGACGATGGTCAGCGAGCTCCGGTCGTCCTCGGCCGGGACGAGCAGCCCCGCACCGTCGGCGTCGCTGAGGTCGGCGGCCCGGTGCACGAGCGTCTGCAGGACCTCCTCGAGCGCGCTGCCCGACAGCAGGGCGGTGGACACCTCCGTCGCCGCCTGCACCCACGCCCGCTGCCGCTCGGCGACCTCGGCCCGCCGTGCGTTCTCGATGGCGAGCCCGGCGACCGCCGCCAGCGCCAGGACGGCCTCCTCGTCGGCCGGCGTGAACGACCCGCCGGAGCGCTTCTCGGTCAGGTAGAGGTTGCCGAAGACCTCGTCGCGGACGCGCACCGGGACGCCCAGGAACGAGGCCATCGGCGGGTGCCCCTCGGGGAAGCCGACCGAGGCCGGGTGCGCGCCGAGGTCGTCGAGCCGCAGCGGGATCGGCCGGTCCACCAGCAGGCCGAGGATCCCGGCGCCCGCGGGCGGCCGGCCGATGCGCGACTGGGTGGCGTCGTCCATGCCGACGATGACGAAGCGGTCGACCCGCCGGCCGTCGGGGGAGAGCACCCCGAGGGCGCCGTAGCCGGCGTCCGCCCGGGCCACCGCGGCCTCGACGATGGCGTGCAGTGTGGCCTCCAGGCGGCCACCGGCGGCGACGGCGCGGACGGCGGCGGCCAGGGCGGGCTCGCCGGCGGGGACGTCCCCGGGATCGGGCGGGGTCAGGGCCCGTCCGGAGGAGGCCGGGCGTGGTGGGCGAGCGCTCACGCGCCGGAGGCGAGGCGACGACCGGGGAAGCGCGGTGCCAGCGGGCGCAGGAGGGTCCGGCCGCCGGAGCCGACGAGCACCAGGTCGCCCCCGCGGGCGGCGGTGCTCAGAGCGTCGAGCAGCGACCGGTCCACCGCGACGGTGCGGACGCGACCGCTCACGCCGGTCTCGGCGATGGCCCGCACCACCGCGGCGTCGGCCCGGGCGAGGGCGGCCTCGCGGGCGTCGACGTCGGAGGGGCGCTGACCGGGCAGCGGGTCATCGGCGGGCGGGTCGACGGCGGCCACGGCGAGGACGGTGCCCTCGCGGCGGGCGGCCTCGCGCAGCGCCCAGACGAGCGCGCGGTGCCCGGTCGGGGACCCGTCGACGTCGACCACGAACGACGGCCCGGGACGGCGCGGCAGGAGGGGCAACAGCCGGATCGGCTCGACGGGCGGATCGGCGGCCATACCCGGATACTGACCGGCTCCTGCCCGATCGGACAGGGCCCAAGGGCCCGGTCAACGGAACTCATCCGGACGGATGGCCGGTCAGCACGCCGGTCACCACCGTCGTCCCGTCCTCCTCGGGCGGGGTCGTGCCGGCCTGCAGACCCGCGCGGGCGAGCACCCCGGCGAGCACCGGGGCCTGGTCCTCGCCGACCTCCACCAGCAGCACCCCACCGGGCGCCAGCCAGTCCGGTGCGCCGGCCGCGATGCGCCGGTGCACGTCCAGCCCGTCGCCGCCGCCGTCCAGGGCCTTGTGCGGCTCGTGCAGCCGGGCCTCGGGCGGGAGCAGGCCGACCGCGGCGGTGGGCACGTAGGGGGCGTTGGCGACCAGGACGTCGACGCGGCCGCGCAGCCGGCGGGGCAGTGCGTCGTAGAGGTCCCCGCCGTGCACGGTCCCGCCGACCGGGCCGAGGTTGTGACGAGCCCAGTGCAGCGCCGCGGGGTCGACGTCGGCGGCGTGCAGCTCGGCGAGGTCGGCGGCGGAGGCCAGCGCGAGCCCGACCGCGCCGCAGCCGCAGCACAGGTCCACGGCGACCGGCCGGTGGCCGCGGACGGCGCGGGCTGCCGCCACCGCCCGGGCGACCAGCGCCGCGGTGCGCTGGCGGGGCACGAAGACGCCCGGGCCGACCGCGACCCGCAGCCCGCAGAACACGACCGCGCCGACGAGGTGCTCCAGCGGCTCGCCGGCGACCCGGCGGGCGGTCCAGGCGGCGAGCTCGGCGGGACCGGCGGCTGCCCCGGCGAGCAGGCGGGCCTCGTCCTCGGCGAACACGCAGCCCGCGGAGCGGAGCCGGGCGACGAGGTCGGCGAGGGCGCCGGGCGGGAGTTCGACGGGCAGCGCAGCCTCCGGGGGTGGGGGGACCCGCCCACTCTGGACCCCGGCCCGGGTGCCCGTGCCGCCGGGTGGGCCGTCGCGACGGGGGCGGGTCGCGACGGCCCGGTCCCGCGGGCTACGTCGCGAGCGCGGCCAGCGCCTGCCGGACGACGTCGGTGACCACCTCGGGCCGGCTGACCATGATCACGTGCGAGCCCTCGGCCTCGGTGATCGTGGCCCCGGCCCGCTCGGCCATGCGGCGCACGACGTCGCTGCCGGCGGCGCGGTCCCCGGTCGCCACGACCGCCCAGGAGGGCAGGCTGCGCCACGCCGGGGTGCCGGTGCGCTCGCTGAACCCACGGGCGGAGATCGGGCGCTGGGTCGCGGCCATGACGCGCGCCTGCTGCTCGGAGACGTCGGCGGCGAACGCGTCGTGGAACTGCTCGGGGTCGATGGCGAACTCGACCTCGGTCTGCCCGCCCTCGCCCGGGTACTGCCACTGCTGCAGCGCCGAGTCCAGCACGCTGTCCTTGGAGTCGGCCTCGATCTCCTGCAGGGCCTCGCCCTCGTCCGGGGCGAAGGCGGCCACGTACACGAGGCCGACGACGTTGCCCGCCCTCAGCGCGGCGTTGGTGATGATGGCGCCCCCGTAGGAGTGGCCGACGGCCAGGACGGGGCCGGGGATCTGGCCGAGCGCGCTGCCGACGTAGGCGGAGTCGAACTCGATGCCCCGCAGCGGGTTCGAGACGGCCCGGACCCGTACACCCGCGGCGAGCAGCTGCGCCACGACGTCGTTCCAGCCGGCGCTGTCGGCGAACGCGCCGTGGACGAGCGCGACGGTGGGAGCCGAGCCGGTGGCGGACGATGCCTGGGTCATGGGTGTCTCCTCCTGGATCGACGGACGGGGACGAGCCTGGGGACCGCTCGGGAGCCGGGCATCGGTCGTTCGACTCTGCGCCCGTCGCCCCAGGCGCCCGGGACGCGCTGCCCGCGGGCGGCGACCGGCCCGCGCCGGGGACCGGCCCGGAGGAGGGACGAGACCGCCGTCCGCGGACGGGGTGAGTCATCTGACTCAGGCGAGGAGGCGGACCGGCCGCAGCGCGCAGCTCGACGGCGTCGACGCGCAGACGACCTCCGCGGCGACCAGCCGCCCGACGACCGGGGCCAGGGTGAGGGCCGAGTGCACGACCGCCAGGTGGACGACGGCCACCCCCGGCACGGGGCCGACGACCGGGGACCCGTCGGCCGGCACCGGTCGCGTGCCCACCCGGCCGCACGCCGTCCGCGCCGGTGGAGGTGGCCGCGATCGGCTCCCGCGCCTCCTCCCCGGCGAGCCGCAGGTCCTCCCGGGTGGTCCCGCCGTCGAGGTCCCGGGCCACCAGCAGGTCACCGCCCGCGGCCTGGCGGACCTCCGGGCGGGGAGTGGCGACCAGCGTGCGGACCAGGCCGGGAGGAGCGGTCAGGCGCACCAGCAGCGCCGGTGAGGGTGCCACCGGCAGGTCGAACCGCGAGCGGGGCGCACAGCCCGGGCGTGCCGGCACCCGCGGTCAGGACGACAGCGCGGGCCGGGACGCGGCCCGCCGACGTGTCGACCTCCACCACCCGGCCGCCCTCGACCCGGAGGGCGGAGACCGCGACCCCGAACCACGCCGGGCACCTCGGCCGCCAGGCGCCGGTGGTCGGCCAGCACGCTCCGGCGCAGCGGCGCCTCCTCCGCGCAGACCCCGGCCCGGTGACGGTCGCCTGCAGATGGCGCGACCCCTTGGTCTTCAGCTCGCCAGGCTGGTCCGTCGATCCGCGGACACCACCTGGACACCCAATGCCTCCCTGATGCGCCGATGAGGTGTTCCACAGCCTCACCGTCCCCTGTTCACGCGACACCAGCCCACAGCGCACCGGCCGTCGACCTCCAGTCGCGTGGTCAGCCGGTCGAGAGGGGCACCTCCGTGACCTCGACCCAGCTGTCCCCACCGAAGTGCACGGTGTTGCGGCAGGGGTACGGCGGCACCGGCATGTCGAACTGGGCGTAGCCCTCGCTCGGGTCCTTGCGGAGCAGGTCGATCCGGCTGGCGAGCTCGAGCCGCAGGGTGTCGCCGCGGCGCAGCAACGTCGGCCCGGGAGTCAGGCTGAAGCGGAGGACGACCGGCTCGTCCGGGACGAGGGGCTCGCGGCGCCCGGCGTCGATGGCGATCTCCAGCGGCGTGCTCCGCTCCACCTCCTCCGTGCGGGACACCGGGCGGATCGCGCCGAGTGAGAGCTGGTGGCGCTCCCCGGCGGCGTCGAGCCGGGACAGTCGTGCCACGACGTAGGAGTCGATCTCGTTGCAGCTGTAGGTGAGCCGTGCGGTGATCGGACCTGCGAGCTGGGTGTCCTGCTCGACCGGCAGGTCGAAGGCCAGGGTCTGGTCGGCCACTTCGTCCAAGCCGCCGAGGAGTGGCAGCCCCAGGGGGACCGCCACCCAGGAGCCGGTGCCCTCGGCCGTCACGTCCCGGCTCAGCCGGTGGGTCGTGGCGTCCTCGCCGGGTGCACCGAGATGGAGACGCCGGACGTCGCCGCTGGCGGGTGGGAAGTCCTCGGCGGTCTCGAAGCGCTCGGCGCCCTCGACCCAATAGCGCACGTGCGGCTGCTCGGCGTAGCCGTTGTCGGTGCCTCGCAGGACGTGGTCGAAGAACGCGAGCGCCTCACCCTGCCACGAGTAGACCGGCAGGTCGTAGGCCGGCGGGGCGAGGATCAGCCACCGGGAGTCGGCGGGCGTCCCCGCGTTGGCGACCAGGTCGTAGCAGCCGAACTGGTGCAGGTTGAAGTACCCGAGGTTCTGCACGACCGTGAACGGCACCTCGACGTCGCCGAGCGTGGCGGTCGGGCCCTCGGGGATCGTCGCCTGCGCGCGCGTCTTCTCGTCGAACATCCAGGCCGCGTAGATCCGCCGCATGAACTCCACGGGCGTGGCGTGCTCGAAGGACTCGAACATCCCCGACACCCTGCGGTGGACCAGCCGCTCGAGCAGGGGGTGCAGCGGTCCGTTGGTGATGTGGCTGACGAGCGCGCGGCGATCCGGTGACAGGCGCTGGTCGTAGTTCTCCTGGGTGTAGTTCGCGCCCATCCAGAGACTGGTGAAGAACCAGGCGGGCACGCCGGCGAAGTGGACCAGGTGGCGCCACAGGTCGGTCGACACCTCGTTGCAGAACAGCGCCCTGAGCGCCGGCGGCTTGCGCGCGGCGACGCTGAGCTGGGACACGGCGTAGTAGGAGGTGCCGAAGAGCACGACCTCTCCGTTGCACCACGGCTGCTCGGCCGCCCAGGCGATCACCGCCTCGTGGTCGTCGATGTCCTGCGGGTCGAAGAACATCACCTGCTCGCCGGTCGATCGCCCCATCCCTCGGCGCTCGACGATGACGGGGCAGTAGCCGCGGTCGGTGAACACCGGCGGCGAGCCGATCTCGTTCGACCCCGTCGGGATGCCCGCCGTGGCCGTCTCCGTGGCGTACCCACCGAAGGAGACGACGGCCGGATACCGGCCCGGAGAGCGCGGGGTGTAGACGTCGGCGTGCAACTCCGCGCCATCGGCGACCGGGACGCGCTGGTCGGCCAGCACACGGTCGCCGAGGCCGGCCATCGCGACGGCTCGCGGCTCCCAGCCGGCGTACTGCCGGCCGGCGGTGGAGCCCTTCAGAGGGACGTGCGAGGTCATGGCGATGCCTCCCGTGCGTCGGTGCTGCGGTGGGTGGTGGCGGGTCCGGTGCGGTGCTGCTCGGCGAGGAGCCCGCTGATCATCTGGATGAGGATCTGTTCGGCCCGGTCACGGAAGGACTCCCCACCGGTGGCCAGGGCGAGGACGGCGATCCCGGTGGAGGTCGTCTGCAGCAGGGTGAGTGAGGCCTCTGTGGGCTCCACGCCGAAGGACTCGAGCAGCGCGGCGCCGAGCGGAGGGATGCCGGCGCCCAGCGCGCGAAACGCACGGCGTACGCCCGGGTCGGTGTCGGCGCTCTGCGTGAGCGCAGTCAGGATCCGCGCCTGACGCAGGTCGACGAGCACCTCGACGAGTCCGGCGACCTTCGCCGCAGGATCCTCGGCCGACACCGCCACACGCAGGGCCTCGATCCGTCGGCGCACCGCCTCCTCGGCGACAGCGAGCAGCAGGTCGGCACGGGTGGGGAAGTAGTAGGTGAGATGGCTCTGGCGTAGCCCAGCGCGCCGAGCGACCCGCGGTTGGGTGAAGCCGCTGAGCCCGTCCTCCTCGATGACGTCGAGCGCTGCCGCCACGATCGCCTCCCGCTTGGCCGACACGGTCATCCTCCCGGTTGGTCCACCTACCAGGATGTGACCGACGACTCCGATCCACAAGGGATGAGAGACCGGCGTGCCATGGTGCTCGGGTGGCAGCCACACGACTCCGGTCTCGGGCGGCGGGCTTGCAGACCTCGGGTCTTGCACATGCCGGTCGGCCCGGCGTGCTGAACCGTGGTCAGCCGACCATGGGCGTGGTGCGAGCGAAGGCGACCGACTTCCTGGGGCCGCTCCTTGCGGGCCCGGCCTCTCGGCGCATCGCCGATGACCGATCAGCCTCCGGGCCCGGCGGCTCGCAGCTGGGGCACACGAGGGTGCAACTGGCACCGACTCGACGGTCGTCGGCTACTTCGTGTCTCTACAGGTCGCTGGAGCTCTATGCGGAGCGGGTGACGAGAATCGAACTCGCACTGTCAGCTTGGGAAGCTGATGTTCTGCCATTGAACTACACCCGCGGTGGCCCGGAGGCCGCGCTCAGCGTAGCAAGGCCGACCGGCGGTCGGTCAGGCCCGGTCACCCCTCGGGGCGGGGGCTGCGGATGGTCACCGTGGTGCCGGCCGGGCCGGGGACGGCGGTGACGTCGGCGACGGCGCTCATCAGCATCGACCCGCGGCCACGGTCCATGCTCGACGTCCGCTCCCGCCACTGACCGGTGTCGTGCACCGCGATCTCCACCTCGCCGTCGCCCACCGCCACCCGGACCTCGATCACCGGCTCGGTGGGGTGCTGGGCGTGCTCGATCGCGTTGGTGGCCGCCTCGCAGGCGGCCAGCACGAGGTCGTAGGCCCGCTCGTCGTCCAGGCCGGCCTCGGCCAGCAGCGCCCGCAGCCGGCGCCGCAGCGGCGGGATCGAGCTCGCCCGCGACGGGAACCGCCAGGTCCGCCGCACGCCGCGCCCGTCCTGCCAGGCCCCGGCAGGTGCCGGCGGGACCGACGACAGCCCGGCCCGCCCACCGGTGCGGGGGCGGGGCGGCGGGGGCGCCGGCGGGCCCGGCCGCGGAGCGGCCGCGGTGGCCGGCGGTGGCCCGGCCTCCCGCCGGCCCCGGGCGCGCTCGAGCACCGCCCGCAGCCGGCCGAGCAGCTCGGCGGACTCGAACGGCTTGGGCAGGTAGTCGTCGACACCGGCGTCGAACCCCTCGACGGCCGCTTCCTGGCCGGCCCGCGCGGTGAGCATCACGACCGGCACGGCCCGGGTGGCGGGGTCCGCGCGCAGCGCCTTGAGCAGCGCGAAGCCGTCCAGCCCCGGCATCATCACGTCGGTCAGCACCACGTCGGGCGGGGCGGCGGACGCGTCGGCCAGGGCCTGCGTGCCGTCGGCCGCCGTCCGCACCACCCACGACGGCGACAGCAGCCGGGTCAGGTAGGCGCGCATGTCGGCGTTGTCGTCGACGACGAGCACCGTGCCCAGCGGGCCGGCCGGGTCGGCGGTCCGGGCCCGCCAGCCGAGGTCGTCGTCCCACGGGGTCAGCGCGGCCGCGCGCACCGGGGCCGTGGTGGGCGGGGGAGCCGCGTCGGTGTCCGGTTCGCCGGAGGGCAGCCGGACGGTGAAGGTGCTGCCCTCGCCGGGCCGGCTCTCCGCCGCGACCGTCCCGCCGTGCAGCTCGACGAGCTCGCGCACCAGGGCCAGGCCCAGGCCGGTGCCCTCCCGGCTGCGCGCGGGGGAGTCGGCGACCCGGTGGAACCGGTCGAACAGGTACGGCAGCTCCGCGGCGGGGACGCCCACGCCGCTGTCGGAGACCCGCAGCACCACGTCGTCGTCCTCGGCGGTGAGGGCCACCGTGATGCCGCCGACGAACGTGTACTTGACGGCGTTGGCGACCAGGTTGAGGACGATCTTCTCCCACATCCGGGGGTCGACCGCGGCGGGCCGGCCCAGCGGGGGGCAGTCGACGGTGAGCGTCAGCCCGGCCCGCTCGGCGGCCGCGCGTAGCACACCGGCCAGCTCGGCGGTGTCGGCGGCGAGGTCGGTGGCCACCCGCACCGGCGCCGTCCGCCCGGCCTCGATGCTCACGAACTCCAGCAGGTCGTTGACCAGCCGCTGCAGCCGCTGGCCGTTGCGCAGCGCGAGGGTCAGCTGGTCGTGGACGGCCGGGGGGAGGTCCGCGCCGGACTCGGCGAGGGCGTCGGCGATCGGGCCGAGGAGCAGCGTCAGCGGGGTGCGCAGCTCGTGGCTGACGTTGGCGAAGAACGTCGTCTTGGCGCGGTCGAGCTCGGCGAGCGCCTCGGCGCGGGCGCGCTCGCTGGCGTAGGCGCGCGCGTCGACGACAGCGCCGGCGACCTGCCCGGCGAGCAGCTCGTGGAAGGTGCGGTGGTCCTCGTCGAGCGCCCGGGCCGGGCTGACGCCGACCAGCAGCGCGCCGACCGGCTCGCGGCCCGCGCCGCCGGTGAGCGGCAGCACCACCGACTGGGTGACCGGGTCGCCGAACGGCCCGCCGCTGACGCCGAGGCCGGCGACGGCGGCGTCGCCGAGGTGCCCGACCCCGCGAGCGGCCTCGGGCAGCAGGCCGGGGTCGACGCCGACCGTGGCCGCCCGCCGCAGGCGCGGCCCGCCGTCCTCGGTGAGGTACACCGCGGCGAAGGGCACGTCGAGCGGGTCGGTGGCCAGCGCCGCGCAGACGCCGACGGCGAGGTCGCGCTCGTCCTCGCGGCGGCCGGCGGCGGTGGCCACCTCGTGCAGCAGCCGCTGCCGCCGCTCGGCGACGACCTGGCCGGTGACCTCGGTGCACACCGCGTGCATGCCGGCGACCTCGCCGTCGTCCCCGAAGGCCGGGGCGTGGGAGACGGTGAAGTAGGTCTCCTCCCGGTACCCGGCGCGCTCCAGGAGCAGCAGCAGCTGCGGGATCCAGGACGCCTCGCGGGTGGCCATCGCCCGTTCGACCGGGTCCTGCAGGGCGGCCCAGCCCTCGGCGAGGGTGATCCGCAGGTCGTCGCCCAGGGCGCCGGGGTGCTTGGCGCCGATGAGCGTGGCGTAGGCGTCGTTGTAGAACTGGGTGTACTGCGGCCCCCAGGTGAGGATCATCGGGAACCGCGAGACCAGCACCGTGCGGATGGCGTAGCGCAGGCTCGCCGGCCAGGTGTCCACCGGCCCGACCGGTGTCGCGGCCCAGTCCAGGGCGGCCATCAGCCGGCCGTTCTCGCTGCCGCCGGCGAAGACGTCCTCGGCGGCCGGCGCCCCGGTGCCGCGGGCCCCGGTCCCCACGGCGGGCTCCGGGGCCACGCACACCTCCCGGACACGGCGGCGCCGGCGCAGGGGGGAGCCCACGGCGGCGTCAGGACCTGGTGGCCGCACCGGCCACCGACTGCGTGCACGGTACATCCGGCGGCTGGGTGTCCGCCGGGTCCGTCCCCCGGGCGGGGTGCCCGCTCACCGGCGCATCTCGGCCAGGAACCCGGTGGCCTCCGACCGCAGCCGCTCGGCCATCTGCGACAGGCCGGTGACGTCGGTGCCCGCGGCGCCCAGGGACGCCGTGCCGTCGACCGCCGCGGCGATGCCGTCCACCAGGCCGTTCATCTCGCCCACCGTCGTGCCCACCGAGCCGATGACGGCGGTGACCTCGTCGCAGGCGGCGCGGATGGCCTCGACCTGCGCGGTCACCCGCTCGGTGGCCCGCGCCGTCTGGTCGGCGAGGTCCTTGACCTCCGAGGCGACGACCGCGAAGCCCGTGCCGGCCTCGCCGGCCCGCGCCGCCTCGATGGTGGCGTTGAGCGCCAGCAGCCGGGTCTGCGCGGCGACGGACTCGATGAGCGCGATGACCTGGCGGATCTCCGCGGAGGTGCGCGTCAGGGAGGTCAGCGTGGCCGAGGCGTCGCCGACCGCGCCGGTCGCCGCCGAGGACGCCGTCGTCAGGCCCGCGGCCGAGGCGCTCATCTCCGTCGCCGCCGTCGCGACCTGCTCGCTCATGGCGAGGACGACGGACTCGAAGTCGTCGGCCAGCCGCAGCCGCGAGGTCTGCGCGTCGGTCACCCGCGCGGCGGTCGCGCGCATGGCGTCGCGCGCGGTGTTGATGTCGGTGGCGGCCTGCCGGTAGGCGCCCTGCAGGCCGGTGCGGAGCACGCTGCGGTGGTAGCGGCCCTCGGCGGCGGCGGTCAGCGCGGCCCGGGACTCGCGGACGAACGCGTCGCTGACGTCGAGGGCCCGGTTGACACCGTGCTGCAGCGCCACGAGGTCGGGGACGGCCTCGGAGCCGGGGACCGGGACGGCCCGGGCCTCCAGGTCGCCGCGGGCGGCCGCCTCGCAGGTCTCGGTCAGCCGGCGGACGAACGCGCGGAAGACCTCGAGCTCCGCTGCGTCGGTGCGGGTGCGTCCCACGTCAGTCCTCCTCCTGGCTGATGACCGACCACACGAGGTCCTCGTAGGACGCGGCCTGCTCGGCGACGAGCCGGTGCAGCAGCGCCGAGGACGCCGTGACGGCGGCGCGGGCGGTCGGGTGCCGGCGCTCCTCGGCGAGCAGCTGCCGGTACAGCGGGCGGACGCGGTCCAGCGCCCGGCGGGAGGGCCGGCGCCGGCTGGAGTGGTAGCCGACCACCGAGCCGTCGGGGCCGTAGGACGGCGTCACGTGCGCGAGGACCCAGTAGGAGGCGCCGTCGGCGGCGAGGTTCTGGATGTAGGCGAACAGCTCGCGGCGGGCGGCGAGGGTGTCCCACAGCAGCGAGAACACCGCGCGCGGCATGTCGGGGTGCCGGATGAGGTTGTGCGGCTGCCCGACGACCTCGTCGAGGGAGTAGGCGCCGACCCGCAGGAAGACGTCGTTGGCGTAGGTGATCACCCCGCGGCCGTCGGTCTTGGAGACGATGAGCTCGTCGGCGCCGAAGGACCGCTCCTCACCGGTGGGCCGCACGGCGGTCCGGCGGGGACGGGGGACCGCGGTCCGGGGGTGGGTGTCCAGCAACGCGGTGTCCTCCTGTGTCGATCGGTCGTGCACCCGGGTATCGGCACGCGCCGCCGGGACGCGATCCGAGCGGTGCAGGTCGGGACCAAGGTCCCGGCGGGCAGTCCGCGGAGCCGGCGCGGCCGCCTCCCTAGACTCCGCGCCATGCTGCTGTCCGACCGCGACATCCGCGCCGCGATCGCCGAGGGGCGGCTCGGCATCGAGCCGCACGACGCGGGCCTGGTGCAGCCGTCGAGCATCGACGTCCGGCTCGACCGCTACTTCCGGGTGTTCAACAACGCCCGGTACACGCACATCGACCCCGCGCAGCAGCAGGACGACCTCACCACGCTGGTCGAGCCCGACGGCGACGAGCCGTTCGTGCTGCACCCGGGCGAGTTCGTGCTCGGGTCCACCCTCGAGGTGGTCTCCATCCCCGACGACCTGGCAGCGAGACTGGAAGGAAAATCGAGCCTGGGCCGTCTCGGGTTACTGACGCACTCCACGGCGGGCTTCGTCGACCCCGGCTTCTCCGGGCACATCACGCTGGAGCTGTCCAACGTGGCCAACCTGCCGATCACGCTGTGGCCGGGGATGAAGATCGGCCAGCTGTGCCTGTTCCGGCTCACCGGCCCGGCCGAGCACCCCTACGGCTCGGCGGTCTACGGCTCCCGCTACCAGGACCAGCGCGGCCCGACGCCCTCGCGGTCCTTCCGCAACTTCACCCGCGCGGAGACCCGGCGGCCGCAGGACTGACCGCCGCCGGCGACCAGCCGGGCACCTCGTCGTCGACGAACCGGTCCCGGGTGACGAGCCACCCGGTGACGGTGAGGCCCACGGTGGCGACGGCGATCAGCACGAACATGCCGCCGTACCCGCCGGTGGCCCCGCGCAGCACACCGACCAGCAGCGGGCCGGCGCCGGCGAGGACGTAGCCCCAGCCCTGGGTGACCGTCGAGAGCGCGGACACCGTCTCCGGCGTCCGGGCGCGCAGGCCCAGCAGCGTGAGCACCATGGAGAACGTCCCCATGCCGACGGCGAGCACGCTCATCCACAGCCACGGCATCGTGCGCGGCGCCAGCCACAGCCCGGTCCAGCCCACGGCGTAGCAGGCCATGAACCCCAGCAGCAGCGGCCGCTGCCACCGCTGCCGCACGGTGAGGGAGGGGACGACCGCGTTGACGGGGATGACGACGATCGAGTTGATGCCGAGAAGCAGGCCGGCGGTCGCCGCGCTGAGGCCGGAGTCGCGCAGGTACTGGGCCGACCAGCCCATCACCACGTAGGCCTGCGTCGCCTGCAGGCCGAAGAAGGCGGCGAGGGTGAGGGCCAGCGGGCTGCGCAGCAGCGGGGCCATGCGCACCGACCGGTGGCTGCCGCGCGAGGCGCCCGGCCGGCGCGGGGTGACCAGCCAGGGCAGCGCGGCGGCCAGCGCGAGCACCGCCCAGATGCCCAGCGCCCAGCGCCAGCCGTCCTGCCCCAGCGCGGCGGCTATCGGTGCGGTGCTCACCGCCGCGACCGCGCCGCCGATGGCCATGCTCGCGCTGTAGGCGCCCACCAGCAGGCCCGTGCGCTCGGGGAACCAGCGCTTGACCAGGCCGGGCAGCAGCACGTTGCCCAGCGCCCCGCCGACCATGGCCAGCGCCGTCCCCACGAGGAACAGCGGGAAGGAGTCGACGACGGCGCGCAGCACCAGCCCGGCGGCCATGGTCGACAGCGCGCCGGCGAGCACGTGCCCGTCGGGGAACCGGGCGGCCAGCGGGGGGCCGGCGAAGCCGATGAGGGCGAAGCACAGCACCGGCATGGTGGTCACGACGCCGGCGGCGGCGCTGGAGACGCCGAGGCCGGCCTCGAGCTCGGCGAGCACCGGCCCGACCGAGCTGACCGCCGTCCGCAGGTTCGCCGCGGTGAGGACGATCGCCACGGCGACCAGCACCAGCCCCCGGCGTCGCTGGGTGGCGTCCGGGGCGGACGGGGGAGCGGCGGCCGTGCGGGTCACCGTTCGATGGTGCGCCCCACCGGGTCGCCGCCCGCAACCGGGTGCACTGTGCAACCAGTCACGCCGGTCAGGCGCGCAGCTCCGTGCGGGCGGTGGTCTGCACCCGCGGGACGATCTGCGGGACCCGGCGCCAGAGCACCCGCTGCAGGGCCAGCGTCACCACGGCGGCGGCGACGATGCCCACGAGGTTGATGCCCAGCTGCAGCGCCGCGCGGGCGAACTCGCCGCCGCTGCCCAGGGCCAGCGACACCGCCATGTCCGCTGCCGCCGGCACCGTGGTCACCGAGATGAAGACGCCGACCAGGGCGGCGCTCTTGGCCGACGTCAGCGACAGCACGCCGGCGATGCCGGCCAGCACCGCGACCACCAGCGACCAGTGGTCGGGCTCGGTGATGAAGACGGTCTGCGGCCGGGCCATGGTGAGCACCTCGGGGCCGAACCAGCCGAGCAGCCGGCCGGTCAGCGTGACCACCGTCGTCACCGCGATCGCCACGAGGAAGCCGACCCCCAGCGCCCGGCCGGCCGACCGCGCGACCGAGCGCCGGCCGTGGACGAGGGCGACGGCCAGTCCCGCCAGCGGGGCGAACTCCGGCCCGAGCACCATCGCGCCGATGAGCAG
This sequence comes from Geodermatophilus saharensis, assembly GCF_900188205.1. Classification (GTDB taxonomy): domain Bacteria; phylum Actinomycetota; class Actinomycetes; order Mycobacteriales; family Geodermatophilaceae; genus Geodermatophilus; species Geodermatophilus saharensis. The sequence goes on along the minus strand of NZ_FZOH01000002.1, from coordinate 41,788 downwards.
GACCGCGGAGTCGTTGACCACCGCCACGGCGGCCAGCAGCGTCGCGATGGTGAGGAAGGACAGGTAGGACACCGACAGCGACGAGTCGGCCGCCGTCGTGCGCACCACCTGCTCCCACACGACGGCGTCGGACCCGTCACCGGGCGCGGCCTCCTCCGCCCGCTCGGCGCTGGCCGACACGGCGGTGTCCACGGCCTCGACGGTGATCCCGCCGTCGCGGTCGACGTGCAGCTCACGCAGCCCGGCCACGAGGGCGTCGGCGGACTCGCGGGCGACGTCGGCGAGGACGAGGTCACCGGCCGGGCTGACCGAGGCCCCGGGGAGCACGGCGAGGTGGGCGGTGCCGGGGCAGCGGTCGAAGAGGTCCCGGACGTCGTCGGTGCGGTCGGGCGGCACGGTCACCCGCAGGTGGAGGAGCACGCGCGGTGTTCTACCGGAGGAGACGGCCCCGCAGACGGCGGACGCCGCCGGTGAGGCGATCCTCACCGGCGGCGTCCGTCGGGTGGTGCGGGTGCGGCCGGCTAGGCCTGGCCGTGTCCCGTCGCGGCCGAGCCGGTGCCGGCGACGTCGTCGTCGGACGTGCCGACCTCGGTGCCGTGCTCGGTGCCCGGGGTGCCGACCGGCGCCATCGAGCGCAGCAGGATCTGGCTGACGTCGAGGACCTCGACGTGCTCGGCGGCCTCGCCGTTCTGCTTCTTCGACGTCAGGGCGTCCGACAGCATCGTGATGCAGAACGGGCAGGCGGTGGAGATGACGTCGGGGTCGAGACCGAGGGCCTCCTCGGTGCGCTCCACGTTGATCCGCTTGCCGATCTTCTCCTCCATCCACATGCGCGCGCCGCCGGCGCCGCAGCAGAAGCCGCGGTCCTTGCAGCGGTGCATCTCCTGGGTGGAGAGGCCCTGCACGCTGTCGAGGATCTCCCGCGGCGGCGTGTAGACCTTGTTGTGCCGGCCGAGGAAGCACGGGTCGTGGTAGGTGACCTTGCGGTCGACCGGGGTGACCGGCGTGAGCCGGCCCTCCTCCACGAGCTGGCTGAGCAGCTGCGTGTGGTGCACGACCTCGTACTCGCCGCCGACCTGCGGGTACTCCCGGCCCAGCGAGTTGAAGCAGTGCGGGCAGGTGGTGACGATCTTGCGGGTGCCCGGCACGCGGCCCTCGAAGACGCCGTTGAGGGTCTCGACGTTCTCCTGCGCCATCATCTGGAAGACGAACTCGTTGCCCATGCGGCGGGCCGGGTCGCCCGAGCAGGTCTCGCCCGAGCCCAGGACGGCGAACTCGACGCCGGCGGTGTGCAGCAGCTCGGCGACGGCCTTGGTGACCTTCTTGGCGCGGTCGTCGATGGCGCCGGCGCAGCCGACCCAGAACAGGTACTCGACCTCGTAGGGCAGCGGGCCGTCGGCCATCCGCACCTCGAAGTCCATCTCCTTGATCCAGTCCTCGCGGGTGCTCGGGCTCACGCCCCAGGGGTTGCCGCGGTTCTCGAGGTTGCGCAGCATCACGCCGGCCTCGGACGGGAAGTTGGACTCGATGAGGACCTGGTAGCGGCGCATGTCCTCGATGTGGTCGACGTGCTCGATGTCGACCGGGCACTGCTCGACGCAGGCGCCGCAGTTGGTGCAGCTCCACAGCACGTCGGGGTCGATGACCCCGCCCTCCTCGAGGGTGCCGACCAGCGGGCGGTGCGCCTGGGCGTCGTTGGTGCCCTCGATGCGGGCGTAGCCCGACGCCCAGACCTGCTCGTCGCTGGGCTTGAGGACGTCGAAGTCCGGGGCGGTCTCGCTCGCCGTCTTCGCGCCGAGCAGGTACGGGGCCTTGGCGTAGAGGTGGTCCCGCAGGTCCATCACGACCATCTTCGGGCTCAGCGGCTTGCCGGTGTTCCAGGCCGGGCACTGGCTCTGGCACCGCCCGCACTCGGTGCAGGTGGTGAAGTCGAGCATCCCCTTCCAGGTGAAGTCCTCGATCTTGCCGCGACCGAAGACGTCGTCCTCGCCCGGGTCCTCGAAGTCGATCGGCTTGCCGTTCGAGGTCATGGGCTGCAGCGGGCCGAGGGCGACGCCGCCGTCGTCCTGCCGCTTGAAGTAGATGTTCGGGAAGGCGCTGAAGCGGTGCCAGGCCACGCCCATGTTGAGCGTGCGAGCGAGCACGACCAGCCAGACCAGCGAGACGACGATCTTGACGAACGCGACGACGCTGAGCAGGTCCGGGCTGTCGGGCAGCACGGTGGCCAGCAGGCCCGAGACCGGGTGCGACCAGGCCGGCGCCTCGGTGAGGTCGGAGGAGATCTTCAGGGCGCGGATGAGCAGGATGCAGACGCCGACGACGAGGACGACGGCCTCGACGAAGTAGCCGCGGCCCTCGTTGGAGCCGGCGAAGCGGCTCGCGCGGCCCTGGCGGCGCGGGTGGTCCTTCTGGCGCCGGTAGATCAGGTAGAGGATCCCCAGGATCGTGCCGGTGCCGATCACGTCGGCGAAGAGGTTCCACAGGCTCCACTCGCCGATCAGCGGCAGGTGGAAGGCCGGGTTCCAGACCTCGCCGAAGGCCTCGACCAGGGTGAGGAACAGGCCGTAGAAGCCGACGAACACGAACCAGTGGGCGGCGCCGATGGCCGACCACTTGAGCATCCGGGTGTGGCCGAGCGACTCGACCAGGAGTGTCTTCATCCGCGGGCCGAAGGGCCCGAAGCGGGTGCTGTCGGGCTGGCCGGTGCGGATGATGCGGACCATCGCCCGGACCGCCCGGTAGGCCAGCACGACCGCCACGATGAGGAACAGCACGCTGATCGTGCCGAGCACGACCTGCAGGGGGCCCGTCATGATTCCCTCTCCCCACGCCAGGCGGCGTCGGTTGGTCGGTCCGCACGGACGGTGCGAGAGGGGTCTCGCCGCCGTCGTCGACCGGCCTGCGGACCGGCGGCGGATCGCGCGCGGGCGCCTGTGCCCACGCGACCCAGCACGATAGCTGCGCGAGCACAGGTTACCCGCCGGTAACCCGGGGCGCCGCGCCCTCCTCCGGCGCCGTCGACGGTGCTCACCGCCCACCCGCCGTGGGGTCGACCGGCCCGTTCGCTGCGTCGGCCGTCCCCGGGTGCGTCGCCGCGGGGAGGGCGCCGGCAGCGACAGTGACGGTCCTCACCCGGGGTGTCGGCCCCGGCGCGTGTCCGCGCGGTGTGGTGCCCGACCTCACTGCGCAGCGCGAGGTCGGGCACCACACGGTGAGGGCTCTCAGGCCGACCGTCGCCGGCCCCGTGCCCGCGCAGTCGCGGTGAAGCGTCGGACCGCCGGCCCCGGGATGGCCAGGAGTGCCGCGACCTCCGCGGCGAGGGTCGGCCAGCGGTCGCCGAGGTCGGCGTCGACAATCCGGACCACGCGGGTGCCGAGAGCGCGGAGCTTGTCCTCGCGCCGCTTCTCCTCCCACAGGACCTGCCGCGCCGTGCGGTCGCGCCACGGGTCGGTGTACGTGACCCGGCCGTCGAACTCGACCGCGACGGCGGCGCCGTCGAACCAGGCGTCGACGACCCCCACCAGGCGACCCTGGCTGCGGATCTCGACCTGCAGCTCGGGCGCCGGCAGGCCCGACCCGACGAGCCGCAGGCGGCCCCGGGTCTCCAGCGGTGACTCGGCGCGCCCGTCGGCCAGCCCGACGGCGCGCCGGGACCTGGGTGTGCCCCGCCAGCAGTGCTGCGCGGCGGCGACGCGCACCAGTTCGCCTGCTGTCGTCGCCCCGGCGAGCAGAGCGGCGTCCATCGCGACGACGGCGTGCTCGAGTTCCCACTCCCGGGCGCAGTCGACGAGCGTGCGAGCCGGTGACGTGAGGCGGAGGGGGCCGCGCCGGACCACCTCGTCGGCGTCCAACGGGGCGCGGTTCATCCGGAAGGTCGAGCCCCTGCGCCACTGGTCCGGATCGGTGAGCCGGACCGTCCGTTCCAGGCCGTCCGACACCGGGAGGCCGAGGAGGCGCGCGGCCGAGCCGTGGCTGACGACGGCGCCGGGCCGGTCGAGGAACAGCAGGGTGGCGAGGCAGTCGACGGCGTGGGGACGGCCGCCCAGGCGGGCCGGTCGCTCCGCCGTCGTGTGGACGCCCCGCTGCAGTCGCACCCACTCCCCGGTGGAGCGCAGGGACCGGATCTCGTCGTGCCCGTATCCCGCCCGGCGGGCATCCAGGGCCGTGAGCAGGCCCCCCTGGCGTTCGGCTGCGGCTCGGAGAACGGGGTGCACCGGGCCAGCGTGGTGACGGGACCCGCCCCGGTGGGCGTCCTGTCGCGATCCGTGGACGAGCGGGCCGTATCTGGACTCACCGGGTGGTGCGCGACCTCGTCCCGTAGCGCGAGGTCGGGTACCGCGCGGTGAGGACGGTGGGAAGTGATCGTGCGCGGGCCGGCCCGGACCCCTGTGACCCGAGTCACGGAGACGTGTCGTGGTGACCCCGGGAACACCGGCGCGAGGCGTGCCGTTAGGGTGGGCAGGAAAGTTGAGTGGACCCCGCGCAAGGCGGACACCAGCTCGCCACACGACCCAGCACAGCACCCGCACGCACACGGAAGAGGAGCCAGCTCCATGGCACGAGCGGTCGGTATCGACCTCGGCACCACCAACTCCGTCGTCACCGTCCTGGAGGGCGGCGAGCCGACGGTCATCGCCAACAGCGAGGGCTCGCGCACCACGCCCTCGGTCGTCGCCTTCGCCAAGAACGGCGAGGTCCTCGTCGGTCAGTCGGCCAAGAACCAGGCGGTCACCAACGTCGACCGCACCATCCGGTCGGTCAAGCGCCACATGGGCACCGACTGGAAGACCGGCGAGATCGACGGCAAGCGCTACACGCCGCAGGAGATCAGCGCCCGCATCCTGCAGAAGCTCAAGCGGGACGCCGAGACCTACCTGGGCGAGCCGGTGACCGACGCGGTCATCACCGTCCCGGCCTACTTCGAGGACGCGCAGCGCCAGGCCACCAAGGAGGCCGGTGAGATCGCGGGCCTCAACGTCCTGCGCATCGTCAACGAGCCGACCGCGGCCGCGCTGGCCTACGGCCTGGACAAGGGCGAGACCGAGCAGACGATCCTCGTCTTCGACCTCGGCGGCGGCACCTTCGACGTCTCGCTGCTCGAGATCGGCGAGGGCGTCATCGAGGTGAAGGCCACCGCCGGTGACAACCACCTCGGCGGTGACGACTGGGACGAGCGGATCGTCAAGCACCTGGTGCAGACGTTCAACGCCCAGAACGGCATCGACCTGTCCAAGGACAAGCTGGCCATGCAGCGGCTCCGCGAGGCCGCCGAGAAGGCCAAGATCGAGCTGTCCGGCGCGCAGTCGACCAACGTCAACCTGCCCTACATCACCGCCGGCGCCGAGGGCCCGCTGCACCTCGACGTCACGATGACCCGGGCGGAGTTCCAGCGCCTCACCCAGGACCTGCTCGACCGCACCCGCGCGCCGTTCAACCAGGCGATCCGCGACGCCGGCGTCTCCGTCGGCGAGATCGACCACGTCGTCCTGGTGGGTGGCTCCACCCGCATGCCGGCCGTCTCCGACCTGGTCCGCGAGCTGACCGGCGGCAAGGAGCCCAACAAGGGCGTCAACCCCGACGAGGTCGTCGCCATCGGCGCCGCGCTGCAGGCCGGTGTCCTCAAGGGCGAGGTCAAGGACGTCCTGCTCCTCGACGTCACCCCGCTGTCCCTGGGCATCGAGACCAAGGGCGGGATCATGACCAAGCTCATCGAGCGCAACACCACGATCCCGACCAAGCGCTCCGAGATCTTCACGACGGCCGACGACAACCAGCCGTCGGTGCAGATCCAGGTCTTCCAGGGCGAGCGCGAGATGGCCATGTACAACAAGAAGCTCGGCATGTTCGAGCTGACCGGTCTGCCGCCGGCGCCGCGTGGCGTCCCGCAGATCGAGGTGGCCTTCGACATCGACGCCAACGGCATCGTGCACGTCCACGCCAAGGACCTCGGCACGGGCAAGGAGCAGTCGATGACCATCACCGGTGGCTCGGCCCTCCCCAAGGAGGACATCGAGCGGATGATGCGCGACGCCGAGGCCCACGCCGAGGAGGACAAGCGCCGCCGCGAGGAGGCCGAGACCCGCAACCTGGCCGAGTCGCTGCAGTACCAGACCGAGAAGTTCCTGGCCGAGAACGGCGAGCGCATCCCGGCCGACAAGAAGGAGGAGCTCGGCGAGGCCCTGACCGAGCTGCGCTCCGCCCTCGGCGGCTCCGACATCGCCGCGATCAAGTCGGCACAGGAGAAGGTCGCCCGCGTCTCGCAGGAGGTCGGCGGGGCGCTCTACGCCCAGCAGGCCGAGGCCGGCGCCGCCGGCACCGGTGACGGTGACGGTGCGCCCGGCGCGGCCGGCGGCCCGGGTGCCTCGGCGCCCACCGGTGACGACGACGTCGTCGACGCCGAGATCGTCGACGAGGACAGCGACCGCCGATGAGCCAGGGGGACGAGCAGCCGCGGGTCGTGATCCGTGACAAGCGGCGGATCGACCCCGTCAGCGGCGCGGTGCGGGCGCCGGCCGGCCAGCAGCCGGCCGGCGCCCCGCCGGGCCCGACTCCGGCACAGACACCTGACCACCCATCGCCAGGGGAGCGCATGAGCGAGAACGAGACGGTCACCCAGGTGCCCGTGCAGGAGAGCACGGCCGACGACAGGGCCGGCGACGGCGACCTGTCGCGCCAGCTGGCCGAGCGGACCGAGGACCTGCAGCGGGTCACGGCCGAGTACGCCAACTACCGGCGGCGGGTCGACCGCGACCGCGCGCTGGTCGTCGACCAGGCCGCCGAGCGGTTCGCCGCCCAGCTGTTCCCGATCGTCGACGACATCGAGCGGGCCCGCGACCACGGTGACCTGACCGGCGCCTTCAAGGTCGTGGCCGACCGCGTCCTGGGGCTGCTCGACGGCCTGGGCGTGTCGGCCTTCGGCGTCGCCGGCGACCCGTTCGACCCGGCGATGCACGAGGCCGTCCTGCACGACACGTCCGACGACGTCAGCGTGCCGACGGCGACGACGGTCCTGCGGCAGGGTTTCCGCCGCGGGGACCGGGTGCTGCGGACGGCGATGGTGGCGGTGAGCGAGCCGTCCGGTGCCGCTGCGACGGCCGGTGACGGCGCCACCGGGGACGCGGCCGGCGCTGACCCGGCTCCCGAGGCCGCGCCGGGGGAGACCCCGGCCGCCGGCTGACCGGCCACCGACCAGCGACGCCGGACGCGAGGAGAGGAGGCGCCCGATGAGCACTCGGGACTTCATCGAGAAGGACTACTACAAGGCGCTGGGCGTCTCCCAGAACGCCGATGCCGCGGAGATCAAGAAGGCCTACCGGAAGCTGGCCCGGGACCTGCACCCGGACAAGAACCCGGGCAACGCCGACGCCGAGGCCCGGTTCAAGGACGTCTCCGAGGCCTACGACGTGCTCTCCGACCCCAAGCGGCGCAGCGAGTACGACGAGGCCCGGCGGCTGTTCGGCGCCGGCGGCGCCGGGGCCCGGGCCGGGTTCCCCGGTGGCTTCCCCGGGTCGGCGGCCGGCGGCCAGTCCTTCGACCTCGGCGACCTCTTCGGCGCCGCGGGCAACGCCGGGCGGGCCGGGGCCGGCGGGCTCGGCGACCTGTTCGGCAACCTCTTCGGCGGCGGCGGCGGCGGTGGCACCACGGCCGGCTCGGCCCGGGCGCGCTCGCAGGCGGCGTCCGGGCCGGCCCGCGGCCAGGACGTCGAGACCGAGGCCACGCTGTCGTTCGACGAGGCCGTCCTCGGCGTCACCGTGCCGCTGCGGATGCAGAGCCCGGGCACCTGCCCGACCTGCGCCGGCACCGGCGCCAAGCCGGGCACCAGCCCGCACACCTGCGAGGTCTGCGGCGGCGCCGGTGTCACCAGCCGCAGCCAGGGCGCCTTCGCGTTCTCCGAGCCCTGCCGCAACTGCCGCGGCACCGGCCAGGTGGTCGACGACCCGTGCCCCACCTGCGCGGGCAACGGCGTCACCACCCAGACCCGCACGATCACCGTGCGGATCCCCGCGGGCGTCAAGGACGGCCAGCGCATCCGGCTGGCCGGCAAGGGCGCGCCGGGACGACGGGGTGGCCCGGCCGGTGACCTGTTCGTCGTCGTGCACGTCAGCGACCACGAGCTGTTCGGCCGCAAGGGCGACGACCTCACCCTCACCGTGCCGATCACCTTCCCCGAGGCGGTGCTCGGCACGACGCTGACCGTGCCGGCGCTCGACGGCACCGTCACGCTCAAGGTGCCCGCGGGCACCGCGAGCGGGCGCACCCTGCGGGTGCGCGGCCGGGGCGTGCCGGGCCGCGGCCGGTCCGGCGACCTGCTGGTCACCGTCGAGGTGGCCGTGCCGCAGCGGCTCTCGGCCGAGGCCGAGCGGGCCGTGAAGACCCTCGACGCCGAGCTGGGCGACCCGCGCCCGCAGATCACCGCGGCCGTGGAGCGGGCGGGTGCCGAGCGGGCGGGTGCCGGGCGGGGGAGTGCCGAGGGCGGGAGCACCCGGTGAGCGCGCCGGGCGCCGAGGAGCGCGACCGCCGGGACGGCGCGCGGGCCGTCGCCGACGACGCGCCGGTCTTCGTGATCTCCGTGGCCGCCCAGCTGGCCGGCATGCACGCCCAGACGCTGCGCCAGTACGACCGGCTGGGTCTGGTCACCCCGGGGCGCACGCCCGGCGGCGGCCGCCGCTACAGCCCCCGCGACGTCGCCCTGCTGCGGGAGGTCCAGAGGCTGTCCCAGGAGGACGGCGTCAACCTCGCCGGCATCAAGCGGATCATCGACCTCGAGTCGCAGGTCGAGGCGCTGCAGCAGCGGGTGCACGAGCTGCTCGGCGAGCTCGAGGAGTCCGAGCGCCGTCGGGCGGCGTCCGAGGCGGCGCTGCACGGCACCTTCGCGGCCTCCTACAGCCGCGCCGACCTGGTGCCGATGCGGCAGGCGACCTCCGCGCTGGTCGTCTGGCGGCCGCGCGAGTCCCGGTGACCGGGAACCCCGGCGGCACCACCGTCGTGGAGTGGGACGTGGGCAGCACCGGTGCGGAGCAGCACGAGTCCTTCGTGCGCCTCGAGCGCGAGATCGGCCTGCTGCTGCGCCGGTCGCGGGCCATCTCCGCCCGGCTGGCCCGCGAACTGCACCCCGACCTGGACGGCGCCGCCTACGGCCTGCTGGCGCTGCTCGCCGACGGCGGCCCGCTGCGCGCCAGCGACCTCGTCGCCCGGCTGGGCCTGGACAAGAGCACGGTGAGCCGGCAGGTGTCGTCACTGGTCGCCCTCGGCATGGTCGACCGCGAGCCCGATCCGGCCGACGGGCGGGCCCAGGTGCTCCGGCCCTCGGCGGAGGGCGCGGCGCGACTGTCGGGCATCCGCGAGGCGCGCCGCGCCCGCTGGGAGGCCGACCTGTCCGGCTGGCCGGCCGACGACGTCGCCACCCTGGCCGAGCTGCTGGCGCGGCTCAACCGGATCGGGGAGGCCCGCGAGGCGCAGGCGGCGCCTGGGGGCTGACCCACCACTCGCACGACGCCGACGGCGCCCGGACCACCACGGTCCGGGCGCCGTCGTCGTGTGGTGAGCGTCTCCGTGGGCTAATCGTTGCAGACCCCAACCAACTGTACGTATGGTTGGTGTCTGCAAGTACCCCCTCGCCCGTGAGGACCCCCATGCCCGTCACGCCCGCCACCCGCGACCGGCTGACCGCCGGGATCGCCCGGCTGCTGCGCAGCGGCCGGCACGTCTCCACCCGCGCCGCCGACGCCGTCTACGGCGAGCTGCCCTCCTTCGGCTGGGCGCTGCTCGTGCCGCTGGAGCGCGACGGCGAGCAGCGCTGCAGCGCGCTGGCCGCCCAGGTCGGCGTCGACGTCTCGGTCGCCAGCCGCCAGGTCGCCGCCCTGGAGCGCGCCGGTCACGTGGAGCGCCGTCCCGACCCGCGCGACGGCCGGGCCAGCCTCATCCGGCTCTCGCGGTCGGGCGCCGCCGCGCTGGCGCAGACCCGCGCCCTCCGCGGTGAGTGGGCCGCCGAGGCCCTCGCCGACTGGGACGAGGACGACGCACGCCACCTCGGCGACCTGCTCGAGCGGCTGGCCGCCGACCTCGACCGCACCGTGGCGCCGCGTCCGCACGCGCGGGCCTCGTGACGCACACCCGCCCGTCCCCCACCCGCGCCGAACCACCCAGGAGCACCGTGACCACCACCCGCGAACCCGCCGTGACCGCACCGGCGGCGCAGGCGCCGGTCGAGCAGCAGGGCCGCATGACGCACCGGCAGATCCTCGAGGCCCTCTCCGGGATGTTGCTGGCGATGTTCGTGGCGTTCCTGTCCTCGACCGTCGTCTCCAACGCCCTGCCCACGATCATCACCGACCTGCGGGGCAGTCAGAGCCAGTACACCTGGGTGGTCACCGCCACCCTGCTCGCCTCGACGGCGTCCACGCCGATCTGGGGCAAGCTCGCCGACCTCTTCAGCAAGAAGCTGCTGATCCAGCTCTCCATCGTCGTCTTCATCGTCGGCTCGATGCTCGCCGGCCTGTCGCAGTCGGTGGGCACGCTCATCGGCTGGCGCGTGCTCCAGGGCCTGGGCCTCGGCGGCCTGCAGGCGCTGGTGCAGATCGCCATGGCCGCGATGATCAGCCCCCGCGAGCGCGGCCGGTACTCCGGCCTGCTCGGTGCCGTCATGGCCGTGGCCACCGTCGGCGGCCCGCTGCTCGGCGGCCTGCTGGTCGACACCAGCTGGCTGGGCTGGCGCTGGTGCTTCTACGTGGGCGTGCCGTTCGCCGCGGTGGCGCTGGTGCTGCTGCAGCGCACGCTGCACCTGCCGGTGACGAAGCGCCGGGTCCGCATCGACTACCTCGGTGCCACGTTCCTCGCCGCCGGCGTCTCGGGGCTGCTCATCTGGGTCACCCTCGCCGGCGACCGGTTCGCGTGGGCCTCGGTCGAGACGGCGCTGTTCCTCGCCGGCAGCACGCTCGCCGTCGTCGCCTTCGTGGTGACCGAGCTGCGGGCGGCCGAGCCGATCGTCCCGCTGCGGCTGTTCCGCGACCGGACGACGACCCTCGCCATCGTGGCCAGCGTCGCGATCGGTGTGGCGATGTTCGGCTCGACGGTCTTCCTCGGCCAGTACCTGCAGATCTCCCGCGGCTACTCGCCGACGGCGGCCGGCCTGCTCACCATCCCGATGGTCGGGGGGCTCCTGCTGTCCTCGACCGTCTCGGGCCTGCTGATCACGCGCTACGGCCGGTGGAAGCGCTACCTGGTCGCCGGTTCGCTGCTCGTGGTCGCCGGGTTCGGGCTGCTGTCGACCATCGACCACGAGACCGACATGGTCCTGCTCGGCGTCTTCCTCTTCGTGCTCGGCGTCGGCATCGGCATGACCATGCAGAACCTGGTGCTCGCGGTGCAGAACACCGTGGCCGCGAGCGACCTGGGTGCGGCGTCGTCGGCGGTGGCGTTCTTCCGCAGCCTCGGCGGCACCATCGGCGTCTCGGTCCTCGGCGCGGTGCTCAGCAGCCGGGTCACCACGCTGATCACCGCCGGCCTGCCGCCGGAGGTGGCCGCCGCCGGCAGCGGCTCGGGCAGCGTCGGCCTGGCGGACCTGAAGGACGCGCCGCCGGCCATCCAGGAGCTCATCCGCGTCTCCTACGGCGACGCGACCGGCCGGATCTTCCTGGTCTCCGCGGTCATCGCGGTGGTGGCCGTCGCGGCCATCCTGCTCGTCCGCGAGGTCGCGCTGCGGACCGAGAGCGGCGAGGAGCGGCTGGCCCGCGAGGCCGAGCCGGTGTCCGAGGCGGCCTGACCCGTCGGCGCGAGCCCGACGGCGCGGAGGCCCGCTCCCCACGTGGGGAGCGGGCCTCCGTCGTCCCGCCTCAGGACTCCAGTGCGGCGTCCAGCGTGATCTCGTCGACCCCGGCGAGGGCCTTGCTGACCGGGCAGCCGGACTTGGCCGCCTGGGCGGCCTTCTCGAAGCCGGCGGCGTCGAGACCCTCGACCTCACCGCGGACGGTGAGCGCGATCCGCGTGATGTGCGGCGCGCCGTCCTTCTGGCCGAGCGTGACGTCGGCGCTGATCTCCAGGGACTGCGGGTCGCCCCCGGCCTTGCCGATCTCGTTGGACAACGCCATCGCGAAACAGGCCGAGTGGGCGGCGGCGATCAGCTCCTCCGGGCTGGTCGTGCCGCCGGCGTCGTCGGCCGCGCGCTTGGGGAAGTTCACCTCGAACGTGCCGACCTTCGAGCTGGACAGCTCGACCTGCCCCGAGCCCTGCTCGAGGGTGCCGTTCCAGGCGGTGCGTGCGGTACGGGTGGGCATGGCTGCCTCTCCGGGACGGGGAGCCGGCGACTGCTGCCGGCGTCGGACCCCGCGGCCCTACCCCGGTGGACGGCGAGCGACCCACCGGGGACCGGTCACGACCCCCGGGGGGACTCGCTGACGCGCTGGGTCAGCACGTTGAGCGTCTGCTTGAGGTCGGAGAACTGGTCCACGTCCATCCGCAGCGCGCAGATCATGTCCTGCGAGATCGCGTAGGCCCGGTCGCGCAGCGCCCGCCCGGCGTCGGTGAGGGCGATCGCCACGGAGCGCTCGTCCTCCACCCGCCGGTGGCGGGTGACCAGGCCGGCGGCGGTCAGCCGCTTGAGGAGGGGCGACAGCGTGCCGCTGTCGAGGGCCAGCCGCTGGCCGAGCTGGCCGACGGTCTGCTGGTCCTCCTCCCAGAGCAGCATCATCACCAGGTACTGCGGATAGGTGAGGCCGAGCTCCTCGAGCATCGGCCGGTACCGGGCCGTCATCGCTCGCGACGCCGCGTAGAGCGCGAAGCACAGCTGGTCGTCCAGGGCCACGCTCGGCGCGGGGAGGCGGCCCTCCACGCTCGTCTGTTCCATGTTCTGAGTGTAGGGACCAAATAGTGGCGCGGCATGCAGTTGTGCCGGATTCGCGCCGTCGCGATCGGCTGGTACGAGCCGGACTTGAGTGGAACAGACTCAACCTCCCGGCCGTTGCACCCGTCGACACGCCGTTGCGCCGGGGACCGTCCCGGCGACCCCGACGAGAGGACCATCCGGACCCACCATGGAGAGCAAGCTGACCACCCGTTCGCAGGAGGCGTTCGCGGCCGCCCAGCGGCTGGCGGTCGACCGGGGGCAGGCGGCGCTGGAGCCCCTGCACCTGCTCGTCGCGCTGCTGCAGCAGACCGACGGCATCGCCGGCCCCCTGCTCAGCGCCGTCGGCGCCGACCCGGCCGACGTCCGGGCCAAGGCCGAGGCCGCCCTGCGCCGCATGCCCAGCGTCAGCGGCGCCACCGTCGCAGCGCCCTCGCCGTCGCGCGAGCTGCTGCGGGTGGTCAACGCCGCCGGTGAGCAGGCCAGCGCCCTGGGTGACGAGTACGTCTCCACCGAGCACCTGCTGGTCGGGCTGGCGGGCTCGGACGGCGAGGCCGGTGCCGTGCTGACCAGTGCCGGCGCCACCCGCGACGCGCTGCTGGCCGCCTTCCGCACCGTCCGCGGCACCCGCAAGGTCACCACCGCCGACCCCGAGAGCACCTTCCAGGCGCTGGAGAAGTACGCCGTCGACCTCACCGAGCGCGCGCGGGACGGCAAGATCGACCCGGTCATCGGCCGGGACACCGAGATCCGCCGCGTCGTGCAGGTGCTCTCCCGCCGCACGAAGAACAACCCCGTCCTCATCGGCGAGCCCGGCGTCGGCAAGACCGCGATCGTCGAGGGGCTGGCGCAGCGGATCGTGGCCGGCGACGTCCCCGAGAGCCTCAAGGGCAAGCGGCTGATGGCGCTGGACCTGGCGAGCATGGTCGCCGGTGCCAAGTACCGCGGTGAGTTCGAGGAGCGGCTCAAGGCCGTCCTGCAGGAGATCGCCGAGTCCGAGGGCGAGGTCGTCACCTTCATCGACGAGCTGCACACCATCGTCGGCGCCGGCGCCACCGGCGACTCGGCCATGGACGCCGGCAACATGATCAAGCCGATGCTCGCCCGCGGCGAGCTGCGCATGGTCGGCGCCACGACCCTCGACGAGTACCGCGAGCACATCGAGAAGGACCCTGCGCTGGAGCGCCGCTTCCAGCAGGTGTTCGTCGGCGAGCCCTCCGTCGAGGACACGATCGGCATCCTGCGCGGCCTCAAGGAGCGCTACGAGGTCCACCACGGTGTCCGCATCACCGACGCCGCGATCGTCGCCGCCGCCACCCTCTCGGACCGGTACGTCACGGCCCGCTTCCTCCCCGACAAGGCGATCGACCTGGTCGACGAGGCCGCCAGCCGGCTACGGATGGAGATCGACAGCCGGCCGGTCGAGGTGGACGAGGTGGAGCGCGCCGTGCGCCGCATGGAGATCGAGGAGATGGCGCTGGCCAAGGAGGAGGACCCCTCCTCGCAGGACCGGCTGGCGGCACTGCGCGCCGACCTGGCCGACCGGCGCCAGCAGCTCGACGAGCTGACCGCCCGCTGGCAGCAGGACAAGTCGGCGATCGAGCGCATCCAGCGGATCAAGGAGGAGCTCGAGACCGTCCGCACCGAGGCCGAGCGCGCCGAGCGCGACGGCGCCCTGGCCCGTGCCGCCGAGCTGCGCTACGGCCGGCTGCCCGAGCTGGAGCGCTCGCTGACCGCGGCCGAGGAGTCGGTGCAGACCGGCGAGTCGATGCTCAAGGAGGAGGTCGGCCCCGACGACATCGCCGAGGTCGTGCAGGCCTGGACCGGCATCCCCGCCGGCCGGCTGCTCGAGGGCGAGACGGCGAAGCTGCTGCGGATGGAGGACGAGCTCGGCCGGCGGGTCGTCGGCCAGCCCGACGCCGTCCGCGCGGTGTCCGACGCCGTCCGCCGGGCGCGGTCGGGCATCGCCGACCCCGACCGGCCGACCGGGTCCTTCCTGTTCCTCGGCCCCACCGGCGTCGGCAAGACCGAGCTGGCCAAGGCGCTGGCGGAGTTCCTGTTCGACGACGAGCGGGCGATGGTCCGCATCGACATGAGCGAGTACTCCGAGAAGCACTCGGTGGCCCGCCTGGTCGGGGCGCCCCCGGGCTACGTCGGCTACGAGGCCGGCGGTCAGCTCACCGAGGCGGTCCGGCGGCGGCCCTACACCGTGGTGCTGCTCGACGAGGTGGAGAAGGCCCACCCCGACGTCTTCGACGTGCTGCTGCAGGTGCTCGACGACGGCCGGCTCACCGACGGCCAGGGGCGGACGGTGGACTTCCGCAACACCATCCTGATCCTGACGTCGAACCTCGGCTCGCAGGTCATCGCCGACCAGTCGCTGCCCGAGGAGGCCCGCCGCGCGGCGGTCATGGACGTCGTCCGGTCGCACTTCAAGCCGGAGTTCCTCAACCGGCTCGACGACGTGGTCGTCTTCCGGGCGCTGGGCAGCGAGGAGCTGGCCGGGATCGTCGACATCCAGGTCGGCGTGCTCGCCCGCCGGCTGGCCGCGCGCCGGCTGACGCTGACCGTCACCGATGCCGCCCGCGAGTGGCTGGCGCTCAACGGGTTCGACCCCGTCTACGGCGCCCGCCCGCTGCGGCGGCTGGTCCAGTCGGCCATCGGCGACCCGCTGGCGCGGGCGCTGCTCGCCGGCGAGATCCGCGACGGCGACGGCGTCGTCGTCGACTGGCCGGCCGACCTGGCCGGGGACGCGGCCGACACCGGGCTGACCGTCACCCGCGCCTGACGAGGGACCCCGTCGCCCCCCGGGACGCGCTCCGCGCGCCCCGGGGCCCTGCGACGGGGCCGTTCCAGCACCTCACCGGGCCCGCCGTCCTCCCGCGAGGGACGCGGCGGGCCCGTCGCGTGTCGGGGGTGCTGGCCGGACCCCGCGCGGTCGACCATGATCCCCGCCGAGCACCGACACGGAGGAGACGCACCGCGATGACCGCAGGACAGGGCCCGCAGGGCTGGGAGCCGCCCCCGGGCCAGCAGCCGTACGGCCAGCAGCCGTACGGCCAGGCCCCCTACGGCGGCTACGGCTCCGCGCCGGCCGCACCCGACTCGTGGGGCGCCCCCGCGCCGGTGGAGCGCCCGCAGGCGGTCCGGCTCGGCGTCGGCGCGTGGCTCGCCAGCACCCTGCTCGGCGTCCTCGGCGCGATCGTCACCTTCGCCCAGTTCGACGAGCTCGTCGACCAGGCGCTGGTCGACCAGGGGCTCGACCCGGCCGACTACCAGGGCGTCAGCGACGCCACCGCCGCCGGTGTGGTCACCGCCGGCGTCGTGTTCGCGCTGGTCTTCATCGGGCTGCAGCTGCTGTTCATCTGGTTCGCCTGGCAGGGCCGCAACTGGGCGCGGATCGTGCTGTGGGTCCTGGGCGGCCTGGCGGTCCTCTCGAGCCTGGTCGGGCTGGCCGGCGGGGCCACCGCCACCAGCGGCCTGCTCACCGTGCTGTCCCTGGTGCAGACGGTGCTCATCGTGGTCGGCGTCGTCGCGCTCGCGGCCAAGCCGGCCAACGAGTGGTACCGCTACCGCGGCTGGCAGCGCGCCCGCGGCCGCTGATGGAGGACCTCCCTGCCCCCCATCGCTCGCACGCTCGCGGCGGGCCCCTGCAGGGAGGCCGTTCCAGACCGTCACGGGCCCGCCGGCTCCCCTCCCGGGAGCCGGCGGGTCCGTTACCGCATCGTGACCGACCCCGGTGAACCGCTCGCCGTGCCGTCCCGAACCCCGGGTGTGACCACCACCGAGCAGGCCCCCGCGCCGGCCACCGGACCGGACGGGGCGCACCCCGCCGCCGGTCGCGGCCCGCGCCGGCTGCTCGCCGCGCTCGCCGGCCTGCTGGCCGCCGCCGTCGCCCTGGGCGTCGCCGAGCTGGTGGCCGGCCTGGTCGGACCGGCGTCCTCCCCGGTCGTCGCGGTCGGCGACGCGGTCATCACCCTGGTGCCCGAGCCGGTCAAGCAGTTCGCCGTCAGCACGTTCGGCGAGAACGACAAGGTCGCCCTCGTCGTGGGCACGCTGGCGGTCGTCGCCGTCTACGCGCTGCTCGTCGGCCTGGTCTCGCTGCGCTCGCGCGCCGCCGGGGTCGCCGGGATCGCGCTGTTCGGGGGCGTCGGCGCCCTCGCGGCCATGAGCCGCCCGTCCGGGTCCGCACTCGACGCCCTGCCCTCGGTGGGAGGCGCGCTCGCCGGGACCGCCGCCCTCCTGCTGCTGCTCGTCCCCCTGACCCTGCCGGCCGGGGAGCGGGCCGTCCCCGGCACGGCCGACGACGACGTCCTCGAGCGGCTGCGCGGCGCCCTCGCCATGGCCGACCGCAAGGGCGCCGGCATGGACCGCCGCCGCTTCGTCGTCGCCGGCGGTGTCGCGCTCGGCGCGGCCGCGGTCACCGGCGGCGGCGGCCGGCTGCTGCAGCGGCGCTTCGACGTGAGCACCGACCGCGGCGGCCTGGTGCTGCCCGCGCCGTCGTCACCGGCACCGGCCCTGCCCCCGGGCGCGGACCTCGCCGAGCGAGTGGCCGGCCTGACCCCGCTGTTCACCGCCAACCGCGACTTCTACCGGGTCGACACCGCGATCACCGTTCCGCAGATCCGGCCGGCCGCCTACCGGCTGACCCTCTCCGGGATGTTCGACGCGCCGCGCAGCTACACGCTGGCCGACCTCTTCGACCGCGACGACGTCGTCGAGCGCGACGTCACGCTCACCTGCGTCTCCAACGAGGTCGGCGGCGGCCTGGCCGGCACCGCCCGCTGGACCGGCGTCCCGCTGGGCGCCCTGCTCCGCGAGAACGGCGTCTCCGCCGACTCCGACCAGCTGGTCTGCCGCTCCTCCGACGGGATGACCATCGGCACCCCGACCCGTGCGGCCCTGGACGTCGGGAACGCGATGCTGGCCTTCGGGATGAACGGCGAGCCGCTGCCGGTCGAGCACGGCTTCCCCGTCCGGATGCTCGTCCCGGGGCTGTACGGCTACGTCTCGGCCTGCAAGTGGCTGACCTCGATCGAGGCCACCACCTTCGACGCCTTCGACGCCTACTGGGTCGAGCGCGACTGGGCCGCGCAGGGGCCGGTCAAGGTGGCCTCGCGGATCGACACCCCCGCCCCGCTGCGCCCGTTCCCCGCCGGCCGCCGGCCGATCGCCGGGGTGGCCTGGGCCCAGGGCCGCGGCATCGCCCGCGTCGAGGTCCGGGTCGACGACGGCGCGTGGCAGGAGGCCGAGCTCGCCCCGCAGGCCGGCGTCGACGTGTGGCGGCAGTGGGTGCTGCCCCACGACTTCGCCCCCGGCTCCTACCAGCTCACCGTCCGCGCCACCGCGGCCGACGGCGAGGTGCAGACCGAGCAGCGCGCCCGGCCCTTCCCCGACGGGGCCAGCGGCCTGCACTCCACCCGGGTGATCGCGAGGTAGCGGTCCCCGCCCGGACGGCCCCGCCGGCCGGGCAGCACACCCCCAGAGCCCGTCTCGGCCGTCTGGCCGCAGACGCCTCTCCCGACCCCTCGGACGGGTCGGGAGGGACCACCGCGGGGACCACCCGGTCCCCGGACGGACGAGCACGACGACCGAGGAGCATCCCCACCGTGACGAAGAACAGCCTGACCCGCGGCCTCCTGCTGGCCACCGCCTCCACCCTCGCCGTCACCCTGAGCGCCTGCAGCTCCGACGACGCCGGCGCCACCGACAGCTCGGCCTCCGACGCCGACAGCTCGTCGTCCTCCGCGGAGGAGCCGGCGTCGTCGGAGAGCTCGGACTCGATGGAGAGCAGCAGCCCGGCGGCCGAGCCGGCGACGGACGAGCCCTTCGGCGCGGCCTGCTCCTCGGTGCCGGCCGACGGCGAGGGCAGCTTCGCCGGCATGACCGACGACCCGGTCGCCACCGCCGCCGGCAACAACCCGGTGCTGTCCACGCTGGTGCAGGCGGTCGTGCAGGCCAACCTGGTCGACACGCTGAACACCACGCCGGACATCACCGTCATCGCCCCGGCCAACCCCGCGTTCGAGGCGATCCCGCAGGACCAGCTGCAGGCGGTGCTGGCCGACAACGCGCAGCTGACCCAGATCCTCACCCACCACGTCATCCCGGGCCGGCTCTCCCCGGACCAGCTGGCCGGCACGCACACCACGGTCGCCGGTGACCAGGTGACCATCGAGGGCTCCGGCGAGGCGTTCACCGTCGCCCAGACCGTCACCGGCGCGCCGGCCTCGGTGATCTGCGGCAACGTGCAGACGGCGAACGCGACCGTCTACATCGTCGACCAGGTGCTGGCGCCCACGGCCTGAGGAAGGGCGCCCCGGCCCCGGCCGTTCCAGGGCGTCACCACCGGCCGGTCCGGCTCCCACGGGGGGAGCCGGGCCGGCCGGCTGCGTAGGGTCGCTGACCATGCAGCAGCACCCCGACCGCGACCGCCTGCGCGAGCTGGTCGTCGACCTGGCCGTCGTCCGCGGGCGGGTCACGCTGTCCTCGGGGCAGGAGGCCGACTGGTACGTCGACATGCGCCGGCTGACCCTCCACCACGAGGGCGCCCCGCTGGTCGGCCGCGTGATGCGCCAGCTCACCGGCGACCTGCGCTACGACGTCGTCGGCGGGCTCACCCTGGGCGCCGACCCGGTGGCGACGGCGATGCTGCACGCGGCCTCCGCCGGCGAGGGCTTCCTCGACGCGTGCGTCGTCCGCAAGAGCGGCAAGGCGCACGGGCTGCAGCGCCGGATCGAGGGCCCCGACGTCGAGGGGCGGGCGGTGCTCGTCGTCGAGGACGTCTCGACCACCGGCAGCAGCCCGCTGGCCGCGGCCGAGGCGCTGCAGGAGGCCGGTGCGGAGGTGATCGCCGTGGCCGTGGTGGTCGACCGCGGCGGGCGGGCCGCGGTGGAGGCCGCGGGGCTGGAGTACCGCGCCGCGTTCGAGCTCGCCGACCTCGGCCTGGAGTAACCGGGCACTTCCGCGGAAGTGCCCAGGGGTCGCCGTACCGTGTGAGCGTGACCACACTCGCCACCGCCTGGGTCGACGAGCTCACCGCGGCCCTGGGCGCCGACGGCGTCCGCACCGACCCCGACGTCACCGCCGCCTACGCCCGCGACCAGGCGATGCTCGCCGAGGCCGGCACGCCCGCCGCCGTCGTCTTCCCGCGCAGCACGCAGGAGGTCGCCGCGGTCATGCGGATCGCCTCGCGGCACGGCGTCCCGGTGGTCCCGCGCGGCGCCGGCTCGGGGCTGGCCGGGGCGAGCAACGCCGTCGACGGCGCGGTGACCATGGTCATGACCCGCATGGACGCCGTCCTGGAGGTCTCATCCGCCGACCGCCTCGCCGTCGTGCAGCCCGGCGTGGTCAACAAGGCGCTGCGCGACGCCGTCGCCGGGTCCGGGCTGTTCTACCCGCCGGACCCGTCGAGCTACGACTGGTGCACCATCGGCGGCAACCTCTCGACCAACTCCGGCGGCCTGTGCTGCGTCAAGTACGGCGTCACCACCGACTACGTGCTGGGCCTGGAGGTCGTGCTCGCCGACGGGCAGGTGCTGCGCACCGGACGGCGCACCGTCAAGGGCGTCGCCGGCTACGACCTGGCCCGGCTGTTCGTCGGCTCCGAGGGCACTCTCGGCGTCATCACCGAGGCCACCCTCGCGCTGCGCCCGGCACCGGAGCGGCCGGTGACGCTGGTGGCCACCTTCGCCACCACCGCGCAGACCGGCGAGGTCGTCGAGCGGGTGGTCACCTCCGGGCTGGTGCCGAGCCTGCTGGAGGTCATGGACAACACCTGCATCTGCGCCGTCGACGACCTGCTGCACGCCGACCTCGACCGCGACGCGCACGCGCTGCTGGTCGCGCAGTCCGACAGCGGGGGAGCGGCCGCGCTCGCCGAGGTCGAGGCGCTGGCGCAGCTGTGCCGGGACGCCGGGGCCGACCTCGTGCACACCACCGACGACCCGGCCGAGGGCGACCTGCTGCTCGCCGCCCGCCGCATGGCGCTGCCCGCGCTCGAGCGGTTGGGCACCACCCTCATCGACGACGTCGCCGTCCCCCGCTCGCACATCGCGGCGTTCCTCGACGGCTGCGACGCGATCGCCGTCCGCCGCGGGCTGACCATCGGCGTCGTCGGGCACGCCGGCGACGGCAACATGCACCCGACCATCTGCTTCGACCCGGCCGACCCCGACCAGCGCAGCCGGGCCTTCGCCGCCTTCGACGACATCCTCGAGCTCGGCCTGGGCCTGGGCGGCACGGTGACCGGCGAGCACGGCATCGGGTCGCTGAAGGTCGAGTGGCTCGAGCGGGAGGTCGGCGCGGTCTCCCTCGACGTGCACCGGCGCATCAAGGACGCGCTGGACCCGGCGGGGCTGCTCAACCCCGGGAAGGTGCTGCGCCGCCGCGGCTGAGCCGCCCGCCCGCTGTCGGCGCGCCCGGCGCGGGCGCGATACTGACCACGGACCGACGCCGTTCGACGAGGAGTGCCCGGATGCCCATCGCGACCCCCGAGGTCTACGCCGACATGATCAGCCGGGCGAAGGAGGGCGGCTTCGCCTACCCGGCGATCAACTGCACCTCGTCCGAGACCGTCAACGCCGCGCTGCGCGGGTTCGCCGACGCCGGCAGCGACGGGATCATCCAGTTCTCCACCGGCGGCGCCGAGTTCGGCTCGGGCACCCGCGTCAAGGACATGGTCACCGGCGCGGTGGCGCTCGCCGAGTTCGCCCACGTCGTCGCCGAGAAGTACCCGGTCAACGTGGCGCTGCACACCGACCACTGCCCCAAGGACAAGCTCGACTCCTACGTGCGGCCGCTCATCGCGCTGTCGAAGGACCGGGTCGACGCCGGTCAGGCGCCGCTGTTCCAGTCGCACATGTGGGACGGGTCGGCGATCGACCTGGAGGAGAACCTGCAGATCGCCGAGGAGCTCATCGACAAGTGCGCCGCGGCGAAGATCGTCCTCGAGCTGGAGATCGGCGTCGTCGGCGGCGAGGAGGACGGCGTCGCCCACGACATCAACGAGAAGCTCTACACCGCCCCCGGCGACTTCGTGGCCACCGCCAAGGCCCTCGGCCTCGGTGAGCGCGGCGTGTACCTGCTCGCGGCCACCTTCGGCAACGTCCACGGCGTCTACAAGCCGGGCAACGTCAAGCTGCGGCCGGAGATCCTCAAGCAGGGCCAGGAGGTCGTGTCGCAGGAGCTCGGCCTGCCCGAGGGCAGCAAGCCGTTCAACTTCGTCTTCCACGGCGGCTCGGGCTCGCTGCAGTCGGAGATCCGCGAGGCGCTGTCCTACGGCGTGGTCAAGATGAACGTCGACACCGACACCCAGTACGCCTTCACCCGGCCGATCGCCGGGCACGTGTTCAGCAACTACGACGGCGTGCTCAAGGTCGACGGCGAGGTCGGCGACAAGAAGGCCTACGACCCGCGCTCCTACATGAAGCTGGCCGAGACCAACATGGCCGCCCGCGTCGTCGAGGCCTGCGAGGACCTGCTGTCGGCCGGCCAGTCGCCGAGCGCCTGACCCATGACGCACCCCCACCAGAACCTGCTCGGCGAGCCGCCGGCCACCCTGCTACCCGGCACCCCCGAGGCGGAGGCGGAGCTCGCCGCGGGCGACCCGCCCGCCGAGGTCGCCGCGCACCACCCCACGGCCAGCGCGGCGTGGGCCGCGCTGGCGGAGGCGGCGATCGACCGTCCCGAGCGGGCCCTCGCCGACACCGTCGAGGCGTACGCCTACGCCCGCACCGGCTACCACCGCGGCCTCGACGCGCTGCGCAGGAACGGTTGGAAGGGCTACGGCCCGGTGCCCTGGTCGCACGAGCCCAACCGGGGCTTCCTGCGCTGCGTCATCGTGCTGGCCCGGGCGGCGGAGGCCATCGGGGAGGTCGACGAGCAGCAGCGCTGCACCCAGCTGCTGCGTGACTGCGACCCGAGCCTCGCTCCCTGACCGACCGCGCCCGACGGCCGCCGCTCCCTCGCGGGACGGCGGCCGTCGTCGCGCCGGGGAGGTGACGGGGGGTCACCGGAACGGGGGACCGCCGGCGGAGGTCGTCCGTTCACCAGGCGGAATGTCCGGTCCGGGAGCACACTCCGTGACCTCAGCGTCCGTCCGGGACGCGCCTCTCGGGAGGTGGCACGTGGCAACACTGCTCTGGATCCTGGCCGTCGTCCTCGTCATCGCCGGCGTCCTCGCGATCGTCCGCGGGCAACTGCTGTGGGGCATCGTGCTGATCGTCGTCGGCCTGCTCGTGGGCCCCGGCGGCGTCAGCGTCTTCACCTGACCGACTCCCGGCCGGGACCTCCGTGCACTTCCGCGGAAGTGCGCGGAGGTCAGCGCTCGCCGAGTTCGGGGTGCAGCTCCTGCAGCCGGGCGGTCAGGGCGGTGAGCTCCTCGCCGCCGGCCATGAGCCGGGTGAGGTCGTCGGCGTCGACGTCGGCGTGGGTGAGGTCCCCGGCCACCTGACCGCGCGCCAGCAGCAGGAACCGGTCGCCGACCAGGTGGGCGTAGCGGGGGTTGTGCGTCACCACGACGACGGCCAGGCCCCGCGCCCGCGCACCCAGCACCGCCTGCCCGATCAGCGTGTGCTGCGCGATCGTCATCGGCTCGGTGGGCTCGTCGAGCACCAGCGCCCGGGCGCCGTAGTGGACCGCGCGGGCGATCGCCAGGCTCTGCCGCGCACCGGGCTGCAGCGAGTTGACCGGCTGGTCGGGGTCGACGCCGGTGACGCCGATGCGCTCGAGCGCCCGCACGGTGGTCTCGCGGGCGGCGTCGACGTCGAGGCGGCGCAGCGGCCACCGCCCGCGGGTGGGCTCGGCGCCCAGGCACAGGTTGCGCCACACCGACAGCAGCGGCGCGACGGCGAGGTCCTGCCACACCGTGGCGATGCCGGCCCGGCGCGCGTCCCGCGGGCTGCGGAAGCGCACCGGGTCGCCGTCGAGGAGCAGGTCGCCGTCGTCGTGCCGGCGCAGCCCCGACAGCACCGCCACCAGCGTCGACTTCCCCGAGCCGTTCTCCCCGAGGACGCAGGTGATCCGGCCGCCGTGGAGCGAGACGTCGACCCGGTCGAGCGCGGGCACGCCGCCGTAGCGGACCGTCAGCCCGCGCAGCTCCAGGACCGGGGGCGTGCTCACGACCGTGCTCACGACCGTGGCGCGGCCCGCAGCCGGCCGCGCACCACCCCTCCGACCAGCAGCGCGACCAGCAGCAGCACGCCGAGCAGGACCTGCGACCAGCGTGCGTCCCAGCCCGACAGCTCCACCCCGCGGCGGGCGACGGCGAACAGCAGCGCGCCCGCCGCCGCACCGGCCATCGAGCCGTAGCCCCCGGTGAGCAGGCAGCCGCCGATCACGGCCACGACGACGAAGTCGATCGCGGTGGTCAGCGACGGCGTCCCCGCGACGCTGGCCACCGGCACCAGCGCCAGCGTGCCCACCAGCCAGCCCGCGGCGGCGGTGATCAGGTAGAGGACCAGCGTCGTGCGCCGGACCGGCACGCCGAGCTCCCGCGCCGCCCGCCGGGACCCGCCCATCGCCAGCACGTCGTTGCCGAAGCGGGTGCGCCACAGCAGCCAGCCCGCGAGCGCGGTGACGGCGAGCCACCACAGCAGCGCGACCGGGAAGACGCCCCCGCCGACCTCCACCGTCGACCCGAACAGCGCCGACGCCGACGACCACCCGGGCGCCTCGTCCAGGCCGGTGATACGCGGGGCGCCGGCCACCAGCGGCAGCGCGGACACCGTGGTGCCCTGCACCACCAGCGCCGTCGCGAGGGTGACCAGGAAGCTCGGCAGCCCCGTGCGCACGACCAGCCAGCCGTTGGCCAGCCCCACGGCCAGCGAGGCGCCCAGGGAGACGGTCAGCGCGGGCCAGATGCCCCACTCCATCGGCCCGGCGAGCACCCCGGTGAGGGCGGCGCTGCCGACCGTGACCGTGCCGATCGACACGTCGAAGTGGCCGCCCACCAGCAGCAGCCCCACCATGACCCCGCCGATGCCCAGCAGCGCCGCCGCGTCGAGGACGCCGGCGAGGCCCTCCGGGGCCAGCAGCTCGGGCACGCGCAGCCCGAAGACCACGACGACGACGGCGAGCCCGAGCACCGCGGCGGTGCTGGGCCGGGCGAGCACGCGGTCGACGACCCGCCGGCGCGGCGGTGCGACCCGTGTGAAGGGCAGCCGGTCGACGGTCACCGGGTCACCGGACAGGGGCGCAGCGGGGCCTCCTCGGGCTGGGACCCTCCCAGTGTCCACGACGGGGGCCCCGCGCGTCCTGACGAGCTCGGTGACGTGCTGGAACGGCCCTCCTGCAGGGGGCCCCGCCGCGAGCCTGCGAGTGGTGGGGGGCAGGAGGGTCCTGCTAGGGGCGCAGCCGCCAGCGGACGCGGTCGTCGGCGTACCAGGTCCACCGCGTCACCGGCCGCGGGAACACGACGCCGTCGCGGGTGGCCTGCGCGGGGTCGCTGGCCAGCTGCAGCGCCCGGCCGGTGCTGCGCCGCGGCGGGCGCATGAGCTGCGTGGAGACGACCACGCGGATCGTGTCGACCGCGCGCCAGTCGGGCCGCACGTCGATGCGGGCGACCGTCCCGTCGGCGACCCGGACGTCGTCGTGGTGGGCCTGCACGCCCAGCCGCGCGGCCAGCGGCAGGCGCCCGCGCTCGGCGGACTCGTAGCGCCCGTGCTGCAGCAGCACCCCGCCGTGGTCGTCGCGCACCAGCGACAGCTCCCGCTCGCTCCCCGTGCCGATCCCCAGGTCCCGGGCCAGCCCCCGGGAGGAGGGGTCGTCGGCCGGCTCCCAGGACACCGGCACCTCGGCGGTCCGGCCGGCCCGGTGCAGCGCGGCGAGCACCGCCGACAGCGCCGGGACCGGCCCGCGCACGAGCAGCGCGCCGGCGTCGCCCGCGCCCGAGACGGCGGCCCGCTCGGGGGCCTGCCCGGGCGCGAGACCGCGCAGGTCGAACTCGACGAGGGACATGCCGATACCCTGCCACCTGCCAGCCGGTCCACCGCCGGTGACGAGTCCTGAGGGGGACGACAGCGAGATGCCGGCAGTCGTGCTGATCGGCGCCCAGTGGGGCGACGAGGGCAAGGGCAAGGCCACCGACCTCCTCGGGGGCCGGGTGCCCTACGTGGTCCGCTACCAGGGGGGCAACAACGCCGGGCACACCGTCATCACCCCCGACGGCGAGCGCTACGCCCTGCACCTGATCCCGTCGGGCATCCTCACGCCCGGCTGCACCCCGGTGATCGGCAACGGCGTCGTCGTCGACCCGCAGGTGCTCATCGGGGAGCTCGCCGGGCTCGAGGAGCGCGGCGTGGACACGTCCCGGCTGGTGATCTCGGCCGACGCGCACCTGATCATGCCGCACCACCGGGCGCTGGACCGCGTCACCGAGCGCTTCCTCGGCAAGCGCAAGATCGGCACCACCGGCCGCGGCATTGGTCCCGCCTACGGCGACAAGGTGGCCCGCACCGGCATCCGGGTGGCCGACCTGCTCGACCTGTCGATCCTGCGGCAGAAGCTCGAGGGCACCCTGGTCGAGAAGAACCAGGTGCTGGTCAAGGTCTACAACCGCAAGGCCATCGACGTCGACGACGTGGTCGAGGAGTACGCCGGCTACGCCGAGCAGCTCCGGGAGCGCATCGCCGACACCCGCCTGCTGCTGGCGAACGCGCTCGACGCCGGCGAGTGGGTGCTGCTGGAGGGCTCGCAGGGCACGCTGCTCGACGTCGACCACGGCACCTATCCGTTCGTGACGTCGTCGAACCCGACCGCGGGCGGTGCCGCCACCGGGAGCGGGATCGGCCCCACCCGCATCTCCCGCGTGGTCGGGATCCTCAAGGCCTACACGACCCGGGTGGGCTCGGGCCCGTTCCCGACGGAGCTGTTCGACGCCAACGGCGAGCACCTGCGCAAGGTCGGCGGCGAGGTCGGCGTCACCACCGGCCGCGACCGGCGCTGCGGCTGGTTCGACGCCGTCGTCGCCCGCTACGCCAGCCGGGTCAACGGGATCACCGACTACTTCCTCACCAAGCTCGACGTGCTCTCGGGCCTGGAGACGGTGCCCATCTGCGTCGCCTACGACGTCGACGGCGTCCGGCACGAGGAGATGCCGATGACGCAGACCGGCTTCCACCACGCCACGCCGGTCTACGAGGAGATGCCGGGCTGGTTCGAGGACATCCGGCACTGCCGGTCCTTCGACGAGCTGCCGGCCAACGCGCAGGCCTACGTGCGCCGGCTCGAGGAGCTCTCGGGCGCGCGGATCAGCGTGATCGGCGTCGGTCCCGGCCGCGACGAGAACGTCGTCCTGCACGACCTGCTCGACTGACCGGAGAATCCCGACGAGATCGCCGATCTCGTCCGGCGGTTCAGGCGGCGACGCGGCGCACCGGCCGGGTGGCCTCCGGGTCCAGCTCCGCGCGGGCGGCGACGACGACGTCGGGGTTGTCGGTGATGACGCCGTCGACCCCGAGCGCGAGCAGCAGCCGCGCGGCGGACCGGACGTCGCCGCCGGCGGCGGGGTCCTCGCTGCTGCGCAGCTGGCGTGGGAGGAACGCGTTCTCCGCGGCGAGCGTCCAGGGCACGACCCGCAGGTTCGCCGCGTGCGCCCGGCCGACCAGGTCGGAGACCCCGCGCAGATCCCCCTCCGCGTCGCGCAGCAGCAGGTGGTCGACGCTGGGCGCGATGCCCTGGGCGTAGGTGGACACCGCGCGCAGGCCGGCGTTGGTCAGCAGGTGCTCGTCGGCGGCCGTGGTGTCGACCAGCTGGAACATCGTCGGGCCGTCGTCGCCGAGGTCGGCGCGCAGCCGGCGCAGCGCCGCGGTGTCGAAGGACTGCACGACCACGGTCCCGTCGGGGCAGGCGGCGTCGAGGCGGCGCAGCTCGGCGGCGACCAGCTCGGTCATCGGCTGGCCCCGCTCGGCCGACCAGGTCGGCTTCTTCAGCTCGGCCAGCACCCGCACCTGCCGCTGCGGCGTCGACCGGCGGCGGGCCAGCTCCACGACCTCCTCGAGGGTGAGCACGCCGAAGCGGCCGTCGTAGGCGGTGTTGAGCGGGCGCAGGTCGGGGTGGCGCTCGACGGCGCGCAGCGTGCGCAGCTCGGCGAGGGTGAAGTCCTCGGCGAACCAGCCGGTGCGCCGCTTGCGGCCGACCCGCCGGGTGGTGCGGCGGTCGGCGAACTCGGGCCGGGTGGCGACGTCGGTGGTGCGCGAGAGCTCGTTCTCGTGCCGGGCGACCAGCGCACCGTCCCTCGAGACGACGATGTCGGGCTCGATGAGGTCGGCACCCATGTCGATCGCGAGCTCGTAGCTCGCGGTGGTGTGCTCCGGCCGGTACGCGCAGGCGCCGCGGTGGCCGACGACCACGGGACGAGGGGTCCGGGCAGCTGCGGGAGTCGCGAGCGACTCGGTCGCGTGCATGTCATCCACAACACCCGAGCGAGGTGTCGGGATGGCGAACGCCGGCTGGCGCGTCGCCGAGAAATGGGAGGACACCGCGCTGACCTGCGCGGGATCATCCGGCGCGTGATGCATCTCTCGAGGATCGGCTGGTCGGCCGACCGAGCGGACCACCTGCCCCCCGGGACGTCACCCGGTCGGGTGACGCGCGTCGACCGCGGCCGGTTGACCGTCCTCACCGCCGACGGTGAGCGGCGGGTGCACCCCGCCCCGGCGCTGCACGACCCCGACGGCATCGACTCCCCGGCCGTGGGCGACTGGGTGGCGCTGCGCGGCGAGCTCGCGGTGGCCGTGCTGCCGCGGCGCTCGGCGTTCACCCGCACCGTCGCGGGGCGCACCTCCGCCGGGCAGGTGGTGGCCGCCAACCTCGACCTGGTGCTCGTCGTCGACGCGCTGGCCGGGCCGACGCGGGCGCGGCGGGTGGAGCGCTACCTCGCCGTCGCGTGGGCGAGCGGGGCGACGCCGGTCGTCGTGCTCACCAAGGCCGACCTGTGCGACGACGTCCCGGCCGCGGTCGCCGCGGTGGCCGAGGACGCGATCGGCGTCGACGTGCTCGCCGTCAGCGCGCACACCGGCGAGGGGCTCGACGCACTGCGGGCGCTGCTGGGCGAGGGGCGCACCGCGGCCATGGTCGGGCCGTCGGGGGTGGGGAAGTCCTCCCTGGCCAACGCGCTGGCCGGCGCCGAGGTGGCGCCGACGCGCGACGTCCGGGAGGCCGACGGCCGCGGCCGGCACACCACCACCTCCCGCGAGCTGCACCTGCTCCCCGGCGGGGCGCTGCTCGTCGACACCCCCGGCATGCGGGAGCTGGGCCTCTACGACGACGAGGGCGTCGACACCGCCTACGCCGACGTCGCCGAGCTGGCCCGGGAGTGCCGGTTCCGCGACTGCGAGCACCGCACCGAGCCCGGCTGCGCGGTCGCCGCCGCCATCGACGACGGCCGGCTCGACCCCGCCCGGCTGCTCGGCTGGCGCAAGCTGCAGGCCGAGGCCCGCCGGCAGGAGCTGCGGGCCGACGCCCGCGCCCGCGCCGCCGAGCACGCCCGGGTCAGGGCGCTGCACCGCGCCTACCGCACGCAGCCCACCAGGGTCAGGTGACCTGGGTAGGGTCGCCGTCCGTGCGAGTGCTCGTCGTCGGCTCCGGAGCCCGGGAGCACGCCCTGTGCGTCGCTCTGTCGTCCGACCCCGCGGTCACCGCGGTGGCCTGGGCGCCCGGCAACGCCGGCACCGCGCGGATCGCGGAGGCCGCGCCGCTCGACGTCGCCGACCCGGTCGCGGTGGCGGCGCTGGCCACCGGCTGGGGCGCCGACCTCGTCGTCGTCGGCCCCGAGGTGCCCCTGGTCGCCGGCGCCGCCGACGCCGTCCGCGACGCCGGGATCGCCTGCTTCGGCCCGTCGGCGCAGGCCGCGCAGATCGAGGGCAGCAAGTCCTTCGCCAAGCACGTGATGGCCGCCGCCGGCGTGCCGACCGCGCGCGCGTGGCCGGTGGGCGGGCCCGCCGAGCTGGAGACCGCGCTCGACGAGGCCGGCGCGCCGTACGTGGTCAAGGACGACGGGCTGGCGGCCGGCAAGGGCGTCGTCGTCACCGCCGACCGGGACGCCGCCGTCGCCCACGGCCGCCGGGTGCTCGACGCCGGGGGCGCGGTGCTGGTCGAGGAGTTCCTCGACGGCCCGGAGGTGTCGCTGTTCGCCGTCACCGACGGGACGACGGTGCTGCCGCTGCTGCCCGCGCAGGACGCCAAGCGCCGCGACGACGGCGACGCGGGTCCCAACACCGGCGGGATGGGCGCCTACGCGCCGCTGCCATGGGCGCCGCCGGGGCTGGTCGACGACGTGCTGGCCACGGTGCTGCAGCCGACGGTCGACGAGATGCGCCGCCGCGGCGAGCCGTTCTGCGGCCTGCTCTACGCCGGGCTGGCGCTGACCTCCCGCGGCGTGCGGGTGGTGGAGTTCAACGCCCGCTTCGGCGACCCCGAGACGCAGGTCGTGCTGCCGCTGCTGGAGACGCCGCTGGGCGGGCTGCTGCACGCGGCGGCCACCGGCGCGCTCGCCGGCCACCCGCCGCTGCGCTGGCGGTCCGGTGCCGCCGTCACCGTCGTCGTCGCCGCGCCCGGCTACCCGGAGGCCCCGCGCACCGGCGACCCGGTGACCGGCGCCGACGGCGAGGGCGTGCTGCACGCCGGCACCGCCGCGGACGCCGGGGGCACGGTCCGCTCGGCCGGTGGGCGGGTGCTCGCGGTGACCGCGACCGGGCCCGACCTCGCCGCCGCCCGGCAGACCGCCTACGAGCGGGTGGCCGCCGTCCGGCTGGCCGGCGCGCACTGGCGCACCGACATCGCGCTGGCCGCCGTCGAGGGCCGGATCAGCCTCCCGTAGCCGCCGGCCCGTCCTCCCGCACCGCCCACCGTGCGGGAGGACGCCTATCGGACGCCCACCGCCGGGCGGGCCCGCTCCGGGCGCGGCTCGGGCGGGCGCGGGCCCTCGTGCCGGCGCGACAGGTAGGTGCCGGCCACGTTGGCACAGGCCACCACCGGGACGGCGATGAGCGCACCGAAGATCCCCGCGAGGAGCAGCCCGGCCGCGATCGCCAGCACCACGGCCAGCGGGTGCACGTGGACGGCGCGGCCGAGCAGCAGCGGCTGCAGCAGGTGCGCCTCGATCTGCATGACCAGGATGACGATCGCCAGCGCGATGAGGGCCTTGACCAGACCGACGGAGACCAGCGCCACGAGCACCGCGATCGTGCCCGCCAGGAACGACCCGATGATCGGGATGAACGCGCCGAGGAAGACCAGGGCGGCCAGCGGGACCACCAGCGGGACGCCCAGGACCGCCAGGCCGATCCCGATGCCGACGGCGTCGAAGGCCGCGACGACGACGGTGGCGCGGACGTAGGAGATCAGCGTGCGCCAGGAGCGGCGGGCGGCCTCGTCGAGGTAGGCGCGCGAGTCGCGGGGGAACAGGCCCACCAGCCACAGCCAGATGGACCGGCCGTCCTTGAGGAAGAAGAACAGCGTGAACAGCGTCAGGACGATGCCGGTGAACACCTCGCCGACCGTGGCGGCCGTGGTGAGCGCGCCGCTGGCGAGCGTCTCCTGGTTGGCGGTGAAGAAGTCCTGCACCTGGGTGAGCGCCTCGTCGATCTGGCGCTGGCTGACCGGGAAGGTGTCGACGACGAAGTCGCGGATCTGGTCGAGCCCCTCGGTGACCTGGTCGGCGAGGTCGGTGAAGCCGGCGGTCACCTGCTGCACGACCATCGTGATGATCCCGGCCACCACCGACAGGCCCACGAGGAGCATCAGGGTGGCGGCGAGCGACCGCGGCCAGCCGTGCCGGATCAGCGCGGCCGCACCGGGCTGGAACAGGGCCGCCAGCAGCAGCCCCACCATCACCGGGACGAGGACGACGGCGACGTGGGAGGCGACGTACAGCAGCACGTAGAGGCCGGCCAGGACGGCGATGATCCGCCACGACCACGCGGCCGCCGTGCGCAGGCCGCTGGGCACCGTGGCGTCTCCGTGCGGCGGCTCGTACCCGGGCCCGAGCAGCCGGCGGGTGCGCTCGGCGGGCCGGTGCGGCCGGCCGCCCTCGGGCGGGCCACTCACGCCTCCGGGGGCCAGCGGGCCGTCGAGGTCGGGAGCGCCGGGCTCGGGGCTGCCCAGGGGCGGGTCGCCGTCGGGCGGGAGGTCCTCGGGGACGGCGTCGGCGCCGTCGTCGCGCACCAGGATCGCGCGGTCGTCGTCGCGCTCGGTCCACGTGTACGGGTCGCGCTCGCTAGCGGTCCGGATGCGCTCGCGCGCCCGGGCGACCAGGTGGGTGGCCCGTCGCAGCATCGCCAGGTCCTTCCGCGGGAGTGGGGGCCGTACGCGATCACGCTAGCCCTGCGGGAGGATGCCCCCGTGCTGCGACGACCTGACCGTGGACGAGCCGACCGGGTGCGGGCGGTACCCGCGTGATCGACCGCTACACGCTCCCCGAGATGGGCCGGGTCTGGAGCGACGAGCACAAGTACGAGCTCTGGTGCCGGGTGGAGACGCTGGTGCTCGAGGCGCACGCGGCCGCGGGACGGGTGCCCGCCGACGTCGTCGAGCCGGTGCGCGCCGCGCCCCCGCCGACCCCGGCCCGCGTGGCGGAGATCGAGGAGACGACGCAGCACGACGTCATCGCCTTCCTCACCGCGTGGGCCGACAACACCGAGCCCCGCTCGGCCGCGGCCTACGTGCACCACGGCATGACGTCGTCGGACCTGCTCGACACCGCCCTGGCCGTGCAGCTGACCGAGGCCACCGACGTGCTGCTGGCCAAGGCCGACCGGCTGGTGGCGGCGCTGCGCGACCACGGCCTGGCGCACCGCGCGACGCTCAGGGTCGGCCGCACCCACGGCGTGCACGCCGAGCCGGTCGTGTGGGGGCACCGGGTCGCCGACCTCGCGTTCGCGATGGCCCGCTCCCGCGACCGGCTGCGCGCCGCCCGCGCGCGCGTCGGCGTCGTCGCGATCTCCGGCGCCGTGGGCACGTACTCGCTCATCGACCCGTCGGTGGAGGTCGCCGTCGCCGAGGCACTGGACCTGCGGCCGGCCGACGCCTCCACGCAGGTGGTCATCCGCGACTCGGTCAGCGAGTGGGTCGCGGCGCTGGCGGTGATCGCCACGGTGTGCGAGGCGGTCGCCCTGGAGGTGCGGCACGGGCAGCGCACCGAGGTGCGGGAGCTGTCGGAGGCCTTCGGGTCCGGCCAGAAGGGCTCCAGCGCGATGCCGCACAAGAAGAACCCGATCCGCTCCGAGCGGATCGCCGGGCTCGCGCGGGTGGTGCGCGCCGCCGTCGTCCCGGTCATGGAGGGCATCCCGCTGTGGCACGAGCGCGACATCTCGCACTCCTCCACCGAGCGGGTGTTCCTCCCCGACGCCGCGATCACCACCGACTACCTGCTGCACCTGACCACCGGGCTGGTGGACAACCTCGTCGTCGACGCCGACCGGATGCGGGCCAACCTCGACCTCACCGGCGGGCTGATCTACACCTCCGCCGTCCTGCTGGAGCTCGTCGAGTCGGGGCTGTCGCGGGAGGACGCCTACGCGCTGGTGCAGGGCGCGGCCATGGAGACGTGGAACGGCGGCACGCCGTTCCGGGAGACGCTGCGGTCCCGCGCGGCCGCCTCCGGGGTCGCCCTCGACGAGGCGCGGCTGGACGAGATCTGCCGGCCCGAGGGCTACGTGCGCAACCTCGGTCCGCTGTTCGACCGGCTGGCCGCGCTGTCGTGACCCTCGACCTGCCCCTCGTCGCGCGCGGCAAGGTCCGCGAGGTCTACGATGCCGGGCCGGGGCGGCTGCTGCTGGTGGCCTCGGACCGGATCTCGGCCTACGACCACGTGCTGCCGACGCCCATCCCGGACAAGGGGCGGGTGCTCACCCAGCTGTCGGTGTGGTGGTTCCAGCAGCTCGCACCGGTGCTCGACGCATTCGGCGCCACGCACCACCTGCTGTCGGCCACCGACGTGCCGGCCGCCGTGGCCGGCCGGGCGGTGCTGGTGCGGCGGCTGGAGATGCTGCCGGTGGAGTGCGTGGCCCGCGGCTACCTGGCGGGCTCGGGGACGGCGGAGTACGCGCGCACCGGCTCGATCCGCGACGTGCCGCTGCCCCCCGGGCTGGTCGAGGGGTCGCGGCTGCCGGAGCCGGTGTTCACGCCGTCGACGAAGGCGGCCGCGGGCGAGCACGACGAGGCGATCGACTTCGCGCGCGTGGAGTCGCTGGTGGGCGCTGCCCGGGCCGCGGAGCTGCGCGAGCTGACGCTGGCGCTCTACCGCCGCGGCGCGGAGATCGCCGCGGGGGCGGGGATCCTGCTGGCCGACACGAAGGTCGAGTTCGGGCTGGCCGACGACGGGGGGCTGGTGCTCGGCGACGAGGTGCTCACGCCCGACTCGTCCCGGTTCTGGCCGGCGGCGTCGTGGTCGCCGGGGTCGCCGCAGCCGTCGTTCGACAAGCAGTACGTCCGCGACTGGCTGACCTCCACGGGCTGGGACCGCGTCTCGCCGCCGCCCGCACTGCCCGACGACGTCGTCGCCGCCACGCGGGACCGGTACGTCGCCGCCTACGAGCAGCTGACGGGCACTACCTTCCGCTGACGTGTCCTCCACGCGCGCCGGCATCACCTACCGCTCCGGAGGCTCGGGCGGCGACCTGTTGCTCCTGCTGCACGGGCTCGGTGCCACCGGCGCGGTGTGGGACCGGCTGCTGCCGCTGGTCGAGCGCTCCTGGGCCGGGTCCTGGGCGGTGCCGGACCTGCGCGGGCACGGCCGGTCGCTGGCCGAGCCGCCCTACGGCTACGCGGCGCACGCCGCGGACGTGGCGTCGCTCGCGGCCGAGGCCGGTGCCGCGCGGGTGACGGTGCTCGGGCACTCCTTCGGCGGCGTCGTCGGCGCGGTGCTCGCCGGTGGGTGGTACGGCGTCGAGGTGGCCCGGGTGGTCGCGGTCGGCGTCAAGATCGAGTGGACGCCCGAGGAGGAGGCCGGCGCCCGCCGCCTCGCGTCCCGTCCCCCGCAGGTGTTCGCCACGCGGGAGGAGGCCGCCGAGCGGCACCTGCGGCTGGCCGGGCTGACCGGACTCGTGGACCCCTCCTCCGGGGTGGCCGCCGCCGGTGTCCGGGAGGTCGACGGCGGGTGGACGCCGGCTCTCGACCCCCGTGCGTTCGGCGCCGTCGGCCCGCCGGTCGAGGAGGTGCTGCGACGCTCGGTCGCGCCCCTGCGGCTGGCGGCCGGCTCGGCGGACCCGATGGTGGGCCTGCCCGCGATGCGGCGGGTCGACCCCGACGCGGTGGTGATCGAGGGCGCCGGCCACAACGCGCACTGGGAGGCCCCGGACGCCGTCTGGTCGCTGCTGTCCCCGTCGGCCCCCTGACCCTGCCCGCCCTCCTCGGTCGAGATCACGTGATCTCGACGCGTCGGGGGCCCTCTCCCGTCGAGATCACGGGATCTGGACGGGGCTGTGGACAGCGACAGCAGGGCTGGCGGCTGTCACGGCAGAGTGCCGCGGTGCCCAGCCGACGCCGTCGCCGCATCTCCGGACCGACCACCCGAGCCGCCGCCCACGCCGCGGGGCTCGGCGACAGGCACCTGCGCGACCCCTTGGTCCACCGACTGTCACGTGACACCTACCTGCCGCGGGCGCTGGCGGACGACGTCGGCGCTCGGGTCGCCGCCGTGCTGCTCACCGCGCCGCCGAGTGCTGTCGTCAGCCACCGCACGGCTGCGGAGCTGTGGGGTCTGCAGCTCCCGCTGCAGGACGGCGCCGACCGGCGCGTCGACCTGACCGTCCCGGGACCCACCCGGGCGGAGAGCCGGCGCGACCGGCTCGTGCACCGTCTGCCCCTGCACGACGACGAGGTGACGCACCGGTGGGGGCAGCCGGTCACCAGCCCGTCGCGCACCTGGCGGGACCTGGCCGCCGTCCTCGAGCCCGCGGCCCTGCTGGCGGCGACCGACCAGGTCCTGGCCGGCCTGTGCACGGTCCCCGACCTCGAGCGTCAGCTGACGCGCCGGCCGACGGGTCGCGGTGCGGCCCGGGCCAGGGTGGTTCTCCCCACAGCCGACGTGCGATCCGAGTCACCCATGGAGTCCGTGCTCCGCTGGTTGTTGCACCAGGCCCGCGTACCGGCTCCCGTCGTCCAGCACGAGATCCGTGACGCGGGAGGGTTCGTGGCCCGCGTCGACCTGGCCTGGCCCGAGCACCGTCTCGTCGTGGAGTTCGACGGGGACGTCCACCGCGACCGCGACGTCTTCGTCAGCGACCTGCGCCGGCAGAACCGCCTGGTCGCCGCCGGGTGGACCGTGCTCCGCTTCACCTCGGCCGACGTCCTCGGGCGCCCGGGCGAGGTCATCGCGGCCGTGCGAGCAGCGCTCCGCTGACGAGATCACGCGATCTCGACCGCAGCGACCCTCCTCCCGCGTCGAGATCACGTGATCTCGGCGGGAGGGAGGCACCTCGGCGTCGAGATCCCGTGATCTCGACGCCGGCGTACGAGATCGCCGATCTCGGTGAGGGCGCGGGCCCCGGTACGCTCGGGAGCCGTGCCTCAGGTGGTCGTGGACGTCGTCCTCAAGCCCGAGATCTCCGACCCCCAGGGGCAGGCGGTGCTCGGCGCGCTCGGCCGCCTCGGCCACACGCAGGTCACCGGGGTCCGCCAGGGCAAGCACTTCGTCCTCGACGTCGAGGGCACGCCCGACCGGGCCGCGCTCGAGCAGATCGCCGAGACGCTGCTGGCCAACCCGGTCATCGAGGACGTCGAGCTGCACCTGCCGGGGGCCTGAACCGTGCGCATCGGGGTCATCACCTTCCCGGGCTCCCTCGACGACGTCGACGCCGCCCGCGCGGTGCGCCTGGCCGGCGCCGACCCGGTCGTCCTGTGGCACGCCGAGCACGACCTCAAGGCCGTCGACGCCGTCGTCCTGCCCGGCGGCTTCTCCTACGGCGACTACCTGCGCGCCGGCGCCATCGCCGCACGGTCGCCGCTGGTGCAGGACGTCGTGCAGGCCGCGAGGAGCGGCCTGCCGGTGCTGGGCATCTGCAACGGCTTCCAGGTGCTGTGCGAGGCGGGCCTGCTGCCCGGCGCGCTCACCCGCAACAGCCACCTGCACTTCCGCAACCGCGACCAGCGGCTGCGCATCGAGCGGGCCGACACCGCCTGGACGCACGCCTACGCGCCCGGCCAGGAGATCGTCGTCCCGGTCAAGAACGGCGAGGGCCGCTACGTCGCCGCGCCGGCCGACCTCGAGCGGCTCGAGGGCGAGGGCCGGGTCGCCGTCCGCTACGTCGGCGGCAACCCCAACGGCAGCCTCCGCGACATCGCCGGGGTCACCAGCGCCGACGGCCGGGTGGTCGGGCTGATGCCGCACCCCGAGCACGCCGTCGAGGAGCTCACCGGGCCCTCCACCGACGGACTCGGTTTCTTCACCAGCGTGCTGAAGGCGGTCGTGAGCGCATGAGCGTCGACACCGTCGAGGTCGCCGCGAAGACCCCCGACGACGAGCAGCCCTGGGCCGAGCTCGGCCTCAGGAGCGACGAGTACGCGCGCATCCGCGACATCCTCGGCCGCCGGCCCACCACCGCCGAGCTGGCCATGTACTCGGTGATGTGGAGCGAGCACTGCTCCTACAAGAGCTCGAAGGTGCACCTGCGCCGCTTCGGTGACCTGCCGCGCGGTGAGCACCTGCTGGTCGGCATCGGCGAGAACGCCGGCGTGGTCGACGTCGGGGACGGCTACGCGGTCACCTTCAAGGTCGAGTCGCACAACCACCCGAGCTACGTCGAGCCCTACCAGGGCGCGGCCACCGGCGTCGGCGGGATCGTCCGCGACATCCTCACGATGGGCGCCCGCCCGGTCGCCGTCATGGACTCGCTGCGGTTCGGCCGCGCCGAGGCCCCCGACACCGCCCGCGTGCTGCCCGGCGTCGTCGCCGGAGTCGGCGGCTACGGCAACTGCCTGGGCCTGCCCAACATCGGCGGGGAGCTGCTGTTCGACGCGTGCTACGCCGGCAACCCGCTGGTCAACGCGCTGTGCGTCGGCGTGATGCGGCACGAGGACGTGCGGCTGGCCAAGGCCGAGGGCGTGGGCAACAAGGTCGTGCTCTTCGGCGCCCGCACCGGCGGCGACGGCATCGGCGGCGTGAGCGTGCTGGCCAGCGAGACCTTCGACGAGCAGGGCCCGGCCAAGCGGCCGTCCGTGCAGGTCGGCGACCCGTTCACCGAGAAGCTGCTCATCGAGGCGTGCCTGGAGATCTTCGCCGCCGACCTCGTCACCGGCATCCAGGACCTCGGCGGCGCCGGGCTGTCCTGCGCGACGTCGGAGCTGGCCAGCGCCGGCGCCGGCGGCATGCACGTCGACCTCGACCGCGTCCCGCTGCGCGACAGCACCCTGACGCCGGCCGAGATCCTGATGAGCGAGTCGCAGGAGCGCATGTGCGCGATCGTCGAGCCGGGGAAGGTCGAGCAGTTCCTCGCCGTCTGCCGGAAGTGGGACGTGCTGGCCACCGTCATCGGTGAGGTCACCGACGGCGACCGGCTCACGGTCGACTGGCACGGCGAGCGGATCGTCGACGTCCCGCCGCGCACCGTCGCCCACGAGGGCCCGGTGTACGAGCGGCCGATGCAGCGCCCCGCCGACCTCGACGACCTGCAGGCCGACGACCCCGCCGCGCTGCCCCGCCCGCAGAGGCCCGAGGAGCTGGCCGCGCACTGGCTGGCCGTCGTCGCCAGCCCCGACGGCGCGGACAAGACCTGGGTCACCGAGCAGTACGACCGCTACGTCCGCGGCAACACGGTGCTCGCCCAGCCCGACGACGCCGGCGTGGTCCGCATCGACGAGGACACCCACCGCGGCATCGCGCTCAGCCTCGACGGCAACGCCCGCTTCGCCCGCCTGGACCCCTACGCCGGTGCGCAGCTCAACCTGGCCGAGGCCTACCGCAACGTCGCCGTCACCGGCGCCCGGCCGCTGGCGGTCACCAACTGCCTGAACTTCGGCTCCCCGGAGGAGCCCGAGGTGATGTGGCAGTTCGCCGAGGCCGTGCGCGGCCTGGCCGACGCCTGCCGCGACCTGGGTCTGCCGGTCACCGGCGGCAACGTGAGTCTCTACAACCAGACCGGCGACGTCGCGATCAACCCGACGCCGGTCATCGGCGTCCTGGGCGTGCACGACGACGTCCGCACCCGCGTGCCCGCCGGCTGGCGGGCCGGCGGCGAGACGGTGCTGCTGCTGGGCCGGACGCGGCCGGAGTTCGGTGGGTCGGCCTGGGCGTCGGTGGCGCACGGCCACCTCGGCGGTCGCCCGCCGGTGGTCGACCTGGAGGCCGAGCGCGTGCTCGGCGAGCTGCTCGGGGCGCTGGGCCGCGAGGGGCTGGTCACCTCCGCGCACGACCTCGCCGACGGCGGCCTCGCGCAGGCGCTGGCCGAGTCGGCGCTGCGGTACGGCACCGGCGCGCGGCTCGGCCTCGGCTCCGTGACCGCTGACGGTGACCCGTTCACCGCGCTGTTCAGCGAGTCCGGCGCCCGGGCCGTCGTCACCACGACCGACCCGGAGGCGGTGCGCACCACCGCCGAGTGGGCCGGGGTGACGGTGACCGAGCTCGGCACCACCGGTGGGGACGCCCTCGCCGTCGACGGCGTCGCCGAGCTCCCCCTGACCGAGCTGCGCGCCGCCTGGACGGCCACCCTGCCCGCGCTGTTCGGCACCCCCGAGGCCGGCGTGGGCACCGTGCCGGCGGGCGCCGTCCCGACCAGCTGATGCCGGCGCAGCAGCCCATCCCCGCCGAGGAGCTGCGGACCGCCGTCGACGCGGTGCGCCCGTGGCTGGCCGGCGAGGCCGAGCAGCCGCCGCGGTCGGTGCTCGGCGCGGCGGTGAAGACCAGCGCCCGGTGGCTGGCCCAGCAGGTGCCCGGCCGCTCGGTGGAGCTGCGGGTGCCGCCGCACGTCGCCGTCCAGCTGGTGCCCGGGCCGCGGCACACCCGCGGCACGCCGCCCAACGTCGTCGAGACCGACGCGGCCACCTGGCTGCGGCTGGCCACCGGCGAGCTGGGCTGGGCCGAGGCCGTCGCCGAGGGGCGGGTCAGCGCCAGCGGCAACCGCGCCGACCTGTCGGCCCACCTGCCCCTGCCGCCCCTCCGCCGGCCCTGATCCGTGCACTTCCGCGGAAGTGCACGGGAGGGGGTCAGCCGGTGAAGAGGGTCAGCGCCGTCTTCACCGTCTGGTACAGGCCGTAGGCCAGCGGGACGCCGACCAGCGTCCAGGCGAAGGCGATGAACCCGACGGGGGTGTGCACCGGCTGCCGGCCGTCGGCGGACTGCTCCTCCGAGAGGGACGTGCTCATCGCGTGGCGCTCCGTTCGCGGGTCGGGGAGGTGGCCGGGGAGGCGTCGTGGCGCGGCTCGTGCCACTTGCTGGCCACGGGGCGCACCAGCAGGTTGGCGACGAACCCGACGGCGAGCAGGCCGACCATGATGAACAGCGCCGGCCGGTAGTTGGCCGCCACCAGGCTGCCCGGCTCGCCCTGGGTGTCGAGGACGCTGTTGACGATCAGCGGCCCGGCCACACCGGCGGCCGACCACGCGGTGAGCAGCCGGCCGTGGATGGCGCCCACCTGGTAGGTGCCGAACAGGTCGCGCAGGTAGGCCGGGACGGTGGCGAACCCGCCGCCGTAGAAGGAGATGATCACCGCGGCCAGCAGCACGAACACCCAGGTGGCGCTGCTGCCGATGGTGGCCAGCGCGACGTAGAGCAGCAGGCCGACGCCGAGGTAGACCATGTAGATCGGCTTGCGGCCGATGTAGTCCGACGTCGTGGACCACACGAAGCGGCCGGCCATGTTGAACAGCGACAGGACGCCGACGAAGCCGGCCGCGGCGGTGGCGGCGACCGTCGAGGTGTCCCCCGAGCGGAAGAAGTCCTGGATCATCGGGGCGGCCTGCTCGAGGATCCCGATCCCGGCGGTCACGTTGCAGAAGAGCACCGTCCACAGCAGCCAGAACTGCGGCGTCTTGATCGCGTTGTTCGCCGAGACGCTCTCGGTGGTGACCAGCGCCTTCTGCTTGACCGTCGAGGGGTCGAAGCCGGCCGGCTTCCAGCCCTCGGCCGGCACCCGGACGATGAACGCGCCGAACATCATGAAGACCAGGTAGACGGCGGCGAAGGTGAAGAACAGCGCGGCCACCGCGGCCCCGCTGGGCACCGAGCCCTGGGTGCCGGGGTCGTAGGCCGGGTCGTACCAGCTCATCAGCTGCCGGGACAGCGGCGAGGCGACCAGCGCGCCGCCGCCGAAGCCCATGATCGCCATGCCGGTGGCCAGGCCCGGCCGGTCGGGGAACCACTTGATCAGCGTGGAGACCGGCGAGATGTAGCCGATGCCCAGGCCGATGCCGCCGATCACGCCGTAGCCGAGGTAGAGCAGCCACAGCTGGCCGGTGGAGATCCCGAGCCCGCCGACGAGGAAGCCGGTGACCCAGAAGCACGCCGCGGTGAACATCGCCGCGCGGGGCCCGTTGCGGTCCACCCACGTGCCGAACAGCGCGGCCGACAGGCCCAGCATGACGATGGCGATGGAGAAGACGATGCCGATCGCCGTCTGGGTCGTCTGGAAGTCCTCGACGAGGGCGGTCTTGTAGACGCTCGTGGCGTACGCCTGGCCGATGCACAGGTGCACCGCCAGGGCCGCCGGCGGGATCAGCCAGCGGTTGAAGCCGGGTCGGGCGACGATCCGCTCTCGCCGCAGGAAGCCGGGTAGCGCCACGGTGACCTCCGCTCGGTCGGGACGGCCGGCCCCGCCCGGGGTCCTGACCAGTGGAGAACGCTACGTCGGTGTCCCGGAACCCGCGCGTCGAGCAGGCTGCTGACCAGCGGGCGGGGGCGCCGACGGCGCCCCTAGGCTCGGTCCATGGCCTACGAGGTGAAGGGTGTCGTCGCCCGCAGCAAGGGAGCGCCGGTCGGTGTGGAGACGGTGCTGGTGCCCG
This sequence comes from Geodermatophilus saharensis, assembly GCF_900188205.1. GTDB lineage: Bacteria > Actinomycetota > Actinomycetes > Mycobacteriales > Geodermatophilaceae > Geodermatophilus > Geodermatophilus saharensis. Next base: position 18 of record NZ_FZOH01000002.1, on the reverse strand, counting down.
ATCCCGGTCCCGGTGAGG
>NZ_FZOH01000001.1:34358-878551 GCF_900188205.1 Geodermatophilus saharensis | reverse complement strand
ATCCGGTATTAGCCCCAATTTCTTGGAGTTATCCCAGAGCCGGGGGCAGGTTGCCCACGTGTTACTCACCCGTTCGCCACTAGGAACACCCCCGAAGAGGCGCCCTCGTTCGACTTGCATGTGTTAAGCACGCCGCCAGCGTTCGTCCTGAGCCAGGATCAAACTCTCCGTAGATGAACTTGATACCAGGCCGAGAACCGCGAGCTGACACTCGCGGAATCAATCAACCAAAGGAATCCCATCCGGACCCGAAGACCCGGAACGGGGTATTACTTGGCACTGACTTTCGGCACGCTGTTGAGTTCTCAAGGAGCGGACGCACACCAACTCCACCCTCGCGGGCTTCGTCGATGGCGGCTGTTCTACCTTACGCCGTCTTCCGGAGCTCTGCACCCTGGGTGCTTCTCCGTGGCCCTCGCGGGCTCCGTTCGGCGCAGAGAAGACAGTACACGACTCCCGGGGACCGTGCACACGGGGTCTCCGTCACACCCGGGAGCACGGCTCAGAGGCCCAGGAAGGACTCCAGTCCGACGGTCAGCCCGGGACGCCGGCCCACCTCGCGGACGGCGAGGAGGACCCCGGGCATGAACGAGGCGCGGTCGTAGGAGTCGTGCCGCAGGGTCAGGGTCTCCCCCGCCGCCCCCATGAGGACCTCCTGGTGCGCGACCAGCCCGGTGAGGCGGACGGCGTGCACGGCGATCCCGTCGACGTCGGCACCCCGGGCCCCGGGCAGCGCGTCGGTGGTCGCGTCCGGCGGGGGCGGCAGGCCGGCGTCGCGGCGGGCGGCGGCCACCAGCCGGGCGGTGCGCGCCGCCGTGCCCGAGGGAGCGTCGACCTTGTTGGGGTGGTGCAGCTCGACGATCTCCGTCGACGGGAAGAAGCGGGCGGCCTCCTGCGCGAAGCGCATGAGCAGGATCGCGCCGATGCCGAAGTTGGGGGCGATCACGACCCCGACGGAGGGCTTGGGCTCCAGCCACTCCGCGACCGTCGCGAGGCGCTGCTCGTCGAAGCCGGTGGTGCCCACCACGCAGTGGATGTCGTGGTCGACGCAGAACCGGATGTTGTCCATGACGACGTCCGGGCGGGTGAAGTCCACGACCACCTGCGCGCCGGCGTCGGCGACGTTGAACAGCCAGTCACCCTCGTCGACCATCGCCACCAGCTCGAGGTCCTCGGCGGCGTTGACCGCCTTGACCACCTCGGTGCCCATCCGCCCCCGGGCGCCCAGGACGCCCACCGGGATCCGGGACGGCTCGCCGTCCGCGCGGGCCTGGGGGTCGGGAGCAGGGGTGCCGGTGGTCACCGGGTCAGTCTCCCGGGCCGCCCGGGCGGCGCAAACCAGGACCCCGGGGTCAGCGGGCCGGGACCCGCCGCTCGGCACGGGACCAGGCCATCAGACCCAGACCCGTGCCGACGACGTCGGCGAGCCAGTCGACCACCGAGCCCGATCGCTGCAGGTCCGACAGCACCTGCAGCAGCTCGCTGACCCCTCCGTAGCCGACCAGCAGCACCGCCAGCGGGACGGCGCGGATCCCCGCCCACCGGCCGGTGACGGCGAGGGCGAGGAAGAGCACCAGGTGCACGAGCTTGTCCACGCCCGGCGGCGCGGCCGGCACGTCGTCGCCGGGCGCGAACAGGACCGCGAGCGAGACGAGCACCGTGACGGCGAAGACGCCACGGGACAGGGCGCCGTGCACGCGGAGCGCGGGATGCCGGGGCGGGACGGGCACGGACGTCAGAGCCGGTCGAGGTCGGACTCGCGGTAGGGGCCCACGACGGCCAGGCAGGTGTCGCGGCCGAGCACGTCGGCGGCGACCGCGCGGACCTGGTCCTCGTCGACGGCGGCGATCCGGTCGAGCACCTCGCGCACCGGGACGTACTCCCCGTGCGACAGCTCGCTCTTGCCCAGCCGGCTCATCCGCGACCCGGTGTCCTCCAGGCCCAGGACGGTGCCGCCGCGCAGCTGACCCCGGCCGCGGGCGACCTCCTCGGCGGTCAGCCCGTCGGCGGCCACCCGTGCCAGCTCCTCGCGCACCAGCCGGAGCACCTCCGGGACCCGCTTCTTCGCGCACCCGGCGTAGACGGAGAACGTGCCCGTGCCCGCGTAGGAGCTCAGCGAGGAGCCCACGCTGTAGACCAGCCCGCGCTTCTCGCGGATCTCCTGGAACAGCCGTGAGCTCATCCCGCCGCCGACCGCGGTCTCGAGCACCGCCGCGGCGTAGCGGCGCTCGTCGAACCGGCTCAGGGCCAGGCCGCCGTAGAGCAGGTGGGTCTGCTCGGTGCGGCGCGACACCAGGCCGGCCGGCCGCGCCGGCCGGGCCAGGTCCAGTTCCTCGCCGCGCCGCAGCGGCGCCGGGCCGGCCGGGCCGGAGAGCCGGTCGCCGAAGGCCGCCGTCACCAGGTCGAGCACCTGCTGGTGGTCCACCCGCCCGGCGGCGGTGACCACCATCGAGGGGATCGCGTAGCGCGAGCGGTACCACCCGTCGACGTCGTCGCGGGCCAGACCCTCGATGGACTCGACCGTGCCGAGGACCGAGCGGCCCAGTGCGGTGTCGCCGAAGAGCGTCTCTGCGAACAGGTCGTGCACGAGGTCGGCGGGCTCGTCGTCGCGCATGGCGATCTCCTCGAGCACCACCGTCCGCTCGGACTCGAGGTCCTCGGCGGTGTTGAGCGCCTCGGTGACGAGGTCACCGAGCAGCGCCACGGCCAGCGGGAGGTCGCTGTCGAGCACGTTCGCGTAGTAGCAGGTGTGCTCCTTGGCGGTGAACGCGTTCATCTCACCGCCGACGGCGTCCATCGCCGTCGCGATCTCCAGCGCGCTGCGGCTGCGGGTGCCCTTGAACAGCAGGTGCTCGAGGAAGTGCGAGGCGCCGGAGACGCGGGCGGTCTCGTCCCGCGAGCCGACGCCCACCCAGATGCCCAGGGTGACCGAGTGGACGCCGGGCATCGTCTCGGTGAGCACCCGCAGCCCGCCGGGCAGCACGGTGCGCTCGACGCGGCCGCCCACCTCGTCGACGTCGAGGACGCGCGTGACACCGGCCGGGGCCGGGGCGGAGGCGAGGTCGGTCGACCCCGTCCCCACCCCGGCCCCGATCGGACCCAGGTCGGTAGCCGTGTCAGGCCTCCGCGGGAGCGTCGGCCGGGGCGGCCTGGTCACCGGAGGGGGCCGCGCCGTCACCGGAGGCGGCACCGTCGCCGTCGGCGGCCACCGGGACGAGGCTGATCTTGCCGCGGGCGTCGATGTCGGTGATCTCGACCTGCAGCTTGTCCCCGACGTTGACGACGTCCTCGACCTTGCCGATGCGCTTGCCGCCGCCCAGCTTGCTGATGTGGACGAGGCCGTCCTTGCCCGGCAGCAGCGAGACGAAGGCACCGAAGGGGGTCGTCTTGACGACGGTGCCGAGGAAGCGCTCCCCGACCTTCGGCATCTGCGGGTTGGCGATCGCGTTGATCCGGTCCACCGCGGCCTGGGCCGAGGGGCCGTCGGAGGCGCCGACGTAGATCGTGCCGTCGTCCTCGATGGTGATCTCGGCGCCGGTCTCGTCCTGGATCGAGTTGATCATCTGGCCCTTGGGGCCGATGACCGCGCCGATCTTGTCGACCGGGATGCGCACCGTGGTGACCCGCGGGGCGTAGGGGCTCATCTCGTCGGGGGCGTCGATGGCCTCGTTCATCACGTCGAGGATGTGCAGCCGGGCGGCGCGGGCCTGGGTCAGCGCCTGGGCGAGCACGTCGGACGGGATGCCGTCGAGCTTGGTGTCCAGCTGCAGCGCCGTCACGAAGTCCTTCGTGCCGGCGACCTTGAAGTCCATGTCACCGAAGGCGTCCTCGGCGCCGAGGATGTCGGTCAGCGCGACGTACTCGGTCTTGCCGTCGACCTCGTCGGAGACCAGGCCCATGGCGATGCCGGCGACCGGGGCGCGCAGCGGCACACCGGCGTTGAGCAGCGACAGGGTGGAGGCGCAGACCGAGCCCATCGACGTCGAGCCGTTGGAGCCCAGCGCCTCGGAGACCTGCCGGATCGCGTAGGGGAACTCCTCGCGGTCGGGCAGCACCGGGACCAGCGCCCGCTCGGCGAGCGCACCGTGGCCGATCTCGCGCCGCTTGGGCGAGCCGACGCGGCCGGTCTCACCGGTGGAGTACGGCGGGAAGTTGTAGTTGTGCATGTAGCGCTTGCGCGTCACCGGCGACAGCGTGTCCAGCTGCTGCTCCATGCGGAGCATGTTCAGCGTGGTCACGCCGAGGATCTGCGTCTCGCCGCGCTCGAACAGCGCCGAGCCGTGCACCCGCGGGACGACCTCGACCTCGGCCGACAGCGGCCGGATGTCGGTGACGCCGCGGCCGTCGATGCGGACCTTGTCGCGCAGGATCCGCTGCCGGACGACCTTCTTGGTGACGGCGCGGAAGGCGGCCGAGACCTCCTTCTCGCGGCCGGCGAACTGCTCGGCGAGCGAGGCCAGGACCTCGTCCTTGAGCGCGTCGGTGGCGTCGTTGCGCTCGGTCTTGCCGGCGATCGACTGCGCCTGGGTGAGGCGGTCCAGGGCGGCGGACTCGACGGCGGCGTAGACGTCGTCGGAGTAGTCGAGGAAGCGCGGGAACTCGGCGACCGGCTTGGCGGCCTTCTCGGCCAGCGCCGACTGCGCCTCGCACAGCGCCCGGATGAACGGCTTGGCGGCCTCGAGGCCCTGCGCCACGACCTCCTCGGTCGGGGCGGTGGCGCCCCCGGAGACCAGCTGGATCGTCTTCTCCGTGGCCTCGGCCTCGACCATCATGATCGCGACGTCGCCGTCGGGCAGGAGGCGGCCGGCCACGACCATGTCGAAGACGGCGTCCTCGAGCTCGGCGTGGGTGGGGAAGCCGATCCACTGGCCGTTGACCAGCGCGACGCGGGTGCCGCCGACCGGGCCGGAGAACGGCAGGCCCGACAGCTGGGTGGAGGCGGAGGCGCCGTTGATGGCCAGCACGTCGTACAGGTGCTGGGGGTCCAGCGCCAGCACGGTGATGACCACCTGGACCTCGTTGCGCAGGCCCTTGGCGAAGGTCGGGCGCAGCGGGCGGTCGATGAGGCGGCAGGTGAGGATCGCGTCCTCGCTGGGCCGGCCCTCGCGGCGGAAGAACGAGCCGGGGATGCGCCCGGCGGCGTACATGCGCTCCTCGACGTCGACCGTCAGCGGGAAGAAGTCGAAGTGCTCCTTGGGCTGCCTGCCCGCCGTGGTGGCCGACAGCAGCATGCTGTCGCCCATGGTGACGACGACCGAGCCGGCGGCCTGCTTGGCCAGCCGGCCGGTCTCGAAGGTGACGCTGCGGCTGCCGTAGCTGCCGTTGTCGATGACCGCGGTGGCGGTAGTGACCCCGTCCTCGGGGTCGTACTCGGCAGCCACGCCGTTGGTGGTCTGGCTGCCCTGGGTGGTGGGTGCGGACACGGTGTCCTCTTCCTACGTCGCATGCGGCGACGTCCTCTTCGTGGCGTCTCGCGCCGGACTGCTCCGGGATGACCGGTCTTCGATCGAAGCCCGCGGGAGTCGTTCCCCCTCCCGTGGAGGGGCATGCCCGGGGGCCACCACCGAGGACCGACCAGCGTCGGGCCGCACGGCGGGCGCCGTGGTCCCGTGGGGCGGGTGCCCCACGAGAGAGGGGACCGTCCCGGTGGGACGGTCCCCTCTGGGGTCAGCGGCGCAGACCGAGCCGCTCGATGAGCGAGCGGTAGCGGGTGATGTCGGTCTTCGCCAGGTAGTTCAGCAGCCGCCGGCGGCGGCCGACCAGCAGGAGCAGGCCCCGCCGGCTGTGGTGGTCGTGCTTGTGCTGCTTGAGGTGCTCGGTCAGGTCGCTGATCCGGCGGGTGAGCATCGCGACCTGGACCTCGGGCGAGCCCGTGTCCCTCTCGACCGTCGCGTACTCGGTCATGATCTGCTGCTTCGTCGCGCTGTCGAGCGGCATGGGCGGGCCTCCTGGCCTGGGTCACGTGTGGCCCCCGGTCTGGGTCACGGGGGCAGGTCGCACACTCGTCGGGCGGCGCCCGACCGCTCCGAGGCTACCAGCGCCGCCGGAGGCGGCCCCCGCGGCGATCACCCGGCGGGGGGCAGCCCCAGCACGGTGCGGGTGCGGGCGACGTCGTCGGCCATCGCCGCGACGAGGGCGTCGACGCCGGCGAAGGAGGTCATCGGCCGCAGCCGCGAGACGAACTCGACGCCGACGTGCTCGCCGTACAGGTCACCGGCGAAGTCCAGGACGTACGCCTCGACGGTCCGCCGCGAGCCGTGGAACGTCGGGTTGGTCCCCACCGAGATCGCCGCCGGGGCGCTGTCGCGCGTGGACCCGTCCGGGGCGCGGGTCACCAGGGCGCCGGCGTAGACGCCGTCGGCCGGGATCGCGGTGAACGGCGGGCTCTCGACGTTCGCCGTCGGGTAGCCCAGCTCCCGGCCCCGCCGGTCGCCGCGGACGACGACGCCGTCCACCCGGTGCGGGCGGCCCAGCGCCCGCGCCGCGCTCTCCATGTCCCCCGCCGCGACGCAGGCGCGGATGTAGGTGGAGGAGATGGTGACCGCGCCGTCGGCCGAGTCGTCGCCGGCCAGCGGGATCCCCTCGACGGCGAAGCCGAACCGGCGGCCCTCCTGCGCGAGGGTCGTCACGTCGCCGGCCGCCCTGTGCCCGTAGGTGAAGTTCTCCCCGACGACGACGGCGGCGGCGTGCAGGTCCTCGACGAGCACGCCGTGGGCGAACTCCTCGGGGGTGAGCCGGCTGAAGTCCGGGGTGAAGGGGATGACGCACATGGCGTCGACGCCCAGCCCGGCGACGAGCTCGGCCTTGCGGTCCAGCGAGGTCAGGATCGCCGGGTGCGAGCCGGGGCGGACCACCTCGGTCGGGTGCGGGTCGAAGGTGACCAGCACGCAGGGCCGGTGCATCGCCCGGGCCCGGGCGACGGCAGTGCCGATGAGCTGCTGGTGGCCGCGGTGGACGCCGTCGTACATGCCGACGGTGACCACCGTGCGCCCGAGGTCGGCCGGGGTGGCCGCCAGCCCGCGCCAGCGCCGCACGCGCCGTCCTCCTGGGGGTCCGCCGGGTCGCTCAGGCGACCCGGTGCAGCCAGCCGTGGGTGTCGGGCACCCGGCCGTGCTGGATGTCGAGCAGGTGCTCGCGCAGGCTCATCGTGACCGGGCCGGGGGTGCCGTCGCCGACGGTGAAGTCGCCGGTGCGGGCCCGCACCTCGCCGACCGGCGTGATGACGGCGGCGGTGCCGCAGGCGAAGGTCTCGGTGACCGAGCCGTCGGCGACGCCGGAGCGCCACTCGTCGACGCTGAAGCGGCGCTCGGTGACCCGCATGCCGCGCTCGCGGGCGAGGGTGATCAGCGAGTCGCGGGTGATGCCGGGCAGCAGCGTGCCGGTGAGCTCGGGCGTGACCAGCTCGGCGTCGTCGCCGGAGCCGAGGACGAAGAACAGGTTCATCCCGCCCATCTCCTCGACGTGGCGCTTCTCCGTCGCGTCGAGCCAGACCACCTGGTCGCAGCCGGCGGCGATCGCCTGCTCCTGGGCCAGCAGGCTCGCGGCGTAGTTGCCGGCGCACTTGACGTCGCCGGTGCCGCCGGGCGCGGCGCGGATGTAGTCCTCCGACAGGTACACCGACACCGGCTGCACCCCGCGCGGGAAGTACGCGCCGGCCGGGCTGGCGATGACCAGGAAGAGGTACTCGTCGGCCGGCCGGACGCCGAGAAAGGGCTCGGTGGCCAGCTGGTAGGGCCGCAGGTAGAGCGTCTGGTCGGGGCCGGTGGGCACCCAGTCGCGGTCGGCGTCGACCAGCGCGTCGACGGCGGCGAGGAACGCCTCCTCGGGCACCGGCGGCATGGCCAGCCGGCGGGCGCTGCGGGCGAAGCGGGCGGCGTTGGCCTCGGGCCGGAAGGTGGCCACGCTGCCGTCGGGCTGGGCGTAGGCCTTGAGCCCCTCGAAGATCGACTGCGCGTAGTGCAGCGCGGCGGTGGCGGGGTCGACCTGCAGCGGCGCGTACTGCGTGAGCCGCGCGTCGTGCCAGCCGCGGCCGGCGGTGTAGCGGGCCACGAACATCGAGTCGGTGAAGTGGCGGCCGAAGCCGGGGTCGGCGAGCACCGCCTCGCGCGCGGCGACCGGGCGGCGGGTCACGTCCTCCACGGTCACCGGCACGCCCTCGGTGAAGACCCGGGTGGAGGTGCGGCTGTCGGCGAGCGTGTCGGTCATGTCTCCCACCTGCGTGAGCTCGTGCTGGAACCGGGCCGGCGGACGTCCGGCCCACGGCTCACAGTAGCGCCGGGCACCGCGGCGGCCGGGCGCCGACCGCCGCGGGGGTCAGGGCCGGTCGGGCGCCGAGCTCTCGATCACCTCGTAGGACCACAGGTGGTGGGAGTCGCTGGCCGCCGGGGCGAGCTCGTCGCCGCCGCCGTCGTGGGCGCGGGCGAAGTCCTGGCCGTCCTCCCAGGCCCGGTAGGCCTCCTCGCTCTCCCAGCGGGTGTAGACCAGGTACTGGTCGGTGCCCTCGAGGGGGCGCAGCAGCTCGAACCACTCGAAGCCCGGGGTCTTCTCCACGGCGCCGCCGCGGCCGCGGAAGCGCTCCTCGAAGCGCTCCTGGGCGTGGTGCGGCACGGTGATCGCGTTGATCTTCACGACGCTCATGCGATCCCCTTGCCCGTCCCCGCCCCCCGGCTAACCGCAGCGGGGACCGCGCGGCCGGGTGAGGATGGCGCGGTGACCCAGGACAAGCGGCCCGGCGTGCTCTTCGACGTCGACGGGACCCTGCTCGACACCAACTACCTGCAGGTCCTCGCCTGGTGGCAGGCGTTCCGCGACACCGGGCACGAGGACGTGTCGATGGCCGCCTGCCACCGCTCGATCGGCATCGCCAGCGAGGAGCTGGTCACCCACCTGCTCGGCGACGGGGCCGACGACGTCGAGGAGGTGTCCGACGCCAAGACCCGGCGCTACGAGCCGCTGCGCGAGCTGGTGACGCCCTTCCCCCGCGTCGACGACCTGCTGGCCGCCTGCCGGGAGCAGGGCCTGGCCGTGGTGCTGGCCACCAGCGGCAAGGAGTCCGACCTGGAGTGGATGGTGCCGGCGATCGGCGGCGAGGACGTCGTCGACGGGACCACCTGCTCGGCCGACGTCGAGGCGGCCAAGCCGGCGCCGGACCTGCTGCAGACCGCCGTCGAGGCACACGGCCTGGACGCCTCCCGCACCGTCGTCGTCGGGGACACCGTCTGGGACGTGCGGGCCGCCCGCGACGCCGGGCTGCCGTGCGTCGGGGTGACCTGCGGTGGCATCTCCCGCGCCGAGCTGCTCGAGGCCGGCGCCGACGAGGTCTACGACGACCCGGCCGACCTGCTCGCCCACCTGGACGACTCCCTGATCGGCAAGGCCGCCCGCGGCTAGACGAAGGACCCCCGTGCCCCGTGCCTCGCACGCTCGGCGCGGGCCCCTGCACGAGAGCCGTTCCAGACCCTCACCCGGGGAAGCCGACCGCGACCCGGGCGGTGGAGCCGGCGTCCTCGACCAGCGCCACCAGCCGGCCGGCGGGGTCGACGGCGGCCACCAGCCCCGGGCGGCCGGTCGCGGGCACCCGCTGCCCGTACCCGAGGGCGCGCGCCTCGTCGTCGGTGAGCCGGCGCTCGGGGAAGACGGCGGTGGCCGCGTCGGTGAGGCCCAGCACGCCCGGCCCGCCGCCGGCGGCCAGCGCGGCCGCGGCCTCCTCGACCGGGGCGGCCTGCGCCGTGGTGAACGGGCCCGACGCCGTGCGCCGCAGCGCGGTGAGGTGGCCGCCGACGCCGAGCGCGGCGCCGGCGTCCCGGGCGATGGCCCGCACGTAGGTGCCGGCGGTGCAGGCCACGGTGACCTCGACGTCGACCAGGTCGGGCGTGGGCCGGCTGAGGCGGTGGACGTCGATGCGGTGCACCGTGACCGAGCGCGGCTCGAGCACCACCTCCTCGCCGGCCCGCACCCGGTCGTAGGAGCGGCGGCCGCCGACCTTGACCGCGCTGACCGAGGAGGGCACCTGCTGCAGCGAGCCGGTCTGGGCGGCGAGCGCGGCGCGGACGGCGTCGTCGTCGAGGGAGGCGGCCGAGGTGGTGGTGAGCACCTCCCCCTCGCGGTCGTCGGTGACCGTCGTCTGACCGAGCCGCACGGTCGCGTCGTAGACCTTGTCCGAGCTGCCGAGATGACCGAGCAGCCTCGTGGCGGCCCCGACGCCGAGCACCAGCAGGCCGGTGGCCATCGGGTCGAGGGTGCCGGCGTGGCCGACCCGGCGGACCGAGAGCACCCGCCGGGCGCGGACGACGACGTCGTGCGAGGTCATCCCGCCGGGCTTGTCGACCAGCAGGACGCCCGGGGTCACGTCGGCGTCGGCGGCGCGGCGGCGGCTCATCTCGGGGTCCCCGCGAAGACGTGGAGCGCCGGCAGAGCGTCTTCGCCTGGTGGGTTCACGTCCCCACGGTGGCAGGTGCGGTCAGCCACCGGTCCCCCGCCACCCGGACCAGGACGGCCACCAGCCGCAGCGCGATGAAGGCCGTCAGGCCGGTCCACACACCGGCCAGGCCCCAGCCGAGCGGGCCGGACAGCAGCGACAGCGGGAGGAACCCGACCAGCGCGGCCCCGACGGTGACGGTGCGCAGGTAGGCGACGTCGCCGGCGCCCATGAGGACGCCGTCGAGGGCGAACACGACGCCGGCCAGCGGCTGGAACCCGGCGAGGAACCACCAGACCACCTCGGCCTGCGCGCGCACCGCGGGGTCACCGGTGAACAGCGGGACGAGCAGCTCCCGGCCGGCCAGCAGGAGGGCGGCGACCAGGACGCCGGTGCCCAGCCCCCACAGCGTCACCCGCCGGGCGACGGCGCGGGCCTCGCCGGGCCGGCCGGCGCCGAGGGCGTGACCGACCAGCGTCTGCGCGGCGATGGCGTAGGCGTCCAGGACCAGCGCGAGGAAGAGGAACAGCTGCAGGGCGATCTGGTGCGCGCCCAGCTGGGCCTGCCCGGCGCGGGCGGCGACACCGGCCGCGACGAGGAAGGCCAGCTGCAGCACGGTGGCCCGCAGCAGCAGGTCGCGGCCCAGGACCAGCTGCGCGCGGACGGCGGCCGGGCGGAACCGCCGGTCGGCACCCTCGCGCAGCAGCGCCCGCACGAACAGCGCCGCCGTCAGGGACTGGCCGGCGAGGTTGGCCACCGCCGACCCGGGCAGGCCCAGCCCCGCGGGGTGCACGAGCAGGGGGCACAGCACCAGGCTGAGCAGGCTGCCGGCCAGCACGAAGCGCACCGGCCGGCGCAGGTCCTGCACCCCGCGCAGCCAGCCGTTGCCGGCCAGGGAGACCAGCAGCAGCGGCGCGCCGCAGCCGGCGATGCGCAGCCACTGCTCCCCCGCGGCGGCCACCTCGCCGGGCCCGCCGGCCAGCGCGCGGGTCAGCGGCCCGGCCAGGACCTGGAGGAGCAGGACGACGGCGGCACCGAGCAGCAGCGCCAGCCAGGTGGCCTGCACGCCCTCGGCGACGGCGCCGGCGCGGTCGCCCGCCCCGGCGCGGCGGGCGGCGCGGGCGGTGGTGCCGTAGGCGAGGAAGTTGAGCAGCGCGGCGGCCCAGGCCAGGAGCCCGCCGCCGACGGCGAGCCCGCCCAGCGGCACGGTGCCCAGGTTGCCGACGACGGCCGTGTCGACGAGCAGGTACAGCGGCTCGGCGGCCAGCACGACCAGTGCCGGCGCCGCCAGCGCGAGGACCGAGGGGCGGTGCGCGGTCACGCCCCGAGCTGCTCGCGCAGCGCCGCGATGGAGGCCCCGAGGTCGAGCCGCGAGGTGTAGCCGGCCGCGGCCCGGTGCCCGCCCCCGCCCAGCGCCATGGCGACGCGGGCGACGTCGGTGCCGCCGCGGGAGCGCAGCGACACCGACCACGTGCCGTCGTCCTGGCCCTTGAGCACGCAGGCGACGTCGGCCTCCGCGGTCGTGCGGACGACGTCGACCAGCGCCTCCAGCTGCTCGCCGGGCAGGCCGTGCTCGGCCGCCTCCGCGCTGCTGGACCAGGTCCACACCAGGCCGCCGCCGACCTCGCGCTCGAGCACCGCGCGGCCGGTCACCGCCGAGAGCAGCCGCAGCCAGCCGAAGGGAGCGGTGTCGAACAGCCGCCGGCTGATCGCGGCGTGGTCGATGCCGGTGGCCAGCAGCCGGGCGGCCAGCGCGTGGGTCTCCGGGCGGGTGCTGCCGAAGCGGAAGGACCCGGTGTCGGCGGCCAGGCCGGCGTAGAGCAGCGTCGCGAGCTGGGCGTCGAGGTCGACGCCGAGCCGGTCGAGCAGGTCGGCGACCAGGACGACGGTCGCCGGTGCCGCGGGGTCGACCAGCCGCACGTCGCCGAAGCCGGGGTTGCTGGCGTGGTGGTCGAGCACCACGGAGGTCCCGGCCCGCTCCAGCAGCGGCGCGAGCTCGCCGAGCCGGGCCGGGGAGGCGGCGTCGAGGCTGACGAAGACGTCCGGGGCGGGGTCGACGGCGCTGGCCGGCAGCAGCCCCTCGGCGCCCGGCAGCCAGCCCAGGGAGGCCGGCAGCACGTGCCGCCCGGGGAAGGTCGCGACCACGCGCGCGCCGCGCCGGCGCAGGCCCTCGGCGAGGGCGAGCGTGCTGCCCAGCGCGTCGGCGTCGGGCTGCACGTGCCCGGAGAGCACGACGGTCGCACCGGCGTCGGCGGCCGCGGCCAGCACCGCCACCGGCGTGCCGACCGCCGGCTGCGTGGGTGTGGCGGTCATGCGCTCAGGCGTCCGGGCCGGGGTCGGCGACCGGGGCGGCGTCGGTGTCCTCGGTGACCAGGCCGCCGCCGGGCGGCAGCGGGGGGCCGCCGTCGTCGGGCTCGTCCTCGGCGATGCTGGGGACCGCGCCGATCTGCCCGGTGCGGCCGCCGTCGGTGGGGTCGCCGGCGTCGGGCTCGGCGCGCCCGCCGAGCTCCGAGCGGCCCAGGCCCTCGTCGGGCAGGTGCGGATCGGGGTCGTTCTCGCTCACGAGGCGTTCCTGCTCTGCTCGGACGGGGCCTCGGCGCCCGCGGCGTCGGAGGGCTCGTCGTCGGCCTCGGGGTGCCGGTAGGGGTCGGCGTCCCCGGCGTAGGTGGCGTTCTCGCGCAGGCGGGCCAGCTCGGCGTCGGCCGAGCGGACCCGCTCGAGGGCGGCGTCGAGCTCGCGGGCGGTGTCGGGGACGACGTCGGAGACGAAGGTCAGCGTCGGCACGAACTTGATGCCGGTCTGCCGGCCGACGGTCGAGCGCAGCACGCCGGTGGCGCTGGCGAGGGCACGCGCGGAGTCGGCGGCCTGGGTGGCGTCGCCGTAGACGGTGTAGAAGACGGTGGCCTCGCGCAGGTCGCTGGTGACCCGGGCGTCGGTCACGGTGACCATGCCCAGCCGCGGGTCCTTGATCTGCGACTCGATGGCCGACGAGACGATCTGGCGGATGCGCACCGCGAGCTTGCGGGCGCGGGCGGGATCGGCCACGGCGGACCTCCGGGGATCGGGGGCGCGTCGAGGCGCGCCCGGGTCGGGCAGGGGTGGTGGGGCCGGCTAGTCGTCGGTGTCGGAGAACAGCTGTCGGTGCGTCGACAGCAGGGTCACCTCCGGCCGTTCGGCCAGCAACCGCTCGCAGGCGTCGAGGACGTCGGTCACCTGACCGGCGTCCCCCGCCACGGTGGCGACCCCGACCTGCACGCGGCGGTGCAGGTCGAGGTCGCCGACCTCGGCGGCGGCCACGGCGAAGCGGCGCCGCAGCTCGGCCACGATCGGCCGGACGACGGCGCGCTTGCCCTTGAGCGAGTGGACGTCGCCGAGCAGCAGGTCGGCGGTGAGAGATCCGGTGAACATCACTCACCGCCGACCGCTGGAACGGCCCCCTTGCAGGGTCCCGCCACGAGCCTGCGAGTGGTGGGGGGCAAGGGGGTCCTTTCTCAGGTGCGCGGCTTCTCGCGGACCTCGAAGGTCTCGATGACGTCCTCGACCTTGATGTCGTTGAACGACCCCAGGCCGATACCGCACTCGTAGCCCTCGCGGACCTCGGTGACGTCGTCCTTGAACCGGCGCAGCGACTCGACGGTGAGGTTGTCGGCGACGACGACCCCGTCACGGACCAGCCGGGCCTTGGAGTTCCGGTTGATCGTGCCGCTGCGGACGATGGAGCCTGCCACGTTGCCGATGCGCGGCACGCGGAAGACCTCGCGGACCTCGGCGGTGCCGAGCGCGACCTCCTCGTACTCCGGCTTGAGCATGCCCTTGAGGGCCGCCTCGATCTCCTCGATCGCCTGGTAGATGACCGAGTAGTACCGGACGTCGATGCCCTCGCGGTTGGCGAGCTCGGTGGCCTGCCCCTCGGCCCGGACGTTGAAGCCCAGGACGATGACGTCGTCGGCCAGCGCCAGGTCGATGTCGCTCTTGGTGATCGACCCGACGCCGCGGTGGATGACCCGCAGCGAGACGTCGTCGCTCACCTCGATCTTCATCAGCGCCTCCTCGAGCGCCTCCACGGTGCCCGAGTTGTCGCCCTTGATGATCAGGTTGAGCTGGCGGTTCTCCTTGAGCGCGGCGTCGAGGTCCTCGAGGCTGATCCGCTTGCGCATCGAGGCGTTCTGCGCGTTGCGGATGCGGGCCTGCCGCCGGTCGGCGATCTGCCGGGCGACGCGGTCCTCCTCGACGACGAGGAAGGTGTCACCGGCACGCGGCACCGAGGTGAGGCCGACGACCTGCACGGGGCGGGCCGGCGAGGCCTCCTTCAGCTTGTTGCCGTACTCGTCGAGCAGCGACCGGACGCGGCCGTAGGCGTCGCCGGCCACGATCGAGTCGCCGACGCGCAGCGTGCCGCGCTGGACCAGCACCGTGGCGACGGGGCCGCGGCCCTTGTCCAGCTTGCCCTCGATGACCACGCCCTGCGGGTCCTGCTCGGCGTTGGCGCGCAGGTCCAGCGAGGCGTCGGCGGTCAGCAGGATCGCCGCGAGCAGGTCGTCGATGCCCTGCCGGGTGGTCGCGGAGACGTCGACGAACATCGTGTCGCCGCCGTACTCCTCGGCCACCAGGCCGTACTCGGTGAGCTGCTGGCGGATCTTGGCGGGGTTGGCCCCCTCCTTGTCCACCTTGTTGACCGCGACCACGATCGGCACCGCGGCGGCCTGGGCGTGGTTGAGCGCCTCGACCGTCTGCGGCATGACGCCGTCGTCGGCGGCCACGACCAGGACGACGATGTCGGTCACCTTCGCCCCACGGGCACGCATCGCGGTGAACGACTCGTGACCCGGGGTGTCGATGAAGGTGATCGGCCGCTCCTCGCCCTCCAGCTCGGTGACGACCTGGTAGGCGCCGATGTGCTGGGTGATGCCGCCGGCCTCCCGCGCCACCACGTTGGTGTTGCGGATGGCGTCGAGCAGCTTGGTCTTGCCGTGGTCGACGTGACCCATGACGGTGACGACCGGCGGACGGGCCACCCAGTCGTCCTCGTCGCCCTCGTCGCCGAAGGTGAGGTCGAAGGTCTCGAGGAGCTCGCGGTCCTCGTCCTCCGGCGAGACGACCTGGATGTCCCAGCCGATCTCGGCACCGAGCAGCTGCAGGGTGTCCTCGTTGACCGACTGCGTCGCGGTGACCATCTCGCCCAGGTGGAACAGGGCGGTCACCAGCGCCGCCGGCTGGGCGCCGATGCGCTCGGCCAGGTCGGTCAGCGAGGCGCCACGGGGCAGGCGGACGACCTGCCCGTTGCCGCGGGGCAGGCTGACGCCGCCCATGCTGGGCGCCGCCATCTGGTCGAACTCCTGGCGCCGCTGCTTCTTGCTCTTGCGCCCGCGGACGGGACCGCGCCCGCCCGGACGGCCGAAGGCACCCGCGGTGCCGGCACCGGAGCCACCGCGGCCACGGCCGCGACCGCCACCGCCACCGCCGCTGCGGAACCCGCCGGCCGGCGCGCCACCGCCACCACCGGGGCCGCCGCCACCGGGACGGAAGCCGCCGCCACCACCCGGGGCACCCGGGCGGCCACGGCCGCCGGGACCACCGGGACCGCCGCCGGGACGACCGGCACCGGCCGGACGCGGCGGCATCATGCCCGGCGAGGGCCGGGGCGGCATCATGCCCGGGTTGGGCCGGGGACCACCCGGGCCGGCCGCGGGACGCGGGCCACCGGCACCGGGACCCGGACGCGGGCCACCGGGGCGGGGACCGCCGGCGCCGGGCGCCGGGCGCGGACCGCCGGCACCGGGGCCGGGACGCGGGCCACCGGCCGCCGGACCCGGACGCGGGCCGGCCGCGGCGGGACGCGGTGCGCTGCTGAAGGGGTTGTTGCCCGGCCGCGGCGCCGGACGGGGACCCGGCCGCGGACCGGCACCCGGGGCGCCCGGAGCGGCGGCGGGACCGCCGGGACGGGGAGCGCCGGGAGCCGCCGGACGCGGGGCGGCCGGACGGGCCGGACCGGGGACGGGGCCACCGGCCGGACGCTGCGCCGGCGCACCGGGGCGCGGGGCGCCGGGGGCCGCCGGACGCGGGCCCTGCGGCGCGGCCGGCTGCTGCACCGGGGCACTGGCGGCCGGAGCACTGGCCGCCGGTGCACTGGCGGCCGGGGCGCTGGCCGCCGGGGCGCTGGCGGCCGGCGCCTGGGGCGCGACCGGTCGCGGACCGGGGGTCGGGGCACCGGGACGCGGCGCACCCGGGCGGGGACCCGGGGTCTGGCCGGCCGACGGAGCGGGCGCCGCCGGAGCGGCGGGCGCCTGCGGGGCGCGCGCGGCGGGCTGCGGCGCGGACGGGCGCGGGGCGGCCGGACGGGCCGCGGGGGCCGCGCTCCCGTTGCCGCCGTTGCCACCGCCGTTGCCGCCGCCGGTCGCGGCGCCGAGGGCCTCCCGCAGCCGCCGGGCCACGGGGGCCTCGACGGTGGAGGAGGCGGACTTCACGAACTCGCCCTGCTCCTTGAGCTTGGCGAGGACGGTCTTGCTGTCGACCCCGAACTCCTTGGCGAGTTCGTGGACGCGGGCTTTGCCTGGCACGGATCTCCTCTGGTGAGGCCGGCGGCTCGCCCGCGCGACCTCGTCGTCAGTGGTGCATGGTCTGGCTTGTCATCGTGGGGACTTCACGGCTGGCTCATCCGACGACGTCCTGCTCTCGACGTGCGGACCGGCCGGGTGCCGGTCCGTCTGGGGTGCGGTCTGTCGTTCGTTCGCTGTCGCCCGTCCCGGGCCGGGGGTCCTCCTGCGCCGCGGCGCCGAGGACGTGGGCCCGGAGCGGACCGGCCTCCACCGCGGCGCCGCCTCCGGGGAGGCGCAGCGCCCGGGGGAAGGCCCGGCGTCGCTCCGCTGCGTGCAGGCACTCCGGGGTGGGGTGCAGGGAGGCTCCCCGGCCGGGGAGCCTCCTCCGCGGATCGGGCACGAGGGTCCCGGACCGGTGGACGACACGCAGCAGGTCGGTGACCGGAGCGCGCTTCCGGCAGCCCACACAGGTGCGCACCGGGATCGACGTTTCGGCCACCCGTCATCCTAGCGCGCGGCGGGCCCCCGTTGTTCCGGGCGCCGGGCACCGGGGCGCAGGCCCCCTCCGCCGGGGGACGGACGGCCGCCGGAGGCGCCGGCGCGGACCGGCGGCGGACCCGAGCGCAGCGGCGGGCGACCCACGCCGGGCGAGGGCGCGGCGTCGTCGGCCTGGGCGTCGCTGCGGATGTCGATCCGGCAGCCGGTCAGCCGGGCGGCCAGGCGGGCGTTCTGCCCCTCCTTGCCGATGGCCAGCGACAGCTGGTAGTCGGGGACGACGACCCGCACCGCCTTGGCCTTCGGGTCGACCAGCGTCGCGCTGTTCACCCGGGCCGGGCTCAGCGCCGAGGCGACGAAGGTGGCCGGGTCGTCGGACCAGTCGACGATGTCGATCTTCTCGCCGTGCAGCTCGCTCATGACGTTGCGCACCCGCTGGCCCATCGGCCCGATGCAGGCGCCCTTGGCGTTGAGGCCCGGCACGGAGGTGCGGACGGCGATCTTCGAGCGGTGTCCGGCCTCGCGCGCGACGGCGACGATCTCGACGCTGCCGTCGGCGATCTCGGGGACCTCGAGCGCGAACAGCTTGCGCACCAGGTTCGGGTGGGTGCGCGAGACGGTCACCTGCGGGCCGCGGTAGGTGCGCGACACCGACACGACGTAGGCGCGCAGCCGACTGCCGTGGGGGTAGCGCTCGCCGGGCACCTGCTCGGCGGCCGGGAGCACCGCCTCGACCTTGCCGATGTCGACCAGGACCGAGCCCTGGGCGTTGCGGCGGGCGTCGGCCTGGACGACGCCGCTGACGATGTCGCCCTCCTTGCCCGCGTACTCCCCGAAGGTCTGCTCGTGCTCGGCGTCGCGCAGCCGCTGGACGATCACCTGCTTGGCGGTGCTGGCCGCGATCCGGCCGAAGTCGGAGGGGGTGTCGTCCCACTCGCGCACGACCTCGCCGTCGGCGCCGAGCTCCTGGGCCAGCACCGCGACCTCGCCGCTCTTGCGGTCCACGTGCACCCGCACGTGCTTGGCGGCGCCGTCGGCGT
This sequence comes from Geodermatophilus saharensis, assembly GCF_900188205.1. Taxonomy (GTDB): domain Bacteria; phylum Actinomycetota; class Actinomycetes; order Mycobacteriales; family Geodermatophilaceae; genus Geodermatophilus; species Geodermatophilus saharensis. The sequence goes on along the minus strand of NZ_FZOH01000001.1, from coordinate 860,063 downwards.
GCCGGTAGGCGGTCACCAGCGCCGTCTCGATGGCCTCGATGACCGTGTCGGCGGGGATGCCCTTCTCCCGCTCGACCGCCTTGAGGGCGGTCACGTCGATGTTCACTGTCCTCCTCCGTCGTCGCCCTCGTCGTCGTCCGCCGGGTCGTCGTCCAGCTCGTCGTCGTGCAGCTCGTCGTCGTGCAGCTCGTCGTCGTGCAGCTCGTCGTCGTGCGGGTCCTCGTCGTGGGCGGCGCCCTCGTCGCGGGCGGGGCGGCCGAACTCGACCTGCACCCGGCCGGCCCCCAGCTGCGCCCACGGCACCTGCCGCGGGGTGGGCGCCTTGCGCTTGGCGCCGGGCTTGCCCGGCTTCTCCACCGCGAGGGTGACCCCGGCGTCGTCGACGGCGGTGACGCGCCCGGTCACCTGCTCGGCGGCCCCGGCCGGCCCCACGGTGACCGTGACCAGCCGGCCGGTGTTGCGCCGCCAGTGCCGCGGCTCGGTCAGCGGCCGGTCGACGCCGGGGCTGGTCACCTCGAGCACGTAGGGGGCGCGGCCCAGCTCGCCGTCGTTGCGGTCGAGCACGGCCGAGACCGCGCGGCTGACCTCGGCGACGTCGTCGAGGGACACGCCCTCGTCGCGGTCGACGACGACCCGCACGACGCTGCGCCGGCCGGCGGGGGTGACCACCAGCTCCTCGAGGTCGTACCCCGCGGCGGTGACGACCGGCTCGATCCAGCCGGCGAGCCTCGTCGCGGCCGGGTCCTGCTGATGCGTGGCGGACACGGGCTCCCTCCCCTCTGCACCGGTCGGAGCTCGTGCTCGGCGGACCGCACCCCGGGGCCGCGGACGGCGGCGCGCACGCCCGCCGGCGGCGTACCCGGGAAGAGGTCAGGCTACCGCTCCCCCGCGGCACCGGCCCCGGCCGCTCCGGGCCCCCGCGCCGCAGCGGCCGCCCGCCCGTCGCTGCCCGGAGCACGACCGGGCGCCTGGGAGGATGGCCGTGATGTCCACCTCCTCCCCCGCCGGGTTCTCCCGGCGCCGGCTGCTGGCCGGCGCCGGCGGGCTGGCACTGCTGGCGGCCGGGTGCACCTCCGGCGGGGCCGACGGCGGCTCCGCCGGCGACGCGGCGCGGGCCGCCGCGCAGGACGACCGGCTGGCCGGCCAGGTGCCCGTGCAGGAGGCGGTGGTGGCCGCCTACGACGCCGCCGCGGCCGCCGACCCGGGGCTGGGGGGCCGGGTGACGCCCCTCGCCGCGCAGGCCCGCGAGCAGCTCGACCGGCTGCGGGAGGCGGCGCCGTCCGCCACCGCCTCGGCGACGGCACCCGCGCCCGCCCCGCCGGCCGGCGCGGACGTGCTCGGCTGGCTGCGCGAGCAGGTCGCCGCCGCCACGGCCTCGCACGCCGACGCCTGCCTGGACGCCTCGGGCGCGCGGGCGGCGCTGCTGGGGTCGGTGGCGGCCGGGCTGCGCGGTCACGAGGCCGCACTGGTGTGAGGGGCCGGCGTGAGGGAGCTGTGGTGAGGAGGCACCGACGTGACCGATGACGGCACGGCGACCGGCGGGGAGGACGGCGCCCTGCAGGACGCCCTGGCCGCCGAGCACGCGGCGGTGTGGGGCTACGGCGTCGTCGGTGCGGCGCTGCCGCCGGAGGGGCGCGCCCAGGCGGTCGACGGCGAGCAGGCCCACCGCGACGCCCGCGACCGGCTGGCCGCGCTGCTGGACGAGCGCGACGCCGACCCGGTGCCGGCCGAGGCGGGCTACGAGCTGCCGTTCCCGGTGCTGTCGCCGGTCGACGCCGCCGCGCTCGGCGCCGTCCTCGAGGAGGGCGTCTCGGCGAGCTGGGTGGCACTGCTCGACGCCGCGGAGGACACCGGCGTCCGCCGGCTGGCACTCGACGCGCTGGTGGCCGCGGAGGTCCGCGCCGTCGCCTGGCGCGCCGCGGCCGGCCGCCCGGACACCACCGCGGCGCTGCCGGGCATCTCCTAGCCGAGGGCGCCGAGGAAGGCGTCGGTGACGGCGACGGCGGTGCTGCTGGACTGCCCGCCCTCGACCAGTACCGCGAACGCGACGTCGCCCTGCGGACCGGCGAGCTGGTAGCCCACGAACCAGCCGTGCGCGTCGGGCGGGGTGTTGCTGCCGAACTCCGCGGTGCCGGTCTTGCCGTAGACCTCGCCGCGGTCGGCCAGTTCCCGCGCGGTGCCGGTGAGCACCACCTGCCGCATCAGCGGCCGGAGCTGGTCGAGCACCGCCGGGTCCGGACCGGCCGGTGCGGGACCGGCCGGCTCCGCACCCACCACCTCGACGGGGACGGCCGGGGTCCCGGCGGCGACGCCGGCGGCCACCAGCGCCATCTGCGCCGGGCTCATGAGCACCTGGCCCTGGCCGATGGCGTCGGCCGCCTTGGTCGTGCCGGTGGAGTCGGTCGGGACGCTGCCGGAGAACAGCTCGACCGGGAGCTGCCAGTCGCTGCCGACGCCGTAGGAGGCGGCCGCGGCGGCCAGCGCGTCGTCGGGCAGCTGCAGGGCGGCCTGGATGAAGGTCGTGTTGCACGACTGGGCGAAGGCCTCGGTGAACGGCACGGTGCCGAGGTCGAACTGGTCCTGGTTCTCGAACTCGCGGCCGTCGACCACCGTCGTCCCCGGGCACGCGACCGGGGCGTCGGGGGTCACCGTGCCGGCCGACAGCAGCGCCGTCGCGGTGATCGTCTTCATGCTCGAGCCGGGCGGGTACTGCCCGGTGAGCGCGTTGCCGGCCGCGGCGGCCTCGTTGGAGGAGACGGCGAGCAGCTCGCCGGTGCCCGGCCGCACGACGACGAGGTGGGTGGGCAGCGGCTGGGTGGCGACGGCGCCGTCGGCGGCCTCCTGCAGCGCGCGGACGATCGGCGTCTGCAGCGGGCTGCCCGGCACCGGGGCGACGGCGGCCACCTCGCGGCCGGGGTCGCCGGTGGTCTCGTCGGTGCTGAGCACCGAGACGGTGTAGCCGGGGGTGCCGGTGAGCTGCTCCTGGAAGGCCCGCTGCAGGCCGGAGAGGCCCAGCTCGTCGCCGGCGGCGTAGGCCGCGACCCCGTCGGTGGTGGTCTCCTCGATCACCTCGGCGGTGGCGTCCCCGACCCGGCCGAGCAGCGCCGCGGCGAAGCGGGGGGACGGGGCGAGCAGCCGGGTGTCGGTGGGGAACACCGCCCCGGGGAGGTCGAACACCTGCGCGCGGATGGCCTCGAACTGCGGACGGCGCAGGGTGATGACCGGCACGAACTGGCCGGGCGGGGCGGCCTGGACGTCGGCGGTGATGTCCTCGGCGGCGACCCCGGTGGCCGCCGACAGCGCCGAGGCCAGCGCCGGCAGGTCGGTGACCTGGGCGGTGTCGACGCCGACGTTGACCACCTCGGTGGGGACGAAGATCGGCTGGCCGGCGGCGTCGGTGATGGCGGCGCGCTCGGGCAGCGAGCGGGTCAGCTGCAGGCGCTGCCCCTCCCCCAGCTCCGGGTGCACCACCGTCGGCCCGGCGACGACCTCCCAGCCCTCCTCGGCCTCCCGCAGCTCGAGGGTGGCGTCGTAGGTCCAGTCGGGGGCCGCGGCGAGGTCCCAGGTGGCGGTCCAGGCGGCGGTGGCGGTGCCGTCGTCGACGGTCACGTCGCCCAGCTCGGCGGCCAGCGTGGCCCCGGGCAGGTCGGCGGCGGTCTGCTCCAGCAGCGCGCCGGCCGCGTCCGGGTCGGTGGTCCCCGCGGCGGCGGCGCCGGTGTCCCCGCCGGTCCAGTCGTCGAGGAAGGCCTGGGCGGCGGCGCGGACGTCGTCCTCGGAGCTGCCGGAGCAGGCCGTGAGGACGGGCGCGGACAGGAGGGTGAGGACCGTGCCGAGGACCGCCGTGCGTCGTGCTGCCACGTCGGCACACCCTGTCAGACGGAGACGACGTCCCCGTGGAGGCCGCCCGGTCCGCCGGGGAGCCGGTTCAGAACAGGACGCTCGCGTAGCAGCCGACCTCGGCGAACCCGACACGGCGGTAGACCGCGCGGGCCGGGGCGTTGTAGTCGTTGACGTAGAGGCTGACGACGGGGGCGATCGAGGTCCGCGCGTACTCGACGACGGCGGCCATCCCGGCCGCCCCGATCCCGCGGCCGCGCACCTCCGGTGCGGTCCACACGCCCTGCACCTGGCAGGCCGCGCGCGACACCGCCCCGATCTCGGCCTTGAACAACACCCGGCCGTCCTCGATCCAGGCCAGCGACTGCCCGGCGCGCACCAGGTCCTCGACCCGCGCGCGGTAGCCGGCGCCGCCGTCGACCCGCAGCGGGCTGACCCCGACCTCCTCGGTGAACATGGCCACCGCGGCGGGCAGCAGCACGTCGACCTCGGACGGGCGGACCGGCCGCACCCGCGGCTCGGGGACGACGGCCGGCGGCCCCTCGATGGCCAGCAGCGGCTGCCGGGGCCGGTGGTCGCGGGCCGGCCCCCAGGAGGGCTCTAGCTGCTCCCACAGCGGGTCGACGGCGGCGGCCGGGCCGACGATCGTCGAGCAGCGCCGCCCGGCCCGTCGGGCCCGCTCGGCGAAGGCGGTGGCGGCGGCCCGCTCGGCGCCGGGGACGGCGAACGGGATCAGGTTGGCCCCGGCCAGGCAGACCGCGTCGAGGCTGCGGCCGCTGCCGATGCCCCACAGCGGCGCGCCGAGCGCCGTCGGGGCGGTGCCGACCGCCTCCACCCGGCCGGCGAGGACGCAGGCCGCGACCGGGTCGGCGGCCAGCAGGCGGCGGACGGCCGCCTCGTCGCCCTCGTCGAGGACGCGGGCGGTCGGCGAGCGGAGCACGGCGCGGTGCGGGGCGCGGTCAGCCGACGCTGACGACCGGCGGGCCGGAGGCGACGCCGTCGTCGAGCTGCTCGCCGGCCAGCCGCATGGCCTCCTCGATGAGCGTCTCGACGATCTGCGACTCGGGCACGGTCTTGACGACCTCGCCCTTGACGAAGATCTGGCCCTTGCCGTTGCCCGAGGCCACGCCGAGGTCGGCCTCGCGGGCCTCGCCGGGGCCGTTGACGACGCAGCCCATGACGGCGACCCGCAGCGGCACCTCCAGGCCGTCGAGACCGGCGGTGACCTCGTTCGCGAGCTTGTAGACGTCGACCTGGGCGCGGCCGCACGACGGGCAGCTGACGATCTCCAGCCCGCGCTGCCTGAGGTTGAGCGACTCGAGGATCTGGTTGCCGACCTTGACCTCCTCCGCGGGCGGCGCGGAGAGCGAGACGCGGATGGTGTCGCCGATGCCCTTGCTGAGCAGGGCGCCGAAGGCGACGGCGGACTTGATGGTGCCCTGGAAGGCGGGGCCGGCCTCGGTGACGCCCAGGTGCAGCGGGTAGTCGCACTGCGCGGCGAGCAGCTCGTAGGCGCGCACCATGACGACGGGGTCGTTGTGCTTGACCGAGATCTTGATGTCGCGGAAGTCGTGCTCCTCGAACAGGGAGCACTCCCACAGCGCCGACTCGACCAGCGCCTCGGGCGTGGCCTTGCCGTACTTGGCCAGCAGCCGCTTGTCCAGCGAGCCGGCGTTGACGCCGATGCGGATCGGGATGCCGGCGGCCTCGGCCGCCCGGGCGATGTCGCCGACCTTGTCGTCGAACTTCTTGATGTTGCCGGGGTTGACCCGGACCGCGGCGCAGCCGGCGTCGATCGCGGCGAAGACGTAGCGCGGCTGGAAGTGGATGTCGGCGATGACCGGGATCTGGGACTTGCGCGCGATGACCGGCAGCGCCTCGGCGTCGTCGGTGTCGGGGACGGCGACGCGCACGATCTGGCAGCCCGACGCGGTGAGCTCGGCGATCTGCTGCAGCGTGGCGTTGACGTCGGCGGTCTTCGTCGTCGTCATCGACTGCACGCTGACGGGGTGGTCGCTGCCGACGCCGACGTCGCCCACCATGAGCTGGCGGGTCTTGCGCCGGGGCGCGAGGACGGGCGGGGGCAGCGCGGGCATGCCGAGACCGACGGAGGTCGCCATGACCCCGAGTATCCCCGCTGGAGCGGGAGGAGTGCCGACGCCTACTGGAGTGTGATCGGGTTGACGACGTCGGCGACGAGCAGCAGCCCCGACAGCGCGATGAACAGCCCGGCGACGACGTAGGCGACCGGCATCAGGCGGGCGATGTCGAACGGGCCGGGGTCGGGACGGCCGCGCAGGCGGGCGACGACGGAGCGGGCCTTCTCGTACAGCGCCCCGGCCACGTGGCCGCCGTCGAGCGGGTAGATCGGCAGCAGGTTGAACAGGAACAGCACGAGGTTGACGCTGGCCAGCAGGCTGAGGAAGAAGCTGAGCTTCTCCGCGCCGCTGAACTCCTGGATGGCGAAGACCTCCCCGGAGATCCGGCCGACGCCGACCACGCCGATCGGCCCGTTCTGGTCGCGCTCCTCGCCGAGGAAGGCCGCGCGGAACAGCTGCGGCACCTTCTCGGGGATCTCGATCAGCCGCTGCACCGACTGGGACACGACCATGCCGAAGTAGCCGGGCAGGTCGGCGACGGACTGGCGGGCGAAGCCGACCACCGGGCCGACGCCGAGGTAGCCGGCGGTCACCGGGCCGTCCTCGGTGGCGACGACGTTCTCGATCGGGGTGACGGTCAGGTCGCGGCGCTCGCCGTCGCGCTCGACGACGAGGTCCAGCGGCTCCCCCGCCGAGCCGCGGATCGCCTGCTGCACCGCCGTCCAGCTGTCGTGGGCGGTGGGGTCGACCGGCTGGCCGTCGACGGCGACGATCGTGTCGCCCGGGCGCAGGCCGGCCTCGGCGGCGGGGCTGGGGACCGGGCGGGCGCAGTTCGGGCTGCCCTCCTCGCAGACCTGCCCGGCGTCGGCGCCGCTGGTGACGATCGGGATGTCGCAGACGTCGCGGTCCTGCGCGTCGGCGACGGCGATGCTCTCCGCCCCGGCCGGCACGACGCAGGCGGGGACGGTCTGCACCTGGGTGGTGATGACGGTGGTGCCGATCGCGGTGAGCGTGATCGTGAAGAAGAGGACGGCCAGGACGAGGTTGTGGAACGGCCCGGCGGACATGACGATCACGCGCTGCCACCAGGGCTTGGCGTAGAAGACCCGGCCCGCGTCGCTGGGCAGGACGTCGTTGAGCGCCTGCCCGCGCACCTCGGCGATGAAGCTGCGCATCCGGGTGGCGCGCCTGCTCTCGCCCTCCTCGGCCGGCGGGATCATGCCGACGATGCGGACGTAGCCGCCCAGCGGGATGGCCTTGACGCCGTACTCGGTCTCGCCGCGGCGCCGGGAGAAGACCGTCGGCCCGAACCCGACCATGAACTGCGGCACTCGCATGCCGAACTTCCGGGCCCACCAGAAGTGCCCGGCCTCGTGGAAGGCGATGGAGGCGAGCAGCCCGACGAAGAACGCGACGATCCCGAGGACCGTCAGGAGGGTGCTCAGCTCTGACCTCCGACGAGGGCGGCGCGGGCGTGCTGCCGGGCCCAGCGCTCGGCGGCCAGCACGTCGTCCACGCAGGTGGGGGCGCCGAGGTCCGGCGCGTCGTCGAGCGTACGCGCGACCAGGCCCACGACGTCCGGGAAACGCAGCCGCCCGGCCAGGAAGGCCGCGACCGCCTCCTCGTTGGCGGCGTTGAACACCGCCGGGACGACGCCGCCGGCCTCCCCCGCGGCGCGCGCCAGCCGGACGGCGGGGAACGCGTCGTCGTCCAGCGGCGCGAACTCCCACGTGCTCGCCGTGGACCAGTCCAGGGCCGGCTGCACGTGCGGCAGCCGGTCGGGCCAGGCCAGCGCCAGCGCGATCGGCAGCCGCATGTCCGGCGGGCTGGCCTGGGCCAGGGTGGCGCCGTCGGTGAAGGTGACCATCGAGTGCACGATCGACTGCGGGTGCACCACGACGTCGATGTCGGCGTAGGGGACGCCGAAGAGCAGGTGGGCCTCGATGAGCTCGAGGCCCTTGTTGACCAGGGTCGCGGAGTTGATCGTCACGACCGGGCCCATGTCCCACGTCGGGTGAGCGAGCGCCTGATCGGGCGTGACGTCGGTGAGCTCGGCGGCGGCGCGGCCGCGGAACGGGCCGCCGCTGGCGGTGAGCACCAGCCGGGCCACCTCGCTGCGCCGCCCGCCGCGCAGGCACTGCGCCAGCGCCGAGTGCTCGGAGTCCACCGGCACCAGCTGACCGGGCGCGGCCGCGGCGGTGACCAGGTCGCCCCCGGCGACCAGCGACTCCTTGTTGGCGAGGGCGACCACGGTGCCGGCCCGCAGCGCGGCCAGCGTGGGGCCCAGGCCGATCGAGCCGGTGATGCCGTTGAGGACGACGTCGGCGGGGCGGGCGGCGAGCTCCTCGGCCGCCCGCGGGCCGGCGAGGATCTCCGGCAGGGCGTACTCGCCCCTCGCCCAGCCGCGCCGCGACGCCGCTGCGTAGAAGGCCAGCTGCAGGTCCTGGGCCGCCGTGGCGCGGGCGACGGCCACGGTCCGCACGCCGAGGGTGAGGGCCTGCTCGGCCAGCCGGGCGACGTCCCCGCCGCCGGCGGCCAGCGCGGTGATCCGCAGCCGGCCGGGGTTCTGCCCGGCGACCGCGATCGCCTGCCGGCCGATCGATCCGGTGGAGCCCAGCACGGTCACCTCGCGCGGCTCGCTCATGCGGTGATCCTGCCAACCGCCGTCCCAGGAGCGGTATCGGGCCCCAGGGGACCCATCTGCCACTCCTGCCCCCGATTGATCACTCCGGTACAGCGCGGCGTGGGACTGCCGATGTAGCTGTTGACGGCCCGAACGCCCGGGCCACAGACCCAGGAGGGCCTCATGTCCCGCGTGTCCACGCTCCGCCTCTGCACCGTCGCAGGGCTCGCCGCCGGCACCGCCGCGGCCGGTCTCGCGTTCGCGCCCACCGCCCTCGCCTCCCCCGTGGACTCCTTCCTCCCGCCCCTCGAGGGGTCGGACACGGCCGTCATCGGCCAGCCCTACGTGCTGACCGGCACCGACTGCGTCGCGCCCGAGGGCGAGGAGGCCATCGTCTACGTGGACTTCCTCGTGGCCGCGGACGTCGAGGCCGACCCCGACGCCGCCGAGCCGGTGCTCAGCCTGGACGGGCCGGTGGACGCCGACGGCACGTGGACGGCCACGGCGACCTTCTCGTCCGCCGCGACCCCCGGTGAGTACGTCGTCTGGGCGAGCTGCGAGCCGTACGCGGACGTGGCGGACTGGTACCCCGACTTCTCCTTCACCCTCGAGGCCGCGCCGGCCGCCCCGACCGCCGAGCCGACCACCCCGGCCAAGCCGACCGTCGCGCCGACCGGCCAGATCCGCGGCACCGCGGCCAACACCCCCGGCGTGGCCAGCCCCGACAGCGGCGGCGCGACCGGCGACACCGCCGCCCCCGGCCAGAAGGTCGTCAAGATCCTCAGCGGCTTCAAGCCGGGTGAGAAGGTCACCGTCACGCTGCACTCCGCCCCGCAGACGGTCGCCACCGCCACCGCCGACACCCGCGGGTACGTCCGCGTCGAGTTCACCCTCCCGGCCGGCACCCCGGCCGGTGCGCACACGCTGGTCTACGAGGGCGACCAGGGCACCTACTTCCAGGAGGCCTTCACCGTGACCGCCGCGTCGGGCACCGGCTCCGGTGACCACCTGGCCTACACCGGCGCCAGCATCGCGCTGCCGCTGGGCCTGGGCGCCGGCGCCCTGGCGCTGGGCGGTGGCCTGGTGCTCGTCACCCGCCGCCGCGCTGCGGGCGCCGCGGAGGCCGCGCAGGTCTGAGCATGACCGCACCGCACGACACCGACGCCGGCCAGGGCTCCCCTGGCCGGCGTCGGCCGCGTTCCGGACGGCGGAGGTGGTCCAGGGTCGCCCTCACCGTCCTCGTGCTGCTGCTCGCCGTCGTCGGGGCCGACGCCGCCGTCCTCGCCGGCCGGGTCGGCGAGGTGGACGTGGACCTGGCCGCGGACGACTCCGACGGCCGCACCTGGGTCCTGGTCGGCCTGGACTCCCGGGCCCGGCTCCCCGAGGGCGCCGACCCCCGCGACTTCGGCACCGAGGAGGCCGTGCCGGGCAGCCGGGCCGACGTGGTCCTGGTGGTCCACCAGACCGACGCGGGCACCACGGTCACCTCCGTCCCGCGCGACCTCGTCGTCCGCGTCGGCGGGCGCCCCGGGCGCCTGGCCCTGACCTGGCTCGACGGCCCGCGGACCACCGTGGCCGCGCTGTGCGGCCTCGGCATCCCCACCGACCACCTGGCCGGCGTGGACCTCGCCGGCTTCGCCGCGGTGGTCGACGCCGCCGGCGGGCTGGAGGTCGACGTCCCCGAGCCCGTCCGCGACCAGCCGGCCGGCCTGCTGCTGGAACGCGCCGGCCGCCAGCGCGTCGACGGCGCCACGGCGCTCGCCCTCGTCCGCTCCCGCCACCCCGAGCACCTCGTGGACGGCGCCTGGGTGCCCGCGCCGGTCGACCCCGACGGCCGCGCCACCGCGGCGGGCAGCGTCCTGGCCGCCCTGACCGAGCAGGTGCAGCGGGCGCTGGCCGCGCCGTGGCGGCTGCAGTCGGTGGCCTGGGCCGCCTCCGGCGCCCTCACCGTCGACCCCGGGACCTCCGTCGCCGACCTCGCGTCCCTGGCCCGGGCCGACGTGGGCCCGGTCGCCGTCCTGCCGGCCGGCGAGCCGGAGGGCGGCACGCTGGCCCGCGAGGCGACGGCGGAGACGCGCGCCGCCGTGGCGGCGGCCGGGCTGTCCTGCGACGGCTGACGACCCGCCGCCACCTCGACCGGTGCGAGGCACGGGCGGCTGGCAGGATGGAGAGCGTGAGCGAGCTGCACCGCGCCCGGATCGCGCAGGACAACCCCGCCACGGCGCGGGTCAACCAGCCCAACCGCGAGGAGGGCGTCGTCCGGGCCGGGGCGCACCCGATCGAGGAGGAGCGCCCCGAGGACTGGGGCTGGCACGCCCGCGCCGGCAAGTGGGCGCAGATCACCGGCTGGGTGATGACCCTGGCGATCCTGTCCTACCTGTGGGGCAACCACGAGGCCCGCATGGAGGACCTGTGGCTGGTGGGCATCGCCGCCGTCATGGCCGGCCTGCTCCTGTGGGACCTGCGGCGCAAGCGCACCGCCTGGCGCCCCTGACGAAGGACCCCCTGCCCCCCACCGCTCGCAGGCCCGCGGCGGGGCCCTGCAGGGAGCCGTTCCAGCAGGTCAGCCGGAGGCGGTGACCCCGATGGCCGCGCCGACGGCGTAGGTCAGCCCGGCGGCCAGCGCGCCGAAGAGCAGCTGCCGCCCGCCCGCGTACCACCACGGCCGCGGGGTGAAGCGCGCGGACAGCGCCCCGGCGGTGAACAGCCCGATCCCGCCGGCCACCAGCGCCACCCACAGCAGCGGGAACCCGAACAGGAACGGCAACAGCGGGACCACCGCTCCGGTGGCGAAGGTGAGGAACGAGGAGACCGCCGCCGTCCGCGGGGAGGGCTTGTCACTCGGGCTGAGCCCCAGCTCGGCGACCACGTGCAGCCGCAGGGCGACGTCGGGGTCCCGGTGCAGCTGGACGGCCACCTGCCGCGCCAGGTCGGGGTCCACCCCGCGGACCCGCATCATCTCCACCAGCTCGGCGAGCTCACCGCCCGGGTTGCGCTCGAGCTCGCGCCGCTCCTTCTCCACCTCGAGGTCGAGCTGCTCGTTCTGCGTCCGCACCGAGGTGTACTCCCCCAGCGCCATGGAGACGGCGCCGGCGACCAGGCTCGCCACCCCGGAGAGCACGATCGCGCGCGAGGAGGCACCTCCGCCGCCGACGCCGGCGACCAGCGCGGTGTTGGTGACCAGCCCGTCCATCGCGCCGAAGACGGCGGCCCGCAGCCACCCGCCCGAGACGTCGGCGTGGCTGTGCTCGTGGGCCTCGGCCGGCGCCTCCGAGGTCACTCGTCCGCCTCGGCACCCAGCTCCACCGGCGGCTCGAGGGACGGCGCGGGGACGGCGACGGCGGGGACGCCCTCGACCCGGTCGGCCGCCGCCAGCTGCCCGCAGGCGCCGTCGATGTCCTGCCCGCGGGTGTCGCGGACCGTCGTCGGCACCCCGGCGGCGCGCAGCCGGGCCACGAACTCCCGCTGCGCGGGCAGCGGGCTGGCGTCCCACGGGCTGCCCGGCGTCGGGTTGAGCGGGATGAGGTTCACGTGGGCGCGCTTCCCGGCCAGCAGTCGGCCGAGCAGGTCGGCCCGCTCGGGCTGGTCGTTGACGTCGCGGATGAGCGCGTACTCCACCGAGTACCGGCGGCCGGTGCGGGCGGCGTAGGCGTCGGCGGCCTCGACCACCTCGCCCACCTTCCAGCGGGTGTTGATCGGCACGAGGGTGTCGCGCAGCTCGTCGTCGGGCGCGTGCAGGCTGACCGCGAGGGTGACGTGCAGCCCCTCCTCGGTGAGCCGCCGGATGGCCGGGACGACGCCGACCGTGGAGACGGTCACCGAGCGCTGGGACAGGCCCAGGCCGTGCGGCGCCGGCGTCACGAGCGCGTCGAGGGTCCTGCGGACCCGCGCGTAGTTGGCCAGCGGCTCCCCCATGCCCATGAAGACGACGTTGGACAGCCGTCCGGGCCCGCCGGGGACCTCACCGTTCGCCATCGCCGCGGCCGCTGCGACCGCCTGGCCGATGATCTCCGCGGCCGAGAGGTTCCGGGTCAGCCCGTTCTGGCCGGTGGCGCAGAAGGGGCAGGCCATGCCGCAGCCGGCCTGGCTGGAGATGCAGACGGTGGCCCGGTCCGGGTAGCGCATGAGCACGCTCTCCACCAGTGCGCCGTCGTGCAGCCGCCACAGCGTCTTGCGGGTGCGGCCGCCGTCGGCGCTCAGGGTGCGCACGGGGGTCAGCAGCCCCGGCAGCAGCGTCCCGGCGAGGCTGTCGCGGGCGGCGGCGGGCAGGTCGGTCATCTCCGCCGGGTCGGTGACCCCGCGGAAGAAGTGCCGGGCCAGCTGGTCGGCGCGGAAGGCCGGCTGCCCGAGCTCGGTGACGGCGGCGCGCGCCTCCTCGCGGGTGAGGTCGGCGAGGTGGCGCGGCGGCTTGCCCCGGCGGGGGGCGTCGAAGACGAGCGGCAGGGCAGTCATGGCCCTCCCATGGTCCCACCCGCGTGCCGCCCGTGGGCCCGCCCGCCGGTGAGGTGGCTCGCTCAGGCCCCCGGCTGCCCGGCGTCGGTCGGGGTGGTCACCGGCGTCGGCTCGACCTGCGCGCCGTCCCCGCCGGTGCCGGGCTCCTCCGGCTCGGTCACGACCGGTGGGTCCTCCGGCTCGGTGGTGTCGTCGGCCGGCGGCGGAACCGGCGGGGAGGGGGTGGTGGGCGGCGGCGGGGCCGACGGGGACGTCGGCGTCTGCGGGACGTCAGGGGTCTCGTTCTCCACCGGGGTCCCCCCTGGGGCCGGCCGCGGACCCGGCCCGCTGCCGATCGCACCCGTGCCGATGACGGGAGGCGCGGCGGGCTGCTGCGGGAGGACGGGCGACGGCTCGGGCGCCGCGGACGGGACGGCCGCGGGCTGCGGCGCCGGCGCGGCGACGGGCACGGGCACCGGCGCGGGCACCGGCGGGGTGGCGGGGGGTGTGGCCGAGGGGACGGGCTCCGGAGCCCGAGGGGGAGCCGGCGAGGTCGGCTGCTCGGGGACCACCGGCACCGGGACGGCGGTGGTCGGCGCGGCCGCGACGGCGTCCCCGATGCCGGTGCGCCGGGGCGTGGGGGCGGCCCGGCTGGGGGTGGCTCCCGCGCTCGGCGAGGCCTGCACGGCGGCCGACGGCGCCGTCCCGGACGACGACCGCTCCACCAGGGCCGCGCCCACGATGCCGCCGATGGCGAACAGGCAGGCCAGGACGGCGACCCCCAGCCGGCGCCGGGGTCGCTCCCGCGGGCGGACGACGACCCGCGGCGGCACCGTCCCGGTGACGGTCGCGTCCGGCCAGGAGAGGTCGGCGAACGGCTCCGGGAGGGCGACCTCCTCGAGGACAGCCACCTCCTCGGAGACGGCCACCTCCTCGGGGACAGCCACGTCCTCCGGGACGGCGGCCTCCTCGTAGGCGGCGACCTCCACCGGCCCGGCGACCTCCACCGGCCCGGCGACCTCCACCGGATCGACGACCTCCTCCGGCCCGGCGACCTCCTCCGGCTCGGGGTCCACCACCGGCCCGGGGGCCTCCGCGCCGACCTCGGCGGGCGGCTCCTCCTCCGGGACGGGGTCCTCCACCACCGCGGGGAGAGCCGCCTCCGCAGGCCACCCCGGCTCCGGCTCCGCGGGTTCGGTCAGCCACTCGGGCAGCCAGTCCTGCCACTCCTCCACCGCCGACGGCAGCGGAGCACCCGGCTCCGTCCCCTCGTCGCCGGCGGTCCCGGCTCCGTCCGGGCTCCCCGGCACCTCGTCGTCCTGCCGTGCCGTCATCCCACCTCGCAGTAACGCATCGTCATTCTGAGATCACCCGGAGGAGTCATCGTGCCGGACGGACGGGTCCGGGTGCCGGAGGCGCGGCCAGCTAGCGTCGCGGAGGTGAGCCAGGCCGAGGAGGCGCCCGTCCCGCTCGACAGCGTCGGGGTGGGTCCGTGGGAGGGGCCGTGGCCCGAGGACCCCCGGTACGACCCGGAGCTCCTGGCCGCCGGCGACCGGCGCAACGTCGTCGACCGGTACCGCTACTGGACCGTCGAGGCGATCGTGGCCGACCTCGACCCGCGGCGGCACGGCTTCCACGTCGCCATCGAGAACTGGCGGCACGACCTCAACATCGGGACGGTCGTGCGCACCGCCAACGCCTTCCTCGCCGCCGAGGTGCACGTCGTCGGCCGTCGCCGCTGGAACCGGCGCGGCGCGATGGTGACCGACCGCTACCTCTCGGTGCGCCACCACCCCGACGCCGCGGCGCTGGGCGCGTGGGCGCGCGACGCCGGCCTGCCGGTGCTCGCCGTCGACAACCTGCCCGGCGCCCGGCCGCTGGAGACGGCGGAGCTGCCCCGGGCCTGCGTGCTGCTGTTCGGCCAGGAGGGCACCGGGCTGTCGGAGGAGGCCCGGGCGCTGGCCGGCGACGTGCTCTCGATCGCCCAGTTCGGCTCGACCCGCTCGATCAACGCCGGCGTCGCGGCGGGCATCGCGATGCACGCGTGGATCCGGCAGCACGCCGACCTCGGGGCCGGCTGAGGCTCCCGCGTGCCGAGCGCGGTCCGGTGGGCCAGGCTCGGCGGGGTGAGCCGACTCGACGACGTCGACCTGTCCGCGCAGCTGTCGAAGAAGGACGGCAAGCAGCAGCTCGCCGAGGCCCAGCGGCGGCTGGTGCACCTGCGCCTGCTGCTCGGCGGGCAGATCGGGTCCGGGGAGCTGGGTCCGCCGCTGTGCGTGCTCTTCGAGGGCTGGGACGCCTCGGGCAAGGGCGGGGCCATCAAGCGGCTGGTCGACGAGCTCGACCCGCGGCACGTGCGCGTCGCCCAGTTCGCCGCCCCCTCCTACGACGAGAAGCGGCACCACTTCCTGTGGCGGTTCTGGCCGGTGCTGCCCGGCTGGGGCGGCATGGCCGTGCTGGACCGCACCTGGTACGGCCGGGTGCTGGTGGAGCGGGTCGAGGGCTTCGCCACCGACGAGCAGTGGCAGCGGGCCTACCAGGAGATCGTCGACCTGGAGACGACGCTGGCGGCCGAGGGCACCGTGCTGGTCAAGTTCTGGATGCACGTCTCCCCCGAGGAGCAGCTGCGGCGCTTCGAGTCCCGCCGCGACGACCCCTACCGCGCGTGGAAGCTCACCGACGAGGACTGGCGCAACCGCGACAAGCGGCCCGCGTACGAGGTCGCCGTCGAGGAGATGCTCGAGCGCACCGACCACCCGGGCGGGCGCTGGACGGTGGTGCCGGCCGACGACAAGCGCTACGCGCGGGTCGCCGTCGTCCGCACGGTGTGCGAGGCGATCGAGTCGGCGCTGGCCGCCCGCGGCGTCGACCCGGACACCCCGGCCGCGTGAGCCCGCTCGTCCACCTCTGCACGCCGGCCGACTGGCGAGCCGCCCTCGACGACGGCGCGCTGCGGCCACCGGGCCCGTTCGTGCACCTGTCCCACCCCGGGCAGGTGCACGTGCCCGCCGGGCGGCTGCACCCCGGCCGGCGCGACCTCGTGCTGCTCGTCGTCGACCCCGCGCGGCTGCCGGACCCGGTGCGGGAGGAGCCCGACGCCGACGGCACCCGTTTCCCGCACCTCTACGGGCCGCTGCCGACGAGCGCGGTGGTCGCCGTCGTGCCGTACCGGCCGCCGGCCGAGCCCGTGCTCCCGGCGCCGGACGACGCGCTGGGCCGGGCGGTGGCGCTGTCGCTGTCGGTGCGGACGCGACGAGCCGCCGAGGTGCGCGACGTCCCCGGCGGCGTCGCGGTGCTCGACCCGCGGTTCCCGCACTCCTACGACGACAACCGGGTGGTGCTCGGGGAACCGGTCGATGCCGACACGGTGGCCCGGGCCGTCTCCGGCGCGGGCCTGGCGCACCCCGTCGCGACGCTGACCTGGCCGGGTGCCGGCGATGTCGCCGGTCGGCTGGCCGGGTCCGGCTGGCAGGCGGAGGAGCTGCTGGTGATGGCCCGCCGGCCGACCCCCGGGCTGCCCGGCGCCGAGCGCGCCGAGGTGGTCGACCAGCGCGAGGTGCACCCGCTGTGGGAGGCCTCGTGGCGACGCTCCCTGGCGGGGGTGCCCGACCTCGACGAGGTCGTCGCGCAGCTGGTCGGCCGGGAGGCGCGCACCGGCCGGGTGGTCGCGGTGCACGACGTCGTCGTGCGGGCCGACGGCCGGGTGGTGGCGGCCGGTCAGCTGCGGGTGGACGGTGCCACGGCCGCGGTGGAGTCGGTGATGACCGACCCCGCCGCGCGCGGCCGCGGGTACGCCGACGCGGTGCTCGCGCGGTCCCTGGAGCTGGCCGCCGGCGCCGGGTGCGACCTCGTCGTGCTCGAGGCCGACGCCGCGGACTGGCCGCGCCACTGGTACGCGCGCCGCGGCTTCGCCGTCGTCGGCTCCGTCTGGGAGACGACTGCGCCTCAAGCCGGGGGCGCCACCCACGACAGCAGCAGGTAGGCCACCGCGGCCGAGGGCAGCAGGCTGTCGAGGCGGTCCATGATCCCGCCGTGGCCGGGCAGCAGGGTGCCCATGTCCTTGATGCCGAGGTCGCGCTTGATCAGCGACTCGCCCAGGTCGCCGACCGTGGCGGTGACCGCCAGCGCGACACCGAGGAGCACGCCGCCCCACCAGGGCCCGTCGAGGGCGAGGGTGACGATCGGGGTGGCGACGGCGACGCAGGCCACGATCGACCCGCCCATCCCCTCCCAGGACTTCTTCGGGCTGACCGACGGCGCCATCGGGTGCCGGCCGAACAGCACGCCGGCGGTGTACCCGCCGACGTCGTTGCCGACGACGGTGGCGATGAAGGCGAGCACCCGCGCCGCGCCGTCGTCGGGCACCAGCAGCAGCACGCAGAAGCCGGCGAGCAGCGGCACGTAGAGGGCGACGAAGACGCCGGTGGTGGCGTCGCGGAGGTAGTCCTCGGGCCCGTCGGCGAGCCGCCACAGCAGGACGGCGACCACGGTGAACAGGAACGCGGCCACCAGCCCGTCGGCGCCACGGGTCCAGGCCAGCGCCAGCATGGCGAGCGTGCCGACCAGCAGCGGCACCAGCGGGGCGCGGGCGCCGCCGGCCTCCAGCGCGCGGACGAGCTCGACGACGCCGACCAGGATCGCCACGGCGACGACCAGCAGGAACGCCGGCCGGTAGACCAGCAGCGAGACGAGGATGACCGCGCCCAGGCCGAGCCCGACGGCGATGGCGGCGACCAGGTTGCGGCCGGCGCGGCTGCTCGTCGGCGGCACCAGGTCCGGCTCGGGGTCCGGGACACCGTCCGGGCCGACCGGGCCGTCCTCGTCGAGGCCCGAGGCCGCACTGGCACCGGCGGGGGCGGCCACCGGGACCGCGATCTCCTGGGTGGCCGGCGCGGGGGCCTGCGGCAGGACGACGGGCGCGGTGGGCGGCACCGCCGGCCGGACCGGATCGGGAGCCGGACCGGCGCCGGGCGCGACCGACAGCGGTGGGGGCGGCAGCGGCCCGGTGCGCCGGACGACCGGGATCGGCCCGGTGTCGGCTGCGTCGCCGGACGGGCCGGCCCCGGCGGCGTCGGGACGGGAGGTCATCGGAGGAGCGCGGGGGGAGCGGCTCAGACCTCGAGCAGCTCGCCCTCCTTGTTCTTGACGGCCTCGTCGATGCTCGCGACGTGCTGGGCGGTGAGGTCGTCGAGCTCCTTCTCCGCGCGGCGCACCTCGTCCTCGCCGGCCTCGCCGTCCCGGGCGATGCGGTCGAGCTCGTCCTTGGCCCGGCGCCGCACGTTGCGGATGGCGACCTTGGCGTCCTCGCCCTTGCTGCGGGCCATCTTCACCAGGTCGCGGCGGCGCTCCTCGGTCAGCTGCGGGAAGACCACGCGGATGATCTGGCCGTCGTTGGTGGGGTTGACGCCCAGGTCGCTGTCGCGGATCGCCCGCTCGATGGCCGAGAGCTGGCCGTTGTCGTAGGGCTTGATGACTGCCATCCGCGCCTCGGGCACGGTGATCGAGGACATCTGCGGGACCGGGGTGGGGGCGCCGTAGTAGTCGACGAGGATCTTGTTGAACATCGACGGCGCGGCGCGGCCGGTCCGCACGGAGCCGAGGTCCTCCCGCGCGACCGACAGGGCCTTGTCCATCCGCTCCTCGGCGTCGAGCAGGGTGTCGTCGATCACGGGTCTCTCCTCCTGGGGCGGGGCGTCCCCGCCGTGCTCTGCGGTGCGGCGTGCGCGGTGGGCGCCCGCCTCAGCTGATCAGCGTCCCGATCCTCTCACCTGCCACGGCACGGGCGATGTTGCCGTCGCTGAGCAGGTTGAAGACGACGATCGGCATGCTGTTGTCCATGCAGAGGCTGATCGCCGTCGCGTCGGCGACCTTCAGCTGCTTGGCCAGCACGGTGGCGTAGTCGAGGTCCTCGTACAGGACTGCGTCGGGGTTGGTGCGGGGGTCGTCGTCGTACACGCCGTCGACGCCGTTCTTCGCCATGAGCAGCACCTGGCAGCCGATCTCCAGGGCGCGCTGGGCGGCGACGGTGTCGGTGGAGAAGTAGGGCATGCCGGCGCCGGCGCCGAAGATGACCAGCCGGCCCTTCTCCATGTGCCGCACGGCCTTGCGCGGGATGTAGGGCTCGGCGACCTGGCCCATCTCGATGGCCGTCTGCACCCGCGTCTGCAGGCCGACCTGCTCGCAGAACGCCTGCAGCGCCAGGGCGTTCATGACCGTGCCGAGCATGCCCATGTAGTCGGCGTGCCGGCGGTCCATCCCGGCCTCGGCGAGCTCGGCACCCCGGAAGAAGTTGCCCCCACCGACGACGACGGCGACCTGCGTGCCGCCGCGGACGACGGCGGCGAGCTGGCCGGCGATGGACTGCACGATGCCGGAGTCGACGCCGACGTTGCCGCCGCCGAAGGCCTCACCGGAGAGCTTGAGCAGCACTCGCTTGTAACCCGCGCCGTCGGCGGGCTGGAACGCGGTGGGTGCCGACAGCGGTGCCTGCGTCAGGGAGGTCGTCTGCGGCGCGGCGGTCTCGGTCAACGGCTCATCCCTCGCTCGACGTCGTTCCGGGTGATCCTGCCAGCCGGGCCCGGACGCGCCACCGGCCCCGTCCCAGGAGAGGGACGAGGCCGGTGGTGCGGTGCTGGAACGGCCCCTCGCAGGGCCCCGACGCGAGCGTGCGAGCGGTGGGGGGCGAGGGGCCCTCGGTCAGGCCTGGCCGACCTCGAAGCGGGCGAACCGCTGCACGGTCAGGCCGGCGTCGTCGAGGATCTGCCTCACCGTGCGCTTGGGCTCGGTGATCGACGGCTGCTCGAGCAGGACGAAGTCCTTGTAGTAGGCGTTGACCCGACCCTCGACGATCTTGGTGATCGCCTGCTCGGGCTTGCCCTCCTCCTTGGCGGTCTGCTCGGCCACGCGGCGCTCGGTCTCGACCGCCTCGGCCGGGACCTCCTCGCGGCTGAGGAAGCGCGGGCGGGCGGCGGCGATGTGCATCGCCAGCGACCGCGCGGCCTCCTCGTCGCCGCCCTGGTACTGCACCGCGACGCCGATGGCCGGGGGCAGGTCGGTGGCCCGCTTGTGCAGGTACACCGCGGTCGGGCCCTCGAAGGTGGCGAAGCGGGAGAGGACGAGCTTCTCGCCGATGCGGGCGGACTCGCCCTCGATGAGCTGGGCGACGGTCTGCCCCTCGACCTCGGTGGCCAGCAGCTCGTCGAGGGTCGTCGGCGACTTCTCGAGCACGATCTCGATCAGCCGCTCGGCGAGCGCGACGAAGTCGGCGTTCTTGGCGACGAAGTCGGTCTCGCAGTCGAGCTCGAGCAGCGCGCCGTGCTTGCTGACGACGATGCCATTGGTCGTGGAGCGCTCGAGGCGCTTGCCGACGTCCTTGGCGCCCTTGATGCGCAGCAGCTCGATGGCCTTGTCGTACTCGCCGTCGGCCTCGGTCAGGGCCTTCTTGGCGTCCATCATGCCGGCGCCGGTGGCGTCGCGGAGCCGCTTGACGTCGGCGGCGGTGAAGGCAGGCATGTCACTTCCTTCTCAGGTGGAGAGCGGGGTGGGTGCGGACGTGCCGCGGCGCCGCCGCCCGGGCGCAGGTGCGCGGGGCGGCGGCGCCGGCGGCTCAGCCGTTCTGGGCGCCCTGGGTGCCGGTGGCGGTGTCGCCGGTGGCGGGCACGCCCTCGACCGGGGCGACCTCCTCGGCGGTCACGGCGGGCGGGGCGACCGGGGTCTCGGGCAGCGGGGTGGCCTGCGCGTCCGCGGCGGTGGCGTCGGCCTGGCCGGTCAGCAGCTCGCGCTCCCAGTCCGCCAGCGGCTCGCCGCCGCCGATGGCCGGCTCGCCGCCGTCCTCGCGCCCGGCGTTGGCCTGCGCGGCCGAGCGGGCCATGAGGCCCTCGGCGACGGCGTCGGCGACCACGCGGGTCAGCACGGTGATGCTGCGGATCGCGTCGTCGTTGCCCGGGATCTTGTAGTCGACCTCGTCGGGGTCGCAGTTGGTGTCGAGGATCGCGACGACCGGGATGTTGAGCTTGCGGGCCTCGCCGACGGCGATGTGCTCCTTCTTGGTGTCGACGATCCAGATGGCGCTGGGCACCTTCTGCATGTCGCGGATGCCGCCGAGGCTGCGCTCGAGCTTGGCCTTCTCGCGGGTCAGGCCGAGCTGCTCCTTCTTGGACAGGCTGACCAGCACGCCGGTCTGCTCCATGTCCTCGAGCTCCTTGAGCCGCTGGAGCCGCTTGTGCACGGTCTGGAAGTTGGTGAGCATGCCGCCCAGCCAGCGCTGGTTGACGTAGGGCATGCCGACGCGCTGCGCCTGCTCGGCGACGACCTCCTGCGCCTGGCGCTTGGTGCCGACGAACAGGATCGTCCCGCCGTGGGAGACCGTCTGCTTGACGAACTCGTAGGCCGAGTCGATGTACCCGAGCGTCTGCTGCAGGTCGATGATGTAGATGCCGTTGCGCTCGGTGAAGATGAACCGCTTCATCTTCGGGTTCCAGCGACGGGTCTGGTGCCCGAAGTGGACGCCGCTGTCGAGCAGCTGCTTCATGCTGACGACTGCCATGGCCGCAGCCTTCCTGTCTGCGCGCGGCCGCCGGGCGGCCACGCTCCTCGGTTGACGCGGGCGCCGGGTGACGGCCCGCCCTGGCGTCCCGCGGCGCCACCGACCCGGTGCGGGACCGGGACCGAGGTGGGGCTGCCCCGCCGGTGCGGGCGGGAGGAGGACGCGCGGAGTCGACCCGTGCACACGGGTCGCGCCGACGAGCATACGCCGTGGCGGGCGGGCTCCTCCCCCGAGGGCGGCGCCGTCCACAGGTCCGGGCGACCGCCCTCCTCCCGGCCGCCGGGCCGCGAGGCTGCTGCGGGTGCGCGCCCGCCTGCTCCTCGTCGTCCTGGTGGCCTGCGCGGCCGCCCTCGCCCCGGCCGGGGCCGCGGCCGATCCCGCCGTCCCGGCCGTCGCGGTCGCACCGCCGCCGTGGGTCTCCCCGCTCGGTGACCCGCCGGCGGTGACCCGGCCCTTCGCTCCCCCGCCGTCGCCGTACGGGCCCGGGCACCGGGGCGCGGACCTCGCCGGGGCGCCCGGGGACGTGGTCCGCGCGGCCGGGGACGGCGTCGTCGTCTTCGCCGGGATGGTCGCCGGCCGGCCGGTCGTCAGCGTCGACCACGCCGGCGGCCTGCGGACCACCTACGAGCCGGTCGCGCCCCTCGTCGGCGCGGGTCGGGAGGTGCGGCGCGGGGACCCGCTGGGCACGCTCGCCGCCGGGCACGAGGGCTGTCCCGCCGCGGCCTGCCTGCACTGGGGGCTGCGCCGCGGCGAGGTCTACCTCGACCCCCTGGCCCTGCTGCAGCCGCCGCGGGTGCGGCTGCTGCCGCTCGGGTGACCTCCCGGACGGCCGGGTCGGCGCGCGGGGCGGCCCGGGGCCTCAGGCGATGTCGGCGAGCTTGGTGCGCAGGTGCAGGACGGCCTTGGTGTGCAGCTGGCAGATGCGGCTCTCGGTGACACCGAGGACGCGGCCGATGTCGGCCAGCGTCAGCCCCTCGAAGTAGTAGAGGCTGACGACGACCTTCTCCCGCTCGGGCAGCTGCTCGACGGCGCGGGCCAGCAGCTGGCGCGACTCCCCGTGCTCGGCGACCGCCTGCGGGTCGAGGGCGTTGGCGTCCTGCAGCGTGTCGACCAGGCGCGGGGCGCCGCCGTCGTCGTCGGTGAGCAGCTCGTCGAGGGCGACGACGTTGACCAGCGACAGCTGGCCGAGGAACTTGCGCACCTCCTCGACGTCCATGTCCATCTCCGCCGCGATCTCCTCGTCGGTGGGACTGCGCTGCAGCCGGCTCTCCAGCGCGGCCACGGTCCGCTCGAACTGCCGGGCCCGCATGCGCACCGACCGCGGGATCCAGTCGGTGCTGCGCAGCTCGTCGATGATCGCGCCGCGGATGCGGGACATCGCGTAGCTCTCGAACTTGACCTCGCGCGAGGGCTGGTAGCGGGTGATCGCGTCGATGAGGCCGAAGGTGCCGTAGGAGACGAGGTCGGCGTGCTCGACGTGCGCGGGCAGGCCGCTGCCGACCCGGCCGGCGACGTACTTCACCAGCGGCGCGTAGTGCAGGATCAGCCGGTCGCGCAGCGCCGGTGACCGGTCGGCGACGTACTGCGCCCACAGGTCGGCGAGTGCGGCGTCGGCGTCCTCGTCGGGGTCGCCGCCGATCCGGTGGATGGTCGCCTCGGGCACGTCGGCACTCCCCGCTTCGTGGTGGGCTCGGTCCCCGCGGTGCTGCGGGGAGGCGGTGGGCTGGGTGGGGTCGGGCACGGGCCCCGGTCAGGCCCTCGGGTGGGCCTGGGCGTGCACGGCGCGCAGCCGCTCGACCGTCACGTGCGTGTAGATCTGCGTCGTGGCGAGGCTAGCGTGGCCCAGCAGCTCCTGGACCGAGCGCAGGTCGGCGCCGCCCTCGAGCACGTGGGTGGCCGCGGAGTGCCGCAGGCCGTGCGGTCCGACGTCGGGGGCACCCGGCGCCCGGGCCACCGCGGCGTGCACCGTGCGGCGGGCCTCGCGGGGGTCGAGCCGCCGCCCGCGCAGTCCGAGCAGCAGCGCCGGGCCGGACTCGGCGGTGGCCAGCGCCGGGCGGCCGCGGACCAGCCAGGCGTCCAGCGCCCGCTCGGCGGGGGCGCCGTAGGGGACGCTGCGCTCCTTGCGGCCCTTGCCGAGGACCCGCAGCAGCCGGCGGCCGCGGTCGACGTCGTCGACGTCGAGACCGACGAGCTCGCTGACCCGGATCCCGCTGGCGTAGAGGAGCTCCAGCACGACGGCGTCCCGCAGCCCCACCGGCTCCTCGGCGCCGGCGGTGGACTCGACGACCGCGCGGGCCTGGTCGGGGGCGAGCACGTCGGGCAGCGTGCGGTGGGCCTTCGGGCTGACCAGCCGCTGGCCGACGTCCTCCGGGGTGAGCCCCGAGCGGCGCAGCCAGGCGGTGAGGGAGCGGGCGGCGGCCGCGCGGCGGGCGGTGGTGGCGCGACCGGCGCCCCGCGTCCGGCCCTGCGCCAGCCAGCTGCGCAGCGCGGCGAGGTCGAGCTCGTCGACGCGGATGCCGCCCCGGCGGGCCAGGTGGTCGAGCAGCCAGACGGCGTCGGTGACGTACCCGCGCACGGTGTGCGGGGACAGGTCCCGCTCGCCGGTGAGGAAGTCCTCGTAGCCCTCGAGCGCCGCCGCGAGCGCCGGGGGCAGCGCGGCGCGGGCGTCGGCGGTGCGGGCGGTCACGGTCCGACCGTCCGACGGCACCGTCGCCCGGTCAAGGCGCCGCGCCGGTCGGTCCCACACGACGGAACCGCTGTCCCACCGACCTCAGCGGCGCCCCCGCTCCCGCGGCGCCGGGGCCAGCCGCCAGCCGCCGCCGGTCCACTGCACGAGGTCGGCGACCTCCAGGCCCGGCAGCACCCGCATGGCCTCCAGCGGGTCGCAGCCGGCGACCGCCGCCAGCCGCTCGGCGCTGACCCCGACGCGGACCGGGCAGGCGTCGAGCACCCGGCGGGCGAGGTCGGACAGGCCGTCGCGCGCCGACGTGGGCCGCTCGGCGGGGGCGGCGAGGTCCTCCCCGAGGCTGCCGACCGCCTCGATCACCTGAGCGGCGTTGCTCACCAGCCGGGCGCCGCTCTCCTCCTCGCGCAGCAGCTCGTGGCAGCCGACCGACATCGCCGAGGTGACCGGGCCGGGCACGACCAGCACCTGCTTGCCCAGCGCGCGGGCGCGGCGCGCGGTGGCCTGCGCACCGGAGCGGGCCGCGGCCTCGACCACCACGGTGCCGCGGGTCAGCCCGGCGATGATCCGGTTGCGGACCAGGAAGCGGTGCCGGTGCGGCGCGGCACCCGGCGGCCACTCGCTGACCAGCAGGCCGCCGCCGTCGACGACGCGCTCGAACACCGCCGAGTGGGCGGCCGGATAGGCCCGGTCGACCCCGCAGGCGAGCACCACCACGGTGGGCGCACCCGCGGCCAGCGCGCCGCGGTGGGCGGCGACGTCGATGCCGTGGGCCCCGCCGGAGACCACCGTCCACCCCCGCTCTCCCAGCTGGGCACCGAGGTCGGCGGCCACGTGCTCGCCGTAGGCGGTCGACGCCCGGGACCCCACCACCGCCACCGAGCGGTCGACCGTGGCGTCGAGCGGGGCCTCACCGCGCACCCACAGCGCCAGCGGCGGCACCAGCGCGGTCGTGCGGTCGCGCCGGCCGCCCGGGCCGTCGGCGCCGTCGTGCCCGCCGGCGTGCGCGGCCAGCGTCAGCGGGTGCAGCGCCGGGCCCGGCCACTCGTGGTCCTCGGGGACGACCAGCCGCGCGCCGCAGCGCTGTGCGCGGCGCAGGTCGGCGAGGCTGGCGTCCTGCGCCGCCCGGGCGCCGACCAGCGCGCGGACCGACGGCGGCGCGGTACCCGCCCGCAGCGCCGTGACCGCCCCGGCCGGGCCGGTGTCCTCGACGAACCGCCACAGCTCCACCGAGCCGGGCTCGGCCGCGCGGGTCAGCCACGCCCGCGCCCGCCGCAGCCCCGCGGCGCCGGCCGGCGAGGCCGGGTCCTCGACGGCCGCCGTCAGGTCGTCCTCCAGCCCGCTCACGCCGCGGCCCGCTGCAGCCGCATGCCCAGGGCCTCGGCGACGTCGTCGCCGCCGGGCACCCTCCGTCCGGCCAGGTCCGCGAGCGTCCACGCCACCCGCAGCACCCGGTCCAGGCCCCGCACCGACAGCAGACCGCGGTCCAGCGCCCGCTCGGCCAACGCCAGGGCGGTCCGTGGCAGCGGCCAGCGCTCCCGCAGCAGCCGGCCGGGCACCTGGCTGTTGAGCGACAGCCCGGTCCCCCGCAGCCGGGCCGCGGCGGCCTCCCGCGCGGCCGCGACCCGCGCGGCCACGGTGGCCGTGGGCTCCGGCGTCACGTCGGCGGCCAGCCAGGCGGCCCGGGTGACCGGCGGCAGCTCCACCCGCAGGTCGATGCGGTCGAGCAGCGGACCCGACAGCCGCGACCGGTACCGGCGCCGCTCCAGCGGGCTGCAGGTGCACGCGACGTCCCCGGCGGCGCTCGCGCACGGGCACGGGTTGGCCGCCAGCACCAGCTGCGCCCGGCAGGGGAAGGTGGCCGACCCGGCGGCCCGGCTGATCGTCACCGCCCCCCGCTCCAGCGGCTGGCGCAGTGTGTCCAGCGTCGCGCGCGGGAACTCCGGCGCCTCGTCGAGGAAGAGCACCCCGCGGTGAGCCCGGCACAGCGCGCCGGGGCGGATCGCTCCCGAGCCGCCGCCGACGAGCGCGGCCATGGTGGCCGAGTGGTGCGGCGCCTCGAACGGCGGCCGGCCCACCAGCGGTGCGCCGGGCGGGAGGGTGCCGGCGACGGAGTGGATCGCGGTGACCTCGAGGGCGGCCTCCTCGTCGAGCACCGGCAGCAGGCCGGGCAGCCGCTCGGCGAGCATCGTCTTGCCCGCGCCGGGCGGGCCGGTGAGGTACAGGTGGTGCCCGCCGGCGGCGGCCACCTCGACCGCGCGCCGCCCGGCGGCCTGCCCGACCACGTCAGCGAGGTCGGGGGCGGGCGCCGGGGGCGGCAGCGGCCCCCGGACGTGCGGCGCCAGGCGGGTGCGGCCCGACAGGTGGTCCACCAGGTCGCCCAGCGTGGCGACGGCGAGGACGTCGACCCCGGCGACCAGCGCCGCCTCGTCGGCGTTGCCGGCCGGGACGGCGACGGTGGCGTGCCCGGCCCGTGCCGCGGCGAGCACGGCCGGCAGCACACCGCGGACCGGGCGCACCGACCCGTCGAGTCCCAGCTCGCCGAGCAGGACCAGGCCGTCGGCGGCCTCGGCCGGCAGCGTGCCCGCGGCGGCCAGGACCGCGGCGGCCAGCGCGAGGTCGAACCCGCTGCCCTGCTTGGGCATCGAGGCCGGCGACAGCCCGATGGTGATCCGGCGCATCGGCCACGCGGCGCCGGTGTTGACGACGGCGGCGCGGACGCGGTCGACCGACTGGCGCACCACCGCGTCGGGGAGGCCCACCAGGACGACGCCGGGCAGCCCGGCGGACATGTCCACCTCGACCTCGACCATCGCGCCGGTGACCCCGGCCAGGCCGACGGACCAGGTGCGGGCGAGGGTCACGAGAAGGCCCCGCGCAGGTGGGTGACGACGGCCGGCCCGGCCGGCGGGACGAGCACGCCGACGACGTCGAAGCGCAGGTCGGGTGCGTGCTCGTCGTGCGCGGCCAGCCAGCGCTGGGCCAGCGTGCGCAGCCGCCGCCGCTTAGCCGGCGGCACGGCCTCGACGGGGTGGCCGAAGCCGGTGGCGCGGCGGGTCTTCACCTCGCAGAAGACGATCGCCGCGCCCTCGCGGGCGACGATGTCGAGCTCGCCGTCGCGGCAGCGCCAGTTGCGGTCGAGGACGCGCAGCCCGGCGTCGGTGAGGTAGGCCGCGGCGATCGACTCGCCGCGGCTGCCGAGGGAGGTGGTGGTGGACACCCACGGACCGTGACCGCGGCCGGGCGCCGGTGGTCGTTCCCGGCCGGGTCTGTGGACGGCGGTGCGGGCTGTGGACGGCCGGGGCGGTCGTGTCGTCCCGGCGGGTCAGCCTCCGGGACGTGGAGAGCGGATCAGGTGATGCGGGGCCCGTCGGGCAGCTCGAGGTCGGGCTTGTCGAGCTCCTCGACGTTGACGTCCTTGAACGTCAGCACGCGCACGTTGCGCACGAAGCGGGCCGGCCGGTACATGTCCCAGACCCAGGCGTCGGAGAGCTTGAGCTCGAAGAACACCTCGCCGCCGGCCTCGCGGACCTGCAGGTCGACGGAGTTGGCCAGGTAGAAGCGGCGCTCGGTCTCCACCACGTAGGTGAACTGCCGGACGATGTCCCGGTACTCGCGATAGAGCTGCAGCTCCATCTCGGTCTCGTACTTCTCCAGGTCCTCGGTGCTCATCGCGGCTCTCCGGAGACGGTGCGCATGCCCCCATCATCGACCATGCCGCCCGCGGCGGTGAGCTGGAGCTCCCGGCCGGCGCGCGCGTCGCGGGCGCGGACGACGTTGACGAAGCGCGACCGGTGCTCGGGACAGGGCCCGTGACGCTCCAGCGCGGCGGTGTGGGCCTCGGTCGTGTAGCCCTTGTGCACCGCGAAGTCGTACTGCGGGAAGCGCTCGTGCAGGTCGAGCATGATCCGGTCGCGGGTCACCTTGGCCAGCACCGACGCCGCGGCCACGCAGGCTGCGACCCGGTCGCCCTTCCACACCGCGAGGGTCGGCACCCCCAGGCCGGGCACGGCGAAGCCGTCGGTCAGCACGTAGTCGGCGGCGGGGTCGAGCGTGCTCACCGCGCGGCGCAGGGCCTCGAGGTTGGTCACGTGCATCCCGCGCGCGTCGAGGTCGGTCACCGGGATGACGACCACCGACCAGGAGACCGCGCGGGCGACGACCTCGTCGTAGACCCGCTCCCGGGCGGCGGCGGTGAGCAGCTTGGAGTCGGCCAGGCCCGGGACGCGGCCGCGCCGGCCCGCGGGCAGCACGCAGGCGGCCGCCACCAGCGGGCCGGCGCAGGCTCCGCGCCCGGCCTCGTCGGCACCGGCGACGGCGGTGAAGCCGCGGCGGCGCAGCGAGCGCTCCATGTCCCACAGCGCGTCGCCGGGGGCGTCGGTCCCGGCCTCCCCGGGCGGGGCGGAGGGGCGGGTGCGGGCGGCCGGCGCGGCGGCGGCCCGGTGGGCGGGGGGAAGACGGCCTGCCATCGCCGTCCGACAGTACGACCCGGCACCGACGGCCCGGCCGGACGGTCGGCCCGCCCGTCGGGAGGCGGGTCGGCAGTGGGTCGGCCGGCGGGAACGACCGCGGGCCGGTCCCCGGGGTCGGAGGGGACCGGCCCGCGGACCGGAGCGGGCGCGAGCGCCCGCGGGCCGGACCGCCGAGGAGGCGGACGGTCCGGACGGAGTCGGGGACTAGGCCTCCACAGGGGCCGGGGAGGTCAGGCCGTGGGCGCCGCAGGTGCAGGCGGCCGAGCCCCGCGCGGACAGCACCAGCGAGACAGCGTGCGCCCGGTCGCGGGCACCCAGCTTGCGCAGGATCGCCTTGACGTGCGACTTGACGGTGTCCTCGCTGATGAACAGGTTGCGGCCGATCTGCCGGTTGGACTGGCCCTGCAGGAGCTCGTCGAGGACGTCGGACTCGCGGCGGGTCAGCGGCACCTCGGGGGTGAGCGGCTTGCCCACGGGCGCGGCGGTCGGCTCGACGCGGCGGATCTGCGGGTCGACCACCGTGCGGCCGGCGCGGGCGGCCAGGATCGCCCAGCCGAGCAGGGTCGGCGAGGTGTTGAGCATCAGGTACCCGCGGACCCCGGCGGCGACGGCCTCGTTCACCACGGCCGGGTCCTCGGAGGTGGCCAGGGCCACCACGGCGACCCGCGGGAAGCGGCGCCGCAGGTCGCGGACGACGTTGAGGGTGGCGGCGCGCCCGGCCCCCAGCTCCACGACCACCGCGTCGGGACGGGCGGTCTCGACCAGGGTCAGGGCCCGGCGCAGCTCGCCGGGGGTGCCCACCGACTGCATGCCGGCGGTCTCGTTGACCATGCCGACCAGGCCACGGCGCAGGACGGGGGCGTCGGCGAGGAGGAGCACGCGGGTGACGCCGCGGGTGGCGCTGGCCAGGGGTGCGGACACGACTTACTCCATTTCGGGGAAACCGGGTTGTTCTCGATTACTCCATCGGGCCCCCTCTCCCATTGCTTGAACACTTTCTGGGGATTTTCTCGGCGCGAATGTCCGCGATCGTCGTCACACGCGAAACGACCTCGATTGGTTGTCGACATGGCGACGACCATTCCTGGAATGGTCGCCCGAGGGGTCCGGGAACGACGACGGCGCCGCCCCGGGTGCGGGACGGCGCCGTCGGAGGACGCGGGGCGGGGTCAGCCCGGGGGCGGGCGCAGGCGGCGGTCGCGGTTCCACACCGCCACGGGGACCGCGCCGGCCAGACCCAGGCCCAGCGGCGCGACCTGCCCGACCGTGCCCCCGACCGCGCTCCCGGCCGCGCTCCCGGCCGCGGCGGCCTCGGTGCCCTGGATGTCCGGGGACTCGAGGGTGCCGAAGCGGTCGATCGGCCACACGATGAGCGCGGCCTTGCCGATGACGTCGTCGACGGCGATCGTGCCGCCGTAGCGGTCACCGACGTGCGAGCGGGAGTCGGCGGAGGCCGAGCGGTGGTCGCCCATGACCCACAGCCGCCCCTCGGGCACGGTCACCGGGCCGAACGCGCGGGTCTCGATCGGGGTGTTCTCGTGGATGTAGGGCTCGTCGAGGGGTTCGCCGTCGACGGTCACCCGGCCCTCGGCGTCGCAGCACTGCACGGTCTGCCCGCCCACGGCGATGACGCGCTTGACGTAGTCGTCCTCGCTCGGCGGGGCGACGCCGACCGCGCGGCCGAGCCACAGCAGGGCGCCGGTGAACCAGTTCGAGGGCTCGGAGATCTCGACCTCGGGCACCCAGGTGTCCGGCCCCTGGAAGACGACGATGTCTCCGGGCTCGGGGTCGCCGAACCAGTACGGGACCTTGTTGACCAGCACGCGGTCGCCGGTGCAGCCGGGGCACCCGTGCAGCGTCTGCTCCATCGACCCCGACGGGATGAAGAACGCCTGCGCCAGGAAGGTCTTCACCAGCAGCGCCAGCACGAAGGCCACGACCAGCAGGACGGGCAGCTCGCGCAGCAGCGAGGTCTTCTTCTCCGGCCGGGCGGGGCGGCGCTGCCAGGGGAGGCGGCGGCGGGCTGAGGACTCGGGTGGAGGGTCCTCCCCGGGAACGACGTCGGCGGGCCCCCCGGACCGGTCACTGCTCATCGGAGCCAGCGTACGGCCGCGGGAGACCCGCCGTGGTCAGGCCGGGCGGACGACGCCCGGGGCGACTCAGCGCGCGACGGTCTCGCGACGCTCCTTGATCTTGGCGGCCTTGCCGCGCAGCTCGCGCAGGTAGTACAGCTTGGCGCGGCGGACGTCACCGCGGGTCACGACCTCGATCTTCTCGACGACCGGGGTGTGCACCGGGAAGGTGCGCTCCACACCCACGCCGAAGCTGACCTTGCGGACGGTGAAGGTCTCGCGGATCCCGCCGCCCTGGCGCCGGATGACCACGCCCTGGAAGACCTGGATGCGCGAGCGGTTGCCCTCGACGACGCGGACGTGCACCTTGACGGTGTCCCCGGGGCGGAACTCGGGGATGTCGTCGCGCAGCGAGTCGGCGTCGAGTACGTCCAGGGTGTTCATCGCAGCTTGTCCTCGGTCTCAGCGGTGGCTCAGCGGTGGCTCGTGGTCGGCCCGGGCAGCGGGGTGCCCCCGCGCTCCGGACCAGGTGTGCGGCTGCGACTCCGGGAGGGAGTGCCCGTCGGCGGGCGCCTCCGGTCTGCAGCGACTCTCTACTGTGCCACATCCGCCGCGGCCTGCCGAGCGCGGCCCCGGCAGGCGCCGGTCAGTCGACCACGCGGGGTGGCCGGCGCCACGGCCCGGCCAGCAGCTCGGGCAGCACCGCGGCGAGCTCGCGCGGCGCGAACTGCGCGCCGCCGGCGGCGACCTCCTCCGCCGTCCACCAGCGGTGCGGCTCCTCCCCCAGCAGCTCCAGCTCGGTGCGGCCGGCGGGGTCGACCTCGTGGACGACGTCGCGCAGGACGAAGAAGGTCTCCCGCGAGTCGACGTCGACGCCGGCGAAGGGGCCCACGTGCCGGCGGAACCACACCGGGCCCTCGAGCGCGGCGGGGTCGACGACCAGCCCGATCTCCTCGGCCAGCTCCCGCACGGCGGCCTGCCGGACGCTCTCGCCGTCCTCCACTCCCCCGCCGGGGGTGTACCAGAACAGCACCTCGCCGGGCGGGACCGCGGGGTCGGTCAGCCGGGCCCCCAGCAGCAGCACCCGCCCGTCGGGGTCGAGCACGACCACCCGCGCCGTCGGCCGGACCCAGGGCTTCTCAGGCACCGTCGAGGACCGCCCGGTCGGCCGGCGACAGCGCGTCCTCGGGCAGCGCGGCCAGCAGGTCGGGACGGCGGTCGGCGGTCCGCCGCAGCGACTCGGCGCGTCGCCAGCGGGCCACCGCGGCGTGGTCGCCCGACAGCAGCACCGGCGGGACGTCGAGGCCGCGCCACGACGCCGGCCGGGTGTAGGAGGGGCCCTCCAGCAGGCCGTCGGCGTGCGAGTCGTCCTCCACCGACTCGCGGTTGCCGACGACGCCGGGCAGCAGCCGGGTGACCGCCTCGACCATCACCAGCACCGCCGACTCCCCGCCGGCGAGCACGTAGTCGCCGATGGAGACCTCCGACACGGGGCCGGAGGCGGCGGCCCACTCGGCCACCCGCTGGTCGATGCCCTCGTAGCGGCCGCAGGCGAAGACCAGGCCGGGCTCGGCGGCCCACTGCGCGGCGACGGCCTGGGTGAACGGCCGCCCGGCGGGTGTCGGGACGACCAGCCGGGTGCCGGGCCGGCGCACGGCCTCCAGCGCCCGCGCCCACGGCTCGGGCCGCATCACCATGCCGGGCCCGCCGCCGTAGGGGGCGTCGTCGACGGTGCGGTGGACGTCGTCGGTCCACTGCCGCAGGTCGTGCACGCCGACGGAGACCAGCCCGCGCTCGGCGGCCCTGCCCAGCAGCGACTGGCGCAGCGGGGCCAGGTACTCGGGGAAGATGGTGACGACGTCGATCCGGAAGGGGTCGCTCACAGGTCGAGCAGCCCCTCCGGCGGGTCGACGACGACCAGACCGCCGGCGAGGTCGACGGTGGGCACGATCGCGGTGACGAACGGCACGAGCAGCTCCCCGCCGTCGGGGCGCGCGACGACCAGCAGGTCGGCGCCCTCGTGGCGGACGGCGGTGACCTCGCCCAGCGGCGTGCCGTCGGGGAGCCGCGTGGCCAGGCCGACGAGCTGGTGGTCGTAGAAGGCCTCGGGGTCATCCAGCGCCGGCAGGTCGGCGACCGGGACCTCGAGCAGGGTGTCGCGCAGGGTCTCGACGGCCTCGCGGCTGTCGTAGCCCTCGAACGCGAGCAGCAGCACCTCGCGGTGCCAGCGGGCGCCGGCGACGGTCAGCGGACCGCGCTCGGCGGGGTCGGTGCGCAGGACCGCGCCGGGGACGAACCGGGCGTCCGGGTCGTCGGTGCGCAGCTCGACGGTGGCCTCACCGCGGACACCGTGGGGCCGGCCGATGCGGCCGACCACCACGGTGTCCGGAGGAGTGGGTCCCACGTCCCGGACGCGGGGGCTCAGCGCCCGTCGGTGTCGACGACGTCGACCCGCAGGCCGCGGCCGCCGACGCCGGCCATGACGGTGCGCAGGGCCTTGGCCGTGCGGCCGCCGCGGCCGATCACCTTGCCGAGGTCGTCGGGGTGGACCCGGACCTCGAGGGTCTTGCCGCGGCGACCGCCGACGAGGTCGACGGTGACGTCGCGCGGGTGGTCGACGATGCCCTTGACCAGGTGCTCGAGCGCCTCTTCGAGCACGTCTTACTCGGCGGGCGTCTCGGCCGCGCCGTCGGTGCCGGCGGGGGTGGCGTCGGCAGCCGGGGCGTCGGCGTCCGGGGTGGCAGCCGGGGCGTCGGCCTTGGGGGCGGCCTTCTTCTTCGGGGTGGTGGCGCCCGCGGCCGGCTCCTCGCCGGAGCTGCGGACGGCCTCCTCGTAGAGGGCCTTGCGGTCGGGCTTGGGGGCGGCGACCTTCATGGGCGGCGGAGCCGGCTCGCCCTTGAACTTCTGCCAGTCACCGGTGACGCGGAGGATGGCCGCGACGGCCTCGGTGGGCTGGGCGCCGACGCCGAGCCAGTACTGCGCGCGCTCGCTGTCGACCTCGATGAAGGAGGGGTCCTCCTTCGGGTGGTACTTGCCGATCGTCTCGATCGAGCGGCCCTCGCGCTTGGTGCGCGCGTCGGCGACGACGATCCGGTAGTACGGAGCACGCATCTTGCCCAGACGCATGAGCTTGATCTTGGTGGCCACGGTGGCTCGGATTCTCCTCGAACGCTGTTCGTCGGTGCTCGCCGGACGGACGCGTGGGGTTACGCCGGGGCGGAGCCAGGGACACGGCCGGCGTCGGTGAGAGGGCCGCGCGCCGCCGTGTTCGACCGTCCATCATGCCAGACGGCGGACCCCGCCCGCGCGACAGCCGGTGACGTGCTGGAACGGCCTCCCTGCAGGGGCCCGCCGCGAGCGTGCGAGCGGTGGGGGGCAGGGAGGTCCCTCGTCAGGCCGGCTCGATCTCCACGAGGTTGTCCGAGAAGGTCGGGGCGCGGCCGAGGTCGGCGAACACCGAGGGGCTCAGCGCGTTCACCGTCGCCCCGCGCGAGTGCTTGCGCCAGGCCCCCATCGGGGAGACCACCACGCCGGGGGCGACGTCGGTGGTGACGTGCACCCGCGCGGTGAACCGGCCCCGGTCGTTGACGACGGTGGCCTCGGCGCCGTCGGTCAGGCCGCGGGCCGCGGCGTCCTCCGGGTGCACGTGCACGGCGGGGACGCCCTGCACCCGCTGCTGGCCCGGGCGGTCGGCGAAGCTGGAGTTGAGGTAGGCGTGCGACTTGGGCGACAGCAGCGTGAGCGGGTAGCGGCCGTCGGGCCGCTCGCGCGGCGGGACGTAGTGCGGCAGCGGGTCCACCGGTTCGCCGGACTGGTGGTCGTTCGAGCCCTGGCGGAACAGCGGCAGCACGAAGTTGCCGCCGGCGGCGGCCGAGGAGAGGAACTCCACCTTGCCCGACGGCGTGGGGAACCCGCCCTCGGCGTGCGGGGCGTACTCGTCCGGGCCGGGGAGCCGCAGCCGCGCCCAGCCGTCCCGGGCCAGCGTCTCGGGCGTGATCCCCTCCAGGACCGGCGAGGACCAGTCGAACGCCTCGGCGATCATCTCCTCGTCGGTGCGGCGGAACACCGGCTCGGTGAACCCCATGCGCGCGGCCAGCCGGCGGAACAGCTCGGTGTTGGACACCGCCTCGCCCAGCGGCGCCACGGCCGGCTCGTTCAGCGTCACGTAGAGGTGGCCCCAGGAGAACATGAGGTCCCGCTGCTCGAGCTGGGTCGTGGCGGGCAGCACGATGTCGGCGTAGTCGGCGGTGTCGGTGAGGAAGTGCTCGCTGACGACGGTGAACAGGTCCTCGCGGGAGAGCCCGGCGACCATGCGGTCCTGCTCGGGGCACACGACCAGCGGGTTGCTGTTGTAGACCACCAGCGCCCGGATCGGCGGGTCCAGCCCCAGCTCGCCGGTCAGCGCCCGGCCCAGCAGCCACTGGTTGACCACCCGCGTCCCCGGCCGGATGAACTCCGCGCCGAGGAACGCCGGCCAGTTGACCGGGAAGGCCCACAGCGGCAGCTGCAGCAGACCGCCGCCGGGGCGGCGCCAGGCCCCGGTGAGCGCGGGCAGGCAGGAGATGGCGCGCACGGTCTGCCCGCCGCCGGCGTGCCGCTCGATGGCGACCCCGATCCGGATGACCGAGGGATCGGCCGCGGCGTACTCGCGCGCCAGCGTCCGGATGTCCTCGGCGGGGATGCCGGTCTCGCCGCTGGCCCACTCGGGGGTGTAGGTCGCCACGCGCTCGGCGAGCTCGTCGAAGCCGACGGTGTACCGCGCGACGTAGTCCTCGTCGGTCAGCCCCTCTGCGATGATCACATTTATCATGGCCAGCGCCAGGGCGCCGTCGGTGCCGGGGCGGATCGGGATGTACCAGTCGGCGTGCTGCGCCGTCCGGTGCCGCACCGGGTCGATGACGACGACCTTGGCCCCGCGCCGCTGCGCCTCGGCCACGAACGGCCACAGGTGCAGGTTGGTGCTGAGCATGTTGTTGGCCCAGATGACGATGCAGCGGGCGTGCACGAAGGACTCCGGGTCGACGCCGGCGGTGGCGCCCACCGTCATGGCGTAGGCGGTGCAGGAGCCGGAGTCGCAGTAGGTGCGCTCGCTGACGGTCGCGCCGAGCCGGTTGAAGAACGGGTCGCCGACGTTGAGGCCGTTGAGGATCCCCTGGGTGCCCAGGTAGCTGACCGGCATGATCGCCTCGGCCCCGGACGTCTCGACGATCTCGGTGAAGCGCCCGGCGATCTCGTCGAGCGCCTCGTCCCACGAGATCCGCTCGAACCGCCCGCTGCCCTTCGGGCCCGTCCGCCGCAGCGGGTGCAGCACCCGGTCCTCGCTGTAGACCGTGCGCTCGTAGTCGTTCATCTTCACGCACAGCACGCCGCGGGTGTAGGGGTGCGACCGGGCACCGCGGACCCGCACGGCGCGGCCGTCCTCGACCGTCACCTCCATCGCGCAGGTGTCCGGGCAGTCCAGCGGGCAGGCGCCGTGCACCGTCCCCGTCCCCGTCCCCGTCCCCGGCACCGGCAGGTCGGTCACCGCCATGGTCGTCCTCCTCCCCCGGGGACGGCGCCCCGGCGCGGTGCGGGGATCGTCGCGCGCCGCCGGGCCGGCCGGCTCGACGGTGCGTGCCGCGCCCTCGACCCCCAGCGCCTTCCGCGGGGCCGGTGTCGCGTGGCACCCTCGGCCCGTCCTGCCCAGGACGGCGCCGCGCGCGGGCCCGCGCGGCCGACCCCGAGCGAGGTCCCGTGCCGACGTCGACGACCACGCGGTGCAGCGGCGTCCGGCCGTGGCGGGACCTGCTGGGCGAGCACTTCGTCGACCTCGACGTCGCCCCGGCCACCGACCGGCCGGTCGCCGGTGAGGTCTCCAGCCGGGCGCTGGGGTCGCTGCAGCTGTCCCGGGTGGGGTCGGTGGACCAGCGGGCGGTGCGCACGGCGGGCCTGGCCCGCGCCGACGGGCGGCGCTACGTGCAGGTCGGGCTGCTCGAGCGGGGCGCCGCCCGCGTGCAGCAGGACGGCCGGGAGTGCTGGCTGCAGCCCGGGGACTACGCCCTCTACGAGACCGACCGCCCGTTCACCTGGGAGCTGTCGGCCGGGACGGCGCCGGCCTGGTCCCTGCTGGTGGTCACCTGGTGCCGCCCCGAGGCGTCCGCCGGCGCGCTGACCGCGCGGCGCCTGGACGGCTCGGCCGGCCTCACCGGGGTGCTGGGCCGGATGATGACCGACCTGGTGCACAGCCCCGACGTCACCGCCGCCGACCCCGGCGACCGGCTCGCCGCCGAGCTGCTCGACCTGGTCACCACCGCGGCCGGCGCCGCGCCGCCGCGGCCGGCCGGGACGCCGCGGGGCGAGGACGCCCTGGTCTGCGCCGTCCGGGCCTACGTGGAGGAGCACCTCGCCGACCCCGGGCTCGGCCCGCGGGAGATCGCGGCGGCGCACTTCGTCTCCGTCCGCCAGCTGCACCGGCTCTTCGCCGGCCGTCAGGAGACGGTGGCCGGCCACGTGCGGCGCCGGCGTCTGGAGCGGGCGCGCGAGGAGCTCGGCCGGGCCGACGCGCGCGCCCTGCCGGTGTCGGCCGTGGCGCGCCGCTGCGGCTTCCCCGACCCGTCGGTGTTCGGCCGGGCCTTCCGCGCGGCCTACGGCCTCACGCCCTCGCGCTACCGGGCGCTGGCCGCCGGGGGCTGAGCCCCCGGCTCAGCCCCGCTCCCGGCTCAGCCCCGCGCGCGGGTCAGCACCGCGGCCGCGGCGTCGGCCACCGCGACCTCCGACCGCTCACCGGTGGCCCGGTCGCGCACCTCGACGACGCCCTGCGCCAGTCCGCGCCCGACGGTGACGATCGTCGGCATGCCGAGCAGCTCGGCGTCCTTGAACTTCACGCCGGGCGACACCTTGGGCCGGTCGTCGTAGAGGACGGTCAGGCCGGCCCCGACCAGCTCCTGCGACAGGGCCTCGGCGGCCTCGAAGACCGCCGCGTCCTTGCCGGTGGCCACCACGTGCACGTCGGCCGGGGCGATCTCGCGCGGCCAGACCAGGCCGAGCTCGTCGTGGGTGGACTCGGCGATGGCGGCCACGGCGCGGGAGACGCCGATGCCGTAGGAGCCCATCGTGACCGTGACGAGCTTGCCGTTCTCGTCGAGCACCTGCAGGTCCAGCGCCTCGGCGTACTTGCGGCCCAGCTGGAAGATGTGCCCGATCTCGACGCCGCGGGCCAGCTCCAGCGGGCCCGAGCCGTCGGGGGCGGGGTCACCGGGCAGCACCTCGGCGGCCTCGACGGTGCCGTCCCAGGAGAAGTCGCGGCCGGCCACGAGGTCGAAGACGTGCTTCCCCGGCTCGTTGGCGCCGGTGACCCAGCGGGTGCCGGGGACCACGCGGGGGTCGACGAGGAAGCGGATGCCCGACTCGCTGTCCTTGCCGAGCACCTGCGGTCCGATGTAGCCCTTGACCAGCGCGGGGTGCGCCGCGAAGTCGGTGAACGGCTCCACCTCGGCCGGGGCGACCTGGGCCTCCAGCCGCTTGACGTCGAGCTCGCGGTCGCCGGGGATGCCCACGACCAGCGGCTCGCGGGTGCCGTCGGGGTGCACCAGCGTGACGACGACGTTCTTCAGCGTGTCCGCGGCGGTGTACCCGGCGTCGGGGAACAGCTGCCGGGCGACGGCGACCAGCGTGTCGATG
The DNA here is from genome assembly GCF_900188205.1 of Geodermatophilus saharensis. Classification (GTDB taxonomy): domain Bacteria; phylum Actinomycetota; class Actinomycetes; order Mycobacteriales; family Geodermatophilaceae; genus Geodermatophilus; species Geodermatophilus saharensis. The sequence continues at coordinate 821,642 of NZ_FZOH01000001.1, read as the reverse complement.
GTCGGGGTGTCGGGGGTGTCCTCGACGTGCGCCTCGGGCAGGCCGTCGAGCGGCACGGGCTCGGGGACGACGGTGCCCACGGCCTCGACGTTGGCGGCGTACCCGCCGGGCGAGCGGACGAAGGTGTCCTCGCCGATCTCGGTGGGGTGCAGGAACTCCTCGCTCTTCGACCCGCCCATGGCCCCCGACATCGCCGAGACGATGACGTAGTCCAGGCCCAGCCGGTCGAAGATCCGGATGTAGGCGGCGCGGTGCGCGGCGTAGGAGGCGTCGAGGCCGGCGTCGTCGACGTCGAAGGAGTAGCTGTCCTTCATCGTGAACTCGCGGCCGCGGAACAGCCCGGCCCGGGGCCGGGCCTCGTCCCGGTACTTGTCCTGGATCTGGTAGATCGACAGCGGCAGGTCCTTGTAGGACGAGTACAGGTCCTTCACCAGGAGCGTGAACATCTCCTCGTGGGTGGGGCCGAGGAGGAAGTCCGCGCCCCGGCGGTCCTGGAGCCGGAAGAGGTTGGGGCCGTACTCGGTCCAGCGACCGGTGGCCTCGTAGGGCTCCCGCGGCAGCAGGGCCGGGAAGTGCACCTCCTGGGCGCCCATCGCGTCCATCTCCTCGCGGACGACGCGCTCGACGTTGCGGAACACCCGGTAGCCCAGCGGCAGCCACGTGAAGCCGCCGGGCGCGGCCCGCCGGATGTAGCCGGCCCGCACCAGCAGGCGGTGGCTCGGGACCTCGGCGTCGGCCGGGTCGTCGCGCAGGGTGCGCAGGAACAGCGTGGACATCCGCAACAGCACGCGGTCAGTCTCCCAGGCCACGCGACCCGGTTCTCCGCACACCGGTGCACGTCGGGGCCAGTCACTCGCAATCGCGCCGCAAGGAGCCCGCGCGACCGTCGTCGGCAGCGAGCCACCGACCGGTGGCCACCGACCTCCCGGAGTCCCCTGATGCGCACCCGCCCCCGTCTCGCCGGCCTGGCGCTCGCCCTCGCCGCCGGTGCCTCCCTCACCGCCTGCACGACGTCCGTGACCGGCGAGGCCACGCTGGTCTCCGCCGCCCAGGACGCCACCCCGGAGGCCGGCGGGACGACCACCGACCCGACGCCCGCCGAGCCCACCGAGCCCACCGACGAGCCCACCGCGCCGACGCCGGCCGAGCCGACCGCGGAGTCGGTGCCCGCCGACACCGGCGGGGAGGACCTGCCCGTGCCCGGCGCCGGTGTCCCCGGGGACGCCGGCCTGTGCCAGGCGGTGGCCGGGTGGTTCGGCTACGCCGGCCTGGCGCTGATCTCGGTCGACGAGACCGGCTACGTCGACCCCGCGGGCGTCGTCCCGCTGCTGGAGGCGCTGCGCGACGCGCCGGCCGACCACCAGGACGCCAGCGCGCCGGTGCTGGCCGCCGCCGAGGACGTCTCGGCCGCCACCGACGCGGCGATCGACGACATCGAGTCGGGCACCGACGTCTTCGTCGCCTTCGAGGGCCTCACCCAGCCGGCCACCGACTTCGGCACGGCCTGCGCCGCGGCCGGCGTCAGCGTCTGAGGCGGCGGTCCCCGGCTGCCACCCCCGGGGTGTCCCCCCGCCCGGGGGTGACACCCCGGTCCGGGCCGCCCCTAGCGTGCCGTCCCGTGCCGACACACCCCCAGGCCCAGGCGTTCCTCGACATGGTCGCCGACGCACCCCCGCTCGACACCTGCACCGTCGAGGAGAACCGCGCGCAGCTCGCCGCCGTCGTCCCCCTGACCGGCGTCCCCGCCCCGCTCGCGGACGTGCGGGACACGACGCTGCCCGGGCCCGCGGGTCCCGTCCCGGTCCGGGTCTACCGCCCCGGCACCGACGACGGGCTGCCCGCCGTGGCCTACTTCCACGGCGGCGGCTGGGTGCTCTGCGACCTGGACACCCACGACACGACCTGCCGGGACATCGCCCGGTACGCCGGCGCGGTCGTCGTGTCGGTCGACTACCGCCGCGCCCCCGAGGCCCCGTTCCCCGCCGCCTACGACGACTGCCTGGCGGTGACCCGGGCACTGCTCGACGACTCCGCCGGGCTGGGGACCGACCCGGCGCGGGTCGCCGTCGCCGGGGACAGCGCCGGCGGGAACCTGGCCGCCGGCGTCGCGCAGGCCCTGCGGGACGCCCGGCCGGGACTGGCCCACCAGGTGCTCGTCTACCCGCTGACCGACGCCCGCACGGGCCGGACCGCCAGCTACCGCACGTACGGCGAGGGGCACTTCCTCACCCACCGGGACATCGACTACTTCCTGCAGGCCTACGCGGGCGACGCCGACCGGACCGACGTGCGGCTGTCACCGGCGCTCGCGCCCGACCTGTCCGGTCTGGCACCGGCCACGGTCGTGACGGCCGAGTGCGACCCGCTGTGCGACGAGGGCGCGGCCTACGCCCAGGCCCTCGCCGATGCCGGCGTGCCGACGCACTACGAGTCCTTCCGGGGCCAGGTGCACCCGTTCGTCCTGCTGGGCAGCATCGTGGACGACGCCGACGCGGCCCGCCGGCTCATCGGCCGGCGGCTCGCCGAGAGCTTCGGGTCCACCCCCGCCGTCTGAGGGCCGCCCCGGGCGTCAGGCCACCACGCGGCCGCGCAGCAGGGTCAGCCGCGGCCGGGTGAGGGTGTCGAGGTCGGCGCGCGGGTCGGCGTCGTAGACGACGACGTCGGCCGGCGCACCCTCCTCGATGCCCGGCAGCCCGAGCCAGCGGCGCGCCGACCACGACGCCGCGGCCACCGCCGCCTCGGCCGGCAGCCCCGCCTCGCACAGCGCGCGGACCTCGTCGGCGATGCGGCCGTGTTCGATGCCGCCGCCGGCGTCGGTGCCGGCGAACACCGGCACCCCGGCCTCGTACGCGGCCCGCACGACGGCGCCCGAGCCCGCGTACAGCCGCCGCATCGTGCTGGCGTAGGCCGGGAAGCGCTTCTCCCCCGCCGCCGCGAACCCCGGGAAGTTCTCCACGTTGACCAGGGTCGGGACGACGGCGGTGCCGCGGGCGGCCATCTCGGCGACGAGGTCCTCGGTCAGCCCGGTGCCGTGCTCGATGCAGTCGATGCCGGCGCGGACCAGGCCGGGCAGCGCGTCGGTGCCGAAGGTGTGCGCGGTGACCCGCGCGCCCTCCTCGTGGGCCGCGGCGATCGCCTCGGCCACCACGTCGTCGGGCCACTCCGGCGCCAGGTCGCCCACGGCGCGGTCGATCCAGTCGCCGACGAGCTTGACCCACCCGTCGCCGCGCCGGGCCTGCACCCGCACCGCGGCGACGAGGTCGGCGGGCTCGACCTCGACGGCCAGCCCCGGGATGTAGCGGCGGGTGGCGGCCACGTGCCGGCCTGCGCGCACGATCGTCGGCAGGTCGGGCTCGTCGTCGAGGGCCCGGGTGTCGACCGGGGAGCCGCAGTCGCGCAGCGCCAGCACGCCGGCGGCGCGCTCGGCCAGCGCCTGCTCGCGCAGGCCGGCGAGGTCCTCGACGAGCACCCCGCCGCGGCCGATCCCGACGTGGCAGTGCGCGTCGACCAGGCCCGGCAGCAGCCACCCGCCGCGGGCGACCGTCTCCGCGCCGGGCACCGGCTCGGTGGTGATCCGGCCGTCGCGGACCCACAGGTCGCGGTGCTCGCCCTCGGGGAGGACGACGCCGCTCAGGTGCAGGGCAGGGCCGGACAGGTGCAGCGCCGGGGCGCTCACCGTCCCGGCCGCTCGTCCCCGAACTTCCCGAAGTCCAGCTTCGACAGGTCCGGCAGCGCCTGGCCCGGGGGCAGCGACGGCATCCCGCCGGGCAGCCCGCCGCCGAAGCCGGCACCCGGCGGCAGGGCCGGGGCGCCCATCGGCCGGCGGGCCGGCTTGCCGCCCTTGCCCTTCTTGCCCTTGCCCTTCTTCGCCTGCGCCTGCATCTGGCGGCCGCGGGCCTTCTTCGACATCGGGCCCATGCCCGGCAGGCCCATGCTGCCGGCCATCTGGCCCATCATCTTCTGCGCCTGCGCGAAGCGCTCCAGCAGCTGGTTGACCTCGGTGACGGTGACGCCCGAGCCGTTGGCGATGCGCACCCGGCGCGAGGCGTTGATGATCTTCGAGTCGACCCGCTCCTGCGGGGTCATCGAGCGGATGATCGCCGCGGTGCGGTCCAGGTCGCGGTCGTCGACCTGCTTGAGCTGCTCCTTCATCGCACCGGCCCCGGGCAGCATGCCCAGCAGGTTCGCGATGGGCCCCATCTTGCGGATGGCCATCATCTGCTCGAGGAAGTCCTCGAGGGTGAAGCCCTCGCGGCTGACGAGCTTGCCGGCCATCTTCTCGGCCTGGTCGGCGTCGAAGGCCTGCTCGGCCTGCTCGATGAGGGTGAGCACGTCGCCCATGCCGAGGATGCGCGAGGCCATCCGCTCGGGGTGGAAGACGTCGAAGTCGGTGAGCTTCTCGCCCGTGGAGGCGAACATGATCGGCTGACCGGTCACGTAGCGGACCGACAGCGCCGCACCACCGCGGGCGTCGCCGTCGAGCTTGGTGAGCACCACGCCGGAGAAGCCGACGCCGTCGCGGAAGGCCTCGGCGGTGGTGACGGCGTCCTGGCCGATCATCGCGTCGACGACGAACAGCGTCTCGTCGGGCTGCACGGCGTCGCGGATGCCGGCGGCCTGGGCCATCAGCTCGGCGTCGATGCCCAGCCGGCCGGCGGTGTCGACGACGACGACGTCGTGCATCGTGCGGCGGGCGTGCTCGATGGAGTCGGCGGCCACCCGGATCGGGTCGCCGACGCCGTTGCCGGGCTCGGGCGCGAAGACGTCGACCCCGGCCTGACCGGCGACGATCGAGAGCTGGTTGACCGCGTTCGGCCGCTGCAGGTCGGCCGCGACCAGCAGCGGGGTGTGGCCCTGGGCCCTGAGCCAGCGGCCGAGCTTGCCGGCGAGGGTGGTCTTACCGGAGCCCTGCAGGCCGGCCAGCATGATCACCGTGGGCGACTGCTTGGCGTAGCGCAGCCGGCGGGTCTCGCCGCCGAGGATCTCGATGAGCTCCTCGTTGACGATCTTGATGACCTGCTGGGCGGGGTTGAGCGCCTGCGAGACCGCGGCGCCGCGCGCCCGCTCCTTGACCGCGGCGATGAACGCCCGCACCACCGGCAGGGCGACATCGGCCTCCAGCAGCGCGATGCGGATCTCGCGCGCGGTGGCGTCGATGTCGGCGTCGGTCAGCCGGCCCTTGCCCCGCAGGCCGGTGAAGACCTTGTCGAGGCGGTCGGAGAGGGTCTCGAACACAGCACGTCCTCGTCAGAGCTCGCGGCGCGGCCCGCCCGGTCCACCCGACCGGCGACACGGCGAGGTCCCGGTCCGACCGGGCCCACGCGCCTCCTGCCACCAGGGTATCGACACGGCGGCCGCGCCCCAGCCGCTCCGCGGGCGCGGGCCGGTCGCGGTCGGCGCCGTCGACTCGACACATGAACTTCATTACGCTAATTTTGCTTCGTGCATTGGTTGCTGCTGACCGCGGTCCTCGCCCCGGTGGGGGCGGCCGCCGCCGGGGTGCTCGCCGAGATCCTCACCGGAGGCCGCCCCGGCCCGGCGTCCCGCGCGCTGGCCGTCGGGGCGGGCGTCGCGCTGGCGGCGGCGGTCGGACTCGCCGCCGCGGTCGCCGCGGCGGGCCCGGTGGCCGTCGGCCTGCCCGGGAGCGCCCTCCCGGTCCTCGAGGCCGACCGGCTCGGCGTCGTCCTGCTGCTCCTGGTGACCGGCGTCGGGACGGTGGTCGCCGCCTTCGCGCGGCGCTACCTGCAGGGTGATCCCGCGGCAACCCGGCACGCGCTCGGGGCCGGCCTGCTGCTGTCGGCCAGCGCCGCGCTGGCGACGGCGGCCACGCTCGTCTCCCTCGCGGCGGCGTGGAGCGGAGCGGGGCTGGCGCTCTGCCTGCTGCTGGGCTGCGCCCGCGGCGTGGCGGGGACGCGGTCGGCGGTCGTGCGCACCGCGGCGACGACGGCCGTCGGCGACCTCGCGCTGTGGACGGCGGTGGGCGTGCTCGTCCTCGACGGCGGGGACCGCCGGCTGACCGACCTCGCCCCGGCCGCGGCGGGCCTGGGCACCGGCGCCGGCGCCGCGGTCGCCTGCCTCCTCGTGGTCGCCGCGCTGGCCCGCTCGGCCCAGCTCCCCCTCGGCCGCTGGCTGCCGGCCACCGTGGCGGCGCCCACCCCGGTCTCCGCGCTGCTGCACGCCGGGGTGGTCAACGCCGGCGGCGTCCTGATGGTGCGCACCGCCCCGGTGGTCGGCGCCTCCGGGTGGGCCACCCACCTGGCCCTGGCGGCCGGGGCCACCACCGCGGTGGTCATGACGCTGGCCATGCTGGCCCGCCCCGACGTCAAGGGCGCGCTGGCCGCCTCGACGGCCGGCCAGATGGGGCTCATGGTCGCCGCCTGCGCGCTGGGCTGGTGGGCGGCCGCGGTGGTCCACCTGGTGGCACACGGCGCCTTCAAGGCCACGCTGTTCCTCGCGTCGGGCTCCGCCGTGCAGGCCGCCGGGCGGGCCGCGGCGGCCCCCCGGCCGGTGCGCGCGGCGCCGGCGGGCACGCCGCTGGTCGCGGCCGCGCTCGCCGCGGGCGCCACGGCGTTGGCGGTGGCCGTGGTCCCCGGCCACGCGAGCGGTGCGAGCGGCGTCGTCCTCGCGGTCCTGGCCTGGGCCACCGGCGCGGCCCTGGCCCGCGGCTGGCTGCGGCGGGTGCCCACGCCGCGGGGCGTCGCCGCAGCCGCCGCCGCGCTGCTCGCCCTCGTGCCGGCCCACCTGCTCGTGACGACGTCGGTCGCGGCCTTCCTCGCCCCCGCACTGCCGGCCGCGCCGGCGGCGGCGCCGTCGGCCCTGCTCCTGCTGGTGCCCGCCGCCGCCGCGGTGCTGCTCACCGCGGTGCTGTCCGGGCGGGTCCCCGCCCGGCTGCGGTCGTGGCAGGTGCCGCTGCACGCCCGCGCCCTCGCCGCCGGCTCCCCTTCGCCCTCGCCCGTGCGCACCGCCGCCCGACGGCGCTCTCCCGGCCGTCCGCCCGTCCTCGTGCCGGCCCCGCCGGTGCCCTCCAGCCTGGGAGCCCGCCCGTGACCGACGTCCTCCCCGACCTGCTCGCCCACCGGCGCGCCCGGCGCGCGCGGCTGCGCGGCGACGTCCGCGCCGCGGCCCGGGTGCTGCCGACGGCCTGGCCGATCCGCACCTTCATCGCGGTCAACCCACTCGCCGGGCTGGAGGGGCTGCCGTTCGGGACGGCCCTGGACACCGCGCGGGCCGCGCTCGGCATCCGCGGCACGCTGCCCGAGGCGGACTTCCGGGCGGCCTTCGCCGCGGGCCGGGTCACCGCGGCCGACCTGCGCGCCGCGCTGCACCGGCGGGGGCTCACCGCGCCGGGCCGGCCGGCCCTGACCCTCGGCGGCGGGCAGGTGGAGGAGGCCGACCTGCTGCTGGCCGACCTGCTGTACGGGCGCCCCACCCCCGCCCCGGCCCGCCGCGAGCTCACGGCCACCGAGCGGCGCGCGCCGGACGTCGCCGACGCCGTCGACGCGCACACCGCGGCGTGGTGCGCGGCCTTCCTGGCCGAGGAGCACGCCGGCTGGCCGCTGCCCGGCCGCGACCGGGGCCTCTACGGCGCGTGGCGCGGGCACGCCCCGCACGACCGGACGCTGCCGGCAGCCGCCCGCGAGCACCTCCGGCGGCTGCCGCCGACCCCCGACGACGCCGTGCTCGAGGTGCTCGACGCGCGCGGCGTGCCCGAGGACCGCTGGGCCGCGACGCTGCGCGCGCACCTGACCCGCCTGCCCGGGTGGGCGGCGCACGTCCGGTGGCGGGGCGACCGCGACGGGGGCCCGGACCTGGTGGAGTACCTGGCGGTCCGGCTCGCCTGCGAGGAGGCGCTGCTCGCGGCCGCCGGCGCGACGGGAGCCGACGACGCCGAGCCGCTGCCCGCTCCGCCGGAGGAGCCCTCGGCGCGGGCGCGGGCGCAGGCCGCCGTCCGCGCCCTGGGCCTGGCCGAGCTGCCCGCGCCCGCGCTGGAGGCGGCCGCCGCCGTGCTCGGCCCGCTGCCGGTGTCCGCGCGGACGCTCGTGTGGCTCGAGGCCTACGAGGCCCACCACCGCGACGCGCTGCTGGCCGCGCTGCGCGCCCCGCGCCCGGTCGCCGCCCACCGGCGGCCCGCGGCCCAGGTCGTGTGCTGCATCGACGTCCGCTCCGAGGGGCTGCGCCGGCACCTGGAGGCCACCGGCCCCTACGAGACGCTGGGGTCGGCCGGCTTCTTCGGCGTCGCGATGGCCTTCCGCGACCTCGCCGGCGGGCCGGCGGCCGACCAGTGCCCGGTGCTGGTGCGCCCCCGCTTCGAGCTGGCGGAGGAACCGGCCGCCGGCGGCGGCGCGGCCCGCCGCCTGGCCGGGCTGCGCACCCTCGGCGGTGCCCGCGAGGCGTTCGGCACGGCCAAGGAGGACCTGCTGGCGCCCTTCGCGCTGGCCGAGGCCGCCGGCTGGGCGGCCGGCCCGCTGGCCGCCGCCCGCACCCTGGCCGCCGGTCCCACCGCCGCGCTCGGCGAGCGCCTCGGCCGCCTGGTGGCCCCGCCGGCGCGGACCGCCGTCGACGTCCCCGCGGGCCTCGCCCCGGAGGAGCGGGCCGCGGTCGCCGAGGCCTGCCTGGCCACGATGGCGCTGCCCACGGGCGGGCGCGCCGGCGAGCTGGCGCCGCTGGTGGTGCTGTGCGGCCACGGCGGTACCAGCACCAACAACCCCTACGCCTCGGCGCTGGACTGCGGCGCGTGCGGCGGGCACCGCGGCGGCCCCAACGCCCGCTCGGCCGCGGCGCTGCTCAACCTGCCCGACGTGCGGGCCGCCCTGGCCGAGCGCGGCACCGCCGTCCCCGCCGACACCTGGTTCGTCGCCGCCGAGCACGACACCGCGACCGACCGGGTGCGGCTGCTCGACGTGCACCTGACGCCGCCCGGGCACCGGGCCGCGCTGGACCGGCTCGCCGCCGACCTCGCCGAGGCCGGCGCCCGGCTGGCCGCCGAGCGGTGCGCCGCCCTGCCCGGGGCGCCGAGGCGTGCCGGCCGCAGGCGGAGGGCCCGGCACGTGCGCTCCCGTGCGGCGGACTGGGCGCAGGTGGTGCCCGAGTGGGGGCTGGCCGGCAACGCCGCCTTCGTGGTCGCCCCCCGCTCGACCACCGTGGGCCTCGACCTCGGCCGCCGGGTGTTCCTGCACTCCTACGACGCGGCGGCCGACACCTCCGGCGTGGTGCTGGAGACCATCCTCACCGCGCCGCTGGTCGTGGCCCAGTGGATCAACGCGCAGTACTACTTCTCGACCGTCGACCCCGAGGTGCTCGGCGCCGGGACCAAGACCGTGCACAACGTCGTCGGCGACGTCGGGGTGCTGTCCGGCACCGGTGGCGACCTGCGGCTGGGCCTGCCCTGGCAGTCGGTGGCCGACGGCGACCGCCTGGTGCACGAGCCGATGCGGCTGCTGGCCGTCGTCGAGGCCCCCCTGGCACGCACCGCCGGCGTCCTGGCGCGCAACCGCGAGCTGGCGCAGCTGTTCGCCAACGAGTGGCTCGCCCTGGCCGCCCGGGAGCACCCCGGCGACCCGTGGCAGCGCTGGACGCCCTCCGGCTGGGCGCCGTGGTCCCCCACCGAGGAGGACCGGTGACCGCCCGGGAGGGGCTGACCCGGATGACGCGGGTCGAGGTGGTGGTCCCCGGCTCGGGGGCCGCCGGGGTGCGGGAGGTGTTCACCGCGGCCGGGGCCACCGGCTACACCGCCCTGTCCGGGGTGTCCGGCCTCGGGCACTCCGGCTACCACCAGGGGCGGCTGCTGTTCAACGACCAGGCGCCCCTGGAACTGCTCATCACCGTCGTGCCCGACGACCGGGCCGACGCGCTGCTGGCCGGGCTGCGGCGGATCCTCGCCTCCGGCTCGGGCGTGATGTTCGTGTCCGACACCTACGTGAGCCGACCGGAGTACTTCTCGTGACCGTCCTGACGACACCCCTGCCCGCGACCGCACCCCCGTCCGCGACGCCCGGCGCCCGGGCTCTGCTGGAGCTCGCCTGCGCCCGGTTGCGCGCCCTCGGCATCCTCGCCGCGGGCGGGCTCCCGGGGGACGCCGGCGCCACCCGGGTGGCGCTGTCGGCCGCGCTCCTGGCCCGCTTCCCCGCGGCGGCCTGCTCGTACGCGTTCTGGACCGCCGAGGAGGAGTCGGCCTTCGACGCCGCGGGCGCCCTGACGCGACCGCTGCTGCTGCACGTCAACGGCTCCCCCGTGCTCGCGGCCGTGCAGGCGGCGCTGGCCGAGCGGGGCCTGGCGGCGGTGGCCGGACCCGAGCCGCTGACGCTGCTCGTGCTGCCGCACGCGGCCTGAGCGCCCGGACGCTCAGGCGGAGTCGGCCGAGGGCCGGTCGCGCACGACCAGCTCCAGGAAGTCGCCGACCCGCACGTGGTCCTCCAGCGGGTGCCGGAACCGGCCGCGCTCGACGACGGTGTAGTGGTTGCGCCGCCCGACGCGTTCCCGGACGACGTAGCCGGCCTCCTCGAGGTCGGCGAGGATCATCTGCACCGCCCGCTCGGTGATGCCGACGCGGCCGGCGATCTCGCGGATGCGGGCCTCGGGGTCGACGGCGAGGCTCACGAGCACGTGCCCGTGGTTGGAGAGGAAGGTCCACCCCGGCGAGGACGCGGTCACGGGGGAACGGTAGTCGCCCGGTGCCCGCGGTGGGCACGGCGGCGCCGGGACAGGGCGCACCTCCGAACCTCCTCCACCCGAAGTCGATTTCGTGTATCGTGGTTCCTGCGAGGGGAGTACCCGACCGCATCCGCGAAGCCGCCGCCCGTCAGTCCCGGCCTCCGGCCCGGGCGCGGCCGGTCCTCCGGGACCGGGGGAGACCTCGCCGCACCGTGGGAGTCCCCGTGACCGCGACCGTCCCCGTAGCACCGCCTCCCGCGCCGGCCCGCACCCGGCCCGCCCACCGTCCCCGGGGTGTCCCGCCCCGGCTGCTGGTCCCGCTCACCGGCCGGGAGGGCGCGCTCGCCGCCCTCGACGAGGCCCACGCCCTCGCCCGCGAGACCGGCCGCGAGGTGCACACCGCCCTGCTCCTCCCCCGCGTCCCCGTCACCGCCGACACCGCCCTCCTGGTCCGCCTCGGCGAGGAGGCCGAGCGGGAGGTCGCCGACCTGGTCGCCCTGGCCACCCAGCGCGCCGCCGCGGCCGGCCTGCCGGCGCGGATCAGCGTCCACCGCCTCGCCGGCCTGCGCGGTCGCCGCCGGGAGCGGGTCCTCGACCGCGCCGTCGCCCGCCTCGCCCGGCGGCTCGACGCCGTCCCCGTGGGCCGGCCGGTCCCGTGACCGCCACCGTGCCGCGGGTCCCCGGCCCCTCACCCGAGCAGGTCGTCCTGCTCCAGTCGGTGCGCGAGGAGCCGTGCGTGTCCCTGCTCGCCACGACCACCCCCGCCGCCCGCATGACCGACGCGGACGCGCGGACGCTGCAGCGGCTGGCCCGTGAGGCCGGGGCGCGCCTGGCCCGCGACGGCGCGCCCGGTGGGCTCGCCGACGCCCTCGAGGACCTCGTGTCCGCCGCCCGCGGCGAGCCCACCGGCGCCGGCATCGCGCTGTACGTCAACCGGACGCTGCGCCAGGTGGTGCGCCTGCCGGTGGCGGTGCCCGACCGGGTGGTCGTCGACCCCACCTTCGCCACCCGCGACCTCGTCCGGGCGCTGCACCGGATCCCGCGCCACGTGGTGCTGCTGCTGTCGGAGCAGGACGCGCGGCTGCTCGAGGGCGGCGCCGGGACCCTGCGCCCGCCCCGGCGCTCACCCTTCCCGCTCCGGGCCGACGACGACGCCGGCGACTTCCTGCGGCGCGTCGACCGGGCGCTGGGCACCTTCCTGCGGCTGCACCCCGCTCCGCTGGTGCTGGTCGGCGGGCACCGGGTGGTCGGCCGGTTCCGGCGGCTGTCGCGCAACACCGGGCGGCTGGCCGGGACGGTGACCGGCAACCTCACCCGCGCCCCGCTGTCGGTGCTGGTCCCGCGGGTGCGCGAGGTGCTCGACGGCTACCTGCTGTCCCGGCAGGGCGAGGCGCTGGCGCACCTGGACCGGCGGCGCTCCCGGCAGGCCGTGGTGGAGGGCATCGACGCGGCGTGGCTGGCCGCGCGGCGGGAGCGGCCGGAGATGCTCGCGGTGGAGGAGGGCTTCGCCCTCGCGGCCCGGCTGAGCGCCGACGGTGACTTCCTCGTCCCCGCCGACGACGTCGAGCACCCCGACGTCGTCGACGACGTGGTGGACGAGCTCATCGAGACGGTGCTGGTGCGCGGCGGCTGGGTGGCCTTCGTGGCCGACGGCGCGCTGGCCGGATCCGGCCGGGTGGCGCTCACCCTCCGGTGACGTGAGGCAACGGTCGGGCGGCGGGTTCAGGCGGCGGCGCCGGCCCGCCGTCCCGCCGCCTCGACGACGGACTCGAGGCCGCCGAGGAGGAAGCCGGTGCCGCAGCCGGTGCAGATCCACTCGGGGCACTCGCCGCCGTCGTCGGTGTGCCCGTCGGCGCACGGCGGCTGCTCGAACACCGTGTCCTGCGCGCAGGTGGGGCAGGGCCAGCTCTGCTGGTGCTGCACGGGGACTCCCCCTCGCCGTCGGTACCGGGACTGCTCCGTCCCGTGGTCGCCCCGACGGTCGCACGGCCCACCGACAGTCCCGAGCACTCAGCGCGGTGTGTCCGCCACCGGGTCGAGGACCGCGCCGCGCGCCGGGTCGAGGACCGCGCCCCGCGCCGCGGCGACCAGCGCCGCCTCCACCCGCGCCCGCCGGCCGGGGTCGAGGGAGCCGCCGGCCGGGTTGCTGACGTAGAAGTAGTCGGCGGCGTCGGCGCCGAGGGTCTCGATGCGCGCGGAGGTGACGTCGAGCCCCGCCGAGCCGAGCGCGGCGGTGAGCCGGTAGAGCAGCCCGGCCCGGTCGCCGGCCCGCACCTCCACGATGCTGGTCGCCTCGCCGCTGGCCTCCGAGTCGTGCCAGGAGATCCGCGGCGGTGCCGACCGGGCGGCGTCCTGCCGGTAGTCGGCCTCCCGCTGGCGGAGCCGGTCGGCCAGCGGGAGCGTCCCCTCCAGGGCGGCCCGGACGGCGTCGGCCAGGATCGCCGGCTGCGGTGCCCGGCCGAAGCGGGGGCGGACGGCGAACACCGCCGTCGCCCGGCCGTCCACGACGTTGACCTTCGCGGCGCGCACGTCGAGCTGGTTGAGCGCGAGCACCCCCGCCAGGCAGCTGAACAGGCCCCGCTCGTCGGGCGCCCCGATCGTCACCTGCTGGCCGTCGGCGACGTCCTCGACGCCCACGGTCACCGCGCCGTCGGCCCCGGTCTCGGTGACGGTGGGCGCGGTGGGGTGCAGCACCGGGTCGGGGCCGGCGGCGGGCGTCCCGCCCAGGTGCGCCTGCACGCGGGCGACCAGGTGGGCGACCAGGTGCGCCTTCCACGGCGACCACGCCGAGGAGCTGGTGGCCGCACCGTCGGCCTGCGCCAGCGCGTGCAGCAGCTGCAGCACCTGCGCGTCCCCGCCGATGGTCGCCGCGACCCGCCCGATGGTCGCGGGGTCGTCGATGTCGCGGCGGGTGGCGGTGTCGGGCAGCAGCAGGTGGTGGCGGACCAGCGTGCCGACGACGGCGACGTCGGCCGGCACGAACCCCATGCGGGCGGCGACGCCGGCCGCGATCGGCTCCCCCACGACGCTGTGGTCACCGGGCCGGCCCTTGCCGATGTCGTGCAGCAGCGCGGCGACCAGCAGCAGGTCGGGCCGGTCGACGTCGTGGGTGAGCTCGGCGGCGGCCGCGGCGGCCTCGACGAGGTGCCGGTCGACGGTGAAGCGGTGCCAGGGGTGGCGCTGCGGCAGCGACCGCACCTGCTCCCACTCCGGCAGCAGCCGGGTCAGCAGGCCCTCCTGGTCGAGTTGCTCGAGGACGGCGACCGCGGGCCGGCCGGCGGCCAGCAGCCGCAGGAACGACCACCGCACCTCGGCGGGCCACGGCTCGGGCACCGGCGGGGAGTGCGCGGCGAGCACCCGGAGTGTGTAGGGGGACAGCACCAGGTCGGCGCGGGCGGCGGCGGCCGCCCCCCGCAGCACCAGTCCGGGGTCGGCGGCCGGGCGGGCGTCGCGGGCGAGCACCACCTCGTCGCCCTGCCGCACCACGCCCTCGGCCAGCGGCTCCCGGCGCACCCGGCGGTAGCGGCCGCGGGGGCGGCGGACCAGCGCCGCCTCCACCCGCCGCCAGGTGTCGTCGGCGACGAAGGCCAGCCGCCGCCCGGCGAGGCTGACCCGGCGCAGCAGCACGTCCTCGTCGGGGAGGCCGAGCGCGGCGGCGACCGGGCGCTGCTCCTGGCGGACCAGCACGTCGGAGGGCCGGCCGGTGCGGCGGCGCAGCTCGTCGCGGACGTCGAGCAGCAGGGCGTAGGCCGCCTCCACCTCCGCGGCCGGCTCGTCGCCGAGCTGGGCGGCGGCGACCGCGCGCAGCACCTGGCCCTCGCGCAGGCCGCCGTAGGCCTCCTTGAGGTCGGGCTCGAGCAGGAAGGCCAGCTCGCCGACCTGCCGGGCCCGGCCGCGGCGCAGGTCGCGCAGCTGCGGCAGCAGCCGGGACGCCGACTGCCGCCACGCGGCCAGCGTCGCGGTGCGCAGCGCCGCGGCGAGGGCGGCGTCCCCGGCGACCAGGCGGGCGTCGAGCAGGCCGAGCCCGGCCTTGACGTCGGAGGAGGCCACCGCGACGGCCTCGGCGACCGAGCGGACGGAGTGGTCCAGCCGCACGCCGGCGTCCCAGACCGGGTACCAGACGGCGTCGGCGAGCGCGGCCACCTCCGGCCGGCCGTCGTGGACCAGCACCAGGTCGAGGTCGCCGTGCGGCGGGGGCTCGCGCCGTCCCAGGCTGCCCACGGCGACCAGCGCGACGCCCTCGGTGCCGGTGCGCGGCGGCGGGGCACCCCGGCCCTGCCGGGGCGGCGGCGTGCCGGCGACGGCGGCGGCGAGCAGGCCGCCCAGCCAGGCGTCGAGCTGCTGCACCCGCTCGGCGCGGGTCAGGCCGGGCAGCGCCCCGAGGTCGGGCACGGTCCCCCCTGTCGGTCGGTGGGTCGGGACGGCGCCGGCCGGGGCCGCGGTCCTCCCGCCACCCCGGCCGGCGTCGCCCACCTGGTCCTACTCCCGCGTCACAGGGCGTCCTCGCCCCGCTCGCCGGTGCGGACCCGCACGATCTCGTCGATCGTGGTGACCCACACCTTCCCGTCGCCGATCTGCCCGGTGGAGGCCGACTCGACGACGGCGTCGACCACCCGCGCGGCCTCGATCTCGCCGACGACGACCTCGATGCGCACCTTGGGGACGAAGTCCACCTGGTACTCCGCACCGCGGTAGACCTCGGTGTGGCCGCGCTGGCGACCGAAGCCCTGGACCTCGCTGACGGTGAGTCCGGTGATCCCGATCAGCTCGAGGGCGTTCTTGACGTCGTCGAGCTTGAACGGCTTGATGATGGCGGTGACGAGCTTCACACCCGGCTCCTGTCCGTGAGGGTGGTGCCCCGGGCCTCCGCGCGGGTCTGGCCGGCGGCCGTGAGGGCCGAGCCGCCACCGCCGCCGCCCAGGGAGGCGAGGTCGTAGCCGGTCTCGGCGTGCACGACGCCGTCGATGCCGGCGACCTCGTCCTCCTCGGTGATGCGGAAGCGCATGAGCTTCGCGACGACGAGGCCGATGACGAGCGTCAGCACGAACGAGTAGACCAGAACGGCGAGGGCGCCGAGCGCCTGCCGCCACAGCTGGTCCACGCCGCCGCCGTAGAACAGGCCGTCCACGCCGGCGGTCGCCGCGCCGGAGGCGAACAGGCCGACGGCGAGGGTGCCCCAGAGGCCGCCGACGAGGTGGACGCCGACGACGTCGAGGGAGTCGTCGTAGCCCAGCCGGTACTTCAGGCCGACGGCGAGGGCGCAGACGACGCCGGCGACGAGGCCGACGGCGATCGCGCCGAGCGGGGTCACCGCGGAGCAGGCCGGCGTGATGGCCACCAGGCCGGCCACCACGCCGGAGGCCGCGCCCAGGGAGGTGGCGTGCCCGTCGCGCAGCTTCTCGGTGAGCAGCCAGCCCAGGGTGGCCGCGCCGGTGGCCGCGAGCGTGGTCACGAACACCTCGGCGGCCTGGCCGTTGGCGGCCAGCGCCGAGCCGGAGTTGAAGCCGATCCAGCCGAACCACAGGATGCCCGCGCCGATCATCACCAGGGGCAGGTTGTGCGGCCGCATCGGGTCGCGGCCGAACCCGCGCCGCCTGCCGAGCACCAGGGCCAGCGCCAGACCCGCGGCGCCGGCGTTGATGTGCACCGCCGTGCCGCCGGCGAAGTCGATCGCCAGCAGGTCGTTGGCGATCCAGCCGCCGGTCTCGGACTCCGCGCCGTCGAAGGCGAACACCCAGTGGGCGACCGGGAAGTAGACCAGCGTGGCCCAGACGCCGGCGAAGACCATCCAGGGGCCGAAGCGGGCGCGGTCGGCGATGGCGCCCGAGATCAGCGCCACGGTGAGGATCGCGAAGACGCCCTGGAAGGCGACGAAGGCCAGCGAGGGGACGGTGAAGACCAGGTTGTCCGGCGCGAACGCGCCCTCCAGGCCCGCGGTGCCGATCAGCGACGAGAGGCCGAAGAACTCGGTCGGGTCGCCGAGCAGGCCGCCGCCGACGTCGTCGCCGAAGGCGATCGAGTAGCCGTAGAGCACCCACAGCACGCTGATCAGCGCGAGTGCCCCGAAGCTCATCATCATCATGTTGAGGACGTTCTTCGCGCGGACCATGCCGCCGTAGAAGAGCGCCAGACCGGGGGTCATGAACAGCACCAGCGCGGCGCTGACCAGGACCCAGGCGGTGTCGCCGGTGTCCACGGCAACCTCCTGACGGTGTGGTGTGGCCGTGCGACGGGGCAGGGCCACGGACGGACCCGGGCGAGCGGGAGAGCCCGGGGCGGTGCTCGGTGCGCCCGCCACCGGCGGCGGTGGGCGACGCGGCGTCCACCGTGCCGGGGCCGTGTTTCGACCGGCGGCGTCGGCACGTTTCCGGACCGTGAACTCCCGATCGCGTGTCCGGCCGCCGTGTGTCCGGGGTGTTGCGGCCCCTCCCGGCTCCACCTGCGACGCCTGTGCACCTGCAACTCGTGTGCAATAAGGTGCCCGGGGGACGGCGCCCGGCCGCCCCGCAGCAGCCGGTCCCGGGAGGTCCGCGTGCACGTCCCCGACGGGTTCCTCGACGCCCCCACGTCGCTGGTGACCGGTGCCGTCGCCGCCGGCGCGGTCGGCCTGGCCCTGCGCGGCGCCCAC
The DNA here is from genome assembly GCF_900188205.1 of Geodermatophilus saharensis. Taxonomy (GTDB): domain Bacteria; phylum Actinomycetota; class Actinomycetes; order Mycobacteriales; family Geodermatophilaceae; genus Geodermatophilus; species Geodermatophilus saharensis. Next base: position 804,364 of record NZ_FZOH01000001.1, on the reverse strand, counting down.
CGCGAGCTCGACGAGCGCACCGCGCCGCTGGCCGGGCTGACCGCGGCCTTCGTCTTCGCCGTCCAGATGGTCAACTTCCCGGTCGGCGCCGGCACCAGCGGCCACCTGATCGGTGGCGTGCTGACCGCGGTCCTGGTCGGTCCCTGGACGGCGATCCTCTGCACGACCGTCGTCCTGCTCGTCCAGGCGCTGCTGTTCGCCGACGGCGGCCTGACCGCACTCGGGACCAACGTGGTGCTGATGGGCGTGGTGGCCGTCGGCGTCGGCTACGGCCTCTCCCGGTTGCTCGTGCGGCTGCTGCCGCGCACCGGCACCGGGCTGCTCGCCGCCGCCGGCGCGGGCGCCTTCCTGTCGGTGCCGGCTGCGGCGCTGGCCTTCGTCGGGCTGTTCGCCGTGGGCGGGGTCGCCGACGTCCCCCTCGGGGCGGTGCTCGCCGCGATGGGCGGGGCGCACCTGCTCATCGGCATCGGCGAGGCCCTCATCACCGTCGCGGTGCTGGGTGCGGTGCTCTCCGTGCGGCCCGACCTCGTGCACGGCGCCGCGCACCTGCGCCGGCCCGCCGACCTCGCCACCCGCCCGGGCCTGCGCGCCGAGGAGGCCCTCCGGTGAGCCGCCGCCCGGTCGGCCGGCGCGCGTTCTGGATCGCCGGCCTGCTGCTGACCCTGGTCGTCGCCGGGGTCGTCAGCCACTACGCGAGCGCCTCCCCCGACGGCCTGGAGTGGGCCGCCGGTGAGGCCGGCTTCGCCGACACCGCCCGCGACAGCGCGGTCGCCGGCTCGCCGCTGGCCGACTACGGCGTCGCCGGGGTCGACGACGCCCGGGTCTCCGGGGGGCTGGCCGGCGTCATCGGCGTCGCGGTCACGCTGCTGCTCGCCGGCGGCCTGGCGCTGCTGCTGCGGCGGCGCGGCGCCCGCACCGGCACCCGGGACTGACCGTGGGGGCCGGGCACGGCGGCCCGCTGGGCGCGGCCTACGTCGCGCGCGACACCGCCGTCCACCGGCTGCCGGCGCACGTCTCGCTGGTCGCGGTGCTGGCGTTCGCGCTGGTCGTCGTCGCCACGCCCCTGGACCCGGCCTGGGCCCCGGCCTACGGCGGGTACGCGGTCCTGGTGCTGGCCGCGGCCGCGCTGGCCCGCGTTCCGGCCGCCCGGCTGGCCCGCGGCCTCGTCGTCGAGCTGCCCTTCGTGCTCTTCGCGCTGCTGCTGCCGGTCGTGGCCCGCGGGCCGCGGGTCGAGGTGCTGGGCCTGTCGCTGTCGGAGAGCGGCCTGGTAACCGCCGGCGGGCTGCTGGCCAAGGCGACGCTGTCGGTGCTCGCCGCGACCGTGCTGGCGGCCACCACCACCCCGCAGGACCTCGTGCGCGGCCTGCAGCGGCTGCGGCTGCCGGCGGTGCTGGTGCAGATCCTGTCGTTCATGGTCCGCTACGCCGACGTCGTCACCGGTGAGCTGCGGCGGATGCGGGTGGCGCGCGAGTCGCGGGGGTTCCGCGGCCGCGGGCCCGGGGCGCTGCGGGTGGTGGCGGCCACCGCCGGCGCGCTGTTCGTCCGCTCCTACGAGCGCGGCGAGCGGGTGCACCTGGCGATGCTCGCCCGCGGCGGCGACGGCCGGCTGCCCGCCGGTCCGGCTCCCGCCGTCCCCGTGGGTACGTGGCTGACCGGGCTGGCGCTGCCCCTGTCCGCCGGCGCGGTGCTGGCGGCGGGGGTGCTCGGGGCGTGACCGATCCCTCGCTGCTGGTGGAGGACCTGGCCTTCGCCTACCCCGACGGGCACCAGGCGCTCTTCGGCGTCGACCTGCGGATCGGGCGCGGCGAGCGGGTGGCGCTGCTGGGCCCCAACGGCGCGGGCAAGACGACGCTGGTGCTGCACCTCAACGGCATCCTCACCGGCGGTCGGGGCCGGGTCACCGTCGCGGGGCTGCCGGTGGAGAAGCGGACGCTGCGCGAGGTCCGCCGCCGTGTCGGCGTGGTGTTCCAGGACCCCGACGACCAACTGTTCATGCCCACCGTCGGCGAGGACGTCGCCTTCGGCCCGCGCAACCTCGGCCTGCCCGAGCCGGAGGTGGCCGCCCGCGTCGCGACCGCGCTCGAGCAGGTGGGCATGGCCGGGGCCGCCGACCGCCCGCCGCACCACCTCTCCTTCGGCCAGCGCCGCCGGGTCGCCGTCGCCACCGTGCTGTCGATGCACCCGGAGGTGCTGGTGCTCGACGAGCCGTCGTCCAACCTCGACCCGGCCGGCCGCCGCGAGCTGGCCGAGGTCCTCACCGGGCTGCCGGTGACGATGCTGATGGTCACCCACGACCTGCCCTACGCCCTGCAGCTGTGCCCGCGCTCAGTGGTGCTCGACGGCGGCGTGGTGGTCGCCGACGGGCCGACCCGCGAGGTGCTCGCCGACGCCGACCTGCTCGCCCGCCACCGGCTGGAGCTGCCCTACGGGTTCGACCCGCACGCCGTCCCCTGACCGCCGGCCGGGGCCGACTGCGCGGTTCCGGTCGGCCTGCGCGGCGGGTCGCGCCGTGTCGGCGACCTCGGCTGCTCACCCGGCGCGGGCGGGACCGACCGCCGCCAGCGCCGCCGTCGCCGTCCGCTGGTCCGCGCCGCTAGTCCGCGCCGCCGACGAGGCCCTCGGCGAAGACCTCGGGCTCGAAGGGCGCGAGGTCGTCGGCGCCCTCCCCCAGCCCGATCAGCTTCACCGGGATGCCCAGCTCCCGCTGCACCGAGACGACGATGCCGCCCTTGGCGGTGCCGTCGAGCTTGGTCAGCACGACACCGGTGACGTCGACGGCGGAGGTGAACACCCGCGCCTGCACGATGCCGTTCTGGCCGGTGGTGGCGTCGAGCACCAGCAGCGTCTCGGTGACCGGGCTCTGCTTCTCCACGACGCGCTTGATCTTGCCGAGCTCGTCCATGAGGCCGGACTTGGTGTGCAGCCGGCCGGCGGTGTCGACGACGACGGTGTCGACCTCGGCCTCCACCCCGGTGCGCACCGCCTCGAACGCCACCGACGCCGGGTCGGCGCCCTCGCGGCCGCGGACGGTGAGCACCCCCACCCGCTCGCCCCAGGTCTCGAGCTGGTCGGCGGCCGCGGCGCGGAAGGTGTCGGCGGCCCCGAGGACGACGCTCCTGCCGTCGCCGACGAGGACGCGGGCGATCTTGCCGACCGTCGTCGTCTTGCCCGCGCCGTTGACCCCGACGACCAGCACGACGCCGGGCCGGCCCTCGCGGCGGTCGGTGCCCAGGCTGCGGTCGAGGTCGGGCCCGAGGACGGCGGTCAGCTCGCGGACCAGCAGCGCGCGCAGGTCGGCCGGCGTGGCGGTGGCCAGCACCAGCGACTGGGTGCGCAGCCGGTCGACGATCTGCTGGGTGGCCGCGACGCCGACGTCGGCGGCGAGGAGTGTCTCCTCGACCTCCTCCCAGTCGTCCTCGGTCAGCCGCTCGCGGGCGAGCACGGTGAGCAGGCCGCGGCCCAGCGAGGACTGCGAGCGGGCCAGCCGGGAGCGCAGCCGCACCAGCCGGCCGGCCGACGGCGGCGGCGTCTCGAAGACCAGGTCCGGCTCGGCGACCGCCGGGGGCAGGTCGACCGGCGGCGGCGCCTCGGGCGCAACCGGCTCGGCGGGCGCCAGGCCCTGGCCGGAGGCGGTCGCGCCGGCCGGGCGGTCCTCCGGCGGTGCGGGCGGGGCACTGGGTGGCCGCGGCCGGGTGAGGGTCGTGCCGGCGGCTGCGTCGTCGTCGAGCCGGGTGGTGCGCCGGCCGCGGCCGACCAGCAGGCTCAGCCCGGCGACCAGGGCCACGAGGACGATCGCGATCGCGATCAGCACGAACTCCATGCCGGCCAGTCTCCCAGCCGCTCCCCCGATCGCCGTACCGGCGGGTCTGGGCGGAAGGGGTCACCGTGGAGCACGCTGGGTCCATGCCGCCACCCGGGGAGGACACCCCCCGCCTGCTCATCGGACCCCTGCTGCGGCACGTCGACCCCGTGTCGGCCACCGTCTGGGTGGAGACCGACCGCGCGTGCACCGTCGAGGTCCTCGGGCGGACCGCGCGCACCTTCGCCGTCGGCGGCCACTGGTACGCCCTCGTCGTCGTCGAGGGGCTCGAGCCCGGCAGCACCACGCCCTACGAGGTGCACCTGTCGACCGACGGCACCGACGGCGTCCGGGTGTGGCCGGAGTCGAGCTCCCCGTTCCCGCCCAGCCGGATCCGCACGCCCGGCCGACCCGGCCCGTTCCGGCTGGCGTTCGGCTCCTGCCGGTACGCCACGCCCAGCACCGTCGACCTCGCCGAGGGCATCCCGCCCGACGCCCTGGACGCCTACGCCGAGCGCGTGGCGGCGCTGCCCGAGGACGAGTGGCCCGACGCGCTGGTGCTGCTCGGTGACCAGGTCTACGCCGACGAGCTGACGACGGCGACCCGCTCGTGGCTGCGCGTGCGGCGCGGTGAGGAGGTGTCCGAGGACGCCCAGACCCGGGACTACGAGGAGTACACCCGCCTCTACGCCGAGTCCTGGATGGACCCGCACGTGCGGTGGCTGTTGTCGACCGTCCCGTCGTCGATGGTCTTCGACGACCACGAGATGATCGACGACTGGAACACCTCGGCCGCCTGGCGGCGCCGGGTCACCGCCACCGGCTGGTGGGACGCCCGCATCGCCGGGGGGCTGGCCAGCTACTGGGTGTACCAGCACCTGGGCAACCTCTCCCCCGCCGAGCTGGCCGGCAACGCCACCTGGCAGGCGGTGCGGGCGCTGCCCGAGGACGCCGACGCCGAGCCGCTGCTGCGGGAGATGGCCCTCGCCGCCGACCGCGACCCGCGGACGGTGCGCTGGAGCTACGTCCGGCACTGGGGCGACGCCCGGCTGCTGATGGTCGACAGCCGGGCCGGCCGGGTGCTCGACGAGCAGGCGCGCCGGATGGTCGACGACGAGGAGTTCGCCTGGGTCGAGCAGCAGATGCGGCAGGCGGTCGAGGACGGCGTCGGCCACCTGCTGGTCGGCACGTCGCTGCCCTGGCTGCTCCCCCACGCCATCGACTCCATCGAGCGCGTCGACGAGGCGCTGGCGGTGCGCCACGACGGCCGCCTGGTCGGGCGGGCCGCCGAGGCGCTGCGGCAGGCCGCCGACCTCGAGCACTGGGCGGCGTTCGGGCACAGCTTCGACCGGCTGGCCGCGGCGCTGCTGGCGGTGGCCCGCGGCGAGCACGGCCCGGCACCGGCGACCGCGCTGGTGCTCTCCGGCGACGTCCACCACGCCTACGCCGCCGAGGTGGTCGCCCCCGGCGGGCTGACCGGCCGGGTGCACCAGCTGACCGTCTCCCCGCTGCACAACCAGGCGCCGCACCCGATCCGGGTGGGGTTCCGCATCGGCTGGAGCCGGTGGGCGCGGCGGTTCACCGGTGCGATCGCCCGGGCCGCGCGGGTGCGCCCGCCGTCGGTGGAGTGGGCCAAGGCCGCGGGGCCGTTCTTCGGCAACCAGGTCGGCGAGCTGGTGCTCGAGGGCCGGCAGGCGCGCTTCCTGCTGCACGTGAGCGACCACCGGCCGGACGGCGACGAGTGCCTGCAGCAGGTGCTCGACCTGCCGCTGGCCGACCCGGTCCCGGCGACGGTGCCGGCCGGCGGGTGACAGGCTGACCGGGTGACCGATGCCCACGGGGTCAAGCCGGCCCCCGGACCCGACCAGCCCCCGATCCCCGTCCGCCTGGTCACCTTCAACACCCACCACGGCGTGGGCGCCGACCACCGGCACGACCTGCCCCGGCTGGCGAAGGTGCTCGCGGCGGCCGGCGCCGACGTCATCTGCCTGCAGGAGGTCGACCGGCACTTCGGCGACCGCAGCGAGGACGTCGACCAGGCGCTGCTGCTGTCCCGGGCGCTGGACATGCAGCTGGCCTGGGGTCCGGCGATCGACGAGCCGCGGCCCGGCGACGACCAGCGCCGTCAGTACGGCAACGCGCTGCTGTCGCGGCTGCCGATCCTGGTCAGCGACGTGCACCCGCTGCCCGGGGGCGGGGAGCCGCGCAGCGCGCTGCGGACCCTGGTCGAGCTCGACGGCGGCGCGCTCTGGGTGACCACCACCCACCTGACCACCCGGTCGCCCGCCGAGCGCGCCGAGCAGGTGGCGGTGCTGCGGGCGCTGCACACCGAGCCCATGGCGACCGGGGTGGTCGTCGGCGACCTCAACGCCGCCCCGGACGCCCCGGAGCTGGCGGCGCTGCGGGAGTCCTTCGCCGACGCCTGGGAGCTGGCACCCGAGCGCGACGACCAGGCCCGCTGGCGGTTCTGGCAGCGCCAGGAGGGGCTGACCCACCCGGCGCGGTCGCCGCACGCCCGCATCGACCAGGTGTGGGTGACCCCGGGCATCACCGTGGCCTCCGCGCGGGTGCTCGACGGCGCGGGCGCGTCGGACCACCTGCCGGTCGTCGTCGACCTGCTCGTCCCCTCCGGCGTCTAGGGCCTGTCCTGGCGATCTTTCGTCAGCGTGGTCCAGGCTGGCGGAATGGTCAGCCGGCATGAGCTCACCGATGCAGCCTGGGCACGGATCGAGCCGCTGCTGCCCGCCACCGGGCGCCGGGGCGGGCGGTGGCGGGACCACCGGCAGGTGATCAACGCGATCCTGTGGCAGGCCGAGACCGGCGTGCCCTGGCGGGATCTGCCCGAGCGCTACGGGCCGTGGAAGACCGCGCACGAGCGATTGCGGAAGTGGACCGCCGATGGCACCTGGGACCGGATCCTCACCGAGGTGATCGTCAAGAACGACGCGGTCGGCGCGGTGGAATGGACCTTCAGCATCGACTCCAGCTCCGTGCGCGCTCATCAGCACGCCGCCGGAGCGCGGAAAAAGGGGGCTGCCGCGGCCCGGTCGAGGACCTCGCCGTCGCCGGCGAGGCCCTCGGGCGCTCCCGCGGTGGACTGACCACCAAGCTGCACCTGGCCGTCGACGGGCGCGGCCTGCCGATGGCCGTGCTGCTGACCGCCGGGCAGGCCGGCGACAATCCGCAGCTGCTGCCGCTGCTGGAGCAGGTGGCGGTCGCTCGTTCCGGTCCCGGCCACCCGCGCCGCCGACCGGACCGGGTGATCGCCCGGACCGGGTGATCGCCGACAAGGCCTACTCCCATCCCTCGACCCGGGCCGCGCTGCGGGCCCGGGGCATCGCCTTCACCAGCCCCGAGCGCATCGACCAGATCGCCCGGCGCAAGGCCAAAGGCTCCGCCGGGGGCCGCCCCCCGGCCTTCGACCCCGAGGTCTACGCCGGACGCAACGTCGTCGAACGGTGCATCGCCCGGCTCAAGCAGTTCCGCGCCCTGGCCACCCGCTACGCCAAACGAGCCGCCTACTACCGCTCCATCCTGATCATCGCCGCGCTCGTCCTCTGGCTACGCGAAGATCCGCAGGACAGGCCCTAGTCCGGGCACTTCCGCGGAAGTGCACGGGCAGGAGGCGGGCACTTGCGCGGAAGTGCACGGGTCAGGCCGGGTCGGGCTCGCGCAGCCGCTGGCTGATGACGCCGGTGATGCCGTCGCCGCGCATGCTCACGCCGTAGAGCGCGTCGGCGATCTCCATCGTGCGCTTCTGGTGGGTGATGACGATGAGCTGCGAGGTCGCCCGCAGCTGCTCGACGAGGGTGAGCAGCCGGCCCAGGTTGACGTCGTCGAGGGCGGCCTCCACCTCGTCGAGCACGTAGAACGGCGAGGGCCGCGCCCGGAAGATCGCCACCAGCAGCGCGACCGCGGTCAGCGAGCGCTCCCCGCCGGACAGCAGCGACAGGCGCTTGACCTTCTTGCCCGGCGGCCGCGCCTCGATCTCCACGCCCGTGGTGAGCATGTCCTCGGGGTCGGTGAGCACCAGGCGTCCCTGCCCGCCGGGGAACAGCGTGGCGAAGACGCCCTCGAACTCGCGGGAGACGTCGGCGAAGGCCGCGGCGAACACGTCGTGGATGCGCCCGTCGACCTCGCGGACCACGGTGAGCAGGTCGCGGCGGGTGGCCTTGAGGTCCTCGAGCTGGGTGGCGAGGAAGGTGTGCCGCTCCTCCAGCGCCGCGAACTCCTCCAGCGCCAGCGGGTTGACCCGGCCCAGGGTGGCGAGGTCGCGCTCGGCGCGGGCGGCGCGGCGCTCCTGCGCGGCCCGGTCGTAGGGCACCGGCGCGGGCTCGGGCCCCCCCGCGGCCTCGGCGGCGGCCAGCTGCGCCGGTGTGGGCGGCACGGGCGCGGCCGGGCCGTACTCGGCCACCAGCGTGGGCAGGTCGACGCCGAACTCCTCGGCGGCCCGCTCCTCCAGCGCCTCGATGCGCAGCCGCTGCTCGGCGCGGGCGACCTCGTCGCGGTGCACCTCGTCGGTCAGCCGCTCCAGCTCCCCGGTGGCGGCGCGGACCCGGGTGCGCACCTCGAGCAGCTCGGCCTCGCGGGTGCTGCGCTCGGCGGCGAGCCGGTCGCGCTCGGCGGCGGCCCGGGCGAGGGAGCCGGCCAGCGCGGTGAGCGCCTCCTCGGCGCCGGCGCGCACCCGGGCGGCGACCTCCGCCCCGCGGCGGCGGGCCAGCCGGGCGGCCGCGGCCCGCTCGCGGGCGGCCCGCTCCTGCCGGGCCTGGCGGCGCAGCGCCTCGGCGCGGCCGGACAGCGCACGGGCGCGCTCCTCGGCGGTGCGCACGGCCAGCCGGGCCTCGGTCTCCGCCTGCCGCGCGCCGGCGACCTCCAGCCGCAGGCGGTCGCGCTCCCCGGCGTCGGGCTCCTCCGCGGCCGGCGCCGCCTCGGCCTCGGCCAGCCGCGCCTCGAGCTCCCCCAGCCCGGCCTGCGACTCCTCCAGCGCCCGCTCGGCCCGCCGCTGCGCCGCGGCCGAGCGCTCCGCCTCCGCCGCCGCCGACCGGGCGGCGGCCCCGAGCTCGGCGAGCTCCGCGGCGAGCTCCGCGCGGCTGCGGTCGGCCGCCTGCCGGGCGGCCAGCGCCGCCTCGACGTCGGCCGAGCGGGCGCGGGCGGCCTCCCGGGCCGCGGCCAGCCGGTCGGCGAGGTCGGCGGCGCGGGCGACGGCGGCGGCAAGCTCGCGCTCGGCCTCGTCGACCCGGGCCCGCACCTCCAGGTTCGACGGCGCGTCGGCCGACCCGCCGGCGGCCCGGTCGGCGCCGACGAGGTCGCCGTCGGCGGTCACCGCGCGCACCCGCGGATGGGCGGCGACCAGCGCCGCGGCGACGTCCAGGGTCGGGACGACGGCGACGCGGTCGAGTGCCCGCGCCACCGCCGGCCGCAGCTCCTCGGGGGCCTCGACCAGGTCCGCCGCCCACCGCAGCCCCTCCGGCAGCACCGGCCAGCCCTCGCGCGGCAGCGGCGGCGGGCCACCGGTGACCAGCAGCCCGGCCCGGCCCGCGCCGGCGTCGCGCAGGTGCGCCAGCGCGGCGGTGGCGTCGTCCACCCCGGCGACGACGACGGCCTCGGCGAGCCCGCCCAGCGCCGCCGCGAGCGGCACCTCGGCCCCGGGTGCGACGGTGATCCGCTCCGCGACCGGCCCCAGCACGCCCGGCAGGCCGGACGCGAGGACGGCGGCGGCGCCGTCGGCGGGGGTCAGGCCCAGCGCGAGGGCGTCGCGGCGGGCGGCCCAGGAGGCGCGGTCGCGCTCGGCGGCACGCTCGGCGTCGGCGAGCTCGGTGACGGCGCGCGCGGCGGCGCTGTGCGCGGTGACGGCGTCGGTGTGCGCGGTGACCAGCGCGACGTCCTCGTCGTCGGCGTCGGGGACCACGGCCCGGCGCTCGTCGAGCCGGGCCCGCGCGGCCTCGGCGCGGGCGGCGGCCTCCGCGGCGGCCTGGGCGAGGCGCTGCACCTCGGCCTGGCCGGCGGCCGCGCGTGAGCGGCCGGCGGCGACCTTGCCCGACAGGCGGGCCAGGCCCTCCCGGCGGTCGGCCAGCGCGCGGGTGGCGGCCACCCAGGCGCGCTCCTCGGCGGCCAGCGCCTCCTCCAGGCCGGCGCGGGCGGCGACGGCGGCGGCGAGGCGGCCGCGCTCGGCCTCCAGCCCGGCGGCGAGCTCGGCCTCGGTGGCCGCGATCCGGTCGGCCTCGGCCTCCAGCTGCTCGGGGTCGCGGCCGCCGGTGCCCGCCGGTGCCGCGGCCGACAGGTGGCGGTGCCGCTCGGCGGCCAGCTGCGCGATGCCGCGGAAGCGCTCGGTGAGCGCGGACAGCCGGTACCAGGTGTCCTGCGCGGCGGCCAGGCGCGGGGCGTCGGCGGCCTGCGCCGTCTCCAGCTCGCTCTCCCGCCGCGACACGGCGCCCAGCTCGGCCTCGACGACGGTGCGGCGGGCGCGGGCGGCGGCCTCGTCGGCGACGTCCTTGTCCAGCGCGTCGCGCAGCCCGACGAGGTCGTCGGCGAGCAGCCGCAGCCGCGCGTCGCGCAGCTCGGCCTGCACACCGGCGGCCCGGCGCGCGACCTCGGCCTGGCGCCCCAGCGGCTTGAGCTGGCGGCGCAGCTCGGCGGTCAGGTCGGCCAGCCGGTCGAGGTTGGCCTGCATCGCGTCGAGCTTGCGGAGCGCCTTCTCCTTGCGCTTGCGGTGCTTGAGGACGCCGGCGGCCTCCTCGACGAAGGCGCGGCGGTCCTCGGGGCGCCCGGACAGGACGGCGTCGAGCTGGCCCTGGCCGACGATGACGTGCATCTCGCGGCCGATGCCGGCGTCACTGAGCAGCTCCTGCACGTCGAGCAGGCGCACCTTGTCGCCGTTGATCTCGTACTCGCTCTCCCCGGAGCGGTACATGCGGCGGGTGACCGAGACCTCGGTGTAGTCGATCGGCAGGGCGCCGTCGGCGTTGTCGATGGTGAGCGTGACCTCGGCGCGGCCCAGCGCCGGGCGGCCGGCGGTGCCGGCGAAGATGACGTCCTCCATCTTGCCGCCGCGCAGGGTCTTCGCGCCCTGCTCGCCGAGGACCCAGGCGATGGCGTCGACGACGTTGGACTTGCCCGAGCCGTTGGGCCCGACGACGGCGGTGATGCCCGGCTCCAGGCGCAGCGTCGTGGCCGACGCGAAGGACTTGAAGCCCTTGAGCGTCAGGCTGGAGAGGTGCACGGGGAGATCAGGCGACGGGCCCAGCGGGCGGCCTCGCTGCAGGGGCCCACCACGAGCGTGCGAGTGGTGGGGGCAGCGAGGTCCTTCGACTAGGCGAGGGCCGGCTGGGCGTTGTCGCCGGCCAGGCTCAGCAGCTCGGAGGCGATGACGGCGTCACGGGCGGCGTCCCGCTGGGCGCGCAGTTCGGTCAGCTCCTGCTCCAGACGGCGCACCTTGGCGCGCAGGACCGCGTTCTCGTCGAGGACGCGGAGCTCCGCGGGGGATACGACAGAACCGAAGAGGGCCTTGGCCATGGCGGAAACGGCCTTTCCGACAGCGAGAGGGGGTGCCCGCCGCCCCGGAGAGTCGGTCGGCGCGGGCTCGGTACCCCCAGGGTGACACCCCCGGAGAGGCAGGTCAACGGCCACACTCGACGCCGGATGTGTCGGCGGGATGTCGTCTTCGTCACGCCGTCGTGAAGCCCGATCCCCCCTGCACCGCACGTTCCTCGTGGACCACGGCGGTCACCGCTCCGGGGGCGCGCGGCCCGTCGAGCGCGGCGACGACCGCCCGCACGGTGTCGGCCGGTCCCTCCAGCTCGACCTCGACGCGGCCGTCGGGCAGGTTGCGCGCCCACCCCGACAGCCCCGCGGAGTCGGCGAGGCCGCGGACGAACCAGCGGTAGCCCACCCCCTGCACGTGACCGGCCACCAGCGCGTGCACCCGGATCGCGCTCACGTGCGTCCCGTCCGGGGCCGGGGCTGGCAGGTCGGGCAGCTGTAGCTCGAGCGGTTCATGAAGGACTCGCGCACGATCGGCGTCCCGCAGCGCGGGCAGGGGCGGTCGACCTGCCCGTAGACGGCGAGGAAGCGCGAGAAGTAGCCGCTCTGGCCGTTGACGTCGACGTAGAGGGAGTCGAAGGAGGTGCCGCCCTGCGCGAGAGCCTCGCCGAGCACGCTGCGCACGCCGTCGAGCAGGTCGGCGACCTGGGCGCGGGTGAGCCGGTCGGTGGGCCGCGTGCCGTGCAGCTTCGCGCGCCACAGCGACTCGTCGGCGTAGATGTTGCCGACGCCGCCGATCAGCGTCTGGTCGAGCAGCGCGCGCTTGACCTCGGTGCGCCGCCGGCGCAGCGCGGCGCTGAACCCGGCCTCGTCGAAGGAGGGGTCCAGCGGGTCGATCGCGATGTGCGCGAGCCGCTGCGGGATCCGCTCGGCCGTGTCCTCACCCGCCCCACCGCCCCCGGCGCACTCCTCCACAGCCAGCCCGCCGAACGTGCGCTGGTCGACGAAGCGCAGCTCGCGGCCGCCGTCGGTGAAGGTGAACCGGGCGCGCAGGTGGGTCTCGTCGGGCTGCGTGCGCTTCTCGACGAGCAGCTGGCCGCTCATGCCCAGGTGGGCCACCATCGCGCGCCCGGACGGGGCGCCGTCGGGCTCGGTGAGCGGCAGCCACAGGTACTTGCCGCGGCGGTGCGCGGCGGCGAAGGTGCGGCCGGTCAGCGCCTCGACGAAGTGCTCGGCGCCCTCGAGGTGCCGGCGGACCGCGCGCGGGTGGTGCACCTCGACGGCGGCCACGGTGCGTCCGGCGACCCAGCGCTCCAGGCCGCGCCGCACCACCTCGACCTCGGGCAGCTCGGGCACGGCGCTACTCCCCGGCCGGGGCGCTCGGCTCCTCGGCCGAGATCGCCTGCCAGGCGGCCTCGGCGGCCTCCTGCTCGGCGGCCTTCTTGGTGCGGCCGGTGCCGCTCCCGCGGACGACACCGGCCAGCGACACCGCCGCGGTGAAGGTCTTGGCGTGCGGCGGGCCCTCGTCGGTGACGTCGTAGACGGGGGCGCCCAGGCCGCGGGCGGCGCCGAGCTCCTGCAGGCTGGTCTTCCAGTCCAGCCCGGCCCCGCGCGTGGCGGCCACGACCAGCAGCGGGTCGAACAGCCGGTGCACGATCGCGCCGGCGACCTCGAGCCCGAGGCCCAGGTGCACCGCCCCGATGAGCGCCTCGAGGGCGTCGGCGAGGATCGAGTCCTTCTCCCGGCCGCCGGTGGTCTCCTCGCCGCGGCCGAGCAGCAGGTGCGGGCCCAGCCCGCCGGCGCCCAGCCGGCGCGCGACGCCGGCCAGCGAGTTCATGTTCACCACCGAGGCGCGCAGCTTGGCCAGCCTGCCCTCGGGCAGGTCGGGCTGGCTGCGGTAGAGCTCGTCGGTGACCACCAGGCCGAGGACGGCGTCGCCGAGGAACTCCAGCCGCTCGTTGGTGGGCAGACCGCCGTTCTCGTAGGCGTACGAGCGGTGGGTCAGCGCCAACGGCAGCAGGCCGCCCGGCAGCTCGACACCGAGGGCGTCGAGCAGCCAGGCGGCCGCGCGGTCGGCGTGAGCCTGTCCTCCCGGTGAGTCGCCCACGGGGACGACCGGGGTACGGGCGGCGCTGCCCACGTCCGGCCGGGTCAGACGGAGAGGACCTGGCGGCCGGCGTGCTGGCCGCAGTTCGGGCAGGCCTGGTGCGGCGGCTTGAGCTGGCCGCAGGCGCGGTTGGGGCAGGGGGCGAGCGTGGGGGCGCTCGCCTTCCACTGCGACCGGCGGGCGCGGGTGTTGGCGCGGGACATCTTCCGCTTCGGGACGGCCACGGTCAGTTCTCCTCAGGGTCGCCCGGACGGTCGTCGACCGCTCCGGTGGTGAAACGGCCGGCGAGGCCGGCCCAGCGGGGGTCGACCAGCTCGTGGGAGTGGTCGGCCGGCAGGTCGTCGAGGCGCTGCCCGCAGCCGGAGCACAGGCCGGCGCAGTCCTCGGTGCAGGTGGGCGAGAGCGGGAGGGCGAGCACGACGGTGTCGCGGACCATCGGCTCGAGGTCGATGCGCTCACCCTCGACGAGGCGGACCTCGTCCTCCTCGCTGGTGGCCTCGGTGGTGCTGCCCGGGTAGGCGTAGAGCTCCTGGACGTCGAGCTCGAGGGTGTCGGCGAACGGGTCCAGGCAGCGGGCGCACTGGCCCTCCACCGGGACCTCGACGTCGCCGGAGACGAGCACGCCCTCCATCACCGACTCCAGCCGCAGCCGCAGGTGCACGGGGGCGCCCTCGGGCACGCCGACGAGCTCGAGCTTCCAGCCGGCGGGCGCGGGGACCGTGCGGTCGAGCTCCTGCATCGAGCCGGCGCGACGGCCGAGCTCGCGCAGCTCCACGGCCCAGGGGTTGGCGGCAGGGCGCCGGGTCTCGGTGGACGCGGCGCCCGGGCGATCGGATCGTGCGGCAGGCATGTCGGTACTCGCGGTCGTGGGAGTGGGTGGAGCCCGGCCGGGGACGGCACCGGCGGTCGGACCAGCATCCGAGACTACCCGATCCCGCGCGACGGCCGACGGTGCGATGGCGGGCGGGACCGGCGGTCAGGGTTCGCGCAGGGTCTCGCGGGCCTTCTCCACCGAGCGCAGCATCCGCTCGAGCGTGCTGCCGAAGTCGGCCAGCCGGGTGTCGACGTACTCGTCGACCTCTGCGCGCATCCGGTTGACCTCGGCGACGGTCTGCGCGCCCAGCTCGTCGGAGCGCACGACCGCGCCGCGGTAGACCTCGGTCTCGGTGACCAGCCGTTCGTGCTCGGCCTGCGCGGCGGCGAGCATCTCCGCCTGCTGCGCCCGCGCGTCGGCCAGCACCGCCTCGCGGTGGGCCTCGGCCTCGGCGAGCAGCCGGTCGGCCTCCGCCTCGGCCTGGGCGAGCAGGGCCTCGGCCTCGGCCTGCGCGCGGGCCAGCACCTCGTCGCGCTGGCGGCGGGCGGTGCCGAGGATCTCCTCGCGCTGCCGGCGGGCGGCGGCGACCAGCCGGTCGGCGTCCTCGCGGGTGCGGCCGGTGAGCTGCTCGGCCTCGGCCTGGGCCTGCTCGAGGATCTCGGTGCGCTGCTCGACGATCGCCCCGGCGGCGTGCACCTCGTCGGGGAGGTTCTCCCGCAGGTCGTCGAGCAGGTCGAGCAGCTGGTCGCGCGGCACCATGCAGGAGCCCGACATGGGCACGCTGCGGGCGTTCTCGATGACCCGGCTGAGCTCGTCGACGGTCTCGTAGAGCCGGTACACGACCTCGGTCACAGGGGCTCCTCGCTGGCGCTCGTCGACCCCGTGCCCGGCGGTGCTCCACCCATCGGTGACCTCGCGAGCCCGGTCACGACGCCTCCCGCTTGGCCAGCAGCCGGTCGAGGACGCCCTCGGGCACCAGCCGGGACACGTCGCCGCCGAAGGTGGCGATCTGCTTGACCAGGCTGGAGGACAGGTGCCCGACCTGCGGGGCGGTGGGCACGAACAGCGTCTCGACGCCGGCCAGCTCGCGGTTCATCTGGGCCATCTGCAGCTCGTACTCGAAGTCGCCGACGGCGCGCAGACCCTTGACCACCACGGGGATGTCGTGGCTGCGGCAGTAGTCGACGAGCAGGCCGCTGAAGCTGTCGACGACGACGTTGGGCAGCTCGGCGACGGCCTCGCGCAGCAGCTCCATGCGCTCGTCGACGGTGAACAGCCCGGCCTTGCCGGGGTTGACCAGGACGGCGACCACGAGCTCGTCGTACAGCGCGGCGACCCGGGTGATGACATCGACGTGCCCGTTGGTGACCGGGTCGAACGACCCGGGACAGACCGCACGCCTCACGGGACGCGACCGTACCGGAGCAGGGCCTCCCCGTAGCGGCGCTCGCGGACACCGGCGAGGGGTGTCGGCCACTCCCACGGCTCCTCGCGGGCGGACCGCTCGACGGCGACGACCGCCCCCGGCGCGAGCCACTCCCCCGTGACCAGCGCGGCGAGCACGCCGCGCACCGTCTCCGCGGGGACGGCGTAGGGCGGGTCGGCGAGCACGAGGTCGAAGCGGGCCGGCGGCGGGCCGGCGACCACGGTGGGCACCGACGCGGCCACCACCCGCGCGCCGGGCAGGCCGACGGCGGCGACGTTGGCGCGCAGCACCGGCAGCACCCGCGGGCCGTTCTCGACGAGCACCACCTGCCCCGCCCCGCGGGAGAGCGCCTCGAGGCCGAGCGCGCCGGAGCCGGCGTAGAGGTCGAGCACGGTGGCGCCGTCGAGGTCGAGCAGCGTGCCCAGGGTGTTGAACAGCCCCTCCCGGGCCCGGTCGCCGGTGGGTCGCACGCCGCTGGGCGGCACCCTCAGCCGCCGTCCCCCCGCGGCACCGGCGATGAGCCTGGTCACTGCCCGGTTCCGGACGTCGACGGCCCCCTGCAGGGTCCCGCCGCGAGCGTGCGAGCGGTGGGGGGCAGGCGGTCCTTGCTCATGCCTTCTCGAGGTACTCCGCGCGCTCGTCGGTGGCCAGCGCGGCCACCTCGGCGGCCAGCCCCGGGTGGTCGGCGAGCCCGCGGTCGCCGGCCAGCAGGTCGGTGGCCTCGGCGCGGGCGGCGGCGATGAGCTCCTCGTCCTCCAGCAGGGACAGCAGCCGCAGGTTGGAGCGCCGGCCGGACTGGGCCGCGCCGAGGACGTCGCCCTCGCGTCGGGTCTCGAGGTCGAGCCGGGCGAGCTCGAAGCCGTCGGAGGTGGCGGCGACCGAGGCCAGCCGCTGCCCGGTCGACGTCGACCCGCGGACCTCGGTGACCAGCAGGCAGAGCCCCTGGTGCTTCCCGCGGGCGACCCGGCCGCGCAGCTGGTGGAGCTGGCTGACGCCGAAGCGGTCGGCGTCCATGACGACCATGACCGTGGCGTTGGGCACGTCGACGCCGACCTCCACCACGGTGGTGGCGACGAGGACGTCGACCTCGCGGGCGGCGAAGGCCCGCATGGTCGCCTCCTTCGCCTCCGGCGTCATGCGGCCGTGCAGCACCGCCAGCCGCAGGCCGGCCAGCGGGCCCTCGTGCAGCGCCTCGGCGACGTCGAGGACGGCCAGCGGGGGCCGCCGGTCGTCCTTCCCCCCACCGGTGTCGTCGGGGGCGCCGTCGGCCCCCTCGGGTGCGTCGGTGTCGGCGGTACCGGTGTCGTCGTCGCCGATCCGGGGACAGACGACGTAGGCCTGCCGCCCGGCGGCCACCTCCTCGCGCAGCCGCTCCCAGGCCCGGTCGAGCCAGGCGGGCTTGTCGCTGACCGGCACCACGGAGCTGGCCACGCCGCCGCGGCCGCTGGGCAGCTGGCGCAGCACGGAGGTCTCCAGGTCGCCGTAGACGGTCATGGCGACGGTGCGCGGGATCGGCGTGGCGGTCATGACCAGCACGTGCGGGGGCCGGTCGCCCTTGGCCCGCAGCGCGTCGCGCTGCTCGACGCCGAACCGGTGCTGCTCGTCGACGACGACCAGGCCGAGGTCGGCGAAGTCGACGCCCTGCTGCAGCAGCGCGTGGGTGCCGACGACGATGCCGGCGCTGCCGTCGGCGACCGCGGCCCGGGCCTCCCGGCGGGCGGCGGCCTTCAGCGAGCCGGTGAGCAGCACCACCTTCGTGCCGGCGGGGTCGCCGTCGAGCTCGCCGGCGCGGGCCAGCGGGCCGAGCAGGGCGGCGATGCTGCGGGCGTGCTGCGCGGCGAGCACCTCGGTGGGCGCCAGCAGCGCGGCCTGCCCACCGGCGTCGACGACCTGCGCCATCGCCCGCAGCGCCACCACCGTCTTGCCCGACCCGACCTCGCCCTGCAGCAGGCGGTGCATCGGCTGGTCGCGGGAGAGCTCGGCGGCCAGCTCCTCCCCCACCGCGCGCTGGCCGTCGGTGAGCGCGAACGGCAGCGCGGCGTCGACGGCGTCGAGCAGCCCGCCCGGGCGGCGCGGGCGGGCGGTGCCCGGCTCCAGCGCCGCCGCGCGGCGGCGGGCGGCGAGCACCAGCTGCAGGATGAGCGCCTCGTCCCACTTGAGCCGCTCCTGGGCGTGCTCGACGTCGTCGGCCGTGGTCGGGCGGTGCACGTCGAGGAGGGCGGCGGGCAGGCTGGGCAGGCCGTGGCGGCGGCGCAGGTCCTCCGGCAGGGGGTCCTCGACGAAGCCGAAGCCGCCGGAGGCGTCGAGCAGCAGCCGGATCGACTTCTGGATCACCCAGCTGGAGACGTCCTTGCTCGCCGGGTAGATCGGGATGAGCGCGCGGGCCCAGTCCTCGTCGTCGTCGCCGGTGATGAGGTGGAAGTCGGGGTGGGCGAACTGCTTGGACCTGCGGTACTCCCCGACGGTGCCGGCGAACAGCCCCCAGGCGCCCTCCTCGAGCGTGCCGAACCTCCGGTTGAAGAAGACCAGCTGCATCTCCCCGGCGCCGTCGCCGACGGTGACCTCGGTGAGCGTGCCGGGCCGGTTGCGCATCTTCCGGCTGGTCACCCGGCGCACCTGCGCGAGCACGGTGACGCGGTCGCCGACCTGCAGGTCGTCGAGGCGGGTCATCTCCCCGCGGCGGGCGTAGCGGCGCGGGTAGTGGCGCAGCAGGTCGCGGACGGTGCGCAGGTCCAGCGACTCGGCCATCGCCTTCGCCGTCTTGGCGCCCAGCACGCGGGACAGGTCGGTGTCGAGGGTCACCGCCATCTCACTCGACCCCGATCTGCAGCGGGACCGCGTCCCCGCCCTCGTAGCGCACCACCTCGACGGTCGGGTGGGCGCCGGCCAGGTGCTCGCAGGCGGCGTCGCCGAGCGCGGGGTCGGGGCCGACGAGCAGCGTGGCCATCTCCCCGCCGGCCGACAGCAGCCGGTCGAGCAGGTCACGGGCGACGGCGGCCAGCTCGCTGCCGACCACCACGACGTCGCCCTCCGCCGCGCCCAGCACGTCGCCGGGGCGGCACGGGCCGGCGCTGGTCAGCGCCTCCTGCTCGGCGACGGTGACCTCGGCCCAGCGGGTGGCGGCGGCCGCCTCGGCCATGCCGATGACGTCGTCGCCGAAGCGGCGGGCGGGGTCGGCGACGGCGACCGCCGCGAGTCCCTGCACCGGTGACCGGGTGGGGACGACGGCGACGTCGCGGCCGAGCGCGCGGGCGCGCTCGGCGGCGCGGGCGGCAGCGGCGGTCAGCGCGGGGTCGTTGGGCAGCACGACCACCTCGGCGGCCGCGGAGGCGACCACCTCGGCGAGCACGTCGTCGTCGGTGACGCCGCCCGGTCCGCAGGGCACCGCGCGCACGCCCGCGGCGGCGAACAGCCGGGCCAGCCCCTCGCCCGGGACGACCGCGACGACGGCACGGCGGCCGGGCACCGGCGCGGCCGGGAGCACCGGGGCCAGCGGCGTGACGCTGATGCCGCGCGGCCGGCCGGCCTCGATGCCGGCCTCGATGGCGCCGCCGATGTCGTTGGTGTGCACGTGCACGTTCCACTGCCGCCCGGTCGGGGTGTCGACGCCGGCCACGACCAGGCTGTCGCCGAGGGCGGCCAGGCGCTTCTGCAGGACGGCGACCGTGGCCTCGTCGGCGTCGGCGAGCAGGTACTGCACCTCGCTGCCGGGGCCCGGCGGCGGCTGGTGGGGGGCGTGCGCGGAGCCGGTGCGGCGCTGCGGGCGGCGGTCCAGCGGCGGGCGGGCCGGCTCGACGCCGGTGACCGTGGTGACCAGCGCGTCGAGGACCACGCACAGCCCCGCGCCGCCGGCGTCGACCACGCCCGCGGCGCGCAGCGCGTCGAGCTGGCCAGGGGTGGCCTCCAGCGCCGCCCGGGCGCCGTCGGCGGCCGCGGTGACGACGTCGGCCAGCGCGGTGCGCCGCTGCGCGACGGCAGCTCCCGCCGCCTCGGCCCCCGCACGGGCCACGGTGAGGAACGTGCCCTCCTCGGGGTCGGCCACCGCCGCGTAGGCGCCCTGCGCGGCCTCCTGCAGCGCGGCGGCCAGGGCGGGCCCGTCGGCGGGGCCGGCGCCGGCGAGCCGGTCGGACAGGCCGCGCAGCAGCTGGGCGTAGATGGTGCCGCTGTTGCCGCGGGCGCCGAGGACCGCGCCGCGGGAGAGCGCCGTCCACGGCGACTCCCCCGGCCCGGCGGCGTCGAGCGCGGCCACCGCGGCCTCGGCGGTCATCAGCAGGTTGGTGCCGGTGTCGCCGTCGGGCACGGGGAAGACGTTGAGCTCGTCGATGCGGTCGCGGGCCGCGGACAGCGCCGAGACCGCGGTGCGGCACCACTGACCGACCGCGGCGTCGTCCAGCGCCTGCAGCACGGGCGGAGGGTACCCACGGACGGCGACGATCCGGCTCCCCAGACGGCCTCCCCCGGGGCTCGGCGACGCCGCCGCGCGGGAGCGGTTAGGATGGTCGACGGTCTCGCGGTCGCCGTCGGTGCACCGCCGTCTTTCGAACGATTCTCTGGGAGTGATCCACCGTGGCTGCCGTGTGCGACGTCTGTGGCAAGGGGCCCGGTTTCGGTATGTCGGTGTCGCACTCGCACCGCCGCACGCCGCGCCGTTGGAACCCGAACATCCAGTCGGTGCGGGCGCTGGTCGCCCCCGGCAACCGCCGCCGCATCAACGCCTGCACCTCCTGCATCCGCGCGGGCAAGGTCGTCCGCGCCTGATCGAAGGGCCACCCTCCTCCCCACGCCTCGCTCCGCTCGGCGCGGGTCCCTGGAGGGTGGCCGTTCCAGCACGTCACGTGCCCGGCGCGGACCCCTGGGGGGTGGCCGTTCCAGCACGTCACCGGGACCCCGGAGGTCATCGACCTCCGGGGTCCTCGGCGTGACTACGGCCGGATGCCGCGGGCGCGGGCCGCGGTGACCACCAGGTCGACCACGGCCGGCAGCGGCAGCGCCGTCCCGTCGACGACGAGGTGGTAGTGCCGCGCCGACGCCGGGTCGCACCGGTAGTAGTGCCGCACGTACGCCTCGCGGGTGCGGTCGTTGGCCTCCATCTCCCGGCGCAGCTCCTCCTCGGGCCGCCGGTAACGCCCGACCGCCGCCCGCAGCCGCGCCTCCGGCGGCCCGTCGAGCCGCACGTGCAGGACGTCGGGGCGCCCGCGCAGCACCATCGCGCCGGCCCGGCCGAGCACCACGCCACCGTCGCCGTCGGCGATCTCCCGCAGCACCCGCTCGGTCTGCTCCCGGTAGGCCCGCTCGTCGGGCTCGTCGGTGATCGGCACGACCCCGCCCACCGGGTCGGGCATCGCCCCGAGCGAGGCCACCAGCCGCCACAGGCCGCGCACGACGCGCTCGTCGTTGGCCTCGGCGTCGTCCCGGGACACCCCCAGCCGGCCGGCCACCCGCGCCGGGATCGCCCGGTCGTGGAAGGCCAGCCCGAGCCGCTCGGCGACGGCGGCGCCCACCTCCGGGCCGCCCGCGCCGTACGAGGCGGAGATCGTCACGACGCCCACGGCCGCTCCTCCTCCCCCGGTCGGTCCTCCGTCAGGTCCCTGCCCAGGAACACCGCACCGGGCGCATCGGCGTAGATGCCGTACCCGGGGACCGGCCGGTAGCCCATCGCCCCGTACAGCGCGAGCGCCTCGGGCTGGCGGTCCCCGGAGTTGAGGACCACCGACCGGTACCCGGCGGCGCGGGCGGAGTCCTCCAGCGCCCGCACCAGCACCTGCGCCAGCCCGAGCCGGCGGGAGCCGGGGACGACGTAGACCCGCTTGACCTCGACGACGCCCGCCCCGACGTCCTCGCCGTCGTCGGTGTGCCGCCGCCAGGCGCCGCAGCCGGCGGGCCGCCCGTCCACCTCGGCGACGAGGAACAGCCCTGCCGGCGGCACGAACTCGGCCGGGTCGACCGCGGCGCCGTCGGGGCCGCCGTAGCGGTCGACGTACTCCTGCTGCACCCGGGCGACGAGGTCGCGCGCCACCGGGTCGTCGTAGGGCACCGCGCGCAGCCGGGCGAGCGACCCGTCGCGCAGCCGGTGCTCAACCGAAGTGGACATGCCCGGTCCCCCCTGCTCCCACGGCCACGGCGACGTCGGCCGCCGGCTCGCCGCTCACCGTGACGCCCGGCCGGCCCTCGTGCACCTGCCCGACCACCGTCCAGCCCCCGGGCAGCACGGTGCCGCGGGGGAAGGTCGCCAGCAGGGCGTGGTCCTCCCCGCCGGTGAGCACCCAGGCCAGCGGGTCGGCACCGAGGGCGGCCGCCACCTGCTGCAGCGGCCCCGGCGGCTCGAGCATCGTGCGCACCAGTGCCGCCCGGTCGACGTCGACGACGACGCCGCTGGCGGTGGCGAGGTGCCCGGCGTCGGCGAGCAGCCCGTCGCTGACGTCGCACATGGCGGTCGCCCCGGCGTCGGCCGCGGCGGGACCGGCGGCGTAGGGCGGGCTGGGCCGGCGGTGCGCGGTGACAGCGGCCAGCGGGCTGCTGAAGCCCCGGCGCAGCACGGCCAGCCCGCAGGCCGACCAGCCCAGCCGCCCGGCCACCGCCAGCACGTCACCGGGGCGGGCACCGGAGCGCAGCACCGGCGCGCGCCCGCCCAGGTCGCCCAGCGCGGTCACCGACAGCACGACCGCGCCGCTGCCCGGCGCCGACGCCACGGTGTCCCCGCCGACGACGGCCGCACCCAGCGGCGCGCACTCGGCGGCCATGCCGGCGGCCACCCCCTCCAGCCACGAGGTCGGGGTGTCGGCCGGGCAGGCCAGCCCGACGAGCAGCGCGGTCGCCACGCCGCCCATCGCGGCGACGTCGGCGAGGTTGGCGGCGGCGGCCTTGTGGCCCACGTCCTCGGCCGAGGACCAGTCGCGGCGGAAGTGGCGGCCCTCCACCAGGACGTCGGTGGTGGCGACCACCCGCCCGTCGGGGACGCGCAGCACCGCCGCGTCGTCACCCGGGCCGACCTCGGCGGCGGCGGCCGACCCGGCGTGGGCCACCACGCGGGCGATCACGCCGAACTCGCCGACCACCCGCACGGTGTCGGCCAGGTCGCCGCGCCCGGTCAGCGGTCGGGGCCGTGTCACCGGTGCCCTCCCGCTGCTGCGGTAGGTTGCGATCGAGTCCACCAGCCGGGGCCGGGGAGCCGCCGGACGTGCTGCCCGAGGAAGGTCGTTCCGTGGTCCACGCCTACATCCTGATCCAGACCGAAGTCGGCAAGGCCGCCCAGGTGGCCACGACGATCAGCGAGATCGCCGGCGTGACGAAGGCCGAGGACGTCACCGGCCCGTACGACGTGATCGTCCGCGCCGAGGCGGAGAGCGTCGACGCGCTCGGCCGCCTGGTGGTGGCGCGGGTGCAGTCGGTGGACGGGATCACCCGCACGCTGACCTGCCCCGTCGTCAACATCTGAGCAGCTGAGCGAGCAGTCCCCCGCCGGGGAGCCGGCGCCGCCGGCCGGGCGCCCCGACCCGCTGCGCCGCCTGGCGCTGATCGCGGTGGCCGTGGTGGTCCCCGTGCTGGTCGTGGTGCTCGTGCTCGTCCGGGTCGTCGGTGACGACGGCGGTGGCGACGACGGCGGTACCGACGACGGCGGCGCGGTCGCCGACGTCAGCGGTGGTGCCGGGCAGCAGCGCGCGGAGGACCTGCCGGTGCTGCCGGTCGAGGTCCCGCCGCCGACGCCCGAGGCGGACGCGGCCTGCCCGGCGCTGATGGGCGCGCTGCCGCTGGACCTGCTCGGCGAGCCCGCCCGGCTGGTCGACTCCGACACGCCCTACGCCGCCGCCTGGGGCGACCCCGCCGTCGTGCTGGTGTGCGGGGTGCCGCAGCCGGAGGGGCTCGACGCCGGGGCCGGCCTGCTGCAGATCAACGAGGTCACCTGGTTCGTGGAGCAGTCCGACGAGGCCACCGTGTGGACCGCCGTCGACCGCGCGGTGTTCGTCCGGGTCACGCTGCCGCCGGACGTCGACAGCGCCCCGGTGACCGTGCTCAGCGACGTCCTCGCCGACACGCTGCCCCCGCGCTGAGCCGCGCTCCGGCGCTCAGGCCGGGGGCAGCGCCTCGAGCTGCGCCAGCACCACGTCGCGCGCCTGGCCGGTGGCCGCCTCCTCGGTGCCGGCCACGACGGTCACCGCGACGCTGAACGCGCCGTGCCCGCACCAGGCGAACGCGGTCGGCCCGGTCAGGCCGGTCGCGGGGTCGGCCTCGGGCACGGTCAGCGTGCTGCAGCCGTCCGGCAGGCCGTCGGGGTCGTGGCGCAGCACGCCGTCGTAGACCTCGGCGTCGTTGCCGGCGAGGTCGCGGGCGTAGGAGCCCGCGCCGGCGGCGTCGTCGAACTGGTCGAGGAAGACGCTGGTCAGCGGACCGGTGGTGGAGCCCCAGAACCGCTCCCAGCCGTGCCGGTAGCCGTAGTCGCGCAGCACCGCCCGCTCCCGCGCCGGGTCCTCGGCGTAGGAGGCGACGTCGTCGACGGTCTTGGCGCCGGCCGGCGGCTGCAGGTCGCCGTCGGGGATCCGGGGCAGGCCGGAGGGCACCTCGGTGAGCACCAGCTCGCCGAGCGCCTCGACGCTGTCCGGCGTCGGCGACGCCGGCGCCGGGGTGGCGCTGCCGGCCTCGGGAGCGGTGCAGCCGGCCAGCGCGAGCGCCCCGGCCAGCAGCGCGGCCGCGGGCGCGAAGGAGGTCACCGACCGGCCGGCCGGCCCGCCCGCGCGAGCGCGGAGGCGACCAGCCGGTCCACCAGCTCGGGGTAGGACACCCCGCTGGCCGCCCACATCCGCGGGTACATCGAGATCGAGGTGAAGCCGGGCATGGTGTTGACCTCGTTGACCACCAGGCGGTCCTCGCCGTCGGGGCCGGTGCCGAGGAAGAAGTCGACCCGCGCCAGCCCCTCGCAGTCCAGCGCGCGGTAGGCCCGGCAGGAGGCCTGCTGCACCGCCCGGGTCTGCTCGGGGGTGAGGTCGGCCGGGACGTCGAACTCGACGGCGTCCTCGAGGTACTTGGCGTCGAAGTCGTACCAGTCGGTGCCCGGCTTGAGCCGGATCTCCGCGGGCACGCTGGCCTGCGGCGGCCCCCCGTCGGGGCCGGCCAGCACGCCGCACTCGACCTCCCGGCCGGGGACGGCGGCCTCGACGACGACCTTCGGGTCGACGACGGCCGCGGTGGCCACCGCCTCGGGGAACTGCGCCCAGTCGGTCACCTTGGTGATGCCGATGCTCGACCCGGCGCGCGCGGGCTTGACGAACACCGGCAGCCCGAGCCGCTCCCGGTCGGCGGCGGAGAGCACGTCGGGGTCGGGGCACACCGCCCCGCCGGCGTCGCGCAGCACCACGTGGTCGCCCTGGGGCACCCCGGCCGAGGCCAGCAGCTTCTTGGTGAACTCCTTGTCCATCGAGGCGGCGCTGGCGAACACGCCCGACCCGACGTAGGGCAGCCCGCTCATCTCCAGCAGCCCCTGGATGGTGCCGTCCTCGCCGTAGGCGCCGTGCAGCACGGGGAAGACGACGTCGACCTCGGTGAGCGCCGCGCCGATCCCGGCCGCGGGCTCGAGCACCGCCAGCCCGCGCCCGGCCGGGTCGCCGACCAGCGACACCGCCGTCCCGCCGGTGACCTCGGGCAGCTGCCCGTCGGTGATCGCCAGCCGCTGGCCGGCCCCGGGGAGCACCCAGCGGCCGTCGCGGGCGATGCCGACCGGCACCACCTCGTAGCGCTCCGGGTCCAGCGCGGCGATCACGCTCCCCGCCGAGATGCAGGAGATGGCGTGCTCGGCGCTGCGCCCTCCGAACACGACCGCGACGCGCACCCTGCCTGTCCCGCTCATCGCGGCCGACCCTAGTCGACGCCCCCGCCCGACCCGCGTCTCCCGCGGGGTTCCGGCCCGCCCCGTGTGGGAACCTCACTCCCGATGCGGGAGAACGCGGCCCCTCCGGTGGACCCCCGGCCCCCGGCGACGACGGCGCACCAGGGGGACGGCCACGGGGACGTGCGCGCTGCCGCGCGCCACCCGCTGTCCCTGCGGCTGGCCGGTGCGGCGGTGCACGCCTACACCGCGCTCGGCTCGGTGCTGGCGCTGCTGGTGGTGCTCGCCGCGCTGGAGGGCGAGGCCGTCACCGCGCTGTGGCTGGGGCTGGCGGCGCTGTGGATCGACGGCACCGACGGGATGCTGGCCCGCCGCGCACGGGTCAAGGAGACGATCCCCTGGTTCGACGGCGCGCTGCTGGACAACATCGTCGACTACCTGACCTACGTCTTCGCGCCCGTCGTCCTGCTGTGGACCACCGGCGCGCTGACGCACGACTGGCGCGGCTGGGTGCTCGCCGCGCTGCCGCTGCTGGCCTCGAGCTACCAGTTCTGCCGGGTCGACGCGAAGACCGACGACCACACCTTCCTGGGCTTCCCGAGCTACTGGAACGTCGTCGCCTTCTACGTCGTCGTCCTGGACCTGCCCCAGCCGGTGGTCGCCGCCGCGCTGGTCGTCTTCTCGGTCCTGGTGTTCGTCCCGGTGCGCTACCTCTACCCGTCGCGCACCGAGGCGCTGTGGCCGGTGAGCATGGGCCTGACCGTCGTCTGGCTGGTGACCTACGCGGTGCTGCTGCTGCAGTACCCCGACCCGCACCCGGTCGTCGTCGCGCTGTCGTTCGCCTACGTCGTCTACTACCTGGCCTTCAGCGGCTGGCTCACCGCCCGCGCCGCCCACCGCCGGCGCAGGGCGGCCCGCTCGGCCTGACGCCCGGGGCCGGGCGTGTGCGCCGGCGCCGGGTCCTGGGGGACGCAACGCGGCCTCGGCGCACACCGTCACCGGTGGGACGGTGCTGTGCGTCCGTGGCGCATCCCCCGGCCAGGACGCGCCACCGGTGCACATCGCCGCCCGTGCCGACGTCTCCGGCCCGAGCGCGTGCGCCTCCGTCGGGTTCCGCGGGCCGGGACGCGGCGCCGGCGCACACGCTGGGGTCACGGTGCTCAGAACGGGGCGCGCACCACCAGCTCGACGTTGCGGTCGGCGGGCGTGCCGGCCAGCGGCGAGCCCAGCCCCGCCCACGGCACGTTGGCCGACAGCTCCCGGTGCAGCGCGGCCAGCGCCGCCGGCTCCCCCGCGGCGGGGTCGGCGGCGCCCGGCGGCCGCGCGGGGCTGCCGTGGTCGACCATCGTGCAGACCAGCGACAGCGTGCCGTCGCCGTTGTCGAGGACCTCGACCAGCCGGGCCTGCCCTGGCCAGTCGACGACGGCGCAGGTGGCCACCTCCCACAGCCCGCGGCCGGGCTCGGAGGGGTGGGCCCAGGCCCGCACCTCGCTGACGTGGGTGTGCCCGTTGAGCCACAGCACCACGTTCGGCCAGCGGTGCAGCAGCCGCAGCAGCTCGGGGGCGCCCAGCGCGTCGTCGCCGGCCGCGGGACGCCCGCCGAGGGCGTCGGAGCGGGTCAGCGTGCTCGACCCGTGGTGCGACAGCAGCACCACCAGCCGGTCGGCGTTGCCGGTGGCCACCCGGGTGCCGTCGGGGCCGGGGGCCGACGAGGACACCTCGCGCAGCCGCTCCTCCAGCCACCGCGCCTGCGCCGCGTCGACCGAGCCGGCCGCGCCGCCGGTGACCCGGGTGGTGTCCAGGCAGACGACGCGGACGCCGGGCACGCCGTCCCAGGCGTAGTGGGCGGTGCCCTCGCGCAGGTTGTCCTCGGTGAAGCCGTGCCCGGCCGGCTGCCCGGGGTCGGCGAGGTGCGCGGCGACGAAGGACCGGCGGTCGATGAACCGGCGGTCGGCCACCGGCGTCACCGGCCGCGAGACGGCGGTGGTGAAGACCTCCGAGGAGTGCGTGAACAGCGCCAGCGCGTCGTCGAGGGCCAGCCCGGGGTCGACGTCGACCGGCTTGCGGCCGGCGCCGAGCACCTCGGCCAGCGCGGGCGTGGGCACGCCCACGCCCTGGATGAGCGCCTCGTGGTTGCCGTGGCAGCCCAGCCACGGCACCTGCAGCCCCTCGGCGGGGAACGCCGCGAACGCCGCCTCCAGCAGCCCCGGCCGCGCCGGGAAGCCGAACCGCTCGCGGTACAGGCCGCCGTCGTCGTCGGGCCGCCAGAACAGGTCGTGCGGCCAGCCGGAGGCCTGGACGCCGTCGTAGGCGGTCAGGCCCGCACCGGGTGAGACCGCTCCCCCGCGCAGCACCGCGAGGAACAGCTCCAGCTCGTTCCACTGGGCGTTGTCGATGGCGTCGCCGGTGGTCACCACCACCTGCAGCGGCTCGCCGGTGCGCGGCGCGCCGGCCAGGCCGTTGAGCGTGCGCACGAGGGCGTCGACGGCGTGCGCGGTCAGCGCCTCCTGCGGCCGGTGCATGGGCACCAGCGCGCGCATCCGGGGGTCGGCCTCGAAGCGGTGGAAGAACTCGAACCGCGCCGGGGAGCAGACGTCGGCCAGCTGCAGGTCGGTGACGTGCGCCAGGCAGGCCAGCGCCCGCACCCCGCGCCGCGGCGGCTCCCACGCCCGCCCGACCAGCTCGCGGCGCACCCGGTGCGGCTCCCCCGCGGTCCACGCCAGCGCCCGGTAGTCGCCGTCGCGGCCGCGGTGCAGCACGGGGCCGGCGGCGAGGACGCGGTCGAGGGTGGTGCGGCTCATCCGATCAGACGGCGTCGAGCGCGGCGGTGAGGTCGGCGACGACGTCGGCGGTGTCCTCGATGCCGCAGGAGAAGCGCAGGAACCCGCCGGGCACCGCGTCACCGCCCCACTGCGCGCGGCGGTCGACGGTCGAGTGCACGCCGCCGAAGCTCGTCGCCGCCGTCCACAGCCGGGCCGCGGCGAGGAAGCGGGAGACGGCGGCCTCGTCGGCGAGCCCGGCGGAGACGACGCCGACCGGGCGCAGCATCTGCCGGGTGGCCAGCGCGTACGAGGGGTCCTCCGGGCGCCACGGCCACCGCACCCCGGTCACCGCGGGGTGCGCGGCCAGGACCTCCGCGACGGCGGCGGCGGTCTCCGCCTGGCGGGCCAGCCGCAGGTCCAGCGTGCTCATCGACCGGTGCCCGAGCCACGCGTCGAACGCGCCCGGCGTGGCGCCGGTGTGGTCGCGCCAGCCCTTGAGCCGGTCGTACAGCTCGTCGGAGGCGGTGCTGACGTGGCCGAGGAGCAGGTCGCTGTGCCCGGTGAGCGCCTTGGTGTCGGCGCCGACGGTCAGGTCGGCGCCGAGTGCCAGCGGCCGCTGCCCGAGCGGGGTGGCGGTGGTGTTGTCGACGGCCAGCAGCGCCCCGGAGGCGCGGGTGGCCCGGGCGACGGCGGCGACGTCGCACACGTCGAGCTGCGGGTTGCTCGGCGTCTCGAGGACCACCATGCGGGCGCCGTCGAGGTCCCCGCGGGCGGCGGCGTCGGCGATCCCGGTGGTCGGCACGTACTCGACCCGGATCCCCAGCCGCTCCAGCTCGTCGCGGGCCAGCAGCCGGGTCGTGTAGTAGCCGTCGGCGGGCAGCACCAGCCGGTCGCCGGCCGACACCAGCGCCATCACCGTGGCGGTGATCGCGGCCATCCCGGTGGCGAAGGACAGGCAGCGGCCGCCGTCGAGCTCGCCGACCGCGGTCTCGAACGCGCGGGACGTGGGGTGCTCGGTGCGGGCGTAGGCGTCGGCGCCGTCGGCCCGCGGCGGGCGGTCCCCGAGGTGGAAGGGCGCGGCGAACACCGGCGAGGGCCGCAGCGGCGTGCCGGGCACCGGGGGCGCCTCACCCGCGCGGACCGACCGGGTGCCGTCCCCCCACCCGTCGGGCAGCCTGCTCACTCCGGCTTGGCTTCCCGGCTCATGATCTCCTTCAGCACCGCGCCGGCGGGGACGCCGTCGTGGCAGATCTTCACGACGGCCTCGGTGAGCGGGACGTCGACGCCGTGCGCGCGGGCCAGGTCGAGCACCGGCCGGCAGCTCTTGACGCCCTCGGCGGTCTGGCGGGTGGTGGCCTGCACCTCCTCCAGCGACAGGCCGCGGCCGAGCTTCTCCCCGAACGTGCGGTTGCGCGACAGCGGCGAGCTGCAGGTGGCCACCAGGTCGCCGAGGCCCGCGAGCCCGGCGAAGGTGGCCGGCTCCGCACCGAGCGCGATGCCCAGCCGGGCGGTCTCGGCCAGGCCGCGGGTGATGAGCGAGGCGCGGGTGTTGTCGCCGAACCCCATCCCCTCGGCGATGCCGCAGGCCAGCGCGATGACGTTCTTCACCGCCCCGCCGAGCTCGCAGCCGACCAGGTCGAGGTTGGTGTAGGGCCGGAAGTAGGGCGTGTGGCAGGCCGCCTGGACGGTGGCCGCGCGGTCGCCGTCGGGGCAGGCGATCACGGTGGCCGCCGGCTGCTCCTCGGCGATCTCCCGGGCGAGGTTGGGGCCCGACAGCGCCGCCACCCGGTCCGGGCCCGCGCCGGTGACCTCGCAGATGACCTCGCTCATCCGCTTGGTGCTGCCGAGCTCGATGCCCTTCATCAGCGACAGCAGCGTGGCGTCCGGCGGCAGCAGCGGCGTCCACTGCTGCAGGTTGGCCCGCAGCGACTGCGAGGGGACGGCGAGGACGACGACGTCGGCGCCGTCGAGGGCCCGCCCGGCGTCGGTGGTCGCGGTCAGCGCCTCGGGCAGCCGGACGCCGGGCAGGTAGTCCGGGTTCTCCCGGCCCTCGGTGATCGCCGCGGCCAGCTCCGGGCGGCGGGCGTGCAGGGTGACCGAGCAGCCGGCGTCGGCGAGCACCTTGGCGAACGTCGTCCCCCAGGAGCCGGCCCCGAGGACGGCGGCGCGCGTCCCGCTCACGCGGCGCTCCCCGGGACGTCGCCGGGCAGCTGCCGGCCCGGGCGGGCGGCGAAGCCGGGCGGCGCCGGTTCGCCGCGGACGACGGCCAGCTGGTCACGCACCCGGCCCATGATGGTGTCGGTGACCTCGCGCAGCAGGTCGGGCGTGAGCGGGCGCCCGGCGCGGACCTCCGCGCGCAGCGCCGAGAGGTCCACTGGCTCGCCGACCAGGTAGTCCGTGGGCGTGCGCAGCCGCAGGTGCAGCTTCTTGGTGTGGTAGTCGTGCACCCGCTGCGGGCCCCACTGCGCCACCGGCAGCACCACCGCGTCGGTGGTCAGCGCCAGCCGCGCGACGCCGGTGCGGGCCTGCATCGGCCACCACCGCGCGTCGCGCGTGACCGACCCCTCGGGGTAGATGACGACGACGTTGCCGGCCTCGAGGTCGGCGGCGGCCGCCGCCAGCGCGCCACGGGCCTCGGACGAGCCGCGGGCGACCGGGATCTGCCCGGCGTGGCGCAGGATCGCGCCGGCGACACCCTTGAAGACCGCCGCCTTGGCCAGGAAGTGCGGGATCCGGCCGTTGTCGTAGACCAGGCGGGCGCAGGCGAGGGGGTCGAGCACCGAGACGTGGTTGACCACCAGCAGCACCGGGCCGGTGCGCGGGATCCGCTCGCCGTGCCGGTAGCGCAGCCGGAACAGCAGCGAGGCCACCGGGTAGACCACGACCACGGCCAGCCGCAGCGACCAGGGCAGCCGTCCGCGCTCGTGCAGCACCCGCGGCCCTGCCTGCCCCGGGACCGCGGGGGTCCCCGGGGTCGGGTCCTCGGTCACCGGCATCCCTCCGCTCTGGTGGCGACCGGCACATGATCGACCCTCCCCGGCGCCGGCGTGCGCACCGGGGGTCCCGCACCGCACGCGCGCCGTCGCCGGTGTGCTCACATGGGACCGTGCGGTGGTCCCTGGTCGTCCCGGCGAAGCGGCTCGGCGCGGCCAAGACCCGCCTGGCGCCGCTGACCGGCGGCGGGCACGGGAGCGGGCACGGGGACGGGCACGGGCTGCACGCCGAGCTGGTGCTGGCCCTGCTCGCCGACACCGTCGCCGCGGGGCGCGCCTGCCCCGCGGTGGCCGACGTCCTCGTGGTCACCGACGACGAGCGCGCCGCGGCGGTCGTGCGGGCGCTGGGGGCGCGCACCGTGCCCGACGAGCCCGACCGGGGGCTCAACCCGGCGCTGGCGCACGGCGCGCGGGCCAGCGGGTCGGCCGCCGTCGCGGCGCTGTCGTCGGACCTGCCGGCGCTGCGGCCGGGCGAGCTGGCCGCCGCGCTGGGGGCGGCCGCCGCCGTCCCGCGCGGGTTCGTCGCCGACGCCGCCGCCACCGGCACCACGCTGCTGACCGCGGTCGGCGTTGCCCTGGACCCGCGGTTCGGCCGCGGCTCGGCCGCCGCGCACGCCGCCTCCGGGGCGCTCGCGCTGACCGGGGACTGGCCGGGCCTGCGCCGCGACGTCGACACCCCGGCCGACCTGCGCGAGGCCGCCGGGCTCGGCCTGGGCCCGGCGACGGCGGCCCTGCTCCCCCGGCTCCCCCGGCCGGCGGCCTGACACCGGCCGCCGCCCGTCGCCGTTCACCCGGGTGGGGCACGATGACGGCGTGGTAGCCGAGACGACCTCCCCGCTCGCCGGGCCCGAGAGCACCGCCGCACCGCAGGAGGGCGCGGCGCTGCCGGCCGACCGCTTCCTCAACCGCGAGCTGTCGTGGCTGGACTTCAACAGCCGCGTGCTCGAGCTCGCCGAGGACGCCTCCCTGCCGCTGCTCGAGCGGGTCAAGTTCCTGGCGATCTTCGCCGGCAACCTCGACGAGTTCTACATGGTCCGCATCGCCGGGCTGAAGCGCCGGCAGAGCACGGGCCTGACGGTGCGCTCCCCCGACGGGCTGACCATCCGCGAGCAGCTGGCGCGGGTCACCGCCCGCACCCAGGAGCTGGTGCACCGGCACGCGCTGGTGTTCCAGCAGGACGTCGCGCCACGGCTGGAGGCCGAGGGCATCCGGATCGTGCACTGGGGCGACCTCGCCGAGACCGAGACCCGGCGGCTGCGCGAGTACTTCCGCGACCAGGTCTTCCCGGTGCTCACGCCGCTGGCGGTCGACCCCGCGCACCCCTTCCCCTACATCAGCGGGCTCTCGCTCAACCTCGCCGTCCAGGTGCGCGACCCCGAGACCGGCGCCCCCCGCTTCGCCCGGCTCAAGGTGCCCAACAACGTGCCGCGGTTCGTGACGGTGGGCTCGCGGGACTCCGCCACCTTCCTGCCGCTGGAGGAGCTCATCGCCGCGCACCTGCCGGCGCTGTTCCCCGGTCTCGACGTGGTCGACCACCACCTGTTCCGGGTGACCCGCAACGCCGACGTCGAGGTCGAGGAGGACCGCGACGAGGACCTGCTGCAGGCCCTCGAGCGGGAGCTGGCCCGCCGCCGCTTCGGCCCGGCGGTGCGGCTGGAGGTGACCGAGACGATGGACCCGCAGATCCTCGCCGTCCTGGTCTCCGAGCTCGAGGTCGACCCGCAGGACGTCGTCACCGTCCCGGGGCTGCTGGACCTCTCGGCGCTGTGGGCGCTCTACGGCCTGGACCGCCCCGAGCTCAAGGACGAGCCGTTCGTCCCGGCCACGCACCCGCGGCTGTCGGAGGGCGAGACGCCCAAGAGCGTGTTCGCCACGCTGCGCGAGGGCGACGTGCTCGTCCACCACCCGTACCACTCGTTCGCCACGAGCGTGCAGCGGTTCATCGAGCAGGCCGCCGCCGACCCGCACGTGCTGGCGATCAAGCAGACGCTGTACCGCACCTCGGGGGACTCGCCCATCGTCACCGCGCTGATCGAGGCGGCCGAGGCCGGCAAGCAGGTCGTCGTCCTGGTGGAGATCAAGGCGCGCTTCGACGAGGAGGCCAACATCACCTGGGCCCGGTCGCTGGAGCGGGCCGGCTGCCACGTCGTCTACGGGCTGGTGGGGCTGAAGACCCACTGCAAGACGGCGCTGGTGGTGCGCCGCGAGAGCGGCGTCATCCGCCGCTACGTGCACATCGGCACGGGCAACTACAACCCCAAGACGGCGCGGCTGTACGAGGACCTCGGCATCCTCACCGCCGACCCGCGGGTGGGCGCCGACCTCACCGACCTCTTCAACGTGCTGACCGGCTACTCGCGGCAGACGAGCTACCGGCAGCTGATGGTGGCGCCGCACGGCATCCGCACCGGGCTGGTCGAGAAGATCCGCCGCGAGGCGCGGCACGCGGCGCAGGGCCGCCCCGCCGGCATCCGCATCAAGGTGAACTCGCTGGTCGACGAGCAGGTCATCGACGCGCTCTACGAGGCCTCGCGGGCCGGGGTGGCGGTGGAGCTGTTCATCCGCGGCATCTGCGCGCTGCGCCCCGGGGTGTCCGGGCTGTCGGAGAACGTGCGGGTGCGCTCGGTCGTGGGCCGCTTCCTCGAGCACTCGCGGGTCATGGCGTTCACCAACGGCGGCGAGCCGGAGTGGTGGATCGGCAGCGCCGACCTCATGCACCGCAACCTCGACCGGCGGGTGGAGGTGCTGCTGCGGGTCTGCGACGACACCGCGCAGCGCGAGCTGCAGCGGGTGTTCGACGCCTCGATGGCCCCGGGCGTGCGGTGCTGGGAGCTCGGCCCCGACGGCGCGTGGGTCCGCACCGGCGAGTTCGACTACCAGGCCCGTCTCGTGCGCGCGGTGACCGAGCATGCCGGCTGAGCGGACGCGCGCCGTCGTCGCGGCGGCCGGCGGGGTGGTGTGGCGCCCGGCCGACGGCGGCGGCGTCGAGACCGTCGTCGTCCACCGCCCGCGCTACGACGACTGGTCGCTGCCCAAGGGGAAGCTCGACGCCGGGGAGAACGCGCTGGCCGCGGCGGTCCGCGAGGTGTGCGAGGAGACCGGCCTGCAGGTGGTGGCCGGCCGGCGCAGCGTGCGCACCCACTACGAGGTCGCCGTCGGCCCCAAGCACGTCGACTACTGGCTCATGCAGGCGGTGGACGCGGGGGCGTTCGAGCCCAACGACGAGGTCGACGAGCTGCGCTGGCTGTCGGTGGCCGACGCCGCGGCGCTGGTCACCCACCCGCACGACCGCGCGGTGCTCACCGACCTCGACCGCGACGACGTCCCGCGGGCGCCGTCGCTGCTGCTCGTGCGGCACGCCAAGGCCGGCAGCCGGCGCGAGTGGGACGGCCCCGACGAGGAGCGCCCCCTCGACGCGCAGGGACGGCGGCAGGCCCAGCAGCTGGCCGCGGTGCTGCCGGTGTTCGGCCCGCTGGAGCTGTTCAGCGCCGAGCGGGTGCGCTGCCGGCAGACGCTCGAGCCCCTGGCGCAGCGGCTGGGGCTGGAGGTCCGCCCGCTGCCCGAGCTCGGCGAGGAGGAGTACTCCGCCGACCCGCAGGCCGGGCTAGCCGCGCTCGAGCGGCTGCTGGAACCCCCGCCCACCCCGGGCGTGCGGGTGGTGTGCAGCCAGGGCGGGGCGATCCCGGCCGCGCTCGCCGGGCTCGGCGTGCGCTTCGGCGGCACCCGGGTGGCCCCGCCGGCGGCCAAGGGCAGCGTGTGGGTCCTCGGCGGCCGCCCGGGGCAGCTGTCGGCCGACTACTACCGCGACCTCGGCCCCGACCCCGACGCCCCCTAGGCAGGCAGCGCCGTCGGCAGCCAGGGCGGGCGGCGGGCCTCGTGGGCCTCGATGTCGGCGAGGTGCCGCTCGGTGAGCCCGACGTCGTCGAGGCCCTCCAGCAGCCGCCAGCGGGTGTAGTCGTCGATCTCGAACGGCACCGTCGTGTCGCCGTGGGTCACCGTCCGCGCCTGCAGGTCGACCGTCACCGGCGTCGCGGGCTCGGCCTCGACCGCCGCCCACAGCGCCTCGACGTCGGCCTGCGGCAGCACGACGGTGAGCAGCCCCGACTTGGTCGAGTTGTTGCGGAAGATGTCGGCGAACCGCGAGCTGATGACGACGCGGAAGCCACCGTCGAGCAGCGCCCAGCAGGCGTGCTCCCGCGACGAGCCGGTGCCGAAGTCGGGGCCGGCCACCAGGATCGAGGCCCCGGCGTGCTCGGGCCGGTTCAGCACGAAGTCCGGCTCGTTGGTGCGCCAGGCGACGAACAGGCCGTCCTCGAACCCGGTGCGGGTGATCCGCTTGAGGTACTCGGCCGGGATGATCTGGTCGGTGTCGACGGCGCTGCGCCGCAGCGGGGCCGCGGTGCCGGTGTGGGTGGTGAAGGGCTGCATCTCAGACTCCAGCGGTCGCGGGGGCGTCGGTCAGGTCGGCCGGGGCGGTGAGCCGGCCGGTGAGCGCGGTGGCGGCCGCGACCGACGGGGACACCAGGTGGGTGCGCCCGCCCTTGCCCTGCCGGCCCTGGAAGTTGCGGTTGCTGGTCGAGGCCGACCGCTCCCCCGGCGCCAGCTGGTCGGGGTTCATGCCCAGGCACATCGAGCACCCGGCCCCCCGCCACTCGGCGCCGGCCTCGGTGAACACCCGGTCCAGGCCCTCCGCCTCGGCCTGCAGCTTGACGCCGACGGACCCGGGGACGACGAGCATGCGGGTGTTCGGGTCGATGCGCCGGCCGCGCAGCAGCTCCGCGGCGGTGCGCAGGTCCTCGATGCGGCCGTTGGTGCACGAGCCGAGGAAGACGGTGTCCACCTCGATCTCGCGCAGCGGGGTGCCCGGGGTCAGGCCCATGTAGGCCAGCGCCTGCTCGGCGGCGCGCCGCTCGTGGTCGTCGGCGAACTCGGCCGGGTCGGGTACCCGGCCGGTGATCGGCAGGCCCTGGCCGGGGTTGGTGCCCCAGGTGACGAACGGCGCGAGGTCGGCGGCGTGGAGGACGACCTCGGTGTCGAAGACCGCGCCGTCGTCGGTGTGCAGCGAGCGCCAGTGCTCGACGGCGGCGTCCCAGTCGGCGCCCTGCGGGGCGTGCGGGCGCCCCTGCAGGTAGGCGAACGTGGTCTCGTCGGGGGCGATCATCCCGGCGCGGGCGCCGGCCTCGATCGACATGTTGCAGATCGTCATCCGGGCCTCCATCGACAGCGCCCGGATGGCGCTGCCGCGGTACTCGATGACGTGACCGGCGGCGCCGTTGGTGCCGATCTGGGCGATGACGGCGAGGATGACGTCCTTCGCCGAGACGCCCTCGGGCAGCTCGCCCTCGACGGTGACCGCCATCTGCCGGGGCCGCTTCTGCGGCAGCGTCTGCGTGGCCAGCACGTGCTCGACCTCGCTGGTGCCGATGCCGAAGGCCAGCGCACCGAACGCGCCGTGGGTGGAGGTGTGGCTGTCGCCGCAGACGATCGTCATGCCGGGCTGGGTGAGGCCGAGCTGGGGGCCGATGACGTGCACGATGCCCTGGTCGCGGTCGCCCATCGGGGCCAGCCGGATGCCGAACTCGGCGGCGTTGGCCCGCAGCGCCTCGACCTGCGCGCGGCTCACCGGGTCGGCGATCGGCGCCAGCACGTCGAGGGTGGGGACGTTGTGGTCCTCGGTCGCCATGGTGAGGTCGGGACGGCGGACCGGGCGGCCGGCCGCCCGCAGGCCGTCGAAGGCCTGGGGGCTGGTCACCTCGTGCACGAGGTGCAGGTCGATGTAGAGCAGGTCGGGCTCGCCCTCGGCGCTGCGCACGACGTGCGCGTCGTAGACCTTCTCGGCCAGGGTCTTCGGCACGGGTCCCTCCAGGTGGGTGGTCCCACGGTGGCCATCCCACGACGTGAGATGGGAGTATCGCGGTGTGGGACAGCCTAACCCGGTGGCCGTGCTGGACAAAGCCGTGACGATCCTCCGTGCCGTCGCGCACGAGCCCGCGTCGCTCGCCGACCTGGTCGGGCGCACCGGGCTGCCGCGCGCGACCGCCCACCGCCTCGCCGTCGCGCTGGAGGGCCACCGGCTGCTGCGGCGCACCGCGGCCGGCGCCTGGGCGCCCGGGCCGGCGCTGGTCGAGCTCAGCCACGGCAGCGTCGACCTCGCCCAGGTGGCCGGCCGGCACCTGGTGGCGCTGCGCGACGTGAGCGGCGAGAGCGCGCAGTTCTACGTGCGCGAGGGCGGCTCGCGGGTGTGCGTGGCGGTGGCCGAGCGGGCGCACGGCCTGCGCGACACCGTCCCGGTCGGGGCGCGGCTGCCCATGACGGCGGGCTCGGCGGCGCACGCGCTGCTGGCGTTCGCGCCCGCCGAGGAGGTCACCCCGCTGCTGCCGGGCGCCAGCTTCACCGCCCGCACGCTGCTCGACGTACGCCGGCGCGGGTGGGCGCACAGCGTCGCCGAGCGCGAGGCCGGCGTGGCCTCGCTGTCGGCACCGGTGCGCGACCCTGCCGGCGCCGTGCTCGGCGCGGTGTCGATCTCCGGCCCGGTCGAGCGGCTGGGCCGCCGGCCCAGCCCGGAGGTGGTCGGCGCGGTGCTGGAGACCGCCGCGGCCATCGCCCGCGCCGCGAGCTGAGGGTGGGCGCGGGCGCCGCGTTCCAGCGCGTGGAACGCGGCGCCTGCGCACACGCCGCCGCCGGGCCCGCCGGGCTCAGTGCCCCCGGGCCTGCGGCGTGCCGCTGCCGTCGTCCTCGGGGTCCTGCCGGTCCGGCGGCGCCTCGACGACGATCGGGCGCAGCCGTACCCACAGCGCGAAGGCCGCGGCGAAGACGAGCATCGCCAGCCCCGCCCACAGGTTGGCGTTGACGTCACCGGTCCGGTCCCGGTCGGACGGGGTGTCGCCGAACAGACCCACGAGGACCAGCACGACCCCGTAGAAGCCGATCAGTGCGGCGATGACGTTGCGGACGTCGAAGGCGCCGGCCGCGTGCTTCGTCCCGGCGGAGCCGGAGGTGCTGCTGCTCATGACCGTGCTCCTGACGTCAGCGGAAGATCACGTTGAGGATGATGACCATGACCAGCGCGATGCCGGCCAGCTTGGTCGGCGACTGGTACCAGGGCAGCCGGTGCGCGTCGGGGTCGGTGCGCTGCTCCTTGGGTGTCTCGGAGTAGACGAGCCCGGCGAGCTGGGCGACCGGCTTGGGCGCGGTGACCTGGCTGACCACGACGCTGACGACGATGTCGACGAGGAAGGCGGCACTCGCGGCGACGAAACTCGCGCCCTGTCCACCGATCGGGAGGACACCCAGCGACGCCGCCCCGAACGCGTCCTCGCTGAGGAAGGCGACGGCGACCGCGGCCAGCGTCCCGGACACCAGGCCCATCCAGCCCGCCGTCGGCGTCATCCGCTTCCAGAACATGCCGAGGATGAACGTGGCGAACAGCGGGGCGTTGAAGAAGCCGAACAGCGTCTGCAGGTAGTCCATCAGGTTGGTGTAGCCGGACGCGATGATCGCCGTCCCGATGGCGGCGACGGTGGCGCCGACGGTCGCCCACCGGCCGACGGCGAGGTAGTAGCCGTCGGGCCGGTCCTTCTTCACGTACTGCTGCCACAGGTCGTAGCTGAAGACGGTGTTGAAGGCGGAGATGTTGGCCGCCATGCCCGCCATGAACGCCGCCAGCAGGCCGGCGAGCGCCACCCCGAGCAGCCCGTTGGGCAGGGTGTCGCGGATGAGCAGCAGGATCGAGTTGTTGTAGTCGAAGTCCGTCGCCGACGACGCCCGGGCCTCGACCACCTCCGGGACCAGGACCGTGGCGATGATGCCCGGGATCACGACGATGAACGGCACGAACATCTTCGGGAAGGCACCGATGATCGGCGTGCTCCGGGCCGCGGACATCGACTTGGTCGCCATCGCCCGCTGGACCTCGACGAAGTTCGTCGTCCAGTAGCCGAAGGACAGCACGAAGCCGAGGCCGAAGACGATGCCGATCACCGACAGGACGGGGCTGCCGATCCCGGACAGCTCCGTGGCCGGCCACGACGTGAGCTCCTCGGCGCGGCCGGAGTCGGTGACCCGGTCGACGAGCCCGCCGACGCCGCCGACGCGGTGCAGGCCGATCAGCGTCAGCGGCAGCAGCGCGGCCACGATGACGAAGAACTGCAGGACCTCGTTGTAGATGGCCGCCGACAGCCCGCCGAGTGTGATGTAGCTGAGCACCACCGCGGCCGCGACGATCAGCGACAGCCACAGTGGCCAGCCCAGCAGCGCCTCGACGATCGTGGCCAGCAGGTAGAGGTTGATGCCGGCGATGAGGATCTGCGCCAGGGCGAAGCTGAGCGCGTTGACCAGGTGGGCCCCGGTGCCGAACCGGCGGCGCATGAACTCCGGGACGCTGCGGACCTTCGACCCGTAGTAGAAGGGCATCATCACGACGCCCAGGAACAGCATGGCCGGGACCGCGCCGATCCAGAAGTAGTGCATGGTGGCCAGGCCGAACTGCGCGCCGTTGGCCGACATGCCGACGATCTCGACGGCCCCGAGGTTGGCCGAGATGAACGCCAGCCCGGTGACCCACGCGGGCAGCGAGCGGCCCGACAGGAAGAAGTCCAGGCTGTCGGACACCCGTCTGCGTGCAGCGGCACCGATCATCAGCACCACGCCGAAGTAGGCGGCCACCAGCAGGTAGTCGACGAACGTCGCGTCGAGTCTCAGGTCCTCCACGGGGGCCTCCAGTCGAGGTCGGTCAGGTCAGGCGTCGGGCTCCCGCCGAGGGGACCACGACGAAGGAGCGGGGGGCACTCGCACGGTCGGCGACGGCCGTGCTGACGGCGTCCACGGCCCCGGCGTCGACCAGCGCGACGGCGCTGCCGCCGAAGCCGCCGCCGACCATCCGGGCACCGTGGGCGCCGGCGTCCAGCGCCGCCTCGACGACGGCGTCGAGCGCGGGCACGGAGACCTCGAAGTCGTCGCGCAGCGAGGCGTGCCCGGCGGTGAGGACCGGCCCGATCGCGCGCGGGTCGGCCCCGCCGCGCAGCAGCGCGACCACCTCGGCCACCCGCGCGTCCTCGGTGACGACGTGGCGGGCCCGGCGCAGCAGCACCGCGCCCTCCTCGCTGCCGTCGTCGAGCGGGGCGAGGTCGGCGACGTCGTGCACGTCGCACAGCAGCTCGACGCCCAGCCGCCGGGCGGCCTCCTCGCACTGCCGGCGGCGCTCGCCGTAGCCGCTCTCGGCGTGGTCGTGGGTGGTGCCGGAGTCGACGACGAGCAGCGCCAGGCCGGCGGCCTCGAGGTCGAGCGGCACCTGGTCCCAGCTGCGGTCGCGGGTGTCGAGGTGCAGCGCGTGACCGGCGGTGCACAGCACCGACGCCGACTGGTCGAGGATGCCGGTGGGCGCGCCGACGAAGTCGTTCTCGGCCCGCCGGGCGACGTCGACGAGGTCGTCGGGGCTCAACCCCAGCCCGAGCAGGTCGCTCACCGCCAGGGCGACGGCGCACTCCAGGGCCGCCGACGACGACAGCCCGGCACCGGAGGGCACGTCGCCGTCGACGACCAGGCTCAGCCCGCCGGGCACGGACGCGCGCACCTGCTCGACGACGCCGGCGGGGTAGCCGGCCCAGCCGCCCGGCGTGCCGGGGGTGAGGTCGGCGACCGCGACGTCGGCGTCGGACCCCGGGTGCTGCAGGGAGGCGAGGACCAGCCGGCCGTCGTCGCGGCGGGCGACGGCGGCCCGGGTGGTGTGCGGCAGGGCGACGGGCAGGACGTGCCCGCCGTTGTAGTCGGTGTGCTCGCCGATGACGTTGACCCGGCCGGGCGCGGCCCAGACGCCCTCGGGCGCGGCGCCGAAGCGGTCGGTGAAGGCCTCGGCCGCGCGGGCCGCCGCCGTCGCGTCGTCGGGGACGCCGCTGTCGGGGGCGACGCTCACGGGACCACCACGGCCCGCAGCTGCTCGGCGACGTCCTCGGGGTTGGTGTCGGTGATGAACGCCCCCATGCCCGACTCCGAGCCGGCCAGGTACTTGAGCTTGCCCGGCGCGCGGCGCAGCGAGAACAGCTGC
This sequence comes from Geodermatophilus saharensis, assembly GCF_900188205.1. Lineage (GTDB taxonomy): Bacteria > Actinomycetota > Actinomycetes > Mycobacteriales > Geodermatophilaceae > Geodermatophilus > Geodermatophilus saharensis. The sequence goes on along the minus strand of NZ_FZOH01000001.1, from coordinate 763,125 downwards.
AGGTGCAGCCACCAGTCCTCGCGGCCGGTGCGCACCGGCGCCTGGTTCCAGGCGGCGATGTAGGGCATCGGGGTGTCGAAGCGGTGCGCGAAGCGGCCCAGCACGTCGAGGTAGATCGCGGCGAGGTCGTCGCGCTCGGCGTCGTCGAGGGCGGGCAGGTCGGGCACCCGGCGGGTGGGGAACAGCTGCACCTCGTAGGGCCAGCGGGCCGCGGCCGGCACGAAGGCCACCCACGAGTCGTTGGCCGCCACCACCCGCGGGCCGCTGCGCTCGGCCTCGACCACCTCGGCGAACAGGTCGCCGCCGGTGGCCTCCCGGTGCCGGCGCACCGAGGTCAGCAGCCGCTCCACCCGCGGCGTCACGAACGGGTAGGCGTAGATCTGCCCGTGGGGGTGCGACAGCGTCACCCCGATCTCCTCGCCGGAGTTCTCGAAGCAGAACACCTGCTCGACGCCGTCGATCGCGCCCAGCTCGGCGGTGCGGTCGGCCCACACGTCGACGACCAGGCGCGCCCGGTCGCGGCCCAGGCCGGCGAAGTGCTGGTCGTGGTCGCTGGTGAACAGGACGACCTCGGTGCGGCCCAGCCCGGGGCGCAGCTCGGCCAGCGGGGCCCCGGGCGCGATCGGCGGGAGGTCGGTGTCGACCCCCGTGGACAGCGACGGGAAGCGGTTCTCGAAGACGACGACCTGGTACTCGGAGTCGGGCACCTCGGTGGGCCGGCCCGGCCGGGAGGGGTCCAGCGGGCACTGGTCGGCCGGCGGCAGGAACGTGCGGGTCTGCCGGTGCGCGGCGACGACCACCCACTCGCCCAGCAGCGCGTCCCACCGCAGCTGCGAGCGGGTGCTCACCGGCGGCAGGTCGCGCGTGTCCTCGGCGGCGTGGGCCCCTTCGGCGGGGACGCTGCCGTCGGCGTCGAAGTAGATGATCTCGCGGCCGTCGGCCAGCCGGCGAGAGGTCCGGATCACCCTGCGCTACCTCCGTTCACGGCCCGGTGAGGAGGGGCCCCGCGAACGCTATTCCCCCCGGCGATCATGGGCCACTCGGGGCACGGGACGGCGAGAGCCCCCGGTCGGTGACCGGGGGCTCTCGCTGCGCTGTAGCCCCGAAGGGATTCGAACCCTCGCTACCGCCGTGAGAGGGCGGCGTCCTGGGCCGCTAGACGACGGGGCCGTGCGGTGGTGCGGTGGTGCGGTGGTGCTCTGAGGAGGTGGTGCTTCCTCGCTGGGGTACCAGGACTCGAACCTAGACTAACGGAGCCAGAATCCGTCGGGCTGCCAATTACCCCATACCCCAAGGTCTTGGCCGGCACCTCGCGGCGCCGGGGAGAACGATACCCGACGTCCCGGACGCCCGTGTCACCACCCCCGGGTCCGCGGGTCGGGGGCCGGGACGCGCAGGTCCCGCGCGCCGGTGAGCACCTCGTACCGCAGCCGCCGGCGCGAGCGCCCGACCGCCGTCACGTAGGCCGCCATCGCCAGGACCGTGAGCAGCAGGGACACCAGCCCGACCCCGGGCTCGACCTCGTCGGTGGCCACGCCCTCGCCCAGCGTCCCGGCGAGGGCGAAGACGACGACGTTGTTGACCGCGTGCAGGACGATCGCGGCCTCCAGCCCGCCGGTGAGCCAGACCACGGCCGACGCGGCGAGGCCGAAGACGAACCGGTCGAGGAAGGTGACGACGTCGCCGGGCGCGTGCGCCAGCGAGAACAGCGCGGCGGTCACGACCGCGGCGGTGACCGCCCCGGTGCGCGGGTTGCCCAGCCACCCGGCGATCGCCTGGCTGAGGTAGCCGCGGAACACGTACTCCTCGGCGGCCGACTGCAGCGGCGTGGTGAGCACCACGACCAGCAGCAGCCAGGCGAGGTCGTCGACCGGTCCGGTGGCGCCGGTCTCGCCGAAGGCGAAGCCCAGCCCCACCGACACGGCGATGCCGACGCCGAGGGTGGCCAGCGCCAGCAGGGTCAGCGGCGCGAACAGCCGCCAGCGCAGCCGCGCCAGCACCGACGAGGACCAGCCCGGCCGCATCCCGTGGGCGACCACCCACAGCAGCCAGACGATGGGGATCGCGACGATCAGCGAGAGGTTGGTGAGCAGCAGCACGCCCGGGTCGACCAGGTCCAGCAGCTGCAGGTCGGGCTCGACGCCGGTGAGCAGGACGGCGAGCACGACGACGAACGCCGCGACGGCGTAGGCGACGGTGAACAGCAGCAGGCCCAGCAGCGGCCGCCACCACGCCCAGTCCCGCGCGCGCATGACCAGCAGGTAGGGCACCGGCACGTCGTGCGGCGGGGTGCCCGGCGGCGGCGCCAGCACGACCCCGGGCGGGAGCGGCGCGGACCCGTGCGGGCCGGGCGGGGGCGGTGCCGGCCAGGCGTGGCCCGGCGGCAGGGGCACCGGCCCCAGCGGCCACGGCACCGGGCCGGCGGGCGCACCGGGACCCGCGCCGGCCCAGGGCGGCACTCCCGCGCCGAGCGTCCCGGGCACCCGCGCCGGCGCCCCGTAGGGACCGGTGGGCGGCGGGCCGGCGTAGGGCTCGTCGGCCGGGTCGCCGGGCCACGGCCCCCCGGGCGGCCCGCCGGACGGCGTGCTCATCCGCGGGTGTGGGTCTCGCGGGCGTTCTCGAGGCGGCGGACCGTGCGGTCGCGACCGAGCAGCTCGATGGACTCGTAGAGCGGCGGGGAGACCGTGCGGCCGCTGAGCGCCACCCGCACCGGGCCGAACGCCTGGCGCGGCTTGCGGCCCAGGCCCTCGACCAGCGCCTCCTTGAGCGCCTGCTCGATGCGCGGCGTCGTCCACTCCTCCAGGTCGCGCAGCGCGGCCGCGGCGGCGTCGAGCACCTCGCCGTCCTCGGGCCGGAGGTTCTTGGCCGCGGCCGCGGGGTCGACCTCGACGTCCTCCGTGAACAGGAACCCGAGCAGGCCGACGGCGTCGGAGAGCACCACCGTGCGCTCCTGCGCCATCGGCGCGATCGCGCGCAGCACCCGGTCCTGCCCGGGCGTGGGCGGGTCGGCGACCAGCCCGGCGCGGGCGAGGAAGGGCACCACCCGGGCGACGTAGTCGTCGACCGGCAGCGCGCGCACGTGCGTGGCGTTGATCGCCTCGGCCTTCTTCAGGTCGAAGCGGGCGGGGTTGGCGCTGACCCGGGTCACGTCGAAGGCCTCGACCATCTCGGCCGGGGAGAACACGTCGCGGTCGTCGGCGATCGCCCAGCCGAGCAGCGCCAGGTAGTTGACCAGGCCCTCGGGGAGGAAGCCCCGCTCGCGGTAGACGTCGAAGTTCGACTGCGGGTCGCGCTTGGACAGCTTCTTGTTGCCCTCGCCGAACACCAGCGGCAGGTGCCCGAAGCGCGGGGTGCCCTGGGCCACGCCGACGTCGGTGAGCGCCTGGTACAGGGCCAGCTGGCGGGGCGTCGAGGGCAGCAGGTCCTCGCCGCGCAGCACGTCGGTGACGCCCATCAGGGCGTCGTCGACCGGGTTGGTGAACGGGTAGAGCGGCACGCCGTTGCCGCGCAGCAGCACGAAGTCGGGCACCGACCCGGCGGCGAAGCGCACCTCCCCGCGGATGAGGTCGGCCCAGACCAGGTCGGTGTCGGGCATCCGCAGCCGCAACACCGGCTCGCGGCCCTCGGCGCGGAAGGCCGCCTTCTGCGCGTCGGTGAGGGAGCGGTCGGCGTTGTCGTAGCCGAGCTTGGGATCCTGACCGGCCGCCCGCCGCCGCGCCTCGACCTCCTCGTTGGTGGAGAAGGACTCGTAGACGTGCCCGGCCGCCACCAGCTTCGCGGCGACCTCGCGGTACACCTCGTGCCGCTCGGACTGCCGGTAGGGGCCGTGCGGGCCGCCGACCTCGGGGCCCTCGTCCCAGTCCAGCCCCAGCCAGCGCATGCAGTCGAGCAGGTGCCGGTAGGACTCCTCGGAGTCGCGGGCGGCGTCGGTGTCCTCGATGCGGAAGACGAAGGTGCCGCCGGTGTGCCGGGCGTGCGCCCAGTTGAACAGCGCCGTGCGCATGGCGCCGACGTGCACCAGGCCGGTCGGTGAGGGGCAGAAGCGGGTGACGGTCACCGGGCACCGCCGGCGGTGGAGACGGTGTCGGCGCCGCTGACGCCGTTGACCAGCGAGCCCAGGCCCTCGACGGAGCACTCGACGCGCTGGCCGGGCCGGATCGGGCCGACCCCGGCGGGGGTGCCGGTGAGGACGACGTCGCCGGGCAGCAGCGTCATGACCTGGGAGATGTGGGAGACCAGGGTGGGGACGTCGAAGAGCAGCTGGCTGGTGCGGCCGGCCTGCCGCGGCTCGCCGTCGACGGTGCAGGTGATCTCCAGGTCGGCGGGGTCCTTGCCCAGGCCGCGCAGGTCGGTCTCGATCCAGGGCCCCAGCGGGCAGAAGGAGTCGAAGCCCTTGGCGCGGGTCCACTGCCCGTCGGCCTTCTGCATGTCCCGCTCGGTGACGTCGTTGCCGATCGTGTACCCGAAGACGGCGGCCGGGACCTGCTCGGGGGTGAGGTTGCGGGCGCCGGAGCCGCCGATGACGACGGCGAGCTCGACCTCGTGGTGGACGTTGGTGCTGCCGGCGGGGATGCGGATGGCGTCGCCCGGGCCGATCACCGACGTCGAGGGCTTGAGGAACAGCAGCGGCCGCTCCGGGGCGTCCCCGGTGTCCATCTCCTTGACGTGCTCGGCGTAGTTCTTGCCGACGCAGACCACCTTGCTCGGCAGGATCGGCGAGAGCAGCCGCACGTCCGCCTGCGCGAAGCGCCGGCCGGTGAAGGACAGGGTGGCGAAGGGGTGGCCCTCGACCTGGGCGACCTGGCCGTCGCCGTCGAGGACGCCGAAGGACAGGCCCGAGGGCGAGGCGAAGCGGACGATGCGCACGCGGTCGAGGCTACTGACCCCGCGGGGCGCCGCCGTCCGGCCTACGGTGACCGTCGTGGCCTGCCGTCTCAGCGAGATCGTCGTCGACAGCCGCGACCCCGAGGCGCTGGCCGCCTGGTGGGCGGAGGTGCTCGGCTACCGGGTGCTCGGCCGCGACGAGGACGGCGCGGTCGAGATCGGCCCGGAGGCGGGGTTCGGCGGTGCCGCGCCCACGCTGGTCTTCACCCCCGTCGACCACTGGGAGCCGGCGAAGCCGCGGCTGCACCTCGACGTGAACGCCACCGACCGCGACCAGGACGCCGAGCTGCAGCGGCTTCTCGACCTCGGCGCCACCCGCGCCGACGTGGGGCAGAGCGGGGAGGAGAGCTGGCACGTGCTCGCCGACCCCGAGGGCAACCCCTTCTGCCTGCTGCGCCGCCGGCTCGACCCGCTGTGACACTGTCGTCCTCCGGACGACACCGCGGCCAGGAGCCGTCCCCGGCCGGGCGGAGCCCCCTCGGCCGCTCCTGCGCGGAGCCCTCCGGGCCCCACTCGGACCGACCACAGGAGATGCCGTGATCCTGATCGTCATCAAGTTCCCCGTCCGCCCCGACCGGATCGACGAGTTCCGGGCGAAGGCCGACGAGTACGCCGCGGCGGTGAACGCCGAGGAGGGCAGCCTCTTCTTCGAGTGGTCGCGCAGCGTGCTCGACCCGAACACGTTCGTCTGCATCGAGGGCTTCCGGGACTCCGACGCCGGCGCCTCGCACGTGGCCACGCCGCACGCGAAGGCGGCGTTCGACTGGATGTCGGACCTGGTCGCCGAGCAGCCGCAGATCATCTACGTGGACGCGCCGGAGGTCAGCGGCTTCGGCCCGATGGGTGAGGTCAAGCCCCGGGGCTGACGAGTGCGCGGCGACAGCGTGCGCCGGGGTGCAGGTGGAGCGCCCTCCGCTGCACCCCAGCGCACGCTGTGCCCGCCCAGCAGCCGACGGCGGGCCTGGTACGTCGCGAGGACGTCGCGCCGGCAGGCCCCGGGCGCACTCGTCAGGCGTCGGTAGCCGTACGCAGCGTCTGCCAGCCGACCGTCGCGAGCAGCGAGCCGCGGCGGATGCCGGGCCCGCCGGCTGGGCCACCCGGGCGGAGCTGCTCGATCGCACCAGCGAGCTGCACCTGCGCGCCCGCCGTCGTCAGCGGCAGTGGACGGCGTAGGTGAGGGCGTCGACGAGGGCGTGCCAGGAGGCCTCGACGATGTTGGCGTGGACGCCCACGGTGGTCCACTCCCCCACGCCGTCGGTGGTGTCGACCAGGACCCGCGTCGTCGCGCTCGTGCCGCCCTTCCAGCCGAGGATGCGGACCTTGTAGTCGGCCAGCGAGACGTCGGCCAGCTCCGGGTGGCGGCTCACCAGCGCCTGACGCAGCGCGTTGTCCAGCGCGTTGACCGGGCCGTTGCCCTCGGCGGTGCTGATCACCCGCTCGCTGGTGCCGTCGGCGCCGGGCAGGTGCACCTTCACCGTCGCCTCGCTGACGACGACGCCGTTGCCCCAGTGCTCGACGGTCGTCCGGTAGCTCTCCAGCGTGAACAGCGGCGCCGGGGCCCCGGGCAGCTGGGAGCGCAGCAGCAGCTCGAAGGAGGCGTCGGCGGCCTCGAACGACCAGCCGTCGGCCTCGAGGACCTTGACCCGGTCGACGACGCGGCCGACGGCGTCGCCGTGCCCGGCCAGGTCGACGCCGAGCTCGCGGCCCTTGAGCTCGACGGAGGCCCGGCCGGCCATCTCGGTGACCAGGATGCGCATGTCGTTGCCGACGACGGCCGGGTCGAGGTGGTTGTAGAGCTCCGGGCTGACCTTGATCGCGCTGGCGTGCAGGCCGGCCTTGTGCGCGAACGCCGAGGCGCCGACGTAGGGCTGGTGGTCGTCGGGGGCGATGTTGGCCAGCTCGGCGATCGCGTGGCTGACCCGCTGCAGCTCGGCGAGGCACTCCGGGGGGACCACCGGCAGGCCCATCTTGGTCACCAGGTTGGCCACCAGCGCGAACGTGTCGGCGTTGCCCGCCCGCTCCCCGTAGCCGTTGGCGGTGCCCTGCACGTGCGTCACGCCGGCCTCGACGGCGGCCAGCGAGTTGGCCACGGCGCAGCCGGTGTCGTCCTGGCAGTGGATCCCCAGCCGCCCGTCGACGCGGGAGCGGACCTCGGCCACCACCCGGCCCACCCCCATCGGCAGCATCCCGCCGTTGGTGTCGCACAGGACGCCGACCTCCGCGCCGGCGTCGAACGCCGCCTGCAGCACCGCGACGCCGTGGTCGGGGTCGGCGGCGTACCCGTCGAAGAAGTGCTCGCAGTCGACGAACACCCGGCGGCCGTGCGCGACGAGGAAGGCGACGGTGTCGGAGACCATCGCCAGGTTCTCCTCGAGCGTCGTCCGCAGCGCGTCGCGCACGTGCCGCACGTCGGACTTGGCCACCAGGCAGACCACCGGCGTCTCGGCGTCGAGCAGGGCGCGCACCTGGGGGTCGTCCTCCACCCGGACGCCGGCCTTGCGGGTGGCGCCGAAGGCGACGAGCACCGCGTGCCGCAGCTTGAGCTCGGTGCGGGCGCGGGCGAAGAACTCGGTGTCCTTGGGCAGCGCCCCCGGCCAGCCGCCCTCGATGTAGCCGACGCCGATCTCGTCGAGCAGCCGGGCGACGGCGAGCTTGTCGGCGACGGAGAAGCTGATCCCCTCGCGCTGGGCGCCGTCGCGCAGCGTGGTGTCGAAGACGTGGAGGTCGGGGGTGGCGGGGCGGTCGGTGGCCACGGGTGCTCCCGGGGGTTCGACGGCGATCAGGCCCCTCACACGAGAAAGACCCCCCGGGAACGGGAGGTCTGCGCGCGGTCGGGGCGGTGACCGCGCGCTAGCAGATGATGAGGGTGCTGCCGAGCAGGTGCATCGGCGCGGAGTCTAGCCCGTCGGTGAGGTGCCGGAGCGGCCTCCTGCAGGGACCCGCCGCGAGCCTGCGAGCGGTGGGGAGCAGGAGGGCCCTTCGTCAGCGACCGGCGAGGGCGGCCAGCCGGTCGCCGACCTCGGTGGTGCGGACCGGGCCGCGCGGGTCGCGGGTGGACAGGTCGAAGGCGACGGCGGCGTCGACCCGGCGCGCGAGGTCGGCGTGGCCGAGGTGCTCGAGCAGCAGCCCGATCGACAGCACGGTCGCGGTCGGGTCGGCGACGCCCTGCCCGGCGATGTCGGGCGCCGAGCCGTGCACCGGCTCGAACATGGCCGGGTTGGTGCCGGAGACGTCGAGGTTGCCGCTGGCCGCCAGGCCGATGCCGCCGGTGACCGCCGCGGCGACGTCGGTGACGATGTCGCCGAAGAGGTTGTCGGTGACGATGACGTCGTAGCGGCCGGGGTCGGTGATGAAGAACATCGACGCCGCGTCGACGTGCTGGTAGGCGACGGTGACCTCGGGGAACTCCGCGGACAGCTCCTCCACCGTCCGCGACCACAGCGACCCGGCGTGGGTGAGCACGTTGGTCTTGTGGATCAGGGTGAGGTGGCGGCGGGGCCGGGCGGTGGCCCGCTCGAACGCGTAGCGCACGACCCGCTCGACGCCGAAGGCGGTGTTGAGGCTGACCTCGGTGGCCACCTCGTGCGGGGTGTCGCGGCGCAGCACGCCGCCGTTGCCCACGTACGGGCCCTCGGTGCCCTCGCGCACGCACAGCATGTCGATCTCGCCGGGCTCGGCGAGCGGGCTGCGGACGCCGTCGAAGAGCCGGGCCGGGCGCAGGTTGACGTGGTGGTCGAGCTCGAAGCGCAGCCGCAGCAGCAGCCCCCGCTCGAGGATGCCCGGCGGCACGCCCGGGTCGCCGATGGCGCCGAGCAGGATCGCGTCGTGCCCGCGCAGCTCGTCGAGCACGGTGTCGGGCAGCAGCTCCCCGGTGCGCTGCCAGCGGGCGGCGCCGAGGTCGTAGGCCGTCGTCTCCAGGTCGGGCGTGACCGCACCGAGGACCTTGAGGCCCTCGGCGACCACCTCGGGGCCGATGCCGTCTCCCGCGATCACAGCCAGGCGCATGGCGAGGACCCTAGGTCAGCGCGGGTCGAGGTCGGCCGAGCGGGCCTCGCGCGCGCCGATGCGGCCGGCGATGTCGCCGAGCAGCTCCGCGCCGACCGGGCTGTCGACGACGACGGCCATGAGGGCCTCGCCGCCGCGGGTGGTCCGGCTGACCTGCGCGCCGGCGATGTTGATCCCGGCCTCGCCGAGCGCCGCGCCCACGGTGCCCACCACCCCCGGCCGGTCCTGGTAGAGGAAGAACAGCAGGTGCCCGGACAGGTCGAGGTCCATGTCGAACCCGTCCACCTCGACCAGCTTGGGCACCTGGTTCTTGCCGAACAGGGTGCCGGCGACGGCGATCTCCCGGCCGTCGGCCATCACGCCGTGCACCCGCACCAGGTTGCGGTAGTCGGGGCTCTCGACGTCGCTGGTCAGCGACACCTCCAGGCCGCGCTGCGCGGCCAGCAGCGGGGCGTTGACGTAGGTGACCTGCTCCTCGACGACGTCGGCGAACACGCCCCGGAGGACGGCGAGCTGCAGCACCGAGGCGTCGAACTCGGCCAGCTTGCCGCGGACGTCGACGGTGACCGACTGCGCCAGCCCGCCGGCGACGGCGGTGAACACGGTGCCCAGCTTCTCGGCCAGCGGCAGCCCGGGCCGGACGTCCTCGGCGACGACGCCGCCGGCCTGCACGTTGACCGCGTCGGGGACGAACTCGCCCTGCAGCGCCAGGCGCACCGAGTGGGCCACGGCGGTGCCGGCCTTGTCCTGCGCCTCCGTCGTCGAGGCGCCCAGGTGCGGGGTGACGACGGTGGTCGGCAGCCCGAACAGCGGGCTGTCCGTGGTCGGCTCCTGCGCGTAGACGTCGATGCCGGCGGCAGCGACCTGTCCCGAGCGCAGCGCGTCGGCCAGCGCCGCCTCGTCGACCAGCCCGCCGCGGGCGGCGTTGACGACGATGACGCCGCGCTTGGTGGTGGCCAGCTCCGCGGCGCCGATGAGGCCGAGGGTCTCCGGTGTCCTCGGCAGGTGGATGGTGATGAAGTCCGCCTCCCGGAGCAGCTCCTCCAGCGACACCATCCGCACGCCCAGCCCGGCCGCCCGGCCGGGCTGGATGTAGGGGTCGTAGGCGATCAGCGTGGTGCCGAAGGCGGCCAGCCGCTGGGCGACGAGCTGGCCGATCCGGCCCAGGCCCACGACGCCGACGACCTTGTCGGCGACCTCGACGCCGGTGAACCGCGACCGCTCCCAGGCGCCCCGGCGCAGCGACGCGTCGGCGGCCGGGATCTGGCGGGCGGCGGCCAGCAGCAGCGCGACGGCGTGCTCGGCGGCGCTGACGGTGTTCGACGTCGGGGCGTTGACCACCATGACGCCGCGCTCGGTGGCCGCGGCGACGTCGACGTTGTCCAGGCCGATGCCGGCGCGGGCGACCACCTTCAGGCCCGGCGCGGCGGCCAGCGCCTCGGCGTCGATCCGCGTGGCGCTGCGGATCAGCACCGCCGCCGCGTCGGCGAGGGCGGGCAGCAGCGCGGACCGGTCGGCACCGTCGACGTGGCGGATCTCGACGTCGTCGCCGAGGACCTGCAGGACGCTGGGCGCGAGCTCCTCGGCGATCAGGACGACGGGGCGCTGGGTCACGGGGCCACAGCGTAGGGAGCGACGCCGATCCGGGCCGGTCACGGGCCGGTCACGGGCGGGGAACTTCCCGTCCCAGGGGCCACGACACCCCGCCGACGGGGTAGTGGGTGTTTGCCGTCGTCCGGGGCGTCACAGCATCCTGGCGGCCAGCAGCGCCGGCACGGGCCGACGCCTCCGGAGGGGACCATGACCGACTTCAGCAAGGACCAGGGCCAGGGCCGGGACCCCGGGCGCGACCACGGACGCGACGCCGGGCAGGGTGGCGCCTCGCCGTACGGCGGACAGGACCAGCCGTACGGCGGACAGGACCAGCCGTACGGCGGACAGGACCAGCCGTACGGCGGGCAGGACCAGCCGGCCGGCGCGTCGCAGTACGACCCGCAGGGGCAGTCGTCCGGCCAGACCCCGGGACAGCCCCACGGGCAGCAGCCGGGGCAGTACGGCCAGCCCGGGCAGTACACCCAGCCCTACACCCGGCAGCCCCAGCCCCCGCAGCAGGAGTACGGCACCCAGCAGTACGGCCAGCAGTACGGGCAGGCCGGCTACGGCACCGAGCAGTACGGCCAGCAGTACGGCCAGCCCGGGTACGCCCAGCAGTACGGGCAGCAGGGCTACGGCACCGAGCAGTACGGCCAGCAGTACGGCCAGCCCGGGTACGCCCAGCAGTACGGGCAGGGCGGTGTCCCGGCGAAGCCCGGCAGCGTGGTGACGGCCGTGGTCCTCGGCTTCGTCTTCGGCGCCATCGGCGTGCTGTTCAGCCTGCTGCTGCTGTTCGCCGGAGCGGTGACCAGCAGCGCGGGCAGCGACGTCGAGAACGAGATCCCCGGCTTCGAGGCCGTCGCCGGCGCGCTCGGCGGCGTGCTCCTGGTCTTCGGCCTGCTGGCCCTCGTCTGGACGATCCTGATGATCTGGGGCTCGGTGTGGGCGCTCACCGGGCGCAGCCGCGTGCTGCTGCTCGTGGGCGGCGCGATCGCCCTGGCGGTCACGCTCCTGGGGCTGGTCGGGAACCTCGCCGACTCCCAGACCGCGGGGGCCGGCGGGATCATCACCAGCCTGCTGTTCTTCCTGGGCGCGCTGGCGATCGTCGTCCTGCTGTCCATGAAGCCGGCCGCCGCCTTCTTCGCCGCGCACCGCGCCCGCCGCGGGCGCTGACGGTGGGCGGCGGTCCGGTCCCCGGCCCCGGCGGGCCGGTCCCGCGCCCGGGATCGGTGGTCGCCGCGGGGGTGCTGGGGCTGCTGCTGGCCGCCTACACGCTGGTGTACGCGCTGCTGCTCTTCTCCGCGGTGTCGATCAGCCTCGGGTACGCCGTCGTCGGCGCCGTCTTCCTCGGCATCTCGGGGCTCGCCGCCGTCGGCGCCGTGCAGACGCTGCTGGGCCGGGGCAGCCGGCTGCTGACGGCCGGCGGTGCGGCGTTCGCGCTGCTCACGGGCCTGGGACTGGTCACGGCGCTGGTCACCGGCAGCGTGGGGCTGTGGCCCGTCGTCCTGCTCGCCGTGGGGGTCGCCGTCGCGGTGCTGCCCAACCGGCCGGCGTCGCGGTCCTGGTTCGCCGCCGTGCGCGAGCGCCGCTGACCGTCCCCCGGAGGAGGGACCGGCCGCGCCGCGCGCTCCCCACGGATCGTGTCCCCCGCCCTACACTCCGCCGACCGCCGACCCGGCGCCCGTCCCGTCCAGAGGAGATCCGCAGGCACATGACCAGCCCGAGCTTCGACGAGAACACGCCGCCGGGGGGTCAGCCCGGAGCCGGGGCACCCGGCCAGCCGTACGGGCAGCAGCCCTACGGCCAGCCCGTCCAGGGTCAGCAGCCCTACGGCCAGCAGGCGTACGGCCAGCAGGCATACGGCCAGCAGGCGTACGGCCAGCCGGCCCAGGGTCAGCAGCCGTACGGCCAGGCGGCGCCCTACGGCGGCTTCGGCGGCCCGTCCCCCCACGGCGGCGGCCCGGCCGGGCAGCGTCCCGGTCAGGTCACGGCCGCGGCGGTCATCGGTGTCGTCATCGGCGGCCTGGGGTCGCTCTTCGGACTCCTGGCGCTGCTGGGCATCGGCCTGCTGTTCGCGCTGAGCCCGCTCCTCGGGCTGGTCACCCTCCTGGCGATCGCCACCGCGGTGGTGGTGCTCGTGGGCGGCATCCAGGTGCTCACCGGCAAGGGTCCCCGGCTGCTGCTGCTGGGCAGCTACGCCTCGGTCGGCATCCAGCTGCTGACCCTGGTCGTCTCGCTGGCCGTCGGCGGCGGGTTCGAGTTCTCCGCGCTGCTCGGCTTCCTGCTGCCGGGGCTGATCATCTTCCTGCTGCAGCAGCCGCAGTCGAAGCAGTACTTCGCCTCGCGGGGCCTGTCCTACTGAGCCCCCGGGCCCGGACACGCGAACGGCCCCCGCTGCCCGTGGCAGCGGGGGCCGTTCGCGTCGCCGGACGCTACGAGCGGGCGGCGGTGCCGGTGTAGTCGTCGGAGGCCGACACCCAGCTCATCAGGCCGCGCAGCTGCCGGCCGGTCTCCTCGATGGGGTGCGCCTCGGCCTCGGCGCGGCGGCGCTTGAAGTCGGGGGCACCGGCGTCCTGGTCGGCGATGAACTCCGCGGCCCAGGAGCCGTCCTTGATGCGGGCCAGGACGTCCTTCATCGTCTCCTTGACGCGCGCGTCGATGACCCGCGGGCCGGAGGTGTAGTCGCCGTACTCGGCGGTGTCGGACACCGACCAGCGCTGCTTGGCGATGCCGCCCTCGTACATGAGGTCGACGATCAGCTTCAGCTCGTGCAGGCACTCGAAGTAGGCGATCTCGGGCTGGTAGCCGGCCTCGGTCAGCGTCTCGAACCCGGCGGTCACCAGGTGCGACATGCCGCCGCAGAGCACCGCCTGCTCGCCGAACAGGTCGGTCTCGGTCTCCTCGGCGAACGTCGTCCGGATGACGCCGGCGCGGGCGCCGCCGATGGCCTTGGCGTAGGACAGCGCCAGCTGCAGCGCCTCCCCGCTGGCGTCCTGCTCGACGGCGACCAGGCAGGGCACGCCCTTGCCGTTCTCGAACTCGCGGCGGACCAGGTGCCCGGGGCCCTTGGGAGCGACCATGGCGACGTCGACGCCGGCCGGGGGCTTGACGTAGCCGAACCGGATGTTGAAGCCGTGGCCGAAGAACAGCGCGTCGCCGTCCTGCAGGTTGGGCTCGATGGACTCGGTGTAGAGCGTCCGTTGCACGTGATCGGGCGCGAGCACCATGACCAGGTCGGCCTCGGCGGCGGCCTCGGCGGGGGTCACCACCCGCAGGCCCTCGGCCTCGGCCTTGGCCCGGCTCGTCGAGCCCTCGGGCAGGCCGACGCGGACGTCGACCCCGGAGTCGCGCAGCGACAGCGCGTGCGCGTGCCCCTGGCTGCCGTAGCCGATGACGGCGACGGTGCGCCCCTGGATGATCGACAGGTCGGCGTCGTCGTCGTAGAAGATCTCGGCGGCCATGCGGTGGTGCTCCTCTGGTGTGGTGCCTTTATCGCGATAAAGGCCGGTTCGGACGGTCGGGGTTCAGGCGCTGCGGTCGACCGGGCGCAAGGTACCGGCGCCGCTCATCGAGCGCGGCCCACGGCCCAGGGCGACGGTGCCCGACTGCGCCATCTCCTTGATCCCCAGCGGGGCGAGGACGGCGAGCAGGGCCTGCAGCTTGTCCGGCGTGCCGGTGGCCTCGAGGGTCACCGTGTCGGTGTTGACGTCGACGACGCGGGCGCGGAACAGCTCGGCGGTCTGCAGCACCGTGGTGCGCTCGGCCAGCGGCGCGCGCACCTTGACCAGCAGCAGCTCGCGCTGCACCGCCGCGCCGCCGTCCAGCTCGACGATCTTGATGACCTCGACGAGCTTGTTCAGCTGCTTGGTCACCTGCTCCAGCGGCGCGGACTCGGCGTCGACGACGATCGTCATCCGCGACAGGTCGGGGTTCTCGGTCGGCCCGACGGCGAGGGACTCGATGTTGAACGCGCGCCGGCTGAACAGCGCCGAGACGCGGGCGAGGACACCGGCCTTGTTCTCGACCAGGACCGACAGGGTGTGGCGGCTCATGCGTGGGTCCCCTAGACCTGGTTGTCGCCGAAGACCGGGCGCAGGCCGCGCGCGGCGAGGATGTCGTCGTTGCTGGCACCCGCGGCGACCATCGGCCACACCTGGGCGTCGGCACCGACGACGAAGTCGATGACCACGGGGGCGTCGTCGATGGCCATGGCCTTCTCGATGACGGCGTCGACGTCGTCCTTGGTCTCGCAGCGCAGCCCGACGCAGCCCAGCGCCTCGGCGAGGGCCACGAAGTCGGGGATGCGCACCGGCTTCGGGGTGCCGTCGGCGTTGCGCGCGTGCAGCCGCGTGTTCGAGTAGCGGCCCTCGTAGAAGAGGGTCTGCCACTGCCGGACCATGCCGAGGTTGCCGTTGTTGATGACGGCGACCTTGATCGGGATGCCCTCGATGGCGCAGGTGGCCAGCTCCTGGTTGGTCATCTGGAAGCAGCCGTCGCCGTCGATGGCCCAGACGGTGGCCTCCGGCCGGCCGTACTTGGCGCCCATGGCCGCGGGGACGGCGTAGCCCATGGTCCCGGCGCCGCCGCTGTTGAGCCAGGTGCCCGGCTTCTCGTAGCGGATGAACTGCGCGGCCCACATCTGGTGCTGGCCGACGCCGGAGGTGTAGACCGCGTCGGGCCCGGCGATCGCGCCGAGCCGCTCGATGACGTACTGCGGCGACAGCGAGCCGTCCTCGGGCCAGTCGTAGCCCAGCGGGTAGCGGGTGCGCCAGTCGTCGAGCTGCGCCCACCAGGCGGCGAGGTCGGGCCGGCGGCCGGCCTCGTGCTCGGCGCGCAGGGCGCCGACCAGCTCGGCGATCGTCTCCTTGGCGTCCCCGACGATCGGGACGTCGGCCCTGCGGTTCTTGCCGATCTCGGCGGGGTCGATGTCGGCGTGCACGACCAGCGCGCCGGGCGCGAAGGTGGACAGCTTCCCGGTCACCCGGTCGTCGAAGCGGGCGCCGAGGGCGACGAGGACGTCGGCCTTCTGCAGCGCGGTGACCGCGGCGACGGTGCCGTGCATGCCGGGCATGCCCAGGTGCTGCGGCGAGCTGTCGGGGAACGCGCCGCGGGCCATGAGGGTGGTGACGACGGGGGCGCCGGTGAGCGCGGCGAGCTCGGCGAGCTCGGCGGTGGCGCCGGCCTTGAGCACCCCGCCGCCGACGTAGAGGACCGGGCGGCGGGCGCCGGCGATCAGCGCCGCGGCCTCGCGCACCTGCTTGCCGTGCGGGCGGGTGGTCGGCTTGTAGCCGGGCAGGTCCAGCCGCGGCGGCCAGGCGAAGTCGGTGGTGGCCTGCAGGACGTCCTTGGGGATGTCGACCAGGACCGGGCCGGGGCGGCCGGTGGCGGCCAGGTGGAAGGCCTCGGCGATCCGCTGCGGGATCTCCGCGGCGTCGGTCACCAGGAAGTTGTGCTTGGTGATCGGCATCGTGATGCCGCGGATGTCGGCCTCCTGGAAGGCGTCGGTGCCGATCGCGGCGCTGGGCACCTGGCCGGTGATGGCCACGATCGGGACCGAGTCCATGTAGGCGTCGGCCAGCGGGGTCACCAGGTTGGTCGCGCCCGGGCCGGAGGTGGCCATGCAGACGCCGACCCGGCCGGTGGCCTGCGCGTACCCGGTGGCCGCGTGGCCGGCGCCCTGCTCGTGCCGCACCAGGACGTGGTGGACGTGCGAGTCGAACAGCGGGTCGTAGGCCGGCAGGATCGCCCCGCCCGGGATGCCGAAGACCACCTCGACCCTCACGGCCTCCAGTGAGCGGACCAGGCTCTGCGCACCGGTGATGCCCGACGCGGGCCGGGCGGCGGACTCGGCGATCGAGCGGGCCGTCGTCTCGACACCGGTGAGGGCGGCGGCGGCCTCTCGGCTTGCGGACTCGCTCGGGGTGGTGGTCATGCGGGGCGTCTCCTGGGCCGGACGTGCGGGGGCGTGCGGTTCGGGTGCCAGCTCGGGCAACAAAAAACCCCTCGTGCCGCGGGCACAGAGGGGGACAGCGCGTCGGTCGGGCGACCGGCGCGCTAGGCGACTACGAGGAGCTGGCAGGCGGAGGGCACGACGACACTGTGCGCCTCCGCCGCCGCGACGTCAACCAGGCCGTCCCACAGAGCGGGACGGGACCGCTCGGTTCATGGGACGGTGACGGGGACCGGGACGGCCCCGGCGAGCGGCGCGGGGTCGAACCCGTCGACGAGCGCGGGCAGCTCGGCGGCCGGCACGGGGCGGCCGATCAGCCAGCCCTGCAGGAAGGCGCAGCCCAGCCCGGTGAGCACCGCCAGCTGCTCCGGGGTCTCGACCCCCTCGGCGACGACGTCCATGCCGAGGGTGCGGCCGAGGTCGACGACGCTGCCCACCAGCGCCGCCCCGCGGGGGTCGGTGTCGATGCCGGAGACGAAGCCGCGGTCCATCTTCAGCACCTGCACGGGCAGCCGGGCGAGGTAGGCCAGCGACGAGTAGCCCTTGCCGAAGTCGTCGAGGGAGACGATGCAGCCCAGGGCCGAGAGCTCGGCGAGCTCGGCCAGCAGCCGCTCGTCGTCGTCCATGAGGACGCTCTCGGTCACCTCGATCATCAGCAGGTGCGCCGGCAGGCCGGAGCGCTGCAGGGCGCGCGTGACGTCCTCGACCAGGCAGCGGGCCTGCAGGTGGCGCACCGAGATGTTGACGCCGAGCTTGAGGTCGCGGCCGCCGGCCAGCAGCCGGGCGTGCTCGGCGGTCGCCGTCTGCAGCACCCAGCGCTGCAGCGGCACGATCAGCCCGTCCTCCTCGGCCAGGCCGATGAACTCCTCCGGGGACACCGGGCCGAGCTCCGGGTGGTCCCAGCGGACCAGCGCCTCGACGCCGAGGACGCGCTGCTGCGCGGTGCCGGCGACCGGCTGGTAGACCAGCCGCAGCTGGCCGCCGGTGAGGGCGCCGGGCAGGTCGCGGGCCAGCCGACTGCGCCGGGCGACCTCCTCGACGAGGGCCTCCCCCGACGCCCGCACGCCGTTCCTGCCCTGCGCCTTGACGGTGCGCAGCGCCAGGTCGGCCTCGCGGACGGTCGCCGAGACGTCGGCGCCGGGCAGCACCTCGGTGACGCCGACGCTGGCCGAGACGTGCAGCAGCGGGCCGGCCTCGCCGTGGCGGCGGGTGTGGTCCAGCCGGGCGACCAGCCGCTCGGCGAGGACCAGCGCGTCCTCGGGCCCGGCGTCGACGACGAGGGCGAACTCGTCACCGCCGAGGCGGGCGACCAGGTCGCCGGCGCGGGCCTCGGCACGCAGCGCGTCGGCCACCTCGCACAGCAGCCGGTCGCCCGCGTCGTGGCCGGCGACGTCGTTGACGGCCTTGAAGCCGTCGAGGTCGACCAGCAGCACGCAGGCGCTGCGGCCCCGGCCCGCGCGGTCGAGGGCGGCCTCGAGCGCGGCCATGAACCGGGCCCGGTTGGGCAGGCCGGTGAGCGAGTCGGTGTAGGCCATCCGCTCGAGCTCGCGGTGGGTGGCGCGGCGCTCGGTCACGTCGCGCAGGTGCAGCACCAGGCCGTCGCCGGCGCGCCGGTCGCCGGTGCGGGCGGCGCCGGACACCTCCACGTCGCGCCAGGTGCCGTCCTCGGTGCGCAGCCGGCCGGTGTCGGGCAGGCCGTCGGGGGTGCCGTCGCGCAGCGCCGCGGCGACCCGGGCGAGCAGGTCGTGGTCCTCGGGGTGCAGCAGGTCGGCCAGCGCCCGGCCGCGCAGGTCGGCCTCGGCGCGGCCGAGCTGGGCCTGCACCGGCCCGGTCGCCGAGGTGATGGTGCCGGTGCCGTCCAGGACCACGGTGACGGCGTCGCCGCTGTGCACCAGCGCCCGGAACCAGCCCTCGGTCCGCTCCAGCCGGCGGGTGAGGCGGGCGGCGTCGAGGGCCCAGCACAGCGTGCGGGCGGAGGTGAGCAGCAGCAGGACGGCGGCACCGCCGGCCTCGGCGACGGTCAGCGGCCGGCCGGCGACCACGCCGGCGCTGAGGCTGACCAGCGCGGCGGTGGCCGCGACGTGCGCCAGCACCCCGCCGCGCAGCGGCAGTGCGCGGCGCCGCCCGCCGTCCGGGGCGACCGCGCCGGCGCCGGTGGGGTCGGCGGCCGCGGCGCACAGGGCGGCGCCGAGCGCGCCCAGCCAGGCGAGCACGGTCAGCACGCCCCACAGCCGGGCCTGCCCGGCGTCGGGGACGGAGCGGAGGGCGGCGTTGCCGAGCGCGCCGGCGGCCATGGCCCCGAAGGCGGTGAGCAGCCAGCCGGCGGCGCGGCGCCGCTGCTCGGACACCGCGGTGACGGTGACCAGGCCGACGCCGCACAGCAGCGCCCCGACCAGGGGGTGGCCGCCGGCGACCGTCCCCGGCGTGCCGGCGGCGCGGACGACGTCGGCGAGCAGGACGCCGCCGAGCAGCACCACGGAGGCGGTGACGACGACGCCGTCGAGCAGCACCCGGCTGCCGAGCCGGCGCTGCGCGCGCGGCGGCAGCAGGCAGACCGCGGCGGCGACGGCGACCGGGCCGGCGAGCAGCGTGGGGAGGTCCCCGGCGCCGCCCGTGGCCGGACCGCCCGACGGGGAGGCGACGGTGAGCAGCTGGCCGAGGGCCAGCAGGCCGGCGGCGCCGGCCAGCACCCGCCACGGGCGGCCCGACCGCCCCGGCCGGCGGCCGGCCGACCCGGCGAGGACGGCGGCGGCGGCGCCCGCGGCGAGCGCGAGCGCGCCGTGCACCAGCCCGGCGGCCCCGGGGGCACCGGTCAGCGAGACGGCGGTCGCACCGGCGGCGAGCACGACGAGCAGGCCCAGCGTGGCGGGGACGGCGCGCGGGCGCGGGTCAGGCACCGCGCACCACCGGGACCACCCGCGTCTCGTCACCGTCGGCCGACAGCCCGACCAGGCCGGGCCACAGGGCGCCCGCGCCCTCGCGCAGCACCTGCACCAGCTCGGCCGGCGGCAGCGGACGGGACAGCAGGAAGCCCTGCGCGAAGCCGATCCCCAAGCCGCGCAGCACGCCCAGCTGCGCGGGGGTCTCCACGCCCTCGGCGACGACGTCGAGGCCGAGCGTGCGGCCGATGGTCACCACCGACTCGCACAGCGCGCGGCTCTGCCGGTCGCGGTCGACGCGGGAGACGAAGGCGCGGTCGAGCTTGAGCACGTCGATGGGCAGCCGCACGAGGGTCACCAGCGAGGAGGAGCCGGTGCCGAAGTCGTCGAGCGCCACGTGCACGCCCATGAGCCGCAGCGCCTGGATGTCGCCGGCCGCGGGGCCGTCGTCGGCGAGCACGGTCGCCTCGGTGATCTCCAGGACCAGCCGCTCGGGCTCCAGGCCGGAGGCCGACAGCGCGGCGGCGACGTCCTCGACCAGCGTGCGGGCGGCGACGTGGACGGCGGAGATGTTGACGCCCAGCCGCAGCGGCAGTCCCTCCACCAGCGGCAGCGCGGCGGTGACCGTGCAGGCCTCCCGCAGTGCCCAGCGCTGCAGGTCGGCGATGACGCCGGCGCGCTCGGCGACCGGGACGAACTCGCGCGGCGGGACGTCGCCGAGCTCGGGGTGCCGCCAGCGCAGCAGCGCCTCGACGCCGGTGACCCGCTGCTCCTCCATCGACACGATCGGCTGGAAGGCCACCCACATCTCACCGCGCGCGGCGGCGCCGGCGACGTCCTCCCGCAGCCGGTCGCGGCGGACGGCGGCCGCCCCGAGCGCCGGGGTCCACACGGTGGCGCGCGCCGAGCCGGAGGTGCGGGCGGTGGCCACGGCCAGCTCGGCGCGGGCGGTGAGCTCGGCGACGTCGAGGCCGGGCCCGGCGGGGACGACGCCGACGTCGCCGGTGAGGTCGAAGACGCCCGCGGGCGTGGCCACCGGCTGCTCGACGACGGCCAGGCAGCGGTCGGCGAGCAGGGTGGCGGTGCCGGGCGGGCCGGCGGCGAGGACGCCGAACGTGCCGCCGGCGATGCGGGCGACCACCTCGTCGCCGCGGACGGTGGCGCGCAGCCGCCGGCCGAGCTCGACCAGGACGGCGGACACCGTGTCGCGGCCGGCGTCCTCCCGCACGGCGTCGAGGCCGCGGACGTCGACCAGCAGCACGGCCGAGCCGGTCGGGTCGGCGGTCGGGTCGGCGGTCAGGGCGGCGGTGAGGGCGGCCTCCCAGCCGGCCCGGTTGGGCAGCCCGGTGAGCCCGTCGGTGTAGGCGACCTCCTCCAGCGCGCGCTCGCGGGCCTCGCGCTCGGTGACGTCGCGGCAGTGCAGCACGACCGCGGCGACGGCGTCGTCGGCGCGCAGGTCGGAGACGCTGGCCTCGAGGTGGCGGGTGCTCCCGGCGGCGTCGCGCACCCGCAGCACGACCAGCCCGTCGGGGGCACCGTCGAGGGCACGGCGCAGCCGGGCGGCGTCCTCGGGGTCCATCGTCCCGGGCCGGCCGGGGGCGCCGCCGAGCAGGTCACGTCCGGTCAGGTCGCCCGGCGCGACGCCCAGCAGCGCGGTCAGCGCCGGGGACGCCCAGTCCACCCGCAGCCGGCGGTCGAGGACGAGCACCGCCTCGCGGGTGGAGTGCAGCAGGTTGCGGAAGTAGGCCTCGTCGTGGCGGAGACGGGCGCTGCGCTGGTGGTCCTCGCGGGCGGTGACCCAGCGGTGCGCCGCGGACAGCGCCACGCACAGCAGCGCGCCGGCGAGGGTGACCCAGGTGGGCCCGGTGCCGAGGGCCAGCGACCCGACGACGATGGCGACCACGACGACCAGGGCGAGCTGGGGCAGCACCGACCGCAGCTGGACGGCGGGGCCGCTGACGGGGACGCGGGCCGCGTCGGGGTCGGCGGCCGGGCCGGGGTCGAGCGAGCGGGCCAGGACCAGCAGCGCCAGGCCGACGACGACGGCGACGCGGGTGGCCGCGACGACGTCGGGCGCGCCGAGGAGCGCGGCCGAGGTGCCCGCACCGCGGGCGCTGGCGAGCAGGACCAGCGCGCCGAGCAGCACGGCGGCCATGCGCTGGCGGTGCGCCTCGACGGCCCCGAGGACGGTGAGCGCGGCGGCCATGACCGCGCCGGTGGCCACGACGGCGGCACCGAGGACGAGCTGCGCGCCGAGCGAGAGGGCAGTCCAGCTGTTGCCGGGGCCGACCATCAGCACCTGCATGACCACCAGCGCCGCCGCGCCGAACAGGGCCAGCTCGAGCACCGTGCGCGGGCCGGTGCGGCGCAGGCCCGCGCGACCGGCCATGCCGAGCAGCGCGGCGACGGTGACGACGTAGCCGGGGACGGTCGGCAGCCAGCGCAGCACGACCTGGTGCAGCACCGTGTCCGGCTGCGCCGTCCACGAGACCAGCAGCGCGAGGACGGGGAACAGCGGCGCGAGGGCGAGCAGCCGCCACGGGCGGTCGGCGGCCTCGCCCGAGCGGCTGGCGGCCCACAGCGCGGCCGCCGTCGCCACCCCGGCGAGGCCGGCGACGACGTCCCCGGACAGGTGCAGGGCCGGGTCGACGGCGGCGGCGACGCACACCGCGACGGCCGGCACGGCCGCCGCGAACAGCCACCTCGTCCGTCGGTCCACACCCCGGGGATCGGCACCCCGGCCGACCGGGGACACCCGCCGGGGCGCCCGCTCACCCCAAGGAGGGGGTGGCGGGCCCTAGCCGCAGATGGCGCCCGAGGCCGCCGAGCCGACGAGCTTGGCGTACTTGCCGAGGACGCCGGTGGTGTACCGCGGGGGCAGCGGCGCCCAGTCCGCGCGGCGGCGGGCCAGCTCGTCGTCGCCGACCAGCAGGTCCAGCGTGCGGGTGGTGAGGTCGAGGCGGACCGGGTCGCCGTCGCGGACCAGCGCGATCGGGCCGCCCTCGGTGGCCTCCGGCGCGACGTGGCCGATGCACAGGCCGGTGGTGCCGCCGGAGAACCGGCCGTCGGTGAGCAGCAGGACGTCCTTGCCGAGACCGGCGCCCTTGATCGCGCCGGTGACGGCGAGCATCTCGCGCATGCCCGGCCCGCCCCGGGGCCCCTCGTACCGGATGACGACGACGTCGCCGGCCTGCAGCGTGCCCTCGGTGACCGCGTCCATGGCGCCCTGCTCGCCGTCGAAGACGCGGGCGGTGCCCTCGAAGACGTCGCGGTCGAAGCCGGCGGACTTCACCACCGCGCCCTCGGGCGCCAGCGACCCGCGCAGGATCGTCAGCCCGCCGGTCCTGTGGATCGGCTCGGACATGGCGTGGATGATCGCGCCGTCGGGGTCCGGCGGGGCGATCTCGGCGAGGTTCTCGGCCATCGTCCTCCCCGTCACGGTGAGCGTGTCGCCGTGCAGCAGGCCGGCGTCGAGCAGCGCCCGCAGCACCACCGGGACGCCGCCGATGCGGTCGACGTCGGTCATGACGTAGCGGCCGAACGGCTTGACGTCGGCCAGGTGCGGGGTGCGGTCGCCGATCCGGTTGAAGTCGTCGAGGGTCAGCTCGACCCGCGCCTCGTGCGCGATGGCCAGCAGGTGCAGGACGGCGTTGGTGGAGCCGCCCAGCGCCATGACCACGGTGACCGCGTTCTCGAACGCCTCGCGGGTCATGATCTGCCGCGCGGTGATCCCCTTCCGCAGCAGGTTGACCACCGCCTCGCCGGAGGCGACGGCGAAGGCGTCGCGGCGGCTGTCCGGCGCCGGCGGGGCGGCGCTGCCGGGCAGCGCCATGCCGAGCGCCTCGGCGACGCTGGCCATGGTGTTGGCGGTGTACATGCCGCCGCAGGAGCCCATGCCGGGGCAGGCGGCGCGCTCGACGGCGCCCAGCTCCTCCTCGGTGATCAGCCCGCGGGCGCAGGCGCCGACCGCCTCGAAGACGTCGATGATCGTGATGTCGTCGCGGTCGCCGAGCCGGCCGGGCAGCGTGGACCCGGAGTAGAGGAAGACGCTGGCGAGGTCGAGGCGGGCGGCGGCCATGAGCATGCCGGGCAGCGACTTGTCGCAGCCGGCCAGCAGCACGGTGCCGTCGAGGCGCTCGGCGAACACCACCGTCTCCACCGAGTCGGCGATGACCTCGCGGCTGACGAGCGAGGCGCGCATGCCCTCGTGGCCCATGGAGATGCCGTCGGAGACGGAGATGGTGCCGAACTCCAGCGGGAAGCCGCCGGCGGCGTGCACCCCCTCCTTGGCCCGCTTGGCCAGCCGGTCCAGCGAGAGGTTGCAGGGGGTGATCTCGTTCCAGGACGAGGCGACGCCGACCTGCGGCTTGTCCCAGTCGTCGTCGCCCATGCCGACCGCGCGCAGCATCGCGCGCGCCGGGGCCCGGGTGATGCCGTCGGTCACCTCCCGGCTGCGGGGCTTGACGTCGGCGCTGGTGCCGGGGTCCTCGACCGTGGTCACGGGCGCGAGCGTAGGCCGGGATCCGGGCGGCTCCCAGATGCGCCTGATACTGGTACCGGTACCACCACCGAGGAGGCCGCCCGTGTCCGCTCCCGCCCGCCGTGAGCTCGCCGACTTCCTCCGCTCGCGGCGGCGGCAGGTCGACCCGCGGGCCGCCGGGCTGCCGGCGTCCGGGGCGCGCCGCACCCCTGGGCTGCGCCGCGAGGAGGTCGCGCTGCTGTCCGGGGTGAGCCACACCTGGTACACGTGGCTGGAGCAGGGCCGCGACATCCACCCGTCCCGGCAGGTGGTCGACGCGCTGGCCCGCACGCTGCGGATGTCACCGGCCGAGCACGGGTACGTGCTGGGGCTGACCGGGCACGGCGGCCCCGCCCCGGACGGCGCCGCCGAGGGGATGCCCGGGCACGTGCAGCGGCTGCTCGACGCGCTGGGCCCCTCCCCCGCCTACGCCATCACCGCCGACTGGTCGATCGCCGGGTGGAACCGCGCCTACGAGCGCCTCTATCCCGGCGTCGCCCGCGTCCCCGCCGCCGAGCGCAACCTGCTGTGGCTGGTGTTCACCGACCCCGCGGTGCGCGCGCTGCTCGGCGACTGGGCCACCGACAGCCGGCGCTTCCTCGCCCAGTTCCGCGCGGAGGTCGGCCCGCGGCTGGCCGACCCCGCCGTCGTCGACCTGGTGTCGCGGCTGGAGGCGGCCAGCGCGCACTTCCGCGCCGGGTGGGCCAGCCACGACGTCGACCGGTTCAGCTCCGCCGAGCGCCGCTTCGAGCACCCCGAGGTGGGCACGCTGTTCCTGGAGCACCACCAGCTCGCGCCGGCCGACGCCCCAGGCCTGCAGGTCGTCGTCTACACCGCGGCCGAGGGCAGCGGGACCGCCGCCCGGCTGCAGGTGCTCGCCGGTCAGGCCGACGGCGGCTGAGGGACGTCGAAGCGGCCGCCGGACCACCCGGCCAGCCGCGGCAGGTCGCGGGCGCGCAGCACCGGCAGCGACACCTCACCGCCGCCGCGGGTGACCAGCCGCAGCCGGGCGTTGCGCACGACGCGGATGCCGGCCAGGTCGTCCCACGCCACCCGGCGCTGCCCGAGCAGCCCGCGGGTGGTGATGCCGGTGTCGTCGACGTCGACCCCGACCCGCAGCACCCACGCCGCCGCGGCCAGCGGCAGCAGCAGCACCAGCGCGGCGGCGGGCGACGCGGCGGCGAAGGGCAGCACGCAGACGGCGAGGAAGACGACGGGCAGCAGCGCGACCTTGCTCAGCCGCAGACGTGCGAGGACAGCCACGTCTGCCGATCATCCCCGCTCGGCAGGCGTCTCAGTACGCGTCGACGACGTCGGCCAGCGGCTCGCCGGCCAGCACCCGCCGCAGCTGGGCCAGGACGGCGGCCTGCGCCCGGGGGCCGGCGTCGGGCACCGTGCCGGCGACGTGCGGGGTCAGCAGCAGCCCGGGCGCCGACCACAGCGGGTGGCCCTCGGGCAGCGGCTCGGGGTCGGTGACGTCGAGCGCGGCGCGCAGCCGGCCGGCGGTCAGCTCGGCGAGCAGGGCGGCGGTGTCGACGACGACCCCGCGCGCGGCGTTGACCAGCAGGGCGCCGTCGGGCATCGCGGCGAGGAAGGCGGCGTCGACCAGGCCGGTGGTCTCGTCGGTGACCGGCACGAGGACGACCACGACGTCGGCGTGCGGCAGCAGGTCCGGCAGCTCGGCGGTGGCGTGCACGCCGTCGCGGGCGGTCCGACCGACGTAGGTGAGCTCGACGTCGAAGCCGGACAGCATCGCGCCGACCCGGCGGCCGATGTCGCCGGCGCCGACCACGAGCACCCGCGTCCCGACCAGCGAGGAGAAGGTGCGCGGCGACCACCGCCCGGCGTCCTGCTCGCGCACCAGGTCGGGCAGCCCGCGCTGCGCGGCCAGCGTCGCGGCCACCACCCACTCGGCCGTCGCGGGGGTGTGCGCGCCGCGGGCGTTGGACAGCGCGATGCCGTCGGGCAGCCGGCCGGCGAAGCGCTCGGCGCCGGCGCTGAGCAGCTGCACCAGCCGCAGCCGCGGCAGCGCGTCGAGGAACTCCGGCGGGGGGACCGACCCGCCGAAGGGCGGCACCCAGACCTGGGCGTGCGCGGCCTCCCCGGTCGGCGGGCCGTCACCGGGGTCGGCGACGAGCGCGCGCACCCGCGGGGACAGCGCCCCGGCGGCGTCGGCCAGCTCCGGGGTGGGGACCAGGACGGTGAGCGTCTCGTCGGGTCCGGCGACGTCGGTACCGCGGATTTCGGGGGCCACGGCCTCCGAGACTGGCACCCACCGCCGCGGGCCGCCCGGTGGCACCGTGGCCCCGGGATCCGCCCGTACTGTGGGTCGGGTGAGGCGGCAGCGGGGACGGCGGGCGGCCGGCGCCGCCTGCGCGGTGGCCCTGACCCTGGTCCTCGCCGGCTGCGGCGACGACGGCTACGAGCCGCGCGGGCCGTTCCGGCCGCTGCCCGAGGGCGCGCCGCCCGAGGTCGGCCCGCCCACCGAGTCCTCCCCCGCCCCGGCGCCCGGTGAGCCGGCCGAGCCCGGCTCGGGGCAGACCGCCGGCGACCCGAACGTCGTCGCCACCGACCTGACCGTGCCCACCGGGCTGGTCGTGCTGCCCGACGGCAGCGCGGTGGTCGGCGAGCGGGAGACCGGCCGGCTGCTTCAGGTGTTCCCCGACCGGTCGCCCCCGCGCGAGCTGATGGTCCTGCCGGGCGTCGACACCGCCGGCGACGGCGGGCTGCTGGGCCTCGCGCTGTCCCCGACCTTCGACGAGGACGGGCTGTTCTACGCCTACGTCTCGACCGCGACCGACAACCGCGTCGTCCGCTTCCCGATGGGGGGCACGCCCAACCCGGTCTACACCGGCATCCCGCGCGGGGAGACGCACAACGGCGGCGGTCTGCAGTTCGCCCCCGACGGCACCCTCTACGTCGGCACCGGGGACACGGGGAACCCGGCGCTGGCGCAGGACCCGGCGTCGCTGGGCGGCAAGGTGCTGCACATCGACGTCTTCGGGCAGCCGGCCAACGCCGCGGGGCCGGTGTTCAGCAGCGGCTTCTCCGACGTCACCGCGGTCTGCCTGACCGGCGACCAGCCGACCGTCGTCTACGCCGTCGACGAGTCCGCGGCCGGCCCCGACGAGCTCAACCGGCTCAGCGAAGGCACCGACCACGGCTGGCCCACCCCCGGCGCCGCGACGGTCCCGCCGGTGCACACGGTCGACAACGGTGCCGGCGGCCTGGGCGGGTGCGCCGCCGCCGGCACCACGGTGTTCCTCGGCGCGCTCGACGGGCAGCGGGTCTACGCCGTGCAGGTCGACGGCCAGGGCGGCGTCGTCGAGGTGCCCGAGGAGCTGCTCGGCGGCCGCTACGGGCGGCTGCGCACCGTCGTCCTCGACGGCGAGGGCGCGCTGTGGATCACGACGTCGAACCGGGACGGCGTCGGCACCCCCGCCGAGGACGACGACCGCGTGCTGCGGATCCTCCCCCCGTCCTCGACGGGCTCCTCCCCCGTCTGACCGGTGCACTTCCGCGGACGTGCACGCCGCCAGGGCGGGCACGTCCGCGGAAGTGCACGGGCTCAGCTCCCGAGCACGCGCTCCTCGAGCATCCGGCGCACCGTGGCCGCGTCGGCCTTGCCGCGGGTGGCCTTCATGACCGCGCCCACGAGCGCGCCGAGGGCCTGCACCTTGCCGCCCTGCACCTTGGCGACGACGTCGGGGGCGCCGGCGATCGCGACGTCGACGGCGGCCACCAGCTCGTCGGACTCCCCCAGCACGGCCAGCCCCCGCGACTCGACGACGGCGCGCGGGTCGCCCTCGCCGGCCAGCACGCCGTCGAGCGCCTGCCGGGCCAGCTGGTCGTTGACCGTGCCCTCGGCGACCAGCGCGCTGAGCTCGGCGACCTGCCGCGGGGTGACCGGCAGCGCGGTCAGCTCCACGCCGGCGTCGTTGGCGCGGCGGGCCAGCTCGCCCAGCCACCACTTGCGCGCGTCGGCCGGCGAGGCGCCCGCGGCGACGGTCCCCTCCACCACCCCGAGGGCGCCGGCGTTGACCAGCCAGGCCATCTCGGTGGCCGACAGGCCCCACTCCTCGCGCAGCCGCGCGCGGCGGGCGGCCGGCAGCTCGGGCAGCCCGGCGGCGAGCTTCTCCACCCACTCGGCGTCGGGGGCCAGCGGGACGAGGTCGGGCTCGGGGAAGTACCGGTAGTCGGTCGCCTCCTCCTTGCTGCGCCCCGGCGACGTGCTGCCGGTGTCCTCGTGGAAGTGGCGGGTCTCCTGCACGATCCGCCCGCCGGCGTCGAGGACGGCGGCCTGCCGGCGCATCTCGTAGCGCACGGCCCGCTCGACCGACCGCAGCGAGTTGACGTTCTTCGTCTCGGTGCGGGTGCCCCACTCCAGGCTGCCGACCGGGGCCAGCGAGGTGTTCACGTCGCAGCGCAGGCTGCCCTGCTCCATGCGCACGTCGGAGGCGCCGAGGGTCTGGATGATCTCGCGCAGCTCGGTGACGTAGGCGCGGGCGACCTCGGGCGCCTTCGCGCCGGCCCCGGCGACCGGCCGGGTGACGATCTCGACCAGCGGGATGCCGGCCCGGTTGAAGTCGACCAGCGAGTACTCGGCGCCGTGGATGCGGCCGGTGGCCCCGCCCACGTGCAGGTTCTTGCCGGTGTCCTCCTCCAGGTGCACCCGCTCGATCTCCACCCGGTACGTCTCGCCGTCGACCTCGACGTCGAGGTGCCCGGCGGTGCACAGCGGCTCGTCGTACTGGCTGGTCTGGAAGCCCTTGGGGATGTCCGGGTAGAAGTAGTTCTTCCGGGCGAAGCGCGACCAGGAGGCGATCCGGCAGCCCAGGGCCAGGCCGATCCGGATGGTCGACTCGACCGCGGCGGCGTTGGCCACCGGCAGCGAGCCGGGCAGGCCCAGGCACACCGGGCAGGTCTGGGTGTTGGGCTCGGCGCCGAAGGCGGTCGTGCAGCCGCAGAACATCTTCGACTCGGTGCCCAGCTCGACGTGGGTCTCCAGGCCGATGACCG
The DNA here is from genome assembly GCF_900188205.1 of Geodermatophilus saharensis. GTDB lineage: Bacteria > Actinomycetota > Actinomycetes > Mycobacteriales > Geodermatophilaceae > Geodermatophilus > Geodermatophilus saharensis. The sequence goes on along the minus strand of NZ_FZOH01000001.1, from coordinate 734,276 downwards.
GCTCGTAGCGGGTGAGGACGTCGTCGAACTCGACGAGGGGCTCGCTCACGGGGTGCGGTCTCCCTTCGGGGCGGTGCGCCCGGTCAGCCAGGCACCGACGCCGGTCAGCAGGCCCAGGACGATGAAGACGGCGAAGACGGCCTCGCCGGTGACCAGCCACAGGACCAGCCCGGCGAGCACCACGAAGGCGGTCAGCCCCCAGGCGGCCTTGAGCGCGCCGTTCACGCGGCACGCTCCAGCAGGCGGTCGGTGAGCGGCGCGCCCAGCGCGGCCTCGACGGCGGCCGCGACGCGGTAGCAGCGGTCGTCGGCCAGCGCCGGCGCCATCACCTGCAGGCCGACGGGCAGGCCGTCGGACAGCCCGCAGGGCACCGAGATCGCCGGGACGCCGGCGAGGCTGGCCGGCAGCGTGCACAGGTCGGCGGCGTACATGGCCAGCGGGTCCTCGACGCGGGCGCCGATCGGCCAGGCCACGGTCGGGCTGGTGGGGCTGACCAGCACGTCGACGTCGTCGTACGCGGCGCTGAAGTCGCGGCTGATCAGCGTCCGGACCTTCTGCGCCTGCCCGTAGTAGGCCTCGTAGTAGCCGGCCGACAGTGCGTAGGTGCCGAGGATGATCCGCCGCTTGACCTCGGGGCCGAAGCCCTGCTCGCGGGTCAGGGCCATGACCTCGTCGACGTCGTGACTGCCGTCGTCGCCCACCCGGATGCCGAACCGCATGCCCTCGAAGCGGGCCAGGTTCGACGACGCCTCGCTGGGGGCGATGAGGTAGTACGCCGGCAACGCCAGCCCGAACGACGGGCACGACACCTCGCGCACCTGCGCGCCGGCGGCCTCGAGCAGGGCGACCCCCTCGGCGAACCGGTCGAGCACGCCCTGCTCGTAGCCCTCGCGGGCGCCCTCGCCGCCGAGTTCGCGGACGACGCCGACGCGCAGGCCCGACAGGTCGCCGCCGGCACCGCGGCGGGCGGCCTCGACGACGGTGGGCACGGGCGCGTCGATGCTCGTGGAGTCGCGCGGGTCGTGGCCGCCGATGGCCTCGTGCAGCAGGGCGGCGTCCAGCACCGTGCGGGCCATCGGGCCGGCCTGGTCCAGGCTCGAGGAGAAGGCGATCAGCCCGTAGCGCGACACCGAGCCGTAGGTGGGCTTGTGCCCGACCAGGCCGGTGACCGCCGCGGGCTGGCGGATCGAGCCGCCGGTGTCGGTGCCCAGCGCCAGCGGCGCGAGCCGGCCGGCCACCGCCGCGCTCGACCCGCCGGAGGAGCCACCCGGGATCCGGTCGTGGTCCCACGGGTTGCGGGTCACCGCGTAGGCGGAGTTCTCGGTGGACGAGCCCATGGCGAACTCGTCCATGTTGGTCTTGCCGAGGAGCACGGTGCCGGCGTCGGCGAGGCGGCTCGCGACCGTCGCCGAGTAGGGCGGCCGCCAGCCCTCGAGGATGCGCGAGCCGCTGGTGGTGGGCACGCCCTCGGTGACGAACACGTCCTTGAGGGCGACCGGGATGCCGGCCAGGCCGGTGCCCGCGGTGCCCGAGGCGTCGACCTCCGCGGCCCGGGCGAGCGCGGCGTCGGCCGTGACGTGCAGGAAGGCGCCGAGGGCGCCGTCCTCGGCGGCGATCCGGTCGAGGTGGGCACGGGTGACCTCCACCGAGGAGGTCTCGCCGGCGGCCAGGGCCGCCTGCAGCTCGACGGCGGTGAGGGCGGTGAGGTCGCTCACTCCTCCTCCCCCAGGATGCGCGGGACGCGGAAGCGCCCGTCCTCGGCGGCGGGGGCGGCGGCCAGGACGGCGTCGCGGGGCAGGCACGGCGTGGCGACGTCGGCCCGCAGGACGTTGGTCAGCGGGACGGCGTGCGTGGTGGGGGCGACGTCGCCGACGTCGGCGCGCTGCACCTGGGCCACCGCGTCGAGGACGGCCCCCAGCTGGCCGGCGAAGCGGTCGAGCTCCTCGTCGGTGACGGCGAGCCGGGCCAGCCGCGCGAGGTGCGCGATGTCCTGGCGGCCGAGGGCGGGTGCCGCTCCGGATGCGGGGGTGGTGGTGCTCATGACTGGGGCGGGACTCCTGTCGTCGGCGCCGCGCCGGCGCCAGGGACGCAACCCGGTCACTGTACGCGGGCCGCCGGGGGCCCCGATCGGGCCGGGGAGTGCGCTCGACCGCGGGGTGCCCGGTGGGGGAAGCTGCTGGCGCCACTCGATCGACGCCGATCGGCTGCCCCTCGACGTCGTCAGCGGAGGAACCGTGTCCTATCTCCTGCGGCTGGTCGTGCCCGACCGTCCCGGCCTGCTCGGCGCGGTGGCGACCGCGCTGGGCGACGCGGGGGTCGACATCGTCTCCCTCGACGTCCTCGAGCGCGGTGGCGGCGTCGCCGTCGACGACGTCGTCGTCGACCTGCCCCCCGGCCGCCTGCCCGACAGCCTCATCACCGCCGCGCAGGCGGTGCCCGGGGTGCAGGTGGAGTCGCTGCGGCCCTTCGCGGGCGCACTGGACACCCACCGCGAGCTCGACCTGCTCGAGGCCCTCGCCCGCGCCCCCGAGGGCACCGCGGTCAAGATCCTCGCCGTCGAGCTGCCGCGGGTGTTCCACGGCGGCTGGTCGGCGGTGGTGCTGGCCGACGGCGCCGGTGGCGGTGAGGTGCTGGCCGCCTCCGACGCCGCCCCCGCCCTCGAGGGCGTGCAGCTGCCCTGGCTCCCGCTGTCGACGCCCCGGCTGCTGCCCAGTGAGGACGACTGGCTGCCCGAGCGCTGGCGGGAGATGGCGATCGAGATGATGGCGGCTCCCTTCGGCGATCCCGCCACCGCCGTGGTCCTCGGCCGCTCGGGCGGTCCGGCGTTCCGCCGGTCGGAGCTGCTCCGGCTGACCCACCTGACGGGCATCGCGGCCACGGTGGCGCACCTGCCGCCGGTCTGAGCTGCCCTGGAGTTGCGGTCGGATGCGCCCACCTCCGGCGACGCGGACCCCGCCGTGGCGGCCTGCGCTCGGACGGTCCGACGTTCCGGGTGCGCCTTTGAGCAGCACTTCTCTGTCCACGGCGCTCCTGCCCCACCCGAGGCCGCCGCGGCAGGAGATCGACGACCTCGTCAGGAGCTTCCTCGGCCCGCGCCGCCGCGCCGGCCACGGGATCCTGCCCGAGGTCGCAGCCGCCGACGAGGACCTGGGCGCCCGCGAGGGCGAGGTGTACCGGGCCGCCGGCTTCACCGGCCCGACCCGCATCGAGATCCCCGGTCACGTGGTCGTCCGCAGCGCCGACGACGTCGTGGCGAGTGTGTTCTCCCTGTCGAGCGCAGCTCCTCACCTCTTCGGTGACCGGGTCGGCGACGTCGAGGCCGGGCTCCGGCAGCTCCTCGCAGCGGCCGGTCCCGATGGACGGTTCAGCGAGCAGATGGCCGGCACCACGGTCGATGTCTGGCGCAGGTAGCAGCGCAGCGACGCCGGAACCTGACCGCCCAGGACCAGCAGGTGGCCTGCTTCCGCAACGCCGCCAGCCCGCCTGCGCCCCGGCGGGGCCTTCGTCGTCGCGGTCGGCGTCCCCGACCTGCAGCGCCTGCCGCCCGGTGAGCGCCCGGCCCCTCCGCTTCGACGAGGACGACGTCGCCACCCAGCGCCTGGTGTCGCACCACCACACCGTCACCGACGGGCACCTGGACGTCGTCTCGGTGCCGTTCCGCTACGTGTGGCCGGCCGAGCTCGACCTCGTGGCCGCACTGGCCGGGCTCGAGCCGCAGGCCCGCTGGGAGGACTGGCACCGCCGGCCGTTCACCAGCGACAGCCGGGCGCACGTCTCCGTCCGGCGGACGCCGGCCCGAGCCGCCTCACTTCCCCGCGGGCTGGCTGCCGTCGCCGATCGTCGCCACCTCGCGGGCGGCCTCCGGCCCGTCCTCGAGGAGCACCCGCAGACCGTCGTCGTCGAGGATCGGCACCTTGGCCTGCACGGCCTTGTCGTACTTGCTGCCTGGGTCGGCCCCGACGACGACGAACCCGGTCTTCCTCGACACCGAGCCGGTGACCTTGCCGCCGCGCTCCTGCACCGCGGCGATCGCCTGGTCGCGCGAGAGGTCGCGCAGCGAGCCGGTGATGACCACGGTGACGCCGGTCAGCGGCCCGGGCGGCGCGTCCTCCCCGGCGTCGGCCAGCCGCACGCCGGCCCGGCGCCACTTCTCCACGACCCCGCGGTGCCAGTCGACGGCGAACCAGTCGCGCACCGACCGGGCGATCGTCGGGCCCACGCCGTCGGCGGCGGCGAGCTCCTCCTCCGACGCCTCGGCGATCCGGTCGAGCGAGCGGAAGTCGCGGGCCAGCGCCTGCGCGGCCGTCGGCCCGACGTGCCGGATCGACAGCGCCACGAGCACCCGCCACAGCGGGACGTCCTTGCGCGCCTGCAGGTTGGCCAGCAGCCGCTGCCCGTTGGCCGACAGGGTGCCGTCCTTCTTGGTGAAGAAGCTCGTCCGCGACAGCGCCTCCTCGGTGAGGTCGAAGACGTCGCCCTCGTCCTCCAGCAGGTGCTCGGCCAGCAGCGCGATCGCCGCCTCGTAGCCGAGCACCTCGATGTCGAAGGCACCGCGGCCGGCCACGTGGAAGACCCGCTCCCGCAGCTGCGCCGGGCACGACCGCGCGTTCGGGCAGCGGATGTCGGCGTCGCCCTCCTTCTCGTGCCGGAGCTCCGTGCCGCACTCGGGGCAGTGCGTGGGCATGACGAACGGCCGCTCGTCGCCGGTCCGCGCGGCGACCACCGGGCCGAGGATCTCGGGGATGACGTCGCCGGCCTTGCGGATGACGACGGTGTCGCCGATCAGCACGCCCTTGCGCTGCACCTCGCTGGCGTTGTGCAGCGTGGCCAGCTGCACCGTCGACCCCGCGACCTTGACCGGCTCCATGTAGCCGAACGGCGTCACCCGGCCGGTGCGCCCGACGTTGACCCGGATGTCGAGGAGTTTGGTCGTCGCCTCCTCCGGTGGGTACTTGAAGGCGATCGCCCAGCGCGGCGCCCGCGCGGTCGACCCCAGCCGCCGCTGCAGCGCCACCTGGTCGACCTTGACGACGACGCCGTCGATCTCGTGCTCGACCGAGTGCCGCTGCTCGCGGTAGCGCTCGATGTAGGCCTCCACCGCCTCGAGGTCGTCGACCACCTCGAACCGGTCGCTGACCGGCAGGCCCAGCGCACGCAGCCGCTCGTAGGCCTCCGACTGGCGCTCGGGGTCGAAGCCACGGCGCGCGCCGAGGCCGTGCACGACCAGCCGCAGCGGCCGGGAGGCGGTGATCCGCGGGTCCTTCTGCCGCAGGGAGCCCGCGGCGGCGTTGCGCGGGTTGGCGAAGGGCGCCTTGCCCTGCTCGACCATGCCGGCGTTGACCTCGGCGAACCCGCTCACCGGGAAGTAGATCTCGCCGCGCACCTCGAGCAGCTCCGGCAGGTCGTCGCCGGTGAGCTGCTGGGGGACGTCGCGCATCGTGCGGACGTTCGCGGTGACGTCCTCCCCCGTCGTGCCGTCGCCGCGGGTGGCCGCGCGCACCAGCCGGCCCCGCTCGTACACCAGCGCGACGGCGACACCGTCGACCTTGAGCTCGCACAGCCAGGCCACCCCGGCCCCGGCGTCACGCGCCACCCGGTTCGCCCAGGCCGACAGCTCGTCGCCGTCGAAGACGTTGTCCAGGCTCTGCATGCGCTCGAGGTGGGCGACCGGCGCGAACGTGGCGGTGAAGCCGCCGTTGACCTTCTGGCTCGGCGAGTCGGGCGTAACCAGGGCCGGGTGCTGCGCCTCGATGGCCTTGAGCTCGGCCATCAGCTCGTCGTACTGGCCGTCGCTGACCAGCGGCGCGTCCTGCACGTAGTAGGCGAACGCGTAGCGGTCGAGCTCCTCGGAGAGGTCCCGGTGGCGCGTGCGCGCGTCGTCGGGGACCTCGGTGAGGTCCTCCCGGTCGGCGACCGCGGCGACCTGCGGGGTGTCCAGCTCGGCGTCCGTGCTCACGCCTGGACGGTATCCGCCGGATACGACGCCGACCCGCGCACCCGCCCGATCAGGTGGCCCCGTCCAGGGCACCGCCCCGAGCCCGCGAGGGGTGGGGAGGACGGGGTCCTTCTACTCCGGGAGGAGGTACTGGGCCGCCTCGCGGACGTGGGTCATGGCCGCCCGGGCGTAGCCGGGGCTCGCCCCGGCCAGGCCGCACGCCGGGGTGAGGGTGACCGCGGCGTGCAGGTCGTCGGCGGGGAAGCCCAGCTCGCGCCACCAGGCCCGCAGCCGCGAGGCGGTCGCCCTGGGCGCCGGCAGCGGCGCGTCGGTGCCGGGCACGACGCCGGTGAACAGGTGGGTGCCGGCCTCCACGGCGGACCCGAGCGCGTCGAGGTCCTGCACCAGGCCGAGGTCGAACGACAGCGCGGCCGCGCCGGCGGCGCGCAGCAGGTCCAGCGGCGCCCGGTTCGCGCAGCAGTGGACGACGACCGGAGCGGGGACCGCGGCGACGACGGCGGCCAGCTCGGACTCGACGTCGGGCGCGGCGACGGCGGGCAGCCGGCCGAACCCGCTCGCCGTCGGCAGTGCCCCCTGCAGCACCGCGGGCAGGGAGGGCTCGTCGAGCTGGACGACGACCCGCGCGCCGGGCACGCGGGCCGACACCGCGGCGACGTGCGCGGCGATGCCCTCGGCCAGCGACTGCCCGAGGTCCCGCCGGGCGCCGGGGTCGACGACGGCCCGCTCGCCGCGCTCGCGCTCCAGCCCCGCGGCCAGCGTCCAGGGACCGGCCGCCTGGACCTTGAACGGTCCCCGGTGGGGCTCGGCGACGTCGTGCAGGGCGTCGAGGTCGCGGCTCATGAGCTCCTGGGCCCGGCGCAGGTCGATCCCGCCGCGCGGCACCAGCCGCCAGCCGCCGGGGGTGAGGTCGACGGCGAGGTCGACGAGGAGGGCGGCGCTGCGCCCGATCAGGTCGGCGCCCGGGCCGCGCGCGGGCAGCTCGGGCAGGTGCGGCAGCTCGGGCAGCTCGCCGAGGACGACCCGCAGCGCCTCCGCCGGGTCGGTGCCGGGCAGCGACCCGACGCCCGAGGCCGGCCCCCACGGTGCGGGGACCGGCCTCGGGTCGGGAGTGGTCTCGGGCTCGGTCGGGGTGGCCACGGCGGCGACGCTAGTACCGCCGCCGCCGTGCCCCGGTCGCCCGGGTGGTGCGGTCGGTCAGATCGCCGTGCCGTGGTTCGCCGGCGGCGGGCTGACCGGGGAGTTGGCCTCGAAGTAGGCCACCAGGGTGTCGACGTCGACCGGGCCGACGGTCAGGCCCGTGCCGCCGGCGAAGGTGGTGAACGAGTCACCGCCGGCGGTGAGGAACGAGTTGGCCACGACGCGGTAGCTGGCCGCCGGGTCGATGGTCACCCCGTCGAGGGTGATCGAGGTGTCGACGACCCGGTCGCCGTAGGGCAGGTCGAGGTCGTAGGTGTAGGCGAAGCCCTCGGACGTGCCCAGGATCAGCTGGCTGTTGCGCGGGCCGCCGTTCAGCTGGAACTGCTCCTCCAGCACGTCGTCGATCTGCGCGCCGGTCAGCGTGATCGCGTTGACCGTGTTGCCGAAGGGCTGCACGTTGAACAGCTCGCCGAAGGTCACCTCGCCGGCCTCGATGTTGGTGCGCACGCCGCCGGGGTTCATGAAGGCGATGACCGGGTTGCCGAACTGGTCCTGCTGCATGGCCTCGAGCTGGGCCTGGGCGACCAGGTTGACGATCGGCTGCTCCGCGTTGCGGCCGGCCGACCCGGCGGTGCCGATGGTGGCGGCGGCCTCACCGACGACGACGTTGCGGGTCTCGGCGGCCCGAGCGTTCCAGTAGTCGACGATCGCCTGGACCTCGGGGTCGGCGGCCGTGCGGGTCACCGGGACGTTGGTCGCCGCGTAGGTGGCCCGCCGGTCGACGTCGCCGGTGTTCGGGTTGAGCGTCAGCCGGATGTCGGTGACCAGGCGACCGTAGAAGCCGGCCTGGGTGACCAGCCGGGGCTGGCTGCCGCGGACGGGCAGCAGGCAGTTGTAGGCCTGGTGGGTGTGCGCGCTGACGATGAAGTCGACGTCCTTGTCGATGCGTGCGTTGATGTCGACGATCGGGCCGGTCAGGTCGGTGCAGTTGTTCGCCGTCGCCGCGGCGTTGGGGTCGCTGACCGACCCGCCCTCGTGGACGAGCACCCCGACGGCCCGGATGCCCTGCTTCTTGAGCTCCTTGGTCCAGCGGTTGACCGCGTCGGCCTCGTCGATGAACTCGACGTCGGCGACGCCGTCCGGCGAGACAATGGTCGGGGTGGTCTCGGTGACGACGCCGATGAGGGCGACCTGCTGCCCGCCGGCGACGTCGAAGACCTGGTACGGCGGCAGCATCGGCTCGCCGGTCTCGCGGGAGACGACGTTCGCGGCCAGGTACGGGAACTGCGCGCCCTCGAACGCGTGCTCACCGGTGCCGAAGCAGCCGTCCACGCCCGGCTCGATGCCCTCGCAGGCCGTCACGTCGTCGGTGTAGGTGCCGTCGGTCGCGGCCGAGATGCGCCGCAGCTCCTCGGTGCCCCGGTCGAACTCGTGGTTGCCCACGGAGGAGACGTCGAGGCCCATGGCGTTGAGCGCCTCGATGGTCGGCTCGTCCTTGTAGACGCTGGACTCGAACGGCGAGGCGCTGATCAGGTCGCCCGCGCCGACGAAGAACGAGTCCGCCGACCCGCCGTTCTGCTGGGCGAACTGCGCCTGCAGCGCCTCGACGGTGGCCGCGACGTGCTGGGCGCCCCCGACCGGGACGGTCACGTCGTCGGTGTTGCCGTAGACGTTGTCCGGACCGGGCGAGGTGGCCAGCGCGCCGTCGGCCCCGCTCGGCGGGGTGATCCGGCCGTGGAAGTCGTTCATCGCCAGGAGCTGCACCGGGACGGGCGGCTTGGGCGCGGCCTGCGCCGCGGCGGGGACGGCCAGCAGGCCGGCCGTGGTCGCGGCCGCGACGGCGGCGGCGAGGGGGTAGCGCGTTCGGCGCAAGGGGGTCCTCCGGAGGACGTGCGGGTCCGGGCCGCCGGGGGCGACGGCCGGGGCGGGTGTTCCGAGCCGGGCTGCACACGCACACGCAGGACGTGGCTCGCCGCACACCGTAGGTGACGAACCGTTCCGGCACCAGATCGCTCCGGTGACGCCGCGGTGACGTCCCGGGGACACCTCAGGGACGCGCGACCGCCGCCTGGCCGAGCACCAGGTCACCGCGGACCGGGTCGGGAGCGTAGAGGACGGCCGACTGCCCGGGAGCGACCCCGCGCTGCGGCTGCTCCAGCGCCAGCACCAGCCCGCCGCCGGGGCCGGCGGTGACCTGGCAGCCGACCGGGGCACCGTGGGCCCGCAGCTGCACCTGCGCCCGCAGCGGCAGCTGCGGGGGCGGGCCGGTCCAGGTGGGCCGGCCGGTGCGGACGACGTCGACGCCGGCGAGGTCGGCGGTGCCGACCGTGACCGTGCGCGTCACCGGTTCGATGGACAGCACGTACCGCGGCCGCTGGTCGCCGACGGCGACGCCGAGCCCCCGCCGCTGGCCGACGGTGAACCCGTGGGTGCCCTCGTGCGTGCCGAGGGTGGCTCCCGTGGCGGCGTCGACGACGGGGCCCGGCCGGGCGCCGAGCCGCCGGGTGAGGAAGCCGCGGGTGTCGCCGTCGGGGATGAAGCAGATGTCGTGGGAGTCGGGCTTGGCCGCCACCGCGAAGCCGCGCTCGGCGGCGATCGCCCGCACCCGCTCCTTGGTCATCGAACCGAGCGGGAACGCCGCGCCGGCCAGCTGCTCGGCGGTGAGCACACCGAGGACGTAGGACTGGTCCTTGGCCGCGTCGACCGAGCGGCGCAGCCGGCCGCCCTCGAGCCGCGCGTGGTGACCGGTGACGACGGCGTCGAAGCCCAGCGCCCGCGCCCGGTCGAGGACCGCGGTGAACTTGATCCGCTCGTTGCAGCGCAGGCACGGGTTGGGCGTGCGGCCGGCGGCGTACTCGGCGACGAAGTCGTCGACGACGTCCTCGGTGAACCGCTCGGCGAGGTCCCAGACGTAGAACGGGATGCCCAGCTCGTCGGCGACCCGGCGCGCGTCGTGGGCGTCCTCGACGCTGCAGCAGCCCCGGGCGCCGCTGCGCAGCGTCTGCCGGTCCGGCGAGAGCGCCAGGTGGACGCCGGTGACGTCGTGGCCGGCGTCGACGGCCAGGGCGGCGGCGACGGCGGAGTCCACGCCGCCGCTCATCGCGGCGAGCACGCGCACCGGTGGCTACCTCCCCGCCCGGCGGGCGCGCTCGACCACGGGGGCGATCACGGCCAGCAGGGCGTCGACGTCGTCGTCGGTGCTCGTCGTGCCGAGGCTGAACCGCAGCGAGCTGCGCGCCCGGGCGGCCTCCGCGCCGACGGCGGTGAGCACGTGGCTGGGCCGGGCGACCCCCGCGCTGCAGGCCGAGCCGGTGGAGCACTCGATGCCGCGGGCGTCGAGCAGCATGAGCAGCGCGTCGCCCTCGGCGCCGGGGAAGGACAGGTGCGCGTTGCCCGGCAACCGGCCCGGGCCGCCGGCGACGACGTCGTCCAGCGGGGCGCCGTTGAGCTGCGCGTCGGGCACCTGCTCGAGCACGCCGGCCACCAGCCGGTCGCGCAGCGCCGCCAGCCGCGCGGCCCGCTCCGGCCGGGAGGTGACGGCGGTGGTGGCGGCGACGGCGAGGCCGACGATGGCCGGGACGTCGAGCGTGCCCGAGCGGACGTCGCGCTCCTGGCCGCCGCCGTGCAGCAGCGGCGTGCACTCGGCCTCGCGCCGCAGCAGCAGCGCGCCGGCGCCCATCGGGCCGCCGAGCTTGTGCCCGGTCATGGTCAGCGCGTCGACGCCGCTGGCGGCGAAGTCGACCGGCACCTGGCCGACGGCCTGCACCGCGTCGGTGTGCAGCGGCACCCCGACCGCGTGCGCCACCTCGGCCAGGGCCGCGACGTCGCTGACCGTGCCGATCTCGTTGTTGGCCCACATCACGCTGGCCACCGCGACGTCGGACCCGTCGCCCAGCGCCTCGGCCAGCGCGTCGGGCGTGATCCGCCCGGTGGGCTCCAGGCGCAGCCAGGTGACCTCGGCGCCCTCGTGCTTGGCCAGCCACTCGGCGCTGTCGAGGACGGCGTGGTGCTCGGCGGGGCTGACCACCAGCCGGCGGCGGCGGGAGTCGGCCTCCCGCCGCGCCCAGAACAGGCCCTTGACGGCGAGGTTGTCGCTCTCGGTGCCGCCGCCGGTGAACAGCACCTCCGACGGGCGGGCGCCGAGGACCTCGGCCAGCCGCTCCCGGGACTGCTCGGCTTCCCGCCGCGCGGCGCGGCCGGCGGCGTGCAGCGACGAGGCGTTGCCCACCCGGCCCCACTGCTCGGTCATGGCGGCGAGCACCTCGGGGAGCACCGGCGTGGTCGCCGCGTGGTCGAGGTAGGTCACCGGCCCAGGTTAGTCGCGCGCGACGAACCCGCCCGGGCGAGCGCGACCGTCCGCCCGGCCACCCGGGCACCCAGCAGCGCCGGGAGGGTCAGCACGGCGACCGCCGCGAGCACGGCGGGCCACAGCGGGCCGCCGGCGTCGGCCGCGCCGGCCACCAGGACCCCCGAGAGCCCGACGCACAGCGCCGACGCGGTCACGTCGGAGATCTGCAGGGCGGCCGAGTTGGCCCCCCGCTCGGCCTCCGGCGACTGGTCGAGCAGCAGCACCCCGACGCTCGGCATGCCCAGGCCCATGCCGACCCCGGCCAGTGCCCACGTGAGGTACGCCGGCCACCCGCCCAGCGCGGGGACCGCCGTCGTCGCCGTGGCGGCCAGGCCCGTCGCCAGCACGAGGCACCCGAGCCGGAGCACCCGCTGGCGCGGGACGTCCGGCCGCCGCCCCTGCAACTGGGCGGCGACCACCCAGCCGACGGCGCCGGCGGTCAGCGGGAGCCCGGCCGTGGCCGCGCTCCACCCGTGCTGCTCGGTCAGGACGAGCGGCAGCAGGGCGTCCATGCCGAAGAAGGCGCCGGCCATCAGGCCGCGCGCGGCGACGACCGCCGGGATGCCGGGACGGGCCCGGACGGTGCCGCGCGGCAGCAGCCGGCGCAGCGCGGCGGCCAGGCCGGCCGCGCCGAGGACGGCGATGCCGACGGCGGCGAGGTCCAGCCGCTGCGCGGCGTACTGCAGCGCCGCGATGCCGCCGCCGGCCAGCAGCGCCCACGCCACCCGGCCGCGCCCGCGCGGGGCCGCCTGCCCGACAGGAGGTGCCTCGCCGGGACCGGCGGTGAGCAGCAGCGCGAGACCGGCCGCGACGAGGGGAACCAGCCCCAGGAAGACCGCCCGCCAGCCGACGTGCGTGGTCACCAGGCCGGCGGCCAGCGGCCCGACGAGCGCCGGCAGCACCCAGCCCGCGGCGAAGGCGCCGAACAGGCGGGGGCGCAGCCGGGAGGAGTAGGCCTGCCCGGCGACGACGTAGAGCAGCACGATGACCACGCCGGCCCCGAGCCCCTGCACGGCACGGCCGAGGACGAGCACGGCCATGTCCTGGGCGAGGCCGGCGACCACGAGTCCCGCGGCGAACGCCACCACGCCGGCGAGGACGCCCGGCCCCGGTGGCCGCCGGTCCCCCACCTCGCCGCCGAGGACCATCCCGACGACCGAGGCGACCAGGAAGGCGCTGAACGGCCACGCGTACCAGGCGACGCCGTCGAGCTCGGCGACCGCGCGCGGCATCGCCGTCCCGACGGCCATCGCCTCGAAGGCGACGAGGGTGACGAGGGTCAGCAGGCCGATCGTCGTCCGCCGGTGGGCGGCGTCCCAGATGCTCGCCCCGGTGGGGTCCCGCCCGTCCACGTCCGCCCGTCCTCGGTCCCGTCCCCGCAGACGCGTCGAGCGCCGGCCCCGCGGGGCCGGCGCTCGACGTGCTGGTGCTGCTAGCCCCTGCGGGCCCGGATCAACTCGGTGGCCTTCGGGGTGACCTGGAACAGGTCACCGACCACGCCGAAGTCGGCCAGCTCGAAGATCGGGGCCTCGGGGTCCTTGTTGACGGCCACGATCGTCTTCGACGTCTGCATGCCGGCGCGGTGCTGGATCGCACCGGAGATGCCGACGGCGATGTAGAGCTGCGGCGAGACCGTCTTGCCGGTCTGCCCCACCTGGAAGCTGTGCGGGTAGAAGCCGGAGTCGACCGCGGCGCGGGAGGCACCGACGGCGCCGCCGAGGGAGTCGGCCAGGGCCTCGATGAGCGCGAAGTTCTCCGCGCTGGCCACCCCGCGGCCACCGGAGACGACGATCGAGGCCTCGGTGAGCTCCGGCCGGTTGCTCTTCTGCTCGACGACCTTGTCGACGACGCGGGTCAGCTTCGCCTTCTCGGACAGCGCGACCTCGACCGGCACGGTCTCCCCGGCGGCCGGCGCCGGCTCGGGGGTGACCGAGTTGCCGCGCAGGGTGTAGATCGGGGTGCCGACCGTGACCTTCGAGTGCACGATCTGCGCCCCGGCGAAGATCACCTGGGTGGCGGTGCCGTCCGGGGCGATCTCGGTGACGTCGGTGAGGAAGCCGCTGCCGGTCTTCAGCGCCAGCCGGCCGGCGACCTCCCGGCCCTCCGGGGAGGAGGGGATGACGACGGCGGCCGGCGACACCTGCGCCACCAGCTGCGCGAGCACCTCGGCCTTGGGGGCGACGAGGTACTCGTCGATCTCGGGGGACTCGGCGGCGTAGACCTTCGCCGCGCCGTACTCGGCGAGCTGCTCGCGCGCACCGGCGGCCACGCCGGGGCCGCCGGCGACGACCGCCGAGACCTCACCGAGCGCGCGGGCGGCGGTGAGCGCCTCGAGGGTGCCCTTGCGGACGGTGCCGTCGGCCGGGTTCAGCTCGACGAGGACCAGCACCTCAGAACCGTTGACCTCTGCCATGGGTGTTCAGTCTCCTCTTCGCTGCGATCGCCGGCCGGGTCAGACGAGCTTCTGCTCGGCCAGGAAGCCCACGAGCTTCTCCGCGCCGTCGCCCTCGTCGGTCACCTTGACGCCCTCGCCCTTCGGCGGGCGGCCGGTGACGTCGACGACCGCGCTGGTGGCGGTGGCCAGGCCCACGCTGGAGGGGTCGACGCCGAGGTCGGCCAGCGACTTGGTCTCCACCGGCTTCTTCTTGGCGGCCATGATCCCCTTGAAGGAGGGGTAGCGCGGCTCGTTGATGGTGTCCCAGGTGGACACGATGGCCGGCAGCGGGGCCTCCAGCGCCCAGAAGCCGCCGTCGGTCTGCCGCTCCACCTTCACCGTCGAGCCCTCCACGGTGAGCTTCTGCGCGCCCGACAGCTGCGGGATGCCCAGCCGCTCGGCCAGCAGCGCCGGCATGACCGCGACCTGGCCGTCGGTCGAGGTGGCGCCCATGAGGACGAGGTCGTACTCGAGCTGCTGCAGCGCCGCGGCCAGGACCCCGGAGGTCTGGATCGCGCACGAGCCGTGGATGGCGTCGTCCTGCACGTGGACGGCCCTGTCGGCGCCCATCGACAGCGCCTTGCGGATCGCGTCGGTGGCGCTGGCCGGGCCGACGGTCAGGATGGTGACCTCACCGCCCTGCGCCTCCTTGACCTGCAGCGCCTCCTCGATGGCGTACTCGTCGATCTCGTTGATGACGTTGTCCGCGGCGGCGCGGGCCACGGTGTTGTCCGACGGGTCCAGCGAGCGCTGGGTGCCGGAGTCGGGGACCTGCTTGACCAGAACGACGATGTTCATCGCCAGACCTACCTCCGCGATCGGTCATGGGGGACGCGGACCCGAGGGCCCGCCTGGCTCCGATAGTGGAGGCTACTGCCGGGTAACGGGGCGCCGTGCCGGGGTGCCGGTGACCCCGCTCACGCCGTCCACCGGCCGGTCGCGCAGAACTCCTCGAGGACCGCCGCGTACGGCGCCGGGTCCAGCCCCTGCGCGGCCACCCAGGCGTCGGAGTGGTAGGTGTGCGCGTACCGCTCGCCGCCGTCGCAGAGCAGGGTGACGACGCTGCCGGTGCGCCCGGCGGCCACCATCTCGGCGATGAGCCGGTACGCGCCCCACAGGTTGGTGCCGGTGGAGCCGCCGGCCCGCCGCCCGGTCGCCCGCTCCAGGTGCCGCACCGCCGCCAGCGACGCGGCGTCGGGGACGCGGATCATCCGGTCGACCACCGACGGCAGGAACGACGGCTCCACCCGCGGCCGGCCGATCCCCTCGATCCGCGACGGTGTGCCGGTGGTCCACGCCGGCTCGTCCTCCACCCAGCCGGGGAAGAACGCGGAGTTCTCCGGGTCGACGACGGCCAGCCGGGTCGGGTGCCGCCGGTAGCGCAGGTACCGGCCGAAGGTGGCGCTGGTGCCGCCGGTGCCCGCGCCGACGACGACCCACTCGGGCACCGGGTGGCGCTCGAGGGCCAGCTGCTCGAACACCGACTCGGCGATCGTGTTGTTGCCCCGCCAGTCGGTGGCCCGCTCGGCGTGGGTGAACTGGTCGAGGTAGTGCCCGCCGCACTCGTCGGCCAGCCGGCGGGCCTCGTCGTAGACGTCGGAGGCACGCTCGACGAAGTGGCAGCGGCCGCCGGCGAACTCGATCAGCGCGACCTTCTCCGGGCTGGTGGAGGCCGGCATGACCGCCACGAACGGCAGGCCCAGCATCCGCGCGAAGTAGGCCTCGCTCACCGCCGTCGACCCGCTGGAGGCCTCGACGACGGTGCTGCCCTCGGTGATCCAGCCCGAGCACAGCGCGTGCAGGAACAGCGAGCGCGCCAGGCGGTGCTTGAGGCTGCCGGTCGGGTGGGTCGACTCGTCCTTGAGGTAGAGGTCGACGCCCCACTCCGGCGGCAGGGGGTGCACCAGCAGGTGGGTGTCGGCGCTGCGCACCGCGTCGGCCTCGACGACGGCGATGGCCCGCTCCACCCACGCGCGCCCGGCGGGGTCGGACCGGTCGACGTCGACGACCTCGGGACCGGGCGGCGGGTGCTGGCTCACGCGGCCATCCTCGTGCACGCCGGCGCCCCTCCCCGCGGACACTGCGCCCGCGGACACTGTGTCGCCGGGCGCTGGCGGTGCGACGGGGCGCGCGGCGTCCGGTGCCGGGGCGGGTCGGACCGGGCCCGGGAGGAGGCGGTGGGCTCCCTACGCTCCGGCGCGCACCCCGATCCCCTGCCGGTGACGGCCGCCCGCGGTGGCCCGGCCGACCAGCCGAGGAGCCCCGATGTCGCGCGATTTCGGCCCCTACGTCCTGGAGGAGCTGATCGGGACGGGCGGGATGGGCGAGGTGTGGCGGGCCCGCGACACCCGCCGTCAACGGCTCGTGGCGCTCAAGCTGCTGCCCGAGAACCTCAACGGGGACCCGGAGTTCGCCAGCCGCTTCCGGCGCGAGTCGCACGTCGCGGCGCGGCTGCGCGAGCCGCACGTGGTCCCCATCCACGACTACGGCGAGATCGACGGCCGGCTGTTCATCGACATGCGGCTGGTCGACGGCCGCGACCTCGGCGACCTGCTCCGCGAGGGCCCGCTGCCGCCGGCCCGGACGGTGGCGCTGCTGTCCCAGGTCGCCGACGCCCTGGAGGCCGCCCACGCCGACCACCTCGTGCACCGGGACGTCAAGCCGAGCAACGTCCTGGTGACACCCACCGACTTCGTCTACGTCGTCGACTTCGGCATCGCCCGCTCCATCGGCAGCACCCGGACGTCGCTGACGATCACCGGGGCCACGGTCGGGACGCTGGACTACATGGCGCCCGAGCGCTTCACCGACCAGCCGATCGACGGCCGGGTCGACGTCTACTCCCTGGCCTGTGTCCTGGCGCAGTGCCTGACCGGACGCCGCCCCTTCCGCGGCGAGGACCTGCCCGCGCTGCTCTACGCCCACCTCTACGCCGACCCGCCCCGGCCCAGCGAGCTGGTGCCCGGCGTCCCCCCGGCGCTCGACGCGGTCATCGCCCGCGGCATGGCCAAGCGACCCGAGGACCGCCACCCGACGCCCCGCGCGCTGATCGAGGCCGCTCGCCGCGCCCTGGAGCCGCCCGCCGCACCACGGTCCGGGACCTCCTCGACGGCCACCGTGCCCGCGAGCACGGTTCCCGCCGCGACCGCCGTCCTGGGCGTGCGCTCGGGCGACGGCACGCACAGCTCCGTGCAGCAGCTGCCCGCGGTCCCGTCCCGCACCCCGGCTGCCCGGCGCCCGGGACGGCGGGCCGCGCTGGTGGCCGCGCTCGTCCTCGCCCTGGTCGCCGCGGGCCTCGCGGTCCTCCTGTGGCCCCGCGACGACGGCGGGGCCGACGCGGCCGGGACCCCCTCCGGCTCGCCGGAGAGCACCCTGGCCCCCGAGGGCACCGCCCCGGCGCCCACTCCGAGCGGGCCGCCGCCGGCCAGCCTCGCGGTGCCGACCCGCCTCGGCGACCCCATCCGCGTCCCCCCGACGCCGGGCTACCTCGCGATCGCGCCCAACGACCGGTACGCCTACGTCACCCACCGCGACGCGGGCGTGGTCAGCGTCCTCGACCTGACCTCGCTGAGCGTGAGCGCCGAGATCCCCATCGAGGCCGGGCCGCCCCGGTTCGTCACCTTCTCCCCCGACGGCAGCCGGGCGTACGTCACCGTCTACGACGACGCGGACACCGTGCACGCGGTCGTCGTCGTCGACACGGCCACCACCGAGGTGCTGCAGACGGCCCCGGTCGGGCTGCGGCCCTACGCCCCGGAGGTCTCCCCCGACGGCACGCGGCTCTACGTCCCGCTGCACGAGGAGGCGCGGGTCCAGGTGCTCGACACCGCCAGTGGCGAGGAGGTCGACTCCTACCCCGTGGCGCCGAACCCGCACTGGATCGCCGTCTCCCCCGACGGCCGGCGCGCCTGGGCGGCCAACCACGAGTCCGGCGTGCTGTCCGTGCTCGCCCTGGACGACGGCGGACGGGTGCTGCAGGAGATCCCCGCCGGCGTCGCCCCGCACAGCGTCGCGCTCTCGCCGGACGGCAGCCGCGTGGCCGTCGTCTCCTTCGGCAGCCACGAGATCCGCCTGGTCGACGCCGCGACCGACACCCTCCTGGACACCGGTCCCGTGGGCCGCAGCCCGCAGGACGTGGCGTGGGCGCCCGACGGCCGGCACCTCTACACCACCGACGTCGACGGGAACACCATGTCGGTGGTGGACGCCGCGACGCTCGACGTCACCGCCTCCCCGACCCCGGGCACGTCGCCGACGAGCGTGGCCGTGTCCGCGGACGGGCAGCGGGCCTACGTCACCAACCTCGACGACGCCACCGTGGTGGTCTACCGGCTCACGGCGTGACCGGGGCGGCGGCCTCGACCAGCACCGGCCGCTCGGCGGGGGTGACGGTGACCGGCGTGCCGGGCGTGAGGCCCTGGCTGCCGGCGCTGGGGACGTCGGCCTGCACCTCGACGCCGTCGGGCAGCGCGACCGCCAGCCGCGTGGTGGCGCCGGAGAACGTGCGGGTGACGACGCGGCCGGCGCCCTGCGGGTCGGCCCCGACCGCCAGCGCCTCCGGGCGGACCAGCGCGAACGCCGGGCCGGGCGGCGGCGGAGCGCCGAGCACCTCGCGGCGGACCCCGAGGAACTCGACGTCGCCGTCGCCGAGCACGGCCGGGATGCGGTTCATCGTGCCGACGAAGGAGGCCACGAACGCCGTGGCGGGGCGCTCGTAGAGCTCGTCGGGCGAGGCGACCTGCTCCAGCCGCCCGGCCCGCATGACGCCGACCCGGTCGGCCACCGACAACGCCTCGGCCTGGTCGTGGGTGACGAACACCGTGGTGGTGCCGAGCTCGAGCTGGATGCGGCGGATCTCCTCGCGCAGCTGCACGCGCACCTGGGCGTCGAGGGCGGAGAGCGGCTCGTCGAGCAGCAGCACCTGCGGGGCGACGGCGAGCGCGCGGGCCAGGGCCACCCGCTGCTGCTGGCCGCCGGAGAGCTGGTGGGGGTAGCGGCTCCCGCGGTCGGCCAGGCCGACCAGCTCCAGCAGCTCGGCGGCGCGGGCGGCCCGCTCGGCCCTGCCCCGGCGGC
Source organism: Geodermatophilus saharensis (assembly GCF_900188205.1). GTDB lineage: Bacteria > Actinomycetota > Actinomycetes > Mycobacteriales > Geodermatophilaceae > Geodermatophilus > Geodermatophilus saharensis. The sequence continues at coordinate 715,328 of NZ_FZOH01000001.1, read as the reverse complement.
GCACCCGCAGGCCGTAGGCGACGTTGTCGGCCACGGTCATGTTCGGGAAGAGGCTGTAGGCCTGGAACACCATGCCGACGTCGCGCCGGGCCGGCGGGAGCCCGGTGACGTCGCGGCGGTCGAACCACACCCGCCCGGCGTCGGGGACCTCGAAGCCGGCGATCGCGCGCAGCGCCGTCGTCTTGCCGCAGCCCGAGGGCCCGAGCAGGGCGAGGAACTCGCCACCGGCGATCTGCAGGTCCAGCCCGTCGAGGGCGAGCACCCCGCCGTAGCGGCGGGTCAGCCCCTCGAGCCGGACGGCGACGCCGGGGGCCTCCCGCAGGTCGGCGGGGGCGGAGACCCGGGAGCCCGGGCGGACGGCGGTCATGCGGGGTCCTCCTCGCGGCGCCGGCGGTCCAGCGCGGAGATCAGCAGAAGCAGCGCCCAGGTGAGCAGCAGCGAGAGCACCGAGACGGCGACCGACAGCTGCGGCTGCGAGCCGGAGATCCGCACGATCCAGGTGGGGAAGGTCTCGAAGCCGAGGATGTTGGCGACGGTGAACTCGCCCAGCACCAGCGCCAGGGTGAGGAAGGCGGCGTTGAGCACCGACGTCCGCAGCACCGGCAGCACCACGGTGAGCACCACGCGGGGCCAGGACGCGCCGAGCACCCGCGCGGCCTCGGTCAGCGTGCGCAGCTGGGCGCCGCGCACACCGGCGTCCAGCGCCCGGTAGACGAACGGCAGCGCCAGCACGACGTAGACGAGCACGAGGATCCACGGCAGCGCCGGCTCCTGCAGGGCGAAGAACGCCTCGGCCAGCGGGGTGCCGAAGAAGTACTCGGGCGCCCACGCGAGCACGCTGCGCACGCCCACCACCAGCGCGATCGGCGGCAGCAGCAGCGGCACGAGGGTGAGCAGCTCCACCAGCGGCCGCAGCCGAGGCAGGCGCAGCTCCACCAGCAGCACGGTGGGCACCATGAGCAGCAGGGCGATCAGCACGGTCAGCGCGCCCAGGGCCAGCGAGCGGCCGAAGTTCTCCGCGAAGCCCTCCGCCGACGGGATGCCCGCGTAGACGTCGGCGCTGACCCCGCCGCGTCCCCGGTCGCGCACGGTGAACCACACCGAGGCGCCCAGCGGCACGAGGAAGTAGACGCCGAGGACGGCGAACACGACCCAGCGCCACCAGCCGCGACCCCTGCGGGCGGGGCGGGCCGGGGTCTCCGGCTCGACGCCGCCGGAACCGGTGACCGCCGCGGTGGACAGCCCGGTCGACGTCGCCGGTCCGGCGGTGGCGCTCACGACGGCCCGCTCACGACAGCCACCGCGACGTGCGCCGCTGGACCCAGGTGTAGAAGACCATCACCAGCCCGACGAGCCCGACCATGCCCAGCGCGAGCGCCTTGCCGAGGTTCTCCGCGCCGACGACGACGTTGCTCGACAGCGAGTCGGCGATCTGCAGCGTCACCAGCGGCACGCTGCTGCCCACGAGCGCCTTGGCCGTGGCGTAGGCGGCGAACGCGGACGCGAACAGCAGCACCGTGGCGCCGAGGACGGGCGGGGCGAGGACGGGGCCGCCCACGTACCGCCAGTACTGCCAGCCGCCGGCGCCGGACACGTCGGAGGCCTCGCGCCACTGCGGGCGCAGCGCCTCGATCGCCGGGAGGATCGTTAGCACCATGAGCGGGACCAGGAAGTACAGGTAGACCACCGCCAGGCCGGTCGTCGAGTACAGCGAGAAGCCGTCCAGCCCGAGCGGGCCGGTGAGCAGCGCGGTGACCACCCCGGCGGTGCCGATGGTGGCGATGAAGGCGAAGGCCAGCGGGATGCCGCCGAAGTTGGCCAGCACGCCCGAGGCGGTGAGCACCAGCCGGCGCAGCAGCCGGCCCCGGCGGGAGCGCGCGACGGCGAACGCCAGCGCCAGCCCGAGGACGGCGCCCAGCACGGCGGTGACCGCCGACAGCTGCAGGCTGCCGAGGTAGGCGCGGGCGTAGGCGCCGCCGGTGATCGTGCCGATGTTCGCCGTCGACCAGGACTCCTCGAAGGTGACCGGGTCGACCGCGCGGAAGGCCTCGACCGCCAGCACGCCCACGGGCAGCAGGAGGAAGACCGCGACGTAGAGCAGGAACGGGACGATCCCGAGCGCGGACAGCAGGCTGCCGCGCCGGCGCCCCCGGGGGGACGCCGGCGCGGCAGCGGGGACGACGGTGCTCAGCCGGAGATCTCCTGGTTCCAGCGGGTGGCCACGACCTGCTGCGCGGCGCTCTCCTGCTCCTGGGTCGGGAAGTCCGCGGTGCCCTCGACCGGCGGCAGCGCGGCGAGCGCCTCGGCGTCGGCCGTGCCGGCCTCCTCCATCGCCGGCAGTCGCACCGGCCGGGCGCCGCCCCGCAGCCAGATGTTCTGGCCCTCGTCGCTGTAGAGGAACTCCTGCCACAGCCGCGCGGCGGCCGGGTGCGGCGCGTAGGCGCTGATCGCCTGGCTGTAGTAGCCGCCGAAGAGCCCGTCGCTGGGCACGTTCACCTGCCAGTCGACGCCCTGCTCGGCGAACGTCGCGGTCTGCGCGGCGTTGAGGTAGTCCCAGTCGATCGACAGGGGCGTCTCGCCGCTCTGGATGGTCGCCGGGGTGATCTCGACGGGGTTGAAGTTGCCGACGTCCTTCACCTGCTTGAAGAAGTCGATGCCCGGGCCGATGTCGTCGAGGTCCCCGCCGTTGGCCAGCGAGGCCGCCCAGACGCCGGCGAAGGCCGCCGCGGCCTGCGTCGGGTTGCCGTTGAGGGCGACCTGGCCGGCGTACTGCGGGTCGAGCAGCTGCTCGAACGAGGTCGGGCACTGCGCGATCACCGAGGCGTTGCAGCCGATGGAGATGTAGCCGCCGTAGTCGTTGTACCAGTGCCCCTCGGGGTCCTTCTGGCCCTCGGGGATCTCGTCCCAGGTCTCCACCTGGTAGGGCGCGAGCAGGTCCTGGGCCTGCGCCTGCCGGGCGAAGGCGGTGCCGAGGTCGAGGACGTCGGGCGCGCGGTCCTGGCCGCGCTGGCTCTCCACGGCGTTGAGCTCGTCCTGGCTGGAGCCGGTCGGGTTGGCCTCGTCGATCTCGATGCCGTACTTCTCGCTGAAGGTGTCGAGCATCTCGCCGTAGTTGGCCCAGTCGCGGGGCAGCGCGATGACGTTGAGCGTGCCCTCCTCCTGCGCGGCCTCGACGAGGGCGTCCATGCCGCCGAGGTCTTCGGCCGAGCGGGCGCCGGCCGCGTCGGTGCCGCCGCCGGAGCCGCTGCCGCTGCCGCCGTCGTCACCCCCGCCGCAGGCCGACAGCACGAGGGTCGCGGCCGCCAGCACGGTCGCGGTCCTCAGGGTGGGGGTGGGTCGCACGGGTCCTCCAGGGGAGCGGTGGGTCGGCCGGGGCGGCCTCGCGGATGGTGACAGAACCGCACCGTCCCGAGGGGCCGATCCGGGAACGGCGCGGGGAACACTCGGCGTCGGCGGGCTCAGCGGCCGCTGAAGGTGGCCTTCCCCGGCCCGTTCTCGAGGAACGAGCGCATGCCGGTCTTCTGGTCCTCGGTGTCGAACAGCCCAGCGAACAGCCGGCTCTCCAGCTCCAGGCCGCCGTCGAGCGGCAGGTCGAGCCCCTCGTCGACCGCCCGCTTGGCGGCGGCCAGGGCCAGCGGCGGGCCGGCGGCGAACTTCCGCGCCATCGCCACCGCCGTCGGGTAGACCTCGCCGTCGGGGACGACGGCGTCGGCCAGGCCGATCTCCAGCGCCTCCTCGGCGCCGACGTGCCGGCCGGTGAACACCAGGTCCTTGGCCTTGGCCGGGCCGACCAGTCGGGCCAGCCGCTGGGTGCCGCCGGCGCCGGGGATGACGCCGAGCAGGATCTCCGGCTGCCCGATCTTCGCGCCGGCGCCCATCACCCGGAAGTCCGCGCACAGCGCGAGCTCGTAGCCACCGCCGAGGGCGTACCCGGTGATCGCGGCGATGACCGGCTTGGGGACGCGGGCCACGGTGGTGAAGCTGTTCGTCAGCTCGCGGCCCCAGGCGACCATCGACCGCCCGTCGAGCTGAGACATCGCCTTGATGTCGGCGCCGGCGGCGAACACCCGCTCGCCGCCGTACAGGACGACGGCGCGCACGTCGGCCCGCTCGCCGGCCTCCAGGGCAGCGGCGCGGACCTCGGTGTGCAGCTGCTCGTCGATCGCGTTCATCTTGGGGCGGTCGAGGCGGATGGTGCCGACCCCGTCCTCGACCGACAGGGTCACGAACTGCGGCGCTGCTGACATGCCGGGCACCCTAGCCAGGCCGCCCGGCCGGGGGTGCTCAGCCGCGGCGGCGGGCGGTGAACCGGCCGTCGGAGCGCTCCAGGCGCAGCGGCAGCCCGAAGGTGGTCGACAGCGCCTCACCGGTGACGACCTGCGACAGCGGGCCGGAGGCGACGACGGCGCCCTCGCGCAGCAGCAGCGCGTGCGTGTAGCCCGGCGGGATCTCCTCGACGTGGTGGGTGACCAGCACCTGCGCCGGGGCGTAGAGGTAGCGGGCGAGGTCGGACAGCCGGCTGACGAGGTCCTCGCGGCCGCCGAGGTCCAGACCGGCACCGGGCTCGTCGAGCAGCAGCAGCTCCGGGTCGGGCATCAGCGCGCGGGCGATCTGGGCCCGCTTGCGCTCGCCCTCGCTCAGCGTGCCGAAGGGGCGGTGGGCGATCGCCTGCACCCCCCACTGCTGCATGAGGGTGGCGGCCCGGGTGAGGTCGTGGATGTCGTAGCGCTCCCGGCCCCGCCCGACGACGGCGTACCCGGCCGACAGGACGACGTCGCCGGTCCGCTCCCCCGGCTCGATGCGCTGGGCGAGTGCGGCGCTGGTCAGCCCGATCCGGGGGCGCAGCTCGAACACGTCGACCGCGCCCATCGTCTCGCCGAGCAGCCGCACCTCGCCGCGGGTCGGGTGCAGGTGCGCGCCGGCCAGCTGCAGCAGCGTCGTCTTGCCCGCGCCGTTGGGCCCGAGCACGACCCAGCGCTGCTCGGGCAGGACCGTCCAGTCGACGCCGCGCAGCAGGTACGAGGTGCCGCGGACGACGTCCACACCGCGCATCTCGACGACCGGCTCGGCTCCGGCGGGCCGGGGGGACACTCCACCGCTGGAGACGGCGCTGCTCGACACGGCCCCATCCAACCAACTGCCCTGATCCCTCCGCCCGACGGACGGACCGTGCAGTATCGGCGGGTGATCACCGCCGACGACAGCCCCGACGACGCGGACGTGTGGCCGGGGTCCCCCGCGCCGCTGGGCGCGCACTGGGACGGCACCGGCACCAACTTCGCGGTGTGGTCGGCCGGGGCGACCGCCGTCGACCTGTGCCTGTTCCACCCCGACGGGACCGAGCACCGCCACCGGCTGCAGGAGACCACCCACCAGGTCTGGCACGGCCGGCTGCCCGGCGTCGGCCCGGGGCAGCGCTACGGCTACCGCGTGCACGGCCCCTACGACCCCGGTGCCGGGTGGCGGTGGAACCCCGCCAAGCTGCTGCTGGACCCCTACGCCCGCGCGGTCGACGGCGAGCAGACCCTCGACCCGGCGCTGTTCGGCTTCCGCCCCGACGCGGGCACGCCCGACGGCCGCGACTCGGCCCCGTTCGTGCCGCGCGGCGTCGTCGTCCACGACTCCTTCCCCTGGGACGGCGACCGGCGGCCGGGCACGTCGTGGTCGGACACCGTGATCTACGAGGTGCACGTCAAGGGCGCGACCATGCGCCACCCCGAGGTCCCGCCGGCGCTGCGCGGCACCTATGCGGGCCTGGCGCACCCGGCGTTCGTCGAGCACCTGCAGTCGCTCGGGGTGACCGCCGTCGAGCTGCTGCCGGTGCACCACTTCGTCAGCGAGCCGCACCTGCTGCGCCGCGGGCTGACCAACTACTGGGGCTACAACTCGCTGGCCTTCTTCGCCCCGCACGCCGCCTACAGCTCGGCGGGGTCCGGCGGTGCGCAGGTCACCGAGTTCAAGGCGATGGTCAAGGCGCTGCACGCGGCCGGCATCGAGGTGGTCCTCGACGTGGTCTACAACCACACCGCCGAGGGCGACGCCACCGGCCCGACGCTGTCGCTGCGGGGCATCGACAACCCCGGCTACTACCGGCTCGACGGCGCCAACCCGGCCCGCTACACCGACTACACCGGCTGCGGGAACACCCTCGACGTCCGCCGACCGCAGGTGCTGGCGCTGCTCATGGACTCGCTGCGCTACTGGGTCACCGAGATGCACGTCGACGGCTTCCGGTTCGACCTCGCCGCGGCACTCGCCCGCTCGATGCACGACGTCGACCGGCTCTCGGCGTTCTTCGACGTCGTCCACCAGGACCCGGTGGTCAGCCAGGTCAAGCTGATCGCCGAACCGTGGGACATCGGTGAGGGCGGCTACCAGGTGGGCAACTTCCCGCCGCTGTGGACCGAGTGGAACGGCCGCTACCGCGACACCGTGCGCGACGTCTGGTCCGGGGCGCACGTCGGCGTGCGCGACCTCGCCTACCGGCTGACCGGCTCGTCGGACCTCTACCGCTCCGACGGCCGGCGCCCCTTCGCCAGCATCAACTTCGTCACCGCCCACGACGGGTTCACCCTCGCCGACCTGGTCACCTACGAGCGCAAGCGCAACGAGGCCAACGGCGAGGACAACCGCGACGGCGAGAGCCACAACCGCAACTGGAACTGCGGCGTCGAGGGGCCCACCGACGACCCGGCGGTGCAGGCGCTGCGGGCGCGGCAGGTGCGCAACCACCTGGCCACGCTGCTGCTGTCCACCGGCGTGCCGATGCTCACCGCCGGCGACGAGCTCGGCCGCAGCCAGGGCGGCAACAACAACGCCTACTGCCAGGACAACGAGGTGTCCTGGATCGACTGGGACGGCGTCGACGCGGACCTGCTGGCCTTCGTCCGCCGGCTGCTGCGGGTGCGCCGCGACTCGCCGGTGCTGCGCCAGGAGGCGTTCTTCGAGGGCCACGAGATCCCCGCCACCGGCGGCACCCGCGACGTCGCCTGGTTCGCCCCCGCCGGCGGCCAGCTGACCACAGGAGACTGGTTCGACGCCGACCTGCAGACGGTCGGCATGTACCTCGACGGCCGCGCGATCCGGCACCGCGACCCCTACGGCCGGCCGGTGGTCGACGACTCCTACCTCGTGCAGCTGCACGCCGGGCCCGAGCCGGTCACCGTGCACCTGCCCGGGGCGCCGTGGGCCGACGGCTACGAGTTCGTCGTCAGCACCGAGTACGCCACGGGGGCACCGCCGCGGCCGGCCGTCGTCGCGCCGGGGCCGATCGAGGTCCCGGCGCGCACGGTGTGGCTGCTGCGGGTCCTCCGCCGCCCCGCGTGACCAGGTGAGCTGATCGTGCTGCGTCCTGGCTCACCGTCGACGGTGAGCCAGGACGCAGCACGGTGAGCCGGGACGGCGGCCCTCCTGCAGGGTCCCGCCGCGAGCGTGCGAGCGGTGGGGGCAGGGAGGGCCTTCGTCAGTCCTGCGGCTGCTCGTAGGTGATGACCGTCCAGCCGAGCAGCAGCCGGTCACCGTCGGCGAGCGGGTGGGCGACGCCGGGCTCGAGCTGGGTCCACTCGGTGGCCTCCGGCCCGGCGACGTGCGTGCCGTTGAGCGAGCCGAGGTCGGTCAGCGTGACCTCGCGGCCGGTGCGCTGGATGGCCGCGTGCGCCGAGGACAGCACGTTCTGCGTGTCGGCGATCGGCACCGGCCGGGCGTTGCCCGAGGTCACCAGCTCGTGGCTGTCGGGCCGGCGGCCGAGGACGAGGTCCTCGTCGACGGTGACGACCAGGCCGTCGTCGAAGCGCAGCACGGGGGCCGAGGCGGTGTCGGGCTTCCAGAACGCCGTCTCCTCGCCCTCGTCGGCGCGGGCGGCCGACCCCACGACCGAGGAGCCGGAGGAGCCGTAGGACGGCGTGCCCGAGGCGGCACCGTAGGAGGAGGAACCGGCGAAGCCGGCGTCGGAACCGGCCGTGAACGACGACGGCGCGGCGGACGCCGGCGCCGCGGCGGCGCCGGCGTGGGCGGGCGCGGCCAGGTGCAGCAGCGCGCCGGACCCGGGGACGGTGCCGGTGTGCAGGTCGTAGGCGACACCGGGCGGCATCGACGGCGCGGCCTGCCCGGGGCCGACGTAGAGGGTGCCGCCCAGCGGGAAGCCGGCGGCCACGGTGCACCCGTCGGCCGGCTGGCCGGAGACCGGGACGCCGTCGACGGCGGGCTGCCCCTTGCCGGCCCACAGCGCGACGCCGGTGCCCGAGCCGCCCTCGGAGTCGACGAGGACGAGGGCGAAGGACGCCGAGCTGCCGCCGAGCGCGGGGACCTGGGAGGCCACCGCGGCCAGCACGCGGTCGGCGCCGGGGCCGGCGACGCCCAGGCAGGCGTGCAGGGCGGCGACGAGGGCCGGCGAGCCCGGAGCGTCGACCCAGAGCAGTCCCCCGCCGCGTCGTGCGACGACGGCGTCTCCGGGCAGGACTTCACAGCGGTCGGGCATGCGCGCCAGCCTAGTGACCTCGGCCGGTAGTGGGCGGCCCGGTGACACCGCCACGCCGGTCGCCGCTGCCCCTGGGGGCGCTGCGACCGGCGTGACGGGTGGGTCGCCGGCCCTTCCCCTATGCGCTGCGGACCAGGCCCAGCTCCGCGGGGGTGGCCAGGTGCTCGGAGTGCGGCAGCACCCGGACCGTGTACCCGAAGGCGCCGGTGCGCTCCAGCGGCAGCGTGGCGGTGAACCAGTGCCGGGAGCCCTCGGTCTGCTCGTGCTCCATCGGGACCGTGGTGACCTCGTGCAGGCCGTCGGCGTCGTCGACCCGCCCGTAGGCCGCCTGCACCTCGACGTCGGCCGGGGTCAGGTGCGGCAGCTCCACCTCCGCCCGCAGCGCCAGCGTGGAGCCGATCTCCGGGGTGTCCCCGGCACCGGTGGCCTCCACGTGCGCCACGCGCACGCCGCTCCAGCTCTCCAGGATCCGGGCCCGCCAGTGCGCCTCGGTGCGCGCCGGGGCGTAGCCGCCGTCGGCCATCGAGCGGGCCGACCCGGCGGCCGGCACGTACAGCTGCTCGACGTAGTCGCGCACCATGCGGGTGGCCAGCACCTTCGGGCCGGTCTCGCGCAGCGTGTGGCGCACCATCTCCACCCACCGGGTCGGGATGCCGTCGCGGTCGGTCTCGTAGAACCGCGGCAGCACCTGCGTGGACAGCAGGTCGTAGATGGCGCGGGCCTCGACCTCGTCGCGGCGGTCGTGGTCGGCGACGCCGTCGGCGGTGGGGATCGCCCAGCCGTTCTGGCCGTCGAACCACTCGTCCCACCAGCCGTCGCGGATGGACAGGTTCAGCCCGCCGTTGAGCGCGGCCTTCATGCCCGAGGTGCCGCAGGCCTCCAGCGGGCGCAGCGGGTTGTTCAGCCAGACGTCGCAGCCCCAGTAGAGGTAGCGGGCCATCCCGATGTCGTAGCCGGGCAGGAACGCGATGCGGTGCCGGATCTCGGGGTCGTCGGCGAACTTCACCATCTGCTGGATCAGCTGCTTGCCGCCGTCGTCGGCCGGGTGGCTCTTGCCGGCGATGACCAGCTGGATCGGCCGCTCCGGGTCCAGCAGCAGGGCCTTGAGCCGGGCGGGGTCGCGCAGCATGAGCGTGAGCCGCTTGTAGGAGGGCACGCGGCGGGCGAAGCCGATGGTGAGGACGTCGGGGTCGAAGGCGCCGTCGGTCCAGCCGACCTCGGCCTCGGCCGCCCCGCGCGAGAGCGCGGTGTCCCGCAGCCGGCGGCGGACCTCGTCGACCAGCCGGGCCCGCAGCATCCGGCGGGTGGCCCACAGCTCCGACGAGGGGATGCGGTCGACGCCGTCGAAGGAGACCGGCCCGCGGCTCTCGACCGGGTCGCCGGCGCGGGAGGTCTGGGTGCCCAGCTCCACCAGCTCCCGCGCGGTCCACGTGGGGGCGTGCACGCCGTTGGTGATCGAGCCGATCGGCACGTCGGCCTCGTCGAACCCGGGCCACAGGTCGCGGAACATCCCGCGGCTGACGTGCCCGTGCAGCTGGCTCACGCCGTTGGCCCGCTGGCCCAGCCGCAGGCCCATGTGCGCCATGTTGAACTTCGCCGGGTCCTCCTCGGCGCCCAGCGGGATGAGCTGGTCCAGGGGGACCCCGAAGCCGGCGAAGTAGCGCTCGATGAGCGCCCGCGGGAAGCGGTCGATGCCGGCGGGGACGGGCGTGTGCGTGGTGAACACCGTGCCGGCGCGGACGGCCTGCAGCGCCTCGGGGAAGGACAGCCCGTGCGACTCGGTCAGCTCGCGGATCCGCTCGACGCCCTGGAAGCCGGCGTGGCCCTCGTTGGCGTGGAACACCTCCGGCTGTGGGGTGCCGGTGAGCTGGCAGTAGGCACGCAGCGCCCGGACCCCGCCGATGCCCAGCAGCATCTCCTGCCGCAGCCGGTGGTCCTCGTCGCCGCCGTAGAGCCGGTCGGTGACGGTCCGCTCGGCGGGGGCGTTCTCCTCGATGTCGCTGTCGAGCAGCAGCAGCGACACCCGGCCGACCTGCGCCCGCCACACGTGCGCGTGCAGCGTGCGCCCCTCCGGCAGCGGCACGGAGATGACGACGGCGGACCCGTCGGGCTGGCGCAGCAGCTTGACCGGCAGGCCGTGCGGGTCCAGCGAGGGGTAGTGCTCCAGCTGCCAGCCGTCGGCCGACAGGCCCTGCTCGAAGTAGCCGGCCCGGTAGAGCAGCCCCACGCCGATCAGCGGCACCCCGAGGTCGGAGGCGGCCTTGAGGTGGTCGCCGGCGAGGATGCCCAGGCCGCCGGAGTACTGCGGGAGGACCTCGGTGATGCCGAACTCGGCGGAGAAGTAGGCGATGGTCCGCGGGGCGTCGGGGCCCAGCGACTGGTACCAGTGCTCGGCGGACAGGTAGTCGTCGAGGTCGTCGACGGCGTCCTGCAGCCGCCGCAGGAACCGGCGGTCGGTCGACAGCGCCGCCAGCCGCTCGGCGGAGACCTCGCCGAGCACCTTGACCGGGTCGTTGTTGCAGCGGCGCCACAACTCCGGGTCGAGCGCCTCGAACAGGTCGCGGGTCTCCGGGTGCCACGACCAGCGCAGGTTCGTGACCAGCTGGGACAGGGGCATGAGGGCCTCGGGCAGGGCCGCCCGGACGGTGAACCGACGCAGTGCTCGCACGCGGGGAGCCTAGCCAGCGACGCGGGACGGGACAGGTCGGCTCCGGTGCGTCCCACCCCCGTCTCACCCTCCCGGTTCCGGCTCCGCGCGGTCCGCTCCCCCGCCCCGGCGGCCGAGGTGTGGGCGACCCCCGCGGTGGATAGCGTGGCCGGGATGACTCGCCGCACTGACCTCCGCCTCGGCATCACCGATGTCGCCCCCGTCGTGTCCTGCGGGTCCTTCTCGGCCCGCGCCGTGGTCGGTGAGCACCTGCCGGTCACGGCCACCGTGTTCCGCGAGGGCCACGACGCCGTCGCGGCCGACGTCGTCTGGACCGCTCCGGACGGGACGCGCGGCGCGTTCACGCGCATGCGCCGGTACGGCGACCAGCCCGACCGCTGGATCGCGACCGTCGTCCCCGACCGCGAGGGGCGCTGGACCTTCCGGGTCGAGGCCTGGAGCGACCCGCTGGCCACCTGGCACCACGCCGTCGAGGTGAAGATCGACGCCGGGCAGGGCCCCGGGGAGCTGGCCAACGACCTCGAGGAGGGGGCGCGGCTGCTCGAGCGCGTGGCCGCCGACGCCGACGACGAGTGGCGCGGCCGGCTCGGCGAGGCCGTGGCCGCGCTGCGCGACACCTCCCTGACGCTGCACGACCGGGTCGCCCCCGCGCTGGCCTCGGCGGTGCAGCAGTACCTCGACGCGCACCCGGTGCGGGAGCTGGTCACCCCGACCGCCGACCACGAGGTGTGGGTCGACCGGCCGCGCGCCCTGTTCGGCTCCTGGTACGAGTTCTTCCCCCGCTCGGAGGGGCCGGTGGTCGACGGCCGGCCCACGCACGGCACCTTCGCCACCGCCTCCGAGCGGCTGCCGGCGATCGCCGAGATGGGCTTCGACGTCGTCTACCTGCCGCCCATCCACCCGATCGGCACGGTCAACCGCAAGGGCCCGAACACCCCGCAGTACCCCGGCGGGAACCCCAACGAGATCGGCCCCGACGACGTCGGCTCGCCGTGGGCGATCGGCAGCGCCGAGGGCGGCCACGACGCGATCCACCCGCAGCTGGGCACGATGGAGGACTTCCGCGCCTTCGTCACCCGCACCCGGGCGCTGGGCATGGAGGTGGCGCTCGACCTCGCGCTGCAGGCCGCACCGGACCACCCGTGGGTCAAGGAGCACCCGGAGTGGTTCACCACCAAGCCCGACGGCACGATCGCCTACGCGGAGAACCCGCCGAAGAAGTACCAGGACATCTACCCGGTCAACTTCGACAACGACCCCGAGGGCATCTACGCCGAGGTGCTGCGGGTCGTGCGGGTGTGGATGGACGCCGGGGTGCGGGTGTTCCGGGTCGACAACCCGCACACCAAGCCGCTGGACTTCTGGCACTGGCTGATCTGGACGGTCAAGGAGACCGACCCCGACGTGCTGTTCCTGGCCGAGGCGTTCACCCGGCCGGCGATGATGCACCAGCTCGCCCGCCTCGGGTTCACCCAGTCCTACACGTACTTCACCTGGCGGACCGGTCGCGAGGAACTCGAGGACTACGGCCGCGAGCTGGCCGCCAACGCGCACTACATGCGGCCGAACTTCTTCGTGAACACCCCCGACATCCTGCACGCGAGCCTGCAGTACGGCGGGCCGCCGATGTTCAAGATCCGGGCGGTGCTCGCGTCGATGATGAGCCCCACCTGGGGCGTGTACTCCGGCTACGAGCTCTACGAGCACGTGGCGGTGCGGCCGGGCAGCGAGGAGTACCTCGACAGCGAGAAGTACCGGCTGCGGCCGCGGGACTGGGCCGGCGCCGAGGCCGCCGGGCGGAGTCTCGCGCCCTACCTGCGCCGGCTCAACGAGATCCGCCGGCAGCACCCGGCGCTGCAGCAGCTGCGCACGCTCCGGTTCCACCCGGTCGACAACGGCAACCTGATCTGCTTCTCCAAGACCGACCCGGGCTCGCAGGACGCCGTCCTCGTCGTCTGCGCGCTCGACAGCCACAACCGGCAGATCGGGACGACGTCGCTGGACCTGCCCGCGCTCGGGCTGGACTGGCACGAGCGCTTCGCCGTCACCGACGAGCTCACCGGCGCCCGCTACGACTGGGGCCAGTTCAACTACGTCGAGCTGGACCCCTACTGGGAGCCCGCGCACGTCCTCTCGGTGCACCTGCCGCGGCCGGTGACCTGGCCGCCGGCCGTGCCCTGACCGCCCGCCCCACCCCCGGACCACCCACACGCGAGGACGACCCGCACCGATGACGCTCCCCGTGCCCGACCCGACCCAGACGGGCTCCGCGCTGCCGGCGCGCGGCACCGACCCCCTCTGGTACAAGCGCGCCGTCTTCTACGAGGTGCTCGTCCGCGGCTTCGCCGACAGCAACGCCGACGGCATCGGCGACCTCCGCGGCATGATCGACAAGCTCGACTACCTGCAGTGGCTGGGCGTGGACTGCCTCTGGCTGCCGCCGTTCTTCGCCTCCCCGCTGCGCGACGGCGGCTACGACGTCAGCGACTACACCGCGGTGCTGCCGGAGTTCGGCGACATCCAGGACTTCCAGGAGTTCCTGGCCGCGGCGCACTCGCGGGGCATCCGCGTGATCATCGACTTCGTCATGAACCACACCTCGGACCAGCACCCCTGGTTCCAGGCCAGCCGCAGCGACCCCGAGGGCCCCTACGGCGACTTCTACGTGTGGGCCGACGACGACACCGGCTACGCCGACGCGCGGATCATCTTCGTCGACACCGAGAGCTCGAACTGGACGTTCGACCCGGTCCGCAAGCAGTACTTCTGGCACCGCTTCTTCTCCCACCAGCCCGACCTCAACTTCGAGAACCCGGCGGTGCAGGAGGCGATCATCGACGCCCTGCGCTTCTGGCTGGACCTCGGCATCGACGGCTTCCGGCTCGACGCGGTCCCCTACCTGTTCGAGGAGGAGGGCACCAACGGCGAGAACCTCCCCCGCACCCACGAGTTCCTCAAGCACGTGCGCAAGGTGGTCGACGCCGACTACCCCGACCGCGTGCTGCTGTGCGAGGCCAACCAGTGGCCGGCCGACGTCGTGGAGTACTTCGGCGAGGACGGCGACGAGTGCCAGATGGCCTTCCACTTCCCCGTGATGCCGCGGCTGTTCATGGCCGCCCGCCGGGAGCAGCGGTTCCCGATCTCGGAGATCATGGCCCAGACGCCGCCGATCCCCGACAACTGCCAGTGGGGCATCTTCCTGCGCAACCACGACGAGCTGACCCTGGAGATGGTCACCGACGAGGAGCGCGACTACATGTGGGCGGAGTACGCCAAGGACCCCCGCATGAAGGCCAACATCGGCATCCGCCGCCGGCTGGCGCCGCTGCTGGAGAACGACCTCAACACCCTCGAGCTGTTCAACGCGCTGCTGCTGAGCCTGCCCGGCTCGCCGGTCCTCTACTACGGCGACGAGATCGGCATGGGCGACAACATCTGGCTCGGCGACCGCGACGGGGTGCGCACGCCGATGCAGTGGACCCCGGACCGCAACGGCGGGTTCTCCACCGCCGACCCGCAGCGGATGTACCTGCCGCTCAACGCCGACCCCGTCTACGGCTACCAGACCACCAACGTCGAGTCGCAGCTGCGCAACACCAACTCGATGCTGCAGTGGATCCGCCGGATGATCGCCGTCCGCAAGGAGCACCCGACCTTCGGCCTGGGCACCTACGAGGAGGTCGGCTCCCGCAACCCGACGGTCCTGTCGTTCGTGCGCGAGTTCGGCGACGACATCGTGCTGTGCGTCAACAACCTCTCCCGCTTCCCGCAGCCGGTGGAGCTCGACCTGCGCCGCTTCGAGGGGTTCACGCCGATCGAGCTGACCGGCCGGGTGGAGTTCCCGCAGATCGGCGTGCTGCCCTACATGCTCACCCTCGCCGGGCACGGCTTCTACTGGTTCGAGCTGGCCCGCCCGCAGGAGCCGGCCGCCGAGCACGTCGAGGAGCAGGCCGGGGCCGCCGGCACGGAGAGCAGCCCGCTGGCCGACTCGTTGCTGGCCTCCGGGCTGGTCAACGAGGCCGAGCAGATCCCCGGTGACAGCGACACGCGCACCGACGACGAGCACACCGGAGGTGCCCGATGAGCACGGCCCTGGCCGAGGTGCTGCGGGACTGGATGCCGCACCAGCGGTGGTTCGGCGGCAAGGGCCGGGAGTGGGCCGACGTCAGCGAGGAGGGCTTCTTCCTCTCCCGCGCCGAGCCGGTGCTCTCGGTGCACCGGGTGCGCGTCACCTACACCGACGGCGCCGTCGAGACCTACCTCGTGCCGCTGTCCTGGCGCGCGCACCCCGAGGAGGACCTCAACGCCGCGTTCATCGGGGCGGTGCCGGCCAAGGACGCCGAGGGCGCCGACCGGGAGAACTACGCCTACGACGCGATGCGCGACCGCGACGCGACGACGCCGTGGCTGACCCAGCTGGCGGCCGCCGCCACGGTCGGGCCGATGCACTTCCACCCGGCCGGCAGCCAGACCGACCCCGCGCCGATCCCCGAGGGCGTGCCCGGCGACATCGTGTCCACCGAGCAGAGCAACACCTCGCTCGTCTACGGGCAGGACGCCATCTTCAAGCTGTTCCGCCGGCTCGAGCCCGGGCTCAACCCCGACGTGGAGATCGGCGAGGCGCTGCGGCGCACGGAGAACCCGCACATCGCCCCGCTGCTGGGGTACGTCGAGATCGACGACCCCGACCCGTCGGCCGAGCCCGCCACGGTGGCGATGCTGCAGACCTTCGTCCGGGGCGCGAGCGACGGGTGGCGGCTGGCCACGGCCAGCGTCCGCGACCTCTACGCCGAGGGCGACCTGCACGCCGACGAGGTGGGCGGGGACTTCGCCGCGGACAGCGAGCGGCTCGGCGCGGCCACCGCGTCGGTGCACGCCGACCTCGCGCGGGTGCTGCCGACCGCGCCGGCCGACCGCGAGTGGTTCACCGCGACCGCCCGGGGCATGACCGAGCGGCTGGAGGCGGCGCTGGGCGTCGTCCCGCAGCTGGAGGAGCACCTCGCGGCCCTGCGGAAGGTGTACGCCGCCGTCGCCGACAGCCCCGAGGAGGTGCTGCGCCACCGGGTGCACGGCGACCTCCACCTCGGCCAGGTGCTGCGGACGGCGACCGGCTGGGTGGTGCTCGACTTCGAGGGCGAGCCGGCCCGCCCGCTGGCCGAGCGCCGGCAGCTCGACAGCCCGCTGCGCGACGTCGCCGGCATGCTCCGCAGCTTCGACTACGCCGCACGTCACATGCTCGTGGAGCAACCCGACGACGCCCAGCGCGCGTACCGGGCGCAGGAGTGGGCAGTGCGCAACCGCGGCGCATTCTGCTCCGGCTACTCGGCGGCGAGCGGGATGGACCCGTGCGGGGACTCCCCCCTCCTGCGCGCCTTCGAGGCGGACAAGGCGGTCTACGAGTGCGTCTACGAGGCGCGCAACCGGCCGAACTGGCTCATGATCCCGCTGCAGTCGCTGTCCCGGCTCACCGCCGGGGAGTCCTGAACGCCCGCCCCGGGGCGACCGCACGGCCACCGGCACGGCTCCACCGCACGGCGCACCGCCCGGAGAGACCCAGCACGCAGACGAGACGACGGCACCAGACGACGGCAGAGGACGGCAAGCGACGATGACGACGAGCGACTCGACACCCCCTCCCGGCACGCCCACCGCCCACGAGACCGCCGAGGCGCCGGCCTCCAAGGAGGAGCTGCAGCGGGTGGTCGACGAGCGGGCCGCGCAGGCCCAGGCGGCCGAGAGCGAGCCGGTCGTGAACGCGGGCCCGGCCGAGCGGGCACCGGCGAAGAAGGCCGCGGCCAAGAAGGCACCGGCGAAGAAGGCCCCGGCCAGGAAGGCGACGGCTGCGGCGACGCCTGCCGCGACGGCGGCCGCGGTCGCCGACGGGGACGGCGCCGCCGAGCCCGCCGCCCCGCGGAAGACGGCGAAGCGGACCGCGAAGAAGGCCGCCGAGGGCGAGGCGCCGGTGAAGGCCACCCGCAAGCGGACCCCCGCGAAGCGGACCGCGGCCGACACCGCGGCCGTGCCCGCCGCCGACGTCGTCGCCGAGCAGGGCGGCACGACCGCACCGGTCGTCGCCCCCGCGCCGATCGCCGAGCCCGGCTCGCCCACGGGCGCGCCCGCGGCGGAGCCCGACGCGGCGCAGCCGATGGCGCCGCAGGCACCCGGCGAGGACGCCG
Organism: Geodermatophilus saharensis; assembly: GCF_900188205.1. Classification (GTDB taxonomy): domain Bacteria; phylum Actinomycetota; class Actinomycetes; order Mycobacteriales; family Geodermatophilaceae; genus Geodermatophilus; species Geodermatophilus saharensis. The sequence goes on along the minus strand of NZ_FZOH01000001.1, from coordinate 698,008 downwards.
GGACCGGCACGGGTCCCGACGGCGGGCCGGCCTCCGGCGCCGGCGGCGAGGGCACCGCGGTCCCGGCCGACGCCGTGTCCGAGGAGGACCTGCGCGCCATCGTCGACGGCTGGTCACGCGACCCGCACCGCGTCCTCGGCGCCCACCCCTCCGGCGACGGCTGGGTCGTGCGCGCACTGCGGCCCGACGCGTCCGGCGTGGTCGTCGTCGCCGAGGACGGCGCCCGCCACGATGCCCGCCAGATCCACCCGCGCGGCATCTTCGAGGCCCGGCTCCCGGCGCAGCCCGGCGACTACCGGCTCGAGGTGGCCTACGGCGCGGACACCTTCCCCGTCGACGACCCCTACCGGTGGCTGCCCACGCTCGGCGAGCTCGACCGCTACCTGGTGGGCGAGGGCCGGCACGAGCGGCTGTGGGACGTGCTCGGCGCCCACGTGCGCCGCTACGACACCCCGCGCGGCACCGTCGAGGGCGTCTCCTTCGCGGTGTGGGCGCCCAATGCGCAGGGCGTGAAGGTCACCGGCGACTTCGACTACTGGGAGGCCCGGCTCTACCCGATGCGCCAGCTCGGGTCGATCGGCGTCTGGGAGATCTTCGTCCCGGGCGTCCGGGTCGGGAGCCGCTACCGCTTCCACGTGCTCGGCGCCGACGGCGTGTGGCGGGAGAAGTCCGACCCGATGGCCTTCGCCACCGAGGTGCCGCCGCACAACGCCTCGGTCGTCACCGAGTCCAGCTACGAGTGGAACGACGACGCGTGGCTGGCCGAGCGCGCGCGCGGCGGCTGGCACGAGCGGCCGATGAGCATCTACGAGGTGCACCTGGGCTCCTGGCGGCAGGGGCTGTCCTACCGGCAGCTGGCCGACGAGCTCGTCGACTACGCCGTCGCCGCCGGGTTCACCCACCTGGAGTTCCTGCCGGTCGCCGAGCACCCCTTCGGCGGCTCCTGGGGCTACCAGGTCACCAGCTACTACGCCCCGACCTCGCGCTTCGGCCACCCCGACGACCTGCGCTACCTCGTGGACCGGGCCCACCAGGCCGGTCTCGGGATCATCGTCGACTGGGTGCCGGCGCACTTCCCGAAGGACGCCTGGGCGCTGGGCCGCTTCGACGGCACCGCCCTCTACGAGCACGACGACCCCCGCCGCGGCGAGCAGCCGGACTGGGGCACCTTCGTGTTCAACTTCGGCCGCACCGAGGTGCGCAACTTCCTCGTCGCCAACGCGCTGTTCTGGTGCCAGGAGTTCCACATCGACGGGCTGCGGGTCGACGCCGTCGCCTCGATGCTCTACCTCGACTACTCGCGCGAGGACGGCGAGTGGGTGCCCAACCAGTACGGCGGGCGGGAGAACCTCGAGGCGGTGTCGTTCCTCCAGGAGGTCAACGCGACCGTCTACCGCGAGGTGCCGGGCGTGGTCACCATCGCCGAGGAGTCCACCGCCTGGCCCGGTGTCACCCGGCCCACCCACCTGGGCGGCCTGGGCTTCGGGTTCAAGTGGAACATGGGCTGGATGCACGACTCGCTGTCCTACGTCTCCCGGCAGCCGGTGCACCGCAGCTACCACCACAACCAGCTGACGTTCTCGATGATGTACGCCTACTCCGAGAACTACGTGCTGCCGATCAGCCACGACGAGGTCGTCTACGGCAAGGGCTCGCTGCTGCGGAAGATGCCCGGCGACCGGTGGCAGCAGCTGGCCGGCGTCCGCGGCTTCCTGGCCTACATGTGGGCCCACCCCGGCAAGCAGCTGCTGTTCATGGGCTCGGAGTTCGCCCAGGACGGCGAGTGGGCCGAGAGCCGCTCGCTGGACTGGTGGCACCTCGACGACCCCGCCCACCGCGGCGTGCTGCAGCTGGTCACCGACCTCAACGCCCGCTACCGCGAGATCGCGGCGCTGTGGTCCCTCGACGTCGACCCGGCCGGGTTCCAGTGGATCGACGCCAACGACGCGTCCGGCAACGTCCTCACCTTCCTGCGCTACGGCACGCCGAAGGTGGCCGACGTCCCCACGCCCACCCAGGCGGCCGAGTCCGGCGCCGGCGGCGGGACCCCGGAGGGCGGGCAGACCGCCGGCCAGGCGCTGGCCGTCGTCTGCAACTTTTCCGGCACCCCGCACCACGGCTACCGCATCGGCCTGCCCCGCGGCGGCCGCTGGCGGGAGGTGCTCAACACCGACGCCGAGGGCTACGGCGGCTCCGGTGTCGGCAACTACGGCGGCGTCGACGCCGTCGAGGAGTCCTGGCACGGCCAGCCGTTCTCGGCCACCGTGTCCGCTCCGCCGCTGGGCACCGTCTGGCTCCTGCACGAGGGCTGACCCCCCGCCGACGGCCGGGCCGCTCCTCCTCCGGAGTGGCCCGGCCGTCGCCGTGCGCAGATCTGTTCCGCCCCCTGCCCCGCCCGTGCATCATGGCCCGGCTCCGCGCCGCCCCCGGTGGCGCGGACCGGTCCACGGGCACCCGTTCCCCGGGTGCCGGCACCCCGGCAGAGAAGGAACACCAGCTCCATGAGGCATGTCCTGCGCCGCGTCGTCGTCGCGGCAGCGGCGGGCAGCGTGCTGCTCACCGGCTGCACGAGCACCGTCTCCGGCACCGCGTCCCGCGGCCCGGACGTGCCGGTCGACGTCACCTCCGCGGACTTCCCGATCACCGGCGTCGCCGACACCGAGGCCGACCGGCTCGCGCGCAACGCCCTCGCCGACCTGGACACCTTCTGGTCGCAGGCCTACCCCGAGTACTTCGGCGAGGAGTACCAGCCGATCACCGGCGGCTACTTCTCCGTCGACTCCACGAACATCGACGAGTCGGCCTACCCGGACACCGGGATCGGCTGTGCTCGCGCGCCCGAGGACCCCGAGGGCGTGGCCAACAACGCCCACTACGACCCCAACTGCGACGTCGTCGCCTACGACCGCGCGCTGCTGCAGCAGCTCAGCGACGCCTACGGGCCCTACCTCGGCCCGGCGGTCATGGCCCACGAGATCGGGCACGCGATGCAGGGCCGGTTCGGCTTCGCCGACTCGACGATCGTCGTCGAGACGCAGGCCGACTGCCTGGCCGGCGCCTTCACCCGCTGGGTGATCGACGGCAACGCCGACCACATCGCGCTGCGCGCCGCCGAGCTGGACCAGGTCGTCCTCGGGGTCATCGGCCTGCGCGACCCGGTCGGCACCGACCCCGACGACCAGCGGGCGCACGGCTCCGGCTTCGACCGGATGTCGGCCTTCTACGCCGGCTACGAGAGCGGCGTGGGCTCGTGCCGCGACGACTTCACCGAGGACCGGCTCTTCACCGCCACCGAGTTCACCACCGAGGAGGACCTCGACAACGCCGGCAACCTGCCCGCCGACGAGATCGTCGACCTGGTCGCCACCACCCTGCCGGCGTTCTACCAGTCGGTGTTCCCGGGCCTGGGCGCGCAGTTCACCGAGCCGGCGATCGAGACCTTCGAGGGCGACGCCCCCGACTGCGGCGACATGGGCGCGGAGAACCGCGACCTGGGCTACTGCGAGGCCGACGACACCGTCTACCTCGACGCCGAGCTGCTCGGGTCGGCCTACGACGACATCGGCGACTTCGCCGTCGCCTCGGCCATCTCCGTCGCCTACGCCCAGGCCGCGCGCGCCCAGCTCGGCCTGCCCATCGACGACGCCGCGGCCATCTCCTCCGCGGTGTGCCTGACCGGCTGGTACACCGCCCGGTTCTGGACCGGCGACTTCGACCAGCTCGGCAGCCTCTCCCCCGGCGACGTCGACGAGGCGGCGATCTTCCTGCTCACCTACGGGCAGGAGGACGGGGTCTTCCCCAACACCGAGCTGTCGGGCTTCGAGATGGTCGACGCCTTCCGCAACGGCTTCCTCAACGGCGGCGTCGGCTGCGACATCGGCCTCTGACGAGGGGAGGCCGTTCCAGCACGTCACCAGCCGGGTAGAGCGGCTCCGATGAGCCACACCGTGCGCGCCCGGGGCGCCCTCGCCGCGCTGCTGACCCTCGGCGTCCTCGTGACGTCGGCGTGCTCGTTCGTCGTCGTCGGCACCCCCCGCTCCCAGGGGATGCCCACCCAGTCGGTCGACGACGGGACGCTGCGGATCGTCGGCGCCACCGACGGGCCGATCGACACCCTCGCCCGCAACGCGCTGGCCGACCTGCAGACCTTCTGGTCGGAGAGCTTCCCCGACGTCTACGGGCAGCAGTTCCCGCCGCTGACCGGCGGCTACTTCAGCGTCGACCCCGACGACGTCGACCCCTCGCTCTACCCCGACGGCATCGGCTGCGGCACCGACCCGCGGGAGCTGGAGAACAACGCCTTCTACTGCTCCTCGCAGGAGGCGCCCAACTCCGACTCCATCAGCTACGACCGGGCCTTCCTCGGCGAGCTCGCCGCGCGGTACGGCGAGGTCCTGCCGCAGCTGGTGATGGCGCACGAGTACGGCCACGCCGTCCAGGCCCGCGTCGGGTACCCGCAGACCTCGATCGCCACCGAGACGCAGGCCGACTGCATGGCCGGCGCGTGGACGGCGTGGGTCGCCGCCGGCGACGCCGAGTTCTCCTCGATCGACACCGACGACCTCGACCAGCTGCTGCGCGGCTACTTCCTGTTGCGCGACCCGGTGGGCACCGGCACCGGCGAGCAGCAGGCGCACGGCTCCTACTTCGACCGCGTCTCGGCCTTCCAGGAGGGCTTCGACGACGGCGCCACGGCCTGCCGGGACGACTTCGGCCCCGACCGGGTCTTCACCCAGGGCGAGTTCACCAGCGACGCCGACTTCGCCACCGGCGGCAACGCCTCCTTCCCCGACACCCTGAGCCTCATCGAGAGCTCGCTGCCGGAGTTCTGGAGCCGCGCGTTCACCGAGGTGCTCGACGCGCAGTTCGCCGAGCCGCAGCTGGAGGGCACCACCAGCCCACCGGGTTGCGCCCCCGCCGACGTCGCGCTGGTCTACTGCCCCGACGGCGGGGACGGCGACGGGCTGGTGGCCTACGACGAGCGGTTCGCCGACCAGGCCTACGAACTCGGCGACTTCGCCGTCGTCACCGGGGTGGCGATCCCCTACGCGCTGGCCGCCCGCGACCAGCTGGGCCTGTCCACCGACGACACCGCCGCGCTGCAGTCGGCGGTCTGCCTGACAGGCTGGTACGCCGCGCAGGTCTACAACCAGCAGCTGACCAGCGTGCGGATCTCCCCCGGCGACATCGACGAGAGCGTGCAGTTCCTGCTGACCTACGGCAACGACCCCGACGTGCTCGCCGACGTCGAGCTGACCGGGTTCCAGCTGGTCGACCTGTTCCGCGCCGGTTTCGTCAACGGCGCGGGGTCCTGCGACGTCGGAGTGTGACGGGCTCCCCCGAAGGGACCGGCCGCAGTTCGGCCCCCTCCAGGGCACCGCCGCGAGCGGAGCGAGTGGTGGGGAGGAGGGGGTCCTTGGTCAGTACAGAGCGGCCATGAGCTGGCGGCGGGCGGCGACGACCCGCTGGTCCTCGGGCCCGACGACGTCGAACAGCTCGACCAGGTGCTGGCGGGCGCGGTCGCGGTCGTCACCGGCGGTCCGGCGGACGACGTCGACCAGGCGGGTGAACGCGCCCTCGACGTCGCCGGTGCCCAGCTGGAAGTCCGCGGCGCGGGTCTGCGCCTCGACGTCGTCGGGGGCGGCGTCGGCGGCGGCGACCGCACCGGGGCCGGCGGCCTCGGCGCGGCGGATCAGCCGGACCTGGCGCAGCGCCAGCCCCGCGACCGGGTGGTCGGGCTCGGTCTCGAGGATCGCGGCGTAGGCGGCCTCGGCGGCCTCGAGGTCACCGCGGTCGAGGGCGGCCTCGGCGGCGTCGAGCCGGGGGTCGTCCATCCCCTCGTCCTCGGCGTCGGGACCGGCCCCGGGGACCGCGCCGCCGGTGGTCGCGCGCACCAGCTCGGTGACGAACTGGCGGGCCTGCTCCTCGGGGATGGCGCCGGTGAACTCCGCGACGAGCTGGCCCTGCCAGACGGCCTTGACCGCCGGGATGCCCTGCACGCGCAGGCCCTGGGCCAGTGCCGGGTTGGCGTCGACGTCGACCTTGGCCAGCACCCACGAGCCGCCGCCCTCGGCGGCCAGCCGCTCGAGCACCGGGGAGAGCTGCTTGCACGGGCCGCACCACTCGGCCCACAGGTCGAGCACGACCGGCACCTGGAAGGAGCGGTCGAGGACCTCGGTCTGGAAGGTGGCCTCGGTGACGTCCACGACCGCCGAGCCCGGGGCACCCGCGGGGGTGGCGGCGCTCGGGGGCGGGGCCGCCTGGGCACGCGCGGCGGCCTCCGAGCGCGCCTTCACGGCGGCGAGGTCGACCGCCCCGGCCAGGGAGGCGGCCAGCTGTGCCTGCTGGGCCTGCGCGCGCGGGTCGGGGCGTCCGGGACGGGTGGGCTGCATGCCCCCATGATCCCACCGGCGGGCCGGCGCGGTGTCAGCCCTCGGCGGACGGCGCCGGATCGACGTCCGCGACGTCGCCGGCGCCCAGGCGCACCCGCCGGAGCAGCGCGAACAGCGTCTCCTGCTCGGCGTCGGGCAGGTCGCCGAGCCCGAAGTCGAGCGCGGTGAGCTGCGCGGTGGCCGTCTCGACCACCGCGCGGCCGCGGTCGGTGATGCCGGCGAGGACGCCGCGCCCGTCGGCGGGGTTGGGCCGGCGGTCGACGTAGCCGGCCGCGGCCAGCCGGTCGATGGCGTTGGTGACGCTGGTCGGGTGGACCATCAGCCGGCTGCCGATGACCTTGAGCGGCAGCTGCCCGGTGCGGCTGAAGGTCAGCAGCACCAGCACCTCGTAGCGGGCGAAGGTCAGCCCGTGCGGGCGGAGCACCTCGTCGAAGCGGGCGAGCAGGATCTGCTGCACCCGGAACACCGACGTCGCGGCGCGCATCGCCGACGCCGGCCCGAAGCGCTGCTCCCAGGTCTCCCCGGCCCGTTCGATCGGGTCGAACGGCAGCCCCAGCGCCCGGACCATGCGCCCGACGCTACCTGCCCCCCGCCCGCGGCCCCGTGTCCGCACCGACCGGTCACCCGCGCGGTGTCGACCTGGTGTCGTCTCGATCACGTCGAGACGACACCAGGTCGACGAAGGGCGGCCCTGTGGACAGCACCGGGCCCGCGCTGCGCCGATCGGCCATCCTCCGGCGGTGCCCACTCGACCCGTCGCCCCGGCAGCGCTGCGCGGCCGCGTGTTCCGCGGCTCGGCGCAGGTCGCCGCCGGACACCTGACGAAGGGACAGCTGCGCAGCGCCGCCTGGCAGCGCCTGTTCCGCGACGTCTACGCCTGTTCCTCGGTCGCGCTCACCCACGAGGTGCGCGCGGGGGCGGCAGCCCTCCTGCTCCTCCCCGGCGCCGTGGTCTGCGGCCGCAGCGCCGCCGTCCTGTGGGGAGTCGACGCCGCCGGGCCGGACGACGACGTCGAGGTGACCGTGCCGCCGGGGTCGCCGGCCTGCACCGTCCCGGGTGTCCGCGTCCGCCGGTGGGCGTTGCTGCCCGATCAGATCACCACCCGCCGCGGCATCCCGGTCACCGTCCCCGCGACCACCGCCGTCGACATCGGACGCGCGCCGGTCCCGCTCGCCGAGTCGGTGGTCCTGGTGGACGCCCTGGTCGCGTGCGGCGCGACGGAGCTGGCGGCCGTCCGCACCGCCGCCGCGGCCGCGACCGGGTCGGGCTGCAGGCGGGCACGACGGGTCGCCGACCTGGCTGACGGGCTGGCCGGGTCACCGCAGGAGACGCGTCTGCGACTGCTGCTGCACGCATCGCGACTGCCCCGCCCGGTCGCCCAGCACACCGTCCTGGACGCGAACGGAGACTTCGTGGCGCGGGTGGACTTCGCGTGGCCCGCGAAGCGGCTCGCCGTCGAGTACGAGGGCCGGTGGCACGGACGCCCTCAGCACGTGGCCTCGGACCGCGCCCGGCTCAACCGCCTGACCGCCGCCGGGTGGCGGGTCGTGTTCGTGACCGCCGAGGACCTGCGTGATCCCGACCTGGTGGTCGCGCGCCTCGCCGCACTACTGCTCGGGTGAGCGCCCGTCGTCGACCTGACGCGGCCTCCGTCCGCCTGAGACGACACCAGGTCGACAACGGGCAGGCGGGGAGCCTCAGGCGGCGGGGCGGAGGCGGGGCACCTCGCGGACGCCGAAGACCTCCCGCAGCGCGACCTGCGCGGCGTTGTCCCCGCAGGCGCCGTGCACCGCCGGCCCGGGCGGGGTGGCCGACGAGGCGAGGAAGACCCCCGGCACCGGCGTCTTGTAGGTGTTCCACCGCGGCACCGGGCGGAAGAGCATCTGCCGCAGGGTCGCCTGGCCGTTGGAGATGTCCCCGCCGAGGTACATCGGGTTCCACGCCTCCATCTGGACGGCGTTCTTCGTGGCGCGCTCGACGACGGTGTCCTTGAACCCCGGCGCGAAGCGCTCGACCTGGTCCTCGATGGCCGCGGTCATGTCCACCTCGGAGCCGTGCGGGACGTGCACGTAGGCCCAGAAGACGTGGCCGCCGGCAGGCGCGCGGGTCGGGTCGGGCACGGTCGGCTGGACGGCGAGCACGTACGGGCGGTCGGTGGTCCGTCCCTGGTTGGGGGCCCGCTCGCCGGCGATGGTCTCCTCCAGCGTCCCGGCGACGTGCAGGGTCCCGGCCCGCCGGACGTCGGGGTGGGTCCACGGCACCGGGTCGGACAGGATCCAGTCGATCTTGAAGACGCCGGCGCCGTGGCGGTACCGCCGCACCCACCGCCGGTAGCCCTCGTGCACCCGGTCGCCGGCCATCGACACGAACGCCTCCGGCGTGGTGTCGAGCAGCACCGCCGGGACGCCGTCGAACTCCCGCAGGTCGGTGACCAGGTGCCCGGTGACCACCTCGCCGCCCTGCTGCTCCAGCGCGGTCACCATCGCGTCGGCGAGGTTCTGCGACCCGCCCTCGATCAGCGGCCAGCCGACGTGGTGGCCGAGCATCGTCAGCAGCATCCCGAGCGCGGAGGTCAGCGGCTGGCTCAGGTCGAGCATGCCGTGGGCTGCCGCGCCGCCGAGCAGCGCGCGGGCCTCCTCGGTCTCGAAGTACCGGTGCGCCAGCCAGCTGACGTTGGGCAGCCCGTTGAGCCCGAAGTGCGCGATCTGCGGCACGCTGCGGGTGGGCAGGCGGCGCAGCCGGCTGTTGAGGAAGTAGTCGACGACGTCCTGCCCGTGCTCGACGAGCGGCCCGAACAACCGGCGGTAGGCGGCCCCGTCGGGGCCCAGCCCGTCCGCGGTCTCCTCGAGCGAGTGGTACGCGACCGCCGCGCGGCCGCCGTCGAGGGGGTGGGCGTAGTTGACCTCTGGCTGCACCAGCCGCACGCCGCGGCTGGGCAGGTCGAACTCGCGGAAGAACGGCGACGCCGCGGCCATCGGCTGCACGATCGAGCAGACGTCGTGCCGGTAGCCCGGCCGCATGAGCTCCTCGGTGCGCATCCCCCCGCCGGGCCGCTCCGCCGCCTCGACCACCTGCACGCGCAGCCCGGCCGCCGCCAGCCGCAGGGCCGCGGCCAGGCCGTTGGGTCCGGACCCGACGACGACGGCGTCCGGCTTCCCGTTCATCGACAGACCCCGTTCACCCGGCCAGTCTGCCCGCGGGTGCTCGGTGCTGCGCGGTCAGAGGGAGGCGAGGAGCCGGTCGGCGGCGCGGTAGGGGTCGGTCTCCCCCGCCACCACCGCCCCGGCGAGCGCGGCCAGCGCCGCCGACCCGCGCACCTCGCCGATCCGCTCCCGCAGCCCGGTCAGCGCGATCGCCTCGATCTCCCGGGCGGCTCGCTCGGTGCGGCGGCGGGCGCCCTCCCCCGAGCCGGCCAGCCACCGGCGGTGCGCCTCGACCTCGTCGAGCAGCCGGTCGACGCCGTCGCCGCGCGAGGCCACCGTGCGCACGATCGGCGGCCGCCAGGCGCCGGGCCCGGTGTGCCGCCCGCCCAGGGACTGCGCGTAGCGCAGGTCGCGCACCGTACGGTCCGCGCCGTCGCGGTCGGCCTTGTTGACGACGAGGACGTCGGCGACCTCGAGGATCCCGGCCTTGGCCGCCTGGATGCCGTCGCCCATCCCGGGCGCGACGAGCACCAGGGTCGTGTCGGCCAGCGAGGCGACCTCCAGCTCGGACTGCCCGACGCCGACGGTCTCGACCAGGACGACGTCGCAGCCGGCCGCGTCGAGCACCCGCAGCGCCTGCGGCGTCGCCCAGGCCAGCCCGCCGAGGTGCCCGCGCGAGGCCATCGACCGGATGAAGACGCCGGGGTCGCCGGCGTGGTCCTGCATGCGCACCCGGTCGCCGAGCAGCGCCCCGCCGGAGAAGGGTGAGGACGGGTCGACGGCGAGCACGCCGACCCGCCGGCCGGCGGCCCGCAGCGCGCGCACCAGCGCCGTCGTCGTCGTGGACTTGCCGACGCCGGGCGCACCGGTGAGCCCCAGCACCTGGGCCGAGCCGGTGTGCGGGGTCAGCGCCGCGGCGACGTCGCGCAGCGCGGGACCGGCGTCCTCGACCAGCGAGATCAACCGGGCGACCGCGCGGGCCTCGCCGTCGCGGGCGCGGGCGACCAGGTCGGGGACGTCGACCGCGCGCCGGCCCCGCCTCCCACGCGGGGCGGCGGGGCCGGGCGTCGCGACGGCCGTGCCCTCCAGGACGTGGCCGTCGGGCGTCACGCGGGAGCGGGCACGTGCAGGATCAGCGCGTCACCCTGGCCGCCACCGCCGCACAGCGCGGCGGCACCGACGCCGCCGCCGCGACGGCGCAGCTCCAGCGCGACGTCGAGCACGATGCGGGCACCGCTCATGCCGATCGGGTGGCCCAGGGCGATGGCGCCACCGTTGGGGTTGACCTTCTCCGGGTCGAGGCCGAGCTCCCGCGTCGAGACCAGGGCGACGGCGGCGAAGGCCTCGTTGAACTCGACGAGGTCGAGGTCCACGGGGTCGATGCCCTCCCGCTCGCAGGCCCGCCGGACCGCGCGCGCGGGCTGGCTCTGCAGGGTCGCGTCGGGCCCGGCGACGACGCCGTGGGCGCCGATCTCGGCGATCGGGGTGATGCCCAGCTCCGCGGCCTTGTCCGCGCTCATGACCACGACCGCGCAGGCGCCGTCGGAGATCTGCGAGGCGGTGCCGGCGGTGATGGTGCCGTCCTCGGCGAAGGCCGGCTTGAGCCGCGCGAGGGTCTCGACCGTGGTGTCGGCGCGGACGCCCTCGTCGTCGCGGAACTCGATGGGGTCGCCCTTGCGCTGCGGGACGAGCACCGGGGTGATCGCCTCGTCGAAGACGCCGTTCTTGCCCGCGCGGGCGGCCTTCTGGTGGCTCTCCGCGGCGAAGGCGTCCTGCTCCTCGCGGGTCAGCCCGTACCGGTCGTTGGCCTGCTCGGTCAGCGCGCCCATGGCGACCTGGTCGAAGGTGTCGGTCAGCCCGTCGTGCGCCATGGCGTCGACGAGCCGGGCGTCGCCGTACTTGGTGCCGGTGCGGCCGCTGGGCAGCAGGTGCGGCGCCTGCGTCATCGACTCCTGCCCACCGGCGACGACGACGTCGAACTCGCCGGCGCGGATGAGCTGGTCGGCCAGCGCGATGGCGCTCAGGCCGGACAGGCAGACCTTGTTCACGGTGATCGCCGGGACGGTCATCGGGATGCCGGCGGCCACGGCGGCGGGGCGGGCGGGGTTCTGCCCAGCGCCGGCCTGCAGCACCTGACCCATGATCACGTACTCGACCTGGTCCCCGCTGATGCCGGCCCGCTCCAGGGCCGCCTTGATCGCGACGCCGCCGAGGTCGGCCGCGGAGAAGTCCTTGAGCGAGCCGAGCAGCCGGCCCATCGGGGTCCGGGCGCCGCTGACGATCACCGAGCGGGACATGCTGCCTCCTGGAGCGCGCCGCCGACGCTGGCGGCGACGGGTCGGGTCGCGCCCGCGGGGATCGCAGGGCGGTGACAGGGCCTGCGGCGAGGATAGATCGGTTCTCCAACCGGGGCGACGGCCCGACCGGGGCCGGCGGGCGGGCGGGCGTGCCGGCGTGATGCGCGCCACACCCGAGAGTCGTCTCAGACGTCTTGCGCCATCATGGCCCGATGACCGGTCTGCCCGCCGAGCTGTTCACCACCGTCGACCACGTCGGGATCGCCGTGCCGGACCTGGACGAGGCGATCGCCTTCTACGCGCGGACCTTCGGCGTGCGCTCGGTGCACGAGGAGACCAACGAGGAGCAGGGCGTCCGCGAGGCGATGCTCGCCGTCGGCGGTGGCGAGACGCGCATCCAGCTGCTCGCGCCCCTCACGCCCGAGTCGACGATCGCGAAGTTCATCGGCCGCTCCGGCCCGGGCCTGCAGCAGCTGGCCTTCCGGGTCGACGACGTCGAGGCCGCCGCCGCCACCCTGCGCGAGCGCGGCCTGCGGCTGCTCTACGACACCCCGAGGCGGGGGACGTCGGGCAGCCGCGTCAACTTCGTGCACCCCAAGGACGCCGGCGGCGTGCTCGTGGAACTCGTCGAGCCCGCCCCCCCGGCCTCCTGAACGTCGCCGGTTACCGGCCGGTAACCTGCCGCCGCACCGCCCGTACCGCAGCACCGCCCTCCGAGCCGACGAAGACCCGGGAGTGATCCGTGGACGCGATCAGGGACGCCATCCTCGCCGACCAGCTGGCCGACATCGGCGGGCTGCCGGTACCGGAGTCCTACCGGGCGGTCGTCGTCCGCAAGGACGAGCAGGACATGTTCGCCGGGATGCCGACGAAGGAGAAGGACCCGCGCAAGTCGCTGCACGTCGAGGAGGTCCCCACCCCGGAGCTGGGCCCGGGCGAGGCGATCGTGGCCGTGATGGCGTCGTCGGTGAACTACAACACCGTCTGGACGTCGATCTTCGAGCCGGTCAGCACCTTCGGGTTCCTCGAGCGCTACGGCCGCCAGAACGAGCTGACCAAGCGGCACGACCTGCCCTACCACGTGGTCGGCTCCGACCTCGCCGGCGTCGTCCTGCGGGTGGGCCCCGGGGTGAACAAGTGGCGGCCCGGTGACGAGGTGGTCGCCCACTGCCTGTCGGTGGAGCTGGAGGACCCGGCCGGCCACGACGACACGATGATGGACCCCCAGCAGCGCATCTGGGGCTTCGAGACCAACTTCGGCGGCCTGGCCGAGCTGGCGCTGGTCAAGAGCAACCAGCTCATGCCCAAGCCGGCGCACCTGTCCTGGGAGGAGGCGGCCGCGCCGGGGCTGGTCAACTCCACCGCCTACCGGCAGCTGGTGTCCCGCAACGGCGCGGGCATGAAGCAGGGCGACGTCGTCCTCATCTGGGGCGCCTCGGGCGGCCTGGGCTCCTACGCCACCCAGATGGCCCTCAACGGCGGCGCGATCCCCGTCTGCGTCGTCTCCAGCCCCGAGAAGGCCGACATCGTGCGCTCCCTGGGCGCGGAGCTGGTGATCGACCGCTCCGCCGAGGGCTACCGGTTCTGGAAGGACGAGCAGACCCAGGACCCGAAGGAGTGGCAGCGGTTCGGCAAGCGGATCCGCGAGCTGACCGGCGGCGACGACGTCGACATCGTCTTCGAGCACCCCGGCCGGGAGACCTTCGGCGCCAGCGTCTACGTCGCCAAGAAGGGCGGCACGATCGTCACCTGCGCCTCCACCAGCGGGTACATGCACTCCTACGACAACCGCTACCTGTGGATGAACCTCAAGCGGATCGTCGGCTCGCACTTCGCCAACTACAAGGAGGCGTGGGAGGCCAACCGGCTCATCGACAAGGGCCTCGTGCACCCCACCCTGTCGCGCACCTACGCCATGGCCGACGTCGGCCAGGCCGCCTACGACGTCCACCACAACCTGCACCAGGGCAAGGTCGGCGTGCTGACCCTCGCCCCGGAGGAGGGTCTCGGGGTCAAGGACGCGCAGAAGCGCGAGCGGCACCTGTCCGCGATCAACCGCTTCCGCGGCGTGTGAGCCCGGCGGCGGCCCGGCCGGGTGGGGCCGGCCGGGCCGCCGCGGGGACCGGAGGGAGCGGACCGCACGGTCCGCCGGACACGCTGACGACACTCCCGGACTCTGCGAGGATGAGCGCATGACCGATCCCCGCCGCGACCTGCTGCCGATGCGCGAGGCCCAGCACTCGTTCGACGTGGTGCTGCGGGGTTACGACCGCCACCAGGTCGCCGAGACCATCGAGCGCCTCGAGGCCGACATCCGGGTCGCCCTCGCCGACCGGGACGCCGCCGTCGGCCGCGCCGGTGACCTCGCCGGTCAGCTGTCGGCGATGCACGGGGAGATCGAGCAGCTGCGCCGCAAGGCGGCCACCTCCGGGCCGGCCACCTTCGAGAACATGAGCGAGCGCATCTCGCACATGCTCCGGCTCGCCGAGGAGGAGGCCGCCGACATCCGCGGCGCCGCCGAGCAGGAGGCGCGCGCGCTGCGCGAGCAGACCGCCGCCGAGGAGCGGGCGATGCTCGAGCGGCACGCCGCCGGCCGGGCCGAGGTGGAGCGGATGCTCGCCGAGGCCCGCCAGAACGCCGAGCAGATCGCCACCAAGGCGCAGATCCGCGCCGACGAGCTCGTCGCCAAGGCCCAGGAGAAGGTGGCCCGCCTGGAGGCGGAGTCCCAGGCCCGCCGCACCAAGGCGGAGGAGGACTTCGAGATCGCCCAGCGCGCCCGCCGGATGGAGGCCGCCCGCATCGAGGAGGAGCGCGAGCGCGCCTCGGTGCAGGCCGCGCAGGACCGGGTCGCCGCGGCCGAGGCGCACGCGGCCCGCGTCGTCGGGGAGGCCGAGGCCTCGGCCGCCGCCATCCGCCGGATCCGGGACGAGCTCACCGGCCGGCTCACCGAGGCACGGCGGGTGCTCTCCGCCCTGCCCGACCTCGCCGACCGGCACCAGCCGCGCCCGGCGACCCCGCAGCAGGGCCAGGGGGGCCAGCAGGGCCAGCCGCAGCAGGGTCAGGCCCAGCCGGGCCGGGCTCCCCAGCAGAGCCAGCCGCCGCGGCCCGGGGCGACCGAGGAGGTGCGGCTGCCGCGCCGGGAGCCCGCGGGGCCGCCGACCGCCGTCCAGCCGGTCGCCGGGCCGCAGACGGGGATGCAGCCCGCGGTGGGTCCGCAGGCCGCCGTGCAGCCCGGCGTCGGGGCCTCCGGCGGCGGCCAGCAGGCCGCGCCGCGCCAGGCGACGCACGCCCGCACCGTCGAGACGCCGGCCGCCGGCGCCGGGGAGGCCGCGGCCGCCCGTCAGCCCACCCGCGCGCCGTCCACCCAGCCGGCCGTGCAGCAGCCGGACACCTCTCCGGAGCGGACGCAGGCCATCCGCCCGATCCACTCCGGCGGTCAGGACGAGGGACGGCACGCCGGCGGTGCCAGCCGCGTCCCCGAGGGCGAGCGCCCGGCCGGGCAGGAGCAGCCCCCGGCGGACCCGCCGACGCTGGTGCAGCCCGCGGCCGGCCCGCAGGACACCGGCGGGCAGCCGGCCGTCCCCGGGCGCCGCTGACACCCAGGGGGCACGCCTTCCCGCGCGCGGGCCGCGCGGCGGCACGGTAGGCAGGACGCGTGCCCGACGCCGCCGGACCGGCCGGCTCCGGTCCGGCGGCCGGGCCCCGCCACGCCGACCCCGACGACACCCCGGCACGGGCACTCCCCCGCCTCGGGCACCGGGCCCGGCACCGCGACCGGTCCACCCGGCCGGGTCCGCTCGTCCGCGGCGGCCTCCTGGCGCTGGTGCTGGCCGCACTCGTCGTCGCCGCTGCGCTGGTCCCCCGGCTGACCGGCGCCCCGCCCGGCGAGGCGGGGACCGCCGCTCCCCCGCCCACGGCCGGCGAGCCCGGTACGCCGGCCGCGTGGCTGTCCGCCGCCCTGCCGCCGACGACCGACCTGGCCGCCGCGGACGCCGTCCGCGAGGAGCTGTCCGCCTCCGGCGTCCCACCCGACCGGCTGCGCCCCGCCGGGGCCGGCGTCGCGTCCGGGAGCCTGCTCGCCGTGACCGGTGCGGCTCCCCCGGACTCGCGCGTCGTCGCGCGGTTCGACCGGCCCGGCGGTGGCGAGCTCCTCGTGGTCGACCCGCGACCGGGCGAGCCGACCGCCGAGCAGCTCGAGCGGCGCCGGTCGCTGGCCGAGGCGCTGCTGGCCAACCCGACCACGGGCGCCGGCCCGGAGGCCGCCGACGTCCTGCGGTCGGGCGAGGTCGACCTGCGGCTGCTCAGCCTGCTCGCCGCACTCGCCGCCCGCGAGGGCGTCGGCGTCGCCGCGTTCCCGGTCCTCCCCGGCGAGGAGGGCGCCGCCACACCGGCCCGCCGGGTGCTGCTCGACGCCGTCGGCGGTGCCGCGGTCCCCGACGACCCGGCGGCCGCCGACCGGCTGCGGGCCTGGCTGGCGGCCCAGCGACCGCCGTTCCGGCCCGACGACGTCCAGGTGACCGACGACGGCGTGCTGGTCTCCTTCCGCTACGCCCCGGACCCCGACGCCCTGGTCGCCGACGCCACCCGGTGACACCACCCCGGCGTGCGCACCCGCCGGCGAGGGGGTAGACGTGGGGACGTCCCGGCCGCGGTGCGGACCCCGCCGGCCGGGTCCTGAGACGGGGGAGGCACGAGTGACGAGGACCGGCCGCGTCCTGACCGTGGCGGCACTGACCGCCGCGCTGGCCGGGCTGCCGCTGTCCGCGGCGGGCGCGGAGGAGGGTGGCCTGCTGCGGCTGGCGCACCTGTCCCCCGACACGCCGGCGGTCGACGTCTACGTCGACTCGGTCGCCGACCCCGCCGCGGGGCAGGTGTTCACCGCGGTCGGCTACGGCACGGTGTCGGAGTACCAGACCGTGCCGGCCGGCACCTACGCGATCAGCATGCGCGCCGCGGGGGCCGCGCCGGACGCACCCCCGGTGCTGTCGACGACGGTCGAGGTGGGCGACGGCACCGCCCGCACGGTGGCCGGCGTCGGCCCGTTCGCCGAGGTCGGGCTCGAGGTCCTCGAGGACGACCTGGCACCACCGGCAGCCGGGGCGTCGCGGCTGCGGGTGGTCGCGGCCGCCTCGACGGCGCCCACCCTCGACGTCGCGGTGGCCGGCGGGCCGCAGGTGGCCGACGACGTCGCCTTCGCCGACGCGACCGGCTACGTCGACGTCCCCGCCGGGACCACGAGCCTCACCGTGACCCCCGGCGGCGGGCAGGCCACGGACCTGCCGGTCGAGACGGCCGCGGGCTCGGTCTACAGCGTGCTGGTGCTCGACCGGCCCGGGGGCGGCCTGACCGTGCGGGCCGTGCTCGACGCCGCCGGCCCCGCCGTCGTCCCGAGCGGCGGCGTGGAGGCCGGCGCGGGCGGCACCGCACCCGCCGAGGACCCGTCGCTGCCGGTCGTCCTGACCGCCGCGGGGTCGCTGGCGGCCGGCGCGGGACTCCTCGTGAGGACCAGGCGGCGCGCGGCGGCCCGGCCGAGGCACGCCGCCTCGCGGGGCCGGTGACCGCGCCGGCCCGCCACCGGGCCCCCCGGCGCGGCGCCCGGTACCGCACCCGCCACCGGGGCGCGGCGGTGCTGCCGGGCGTGGTCGCAGGCGTGCTGGCGCTCGTCGCGGGCGCGGTCTGGCTGTTCGTCCCCGGGTCGCCGGCCCCCGCCCGGGCGACGTCGGCCCCGGCCTCCGTCCCCGGCCCGGTGGTGCTCGCCGCCCAGCCGTCGGCGGCTCCGGCGGTGCCCGTGCGGGTACGGGTGCCGGCGGCCGGCGTCGACAGCACCCTGGTCGAGCTCGGCCTGGACGCCGCGGGTGCCCTCGCGGCGCCGGCCGACCCCGCCGTGGCGGGGTGGTACGCCGCCGGTCCGGTACCGGGCGACGTCGGTCCCGCGGTGGTGGCCGGGCACGTCGACTCGGCGCGGGGGCCGGCGGTCTTCGCGCGGCTGGCCGGGCTCGCGGACGGCGACGAGGTGCTCGTCGACCGCTCCGACGGCACCACCGCGCGCTTCACGGTGACCGCCGTCGAGCGGCACCCCAAGGGCGCGTTCCCGACCGAGCGGGTCTACGGCCCGACGCCGGACGCGCAGCTGCGGCTGGTCACCTGCGGCGGCGACTTCGACCGCTCGGCCCGCAGCTACGAGGACAACGTCGTCGTCTTCGCGCGGGCGGCCTAGCGGCGGCGGTCCCGGGCGCGCCAGCAGGCAGCGTGCCAGTGCCGGCGCAGGTCGGCCGCCGAGTCGGTGTCCCAGGGGTCGAGGTCGGAGTCGCGCGCGTAGGCCGGCCAGGTCACCAGGTGCGGCGTCCCCGGCCGGATCTCCTGGTCGCACCCGGGGCAGCGGTAGGGCTTGGTGCTGGCCGCGCCGGTCAGCGACCGCACGACCCAGTCGCCGTCGCCGGCCTCCTCGACCCGCTCGGGGCGAGCGGACAGCGGAGGGCGGCTCCCCGGCCGCCCGCCGCCGGTCCGTCGTCCCCGCCGGGCCACTCAGCGGCCGGAGTAGTCCCGGAACCCGCGGCCGGTCTTGCGGCCGAGGTACCCGGCGGTGACCAGGTGCTCCAGCAGTGGGGCCGGGGCGAAGCCGGGCTCGCGGAACTCGGTGTAGAGCTCCCGCTCGATCGCCAGCGCGACGTCGAGGCCGACGACGTCGAGCAGCTCGAAGGGCCCCATCGGGTAGCCGCAGCCGACCTTCATCGCGGCGTCGATGTCGTCGGCGGTCGCGTAGTGCGCCTCGAGCATCTTCACCGCGTCGTTGAGGTAGGGGAACAGCAGCGCGTTGACGATGAACCCGGCCCGGTCGGCGCAGGAGACCGCGTGTTTGCCCAGCTGTGCGCAGACCGCGTGCGCGGTGGCCGCGACCTCCGGGGCGGTGGCGATGGTGCTGACCACCTCGACCAGCTTCATCACCGGCGCGGGGTTGAAGAAGTGCAGCCCCACGACGTCGCCGGGGCGCTCGCTGGCCCTGGCGCACTCGATCACCGGCAGGCTCGAGGTGGTGGTCGCGAGGACCGCGCCGGGCCTGGCGATCTCCCCGAGCGCGGCGAACAGCGCCTGCTTGACCGCCAGCGACTCGACGACGGCCTCGATCACCAGGTCGCGGTCGGCCAGGTCGTCCAGCGCCGTGGTCCCGCGGACCCGGCCGAGCACCGCGTCGCGCTCGGCCTCGTCGAGACGGCCGCGGGCGACCTGTTTGTCCAGCGAGCGCCGCAGCGCCGTCAGCACCGCCTCGACCTTCTCCGGCGAGCGGGCCTGCACCAGCACGTCGAAGCCGCCCTTGGCGACGACCTCGACGATGCCGGTGGCCATCGTCCCCGAGCCGACGACGCCGACGGTCGAGACCGGGCGGGCGCCCTCGGTGACGCTGCCCGCCGACGGCGTCCGCTCGTCGGGGACGACCTCGGCCGAGCCCGGGGCGGCGTAGGTGTAGAAACCGCGCCCGGACTTCCGGCCCAGCAGGCCGGCGGTCATCATCTGCTTGATCACCGGGCTGGGGGCGTGCAGCCGGTCGCGCGACTGCTTGTACATCGTGTCGAGGATCTCGTAGGCGGTGTCGATGCCGATGAGGTCCATGAGCGCCAGCGGGCCCATCGGCAGGCCGCAGCCGAGCCGCATGGCCGCGTCGATGTCCTCGCGGCTGGCGTAGCGGTGCTCGTACATGGCGACCGCGTGGTTGAGGTAGCCGAACAGCAGCGCGTTGGCGATGAAGCCGGCCTTGTCGCCGATGGTCACGTCGACCTTGCCGAGCCGGGTGGCCAGCGCCTCGACGTCCTCGACGACCGCCGGCTCGGTCACGACCGTGCGCACGACCTCGACCAGCTTCATGACCGGCGCGGGGTTGAAGAAGTGCATCCCGATGACCTTGCTCGGCCGGCCGGTGGCCACCGACAGCTCGGTCACCGACAGGCTGGAGGTGTTGGTCGCCAGGATCGTGTCCGGCGGGCAGATCTTGTCCAGCTTGCCGAACAGGTCGGTCTTGAGCTCCATCCGCTCCGGGACGGCCTCGACCACGAGCTCGGCGGTGGAGAGGTCCTCCAGCGAGGTGGTGAACCGGATCCGCCCGGTGATGGCGTCGCGGTCGGCCGGCTCGAGCTTGCCGCGGGCGACGGCCTTGCCGGTGGACTGCTCGACGTGGGCACGGCCGCGGTCGAGCGCCTGCTCGTCGACCTCGACGGCGGTCACGGACAGGCCCGCGCGGGCCATGACCTCGGCGATGCCCGCCCCCATGGTGCCCAGGCCCACCACGCCGACCTCGGTCAGTTCTCTGGCCACGCTGCCGTCTCCTCCCGTCGCCTGACCGGGGCAGTGTCGCACCCGGGAGGGCGGGAACCGGCGCTGGGTGCCCGGCTCAGAACAGCCGCTGGGTGGGGTCGTCGGTGCCCTTGAGGACGGCGTAGTCGACGGTCACGCAGTCGATGCCGCGGTCGTGGGCGAGCACCCGCGCCTGCGGCTTGATCTCCTGCGCGGCGAAGACGCCCTTGACCGGCGCCAGCAGGGGGTCGCGGTTGAGCAGCTCGAGGTAGCGGGTCAGCTGCTCGACGCCGTCGATCTCGCCGCGCCGCTTGACCTCCACGGCCACGGTCGCGCCGTCGGCGTCGCGGCAGAGCAGGTCGACCGGGCCGATCGCCGTCGGGTACTCGCGGCGGACCAGCTGCCAGCCGGCCCCGAAGGTCTCCACGTGCAGCGCGAGCAGCCGCTGCAGCTCCGCCTCGACGCCGTCCTTCTGCAGACCCGGGTCCACGCCCAGCTCGTGGGAGGAGTCGTGCTCCACCGACTCGATGGTGATGACCAGCTGCTCACCGGCCTTGTTGGTGACCGTCCAGGTCCCCGCCCCGTCGACCAGCTCGTCCTTGAGCGTGCAGGGGGGCGTCATCCAGTTGAGCGGCTTGTAGGCCCGGTCGTCGGCGTGCACCGACACCGAGCCGTCGGCCTTGACCAGCAGCAGCCGGGGGGCCATGGGGAGGTGGGCGGTGAGCCGCCCGATGTAGTCGACCGAGCAGCGGGCGATGACCAGGCGCACGGGCGCCGACGGTACCGGTCCGGTCACGACGGGAACCGCCGAGCCGGGCCGGGCGTGGCAGGTCCGTGGCGACGACGACGGCGGCGCGTGTGGCGTCCGTGCTGGCCGGGGCGCTGGTCCTCAGCGCCTGCGCGGGGCGCGGCGGGGAGGCCGCCGCGCCGCCGTCACCGGCCCCGCTGCCCGCCGGCCTGGTGCTGCAGGTGGCGCTCACCGGCGGGTTCACCACGCCGGAGGAGCTGGCGACCCGGCTGCCGCTGGTGAGCGTCTACGGCGACGGCCGCGTGCTCACCCAGGGCGCGCAGATCGCGATCTGGCCGGCGCCGGCGCTGCCCAGCGTGCAGGTGACCCGGGTCGACGACGCCACCGTCCGCGACCTGGTCGAGCAGGCGGTGGAGGCGGGCGTGACCGGGACCGGTGACCTCGGCTCGCCGCCCTTGGCCGACGCGGCCGCCACCCGGTTCACCCTCGTGACCGCCGAGGGCGCGACGGTGCGGGAGGTGTACGCGCTGGCCGAGACGCCCGACGACAGCGTGACCCCCGAGCAGGCCGAGGCCCGCGGGCGGCTGCGCGACCTGGTCGACGAGCTCACCGCCCTGGCCGCCGGACCGGCGGAGCCCTACGAGCCGCAGACGGTGGCCGCCGTCGTGCAGCCGTACACCGGCGACCCGGAACCGCCGCAGCCCGAGGTCGCCTGGCCCGGCCCCGAGCTGCCCGGCACCTCCCTGGGCGCCGGGCTGGGCTGCGTGACCGCGACCGGGCAGCAGGCCGCCGACGTGCTCGGCGCGGCGGCGTCGGCGAGCGTGCTCACCCCGTGGGTGACCGCCGACGGCAGCCGCTGGTCGGTGGCGTTCCGGCCGGTGCTGCCGCACGAGTCCGGCTGCGCCGACCTCTCCGTCCGGTGACGGCCCCCTGCAGGGTCCCGCCGCGAGCCTGCGAGTGGCGGGGAGCAGGGGGTCCTTCCTCAGTCCGTCCAGACCGGCGGGCGCTTCTCCAGGAACGAGCGCATGCCCTCGCGGGCGCCGTCGATCTGGCTGGCGGCGGCCATGACCTCGATCGCGGTGGCGTAGGCGTCGCGCTCGGGCCGGTCGAGCTGGGCGTACATCGTCTGCTTGCCCCACGCCTTGCTCGCCCTGGAGCCGCGGATCGCGCGGGCCATCAGGTCGTCGACGGCGGCGTCGAGCCCGCTGTCGGGCACCACCCGGTTGACCAGGCCCCACTGCAGCGCGGTCGCGGCGTCGACCACGTCCCCGGTGAGCGCCATCTCCATCGCCCGCTTGCGGCCGACGTTGCGGGCGATGGCGACCATCGGCGTGTGGCAGAACCAGCCGCCCTTGCCGCCCGGGGCGGCGAAGCCGGCCGACTCGGCGGCGACGGCGAGGTCGCAGGAGGCGACGAGCTGGCAGCCGGCGGCGGTGGCCAGCGCGTGCACCCGGGCGACGACGACCTGCGGCACCTGCTCGAGCGTCTGCATGAGCTCGGTGCACAGCGCCAGCAGGCTGCGCACCTCGGGCAGCGGCGCGTCGAGGACGTCGCGGAAGTCGTGGCCGGCGCTGAACACCGGCCCCTCGGCGCCGAGCACGATCCCGGCCGCGTCGCTCTCCCCCACCTCCGTCACCGCGGCGAGCAGCTGCTGCAGGTGGTCGCGGGACAGCGCGTTGCGCCGCTGCGGCCGGCACATGGTGAGGCGGACGACGTCGCCGTCCCGCTCGACGCGGGGCGCACCCTCGGCAGTCATGTGAGCGACCTCACCACGAGCGGCTCGCCGTCGGCAACGGCGGTGGGGAGGCTGGGAGCCGTGCAACCCGAGCCGGTCACCGACACCGCCCCCCGCGCCGCCGGGCGGGCGCTGTTCACCCAGGGCTGGCGCGACGTGGCCTTCGTGCACTGGGCGGTCGACCCCGCCGTCGTCGCGCCGCTGCTGCCGCCGGGCACGCGCCCCGACGTGCACGCCGGGTCGAGCTGGGTCGGCCTGGTGCCCTTCCGGATGCGCCGCATCGGCGTGCTCGGCTCCCCGGGGTTGCCGTGGGTCGGGTCGTTCCTGGAGACCAACGTGCGGCTGTACTCGGTCGACGACCGCGGCCGCCGGGGCGTGGTCTTCCGGTCCCTCGACGCCGACCGGCTGCTGCCCGTCCTCGTCGCCCGCGCCGCCGGGCTGCCCTACCTGTGGTCGCGGATGCGGTTCGCCCGCGAGGGCGACCGGCTGACCTGCTCCTCCCGCCGGCGCTGGCCCGGTCCCCGCGGCGCCGGAGGGCGGATCGAGCTGCGGGTGGGCGAGCGGCTGACCGATCCCGGCCCGCTCGAGCGCTTCCTCACCGGCCGCTGGGGCCTGCACCAGACCGTGCTCGGCCGCACCCGCTACTGGCCCAACGAGCACCCCGCCTGGCCGCTGCACCGCGCCGAGCTGCTGGCCTGCGACGTCGACCTGCTCGCCGCGGCCGGCCTGCCCGGCGTCGGCGGACCGCCCGACAGCGTGCTGTTCTCCCCCGGCGTCGACGTCCGCTTCGGCCCGCGCGTGCGCTGACGCGGACGCGGCAGGATCTGCGCATGGACCCCGTGCGCTTCGGACTGGTCGGCTACGGCTTCGGCGGCCGGTGGTTCCACGCCCCCCTGCTGGCCGCCGCACCGCAGGTCGACCTCCTGGGCGTGGTGACCACCTCGCCGGACCGCCGCGCCCAGGTGGCCGCCGAGCACCCGGGGGTGCGCACGCTCGACTCCCTGGAGGAGCTGGCCGGCGCGGGGGCCGAGGCGGTGGCGGTCTCCACCCCCGCCGACACCCACACGGCGCTGACCGAGCAGGCGCTGCGGCTGGGCCTGGCCGTGGTCTGCGACAAGCCCTTCGCCCTCGACGCCCCGTCGGCGCGCGGCACGGTGGCGCTGGCCGCGGAGCGCCGGCTGCCGCTCGCGCCCTACCAGAACCGCCGCTGGGACTCCGACTTCCGCACCGTGCGCGCGCTGGTCGACGCGGGCCGGCTGGGCACGGTGACGCGCCTGGAGTCGCGCTTCGAGCGGTTCGCGCCCGAGTCCGGGCCGCCGGCCGCGGGCGGCGGCTCGCTGCTGGACTTCGGCAGCCATCTCGTCGACCAGGCCCTGGTGCTGCTCGGCCCGGTGACGCACGTCTACGCCGAGTGGCGACTGCGCGGCAGCGGCCTCGACGACGACGTGTTCGTGGCCCTCACCCACGCCGGCGGCGCCCGCTCGCACCTGTCGGGCAGCTGGAGCGAGGGCGCTCCCGGTGACCGGTTCCGCGTCACCGGCACCGCGGGGGCCTACGTCGTCGGCGGACCGATGGACGGCCAGGAGGCCGCGCTGCTGGCCGGGCAGACGCCGGCCACGCTGGGCGAGGCCTGGGGCGTCGAGCCGGAGGAGCGCTGGGGCCGGCTGCGCCGCGGCGAGGACGCCGTGGTGGTGCCCACCGAGCGCGGCCGCTGGGACACCTTCTACCCGGCCTTCGCCGCCGCCGTCCGCGGCGAGGGGCCGGTCCCGGTGGACCCGCGCGACGCCGTCGCCACCGCCGCGGTGCTCGACGCCGCCCGCCGCAGCGCGACGGAGGGCGTCGTCGTCGCGCTCTGAGGGCCGACCCGCTCAGGCGGGCGCGGGCACCCGCTCGTCCAGACCGTGGGCGGCGCGGACGACGTCGACGACCTGGCCCATGATGTCGGTGAGCCCGAAGTCCTTGGGCGTGAAGACCCGGGCCACGCCCTGCTCGCGCAGCCGGCGGGCGTCGCCATCGGGGATGATCCCGCCGACGACCACCGGGACGTCGTCGAGCCCGGCCTCGCGCAGCCCCCGGAGCACCGCCGGCACCACCTGCAGGTGCGACCCGGACAGCACCGACAGGCCGACGACGTGCACGTCCTCCTCGACCGCCGCGGACACGATCTGCGCCGGCGTGAGCCGGATGCCCTGGTAGACCACCTCGAAGCCGGCGTCGCGGGCGCGGACGGCGATCTGCTCGGCGCCGTTGGAGTGCCCGTCGAGACCGGGCTTGCCCACGAGGAACCGCAGCCGGCCGCCCAGCTCCTCGCCGGTGGCCCGCACCCGCTCGCGCACGGCCAGCAGCGTGGCGTCGGCCTCGCCGCCACCGGTGGCCGCCGCCACGCCGGTCGGGGCGCGGTACTCGCCGAACGCCTCGCGCAGCACCCCGGACCACTCTCCCGTCGTCACGCCCGCCCGGGCGCACTCCAGGGTGGCCGCCATCAGGTTCTCGTCCGTGCCGGCGGCCGCCCGCAGCCGGTCGAGGGCCCGCCGCACCGGCTCGGGCTCGCGCGCGGCCCGCCACGCGGCCACGGCCTCCCGGGCGGCGGTCTCGACGGCGGGGTCGACGACCTGGATGGCGGTGTCGAGGTCGGCCAGCAGCGGGTTGGGCTCGGTGGCCTCGAACCGGTTGACCCCGACGACGACGTCCTCGCCGCTCTCCATCCGGCGACGCCGCTCGGCCAGCGCGGCGACCAGCTGCCCCTTCATGTACCCGGACTCGACGGCGGCCACGGCCCCGCCCAGCTCCTGCACCCGGGCGATCTCGGCGCGGGCCCCCTCGACGAGCTCGGCGACCTTGCGCTCCACCACCACCGAGCCGGTGAACAGGTCGTCGTACTCCAGCAGGTCGGTCTCGTAGGCGAGCACCTGCTGCAGCCGCAGCGACCACTGCTGGTCCCACGGCCGGGGCAGCCCCAGCGCCTCGTTCCACGCCGGCAGCTGCACCGCGCGGGCGCGGGCGTCCCGCGACAGCGTGACGGCGAGCATCTCCAGCACGATCCGCTGCACGTTGTTCTCCGGCTGCGCCTCGGTCAGGCCCAGGGAGTTGACCTGCACGCCGTAGCGGAACCGCCGGTGCCGGGCGTCCTGCACGCCGTAGCGCTCCTGCGTCAGCTCGTCCCAGAGCTGCGTGAAGGCGCGCATCTTGCACATCTCCTCGACGAAGCGGACACCCGCGTTGACGAAGAAGGAGACCCGCGCGACCACCTCCCCGAAGCGCTCCTGCGGCACCTGCCCGGAGTCGCGGACGGAGTCGAGGACGGCGATCGCGGTGCTCATCGCGTAGGCGATCTCCTGCACCGGCGTGGCCCCGGCCTCCTGCAGGTGGTAGCTGCAGACGTTGATCGGGTTCCACCGCGGCATGGCCGTCACCGTGTAGGCGACCATGTCGGTGATCAGCCGCATGCTCGGACCCGGCGGGAAGACGTACGTCCCGCGCGAGAGGTACTCCTTGATGATGTCGTTCTGCGTCGTGCCCGCGAGCTCCGCGACGTCGTGGCCGTGCTCCTCGGCGACGGCCTGGTAGAGCGCGAGCAGCCACATGGCGGTGGCGTTGATCGTCATCGACGTGTTCATCCCGTCGAGCGGGATGCCGTCGAAGAGGGCCCGCATGTCCCCGACGTGCGCGACCGGGACGCCGACCTTGCCGACCTCCCCGGCGGCGAGCTCGTCGTCGGGGTCGTAGCCGGTCTGGGTCGGCAGGTCGAAGGCGACCGACAGGCCGGTCTGCCCCTTCGCCAGGTTGCGCCGGTACAGCGCGTTGGACTCGGCCGGCGAGGAGTGCCCGGCGTAGGTGCGCATGACCCAGGGACGGTCGCGCTCGTCCGGCGTCGAGGGGAAGGGCATGCCAGCGGAGTGTAAGGGCAGTTACCCGCCGGTAACAGGCGGCGGACGGAGCGCTCCGGCGGTGGCACACTCGATCGCGGGCGACCGGGCCGCGGGGTCCGGACGCCGGTGCGCCGAGGGAGGCCGGGATGCTGCAGCCGGGCAGTCTCAGCTACATCGCCGGGCCGGTCGTCGCGATCGTCGTCATGGTGCTGCTCGCGCTGTTCATGCGCTGGGCCTTCGGCGGCGCCGCCACCGGCGGGATGCGCCGCCGGCGGCCCGCGCCCACCGACGACGGCCTGCTGACCCGCGTGGCCACGCTCTCCCGCCGCGAGTCGGCGCTGGCGCTGCGCGCGGTGCTCTCCGACGCCGGGATCCGCTCGACGATCCGCTTCCCCGAGGCGCACCGGGCCGACGTGCTCGTCTTCCCCGAGGACGCCGCCCGCGCCCGCGAGCTGGTCGCCTCCTTCCCCGCGGCGTAGCGGGGCCGTTCCAGCCGCTCAGTCCGGGCGCTCGACCCGCTCCACCTGCGCGCCCAGGCCGCGCAGCAGCTCGACGAAGTCGGGGTAGCCGCGGTCGACGTGGTGCACGTCCTGCACCTCGGTCACGCCGTCGGTGAGCAGCCCGGCCAGCACCAGCCCGGCGCCGGCCCGGATGTCGGTGGCCAGCACCGGCGCGCTGGAGAGCCGCTCGCGGCCGCGCACCACCGCGTGGTGGCCGTCGATGCGCACGTCGGCCCCGAGGCGCACCAGCTCGTTGACGAACATGAACCGGCCCTCGAACACGTTCTCGGTGACCAGCGCCGTCCCGGTGGAGACCGCCGCCAGCGCGACGGCCATCGGCTGCAGGTCGGTGGGGAACCCGGGGAAGGGCAGCGTGACGACGTCGACCGCGCGCGGCCGCTCGTCCATCGCCACCCGCACGCCGTCGGGCACCACCTCGACCGTGGCCCCGGCGCTCACCAGCTTGTCCAGCGGGACGGCGAGGTGGTCGGCCACCGCCCGCTCGACGACGACGTCGCCGCGGGTCATCACCGCACCGATGGCCCAGGTGCCGGCGACGATCCGGTCGGGCACGGTGCTGTAGGTGACCGGCTGCAGGGCCTCGACGCCCTCCACGGTGAGCGTGGACGAGCCGGCGCCGTCGATGCGGGCGCCCATCGCGGTGAGCATCGAGCAGATGTCGACGATCTCCGGCTCGCGGGCGGCGTTGTCGATGACGGTGGTGCCCTCGGCGAGCACCGCGGCCATGAGCAGGTTCTCCGTGGCGCCGACCGAGGGGAAGTCCAGCCAGATCGAGGTGCCGCGCAGCCGGGGCGCGCTGGCGACCAGGAAGCCGTGCTCGCTGTGGATCGCGGCGCCGAGCCGCTCCAGCCCGGAGATGTGCATGTCCAGCCCGCGGGAGCCGATCGCGTCCCCACCAGGAAGGGCCACCTTGGCGCTGCCGCAGCGGGCGACCAGCGGACCGAGCACGCTGATCGAGGCGCGCATCTTGCGGACCAGGTCGTAGTCGGTCTCGGTGGCGGGGGCCTCGGGCACGTCGACGACGACCCGGCCGCCGCCACCGGCCTCGCCGGAGCGCTCGTAGCTGACACCGCAGCCCAGCCGGCGCAGCACCTCGCTCATGATGGCCACGTCGAGGATGTCGGGGACCTCGTCGATGGTCGTGCGCCCCGACGCCAGCAGCGCCGCGGCCATGAGTTTGAGGGCGCTGTTCTTCGCCCCCGTGACGCGGACCCGGCCCTTGAGCGGCGTGCCGCCGGTCACCTCGAAGCACTGCACCGGGCCACCCTACGGCGGCCGTGCGACCCGCCTCCGGCGACCGCATAGGCTCGGGCGCCATGACGGTCCGGCTCACCCGCATCTACACGAAGACCGGTGACGCCGGGCAGACGCACCTCGGCGACATGAGCCGGGTCGCGAAGACCGACCCCCGGCTGGTCGCCTACGCCGACGTCGACGAGGCCAACAGCGTGCTCGGCGTCGCGCTGGCGCTGGGGTCGCCGTCACCGGAGCTGGTCGAGCTGGTCCGCAGCGTGCAGAACGACCTGTTCGACGTCGGCGCCGACCTCGCGACGCCGGTCGTCCCCGACCCGGCGCACCCGCCGCTGCGGGTCACCGCCGCGTACACCGAGCGGCTCGAGGCCGCCTGCGACGTGCACAACGAGGCGCTGCCCGCGCTGACCAGCTTCGTGCTGCCCGGCGGGACCCCGCTGGCGGCGCTGCTGCACCAGGCACGGGTGGTGGTGCGGCGCGCCGAGCGCAGCGTCTGGGCCCTGCTGGCCGCCGACGGCGAGCGGACCAACGCCGAGACGGCGCGCTACCTCAACCGGCTGTCGGACCTGCTGTTCATCCTCGCCCGGGAGGCCAACCCGGACGGCGACGTGCTCTGGGAGCCCGGCGCGCACAGGTGACCGCCTGGAACGGCCCTCGTGAAGGGGCCCGGCGCGAGCTCGCGAGCGTCGGGGGCACGAGGGTCCTTCGACTAGTGAACGGGCGGGGCCGACTCCACCCAGGACAGGAACCCGGTCACCGTCGAGGTGTCCATGGCCAGTTCCTTGGGTCCGCTGTCGGTCTCGCAGGTGAGGACGACGGCGTCGTCGGGCAGGGCGACGTCGTCGCGGCCGGCGGGTCGGCGGGCGGCCACCCGGAACTCCGTCCGGCACAGCCGCTGCTGCGGGCGCACCGACAGCGACACCGCGCGGTACCAGAGCAGGGCGTCCCCGCCGTACCAGGCGACGCCCACCGACCACCGCGAGCTGCCCACCGGGCGCAGCCACATGGGGACCGCGCCCAGCCCCATGAGCAGCAGCCGGCGGCGCAGCAGGAAGGCGACCACCAGGGCGACGACCAGCACCCCGGCGAGCAGGAGCAGGGCGGTGGTCACCGGCGGGGAGCGCGGGGAAGGACCCGACCCCCGCGCAGCAGCCCGGGCCTGGTGGAGCGGGGTCCCGGGCGCACGGAGGTCGCGCTCAGACGGCCTGGCCGGCGGCCCGCAGCCGGGACTGCGCCCGGCGCGCGGCGGCCAGGGACTCCGGGTCGTCGCCGGCGCTCTCGGCGCGGCGCAGCGCCTCGCGAGCGCGCTCGACGTCGATGTCGGAGCTGATCTCGGCGTTCTCGGCGAGGATGGAGACCCCCTGCGGCGTCACCGACAGGAAGCCCCCGTGGGCGGCCACGACCACGTCGGGGCCCTCGGTGCTGCGGATGGTGACGACGCCGCCGGGGGCGAGCTCACCGAGCAGCGGGGCGTGGCCGGGCAGGACACCGATCTCCCCCTCGGTGGTGCGGGCGATGACCATGCTGGCCTCGCCGGACCAGATCGTCTTCTCGACGGCCACCAACTCGACCTGCAGGGTCGCCACGACACTCCTCCGGGCCCACCGGGGCTGCGGTGCTGGGGACGCCGGCCGGGCAGGCACGGCGACGGACCCGCCCAC
This sequence comes from Geodermatophilus saharensis, assembly GCF_900188205.1. GTDB lineage: Bacteria > Actinomycetota > Actinomycetes > Mycobacteriales > Geodermatophilaceae > Geodermatophilus > Geodermatophilus saharensis. The sequence continues at coordinate 668,105 of NZ_FZOH01000001.1, read as the reverse complement.
TCTAGCGGCGGGGTCCCCGGGGTCCGGGACGGGTCCTCCCTCACGCCGCCCGGCGGTAGAGCAGCGTCCAGCGGCCCACGCGCACCCAGGGGTGGCGGACCGTGGAGGCCGGAGCCCACTCCTCGGTGTCGTACCGGATGTCGGTGACGTGCGAGACGGGAGCCGACGGCGGCCAGGACCACTCCAGGTCCGGGGTGGTGACCGGAAGTCCGCTCACCGTGCCCTGAGCGCTCGCCCCGTCCAGCCAGTCCATCGTGTCTCCTGCGCCGCGCGACCGGTCCCTCCGGGCGCCGTCTGCTCGATCGGCAGAAAGGCTCCCGCGCTTGAGGGTTGTGCGCCACACACCTGCCCACGGCCGACCGGTGTCCAACCACCCGATCGGGCGCGCCGTGGCCCGTCTCGACGCACGGTGACCGGCCGAGCACGGACACCGGCCGGCCCCACCCGCCGCCGGACCCGGGAGACGACGACGGCCGGGCACCCGGTGGAGGGCGCCCGGCCGTCGACTGGCCGGTGCTGCGTCAGCCGCGCTTGAGCTTCTCGGCGTTGCGCTCGAGGTCCTCGAGGCCACCGCACATGAAGAACGCCTGCTCGGGCACGTGGTCGTAGTTGCCCTCGGTGAGCGCCTTGAAGGCCTCGAGGGTCTCCGACAGCGGCACGAACGAGCCGGGCTGGCCGGTGAAGGCCTCGGCGACGAACATGTTCTGCGAGAGGAACCGCTCGATCCGCCGCGCGCGCTGCACGGTGACCTTGTCCTCCTCGGAGAGCTCGTCGATGCCGAGGATGGCGATGATGTCCTGCAGCTCCTGGTAGCGCTGCAGGATCTGCTTCACCGTCTGGGCGACCTGGTAGTGCTCCTGCCCGACGTACTGCGGGTCGAGGATCCGGCTGGTGGAGTCCAGCGGGTCGACGGCCGGGTAGATGCCCTTCTCCGAGATCGGCCGGGAGAGCACCGTTGTCGCGTCGAGGTGGGCGAAGGTGGTGTGCGGCGCCGGGTCGGTGATGTCGTCGGCGGGCACGTAGATCGCCTGCAGCGAGGTGATCGAGTGACCGCGCGTCGAGGTGATCCGCTCCTGCAGCTCGCCCATCTCGTCGGCGAGGGTGGGCTGGTAGCCCACGGCCGACGGCATGCGGCCGAGCAGCGTGGAGACCTCGGAGCCGGCCTGGGTGAACCGGAAGATGTTGTCGATGAAGAGCAGCACGTCCTGGTTCTGCTCGTCGCGGAAGTACTCCGCCATCGTCAGCGCCGACAGCGCGACCCGCAGCCGGGTGCCCGGCGGCTCGTCCATCTGGCCGAAGACCAGCGCCGTGGAGTTGATGACGCCGGACTCGGTCATCTCGGTGATGAGGTCGTTGCCCTCGCGGGTGCGCTCGCCGACGCCGGCGAACACCGACACGCCACCGAACTCCTGGGCGACGCGGCGGATCATCTCCTGGATCAGCACGGTCTTGCCCACGCCGGCACCGCCGAACAGGCCGATCTTGCCGCCGGCCACGTACGGGGTCAGCAGGTCGATGACCTTGATGCCGGTCTCGAGCAGCTCCGTGCGGCCCTCGAGCTGGTCGAAGCGCGGCGCGTGCCGGTGGATCGACCAGCGCGGCAGGTCCTGGCCGTACCCGGGGGTGTCGAGGCACTCGCCGAGGGCGTTGAAGACGTGACCGGTGACCTCGGGACCCACCGGGACGCTGATCGGGGCGCCGGTGTCGCGGACGTCGGCGCCGCGGACCAGGCCGTCGGTCGGGGCCATGGAGATGGTGCGGACCACGTTGTCACCTAGGTGCTGGGCGACCTCGAGGGTCAGCGTCTTGCCCAGGTCGGCCAGGGTGACGTCGACGTGCAGGGCGTTGAACAGGTCCGGGATCGCGTCGCGCGGGAACTCGACGTCGACGACCGGGCCGGTGACCCGGACGACCCGGCCGGTCGTCTGGGTGGTCGGACGGTCCTCGGTGACGGTCATGGGGGTGCTCTCCTGCCCTTCGGGCCTCGGTGGTCTCGCAGTCCAGTGTCCTCCGGCCGCCGCGACGGCGGAGGACGGAGGGGGTCAGTCGTCGGCGCCGGCGCTGACCAGCGCGTCGGCGCCGCCGACGATCTCGCTGATCTCCTGGGTGATCTCGGCCTGCCGGGCCTGGTTGGCCTGGCGGGAGAGGTTCTTGGCCAGCTCCTCGGCGTTGTCCGAGGCCGACTTCATCGCCCGCCGGCGCGACGCGGACTCCGAGGCGGCCGCCTCGAGCAGCGCCGCGTAGATGCGGGTGGTGACGTACTTGGGCAGCAGCGAGTCGAGCAGCGCGTCGGGCGAGGGCTCGAACTCGTAGGACGTCGGCACGCCGGACGGGCCGACGCCCGTGCCGTCCGCGGAGTCCTCGTCGTCGCGCTGCAGTTCCTCGGTGTCGACCGGGGCCAGCCGCCGGGCGACCGGCACCTGGCTCAGCAGCGACACGAACTCGGTGTAGACGATGTGCACCTCGTCCACCGTGGCGCTGCGGCCGGCGTCGTCACCGGGGGCGAAGACGTCGATCAGCGACCGGCCGACCTCCTGGGCGTCGGAGTAGGCCGGCTGCTCGGAGAACCCGGTGAAGGTCTCCTCGACCGGGCGGTCGCGGAAGGAGTAGTACGTCTCGCCCTTGCGGCCGATCACGTACAGCACCGGGTCCTTGCCCTGCTGGCGCAGCGTGCCGAGGAGCTCCTCGGTGCGGCGCAGCACGTTGACGTTGTACGAGCCGGCGAACCCGCGGTCGGAGGTGACCACGAGGACCGCCGCCCGCCCGGTGCCGGTCCGCTCGTTGAGCAGCGGGTGCTCCAGCGACGCCGACGACGCCAGCGCCGACAGCACGCGGGTGATCTCGCGGGCGTAGGGCTTGGACGCCTCCACCCGGGCCTGGGCGCGCACGATGCGGGCACCGGCGATCAGCTCCTGCGCCGAGAAGATCTTCTTCGTCGACTGCGTGGAGCGGATGCGGCGCCGCAGCGCGCGCAGCGATCCGGCCACGTCAGGCCCTCTTCGCCGTCGAGACGCCCTGGGCGGTGGCGCCGGCCTCGTCGTCGCCGTCCAGCGAGCTGCCGTCCGACGTCGTGAACTGGCCGTAGAACGAGGTCACGGCCCGCTCGAGGCTGTTGACGGCGTCGTCACCGAGCACCCGCGAGGTGCGGATCTCGTCGTAGACGCCGGGCTCGGCGCGGGCGATGTGGTCGAGGAACTCCGACTCGAACCGCCGCACGTCGCTCACCGGGATGCGGTCGAGCTTGCCGGTGGTGCCCAGCCACAGCGAGACGACCTCGCGCTCGACCGGGTAGGGCTGATACTGACCCTGCTTGAGCAGCTCGACCAGCCGCTGACCGCGGTCCAGGGTGGCGCGGCTGCTGGCGTCGAGGTCGGAGGAGAACGAGGCGAAGGCCTCGAGCTCGCGGTACTGCGCCAGGTCCAGCCGCAGCCGGCCGGCCACGGAGCGCATGGCCTTGATCTGCGCCGAGCCGCCCACCCGCGACACCGAGATGCCGACGTTGATGGCGGGGCGGACACCGGAGTTGAACAGACCGGTCTCGAGGAAGATCTGCCCGTCGGTGATCGAGATGACGTTGGTCGGGATGTAGGCCGACACGTCGTTGCCCTTGGTCTCGATGAGCGGCAGGCCCGTCATCGACCCCGCACCGAGCTCGTCGGAGAGCTTCGCGCAGCGCTCCAGCAGCCGGGAGTGGAGGTAGAAGACGTCGCCGGGGTAGGCCTCGCGGCCCGGCGGACGGCGCAGCAGCAGCGAGACGGCGCGGTAGGCCTCGGCCTGCTTGGACAGGTCGTCGAAGACGATCAGGACGTGCTTGCCCTCGTACATCCAGTGCTGGCCGATGGCCGAGCCGGTGTAGGGGGCGATGTACTTGAAGCCGGCCGACTCCGATGCCGGGGCCGCGACGATGGTCGTGTACTCCATCGCGCCGGCCTCCTCCAGGGAGGCGCGGATCGCGGCGATGGTCGAGCCCTTCTGGCCGACCGCGACGTAGATGCAGCGCACCTGCTGCGCCGGGTCACCGGTGGCCCAGGCCTCGCGCTGGTTGATGATCGTGTCGGTGACGATGGCGGTCTTGCCGGTCTGCCGGTCGCCGATGACCAGCTGCCGCTGGCCGCGGCCGATGGGCGTCATGGCGTCGATCGCCTTGATGCCGGTCTGCAGCGGCTCCTTGACCGACTGCCGCTGCACCACGGTGGGCGCCTGCAGCTCGAGGGCCCGGCGGCCGGTGCTGGCGATCGGGCCGCCGCCGTCGATGGGGTTGCCCAGCGGGTCGACGACGCGGCCGAGGTAGCCGTCACCGACGGGCACGGAGAGGACCTCACCGGTGCGGCGGACCTGCTGGCCCTCCTCGATGCCGGCGAAGTCACCGAGGATGACGACGCCGACCTCGCGCACGTCGAGGTTCAGGGCCAGGCCGCGGACGCCGCTCTCGAACTCGAGCAGCTCGTTGGTCATGACCGAGGGCAGCCCCTCGACCCGGGCGATGCCGTCGCCGGCCTCGGTGACGATGCCGACCTCTTCCCGGGAGACGTCCGGGGAGAACTCGGTGACGTAGTTCTGGATGGCACTGCGGATCTCGTCTGCGGAGATCGTCAGCTCGGCCATGGGTCGCGTCCTCTTCCCTGCTGGGTGGTGCTGCTGGGTGGTCTCTGGTGGTCTGGGTGGGCGCCGGTCAGCCGGTGAGCCGGCGGCCGGCGGCCTCGAGTCGGTTCACCACGCTGCCGTCGATGACCTCGTCGCCGACGCGGACGACGAGACCGCCGAGCACCGCGGGGTCGACGGTGACCTGCAGGCCGATGGTGCGCCCGTAGATCCGGCCGAGCACGGCCTGCAGCCGCCGCTCCTGCGCGGCGGTGAGCGGCACCGCGGTCGTGACGTGGGCGACCGACCGGCCGCGCCGCGCCGACGCCGCGGTGGAGAGCCGCTCGATCCGGTTCTCGGCGCTGCCGACGTGCCGCGCGGTCAGCGTGTTGCGCAGCAGCAGCTCGCTGACCGGGCTGACCCGGCCGGTCAGCAGCCGGTCGAGCAGCGCCGTCTTGCCGGCGGCGGGCGCGCGGTCGTCGGAGAGGATGCGCGAGAGCTCCGGGTCGCCGGCGACGATCCGGCCGAACCGGAACAGCTCGTCCTCGACGCCCTCGAGCTCGCCGCGCGCCTCGGCCGCGTCCAGTCCCGCCTCCGTGGCGAGCACCTCGGTGGCCTCGACGAGGTCCAGCGGCCGCGACCAGCGCTGCCGCGCCGTCGTCTCGACCAGGTCGACGGTGGCCTCGGAGACCTTCCCGCCGAGGATCCGGCGGGCCAGGCCCGCGCGGTCGACCGGCTTCACCGACGCGTCCGACAGCGCCCGGCGCAGCGAGACCTGCCCGTCGAGCAGCCGTGCGACGGCGAACAGCTCGTCGGCCAGGGCCAGCAGCCCCGGACCCGCGGCGCCGCGGGTGGTCGCCGCCAGGCGCTCGCGGGTGACCGCGAGCGCCTCCCGGCTGGCGGCGTCCATCAGCGGTCCGTCCCGGGGACGAATACGGTGCTGCCGGTCCGGCCGTCGGAGGCACCCCCGGCGCTCATGCCGTCGAGCTGGTCGAGGAACCGGTCGACGGTGCCGCGGCGGCGCGCCTCGTCCTCGAGGGACTCGCCCACCACCCGGCCGGCGAGGTCGACCGCGAGCGCACCGATCTCGCCGCGCAGCTGGTTGACCACCGACTGCCGGTTGGCGGCCAGCTGCTCCTCGCCGCGGGCGACGATCCGCGCCGACTCCTCCTGCGCCTGCGCCCGCAGCTCCTCGAGGATCTGCTGTCCCTCGGCGCGCGCCTGGTCGCGGATCTGCGCGGCCTCGGTGCGGGCCTCGGCCAGCTGGGCGCGGTACTGCTCGAGCGCGGCCTTGGCCTCGGCCTGCATGGCCTCGGCCCGCTCCATGCCGCCCTCGATGGCCTCGCGGCGGGCCCGGAAGACCTGCTCGAAGCGCGGCGCGACGAAGCGGAAGAAGACGAACAGCACGACCGCGAACGCGATCAGGCCGATGATGATCTCACCGAGCGGCGGCAGCAGCGGGTTGGCGCTCTCCGCGGCGAGGATTCTCATGGTCTCAGTGTCCTGTCTGGTTGCCCTGTGTCCCTACCCGGAGGCGGGGATCAGATGCCGAAGACGAAGGGGACGACGAAGCCGATGAGCGCGAGCGCCTCGGAGAGGGCGAACCCGAGGAAGGCGTAGGTGCGGGTCAGGCCGGCCGACTCGGGCTGGCGGGCGGTGGCCTGGATGTAGGCGGCCCACACGATGCCGACGCCGATGCCGGGGCCGATGGCGGCGAGGCCGTAGCCCACGGAGCCGATGCTGCCGGTCAGCTCAGCGAGAAGATCCATGACGAGGTGTTCCTCCTGTGTCGTCGCCCGGTGTCCGCCGGGCGGCTTGCGGGGGTCGTGCGGGTGGTGCGCTCAGGGTGGTGCAGTCAGGCCGTCAGTGCTCGGCCTCGATGGAGCCGTTGAGGTAGGTCCCCATCAGGACGGTGAAGACGTAGGCCTGCAGGAAGATGACCAGCAGCTCGAAGAACGTCATCACGATCATCATCAGCGCCGAGACCGGGCCGAACACGATCGAGAAGTTGTCCCGGCTGAACAGGTAGACCGCGCCGAGCGCGAAGACGACCAGCAGCATGTGGCCGGCGAACATGTTGGCGAAGAGCCGGACGGCCAGCGTGAACGGCCGCACGACGAAGTTCTGCAGGATCTCGATCGGGGTGACCAGGACGTACATCGGCTTGGGCACGCCGGGCAGGAACAGGATGTCCTTGAAGTAGCGCCCGGCGCCCTGCTCGCGGATGCCGATGTAGATGTAGATGACCCAGCAGATGAGCGCGAGGACGAGCGGGAACGCGAACTTCGACATCGGGGAGATCTGCGCGAACGGGACGATCGACATCAGGTTGTTCGCGAGGATGAAGAAGAACAGCGCGGCCAGGAACGGCGCGAACGGCAGGCCCTTGGGGCCGACGACGTCGCGCGCGATGCCGTCGCGGACCAGCGAGTAGCCGCTCTCCCCGACGAACTGCAGCTTGCCCGGCACGATCTGCGGCCGGCGCGAGGCCGCCACCATGAACGCCAGCATCGCCAGGGTCGCGATCCACAGGATCAGCGTGATGCGGGTGATGCTGAAGTCGACGCCGAGCAGCGAGAACTCGGCGATGGGCTCGGGGTAGAACTCACTGAGACCGGGGGCCTGGAAACCGTCCCCGCTGCTCTCCTCGACCGCGAGCACGTCAGCGAGCGCGAGGGCGCTGGAGGTCACCGTTGTCCCTTCTGCGTCCTGGGCCGGCTCCGTCGTCCGCCCGGGGTGTCGCTCTTCTCGGGTGCACCGGGTGTCGGTGGCAGCCCGCCGTACCGGGCGACGACCAGGTAGATGGCCGCCGCCATGCCGAGGATGATGCCGACCGGCACGAACACCCGCGTGTCCAACCACCGGTCGAGCAACCAGCCCGCCCCGCCCCACACGGCCATCCCGGAGATCATCGTGCCGATGACGGCGTAGCCGGTCTCGGCACCACTGCCCCGGGGAGCGGACGGTCGCGCAGGTCGAGGCCGGGTGTCCCCGCGCACGGGATCGTCCTCGGCCATCGCCGGGACACTATCAGCCGCGCGTCGCGGTCCCGTCCGGTGCCGGGGGGAGGCTCCCCTGACCGGGTGGCGGCGGCGGTGTGACGTAGTACAGCGGCCGGGTCCAGACCCAGCGCAGCTGGATGCCGCTCCACAGCAGTGCGCCGACGATGACCGACCAGGCCATGGTGCGCCGGTCGAGCCAGCCGTCCTCCGGGAGCGCGTTCAGGATCCCGAAGAGGACGACGGCCTTGACGAAGAACGTGCCCAGGGCCGCGGGGAGCGTGAAGGTGTCGTCGATCCGGCCGGCCCAGGCGATGACGACGCCGGAGACGACGAAGAACGCCGTCACCACCGCGGCGCCCACCAGCACGCCGGCGGCGTCGGCCCAGCCCGCGATGAGCCCGGCGACCAGCGCGGCGACGACGGCGACCGCGCCGGTCACCAGCGCACCCACGCGTAGGAACGACAGGTCCCAGGGGACCTCCGTCCCCGGACGGCGCGCGCTCACCGGAGGCCCTGGCCCGCGCCGGCCGCGCGCGGCGCGGTCGGCTCGGGCGCGGTCGGTCCGGGCGCGGTCGGCCCGGGTGACGACGGGGGTGCGGTCGGCGTCTCCGGGCCGGCGGGCCGGCCGTCCCGCGTGCGGCTCGCGCGGGCGGTGGGGTGCGCGGCCCGGCTGCGCCGTCGCCGGGCGGCGATCTCGGCCGCCCGGGCCTCGCGGGCGGCCCGCCGCGTGTGCGGGCTCAGGACGACGACGACACCCACGGCGAGCAGGACTCCGATCACGACGAGCAGCTCCGCCGTCCCGCCGGTGATCGACAGTGCCACCGCGCCGAAGGACAGGAGAGCCGCCCAGAAGTACATGGTCAGCACCGCCCGGCGGTGCGAGTGGCCGATGGCCAGCAGCCGGTGGTGCAGGTGCATCTTGTCGGGCGAGAAGGGCGACTGCCCGCGGCGGGTCCGCCGGACCACGGCCAGGACCAGGTCGGTGAACGGGATGGAGAGCACGGCGATGGGTACCAGCAGCGGCAGCGCCAGCGGCAGCAGGCTGGCCGCGGAGTCGAAGGTCTGCGCGTCGACGCGGCCGGTGGCGCTCACGGCGGCCGCGGAGAGCACGAGCCCGACGAGCATCGAGCCCGAGTCGCCCATGAAGATCCGCGCCGGGCTGAAGTTGTGCGGCAGGAACCCCAGGCAGGCGCCGGCGAGCACGGCGGTGACCAGGGCCGGGGCGCTGGCCACCTCGTCGTAGCCGACCATGCTGAGGTTGTAGCTGTAGGCGAAGAACGCGAGCGCGGCGATCGCCGAGACGCCCGCGGCCAGCCCGTCGAGGCCGTCGATGAAGTTCAGCGCGTTGACGGTCATGACCGTCAGCAGGATGGTCAGCGGCACGCCGACGTCCGGGCCGAAGGAGATGGTCCCGATGTCGGCGACCGGCAGGAACAGGAAGGCCAGCTGCACGCCGAGCAGCACCATGACGCCGGCCGCGGCGATCTGACCGGTCAGCTTGGTCAGCGCGTCGAGGCCGAACTTGTCGTCGAGGACGCCGAGCAGGCAGATCAGCCCGCCGGCGACGAGCACCGCGGCGGTCTGCGAGTCGTCGAACGTGCGCTGCAGCGCGGGCAGCCGCGTGGCGACCAGCACCGCGGCGGCCACGCCGAGGTACATCGCCACCCCTCCCCCGCGCGGAGTGGGGATCACGTGCACGTCGCGCTCACGGGGCGCGGCCATCATCCGCAGCCGGACCGCCGCCACCCGCACCACCGGGGTGGCCAGGTAGGTGACCACGGCGGCCACGAGCAGGACGACGGCGTACTCGCGCACGGCTCAGCCCCGCCCGGCCCGGTGCGGGACCCGGGCCGTGCGCGCGGCGGAGGAGCTCATCGCGACGGTGCTCCCGGGGCGAGACGACAGGGCGGTCCCACCACGGTATCGCCCGGGCCGGTCCCGGAGCGTGACCTGAGCGACGGGAGCGGCCCCGTCCCGGGGCCCGTCCTGAGCCTGCGAGGGGTGGGGAGGACGGGGTCCTCCGTCAATCGGTGAGCTCGGGGAGGACCTCGCGCAGCCGCTCGACGCCGACCGCGCCGACCCGCAGCACCCGCGGCACCGGACCGGTGCAGTCGACGATCGTGCTGGCCGCCGAGCCGGCACGGGGGCCGCCGTCGAGCGCCACGGCGGCGTGCTCGCCGAGCTGGGCGACCGCCTCGTCGGCCGACGTCGCGGCGGGGCGGCCCGAGCGGTTGGCGCTGGAGACGGCCATCGGGCCGGTGCGGCGCAGCAGGTCGCGGGCGACGTCGTCGTCGGGCAGGCGGACGGCGACGGTCCCCTCGGCGTCACCGAGGTCCCAGGCCAGCGACGGCGCGTGCTCGACGACGAGGGTCAGCCCCCCGGGCCAGAACGCCTCGGCCAGCCGGGAGGCCGAGCGGGGGACGCGCAGCGTCAGCCCCGCCAGGGTGGAGGCCTCCCCGATCAGCACCGGGACCGGCATCGCCCGGCCGCGGTTCTTCGCCGCGAGCAGCCCGGCGACCGCGGCGGGCGAGAAGGCGTCGGCGCCCACGCCGTACACGGTGTCGGTGGGCAGCAGGACCAGCTCACCGCGGGCGATCGCCGCGGCGGCGGCGTCGAGGCCCGCGGCGCGCCGCTCCGGGTCGGTGCAGTCGTAGAGGTCGGCCACGGGCGGTCAGTCTCCCCCACGCCGGACGGCGGTGGTGAAGCGCGGGCGGCCGGTGAGGTCGGGGTGGTCGGTGACGTCGGTGAAGTCCCCCGTGCCGCGCACCAGCGCGGGTAGCGCGTCGCCCTGCTGGTCGGCGTGCTCGATGCCCAGCGCGCCGCCGGGGCGCAGCAGCCGGGCCGCGGTGCGCAGCAGCCCGCGCACGACGTCGAGGCCGTCGGGGCCGCCCCACAGCGCCAGCGGCGGGTCGTGGTCGGCGACCTCCCGCGGCACCCGCGCGCCGTCGGGCACGTAGGGCGGGTTGGAGACGACGAGGTCGACGGCGCCGTCGAGGTCGGCCAGCAGCCGCGGGTCGGTCATGTCGCCGGCGAGCACGGTCACCGGCCGGTCGCCCGCGGCGGCGCGCTGCGCGGCGTTGTGGCGGGTCCACTCGACGGCCTGCGGGTCGCGCTCGACGGCGGTGACCCGGGCGCCGGGGTGCTCGTGCGCGATCGACAGCGCGATCGCGCCCGAGCCGCTGCCCAGGTCGACGACGACCGGTCCCTCGGCGCCGGCCAGCCGCGCCAGCGCCCACTCCACGAGCTGCTCGGTCTCCGGGCGGGGCACGAACACCCCGGGGCCGACGGCGAGCTCGAGGTGGCGGAACGGCGCCCGGCCGGTGAGGTGCTGCAGCGGCACCCTCTCGGCCCGCTGGTCGAGCAGCGCGGCGAAGCGGGCGGCGGCGTCGTCGTCGACCTCGTCCCGGGTGAGCAGCGCCGTCCGGGAGGTGCCGAGGACGTGGGCGAGCAGCAGCTCGGCGTCGACGCGCGGGGACTCGACGCCGGCGTCGGCCAGCCGGCGGGCGGCGTCGGCCAGGAGCGTGCGGGTCTTCAGGAGCCGGCCGCCAGCAGCTCGGCGGTGTGCGCGCGGGTGAGCGCGTCGATGACCGGGTCGAGCTCGCCGTCGAGGACGGCGTCGAGGTTGTGCGCCTTGAAGCCGACCCGGTGGTCGGAGATGCGGCTCTCCGGGAAGTTGTAGGTGCGCACCCGCTCGCTGCGGTCGACGGTGCGGACCTGGCTGCGCCGCTGGTCGCTGGCGGTGGCCGCGGCCTCCTCGCGGGCGGCGGCCAGCAGCCGGGAGCGCAGCACGCGCAGCGCCGACTCGCGGTTCTGCAGCTGGCTCTTCTCGTTCTGGGAGCTGACCACGATCCCGGTGGGCAGGTGGGTGATGCGGACGGCGGAGTCGGTGGTGTTGACGCTCTGCCCGCCCGGCCCGGAGGAGCGGAACACGTCGACGCGCAGGTCGTTCGGGTCGACGGTGACGTCGACCTCCTCGGCCTCGGGCAGCACGAGCACGCCGACGGCGGAGGTGTGGATGCGGCCCTGCGACTCGGTGACCGGCACGCGCTGCACGCGGTGCACGCCGCCCTCGAACTTCAGGCGGGACCAGATGCCCTCGTCGGTGCGGGACTTCACGGCGATCGAGACGTCCTTGTAACCGCCGAGCTCGGCGGGTACGGCGTCGAGGACCTCGGTGGCCCAGCCGCGGCGCTCGGCGTAGCGCAGGTACATGCGCAGCAGGTCGCCGGCGAACAGCGCCGACTCCGCGCCGCCCTCCCCCGCCTTGATCTCGAGGATGACGTCCTTGTCGTCGTCGGGGTCCTTCGGCAGGAGCAGCTCGCGCAGCCGGTCGGTGAGCTCGTCGATGCGGGCCTCGAGGCCGCGCGCCTCCTCGGCGAAGGCCGGGTCCTCGGCGGCCAGCTCGCGGGCGGCGTCGAGGTCGTCGCGGGCGGCGTCGAGGGCGCGGGCGGTCTCGACGACCGGTGCGAGCCGGGCGTAGCGGCGGCCGAGGCGGCGGGCGCGGGCCTGGTCGGCGTGCACCGCGGGGTCGGCCAGCTCGGTCTCCAGCGCGGCGTGCTCCTCGAGCAGCCCGCGCAGCCGGTCGGGCGCGGCGTCGGTGGGGCTGCTCATCGCAGGACCTCCCGGGACGGGACGGGGACGTGCACTTCCGCGGAAGCGCACGCGAGGGGTGGACGGGTGGCGTGCACTTCCGCGGAAGTGCACGCGTGGGGCGGACACGACGACGGCGCCCGCCCCACGCGAGGTGGGACGGGCGCCGTCGGGGGTGCTACTTGGCGGCAGGCGCGCCGCGCTTGCCGAAGCGCTTCTCGAAGCGGGCCACGCGGCCGCCGGTGTCGAGGATGCGCTGCTTGCCCGTGTAGAACGGGTGGCAGGCCGAGCAGGTCTCGACGGTCAGCTGACCGTTGGGCGCCGTGCTGCGGGTGGTGAAGGTGTTCCCGCAGCCACAGGTCACCGTGGTGGTGTGGTAGTCGGGGTGGATGCCGGGCTTCATGTCGCCTCTTCCGGGGTCTGGGCCGTTCAGGTGGTCGAACGCCGGGAACCGGCCGGTCATTCCGGCCGTCCTCACGGCGGTGGCGCGGGGCTCGGCCGACCAGTATCCCTGATCGGCCGGGCCCCGCCGGCGGGTGGGCCCGCCGCTACCGCTCGTCGAGCGCGGTGCCCGGCGTGTTCTTCTGGACCTGCATGAGGAACTCGATGTTGTTGCGCGTCTTGCGCAGCTGGGCGAGCAGCAGTTCCAGCGCCTGCTGCGGCTCGAGCGCGGCCAGCACCCGGCGCAGCTTGATGACGATGGCCAGCTCGTCGGGCGACATGAGGATCTCCTCCTTGCGCGTGCCCGACGCGTTGACGTCCACGGCCGGGAAGACCCGCTTGTCCGCCAGCCGGCGGTCGAGCTTGATCTCCGCGTTCCCGGTGCCCTTGAACTCCTCGAAGATGACCGTGTCCATCGTGGACCCGGTCTCCACCAGCGCCGAGGCGATGATGGTCAGCGAGCCGCCGTTCTCGATGTTGCGGGCGGCGCCGAGGAAGCGCTTGGGCGGGTAGAGCGCCGTGGAGTCCACACCACCGGACAGGATCCGCCCGCTGGCGGGCGCGGCCAGGTTGTAGGCGCGGCCCAGCCGGGTGATCGAGTCCAGCAGGACGACGACGTCGTGGCCCATCTCGACCAGGCGCTTGGCCCGCTCGATGGACAGCTCCGCGACCGTGGTGTGGTCCGACGGCGGCCGGTCGAAGGTCGAGGCGATGACCTCGCCCTTCACCGAGCGCTGCATGTCGGTGACCTCCTCGGGCCGCTCGTCGACGAGGACGACCATGAGGTGGCACTCGGGGTTGTTCGTGGTGATCGCGTTGGCGATCGCCTGCAGCACCATCGTCTTGCCGGCCTTGGGCGGCGACACGATGAGGGCGCGCTGGCCCTTGCCGATCGGCATGACCAGGTCGATGACCCGGGTGGTCAGCTGGTGCGGGTCGGTCTCCAGCCGCAGCCGCTCCTGGGGGTAGAGCGGGGTGAGCTTGGTGAACTCCGGGCGGTTGCGCGCCTGCTCGGGGTCGAGGCCGTTGACCGTGTCGAGCCGGACCAGCGCGTTGTACTTGTCCTTGCGCTCGCCCTCCCGCGGCTGGCGGACCGCGCCGGTGATGGCGTCACCGCGGCGCAGGCCGTGCCGGCGCACCTGCGACAGGGAGACGTAGACGTCGTTGGGGCCGGTCAGGTAGCCCGAGGTCCGGACGAACGCGTAGTTGTCCAGGACGTCGAGGATGCCGGCCACCGGCAGCAGGACGTCGTCCTCGCTCACGGTGGGCTCGGTGGGCTGGTCGAACCGGTCCCGCCCGTTGCGGCGGTTGCGGTCGCGGTAGCGGCGCCCGCGGCGGCCTCGGCCGCCCTCGAAGTCGTCGTCGTCCTCGTCGCTGCGGGCGTCGGCGCGGGTGTCGGTGCGCGTGTCGCCGCCGCGGTCGTTGCGGTTGTCGGGGCGGCCGTTGCGCTCGGAGCGGTCGCCGCGGTCGGGGCCGCGGTTGCCGTCGCGCTGGCCGCGCTCCCCGTCGCGCTGGCCGTCGCGCTGGCCGTCGCGCTGGCCGTCGCGGCCCTCGCGCTGGCCGTCACGACCGTCGCGGGCGGGGCGCTCGGCCCGCTCGCCGTCGCGGCCGTCGCGCTGGCCGCGGTCGCCGTCCCGGCCGGTCTCCCGGCCCTCGCGGGTGCGGTTGCGGTCCCGGTTGCGCGCCGGACGGTCGCCGTCGGTGCGCTCACCGTCGGAGCGCTCACCCTCGGAGCGCTCACCGTCGGTGCGCTCGCCGTCGGAGCGCTCGCCGTCGGAGCGCTCGCCGTCGGAGCGCTCGCCGTCGGTCCGCTCGGCGGGCGGGGCGGGGGTCGTCGCGGTGTCCGCGGCGGGGGCCTCGGCCGGAGCGGGGGCCTCCGTGGCAGGGGCGTCGCTGCCGGCCGGGGCGCCGGCGGGACGGCTGGCCGCGCGGCGGCGGCGCGGCGCGCCCTCGGTCGCGGGGGCGTCGGCGGCCGGGGCGCTCGCGGGGGCGGCGGTCAGCGGACCGCCGTTGGCGCCGCCGCTGACGGGGGCCTCGACCGGGGTCGCGGTCGCGGCGACGCCGCGCGCGGCCGGGGCGCCGGTGCTCGCGGGCTCGTCGGCCGGGGTGCCGGGCGCCGGGACGCTGCCCGGGGTCCCGCCGACCTGACGGGCGGAGATGGCGGCGACGAGGTCGCCCTTGCGCATGCGGCCGACGCCGGAGATGCCGAGCTCGGACGCGAGTCGCTGGAGCTCGGGGAGCAGCATCCCGGCCAGCCCGCTGCCGCGCCGGCGGGATCGGCCCGCCTGACCAGAGACGGCAGGTGCCTCGCCCGCAGCGCCCTCGGGGGCGCCGACGGTCGCGAGGTCGGTGGTTTCGCTCACGTACAGGTCCTTCCCTGCGGTGACCTGCGCCTACCGGCGCAGGAGGTGACCCGGCGCCGCCCGTCCGAGGGGTTCTGGACAGGGGCGGGCGGCGGATCGAGTGGGTGCGGAGCGGGGGTGCGTCGACAGGAAGGCCGTCTGCAACGTTCCGCGCGAGGCTCGCCCGAGGGCGGCTACGCCGGAAAGACTAGGCTCGCCCCACGGTCGGGACAACACCGCTGTCCAGCGGAGTGTTCCTCGTTACGAAGACGATACCCCAGGCGGCACGGGGGACACGCAGGCCCCGCGGTGGTCCACCTCCAGGGGGTACACCCGCCACCCCTCCAGGGTGAGCGACCTCACCCCGGACAGGTCCCCGGCCGGCTCGTCGCCGGGCCGGCGCCGGGTGAGCACCAGGACGCTCGGGCCGGCGCCGGAGACGACGGCGGCGTGGCCGGCGGCGCGCAGCCGGTCGACCAGGGCCAGCGTGCCGGGCATGGCGGCGGCGCGCTGGCGCTGGTGGAGCCGGTCGTCGGTCGCCTCGAGCAGCAGCCCCGGCTCGGCGATGAGCGCGTGCACCAGCAGCGCGGCCCGGGCGGCGTTGTACGCGGCGTCGCAGTGCGGCACCGCCGCCGGCAGCAGCGTGCGCGCGGTGTGCGTCGACAGCGTCCCGTCGGGGACGAGCACCACGGGCAGCACCTCGTCGCTGACCGGCAGCCGGTCGGCCCGGGCGCCCTCGGGCGTCGTCCACGACAGCGTGGCCCCGCCCAGCAGGCAGGCGGCCACGTTGTCGGGGTGCCCCTCCAGCTCCGACACCAGCCGCAGCACCGCGCCGTCGTCCCGGGTCCCGGCGTCCGGGCACAGCTCGAACGCGCCGACCACCCCGGCGACGACGGCCGCCGCCGACGAGCCCATCCCCCGGCCCTGCGGGATGGCGTTGACCGCCCGCACCCGCAGGCCCGGCGGCGACCAGCCGAGCAGGTCGCACGCGGCGCGGAAGGACCGGACGACGAGGTGCCGCTCGTCGGCGGGCAGCTCCCCCGCGCCGACGCCGGACACCTCCACCGCCAGTCCCTCGTCGGCGACGGCGAACTCGACGGCGTCGTGCAGGGTCAGCGCGAGGCCGGCGCAGTCGAAGGCGGGGCCCAGGTTGGCGCTGGTGGCGGGGACCTGCACCCGGACGGCGGGGCCGCTCACAGACCGAGCTGCGCGGCGGCCGCGGCGGCGTCGACCGGGACGGTCACCGGCGTCGGCGCCCCGGAGATGGCCCACTCGGGGTCCTTGAGCCCGTTGCCGGTCACCGTGCACACCACCCGCTGCCCGGGCTCGAGCCCGCCGTCCGCGGCCACCTTGAGCAGCCCGGCGACCGACGCCGCCGAGGCCGGCTCGACGAAGACCGCCTCGGTGCGGGCCAGCAGCCGGTACGCGGCCAGGATCTCCCGGTCGGTGACGGCGTCGATGCGCCCGCCGGACTCGTCGCGGGCGGCCAGCGCCTTGGTCCACGACGCCGGGTTGCCGATGCGGATCGCCGTCGCGATGGTCTGCGGCCGCTCGACCACCTGGCCGGTGACGATCGGCGCCGCGCCGGCGGCCTGGAAGCCCCACATCCGCGGCCGCCGGGTGGCGGGGCCGTCGTCGGCGTACTCGCGGTAGCCCTGCCAGTAGGCGGTGATGTTGCCGGCGTTGCCGACCGGCAGGCAGTGCACGTCGGGGGCGTCGCCGAGGACGTCGACGACCTCGAACGACGCCGTCTTCTGCCCCTCGATGCGGTACTGGTTGACGCTGTTGACCAGGCTGACCGGGTAGTCGATGGCGAGCTTGCTGGCCAGCGCGAGGCAGTCGTCGAAGTTGCCGTCGACCTGCAGCAGCTTGGCGCCGTGCACCAGGGCCTGGGCGAGCTTGCCGAGCGCGATCTTGCCCTGCGGCACGAGGACGGCGCAGACCATGCCGGCGCGCGCGGCGTAGGCGGCGGCGCTGGCGCTGGTGTTGCCGGTGGAGGCGCAGATGACCGCCTGCGCGCCCTCCTCCCGGGCCTTGGTGATGGCCATGGTCATCCCGCGGTCCTTGAACGACCCGGTCGGGTTGGCCCCCTCGACCTTGAGGAACACCTCGCAGCCGGTGCGCCGGGACAGCTCCAGGGCCGGCACCAGCGGGGTGGCGCCCTCGTGCAGCGTCACCACCGGCGTCGCCGGGCTGACCGGCAGCCGCGACCGGTAGGCCTCGATCAGCCCCGGCCAGACCGGTGAGACGGCGCCGGGCAGCGTCCCCGTCATGACAGCCCCTCCACCCTGAGCACACTGGTGACCCCACGGACGGCGGGCATCTCCCGCAGCGCGGCGATGGTCGCCGACAGCGCCGCGTCGGGGGCGCTGTGGGTGACGATGACCAGCGTCGCGGCGTCGCCGTGGCCGTCCTGGCGGACGGTGGCGATGCTCACCTCGTGCCGGGCGAACTCGGTGGCCACGGTGGCCAGCACGCCGGGCACGTCGGCGACGTCGAGGCTCACGTGGTAGCGGGTGGGCGTCTCGGCGATCGGCCGGGTCGGCAGCTCGGCGTAGGCGGTCGGGCCGGCGCCGGCCGCCCCGGCCACCCGGTTGCGGGCGACGGCGACGAGGTCGCCGAGGACGGCGCTGGCGGTGGGCTCGCCCCCGGCGCCCTGCCCGTAGAACATCAGCTGCCCGGCGGCCTCGGCCTCGACGAAGACGGCGTTGAACGCCCCGCCGACGGCGGCCAGCGGGTGGCCGGTCGGGATCATCGCCGGGTGCACGCGGACGGCGACCGACTCCCCGTCGGGCCCCCCGACGCGCTCGCAGATGGCGAGCAGCTTGACCGTGCAGCCGATCTCGGCGGCCCGGGCGACGTCGGTGGCCGTGACCGCCGAGATGCCCTCCCGGTGCACGTCGGAGGCGGTGACCGCGGAGTGGAAGGCCAGCGAGGCGAGGATCGCGGCCTTGGCCGCGGCGTCGAAACCGTCGACGTCGGCGGTCGGGTCGGCCTCGGCGTAGCCGAGCTCGGTGGCCTCGGCCAGCGCCTCGCTGAACCCGGCGCCGGTCTCGGCCATCCGCGACAGGATGTAGTTGGTGGTGCCGTTGACGATGCCCACCACCCGGCGGATCTGGTCGCCGGCCAGCGACTCGCGCAGCGGCCGCAGCAGCGGGATCGCCCCGGCCACCGACGCCTCGTAGTAGAGGTCGACGCCGGCCTTCGCGGCCGCGGCGTGCAGCGCGACGCCGTCCTCGGCCAGCAGCGCCTTGTTGGCGCTGACCACCGACTTGCCGGCCTCGATCGCGGCCTGGATGAGCGAGCGCGCCGGCTCGATGCCGCCGATCACCTCGACGACGAGGTCGACGTCGTCGCGGGTGACCAGGCCCAGCGCGTCGGTGGTGAGCAGCTCCGCGGGCACCTCGGGGTGCCGGTCGGGACGGCGGACGGCGACCCCGGCGACCTCCACCGGGCGGCCGACGCGGGCGGCGAGGTCGGCGGCCTGCTCGCCGACCAGCCGCAGCACCGCGCCGCCGACCGTGCCGCAGCCGAGCAGCGCCACCCGCAGCGGGGCGGTCACGACCGGGCTCCGACGGGGTGCTCGGGCGCGGGCTGGTCGGGCGCCGGGGAGGGCGCGGGCCGGTTCGCGAGGACGGCGTCGAGGGCGAACACGTCCGACAGTGTCTGACGCCGGACGATCTCGGTGGCGACGCCCTCCCGCACCGCGACGACCGGCGGCTTGAGCAGGTAGTTGTAGTTGCTCGCCATCGACCAGCAGTAGGCACCGGTGGCGGCGACGGCGAGCAGGTCGCCGGGCTGCACGTCGGAGGGCAGCCAGAGGTCGCGGACCAGCACGTCTCCGCTCTCGCAGTGCTTGCCGACGACGCGGCACAGCGCCGGCGCGGCGTCGGACGTGCGGTTGGCCAGCACGCAGGTGTAGTCGGCGTCGTAGAGGGCGGTGCGGATGTTGTCGCTCATCCCGCCGTCGACCGACACGTAGTTGCGCACCGGCGGGGCGCCGGAGCTGCCGCTGCCCAGCCGGACCGGCTTGATGGTGCCGATCTCGTAGAGCGTGACCGTGCCCGGGCCGGCGATGGCGCGTCCCGGCTCGACGGCCAGCCGCGGCACCGGCAGGTCGAGCGCCGCGCACTCGGCGGCGACGACGGTGCGCAGCCGGCGGGCGACGTCGGCCGGGGTGACCGGGTCGTCGTCGGGCACGTAGGCGATGCCGAAGCCGCCGCCGAGGTTGAGCTCGCCGAGCAGCTCGCCGGTGGCCTGGTGCACCTGGCCCAGCAGCCCGACGACGCGGTGCGCGGCGGCCTCGAAGCCGGCGGTGTCGAAGATCTGCGAGCCGATGTGGCTGTGCAGCCCGGCCAGGTGCAGCGCCGGCTCGCGGATGACCCGGACGGCGGCGGTCAGCGCGTCGCCGGTGGCCAGCGAGAAGCCGAACTTCTGGTCCTCGTGGGCGGTGGCGATGAACTCGTGGGTGTGCGCCTCGATGCCCACGGTGGTGCGGACCAGCACCGCCACGGGCGCGCCCCCGGCGGCGACCCGCGCGGCGGCCATCGGCACCAGCCGGTCGATCTCGTCGAAGGAGTCGACGACGATCCGGCCGATGCCGGCGTCCACGGCCAGCTGCAGCTCGACCAGGGACTTGTTGTTGCCGTGCAGCGCGATCCGCTCGGCGGGGAACCCGGCGGCCAGCGCGACGGTGAGCTCGTTGCCGCTGCAGGCGTCCAGGTGCAGCCCGTCGTCGGCGATCCAGCGGGCCACCTGCCCGCAGAGGAACGCCTTGGACGCGTAGTGGACGTCGGCGCCGTCGAACGCGGTGGCGAAGTCGGCGGCGCGGCCGCGGAAGTCGCCCTCGTCGAGGACGAACAGCGGGGTGCCGTGCGCGCGGGCCAGCTCGGTGACCGGCTTGCCGGCGAGGTGCAGTTCGCCGTCGACGCGGCGGGCCGAGCGGGGCCAGACGGCCGGGTCGAGCGCGCCGAGATCGGCCGGGGGCGTGCCGGCGGCCGGCGGCGGGGAGATCGCGCCGTGCAGCGGGCCGGCCGGGTGCGCCCTCACATCCGCTCCGGGGCGGAGACGCCGAGCACGCCGAGGCCGTTGCGCAGCACCACCGCGGTGGCCGCGCACAGCCACAGCCGGGCGACGGTCAGCGGGGTGGCCTCCTCGTCGCCGCGGGGCAGCACGCGGCAGGAGTCGTAGAAGCGGTGGTAGGTGCCGGCCAGCTCCTCGAGGTAGCGGGCCACCCGGTGCGGGGCGCGCAGCTCCGCGGCCGAGGTCAGCACCCGCGGGAACTCGCCGAGCGCGCGCAGCAGGTCGTTCTCCCGCTCGTGGGTGAGCTGCGCCACGTCGACGTCGCCCGGCCCGCCCAGCGCGACGCCGAGGTCGGCGGCGTTGCGCAGCACCGAGGAGATCCGGGCGTGGGCGTACTGGACGTAGAAGACCGGGTTGTCGTTGGTCTGCCGGCTCCACAGGTCCAGGTCGAGGTCGATCTGCTGGTCGACCGAGGCCCGGGCCAGGGCGTAGCGGGCGGCGTCGGCCCCGACGGCCTCCATGAGGTCCTCGAGCAGGACGACGGTGCCGGCGCGCTTGCTCATCCGCACCGGCTCGCCGTCGCGGACGAGGTTGACCAGCTGGCCGAGGAGGATCTCCAGGTTGGCCTCGGGGTCGTCGCCGACCGCGGCGACCAGCGCCTTGTACCGGCCGACGTACCCGGCGTGGTCGGCGCCGAGCATGATCACGACCTTGTCGAAGCCGCGGGCGCGCTTGTCGAGGTAGTAGGCGCAGTCGGCGGCGAAGTAGGTCGGGTCGCCGTCGCTCTTGACCAGCGGCCGGTCCTTGTCGTCGCCGAAGTCGGTGGTGCGCAGCCAGACGGCGCCGTCGGCCTCGTAGACGTGACCGTTCTCGCGCAGCCGCGCGATCGCCTTCTCCAGGGCGCCGGTCTCGTGCAGCGTGCGCTCGCTGAAGTAGACGTCGAACTCGACGCCGAACGCGGCCAGCATGCGCTTGATCTCGGCGAACATCAGCTCGACGCCGCGCTCGCGGAACCGCTCCTGCTGCTGCGCCTCGGGCAGCTCCAGCACGCCGGGCTCGGCGGCGACGACCTGGGCGGCGATCTCGCCGATGTAGTCGCCGGCGTAGCCGTCCTCGGGCACCGGCCGGCCGGTGGCGGCGGCCATCAGGCTCTGCGCGAAGCGGTCGATCTGCGCGCCGGCGTCGTTGAAGTAGTACTCCCGCGTCACCGTGGCGCCGCTGGCCTCCAGCAGCCGGCCGAGGGCGTCGCCGACCGCGGCCCAGCGGGTGCCGCCGATGTGCACCGGCCCGGTCGGGTTGGCCGACACGAACTCCAGGTTCAGCCGCTGCCCGGCCAGGGTGGCGGTGTGGCCGTAGGTCTCCCCCGCGGTGACCGCCTCGACGGCGATCCGGCCCAGCGCGCCCTGCGCCAGGGTGACGTTGAGGAAGCCGGGGCCGGCGACGTCGACCCGCTCGATCCCCGGCCGGGTGCGCAGCTCCTCGGCGACGGCCTCGGCCACCTCGCGCGGCGGGCGGCCGGCCGGCTTGGCCAGGCGGAGGGCCACGTTGGTGGCGTAGTCACCGTGCTCGGGGTTCCTGGGACGCTCGACGACGACCTCGTCGGGGACGGCGACGGCGAGCGTGCCGCGCTCGACGACCGCCGCGACGACGGTCCGGACGAGGTCGCGCAACTGCTCCGGTGTCACCTGGGGATCGTACGCAGCGGGCGCGACCCGCTTGCCCGCCGCACCCGTGGTGCCAGGGAGTGCACAGGTACGCGACCTAGACTCGCGGACGAGGGCAGGCGCGAACCCTGCCACGCCGGCGCGCACCCATGCTGCGCCACGACCGGCGGACACACCACTCGACGAGCACCGACGAGCACCGAGGAGAGCACGTGGCCAAGGACCGCAAGCCCGATGCCGGCCGCGCCGGGGGCGGGTCGAGCCGGTCCGGGTCCGGCGCGCGACCGGCGTCGGCGACGAGGTCGTCGGGGGGCCGGGGGCGCACCCGCCCGCCGACGCAGGTGGTCACCCAGCAGCGGCCGTGGGGTCTGATCGCCGCCGCGATCGCCGTCGTCGTGTTCGCCGTCGCGGCCATCACCTACGCGGTCGTGCAGGTGCGCCAGTCCGACGCCGAGCGCATCGACTCGCTCGACGAGATCTCCGGGATCGAGAGCTTCGACTACGCCGCCGGCCAGGAGCACGTGTCCACCCCCGTCGAGTACGAGCAGTCGCCGCCGGTGGGCGGGCCGCACGACGGCGAGTGGGCCGACTGCACCGGCACCGTCTACGACGTCGACGTCCGGCACGAGAACGCCGTCCACTCCCTCGAGCACGGCGCCGTGTGGATCGCCTACGACCCCGAGCGGGTGTCCGGCGACGACGTGGAGAAGCTGGCCGACCTGGTCGACGGCGTCTCGGGCCGGCTGCTGTCGCCCTACGCCGGCCTCGACTCCGCGGTCAGCCTGCAGTCGTGGAACCACCAGCTGAAGGTGGACTCCGTCGACGACCCGCGCATCGAGCAGTTCGCCGACTTCCTCACCTTCAACGGCGAGGTCGAGGGCCACTACCCCGAGATCGGTGCCAGCTGCGAGAACCCGACGTTCGTGGCCGACCCGCTGGTCGTCGGCGACCAGAGCCGCGGCACGGACGCGATGACCACCGACGCGCCGACCACGCCCACCGCCGCGGCGGACGGCTCGACCACGGAGTGAGGTCGCGATGACCGCCACCGCCGTCCGCCCCGAGCAGGACTCCCCCGCCCCGCGCCCGCGCGGCCGCGGGCTGCGCGCCGCCCTGCTGGCCCTCATCGCCGTCGCGCTGGTGGCCCTCGGCGGCGGGCTGGCGGTGGGCCTGGGCATCGGCCAGGCCCCGAGGCCGACCGCCGACTCGGTCGACGCCGGGTTCTCCCGCGACATGGCGGTGCACCACCGGCAGGGCGTGGAGATGGCCAACCTGGCGCTCGAGCGCAGCACCGACCCCGAGGTCCGGCGGCTGGCGTTCGACATCTCCAGCACGCAGACGAACCAGGCCGGGCAGATGGAGGGGTGGCTGTCGCTGTGGGGACTGCCGCGCTCCGGCGGTGAGCACATGGCCTGGATGGGCGGCGGGCACACCGGGCACGACACGTCGTCGATGGATGGCGCGCTCATGCCGGGGATGGCCACCGAGGCGGAGCTGGCGGACCTGCGGTCGCTGAGCGGGACGGCGTTCGACGTGGAGTTCCTGCGGCTGATGATCCGCCACCACCAGGGCGGCTTCGACATGGCGCAGTACGCCGCCCAGCACGCGGCCGAGCCCGCCGTGCGCACGCTGGCGCGGTCCATCGCCGACACGCAGACCGCCGAGGTGACGACGATGGTCGACATGCTCACCGCGCGGGGCGGGACGCCGCTGCCCGCGCCCTGAGTCCCGCCGTCGGGACGGGCGGGGGCGGCTGGTAACTTCTCTCCTGCCCCGAGCCCCCGTAGCTCAGGGGATAGAGCACCGCCCTCCGGAGGCGGGTGCGCAGGTTCGAATCCTGCCGGGGGCACAACACAGAACCCCAGGTCAACGGCTCATCGAAACGGCCCGGACGGTCCTCCGTCCGGGCCGTCGTCGTCTCCGGTGCGCGGGCAGCCCGTGTGGCCGCTGCCGACCGGCTGGGCCGCGTCGTCCTGCCGGTCCGTCCCGCCCGCGGGACCGGCCCTCGTGCGCTACGCCCGGGCCCGGCCGGCCAGGTTGCCGGGCTCGATCACCAGCAGCGTGAGCACACCGGGGCCCTTGTGGGCACCGACCCCCTGCCCCGCTCCTCCCGCCCGGGTAGCGGACCAGCTTGACGAGCGTGGACGGGCGGTCACCGAACGCGCTGTCGAAGACGTCGGCCGGGCTGCCCAGCGCCCGCGCTCAGGAGTGGAGGAGCCGGCGGGCGACCGCGGTGCACCGGGCCTCCCAGTCGGTGAAGACCTCCCGCAGGCCGGGCAGCGCCTCCGGCCACAGGTCGGGGCCCTCCAGCCGCATGCAGGCCGGGGCGGCGGGGTCGTCGGAGGGTGCCCGTTCGGCGGCGATGTCGATCTGCTCCCGCCAGTCGGCCCGGCCCTGGGTCGCTCGCCCCCGGCGCGGGTGTGACCACGGAAGTGGGGGCTGCGCGGCATCTCGACCCGGCGCTTGTCCTCCAGGGGCAGCGCGAACAACCGGGCCGCGTGGGCGAACGCGCGCGCGGTCACCTCCTCCGGGATGCCGTGACCGACCAGGTAGGAGAACCCGACCTCGTGGGTGGCGGCGCGCAGGGCGTCGAGGAACTCCGCCGCGCGGGCCTCCCCCTGGTCCAGCAGCGCCGTGTCCAGGACGGGGATGGTCGTCGCCGTCCGGGCCGTCTCGGTCGTGCTCGACCCCCGGTACTCGTGTCGGCCCGCTGCCGTCGCAGGGGGGAGGCCATCCGCGGCGTCCGCTCGCTGGGCCCGCCCCGGGCCGGGCGAACCGCGCGGACGGCGCGTCGAGGGGCGTCGCCACGACACCGACCGTCGTCGGCGGACAGCCACGCGCGGTGCCACGCCCTACCGACCGCTCCGCCCGCGCGGGCCGCGGAGCGGGACGTCCCGCACCGTGGTTCAGGTCGCGATGCCGACGAGCTTGGTGTCGAGGTACTCGTCGATGCCCTCGTAGCCGCCCTCACGTCCCAGCCCGCTGGCCTTGACGCCGCCGAAGGGGGCGGCGGCCGACGTCGGGTTGATGTCGTTGACGCCCACCATCCCGAAGCGCAGCTTCTCGGTCACCCGGATCGCGGTGGACAGGTCGTTGGTGTAGACGTACGCGGCCAGGCCGTACTCGGTGTCGTTGGCCCGCGCGACGACCTCGTCCTCGTCGTCGAACGGGGTGACCGCGGCGATCGGGCCGAAGGTCTCCTCCCGGGAGACGAGCATGTCCGGCGTCACGTCGGCCAGCAGCGTGGGCGAGAAGAAGGTCGTCCCGCCGAGCCCCTCGACCTGCAGGCGCTCGCCCCCGGCCACGACCCGGGCGCCGCGGGTCCGGGCGTCGTCGACCTGCGCCGCCATCTTCGCCACGGCGCGCTCGTCGATGAGCGGGCCGATCGAGATGCCCTCCTGGTCGCCCCGCCCGACCCGCAGCGCGGCGATCCGCTGCTCGAGGGTGGCGACGAAGGTGTCGTAGAGGGAGCGGTGCACGTAGATGCGGTTCGGGCTGATGCAGGCCTGGCCGGTGTTGAGGAACTTGACCAGCGCGGCCCCCTTGGCCGCCCGCACCGGGTCCGCGTCACCGAAGACGATGAACGGCGCGTGCCCGCCCAGCTCCACCGAGACCCGCTTGAGCGTGGCGCCGGCCCTGGCCACCAGCACCTTCCCGACGGCGGTGGAGCCGGTGAAGGTGAGCTTGCGGACCACCGGTGAGTCGAGCAGCTCGTCACCGACCTCCGCCGGGCGGCTGGTGGTGACCAGGTTGACCACCCCGGCGGGTAGCCCGGCGTCGACGAGCAGCTGCACGGTCGCCACCGCGCACAGCGGGGTCTGCTCGGCGGGCTTGAGCACCGAGGTGCACCCCGCGGCGACGGCAGGGGCGAGCTTGCGGGTGAGCATCGAGATCGGGTAGTTCCACGGCGTGATGGCCGCGACCACGCCGACGGCCTGGCGCATCGTCACGAACCGCTGGTCGGCCCGCGCCGAGGGGATCGTGACCCCGCCGACGCGCTTGGCCTCCTCGGCGAACCAGGCCAGGAAGTCCGCGGCGTAGGCCACCTCGTTCATCGCGGCCTTGAGCGGCTTGCCCTGCTCGCGGGTCATCAGCGCGGCGAGGTCCCGGCGCCGCTCCCGCATCAGCGCGTCGGCCCTCGCGAGCACCGCCGCGCGCTCGTAGGCGGTCGCGCCCGACCAGGCCGGCAGCGCACGCTCCGCGGCGGCGATCGCGGCGGCGGTGTCGGCCCGGTCGCCGTCGGAGGCCCGGCCGATGACCTCGCCGGTCGCCGGGTCCGTGACGGGGAACGTCGCGCCGCCCTCGGCCGCGCGCCACTCGCCGTCGACGTGGATCGTGTGTGCTGGCTCCTGCGTCATCGCGCCTGCCTCACTGGCTGACCGATCCGTGGATCGGGGGTCGGGTCCGCGGCGCCGTCCCGCCACCGGGCGATGGTGTCACCCGCGGAACGGGCCGTACGAGCCGGTGAACACGACCGGGTGCGGGAGGCCGGGCCCGTGCCCGTCGCCCTCGACGGCGGCCCCGCCGCCGACGCCGAGCAGGGTGCGGGTCACTGCCTGGGTGCTGTCGAGCAGGTCGTCGAGGGCGCGGCTGACGTGCACGGCCGTGACCCGGTCGAGCGGGTCCTGCTCGTGCAGGGCCTCCAGGACGGCGCGGCGCAGCAGTTCCTTGAGGAACGACGCCGTCACGCCCTCGGTGCGGCCGACGGCGCCGGTGACGTCGTCCTCCGACAGCTGCAGCGGCACGTCGCGGCCGTAGAGCTCCAGCAGCCGGCGGCGGGCCGCGGCGTCGGGCAGGTCGACGTCGACGGCGACGTCGATGCGCCCGGGCCGCGCGGCCAGGGCCGGCTCGAGCAGGTCGGCCCGGTTGGTGGTCAGGACGAACAGCAGGTCGGCGTCCGGAGCGGCGCCGTCCATCGCGTCGAGCAGGTCGAACAGCACGGGGCTGCCGCCCGGGCCGAAGGAGCGGTCCATGGCGACGAGGTCGACGTCCTCGAGCACCACCACGGCCGGCTGCAGGTCGCGGGCCAGGTCGGTGATCGAGCCGACCGTGCCGAGCGACCGCCCGGTGAGCAGCAGCCGGGTGTAGCCCTCCATCCGGCCCAGCAGGTAGCGCACGGTGTGGGTCTTGCCGGTGCCCGGCGGTCCGTAGAGGAGCAGGCCGCGCTTGAGGTGCTGCCCTGCCGCGCGCAGGCCCGCGCGGTGCGCGGCCACGCCCAGGGCGTGCCGCTCGACGCGGTCGAGGACGGCGGCGGGCAGCACGACCTCGTCGCGGTGCAGCTCCGGCGGGTCGAGGAAGGTGAGCACGACCTGGCCCATCGGTCCCTGGGTGACCTCGACCAGCCGGCCGCGGTACACGTTCAGCTCGCGGCGCAGCCGGTCGATCTCGGCGAGGACGGCCTGCGCCTGCTGCACCGGCAGCCCGGCGACCTCGACGCGCAGCCGCGGCTCGTGCTCGCTCGGCCCCTGCACCAGCAGCACGTAGCGCCCGGCGTCGTCGGTGACCAGCAGCAGGGCCGTGCGCAGGCAGGCCAGCGTGGAGTCCGGACCGTTCGGCAGGTCGACCACGGAGGGAGCGCTCAGGCGCACCGGGGGCAGTCCCTCGCCGGTCATCAGCTGCTGCAGGTCGATCCCGGCGTAGTGCGGCGGGAGCACCACGCCGCGCACCTCCACCGAGCGCCCGCCGGTCGCGGTCCAGGCGTCGAGGGCGGTCTGCAGGTTGACGTGCTCGAGGGGCGGGAGCTCCCGTGCGACCACCGACTGCTGCAGGCGCTCGGGACCCAGCGTCTCCTGCACCAGCGTGACGACCTCGTTGCGCGCGCCCTCCCCGGTGAGGTGCAGCCAGTCGAGCAGCGACCGCAGCCCCGCGGCGAACTCCCTGGCCTCGGTCGGTGATGCCTCGCTGGCCACGGCGCTCCCTGTTCCCGGTCGGTCGGACGTAGCGGCGCAGCGTAGCGATCACCGCACCGCTCCGCTGCCGGTCGCCGGCGGCCCGGACCGGCCGCGCGTCGCCCGGTGCCGGGACGGTCCAGGGCGCACCCACCCGGAGCCGACCGAGGAGCCCGTCCTGAGCGAGCAGCACGCCGTCGAGCGCCGTCACCCGCCGACCGCGCTGGTGCGGCTGGTCAACCCCCTGGTGCGCCGGCTGGTGGCCCGCGGCGTCGCCCGCGACCAGCTGCTCGTCCTCCACCTCACCGGCCGGCGCACCGGCCGGCGCCACGACCTCCCGGTGGGCTACCACGTCGTCGACGGCGTCCCGACGGTGTTCACCACCAGCGGGTGGCGGCACAACTGCGCCGGCGGCGCCGACGTGGAGGTGACGTTCCGCGGGAAGCGGCGCCCGGCACGCGCCACGCCGGTCACCGACCCGCCGGGGGTGGCGGCGCTGTACCGGCGGCTGATCGAGGAGATGGGCTGGCGGGCCGCGCAGCGCCGGATGGGCGTGCCGACCACCGTGGGCCGCACACCGCCCCTCGAGGAGCTGCAGGACGCGGTGACCCGGTCGGGCCTGTCGCTCGTCCGGCTCGACCTGCGCTGAGCCGCGCCCGCCGGACCCGCCGCCGGGCGTCCGGTGGGAGCGGCCCACGCCCCGTGGTCCTCCCCGTCCGGCCGGGGCACCGCGCCGGGAACGGGTCCGGACCCGGCCGGCCGGTCGTACGCTGCGCCCCCTGCCGGGCTCGCGCCCCGCGGGTCCGGGATGGCCGGGAGGCAAGCCATGAGCAGACCACGCTGGGTCGTCGCCGCACTCGCCGTCGGGACGTTGGTGGCCGTACCGACGGCGGGCGCGTCCGCCGCTCCGCTGACCGATACCAGCGACCTGCGGGACGCGGTCACGGTGGAGGCGGTGCGGGCCCACCAGGCCGAGTTCCAGGAGTTCGCGGACCTGAGCGACGGCACCCGTGAGGCCAGCACCCTCGGTTACCAGCTGTCCGCCGACTACGTGGCGGGGCTGATGGCGGCGGCCGGCTACGAGGTGACGCGCCAGCCGTTCGACTACTTCTTCTACGAGGAGCTGGCCCCCGCGACCGCCGTGGGCACCTCGCCGGGGTTCCCCTTCACCTACGTCGAGGGCGTGGACATCTCGACGATGGACTACTCCGGGACCGGCACGGTCACCGGCGTGGTGCAGGGCGTCGCGGACAACGTCGTCCCGCTGCCGGTGGGGCAGCCCACGGGCACGTCGAACGCCGGGTGCGAGGCCGCCGACTTCGCCGGCTTCACCGGCGACATCGCGCTGATCCAGCGCGGGACCTGCGACTTCTCCGTCAAGATCGCCAACGCGGTCGCGGCCGGCGCCGACGCGGTGATCATCTTCAACGAGGGCAACAGCCCCGACCGGACCGGTGTGGAGTTCGGGCAGGCGAGCTTCCCGCAGGACGTGCCGGTCCTGGAGATGAGCTCGGAGGCCGGTGCCGCCCTGGTCGAGTTCATCGAGGCGGAGGCCGCCGCGGGCCGGACGGTCACCATGACGGTGAGCGCGACCACCCTCTCCGAGGTCCGCCGGTCCGAGAACGTCATCGCCGAGACGACGACCGGGCGCACCGACCGCGTCGTGGTCTCCGGCGCCCACCTCGACTCCGTCGCCGAGGGCCCGGGCATCAACGACAACGGCTCCGGGTCGGCCGCCCAGCTCGAGGTGGCGCTGCAGATGGCCGAGCTGGGCATCGAGCCGGTCAACCAGGTGCGGTTCATCTGGTTCGGCGCCGAGGAGGCCGGCCTCGTGGGCTCGGCCTACTACGTCAGCCAGCTCACCACGCGGGAGCTGAAGGACATCGCCGTGATGCTCAACTTCGACATGGTCGGTTCCCCCAACCCGGGGTGGTTCGTCTACGACGGCGACGCATCGGACACCCCCTCGACCGGGTCGACCGGGTCGGGCGTGGTCGAGGACGTCTTCGTCGACTACTTCGCGTCCATCGGCCGGGAGACCGAGCCGACCGCCTTCGACGGCCGCTCGGACTACGACGCGTTCGTCGAGGCCGGGATCCCCGCCGGCGGCCTGTTCACCGGCGCGGAGGACGTCAAGTCCGAGGAGCAGGCGGCGAAGTGGGGCGGCACCGCCGGGGTCGCCTTCGACCCGTGCTACCACGCGGCGTGCGACACGTACGACAACGTCGACCTGGTCGCGCTGGACGAGATGACCGACGCCGTCGCGCACGGCGTCCTCACCTTCGCCATGACCCCGTCCGCCGTGCAGGGGACGGGCCGGGCGTCGAGCAGCGCCGCGCAGGACACCGCCTCGCCGGGGCTGCAGAGCATCCGGTGACGGCCGTGGGGTGGGGGCGGTCCGCCGTCCCCACCCCGAGGGCGTCCGGTTAGCGTGCCGGGCATGGAGCACACCGGGGTGCAGACCACCCGCGTCGGCGACGTCGAGCTGGCCTACGAGACCTTCGGCTCGCCCGAGGACACACCGCTGCTGCTGGTCATGGGCCTGGCCACGCAGATGATCGGCTGGCCCGACGAGTTCTGCCGGATGCTGGCCGACCGCGGCCTGTACGTGATCCGGTTCGACAACCGCGACATCGGCCTGTCCACCCACCTCGACGCCGCCGGCGCGCCCGACGTGCTCGCCGTGATGGGCGGCGACCACTCGCGGGTCGCCTACCGCCTCCCCGACATGGCCGAGGACACCGCCGGCCTGCTCGACGCCCTCGGCCTCGGCAGCGCACACGTGGTGGGGGCCTCGATGGGCGGGATGATCGCCCAGGCGCTGGCGATCGCCCACCCGGAGAAGGTGCGCAGCCTGACCTCGATCATGTCGACGACGGGCGACCCGGCCGTCGGCGCGCCCGCGGAGGCGGCGCTCGGCGTGCTGCTCGCCCCGCCGGCGACCGACCGGGAGAGCGCGGTGCAGCGCGCCGTGGACACCTACCGGGTCATCGGCTCCCCCGGCTTCGAGTTCGACGAGTCCGGGCTGCGGGAGCGCGCGGGGCTGTCCTTCGACCGCGCGTACAACCCGGCGGGGGTGGCCCGCCAGCTCGCCGCGATCCTGGCCAGCCCGGACCGGACCGCCGACCTCGCGCGGGTCGCCGTCCCCACCCTCGTGGTGCACGGCGCGCAGGACGCGCTCGTGAACGTGTCCGGCGGCCGGGCGACGGCGGCGGCCATCCCGGGCGCCGAGCTCGTGGTGGTCGAGGGCATGGGCCACGACCTGCCCCGCGAGGTGTGGCCGCAGCTGGTCGACCGGATCACCGGGCTGGTCGACCGCGTCGAGCGGGCGTGAGACGGGCCGGGGCCCCGCTCCGACGGCGGGGCCCCGGCCGGGCTCAGCTGGTGAGCATGCCGCCCTCCACCGGGATCGTCGTCCCGGTGACGTAGCCGCCGGCGTCGCTGACGAGGAACACCAGCGCCGCGGCGAGCTCCATCGGGTCCCCGGCACGGCCGGCGAGCACCCGCCCCATCTGCTGGTCGAGGTAGCCCTCGGGGTACTGGTCGGTCATCTCCGAGGCGAAGAAGCCCGGGGCCAGCGCGTTGACCCGGATGCCCTTGCGCCCGGTCCACTGCTGGGCGAGGTCGCGGGTCAGGCCGATCAGCCCGGCCTTGCTGGCGGCGTAGGCGGCCTGGGGCAGCCCGGCGGTGGTCAGCCCCAGCACGCTGGAGATGTTGACGATGGAGCTGCCCGGCTTCATCACCCGGCCGCAGGCCTGGGCCATCCAGTAGCAGCCGTTGAGGTTGACGTCGATGACCGCGCGGAACTCCTCGGGCTTCTCCCGGGTGGCCGGCGCGGCGGTGCCGATGCCGGCGTTGTTGACCAGCACGTCGACCCGGCCGAACTCGGCCATGGTGGCGTCGACGAGGGCCTGGCAGTCCTCCACCTTCGCCACGTCGGTGCGGACGGTGATCGCCCGCCGCCCGGCGGCCTCGACCGCCTCCTTGGTGGCGGCCATCCTGTCCTCGCGCCGGGCGCCGAGGGCGACGTCGGCCCCGGCCTGCGCCAGGGCCCGGGCGAAGACCACGCCGAGTCCCGACGACGCCCCCGTCACGATCGCCACCCGGCCGTCGAGCCGGAACATGTCCAGCACCGTCCTGTCCGCTGCACCGCTGTCCGCCACGCCGCTCTCCCCTTCCGCTGCTGCACCGTCCCCGGGACGGTAACCGGCTGTGTGGTGGGTCACCCGGCGGGTAGGCACCCCCCGGACGAGGGGAGGCCGGACATGACGTCGGGGAAGCAACCCGAGGCGCCGCTGTGGCGCCAGGCGTTCGACGCCGCCGAGAAGCGGGTGACCCCGCACGCCGAGAACCTGGTGCGCACGCCCGGTTTCGCCACCGGCGTCGCCCTGCTGCGGCGTGCCCAGAACGCGGCGAAGGACACCGCGCGCGGGGTGTCGGCCCGCGCCTGGCACCTGGTCAACCTGCCCGCCGGCACCGACCTCGCCCGGCTGCGCGCGCAGATCGGCGCCCTCGACCGCGAGGTGCGGCGCCTGACCGTCCAGCTGGAGACCGAGCGCCGCGCCCGCGCGGCCGCCGAGACGACCCCGGAGGAGCCCGATGCCGACGGTACCCAGCCCGCAGGCGGTCCTCGACCGCGTCCGGCGCGACGTGGAGCGCAACGCCCTCCGCGCGCGTAACGGCATCAAGCTCGTCGCCGGGGTCGACCGCCCGGGGGTCGGGCTGACGCCCAAGGACGTCGTCTGGGAGCGCGGCCGCACCCAGCTGTGGCACTACCGCAGCGACCGGGTGCGGTACTCCCCGCCGCTGCTCATCGTGTTCAGCCTGGTCAGCCGCAGCTACATCCTCGACCTGACCCCGGGCAACTCGTTCATCGAGCAGCTGCTCGACGCCGGCTTCGACGTGTACATGGTCGACTGGGGCGAGCCCGACGAGCGCGACGCGCAGAACCGGCTCGAGGACTACGTCGACGACTACGTCCCGGCCGCCGTGGAGCGGGTGCGGGAGATCTCCGGCGCCGAGGAGGTCAACCTCTTCGGCTACTGCTTCGGCGGCGACCTCTCCCTGCTCTACGCCGCCCACCACCCCGACGCGCCGCTGCGCAGCCTCACCGTGCTCGCCACCCCGGTCGACTTCACGCAGATGGGACCGATGGCCGACGTCTTCCGCGGCGGGCTGGAGGTCGACGACGTCCTCGACGAGAACGGCAACGTGCCGCCGCGGGTCGTCGTCCAGGGCTTCAAGACGCTCACCCCCACCGCGGAGGTCACCCGGTACGTGACGCTGTGGGAGCGGCTGTGGAGCGACGAGTACGTCTCGGCCTACCAGGCGATGACCGGCTGGTCCGACGACCACATCCCGTTCCCGGGCGCCGCCGCCCGCGAGACGGTGCAGATGCTCGTGCGCGACAACGGGATGGTCACCGACCGGCTGGCCGTGGGCGGTGACCGGGTGCACCTGTCCGACATCCGGCTGCCGTTCCTGACCGTCCGCGCCGACCGCGACCACATCGTCCCGCCCGACGCGACCGCGCCGCTGATCGACCTGGTCGGCTCGGAGGACAAGCACGAGCTGCGGTTGAACGCCGGCCACATGGGCCTGGTGGTCGGCCGGACGGCGGCGCGGACCACGGTGCCGGAGATCATCGGCTTCCTGCGCACGCGCAGCGAGGAGAGCGCGCCCGCCCGGGCGGCGGGGCAGGAGGGATGAGCGTGGAGGTCGTCGAGCTGGGACCCGCGCACGCGGAGGCGCTGCTGCGCTTCTTCGGGAGCCTGCCCGAGGGTGACCTGACCTTCATCGAGGAGGAGGTCACCGACCCCGCCGTCGTCCGGTCGTGGGCAGACGGCGCGGGTGGCGGGCGGCGCTTCGTGGCGATGGACGGCGACGAGGTCGCCGGCTACGTCGCCGTCCGCCCGCTGCCGGGCTGGTCCGCACACGTCGGGGAGGTGCGGCTGGTCGTCTCCCCCACCCGGCGCGGCTCGGGCCTGGGCCGGGGGCTGGCCCGGCAGGCCCTGGTGACGGCGGTCGGCGACGGGCTGGCCAAGCTCGTCGTCGAGGTCGTCGCCGAGCAGGGCGCGGCGCTGGCGCTGTTCACCGACCTGGGCTTCACCGGGGAGGCGCTGCTGCGCGACCACGTCCGCGACCGCGAGGGGAACCTGCGCGACCTCATGGTGCTGGCCCACCACGTCGACGAGACCTGGGCCGGCATGGCCACCGTCGGGCTGCCCGAGGCGCTGGGCGAGGACGTCGACTGACCGGAGCACGAGTCCGAGCCCACCGAGCCGGAGCCGGCTGCAACGGCGTGCACTTCCGCGGTTGTGTCCGAGGAGGAGGACTTCGCGCGGTGGTCGGAGGAGATGGAGCGCCGCATCCTGGCCGGGAGTTCGACGCCGAGCCGGCCCCCTGCTACCTGGATGAGGACGGGCCACCACCCGACACCTGGCCCGACCAGCCACCACCCCTGGCGCCACCGAGGAACCTCCCCGGCCCGGCCGTGCCCGGCGGGTGGTGGGCGCGCGCCGACCGCGCCGTCGACGACGCCGGACAGGTATTGCTGGCCCTCGAGCGGGCCCTCGGCCACGCCCGCCGGCTGGTGGCCACCGCCGAGCGCGCCGACACCGCCGACGAGACCACCTGGGCCACCGGCCCCGCCGGCCGCGTCTCGGCCGCGCCCGACGCGCTGACCGCACTGGCCGCCGCCACCGATCAGGCCCGTGCCGACCTCGCCGACCTGCTCGGCCGCACCGCCGGCGGCGGGCTGGCCGACCGGCCCCGCCTCGCCCTCACCGACACCCTCACCGGCGCCCTGCTCGCCCTCACCGACCTGCCCGCCCTGCACCGCGCCGCCGATGCCGGCACCGGCCTCGCCCCACCCGGTGCCAGCCCCGGCTACCGGCCCACAGCAGGCCTGGACCGGTACGTGCGCGCCCGCGACCGCCGCTGCCGCTTCCCCGGCTGCCGCCACCCCGTCCCCCGCCGCGGCGAACTCGACCACCACACCCCCTGGCCGGCCGGGCCGACCGCCGTGGGCAACCTGGCCGGCTACTGCGCCGGCCACCACCGCGGCAGACACCAGGCACCCGGCTGGCCCCACACCGTCGCCCCTGACGGCACCCTCACCGTCACCACCCCGTCGGGCCTCACTGCCACCACCACCCCACCGCCGTACTGACGGGCGCGGGCCACCGCCCGGGTTGCCGAACCGATCAGACCTCGGCGACCCGGCCGTCGTCGACGGCGAAGCGGCGGGTCACCGCCACCGCGTCGAGCATGCGGCGGTCGTGGGTGACCAGCAGCAGCGTGCCGGGGTAGTCGGCCAGCGCGGACTCCAGCTGCTCGATGGCCGGCAGGTCGAGGTGGTTGGTCGGCTCGTCGAGCACCAGCACGTTGACCCCGCGGGCCTGCAGGAGCGCCAGCGCGGCGCGGGTGCGCTCCCCCGGCGAGAGGGTCGCCGCCGGGCGCAGCACGTGCTCGGCGGTCAGGCCGAACTTCGCCAGCAGCGTGCGGACCTCCGCCGTCGGCCAGTCGGGCACCTCCGCGCCGAAGGCCTCCAGCAGCCGCCGCTCGCCGACGAACAGCCCGCGCGCCTGGTCGACCTCGCCCAGCCGCACCGCCGGCCCGAGCGAGGCGCTGCCGGCGTCGAGCGGCACCCGGCCCAGCAGCGCGCCGAGCAGCGTCGTCTTGCCCGAGCCGTTGGGGCCGGTGATCGCCACCCGGTCACCCCAGTCGACCTGCAGGCTCACCGGCCCGAGGGTGAAGTCACCGCGGCGGACGACGGCGTCGCGCAGCGTGGCGACGACCGCCCCGGCGCGCGGCGCGGCGGCGATGGTCATCCGCAGCTCCCACTCCTTGCGGGGCTCCTCGACCACCTCCAGCCGCTCGATGCGCCGCTCGGTCTGCTTGGCCTTGGCGCCCTGCTTCTCCGCCGTGGCCCGGTTGTGGGCCTTGATGAACTTGTCCGGGTCCCGCTGCTTCTTCACCGCGTCCCGCACGCCCTTGGCCAGCCAGTTGCGCTGCATGCGCGCCCGGGCCTCGAGCTCGGCCTTCGTCTCGGCGTACTCCTCGTACTCCTCGCGCGCGTGCCGGCGGGCCACCTCGCGCTCGGCGAGGTAGCTCTCGTAGCCGCCGTCGTGCACCCGCACCAGCTGCTGGGCGAGGTCGAGCTCGACCACGCGGGTGACGGTGCGGGCGAGGAACTCCCGGTCGTGGCTGACGACGACGATCCCGGCGCGGTTGCCGGTGACGAACCGCTCGAGCCGGTCGAGGCCGGCCAGGTCGAGGTCGTTGGTCGGCTCGTCGAGCAGCAGCAGGTCGTAGCGGGACAGCAGCAGGGCCGCCAGCCCGACCCGGGCGGCCTGCCCGCCGGACAGGCCCGGCATCGGCGCGTCGGGTGCCACGCCGGGCGCCACGTCGGCCAGGACCGCCTCGAGGCGCTCCTCGAGGTCGGCGCCGCCCAGGGACAGCCAGCGCTCCAGCGCCTCCGCGTAGGCCTCCTCGGCACCGGGCCGGCCCTCGGTCAGCTCGACGGTGGCGGCGTCGAGGGCGGCCTGGGCGGCGGTGACGCCGGTGCGGCGGGCGAGCGCGGCGGCGACCGTCTCGCCCTCCCGGCGGTCGCGCTCCTGCGGCAGGTGCCCGACCGTCGCCGTCGGCGGGCTGAGCGTGATCCCGCCGGACTCGGCGGGCAGCTCACCGGCGAGGGTGCGCAGCAGCGTGGACTTGCCGGCGCCGTTGACGCCGACCAGGCCGACGACGTCACCGGGGGCGACGACGAGGTCGAGGTCGGAGAAGAGGACGCGGGCACCGTGTCCGGCGGCCAGGCCGCGCGCGACGAGGGTGGCGCTCATGGAGGTGCTCCCGGGGTGGACGGCGGGTCGGGGGACGACGTCGGTTCCGGGGGTCACAGCACGAACCCACGGTAGCGCGGGAGGACTCAGCGGTCGCGCACGATCTCGTGGGAGGGCCCCTCGTCGACCTCCCCCGCCACCCGCCGGCTCACCCGCCACGGCTGCACGGACTCGTAGCCGCGCACCGCCACCGGCTCCATCGGCCGCACCCGGTACTGGGGCAGGTCGCGCACGTGCCCGGCGAGCACCCGGTCGACCAGCACCGCTCCCGCGGGGGCGATCGACGTCAGCCGGCTGGCCAGGTTCACCACCGGCGAGTAGACGTCGCCGAGGCGGGTGAGGACCGTGCCGTAGGCGGCGCCCACCCGCAGCGGCGGGTGGTCCTCGGCGTCCCAGACGGCGGGCAGGATCAACCCGATCTCGACGGCGTCGACGGCGGAGGCGGCGGTGAACAGGACGCCGTCGCCGACGGTCTTGACCACCCGGCCGCGGGAGCGGGCGATGACCTCGGTCGCCGTCGCCTCGAAGGCCTCCACCATCGCGCCGAGCTCGCGGCCGCCCATCCCCCGCGAGCGCGAGGTGTAGCCGACCAGGTCGGCGAAGCCCACGGCCATCTCCCGCCGGTCCCCCGCCGCGCCGGTGGACAGCACGCGGTCGAGGTTGGCGGCCAGGTGCCGGCGCCACACGTAGTCCTGCGTGCGGCTCAGCAGCGGCAGCAGCGCCTCGGCGGCGGCCACGGCGTCGACCGGCGTCCCCGGGGCCTGCTCGCGCGCCCGCCGGACGAGCACGTCGGCGAGCAGGTCGGTCTGCCAGTCGGCCAGCCGGGACAGCGCCTGGCCGGTCACCCGGGCGATGGACGCCTCGCTGTCGGGGTCGATGAAGCCGGCGTCGATGAGCTCGGAGACGGTGGCCAGCGCCCCGACGTCGGACAGC
Organism: Geodermatophilus saharensis; assembly: GCF_900188205.1. GTDB lineage: Bacteria > Actinomycetota > Actinomycetes > Mycobacteriales > Geodermatophilaceae > Geodermatophilus > Geodermatophilus saharensis. Next base: position 630,799 of record NZ_FZOH01000001.1, on the reverse strand, counting down.
GTGAAGGCGCGGTCGTCGTCGGCGACGTCGGGGAAGCCCAGCGCCCGCCACAGCCGCTGGGTGCGCTCCGGGGGCATGCCGGCCGCCGCGGCGACCTCCAGCCGGGTCAGCCGGCGCGGGCCACCGAGCAGCAGCCGCTCCAGCGCCTCCCGGACCTCCGGACCGGGAGGCGCCGGCGTCGGACCGGGTTCGGCAGGGCCCACGGGCGACCCGTCCCGGCTCAGCCCGTCGTCCGGTCGACGAGGACCGCGACGAGCCGACAGGCACCCACGGCGGGCACTGTAGTGACCGGGCCGGCGGCGGTGTGCCCGCGGTCACGGCCGCGCGGGCGAACGCCGGGTGAGCGGCGGGGAACCGGCCGGTGACACGCGGCACGCCGCGCCCCGTGGGCTCGGTGGGCGGCCGCCGGTGCGCTTGGATGGGGCGGCACGGGGGTGCGGACGGCGGCACGGCGCGACGAGGAGGACCGATGCCCAGCGGCACCACCGCAGGACCACGACCGGTGCGGATCGAGGTGTCCGGTCTGACCAAGACCTTCGGCACCGTCCGCGCCGTCTCCGACCTCGGCTTCACCGTCGAACCGGGCTCGGTCACCGGCTTCCTCGGGCCCAACGGCGCGGGCAAGACGACGACGCTGCGGATGGTCCTCGGCCTGATCACCCCCGACACCGGCACCGCCACCTTCGACGGCGTCCCCTACGGGGCGCTGCGCGAGCCGGTGCGCACGGTGGGCGCGGTGCTCGAGACCGCCTTCCACCCCGCCCGCTCCGGCCGCGACCACCTGCGGGTGTACTGCCGCGCCGCCGGGATCCCCGTCGCGCGCGCCGACGAGGTCCTCGAGCGGGTCGGCCTCGCGACCGCGGGACGGCGCCGGGCCGGCGGCTACTCACTGGGCATGCGGCAGCGGCTGGCGCTGGCGACCGCGCTGCTCGGCGACCCGCCGGTGCTGGTCCTCGACGAGCCGGCCAACGGCCTGGACCCCGAGGGGATCCTCTGGCTGCGCGGCTTCCTGCGGCACCTCGCCCACGACGAGGGCCGCACCGTCCTCGTGTCGAGCCACCTGCTCGCCGAGATGGAGCAGACCGCCGACCGGGTCGTCATCGTCGGCGCCGGCCGGCTGGTCCGGCAGGGCTCGATCGCCGAGCTGCGGTCCGGCGCGCAGGGCGCCGGCACCGTCCTCGTGCGCAGCCCCGAGGCCGACCGGCTGGTCGCGGTGCTCGCCACCGCGGGCCTGGCGGCCACCCGGAGCGAGGACGGCCTGGTCACCGTCGAGGGCGCCACCCCGGCCCTCGTCGGCGCCCGCGCGTTCGCCGCGCAGGTGGAGCTGCACGAGCTGCGCGCCGAGAGCACGGGCCTCGAGGACCTCTACTTCCGGCTCACCGCCGGCCAGGAGCAGTTCGCGGCCGGCTCCCCCGCCGGGCCCGCGCAGTACACGACCCAGGGAGCGGCCCGATGACCGCGCTCGTCCGCGCCGAGTGGACCAAGCTGCTGACCACCCGCGTCTGGATCGGCCTGGTCCTCGGCGCCTGCCTGATGGCCGGCGGCTTCGCCGCGCTGTTCACCGGCCTGGCCGGCGCGGAGCAGAACGGCGGCCAGCCCGGGCTCCCGGCGGTGGGCACGCCGCAGTACGAGGAGATCGTCTTCTCCGTCGCGGCCAACGCCAGCGTCTTCCTGCTCATCCTCGGGATCATCGGGATGACCCAGGAGTACCGGCACCGCACCGCCACCCCGACCTTCCTCACCACGCCCCGCCGCGGCCGCGTCGTCGCCGCCAAGCTGCTGGCCTACGCCGCCGCGGCGGTGCCGGTGGCGCTGCTGGTGCTCGCCGTCGACGTCGTCGTCGTGCTGCTCTACGCCGGCGCGCGCGGTGCGGCGCCGTCGCTGGACGGCGACAACCTGCGCACCCTCGGCGCCGCCGGGCTGGTGCTGGTCGTGTTCGCCGTGATCGGCGTGGGCATCGGCGCGCTGCTGCGCAACCAGGTCGGCGCCATCGTGGGCTCGCTGGTCTACCTCTACGTCGTCGAGCCGATCATCTCCTCGATCGGCGCGATCCAGGGCGCCTACAAGTGGCTGCCCGGCGGCGCGGTGCAGGCCATCACGTCGGACTTCCAGGCGCCGGAGCTGCTCGCCCCGTGGCAGGGCGTCGTGCTGCTGCTCGGCTACGGCCTGGTCGCGGCGCTGCTCGGCAGCCTGCTGGCCGTCCGCCGCGACGTCGTCTGACCGCGCCCCACCGCACCCGCACCGCACCCGAGGACGAGGGACCCCTGCATGACCACCCGCATGACCCTGCCGCGCCTCGCCCGCCTCGTGCAGGCCGGGGAACTCGAGGCCGTGCGCAGCGCCGTCGCCGACGCGCCGCGGCTGCTCACCGGCACGCTGGAGCACGCCGGCGAGAGCGGCTGGACGCTGCTGCACCTGGCCGTGTCGGCCGGCCGCGAGGACGTCGTCCGGGAGCTGGTCGCGGCCGGCGCCGACCTGGGGGCGCGCACCGAGTCCGGCCGCACGCCGCTGCACGTCGCCGTCGAGCACTCCCCCGGCCTGGTGCCCGTGCTGAGCGCGCTCGGCGCCCCGGTCGACGCCGCGGCCGCGGCGTACCTCGGCGACGTCGACCGCCTCACCGGCGAGCTCGACGGCGGCGCGGCGCACACCGACCCGGCCACCGGGCTGGACCTGCTCACCGTCGCCGCGGCCGGCGGCGCGGCCGGGACGCTGCGGCTGCTGCTCGACCGCGGCGCCGACCCCGACCGCGGGGCGCTCGCCGCTGCCGCGGCCGCCCGCCGGCCCGACCTGGTCCGCGTGCTGCTGGACGCCGGCGCCCGGGCCGACCGGCGCGACCCCGACACCGGCCGGACGCCGCTGCACGAGGCCGTGGCCGCCGGGCCGGGCGGCGACGCGCCCGAGGTCGTGCGGCTGCTGCTCGCCGCCGGGGCCGACGTCGAGGCGACCACCTCCGACGGCGCCAGCGCCCTCGACATCGGCCGGGTCGCCGCGGCCCGCCACCGCCGCGACGACGCAGGTCAGGCCGGTGCCCGCGACGCCCTCGTCGAGCTGCTCGTGGCCGCCGGCGCGCGCAGCTGAGCGCAGGCCGCGGCGGCCGGCCGCAGGCCCGGCGCGGCGGGCGGACCGCGGGTCGGGCACCGGGGACGGGCGTAGAGTCAGGCCCCGGTCCAGAGACGTCCACCGACGACGAAGAAGGCACTCGACCCCGTGTCACGCGACAACTCATCCCGGCCGTCCTCCACCGGCAACTCCTCGGCGGTGGCGGGCTTCGGCACCAACGAGTGGCTGGTCGAGGAGATGTACCAGCAGTACCTCGCCGACCCGTCCAGCGTGGACCAGGCCTGGCACGAGTTCTTCGCCGACTACCGGCCGGGCAGCCCGGTCGCCGCCAGCGACGACCGCGAGCAGGCCCCCGCGCCGGTGACCGCCCCCGCGTCGCCGGCGCCCGCGCCGCCCGCGCCCGCCGCCGAGCCGACGGGGTCGCCCAACGGCCGGCCGGCTGCGGCAGCCACCCCGGCCCCCGCGCCCTCCCCCGCCCCGGAGGCCGCCCCGGAGCCCCCGGCCACGCGGTCCACCCCCGTGCCCGAGCGCACCGAGGCCACCGTCGTCGACCGCGCCGCCGACCGCGCCGAGCAGAAGGCCAAGGCCGCCCCGGCCCCGGCCGCGGCGCAGCCGGCGAAGGCCGCCCCCGCCGACGGGCCGAAGCGGACGCCGCTGCGCGGCGCCGCCGCCAGCGTCGTCAAGAACATGAACGCCTCGCTCACCGTCCCGACGGCGACGAGCGTGCGCGCGGTGCCGGCCAAGCTGCTGGCCGACAACCGCATCGTCATCAACAACCACCTCAAGCGCTCGCGCGGCGGCAAGGTCTCCTTCACGCACCTGATCGGCTACGCGCTGGTCCGGGCGCTGGACGACTTCCCGAACATGAACGCCGCCTTCGCCGAGGTCGACGGCAAGCCGACCCTCGTGCAGCCCGAGCACGTCAACTTCGGCCTGGCCATCGACCTGCCCAAGGCCGACGGCTCGCGCTCCCTCGTCGTCGCCTCGATCAAGGGCGCCGAGGAGATGGACTTCGCCCAGTTCTGGGGCGCCTACGAGGACGTCATCCGCCGCGCCCGCGCCGGCAAGCTGACCCTCGAGGACTTCTCCGGCACCACGATCAGCCTGACCAACCCGGGCACCATCGGCACCGTCCACTCGGTGCCGCGGCTGACCGCCGGCCAGGGCGCGATCATCGGCGTCGGGGCGATGGAGTACCCGGCCGAGTTCCAGGGGATGAGCCCCGAGGCGCTCACCGAGCTCGGCGTCTCCAAGATCATCACGCTGACCTCGACCTACGACCACCGGATCATCCAGGGCGCCGAGTCCGGCGACTTCCTGCGCCGGCTGCACCAGCTGCTGCTGGGCGAGGACGGCTTCTACGACGACGTCTTCCGGTCGCTGCGCATCCCCTACGAGCCGGTGCGCTGGATGCCCGACGTGCGGGTCAGCCGCGAGGGGCAGATCGACAAGGAAGCCCGGGTCATCGAGGTCATCGAGTCCTACCGGCGCAACGGCCACCTCATGGCCGACACCGACCCGCTCGAGTTCAAGGTCCGCAGCCACCCCGACCTCGACATCCTGCAGCACGGCCTGACCCTGTGGGACCTCGACCGCACCTTCCCCGTCGGCGGCTTCGCCGGCGAGAAGGTGATGCCGCTGCGCGACATCCTCGGCGTGCTGCGCAACTCCTACTGCCGCACCGTCGGCGTGGAGTACATGCACATCACCGACCCCGAGGAGCGCGAGTGGCTCCAGCAGCGCATCGAGGTCAAGCACGAGCAGCCCGACCGGGACAAGCAGAAGCACATCCTCGGCCGGCTCAACGCCGCTGAGGCGTTCGAGACCTTCCTGCAGACCAAGTACGTCGGGCAGAAGCGCTTCAGCCTCGAGGGCGGCGAGTCGGTCATCCCGCTGCTCGACGAGGTGCTCATCGCCGGCACCGACCACGGCCTCGACGAGGTCGCGATCGGCATGGCCCACCGCGGCCGGCTCAACGTGCTGGCCAACGTGCTCGGCAAGAGCTACGCCAAGATCTTCGGCGAGTTCGAGGGCAACATCGACCCCGGCACCGTCCAGGGCTCCGGCGACGTCAAGTACCACCTCGGCGCCGAGGGCACCTTCGACAACCCGTTCCGCGAGGGCGCGCAGATCGCCGTCTCGCTGGCCAGCAACCCCTCGCACCTGGAGACCGTCAACCCGGTCCTCGAGGGCATCACGCGGGCCAAGCAGGACATGATCGACAAGGGCGAGCAGGGCTTCACCGTGCTGCCGGTCCTGCTGCACGGCGACGCCGCCTTCGCCGGCCAGGGCGTCGTGCAGGAGACGCTGAACCTCTCGCAGCTGCGCGGCTACCGCACCGGCGGCACGGTGCACGTCGTCATCAACAACCAGGTCGGCTTCACCACCAGCCCGGCGGCGTCGCGCTCGAGCCTCTACTCCACCGACGTCGCGCGGATGGTCAACGCGCCGGTCTTCCACGTCAACGGCGACGACCCCGAGGCCTGCGTGCGGATGGCGCGGCTGGCCGTGGAGTACCGGCAGGCGTTCAAGAAGGACGTCGTCATCGACCTCGTCTGCTACCGCCGCCGCGGGCACAACGAGGGCGACGACCCGTCGATGACCCAGCCGCTGATGTACGAGATCATCGACCGCAAGCGGTCGGTCCGGAAGCTCTACACCGAGGCGCTCATCGGCCGGGGCGACATCACCCTGGGCGAGGCCGAGGAGGCCCTGAAGGACTACCGCGACCAGCTGGAGCGGGCCTTCGCCGAGACCCACGACGCGAGCGAGACGCCCAAGCCGCAGCCGGTCATGGACCAGCCCGCGCAGCAGGCGACGACGGTGGCCACCGCCATCACCCCCGAGGTCATGAAGGCGATCGGCGACGCGCACGTGTCTCTGCCCGCCGACTTCACCGTGCACCCCAAGCTCCAGCGGCTGCTCGAGCGGCGCGCGGCGATGGTGAGCGAGGGCGGCATCGACTGGGCGATGGGCGAGCTGCTGGCCTTCGGGTCGCTGCTGGTGCAGGGCATCCCGGTGCGGCTGGCCGGCCAGGACTCCCGCCGCGGCACCTTCGTGCAGCGGCACGCGGTGCTCATCGACCGGCAGACCGCCGGCGAGTACACCCCGCTGGCCCACCTCGCCGAGGACCAGGCGAAGTTCTTCGTCTACGACTCACTGCTCAGCGAGTACGCCGCGCTCGGCTTCGAGTACGGCTACTCGGTGGCCAACCCGAAGGCGCTGGTGCTCTGGGAGGCGCAGTTCGGCGACTTCGTCGACGGCGCCCAGATGCTCATCGACGAGTACATCAGCTCCGGCGAGGCCAAGTGGGGTCAGCGCTCCGGCGTCGTCCTGCTGCTGCCGCACGGTCTGGAGGGCCAGGGCCCCGACCACTCCAGCGGTCGCATCGAGCGGTTCCTGCAGCTGTCGGCGGAGAACAACATGACCGTCGCCAACTGCTCGACGCCGGGCAACTACTTCCACCTGCTGCGCCGCCAGGCGCTCTCCGACGTGCACCGGCCGCTGGTCGTGTTCACGCCGAAGTCGCTGCTGCGGGCCAAGGCGGCGGTCAGCCCGGTCGCCGACTTCACCGACGAGGGCTTCCGCCCGGTGCTCGGCGACCCGGGCGTGGGCGGCGAGCCGCTCGACGACGCCGCGGTGCGCCGGGTGCTGCTGTGCAGCGGCAAGGTCGCCTACGACCTCATGGCGCAGCGTGAGGCCGAGGGCCGCGCCGACACCGCGGTGCTGCGCGTCGAGCAGCTCTACCCGCTGCCCGGTGAGCAGATCCGGCGGGCCGTCGACCGCTACCCGAACGCCCAGGACCTCGTCTGGGTGCAGGAGGAGCCGGCGAACATGGGCGCCTGGTCGTTCATGGCGCTCAACCTGCCCGAGCACCTCGGCGGCCGGACGCTGCGCCGGGTCAGCCGCCGCGCCTCGGCCAGCCCCGCCGTCGGCTCGGCCAAGGTGCACGAGGTCGAGCAGAAGGAGCTCATCGCCCAGGCCTTCGCCGACTGACGCGGCCGTGTACTTCACCGACCGCGGCCTGGAGGAGCTCGCCGACCGGCGGGGCGGGGAGCAGGTGACCCTCGCCTGGCTGGCCGACCAGCTGCAGGCCTTCGTCGACCAGCACCCCGACTTCGAGGTGCCGATCGAGCGGCTGGCCACCTGGCTGGCGCGCGGCGGCACCGACGACGTCGACGACGACTGACCACTCCGTGACGGTGACGGGGGCGCGCCTCCGCCATCCGCCGCCCGACAGGCGGGACGCTGCGCACGTGCTCGGTCACTCCCACGCGCTCTCCGGCCTGGCCGCCGGTGCGGCGACCCTCCCCTGGGCCCCGGTCGACGGCACCGTCGCGCAGGTGGCGTGGGTCGGCGCCGCCGGTGGGTTCGCCATGCTGCCCGACCTCGACCACAGCGGGTCGACGGTCTCGGACATGTGGGGCCCGGTCACCGACGTGCCGTCGGGCGCGATCGGCCGGCTCGCCGGCGGGCACCGCTGGGGCACCCACGACGCGCTGCTGGCGCCGGTGGCCTTCGGCGCCGTGGCGCTGGCGGCGGCGAACCTGTACTGGTCGAGCCTGGTGGTCATGGCGCTGGCGATCGGGCTGGCGCTGCGCGCGCTGCACTTCGTCATCCCCGGCCGGGCGGAGAACACCGTCGTCGGCAACCTGGTGCTGTCCTTCGGCGGCGCGTGGCTGCTGCTCGGGCACATGCCGCAGCCGACGTGGCTGCCCTGGGCCGTGGCGCTCGGCGTGCTGACCCACGTCGTGGGCGACCTGATCACCAAGCAGGGCGTGCCGGTGCCCCTCCTGTGGCTGCTCAAGCGCAAGCGGGTCGCGCTCACCCCCATGCGTACGGGCACGACGCTGGAGAAGTCGGTGCTCGCGCCGGCGTTCCTCCTCGTCGCCGTGTGGTTCCTGTACGACAACACCGCCGCGCGCGGCGTCGTGGAGCCCTACCTGCAGGGGCTGCTGAGCCTGGGCGGCTGAGACCGCGCCGAGACCCCGACCCGCCATGCTCGGCGGGTGTCCCGCGTCGCCGCCGTGCTGCTGGCCCTGGCCTGCGCCGGCTGCGCCGAGGAGGCCGGCACCCCGGACGCCTTCACCGGGCGCGACCCGCTGCCCGCCTGCCCCGTCCAGGTCCTCGGCCAGGGCGAGGGGATCGCCCCGGACGCCCTCGCCTGCCTGGACGCCGGCCGGAGCGTGGACGGCGCCGAGCTGGCGGTCACCCGTCCCACCACGGAGGGCGACCCGGTGACGACGTGGTACCGGGCGCGTCCCGGCGTGCCCGGCCTGGAGGTGTTCGTCGACGGCACCCGCGACCGGTTCGGCACCGGCGACTGGGTGCGGCTCGACTGCCCCGCCGCCACCGGCCCCGACGACGGCCTGGGCGGCTGCACCGAGACCGTCCTGGGGTGACGGCGGGTCAGGCGGTGCGGGTCAGCGTGGTCGCGTGCCCGCCGCCCGGCCACCGCCACACGCCGTCGTTGACCGTGCCGTCGGCGCTGAACCGGCCCTCGAAGCGCGCCCGCGAGCCCGTCCCGCCGGACCGGACGACGAGCAGGTCGCCCTCGATCCGGTAGGTGAGCTCGAGCAGCTCGCCGCGAGCGCCGAAGAAGTGCGACCGCAGCTCGCCGTCGTCGGCGTCGTAGCCGACGTACCCCACCCCGCGGTCGTGCGCGTCGCCGCGGTGCAGGTCGACGTGCTGGACCAGCCAGCAGCCGCCGTCGGCCCACTCGCAGCGGACCTCACCGCCGTGCCCGCCGGGGCCCGAGACGGTCCAGGTGCCCACGAGGCGGTCGAGGCTGCGCAACGCCACCGCGCGGGCGTCGAGGGCCTCCCAGGTGTCCACGGTCTCGGTGTCCACGGTCTCGATGTCCACGGTCTCGATGTCCACGGTCTCGGTGCCCACTCTCTCCTCCTGCGCTCGCTCGGCCCGGGTCGCGGGGCCACGGGGTGCAGACCGGTCCGCGGCCCCTCCCTCATCGGTGGACCCGCCGGGCTCAGCCCGGCCACCGGGGGCCGGCGGCGGCTACGGTCCCCCGCTGTGACCGCCGTCCCGCCGCGCCTGGACCGGGGCACGCACGTCGGCTACGCGGTGGGCTCCATCGGCACCGCCGCCTTCGGCACCGTCCCCGGCCTGCTGCTGCTCTACTACCTGACCGACGTCCTCGGCGTGGCCGCCGGTCTGGCCGGCCTGGTCGTGTTCGCGCCCAAGGCCTGGGACGTGCTGCTCAACCCGTGGATCGGCAGCCGCTCGGACCGCACGACCGGGCGCTGGGGACCGCGCCGGCCCTGGATGCTCGCCGGCGGGCTGGCGCTGCCGCCGCTGTTCGTCCTCGTCTTCGCCGGCCCGGGCGACCCACCGGCGCTGGCCGCGACCTGGGTGGCGGTGACCTTCCTGCTCGCGGCCACCGCCTACGGCTGCTTCCAGGTGCCCTACGTCGCCCAGCCGGCGGAGATCACCGACGACCCGGGCGAGCGGGCGACGCTGATGTCCTGGCGGGTGGCCGCGCTCGCGCTGGGCATCCTGCTCGCCGGGGCGGGCGCACCGGCGGTGGTCGACGCCGCCGGCGGTGGGCGCGGCGGGTACCTGGCGATGGCCGTGTTCGTGGCGGTGCTGCTCGCCGCCGGGATGCTCGGCGCGGTGGCCGGTACGCGGCGCGCGCCCACGCTGACCCGCGTCACCAGCGAGGGCCGGCTCGGCGCGACGCTGGTCGTCGCCTGGCGGTCCCGGCCGTTCCGGGTGCTGCTCACCGGCTTCGTCGTCCAGGCGCTCGGGATCGGCGTGATGCTCGCCGGCGTCCCCTACTACTCCGAACACGTGCTCGGCGACCCCGCGACCGGGTCGCTGCTGTTCGCCGCGCTGGTCGGCCCGGCGATCGTGGTCATGCCGGTGTGGCTGCGGGTCAGCCGCCGGCTGGGCAAGCGCACCGGCCTGCTGGTGTCCTCGGCACTGTTCACCGGCGGCGCCGCGGCGCTGGCGGTGGGCGACGCCGCCGGTACCGGGCTCGTCGTCGCGCTGGTCGTGCTCGTCGGCGTGGGCTACGCCGGCATGCAGATGTTCCCGCTGGCGATGCTCCCCGACGTCGTCGCCGCCGACGAGGCCGCCTCCGGACGGCGGCGGGCCGGCGTCTTCACCGGCGTGTGGACGGCGGCCGAGACGCTCGGCCTCGCCGTCGGCCCCGGCCTGCTCGGGCTGCTGCTGGCCGCGGCGGGGTACGTCTCCTCCGCCGGTGGGGACGCCGCCCAGTCCGACGGCGCGGTGCTCGCCGTGCGACTCGGGTTCTCCGTCGTCCCCGCGCTGTTCGTGCTCGCCAGCCTGCCGGTGCTGGCCCGCTACCGGCTCGACCCCGCCCCCACCCGTCCCGAGGAGGTCCCGGCGTGACGCCGCAGGAGGTGCTGGCCGAGCTCACCGCGCTGCAGGCCGGCGACGTGCCCACCCACGGGGGCTCGACGATGGCCTACGTCTACGACGCCGGGCTGGCCGGCCTGGAGGACCTCGCCGCGGCCGCGCAGGCGGCGTTCCAGTGGACGAACGCGCTGGACCCGACCGCCTTCCCCAGCGTCGCCCGCATCGAGGACGACCTCGTGGGCGCGGCGGCGGACCTGCTCGGCGGCGGGCCGGCGACGGTCGGCACGGTCACCAGCGGCGGCACCGAGAGCTGCCTGCTGGCGGTGCTGGCCGCCCGCGAGCGGTGGCGCGCGCGGGGCGGGTCGGGGCGGCCGCGACTGCTGCTGCCGGTCACCGCGCACGCCGCGTTCCGCAAGGCCGCGCACCTGTTCGATCTCGACGTCGTCGACGTCGCCGTCGACCCGCTCACCTGCCGCGCGCTGCCCTCCGCGGTGGCCGCGGAGCTCGACGCCCGTGCCGCCCTCGTCGTGGTCAGCGCGCCGTCCTACCCGCACGGGGTGCTCGACCCGGTCGGCGAGGTGGCCGCACTGGCCGCCGCCGCGGGCGTCCCCTGCCACGTCGACGCGTGCATCGGCGGCTGGGTGCTGCCCTTCCTCGACGACGTCCCCGAGCCCTTCGACCTGTCGGTGCCCGGCGTGACCTCCCTGTCGGTGGACCTGCACAAGTACGGCTACGCACCCAAGGGCGTCTCGGTGCTGCTCACCGCGGAGCCGGAGCTGCGCCAGGGGCACTGGTTCAGCACCGCCGGCTGGCCCGGCTACCCGGTGGTCAACCCGACGCTGGCCGGTACCCGCCCGGCCGGGCCCATGGCGGCGGCCTGGGCGGTGCACCGGTGGCTGGGCCGCGACGGCTACGCCGACCTGGCCCGGGCCACCCGCGCGGCCACCGTCGCGCTCGCCGAGGGCGCCGCCGCCATCCCAGGGCTGCGGGTGGTGGGGACGCCGGTGGCCACCCTGGTGGCGCTGGCGCAGGACGGGCCCGACGGCGTCGACGTGCTGAACCTCGCCGACGAGACCACCGCCCGCGGCTGGCTGCTGCAGCCGCAGCCCCCGTTCGCCCAGCCCGGCGGCGCCGACCTGCCCGCCACGCTGCACCTGACGGTCACCGGCGCCACGGCCGGCCGGGTCGACGCGCTGCTGGCCGACCTCGTCGACGCCGCCCGCGCGGCCGCGGCGCTGCCCCGCCCGGTCGCCGACCCCGACCTGGTCGCCGCGGCGGCGACGATCGACCCGGCCGCGCTGACCGTCCCCGAGGTCGACGCGCTGCTGGAGCTCGCCGGCGTCGGCGGCGGGCGGCTGCCGGAGCGGATGGCGCCGGTGCACGCCCTGGTGGCCGCGCTCCCCCGCCCGGTGGCCGAGCGGCTGCTCGCCGGCGTCCTCGACCTGGTCTACCGGCCGCGCCGGGCGGCGCCTACGCGATGACGCCCTGCTCGCGGGCGCAGGCGGCCACGGCCTCGGCGACCGCGGTGGCCACCCGCCGGTCCAGCGGGCTCGGCACCACGTGGCCGGGCGCGAGGTCGTCGCCGACGACGCCGGCGATCGCCCCGGCCGCGGCCAGCTTCATCTCCTCGGTGATCGCGGTGGCGCCGGCGTCGATGGCGCCGCGGAACACCCCGGGGAACGCGAGCACGTTGTTGATCTGGTTGGGCAGGTCGCTGCGCCCGGTGGCGACGACGGCGGCGTACCGCGCGGCCATCTCCGGGTCGACCTCCGGCGTCGGGTTGGCCAGCGAGAACACGATGCAGCCCGGCGCCATCGACGCGATCGCCGCCTCGGGCACCGAGCCGCCGGACAGGCCCAGGTAGACGTCGGCGCCGGCCAGCGCGCCGGTCATCGTGCCCGCGTGGCCGTCGGTGTTGGTGTGCTCGGCGAGCCACCGCTTGACCGGCGGGAGGTCCTCGCGGCCGGTGTGCAGCACGCCGCGGGAGTCGGCCACCGCGATGTCGCCCACCCCGGCCTCGAGCAGGATCTTCGTGCAGGCCACGCCCGCGGCCCCGGCGCCGGCGACGACCACCCGCAGGTCGCCGAGCCCGCGGCCGGTCACCGCGGCGGCGTTGCGGAGCGCCGCCAGGACGACGATCGCCGTCCCGTGCTGGTCGTCGTGCATGACCGGGATGTCCAGCCGCTCGCGCAGCCGCTCCTCGACCTCGAAGCAGCGGGGCGCGCTGATGTCCTCGAGGTTGATCCCCCCGAAGGACGGCGCGATGGCCACGACGGTCTCCACGATGGCGTCGACGTCGGTGGTCGACAGCACCACCGGCACCGCGGAGAGTCCGGCGAACTCGCTGAACAGGCAGGCCTTGCCCTCCATCACCGGCAGCGCCGCGGCCGGGCCGATGTCGCCCAGGCCCAGGACGGCGGTGCCGTCGGAGACGACGGCCACCACGCGCGGCGCCCAGGTGAAGCGGCGGGCGAGCGCGGGCTCGGCGGCGATGGCGCTGGAGACGCGCGCGACGCCCGGGGTGTAGGTGAGCGCGAGGTCCTCGCGGGTCTCGATCGGCCGCGTCGGGCGTACCGCGAGCTTGCCGCCCTCGTGCACCGCGAACGCCGGGTCGGCGGCGAAGCGGTCGGCGGTCGGTCCCGGGGTGCCCGTCCCTGCGCCCATGGGCCCAGCAGGGTAGTGCCGGACACCGGGTCGCCGCTCACCCCACCCCGTGGGGCGAGGCCGGGGCCCGCGGCGCTCGCTACCGTGCCGCCCGTGGAGATCCGAGAGCTCGCCGTGCCGGACAGCTACGTGCTCGACCTGGTGCCGCACGGCGACGACCGGGGCCGCTTCACCGAGTGGTACCGCGCCGACGTGCTCGCCTCGGCCACCGGACGGTCGCTGCCGCTGGCGCAGGCCAACCACAGCGTGTCCGCGCGCGGCGTGCTCCGCGGCGTCCACTTCGCGCTCGTGCCCCCCGGCCAGGCCAAGTACGTCTACTGCCCGGCCGGCCGGGTCCTCGACGTCGTCGTCGACGTCCGGGTCGGCTCGCCGACCTTCGGCGTGTCCGACGCGGTGCTGCTGGAGTCCGACCGGCCCCGCGCGGTCTTCCTCGCCGAGGGCCTGGGGCACGCGTTCGTCGCGCTGGAGGACGGCTCGTCGGTGACCTACCTCGTCTCCTCCGGCTACTCCCCCGGCCGCGAGTTCGGCGTCTCCCCCCTCGACCCCGACCTGGACCTGCCCTGGCCGGCCGACCTGGAGTACCGGCTGTCGGACAAGGACCGGGCCGCGCCGACCCTCGCCCAGGCCCGGGAGCAGGGCCTGCTGCCGACGATGGAGCAGTGCGCGGCCCACTACGCGCAGCAGCGCGCCGGCGTCTAGGACGGCGGCGGGGCCAGCCGGCCGGGCCGCGGCCGCAGCCGGGCCACGACGCGGCCGACGGCGACCGCGGGTCCGTAGGCGCGGCTGTCGTCGGTGACCAGCGGGTTGTCACCGCGGACGTCGACCGCGCCGTCGTCGAGCAGCCGGTGCACCCGCTTGACCACCAGCAGGTCGGGGCGGGACGGGAAGCGGGCCAGGACGACGTCGCCGACCGCCACCCGCCCGGGGCGCACCCGCCGCACCAGCAGCCGGTCGCCGTGCCGCACGGTCGGCGACATCGACGGGCCGGTGACGCGGGCGACCACCCACGCCGACGGCAGCGCCGCGGGCGGGCGCCGGCCAGGGCGGGGACTGATCACCGCGAGTAGGGTCGCAGACGACCTGACCATCGACTGACGGAGGAGAGGACATGCTGTTCAGCCGCGTGTTCTCCGCCGTGGAGGCAACCGCGCACTGCGACCTCCCGTGCGGCGTGTACGACCCGGCCCAGGCCCGCATCGAGGCGGAGTCGGTGAAGGCCATCCAGGAGAAGTACCAGGGCAGTGAGGACGAGGTCTTCCGCCAGCGCTGCGTCCTGATCAAGGAGCAGCGCTCGGACCTCGTCAAGCACCACCTGTGGGTGCTGTGGACCGACTACTTCAAGCCCCCGCACTTCGAGAAGTACCCGCAGCTGCACGAGCTGTTCAACAAGGCCACCAAGCAGGCCGGCGCGTCCGGCGGCAAGGGCAGCATGGACCCCGCGGAGGGCCAGAAGCTGCTCGACTACATCGCCGAGATCGACCGGATCTTCTGGGAGACCAAGTCCGCGGCCTGAACCCCGCACCAGCACGTCCCGACGGCCGGTGGGCGCCTCGCCCGCCGGCCGTCGGCGCGCCCGGGCACCGATGAGTCCCGACGGCGACGCCGGTCACCGCTCCCGACACCCCGATCACCGAGGAGACCTGCGATGGCCGTCCGGCTCAACCCCTACCTGCACTTCTCCGGCAACGCCCGCGAGGCGATGGAGTCCTACCGCTCGGTCTTCGGCGGCCACCTGGAGGTCATGACCTTCGGCGACATGGGCGGGGGCGGCGGCGAGTACCCCGACGACGGCGTCATGCACGCCTTCCTGCGCACCGACCAGGGCCTGGAGCTCATGGCCTCCGACGGCCACGACCCCGACGCCTGCGGGCAGGACGAGGTGTCGCTGTCGCTGTCCGGCGACGACCTCGGGCTGCTCACCGGCTGGTTCCAGGCGCTGGCCGAGGGCGGTGCGGTCGACGTCCCGCTGGCCGAGCAGGTGTGGGGCGACACCTTCGGGCAGGTGACCGACCGGTTCGGCATCCGCTGGCTGGTGAACGTGGCGACGCCCGGCGTGTGATGAAGGACCCCGCTGCCCCCCGCCGCTCGCACGCTCGCGACGGGCCCCTGCAGCGGGGCCGAGAGCAGCGTCGCCGCCCGGTACCGTCAGCCCTCGATGCGCATCGACCGGGCCGGGTGGCCCTTCATCACCGGACCCCTCGGGCCGGCGGCCGTGCTGGCCCTCGCCGGCGCGCGGACGGGGCGCCGCTGGGCCCGCGTGGCGGCCTGGCCGTTCCTCGCGCTGTCGGCCTACATGGTCCTGTTCTTCCGCGACCCCGACCGGCCCTGCGACCGCGAGGAGCCGCCGGCCGACGTCGTCGTGTCCCCCGCCGACGGCATGGTGATGGTCGCCGGGGAGCCGCAGGAGGGCGTCGCGCCCGAACCCGCGCCCCCGGGCGGCTGGCAGCAGGTCAGCGTGTTCCTCTCCGTCGTCGACGTGCACGTCAACCGCTCGCCCTACCGCGGCGAGGTCGTGCAGAGCTCCTACCGCCCGGGCAGCTTCCTGGCCGCCTACCGCGCGGAGTCCGCGCACCGCAACGAGCGCAGCGAGCTGTGGCTGCGCGAGGACCACCCGGGAGGCGAGCGCACCGTCGTCTTCCGGCAGCTGGTCGGGGTGCTGGCACGCCGCATCGTCACCCGCACCGGCGTCGGCCGGCGGCTGGCCACCGGCGAGCGCTTCGGCCTGATGAAGTTCGGCTCGCGGATGGACGTCTTCCTGCCCGCGGAGTGCACGATCACCGTGCGGAAGGGCCAGCGCGTGCGGGGCGGGGACACCGTCATCGCCCGCTGGCCCGCCGCCGGCTGAGCGCCCCCGTGCCCAGTTCGGCCTCGGGCGAGGGGCGGCCCACCACCCGGCGCACGGCGACCGTCGAGTTCGTCCGCGGCTCGGTCCGCGGCAGCCGCCGCCGCGCCCTCGCCACGCTGCCCAGCCTGTTCACGCTGGGCAACATGATGTGCGGCTTCGCCGCGATCCTGGTGTCCATCCGCGGGCAGTACACCCTCGCCGCGGTGCTCATCGGCCTGTCGGTGCTCCTCGACATCACCGACGGCGCCGTCGCCCGGCTGGTCGGCGCGGTGAGCTCCTTCGGCCTGCAGTTCGACTCGCTGGCCGACCTGGTCTCCTTCGGCCTGGCGCCCGCGCTGGTCGCCTTCACCCTGTTCTCCGAGGGCCGCGACGAGTGGGACCCGCTGGGCTGGGTGGTCTGCTTCCTGTGGGTGGCGTGCGCGGCCATCCGGCTGGCCCGCTTCAACACCACCGTCGACCCGACGGCGGACAAGCGGTACTTCACCGGCATGCCCAGCCCCGGCGCGGCCGGGGTGGTGCTGGCCTCGGTGTTCGCCTTCGGTGACCAGATGCAGGGCCGCGACCGGCTGTGGGTGCTGCTCATCGTCGCGGTCCCGGCGCTGCTCATGGTCAGCACCGTCCGGTTCCGCTCGTTCCGCTCGCTGGTCAGCCCGAAGAGCGGCCGCCCGTACGGGCTGGTCGCCGCCGCGGTGGCGCTGGTCGTCGGGTTCGCCACCGTCCCCGTCGTCACCGGCTGCGTGCTGGCCTACGGCTACCTGCTGGCCCCGGTCCTGGTGCCCCTGCTCGCACCCCTCGGCCGGCTGGTGCCGGCCCGCGTCCGGGAGGTCCTCACGTGACGGTGCGTCCGGTCGAGCCCACCGACGTCCCGGCCCTCGTCGGCCTGGTGCGCGAGCTCGCCGAGTACGAGCACGCCGCGCACGAGGTCCGGCTCACCGAGGAGCAGTTGCACGGCGCGCTGTTCGGTGACTCGCCCGCCCTGTTCGGGCACGTGGCGCTCGGCCCCGGCGGCGCCGTCGTCGGCACGGCGCTGTGGTTCCTGAACTTCTCCACCTGGCGCGGCACGCACGGCGTGTACCTCGAGGACCTCTACGTGCAGCCCGCCCACCGCGGCAGGGGCCTGGGCCGGGAGCTGCTGCGGACGCTCGCGGCCACCTGCGTCGAGCGCGGCTACGGCCGGCTGGAGTGGTCGGTGCTCGACTGGAACACCCCCTCCATCGAGTTCTACCGGGCCGCCGGCGCGGTCCCGGTGGACGGGTGGACGGTGTTCCGGCTGACCGACGACGCGCTGACCTCGTTCGCCGCCGACCGCCGCGACTGACCCGCCACCGGCGGCGTAGGGCAGGCTGGGCGCGTGGGAACCGAGCGTGGCCCGGCGGAGTGCTGGCTGACCGACATGGACGGCGTCCTCGTGCACGAGGGGCAGGCCCTCCCGGGGGCCGCGGACTTCCTCGCCCGGCTGGTCGACACCGGGCGGCGCTTCCTGGTCCTGACCAACAACTCGATCTTCACCCCGCGCGACCTCGCCGCCCGGCTGGCGCGCTCGGGCCTGCAGGTGCCCGAGGCGTCCATCTGGACCTCGGCCCTGGCGACGGCGGACTTCCTGTCCTCCCAGCTGCCCGGCGGGTCGGCCTACGTGATCGGCGAGGCCGGGCTGACCACGGCGCTGTACGAGGCCGGCTACACCCTCACCGACACCGACCCGGACTTCGTCGTCCTCGGCGAGACGCGCACCTACTCCTTCGAGGCCATCACCCGGGCGATCCGGCTCATCGGGGCCGGGTCGCGGTTCATCGCCACCAACCCCGACGTCACCGGCCCCTCGCCGGAGGGGCCGCTGCCGGCCACCGGCTCGGTCGCCGCGCTGATCACCGAGGCCACCGGCGCCAAGCCCTACTTCGTCGGCAAGCCGAACCCGATGATGTTCCGCAGCGCGATGAACCGGATCGAGGCGCACTCGGAGTCCACCGTGATGATCGGCGACCGCATGGACACCGACGTCGTCGCCGGGATCGAGGCGGGCCTGCAGACCATCCTGGTGCTCACCGGCTCCACCACCGCCGCCGACGTCGCCCGCTTCCCGTTCCGGCCCAGCAAGGTGCTCGACTCGATCGCCGACGTCGTCGACCTGGTCTAGGGAAGGACCCCCTTCTCCCCACCCCTCGCACGCTCGGGGCGGGCCCTGAAGGGGGCCGTCGCTCAACGCTCCAAGAACGCCAGCCGGGCCTCGGGCGTGGCCAGGAGGTAGAGCTCGGCCACCGCCAGGACGACGAGCGGGATGCCCAGCAGCGGCTGCCCGCCCGGGAACGCGGTGCTGTAGCCGAACAGGCCGAGCAGCAGCTGCAGCACGACCACCGGCCCGCGCGACCAGCCCGCCAGCCGTCGCAGCCCCGCCGCGGCCACTGCCAGCGCCACCCCGAAGAAGCCCACGTAGACGACCTCGGCCAGCGCCCGGCCGACGCTGTCGGGGTCGCTGGTGATCGTCAGCCACAGCAGGACCAGCGCACCGGCGAGCAGCAGCCCGGCCTCGACGGCGGCCACCACCGCCGCCCGGACGACGGCCCGCGGCGCCTCGGGACGGGGCGGGCGCGGCGGGCGCGCAGAGGGCTGCGCGGCACCGCCGAGGAGCCTCTCGGCCCTGCTCGGGCGGCGCGTCGCGTCCTCCTCCGTCACACCAGCGAGGCTACGCGTCAGCCGCCACGGCAGCCCCGCTCCGGACCGGTTGGGCGACCCGCGTGCTGGTTAGCTCACAGCCATGCGCGCGCTCGTGGTGGCCAACCCCGCGGCGACGACGACGACCGGCCGGGTGCGCGACGTGCTCGTCGGCGCGCTGGCCAGCGAGCTGAAGGTCGACCTCGCCGAGACGACCCACCGCGGGCACGGCCGGGAGCTGGGGCAGCAGGCGCTGGCCGACGGCTTCGACGTCGTCGTCGCGCTCGGGGGCGACGGCACGGTCAACGAGGTCGTCAACGGCCTGCTCACCGACGGGCCCGGCGCGCACGTGCCCACGCTGGCCGTCGTGCCGGGCGGCTCCACCAACGTCTTCTCCCGCGCGCTGGGCCGCTCGCGCGACCCGGTCGAGGCGACCGGCGAGATCCTCGACTCGCTGCGGTCGGGCCGGACCCGGCGGGTCTCCCTCGGCACCGCCAGCGCCACCGGGACCAGCACCGCCACGGTCCGCGGGGTCGACCCGGCCACCGCGGTGGCCGCGGCCGAGGTGGGCGCGCAGGTGCACCAGGAGTGGAGCGAGCCCCGCTGGTTCGTCTTCGCCGCCGGCATGGGCTTCGACGCCGACGTCATCGCACGGGTCGAGGCCGTGCGCGCCCGCGGCCGCCGGTCCACCGGCGCGCTCTACGTCCGCCAGGCCGGCCGAGCCTTCGTGCTGGGCCGCGAGCGCCGGCGCCCGGCCATGACGCTGGCGCTGCCGGGCGAGCCCGACCTCGACGGGCTCTTCCTGTGCCTGGTGTCCAACGTCAGCCCGTGGACCTACCTGGGCTCGCGCCCGGTCAACCCCAGCCCCGAGGCCTCCTTCGACACCGGCCTCGACGTCTTCGCGATGGGCCGGATGGGCGTCCTGCGGATGCTGCACCACTCGCGGCAGGTGCTGGCCCGCCGTCCCGACGCCCGCGGTCGCGGGGTGCACCGCCGCCACGACCTCGGCGAGGTCGTCCTCACCGCCTCCCGGCCCCAGGGCTGGCAGCTCGACGGCGACCACCTCGGCACCGCCACCGGGCTGCGCGTGCGCTCGGTGCCCGCGGCGCTGACCGTCGTCTCCTGACGAAGGACCTCCCTGCCCCCCGACCCTCGTCCGCTCGGGCCGGGACCCTGCAGGGAGGCCGTTCCAGGACGTCACTACGCACGTGTGGGGCGCGGTGTCAACGACCTCCGCAACCCCGAGTGGCGCCTCTAGCACGCCCGTGGTGAGGTTGCTCACGCGGGGTCAGACCACGACCGCCGCGCGCTTGACACGCCGTCCTCAGGTGAAAACATCGCGAGAGGAACGCAACCTGCCGGTAACAAGCGGCAGGCGGTCGCTGGAACGAGGCGCTGGGCAACCGGTGTCGCGCCCGCGCAGGCGGCCCGACGTCAGCGATCTGGAAGCCCCCTGAACGTAGTCGACACCGAGGAGTGCACCGACATGGACTGGCGCCACCGCGCCCTCTGCCGGGACGAGGACCCCGAGCTGTTCTTCCCCATCGGGACGACCGGTCCCGCCCTCGTGCAAGTCGAGCAGGCGAAGGCCGTGTGCCGTCGTTGCTCCGTCATGGAGTCCTGCCTCGACTGGGCCCTGCGATCCGGCCAGGACTCGGGCGTCTGGGGCGGGTTGTCCGAGGACGAGCGGCGCGCTCTCAAGCGCCGTCAGGCCCGCACCCGCGTCCGCGCCTGACCGACCCGCACGACGCGCCGACGAGGCCGGTCACCCGCTCCGGGTGACCGGCCTCGTCGCTGTGTCGGCCTACCGACGGGGGCGGCCGGCGCCGGGGAGCTCGAGCACGACCTCGGTGCCCGGCCGGCCCGGGCCCGGCGGCTCGGCGGGGGTGGCGGCGTGCAGCGCGCCGCCGAGCTCGCTGGTGACCAGCGTCCGCACGATCTGCAGCCCCAGCCCGTCGCTGGACGCCGGGTCGAACCCCTCGGGCAGCCCGCGGCCGTCGTCGCGGACGCGCACGACGAGGTCCTCGCCGTCCCGCTCGGCGACCAGCTCGATCGCACCGGGCGGCCCGTCGGGCGGGAAGGCGTGCTCCGCGGCGTTCTGCAGCAGCTCGGTGACCGCCATGACCAGCGGCGTGGCCGTCGCCGCGGGCAGCTCCCCGAACCGCCCGACCCGGCGGGTGCGCGCGGCCGGGCCGATGGAGGTCAGGTCGCCGAGCATGGGCAGCACCTGGTCGAAGACGTCGTCGACGTCGACGACGTCCTCCCGGCTGCCGGCCAGCGTCTCGTGGACGACGGCGATGGAGGCCACCCGCCGCACCGACTCCTCCAGCGCCGCCCGCGCCGCCGGCTCGGTCATGCGACGGGCCTGCAGCCGCAGCAGCGCGGCGACGGTCTGCAGGTTGTTCTTCACGCGGTGGTGGATCTCGCGGATCGTGGCGTCCTTCGTCAGCAGCGCCCGGTCGCGGCTGCGCAGGTCGGTGACGTCGCGGACGAGCACCAGCGCGCCCTCCTCGGCACCGGGCGCCTGCAGCGGCAGGGCACGCACCAGCAGCGTGGCGGTGCGCCCCTCGACGTCGGTGGGGTCGGGGAAGCGCCCGGCCACCGCGGCGGCGATGGTGGCCGCCACCGCCTCCCCCGCCACCCGGTCCGACGACGCCGCCCGCGTCACCTTCGCCAGGTCCGCGCCGGCCAGGTCGCCGGTGACGCCGAGCCGGCGGTAGGCCGACAGCGCGTTCGGGCTGGCGTAGACCGCGCGACCTGCTGCGTCCAGGCGCACCAGCCCGTCGCCCACCCGCGGGCTCATCTCGGCGTCGAGCAGCTTCTCCGGCGGGAAGGTGCCGGCCGAGACCATGAGGCAGAGGTCGGCGGCGATGTCGAGGTAGGTCAGCTCCAGCGTCGACGGCGACCGGGTGACGGCCAGGTTGGTGTCCTTGGCCAGCACCGCGACGACGACGCCGTCGTGCCGGACCGGGATGATCTCGCGGCGCCGCGGGGCCCGGCCCGACCAGTCCGGGTCGCCCTCGGTCACCGGCCGGCCCTCGCGGTGCGCCAGCCGGAACGGGTCGGCGTCGGCCCCGTCGGCCTCGCTGCCGACCAGGTCCTCGGGCTGGCTGGTGGGCGCGGTGAGCGGGCGGACCTGGGCGACGCACCACCACGCGCCGGTGCGCAGCGGCACCCACAGCGTCAGGTCGGCGAAGGCGAGGTCGGCCAGCAGCTGCCAGTCGGCCACGAGGCGCCGGGCGTGGTCGACCTGCGAGGGCGCGGTCGCCGAGCCGCGGCCCAGGCGTTCGGAGAGGGTGCTCATCGGGACCGAGCGTATGGCCCGCCCCCCTCCTAGGCTGGCCCCCCGTGGCCCTCCCCTCCCGCGACCTGACCCCGCTGACCGTCGAGGACGCCGTCCGCGCCGACTGGCCGGCGATCGCCGAGCTGACCGTCTCGGTGTACCGCGACGAGCGGCTGGCCTCCGAGGAGTACCTCGGGCAGCTGGCCGACGTCGAGCACCGGGCCGGCCGCTCGCAGCTGCTGGTGGCCCGCGACGGCGGGCGGGTCGTCGGCGCGGTCGCGCTGGTGCTCGACGGCGACTTCGGCGAGGTCACCGCCGGGGACGACGAGGCCGCCTTCCGGATGCTCGTCGTCGACCCGGCGGTGCGCGGCCGCGGCGTGGGCGAGTCGCTGGTGCGGGTGTGCCTGGACCGGGCCCGCGCGGCGGGCAAGCGGCGGGTGGTGCTGTCCACCGACCCGCGGATGACCGCCGCGCACCGCCTCTACGACCGGCTCGGCTTCACCCGGCTGCCCGGACGCGACTGGAGCCCGCGCCCGGGCATCGACCTGCTGGTCTACGTGCTGGAGCTCTGAGCGGCCGGCGCGCTGCCCGGCACCGCGACGCCCGCCGCGGCAGCGAGCGCGTCGAGCTCGTCGAGGACGTCGCGCAGCAGCACGTCGACGTCGGGCAGCAGCTCGGCGCAGGAGACCAGCCCCCAGTCGAGCCGGTCGAGGTAGCTCTGCACCGTGATGTTGAGCCCCTGCCCCTCGACGATCGTCGAGACCGGGAAGTAGTGCTCGAGGCGGGCGCCCGCCGCGTAGAGCGGCGTGCGCGGGCCGGGCACGTTGGAGATCACCAGGTTCCCCGGCGTGAGCCGCGAGCCCAGGCGCAGCCGGGCGCTCAGCCGCATCGCCCGCGCGAAGACCGCCGGCGGCGGGAACTCCGCGAAGTCGGTGAGCCGCTCGGCCGGCAGCGCCGAGAACAGCTCCTTGCTGCTGGCCATCGCCTCGTGCACGCGCCGGACCCGCCGCACGGGGTCGGGCTCGTCGGTAGGCAGGACGGCCGAGAGCATCGACACCCGGTTGGTCCAGCGGTCGGTCTCCTCCCCGGTCCGCACGGAGACGGGCACCAGTGCCACGAGCGGGTCGTCCGGCAGCGCCCCGCGCCGGTCGAGCCAGGTGCGCAGGCCACCGGCGCACGCGGCCATGACGACGTCGTTGACCGTGGCCCCCAGCGCCGACTTGACCTGCCGGACCACGTCGAGCGACGTCGAGGCGATGGCGAGCTTGCGGTGCGGGGTGATGGGCCCGTTGAAGGGCGTGCGCGGCGGCCGGACGCTGGGCAGGGGCGGGGGCTGGTCGGGCTCCTCGGGACGGGACCGGCCGAGGTTGAGCACCGTGCCGACCGGCCCGCGCAGGCTCCGCCGGACGTCGTTGGCCGCCCGCACCAGCACGGGGTTGCGCGTCGCCCGGCCGATCTCGCGGGCCGTGCGGGTGGCCAGCAGCACCCCGCGTGCGGGCTTGCGGGCCAGGCCGAGCGCGCCGCGCGCCAGCATCTCCAGGTCTCCCGGCGGCCGCTCGGGCGTCCAGGACTCCCCCTCGGGCGGCACCGTGCCGCCCTCGGGGCGGTCGTCGAGCATCAGCGTCATCAGCTCGACGCCGGAGGCACCGTCGATGGTGGCGTGGTGGACGATCGTCAGGATCGCGAAGCGCCGGTCGGGCAGGCCCTCGATGACGTAGGACAGCCACAGCGGCTTGCGCCGGTCCAGCGGCCGGGACACCAGGCGCCCGACGAGGGCGGCGAGCTGGTCGTCGGAGCCCGGCGGCGGGACGGCCGTGTGGCGCACGTGGAAGTCCAGGTCGAAGGAGGCGTCGGCCACCCAGTACGGGTGGTCCAGGCCCAGGGGGACCTCCGCCAGGCGCCGGCGCAGCGGTTCGAGCAGGTGCAGCCGCTGCTGCAGCTGCGCCCGCCAGGCGTCGTAGGGCCGGTAGTCGGGGTCGTCGGGGCGGGAGTAGATCGACACGCTCGAGACGTGGCCGAACTGGGCTGACGTCTCCAGGTGCAGGAACGCCGCGTCCAGTCCTGACAGCTGCTTCATCGCCCTGTCCTCCTCGGCTCGGCGGCGGGAACCGGCGGGGCACCCGGCCCCGTGGTGTGGGGAAGTGTGTCAGCCCTCACACTCTCCTGCAGGCGGTCGGCCGCCCCGCCGCGGGGTGGGGCACCCACCGTCGCCGGCCGTCGACGAGGACGAGGACGAGGACGACATGCGCACTGCCGCGCTCCCCACCCGGACGTCCCCTGGGGAGGCTCCCCCGTGGGAGGGCGCCTCGCCGCTCGCCACGCTGCTCGCCGCCCAGCGGCCGTGGCGCGAGGCGGCCGCCCTGCTGCGCTCGCCGGTGTGGCGCGGCCACGGCGTCCCGGACGGCGGCGGGCTGCCGGTGCTGCTCGTCCCCGGCTTCCTCGCCGGCGACCCGTCGCTGTCGCTGATGGAGAGCTGGCTGCGCAGGCGGGGCTACCGCACGTGCACGTCGCAGATCCGCGTGAACGTCGACTGCACCCGGCGGGCGGTGGAGCGCCTCGAGCGCCGCCTGGTCGACCTCACCGACCGGACCGGGCGGCCGGCGGCGGTCGTCGGCCAGAGCCGCGGCGGGCTGTTCGCCAAGCTGCTGGCGGCACGCCGGCCCGACCGGGTCACCGGGATCGTCACGCTGGGCAGCCCGAACGTCGACCACATGGCGATCAACCCGCTGGTCGCCGCGCAGGTCCGGCTGGTGGCCGCCCTCGGCGGCGCCGGCGTCCCGGGCCTGTTCGTCGACGACTGCCTGCAGGGCGGCTGCGCCGACCAGCTGGCCGACGAGCTGGACCGGCCGTTCCCCGCCGGCGTCCCGTACGTCTCGGTGTACTCGCGCGCCGACTGGGTGGTCGACTGGCACGCCTGCCTGGACCCGGCGGCCGAGAACGTCCACGTCGACTCCAGCCACGTCGGCATGAGCGTCCACCCGGAGGTCTACGAGCTCCTCGGGCGGCGGCTGGGCGCGCTGGCCCGGCGGGCGCCCTGAGCGGGCCGGCGCCGCTCAGGCGTCGGCGACGGTGGCGATGAGGTCGCCCTCCTGCAGCACCTCGCCCTCGACGACGTGCAGCTCCTGCACGACCCCGGCGCGCTCGGTGAGCACGGGGATCTCCATCTTCATCGACTCGAGGATCACCAGGGTGTCCCCCGCACCGACCTCGGCCCCCGGGGCGACGAGGACCTTCCACACGCTGGACACCATCTCGGCGTGGATCTCCTCGACCCTCACGCAGCACCCTCCTCGAGCCGGATGCCCCATCCAAGCAGGCCGCGTCCCCAGCAGGAGACGCACGGGACGGTCCTGTCAGGCGCCGGGCTCGGGGTCGCCGTCGGCCAGCCGCTGCAGCACCGCGCACACCTCCGGGCCGTCGTGCGGCACGCCGGTCTCGGGCAGGTCGGTGAGCGCGGCGCCGGCCGCGCGGGCGGCGGTGGCGGTGTCGGCCGCGCCGGCGCTGACGGTGGCCAGGAGCGCGTCGTACCAGGGGTCGAGCCGGTCACCCGGGTCGTAGCCGCTGACCGCGACCACCTCCGTCTGGCCGGCGGTGCCGCGCAACCGCCCGGCGCTGGGGAGCCGGCCGGAGACCCGGCCCGCCTGCCCCGGCGGCAGCGTGGAGCGCAGCTGCACCGCGACGGCGGCCCGCGGCGGGTGCTCCTCGACGGTGCGACGGCGGGGTGCGCGCTCCCCGGCGGCCGCGGCGAGCGCGAGGTCGACGGCGTCGACGCGGTGCGCCCGCTCGAGCACCGCCATGTCGAGGGAGAAGCCGGCCGCGACCTCGCCGAGCTCGCCGTCGGCGTCGACGCCGACGGTGACCAGCCCGCGCCAGCCGACCTCGGCCAGCCGCTTGGCGCCGACGGGCATCTCGCCGGGGGGCTCGGGCGTCCAGGACACGCGGGCGATGCCGGCGGCCCGGTCGCGGGAGACCGTCGTCGGGTAGCGCAGGCCCTCGTCGGTGACCAGCGCCAGCAGGCCGTGCTCGCTGGCGGGCTCGACGCCGTCGCCACCGAGCCGCTCGAGCACCTCGGCCGGCGGCCCGACCCAGGTGAGGCCGGCGGCGGCCACCTCGGCGGCCAGCGCCGCGTTGCCCGCCAGCGCCGGGGGCACGGGCAGGACGGCGCCGGCGCCGCTGCGGCGGGCGGCCTCGACGATCCGGTCGACGGCGAGGTAGGACTCGGCCGCCGGGGCGGGCCCGAGCAGCACGGCGTCGTCGGCCAGGCGGACGTGCCGCGCCGACCGCTCGGCGTCGGAGTAGACGGCGACGGCCTTCACGCCGAGCCGGGAGCAGGCCGTGATCACCGCACACGCGGCCGGCCCGCGTCCCGCCACGAGCACGCTCTCGATCCCGTGCTGCGCCACGCTCCCGGCCCTCCCCGTCCACCGTGCCGGGTCACCGTCGTCCCGGCCTGCCCCATCGTGCCTGCCGCCTGCGACACCCGCCGCACCGGCCGGGTCGCTCTCCCCCGCCTGTGGGACCCTGGGGACAGACCATCGGGCGACACCCGGCGCCCGGCACCCGACGACGAGGGAAGGAGGGCAGCGATGTCCAAGCGCGGACGCAAGCGTCGCTCCCGCAAGGGGAACAAGGCCAACCACGGCAAGCGCCCCAACGCCTAGGACCAGACGACGGCGCCCCGCTCCCGGATCTCCGGGGCGGGGCGCCGTCGTCTGTGCGGGTGGGTCTACGCCTCGTCGGCGGCCCAGTCGGTGCGCACGACCTCGGTGCGCACCTGCTCGACGCTGACGTGCGTGCCGTCCTCCTCGAAGGAGACGGTGGTCAGCTGCAGCTTGATCCGGTCGCGCAGGCCCAGCGGCGGCTTGTCACCGCCGCAGCGGCGGCGGACCAGCGCCTTGAACTCCTGCTCGATGCCGAACTGCCGCAGGCACGACGAGCAGTCCTCGAGGTGCTCGGCGATGACGGCGCGGCGGGCGTCGTCGGTCTCGTGGTCGAGGAACTCGAAGACGTGCGACAGGACGTCGTCGCACGAGTCCGCGTGCTCGTGCTCCGCGCTCACGACCGCCCCTCCTCACCGGCGCCGGCGCGGACGAAGCCGCGCTCGCGGGCGTAGTCGGCCAGCAGCCGCTGCAGGCCCCGCCGGCCGCGGTGCAGCCGGGACATCACCGTGCCGATGGGCGTGCCCATGATCTCGGCGATCTCCTTGTAGGCGAAGCCCTCGACGTCGGCGAGGTAGACCGCCAGGCGGAAGTCCTCGGGCAGCTGCTGCAGCGCCTCCTTGATGTCGGAGTCCGGCAGGTGGTCCAGCGCCTCGATCTCCGCCGAGCGCAGCCCGCTGGAGCTGTGCTCCTCCGCCGCGTAGAGCTGCCAGTCCTGCACCTGGTCGGTGGGGTACTGCTGCGGCTGCCGCTGCTTCTTGCGGTAGCTGTTGATGTAGGTGTTGGTCAGGATCCGGTACAGCCAGGCCTTGAGGTTGGTGCCCTCGGCGAACTGGTGGAACGCGGAGTAGGCCTTGACGAACGTCTCCTGGACCAGGTCCTCGGCGTCGGCGGGGTTGCGGGTCATCCGCAGCGCCGCCGGGTAGAGCTGGTCGAGGAAGGGCAGCGCGTCGCGCTCGAAGCGGGCGTCGCGCTCGGCACGGGTCTCGGCGGCCTCGGTGCGGCTGCCGCCCTCACGGGCCTCGGGCACCTCCACCGGCGCCCCGACCACCTGCTCGCGCGGGGTCTCGACCGACTCGACGGCGGGGTCCCCGCCCGGGGTCTCCTCAGGCACCGACCGTCCTCTCTGCGGCACCCGGAGGCGGGCCACCACGTCGGTCGATCCTAGTCGCGCGGCGTCGGGCCGGCCCGGGGGCCGCCGGCGCGGAGCCCGCGTGCGGGCACTGGAGACGGTGCTGGTCACGATCCCTGCAACGGCACCCCCCGGCGACGTCATTCCCCCGCCTCCCGAAGTCGGCGGCGGCCCGCCACGGCGGTCGCTACGCTCCCCGGCCGTGGCGGCGACCCCCGCGGTGCGGGCCCTGGAGAAGGCCCGGGTGGCGCACACCCTGCGCCCCTACGACCCCGCGCACCCGGCCGAGCAGGGTCACGGCGAGGCCGCGGCGGCCGCGCTCGGCGCCGACCCGCGGCAGGTGTTCAAGACGCTGGTCACCCGCGTCGACGGCACGCTGACCGTCGCCGTCGTCCCGGTGAGCGGGACCCTCGACCTCAAGGCGCTGGCCACCGCGGCCGGCGGGCGCAAGGCGGTCATGGCCGACCCGGCCGACGCCGAGCGGACCACCGGCTACGTCGTCGGCGGGATCAGCCCGCTGGGGCAGCGCAAGGCGCTCCCGACCGTCGTCGACGAGTCGGCGCTGGGGTTCCCCACGGTGCTGGTCAGCGCCGGCCGGCGCGGGCTGCAGGTGGAGCTGGCGCCGGCCGACCTGGTGCGGCTCACCCGCGCCCGCACGGCGTCCATCGGCCGCTGACCTGCGGCCGGCTCAGCGGTCCGGGGTGCCGTAGGGCGTCAGCAGCTGGTCGACCGGCGCGGCGTCGTCGGTGAGCACCCGCGCGTCGCCGGCGAAGGCGGCCACCTCGGCGCCGGAGGCGACCCGCCACTGCGAGTCCTGGGCGTGCAGCGCGTCGGCGAGGGCGGCCTCGTCCAGCGGCCGGTGCGCGCCGACGGCGACCAGGTTGCCGCCGTCCTCCCCCGCCAGCACCGGGGCCCGCGCCAGCAGCAGCACGTGCGGCCACACCCGCCGCATCGTGGCCAGCTCCGCGCGGACGAACCCCAGCGGCGGGTGGTCGATGAGGTTGGCGACGTAGACGCCGTCGCCGGTGAGCGCCCGGTCGACCAGCTCCAGCGCCTCCACGGTGGTCAGCTGCCAGGGCACCGACAGCCCGCCGAAGGCGTCGCCGACGACGAGGTCGCGCTCCCCCGCCGGCTCGGCGGTCAGCCCCACGCGGGCGTCGCCGACCCGCACCTGCAGGTCCTCCGACGTCTCCAGGCCGAGCTGCTCGCGGTCGATCGCGACGACGCCCGGGTCGACCTCCAGCACCCGGCTGGTGGTGCCGGGCCGCACGTCGGCGAGGTAGCGCGGCACGGTGAGCCCGCCGCCGCCCAGGTGCAGCGCCGACAGCGGCTCCCCCGGCGGGGCGATGACGTCGGTGACCGCGGCGATCGCGCGCACGTACTCGAACTCCAGGTACGTGGGGTCGGCGAGGTCGACGTAGCTGTGCCGCAGGGTGTCGAGCAGCAGCACCCGGCCGGTCTCCCGCTCGGGGTCGGCCACGACGCGGGCGCAGTGGTAGGAGGTCTCCGCCTCGCACGGCGTGGGCGCCACCGCGGCCAGCAGCGACCCGGCGACGGCGAGCAGCAGCAGCGCCGTCGGCAGCCGCCCCGCGCCGCCGGGCGAGCGGCGCAGCAGCAGCCACACGGCGACGCCGGCGGCGACGGTGACCAGCCCGGTGCCCACGAGGATGCCGCTGCTCGGGAACACCGCGACGAGCAGGAAGCCGGTGCCGAACGTGGCCGCGATCCCGCCGAGGGTGCCGATGCCCGACAGCTTCCCGACCACCGAGCCGGTCTCGGCCAGGCTGGCCAGCTGCAGCTTGACCACCATCGGCGGCACCGCCGAGAGCAGCGCGGCCGGCACCACGACCGCCACGGCCGCCAGCAGCAGCACGCTGCCGGCGTCGGGACCGGTGAACAGCGACCCGGTGAAGCGCACCAGCGGCAGGACGGCGACCACCAGCGCCCCGCCGGCGACCAGCAGCGGCGCGATGAGCTGCCGGGGGTCGCGGCGGTCGGCCGTGGCGCCACCGGCCCAGGCGCCGACGGCGATGGCGGCCAGCGCGAACCCGATGACCGCGGTGTTGGTCTGCAGGGTGATGCCGACGTAGGGCGCGATGAGCCGCAGCCCCACGATCTCGAGCACGAGCACCGCGCCGGAGGACAGGAAGGTCACCGCGGCCGCCACCCAGCCGGGCAGCGCGGCACCGGGCGGGCCGGCGGGGACGGGGGGGTCGGCGGGCAGCTCGGCCGGCCGGGTCGCGGGCGCGCGCTCGCTCAGGGCAGGACTCCTCAGAAGAGCGCCGGCTGGTCGGCGGGGGCGCTGGTGCCCTCCACCCGGGTCAGCAGCTCGGCGCCGTTGTTGCGGACGTTGTTGACCGCGGTGCCGACCGGGCGCAGCTCCAGCGCCTCGACCAGCTCCGGCGGGGTCGGCTCGGCCAGCGCCTCGACGTCGTCGCGGGCCGGGTCGAGCCAGTCGGCCCACCGCTCGCGCGGCAGCACCAGCGGCATCCGGTCGTGGATCTCGGTGAGCGCGCCGACAGCGGGCGCGGTGACGACCGTGCAGGTGTAGAGCCGGTCCTCGCCCTTGCCCCACACCTCGTAGAGGCCGGCCATGGCCAGCACCGACCCGTCGGCCGGGGTGATGAAGAACGGCTGCTTGGCCGGCGCGTCGAGCCGCTTCTGCCACTCGTACCAGCCGTCGGCCGGCACCAGGCAGCGCCGGGAGCGGGCCGCGGAGCGGAAGGCCGGCTTCTCGGTCAGCGACTCGACCCGGGCGTTGAGCAGCCGGTTGCCCACCGAGACGTCCTTGGCCCAGGAGGGCACCAGCCCCCACCGGACGGCGCGCAGCTCCCGGTGCCCGGCACCGGTCGGGCTGCCCTCGGCGTCCCGCTCGCGCTTGTGCCGCACGACGTAGACGTCCTTGGTCGGCGCGACGTTGTAGTCGGCCCGGAGCGGCTCCTGGCCCTCGGCGGGGACCGCCTCGAACTCGACCACGAGGTCCTCGGGACGGCGGCTGGCGGCGTAGCGACCACACACGGCTGGTCCTCCCGGCTGCTGTCGGGCCCGGACGGCGGGCCCGTCGCCGCCGACTCTAGGTGGGGGTGCCGACGGTGCGAGTGCCCCGGGCGGCGGCGGGTAGGCCGGGGTGGAGCCCCTGACGACGAGAGACGAGGATCACGCGCGTGACCGCGACCCAGAACCCCCCGCACGAGCAGCCGAAGACCGCCAGCGACTCCGGCGAGCGCCGCTACGCGACGGTCAACCCCTTCACCGGCCAGGTCGAGAAGGAGTTCGACTTCACCCCGACCGAGGCGATCGACGGGATCGTCGAGCGGGCGCACGCCGCCTACCAGCAGTGGCGGGAGCGCCCGATCGAGGAGCGCGCCGGCGTCGTCCGGCGGGCCGCCGAGCTCATGGACGAGCGCCGGGAGGACCTCGCGAGGCTCATCACCACCGAGATGGGCAAGCGGCACGAGGAGGCCACCGGCGAGCTGTACCTGTGCTCGATGATCCTGAAGTACTACGCCGACAACGGCCCCGGCTTCCTCGAGCCCCAGCCCATCCAGCCGCTGATGGGCAAGGGCGAGGCGGTCATCGAGACCCGCCCGATCGGCGTCCTGCTGGCCATCGAGCCCTGGAACTACCCCTTCTACCAGGTGGTCCGCGTGGCCGGCCCGAACCTGGTGCTGGGCAACACCGTCATCCTCAAGCACGCCGAGATCACCCCGCAGTGCGCGGTCGCCATCGAGCAGCTGTTCACCGACGCCGGCGCCCCCGAGGGCGTGTTCACCAACACCTTCCTGCGCATCGACGACGTCGAGCAGGTCATCGCCGACCCCCGCATCCAGGGCGTGACGCTGACCGGCAGCGAGCGGGCCGGCAGCGCCGTCGGCGCCCTGGCCGGCAAGTACCTGAAGAAGTCGGTGCTCGAGCTCGGCGGCAGCGACCCGTTCATCGTGCTCGACGCCGACGACATGGCCGCCACCGTCAAGGCCGCCACCATGGGCCGGATGCAGAACACCGGCCAGGCCTGCACCGCCTCCAAGCGGCTGATCGTCACCGAGGAGCTCTACGAGCCCTTCGTCGAGGGCCTCAAGCAGGCCTTCTCGACCTTCTCCCCCGGCGACCCGGCCGACCCGTCGACGTCGCTGGCCCCGCTGTCGAGCGAGCGGGCCGCGCAGGACCTGCACGCGCAGATCCAGGACGCGATCGACAAGGGCGCCACCGTCGTCGCCGGCGGCAAGCGGCCCGAGCACGACGGCGCCTTCGTCGAGGCGACGATCCTCACCGACGTCACCCCGGAGATGCGCGCCTACCGCGAGGAGCTGTTCGGCCCGGCGGCCGTCGTCTACAAGGTCAAGGACGCCGACGAGGCGGTCGCGCTGGCCAACGACAGCGACTTCGGTCTGGGCGCCACCGTGATGAGCAGCGACCTCGACCGCGCCCGGGCGGTGGCCGAGCGGCTGGAGGCCGGCATGGTGTGGATCAACCAGCCCACCGGCTCCTCCCCCGAGCTGCCCTTCGGCGGGATCAAGCGGTCGGGCTACGGCCGCGAGCTCTCCGAGCTGGCCGTGTTCGAGTTCGCCAACCGGCGGCTGGTGCGCACCGTGCCGGTCAAGAAGCCGCAGCAGCCCGTCGGCGGCTAGGCGGAGCGGTGGCGTCGTCCGGACCGGGCAGGATGGACCCGTGAGCTCGGTCTGGACGACGCCGCACCACGGCACACCCGTCGACGCCGTCGTCCCGCTGCCGGGCTCGAAGTCCCTCACCGCGCGGGCGCTGGTGCTGGCCGCGCTGGCCGGCGGGCCGAGCCGGGTCGTGCGGCCGCTGCGCGCCCGCGACACCGACCTGATGGCCGCCGGGCTGCGCGCGCTCGGCGTGCGCATCGACGAGGACGGCGACGACTGGCTGGTCGCCCCCGGCGCGCTGCGCGGCCCGGCCGAGGTCGACGCCGGCCTGGCCGGCACCGTGCTGCGGTTCCTGCCGCCGGTGGCCGCGCTGGCCACCGGCCCGGTCCGGCTCGACGGCGACCCGCGGCTGGGCGAGCGGCCCAACGCCGGGCTGCTGGCCGCGCTGCGCGACCTCGGCGTGCGGGTCGACGACGACGGCCGCGGCCGGGCGCCGTTCACCGTGCACGGCACCGGAGGGGTGCGCGGCGGGGCGGTGACCGTCGACGCGAGCGAGTCCTCCCAGATCGTCTCCGGGCTGCTGCTCGCCGCCGCCCGCTTCGACGACGGGGTCGACCTCGCCCTGGCCGGCGGGGTGCCGTCGATGCCGCACGTGGAGATGACCGTGACCGCGCTCGGTGAGCACGGGGTGGACGTGGTGGCCACCGAGCGCGGCTGGCGCGTCCTGCCCGGGCCGATCGCGCCGCGGGACCGGGTGGTCGAGCCGGACCTGTCCAACGCCGCACCCTTCCTCGCCGCCGCGCTGGTCACCGGCGGCCGGGTGACCGTGCCCGACTGGCCGGCGGTGACCACCCAGCCCGGGGCGCAGCTCGACCGGCTGCTGGGCGCGATGGGCGCCGAGGTCGAGCGCACCCCCGAGGGGCTGCGCGTCACCGGCACCGGCGGCATCGCACCGCTGGTGGCCGACCTGGGCGACGTCGGCGAGCTGACGCCGGTGCTCGCCGCGCTGTGCGCGCTGGCCGACGGGACCTCCCGGCTGACCGGGATCGGCCACCTGCGCGGTCACGAGACCGACCGGCTGCAGGCCCTCGACGAGGTGCTCACCGCCGTCGGCGCGCGGGTCGAGCAGCTCCCCGACGGGCTGGTGGTCGAGCCGGGTCCGCTGCGCCCGGCGCTGGTCGACTCCTACGCCGACCACCGCATGGTGCACGCGGCCGCCGTCCTCGGCCTCGCCGTCGACGGGGTGGCGGTCTCCGGGCCGGAGGCGGTGACCAAGACGCTGCCGGACTTCCGCGAGCGCTGGGACCGGATGCTCGGCACCGGCGTGCCCGGCGCGACGGCGGGAGCGGGCTCCTGAGCCGCCGGCACGACAGCCGGTCGGACGAGGACGACGTCCGGGTCCGGCCCAACCGGCGCGGCTCCCGCCCGCGCACCCGCACCCGCCCGGCCCACGCCGACGCCGTCCCCGGGCTGGTGACCGCGGTCGACCGCGGGCGGATGACCGTGCGGGTCGAGGAGCGTGGCGGCGGCACGGCCGAGGTGACCGCGATGCGCGCCCGCGAGCTCGGCCGGCACGGCGTCGTCGTCGGTGACCGGGTGCGGCTGGTCGGCGACACCACCGGCCGGCCCGACACCCTCGCCCGGATCGTCGTCATCGAGGAGCGGACGACGTCGCTGCGGCGGACCGCCGACGACACCGACCCCACCGAGCGGGTGGTCGTCGCCAACGCCGAGCTGCTCGTCGTCGTCACCTCGGTGACCGACCCCGACCCGGCGCTGGGGTTCCTCGACCGCTGCCTGGTCGCCGCCTACGCCGGTGGCCTGGAGCCGCTGTTCTGCCTGACCAAGACCGACCTGGCCAGCCCGCAGCCGCTGCTGGACCGCTACGCCGGGCTCGGCGTCGACGCGGTGCCGATGTCGCGCGAGGCGCCGCTGGACCCGCTGCTCGACCGCATCGGCGGGCGCACCAGCGTGTTCGTCGGCCAGTCCGGCGTGGGCAAGTCGACGCTGGTCAACCGGCTGGTGCCCGCCGCCGACCGGGCCACCGGTGACGTCAGCAAGGTGGGCAAGGGCAGGCACACGTCGTCGTCGGCGGTGCTGTTCGACCTGCCCGGCGGCGGCACGGTCATCGACACCCCGGGCATCCGCTCGTTCGGCCTGGCGCACGTCACCGCCGACGACGTCGTCGCCGCCTTCGACGACCTGGCGCAGGCCGCCGTGGACTGCCCGCCCGGGTGCGGGCACTCCACCGACGACCCCGACTGCGCGCTCGACACCTGGGCCGCCGCCGGCCCGCCCGGCCGCGCCGAGCGGCTGGCCAGCGTCCGGCGGTTGCTCGACGCCGTCGGCCAGCTCGGCCCCGGCTACTGAACCGGCTACTGGACCGGCCGGTCCCGCACGTGACGCCCGGCCGTTCGTACCCAGGCCAGCCGCAGGTCGGGGTCAGCCGCACCTCACGGAGAAGCGGTCCACCAGGCTGCTGAACTCCCCCGGGTCCGGCACCCCGTCGCCGTCGGCGTCGACGTACGTGACGTGGGACACCGCGCGGATGGTGACGGTGTCGGCGTCTCCGTCACCGTCGACCACGGCCCGGCGCTCCTGGATGGTCGTGGTCTGCACCGTCCTGCCGCCGCCGGCGGCGTGGAAGGTGATGTGCTCGACGGCCGTGCCGGTGACCACGGTGTCCCCGAGGTCCACCGTGTACTCGAGCGTGTTGGTGCCGCGGAAGGTGAAGGTCGAACCGGTGACGACGATCTGTCCCCTCAGGGTCTCCGTACCGGTCTGGGGGCCGGGCTGCGAACCCACGTCGGGGTCGAGGCACTCGGGCAGCGTCTCCATCGCGGGGAGCGGGGTCTCGAGCTCGATCGGCAGGACGACGGCCGCCGTCGGCGGCGCTGCCGACGCCGCACCCGTTCCACCGACGAGCAGTGCCGCCACGGGTACGGCGATCGACACGACAGCAGTGGTCCGCCTCATCGCGACTCCTCGACCCGGTCCTCGCCCGTCGGCGCGCGAACCGTCCCGTGGTGCTGCACGGCCGTCAAGGAGCCCGTCCCCCACCACCTCCCGCTCCGGCGCGCGCTCACCGGCGGTCAACGCCGTCTGACGGCGCGCCCGCCGGCATCCGGTCCCGCACACACCCAGGAGTCCTCGTGGAGCAGCAGGTCCACTTCGTCACCCTCGCCACCGCCGACCTCGACGCCGCGCGGCGCTTCTACGCCGACGGGCTCGGGTGGACGCCGCTGCTCGATGTCCCGGGCGAGATCGTCTTCTTCCAGGTCGCGCCCGGGACGGTGCTGGCCTTCTTCGAGACGGGGAGCTTCGCCCGCGACCTCGGCACCGGCCCGGCGCGCCCGGAGGTGTCGGGCGTGACGCTGGCGCACAACGTGGCCGACCGGGACGCCGTCGTCGCGCTCACCGACCGGATGGCCGCGGCCGGCGGCACCGTGCTCACCGCCCCCGAGGAGGGCGCGTTCGGCGGCGTCTTCCACGCGCTGGTGCGCGACCCGAACGGTGTGGTCTGGGAGGTCGCGCACAACCCGGGCTGGTCGGTCGGCCCCGACGGGACGGTGCGGCTCTCCTAGCCGATCGCTCCCTGCTGGCGCGGCCGGGAGAACAGCTCCTCACCCATCGGCTCGTCGACCGCCTCGATGCGCAGGTCGTGCGTCCCGCCCGCGTAGGTGCCGTCGAGGGCCTCGGCCCACACGCAGACCCCGGTCGCGACGTCGAGCCGGACCAGGTGCGCGGACGGGTACTCGACACCCTCCGGGACGCCGCCCCACTCGAGCTCGTCGACCCTCCGGCTGCGCAGCAGCGGGCAGCAGCCGCAGCGCGGCTCGTAACGGTCGGTCGGCACGACGAGCGCCTCCCACGCCGGCCGGCCGGCGTGCTCGACCTCGCGCAGCCCGTCGACCTCCACCGCCGTCCCCGCCGCGAGCTCCCCGGTGTCCGGGGCCAGGCCGTCGGCCAGCTCCACCGGCCGCAGCTCGGCCACCCACCGGTAGTCCTGCCACATCGGGTCGTGGTCCGCCCCGACCTCCCGCAGGACGTGGACCCGGCCGGTGGCGTCCTCCACGCGCAGCAGGTCGGGCCGGCGCAGCCACGCACGGACCGGCTCGGACCACGCCCACCCGCGGCGCCGGCGCTCGGTGAAGCGCAGCGTCGTCCACCGCTCCGGCGAGGAGCGGGCGAGCGCGCGGAAGGCGTCGGCGTCGGGCACGACCGGCAGTGTGGCCCGGCAGCTCGACACGTGTCCTGCGAGTACTCGTGCTCTGCACACACCTGTGTGCAGAGCACGACTGCGCGCGGGAGGAGTATCAGGGGTCGACGTCGACCGGGCCGCCGGTGCGCCAGTACAGCCCGGCCTCGCGGGAGAGCAGCCCCTCGTCGACCAGATGGCGGCGCAGCGCGGCGGTGTCCGGGTGCCACACGGCGAGCAGGGCGTTGACCTCCCGCTCGGGGTAGCGGACGCCGACGTCGAACACCCGCACCACGTGCTCGAGCACCACGCGGCGCTTGGTCAGCTGAGCGGGGATCGTGGTCAGCCGCCCGTCGCGGATGAAGGAGGCGAGGACGGCGGACTCGGCGGGGTCGTCCGACAGCGGCTCCGGCGGCGGGGCGGCCTCGGCCGCGGCCCGGGCGGCGGCGCCGAAGCGCTCGGTGAGCAGCTCGAGGGCGTGACCGTCGCGGCGCACCAGCCCGGCGCGGGCCAGCCGGCGGGCGGCCAGCGCGACGTCCTTCAGCGGCAGGCCGCCGGCGGCGGCGACCTCCTCGATCGTCCCGGCACCCAGGGCGAGCGCGGCCACCACCTTGAGCCGGGTGGGGTCGGCCAGCAGCCCCACGATCGTCGTCGCCTGCACCCCCAGGACGGTATCCGCGCATCGGAGCAGGCAGGCGGGGGTAGGCCGACGGCATGGTGAGCCCCATCGACATCCAGAAGGCCCTCAAGGGCATGGACTACCCGGCCACGAAGGAGCAGATCCTCGAGCACGCCAAGGGCGGCGACAAGGACGTGATCGAGGCGCTGCAGAAGATCGACGACCGCGAGTACGAGGGGCCCAGCGGCGTGAGCGCCGCGGTCTTCGACTGACGCCCCGCTAGGTTCGGTGCCCATGACACCGGGCCGGGACTACACGGGGGACATGCACCTCGCGCACGTGCTCGCCGACCAGGCGGACTCGCTGAGCATGGACCGCTTCCGGGCGCTCGACCTCACCGTCGAGACCAAGCCCGACCTGACGCCGGTCACCGACGCCGACCGCGCCGTCGAGGAGCAGCTGCGGATCACCCTCTCCCGCGCCCGCACCCGCGACGCCGTCCTGGGCGAGGAGTTCGGCGTCACCGGCCACGGGCCGCGGCGGTGGGTGCTCGACCCCATCGACGGGACGAAGAACTTCGTCCGCGGCGTGCCCGTCTGGGCGACGCTGATCGCGCTGTTCGACGGCGACGAGCCGGTGGTCGGCCTGGTGTCGGCACCCGCGCTCAACCGCCGCTGGTGGGCGGCCAAGGACGTCGGCGCCTGGACAGGGCGGCGGCTGGAGTCGGCCACCCGCTGCCGGGTCTCGGGCGTCTCCGACCTCGGCGACGCGAGCCTGTCGTTCTCGAGCCTGTCGGGCTGGGAGGAGCGCGGCCTGCTCGACGGGTTCCTCGACCTCACCCGGTCGGTCTGGCGTACCCGGGCCTACGGCGACTTCTGGAGCTACGTGCTGCTCGCGGAGGGCGCGGTCGACGTCGCCTGCGAGCCCGAGGTGTCGCTGTGGGACCTCGCCGCCCTCGACGTCATCGTCCGCGAGGCCGGCGGGCGGTTCACCGACCTGTCCGGCGTCCCCGGCCCGGCCGGCGGCAGCGCGCTGGCCACCAACGGCGCGCTGCACGACGCCGCGCTGTCCCGCCTGCGGCTGCCCGACCCGGCCTAGCGACGGACGAGGGTGGCCCCCCCCTGCAGGGTCCCGCCGCGAGCTCGCGAGCGGCGGGGGCAGGGGGGCCCTTCCTCAGGCGGTGGGGGTGGTCCCGCCGCCGCTGCCGGTGCCGCGCCCGCCGGAGAACCGGCGGCGGGCGTCGTCGATCCGGGCCTTGGTCCTGGGGTCCTTGGCCATCCGCTGGGCCTTCTCCGACACCTGCTTCAGCGCCTGCTGGCCCTTCGGGCTGCGGGCGTACTGGGCCACCTTGTCGAACACCGACGCCATCTCGTGCGCCTCCTCTCGCCGGGCCCCGTCCGGGCCCCTCGTCCCGGTCAACGGCCGTCCGACCGGCACCGTTCCGCGGCCCGGTCAGGCCCTCGGGGTCACCGGCGGCGACGGTGTCCGCTGCGGCTCCACCGGCCGGCCGACGCCGCGGCCGGCCAGCACCGCGGCGCCGACGGCCGACGCGCTGCGCAGCGGCAGGTAGGTCACCGGCCGGTCGAGCAGGTCGGCCAGGAGCTGCCGCACCAGCGGCACCCGTCCCCCGCCGCCGGTGAGGACCACCGGCTCGCGCGGCGCCCCGCCGAGCAGCCCGGCGGCGGCGGCCACGGCCGCGAGCACCCCCTCGACGGCGGCGCGGGCGAGGTCGGCGCGGGTGGTCCCGGCGGACAGGCCGGACCACCCGGCGCGGTCGCCGGGGCCGGCGACGCCCCCGCGCTCGCCGGTGAGGAACGGCCGGAACACCGCTCCTCCTGCACCGGGCCGCGCGGTCGCGGCGAGGTCGAACAGCTCCCCGGGCGCGACGCCGAGCACGCCGGCCACCCACGTCCACGCCGAGCCGCCGTTCTGCAGCGCCGCCATCGCGTACCAGCCGTCGCCGGTGTCGGCGTAGCCGTGCACGGGCGGGTCGTCGGCCGGCACCGGCGTCCAGCCGGGGCGCAGCACCTGCGCACCGGTGCCGAGGTTGACCTGCAGCGCCCCGCCGGAGCCGGCGGCCAGCATCGCCAGGGGCGTGTCGGCACCCCCGACGACGACCGGCACCTCAGCACCCCCGAGCACGGCGGTTCCCGCGACCCCCGCCGACGGGCGCACCGCGGGCAGCAGGGACGCCGGCACACCCGCCGCGGCCAGGGCGGCGTCGGACCAGCCGTCGGCGACGACGTTCCACAGCAGCGTCGCGGAGGCGTCGCTGCGGTCGGTGACCCGCGGGTCGGCGCCGGGCAGCAGGGTGGCCCGCAGCGCGTCCTTGGGCAGCACGACGGCGGCCGCGCGCCCGACCAGGTCCGGCCGGTGGACGGCCAGCCAGGCCAGCACCGGACCGGTCATCCCGGGGACGAGGGGGTTGGCCAGCGCCGCGCGGTCGGCGGCCGGCATCCCGCGCCAGCGGGCGACCTCCGCGGCGGCCCGCCGGTCGGGCCACAGCACCGCCGGCGCCAGCGCGGCACCGGCGTCGTCGACCAGGACGGTGCCGTGCATCTGGCCGGCCAGGCCCAGCCCGGCCACCGGGCGGCCCCCGAGCTGCGGCAGCAGCCGGGCCAGCGCGTCGTCGAGCGCGGCCCGCCAGGTGCCGACGGCGCACTCGGCCCAGCCCTCGTGCGGCTGCTCGACCGCGTAGCCGGCCTCCGCCTCCGCGACGAGCCGGCCGTCCCCGCCCAGCGCGACGAGCTTGAGCCCGCTGGTGCCCAGGTCCGCGCCGAGCAGGACGGCGCTCACCGCGGACGGTGGGCGGCTCCGCCGCTGCGCCCGTTGCGGTCGGCGAGCAGCCCGGCGAGCGTGCTCAGCGCGATCTCCGCCGGGGTGCGGGAGCCGATGTCCAGGCCGATCGGCCGGTGCACCCGCGTCACCTCCTCCGGCGGGACGCCGA
This sequence comes from Geodermatophilus saharensis, assembly GCF_900188205.1. Taxonomy (GTDB): domain Bacteria; phylum Actinomycetota; class Actinomycetes; order Mycobacteriales; family Geodermatophilaceae; genus Geodermatophilus; species Geodermatophilus saharensis. The sequence continues at coordinate 590,799 of NZ_FZOH01000001.1, read as the reverse complement.
GGGCGGCCAGCGCGGCCACGTGCGGACCCTCGTGCCGGGGGTTGCCCATGACGCCGACCCAGCGCACCCGCCGGGCCAGCGCGTCGCGCAGCACCTCGCCGAGCTCGGGCCGGTGGTGGTCGGTGACCACCACGTCGGCGTCGGACAGGTCCCCCGTGAGGTGGGCCAGAGCGGTGACCCCGGCGCCGCGGGCGGGGTCGGGGTCGAGCAGCACGGTGCGGAAGCCGAGCTCCGGCGCCCACCGCAGCAGCACCTCCGCCACCGGCGAGTCGAACACCGCCACGAGCACCCGCCCGGTCGCCTCCGGGGCCGGGGCGCCGTGGGCCACGCCGCAGGCCGGGTCGCTCACGACTCCCCCGCTCACGACTCCCCCGCTCACGACTCCCCCAGGAACGCCACCAGCGCCGCGGCGAAGGCCGGCGCCCGGAGCACGGTGGAGTGGTCGCCGGGGACGACGGTGACCCGGGCGCCGGGGATGGCCGCGGCGAGCGCCTCGGGGCGGGCCGCCAGCGGGTCGGCGTCGCCGGCGAGGACGAGCGTGGGCGCGGTGATCGCCGCCAGGTCGGCGTCGCGGGTGTGCACCGCCCGGGCGTGCGCGGCGAGGGCCTGCCGGTCGGCGGCGAGGGCGTCGGCCATCCGGCGGAAGAGGACGGTGGCGGGGTCGCGCACGTCGGCGACGTCGGCGGCCTCGAGCGCGGCGGCCAGCTCCCCCATCAGGACGCGGTGCCGCTCGGCACCGCCGGGCTCGACGAGCGCCGCCCCGGCGCCGCCGACCACCAGCCGGCGCACCCGCCGGTCGGCGGCGGCGACCAGCACCGCGACCGTCGCGCCCATCGAGTACCCGGCCAGGTCGAAGGCGTCGTGGCCGAGCGCGTCGGCCACCCCGCGCAGGTCGCCGGCCATGCGCAGCTCGCCGTAGGCGGCGGGGTCGTGCGGCTTGTCCGACCGGCCGTGCCCGCGGGCGTCGACCCCGACGACCTCGCGCCCGGCCGCCAGCAGCGCCGCGACCGTGCCGGTGCCGACCCAGTTGAGCCGGGTGTCCGCGACGAAGCCGTGCTGCAGGTAGACCGGCGGGAGCCCGCCCGGGGTCCCCCACCGGTGCACGGCCACCGCGACGCCGTCGGCACCGGGCACCCGCAGGGGCGCCGTGGTGGTCGTCGCGGTCACGCGGCGCCCCGCTCCGGGCTGTCGCCGTAGGCGTAGGAGGAGTCGACGTAGCGGCCGCCGACCGCGACGCCGGGCGGGGCGATCTCCCCGAGCCGGGCCAGGTCGCCGGCCGACAGCGAGACGGCCAGCGCGCCGGCGTTCTCCTCCAGGTAGGGCCGTCGCTTGGTGCCGGGGATCGGCACGACGTCCTCGCCCTGGGCGAGCACCCAGGCCAGCGCCAGCTGCCCGGGCGTGCAGCCCTTCTCCTCGGCCATCGCCCGGACGGCGTCGACCAGCCGCAGGTTCGCCTCGAAGGCCTCCCCGGTGAAGCGGGGGTGACCGCGGCGCCAGTCGTCGTCGGCGAAGTCCTCCGGGCCGCGGATGGCGCCGGTGAGGAAGCCGCGGCCCAGCGGGCTGAACGGGACGACGCCGATGCCGTGCTCGCGGGCGACGCCGAGCACCTCCGCCTCGACGTCCCGGGTCCACAGCGACCACTCGCTCTGCAGCGCCGCGACCGGGTGGACGGCGACCGCGCGGCGGACCGAGGCGGCCGAGGCCTCCGACAGCCCGAGGAACCGCACCTTCCCCTGCGCCACCAGCTCCGCCATCGCGCCGACGGTGTCCTCGATCGGCACCCGGGGGTCGACCCGGTGCTGGTAGTAGAGGTCGATCACGTCGACCCGCAGCCGGCGCAGGCTCGCCTCGGCGCAGGCCCGCACGTTCTCCGGCCGGCCGTCGATGTCCATGCCCCCGCGGTCGTTGCGCCGCAGCGAGAACTTCGTCGCCAGCTGCACCTCGTCGCGGCGGCCGCGGATCGCCTCGCCGACCAGCTCCTCGTTGTGCCCGTCCCCGTAGACGTCGGCGGTGTCGAGGAACGTCACCCCGAGGTCGAGCGCCCGGTGGACCGTCGCGATCGACTCGTCGCGGTCGGCGGTGCCGTACATCTGGCTCATCCCCATGCAGCCCAGGCCGAGGGCGGAGACGACCAGGCCGTCCCGGCCGAGCGTGCGGGTGCCGGCGGAGGGGGAGGTCATGCCCGCATCCTCGCCCCGCCGTCGGCCGGTCCGCCAGCGGCCGCCTCCGGCGCCGTCCCCCGCCGCCGTTTCCTGGTCGCCTCCCCGGGTAGCCGCCCCGGGCACCGACCCCGGGAGGACCCATGACCGCCCGATCCGCCCCCCGCCGCACGGGCCGCCTGCTCGGCCTGGCCAGCCTGGGTCTGGGCACCGCGATGCTCGTCTCGCCCCAGGAGGTGGCCCGGTTCGCCGGGGTCGACGACTCCCCGGTCGCGCTGCCGGTGCTCACCGCCGTCGGTGCCCGCGAGCTCGCGCACGCCGCGGGCCTGCTCGCCGGGCGCCCCGGCTGGGCCTGGACCCGCGTCGCCGGCGACGTCGTCGACCTGGCCGCCCTGGGCGTCGCCCTCGGCAACCGCGGCGGCGAGCGGCAGCGGCGGCTGGGCAACGTCGTCGTCGGTGCCTCGGCGCTGGCCCTGCTCGACCTGCTGACCGCGCTGCGCTCCCGGGGCTCCCGTCGCCGCCGCACGGCTCCGCCGCGCCCGACCCCGGTCCGCCGGCCGACGACGGGGCTGGTCGCACCGATGGTCGACGTCCGTCGCGCGCTGGCCGGCGAGCCCCGGACGCCGGTGGCCCCCCGGTCCTGACCGGCTCAGCGCCGCGACAGCCCGTCGACGCGGGCCACCTCGTCGGCGGTCAGCGCGAAGCCCCCGATCCCGAGGTTGGCCCGGATCCGCTCGGGCGTGGCCGACTTGGGGATGACGACGACGCCGTGCTCGACGTGCCAGCGCAGCACCACCTGCGCCGGGGTGACGCCGTGCGCGTCGGCGACCTCGCGCAGCACCGGGTCGCGCAGGTCGGTGTTCTTGAACGGGCTGTAGCCCTCCAGGACGACACCGCGCTCGCGGTGCCCGGCCTCGACGGCGGCGTCGAACAGCGCCGGCGCCCAGCTGACCTGGTTGACCTGCGGCGTCACCCCGGTGGCCGCGGTCAGCCGGTGGACCTGCGCCAGCGAGTAGTTGCTGACGCCGATCGCGCGGGCGCGGCCGGCCTCCCGGGCGGCGACGAAGCGCTCCCACAGGTCCTCCCCCGCGCCGCCGGGCGGCCAGTGCACCAGCCACAGGTCGACCGCGTCGAGCCCGAGCGCGTCCAGCGACGCGGTCAGCGTCCGCTCGGCGCGGCCGGCCTCGCGCGGCGGCAGCTTGGTGGTGACGAACACCTCGTCGCGGTCGACGCCGGAGTCGCGCAGCGCCCGGCCCACCTCGGCCTCGTTGCGGTACATCGTCGCGGTGTCCAGGTGCCGGTAGCCGGCGTCCAGCGCGGTCCGGACGGCGTCGTAGCAGGTCGCACCGGTCATCTGCCAGGTGCCGAACCCGAGCAGCGGCATGGCACCGCCGCCGGTCAGTGCGGCGGCGGGGAGAGCGTCGGTCATGCCGCTGCCCTGCCCGACTCCCCTCGCGCCGACACCCGCGGCGCGGTCCCCGGGCGGCCGGTGACCGGCCCGCGCGCCCGCAGCCGTCCCGGGTGGTGGGATGGAGAGGCGAGCGCCCGCCCGGGGCACCGCCGAGGAGGTCCGAGTGCAGTACGCCGAGTCCGTCGTCGACCTGATCGGGGGCACGCCGCTGGTCCGGCTGTCGCGGGTGACCCGCGACCTCGGGCCGGACGCGCCCCTGGTGCTGGCCAAGGTCGAGTACCTCAACCCCGGCGGCTCGGTGAAGGACCGGATCGCCGTGCGCATGGTCGACGACGCGGAGGCCAGCGGTGAGCTGGAGCCCGGCGGCACGATCGTCGAGCCCACCAGCGGCAACACCGGCATCGGGCTGGCGCTGGTCGCCCAGCAGCGCGGGTACCGGTGCGTCTTCGTCTGCCCCGACAAGGTCAGCCAGGACAAGATCAACGTGCTGCGGGCCTACGGCGCCGAGGTGCACGTCTGCCCCACCGCCGTCGACCCGTCCGACCCGCGCTCCTACTACTCGGTCTCCGACCGGCTGGCCCGTGAGACCCCCGGCGGGTGGAAGCCCGACCAGTACGCCAACCCGGCCAACCCGCGCTCGCACTACGAGACCACCGGCCCCGAGATCTGGGAGCAGACCGAGGGGAAGGTGACCTGCTTCGTCACCGGCGTCGGCACCGGCGGCACCATCAGCGGCATCGGCCGCTACCTCAAGGAGGCCTCCGACGGCCGCGTCCGCGTCGTCGGCGTCGACCCGGAGGGCTCGGTGTACTCCGGCGGCACCGGCCGGCCCTACCTCGTGGAGGGCGTCGGCGAGGACTTCTGGCCCGACGCCTACGACCGCGGGATTGCCGACGAGATCGTCCCCGTGTCCGACGCCGACTCCTTCCACATGACCCGCCGGCTGGCCCGCGAGGAGGGCCTGCTGGTCGGCGGCTCCTGCGGGATGGCCGTCGCCGGCGCGCTGCGCGCGGCGGAGAAGCTCACGAAGGACGACGTCGTCGTGGTGCTGCTGCCCGACGGCGGCCGCGGCTACCTCAACAAGATCTTCAACGACCAGTGGATGGCCGACTACGGCTTCCTCGACGTCACCACCGGCGGCGAGACGGTGGGCGAGCTGCTCGAGGCGAAGTCACGGGACGGGGGCGGCGCCACGCCGGTCCTGGTGCACACCCACCCGAACGAGACGGTCCGCGACGCCATCGACATCCTGCGCGAGTACGGCGTCAGCCAGATGCCCGTCGTCAAGGCCGAGCCGCCGGTGACCGCCGGCGAGGTGGTCGGCTCGGTCGACGAGAAGGTGCTGCTCGACGCCCTGTTCGCCGGCCGGGCGTCGCTGTCGGACCGGGTGGAGAAGCACATGTCCGCGCCGCTGCCGATCATCGGGTCCGGGGAGCCGGTCAGCGCCGCGGTGGCCGAGTTCGGCGAGGCCGACGCGCTGATCGTGCACGTCGACGGCAAGCCCGCCGGCGTCGTCACCCGGCAGGACGTGCTCGGCCACCTCGCGGGGGTGACCCGGTGACCGAGTTCTCCGGCTTCGACACCCGCGCCATCCACGCCGGGCAGGACCCCGACCCCGCCACCGGCGCGGTCGTCGTCCCGCTGCACCTGGCCACCACGTTCAAGCAGGACGGCGTCGGGGGGCTGCGCAACGGCTACGAGTACGCCCGCAGCGCCAACCCCACCCGCGACGCGCTGCAGGAGCTGCTGGCCTCCCTCGAGGAGGGCACCGCGGGCCTGGCGTTCGCCTCCGGCCTGGCCGCCGAGGACACGCTGCTGCGCACCGTGTGCGAGCCGGGCAGCCACGTCGTCCTCGGCGGCGACGCCTACGGCGGCACGTTCCGGCTGATCTCGAAGGTCGTCTCCCGCTGGGGCGTCGAGCACACGCCGGCCGACCTCAACGACCCCGACGCGCTGCGCGCCGCGATCCGGCCCGGCTCGACCCGCGTGGTGTGGTGCGAGACGCCGACCAACCCGCTGCTCAACGTCGCCGACATCGCCCTGACCGCGGAGGTCGCCCACGAGGCCGGCGCGCTGCTCGTCGTCGACAACACCTTCGCCTCGCCCTACCTGCAGCGGCCGCTGACCCTCGGCGCCGACGTCGTCGTGCACTCGACGACGAAGTACCTCGGCGGGCACTCCGACGTCGTCGGCGGGGCGCTGGTCGTGCGCGACGAGGAGCTCGCCGCCCAGCTGGTGTTCAGCCAGAACGCCATGGGGGCGGTCTCCGGCCCGCTGTCGGACTGGCTGGTGCTGCGCGGCATCAAGACCCTCGGCGTGCGCATGGACCGGCACCAGGCCAACGCCGAGCGGATCGCCGAGTTCCTGCTCGGGCACGACGCGGTGTCGGCCGTCCTCTACCCGGGCCTGCCCGACCACCCCGGCCACGACATCGCGGCCAAGCAGATGTCCGGCTTCGGCGGGATGCTGTCGTTCCGGCTGGCCGCCGGCGAGGAGGCGGCGCTGCGGGTCTGCGAGCGCGCGCGGCTGTTCACGCTGGCGGAGTCCCTGGGCGGGGTCGAGTCGCTCATCGAGCACCCGCACCGGATGACCCACGCCAGCGCGGCCGGCTCGCCGCTGGAGGTGCCGGCCGACCTGGTGCGGCTGTCGGTGGGCATCGAGGACGTCGACGACCTGCTCGCCGACCTGGCGCAGGCCCTCGGCTGAGTCACTCGGCCAGCGACAGCGCCCCGGTCGGGCACTGGGACACCGCGTCCCGGACCGCGGCGGCGGCGTCGGGGTGCTCCTGCAGCACCCGGACGGCGCCGTCGTCGTCGACCTCGAAGACGTCGGGGGCCAGCAGCTCGCACTGGCCCGAGCCCACGCAGACCTCCCGGTCGGCGGTGACCCGCATCAGCGCTCCCCGCCCAGGCGCGCCGGCAGCCGCTTGAGGCCGTTGACGAACGACGACGCGAGCCGGTCCGGCGGGCCGGTGACCTCGAGGTCGGGCAGCTGGTCGAAGACCGCGCGGAAGGTCACCTGCAGCTCACGGCGGGCCAGGTGCGCGCCCAGGCAGAAGTGCGGTCCCTTGGACCCGAAGCCGACGTGCGGGTTGGGGTCGCGGCCGACGTCGAAGCGCTGCGGGTCGGCGAACACCTCCGGGTCGCGGTTGGCCGCGGCGTAGAACAGCAGGAACTTCTCGCCGGCGGTGAAGCGGTGCCCGCCGATCTCGCCGTCCTGCGTGGCGGTGCGCCGCATCCAGGTGACCGGGCTGACCCAGCGGACCACCTCCTCGACGCCGGTGCGGTCCAGCGCGGGGTCGGCCGCCCAGCGCGCCCACTGGTCGGGGTGTTCCGACAGCGCGAGCAGCCCCTGGGAGATGGCGTTGCGGGTGGTCTCGTTGCCCGCCACCAGCAGCAGGATGAAGAACGAGGCGATCTCCTGGTGCGAGAGCTGCTCGCCGTCGACCTCGGTGGTGACCAGCGCGGTGGTGAGGTCGTCGCGCGGCTCGGCCAGCCGCTCGGCCGCCAGCCGCTCCATCAGCGCGGCCATCTCCATGCCGGCGGTGAGGAACGCGGTCAGCGGGTCGTCGTTCTCGATGAGCTCCGGGTCGCCGCCGGAGAGGATGACGTTGGAGTTGGCCAGCACCGACGGTCGGTCCTGCTCGGGGACGCCCATCATGTCGCAGATGACCCGCAGCGGGATCGGCGCGGCGATGTCGGCGACGACGTCGATCGCGCCGTCGCTCGCCGCCGCCGTCGCCCGGGCGCGGGCGAGGACGTCGTCGACGACGGCGCGCACCGAGTCCAACGTCCGCTCGAGCATCCGCGGGGTGAACGTCTTCGAGACGATCCGGCGGAGCCTGGCGTGCCGCGGGTCGTCCATGCTGATCAGCGAGCCGTAGAACTCGTGCAGCTCGGCCGGGACGTCCTGCATGGACACCGCGCCCCTGCCGGAGCAGAACACCGCCGGCTGGGAGCTGATCGCCTCGAGGTGGGCGTAGCGGGTGACCGCGTGGTAGCCGGGCCCGGCCGGGATGCCGGGGAGATCGGGCTCGGCGAAGAAGGCGAACGGCCGCTCCCGCCGCAGCCGGTCGAAGGCGGCGTGCCGGTACCCCGGCGGCGTCGTCCACCAGTCCCGGTCGGACAGGTCGACGGTGCTCATGTCGACGTCGGCGGGCTCGGCGTCGGCCGGGGGCACGGCTGCGATGGTCACGGGCGACTCCCTCGTCGAAACGGTCACCGTTGACCGCACGCTAGAGAGACGCGCCTGTGGCAGGCAACACACCCGGGCGCGTCGGGTGGGTCGGGCGCCGGCCGGTCAGGAGTCCCGCGCGACCAGGTCCCGGTACTCGGGGTGCCGCTCGATCCAGCCGCGCACGAACGAGCAGTGCGGCACCGCGCGCAGGCCCCGGGACCGGACGTCGTCGAGGGCGCCGCGGACCAGCGTGCTGCCCAGCCCCGAGCCCTCGGCGTGCGGGTCGACCTCGGTGTGGGTGAACACCACCTCCTCGCCGCGGCGCCGGTAGGCGGCCAGGCCCAGCAGGCGGTCGCCGTCGCGGATCTCGTAGCGCTCGGCGTCGGGGGCGTCGTGCACGGTGGGCTCCATGCCCGGGGCCAACCGGCCGTGGGCCGGCGGTGTTCCGGAGCCAGGCGGCGGAGACGACGAGGGCCCCGGAGCGTCTGCTCCGGGGCCCTCGTGCGGTGGTAGCGGGGACAGGATTCGAACCTGTGACCTCTGGGTTATGAGCCCAGCGAGCTACCGAGCTGCTCCACCCCGCGTCGGTGACTCCACTGTACACGTCCCCGCGCGGGTGCCGGCGGGCCCCGGCGAGGGGCCCGCCGGACCGCTCAGCCGCCGGCGGGCGTGCCGCGGCCCCCGGTCACGGCCTGCCCTCCTCCGGACGGGCCCGGCGTCGTGCCCACCGGAGGCGGGGGCGCGGCGGGGCGCGGGCGCGCGGCCGGCCAGTCCTCGACCGGGCGGACGAGCGCCGGGCGCAGGAGCAGCACGGCCAGCAGGCTCACGACCAGGCCGGCGCCGACGACGGCCCACCCGATGCCGGTGAGCGCGGGCAGCTCGGCGCCGATCCGGGCGCGCACGTCGACCCCGGCGGAGCCGTCGGCGTCCATCACCACGAACACCCAGTCGCCGTCGGCGGGGTCCCAGGTCAGCTGCTGCGGTCCGGTACCGGCGACCTGCGCGGTCCAGAAGTCCTGGTCCCCGGGCGGTCCGGGCGGCGGGCCGCCGGGGATCTCGTCCTCGGCGTCGGCCGGGCCGTCGAAGCCGAGCCCGTCGACGGCGGTCCGCCGGACGCCGTCGAGGTAGGCCCGCGCGTCCGCGGCCGGCGCGATCCCGACGAAGACCTCCTCGGCCGTCTCCGGGGTGACCTCGATCCGGGCGGTGCCCAGGGCCGAGCCGACGGGGAGCCAGTCGGGGCCGGCGCGCAGGTCGATCCGGTCGCTGACCAGGGCGGAGCCGGGTGAGACGAAGCGCTCCTCGGGGCTGGTGACGAAGCCGCCGGAGCGGTGCGCGTCGGCCCACAGCAGCACTCCCCCCGCGGTCCCGAGGGCCAGCCCGGGCAGCAGGAGCAGGACGCCGAGGACGAGCGCGACGGCCCGTCCGGCACGGCTCGCCCGGCCGGGCGGGGTCCACGTGGGCTGTCGGACGTCGGTCACGGTGCACCTCCGGGAGTGGGGGCGCCGCGATCCCCGCGACGCCGCGGTGCCCGAGCGTGGCGCCGCCGCGCTGCCGGCCACGAGCCCCGCGCGGGTCCCGTGCGGCACCGCGGGAGTGGTCCGCGGCGCCCGGCCGGCACCCGGGTGAGGGACCACGGCTCCCTCGCGGGAGGGAGGCGGACGCCCCCGCGCGGGTCTCCCCCCGGGCCGCGGCCGGCGGGACGATGGGAGGTGTCGCCGTCCTCCTCCCCCGCGCCCGGGACCGGGGCCGTGAGCCGCACGGACGCGGCGCTCGCCGGCGTGCTGGTCCTCGCCACGGTCACCGTCACCCTGGCGGTGCCGGCGGGCCCGCCCTACCGGCCGGTGGACGCCGCGGCCGTCGCGCTGGCCGCGGCCGGCCCGCTGGCCCTGCTGTGGCGGCAGGCCGCGCCGCTCGCGTCGCTCGTCGCGGCCGACGCCGTCGTGGTGGTCAACGCGGCGGCCGGGTACTCCATCGGCTACCTCCCCTGGCCGGCCTGGATCGCCCTGTTCACCTGCTTCGCCGCGGGCGGGCGGCGGCTGCGGCTGGCGGCCGCCGCGGTCGCCGTCCTGGGCGCCGCCGGGTACGTGACCCTCGACCGCGTCGACTCGCTCGCCGCCCTGCCCGACATCGCGATGACCTCGCTGGTCGCGGTGGTCGCCGGCGAGCTCAGCCGGCGCCGTGCCCTGGCGGCGGCCGCCGGCGCCCGGGAGGCGGCGGAGAGCCGGGCGCAGGCGCTGGCGGCCGAGCGGCTGCTGCTGCAGGAGCGCGGCCGGCTGGCCCGCGAGCTGCACGACTCCCTCGGGCACACGGTGAACGTCATGGTCATGCAGGCCGGGGTGGGACGGCGGGTGTTCGACGACAACCCCACCTTCGCGCGCGAGGCGCTGGGGTCGATCGAGTCCGCCGGGCGCTCCGCGCTCGACGAGCTCGACCGGCTGCTGCGCGTGCTGCAGCCGCTCGAGCGCAGGGCGCGGGCCGGACCGTTCGCCCCGACCGTGGCCGACCTGGAGGAGCTCGCCGACCGGATCCGGGCGACCGGCCGCCCGGTCGAGCTGCACACCGACGGCGGGCCGCTGTCCGCCGGCGCCGCGCGGGCGCTGTACCGGATCGTGCAGGAGGCCCTCACCAACGCCGTCCGGCACACCCCCTCCGGGCCGATCCGGGTGGAGGTCTCGCGGGTGGCCGACCGGGTGCTGCTCGACGTCACGAACGAGGGGCGCGACCTGCCCGACCCGGTCCCGGGGCGCGGGCTGGTCAACATGCGCGAGCGGGCCCGGCTCGAGGGCGGCGAGCTGGAGGCCGGCCCGGTGGAGGGCGGGTTCCGCGTGCACGCGGTGCTGCCGGCCGGCACGGGGGTGCCGGCGTGATCCGCGTGCTGCTGGCCGACGACGACCGGCTGGTGCGCAGCGGCCTGCGCGCGCTCCTCGACGCCGAGGACGACCTCACCGTCGTCGGCGAGGCGGCCGACGGCCGGGAGGCGGTCGACCGCGCCCGGGCGCTGCGGCCCGACGTCGTGCTCATGGACGTCCGGATGCCCCGGGTCGACGGGGTCGCCGCCACCCGGGAGATCGTGTCCTGGCCGCGACGCCCGCGGGTCCTCGTGCTCACCACCTTCGACCTGGACGAGGTCGTCGACGACGCGCTCGACGCCGGGGCGGACGGCTTCCTGCTCAAGCGCGCCACCCCGGAGCAGCTGGTCGACGGCATCCGCACGGTCTACGCCGGGGACGCGCTCGTCGCCCCGGCGGTGACCCGCCGGCTGCTGGCCGTCCACGCCGCCCGCCGGCCCGCCGACCCCGAGCGGCTGCGCGCGGCCGCCGCGCTCACCGAGCGCGAGGTCGAGGTGCTGCGCGCGATGGCCGAGGGACTGTCCAACGCCGAGATCGCCGCCCGCGTGTGGCTCTCGCCGGAGACGGTCAAGACCCACGTGAAGGCCGTCCTCGGCAAGCTCGGGGTGCGCGACCGCACGCAGGCGGTGGTGTGGGCCTACCGGACCGGCTTCGTCGGCCCCGGGACCGACTGATCCGGAGCCGGCCGAGCCGGGACCGCGCGCGGACCCCTCCGCCCGCCGCGGCGGTTCCGGCAGACTCCCGGGATGGCCGCCGCGCTCTGCCCGGAGCTGGTCGGACGGCACGCCGAGCTCGAGACGCTGCGGTCCCTGCTGACGGCGTCGTCCGGGCACGTGCTGGCCGTCGTCGGCGAGGCCGGCGTGGGCAAGTCACGGCTGGTCGAGGAGCTGGCGGCGACCGCCTCCGGCCGTGGCTGGCTCGTGCTGCGCGGCCGGGCGACGGCCGGGGCGGCCGTGCCGTACCGCCCGGTGCAGGAGGTGCTCCTGGCCGCGAGCCGCCGCGGCGGGCCGCCGGAGGACGCCGGGCTGGCGCCCTTCCGGCCGGCGCTGGGGCGCCTGGTCCCGCAGTGGCGGGACGAGGGCGGCGGCGGCGTCGAGTCCGGCGTCGTCGTCGCCGAGGGGGTGCTCCGCGTGCTCGACGCGGCCGGCCGGCACGGCGGCTGCGGGGTCCTGGTGGTCCTGGAGGACCTGCACTGGGCCGACCGGGAGTCGCTCGCCGTCCTGGAGCACCTCGCCGACCACGGCGCCGGCTGCGCGCTGCGGGTGGTCGTCACCGCGCGACCCGAGCCCGGCCCCGGGCGGGACGTCGTCGCGGCCCTGGCCGCCCGGCGCGAGCTGCGCGTGGTGGAGCTCGCGCCTCTCCCCGACGAGGACGTCGCCCGCATGGCGCGCGCCTGCCTGGGCACCGGCACCCTCCCCGACGGGCTGTCCGCCGTCCTCGCCCGCGCCGGCGGCCTGCCGTTGCTGGTCGAGGAGCTCCTCGGTGGCGGTGCCGTGGAACTCGTGGCGGGCCGGTGGACGGTGCCCGAGCACGCGCCCTGGGTGGTCCCGCGCAGCCTCGCCGACGCCCTCGCGTGGAAGGTCGCCGAGCTCCCGGTGCCCGACCGGCTCGTCCCGCGCGCGGCCGCCGTGCTCGGCCGCGACGTCGACTCCGCCCTCCTGGCCGCGCTGCTCGGCCGGCCGGCCGTCGGGGTGGAGGAGGTGCTCGAGCGGTGCGTCGAGCTGCAGCTGCTGGTGCGGGACGACGAGGCGGGCTACCGGTTCCGGCACGCGCTGACCCGCGACACGGTGCTCGCCCAGCTCGGTCCCGCGTCGCGGGCCGCGCTGGCCGGCCGGGCGCTGGATCTGGTCCGGGCGGCGCACCCCGGGCTCCCCGGCCCCTGGTGCACCGTGGCCGCCGAGCTGGCCCGGTCGGCCGGGGACGGCGCCGAGGCGGCCCGGCTGCTGCTGACGGCCGCCCGCCGGGCGCTGGAGGAGGGGGCGCTGACCACCGCCGGGGAGGTCGCGGCAGCGGCAGCCCGGCTGTGCGGCGGGGCGCCGGACCTGCGGCAGGAGGTCGACGAGCTCCGCGTGGCGGTGGCCGCCGCGGCCGGTGACGTCGACGCGACGCTGGCCCTGGGCGCCGACCTGCTCGCGTGGTGCACCCCCGCCGTGGGGGCGCGGGTGTCGCTGCGCGTGGCGGAGGCCGCGACGGCGGCCGGCCGGTGGGACGACGCCTCCGCGGCCCTGGCCCGCGCCCGGGCGCTGGTCACCGACGCCGCCACCGCGGCGCGTCTGGACGGCGTCGCGGCGCGGGCGCTCATCGGCGCCGGCCGGGTGGCGGAGGCGCGGGCCGCGGCCGGGCGCGCGCTGGACGCCGCGGAGGAGCTCGGCCTGGCCGACGCCACCTGCGAGGCCCTCGACGTCCTGGGCCGGATCGCCCGCAACGAGGACCTGCAGCGCGCCGAGGAGTTGTTCACCCGGCAGCTGCAGGTGGCCGAGCAGGCGGCGCTGCCGCTGTGGCAGATCACCGCCGCCCACGAGCTCGGCGCCATCGACCTGGTGCGCGGCAACGACGTCGGGCGCCTGCGGCAGGCGCGCGACCGGGCCGCACGGGCCGGCGCGGTGTCCACGCTGGTCGTCATCGAGCTGCAGATCGCCGGCTCGGGGTACCTCAGCTGGGACGTCGGGCCGGGGGTGGTCGCGGCCCGCCGCTGCCAGGACACCGCACGGGGCAGCGGCCTGGGGCTGCCGTTCGCCGAGGCGTGCGTGGTGGAGTCGGCGCTGCACGCCATCGCCGGCGACCGGGCGGCGATGGAGGCCGCCTTCGCCCGCATCGGCGAGGCCGGGGTGCCGCTCCCCGAGCACGACGCCTCCGCGCACGCCCGGTGGGCCTTGTACTCCCTCGTCCGCGACGAGCGGGCCGCGGCACTGGCCTCCTTCGACGCCGCCGTCGCGGCGTCACGGCCGGTCCCCAGCCCCTACCTGCGCTTCTTCTGGTTCTACTGGGTGCTGCTGCGCAGCCTCGACGGGGGCGAGGAGGCGGCCGCGGCAGCGCGCGCCGAGGTGCGGCCGCGGACCCCGCCGGGCACCGTCGGCGCCGCGCTGCTCGGGTATGCCGACGCGGTCGCCGCGGCCCGGGCCGGGCGGCGGGACGAGGCCGAGCGCCTGGTCGCGGATGCCCGGCGGCAGCTCGACCCGCCCGGCTGCCGGGCGCAGCGGCACCTGGCCGACCGCCTGGTCGCCGAGTCGGCGCTCGCCGGCGGCTGGGGCGCGCCGGTCGAGTGGCTGACCGAGGCCGCCCGCTTCTACCGCGCCGCCGGCCAGGTGCACCTCGAGCGGGCCTGCCGGTCGCTGCTGCGCACGGCGGGCGCTCCGCTGGTGCTCCGGGACGCCGGGCACCGCGCGGTGCCGCCGGCGCTGGCGGAGAAGGGCGTCACCGACCGGGAGGCCGACGTCCTCGCGCTCGTGGCTGAGGGCCTGACCAGCACCGAGATCGCGCGCCGGTTGTTCATCTCGCCGCGGACCGTCGACAAGCACGTCGAGCGGCTGCTGGCCAAGACCGGCCTGGGCCGGCGCACCGAGCTGCGGCACCTGCGTACGTAGTCGCGCCGACGCGGGTACGCGCCGATCCCCGATGTCAGGGGACGTCGGGACGAGCAGGCTCTGCGTCGTCCGCAGATCTCGCGAGAGGAGCCCCCGATGACCGGACAGCCCGTCGACCCCAAGGCGTTCATCCTCGGCGTCACGGAGGTCTTCAACCAGCACGACCCGGACCGGGCCGCCGCCTTCTACGCGGAGGACGCCGAGGTCGTCAACCACGGCACCGGCCGGCGCGTGGTCGGGCGCGCGGCGATCCGCGAGGACCTCGCCGCCCTCATGGCGGCGGCCGACGACCTGCGCATCGAGAAGACCGTCGTCGTCGGCGACGGGGACGTCTTCGCCGACGAGTTCCTCCTGATCGGGACCCACACCGGCCCGCTGGCCGGCATCCCCGCCACCGGCCGCCCGTTCCGCCTCGCCCACGCCGCCTTCGGCTGGGTGCGGGACGGGCGGATCGTCCGGCACCACCTGCACTGGAACCCGGCCGACCTGTTCGCCCAGCTCGGCGTGGTGCCCGGCGAGGCGCCCGCCGTCCCGGCCGGGGCCGGCGCACCCGCCGGCTGACGGGAACCCGGCACGACAACACCCGCCACGACGCACCGGACCCCGGTCCTCCAGCTGGAGGACCGGGGTCCGGTCCCGAGCCGCGGGGACCGGCCCGGACCACCGGAGCTCACGACGGCACAGCCGCTCGGCGCGCGGCCACCAGGCGCGCGACGGGTAGCACGACCAGCCAGCAGGCGACCGCGGCGCCCAGGCCGAGGAAGGCGGCGCCGATGGAGGCGGCGAACACGGCGGTCGTGGCGAAGGCGCGTCGGGTGATCGCCCGCCGCTCGTCGACGCTGAGGGCGTCCTCGACCAGCTGCCGGTGCACCGCGTACAGCCACGTGCCGGTCATGGCGGTGCTGGTGAGGGTCAGGCTGGCGGCGTAGAAGACGACCGGGAAGGCGTCCTCCGCAGTGGTGTGCGAGCCGAGCAGCGCTGCGGGGAACGGCACGAACGCCACCGTCAGCAGGGCCACCAGGTTGCACCAGATGAGCCCCGTGTCGTGCCGGCGGATGTGCCCGAACGTGCGGTGGTGGGCGATCCAGAACTGGCCGATGACCAGGAAGCTGACGGCGAAGGTGAGCACGGTGGGCCACAGCTCCCAGACCTGCCGCGCGAGCCCGTGGCCGGTCTCGGGCAGCTCGATCTCGGCGGTCAGCGGCAGGACCAGCAGCGTGATGGCGATCGCGAACACGGCGTCGCTGAAGAAGACGACCCGCTCGAAGCCCAGCGAGGACTCCCCGGCCGGGTACGGCTCCGCCGCGGCCGTGAGGTCGGCTGCCTCGGAGGGTGAGCGCTGCGCACGCGTCATGTCCGGCTCCCTGCTGTCCGCGTCGCCGGGCCGAGTACCGGCGGTCGTCGATGGCGGCCTCATGCTGCCCGCATCGCGGACCTGTGGGGCACGGGAGCGCCACGGCGCCGCAGCCGCACGATCGAGCCGCCGACCATGGGCAAGGGCGCCGTTCGCGCCCTCGGCCCCACCTGAACGGCCCCGAGCCGCAGCACCCGGACGACAGGGACGGGAGCCGCGCGCATCGCCGCACCGGCCGGCACGAGGCCGGGCTCGCGAGGTGGTCGTCCGGGTGGGAGCCCGCCGGAGCGTGCCACTCCCCGCTCTCGTGCCGGCCAGGCGGTCCTGGTCGCCGCACCCGTGGGTGGACCAGGCCGGTGCGGTGCTGCTGGGCCGACCGGACGCCCTCGCTGTCGTCACCGGCCTGGCCGACCGGACCCGGGGACGACAGCACGGCGCAGCACCACGGGTTCGGCAACGTGGCCCGCGCGCTCGGGTGCTCGCGGTACCGGCCGGTCCGGATCCACGCCACGCGCGCGGTGACGGCGTAGCCGACCCGGGTTCGGGTACACAGGTGTCGAGCGGCACCGTGAGGACGTTCGCCCTCGCAGGGACGGCCAGTGGCACGGGGAGACGGAAGCGTTGCACTCACGCGGTCCCACCCACGTCGACGGCGGCCAGGACGTCGCCGCCGACGGCGCGACCCCCGGCTTCCGGCACGACGCCTCGTTCTACGACTCCGCCGAGGACCTCGCCGCGGTGGCCGCTCCGTTCCTGCTCGAGGGCCTGGACGCCGGTGACGGTGCGGTGCTCGCCGTCAGCCCGGAGTCCACGTCCGTCCTGCGGGAGGCGCTCGGCAACCACCCGCTCGTCCTCGTGCTCGAGCAGCACGCCCTGTACCGCTCGCGGACGCCGACGGCGATCAGGACCTTCCGCGGGCTGGGTGAGCAGGCCGGCCCCGGCCGGCGGGTCCGCGTGGTCGGCGAGGTCGACTTCGGCGTCACCGCCGCTGACCGCACGGAGTGGCAGCGGTACGAGGCGGTGATCAACCACGCGTTCGCGGCCTCACCGCTGTGGGGGCTGTGCGTGTTCGACACCCGCCGCCTGTCCGACGCGGTGCTCGCCGGCGCCCGTGACAGCCATCCGCACCTGGTCACCGCCGCGGGGCGCGGGGCCAACCCGGACTTCGTCGACCCGGCGACCTACCTGGCCGGGCTGCCGGTGCCCGACGAGCCGTTGGAGCGCACTCCGCCGGCGCTGGCCGCCGAGGACGTCACCGACCTCATCGGCCTGCGCCACACCATCCGCCGGGTGCTGTCGGCCGTCGACGGCCCCGCCGACGTCGTCGAGGACTTCCTGCTCGCCGTCGACGAGATGACGTCGAACGGCACCCGGCACGGCCGCCGGCCGGTCGGTCTGCGGCTGTGGACTGCGCCCGGGCGGCTGGTCTGCACCATCCGCGACGCCGGCCCCGGCCCGACCGACCCGTTCGCCGGGTACGGGCCGGCGCACGGCGAGGACCTCTCCGCCGGCGGCATGGGCCTGTGGCTGGCCCGCCAGCTGTGCGACCACGTGGCGCTGCGCCGCGACGCAGACGGCTCCAGCGTCCGCCTCACCACCGGCTGGACCTGAGCACCCGCCCGGTCGACCCGGCGGGCGCGGCCGGATCAGTCGACCGGGAACCCCGGCGGTACCCGGTCGGGGCCGGCCTCGGCCGGACGCGGCCGGTCCTGCCGGTGCAGGCGGACTGCGATGAGGGCCACGTCGTCGTCGGGTGCGTCGGGCAGCATCCGGGCCAGCAGCTCGTCGCACAGCTCGTCGAGTTCGCGGCCGGCGAGGTCGGCCAGCACGGCCTGCAGCCGGGCGGTGCCGGCGTCGAGGTCGGAGGTGCGGCGTTCGACGAGTCCGTCGGTGTACAGCACGACGACGGTGTCCCAGCCGAGTGTCACCTGAGCTTCCCGGCGTGGTGCGGTGGGGTCGACCCCCAGCAGCAGGTCGGCGCGTCCGGCGGCGAGGACGGTGACCGCGCCATCGGGAGTGACCGTCATCGGCGGCGGGTGTCCGGCGTTCGACCAGCGCAGCCGGGTCAGTCCGGCGGCCTTCTCCTCGTCGGTCTGCTCCAGCCGTGCCACCACGGTGGTGGCCAGGATCTGCGATCGCAGGGTCTGCATGACCTGCTCCACCTGGCGCAGCACCGAGGCGGGGCCGTCGTGGTCCAGCGCTCCGACGGTGCGCACGATGCTGCGGATCTGTCCCATCGCCGCGGCGGCCTGCACGTCGTGGCCGGCGACGTCACCGATGACCAGCAGGGCGGCGCCGCCGGGCTGCAGGAACGCGTCGTACCAGTCCCCGCCCACCTGCGCGGCCTGTCCGGCGGGCACGTACCGGACGGCGATCTGCAGGTGGCCGGGTTCCGCCGGCGGGGTGAGCAGGGATCGCTGGAGCCCCTCGGCCAGGCCCCTCTGCTGACGGAACAGGCGGGCGTTGTCCAGCACCAGCCCGGCGCGGGCGGCGATGTGCCGTGCGGTGACCAGGTCCTCGGCGTCGAACACACCGCGGTTGCCGTCCGTGACCAGGCTGAGCAGCCCGACCGGACCGTCGCGGCCGGGCAGCGGGAGCACGGCGATCGACTCCGGCGCCAACTGCCGAACCAGGTCGCGCACCGGGCCCGGCTGCATCATCGCCTCGCCCTGCGCCGTGGCGTCCTGGGTCACCAGCTGCGGCTGCCCCGTGCGCATCGCCCGGACGAACAGGGCGTCATCGCGCAGGGCGCCCAGGCGGCGCTGTGCGTAGGCGTCCACCACGGGGCGCAGGTGCGGGTCGTGGTGCCAGGAGGTGACGTTGCGCAGCGCACGGCGGTCGCCGCCGGCCACCTCGTCGTCGATGAGCGTGACGATGCACCAGTCGGCGATCCCGGGCACCACCAGCCGGGACAGCCGGCGGGCGGCCTCGTCGGCGTCCAGCGTCGCCGACAGCTCCTCGGTGATCCGCGACAGCAGCCGCTCCCGCTCCACGGCTCGCTCGGCCTGCTGGGCGGCCAGCGCGCGGGCGGTGATGTCCACGAAGTGCAGCGCCACTCCCGTCGTGCGGGGGACCGCGCGCACCTCGACCCACACGTCCAGCGGCTCGGGGTAGTGGGCGTCGAAGGACACCGGCTCCCCGGTGTCAGCGGCACGCCGGTAGCGCTCCTCGAACACGGTGCCCACCGTCGCCGGGAAGGCCTCCCACAGCGTGCGGCCGAGCAGCTCCTCGCGGGGGGAACCTGCGATCCGCTCCGCCTCGCGGTTGACGTGCGTGATCACCCAGTCGGTGTCCATCGCGAGGAACCCAACGGCCATCTCGTCGACGATCTGCGCGGCCTGCTCGTACGGCTCCCGCTGCGTGGTGATGTCGTGCACCACACCGACCAGGCGCCGAACGGCGGCGGCCCCGACCACCTCCCCCCGGGCGGCCAGCCAGCGGTGGGCCCCCTCGCCGAGCAGGATGCGGTACTCCGCGGCGTAGGTCCCGCCGGTGTTGACGGCGTGCTCGACCCGGGCCGTGACGTCGGTGACGTCGTCGGGGTGGACACGGGCGTAGACGTCCTCGGGGCGGCCGGTGAAGGTGGCCCGGTCCATCCCCGAGAGCTCCAGCAGCCGGTCGTCGACGGTGAGCTCGCCGGTGGCCAGGTCCATGTCGAAGGTCCCCACCTGCCCGGCGCTCAGCGCCAGCGCCCACCGGGACCGGGCGATCTCCTGCTCGGCCAGCAGGCGCCGCGCCTGGGCGGCGGTCTCGGTCGCGCGCTGCTGGGCCTGACGCAGCTGCAGCTCCGAGCTGCAGGCGCCGGCCAGGTCGGTCAGCACGGCCAGGTCGTCCTCGGACCAGGTGCGCGGCCGGCTGTCGATGGCGCACAGCGAGCCGGCCACCGTCCCGTCCGCCTCGGTGATCGGCACGCCGGCGTAGGCGATGACGTGCAGGTCGGGGATGGCCAGGTTGTCGGCGACCAGCGGCTCGGTGCGGGCATCGGTGATGACCAGCGGTGCCGCGGAGCGCACCACGTGCTGGCAGAAGGAGTGGCTCAGCGGCGTGCACCGCGTGGACTGCCACGGCTCGGGCAGTCCGACCGCGCCGGGGAACACCTGCTCGTCGGCCGACACCAGCGTCACCAGCGCGACCGGGACGTCCAGTTGCCGGCGGACCAGGCGGGCGAACCGCTCGAACGCGGGATCCGAGCGCGGGGGCAGCGCGGTGCTCGGCGGGAGCGAGCCGGACACGCATCCCCCCCGGCACCAGGACCACTCGGATCGCCGCCACCTGTCGGAGCGAGCGCGCCGAGGATACCGGGCTGACGGTGCCACCCCGGCGGCCCGATCAGGGCCTGCGCCTCGTAGCCGCTCGGCGCTACCGCCCGCGGCCGCGGGCCTGCCGCCACCACACCGGACCCACCCGGTGCAGGTCGCCGGTCCGGCTGCGCCCGCCCGGTGGCGTGGGACGGGGCCCGGATGTGGGTCCCGGCTGCAGCGGGTCCCGCTCGACCGAGGAGCCCGCCAGCGGACCGCCCGGATCGGCGGCTCGCAGTCGGTGCCGATCGCGCAGGCGACCATCGCGCCGACGAACACGGGCACGAAGCCGATGCCCAGGCCGCGGCCTGGGGAGTCGCGGCCGGGCACCACCTCGCTCATGAGGGCGGCCACCAGGCGTCCAGGGAACCGGTCCGAAACGCAGCGAAGGGGACCGACCGAACCACTGCCGGCCGTGTTCGGCGTCGCCTGTTTCCGCAGGTCGCAACCTCGTGCCCACGCACCTGCACACCCGTCGTGGTCCGTCCCCCGGCCCTCCGTCAGCACCGGGACACGACGGTGATCATGACGCCAGCGGCGGACAGCGACGCGATCCGGCCGATGCGGCGACACGTCCACCTGCCCCGCCGCCCCGTTGCGTCGTGTGGCGGTGCGGCTGCGCCCCCGGCTACGGCTGGGCGACTCCGTGCCGGTAGGCCCATCGGACCGCCTGGGCGCGGTCGCGCGCCGCGGTCTTGGCGAAGATCCGGTTGATGTGCGTCTTGACCGTCGCCTCGGACACGACCAGCCGGGTGGCGATCTCGGCGTTGGACAACCCGTGGGCGATCAGCGCGAGCACCTCCGTCTCCCGGTCGGTGAGCGGCCCGGGGCGGTGGCCGGTGGTGAGTCCCTGCAGCGCCCGGGCCTGCACCTGCGGGTCGAGCAGCGCCTGACCGGCGTCGGCGGCGGCGACGGCGCGGCTGATCTCCGCCATCCCGGCGTCCTTCGTCAGGTAGCCGCGGGCGCCGGCGCGCAGGGCGGCGAGGACGGACTCGTCGTCGGCGTGCGTGGTCAGCACCACGACCTCCACGCCCGGGTGGTCCCGACGGATCCGGCGGGTGGCCTCGACGCCGTCCACCACCGGCATCCGCAGGTCCATCAGGACGACGTCGGGCTGCCGATCGGCGACCAGCTCGAGCGCCTGTGCGCCGTCCTCGGCCACGCCGACGAGCTCGAGGTCGTCGACCAGCTCGAGCAGCGCCGTCAGTCCCTCGCGCACCAGCCGCTGGTCGTCGACGACCAGGACGCGGATCACGCCGGCACCTCCAGGCGCACCCGGAAGCCCTTCTCGGCCGGCCCGGCCTGCAGCCGCCCACCGAGCAGGGCCGCGCGCTCGGCCAAGCCGGACAGGCCGTGCCCGCCGCCGGTCTCGTGCAGCGCGACCCGCTCGCGACCGCCGCCGTCGTGCACCTCGACCACCGCGCCGTCGGGCCGCCAGTCCAGCCGGACGTGCACCGGAGCGCCGGCCGCGTGCTTGCGGGCGTTGGTCAGCGCCTCCTGCACGGTGCGGTAGACGGCCAGCGACACCTCGGGAGCCAGCGGCACCGCGTCGCCGCGGACGTCGAGGGTGCACGGCGTCCCGGTGGCCATCTCGTGCTGCGCCAGGAGCTCCGGTAGCGCGTCGGGTCCGGGTACGGCGTCCCCGCGCAACGTGGAGACCGCCTGCCGGGCCTCGGCCAGCCCGCCGCGCGCCAGCTCGTGCGCGCGGGTCAGGCCGCCGGCCAGGGGGTCGGCGGCGCGCTCGGCCCGGACGGCGAGAGCTTCCAGCTGCAGGACCAGCGCTGACAGCGTGTGTGCGAGGACGTCGTGCATCTCCCGCGAGATCCGGGCGCGCTCGGCGACTGCAGCGGAGGCCTTCTCCGCCTCCCGGCTGCGTTCCAGCTGCACGACCAGCCGGTCGGCTCGCGCGCGCTGCTCCTGCTCACTGCGCAGCAGCAACCCGAACAGGAAGAACAGCGCCGCGCCGCCGGTCACCACGGTGACGAAGACCGCGGCATTCGGCGCCTCGAGCGCCAACACGAGGTCGAAGAGGAGCACGCTGACCGCGGCGACGGCCACGGCCGTGCCGCGCGGCAGCCGCAGCGGCGCGTAGGCGACGCCGAGGTAGAGCCCGATGCCGCCGGTGCCGGTCGGGTCCCCGTGCCGGGCGGCGGCCGAGGCCACGGCCATCACCAGCAGCAGTGCCACGGTGATCCGGACCGGCGCGTCGAACCACAGCAAGAAGACCAGGGCCGCCGCTGCGTAGACCGCCACCGCCAGCGTGACGACCAGGGCGTCGCCGGAGGTCCCGAGTCCGACGCTGCTGCCGGCGTTGGCGACGACCACCAGCGCGACGACGGCGAGCCCGACCGGGAGGACCCACCGCCGCTGCCCGTGCACGGGCGACAGTCTCCACCCACGGGTGGACGCCGAAGACCAACCCGCGCGCCGACGATCCGGCGGCCCGGCGGCGCAACCGTTTCCGCATGCTCACCGCAGCGCAGGACCTCAACCTCGCCGTCCGCTTCGGGCTGGAGCTGGGACTGCTGGCCGTCGTCGCCGTCGCCTCCTGGCGAGGCGTCCGGTCGCGGGCGGCCCGGCTGGCCGCCGTCGTGCTGGTCCCGGGCGCCGTGGCGGTCGGCTGGGTGCTGCTAGTGCACGGCGCCTCCGTGCCACAGCCGGTGCAGACGGGCGCCCAACTGGGCGCCCTGGCCCTCGGCCTCCTCGCCTTCCGGCGTCTCGGTGCCCGCCTGCCCGCCACCGCTGCGGTGGCCGCGCTCGCCATCGGCAACGCCGTGCTGCTCGCCGTCTGGAACCAGTGACACCCCACCCGGAGGAGATCTGCCGTGTCCACCACCGTCCCCACCCCCGCCGCCGTGCGTTCTCCCAGCGCTCCCGCGGTCGCCGCTACCGCCTACGTGCTGTCCTGGGTCGCCGGTCTGCTGCTCGCGCCGGCCGCGCCGGGGCACGATGCGCCGCCCGCGGAGATCGCCGGCTTCTACGCCGAGCACGGGTCGGCCGTGGTGTCCTCCGCGCTGCTCGTGCACGGCACCGCCGGCCTCGCCCTCGCCGGGCTCGCGGTCGGGATCGCCCGGGTCACCGCGGTCCACGGCGGGCTGCGCCGGGCCGTGGTCGGGATCGGCCTCGGTGCTGCGGTGCTGTCCCTCCTGCAGTTCGCCCTCGCCGTTGCCGCGGTGGTCGGCCAGCACGCCGCCACGACCAGCCGCACGCTGTTGCTCGCCATCGACTCCGTCGACGTGCTCAAGATCGCCCTGCTCGCGGCCTTCGCCGCGGTCGCGACCACCGCCGCAGCGCGAGCCGGCGCCGCGCCCCGCTGGCTGCGGCTCACCGCGGCCGTCCTCGTCCCCCTGCTGCTGGTGGGCAGCGCGGCGCTGGGCGGCGTCGACGCCCTGACGCCGGTGCTCGAGGTCTCCTTGGTGCTCCTGCTCGCCTGGGCGGCTGCAGTGGGCCACCTCGTCTCCCGCTCCGCTCGCTCGCACACGCCGTCTTCCACCGCCTGATCCCGGATCCCCGTGCAAGGGGGAGGGCCCCGTGAGCTCCGCGATCCTGATCAACTGCTTCGAGGTCGCACCCGAGCAGGACGAGCGCTTCCTGCAGCTGTGGCGGCAGGCCGACGACCTGCTCCGCAGCAGGGGCGGCTACCGCACCACACGCCTGCACAGGGCGCTCGGCCCGCAGACCCGGTTCCGCTACGTCAACGTCGCCGAACTCGACTCGGTCGAGGCATGGCAGTCCGCCGTCGGCAGCCCCGACTTCACCGCGATCGCCGCCCGGATGGCCGACTTCTCCCCCTCCCCCGGCCTGTACACCGTCGAGGTGGCCTACAACACCGCAGAGCAGGAGCAGGACCGGTGACCCCCGACGTCGTGCCGCAGGCACCGGGGTCGGCCGTCCCCTCCGACCCGGGCAGCCCTCCCCTCCCCACGCAGTCCGGCACTCCATCGACTCCGGTGGTCACCTGGTGGTCGAGCACCGACATGGACACCCTGCGAGCGACGCGTCATCCGGCGTGCGCGGCCAGCTGCACCGCCGCGCTGCCCACCGCGCTGCCCACCGCGCCCGATGCCCCGTTGACGAGGACCGCTGCCTCTGGCCGGTCGACGCTGCTCCAGGGCAGCGGAGCGGCACCGGACTCGTCCCGATGTAGGACTAGGACTTCTCGACGCTGTTCCGGAGGGCCTGTTGCGACTGGTTGGGGATCGGCATCATGGGCGCCCCGTTCATGAGAACCAGGTGAACACCGGGTCCAGGCCCACGGGCCCGCTGCCGCGCCGCATGCAGGCCGGAGGACCTGATGACCGCCAACGAAGACGTCGTCACGCACCCAGCAATCCGAGCCGACCGGACCGGCATGTTCGCCCTGTGGGGCGCCAACGGGATCTCCGCGCTGGGCAGCGCGATGACCAATCTGGCGGTTCCGTGGTTCATCCTGCAGACCACCGGTAGCGCCGCCCGCACCGGGCTCGTAGCGACCGCGATGACCCTCGGCGCTGTGCTCTCCGGAGTGCTCAGCGGCCCGCTGATCGACCGCGTCGGGTTCAAGCGGTTCAGCGTCCTCACCGACGTGGCCAGCGCGTTGCTGGTCGCCGCGATCCCACTGCTCTACGCCGCCGGGGCGCTGCCGTTCTGGCTGATCCTCGTCCTGGTCTTCGTGATCACCTGCATGCAGGGACCCGGTGACGCCGCCCGGTACGCGCTGATGCCCGGACTGGCACGCCGCGCGGGCACGACCATCGAGCGGGCCAACGGCGTCGACCGCGCCGTCGCGAAGGCCACGCTGCTGGTCGGCCCGATCGTCGGCGGCGTGCTCATCGCCGTGTTCGGCCCCGAGAACGTGCTCTACGTCGACGCGGTGACCTTCGCCGCGTCCGCGGTCCTGGTCGCGCTGTTCGTGCACCCCCGGAGCCACGAGGAGGGCGCGGCCGCCCAGGCGCTGACCGGCCGCAGCTACCGGACCGACCTGCTCGTCGGGCTGAAGTTCGTGTTCTCGAACAGCCTGCTGCTGTCGATCGTCACCGTCGTCGCGGTCGCCAACGCCCTGGACGGCGCGCTGGTCACGGTGGTGCTCCCCGTCTACGCGCTCGACATCTGGGGCAGCCCCACCGCCTTCGGCGCGCTGACCTCCGCCATCGGCGGAGGCGCCCTGATCGGTGCCGCGGTCTTCGGCGCGATCGGGCACCGCATGCCCCGGCGACTGGTGTTCCTGGTCGCCGGTGCGGGCGGTGTGGTGCTGCTCTACGGCGGTCTGGCGCTGAGGCCGCCGTTCGCGCTCATGCTGGTGCTGGCCCTGCTCGGCGCCGTCGTGGCCGGCCCGATCGTGCCGCTGATCTTCAGCGTGGTGCAGACCACCACGCCGGCGGAGGTCTACGGCCGCGTGTTCGGTGCGCTGCAGTCGCTGTCGGCGTCGCTGGCCCCGATCGTCATCGCGATCGTCGGGTTCACCATCGAGGGAGCCGGCCTGGTGCCCACCATCGTCGCCCTCGGCGTCGTCTACCTGGTGGTCACCCTGGGCATGCTGCTCAACCCCGCCCTGCGCCGCCTCGACACCGACCGGACCGAGCCCGCCGCCGACCACGGCGAGCCGGCCGCGGCCACGGCGTCACCCGGACGGACCGGACCCGCGGCATGAGCGCCTCCGCCGACGACGCCCCGCTGGCCGGGCAGCAGGCACCGGTGCTGCTCGTGGTCGGCGGCGACCCAGCCGACGTGGCGATCACGGCCGCCGCGCTGGAGCACCGGTTCGCCCCGGACTACCGGGTCCGCACCGCCGGCTCGGCCGCCGCCGCGCTCGCCGATCTCGACCGACTGGGCCCGGCCGGCGAGCAGGTGGCGCTGATCGCCGCCGACCTCCATCTGCCCGACGGCGACGGCGTCGACCTCCTGGTGCAGGCCGCCGCGCGGTACCGCGGCCTCGCCCGCGTCCTGCTGTTCGACATGGACATCCACCACACCCGCATCCCGTTCACCGAGTTGCCCGCGCTGCAGCGGGCCAGCGCGCTCGGCCAGATCGACGCGTGGATGGTCAAGGGCTGGGTCAACTCCGAGGAGTGGTTCTACCCGCTGGTGCAGGAAGCGCTCAGCGCGTGGTCGCGGGCGCACCGCCCGAGCCACGTCGTCTACCGCGTCGTTGGTGAGCAGTGGGATCCCGTCTGCCACGACCTGCGGGACGGCCTGACGGTGAACGGCGTGCCCTTCACCTTCCACCTGCCCGACAGTGACGACGGCCGGCGGCTCCTGCGCGACCACGGCGTCGACGAGGTGCGGCTGCCTGCTGTCATCCGGCACGACGGCACCGTGCTGCACCAGCCCTCGCTGACCGAGCTCGCGACCTCGCACGGCGTCCAGGTCCACCCCACCGCCGACGATTACGACCTGGTCGTTCTCGGCGCCGGACCGGCCGGTCTGGCCGCCGGTGTCTACGGCGCCTCCGAGGGCCTTCGCACCCTGCTGCTGGAGGAGCGGTCGATCGGCGGACAGGCCGGCACCAGCTCCATGATCCGCAACTACCTCGGCTTCCCGCGCGGCATCAGCGGCGGAGAGCTGGCCCACCGTGCCTGGCAGCAGGCCACCCTGCTCGGTGCCGAGTTCGCCTTCACCCACTCCGTCACCGGGCTCGCCACCGACGGAGCCAGGCAGGTGCTCACCCTGGACGACGGCCGACAGGTCGCCGCCCGGGCGGTCATCCTCGCCGGCGGCGTCACCTACCGCCGCCTCGGCATACCGGAGCTGGACCAGCTGGTCGGCGCCGGCGTCTTCTACGGCGCGGCCGGGGTGACGGCTCCGGCCGTGGTCGGCGAGGAGGTCCACGTCGTCGGCGGGGCCAACTCCGCCGGACAGGCCGCCCTGCACCTGGCCCGGTACGCCGCCCGTGCCACTCTGCTCGTGCGCGGGACGTCGCTCACCGCCGGGATGTCGGACTACCTGATCCGCCAGATCGAGGCGACACCCAACATCACCGTCCGGCTGCGCACCCAGGTGGTCGGGGGCCGCGGTACCGCGCGCCTGGAGGGCCTCACCCTCCGGGACGCCGAGCGCCGCATTACCGAGGAGGTGCCGTCCGCGGCGGTGTTCGTCATGATCGGCGCCGAACCCCGCACCGACTGGCTCGCCCCCGTTCTCGCCCTCGATGAGCGCGGCTTCGTCCTCACCGACCGGGACCTGGCATCGACCGATTGGCCGCTGACACGGGAGCCCTACCCGTTCGAGACCAACCGCCCCGGGGTGTTCGCCGCCGGTGACATCCGGCACGGCTCGGCCAAGCGTGTCGCCGGTGCTGTGGGCGAAGGCTCGGTGGCCGTCGGCTTCGTGCACCGCTACCTGGCCGAACCCGCCCCGGTCCCCCCGTTGCGGATGGACCACTCCGCCGCCAGCACGACAGCCGTGTGAGACGTGCCCACTGCTTGCAGGACCGATGGAAGCACGGCAACACGAGGGGCAGTTCTCGGCGGGCACGAACCGTCCGGTCAGCGCGGTGTCGTCGTCAGCGACGTGTTCCCCGTCGGTGTCGGACGCCACAGCGCTGGGCCCCCGTGGCGGCTCAGGCCCCCGATCGTTCGGTGGCGATACGTCTGGAAGCGCTACGCCACCGCGAGGGGCGATCGATGGCCGGCAGCACCAAGAGCTCTCGCGAGTCAGAGCTGACTGGCGTCGGCGTCGGCCACACGTTGACGAGCACCAGCAGCCACAGGGCCCCGAGATCGGACGGCTCAGGCCGGCAGCGGCTCTGCGGCCGGCAGGGCGCGGCCCAGGAAGCCCAGCAGCCGCAGGTGCGCCGGAGCAGTCACGGGTACGGGCACCGCAGGTCCGAACACCCCGGGCAGCCGGAACGCATCGAACCCCATGCCCTCCATCAACGCGAGCAGCCACTCGGCCTGCGCCTGGTCGATCTGGTCGAGACGCCCGGTGGCGACGGCGAGGTCGAGTCCGTGGACGACGACCTCGGTCAGCTCGATGACCGCGCCCAGCGGCGCCGGCACCGGGCCGAGGGAGATCGTCAGCGTTCGCGCCAGCGCGCCCGGGGCTCGCCAGGCGGCCAGGACGGCGTCGGCGGCGTCGCGGTAGGCGGCGGACGGGTGTCCGTCGAGCCAGTCGTCCTCGTGCGCCCCGCCGGCGTCGGCGCCGGTCAGCTGGGCGGTGAAGATGCGCAGGCCACCGACGAGGTGGTTGGTCAGCGTGCGGACGTCCCACTCCGGGCACGGTGTCGGGTCGTTCCACCGGGTGGGAGCGATGCCGGCGACCACGGCACCGGTCGTTCCCAGCGCCGACTCGAGACGGTCGAGGACATCGGCGGGGTCAGGCATCTGCTGCACGGGATGCTCCTTCGGATTGGCGGCCGCCGGTGCGGCCGCGGTCGGTGACGAGCAGGGGTCGTGTCGCGGGGTCATGCGGCTGCGGGCAGGGCGAGCCGGCCGCGGCTGCCGATGGCGACGGCGGCGGCCACGACGGTGGTGAGGCCGGCGGCGGCCCACAGGACGGCGTGCTCGGTGCCGACCACCCCGGCGTAGCTGTAGGCGGCGTCGAAGGCGGCGTGGAACACCGCGGCGACCACGACGGAGCCGCCGGAGGCGTTGACCAGCGCGGAGATGAGCACGCTGGTGCCCACCACGCAGACGGCGAACGGCAGGAACGGCAGGCCCTCGTCTCCGGCACCGGGTACCGACAGCAGCGGCAGGTGCCACAGCGCCCAGACGACGCCGAGGAACAGGGCGGCGGGCAGCGGAGCGAGCCGGGCCTGCAGCCGCGGCAGGATCGCGCCCCGCCAGACCGCCTCCTCGGTGAGCAGGAACAGCCCGGTGCCGTAGACCAGGTAGAGCAGGGCCGAGGTCACCCCCAGCGTGTGGCCCACCTGGGTCGGCCCGCCGGCGAGCGTGACCAGCCCGACCGCCCCCGCCCCCACCAGCCCGGGGACGGCGAGTGCCAGCAGGTACCACCGCGCGCCCGCGCGGACCCGCGCCAGGCGGCCGGTCAGGTCCCGCAGGGCGGTCGTACCGCCGACCGCGAACACCACGGCGACCAGCGACGGCGGAAGGGTCCACAGCGCCAGGCCCTGCGGCAGGCGCCAGCCGAGGAGTCCGTGCGCCTGCGCGATCGCCGAGCCCCACACCAGCCAGGGACCGGCGAAGGCCGCGACCAGCAGGACGGCGAGGTGCCGTCCCCGGACCGACGGGGCGGACGCGGGCGGGTGGCGGAGGTCGGTGGCGGTCATCGGGGGCTCCTCCCGGGGACGGCGGCGGACAAGGCGGTGAGCAGGTCGTCGGTGGCGCCGTCCTTCTCGACGAAGGCCCGCGCGCCGGCGGCGAGAGTGGCGGCCCGGACGGCGCCGTCGAGGCCCAGCGCGACGACCGGGACCCGGCCGGCGAGCCGGCGCACCCGGCCGACGGCGGCGGATCGATCGGGCCGGTCGACGTCGACCAGCGCCACGTCGGCATGGGCGCCGGGCGGAACGGCCGTCACCCCAGGGTCGGTCTCCAGCAGGCGGAGCAGGCCGTCGCGCACGCGGGGGTCGGCGTCGAGGACCAGCACCCGCAGCGGGCCGGAGGTCACCGGGCGGCCGCGGGTCGGGCCCGGTGCGTGCGGAGGGCGACGAGCACGCCGGTGCTCACCGTGCGGCCGACCACCATCGCCAGCGCCATGAGCACGAAGGCGGCTGTCCAGGCGTCCGCGCCGGTGATGCCGTGGTGCACCGAGAACTCCCCCACCGCTCGAGCGCCGCCGTGCGTCGCCCACTCGGCGAACAGCACGCGGCCACCGATCACCGCGATCCACAGGGCCGCGAAGGCCGCGCCGGCCCGGATGACGGTGCGCCCCGCGTCGGCGCCCACCCGGGTCAGGCCGGTGGCGAGGACGCCGAGCAGGAGGCCGGCGCCGATCCCGATCGCCTCCAGCGCCGGGTCGTTGCCGGCGGTGGGCACGTCCCGCAGGAAGACCAGACCCGCCACGTTCACCACGAGCAGCGGGACCAGGTAGGTGGCCGGGCCGACGGCGCGGGCGCCGAGGTTGCGCAGCAGCACCCAGGCGAGCAGCGCGCCGTTGAGGATCCACTGGGTCGCCGTCATGCGACGAGCCTGGCCGGGGCCGGCGTCCCCGTCGCCGGCCGCACGGCCGGGCAGGGCCGCGATCTCCGGCCGGTCCCGGCCTCGGCCGGATGACGTAGAGCGGCCGCTCAGCCGAGCGGGACGGTGACCTCCACCCGGGTGCCGCGGCCGGGGGCCGAGCGGACGACCAGCCGGCCGCCGGCTGCTGCCGCCCTCTCCCGCATCGTCGACAGGCCCAGGTGCCCGGGTCGCGCGAGCGCCGGGTCGAAGCCGACCCCGTCGTCGGCGACGGCCAGCCGCAGCTCCCCGCCGGAGACCGTCAGCTCCACGGCGAGCCGGGTCGCACCGGCGTGCCTCAGCGCGTTGTTCAGCGCCTCCAGCGCCAGCCGGTACAGGTGCTCCTCGGCGTCCGGCGGCACCGGCACGCGGTCGGCGGGGACCGCGACGTCGACGGGGACACCGGTCCGCGCGGCCAGCGCGGCCGCCTGCTTGCCGAGCGCCGCGGCCAGCCCCTCCTCGGCCAGCGCGCCCGGCCGCAGCTCGAAGATCAGCGCCCGCATCTCCGCCAGCGCCCCGGCGGTCAGCTCGCGCAGCCGGGACACCTGCTCGGCGACGGGTTCGCCCGCGCCGATCCCGGCAGCGGCGAGGTGCCGCTCGGCGGCGCGCGCGTGCAGCGTCATCGAGAACAGCGCCTGGCTGACCGAGTCGTGCAGCTCGCGGGCGAGCCGCTGTCGCTCCACCACTGTTGCCGACTGCGCCGCCGACCCGAACAGCGCGGCGTTCTGCGCGGCGACCGCCGCCTGGTCCGCCAGCGCCACCAGGTAGGCCTCGTCGTCCTCGTCCAGGTGCGCGGCGCTGGGCAGGGCCACGTGCAGCTCGCCGAAGGTGCGCCCGGACGAGCTCAGCGGGACCACGAGCAGGTCGTCCCACGCCGCCTCCCGCCAGAAGGGCCACACCGGCTCGAACAGCGGGTCGGCGAGGGCCCGCGCGCGAAAGCCGCGACGCCGCTCGATCCGGGTGACGGCTGGTTCCTCCGGCGTCCCCACGAGCCGCTCCCAGCCGGCGGTCAGCGTGCGGGCGAGAGCGTCGCCGAGGCCCGGCGCCGCCCCCTCCCCCACGTGCGCCACCGGCGCCGGGGCACGGTCGTCGGCCCACGACACGATCGAGCACCCCACCGCCGGGGTGGTCGCCAGCACCCGCGCCACCACCTCGCGCAGCGTGACGTCCAGCGGCTGGTCGACGGTCATCCCGGCCGCGATCGCGGTGAACGCGGTGATCCGGTCCTCCAGCCGCTGCAGGGACAGCACCCGGTCGGTGGCGTCGGTGGTGATGTCGACGACGCCGACGACCTCGCCGTCGGCGAACAGCGGCGCGAAGACGACGTCCCAGTACGTCACCCCGCCCGGGACGTCGACCCGGACCGCCGCCTGGCGCACCACCCGGCCGGCGAGGGCGTGCTCGAACAGTGGCGTGACGACGTCCTCGCTGCCGGGGAGCAGGTCGTACACGTGCGCGCCGGGGGCGATCGCGCCGGGCGGGACCCTGAAGTAGTGCTCGAAGAAGCCGACCTCGGTCTTGTTGATCCGCTGCAGCCGCAGGTCGGCGCCGAAGACCATCACGCCCATCGGCGCACGGTCGAAGACCAGGTCCAGCAGCTGGGCGTCGAGGCTCGCGGCGCTGACCGGGAGCGGCTCGGCGACCGCCTCGACCGGCATCGACGTGCTGCGCAGCGAGGCCGGCAGGTCCCGGCCGGGCGCGGCGGTCACGGCCGGCCCTCCACGGGCACCAGCCCCTCCCGGACCGCCCACATCGCCGCCTGCGTGCGGCTGACCAGCCCCAGCTTGGCGAGGATGTTGGAGACGTGCGTGCGCGCGGTCCGCTCGGCCACCCCGAGGTGCCGGCCGATCTGCCGGTTGGTCCCCCCGGTGGCGAGCAGGACCAGCACCTCCCGCTCCCGGGCGGTGAGCGCGTCCACCGCTGGCCGAGGCGCCCGCAGCGCGGCGGTGAGCGCACGTGCCGCGGCCGGGTCGAGGTGCACCTCGCCGGCCACGGCGGCCCGGACGGCGGCGGCGACCTCGTCGGCGTCGGCGTCCTTGAGCAGGTAACCGGCGGCGCCCGCCTCCAGCGCCGCCCGGACCCGCTCCTCCTCCACGAACGAGGTCACCGCCACGACCTCGACCTCGGGCCACCGCCGCTTGATCTCCGCGGTGGCGGCCACCCCGTCCATCGTCGGCATCTGCAGGTCCATGAGCACGACGTCGGGCAGCTCCCCGGCGCGCTCCAGGACGGCCAGCGCCTCGAGCGCCCGCCTGCCGTCGTCGGCCTCCCCGACCACCGTCATCCCCGGCTCGGTCGCCAGGTAGGCCGCCAGCCCGGTGCGGACCACCCTGTGGTCGTCGACGAGGAAGACCCGCGCCGGCCCGGCGTCGTCGTGAGGCTGTGCTGTCACGGCCACGCATGCTGCCCCACGTCCGGCGGACGGGGGCGGGACCGCGTGACGGGCACTCCGGCGGGTCCACGGTGGAAGGCACGCACACGCGGCAGGGGCCCTCACAGTCACTGTGAGGACCCCTGTCGGTTGGTAGCGGGGGCAGGATTCGAACCTGCGACCTCTGGGTTATGAGCCCAGCGAGCTACCGAGCTGCTCCACCCCGCGTCGGTGAGACCACCATACCCCCTCCGGTCGGCGGCCCGCAGGCGGGGGTGCACCGGGTCGGTGCACCCCCGCCTGCGCTCAGCCCGTCGGCGTCGCCGCCGCGCCGCCCGCCGCGGCCCGGGCGGCCTCGTACGCCTGCACCGCCGCCTGCAGGTCGGCCAGCGCCTGCCCCTGCGCGGCGAAGTCGCCGTTGCGCTGGGCGTCCTCGAGACGCTGCAGCGCCGCGTCGACGTCGCGCACCGCCTGGTCGAGCTCCGGCGTCGTCGCGCCGCCGTCGGCCGGCGGCGTGGTCGGCTCCGCCGGCGTCGTGGGCTCGGCGGGCTCGGTCGGCGTCGCCGGCTCCTGCGTGTCCGGGGTGGTCCCGGCGTCGTCGGAGTCGGTGGCGGTGTCACCCGCACCGGCGCCGAAGACCTGGTCCAGGGCGTCGGAGAGGGTGTCGGCGTAGCCGACCCGCCCGCCGTAGTTGACCAGCACCTTGCGCAGCAGCGGGAAGGAGTTCTCCCCGGTGCCCTCGACGTAGAGCGGCTGCACGTAGAGCAGGCCGTTCGCGCCGATGGGCAGGGTGAGCAGGTTGCCGAACACCGCCTGCG
This sequence comes from Geodermatophilus saharensis, assembly GCF_900188205.1. Taxonomy (GTDB): domain Bacteria; phylum Actinomycetota; class Actinomycetes; order Mycobacteriales; family Geodermatophilaceae; genus Geodermatophilus; species Geodermatophilus saharensis. Next base: position 557,688 of record NZ_FZOH01000001.1, on the reverse strand, counting down.
AGTCCTCGCTGTTGAACAGCGTCAGGTCACGCGCGACCTCGTCGTTGGTGTTGAACGACTGCTGCACCTGCTGCGGCCCGCGGAACGGGGTGTTGCCCGGCAGCCGCAGCACCTGGATCTGCCCGTAGGTGTCCGGGTCACTGGAGGCGGAGATGAACGCCGAGAGGTTCTGCCGGCGGAACGCGTTCAGCGCGCTGGTCAGCTGGAACGTCGCGTCCGGCTCGTCGGGCCGCGCAGCGAGGATGTAGTACGGCGGCTGTGCCTCGTCGGCCGCCGTCGCCTCCTGCGACTGCGTCGGGTCGGCCGGCACCGCCCACCGGTCGTTCTGGCTGTAGAAGTCGCTCGGGTTGCTCACGTGGTACCGGGTGAGGATGTCCCGCTGCAGCTTGAACAGGTCCTCGGGGTACCGGACGTGCTCGACGAGCTCCTGGCTCATCGAGTCCCGCGGCTCGATGACACCCGGGAACGCCGCCGTGTAGGCCTTGAGGACCGGGTCCTGCTCGTCCCACTCGTAGAGCCGCACGGTGCCGTCGTAGGCGTCGACGGTGGCCTTGACCGAGTTGCGGATGTAGTTGAACTGCTCGTTGGGCAGCGCGGCCGTGCCGGTGCCGGTGAGCGCGTCGGTCGCGGCCTCGCCCAGCTCCATCCGCTCGGAGTAGGGGTAGGCGTCCGACGTCGTGTAGCCGTCGAGGATCCACACGACCCGGCCGTCGATCACCGCCGGGTACGGGTCGCCGTCGACCTCGAGGAACGGCGCGGCCTTCTCCACCCGCTCGCGCGGGTCACGGACGTAGAGCACCTTCGAGGCGTCGTTGACCGCACCGGAGAGCAGGAAGTTGCGCTCGCGGTAGTAGATCGCGAAGGTCAGCTGCCGGAAGAAGCTGCCGATCGCGACGCCGCCCTCGCCGTCGTAGGTGTTGTTGACCTCGCCGTCGGAGCCGTCCTCGGGCCGGTCGAACTCGCGCGGGGTCGCGTCCTCCGGCGCGCCGACCACCGAGTAGTCCTCGATCAGCTCGCCGTAGTAGATGCGCGCCTGGTCGACGTCGATGTCGCCGACGGTCGGCAGGTCACGGCTGGTGAAGTTCGGCTCGCCGCCCTCCTGGCCGGTGACGACCTGGTTGGCCGGCGCGGCCACGAAGCCGTTGCCGTGCGTGTAGACCGTGTGCCGGTTGATCCAGGTGTCCTGGTTCTCCGAGAGGCTGTTGCTGTCGAGCTCGCGGACGGCGACGACGTAGTCGCGGGTCTCCCCGTCGATGGTGTACCGGTCGATGTCGAGCTTCTCGGGGAAGCCGTACACGTTGCGGATCTGCTGGCGCGCGGTGAACGTGCCGGCCAGCACGTTGGGGTCGAGCAGCCGGGCGTTGGGGATGGTGGCGTCGTCGGCGCGCAGCTCGGCCAGGGCGGCGTCGGTGTCGACCTCGTCGCCGGTGTTCTCCTCGGCGAAGTCGACGTAGTCGACCTCGGTGAGCCCGTAGGCGTCGCGGGTGGAGGCGATGGCCCGCTCGATGTAGTCGGCCTCGCGCTCGTTGGCGCTGGGCCGCACCACGAACTGCTGGACGATCGCCGGGTAGGCCACGCCGATCACCAGGCTCGACAGCAGCAGCAGCACCAGCGCGGCAGCCGGCAGCCGGAAGTTGCGGACGACGACGTTGGCGAAGAACGCGACGGCGCAGAACGCCGCGGCGAACACGAGGATCGTCTTGGCCGGCAGCAGCGCGTTGACGTCGGTGTAGCTCGCGCCGCTGAAGAGCTCACCGCGGTCGGAGTAGACGAGGTCGTAGCGGTCGAACCAGTAGGCCACCGCCTTGAGCGCCACGAACAGGCCCAGCAGCACCGACAGCTGCACCATCGCCGCGCCGGTGAGCTTCTGCCCCGGCGTCTGCAGCCGCAGGCCGCCGAAGACGTAGTGGGTGAGCAGCGAGCCGATCAGCGCCAGGATGACGATCGCGAACGCGAAGCCCAGCAGCAGCCGGTAGAAGGGGTACTCGAAGACGAAGAACGACAGGTCCAGGCCGAACTGCGGGTCCACCCGCCCGAAGGGCACCGCGTTGCGGAAGGTCAGCCAGGTCTCCCAGCTGCCCTGCGCGGTGAAGCCGGCGAACAGGCCGACCACGACGGCGACGGCGGTGAGCACCAGGGTGCGGCGCGGCTCCAGCGACTGCCGGTAGCGCTCCAGGTTCTGCTGCTCCAGCGACATCGGCCGGAAGGCGGGACGGAACCGGTAGGCGAGGTACACCGCCAGCGCGGTGAGCCCGCCGGTGGCCACGCCGGCCACGGCGAACAGCAGCGCGCGGGTCTGCAGCTCGGTCCAGAACACCTCGGTGAACCCGGTCTCGTCGAACCAGAGGTAGTCGACGTAGACGTTCGTCAGGGTGCCGATGGCCGTGAACAGCACCAGCAGCACGGCGATGGACCCGATGACGACCTTCGCCCGCCGCGACAACGTCGGCACGGACACGGGGGGCCGCATGGCCACGAGCGGTCTCCTTCAGTTGCAGGTGCGGCGCCGCACCCGGGAGGTGCCACGCCGCGGTGGGGCGACCGCGTGCGGTCGGACGGACGTCGTCGCCGACGCCGGCACGGGCCCGTCGTGAGGCAGGTGCCGCCCCGACCAACGACCGGCGCGGCACCGGGTTCCCGCGGGGCCCGTGCTGCCCGACAGCTTCCCCCACGGACGGGTGTCCGTGTCGGGGCCGTCGGCCGGGAGGCTCAGCACCCCGCGGGCGTGCGGCCGGCGCGGAGGTCCTCGAGGGCGGTGAGGGCGTCGTCGAGGTCGCTGACACGGGCCAGGGTCAGCCCGGTGGCCGGCGAGCCCAGCGCGTCGGCGCAGTTGTCGGCCGGCACGAGGAACAGCTCGGCGCCGATGTCCTCGGCGGCGACCATCTTCAGCTGGATGCCGCCGATCGGGCCGACCGTGCCGTCGGCCTGGATCGTGCCGCTGCCGGCGACGACCGCGCCCTCGGTGAGGTCGGTGTCGCCCACCAGGTCGAGGATCCCCAGGGTCAGCATCAGGCCGGCCGAGGGGCCGCCGACGTCGGCGACGTCGATGTCCACGTCGAAGGGCGCCGAGGGCTGCTCGCGCACCGCGATGCCGAGCACCGAGCCCTCCCGGTCCGGCGCGCCCGCCGTCGTCACGGTGGCGGTGCCCGGCTGCCCGAGGCGGGTGTAGGCGACCTCCACCTCGGTGCCGGCCGGGATCCCGGTGAGGACGGACATGAGGGTCGCGGAGTCCGGTGTCGGCTGTCCGGCCACCGACTCGAGGGCGTCGCCCTCCTCCAGCAGCCCCTCCGAGGGCGAGTCCTCGCCGCTCACCCCGCGGACGACGACCTTGACCGGGTAGCCCAGCTCCCCCAGCGCCGCGGCCTCGGCCGACTCCTCCGAGGTGAGGAACGCCTGCCGGTTGGCCTGCTCGATCTCGTCCTCGGTCTTGTCCGGCGGGTACACCGACTCCTCCGGGACGATGCTGACCTCGTCGTCGAACCAGCCGCGGACGGCCTCGACCAGGCTCAGGCCCGCCCGTCCGACACCGACCGTGGTCAGGTTCAGGTTGCCGCTGACGTCGTTGCGCTCCCGGCCGCGGACGCTGATGACCGGGTCGCCGTCGATGTCGCCGAGGGTGTTGAAGGTGGGGCCGGGCACCTGGGCCACGTAGGGCACCGGCAGCGCCGCGCCGAGGACACCGGCGACCAGCAGCAGCACCACACCGACGGCGAGGACGGCGATCCGACGGGTCACGACCGGCCAGGGTATGTGGTGGCGCTGGCAGCGTCCGCCGAGAGCGGACGGCCGGGGTGCCGATCCGCCCGCGACCGGGTGATCACGCGTCTACCGTGGAGCCCATGAGCGACCTGCCGTTCGGCTTCGGGCTGCCCGACCGCGACCCCGAGCGACGCGACCAGCCCGGCTCGAACGACCCCTTCGGCTTCGGCGCCCTCTTCGGCGCCGGTGGCGCGGGCGCCGGCACGCCCGAGGAGCTGCTGGGCAAGATGCCGCTGTTCGCCGAGCTGCAGAAGCTGATGACCTGGTCGGGCGGCCCGGTGAACTGGGACCTGGCCCGGCAGGGCGCGATCAGCACCCTGGCCACCGGCACCCAGCCGACGTCGGAGGCCGAGAAGGCGGCGGTCACCGAGGCGCTGCGGCTGGCCGACCTGTGGCTGGACCAGGTGACCGACCTGCCCTCCGGTGTCGACCGCGCCGTCGCCTGGTCGCGGGTGGAGTGGGTGGAGCAGACGCTCCCGGCGTGGACGGCGCTCATCGACCCGCTGGCGGAGAAGGTCGTCGCCGCGATGACCAGCGCGCTGCCGCAGGAGGCCATGGCGATGGCCGGGCCGCTGGCCGGGATCATGGGCCGGATGGGGGGGCTGATGTTCGGCGCCCAGGTCGGCCAGGCGATGGGCCGGCTGGCCGGCGAGGTCCTCACCGGCACCGAGGTGGGGCTGCCGCTGGCCCCGGCCGGCTCCGGCGTGCTCGTGCCGCAGAACGTCGCCGCGTTCGCCGAGGGGCTCGACCGGCCCGCCGACGAGGTGCGGCTGTTCCTCGCGCTGCGCGAGGCGGCGTCGCTGCGGTTGTTCGCGCACGTGCCGTGGCTGCGCCAGCAGCTGCACGACGCCGTCCACGCCTACGCCCGCGGCATCACCATCGACCGCGAGGCCATCGAGCGGGGCCTCAACGACGCCATGGGGTCGATGGGCGGCGGGTTTGACCCGTCGAACCCCGAGGCCATCCAGGAGCTCCTCGGCAGCGGGCTGCTCGAGCCGGAGGAGACGCCCGAGCAGCAGATGGCGCTGCGCCGGCTGGAGACGCTGCTGGCGCTGGTCGAGGGCTGGGTCGACGCCGTCGTCGCGGCCGCGGCCGGTGAGCGGCTGCCCGGGCACGGGGCGCTGGCCGAGACGATGCGCCGCCGTCGCGCCTCCGGGGGCCCGGCCGAGCAGACCTTCGCCACCCTGGTCGGCCTGCAGCTGCGGCCGCGCCGGCTGCGGGACGCGGCCACCGTGTGGGGCGCGATGGAGCAGCGGTACGGCGCCGCCGAGCGCGACCGGCTGTGGTCGCACCCCGACCTGCTGCCCACCTCCGACGACCTCGACGAGCCGCTGGACTTCGTCGCCCGCCAGGGTGCCGACGACGAGCTGCGGCGGCTCACGGCCGAGGCCGACGAGCCGGGCGGCGGGGACACCGGCGGCGGGGACACCCACCCCGACAGCACCGACGGCGACGGGGAGACCCCCACCCGCTGACGGCACCCGCCCGCCGAGTGGGCAGTCGTCGCTGCCCGGCACGGCGTGTCGGCGCGGGTCGCCGACCACGACTGCCCACTCGGGCCGCGACCGCCGGCCTAGTCGACCAGGTCGCCCTCGTCCGGATCGGCGGGCTCGGCGTCGTCGGCCCGCGCGGTCTCGATGCCCTCGAGGAAGCCGCGGGCGCGCTCGGCCCGGGGGTAGCGGGCCACCAGTGCCCAGAACCGGGCGTCGTGGCCGGCCTCGAGCAAGTGTGCCAGCTCGTGGACCAGCACGTAGTCGACGACGTAGGTCGGCATGGACCGCAGCCGGCTCGACAGTCGGATGCTGCCGTCGGCCGGGGTGCACGAGCCCCAGCGGCGCTGCTGGTTGTCCACCCACCGGACGCTGGTCGGCCGCGCGGCGCCGTCGAGGTGTGCCTGCGACAGCGTGCGGGCGCGGGCCATCAGCTCGTCGTCCCCGCCCATCGACCGGCGCCGGCGTTCCTCGCGGGTCTGCAGCTTGGCCACCATCTGCGCCACCCAGCGCCGCTCCTCGGCCGGCGTGAACGCCGCCGGGATGAGCACGACCGTGCGCCCGGACTCGCGGTAGGCGGTCACCGTCCGGCGTCGGCGGGCGCTGCGGCGGACCTCGACCGGCCCGGGCGCGGACGCGGGGCCGGGCGAGGGGTCGGGGGTCGTTCCGGGCACAGCAGGACCGTAGCCAGCGGCCGGGGTCGACGCGCCCAGGGGCGCCACCCACTCGGGTACGAGTCGCACGGACGGTGGACAGCCCGTCGCCACCTGCGGCAGGGCGTCCGTCCACAGCCGCGCGGCGGCATCACCGCAGGTGACGGCGCGGCGACGGGACCGGGCGGGTGCTCGGCCCCGAAGGCCGTCCCCCGCTTGCGCACAGGGACACGCCGCCGGGTCCCCACACTGCCCACAGCCCTGTCCACAGGCTGTGGGTGGACTCCCCGGTGGGGTCGGGCCGCCGCGGCGGGCGGACCGTGCGGTCCGGGTAGCGTTCCCCGCGACGGCGCCCGGAGCGGGGGTCGAGCAGCCGGAGGGAGAGACACGGTGGCGGACAGCTACAACGGCTACTGCGTGAAGTGCAAGGAGAAGCGGGACTTCGACGGCGAGGTCAAGGTCAGCGAGTCCGGCCGCCGCATGGCCCAGGGCACCTGCCCGGTCTGCGGCACCAAGATGAACCGGATCCTCGGCAAGGCGTAGGGCGCTCGCACCGCCTCGACGGCGGCGTCCGCTCGGCGGGCGCCGCCGTCGCCGTTCGACGGGGCTGTGGACAACCGGAGCGGACGCGTGCCGCCGGCTGGCACCCTGCGCCGGTGCCCGATCCCGCCCACCCGCTCCTGCCGCCCGGCACGCCACTGCTCCGCCGCGGGCCCGACACCCTGCAGGTCGGCGGTGTCGACGGCGACGGCGCGGTGCTCGCCGGGGCCGACGTGACCGCCGTGGCCACGCTGCTGCGCGGGCTCGACGGTCGCCGCTCCCAGCGGGCCGTCCTCGCCGACGCCGCCGCCGCGGGCCTGGACCCGGTCCCGGTCGGCGCCCTCCTCGACGGGCTGCGTGGCGCCGGGGCCCTCCTCGACCTCGACGCCGCCGAGCTGCTCGCCTCCGACGCCGGCCCCGCCGCCACGGCCCGCACCGCCGCCGAGCTGCCGGCCGCACGCGACGGGCGGGGCGCCTCCCGCTGGCGCGCCCGGCGGGCGGCGTCGGTCGTGGTGCACGGCGCCACCCGGGTGGGCGTGCCGCTCGCGGCACTGCTCGCGGCCAGCGGCGTCGGCCGGGTCGCCGTGGACGACGACGGCGTCGTCGGCGCGGCCGACGCGGTCGTGGGCGGACTGACGGCCGAGGACGAGGGGCGCCCGGGCGGACCGGCCGCCGCCGACGCCGTCCGCCGCGCCAGCCCGCTCACCGACCTGCGTCCCCTGCCGCAGGGCGTCTCCCCCGATCTCGTGGTGCTGTCCCGGCCGTGGTCGGCGTCCGACCCGCTCGTCGCCGGCCTGCGGGACACCGGCGTGGCCCACCTCGTCGCCACGGTCCGCGGCGAGACCGGCGTGGTGGGGCCGCTGGTGGTCCCCGGCGTCACCAGCTGCCTGCGCTGCGCCGACCTGTACCGCCGCGACGCCGACCCGCGGTGGCCGGCGCTGGCCGCGCAGCTGACCGGCGGCGCGGACGCTCCGAGCGGGTCGACGCTCACCTGCTGGGCCACCGCGCTGGCCGCCGCGCAGCAGGCGCTGGCCTACCTCGACGGCAGCGGCAGCCCGGCCGCGCTCTCGGCGGTGGTGGAGCTGCGCCCGCCGGACCTGGCGCCCCGGCTGCGCCCCTGGCCGCTGCACCCGGGCTGCGGCTGCGCCGGACCGGGCGCGGCCACCCGCCCTCCCGGGTGAGGGCGGCTGCCGTCCGTCAGCGGCCCGTCGGTCCCGCAGGGGACAATGGGTGGGTGAGCGACGACGCACGGGGGATCCCGCGGGGCTCGATCTCGCGCACGGCGAGGTTGGCCTCCCTCCCCCTGGGGGCCGCCGGTCGCGCCACGCTCGGCATCGGCAAGCGGCTGTCGGGGCAGTCGTCCGAGGCGGTGAGCGCGGAGCTGCAGCAGCGCACCGCCGAGCAGCTGTTCGCCGTCCTCGGTCAGCTCAAGGGCGGGGCGATGAAGCTCGGCCAGACGCTGTCGGTGTTCGAGGCGGCCGTGCCCGACGAGGTGGCCGCCCCCTACCGCGAGGCGCTGGTGAAGCTGCAGGAGGAGGCACCGCCGATGCCGGTGCGCACCGTGCACGCGGTGCTCGCCCAGCAGCTCGGCGGGACCTGGCGCACCCGCTTCCGCGAGTTCGACGACCAGCCGGCCGCCGCCGCCAGCATCGGCCAGGTGCACCGCGCCACGTGGCGTGACGGCCGCGACGTCGCCGTCAAGATCCAGTACCCGGGTGCGGGCACCGCCCTCATGGCCGACCTCAACCAGCTGGCCCGCTTCGCCCGGCTGTTCGCCGCGGTGTTCCCGGGGCTGGACGTCAAGCCGCTGATCGCCGAGCTGCGGGCGCGGGTCATGGAGGAGCTCGACTACGGCCTGGAGGCCGACGCGCAGCGGCAGTTCGCGGCGGCCTACGCCGGTGACGGGCAGATCGTCGTCCCGCGGGTGGTGGCCAGCGCGCCGAAGGTGATCGTGTCCGAGTGGCTCGAGGGCCTGCCGCTGTCGCGGGTGATCACCGAGGGCACCGCCGAGCAGCGGGACCGGGCCGGCCACCTGATGGCGGTGCTGCACTTCTCCGCGCCCTCCCGGGCCCGCCTGCTGCACGCCGACCCGCACCCGGGCAACTTCCGGCTCGTCGAGGGCGACCGGCTCGGCGTCATCGACTTCGGCGCCACCGCCCGGCTGCCCGACGGGCTGCCCGAGCCGATCGGCCGGCTGGTGCGGTGGGCGCTGGAGGGCCGGGCCGAGGACGTGCTCGCCGACCTGCGCACCGAGGGCTTCGTCCGGCCGGGCGTGGCGGTCGACGCGGCGGGGGTGCTCGACTACCTGCGGCCGATGCTCGAGCCGATCGTCAGCCACAACTTCCGCTTCACCCGCCGGTGGATGCAGGAGCAGGCCGCCCGCCTGGCCGACCCCCGCAGCGAGGCCAGCCGGCTGGGGCGCCAGCTCAACCTCCCGCCGGCCTACCTGCTCATCCACCGCGTGACCGTCGGGTCGATCGGCGTGCTGTGCCAGCTCGACGCCGCCGCCGACTACCGCAGCGTGCTCGAGGAGTGGCTGCCCGGCTTCGTCGGCTGAGCCGCACGGACAGGAGGCCGGGTCCCCGACGCACCGGGAGCGTCGGGGACCCGGCCTCGACCGGGGAGGGCACGGACCCGTGCCCTGCGGTGGCCCGTCCCGGGCGGGACGGGTCGGGGGTTCAGCGGACCGCGGCGCTGGCCCGCGCGGCCCGCCGGTTGGCGTACTCCGCGCGGCGGGCCCAGCGGCGGGCCGCCTGCAGCCGGCGCAGGCGGCCGGCGGCGTCGGCCTCGGCACGCAGCTCGGTCAGCCGCGTGACGGCGAGGTCGTACTCGTAGCTGGTCATCTCGGTTCCTCACGGTCTCTGGTGGAACTTCTTCCGGTTTCTCGCGGCCCCGTCCCGAGGCTCACCCCGAGCGTGCGAGGGGTGAGGAGGACGGGGCCCTCCATCACGCCGCGACGACCTTGCGGGGACGACCCCGCGGTCGCTTGCGCGGGATGACGACACCTCGCTCGAAGATCTCGCCGCCCCAGACGCCCCAGGGCTCGCCGCGGTCGAGCGCACCGGCCAGGCAGGCGTCGCGGACCGGGCAGTCGCCGCACAGGACCTTGGCCTGCTCGAGGGCCGCGGGGCTCTCGGCGAACCACAGGTCCGGGTCGTCGGTCCCGCGGCACGGCAGCGGTCGCCGCACCGGTGCCGGGGCCAGGGGCGTGTGCGGCGTCCGCGGGGTGGCGCCACCGGTCCGGGGGAGCCCGGTTCGGCGGTGGGACGTCGGGCGGTCGATCGTCTGTAGCACTGCCGCTCCTCCTCGTACTCGTCGTCTGCGCGGCCGGCGGGGCCCGCCGACCGGGTGGTCGGGGCCGGGTGCCGCGGAGAAAGACGAAGGCCGCGGATCCCGGGTTCGGGTTCCGCGGCCTCGAGGAGGACCGGTCGAGCGGCTAGCTCTGCGGTCTCCCCGGGGAGTGGATCCCGAGGGTGGTGCGCTGCGTGGAGATGTCGGTGTCGAAGACCTCGGTGCCGATCACGTCGGTGCCGAACGGCGCGGCGGTGCCGCCGACGGTGGGCACACCGGTCCCCTGGAGCGGGGCGCCGGGCGCCGTGCAGACGCCGCCGGCCAGGTCGGACGGCTTCAGGACACGGACGACCGCGTACCGGTGGCGAGCGGTCGGAACCGCGCCGGTACCGGCCGGACGCACGTCGAGGGCGCCCCAGGCGGAGACCCCGGCGGGGGCGAGAGCGAAGCGCGTGTCGATCATCGGAACCTCTCCTCCCGGGGTCGGAACCCGGCTGTCGCACCGGGCTCGGTCTGGCGCGCCCGTGGTGGTCCCTCGGGCGCAGTCAGGACAGTAGGGAAGGTCGCGCGGGCGGCGCAACGCATTTAACGGGCGGGTCGCCCGACGGGTGGGCGTGTTCCCCCCGGGCCGACCCGTCGGGACGGTCCGTGACCGCTCAGCCGCTGACGGTGGCCAGCACGTCCTCGCCGTAGAGGTCGAGCTTGCGGGCGCCGACGCCGGGCAGCCCGGAGAGCTCGCGCAGGCTCGACGGCCGGGCCTCCGCGATGGCCTGCAGCGTGGCGTCGGTGAAGACGACGTAGGCGGGCACCGAGGCGGCCTGGGCGGTGGTGCTGCGCCAGGCGCGCAGCCGCTCGAAGAGCTCGCCGGCCTCGCCGTCGAGGACGACCTTCGCCCTCTTCGCCTTCCGCGGCGGCGCCGGGGCGGTGGGCGTGGACCCCGGGACGAGTCCGTCGAGGAAGCGGCTGCGCGGGCGGGGCCGCTTGGCGCCGGGGTTGCGGACCAGCGACCACGACAGCGTCAGCTGCTCCCGGGCACGGGTGACGGCGACGTAGAGCAGCCGCCGCTCCTCCTCGACGGCGTCGGGCCGCGACAGCGACTGCGCGATCGGCAGCACGCCGTCGACCAGGCCGACGACGAACACCGCGTCCCACTCCAGGCCCTTCGCCGCGTGCATCGAGGCCAGGGTGACGCCCTGGACGGTCGGCGCGTGCTGGGCGTCGGCCCGCTCGGCGAGGTGGGCGACGAAGCGCGGCAGGTCGGTGGTCGGGTCCTCGGCCACGAGGTCGACGGCGAGGTCGACCAGGGCGGCCAGCGACTGCCAGCGGTCGCGCGCGGCTCCCCCCGGCGGCGGGCGGTGCTCGACCCAGCCGGTGGAGGCCAGCACGTCGCGGACGGTGGTCACCAGGGCGCCCGGCTCACTGCCGCCCGCCGCGGCGCCGCGCAGCAGGACGACGGCCTCGCGCACCTCGGGCCGCTCGAAGAACCGCTCCCCGCCCTTGAGCACGTAGGGCACCCCGGCGTCGGCCAGCGCGGACTCGTAGACCTGCGACTGCGCGTTGATGCGGAACAGCACGGCGATCTCCGACGCCGGCGTCCCGGCCTCGATCATCGCCCGGCAGGCCCGGGCGACGGCGGCGGCCTCGGTGGGCTCGTCGGGGTGCTCCAGGAAGCGCGGCTCGGGGCCCTCGGCCCGCTGGCCGAGGAGCTTGAGCCGGAAGACGCTCTTGCGCTCCGGCGCCTGCCCGATCAGCTTGTTCGCCAGCCCCACCACCTGCGGCGTCGAGCGGTAGTCGCGCTCGAGCTTGACCACCGCGGCGTCGGGGAAGCGGTCGGCGAAGCCCAGGAGGTAGTCGGGGTCGGCGCCGGTGAAGGAGTAGATCGTCTGGTTGGGGTCGCCGACGACGCACACGTCGGCCCGGCCGCCCAGCCACGCGTCGAGCAGCCGCTGCTGCAGCGGGTTGACGTCCTGGTACTCGTCGACGACGAAGTGCCGGTACTGGCCGCGCACCTGCCGGGCGACCTCGGGGTGCTCCTCGAGGGCGTAGGCGGTGACGAGCAGCAGGTCCTCGAAGTCGAGCACGCCGTCGCGCTGCTTGGCCGACTCGTAGGAGGCGTAGACCCGGGCGACGGTCGCGGCGTCGAACGGCGGCTCGCGGCCGGCGGCCTGCGCGCGCTTGGCGTAGTCCTCGGGGGTGGCCAGGGTGGTCTTGGCCCACTCGATCTCGCTGGCGAGGTCGCGCAGGCTGGTGCGGTCGGTGCTCAGCCGGGCGCGGGTGGCCGCCGAGGCGACCAGGCGCAGCTTGTTCTCCACCAGCGGCGGCATGGGACCGCCGAGCACGCGCGGGGCGAAGTAGCGCAGCTGGCGCATGGCGGCGGCGTGGAAGGTGCGGGCCTGCACCCCGCCGACGCCGAGGCCGGCCAGCCGGGACCGCAGCTCCCCCGCCGCGCGGGCGGTGAAGGTCACCGCCAGCACCTGCTCGGGCACGAACGCGCCGGCGTGCACGCCGTAGGCGATGCGGTGGGTGATCGTGCGGGTCTTGCCCGTGCCGGCACCGGCGAGGATGCAGACCGGGCCGCTGACGGCCGAGGCCGCCTCGCGCTGCTCGTCGTCGAGGCCGGCCAGCACCGCCTCGGCGCCGGCGGAGGTGGCCGGGGACCCGGGCAGGTCGGCGGTCCGCGGCATGTGGGGGGTCTCCTCGGGGAACGGGGCGGGCGGGCAGCACCGAGTGTCCCAGCCGGTACCGACACCGGGCCGGGACACCCCCGGCGCGCGCGGGAAGGTCCGCCCGCCGGCACGCGTTCCTGACCGGGGGAGCGCTGCTCCCCGAGCCGACGACCCCCTGGAGGACCCCGAGTGACTGCCTCACCCGCCGCCGTGACGATGTACACCACCACCTGGTGCGGGTACTGCGTGCGGCTCAAGAAGCTGATGCAGCGCGAGGGCATCCCGTTCGCCGAGGTCGACATCGAGCGCGACGCCGCCGCGGCCGACCTGGTCATGCAGGCCAACGGCGGCAACCGCACCGTGCCCACGCTGGTCTTCGCCGACGGCACCGCGCTGACCAACCCCAGCATCGACCAGGTCAGGTCGCAGCTGGACCGGTCGCCGGAGGCCTGACCGGCGGGTGCTGCCGAGGACGCGGCCGGTGGCGGTGCATCATCGTGGCCGCGCGGGTCACGACCGTGACCCCCACCCGACCACCGGCCACCGGGCCGCACACCTCGCGGGAGCCGCTGTCGTGACCTCGGACTCCGTGCCCTCCCCCGCACCCGGCCAGGCGGCCGACTCGCCGTCGGTGGTCGTGGCCCGCACCGGACGCGGCTGGCGGGTGTTCGCACCCGGGTGCGCCCAGGACGTCGACGACCTGCTCGAGGGCCTGTCGCTGGCCGACCTGGTGGCCGAGGAGCTCGGCTGCCCGGCCGAGCCCGACCGCGCCGCCCGCCGCGCCGCCCGCGGCACGACCGCCGACGGCGACGCCGAGGACCCGCGCGACGCCCGGATCGCCGCGCTGGAGCGGACGGTGGCCCAGCTCGAGCACGCCCTTGCCGCCCGCGTCGTCACCGAGCGGGCGATCGGCGTGCTCGCCGAGCGGCACGCCACCGCGCCGCGGTCGGCCTTCGAGGTGCTGCGCGGTCAGGCCCGCTCCCTCGGGCGGCCGGTGCACGAGCTCGCCCGCGAGGTCATGGCCACCCTCGACCGGCTCACCGAGCCCACCCCGCAGCCGGCGGCCGACGCCGTCCCGGCGCTGGCCGCGGTCCCCCGCCGGACCGGGCCCCGGCGGGTCGAGCGCGGCTCGGTGCGCCCCGGCGCCTCGGTCCCGGCGGACGGCCGCCCCTGAGGTCGCCGGAACCACTGACCCCGCGCGCGCTGGCCGACCGGCTGGCCGCCCTCCTCGCCGACGCCGAGCCCCTCCCCGGTGCGTCCGCGCTGCGGGTCGGCGTCGACGGTCCCGACGTCGCCGACCCGGAGACGCTGGCGCGTGACGTCGCCGCGCGGCTGCCGGCGCTGGGCCGCCCGGCGGTCGTCGTCCCCGCCGCCGGGTTCCTGCGGCCGGCGTCGCTGCGCTTCGAGCACGGCCGCACCGACCCCGACGCGCGCTACACCGACTGGGTGGACACCGGCGCGCTCGCCCGCGAGGTCCTCGACCGGGTCGGTCCCGGCGGTCCGGGTGAGTACCTGCCGGTACTGTGGGACGTCGCACGCGACCGCGCCGCCCGGGCCGGCTACGAGGCGATGCCGCCGCGCGGGGTGCTGCTGGTGCCCGGTGCGCTGCTGCAGGGCGCCGGGCTCGCCCTCGACGTCGTCGTCCACCTGCGGGTGGCCCCGGCCGCCCGGCGCCGGCGCTGGCCGGAGGACCGGGCCTGGGAGCTGCCGGCGTTCGACCGCTACGACGACGAGGTCGACCCGGCCGCGCTGGCCGACGCCGTCGTGCTCGCCGACCGGCCGGAGCACCCCGCCCTCGTGCTGCAGGGCCGCTGGGCCTGACGTCGTCTCAGAGCTCCCCGTCGACCCAGCGGTCGATGAGGTGGCGGGCGATGGAGACCGGCGGCGGCAGCGCCTCGGGACCGCGGCCCGCGCGCAGCTCGTCGCGGGTGAACCAGCGGGCCTCCTCGATCTCGGTGGGGTCCAGCCGCAGCGTGTCGTCGCCCACGGCGCGGGCGACGAACCCGAGCATCAGCGACTGCGGGAACGGCCAGGGCTGGCTGCTCACGTAGCGGACGTCGGTGACGGCGAGGCCGACCTCCTCGGCCACCTCGCGGGCCACCGCGCCCTCGGCGGACTCCCCCGGCTCGACGAACCCGGCGAGGACCGAGTACCGCCCGGGCGGCCAGACCGCCTGCCGGCCGAGCACGCAGCGGTCCCCGCCGTCGTGCACCAGCATGATCACCGCCGGGTCGGTGCGCGGGAACAGCTCGGTGCCGGTGACCGGGTCGCGCTGCACCCAGCCGGCCCGCTCGATGGTCGTCGGCGCCCCCGACAGCGGGCTGAACCGCGCCCGCTCGTGCCACTCGAGGATGCCGATGGCCTCGGCGAGCAGCCCGGCGTCGAGGTCGCCCAGGACGGCGCCGAGCTCACGCAGCCCGGTCCAGACGTCGACCGGGCGGCCGTTGACCGTCAGCGCGCGCTCGCCGCGGACCGCGGCGTACGGCGTGCCGTCGGCCTCGCCCAGGTAGACGGCGCCCACCGGCAGCTCCGGCTGCTCGTCCCACACCAGGGCCGGGCCGCCGGCACCCTCGGCCACCGGCACGGTGCGCCGCTCGTCGACGGTGAGCACCCGCACCGGCCGGCCGCGGGTGGGGTCGGGCAGCGAGCGGCCGAGGTGGTCGCGGTCGTGCGCCGAACGGGACAGCACCGGCACGGTGCCCGTCGTCCGCGGGGTGCCGGCCGGCCAGGACCCCCGCGGGACGACGTCGGGCGGCGGGTTGTCGGCCGGCGTGCTCCCGCCCGGCGGGACGCTCACGCCGGGTCCGCCGCCGCGCTCGCGGTGACGTCGACCGGGCCGAGGGCGCGCAGCGCGTCGGTGACCCGCTCGGCGTCCCCGACCACGACGCCGGTCAGCGCGGCCGGCGCCAGGTACCGGCGGGCGGCCTCCTGCACCTGGTCCACGGTGACCTCGGCGAGCGCGCGCTGGTGCTCGGCCAGCCACTCCGCCGACAGCCCCGACCCCGCCAGCGCCGAGAGCGTGCTGGCCAGCCCGGCGTGCGTGGCCGTGGACAGCGCCATGGAGCCCAGGACGTAGCGGCGCGCGGCGTCGAGCTCGGCCTCGGTGACCGGGGCGAGGGCCATGCGGCCCAGCTCGGCCCAGGTCTCCAGGAAGGCCGGGCCGGTCACCTCGGTGGCGACGTCGGCCTCGACGAGGAACGACGACGCCGCGGCCAGGTGGTCGACGGCGCTGCGCGGGCTGTAGGAGTAGCCGCGCCGCTCCCGGATGTTCTCCACCAGCCGTGAGGAGAAGTAGCCGCCGAAGACCATGCCGGCCAGCCGGACGGCGGGCAGGTCGGGGTCGGTGCGCCCCGGCGCCGGCCCGCCGAGGCGGATGTTGGACTGGACCGCGCCCGGCCGGTCGACGACCTCCAGGTGCCCGGGCGCGAGCGTGGGCGCCGGTGGCGCACCGACGGCGGTGCCCTCGCCGGTCCACTCCCCCAGCGCCGCGGCGACGGCGTCGGTGGCCGCGGCGGCGTCGAGGTCGCCGACGAGCACCAGGGTGCTGCCGGCCGGCAGCACCCGCTCGCGGTGCAGCCGGCGCAGCGCGGCGGCGCCGACCTTGCCGACCAGCTCCGGTGCCGGCAGCTGGGCGGCGTAGGGGTGGGCGCCGTAGCGGCGGGCGGCCAGCGCCGACCGGGCGATGACCCCGGGCTGGGAGCGGGCGATGGCGATGCGCTCGGCCACCCGGTCGCGCTCGGCCTCCACCCGGTCGGCCGGGTAGGCGGCGGCGGTGAGCACCTCGGCCAGGACACCGAGCACGGGGGCCAGGCCCTCGGCCAGCAGGGTGGTGGAGAACAGCAGCCGGTCGGGGTCGGCGGCCACGGTCAGCTCGGCGCCGTGGCCCTGCAGTGCCTGGGCGATGCCGGTGGCGTCGTGCTGGGCGGTGCCGAGCAGGACCGCGCCGGAGAGCACCGACGCGCGGGCGGTGTGCTGCGCGGCGCCGCGGGGGGTGCCCGCGGCGAAGGGCACCCGCAGCCGCAGCTCCACCAGCGGGACGCCGGGCCGCGGCACGACGACGACGTCCAGCCCGCTCGGCAGCGTCGTCGTCGCCACCTCGGGGACCGGCTGCGGACGCGGCTCGCCCAGCGGGGGGATCAGGTCCAGGTCGAGGACCGGCGCGCTCACCGGGCACCTCCGGTGGCCCGCAGCTCCAGCACGGCGGCGGTGCCGGGATCGAGTCCGCGCGCCGCGGCCTGCACCTGGTCGGGGGTGACCGCGGCGAGCCGGGCGGCCAGCTCCCCGGCGAGCTCGGCGCGGCCGTGGACGAGCTCGGCGGCGCCGAACGCCAGCGTGCGGCCGAGGACGGAGTCGGCCTGGCGCAGCAGCTGGGCGCCGGCGCGGGCCTGCACCCGGGCCAGCTCCTCGGCCGTCACGCCCTCGCCGGCCACCCGGCCGATCTCGTCGTGGACGGCGGCGAGCACGTCGTCGACCGGGACCGCCGCCGGGTGGTGCACCTGGGTGGTGAGCAGCGTGGCGTCGCGGACGTCGAACGGGTCGCCGAACAGGCCCACGTAGCTGCTCTGCGCCACCGCCAGCCGGTCGTCGTGCACCAGCCGGCGCTCGAGGCGGGAGGCGTCGCCCTCGCTGAGCAGCTCGGCGAGCAGCACGGTGCCGAGGTAGGTGTCGAGGTCTCCGACCGGGTCGGGCACCCGCCAGCCGAGCGCCACGGCGGGCGCCGGCGCCAGCCGGTCCTCGACGACGTCGCGGCGCACCGTCGTCGGCGAGGGCTCGCCGGTGTGCGGCGTGGGCGGCACGTCGCGGGCCTCGACCGGGCCGAACCAGCGGCGGACCAGCCGCTCGGTCTGCGCGACGTCGAGGTCGCCGCCGATGCACAGCACCGCGTTGCCGGGTGCGTAGTAGCGGGAGAAGAAGTCGGTGGCGTCGGCCACCGTGGAGCTCTCCAGGTCGACGAAGGACCCGTAGCCGTCGTGGGTGTTGGCGAAGCTCTCGAACGCGATCTGCGGCAGCTGCAGCCAGGGGAAGGCGCCGTAGGGGCGGTTGAGCACGTTGACCCGGATCTCCTCCTTCACCACGTCGATCTGGTTGCGGAGGTTCTCCTCGGTGATGGCCGGCGCCGCCATGCGGTCGGCCTCGAGGAACAGCGCGCGCTCGAGCGCCTCGGCCGGCAGCGCCTCGTAGTAGTTCGTGTAGTCCTGGTGGGTGGAGCCGTTGAACGTGCCACCGGCGGCCTGCACCAGGCGGGCGTGCTCCATCTTCGGCACGTGCGCCGAGCCCTGGAACATCACGTGCTCGAAGAGGTGGGCGAACCCGGTGCGGCCCTCCGGCTCGTTGCGCATGCCCACGTCGTAGAAGACGGTCACGGCGACGACCGGCACGCTGCGGTCGGGCGCGAGGACGACCCGCAGCCCGTTGTCCAGCGAGAGGCGTTCCACCGGGTGCCGCAAGGTCAGATCGGCCCCGACTGCTGTCACGGACCGACCCTAACCACGTCGGACGACGCGGCGCCGGGCGGCCGACGGGCGCGGCCCGGCGTCAGAGCACGTCGATGTCGGCGACCACGCGGTCGATGACGCCGTAGAGCTCGGCGTGGGTGTTCGGGATGGAGAGGTACAGCAGCGCAGGGTCGGGCCGGCCGACGTCGACGACCACCAGCGCCGCCCGCTCGCCGGTGGAGTCGTAGCCCTCGACGTCCCAGGTGAGCTGGAACTCGACGAGGTGCGCGGCGTGCCCGTCGACGGTGAGCGCCTCGTCGCGCAGCACCTCGCGCTCGTTGGGGAACGGGTAGTAGGCCGTGCGGACGCTGTCGGCCAGCGCCGTCACGGTCGCCTGCTCGCTGCCCGGCCCGTTCCAGCCGTAGCCGTCGCTGACCGGGCCGGAGGTGCACTGGGCGATGAAGTTGCCCCCGGTGGGGATCTCCTCCTGCGTGACGAAGTACTGCCCGGCGATGGTGCGGGTCTCGGGCATGAGGCCGAGGTCGTACTCGAACCAGCCGTTGCCGAGGAACGGGTAGGAGATGCCCGACTCCTCGTCGATGATCCGCACGGTGCCCGGCGGGAACGGGGTGCCCGACGGGCCGGCGGACACCGGCGGGTCCTCGGGCACCGGGGGGCTGCCCTCACCGGAGAAGCCGACGACGAGGGCCACCACGACGACGGCGACGACGGCGAGCACCGCACCCCCGAGCCACCACGCCGTCCGCGGGCGCGGGGGCGGCGGCGAGGACGGGCCGGCCTGCCAGCCGCTCCCCTGCCCGGCGTCCCAGCCCGACGGCGGGAGCGGCGGGGCGACCACCGGTGGAGCCTGGACCGCCACGCCGGGCCCCGCCGGGGTCGTGACGTCGGACCAGGTCTGCCCGTTCCACCAGCGCACCGTGCCCGCGGCGCCGTCGGGGTCGGGGTACCACCCCGCCGGTGCGATGGTCTGGCCGGGTCCGCTCACGCGGTCAGGGTAGGACGGCGGGGGCGCCGATCAGGGCCGCCGCTGCGCGCGGCGACCCACGCGGCGGCCGGTGCGGTCAGCGCGCGGCCAGCTCCCGCCACAGGTGGGCGGCGGCCTCCGCCCCGCGGTACAGCATCGGGAGCAGCACCCGCTCGTTCGGCGAGTGGATGCGGTCGGTGGGCAGGCCGGCGCCGAGGAACACCAGGGGGGCGCCGAGCACCTCGACCAGGTCGGCCTCCGGGCCGCTGCCGCCCTCGCGGGTGAACAGCACGTCGGCGGGGTCGGTGTCGAACGCCCGCCCGATGGCGCGCAGCAGGGCACCCATGTGGGGTGAGTCCAGGTCGCTGGCGCACGGGGCGACGCCGCCGGGCGGGGTGTGCACCTCGGCCTCGATCCCCCCGGGCAGGTGCTCGTCGACCCACGCGCGCAGCAGCGGGCCGACGTCCTCCGGCCGCTGGTCGGCGACCAGCCGGAAGGTGAGCTTGGCGTGCGCCTCGGCGGGGACGATCGTCTTGTGGCCGGGGCCGGTGTAGCCGCCCCACACGCCGTTGACCTCGGCGGTCGGGCGGGCGCCGATCCGCTCCAGCGTGCTGAACCCCTCCTCGCCCGCGGTCGCGCGGGAGGCGGCGGGGCCGGCGAGCCAGGCGGCCTCGTCGAAGGGCACCCGGGCCATGAGCTCGCGCTCGCGGTCGGTGAGCGGCCGCACCCGGTCGTAGAAGCCGGGGAGGGTGACCCGGCCGTGCTCGTCGTGCAGGGCGGCGAGCAGGGACGCCATCGCGTGTAGCGGGTTGGGCACGGCGCCGCCGAAGGACCCGGAGTGCAGGTCGACGGCGGGGCCGCGCAGGGTGATCTCGGCGTCGGCCAGCCCGCGCATGGCGACGACGGCGCTGGGCACGTCGGGCGCGGCCATGCCGGTGTCGCTGACGACGACGACGTCGCAGACGAGCCGGTCGGCGCGCTCGCGCAGCAGGTCGGCGAAGTGCGGGGAGCCGGACTCCTCCTCCCCCTCGACCAGCAGCTTCACCGTGACGGCGGGGGTGTCGCGGCCGGTGGCGGCCAGGTGCGCGCGGATGCCGAGCAGGTGGAAGGCGACGTTGCCCTTGTCGTCGATGGCGCCACGGGCGTGCAGCTCGGGGCCGTCGGGGCCCTCGACCCGGGTGGGCTCGAACGGCGGGTGCACCCACAGCTCGGGCGGGTCGACCGGCTGCACGTCGTGGTGGCCGTAGACGAGCGCGACCGGGGCGCCGGGGTCGGCGCTGGGCCACTCGGCGAACACCGCCGGCGCGCCGGGGGTCTCCCACACCTCGACGGTCGGGAAGCCGGTGCGGCGCAGCGCGTCGGCCAGCCACTGCGCGCTCGCCGCGACGTCGCCGGCGTGCGCCGGGTCGGCCGAGATCGACGGGATGCGCAGCCAGCCGTCGAGGTCGGCGTGCAGGTCGT
The DNA here is from genome assembly GCF_900188205.1 of Geodermatophilus saharensis. Classification (GTDB taxonomy): domain Bacteria; phylum Actinomycetota; class Actinomycetes; order Mycobacteriales; family Geodermatophilaceae; genus Geodermatophilus; species Geodermatophilus saharensis. The sequence continues at coordinate 537,408 of NZ_FZOH01000001.1, read as the reverse complement.
CGAGGTGGGCCAGCACGAAGTGGCGTTCCGGGCTCGTCACGGTCGCCGACGGTAGCGGCGGTCCCCGACGCGCCCGGTCCCGGGCCGGACCGGCCGCTAGGTTCGGCGCCATGGCCGGAGAGCTGTTGCGGGTGGACGTCGGTGACCTGACCTTCGACGTGCGGGCCGACGGCCCCGAGGACGGGCGGCCGGTGCTGCTGCTGCACGGCTTCCCCGAGACGTCGCTGTCGTGGGCGGCGGTGCAGCCGCGGCTGACCGAGGCGGGCCTGCGCAGCTACGCCGTCGACCAGCTCGGCTACTCCCCCGGCGCCCGCCCGCAGGAGGTCGACGCGTACGCGCTGACCAACCTCGCACAGGTCACCGCCGACCTGATGACGGCCATGGGCGCGCCGGTGGCCGACGTCGTCGGGCACGACTGGGGCGCCAACGTCGCCTGGGGGCTGGCGGCGTGGCCCAGCGACCGGGTGCGGTCGCTGACCGCCGTCTCCGTGCCGCACCCGACGGCGTTCACGATGGCCTGGCGCAGCGACCCGGAGCAGAAGGAGCGCTCCTCCTACATCCGGCTGTTCTGGCAGGAGGGCAAGGCCGAGGAGGTGCTGCTGGCCGACGGCGCCCGGCGGCTGCGCCGGATGTACGGCGACGCCGTCGACCCGGAGGCGGTCGAGGAGTACGTGGCGGTGCTGTCGGCGCCGGGTGCGCTCACCGCGGCGCTCAACTGGTACCGGGCGATGTCCTCGGCGACCCCGGTCGCCGACGTCGCGGTGCCGACCACGTTCGTGTGGAGCGACGCCGACATCGCCATCGGCCGGATCGCCGCCGAGGGCTGCTCGGCCCACGTGAGCGCCGACTACCGGTTCGTCGAATTGCCCGGCGTGAGCCACTGGATCCCCGAGGAGGCACCCGACGCCCTGGCCGCGGCGATCCTGGACCGCATCGCGTCCAGCTGAGCGCTCGGTCGGGACGACGCCGCGACCGTCGGCTCTCCGACCGACTGACCTGCACTTTCTCCATTCATAGGCGTTGCCGAGGCGCCTGTTCGAACGTATGATCGACTGCATGACAGCAGTCCTCGACCCGGCGCTCGGCGGTCCTCCCGTCGGCTGGGCGTCGGGGCCGCTGGGTGCGGTGCAGGCCGCCGACCGGGAGATCGGCCGGCAGGCGGCGCTGCGGGCGCGGGCGATCGCGGCCTTTGCCGCGTCGCGGCCGGCCTCGGCCGATCGGCAGCCCGGTGAGGCGGGTGCGATGTCGGCGGAGCGGTGGGCGTCTCGGGCCGAGGTGCTGCGCCCGGTGAGCGAGTGGGCGGTGCCGGAGCTCGTCGTGGCGCTGAACGTAACCGCCCAGCGGGCGGAGGAGGAGCTGGCCCGCTCCCTCACGCTGGTGCACCGGCTGCCGCGGGTGCTGGATGCGCTGCAGTCCGGGGTGCTGCACCCGGGGCATCTGTGGTGCCTGCTCGAGCACGTCGCGCCGATCGCCGACGACGTCCTGCGCGCCCGCGTCGAGGGCGAGCTGCTGGCGTGGCTGGGCGGCCGGTCGGTGACCACTCCGGCGCAGCTGGGCGACAAGGTGCGCCGGGTGGTGCTCAGGCACGCCGCCCGCGACGCCGCCCGCGCCCTGGCCCGCGCCGTCCGACGGCGCGGCGTGTCCGCCCGCCCCGACCGGGTGGATGGGATGAGCGTGGTGTCGGGCCTGCTGACCACCCCGGAGGCCGCCGCGCTGCCCGCCGACCCGGCCGATGGCCGCAGCCGCGGGCAGAAGATGGCCGACTGCCTGCTGGACCTGGTGCTCCGCCCCGGGGGGACCGCCCTGCCGCCGGTGCAGGTGACGCTGACCGTGGTCGCCCCGGCCGGGGCGCTGCTCGGCGGAGACGCCGCGTGCGAGATCGACGGGCAGGTGGTCCCCGCGGAGGTGGTGCGCGCGCTGCTCGCCGCCCTGACCGGCCACCGGGTCGACACCGCGGCGACCGAGTCCGAGCCGACCGATAACGAGCCCACCGAGCCGGATCCGGCTGCAACGGCGCGCACTTCCGCGGTTGTGTCCGAGGAGGAGGACTTCGCACGCTGGTCGGAGGAGATGGAGCGCCGCATCCTGGCCGGGGAGTTCGACGCCGAGCCGGCCCCCTGCTACCTCGACGAGGACGGACCACCACCCGACACCGGGCCCGACGACCCGGCAGTGCGCCACCGCTCCGCCCCGACCGTCCCCGGCGGGTGGTGGGCGCGCGCCGACCGCGCCGTCGACGACGCCGGCACCCTCACCGTCACCACACCCACCGGCCTCACCGCCACCACCACCCCACCGCCGTACTGACGCCGGCCGGCAGGCGTCCTACCTCCCCGGACGGCCACCCGGCGAGGCGCGGCAGCATCCCGCCGGGGTCCAGGCGAGCCGGTCACCTGACGGGCCGGCGTCACCGTCGGGTCACGCCAGCCGGTAGTAGCGCACCAGCGGCAGCGCGGTGAAGCCGGCCGCCTCGTAGGTGCGGCGGGCCGGTGCGTGCCCCGGGTCGCCGCCGGTGCCGATGGCGACGATCCGCACCCCGGCCCGCCGCAGCTGCTCCACCCCGTCATCGAGCAGGGCACGGCCGATCCCGCGGCGCTGGGCGGCGGGGTCGACCGCCAGCATCTCGACCTCACCGCTGTCCGGCTCGTCGAACGACTCGTCGTGCACGAGGACGGCGACGAAGCCGACCGGGCGGCCGTCCTCGACCGCCAGCCGCACCCGCGTCGCCGGGTCCCGGCAGACCCGCTCGACCGCCGCCGCCTGCGACGCGAGCCAGTCGGGGTACAGGTGCCGGTACACCCCGGCACCCAGCACGGCCTCGAACGAGGCGAACACCGGCGCCCACGCCCGCAGCGACAGCGTCACGACCGCCTCGACGTCGTCGTCGCGCAGGTCCCGGATCTCCGGTGCCACGCGGTCAGGCTCGCCGCGGCGTCAACCGAGTTCCGGGTCCTCCAGCGGGAGCGGCAGGTCGTCGTCCTCCGGCGGGGGCGGCAGGTCGTCGTCGGGCTCGGGCGGCAGGTCGTCGAGCATCTCCTCGGGGACGTCACCGTGGACCGCCTGCCCGGCGACGAGGGCGAGCAGGCCGGCCTCGTCGAGCAGGTCGACCGGGCGCACGGTGACCCCGGCGGCGACGTGGTGGAAACCGGCGCTGACCCGCTCCACGGGGACCCCGGTCAGCCGCGACCAGCCCAACCGGTAGGCGGCCAGCTGCACGGCCGCGGCGGCGAGCTCCCGCCCGGACGGCGGCGGGCCGGTCTTCCAGTCGATCACCTCGAAGCCGCCGGCGCCGTCGGTGAAGACCGCGTCGATGCGCCCGCGCAGGGTCAGCGGACCCAGCGGCGTCTCGAAGGGCACCTCGACCTCGACCGGCTGCCGGTCGGCCCACGGGCCGGCCAGGAACGCCCGCTGCAGCTCCCCCAGCGCGCCGTCCGGGGCCGCGGACTCGTCGCCGGAGCCGGGCAGCTCGTCGAGGTCGAGCAGCCGCGCGACGCCGAAGCGCTCCTCCAGCCAGGCGTGGAAGGCGGTGCCGCGGCGGGCCAGCGGCGCGGGCGCGGTGGGCATCGGGCGGCGCAGCCGCCGGGCCAGCTCGGCCGGGTCGCGGCGCAGGGTCACCAGCTCCGACACCGACAGGTGGCTGGGCAGCGGCACCTCGACGCTCGGCCGCGCGGTGCGGCGCCGCTCCCGCAGCAGCAGGTCGGCGTCGCGCACCCACTGCTCGACCACGAGGTCGCCGGCGCCCAGGGTGGCCGCGGCCTCGAGCGGGTGCGGGGCGGCGCCCGCGACCAGCTCGGCGGCGGCGGCGAGCGCGCGGCGGCGCGGCGGGGACAGCGGGTCGGCCGGCCACACGCCGACCGGCCACTCCTCCAGCGCCGGGTTGGTCGCCCCCTCCTCCGGCGGCTCGGCCCACGCGACGACGACGCCGGCGCCGGCGGTGCAGGCGCGGCGGACGGCGTCGAGCAGCACCGACGGGCCGTTCGGCTTGACGCCCTCGCGCCACCAGCTGCCCGAGCAGACCAGCAGGTGCCGGGCCCGGGTGACCGCGACGTAGCCGAGCCGGATCTCCTCGGCCTCGCCGAAGCGCTTCCACTCCTCGACGTAGTCCTCGAGCGCGGCGCGCACGGCGGCCTGGTCGCCGGACCCGGGCACCGGCAGGCGCAGCTGCGGCAGCTCCGCGCGGTCGGTGGTGCGCAGGTCGACCGGGACCGCGCCGGGGTCCTTGATCCAGGAGTCGGCGGTGTCGGTGCGGGCCGGGAACTGGTCGGCGGTCATGCCGGGGACGGCGACGACGTCCCACTCCAGGCCCTTGGCCGAGTGGCCGGTGAGCAGCTGGATCGACTCGGGGTCGACCGCCACCTCACCGGGCTCGAGACCGCGCTCGCGCTCCTCGGCGTCCTTCAGGTAGCCGAGGAAGGCCGGCAGCGAGGGCAGCTCGGCCAGCTCGGTGAACTCCGCGGCGACGGCGTGCAGCGCGTCCAGGTGCGCCCGCGCGGAGCCGGGGCTGACGCCGGGGGCGCTGGCCAGCTCGGTCTCCAGGCCCAGCACCCGGACGACGTCGTCGACCATGTCGGGCAGCGACTCCCCCAGCCGGCCGCGCAGGTGCGCCAGCTCCGCGCCCAGGCGGCGCAGCCGGCGGTACGCGGCCGCGGAGTAGGCCGAGGGGTCACCGAGGTCGTCGAGGGCCTCGACGATGCTGCCGCGCTCGGTGGCGCGACGGGCCTGGTCGTCCTCCGGGGCGGCGCGGCGGCCGTGCACCAGCGCGCGGGCCCGGGCCTCCAGCGCGGCGAGGTCGTGCGGGCCGATCCGCCAGCGCGCGCCGGTGAGCAGCCGGCCCAGCGCGTCCCCGGCGGTGGGGTCGACGAGCACCGTCAGCGTGGCGACGACGTCGGAGACCTCGGGCACCTCGAGCAGCCCGCCGAGGCCGGCGACGGTGACGGGCAGGCCGCGGGCACGCAGCGCGGCGGCGATGCCGGGCAGCTGCTTGCGGGTGCGCACCAGCACGGCCGTCGTCGGGGGGCGGCCGTCGGGGCGCGGGGGCAGGTCGGGGTCCTCCCCGCGCCAGCAGGCGGCCAGCCGGTCGGCCAGCGCCTCGATCTCCTCGGCGACGGTCGAGTAGAGCCCGGCCGTGACCAGCCCGTGCGCGGCGCCGGGGGCGGGCGCGAGGTCGGGCAGCGGCACCGGCGGTGCCGGCAGCAGCCCGGCGACGTCGTTGGCGACGGCGAGCACGGCGCCGTCGTTGCGCCAGCTGGTGGCCAGGGTGAGCCGCTGGGCCTCCTTCCCGCGGGTGCCGGGGAAGGTGCGGTCGAAGCGCTCGATGGTCCCGGCCGAGGCGCCGCGCCAGCCGTAGATGGACTGCCGCGGGTCGCCGACGGCGAGCACCGGGTGCCCGGTGGTGCGGCCGAACAGCGCCTCGAGCATGCGCAGCTGGCCGACGCTGGTGTCCTGGTACTCGTCGAGCAGCACGATCCGCCAGCGGGCGCGCTCCCGGCGGCCGACCTCCGGCGCGCTGACCGCAACCCTCGCCGCCAGCGCCACCTGGTCGGAGTGGTCGATGGCGCCGGCGGCCCGCTTGCGCGCCTCGAACGCCTCGACCAGCGGCAGCAGCGCCACGCGGGCGCGCTGCCGGGCGAGCACGTCGAGCACCGTCTTGTAGGGGCCGCGCTTGCCCTTCGCGTCGGGGTAGCCGGTGATCCGCCGCTCCAGCTGCGCGGTCCACGCGCGCAGCCGGTCGGGCTCGATGTCGTGCTCGCCGAGCTCGCCGGCCAGCGCCAGCACGTCCTCGACGGTGGTCAGCGGGCTCAGCGGGACGTCGTCCATGTCGCCGGTCCAGCCCGACACCACCGACGCCGCCTGCCCCCAGCACATGGCAGGCCCGAGGACGCCGGCGCCGGGCTCGACGCCGATGCGCAGCCCGTGCTCGCTGACCAGCGACGCGGCGTAGCCGTGGTAGGTCGACACCGTGGGCATCGCGACGCCCAGCCGCTCCCGCAGCTCCGGCTCGGTCTCCGGGTGCCGCGCCAGGGCGCCGAGCCGGATGCGGATGCGCTCGTTGAGCTCGCTGGCGGCCTTGCGGGTGAAGGTCAGGCCCAGGACCGCGTCGGGTGCGACCAGCTCGTTGGCCACCAGCCAGCACACCCGCGCGGCCATCGTCTCGGTCTTGCCCGACCCCGCCCCGGCGACGACGACCAGCGGCCGGTCGGCCGGCGCCGCCACCACCCGCGCCTGCTCGTCGGAGGGCGCGTAGGACAGGCCGCAGCGCTCGGCGACCTCGGCCGGGGTGAGCACCCGGCGGGGCCGGACCGGCTCGGGCGGCGCGCCGAAGAGGTCGTCGTCGAAGGCGAGCTGCTCCTCCGGCGGCGCCGGCGTGCGACGGCTCACGAGACCTCCTCGCTGGCGCTCGTAGGCCGCGTTCGCCGGGCTGCTGTGCCGATGCGTGAGGTCGCGAGCTCGCTCACGAGGTGACCTGCCGGCCGCGCTCGTGCAGCGGGCAGCTGCGCCGGGCCGGGCAGCGCGCGCAGTGGCTGCCGCTGCGCACCTCGAAGGTGGCCGCGCCCATGCCGTCGCCGACCTGCGCGATCAGCTGCCCGGCCCAGGTACCGGCGAGCGGCACGTCGGCCGGCAGCGGCTCCTGCGCCTGCTCCTTGGCCTTCGTCCCCGAGCCGACCTGCAGCAGCGAGGCCCCGCCGGGGGCGTCGCCGTGGTCGCCGAACGCGCCGGCGGCCACGGCGACCTGGTAGGCGGCGAGCTGCCCGTGGGTGTCGACGTCGCGGGCCGGCGTGCGGCCGGTCTTGAGGTCGACGACGACCAGCCGCCCGGCGGCGTCGCGCTCGAGCCGGTCGACCTGCCCGCGCAGGCGGGCCCGGCCCACGGTGACGTCGAAGTCGGCCTCGGCGGCCAGCAGCTCGCGGCGGCTGGCGGCGTGCCAGCCGAGGAAGTTGTCGAGCATGTCGCGGGCGGCCATCCGCTGCCGCTGGTCGGCCCAGCCCGGGCCGAGGTCGAGCGCGTCGAGCTCCTCGGCCAGCGCCGCCCGCGCCTCGGCGGCGGGAAGCCCCTCGGCCACCCGCTGCGCCACGGCGTGCACCGCCGAGCCGACGGTGCGCGAGCTGTCGGGCGAGGCCTCCGCACCGACCGCGCCGAGCACCCACTTGAGCGGGCACCGCTGGAAGGTCTCGATCGCCGACGGGCGCACCCGCACCGGCTCGCCGTCGGGCACCAGCGGGGCGTCGTCGGACAGCGGCGCCAGGCCCCACCAGTCGGCCGGGGAGGCGCCGGGCACGCCCTCGTCGGCCAGCCGGCGCAGGACCGCGGCGGCGGCCGACCGGCGGGCCGGCCCGGTCTGCGGGTCGCTGACCGCGCGCCGCAGCTCGGCGACCAGCGCGGGCAGGGTGAGCGAGCGGGGCAGCGGCGTCAGCGGCCGGCCCTCCTCGGGCGGGGCGGCGACGAGGTCGAGGAAGCGGGAGGCGGTGGCGCCTGCGTCGGGCCCGTCGAGGGCGCCCTCGACGGCGGTGACCACCAGCCGGCGGCGGGCACGGGTGCAGGCGACGTAGAACAGCCGCCGCTCCTCGGCCAGCAGCTGCACCCGGCGGTCGACGACGGCGCCGTCGATGCCGGCCACCCGCTCGACGAGCAGCTCGGCGCCCAGCAGCGTGCCGCGGTCGCGCAGGTCGGGCCAGATGCCCTCCTGCACCCCGGCCACGCAGACGACGTCCCACTCCAGGCCCTTGGCGGCGTGCGCGGTGAGCAGCCGGACGGCGTCGGCCACCGACCCGCGGCCGGCGTCGTCGAGACCGGGCAGCTGCTGGGCGGTGAGGTGCTCGACGAACGCGGCGACGGTGGCCGAGGGCAGCCGGTCGACGAAGCCGGCGGCGGCGTCGAACAGCGCGACGACGGCGTCGAGGTCGCGGTCGGCGACCGCACCGGCCGCCCCGCCGGCGGCGCTGGCCCTCGCCCAGCGGCCGGCCAGGCCGCTGCGCTGCCACATCGCCCAGAGCACGTCCTCGGCCGAGCCGTCGCGGGCGAGCGCGACGCGGCCGGCGGCCAGCACACCGGCCACCCGGCGGGCCGGACGGGCGACCGCCTCGGGCAGCTCCTCCAGCAGCGCCTCGTCGGCCAGCGCGGTGGCCAGCGGCGCGCCGCGCTCGTCGGCGTCGACGCCGCGCTGCGCCTGGGCGATGCGCACCGCGCGGCGCAGCCGGCGCAGGTCGAGCACGGTGGCGTTGCCGAGCGCGGAGGCCAGCAGCGCCTCGGCGCCGGGCTCGTCGAGGGCGAGCGCGCCGGGCTCGTCGCCGGGCCGGGGCAGCAGCGCGGTGAGCGCGGCCAGCAGCGGCGCGACGGCGGGCTGCGCGGCCAGCGGGAGGTCGTCGCTGCCGACCTCGACCGGGACGCCGGCCGCGGTGAGCGCGCGCCGCAGCGGCCCGATCGCCAGCGCGGTGCGCACCACCACAGCCATCTGCGACCACGCGACGCCGTCGACGAGGTGCGCCCGGCGCAGCGTGTCGGCGACGTAGGCCGCCTCGACCGCCGCCGAGCCGAACACGTGGACCTCCGCGGCGCCCTCGTCGACGCCCTCGGCGGCGGCCAGCCGCCGGTGCTCCCAGGGCCCGGGCAGCGTCTCGGCCACCCGGCGGCTGACGGCCAGCAGCGCCGGGCCCGAGCGCCGGGAGACGCCGAGGGACAGCCGCGGTGCGGGCCGGCCGGTCACGGTGCGGAACCGGTCGGGGAACTCGACGATGCCGCGGGGCTCGGCGCCGCGGAAGGCGTAGATCGACTGGTCGGGGTCGCCCACGACGACGAGGTCCCCGCCGCCGCCGGCGAGCAGCTGCAGCAGCTCCACCTGCGCGGGGTCGGTGTCCTGGTACTCGTCAACGAACAGCCAGCGGGCGCGGTCGCGCTCGGCGCGCAGCAGCGCGGGGTCGTCCTCGAGCTCGGCGATCGCGGCCCGCACCAGCTCGGCGGGGTCGTAGCCGGACGCGTCGCCGCCACCGGCGGTGGAGAACGCCGTGACCGCCTCGTACTGCTCCTGGAAGGCCGCCGCGTGCAGCCAGGCCTCGGTGCCGGTCTCGCGGGCCCACCCGGCCAGCGTCTCCGGGCCGACCCCGCGCTCGGTGGCCCGCAGCAGCAGGTCGCGCAGCTCGTCGCGGAACCCGGCGGTCGACAGCGCCGGCAGCAGTGAGGCCGGCCAGCGCACCGCGCCCTCGCCGGCGAGGTCACCGCGCAGCAGCTCGGCGACGACGGCGTCCTGCTCGGCGGCGGTGAGCAGCCGGGGCGGGGCCTCCCCGCGCAGCAGCGCCGCGCGGCGCAGCACCCCGTAGGCGTAGGAGTGGAAGGTGCGGGCCAGCGGCTCGCGGATGGTGCGGGCGACCCGCGCGGTGACGCGGTCGCGCAGCTCGGCGGCGGCCCGCCGGCTGAAGGTCAGGACGAGGACCTGCTCGGGGTCGACGCCGCGCTCGATGCGCGCCGCGACCGCTTCGACGATCGTCGTCGTCTTGCCCGTGCCGGGGCCGGCCAGCACCAGCAGCGGCCCGCCGGGGTGGTCGACGACGGCCCGCTGGGTCGGGTCGAGCCGCGGCGGGGGCGCCGGCGGCGCCGCCGGCTGCACCAGCCGGTACACCGGCCCCGACTCGTCCCCCCGCAGTGCCACCTCCCGATGACACCACGCGGAGCCGACACCGTCGCGGAGCCGTCGGTCACGCCCGCGCGGGATGTGCACGCAGCGCGGCCGACGAGCCCTGCCGGCCGCGCGGTGTGCACACCCCGCGCTCGGCTCAGGGCCAGGCCACCGCGGCGAGGTCGACCCGCCCACCGCGCACCGGCACGCCCTCGGCCGCCAGGCGCGCGAGCTGCTCCACCCGCACCGGCTCGGCGCAGGTGCCGTCGGCGCGCACCACCCGGTACCAGGGCACCGCCGCCCCACCCGAGGACAGCGCGCGGGCGACCCGCCGGGGGCCGACGCCGACGAGCCGGCCGATCGCACCGTAGGTGCTCACCCGCCCCGGCGGGATCCGCTCGACGACGTCGAAGACCGCCTCGTCGACGTCCGCGGGGTCGGGGCGGGCCGTGCGGGCGCCCGGGAGCCGCGGCTGCCCGGGCGCCCGCGCGCTCACAGCTGGTAGTCGCTGTTCGCCGACCACCACGTGTAGAGCGCGGCGAGGTCGGCCTGCGTGGTGCCCGGCGCCACGACGACGCCCTCCACGAGCGCCGCGTCGTCGGTCCAGACGATGAGGACCGCGCCGTTCTCGGCGTCGATGGCGCACGCCACCAGGCCGCTGTTGGTCCCCCCGCCCCACGAGCCGACGCCGGTCGCCGCCGTGCAGTCCTGGCCCTCCGGCAGGTCCGACAGGCCCTGCGCCGAGGCGTCGTTGGTGAAGACCGAGTCCATCGTCCCCTTGTCGGGGTACTGGAAGAAGTCGGCTGCCTGGGGGCCGGGCTGGGTGGTGCTCGGGCCGCACGTCGCGTGCGCGACGTCGCCGTCCCCGGCGAGCTCGGCCTCCGTGCAGTCGGTGAAGTCGGCCGGGACGATGGCCAGCAGGCCGCCGCCACCGGACCCGCCCGTCGACGAGGGCGCGCTGGTGGTCGGCGGGGGCGCGCTCGAGGACGTGCTCGGGGACGGCCGGGACGACGTGCTGCTGGACGCGCTCGACGACGTGGGCGTGGCGTCGGCCGCCGGAGCCGGGTCGTCGTCCCGCAGGACGAAGAACAGGGTGACCGCGACGGCGATCACGACGACCAGACCCGCGACGAGGCCGATCACCAGTCCGCGCCGCCCGCGACCCGGTCCTCCCGGTCCTCCCGGCCCTCCGGGCTGCCCGTACTGGCCGGGCTGGCCGTACGGACCGGGCTGCCCGTACTGGCCGGGCTGCCCGTACTGGCCGGGCTGGCCGGGCTGGCCGGGCTGCCCGTACGGACCGGGCTGGCCCGGCTGCCCGTAGGGCTGCGGCTGGCCGTAGGGACCGGGCTGGCCGGGCTGCCCGTACTGGCCGGGCTGACCGGGCTGGCCGTACGGCGGCTGCCCGGGGCCGTCGGGGTACTGACCCGAGGGCGGCTGACTCATGGCGTCCTCCTGCTGACGTGGGTCCGCAGGATATGGAGGCGGGGCGTGCGACGGCCCCCATCCGGCGCCGCCGACACACCGACGAGCTAGGCCCGGCGGCCGAAGCGGGCCAGCAGCCGCACCTGCGGCGGGGCGTCCGAGGGCACGTCCAGCTGCGCGGCGAACAGGCCGGGGACGCCGTCGCGCGGCAGCCGGGCGGCCATCCCCTCCGCGGCGCGGACCAGGGCGGGGTCGAGCACCTCGTCACCGCGGGTCGCGCGGGCCAGGTCCCACGAGTGCACGGTGAGGTCGGCGGTCAGCTCGTCGACGTACTCCCACGCCGGCGTCGGCCCCCGCGAGAGGTGCACCGTGCCGTCGGCCAGGTCGGCGGTGGCGACGGCGGCCAGCGCCTCGTCGGCCGCGGCCTCCCACGCGGTGAGCGGGTCGGGGGCCAGCAGCGGGTCGGTGCCCTGCGGCACCCGCGCCGCGACGTCGTCGTACGGCTCCCCGGCCAGCAGCCCGGGCACCCAGTGCGCCTCGCCGACGAGGTGGGCGACGAGGTCGGCGACGGTCCAGCCCGGCAGCGCCTCGAGGTCCCACTGGCCCGGCTCGACGGCGTCGACCCGGTCGGTGAAGGCGGCCTGCGCGCGCTGGTAGAGCTCCAGCAGCTCGGTCGGTGACGGCGTCGACTCGGGCACGCACTCAGTCAACACGGACGCCGAGGGCCCGGCACCCGGGATGGGTGTCGGGCCCTGGGCGAGGAACTGGAACGGCCCAATCGCAGGGCCCCGGCCCGAGCGGATCGAGGGTCGGGGGGCGAGGGGGTCCTTCTAGTACGTGGGCAGGGTCTTGTCGACGCGGGTGGCCCAGGCCGTCACGCCGCCCTGCACGTGCACGGCGTCGGAGAAGCCGGCGTTCTTGACCGCGGCGAGCACCTCGGCCGAGCGGACGCCGGTCTTGCAGTGCAGCACGATCGGCCGGTCCTGCGGCAGCTGCGCGAGCGCCCGGCCGGAGAGGATCTCGTCCTTGGGGATCAGCGTCGCGCCCGGGATCGACACGATCTCGTACTCGTTGGGCTCGCGGACGTCGATCAGCTCGAAGTCCTTGCCGGCGTCGATCATGTCCTTGAGCTCGTCGACGGTGATCGTCGAGCCCGCGGCCGCCGCCTGCGCCTCGTCGGAGACGACGCCGCAGAAGGCCTCGTAGTCGATGAGCCCGGTGATCGGCTCGGCCTCGGGGTCCTTGCGCACCTTGATCGTGCGGAAGGTCATCTCCAGGGCGTCGTAGACCATCAGCCGGCCCAGCAGCGTCTCGCCGATGCCGGTGATCAGCTTGACCGCCTCGGTGGCCTGGATGGCGCCGATGGTCGCGCACAGCACGCCCAGCACGCCGCCCTCGGCGCAGGAGGGCACCATCCCGGGCGGCGGCGGCACCGGGTAGAGGTCGCGGTAGTTCGGCCCGTGCTCGGCCCAGAAGACCGACACCTGACCGTCGAAGCGGTAGATGGAGCCCCACACGTAGGGCTTGCCGAGCAGCACGCACGCGTCGTTGACCAGGTAGCGCGTGGCGAAGTTGTCGGTGCCGTCGACGATGAGGTCGTACTGGCTGAAGACGTCCAGGACGTTGTCGCTGTCCAGCCGCGTCTCGTGCAGCCGCACGTCGACCAGCGGGTTGATCTCCTTGATGGAGTCGCGCGCGCTCTCGGCCTTCGACCGGCCGACGTCGGACTGCCCGTGGATGATCTGCCGCTGCAGGTTCGACTCGTCGACGACGTCGAACTCGACGATGCCCAGCGTGCCCACGCCGGCCGCGGCCAGGTACATCAGCACCGGGGAGCCGAGACCACCGGCGCCGACGGCGAGCACCTTGGCGTTCTTGAGCCGCTTCTGCCCGTCCATCCCGACGTCGGGGATGATCAGGTGGCGGCTGTACCGGCGCACCTCGTCGATGGACAGGTCGGCCGCGGGCTCGACCAGGGGCGGCAGGGACACGCTTGCTCCTCGGGGTTCGCGGACTCCGGCGCGGGCCGGTGTTCGTGCGGACAACAGCGTCCCAGCCGCCGCTGTTCCCTCCTCCGCGAGCCCCGGCGGCGCCTCAGCCGCGCAGGTCCCGGCGGGCGTACCCCGCGAGCCCGGCGGCGGCCAGCACGAGCGCGACGGCCAGCATCCCGACCAGACCGGCGACGTCGACCGGGTCGGCGGGCACGGCCGCCAGGTGCGCGAACGGGGAGAGCCCGCGCACCCACGACGGCCAGCCGAAGCTGTCGGCGAGCACCAGCAGCAGGTAGCCGCCGGCGGCGGGCAGGACGCCGACGGCCAGGACCGCCTGCGGGAACCAGCCCAGCGCCAGCAGCGCGGCACCGAGGCACAGCAGCGCCACGGGGACCACCGACAGCGCGCCGCCGAGTGCGCCCCCGAGGCCCAGTCCGGCGTCCACCCACGACGCCCCCGCCCAGGTGGCCAGCCCCCCGACCGCCGCGACGACGACGGTGCCGACGGCGACCGCCACGGCCTCCCAGCCCGCCCAGCGCACCCGCCCGACCGGCCGGGAGTACAGCAGCGTCAGCCGCGACGCCGCCTCGTCGCCGGCCACGGCGGCGATCCGCGCGGCGGCGTACGCGCCGACCGGCACCGCCAGCAGGCTGAACAGGGAGGCCGCGTAGCCCTCGACCGACGCCAGCCGGGCGAAGCCGGCGTCGGCCGCCAGCTCCGCGAAGACCGGGTTGTCCCGCAGGAAGTCGAGCATCGCGGTGGCCAGCAGGCCGATGAGCAGGTAGTAGGCGCCCACCCCCAGCGACCACGTCAGCGTCGGCCGCCGGACCCGGTGCACGGCGAAGCCGGGCAGGGACCGCAGCAGCCGGCTCGGGGTGCGGGCCCGGTCCCGGCCCCGCCACCGGCCGCTGCCCACGTCGCGCCCCCCGGCGAGGACGGCGGCCAGGACGGCCGGCACGGCCACCAGGACCACGAGCACCAGCAGCGGGGCCGCCCGGTCCAAGGCGTAGGGGGCGACCCGGCCGAGCAGCCCGAACGGGCTCAGCCACTGCAGCCACGCCAGGGACGCCACCCCGTCGCCGACCATGCGAGCCAGCAGGCCGGCGAGCAGGACGGCGACGGCGAGCCCCGAGGCCGAGCGGCGCTCGGTCACCAGCTGCCCGGCCAGCACGCCCAGCGCGCCGCCGGCCATGGCGGTACCGCCGACCAGCGCGCCGAACAGGACCGCCCCGGTCACCGCGGTGCCGGCGGCCAGCATCCCCGCCACCACGGCGGCACCGATGACGGCGCCGGCGGTGAGCAGGACGCCCAGCGCGGTGCGGACGAGGGTGGCCGGCCGGACCCGGCCGGCCAGCAGCAGGTCGGCCCGGCCGGCCTCCTCCTCGCCCCGGGTGACCCGCGTGCCGGCCAGCGCCGCCCAGATCCCCGCCAGCACCGCCGCGACCGTGCCGGTGCGCCACACGGTGAACCCGCCGGGGTCGTCGAGGGCCAGGGCCGGGCCGAACAGGGTGCGGATCGCGGGATTGTCGGCGAGTGCGGCCAGCGAGTCGAGTCCCACCGCGCCGCTGAACGTCTGCTCGTACTGCTGCGCGACGAACGCGGTCAGGCCGCCGCAGAGCAGCGCGACGACGAGGGTCCCGCGCCGCACCTGGCGCACGGTCAGGCGGCGGACGGCGGTGCCCGGGGAGGCCGGCGCGCCCGGCCGCGCGGTGGCGGCGGCCCGCGGGGGCGTGCGGGTGGTCACGCCGCGGCCCGCCCGTAGTAGTCGAGGAAGATCTCCTCGAGGGAGGGCTCCCGGACGTCGAGCCGCACGACGTCGACCTCGCCCAGGGCCCGCAGCACCGCGCGGGGCGGGCCGGTCAGCGCCAGGGTGAGCTGCAGCGGCGTCGTCCAGCGGACGTCGGCCACCCCGGGCAGCCCGGCGATCCGCTCGAGGCCGGGCGCGGGACGGGCGAGCTCGACGGTCACCTCGGAGCGGCGCAGCCGGCGCAGCTCCTCCAACCCGGCCACCTCGACCAGCCGGCCCGCGCGCAGGATGCCCACCCGCGTGCAGACCGCCTCCACCTCGGCGAGCTGGTGGGAGCTGAGGAACACCGTCTGCCCGCGCCCGGCGGCCTCGGCGATGCAGCGCCGGAACTCCCGCTCGACGAGCGGGTCCAGGCCGCTGGTCGGCTCGTCGAGCACCAGCAGGGGCGCCCGCGTGGCGAACGCGGCGACCAGGGCGACCTTCTGCCGGTTGCCGGTGGAGTAGGCGCGCGCCCGCTTGCCGGGGTCCAGGCCGAACCGCTCGACCAGCTCGTCGCGGTAGGCGGTGTCGGTGCCCGGTCCCACCCCGGCGAGCAGGTCCAGGCACTCGCGGCCGGTGAGGCCCGGCCAGAGCGCGACGTCGGCCGGCACGTACGCGAGGTGGCGGTGCGCCCGCTCGACGTCGTCGGCCGCGTCGCCGAAGACCTCCGCGCGGCCGGTGGTCGGCCGCAGCAGGCCCAGCAGCAGGCGGATGGTGGTCGACTTCCCGGCCCCGTTGGGCCCGAGGAAACCGAAGACCTCGCCGGCGGGGACGGCGAGGGAGAGGTCGACGACCGCCTCGGTGGCGCCGAAGCGCTTGCCGAGGGAGTCGAGGAGGACGGCGGGCGCGGCGGACGGGGCCATGGCACTCCGATCGGAGCCGTAGGGACCACGACTGCCGACCAGACTTCCCGGCGCACCGAGGTGCAGCCCAGGGCCCCCAGTCGGCCGGGCGGGAGTCCTTCGTCACCGCGACCGGGGTCAGGGGAAGGGCGGCGTCAGGGGAAGGGCCAGGCGTTCCGCGTGCAGCCGTCCAGGCGCAGCGTCTGCTGCTGCATGACCGGAGCGGGCTGCCCCGGGCCCGGGCAGGGCTGGTGGCCGTTGCCCAGCGCGTGACCGACCTCGTGGTTGACCACGTACTGGCGGTAGGTGGCGACGTCGCCGTCGTAGTGCGGGACGGCGGTCTCCCAGCGGGCCAGGTTGATCACCGCGCGCTCGCCGTACCGGCAGGAGGTGTAGCCGCCGGTGCCCACGCCCGGGCAGTAGCGCTCCATGCTGCCCGGGCTGACCAGGCTGACCCGGAACTCGTAGCCGTCGGGGTCGGTGGTGTCCACGCGCTGGAAGGACATCCGCCCGCCGCTGCCCCACGAGCGCGGGTCGCCGAGGGTGGCCTCCACCGCCGCGGCGAAGGCCGCGCCGTCGACGCCGATGCCGTCCTCGACCTCGACGACGAACCGCTGCAGCGGCCCGCTGCCGTAGACGGCGGAGGAGCCGGGCACGACGCTCACGCTGCCCGCACCCTGCTCGACGTAGGTCCCGGTCGCGGGGGTCGGCGGGAGCCCGGTGGGGCCGGCGTCGCCCTCGGCCGTCGGCACCGGCGATGCGTCCGGGGTCGGCGGGGCCGACTCCGCGGCTATCGACCCGGCGGCGGTCGACCCGGCGGCGGTCGGCGCGGAGGCCTGCCCGGCGGCCGAGGAGGTGGCCCGCCCGGCGGAGACGACGTCGACCAGCGCCAGGACGGTGGCCACGGTCAGCAGCGGGATGGCGTAGGCGCGCCACCCGTGGCGGGCGACGAACCGGCGCAGCCGGCCCGGCGGGGACCGGCGGGGAGCGGGCCGCCGCGCGCCGGACGGCCGGCCCGGTGGGGGGCGGTCGGCGGCCTCGGGAGGCCGCGGACGGCGGCTCGACGGGGGCACCGACGGAGGCACCGGCGGCGGGACCGGCGGCCGGTGACGGGCCGGCTGCGCGCCCGGCCGGGGCGGCGGGGCGGGGCGGGGACCGGGGCGAGGACCGGGGAGGTGACCGGGCGGCAGACCTGTCACGGTGCCGCCTCCTCGCCGGTCGTCCTGCCGTCGCGCGGCGCCCCGGGTGGCGGCCTCGCGCACGTCCGGGGGTCAGGTTCTCACGTCCTCCGGGCGCTCCCGGCGTGTCCCGGCGGAGGGCGCGTCGGGTGCGGCCCTCAGCCGGCCCGGGCCTGCGTCGGACCCGGGGTCCCGCCGTCGGCGTCCTGCCGGGCGTCGCCACCGGTGTCCTCGAGCAGGTCGTCCTCGAGCAGGTCGTCCTCGAGCAGGCCGAGCACCGCCCGCGCGGTCTCCTCGGGGGCCTCGAGCATCGCCACGTGCCCGACCGTCTCGAGCACCAGCAGCCGCGCGCCGGGCACGGCGGCGGCCACCCGGGGCGCCAGGCGGGGGTCGACGAGCCGGTCCCGGTCGCCCCAGACCACCAGCGTCGGCACCCGAAGGGACCGGGCCAGCCGCCAGGCGTTGGCCCGCCCGACGCGCAGGTAGGAGGTGATCAGGCCCCGCATGCTCAGCGCCAGCGACCGGTTGGCCCAGGTCTGTGCCGCGCGCTCGCGGGCCTCCTCGACGGCGGCGTCGAGCCGCTCGCGCGGCACCCGGGCGGGCTCGCCGAAGCAGACCGCGAGCACGCCGCGCACCGTCTGCTCGGGTGGGACGCGCGCCAGCCGCCGCTCGGCGAGGGTGGGCGCGCCGGGGAGCAGCAGGAGCAGCAGCGCCCGGCCGAGGGCCTGCGGCACCCGGTAGACCGGCATGGCCGGCGAGACGAGGGTGAGCGTGGCCACCAGGTCCGGCCGACGGGCGGCGGCGAGCAGGCTGACCAGCCCGCCGAGGCTGTTGCCGAGCAGGTGCACCGGGCGGCCCTGCCCCGGCCCGGGCTGCGCCACGACGTGCTCGAGGACGTCGACGACCGCCCGCACGTGACCACGGACGGAGTAGGAGCCCGACGACGGCGGCCGGGAGCGGCCGAAGCCGGGCAGGTCCAGGGCCCAGCCCTCGCAGCGCACCGCCAGCAGCCCGGCCAGGTCGGTCCAGTTGGTCGAGGCGCCGCCCAGCCCGTGCACGTACAGCGCCCGCTCGCGCGGGGCGTCCGGGGAGCCGGCGAACGGCGTGGTGCGCACGAACACCGCGCCGCCGGTGACCGGCACCTCCGCACCGGGCCAGGCCGGCGGAGGGGCCGGCGGGACGGTCAGGTCCGCCGTGGACAGCCGTGCGGTGGACGACGGCGCCACGGCCGGGGGCGCGGGGGTCCGGCGGCGGCGCGCTCGGGGGGCCTCGGGCACCCGGCGACGGTAGATCAGGCAGCCGCGCCGCGTGTGCCGGGTGACCCGCCGGTAACATCCCCGGCGCCATGCAGCCCTCGCGTCCGGTCCCCGTCCGCCGCACGTCACGGCTGCCGCGCGGCGCCCGGCGGCTGCAGTTGCTGCAGGCGGCGCAGGAGGTCTTCGTCGCCCAGGGCTTCCACGCCGCCGCCATGGACGACATCGCCGACCGCGCAGGCGTCAGCAAGCCCGTGCTCTACCAGCACTTCCCCGGCAAGCGGGAGCTGTACCTCGCCCTGCTCGAGCAGCAGGTCACCGAGCTCAGCCAGCGGCTGCGCGAGGCCATGGGCGGCACCGAGGACAACCGGCAGCGCGTCCACGGCGCGGTGGGCGCCTACTTCGACTTCGTCGACGCCGAGGGCGGCGCCTTCCGGCTGGTCTTCGAGTCCGACCTGCGCAACGACGAGGACGTCCGGGCGCTGGTCGACCGCGGCAACCGGGCCTGCGTCGAGGCGATCGCCGAGGTCATCGCCGGCGACACCGGCAGCTCCCCGCAGCAGGCGCACCTGCTGGCCTCCGGGCTGACCGGCCTGGCCGAGGCCAGCGCCCGCTGGTGGCTGGCGCAGAAGGGCACGGTGTCCCGCGACGAGGCGGTGTCGCTCATGGCGTCGCTGGCCTGGCGCGGCATCTCCCGCTTCCCGCGGGTCGAGGGCGAGCACCCGGCGGGCTGAGCGCCGTTCGCTGACGGCGCAGCTGCGCGACGGGGCCCGCCTCCCGCCCCTGGACTAGCGTGGACGGCAGCCGTGCAACCCGAGGAGGCATCCCGAGTGGAAGTCAAGATCGGTGTCCAGCACTCCCCCCGGGAGCTGGTCGTCGACAGCCCGAAGACCCCCGACGAGATCGCAGCCGACGTGGCTTCCGCCATGTCCGGCGGCACCAAGGACGGGCTGTTGACCCTCGAGGACGAGCGGGGCCGCCGCGTCCTCGTCCCGGTCGACCGGATCGCCTACGTCGAGATCGCCCAGGCCGACCAGCGCCGCGTGGGCTTCGTCGCCGGCGCCTGACGGAGGACCGCACCCCGACCGGGGCGCCCCCGCACCGCGGGGGCGCCCCGTCGTCGTGTCAGGGCTTGAGACCGAGGGTGCGCATCCGCTCGGTGTGCGCGGCGGTGATCCGGTCGACCAGCCGGGCGATGCCGGTGAGGTCACCGGTCCCCTCCATGATCAGCTGCGCCAGCCCCTCGCGCTCGGCGATGACCGCCTGCGACTGCGAGATCGCCTCCCCCACCAGCCGCCGTCCCCACAGGGCGAGCCGCCCGGCCAGCGCGCGCTGCGAGCGCAGGGCGGTACGCACCTCGCGGACGGCGAACTCCGCGTGCCCGGTGTCGGCGAGCACTTCCAGGATCAGCGAGCGGTCCGGCTCGGGCAGGAAGCCGGCGATCTCGCGGTAGAAGTCGGCCGCCAGCCCGTCCCCGACGTAGGCCTTGACCAGGCCCTCCAGCCACGTCCGCGGCCGGGTGCCCTCGTGGAAGCCGTCCAGGGCCGGCACGAACGGGGCCATCGCGACGGCGGGGTCGGCGCCCAGCTGCCGCAGCCGCGCCGCGAGCCGGTCGTGGTGGCCCATCTCGGCGGCCGCCATCCGGGCCAGCGCCGCCCGGCCCTCGAGCGTCGGCGCCAGCCGGGCGTCCTCGGCCAGCCGGTCGAACGCCGTCAGCTCGGCGTAGGCGAGCACACCGAGCAGGTCGACGACGGCACGGCTGTCGGCCGCGGTCACGGGCACCTCCGAGCGGGATGGGGGCCGGTGGACGCCGGCCGTGGCGCCCGCCGCGGGGCCGGGCAGGGTGCGGGTCGCCCCGCGCGGCGACAGAGGCTAACCGCTGCCCGCGCTACCATGGGAACAGGCGAGCCGCCAGGTTCGCTGGTATCTGTGCGCTGACGATCGCCCGCCGACGCCCGAGGAGCCCGTGACCGGGCACACCGGGCCGTCGCCCGGGAGCAGATCGAACCCCGGTCCGCTGGCCGCGTCGGCGCTGGACACGCATCCCGCGACACCCGACCGCGGAGCGCCCGGACGACGCCGCCGTCGCCCGCCGGCCGCTCCCCCAGCCGACCAGAGGCGAGAGCACTGACCTCCACCGAGAACACCCCCGTCGAGAACACCCCCACCACCCCCGAGCTCGAGCACGCCGAGACCGGCGCGCCGGCCCCCGAGCAGGTCGAGCAGACCGTCGAGGCCCTCGGCGGCGCCCCCGTCGAGGAGACCGCGCCGCTGTTCAGCGACTTCGACGTCCACCCCGACGTCGTCGCGGCGCTGGCCGAGGTCGGCATCACCCGGACCTTCGCCATCCAGGAGCTCACCCTCCCGCTGGCGCTGGCCGGCAACGACCTCATCGGCCAGGCCCGCACCGGCACCGGCAAAACCCTCGGCTTCGGCGTCCCGATGCTGCAGCGCGTCGTCCCGCCGGCCGAGGGCGGGGACGGCGTGCCGCAGGCGCTGGTCGTCGTCCCCACCCGTGAGCTGTGCGTGCAGGTCGCCCGCGACCTCGCCACCGCCGGCAAGAAGCGGGGCGTCCGCGTGCAGGCCATCTACGGCGGCCGCGCGTTCGAGCCGCAGGTCTCCGCGCTGCAGGCCGGCGTCGAGGTCGTCGTCGGCACCCCCGGCCGGCTGCTCGACCTCGCCGAGCAGGGCCACCTGGTCCTGGGCAAGGTCGGCGTGCTGGTCCTCGACGAGGCCGACGAGATGCTCGACCTGGGCTTCCTGCCCGACATCGAGCGGATCCTCGGCATGGTCCCGGCCAAGCGGCAGACGATGCTGTTCTCGGCCACCATGCCCGGCCCGATCGTCACGCTGTCGCGGTCGTTCATGACCCAGCCGACCCACATCCGGGCGCACGGCAACGACGAGGGCTCGACCGTCCCGCAGACCACGCAGTTCGTCTACCGGGCGCACAACCTGGACAAGCCCGAGCTGCTCTCCCGCGTGCTGCAGGCCCGCGGCCGCGGCCTGGCGATGGTCTTCTGCCGCACCAAGCGCACCGCCCAGAAGGTCGCCGACGAGCTGGTCGACCGCGGCTTCGCGGCCGCCGCCGTGCACGGCGACCTCGGCCAGGGCGCCCGCGAGCAGGCGCTGCGCGCCTTCCGCAGCGGCAAGGTCGACGTCCTGGTGGCGACCGACGTCGCCGCGCGCGGCATCGACGTCACCGGCGTCAGCCACGTCGTGAACTACCAGTGCCCCGAGGACGAGAAGACCTACGTGCACCGGATCGGCCGCACCGGCCGCGCCGGCCGCGAGGGCGTCGCCGTCACGCTGGTCGACTGGGACGACATCCCGCGCTGGCAGCTGATCAACAAGGCGCTCGACCTGCCGTTCGTGGACCCGCCGGAGACCTACTCCACCTCGCCGTGGGTCTACACCGACCTCGACGTGCCCGAGGGCGCCACCGGCCGGCTGCCGCGCGCGCAGCGCACCCGCGAGGGTCTCGACGCCGAGGTGCTCGAGGACCTCGGCGAGACCGGCAAGAAGACCAAGGGCGCCGGCCGCGGCCCGGCCCGCGAGTCCTCCCGCGACTCCTCCCGTGAGGGCGGCGACCGCCCGGCCCGCTCGCGCTCCCGCCGCCGCACCCGCGGCGGTGAGTCCGTCGACGTGACGGCCGGCCCCGACACCGCCGCCGACGCCGGCACCGACGCCGGGACCGACGCCGGCACCGCCGGCCCGGCGGCCGACGGCGCCGGACAGGCGGGCGAGGACGCCCCGCGCCGTCGCCGGCGCCGCCGTGGCGGCTCGCGCCGCGGTTCCGGTCGCTCCGCCCAGGGCGGCGACTCCGGCGACGGCGGCGACTCCGAGTCCGCCGCCTAACGCCCGGTGCCGCCCGTCGCGCTGCGTCCCCCGCCGCTGCGGGTCTGGATCTGGACGGCGGCCACGCTCGCGTTGGCGCTGGTCGCCGTCCTGCTCTGGCGCGGCTCCAGCGTCGCGGCCACCGACAGCACCACCGCGGCCCGGTCGCAGGTCCCTGACGACGCCCCCGCCGGGGAGCTGACGCAGGCGTGGTCGGCCACCGCCGACGCCGGGCTGCCGCGCCGGGTCGTGGAGGGCGGGCGGGTCGTGGTGCCCGGCACGCGCGGCCTGACCGCCCTCGACGCCGTCACCGGGGACGAGGCCTGGCACTACCGGCGGGCCGACGCCCGGCTCTGCGGCCTGACCGCCGTCGACGGGCTGGTGGTCGCCGTCTTCCGCACCGCCGACCGCTGCGACGAGGCGCTGGCGCTCGACGCCGCCACCGGGGTGCGCCAGTGGACGCGCAACCTCAGCCTGCGCGGTGACGCCACGATCGCCGGCACCGAGCAGGTCGTGCTCGCCGCCGGCCCCACCGGGATCGTCGTGCTCGACCCGGTGGGTGACAACGTCCGCTGGCGGGTGGCCGCGGGCGAGGGCTGCCGGCTGGCCGCCACCGACGTCGGCAGTGCCGGGGTGGCCCTGCTGCAGCGCTGCCCCGGGACGGCGGCGGTGCAGCTGCGGCTGTTCGACCCGTTCTCCGGCCAGCCGCGGTGGACCCGCGACCTCGCCGTCCCCGAGGGCGCCCCGGTCCGGCTGGTCGGCGCCGACCGGCTCGTCACCGTCGCCGCCGGGGACGACCTGCTGGTGCACTCCCCCGCCGACGGGACCCTGCTGCAGGAGCTGCCGCTGCCGGCCGCCGGCGGGGACCCGGCCACCGAGCCGCTGCTGCAGGGCGGCGCGGGCGACCTCGCGCTTCTGTGGGCCCGCGGCACCCTGTGGGCGCTGGACGGGACGACCGGTCAGGCGCGCTGGCAGCTGCCCGCGCAGGGGCTGCCCAGCGGCGACGCCGGCACCGCCGCGTCCGGCGCCGTGTGGGTGCCCGAGCCCGGCGGCTTCGTGCTGCGCGACCTGGCCACCGGCACCCAGACCGGCCGTGCCGCCGTCGACGGCGGGCTGGACGCCGGCGGGCAGACCTCCGTCGTCGGGCCCGTGCTCGTCTACCGGCTCCCCGACCGGGTGCTCGCCTTCTCCTGATCCGAGGACCCCGCTGCAGCGAGGCCGGAGCGGAGGTTGACTGGTCGCATGGTCCTGCCCGGGAACCCCGCGCCGCCGTCGGTGACCCTCGCCGTCCCCTCCGACGACCTGCGTCAGCTGGCCGGCCACGACGCCACCCCGCGGACCCTCCCCGGCCGGGCCGGACCGCTCGCCGCGCTCGACACCGGCGGTGAGGGAGCCCGCGGCACCGTCCTGCTGGTCCCGGGCTACACCGGCAGCAAGGAGGACTTCGCGCCGCTGCTGGCGCCGCTGACCGGCCGCGGCTACCGCGTGGTGGCGATCGACCAGCGCGGGCAGTACGAGTCCCCCGGGCCCGACGACCCCGCCGCCTACACCGTCGCCGAGCTCGCTGCCGACGTCGTCGCCGTGGCGCACCTGCTGCGCGGGGAGACCGGCCCCCCGCACCTGGTCGGGCACAGCTTCGGCGGCCTGGTCGCCCGCGCCGCCGTCCTCGCCGACCCGGGCGCGTTCCGGTCGCTGACGCTGCTCGGCTCGGGGCCGGCCGCCCTCACCGGCCCGCGCGTGGCACTGCTGGAGCACCTCGGGCCGCTGCTGGACCAGGGCGGCGTCGAGCTGGTGCAGGCCACGCTCGAGCAGCTGGCGATGACCGACGAGCGTGCCCTGGCCGTGCCCGAGCCGACCCGCCGGTTCTACGCCCGCCGCTTCCTCGGCAACACCGCCGCCGGGCTGCGCGGCATGGCCGCGGCGATGACGAGCGAGCCCGACCGGGTGGCCGAGCTGGTCGCCACCGGCGTCCCGGTGCTGGTGGCCCACGGCGAGGCCGACGACGCCTGGTCCCCCGCCGACCAGGCCGACATGGCCCGGCGGCTGGGCGCCCGCCACGAGGTCGTCCCGCAGGCGATCCACTCCCCCGCCGTCGAGAACCCCCTGCACACGCTGGACGTCCTCGACGGCTTCTGGACGTCGCTGTGACCGGCACCCGGCCCTCGGCGCGGGACTGGACGCCGGAGGAGGACCGGCTCGGCTTCTTCGGCCCCGACAGCGTCACCTGGCGGGTGCACGCCGACCCCGTCTACAGCGTCGGCGGGCTGCGGGCGCTGCTGCTGCAGGCCCTGCACCCGGTGGCGATGGACGGCGTCGCCCGCAACTCCGTGTTCCGCGAGTCGCCGTGGCAGCGGCTGACCCGCACCGCCGAGTACGTGGACACGCTCACCTTCGGCACCCGGCGCGAGGCGATCCGGCAGGTGCGCCGCGTCCGCGGGATGCACCGGCGACTCGGCGGCACGGAGCAGACGACCGGCCGCGCCTACCGGGTCGACGACCCCGACCTGCTGCTGTGGGTGCACGCCTGCCAGGTCGACTCACTGCTCGACGTCGCCCGCCGGGCCGGCGTCGTCACGCCCGCCGAGGCCGACCGCTACGTGGCCGAGCAGGTCGTCGCCGCCGAGCTGATCGGCGTCGACGCCGGCGAGGTGCCCGCCTCCGTCGCGGACCTCGCGGCCTACTTCGAGCGGCTGCGCCCGGTGCTGGTGCTGACCCCCGACGCCCGCGACGCGTGGCGGTTCATCGCGCTGCCGCCGATGCCGCGCTGGGTGCAGGTGCTGACCCCCGCCCGGCCGGCATGGGGGTCGCTGGCGTCGCTGGCGGTGGCCACGCTGCCGCCGTGGGCGCGCCGGCTGGCCTCGCTGCCGGGCCTGCCGGTCACCGACGTCGCGGCGACGGCGGCGCTGCGGGCGTTCCGCACCGGGCTGCTGGCCCTGCCCGAGCGGGCGCGGCGCTCGCCGGTCGTGCGCGCCGGCTTCGAGCGGACGGGGCCGGCGGCGGCGCTGGGCGCCTAACCGCCGGCGGCCTGGTCGAGCTCCCGGCGCGCCGCGGCCAGCACCGCCGCGGCGACCCGGTCCAGGGTCGGGGAGCGCAGCTTCCACTGCTGCCAGTGCAGGACGACGTCGACCGCGCCGGCCGGGTCGAGGCCGACGAGCTCGCCGGGCGGCTCCTGCTGCGCGGGGAGCATGCCCCAGCCGAAGCCCAGCCGGATCGCGGTCACGTAGTCGGCCGAGGCGGGCACGTGGTGCACCGGCGGCGTGCGCTCGTCGACGCCGCGGGAGCGCAGGTAGCGGTACTGCAGGTCGTCGGTGCGGTCGAAGACCACGACCGGCGCCCGGGCCAGCGCCGCGGCCGTGAACCCGCCGGGGAACCACCGCCGGGTGCACGCCGCGGTCGCCACGGGCCGGTAGCGCATGCTGCCCAGCCGGGTGACGCTGCAGCCGGGGACCGGGTCGGCGTCCCCGGTGATCGCCGCCGTCACCCGCCCCTCCCGCAGCAGCGCCGCGGTGCGCTCCTGGTCCTCGCGGTGCAGGTCGAAGGTGACCTCCCCGGCGAGCGGGGCCAGGGCGGGCAGCACCCAGGTGGCCAGGGAGTCGGCGTTGACCGCGATCGGCAGGGCGACCGGGCCCTGCTCGACGCCCCCGACCAGCTCCCGGGTGACGTCGGCGGTGAGCAGCGCCACCTGGCGGGCGAGCCGCAGCACCGCCTCGCCGGAGTCGGTGACCCGGACCGGCTTGCTGCGCACCAGCAGCACGCGGCCGGTCGCGGTCTCCAGCGCCCGCAGCCGCTGGCTGATCGCGCTGGGCGTGACGTGCAGCGCCCGGGCGGCGCCGTCCAGGGTGCCGGCGGTGACGGTCGCCTCGAGGGCGCGCAGCTGTCCGAGGTCGAGGTCCACCCGACCATCAGACCAGCTACAGATCCTGCAGGATCGTTAAGCGCGCTCCCGGATGCCGGTGCCTAGCGTGCCTGTCGTGTCCCCCGCTCTCCTCGCTGCCGTCTCCGGTCTGGGCCTCGGCCTGTCGCTCATCGTCGCGATCGGCGCGCAGAACGCCTTCGTGCTGCGGCAGGGCCTGCGCACCGAGCACGTGGCCGCCGTCGTCGCCGTGTGCCTGGTCTCCGACGCGGTGCTCATCGCCGCCGGCACCGCCGGGGCGGGCACGCTGGTGAGCCGGGTGCCGGGGTTGCTCACCGTCGTGTGCTTCGCCGGGGCGGCGTTCCTCGCCGCCTACGGCCTGCTCGCCGCCCGCCGCGCGGCCGGGACGGCGGCCCTGGTCCCCGACGCGAGCGGGCGCCGCGCCGGGCTGGCGGTCACGCTGACCACCTGCCTGGCGCTGACCTGGCTCAACCCGCACGTCTACCTCGACACTGTGGTGCTGCTGGGGTCCCTGGCCGGCACCTGGGGCCGGCTGCGGTGGTGGTTCGCCGGGGGTGCCGCGCTGGGCAGCGCCGTCTGGTTCCTCGCCCTCGGGTACGGCGCCCGGCTGCTGCGGCCGGTGTTCGCGCGCCCGGCGGCCTGGCGGGTGCTCGACGCGGTCATCGCCGTCGTGATGCTGCTGCTGGCGGTGTCCCTCGTCGTGCAGGGCGTCCGCGGAGGCTAGACCTCGGCGGGCACCTCGGCGGGTTCGTCGGCGGGTTCGTCGGCGGGCAGGAAGCTCCACGTCTCCCGCGCCGGCGTGGCCGCCCGCCCGGCGGCGCAGCTGGGCCGGAAGTCGCACCAGCCGCAGTGCCGGCCGGTCACGGTCGGGAACGCCTCGTCGGGGTGCACGCCGTCCTCGAGCCGCCGGGTGGCGGCGCCGATGTCGGCGGCGACGTCCTCGGCCCTGCGGACGTGGTTGGCCAGTGACCGCTCGGTGTGCTCGAACGCCGCCACCGTGCCCGAGGGCAGGTGGTGCAGCTCGACGCGGCGGCAGGGCCGGCGCAGCGTGCGCTGCACGCCCAGGACGTACACCGCCAGCGCCGGTGAGCCGCGGGCCTCGTCCTCGGTGCTGGGCACCCGACCGGTCTTGTAGTCGACGACGACGAGCTCCTCGCCCCGCTGGTCGATCCGGTCGACCCGGCCCGACAGCGCCAGCGCCGAGGTGGTGGCCGCGACCTGCCGCTCCAGGCCCACCGGCTCGTCGTCGGGGTCGACGCCGGCGAGGTAGTCGGTGAGCCAGCCGGCCGCGCGGGCGCGCCACCGCGCGGACTGCTCGGCGTCGCGGAAGCCGGTGTCGGACCAGACACCGTAGAGGAGCTGGCGCGCCGCGACGGCGGTGCGGCGCCCGCGCGGTGCGTCCCACCACGAGCGCAGCGCCGCGTGCACCGCCGAGCCGACCGTGTTGTGCGCCCACGGCGGGCCCTTGGGCGGCGTCGGCCGGTCGACGTAGGCGTGCCGGTAGCGGCGCGGGCAGTCGGCGAACGTCGCCAGCTTGCTCGGCGTGGCGGAGAACAGCCGCCGCGGCATGCCCGGCATCTCCAGCTGCTCGCCTCCCATGCCGGCCACGCTAGCCGCAGGGGGGCCCGACCCCGTGCCCATCGGCGAACGGCGCGCTCCCCGTGGCGGCGGCCAGCAGCCCCTCGAACTGTCCGGGGTCGGTGGTACAGGCGCCGATCGGCGTCGTCTTGTTGGTGCCGTGGTAGTCGCTGGCCCCGGTGGTGAGCAGGCCCAGCTCGCGCGCCAGCCCGCGCAGGTGGTCGCGCTCGGCGGGGCTGTGGTCGGGGTGGTCGACCTCCAGGCCCAGCAGTCCCGCCTCGGCCATCGCGGCGATCGCGGCGTCGTCGACCACCCGGCCCCGGCGGGTGGCCAGGCCGTGGGCGAACACCGGCACGCCGCCGGCCGCGCGGACCAGCGCGATGCCGTGCAGGACGTCGGTGTCGGCCTTGGGCACGTGGTGCGGGCTGCGGTGGTGCAGCAGGGTGGCGAAGGCCTCGTCCACCGACGCGACGACGCCGGCGTCGACCAGCGCCCGCGCCACGTGCGGCCGGCCGACCACCCCGCCGCCGGAGGTCTCGACCACCCGCTCCCACGCGACCGGGTACCCGGCCGCGGCGAGCCCGGTGACGATCCGCTCGCCGCGGCTGAGGCGTTCGGCGCGCAGCCGGGAGAGCTCGTCGGCCAGCGCGAGGTGTCCGGGGTCGAACAGGTAGGCGAGCAGGTGCACGCTGACCGGCGGCCGGTCGGCGGGGAACCAGCGGCAGGACAGCTCCAGGCCGGGGACGACGGTCAGCCCGGGCGGGCGGGCCGCGGCGGCGGCCGCCCACCCGGCGGTGGTGTCGTGGTCGGTGAGCGCGACGACGTCGAGGCCGGCAGCGGCGGCGGTGGCCACCAGCGCCGCCGGGGTGTCGGTGCCGTCGGAGACCGCCGAGTGGGTGTGCAGGTCGATCAGCATCGGCGTCCAGCCTCCCCCAGCGGCGCGCCCGCCGCCGGGGGCGTCAGCGGGGCGGGTCCTGCCGCGGCACGCCGGGGATCGGCTGGGTGTCGCGCTGCGACCGCTCGCCGGCGGGCGGTTCGGGGTTGCCCTCGTCGTCGCCGCCGCTGCCCCAGTCGCTGCCGAACAGCAGCCCGCTGACCTCCCGGTAGAGCAGGTCCGCGCGTGGCAGGAAGGTGATCTGGGACAGCGCCTGCTCCTGGCCGGCGGACTCGAAGCGGAAGGTGCCGTAGCCGAGCACCTGGCCTAGCAGCGTCTCCTTCCAGGTCAGGTCGGTGATCCGGCGCAGCGGCAGCAGCGTGACGGTGCGCGCGATGATCCCCGAGGTCAGCAGCACCCGGCGGCGGGTGACGATGAAGTGGCGCATCCACCACTCGCCGGCCCGCAGGGCGAACGTGCCGAGCGCGCCGAGGACGACGGCCAGCCCGACGGTGGCCGACACCCGGTTGTCCGGGTCGAGGGTGAGCACCCACACGCCGACCACCAGGACCGGCAGCGTCCGTGCGGCCGGCGCCAGCAGCACCGCCCAGTGGCGGCGGGTGGCGACGACGGCGTGCTCGCCGGGGAGCAGGTACTTGGCGGCGTCCTTGGCCCACCGCGGCGGGCGGCCGTCGGCCGGGCCGGTCACGGCCGCCTAGACGAGCGAGGTGACGAAGGCGGCGATGGACGAGGCGGCCTCCCCGAGCGCCTCACCGGCGCTCTTGACCATCTCCGCCGAGGACTCCGGCTGCTGGATGACGTACCAGACGACGAAGGCGATGGCCAGCCAGACGAGGACCTTCTTCAGGTTCACGTCACCTCCGGATGCGCTCGGACCGGCCGGCGCGGTGCCCGCACGGATCGGCCCGGAGGCCGGTCCCATGGGTAACACAGGCACCACCCGGCGCCCGCCGGACACGCCGGGCCGGCGCCGGCCGTTCACTCCCCTGGCAGCAGGTGCTCGCTCGGCGGGCCCAGCGGCAGGTCCGGGTAGAGCCGTTCGCGCAGGTCCAGCAGCCGCCGCGGCTCGACGAGCAGCCAGCCGGCCGACATCGGCCAGGTCACCAGCCACAGCCACACGCCGTACGCCTCGCCGACGAAGGCGGCCCGGTCGTCGGAGGTGGGGACCGCCCACAGCGGGGCGTGCTGCCCGGCGGCCTCGACCGACGCCGACGACGGCCCGGTGATGACGTCGCCGGGGTCGAGGCCGGGCAGGCCGGCGTAGCCGCAGCCCACGCCCATGCCCGGCTCCTCGGCGACCAGGACCATCTCGGCCGACCCGCCCAGCGGCGCCGGACCGGCGCAGCCGACCACGATCGCCCGCGCGCCCGGCTCCCCGCCCCACGCCAGGCCGGTGACCGACCAGCCCGTCGGCATCGGGTCCGGCACCCACGCGGGGACGCGCGCGTCGGCGGTGACCGCGGCGATGGCGTCGTGCGCGATGAGCGTGGTGTGGTGCAGCGGGGTGACCGCGCCGTGCAGGTGGCACCAGGCCACGGCGGAGTCCCCGGGGCGCACGACCAGCGGCTCGCCACAGCGAGGGCAGACCGGGGAGGCGCTCATCGCAGAACACCGTCCTGTCACGCGCGGCTCACGTCAAGCGCGGGCCGACCGTGCCGGGCCTCGCCGCCGTACCCTGCGCGGGTGTCCTCCGCGCCTCCTCCCCCGGCTCCGGAGGGTGCCGCGACGGTGGCCTGCGTGGGCGCGGTGGTGCTCGACGACGCCGGCCGGCTGCTGCTGGTCCGCCGGCGCAACGCCCCCGGTCGCGGGCTGTGGTCGGTGCCCGGCGGGCGGGTGGAGCCCGGTGAGTCCCTGGTCGCCGCGGTGGCGCGGGAGGTCCGCGAGGAGACGGGGCTGCAGGTCCGCGTCGGCGCGGAGGTCGGGCGGGTGCAGATCCCCGGCGACGGCGTCGTCTACGACGTCGTCGACTTCGGGTGCACGCTCGCCGACCCGCGGGCCGAGCCCGTGCCCGGCGACGACGCGGACGCGGCGGTGTTCGCCGGGCCGACCGACCTCGAACGGCTGACCTGCACGCCGCGGCTGCTGGAGACGCTGCGCGGCTGGGGCGCGCTGCCGGCCTGACCGGCGGGCAGCGCGCCGGCCCGCTCAGCTGCGCGGTGCGGGCTCCGGGCGGCCGGGCTGCTCGCCGCCGCGGGCCTCGCCGTAGGAGCGCTTGGGCACCATGACCTTGCGGCGGAAGACGCACACGACCGTGCCGTCCTGCTTGTAGCCGATGGTCTCGACGTGCACGACGCCGCGGTCGTCGCGCGAGCGCGACTCGGTCTTGTTCAGCACCGTCGTCTCGCCGTAGATCGTGTCGCCGTGGAAGGTCGGCGCCACGTGGCGCAGCGACTCGACCTCGAGATTGGCGATCGCCTTGCCCGAGACGTCGGGGACGCTCATGCCCAGCAGCAGCGAGTACACGTAGTTGCCGACGACGACGTTCTTCCCGAACTCCGTGGTCTCCGCCGCGTAGTGGCTGTCCAGGTGCAGCGGGTGGTGGTTCATCGTGATCAGGCAGAACAGGTGGTCGTCGTACTCGGTGACGGTCTTGCCCGGCCAGTGCTTGTAGACCGCGCCGACCTCGAACTCCTCGTAGTACCGGCCGAACTGCACGTGTGCTCTCCCGACGTCGTCGTGGGGTGGCGGGGACGGGCGCACGCGCGACGGGCCTCCCGGGCGGCGTGCGGCCCGCTGCCCACCACGCGGCGTCGGTGACCCATCTGGACGGCCGCCGATCCTACGATGCCGGGGTGGTCCACCCGCTCCGCGCCGGTGACCCCGCGGAGGGCGACGTCGTCGTGCTGTCCCCCGCCGGGCGCCGCACCCGCCTGGCCGCCACGCTCGTGGTCCTGGCCCTGCTGCTGGCCGGGACGCTGTGGGGCACCGACGCCCACTTCCCGTTCGGCCCGTTCAAGATGTACTCGACCCGCGCCGACAACGACGCGCCGGTCGTGTCCACCCGCGTCGTCGGCGTGACCAGCGACGGCCGGGAGGTGCGGCTGTCCGGCGGCGAGGTCGGTCTGCGCCGCGCCGAGTTCGAGGGTCAGCTCCCGCGCCTGGTCGGGGACCCCTCGCTGCTGGTGCTGCTGGCCGACACCTACGCCGAGCACCACCCCGGCGGCCCCGAGCTGGTCGAGGTGCAGGTGGTGCAGCGCCGCTTCGAGCTCGTCGACGGCGAGGCCACCGGCGCCTGGACCGACCGGGTCCTCGTCGAGCAGGAGCTGGAGGTCGGCCCGTGAGCGCCACCCTGCCCACCGCACCCCCGGCCGCGGCGTCCGGCGGCCGCCGCGTGCTCGGCGCCCTCCGCGGGTTCTGGACCCGGCCGGTGCCGCTGGCACGGATCGCGGTGTTCCGCACCATCGCCTACCTGTTCGTGCCGGTCGACGTCTTCCTCACCACCGCGTGGGTGAGCGCGCACGCCGACGTCCCGACCGCCTACTACCAGCCCCTGGTGATCGGGCAGCTGCTGCCGCTGCCGGTCCCGACCTCGACCGTCGTGCACGTCGTGCAGTGGGCGCTGGTGGCCACCGCGCTGGCCGCCGCCACCGGTCGCGCCCCCCGCCTGCTCGGTTCCGCGGTGTTCCTCCTCTACCTGGAGTGGATGGTCATCGCGATGAGCTACGGCAAGGTCGACCACGACCGCATCGCCTACCTCGTCGCGCTCGCCGTGCTGCCCACGGTCGGCGTGGCCCGCTGGCGGGACCGCCGGTCGTCGGAGGCCGCGGGCTGGGCGATGGCCGCGGTGTTCGTCACCGTGGTGCTCACCTACTTCCTGGCCGCCTGGGCGAAGGTGCGCTTCGGCGGCTGGGACTGGGCGACCGGCTCCACCATCACCCGCGCGGTCATCCGCCGCGGCACGGTCCTGTCGGAGTGGACGCTCGACGTGCCCGGCCTGCTCACCGCCGTGCAGTGGTCGATGATCCTGCTGGAGTTCGCGGCGCCGCTGATGCTGCTGGTCCGCTCCGACCGGGCGCGGGTGGCGCTGGTGGTCTTCCTGCTCGGCTTCCACCTGATGGTGTTCGGCGGGCTGCGGATCATCTTCCTGCCGCACTGCGTGGCGATCCTGTCGATCCTGCCGTGGGAGCGGTTCCCCGACCTGGTCGCCGAGGTCCGCCGGCGGTCGGGGCGGCGAGGAGCTCGCGGCGCCCCCGCCGCCCCGCCGGGCTGAGCCCGTGCGGATCAGACCAGCGCGCCGATGCGGGCGGCGACGTCGGCCTCGTGCTGCTGGTAGGAGGCGGCGACCGCGCCGAGCAGGCTCCCCATCCCGGTGAGGGCGTCACTGACCGACTGGGCCGAGGCGCGCCACTGCTCGTAGAGCGCGCTGAACTGCACGGCCGCCTGGCTGTCGGTCCAGCCGTCGAGCACCGAGGCGGTGACGTTGCTCGACAGCGTGGCGTGCCGCGCCGTCGTCTCGGCCGCCTCGGCGTGGCACTGCCCGGCCATGGACTGCAGCGTGGCGATGTCGACCTTCACGTGGGTCCTCCCGTCCGTCCCGGGCACCTCCCGGGATCGGCTGCGGACGCTAGGGCCGGTCGCGGACGGCGTCCCTGCAGCCGTCCACAGGCGGGGGTCGTGTCCACAACCCCCGGGACGCGGCCCCGCCACCGGGTCCGGGCCGCGACGGTCGGCGCGTGTCCGCTCCCCCGCCGGTCGACGTCGCGCCGCGCTGCTGGACCGTGGTCGGTCCCGAGGGCGCCGTCGACGTCGAGGTCCGCGCCGCCGACGGTGACCGGCTGGCCGGGGTGCTGCCCGCCCTCACCACCGCCCTCGGCGTCGCGCCGGCGTCGCTGTGGTCGGGCAGCACCGCGCTGCCGGGCGACCTGCCGCTGAGCTCGGCCTCCCTCGCGCACGGTGCGGTCCTCGGTCTCGGCCGCCCCGCGCCACGCAGCGACCGGCCGGCGTCGAGCCCGCTGGAGCTGCACGTCGTCGGTGGCCCCGCGGCCGGCACGACGGTCGGCCTGACCAGCGGCCGGCACGTCCTGGGCCGCGGCGCCGACGCCACGCTGCCCCTCCCCGACCCGGGCGTCTCCCGCCGGCACGCCCGGCTCGACGTCGGCGCCGGCGGCATCACGGTCGCCGACCTCGGCTCCACCAACGGCACCAGGCTCGACGACGAGGAGCTGACCGGTGCCCCGGTGTCCTGGCGGCCGGGGGCGGTGCTCCGTCTGGGGGCGACCTCCCTGACGGTCGCCGGTCCGCGGGACGTCCCGGTCGGGCTGCGGCCCGCGCCCGGCGGGCGGTGGCTCGTGCGGCCGGCGACCGCACCGGTGGTGGAGCGCCCCGAGGTGGAGGTCGTGCTGCCCACCGCGCCCGACGAGCCGCCCCGCCGCCGCCTGGCCTGGGTCGCGGTGCTCCTGCCCGCGGTGGCCGGGGTGGTGCTCGCGTGGCTGCTCTCCACCCCGACGTTCCTGTTCTTCGCCCTGCTGTCCCCGCTGGTCGCGGTCGGGACGTGGGCGTCGGACCGGTGGTCCGGCCGCCGGTCCCGCCGGCGGGCGGCGGCGGCGCACACCGTGCAACTGACCGCCGCCCGGGTCGGGCTGGCCGAGGCGGTGCTGGCCGACGTCCGGGCGGCCCACCGCGCCTGTCCCGACCTCGCCACCCTGGCCGCCGCGGCCCGCCGGCGGACCGCACCGCTGTGGTCGCGCACCGGCCGGGACGCCGACGCCCTGGTGGTGCGCCTGGGCACCGGCCCGGGGACGACGCGGGTGGTCCGGGTCGAGGAGGGCCGCCGGCAGGCCGAGCCGGCGGACGGCCTGCCCGTCGCGGTCGACCTGCGTCCCGCCGGGAGCCTGGGGGTCACCGGCCCGCGGGCACCGGCGCTGGGCGTGGTGGCCGGGGTGCTCGCCCAGGTCGTCACGCTGCTCCCACCCGGGGACGTCGACCTCGCGGTCCTCACGACGGCCGATCGCGTGCCCGACTGGGCGTGGGCCCGGTGGCTGCCGCACCTGGCACCCGGAGCGGTCCACGTCCGCCCGTCCCCGGCCGCCGGCCAGGACGACGACGCGCTGCTCACCTGGCTCGGCGGGGTGGCGGGGCGGGTGGAGGCGGCCCGCGCGGCGGCGCCGCGGGACACTCCCGGTCGGCTGCTGCTCGTCGTCGACCGGCCGGTGGGCGCCGACCTGCGCGACGCCCTGCGCCGCTGCCGCGACTCCGGTGCCGTCCTGCTGACCCTCGGCGGGCGGGCCGACGAGCTGCCGGTCCCCGGCGGTGCCGTGCTGCAGGTCGGCGGGGAGACCGGCGACACGGGCGTGCTCGACCGGGGCGACGGCACCGCCCGCACCGAGCTCGTCGTCGACCGGCTGCCGCGGCCCGTCGCGGGGCGGTGGGCCCGCGACCTCGCCGCCCTGAGCCCGGGCCGCACCACCGCGACCCTGCCCCGGACGGTGCGCCTGCTGGACCTGGCCGGGGACGCACCGGCCGGGGACGGCGTCCCGGTGACGTGGCCGCGGGGACGGACGTCGCTGACCGTGCCCCTCGGACGGGGCAACGACGGGGTCGTCACGGTGGACCTGTGCCGCGACGGGCCGCACGCCCTGGTGGCCGGCACCACCGGCTCGGGCAAGTCCGAGCTGCTGCAGACCCTGGTCGCCGGGCTGGCGCTGGCGCACCCGCCGGACCGGTGCGCGTTCCTCCTCGTCGACTACAAGGGCGGTGCCGCCTTCGCCGAGGCCGCGGCGCTGCCGCACACCGTGGGCCTGGTGACCGACCTCGACGCGGCGGCCACCCGGCGGGCGCTGCGCTCGCTGACCGCCGAGCTCACCCGCCGGGAGGCGCTGCTCGCCGCGGCGGGCGTCAGCGACGTCGGCGCCCTGCCCGACGACGCGGACCTGGCGCGGCTGGTCATCGTCGTCGACGAGTTCGCCGGCCTCGCGGAGGAGCTGCCGGAGTTCCTGAGCGGCCTGGTCGGGATCGCCCAGCGCGGCCGGTCGCTGGGCGTGCACCTGGTCCTGGCGACGCAGCGCCCCGGCGGGGTCGTCTCACCGGAGATCCGGGCCAACTGCTCGCTGCGGGTGTGCCTGCGCACCACCGACGAGGCCGACTCCCGCGACGTCCTGGGCAGTCCGGAGGCGGCGCGGATCCCGGCCGACCGGCCCGGCGGCGGGCTGCTGCGCGTGGGCTCGGGCCGCCCGGTGCCGTTCCAGACCGCGCGGGTGGCGCTGGGGCCCGCGGCCGCGCCGGGGCCCGCCGTCCGGCGCCGGCCCTGGCCACGGGCGGCTACCGACGCACCCGGCGGCGACCCGGCGGCACCCGGCCCGACCGACCTCGCCCGCATCGCCGAGGCCACCTCCCGCGCCGCCGCCCGGTCGGGGATCCGCCGGCCGCACCGGCCGTGGCACCCCGCGCTGCCCGACTCCCTCACCGTCGCCGACCTGCCGGTGCCCACCGGGGACCGCGCCGGCTGCGGGGCGCGCCTGTCCGTCGGTCTGGTCGACCGGCCCGACCGGCAGGCGCGGGAGCCGCTGGTGCTCGACCTGGACCGCGGCGGCGCCTGGCTGGCCGTCGGTGGTCCCGGCAGCGGCCGCACCACCCTGCTGCGGACGGTGCTGGCCGAGGCGGTCCACCGGCTGCCGACGGAGCGGTTGCACGTCCACGTGCTCGACCACGCGGGAGGTGCGCTCGGGGCGGCCGCGGCTGGGCTGCCGCACGCCGGGACCGTGGTCGGCGGCGCCGACGCCCTGCGCACCGTCCGGCTGGTGGCACGACTGGGCGAGGAGGTCGCCGCCCGCCGTGCCGGCGCCGCGCCGGAGGCCCCGGGCCCGGTCGTGCTGCTGCTGGTCGACGGCGTCGAGTCGCTGCTGGCCCAGCTGGACGAGGCCGTTCCCGGACAGGGCTCCGCGGACCTCCTGCGCCTGGTGCGCGACGGCGCGTCGGTGGGCCTGACCTGCGTGATGACCGCCGACCGCGCCGTCCCGGGTGGCCGGCTGGCCGCCGCGGCGGGGACCCGCCTGGTGCTCCCGCTGCCCGACCGTGCCGACTACGCGGTGGCCGGCGTGCCCGCCCGGACGGTGCCGGCGCACCGGCCGCCGGGACGGGCGCTCCTGGGTGAGGACGCCCTCGAGTGCCAGGTCGCACTCCCCCGTCCACTGCTCCCCCGGCCGGGACGGGCACCCACGGCGACGACGGCGTTGCGGATCCCCGAGCTGCCGACCGACCCCGCGCTGCCGGCCACCGCCTCGGTGGTGCTGACGGCGGTGCCGCTGGGGCCCGGCGGTGACGAGGGGGCCCTGCTGCACGTCGACCTGCGCCGCGGCGGGGGTCTGCTGGTGGTCGGTCCCCCGCGCAGCGGCCGCACGGCCACGCTGCAGGCCCTGGCCACCACGCTGTCCGGCGCCGGGATCCCCGTCGCCCGGCTGATCCGCAGCCGCGGCGCGGCCGGTCCCGCCCTCCCCGGCACGGCCACGCTCCCGGCCGACGACGTCGCCGGCTGGCGGGCCTGGCTGGCCGGCCTCGCCGACGGCCCGGGGGTGCTGGTGCTCGACGACGCGGGGACGCTCCCCGAGGCGCCGGTCCTCGCGGCGGCAGCCTCCGAGCTCACCGAACATGACGTCGCGGTCCTCGCGGCCGGGACCGCCGGTGAGCTCTCCGGCGCGTTCCGGGGACCGGTCGCCGACCTGCGCCGCAGCCGCGGCGGCCTGCTGCTCTGCCCGGGTCCCGGGGACGCCGACCTGCTGGGCATCCGGCTGCCCCGGGCGCCGATCCCGACCCGGCCCGGCTCCGGCTGGCTGGTCACCGGGGGAACGGCCCAGCGGGTGCAGGTCGCCCGGCACCGGGGCGGGTCGTGAGCTCAGAGGAGGTCGAGTGCCGGGCCGATCTCCTGGGTCGCGTACCAGGCCAGCTCGTGCCCCTCGGCCTGGTCCACGACGAACTGGGCCTCGTCGCTGCCGAGGTCGGCCTCCAGCACCACCGCGACCGCCGCCCGCACGTCGTCCTCGGCCTCGGCGCCGTCGACGTGCGCACTGGCGACGTCGGCGAGGGCGACGTCGGCGGACACCCGGACCGCACCGGGGTCGGTGTCGGCGTCGTCGACCGGGGTGACCGCGGCGTCGGGCACGTCGGCGGCCAGCACCACGCGGCGGCGGGCGGCCGTGGGGTCCACGTCGAGCAGGCGGAGGCTGGCCCGGGCGGCGCCGAGCAGCGCCGCGTACTCGAGCTCCTCGACGTCGGCCGCGGCGTCGCTGAGGGCGTAGAAGTCCCGCAGGGCCGGTGTCACGGCGAAGGCCGTGTGCGGTCCGCCGATCCGGCCCTCGTCGACCAGTCGGCGCAGGACGCCGGTCGTCGCCGGCAGGTAGATCCGCACGCAGCCGCTCCTCTCGGGTTGGGGAGGCGACGGTATCCCGCGCCGCCGGGCGGCCGGCGCCGAGCGGGTCAGCGGACGGACTCGGTGAGCGCCGCGACCTCCTGCTCGAGGAGGTCGGCGAGCACCTCGACGTCGCCGACGCCGTCGAGGTCGGCGTTGAGCCCGACGTGGACCCGCCCGTCGTAGCTGGTCATCCCGACCGACAGGGCCTGACCGCTCAGCAGCGGCACCACCGGGAAGACCTCCAGCATCCGGCTGCCCGCGGCGTACAGCGGCACCTGCGGTCCGGGGACGTTGGTGACCACCAGGCTGAACAGCCGCCGCGACAGACCGCGGGCCGCGCGGGCACCGAGCGCGTGCAGCGTCGGCGGGGCGAACCCGGTGAGCGCGACGAGGCTGCTGGCCCGCACCGACCGCCCCGAGTCGGTGACGCTGCGCATGGCGTAGCCCAGCCGGGCCAGGCGCACCCAGGGGTTGGGCTCCCCGACCGGCAGGTCGACGAGGTGGGCCGACACACCACCGCCCGCGGCACCCGGCTCCTCGCCCTGCAGCGAGACGGGCACGAGCGCACGCACGACGGTCGAGCCGAGTACCGGCTCCCCGCGCGAGAGCAGCCAGTCGCGCAGCGCACCGGTGAGGACGGTGAGCAGGACGTCGTTGACCGTGCCGCCGTGCGCCTTGCGGATCGCCCTGAGGTCGTCGAGGTCGGCGCGCGCGACCGCGACCCGCCGCTGGCTCCCGACCGTCCGGCTCAGCGGCCCCTGCGGTGGCGGGACGGCGGCCGACCCGGCGGCGCGGACCAGCCCCCCGGCCGCGCTGCGGACACGGGCCGCCGTCGCCCGCAGGTCACCGGCCGCCGCCCAGGCGTGCTCCAGCACCGCGGTGGGCCGCTCGACGTACTCGGCCAGCGCGTCCCGGACCAGCTCGACGGGTCCGGGGACGCGGGCGGGCACCCAGTCGTCGACGGCGGGCAGTGGCGCGTCCGGGGTCGTGTCGAGCAGCACCTGGGCGATGTCGACCGCGCCCAGCCCGTCGACGAGCGCGGGGTGGGTCTTGGTCACCACGGCGACCCGGCCCTCGGCCAGCCCCTCGACGAGGTAGACCTCCCACAGCGGCCGCGCGCGGTCCAGCGGCCGCGACGTCACCCGGGAGACCAGGTCGAGCAGCTGTGCCTGCGTGCCCGGCCGCGGTACCGCCGAGCGCCGCACGTGGTAGGCGACGTCGAAGTCCGGGTCGTCGACCCACACCGGGTTGGCCAGGTGGCCGGGCACCGGCACGACCCGCTGCCGGTAGCGCGGGACCAGCGGCAGCCGCGCCTCGACGAGCTCGGCGAGGGCGTCGAGTCCGCCCTCGACCGGTTCGAGCACGAGCACGCCCGCGACGTGCAGCGGGGCGCCGGCCTCCTCGAGGTACACGTACGACGCGTCCAGGGTGCTCAGCCGCTCGGCCATCGTCCTCCTCCGGCTCGGGGGTCCACGCTACGGCGGGGCCGGCGCCCTCCCCAGCCGGGCGGGGCGGGACCCTCCGCCCGGGCGGTCGGTCAGCCGGCGCGGCGGCGCAGGAGCCGCCGTCCCGGTGCGGGATCGGGCACCCGAGCGAGCCCGGCGGCCATCGTGCGCAGCCCGGTGCGCAGGGGTGACCCGGGGGCGACCTCGGCCAGGGTCCGTCCGGAGGCGAGCGCCGCGTCGGTGGCGCCGCGGTCGGCGGGTAGGAAGGCGTGCACGCCGCGGCCGGCGAACCGCTCGAGGGCGTCGCCGATCTCCTGGCGGGGGTCGCCGGGCACGGGGCCGCGGCGGACCTGGTTGACCACCACGGCCGGCTCGACGTCCGGCATCAGGTCGCGCAGCTGGCCCAGCGCCCGGATCGTGCGGTGGAGTGCGACCGGGTCGGCACCGCTCACGCACAGCACGTCGTCGGCCGCCTGCAGCACCGTGACGGTGGCCCCGTTCCGCCGGGGTGCCGCGGTGTCGAAGGACAGTTCCTCGTCCTCCTCGAGGTTGAACGCGCAGTCCACGACGACCAGGTCGGCCACCCGCCGCGCCTCGTCGAGCACCGCCGCGACCGCACGGGGGCGCAGTTCGGGCCACCGGTCGGCGCGGGCCAGCCCGGTCAGCACCGACAGGTCGGGCCGCACCGACCAGGCCAGCCGCTGCAGCGCCGCCTCGTCCAGCGCCCCGGCGGCCGCCTGCCGCGCGGCGCCCGCCAGTCCCGGCGACTCGTCGAGCAGACCGAGGACCTGCGCCACGACCCCGCCGTACACGTCGGCGTCGACCAGCAGGGTCGCCGCACCCAGGCGCGCGGCCTCGTCGGCGAGGCCGACGGCGACCGTCGTCCGGCCCGGCGCGCCGGTGGGACCCCACACCGCCACGACCCGACCCCGGGACGGGCGCCGGACCGCCGGGCCGGCCCCACCGCGACGGGGCGTGGGCAGGGCCGCCCGGGGGTCGGCGACGCCGTGCCCGGCGGCGGGTCCGGTCACGGCCTCGCGCAGCGCCCGGACGACCTCCTCCGGCGGGGCGTCGGCGGGCAGCACGGTGGCCACCCCCAGCGCGCGCAGCCGCTCGGCGGCCCGCTCGTCGGCCGGGTCGGCCAGTCCGACGACGGCGACCCCGGCCGCGCCGAGTCGGGCGACGGCGTCGACGTCGAGCCGGTGCAGGTCCGCCGACAGCAGCGCCGCCTGGGCGGTGCCCGTGGCGGCCGCGGCCAGCAGGTCGGAGGCGTCGACGCACCGCCGGACCACGGTCACCCCGTGGTCGGCCCGGTCGAGGGCCCCGACCAGCGCGGCCTCCCAGGCGGCGCCGGTGACCGCGGTGACGACCTGGAGTGCCATCAGAGCGTCGGCCCGGCGGGGGCACCGGCAGCGGGATCGGCGGGCGGGACGGGCGGGACGGGCGGGACGGGCGGGACGAGCGGCGCAGTCGGCACCGGGACGGAGCCGGTCGGCACGGTCGGCGCGGTGGTCGGCCCGGTCGGCACAGTGGTCGGTGAGGTGGTCGGCGCCGTGTCGGACGAGGGACCCGGTGCGGTGCTCCGCGTGGCCGGTGACCCACCGGCCGACGCGCCGCCGCCCCCCGCGCCGTCCACGGCGCCGTCCACCGCGCCGCCCGCCGCGTCGTCCACCGCGTCGTCCACCGCGTCGTCCACCGCGTCGTCCACCGCGCCGTCCACCGCGCCGTCCACGGAGCCGTGCACCACCACGACCAGCGGGCGGCCGCCGATCGAGCCCAGCACGTCGGCGGCCCCGGCGGCCGGCACCCCGATGACCACCTGCACGGTCGTCGTCGCCGTGGAGAGCACGCCCTCGGCGCGCCCGCTGACGGCCTGCACCGGCGCGGCGGCGACCACGAGCGCCACGCCCTCGCCGGTCGCCGTGCCGGCGGGGTCGGTCACGCCGTAGACGTCGACGACCTGGCCGCGGGCCAGCCCCGGCGGTGCGTACCCGGCCTGCACCGGCAGCGCCACCTGCACCAGGTCGGCCGGCTCCTCCAGCGCGGTGCGCGGCAGGAGCTCCCCCGCCCGCACCGCGCGGGCGAGCGTGCGCCCGGCGGGGTCGGTGCCGGTGGACAGGTAGGCGCCGGCCGCGTCGCCCAGCCGCACGTCGACCGCCACGAGGTCGGTGGACTCGAGGATGGTCCCGGCGGTCAGGTCCCCGGCCACCGACCAGACGGGCACGGTGGCGTCGGCGGCGCTCACCACACGCGCACCGAGCAGCACCGACCCGAGGACGAGCAGCACGCCGAGCACCAGCCGCAGGTCCAGCCACCGCGGCGGGCGCACGCGCCGCGGCACCGGCCCGGTCGCCGTCTCCCCCGCCACCGGCGCCGTGCGCGTGGCAGCGCTCACCGGGCACTCCTCCTCGTGGTCGTCCGGGACGGCCCGGGCGGTCCGCCTCCCGGCGGACACGGACGCGACCGGCGGTCAGCGCGCGGTCGGACGCAGATGATGCGATACGGACGCGGTTGCGTGCACCGGCTGTCCACACGTTCGGGTGTGGACGAGATGCGCACGGGTGAGTGCGTTGCTGCCAGACTGGTGCGCGACCGGACGGAGAGCCATGCCCACACCGCGCTTCCTGACCCTCGACGACGTCGCCGAGATCCTCAACGTCTCGTGGGCGCAGGTCTACGCGCTCGTACGGCGCCGCGAGCTGATCGCCATCCAGATCGGCGGCCGCGGCCAGTGGCGGGTGGAGACCGACGAGCTCGAGCGGTTCATCCAGCAGAAGTACGCCGAGGCGCGCGCCGGTGCCGTGCCTCCCGCCGACGACTCCGCCACGGCCGACCCCGACGCGCCGGCCGAGGCGCCGGCCGGCTCCGCGCCCCCCCGGGGCCGCCGCTCCCGCGGCTGAGCTCAGGCGGCGCCGGGCGTCAGCGTCCGCACCACCGCCACCGCCCCGAGCACCACCGCCCGCACCGACCGCACGGCCCCGGGCCGCCGGAACTCGTCGGGCGCGTGCTCGGCCAGCTCCACGAAGTCGGCACCGACCCGGTCGACGGTCCCGGTCAGCACCCCGCCGTCGTCGCACAGCACCGCCACGGCGCTGCGGTCGCGCGCCAGCCCGCGCAGCGCTCGCCGCAGGTCCAGCGCCGCCCGCACCGGTGACGCCGGCTCGGCGGCCGCCGTCGACCGCAGCAGGCCGGACACCGCCACGACGGCCGGCAGCGCCGCCAGCACCTCCCGCCCGGTGTCGTCGGTGAGCAGCGCCCAGTCCGGCCCCACCTCCTCCAGCCGGCCGGCCACCTCGCCGGCGCCCCGGCAGCGCAGCGACACCCGCTCCCCCAGCGCCCCGCCGAGCCGTTCCGTCAGCCGGACCGCCCCCGTCTCCGCCCGCGACCGGGACGGCAGCTGGGCGCGCTCCTCGGCCGCGGTGGCCTCGTCGAACTCCGCCTGCAGGTCGGCGAACAGCTGCTGCCAGCGCATGACCGCGAGCCTAGCTCCACTCAAACCCTTGCGTTTGCTTGCGTTTGTCTGCTTTGGTGCGTCGACGCATGGAGAGGAGGTCAGATGTCGGGTCGTCGACTCGTCGTCACGACGGCGGTGATGGCCGCGGTCGCGGCCGGGCTGGGGGCGCTCACGCCCGACCTGCCGGCTCTCCCCGCCCACGGACTCGACCTGCAGCGCGTCGTCGACGCCGCCGGCCCGGAGACCGTGCTGCTCACCGGGGTCGCCGCGGTCGCCTGGCTGGTGTGGACCTGGGGCGCCCTCGGGTTGGCCCTCACCGCGCTGTCGGCCCTGCCCGGCCTCGCCGGCGCGGCCGCCCGGGTGCTGCTGCGCGGGCTGCTGCCCGCCTCGGGGCGGCGCGCGGCCGCCCTGGCCCTGGGCATCGGCCTGGTGACGGCGCCGACGCTGACCGCCTGCACCACCGCGGCCGGCGCCCCGGTGGTCGTGGCGGCGGCCGACACC
Organism: Geodermatophilus saharensis; assembly: GCF_900188205.1. Lineage (GTDB taxonomy): Bacteria > Actinomycetota > Actinomycetes > Mycobacteriales > Geodermatophilaceae > Geodermatophilus > Geodermatophilus saharensis. Next base: position 494,402 of record NZ_FZOH01000001.1, on the reverse strand, counting down.
CGGGCGCCGTCCGTGCCCGACTGGCCCACCCGGGCCCCGGCCGCCACGGTCCCCGACTGGCCGGCACCGCCCGGGCCCGCCGCCCCCGACCGGCCCGGACCGACTCCGGCCGACCACGTCGTGCTGCGCGGCGAGTGCCTGTGGTCCATCGCCGGGGCCGACCTGCAGGCGCGCACCGGCCGGCACCCGACCGAGGCCGAGGTCCTCACCGCCGTCGACCGCTGGCGCACCGTCAACGCCGCCGTCATCGGCGACGACCCCGACCTGCTGCTGCCCGGGCAGGTTCTGCGCCCACCGGCCTGACCCCACCGGCCCGGCGCCGCCGGCCCGACCCCGACAGCACCGCAGCACCCACGGCCGCTCCCCCGGCCCGCGCCGACCGCCACCGACCCGACCCCCCGGGAGCCCCCGTGACCGCCTCGCCGCGCACCGCCGCGCCCACCGCCGACCTCGCTCCGCGGCTGACCATCGTCCCCGCGCTCCACCCACCACTGCGCGGCCCGGTCGTGGCGCTGGTCGACCCGACCACCCCGCCGCCGCGGCCGCCGCACCGCCCCGGACCCCGGCCGGCCGCCGACGGCGGCCGCCGGGCCGATCTGCTCGGCCCGGCCTGGTCCGCGCGCGCCCGGCTGCCGGACCCGCGCGCCGCCGGACGGCTGCTGTTCACCACCGTGCTCGAGGCGCTGGCGGGGCGGCGGCCACTGTCCCAGGTCCAGCGGCTGACCGCGCCCGGCGTGCACGGCGCCCTGCTGGCGGGACGGCGCCCGGCGTGGTGCGCCGGGGGGACGACGCCGGTGCTGCTCGGGCCGGTGCACGTCTGCGAGCCGGTCGACGGCGTGGCCGAGGTCAGCGCGGTGGCGCGCCGGGCGGGTCGGGCGCACGCGGTCGCGGCACGCCTGGAGGGCGTCGGCGGGCACTGGCGCTGCACCGCACTGTCCATCGGGTGACGCGGCGCCCAACGATCCAGTACGGACTTGCACGGAAGTGGTGCGAAGTCGTACGGTCTGCGTCATGTCGCAGGAGGCTCCCACCGGCACACCGCAGATGTCGGTGCTCTTCGACCTCTGGCTCGTCAACCACCTCGTCTCCGGAGCGCTGGACGACGTCCTCACCGAGGAGGGCGGCCTGTCCGGGGAGGAGTTCGGCTTCTACTCCCTGCTCCGCCGCTTCGGTCCGACGACGGCGACGCAGGTAGCCCGCTGGACCGCGATGCGCCCGACGACGATCTCCACGCAGGTCCGCCGGCTGCAGCAGCGCGGGCACGTGGAGCAGCGGCCCAACCCCGCCGACGGCCGGTCCCGGCTGCTCGCACTGACCCCGGCCGGGGAGGAGGCCCACGCGCGCGCCGCGGAGACCTTCTTCGCCGCCACTCGCGCGCTCGCCGCCGCGCTCGGCCCGGACGAGCCGAGGCAGCGGGCCGCCCTGCAGCGGATGGACGCCGCCCTGCGCGAGGTCGGCGGCCTGGACCCGCGGCCCTACACCGTGGCGACCGCGGCACCGGAGACCACCGCCCGGCTCACCTACGCGGGCCCCCCGCTGACAGCTGCCGAGGAGGCGCACGTCCGCGCCTACGTCGACTTCGTCCGATCACGACGGCAGGAAGGCACCCGAGATGTCCCCGACCTCGTCCACCCGCCCCGCTGAGCCCACCGTGCTCGACGACGTCCGGGGCACCGTCACCGAGCTGATGACCCGCCACCGCGTGCCGGGTCTCACCGTCGCCGTCACCGGCCCCGACCGGCTGCTGGCCGCCCGGGGCTACGGGTACGCCGACCTGGCCACCCGGCGGCCGGCCACCGCCGACACCGGGTACCCGTGGTTCTCGATGTCGAAGATCGCCACCGCGACCGTGGCGATGCGGCTGGCCGACGAGGATCGGCTGGACCTCGACGCCCCGGTGTGCGACCTGGTGCCCCGGTTCGCGGCCCGGTCGGGGGAGCAGCCGCGGGTGCGCCAGCTGCTCGACCACACGGCCGGGGCGGGCAACCCCCTGCCGGTGCGCTGGGTGCTGCCGGCCGACGCTCCGGAGGCCGAGGTCGACGCCGTCGTCCGGCGGGTGTCGGCGCGGCACGACCGCCCCACGCGGCCCGCCGGGGCGCCGGCGCGCTACTCCAACCTCGGCTACCTCGTCCTCGCCGAGGTGCTCGCCACCGTCACCGGGGAACGGTTCACCGACCACGTGCGGCGGGTGCTGCTGCAGCCGGCCGGCATGACCGCCACCGGCTACGCGCACCGGCCCGGCGCCGAGTACGCGACCGGGTACGTGCGGCTGCCCCGGCCGCTGACCCCGGTCCTCCGGGCGGTGCTGCCGAGCGGGATCGTCGGCGACCGGCACGGCGAGCAGGTGGCGCTGCGCCCGTTCCGGGTGGCCGGCGCCGGCTACGGCGGTCTCGTCGGCACCGCCACCGACGCCGCCCGGCTGCTGCGGCTGCACCTGGCCGAGGGCACCATCGACGGCACCCGGGTCCTGACGGCGGGGTCCGCACGCGCGATGCGCACCATCGCCACGCCGGGGCGGCCGTTCGACCTGGGCCTGGGCTGGTTCCGCCGCCCCGCCGACCGCCACGCCACCCCGGGCTTCGTCGAGCACTGGGGCACCGGCGGCGGCTTCTGGAACGCCATGCGGCTCTACCCGGACCTGGGCCTGGGGGTCGTCGTCATGGCCAACACCACCCGCGCCTACGACCACCACGCGCTGATGACCGCCGTCGTCGACGCGGTCACCCGCTGAGCACCCCCGCCCCCCCCACCGCCACGACGACGGCGCCCCGCCGACCTCGACGGGTCTGCGGGGCGCCGGGGGTGTCGCAGGTGCCGGTGTCAGCGGCCGGCGGCTCCGTGGCAGGCCTTGTACTTCTTGCCCGACCCGCAGGGGCACGGCGCGTTGCGGGCCGGCTCCTTGGTACCGGTGACGGTGGCGGTCTTGGCCGCCTTCGCCCGGCCGCTCTCCTTCGCCGACGGGTCCAGCGACGGCGCGGAGTAGCTCAGGTTCTCCTGCCGGCGCGGCTCGTCGAGGCCCTTGACCGCCAGCTGCGGGCCGGTGCCCGACGGCGACGAGGCCGACGGCGACGGCGCGTCGTCGGCCGGGGCCGCGTGCCGGCCACCGCTGCGCACGCCCGGGCGGCCGGCCGGGGCGCCCGTCGAGCGACGGGCGGCGGGCTTGGCCGCCGGCTTGGCCACCGACACCGGGGCGGCGGCGGGCGCCGGCGCGGCGCCGTCCCCCTCGACCGGGGCCCCAGCCGCCGGAGCGGGAGCCTGGGCGGCAGCGGCCGCGGCGGCCTCCTGCGCGGCGCGCTGGCGGGCGAGCACGCGGGCGGTGCCCTCCTGCGCGGCGGCCAGCGCCCTGGCCTCGGCCTCGGCCTGCTGGGCGCGGGCCTCGGCCTCCTGCTGCTCCTTGGTCTTGACCTCGAGGTTGAACAGGAAGCCGACCGACTCCTCCTTGATGCCGTCGAGCATCGCGGAGAACATGTCGAAGCCCTCGCGCTGGTACTCCACGACCGGGTCGCGGTTGGCCATCGCGCGCAGGTGGATGCCGGCGCGCAGGTAGTCCATCTCGTAGAGGTGCTCGCGCCACTTGCGGTCGAGCACGCTGAGCAGCACCCGCCGCTCGAGCTCGCGCATGACCTCCGAGCCCAGCGCCGCCTCCCGCTCGTCGTAGGCGCGGTGGACGTCGTCGAGCAGCTCCTGCTTGAGCACCTCGGCGGTCAGCGCGGCCTGCTCGCCGTCGGCGACGCGGTCGAGCAGCTCCGTCAGGTCCAGGCCCACCGGGTACAGCGACTTCAGCCCCGTCCACAGCTTCTCGAGGTCCCAGTCCTCGGCGTAGCCGGTCTCGGTCGCGCCGTCGACGTAGGCGCCGACGACGTCGTCGAGCACGTGCTGCACCTGCTCGTGCAGGTCCTCGCCGTCGAGGACCTTGCGGCGCTCGTCGTAGATGACGGTGCGCTGCCGGTTGAGGACCTCGTCGTACTTGAGGACGTCCTTGCGGACCTCGAAGTTCTGCTGCTCGACCTGCGTCTGCGCCGAGCGGATGGCCCGGGTGACCATCTTCGACTCGATCGGCTGGTCGTCGGGGACCCGCAGCGTGGTCATCATCGACTCGAGCATCGGGCCGTTGAACCGGCGCATCAGGTCGTCGCCGAGGGAGAGGTAGAACCGCGACTCCCCCGGGTCGCCCTGCCGGCCCGACCGGCCGCGCAGCTGGTTGTCGATGCGGCGGCTCTCGTGCCGCTCGGTGCCCAGCACGTACAGACCACCGGCCTCGGTGACCTCCTCGTGCTCGGCCTTGACCTGGTCCTTGGCCGCGGCCAGCGCCTCGTCCCAGGCGGCCTCGTACTCGTCGGGGGTCTCCGACGGCGACAGCCCGCGGGCCCGCAGCGCCTCGTCGGCGATGAACTCGGGGTTGCCGCCGAGCTGGATGTCGGTGCCGCGGCCGGCCATGTTGGTGGCCACGGTGACCGCGCCGAGCCGGCCGGCCTGCGCGACGATCGCCGCCTCCCGCGCGTGGTTCTTCGCGTTGAGCACCTCGTGCGGGATGCCCCGGCGCAGCAGCAGCTTGTCGAGGATCTCGGACTTCTCGACGCTGGCGGTGCCGACGAGCACCGGCTGGCCGGCCTCGTGCCGCTCGGCGATGTCGTCGATGACGGCGTCGAACTTCGCCTTCTCCGTCTTGTAGATGACGTCGGAGCGGTCCTCGCGGACCATCGGCCGGTTCGTCGGGATCGGGACGACGCCCAGCTTGTAGGTCTGGGAGAGCTCGGCCGCCTCGGTCTGGGCGGTACCGGTCATCCCGGAGAGCTTCTCGTAGAGCCGGAAGTAGTTCTGCAGGGTGATCGTGGCGAGCGTCTGGTTCTCGTCCTTGATCTGCACCTTCTCCTTGGCCTCGATCGCCTGGTGCATGCCCTCGTTGTAGCGCCGGCCGGCCAGCACGCGGCCGGTGAACTCGTCGACGATGAGCACCTCGCCGTTGCTGACGATGTACTGCTGGTCGCGGTGGAAGAGCTCCTTGGCCTTCAGCGCGTTGTTCAGGTAGCCGATCAGCGGGGTGTTGACCGCCTCGTAGAGGTTGTCGATGCCGAGCTGGTCCTCGACGAACTCCACGCCCTCCTCGGTGACGGCGACCGTGCGCTTGGCCTCCTCCACCTCGTAGTGCTGGTCGCGCTTCATCAGCGGCACGATGCGGGCGAACTCGACGTACCACTTGCCGGCCGACTCGGCCGGGCCGCTGATGATCAGCGGGGTGCGGGCCTCGTCGATGAGGATCGAGTCGACCTCGTCGACGATCGCGTAGTGGTGGCCGCGCTGCACCAGGTCGGCCTTGGACCAGGCCATGTTGTCGCGCAGGTAGTCGAAGCCGAACTCGTTGTTCGTGCCGTAGGTGATGTCGCAGGCGTACTGCTCGCGGCGGTGAGCGGGCTTCTCCCCGGACAGGATGGTGCCGACGCTGAGGCCGAGGAAGCGGTGCACCCGGCCCATCCACTCGGCGTCGCGCTTGGCCAGGTAGTCGTTGACCGTGACCACGTGCACGCCCTCACCGGTGAGCGCGTTGAGGTAGGCAGGCAGCACGCCGGTCAGGGTCTTGCCCTCACCGGTGCGCATCTCGGCGATGTTGCCCAGGTGCAGCGCGGCACCGCCCATGAGCTGCACCCGGAAGTGCCGCTGGCCCAGCGTCCGGGTGGCGGCCTCCCGCACGACGGCGAAGGCCTCCGGCAGCAGCTGGTCGAGGGTCTCGCCGTCGTCCAGACGCTGCTTGAACTCGTCGGTCTTGGCGCGCAGCTCGGCGTCGGTCAGGTCGGCGACGTCGTCGGAGAGCAGGTCGATCGCGTCGGCGATCCGCTCCAGTCGACGGACGAGCTTGCCCTCTCCGGCACGGAGGATCCTCGAGAACACCACGGGTCCAGCGTAGGCGGCCCGCCGGGCATGCCGGGGAGGCCGCACGCGGCCCGCGGCGGTTCAGCGCCGGACCAGGCGCTTCTCCCGCGGGTCGAGGACGACCTCCCTGGCCCCCTCGCGGAGGCCGTCGAGCACCGCGCCCACCACCTCGCCGCGGTCGTGCCCGGCGGGCAGCCGGGGCGGGGTGCCGGCGAGCGCCCGGTCGACCAGGCCGGTGTCGACGTGCGGGGGCCGCACGTCGAGGACCGCGATCGACCGGCCGCGCAGCTCCCGCCGCAGCACCGCGGCCCACGCCGACAGCGCCGCCTTGCTCGCCGAGTACTCGGCCATGCCCAGCGTGGGGGCGTCGGCCACGATCGCCGACAGCAGGACGACGGCGCCGCCGTCGGCCAGGTGGGGCAGCGCGGCGCGCACCAGGCTCATCGGCGCCAGCGTGTTGACGGCGAACAGCTCCTCGGTGACCGCGTCGTCGGCCTCGGCGGCCGGCCCGAAGGCGACCACCCCCCACGCGACGACGACGGCGTCGAGGCCACCGAGGGCCGCCGCGGCGTGCCCGACCGCGACCCGGACCGCCTCGACGTCGACGGCGTCCGCGGCCCGCGCCGGCGCCCCACCGAGCTCGGCGGCCAGCGCCTGCAGCCGGCCGTCGTCGCGCCCGCTCAGCGCCACCCGCGCGCCGGCCCCGGCCAGCGCCCGCGCCAGGTCCCCGCCCAGCGCCCCCGTCGCACCGGCCACCAGCACCCGCGCCCCCGCCAGCTCCACGCGCGGCCGGTGCCCGCCGTCGCGGCCACCTAACCTCTCCGCGTGGCCCACGACCCGCACGATCTCGCGCCGGAACTGCTCGCCTTCCTCACCGAGCGCCACCTGGCCACGCTGACCACGCTGCGCGCCGACGGCAGCCCGCACGTCGTCCCGGTCGGCGTCACCTTCGACCCCGCCACCGCCACCGCCCGGGTGATCACCTCGCGCGGGTCGGCCAAGGCGCGGCACGTGCGCGACGGGCAGGCGCGGGTGGCCGTCTGCCAGGTCGACGGCCGGCGGTGGCTGACCCTGGAGGGAACGGCCGTGGTCCGCGACGACGCCGCGTCGGTGGCCGACGCCGAGGCGCGCTACGCGCAGCGCTACCGCGCCCCCCGCGAGAACCCGCAGCGGGTGGTCCTGGAGATCTCGGTCGACCGGGTGCTGGGCAACGCCTGAGGATGGGCCGGTGTCCCCCGCGGCCCTGGACCTGACCGGCGTCGACCTCACCACCGAGGTCGTGCCCACCGCCCGCCTGCTGCTGCGCCCGATGCGCGAGGACGACGTCGACCCCGTCTTCCGCGCCTGCCAGGACCCGACGACCCGGCGCTGGCTGACCGCGCTGCCCTCCCCCTACACCCGGGACTCCGCGGCCGACTTCGTGCTGCGGGTCGCCCCGGGCGGCCGCGCCGCCGGCACCGACCTCGGGTGCGCGATCGAGGCCGACGGCGTCTTCGTCGGCGCCTGCGGGCTGCACCACCTGACCGGCGGCCGCCTGGGGCCGGAGATCGGCTACTGGATCGCCCCGTGGGCCCGCCTCCGCGGCTACGCCGCGGAGGCCGCCGCGGGGCTGGCCGGCTGGGCGCTGGCCCGCGGGGCGCCGCGGGTGCACCTGTTCACCGACGTGGCCAACACCCCGTCGCAGGCGGTGGCGCGGCGCGCGGGCTTCACCGAGGAGGGCGTGGTGCGCCGGTGCCTCGACTACCCCGACGGCACGCACGGCGACGCGGTGCTCTTCGGCCGGGTGGCCGGCGACTGAGCGCGGGGACCCGGCGACGCGGCCGGGTCCCCGCGAGGTGTCAGCGCGGGACGACCGTGGGCTCGGTCGAGGTCGGCGGGGCGGCGGCCGGCTGGGCGGTGGCGGACGCGGCGGCGCCGGCCTCGCCGATCGGCGGGTCGACCAGCCGGATGAGGCCGTAGTCGAAGGCGTGCCGCCGGTAGACGACGGTCGGCCGGCCGGTGTCGGCGCAGTGGAAGAGGTAGAAGTCGTGCCCCACGAGCTCCATCTCGAGCAGGGCCTGGTCGACGGTCATCGGGGTGGCGGGGTGGTGCTTCTCCCGCACGATCCGCCCCGGCAGGTGCTCGTCGAGGTCGGTGACCAGCGGTTCGCCGTCGACCTGCTGGCCGAGCTGCTCGTCGAGGTCGGGGACGCCCACCGCCGGGGTCTGCAGCGGGGCGGCGTCGGCGGCGGAGACACGGACGCTGGGCGGCGTGCGCCGGCCGTGGTGCACGCGCCGGCGGTCGTTGGCGCGGCGCAGGCGGTTGTCGAGCTTGGCGCAGCTCAGGTCCAGGGCGGCGTAGAAGTCCGGCGCGCTGGCCTCGGCGCGGACCACCGGCCCCTTGCCGCGCAGGGTGATCTCCACGCGCTGGCAGTTGGCGGATTGTCGGGGGTTCTTCTCGTGGAACAACTCGACGTCGATGCGGGACAGCTTGCCGTCGAACCGCTCGAGCTGGCCGACCTTGTCCTCCACGTGCTGCCGGTAGTGCTCCGGCACCTCGACGTTGCGGCCACGGACCACGATCTCCATAGGACCTCCCGGTCGTCGGGTGTGACCGATGCCACGCTAGTCGCAGTCCGGAGGGGCGGACAGTCGATCGAGAGGGTCTCGCTGTGGCCTCCTCGACGGCCCCGTCGGTGCCGGAACGACACCGGTCGTGGGGCTCGGGCGGGGCGTGGCGGCGACCACGGCGGCCAGCAGCGGTACGTCGCCGCCGCGGCGCCCTGCGGCCAGCGCGGCGGCCGCCTGGGTGAGCGTCGCACCGCTGGTGACGACGTCGTCGACGACCACCAGCACCGCTCCGGGCGGCACCGCGGCCGCCCGTGCGGTGAAGGTCCCGGCGAGGTTGGCCCGCCGCTCGGCGGCGCCGAGCCCGGCCGAGTCGCGCACCCGGCCGGTGCGCGCCAGCACGCGCGCCTGCCGGGCGTCGACGCCGGCCGCCCGCAGCTCGGCCACCGCGGCGACGGCGAGCTCGCGCACGTGGTCGCGGCCGCGCGCCCGCAGCGCGGCCCGGCTCGGCGGCACCGGGACCAGCAGCAGCGGCCGGCCGGGCAGCAGCGCGGCGTGCACCCCGGCGGCGAGTGCCAGCGCGGCGCCGAGCGGCCCGGCCAGCTCCGCCCGGCCGCGCTCCTTGAAGGCGACCACCGCCGGGCGCACCGGCCCGGCGTAGGCACCGGCGGCCACGGTCGGGGGCATCCCCCACGGCACCCGCCGGGGTGTGGCCTCCCGCGGCCGGGTCAGCAGGCCGCCGCAGCGCCGGCACAGCACCGGCCCGGGCACGCCGCAGCCGGCGCAGGTGCGCGGCAGGACGAGGTCGGCGAGGGCTGCCGCGAGCGCGCGCACCGCCCCACCCTGCGGCGGGCGGGCGCCGAGCGGGCGGGCACCGGCCGATCTGTGGACGGGCCGGCCGCCGGCCTCACACGGGGTAGAACGGCTCGGTGCCGGGCACCGGCTGCTGGCCGCGGATGAGGGTCACCCAGGTGCCGCCCGACAGCTCCCACACCGAGCCGCCGGCGCTCACCAGCGGGTCCTGCCCCGGCGCGGCGGCCAGGGCCGTGGGCGGGCTGGGCAGGCCGGCGGTGGGCACCTCCTCCAGCCCCCAGCCGTCGACGCCGACGAGGAAGGGCCGCACGCCCTCCTCCCCGCCGTCGGCCGCGAGCACCATGAGCCGGCCGGCCGTCCGCCAGGCGACGTCGGACACCGCGCCCAGCGACGGCACGACCTCGCGCAGGTCGCGCAGGACGACCGACCCGTCGTCGGAGCGCACCACGATGCCCACGTACAGGTCCGAGGTCTCGCCGTTGCGGACGACGACGGCGGCGCGGACCCCGTCGGGCGAGAGCTGCAGCGCCGTCGCCCGGCCGCGCTCGGCGAGGGTGGGGGCGTTGACCGGCTGCGGCGAGCCGCCGGCGGGCACCCGGACCACGGTCGTCTCGTCGCGGACCACCCAGAACTCCGACCGGGTCGCGGCGACGGTGGGCGTCGACAGCCGGCCCGCGGACAGCACCGGCGCGAGGTCCTGGCCGTAGCGGCCGGCCAGCAGGGACGCCGTCCCGCCGCCGACCGAGACGCCGACCATGTCGGTCAGCGCGCTGGTGCGCGGGTCGGCCGACACGGCGGCGGCGGTGAGGGCGTAGGCGCCGCTGCCGGCCGGACCGGGCGCGGGCTGGGCGTCGACGGTCATCAGCCGGCCGGCGTCGAGGTAGTGCCCGTCGGCGTCGGCGGGGACCGACTCGGGGCTGAAGGCGGCCCAGTCGTCGGTGCGCTGCACGGCCGGCGGGCCCTCCAGCGGCAGCGGGTCGCCGTTGGTGGTGATCTCCACGGAGCTGACGCCGTCGAGCTGGTCGAGGGTCCACACCAGCTGGGCGCACAGCTGCGACAGCTGCGCGGGCAGGGTGTCGCCGAGGCCGGCGAGGTCGACGGTGACGGTGGACCCCGAGACGGTCACCGCCCTCGTCAGCGTGACGCCGCTGAGGGCGTTGTCGACGCCGGCGGCGAGGGCCGGCGACGGGCCGTCGATCAGCCGCTGCACCAGCGTCGTCGGCTGGGCCTCGCCGCCGAGCAGGTAGCGCGGGTCGGGCACCACCCGCTGCCCGGTCGGGTCGACGAAGTAGGCGGCGAGGTCGTCGTAGAGCCGCTCGAAGTCGGGCACGAGCATGACCAGGCCCTCGGGCGGGTTGCTGATCCGCCACTGCCCGCCGACCTCGGCGAGGGCGAACTCGTGGGTGAACACCCCGGTGCCGGAGGCCGCGGTGAACACCCCGCGGGGGTCGATGGTGCCCACCAGGTCACCGGTCATGGCGACGGTGCCCGCGTCGGTGGTGACCGTGGCGTAGTCGGCGCCGACGAGGGTGATACCGGTCTCGTCGGACCAGGTGGCCGCGGCGTCGGGGGTCAGGTGGTCGCGGGCGACCGGGTGCCGCTGCACGGTGCTGGCCGCGGCGTCGACGAAGCCCCGCACGATCTCCTCCGGCGGGGCGTCGGGAGCCGGGCCGATCGGCTCGATGCCCACCTCACCGGCCGGCCGGGCCGGCGCCTCGGTGATCGCCACCGGTGACGAGGATGAGGGCACGGTGGAGCAGGCCGGGAGGAGTCCCAGCACGAGCGCGGCGACGACGGCCGGGCCCCGTCTCACCGCCGCACCGCCGGCCGCCGCACGATCGTCGGGCGCAGGGGCAGCGGGGAGCTGGTCAGGTCGGCGCCGGCGCTGAGCGGGACGGTGAGCCGGAACTGCGCGCCGAGCCCGGGCTGGCCCCACACCTGCAGCCAGCCGCCGTGCAGCCGGGCGTCCTCGAGGCTGATCGACAGGCCCAGGCCGCTGCCGCCGACGGTGCGCACGCGGGAGGGGTCGGCCCGCCAGAACCGGTCGAAGACGTGCTGCGCCTCCGCCGAGGACAGCCCGACGCCGTGGTCGCGGACGGTCACCGCGGCCGCCGTCCGGTTGGCCGCCAGCGTCACCTCGACCGGCTTGCCGCTGCCGTGCTCGATGGCGTTGCCCACCAGGTTGCGCAGGATGCGCTCCACCCGGCGGGCGTCGACCTCGGCGATCACCGGGTCGGGCGGGCAGGTCACCTGCAGCTCGCAGCCGTGCCGCTCGGCCAGCGCCGACATCCCGTCGGTCACCCGCCCGACGAGGACCCCGAGGTCGGTGGGCGCCCAGTCGAGGACGGCGGCCCCGGCGTCGTAGCGGCTGATCTCCAGCAGGTCCGACAGCAGCCGCTCGAACCGGTCGAGCTCCTCGTGCAGCAGCTCCGCCGACCGGGCGACGTGCGGCGGGAAGTCCCCGCGCGACTCGTGCAGCACGTCGGCGGCCATCTGCACCGTGGTCAGCGGGGTGCGCAGCTCGTGGCTGACGTCGCTGGTGAAGCGCTGCTGCAGTTGCGACAGGCCCTCCAGCTGGGTGATCTGGCGCTGCAGGCTGTCGGCCATGGCGTTGAAGCTGGTGGCCAGCCGGGCCAGGTCGTCCTCGCCGCGGACGGCCATCCGTTCCTCGAGCTGCCCCTCGGCCAGCCGCTGGGCGGTGCCGGCCGCGCGGCGCACGGGGTCGACCACCAGCCGGGTGACCAGCACCCCGATGCCCGCGACGAAGAGGGTCAGCGCGATGCCGCTGATCGCCACGGTGCTGCGGATCAGCGAGAGCGTCTCCTCCTCCTGGTCGAGGGGGAAGGCGTAGTACAGCTCGATCTGGCCCGCCGACGACGCCCCGCCGGGGACCTGCGACCCGACCAGCAGCGTCGGCCGGGGCTGGCCGGACCGGTTGGGGACCGGCCAGTACTGGTAGGACTGACCGCCGTCCCGGACGTCGGCGCGCAGCCCGTCGGGCAGCGCCGGGTAGATCCCGGGCCGGCTGGACGCCGGCGGCCGCTCGGTGTCGCCGGTGCGGTAGACCATGACGACGTCGAAGCTGCCGGCCGACCCGCCCCGGGTAAGCAGCTGCTTGACGGTGCGGTCCAGCGTCGTCCGCACGCTCGCCGCGTCCCCGGCGGCGATGCCGACCACCTCGGTCTGGGCGTAGAAGACGCCCGACTGCACCTGGTCGATGGCCGCCTGCTCCTTGACGGTGAGCAGCTGCGTGCGGATCTGGCTGAACAGCACCAGGCTCACGATGACGACGACCGTGCCGGCCACCACCATCGTGATCGCGCCGATGCGCACGTGCAGCGAGGACCGCCAGGCCGAGACCGCGGCGGCCAGCAGCGCGCGCCCGGCCCGCCGGGCCCGCCCGGCCCGCCGGCGCACGCCGCGCCGCAGCGTGGGCAGGTCGCGCGGCAGCCGCCGGGCCGGGCGCGGTGCGGCCGGCGCGGGGACACCGGTGTCCCCGGTGTCCTCCGCGGCGGAGGCGGCCCGCTCGGTGGTGCTCACCGGCGCACCCGCGGGGCGCGGCTCACGGTGGGCCGGCCTTGTAGCCCACCCCGCGGACGGTCAGCACGATCTCGGGCTTCTCGGGGTCGCGCTCGATCTTGGCGCGCAGCCGCTGCACGTGGACGTTGACCAGCCGGGTGTCGGCGGCGTGGCGGTAGCCCCACACCTGCTCGAGCAGCAGCTCGCGGGTGAACACCTGGCGGGGCTTGCGGGCCAGCGCCACCAGCAGGTCGAACTCCAGCGGGGTGAGCGCGATCGCCTGGCCGTCGCGGGTCACCTGGTGGGCCGGGACGTCGATCTGCACGTCGCCGATGGCCAGCGTCTCGGCCTGCCCGGTCTCGCCGCGGCGCAGCTGCGCGCGCACCCGGGCCACCAGCTCGACCGGCTTGAACGGCTTGGTCACGTAGTCGTCGGCGCCGGCCTCGAGGCCCTGGACGACGTCGATGGTGTCGCCCTTGGCGGTGAGCATGACGATCGGGACGGTGGACTGGGCACGGATGTCCTGGGCGATCTGCAGCCCGTTGCGGCCGGGCAGCATGAGGTCGAGCAGGACGATGTCGGGCCGGGTCTGCTGGAACACCGACAGCGCCCGGTTGCCGTCGGAGACGAAGGCGGGGTCGTAGCCCTCCCGCCGCAGCACGATGCCGAGCATCTCGGCGAGGGCGGCGTCGTCGTCGACGACCAGGACGCGGCCGCGACTGGGCCCGTTGTTCGCTGCGGTCGGAGGCACGTGACCATTCTGCGACGTCACGGGCCGATCACGGCGGCGCCGGACCGGCGTGCCGGTCCGGCGCCCCTCGGTGACGTCCTGGAACGGCCCCGCTGCAGTGCCCCGCCGCGAGCCTGCGAGCGGTGGGGGGCAGCGGGGCCGTTCCTCAGTAGCGGTAGTGGTCGCTCTTGTAGGGACCCTCGACCGGCACCCCGATGTAGTCGGCCTGCACCTTGGTCAGCTCGGTGAGCCGCACGCCGAGCGCGCCGAGGTGCAGCCGCGCCACGTGCTCGTCGAGCTTCTTCGGCAGCACGGTGACCGACGGCTCCCGGCCCTCGTAGGCGGCGCGGTTGCCCCACAGCTCGATCTGGGCGAGCACCTGGTTGGAGAACGAGGCGCTCATGACGAAGCTGGGGTGCCCGGTGGCGTTGCCCAGGTTCAGCAGCCGGCCCTCGGAGAGCACGATGATCGTGTGGCCGTCGGCGAACCGCCACTCGTCGACCTGCGGCTTGATGGTGGTCCGCTCGATGCCCGGGGTGCGGGCCAGCCCGGCGATGTCGATCTCGTTGTCGAAGTGGCCGATGTTGCCCACGATCGCCTGGTGCTTGGTCCGGCCGAGCTGCTCGGCGGTGATGACGTCGCGGTTGCCGGTGGCGGTGATGATGAAGTCGGCCTTGCCGATGACCTCGTCGAGCGTGGCCACCTCGTAGCCGTGCATCGCCGCCTGCAGCGCGTTGATGGGGTCGATCTCGGTGACGATCACCCGGGCGCCCTGGCCGCGCAGCGACTCCGCGCAGCCCTTGCCGACGTCGCCGTAGCCGCAGACCACGGCCACCTTGCCGCCGATCATGACGTCGGTGGCGCGGTTGATGCCGTCGATGAGCGAGTGCCGGCAGCCGTAGAGGTTGTCGAACTTGCTCTTGGTGACCGAGTCGTTGACGTTGATCGCCGGGAACAGCAGCCGGCCGTCGCGGGCCAGCTCGTAGAGCCGCATGACGCCGGTGGTGGTCTCCTCGGTGACGCCGCGGATGCCCTGGCCGATGCGGGTCCAGTAGCCGGCGTCGCCGGCCAGGCTCTCCCGCAGCGCGGCGAGGATGACGCCGTACTCCTCGGAGTCCGACCCGGTGGTCTCCGGGACGGCGCCCTCGGCCTCGAAGCGGGTGCCCAGGTGCACCAGCAGCGTGGCGTCACCGCCGTCGTCGAGCAGCATGTTCGGGCCGACGACGGTGCCGTCCTCGTCGCGGAACTCGAACAGCCGCTGGGTGCACCACCAGTACTCCTCCAGCGTCTCGCCCTTCCAGGCGAACACCGGCACGCCGGTGGGCTGCTCGGGGGTGCCCTCGCCGACGACGATCGCGGCGGCGGCGTGGTCCTGGGTGGAGAAGATGTTGCAGGAGACCCAGCGGACGTCGGCGCCGAGCGCGACGAGGGTCTCGATGAGGACGGCGGTCTGCACGGTCATGTGCAGCGAGCCGGCGATCCGGGCGCCGGCCAGCGGCTGGGCGTCGCCGTACTCCGTGCGCAGCGCCATCAGGCCGGGCATCTCGTGCTCGGCGAGGGAGATCTCCTTGCGGCCGAAGCCGGCCAGGGTGAGGTCGGCGACCTTGAAGTCGCCGTCGGTCAGGGTGCTGGTCATGTCGCTCCAGGGATCGGCCCGGTCGCGAGGCCGGGTGCTGTCGGATGCGTGTTCGCTGCGATCCCCGCGCACGGCGGGGAGAGCGAGCATGCCGAGGCTTCGGCGGGGCTCGTGCCGTCGTCCACCATACCGCCGGCGCGACGGCGGCTCAGGACTCGCAGCCGACCCCGTCGCCGTCGCCGTCGAGGGCCGGGTTCCACCCGGGGTCGCCCTCGCGGATCGGCGCGGCACCCGCGGCGCGGACCGCGGCGCAGTCGGGATAGGGCTGCTGCGCCGGCGGCGGCGTCTGCTGGGCCGGCAGCGGGGCGCCGCCGGGCAGCGGCTCGTCGGGGCAGGTGCCCAGCACCGAGGCGGCCGCGTCACGCTCCGCGGCGGTCATCCACAGCCCGTACTCGAGCTTGACCGCGACCTGCCGGGCGACGTAGGCGCAGCGGTAGGAGCGGGACGGGGGCAGCCAGGTGGCGGCGTCGGAGTCGCCCTTGGCCTGGTTGAGCGGCCCGTCGACGGCGAGCAGGTTGAGCGGGTCGTTGGCGAACTCGGTCCGGCGGGCGTCGTCCCACTGCTGCGCGCCCTTCTGCCAGGCGTCCGACAGCGCGACGACGTGGTCGATCTGCACCGCCTCGCTGGTGCCCTCGCCGCGGCGGAACTCGATGGTGCGGCCGGAGTACGGGTCGGCCAGGGTGCCCGAGACGACGACGCAGTCGCTGCCCGGCCGGAACTGCACCGCGGTGAGGTCGCGGGCGAGGACGTCGTTGCGGGTGTCGCAGCCGTTGCGGTCGGTGTCGGCCCAGGCCTCGCCGAACTCGTCGCGGTCGTAGCCGGTGCGCGGCGCCCGGCCGCGCACCGGCACGGAGTCCAGCGCCTGCAGGGCGCTGGACTCCGTGCCGGGCGGGGCCGCCGCCGGCTCGTCGGCGACGTCGCAGCCGGCGAGCCCGCTGCCGACGACCACGGCGAGCGCCGTGACCAGGAGGCGGCGCGGGACGGGACGGGAACGCGGGTGCACGGGACTCCCGGGAAGCGGGGAGTCCCGACGCTAGGCCGGACCCGGCCGCCGGCGTGGGCGCCACGCCCGGGGCGGACCGTCAGCGGCGTCCGCGGCGCCGGCGCCCCGTTGCCCACCAGACGACGGCCTGCACCGAGGCGACGACGCCCGCGGCGAGCGCCGCGAGGGCGCCGGTCCGCAGCCCCGGGGTCTCGTACCGGAGGACGAGCTCGTGCTCCCCGGCCGGGACCTCGACGCTGACCAGGCCGGCCGGCCCGTCGGTCACCTCGACGGGCCGGCCGTCGACGGTGGCCCCGTACCCCGGCCAGGCCAGCCGGGCGAACAGCACCTCCCCGGCCGCGTCGGCCCGGTAGCCGACGACCTCGCGGTCGGCCCGGGCGGTGTCCTCGACCACGGTGACGCCCGGTGCCGCCCACGACACCCGCCCCTCGCCGGTCAGCGGCTGCTCGCGCACCCAGACCACGCGCACGTCGCTGACCTCGGCGACGGCCCAGCCGGGCGGCGGCGGGGTGTCGGCGATGTCGGGCACCAGGACGCGCTGCACGACGAGGGTGGACACCCGCAGCGCGTCGACCAGCGGCACGGGGACGCCCTCCCCGGTGGGCTGCCACAGCCGGTCCCACGCGTCGGCACAGGGCTCGCCGCGGTAGCCCATGCACAGCTCGGTGCCGAACTCGGCGAACCCGATCCCGGTGTAGCTGCCGATCGTCTCGTGCCCGACCAGCTGCTGCATGTTGCCGAACAGCAGCTCGCCGCGGCGCATCTGCCCGGTCGTGACGCCGTTCATCGTGGCCACCTGCAGCACCGTCCCCTGGTAGGGGGCGGCGCCCTGCTGCATGGCGCTCACGTCGGAGGGCGCCCGCCACAGCACGCCGTCCTCCCGGTAGGGGAACGTGGCGCCCTGCAGGGCGAGGACGGCCGCGGTCCCGACGACCAGGACGGCCCCCAGCGCCGGCAGGCCACGCCGGTGGTGGGCGAGGACGGCCAGGGCGGTGCCGGCGGCGACGAGCGCCAGCGCGGTGAGGTGGGTCCCGCCCAGCCCCGACGGCTGCACCGCCCACGCCAGGTACGTCCCGCCACCGACGATCGCGGTGCTGGCGACGGCCCGCCGGCGCCAGGCGTCGGTGGCCAGCCCCGCCGACAGCGCGACGGCGAACAGGACCGCCACCGACAGGTAGAGGTAGTCGACGAAGCGGATCGGCCAGCGGAACAGCCAGAGGTTGGACGGGCCCAGCGTGAGCACCAGGAAGACGGCCCCGGTCACCACCGTCCCCACCAGAGGACGCAGGCGACGGCGCAGCCGGTCCCACCGCAGCCACGGCAGCAGCGGCAGGACGAACCACGCGAGGTAGACCGACGGCCGGGTCTCGAGGACGCCCTCCCAGTACGTCATCGAGGGCAGGTAGCTCGGTGAGCTGCCGGCGACGAGGTCGCCGAGGTCGGGGACGAGGAAGGTGTCGTTGGCCAGGGCCGCCAGCCCGGAGCGCCAGGAGACCTCGCTGGTGGCCAGCAGCGGCAGGTAGACCGGCAGCGCCACCGCGCCGACGCACAGGCCCACCACCGCGAGGTGGGCCAGCCGGCCGAACCGGCGCCGGACCAGCAGGTCCACCCCCAGGCCGACGAGCACGACGACGACCCCGCAGGCGCCGTACGGGCTGCCGGTCGTCATGGCGAGGGCGCCGAAGGCGATGGCCACGAGCGGGGTGAGCCGTCCCCGGGTGTGGCGGTGCGCCGCCCACCAGAACCAGGTGACCCAGGTGAAGGCCATCAGGTGGTAGGGCCAGCCCCCGGCCTCGTAGAACAGGGCGAAGCCGGAGAAGGGGACGGCGACGCCCACCGCCGCCGCCGGCCAGCGGTGCGCGCCGTGGCTGCGGGCGAGCAGGAAGGTCCCCATCGCGAGCAGCCCGAGGAACTCGATCGAGACGACGGCGGCGGCCAGCACGAGGTCGTCGAAGGACGAGACCAGGACGAAGTTGGCCAGGTTGACCGGGTTCCAGATCCCGGTCAGGGCCTCCCCGGCGTTGTTGCCACCCATCCACCCGGCCGGGTCCATGGGCACCGGCCACCGCCCGGCCAGCAGGTCCTCGCCGAAGCGGTGCCACATCGGCATGTTCTGGTCGTACTGGTCCCCGGCGTAGTAGACGAACTCGCCGAGCAGGTACGGGATCCAGCCCAGCAGCCACGTCACGGCGCCCACGGCCAGCGCGACCAGCCACTCCGGCACCCGGCGGCGGCGGGCGGACCCCACCCGCGGGGGGACCGACGGCGCCGGGCGGTCCTCCGGCTCGACGACCGTCGCGCGGGCCTCGTCGTCGTACGTCGACGCGGTCACCGGCTCCCCCGGTGCGCGGCAGGGGTGCGGCCGGTGCGCTCGGGGTCGACGGGCGCGGGGCCGCTGAGCCGGCGGGACGGGGGACGACAGGCGCTCACGTCCCGAGATCCTGTCCTGTGCCGTTCCCCGCGTACACCGGTGTGACCACGACCACCGTCACGGGCACGGCCGGGACGGGGTCCCGGGTCGGTCCGGGACCCCGGGTCACCGCAGGTTGGTGGTGGCCCGGTAGAGCACCGCCGGGCCGTGGGCGGTGACCGGGACGCCGGCCGGCACGAACGCCGACTGGCCGCGCTCGACCACCACCTCGCCGTCGGCGCCGGCGAGCACCGCGCGGCCCTCGGTGCAGAGCACCACCTGCGGGCCCCGGGTGCCCAGCGGGCCGGCCTGCTCGTCGAGCTGGACGCGGGTGAGGTCGAAGTCGTCGACCGGCACGGGGTAGCGCAGCCCCCCGGGCCCCAGCACCGGGTGCAGGACCGGGATCTTGCCGTCGGAGAAGTCCAGGACCTCGATGAGCGCGGCGAGGTCGACGTGCTTGCTGGTCAGCCCGCCGCGCAGCACGTTGTCGGAGCTGGCCATGACCTCGACGCCGGCGCCGGACAGGTAGGCGTGCAGGTTGCCCGCCGGCAGGAACACCGCCTCACCGGGGGCCAGTTTGAGGTGGTTGCACATCAGGGAGATGACCACGCCCGGGTCGCCCGGGTAGGCCTCGGCCAGCGTCGTGGCCCAGCGGTAGGTGTTGATGAACTCCGGGTCGTGGGCGGCGACGAAGCCGGCCGCCCGGTGGGCGACGACCTCGACCAGGTGCGTGCGCCGCTTGCCCGACAGCGCCAGCAGCTGCGGGATGGCCGCCTGCAGGCCCCCGCGCGCCAGCGCCGCGATCGTCGGCTTGAGCTCGGGCAGCTGCAGCTTGGCCAGGCAGTGGAGCGACTCCTCGACCGGCCGGAAGCCGCAGAGGGCCTCGAAGGTGGTCAGCGCGAGCAGCAGCTCCGGCTTGTGCCACGGGTCCTTGAACGTGCGCGCCGGGTCGTCCTTCGGGACGCCGGCCGCCTCCTCGGCGGCGTACCCGGCACGCGCCTGCGCCATGGTGGGGTGGGCCTGCAGCGACAGCGGCCGGTCGGCGGCGAGCACCTTCATGAGGAACGGCAGCCGCGGACCGAAGCGCTCGACGACCGCCGGCCCGAGCAGCCGGTCGGGGTCGGCGCTGATCGCCGCGTCGAGGGGGCGGCCGTCGGCCAGCACGCTCGGCTGGTCGGGGTGCGCCCCCATCCAGAGCTCGGCGTAGGGCTCCTCGGCCGGGCTGGGCCGGCCGAGCAGTTCGGGGATGACGGTGCGGCTACCCCACGGGTAGTGCCTGACCGCGCTGCTGAGCTGCCACATCGGCGTGGAGGCTACTGGCGCGCGGGGTCGGCGCGGACGGTCCGCTCGCGCCTCCCCCTCGAAGGAGGCGGACCGCCGGTCAGTGCGTCGTCGTCCCGGGGGCGGCGGGGTCCTTGCGCCGGTGCAGCGTCAGGCTCAGGACGAGCACGACGAGCGCGCCGACGACGAGCCCCACGACCGCACTGGCCGCCGTGTTGACCAGCCAGCCCACGACCCCGCCGAGGGCCCCGGTGGCCTCGTGCGCCAGTTCCTCGAGGTGGTGCACGAAGCCGTACACGGCGTGCAGGCCGAGTTCGTCGCTGCCGACGAGCAGGATGTGGCCACCGACCCACAGCATCGCGACGGTGCCGATCACCGTGAGGGCGGTGAGCAGCCTGGGCATGGCCTTGACCAGCCCGCGGCCCAGCCCGGCCACGCCCTTGCGCTGCGACCGCGACAGGCGCAGTCCCGCGTCGTCCATCTTCACGATGAGCGCGACGACGCCGTAGACGAGGACGGTGATGAGCACGCCGACCACCGCGAGGATGGCCGCGCGGGACCAGAACCCCTCGCTCGCCACCTCGTTGAGCGAGATCACCATGATCTCCGCCGACAGGATGAGGTCGGTCCGCACCGCCCCGCGGACGAGGCTCTCCTCGTCCGGCGCCGCCTCCTCGACGGTGGCGTGGTCGTGGCCGCCCCGGAGCCGGTGCCAGATCTTCTCGGCGCCCTCGTAGCACAGGTAGGCGCCACCGACCATGAGGATCGGGGTGAGCAGCCACGGCAGGAACTCGCTGAGCAGCAGGATCGCCGGGAGGATGATCAGCAGCTTGTTGCGCAGCGACCCGACGGCGATGCGCCGGATGATCGGGATCTCGCGCTCCGCGGACAGCCCGCGCACGTACTGCGGTGTGACGGCGGTGTCGTCGACGACGACGCCGGCGGCCTTCACGCCGGCCCGCCCGGCGGCGGCGCCGACGTCGTCGATGGAGGCAGCGGCGGCGCGGGCGATGAGCGCCACGTCGTCGAACAGGGCCACGAGTCCACCGGCCACGGGAGGTCCTTCCAGTCGGTGAGCGGTCCGGGTGCCAGTACCCGGAGGCGCCGGGTCGGAACGCGCACGTCCGGAGGACCTCCCGGCGACGGGGGTCGCCGGTGCGCTCAGCGGCGCAGTGCCCGCTCCTGGTCGAGGGCGAGGGCCAGGTAGACGGCGCTGAAGTCGGCGACCGCCAGCTGCCGCGCCAGGCGGGGCAGCCGGCCGTGGCGGTCGGGGTCGCCGTGCTCGGCCAGGCCGCTGACCGGGACGTTGCCGCTGGCCGCGGTGCGCAGCACCTCCGCCATCGCCTCCTGCGCCGAGCGCGGTTCGCGCTCCCCCGCGCCGTCGTGGTGGGCGGCGTCGGTGTCGCGGACGGTGAGCAGCCGCAGCCGCCGGCCGGTGTCCTCGGCGCGGTCGCGGAAGAAGTCGTCGGGGTCGCCGGCGGCCAGCGGCCCGGACAGGACGGCGCAGGCGGCCACCCGCTGGTCGGGCAGCCGGAACCCGCTGCTGGGCAGGCCGGCGAGGGTGGCGAGCTGGTCGGCGAAGCGGTCGGCGACGGTGTCGGCCAGCGGCCCCTCGGCGGCGATCACCGGGAAGGCGTCGAGCAGCTCGAGGGCGAGGGTCTTGGCCGGGTTGACGAAGGACTCCTGCGTCGGCCCGCACTCGACGGCGATCTCGTCGAGGGCCTCGGCGATCGCCGCCGGGTCGGCCACCTCCGGCCGCAGCAGCCCGAGGTCGGTGGCCAGCCGCAGCAGCGGCGTCAGCAGCGACCACAAGGTGGTGTGCCGGACCCGCGAGCGCGGCAGCGGCACGTAGGGCATCCGCGCCGTCGAGCAGGCCGCCCGCAGCGGGGCGTCCTCGGCGCCGATGCCGAGCAGGGTCACGCCGCGCCGGGCGGCCTCGTAGGCGGGGGTGACCGCGTACCGGCCGGCGCCGGTGCGGGTGGCGACGACGGCGACGTCGGTCGGGCCGGTCCACACCGGCAGGTCGGGCCCGGGGACGACGTCGACGGTGACCGGGCTCGACGGGCCCAGCAGCGCGCGCAGCACCGACGCGGCCACGGCCCCCTCGCGGCGGGCGACGATCACCAGCCCGCGCGGGCGGCCTCCCCCGGTGACCGTCTCCAGCCCGGCCTCGTCGAGCAGCCGCGAGGTCTCGCGGACCTGCGCGCCGGCACCGGCGACGGCCGGCAGCAGGCCGCGCGGGTCGCGGGCGCGCAGCACCTCGGGGTCGTCGAGGACCTCCTCGGCCAGCTCGGGCGAGGTCACGGCGTCGCCGGTCCGCCGTCGGGGTGCCGTTCGGCGCCCACCGGCCGGTGCCGCGCCTCGTCGAGCAGCAGCACCGGGATGCCGTCGCGCACCGGGTAGGCGCGGCCGCACGTGGCGCACACCAGCTCGCCGGCCGTCTCGTCGACGGTGAGCGGGCTGTGGTGGGTGTCGGGGCAGGCGAGGATCCCCAGCAGCACCGGGTCCAGCCCGAGCGGGCCTGCAGCGGTCATGCGCGCACCATCTCCAGCACTCGGTCCCGCAGCCGTTCCATCCGCGCCCGGTCGGGCGCCTCGACGTTGAGCCGCAGCAGCGGCTCGGTGTTGCTCGCCCGCAGGTTGAACCAGGAGCCGTCGGGGAGGTCGACGGTCAGCCCGTCGAGCTCGTCGAACCGCGCGCCGTCGGCCTCGAACGCCTCGCGGACGGCGGCGGTGCGCCCGGCGGCGTCGTCGACGGTGGAGTTGATCTCCCCCGAGGCGGCGTAGCGGCTGTAGGCGGCGGTCAGCTCCGACAGCGGCCGGCCCTGCTCCCCGAGCGCGGCGAGCACGTGCATGGCGGCGAGCATCCCGGTGTCGGCGCGCCAGAAGTCGCGGAAGTAGTAGTGCGCGGAGTGCTCGCCGCCGAACACGGCGTCGGTGCGGGCCATCTCGGCCTTGATGAACGAGTGCCCCACGCGGGTGCGCACCGGCTGCCCGCCGTGCTCGCGGACGATCTCGGGCACCGCGCGGGAGGTGATCAGGTTGTGGATCACCGTGGTCCCGCGGCCCTTGGCCAGCTCCCGGACGGCGACCAGCGCGGTGACCGCCGAGGGGCTGACCGGCTCGCCGCGCTCGTCGACGACGAACACGCGGTCGGCGTCGCCGTCGAAGGCCAGGCCGATGTCGGCACCCTCGCGGCGGACGGCGTCCTGCAGGTCGACGAGGTTGGCCGGGTCCAGCGGGTTGGCCTCGTGGTTGGGGAAGGTGCCGTCGAGCTCGAAGTACAGCGGGACGACGTCGAGGGGCAGCCCGTCGAGGACCACCGGCACGGTGTGCCCGCCCATGCCGTTGCCGGCGTCGACGACGACCCGCAGCGGCCGGCTGTGCGACAGGTCGACCAGCGAGCGCAGGTGCGCGGCGTAGGCGGGCAGCAGGTCGCGCCGGGTCGTCGTCGCGGTGCGGTCGGGCACCCGCTCGTAGCGGTCCCGCTCGGCCCACTCGCGGATGGCGGCCAGCCCCGAGTCCTGCCCGATCGGGGCGGCGCCGGCGCGGCAGAGCTTGATGCCGTTGTACTGCGCGGGGTTGTGGCTGGCGGTGAACATCGCGCCCGGCACGTCGAGGGACCCGGCGGCGAAGTACAGCAGGTCGGTGGAGCCCAGCCCCGCCTCGACGACGTCGACGCCGCGGGAGAGGACGCCCTCGGCGAAGGCCCGCGAGAGCGGGACCGAGGAGGGGCGCATGTCGTGGGCGGTGACGACGCCGGTCGCGCCGCTCTCGGTCACCACGAACTCGGCGAACGCGGCGCCGATGCGCCGTGCGACGTCCTCGTCCCACTCGTCGGGGACCACGCCCCGGACGTCGTAGGCCTTGATGATCGACGACAGACCTGCCACTGCCCACCCTCGCCTGGACTGGCCGGGTGCTGCCCCCGGTCCCGGAGGACCTTATCGGCCCGCTGCAGGGGCCCGCCGCGAGCGTGCGAGCGGTGGGGGGCAGCGGGGTCCTTCCTCAGTCCAGGTCGGGCAGGACCCGCAGGTGGCCGCGGCGGGTGCCGCGGCCGTCGTCGGCCGGGGCGCGCGGGGGCTCGGGGCGGGCCGCCTCCCGGACGGCGTCGGCCAGCGCGAGCAGGTCGTCCCCGGTCGGGCCGGAGTCCTCGACGTCGATCTCGTGCCGGACGACCTCCCAGCCCCGCGGCACGGTGAGCCGCTCGGCGTGGAACTCGCAGAGGTCGTAGCTGTGCGGTTCGGAGAACGTGGCCAACGGGCCGACGACGGCGGTCGACTCGGCGTAGACGTAGGTCAGGGTCGCCGCCGCCGGTTGCGCGCAGCCGCTGCGCGAGCAGCGACGTGACTGCCTCACCACCGGTTCCTCACGCGAGGCACAGTAGCCGCGTGCGGGGACCGCGGCGAGCAGGCGCACCGCTCGCCAGCCCCTCCTCTCCCATCCAACCCGACGTCCCCGCGCGCCCCGCCACCGGGTCGCCGCAGGCGGGACCGGGGGCGCCGCCGACCGCCCGCCGCGCGCGCTGCCCGTCCGGTCCGGCGCGCCGTACGCTCGCCCCGCCATGAGCCGACCCGCCCCGCGCCCCTCCGCCGGCCCGCCCCGCTCCCGCCGCGACCGGCACGGCCGGGGGCTGCGCGGACGCCTGGTCCCCGACGAGGTGCCGCTGTCGCGCAGCCGCGCCGAGCAGTTCGACGACCTCGTCCTGGACGCGGTCGAGGACATCGAGCGGCGCTGGGAGCGCGAGCTGGCCGGCGTGGAGTTCGCCGTCGAGGACGTGCCGTGGGTCGACCACACCAGCCCCGACGAGGTCGTCCTCGACCCCGACGTCCTCGACGACGCCACGGTGCCGCTGGCGCGGGTGCTGCCCGCCCACCGCGAGGACGGCCGGGACGTGCCGGCGCGGATCGTCGTCTACCGGCGGCCGCTGGAGATCCGGGCGCACGACCGCGACGACCTCGCCGACCTGGTGCGCGACGTCGTCGTCGACCAGGTGGCCGTGCTGCTGGGCCGCGACCCGGAGGAGATCGACCCCACCGCCTGAAGGAAGGACCACCTCGCCCCCCACGGCTCGCAGGCTCGGCGCGGGCCCCTGCGAGGAGGCCGTTCCATCACCGCGCGACCGGGCTGCCGAGTTCCTCGGCCATCCGGCGCGCCTCGTCGAGGCGGGCGCGGGCGAAGGCGACGTCGAGCCCGTCGCCGCGGTCGGCGCGGGTCAGCCGGGCCACCAGCTGCTCGAGGGCCACCGCGTGCCACAGCAGGCCCACGTCGGGCTCCTCCCAGCCGGCGGTGCGGGAGAGCACGACCTCGCCGACCTGCGCCCGGTCCTGCGCGCCGGGGGTGGTGGCCCACAGCGTCAGCAGGTCGCGGTGGCGGGGCGCGGCGCGCACCCCGGACCACTCGAGGACGACCAGGCGCGGCTCGCCCTCGGGCGCGTCGCCGTCGAGGACGAGGTTGGCCGCGCGGTAGTCGCCGTGACCGACCTCCGACAGCGGCAGTTGGGCCGCGGCGGCGCGGACGGCGCGCAGCTCGCCCAGCCGCAGGCCGCCGCGCAGCAGCCGGCCGGTGTCGCCGACCGTCGACCGCGCCCGGCGCAGCGCGGGACCCGCGGGCGGTGACCAGGGCTGGCCCGGCGGGACCGGCAGCGGCGCGATGCGCACCGCCGTCTCCACCGCCGCCGCCGTCCACCGCTGCCCGCCGGAGGGCCCGGGGTGGACCCGGCGCGACAGCAGCCAGCGGCCGTCCTCGGCGGCGGCGAGCACCTCCGGGACGCCGACCTTCCGCTCCTCGGCCCAGCGCCGGCCGCGCAGTTCCGCGCGCAGCCGGCGGCGGCCGCTCTCGGTGACGGCGAGGTCGAGGACCCGGTCGGCCAGCACGCCCTGCACCACGCCGAGGCGCGCGGTGAGGTCGGCGACCGACAGCACCGGCTGGGTGACGCCGAGCTCGGTGAGCAGCGAGGTCACGCGGTCGCGGATCCCGGACGACGTCGTCTCGCTCTCGGCCACCCGAGGATCGTGTCAGGGCGCCGGCCGTGCCGCACGCAGGCGCCCTGCGATGCTCTGGGGGATGGACCCCGCCGCGCCGATCGCCGCCTGGGTGGTGCTCGGCGCAGCGCTGCCGGCGCTGGTCGCGGTGGCGGTGCTGCTGGCGCGCACGCCGCCGCGGGTGGGCGCGGCACCCTCCTCCCCGCCCGACGTCCCGCCTCCCGCCGCCGCGCGGCGCTGGGCGCACGACGACCTCCCCGGGTTCCTCGAGGCGCCGCCGGGCACGCCCGCCCGGCCGGCCCCGGCACGGGCGGAGCCCCTCGCCGCGCCGGAGGAGGAGCCCGTCACCCGCGCGGTCGCGGGGCTGGCCGCGGCGGCGCTGGCGCTGGTCGCCGTCCTCTCCGGCGTCGCGCTGGTCACCGGCCGCGCGGGGGGATCCCCGCCCGCGGCCGCCCCGGCCGCCGCTCCCCCGCCCTCGTCGGCGCCCGCGCCGGCGCCCCGCACACCCGACCTGCCCCCGGTGCCCGCCGACCCGCTGTCCGGCGAGCGGGGCGCCGGGCTGCTCGCGGCGCGCTCGGTCCCGCTGGGCGACGACGGCACGAGCGCCCGGCTGGCCTTCGGCGGGCTGGTGCTGGAGCACCGCGCGGTCGGGGTCACCGTCGCCTACCCGGCGGTGAGCGTCACCGTCGGCGAGGACGGCACCGCCCTGGCGCACGTGCGGCTGCCCACCTGGAACTGCCTGGGCACCACGGCGCCCGACGACCCGGCCGGCGCCGGGTGCACGCCCACCGGCACCGAGCACGCCGACCTGCCGACCCCGGCGCTGGGCGTCACCCGGAACGGCGACGCGCTGCGGGTGGCCGGGCGGTTCCCCACCTACACCCGACCGGCCGGCACGCCGCCGGCCTACACCGGCCGCGTCTACGACCTCAGCGTGACCGTGGCCCCGGCCGCGCCGCTGGAGGACGGCGAGGCGCCCGCGGAGGGGACGATGTTCCTCGGCACGGAGCGGGCGGAGTCGCTGCCCGACCCGCTGCTCAGCCGCGTGCGCGTCGCGGGCTGACCGGCAGCAGCGGCACGACGCGGTCGGCCACCGCGCGCACCACCCGGCCCCGGCCGGCCACCGCGACGCCGACCAGCGGGGCGCCGGCCTCCTCCCGCAGCCCCCCGGACGGGGCCCACCCCCACCAGGGCAGCCGCTCCCCGCCGGCGGGGTCGCCGTCGAGGAGGGTGAGCAGGCCCGCGCGCAGCCGGCCGCCGTCGGTGACCGTGGCCACCTCGAGGCGGCCGACGGCGGCGTGCAGCCGCGCGGCGGCGCGCACCAGGTCGCGGGCGCGGGGGTCGCGCTCGCCGGCCAGCAGGGCCGGCAGCGCGGCGTCGACCGCCCGGGCGTCCCGGCTGCGGACCAGCCGGCCGGGCAGCGTGCCGAGGTCGTCGACGAGGCGCCGGCTGCGGGCGGTGGCCACCACCGCGTCGGGCCGCATCCGGCCCAGTGCGCGCACGGTCGGGTCGCCCAGCGGCAACCCGGCCAGCCGCAGCCGCCAGGGCCGGCGCAGCGAGGTGAGCAGCCCGAGCAGGCCGGCGGCGAGCAGCGCGGCGGCGTCGTCGTCGCGGGCGGGCAGCCGGGCGGCGGGCCGGCCACCGGGGACGGGCAGGCCGTCGCCGAGCACGGTGGCGGTGACCACGGGCCCGGCGGTGGCCAGGGCGAGCAGGGCGAGGGCGTCGGGCGGGCCCGGCCGGTGCGGCTCGACCACCACTGCGGCGGGCAGCAGCCGCGGCCGGCGGTGCGCCGACTGCACCGACAGCACGGTGGTCAGCCAGGGTGCCGACGCGGTCAGCGGGGCCCGGACGGCGCGGGCCAGCGGCACCGCGGCCCGGACCTCGCGCGCGACCGGCGCCCGGCCCAGGACGACGCGGGTGCCGCGCCCCGACGTCTCACCGCGACCGGGGCCCACCCCTCCATCCGATCACGTGCCGTCCGGATCCCCCGGCCCGGGGACGCCGCAGCCCCCGACGGCGGTGCCGTCGGGGGCTGCGGTGGTGGACGGGGGGTGTCGCACGGCGGTGTGTCGGACGGTCCCGTTCGGCCCCTGCCGGGGCCGGGCTCAGATCGCGCGGCGGCGCAGGCGGCGGCGCTCCCGCTCGGAGAGCCCGCCCCAGATGCCGAACCGCTCGTCGTTGGCGAGGGCGTACTCCAGGCACTCGGCCTTGACCTCGCAGCCGGTGCAGATCTTCTTCGCCTCGCGGGTCGAGCCGCCCTTCTCCGGGAAGAACGCCTCGGGGTCGGTCTCGGCGCACAGCGCCCGCTCCTGCCAGGAGGCGACGTCGTCGGTCAGGCCCATGCCGAGCATGCCCATCAGCCCCTCGTCGGCCGGGCCGGCGCTGCGGCCGGCCCGTTCCGATGCGCCGATGTAGTCACTCAGCCACGAGACCTCTGCCATGACGATGCGTCCCCTCTCGCTGTCGTCCGGGCGCCGGGCGCCGGGACCGTCCCGGCGCTCCCCCGCGCCTCACACCGCCGGAATTACACGCGTGTCGTTGCCCGAGCGTCAACTGCGCCCGGTGTAAGCGCTTGACCACAGGAGCCACACCCGTCACGGGTCGTTCGTCAGTTCTCGTGCACGTACTCGACACGCCCGTCGAACAGTGGACAACTGCCTATGGGGCACGATGACTTTCGTGGAGATCGTCGTGCTCGCCGGAGGGGTCGGCGGGGCCCGTTTCCTCACCGGTCTCCGGGAGGTGGCACCGCCGGCGTCGGTCACCGCGGTGGTCAACACCGGCGACGACGTCACGATGCACGGCCTGCGGATCTGCCCGGACCTCGACACCGTCGTCTACACCCTCGGCGGGGGCATCGACCCCGAGCGCGGCTGGGGCCGGGCCGGGGAGTCCTGGACGGTCAAGGAGGAGCTGGCCGCCTACGGCGCCGAGCCCACGTGGTTCGGGCTGGGCGACCGCGACCTCGCGACCCACCTGGTCCGCACGCGGATGCTCGACGCCGGCTACCCGCTCTCCGACGTCACCGCCGCCCTGGCCGCTCGCTGGCAGCCGGGGGTCACCGTGCTGCCGATGAGCGACCAGCGGGTGGAGACCCACGTGGTCGTCGACGAACCCGGCAGCGGTCGGCGCAGCGCGATCCACTTCCAGGAGTGGTGGGTGCGCCACCGCGCCGAGCCGCAGCCGCACGCCTTCGTGCAGGTCGGCGCCGAGCAGGCGCGCCCGGCGCCCGGGGTGGTCGAGGCGCTCGCCCGCGCCGACGCCGTCGTGCTGGCGCCGTCCAACCCGGTGGTGTCGATCGGCACGATCCTCGGCGTGCCGGGCCTGCGCGACGCGCTGCGCGCCACCCCCGGCCGCGTCGTGGGGGTCTCCCCCGTCGTCGACGGCGGCGTGGTGCGCGGGATGGCCGACCGCTGCCTGCCGGTGCTCGGCGTGGAGGTCAGCGCCGAGGGCGTGGGCCGCCACTACGGGGCCCGGTCCGACGGCGGGCTGCTCGACGCCTGGCTGGTGCACACCGGCGACCCCGCGCAGGTGCCCGGCGTCGACGTCCGGGCGGTGCCGCTGCTGATGAGCTCCCCGGAGGCCACCGCGGCGATGGCCCGCGCCGCGCTGGACGCCGCGGGTGTCTGAGGAAGGACCCTCCTGCCCCCCGCCGCTCGCGAGTTCGCGGCGGGACCCTGCAGGAGGGCCGGTCGACGGACTGCGGGTGCTCCCCGTCCGCGGGTTGCCCGAGTTCACCACCGGCGACGACCTGGCCGGGGCGGTGGCCGGGGCGGCCCCGTGGCTGGCCGACGGCGACGTCGTCGTCGTCACCTCCAAGGTCGTGTCCAAGGTCGAGGGCCGGGTGGTCCCGGTGCCGCCGGGCGCCGACCGCGAGGCCGTCCGCCAGCGGGCCATCGACGCCGAGTCGGTGCGCGTGGTCGCCCGCCGCGGGCCGCTGCGCATCGTGGAGACCCGGCACGGCTGGGTGGTGGCCGCGGCCGGCATCGACGCCTCCAACGTGCCCGGCGACGCGCTGGTGCTGCTGCCCGAGGACGCCGACGCCTCGGCGCGCCGGCTGCGCGGCCGGCTGCGGGAGTTGCTCGGCGTCGACGTGGCGGTGGTCGTCAGTGACACCTTCGGCCGCACCTGGCGGGAGGGGCTGACCGACGTCGCCGTCGGGTCGGCCGGCCTCCCCCCGCTGATCGACCACCGCGGCGCGGTCGACGCGCACGGCAACCGGCTGGAGACCACGCAGGTCGCCGTCGTCGACGAGCTGGCCTCGGCCGCCGACCTGGTCAAGGGCAAGCTCGACGGCGTCCCGGTCGCGGTCGTCCGCGGGCTGGCCTTCGAGCCGCCCGACGACGCCCCCGGAGCCGACCCCGGCGCGCGGGCGCTGGTGCGGCTGGGGCCCGGCGACCTGTTCCCCTACGGCAGCCGCGACCTGGTCGGCAGCCGCCGGCCGGCGGCCGACCTGGTGCCCCGCGACGGCGACCGCGAGGCGGTGGCCGCGGCGTTCCGGGTGGCCAGCGCGGCGCTGCCGGAGTTCCCGGTGGTGCTGCGGCACGGCGGCGAGGGCGACGGCGTCGTCGACGTGCACCTGCCCGAGCGGGCCACCACCACCGCCGCGCTCAACCTCGGGGCGCTGCTCGGCGCGGTCGTCGTCCAGCTGCACGCCGAGGGCTGGACGACCCGCTGGGAGCCGGTGGGCACGCCCGGCGGCTCCTCCCTCGTCGGGAGGTTGTGGCTGGGTTCTCCCCGGGTCTGAGCGTCCCGCCGTCGGTAGGTTCGGCGGCCATGCGGGGGATCATCCTGGCCGGGGGCACCGGCAGCCGCCTCTTCCCGATCACGCAGGCGGTCAGCAAGCAGCTCATGCCGGTCTACGACAAGCCGATGGTCTACTACCCGCTGTCCACGCTGATGATGGCCGGGGTCCGCGAGGTGCTGGTCATCACCACCCCGGGCGACCAGGCGGCGTTCCGCGCGCTGCTCGGTGACGGCAGCCGGCTGGGCATGCGCCTGGAGTACGCCGTGCAGGAGCGGCCCGAGGGGCTGGCGCAGGCGTTCCTCATCGGCGCGGACTTCCTGGGTGACCAGTCGGTGGCCCTGGTGCTGGGCGACAACATCTTCTACGGCGCGGGGCTCGGGACGGCGCTGGGCCGGCTGCCCGCCCCCGACGGCGGGCACGTCTTCGCCTACCACGTGGCCAACCCGGCCGACTACGGCGTCGTCGAGTTCGACCGCGGCGGCCGGGTGCTGTCCATCGAGGAGAAGCCGGCCCGGCCGAAGAGCTCCTACGCCGTCCCGGGGCTGTACTTCTACGAGGCCGGCGTGGTCGACGTGGCCCGCTCGATCCGGCCCAGCGCCCGCGGCGAGCTGGAGATCACCGCCGTCAACGAGCACTACCTGCGCGAGGGGCGGCTGACCGTCACCGTCCTCGACCGCGGCACCGCCTGGCTCGACACCGGCACCTTCGCCTCGTTGCGTCAGGCGACGGAGTTCGTGTCGGTGGTCGAGGAGCGGCAGGGCCTCAAGGTCGGCTGCATCGAGGAGGTCGCCTGGCGGCAGGGCTGGCTGGACGACGACGGCCTGCGCCGCGCCGCGGAGCCGCTGGGCAAGAGCGGCTACGGCGACTACCTGCTCGCCCTGCTGGAGGACGGCCGCTGAGCCTGCTGCGCGGGGAGGACGGCGCCCGAGGGAGACCGCAACTCCCCCGGTGATCTGTCGGCCCCCTGCAGGGACCCGCCGCCAGCGTGCGGGCGGCCGGAGGCAGGGGGTCCTCCGTCAGATGCGGCGGTGGTTGGTCGGAGCCGTCCGCGGGCCGCGCCGGGGCGGCATGCTCCCGCCGACCCGCAGCAGCCGGACCACCCGCTGCCGGTGCCCGCGCCACGGCTCGAGCAGCACCATCATCCCGTCGTCGTCGGTCTTCCGGCGGGCCAGCGACCAGCCCACCAGGTTCTTGAGGTGGTAGTCGCCGTAGCTGACGGTGTCGGGGCAGCCGTGGGTGCGCTGGACGACCTCCGCCGCCGTCCACACCCCGATCCCCGGGACGGTGCGCAGCCTCCGCTGCAGGGTCGGGGAGTCGCAGTCCGCGTCGGGCTCGAGGGCGTGGGCGACCGACGCGACGTGCAGCAGCGCCCGCCGGCGGGCGCCGTCGAGGCCACAGCGGTGCCACTCCCAGTCGGTGACCTCGCGCAGCCGACGGGGTGAGGGCAGCACCCGCATGCCCTCGGGGGCGGGCCCGGGCGCGGGGTCGCCGGCCAGCCGCAGCAGCGCCCGCCAGACGCGGTGCGCCTCGACCACGGTGACCTTCTGCTCGAGGACGGCGGGGACCAGCGCGTCCCAGGTGCGGCCGGTGCGGCTCAGCCGCAGGTCGGGCGTGCGGCGGGCGATCTCGCGCAGCAGCGGGTGGCCGCCGGGGTCGAAGCCCGCCGGGTCGTCGTCGGCGCCGAGCCAGCCGGGCACCGCCGTGCCGGCCCCCTCCGCTCCCGGCCCCCACGCCAGCACCTGCACCTCACCGGCCCGGTGGGTGATCCGCACCGTCGCCGGCCCGCACGGGGTGGTCGTCGTCCGCCAGACGGCGTCGCCGTCCCACTGCATCGCCGGGTCGCCGGCGCTGCGCTGGTGGGGGTACAGCACCGCCCGCAGGTCGAGCGGCCAGTCCGGCCGCCAGCGGTCGGCGAAGTCGGCGCCCTCGGCACCCTCGGTGCCGACGACGTCGGGCGCGGGGCGCGGTGCCGGCGGGGTCGGGGCCGGCAGGGCTGTGGTCACGCGGGTCTCCGGGGAAGAGGGAGCCGTGCGGGTCGGGTCGGCGGGCGCCGGGGGTCAGCGCGGGGCCATGCGCAGCGCGCCGTCCATCCGGATGACCTCGCCGTTGAGGTAGCCGTGCTCGACGATGTCGAGCGCCAGCTGAGCGAAGTCCTCCGGGCGGCCCAGCCGCTTGGGGAACGGGATGCCGTTGGCCAGCGCGGTGCGCGCCTCCTCGGGCAGGCCGCCGAGCAGCGGGGTGTCGACCAGGCCGGGCGCGATGGTGCACACCCGCACGCCGACGCTGGACAGGTCGCGGGCGGCGGGCAGAGTCATGCCGACGATGCCGCCCTTGGAGGCGCTGTAGGCGACCTGGCCGATCTGCCCGTCGAAGGCCGCGATCGAGGCGGTGTTGACGACGACGCCGCGCTCGCCGTCCTCCTCCGGCTCGGTGGCGGCCATCGCCGCGGCCGCCAGGCGGAGCACGTTGAAGGTGCCGACCAGGTTGACCATGACGGTGCGGACGAACGGGTCGAGGTCGTGGGCGACGTTGCCCTTGCCGACGGTCCGCTGCGCCCAGCCGATGCCCGCGCAGTTGACCGCGATCCGCAGCGGCCGGTCCTTGCCGGTGGCGTCCTCGACCGCGGCGGCCACCTGCGACTCGTCGGTGACGTCGGTGCGGACGAACGTCGTGTGCCCGCCCAGCTCGGCGGCCAGCGCCTTCCCGCGCTCCTCGTTGAGGTCGAGGACGGTCACCGCGGCACCGCGCGCGGCCAGCGCACGGGTGGTGGCCTCCCCGAGGCCGGAGGCCCCGCCGGACACGACAGCTGCGACGTCGAAGCTCTGCATGACCCGCATCCCACCACGCCCGGCGACGATCACCGCGCCGGGTGCCCGTGCCGACCCCGAGCGTGTGCGCCGGCGCCGCGCCCCCGGCCGGTTCCTGCGGCGTGGGCGCACACGCTCCGGGCCGGCGTCAGCTGAAGCGGCGGCCGAATCGCTCCTCGACGGCGGCGAGCAGCTGCTTGACCCGCTCGGCGTCGGAGACCGGGCAGACCATCGTGACGTCGGCGGTGGCGACGACGACGCTGTCGCGGACCCCGACCAGCGCGACCAGGTGCTCGGGGTCGTCGCTGAAGACGATGTTGCCCGCGCTGTCGAGGGTCACCGCCAGGCCGCCGACGGCGTTGCCCTCGACGGTGGCCAGCGTCTGCGCCAGCGCCGGCCAGGAGCCGACGTCGAGCCACTCGGCCTCGAGGTCGGCGACCAGCACCCGCCCGGGCTCGGTGGCCGCGGGCTCGAGGACGGCGTAGTCGACGCTGGTCTTCGGCAGCGTCGGGAACACCTCCGCGAGCACGGCGTCGCGCGCCGAGCCGGCGGGCGCGGCCACCACCCGGGCAAGCCCCTCGGCGGAGGCCGGCAGGTGCTCGGCGAGCGCGTCGAGGACCGTGCGCGCCCGCCACACGAACATGCCGGAGTTCCACAGGTACTCACCCGACGCGAGGTAGCCCTCGGCGGTCGCCCGGTCGGGCTTCTCCTTGAACGCGGCGGCCTCCGCGACGCCGGGTACCTCGGTGGCGGCGCCGCGGCGCACGTAGCCGAAGCCGGTGGCCGGCGCGGTGGGCCGGATGCCCAGGGTGACCAGCGCGCGCGGCCGCGCGGAGAGGGCGTCGTAGGCGGTGCCCAGCGCGGCGGCGAACCGCTCGACCGGCCGGATCACGTGGTCGGCGCTGACGACGGCGAGCTCGGCGTCCGGGTCGGCCTCGGCCACCAGCGCGGCGGCCAGCCCGACGGCGTTGGCGGTGTCGCGGGCGACCGGCTCGAGCACCAGCCGGTCGGGGCGCAGCCGCGGCAGCGCGGCGCGCACCTGCCCGCCGTAGCGCGCGGCGGTGCACACCCAGATCCGCTCGGCCGGCAGCAGCGTCTCCAGCCGGGCGAAGGCCTCGGCCAGCAGGCTGTGCGCACGCCCGTCCCCGGAGCCGTCCCCGTCCTGGACGACGTCGAGCAGCTGCTTGGGCCGGGCGGCCCGCGACAGCGGCCACAGCCGGGTACCGGACCCGCCGGCCATGACGACGGCGTGCCTCACGCGCCCACCCCCCGTCGTGCGCGGGCGCGCGCGACCCGGCCGACGTCGTCGGCCCGGCGCTGGAACCGCGCCCCGGCCGCCACCCGGCCGCTCACGTAGGACACCAGCATCCGGCCGCCCAGCCCGGCGCGCAGCGCCGCCCGCAGGGGGGCGTACCGGCGGCCGGGGTACTGCCCGGACAGGTAGCGCAGCGCGCTGGTGTGGTGCACCCGCTGCATGCGGTGCGGCTCGCGGCGGGTGGCGTGCCCGCCCTCGTGCACGACGACGGCGGTGGGCGCGTAGACGTGCAGCCAGCCCGCGCGGCCGAGACGCTCGGCGAGGTCGACGTCCTCGAAGTACATGAAGTAGCCCGGGTCGAAGCCGCCGACGGCGCGGAACGCCTCGAGGTCGACGAGGAAGCACGAGCCCGACAGCCACCCGGCGGTGCGCTCGCGCGGGGCCTCCCGCTCGCGGCGGTAGCGCGCCGTCCAGGGGTTGGCCGGCCACGCCCAGCCCAGCAGCGCGTGCCCCGCGCCGGTGGACAGCCGGGGCAGGTCGCGGGCGGAGGGGTAGAGCTCGCCCTCCGGGGTGCGGATCGCCGGGCCCACGGTGGCCGCCCGGGGCCAGCGGGCGGCCACGGCCAGCAGCTCGTCGACCGAGCCGGGCTCGAAGCGGACGTCGGGGTTGGCCACCAGCGCGTGCCGGCCGGGCGCCCCGGCCAGGCCCGCGTTCACCGCGGCGCCGTAGCCGACGTTGCCCCCCGTGCGCAGCAGCCGGACGTGGGGGTGCTCCGCCGCGACCCGCTCGGGGACGCCGTCGGTGGAGCCGTTGTCGGCCAGCACGACCTCGACCGGGCGGGTGGTGGCCTTCGCCAGCGAGGTGACGAACCCCTCCAGCGCCTCGCCGGGTGAGTACGTCACCGCCACCACGCGCAGGGACTCGGGTGAGCTGTTCCCGGACACCCGGGAACTGTAGAGGCGCGGGCCGGGCCGCCCGGCACCCCCGGCCGGGGCCGGGTGAGGCAGGGGCCCGGTGTGACCGGTGGGACGTGGGGGACGGTCCCGTCACGAAGTTCCCGGACACCCCTGCGAGCGCCCGAGGGGCACCGGTCGCGCCGGTACAGTCGCCAGGCGTGACCTCAGCGAGACCTGACCTCGTCGTCGTCGGCTCCGGCTTCTTCGGGCTGACCGTCGCCGAGCGGGTGGCCAGCCAGCTGGACAAGCGCGTGCTCGTCCTCGACCGACGCGACCACATCGGGGGCAACGCCTACTCCGAGCCCGAGCCGGAGACCGGCATCGAGATCCACCGCTACGGCGCCCACCTGTTCCACACGTCCAACGAGCGGGTCTGGCAGTACGTCAACCAGTTCACCGACTTCACGAAGTACCAGCACAAGGTCTACTCGATCTACCAGGGCAAGACCTACTCCCTGCCGATCAACCTGGCCACGATCTGCCAGTACTTCGAGCGCAGCTTCTCCCCCGGCGAGGCGCGCGAGCTCGTCGCCGAGCAGGCCGGCGAGATCGACACCGCCGAGGCGCAGAACCTCGAGGAGAAGGCGATCTCCCTGATCGGCCGCCCGCTCTACGAGGCGTTCATCCGCGGGTACACGAAGAAGCAGTGGCAGACCGACCCCACCGAGCTGCCCGCCGCGGTCATCGCCCGCCTGCCGGTGCGCTACACGTTCGACAACCGGTACTTCAACGACACCTACGAGGGCCTGCCGGTCGGCGGCTACACCGCGTGGCTGGAGAAGATGGCCGACCACCCGAACATCGAGGTGCGGCTGTCCACGGACTGGTTCGACGTCCGCGACGAGCTGCCCGCCGACGTGCCGACAGTGTTCACCGGGCCGATCGACAAGTACTTCGACTACGAGGCCGGCGAGCTCGGCTGGCGCACGCTGGACTTCGAGACCGAGGTCCTGCCGATCGGGGACTTCCAGGGCACCTCGGTCATGAACTACGCCGACGAGGACGTGCCCTTCACCCGGATCCACGAGTTCCGGCACTTCCACCCCGAGCGGGACTACCCGGCGGACAAGACCGTCGTCGTCCGCGAGTACTCGCGCTTCGCCCAGACCGGTGACGAGCCGTACTACCCGATCAACACCCCCGAGGACCGCGCCAAGCTCGAGCGCTACCGGGAGCTGGCCAAGAAGGAGGCCGCGGAGAAGCGCGTGCTCTTCGGCGGCCGGCTGGGCACCTACAAGTACCTGGACATGCACATGGCGATCGGGTCGGCGCTGAGCATGTTCGACAACCGCATCCGGCCCTTCTTCGACGAGGGCGGCTCGCTCGACGGCCGCCTCGAGGACTGACAGCGAGGACTGACTCCCCATGACGACGACCACGCCGCAGGTCGCCGACGCCCCGGTCAAGCCGGACGCCGTCAGCGAGCCGGCGGAGAGCGACCTCACCCCGGACAAGGCCGTCACCCTCGTCCAGCGGGTGCTCATGCCGCGGCCGGCCGACCAGCTCAAGGTCCGCAGCCTCTACCTCGACGAGGAGAACGCGGGCACCCGCGTGGTCCAGGAGGGCCGGCACTCCGGCCTCATCGCGGCCGGCTCCGAGGTCTCCTTCGCCACGTACTTCAACGCCTTCCCCGCCAGCTACTGGCGCCGGTGGAGCGTGCTCGGCTCGATCGTCCTGCGGGTCACCGTGTCCGGCACCTGCCGCATCGACGTCCACCGCTCCAAGGCCGACGGCGAGTCGATGCACGTCACCGGCGTCTCCCACGTGGGCGACGACGAGCGGACCGTCGAGTTCGAGCTGGACCTGGCGCCGTTCATCGACGGCGGCTGGTACTGGTTCGACGTCACCGCCGAGAGCGAGACGCAGATCCGCGAGGCCGGCTGGTACGCCCCGCAGGCACCGGTCGAGGAGCCGCGGCTGGCCGTCGGCATCTGCACCTACAACCGTCCCGTCGACGCGCTGGCCGCCGCCCGGGCGCTGGTCGAGGACCCCGCGGTGCTCGAGCGGCTGTCCCTGGTCACCATCGCCGACCAGGGCAACAACCACGTCAAGGACGCCGCGGGCTACGACGAGGTCAAGGCCGCTCTGGGCGAGCGGCTGCACGTGGTCGAGCAGCCCAACCTCGGCGGCAGCGGCGGCTTCGCGCGCACCATGCACGAGGCGTTCACCCGCAGCGACGCCACGCACGTGGTGCTGCTCGACGACGACATCATGATCGAGCCCGACAGCCTGCTGCGGGCGCGCGCCTTCGCCGCCTACGCGAAGAGCCCGATGCTGGTCGGCGGGCAGATGCTGGCCCTGCAGAACCGCTCGGTGCTGCACAGCATGGGTGAGATCGTCGACCGCGAGACGTTCTTCTGGACGAACGCGCCGCACACCTACTACCACCACGACTTCGGCAAGCGGACGCTGCGCGAGTCGGCGGACCTGCACCGCCGCATCGACGTCGACTACAACGGCTGGTGGATGTGCCTGATCCCCCGCACCGTCGTCGACGAGATCGGCATGCCGCTGCCGGTGTTCATCAAGTGGGACGACGCCGAGTACGGCCTGCGCGCCTTCGCCGCCGGCTTCCCGACCGCGTCGCTGCCGGGCACCGCCATCTGGCACCTGTCCTGGGGCGACAAGGACGACGCCAGCGACTGGCAGGCCTACTTCCACATCCGCAACCGGCTCATCGCCGCGGCGCTGCACTCGCCGCACCGCCACGGCGGCAAGCTGTTCCGCGAGATGCTCAAGGCCGACCTGCGGTTCCTCATCAACCTGCAGTACTCGACCGTCGAGCTGCACCACCTCGCCTACCGCGACTTCCTGGCCGGCCCGGAGGCGCTCTTCCGCGGCATGCCGGAGTCGGTGGTCCAGGCCCGTCGGGTGCGCGCCACGCACGCCGACGGCCAGGTGCTGTCCTCCTCGGCCGACCTGCCGCTGCCGTCGATGCCCACGGCCAAGGCCATGCGCTTCCGCCGCATCCCGGTCAAGCCGCTGCAGATCGGCAAGACGCTGGTCAGCGCGCTGGTGCACAACGCCCGCCCGGTCGACCCGGAGAACCTGGAGACCCCCCAGCTGAACCTGGCCTTCCAGGACGCGCGCTGGTTCCTGCTGTCCCGGCTCGACAGCGCCACCGTCGGGACCGCCGACGGTCGCGGGGTCACCTTCCGGCGCCGCGACCCGGCGACCTTCCGCCGGCTGGCGGCGACGTCGGCGCAGCTGCTGCGCCGGATGGCGGCGGAGTTCCCCGACTTGCAGCGCCGCTACCAGGCCGCGGCCGGTGAGCTGACGTCGATGGAGAGCTGGTCGCAGGCCTTCGAGGAGTGGGGCTACCAGCGCGTGTGAGCCCCGGGCACGTGACGAGAGGGCCCCGACCGGAGATCCGGTCGGGGCCCTCTCGTCGTCGGTGGGCTGCCAGGACCCAGGCTGCCAGGACCCAGGCTGCCAGGACTCAGGCTGCCAGGACTCAGCGGCGGGTGAGCCGCTCCTGCCGCCCGGCGCGGGTCAGCCGCCGCCACTCCCGCCAGCCGACGGGGTCGCGGCGGGACACCAGGAAGAACCAGCCGAAGCGGACGGTCTCCAGCGGGCGCAGCCAGCGCATGCCCGGCTGCGACATCAGGTACCCGCGGTTGCGGTAGGTGTAGTACCGCTTGGCGTCGTCGGCCGGGTACTGGGCCGACAGCCGCCCGCCGAGGATCGGCGCGAACTCCGTCGTCCCCTCCGGGTGCAGGTAGGCCGCCCGGGTGCAGGTGCCGAAGGCGAGCCCCGCGCGCAGCATGCGCCGGTGGATCTCGGTCTCGTCGCCGCGGAAGAACAGCCGGTAGTCCGGGACGCCGACGACGTCGAGCGTGCCGGCGCGGAACAGCGCGCCGTTGAACAGCGACGCGTACCGCGGCAGCAGGTCCACGCCGGCGAAGTCGCTGCGGCGTCGCCGCCAGCGCAGCCCGCGGCGCAGCGGGAACGCCAGCCGGTCGGGGTCGGCCATGTCGGTGACCAGCGGGCTGACCTCGGCCAGCCCGTGCCGCCGGGCGGCGTCGAGCAGGGTGGCCAGCACGCCGGCGTCGGCCGGGCGGCCGTCGTCGTCGGCGCACCACACCCAGTCCGCGCCGAGGGCGAGGGCGTGCAGCATGCCGTAGGCGAAGCCGCCGGCGCCGCCGAGGTTGCGCGCGCTGGGCAGGTGGGTGGCCGGCAGCCCGCTGGCCGCGACGACGTCGGCGGCGGACTGGTCGGGGCCGTTGTCGACGACGACGACGTGGTCCAGCGGCCGCGTCTGCGACGCGAGCGCGGCCAGGCTCTGCGCCAGCAGCTCGCGCCGGTGCCGGGTGACCACGACGGCCACGACCCGCTCCCCCGCCGCGGGCACGTCCGTCCCGACGGGCGCCGGAGCCGCCGCCGTCACGCCGGCAGGCCCTTGTAGGCCCGCAGCACCTCGTCGAGCTCGCCCTGCTGCCGGATCCGGCCGTGCTCCATCCAGATCGCCGTGTCGCACAGCTCGCGGAGGAACTCGTCGGAGTGCGAGGCGAACACGAGCAGCCCCGAGCGCTCCACGAGCTGCACCAGCCGCTGCTTGGACTTCTCGAGGAAGGCGGCGTCGACCGCGCCGATCCCCTCGTCGAGCAGCAGGATCTCGGGGTCGATGCTGGTGACCACGCCGAGCGCCAGCCGCACCCGCATGCCCGTGGAGTAGGTGCGCAGCGGCATGTGCAGGAAGTCGCCGAGCTCGGTGAAGTCGGCGATGTCGTCGACCCGCTCCTGCATCTGCTTGCGGGTCATGCCGAGGAACAGGCCCCGGATCATGATGTTCTCGAGCCCGGAGATCTCCGGGTCCATGCCGACGCCGAGGTCGAACACCGGCGCCACCCGGCCGCGGATCTCCGCGATGCCGCGGGTGGGCTCGTAGATGCCCGACAGCAGCCGCAGCAGGGTCGACTTGCCGGCGCCGTTGTGGCCGACCAGGCCCACCCGCGCACCGTGCTCGAGGTTGACGGTGACGTCGCGCAGCGCCTCGATCACCGGCACCTTGCTGCCGCTGTCGATGTTGCCGCCGACCAGCCCCATGACGGTCTTCTTCAGCGAGCGGCTCTTGGCGTCGAAGATGGGGAAGTCGACGCAGGCGTCCTTGGTCGCGATGCTGACCGGACCGCTGGTGCTCGCCGGGTTGTCGTTGCTCACGTTCACACCCAGTAGGAGACGCGGGACCGGTAGCGGCGCAGGACGAGCATCGTCAGCGCCCAGCCGACCGCCGTGATGACGAGGACGACCGCCCAGTGCCGCCACAGCTGGTCCTGGCCCAGCAGCGGACGGCGGACGATCTCGACGAAGTGCAGGAAGGGGTTGAACTCCGCCAGCCGGGCCCGCGCGGCGACGTCGGGGTTGGGGCTGTTCACCAGCTCGTCGTAGACCCACACGATCGGCGTCAGGAAGAACATCAACTGCACGACGCTCTGGGTGATCGGCAGGATGTCGCGGAACCGCGTGGTGATGACGCCGACGGTCAGCGCCACCCACGCACCGTTGAGCGCCAGCAGGGCGAAGGCCGGGACCACCGCGATGGCCGTCCACTTCAGGTCCTGCGGGTAGATGAACAGCATGACCAGGTAGACGATCAGGTTGTGCAGGAAGAACAGCGTCTGCCGCCACACCAGCCGGTACACGTGCACCGACAGCGGTGAGGGCAGGTGCTTGATGAGGCCCTCGTTGGCGATGAACACCTCCGAGCCCTCGGCGATGCAGCCGCTGATGAAGGCCCAGACGATGAAGCCGACGAGCACGTGCGGCAGGAACAGCGCCAGGTCGATGTCGAACAGGCCCGAGTAGAGGACACCCAGGGCGACGGCGGTGACCGCCATGCTGATGGTGATCCAGACCGGCCCGAGGACCGAGCGCCGGTAGCGCTGCCGGATGTCCTGCCAGCCCAGGTGTCCCCACAGGGACCGCTGCTCCCAGCCGCGCCGCAGGTCGGCGACGGCGGCGGCGAGCGTGCGTCCGGCCGGTTGTGCGAGTGCCACGGGGATCCACGCTACCTGCGCCGCAGCGGGGCCACCGGCGGGCGCGCGACGTGGCCGGGACCCGTTCGTCACACGGTTCCCGCCCGCCCCGCCGCCCTCACCTCGTCAGCGTCCCGTTCTGGAAGACGACCTGCTGCTGCCCGGTGGGCAGCGTCGTGGTGTCGGTCTTCGGGTACCCCAGCTCACCGGCCGGGCCGCCGCGGGCCGCGTACTCCTCGTTGATCGCCGAGGCGACCCACCGGGCACCGGTCGACGCCGACCAGTACACCGAGCCGCGCTGGAAGTCGACCACGAACCCCTGCCCCCCGGGGATGAGGGCCTCGCTGGTGACCGGCAGCCCGAGCCGCCCCGAGGAGGCGCCGAGCTCCAGCCACTTGCGCAGGATGTCCCCGCGCACGACCTGCGCGCCGGTCCCGGCCGACCAGACGACGTCGCCGCCCTGGAAGTTGCTGTAGTAGACCGGCGTGGCGGTCACCCGCGGGTCCCGGCTGTCGTCGCCGGTCGGGTAGCCCAGGTAGGGCGGGCCACCGGCCGTGCGGTAGGCCGCGAGGATGGCGCCCCGGACGTCGTGGGCGCCGGTCGCGGGCGACCAGTAGATCGAGCCCCGCTGGAAGTCGACGACGTAGCCGCCGTTGCCCGGGGCCAGCGCGTCGGTGGTGACCGGCAGGCCGAGGGGCCCGGCCGACGCCCCCAGCGACAGCCAGTGCGCGAGGATCGCGCCGCGCACGACCTGGGCGCCGGTGGCCTGCGAGTGGACGATGTCGCCGCCCTGGAAGTTGGAGTAGGTCACCCCGGGCGCGGCGCGGTCGGTGCCCTGCTCGCCGACCGGGTAGCCGACGAACAGCGGGCCGCCGACCTCGGCGTACTTCACCGCGATCGGCCCCTGGACGGCGTGCGCCCCGGTGGCCGGGGACCAGTAGACCGCCCCGCGCTGGAAGTGCACGACGTAGCCGCCGTTGCCGGGGGCCACCGCGTCGCTGGTGACCGGCAGGCCGAGGGTGCCGGCGGAGGCGCCGAGCCGGAGCCAGTGCTCGCGGATCGCGCCGCGCACGACCTGCGCCCCGGTGGCCTGCGACCACACGACGTCGCCGCCCTGGAAGTTCGTGAACCAGACGCCGGGGGCGTTGCGGTCGGGGCTGTCGTCGCCGGTCGGGTAGCCCAGGACGGGCGGCCCGCCGAAGGACCGGTACCTGGCCAGGATCGCGCCGCGGACGTCGTGCGCGCCGGTGGCCGGCGACCAGTACACCGAGCCGCCCTGGAAGTCGACCACGTAGCCCTTGCCGCCGGGCGCGACGGCGTCACTGGTGACGGGCAGGCCGAGCGGTCCGGCGGAGGCGCCGAGGGCGATCCAGCGCTGCAGGATCGGCCCCCGCACCACCTGCGCGCCGGTGGCGGCCGACCAGACGACGTCACCGCCCTGGAAGTTGACGTAGTAGACGGGCGTGGACGCGACCGCCCGGTCCCGGCTGTCGTTGCTCGTGGGGTAGCCCAGGGCGGCCGGGCCGCCGGCCTGGCGGTACTTCGTCAGGATCGCGCCGCGGACGTCGTGCGCGCCGGTGGCCGCCGACCAGTAGACCGAGCCGCCCTGGAAGTCGACGACGAAGCCGCCGCCCCCGGCCGGCGCGTCGCTGCTGGTCGGCAGGCCCAGGGAACCGGCGGACGCGCCCAGTGCGAGCCAGTGGTCGCGGATCGGGCCGCGGACCACCTGGGCCTTGGTCGCCTGCGACCACACGATGTCGCCGTACTGGAAGTTGGAGTACCAGACCGCGGTCGACACGACCCGGGTGTCCCGCTGGTCGTCGCCGACCGGGTAGCCCATGTACGTGGGGCCGCCGGTGGCGAGGTACTTGGCCAGGATCTCGCCGCGGACGTCGTGGGCGCCGGTCATCGCCGACCAGAAGACGTCGCCCAGCTCGTAGCGCTGCCGGCAGCCGCCGCCGGGCAGGTCGCAGGCGACGTCCCCGAGAGCGGCGCCGAGACCGCGCCCGGTCGCCGCCAGCGCGCGGGCCTTGTCGGTGACCGCCGCTGCGCCGGAGGTCTGCGTCGACCCGAACCAGTCGGTGAAGTAGTTGTAGAAGTTCCGGTTGCCGTAGGAGGCGCAGCGGTCGGTCGACGCCTTGTACCCCGCGGCCAGCGAGGCCGCGTTCGGGACGTAGGGGGTGTAGTTGTACAGCCCCGCGGTCGCCTGGTTCTCGATGTAGACCTGCGCCGAGCCGCAGGTCGGGTCGTTCGGGAAGTACGGGATGGTGTTCACCCGGCCGGCCACGTACCCGTACCGGTTGGGGAGCGCCTGGTAGCGCTTGAACTGCCGCGAGGCCATGTAGACCTGGTTGTAGAAGCCGTTGTAGGTGGCGTCGCAGCCGGCCGGGGTGTCCGGGCAGGCGTAGCCCATGGCCTTGCGCAGCTGGTCGGCGGAGATGCTGGCGTCCTTGACCAGCCCCTGCTCCTTCTGCAGCGTCACCAGGAGGACCTGCGGGTTGATGCCGCAGGCGCGGGCGACCTTGGCGATCACCGCCGCCGCGGTCTCCTGGGCGGCGCCGGCGTACGCGCCGCAGTAGTCGTCGCCGGTGCGGGTCCACGTGTCGAACCGCAGGCCGGCCAGCCCGGAGCCGTTCGCGGCCAGGAACGCCTGGACCTGGTCGGCGTTCATGGTCGTCGAGTCGTAGAAGACGGTGTCGTCGATGATGTTGCCCGGGTCGAACCTGCCCAGGTCGGCCGACTCGCGCAGCGCCGGCGGGGCGGAGGACCCCACGAGCGACAGCGCGGCGGCCAGCCCGAGGACCAGCAGCGCGACGACGGTCAGCCGGGGCCGCAGCAGCCGGGTC
Source organism: Geodermatophilus saharensis (assembly GCF_900188205.1). Lineage (GTDB taxonomy): Bacteria > Actinomycetota > Actinomycetes > Mycobacteriales > Geodermatophilaceae > Geodermatophilus > Geodermatophilus saharensis. Next base: position 450,027 of record NZ_FZOH01000001.1, on the reverse strand, counting down.
ACGGGACCACCACCGTGAACGGCGCGGACTCCCCGGCCGAGCGGTCGGAGGCGTAGCTCAGCACGGCGTCCCACGGGCCCGCGGTCAGTGCCGCGCCCGACACGGCCACCTCGCCGCAGCTGGTCGAGGCGGCGTCGGGCTCGGCCTCGGACTCCCCGGTCAGGACGACACCGCCGCGGCTCAGGGTGAGCGTGCAGCGCCCGCCGGCCTCGACGACGTCACCGACGATGCCGCCGGCGAGCACCGACCGGCTCGCGTCGTCCCACTGGGACCAGGTGACGGCGACCCCGACGGGGGCCGGTCCGCCCTGGCCGGGGGCCGGCGCGGTCGTGGACCCGGTCGCGGGCGCCGTGCCGGTGCCGCCCGCGGGGGTGCCGGACCCACCCGCCGACGACGGCGCGGACGACGCAGCCGGTGACGAGGACGACGCGGACGACGACGAGGGAGACGACGAGGGAGACGACGGCGCGGAGGACGAGGTCGGCGTCGGGGGGGCGGCCGGGGCGTCGTCCGCGGCGACCGCGCCACCACCGGCCCGCCACCACAGCACGGCGAGCGCGACGGCGGCGACCCCCAGCAGTGCGAGGGCGACCCGGAGCGGTCGGCGGGATCGGGTACGGGACACGGTGGGTCTCCCTGCTGGACCGGAGCGGAGAGCCGGTCGTCGGCGTCAGGACGGCCGCCCGGCGCCCGGCGGGCGGCGCGTCCACGGCCTTCGTGACCGGGAGACTACGGCCTGTCACGGCCCGAGCGTGGGACCGACGCGGGTCACCGCGGCCCGACGGTCACCGCCCCCGTGGCGGTCGTCAGCGTCAGCACGCCGCCCTGGAAGTCGTTGCGCAGGCCCCCGGCGACGGCGTAGGTGGAGCTGGTCGGGAAGCCGAGGCCGCTCGTGCTGCCGCCGCGGGCGGCGTACTCGGTGGCGAGGGCCCCGGTGACCGCGCGCGCGCCCGTGGCCGGCGACCACCACACACCTCCGCCCTGGAAGAGGACGACGTAGCCGCGCCCGTCCGGGGTGCGCGCGTCGCTGGTGGTCGGGAAGCCCAGCGGCCCCGACGGGCCGCCGGTCGCCAGCCAGGTCGCCAGGATCCGGCCGGCGACGACCTGCGCGCCGGTGGCCGGGGACCACCAGACGTCCCCGCCCTGGAAGTGCACGACGTAGCCGCGCCCCTCGGGCGAGCGGGCGTCGCTGGTGGTCGGGAAGCCCAGCGGCCCCGAGGACCCCCCGGCGGCCCGGTAGGTGGCGAGGATGGCGCCGCGCACGACCTGGGCGCCGGTGCCCGGCGACCACCACACGTCGCCGTCCTGGAACCGGACCACGTAGCCGCGCCCGTCGGGCGTGCGCGCGTCGCTGGTGGTCGGGAAGCCCAGCGGCCCGGAGGTGCCGCCGGTGGCCTGCCAGGTGCGCAGGATGTCCCCGGCGACCGCGTGCGCGCCCGTGGCCGGCGACCACCAGACACCTCCGCCCTGGAAGAGGACGACGTACCCGCGCCCGTCGGCGGTCCGCGCGTCGCTGGTCGTGGGGAAGCCCAGCGGCCCGGAGGTGCCGCCGGTGCCGAGCCAGCGGGCCAGGATGTCGCCGGCCACGGTGTGCGCCCCGGTGGCCGGGGACCACCACACGTCCCCGCCCTGGAAGTGCACGACGTAGCCGCGCCCGTCGGGCGTGCGCGCGTCGCTGGTCGTGGGGAAGCCGAGGGGTCCGCCGCTGCCGCCGGTGCGCCGGTACTCGGCGAGGATGTCGCCGGCCACCACGTGGGCGCCGGTCGCACCCGACCACCACACGGCCCCGCCCTGGAAGGACACCGTGTACCCGCGCCCGTCCGTCGTGCGCGCGTCGCTGCTGGTCGGGAAACCGAGCGGCCCGGAGCTGCCCCCCGCGGCCAGCCAGGCCTGCAGGATCTGCCCCGCCACGGTGCGGGCCCCGGTGGCCGGGGACCACCACACGTCCCCGCCCTGGAAGTGCACGACGAACCCGCGCCCGTCGGGCGTGCGCGCGTCGCTCGTGGTCGGGAAGCCCAGCGGCCCGGCGCTGCCGCCGGTGCGCCGGTACTCGGCGAGGATGTCGCCGGCCACGACCTGCGCGCCCGTGGCGCCCGACCACCACACGTCCCCGCCCTGGAACCGCACGACGTACCCGCGCCCCTCCGGCGTCGCGGCGTCGCTGGTCGTGGGGAAGCCGAGCGTCCCCGACGTGCCGCCCAGCGCCAGCCAGGTCTCGAGGATCTGGCCGGCCACGGTGCGCGCGCCGGTCGACGGCGACCACCAGACGTCGCCGCCCTCGAAGTGGACGACGTAGCCGCGCCCGTCCGGGGTGCGCGCGTCGCTGGTGGTCGGGAAGCCCAGCGGGCCGGCGCTGCCGCCCACCCGCTGGTACTCCCGGAGGATGTCGCCCCGCACCACCTGCGCGCCGGTCCCGGCGGACCAGACGATCGAGCCGCCCTGGACGTCGACGTACCAGCCGCGGCCGTCGGCGGTCGGCGTGTCGTCGGTCAGCGGGGCGCCCAGCACCGCCGGGCCGCCCCAGGCCAGGTAGGTGTCGAGGAGGGGCCCGCGGACGACGCGCACCCCGCCGGCGGCCGAGTCGTAGACCCGGCCGCGCTCGTAGACCTGCCAGGAGACCCCGCCCGCCGACTGCTCCGCGCCGACCGGGCCGCCCAGGGAGGCCCGCAGTCCGGCGTCGCTGGAGTAGCGGGTGGCGATCGGCGACTGCGTCGTCGTGGTCAGCCGGCCCGCGACGAGGTCGCGCAGCTCGCCCAGCCGGGCGTAGCCGGCCTCGCCCGGGCAGGTCGTGTTCCCGACGTCGCGGTGCCCGAAGACCGTCGGCAGCGTGACCTTCACCCCGGCCGCGTACTTGGCGGTCCCGCCGCCGCCGGAGGTCAGCACGGTCGTTCCCCTCGGGTCGACGCCGTGCAGGGAGAACTTCCAGGCGATCATCGCGGCCAGGGAGTCCAGCTCGGCCTGGGTCGGCGCGGTCGTGGCGTGGTTGCCGATCATGGAGACGCCGAGGGTGCCGCTGTTGAAGCCGCCGGCGTGCGCCGCGACCACCGGGCGGGACAGGCCGCCGGCCCGGCCCTCCCACAGCCGGCCGAACCGGTCGACCAGCACGTTGTAGCCGATGTCGCCCCAGCCGCGGCTCTGCGCGTGGTAGGCGTAGATCGACCGGATGATCCCCGGGACGTCGTCGGCGGTGTAGCCGTTGCTGGTGTCGGTGTGGTGCAGCGTCGCGGCCTTGATCGCGGGGGCGTACTGCGGCGTCCACCCCATGATCGACTCGTCGGCTCCCCACTGCGCGCGGGAGTACACCGGCGGCATCGCGGTGGCGGCGTGCGCGGTGTCGCCCAGGTCGGCGGCCTGCAGCGCGCCGTCGGCGGGACTGGTGCCCGGGTCGACCAGCTCGAGGCGGACGTCGCCGGGCTGCGCGCCGGACCGGGTCACCAACTCGGCCTCGACGGCGCTGCTCGGGCCGGTCCACAGCGGCGCGGTCCCGCCGCGGACCTCGTCGCCGGTGGCCGTCCCCCGGTTCTGCTCGGCGTCCTCCACCGTGACCTCGGTCCACGCCCCCCACGCGCCGCCGGCGTCCTGGACGCGGACCTGCACGACGGTGTCGGTGACCGCGGGGTCCAGCCGCCAGGTGACGCCGACCAGCGAGAACGACTTGGTGCCGACCTGGCTGACGGTCAGCGTGGGCGCCGTCGCCGGGACCCCCGCCACGGGGTCGGTGGTGCCGGTCTGCACCTCGGCCTGCGGTGCCGGCTCGGCCACCGAGCCCATCGGCACCTCGGCGGTGGAGGTGGCCACCGGCTCGGCCTCCGGCCCGGGCGCGGCGGAGACGGGGAGCACGAGGACGAGGGCGGTGAGGCCCAGGAAGGCGAGGAGCCCGACGACGAGACGGCGCACGGGAACGAGACCTCCGGGTGGCGGACGGCGACGGGGCTGCCCACGGCGGGTCCCCCGCCTGCGACATCGTCACGACCGGCGCCCGGCTTGAGCCCGGCCCGTCCCGGGCGCACCGCCGCGCCGGTGTGACGCCTGTGACGGGGAGGGGCGGGCGTGGCCAGGTGGGCACCCGGGACCAGACGGGCGGGACGGGGTGGGACGGAGCGTTCCGCCGTGTCGCGGGACCGGGGGGCGTCCGCGGCGCACCTAACCTCGTCGCGTGAGCCGAGACCGCACCGAGCACGGCGGCCCGGGAGGCCGGCAGCTCCCGGCCCGACTGGACCCGCGCGCCGGCCGCCCGTCGCGCCCCCGGGCCCCGGAGAGTCCGGCCGACGCCGGGCACCGCACTCCCCGGGACCCGGCCCCGGCCGGCGGAGCGGGGCGACGCGGCGGTCGTGCCGCCGTCGTCGTCCGTGCGGTGGTCGCCGTGCTGTCGGTGCTGCTGCTGGCCGGCAGCGGCTGGGGCTGGTACCTCGGCCGGGTCGCCGAGGCCACGGTCAACCGGACCAACGCGATCCCCAGTGCCGGCAACTCCGACGCCGGGGACGCCCCGGAGGCGATGAACCTGCTGCTGGTCGGCAACGACAGCCGCGCCGCCCTGACCCCCGAGCAGCTGGCCGAACTGACCGCCGGCGCGGACTCCGGGATCAACACCGACACGATGATCCTGGTGCACGTGCCGGCCGACGGGTCGCGCGCCTCGTTCGTCTCCTTCCCGCGCGACTCCTACGTGGAGATCCCGGGCTACGGGATGGACAAGCTCAACGCCGCCTACGCCTACGGCTACTCCGAGGTCGACGACTCCGCCCCCGAGGCCGACAAGCAGGCCGCCGGGGCGCAGCTGCTCGTGCAGACGATCAGCCAGCTCACCGGCCTGCAGATCGACCACTACGCCGAGGTCGACCTGCTCGGCTTCTTCGACCTGACCAGCGTCGTCGGGGGCGTCACGGTGAACCTGTGCGAGGCCGTCGACGACTCGGACTTCTCCGGCGCGGTGTTCCCGGCCGGGGAGCAGACGATCTCCGGGGCCGAGGCGCTGGCCTTCGTCCGCCAGCGGCACGGTCTCCCCCGCGGCGACCTCGACCGCATCGTGCGCCAGCAGGTGTTCATCGGCGGCGTGCTGCGCAAGATGCTGTCGGAGGACGTGCTGCTCGACCTGGGCACGCAGCGGGAGCTGGTGCAGGCGGCCTCGGAGTCGCTCACCATCGACCGCGACCTGGTGCTGCTCGACCTGGCCCAGCAGATGCAGTCGGTGACCCCCGGCGACATCGACTTCCAGACCGTGCCGGTCGTCGGCGACGACCGCGACGAGCAGGACCGCGCGATCCTGAGGCTGGCCGACGAGGACACGCTGCACGAGTTCTTCGCCGAGCTCTCGGCCGAGCCGGACGCCCCCGCGGCGCCCGCACCCGAGACCCCCGCGACCGCGGCGCCGTCGGAGGTCTCGGTGCAGGTCTACAACGGCTCGGGCACCCCCGGCCTGGCCGCCGACGCCAGCACCGAGCTCGAGGCCGCCGGCTTCGTCGTCACCAGCACCGGCAACGCCGACAGCAGCGACTACGCGCAGACCGTGATCCGGCACGCCGCCGGGGACGAGGCGCTGGCCGCCGCCCTCGCCGCGCAGGTCCCCGGAGCCGACGTCGAGGTCAGCGAGGACGCCGACAGCGGCACCGTGCAGCTGGTCCTGGGCAGCGACTTCAACGGCGTCGGCCGGCCGACCACGCCCCCGGCGCCGGCCGGCCAGGCCACCGCCGAGGCGCCCCGGACGGCGGCCGACACCAGCTGCATCAACTGATCCCCCGGAACGCCGACGGGCCCCTCCCCACTGCTGCGGGGAGGGGCCCGTCGGCGTCCGGGGGCAGCGGGCCGGGTGTGGCGGGCTCCGGCACCCGTCCGCGAGGCGGCCCCGGGGACGTCGGCTCAGGACAGCTGCGGCGCCCGCCTCTCCACCGCCGCGGGAGCCTGGCCGGGGTCGGCAGGCGGCGCCGGTGGCTCGCCGACCGGCCGGTGCGCGAAGATCGTGGACCCGATGCTGGCCAGCACGACCAGTGCCACGGCCGCGGCCTCGCGCGCTCCGAGTGGCTGGGCCAGGAGCACCCAGCCGGCCAGCGCGGCGACGGCCGGCTCGAGGCTGAGCAGGACGCCGAAGACGCTGGGCGTCAGCCGCCGCAGGGCGGACAACTCCAGCGTGTAGGGCACCACCGAGGCGAGCAGGCCGGTGACGGCCGCCAGCAGGAGCAGGTCGGGCCGGCCGATCGCGGCCGCCGCACCGGCGGCTCCGACCGGGACGAGGGCGAGGGAGCCCACGGCGAGGGCGACCGCGAGACCGCCCTGTCCGGGTACCGCGGCGCCCACCCGGGCGCTGGTCAGGATGTACCCGGCCCAGAACACCCCGGCCAGCAGCGCGAAGGCGACTCCGACCCGGTCCAGCCCGGAACCTGCACCGGCGTGCGCGGCCAGTCCGAGCAGGACGACGCCGGCCGCGGCGAGCAGCACCCACGCCGTGTCGCGCACCCGGCGGGAGAGCACGGCGGCGAGCACCAGCGGGCCGAGGAACTCGATGGTGACGGCGGTGCCCAGGGGGATGCGGGCGATGGCGGCGTAGAAGGAGGCGTTCATCCCGGCCAGGCACAACCCGAACGCGGTCACCGCCGCCCACTGCCGCCCGGTCCACCGGTGGAGGTGCGGGCGGGTCACGACCAGCAGCAGTGCCGCGGCCACGAGCAGCCGCAGCAGGGTGACCCCCGCGCTGCCCATCGCGGGGAACAGCTGCGCGGCACTCGCGGCGCCCACCTGCAGGGAGACGCAGGAACCCAGCACCATCAGGACGGCCGGACCGCTGCCGGTGCGGCGGGGGCTCACGAGGACGGGGCGGGGACGACGTCGGGCACCCCGCCAGCGTCGACGACACGTCTTCCGTGGTCCAGCGGATGATTCAGCACTACACTGATCAGCAGTGCTTACTGGTTGAAGGGCGACGGCGTGCTCGACGTTCACCGGCTGCGCCTGCTCCGGGAGCTGCAGCGGCGCGGCACCCTGGCCGAGGTCGCCCGGGCGCTGTCCTACAGCCCCTCGGCGATCTCCCAGCAGCTGTCCCGGCTGGAGACCGAGACCGGCGTGCAGCTGCTCGAGCGGGTCGGTCGCGGCGTGCGGCTGACCGAGCAGGCCCGCATCCTCGTCCGGCACACCGATGCCGTCCTCGAGCGGCTCGAACGGGCCGAGGCGGAGCTGACCGCGTCGCTCACCGAGGTGGGGGGCACCCTCCGCGTCGCCTCCTTCCAGAGCGTGCTGCTCACCCTGATCCCGGCCGCGCTGACCCGTCTCGCCGAGCAGCACCCCGGGCTGCGGGTCGAGATGACCCAGCGAGAGCCCGAGCAGGCCTTCGCCGGACTGCTGACCCACGACTTCGACGTCGTCCTCGGCGAGGAGTACGCGGGAGAGCCCGGCGTGGCGGTGCCCGGCGTCGACGAGGAGGACCTGCTGCTCGACGAGATCCGGCTGGCCCTCCCCCGGAGCGGCAGGTGGAGCGACGCGGGCACCGCACTCGCAGACCTGGCCGGCGCACCGTGGGTCCTCGACCCGGCCGACTCGCCACCGGGCCGGTGGGCGCGCACGCTGTGCCGCGGCGCCGGTTTCGAACCCGACGTCCGGTTCGACAGCCCGGACTACCTGCTCCACGTCCACCTGGTCGAGACCGGTCACGCGCTCGCGGTGCTCCCGGACCTGCTGTGGACCGACCGTGAGGCCGACCTGAGACTGGTCCCCCTGCCCGGGCGACCCACCAGACGCCTGTTCACCGGGGTGCGCCGCGGCGCCGCCGGACACCCGGCGATCCGGGCCTTCCGGGCGAGCCTCCGATCAGCCGTCGACGGCGCCTGACCGCCGGGGTCGGCGGAGCCGGCGCACGTGAGCGCCCAGGAGGGCTCCCGCGAGCAGCGGCACGCTGCCCAGACGGGCGAGCGCGACGCCGAGCCGGTGACGACCCCGGGAGCCGGGCGGCCCACGAGGCGGCGGACACCAGCGTGGCGAGGCCGTTCACCGAGGCGTGCGTCGTGCCCACCCGCCGAGCGGCGCGGCCGGCGCCGGCCCACTCCGCCTGTCCCGGACGCGCTCCCGAGCAGGTTTATGGCGACCGCGGCCCGAGACACCGCGTGCCCCGCCCGGGGATCCGGACGGGGCACGCGGCGAGGGACCCGGGCGGGTCAGCGGGTGAAGACCCCCACGCCGACGAGGACGGCCCAGAACAGCCCGAGGACGAGCAGCACCTTGTCGCCGAGGACGATCTCCTCGGGGGCGCCGGCGGCACCCTTGTCGACGTCGACGGCGTACCGCAGGATCCCGAGGACGAACGGCGCGATCGAGACCGTGGACCAGGGGATGCCCTCCTGGGTCTCGCCCATCTCGAAGGCCCAGAGGCTGTAGGCGGTGCAGGCCACGCCGGCCGAGAGGCTCCAGACGAAGCGCAGGTAGCTGGCGGAGTAGGCCTTGAGCGTGCGGCGGGTGGCCGCGGCGTCGCCCATGACCACCAGCTCCGAGTACCGCTTGCCCGCGACCATGAACAGCGACCCGAAGGCCGCCACCAGCAGGAACCACTGCGACAGCTCGATGCCCGCGGCCACACCGCCGGCCACGCCGCGCAGCAGGAAGCCCGACGCGACGACGGCGAGGTCGATGACCGGCTGGTTCTTGAGGAAGAACGAGTAGCAGATCGAGATGACCACGTAGCTGCCCACGACGCCGGCGAGCTGCCAGCGGGTCAGCAGCACCGCGCCGCCGAGCGCGACGACCAGCAGCACCGCGGCCATGACGATCGCCAGCGGGATGGGCACGACGCCGGCGGGGATCGGCCGGAACCGCTTGCGCGGGTGGCGGCGGTCCTCCTCGATGTCCCGGAGGTCGTTGATGATGTAGATGCCCGACGAGGCCAGGCAGAACACCACGAAGGCGATGACCGTGGGGCCGAGGACCTCGGGCTCGAAGATGCGGCCGGCCGCCAGGGGCGAGGCGAGCACGAGCCCGTTCTTGACCCACTGGCGCGGGCGCAGCGCGCGCACCATGCCCCACGGGAGGCCGCCGCGGAAGCCGGGCAGCCGTGGCGCCAGCTCGACGGTCTCCTCCCGCCCGGCCTGCGGGGACGCCGCGGGAGGCCCGGGGACCTTCTGCTCGGCGCGGACCGAGTCGGTGCTGGAGGGTGTGCTCACGCCCGTGTCTCCTCTGTCAGGCGGCGTACCAGGGTCCGGGTGACCCGAGCCGCGAGGCCCCCGAGGAGGGCGCCCGCGGTGACGTCGCTCGGGTAGTGCACGCCCAGGAGGACGCGCGAGACGAGCATGCTGCCGAGCAGCGCGCCCATGACCGGACGGCCGACCAGCGGCGCGTACCCGACGGCCGCCGCGGCGGTCGAGCAGCTGTGCGCCGACGGGAACGACAGCGTGCTCGGCGTGCCGACCAAGGCGGGGATGTCGGCGAACGCCGGCCGCTCCCGCCGCACGACGCGCTTGACGACGACGCCGGCCGCGTGCGCGGCGAGGACGCCGGCGGCGCCGGCGGCCCACTCGTCGCGGCGCCGGCCGGAGAGCCAGCCGAGCCCGCCGATGGCGAGCCAGCCGAGGGCGTGCTCACCGAAGTGGGACAGGGTCTGGGCGACGGGCACGGCCGGGGTGTGGCCGAGCCGCCGTCGGGTCGCGCGCAGCAGCCAGGCGTCCAGCCGGGCGAGGCTGTCGATGGGGATCGCGGTCATCGGGATCCGACTGTAGGCGGCGGGCAGCACCCCGCCCCACGACGCGCGGGGCGGACTGTCTCGTCACAGTGCCACTCTCGTCCCGTGCCCACCACGCGACCCTCCACCCCGTCGGACCTCCTGGACCTCGCCCTGCGGCGCGACGCCTCCGCTCCCCTGGTCACCTCCTACGACGACGCGACCGGCGAGCGGGTCGAGCTGTCGGCCACGACGCTGGCCAACTGGGTGGCCAAGACCGCCGACCTGCTGCAGGACGAGTTCGACGTCGGCCCGGGCAGCACGGTCGCGGTCGTGCTGCCGGTGCACTGGCAGACCGCCGCGGTGCTGCTCGGCGTCTGGAGCTGCGGCGCCGCGGTGCTCGACACCGCCGCCGAGGACGACGGCCGCCTCGACGCCGCCGACGTCGTCCTGGCCGCCCAGGACCGGCTCGCGCCGCTGGAGGAGCAGGACCTGCCCGAGCTGCTCGGCCTCTCGCTGCACCCGCTCGGCCTGGGCATGACCGGCTACGCCGGGCCGGCCCGCGACTTCGCCGTCGAGGTGCGGGCGCGCAGCGACGTCTTCACCCCGTACGTGCCGCCGGACCCGGCCTCCCCCGGCCTCACCGCCGGTGGCCTGGAGCTGACCCTCGGCGGGCTGGTCGACGCCGCCGGCGAGCTCGCCGGGCGGCTGGGCGTCGCCGCCGGGGACCGGCTGCTGGTCGACGAGCCGACCGCCGCGGAGGCCGGACCGGTCGTCTGGCTGCTGGCGCCGCTGGCCGCCGGCGCCTCCCTCGTGCTGTGCCGACACACCGACCCGACGGCCCTGCGCGCGCGGGCGGAGGCCGAGCGGGTCACCGCTACGCTCGGCGTCCGGATCGAGGGCATCCGCGAGCTGGGCCGGCCCGCCTGAGGGAGCCGGCCGGCCGCGCCGGAGGAGACGGTGGTCAGCTGATGGGTGGGGTCGCCTGATGGACAAGGTCGTCGCGAGCACACGCGAGGCGGTGGCCGACATCCCCGACGGCGCCGTCCTCGCCGTCGGGGGGTTCGGCCTGTGCGGCGTGCCGATCCGGCTGATCGACGCGCTGCTGGAGCAGGGCACCCGCGACCTGACGACGATCTCCAACAACTGCGGCGTCGACGACCAGGCGCTCGGCGTGCTGCTCTACGCCGGCCGCATCCGCCGCACGATCAGCTCGTTCGTCGGCGGCAACAAGGAGCTCGCGCGGCTGTACCTCTCCGGTGAGCTGGAGGTCGAGCTGACCCCGCAGGGCACGCTGGCCGAGCGGCTGCGCGCCGGGGGCGCCGGCATCCCCGCCTTCTACACCCCCACCGGCGTCGGCACGATGGTCGCCGACGGCGGCATCCCGGTGCGCTACGACGCCGAGGGCACCGTGGTGGAGACCAGCGCGCCGAAGGAGACGCGGGTCTTCGACGGCGTCGAGTACGTGCTGGAGACCGCGCTGACCGCCGACTTCGCCCTGGTCCGGGCCGCCGTCGGCGACCGGCACGGCAACCTGGTCTTCCACGAGTCGGCGATGAACTTCAACCCGCTGGCCGGCACGGCCGGGCGGATCACGATCGCCGAGGTCGAGGAGCTCGTCGAGCCCGGGGAGATCCGCCCCGAGCACGTCCACCTGCCCGGCGTCTTCGTCGACCGGGTCGTCCTCGTCGGCCCGGAGGGCAAGAGGATCGAGCGGCGCACCACCCGCCCACGCCCGACCACTGCCGAGCAGTCCGCCGCCCCGCTGGCGGCCGGTGGCGAAGAGGCGACGGAGGAGAACCGATGACCCTGACCCGCGACCAGCTCGCCGCCCGCGTCGCCCAGGAGCTCGAGGACGGCGCCTACGTCAACCTCGGCATCGGTATGCCCACGCTGGTGCCGAACTTCGTCCCCGACGGCGTGCACGTGGTGCTGCACTCGGAGAACGGTGTCCTCGGCGTCGGCCCCTACCCGGTGGAGGGCGAGGAGGACCCCGACCTCATCAACGCCGGCAAGGAGACCGTGACGATCCTGCCCGGCGCGAGCTTCTTCGACTCCGCCACCAGCTTCGCCATGATCCGCGGCAAGCACCTGGACCTGGCCATCCTCGGCGCCATGCAGGTCAACCCCCGCGGCGACCTCGCCAACTGGCTCATCCCCGGGAAGATGGTCAACGGCATGGGCGGCGCGATGGACCTCGTCCACGGCGCCCGGCGCGTGGTGATCATGATGGAGCACGTGGCCCGCGACGGGTCGCCGAAGCTGGTCGAGGAGTGCTCGCTGCCGCTGACCGGCAAGGCCTGCGTCGACCGGGTGGTCACCGACCTCGCCGTCGTCGACGTCACCGTGGACGGGTTCGTGCTGCGCGAGGTCGCCCCCGGCGTCACCCCCGACGAGGTGGTCGCGAAGACCGGCGCCCCGCTGACCGTCCCCGGCGACGTCCCGACCATGACCCTGCCGGCGACCGTCTGAGCCCTGGCCCCCGGTGACGTTCTCGGTCGTCGCCCGCGACCCGGACACCGGGGAGATGGGCATCGCGGTCTCCTCCTGCATCCTCGCCGTCGGCCGGGCGGTGCCCAGCGCCCGGCCCGGCGTCGGGGTCGTCGCGGTGCAGGCCCGCAGCCCGCGCGGGCTGGGGTCGGTGCTGCTGGGCGGGCTGGCGGAGGGAACGGCGCCGGAGGTCCTGGTGCGCCGGGCCGCGCACGCCGCCGAGGACGTCGACCGGCAGATCGCCGTCCTCGCGCCCGACGGCGCCGTCGCCGCCGACACCGGGCCCGGCTCGTTCCCGGTCAGCGGTCACCTGCTCGGCGAGGGGTGGAGCGTGCAGGGCAACATGCTCACCTCGCCGGACGTGCTGCCGGCGATGGCCGAGGCCTACCGGGCCGGCGGCGGCGGGCTGGCCGACCGGCTGCTCGCCGCGCTGACCGCCGGCCAGGACGCCGGCGGGGACCTGCGCGGCCGGCAGTCGGCGGCGCTGCTGGTGGTCAGCGGGCAGCCGGCGTCGGAGGAGGACGACGGCGTGCGGATGGACCTGCGGGTCGACGACTCCGGCGACCCGGTGGCGCAGCTGCGGATGCTGCGCAACCTGCAGCGCGCCTACGACGAGCGCGACTACGAGACCCTCGCGCTGTTCGCCCCCGAGGGCGCGCGAGACCTCTACGCCGCGCTCGCCGCCTCCCGCCGCGGCGACCGGGCCGCCGCCCGCGCGGCGCTGACGGCGGTGCGCGAGCGGCCGGGCTGGTCGGCGTGGCTGGCGTCGATGGCCGGCGACTCCCGGCTCGCGGCGGTCACCCGCCTGCTCGACTGACGCCCGCCCGCGCGGTCAGGGCGCCTGCCAGCCCCACACCGCGGTGCGGCCGCGCTCGAGGTCGTAGGCGGCGTCGGCGTAGGGGTTGCGCACCTGGTAGGCGGTGAAGGTCCGCAGGTCCGGCTGGCCGGGGACGTCGGTGGCCAGCTGGGTGAGCGTCGACGAGCGGACCGTGGGGTGCCACAGCCCGGCCCGCTGCCGGGCGAAGGCGGCGTCGTCGAGGCCGCCGAGCGGGCCCTCGCCCCAGGCGAACACCCAGTCGACGGGCTCGGTGATCCCGTACACGGTGACCGGGAGGTCGGCGGCGGGGAACTGGAAGGCCATCTGCCAGGCCACCGCGGTGACGTCGCCGTCGCCGACCACCTCGGTCAGCGGCCGCATCTGCGCCTGCACCGGCGCGGTGAGCGCCAGCCAGCCGCCGGGGCCGTCGGTGCGGTCGACCGCGACCAGCCGGACGACGTCGGCGCCGGGGCTGGGCACCAGGGTCAGCTGCCGCCAGAACGGGGAGTCGGCGCCGTCGTCGAGGACCTGCGAGCCCAGCGCGGCGACACCGCCGTCGCCGGTGAGCTCCCCGTACTCGGCGGCGAGCGAGTTGCCCCCGCCCGGCCGGCCGGAGGCCTCCACCAGCAGCCGCAGGTCGGGCGCGGCGTCGGGCAGGGCGTACCAGCCGGTGGTCAGCTCCCCGGTGTTCGCCTCCGCCCCCGGCCCCGGGTAGCTCCCCCACACCGTCGGCCCGTCGTCGGCGGTGTCGGTGGGCGGCGCCGACGGCAGGTACCCGCCCTGCTCGGTGAACCCGGCCACGGTGGCCGCGGACCCCTCCTGCAGCGGCAGCACGGTCGCCGTCCGCGGGTCGGCGGCGCGGATGGCGTGCTGCGCGCCGCCCTCGCGGGCCAGCGGGTCCTGCAGCGCGTCGGCCTGCGGCGAGTAGGTGTCCCACGTCCGCACGGTCGCCAGCGAGAAGCTGCCGACCAGGTAGGCCAGGGTGACGGCGAGGAAGACCATCACGGCCGCGGGGAAGGCCAGCGCCGTCACCCGGCCCCAGCTGCGCCGCCGGCGCGGCAGCCGCCACCACACGAGGCCGCCGACGACGGCGACGACCACGAGCCAGACGGCCGGGCTGTCGAAGGCCACCGGCCCGGCGAAGGGCGGCACCAGCCGGTGCGGCATGCCCAGCAGCCACGAGTACGCCCAGCTGTTGGGCCCGTGCATGGCCAGCGCGAACACGAGCACCAGCGAGATCCCGGCCAGCACGGTGGCCGGCGCGAGGCTGCGCCGGCCACGCTGCGCGGCCACGACCGTGCGCGCGCCCTGGAGGAGCGCGCAGGCCACGAACACGGTGGTCATCCCGGCCAGCGCGCCGAAGTGGTGGGTCCACTTGCTCGGGGTCAGCCACAACAGCAGCAGCGAGAGGCCGAACGACCAGCCGGTGAGCGCGACCAGCGGCGGGAACGCGCGCCGGGCACGGCCGCCGGCGGAGAGCTGGAGCACGGCGAACCAGAGGAAGGCGACCATCGCGACGAGGACGGTGGCCCGCTTCGCGTAGGAGCCCATCGGCCCGTCGCCCAGGAGGAACGACCAGCGCAGCCACTCGCGGTACCAGCTCTCCTGGGGCCACAGCCGCGCGTAGATCTCCTGGGAGTAGGTGAAGTCGCGCAGCGAGCCGTCGAGGAAGCCGGGCACCGCCGCGAGGGCGGCCGGGGCCACCACGCCCGCGGCGACGGCCAGCGTCCGCCAGGGGCTCGTGGAGCGGACCAGCGGCCACATCGCCGGGATGCTCAGCAGCCACGGGGCCAGCGCGACGATGCCGGTCGGGTGGCAGGTCACCCCGATCCCGGCGACGAGCAGCGCGGCGGCGTACCAGGCCAGGCTCCCCCGCCGCCGGGCCACCACGACCGCGCCGAGCGTCAGGACGGCGAACACCGCCGAGATCGACTCCGGCCGCACACCCATGCTGTAGGGCAGCCAGGCGGTGAGGAACACCAGGGCGACGACGCCGTGGCGGACCAGCCGGCCCACCGCGGTCCGCGCCGGCGGGATGCCGACCGACTCCACGATCGCGCGCGCGGCGCCGTAGGTGACCAGCCCCGCCACCAGTGAGGGGATCCGCAGCACCACCGGCGAGGAGCCGAGCAGGTCCCAGTAGCCGAGCAGCTGGTAGAACCAGCTGAAGGGCGGATAGCCCTGGTTGAGCAGCTGGAAGTAGTTGCCGACGTACCCGTTCTCGACGGCGTTGCGCGCCATCGCGGAGTAGTAGCCGTCGTCGTCGGTGTGCGGGGCGATGAACAGCCACAGCAGCAGCAGGGCGGCCACGGCGAGGTCGACCACCGACACCGCCCGCCACCACCGACGGCCGGCCGCCGCCCGCGCGCCGGTGCGCCGCCGGCGCTCGCGCACGGCGAGCAGCGCCAGGCAGGCCAGCGAGGCGAGCAGCAGGACGGCGGCGACCGCCCACTTGAGCGGGGTCGGGCTGGTGGAGAACTGGTCGTCGACGTCGACGGTCACCCCGAGGTCGTCGGCGGTGCCGCCGGGCAGCGCGGTGACGGAGGTGGCCAGCAGGTCGACGTCGGGCAGCGCGCCGCCGGTCTCGGCCAGCGCCTGCCCGTCGACCGACAGCCGGGTCGCGCCGGGGTCCATCCGCAGGCGGTAGGCGCAGTCCCCGCCCGCGACGGCGCCGCGGTACACCTCCGTGCCGTTGCTGACGACCGACAGCGTGTCGTCGGCGGCGAGGCGGACCTGCAGGCCCTCGGCCTCGGCGAGCCGGCCGGGGACCACGGTGCTCAGCAGGACACCGTCACCGGCGCCGCGGGCGGCGGTCAGCGCCGCGCAGCTGAAGCGGACGTCGAGGGCGGCCGGCCGCTGGGCGGTGAGCTGCAGCTCGGTGGAGACCGGGGCGGCCGGGTCCTGCGGCCAGGAGACCGTCGGGGTGCTGACCGACACCGGCGCCAGCGGCATCAGCGCCGCGCAGATCAGCGCGACCAGCGCCGTGGCCAGCAGCCCGAGCTCCAGCCGCGGGAGCCGTCCCCGGCCACCCGACGGCCGGCCCCCGGGACGATCTCCCCGTCCGGTCCGCTCGGCCACTGCGCTCGGTGCACCCACGGCTCCCAGTCAACACGCTGCGCGCCAGGGGGGAACCGGAGGCGGCGGCACCGCGCACCGGACGTCACACCGGCCACGCGCCCGGCGTGTCGCGGCGGGCACGAGCTGCCGAGCGGGACCGGACCCCTCCGTCACACCTCGCCGGTGGGCGCGGGCCGGGCCGGACCCGGCCGTCGCGAGTCGGTGATCCCGGCGGTTTCGCCGGCGTGACGCGTCCTCCGTGTCCCTAGCGTCGGCCCCGGCCCGCCCGAGGAGGCACCGATCACCCCGACCGAGGAGCCCTCGATGACCGCACAGCGCACCTCCCGCCCGCGAATCGGCCTGCTCGCCGGGCTGCTGGCGGCCGCTGCTGGCGAGATCACCGCCTCGGCCACGCGCCGCGGCCGCTCGCCGTCGTCGGGGCTGGCCCGCGGCCTGGTCGACGCCTCCCCCGCGGCGCTGGTCGACGGCGGGGTCGCCCTCGTCGGCCGGGCCGACAAGCCGGGCCTGGCCGTGCTGGCGGCCGGTGCCGGCGGGCTCGCGGCGGCCGCCGGTGGCGCGCTGGCCGGTCGCCGGCCACTGCTGGGCGCCGCCACCGCCGCGGCCCCGCACGTCCTCGGCGGCTCCCTCGCCCTGCGCCGCGGCGACGCGTCGACCCGGGACACCGCCGCCGCGGCCGCGGCCGGACTCCTGGTCGCCGCGACCGCGGTCGCGCCGCTGCGGGTCCGCCCGTCGGTGGTGCCGGTCGCCGCGGCGGTCGCGGCGGGCGCGGTGGTCGCCGCCGACCGGCGCGCCCGCCGCCGCGCCGCGGGCCTGCGCGACCGGATCACGCTGCCCCCGCCTGCCCGGCCGCTGCCGCGCCCGCCCGCCGACGCTGCCGCCCGGCAGCCGGGGCTGGCACCGCTGCTCGCCGAGCCCGGCGAGCTGCCCGTCATCGACGTGACCGTGCCCGAACCGAGGGTCGACGTGGACGCCTGGCGACTGGTCGTGGACGGCGAGGTGGCGGAGGTCCTGGCCCTCTCCCTGCACGAGCTGCTGGCGCTGCCCCTGGACGAGCGCGACCTGCTGATGGTGTGCGTGCACAACCCGGTCGGCGGCCGCCGGATGGGCTGCGCGCGCTGGACCGGCCTCGGCGTCGGAGAGCTGCTCGACCGCGCCGGCCACACCGGCGAGGACGGCTGGGTCGTCGCCGAGGCGGTCGACGGCTACACCAACGTGCTGCCCCTCGACGTGGCCCGGCGGGCGTTCCTGGCCGTCGGGATGGCCGGACGGCCGCTGCCCCGGGAGCACGGCAGCCCCGCCCGGTTGCTCGTCCCCGGCCGCCACGGTCAGGACGGCAACCTCAAGTGGCTCCGGCGGATCACCGTCACCGCGCAGCCGCCGCCGTCGTACTGGGGACGGCGCGGGTGGCGTGACGGCACCTACCCGGTGCACCCGGCCTCCCGCATCGACGCACCAGCCGACCACTCCCGCGTCGAGGCCGGCAGGACCACCGTCCGCGGCTACGCGTGGGCGCCGACCGTGGGCGTGGACCGCGTGCAGCTCCGGGTCGACGACGGTCCCTGGACCGATGCCGCCCTGGGCGTCGATCTCGGCCCGGATGCCTGGCGCCCCTGGTCCGCGCCCTGGGAGGCCACGCGGGGACGCCACCGGCTGACGGTTCGCTGCCGCACCACGGACGGCCGGTGGCAGGACGAGACGACCTCGACGCCCTACCCCCACGGGGTGCACGGCGCCCACGGCATCGGCGTCCAGGTCGGTGGGAACCCGGCCACGTCCGCGGTCCGGAGCCTCGCCGGGCAGGCCGCGACCCGGATGGGCTGGGCGACCCGGAGCACCGCCGCGTGGCGCAACAGCAGGTCGGCCTGACCACTGCCCGCTACCGACGCCGCGCTGCCGCCCCCGGGAGCACGCGGGGCGGTGCGACCGTCCCGGCCGCAGACCGGCCTGCGGCCGGGCACGCCCCGGCGGGTGTCCGGGTGCCGGCCGGCCGGCGCGTGGACGACTCGGTGCGGTCGGCGGGGATCCCGGGCGGCCCACGGGAGCCGGGACGTGTCGCAGGCGGCATCCGGGCAGCCGGCAGCCGGACGAGACGAGGTCGCGATGACGGTCGTCGCCCAGGTGCTGGACACCTACCCGGAGGACCTGGGCGGGTGGACAGGGTGGAGCTGCGCACGGGCATCGAGGCGTGCGTGGAGTGCGCCCAGGCGTGCACCGCCTCCGCCGACGCCTGCCTGTCCGAGGTTCAGGAGGGCCGCGGGGTGGACGTCGCCCGGCCGCCGAGCGACCGGACCGGTCCGGTGTCGGTGACGACGGCGATCTCGACCCGTCGGGAGGAGCCGCGGCCGCGCCGCTCCTCCTCGTCACGCTCGAGGCCGGGCGGGCTGCCCGGCGACCCACCGGACAGCCCGCCGTCGTGGTCGCACCGGGCTAGTGGGTCACCGGCTCCCGCACGGGGGTCGCCGCGGGCTCGGCCGGAGCGGCGGGCAGCCGCAGCCGCTCGAGCAGCAGCGCGTTCACCGCGACGAGGACTGACGAGCCCGACATCGTGAGGGCGGCGATCTCCGGCCGCAGGACCAGCCCGAACGCCGGCTCGAACACACCGGCGGCGATCGGCAGCGCGACGGCGTTGTAGCCGATCGCCCAGCCGAGGTTCTGCCGCATCTTGCGCAGCGTGCCGCGGCCGATGGCCAGCGCGGTGGGCACGTCCAGCGGGTCGGATCGCACGAGCACGACGTCGGCGGTCTCGATGGCCACGTCCGTGCCGGCACCGATGGCGATGCCCAGGTCGGCGGTTGCGAGTGCGGGTGCGTCGTTCACGCCGTCGCCGACCATCGCGACCCGCCTGCCGGCGCGCTGCAGCTCGGAGATCACCGCGGCCTTGTCACCGGGCAGGACGTCGGCGAAGACGGTGTCGATGCCCAGTTGGCTGGCGATGCGCCGGGCGGTGGCCTCGTTGTCGCCGCTGAGCACGACCACCTCCACGCCGGCCCGCTGCAGCGCGGCCACGGCGGCCGCCGAGGTCGCCCGCGGGGCGTCGGCCAGCGCGATCACGCCGGTGGCGCGGCCGTCGACGGCGACCAGGACGGCGGTCCGGCCGCTGCCGGCCAGCTCCTCGCGGCGCACGCCCAGCGCGCCGAGGTCGACGCCCTCGTCGGCCATCAGCGCGGCGTTGCCGACCAGCACACGGCGTCCGGCGACCTCCGCGGAGGCGCCGTGACCGGGGACGTTGCGGAAGCCGGTGGCGGTCAGCGCCGGCACGCCGAGGTCGTCGGCGTGCCGGGTGACGGCGGCGGCCAGCGGGTGCTCGGACTCCCGCTCGACGGCGGCGGCCAGCGCCAGGACGTCCTCGGCGGTCATGCCGTCGACGACGACGTCGGTGACCTCCGGCTCCCCCTTCGTCAGGGTTCCGGTCTTGTCCATCACCACGGTGTCGATCCGCGCGGCGGTCTCCAGTGCGGTGGCGTTCTTGAACAGCACGCCGCGGCGGGCCCCGAGACCGGTGCCGACCATGATCGCCGTGGGCGTGGCCAGCCCCAGGGCGTCCGGGCAGGTGATCACGACGACGGTGATCGCGAACAGCATGGCCATGGCGAGCGTCGCCCCGGCCAGCAGCCACACCGCCAGGGTGAGGCCGCCGCCGAGGAGTGCGACGAGCACCAGCCAGAAGGCGGCCCGGTCGGCCAGGCGCTGGCCGGGCGCCTTCGAGTTCTGCGCCTCCTGCACCAGCGCGACGATCTGCGCCAGGGCGGTGTCACTGCCGACCTTCGTCGCCCGGACCCGCAGCGTGCCGGTGGTGTTCACCGAGGCGCCGATGACCTCGTCACCGGGCGCCTTGTGCACCGGCAGGCTCTCGCCGGTGACCATCGACTCGTCGACCTCGGAGTCGCCGTCCTCCACCCTCCCGTCGACGGGGATCTTCCCGCCCGGGCGGACCAGGAGCAGGTCCCCGACGACGACCTCGCCCGTGGGGACCTCGACCGGCTGCCCGTTCCGGAGCACCAGCGCGCGCGGGGGTGCGAGCTCGAGCAGGGTGCGGATGGCGTCGTTGGCGCCGCCGCGGGCGCGCATCTCGAACCAGTGGCCGAGCAGCACGAAGGCGGTGAGCACGGTGGCGGCCTCGTAGAAGACCTCGCCGCCGCCGGTCAGCGTGATGGCCAGGCTGTAGAGCCAGCCCGCCCCGACCGCGACGGCGACCAGCACCATCATGTCCAGCGTGCGGACCCGCAGGGCCCGCCAGGCGCCGTCGAAGAAGATCCAGGCGCTGTAGAGGACCACCGGCAGCGAGAGGACCAGCGAGAAGACGTCGTCCCGGAGCCCGAACGGCGCCGGTGCGGTGAAGCCGAGCACCTCCCGGCCGATCGGTGACCACAGCAGGATCGGGATCGACAGCAACGAAGCCACCAGGAAGCGGTTGCGCATGTCGCGGGCCATGTCGTCCATGGACGTGCCGGCGTGGTGCCCGCCGTGGCCCATCGCCTCGTGGGAGGTCCTCCCGGCGGAACCGCCGTGTCCCTCTCCCTCGCCGCCGTGGTGCCCGTGCGGCGCTCCCCCGGCGTCGGCTTCCGGCCGGTGGCCGTCGTGGTGCCCGGGGGTGCCGCGCAGCCGCGGTTCGACCGCTGGATCGCAGACGTGCTGCGGAACCGACTGCCCGGCGCAGTGGTAGCCGCAGTCGCGGATCCACGCGGTGAGGTCGGCCACCGACGTCCGTGTCGGGTCGTAGGTGACCGTCGCGGTCTGGCTCACCGGGTTGGCCTCGACCTGCAGGACGCCGGAGCGGCGGCCGAGCACGCGCTCGACGGTCGCCTTCTCCGACGCCCAGTGCACGCCGGCGACCTCCAGCACGGCTGTCGTCTGGTTCGCTGCCATGACCTCTCCTCCCATCCGCTGTGGCCTGCGAGGCCCGGCGGATATCCAGCGGTGAGTGGGCTGTCGGCGCGGCCGCTCAGCCGGCCGCGGTGGCCTGCCGGGGTGCGTCGTCGAGGGCGTCGGCGGCTGGGTCCGGGCGCCCGCCGGCGGCTGTCGCACCGTTGGTGGTGCGGAAGCGGCGCAGTCGCAGGCTGTTGGAGACGACGAACACCGAGGAGAACGCCATCGCCGCGCCGGCCAGCATCGGGTTGAGCAGCCCGGCGGCGGCCAGCGGCAGCGCGGCGACGTTGTAGGCGAACGCCCAGAACAGGTTGCCCTTGATGGTGCCCAGCGTCCTGCGCGACAGCCGGATGGCGTCGGCGGCGGCCCGCAGGTCGCCGCGGACCAGGGTCAGGTCACTGGCCTCGATCGCGACGTCGGTGCCGGTGCCCATCGCCAGGCCGAGGTCGGCCTGGGCGAGGGCGGCGGCGTCGTTGACGCCGTCGCCGACCATCGCCACGACCCTGCCCTCTCCCTGCAGCCGCTTGACGACGTCGACCTTGTCGGCGGGCAGGACCTCCGCGATCACCTCGTCGATGCCGACGGTGGTGGCGACCGAGCGGGCGACGGTGGCGTTGTCGCCGGTCAGCAGGACCGGGGTCAGGCCCAGGCCGCGGAGCTGCGCGACGGCCTCGGCGGAGGTGTCCTTGACGGCGTCGGCGACGACGAGCACGCCGCGGGCGGCGCCGTCCCAGCCGACGGCGACGGCGGTCCTGCCCTCGGCCTCGGCGGCGGCCTGCGCCCGCTCCAGGTCGGCGCCGAGGGGCTGGGACCACTCGGCCAGCAGCCGGGTGCGCCCGACCAGCACCGCGTGCCCGTCGACGACGCCCTGCACGCCGAGGCCCTCCACGTTGGTGAAGTCCTCGACGCGCGGCAGGGTGCCGACCTGCTCGGCGGCGCCGGTCGCGATGGCCCGGGCGATCGGGTGCTCGGAGGCGTCCTCCAGGGCGCCGGCCAGCCGCAGCACCTGCTCGCGGTCCTCGCCGGGAGCGGCGACGACGTCGAGCAGGGCCATCCGGCCGGTGGTGACGGTGCCGGTCTTGTCGAGCACGACGGTGTCGACCCGGCGGGTGTTCTCCAGCACCTCCGGGCCCTTGATCAGGATGCCCAGCTGCGCGCCGCGGCCGGTGCCGGCCATCAGCGCGGTCGGCGTGGCCAACCCGAGCGCGCAGGGGCATGCGATGATCAGGACGGCGACCGCGGCGGTGAACGCCGCGCCGGCCCCGCCGCCGGTGCCCAGCCAGAAGCCGAGGGTGCCGACGGCCAGGGCGATGACGATCGGGACGAAGACGCCCGAGACGCGGTCGGCCAGGCGCTGGACCTCGGCCTTGCCGTTCTGGGCGTCCTCGACCAGGCGGGCCATCTGCGCCAGCTGGGTGTCGGTGCCGATGCGGGTGGCGCGGACGACCAGCCGGCCGCCGGCGTTGACGGTGGCGCCGACGACGGCGTCGCCGGGGCCGACCTCGACCGGCACGGACTCGCCGGTGAGCATCGCGGCGTCCACCGCCGAGGAGCCCTCGGTGACCACCCCGTCGGTGGCGATCTTCTCGCCGGGGCGGACGACGAAGGAGTCGTCGACGGCGAGCTCGTCGACGGGGATCCGCTGTTCGCGGCCGCCGCGCAGCACCGAGACCTCCTTGGCGCCCAGCTCGAGCAGCGCGCGCAGGGCGGCTCCGGCGCGGCGCTTGGAGCGGGCCTCGACGTAGCGCCCCGCGAGGATGAAGGTGGTCACCCCGGCGGCGGCCTCGAGGTAGATGTTCCCCGACCCGTCGGTGCGGGCGACGGTCAGCTCGAAGGGGTGGGTCATGCCCGGTTCGCCCGCGGTGCCCCAGAAGAGCGCGTACAGCGACCAGGCCAGCGCCGCGAGGGTGCCCATCGAGACGAGGGTGTCCATCGTGGCCGTGCCGTGGCGCAGGTTGGTCCAGGCCGCCTGGTGGAACGGCCAGGCCCCCCACACCACCACCGGCGCAGCCAGCGTGAGCGAGGCCCACTGCCAGGAGGTGAACTGCAGCGCGGGGACCATCGCCATCGCCACGACCGGGACGGTCAGGACCGCGGAGACCAGCAACCGCTGCCGCAGGCTGCGGACGTGGTCGTCGCGCTCCGGGGCGTCCGGCTGCTCGCCGTCGGTCTGGGCCTTCGGTGGTTCGGGCAGCTGCGCGGTGTAGCCGGTCTTCTCCACCGTCGCGATGAGGTCGGCGGGCGTGACGTCGCCGGTGAGAGCGACCTTCGCCTTCTCGGTGGCGTAGTTGACCGTGGCGGTGACGCCCTCGAGCCGGTTGAGCTTCTTCTCGATGCGCGCCGCACAGGAGGCGCAGGTCATCCCGCCGATCACCAGCTCGACCTGGCCGCCGCCGGCCGCGGCCGGTGGGGTCGTGCGCTCAGTCGCGGAGCTCATCGTCTTCTTCCTTCGGGGGTGCTGGGGATGGGATCGGACGTGCGTCGCCTCAGCCGTGGCCGTGCCCGTCGTCGACGTGGCCGCCGTCGGCCGGGCCCGAGGTCACCGTGCTGCCGGTGCCGGTGGCGGGCGCGACGGTGTCGCCGGCGCGGACGGTGAACTCGGCGGTGCGCACGACGTCGCCGTGCCGGAAGTCCAGGAACAGCCGGTAGTCCCCGACCGAGGGGGCGGTGGCGGAGAAGGCGACGTCCGGGCCGGGCGCTGTGGTGCCGTCACCGGGCTCACCGGCCGGGTGCACGTGCAGGTAGGCCAGGTCGCCGTCGCGCAGGGCGACCAGGTGCCCGTAGGCGGCCAGGTAGGGCTGCAGGTCGGTGACCGGCTGCCCGTCCCGGCTGACCGACAGGGTCAGCTCCGACTCCTGCCCCGGGACCAGCTCGCCGTCGAGGGTGACGGTGTACCCGTCGACCTCGGCCGTGGGCGAGGGCTCGGGCAGCGGCCGCGGGGTGTGGTCACCGGCGACGGCGACGTCGGCGCCCAGGACGAGCGGCTCGTCGGGGCCGGCGGGGTCGAAGTCGGCGAACAGCCGCCACTCACCGGCGGTCAGCTCCAGCGGGATCGACCAGGTGCCGTCGGGGGCCAGCCCGGGGTGGACGTGCTGGTAGCCGGTGAGGTCCCGGCGCACGGCGATCAGGTGCAGGTCCTCGTCGTGGGCGGCGTCGTAGGCGGTCACCGGCTGCCCGTCGGGGCCGAGGACCCGGAAGGACACCGGGGTGGCCGCGCCGGCCGGCAGGGAGCCGGCGGCGTCGAGGGTGTAGCCGTTCTCGGAGACCTGCAGGCCACCGGGCAGGTGGGTGCCGGCGGCGGATGCCTGTGCGCTGGTGTCCATCGGGGACTCCGCGGGCGTCTCGCCGTGGGGAGCGGTGTCGTGGCCGGCGGTGTCGTCGGCGGCCGCGCCGACGGGGCCGACCACCGAACCGAGGCCGGCGGCCGCGCCGAAGACGGCGACCAGCGCGAGCGTGTAGGCGCCGAGCTTGGCGGGGGTGTTCATCGCAGGTCCTCCGGGTCAGGAGCGGACGAGGCGGGCGATCGCCTCGGAGGCCTCGCGGACCTTCGCGTCGGCCTCCGGGCCGCCCTTCTGCGCGGCGTCGACCACGCAGCCGGCCAGGTGCTCGTCGAGCAGGCCGAGGGAGAACGACTGCAGGGCGCGGGTCGCCGCCGACACCTGGGTCAGGATGTCGATGCAGTACTTGTCGTCCTCGACCATGCGCTGCAGGCCGCGGATCTGGCCCTCGATGCGGCGCAGCCGCTTGAGGTGCTCGTCCTTGTCGTGGCTGTAGCCGGCCATGTCTGTCGGTCTCCTCGTGAGGTGGGACGGAGCGGGAGGCGGGGCACCGGGCAGCCGGCGCCCCGCCGGGGATGCCGGTCAGCCGGTGACGACCTCGTAGCCCGCCTCGTCGACGGCGGCAGCCACCGCGTCGTCGGGCAGGGGACCGCTGCTGCGGACGGTGACGCGACCGCCGGCCACGTCGACGTCGACGTCGGTGACGCCCGGGATCCTGGTGACCTCCTCGGTCACCGCGCCGGCGCAGTGCCCACAGGTCATCCCTCGGACGGTGTACTCGGTGCTCGTCACGACACCTCTCCTCTCGCGTCTGGGTACCCCCTAGCGGTATCCGGTACAAGTGATACCCCCTCGGGGTACATTCCGCAAGCAGCAGACGGATTCGTCCGGCCGGGCTGACCAGGTCCGCCGAGCCCGCGCGTGCGTGCGCCGGTGCGCATCTCGCCTCGGATGGCGCTGGTGCTGCCCAGGCCCTCACGGGGACGCCGACGACGGCGACCAGGTGAGCGGCTTCCTCGGCATGGCCCTGCACCGCGCCGGCCGCCTCGAGCAGGCCCTGGAGATGTACGACGGGGCACTCGCCAGCGTCCGCGGCGTCGGCCCGGCCAACACCGTCCAGTACGCCCTCGCCGGCGCCGGGCACGTCACCCTGCTGCTCGGCGACGCCGACCGGGCGGGGCAGCTGTTCGCCGGGTCCCACGCGGTCGCCCGCCGGCTCGGCGCCGAGGGCGACCCGCGGGCCGCGGTCGGCGAAGGGCTGCTGGCCCGCGAGCGCGGTGCCGCCGCAACCGCCCGGGAGCGGCTGACCTTCGCGCAGCAGCTGCTGGCCGGGGGCGCCCGAGCCGGAGTGGACCGCCGCCGCTGTGGTCGGCCTGGGCCACCTCGCCGAGGCCGACGGTGACCTGACCAGCGCCGGGATCTCCCACCGCCGGGCGTGGCAGACCACTCCCGGGCACGCCGCCGCGCTGGAGGGCCTGGTGGGCGCCGCGGCCGCCTGGCGGCAGAGGCGGCATCGCCCCGCATCGCGACTGGAACGGGCCGACGCCGAACGGGCCGAGCGCCGCGCTCGCGCGCAGCTCGGTGACCAGGAGTTCGACGTGGAGTCCACCGCCGGCGCGTCCCGGCCCGATGCCGTCGCCGGTGAACTGGACGGAGTCGCGGCTCAGCGCTGACAGCACCACCCAGCAAGGGAACGGACAGCACCGCGACAGCGGTCGTGCACATGCTGCGGATGCGGCCGCCCAGCGACCTTCCGTCACGGCCGCCGCGCCGGGCCAGGTCGACCCGACGCGCCGACGTCCCCCGGGCCGCCGCCCGGGAGGAGGAGGCCTGTCATGACCGCCGACACGACCGCACCGGACACAGCGGCCCACGTGGACGCGGTGCAGCGACTGCCGGCCGAGGGGAAGCTGCGGATCCAGCCTCTGATGGACACCGATCCGCACGATCGAGGCCGATCCGACGGGACTCGCCACTCCCGCACCGGCGACCGGCGCCCTCGCAGCGGCCTGGCATGGCCATGACCTGCGAGGACGCCGGTCGACGTCCTACCTCAGGAGACTCCGCGCGATCACCATGCGCTGGATCTGGTTGGTGCCCTCGTAGATCTGGGTGATCTTGGCGTCGCGCATCATGCGCTCGACCGGGAAGTCCTGCGTGTAGCCGGCGCCGCCGAAGAGCTGGACGGCGTCGGTGGTGACCTTCATGGCGACGTCGGAGGCGAACGCCTTGGCCGCGGCGCACAGCCGGCCGAGGTCGGGGTCGGCCTTGCCGCCGTCGTGGGCGGCCTCGCCGCGGGCGGCGGCGACGTAGACCAGGTGGCGGGCGGCCTCGATCTGCATGGCCATGTCGGCGAGCATGAACTGCACGCCCTGGAAGTCGCTGACCGCCCGGCCGAACTGCTTGCGCTCGCGGGTGTACTCGACGGCGGCGTCGAGCGCGCCCTGGGCGATGCCGACGGCCTGCGCGCCGATGGTCGGGCGGGTGAAGTCCAGCGTCCGCAGCGCGGTCTTGAAGCCGGTGCCGGGCTCGCCGATGACCCGGTCGGCCGGGATGGTGCAGTCGGTGAAGTAGAGCTCGCAGGTGGGCGAGCCCTTGATGCCCATCTTCCGCTCCTTGGGGCCCACGGCGAAGCCCGGGTCGTCGCGGTGGACGGCGAAGGCGGAGATGCCGTTGGCCCGCTTCTCCGGGTCGGTGACGGCCATGACCGTGTACCACTCGGAGACGCCGGCGTTGGTGATCCAGGCCTTGGTGCCGTTGAGCACCCAGGTGTCGCCGTCTCGGCGGGCGCGGGTCTTCATCGAGGCGGCGTCGGAGCCGGCCTCCCGCTCGGACAGCCCGTAGCTGATCATCGCGTCGCCGGCGGCGATCGGGGCCAGCACCCTCTGCTTGAGGTCCTCCGACGCCGAGAGGACGACCGGCATCGAGCCGAGCTTGTTGACCGCGGGGATGAGCGAGGCCGAGACGTCGACCCGCGCGACCTCCTCGATGACGATGCAGGTGGCGATCGCGTCGGCGCCCTCGCCGCCGTACTGCTCCGGGATGTGGGTGGCGTGGAAGCCGGCCGCCGTCAGCGCCTTCTGCGCCTCGATCGGGTAGCGCGACTCCGCATCCACCTCCGCCGCGTACGGCGCGATCTCCCGCTCGGCGATGTCCCGGACGGCGGCCCGGATCGCGTCGTGCTCCTCGGTCAGCTGGTACAGCCCGCTCGTGCTCACGGGTAGATGCTAGGACGTCCCAGCAGTCCCCCGGCTCGTCTCACCCGGCCCGGTGAGGCGGGCCCGCAGCGCGGCGTCGCGGGCCACCACGGTCTCGGCGAGGTCGGCCTGGAACCGCTGGACCGCGGCCCGCAGCTGGGGGTCGGCGGCGGCGAGGATCCGCACGGCGAGCAGGCCGGCGTTGCGGCCGCCGCCGATCGACACCGTGGCGACCGGCACCCCCGCCGGCATCTGCACGATCGACAGCAGGCTGTCGAGGCCGTCGAGGCGGTCCAGCGGGCGGGGCACGCCGATGACCGGCAGCGGGGTGGCGGCGGCGAGCATGCCGGGCAGGTGGGCCGCTCCCCCGGCCCCGGCGACGAGGACCCGCAGGCCGCGGCCGACGGCGCTGGTGGCGTAGTCGAGCATCCGCTGCGGCGTGCGGTGCGCGGACAGCACGTGCACCTCGTAGGGGACGCCGAACTCGGCGAGGGCCTGCGCGGCCGGCTCCATGGTCGGCCAGTCGGAGTCGCTGCCCATGACGACGCCCACCCGGGGCGCGGGGGCGACGGGCTCGCCCACTCAGTGCTCCTCGGGGAAGGCGAAGGCGGGGTCGACGACGCCGTCGGCGAGGTAGCGGGCGGCGGCGACGGCGCGGGCGCGGACCGCGGCGAGGTCGGGCCCGGTCGCGGTGACGTGGCCGAGCTTGCGGCCGGGGCGCTGACCCTTGCCGTACCAGTGCAGCTTGACGTCGGGCCAGTGCGCCATCAGGTGGTGCACCCGCTCGTCGAGGCCGGGGCCGTCCCAGTCGGGCGCCGAGGCCGCCCCGCCGAGCACGTTGGCCATGACCACGGCCGGCGCGACCATCGCCGTCGAGCCCAGCGGGTAGTCGAGGACGGCCCGCAGGTGCTGCTCGAACTGGCTGGTGCGGGCTCCCTCGATCGTCCAGTGCCCGGAGTTGTGCGGGCGCATGGCCAGCTCGTTGACCAGTACGCCGTCGGCGGTCCGGAACAGCTCGACGGCCATGACGCCGACGACGCCCACCCGGTCGGCGACGCGCACGGCGAGTTCCTGCGCGGCCAGTGCGGTCGCCTCGTCGAGGCCGGGGGCGGGGGCGAGCACCTCGACGCAGACGCCGTCGCGCTGGACGGTCTCCACGACCGGCCAGACGGCGACCTGCCCGAACGGGGAGCGGGCCACCAGCACGGCGAGCTCGCGCACCAGCGGCACCCGCTCCTCGACCAGCAGGGTCCCGTGCCGCTCGAGCAGCTCGGCCACCTGGTCGGGCCCGTGGACGACGAACACGCCGCGGCCGTCGTACCCCCCGCGCGGGGTCTTGAGGACCACCGGCCAGCCGACCTCCTCGGCGAAGGCGGCGACCGCGTGCACCGTGTGCGCCTCGGCCCACGGCGGCTGCGGCTCCCCCGCCGCGTCCAGCGCCCGGCGCAGCACCAGCTTGTCCTGGGCGTGCACCAGCGCGTCGGGGCCGGGGGCGACGCGGACGCCGTCGGCGGCCAGGGCGCGCAGGTGCTCGGTCGGCACGTGCTCGTGGTCGAAGGTGACCACGGTGGCGCCGTCGGCCAGGGCGCGCAGCGCGCCGAGGTCGCGGTGGTCGCCCAGCCGGACGTCGGCGGCGACCAGCGCCGCGGACTCGTCGGGGCCGGTGGCCAGCACCCGCAGCGACTGGCCGAGGGCGATGGCGGCCTGGTGGGTCATCCGGGCCAGCTGACCCCCGCCGACCATCGCCACGACCGGCAGCCCGGTGCGGGGGTCGGTGGTGGCGGGAGCGGTCGGCTGCGGGGTGTCGGCCATGGCAGGGGGAGGCTAGCCCGGACAGGGCCCGGGGGTCAGTCCCCGGCCAGGTCCAGCAGCGCCGTCCGGACCCGCGTCCCGACGAGGTCGGCGACCGGCTGGGTCGGGTGCACGCCGTCGGCCGAGGCGCCGGCGGTGAAGGTGCCGCGGTCGGTGGCGACGTCGGTCCACGGGTCGACCGACGTCCAGCCCCGCTCCCGGGCGAGCGCGGCCAGGTGGGCGTTGAGGTCCTCGCGGGCCTGCGGGGCGACGTCGAGCGGCGGGACGGCGAGCAGGACCACCTGCGCCACCCCGGCGGCCCCCACCGCCGCCAGCAGGTCCTCCCGGGTCCGCTCCCAGGGGACCCCGCCCAGGACGTCGTTGGTCCCGGCGAGCACGACCAGCACGTCGGCCTCGACCGGCCGCACGCCCGCGCGCATGTCGGCGGTGCGGGCGCCGGGCACGGCCCAGCCGCCGCGGAACTCCAGCGGCGCCACCTCGGCGGCCGGCACCCACGAGCCGGTCCCGCGCACCCGCGTGCCCTCGACCGGCGCGTCCAGGCCGGCGGTGATCGAGTCCCCGACGACGGCGAAGCCGACCGGCTCCGGAGGACCGGCCGGCGCGGGTGCGCCGCCGTCGCCGCAGCCGACCACGCCGGCGAGGACCACCGCGGCCAGGCAGGCGGCCCACCGCGCTCCGCGG
Source organism: Geodermatophilus saharensis (assembly GCF_900188205.1). Taxonomy (GTDB): domain Bacteria; phylum Actinomycetota; class Actinomycetes; order Mycobacteriales; family Geodermatophilaceae; genus Geodermatophilus; species Geodermatophilus saharensis. The sequence continues at coordinate 420,177 of NZ_FZOH01000001.1, read as the reverse complement.
CGGGGGACGGGCGTCGACCGCGGGCTGGTGCGCACGGCGACCGAGTATCCCGTCCACCGCGCCGATCGCCGGGCCAGCACGCCCGGGCCCGTACGATCGTCGCCGTGCCGACGGCGGGGGGAGGACCTGGGCGGGGAGCGCTCGCCGACCGGGTGCGCGGCTCCTGGCGGGTCCTGGTGCGGGAGCTGTCGGCGTTCGGCGTCGTCGGCGCCGCCTCCTTCGTGGTCGACCTCGCGGTGTTCCAGGCGGTGTACGCCGGCGTCGGCGCCGACGCGGTGGTCGCCAAGCTGGTCTCGACCGTGGTGTCCACGTCGACGGCGTTCGCCGGTCACCGGTGGTGGTCGTTCTCCACGCGGGCCCGGACGGGACTGCGCCGCGAGTACCTGGCCTTCGCGGCGGTCAACGCGGTGACCCTCCTGATCGGCCTGGGGATCGTCGCGCTGGTGCACCACGGCCTCGGCCAGGAGAGCTCGGTGGTGCTCCTGGCCACCAACGTGTTCTCGATCGTGGTCGGCACGGTGATCCGCTTCGTCGCCTACCGCGCGTGGGTCTTCCCGGCGGCACCGGCGCCGGTGGCCCCCGACGCGGCCGTCGGCGTGCTCACCCGCTGACCGGCAGCGGCACCCGGGCCCGGCAGACCGACCGCGTGCGCGCACCGCTCCCCCGGCACCGGCGGCCCCCGCGGACGGCGGGAGCCGCGGCGTGACGGCGGTGCGGGCACCGCCGTGGGACGCCACGGTCGGCCGGCTGGTCGCGGCCGCGGCGACGGCCGAGCGGGCGGTCTCCCGGCTCGCCCCGGCCCTGTCGGGCACCGACCGGGTCAGCGCGCCCTACCTGCTGCCGCTGGAGCTGGACGCGCTCGTGCGCCTCATCCGCAACCTCATGCCGCTGCGGGTGCGCGACCGGCGGCTCAACGACGACGTCGGCTCGACGACGACGTCCTGGAGTGGACCCACCAGGTGCGCAAGCTGTACGCGGTGCGCACCGCCGTGGTGCACACCGTCTGGGAGGACGCCGTCGACGGGCCCGGCGGCATGCGCCCGGTCTGGTCGAACGCCGGGGTGGCCGAGCACCCGCTCGACGTCGCCGACCTGACGCGGACGATCGACCGGATCACCGCGCTGTGCGGCGACCGGCTCGACCGCCTGCTGCAGCGCATCGACGAGCTCGCACCGGGTCTGCGCCCCGAGGACCCGGGGAGCTGACCTCCCCGGCGGGGCTCACCGCCCGGCGGCGCCGCCCGAGGAGGTCAGCAGCCGGTCGAACACCAGGTCGGTCATCTGGGCCACGCGCAGCGACAGCCGGCGCGACTCGTCCAGACCCGCCTCGGCCTCGTGCCGCCACCGCTGCAGGTCCTCGACCTGCCGGGAGCGCACCGCGAGCTGCTCGCGGAGCTCGGCGAGCGCGGCCTCGGTCTCGCCGAGGCGCCGCTCGAGGACGGGCACCGTCTCCAGGGCGCGCACCGTCCGGGGAGCGACCCGGCGCAGCACCGCGCCGGCCAGCCTGCGGGCCGGCATCACACCGCTCCCAGGCGCAGCCGGGCGACCCACGGGTCCTCGTCGCCGTAGACGGCCAGGCCCCGGCCCTCGACCGCGTCGAGCACCTGCAGGTCGCGCTCCTTGGCCTCGATGACCACCTGCGCGGGGTCGAGGTAGCGCCGGAAGTGCTCGCCGAACACGTGCTCGGCCTGCTCGTCGCGGTTCGTGCGGAACTCGAACCAGCACTCGCCGCCGCGGCGGGCGACGGCCGAGGCGAGGACCCACAGGTTGGCCCGCGCCTCGTCGTCGATGGCGTGGACGAGGAAGCGGGCGTAGAGGTGCCAGCCGGCGGAGGGGTCCAGGCCCGCGGCCAGGCCGCCGACCTGGTGCAGGTCGGCGAGGTTGACGACCTCGAAGCCCGCGTCCCAGCCCTCGGCGGCGGCCATGGCCCGACCCCGCTCGACCGCGGCCGCGGAGTAGTCGACCGCGTGCACGGTGCGCCCGGACCGGGCGAAGAAGCGGGCGTCGCGGGCCGTGCCGGTGCCCACGTCCAGGACGGCGGCGCCGGCGGGCAGCCGCTCGTCGACCCAGCGGGCGAAGTCCGACTCCGCGGCCGGGACCCGGCCGACGTCGGTGCTGGAGTAGAAGTCCTGCCAGTACTCGCGGGCCATGTTGAACTCCCCGATCCATGTCCGTAGTCGCGACCGCACGGCGTGCGGAGTGGTGAAGGTGAACGACGGGTCCGGCGTGCGCCAGCCCGGCCCGTAGGTCTCGGCCAGCAGCTGCTCGGCGGCCGCCGGGGCGGGCTGGCGCCGCCCGCGGAGGGTGACCTCCGACAGCGTGCGGAGGTCCAGGCCGTCGGCGCCGACCTGGAAGCAGAGGTAGGTCCGGTCCCCGACCTCGAAGGCGGTGAAGACGTCGAGGTAGTGGTCCTGGCCGCCGTCCCCGTCCTCGAAGACCAGCTGCAGGTGGCCCCCGCTGTGGCGGACCACCGGGTAGCCGCGGTCGCGCAGCAGCCGCTCGAGCGCGAGGTTCTCCCGGACGACGTCGGCGGGGTGGTCGTGGCGGGACACGTAGGCCAGGTCGGCGTCGTCGTCGTGCGGGATGAGGTCCCCGTCGCGCACGGCGCCGAGCAGCGTCCCGTAGCAGACGAACGGCCGCAGCCCGGCCTCCTCCAGCACGCCACGCACGGCGTCGAGGCGGTCGAGCAGGCGGTCCTGCAGAGCCCGGCGAGCCACCGGGTCGATCCCGTCGAAGCCGGGGGCGAGGCGCCCCCACTTGTTGACCGACAGCCAGCGCCGCTGTCCGTCGCGCAGGTCCAGCCGGGCGGGGTCGGCGCCGAAGCGGGCCTCCCCGGAGGCGAGGACGTCCGCGCGTGCGGCGTCCCGGACCACGACCGTGGCCCGCCCCGAGAGACGCTCGGCGAGCGCCGGGGGCCAGGCGAACTCCACGCTGCCGTCCTCGCGGGAGGTCCCGGCGTCGGTGCGGAAGGACACCGTCCGGTAGCCCTCGAGCAGGACCTCGACGACGGCCGGCAGGCACCCGGACCCGTCCGGGGTCAGGGCCAGACCCGAGGCGTCCGCCCGGACGCCGGCCGGGCGGTCCGGCTCGGCTCCGGGGAGGGACATGGCAGTGACGCTAGGTGGCCGGTCGGGTACTACCGGTACCTACGTCTCGACTCTCCGGACGGGTGGTCCCACGTCCCCCGCGCGTCACCGGTGTCCCACGCGGCCCCTCCCCGGCACGGGGGGACCCACTCGGGCGGTCAGGAGGCCAGGCGGGAGCCGGACCGCCCGGCCACCACCTCCAGCCGCGTGGGGATGCGGGTGCGCAGTTCCTCGAGGTGGCTGATCACGCCCACCGTGCGGCCGCCGCGGCGCAGCTCGTCGAGCACGGTCATCACCGCGTCGAGCGCCTGGGCGTCGAGGGTGCCGAAGCCCTCGTCGACGAAGAGCGTGTCCATCTGCACGCCGCCGGCCTCGGCCGTGACGACGTCGGCGAGCCCCAGCGCCAGCGCGAGGGAGGCCATGAAGCTCTCCCCGCCGGAGAGGGTCTTGGTGGGCCGGCGGGTGCCGGTGTACTCGTCGAGCACGTCGAGGCCCAGGCCGCCGCGGGCGCCGTGCCGGCCCAGGGCGTCGCTGTGCAGGAAGGTGTAGCGCCCTCGCGACATCTCCTGCAGCCGGCGGCTGGCCACCTCGGCCACCTGCTCGAGCCGGGCGGCCAGCACGAACGACTGCAGCCGCATCCGCAGCGCGTTGGCGCCGCGGCCCCCCACCAGGTCGGCCAGCCCGCCGACCTGGTCGGCGCGGGCCCGGCGCTCGGCGAGCTCCTCCTCCGCGGCGAGGACGTCACCGGCCAGCCCGTCGAGCGCGGCGGCGCAGCGGCGGGCCTGGTCCAGCGCGGTCACCGCCTCCTCGCGGCGGACGGTGACCGCGGCGCAGCGCTCCTCCAGCCCCGCGACGTCGGGCCGCTCGCCGAGGTCGGCCAGGTCGGGGTCGGCGAGCGTGGCGGCCAGCACCGAGCGGGCGGCGTCGTGCTCGTGCAGCCGCCGGTCGAGCGCGGCCAGCTCGCCGGGAGGCAGCAGTGCGGCGCGGGCGGCGGCCGCGCCGGCGAACCCGGCCGCCGTGGCGCGCTCCCCGGCCGCGGTGCGTGCGGCGACGGCCGCGTCCAGGGCGCGGGCCTCCTCGGCTCCCGCGGCGACGACGGCCTCGCAGCGCTGCGCCGCCGCGGTCAGCCGGGCGATGCGGGCGGGCAGGTCGGCGTCCTCCCCCCGGGCGGCGTCGACGCGGGCGGTGGCCTCGGCGGCGGCCCGGTCGGCGGCGGCCTGCTCGGCGGTGCGCCGCTGCAGCGCCTCCCGGTCGGCGGCCAGGGCCGCGAGCGTCGCGTCGCGGCGCTGCTCGGCCGCGGCCAGCGCGCGGCGGGCGGCCTCGACGCCCCCGGCCAGCGCCGACACCTCCTGCAGCTCGGCCCGGGTGGCCGCGGCGCGGGCGGCGAGCTCCTCGGCCGGCTCGTCGCCGGCCCGGGCGCGCAGCACGGCGAGCTCGCGCTCCTGGCGCTCCACGACGGCGGCGGCCGCGGTGCGGCGCTCGTCGGCGGCGTCGACGGCGGCGCGGGCCCGCTCCTCGTCGTCGGCGGTGACCGCCGCACCGGCCGGGACGGCGGGGCGCGGGTGCTCGGTCGAACCGCACACCGGGCAGTCGGCGCCCTCGCGCAGCCCGGCGGCGAGCTCGGCGGCCATGCCGTCGAGCCGCGCGGTGCGCACCTCGACCAGCCGCTCCCGGCTCTGCAGCCAGGCCAGCCGGGCGGTGTCGGCGTCGGTGCGCGCGCGGTCGAGCCGGCCGGCGAGCGCGGCGGCGCGGGTGGCGGCGTCCAGCGCGGTGCGGGCGGCCTCCTCCGCGGCGGCCAGGCCGGGCAGGCGCGCGGCGGCGGCCTGCGCGGCGTCGAGGCGGGCCTGGGCCGCGGTCACCCGCGCCGGCTCCTCCTCGGCCGCGCGCCCCCCGTCGGCGCAGGCGGCGGTCAGCCGCTGCACCTCCCGGGCCAGCGCGACGGCGTCGGCGGCGAGCTCGCGGGCGCGCCCGGCCTCGGGCAGCACTGCACGGGCGTGCGCGGCGGTGTCGCGCAGCTCCCGCGCCGTCTCCGCCGTGGCCTCGCGGCCGGAGCCGGCGGCGGCCCAGGCGGCCTCGGCGGCCGCGCGGGCCGCGGCCGCCTCCGCGGCGGCGCCGGCGGTGTGGTCGGCGGCCTCCAGCACGTCGCGGAGCACCTCGGCGCGGCGGCCGGCGTCGGCGCGGGCCCGCAGCGGCGCCAGCTGCCCCTCGCGGGCGGTGAGCTCCTCGAGGGCGGCACGGGCCCGGCCGCGCCGGGTGTGCCGGTCGGCGAGCGTGCGGGCGGCGGCGAGCTCGGCGTCGGCCCGGGCGCTCCGCGCGGCGGCGTCGCCCGCGGCGGCCCGCGCGGCCGTCAGCCGCTCCGCCGCCCGGGTGCGGACCTGCTGCACCCAGGCGCCGACCGAGGCGCCCGGGCGGGCGCCGACCAGCTCGGGGGCGAGGTCCTCGGGCACCTCGGTGTCGGCGATCTGGGCCACCCGGTGCAGCAGCGTGCTGACCCGGTGCCGGTCGGCGCGCAGCGCCTCCTCGGCGGCCCGGCGCTCCCCGGCCAGCCACTCCTCGGCGCGGGCGAAGCGGTCGACGTCGAACAGCGTGCGCAGCAGCTTGGCCCGTTCCTCGGGCTCGGCCCGCAGGAACCGGGCGAAGTCGCCCTGGGGCAGCAGCACGACCTGGCAGAACTGCTCGGCCGACAGGCCCAGGCGCACCCGCAGGTACTCCGAGCCCTCGTCGATGCGGGTGCTGACCGGCTCCCACGCCTCGCCGGTCCAGCGCTGCACGAACAGCCGCGCCTGCTCGGTGGTCTCGCCGGCCCCGCGCTTCTTCGGCCGGGTCTGCTCGGGGCGGCGCTGCACCAGCAGCCGCTCACCGGCCAGGGTGAGCTCGCAGCTGACCTCGGTGCGGGTGGCGGGGTCGGCGTGGTCGCTGCGCAGCCGGCGGGCCTCCCCGCGGGCGCCGGGCACGACGCCGTAGAGGGCGAAGACGACGGCGTCGAGGAGGGTGGTCTTGCCCGCCCCGGTCGGGCCCCACAGCAGGAACAGCCCGTCGCGGGCGACGTCGTCGACGTCGACGGTCTCGGTGCCGGCGAAGGGCCCGAAGGCGGTGAGGGTGAGGGCGTGCAGCCTCACCGGGCGAGCTCCTCGCGGGCCGCGGCGCCCAGCGCGCGGGCCAGCAGGGCGCGCTCGGCGGCGGTGGCGCCCACCCCGCCGCGGACGTGGCCGACGAACTCCCCGGCGACGTCGAGGTCGCCGCGGCCGCGCAGCCGCTCCTGGTAGCTGCGCCCGTCGGTGGGCCCGCCGCCGGACCACTCCAGGTGCACGCAGTGGGCGAAGCGGGTGCGCAGCCGGCGCATCGGGTCGGCCGGGCGGACGGCGTCGGTGAGCCGCGCGGAGACGAAGGCCTCCTCGGCCGCGGCGTGCGCCGGGTCGGCCAGCAGCTCCTCGAGGGTGCCGGTGAGCACCGTCAGCGCCCGGGGCAGCGGCAGCGGGACCGCCCGGACGCCGGCCAGCCCGCCGGCGTCGAGGTCGACCAGCCAGGCCTGCTTGTCCTGCCCGGCCTCACCGAAGGAGTAGGGCAGCGGCGAGCCGCTGTAGCGCAGCCGCTCCGACAGCGACTGCGGCCGGTGCAGGTGGCCCAGCGCCACGTAGTCGACGCCGTCGAACACCGACGCCGGCACCAGGTCGACGCCGCCGACGCAGATGTCGCGCTCGCTGTCGCTGGCCACGCCGCCGCCGACGAAGGCGTGCGCCAGCACCACCGAGCGGGTGCCCGGGCGGAGGAACAGGTCGGCGCGCACCCGGTCCATCGCCGCCCGCAGGACGCCCTCGTGGCTGCGCGCGTCCCGCACCCCCATCTCGTGCCGGGCGATCTCCGGCTCCAGGTACGGCAGCCCGTAGACGGCGACGTCGCTGTGCGCGTCGGTGAGCAGCACCGGCTCGTCGAGGCCGGCCACGGTGGCGCGCACGTGCACGCCCGAGGCCGCGAGCAGGCCGGCGGCGAAGTTCAGCCGGCGCGCGGAGTCGTGGTTGCCCGGGGTGAGGACCACCGTGGCCCCGGCCGCCCGCAGCCGGGTGAGCACGCGGTCGAGCACCGCGGTGGCGTCGGCCGAGGGCACCGCGCGGTCGTACACGTCACCGGCGACCACGACCGCGTCGACCCCCTCGGCGGCCACGACGCGGGCCAGGCCGGAGAGCACCGCCTCCTGCTCGGCGAGCAGGTCGGCGCCGTGCAGCGACCGCCCGATGTGCCAGTCGGAGGTGTGCAGCAGCCGCATGGGTGCGCAAGGTAGGTCGGGGGACCGACAGAACCGGCCAGGCTCGCCGTGACCGGTCGGTCACACCCGGCCGCGGGCGGTCAGCCGCCCACGGCCGACCGGCGGTCGGCCAGCGGCGGGCGCAGGTCGCGGGCGGCGACCGCCGCGGCGCGGACGGCGGCCGCCCGCGGCGCGGTCGCCGGACGCCGGTGCGGGTGCGGCGGTGCCGCCACCGGCCGGGCCACGGGGCGCTGCAGCGGCAGGGCCACGGTGCCTCCTCCGGTGCCCGCCGCGGCGACCGGCCGGTCGCCGCGGCGGGCACCGGAGGAGGGTCCGATCCGGCGCATCCAGCCGCGGGCCGGCTCCTCGACGAACCGGAACAGCACCCAGGCCAGCAGCAGCGAGGCGAGCACGAGGCCGGGCTGCACCAGCGCCCACAGCGGCGTGCCGGGGTTGAGCGGCCGGACCCAGTGGGCGACGTCGTCGGCGATCTCGAAGACGCAGCCGTGCACGAGGTAGAGGGCGAAGGAGATGCGCCCGCCGAGCACCGCGGTGTCGCCGGACAGCAGGGTGGCCAGCCCGCGCGGGGCCAGCGCCAGCGCGCCGACGAGGACGGGGAACAGCATCGTGGCGACGCCGGCGTAGTGCCCGGGCTGGTGCTGGGCACGGGTGGCGGCCCACAGGCACACGAACACGACGTGGGCGACGGCGAGGGCGGCGACCAGCGGGCTCCAGCGCAGCGCGGCCGACGAGCCCTCCAGCCGGCGCACGGCCAGGCACACCAGACCCCCGCTGACGAAGGCACCGGCGATCCGCAGCGTCCACGGCAGCGCCTCGGGCTCGGCGCCGGTCCGGTAGGCGAGGTACGCGAGCGGGACCATGGCCGCGACCGAGCCCGCGGCCAGCAGCGTCACGGGCAGCCGCCGCAGCCGCCAGAGCACCAGCACCAGGAGCGGGAAGCAGACGTAGGCGAGCATCTCCACCGACAGCGACCAGCCGGCGAGCACGAAGGTGGAGCCCCAGACCTCGTCGCGGTGCCACATCTGCACCATGAACAGCTGCTCGAGCAGCGCCAGCGGCTCGACCACCCGCTGGTGTCCGGGCGGGCCGGCCAGGCCGCGGTCGCTGATCAGCAGCCACCCGCTGAACAGCAGGGTCAGCAGCACCCACAGCGGCCACACCCGGGCCAGGCGCGCCCAGAGGAAGACCCCCGACCGCCGCCAGCCGAAGCGCGGCCCCATCGTGTCGAGGTAGGTCAGCGCCATGACGAAACCGCTGAGCACGAAGAACAGGTCCACGCCCAGCCAGCCGGCCCGCACGACCGGCATCAGCGGCTCGACGGCCGGACCGACCGAGGACTGCAGTCCCGTGCCCAGGTGGTAGGCGACGACCCAGAGGGCGGCCACGAGCCGCAGACCGGTGAGCGCGCGGATCTCCGCACGCCGGGTCGGTCGCTGCGTCGAGTGCATGGGAGCTCCCCCGTCCTGTCCCTGGGAGGGACCGGTCCGATGTCACGGCCCGATCACGGTAGGTGGAGGAGGCAGTCACGTTGAGTCGACGACACGACGAAGAACCGGCGCCGGTCCGGCAGGTGTCGACAAGCAGACGGGTCAGTACCGCGAGACGTCGTACCGGGCGGCCCGCCGCGACGACCGCCGGGACCGGCCGCCCGCCCGGCTCGCGTCCGCGCCGCCGTCGTCGGACGGGACGTCGCCCCACGGGTCCCCGCCCCCGTCGGGTGCGTGCTGCTCGGACGCGACCGCGCCGAACGGGTCCGCGTCGTCGACGAGCTGGGCGAGCAGCGCCTGCACCCCGTCGCTGTCGGGCAGCCGGCGCAGCACCAGCGGCGGCCCGTCGCCGGCGGACTCCACGGTGACCGTGCCCGAGCGCACGACCCGCTCCCACAGCGTCCGGCGGCAGGAGACGTCGGTGACCCGGGAGAGCGCGACGTCGCGGCCGCGCCGGGTCAGCACGCCCTCCCGGACCAGCACCCGGTGGGTGGTCAGCACGACGTGGGTGGTGCGCCAGCGCAGCACCGGCCGGACGACGGCGACGGCGAGCACGACCAGCGCGACGGCGAGCAGCACCATCCGCAGCACGCCCTGCTGCCGGCCCGCGGGGACCAGCGCGGCGAGGTAGGAGGCGGCGCCGACGACCAGCAGGAAGCGGACGACCGGCCAGAACAGCGTCGTCCAGTGCGGGTGCAGGTGGGCGACGACCTCCTCGTCGTCGGCGAGCAGCTTGTCGGGGTAGGGCACGCCGCCAGGATGACCGAGCGGAGGCGGGGCGTCAGGCTCCCGGCGGGCGTGTCCGCACGTGCTGCACGTCGCCGCTGGCCAGCTCCACGGTGCCGGCGGCGGTCTGCAGCACCAGCCGGCCGTCCCAGTCGACGGCGGTGGCGGTACCGGCCAGGTCCGCCCCGTCGGGCAGCGTGACGGTGACGTCGGCGCCGACCGTGGAGGACCAGGCGAGGTAGTCGCCGGCCAGGCCGCTGGCGACGGGGTCGCCGAGGGCGGCGGTCCAGGCGAGGTAGCGCCGTTCCAGCCCGCGCAGGTAGGCCAGCAGCAGCGTGCCGCGGTCGACCGGTGCGCCGAGGACGACCGCCAGCGACGTGCCGGTGGGCGGCAGCTCCTCGCGGCGGGTGGTGACGTTGAGCCCGGTCCCCACGACGACGGCGTCGCCGGTGGCCTCGGCGAGGATGCCGGCGAGCTTGAGGCCGTCGGCGGCGAGCAGGTCGTTGGGCCACTTCAGCGACGTGCGGACACCGGAGACCTCGCCGACGGCCTCGGCCAGGGCGACGCCGGTGAGCAACGGCAGCCAGGCGCGGCGGGCGGCCGGGACGTCGGGGCGCAGCAGCACCGAGACGGTCATCCCGGCGCGCGGCGGGGACACCCAGGTGCGGTCGAGCCGGCCGCGGCCGGCGGACTGGTGCTCGGCGACGAGGACGGCGCCCTCGGGTGCGTCGTCGGTCGCGCGCGCGGCGAGGACGGCGTTGGTCGAGCCGACCTCCTCGGCCACCTCCAGCGAGCGCCACAGCCGGCTGTCGCGGACGAGGGCGGCCTGCAGCGCCACCGGGTCCAGTGGCGGGCGGTCCAGCTCCGACCAGCGGGCAGAGGGCGCGTCGGGCACTCCCCTACGCTACGGCCCCGTGACTGCGGCTGAGCTGGAGAGCGCCGGGGAGTCCGTCCCCGGCGGCGTCGACGTCCACACGACCGCCGGGAAGCTGGCCGACTTCGGGCGGCGGGTCGAGGAGGCCACCCACGCGGGCTCGCAGCGCGCCGTGGAGAAGCAGCACGCGGCCGGGAAGATGACCGCCCGCGAGCGCATCGAGGCGCTGCTGGACCCGGGGTCGTTCACCGAGCTCGACGAGTTCGCCCGGCACCGCTCCAGCGCCTTCGGCATGGACGCCAAGCGGCCCTTCGGCGACGGCGTCGTCACCGGGTTCGGCACGGTCGACGGCCGGCCGGTCTGCGTCTTCTCGCAGGACGTGACCGTCTTCGGCGGCAGCCTCGGCGAGGTCTACGGCGAGAAGATCGTCAAGGTCCTCGACCTGGCCGTCCGCAACGGCTGCCCGGTCATCGGCATCAACGAGGGCGGCGGCGCGCGCATCCAGGAGGGCGTGGTCTCCCTCGGCCTCTACGGCGAGATCTTCCGGCGCAACGTGCACGCCTCCGGCGTCGTCCCGCAGATCTCCCTGGTGATGGGCGCCGCGGCCGGCGGGCACGTCTACTCCCCGGCGCTCACCGACTTCGTCGTGATGGTCGACCAGACCAGCCAGATGTTCATCACCGGCCCCGACGTCGTGAAGACGGTGACCGGCGAGGACGTCACGCTCGAGGAGCTCGGCGGCGCCCGCACCCACAACACCAAGTCCGGGGTGGCGCACTACCTGGCCGAGGACGAGGCCGACGCCCTCGACTACGTCAAGGCGCTGCTGTCCTACCTGCCGAGCAACAACCTCGACCCGCTGCCGGCCGTCGACGTCGCCCCGGTCGACGTCACGCTGCCCGACGCGGTGACCGACGCCGACCTCGAGCTCGACACGTTCGTCCCCGACTCGCCGAACACGCCCTACGACATGCACACCGTCATCGAGCACGTCCTCGACGACGGCGAGTTCCTCGAGGTGCAGGCGCTGTTCGCGCCCAACATCCTGGTCGGCTTCGGCCGGGTCGAGGGGCGACCGGTCGGCGTGGTGGCCAACCAGCCCACCCAGTTCGCCGGCACGCTGGACATCGACGCCAGCGAGAAGGCCGCGCGGTTCGTGCGCACCTGCGACGCGTTCAACGTCCCGGTGCTCACCTTCGTCGACGTCCCGGGCTTCCTCCCCGGGACGTCGCAGGAGTGGGAGGGGATCATCCGCCGCGGCGCCAAGCTCATCTACGCCTACGCCGAGGCCACCGTCCCCAAGGTCACGGTCATCACCCGCAAGGCCTACGGCGGCGCCTACGACGTCATGGGCTCCAAGCACCTCGGCGCCGACCTCAACCTGGCCTGGCCGACGGCGCAGGTGGCGGTCATGGGTGCGCAGGGCGCGGTCAACATCCTCTACCGGCGCGAGCTCGCCGACGCCGACGACCCCGACGCCCGCCGCGCGGAGCTGATCACCGAGTACGAGGACGCACTGCTGTCGCCCTACGTCGCGGCCGACCGCGGCTTCGTCGACCAGGTGATCCTGCCGTCGCACACCCGGGTGCAGGTGACCAAGGCGCTGCGGCTGCTGGCCAACAAGCGCGAGACGCTGCCGCCGAAGAAGCACGGGAACATCCCGCTGTGAGCGAGCAGCCGTTGTTGCGCGTCGTCCGGGGCGAGCCGACCGACGAGGAGCTCGCCGCGCTGACCGTCGTCGTCGCCGCGCTGTCCCGGCGGGAGCCGCCGCGCCGGCGGCCGGTCCCGGTCGGGGCGTGGGCCTCCCCCGCCGGCCTGCACCGGCCGGTCCTGCGGCCCGGCCCCGGTGGCTGGCGCGCCGCGGGACGGCCGGGATGAGCCGCAGGCTGGTGCTGGCCTCCGCCTCGCCGGCCCGGCTGGGGCTGCTGCGCCAGGCGGGGCTCGCGCCCGAGGTGGTGGTCAGCGACCTGGACGAGTCCACGATCACCGCCCCGCGCGTCGGCGAGCAGGTGGCGCTGCTGGCCGCGGCCAAGGCCGCCGTGGTCGCCGGCCGGGTCGAGGACGCGCTGGTCATCGGCGCCGACTCCCTGCTGGAGTTCCGCGGCGAGGCCATGGGCAAGCCCGCCGACGCGCACGAGGCCCGCGACCGGTGGCGGCGCATGGCCGGGCGCTCCGGCGTGCTGCACACCGGGCAGGCGCTGCTCGACGTGCGGAGCGGCCGCGTGGAGGGCCGCGACGTCGTCGTCACCTCCACCGTCGTGCACTTCGCCTCCCCCACCGCCGAGGAGATCGACGCCTACCTCGACTCCGGCGAGCCGCTCGCGGTCGCCGGCGCCTTCACCCTCGACGGGCTGGGCGCGCCGTTCGTGCGGCGCGTGGAGGGCGACCCGGCGTCGGTGGTCGGGCTGTCGCTGGCCGCGCTGCGCGAGCAGCTCTCCCGCCGGGGGCTGACCATCACCGCCCTCTGGCGGCGCTGAGCCGCTCCTCCCGCCCGGGAGCGGCCCCGGGCGTCCTGACTACAGTCCCGACCGGTCCACCAACGAGGGAGAGCCCGGTGCAGAAGGTCCTGATCGCCAACCGCGGCGAGATCGCCGTCCGCGTGGCCCGCGCCTGCCGGGACGCCGGGCTGACCAGCGTCGCGGTGTACGCCGACACCGACCGGGACGCCCTGCACGTGCGCGCCGCCGACGAGGCCTTCGCCCTGGGCGGCACCACGCCGGGCGACTCGTACCTCGTCATCGGCAAGATCATCGACGTCGCCAGGAGGTCCGGCGCCGACGCGGTGCACCCGGGCTACGGGTTCCTGTCGGAGAACGCCGACTTCGCGCAGGCCGTCATCGACGCCGGGCTGACCTGGATCGGCCCCTCCCCCGAGGCGATCACCGCCCTCGGCGACAAGGTGCAGGCCCGCCACATCGCGACCAAGGTGGGTGCGCCCCTCGTACCGGGCACCACCGACCCGGTCCAGGACGCCGACGAGGTCGTGGTCTTCGCCGAGGAGCACGGGCTGCCGGTCGCCATCAAGGCGGCGTTCGGCGGCGGCGGGCGCGGGCTCAAGGTGGCCCGCACCCTCGACGAGATCCCGCACCTGTTCGACTCCGCCGTCCGCGAGGCAGTGTCGGCCTTCGGGCGCGGCGAGTGCTTCGTCGAGCGGTTCCTCGACAAGCCGCGGCACGTCGAGGCGCAGGTGCTGGCCGACACCCACGGGAACGTCGTCGTGGTCGGCACCCGTGACTGCTCGCTGCAGCGCCGCAACCAGAAGCTGGTGGAGGAGGCCCCCGCGCCGTTCCTCACCGACGAGCAGCGCGCCCGCATCCACTCCTCGGCCAAGGCGATCTGCCGGGAGGCCGGCTACCACGGCGCCGGCACCGTCGAGTACCTCGTGGGCGCCGACGGCTCGATCTCCTTCCTCGAGGTCAACACCCGCCTGCAGGTCGAGCACCCGGTCAGCGAGGAGACCAGCGGCATCGACCTGGTCCGCCAGCAGTTCCGCATCGCCGACGGCCTGCCGCTGGAGATCACCGAGGACCCCACCCCGCGCGGGCACAGCATCGAGTTCCGGATCAACGCCGAGGACGCCGGCCGCAACTTCATGCCCGCGCCCGGCCCGGTCACCCGGCTGGAGATCCCGCAGGGCCCCGGTGTGCGGTGGGACTCCGGCGTCGAGACCGGCGGCGAGGTGGCCGGCGCGTTCGACTCGATGCTGGCCAAGCTGGTCGTCACCGGCGCCAGCCGCACCGAGGCGCTGCAGCGGGCCCGCCGCGCCCTGGACGAGCTCGTCGTCGAGGGCATGCCCACGGTGGTCCCGTTCCACCGGGCGGTGGTCCGCGACGAGGCGTTCACCAGCGAGCCGTTCCGGGTGCACACCCGCTGGATCGAGACCGAGTGGGACAACCAGGTCCCGCCGTACTCCGCCGCACCGGCCGAGGGCGGCGAGGACGAGCCGCGGCAGACCGTCGTCGTCGAGGTCGGCGGGCGGCGTCTGGAGGTGTCGCTGCCCGCGGGCCTGGCGGCCGGCGGCGGACCGGCCCCGGGCGCCGCCACCGGCGGGGCCCGGCCGCGGAAGCGGGGCTCGGGTCACGGCGGGGCGGCGGCCTCCGGTGACTCCCTCACCTCGCCGATGCAGGGCACGATCGTCAAGGTCGCGGTCGCCGACGGCGACACCGTCGCCGAGGGCGACCTCGTCGTCGTCCTCGAGGCGATGAAGATGGAGCAGCCGATCAACGCCCACAAGGCCGGCACGGTCAGCGGGCTGTCGGCCGAGGTCGGCGCCACCGTGACCAGCGGCGCCGTCCTCTGCACCATCGCCGACGCGGACTAGGGGCTTCTCTCAGGTCGTGCGGCTCACCGTGAGCCGGCCGTCGGAGCGGGTCTGGACGACGCCGTACTGGAAGGTCGTCCGCTCACCTCCCGACGGCAGGACCGGGACCGTGTCGAGGATCGGATAGCCCAGCCACGAGGTGGTGCCGCCCTCGGCGCGGTAGGCGGTGTCGTGGGCGCCGAGCACCCGCTGGGCGCCGGTGGCCGGTGACCAGTAGACCGTCCCGCGCTGGAAGGCCACGAGGTACCCGGCACCACCGGGCGCGACGGCGTCACTGGTGACCGGGAGCCCCAGCCGGCCACCCGAGGCGCCGAAGGCCACCCAGTTCTGCAGGATGGCCCCGCGCACCACCTGGGCACCGGTGCCGGCCGACCACACGATGTCGCCCTGCTGGAAGTTGGAGTACCAGACACCGGGGACCCGGTCGGGGCTGTCGTCGCGCACCGGGAAGCCCATGTAGGACGGCCCGCCGGTGGCCCGGTACCTCTCGTTGATCGCCCCGCGCACGTCGTGGGCGCCGGTCGGGGACGACCACCAGATTGACCCGCGCTGGAAGTGCACCACGTACCCGCCCGGGATCGCGGCGTCGCTGGTGACCGGCAGGCCCAGCCCGCCGCCGGAGGCGCCCGTGGCGATCCAGCGCTGCAGGATCGCGCCGCGCACCACCTGGGCACCGGTGCCGGCCGACCACACGATGTCGCCCTGCTGGAAGTTGGAGTACCAGACACCGGGGACCCGGTCGGGGCTGTCGTCGCGCACCGGGAAGCCCATGTAGGACGGCCCGCCGGTGGCCCGGTACCTCTCGTTGATCGCCCCGCGCACGTCGTGGGCGCCGGTCGGGGACGACCACCAGATCGACCCGCGCTGGAAGTGCACCACGTACCCGCCCGGGATCCGGGTGTCCCCGCTCACCGGCAGCCCGAGACCGCCGCCGGAGGCGCCCGTGGCCAGCCACCGCTGCAGGATCGCGCCGCGCACGTCGTGGGCCCCCGTGGCCTGCGACCAGACGACGTCGCCCTGCTGGAAGTTGGAGTACCAGACGCCGGGCACGCGGTCGGGGGTGTCGTCGCTGGTCGGGTACCCCAGCGACGCCGGACCCCCGAGCGCCTCGTAGCGGTCGAGGATGGCGCCGCGCAGCCGGCGGACGCCGGTGGCCGACGACCAGTAGAGCGCGCCCCCCACGAAGCGCTGGGTGCAGCCGCCGCCGGGGAGGTCGCACCGCTCGTCGGAGACGGGTGCGCCCAGGGGCCCGTCCGCCCCGCCCAGCTGGCGGTACCGATCCTGGATCGGGGACACGGGGTCGCCGGCCGCCGTCTGCACCCGGACCGTCGCGCTCGAACCGGAGGTGGACGTGACGCCGACCGTGAGTCCCCCGCCGAGGGTCAGCCGGGAGCCGGCCGGCAGCACGGTCTGGTCGTCGACGTCCCAGGCCGCCTGACCCGACGGGGTGCCGTCGAGCAGCAGCGAGGTGTTCCCGTCCGGTCCCGGCCCGTCGACGTGCACGAGCACCCCGGGTTCGAGGCCGTAGCTGACCTGCGGGTCGCCCAGCCAGCCGTCCCGGCCCACGGGCGCGCGGTACTCGACCCAGTAGCGGGTGGACCCCGACGTCAGCGCGAGCGCGCGGGTGCCGCTGCGGCTCCCCATCGGGGCCAGGGTGTACGTGCCGCCGGCCCCGGTGGACGCGACGGACACCCGTGCGGAGGACGGCAGCAGCCCCAGCCGCGCGGCGTGCGGGGCGTTCAGGGAGCCGACCGGCCCCCAGGAGATGCCCATGACGTCGTACCAGTCCCAGTACTCCACCGTCCGGCACGGAGCGGACTCGGCGGAGGCGTCGCACTGCACCGCCGACGCGTGGCCGAGACCGAAGTTGTGGCCCAGCTCGTGGGCGATCACCGAGGTGGACGTGTCCTGCACGTAGAGCAGCCCGCCGTCGCCGATGCCCGAGCCGATGGTCCCCAGGCCGTAGGCGCAGGAGGGGGTGTCCGCGGGGACGTAGAGCAGCAGGTGCTTACCCGGGTCACCGGCCCAGCTCACGGCACCGGCCACCTCCTCCCACAGGGCCAGGGGGCTGCGGCAGTCCGCGGTCGTGCTGATCCAGTCCCGGCCGCCCGTCACCGAGACGGTGACCGCGCCGTTGCTCTGCTCGCTCCAGAAGTCCCGCACCGGCCCGTCGACCGCAGCGACGACCTCGGCCAGCGTGGTGCCGTCGCGCGGCGCTCCGCCCGGCTGCACCATCACCACCGTCACCGCGTTGGTGTGCGGAGCCGTGGCCGCGGCAGGCGAGGCCGGGGCGACGACCTCGGCGGCGACGACGTCGCGGGCGGGTTCCACCCCGTGCTCGACGGTCGCCTCGTCGCGGACCTCGCGGCCCACCGTGACCTCGACGGTCGCGCCCACCTCGATGTCGGCGACGTCCTCGGTGGGGACGCGGACCGAGCCGTCGTCCCCGGTGTCGATCCAGCTCAGCAGCGTGTCCTCGGCGTCCTCGGCCTGGGCGTCGGGCGTGTGGCCCGCGTGCTCGGGGTCGGCGAAGGCCTGCACGAGCTCGCCGACGACGGTGTCCCCCGGAGCCGGCTCCTCGGCCGCGGCCGGGGCGGCCAGCAGCAGCGGTGCGGTGACGGCGACGAGGACCGCGGCCGCGAGCGGGCGGGGGGCGAGGGGCACGGGGAACTCCAGGTCAGGGGCGTCGGGGAGCGGCGCTCGCCTCTGCATCGGCGCGTGCGGCCTGGAACTGGACCCCTCCCGGGAGGGAGTGCTCAGCCCCGCCGCGCCCGCAGCCGGCGGCCGGCGAGCACCGCGCCGCCCGCGCCGAGGACGCCGCCGGCGGCCAGCGCCGGGGTGGCCCAGGCGCTGCCGGCCGGCTGGGCCGCGGCGGCCTCGACCGGCGCGGCGGCGGGCACGGCGGGAGCCGCTGCGTGGACCTCGACCGGAGCCGGGGGGACGGCGGCCGGGGGCGGGGCGGGCGTGGGAGCGGCCGCGCCGGCCGGCGACGGCCCGGTGGCCGCCGGGCGCGGCGAGGAGGCCGGGGACGGCGTCCCGCCGGCGGGCAGCTCCGCCGGCGCCGGTGCGGTCGCGGCGGCGGGCGCCGGGGGGGTCGCCTCGGCCGCGCGCACCACGGTGACGGCGGCGCCGGCCGGGGTGAGCGCGTCGACGGTGACGGTGAACTGCCCGCCGGCGACGACCACCGGCACGCCCGGCACGAGCGCGCTCTGCAGGTCGTCGTCCCAGCGGTCGGCCGCCGAGGGGCTGCCGTCGAGCAGCAGGGAGGTGTCGGGGAACCCCCCGGAGCGGTGCAGCAGGACGCCGCTGTCGAGCCGGTAGCGGTTGTCGCGGGCCAGCCAGTCGTCGCGGCCGACGGCGGTGCGGTACTCGAGCCAGTAGTCGGTGCCGGCGCCGTCGGTCAGCCGGAGCACGCGGGTGCCGGTGCCCCCGCCGAGCGGGGCGAGGGTCGCCGTCGTCGTGCCGGCTCCGGCGGTCTGCGTGGCCGCGGCCGGCAGCACGCCGAGTCGGGCGGCCTGGGCGGCGGTGAGGGTGCCGATGCGGTCCCAGGAGACGCCCATGACGTCGTAGAAGTCGCGGTAGGCGGCGGTGCGGCAGCTGCCGGCGGCGGCCTCGACGGCGGTGTCGCACTGCAGGCCGCTGGAGTGGCCCAGCCCGAAGTTGTGGCCGAGCTCGTGGGCGATGACCGAGGCGAGGTCGTCGCGGACGTAGAGCCGCCCGCCCGACGCCGTCCCGGTGCCGACCTGCCCGAGGGCGTACGAGCAGCCGGGCAGGTCCTCCGGCCGGCTGGTGACGTAGAGCAGCAGGTGCCGGCCCGGCCCGGGCTGGAACCCGGCGCTGGCCGCGGCCTCGTCCCACAGGGCCGTGGGGTCGGTGCAGCCGGCCGCGGTGGTGATCCAGTCGTGCGCGGCGGTGACGCCGACGGTGACCGCACCGCCGGTCTCCTCCGACCAGAAGTCGGCGACCTCGCCGTTGACCGTGTCGACGACGTCGGCCAGCGCGGTGCCGTCGGGGGTGCCGCCGGCCGGGGCGACCATCACCACGGTGACCTGGTTGGTGACCGAGCCGGCCGGCACGGTGGGGACCGGCCGCGCCGGCTCGAGCACCTCCGTGCCGAGGACCTCGTGGGCCGGCTCGTAGCCGTCCTCGCCGGCCTCGTCGTCGGTGGTGCCGCCGACGGTGACCTCGACGGTCGCGCCGTCGTCGATGCCCGTGACGGCACCGGCCGGGACGCGCACCGAGGACCCGTCGCTGCCCTCGACGAAGGTCAGCGGCTGGTCGTGGGCCTCCCCCGCGTGCCGGCCCTCGGCCGAGGTCTCCGGCCAGGCCCGCACCAGCTCCCCGACGACGGTCGTCGCGCCACCGTCGTCGGCCCGTGCCACGGCACCCGGGCCGGCGCACAGGGCGAGGACGGCACCGGCCAGGGCCAGGGACCGCGACAGGACTCGGGGAGGGCGCATCCCTCCCGGCATCGGCGGGCCGGTGTCCCGTGCGCACCATCGCGGTCCCGCCCGCGCCAGCCGTCACACGCGTCCCGTCCCGGGCGCCCCACGGGCCCCGGGTGTCACGCCAGCGCGTCGGCCCCCATCAGCCTCCGGCCGGCCTCGGTGATCGAGCCCGACAGCGAGGGGTAGATGGCGAAGGTCTGCGCCAGGTCGCTCACGGTCAGGCCCTTGGTCACCGCGAGGGTGATCGGCAGGATCAGCTCGCTGGCGCCCGGCGCCACGACGACCCCGCCGACGACGACGCCGGTGGCCTTGCGGGCGAAGAGCTTGACGAAGCCGGCGTGCAGGTCGCTCATCTTCGCCCGCGCGTTGGTGGCCAGGGGCAGCGAGACGACGTCGAGGTCGTGCCCCTCGGGCAGGGTCTTCTCCTGCACGCCGACCGTGGCGATCTCGGGGTGGGTGAACACGTTGGCCGACACGGTCTTGAGCCGGATCGGGTGCACGGCCTCGCCGAGGGCGTGCCACATCGCGATGCGGCCCTGCATCGCCGCGACGCTGGCCAGCTGGAAGACGCCGGTGACGTCGCCGGCGGCGTAGATGCCCGGCACGTTGGTGCGCGAGACCCGGTCGACGACGACGTGGCCGGACTCGCGCAGCTCGACGCCGGTCGCCGCAAGGTTCAGCCCGGCGGTGTTGGGCACGGTGCCCACGGTCATCAGCGCGTGCGAGCCCTCCACGGTGCGCCCGTCGGTGAGCTCGACGAGCACGCCCTTCTCGGTGCGGGTGACGCTCGCGGCCCGGCCGCGCTCCGCGATCCGCCCGCCGCGGGCCTGGAAGACCTCGGCGATGACGTCGGCGGCGTCGGCGTCCTCGCCGGGCAGCACCTGGTCGCGGGAGGAGACCAGCGTGACCGGGACGCCGGCCTCCAGGTAGCCGGAGGCGAACTCCGCGCCGGTGACGCCGGAGCCGACGACCACCAGGTGCTCGGGCATCTCGGCGAGGTCGTAGAGCTGGCGCCAGTCGAGGATCCGCTCCCCGTCGGGCTCGCTGCCGGGCAGCACGCGAGGGTCGGCGCCGGTGGCGATGAGCACGACGTCGCACTCGAGGGTCTCGGCGACCGTGCCGTCGCGCCCGCAGACCTCGACCCGGTGCTCGACCAGGCCGCGGGCGGCGTCGGCGAGCCGGGCCTGCCCGGCCAGCACGCGGACGCCCTCGGACACCAGTCGGGCGTGGATGTCGGCCGACTGCGCGACGGCCAGCCCCTTGACCCGCGCGTTGACGGTGGCGAGGTCGAGGCCGACGGTGGCGAGGTCGGCGCCGCGCAGGCCGAGGACCGTGGAGTCGCGGACCGAGGTCACCGTGCCGGCGGCGGCGATGAGGGTCTTCGACGGCACGCAGTCGGAGAGCACGCTGGCCCCGCCGAGGCCGTCGCGTTCGACGACGGTGACCTGCGCGCCGAGCGAGGCGGCCACCAGCGCGGCCTCGTAGCCGGCCGGGCCGCCGCCGATGATGACGATGCGGGTCATGGGGTCTCCTGCGTCGGGGACGGGTGCGCACCCATCGTCCCAGCCCGCGCGGCACGCGTCGGCAGGCTCACGGGTCGCGCGGGACACACCGGCCGTAGGCTCGGGCGGCGATGGGTCTCTACGCCGCGTACGGGTCCAACATGGACCCCGAGCAGATGCTGCGCCGCTGCCCGTCGTCCCCGCACGTGGGCACCGGCTGGATCCGCGGCTGGCGGCTCACCTTCGGCGCCGAGGAGTACGGCTGGGACGGCGCCCTGGCCACCCTCGTCCCGGCCGACGACGCCGACGCGCCGGGCGTCTTCGTCGCGCTGTACGACCTCACCCCGGCCGACGAGCGGGAGCTCGACGCCTGGGAGGGCGCCGACCGCGGCCTCTACCGCAAGCTCAACCTGCGGGTGCACACCCTCGGCGGTGACGTCGTCGCCTACGTCTACGCCCTCGACGCGTTCGAGGGCGGGCTGCCCTCGGCGCGGCACCTGGGCGCGATCGCCGACGCCGCCGAGGCCGCCGGCGCCCCGGCCGACTACCTCGCCGAGCTGCGCGCCCGCGACTGCCGCTCCACCGGTCCCTGACGTCCGGTCAGGCCGGCGCCGGCTGCCCGACCTCGGCGAGGAACTCGTCGTGGTCGCGGATGTAGTCGTCGGGGTCGTAGGGGTCCGAGGCGAGGACCAGCAGGACCGCGTCGGCGGAGTAGCGGTACTGCGTGCCCCAGGTCATCGGCTCCATGTGCAGGCCGACGTCGGGCCGGTCGAGCACGAACTCCTGCCGCTGCACGCCGTTGTCCACGACCGCGTTGATGCTGCCCTGCACGCAGACCAGCAGCTGGTGGCAGCGGCGGTGCGCGTGCGCTCCCCGGACGTCGGAGGACGGGACGCCGAAGACGGTGAAGAAGCGGCGCGGCACGAACGGGAGGTCCTGGTCGAAGTCGGCCGCGACGAGGCTGCCCCGCAGGTCGTCGGCGCGGGTGATCCGCAGGACGTTGACCCCCGGCACCCGGCTGGCCGGCAGCGCGCCGATGCGCACCTCCCCGGCGTCCGCGACGTCGGGACCGGCGTCGACGTACCCGACGATGCGGGCGGGGTTGCCCTCCACGACGGCGTTGGGCGGGACGTCGCGGGTCACCACGGTGCCGGGGGCGACGCGGGCACGCCGGCCGATCCGGACGCCGGGGACCACCGTCGACCCGGCGCCGACGGAGGCGCCGGGACCGACCACGGTCTCCGCGGCGCCGGGCTCCTCCCCGGCGAGCACGGCGTTGGCGCCCACGGACACGTCGTCGGCCAGGCGGACGCCGTCGCCCACCCGCACGCCGCTGCCCAGGGTCACCCGGTCGCCGACGACGGCACCGGCGTGGACGTGCGCGAAGGCCGCCACCCGGGTCCCCGCACCGACGTGCGCGCTCTCGCACAGACCGGCGGGGTGGACGGTGAAGGACATCGGGTCTCCAGGACGTCGGGGATGTGACCGGTCCGACCACGGACCGCGACCGCCCGGACACTAGGCACGGCGGGAGCGCGGCCCCGGGGGACGCGCCCCTCCCGCCCGGCTCGTGCGACACACCCCGCACAGCCGCCCCGGCACTCCGCGTCCGTCACGCCGCCGGCGGCCGGCGACCACCTAACGTCGGCGCCCCGACCGGCCGGCGGACAGGAGGAGGACGCACATGGGTGAGGTGCCGCTCAACGACCTCGGCCGCGGCGTCGCGGCCCTGGCGCCCGCTCTGCGGTCGGCCATCGACGACGTCCTGACCAGCGGGTGGTACGTCCTGGGCCCGCAGCACGACGCGTTCGAGCGCGAGTTCGCCGCGGCCGTGGGCGCCGGGCACTGCGTCGGCGTCGGCAACGGCACCGACGCGCTCGAGCTCGCCCTGATCGGCGTGGGCTGCCGGCCCGGCGACGAGGTGGTCACCGCCGCCAACGCCGGCATGTACACCACGACGGCGGCGCTGAAGGCCGGGCTGGTGCCCCGCTTCGCCGACGTCGACCCCGCCACGCTGCTGCTGACGGCCGCCACGGTCGAGCCGGTGCTCACCCCCAGCACCCGCGCCGTCGCCGTCACCCACCTCTACGGCCGGCTCGCCGACGTCGGCCCGCTGCGGGAGCTGTGCCGGTCGGCGGGCGTCGCGCTGGTGGAGGACTGCGCGCAGGCCGCGGGCGCGGTCGGTACCGACGGCCCGGCCGGGTCGCTGGCCGACGCCGCGGCCTTCAGCTTCTTCCCCACCAAGAACCTCGGCGCGCTCGGCGACGGCGGCGCGGTGACCACCGGCGACGCGGACCTGGCCGCGCGGCTGCGCAGCCTGCGCCAGTACGGCTGGAGCGCGAAGTACACCGCCACGCTGCCGCACGGGCGCAACAGCCGGCTCGACGAGCTGCAGGCGGCCGTGCTGCGGGTCCGGCTCCCCCACCTGGCCGGGTGGAACGCCCGGCGGCGCGAGGTGGTGGCCCGCTACGCCGAGGTGCTCGGCGAGGGCCCCCGGCGGATGGTGCACGGCCGCGACGCCGCCTCCCCCGCCCACGTCGGCCACCTGGCGGTGATGACGACGCCGCACCGGGACGCCGACCGTGCCGCCCTGGCCGCGGCCGGGATCCGCACCGACGTGCACTACCCGGTGCCCGACCACCGCCAGCCGGTGCTGGCGGGCACGACCGGCGGGGTGTCCCTGCCGGTCACCGAGCGGGCGGCCGGGCAGGTGCTGACCCTGCCCTGCTTCGCCGAGCTGACCGACGCCGAGGTCGACCGGGTCTGCGACGCCCTGCGGCTGCTCTGACCCGCTGACCCCCGCCCCGCACGGACCGACGAGGAGCACCGCGTGATCCACCCGACCGCCCTGGTCGACCCGCAGGCCCGCCTCGGCGACGGCGTGCAGGTCGGCCCGTTCACGATCGTCCACGCCGGCGTCGAGCTCGGCGCGGGCACCGTGGTCGGCTCGCACTGCGAGCTCGGCCACCCCGCCGCCGGCGGCGACGCCGGGCCGCTGCGGATCGGCGCGGGCTCGCTGGTCCGGTCGCACAGCGTCGTCTACGCCGGCTCCACGTTCGGGCCGGGCCTGCAGACCGGGCACCGGGTGACCGTCCGCGAGGGCGTCGAGGCCGCCGAGGACCTGCGGATCGGCACGCTGTGCGACCTGCAGGGCGACACCCGCCTGGGGCGGCACGTGCGCCTGCACTCCAACGTCCACCTCGGCCGCGGGTCGACGCTGGAGGAGTTCGTCTGGGTGTTCCCCTACGTCGTCCTCACCAACGACCCGCACCCGCCCAGCGACGGGTTCCACGCCGGCGCGACGCTCGAGCGCTTCGCCGTCGTCGCCACCTCCGCGGTGGTGCTGCCCGGCGTGCGGGTCGGCGAGGGGTCGCTGGTCGCCGCGCACGCCCTCGTCCGCGAGGACGTCCCCGCCGCGGCGGTCTGCGCCGGCGTCCCGGGCAGGGTCCGCGGTGCGGTCGAGCGGATCCCGCTGGGCGACGGCTCGGGCCCGGCCTACCCGTGGCGGCGGCACTTCCACCGCGGCTACCCCGAGGACGTCGTCCGGGGGTGGATCGCCGAGTTCGAGCGCGCCGGCGCCTGAGACCGCCCGCTCAGGAGGCCGGCGTCTCCCCGGCGAGGAAGGCCTGCAGCAGCCGCTGGGCGGCCAGCGCCGGGGTGAGCTCGCCGGCCAGCACCGCCGCCTCCAGCTCCGGCGCCTGCGACCGGACGGCGGGGTGCGACCGCAGCCGGTGCTCGAGGCCGTCGCGCACCAGCTGCCAGGTCCAGCGCACCTGCTGGGCGCGGCGCCGCTCGTCGAACGCGCCCGACGCCCGCGCCCGGTCCTGGTGCTCGACCAGCCTCGCCCACACCTGCGCCAGGCCCTCGCCGGTCAGCCCGGCGCAGGTGAGCACGGGGACGGTCCAGTCCTCGTCGTGCCCGCGCAGCATCCGGATCGCCCCGGCCAGCTCGCGGGCGGCCTTGCGGGCGTCGGCGGCGGCCGGCCCGTCGGCCTTGTTGACGGCGATGACGTCGGCGATCTCGAGGATGCCGCGCTTGATCCCCTGCAGCTGGTCGCCGGTGCGGGCGAGGGTGAGGAACAGGAAGGAGTCGACCATCTCGGCGACGGTGACCTCCGACTGCCCGACGCCGACGGTCTCCACCAGCACCACGTCGTGGCCGGCCGCCTCGACGACGACCATCGACTCCCGCGTCGCCTGCGCGACCCCGCCGAGCGTGCCCGCGGTCGGGGCCGGCCGGATGAACGCGCGCGGGTCGACGGCCAGGCGCGACATGCGGGTCTTGTCGCCGAGGATCGACCCGCCCGAGCGCGCCGACGACGGGTCGACGGCGAGCACCGCGACCCGGTGGCCCTGGGCGGTCAGGTCGACGCCGAGTTGGTCGATGAACGTCGACTTCCCCACCCCGGGGACGCCGGAGATGCCGACGCGGCGCGCTCCCCCGGCGTGCGGCAGCAGCTCGACCAGCAGCTCCTGCGCGCGCTCGCGGTGGTCGGCGCGACGGGACTCGACCAGCGTGATCGCACGCGCCAGCGACCGGCGGTCCCCGCCGAGCACCCCCTCGACCAGCGCCGGGACGTCCGGTGCCGGCATCAGTGGCCGAGTCGCTGCGACAGCGTCCGCAGCAGCTCCTGCGCCGCCTCGGCGATGACCGTGCCGGGCGGGAACACCGCGGCGGCGCCCATCTCCCGCAGCCGCGGGACGTCGTCGGGCGGGATGACCCCGCCGACCACGACCAGCACGTCGTCGGCCCCGAGGTCGGCGAGGGCCTGCTTGAGCGCCGGCACCAGCGTGAGGTGGCCGGCGGCCAGCGAGGAGACGCCGACGACGTGCACGTCGGCCTCCACCGCCTGCCGGGCGACCTCCTCCGGCGTCTGGAACAGCGGGCCGACGTCGACGTCGAAGCCGAGGTCGGCGAACGCGGTGGCGATGACCTTCTGCCCGCGGTCGTGGCCGTCCTGGCCCATCTTGGCGACCAGGATCCGGGGCCGGCGCCCCTCGGCCTCCTCGAACGCCTGCGCCGCGCGGCGGGTCTCCTCCACCGGGCCCGACGCCCCTGCCTCGTCGCGGTACACGCCGGAGATGGTGCGCACCTGGCCGGCGTGCCGCCCGTAGACCCGCTCCAGCGCGTCGGAGATCTCCCCGACGGTGGCCTGCGCCCGCGCCGCGTCGACGGCGAGCTTGAGCAGGTTGGCGTCGAGCTCCCGCCCGCGGCGACCCTCGGCGGCGGCGCGGGCGGCGTCGGTGAGCCGGTGCAGCGCCTCCTCGACCGCCCGCGGGTCGCGCTCGGCGCGCAGCCGCTCCAGCTTCGCCTTCTGCTCGGCCAGCACCTGCGCGTTGTCCACGCGCAGCACCTCGATGGCCTCGTCGGCCTCGACCCGGTACCTGTTCACGCCGATCACCGGCTGGCGGCCGGAGTCGATGCGGGCCTGGGTGCGGGCCGCGGCCTCCTCGATGCGCAGCTTCGGGATGCCGTCGTCGATGGCCTGCGCCATCCCGCCGTGCTCGGCGACCTCCTCGATGTGCGCCCAGGCGCGGCGGGCCAGGTCGTAGGTCAGCTTCTCCACGTACGCCGACCCGCCCCAGGGGTCGACCACCCGCGTCGTCCCCGACTCCTGCTGCAGCAGCAGCTGGGTGTTGCGGGCGATCCGCGCGGAGAAGTCGCTGGGCAGCGCGAGCGCCTCGTCGAGGGCGTTGGTGTGCAGCGACTGGGTGTGCCCCTGGGTGGCGGCCATGGCCTCCAGGCAGGTGCGGACGACGTTGTTGTAGACGTCCTGCGCGGTCAGCGACCAGCCCGAGGTCTGCGAGTGGGTGCGCAGCGACAGCGACTTGTCCTGCTGGGCGCCGGCCTCCCGCATCAGCCGCGCCCACAGCAGCCGGGCGGCACGCAGCTTCGCGACCTCCATGAAGAAGTTCATGCCGATCGCCCAGAAGAAGCTCAGCCGCGGCGCGAACGCGTCGACCTCGAGGCCGGCGTCCCGGCCGGCCTTCACGTACTCCACCCCGTCGGCCAGCGTGTACGCCAGCTCCAGGTCGGCCGTCGCCCCGGCCTCCTGCATGTGGTAGCCGGAGATCGAGATCGAGTTGAACCGCGGCATCTCCTGCGAGGTGAACGCGAAGATGTCGCTGACGATCTGCATCGAGGGCTTCGGCGGGTAGATGTAGGTGTTGCGGACCATGAACTCCTTGAGGATGTCGTTCTGGATGGTCCCGGCCAGCTGCTTCGGGGCGACGCCCTGTTCCTCGGCGGCGAGCACGTAGAGCGCCAGCACCGGCAGCACCGCGCCGTTCATGGTCATCGACACGGTCATCCGGTCCAGCGGGATGCCGTCGAACAGCTGCCGCACGTCGAGGATCGAGTCGACCGCCACCCCGGCCATGCCGACGTCGCCGACCACGCGCGGGTGGTCGGAGTCGTAGCCGCGGTGGGTGGCCAGGTCGAACGCGATGGAGAGGCCCTTCTGGCCGGCGGCCAGGTTGCGCCGGTAGAACGCGTTGGACTCCGCGGCGGTGGAGAAGCCCGCGTACTGGCGGATCGTCCACGGCTGCGTGGTGTACATCGTCGGGTAGGGCCCGCGCAGGAACGGCGGCAGACCGGGGTAGGTCCGCAGGAAGTCCAGCCCGGCGAGGTCGGCCGGGGTGGCCAGCGGCGGGACGGCGATGCCCTCGGGGGTCTCCCAGGTCGCCTCGTCCACGCCGCGACCGGTGGTCGCCCGGAACGCCTCCGCCCAGTCGCCGGCGCCCGCCGCAGGGCGGCCCAGCTCGACGGAACCGAAGTCGGGGATCGCACTCATGCGTCCTCCTCAGTGCCATTACCGCGATGAAGGCCGTCGGTGAGGCCCAGGTGGGCGTGGACGGTGCGCAGCACGTCGAGCGCGTCGCACCCGGCGTACACGTACCCGTCGACGCCGTCCACCTCCGGGGACGGCTTCCCGGCCAGCCACACGTGCGCGGCTCCCGCGGCCCGCAGCTCGGCGGCCAGCGCGGCGGCCGACTCGGCGTAGTCGCCGTCGGTGCCGCAGATGCACGCCACCGCCGTGCCGGCGTCGGCGAGACCGGAGGCGCCGTCGCCGGCCGGGGTCTCGACCCCGCCGGCCTGGAACAGGTTGCCGGCGAACCCGGCCCGCGCGGTGTGCCGGGCGACCGGGCCGAGGGTGGCCAGGTACACCCGCGGCCGGTCGGGCGCGGCGTCGGCGCGGTCGCGCAGCTCCTCGTACTCCTGCGCGGCGCGCACCCGGGGCAGCCCGCCGGTGGGGTGCAGGTCGGCCGCCGGCTGCCGCTGGGGCAGCCTCTCGGCCAGGTTGGGGAACTCGCTGACGCCGGTGATCGCGTCGGCGCGCGTCGCCAGCCGCTGCGCGCGGGCGTCCCAGGCCGCGGCCAGCCGGTCGCGGACCAGCCCCGACGACAGCGCCGCGACCAGCCCGCCGGCCCGCTCGACCTCGGTGAACCAGGCCCACGCGGCCTGCGCGAGGTCCTCGGTGAGCGACTCGACGTACCAGGAGCCGCCGGCCGGGTCGAGGACGCGGGCGAGGTGGCCCTCCTCGACGAGCAGGCTCTGGGTGTTGCGGGCGATCCGGCGGGAGAAGGCGTCGGGCAGGCCGAGCGCGGCGTCGAAGGGCTGCACGGTGACCGCGTCGGCCCCGCCCACGCCCGCGGCGAAGCAGGCCACCGTGGTCCGCAGCATGTTCACCCAGGGGTCGCGCCGCGTCGTCATCACCGACGACGTCACCGCGTGCTGGCGCTGGGCGCGGGCCGCGGGCGCGGCGCCGCTGACCTCGCCGACCCGGTCCCACAGCCGGCGGGCCGCGCGCAGCGCGGCGATCGTCGTGAACTGGTCGGCCGACGCGGTGAGGCGGAACTCCAGCCGGCCGAACGCCTCGTCGACGCCGAGCCCGCCGTCGGTCAGCGCCCGCAGGTAGGCCACCCCGGCGGCCAGCACGCAGCCGAGCTCCTCGACGGCGGTGGCCCCGGCGTCGGAGAAGACCGTGCCGTCGACGACGACGGTGCGCCAGCCCGCCGGCGTCCGCCGGGCCAGGCCGGCCAGCCCGGAGAGGTCCTGCTCCTCGCCGGAGGCGGCGTGCACGCCGAGCGGGTCGAGCCCCAGCGAGCCGCCCGGCGCGAGGTCGGTGCGGTCGCCGGTCAGCGCCAGCAGCGCCTCGGCGGCCCGCAGCCCCCCGTCCGGCCCGACGCCGGAGACGGCGACCGGCGCGAGGTCGAGGTAGACGCCGGCGAGCACCTCGCCCAGCGCCTCCGGCGGCACGGCGCCCTCGCCGAGGACCAGCCACAGCGAGGTGACGCCGTTCTCCAGGTCGGCCGCGATCGCCTCCCGCGTGACGGCGACGTCGGGGTGGGCGTGCCGCTGCCGCACGTCCCAGCCGGCCGGCGTGCCGCGGTCGGGATCGGCGCCGGCGCGGGCGCCGCGGACGAAGGGCGGCAGCCCCGGGACGCCGACGGCGGCCGGCAGGTCACCGGCGTCGTCGGCGTCGTAGAGGGGCGCGACGGTGACCCCGGTGGCCACGGTGCGCCGCAGGGCGTCCTCGACCGGGTCGGGCAGGTCCTCGCGGCCGCCCTTGCGCAGCACCCCGGCGACGAGCTCCCGCCACCGGTCGCGGTCGGCGGGCGGGAAGCCGCCGGCCAGGGACAGCTCGTCGGGGACGGCGTGCTCGGCGGGGACCTCGTCCTCGCCGGGTGTCGCGGTCTGCTGGCTGTTCATCGTCGGACCCCCGGCGTCGGCTCCTCGTCGGGGACCGTTCTACCGGCGCTCGCCACGCCGCGGGCGCGCGGGGTGGGCGGCGGTGGGTGCACCGGCGGCGTGCCCGGACGTGCCGGCCGCGGCGGTCAGGGCGTGCAGCGCGGTGCGCACCAGCAGCCGCACACCCACGCCGATGGCGCGCTCGTCGACGTCGAAGGTGCCGCGGTGCAGGTCGAGCGGGTCGCCGCCGCCGTTCGTCCCCAGCCGCGCCAGGGCGATCGGCAGGACGTCGGCGAACCAGCCGAAGTCCTCCCCGCCCATGCTCTGCGGCGACAGGCGGACGTTGTCCGCGCCGACGGTCTGCAGCGCCGCCGCGCGCAGCAGCGCCACGGTCCGCGGGTCGTTGACCACCGGCGGCACCCCGGGCACGTACTCGACGTCGACCCGCGCGCCGGTGGGGGCGACGACCTGCTCGACGAGCCGGCGCAGCAGCGGCTCGGCGCTCTTCCACTGCTCGCGGTCGAGCACCCGGACGGTGCCGCGCAGCGTGCCGCGCTGCGGGATGGCGTTGGGCGCGACGCCGGCGTTGACCGCGCCCCACACCAGCGAGAAGCCGGCTCGCGGGTCGACCTGGCGCGACAGCAGCCCGGGCAGGTCGGTGATCAGCCGGCCGAGGGCGTCGACGAGGTCGACGGTCAGCTGCGGCCGCGCGGTGTGCCCGCCGGGTCCGGTGAGCGTGACGTCGACCCGGTCGCAGGCGGCGGTGATCGAGCCGGTGCGCAGGCCCACCGTGCCGGCCGGGATCGCCGGGTCGCAGTGCAGCGCGAAGGCCCGCGACGCGCCGTCGAGGACACCGGCGGCCACCACGTGGGTGGCGCCACCGGGCACGGTCTCCTCGGCGGGCTGGAACACGCAGCGGACCGTCCCGGGCAGCTCGTCGAGCGCGTTCAGCGCCAGCGCCGCACCGAGCAGCACGGTGGTGTGCACGTCGTGGCCGCAGGCGTGGCACGCGCCCTCGCGGGTGGAGGCGTAGGGGACGTCCTTGAGGTCGGCCAGCGGCAGCGCGTCGATGTCGGCGCGCAGCACCACCGCCGGGTCGCCCGAGCCGACCTCGACCACCAAGCCCGTGCCGCTGGGCAGCCGGCGCGGCAGCAGTCCCGCCTCGACCAGCCGCTGCTCCAGGTAGGCCGTCGTCTCGACCTCGGCGAAGGCCAGCTCCGGGTGGGCGTGCAGGTGCCGGCGCACGCCGACGAGGGAGTCCAGGCGCTCGGCCACCCAGGCGTCGAGTCCTGCGGCCAGCTCCTCGGGGTCGCGGGTCATGCGGCGTGCCCGCCGGCGCACGCCGACGGGCCGGGCACGGGACCCTCCGGACCGGAGGCGGGGCCGGCGGCGGGCAGGCCGTCGCGGAGCTCGGCGAGCAGCCCGTCGACGACGGCGCGCAGGTCGCCGTCGGACGCCAGCGCCGCCGCCCGCTGCCGCTGGTAGGAGGCGCCGACGGCGAGCACCCGCTCGACGCCGGCCAGCTCGCCCTCACAGCCCAGCCGCCGCGCGGTGGGCGCGAGGTCCTCGGCGAGGTCGAGCAGCGCCTGCCGCACCGGCCGCACCGTGCCCTTCTCGTCGACGATGACGTCGGCGTCCAGGCCGTAGCGGGCGGCGCGCCACTTGTTCTCCCGCAGCACCCACTCCGGCGGGGTGGGAAGGGTGTAGCCGCGGTCGAGCTGGCCGTCGAACTGCTCGACCAGGCACTGCGACAGCGCGGCGACCACGCCGACCTCCTCGAGGGTCGGCAGCCCGTCGCAGATGCGCAGCTCCACCGTGCCGAAGCCCGGGTGCGGGCGGATGTCCCACCAGACCTCGCGGACGCTCTCGATGGCGCCGGTGGTGATCAGCGTCTCCATGTAGTGCTCGAAGCCGGGCCAGTCGGGCAGCTGCATGGGCAGCCCCGCCGTCGGCATGCCCTCGAAGACCTTGCTGCGCGCGGAGGCCAGGCCGGTGTCGCAGCCGACCCAGAACGGCGAGGACGCCGACAGCGCCAGGAAGTGCGGCACGTACTGGGTGAGCGCGGTGACGATCGGCATCGCCTTGTCCGGCGAGCGGACGCCGACGTGCACGTGGACGCCGAAGATCTGCAGCCGCCGCGCCAGCCACTGCATCCGCTCGACCAGCTGCAGGTAGCGCTCCTTGGGCGAGATCAACTGGGTCTGCCAGTCGGTGAACGGGTGGGTGCCGGCGCACAGCAGGCCCAGCCCGCGCCGGTCGGCCGCGGCGGCGACCTCGGCCACCGTGGCGGCGAGGTCGGCCTTCGCCTCCCCGACCGTGGTGCAGACCCCGGTGATGACCTCCACGGTCGACTGGAGCAGCTCGTGCTTGGCCTTCGGGTGCTCGTCCTCGCCGTCGGGCCGGATCTCCTCGAGGACCTCGATCGCGCCCGCGCTGAGCTCCCGGCTCTGCCGGTCGACGAGCTGCAGCTCCCACTCCACGCCGAGGCTGGAGCGCGCCGAGGAGGCGAACGGGATCTGCACGCCGGTGAGTGTAGGGAGGATCACGCCGGTCGGCCGGTCCACCGCAACCGGACCGCAACCGCTCGCGGCCGCTCCCGCAACCGCCTCCCGCTGCCCTGGTCCCGTCGCCGGGACCCGCCCGGCGCCGCACCCGGAGGTACCGCCGTGAACACCCGCCGCCCGACCCGCACCCGCGTCCGCACCGCCGTGGTCACCACCACCGTCACCACCGCCGTCGCCGCCGTCGCCGCCGTCACCGCCCTGACCGCCTCGACGGCGCTGGCCGACCCGGCCGCGCTGGACGACCGCACCCCGACCTGCTCCGCCCTGCTCGGCCAGGTCGACGACTGGCCGGGCACCGGCCCCGACGGTGTGCAGCTGTTCCCCGACTCCTACGAGCGGTACCTGCTGTCCCAGCCGGCGTGCGCCACCCCGTCGGCCTGAGCACGGGCCGCCCGGCCGGACCCGGCTCCGCCGTCCCCGTGACGGCGGGGCCGGACCCCGTCCCCGAGCTGCCGCCCCACCGTCCCGGGCGGCGGCGGTGGGGCGGCCTGTCACACCGCGGCGTACTCCGGCGCCTCGCTCGCGGGCCGGCCGAGCAGGGTGCCGGCCGGGGCCCGCTCCAGCACCGCGGCGACCGCCCGGGGGCCGTAGCGGTCGGGGTGCACGTGCACGCAGCACAGGTCGCGGCTGACCACGGTGAGGCCCCGGCCCTCGTCGGTGGGCACCAGCGCCTCGACCCGCGACCACGGGACGCCGTGCACGTCGCCGTCGGCGTCGCGGTGGGCCAGGCCCTCACGGGAGACGACCAGCGCCACCCGGGCGGCGGGGTCGAGCAGCCGCCGGTGCAGCGGCGGGCGGAACAGCGTGCCCTCGGGCAGCTCCGGCAGCGTGCCGCACAGCGGCCGGCGGGCCACGCCGGCCGGGCCGTCCCAGGAGGCGGTGTCGGGCACGGCGAGGACGGCGGTCGGCTCCGCCCGGCGCAGCGCGGCCGTGGCGTCGGCGGGGGTCACCGCGCGCCAGGCGGCCAGCGTCGCGGCGGCGGGGCGGAACGGCAGCCCGGTCGCCGCGCAGTAGGCGGCGTCGGCGAGCTCGGCGCCGGCGGCGTCCTCCTCGTCGAGCTCGGCCTCCAGCCCGGCGACGGCGTGGCCGACCTCCTCCGGCGTCGGGCCGTCGGCGCACAGCTCGGCGAAGGTGCGCCACACCAGGTCGGCGACCTCGGCGTCGTGGCCGGCGCGGGCGTCGACGACGAGCGCCACCTCGCGCCGGTCGGCGGCCAGGTCGAGGGTCAGCGAGTCGACGCGGTAGGAGAGCCCGCGGCCGTGGCGGGCACGGTCGCGCAGCCGCTCCCCGACGACCTGCACGCCGACGGCGAGGGCGGCGTCGGCGGGGGTGTCGGTGGCCAGCAGCAGGCCGACGCCGGGGGCGTCGGTGCGGGTCCACACCGGCCCGTCCTGCGGGCGCGGCACCGGCAGCCGGCGCGGCGGGCGCGGTCCGGCCGGCAGCGGCAGCCGCAGCCCCGCCGGCAGCGGCCCGTGGCACCACAGGGCGGCGTTGCCGCGGACGAACCAGCGGGCGGCGTGGGCACGGACGGCGTCCTCGGTCAGGTGGTGCGGCCCCGGCCCGGCCGACACCGTCAGCCCCGGGCCGGTGAGCCCGTAGCGAGCGGCCCACAGCGCGCTGACGGTGGACGACGTCGACCCGCAGCCCTCGGCCTGCAGGACGCCGGCCTCCGCGGCCAGCCGGTCGGTGGGCAGGTCGGCCAGCGCCCGGCAGACGCCCTCCAGGAAGGCGCCGACCGCCTGGGGCCGGCCGGTGGCGAAGAAGGCGGTGCTGTCGACGTCGGTGACGGCGTTGCAGCGCAGGTGCGTGCGGGGCAGCGCGGCCATCGCCAGGTGCTCGACGAGGTGGGTGACCTCGATGGTCGCGAACGTCTCGTCGCGCAGGCCCACGCCGAAGACCAGCGCCGCCGTGGTCCGCTCCCGCCCGCCGGCGGTGAACACCGGGACGCCGTCGATGACCGCTCGCTGCACCGGCCCATGGTCGGGGGCCGCCGCCCCGCCGTCCGGGGCCGACACGCGGCCGGGGACGGCTGGGACGGGTGGGTCGGCGGGTCAGGGCGGCCACCGCCGCCGCGGGCGCGGGACGGGCCGGGGTCCTGGGTTAGCGTCGCCGGGTGAACGATCGCGCTCCCGGTCCCGACCCCTCGTTCCTCGCCCGCATCGCGGCCGACGACCTGCAGTCCGCGCTCGGTGGCCTGCACGACGTCGCCGTCGTCATGGGATCGGGGTGGGCTCCGGCGGCGGAGGCCTTCGGCACCCCGGTCGGGTCCGTCGAGATGGCCCAGCTGCCCGGGTTCGCCGCCCCCACCGCGGTCGGTCACGGCGGCGAGGTGCGCTCGGTGCGCGTCGGCTCCCGCCGGGTACTGCTCTTCCTCGGCCGCACGCACCTCTACGAGGGCCGCGGCGTCGACCCGGTCGTGCACGGGGTGCGCACCGCGGCTGCGGCCGGCGTGCGCACCGTCGTCCTCACCAACGCCGCCGGCGGCCTGTCCCCCGACCACCGCGTCGGCCAGGCGGTGCTGATCAGCGACCACCTCAACCTCACCGCCCGCTCGCCGCTGGTGGGCGCGACCTTCGTCGACCTCACCGACCTGTACTCCGCGCGCCTGCGCGAGCTGGCCCGCTCCGTGGACCCGCAGCTGACCGAGGGCGTGTACGCGGCGCTGCCCGGCCCGCACTACGAGACGCCGGCGGAGATCCGGATGCTGCGCACCCTGGGCGCCGACCTCGTCGGCATGTCCACGGCTCTGGAGGCCATCGCCGCCCGCGCCGCGGGCATGGACGTGGTGGGCCTGTCCCTGGTCACCAACGCGGCGGCCGGCGTCACCGGGGAGGAGCTCGACCACCAGGAGGTGCTCGCCGCCGGCAAGGCCGCGGCCAGCCGGCTGGGCGAGTACCTGGTGGAGCTGACCGGGCGGCTGCCGTGACCGGTCCGGTCCTGCTGACCGGCGCCGCGGGGCAGATCGGGACGGTGCTGCGCGCGGGGTTGCCCGAGCGGGGCTGGGCGGTGCGCAGCCTCGACACGGCCGAGGTGGCCGCGCCGCGGGCGGGCGAGGAGACCGTCGTCGCGGACGTCACCGACCTCGACGCCACGACCGCCGCCGCGCGGGGGGCCGCCGCCGTCGTCCACCTGGCCGGCGTCTCCACCGAGTCCACCTGGGCCGCGGTCTCGCACGCCAACGTCGAGGGCACCTACTGCGTGCTGGAGTCCGCGCGCCGCGCGGGCGTGGGCCGGGTGGTGCTGGCCAGCAGCAACCACGCCACCGGGTTCACCGAGCGGCCGGCGTCGGGTCCGCTGCGCGAGGACGCCACCCCGCCACGGCCCGACACCTACTACGGCGTCTCGAAGGTGGCCGGGGAGGCGCTGGGCGCGCTCTACGCCGACCGGTACGGCCTCGATGTCGTCTGCCTGCGGATCGGCACCCAGGCCCCCGAGCCCCCGAGCCTGCGGGCGCTGGCCACCTGGCTCTCCCCGCGCGACGCCGTCTCCCTCGTCCACGCCGCGCTCAGCGCGCCCTCCCCCGGCTTCCGCGTCGTGTGGGGCGTGTCGGCCAACACCCGCGGCTGGTGGGACCTGACCGCCGCCCGCGCGCTGGGCTACGAGCCGGCCGACGACGCCGAGGGGTTCGCCGCGGCGCTGGTGGCGGCGCACGGCGAGCCGGACCCGGCCGATCCCGTGCACCGGCGGGTGGGCGGCGAGTTCACCCTCCCCCGCTTCGACGCCGAGATCGCCGGGGCGCGGTCGTGAGCGCCGCCGACGCGCTGCTCGACCGGGCCCGTGCCTGGGCCGCCGCCGACCCCCACCCCGGCGACCGCGCCGAGATCGAGGCGCTCGTCGCGGCCGGCGACACCGCCGAGCTCGAGCGCCGCTTCGCCGGGCCGCTGGCCTTCGGCACCGCCGGCCTGCGCGGCCCGCTGCGCGCCGGGCCGGCCGGCATGAACGCCGCCGTCGTCACCCGGGCCGCCGCCGGGCTCGGCGCGTGGCTCACCGACGCCGGCTTCGGCCGCGGCGGCGTCGTCGTCGGCTTCGACGCCCGGCGCCGCTCCGACGAGTTCGCGCGCGTCACCGCCGCGGTGCTGGCCGCCGCCGGTTTCGCCGTGCAGGTGCTGCCGCGGCCGCTGCCCACGCCGGTGCTGTCCTCGGCGGTCCGGTCGCGAGGCTGCGTGGCCGGCGTCATGGTCACCGCCAGCCACAACCCGCCGGAGGACAACGGCTACAAGGTCTACCTCGCCGACGGCGCCCAGCTGGTGCCGCCGGCCGACCGGGAGATCGAGGCCGCCATCGCCGCGGTCGGCCCGGCCCGGGAGGTGCCGACGTCCGACGAGTGGGTCACCCTCGGCGACGACGTGGAGGCCGACTACGTGGCGGCGGTGGTGCGGGCGCTGGACCCCGCGCAGGTGCCGGCCATCGTGCGGCAGGGGGTCACGGTGGCCTACACCGCGATGCACGGCGTCGGCGCGGCCACGACGCGGGCGGTGTTCGCCGCCGCCGGGTTCGCGCCCCTGGTGAGCGTGCCCGATCAGGACGCCCCCGACCCGGGGTTCCCGACGGTGGCCTTCCCCAACCCGGAGGAGCCCGGCGCGGTCGACCTGCTGCAGGACCTGTCCTCCCGCGTCGGGGCCACCGTCGCGATCGCCCAGGACCCCGACGCCGACCGCTGCTCGGTGGTCTGCGACGGCCGGCAGCTCACCGGCGACGAGGTCGGCGCGCTGCTCGGTGACTGGCTGCTGCGCCGCGGCGTGCGCGGCACGTACGCGGCCTCGCTGGTCAGCGGCTCGCTGCTGCACGCGCTGACCCAGGCCCACGGCGTGCGGTTCGCCGAGACCCCGACCGGGTTCAAGTGGATCATCCGCGCGGGCACCGACGCCGAGCCGCTGGTCTTCGGCTACGAGGAGGCCCTGGGCTACGCGGTCACCCCCGACGTCGCCCGCGACAAGGACGGCATCTCCGCCGCCCTGGCCGTCGCGCTGCTCACCGCCGAGCTCAAGGCCACCG
This sequence comes from Geodermatophilus saharensis, assembly GCF_900188205.1. Taxonomy (GTDB): domain Bacteria; phylum Actinomycetota; class Actinomycetes; order Mycobacteriales; family Geodermatophilaceae; genus Geodermatophilus; species Geodermatophilus saharensis. The sequence goes on along the minus strand of NZ_FZOH01000001.1, from coordinate 383,220 downwards.
GGCGCACGCTCGTCGACCGGCTCGACGAGCTCGCGATCGAGCACGGGCTGTTCGCCACCGGCCAGCTCTCGGCGCGGGTCGAGGACCTCTCGCTGATCAGCGACGCCATGGCCCGGCTGCGGGCCGACCCGCCGCGGCGGCTGCTCGGGCGCGAGGTCACCGCCGCCGACCTGCTGCACGAGGACCCGCCGGTCGACGCCGTCCGGCTGCTCGGCGACGGCGTCCGGGTCGTCGTGCGGCCCAGCGGCACCGAGCCGAAGCTCAAGGCGTACCTGGAGACCGTCGTCCCGGTGCACGACGACGCCGGCGTGATCGCCGCCCGCGGCCGCGGCGAGGACGAGCTCGACCAGCTGCGCGGCGAGATGGCGCACGCGCTGGGGCTGTAGCGGTGGACGTCGGCGCGCTGGTCTTCGACGTCTTCGGCACCGTCGTCGACTGGCGCGCCGGCGTGGCCCGCGAGGCGGCCCGGCTGCTGGGACCCGGCGTCGACGCGGCCGCCTTCGCCGACGCCTGGCGGGCGCGGTACGAGCCGTCGATGCAGCGGGTGCGCGGCGGCGAGCGGCCGTTCGTCCCCCTCGACGCGCTGCACCGCGAGTCGCTGCCGGAGGCGCTGGCCGAGGTCGGCGCGGGCCCCGTGCCCGACGACGTCGCCGGCGAGCTGGTGCTGGCCTGGCACCGGCTCGACCCGTGGCCCGACGCGGTGCCCGGGCTGACCCGGCTGCGGCGGCGGTTCGTCCTCGCGCCGCTGTCCAACGGCGGCGTGCGGCTGCTGGTCGACCTGGCGCGGCGGGGCGGGCTGCCGTGGGACCTGGTGCTCGGTGCCGAGGTCGCCGGCCACTACAAGCCCGACCCGCAGGTCTACGACTCCGCGCCGCGGCTGCTCGCGCTGCCGCCGTCGCGGGTGTGCCTGGTCGCCGCGCACACCGACGACCTCGCCGCCGCGCGGGCCCGGGGGCTGGCGACGGCCTACGTGCACCGGCCCGCCGAGTTCGGCGGGGACCCCGTGCCGCCGGCCACCGACCCGCACGCCGACCTGTCGGTCGGCTCGCTGGAGGAGCTGGCCGCCGCCCTCGGCTGCTGAGCCCCGCCGAGTGTGCGGTCGTGGTCGCTCACCGCGGCGTGTCCGCGCGGGTCTGCGACCACGACTGCGCTCTCGACGCGGCGCCCGGGTCAACCGGGTTCACCAGGTCGCGAGCTGCGGCTCCCGCCGGGCCGGCCGGACGGCGCCGTCGTACTGGTTGCGGCCGGGGTCGCCGGCGAGGCAGCCCACGACGACGAACAGCACGATCGGGCCGGCGATGGGCACCAGACCCCAGAGCAGGAACCACCCCGAGCGCCCGGTGTCGTGCAGCCGGGTCACCGCCGCGCTGATCGAGGGCGCGAAGAGCAGCAGCGAGACCAGCAGCGTGATCGGGCCGCCGGAGAAGCTGGCCTCGGCGCTGTAGGAGTAGTAGCCGTCGTAGCCGTAGGACCCGCTGTACCAGGCGGTCCCGAGGGCGATGTCGGCCCAGACGGCCGCGACGCTCGCGGCCCACAGCGGCAGCGCGTAGTGCAGCCAGTAGGTGCGCCGGTCGATCCGCCCGCGGCGGACGTACCAGCTGCCGGCATCCGGCGTCCGGGTGCCGCCGCGGCCGGGGTACGAGTACTCGCTCATGTCCGTTGCTCCCTGTCCGGCCCCGGTCCCGGGGCGCTGGGTGTCGTCGGGAGCGACTCTGGCGGCCGGCACTTGCCCCGCCCTTGCGGGCGACTGCAGGCCGACCTGCGACGTCAGGCCGGCACGGACTCCCGGCAGCCGGAGGCCAGGGCGCGCGAGGCCGTCTCGAGGACGCGGACCACCTCACGGCCGAACCCGACGTCGCACGGGTGGGTGCCGCCGGTGAGGGCCGCCGCAGTCAGCTCGTCGACCGCCGCCGACAGCGACTCCACCGCGCTCTCGGTGTCGGGCAGCAGCACCAGCCGGCCGGCGTCGCCGTGCACCGAGAACTCGATGCCCGTCGCCAGCGGCGCCACGGTGTGCGACAGGGTGACCGTCGAGGCCACGCCGGGGGTGGCGTGCTGCAGGACCAGGTGCACGGTGTCCCCGGCGCCCGCCCCGGCCTGCACCGACACGACCGGCCCCAGCGCCGGCACCAGCAGCGACAGCGCGTGCGGCCCGATGTCCCACAGCGCCCCGTGCTGCCGGCGCCAGGCGGAGTCGAACGGGCTCCCGGCCAGCGCCGACAGCCACGACGCCGCGCCGCCGGCCAGCCGGGTGCGGGCGGCCTGCGCCAGCCACGTCGTCGTCGCGGCCTGGAAGCGGAAGGTGAAGAACACCACCGAGGCCACCCCGGCGGCCGCCACCGCGGTCACCACCCGGTCGGCGTCGGCGGTCGACAGGCCGATCGGCTTCTCCAGCAGCAGGTGCCGACCGGCGGCCGCGGCCTGCTCGGCGAGGGACACCTGCACGTCCGGCGGCACGGCGACGGCGACCGCGTCGACCCGCGCCAGCAGCGCGGCGAGGTCGTCGGTGCCCGGGACGTCGAACTCCGCGCCGACCGCGGCGGCCTTCCCCGCGTCGCGCCCCCAGACGCCGACGAGCTCGGCGGTCGGGTGGGCGGCGATCGCCGCGGCGTGCACGGTGCGGGCCCAGTGACCGGTGCCCAGGACCCCGAAACGCACGGTCAGACGGCGCCGAACTGGCGGTCGCCGGCGTCGCCGAGGCCGGGGACGATGTAGGCCTTGTCGTTGAGCCCCTCGTCGACGCTGGCGGTGTACACCCGCAGCGGCAGCCCGCTGTCCTCCAGCCGCTGCAGCCCGGCAGGGGCGGCCAGCGCGCACAGCACCGTGATCTCCGTGGCGCCGCGGTCGGTGAGCAGCGTGCAGCAGGCGACCAGCGACCCGCCGGTGGCCAGCATCGGGTCGAGGACGAACACGTGCCGGCCGACCAGCGACTCCGGCAGCGAGGCCATGTAGGCCTCGGGCCGGAAGGTCACCTCGTTGCGCGCCAGGCCGACGAAGCCCATCTGCGACTCCGGCAGCATCCCGTGCGCGGTGTCGGCCATGCCCAGGCCCGCCCGCAGCACCGGCACGATCAGCGGCGGCGCGGCCAGCCGGTAGCCCGTCGTGGTGGTGACGGGGGTGGTGATCTCCTCCTCGGCCAGCTGCAGGTCGCGGGTGGCCTCGTAGACCAGCATCTGCGTCAGCTCGCGCAGCGCCGCACGGAAGGCGGCGTTGTCGGTCCGCTCGTCGCGCATCCGCGACAGTCGGGCGCGGGCGAGCGGGTGGTCGACGACGGTCAGCTGCACGGGCGCCACCGTATCGGTCGGCTCCCGCGCCCCGGCCGGGAAGCGGCCACCCCCTCGGGGCGACCGCGCTCCCGGGCCGGCCGGCGGGACAGGGAGAATGGCGGCATGACCCACGTGCTCGACCCCGGGACGCTGGCGGCCGGGACCCGGCCCGGCCCGGGGCCCGCGGCGCCGTTCGACGACGTGACCCGCTCGGACGCCGCCCTCCGCGCCTTCCTGCACGGCCTGCCCGGTGTCGACCAGGTGGGGGCCGAGCAGCGCGCCGCCACGCTCGGCACGCGCTCGATCAAGACCACCGCCAAGGCGTGGGCGATCGACACCGCGATCGCGATGGTCGACCTGACCACGCTCGAGGGCGCCGACACCCCCGGCAGGGTCCGCTCGCTGGCCGCCAAGGCCCGCCGTCCCGACCCCGACGACCCCTCCTGCCCGGCGGTCGCCGCCGTCTGCGTCTACGGCGACCTCGCCGGCGTCGCGCGGGAGGCCCTGGCCGGCACCGGCATCCACGTCGCCGCCGTCGCCACCGCCTTCCCCAGCGGCCGGGCCAGCCGGGCGGTCAAGCTCGCCGACGTCCGCGACGCCGTGGGCAACGGTGCCGACGAGATCGACATGGTCATCGACCGGGGCGCGTTCCTGTCCGGCCGCTACCTCGAGGTCTTCGAGGAGATCGTCGCGGTGAAGGAGGCCTGCGGGGACGCCCACCTGAAGGTCATCCTCGAGACCGGCGAGCTGGTCACCTACGACAACGCCCGCCGCGCCTCGTGGCTGGCGATGCTCGCCGGGGCGGACTTCATCAAGACCTCCACCGGCAAGATCTCCCCCGCGGCCACGCTGCCGGTCTGCCTGGTGATGCTCGAGGCGGTCCGCGACTTCCGCGCCGCCACCGGCACCCAGGTCGGCGTCAAGCCCGCCGGCGGGATCCGCACCACCAAGGACGCCGTCAAGCACCTGGTGCTGGTCAACGAGACCGTCGGCGCCGACTGGCTGTCCCCCGACTGGTTCCGCCTCGGCGCCTCCAGCCTCCTCAACGACCTGCTCCAGCAGCGGCAGAAGCTGCGCACCGGCCACTACTCCGGCCCCGACCACGTATCGGTGGACTGATGACCAGCCTCTTCGAGTACGCCCCCGCTCCCGAGTCCCGGTCGATCGTCGACATCGCGCCGTCCTACGGCCTGTTCGTCGACGGCGAGTTCGTCGACGGCTCCGGCGAGCCGATGAAGACGGTCAACCCGGCCACCGAGGAGGTGCTCAGCGAGATCGCGGTGGGCACCGAGGCCGACGTCGACCGGGCCGTGAAGGCCGCCCGCCGCGCCCACACCCGCGTGTGGGGGCCGATGCGCCCGGCCGACCGCGGCAAGTACCTGTTCCGGATCGCCCGCATCCTGCAGGAGCGGGCACGCGAGTTCGCCGTGCTGGAGTCGCTGGACAACGGCAAGCCGATCCGGGAGTCCCGCGACGTCGACGTCCCCCTGGCCGCGGCGCACTTCTTCTACCACGCGGGCTGGGCCGACAAGCTCTCCTACGCGGGGCTGGGTCCCGACCCGCGCCCGCACGGCGTGGCCGGCCAGGTCATCCCGTGGAACTTCCCGCTGCTGATGCTGGCGTGGAAGGTCGCCCCCGCGCTGGCCACCGGCAACACCGTCGTCCTCAAGCCGGCCGAGACCACCCCGCTGAGCGCGCTGCTGTTCGCCGAGGTGTGCCGGCAGGCCGACCTGCCGCCCGGCGTGGTCAACGTCGTCACCGGCGCCGGCGAGACCGGCCGGGCCGTCGTCGAGCACGACGACGTCGACAAGGTCGCCTTCACCGGCTCCACCGAGGTGGGCCGCTCGATCGCCCGCGCCGTGGCCGGCACCCGCAAGGCGCTGACCCTCGAGCTCGGCGGCAAGGCGGCCAACATCGTCTTCGACGACGCCCCGATCGACCAGGCCGTCGAGGGCATCGTGCGCGGCATCTTCTTCAACCAGGGTCACGTCTGCTGCGCCGGCTCCCGGCTGCTGGTGCAGGAGTCCGTCCACGACGAGGTCATCGCCTCGCTGCAGCGGCGGATCGGCACGCTGCGGGTGGGCGACCCGCTGGACAAGAACACCGACATCGGGGCGATCAACTCCGCCGAGCAGCTCGCCCGCATCCGGGAGCTGTCCGAGATCGGCGAGGCCGAGGGCGCGCACCGCTGGCAGCCGGCCTGCGAGCTGCCCGACCGCGGCTTCTGGTTCCCGCCGACGGTGTTCACCGACGTCTCCCCCGCCCACCGGATCGCCCGCGACGAGGTGTTCGGCCCCGTCCTGTCGGTGCTCACCTTCCGCACCCCGGACGAGGCGGTGGCCAAGGCCAACAACACCACCTACGGGCTGTCGGCCGGCATCTGGACGGAGAAGGGCTCGCGGATCCTCGCGATCGCCGACCGGCTGCGCGCCGGCGTGGTGTGGGCGAACACGTTCAACCAGTTCGACCCGACGTCGCCCTTCGGCGGCTACAAGCAGTCCGGCTACGGCCGCGAGGGCGGCCGCCACGGGCTGGCCGCGTACCTGAAGGAGAGCGCCCGGTGAGCGACCGTCTGGCGGTCCGCAAGACCTACAAGCTGTACGTGAACGGGGCCTTCCCCCGCTCGGAGTCCGGCCGCACCTACGAGGTCGCCGACGCCCGGGGGGCGTTCCTCGCCAACGCCGCGTGGGCCTCCCGCAAGGACGCCCGCGACGCCGTCGTCGCCGCGCGGGCCGCGTTCGGGAGGTGGTCGCGGGCCACCGCCTACAACCGCGGCCAGGTGCTCTACCGGGTGGCCGAGGTGATGGAGGGCCGGCACGCGCAGTTCTGCGAGGAGGTCGCCGCCGGGGAGGGGCTGTCCTCCGGGCGGGCGCGGGCCGTCGTCGACGCCGCCATCGACCGCTGGGTCTGGTACGCCGGGTGGACCGACAAGCTCGCCGCGGTCCTCGGCAGCGCCAACCCGGTCGCCGGGCCGTTCTTCGACTTCTCGCTGCCCGAGCCCACCGGCGTCGTCGCGGTGCTGGCCCCGCAGCGGTCCTCCCTGCTGGGCCTGGTGAGCGTGCTGGCGCCGGTCCTCGCCGGCGGCAACACCGCCGTCGTCGTGACGTCCCACCGGCGCCCGCTGCCGGCGGTGACGCTCGGCGAGGTGCTGGCCACCAGCGACGTCCCCGGGGGCGTGGTCAACCTGCTCACCGGCGACGCCGGCGAGATCGGCCCGTGGCTGGCCGAGCACGACGACGTCGACGCCGTCGACCTCACCGGCGCGCCGGCCGACCGGGCGCTGGAGCTCGAGCGGCTGGCCGCCGGCAGCATCAAACGGGTGCTGCGCCCGCCGGCCGAGGAGCCGGACTGGACCGCCGACCCGGGTACGTCGCGGATGACGCGGTTCCTCGAGACCAAGACGGTGTGGCACCCGAAGGGCGTCTGACCCACGGACGCGGTGCCGGCCCGCGCCGGGCAGGATGGGCTCCGTGGCCAGGCCCAGCATCGTCCCCATCGCGCTCATCCTCGACGACCGCACCGGCTACACCCTGTGGGCGCCGCCGTGGGAGGAGGACGGCGAGGAGTGGCAGGCCTTCCTCGGCACCTCCGAGGGGGACACCGCCACGGTGCACCTGTTCCCCACCCCGGCCGCGCTCGCCGCGTTCTGCCGCACGGCCACCGACCACGACCTCGCCGACCACCCGGTCTGGCCGGTGGTGGCGGGGCTGGGCGCGGCGGACCTCACGCCCGACGACGACCACCGCTACGACCTCGACGGCGTCTACGACATCGCCGCCGAGAACCCCGACCGGTGGGCGGTCGAGGAGCTGGCCGCCACGGTCGACATCGTCTCCCGCCTGGCCGAGTGCCTCGACACCGGCGGCGTCGACGACGCCCCGACGGTGGGCTCGCGGGTCGTCGAGCCCGACACCGACACCGACGACGCGGACACCGACGCCGCCGACCTCGACGACGACGAGACCGAGTTCCCCGCGCTGGCCGAGCTGGTCGCCCGCCCGGAGATCGGCTCGCTGGGCCTGGGCGTCGAGGCGTTCGTCGGCCGCTCGGGCGAGGACGCCTGGGGCGGCGTCGGCGGGGCGCTCGACGACCTGTGGGAGGACGTCCTCGAGGAGCTGTCGGGTCACCTGGACTGGACCGGCGCCGGCACCACCACGCTCGACGCCTACCCCTCGGTCGCCGACGACGAGGACCTCGACGACGAGGACGACACCGCGGACGACACCAGGGACGGCGCGCCGGCGGGGGCCACCGCGGTCGGCACGGTCGGCTCGCAGGAGACCGTGGCGCCGGGCTCCGACGGCTCGGGCGACCGGCCCGCCGCCGGGTCCACGGCGGCCGCGCCGGCGGAGGCGGCGACCGCGGGGGTGAGCACCATCCGCGGCGGGAGCCGGATCACCGCGACGCCGGCGGCGGTGGCCGCCGCGGCGGAGTTCTGGGAGGCCGTCGGGATCCTCCCGGTGGAGCTGGTGGTCCCCGACGGCGCCGGGGTGACACTGCGCTGCTACGTCGAGGACGTCGCCCGCTTCCTCGGCCGCGACGGCGAGGTGTGGCTGTTCGACACACCCGCCGACCTCGCCCGGTTCCTCGCCGGCGACGAGGAGCACGACCTCACCGAGATCGCGTCGTGGCCCGAGGTCGCCGACACCGACACCCTGCCCCTGCCGGCCGAGCAGGACCGCTACGACCTCACCGAGCTCGGGGAGCTCCTCGCCGAGGTCTCCGGCGGCGCGGCGGGACTGGTCGACCACGGCGTCCTCGCCCAGCCGGTGGAGGGCGTCCGCGACGTCGCCGAGTACGCCGGCCTGTCCCGGGTCGAGGAGCTGCTCGCGCCGTCCGCGCCGCTGGGCCGCGCCGTCGCGATCGGCGAGCGGGAGCCGGGCACGCCGCTGCGCGCGGAGGACGCCGGCCCGCTGCGGGCCGCGTGGGACGAGGTCGTCGCGCAGGTCAGCGGCGCCCTGGTGTTCCGGGACTGACGGTCGCGCGCCGAGCCCGTGCCAGGCTCGGCGCACCGCCGGGGAGCCACCGCCTCCGCCGCTCGGTCGTGCCCTGCCCCGCTCGTGGGGGCAGAGCACGAGCGTCCGCAGGACCCACCTCCGCTGGGCACGGTCGTGCTCTGCACACACCCGTGTGCAGAGCACGACCGTGCGCAGCACAGCCCAGCGGCCGGCCCCGGGAACCGGGACCGGCCGCTGGTGAGCTACTGGAACGGCCTCCTGGCAGGGTCCCGGCCCGAGCGGAGCGAGGGGTGGGGGGCCAGGAGGTCCTTGCTCAGTCGCGCGCGGGGGCCGGACGGTCGGCGCGGCCGCCGCGCTCGCCGGGGCCGCGGAAACGGTCGCGGTCACCGGCGGGACGGCGCGGGCGGTCACCCTCGCGCCGGCCGCGGTCGCCCTCGCGCCGGCTCCCCTCGCCGTAGGGCCGGCGCGGGCGGTCGCCGTCCCGGCGCGGACGTCGGCCACCGGGGCCGCCGTGCGGGCGCCGCGACTCGCGGGCGGGCCGCTCCACCGGCTCGACCGGCACGCCGCTGGCGACGAGCTCGGCGATCGGGGCGTCGCCCGGCCGGACGCGGCTGACCTGCGGGTCGACCTTCGCCTGGCGGAACCGCCGCTTGGCCTGGCCCACCTGGTCGGGCAGCAGCAGGGACACCACCACACCGGCGGCACCGGCGCGGGCGGTGCGGCCCGAGCGGTGCAGGTAGGTCTTGTGGTCGGCCGGCGGGTCGTAGTGCAGCACCAGCGAGACGTCGTCGACGTGGATGCCGCGGGCGGCGACGTCGGTGGCCACCAGGACGGGGCTGCGGGCGTCGGTGAACTCCTCCAGCGCCCGGCGACGGGCCGACTGCGGCAGGCCGCCGTGGATGGCCTCGGCCTTGACGCCTGCGGCCCGCAGGTTCTCGGTGAGCCGGTCGACGCCGAGCTGCGTGCGGGCGAAGACGATCGTGCGGCCGGGTCGCGCGGCCAGCTCCTGGGTCACCGGCACCTTGTCGCGGAAGGCGACGCTGTAGGCCAGGTGCTCGGCGGGCGGGGCGTCGTCGCCGGGGCGCTTGACCTCGTGCCGCGCCGGGTCGGTCAGGTAGCGGCGGACCAGCGCGTCGACCTCGCCGTCCAGGGTCGCCGAGAACAGCAGCCGCTGGGCGTCGGGGCGGGTCTGGTCGAGCAGCTCCTGCACGACCGGCAGGAAGCCGAGGTCGGACATGAAGTCGGCCTCGTCGATGACGCTGACCTCGACGTCGGCGAGGGTGGCCTCGCCCTGGGCGATGAGGTCCTGCAGCCGGCCGGGGGTGGCGACGACGACGTCGACGCCGCGGCGCAGCTGCGAGATCTGACGGCCCATCGAGGCGCCGCCGTAGACGGTGGCGAACTGGACGCCGACCGCCTGGCCGAGCGGCGCCAGCGCGTCGGAGACCTGCTGGGCGAGCTCGCGGGTGGGCACCAGGACCAGCGCCCGCGGCGCGCGCGGGCCGCGGCGGGCGGTGATGCCCAGGCGGGCGAGCAGCGGCAGGCCGAAGGCGAGGGTCTTGCCCGACCCGGTGGCGGCCTTGCCGAGCACGTCGCGGCCGGCGAGGGCGTCGGGCAGGACGGTGGCCTGGATGGCGAACGGCGCGTGGATGCCGCGCCGCTCCAGCGCCGTCACCAGCTGCTGGGGCAGGCCGAGCTCCGCGAAGCCGGGGCCCTGCGGAGCGGAGGCCGGGGCGGCCGGCTCGGAGGTGTTCTGGGGGTGGTTCGGGGAGTCGTTCTGGGTGTCGACGGCGTCGACGAGGTCGAACGAGGACATGCGGGTGTGGGACTCCGATACTGCTCGGGCGCGTCCCGTGGCGTGCGCGGGCGCCGGCGTCGGCGTCCTCACTGGCGATCGCGGGCGTCGTCGACGCGGCGGATCTGCACGGATGCGCTCATGCCCGGACGGACCGTCCGGGAGGATGTCCGGCGAGTGCCGGCACACCCACGGTAACAGCGCAGGTCCCCCGGCCGTTCCGCGAGCCGGTGGTGGCCGTGCTCACCCGCGCAGCGCGGCGAACCCCGGACGGACGACGTCGTCGAGCAGCCGGGCGCGCTCGGCGTCGTCGAGGAAGGCCGCGGCCAGGGCGCGCTCGGTGACGGTCTGCACGTCGTCCCAGCCCCAGCCGTGCGCGGCGGCGACGTCGGCCAGCTCGCCGGTGACCGACACCCCGCTCATCAGCCGGTTGTCGGTGTTGACCGTGACGGCGAACCCGAGCCGGTGCAGCCGGCCGACCGGGTGCGCGGCGATCGACGGGTAGGCGCCGGTCTGCACGTTCGACGACGGCGCCACCTCCAACGGCACCTGCTCGTCGAGCACCCGCCGCGCCAGCGGACCCAGCGGCCCCTCCCCCGGCACCTCGTCGGCGATGCGGACACCGTGGCCCAGGCGCTCGGCGTGGGCGCCGTCGAGCGCGGCGCGGATGCTGTCGATCCCGGCCGCCTCCCCGGCGTGGACGGTGCGGTGCGCCCCGGCGCGGTCCAGCAGCGCGATGGCCGCCGGGATCCGGTCGGGCGGGAAGCCGATCTCCGGGCCGGCCAGGTCGAAGCCGACGACGCCGGCGTCGCGGTACCGGACCACCAGGCCGGCGACCTCCTCCCACCGGTCGGCCTGCCGCATGGCGCACAGCAGCGCGCCGACCGAGATCGGGGTGCCGGCCGCGGCGGCCTCGGCGCTGCCCTGGGCGAAGCCGTCGAGGATCGCCTCGACCGCCTCCTCGATCGGGGTGCCGCCCGCGGTGAGCAGCTCCGGCGCCATGCGGACCTCGGCGTGCACGACGCCGTCGGCGGCGAGGTCGAGGGCGCACTCGCGGGCCACCCGGCGCACCGCCTCGGGCCGCTGCATCACACCGACGGTGTGCGCGAAGGTCTCCAGGTAGCGGACCAGCGAGCCGGAGTCGGCGGCCTGGCGGAACCAGGTGCCCAGTGCCTCGGCGTCGCCCGCGGGCAGGTCGCGGTAGCCGCTCTCCTCGGCGAGCTCGAGCACCGTCTGCGGCCGCAGCCCGCCGTCGAGGTGGTCGTGGAGGAGGACCTTGGGGGCGCGGCGGACGGCGTCGACGTCGAGCGGTGCGGGCACCGGCAGACGCTATCTCGTGCCGCGGTCCTGCCAGCGGAAGGTCAGGACGCACAGCACCAGCCCGGCCACGCACCAGGCGGCGAGGACCAGCGCCACGCGGCCGAGCTCCCAGGACCCTGCGGGCTCGGAGGCGGCGAGGGCGTCGGGCAGGAACACCGAGCGCAGCCCCTGGGCCAGCCACTTGACCGGGAACACCGACGCGAGGTCCTGCAGCCAGCCGGGCACCTGCTCGAAGGGCAGGAACACCCCGGACACGAACTCCAGGACGAGCGCGATCGGGGTGACCGTGGCCGACGCCGACCGGCCGTTGCGGGCCAGTGAGGAGACGGCGATGCCCAGCAGCGTGCAGGCGGCCGCGCCCAGCACCGTCACCCACGCGAAGGTGAGCCAGTCCACGCCCGAGGGCAGGTCGATGCCGTACACGGCGACGCCCACCAGCAGCAGCAGGGCGACCGTCGCCGCGGTGACCGCGAGGACCTGCACGACCTTGCCCAAGAAGTAGGCGCTCTTGGGCATCGGCGTGCCGGCGAGGCTCTTCAGCGTCCCGTCGGAGCGCTCCCCGGCGATGTGGATCGCCATGTTCTGCAGGCTCGAGCCCACCACCCCGGCGGTGATCACCCCGGCCATGAAGTACTGCGGGAAGTCCACGCCCGAGCCGAGGTCGTAGTCGAGCACCGCGCCGAGGGCGAGCAGCAGCACGACGGGGAAGACGAGGGTGAAGACCACCGACTCCCGCTGCCGGAAGAACTCCTTGAGCTCCACCCCGGCGCGGGTGCGGTACACCCGGCCCGGCGAGGGCAGCGCGGGGCGCTCCGGCGCGGCCGTCGTCATGCGCGGTCCCCGATCATCTTCAGGTACACGTCCTCCAGGGTCGGCCGGCCGACCGCGAGGTCGGGCACCTCGCCGGGGAAGCGGGCGGCGAGGTCCTGCACGAAGGCGGTGGGCGTGGTGGTCTCGGCGGTGCGCCGGACGCCGTCCTCGGTCCAGCTGACCACGGCCGGCGCGGTGCCGCGGCCGCCCAGGGCGGCGGGGACGGCGACCTCCGCCAGCCGGCCGTGGGCGAGCACCCCGACCCGGTCGGCGAGCGTCTCGGCCTCGTCGAGGTAGTGGGTGGTGAGCAGCATCGTGGTGCCCAGGTCGCGCAGCGAGCGCACCATCGCCCAGAACTGCCGCCGCGCCTCCGGGTCGAAGCCGGTGGTCGGCTCGTCGAGGAAGAGCAGCCGCGGGCGGCCGACGATGCCCAGCGCGACGTCGAAGCGGCGCCGCTGACCGCCGGAGAGGGCGCGGCCGCGGGCGTCGGCCTGCGCGGTGAGCCCCACGAGCTCGAGCACCTCGGCGGGGTCGCGCGGGTCGGCGTAGTAGGACGCGCGGGCCTGCAGCTGCTCGCGCACCGACAGCTGGCTGTCCCCGCCGCCGGACTGCAGCACGATGCCGAGGTCGGCCCGCCACCGCCGACCGCCGCGCGCCGGGTCGACGCCGAGCACCCGCACGTCACCGGCGTCGCGCGAGCGGTGGCCCTCGAGGATCTCGACGGTCGTGGTCTTGCCGGCGCCGTTGGGACCCAGCAGCGCGAAGATCTCCCCGCGCCGGATGTCGAGGTCCAGCCCGTCGACGGCGGCCCGGTCGCCGTAGCGCTTCACCAGCCCGCGGACGGAGATCGCGGCGTCCGGGTCGAGCGGGTCACCGGGGTGCGGCCGGTCGTCGGCCACGACGTGCGCGGACGTGCTCGTCACGGGGGTCCAGTCTCCTCCTCCGTGGCGAGACGGCGCCGACCGCCCCTGTGTGCACTTCCGCGGAAGTGCACACAGGGGCCGCTACGCCGAGATGCGGTCGAGCAGCAGCGGGAGCGGCTCGTCGTCGGTGTCGACGCCGACGGCGCCCTCGAGCGCCGCCAGCGCCCGCGGGATGCGGGCGGGGTCGTCGGTGTGCAGCTCCAGCAGCGGCTGGCCCGCGGTCACCTGCTCCCCCACCGCCGCCGTCCAGGTGACGCCGGCCGCGGCCGACACCGGGTCCTCCTTGCGTGCGCGGCCGGCACCCAGCCGCCAGGCGGCGACGCCGAGGGCGTAGGCGTCGAGCCGGGTCAGCGTGCCCGTGGCCGGGGCGGTCACCACGTGCTTCTCGAGCGGCTGCGGCAGCGGGGCGTCGGGGTCGCCGCCCTGCGCGGTGACCATCCGCCGCCACACGTCCATCGCCCGGCCGTCGCGCAGCGCGTCGGCGGGGTCGACGTCGGGGCGCCCGGCGCCGGTGAGCATCTCCCGGGCCAGCGCGAGGGTCAGCTCGACGACGTCGGCCGGCCCGCCGCCGGCGAGCACCTCCACCGACTCGGCCACCTCGACGGCGTTGCCGGCGGTGCGGCCCAGCGGCCGGTCCATCGCCGTCACCAGGGCCACCGTGGTGACCCCCGCCGCCTCCCCCAGCCCGACCATCGTGCGGGCCAGCTCGCGGGAGGACTCCGGGTCCTTCATGAACGCGCCCGACCCGGTCTTGACGTCGAGCACCAGCGCGTCGGCGCCCTCGGCGATCTTCTTGCTCATGATCGAGCTGGCGATCAGCGGGATGGACTCGACCGTCGCGGTGACGTCGCGCAGCGCGTAGAGCTTCTTGTCGGCCGGCGCGAGGTCGTGCCCGGCCGCGCAGATGACCGCGCCCACCTCGGCCAGCTGGCGGAGGTAGGCCTCCTCGTGCACGTCGGCGCGCCAGCCGGGGATCGACTCGAGCTTGTCCAGCGTGCCGCCGGTGTGCCCCAGCCCGCGGCCGGACAGCTGCGGCACCGCCACGCCGCACGCGGCGACCAGCGGCGCCAGCGGCAGGGTGATCTTGTCGCCGACCCCGCCGGTGGAGTGCTTGTCGGCGGTGGGCCGGCCCAGGGAGGACAGGTCCTTGCGCTCGCCGGAGTCGATCATCGCCTGCGTCCAGACGGCGAGCTCGTCGCCGTCCATGCCGCGGAAGAACACCGCCATGAGCAGCGCGCTCATCTGCTCGTCGGGGATCGTCCCGTCGGTGTAGGCGCCGATCACCCAGCGGATCTGCTCGGGCGTGAGCCGGTCGCCGTCGCGCTTGACCCGCAGTACGTCGATCGCGTCGAAGACCGCCATCAGCCCTGTCCCCGCTCGGCCGCGGCGACCAGGTCCTCGGGGCCGAAGGCGTCGGGCAGCACCTCGCTCATGGGCACGATGCCCAGCGACACGGTCTCGATGAGCATGTCGGCTCCCCCGTGCTCCCACAGCAGCTGCCGGCAGCGCCCGCAGGGCATCAGCGGCTGCCCGTCCCCGCCGACGCAGGCCACCGCGACCAGCCGGCCGCCGCCGGTGCGGGCGAGGTCGCTGACCATGCCGCACTCGGCGCACAGGCCCAGCCCGTAGCTGGCGTTCTCGACGTTGCAGCCGGTGACCATCCGGCCGTCGTCGACCAGCCCGGCCACGCCCACGGGGAACCGCGAGTAGGGCGCGTAGGCGTGCGTCATGGCCTCCCGGGCCGCGCCGCGCAGCGCGTCCCAGTCGACCGAGCCGTCCACCCCCACCGTCCTCTCCCCCATCTAGTGCTCCCCTCTCCGGTAGACCAGTCCGTCGGCCTTGGGCATCCGCAGCCGTTGGGACGCCAGCGACAGGACCAGCAGCGTGGTCAGGTGCGGCGTGAACGAGACCAGGCCCGGCGGCAGCTCCTCGACCGTGAGGAAGGCGACCAGCGCGGCCACGGCGACGACGGCCGCGATGCCCGCCGTGAGCAGGTTCCCGCGCCGCGCCTGCACCAGGGCGAGCACCGCGAGCAGGATCGCGACCAGCAGGAACAGCGCGACGACGGCCGCCCGGCTGCGCAGCTGGAGCGCGTCGGTGAACCCGAACAGCCCGGCGCCCGCGGCCAGCCCGCCGGGCCGCCAGTTGCCGAAGATCAGCGCCGCGAGGCCGATGAACCCGCGCCCGTTGACCTGGCCCTCCCGGTAGATGCCGGCGATGAAGACGAGGAACACCCCGCCCAGGCCGGCCAGCGCGCCGGAGATGACCACCGCGACGTACTTGAGCCGGTAGACCGGGACGCCGAGGGAGTCGGCGGCGGCCGGGTTCTCGCCGCAGGAGCGCAGCCGCAGCCCGAAGGCGGTGCGCCACAGCAGCAGGTAGCTCGCCGGGACCAGCAGCACCGCGATGAGCGTGAGCAGGCCGATGCCGCTGGTCAGCCCGCGCAGGATGCCGGCGACGTCGCTGACCAGGAACCAGCCCTGCCGCTCCAGCGACCCGAGCAGGTCCGGGCCGGAGGAGAGCACCGGGACCGAGAACGTCGGCGGTGTGCCGTCGACCGGGGGCGACTGGGTGACGCCACCGCCGGCCGGGTTGTCGCTGTAGAGCGCCTCGGAGAGGAATCGCACGAACCCGGCGGCGAGGATGTTGATCGCCACGCCGGAGACGACGTGGTCGACGCCGAAGGTCACCGTGGCCACCGCGTGCAGCAGCCCGCCGAGGGCGCCGAAGAGCAGCCCGCCGACGACGGCGGCGCCCCAGCCCCACTGGTAGCCGGCGAACCCGGCACCCCAGGTGCCCAGGGTCATCATCCCGTCGAGGCCGATGTTGACCACGCCGGCGCGCTCGGAGAACAGGCCGCCGAGCGCCGCCAGCCCGATCGGCACGGCCAGCAACAGCGCCGCGGCCATCGTCGAGGAGCTGGTCAGCTGCTGCTCGCCGCTGATGACGCGCACGATCGAGACCAGCAGCACGACGCCGAGCAGCAGCCACAGCACGCGGCGGGACCGCCCGCCGCCGGTGAACAGGTCGGTCAGCCGGCCGCGGCTGGGCCGGGTCCCGGAGGGGGTCGCGACGGTGCTCATGCCGGGGTCCCCGCGGAAGCGCGGAGCGCCGGCGGAGCGCTCTCGTGGGGTGCGTTCATGCCCCGGTCTCCTGCCGCTCGTCGGAACGCTGCCCGGCTCCGGCCGTCCGGCTGACGCCGGCGCCGGTGCCCTCCCCGCCGTCGGCGGCGCCGCCGGTGGAGGCCGCACCCGAGGCGCTCTGGCCCGGGCCGGTGCTCCCGTCGCCGGCGACGATCGCGGGGACGGCCGACCCGCGCTCGGCGGCGCGGAGGGCCACCCGCCGGGCGATCTCGTTGGCGATCACCACGGCGAGCACGATCGTGCCCTGGATGATCGTGACCACCGACGCCGGGAAGTCCTGGATCTGCAGCGGGACCAGGGACCGGTCGAGGAAGGCGAACAGCAGCGCACCGAGCGCGATCCCGACCGGCTTGTTGCGGCCGAGCAGCGCCACGGCGATGCCGAGGAAGCCCAGCCCGGAGGTGAAGTCGGTGGTGTAGGCGTGGGTGGAGCCGAGCAGGTCGGGCATGCCGATGAGCCCGGCCACCGCGCCCGACAGCAGCATGGTCTTCACGACCATGCCCCGGGAGTCGACGCCGCTGGCGCTGGCCGCCGACGGCGACAGGCCGGCCGCCCGCAGGTCGAACCCGAAGCGGGTGCGGTTGAGCAGCACCGCGATCACCACGCCGACGACGACCGCCACCAGCAGGAAGCCGTAGAGCTGCCGCGGCGGGGTGGCCAGGCCCAGGGCGCCGAAGACGCCGTTGAGGCTGGGCATCCACCCCGACTCGGGGATCTCGGCGGTGGAGATGATCGAGGCGCCCTCGGGGCTCCCCCGCAGCGGGCCGGTGAGCAGGTAGGACGCGATGCCCAGCGCGATGACGTTGAGCATGATCGAGCTGATGACCTCGCTGACGCCGCGGGTCACCTTGAGCACCGCGACGAGCCCGGCCCAGAGCGCGGCCACGGCCATCGCCACGAGCACGATGAGCAGCACGTGCAGCGGCCCGGGCAGCGCGACCGCAGCCCCCACCCCGGCGGCGAGCACGGTGGCCAGCCGGTACTGGCCCTCGACGCCGATGTTGAACAGCCCCATGCGGAAGGCGATGGAGACGGCGAGGCCGGCGAGGAACAGCGGCACCGCGCGGTTGAGGATCACCACGATCGCGGTGGTCTGCTGGGCGGGCGTCTCGCCGAAGTCGAACATCACCTCGAACACCCGGAACGGGTTGACCTGCAGCGCGGCCATGACGGCCGAGGAGATGACGACCGCGACGACGATGGCCAGGACGGGGGCGAACAGCGCCAGCCCGATCCTCCGGAGGACGTTCACGCCGCACCCGCCGTCGTCCGGGCCCCGGTCATGTACCCGCCGAGCTCCTCAGGGGTCACCGACCGCGGGTCCAGGGTGGCGACCAGCCGCCCGCGCAGCATCACGTGCAGCGTGTCCGACAGGCCGATGAGCTCGTCGAGGTCGGCCGAGATCAGCAGGATCCCCATCCCCTCCGCACGCGCCTCCTCGAGCAGGCGCCAGATCGCACCCTGCGCGCCGACGTCGACGCCGCGGGTCGGGTGGGCGGCCAGCAGCAGCCGCGGCCGGGCGCTCATCTCGCGGCCGACGATGAGCTTCTGCTGGTTGCCGCCGGACAGCGCCACGGCCAGCGTGTCGGGGCCGGGCGCGCGGACGTCGTAGTCCTGCATGATCCGGGCGGTGTCGCTGCGCGCGCCGCGCCGGTCGATGAACGGGCCCTTCACCGCCGGGGGGCGGGTCTGGTGGCCCAGGATCCGGTTCTCCCAGAGCGGCGCGTCGAGCAGCATGCCCTGCCGGTGGCGGTCCTCGGGGATGAAGCCGAGGCCGGCCTCGCGGCGGGCCCGGGTGCTCCAGGCGGTGATGTCGTCACCGCCGAGCAGCACGGTCCCGGCGGCCAGGGAGCGCAGGCCCATGACGGCGTCGACGAGCTCGGCCTGGCCGTTGCCCTCGACGCCGGCGATGCCCACGACCTCGCCCTCGCGGACGGTCAGGGTGACGTCGTCGACCGGCGGGCGGCCGGTGGGCGCGGCGACGGTGACGTCGCGCAGCTGCAGCACCGGGGTCTCGCGGACCGTGGACGTGCGGGTCTCCGGCGAGGGCAGCTCGGTGCCGACCATCATCTCGGCGAGCTGGCGGGCCGTCGTCGTCTTCGGGTCGGCGGTGCCGACGGTGGTGCCGCGGCGGATGACGGTGATGGAGTCGGCCACCTTGCGCACCTCGTCGAGCTTGTGCGAGATGAAGATGACCGTCAGGCCCTCGCGCTTGAGCTCGGCGAGGTTGCCGAACAGCTCGTCGACCTCCTGCGGCACCAGCACCGCGGTCGGCTCGTCGAGGATCAGCGTGGTGGCGCCGCGGTAGAGGACCTTGGCGATCTCGACGCGCTGCCGGTCGCCGACGCCGAGGTCCTCCACCAGGACGTCGGGGTCGAGGCCCAGGGCGTAGGCGTCGGAGATCTCCCGGATGCGGCGGCGGGCCTCGGCGCGGTCGAGCCGGCCGCCCCTGGTCGGCTCGCTGCCCAGGACGACGTTCTCCAGGACGGTGAAGTAGTCGGCCAGCATGAAGTGCTGGTGGACCATGCCGATCCCGGCGGCGATCGCGTCTGCCGGGCTGCGGAAGTGCACCTCGCGCCCGTGCAGCAGGATCTGGCCCTCGTCGGGGCGGTGCATGCCGTAGAGGGTCTTCATCAGCGTCGACTTGCCGGCGCCGTTCTCGCCCACGATGGCGTGCACCTCGCCGCGCCGGACGCGCAGCTCGATGTCCTTGTTGGCGACCACGCCGGGGAAGCGCTTGGTGATGCCGCGCAGCTCGACGGCCAGCGGCACGGCCGTCCCGTCGCCGCCGCCGCCGGGGGCGCCCTTGCTCAGGCCGGCCGGCGTGCCCGCCGGGGTGCCTGCTGTGGCCATGGTGGGCCCTTCCTGCGTCGCTGCGGCCCGCGGGTGCGCGGGCTCGCGTCCACTCTGCTGCACCGGCGGCGCGGGATCGACCGCGTCCCCCGGCGACTGCTGACGTCGGTCCGCCGGGGCGCGGGCCCCGGCGGACGTCCGCACAGCATCCTCCCCGGTACCGGCGCCGGGCAGGGGTGCCCCTCGTCCCGCTCGGGGCCGGTCGCGGAGCCGGTCGGGGAGCGGGTGGCGGGACGGCGGCGGGCCCGGGGGCGCCTGTGCTCCCCCGGGCCCGCCGTCGTGCGTTCCGGTCAGCCGGCCCGGAGGCCGGCCGGCGTCACGGGGTCGTCGGGACCTCGATCTCGCCGTCGATGATCTGCTGCCGGTAGTCGTCGATCGTGTCCTGGATGTCGTCGATGAAGCCGCCCGAGGTGGACAGGCCGACACCCTCGGCAGCGAGGTCGTAGACGATGTCGCTGCCGCCCTCGACGCTGCCGTCGACGTAGGAGTCGATGAAGGCCGAGACGGCGTTGTCGACCCGCTTGAGCATCGAGGTCAGGATGACCGCCTGCAGGGCCGGGTCGTCGACGGTGTTGTACTGGTCGGAGTCGACGCCGATGGCGCGCTTGCCGGCCGCCGCGGCCGCCTGGAAGACGCCCAGACCCGAGCCGCCCGCCGCGTGGTAGACGATGTCGGCGCCGGCCTCGTACATGCCCTGGGCGACGAGCAGGCCGCGGTCGGGGGCGTTGAAGCCGGAGAAGTCACCGGCCGGCGAGATGTACTGCCGGTCGATGATGATCTGCGGGTTGACCGCCTGCGCACCGGCCACGTAGCCGGCCTCGAACTTCTGGATCAGCGGGGTCTCGACGCCGCCGACGAAGCCGATGTGGCCGGTCTCGGACTTGGTCGCGGCGGCGACGCCGGCCAGGAAGGAGCCCTGCTCCTCGCTGAACAGCAGGCCGGTGAGGTTGTCGGCACCGACCTCCTCGGCGGAGGAGTCGACGATGGCGAACGTCGTGTCCGGGTACTGCTCGACGACGTCGCCGATGACCTCGCCGTAGGCGAAGCCGACGGCGATGATCGGGTTGTAGCCCTCGTCGGCCAGCTGGGTCAGCAGGTCGGCGCGGTTGGAGGCGTCGGCGTTCGGGCTGAGGTCCTGGAACTCGCCGCCGTGCTCCTCGATGGCGGCCTCGACACCGGCGACCGCCGCGTCGTTGAACGACCGGTCACCGCGGCCACCGGTGTCGAACGCCAGGCCGATGCGCAGCTCGTCGCTGCCGCCACCGCCCCCGCCGCCGCTCCCGCTGCCGCCGCCGCTGCTGGACTCGTCGCTGGCACAGGCGGCCAGGGCCATGCTGCCGGCGAGCAGCAGCGCCGCCACCTTCGTCTTCCGCGCTCGGCGCAAGGGGCACTCCTTCCTGGGGGGAGCTCCGCAGGGACGGAGGGGAGCTCCCGTGGGTCCTGGTCGGTCACGCCCGGGAGCCCCGGCCCGGCCGGGGACGCCGGACGCGTCGACTGGGCACGCTAACCGCGCTCCCTGCCGACACCGCCCTCCCGGCGGCGGACCGAAATGGGATCGTTGCGAAGCGGCGGGCGGACGGACCCCGCGCCACCGCCCGGCGCGCCCGGGCCTCGGCAGCGCCCGCCGCCGCGGCTAGCGTCGTGCCGTGCGGCGGCTGGGGGGTGCGCGGCGCCCGGTGCGGGCGCTGCTGGGCGCGGTGGTGCTGGCCGTCGGGCTGGGCACCGGGCTGGGCGCCGGGACGGCGCCGGCGGCGGCCGCGCCCGCCTCGGACGCGCCGCGCCCCACGGTCGACCCGGCCGCCCCGACGCCCACCGCGCCGCTGCCCGGCGGCCCCCCGCAGGGGTACGGGCCCGGTGGCGTCACCGTGGGCGGCGAGGGTCTCGACACCCGCGGCACGGTCGTCGTCGACGGGGCCCCGCCACTGCCCGACGGGCTGGCCGCCGCGGGCTGGCTGGTGGCCGACGCCGGCACCGGCGACGTGCTGGCCGCCCGCGACCCGCACGGCCGCTACTACCCGGCGAGCACCCTCAAGACGCTGACGGTGCTGACGCTCTTCCACCGGCTGGACCCGGCGCAGGTCGTCGAGGGGACCGTCGAGGACGAGGCGGTGGAGGGCAGCCGGGTCGGCATGGTGGCCGGTGGCCGCTACCCGGTCTGGCTGCTGTTCCAGGCGCTGGTGATGCAGTCGGGCAACGACGCGGCGAACGCGCTGGCCCGCGCGGCCGGGGGCGCGGAGGCGACCGTGGCGGCGATGAACGCCCGCGCGCTGGAGATGGGGGCCTTCGACACGGTCGTGGGGACCCTCTCCGGGCTCGACGTCGCCGGGCAGTCCTCCTCGCCCTACGACCTCGCGCTGTTCTTCCGCGCGCTCGTCGCCGACCCGGCGACCGCGGCGGTCCTCACGACCCCGGTCGCGGAGATGCCCGGCGTGGAGGGCCGCTCGACCGGGTTCCAGATCCAGAACGAGAACCCGCTGGCGGACTACCCGGGCGGGCTGGGCGGCAAGACCGGCTTCACCGACGCCGCCCGGCACACCTTCGTCACCGCCGCCGAGCGCGACGGCCGGCGGCTGGTGGTCAGCGTCGTGGGCACCGAGAGCCGGCCGCTGCGGGCGGCCGACCAGGCCGCGCGGCTGCTCGACTGGGGCTTCGCCGTCCCGCCGTCGCTGGGCGGCGTCGGCCGGCTGGTGGACTCCGCGGCCGACGTCCCGGCCCCCGAGCCGACGGCGGACCCGACGCCGACCGCGCCGGGCGCGGTGGCCGCCGGGCCTCCCGCACCGGCCCCGAGGGCCGACGAGGGCCCGCCGGCCCTCGGCGCCGTGGCGCTGGGCGCGGCCGCCGTCGCGGTCGTCGCCGCCACGGTCATCGGCGTGCGGCGGGCCGTGCGCCCGACCCCGCCGGCACGGGGACCGGCCCGGCCGGGGCGGCGGAGGCCGCCGAGGTGAGGGACGGCAGGCTCGCCGTCCAGGCCGCGGTGAAGAACGCGAAGCGGGCGACCAGGTTGATCCACACGAGGATGCCGACCGCGCCGCCGAACGCCGAGGCGGTGACGCTGCCGCCGATCAGCGACAGGTAGAGGGTGCCGGCGAGCTTGAGCACCTCGAGGCCGGCGGCCCCGAAGAGCGCGCCGGGCAGCAGCCGCCGCAGCGGGGAGGAGGTCGAGGGGACCACCCGGAGCAGCCAGAGGAAGACCAGCACGTCGGTGAGGAGGGCCAGCGCCAGACCCAGCACGCTGGTGAGCACCCCGAGGCCGGGGACACCCTCCAGGCCCAGCAGGTCCAGGAACCAGGCCGTGGCGCGCGTGCCGACGCCGGTGAGCGTGAGGCTGACCAGCCCCACCACCCCGAGCAGCACCAGGGCCACGAGGTCCTGCAGGTTGTCGCGCCAGAACTCGGGCTCGTCGGCGCGGCCCTTCCAGATGAGCTCCATGCCGATGCGGAGCTTGTCCATGGCGCGCAGCCCGGCGTACACCACGCCCACGGCGCCGATCAGGCCGGTGAGGCCGGCCGCGTCCACCGCCGAGCGCAGCTCCCCGACGATCTGCTCGCCGGTCGAGCCGGGGAACGCCTCGCGGATCGCGCCGTAGAGCTCCTGCTGCAGCAGGGCGTCGCCGGACAGGACCAGCGCGATGCCCGAGGCGACCAGCAGCAGCACCGGGAACAGGCCGAGGAAGACGAAGTAGGTGACGCCCGCGGCCATGAGGTCGCCCTGGGTGCGGGTGTAGCGGCCGCCGGCCCGGGCCAGGTGGTCGAACCAGGGTGCCCGCCGGCGCAGCCGGTCCACCCGGGCGGTGGCCCCGGGACCGAGGCGGGCGACCTGGCCCCACACCCCGCGGGCGGTCCCGGCGACGCGCGCGGGTGCGCCCGGCCCCGACCGGTCGTCCCTGGCTGCACCCACCGGGCCCAGTCTGCGCCGGGGCCCCGCCGGCCGCAGGTCAGGAGCGGTAGGGCCGGCCGGTGAGGGGGTACTCGCGGGCGACGGTCCAGGTGCCGGCCTCCGTCTGCTCGAACTCGGTGAACGAGCCGACGCGGAACTCCGCGGAGAGGTCGGCCAGGCCGGAGTAGGCGAGGTCGAGCATGTCCTGCGGGACGTCGTGGGCCACGGTGACGTGCGGGTGGTAGGGGAAGGACAGGGTCCGGGCCAGCGGCCCGCTGCGCACGTCGGAGGCCAGCAGCTCGCAGTTGCCGATGCCCTTGGCGACGGCGACGAAGACGACGTCGCTGACCGGCGTGAACGTGCCGGTGCCCGACAGGTGCATCTCGAACGGCGGGTGGGCGGCGGCCACCCGAGCCAGGTGCTCGCTGATCGCCGGGCGGTCGGTCCAGGACACCTCGGTGGGCGGCAGCAGCGTCACGTGCGGCGGGACCATCGTGGCCTGCGCGTCGCCGACCTTCGTCCGCCAGTCGACGAGCAGCTGCCCCCACGGCTCGGGGACCGGCACCAGCACGCCGACGACGGCCGACCGCGGCGGCACCGTCCGGCTGCGCGGGACGAAGGTGTCGTCGTTCACGACACCGCTCCCGCGGGTGGCAGGAAGCCGACCTTCCCGTAGACGGTGCGCACCGTCTGCCCGGCGACCTCCCGGGCGCGGGCCGCGCCGGCGGCGAGCAACCGCTCGAGCTCGGCGCGGTCGTCGAGGAGCTCCTGGGTGCGGGCGCGCACCGGGACGACGAAGTCGGTGACGACCTCGGCGAGCTCCTTCTTCAGGTCGCCGTAGCCGCGGCCGGCGAAGTGCTCCTCCAGCTCGGCGACCGGGGTGCCCGACAGCGCGCTGTGGATGGCCAGCAGGTTGGTGACCCCGGGCTTGGCCACCGGGTCGGCGACCACCTCGCGGCCGGTGTCGGTGACCGCCGAGCGGATCTTCTTCGCCGTCACCTTCGGGTCGTCGAGCAGGAAGACGCAGCCGGCCGGCGGCAGGCTCTTGCTCATCTTCTTCTCCGGCGACTGCAGGTCGAGGATCTTCGCCGCACCCTGCGGGATGCGCGCGGCGGGCACGGTGAACGTCCGGCCGAAGCGGCCGTTGAAGCGGGTGGCGAGGTCGCGGGTGAGCTCGAGGTGCTGGCGCTGGTCCTCGCCCACCGGGACCTCGTCGGCCTGGTAGACGAGGATGTCGGCGGCCTGCAGGACCGGGTAGGTGAACAGCCCGACCGAGGAGCCGGCGGTGCCCTCGCGCTGGCTCTTGTCCTTGAACTGCGTCATCCGGCTGGCCTCGCCGAAGCGGGCCACGCACTCGAGCACCCACGACAGCTGCACGTGCTCGGGGACGTGGCTCTGCACGAACAGCGTGCTGCGCTGCGGGTCGACGCCGAGGGCCAGCAGCTGGGCGGCCGAGACCAGGCTGTTGCGCCGCAGCTCCTCGGGGTCCCAGTCCATGGTGATCGCGTGCAGGTCGACGACGCAGTAGAACGCCTCGGCGGTGTCCTGCAGCGCGACCCACTGCCGCAGCGCGCCGAGGTAGTTGCCGAGGTGGAAGGAGCCCGCTGTCGGCTGGATGCCGGAGAGGACACGGGGCGGTGACGTCGGGTGCTGCGGCACGACGGCCATCAAACCAGCCGCGGCTCAGCCGACCGGCGCGCCGCTGCGCACGTCGTCGGCCGCCGGAGCGGACACGCCGGGCAGGACGTCGTCGAGCGCGGCCAGGAACACGTCGTCCTCCTCGGGCGTGCCGACGGTGACCCGCAGGCCCTCGCCGGCGAAGGGCCGGGTGATGACCCCGCGGCCCTCCAGCGCCCGGGCCACCTCGGCGGTCGGCTCGCCCAGCGGCAGCCACACGAAGTTGGCCTGGCTGTCGGGGACCTCCAGCCCCCGGTCGCGCAGCGCGGCGGTGAGCCGGTCGCGCTCGGCGACGACGGCGGCCACCCGCCGGACGACCTCGTCGCTGCTCCGCAGCGCAGCGACGGCGGCCGCCTGCGCCATCGTGGAGACGCTGAAGGGCACGTGGGTGCGGCGGACGGCGTCGGCGACGGCGGGGTCCTCGGCGACGAGGTAGCCGACCCGCAGGCCGGCCAGACCCCACGCCTTGGAGAAGGTCCGCAGCACGGCCACGTTGGGCCGGCCGCGCATCAGCTCCAGCCCGTCGGGGACGTCGGGGTCGGTGACGAACTCGCGGTAGGCCTCGTCGAGGACGACCAGCACCGTGTCCGGCACCCGGTCGAGGAAGCGCTCGAGCGCCGCGCGGCGCACCGCCGTCCCGGTGGGGTTGTTCGGGTTGCACACGAACAGCAGCCGGGTGTCCTCGTCGACCGCGGCGGCCAGGCCGTCGAGGTCGTGGGTGTCGGCGGAGCCACCGGGCACCGACGGCACCAGCGGCACCTGGGTGCTGCGCGCCCCGGCCACCTGGGCGAGCAGCGGGTACATCTCGAACGAGCGCCAGGCGAAGGCGATCGCCGTCCCGGGGTCGTTGAACGACTGGGCCAGCTGCTGGCACAGCATCACCGCCCCGCAGCCGGGGACGACCTGGGCGGGGTCGACGCCGTAGTGGGCCGACAGTTCCGCGGTGAGGACCGCGGCGCCGTTGTCGGGATAGCGGTGGGTCTCGGCCGCCGTCGTCGCCAGCGCCTGGACGACGGCGGGCAGCGGCGGGAACGGGACCTCGTTGCTGGCCAGCTTGACGGCACGGTCGACACCGAGCTCCCGCGCCAGGTCGGCGGGGTTGCGTCCCGGCTTGTAGGCCGGCAGTGCCTGGACGGCCGGACGTGCACTCACCACGGGTCAGTCCTCCGGCGCGCCCGGTGCTCCCGGGCGCGGGCTCCTAGGGTGGCCCCATGCGCGTTCTCGTCGCCGGTGGGGCCGGCTACATCGGCAGCGTAGTCACCGCCGCTCTCCTGGAGGGCGGCCACGAGGTCACGGTGCTCGACGACCTGTCCACCGGGCACGCCGACGCCGTCCCGGAGGGCGCCCGGTTCGTGCAGGCGAGCCTGCAGGAGTCCGCCCCGGTGCTGGCCGAGGTGCGCCCCGAGGCGGTGCTGCACTTCGCGGCGAAGAGCCTGGTCGGCGAGTCGCAGGTGCGGCCGGAGCTCTACTGGGAGCACAACGTCGGCGGGTCGCTGGCGCTGCTGGAGGCGATGCGGGCGGCCGACTGCCGGCGGATCGTGTTCTCCTCCACCGCGGCCACCTACGGCGAGCCCGACCAGGTGCCGATCCCCGAGGACGCGCCCACGAGGCCGACCAACACCTACGGCGCCACGAAGCTCGCCGTCGACGCGATGCTCACCTCCTACGCCACCGCGTACGACTTCGCCGCGGTCAGCCTGCGGTACTTCAACGTGGCCGGCGCCGCGCACGGCCTGGGCGAGCGGCACACCACCGAGACCCACCTCATCCCGATCGCGCTGCAGGTGGCCGCCGGTCGGCGCGAGTCGATGACGATCTACGGCGAGGACTACCCGACGCCCGACGGCACCTGCATCCGCGACTACATCCACGTCTCCGACCTCGCCGACGCGCACCTGCTGGCGCTGACCGCGCCGGAGCCGGGCGAGCACCGGGTCTACAACCTGGGCAACGGCACCGGCTTCTCGGTTCAGCAGGTGGTCGACGCCGTCCGCGAGGTCACCGGGCACCCGGTGCCGGTGGAGGTCGGGGCGCGGCGGGCCGGCGACCCGGCGCAGCTGGTGGCCTCCAGCGACCGCATCCGCGCCGACCTGGGCTGGACGCCGCGCCACCCCGACCTGACCGGCATCGTGCGCGACGCCTGGGAGGTCGCCCAGGCCCGCAACGAGGCATAGCCGAAGGACCCTGCTGCCCCCCTCACCGCTCGCGAGCTCGCGGCGGGCCCTGCAGCAGGGCCGTCAGCCGGCCGAGGTGTCCTCCGCGGCCGGTGCGGGGTCGGGGGCGCGGCTGACCGACAGGCGCGCGATCCGCCGTCCGTCGAGCTCGGTGACGGTCAGCGTGCGGCCCTCGGCCTCCACGGTCGCGCCGACCTCGGGGATCCGGCCGAGCTCGGCGAGCACGAACCCGGCGACCGTCTCGTAGGGCCCCTCGGGCAGCCGCAGTCCCGTGGCCTCGGCGAAGTCCTCGAGGTTGAGCAGCCCGTCGACCTCGTGCGGGCCGTCGGGCCGTTCCTCGCCCTCGGGCGCGACCTCGTCGTCGTACTCGTCGTAGATCTCGCCGATGACCTCCTCGATGAGGTCCTCGAGGCTCACGATGCCGTCGGTGCCGCCGTACTCGTCGACCACGATCGCCAGGTGCTGGTTCTCCCGGCGCATCTCCGACAGGGCGGTGAGCACGCCCGCGGTCCCCGGCAGCCGCTTGACCTCGCGGGCCAGGTCGCCCACGGTGGCCGCCCGCCCGGCGGGGTGGGTGGGCAGCAGCAGGTCCCGCACGTGCACGAACCCGACGACGTCGTCCTGGTCCCGGCCGGTGACCGGGTAGCGCGACCAGCCGGACTCGGCGACCTGCCGAGCGGCGCGGCTGACCGTGGTCGAGGCGTCGAGGAACTCGACCTCGGTGCGCGGGGTCATCACCTCGCGCACCTCCCGGTCACCGGCACGGAACACCTCGTCGATGAGCTTGCGCTCGTCGCTGGTCAGCGACTCGTGGGCGGCGACGAGGTCGCGCAGCTCCTCCTGGCTGATCGCCTCGCCGCTGGCCTTCGGGTCGCCGCCGAGCAGCCGCACGAGCACGTTGGTCGACGCCGACAGCAGCCAGATGACCGGGCGGGAGAGCCGCGCGATGGTGTTCAGCGGCCGGGCCACCAGCAGCGCGAAGCCCTCGGCGCGCTGCAGCGCCAGCCGCTTGGGGGTCAGCTCCCCCACCACCAGCGACAGGTAGCTGATCAGGATCGTGACCACCACGAAGGCCAGCGGGTCGGCCAGCCCGGCCCGCAGACCCAGCCCCGTCAGCCACTCGGCGAGCGGCTGGGACAGCGTGCTGGCGCCGAAGGCCGCGGAGAAGAAGCCCGCGAGCGTGACGCCGACCTGGACGGCGGAGAGGAACCGGTTGGGGTCGCTGAGCAGCCGCTGCACCGCCCGGCCGCGGCGGCCGGCCTCGGCCAGTGCGCGGACCTGCGACTCCCGCAGGGAGACCAGGGCGATCTCGGCACCGGCGAAGAAGCCGCCGACCAGGACGAAGACGACGACCATGACGACGTTGAACCAGACGTCGCTCACCGCGGGGCTCCTCGCGTCTCGGGTGGGCGGGCGTGCCCATGCTCCCCGGCGGCGGGTCCGGAGCCGTCGCCGGGTGACACGGGAGGGGCGGGTGTGACCTCCGCCACGTCACCCTGTCGGGTGGCGCACGGCTACGGCTACTCTCGCCGAAGTCACAGATAGCGATATGTCGACTTCGTGAGGTAACTCCCCCGTGCGCCATCGCCGGTCTTCCCCGCCGCCGCCCGCCCGTCCCGCCACCCGGCGACGGGCGCTGCCACCCGTGCTGCGGGTCCTGCTCGGCCGCCGGGTGCTGCCGGTCCTGCTGGTCGCCGTGGTGGTCGGGGGCATCGTCCTCGCCGTCCCGCTGATGGCGGCCGGCCGGGGTGCGCTGTCGACGGCCGAGTCCGGGGTGACGTCGGCGGCGGGCGAGCCAGGCCCGCGCACCGGCGTGGTGACGATGGGCGTCGACGGCGAGCCGGTCGCGCCGGGGGTGCCCGGTGCTGCGGAGACCACCGGGAGCGGGCCCTCGACCGGTGCGTCACCGCAGGGCACGGCCGACGGGACGGCGCCGGGTGCGCGGTCGCCGGAGGGGTCCGCGGCCGCCGGCGCCCCGACGGAGGACGCCACGACCGAGGGCTCGTCAGCAGCGGGCCCGTCCAGCGGGGGCGACTCCCCCACGCAGGAGTCGTCCACGGCGGGCAGCCCGTCCTCCGCCGGGTCGTCGTCCGCGGGGTCGTCGCCCGCCGGGTCGTCGTCCGCGGAGGCCCCGTCCGGTGGGCCCTCGTCCGCCGGGGCACCGTCGGCCGGGTCGTCGTCGGCCGGGTCGTCGTCGGGCGGGTCGTCGTCCGCCGCGTCGTCGGCCGGGTCGTCCTCCGCGGGCTCGTCGGCCGCGGGGTCGCCGTCGGCCGCGCGGACCACCACCCAGGCGCCGGCCTCTGCCCGGTCGGCCCCCGCGCCGCAGACGTCCGCCCCCGCCTCGTCGGGGACGGAGGCCGCGGTGCTGGAGCTGGTGAACCAGGCCCGTGCGGCGGCCGGCTGCGGAGCCGTGCGGGCCGACGCGGCGCTGGCCGCGGTGGCCCGGGCCCACAGCGCCGACATGCGCGATCGCGGGTACTTCTCGCACACCACGCCCGAGGGACTCTCCCCCTTCGACCGGGCCGAGGCCGCCGGGATCACCCACGCGCGGGCGGAGAACATCGCCTACGGCCAGCCCGACCCCGCCGCCGTCATGGACGCCTGGATGAACAGCGCCGGGCACCGGGCGAACATCCTGAACTGCTCGCTGTCCACGCTCGGGGTGGGCGTCGCGGACGGGCCCGGCGGCCCGTGGTGGACCCAGCTCTTCGGCGCCTGACCGCCCGTCTCCGTGATCACCCCGGGTCCCGGGGCGCCTCGCTGACCCGGTGACCCCGTCCAGGACGAGGTGACCCTCACCGGACCAGTGCGCGAGCCAGGTCCGCGAGCAGGACGTCGGGTCGGCGGAGGTCGCCCCTGGTCACGAACTGGACCCGCCAGTCGGCGGCCATGAGGCCGTTGAGCCGACGCCGGTCCCTGGGCAGCTGGTCGGGAGCACCGTGCCAGGCCCCGTCGTACTCCAGCGCGAGCCGGCGCTCCGGCCAGGCGAAGTCCACCCGTGCGACGAAGCGCCCGCCGGACCGGACGTCGAACTGCGCCACCGGGAGGGGCAGACCCGACCTGTGCAGGAGCAGCCTCAGCCGGGTCTCCGGTGGTGACTCGGCGAGCCCGTCGGCCAGCCCGGCGGCCCGGCGAGCACGTGCGCTGCCGCGGCACCGGGGCAGCGCCTCCACCGCGGCTCGCACGTCATCGAGGCCCACGACCCGCGCGCAGACGAGCTGGTCGAGCAGGACGACGGCCTCGTCGGTCCCGTCACGCCGGACGAGGTCGACCGCCGTCCGCACGCGGTCGGTCCACCGCAGCCACGGCCCACGCCGGACGACTGCCCCGTCCAGATCGGCGCTGCGCACGGCGACACCGGGACCGGGGCTCCACCGCGTTCCGGGCGGCACCACCACCTCGACCGGGTCCTCCGCCGTCGCGAGTCCGCCGGCACCCCAGAGCACCGCCGCGGTGAGCCCGCCCAGCGCAGCCGAGCGTGGCATCACCAGGGCGACCCCACGCGCGAGGACCAGGTGATCGACCGGCAGCGTCGCGTCGGCGTAGACGTCGCGGCGCAGCCGGCGCCAGGCGGTGCTGCGCAGCTCGTCCTTCGTGAGGACCCCTGCCCCCACCGCCCACGTGCCGCGGAAGACCCGCCCGTGGAGCACCGGGGGACGACGGGGCGCGACAGCCACCGGTGGAGCCTGCCCTCCCTGGCGGCCTGCTGCGCCGGCTGTCCACAGGCATGATCACCTCGGCTCGGGCAGGCCGACGACGGCCGGGAGGCCCCGCTGCACCCGAGGTGATCACCACGGACGCGCAGCAGGGCGACCACCCCCGGACGCACGGCGGCCCCCTCACCGCGGAGGTGAGGGGGCCGCCGGGCGCAGCGAGCGTCAGGCCGTCGTCAGGCCATCGCCTTCTGCAGGTTGGTGTCGATGGCCGCCAGGAAGTCCTGGGTGGTCAGCCACGGCTGGTCCTTGCTGATCAGCAGCGCGAGGTCCTTGGTCATCTGACCGCCTTCGACGGTGTCGATGCAGACCTTCTCGAGGGTCTCGGCGAACCGGGTGACCTCGGGGGTCTCGTCGAGCTTGCCGCGGTGGGCCAGGCCCCGGGTCCAGGCGAAGATCGACGCGATGGGGTTGGTCGAGGTCTCCTTGCCCTGCTGGTGCTGGCGGTAGTGCCGGGTCACCGTGCCGTGGGCGGCCTCGGCCTCGACGGTGCGGCCGTCGGGGGTCATCAGCACCGACGTCATGAGGCCGAGCGAGCCGAAACCCTGGGCGACGGTGTCGGACTGGACGTCGCCGTCGTAGTTCTTGCACGCCCAGACGTAGCCGCCCTCCCACTTGAGGGACGCGGCGACCATGTCGTCGATGAGCCGGTGCTCGTAGGTGATCCCGGCCTGCTCGAACCGGTCCTTGAACTCGGCCTCGAAGACCTCGGCGAAGATGTCCTTGAAGCGGCCGTCGTAGGCCTTGAGGATCGTGTTCTTCGTCGACAGGTACACCGGGTAACCGCGCTGCAGGCCGTAGTTCATCGAGGCGCGGGCGAAGTCGCGGATCGACTCGTCGAGGTTGTACATCGCCAGCGCGACGCCCGCGCCGGGCGCCTGGAAGACCTCGTGCTCGATCGGCGCGGAGCCGTCCTTCGGCGTGAAGGTCACCGTCAGGGTGCCCTCGCCGGGGAAGCGGAAGTCGGTGGCGCGGTACTGGTCACCGAAGGCGTGACGGCCGACGATGATCGGCTTGGTCCAGCCCGGCACCAGCCGCGGCACGTTCTGCATGATGATCGGCTCGCGGAAGATGACGCCGCCGAGGATGTTGCGGATCGTCCCGTTCGGGGACCGCCACATCTTCTTCAGGCCGAACTCCTCGACCCGCGCCTCGTCCGGGGTGATGGTGGCGCACTTGACGCCCACGCCGTGCTTCTTGATCGCGTTGGCGGAGTCGACGGTGACCTGGTCGTCGGTGGCGTCGCGGTGCTCGATGCCCAGGTCGTAGTACTCCAGGTTGACGTCGAGGTACGGCAGGATCAGCTGGTCCTTGATGAACTGCCAGATGATCCGGGTCATCTCGTCGCCGTCGAGCTCGACGACGGTGCCCTCGACCTTGATCTTGCTCACGTCAGACATTCCCTCTCTTGCAGCTCCGGCCCGTCGGGCCGGAAGTCGGACGGCCGGCGCCGCTCACAGCTCGGCGACGTCGGCCTGCTTGGCGCGCACGGCCTCGGCCGCCTCGCGCAGGCCGGCCAGCTCGCTCTCGGTCAGGTCCCCCTCGACGACGCGGCGCACACCCTGGCGCCCGATCTCGGCCTCCACGCCGAGGTAGACACCGGCGATCCCGTACTCGCCGTCGACCCAGGCGCACACCGGCATGACCGCGCCGGAGTCCTCCATGACGGCGCGGGCCATGCGCGCCGCGGCCGCCGACGGGGCGTAGTAGGCCGAGCCGGTCTTGAGCAGGGCCACGACCTCGGCCCCGCCGTTGCGGGTGCGCTGCACCAGGTGCTCGATCCGGTCGGCGGCCAGCACGTCGGCCAGCGGCTTGCCGTCGACGGTGCAGCGCGAGGGCACCGGCACCATCGTGTCGCCGTGCGAGCCGAGGGTCAGCGTCCGCACCGAGGAGACGGGGACGCCGAGCTCCTCGGCGACGTTGTTGCTGAACCGGGCGGTGTCGAGCATCCCGGCCTGGCCCATCACCCGCTCCTTCGGGAAGCCGGTGGCGAGCTGCGCGAGGGCGGTCATCTCGTCGAGCGGGTTGGACACCACGATGACGACGGCGTCCGGTGAGCTCTGCGCGACGTTCTCGGCCACCTGCCGGACGATCTTCGCGTTGGTCTCGATGAGGTCCATGCGGCTCATGCCCGGCTTGCGGGGCAGGCCGGCCGTGATCACCACGACGTCGGAGCCCTCGGTGCCCTCGTAGGACCCCCCGCCGACGCCGACCACCCGCGTCTCGAAGCCCTCGATGGGACGTGACTGGTTGATGTCGAGGGCCAGACCCTCGGGCTTGCCCTCCACGATGTCGGTGAGCACGACGGTCTCGAAGACGTCGTACTCCGCCAGTCGCAGGGCGGTGGTGGAGCCGTAGAAGCCGGCACCGACGACGGTGACCTTGCCGTTCCTGGGCTGCTCTGCCATGGCCGTCAACCTAGACCGGCGCCCCGGTCCCCGCGCCCGCGGGCCGGGAGCTCAGCTGTCGGGCACCACGATGCTCAGCACCGCCACCGCGGCCCCGGCACCGGCCATGAGGACGACGTCGACCGGCCGGCTGCGCACCGCGAGGAAGCCCACCCGGCGGACGGGCAGGACCAGCCGCAGCACGCCGCCCGCGACGAGGGCCAGCCCGACGACCAGCAGCCCCCGCCGCCAGTGCTCCAGCGCCACCATCCCGAGGCCCACCGCGACCACCACCAGCACCGCGAACAGCGGCAGCTGGCGCAGCAGGCCGGCCAGGAACGGCCGGCGGGTGTACAGCGGCGGGCGGCTCATCAGGCGCGGAGCGCCTCGGCCGCGGCGGCCCGCTCGGCGGCCAGGACCACGTTCTGCAGCAGCATCGCCCGGGTCATCGGCCCGACCCCGCCCGGGTTGGGGGCGACGTGCCCCGCGACCTCGACCACGTCCTTCGCGACGTCGCCGGCGATCTTCCCGTCGACCCGGCTGACCCCGACGTCGAGCACCGCGGCGCCGGGCCGGACCACGGCGGCGGTGACCAGTCCCGGCACGCCGGCCGCGGCGACGACGACGTCGGCGCGGCGCAGGTGCCCGGCGAGGTCGCGGGTGCCGGTGTGGCACAGGGTCACCGTGGCGTTCTCGGTGCGGCGGGTGAGCAGCAGCCCCAGCGGGCGGCCGACGGTGATCCCCCGGCCGACGACGACGACCTCGGCGCCGGCGATCGGGACGTCGTAGCGGCGCAGCAGCTCGACGATGCCGACCGGCGTGCACGGCAGCGCCCCGGGCACGTTGAGGACCAGCCGGCCGAGGTTGACCGGGTGCAGGCCGTCGGCGTCCTTGGCGGGGTCGATCGCCTCGAGGACGGTGTACTCGTCGACCTGGCGCGGCAGCGGCAGCTGGACGATGTAGCCGGTGCAGGCGGGGTCGGCGTTGAGCTCCTCGACGACGGCGAGCACGTCGGCGAGCGTGGCGGTGGCCGGCAGCTCCCGCTGGATGCTGGCGATGCCGACCTGCGCGCAGTCGGAGTGCTTGGCGTTGACGTACCAGCGGCTGCCCGGGTCGTCACCGACCAGCAGCGTGCCCAGACCCGGCCGGTGCCCGGCCGCCGTCAGGGCCGCGACCCGGGCGGTGAGCTCCTGGCGGATCGTGGCTGCCGTGGCCTTGCCGTCGAGGATGGTCGCGGGCACCTCGACAGTGTGCCGGAGGCGTCGCCGGAGGCGTCGCCGGAGGCGTCGCCGGAGGCGTCGCCGGAGGGGCCCCGCCGGCCCTACGCTGCGGCCGAGGAGCCCCCCACGGCCGACCCGTCTGGAGTGCAGATGACCGAGCGCGACCCGTCCACCCGCGCGGTGCCCGCGGGGCGGCCGGACGACTGGCGCGAGCAGACGACGCCGGGGATCCCCGCGGTGGGGGGCGCCTCGGCGGCCGCGCCGGGCGGGTACGGCCAGCCGGGCTGGGGGCAGGCCCCGCCGACGCAGCCGGGCTACTCCACCAAGCCGGTGGCGGTGCGCGGACCCGCCTCGCTGGCCGGGCTGCTGCTCATCCTCGCCGGTATCGCGGCCGCCGTCAGCCTGGCGCTGCGCTGGCTCACCGAGGACAACGACATCGGCTGGGACCTGGTGCGCCGCGGCTTCGACGACCTCGGCAGCGGGTTCGGCACGCTGGTCGACACCGGCTTCTGGCAGCCGCTGGCGGTGGTGCTCGGCGGCGGGGTGCTGTTCGTGCTCGGCATCCTGATGTGGCTGCCGGCCCGCACGCACCGCTTCCTCGGCGTGCTGGCCCTGGCCGTCAGCGGGCTGGCGATCGCCGCGGTGCTGGTGCCCCTGGCGTCGGAGGAGTGGGACGTGTCGGCGTTCCGGCTCGGGTTCTGGTTCGCCTGCGCCGTCGGCGTCCTCGGCCTGCTCGGCGCCCTGAAGGCGATGCTCACCGGCCCGAAGTACCGCTGACCGGTCCGTGCACCTCCGCGGGCGTGCCCGGACCCGGCGGGCGCTTCCGCGGACGTGCGCAGGGGGTCAGCCGTCGACGAGGGCCCCGTGGGCGACGGCTACCTGCACCGCCTGCACCAGATCGAGCCGGACGCCGGTCAGGTCGACCGCCCGCCACGGCCAGGCCTCGGTGGTCGCGCCCCGCAGGTCGGTGCCGCGCAGCCTCGTGCCCTGCACGCGGGCGCGGTCGAGGTCGGCGCCGGTCAGGTCGCACTCGCGCAGGTCGGCGTCGGTGAGGTCGGCCTCGCGGAACCGCTGACCGGACAGGTCGCTGCCGGAGAGGTCCACCCCGCGCAGCGACGTCCAGCTCCAGTCGGAGTCGGCGCTGGTCAGCGGCCGCAGCGTGGCGCCCGGGAACTGCGAGCCGGTGAGCTTGCAGCCGTCCCAGACGACGTCGATGAGCCGGGCGCGGTCGAACCGGCAGGACAGGAACGCGCTGCCGCGGTGCCGGGAACCGCTCATCCGCACCCCGGTCAGCACGCAGGAGTCGAACACGCAGCGGCGGGTGACCAGCTCGGTGAGGTCGGCGTCGTCGAACCGGCAGTGGGTGAAGGTGACGCCGTCGAGCTCGGCCCCCCACCAGTCGACCCGGGCGAGGTCGGCGTCGACGACCTCGGCGCCGGCCTCCGGGGGACGGACGTGCGGGCGGGTGCCCGCCATCAGTGGGCGAAGTGGCGGGTGCCGGTGAGGTACAGCGGGACGCCGGCCGCGCGCGCCGCCGCCACGACCTCCTCGTCGCGCACCGACCCGCCCGGCTGGACCACCGCGCGCACCCCGGCGTCGAGCAGCACCTGCAGGCCGTCGGCGAAGGGGAAGAACGCGTCGGAGGCGGCCACCGAGCCGGCGGCCCGCTCCCCCGCCCGCGCGACGGCCAGCCGGGCGGAGTCCACCCGGTTCACCTGCCCCATGCCGACGCCCACCGTGGCCTTGTCGTGGGCCAGCAGGATCGCGTTGCTCTTCACCGCGCGGACGCTGCGCCAGGCGAACACCAGGTCGTCGAGGCCCGCGGGGTCCAGCGGCTCGCCGGCGGCGAGGGTCCAGGTGGTGGGGTCGTCCCCGGCGCCGCCGATGCGGTCGGTGGTCTGCAGGAGCAGCCCGCCGGTGACCGGCCGCATCTCGACCTGCGGCTGCGCCGCCTCGGGCAGCCGCAGCAGCCGGATGTTCTTCTTCGCCGTCAGCACCTCGACGGCGTCGGCGGTGAACGACGGCGCGACGACGACCTCGGTGAACACGCCGGCGACCTGCTCGGCCATCGCCAGGTCGACCTCGCGGTTGGCCGCGATCACCCCGCCGAACGCCGAGACCGGGTCGCAGGCGTGCGCCTTGCGGTGGGCGGCGGCGACGTCGGTGCCGACGGCGATCCCGCACGGGTTGGCGTGCTTGACGATCGCGACGCACGGGTCGTTGTGGTCGTGCGCGGCCCGCCAGGCGGCGTCGGTGTCGACGTAGTTGTTGTAGGACATCTGCTTGCCGTGCAGCTGCTCGGCGTGCGCCAGCCCGGGCTGCCCGCCGCGGTAGAGCGCCGCCCGCTGGTGCGGGTTCTCGCCGTAGCGCAGCACGTCGGCCCGCTCCCACGACGCGGCCAGCCAGCCGGGGAAACCGCTGCCGTCGTCGTCCGGGGCGAGCACGTTGCCCATCCACGAGGCGACGGCGATGTCGTAGCCGGCGGTGTGCCGGAACGCGGCGGCGGCCAGCCGCTGCCGCTGGTCGAGGGAGAAACCGCCGCCCGCCACCGCCTCGAGCACGTCGCCGTAGCGGGCCGGGTCGACGACGACGGCGACCGACGGGTGGTTCTTCGCCGCCGCGCGCACCATCGCCGGGCCGCCGATGTCGATCTGCTCGACGCACTCGTCGGGCGTCGCACCCGAGGCCACCGTCTCCGGAAACGGGTAGAGGTTGACCACGACGAGGTCGAACGGCGCGATGCCCAGCTCGGCGAGCTGCCGCACGTGCTCGGGCCGGCGCCGGTCGGCCAGGATGCCGGCGTGCACCGCCGGGTGCAGCGTCTTCACCCGCCCGTCGAGGCACTCGGGGAACCCGGTGACCTCCTCGACCGGGGTCACCGGGACGCCGGCCGCCGCGATGCGCCGCGCGGTGGCGCCGGTGCTGACCAGCTCCACCCCGGCGTCGGCCAGGCCGCGGGCGAGCTCCTCGACGCCGGTCTTGTCGTAGACGCCGAGCAGCGCGCGCCGGACGGGGACGCGGTCGTCGGTCTCGCTCACTGGGGCTCCTCCGTCCCGGTGACGAGTCGCGCCACCGTCTCCACCAGGAGCGTGCGCTCCACGGCCTTGATCCGTTCGTGCAGGCGGCCCTCGTCGTCGCCGGGCAGCACCGCGACCTCCCGCTGGGCCAGCACCGGGCCGGTGTCCACGCCGGCGTCGACCAGGTGCACGGTGCTGCCGGTGACCGCCACGCCGGCCGCCAGCGCGTCGCGGACGGCGTGCGCGCCGGGGAAGGCCGGCAGCAGCGCGGGGTGGGTGTTGAGCAGCCGCCCCTCGTACCGGGCCAGGACGGCGGGGCCGACGATCCTCATGAACCCCGCGGAGACCACCCAGTCGGGGCGGTGGGCGGCGAGGGCGTCGGCGAGGGCGGCGTCCCACGCGCCCCGGTCGGGGAAGTCGCGCAGCCGCACGGTGAACGTCGGCAGGCCGCGCCGGCGGGCGTGCGCCAGACCGGCGGCGTCGCGGTCGCTGCCGACGGCGACCACCTCGGCCGGGTAGCCGGGGTCGTCGGCGGCGTCCAGCAGCGACGCGCACAGCGACCCGGTGCCCGACAGCAGCACCACGAGCCTCGCCCTCGCGGCAGGGACGACGGCCGGCACGTCGCCGATCCTAGGAGCCGCCCCCGGCGAGGACGCGTGCACTTCCGCGGAAGTGCCCGGGCCCGCCCTCACTCGAAGGCGCGCCAGCGGGCGACGGCCGCGGCGACGGCGGCGGCGATGCCGGCCTGGGCGGCGACGGCGAGCGCGGTGGCCACCGGCGGGGCGCCGACGTCGGCGAGCGCGCCGTCGCCCAGCGAGCCGCCGGCGACGGCGACGACGAGACCGGACGCGACGCCGAGCAGCACCCCGGCGAGCACGCCCCACAGGCCGGCCGACACCGAGCCGCCGTCGTCGTCGGTCATCCGGCGGCCGAGCACGGTCCCGGTGACCAGCCCCGCCACGGCGGGGACGGCCTGCGAGGCGAAGGCCACGAGCGGCACCGCCTGGGTGTCGGGCAGCGCGGCCAGCAGCGGCAGCGCGGGGACCGGGCCGAGGCTGACGCCGTGCACCGAGACCACGGTCGCCGAGCCGATGGCGAAGCCGGGGCCGGCCGCCATCCCGAGCGCGGCGGCGGCCGCGTTGGGCAGCAGCAGCGCGCCGAGGGCGAGCAGGCCCAGGATCCCGGCCCCCGAGCCGCCGAGGGCGCCGGCGACGGCGGCGTACCCGGTGGTGTCGGCGGCCAGGGCGACGGCGACGACCGCGCAGCACAGCCCGACCGCGGTGAGCAACCCGGCCAGCACGGCCGGCAGCGCCGGCCGCACCGGCCCGGGCAGCCGGTCGAGGACGACGTCGAGCAGGCCGCTCTCGCGCAGCACGCCCCAGCCGACGGCGAGGCCGGCGAGGACCGCGGCACCGGCCGCGCAGCGCAGCAGGTCGGTGCGCGCCCCCGGCCCGTCGACGGCGAGCGCGACCAGGACGGCCAGCAGCACGTGGGCGGCGGTCGCGGCGGCGACGACCACCCCCGCGGCGCCTGCGCCCGGCGGCTCGACCGCCCGGGCCACGCCGCGGCCGGCGCGGGCCAGCCCGACGGAGACGGCGAGGGTCAGCAGCAGCGGGGCGAGGACCAGCGGGCCGGAGGTCAGCTCCAGGCCGCCGCCGTTGGCCAGCAGCCACAGCTGACCGGCCACCCGCACCGAGCCGCCGACGGGCAGGCCCCCGGTGGGGTCGAGCGCCTGGACGACGATCAGCGCCAGGCCCAGCCCGGCCAGCCCGAGCAGGGTCACCGCGGCCGTGGCCGCGGCGGCGAGGGCCACCGGGTACCCGGCTGCGCGGGCACCGGGCCCCCGCTGCCCGGGCAGGGGCAGGCGTGTCAGCAGGGAGACCACGTCCCCACTGTCGCAAGCCCGGCCGCCGTCTGTCCGCCGCACGCGCCGGACCGACACCCGGAGGACGCCGAGGGCCGGCGGCGGCTGCCGCCGGCCCTCGGTGGAACGGGTGCGCCCGGGTCAGCCCCCGCCGTGACCGGAGGCGGTGGCACCGCCGGGACGGCCGGGGTCGGTGCCCGGCGGCGGGGTGGGCGGCTGCCCGTGCTGCGGGGCGGGCTGCCCGTAGGGACCGGACTGACCCGGCTGCGGCTGACCCGGCTGCGGCTGACCCCACGGCTGCGCCGGCTGGCCGTACTGCCCGTACGGGCCGGGGTCGGCCGACCGGCCCGGGGAGCCCGCCGACCGGCCGGGGTCGGGCGCCTGCTGGTTGGCCCACTGCGCCGCGCCGGCCAGGCCGCCGGACAGCGCCGGCCGGTTCCGCAGCTCGGGCAGCAGCCGCAGGACGGCGAAGGCGGCCACGGCCGCGGCCACGAGGAGGGCGAGCAGGCCGACGAGGCTGAACTCCCAGGACAGCGTCTGGATCCAGGCGATCAGCGTGAGCAGGAGCGCCAGACCGGTGAGCCCGACGGTGATCCAGCTGCGCGGGAAACCGAGCCGCAGGTCGGTGACCGCCGGCAGCAGCGCCCACGCGGCGGCGGCGAGGAGGAGGACGAAGGCGAGGGTGACCAGCCCGCTGAACGAGAAGCCGTTCACGTCGTACTCGTCGGAGAAGTAGTAGCCGCCGAGGTCGATCCACGGCAGGAGCGCGAGGACGAGGTAGGCCAGCGCCCCGGCCGCCACGGCGAGGTCGGCGACCTTGAGGCGCTTGGGGTCGAACCCGGCCCCGGTCGGACGTGGCCCCTGACCGGGTGCCTGACCGAACGGCGGTGGGGAGCCGTACGCCGGACCCTGGCCGTAGGGCCCCGGTGCCGGCTGGCCGTAGGGCTGCTGACCGTAGGGGGCCTGCTGACCGTAGGGGGCCTGCTGACCGTAGGGAGCCTGCTGGCCGTAGGGAGCCTGCTGGCCGTACGGGGACGGGGGGACGTACGACGGCTGGCCGTACGGGGGCTGGCCGTACGGGGGCTGGCCGTACGCCGGCTGCCCGTGCGGCTGCTGCCCGTACGCAGCCGGGTCGTACGGCGGCTGCCCGTGGGGCGCGCCGGGAGGCGGGGGCTGCTGCCCGTACCCCGGGGAACCGCCCGGACCCGGCTGCCCGGGGTCCCCGGGCTGCTGGGGCGGCTGACTGGACGTCATCGGTGGACTCTCCTCGGCACGTCGGTAGGGCGTCGCGGATGCTCTCCCCCGCCATCGTCCCCCGGCAACCTCGCCACGCCCCGCCCGGTCGCGGGGAGCCGGATCGTGACCCCGCCGCGACCGGCACCAGGGCCCCCACGCGTCGGGGGCGCCTGCGCGGTCCGGCGTGCGGACCGGGCGGGCGCCCCCGGGCGGGTCGTGCCGGACTCAGGCGCCGACGATCTCCCGCATCAGGCGGGCGGTCTCCGACGGCGTCTTGCCGACCCTGACCCCGGCGGCCTCGAGGGCCTCCTTCTTGGCCTGGGCGGTGCCGGCCGAGCCGGAGACGATCGCGCCGGCGTGGCCCATCGTCTTGCCCTCGGGGGCGGTGAACCCGGCGACGTAGCCGACGACGGGCTTGGTGACGTTGGCCGCGACGAAGTCGGCCGCGCGCTCCTCGGCGTCGCCGCCGATCTCGCCGATCATGACGATCGCCTCGGTCTCCGGGTCGTCCTGGAAGGCCTGCAGGCAGTCGATGTGCGTGGTGCCGATGACCGGGTCGCCGCCGATGCCGACGCAGGTGGAGAACCCGATGTCGCGCAGCTCGTACATCATCTGGTAGGTCAGCGTGCCCGACTTGCTGACCAGGCCGATGCGGCCCTGCTTGGTGATGTTGGCCGGGATGATGCCGGCGTTGGAGCGCCCGGGGCTGATCAGGCCGGGGCAGTTCGGGCCGATGATGCGGGTGGCCCCGCCCTGGGCGTGCGCCCAGAACGAGGTCGAGTCGTGCACCGGGATGCCCTCGGTGATGACCACCGCGAGCCCGATCTGGGCGTCGACGGCCTCGATGACGGCGGCCTTCGCGCCGGCCGGCGGCACGAAGATGACGCTGACGTCGGCGCCGGTCTCCTTCATCGCCTCGGCGACCCCGCCGAACACCGGCACGCTGGCGCCGTCGAAGTCGACGCTCTGGCCGGCCTTCTTCGGGTTGACGCCGCCGACGATGGCGGTGCCGGAGGCGAGCATGCGCTGGGTGTGCTTGCGCCCCTCCGAGCCGGTCATGCCCTGGACGATGACCTTGCTGTTCTCGTTGAGGAAGATCGACATCTCGTGAGTCCCTGTTCGGAGGAGGACGGACTAGGCGGCGAGCTCGGCGGCCCGGCGCGCGGCGCCGTCCATCGTGTCCACCAGGGTGACCAGCGGGTGGGCGGCGTCGGCGAGGATCCGCCGGCCCTCCTCGACGTTGTTGCCGTCGAGCCGGACGACCAGCGGCTTGGTCGCCTCGTCGCCGAGCAGCTGCAGCGCGTGCACGATCCCGTTGGCCACCGCGTCGCACGCGGTGATGCCGCCGAAGACGTTGACGAAGACGCTCTTCACGGCCGGGTCGGACAGGATGATGTGCAGCCCGTTGGCCATCACCTCGGCCGAGGCGCCGCCGCCGATGTCGAGGAAGTTGGCCGGCTTGACCCCGCCGAACTCCTCACCGGCGTAGGCGACGACGTCGAGGGTGCTCATCACCAGGCCGGCGCCGTTGCCGATGATGCCG
Source organism: Geodermatophilus saharensis (assembly GCF_900188205.1). Classification (GTDB taxonomy): domain Bacteria; phylum Actinomycetota; class Actinomycetes; order Mycobacteriales; family Geodermatophilaceae; genus Geodermatophilus; species Geodermatophilus saharensis. The sequence goes on along the minus strand of NZ_FZOH01000001.1, from coordinate 341,445 downwards.
ACCTCGCCCTCGAGCTTGACGTAGTTGAGGTCCTTCTCCTTGGCCGCGGCCTCGAGCGGGTCGGCCGCGGCGGTGTCCTCGAGGGCCTCGTGCCCCGGGTGCCGGAAGCGGGCGTTCTCGTCGAGGGTCACCTTCGCGTCGAGGGCGAGGACCGTGCCGTCGGGCGCCTTGGCCAGCGGGTTGACCTCGACGAGCGTGGCGTCCTCCTGGCTGAACACCTCCCACAGCTGCACGGCGATGGCGATGACCTGGTCGCGCACCTCGGGGGCGAAGCCGGCGGCGTCGACGATCTCGGCGGCCTTCGCGGCGTCCACGCCGACCGTGGCGTCGACCGGGATGCGGGCCAGTGCCTCGGGGCGCTCGACGGCGAGCTGCTCGATCTCCATGCCGCCCTCGACGCTGGCCATCGCCAGGAAGGTCCGGTTGGCGCGGTCGAGGAGGTAGGAGAAGTAGTACTCCTCGGCGATGTCGCTGGCCTGCGCGACCATCACGCGGTGGGTGACGTGCCCCTTGATGTCCAGCCCGAGGATGTCCTGGGCGCGGGCCCGGGCCTCGTCGGCGTCGTCGGCGAGCTTGACGCCGCCCGCCTTGCCGCGGCCGCCGGTCTTCACCTGCGCCTTGACGACGACGCGGGTGCCGATCTCCCGCGCGATCGCCTCGGCCTGGTCGGGTGTCTCGGCCACGCCGCCGGGCAGCACGGGTACGCCGTGCGAGGCCAGCAGGTCACGCGCCTGGTACTCGAAGAGATCCACGGACAGGCACCGTAGCCCCCGCCCGACCGGCCTGCCGCACCGGCGGTGGAGGGGGTGCGACGGGTCACGGCCGCCGCGGCGACGCCGCTGGTCAGGCGGTCCCGGCACCCCGCAGCGCGGCGACGACGTCGTCGGGCGGGGTGCCGTCGGGGAACCCCAGCACACCGGCGGGCAGGCCGCCGGGGTCCCCGAGGACGAAGGCGGTGACGTCGTCGGCGCCGGCGGCGCGCAGCCGGTCGAGCAGGTCGGCGAGCAGGTCCGGAGGCGCCGCGGCCAGGCCGACGGCGTCGGCGTCCTCCTGGACGACGGTCGCGGCCAGCGGGCCGGCGGAGGCCGGGACGCCGGTCAGCACCACCTCGGCGCCGGCGTCGCGCAGCGCCCGGGCCAGCGCGACCGCGCGCGGGTCGCCCGGCCCGTCGGGCCCCGCGACCACCACCCGCAGCCGCTCGGCCCCGGTCACCCAGTGCCGGTCCGGCGCAGCCGCCAGGCGAGCACGGTGAGCAGCGCGTAGGCGGAGCCCGCGACCAGCAGCCCGGCGCCGGGGACGGTCCACTCCAGCTCGTCGGAGGCGACGGCGTCGCGCAGGCCGGACAGGCCCGCGGCGAGCACGGTCACGGCGACGGCGAGGAACCCCCCGACGGCGGCCAGCCGCGGCCGCAGCGACGGGGACAGCACCGACCCGAGGACGACCGCACCGGCGAGCAGCAGCCCGCCGAGCAGCGCCAGCCCGGGCCGCTCGAGCAGCGCCTGCGGGCCCTGCTGCTCGACGACGACCTCCAGGCCGGTGGCCGGGTCGTCGACGAGGCGGTCGGGGACGTCGGCGGCGGGCAGCGCCAGGCAGAGCACGGTGAGGACGCCGAGCAGCACCGCCGCGCCGGCCAACCCCGACCGGACGGGGTCGAGGGCGCCGCGGTCCTCCATGACGGTGCGGCTCCACACGGCGGCGGCGCAGGTGCCGGCGAGCACGGCCAGCCCGAGCGCGGCGACCGCCAGCCACCAGCCGGGGCCGGTCTCCACCGAGCTGGTCAGCACCCGCTCCCCGGCGAGCACCTCGACGCCGGGCCGCACCGTGGAGGAGCTGCCCCGGTACACCTCGATGAGCAGCGCGCCCAGCGCCAGCGGGCCGCCGACGCCGGCGTAGGCCAGCCCGAACCGCGGTACCCGGCCGGCGGCCAGACCGGCTCCGACGGCGACCGAGGTGACCGGCACGACCAGGCCCACGAGGACCCCGCCGAGCCCCCCGCCGAGCGTCAGCTCGCGGTCGCCGACGACCAGGTAGGGAGGGAACAGCGCGGCCAGGCCGGCGAGGCCGGCGAGCACGAGGAGGACGCCGGCGACCCGGGCGGTGCGGGGGACGTCACCGACGACGAGGCCGTCGGCGGGGACCGGCTGCCCGGCGGACCGGCCCCGGGCGGACGGGACCCGGCCGTCGGCGGCGACGCCGCCCGCGCCGCGCCGGTCGGGCCGGGCCGCGGCGGCGGGTCGCCGGTCACCGCCGGCCGTGGCGCGCCGCGCGGTCGCGCCGCGGGACCGGTCGTTCCGGGTGGTGCGGTCCGGGCCGGCCACGGGTCCCCCTTCGTCGTCGAGCAGTGTGGAGCGCCACTTCGTCGAGATGTGTCACAGAACGGCGTCGATCTCGTCGAGACGCGGCATCCCGCCGTGTGACCGCCGCCACACGGGGGCATTACCGTCCTGTGAACGGAGCACGGCGGAGTGCTCCGGCCGCCGACGGGACCCCACCCGTTCCGGGCCGACGAACGGGGAGGGCACGTCCATGCACACGACCGCCGGCCCGGGGTCCTGTCCAGAGTCGCACACGGCGGCGCCCTCTCCGGGGACGTCACGGGGCGTGCTGCGAGCCCTCGCGACGCCGGCGACGGTGACCGGCGGGCTGACCGAGCTGGCGTGGGTGGGCGCGCACGTGCTCATGTACCCGCTGGGCACGTGGACCGAGGTGCTGCGGCCCGACGAGCGCTGCCGCCCCGGCGAGCAACCGCCCGGCGTGCGTGCCCTGTTCGCCGCCGACCCGCTGGCCGCCCGCATCCCGGTCCTGCTCGTCCACGGCCTGGTCGACAACCGCTCGGTGTTCACGCTCATGCGCCGCGGCCTGCGCCGCCGGGGCTTCGCGCAGGTCTGCACCTGGAACTACAGCCCGCTGCTGGGCGACGTCGCCCAGGGCGCCCGCGACCTCGGCGAGCACGTCGAGCGGATCTGCGCCCGGACCGGGCACGACCGCGTGCACGTCGTCGGCCACAGCCTCGGCGGCCTCATCGCCCGGCACTACGTCCAGCTGCAGGGCGGCGGCCGCCGCGTGGAGTCGCTGGTCACCCTGGGCACCCCGCACGGCGGGTCGGTGCTGGCGCACCTGCTGCCGACGCCGATGGTCCGCCAGCTGCGGCCGGGCTCGCCGGTGCTGCAGGAGCTCGCCGCGCCGGCGCCGGACTGGGACACCCGCATGACCGCCGTCTACAGCGACCTCGACCAGCTGGTCCTGCCCACCCGCAACGGCCGGTGCGACCACCCCGACCTGCGGGCGCGCAACGTGCTCGCCCGGGGCATCGGGCACATGTCGCTGCCCCACCACCGCGGCGTCGTCGACGAGGTGGCGGCCACCCTGGCCGGGCTGCGGCCGGCCGCCGCGCCGACGCCGGTGCCCGCGGCGGTCGCCTGACCGCCCTGCTCGCGCGGTCGGTCGACTCGGCGACACGCGCGGCGGGTTCCCCCGCCGCGACCTGACGCAACGTTACGGTCCGATCACGGAGCCGGTACCCACCGGCGGGCGCCTCCCGGGCGCCTCCACCGCCGTCGCTCCCCCGACGGACCGCTGCACCCGGCGGCCCCGGGAGCGTGGACGAAGGGGATCTCGGTGACCGCGCTCGTGGAGCCCGCGGCCGGCCGCGCGCCGGCCGAGCCCGAGGCGACCGGCCGGATCCCCGGCCTGCGGCCGGTGGCGCCGGTGCCTCCGGCCGCCGTCCTGCCGGCGCGGACCACCCGCCGCGCCCCGGCCGCCTCCGGGACCGACGCCCCCGCCGCTGCGGAGGCCACCTCCGAGGCCGAAGCCCCCGGGTCCGAAGCCCCCGGGTCCGAAGCCCCCGGGTCCGGCGCCTCCCGGGCCGCCGCACGCCGCTCCGTGCGGCGGCCGCCCGGTCGCCGCGGCGCGCTGTGGCTGGCGGCCCTGGTCGTCGGCGCGGTCGTGGCCGCCGTCCCCGGCTTCACCGGCAGCACCGCCGGCCCCGTCACCGCCAGCGCCGCCGACTACGGGCTGGGCGCCGCCGACCTCGGGTTCACCGGCGACATGGACGACGCCGGCGTCCGGCAGGGCATCACCCAGGCCGAGGCCGCCGTCCGGCTGTCCGAGCTCGCCGCCTCCCGCGCCGCCCGCGAGCCGGAGACGGTGCTGCCGACGTCGGGCCGGATGACCACCTGCTTCTGCATGCGCTGGGGCTCGATGCACTACGGCATCGACCTCGCCGCCCCGCTCGGCACGCCGATCTTCGCGGCCACCGACGGGGTCGTGCTGCGGGCCGGCCGTGCCTCCGGCTACGGCAACGCCGTCTACATCCAGGACGCCGACGGCAACGTGCACGTCTACGGGCACATGCGCTACTACGACGTCGCGGCCGGCGACATCGTGCACGCCGGCGACCAGATCGCGAAGGTCGGCAACGAGGGCCAGTCCACCGGCCCGCACCTGCACTACGAGATCCACCGCGGGGGCATGACCGGCCGGCCGATCGACCCCGAGGAGTTCCTCGCCGAGCGCGGCGTCACGGTCTGATCCGTCGGATCGCGGGCGTTCCTCCCGCTCTGCCGGTGCTGCTGCACCGGCAGAGCGCGAGGAACGCCCGCAGAGCCCGCGCTACAGCTTGACGAGGGGGGCGTAGCGCAGCACGAGCCGCTTGGTGCCGCCGGAGCCGAAGTCGACCGTGGCCTGCGCCTTGTCGCCGGCGCCGTTGACCTCGACGACCGTGCCCAGCCCGAACGCGTCGTGGCTGACGCGGTCGCCGACCTCGACGGCGATGACCGCCCGGTTGCCCCGGCCGCCGCGGAGCCCGCCCGTGGACAGCCCGGTGGCCGCCACCCGCTGCTGCGCCGACGAGCCGGTGCTCGGCGACGGCGTCGGGTCGGTGCGGGCCCAGTGCACCGCGTCGGAGGGCAGCTCGTCGAGGAACCGCGACGGCGGGTTGTAGGCCGGCTGCCCCCAGCTGGTGCGCACGGTGGCGCGGGAGAGGAACAGCCGCTGCTCGGCCCGGGTGATGCCGACGTAGGCCAGCCGGCGCTCCTCCTCCAGCTCGCGCGGGTCGCCGAGCGCCCGCAGGTGGGGGAAGACGCCGTCCTCGAGGCCGGTGAGGAACACGACCGGGAACTCCAGGCCCTTGGCCGTGTGCAGCGTCATCAGCGTGACGACGCCGGCCTCGTCACCGGTGACGGGGATCTGGTCGGCGTCGGCTACCAGCGACACCTGCTCGAGGAAGTCGGTGACCGTGCCGCCGGGGTTGGTGGCCTCGAACTCCGCGGCCACCGAGATGAGCTCGTTGAGGTTGTCGACGCGCCCCTCGTCCTGCGGGTCGCTGCTCGCCTCCAGCTCGGCGAGGTAGCCGGTGCGGTCGAGGATGCTCTCCAGCAGCGCGGCCGGTCCCGAGCCGGTCTCGACCAGCCGCTCGAACTCCTCCAGCAGCGCGACGAAGTCCTGCAGCGCCTTCAGCGAGCGCGGCGCCAGCGTGGTGATCTCCGGGCACCGGCGCAGCGCGGTGGCGAACGCGATCCGCTCCCGGTCGGCGAACTGTTCGATGCAGGACTCCGCCTTGTCGCCGATGCCGCGCTTGGGGGTGTTGATCACCCGGCGCAGGCTGACGACGTCGGCCGGGTTGGCGACCACCCGCAGGTAGGCCAGCGCGTCGCGGACCTCCTTGCGCTCGTAGAAGCGCACCCCGCCGACGACCTTGTAGGGCATGCCGACGCGGATGAACACCTCCTCGAACACCCGGGAGGCGTTGTTGGTCCGGTAGAAGACGGCGATGTCGGCGGGCCGGGCCTTCCCCGCGTCGACCAGCGCGTCGATCTGCTCGGCGACCCACGCGGCCTCGTCGTGCTCGTTCTCGGCGACGTAGCCCTCGATGAGCTCGCCGTCACCGGCGTCGGTCCACAGGTTCTTCGCGCGGCGGCCGGTGTTCTTGGCGATGACGGTGTTGGCCGCCTTGAGGATCCGCTGCGTGGAGCGGTAGTTCTGCTCGAGCAGGATCGTCGTGGCCTGCGGGTAGTCGCGCTCGAACTCGTCGATGTTGCGGATCGTGGCGCCGCGGAAGGCGTAGATCGACTGGTCGGCGTCACCGACGACGCACAGCTCCGCCGGCGGGACGGGGCCCTCCCCCGTGCCCACCAGCTCCCGGACGAGCACGTACTGCGCGTGGTTGGTGTCCTGGTACTCGTCGACCAGCACGTGGCGGAACCGGCGGCGGTAGTGCTCGGCGACGTCGGGGAAGGCCTGCAGCAGGTTGACCGTGGTCATGATCAGGTCGTCGAAGTCCAGCGCGTGCGCCTCCCGCAGCCGCCGCTGGTAGAGCGTGTAGGCCTCCTTGAGCACCTTCTCCGGCGCCGTCTCCGGGCTGAAGGACTCCTCGTCGACGAGCTCGTTCTTCAGGTTCGACACCTGCGCGGCGAGACTGCGGCCGGGGTAGCGCTTCGCGTCGAGGTCGAGGTCGCGGGCGACCATCGTCATCAGCCGCACGGAGTCGCCCTGGTCGTAGATGGTGAACGACGACTTCAGGCCGAGCTTGGCCGCCTCGGCGCGCAGGATGCGCACGCACATGGAGTGGAACGTCGACACCCACATGGCGCGGGCGCGCGGGCCGACCAGCTGGGCCACCCGCTCCTTCATCTCGCCGGCGGCCTTGTTGGTGAACGTGATCGCCAGGACCTCGCCGGGCTGCACCCCCCGGGCGCCCAGCAGGTAGGCGATGCGGTGGGCGAGCACCCGCGTCTTGCCCGACCCGGCGCCGGCGACGATGAGCAGCGGACCGCCCTCGTGGACGACGGCCTGACGCTGGGGGCCGTTGAGCCCGGCCAGCATGCGGTCCAGTTCCCGGCCGGCCGAGCCGGGGGCGGAACGCTGGAGCGCGGCGGTTCCGGGGAGGGCCTGCTGCACGCTGCTCATAGACACACCACTGTAGTTCGGGCGGGCGACGATCCCGTCCGCCGTGGCGGGTCCCGGCGGCGCTGTGGCACACTCCCCGACGTGCTGCTCACCACCGTCAGCTTTTCCTACGGGCACCGGGTTCCGGTGTCCGTCGCCGCCGGCTGAGCAGCCGCCGCAACGAACGCCCCGGGCCCGAGGAGCCCGGGGCGTTTGTCGTTCTCGGGGTCCCACGGCCTCCCGCCGCCGCACCAGGAGACCGAGATGAGCGCCACCCTCACCCCCGCCGACGACCGCATCGCCGAGCTGCGGGACGAGATCGACGCCTGTGACGCCGAGCTGATCCGGCTCGTGCAGCGCCGGCTGGCCGTGTCGCAGGAGATCGGCGAGCTGCGCCGCGCCACCGGCGGCACCCGGCTGTCGCTGTCGCGCGAGCAGCAGGTGCTCGCCCGCTTCCAGGACGCGCTGGGCCCCGACGGCGCCGCGCTCGGGATGCTGCTGCTGCGCCAGGGCCGCGGCCGCCTCTGAGGAGCTCCGTGGCCCCGCCGCCGCCGGTGTCACGTCGCGGGCGGCTGCGTCGTCTCCATGGACACCCCCACGGAGAGGACACCGCCATGACCGAGACCCGCACCGCCCGCATCCCGCTCGACCCGCCGCGCACCCTCCTCACCCGCGCGGTGGACGCGTACTCCCGCCGCCGGTTCGGCGCGACGCTCACCCCCGCGGCCGCCATGGGGCACCACCCGCGGCTGCTGCTCACCCAGATGCGCCACGAGCAGGCGCTGGCGCGGTGGAACCGGCTGGACCCCACCCTCAAGACGCTCGCGGTCATGTCGGCGGCGGTGACGGTCGGCTGCTCCTGGTGCGTGGACTTCGGGTACTGGGTCACCGTCCAGGAGGGCATCGACCCCGCCAAGCTCCGCGCCGTGCCCACCTGGCGCGACAGCGACGTGCTCACCGACCTCGAGCGCCGGGTGGTGGAGTACGCCGAGGCGATGAGCACCACGCCGATGGGCGTCACCGACGAGATGGTCGCCGCGCTGCGCCGCGACCTCGACGACGCCGCCCTGGTCGAGCTGACGACGATGGTCGCCGTGGAGAACAGCCGGTCGCGCGCCAACAGCGCCCTGGGGCTGCACAGCCAGGGCTTCAGCGACCGCTGCGAGATCCCGGCCCGCGCGTGAGCGACCCGCTGCCGGCGTTCGACGCCCACCGGCGGCTGCTGTTCGCCGTCGCCTACCAGATGCTGGGCAGCGTCGCCGACGCCGAGGACGTCGTGCAGGACGCCTGGCTGCGCTGGTCGGCTGCCGACCGCGGCGACGTCGCCGACCCCCGCGCCTACCTGGTGCAGGTCACCACCCGGCTGGCCCTGGACCGGCTCGGCTCCGCCCGCGCGCGGCGGGAGACCTACGTCGGCCCCTGGCTGCCCGAGCCGCTGCTGACCGGCCGCGGCGGCGACCCGGCCGACGACGCCGTGCTCGGCGACGAGGTGTCGCTGGCGCTGCTCGTCGTCCTGGAGAGCCTGTCCCCTGCCGAGCGCGCCGTCTTCGTGCTGCGCGAGGTGTTCGGCGTGCCGGCCGCGGAGGTCGCCGCCACCCTCGGCCGCTCCGAGGCCGCGGTCCGGCAGATCGGGCACCGCGCCCGGGAGCACGTGGCGGCCCGCCGGCCGCGCTTCGACGCCGATCCGCGGGCCCACCGCGAGGTGACCGAGCGGTTCCTGGCCGCCTGCCTCGGTGGCGACGTCGACGCACTGCTGGCCGCCCTCGCCCCCGGCGCGGTGCTGGTGACCGACGGCGGCGGCCGGGCGCGGGCGGCGCTGCGGCCGATCACCGGCGCGGACAAGGTCGCCCGCTTCCTCGCGGCGGTCGTCCGGGAGGGGGCGTCGCTGCCGGGGCTGCGGATGGGCCTGGCGGAGGTCAACGGCCGCCCGGGCGTGGTCGCGGAGACCGACGCCGGGCCCTACGTGGCGGTGTCGCTGGTGGTCACCGGCGGGCTGGTCGAGCAGGTCCTCGTGGTGCTCAACCCCGAGAAACTGGCCGGCCTGCGGAGGTGAGGCGCGGCCGAGGCCGCTCAGTAGGCTCCGCCGGGTGACCGCGCCCCCGCCCCGGAAGCCCGCCGAGCACGTCGAGCGCGCCCTGTGCGTCCTCGCCCACCCCGACGACGTCGACTTCGGCAGCGCCGGGACCGTCGCCACCTGGACGGCCGCGGGCACCGAGGTCACCTACTGCATCGTCACCGACGGCGACGCCGGCGGGTTCGACGACACCCCCCGCGACCGGATGGGCCCGCTGCGGCGGGAGGAGCAGCGCGCCGCCGCGGCCGCCGTCGGCGTCACCGACGTCCGGTTCCTCGGCTACCCCGACGGCCGGCTGGAGCTGACCCTCGACCTGCGCCGCGACATCTCCCGGGTGATCCGGCAGGTGCGGCCGCAGCGGGTGCTCACCAGCTCGCCGGAGCGGTTCTACGAGCGGATCGGGGCCAGCCACCCCGACCACATGACCGTGGGCGAGTCGACGCTGCGCGCGGTCTACCCCGACGCCCGCAACCCCTTCGCGTTCCCGGAGCTGCTCGCCGACGAGGGGCTGGAGGCGTGGACGGTGGCGGAGGTGTGGCTGGGCGCGAGCCCGCGGGCCGACCACGCCGTCGACGTCACCGACGTCGTGGAGCTGAAGTTCGCCGCGCTGAAGAGCCACGTGTCGCAGGTCGCCCACGTCGAGGACCTCGAGGGGTGGCTCACCGGCTGGATGGCGCAGACCGCCCGCCGCTTCGGCCTGCCCGAGGGGCGCCTGGCCGAGGCGTTCCACGTCGTCCACACCGCCTGACCGGCTCCGGACGCGGAACGGGGCCGGCCCCGGAGGACCGGCCCCGCACCTCGGCTGTCAGGCGGCGTGCTGGTGGCCCAGCCCACCGCCCTCCTCGGCGAACGTGCCCTCGGGGCCGGCGGGCGCCGGCAGCTCGAAGGGCCGGCCGGGGACCCGCTTGCCCGGCACGCCGTTCACGCTCTCCGTGGAGTACGCGAACGTCAGCATCGCGAAGGCGACCAGGTCGCTGTTGACCTCCAGCGCGTGCTCGTCGAGGTTGGTGATGTCGTCGCAGGCCTCGTGGTAGCACGGGTCGAACTGCTCCCCGGCCGTGCCGCCCCAGATCGCCACCTGCGCCTCGGTCTTCAGCACCTCGGCACCGGTGAACAGGCCGCCCGCGGGGATGCCGGCCTCGATGAAGGCCTGGTAGTCGCTCCGGGCGTCGAACGCGGTGTCGTCGTACGGCTCGCCCACGAGCGTGTAGTACGACTCGTACACGTCCTCGATGGCCTCGGAGCCCTCGGGGATGGTGACGCCCTCCGGTGCCGGGAACGTCGACTCGTCGGCGTCGTACACCATGAAGATGTAGTTGGGCGAGCCGATCATGTCGTAGTTCATGTAGAGGGCGATGCGGTCCTGCTCCGCCTGGGACAGCCCCTCGACGTAGTCCGTCGAGCCGACCAGCCCCTGCTCCTCGGCGGCCCAGAAGCCGAACCGCAGCGTGTTCTGCGGGTGCGAGTTGGCCATGAGCAGCGCCGTCTCGAGCAGCGCGGCGGTGCCGGAGCCGTCGTCGTTGATGCCCGGCCCCTCGGTGACGCTGTCGAGGTGCGCGCCGGCCATCACGACGTTGTCGGGGTTCTTGCCCGGCAGCTCGGCGATCACGTTGTAGTCGGTGCGCGTCTCGGCGGGCAGGACGTTCACGTACGCCGTCGAGCCCTCCTCGGCCAGCGCGACGCCGTCGGCGTAGCTCGCACCGACCACCGGGATGCCGTGGGTGACCGGTCCGGGCGCCCCGGGGATCGGCTCGTCGACGCTCGTGGCGTCGGCGACGATCAGCTCTTCGCGCTCCGGGGTGTTGCCCTGGTTGAAGATGACCACGGCCTCGGCACCGGCCTGCTCGGCGTAGTAGGCCTTCGTCCCGAAGAAGCAGGTGCCGCGCTGCACGAGGGCGATGTCGGCTGTCCCGCTCCAGTCGAAGCCGGCGAAGTCCTCCGGCTCGCAGCCGCTGGTCGACACCGCGTCCTCGCCGGTCTCCAGGTTGATGTCGATCGCGTAGACCTGGCCCTCCACCTCGCCGGAGCCGCTGCCGGTGAACACGCCGGTCTCGTAGTCGGCCTCGACGGGGGTGAGCTGGCGGAGCTCGGCGGGGAAGTTGAAGGTGATCTCGACCGGGTCGAGCGTCACCTCGTACCCGGCGTCCTCGAGCAGGCTCGACACGTACTCGACACTGGCCGCATATCCCTCGGTCCCGGCGGCTCGGGTCCCCGGGTACACCGGGTCGTCGCTCTTCGTGGCGATGTCCTGGAGAGCCTGGAGGTGCTCCATGACCCCCTCCAGGGTCATGCACTCCAGGAGCTTGTCGTAGGTGTTGTTGCTGCGGTGCTCGCACCCACCGCCGCCGTGGGGCCCGCCCCCGCCGGGTGCCGCGACCGCAGCGGTCGCGGGCAGCGCGAGCGCCACCAGCAGCCCGCCCGCTCCCGCGGCGAGGACCCTCGTGCCGGTCCGCGCCGACCCCGTCCGCCGATCTCCCATGCCGTTTCCTCTCGTCCGGCCCGCCGGGCACCAGTGACCGACGGACGCGTTCCGGTTTCGGACGCGGGTGAGGATGGCCCGGGCGGGACGGGCGGTACAGGGGCCGTCACCGACGGGTGCCGGAGGTGGTGGCGGTCTGGGAGGTCCCTGGGAGACCGCTGGGAGCCCTCCCCGCCAGCGCAGATGACGGAGTGTGACGCGGGACACGCCTCGCCCGCCGGTCTCACGGTCGGTCACCGCGAGAGGACGGTCAGCTGACCCTCCCGCGGCTCAGAGGAGCCGGTTGGTGGCCGCCCAGCGGGTGAGCTCGTTGCGGTTGGACAGCTGCAGCTTCCGCAGCACGTTCGACGCGTGCGACTCGACGGTCTTCACCGAGATGAACAGGCGCGACCCGATCTCCCGGTAGGTGTACCCGCGCGCCAGCAGCTGCATGACCTCGCGCTCGCGGGCGCTGAGCAGGTCCAGCCCGGGGTCGGTGGCCGGGTCCTCCGGCTGCGCCGACGGGGAGGTCGCGGCGAACGCGTCGAGCACGAAGCCGGCCAGCCGGGGGCTGAAGACGACGTCGCCCTCGGCCACCCGCTGCACCGCGGCGACCAGCTCGGGGCCGGAGATGGTCTTGGTGACGTAGCCGCGGGCGCCGGCGCGGATGACCGCGATGACGTCCTCGGCGGCGTCGGACACCGACAGCGCCAGCCACCGCACCCCCGGCAGCTCGCCGCGCAGCGCCTCGAGCACCGCGCGGCCCCCACCGCCGGGCAGGTGGACGTCGAGCAGGACCACGTCGGGGACGGCGGCGCGGATGCCGGCGATCGCCGAGTCGGCGTCGGCGGCCTCCCCGACGACGGTCACCGCGTCGCCGAGCTCGTGGCGCACGCCCGCCCGGACCATCGCGTGGTCGTCGACCAGGAAGACCGACGGGCGCTGCGGTGCGCTCACGCGGCGTCCTCGCGCGGCAGCACGAGCTCGACCTCGGTGCCCTCGCCCGGCGCGGACCGGACCGTCGCCGTCCCGCCGAGCCGGATCACCCGGGAGGTCACCGAGTCGCGCAGCCCGCGCCGGTCGGCCGGCACCGTGGCGGGGTCGAACCCGGCGCCGCGGTCGCGGACGAACACCGACACCTGCGCCGGGGTCACCTCGGTGTAGAGGTCGGCGGAGGAGACGCCGGCGTGCTTGGCCGCGTTGACCAGCGCCTCGCGGGTGGCGGCGCCCAGCGCGGCGAGGGCGTCGTCGACCGGGGCGTCGCCGACGACGACCGGGTCGACGGTGAGCGCGTGGTCGCCCTCCACCTCGGCGACCATGTCCGACACCAGGCCCGCCCAGGTGCCGCCGGCCGCGGTCCGCGGCTCGTAGAGCCAGGTGCGCAGCTCGCGCTCCTGGCTGCGGGCCAGCCGGGCCACGGCCTGCTGGTCGCCGGCGTGCCGCTGGATGAGCGCGAGGGTCTGCAGCACCGAGTCGTGCAGGTGGGCGGCGACGGCGGCCCGCTCCTCCGAGCGGATGCGCGCGGTGCGCTCCACCTCGCGGGAGTCGAGCAGGCGCCGCCAGAACGGCGCGGTGGCCAGCACCACGCCGACGAGGATGACCACGGTGGCGACGAAGCCGTTGCGGGCGGCGGCCAGCTGGCCGGTGGTGGCCAGCAGCAGCACCACGCCGATGGCGGCCAGCAGCGCCCCGCCGGCCAGCACCCAGCGGACGCCGGGCCGGGCGAGGGTGCGGTCGGTGTCGAGCTGCCGCCAGATGACGGCCAGCCCGCCGGCGACCAGCAGCAGCGGGCCGATGAGCTCGCTGCTGCCCCAGGTGGCCAGGTTGGTGACCAGCACCAGCGCGCCGAGCCCGAGCAGCACCATGGCGGCGGTCTGCCGGCGGCTGGGCTGGGGTGCCACGTCCTGGCCGGTCTCGCCCAGCGGCATGAAGAACCACAGCACCGGATAGACGACGAGACCGACGCCGGTCACGGCGAGCGCGAGGAACAGCGCCCGCACGAGGAGGGGGTCGGCGCCCAGGTGCGCCGCCGTCCCCGCCGCGACGCCGGCCAGCATCCGGCCCGAGCGGGGGCGCACCAGCGGCGGCCGCCCGGACGGGGCGGCGACGGCGGGGGCCGCGGCCGGCACCGGCGCGGGCGGGGCGGGCGGGGTGGCCGGAGCGGCCGGGGCGGTCGCACCGGACGGCTCCCCCACGGGGGTGGACACGGTCCTGGTCACGATGACGATCGTCGCACCACGCGGACCCTCCCCGGTACCGGGAGGACCCCGGACGGGCAGGACCAGGGTCGGATGGGGGCCTTCCCCGATGTCCCGCGGGCCGCGGCGTCGGCACGCTCTGTGCCATGACCGCTCCCTTCCCTCCCGAGGCCCCGCTCGTCGGCGGCCCACCCCCGCCCGGACCGGCCGCCCGTCCGACCCTGCGGCGCAGCCGCACCGACAAGGTCGTCGGCGGTGTCGCCGGCGGCCTGGCCGAGTACAGCGGCGTCGACCCGCTGCTGTGGCGGGTCGGCTTCGTCGCCCTGACCCTCGCCGGCGGCACCGGCATCGCCGTCTACCTGCTGCTGTGGCTGCTCATGCCGGCCGGCCCGCGCCACCCCGCCGCGGCAGGCGCGCCCGCCGCGCCGCCGGGGCCGCGCTCCCCCGTCGCCGGGATCACCGTCGCCGGGCTGCTGATCGTCGTCGGCCTGATGGTGCTCGTCACCCGCTACACCGGCCTCGACCTCGGTCCGCGCGGCTTCCTCGCCGGGGCGCTGCTGGTGGTCGGGCTCGGTCTGGTCGCCTCGGCCTTCAGCCGGGGCCGGGCACCGCGCGGCGGGCTGATCGCGCTCGGCTCGGTGCTCACCCTGGCGCTGCTGTTCACCTCGTCGGTGTCGGCCTGGACCGACGGCCACGGCGGGGTCGGCGATCGCGAGTACCACCCCGACTCGGTCGAGGAGATGCGCGCCGTCTACGACCTGGGGGCCGGGAACATGGAGATCGACCTGGGTGGGATCGACGCCGACGACCTCGACGGTCAGGAGGTCCGCGTCGACCACGGCCTGGGCGACCTGGAGATCACGGTGCCCGAGGACGCCGACGTCCGGGTCGTCCTCGAGCAGGGCGTCGGTGAGGCGGAGCTGTTCGGGGAGACCACCGGTGAGGGTGGCTACTTCCGCGCGGAGGACGGCGACGGCCGGCCCGAGCTGGTCCTGACGATCCACCACGGAGCCGGTGACCTGGAGGTGTCCCGTGCCTGACTACAGCGAGTTCCCCACCACCCCCACCGCCTGGCAGGAGCGCGCGCTCGCCGACGCCTGGCAGCACCCGAGCGCCCTGGAGGTGCCGGAGCCGCCCCGCCGCCGTCGTCCCGACCTGGTGGCCCTGGTCCCCGGCGCCGTCTTCACGGTCCTGGCGCTGGTCTTCCTCGCCGGGGTGACCCTCCCGCTGGGCTTCCTCGCCGACGGCGGCCTGCTGTGGCTGCTGCTGGTGGGCGCCGGCGTGGGCCTGCTGGTGAGCGAGCTGCGCAAGGCGCGCCGCAGGCGCTGACCCGGACGGGGAGGGACGGGACGAGGGCCCGGGGAGCGACGGCTCCCCGGGCCCTCGTCCGTCAGCGGCGGGTCAGGTCCACGTCACCCGGGCCGACGCCTGCCCCGTCCTCTCGTAGTGCTCGACCCGGACCTCGTGCGTCCCCTCGGTCAGGGTGAGCGTCGCCGAGCCGGTGCCGCCGGTCGCCCAGCGGTCGATCCGCAGCTGCCCGTCGACGTACACGCGGATCCCCTCGTCACCGGTCGCGGTGAAGGTGTGCGGACCGGCGGTGAAGGAGAAGACGCCGGTCCAGCGCGACGAGAAGTTGTTCTGCCCGGCCCCCGGCGGCCCGCCGGTCCCCCAGTTGCGGTCCAGCGGCGCCGCCTCGCAACCGGTCGACACCGGGGTGCCCGACAGGGTGCGGTTGGAGAAGTACTGCGCCCGGTACTGGCCGGGCGCGCACGTGGCCCGGTACGCCGCCGTGTAGGTGACCGCGGTCGCCCCGACGGTGACCTGGTGGGTCTGCGCCCCGCCGTCGGACCAGGAGGCGAACTCCTGCAGCACCCCCGCCGACGTCTGCGGTGACGGGGCGGACAGGCTGGTGGTCGCGCCGACGATGAGCGTGGCGGTGAACGGGGTGGCCGCCGTCCTGGTCCCGAGGGTGGCCTGCAGGCCGGCGGGCTGCGTGGCCACGGTGACCTGGGTGGTGCGCGGCTGCAGGTCCCGCGTGACCGTGGCCGTCCGCCCCGCCGCGTCGGTCGCGGTGAGCCGCAGCTGCAGGTACGCGGGGTACTCGTGGTCCGGTGCCGCGATGGAGGCGCCGGACACCCCCGTCCAGGTCTGCAGCGGGTGGTCGTGGCAGTCCGCGGGGCAGTGCTTGAGCACCATCTCCCACCGCAGCGCGCTCGCCGGGAGCGGCTGGCCGGCGGCGTCGGTCGCCGATCCGGCGAAGGTGATCGTCTCGCCGACCTGCCAGGTCGTCCCCGCCGCCGGGGTGCTGATCTGCGGGACCGGGTTCCCGGTCGCCGGTGCCGTGGACCAGTTCAGCTTGGCGACCGCGGCGCCGCCGGTCTCGAACCACTCGACCCGCACCTGGTGGGCGCCGGCGGTCAGCGGCCGGACGCCGGTGAACGTCGTCGCCGGCTGGTCCTGCCACTGGTCGATCACCGTGGTGCCGTCGACCGCGACCCGGATGCCGTCGTCGCTCACGGCGGTGAAGGTGGTGTCGCCGGCCGCGAAGTCGAACGTGCCGGTCCAGCGGGCCGAGAAGTTGTCCGGGCCGACGCCGGCCGGGGCACCGGTGCCCCAGTCGTGGTCCAGCGGCGCGGCCTCGCAGGCGGTGACCGCCGGCGTGCCCGTGAGCGTCTTGTTCGCGAAGTACTCGGCCAGGTACTGCCCGGCCGGGCAGGTCGTCGGCCCCGGGGTGGTCCCGCCGTAGACCACCCGCCGGATGGTCCCGCCGTTGAGGTCGGCGTAGAAGAGCTCACCCTGCGGCGAGAGCTCGAGGTCGACGGGGCCGGCGGCGCCGGTGATGAACGGACGCGCCTTCAGGCGGTCGGGCAGGCCGTCGGTGCCCTTGGTCATCACCCAGATGCAGTTGCGCGAGTAGTCGGAGAAGAACAGCGCGCCGTCGTACTCGGCCGGGTAGGGGCCGCCCGCGTAGAACTGGAACGAGACGCCGGAGGTCGACGAGCCGCGGGTCACGTTGCAGTTGTCGTTGGCGTTGAGCGGCTGACCGTGCCGGTACGGGTAGTAGGGCGCGGTGACGGCCGACGTCCCCTGGGCGTAGAGGTCCTCGCACACCTTGAGGTCGAGCCCGTCGTAGGCGGGCTGGCGGTCGTTGCCCTCGTAGCAGGGCCAGCCGAAGTTGCTGACCCCGGAGGTCGGGGCCGCGAGGCGGTCGATCTCCTCGAAGGTCCCCCACCCGACGTCGCCGATCCACAGCTCGTCGGTGCCGGGGCGCTGGGTCATGCGGAAGGGGTTGCGCAGGCCGTGGGCGACGATCCGGCGTGCGTTGGGGTCGGCCGCCGACGCGTTGGGGTTGTCCGGCAGGGCCGCGCCGGTGTCCGGGGACACGCGGATCACCGTGCCGTCGAGCGAGACCGGGTCCGCCGGGGTCCGCAGGTCCTGGGACCGCAGCGCGCCGCCCTCCGCGGTCGGCGGCGTCATGGCCCCGCCGACGCCACCCGGCGGGTCGCCGCAGGGGTTGACCGGGCTGCCGTCCTGGCCGTAGTCGGCGAAGTCGAAGCTGGCGCCGTCCCCGCCGGAGGCGTAGAGCGCCCCGTCGCGGCCGAAGACGAGGTCGCCGGTGCTGTGGCTGGGGTACTGCTGGCACCAGTCGTGCACCAGGTCCTGCTTGGTGGTCGTCG
This sequence comes from Geodermatophilus saharensis, assembly GCF_900188205.1. Taxonomy (GTDB): domain Bacteria; phylum Actinomycetota; class Actinomycetes; order Mycobacteriales; family Geodermatophilaceae; genus Geodermatophilus; species Geodermatophilus saharensis. Next base: position 324,153 of record NZ_FZOH01000001.1, on the reverse strand, counting down.
TGCCGGTGAGCGTCAGCTTCACCAGCTTGCCGCTCACCACGCAGCCGTCGCTGGTGGCGCCGGGCGGGCTCGGGCAGGGGTCGCTGTCGGCCCCCGCCGTCCCCCAGCGCGGTGCCGTCCCGCCGATCGGCCCGTCGAAGGTGTAGAGCGCGTAGAGGTAGGGCCGGGTCGGGAACCCCGGGTCGATCGCCAGCCCGAGCAGCCCGCGGTCCCAGAAGTTGTGGACCTCGGTGCGCAGGTCGGCGACCTGGGTGGCGCTGGTGTCACCCACCCCGTCGAACATCTGGATGGTGCCGCGCTTCTCGGCGACGAAGACCCGGCCGTCGGGGGCGAAGCGGACCGCGGTCGGGTTGACCAGACCGCTGAACGCGGTGGTGTCGCTGAACCCCGGTTGCGGTGCCGCTGCCGCCGGCGTCGCCGACGGCAGGACCACTGCCAGACACGCGGAGAGCACGAGGAGCAGGGCCGCGGCCAGGACCCCCGCTCCGCGTCCCGTCCGCCGCGCGCGTGCAGCCCAGCCGTCCATGGCGACCCCCGTGTCCCTCCGGGCCCGCTCGTGGGCCCGGGTGCCGGGACGCTAGGTCGGGAGGTGCGACGGCTGTGGGGGTCGGCGACACGCCGTCCGCGATGTGACGTGCACCACAGGGCGTGGCGTGACGCGTCGTGTCCGGCGGGCGACGCGAGGAGGGCAGCGGCCCGGGGCCGCTACTCCCACTCGATGGTGCCCGGGGGCTTGCTCGTGACGTCGAGGACGACCCGGTTGACCTCGGCCACCTCGTTGGTGATCCGCGTCGAGATCCGGGCCAGGACGTCGTAGGGCAGCCGGGTCCAGTCGGCGGTCATCGCGTCCTCGCTCGACACCGGCCGCAGCACGACCGGGTGCCCGTAGGTGCGCCCGTCACCCTGGACGCCGACCGACCGGACGTCGGCCAGCAGGACGACCGGGCACTGCCAGATCTCCCGGTCCAGCTTCGCCGCGGTGAGCTCGGCGCGGACGATCGCGTCGGCCCGCCGCAGGACGTCGAGCCGCTCCTGGGTCACCTCGCCCACGATGCGGATGCCCAGCCCCGGGCCGGGGAACGGCTGGCGCCACACCATCGCCTCGGGCAGCCCGAGTTCCAGGCCGACCGCGCGCACCTCGTCCTTGAACAGCGTGCGCAGCGGCTCGACGAGGGTGAACTGCAGGTCCTCGGGCAGCCCGCCGACGTTGTGGTGGCTCTTGATGTTGGCCGTGCCGGTGCCGCCGCCGGACTCGACGACGTCGGGGTAGAGCGTGCCCTGCACGAGGAAGTCGACGCCCTCGCCGTGCTCGTGCGCGTCGCCGACGACGTCGAGGGCGGCCTGCTCGAAGACCCGGATGAACTCCCGGCCGATGGTCTTGCGCTTCTCCTCCGGGTCGGAGATCCCGGCCAGCGCGGTGAGGAACCGCTCCCGCGCGTCGACGACCCGCAGGTCCACCCCGGTGGCGGCGACGAAGTCCCGCTCGATCTGCTCGGTCTCGCCCTGGCGCATGAGGCCGTGGTCGACGTAGACGCAGGTCAGCCGGTTCCCGATCGCGCGCTGCACCAGCGCCGCGGCGACGGCGGAGTCGACGCCGCCCGACAGCGCGCACAGCGCCCGCCCGTCGCCCACCTGTGCACGGATCCGCTCGACCTGCTCCTCGACGACGTTGGCCGCCGTCCACGTGGGCTCAAGGCCGGCGATGTCGAAGAGGAAGTGCTCGAGCACCGTCTGCCCGTGCGCGGTGTGCCGCACCTCCGGGTGGAACTGCACCCCGGCCAGCCGGCGGTCGACGTCCTCGAACGCGGCCACCGGCGCGCCGGTGGAGGTCGCGGTGACGGTGAACCCGGGCGGCGGGAGGCTGACGGCGTCGCCGTGGCTCATCCACACCGACTGCTCGACCGGCAGGTCGCCGAAGAGCCGGCCGCCGGTGGTGACGGTCAGCGGGGTGCCGCCGTACTCGCGGTCGCCGGTGTGCGCGACGGTGCCGCCGAGGGACTGCGCCATCGCCTGGAACCCGTAGCAGATGCCGAAGGCCGGCACGCCGCCCTCGAACAGCGCGGGGTCGACCTGCGGCGCCCCGTCGGCGTACACGCTGGAGGGCCCGCCGGAGAGCACGATCGCCGCAGGCCCCCGCTCCAGGATCTCCTCGACGGGTACCGACGACGGGACGATCTCGGAGTAGACGCCGGCCTCGCGGATGCGCCGGGCGATGAGCTGGGCGTACTGGGCGCCGAAGTCGACGACGAGGACGGTCGGGAAGTCCATCAGTCGGCACGACCCCCGATGACGAGGTCCACGCGCTGGAACTCCTTCAGGTCGCGGTAGCCGGTCTTGGCCATCGTGCGGCGCAGCGCGCCGAACAGGTTGGTGCGGCCGTCGGCGGTCTCGGCCGGCCCCAGCAGCAGCTGCTCCAGCGACCCGCGGGCCGGCACCGGCGCCGAGGTGCCGCCGCGGGGCAGCCGCGGGTGGGCGGCGACGGAGTCCCACCACACGCCGGCGGCCGGGGCCTCACGGGCCGCGCGCAGCGGCTCGCCGAGCTGCACGGCGTCGGCGCCGCAGGCCAGCGCCCGAGCGATCGCGCCGCTGGTCTCGATCCGGCCGTTGGCGATGACGTGCACGTACCGGCCGCCGGTCTCGTCGAGGTAGTCGCGGCGGGCGGCCGCGGCGTCGGCGATGGCGCTGGCCAGCGGCACCCGGATGCCCATGACGGCGTCGCCGGTGGAGAAGCTGTCGGCGCCCACGCCGACGATCACGCCGGCCGCGCCGGTGCGCATGAGGTGCAGCGCCGTCGTGTAGTTCGCCGCCCCACCCACGATCACCGGGACGTCGAGGTCGGCGATGAACGACTTGAGGTTGAGCGCCGCGCCCTGGGTGGTCACGTGCTCGGCCGAGACGATGGTGCCCTGGATGACCAGCAGGTCGACCCCGGCGGCGAGCACGGTGGGGGCCAGCTGCTCGGTGTGCTGCGGCGAGACCCGCACCGCGGTGGTCACCCCGGCGTCGCGCATCTCCTTGACCCGGGCGCTGACCAGGTCGGGCTTGACCGGCTCGGCGTAGACCTGCTGCAGCAGCGACACCGGCGGCGGCGCCTCGGCGGCGGCGTCGCGCAGCTGCCGGTACACCGGCAGCGGGTCGTCGTAGCGGGTCCACAGCCCCTCGGCGTTGAGCACGCCGAGGCCGCCGGCCTGGCCGACGGCGATCGCCGTCGCCGGGCTGACGACGGCGTCGCTCGGGCTGGTGACCAGCGGGATCTCGAAGCGGAAGGCGTCGATCTGCCAGGCCGTGGAGACGTCGTCGACGTCGCGGGTGCGGCGGGAGGGCACGATCGAGATCTCGTCGAGGTCGTAGCCCCGGCGGGCGAACCGGTTCATGCCGATCTCGACGGTGTCGCGGGCGGGCATGGTCAGCGCCCCCGGTAGTTCGGCGCCTCGACGGTCATCTGGATGTCGTGCGGGTGGCTCTCGGTCAGCCCGGCGGCGGTGATCCGGATGAGCCGGCCGCGCTCCTGCAGGTCGGCCACCGTGGCGGCACCGGCGTAGCCCATCGACGCGCGCAGCCCGCCGACGAGCTGGTGGGCCACGGTGGCCAGCGCCCCGCGGTAGGGGACCTGGCCCTCGATGCCCTCGGGGACGAGCTTGTCGTCGGAGAGGACGTCGTCGGCGAAGTACCGGTCGCGGCTGAAGGACTGGTTGCCGCGCTTCTGCATCGCGCCGAGCGAGCCCATCCCGCGGTAGGTCTTGAACTGCTTGCCGTTCATGAACACCAGCTCGCCCGGGGCCTCCTCGACCCCGGCGAACAGCCCGCCGATCATCACCGTGTCGGCGCCGGCGACCAGGGCCTTGGCGATGTCGCCGGAGTACTGCAGGCCGCCGTCGGCGATGACCGGCACGCCGGCCGGCTTGCACGCCCGGGCCGCCTCGTGGACGGCGGTGAGCTGGGGGACGCCGACGCCGGCGACCACACGGGTGGTGCAGATCGACCCCGGTCCGACGCCGACCTTCACCGCGTCGACCCCGGCGTCGACCAGCGCCTGCGCCCCGGCGCGGGTGGCGACGTTGCCGCCGACCACCTGCACGCCGCCGTCGCCGCCGAACTGCTCGCGCACCCGGGCGACCATGTCGAGCACCGCCCGCTGGTGGCCGTGGGCGGTGTCGACGACGAGCACGTCGACCCCGGCGTCGACCAGCAGCCCGGCCCGCTTGAAGGCGTCCTCGCCCACGCCCAGCGCGGCGCCGACGACGAGCCGGCCGTCGGCGTCCTTGGTGGCGTTCGGGTACTGGTCGCGCTTGACGAAGTCCTTGACCGTGATCAGGCCGCGCAGCCGGCCGCTGTCGTCGACGATCGGCAGCTTCTCGATCTTGTGCTGGGACAGCAGCCGCAGCGCGGTGTCGGCGTCGACGCCCACCGGGGCGGTGACCAGCGGCATCCGCGTCATGACGTCGCGCACCAGCCGGTGGTGGTCGGTCTCGAAGCGCATGTCGCGGTTGGTGACGATGCCGACCAGCACGCCGTCGTCGTCGACCACCGGGGCGCCGGAGATGCGGTAGCGGGCCGACAGCGCGTCGACCTCGGCCAGGGTGTTGTCCGGCGAGCAGGTGACCGGGTTGGTGACCATGCCGGCCTCGGAGCGCTTCACCAGGTCGACCTGGCCGGCCTGCTCCTCGGCGGCGAGGTTGCGGTGCAGCACGCCGACGCCGCCGACGCGGGCCATGGCGATCGCCATCCGGGCCTCGGTCACGGTGTCCATCGCGCTGGAGACCAGCGGGACGGCGATCCGGATGCCGCGGGTCAGCCGGCTGCTGGTGTCGACCTCGGCGGGGACGACGTCGGACTCACCGGGGATGAGCAGGACGTCGTCGTAGGTCAGGCCGAGCGGGGCGAACTCCGCCGGCAGCTCGGGGCGGTGCCCGTCAGGTGCGTGGTCGTCGGGCTGCATGGTCGCCGCCACCCTCTCGGTCGGATCAGCCCCCCGCCGGGTGCGCGGGAACCGTCCTCGATCGTAGGCCGGGCCGTCGCGGGGCCGGGACGCCGCCGGGAGGTGCTGGACGTGGGAACCGGGGGCGGGGGCGGCTACCGTGTCCTGCGGACGTGCGGGCCCCGCGCGCCCGTGCGGAAGCGAAGCGCCGCCAGCACGAGGGAGGAGGCACCGTGAGTCCCTTCGACGACTCCCCGGACTCCGGCCGCACGCCGTCGGACCCGCCGCCGCTGACCATGGAGGAACGGGCCGGCGTCCTCGACGACCTGGCCGAGCTCGAGGTCTTCCGGACGCTGCTCGAGCCCACCGGCATCAAGGGCATCGTCGTCGACTGCCCCGACTGCGACGAGGAACACCACGTCGACTGGGCGCTCATGCAGGCCAACCTGCGCCAGCTGCTCGAGGAGGGGCAGACCGGCCGGCACGAGCCGCCCTTCGACCCCGACCCCGACGACTACGTCAGCTGGGACTACGCCAGCGGCTACGCCGACGGGGTGGCCGCGGTGGCCGAGCGCGAGGAGCCCGGCGGCTGAACCTGCCGGGACGCAGCGAGGGGCCCCTCCGGTGTGCGGAGGGGCCCCTCGCTGCGTTCTCGTCCCGGTCAGCTCATCATGCCGCGGCGGAAGCCCGTCGCGACCGCCTCGGCGCGGTCCTTGGCGCCGAGCTTGCGGAACAGCCGGCGGGCGTGGGTCTTGATGGTGTCCTCGGAGAGGTAGAGCTCGCGGCCGATCTGGGCGTTGCTCTTGCCCTGGCTCATGCCGGTGAGGACCTGCATCTCCCGCATCGACAGCGCCACCGGGGGCGCGGTCTCGCGGACCGTCGAGCTCACGGCGCGCGGCCCGGCGCCGTTGAGGGGCGTCGCCCACGCCGGCGCGGGGGCGCCGACCGAGGCCAGCGGCACCGGCGCGCTCACCGGGTGCGGCGGGCGGCCGTCGGCGCGCAGGCCCACCCGGGACAGGCCCAGGCCCATCTCCAGGGCGCCGGCGTCCCAGCGCAGGTAGCCCCGGGCGCCGACCGCGACCGCGGCCCGCACGGTCTCGGCGTCGTCGGGCGCGCCGAGCACGAGGACCGGGACCGACGGGTGGGTCCGGATCACCTGGGTGGCCACGGTCAGGCCGGTGTCGACGGCGCGCTGCGTGCCCACCAGGAGCACGTCGGGCTGCCGGGTGGCCAGCCGCTGCACGAGCGCGACGGCGTCCCCGACGACCTCGACCCGGCCCACGAACGGCAGGGCCACCAGGCGGGCCGCGACGTCGTCGCGGACCCGGCGGCGCTCGTCGTACACCCACACGGTCGTGGCACCGTGCCCGGGCCCACGCATCCTGTCGTCGATCACGCGTTGCTCCTCGTCTCCCCCGGCCGGGCGGTCGCCCGGGTCACTCGACCCGCGTAACGGCGGGGCCGGTGATCACCTTGACCGGCGGTGGGGACGCAGGACAGCCGTGCTCACCCTGCGGAGGGAGAGGACAGCCGGGAAAATGCCGATCCCGGTCGTGTTTGACGCCACCGACCCTCGGGCACCGGCCCACGTGCAGCCGGACCGCCCCCTCCGGCTCGCACTGAGCCGAGGAGGACCAGATGGCCGACATCCGCCGACTGCCGACGCCCGTGGCCGAGGTCTGGGACTGGCAGCTCCACGGTGCCTGCCGTGGAGAGAGCACGGCCCTGTTCTTCCACCCGGACGGCGAGCGCGGTCCCGCGCGGGCCCGTCGGCAGGCCGCCGCGAAGGCCGTCTGCGGCAAGTGCCCCGTCGTCGAGGCCTGCCTCAAGCACGCCCTCGCCGTCCGCGAGCCCTACGGCGTGTGGGGCGGCATGAGCGAGGAGGAGCGGGCCCGGCTGATCGCCGCGGAGCCCGCCGCCGTCGCCGCCGGGGTGTAGCCACCCCCGGCAGACGACGAGAGGGCCGGTCCAGCAGCTGCTGGACCGGCCCTCTCGTCGTGTGCCGCCCCTGTCCTCCCACGAGCGGGGGGACAGGGACGGCTCCGGTGGCCCCCCTGCAGGGACCCGCCGCGAGCGTGCGAGCGGTGCGGGGCAGGGGGCCTGGATCAGTGGCTGTGACCGTGACCGTGCGAGTGGCCGTGGGTGTGGTGCCCGGCCCCCGCGTGCTCGTGCTCCTCCTCCGGCGCCTCGACGACGGCGGAGTCGGTGGTGAGCACCATCGCCGCGATCGACGCGGCGTTGCCCAGCGCGGCCTTGGTGACCTTGACCGGGTCGATGACACCCTGGGCGGCCAGGTCGCCGTACTCGCCGGTGGCGGCGTTGAAGCCCTGGCCCACGCCGAGGTCGCGGACCTTGCTGACGACGACGCGGCCCTCGAAGCCGGCGTTGTCGGCGATGCGGGCCAGCGGGGCCTCGAGCGCGCGCTGCACCGAGCGGGCGCCGGTCAGCTCGTCGCCGGAGAGGTCGAGCGCGTCGACCGCGGCGGCGGCGTGCACGAGCGCGGAGCCACCGCCGGGGACGACGCCCTCCTCCACCGCGGCGCGGGTGGCGGCGATGGCGTCCTCGATGCGGTGCTTGCGCTCCTTGAGCTCGACCTCGGTGGCCGCGCCGACGCGGATGACGCCGATGCCGCCGGCCAGCTTGGCCAGCCGCTCCTGCAGCTTCTCGCGGTCCCAGTCGGAGTCGGTGGACTCGATCTCGCGGCGGATCTGGGCGACCCGGTCGCCGATCGCGCCGGCCGTGCCGCCGCCGTCGACGATCGTGGTGGTGTCCTTGGTGACGGTCACGCGCCGGGCGGTGCCGAGCACCTCGAGGCCGACCTGGTCGAGCTTGAGGCCGACGTCCTCGCTGACCACCTGGCCGCCGGTGACGATGGCGAGGTCGGTCATGAAGGCCTTGCGGCGGTCACCGAAGTAGGGCGACTTGACCGCGACCACGCGGATCGTCTTGCGGATGGAGTTGACGACGAGGGTGGACAGCGCCTCGCCCTCGACGTCCTCGGCGACGATCAGCAGCGGGCGGGCGCCGTTGCCGAGCACCTGCTCCAGCAGCGGCAGCAGGTCGGCCAGCGCGCCGATCTTGCCCTGGACGAGCAGGACGAGCGCGTCCTCGAGGACGGCCTCCATCGCCTCCTGGTCGGTGATGAAGTAGGGCGAGAGGTAGCCCTTGTCGAACTGCACGCCCTCGGTGACGTCGAGGTCGGTCGACATGGTGGTGCTCTCCTCGACGGTGATCACACCGTCCTTGCCCACCTTCTGCATCGCCTCGCCGATCAGCGCGCCGACCTCGGCGTCCTGGGCGGAGACGGTGGCGACGCCGGCGATGGCGTCCTGCTCCTCGACCGGGATGGCGACCTCGTCGAGGGCGGCCGAGACCGCGTCGACGGCGGCGCGCATGCCGCGGCCGAGCGCCATCGGGTTGGCGCCGGCGGCGACGTTGCGCATGCCCTCCTTGACCAGCGCCTGGGCCAGCACCGTGGCGGTGGTGGTGCCGTCGCCGGCGACGTCGTTGGTCTTGGTGGCGACGTTCTTGGCCAGCTGCGCGCCGAGGTTCTCGTAGGGGTCCTCGAGCTCGACCTCGCGGGCGATGGTGACGCCGTCGTTGGTGATGGTCGGGGCGCCGAACTTCTTGTCGAGGACGACGTTGCGCCCGCGCGGGCCGAGGGTCACCTTGACGGCGTCGGCGAGCTTGTCGACACCGCGCTCGAGCGCGCGGCGGGCGTCCTCGTTGAACTTGATGATCTTGGCCATGGGGCCCTTCCGATCAGATCGCTACGGGGTGAGACGGCGACCGCCCCGGGACCCGGTGTTCGGGTCGCCGGGGCGGTCGGGTGCCGTGCTGGAACGGCCCCGTCGCAGGGCCCCGCCGCGGGCTCGCGAGCGGTGGGGGCGACGGGGTCCTTCGACTACTTCTCGACGACGGCGAGCAGGTCGCGGGCGGAGAGCACCAGGTACTCCTCGCCGGCGTACTTGACCTCGGTGCCGCCGTACTTCGAGTAGATGACGACGTCGCCGACGTTGACGTCGAGCGGGACGCGGTTGCCGTTGTCGTCGATGCGGCCGGGGCCCACGGCGATGACCGTGCCCTCCTGCGGCTTCTCCTTGGCGGTGTCCGGGATGACCAGGCCGGAGGCGGTCGTGGTCTCGGCCTCGTTGGCCTGGACGACGACGCGGTCCTCGAGCGGCTTGATGGTGACCTTGGTAGCGGTCGTCACGGGGTGACGCCCCCTTCGGGATCGGACGGCTGGTGGTCTCACATGCTGTGGCACGGGGGCCGGGCCTGCCGTCGCGGGGGTCAGGCGCCTGCCCGTGTCGATTGGCACTCTACCCACGAGAGTGCCAGCCACTCAACCGGGTCCGCCGCCCGGGCGACCCGGCCCTGGGGCAGGCTGGCCGGGTGCCCGACGACGCCCTCGCCCGCCTCCGCACGCCGGAGGGCGCGGCGGCCACGGCCAGGGCCGCCGCGCTGCTGGCCGAGGGGGTCGACGTCCTCGCCGGCGTGGCCCGGCTGCGCGCCGAGGTCGGCCCCGAGCTGGCCGGGCCGGCGTGGGAGCTGGCCCGGCTGCGGGCGCGGGCCCGGCCGGTGTTCGGCACCGACGCCGACCGGCTGTTCCTCACCGCCGACACCCTGGAGCAGGCCGGCCGGCCCGAGCTCGCCGCCCGCCGGGCCGCGCGGTTGCTCGCCGACGGCACCGACGCCGCGGCCGACCTCGGCTGCGCGGCCGGCACCGACACCGTCGCGCTGGCCCGGGCCGGGGCGCGGGTGCTGGCCGTCGACCGCGATCCGGTGGCCCGGGAGCTGACCGCCGCCAACGCGGCGGCGCTCGGCGTGGCCGACGACGTGTGGGTGGTGGCCGGCGACGTCGTCGAGCTGGTGGACGCCGCCCGGGGCGGCGAGGTGGCCGGCTGCGGCGCCGCCGTCCTCGACCCCGCCCGGCGGGCCGGCGGGCGCCGGCAGCTCGACCCCGACCGCTGGTCGCCGCCGTGGTCGACGGTGGCGACGCTGCTCGAGCGGGTGCCGCGGTCGGTGGTCAAGGTGGCGCCCGGGCTCGACCACGGGCGGGTGCCCGAGGGGATCGAGGCCGAGTGGGTGTCGGTGCGGGGTTCGATCGTCGAGGCGCTGCTGTGGGGCCGCGGCGTCTCGGCGGTGTGGCGGCGGGCGACCGTCGTGCGCGACGGCGCGGTGCACGAGCTGACCGCGGACGCCGACCCGGGACCGGCCGCCACCGGACCGGTCGGCGGCTGGCTGCACGAGCCCGACCCCGCCGTCATCCGCTCTGGCCTGGTGTCCCTGGTGGCCGCCGACCTCGGCGCGACGCTGGTCGACCCGACGATCGCCTACCTGACCTCCGGCGCGCCCGCCGACTCCCCCTGGGTCACCTCCCACCGGGTCGGGGAGGTGCTGCTGTTCAACCTCAAGAAGCTCCGCGCACTGCTGCGGGCGCGCGGGGTGGGCCGGGTCGTGGTGAAGAAGCGCGGGTCGGCGATCGAGCCGGAGACCCTCGCCCGGCAGCTGCGCGGCCCGGGTGCCGGGACGGCCACCGTCGTCGTCACCCGGGTGGCCGGTGCCCCCACCGCACTGGTGTGCGACGTCAGCGGGTGAGGAAGGACCCCGTCCTCCTCACCCCTCGCACGCTCGGGGCGAGCCTCTGGACGGGGCCGCTCCTGTTCGTCGGTCAGCGGCTCACCGTCTCGACCGGCAGGCTGCTGTCGGCGCCCAGGTCGGGCGCCGACGGCGCGACGCCGGCGGCGACCAGCCGCGAGCCGAGCGCGGCGACCATCGCCCCGTTGTCGGTGCACAGCCTCGGACTGGGCACCCGCAGCACGATCCCGGCCGCGGCGCAGCGCTCCTCGGCCAGCGCCCGCAGCCGCGAGTTGGCCGCCACTCCCCCGCCGAGCACGAGGTGGTCCACGCCGTGGTCGCGGCAGGCGCGCACCGCCTTGGCGGTGAGCACGTCGGCCACCGCCTCCTGGAACGACGCCGCCACGTCGGCCACCGGCACCGGCTCCCCGGCCCGGCGGCGGGCCTCGACCCAGCGCGCGACGGCGGTCTTGAGCCCCGAGAAGCTGACGTCGTAGGGCGCGTCGCGGGGGCCGGTGAGGCCGCGCGGGAAGTCGATGGCGGCCGGGTCGCCCTCGCGGGCCGCGCGGTCGATCGGCGGGCCGCCGGGGAAGGGCATGCCGAGCACCCGGGCGACCTTGTCGAAGGCCTCGCCGGCGGCGTCGTCGATCGTGCGGCCCAGCGGGGTGACCTCGCGGGCGAGGTCGGGCACCAGGAGCAGCGAGCTGTGCCCACCGGAGACCAGCAGCGCCAGCGACGGCTCGGCGAGCCGGCCGTGCTGCAGCTCGTCGACGGCGACGTGCGCGGCGAGGTGGTTCACCCCGTAGAGCGGCTTGTCCAGCGCCAGCGCGTACGCCTTGGCCGCGGCCAGCCCGACCAGCAGCGCGCCGGTCAGCCCGGGCCCGGCGGTGACGGCGACGGCGTCGACGTCGGACGGCGCCACCCCGGCCTCGGCCAGCGCGCGGTGCACGGTCGGGACCATCGCCTCCAGGTGCGCCCGGGAGGCGATCTCCGGCACGACGCCGCCGAAGCGCTCGTGCTCGGCGACGGAGGTGGCCAGCGCGTCGGCGAGCAGGGTGTGCCCCCGGACGACGCCCACGCCGGTCTCGTCGCAGGAGGTCTCGAAGCCGATCACCAGCGGCTCGGTCACAGCAGTTCCCTCTTCATCACGACGGCGTCGGTGTTGCTCGGCTGGTAGTAGCGCGGGCGCCGGCCGATCTCGGTGAACCCGCGCCGCCGGTAGAGCCCCTGCGCCACCTCGTTGTCGGCGCGGACCTCGAGCAGCACGAGCGGACTGCGGCGGTCGGCCTCGGCGAGCAGGGCGTCGAGCAGCAGCGCCCCGATGCCCTCCCCCTGCCGGTCGCGGGCGACGCCGATGGTCGCGACGTGCGCCTCGTCGTCGTAGGCGATCAGCCCCGCGTAGCCGACGACGACGCCGTCGTCCTCCGCGACGAGGTAGTGGCGGGTGTCGGTGCGGGCGAGCTCGTCGCGGTACATCGCGCGGGTCCAGGTGTCGGGCGCGAAGAGCTGCTCCTCCAGCGCCAGGACGGCGTCGAGGTCGGCCAGCCGCATGGGTCGCAGCCGCACGCTCACGCGGTGGTCACCGGCTTGAACGACGTGGGCGGGACGGCGTCGGGGCGGCGCAGGTAGAGCGGCACGAGCGGCCCGGCGGAGGAGGGGTCGGCCAGCGGCCCGGCCGCGGCGTGCAGCAGGCCGGCCGTGGTCACCTCGGCCGGTTCCACCGGGGCGCCGAGGCGCTCGGCGAACCGCGGGTCGCCGACCAGCGGACCGGTGAGGCCTGCCTCCTCGGGACGGACGACGCCGGGCCCGTCCACCCGCGCGCCCTCGGCGTCGTAGGCGGCCCAGTACACCTCCCGGCGCCGGGCGTCGGTGACCACCGTGCGCGCTCCCGAGCCGACGGCGTCCAGCGAGCAGACGCCGACCGCCGGGACGCCGCGCGCGTCGGCGAGCGCCGCGGCGGTGACCACCCCGACCCGCAGCCCGGTGAACGGCCCGGGTCCCAGGCCGGCGACGACGACGTCGACGTCGGCGAGGGCGAGGCCGGCCGCCGCGAGCACCTCGCGCACGGTGGGGACCAGCAGCTCGGCGTGCCGGTTGCCCGAGGGGACGGCGCGCTCGGCGAGGACCTCGGCGTCCCCTGCGGCGGAGCGGCGGGCGACCCCGGCGACCAGCGTGGGGGTCGCGGTGTCGAGGGCGAGGACGAGCACGACCGTCGAGGTTAGACCGGCAGCTCGTAGACGATCTCGAGGCCGTCGTCGGGATCGACCTCCTGGCCCACCTCGACGAAGCCGAACGGCCGCGCCACGGCGAGCGACGCCACGTTGTCCGGGGCGATCGAGAGCCGGACCACCCGCACGGCCGGGTCCGCGCGGGCGCGGTCGAGCATCGCCGCGAGCGCGGCCCGCGCGTACCCGCGGCGCCGGTGCTCCGGCAGCACGGCGTAGCCGATCTCGACGGTGCCGCGCTCGTCGGGCGGGCCGTGGAACCCGGCGCGGCCGACGGCCAGCCGCCGGTCGGGGTCCCAGACGACGCCGGTCACCCACTCGGCCACCGCCGGGTCCGCGGCCGCCTGCGCGGCTCGCAAGCGCCACACCGGCGCCCAGTCGGGGTCGGCGAAGACCGGCGGCAGCGGCACCGGGCTCGCCGCGTCCGCCGCCGCCAGGTCGCCGTCGGCCAGGGCGCTGAACGCCGGACCGGACAGGGCCAGCACCTCGACCCGGAGCACGGCCGCGAGGCTAGTCCTGCCGGTCGGGCGCCGCCCCGGCGCAGGCCTCGGGACCGGCGGGTGGGGCGACCGTCGGCCGTGCCCTCACGCCCGCGGGTGGGCCCACCGCAGCAGGTCGACGTCCGCGCCGAGCTCTCGCCGCAGTCGGGCCAGGTCCCGCGGCGTCGGGTCCACCACGTGCGGGACGCGGGCGGCACGCAGCAGCGGCAGGTCCGAGGCGCTGTCGGAATAGGCGTGGTCCACCGGCAGCGGGACCCCGGCGGCCCGCAGCGCCTGCAGCTTGCCCTCGCCTCGCGCGGGGACCGTGCGGGCCGGCAGGCCCCAGCGCGTGCGGCGCAGGTCGGAGGCGACCACCTGGACGTCGCCCAGCCCGACGACCCGGCACACCTCCACCGCCAGCGGCACGGGACAGGCGGTGGCCACGACGACCCGGTCGCCACGGTCGAGGTGCTCGCGGAGCCGGGCGACCCCGGCCAGGGCGGCGCGACCACCTGCCGTGCCGGCGTGCTCCCCGGCGAAGGAACGGGCGGCCGCGGCGAAGGCCTCGGCGTCGAGGCCCACGGCGGCCAGCCACACGAGCCAGCGCTCCGCGGACAGGCGCACCGGACGGAGTCCGAGCGCCGGCAGCCACACCGGCGCGGTCAGCAGCGCCGCCGTCAGCCGCAGGGGGTGGCCCACCAGCAGGGAGCGGAGGAAGGCGCCGAAGGAGTCCCCGGCGACGAGCGTGCCGTCGAGGTCGAAGACGACGGTCTCCCGCCGGTCGACAGCGCTCACCGGTCGCCGTCGAGCCGGGCCTCCCAGCGGGGCCCGCGCGGGACGAGGACGGCGGTGCGGACGTCGTCGTCGCGGCGGTCCAGACGGACCTCCAGGTGCTCGTCGGCGAGCTGCTCGACCAGCCCGGCGCCCCACTCGACGACGGTCACCGACTCCTCGGTCGAGGCGTCGAGGTCGAGGTCGTCGACGTCGGCGACCCCGCCGAGGCGGTAGGCGTCGACGTGCACCAGCGGCAGCCGCCCGCCCCGGTGCACCCGGGCGATGACGAACGTGGGCGAGGTGACCGGCTCGGGGACCCCCAGCGCGGCGCCCAGCCCCTGGGTGAGCGCGGTCTTGCCGGCGCCCAGCGGGCCGGTGAGCACCACCAGGTCACCGGGCCGGACGACGGCGGCCAGCGCGGCGCCCAGCGCCCGGGTGTCCTCGACCGTGGGCAGGACGTGCTCGCGCCTCACCGCAGGCTCGCCGCGACCGAGGTCAGGTCGGCCAGCAGCCCGGCGCGCGGCGCCCCGTTCGGGCCGAAGCGGATGGCCGCCGACGGGTGGTAGGTGGCCCAGACGGCGCGGCCGTCGACGTCGTGGGGGCGGCCGCGGGCCTCGCCGAGCACGGTCCTCGGCCCGAGGAACCACTTCGCCGACGACAGCCCGAGGGCCACCACGACCGGCGGGTCGAGGAGCTCCAGCTGCCGGCGCAGCCAGCCGCTGCAGCGGGCGACCTCCGGCGTCTTCGGCGTGCGGTTGCCCGGCGGGCGGCACTTCACGACGTTGAGGACGGCGGCCTCCGCGCGGTCCAGCCCGGCCTCGGCCAGCAGCACGTCCAGCAGCTGCCCGGACTTCCCGACGAAGGGCCGGCCGGTGGTGTCCTCGGTCGCGCCGGGTGCCTCGCCGACCAGCGCGAAGCGTGCCCGCCCGCGCGCCGGCGGGTCGCCGACCACGACGTGCTGCCGGGTGGCGGCCAGCTCGAGGCAGGCGACGCAGGGTGTGGCGGCCGCGGCCAGCGCCGCCCAGTCGGCGGCCGCGGCGGCGGTGCGGGCGACCTCCTCGGCGGTGGCGTCGGACCGGGGCGGACGGGGGGCGGCCACGGCCCGACCCTACGGCGGGCCGGTGGGCGGAGCCCGGGGGCTTCCGCGGCCGCCCGCGTCCTGTCACCGTTGGCGCGAGCCCCCGCGCCGGGAGGAGCCGCCATGACGCAGCAGCCGGACGTCTACGACGTCGCCTGTCTCGCCGGCGGCCCGCACCGGGTGGTCGACACGGCCCTGGTGTCGCTGGTCGTCACCGGCCGGGTCCGCGCCGTCGCCCCCGGGGAGCTGCAGGTGGTCGACCCGCGGCGGCGCCACCCGGTCGAGGCCGCCGTCCTCGACGCCGTCGGCGGCCGGGGCCGCCGCTCGGTGGAGACGGTGCGGTGGCGGGCGCTGGCCGACGAGCGGGTCACCGGCATCACCGGGTGGCTGCGCGGCCGGCGGCTGCTCGGTCGCTTCGGCCGGCTGACCGCGGCGGGACGCCAGGTGCTCGAGCGGGCCCGCGCGGCCGACGTCGGGCCGGTGCTGCACGTCGCGCTCGACGGCCGGGAGCGGCTGACCGACCCGGGGCTGCGCGCGGCGGTGCTCGAGCCGCCGCGCCGGCCGGTGCTGCCCGGCAGCGGGGTCTCGCCGTGGGTGCTCTCCTACGCCGACGGCTGCGACGTCGCCCAGCGGACCCGCGACCGGCTGCTCGCCCGCGGCGCCGACGGCCGTCCCTAGACGCGGCCCGCGGTCTCGGCCGCCACCCGGCGCACCAGCCGGCCCAGCGCGCGGGTGACCTCCTCGGGCTTCTCCAGCGGCACCAGGTGCCCGGCATCGGGGACGACGACGTACTCGACCGTCGACCCCTCCCCGCCGAGCAGCTCGACGAGGGTGTCGCTGTGCGCCCGCGGGATCATCGAGTCCGCGTCGCCGGTCAGCACGAGCGTGGGCACCCGGCGCAGCGGCTCGAGGGCGCCGGTCTCGTCGAGGCCGGCCAGCGCCGGGTAGAACTCCGCGATCACGTCGACCGGGGTGCCGGCGATCATCGCGTCGACGTAGCGGCCCAGCCGCGGGTCGACGTCGGTGGAGGCGAACGACAGCGACCAGGTGGCCGCCGAGACGACGTCGGCTGCCAGCCGGCGGGTGCGCTCGGCGAAGGCCGGCCGGCGGCGCATCGTCCAGGCCGCCACCGGGAGCACCGCGGCCCGCACCCGGGTGAGGAACTCGGGCAGGCCGAAGTCGAGGTCGGCGAGGTTGCCGCTCGACGTCGACACCAGCGCCACCCCGGCCACCTTCGTGCCGAACAGCTCGGGGTGGAGGTCGGCCAGGCCCATGACGGTCATCCCGCCCATCGAGTGGCCGACGAGCACGACCGGCCCGGTGGGCACCCGCGTCTCCAGCACCGTGGCCAGGTCGCGCGCGAGCTGCTCGATGGTGGAGTTCTCCGCCGGCCCGCGCGAGGAGGCGCCGTGGCCGCGGTGGTCGTAGAAGACCAGCCGGGCCGCGGGCCGGTGGCCGTTGGCGGTGGCCAGCTCGGCGCCCAGCGCCCGCCGCTGGAAGGTCCACGACGCCATCGACAGCGTGTAGCCGTGCACGAAGACGACGGTCAGCGGCGCGTCGAGCGGGCCGACCTCCTCCACCGCGAGCAGCACGCCGTCGTCGGCCTGGACCAGCGCGGTGCGGTCGGCCTGCCGCGAGGCCGGGCCGAGCGGGTCGTCCTCGCGCAGCTGCGCGTCGCTGGCGCCCTCGGGGAGCGCGCCGCCCGGCGCGAGCCGCTCCGCCCGCACCCGGCGGGTGGCGATGCGGGCCACGGCGACGCCGACGGCGGTGGTGGCCGCCGCCAGACCGACGACGGCGCCGGCGACCCCCACGGCCGGGTGCCGTTCCAGTGCGCCGGCCAACCCGGGTCGTGCCGCGCCGGTGCCGCGTGCCATCAGACCGCTCCCGCCGACCCGACGTACCGGCGGGTGAAGCGCCCGCCGACCCGGGTGACCAGCTCGTAGTGGATGGTGTCGAGCGCGTCGGCCCACTGCTGCGCGGTGGGCTCGCCGCCGTCGCCGGGGCCCCACAGGACGACCTCGTCGCCCGGCGCCACCGCGGCGTCGTCGACGTCGAGGACGAACTGGTCCATGCACACCCGCCCGGCGATGACGCGCTGGGCGCCGCCGGCGAGCACCGGCGCGCGGTTGCCGGCGGCCCGCGGGACGCCGTCGGCGTAGCCGACCGGCACCAGCGCCAGGGTGGTGTCGGTGGCCGGTGCGTAGGTGTGGCCGTAGGAGACGCCGGCGCCGGCCGCCACCCGCTTGGTCAGCGCGACGCGGGCCCGCACCGTCATCGCCGGCCGCAGGCCGTGGACGGCGGGGTCGCCGCCGAGCGGGTCGAGCCCGTAGAGGGCGATCCCCGGGCGGACCATGTCGTACCAGGTGTCCGGCAGCGCCACCGTGGCCGCGGAGTTGGCCAGGTGCCGGCGGCCGTCGAGCCCGGCGGCGCGGGCGAGGCCGACCGCCTCGTCGAACAGCCGCACCTGCGCGCCGATCGTGGGGTGGGTGGGGGCGTCGGCGTAGGCCATGTGGCTCCACAGCCCCACGACCTCCACCTCGCCGGCGTCCTGCGCGCGGGCGGCCGCGGCGACCAGGCCGGGCCAGTCGGCCACGGTGGCGCCCTCGCGGGACAGGCCGGTGTCGACGAACAGGTGCAGCCGGGCGGTGCGGCCGGTGGCGCGGGCGGCGTCGACCACCTCGGCCAGCCCCCACTCGGCGTTGACCGACACCTCGACGTCGGCGGCCAGCGCCGGGGCGAAGTCGGTGCCGGGGGTGTGCAGCCAGGCCAGCAGCGGGGCGCTGACCCCGGCCGCGCGCAGCGCCAGCGCCTCCTCGAGCACCGCGACGCCGAGCTGGTCGGCGCCGCCCGCCAGCACCGCGCGCGCGGCGGGGACCAGGCCGTGCCCGTAGCCGTCGGCCTTGACCACGGCCATGAGCGGCCGGCCGACCCGCTCGCGCAGCGCGGCGGCGTTCGCCGCGATCGCGTCGAGGTCGACGACCACCTCGGCCCGGGGTGTGTTCACGCCTCCGAGTCTGGCAGGCCGGTGCCACGCACCCGGCCCACCGTCTCGGGGAGTCGGCGCACCAGGTCACCGGCCACGATCGGCCCGGCGGCGGCCGCGACCTGACCGGCGCGGCCGTGCAGGTGGGCGGCGGCCGCGGCGGCCTCGGCGGCGGGCGCGCCGGTGGCCAGCAGCGAGCCGAGGATCCCGGACAGGACGTCGCCGCTGCCGGCGGTGGCCAGGTCCGACGTGCCGGTGGCGTTGACGAACGCGGTCCCGTCCGGGCCGGCGACGACGGTGGCGTCGCCCTTGAGCAGGACGACGGCGCCGAGGTCGGCGGCCAGCCGCCGGGCGCTGCCGATCCGGTCGGCGCCCGGCGGCTCGCCGAAGCGGGCGAACTCGCGGTCGTGCGGGGTGAGCACGGTGGGCGCACCCCGGCCCCGGACCAGCGCCGGCTCGCGGGCGGCCAGCGTCAGCGCGTCGGCGTCGACCACCACGGGCAGGTCGGTGGCGAGGACCTCGGCGAGGACGCGGCGGGCGGCGTCGTCGGTGCCCGCGCCGGGGCCGACCACCCACGCCTGCACCCGGCCGGCCTCGCCGGGGCCGCCGTCGGTGACGATCACCTCCGGCCAGGCCGTGCGCACGGCGTCGCCCGCGGGGCCGGCGTGGCGGACCAGGCCCGGGCGGGTCCGCAGCGCCGCCCCGGTGCACAGCACACCGGCGCCGGGGTAGGCCGCCGAGCCGGCGACGACGCCGACCACGCCGCGCGAGTACTTGTCGTCGCCCGGCCCGGGCGGTTCCAGGTGGACGGCGACGTCGGCGTCGGTGAGCTGGTGGGCGCGGGCGGGCGCCAGGTGGGGGCCCAGGCCGATGTCGACCAGGTGCACGGTGCCGGCGTACCCGCGCCCCTCCCCCACGACCAGCCCCGGCTTGACCGCGCCGAAGGTGACCGTGTGCAGCGCGGGGAACGCCGCGCCCCCGACCGCGCCGGTGTCGGCGTCGACGCCGCTGGGGACGTCGACGGCGACCGTCAGCCCCGGTCCGGTGGCGGCCCGCTGCGCCAGCCGCGCCGCCTCGGGACGCAGCCCGCCGCGCCCGCCGATGCCCACGATCCCGTCGAGGACCAGGTCGGCGCGGTCGAGCCCGTCGTCGCCGTCCGGGCCGGCCACCCGCCCGCCGGCGCGGCGCAGCGCGGCCAGGCCCGCGGGGTGGGCGCGGGCGGGGTCGAGGAGGACGGCGGTGACGCGGGCGCCGCGGGCGGCCAGGTGCGCGCCGGCGAACAGCGCGTCGCCGCCGTTGTTGCCGCCGCCGACGAGCAGCGTGGCCCGGGTGCCGTGGGCCCGGCCGAGCAGCCGCAGGCAGACGGTGGCCAGCCCGGTGGCCGCGCGCTGCATGAGGGCGCCCTCGCGGGTGGCGGCCAGCAGCACGTCCTCCGCGGCGCGCACCTCGGCGACGGTGGACAGGCCGATCACGGGGTCCCCTCGCCGACGACCACCGCCGAGGCGATCCCGCCGTCGTGGCTGAGGGACAGGTGCCAGCGGGTGATGCCCAGCTCCGCGGCCCGGGCGGCGACCGTGCCCCGGACCTCCAGGTGCGGTCGGCCGTGGTCGCCGACGGTCACCTCGACGTCGTGCCACCGCAGCGCGCCCGGCGCGCCGAGCGTCTTGGCCACCGCCTCCTTCGCGGCGAACCGCGCGGCCAGCGACTCGGCGCTGCGCTCGGTCCCGCGCGGGGTGGTCTGCTCGGCCTCGGTGAACAGCCGGTCGCGCAGCCCGGGGGTGCGGACCAGCGACTCGGCGAAGCGGGTCACGGGGACCACGTCGATCCCGACCCCGACGATCACGCGGTCAGTCTGCCGTGCCGCCACGGGTGCTGCCGGAACGGCCACCCTCCAGGGTCCCGCGCCGAGCCTGCGAGGCGTGGGAGGAAGGGTGGCCCGTCACTCGACGGTGACGCTCTTCGCCAGGTTGCGCGGCTGGTCGACGTCGAAGCCGCGGGTGTCGGCGATCTCGCAGGCGAGGATCTGCAGCGGCACCGTGGTCACCACGGGGGCCAGCAGGGTCGGCGTCCGGGGCACGCGGATGAGGTGATCGGCGTAGGGGACGACGTCCTCGTCGCCCTCCTCGGCGATCACGATCGTGCGGGCACCGCGGGCCCGGACCTCCTGGATGTTGGAGACCACCTTGCCGTGCAGCAGGCTGCGGCCCCGCGGCGACGGCGCGATGACCACGACGGGGGTGCCCTCGTCGATCACCGCGATCGGCCCGTGCTTGAGCTCCCCGGCGGCGAAGCCCTCGGCGTGGATGTAGGCGAGCTCCTTGAGCTTGAGCGCGCCCTCCAGGGCCACCGGGAAGCCCACGTGCCGGCCGAGGAACAGGATGGTGTCGGCGTCGGCCAGCGAACGGCCGAGCTCGCGGACCGGCTCCATCTGGGTGAGCACCCGCTCGACGGCCTCGGGCAGCTTCTGCAACTCGTGGACGATCGCGGCGACCTCGTCGGCGTACTTGATGCCGCGCACCTGGGCGAGGAACAGCCCGACGAGGTAGCAGGCGACGATCTGCGCCAGGAAGCTCTTGGTCGAGGCGACGGCGATCTCCGGGCCGGCGTGCGTGTACAGCACGGCGTCGGACTCGCGCGGGATCGTCGAGCCGTTGACGTTGCAGATGGCCAGCACCCGGGCCTTCTGGTCCTTGGCGTGGCGCAGCGCCATGAGGGTGTCCATCGTCTCGCCGGACTGGCTGATGACGACGACCAGCGTCGAGCGGTCCAGCACCGGGTCGCGGTAGCGGAACTCGCTGGCCACCTCGACCTCGACCGGGATGCGGGTCCAGTGCTCGATGGCGTACTTGGCGATCAGCCCGGCGTGGTAGCTGGTGCCGCAGGAGACGACGAAGACCTTGTCGACGTCGCGCAGGTCCTGGTCGGACAGCCGCACCTCGTCGAGGACCAGCTCGCCCTCGTCGCCGAGGCGGCCGAGGAGGGTGTCGGCGATGGCGTGCGGCTGCTCGGCGATCTCCTTGAGCATGAACCAGTCGTGACCGCCCTTCTCGGCGGCCGCGGCGTCCCAGTCGACGGTGTAGGCGGTGGGCTCGGCGGGCGCGCCGTCGAAGTCGGTGACGGTCAGCCCGCGGGTGCGGTCGATCTCGACGACCTGGTCCTGGCCGAGCTCGCGGGCCTCGCGGGTGTGCGCGATGAACGCGGCGACGTCGGAGCCGAGGAAGTACTCGCCGTCGCCCACGCCGACGACCAGCGGGCTGTTGCGGCGGGAGGCGACCAGCGTGTCGGGCTCGTCGGCGTGCGCGGCGACCAGGGTGAAGGCGCCCTCCAGCCGGCGGCTGACCGCGCGCATCGCCTCGGCCAGCCGGCCGGGGCCCTCGGGCTGCCGATCGTAGGCGGCGGCGAGCAGGTGGGACACGACCTCGGTGTCGGTCTCCGAGCGCATCTCCACGCCGGCCGCCTCGCACTCGGCCCGCAGCGCGGCGAAGTTCTCGATGATCCCGTTGTGGATCACGGCCACCCGGCCGTCGGCGGACAGGTGCGGGTGGGCGTTGCGGTCGGTGGGGCCGCCGTGCGTGGCCCACCGGGTGTGCCCGATGCCGATCGTCGACTCGGGCAGCGGCGCGTCGGCCAGCACCTTCTCGAGGTTGGCGAGCTTGCCGGCCTTCTTGGCCGCGGCCAGCTCCCCGGAGTCCGGGCCGCCCACGCGGACGGCCACGCCCGCGGAGTCGTACCCCCGGTACTCCAGCCGCCGCAGACCCTCGAGGACGACGTCCAGGGCGTTCTTGGGGCCGACGTAGCCGACGATGCCGCACATGTGCACCGAGGGTACCGGCGGAGGTGGACCGATCCGTCCCTCCGAGGTGTGAGACGCACCGGCCGCCCCAGCCACCCCACCGGGCACCGGCGGCGACCCGGGGCGGCCGCCACGGGTCAGCCGACGGCGGCGACGACCTCGGCGAGGCGCCGGGCGACGGCGTCGGCGTGCTCCTGGGTGGGCGCCTCGACCATCACCCGCACCAGCTGCTCGGTGCCCGAGGGACGCAGCAGCACCCGGCCGTCGTCGCCGAGCTCCTCCTCGGCGGCGTTGACCGCGGCGGCGACGGTGTCGCTCTCCACGACGGCGATGCGGTCGCGGACCGGCACGTTGACCAGCGTCTGCGGCAGCCGCTGCACCACCGCGGCGAGCTCGGCCAGCGGCGCCCCGGTGACCGACATGCGCGAGAGCAGCGCCAGCCCGGTGAGCAGGCCGTCGCCGGTGGTGGCGTGGTCGAGGAAGACCAGGTGGCCGCTCTGCTCCCCGCCCAGGGACAGCCCGCGGGCGCGCAGCGCCTCGAGCACGTAGCGGTCGCCGACGGCGGTGGTGTGCACCCCGATGCCGGCGTCGCGCATGGCGTGGTGGAAGCCGAGGTTGCTCATGACGGTGGCGACGACGGTGTCCTGCGCCAGCGCGCCGCGCTCCTTGAGGCCGAGCGCGCAGACGGCGAGGATCGCGTCGCCGTCGACGACCTCGCCGGCGGCGGTGACGGCCAGGCAGCGGTCGGCGTCGCCGTCGTGGGCGATGCCGAGGTCGGCGCCGGTCTCCCGCACGGCCTGCGTCAGCGGGCCCAGGTGGGTCGAGCCGACGCCGTCGTTGATGTTGCGGCCGTCGGGCTCGCCGCCGATGACGGTGACGTCGGCGCCGGCGCGGCGGTAGACGTCCGGTGCGCAGGTCGCCGCCGAGCCGTGCGCGCAGTCGACGACCAGCCGCAGCCCCGAGACGGGCGCGGGCAGCGTGGCCAGCAGGTGGGCGGCGTAGTCGGCGGCGCCGCCGGGCAGGTCGCGGACCCGCCCGATCTCGGCCCCGACGGGCCGGTGGCCGGCCGCGTCGCCGGCGAGCACCGTCGACTCGATCGCCGCCTCGACCGCGTCGGGCAGCTTGTGGCCGCCGCGGCTGAACAGCTTGATGCCGTTGTCGGGCATCGGGTTGTGACTCGCCGAGATCATCACGCCGAGGTCGGCGCCGGTCCCGGCGGTGAGGAAGGCGACGGCCGGGGTCGGGAGCACGCCCACGCGGAGCACCTCGGCGCCCGCGCTGGCCAGGCCCGCGACCACGGCGGCCTCGAGCATCTCCCCGCTGGCGCGGGGGTCACGGCCGACGACCGCGACGGGACGCGAGGTCCCGTCGCGGTCGGCGAGCACACCGGCGGCCGCACGGGCCACCGAGAGGGCGAGCTCCGGCGTGAGGTCGGCGTTGGCCCGACCCCGGACGCCGTCGGTCCCGAAGAGGCGACCCACGGCGGTGCCGGTCAGCGCTTCGAGTACTGAGGCGCCTTGCGGGCCTTCTTCAGGCCGTACTTCTTGCGCTCCTTGACCCGCGCGTCACGGGTGAGGAAGCCGGCCTTCTTCAGGGCGGGACGGTCGTCGGCCTCGACCTCGATGAGGGCGCGGGCGATGGCCAGGCGCAGCGCGCCGGCCTGGCCGGTGACGCCGCCGCCCTTGAGCAGGCCGACGACGTCGTACTGCTCGGCCTTCTCGAGGGTCACCAGCGGCTCGCGGACGAGCTGCTGGTGGACCTTGTTCGGGAAGTACTGCTCGAGGGTGCGGCCGTTGAGCTGGAACTGGCCGGTGCCGGGCACGAGCCGCACGCGGACGACGGCCTCCTTGCGCCGGCCGACGGTCTGGACGGGACGCCCCTCGGCGTCGGTCACGGTCGTCATGGGCGTGGTCACTGGGCCACCTGCTTGATCTCGAAGGTCTTCGGCTGCTGGGCGGCGTGCGGGTGCTCGGGGCCCGCGTACACCTTCAGCTTCTTGATCATCTGCCGGCCGAGGCTGTTGTGCGGCAGCATGCCCTTGACGGCGCGCTCGACGACCCGGTCGGGGTGCGTGCGGATCTGGTCGCCGACGTTGATCGCCCGCAGGCCGCCCGGGTAGCCGGAGTGCCGGTAGGCGGTCTTCTGGTCCCGCTTGGAGCCGGTCAGGGCGACCTTGCCGGCGTTCACGACCACGACGAAGTCGCCGACGTCCACGTGCGGTGCGAACTGGGGCTTGTGCTTGCCGCGCAGCAGGGTCGCGATCTGGCTGGCGAGTCGACCGAGCACCACGTCGGTGGCGTCGATGACGTGCCAGACCCGGTCGACCTCGCCGGGCTTGGGTGAGTACGTGCGCACGGCGCTCGTGTCCTCCGTCGTCGTCGGGGCGGCTGGTGGGATCGCCTCACCGAGCACGGGAGACGGAGCGGCACGCGCGCACCAGCCGGCGGCCGCGCACCAGCCGACGACGATACCAGCCGGGCTCAGTCGACCCGGCGGAGCTGCCCGGTGGCGACGTCGTAGACGGTGCCGCAGACGTCCTTCGACAGCAGGAACGGGCTCTCCCGCAGCAGCCGGATCGACTCGCGGACGTCGTCGTCGGGGTCGGTGAAGGTGCGGGCCGGCCACGGCGGGCGGGCGCCGGTGGCCTGCTCGACCAGGTCGGCGAAGGCGGCGTCGTCGGTCTTCTGCAGGCCGCAGTCGGTGTGGTGGACCAGGACGATCTCCCGGGTCCCCAGCAGGTGCTGGGAGATCGTCAGCGACCGGATGGTGTCGTCGGTGACGACGCCGCCGGCGTTGCGGATGACGTGCGCGTCGCCCACGGCGAGCCCCAGCAGGGGGAACAGCGGCATCCGCGAGTCCATGCAGGCGACGACGGCGACCTTCCGCGCCGGCGCCACGGGCAGCTCGCCCGGGAAGCGCTGCGCCCACTCCTCGTTGGCGGCCAGCATCCGCTCGTACTCGGCCACGTCGGCACCCCTCTCGTGCAGGCACAGGAAGCTCTCCGCGCGTCTTCCGGCGCGCGGACCCGGGGAGAGCTTCCTATGCCCGCCACCGGCGGGCACACGCGGCCCGGGCCGACGGGCCCGCCAGCCGGGTCCGCGGCCATCGGCCAGGATGACCGGGTGCGCACGGTCGAGGAACACCAGGCGGTGGTGGCCGCCCTGCTCGCGCCCCTCGGCGAGGAAGAGGTGCCGGTGGCCGCGGCGCACCGGCGCGTGCTCGCCCGCGACGTGCCCGCCGCCGTCCCGCTGCCCGGGTTCGACAACTCGGCGATGGACGGCTACGCCGCCCGGTCCGCGGATGTCGCGGCCCTCCCCGTGCGGCTGCCCGTCGCCGACGACATCCCGGCCGGCCGCACCGGTGTGCTCCCGCTCGCCCCGGGCACCGTGCAGCGGATCATGACCGGCGGACTGCTGCCGCCGGGCGCCGACGTCGTGGTGCCCGTCGAGCTGACCGACGCCGCCACCGACGTCGTCGAGATCCGCGACGCGCCCACTGCCGGCACCCACCTGCGCCGGGCCGGGGAGGACATCACCGCCGGCACCGTGGCGCTGGAGGCCGGGAGCCCGCTCGGGGCCGCGCAGCTCGGCCTGGCCGCCGCCGTCGGGGCGCGGACGCTGTGGGTGCGCCGCCGCCCGCGGGTGCTGGTGCTGTCCACCGGCAGCGAGCTGGTGGAGCCGGGCGAGCCCCTGCTGCCCGGGCAGGTCTACGAGTCCAACTCGCTGCTGTTGTGCGCCGCGGTCGAGGACGCCGGCGGCACCGCGCGGCGACTGCACTTCGTCCCCGACGACGTCGACCAGTTCCTCGCCACCGTGCGCGCCGAGCTGGCCGACGCCGACCTGCTGGTCACCAGCGGCGGGGTGAGCGCCGGCGCCTACGAGGTGGTCAAGGACGCCTTCCGCACGCTGGGCACCGTCGAGTTCGTCAAGGTGGCCATGCAGCCCGGGGGCCCGCAGGGCGCGGGCACCGTCGACGGCGTCCCGGTGGTGACGCTGCCGGGCAACCCGGTGAGCTCGTTCGTGTCCTTCGAGGTCTTCGTCCGCCCGGCCCTCCGCCGGGCGCTCGGCCACGCCGCCCCCGGCCGGCTGCGGGCGCCCGCGGAGCTCACCGCGCCGCTGCGCTCCCCCGCCGGGCGGCGGCAGTTCCTGCGGGGCCGCTACGACGCCGGCCGCGTCTCCCAGGTGGGCGGGCCCGGCTCGCACCTGGTCGCCCACCTCGCCCGGGCCAACTGCCTGGTCGTCGTCCCCGAGGACGTCACCGAGCTGCCCGCGGGCGCTCCGGTCGACGTCGTCCTGATCGAAGGAGCGCTGCAGTGAGCGACCGGCTGACGCACGTCGACGAGACCGGTGCCGCCCGCATGGTCGACGTCTCCGCCAAGCCCGTCACCGCCCGCGAGGCGACCGCCGCCGGGCGGGTGCTGGTCAGCCCCGAGGTGGTGGCGCTGCTGCGCGGGGAGGGCGTGCCCAAGGGCGACGCCGTGGCCGTCGCGCGGATCGCCGGCATCGCCGGGGCCAAGCGGACGCCGGACCTCGTCCCGCTGTGCCACCCCATCGCGCTGCACGGCGTCACGGTGGACGTCACCGTCGCCGACGACGCCGTCGAGATCACCGCGACCGCGCGCACCGCCGACCGCACCGGCGTGGAGATGGAGGCGCTGACCTCGGTCGCCGTCGCCGGGCTCACGGTGATCGACATGGTCAAGGCCGTGGACCCGCGGGCGGCGATCACCGACGTGCGGCTGCTGGCCAAGTCCGGCGGCAAGAGCGGGGAGTGGCGGCGGTGACCCTCCCCGACGGCGCGCGGGCCGTCGTCGTCACCGCGTCCAACCGGGCCTCGGCCGGCGTGTACGACGACCGCAGCGGGCAGGTGCTGGCCGAGGGGCTGCGCGCGCTCGGCTTCACCGTCGAGGGGCCGCACGTGCGCCCCGACGACGTCGACGCGCTCGTCGGCGTCCTGCGCGAGGCGGTCGCGTCCGGGGCCGACGTCGTCCTCACCACCGGCGGCACCGGGCTGTCCCCCACCGACGTCACGCCCGAGGCGACCCGCGCGGTGCTCGAGCGGGACGCGCCGGGGCTGGCCGAGGCGGTCCGCCGGTACGGGGAGGGGAAGGTGCCGACGTCGGTGCTCTCCCGCGGCGTCGCCGGCACCGCGGGGCGGACGCTGGTCGTGAACCTGCCCGGCTCGACCGGCGGCGTGCGCGACGGGCTGGCGGTGCTGGGGCCGCTCCTCCCCCACGTGGTGTCCCAGCTGCGCGGCGGCGACCACCAGGCCTAGGAAGCTCTCCCCACGTCCTGGGCTCGGAGACGTGCGGAGAGCTTCCTATGCCCCGTCGGGCAGGAGGAGGCGCTCCGGGCGGGTGTAGACGTTGCAGCCGTCGCCGCGCAGGAAGCCGACCAGCGTGATGCCGACGTCGGCGGCCAGCTCCACCGCCAGCGACGACGGCGCCGACACCGCGGCCAGCACCGGGATCCCGGCTATCGCCGCCTTCTGGGTCAGCTCGAAGCTCGCCCGCCCGCTGACCATCAGCACGTGACCGGACAGCGGCAGCCGGCCCGCGCGCACCGCGTCACCGACCACCTTGTCCACCGCGTTGTGCCGCCCGACGTCCTCGCGCAGCGCCACCAGCTCGCCGTCGGCGGTGAACAGCCCGGCGGCGTGCAGCCCGCCGGTCCTGCTGAAGACCTCCTGGGCCGCGCGCAGCCGGTCGGGCATCGCCAGCAGGGTCGCCAGCTCCAGCCGGGTGGCGTCGGCGGCGACGTCGTGGCGGGTGCGGGTGCGGATCGCGTCGATGCTCGCCTTGCCGCAGACGCCGCACGAGCTCGAGGTGAGGAAGTTGCGGTCCAGCGCGGTGACCGGGGGCTGCACGCCGGCGGCCAGGTCGACGTCGACGACGTTGTAGGTGTTGCGGCCCTCGTCGTCGACGGAGTTGCAGTAGCGCAGCCCGGCGACGTCCTCGACCCCGCCGATGACCCCCTCGGTGGCGAGGAAACCGTGCACCAGGTCGAAGTCGGCGCCGGGCGTGCGCATGGTGACCGCCAGCGGCGCGCCGTCCAGCCGGATCTCCAGCGGCTCCTCCGCGGCCACCGTGTCGGGCCGGGTGGTGCGCACGGGGCCCCGGATGCGCAACACGGGAGTGCGGCTGGTGACTCGTCCCACGAACAGCGACGGTACCCACGCCCGGCCCCTACGGTCGGTCCGTGACCGCGCCGGACCCGCTCCCGCCCTACGCGGCGGTGGTGCTCGCCGGCGGCCGCGCGGCCCGGCTCGGCGGGCGGGCCAAGCCGCAGCTGCAGGTCGGCGGCCGCACGATGCTGGCCGCGGTCCTCGACGCCGTCGCCGACGCCGGCCCGCGCGTCGTCGTCGGCCCGCCGCAGCCGGTGCCCGACGGGGTCGTCGTGGTGCGCGAGCAGCCGCCCGGCGGGGGCCCGGTCGCCGCGATGCGCACCGGCGTGGCCGCCGTCGACACCGACGTGGTCGCGGTCCTCGCCGGCGACCTGCCCTTCGTCACCCCCGAGCTGGTCCGGGAGCTGCGCGGGCTGCTCGCCGGCGACGGCGTCCTCGTCGCCGACGACGCCGGCCGCGACCAGTACCTGCTGGGCGTCTGGCGGACGGCGGCGCTGCGGCGCGCCCTGGCCGGCGCGCGGGGTCCCGTGCCGGTGCGCCGGGTGGTGGCCGCCCTGTCGGTCACCCGCCACCGGCCCGGCCGGCGGCCCGGCACGCCGCCGCCGTGGACCGACTGCGACACCCCCGCCGACCTCGCCCGCGCCCGCGCGGCCGCCGGCGAACTGGGCTGGGGGTGACCGCGCCCGCCGGAGGGTGATAGGACGGCGCCATGCGCGTCGCCATCGCCGGTGCCCACGGACAGGTCGCCCGCCGCCTCGGCCGGCTGCTGAGCGGCCGCGGGGACACCGTGGTCGGGATCGTCCGCAACCCCGAGCACGCCGCCGACCTGGAGTCCGACGGCGTGACCCCGGCCGTCATCGACCTGGAGTCCGCCTCGGTCGACGAGGTCGCCGAGGCGGTCCGGGGAGCCGACGCCGTCGTCTTCGCCGCGGGCGCCGGCCCGGGCAGTGGCGCGGCGCGCAAGCACACCGTCGACCACGCCGCCGCGGTGCTCCTCGCCGACGCCGCCGAGCGCGCCGGCGTCCGCCGCTACCTGCTGGTGTCCTCGATGGGCGTCGAGCAGGCCCGGCAGGGGACCCCGAGGGGCATGGACCCCGTCTTCGCCACCTACCTGCAGGCCAAGCTGCGCGCCGAGGACGTGATCCTGCCGCGCACCGCGCTGGACACGGTGATCCTGCGGCCGGGCCGGCTCACCGACGACCCCGGCACCGGGCGGGTCACCCTCGACCACGGCGTCGAGCCCGGTGACGTCCCGCGCGACGACGTCGCCGCCGTCCTGGTGGCGCTGCTCGACGCCGGGAAGACCGACGAGGTCGTCGAGCTCGTCGGTGGCTCGACGCCGATCGAGGAGGCCGTCGCGGCCCTGCCGTGACCCGGCTGCGCGGAACCCGGCGGCCCGGGACTCAGCTGCGCAGCGCGCGGGTGACCTGCACGCGGGCCGCGAGGTCGGCGTCGGCCGGGTAGTCGACGCGCAGCAGCGTCAGCCCGCCGGGCGGGGCGACGGCGACCTCGTCGGCGCGCCTGGCGCGGGTCAGCAGGGCGGCCGGCCAGCCGGGCTCGCGGCGGCCCTCACCGACGGCCAGCAGCGCTCCCACGAGGCTGCGCACCATCGAGTGGCAGAACGCGTCGGCGGAGGCCTCGACGGTCACCACGTCGCCGTCGCGGGCCACGCCCAGCGCCAGCAGCGTGCGGATGGTGGTCGCGCCCTCGCGACGGCGGCAGAAGGCGGCGAAGTCGTGCCGGCCGAGCAGCAGCGCGGCGGCCGCGTCCATGGCGCCGGCGTCGAGCCGGCGCGGCCAGCCCACCGTGTCGGCCCGGCGCAGCGGCGACGGGCCGCCGTCGGCGTCGGTGAGGCGGTAGGCGTAGTGCCGGGCCAGCGCGGCGAAGCGGGCGTCGAAGCCCGGCGGCGCCTCGGTGACGGCGCGGACGGCGACGTCGGGCGGCAGGACGCCCCGCAACCGGCGGACCAGCCGTCCGCCCTGCGCGGCCCACGCGTCCTGCGGCACGTCGGCGTGGGCCACCTGCCCGGTCGCGTGCACGCCGGTGTCGGTGCGGCCGGCGACGGTCAGGTGCACCGGCGTCCGCAGCACGGTCGTCAGGCCGCCCTCGAGCTCGGCCTGCACGGTGCGCCGCCCGGGCTGGCGGGCCCAGCCGGAGAAGCCGGTGCCGTCGTAGGCGAGGTCGAGGCGGAGACGGACGAGCCCGCCACCGGTGTCGGTGGCGGGCTCGTCCGGGAGGTGCTGGCTGCTCAGCGAGCGCTCACCGGGGGTCGGGCGCGGACTCGCCGCCCGGGGCGAGCGTGCCGGAGGTGGCCGCGTCGCCCAGCTCGGCGGCCTCGATCTCCGCGGCGGCCGCGCGGGCGACGTCGGGCGACAGCGTGGGGTCGTCGACGACCGCGGCGTTCTCCCGCTGCGGCTCGGGCCGGACGTCGCTGTCGTCCTGGCGGTCGCCGTCGGGGCTGAACACGTCGGTGACGACCTGCTGGGCCTCGGGGTCGACGTCGCCGGCGGTCACGGCCGGCGAGGTGTCGCCGCCGGGGCCGGTGGTCTCGCCGGTGAACGTCGCGCCCTGGTCACCGCCGCTGGCGGGGACGCCGACGGCGCCGGCGTTGCCGCCCTCGCCGGGGCGCTCCGCGCTGGTCACCGGGTGCCGCCGGGGGCCGCGCTGCCACCCGGGGTCTCGGTGTCGCCCGGGGTCTCGGCGTCGGCAGCCACGGCCTCGGTGGCGTCGGCGTCGGTGGCGTCGGCGTCGGTGGCGTCGGCGTCGGTGGCGTCGGCGTCGGTGGCGTCGACCTCGACGGTCGTGGCGTCGGCCTCGGCGGCCTCGGTCGCCGCGACCTCGTCGGCGACGGCGAGGTCATCCGCGGGGGCGGCGTCGGTGGCGTCGGTGTCGGCGGCCTCGATGGCGTCGGCGGTGACCTCACCGGAGGCGGCGGCCGCGCCGGCACCGGAGGCGAAGCGGGTGCCGCGGGCGCGCTCGGCCTCGCCGACGGCCTGCTGCGCCACGGTCAGGGCCTCGACCAGCTCGATGACGGCCATGGGCGCGTTGTCGCCCTTGCGCGGGCCGACCTTGGTGATGCGGGTGTAGCCACCCGGCCGGTTCTCGAAGCGGGGGCCGATCTCGGCGAACAGGTGGTGGACGACGTCCTTGTCCCGGATGACCGTCATGACCTGACGGCGCGCGTGCAGGTCACCGCGCTTGGCGAAGGTCACCAGCTTCTCGGCGAACGGACGCAGCCGCTTGGCCTTGGCCTCGGTGGTGGTGATCCGCCCGTGCTCGAACAGCGAGGTGGCCAGGTTGGCCAGCATCAGCCGCTCGTGCGAGGGGGACCCGCCGAGACGGGGGCCCTTGGTGGGGGTGGGCATGTCGGTCCTTCCTCAGGCGGCCGGGCGGGCGCTGCCGGCTGCGTCCAGGTGGTGCTGTGCGTTCGTGCTCGGTGTGGCGGGGTCCGGTGTGGTGACCGGGGAGCCCACGGCCGGGCGGTGGAGTACCCCACCGCCCGGCCGGTGCAGCGTCAGAGCTGCTCGGTCTCCTGGTAGGAGCCGTCGTCGTACTGGACCTGCCCGTACTCGGTGCCGTACTCGCCGGTGCCGTGGTAGGCGTCGGTCTCGTAGCCCTCGTCGTAGCTCTCGACGGAGGTCGGGATGAACCCGGGCGGGCTGTCCTTGAGCGCGAGGCCCATGGCCGCCAGCTTCATCTTGACCTCGTCGATCGACTTGGCCCCGAAGTTGCGGATGTCGAGCAGGTCGGCCTCGGAGCGGGTGACCAGCTCGCCGACGGTGTGCACGCCCTCGCGCTTGAGGCAGTTGTAGGACCGGACGGTGAGGTCCATGTCCTCGATCGGCATCGAGAAGTTGGCGATGTCGGCGGCCTCGGCCGGGCTCGGGCCGACCTCGATGCCCTCGGCGTCGACGTTCAGCTCGCGCAGCAGGCCGAACAGCTCGACCAGCGTGGAGCCGGCGGAGGCGATGGCGTCGCGCGGGGCGATCGACGGCTTGGTCTCGACGTCGACGACGAGCCGGTCGAAGTCGGTGCGCTGCTCGACGCGGGTGGCCTCGACGGCGTAGGTGACCTTGAGGACCGGCGAGTAGATGGAGTCGACCGGGATGCGGCCGATCTCCTGGCCGGGCTGCTTGTTCTGCGGGGCGGGCACGTAGCCGCGGCCGCGCTCGACGACCAGCTCGATCTCCAGCCGGCCCTTGCCGTTGAGGGTGGCGATGTGCAGCTCGGGGTTGTGCACCTCGACACCGGCCGGGGGCGCGATGTCGGCGGCGGTGACCTCACCGGGGCCCTGCTTGCGCAGGTACATGGTGACCGGCTCGTCGGAGTCGGAGCTGACGACCAGGCCCTTGAGGTTGAGGATGATCTCGGTGACGTCCTCCTTGACCCCGGGCACGGTCGTGAACTCGTGCAGGGTGCCCTCGATCCGGATGCTGGTCACGGCAGCACCGGGGATCGACGACAGGAGGGTGCGGCGCAGGGAGTTGCCGAGGGTGTAGCCGAAGCCGGGCTCCAGCGGCTCGATGACGAACCGCGAGCGCTGCTCGGTGAGGGTCTCCTCGGTCAGCGTGGGGCGCTGTGCGATGAGCATGGTGGTGTTCTCCTCCGGGTCCTCCGGCGCCCGCCATATGACGCCGTGAGGGGGGTGGTGCAGGCCCCGGCGGACATCGGTCCGCCCGCCGGGGCCGGGGTGGTGCTGTCGTGCGGGTGGTGCTGTGGTGCTGCGAGCCCCTACTTGGAGTAGAGCTCGACGATCAGCTGCTCCTGGACCGGGGTGTCGATCACCTGGCGGGCCGGGACGCTGTGGACGACGGCGCGCAGCTGCCCGCTGATGACCTCTAGCCACGGCGGCACGGGCCGCTCGCCGGCACGGGCCTGGGCGATCTCGAAGGGCACCATCCGCCGCGACTTCTCGGCGACCTCGATGATGTCGTTCGCGCTGACCCGGTAGGACGGGATGTCGACCTTGCGGCCGTTGACCCGGATGTGGCCGTGCTTGACCAGCTGGCGGGCCATGTCGCGGCTCTCGCCCCAGCCGGCCCGGTACACGACGTTGTCCAGGCGGGACTCGAGGATCTGCAGCAGGACCTCACCGGTCTTGCCCGTCTTGCGGTTGGCCTCCTCGTAGTAGCCGCGGAACTGCTTCTCGAGGACGCCGTAGATGCGGCGGGCCTTCTGCTTCTCGCGCAGCTGCAGGAGGTACTCGCTGTCCTTGCTGCGGCCCCGGCCGTGCTCGCCCGGCGGGTAGGGCCGGATCTCGATCGGGCACTTCGGGGACTCGCACTTGCTGCCCTTGAGGAACAGCTTCATCTTCTCGCGCCGGCACATCCGGCAGTCGGCTCCGGCGTAACGGGCCACGTCAGGTACTCCTCGTTCGTCTCGTCAGTGGCCGGTCAGACCCGGCGGCGCTTCTTGGGGCGGCAGCCGTTGTGCGGCTGCGGGGTCACGTCCTGGATCTGGCCGACCTCGAGGCCGGTGGCCTGCAGCGAGCGGATCGCCGTCTCACGGCCGGAGCCGGGGCCCTTCACGAAGACGTCGACCTTGCGCATGCCGTGCTCCTGGGCCTTGCGCGCGGCGTTCTCTGCGGCCATCTGGGCGGCGAAGGGCGTCGACTTGCGCGAGCCCTTGAAGCCGACGTGGCCGGCGGAGGCCCAGCTGATCACGTTGCCGGTCGGGTCGGTGATCGACACGATCGTGTTGTTGAACGTGCTCTTGATGTGCGCGGCGCCGTGGGCGACGTTCTTCTTCTCCTTGCGGCGGACCTTCTTGGCGCCGGCCGCGGCACGAGCCCTGGGAGGCATCTCTCTCCGGTTTCCTTCTGATCAGTGGCCAGGTGCAGCACGTCGCGCGCCGTCGCTCCCGCCCTCACGGGTCGCTGCGACGGCGCGCTGACGGCCTTACTTCTTGCCGGCCTTCTTCTTGCCGGCGATGGTCTTGCGCGGGCCCTTGCTCGAGCGCGCGTTGGTGCGGGTGCGCTGACCGTGCACCGGCAGGCCGCGGCGGTGCCGCAGACCCTGGTAGGCGCCGATCTCGATCTTGCGGCGGATGTCCGCGGCCACCTCGCGGCGGAGGTCACCCTCGACGCGGAAGTGCTCGTCGATGTAGTCGCGCAGCTTCAGCAGGTCCTCGTCGCCGAGGTCCTTGACGCGCAGGTCCGGGCTGACGCCGGTCGCCGCCAGGGTCTCCTTGGCGTGCGCCTTGCCGATCCCGTAGATGTAGGTGAGCGCGATCTCCATCCGCTTCTCGCGGGGCAGGTCGACGCCGGCCAGTCGTGCCATGTCTCAGGTACTCCCTCAGCCCTGCCGCTGCTTGTGGCGGGCGTTGTCGCAGATGACCATGACCCGGCCGTGCCGGCGGATCACCTTGCACTTGTCGCAGATCTTCTTCACCGACGGCTGGACCTTCACCTGTGCCGCCCCTCATTCCTGTCGATCGATGGCCGCCCGCACGGCACCGGGAGGTGCCCCGCGTCGGCGGCGGTCACTTGTAGCGGTAGACGATGCGACCGCGTGTCAGGTCGTAGGGCGAGAGCTCCACGACGACGCGGTCCTCCGGCAGGATGCGGATGTAGTGCTGGCGCATCTTGCCGCTGATGTGGGCGAGCACCCGGTGCCCGTTCTGCAGCTCGACCCGGAACATCGCGTTGGGCAGCGGCTCGACGACGCGACCCTCGACCTCGATGGCCCCGTCCTTCTTCGCCATGCCCGACACGGCCTCCCTGACTCGGTGGTGCTGGTGGTGTGGTGCTGGAGTCGCGTGCGACCACGCCGGGGCCGGCAGGTCGCGCGCGGTGGTTGCAGACCAGGTGGTGCAGGCGCTCTCGCGAGGGCGCCCCGCGCCGTGCGGCCACAGCACGACGACAGAGCGGCGCGAACGCCGTCGTTCACTGTACCCCGCTGCGACGGACCGCTCCAACCCGGCCCTCGTCACACGACGGACCCGGGCCAGGGCCCGTCCCCGTCACGTGCGGGGGGTGATCCCGAAGGGGGACAGCCCGGCGACGCCGCCGTCCTCCGCCGTCAGGACCCAGGGTCCCTCGGGAGTGATGGCGACGGTGTGCTCGAAGTGCGCGGCCCGCGACCCGTCCTTGGTCACCACGGTCCAGCCGTCGTCGAGCTCGACGGTCGCGGGGTCGCCCACGGTCACCATCGGCTCGATGGCCAGCGCGAGCCCGGGCACCAGCCGGGGGCCGCGGCCGGGCCGGCCGTAGTTGAGGACGTGCGGGTCCTGGTGCATCTCGGTGCCGATCCCGTGGCCGCCGTAGTGGTCGACGATGCCGTAGGGGTGCGACTCCGCGGTGATCGCCTGCTCGACGGCGGCGCTGATGTCGGTGAGCCGGCCGCCGGCGACCGCCCGGGCCAGGCCCGCCCACATGCTCCGCTCGGTGACGGCGATGAGCGCGGCGTCCTCGGCCGACGGCGGGCCGACCGTCACGGTGACGGCGGAGTCGCCGTGCCAGCCGTCGAGGATGGCGCCGCAGTCGATGGAGATGTTGTCGCCCTCGGCGAGGACCCGCTGCGGGTCGGGGATGCCGTGCACGACCTCGTCGTTGATCGAGGCGCAGATGCTGCCGGTGAACCCGTGGTAGCCCAGGAACGACGGGACCGCCCCGGCCGACCGGATGGCGTCCTCGGCGATGGCGTCGAGCTCACCGGTGGTCACGCCCGGCCGGACGGCGGCGCGCACGGCGCCGATCGCCCTCGCGACGACGAGGCCGGCGCCGCGCATCAGCTCGATCTCCTGCGGCGTCTTGATCTGGATCATGCGTCCACTCCACTTCGCCAGCAGCGGGAGGCGGGTCAGGATCCCGGCCGACATGCGCGGCGCCGCCCCTCAGCTGTGGTCAGACCGTCCGGGCTGCCCGAGGGCGGTCAGCACGCGCGCGGTGACCTCCTCGACGGTGCCGATCGCGTCGATGCGCGACAGCAGCCCCTCGCCGTCGTAGAACCCCGACAGCGGTGCGGTCTGTTCCCGGTAGACCTCCAGCCGGTGCCGGACGGTCTCGGGCCGGTCGTCGTCGCGCTGCACCCACTCCCCGCCGACCAGCATCCGCCGCCCGGAGAGCCGGCGGACCAGCTCCTCCTCCTCGACGACGAGCTCGACGACGCGGTCGAGGTGGTGGCCGAGCTCGTCGAGCGAACCGCGGAGCTGCTCGGCCTGGGCGATGGTGCGGGGGAAGCCGTCGAGCAGGAACCCGGCCTTGGCGTCGGGCTCGGCCAGCCGGTCCTTGACCATCGCGACGGTGATCTCGTCGGGGACGAGGTCGCCGGCGTCCATGTAGACCTTGGCCTCGAGCCCCAGCTCGGTCTGGCCGCTGACGTTGGCGCGGAAGATGTCCCCGGTGGAGATCGCCGGCACGCCGAGCTCGCCGGCGATGATCTGCGCCTGGGTCCCCTTGCCGGCTCCCGGGGGGCCGAGCAGCACGATGCGCACTACTTCAGGAACCCTTCGTAGTTGCGCTGGTTGAGCTGCGTCTCGATCTGCTTGACCGTCTCCAAGCCCACTCCCACCATGATCAGCACTGCCGTCCCGCCGAACGGGAAGTTCTGGTTGGCCCCCTGCTGGGTGATCGACAGGAAGAAGTTGGGCAGCACCGCGACGATACCGAGGTAGATCGACCCGGGCAGGGTGATCCGGGACAGCACGTACTGCAGGTACTCGGCCGTGGGCCGGCCGGGGCGGATGCCGGGGATGAAGCCGCCGTAGCGCTTCATGTCGTCGGCCCGCTCCTCGGGGTTGAAGGTGATCGACACGTAGAAGTACGTGAAGAACACGATCAGGCCGAAGTACAGGGCCACGTGCACCGCGTTGCTCTGGTCGATGACGTAGTTCTCGAAGAACTGGCGCACCGGGCCGGTCTCGTCACCCTGCAGCTGGGTGATCAGCTGCGGCAGGTAGAGCAGCGACGAGGCGAAGATGACCGGGATGACGCCGGCCTGGTTGACCTTCAGCGGCAGGTAGGTCGACGTCCCGCCGTACATCCGGCGGCCGACCATGCGCTTGGCGTACTGGACCGGGATGCGCCGTTGCGCCTGTTCGACGTAGACGACCGCGCCGATGATCAGCAGGGCGAACGCGCAGACGACGGCGAAGACGACGCCGCCGCGGGTCTGCAGGATCGAGCCGCCCTCGGCCGGGATGCGCGCCGCGATCGACGTGAAGATCAGCACGGACATGCCGTTGCCGATCCCCTTCTCGGTCAGCAGCTCGCCGAGCCACATGATGACGGCGGTGCCGGCGGTCAGCGCGATCACCAGGACGACCGTCGTCCAGATGCTCTCCGACGGGATGATCTCCTGCTGGCAGCCCGGGAACAGCTGGCCGCTGCGGGCCAGCGCGATGATGCCGGTGCTCTGCAGCACCGCCAGGGCGATCGTGAGGTAGCGGGTGTACTGGGTCAGCTTCTGCTGTCCCGACTGCCCTTCCTTCTTCAGCTGCTCGAACCGCGGGATGACCACCACCAGCAGCTGCACGATGATGCTGGCGGTGATGTACGGCATGATCCCGAGCGCGAAGATCGACAGCCGCAGCAGCGCCCCACCGGAGAACAGGTTCACCAGCGAGTAGACGTCGCGCTGACTGCCGGCCTGCGCCTGCTCGAGACAGCTGTTGATCGCCTCCACCGAGACCCCGGGTCCCGGGACGGCGGCACCGAGCCGGTACACGGCGATGATCGCCAGGGAGAACAGCAACTTTCGCCGGAGGTCTGGCGTCCGGAACGCCGCGGCGAACGCCTGCAGCACGTGCCCTCCCCTTATCGGTCGGACGAGGTTAGCAACGACGGAGGACCGCCCTGCGCCCCACCACGCGGGAGTCCGCGGCGGGGGCGCTGCAGCGAGGCGGCGGCCGGCCCGTCGGGGGGACGGGCGGGGAACAGCAGACGACCCCCGGGGCTGGTGGTGCGGCCCCGGGGGTCGTCCGTCGTTCAGATGCGGGTGGTGCTGCCCCCGGCGGCGGCGATCTTCTCCGCGGCGGAGGCGGAGAAGCCGTGCGCGTGCACGGTGACCTGGACGCCGCCCAGGTCACCGGTGCCGAGGACCTTCACCGGCTGGCCGCGGCGGACCGCGCCGGCGTCGGCGAGCGTGTCGGGGTCGACGTGCCCGCCCTGGGGGAACAGGGCGGCGATCCGGTCGAGGTTGACGACCTGGAACACGACCTTGTTCGGGTTCTTGAAGCCGGACATCTTGGGCAGCCGCATGTGCAGCGGCGTCTGGCCGCCCTCGAAGCGCGCGGAGGTGTTGCCGCGCGCGCCGGTGCCCTTGGTGCCGCGACCGGCGGTCTTGCCCTTGGAGCCCTCACCACGGCCGACGCGCGTCTTGGGGGTGTGGGCGCCCGGGGCCGGACGCAGGTGGTGGATCTTGATGGTCATGAGGGGTCCCTGCTCAGATCTCTTCGACGGCGACGAGGTGCGTCACCGCGGCGACCATCCCGCGGATCTCGGGACGGTCCTCCTGCACGACCGTGTCGTTGATCCGCTTGAGGCCCAGGGAGCGCAGCGTCTGCCGCTGGTTGGGCTTCGTGCCGATCGCCGACCGGACCTGGGTGACCTTCAGCTGCGCCATGTCAGACCCCCTGGCCCGCACGCGCCCGCAGCATGGCGGCCGGGGCGACGTCCTCGAGGGGCAGCCCGCGACGGGCGGCGATCTCCTCGGGGCGGACGAGGTCCTTCAGCGCCTGCATGGTGGCGTGCACGATGTTGATCGGGTTCGACGAGCCGAGGCTCTTGGAGAGCACGTCGTGGATGCCGGCGCACTCCAGGACGGCGCGCACCGGGCCACCGGCGATGACGCCGGTACCGGGGCTGGCCGGCTTGAGCAGCACGACGCCGGCCGCCGCCTCACCCTGCACGGGGTGCGGGATGGTGCTGGCGATCCGCGGCACCTTGTAGAAGTGCTTCTTGGCCTCCTCGACGCCCTTGGCGATCGCCG
This sequence comes from Geodermatophilus saharensis, assembly GCF_900188205.1. Classification (GTDB taxonomy): domain Bacteria; phylum Actinomycetota; class Actinomycetes; order Mycobacteriales; family Geodermatophilaceae; genus Geodermatophilus; species Geodermatophilus saharensis. The sequence continues at coordinate 285,272 of NZ_FZOH01000001.1, read as the reverse complement.
CGGGCACCTCCTTGGCCTTGCCGTAGCCGACACCCACGGTGCCGTCGCCGTCTCCGACGATCACCAGCGCGGTGAAGCTGAAGCGCCGGCCGCCCTTGACGACCTTCGAGACGCGGTTGATGGCCACCACGCGCTCGATGTAGTTGCTCTTCTCGGCGGGTGCGCCGCCGGGCCCCCGCCCGCCGTCACGACGGTCGCGGCGGTCGTTGCCGCCGCCGGCGCCGCCGCCGCGTCGCTGTGGTCCTGGCATCAGACGTCCCTCTCGATCTGCTCGTCGGCCGGGTCACCGGCCGCCTTCCGGGTCAGGCTGCTCATCAGAAGTCCAGCCCGCCCTCACGTGCACCGTCGGCGAGCGCGGCGATGCGGCCCTGGTAGCGGTTGCCGCCGCGGTCGAAGACGACCTTGGTGATGCCCGCGGCCTGGGCGCGCTCGGCGACCAGGGCGCCGACCCGGCGGGCCAGGGCGGACTTGTCGCCCTCGGCGCTGCGCAGGCTGGCGTCCAGCGTCGAGGCACTCACCAGGGTACGGCCGACGGTGTCGTCGACGACCTGCACGTGGATGTGCCGCGAGCTGCGGTTGACCACCATGCGCGGACGCTCGGCGGTGCCGCCGACCCGCTTGCGCAGCCGGTTGTGGCGGCGCAGCCGCGAGACGCGGCGGCGCGTGCTGATGTCGGTGCCGACGGGCGCGTGCACCCGGGCCACCTTCGCCCCGCTCTGTGAACTGGTCTGTGCCATCACTTACCCGTCTTCCCGACCTTGCGCTTGACGACCTCGCCCTGGTAGCGGACGCCCTTGCCCTTGTACGGGTCAGGCCGGCGCAGCTTGCGGATGTTGGCGGCCACCTGGCCGACCTGCTGCTTGTCGATGCCGGTGACGCGCAGGCGCGTGGGCGACTCGACCGTGAAGCTGATGCCCTCCGGCGCCCGCACGGGGACCGGGTGGCTGTAGCCGAGGGCGAACTCGAGGTCGGCCCCCCGGGCCTGCACGCGGTAGCCCACGCCGACGATCTCGAGGGTCTTGGTGTAGCCCTCGGTGACGCCGGTGATCATGTTGGCGATCAGGGTGCGGGACAGGCCGTGCAGGGCCTTGCTCTCGCGCTGGTCGTCGGGGCGCGTGACGGCCAGGACGCCGTCCTCGCCGCGGGCGACGGTGATCGGCGCGGCGACGGTGTGGGACAGGGTGCCCTTGGGGCCCGTGACGTTGACCGTCTGCCCGTCGATGGCGACGTCCACGCCGCTCGGCACCGGAATCGGCAGTCGTCCGATCCGTGACATCTCGCTCGCTCCTCTTACCAGACGTAGGCGAGGACTTCCCCGCCCACGCCCTTCTTGGTCGCCTGCCGGTCGGTCAGCAGCCCGGTGGAGGTGGAGATGATGGCCACCCCGAGGCCGCCGAGCACCTTCGGCAGGGCGTTCGACTTCGCGTAGACCCGCAGGCCCGGCTTGGACACCCGGCGCACGCCGGCGATGCTGCGCTCGCGGTTGGGGCCGTACTTCAGGTCGACCACCAGCTCCTTGCGGGTGGCGCCGTCCTGCTCGACCTCGTCGACGCGCCAGCCGGCGATGTAGCCCTCCTGCTGGAGGATCTCGGCGATGTGCGTCTTGAGCTTCGACGACGGCATGCGCGCCGAGTCGTGGTAGGCCGTGTTCGCGTTGCGCAGCCGCGTGAGCATGTCCGCGATCGGGTCGGTCATCGTCATGGGTGTCGTGCCTCTCTCGCCGCGGTTCCGCACGCGTCCCTCGCGTGGGCCTCTCGGCGATCAGTGGGTGGTGCGGTGCTGGAACGGCCCGCTGTCAGGCCATCGTCGGCCCCGTCCAGAGGCTCACCCCGAGCTCGCGAGGGGTGAGCCTCTGGACGGGGTCCTTCGACTTCACCAGCTGGACTTGCTCACACCCGGCAGCTCGCCGGCGTGGGCCATCTCCCGCAGGCAGATCCGGCACAGGCCGAACTTGCGGAAGACCGAGTGCGGACGACCGCACCGCTGGCAGCGGGTGTAACCGCGGACCGCGAACTTGGGCTTGCGGGCCGCCTTGTTGATCAGCGCCTTCTTGGCCATCTGTCTGTCTCCTCGGCCCGGCTCAGCGGATGGTGGTGACGACGGGCTGGCCGGCGAACGGGAAGCCCAGGAGGCGCAGCAGCTCGCGACCCTCCTCGTCGTTGGTCGCGGTGGTGACCAGCGTGATGTCCATGCCGCGCGGACGGTCGATCTTGTCGACGTCGATCTCGCGGAACATCGACTGCTCGGTCAGACCGAAGGTGTAGTTGCCGTGCCCGTCGAACTGCTTGGCGTTCAGGCCACGGAAGTCGCGGATGCGGGGCAGGGCCAGCGCCAGGAGCCGGTCGAGGAACTCCCACATGCGGTCGCCGCGGAGGGTGACCTTGGCGCCGATGGGCATGCCCTCGCGCAGCTTGAACTGGGCGATCGACTTGCGGGCGCGGACCACGGCCGGCCGCTGGCCGGTGATGGCGGTCAGGTCGCGCACCGCGCCGTCCATGAGCTTGGCGTCGCGGGTGGCCTCGCCGACGCCCATGTTGACGACGATCTTCGTCAGCCGCGGGATCTGCATGACGTTGCCGTAGCCGAACTCCTGCTGGAGGGCCGGCACGATCGACTCGCGGTAGTGCGCCAGCAGGCGCGGGAGCTCGCGGGTGGGTGCAGTCATCGTCAGAGGTCCTTACCGGTCCGCCGCGACACCCGGATGGTGCGGCCGTCCTCGTCCTTGCGGTGGCCGACCCGGGTCGGCGTCCCCTCGGAGTCGATCACCATCACGTTGCTCACGTGGATGGGAGCCTCCTGGGTCACGATCCCGCCCTGCTGGGCGCCCCGCTGGTTGGAGCTGATGCGGGTGTGCTTCTTGATGCGGCCGACGCCCTCGACGAGGACCTTCTGCAGCTGGGGGTAGGCGGCGATCACCCGGCCCCGCGCGCCCTTGTCCTTGCCGGCCAGGACGACGACCGTGTCGCCCTTCTTGACCTTCATGGACGGGGCCTTCTTCTTGGTGTCGGTCTTCTTGGTGGCGGCCATGGTCAGAGCACCTCCGGGGCCAGCGAGATGATCCGCATGAAGCGCTTGTCGCGCAGCTCGCGGCCCACGGGGCCGAAGATGCGGGTGCCGCGCGGGTCGCCGCTGTCGCGGATGATCACCGCGGCGTTCTCGTCGAAGCGGATGTAGGAGCCGTCGGGACGCCGACGCTCCTTGGCGGTGCGGACCACGACGGCCTTGACGACGTCGCCGCGCTTGACGCCGGCACCCGGCAGCGCGTCCTTGACCGTCGCCACGATGACGTCACCGATGCCCGCGTAGCGTCGCCCGGAGCCGCCGAGCACCCGGATGCAGAGGATCTCCTTCGCACCCGTGTTGTCGGCGACTCGCAGCCGCGACTCCTGCTGGATCACGTGCTACTCCCAATCTCGGTGGTGACAGCCGGGCCGGAACGGTGAACCGGCTGTCCGGTTCCCACGTGCGGACGCACCGGCAGCGGATGGCTGCCGGTGCGTCCGACACGGGTACCGGGATGTGGCGCTCACCCGGAGGGGCGCCAGTCGTCCAGGGTACCCGGTCCCCGGACGTCCCACGAGGGGCCGTCCGTCACAGGACGGGGACGCCCGGACCTCCTACTTGGCCTTCTCGACGACCTCGACCAGCCGCCACCGCTTGGTGGCCGACAGCGGCCGGGTCTCCATGATCTGCACGCGGTCGCCGATGCCGGCGACCCCCTGCTCGTCGTGGGCCTTCAGCTTGCTGGTCCGGCGGATGACCTTGCCGTAGAGGCCGTGCTTCACGCGGTCCTCGACCTCGACGACGATGGTCTTGTCCATCTTGTCGCTGACCACGAGGCCCTCGCGGACCTTGCGGTACCCGCGGCCGGCCAGGCCGGGGCCGCTGGCGACGGCGGTGTTGTCGGGCTCGCTCATGCCACACCCTCGTTCGGGGCGGCCGAGAGACCCAGCTCGCGCTCGCGCATGATCGTGTAGATCCGGGCGATGTCGCGGCGGACGGTCTGCAGCCGCCGGTTGTTGTCCAGCTGGCCGGTGGCCACCTGGAACCTCAGGTTGAACAGCTCTTCCTTGTGCTCACGCAGCCGCGTGGCGAGCTCGTCGGCCGAGAGCTCGCGCAGCTCCGGAGCGGTCAGACCGGCGGCCATCACACCTCTCCTTCACGCGTGATGAAGCGGCACTTCATGGGCAGCTTGTGGATGGCGCGGCGCATGGCCTCGCGGGCCACCGGCTCGGCCACGCCGGAGAGCTCGAAGAGCACCCGGCCGGGCTTGACGTTGGCGACCCACCACTCGGGCGAGCCCTTGCCGGAACCCATGCGGGTCTCGGCCGGCTTCTTGGTGAGCGGACGGTCCGGGTAGATCGAGATCCACACCTTGCCGCCACGGCGGATGTGCCGCGTCATGGCGATACGGGCCGACTCGATCTGCCGGTTGGTGACGTACGCCGGCTCGAGGGCCTGGATGGCGTACTCGCCGAAGTTGATCTGCGTGCCGCCCTTGGCCCGGCCGGAACGGTCGGGGTGGTGCTGCTTGCGGTGCTTGACGCGCCGGGGGATCAGCACGTGTCAGCCCTCCGTCTGGGTGTCGGTGGCGGTCGCCTCGGCCGCCGCGGTGCCCTCGGGACCCGCGACCTCGGCGACGGTCGTCTCGGGCGCGACCTCACCGGAGGTCGCGGCCACGGTGCTGTCGGCGGTGTCCGGGCCGGTCGCCGGCGCCCCGGAGGACTCGGCCGCGGCACGGCCGGCCTCGGTGCCACCGGCGGTCGTGCCGCTGGAGCCCGACCGGCGGGGGCGCTGCGGGCGCTCCCGGCGCTGCTGCCGCGCGGCCAGGGCCTCGAGGGCCTCCCGCTCGGCACGCGAGCCGCTGACGTCGCCCTTGTAGATCCACACCTTGACGCCGATGCGGCCGAAGGTGGTGCGGGCCTCGTACAGGCCGTAGTCGATGTTCGCGCGCAGGGTGTGCAGCGGCACGCGCCCCTCGCGGTAGAACTCCGACCGGCTCATCTCGGTGCCGCCGAGGCGGCCGGAGCACTGCACCCGGATGCCCTTGACCTGCGGGCTGCGCTGGGCCGACTGCATGGCCTTGCGCATCGCGCGGCGGAAGCTCACCCGGCTCGACAGCTGCTCGGCCACGGCCTGCGCCACCAGCTGGGCGTCGGCCTCGGGGTTCTTGACCTCGAGGATGTTGAGCTGCACCTGCTTGCCGGTCAGCTTCTCCAGCTCGCCGCGGATGCGGTCGGCCTCTGCGCCGCGGCGGCCGATGACGATGCCCGGCCGGGCGGTGTGGATGTCGACGCGGACCCGGTCACGGGTGCGCTCGATCTCCACCTTGGAGATGCCGGCGCGCTCCATGCCCTTGGTCATGAGCTTGCGGATGGCCACGTCTTCCTTGACGTAGTCCTTGTAGAGCTTGTCGGCGTACCACCGGGACTTGTAGTCGGTGGTGATGCCCAGGCGGAACCCGTGCGGGTTGACCTTCTGACCCACTAGCGGGTCCCTCCCCTCGTGTTGGCGCGCTGCTGCGTGCCCTGCTGCTGGCCGGTCTGCTGCACGGCGGGGCCGGACTGGCCGGTGCGGCGGCGGGCGGTGCGGGACTTGCCGGCGAGCTCGGCGCTGGAGCCGACCTCGCTCACCTCGACGGTGATGTGGCTGGTCCGCTTGTTGATGCGGTAGGCCCGGCCCTGCGCCCGCGGACGGATCCGCTTGAGCGTGGGGCCCTCGTCGACGAACGCGGCGCTGACGACGAGCGCGGCCGGGTCCAGCCGCAGGTTGTGCTCGGCGTTGGCGACGGCGCTGGCGACGACCTTGGCCACCGGCTCGCTGGCGGACTGCGGGGCGAACCGCAGCAGCGCCAGGGCCTCGTCGGTGGGCAGGTAGCGGATGAGGTCCACCACCCGGCGTGCCTTCATCGGGGTGACGCGGACGAAGCGGGCGGTGGCCCGCGCGACCTGCGTCTCCTCTCCCAGCTGGGAAGTCATCTCGTGTCTCTCTCTCCCGGGACCGTGCTCAGCCCCGCCGGGACCGGCGGTCGTCCTTCACGTGGCCCCGGAAGGTCCGGGTGGGGGCGAACTCGCCGAGCTTGTGCCCGACCATCGCCTCGGTCACGAACACCGGCACGTGCTTGCGCCCGTCGTGCACGGCGATGGTGTGGCCGAGCATGTCCGGGATGATCGTCGAGCGCCGCGACCAGGTCCGGATGACCGTCTTGGTGCCCTTCTCGTTCTGTGCGTCCACCTTCTTGAGCAGGTGGTCGTCGACGAACGGGCCCTTCTTCAGGCTGCGTGGCATGTCTGTCGGACTCCTCTACCCGCTCAGCGCTTCTTGTTGGTGCGGCGACGGCGCACGATCAGGGCGTCGCTGGCCTTGCGCTTGCGCGTGCGGCCCTCGGGCTTGCCCTTCGGGTTCACCGGGTGGCGACCACCGGAGGTCTTGCCCTCACCACCACCGTGCGGGTGGTCCACGGGGTTCATGGCGACACCGCGGACGGTCGGGCGCTTGCCCTTCCACCGCATGCGGCCGGCCTTGCCCCAGTTGATGTTCGACTGCTCGGCGTTGCCGACCTCGCCGACGGTGGCCCGGCAGCGCACGTCGACGTTGCGGATCTCGCCCGACGGCATGCGCAGCTGGGCGAAGCGGCCCTCACGGGCGACCAGCTGGACGCTGGTGCCGGCCGAGCGGGCGATCTTGGCGCCGCCACCGGGACGCAGCTCGATGGCGTGCACCACCGTGCCGACCGGGATGTTGCGCAGCGGCAGGTTGTTGCCGGGCTTGATGTCGGCCGAGGGGCCGCACTCCACCGTGTCGCCCTGCTTGAGCCGCGCCGGCGCGATGATGTAGCGCTTCTCGCCGTCGGCGAAGTGCAGGAGCGCGATCCGCGAGGTGCGGTTCGGGTCGTACTCGATGTGCGCGACCTTGGCCGGCACGCCGTCCTTGTCCGCCCGGCGGAAGTCGATCAGGCGGTAGGCGCGCTTGTGGCCGCCGCCCTGGTGGCGAGCGGTCACCTTCCCGTGGACGTTGCGCCCACCGCGGCCGTGCAGCGGCCGGACCAGCGACTTCTCGGGATGGTCGCGGGTGACCTCGGCGAAGTCGGCGACGCTGGAGCCGCGGCGGCCCGGCGTCGTCGGCTTGTACTTGCGGATAGCCATTGCTGACTCAGTTCCTCTGTCTCTGGTCCGTACGGCCCGGGCGCCTAGGCGCCGGGACCACCGAAGATCTCGATGCGGTCGCCGGGGGCGACGGAGACGATGGCGCGCTTGGTGTCCTTGCGCTTGCCCATGCGTGCCCCGCGGCTGCGCTTGCGCTTGCCCTGGCGGTTGATCGTGTTGACGGACAGGACCTTCACGTTGAAGACCTGCTCGACGGCGATCTTGATCTGCGTCTTGTTCGCCTCGGGGAGGACCACGAACGTGTACTGGTTGTCGTCCAGCAGCCCGTAGCTCTTCTCCGAGATGACCGGCGACAGCAGGACGTCCCGGGGGTCGCGGACGCTCACTTGGTCTCCTCGGTGTCGGTCACGACGTCGGCGTCGTCAGCGGCGTCGGCGGCGATGTCCAGGTCGGTGGTGCCCTGACCGGGGGCCGGCTGCACGGACGGGATGGCGCCGGGGATGTCCGGCGTCGTCAGGTCCGGCTTGGCCAGGGAGACGCGGTCACCGCCGTGCGGGCCGGCCACGAACTCGGCGAGCGCGGTCTCGGTGAAGACGACCTCGTCGCTGACCAGCACGTCGTAGGTGTTGAGCTGGCCGGCCTCGATCAGGTGCACGCGCGGCTCGTTGCGCAGGCTCACCCAGTTGAGGGCGTCGTCGCGGTCGAGGACGACCAGCACCCGCTTGGCGGTGCTCACGGCGTCGAGCGTCGCGAGCGCGGCCTTGGTCTTGGGGGCGTCCCCGTCGACGAAGGTGGTGACGACGTGCACGCGGCCCTCGCGCGCCCGGTCGGAGAGGGCACCGCGCAGGGCGGCGGCCTTCATCTTCTTGGGCGTGCGCTGCGAGTAGTCGCGGGGCTGCGGGCCGTGGACGGTGCCACCGCCGGCGAACTGCGGGGCACGGATCGAGCCCTGACGGGCGCGGCCGGTGCCCTTCTGGCGGTAGGGCTTGACGCCACCGCCGCTGACGTCGCCACGCGTCTTGGTCGCGTGCGTGCCCTGGCGGGCGGCGGCGAGCTGGGCCACCACCACCTGGTGCAGCAGCGAGACGTTGGCCGACGCGTCGAAGAGGTCGCCGGGCAGCGTCACGCTGCCGGCGGTCTCCCCCGCCGGCGTGCGGACGTCGACCTGGCGGTCGGCGCGCGCGCCCTCGGTCACGGTCGAGCGGGTCACTGGTTGTCACTCCCCACGGGACCGCCCTTGACGGCCGAGCGGACGAGCACGAGCCCACCCTTCGGGCCGGGGACGGCACCCTTGATCAGGATCAGGCCGCGCTCGGCGTCGACCTTGTGGACGACGAGCGAGAGCGTGGTGGTCTTGACCGCGCCCATGCGGCCGGCCATGCGCAGGCCCTTGAAGACGCGGCCGGGGGTCGAGGCGCCACCGATGGAGCCCGGCGACCGGTGCTTGCGCTGCGTGCCGTGCGCGGCACCCAGGCCCCGGAAGCCGTGACGCTTCATGACACCGGCGGTGCCCTTGCCCTTGCTGGTGCCGATGACGTCGACCTTGGCGACGCCCTCGAACACCTCGGCGGTCAGCTCCTGGCCGACCGTGTACTGCGCGGCGTCCTCCGTGCGCAGCTCCACGAGGTGGCGGCGCGGCGTGACGCCGGCCTTCGCGAAGTGGCCGCCCTCGGGCTTGTTCACCTTGCGGGGGTCGATCTCGCCGAAGCCGAGCTGGACGGCCGAGTAGCCGTCGACCTCGGGGGTGCGCACCTGCGTCACTACGTTGGGGCCCGCCTTGACGACGGTCACCGGCACGATGCGGTTGTTCTCGTCGAAGACCTGGGTCATCCCCAGCTTCTCGCCGAGGAGCCCGCGGAACGTACTCGCCATGACTGGTCTCGGTCCCTTACTGGATGTTGACGTCGACCGAGGCCGGCAGGTCGATGCGCATGAGCGCGTCGACCGTCTTCGGCGTCGGGTCGAGGATGTCGATGAGCCGCTTGTGCGTGCGCATCTCGAAGTGCTCGCGCGAGTCCTTGTACTTGTGCGGCGACCGGATGACGCAGTACACGTTCTTCTCGGTCGGCAGCGGCACCGGGCCGACGACGCGCGCTCCGGTCTTCGTGACCGTGTCCACGATGCGCCGCGCCGAGGCGTCGATCGCCTCGTGGTCGTAGGCCTTCAGCCTGATGCGGATCTTCTGTCCCGCCATCGCTGTCTCTCGCTCCTGCCGATCGCTGTTCTGCTGGCTGGGGAACGCCGGGTGCGTCCGGACGTCATCCGGTCTGGCCCCAGCGGGAGGGGTGGTGGTGCACACAGGTGCACGAGCGACCACCCGAGGACGGGCGGCGGCCGGCAACCGGCCGCCGCCCGTCGGGGTGCTACTTGATGATCTTCGTGACGCGACCGGCGCCGACGGTGCGGCCACCCTCACGGATGGCGAACCGCAGGCCCTCCTCCATGGCGATCGGCTGGATCAGCTCGACCGTCATCTCGGTGTTGTCGCCCGGCATGACCATCTCGGTGCCGGCCGGCAGGGTCACGACGCCGGTGACGTCGGTCGTCCGGAAGTAGAACTGCGGACGGTAGTTGTTGAAGAACGGCGTGTGACGGCCACCCTCGTCCTTCGAGAGGATGTAGACCGAGCCCTCGAAGTTGGTGTGCGGGGTGATCGAGCCGGGCTTCACGACGACCTGGCCGCGCTCCACGTCCTCGCGCTTGATGCCGCGCAGGAGCAGACCGACGTTGTCGCCGGCCTGGCCCTGGTCGAGCAGCTTGCGGAACATCTCGACGCCGGTGACGGTGGTCTTGGTCGAGTTCGGGCGGATGCCGACGATCTCGACCTCCTCCGACACCTTGACGATGCCGCGCTCCACGCGACCGGTCACGACGGTGCCGCGGCCGGTGATGGTGAAGACGTCCTCGACCGGCATGAGGAACGGCTTGTCGATCTCACGCTGCGGCTCGGGGATCGCCGTGTCGACGGCGTTCATGAGCTCCATGAGCTTGTCGCCCCACTCGGCGTCGCCCTCGAGGGCCTTGAGCGCCGAGACGCGGACCACGGGGACGTCGTCGCCCGGGAACTCGTACTCGCTGAGGAGCTCGCGGACCTCCAGCTCGACGAGCTCGAGGATCTCCTCGTCGTCGACCATGTCGGCCTTGTTGAGCGCCACGACGATGTAGGGGACGCCGACCTGGCGGGCCAGGAGGACGTGCTCCTTGGTCTGCGGCATCGGGCCGTCGGTGGCCGCGACCACCAGGATGGCGCCGTCCATCTGCGCCGCACCGGTGATCATGTTCTTGATGTAGTCGGCGTGCCCGGGGCAGTCGACGTGGGCGTAGTGCCGGTTCTCGGTCTGGTACTCGACGTGGGCGATCGAGATCGTGATGCCGCGGGCCTTCTCCTCGGGCGCCTTGTCGATCTGGTCGAAGGCCGACGCCTCGTTGAGGTCCGGGTACTTGTCGTGCAGGACCTTGGTGATCGCCGCGGTCAGCGTGGTCTTGCCGTGGTCGATGTGCCCGATGGTGCCGATGTTGACGTGCGGCTTGGTCCGCTCGAACTTGGCCTTGGCCACTGGGTTCCTCTCCTCGTGGTGTCGCAGTCGTGCTGACGCTGGGGTGGGCTTGCAGGGGGGCCGGGCGGGGGCGCACCCCGCCCGGCGGTCACTCGCCGGTGGCCTTGGCGATGATCTCCTTGGCCACGTTCTGCGGGACCTCGGCGTACGAGTCGAACACCATGGTGTAGCTCGCCCGCCCCTGGGTGCGGCTGCGCAGGTCGCCCACGTAGCCGAACATCTCCGAGAGCGGGACCAGGGCCCGGACGACGCGGGCGCCGGAGCGCTCCTCCATCGCCTGGATCATCCCGCGCCGGGAGTTCAGGTCGCCGATGACGTCACCCATGTAGTCCTCGGGCGTGACGACCTCGACGGCCATCATCGGCTCGAGCAGGGCCGGGCTGGCCTTGCGCGCGGCCTCCTTGAAGACCATCGAGCCGGCGATCTTGAAGGCCATCTCCGAGGAGTCGACCTCGTGGTACTGGCCGTCGATCAGGGTCGCCTTGACGCCCACGACCGGGTAGCCGGCGAGGATGCCGTACTGCATGGCGTCCTGCATGCCCTGGTCGACCGACGGGATGTACTCCCGCGGGATGCGACCACCGGTGACGGCGTTGACGAACTCGTAGGTCGGGCCGTCGCCGGAGACCTCGAGCGGCTCCAGGGTGACCTGCACCTTCGCGAACTGGCCGGAACCACCCGTCTGCTTCTTGTGGGTGTAGTCGACCTTCTCGACCGCCTTGCGGATGGTCTCGCGGTAGGCCACCTGCGGCTTGCCGACGTTGGCCTCGACGCGGAACTCGCGCCGCATGCGGTCGACCAGGATCTCCAGGTGCAGCTCGCCCATGCCGGAGATGACCGTCTGGCCGGTCTCCTCGTCGAGCTTGACCTGGAAGGTCGGGTCCTCCTCGGCCAGCTTCTGGATGGCCGTGCCCAGCTTCTCCTGGTCCCCCTTGGTCTTCGGCTCGATGGCCACCGAGATGACCGGCGCCGGGAAGGTCATCGACTCCAGGATCACCGGGTTCTGCGGGTCGCTGAGGGTGTCCCCGGTGGTCGTCTGCTTGAGGCCGACGACGGCGACGATCTGGCCGGCACCCACGCCCTCGCGCTCCTCGCGCTTGTTGGCGTGCATCTGGTAGATCTTGCCGATCCGCTCCTTGCGGTCCTTGGTGCTGTTGAGCACCGGGGAGCCGGAGTTGAGCCGACCGGAGTAGACCCGGATGTAGGTGAGCTTGCCGAGGTGCTGGTCGGTCTGGATCTTGAAGGCCAGCGCCGAGAACGGCTCGTCCTCGTCGGCGTGCCGCAGGACCTCGGTCTCGCCGTCGAGGGCGGTGCCGACGATCGACTCGATGTCCAGCGGGCTGGGCAGGTAGTCGACGACGGCGTCGAGCAGGGGCTGCACGCCCTTGTTCTTGAACGCCGTGCCGGTGAGCACCGGGTTGATCTGGGCGTTGATGGTCGCCTTGCGGATGGAGGCCTTCAGCTGCTCGACGGTGATCTCCTCGCCGCCGAGGTAGGACTCCATGAGCGCGTCGTCGGTCTCGGCGACGGCCTCGAGGAGCTTCTCGCGGTACTCGGCGGCCTGGTCGGCGAGCTCGGCGGGGATCTCCTCGACGGCGTAGTCCTCGCCCATCTTGGTCTCACCGCGCCAGGTGAGCGCGCGCATCTCGACCAGGTCGACGACGCCGATGAAGTCGGCCTCGGCACCGATGGGCAGCTGCAGCACGGCGGGGTTGGCACCGAGCCGCTCGACCATCATGTCGACGCAGCGGAAGAAGTTGGCACCGGTGCGGTCGAGCTTGTTGACGAAGCACATCCGCGGGACGCCGTACTTCTCGGCCTGCCGCCAGACCTGCTCGGTCTGCGGCTCCACGCCGGCGACACCGTCGTACACGGCCACCGCACCGTCGAGCACGCGCAGGGACCGCTCCACCTCGACGGTGAAGTCGACGTGCCCCGGGGTGTCGATGATGTTGATGTCGTGGCCGTTCCAGGTGCACTTCGTCGCGGCCGACGTGATGGTGATGCCGCGCTCCTGCTCCTGCTCCATCCAGTCCATCGTGGCCGCGCCGTCGTGGACCTCACCGATCTTGTAGTTGATGCCGGTGTAGAAGAGGATGCGCTCGGTCGTCGTGGTCTTGCCCGCGTCGATGTGCGCCATGATCCCGATGTTGCGGGTCTTGGCGAGCTGGGCCTTGTTGTCGGCCATTCCTCACTCCTCTTTGTCTCTGGTCCGCGTGCGGGTCGTCCGGGGGTGGCCCGGCGCTCCCGCCGGCGGGTGCTGGTGGACGGGGTGTGTCACCAGCAGGGGTGCGACTACCAGCGGTAGTGCGCGAAGGCCTTGTTCGACTCGGCCATCTTGTGGGTGTCCTCGCGGCGCTTGACCGCGGCACCGAGGCCGTTGCTGGCGTCGAGCAGCTCGTTCATGAGGCGCTCGGTCATCGTCTTCTCGCGGCGCGCGCGGCTGTACTGGATCAGCCAGCGCAGGCCCAGGGTGGTGCTGCGGGAGGCGCGGACCTCGACCGGGACCTGGTAGGTCGCACCACCGACGCGGCGGCTGCGGACCTCGAGGGCCGGCTTGACGTTGTCCAGCGCCCGCTTGAGCGTGACCACCGGGTCGGTGTCGGTCTTGGCGCGGCAGCCCTCGAGGGCGCCGTAGACGATCGACTCGGCGACCGAGCGCTTGCCGTCGACCAGGACCTTGTTCACCAGCTGGGTGACCAGCGGCGACTGGTAGACCGGGTCGGCGGCCAGCGGACGGCGCGGCGCGGGGCCCTTGCGCGGCATGTCAGCTCTTCTCCTTCTTCGCGCCGTACCGGCTGCGAGCCTGCTTGCGGTTGCGGACGCCCTGGGTGTCCAGCGAGCCGCGGATGATCTTGTAGCGCACACCCGGGAGGTCCTTCACGCGGCCGCCGCGCACGAGCACCATCGAGTGCTCCTGCAGGTTGTGGCCGACGCCCGGGATGTACGCGGTCACCTCGATGCCACTGGTGAGGCGGACGCGAGCGACCTTGCGCAGCGCCGAGTTCGGCTTCTTCGGCGTCGTCGTGTACACGCGGGTGCACACGCCACGACGCTGAGGGGAGCCCTTCAACGCCGGGGTCTTGGTCTTCTCGACCTTGTCCTCGCGGCCCTTGCGGACCAGCTGGTTGATCGTGGGCATGGGTGGCCTGGATCTCCTACCTGCGCTGGGTCGTGCTGTGGACGGTGCTGCTGTCGTGTCTCCGGTGCCGGTCCTGCTGGGGTGTCCACCCTGGTCGTGGGCCACTCACCGGTCCCCGCGGTCGGGCGTGTCGCCGACCCCAGGACCGGCCGGTGGTCGAACCGGACGGGTCGCCCCCCGCGACTCGGCGCCGCCACCTCCGGGCGCCGCCCCGCGGGGCGGCCCTCCGGGGCGGACCCGCGGCCAGGAGGACGGACCTCCGGACACCCAGGCGCACCGCGAACGGGAGCAGGCCCAGGGCACCCTGGGCACGGCTGACCACGATACCCGCGGTCCGGGAGGCGGTCAAAGCCGGGTCCCGGGCGCCCAGCGGGCGAGGCCAACCTCACGTCCGGACCGACTCGACGGGTACAGCGGCGCGGGCTCCCCGGGTATTTCCGGCGGCCGCGCCCGGCTGGTCCGCCGGCCCGGGGTGGCGAGCACTGTACCGCGGCGAGGGCGCTCCGCCAGGGCCGCGACGCCGGCGGCAGGGGGCTCGACGGGCTCGCCGCGGGCCGCGGGGACACGCGACTGTCAGTGGTGCCCCCTACGGTCGGTCGCAGCAGAGCCACTCACCGCAACGGAGGTCTCCGTGCTCATCGACTCGGCGCGCGAGCTCAAGGCGCGCCTCACCGCGCGGCTGGCCGAGGGCTTCCCCCTGGTCACCGCGAGCGACCTCGGCGGCCGGCTGTGGACCCGGCCGGCGATCGGGCTGGCCCCGGTCTCCCCCGGCCGGGCCCGCCTGGCCATCCGGGTGGCGGCGGAGGCCGACGCGCGGGTGCTGCTCTCCGGCCTCGAGGACGCCGTCCGCGCCGAGGTCGACGTCCGGGTGACCGGGCCGATACTGCCGCAGCCGGCCCGCTCCCCCGCGCAGCTGCAGCGGCGCACCAGGCCGCTGGTCCCCGGGCTGTCGGTGGCGCACCCGGCGGTCAGCGCCGGAACGCTGGGCGGCTTCGTCCGGCTCGGCGGCCGGCTCGCCGTGCTGTCGAACAACCACGTGCTGGCCGCCGGCGGCGCCGGCACGGTCGGCGACGCGGTGCTGCAGCCGGGCCCCGCCGACGGCGGCACGCCCGCCGACCGGGTGGCCACGCTGGCTGCTGCGGTGCGCCTGACCGACCGCGCCAACCGGGTCGACGCCGCGGCGGCCACGGTCGACGACGGGGTCGATGCCGACCCGGGCGACGTCCCGGGCGGCCCGCTCGGCGCCACGGTGCCCGACGGGGTCGACCTCGAGCCCGACGAGGAGGTGGAGAAGGTCGGCCGCACCACCGGGCACACGCGCGGGCGGATCACGGCGGTGGAGGTCGACGGGGTCGCCGTCCAGTACGACGACGGCGTGCACCTCTTCGACGACCAGATCGAGATCGAGGGACTGTCGGGGGCGTTCTCCGCCGGCGGCGACAGCGGGTCGGTGATCTGGCGCAGCAGCGACCGCGCGCCCCTGGCCCTGCTGTTCGCGGGGAGCACCCGGGGCGGGAGCACCGGCGCCGGGCTGACCTTCGCCAACCCGCTGTCGACCGTGCTGGCGGCGCTCGGGGCGGAGTGGGTCGCCTCCTGAGCGAAGTCCCCAGGTCAGGGGGATGTCGCTCCGGACGGGGACGAGGCACCATGGGGAGGTGACCGAGCCCGCCCGTCCGCCCGGGGCCTTCCTCGCCCCTGGCTCCCGGCCGGCGGGCGTCAGCGAGGAGTCCTCGTGACCGACCGTGCCGCCGCCCGCGCCGCCAAGAGCGCCCTGGCCACCCAGTTGTCCGCCCAGCCCGGCGTCGTCGGCATCGGCCTGGCCCGGCGCGACAGCGGGTACGTCGTCAAGGTCGACGTCGCCGACGCGGACGCGGCCGGCCGGGTGCCCCGCGACGTCGACGGCGTCCGGGTGGTGACCGAGGTCGTGGGCGCCATCCGCCCGCTGCGCAGCCGCACCGCCTGAGCCGCCCCGAGCCCGGGGAACCGGCCGGGGGCACCCGCTACGGTCGCCGGTGGCGCCGACGCGGGCGCCGCCGACCAGAGGAGTGCAGGTGCGCATCGGCATCCAGGCCAGTTACGCCGGGGGGTTCCAGGAGACGGCGGCGGAGATCGTCGACCTGGAGGCCGCCGGGCTCGACCTCGCGATGTGCGCGGAGGTCTACACCTTCGACGCCGTGAGCCAGCTCGGGTACCTGGCCGCCGTCACCGAGCGCGTCGAGCTGATGAGCGCGATCCTGCCGATCTACAGCCGCACGCCGGCGCTGACGGCGATGACCGCGGCCGGCCTGGACTTCGTCTCCGGGGGCCGCTTCACCCTCGGTCTGGGCGCCTCGGGCCCGCAGGTGATCGAGGGGTGGCACGGCGTCCCCTACGACGCCCCGCTGCAGCGCACCCGGGAGGTCGTGGAGATCTGCCGCCAGGTGTGGCGGCGCGACCGGCTGGTGCACGAGGGCCCGAAGTACACCGTCCCTCTGCCGGCCGACCAGGGCACCGGCCTGGGCAAGCCGCTCAAGCTGATCAACACCCCGGTCCGCGAGCGGATCCCGGTCATGCTGGCCGCGCTGGGGCCCAGGAACGTCGAACTCGCCGCCGAGATCGCCGAGGTGTGGGAGCCGATCTGGTTCATGCCCGAGCGTGCCGACGACGTCTGGGGCGACGCCCTGCGGGCCGGGAAGGCCAAGCGCGACCCCGAGCTCGGTGAACTGCAGGTCATCTGCGGCGTCCCGGTCGCGATCGGCGAGGACGTCGACCACCTGCACGACGCGGTGCGCCCCCACCTGGCGCTCTACGTCGGCGGCATGGGGGCCAAGGGCAAGAACTTCTACAACGACCTGGCCCGGCGCTACGGGTACGACGACGCCGCGGAGACGGTGCAGGACCTCTACCTGTCCGGGCGCAAGGACGAGGCCGCGGCCGCACTGCCGGAGGAGTTCGTCCGGAACGTGTCGCTCATCGGGCCGGAGTCCTACGTGGCCGAGCGGGTCGCCGCCTACGCCGAGGCCGGAGTCACCACCATCGCGCTCCAGCCGCTCGACGACAGCCGTGAGGGCCGGCTGCGCACCGTGGAGACCATGCGGCGGCTGGCCGACCGGTGAGGCGCACACTGCGTCACGTGACGCCGTCGTCGTCCGGGCTCACCTGAGCGCGTCCTGGCCCACCTCCCACGGTGAGCCAGGACGCGGCACGATCGGGTCACCCGGTCGTGCCGCCCCCCCACCGGACGCGGAAGGGCCCCCAGGTCGTCGACCTGGGGGCCCTCCTCACGTGCTACCGGGGATCAGCCCCGCCAGTCGTACTCCTCGAGGCGCACGGCCTCACCGGAGCCGGCACCGAAGACGTCGGGGCTGTAGTACTGCCCGTCGTCGTACCCGGCCATCGTGTAGACGGCGGCGCGGGCCTCCTCGGTCGGCTCGACCGTGATGTTCCGGTAGCGGCTGATGCCCGTACCCGCCGGGATCAGCTTGCCGATGATCACGTTCTCCTTGAGCCCGAGCAGGCTGTCGCTCTTGCCCTGGATCGCGGCATCGGTGAGCACCTTGGTCGTCTCCTGGAAGGAGGCGGCCGACAGCCACGACTCGGTCGCGAGCGAGGCCTTGGTGATGCCCATGAGCACCGGACGGGCCGAGGCCGGCTCGCCGCCCTCGGCGACGACGCGGCGGTTCTCGGTCTCGAACAGCGTCCGCTCGACCAGCGCACCGGGGAGGAACTCCGTCGCGCCCGAGTCGATGATGGTCACCCGCTTGAGCATCTGGCGGATGATCACCTCGATGTGCTTGTCGTGGATCGACACGCCCTGGCTGCGGTAGACCTCCTGGACCTCGCGGACCAGGTGCAGCTGCACCTCGCGCGGGCCCATGATCCGCAGCACCTCGTGCGGGTCCACCGCACCCTCGGTGAGCTGCTCGCCGACCTCGACGTGGGCGCCGTCCTCGACCCGCAGCCGCGACCGGCGCGACAGCTTGTCGTAGACGACCTCGTCGGAGCCGTCGTCCGGGGTGATGGTCAGCTTGCGGAACTGCTCGCCGTCCTCGATCCGGACGGAGCCGGCCAGCTCGGCGATCGGGGCCTTGCCCTTGGGGACGCGGGCCTCGAAGAGCTCCACCACACGCGGCAGACCGTGGGTGATGTCCTCACCCGCGACACCACCGGTGTGGAAGGTGCGCATCGTCAGCTGGGTGCCGGGCTCACCGATCGACTGGGCGGCGATGATGCCGACCGCCTCGCCGACGTCGACGAGCTTGCCGGTGGCCAGCGACCGGCCGTAGCAGGTCGCGCAGGTGCCCAGCAGGGACTCGCAGGTCAGCACGCAGCGGACCTTGACCTCGGCGACACCGGCGTCGACCAGCGCACCGATGAGCACGTCGCCCAGGTCCTGACCGGCCTGCGCGACCAGCGTGCCGTCCTCGGCGACCACGTCGGCGGCCAGGGAGCGGGCGTAGACGCTGGTCTCGACGTGCGCGTCCCGGGTGAGGACCCCGCCGACCACCGTGGCGATCGGCATGATGACGCCGCGCTCGGTGCCGCAGTCCTCCTCGCGGATGATGACGTCCTGGGAGACGTCGACCAGCCGCCGGGTGAGGTACCCGGAGTCCGCGGTCCGCAGGGCGGTGTCGGCCAGACCCTTGCGCGCACCGTGCGTGGAGATGAAGTACTCCAGCACCGACAGACCCTCCCGGAAGTTGGCCTTGATCGGCCGCGGGATGATCTCGCCCTTCGGGTTGGCCACCAGACCGCGCATGCCGGCGATCTGGCTGATCTGCATCATGTTGCCCCGGGCGCCCGAGTTGACCATGACCCAGACCGGGTTGGTGGTCGGGAAGTTGTCCACCATGGCCTGGCTGACCTCGGCCCGCGCGCGGGTCCAGATCTCGATCAGCTCGCCGCGGCGCTCGGCGTCGGTGATGACACCGCGCTCGTACTGCCGCTCGATCTGCCGGGCCTCGTTCTCGTGCCGGTCGAGGATCTCCTGCTTGGCCGGCGGCGTGACGACGTCGTCGATGGCGATCGTGACGCCCGAGCGGGTGGCCCAGCGGAAACCGGCCGACTTGAGGGCGTCCAGCGTCGCCGCGACCTGCACCTTGGGGTAGCGCTCGGCGAGGTCGTTGACGATCGCCCCGAGCTCCTTCTTCGGCACCTGGTAGTTGACGAAGCGGTAGTCCTCGGGCAGGGCCTCGTTGAACAGCACGCGACCCAGGCTGGTCTCGACCAGCGCCGGCGCACCCGGCGCCCAGTCGGCCGGCTGCTCCCACGCGGGGTTGACCTTGCCGTTGTCGACGCCGAACACCTCGTCGAGGCGGATGAGCGCCCGCTCCTGCAGGCCCAGGGCGCCCTTGTCGAACGCCATGATCGCCTCGGCCGTCGACCCGAAGGCCGCCGGACGCCCACCGTCGGCCTCGTACCGGCTCGGCACCAGGGTGGTCAGGTGGTACAGGCCCAGCACCATGTCCTGGGTCGGCGCGGTGATCGGGCGACCGTCGGCCGGGCTCAGGATGTTGTTGCTCGACAGCATGAGGATGCGGGCCTCGGCCTGCGCCTCGGCCGACAGCGGCAGGTGCACCGCCATCTGGTCACCGTCGAAGTCGGCGTTGAAGGCCGTGCAGACCAGCGGGTGGATCTGGATGGCCTTGCCCTCGACCAGCTGCGGCTCGAAGGCCTGGATGCCCAGGCGGTGCAGCGTCGGCGCCCGGTTCAGCAGGACCGGGTGCTCGGTGATGACCTCCTCGAGCACGTCCCAGACGACGGGACGGGCGCGCTCGACCATGCGCTTGGCGGACTTGATGTTCTGCGCGTGGTTGAGGTCGACCAGCCGCTTCATGACGAAGGGCTTGAACAGCTCCAGCGCCATCTGCTTGGGCAGGCCGCACTGGTGCAGCTTCAGCTGCGGGCCGACGACGATGACCGAGCGGCCGGAGTAGTCGACGCGCTTGCCGAGCAGGTTCTGCCGGAACCGGCCCTGCTTGCCCTTGAGCAGGTCACTCAGGGACTTCAGGGGACGGTTGCCCGGGCCGGTGACCGGCCGGCCGCGGCGGCCGTTGTCGAACAGCGCGTCCACGGACTCCTGCAGCATCCGCTTCTCGTTGTTCACGATGATCTCGGGCGCGCCGAGGTCGAGCAGCCGCTTGAGCCGGTTGTTGCGGTTGATGACCCGGCGGTACAGGTCGTTCATGTCGCTGGTGGCGAAGCGGCCACCGTCGAGCTGCACCATCGGGCGCAGGTCCGGCGGGATGACCGGTACGCAGTCGAGCACCATGCCCATCGGCGAGTTGCGCGTCTGCTGGAACGCCGCGACGACCTTGAGCCGCTTGAGGGCACGCAGCTTGCGCTGGCCCTTGCCGTTGCGGATGGTGTCGCGCAACGAGGCGGCCTCGGCGTCGAGGTCGAAGTCGGCCAGCAGCTTCTGCAGGGCCGCGGCACCCATGCCGCCCTCGAAGTACTCACCGAAGCGGTCGCGCAGCTCGCGGTAGAGGCCCTCGTCGGCGATGAGCTGCTTGACCTCGAGCTTGCGGAAGGTGTCGAGCACCTCCTCGAGGCGGTCGATCTCCCGCTGGGCGCGGTCGCGCAGCTGGCGCATCTCGCGCTCGCCGCCCTCGCGCACCTTGCGGCGGACGTCGGACTTGGCGCCCTCCGCCTCGAGCTCGGCCAGGTCGGCCTCGAGCTTCTGCTGGCGTGCCTCGACGTCGGCGTCGCGCCGGCTCTCGAGGTTGTGCTTCTCCGCGCTGATCTCGGCCTCGATGGTCGGGAGGTCGCGGTGGCGCGCCTCGTCGTCGACCGAGGTGATCAGGTAGGCGGCGAAGTAGATGATCTTCTCGAGGTCCTTGGGCGCCAGGTCGAGCAGGTAGCCCAGGCGCGAGGGGACGCCCTTGAAGAACCAGATGTGGGTGACCGGCGCGGCCAGCTCGATGTGGCCCATCCGCTCACGCCGCACCTTGGCGCGGGTCACCTCGACGCCGCAGCGCTCGCAGATGATGCCCTTGAAGCGGACGCGCTTGTACTTGCCGCAGTAGCACTCCCAGTCCCGGGTGGGACCGAAGATCTTCTCGCAGAAGAGACCGTCCTTCTCCGGACGCAGGGTCCGGTAGTTGATGGTCTCGGGCTTCTTCACCTCACCGTGCGACCACTGGCGGATGTCGTCGCCGGTGGCCAGACCGATGCGGAGCTCGTCGAAGAAGTTGACGTCGAGCACTGAGTGGACCCCTTTCCCGGGGCTAGTTCTCTTCTTCTGGCGAAGTGGGGGGCCGGCCGGCCCCGGTGGTCAGGGCCGGCCGGCAGCGGATCAGACGTCCTCGACGGACGAGGGCTCGCGGCGGGAGAGGTCGATGCCCAACTCCTCCGCGGCCCGGAACACCTCGTCGTCGGTGTCGCGCAGCTCGATCGCCTGCCCGTCGCCGGACAGCACCTCCACGTTGAGGCACAGCGACTGCAGCTCCTTGAGCAACACCTTGAACGACTCGGGGATGCCCGGCTCGGGGATGTTCTCGCCCTTGACGATGGCCTCGTAGACCTTGACGCGGCCGAGGATGTCGTCGGACTTGATGGTCAGCAGCTCCTGCAGGGCGTAGGCCGCGCCGTAGGCCTGCATCGCCCAGCACTCCATCTCACCGAAGCGCTGGCCGCCGAACTGCGCCTTACCACCCAGCGGCTGCTGGGTGATCATCGAGTAGGGGCCGGTCGACCGGGCGTGGATCTTGTCGTCGACCAGGTGCAGCAGCTTCAGGATGTAGACGTAGCCCACCGAGATCGGCTCGGGGAACGGCTCACCGGAGCGGCCGTCGAACAGCCGCGCCTTGCCGGTCTCCTGGACCATCCGGTCGCCGTCGCGGTTCGGGGTCGTCGAGCCGAGCAGCCCGATGATCTCCTCCTCGCGGGCGCCGTCGAACACCGGCGTCGCGGTCCGCGTCCCCGGGGCGGCCGACTTGGCGGCCTCCGGCAGGTTGGCGGCCCACTCCGGGGTGCCCTCGACGTTCCAGCCCTGCTTGGCGATCCACCCGAGGTGGGTCTCCAGCACCTGGCCGACGTTCATCCGGCCGGGCACGCCCAGCGGGTTGAGCACGATGTCGACCGGGGTGCCGTCCTCGAGGAAGGGCATGTCCTCCTGCGGCAGGATCTTCGCGATGACGCCCTTGTTGCCGTGGCGGCCGGCGAGCTTGTCGCCGTCGGAGATCTTGCGCATCTGGGCGACGTAGACCCGGATCAGCTCGTTGACGCCGGCGGGCAGCTCGTCGCCGTCCTCGCGCGAGAACACGCGGACGCCGATGACCTTGCCGGACTCACCGTGCTTGACCTTCAGCGACGTGTCGCGGACCTCGCGCGCCTTCTCGCCGAAGATCGCGCGCAGCAGCCGCTCCTCGGGGGTCAGCTCGGTCTCGCCCTTCGGCGTCACCTTGCCGACGAGGATGTCGCCGGGGACGACCTCGGCACCGATGCGGATGATGCCGCGCTCGTCGAGGTCGGCGAGGACCTCCTCGGAGACGTTCGGGATGTCCCGGGTGATCTCCTCGGCACCGAGCTTGGTGTCGCGGGCGTCGACCTCGAACTCCTCGATGTGGATCGAGGACAGGACGTCGTCCTGCACGAGGCGCTGCGACAGGATGATCGCGTCCTCGTAGTTGTGGCCCTCCCACGGCATGAAGGCGACGAGCAGGTTCTTGCCCAGCGCCATCTCACCCTGGTCGGTGCACGGCCCGTCGGCGATGACCTGGCCGACCTCGACCCGCTGCCCCTCGTCGACGACGGGGGTCTGGTTGATCGAGGTGCCCTGGTTGGAGCGGCGGAACTTCAGCAGCCGGTAGGTCTGCCGGGTCCCGTCGTCGGCCATGACGGTGACGTAGTCGGCGGTGGAGTCCTCGACCACACCGGCCTTCTCCGCGACCACGACGTCGCCGGCGTCGACGGCGGCACGCAGCTCCATGCCGGTACCGACCAGCGGCGCCTCGCTGCGCAGCAGCGGGACGGCCTGACGCTGCATGTTCGCGCCCATGAGCGCGCGGTTGGCGTCGTCGTGCTCGAGGAACGGGATCATCGCCGTCGCGACCGAGGTCATCTGCCGCGGCGAGACGTCCATGTAGTCGACGCTCTCGGGGGCCAGGTAGTCGACCTCACCGCCCTTGGTGCGCACCAGGACGCGGTCCTCGGCGAAGCGGCCCTGCGCGTCCAGCGGCGAGTTGGCCTGGGCGACGACGAAGCGGTCCTCCTCGTCGGCGGTCAGGTACTCGATCTGGTCGGTGACGACGCCGTTCTCGACCCGCCGGTAGGGGGTCTCGATGAAGCCGAAGGCGTTGACGCGGCCGTAGGCCGACAGCGAGCCGATCAGGCCGATGTTCGGACCCTCGGGGGTCTCGATCGGGCACATCCGGCCGTAGTGGCTCGGGTGCACGTCGCGGACCTCCATGCCGGCCCGCTCACGGGACAGACCACCCGGGCCCAGCGCCGACAGGCGGCGCTTGTGGGTCAGGCCCGCGAGCGGGTTGGTCTGGTCCATGAACTGCGACAGCTGGCTGGTGCCGAAGAACTCCTTGATGGAGGCGACGACCGGCCGGATGTTGATCAGGGTCTGCGGCGTGATCGCCTCGACGTCCTGGGTGGTCATCCGCTCGCGGACGACGCGCTCCATGCGGGAGAGGCCGACCCGGATCTGGTTCTGGATCAGCTCACCGACGGTGCGCAGCCGGCGGTTGCCGAAGTGGTCGATGTCGTCGACGCCGTGGTCGGGCTCGCCGGCGTGCAGCCGCACGACGTACTCGATGGTGGCGACGATGTCGTCCTCGGTCAGCGTCAGGGTGGCCTGCGGCACCTCGACGCCCAGCTTCTTGTTGACCTTGTAGCGGCCGACCTTGGCCAGGTCGTAGCGCTTGGGGTTGAAGAAGAGGTTCTCCAGCAGCGCCTGGGCGCTCTCCCGCGTCGGCGGCTCGCCCGGCCGCAGCTTGCGGTAGATGTCGAGCAGCGCCTCGTCCTGCCCGGCGATGTGGTCCTTCTCCAGGGTGGCCAGGACCGTGGGCGACCACTGGAAGTGCTCGCGGATGCGGTCCTCGGTCCAGCCCAGCGCCTTGAGCAGCACGGTGACCGGCTGGCGGCGCTTGCGGTCGATGCGGACGCCGACGGTGTCGCGCTTGTCGACGTCGAACTCGAGCCACGCACCGCGGCTGGGGATGACCTTGGCGCTGAAGACGTCCTTGTCGGAGGTCTTGTCCAGGGTCTTGTCGAAGTAGACGCCCGGGCTGCGCACGAGCTGGGAGACGACGACGCGCTCGGTGCCGTTGATGACGAACGTGCCCTTGTTCGTCATGATCGGGAAGTCGCCCATGAACACCGTCTGCGACTTGATCTCGCCGGTGGTGTTGTTCATGAACTCAGCGGTGACGAACAGCGGCGCCGCGTAGGTCATGTCCTTGTCCTTGCACTCCTCGAGGGACGCCTTGACGTCCTCGAAGCGCGGGTTGGAGAAGGACAGCGACATGGAGCCGCTGAAGTCCTCGATCGGGGAGATCTCCTCGAGGATCTCGGCCAGGCCGCCGACGGCGGTGGCCTGCTCCTCGGGCGAGAGGGTGGCCCGCCACTCGGGGCTGCCGATCAGCCAGTCGAAGGACGCGGTCTGCAGGGCGAGCAGGTCCGGGACCTCGAGGGGCTCGGAGATCTTCGCGAACGAGACCCGGAGCGGCGCGCCGGGGATCTTCTGCTGGTCGGCCTCACCGGTGCGCGGGCCGGCCGAGGGAGTCTGGTTCTGCTGGCCGTAGCCGCCGGACTCGGTGGTGCTGGGGGAGATGCTGGTGGGGCGAGAGCCTGCCAAGATGCGTCCTTCCAAGGACCTCACGACGTGCGGGCGGTGGGTGCGGTTCGTCCTGGGTCGTCGTCGGTTTCGGCGGGGCTGTCCGCGGCGACCGGCCCGCTCGGTCGACCGGGCGCCCGGAGGATCCCGGGCACCCCAGGCGACCCGGCTCGGCGGGCAGGCAGTCAGGGGGCAGCGCAACAGAGAACCCTACCCCTGCTGACGGAGGCTGTCCACGTCGGGGGGTGAGGGGCGACCCACACCACGGCCCGGGAAGGACGGCGTCCGGCAGTCGGGCGGCGTTCCGCGTCGCCATGATGCCAGCCGGGTGGGCCGGTTGTCTCCGCCACGCCGCCGATCGCCGTCCGGAGTGGCCGCCGCTCCCCTCCTCCGGACGCGACGGAGGCCGCCCTCCCGGAGGAGGACGGCCCCTGTCGTGTGCGGGTGGTGCTACCCGGCCGCGGTGACGGCCGGGGAGGGGGTCACTTGACGGTGACGGTGGCGCCGGCGCCCTCGAGGGCGGCCTTGGCCTTCTCGGCAGCGTCCTTGGCGACCTTCTCCAGGACCGGCTTCGGCGCGCCGTCGACCAGGTCCTTGGCCTCCTTGAGGCCGAGCGAGGTCAGGCCGCGCACCTCCTTGATGACCTGGATCTTCTTGTCGCCGGCGCTCTCGAGGATGACGTCGAACTCGTCCTGCTCCTCGGCGGCGGGGGCGCCACCGTCGCCACCGCCACCGGCGGGGGCGGCGGCCGCGACGGCGACCGGAGCGGCAGCGGTGACCTCGAAGGTCTCCTCGAACTGCTTCACGAAGTCGGACAGCTCGAGCAGCGTCATCTCCTTGAACGCGTCGAGCAGCTCCGTGGTGGACAGCTTGGCCATGATCTCTCCTTCTGGGGTCAGTCGGTGCCGGCCGCGGCGTCCGCGGTCTCGGCGGTGTCGGTGGTGGTGTCGGCGGCAGCGGTGTCGGCGGCGGGAGCGGCGGGGCCCTCGGCGGACTCCCTCTTCTCCTGCAGCGCCGCGGCCAGGCGGGCGACCTGCGACAGCGGGGCCTGGAACAGGCCGGCGGCCTTGGTCAGGTTGCCCTTCATCGCGCCGGCCAGCTTGGCCAGCAGCACCTCGCGCGGCTCGACGTCGGCCAGGGCGGTGACCTCGGCGGGGCCGACGGTGCGGCCCTCGACGACGCCGCCCTTGACGACGAGCAGCGGGTTGGCGCGCGCGAAGTCGCGGATGGCCTTGGCGGCCTCGACGACGTCGCCCTCGATGAAGGCGATCGCGGTGGGGCCGTTGAGCAGCGGGGCCAGGTCGGCGTGGCCGACCTCGTCCGCCGCCCGCTTCGTCAGGGTGTTCTTGACGACGGCGTAGCTGCTGCCCGCACCGAGGGAACGACGCAGCTGGGTCAGCTGCGACACGGTGAGCCCGCGGTACTCGGTGAGCACGGCCGCGCTGGACTTCTGGAACCGCTCGGTGATCTCGTCGATCACCGCGGCCTTCGCCTGCGTGGGCATGGGCCTCCTCTCGTCGGACGGGCGACCGCCGAGCGCCGTACGGAGCGCCGCGATCGGGGCCCGGAGACGAGGAACGCCCCGGCGCAGGGCGCACGGGGCGAGGGACGCGAGCGGCAGGGGCCCGCGTCGATCGAACCGTCCTCCTGCGCGGGCCGCCCGGGGATCCGGGACCTTCGATCGCACGCGGACGTGCGACGACCAGCGGTCGTGGGGGGAACGCCGCCCAGCGTACACGCCGCCGGCCGGCCCCCTCCCCCGCCGCCGTCGTCCCCCTCCGCGACGAGATCGCCGGTCTCGTACGCACGGCGGGCCGGAGGCGTACGAGACCGGCGATCTCGTCCCGGGCACGGGCGGGCGCACGGACGGGCGCACGGACGGCGGAGGCCCCGCCGCGCGGTGCGCGGCGGGGCCTCCTGGCGACCTGCGTGGGTGGCCTCGCCCGGGGAGGACGAGGTCCTCCCTCAGGCGGTGGGCTCGTCCACCGTCAGGTTGCGGGTGCGGTTCGGGTCGACCGGGATGCCCGGGCCCATGGTGGTGGAGATGGTGACCTTCTTCAGGTACCGGCCCTTGGCCGCGGCCGGCTTGGCGCGCAGCACCTCGTCGAGCGCGGCGGCGTAGTTCTCGACCAGCCGGGTCTCGTCGAAGGAGGTCTTGCCGATCACCAGGTGCAGGTTGGCCTGCTTGTCGACGCGGAAGTTGATCTTCCCGCCCTTGATGTCGGCGACCGCCTTGGTGACGTCGGGGGTCACCGTGCCGGTCTTCGGGTTCGGCATCAGGCCGCGGGGGCCGAGGATGCGCGCGATGCGGCCGACCTTGGCCATCTGGTCGGGCGTGGCGATCGCGGCGTCGAAGTCCAGGAAGCCCTCCTGGATGCGCGCGATCAGGTCGTCGGAGCCGACGACGTCGGCACCGGCGGCCTCGGCCTCGGCGGCCTTGTCACCGGTCGCGAAGACGATGACGCGGGCGGTCTTGCCGGTGCCGTGCGGCAGGTTCACCGTGCCGCGGACCATCTGGTCGGCCTTGCGCGGGTCGACGCCCAGCCGCATGGCCACCTCGACGGTGGCGTCGTACGCGGTCGGCGAGGTCTCCTTGGCCAGACCCGCGGCCTGCAGCGGGCTGTAGAGCTTCTCGCGGTCGACCTTGGCCGCGGCCTCGAGGTACTTCTTGCCGTGCTTCGCCATGGTGTGTCCTCTCCCCCGCCGTGCCGGCGGGAGTCTCGTGGTGCCCGGGCCTGGCGCAGGCCCTCCCACGGGTGCTGTCGGTGGCGCGACGCCGGGCGGTGCCGGCGACTTCCAGGAGCGGGATCAGCCCTGGACGGTGATGCCCATCGACCGGGCGGTGCCGGCGATGATCTTCTCGGCCTCGTCGAGGTCGTTGGCGTTGAGGTCGGGCATCTTGGTCTGCGCGATCTCACGGACCTGGTCGCGCGTGACGGTGGCGACCTTGGTCTTGTGCGGCTCGCCGGAGCCCTTCTCGACCCCGGCGGCCTTGAGCAGCATGCGCGCCGCGGGCGGGGTCTTGGTGACGAAGGTGAACGAGCGGTCCTCGTAGACCGAGATCTCGACCGGGATCACGTTGCCGCGCTGCGACTCCGTGGCGGCGTTGTACGCCTTGCAGAACTCCATGATGTTGACGCCGTGCTGGCCCAGCGCCGGACCCACCGGCGGCGCGGGGGTGGCCGCACCGGCGTTGATCTGGAGCTTGATGACCGCGGTCAACCGCTTCCTGGGGGGCATGTCTTTCCTTCTTCGTGACGGGGTGGAACGGCCCCCTCGCAGGGTCCCACCCCGAGCGTGCGGAGGGTGGGGACGAGGGGGTCGACTCAGATCTTCGCGACCTGGGTGAACGACAGCTCGACCGGCGTCTCCCGGCCGAAGATCGAGACCAGCACCTGCAGCTTCTGCTGCTCGGCGTTGATCTCGTTGATGGTCGCCGGGAGGGTGGCGAACGGGCCGTCCATGACGGTGACCGACTCGCCGACCTCGAAGTCGACCACGGCGGCCGGCGCGGCGGCCGCGGCCGGTGACGCGGCCTCGGCGACCTTGGCCGCCTGCGGCGGCGCGTCGGGCACCAGCAGGTTGACGACCTCGTCGATGCTCAGCGGCGAGGGCCGCGAGGTGGCGCCCACGAAGCCGGTGACGCCGGGGGTGTTGCGGACCGCGCCCCAGGACTCGTCGTTGAGGTCCATCCGGACGAGCAGGTAGCCGGGCAGCTTCTTCCGGTTGACCTGGGTGCGCTTGCCGTTCTTGATCTCGGTGACCTCCTCGGTGGGCACCTCGATCTGGAAGATGTAGTCCTCCATGTCCAGCGACTGGATGCGGGACTCGAGGTTGGTCTTCACCTTGTTCTCGTAGCCCGCGTAGGAGTGGATGACGTACCAGTCGCCGAACTGCGTGCGCAGCGTCCGCTTGAGGGTCTCCCGCGGGTCGGCGTCCTCCGCCTCGGCCTCGGCCAGCGCCTCGGTGACGATCGGGTCGTGGTCGGGGGCGGGCGCCGCCAGCGGGTCGCCGACGAGGCTGTCGCGGCCGCCGCTCTCGACCAGCGGGGTCACGTCGGCCACGCCGGTGGCGGTGTCCTGGTCGGTGGTGTCGGCCGAGCTCTCGGCGGCACCGGCCGCGTCGGCGCCGGTCTCGAGGTCGACGCTGCCGCGGACGTCGAGCCGCTCGTCGTCGAGGTCGATCGCCTCGACGTCGCTGTCGGTGTCGAAGGGCTCGCGGGGGTCGGTCACGGGGATCTCTTCCTTCTCGGGTGCGGGCGGGCGCGGGGCGGTCAGCCGAAGACGGCGAGCACGCCCTGCGCGAAGAGGACGTCCAGGCCCGCGACCAGGGCCACCATGAAGGCCACGAAGAGGATGACGACCGTGGTGTAGGTGATCAGCTCGCGGCGGCCGGGCCAGATCACCTTCCGCAGCTCGGCGACGACCTCGCGCAGGAACCGGCGCAGGTCGCGGCGCCGGCGGACCTCGTCGGTGCGGGCGCGCTGGGCGGCGGCGCGGGAGCGGGTGCCGGACCCCTCGGACCGGCCGGCCGGGCGGCTGGTGCGCTCGCGGGCCGCGCGGCGGGTGCGGGCGGCCGCGGGCTCGTCGTCCTCGTCGTCGTCGGCGGTGATCCGGCCGCCCCGGCGGCGGGCCGGGGCGGGGACGACCTTGTCCTCCTCGGCCGCGGCCTCGGCGGCGATCTCGTCCTCGGCGGCCTCGAGCTCGCCGGCGTCGTCGACGCCCGGGGCCTCGCGGTCGAGCTGCTCGTCGGTCAGCTCGGCGTCGGAGGCGGCGCGGGGGTCCTCCCCGCGGCCCGGCTTCTCGTCGCTCACTGCGCCTCGCTCGCGTCGTGGTGGTGGCCGCTGCTCTCCGGCCGTCTGGTGTCCTGCTCCCCGGACCGTGCAGTACCCGGGGCGGCACCGGCCGCGGCCGGCGCTGCCGGGACACGGGGCGGTGCCGGGTCGTGCTGCCCGCCGGCGGTACCGGCGGCACGGGCAGGGGTGACAGGACTTGAACCTGCAGCCTGCGGTTTTGGAGACCGCTGCTCTGCCAGTTGAGCTACACCCCTCGGGTCCGGGACCGCGATCCCGGACTGCCCCGGAGCGTCCGCACCCGCCGGTCGGCGCGCCGTTCCCAGGAGGTCCCGGGGCACGCCGGTGGCGGGGTCGATCGCCCCAGGATTGCCAGTGTACGGGACCGCGGGAGGAGTCCGTGACCGCGCTCCGGGACGCGCCCCGGACGGGGGCTCCGGGCCGTGGCACCGATGCCCGACCGGGCCGCCCGGACGGCGGCTCCTCCGGCAGGATGGGGCCATGACCGCCGCCTCCCCGTCGG
The DNA here is from genome assembly GCF_900188205.1 of Geodermatophilus saharensis. GTDB lineage: Bacteria > Actinomycetota > Actinomycetes > Mycobacteriales > Geodermatophilaceae > Geodermatophilus > Geodermatophilus saharensis. Next base: position 255,390 of record NZ_FZOH01000001.1, on the reverse strand, counting down.
GGACCGCTGCCCTCTCCCCCGCCGACCGCCGCGTCTCGCGGCGCGTCGCGGCCATCACCGAGTCCGCGACGCTCGCGGTCGACGCCAAGGCCAAGGCGCTCAAGGCGGCGGGCAAGCCGGTCATCGGCTTCGGCGCCGGCGAGCCGGACTTCCCGACGCCGGACTACGTCGTCGAGGCCGCCGTCGCCGCCTGCCGCCAGCCGGCGATGCACCGCTACACCCCGGCCGGGGGGCTCCCGGCGCTCAGGGAGGCGATCGTCGCCAAGACGGCGCGGGACTCGGGGCTGACCGTCACGCCCGCGCAGGTGCTGGTCACCAACGGCGGCAAGCAGGCCGTCTACGAGGCCTTCGCCGCGATGCTCGACCCGGGCGACGAGGTGCTCGTGCCCGCCCCGTACTGGACCACCTACCCGGAGGCGATCCGGCTGGCCGGCGGGGTGCCGGTGCCGGTGGTCGCCGACGAGGACAGCGGCTACCTGGTCTCGGTCGACCAGCTCGAGGCCGCCCGCACCGAGCGGACCAAGGTGCTGCTGTTCGTCTCGCCGTCCAACCCGACGGGCGCGGTGTACCCGCCCGACCAGGTCGAGGCCATCGGTCGCTGGGCGCTGGAGGCCGGGCTGTGGGTGCTCACCGACGAGATCTACGAGCACCTGACCTACGGCGGGGCCACCGCGCCGTCGATGCCGGTGGTGGTGCCCGAGCTCGCCGACCGCTGCGTGGTCGTCAACGGCGTGGCCAAGACCTACGCCATGACCGGCTGGCGGGTGGGCTGGATGGTCGGGCCGGCCGACGTCGTCAAGGCGGCGACCAACCTGCAGTCGCACGCGACGTCCAACGTCGCCAACGTGTCCCAGGCGGCCGCGGTGGCCGCGCTCACCGGCGACCTGTCGGCGGTGGCGCAGATGCGGGAGGCGTTCGACCGCCGCCGGAAGACGATCGTGTCGATGCTGCGGGAGATCCCGGGCGTGACCTGCCCCGAGCCGCGGGGCGCGTTCTACGTCTACCCGTCGGTCAAGGGACTGCTCGGCCGGCCGGTCAACGGGCGGACGGCGTCGTCGAGCGTCGAGTTCGCCGAGATCGTCCTGGAGGAGGCCGAGGTCGCCGTCGTCCCCGGGGAGGCGTTCGGCACGCCCGGCTACGTGCGGATGTCCTACGCGCTCGGCGACGACGACCTCGTCGAGGGCGTGTCGCGGCTGCAGCGGCTGCTGGCCTGAGTCAGTCCGTGTCGTCCTCGTCGAGGGCACCGGCGGCCACGAGCACGTCGCGGGCGGCCGGCAGGTCGGCGAGGGCGGCGGCGACGTCGTCGGGCGTGGCGATGGCCCAGGCGTTGCGCTGCACGTAGCAGCGCAGCGCGGCGTCGAACGGTCCGGCCCCGGCGGCGTCGCGGGCGGCGAGCAGCGCGGCGGCGCCCTTGCCGTACACGGCGGCGAAGTACTCGTCGGTGCCGCCGAACTCGCCCATCGACGCACCGACGTCGCCCGAGACGGCCAGCGCCCGGTCCAGGACCTCGCGCGACGCCTGGTCGTCGACCGCCTCGGCGTAGGTGGCGAAGGCCTCGTCCAGCCACGGGTCGCGGAACTGCGAGCCGCCGACCATGCCGTAGAACCACATGTGCGCGACCTCGTGCTCGAGCACCGAGCGGTCGGCGCCGGCCATGAGGATCGAGCTCGGGTACTCGATGCCGCCGCCCTCGACGGGCAGCAGCGGCACGGTGAGCGTGTCGTAGGGGAAGGCGCCGAACCGGTCGGCCAGCCCCGTGACGGCGTCGGCGGTCCAGTCCGCGAGCTCGCCGGGCCCGACGGCGGCGCCGTCGAGGACGCCGGTGGTGATCTCCACCCCGCCGGCGGTGGTGAGGCCGGCGGTGCGGAACGGCCCGACGGCGACGCTGACGTCGCGGGCCACCGGCTCGCGGGAGGTCCAGGTGCGCCGGCCGTCCTCGGCCGCGGAGGGCTCCTCCTGCGCGCCGGTCGTGAGCACGGTCAGGTCCTCGGGAACGTCGACGGTGACCGTGGTGTCGGCGACCGGGCTGGTCGCCGTCTCGCCGAGGATCCCGACGAACGGGTCGCGGGCCCACCCGACCCCGGGCTCCCAGGCCAGCAGCGGGAAGCCGCTGGCCCACCAGGCGGTGCCCTCGGCCGTGCCGAACCGCTCGAAGCCGCCCTGGCCCAGCGACAGCGTGAAGTCCAGCTCCACCTCGGTGGACTCCCCGGCCGCCAGCTCGCCGTCGAGCTGCAGCACGTAGAGCCCGCCGGGGCCCTCCGCGCCGGCGTCCTCGTACCCGGCCTGGTCGACGTCGTCGCCGCGGACGTCGTCGACGGTGAGCCGGTTGCCGAGCCCGGCCGCGGTGGGGCCGTTGGGGACCAGCCGGAAGACCAGCTCGTCGGTGGCGGTGTCGGGGGTGAAGACGACGGTCTCGGTGCCGGTGACGGTGCGCAGGTCGGTCGACAGCCGGAAGTCGAGGTCGACGACGGGGCGGGCGGGGTCGGGGGCGGCGCGCTCGGCCGGGCAGCGGTCCTCGTCCTCCGCGGCGCCCGCGTCGTCCGACGGTGTGGCCGCCGGGGGCGTGCCCGGCGCGGTCCCGGTCTCCGGCTCGGCGACCGTGTCGGTGAACGACGTGCAGCCGCACAGCAGCAGGGCCGCGGCGGCCAGCGCCCCCCGCCGGAGCGTCATGCCAGGGCGACGGTGGCGCGGGCCAGCGAGAGAACCTTCTCGCCGCCGCTGGTGACGGTGAGGTCGACGCGGACGCGGCCGCCGTCGAGGACGGCGCCGACCTTCCCGCGGACGGTGACCTCGGCGCCGGCGTCGTCGTCGGGGACGACGACCGGCCGGCCGAAGCGGACCTGGTACTCGACGACGGCGGCGGGGTCGCCGGCCCAGTCGGTGACGGTGCGGGCGGCCAGGCCCATGGTGAGCATCCCGTGTGCGATGACGCCGGGCAGCCCCACGCCGGTGGCGACGCGGTCGCTCCAGTGGATCGGGTTGAGGTCACCGGAGGCGCCGGCGTAGCGGACCAGGTCCGCGCGGGTCAGCCGGTGGGTCCGCTCGGGGAGCTCGGTGCCGACGGCGACGTCCGCGGCGCGCAGGCGGGCGCTCACGCCGTCCCCCGTGCCACGAGCAGCGAGGTGGCGGTGCAGACGGCCTCGCCGTCCTCGGTGGCGACGTCGACCCGGGTCGTGAGCATGTCGTTGCCTGCCACGGTGCGCACCGCCTCGATCGTCGTGGTGCTGACCAGCCGGTCGCCGGCCCGGATGGGGCGGTGGTGGGTGAAGCGCTGCTCGCCGTGCACGACGCGGCTGTAGTCGAGGGCCACGTCGGGGTCGGCGATGACGACGTCGGCCGCACCGAGGGTGACCACGATGGCGAACGTGGGCGGCGCGACGACGTCGGCGTGGCCGAGCGCGCGGGCGGCCGCGGGGTCGGTGTGGGCCGGGTCGGTGGCACCGACCGCGGCGGCGAACTCGGCGATCTTCGCGCGGCCGACCTCGTAGACGGCGGAGGGCGGGTAGCTGCGCCCGACCAGTCCTGCGTCCAGCGCCACTCCCGCCCTCCCTGTTCCGTCGCGGACCGGCGTCAGCGGGTCTCGCGGTGGACGGTGTGCCGCCGGTCGCGGGGGCAGAACTTCTTCAGCTCGAGCCGGTCGGGGTCGTTGCGCCGGTTCTTGCGGGTGATGTAGTTCCGGCTCTTGCACTCCTGGCAGGCCAGGGTGATCTTCGGACGGACGTCGGTGGCTGCCATGGAGGCACTCCTCGCCTTGTGCGGACCGGCCCGCTGCGGGCCGGTGCCCGTGCCGGCGGGCGCCGACACGGCGACGGACCCCGGTGCCCGGGGTCCGTCTGGGGTAGCGGTGACCGGATTTGAACCGGTGACACAGCGATTATGAGCCGCTTGCTCTGCCTGGCTGAGCTACACCGCCGGGAGGACCGCGCGGCCCGGTCTCGCGACTGGACCGGTGGTCGGAGCCCCTTTACGGAATCGAACCGTAGACCTTCTCCTTACCATGGAGACGCTCTGCCGACTGAGCTAAAGGGGCCTGCTCCGAGGAGCCGCAGAGAACTGTACCCGATGCCTCCGGCGGCCTCCGCAGGGGCCCCGGCTCAGGCCCGGACGAACAGCCGGCGGTGCTGGGCACCCGGTGCCGCCGAGCGCACGCCGGTGCGGGCCAGCAGCCAGCTCTCCAGCCGCTCGTCCGGCAGCGGCCGGCTGACCAGGAAGCCCTGCAGCTTGTCGCAGCCCATCTCGGTGAGCAGCTTGCGGGTGAGCTCGTCCTCGACACCCTCGGCGACGACGCGCAGGCCCAGGTTGTGCGCGAGCTCGATGATCGACCGGGCGATGAACGACTCGCCCTGGCTGGTGGACATGCCCAGCACGAAGGACTTGTCGATCTTGACCTCGTCGATGGGCAGCTGTCGCAGCTGCGACAGCGACGAGTAGCCGGTGCCGAAGTCGTCCATCGACAGCCGCAGGCCCAGCGCGTGCAGGTCCTCCAGCACCGTGCTGGAGCGCACCGAGTCGTCGACGACGCTGCCCTCGGTGAGCTCGAGGATGAGCAGCTCGCCCGGGACGCCGTGGCGGCGCAGCGCCCGCTGCACCCGCTCGACCAGGTCGGGCTCGGCCAGGCAGCGCGCGGAGAGGTTGACCGCCACCGACAGGCCGATGTCCTGGTCCAGCCACCGGCGGCAGCGGGCCAGGGCCAGGTCGAGCACGTGGTCGGTGAGCGGGCCGATCCGGCCGATCTGCTCGGCGAGGTGGATGAACTCGTCCGGCGGGATGGCACCGAACCGGGGGTGGGCCCAGCGCACCAGCGTCTCCACCGAGACGATGTCGGAGGTCCGGGCGTCGATGATCGGCTGGAAGACCACGCTGATCTGCCCGTCGGCCATCGCCTGCTCCAGCTCGGTGCCCAGCTGCAGGCGGCGCAGGCTCTGCTGGTCGAGGACCTGGTGGTAGCTGGCCACGCCGGAGCTGTCGGTGGCGGCGAGCAGGGCGACGTCGGCGCGCTGCATGAGGGTGCCGGAGTCGCTGCCGTGCACCGGCGCGGCGACCACGCCGATGGTCAGCGTGACCTCGAGGTCCAGGCCGGCGACGCGCGCCCGGGTGGAGGCCGCCTCGCGCAGCCGGCGCGCGGCCCGCTCGGTGGCGGCCAGGGACAGCCCCGGCAGCAGGACGGCGAACTGCTCGCCCTCCATGCGCGCCACGAGGGCGTCCGGCGGCGCGTGCTCGCGCAGCAGGCCGGCGGTGACGAGCAGGAGCTCGTCGGCGGCCGCGTGGCCGAGCGTGTCGACGATCTCGGTGTGGTTGCCCAGGGCGGCCAGCACCAGCCCGGCCCGCGCGCCCACCGGGTCGGCCTCGAGCAGCTGGTCGATCTCGACGGCGAGCCGCTGCCGGTTGGGCAGGCCGGTCAGCCGGTCGTGGTCGGCGTCGTAGCGGATCTGGGTGAGCAGCTGTTGCTGGCGGATGGCCGCGTTGACGTGGGTGAGCATCGAGTCCAGCGCCGAGCGGTCGCTGCCGGAGAAGGACACGACGTCGCTGCGGCGGTCGCAGACCTCGAGGTAGCCGGGCTCGCCGGCCGCCGTGGCGACCGGGGCCCCGAGCACCTCCTGGGCGCCGCGGCGGGCGAGGGCGGCGGCCTCGGCGGCGTCGGCCCGGGCCGCGGCGACCAGGACCGGCTCCGCCGAGCCGGGGGTCAGCGCCCGCTGGCGCAGGACGTCCTCGGGGTCGGCGGGCCCGTCGTACCAGGTGACCCCGCCGTCACCGGCCACCACCAGGCGGGGCGGCTCGTCGAGGTACGGCGGCAGCCACAGCGCGACCTTGTCGGCGTTGAGCAGCTCCTTGACCGCCTGCACGATCTGCAGCGGGCCGTCGGTGTCCGGCCGGATCTGCTCCACCTGCCGGGCGAAGTCGTAGATGCGTTCCAGGGCCTGGCCCGCGCGGGACACCTCGGCGAACCGGCGGAACAGCAGGATGACGGCCACGGCCGCCGGTGCGATCAGGACCACGGCCCAGTGGGTGCGGTCGTTGAGCAGGGTGGCGACGAGCCCGACGCAGACGGCGAAGGGCGCGACGACCCCGATGGGGAGGAGCAGCTCCTTCCAGAGCCGCCGGCCGGGGTTGCCGCCACTGAGCCGGATGGCCGCGACGACGAGGGGGGCCCCCACCAGGTCGGCCACCAGGACGGCGGCGAGCAGGCTGAGCCAGCTGAGGGGGTCGTCCAGTGCTCCGAACGGCAGCAGCCGGAGCACGGTGACGGCCGCGGCGACCTCGATGACGGCGACGGCGAGGTTGTAGACGACCTTCGCACCGGCGTACCGCTGGTAGACCATGCTGGCGCCGAGCCCGACCACCCGAGCGGCCGCGGCCCACACGCCACCCACCTCGACGAGGGCGATCGTGAGAGCGAGCTCGCTGACCGACCACGCCCACGTCTGGCGCCGGAACTCCACGTGGAGGGAGACCATGTCGGTGGCGAAGAAGGCCGCCACCACGAGGACGAAGGGCACCAGCCGGAAGTCGGTCGGCGCCGCGGGGAACGCGAGGACACCGGCCCCGGCGGCCAGGACCACGCCGGCCGCGGCGATCACGCCGAGGGGGAGCAGCGCGCCGGCACGACGGGGCGTGGCACGCGCGCGACTCGCCAAGGTCACCCGGATCTGTGAGAAGGAGGACAGCGGCGCCGAGGCTAACAGCGCGAGCGCTCCCCCAGAACCGAACCACCCCGTCGGGGGTAGACCGGGGATCCGGGCGACCGGACCCCGCCCGGTCGAGGCGGGGTCACCTACAGGTCAGGCCCACTTGGCTCCACGTGCCCACTTGGCGCCCCGCGCCCACTTGGCACCGCGCGCCCACTTGGCACCCCGGGCCCACTTCGCACCACGCTCGTTCATGACGCCTCCTCAGGCAGGAAGGGACAGCTGTTGACGTGCGGCTGTCACCCGGGCGCGGGGGCAGAGCGTCGTTCGTGTACGGACCGCACTGATGACCTTGGTGCCCTCACCCGCGCGAGTCAAGCACGGAGAATCACGATCGGGTGACACGCCGTTACTTTGTGACACCAGGTCAACTGGAGACCCCCCAGTGTCACTTGGGCGGGTGAACGGTGACCCGCGGTGGGCGGAGCCCCTGGGGACGAGCGCCGGACGGGTCCGGGACGGCCCTACGCTGCCCGCCGTGCCGACGGCGGACCAGCGCGTGCCCGCTCACCACGGTGAGCGCGGGTCCGCCCTCCCCTTCGTACTCGTCTGCTGGCTGGTGGCGGTGTTCATGGCCCTCGGGGCCATCGCGGCCTCCGACGCCTTCCTCGAGCGGCAGGACCTGCAGGCGGCGTGCGACGGCGCCGCGCTGGCCGCGGCCAACCGGATCGACGAGGCCCGCGTGTACGCCACGGGTGTCGGTACGACGCTGCCACTGACCACCGAGACCGCGCGGGCCGCCGTCGCCGACCACCTCGCCGACGGCGGGACCGCCCTCGACAGCTGGTCGGCCGAGACCGACGGCACCGAGGTGACCGTCCGCTGCGGCCGCTCGGTCGACCTCGCCTTCGGCTGGCTCTTCCTCGGTGGCCGGCCCCTCCAGGTCGACGCCGTCGCCGGCGCGCGGGCACCGACGCTGGGCTGACGCCGGACGCACAGCGGCCCCCGACCTGCCGGTCGGGGGCCGCTGCCACGGGCGTGGCGGGTGAAGGATTCGAACCTTCGTAGGCTAAGCCGACGGATTTACAGTCCGCTCCCATTGGCCACTCGGGCAACCCGCCGTGGTGCCACGGGAGAGAGCGTACAAGACGGGCCGACGAGGTCCGACTGGTCCCGCGGCGGGTCGCACCGCCCGCGGAGGTGAGGAGCAGACATGGCCGACGCGTCCTTCGACGTCGTGAGCAAGGTCGATCGCCAGGAGATCGACAACGCGCTCAACCAGGCGGGCAAGGAGCTCTCCCAGCGCTTCGACTTCCGCGGCACCAACGCCCGCATCTCCTGGGCCGGCGAGAACGGCGTCCTGCTCGAGGCCGACACCGAGGAGCGGGTCACCGCCGCCCTCGACGTCTTCAAGGACAAGCTGGTGAAGCGGGGCATCTCGCTCAAGGCGCTCGACGCCGACGAGCCGCAGGCCTCGGGCAAGGCCTACAAGCTGTCCGCGCGGATCAAGCAGGGCATCGAGTCCGACACCGCCAAGAAGATCGCCAAGCTCATCCGCGACGAGGGCCCCAAGGGCGTCCAGGCGCAGATCCAGGGCGACCAGCTGCGGGTCAGCGGCAAGAAGCGCGACGACCTGCAGGCGGTGCAGCAGCTGCTGCGCGGCAAGGACCTCGACGTCGCCCTGCAGTTCGACAACTACCGCTGAGGGGCGCGGGGTCGGGGCGTCCGGACGGCGCCCCGACCCCGCGGGCGACCCGACGCAGCTCCCCCTCCCGAGGGGAGACGGAACCGGCCGCTTTCTGCCGCGAGGGGCTTGTCTCACACACCGTGAGCGCAGGACGCTCGATGCGTGCGCAGACGCCAGTTCCTGGCCGCCGCAGCCGCCGCCGCGCTGGCCGGCTGCTCCCGCGGGCCCGCGTCCTTCACCCGCTCGGCCGGCACGACGGGCCCGGGCACGACCTCCGCCGCTCCGACCACCACGGCCGCACCGACCACCACGGAGCCCCCGGCCCCGCCGGCCACCACACCGCCTCCGACCCCGGGCACGCCGCAGGAGGTCCTGGCCCGCTCGACGGTGCCGGTGCTGTGCTTCCACAACCTGCGCGACCACATCCCGACCGACAGCGAGGCGGCCCGCAGCATCATCACGCCGCCGTCGGTCCTGACCGCCCAGCTGCAGGCCCTGCGCGACGGCGGGTTCACGCCGGTCAGCGGCACGGCGCTCGTCGACCACCTCGAGTTCGGCACTCCCCTGCCGGCCAGGCCCGTCCTGCTGACCTTCGACGACGGCTGGGGGTCCCACCACGCCGTGGCCCTCCCCGAGCTCGTCCGCTTCGGCTTCGTGGGGACCTTCTTCCCGCAGACGATGGTGCTCGGCGCCGAGGGGTGGCTCAGCGAGGACGACCTGCGCGACCTCGACCGCGCCGGCATGACCATCGGGGCCCACTCCTACGACCACCAGCGGATGGACCGGCTCGGCGGCGACCAGTGGCGGGTGCAGGTCGACGAGCCGCGGGCGCAGCTCGGCGGCATCCTCGGCCACCCCGTGGACCTGCTGGCCTATCCGTACGGCGTCTGGTCGCAGGAGGCCGTGGACCACGTGGCGGCCGCCGGCTACCGGGCGGCCTTCCAGCTCGGCGACGCCCAGGACCCGGACCGGCCGCTGATGACCATCCGGCGGATCATGCCGCCGCCGACCTGGGACGGCCCGACGCTGATCGCCCAGATGGACGCGGCGTTCTGAGCGCGCGCCCGGTCAGCCCTCCCGGGCCATCCGCTCCAGCCGGGCGATGCGCTCGGCCATCGGCGGGTGGGTGGCGAACAGCGCCGCCAGGCCGGCCGGGCGGAACGGTGCCGCGATCATCAGGTGGCCCTGCGCCACGAGCCGCTCGTCGGCCGGCAGCGGCCGGGCCTCGGTGCCCGCCGCGATCCGGCGCAGGGCACCGGCCAGGGCCAGCGGGTCGCCGCACAGCCGCGCGCCGTCGGCGTCGGCCTCGTACTCGCGGCTGCGGCCGACCGCGAGCCGCACCAGGCCGGCGGCCAGCGGACCGAGCAGCACGAGCAGGAGCGTGCCGAGCAGGCCGCCCTCGCGCTCGTCGTCGCGGCCGCCGAACAGCGTGCTGAACGTGGCCACGTGCGCCAGGTAGGTGACGACGGCGGCCAGCGCGCCGGCGACCGACCCGAGCAGGACGTCGCGGTTGTAGACGTGCGAGAGCTCGTGGGCCAGCACCGCGCGCAGCTGCCGGCGGTCGAGCAGCTCGAGCACGCCCTGCGTGCAGCACACCGCGGCCCGGCGCGGCGTGCGCCCGGTGGCGAAGGCGTTGGGCTGGTCGGTCGGGCTGACGTAGAGCCGCGGCATGGGCCGGCGCGCCTGGGTGGCCAGCTCGCGCACCATCGCGTAGAGGCCCGGCGCCTGCGTCTCGGTGACCGGGAACGCGCGCATGGCCCGCAGCGCCAGCCGGTCGGAGCGGTACCAGGCCCACCCGTTCACCCCGAGGGCGACCACGAGCGCGACCACCAGCCCCGCGCGGCCGGCCACCAGCCCACCCGCGGCGAGCACGACGCCGGCCATCAGCCCCAGCAGGAGGGCCGTCCGCACCCCGTTGCCCCAGCGCCGCACCCCTCGTGAACGGAACGGCGGGAACCGCCGTTCCCCGGCCCCGGCTGCGACCCCGGCCCCGGCTGCGACCCCGGTCACGGACGGCGGCGTCCGGAATGGCGGCCGCGCGCGAGGAGTTGCGCTGGACAGACCCCGCCCCGCCGGGCACACCGGCTACCGTCCGTGATCCGCGTCACGGTTCGGCCGGCACGCCGCCACGTAACCTCGGCCGCTGGAGGTACCACGCCAGATGACTGCTCTCGAACCGACCACCACGCCCGGCAGCTCGGCCCCCGGTGGGCTCGTCAAGAGCGTCGTCGAGCTCGACCGCGTCGTGATCCGGCTGGCCGGCGACTCGGGTGACGGCATGCAGCTGACCGGCAACCGCTTCACCAGCGAGACCGCGTCCTTCGGCAACGACCTGTCGACGCTGCCCAACTTCCCCGCCGAGATCCGCGCGCCGACGGGCACCCTGCCCGGCGTCAGCTCCTTCCAGCTGCACTTCGCCGACCACGACATCATGACGCCGGGTGACGCCCCGGACGTCCTCGTGGCGATGAACCCCGCGGCGCTCAAGGCCAACCTCGGCGACCTGCCCGGCGGCGGGCTGGTCATCGCCGACAGCGACGAGTTCACCCCGCGCAACCTGGCGAAGGTCGGCTACGCCACCAACCCCCTCGAGGACGGCTCGCTCGACGGCTGGCAGGTCGTCGCCGTCCCGCTCACCTCCATGACGCTCGAGGCGCTGGCCGACTCCGGCCTCGGCAAGAAGGAGGCCGAGCGCAGCAAGAACATGTTCACCCTCGGCCTGCTGAGCTGGATGTACCACCGGCCCACCGAGGGCACCGTGCGCTTCCTCGAGCGGCAGTTCCGCCGCAAGCCCGGGATCGCCGCGGCCAACATCGCCGCCTTCCGCGCCGGCTACAACTACGGCGAGACGACGGAGGCCTTCGCGGTCTCCTACGAGATCAAGCCCGCGCCGATGCCGCCGGGCCGCTACCGCAACATCTCCGGCAACCAGGCGCTGGCCCTCGGGCTGGTCGCCGCCGGGCAGCGGTCGGGCCTGCCGGTGTTCCTCGGCGCCTACCCGATCACCCCGGCGTCGGACATCCTCCACGAGCTGTCGCGGCACAAGGCCTTCGGCGTGCGCACCTTCCAGGCCGAGGACGAGATCGCCGGCATCGGCGCGGCGCTGGGCGCCTCGTTCGGCGGCGCGCTCGGCATCACGACGACGTCGGGCCCCGGTGTCTCGCTCAAGTCCGAGGCGCTGGGCCTGGCCGTGATGACCGAGCTGCCGCTGGTCGTCGTCGACGTGCAGCGCGGCGGGCCCTCCACCGGGCTGCCCACCAAGACCGAGCAGTCGGACCTGCTGCAGGCCATGTTCGGGCGCAACGGCGAGGCCCCGCTGCCGGTGATCGCACCCCGCTCCCCCGGTGACTGCTTCGACGCCGCGCTGGAGGCGGCGCGGATCGCGCTGAAGTACCGGACGCCGGTCATGCTGCTGTCCGACGGGTACCTGGCCAACGGCGCCGAGCCGTGGGCCGTCCCCGCCGTCGACGAGCTGCCCGACCTGCGGGTCGAGTTCGCCACCGAGCCCAACGGCGCGGCCGCCGACGGGACGCCGGAGTTCCTGCCCTACCTGCGCGACCCCGAGACGCTGGCCCGCCCGTGGGCGGTCCCTGGCACCGCGGGCATGCAGCACCGCATCGGCGGGCTGGAGAAGGCCGACAAGAGCGGCAACATCTCCTACGACCCGGCCAACCACGACCTGATGACCCGGCTGCGGCAGGCCAAGGTCGACGGCATCGCCGCCGACATCCCGCCCACCGACGTCGACGACCCCGACGGCGACGCGCGGGTGGCGGTGATCGGCTGGGGCTCGACCTACGGGCCGATCGGCGCGGCCTGCCGGCGGATCCGCCGCTCCGGCCGGTCGGTCGCCCAGATCCACCTGCGGCACGTCAACCCCATGCCGGCCGACCTCGGCGAGGTCCTGGGCCGGTACGACCGGGTGGTCTGCCCGGAGATGAACATGGGGCAGCTCGCGCTGCTCCTGCGCGCGAAGTACCTCGTCGACGTCCAGAGCCACACCCAGGTGCGCGGGCTGCCCTTCCGGGCCGCCGAGCTCGCCGCGGTCGTGCAGGACGTCATCGACTCCACCACTCCGACCGCCAGCACCGGAGGCACGACGTGACCACCTCCCCGCACGTGCACGACCTCGGCATGCCGGGGACGCCGATCGACGCCCGCATCCAGCAGGCGATCGCCGACTCGGTCGAGACCCAGGGCGAGAAGCAGGCCGCCCTCAAGGCCAAGGACATGAAGACCGACCAGGAGGTGCGCTGGTGCCCCGGCTGCGGTGACTACGTCATCCTCAACGCCGTCCAGAGCTTCCTGCCCTCGCTCGGGATCGCCCGCGAGGACATGGTCATCGTCTCGGGCATCGGCTGCTCCTCGCGCTTCCCGTACTACATGAACACCTACGGGATGCACTCGATCCACGGCCGCGCCCCGGCGATCGCCACCGGCCTGGCCGCCTCCCGGCCGGACCTGTCGGTGTGGGTCGTCACCGGCGACGGCGACGCGCTGTCGATCGGCGGCAACCACCTGATCCACGCCCTGCGCCGCAACGTGGACATGACGATCCTGCTGTTCAACAACCGGATCTACGGGCTGACCAAGGGCCAGTACTCCCCCACGTCCGAGGTCGGCAAGGTCACCAAGTCCACGCCCATGGGGTCGCTGGACCACCCGTTCAACCCGGTGTCGCTGGCCCTCGGTGCCGACGCGACGTTCGTGGGCCGGGCGATGGACTCCGACCGCAAGGGCCTCACCGAGGTGCTGCGGCAGGCCGCCGAGCACCGGGGCACCGCGCTGGTGGAGATCTACCAGAACTGCAACATCTTCAACGACGGCGCGTTCGACCTGCTCAAGGACCCGGCGACCGGCCCGACGTGGACGATCCCGCTGCGGCACGGCGAGCCCCTGGTCTTCGGTCCCGACGGCGCCTCGTGCGTGGTCCGCGACGAGTTCGGCGGGCTGCGGGTCGCCGAGACCAACCAGGTCGACGCGAGCGAGATCGTCGTCCACGACGCCACGCGGGAGGACCCGTCCTACGCGTTCGCGCTCTCGCGGCTGTCCAGCCAGGACCTGCGCTACACGCCGATGGGCGTCTTCCGCTCGGTCAGCAAGCCGACCTACGACCGGATGATGCTCGACCAGCTCGAGGAGGCCCGGACCCAGGGCCCCGGCGACCTCGAGGCGCTGCTGGCCGGCACCGACACCTGGACCGTGTCCGCCTGATCAGCCGCTGACGACCGGCGCGCCACCCCCTCGGGGTGGCGCGCCGGTCGCGTTCCGGACGACGTCCGCGAGCAGCGGCAGCGACCGGAGCAGCTCGGCGCGGGACGGGGCGGCGAAGCCGAGCACCAGTCCGGCCGCCGGCCGGTGCGGTCCCGGACCGGTGCGGTGCCGGGCCAGGCCGTCGACGGCGAGGCCCCGCGCGGCGGCCCCGGCGACGGCGGCCGCCTCCGTGGCCGCGTCGGGCAGCGGGACGAGCACGTGCGCCCCGGCCGGGTCCCCCGCCACGGGCACGCCGGCCCGGCCGAGCTCCGTGGTCACCTGCCCGCGCCGCTCGGCCAGCTCCCGGCGCAGCCGCCGCAGGTGCCGGGAGAGGTCACCGGAGGCCGCCATGGCGGCGAGCACCCGCTGCCCCGCCCGCGCGGGCCGGGTGCCGGTCGCCGTCCGCCGGTCGAGCAGGTCCGCCCGCAGCGCCGCGGGTGCCACCAGCCACCCGACGCCGAGGGTCGGGCTCACGACCTTGCTGCTCGTGCCCAGGTGCACGACGACGTCGGGGCCGAGCGCGGCCAGCAGTGGCAGCGGGGCGACGTCGTAGCGCAGCTCGCCGTCGTAGTCGTCCTCGAGGACCCACCAGCCCTCCGCACGGGCCCGGGCGACCAGCGCCACCCGCCGCGCCGCCGGCATCCGCCGCCCGAGCGGCCACTGGTGGGCCGGCGTGCAGTAGACGGCGGCCAGCCCGTCCGGCACCGCGTCGACGACGAGCCCGTCGTCGTCGACCGGGCAGGGCACCACCTCGACGCCGGCCGCCCGGAGCGCCTCCGCCGCCCGCTGGTAGCCGGGGTCCTCGACGCCGACGCGGCTGCCCGGCGGCAGGAGCCGGGCCACCTCCGCCACCGCCGTGGACGTGCCCGCGGTCGCCAGCACGGCCGGGGGCTCGACCGGCAGCCCGCGGTGCCGGAGCAGGTGCTCGGCGACCGTGGCCTGGAAGGCGGGGTCGCCGGCCGGGTCGGGGAGGGCGTCGGGCGGGGTGTCGCCGGCGGCGCGCCAGGCCCGCCGCCACGCGGCCGGGTCGAGCACCTCCAGGCAGGGCGACCCCGCGCGCAGGTCGACCGCCGGCGCGCGGCGGTCGGGCTCCCGGGCCCCGGCCTGCCGCGGCGCCGGCGCGGAGGGTGCGGCACCCACCACGAAGGTGCCCGCGCCGCGGCGGCCGGCGGCCCAGCCCTCGGCCACCAGCTGGTCGTAGGCCGCGGCGGTCACGGTGCGGCTCACCCGCAGGGCGGCGGCGAGCTCCCGGGTCGAGGGCAGCCGGTCGCCGGGGCGCAGGACACCGCCCGCGGTGGCGGCGCGCAGGGCGTCGGCCAGCTGGGTGGCCAGCGGGCGGTCCGCGTCCCGCTCCAGCACGACGGGTGGCACGTGCACGCGGTGTCCTCCGGTCCCGAGTGGCCTGGTGGAACGGGAGCGTACTGGCCCTTCCGGCAGGCCACCGGCCCCGGCAGGCTCTTGCCGTGGACACCGCACCGCCGCTCTCGCCGACCGACCGCAGCACCGTGCGCCGGGGCTCGGCCCGGTCCCGCACCGACCGTGCCGAGCTGTACGCCGTCCTCGACGCCGGGCTGGTCGGGCACCTGGGCGTCGTCCTGGGCGGCGCGCCGGTCGTGCTGCCCACCGGCTACGGCCGGCACGGCGACACTCTCTACCTGCACGGTTCGACCGGCGCGGCGACGCTGCGGGCCGCGGGCGCCGGGGCGCCGGTGTGCTTCACCGTCACGCACGTCGACGGCGTCGTCTACGCCCGCTCGGCGTTCCACCACTCGATGAACTACCGCTGCGCCGTCGTCCACGGGACCGCCCGGGTGGTGACCGGCGCCGACGAGCGGCTGCTCGGGCTGCAGGTGCTGACCGAGCACCTGGCGCCGGGCTCCTGGGCGGCCACCCGGCAGCCCGACCGCAAGGAGCTGGCGGCGACGGCGCTGCTGGCGCTGGACCTCACCGAGGCCAGCGTCAAGGTGCGCACCGGCCCGCCCGGCGAGGACGAGCGCGACCTCGCCGCGCCGGTGTGGGCCGGCGTGCTGCCGGTGCGGACCGTCCTGGGCGAGCCCGAGCCCGACCCGCTGCTCCCGGAGGGGGTCGCGGTGCCCGACCGCGTGCGCGGCCGGCGGCTGCGCTGAGCTACCGGGCCCGCAGCGCCCAGGCGTGCACGGCGGCCGCCGTCTGCTCGGGGGCCTCGCCGGTCGAGTCGTGGAACAGGTCGGCCGGCGTCGCGCGCACCCACGTGTCGAAGGTGCGCACCGCGTCGAGCAGCTCCGCCCCGGACCCCGACCATGCCGCGTACGCACCCGACCCCCGGCCGCGCTCGCGGGCCACCACCGCCTCGGGTGCCGGGGTCAGGGCGACGGTGAGGAGGCGCAGCGGGGCGACGGCGTCGCGGAGGACGCGCAGGTCGTCGCCGTAGACGTTGTCGGCCACGACGGTGCGGAAGCCGGCGGCCGCGTAGACCGCGGCGGCCCGTCCCAGTGCGCGGTACCGCAGGTGCAGCTGCTCGAGCGCCTCGGGCGTCGGGTCCCCGGTCATGTCCGCGCGGCCGGAGACCACCGCCTGCCAGAAGGTGTCGCCGTCGAGGAAGACGCCCCGGGACGCCCGGCCGGCCACCAGCCGCCCGACCGTCGACTTGCCCGACGCCTGGGCGCCGGTGACCAGCAGGACCGTCACCGGGACGGCTCGGGGGTGACCCGCAGCAGGCGGTCCTCGCCCCCGCCGTTGTCGGTGGTGAGGTACAGGGCGCCGTCGGCGCCGGCCACCGGTGAGCGCACCCGCCCGAGGGTGTCCTCCAGCTCGGGCACGCGGAACTGCTCCAGCAGCCGGCCGGTGCCGTCGAGGCGCAGCGCCAGCACGCCGGTGTCCTTAAGCACGCCGACGAGCAGCGCCCCGTCGTAGCCGCCCCACCGGGGGCCGCTGACGACGTCCGCGCCGCTGGTGGCGATGGTGGGGCCGCCGGAGGACCAGACCGCCGGGACGGCGCCGGGGATCGCGGGGTCGGTCATCGGGACGCTCTCGTCGTAGTCCCCGCCGGGGCCGTCGGGGTCCCAGCCGTAGTTGCCGCCCGGCACCGACAGGTTCACCTCGTCGTCGCGGTCGGGCCCCTGCTCGACGGTGAGGACCTGCCCGCTGCCCGGCCGGACGGCGATGCCCTGCACGTTGCGGTGCCCCGAGGACAGCAGCAGCCGGGTGTCGGGGTCGGCGTCGTCGGCGAAGGGGTTGCCGGGCGCCGGGCCGCCGGTGGCCGGGTCGATGCGCAGCACCTTGCCCGCCAGGGAGCCGAGGTCCTGCGGGTGGCTGCCGACGGCGTTGTCGCCGGTGCCCACCAGCAGCGCGCCGGAGGGGTCGAAGCGCACCCGGCAGCCGCCGTGCCGGCCGGTGGCCTCGTTGACCGGGATGCCGCCGAGCAGCGGGTCGGCGACGCGGGTGGCCGTGGTCCAGTCCTCGTCCACCGTCCAGGCGATCACCTGGATCTCGGCGCCGCCGTCCTCCTCGACCCCCTGGCAGGTGTAGAAGCGGCGGTCCTCGGCGAAGGCGGGGCTGAGCACCAGGCCCATCAGGCCGGTCTCGCCCTCGGCGAAGAGGTCGGCGAGGTCGGCGTCGAGCTCGCGGGCGGTGCCGTCGGGCGCGACGGCGGTGAGCCGGCCGCCGCGCTCGTCGACCAGCAGCGTCCCGTCGGGGGCGCGGGCGACGTCCCACGGGTGGTCGAGCCCGTCGAGGACGGTCTGCACCCGCAGCGCGGGCAGGCCGTCCGGCGCCGCGACCCCGCCGTCCGGGGTGGCGGTGGACTTCTGCTCCTGCGCGCCGGGGAGGTCGCCGGTCCCGGCCGCGGAGCAGCCGATGAGCACCAGCGCGGTGGCCAGGAACACGACGGGGACGGACCTCACCCCGCCGAGCATCCCCGAGCGGCGGGGACGGCGCCGTCCGCTAGCTGGTGCGGGTGACCACGTAGTCGCACAGCGCCGACAGCGCGTCGCGCACCTCGCCCGCCGGCACCCCGGACAGCGACGTGCGCGCCCGGTCGGCGTACTCCCGCAGCACCTCGCCGGCCCGCCCGAGCGCCGCGGAGCCGCGCAGCAGCGTCAGGGCCTCGGCGTGCTCGCCGTCGTCGGACAGCGGGCGGGAGACCAGCTCGCGCAGCCGCGCGTCGGCGGGGTCGTCGCCGGCGAGCGCGATCAGCGCCGGCAGGGTGGCGATGCCCTCGCGCAGGTCGGTGCCCGGGGACTTGCCGGAGGCGCCGTCGGTGACGATGTCGAGGAGGTCGTCGGAGAGCTGGAAGGCGACGCCGACCTCCTCGCCGAAGCGGGTCAGCGCCTCGACCAGGGCGGCGTCGACGCCGGCGAAGGAGGCACCGAAGCGGGCGGAGGTGGCCACCAGCGAGCCGGTCTTGTCGGCGAGCACCTCGAGGTAGTGGGCCACGCGGTCCTCGCCCTGCCGGGCGCCCACGGTCTCCCGGATCTGCCCGGTGACCAGCCGCTCGAAGGTCCGTGCCTGGATGCGGACGGCCTCGGGGCCGAGGTCGGCGAGCAGGTCCGAGGCGCGGGCGAAGAGGAAGTCGCCGGTCAGGATGGCGACGCTGTTGGTCCAGCGGCTGTTGGCGCTCTGCGCCCCGCGGCGCACGTCGGCCTCGTCCATGACGTCGTCGTGGTACAGCGTGGCCAGGTGGGTGAGCTCGCAGACGACGGCGGCCTGCACCACCTCCGGTGCCCGCGCGTTCCCGAGGTGCGCGGCGAGCAGCGCCAGCATGGGCCGGAACCGCTTGCCCCCGGCGGCCATGAGGTGACCGGCGGCCTCGGAGACGAAGGGGTGCTCGCTGGTCACCGCGGCGGCGAGGGTCGACTCCACGCGGGCGAGACCCTCGGCGAGGGAGTCCCCGAGGGACCCCGAGGGGAGCCACGTCCCCATCGTGGACGCGGGGGTGGCGATGCGGTGCCAGACCTCGGCCGGGGCGCTCCCGTCGACGGCGGCACGGGGTCCGGTCATCAACCGACGAAGATAGCCGCCCGATCGGCCAGACCGAGCACCGCCCCGGGGACGATGCCCAGCAACAGGGTGGCCGCCGCCGTCACCGCGAGCACGATCGTCGTGGGCAGTCCGGGCACGCCGACGGTCGGGCCGTCGACCGCGGGCTCGGAGAAGTACATGAGCACGATGACCCGCAGGTAGAAGAACGCCGCCACCGCGCTGGCCAGCAGCGCCACCAGGGCCAGCGGCCAGGCGCCGTCCTCGATCGCGGCCCGGAAGACGGCGAACTTGCCGGTGAAGCCGCTGGTGAGCGGGATCCCGGCGAGCGCGAGCAGGAACAGGCTCATGACCGCGGCGGTCAGCGGCGACCGCTGCGCCAGGCCGGCCCACTGCGACAGGTGGGTGGCCTCCCCCTCGCCGCTGCGCACCAGGGTGAGGACGGCGAACGCGCCGAGCGTGGTCAGCCCGTAGGCGAGCAGGTAGAACATCACCGCGGGCAGGCCCGACCCGGCGGCGTCACCCGTGGCCGGCAGGCCCAGGACGCCGGTGAGCAGGAACCCGGCGTGCGCCACGGAGGAGTAGGCGAGCATCCGCTTGAGGTCGGTCTGGGTCAGGCCCAGCACCGCGCCGATGACCATGGAGACGATGGCGACGCCATAGACCAGCGGCCGCCAGGTCCACTCCTCGGTGCCGAAGGCGACGTAGAGCAGCCGCAGGATCGCGCCGAACGCCGCGACCTTGGTGCAGGCGGCCATGAACGCGGTCACCGGGGTGGGCGCGCCCTGGTAGACGTCGGGCGTCCAGGTGTGGAAGGGCGCGACGCTGGCCTTGAACAGCAGGCCCACGACCAGCAGCGCCAGGCCGAGGACGACCAGCGTGCCGCCCTCCGCGCCCGCGACCGCCTCGCGCACCCCCGCCAGCCGGACGGTGCCGGTGGCGCCGTAGACCAGCGCCACGCCGTAGAGGAAGAACGCCGAGGCGAACGACCCGAGCAGGAAGTACTTGACCGCCGCCTCCTGCGACAGCAACCGCCGCCGGCGGGCCAGGCCGCTGATCAGGTACAGCGGGAGGCTGAGCACCTCCAGCGCCACGAACATGACCAGCAGGTCGTTGGCGGTGACGAACAGCATCATGCCGCCGATGGCGAAGGTGGCCAGCGGGTAGACCTCGGTCTGCACCCGCTGCACGGTGAGCAGCTCGCGGTCGCGGACGCTGCCGGCCGGCACCGCGGCGGAGACGACGAACGCCGAGCGGGCGGGGTCGAGGTTGCGCTCGGCGAACAGCAGGAGCGACAGCGCGCCGAGACCGGCGATGGTGGCCTGCAGGAACAGCCCGGCGCCGTCGACGGCGAGCGCGCCGCCGGCGGTGACCTCCCGGGTGCCGGCGAGCAGCACGGTGGTGACCAATCCGCCGAGGGTGCCGACCAGCGCCACGGCGACCTGCACCGGGTGGCGGGAGTCGCGCGGGCCGAACGCCTCGACCAGCACGCCGATGCACGCCGCGCCGAAGACGAACAGCAGCGGGGCGAGGGCGGCCAGCGACAGGTCGGGCGCCTCGATCGTCATCGGTCGGTCCCCTCGGTCGTGGCGGGGGTGGTCCCGGCCGGGTCGGCGCCGACGTCGCTCATCGTGGCCGCGACGGCCGGCTCGATCAGCCGGACCAGCGGCTGCGGGTAGAAGCCGAGGACGAGGATCAGCGCCACCAGCGGGGCGACGACGACCGTCTCGCGGCGGGTGAGGTCGTGCAGCAGCGTCGTGGTGCGGGCGGGCGGCGCCTCGGTGAGCGTCGCCGTCCCCGTTGCCGTGGCCGTCCCCGTGGCCGTCCCCGTCCCCGTCGCCGTGGCCGACGCCGCCGTGGCCCCGTGCCCGCCGGCCGGCGCCGGCTCGCCGGCCGCGGAGGTGTCGGCGGTGGCGGGGTCGGCGGTGGCGGGGTCGGCGGTGGCGGGGTCGGCGGTGGCGGGGTCGGCGGGGAACAGCACGCCGCGCGGCGGGCCGTGCATCGTGCGTTGGTAGAGCAGCAGCACGTAGAGCGCGGCCAGGATGATCCCGACGGTGGCCAGGACGGTGAACACCGGCCGGGTCGGGAACGACCCGATGAGCACGAGGAACTCGCTGACGAAGCTGTTGGTGCCCGGCAGCGCCAGCGACGCGAGCCCGGCGACGAGGAAGACCCCGGCCAGCTTGGGCGCGCGGCTGGCCACCCCGCCGTAGTCGCCGACCAGCCGGGAGCCGCCGCGGGCGATGAGCATGCCGACGACGAGGAACAGCAGCCCGGTGGCGATGCCGTGGTTGACCATGTACAGCACCGCGCCGGTGGCGGCCTCGGTGGTGAAGGCGAAGACGCCCAGCGCGATGAACCCGAAGTGCGCGATCGAGGTGTAGCTGACCAGCCGTTTCATGTCGTTCTGCCCCATCGCCAGGAGCGCGGCGTAGAGCACCCCGGCGACGGCGAGGACGAGGACCAACGGGGCGAAGTCACGGGAGGCGTCGGGGAACAGCGGCAGGCAGTAGCGCAGGAACCCGAAGGTGCCGACCTTGTCGAGCACGCCGACCAGCAGCACCGCGCCACCGATCGGCGCCTCGGCGCCGGCGTCGGGCAGCCAGGTGTGCAGCGGCACCAGCGGCGCCTTGATCGCGAACGCCACGAAGAAGCCGAGGAACAGCAGGCGCTGCACGTCGGGGTCGATGTCGAGCTGCCGCAGCGACTCGAAGGCGAAGGTCCCCTCCCCCGCCGACGCGCTGACCACGTACAGCCCGATGACGGCGGCGAGCATGACCAGCCCGCCGAGCAGGCTGTAGAGGAAGAACTTCACCGCGGCGTACTGCCGGCGCGGGCCGCCGAAGCTGCCCACGATGAAGTACATCGGGACCAGCATCGCCTCGAAGAAGACGTAGAAGAGGAAGACGTCGGTGGCGGCGAAGACGCCGACCATGCACGCCTCGAGCAGCAGCAGCCAGGCGAAGAACGTCCGCATCGACCGCCGCGCCGGCGGGGTGTCGTCCCACGAGGCGAGCACGACCACCGGCACCAGGACGCCGACCAGCAGCAGCATCACCAGGGCGATGCCGTCGACGCCGAGGGCGAAGTCGACGCCGAAGCCGGGGATCCACGGCACGGAGCTGGTCAGCTGGAACCGGTCGCCGTCGGGGTCGAAGGCGACGGTGGCCAGCACCGCGAGCACCAGCACGACCAGGCTGACGCCGAGGGCGACCTGCCGGGCCAGCGGGGTGCGCTCGCGGGGCAGCCCGGCGACGACCGCCGCGCCCACCGCGGGCACCACGACCATCGCCACGAGCAGCAGGGAGTCGCTCACGCCGTCGCCCTCACGTTCTCCGTCGTCCTCTCCTGGGCCCGTCCGGTCATCCCGCCGTCACCGCCAGCAGCGCCCCGGCCACCACGACGGCGCCGCCGAGCATCCCGAGCGCGTAGGAGCGCACGAAGCCGGTCTGTGCCCGGCCCAGCCGCGACGACGACCCGCCGAGCGTGGCGGCCAGGCCGTTGACGGCGCCGTCGACGCCGCGGTTGTCCACCCACACCAGCGCGCGGGTCAGCCACTGGCCCGGCCGCATGAACAGCGACTCGTTGACCGTGTCGGCGTAGAGCGCCCGCCGCGCCGCGCGGACCACCGGCGAGACCCGGGCCGGCGCGACCTCGGGCACCTCGCGGCGGCCCACGAACAGCCACGCGGCCAGCACCCCGAGGGCCATGACGGCGGTGACGACGAGGCCGACGAGGGCCGGGGCGACCACGTGCTCGGCCTCCTCGGGGACGCCGAACACCGGCTCGAGCCAGGTGTCGAGCGGGAAGACCTGCACCAGCAGGAACCCGGCGGCCACCGAGCCGACGGCCAGCACGACCATCGGCGCGGTCATGACCGACGGCGACTCGTGCGGGTGCTGGTCCTCGGTCCACCGCGGCCGGCCGAAGAAGGTCATGAGCATCAGGCGGGTCATGTAGAAGGCGGTCAGCCCGGCGCCGAGGACGGCCACGCCGCCGAGCAGCCAGCCCGCCCAGTCGCCGCGGTCGAGCGCGGCCTCGATGATCGCGTCCTTCGTCCAGTAGCCGGACAGGAACGGGAACCCGATGAGCGCGAGGTAGCCCAGGCCGAAGGTCACGAAGGTGACCGGCAGCCTGCGGGCCAGCCCGCCGAAGCGGCGCATGTCGACCTCGTCGCCCATCGCGTGCATGACCGACCCGGCGCCGAGGAACAGCCCGGCCTTGAAGAAGCCGTGCGTGAGCAGGTGGGCGATCGCCGCGGCGTAGCCGACCGGGCCCAGGCCCACGGCCAGGAACATGTAGCCGATCTGGCTGACCGTGGAGTACGCCAGCACCTTCTTGATGTCGTCGTACGCGCAGCCCACGATCGCGCCGTAGAGCAGCGTGATCGCGCCGACGGCCAGCACCACACCGCGGGCGGTGGGCGTGAGGTCGTAGATGGGCGCGGAGCGGGCGATGAGGTAGACGCCGGCGGTCACCATCGTCGCGGCGTGGATGAGCGCCGAGACCGGCGTCGGGCCCTCCATGGCGTCGGGCAGCCACGCCTGCAGCGGGAACTGGCCGGACTTGCCGCACGCACCGAGCAGCAGGAGCAGGCCCAGCGCCGTCAGCGTGCCGCCGGCCAGCGCCCCCACCCCGCCGAAGACGCCCTCGTAGGAGACGGTGCCGAGCTGGGCGAACATGACGAAGATCGCCAGGGCCAGGCCGACGTCGCCGACCCGGTTCATGACGAACGCCTTCTTCGCCGCGGTGGCCGCCGACGGGCGGTCATGCCAGAAGGCGATGAGCAGGTAGGAGGCCAGGCCCACGCCCTCCCACCCGACGTACAGGGCCACGTAGTTGTCGCCGAGGACGAGCAGCAGCATCGCCGCGACGAAGAGGTTGAGGTAGGCGAAGAACCGGCGGCGGCGCGGGTCGTGCGCCATGTAGCCGATCGAGTAGACGTGGATGAGCGAGCCCACGCCGGTGATCAGCAGCATGAACGTCGCCGACAGCGGGTCGACGAGCAGCCCGGCGCCGACGTCGAGCGACCCGGTGGAGACGAAGGTGAACAGCTCGGCGTCGACCGCGTGACCCTCGACGCCGGCCAGCTGCACGGTGCACAGCAGGCCGAGGACGAACGCGGCGACGACGGTCGCCGTCCCGAGCAGGTGACCCCAGGCGTCGGTGCGCCGGCCGCCGAGCAGCAGCACCGCCGCGCCGAGCAGCGGCAGGGCGATCACCAGCCAGGATGCGGACAGCAGGCCCTCGGCCGCGACGGTGTCCATCAGGTGTGCCGGCTCCCGTCAGTACTTGAGCAGGTTGGCGTCGTCGACCGACGCCGACCGGCGGGTCCGGTAGATCGACATGATGATGGCCAGGCCGACGACGACCTCGGCGGCGGCGACGACCATGACGAAGAACGCCATGATCTGGCCGTCGATGGTGCCGGTGGCCCGGGCGAAGGTGACCAGGGTCAGGTTCACCGAGTTGAGCATCAGCTCGATGCACATGAACACGACGATCGCGTTGCGCCGCACCAGCACGCCGACCGCGCCGATGGTGAACAGGATCGCCGCGAGCACCAGGTAGTGCGTGACGCTCATGCCCTCTCCTCGCCGGCGCTCGTCGCGGTCATGAGCGGCGCTGCTGCGTCCCTGGGTGAGCTCGCACGCTCGCTCACCGTGGCTCGTCCGTCGTGCCGAGGGCGGCGTCGGGGCTGCCCAGCTGGGCGCGACCGGTGGGTCGGGGCATCTGCTCGACCTCCCGGGGTTCGATGCCGGTGGCCAGGCTGTCCTCGGCGGTGCGGCCGTCGGGCAGCAGCGCGCCGGTGGCCACCGAGTTGGCCCGCGCGAAGACGCCGGGGCCGGGCAGGGTCTGCGGCCGGTCGGTGAGGAACCGGGCCCGCGAGAGCTCCTTCTGCGTCTGCCGGCTGCCGGGCTCGCGCTCGATGTGGGCCAGCACCATCGCGCCCACGGCGGCGGTGATCAGCAGCGCGCTGGTCACCTCGAAGGCCAGCAGGTACCGGGTGAACAGCACCCCGGCGATCGTCTCGATGTTGCCGGTGCCGCCCGCGTCGCCGAGGCCCTCGATCCCCGTGTCCCGGGTGGCGCGGGCGATGCCGGCGCCGACCAGGCCGGCGAAGCCGACGCCGAGCACGGTGGCCGCGACCCGCTGCCCGCGCAGCGTCTCCACGACGGAGTCGGAGGAGTCCCGGCCGACCAGCATGAGCACGAACAGGAACAGGATCATGATCGCGCCGGTGTAGACGATGATCTGCACCGCGCCGAGGAACGGCGCCGACTGGACGACGTAGAAGACGCCGAGCGAGAGCATCGTGGTGACCAGCCACAGCGCCGAGTGCACGGCGTTGCGGCTGAACACCATCCCGAGCGCGCCGGCGAGCGCGACCGGCCCGAGGATCCAGAAGACGACGGCCTCGCCGGTGCCGATGGCGACGTCGGTCATGCCCGCTCCACCGTGACCGGCTCGGCCGCCGAGCCCGACTGCGGCTCGCGCACGTAGTACGCCTTCTCGTCGTCGCCCAGGCGCATCGGGTGCGGCGGGGCCTCCATGCCGGGCAGGAGCGGCGCCATGAGCTGCTCCTTGGTGTAGATCAGGTCGCGACGGTCGTCGTCGGCGAGCTCGAAGTCGTTGCTCATCGTCAGCGAGCGGGTCGGGCACGCCTCGATGCACAGCCCGCAGAAGATGCAGCGCAGGTAGTTGATCTGGTAGACGGCGCCGTAGCGCTCACCGGGCGAGTAGCGGGCGTCCTCGGTGTTGTCCCCGCCCTCGACGTAGATGGCGTCGGCCGGGCAGGCCCAGGCGCACAGCTCGCAGCCGACGCACTTCTCCAGCCCGTCGGGGTGCCGGTTGAGCACGTGCCGGCCGTGGTAGCGCGGCTTGGTGACCTTCGGGGTCTCCGGGTACTGCTCGGTGGTCACCTTCTTGAACATCTGGGCGAAGGTGACGCCGAAGCCCTGACCCGGCGCCGGCAGCAGGCTGCGGCGGGGCGCCGGCGCGGCCCCGCCGCGACCGGCCCGCTCGACCTCCCCACCGCGCGAGGCCTGCGCGAGGCCCTTCGACTCCCCGCTCGTGGCCGGGTCGTGCTCAGCCATCGGTGTCCTCCTGTGCGCTGGTGGCGGTGCTGCCCGCCGTGCTGCCGGCGGCCCGGCGTCCGGTGCTCACCACGCCGCCCTCGGGACGGCCGGCGCCCACCGGCTCGGCGACCCGGTCGGCACGGCGCAGCCGCGGCGAGGGGGGCACGGTGAGGTCCATCGGCGGCACCGGGAAGCCGCCCTCGGCGCGGGCGGGGCCGGTGCGCTGCGCCGGGCGGCGCCGCGGCCCGGCCGGGGGCAGCACCTCGGGATCGGGATCGGGGTCGACGGCGTGCACCTCGCCGGCGGCGGCCTCGGCGGCCATGAGCCGGGTGTCGCGGTTGCTCGCCCGGCTGGCCAGCGACAGGCCGAGCAGGACCAGCAGCGCGATCGGCACGCCGACGAAGACGGCGACCTGGCCGGTGGACAGGTCGGTCTCGCGGGAGACGGTGCGCATCGTGGCGACGGCGAGGATCCACACCAGCGCCGTCGGCACGAGGACCTTCCAGCCGAAGCGCATGAACTGGTCGTAGCGCAACCGGGGCAGCGTGCCGCGCAGCCAGATGAACACGAACAGCGCCGCGACCACCTTGAGGACGAACCACAGCAGCGGCCACCAGCCGGAGTTGGCGCCGTCCCAGATCGACAGCGGCCACGGTGCCCGCCAGCCGCCGAGGAACAGCGTCGCGGCCAGCGCCGAGACGGTGACCATGTTGATGTACTCGGCGAGGAAGAACAGCGCGAACTTCAGCGACGTGTACTCGGTGTGGAAGCCGCCGACCAGCTCGCTCTCGGCCTCGGGGAGGTCGAAGGGCGCGCGGTTGGTCTCCCCGACGACGGCGATCGCGTAGATGACGAAGCTGACCGGCAGCAGGATCGAGAACCAGCCGGGGCCGGTGAACTCCAGGCCGAAGAAGGACAGCTGCGGGCCGTCGGCCTGGGCGGCGACGATCTCCGAGGTCGACATCGTCCCGGCGTAGAGGAACACCGCGACGATCGACAGGCCCATCGCGATCTCGTAGCTGACCATCTGCGCGGCGCTGCGCAGCCCGCCGAGCAGCGGGTAGGTCGAGCCCGACGCCCAGCCGGCCAGCACGATGCCGTAGACGCCCATCGCCGAGCAGGCGAGCACGACGAGCACGCCGATGGGGGCGTCGGTGAGCTGCAGCGGGGTGCGCTCGCCGAAGATGCTCACCGTCGGGCCCAGCGGGATGACCGAGAAGGCCAGGAACGCCGGGACGGCGGAGATGACCGGCGCCAGGAAGTAGACCGGCTTGTCCGCGAGCGCCGGCATGATGTCTTCCTTGAACGCCAGCTTCAGCCCGTCGGCGAGGCTCTGCAGCGACCCGCGCGGGCCCACCCGGTTGGGGCCCGAGCGCTGCTGCATGCGGGCGACGACCTTGCGCTCGAAGACGATTGCGAACAGCGTCATCAGCACCAGCACCACGAAGACGCCGACGATCTTGATGAGGACGATCCACCAGACGTCGTGACCGAAGTCCTCGAGCGTCGGCTGGTCGGGCGCGGCGAACAGCATCAGGCGATCCCTCCTGCGCCGGAGGCGGCGGCGCCGTGGCGGGGACCGCTGAGCCGGACGACGCCGCCCGGTGCGGTGCCGAGGCCGGTGCGGACCTCGCTGCCCGGTGAGCGCATCGGCAGCCACACGACGTCGTCGGGCATCGCGGTGAGGCACACCGGCAGGGTCACCGACCCGGTGGCGCCGGTGACGGTGAGCGGGTCGCCCTCGGCCAGCCCGAGGCGCGCCGCGGCGTCGGGGGACACCCGGGCCACCGGCGGGCGGGCGGTGCCGGCGAGCTCGGGCTCGTCGCGCTGCAGGGTGCCCACGTCGAGCAGCTGCCGCCAGGAGGCCAGCAGCGCCTCGCCGTCGCCGGGCTCGGGGACGACGGCCGGGGGCACGTCGAGGCCGGTGCCGTCGGCGCGGGCGCCGGCGAGTCCGAGGGCGGCGAGCTCGGCGCGGGCGGCCCCGGGCTCGGGCAGCCGCAGGTCGACGTCGAGGTACTCGGCCAGGCCGTGCAGCACACGGCCGTCGGGCAGCTGCCCGGTGCCGTGCAGCGTGGCGTCGAACGGGCGGACCCGGCCCTCCCAGTCGAGGTAGCTGCCCGCCTTCTCCGGAGCGGCGGCGACCGGCAGGACGACGTCGGCGTGCTCGGTGACGCCGCTGGGCCGCTGCTCGAGGCTGACGACGAACGCCGCCGCGGCGAGCGCGGCTCCGGCCAGCGCGGGGTCGGGCAGGTCGGCGGGGTCGACGCCGCCGACCACCAGGCCGGCCAGCCGCCCGTCGCGGACCGCGGTGAGGATGCCGGTGGTGTCCCGCCCCGGCGTGGCCGGCAGGTCGACGGGGTCGACGCCCCAGACGGTGGCCACCTCGGCGCGGGCGACGGGGTCGTCGACCGGCCGGCCGCCGGGCAGCAGCCCGGGCAGCGCGCCGGCCTCCACCGCGCCCCGCTCGCCGGCCCGCCGCGGCACCCACGCCAGGCGGGCGCCGGCGGCGCGGGCCAGCGCGACCGCCGCGCTGAACGCGCCGGGGACCTCGGCCAGGCGCTCGCCGACCAGGACCACCGCGCCGGGCTGCCGCAGCGCCTCGACCGCCGGGCCGCCCCAGCTGCCCTCGGCCAGCGCGGCCAGCGCGCGGGCCTCGTCGCCGGGGCGGGTGACCAGCACGGTGGCCTGGAGCTTGTGCGCCGCGCGGGTGGCGAACGGCGCGAGGTCGAACACGCGCAGCGAGCCCTTGCGGACGGCCTTGCGCAGGCGGAGGAAGACGATCGGCGACTCCTCCTCCGGCTCGAACCCGGCCAGCAGCACGGCGGGTGCGGCCGCCAGCTCGTCGTAGGTGACCGCGCCGGCGCCGGGGCCGGTGCCGGCGACGTGCGCGGCGAGGAAGGCCTGCTCCTCGGCGGAGTGCGCGCGGGCCCGGGCGTCGACGTCGTGGGTGCGCAGGGCCACCCGGGCGAACTTCGCGTAGGCGTAGGCGTCCTCGACGGTGAGCCGGCCGCCGGGCAGCACGCCGACCCCGCCGGCGGCGCGCGCCGCGCGCAGCCCCTCGGCGGCGGCCTCCCACGCCTCCGGCCACGAGGCCGGCTCGAGCACCCCGTCGCGCCGGACCAGCGGCGTGGTCAGCCGGTCGTTGGTGGCGGCGTAGCGGAAGGCGAAGCGGCCCTTGTCGCAGGTCCACTCCTCGTTGACCGCGGGGTCCTCCCCCGCCAGCCGGCGCATGACCTTCCCGCGCCGGTAGTCGGTGCGCATCGAGCAGCCCGAGGCGCAGTGCTCGCAGACCGAGGGCTCGCTGCGCAGGTCGAAGGGCCGCGAGCGGAACCGGTACTGCGCGCTGGTGAGCGCACCCACCGGGCAGATCTGCGTGGTGTTGCCGGAGAAGTAGGAGGAGAACGGCTCGTCCTCGGCGACGGCGACCTGCTCCAGCGCGCCCCGCTCGAACAGCTCGATGAACGGGTCGCCGGCCACCTGCTGCGAGAAGCGGGTGCACCGGGCGCAGAGCACGCAGCGCTCGCGGTCGAGCAGGATCTCGGTGCTGATCGGCAGCGGCTTGGGATAGGTCCGCTTGACGTCGACGAACCGGGACTCGGCGCGGCCGTTGCTCATCGCCTGGTTCTGCAACGGGCACTCGCCGCCCTTGTCGCAGACCGGGCAGTCCAGCGGGTGGTTGATCAGCAGCAGCTCCATGGTGCCCTGCTGCGCCTTGTCGGCGACCGCGCTGGTGAGCTGCGTCTTCACCGCCATGCCCTCGGAGACCGGCATGGTGCAGGAGGCCACCGGCTTGCGCTGGCCCTCCACCTCGACCAGGCACTGCCGGCAGGCGCCGACGGGCTCAAGCAGCGGGTGGTCGCAGAACCGCGGGATCTGCACGCCGATCATCTCGGCGGCCCGGATGATCAGCGTCCCCTTCGGCACGGCGACGTCGAAGCCGTCGATGGTGCAGTGGACGGCGTCGGGCGGGGTGTGCGGTCCGGGAGCACCCGGCGGCACCGCCGCCGCGGGCTCCGGGCTGACCGGGGTCAACGTCACGAGGCGACTCCGACGGGCTCGAGGCGCAGGGAGCGGCCCAGGCGGGCGCGCTCCTCGGGCGGCAGCAGGGCGACGTAGTCGTCGCGGAAGTACTTGAGCGAGCTGGTGATGCAGCTGGTCGCGCCGTCGCCGAGGGCACAGAACGACCGGCCGAGAATGTTGTCGCACGTGTCGGTGAGCAGGTCGAGGTCGGCGGCGGTGCCCCGGCCGTCGACCAGCCGCTGCAGCACCTGCACCAGCCAGTAGGTGCCCTCGCGGCAGGGGGTGCACTTGCCGCAGCTCTCGTGGGCGTAGAACTCGGTGAACCGCAGCGTGGCCTCGACGATCGAGTCGGTCTCGTCGAAGACCATCAGCGCGGTGGTGCCGAGCATGGAGCCGGCGGCGGCCACGGAGTCGAAGTCGAGCGGCACGTCGAGGTGCTCGGCGGTGAAGTACGGCGTCGAGGAGCCGCCCGGGGTCCAGAACTTGAGCTCGTGGCCCGGGCGCACGCCGCCGGCCATCTCCAGCAGCTCGCGCATGGTGGTGCCCATGGGGGCCTCGTACTGGCCCGGGCGCACCACCCGGCCGGAGAGCGAGTAGATCTTCGGGCCCGGCGACTTCTCCGGCCCGAACCGCTTGAACCACTCCGCGCCGCCGCGGACGACGAACGGCACGGTGGCCAGCGTCTCGACGTTGTTGATGACGGTCGGGGCGCCGTAGAGCCCGGCGACGGCCGGGAACGGCGGCTTGAGCCGCGGCTGGCCGCGGTAGCCCTCGAGCGAGTCGAGCAGCGCCGTCTCCTCGCCGCAGATGTAGGCCCCGGCGCCGGCGTGCACGACCAGCTCGAGGTCCCAGCCCGAGCCGAGGACGTCGGTGCCGAGGTAGCCGGCCGCGTAGGCCTCCTCGACGGCCGACACCAGCCGGCGGTGGGCGTGCACCGCCTCGCCGCGGACGTAGATGACGGCGAACCGGCAGCGGATCGCGTACGCGGAGATGATCACGCCCTCGATCAGCGAGTGCGGGTCGGTCATCATCAGCGGGAGGTCCTTGCAGGTGCCCGGCTCGCCCTCGTCGGCGTTGACCACGAGGTACTTGGGCATCGCGGCCGGACCGGTGGGCGTCTCCCCCGGCTTGGGCTGCGGGATGAAGCTCCACTTCATGCCGGTGGGGAAGCCGGCGCCGCCGCGGCCGCGCAGGCCCGACTCCTTGACCAGCGAGACCAGCTCGTCGGGCTGCATGGTCAGCGCGGTGCGCAGCGCGGCGTAGCCGTCGAGGGACTCGTAGGTGGACAGCCGCCACGGCTGGTCGGCGCCCCAGCGCGAGGTGAGGACGGGGGTGAGGGGCACGGGTCAGGCCTCCCGGGTGCCGGGTGGATTCGGGTTGGGCGACCCCGAGGAGGTCGGCCCCTGGCCGGAGGTGCCCGGCTCGGTGCCCGCGGGGGTGTCGGGGGTGGGACGGGAGCCGCCGGGGGTCCTCCGGCCGTACTCGGTCCCGCGGTCGGGGTGGGTCTGCGCGGCGCCGGCCCGCTCGGCGGGGGTGTCGGCCGCGGCGACGCGGGCGTCGGCGGCCTCCTTCTCCGGCGTCGTGCCGGCGTCCCCGGACGGCGCCACCGTGTCGGCGGGTTCGCCGGCGTCGGCGGGCTGCGGCTCGGGGCCGTCCATCGGCGGGGCGGCCTCGCCGCGCTCGGCGGCCAGCCGGACCCCGGCCAGCGTCGGGCCCCACTGCCCGTCGGCGTCGACGGCGGCGCGCGCGGCCCCGGCGTCGGCGTGCTGGGACAGGCCCGCGAGCTGCCGGGAGACGCCGCGGAAGTCGGTGAGCGGGGCGCCGCGGGTGGGGTGCGGCTTCTCGCCCCGGCGCAGCGCGGCGACCAGCGCGCGGGCGCTCTCGACGTCCTGCTGGTCGTAGAACTCGTAGTCGACGGTGACCACCGGCGCGTAGTCGCAGGCGGCCAGGCACTCGGCGTGCTCGAGGGTGACCGAGCCGTCGGCGGCCGTCTCGTCGTGGTGGACGCCGAGGTCGGCGGAGAGCGCGTCCATGATCCGCTGCCCGCCGAGGACGGCGCACAGCGTGTTGGTGCAGACGCTGACCAGGTGCCGGCCGGCCGGGCGGCGCTTGTACATCGTGTAGAAGGTCGCGACCGCGCCGACCTCCGCGCGGGTCAGCCCGAGCTCCTCGGCGCACAGCGCGATGCCCTCGGGGCTGACGTACCCCTGGTAGCTCTGCACCAGGTGCAGCATCGGCAGCAGCGCCGAGCGCGGCTGCGGGTAGCGGGACATGATCTCCCGCGCCTCGAGCCGGGCCTGCTCGGGCAGCGGCGGCAGGTCGGCCGGCGCCGGCTCGACGGGGCTGTCGACCAGCCCCGTCGTCGCCGAGCCCTCGGCCGATCCGGGCAGCGAGCTCACCGGTCGACACCCCCCATCACCGGGTCGATCGAGGCGATGGCGGCGATGACGTCGGCGATCATGCCGCCCTCGCTCATGGCCGCCGTGGCCTGCAGGTTGACGAAGCTGGGGTCGCGCACGTGGACGCGCCACGGCCGGGTGCTGCCGTCGCTGACCACGTGGTAGCCGAGCTCCCCGCGGGGTGACTCGACCGGCACGTACACCTGCCCGGCCGGCACCCGGAAGCCCTCGGTGACCAGCTTGAAGTGGTGGATCAGGGCCTCCATCGAGGTCCCCATGATGTGCCGGACGTGCTCGAGGGAGTTGCCCATCCCGTCGGCGCCGAGCGACAGCTGCGCCGGCCAGGCGATCTTGCGGTCCTCGACCATGACCGGGCCGGGCTCGAGCCGGTCGAGCGCCTGCTCGACGAGCTTGAGCGACTCGAACATCTCGGCCATGCGGACCAGGTAGCGGCCCCAGGCGTCGGAGGTGTCGGCGGTGGGCACCTCGAAGTCGTAGGTCTCGTAGCCGAGGTAGGGCTCGACCTTGCGCAGGTCCCACGGCAGGCCGGCGGCGCGCAGCACGGGGCCGGTGATGCCGAGGGCCACGCAGCCGGTCACGTCGAGGTAGCCGACGTCCTTGAGCCGCCGCTGCCAGATCGGCTGGCCGGTGAGCAGCTTGTGGTAGCCGGCCAGCCGCTCGGGCATGACGGCGAGCCACTCGCGGATCGACCCCTCGACGCCGGGCGGCAGGTCCTGCGCCACCCCGCCGGGGCGGATGTAGGCGTGGTTCATCCGCAGCCCGGTGATCTCCTCGAGCAGGTCCAGGCACAGTTCGCGCTCGCGGAAGCCGTTGGTCATGCCGGTGAGCGCGCCGAGCTCCATCCCGCCGGTGGCCAGGCCCACCAGGTGGGAGGCGATCCGGTTGATCTCCATGACCAGCACGCGGATGGTCTGCGCCCGCTGCGGCACCTCGATGCCGAGCAGCTTCTCGACGGCCATGCAGTAGCCGGCCTCGTTGTACAGCGGGGACAGGTAGTCCATCCGCGTCACGAACGTCGTGCCCTGCACCCAGTTGCGGTACTCGACGTTCTTCTCGATGCCGGTGTGCAGGTAGCCGATGACCACCCGCGCCTTGGTCACCGTCTCGCCCTCCAGGTCGAGGACCAGGCGGAGGACGCCGTGCGTCGAGGGGTGCTGGGGCCCCATGTTGACGACGAGCCGCTCCTCGCCGGAGAGGTCGACGCCGAGCGTCTGGTCCCAGTCGCCACCGGTGACGGTGTAGACGCGGCCCTCGGTGGTCTGGCGGGACCCCGCGTAGGGGTCGTACGTGGTGCTCATCGGTAGGCCCGTCGGGTGTCGGGCGGCGGGATCGTGGCGCCGTGGTACTCCACGGGCACGCCGCCGAGCGGGTAGTCCTTGCGCTGGGGGTGGCCGTCCCAGTCGTCGGGCATGAGGATCCGGGTCAGCGCCGGGTGCCCGTCGAAGACGACGCCGAACATGTCGTAGGTCTCCCGCTCGTGCCAGTCCGCCGTCGGGTACACCGACGTCACCGACGGCACGTGCGGGTCCTCGGCCGTCACGGCGACCTCCAGGCGGATCCGCCGCCGGAAGGTCATCGAGGTCAGGTGGTAGACGACGTGCAGCCGCGGCCGGCCGGGACCGGCGGCCGGGCCGCCGCTGTCGAGGTAGTCGACGCCGGAGACGCTGCTGCACAGCTCGAAGCGCAGCGCGTCGTCGTCGCGCAGCGCCCGCACGAGGGTGAGCAGGTGCTCGCGGGCGACGAAGTAGGTGATCTCGCCGCGGTCGACCAGCACCCGCCGCACCGCGGCCGCGTAGGTGGCCTCGCCGACCGCCTCGCTGAGCGCGTCGGTCACCTCGTCGAACCAGCCGCCGTAGGGCCGCTCGGTGGAGTGCAGCGCCACCGCGCCGCCCGGCTCGACCCGCACCAGGCCCCCGAAGCCGGAGGTGTCGCCGCTGCCGGAGACGCCGAACGCGCCCTTGCGGAAGCCGCCGCTCGCCGCGTACGCGCCCTCGGCCGCCTCGTCGCGGCCGGAGCGGTCACCGGGGCCGGTCACCGGGTCTTCTCCGGCTCGATCACGTGCCCGCCGCGGCGCTCGATGAGGAACTGGCCGGTGCGGCCGGCGGCCGCCGCCTCCTCGTAGGCGCGCCGCGCCTCCTTGTCCACCCGCACGGTGGAGGGCATCTCGACCAGCAGGTCGCGGGCGCGGCCCTCGGCGCGGTCGCGCTCGAGCTGGCGGGCACGCCGCTCCCCGAGCGGCTCGTGCTGGATCTTGTGGTGGAGCTTGAGGATGGCGTCCATCAGCATCTCCGGCCGCGGCGGGCAGCCGGGCAGGTACATGTCCACGGGGACGACGTGGTCGACGCCCTGCACCACCGCGTAGTTGTTGAACATGCCGCCGGAGCTGGCGCACACCCCCATGGCGAGCACCCACCGCGGCTCGGGCATCTGGTCGTAGATCTGCCGCAGGACCGGCGCCATCTTCTGGCTCACCCGCCCGGCGACGATCATCAGGTCGGCCTGGCGCGGGGACGCGCGGAAGACCTCCATGCCGAAGCGCGCGAGGTCGTAGCGGCCGGCGCCGGTGGCCATCATCTCGATGGCGCAGCAGGCCAGGCCGAAGGTGGCCGGCCACAGCGAGGACTTCCGCGTCCAGTTGACCAGCTTCTCGACCGAGGTCAGCAGGAAGCCGCTGGGCAGCTTCTCCTCGAGACCCATCTCAGCTCCCTGCCGTCTGCGTCGTTCCCGTGGGCGTCTGCGTCGTCTGCGTGGGGGTGGTGCTCGTCAGTCCCACTCGAGACCGCCGCGCCGCCAGACGTAGGCGTAGGCGAGGAAGACGGTGCCGATGAACACGACCATCTCGACCAGGCCGAAGACGCCGAGCGCGTCGTTGGCGACGGCCCACGGGTAGAGGAAGACGATCTCGATGTCGAAGACGATGAAGAGCATCGCCGTCAGGTAGTACTTCACCGGGAACCGGCCACCGTGCAGCGGCTGGTCGACCGGCTCGATGCCGCACTCGTAGGCCTCGAGCTTGGCCCGGTTGTAGCGGCGCGGGCCGACGAACGGCGCGACCGCCACCGAGAACAGCGCGAAGGCCGCAGCCAGCGCGAACAGGCCCACGATCGGGACGTAGGTCGAGAGCACCGGCGCCTCCCCTCACGTGCTCGTGCGCTTGTGAAAAAGTTCACAAACGCGGTGCCAC
Source organism: Geodermatophilus saharensis (assembly GCF_900188205.1). GTDB lineage: Bacteria > Actinomycetota > Actinomycetes > Mycobacteriales > Geodermatophilaceae > Geodermatophilus > Geodermatophilus saharensis. The sequence continues at coordinate 220,165 of NZ_FZOH01000001.1, read as the reverse complement.
GAGCCTATGCCGCCGAACTCGGGATCGGAAGCACGGGGGGTGAGTGAGTTCACTTCCGGCGGTCACGGTCCGGTCACGGACCGGCCCGCCGCGCGGGTCAGACGGCGGGGGTCAGGCGGGTGAGCACCGCGATCGCGCGGTCGAAGCGGTCGCCGTCGCGGCCGTCGGAGAGGTTGCCCATGAGCCGCAGCGCCGCGTTCACCATCGCCGGGCGCTTGAGCCCGTGCGCGGTGGCGAAGCGGACCAGGCCCGGACGGTCGAGCAGTGCGAGGAAGGCCGTGCCGAGGCGGTGGTGGCGGCCGTAGGCCTCCTGCAGCCGGCGGGGGTAGCGGCGCAGCACCGCCTCGCGGGCCGGGCCCTCGGGGGCGGCCAGCGCCTCGACGGCGGTCTCGGCGGCCATCCGGCCGGTCTCCAGCGCGTAGCTGATGCCCTCCCCGTTGAACGGGTTGACCACCCCGGCGGTGTCGCCGGCCAGCAGCAGCCCGCGGGTGTAGGCCGGTCCGCGGTTGAGCGCCATCGGCAGGCCGGCGCCGCGCAGCGGGGTGACCGCGTGCTCCTCCCCCAGCTGCCACTCCGGCGGCAGCGTGGCCAGCCAGCGGCGCAGCACGGTGCGGGGGTCGGTCTCCCCGCCGCGGCGGGTGTCGAGCAGGCCGAACCCGACGTTGGCGGTGCCGTCGCCCATGCCGAAGGACCACCCGTAGCCGGGCATCGAGTCGGCGGTGGGGCCCTCGGCGGACAGGTCGAAGGAGATGTCGAGGTAGGGGTCCTCACCGCGCGGGGTCTCGACGTAGCGGCGCACCGCGACGCCGAGCGGGCGGTCCTCGCGGCGGGTCAGCCCGATCGCCTTGGCCAGCCGGCCGGACAGGCCCTCGGCGGAGACGACCAGCGGCGCCCGCCAGGTGACCGGCTCGCGGCCCGGGCCGGCCTGGGCGTGCACGCCCGCGACGCGGCCGGCGTCGTCGAGCAGCGGGTCGGTGACGGTGACCTCCTGCTCGAGGCGTGCGCCGGCGGTGACGGCGTGCTCGGCGAGCATCGGGTCGAGGTCCCGCCGCGCCCGGATGAGGCCGAAGTCGGGCCAGGAGGACAGCTGCGGCCAGTCGACCTCGACCACCTGGCCGCCGCCGAACACCCGCAGCCCCCGGTGCCGGACCCAGCCGCCCGCCGGGGAGGTGTCCACGCCCATCTCGTCGAGCGCCTTGACCGCGCGCGGCGTGAGGCCGTCGCCGCACACCTTCTCCCGCGGGAAGCGGGCCTTCTCCAGCACGACGACGTCGAGCCCGGCGGTGGCCAGCGTCCAGGCGGCGGCCGACCCCGCGGGCCCGGCACCCACCACGACGACGTCGGCGCTGCCCCCGGCGGTCGGACTCGTCACGCGCTGGCCCCCTCGGTGCTCGGCGGTGGTCGGCGGCGACCCCCAGGCACAGGAAGCTATCCGCACGTCCGGAGCCGGGGAACGTGCGCATCGCTTCCTATGCCGCACCCAGGGCCGCCCGCACCTCCTCGTCGGTGGTCTGGCCGAAGTCGGCGTACCAGCGGCCCACCGCGCCGAACGGCTGCGGCGTGACCAGGCAGACGACCTCGTCGGCACCGGCGCCGACCGCCAGCTCGGCGCACAGCGCGGGCGGGCCGACGGGCACGGCGACGACGACGGCCGCCGGCCCGGCGCTGCGGACGGCGGCCAGCGCCGCGCGCATCGTGGCGCCGGTGGCCAGGCCGTCGTCGACGAGGACCACGGTGCGGCCGGCGAGGGCCGGGGGCGGGCGGTCGGCGCGGTAGGCCTCCCGGCGGCGCCGCAGCTCGGCGAGCTCGGCGCGGCGGACCTCGGCGGCGGCGTCGCCGTCGACGTCGACCCGGGCGAGGACCGCCTCGACGCCGACGCTCTGCACCGCCTCCCCCACCGCGGCGACCGCGCCCATGGCCAGCTCCGGGCGGCCGGGCACCCCGAGCTTGCGGACGGCGACGACGTCGAGCTCCGCACCCAGCACGGCGGCGACCTCGGCGGCGACGAGCACGCCCCCGCGGGGCAGGCCCAGGACCAGCGTGTCCGGGCCGAGCGGCACGGCGGGGTCGCGGGCGGGGTCGGTCAGGCGCGCGGCGAGCTGCCGGCCGGCGTCGCGCCGGTCGGTGAACGGCGGCCCGTCCACCGCGCGGACCGGGTCAGACCGGCTGCGGGCCGGTCGGCGGCGGCGCGGTCGGGTCGGTCGGGCTCGGCTGCGGCAGCGGGGCCGGCGACGGCGGGGAGATCGGGTCGACCGGCGACGGCGAGGGGCCGGGCGGCTCGGGCATCGGCGTCGGTGTCGTCATGGGTCACGCTACCGCCGTCGGGGCGTGCTCCGGGCGCCGGGCGCGGTGCAGGGCGACGATGCCGCCGGTCAGGTCCCGCCACTCGACGTCGGCCCACCCGGCGGCCTGGATCCGCGCGGCCAGGGCCGGCTGGTCGGGCCAGGCGCGGATCGACTCGGCGAGGTAGACGTAGGCGTCGGGGTTGCTGCTCACCGCGCGCGCGATCCGGGGCAGCGCGCGCATCAGGTACTCGGTGTAGACGGTGCGGAACGGCCGCCAGGTGGGGCTGGAGAACTCGCAGACGACGAGTCTGCCCCCCGGCCGCACCACCCGGGCGAACTCGCGCAGCGCGGCGTCGGGATCGGCCACGTTGCGCAGCCCGAAGGAGATCACCAGCCCGTCGACGCTCGCGTCGGCCAGCGGCAGCGCCATCGCGTCGCCGGCGATCTTCGGCACCGGCCGCGCCGAGCCGGCGCGGAGCATGCCCTGGGAGAAGTCGCAGGCGATCGCGTGCACGCCGCCGGCGGCCAGCTCGACGGTGGACACCGCGGTGCCCGCCGCGACGTCGAGGACGACGTCGCCCGGCCGGGCGCCCAGCGCCTCGCGGGTGGCGCGCCGCCAGGCGGCGTCCCGCCCGCCGGAGAGCACGGTGTTGGTGAGGTCGTACCGGCGCGCGACGCCGTCGAACATGGCCGCGACCTCGTGCGGCTGCTTGTCCAGTCCGGCCCGGTGCCCGGCGGGGTGTGCGCTGTCTCGCCGGTCCGCCACGGCGCCGACGCTACCGGGCTGCCTACGCTGGGGAGCGTGACAGCCGCGGCGGTGACCTCCCCGGACGCCGCCGCGCCCGCGGTCGTCACCGTGGCGCTGCCCGACTCCCCCGACCTGCTGCGCCTGCTGCCCCGCGACGGCGCCCTGTCGTGGGTGCGCCGCGGCGAGGGACTGGTCGGCTGGGGCGAGGCCGACCGGCTGGAGGTCAGCGGTCCCGGGGCACTGGCCGAGGCCGCCGCCTGGTGGGCCGACCGCAGCGCCGCCCTCCCCGTCGACGACGCGGTGGGCGTCCCGGGCTCGGGGCCGGTGGTGTTCGCCAGCGTCGCGTTCGACCCCGCCGCGGGCACGTCGGTGTTCGTCGTCCCGGAGGTCGTCGTCGGCCGGCGGGGCGGCACCGCCTGGCTGACCACCGCCGGCGACGTCGACCCCCGTGACGTGCTCGCCGGCGACCCCACCGCGCTGCCGCCCGCCCCCACCAGGCTGCGCTACGCCGACGGCGCCATGGACCCCGCGTCCTGGTGCGGCGCGGTGGCCGCGGCGGTCCGGCGGATCGGCGACGGCGACCTGGCCAAGGTCGTCCTCGCGCGCGACCTGCTGGTCACCGCCGACGTGCCGCTCGACCCGCGCCGGCTGCTCGACCGGCTGGCCGCCCGCTTCCCCGACTGCTGGACCTTCGCCGTCGACGGACTGCTGGGCGCCACCCCGGAGCTGCTGCTGCGCCGCACCGGCCGGCGGCTGTCGGCACGGGTGCTGGCCGGCACCGCCCCCCGCGGCGCGGGTGCCGACGACGAGCGGCTCGCGGCGGCGCTGCTGGCGAGCGAGAAGGACCGCGCCGAGCACGTCCTCGCCGTCGACTCGCTGGTGCGGGCGCTCGACCCCTACTGCACCGCCCTGTCGGTGCCCGAGGGGCCGGCGCTGCTGACCCTCCCCAACGTGCGGCACCTGGCCACCGACGTCACCGGCACCCAGCGCCGCTCGGGACCGGGCGGCCGCGCCGGGCTGCTCGAGCTGGTCGACGCCGTGCACCCGACCGCCGCGGTGGGTGGCACGCCGCCCGACGTGGCCACCGCGGTGATCGCCGAGCTGGAGGGCGTGGACCGCGGCCGCTACGCGGGGCCGGTCGGCTGGCTCGACGCCCGCGGCGACGGCGAGTTCGGCCTGGCGCTGCGGTGCGCGCAGCTCGGCGAGGACGACCCGTGCACCGCCCGGCTGTTCGCCGGGTGCGGCATCGTGGCCGGCTCCGACCCCGCGGCCGAGCTGGCCGAGACGCAGTCGAAGTTCGCCGCCTTCCAGGCCGCGCTGGAGGACTGATGCGGGCGGTCCCGTCCTGGGAGCCCGCGCCCGGGTGCCGGCCAACGTCCGGCTGGTGGGAGCCGGCGCTGCAGGTGCTGTCGGCGGCGGTGCGGCCCGGTGGCGTGCTGGCCGCCGTGGCCCTCCCCGTCCCGACCTGCCGCGCGAGCTCCCGGTCGAGGTGCTCGCCGCCGTGCTGGACCGCGGGGTGGGGCTGGGCCGGCTGTTCCGGGGTCGGCGGGACCCGGCGACCCCGGGCATGCCGGTGCGTGACCCCGGGCTGACCGTGCGGGAGGTCCGGCGGCGTGCGGCGGCGGTCCTGCCCGGTGTCCGGGTGCGCCGGTCGGTGTTCTGGCGCTACGCGCTGGTGTGGCGACGACCCGGGTGAAACCGGTCGGCGGGCCGGCTCCGGGCTGGTTGGGTGTGCCGGTGCCCGCCGTCCCCCTGGTCCCCGGCGACCGCTCGCTCCCGCCGCCCTACGACCACCCGCACGCCTCCGCCGAGGCCCGCGCCGTCGCCGAACGCGGCACCCTGCTGCGGGCCCAGGTGGGATCGGGCGTGCACGGCACGTCGGTGGCCGGCCAGGACGACCGTGACGAGATGGGCATCTGCCTGGAGCCGCCGGAGTACGTCACCGGCACCGCCCGCGTGCCGGCCGGCCTGTCGACCGCCGAGACCGTGCCCTTCGAGCAGTACCACCGGCACACCGCGTGGGACCGCCCTGGCGGGCTGGCCAACCGGTCGGGCGCCGGCGACGTCGACGTCGTCGTGTACTCGGCCCGCAAGTGGGCCCGGCTGGCCCTGAACGGCAACCCGACGGTCCTGCTGCTGCTGTTCGTCCCCGACGAGGAGGTCGTGGTCCGCGACGCCGCGGGCGCGGAGCTGGTGGCGCACGCCGACCGGTTCGTCTCGCGCGTGGCCGCCGACCGGTTCCTCGGCTACCTGCGGGGCCAGCGGGCGGCGATGACCGGCCAGGCCGGCGCGCATCCCGACCGGCCCGAGCTCGTGGCCCAGCACGGCTTCGACGTGAAGTACGCGATGCACGCCCTGCGGCTGGGCGTGCAGGGCGTGGAGCTGCTGAGCACCGGCCGGATCACGCTGCCGGTTCCCGAGCCCGACCGCGCGTACCTGCGCCGGGTCCGGCGGGGCGAGGTGCCGCTGGCCGAGGTGGTCGCCGCGGTCGACGACGCCGAGGCGCGGCTGGTCGCGCTGCGCGACAGCCCCGCGGTGCCCGCCCGGCCCGACCGCGCCTGGGTCGACGGCTGGCTGCACCGGTCGTACCTGACGTACTGGGCGACCCTCGGCCGCTGACCGGGACGACGAGGGCCCCGGCCGCTGGGCAGCGGCCGGGGCCCTCGTCGGGGTGGCGGGAGGTCAGCCCGCGTAGTTCACGTGCACGTGGTCGAAGTGGTTGGCGGTCACGCTGCCGCGGTCCTCCATCGCCTTCCACGCGCCGTCGGGCGAGGTCAGGATCCGCTGCTGCCAGATGACGTACTCCACGCCGAGCTCGTCCCAGTGGTCGATGTGGTACTGGGCGATCGCGTCGCCGAGGGCGGCGTCGGACACGACCATGTAGTCCAGCGCCAGGCCCGAGGGGTGCCCGTTCGGGTCGACGGCGCTGGCTCGCGTGCCGCCGATGGTGATGTCGGCGGCGCCCGGCACGTTGCTGACGACGACGTCGGCGGCGGCCTGGGCGACCGGCTTCACCGCACCGGCGGTGTTGGTGATCGTGGCGATCGCGTTCGCGACCTGCGGCGCGGCCGCGGCGATCGGCGCGACCTCGGCGGCGGGGGCGGACTCGCCGGCGGTGACGGCCGGGGCCGGAGCGGCGGCCGCGGGGGCCTCGGCGGCCGGGGCCGCACCGCTGACGGCGAGCACCTGGCCCGGGTAGATCCGGTTGGGGTCGCCGCCGATGACGTCGACGTTGCGCTGGTACAGCTCGCGCCAGCTCTGCTGGTGGGCGTCGGCGATCTTCTTGACCGTGTCGCCCCAGCGGACCGTGTAGTCCTCGGTGGCGTCGTCGGCCGGGGCGGCCGCGGGCTGCTCGGCGGGAGCCGCGGCGGGGACCTCGGCGGCCTCGGCGGCCGGGGCGGGCGCCGCGGCGGCGGCGGCGGTGGTGCCGTCGGCCAGGAACGCGCCGCAGTGCGGCCAGGCGCCGATGCCCTGGCCGGCCAGGACGCGCTCGGCGATCTCGACCTGCTGGGCGGGGGTGGCGAGGTCGGCACGGGCGGCGAGCCCGGTGCCGCCGAAGCCGGCCCAGGTGGACTGGCTGAACTGCAGGCCGCCGTAGTAGCCGTTGCCGGTGTTGATGCTCCAGTTGCCACTGGACTCGCACTCGGCCACGCCGGACCAGTCGTGCGTCCCCGGGGACTCGTGGGCGGAGGCGGGCGCGCTCAGGACGCCGAGGCCGACGGCGGTGGCGCCGGCGACGACAGGGGCCCGGGCGATGACCTTCTTGGTGCGGACGTAGCGGGGTGCGCGGTGCTTGGGCATGGTGATGATCTCCCGATCACCGCCGGCGAGGTGAGCTGTCGGGTTCGGGCGATCGGTGCCCGGCCGCGTTGTCGCGGCTTCACCCCGAGGCGCGCGAGGACAGGCCCCCGTAGGCCGTCGCGCGCCGGAAGTGGTTCCCCCACCCCTGCCCTGGGTGTTGGTGTGGGCGACCGGTGGGCAGGGTTTGGCGGACCGGCGCCGCGCTCCGATTGGCCGAGCGCAGCCAAAACGTTACATATCGTCATGGCAACTGTCGTTGTGTCGCCGGTCACATTCCGTTAGCGGTGGGACGCGCGGGGTATCTGGGGCGCCCCGCCGGCCCCCGGCGCGCCCCGGAGGGCCAGGTCAGCGGGGGGATGCCGCGGAACGCCGCCGGGTCGCGCCGGGCGGGGAGTGCGAGCAGGACCACACACCGGACGCGGGCGGGACGCCGGTCCCAGGGCTCAGCCGAGAGCGCCGGCCGCGGCCTCGCGGAGGGCGACGGCGAGGTCGGCCTCCGCCCGCTGGTCGGTGCCGATGGCGACCACCCGCGGCCCGCCCCGCGCCAGCGCGTCCGGCAGCTCGCCCGGCGAGGCGACCCGCGTGGCGGCCCACCCCAGCGCCTGCGCGACCGCCACGAGGTCGCGCCCGTGGGGTGTGCCGAACACCCGCCGGTAGTCGCGCGCGTACGCGGGCCGGCCGGGCTCGAGCTGGGCGAAGATCCCGCCGCCGTCGTTGTCCGGCACGACGACGGTCAGGTCCGGGCGCGCCTCGCCCTCGCCGGTCAGCAGCCCCTGCAGGTCGTGCAGGAACGTCAGGTCGCCCAGGAGCGCCACCGCGGGGCCGCCGTGGGCCAGCGCCGCCCCGACCGCGGTGGAGATCGTGCCGTCGATGCCGGCCACGCCCCGGTTGGCCAGCACGGTGACATCGCCGCGCGGGACGGCGAGCCGGTCGACGTCGCGCACCGGCGTCGAGGAGCCCAGCACCAGCAGCGCCCCGGCCGGCAGCGCGGCGACGACGTCGCGGGCCAGCCGGGCGGCGGTGGGGGCCGGCGCGGCGTCCAGCAGCGCGTCGACGGCCGACCCGACCCGTGCGCCGGCACCGGCCCAGGCGGCGGCCCAACCGGGGTCCGACGGCGGCCCCGCGGGCGGGGCGGCGCGGGTGACCAGCGCGCTCGACCGGCCGGCGTCGGGCCAGCGCGGGGTCGCCGTCACCGTCTCCACCCGCACCCGCGGGTCGGCCAGCAGCGCCGACACCGGCCGCGACAGCGTGGGCCGGCCGACCACCACGACCCGGTCGGGGCGGTGGGCGTCGAGCCAGGCGGGCACGCCGAGCAGCAGCGCCCCGCCGCGGACGGCGTCGCCGGTCCACGCCCCGCCGCTGGGCTCGGCGACCACCGGCCAGCCCGCCGCGGCGGCGCCGGCCGCCCAGGCGCGGCCGACGGCACCGGGCCCGTCCCCGGCGACCACGAGCGTGCGCGGGCCGTCCCCGACCGGGCCGGACGCGGCCGGCGCGGGGACACCGGCCGTCCACGGGGCGCCGGCGTCGCGCCCGGCCCACGGGCCCTCGAGCGGGCCGGGCTCCTCCTCGGGCAGCAGAGGGTCGCGGAAGGGCAGGTTCAGCTGGACCGGGCCGGGGTCGCCGGACAGCGCGCCGGTGGCCGCGAGCAGCGACCGGGACACCACCGAGCGCCAGTACCGGTTCTGCGCTGCCTCGCGGCCGGCCTCGGGCACGCCGACGTCGGCGGCCCAGCGCACCGCGCCGCCGTAGAGGCCGGGCTGCTCGATCGTCTGGTTGGCGCCGGTGGACCGCAGCTCCGGCGGCCGGTCGGCGGTGAGCGCGAGCAGCGGGACGCCGCTGACGTCGGCCTCGAGCACCGCGGCGTGCAGGTGCGCGGTCGCCGTCCCGGAGGTGGTGAGCACCGGCACCGGGCGGCCGGAGGCGCGGGCGAGGCCGAGGGCGAGGAAGGACGCCGTCCGCTCGTCTATGCGCACGTGCAGCCGCAGGACGCCGGCCCGCTCGGCCGCGACGAGCGCCAGCGCGACCGGCGCCGAGCGCGATCCCGGCGCGACCACGGCGTCGCGGACCCCGCCGCGGACGAGCTCGTCGACCAGCACGCGGGCCAGCGCGGTGGAGGGGTTCACGCGGCCAGCACCGCGGCCAGCCGGTCGGCCCACCGCCCGGTCACCCCGGGGGGCGCCGCCACGTCGGCCAGCCGGTCGGGGGTCACCGGGCGCACCGGCAGGGCGCCGTCGACGGGCAGCAGCGGCCGGCTCGTCACGTCGCCGTCGAGGAGGGTCCCTGTGGCCAGGCCGCAGGCGAAGGGCAGCTCGGGCAGGGCGGCGGCCAGCGCGACGCCCGCGGCGAGGCCCACCGAGGACTCCAGCGCCGAGGAGACGACGCAGGGCAGGCCGTGCGCCTCGGCGACGCGCAGCGCCGCCCGCACCCCGCCCAGCGGCTGCACCTTGAGGACGACGACGTCGCAGGCCTCGCGCAGGTCGACCGCCAGCGGGTCGTCGGCGCGGCGGAGGACCTCGTCGCCGGCGATCCGGACGTCGGTGCGCCGGCGCAGCGCGGCCAGCTCCTCGGCGGTCGCGCAGGGCTGCTCGACGTACTCCAGGCCCACCCGGTCCAGCTGCCGGATGCGGGCCACCGCGGTGTCGACGTCCCAGGCGGCGTTGGCGTCGACGCGGACGGCGCCGCCGGGGCCGAGCGCGTCGCGGACGGCCTCGACCCGGGCGAGGTCGTCGGCCGGGGTCTGCCCGGGCTCGGCCACCTTGACCTTCGCCGTCCGGCAGCCCGACGCGGACACCAGCGCGTGCGCGCGGTCGGCGTCCACCGCGGGCACGGTGACGTTGACCGGCACGGCGTCGCGCACCGGCGCCGGCCAGCCGGTCAGCGCCGCCTCGGCCGCGGCGGCCCACCACCGGCGGCTCTCGGGCACGCCGTAGTCCCAGAACGGGGAGAACTCCCCCCAGCCGGCCGGGCCGCGCACGAGGACGCCGTCGCGGACGTCGATGCCGCGGAAGCGCGTGCGCATCGGCACCGACCACACCGCGGCCTCCGCGATCCCCGGCGGGAGAGCGGAGGTGATCACGTCCGCCAGGGTAGATCGGGCGCGACGTAGGCTCGTTCGACGTGCCCCGGCAGCTGACCGTCCTCCCCGCGCCGGACTCCCCCGACGCCGCCCTCGGCACCGTGCTGCCCGCCGTCCGCGCGGCCCTGGGCGGCGGCGCACCGCTCGCCGTCCTGCCGGCCGGCCCGGCCGCGACGGCCGCCCGCGCGGTCCTCGCGCCGGACGAGCCCCTGGAGGACGGCGCCGACGTCGTCGTCGTCACGTCCGGGTCCACCGGCGGCGGCCGGGGCGTGCTGCTGCCGGCCGCCGCGCTGACGGCCTCGGCGACCGCGACCCTCGACCGTCTCGGCGGGCCCGGCACCTGGCTGCTGGCGCTGCCGGTCTCGGCGGTCGCCGGGCTGCAGGTGCTGGTCCGCTCGGTGGTCGGCGGCACCGTCCCGGTCGTCCTCGCCCCGGGCGAGCCCCTGGCCGACGCGGTCGCCCGCATGCCCGGCGGCCGCCGCTGCACCGCGCTGGTCCCCACCCAGCTGCGCCGGTACCTGGACGCGGAACCCGGGGCGCTGCGCGCCTTCGACGCCGTCCTCGTCGGCGGCGCGGCCACCGACCCGGACCTGCTCGCCCGCGCCCGGGCGGCCGGGGTCGCCGTGGTCACCACCTACGGCATGACCGAGACCTCCGGCGGCTGCGTGTACGACGGCCTCCCCCTCGACGGCGTCCGGGTCCGCGTCGACGACGACGGGATCGCGATCGCCGGCCCCGTGCTGGCACTCGGCTACCGCCGCGACCCGGAGGCGACGGCGGCGGCCTTCACCGGCGGGAAGTTCCGCACCCGCGACGCCGGCACGACCGGGCCGGACGGGCGGCTGACCGTCACCGGCCGGCTCGACGACGTCGTGGTCACCGGCGGGGTCAACGTCGCGCCACAGGCGGTCGAGGGCGCGCTGCGCGAGCACCCCGACGTCGCCGACGCCGTCGTCTTCGGTCGGCCGGACGAGGAGTGGGGGCAGCGGGTGGTGGCCGCCGTCGTGCCCGCGCCCGGCGCCGCGCCCGACCTCGCCGCACTCCGGCCGTGGGTCACCGAGCGGCTGGGCGGCCCTGCCGCCCCGCGCGAGCTGCACCTGGTCGACGCCGTGCCCACGCTGCACACCGGCAAGCCCGACCGCCGCCGCGTCGCGGCCCGGCTCGGCGGCGGGGACCGCTAGTGGCCACCGCCGCGCAGTGGGTGGCCGGCGCCCGGCCCCGCACGCTGCCCGCCGCTCTCGCACCGGTGCTCGTGGGCACCGGCGCGGCCGCCGCGCTCGACGGGTTCCGGCCGGTCCCCGCGCTGCTGGCGCTGCTGGTCGCGCTCGCCCTGCAGGTGGCCGTCAACTACGCCAACGACTACTCCGACGGCCGGCGCGGCACCGACGCCGACCGGGTGGGGCCGATGCGGCTGGTCGGCTCGGGCGCCGCACCGGCCCGGCAGGTGCTCGTCGCCGCGCTGCTCGCCTTCGCCGTCGCGGGCGTGGCGGGGCTGGCGCTGGCGGCGCTGTCGAGCTGGTGGCTGGTCGCCGTCGGGGCGGTGTGCATCGCCGCGGCGTGGACCTACACGGGCGGGCCGCTGCCCTACGGCTACCGGGCGCTGGGCGAGGTGTTCGTCTTCGTGTTCTTCGGCCTGGTCGCCGTCGCCGGGACGACGTTCGCGCAGACCGGCCGGGTCGAGGGGCTCGCCGTCGCGGCGGCGGTGCCGGTCGGGCTGCTGTCGGTGGCGCTGCTGGTGGTCAACAACCTGCGCGACGTCGCCGGCGACGCCGTCGTGGGCAAGCGGACGCTGGCGGTGCTGCTCGGCGACCGGGTCACCCGGCTGCTCTACGTCGGGCTGCTGGCCGGCGCGTTCGCCGTCGTCGTCGCCATCGGGGTGGGACGGCCGTGGACGCTGCTCGGGCTGGCAGCCGCGCCGCTGGCGCTGCCGCCGTCGCGGGTGGTGCTCTCCGGCGGCCGCGGGCCGGCGCTGATCGCCGCGCTGCAGGCCACCGGGCTGCTCACGCTGGCCACCGGTGTGCTGCTGGCGGCCGGGCTCGCCCTGTCGGGCTGACCGTCCCTGCGGCCACACTCCCGGCATGGACGAGCCCGGGTTCGGGAGGTGGTTCGCGGCCTACCTGGCCGACTTCGCCGCGCTGGGGCGCGGGGACACCGACGACCTCACCCGGCTGCTGGCCCACTACGGCGTGCCGCTGGTGCTCAGCAGCGACGCCGGGAGCGTGGTCCTGACCGACGAGGAGCGGGTGCTGGCCGCCGTGGGCCGGCAGGTCGAGGCGCTGCGGGCGGCCGGCTACGACCGCAGCGAGGAGCTCTCTGCCGTCACGACCGTGGTGAACCGGACGTGCGTGCTGCACCGCGCCGCCTTCACCCGGGTGCGGGCCGACGGCAGTGCGATCGGCCGGGTGGAGACCACCTACGTGGTCGTCGAGGGCCCGGCCGGCCGCCGCATCGTGGCCCTGCTGGTGCACGCGGCGGCCTGACCGCGGGACGGGGTCAGGCCGCGGCGTCGCCCGAGAGCCGGGCGCGGAACTGCTCCTTGGCGCGGCGCTTCTCCTCCGACCGCGCGACCAGGGCGACGCTGAGCTGCTCGCGGGAGCGGCGCAGCAGGAAGTACGACACCGGCATCGACAGGACCAGGCCGAAGAGCATCCCCGACCAGAAGTCGAGGCCGACCATCCACAGGACGACGGTCAGCAGCGCGAAGACCGCCAGCCGGCCGATGGTGTGCACGAGCACCCAGGGCAGCACCTTCGGCCGCACCGCCGGCCGACCGTCCGGGCCCACCGGCGTGACCGGGGTGCGCTCCTGCTCAGCCATGACGGCCCTCCCACTTCGTCGACAGCACCACGGTGGTGCGGGTCCGGGCGACGCCCTCGATCCGGTTCAACGCGTTGATGGCCGACTCCAGTGCCGGGATGTCGGTCACCCGCACCTTGAGCACGAAGGCCTCGCTGCCGGCCACGCGCCAGCAGTCCTCGACCTCGGGCATCGCCCGCAGCGCCGCCTCCACGCCGGTGTCGTCGACCGAGTCGCTCTCGATGACGCCGACGAGCGCGGTGACGTCGAGCCCGAGGGCGGCCGGGTCGACGACGGCGCGGTAGCCGGTGATGGTGCCGGCCGCCTCGAGCTTGCCGACCCGCTCGTGCACGGCCGGCGCCGAGAGGCCGACCTGGCGGGCGAGCTCGGCGTAGCTGGCCCGGCCGTTGGCGCGCAGCAGGTCGATCAGCTGGCGGTCGACGGCGTCGATGACGGGCTCCATCCAGACTCGGCGGGGGTCCCCGCGCGGCGCATCGCGCGCCACCCCTGCAGTATCCCAGCGGTCGTACAGTGGCGGAGAGGCCCGAGTCGAGGGGGGTGGGCGCCGTGGCGTTCGTGGTGCTGCTGGTGATCGCCGTGGTCGTGGTCCTGCTCGTCGTGCGGGCGACCGCCGCCGCCGGCGGTGAGCTGCGCCGGCCGCGGCCCGAGCGCCGTCCCCGCGCCTCGCGCGCTCCCCGCCCGGTCGCCCCCGACGACGACCCGGAGTTCCTCCGCGAGCTCGGCCGCCGCGTCCGCCGCGACGACGGCTCGCCCGCCTAGTCCCGCGCACGACCCCGCGCACTTCCGCGGAAGTGCCCGGCTCTCCTGCGCACCTCCGCGGAAGTGCCCGGCCTCCGCCCGCCCCCTTCGTGCACTTCCGCGGAAGTGCACGGCTGTGGGGGTGCTGAGCGGGGGTGCTAGGCGGCGGTGCCGCCGAACATCCGCCGCCAGCCGCGCCGGGTCCGCTGCCCGGGGTCCTCGCCGGGCGCGACGTCGCCGGCGGTGATCCCCACGGCGGCCGCGCCGCGGGGCGCTCCGGGCACCGACGGGACGGCGTCCATGCGGGCGGTCTCGCGGGCCTCGTCGAGCGAGCCGGGCCAGCCCAGCCCGCCGCCGGTGGTGGTGTCCCCGGGCCAGCCCAGGCCGCTCTCGGTGCCCTCGTCGGCGCCGCCGTCGGTGGCGCCCTCGGTGGCGGAGGCGTGCCGGGTCCCGGGCGCCGTCCCGTGCCGGGCGAGCGCCGCAGCGACGATGGGGTCGGTGCCGGCGTCGTCGGCCGCAGCGTGCCTACCCACAGCGGACCTCCGAGCGCGATCCCCCCGTGCGAGCGGTCATGGCGACAAGTGGAGCACGCGACCGGCGCGTCCGGCGGACCTCTCCCCCTCGCGAGGGACGGGAGTGGCGTGCTGGGGCGGGTGGGACGCGATTCAGTTGACCCCGCCGTAGCTGTGCAGCCCGGTGGAGACCATGTTCACGTACAGCAGGTTGAACACCATGACGCCGAGGCCGACCACGTTGACCCACGCCGCCGGGCGGCCGCGCCAGCCGGCCGTGGTGCGGGCGTGCAGGTAGGCGGCGTAGACGACCCAGGCGATGAACGCCCACGTCTCCTTGGGGTCCCAGCCCCAGAAGCGGCCCCAGGCGCTCTCGGCCCAGATGGCGCCGGCGATGACGGCGAAGGTCCAGATCGGGAAGCCGAAGACCGCCGTGCGGTGGGCGACCCGGTCCAGCGTGGCCGCCGACGGCAGCCGGCCGAGCACCCCGCCGTCGGCGCCGCCGCCCCGCTCCTCGTACCGCGAGCGGACCAGGTACAGGACGCTGGCGATGCCGCTGACGAAGAAGATGCCGAAGCCGAGGATCGCCGTGGACACGTGCACGGCCAGCCAGCTCGAGCGCAGGGCGGCCACCAGCGGGCCGCTCTGGACGTAGAGGAACAGCCCGATCGCGACCATGCTGAGCACCACCGGGCCCAGCACGAACAGGCCCAGGTGCCGCAGGCCCGGCGAGCGCACCGCGAACACCAGGTAGGCCACGACGGCGACCAGCACGACGGCGGTGGCGAACTCGTACATGTTGCCCCAGGGCAGCCGGTCGGTGGCCAGCCCGCGGGCGACGAGGACGCCGGCGTGGGTGAGCGCGCCGGCGGCCGTGAGCAGCACCGCCACCCGGCCCCAGCGGCGCACCGCCGGCGGGTCGGCGGGCAGCGCGTCGGGGCGGGACGGGCCGGCGGGGGCGCCGGTCCCGGCCGCGCCGACGAGCTCGCGCTCCTGGACCGGACGGCGGCCGAAGGCCAGCTGCGCGCAGAACGCGACGACGGCCAGCGAGTAGAGACCGACGCTGGTCGAGAACAGGGTGTCCGACAGGGCGGACAGCTGGTCGGCACTCACGCGGGTGCGCCTCCGGTCTGCGGTGCGGCCCCGTCGGACGGCGGGGTGCGGGTCGGGGCACGGGCGGCGAGGACCGCCCGCAGGTCGTCGGTGAGGGCCGCGAACCGCGGCGCGCCGTCGCCGCTGCCGCGCGTGAGCGCACCGACGTCCAGCACGGTACCGCCGCCGGGATCGGCGGCGGCGCGGGCGAAGACGCGCTCACGGCGCAGCAGCAGCATGCCGAGCAGGCCGGCCAGCACCGCGACGGCGGCGCCGAGCACCCACAGCTGGCCGGGGTCGTGCGAGACCTGCACCGCGGCGAACTCCGAGTAGCCGGTGAAGGCCACCGTCGTGCCGTCGGGCAGCGTCATCGACTCCCCGACCGACAGGTTGGCCCGGCCGACCTCGGCCAGCCGGCCCCGCTCGATCTGCGAGGCGTCGAGGGAGTAGACCGACTGCGGCAGCCCGGAGTCCAGCCCGAGGTAGCCGCGGAAGGCGACGACGGCGACCTGCGGCGCCAGGGGGCGGGGGTCGATCGAGGTGAGGACGCCGGCCTGCACCAGGCCGGTGGGCGCGAAGAAGCCCTGCAGCGCGAGCTGGTCGTCGGCGCCGGCGCCGAGGTCGGGCAGCTTGAGCGCGCCCTCGCTGGCCATCGTCGACTGCTCGGTGGGCAGGAACGGCGCGGAGACGTCGTCGAAGGTGGTGCCGTCGGGCAGCGTCACGGTGAACCGCGGGCTGAACCCGTGGCCGGTCACGTAGACGCGGTCGCCGTCGACGCGCAGCGGGTCGTTGACGCCGATCGTCGTCGACCGGCCCTCCTCGCCGGGGGCGCCGTAGGTGACGTCGGCGGTGAACGACGCGGCGGTGAGGTCCTGCTCGTACTCGGCGCGGAAGTCCTCCAGGCCGACGCACAGCGGGGAGAGGTCACCGCTCTCGACCATCGCGCCGGCGGAGTAGGTGTCGTACTGCTGGAAGGCGTTGCAGAACCGCTGCCCCTCGGTCACCAGGATGCTGCCCTCGTAGCCCCACAGCTTGCCGCCGGCCAGTCCGAGCAGCAGGGCGACCAGCGCCAGGTGGAACACCAGGTTGCCGGTCTCCTTGAGCAGACCCTTCTCGGCCGACAGCTCGGCGCCGCCCTCGCGCTCGCGGCGCACGACGCGGTAGCGGCGTACCCGCAGCTCCTCCTCGACGGCGTCGAGCGCGGCGGCCGGCGGCAGCGGCGTCGGCAGCCGCGCGGAGTCGGGCAGCCGGGTCAGCCGGCGCGGGGCCGGGGGCGGCGGGGTGTGCAGCGCCCGGGCGTGCTCGAGCGCGCGGGGCAGCACGCAGCCGATGAGCGAGACGAACAGCAGCAGGTAGACCGCGGCGAACCACGGCGAGCTGAAGACGTCGAAGAGGTAGAGCCGGTCGAGCACCGGCGCGAGGGTGGGGTGGTCGGCGAAGTACTGCCCCACCGCGCTCTGCGACAGCGACCGCTGCGGCAGCAGCGAGCCCGGGATGGCGGCGAGCGCGAGCAGGAACAGCAGCACGATCGCCGTGCGCATGGCGGTCAGCCGGCGCCACTGGCGCAGCGCGAAGGCGCCCAGGCGGCGGGCGGCGGAGGGGCGCGCGGGCGGGGTCGGCGCGGCCTCGGGCCGCGGCGGGGCGGTCGTGGTCACAGCGCCTCCTCGCTGGCGCTCGTCGGAGCTGTGCCCGGTCGTGCTCTGCACCCGTGTGACCTCGCGAGCTCGGTCACAGTGCGGACTCCCCCAGCCCGGTGACGGCCAGCCAGGAGCGCAGCCAGCCCATCATCTCCGTCCACGCGCCGGTGACCAGCAGCAGCCCGACGACCACGAGCACCGCGCCGCCGACGCGGGTGACGGCGCGGGCGTGCCGGCGCAGGAACGCCGTCGCCCCGACCGCCCACCGCGCGCCGAGGGCGACCAGCACGAACGGCACGCCCAGGCCCAGGCAGTACGCGACCGACAGCAGCGCGCCGCGGCCGGCGGTCGCCTCGGTGTAGGCCAGCGAGTAGACCGCCGACAGCGTCGGGCCCAGGCACGGCGTCCAGCCGAGCCCGAAGACGACGCCGAGCAGCGGCGCGCCGGCCAGCCCCGCGGCGGGGCGCACCGACAGCCGCGCGGTGCGCTGCAGGAACGGCAGCCTCCCCAGGAAGGCCAGGCCGACGACGACGACGACGACGCCCATGACGCGGGTGATGACGTCGTCGTACTGCACCAGCAGCCGGCCCAGGCCGCCGAACGCGGTGCCCACGGCCACGAAGACGGCGGTGAAGCCGAGGACGAACAGCAGCGCGCCGAGCACCATCCGCCCGCGCGGGGAGCGCTCGTCGGTGCGCACGGCGGTGGCCGTCGCTCCCCCGCCGGCCGGCGCCGGGGACGGGGCGCGGGTGCCGCTGCCCACCAGCCCGGTGACGTAGGACAGGTAGCCGGGCACCAGCGGGAGCACGCACGGCGAGGCGAAGCTGACCAGCCCGACCAGCGCGGCCACCGCGGCGGCCACCAGCAGCGGGCCGTCGGTGACCAGCGCGGCGAACTCCTGCCCCACCTCAGCCCTCCCCGAGCAGCGCGTCGAGCACGGCGCGCAGGTCGTCCTGCGCGACCGCCCCGGTGTAGACGGCGGCCACCCGGCCGTCGCGGTCCAGGACGATCGTGGACGGGATCGCGGTCGCGGGGTAGTCCCGGAAGGCGAGCGCGACCTCGCCGGCGGGGTCGTAGAGCGAGGGGAACTCGATGCCCTGGCTGTCGACGAAGGCCTGCGCGAACTGCTCGTCGGCCTCCTTGACGTTGAGTCCGAGGAAGGCCACGCCCTCGTCGCGGACCTCGGTGTAGACCTCCTGGAACTCCGGGGTCTCCACCCGGCAGGGCGGGCACCACGAGCCCCAGAAGTTCAGGACGGCGACCTGCCCGGCGAGCTCCTCGGAGGTCCACTCGCCGCCGCCGAGCAGCGTGCCGCCGAAGTCGGGAGCCGCCGCCCGCTCGGCGGCCGGGATGACCTCACCGGCCGGGGTGGCCGCGACGAAGCGGTACTCGCCGCCGTTGGTGACGTCGGCCCGGCCCTCGCCGGTGGCACAGCCGGAGAGCAGGGCGAGGGCCGCGAGCGCGGCAGGTAGTGCGCGCCTCATGCGCCGGGGACCGCGTCGGGGTCGGTGGCACCGGCGGGCTCGGCGTAGTCGATGCGCGCCACCTTGTCGCCCTCGTAGGTCACCGACGTGACGCTGGCCAGACCGCACTGCCGGCGGCGCGGGTCGTGGGTGTAGCGGCGGCCCTCCAGGTGCAGCCGCAGCGTCCAGATGGGCAGCTGGTGGCTGACGCAGACGGCGGCCGACCCGCGGGCGGCGTCGCGGGCGGCCTCGACGGCGGCCAGCATCCGCGCGGCGATCTCGACGTAGGGCTCGCCCCACGACGGCCGCACCGGGTTGCGCAGCCGCCACCAGTTCGCCGGCGACCGGAACACCCCGCGGCCGCCGGCCACCCGCAGGCCCTCGAAGGCGTTGCCCGCCTCGATGAGCCGCTCGTCGACGTCGAGGGGCAGGTCCAGCGCCTCGGCGACGGGCGCGGCGGTCTGCCGGGCGCGCTCGAGCGGGCTGGACACCAGGTGGGTGACGCCGCGGCCGGTGAGCCACTCGGCGGCCCGCTGCGCCATGGCCTCTCCAGCGGGGGACAGCCGGTAGCCCGGCAGCCGGCCGTAGAGCACCCCGTCGGGGTTGTGCACCTCACCGTGCCGCAGCAGGTGGACGACGGTGGTCTCCATCAGGGCTGCAGCTCCTGGGCGTCCTCGGCGTCGGCGTCGGACGGCGCGTCGGCGCGGTCGGCGGCCGCGGCCGCGCGGGCGGCGGCGGGCAGCGCGTCGAGCACCCGCTCGAGTGCCTCGTCGTCGAGCGCGGCGTTGACGAACCAGGACTCGAACGCCGACGGCGGCAGGTAGACGCCGCGGGCGAGCATCTCGTGGAAGAACGCGCGGTGGGCCGCGGTGTCCTGGGTGCGGGCGTCGTCGTAGTCGCGCACCTGGCGCTCGTCGGGCACGAAGAACACCGAGAACATCGAACCGGCCTGCTGCACGCGGTGCGGCACGCCGGCGGCGAACAGCGCCGCGCTCGTCGCGCCGCGCAGGGTGACCGCGACCCGGTCGCAGCGGGCGTAGACGTCGTCGGTGCAGTGCCGCAGCGTGGTGAGCCCGGCGGCGACGGCGACGGGGTTCCCCGCCAGCGTGCCGGCCTGGTAGACGGGGCCGTTGGGCGCGAGCTGCTCCATGAGGTCGGCGCGCCCGCCGAAGGCCGCGGCCGGCAGCCCGCCGCCCATGACCTTGCCGAAGGTGAACAGGTCGGCGTCGACGGGGTCGAGGCCGTACCAGCCCGAGCGGGACACCCGGAAGCCGGTCATGACCTCGTCGAGCAGCAGCAGCGCGCCGTGTTCGGCAGTGATGCGGCGCAGCTGCGCGTTGAAGCCGTCCAGCGGCGGGACGACGCCCATGTTGCCCGGGGCGGCCTCGCTGACGACGACCGCGATGTCGGGGCCGTGCTCGGCGAAGACGGCCTCGACGGCGGCGACGTCGTTGTAGGGCAGCACGATCGTGTCGGCGGCGGCGCCGGTGGTGACGCCGGGGGTGTCGGGCAGGCCGAGGGTGGCCACGCCGGAGCCCGCCGAGGCCAGCAGCGCGTCGACGTGGCCGTGGTAGCACCCGGCGAACTTGACGACGATCCGGCGGCCGGTGGCGCCGCGGGCCAGCCGCACCGCCGAGAGCACCGCCTCGGTGCCGGAGTTGACCAGCCGCACCCGCTCGACGGGGGCGACGCGGGCGGCGATCTCCTCGGCCAGGTCCAGCTCGCCCTCGGTGGGGGTGCCGAAGGAGAACCCGCGGCGGGCGGCGGCGGTGACCGCCTCGACCACGGCCGGGTGGGCGTGGCCGAGGATCATCGGCCCCCAGGAGGCCACCAGGTCCACGTAGCGGCGGCCGTCGGCGTCGGTGAGCCACGGGCCGGAGCCCTGCGCCATGAACCGCGGGGTGCCGCCGACGGCGCGGAAGGCGCGCACCGGCGAGTTGACCCCGCCGGGGGTGACGCGCTTCGCGCGGTCGAACAGGCCGGCGGAGACCGGTGCCGCGTAGTCGTACCGGGTGGTGTCCAGCGAGGTCACGGCCCCAGTGTCCCCCTGTCCCGGGACCGCCCGTCGGGGGCGTGGGGGTCGGCGGCCTGTGACGTGCCACTCCCCGGCACGGCGGCGGGCAGAGCGGCGAGCAGGGCGCCGCTCAGCGCGGCGGGGTCGCGGGTGGGCACCAGGACGGTGCGCCCGTCGGCCAGTCGCAGCGGCAGCCCGGTGCGCCCGCGCGGCAGCGACCAGCCGCCACCGAGCACCGGGGCGCCGGCGTCGACGCCCGCCGTCCCCTCCCGCACGGCGCGCAGGTGGGCGGCGTCGACGTCGGCCAGCGGCACCCGCTCCCGGCCCACCGTCAGCGCGCTCTCCGGTCCCCGGCCGCCGATCCGCACCGTCCACGCGCGGCGGGCGACCGAACACAGCGCGGCGGCGACGCCGAGGACGACCACCACCCCGAGCGCCCACCCGAGCGGCGGCAGGTCCGGACCGGGCAGGAGGCCGTCGAGCAGGCCGAGGACGGCGAGCGCGGCGGCGGCCAGCCAGAACGGCCGCCGGCTGCCGCCGGGCTCGACGTAGCTCACCGGCGCAGCAGGCGCGCCGCCTCGACCGCCCAGTAGGTGAGCACCTGGCCGGCGCCGGCGCGGCGGATGGCGGTGAGGGTCTCCACGATGGCGCGCTCGCGGTCGATCCAGCCGTTGCGGGCGGCCGCCTCGACCATCGCGTACTCGCCGCTGACCTGGTAGGCGCTGACCGGGACGTCGACGGCGTCGGCGACCCGCGCCACGACGTCGAGGTAGGGCAGCGCCGGCTTGACCATGACGGCGTCGGCGCCCTCGGCGAGGTCCTGGGCCACCTCGCGCAGCGCCTCGTCGGCGTTGGGCGGGTCCATCTGGTAGGTCGAGCGGTCACCGAACTGCGGCGCGCCCTCGGCCGCCTCGCGGAACGGGCCGTAGAAGCCCGAGGCGTACTTGGCGGCGTAGGCGAGGATCGGCGTCTCGGTGAACGCCGCGCCGTCGAGCGCCCGGCGGATCGCCGCGACCTGCCCGTCCATCATCCCGCTGGGGGCGATGACGTGGGCGCCGGCCTGCGCCTGCGCGATCGCCACCGCGGCGTAGCGGTCCAGGGTCGGGTCGTTGTCGACGACGCCGGCCGGCGTCACGAGCCCGCAGTGCCCGTGCGAGGTGTACTCGCACAGGCACAGGTCGGCGAGGAGGACCAGCTCGTCGCCGAGGTCCTCGCGCAGCCGGCGCAGCGCGACGTTGACGATCCCGTCCGCGGCGTCGGCCTGCGAGCCCACCTCGTCCTTCTCGGCCGGGACGCCGAACAGGATGAGGCCGCCGATGCCGGCCTCGGCCGCCTCGTGCGCGGCCTTGCGCAGCGAGTCCGGCGTGTGCTGCACCACGCCGGGCATCGAGCCGATGGGCACCGGCTCGTCGATGCCCTCCTTGACGAACACCGGCAGCACCAGGTCGGCCGGGGCCACCCGCGTCTGCGCGGTGAGCCGGCGCAGGGCGGGCGTCGACCGCAGCCGGCGCCCACGCGCGAAGCCCGGGCTCGACCCGCCCTGCGCCGGGCTCACTGCCCGGCCTCGGCGCGCCGGGCCTCGGCGAACGCGGCCAGCGCGTCGACCAGCGGGGCGACGGCGGCGGTCTCGGGCTGCACGTCGACGCGCAGCCCGAACTCCTGCGCGGTGGCGGCGGTGGCCGGGCCGATCACCGCGACGACGGTCTTGGCGTGCGGCTTGCCGGCGATGCCGACCAGGTTGCGGACCGTGCTCGACGAGGTGAAGCACACCGCGTCGAACCCGCCGCCCTTGATCGCCTCGCGCACCGGCGCCGGCGGCGGCGCGGCCCGCACGGTGCGGTAGGCGGTGACGTCGTCGATCTCCCAGCCGCGCTCGACCAGGCCCGCGGCGAGGGTCTCGGTGGCGATGTCGGCGCGCGGCAGCAGCACCCGGTTGATCGGGTCGAGGACGTCGTCGTACTCGGGGAAGTCGGCCAGCAGGCCCTCGCTGGACTGCGCGCCGGTGGGCACCAGCTCGGGCACGATACCGAAGGCGCGCACCGCGTCGGCGGTCTGCTCGCCGACGCAGGCGACCTTGACGCCGGCGAAGGCCCGCGCGTCCAGGCCCAGCTCGGTGAACTTCTCCCGGACGGCGCGCACGGCGTTGGCCGAGGTGAACACGATCCAGCCGTAGCGGCCGGTGACCAGGCCCTTGATCGCGCGGTCCATCTGGGCGGCGCTGCGCGGCGGCTCGACGGCGATGGTGGGCACCTCGACCGGCACCGCGCCGTAGGCCCGCAGCCGCTCGCTCATCTCGCCGGCCTGGTCCTTGGTGCGCGGCACCAGCACCCGCCAGCCGAACAGCGGCCGGCTCTCCCACCAGGAGAGCTTGCCGCGCTTGTCGACGGCCGAGCCCACGGTGGCCACGACCGCGCCGGTGAGGCCGCCGAGGTCGGCGGTCTTCTCGGCGACGGCGCCCAGCTTGGCGACGACGCTCCTCTGCCCGGTGCCCGAGCCGCCCGCGGTCACCACGACCGGGGTGCTGCCGGACAGCCCGCCCTCGACCAGCCGCGCGGCGGCGTCGGGGAGCTGCTCGGCGCCGGCCTGCAGCACCACGGGGGCGCCGAGCGTCGCGGCCGCGCCGGCGAGGGCCGGCAGGTCGACGTCGCCGTCGCGCAGGTCGGCGGTCAGGGAGGTGCCGCCGAGGGCGACACCGGCGAACGCCGGCACCGCGGTCGACGGCGCGACGCCGGGGACCACGTCGAAGGGCACCGAGGTGCGGCCGACGGCGAGCACCTCCTTGACCGCGCGCTCGGCGGTGTAGGGGTCACCGGCGACCAGCCGGACGACGACGTCGCCGTTCTTGGCGGCGGCGACGGCGCTCTTGGCGACGTCGGCCGGCTCGCCGCTGACCGGGGTCGGGTCGACCTCCGGGCGGCCGTCGCGGACGGCGTCGACGAGGGCGGCGGGGACGTCCGGGTCGACGAGCACGACCGTGGCCTCGGCCAGTGCGGCCGTGGCCCGGGCGGTGAGCATGCCCGGGTCACCGGGGCCGGCGCCGACGAAGACGACGCGGCCGGGGGTCTTGCGGAAGCGCGTCATCACGAGCTCCTGGTCCTTTGTTGGTGTCGAGGCCCTCGGGAGGGCGTGTGCGGGGTCTGGGGTGGGGGCCCGGCGGGTCACCGGGCGGCCGCCACGAGCGCGGCGGCGCCGCGGTCGAGCAGGTCGGCGGCGAGCTCGCGGCCGAGCCGTTCGGCGTCGCCGACCGGGCCGGTCACCGAGCCGCGGACGCCGTCGCTGCCGTCGAGTGCGGTCACCGAGGCGCGCAGGTACAGCTCGGGGCCGTCCTCGCCCTCGGCGAGCTCGGCGTGCGCGGCGACCGGGGCGCTGCACCCGGCCTCCAGCGCGGCCAGCGTGGTCCGCTCGGCGAGCACGGCGGCGCGGGTGCCGGGGTCGTCGAGCGCGGCCAGCAGCTGCAGGGTGCGCTCGTCGTCGGCGCGGCACTCGACGGCCAGCGCGCCTTGCGCGGGCGCGGGCAGCACCTGCAGCGGGTCGAGCACCTCGGTGACCACGTCGAGCCGGCCCAGCCGGGCCAGGCCCGCGCGGGCGAGGACGACGGCGTCGAGGTCGCCGGGGACCACCCGCGCCATGCGGGTGTCGACGTTGCCGCGGATCGGCACGACCTCGAGGCCCAGGCCGAGGGCGCGCAGCTGCGCGACGCGGCGCGGCGCCCCGGTGCCCACGCGGGAGCCGGGCGGCAGCTCGCCGAGGGTCAGCCGGTCCCGGGCGACCAGCGCGTCGCGCGGGTCCTCCCGCGGCGGGACGGCGGCGACGACCAGGCCGGGCTCGGGCGCGGTGGGCAGGTCCTTGTAGCTGTGCACCGCGACGTCGACGGTGCCCTCGAGCAGCGCCCGGCGGATCGCGGTGACGAACACGCCGGTGCCGCCGAGTTGCGCGATCGCCGCGGCGGAGCGGTCGCCCTCGGTGCTGATGTGCACCAGCTCGACCGGCACGCCGCTGGCGGCGGTGACCGCGTCGGCGACGGTCTGCGACTGGGTGTGGGCGAGCCGGCTGGCCCGGGTGCCCAGCCGCAGCGTCGCGGTGGACCGTGCGCTGGTCCGTGAGGTCACGACGCGCCCCCGGGGCGCAGCTCGTCGGGGTCGACGGCGACGGCCTCGGCCAGCCGCGGGCCGTCCGCGGGCACCTCGGTGCCCAGGCCCAGGCCGAACAGCGCGCGCAGGGCGTCGGCGTAGTCGACCCCGCCGGGGGTGCTGGCCAGCTCCTTGACCCGCACGGTCGGCTCGTGCAGCAGCTTGTCGACGACGCGGCGCACCGTGCGGGCGATCTCGTTGCGGGCGCGGGCGTCGAGGTCGGGCAGCCGGGCGGCCAGGCGCAGCAGCTCGGCGTCGACCACCTCGGCGGCCTGGCTGCGCAGCGCGGAGACGGTGGGCGCGACGGCGGCGGCCTGCCGCTCGGCGCGCAGCAGCGCGGTCTCGGCCTCGATGAGCGCGTGTGCGGCGGCGACGTCGTCGGCGGCGACCGGCCCGGTGCTCCCGGCGGCCGACCGCTCGCCCTGCAGCAGCGCGAGGTCGACGACGTGCACGCCCGGCAGCGCGGCGACGCCGGGGTCGACGTCGCGGGGCAGCGCGAGGTCGACGACGGCCAGCGGGCGCCCAGCGCGGTCGGTCATCGCCGCGGCGACGACGTCGGTGCCGACGACCAGGCCGGTGGCGCCGGTGCAGGTGACCACGACGTCGGCGTCGGCGATCGCCGACCGGAGCTCGGCCATCTCGGCGGTGCCGCCGTCGACGGCGGCGGCCAGGCGGGCGGCCGACTCCGGGGAGCGGCTGGCGACGGTGACCAGCGCGCCGCGGCGCGACAGCGTGGTGGCGGCGAGGGCGCCCATGGAGCCGGCGCCGACGACGAGGGCCGGGCGGCCGGCGAGCGGGCCGACGCGGTCCTCGGCGTGGTCGAGCGAGACGGTGACCAGCGAGGCGCCGGCGCGGTCGATGCCGGTCTCGGAGTGGATGCGCTTGCCCACCCGCAGGGCGTGCTGGGCGACCGGGTGCAGCGACCGGCCGACGGTGCCCTCCTCCTGTGCGAGGGCGTAGGCCGCGCGCAGCTGGCCGAGCACCTGGGTCTCGCCGACGACCATCGAGTCCAGGCCCGCGGCCACGGTGAACAGGTGGGCGACGGCCTGGTCCTCGTAGTGCACGGTCACGTAGGGGGTGAGCTCCTCGACGCCGGCCCCGGACTGGCGGGCCAGCACGCGGCTGACCTCGGCGACGCCGCCGTGGAAGCGGTCGACCTCGGCGAAGACCTCGACCCGGTTGCAGGTGGCCAGGACCAGCGCCTCGCTGACGTGGTCGCTGCCGACGAGCTCGTGCAGCGCCTTGACCTGGTCGTCGCGGGTCATGGCGAACTGCTCGAGCAGCGCGACGGGCGCGGTGCGGTGGCTGATGCCGACGGCGAGCAGGCTCATGCCATCCCCCCGGCGGGGGCGAGGGACTCCAGCGGGGCGCCGGGGACGGCGCCGCGCTGCTTGTCGAGGAAGGCCAGGACCTGCAGCTCGACGGAGAGGTCGACCTGGCGGACGTCGACCCCCGCCGGCGCGGTCAGCGTGACCGGCGCGAAGTTCAAGATGCTCCTCACCCCGGCCGCGGTGAGCCGGTCGGCGACGCCCTGGGCCACCTCGGCGGGGGTCGCGATGACCCCGATCGTCGCCCCGGTGGCGGTCACGACCTCCTCGAGCTCGGTGACCGGCCGCACCGGCAGGCCGCCGATCCGCTGGCCCACCCGGGCCGGGGAGGCGTCGAAGAGACCGACGAACTCGAAGCCGCGGGTGCCGAACCCGCCGTAGCCGGCCAGCGCCGCGCCGAGGTTGCCGATGCCGACCAGGACGCACGCGTGGGCCGTCTCCATGCCCAGCACGGCGGCGATGCGGTCGCGCAGGGTGGCGACCTCGTAGCCGACACCGCGGGTGCCGCAGGGCCCCAGGTGGGAGAGGTCCTTGCGCAGGCCCGCCGGGTTGACGCCGGCCGCCGAGGCCAGCTCGCCGGAGGAGACGGTGCCGCGACCGGTGTCGGCGAGGCCGCCGAGCACCCGCAGGTACACGGCCAGCCGGGCGACGGTGGCCTCCGGGATCCGGGGCCGCGACTGCATCACGGGCCTACTCCACAGCGGTCGCGCCCGGGCGACGGCGGGAGCCGAGGGGGGCGGGCGACATCGGGGATCCGGGCGGTCGGCCGCCCGGCGACTCCCACGGTAACCGCTTGTGAACGCACGAACAAAGTCGCAGGCAGCCCGACGGGCCCCCGGCCTGCACGGATGCGCGCCGCTGTGTCCGACACCATACAAGGACCCCGCGTCCCCCCACGCCTCGCAGGCTCGGCGCGGGCCCCTGACGCGGGGCCGTCCCAGCACGTCGCCGGGTGGGTCAGCCGATGCCGAGGTCGCGGCGCAGGCGGGGCACGTCGACGGTGAAGTAGGAGTGCTCGCGGCCGTCGAGCAGCACCACCGGCACCCGGTCGCCGTACTCGGCCTGCAGCTCCGGATCGGCGTCGACGTCGACCTCGCGGCTGCCGACGCCGGCCTCCGCGGCGATCCGCGCCAGCGTCTCGGCGGCGGCGACGCACAGGTGGCAGCCGGCGCGGGTGAGCAGCTCCAGGCGCGGCGCCGGGTCAGCCACGGGACACCTCCGCCGGTGCGGCCTCGTCGAGGGTCAGGCCGAGCTCGCGCAGCCGCGCCCGGCTCACCTTGCCGGTCAGCGAGTGCGGCAGCGCCGGCCGGACCACCACTGACGACGGCACCTTGTACCGGGCCAGCGACGCGGCGGCGTGCGCGCGCAGTTCCGCGGCGTCCACCTCCGCACCCGGCGTGGGCACCACGACGGCGACGACGGCGGCGCCGGTGCGCGGGTCGGGCACGCCGATGACCGCGCTCTCGGCGACGGCGGGGTGGGCGTCGAGCACCCGCTCCACCTCGGCCGGGTAGACGTTGAAGCCGTTGACCAGCACGAGGTCGCTGCGCCGGTCGAGCAGGTGCAGGTCGCCGTCGGCGTCGCGGTAGGCGAGGTCGCCGGTGGCCAGCCAGCCGTCGGCGTCGGGCCAGTCGGCGCCGTCGGGCCAGAAGCCGGAGAAGAGGTTGGGGCCGCGCACCCACAGCTCCCCCGGCCCCTCGCCGGCGTCCCCGCCGCCGCCGGTCTCCCGCAGCGCCACCTCGACGCCGGGCAGCGGGCCGCCGATGCACGCCGGCTTGGCCCGGCCGGTGGCCAGCGTGCTGGCCACGACGGGACCGGCCTCGGTCAGGCCGTACCCCTCCCACACCTGCACGCCGGCGCGGTCGCGCACCGCCCGCCAGGTCGCCTCCGGGAGCGGCGCTGCCCCGGAGGAGGCGGTGCGCACCGAGGCGAGGGCGCGGCGCAGGCCGGCGTCGCCGCCCTCGGCGTCGGCGACGGCGAGCCAGGCCTGGTAGAGCGGCGGCGCGCCGGGGACGGCGGTGACCCGCTCGCGCTCCACGACGGCGAGCGTGGCGCGCGGGTCGAAGGCCGGCACCAGCACCGCGCAGGCCCCGGCGGCCGCGACCAGGCCGAAGCCGGCGTTGAGGCCGTAGACGTGGAACAGCGGCAGGACCAGCAGCACGCGGTCGTCGGGGCGCACCGGCGGCGGGTCCAGCGCCAGGCACTGCAGCTGGTTGGCGCGCAGGGCGGCGGCGGTGAGGACCGCGCCGCGGGGCCGGCCCGTGGTGCCGCTGGTGTAGGCGAGCAGGGCCGGCGCGGCGGGGTCGTCGTCGTCCGCGGGTGGCGGGCCGTCGGCCTCGGGCGGTCCGGCCACGACCGGCACCCCGGCCAGTGGCTCCCGGGCGGTGGCCGCGACGAGCAGTGCCGCGCCGGAGTCGCGCAGCACGTGCTCGAGCTCCGGGTCGGTGTAGGCGGTGTTGACGGGGACCACGACCAGACCGGCGCGCAGCGCCCCGAGCGCCGCGCGCAGCCAGTCGACGCCGTTGGGCAGCTGCACGGCCACCCGGTCCCCGCGGGTGAGCCCGCGTGCGGCGAGCCCGGCCGCGGTCCGGTCGACGAGGGCGTCGAGCTCGGCCCAGGTCAGCCGGGTGGCGCCGTCGACGACGGCGGGGGCATCGGGGCGGGCGGCGGCCGCGGCGCGCACCAGCGCAGCGAGCCCCGTCGGGGCCGCGGCCCCGGCTCCGGACTCCGGATCGGGCCCTGTCACGGGCACCTCCTGGCGGGTGGGCTGGTCCCCGCGATGCTGTCACCGCGGGTGCCGGTCCGCAGCACCCGCGACCGGCCGTCTCCCCCGCACGGGTGCGGATAGGGTCGGGCGGGCCGCCCGCGCGGCGGGCCGCTGGAACCAGGGGGGTGCCCGTGCCGGGACTGCCGTTCCGGCGTCGCCGGGACGAGGACGCCGGGTCGCCGTCGGAGGACGAGATCCGCGCGCACGTCGCGGGTCTGGCGTCGGCCGCGGCCGCCGAGGTCGAGCCGGTGCCGGTCGTCGTCGCCGACCGCACCGCCGCCGCCTTCTTCGACGTCGACAACACGATGATGATGGGCGCCTCGCTGTTCTGGTTCGCCCGCGGCTTGGCCTCCCGCAAGTACCTGAGCTCGCGCGACATCGCGCGGTTCGCCTGGCAGCAGGCCAAGTTCCGCGTCGCCGGCAACGAGAGCGCCGGCGACATGCACAACATCCGCGAGAACGCGCTCGCCTTCGTCGCCGGCCGGGAGGTCGAGGAGATCACCCAGGCCGGCGAGGAGATCTACGACGAGCTGATGGCCGACCGGATCTGGTCGGGCACCCGCAACCTCGCCCAGCAGCACCTCGACGCCGGGCAGCGGGTGTGGCTGGTCACCGCGACCCCGGTGGAGCTGGCGCGGATCATCGCCCACCGGCTGGGGCTGACCGGGGCGCTGGGCACCGTGGCCGAGGTGGTCGAGGGCCGCTACACCGGGCGGCTGGTCGGCGAGCTGATGCACGGGGAGGCGAAGGCCGAGGCGGTGCGGGCGCTGGCCGAGCGCGAGGGGCTGGACCTGTCGCGCTGCACCGCCTACAGCGACTCGGCCAACGACCTGCCGATGCTCTCCCTCACCGGCACGTCGATCGCCGTCAACCCCGACACCGAGCTGCGCGCCGTCGCCCGCTCGCGCGGGTGGACCGTGCGCGACTTCCGCACCGGCCGCAAGGCGGCGCGGATCGGCGTCCCGACGGTCGCCGCGGCCGCACTGACCGGTGGGGTGGTCGGCGGCGCGGTCGCCCTCCGCCGTCGCAACGCCTGGCCGTGGTGAGCCGACGGAACGGCCCTCGTCAGGGGCCCGCGCCGAGCGGGCGAGGCGTGGGGGGACGAGGGTCCTTCGTCTAGCTGAAGACCGAGGAGCGCTGCAGCAGCAGCTGGTAGATCGACTGCTGGATGGTCTCGCGGACCTGGTCGGTCAGGTTGAACACCAGCATCGGGTCCTCGGCGGCCGCGGGCCCGTAGGACGCCGTCTCGATCGGCTCGCCGAAGGCGATGAGCCACTTCGACGGCAGCGGCACCAGCCCGAGCGGGCCGAGCGCGGGGAAGGTCGGCGTCACCGGGAAGTAGGGCAGGCCGAGCAGCCGGGCCAGCGTCCGGGCGTTGCCGATCATCGGGTAGATCTCCTCGGCGCCGACGATGGCGCACGGGACGATCGGCTTGCCGGTGCGCAGTGCCGCCGTGACGAAACCCCCGCGGCCGAACCGCTGCAGGGTGTACCGCTCGCGGAACGGCTTGCCGATGCCCTTGAACCCCTCGGGGAAGACGCCGACCAGCTCGTCGCCGCACAGCAGCCGCTCGGCGTCCTCGCTGCAGGCCAGCGTGGCGCCGAACTTGCGGGCCAGGGAGCCGACGGCCGGCAGCTCGAAGACGAGGTCGGCGCCGAGCAGCCGGAAGCGCCGCTGCGCCGGGTGGTCGTCGTGCAGCGCCACGGTGGTCATGAGCGCGTCGACCGGAACGGTGCCGGAGTGGTTGGCCACCACCAGCGCGCCGCCGGTGGTGGGCACGTTCTCCACGCCGTGGGTCTCCACCCGGAACCAGCGGGAGAACAGCGGCCGCAGCAGCGGCAGCAGCACGTGGTCGGTCAGGTCGGGGTCGAAGCCGAACTCGTCGGTCTCGTACTCGCCGGTGAGGCGGCGGCGGAGGAACTCCAGGCCGCCGGCGACCTGCTCGTCCCAGCCCGGGTCCCCCGGCGGCGGGACGTGCGGCTGCTCGTCGTCGGGACGCAGCGGGATGACGCGCGCCTCAGGCATCGCGCACCGCCCGCAGCCCCGGCGGGGCCGGCGCCGGGCGCAGCCGGCCGTGCACGGTCGTGCCCACCGAGGAGGCGACCGAGCCGGCCCGGGAGACGACCTGCTGGGCCCGCGCGGTGGCGTCGGCGACCAGACCCGGCGGCACCACCGGGGGGACGGTGCGCGCGAAGTCGGCCAGGGCCTCGGCGGTGGTGTAGCGGGGCGTGTAGCCGAACTCGGTGCGCAGCACCGTCGTGTCGACGACGCGGCCGAAGTTGAGGAAGCGCATCTGTTCCGGTGAGTAGTCGACGCCGCCGAAGCGCCGGGTGAGCCGGCCCAGCGACCCCAGCGCCGGTGAGGGCACCGGCAGCTGCAGCCGCCCCAGCCGGCGGATGACCTGCGACAGCAGCAAGGTGCCCTCTCCCCCGACGTTGACCGTGCCGGCGAAGTCGCCGGTGGTGGCGCGGGTCAGCACGCCCAGGGCGTCGTCCTCGTGCAGCAGCTGGACGCGGGCGTCGTAGCCGAGCGCGGTGGGGACCACCGGCATGCGCAGGAACCCGGTCATCACCGAGTCGATGCCCGGGCCGATGAAGTTGGTGAACCGCAGGACGGCGACCCCGACGTCGGGCCGGCGGCGCGAGAAGGACCGGACGTAGCCCTCGATGTCGAGGCTGTCCTTGGCGAAGCCGCCCGAGGGCACCCGGTGGGCCTGCATGGCCTCGGTGAACACGGCCGGGTCGCGCGGCGAGGCGCCGTAGACGGCGCTGGTCGACTTGAGCACGAGCCGGCGCACCGACGGCGCGCGCTGGCAGGCGGCGAGGAGCTGCATCGTCCCGATGACGTTGAGCTCCTTCATCGGCCCCCGCCCGCCGGACCCGGCGGGGGTGGAGCTGATGTTCATGTGCACGACCGTGTCGACGGCCGCGGTGCTGATGACCTTGCCGATCAGCGGGTTGCGGATGTCGGCCCGCACGAACTCGGTGCGGCCGAGGCGGCGCAGCGACTCCGCGGACGGGGGGACGGTGTCGACCCCGATGACCCGGTCGACGGCCGGGTCGCGAGCGAGCTCGGCCGCCAGCGCACCACCGAGCCACCGGCTGACACCGGTGACCAGGACGACCGCGGGCGGCACGAGCCTCAGCTCACTTCTTGTTGCGACGCTGCACGCGGGTCTTCTTCAGCAGCTTGCGGTGCTTCTTCTTCGCCATCCGCTTGCGGCGCTTCTTGATGACCGAACCCATGTCCTGCTCCCGACGTCGTGTCCGCGGGGCGTCGGCCGGTGACCGCAGGGGTCGGAACCGGACGCCACGCGAGTGTGGATCAGCTCGTGTGCGACGGCTCCGGCGGGGCCGGGGATGTCGCTCGGCCCCGAGCCTACCCGGCGCCCCCGCGGCGACGCTGCCGCGGGAACGGGCCGGACGGATCCACTCCGGCGGAGCGGGTGGAGGCGCGTGGTGACGCGGTGGAACGGCCCCTCTGCAGGGTCCCGACGCGAGCGTGCGAGCGGTGGGGGGCAGAGGGGTCCTTCATCAGGCGATGTCGGTGTAGGCGTCGCGCAGGTAGTCCTGCACGGCACGCTCGGGCACGCGGAAGGAGCGGCCGACGCGGACGGCGGAGAGCTCGCCGGCGTGGACGAGGCGGTACACGGTCATCTTGGAGACGCGCATCATGCTGGCGACCTCGGCGACGGTCAGGAAGGTGACCGCGGCGCGCGGCTGCGGGACGACCG
Organism: Geodermatophilus saharensis; assembly: GCF_900188205.1. Classification (GTDB taxonomy): domain Bacteria; phylum Actinomycetota; class Actinomycetes; order Mycobacteriales; family Geodermatophilaceae; genus Geodermatophilus; species Geodermatophilus saharensis. Next base: position 188,024 of record NZ_FZOH01000001.1, on the reverse strand, counting down.
GGCGGCCGACCGGCACGGCGGCCGGGTGCTGCGGGCCCACGGGGCGGGCGACGGCGGCGGCCGGGATCGGGCGGGCCATCGGGCGCGGGCCGGGGACGGCCGGGCGGACGTAGGCGGCGGTGCTGCGCTGGGGCATGGTCATCTCAAGTCTCCGGACCTAGCACGAGTCGAGCGTCGGCTTCCCCACCGACTACGGGACTCACACGTGCTGACACAGAGAGTAGGGGGACCCGCGTGACGGAAGCGATGGAAGAAACGGACAGGCGGAACGGTCCGTCCTCGTCATAACTACACGTGTGCAACTCGCTTCACAGCCGTATCGGCGCGTCGACGAGGAGATGTGTCGACACGACTACGCAGCGTCCGACCGCCGTGGGGTGAGCGGCGGTAGGTTCACCGGCTCCCGTCGGACCGGCCGAGCTCGACCGACCGCTGCGCGGCCGCCTCGATGGCCGCGATCAGCGCCGAGCGGACCGAGTGGCGCTCCAGCTCCCGGATGCCGGCGATCGTCGTCCCGCCGGGGCTGCTGACGGCGTCGCGCAACTGGGCGGGGTGCTCCCCGGACTCGCGCAGCATCACCGCCGCCCCCAGCGCCGTCTGCACGACCAGCTCGCTGGTCAGCGCCCGCGGCAGGCCCAGCAGGACGCCGGCGTCGACCATCGCCTCCACCAGGTAGAAGAAGTAGGCCGGGCCGCTGCCCGACAGCGCCGTCACCGCGTCCTGCTGGTACTCCGGCACCCGCGCCACCCGGCCCACCGTCGACAGCAGCGCCTCTGCCTCGTCGAGCTCGGCGTCGCCGGCCGACGCCCCGGCCGACAGCACGCTCATCCCCTGGTCGACCAGCGCCGGGGTGTTGGGCATGACCCGGACCACCGGCACCCCCGGCGGCAGCGCCGCCTCGATCGCGGCCGTGGGGAACCCGGCGGCGATGCTCACCACCAGGTGCCCGGGGTCGACCGACGGCGCGAGCTGCTGCAGCAGCCCCGGCAGGTCCTGCGGCTTGACCGCGAGCAGCAGCACCCGCGCCCGCGCGGCGGCCTCCGTGACGTCGACGACGTCGACGCCGTAGCGCGCGGCGAGCTCGGCGCCCCGCTCCGGGTGCCGCTCGGAGACGACGACGCCGTCGGGACCCGACCGCCGCACCAGCCCGGCCAGCAGCGCCTCGCCCATCTTGCCGCCGCCGAGGACCGCCAGACCCCGTCGCCCGTCCATCGCCCGCTCCCGCCTGTCGAGGTACCCGGTCCGGACCGTAGTGCGCCCGCGTGTGCTGTCCCGGGGGCACGGGTAGCCGCGCCCGCATGGCAGGAGAACTGGACGGGATGAAGGTGGCCGTGCTCGCGACCGACGGCGTCGAGCAGGTGGAGCTCGAGCGGCCGTGGCAGGCGCTGGAGGAGGCCGGTGCCGAGCCCGAGCTGGTGTCGCTGGAGGGCGGCACGATCACCGCCTACCAGCACATCGACGCGGGCGACCGCAAGAAGGTCGACACGACGGTCGGCGCCGCCGACCCCGACGACTACGCCGCGCTGGTCCTGCCCGGGGGCGTGATCAACGGCGACTTCGTCCGGGCCGACGCCGACGCCGTGGCCTTCGTGGCGGCGTTCTTCGAGGCGGGCAAGCCGGTGGCGGCGATCTGCCACGCGCCGTGGGTGCTCGTGGAGGCCGACGTGGTGCGGGGACGCCGGATGACCTCCTGGCCCTCGCTGCAGACCGACCTGCGCAACGCCGGGGCGCGGTGGGTGGACGAGGAGGTCGTCGTCGACGGCAACCTGGTCACCAGTCGCGACCCCGACGACCTCGACGCGTTCTGCGCCGCGCTCGTCGAGCTCTTCGCCCGGGCCGCCGAGGACGACGCCGCCGACGACGACGAGTGAGCCCGGGCCGCCTCAGGTGGCGGCGAGCAGCCCCGCGGCCGGGGCGATGGTGAGCAGCGTCCCGGCGAACACCAGCACCGCGACCAGCCGCGGGCCGGGCGACTCGTGGCCGGTGCGGCGTCGCCACGCGCCGACGCCGGCGACCAGGCCGGCGACGGCCAGCGGGGCGAGGACCACCGCGAGCTGCGGCAGCTGCTCCCACACCACGGTGGACAGGAAGTAGATGCCGACGCCGGCGGCGAGGGCGAGCACGAGCTCCCCGGCGAAGCGCAGCCACGCCAGCGCGCCCTCGCGGGCACCGAGGGGCTCGTCGAGGACCCGGGTCTCGCGGGCGCGGGTGACCGGGATGGGCCCGGTGGCGGGGGCGGGCTCGTCGGCGCCGGGGACGCCGGGCTTGCGCGAGGGGCGGATCCCCGGGATGGCCGCCGTCGAGGGCCCCTGCGGTCCGCGGTCGGCCGGGGACGGCGGCACGCGCCCGGTGTCACGGCCGGTGTCACGGCCGGTGTCCCGGCCGGTCTCGCGGGCGGGGCGGGAGGTCTCGCGCCCGACGCGGCCGGTGTCGGAGACCCGCCCGGTGTCCGACACCCGGCCGGTGTCGCTGGCGCGCCGTCCCGGGTTGGGCCGGTCGGCGTCGGTGTCGGGGTCGCGCTGGCGCTGCTTGATCGGGAGGTCGCCGGTGTCACCCCTGCGCCGCCGGGCGCTGCGCGGTGCCTCGATGCCGGCCTCGCGGAGGATGTCGGCCAGCGGCCGCCCGCCGGTCTCCGGCCCGGGCCCGGCACCGGGCTCCCGGCGGGGCAGTGCCATCACGCGCCTCCCAAGGTGTCGAGCCGGCGGAGGATGACGCCCTCCCGCAGGGCCCACGGGCAGATCCGGACGGAGGGTAGATCCAGAGCCTGCATGGCGGCCTGCGCCACCACGGCGCCGGCGGGCACCTGGTGGGCGCGGTCGGGCGACACGCCGCGCAGCTCGGCCAGCGCCCGGGACTCGATGCGGGACACGAAGCCGATGAGCTGGTCGAGCCCGTCGGCGCTGAGCTCGCGCGGCACCCGCAGGCCCGCGGAGTAGGGCGCGGCGCCGGTGAGCCGGGCCAGCGTGCGGAAGGTCTTGCTGGTGGCCGCGACGAGGTCCGGTGGGCCGTCGGCGCGGAGCTTCTTCGCCGCCGGCCTGAGCACGTCGACGGCGTGCTCGCGCAGCGCGGTGAGCGCGGCGAGGTCGGGGCGGCCCCCGGTCGCGGCCTCGGGCAGGAAGCGGCGGGTCATCCGGCCGGCCCCCAGCGGCACCGACAGGGCGACCTCGGGGTCCTCGTCCACGCCGCTGGCCAGCTCGAGCGAGCCGCCGCCGATGTCGAGGACCAGCAGGCGCCCGGCGCTCCAGCCGTACCAGCGGCGGACGGCGAGGAAGGTCAGCCGCGCCTCCTCCTCCCCGGTGGTGACCTGCAGGTCCACGCCGGTCTGCCGGCGCACCCGGTCGAGCACCTCCATGCCGTTGACCGCCTCGCGGATGGCGGAGGTGACCAGCGCCAGCACCTCGTCGCAGCGCTGCTCCTCGGCCCGCTTGCACGCCTTGCGCACGGCGCTGACCAGCGCCTTCTCCCCCGCCTTGAACAGCACGTCGTCGCGGCCGACGTGCTCGGCCAGCCGCAGCACCGCGCGGTCGTCGTAGGTGGGGGTGGGGTGACCGCCACGGTGGGCGTCGACCACGAGCAGGTGGACCGTGTTGGAGCCGACGTCCAGCACCCCGAGCCGCATGCGCCCAGTCTGCCGGGCGGCCCGGCGGTCGGCCGACGCGGTCGACGACCGGCGCGGTGTGGGCACCCGTCGCGGTCCGCCGGGCGCCGGCACCGCGTCGCGTGCACACGGTGCGCCGGCCGGCCCGCACACCGTCGCCCCACCCCCGACCTAGCCTGGCGCCGTGGAGGACGTACCGCCGGAGGTCGACCCGGACTTCGCCCGCGAGTGGGTGGAGTTCCCCGACCCGGCCGACCCGCGGCACCGGGTGCGCGCCGACCTCACCTGGCTGTCCTCGGCCTGGACCTGCGTGTTCGGCCGCGGCTGCGCGGGCGTCGTCCCCGGCCGCGCCGACGACGGCTGCTGCAGCCACGGCGCGTTCTTCAGCGACGAGGACGACCTCGCCCGGGTGACCGCCGCCGTCGCCGACCTCACCGACGAGGACTGGCAGCTGGCGCCGCTCGGGCGCGGCGCCTGGACCGAGGAGGACGCCGCCGACGACGAGGGCGGCGTCCGCTCGCTGCGCACCCGGCTGGTCGACGGCGCCTGCGTGTTCCTCAACCGGCCCGGCTTCCCGGGCGGGACCGGCTGTGCGCTGCACCGGATGGCGCTGCGCGAGGAGCTGCACCCGCTCTACACCAAGCCCGACGTGTGCTGGCAGCTGCCGGTGCGCCGCGAGCAGGAGGAGGTCGAGCGGCCCGACGGCACCACCGTGCTGGTGAGCACGATCGGCGAGTTCGACCGCCGCGGCTGGGGGCCCGGCGGCGCCGACCTGCACTGGTGGTGCACCGGCTCCCCCGCCGCCCACGTCTCCCCCGAGCCGCTGGTGGTGACCTACGCCGCGGAGCTGACCGCGCTGGTCGGGCCGGCCGCCTACGCCGAGCTGCGCCGGCTGACCGAGGCGCGGCTGGACCTGGGTCTCGTCGCGCCGCACCCGGCCAGCCCGGCACCGGTGCCCCTGACGCTGCGGCGGCGCCCGCCCGGCTCCTGACCGTCCTCCTCCGTCCGGGTGCGGCGGTCCCCGGACGTCCCCCGGCGCCACTACCCTTCCCAGGACGACCGCGACGACCGGACGGCGAGGACAGTGAGCGACGGACAGGCGGCGCACCCGGGCACGACCCGGTCGGGGTCGTCACCGAGCGGGCACCGCGCCGACAACGCGCTGCTCGCACTGGTGCGGATCCCGGTGTTCCGCCGGCTGTGGGCGTCGATCACCGTGTCCAGCCTCGGCGACTGGCTGGGCCTGCTCGCCACCACCGCGATGGCGCAGCAGCTCACCCGCGACCAGTCCACCGCGGTGCAGGGCGTGGCGATCTCCGGCGTGATCCTCACCCGGCTGCTGCCCGACCTGCTGCTCGGCCCGCTGGCCGGTGCGCTGGCCGACCGGCTCGACCGGCGCACCACCGTCGTCGTCGGTGAGCTGCTGGCCTGCGGCCTGTACCTGTCGATCGCGGTCAGCTACGAGCTGACCTGGCTCTACGTCGCCCAGTTCCTCGTCGAGGCCGTCGGGCTGTTCACCAACCCCGCCAAGCAGGCGATCTGGGTGGCGATCGTGCCGCGGGAGCGGCTCGCGGTGGCCAACCAGATCTCGCTGTTCAGCGTCTACGGCGCCGTCCCGGTGGCCTCGCTGCTGTTCGCGCTGCTGTCCACCGTGGCGCGGGTGTTCCCCGGCAGCGAGGAGGGCAGCGACGCGCGCACCGCGATCGTCATCGCCCTGGTGTTCAACTCCGTGAGCTTCGCGATCTCGGCGTGCACGGTCTTCCTGTCCCGCCGGCTCATCCCGCCCACGGCCACCGACCGCACGGCGCCGGCGAACGTGTTCTCCCTCGTCGTCGAGGGGGTCTCGTTCCTGCGCGGCCAGCCCCTCATGCGCGCCCTCTACGTCGGCGTCATCGGCGCGTTCGGCGCCGGCGGCCTGATCATCGGCGTCGCCCAGCTCTACATCGCCACGCTCGACGCCGGTGCGGCCGGCTACGGCGTGGTGTTCGGCACCGTGTTCACCGGCCTGGCGCTGGGCATGCTCACCGGCCCGCGGATCCTGCCCACGGTGCCGCGGCGGGCGCTGTTCGCCCGCTCGATCGGGCTGGCCGGCGTCGCGCTGCTGGCGATGTCGCTGCTGCAGGACTTCGTGCTGGCCACCGCGGCGGCCTTCCTCGTCGGCCTGTTCGCCGGGGTCTCCTGGATCATCGGGTACACCCTCATCGGCTTCGAGGTGGAGGACCGGCTGCGGGGGCGGGTGTTCGCCTTCGTCGTCTCCTCGGTGCGGATCGTGCTGCTGCTGTCCGTGGCCGTCGGCCCCGGTCTGGCCGGCCTGCTCGGCGCGCACGAGCTGCGGGTGGGCGAGCTGGTGCTCAGCCTCAGCGGCCCCGGCCTGACCCTGCTCATCGGCGGCGTGCTCGCGCTGCTGGTCAGCGCCTACGCCGTCCGGCAGGTGGCGCCGCGCGGCCGGTCGCACACCCGGCCGCGGGACATGCTGCGGCTGTTGTGGGGCAGCTCGGACATCCTCTCGGCCTCCTCCAGCGGCGTCGGGCTGTTCGTCGTGGTGGAGGGCGCCGACCGCGACCTCACCCGCCGCTACACCGCCGACCTCGCCCGCGTGCTGCGCGGGTACGGCCACCCCGTCGTCACCACCCACGAGCCCAGCGACACCGCGCTGGGCCGCCAGGTGCGCCAGCTGCTCTTCCCGCCGGCGCCGGAGGCCACCCCCGGGCAGGGGGTCACCGACGACGAGGGCCGCCCGGTGGCCGCCTACACCGCCGCGCTGCTGGCCGCCGCCGACCGCGCCGAGCACGTGGCCACGGTGATCCGCCCGGCCCTGCAGCGGCGCCAGGTCGTGGTGTGCAACCACTACGTCGACACCTCGATCGCCTTCCACGGCGCCGGTCAGGGCCTCGACGCCGACCGGATCACCCGCACGTCGCTGTGGGCCACCCGCGGACTGCTGCCCGACCTCACCGTCGTCGTCGACTCCGCCGTCACCGCCGGCCCGGCCGGCGTCGACGCCGACGCGGTGCGCGCGGGGTTCCTCGCCCAGGCCGACGCCGCCCCCGACCGCTACGTCGTCGTCCCCGGGGAGCTGCTCGACACCGACACCCCGGCCGACGGCGACGGGCTGGTGTCACCGGTGGTCCGGCGCCGGCTCGCCACCCTGATCGCCCAGCGCTACCCCGACACCGCTCCCGGGGGGACCGGCAGCGGCGCCGACGAGCCCGGCGACGGGGGCGACCCGCCGGTCGGTGCGGGCCGCACCGCTCCCGGGGGCAGCACCGGTCGCTCCGTAGGCTGACCGGCGTGACTGCCCCGGTGACCTCCGAGCCGGTGACGTGGACCGCCGAGGACACCGAGGAGGTCGACTGCTGCCTGTGCGGCGTGCGCGGCCGGCCGGTGCACGACCTCGCGCCCTTCGGCGTCGTCCGCTGCCCGTCCTGCGGGCTGGTGTTCGTCAGCCCGCGGCTGCGCCCGGAGGCGCTGCAGCGGCTCTACGACGACGTCGGCTACTTCGAGGGCGGGGTGTACGGGGACGCCGCCCAGCAGCCCCGCCGGCTCGACCCCGCCATGCTGCTGCAGCGCACCTGGACCGCCGGGCGGCTGGCGCTGCTCGACCGCGTCCGCGGGCGCGCGGCCGGCGGCCGGTTGCTCGAGGTCGGCGCCGGCTACGGGCTGTTCCTCGACGCCGCGCGGGCGGCGGGCTGGGACACCAGTGGCGTCGAGCTGTCCCGCACCGGCGCCCGGCACGCCGTCGAGACCCTCGGCCTCGACGTCTTCTGCGGCCAGCTCGCCGACGCGCCGCTGACGCCGGGCTTCGACGTCGTGTGCGCGTGGGACACCGTCGAGCACGTGCCCGACCCCCTCGCGTTCTGGCGGACGGCGCGCTCGCTGGTGGCCGACGACGGCGTCGTGCTGTTCTCCACGCCCTACGTGTCCTCGCTGCCGGCCCGGCTGCTGGGCACCCGCTGGTGGACGCTCAAGCCGGCCGAGCACATCTGGCACTTCACCCCGCGCACGCACGCGATGCTGCTGGCCCGGGCCGGCTTCGCGCTCACCCGGGTGGTGCGCAGCCCGCTGGCGCCGAGCAACGCCGGGCGGCTGGACTCCCTGGTCGGCGTCGCCCGCCCGATCCCGCTCGGCTGACCGGCCGGTCCTACGCCGCGGAGCCCTCCCCCGCCGGCACGGCGGCCGCGGCCCGGAACGTCTGCCGGTAGGCCCGCGGGGACACGCCCCGGCGGCGGGCGAACTGCTCGCGGAACCCGGCCGCCGTGCCGAAGCCGACCAGCCGCGCGATCTCCTCCACGGGGGCGTCGCTCTCCTCGAGCAGCGCCTCGGCCGCGGCCAGCCGCTGGGCCAGCAGCCAGGCGTGCGGCGTCGTCCCGGTGGTGGCCTTGAACCGGCGGGCGAAGCTGCGCGGGCTCATGAGCGCGCGCCGGGCCAGGGCCTCGACGCTGATGTCCTCGGCCAGGTGCGCCCGCGCCCAGTCCAGGACGACGCCGAGCAGGTCGTCCTCGCACCGGGCGACCGGCTCGTCGATGTACTGCGCCTGCCCGCCGTCACGGTGCGGCGGCACGACCATCTCGCGGGCCAGGGCGTTGGCCGCCGCGGCGCCCCACTCCCGGCGGACGAGGTGCAGCAGCGCGTCGACGCCGCTGGCCGTCCCGGCACCGGTGATGATCGTGCCCTCGTCGACGTAGAGGACCCGCGGGTCGACGTCGACGGCCGGGTACCGGGCGGCCAGCTCGCCGGCGTAGCGCCAGTGCGTGGTGGCCCGCCTCCCGTCGAGCAGGCCGGCCGCCGCGACGACGAAGGCGCCGGTGCAGTGGCTGACGATCTGCCCGCCGCGGGCGTGCACGGCGCGCAGCGCGTCCAGGACCGTCTCCGGGACGGGCCGGGACAGCTTCTCCCAGGCGGTCACCAGGACGATGTCGGAGACGGCGAGCCGCTCGAGGCCGTGCTCGACGTACAGCGCCAGGCCCGTGTCGGTGCGCACGACGCCCGGGCGGTCGGTGACCACCGCGAAGTCGAAGAGCGGCATGCCGAAGCGGCGCTGGTCGTAGCCGAACACCTCGGCGGCGACCCCCAGGCCGAAGGCGCCGAGGACGCCGTCCCCGGCGAGCAGGCTGACGACGAGCGGGCGGTCGGATCCGGTCACGCGCACAGCATGGCAGAAAAGACGCGCACTGTGTCGTTCCTGCCACTCGTCGGCGCAGGGTCCGCGGCGCAGGCTCGTCGCATGTTGCTGATCACCTGCCCCGTGACCCGGACCGACGAGCTGGTCGCCGACCGGCGCATCCGGTCGGTCACCAACCACCCGACGCACATCGCCCTGGGGGTGGAGTGCCCCTCCTGCGGGAGCGTGCACGTCTACCGGACCGGACGCCGCTGGGAGTCCCGGACCGCTACCGCGGCTCGACCTGCGCCGGAGCTCGCCCGCGCCTAGGATCGAACACATGAGCGAATCGAACGTCAACACCGGGCAGGCCGGCGACCCCACCGCGGAGAAGGACCCGTCGGACTGGGTGACCGGCGACGAGCCCGCCACCGGCGCCCAGAAGAGCTACCTGCACACGCTGGCCCGCCAGGCCGGCGAGGAGGTCCCGGAGGACCTCACCAAGGCCGACGCCTCCCGCAAGATCGACGAGCTGCAGGACGAGACCGGCCGGGGCGACTGACGGCCCCGGCCGGCCCCCGGCCTGGTGACGGACTGGAACGGCCCCTTCGCAGGGGCCCGCCCCGAGCGGAGCGAGGGGTGGGGGCCTGGTGACGTGCTGAACGGTCCCCTCCCGGGTCCCACCCCGAGCGTGCAAGGGGTGGGGAGGAGGGGGTCCTTCGTCAGGTCTCGAACTTGTAGCCGAGGCCGCGGACGGTCACCAGGTACTTGGGGTTGGCCGGGTCGGGCTCGATCTTGGCCCGCAGCCGCTTGACGTGGACGTCGAGGGTCTTGGTGTCGCCGACGTAGTCCGAGCCCCACACCCGGTCGATGAGCTGCCCGCGGGTCAGCACCCGGCCGGCGTTGCGCAGCAGCAGCTCGAGCAGGTCGAACTCCTTGAGCGGCAGGGCCACCGGCTCGCCGTCGACGGCCACCACGTGCCGCTCGACGTCCATCCGCACCGGGCCGGCCTCCAGCGCGCCGTCGGCCGGGGCCTCGACGTCGCCGCGGCGGCGCAGCACGGCCCGGATGCGGGCCACCAGCTCGCGCGCGGAGTAGGGCTTGGTGACGTAGTCGTCGGCGCCCAACTCCAGGCCGACGACCTTGTCGACCTCGGAGTCCTTCGCGGTGAGCATGATGATGGGGACGTTGCTTCGGGAGCGCAGCGCCCGGCAGACCTCGGTGCCGGGCAGGCCGGGCAGCATGAGGTCGAGCAGGACGATGTCGGCCCCCGCGCGGTCGAACTCGGCGAGCGCCTCGGGCCCCGTGGCCGCGACGACCGCCTCGAACCCCTCCCGCCCGAGCATGTAGGACAGCGCGTCGGAGAAGGACTCCTCGTCCTCCACCACCAGCACGCGGGTCATCGGTGTCCTTCCTCCTGGAGTTGCCCGGCAGCAGCGTCGGTGAGGTCACGGCGGTCGGCGGAGTCCTCGACCGCCAGGGGGATGCGCAGGGTGAACGTGGAGCCGAGGCCCTCCTCGCTCCACACGCTGACCGAGCCGCCGTGGTTGCTGGCCACGTGCTTGACGATCGCCAGCCCCAGTCCGGTGCCGCCGGTGCTGCTCGCCCGGGACTGGTCGACGCGGTAGAAGCGCTCGAACACCCGCTCGCGGTCGGCCCGGGGGATGCCGATGCCGCTGTCGGTCACGGCGATCTCGGCCGAGCCGCCGCGCGCCCGCGCCCCGACGGCGATCTTGGTGTTCTCCGGGCTGTAGGCGACGGCGTTGGCCAGCAGGTTGGTCACCGCCGTCGTCAGCTGCGACTCGACGCCGCGCACCACCAGCCCGCGCCGCCCGCCGACGGCGATGGTGATGCCCTTCGCGGCGGCGGCCAGGCCGGTGCGGTCCACGGCCTCGGCGATCACGGTGTCGACGTCGACCGGCACGAGCTCGGGCAGCGGCTCGGCGCCCTGCAGCCGGGACAGGTCGATCAGCTCGCGCACCAGCTTGGCCAGCCGGTCGGCCTCGTGCGCCATGCGGGCGGCGAAGCGCTGCACCGTCTCGGGGTCGTCGGCGGCGCCCTGCGTGGCCTCGGCGAGCAGGCCCAGCGCGCCCACCGGCGTCTTGAGCTCGTGGCCGACGTTGGCGACGAAGTCCCGGCGGACGGCCTCGACCCGGCGGGCCTCGGTGACGTCCTGCAGCACGAGCGCGACCGGGCCCGGCACGACGGTCGGGGCGGCGTCGAGGGAGATCCCGTGGGCGCCGACCAGCCGCGAGCCGCCGCCGACGATCTCCCCGGGCAGCGCGACGTCGGCCCGGCGGCTGCCGGCGGTGTGCACCTCGCGGACCAGCCCCTGCAGTGCCGGCACGAGCAGCCGCCGGTCGCGCACGACCCCCAGCGCCCGCGCGGTCGGGTTGGCGACGACGACGGCGTCGTCCTTGTCGAGGATGAGCACGGCGGGGTCCATGAGGTCCAGCAGCCGGCGGGCCAGCGCGGCCTCGCGCGCGGCGTCCCCGGGGTCGGCGTCGGCCGGCTCCGCGGCGGCGCGCCGGCGGATCGCCAGGGCGACGACGGCCCCGAGGACCGCGCCGACGACGAGGCCGCCGAGGGCGGCCAGCAGGATCACGTCGCCGATGCTAGGCCGCACTCCGGGCCGGTCATCCCCCGTGTGAGTGGCTGCCGAACCACTCGGGGCGATTGTTCACGCCCGGGTGCCCCCGCGTTCACCGGTCCGGACCTGCACCCTCCCGCGCACGACCTACCCTCGGGTGCAGGGACGGCGCACCGAGCAGACGGTGTCCGGACGGCGGGGGCCCGGCGTGCGGCCGGCCGACGAGGAGGACCCGTGCGCGAGCACTACCGCGAAGAGCTCGAGGACATCAACACCTGCCTGGTGGAGATGGCGAACTCGGTGGGCTCGGCGATGAGCAAGGCGACCACCGCCCTGCTCGACGCCGACGTCGCCCTGGCCGACCTGGTGATCGCCGGCGACGAGCACGTCGACGCGGTGCGCGAGAGCATCGAGGAGCGCTGCTTCACCCTGCTCGCCCGGCAGCAGCCGGTGGCCACCGACCTGCGCACCATCACCACCGCGATGCGGATCGTCGCCGACCTCGAGCGCATGGGCGACCTCGCGGTGCACGTGGCCAAGCTGGCCCGGATGCGGTTCCCCGAGTCGGCGGTGCCGGCCGAGGTGCGGCCGATCTTCCTCGAGGCCGGCCACGTCGCGCAGAGCCTGGTGACCAAGACCGGCGCGGTGATCGCCGAGCTCGACGTGCGCGCGGCCACCGAGCTGGAGAGCGACGACGACCTGATGGACGCGCTGCACCGGCAGCTGTTCACCGAGCTGCTGAGCCCGGGCTGGCCGCACGGCATGGAGTCGGCCATCGACATCACGCTGCTGGGCCGCTACTACGAGCGGTTCGCCGACCACGCCGTCAGCGTCGCCCGCCGGGTCGTCTACCTGGTCACCGGCGAGCGGGAGATGACCGCCATCTCGAACTGAGCGAGCCACTGGTCGATTCGACACACGCTTCCCGCGACGCCAGCTGTCGAGCGGTCGGCACACCCCGGAGCTACCGCTCGACGCGCCTGGCCACGACTCGGCACAGCGTGGGCGAGGATCCCCATCCTGCAGGCGGAGTGTTCATAGACTCGTGATCGTGACGCGTCCGCACGCAAGGCATGAGCTCGCCCGGGACGCGCTCATGCAGTGGCTCGACCATTCTCGCGCTGTCAACGGGACGTTCTTTCCTTACGTCGAGACGTTCTTGGCGAGTTCGTTCAACCAAGCTCCTGGCACGGAGTTCACACTCGACGAGGTCAGGGCGGCGTTCGCGTGGCTGACAGACGCTGGATACATGACAGGGGTGTTCGCGCAGCCTCGCTTCACGGCTCAGGGGGAGAGGTTCGCGGCTTCCGGCGCGTCAGTCAACGACGCACCATTGCCGGCACAAGCGCCCATCAATCGCACGACTATCACCGTCAGCGGTCACGGACATTCCGTCGCTACTCACGGATCCAACATCCTCCATCATTCCTCGGGGGACCCGAGCAGAACGGCAGCTACGCATGAGGACGACACCTCCCCCCAGTGGCTGAGGCACCTGAAGAGATCTCGACTCACCGCCGTGCTAGCGGCTTCGGTAGTGGTCGCCAGTGGCGCCACGACGATCCTCACGTTCTCAGCCGATGTGCGGGAGACTCTTGGACTGGTGGAAGAGTCCATCGCCTACACAGCGGACGACCTCCGGTCGGAGGTCGATGTTCGATACGGCTACAGCTTCACTCGACCGAAAACATGGTTGAGCCAAGGTGAAGCTCTGGATGGCTACACCTTCACAGCGCCCGGGGAAGAGGACGTTGAAGTCCGCACGTTCGGGTCCACGACAGCGCTGTACACCGAACTCGGGACGTACATCGACGCCAGACGGGAGGACATTGAGCGCTCCGGTGGCAAGATAATCGAGGATGAACAAGCCCGAGCGACGGTGATGTCTTCGGAGAACGGCGCCAGGGTGCTGACGGATGCGCCAGGATGGTTGCTCCGCTATTCACTTCCGAGCGATGGCGCCAGCGATGACGTCACCATCCTGAGCCGAACGGTGCTCGATTCTGGGCGCTTCGTCACGATCGAAGCCCAAGCGCCGTCTGATGACTTCGATCTGTACCAGGACGCATATGGGAGCTTGATTGCGGACCTTGAAGTCAGCGGCGACGCCTGCCCGTCGTGCACCGGCTGATGCGAGTATTCCGAAGCGAGAGATCTGCGCTGCAGACCAGGCTCACTTCTTGCCCTGGTTCCGGACCGCCTCGATCGCGGCCCCGGCGGCTTCGGGGTCGAGATACTCCCCGCCCGGCTTCACCGGCCGCAGGTCGGCGTCGAGGTCGTAGCGCAGCGGCACGCCGGTGGGGATGTTGAGCCCGACCACCTCGTCCTCGCCCATGCCGTCGAGGTGCTTGACCAGCGCCCGCAGGCTGTTGCCGTGCGCGGCCACCAGCACGGTGGCGCCGCTGCGCAGGTCGGGCACGATCGCGTCGTACCAGTACGGCAGCATCCGCACGACGACGTCGGCCAGGCACTCGGTGGCGGGGCGCACCTCCGGCGGGAGGAAGGCGTAGCGCGGGTCGCCGTCCTGGGAGAACTCGCTGCCGGGCTCGATGGGCGGGGGCGGGGTGCTGTAGGAGCGTCGCCAGACCATGAACTGCTCCTCGCCGTACTCGGCGAGGGTGGCGGCCTTGTCCTTGCCCTGCAGCGCGCCGTAGTGCCGCTCGTTGAGCCGCCACGAGCGGCGCACCGGGATCCACTGCCGGTCGGCCGCGGACAGCGCCAGCTCCGCGGTGGTGATGGCGCGCCGCAGCAGCGAGGTGTGCAGGACGTCGGGCAGCAGGCCGTGCTCGGCCAGCAGCTGCCCGCCGCGGGCCGCCTCGGCGCGGCCCTTCTCCGACAGCTCGACGTCGACCCAGCCGGTGAACAGGTTGGCCTTGTTCCACTCGCTCTCGCCGTGGCGGAGCAGGACCAGGGTGCCGGGGGCGCTCACCGCAGACTGGGTCACACCGTCATCCTGCCCGACCGGCCCGGCGGGCACCCTCCGGAGGTCTCCTCAGGAGAGGAGGGGCCAGAGGACCCACACCTCGTAGAGGACGACGGGCAGCAGTCCGACCAGCAGCCAGGGACTGCGCACCCGCCGTGCCGCACCCCAGCGCAGCGCCGCGACCAGCGCCACGCTGCACGCGGCCGCGATCCCCAGCCACAGTGCGGTCGCGGCGACGTCGACGACGACGAGCTGGGCGAGCACCAGCTGCACCGCGCACAGCAGCAGCGGGTACGCCAGGCCGGAGGCGGCCACGACGCCGATGAGCGCGCGGCCGAGCCGCTCCTGCTGCGCGGGGGACTCCTGCACGCCGCACACGCTAGGCCGACGACGGCGCCCGCGCGCCCGTCCGGCGGCCCGGCAGCCAGACGAGCACGACGACGGCGGCGACGGCGGAGGCGGTCGCGGTGCCGACGGCGGTCAGGTGCATGGCCGAGACGAAGGCCTCCCGCGCGGTGTCCTCCAGCTGCAGCGCCGCGGCGGCGGTGGCCTCGTCGCCGGCCGCCCGCGCCTGCGCCGCCGTCGTCCGGGCCGCCTCCAGGGTCGCCGCGATGGAGGTGCTGGCCTCGGCGCGGGCCGGCGCGGGCAGCACGTCGACGGCCCGGCCCACGTTCGCGGCGTAGGCGGTGGCCAGCAGCGAGCCGAGGATGGCCACGCCGAGCGCGCCCCCGACCTGCCGGACGGTGTTGTTCACCGCGGCCCCGGCACCGGCCTTCTCCCGCGGCACCACCGACATGATCGACTCGGTGGCCGGCGCCATGACCGCGCCCATGCCCAGGCCCTGCACGCTCAGCGCGGTGACCAGCAGCCACAGCGGCGCGGCCTCGTCGAGCAGCTGGAAGCCGAGGAACGACAGGGTGATGAGCACGAACCCGCCGGCGCAGACGGCCTTGGCGCCGAACCGCTCGGCCAGCCGGGAGCTGCGCGGCGCCATGAGCGCCATCCCGAGCGCGACCGGGATGAGCGCCGCACCCGACTGCAGCGGGTCGTAGCCGCGGGCGCCCTGCAGGTAGTAGACGAGGTAGAAGGTGGCGCCCATCAGCGCGAAGAAGTTCAGGCCCAGCGCGGCCGCCGCGGCCGAGAACGCGGGCAGCCGGAACAGCGAGACGTCCAGCGCCGGGTGCGAGGAGCGCCGCTGCAGCCAGACGAACAGCACCAGGAGCAGCGCGCCGCCGACCAGCGGCACCAGCACCCCCGGCGTCGCCCAGCCCACCCCGGAGCCGGCGTGGATGATCCCGTAGACCAGGCCGGCCAGGGCGGCGATGGACAGCAGCACCCCGGGGACGTCGAGCCGGCCCGGGAACGGGTCCCGCGACTCGGGGACGAACGCCAGCGTGCCGGCGATGCCCAGCACGGCCACCGGGACCCCGATGAGGAAGATCGCGCCCCACCAGAACGTGGTGAGCACCGCGCCGCTGGCCAGCGGGCCGCCGGCGACGGCGAGCCCGGCGGTGGCCGCCCAGATGCCGATCGCCCGGCCGCGCTCCCCGGCCGGGAACACGTTGGTGATGACGGCGAGGGTGGTCGGCTGCACGGCCGCGCCGCCGACCCCCATGACCGCCCGCCAGGCGATGAGCTCCAGCGGGCTGTCGGAGAACGCGGCGAGCACCGACCCGGCGGCGAAGACGCCCAGGCCGATCAGCAGCACGCGTCGGCGGCCGATCCGGTCGCCGATGACGCCCCAGGAGAACAGCAGGCCGGCGAAGACGACGATGTAGGCGTCCACGGCCCACTGCAGCTCGCCCTGCGTGGCGCCCAGCTCGCGCTGCAGCGTCGGGATGGCCACGTTGAGCGTCGTGTTGCCCGTGATGACCACCAGCAGGCAGACGGTCATCGTGGTCAGCACCCACCAGCGGCGGGCGTAGCCGGGGCGCTCCTCGGCGTCCGCGACCGTCCCGTCCCGCTCGGTGGCGGTCATCCCCCGCCGTCCGGGGGGTCCCCTCCCCCGTCGCCGGGCCGGTCGGCGCGGCCGGCCTGCGCGAAGGCGGCAAACGCCTCGAGGTTGCGCAGGGACTCCCCGCGCCGGACCCGCCACTCCCACTCGCGGCGGATCGACGAGCCGAACCCGATCTCCAGCAGTGTGTTGAAGGAGTCGTCGGCGTAGCTGAGCACCGCGCCCAGCACCCGGTCGAGCTCCTCGGGGGTCACCGCCGCGTGCGGCAGCCGGCCGGTGAGGTACACGTCGCCGACCCGGTCGATGGACCAGGCCACGCCGTACATGCGGGCGTTGCGCTGCAGCAGGTGCGCCCACATCTGCTCGCGGTTCTCGTCGGGCTGCCGGCAGACGAACGCCTCCACCCGCAGGGCGTGCTCGCCGACGACCAGCCCGCACACCGTCTTGAGCTTGTGGGTGCCGGGCAGCTCGACCACCCAGCGGCCCGGGGCCGGGTGCTCGTGCACCAGCTCGGCCTCGCGCAGCGTCCGGTCGATGACGGCGTCGAGCCGGGCCACCACGTCGGCGCGGGCGAGCCGCGCCCCGCCGTCCGTCCCGTCCCCGGTCACCAGGCCACCTGCGTCCCGAGCGGCAGCCCGACCACCGGCCGCAGCGCGCGCCGGGCGGCGCCGGCCATCTCGGCGGCGGCCGAGGCGTAGGCCGCGACGAGGGCGTCGGCGGTGCGGTCCCAGGAGAAGTCCGCGGCGTGCCGGCGGGCGCCGGCGGCCAGCAGCGGGCGGCGGGCCAGCACGGCGCGGATGGCCGCGGCGTAGGCCGCCGGGTCGCGGCTGCCGACGAGCACCCCGGAGACGCCGTCGCGCACCGCCGTCGGCAGGCCGCCGACCGCGGCGGCGACCACCGGCGTGCCGCAGGCCTGCGCCTCCAGGGCGACCAGGCCGAAGGACTCGTTGTGGCTGGGGACGACGGCGACGTCGGCGGCCCGGTAGTACAGCGCCAGCCGGTCCGGCGGCTGCGGCGGGAGGAAGCGCACCAGGTCGGCGATGCCGAGGGAGGCGGCCAGCTCCTCGAGCTGGCGCGGCGTCTCCAGGCCCGAGCCGCTGGGCGCCCCCACCACGTGCACCTGCAGCCGGGCGCGCAGGGCGGGGTCGTCCTCCAGCATCCGGGCGGCGGCGGCCAGCAGCAGGTCGGGCGCCTTGAGCGGCTGGATGCGGCCGACGAAGGTCAGCACGACGGCGTCGGCGGGGACGCCCAGCACGCGGCGGGCCGCTGTGCGGTCGCCGGGGGTGAACCGGTCGAGGTCGACCCCGGGCGGGACGACGAGGGTGCGCCGCGGGTCGGCCCCGTAGTGCTCGACGAGCTGGCGCGCCTCCTCCTGGGTGTTGGCCACCAGCCGGTCGGCCTCGGCCACCACCTGCTCCTCACCGATCACCCGCAGCCGCGGCTCGGGGTGGTCGCCCTCGGCCAGCGCCGCGTTCTTGACCTTGGCCAGGGTGTGCGCGGTGTGGATGAGCGGCACGCTCCAGCGGTCGCGCGCCAGCCACCCGACCTGGCCGGAGAGCCAGTAGTGCGAGTGGACGACGTCGTAGTGCCCGGGCTCGTGCTGGGCCTCCTCGCGCAGCACCCCGGCGGTGAAGGCGCACAGCTGGGCCGGCAGCTCCTCCTTGCCCAGGCCCTCGAACGGGCCGGCGCTGACGTGCCGCACGGTGACGCCGGGGCTCATCTCCACGACCGGCGGCAGGTCGCTGGAGGTGGCCCGGGTGAACACGTCGACGGCGATGCCGCGGGCGGCCAGCCGGCGGGACACCTCGACGATGTAGACGTTCATGCCCCCGGCGTCGCCGGCACCGGGCTGGTCGAGCGGGCTGGTGTGCACCGAGACCGTCGCCACCCGGCGCGGCGCACGGTGCGACAGGAGGCGGCGAGCAGGCACTCCGACCTCCCGCCTCGTCCCCGTCCCGGGCGCCCGTGTCGGCACCCCTGTCGTCTTCCCATCCTGCAACAGCGACAGGATGACCACATGCCCGGTGTCACCGACGTCTCACCCTCCGGCCCGACCCCCTTCCCGGGAGCCGGGCGCACCGCCGTGGTCACCGGCGCCTCCAGCGGCATCGGCGCCGCGACGGCCGAGCGGCTGGCCGCCGAGGGCTTCGACGTCGTGGTCGGTGCCCGCCGGCTGGACCGGCTGACCGCGCTCGCGGAGCGGATCGGCGCCCGCGCGCTGCCGCTCGACGTCACCGACCCCGCCTCGGTCGAGGCGTTCGCCGCCGAGCTGCCGCGGGTCGACGTCCTGGTCAACAACGCCGGCGGCGCGTTCGACGCCAGCCCGGTGGCCGAGGCCGACCTCGACTCGTGGGCGCGCACCTACGACGTCAACGTGCTGGGCACCGTGCGGGTGACCCGGGCGCTGCTGCCGGCGCTGCGCGCCTCGGGCGCCGGTGACGTGCTCTTCGTCGGCTCCACGGCGGGGATGGTCAGCTACGAGGGCGGCGCGTCCTACACCGCGGCCAAGCACGGCGTGCACACGCTGGCCGAGACGCTGCGGCTGGAGCTCGTCGGCGAGCCAGTGCGGGTGGTGGTGGTCGCGCCCGGGATGGTGCGCACGGAGGAGTTCTCGCTCATCCGCACCGGCAGCCAGGAGAAGGCCGACGCCGTCTACCGCGGGGTGCGCGAGCCGCTGGTGGCCGAGGACGTCGCCGACTGCATCGCCTGGGCACTGACCCGGCCGCACCACGTCAACGTCGACCTGCTCGTCGTCCGCCCCCGCGCCCAGGCCGCGCAGCACAAGGTCCACCGCGAGGAGTGACCGGCCGAGATCACGTGATCTCGACCGGCATGGCGCCCAGGCGCGTCGAGATCACGTGATCTCGACGGCGGGAGGTCGGGCTCAGAGCCGCTGGGGCTCGGGGACCAGCGTCACGCCGAAGCGGTCGCGGACGGCGGCCACGACACGGTCGGCGAAGGCCATGAGCTCGGCCGCCGTCGCCCCGGGCTCGGTAGTGAGCGCCAGGCTGTGCCGCGACGACGTGCCGACCCGCCCGTCGCGCGTCCCGCGGCCGAACCCCGCCGACTGCACCAGCCAGGCGGCGCTGAGCTTGAGCATCCCGTCGCCGGCCGGCCAGCTCGGGCAGCCGGGCACCGCCTGCCCGGCCGGGACGACGGGGTTGGTGAAGAACGACCCGGCGCTGCGGGTGTCGGGGTCGGCCGGGTCGACGACCATCCCCTTGCCGCGGCGCAGGTCGAGCACGGCGGCGCGGACGTCGGCCAGCGGCGCCCGGCCGCCGAGGTCCACGCCCAGCCGCTTGGCCAGCTCGGCATACCCCACCGGCCGCGACAGCGGGCCGGGGTCGAGGGCGAAGGTGACGGTGAGGACGACGAACCGGCCGGGCTCGCGCTTGAAGCGGCTGTCGCGGTAGCCGAACGCGCAGTCGGCGTTCGACAGCGTGTGCTCGACCTTCTCGGCGCGGTCGTAGACGCGCACCGCGGTGATCGTCTGGGCGACCTCCTGGCCGTAGGCGCCGACGTTCTGCACCGGCGTCGCGCCCGTGGAGCCGGGGATGCCCGAGAGCGCCTCCATCCCGGCCAGCTGCTCCTCGACGGTGCGCGCGACCAGGTCGTCCCAGTCCTCGCCGGCCTGCACCTCGAGGACGTCGCCGCGCCGCTCGACGCCGCGGCTGCGCACGGCCACGACGTCGCCGTCCCACCCCTCGTCGGGGGCGACGACGTTGGAGCCGCCGCCGAGCACCAGCAGCGGCCGGCCCGCCTCGTCGGCCTCGCGGACGGCGGCGACCAGGTCGGCGGCATCGGTGACCTCGACCAGCCGCGCCACGGGCCCACCGACCCCGAGCGTGGTCAGGTCGGCGAGACGGGCATCGGAGCGGACGAGCACCACCCCACGGTAAACGGGCCCCGCCGGTGGCCCGGGCAGGCGGACTACCCTCGGGCCCGGTGAGCGAGGACGGCAGCGAGCACAAGCGCCGGGCGAGCCTCACCCCGCGCCGGGCCGGGCCGCGGCTGGCCGCCGGCCGCGCCCGGGCGCTGGGCCTGCCGACCCGCGGCACCACCAACGCCAACCGGCTGCGCCGGGTCGACCGCTGGGTCCTCGCCACCCAGGTGCCGCGGCTGCGCGACGCCGCCCGCCCGCTCGTGGTCGACCTGGGCTACGGCTCCTCGGCCGTGACCACCCTCGAGCTGGCGGAGCGCCTCGCGCCGGAGGTGCCCGGGCTGGAGGTGGTCGGGCTGGAGATCGACCCCGCCCGGGTGGCCGCCGTCGCCGAGCACCGCGACCCGCCGCGGGTGGACTTCCGGGTCGGCGGCTTCGAGCTAGCCGGGCTGCGGCCGGTGCTGGTGCGCGAGTTCAACGTGCTGCGCCAGTACGACGAGGCCTCCGCGGCCCGGGCCTGGGAGACCACCTGCGCGGCGCTGGGGCCCGGCGGCCTGCTGGTGGAGGGCACCTGCGACGAGTGGGGACGGCGGGCGAGCTGGGTCGCGCTGGACGCCGACGGGCCGCTGACCCTCACCCTCGCCGCGCGGGTCGCCGACCTCGACCGGCCCTCCGACCTCGCCGAGCGGCTGCCCAAGGCGCTCGTCCACCACAACGTCCCGGGGCAGCCCGTGCACGACCTGCTGCGCGCTCTCGACGCCGCCTGGGCCGCCGCGGCGGGCCTGTCGACGTTCGGGCCGCGCCAGCGCTGGGTCGCCGCCGTGCAGACCCTCGCCGACGAGGGCTGGCCGCTGGTCGGCTCCACGCGGCGCTGGCGGCACGGCGAGCTGACCGTGCGCTGGTCGGCGGTGGCGCCCGCGTGAGCCGCGGCGCCCGCCCGCCCGTGGTGCCGCCCGGCCCCACCGAGGTCGACGGCGGCACCGCCGAACTGCTCGGCGACGCCGACCGCGACGGCTCGTGGGTGCTGGTGGTCGAGGGGACGCCGCAGTCCCACGTCGACCTCGACGACCCGGCGCACCTGGAGTTCGAGTACGTCCGCCGCATGGGCCACGTGCTCGACCTGGCCGCTCCCGAGGGCGAGCCGGTCGACGCGGTGCACCTCGGCGGTGGCGCGCTCACGCTGGCCCGCTACGTCGCCGTCACCCGGCCGGGATCGCGGCAGCGGGTGGTCGAGGCCGACCAGCGGCTCACCGACCTGGTCCGCGCCCACCTGCCGCTGCCCCGCGGGGCGCGGATCCGGGTGCGCGCCGCGGACGCCCGCGCCGGGCTCGCCGCCCTCCCGACGGGCAGCGCCGACGTCGTCGTCAGCGACGTCTTCGCCGGGGCCCGGACGCCGGCGCACCTGACCACCGTCGAGTACGCGGCCGAGGCGCGGCGGGTGCTGCGGCCGGGTGGCGTCCTGACCGCCAACGTCGCCGACGGGCCGCCGCTGCGCTTCGCCCGTGGCCAGGTGGCCACCCTGCAGGCGGTGTTCGCCCACGTCTGCGTCCTCGCCGAGCCCGGCACGCTGCGCGGCAGGCGCTTCGGCAACCTGGTGACGGTGGCCTCCGACGCACCGCTGCCGGTGACGGCCCTGACCCGGCGCTGCGCGGGCGACCCGATGCCCGCCCGGGTGGTGGCCGGCGACGACCTGGCCCGCTTCGTCGGCGACGCGCAGCCGGTGCCGGACGCGCGGGCGGTGGCCTCCCCGGAACCGCCTCCGGGGGTCTTCAGCCGCTGACCAGGGTCTTCCCCGATGCCCCGGACTCCCGGCCGCGCCTAGGGTCGGGACATGACCTACCCCGCACCGGCTCCCCGCCCGCTCGCCCGGGACACCCGCAACAAGATGATCGCCGGCGTCTGCGCCGGCATCGCCCGCCGCTACGGCATCTCCACCGGCGCCCTGCGGCTGGCCTTCGTGGTCTCGTGCATCCTGCCCGGGCCGCAGTTCATCGCCTACCTGGTGCTGTGGGTGCTCATGCCCCGCGACGACCGGTACTGACCCGGCCGGCGCGTCACCAGCTGCCGTTGCCGCGCTGCACGCCGCGGACGGCCGGGCGCACGTCGACGAGGTAGACCACGGCGGCGATGACCGCGGGCAGGCCCAGGAAGGTCATCGGCCCCTGCAGGTAGATCACCACCGCGGCCAGCGCGGTGATGCCCGCCCAGGCCGGCTTGGTGAGCTTGCCGGCCGCCACGTAGCCGGCGGCCGGGCGGATCACGGCGTCGACGAACGCCCAGACGGTCAGCGCCAGCGTGGCGTAGAACAGCGCCAACAGCAGCATCCCGTCGAAGGACATGTCCCGGAGGGTACCCGCCCGCGGCGGTGCCGGGCGCCCTCCGCCCGGAGGACCCCCGGACGCGACAGGGCCCCGGAGCGCACGAGTGCAGCTCCGGGGCCCTGGATCGTGACCCTGAGTCGTGGCCCTCCTGCAGGTCCCGCCGCGGACGTACGAGCGGCGGGGGCAGGAGGGTCCGTGCTCAGTCGGTGGTCTTCTTGGTGGTGCGGGTGCGGGTCACGCGCGCCGAGGTGCCCTTGGCGGCCGACGAGCGGGCCGCGGGGGTGCGCTTGGCCGGCTTGCGGGCGGCCTTGGCGGTGGCCTCGTCGGCGGCCTCGACGGTCTCCTCGAGGGTGGCCTTCGCCTGGTCGGCGACCTGGTCGACGGCGGCCTCGGCCTTGGCGGCGGCCTTGGTGGTGCGGGAGGCGGCCTTCTGCACGCGGGAGGTGATCTCGTCGGAGGCCTCGGTGACGGCCTCGGCGGTCTCCTCGATGACCTCCTCGACGGCGTCCTCGACGGTGTCGACGGCCTGCTCGGCACGCACCACGAAGCGGCGGATGCCGGGCTGGCGGCGCAGCTCCTGCAGGACGTCGGCGCCGCGCTCGGCCAGCGCCTCGACGGTGCCGGCGGCCTGGGTGCGGGCCTGCTCGACCAGGCCGCTCACCGTGGTGACGACGGCGTCGGGACGGACGACGGTGACCAGCTGGCGGGCGCGGTCGGCGGCCTGCTCGGCGCGGGTGCGGGCCTCGCGGGTGGCCAGGTCGACCTGGACCTGGGCCTCGCCGGGGAGGGCCTCGGCGCGCGAGCGCAGCGTGGCGAGGACGGTGCGAGCCTGGGTGACGGCGAGGTCACCGGCGCCGACGGCGACCAGCAGCGGGGTGCGGCCGCGCTCGGCGACCTGCTCGAGGAGGTTCGTGGCGGTGGTCATGCGGTCTCCTTGGAGGGGTTCGGGTGGTCCCCGGGCGTGCGGCCCCGGGTGGCGTCCGCGGGCACGGGGGAAGCGGCGGCGTGCTCGCGGACGTAGGTCTCGTACAGCTCGAGCAGCACGGCCTTGTGCCGCTCGGAGAGCTGGTCGTCGGACCGGATGGCCGCGACCGTGTCGGGGTTGCCGGCGCGCCGGTCGAGGATGCCCGCCTGCTCGTAGAGCGTCTCGGCGGAGATCTGCAGCCCCTTGGCGATGGCGGCGAGGATTTCCGCCGACGGCTTGCGCAGCCCTCGCTCCACCTGCGACAGGTAGGGGTTGCTCACCCCTGCCGTGCGGGCGAGCTCGCGCAGGGACACCCGGGCGGCGCTGCGCTGCTCCCGGATGTACTCCCCCACCTGCGAGCGCACGGTCGAGACCTGCTGGGCCTCGGCTGCGACGGTCTCCGCGACGCTGCCGGCGAGCTGGTCCACCTTCTCGCGGACCGACCTCACCTGACCGCTCACGAACTCGCCGGGGGTCTGCACGTACTCCACGGTAACCAGGGGTGCTAGCAGTTGCAAGCGCGGCTGCTAGCACCGCCCCGTGAGTCGCCTCACACCCGGCGTGTCGCCGTCGCGGAGCAGGTCGCGGCGCAGGTCAGCCGGCGAGCGGAGCCGCGGGCCGGACCTCCCCGACGACGCCGTCGCCGCCGGTCACCGGGGTGGTCGCCCACGGGGCCAGGACGTCCTCGCCGACGCCGAGCCGGCGCAGCGCGGCGGCCAGCACCGGCGCCCGGCCGCGGTCGCCGCCGTCGTCGAGCTTGAACGCCACCGCACCGCGGCCGGGCAGGGCGGCGACGTGCACGCCGTCGGCACCGCCCTTCACCAGCAGGCCGGGGACGGCGGTCATGAGGTCGGTGTCCTCCCGGCCGGTGCCGGCGACGTACCAGGGGTGCGCCCGCACCGCGTCGGCGACCGCCCGCTCCGGGCTCCCCGGCGGGGCGGCGACCAGCGACCCGACGCCGCGGGCCAGGCCGGTCAGCGACAGCCCGTGCTGCGGCGCGCCGCACCCGTCGACGACGACGGCGGCCACGGGCTCCCCGGCCGCGGCCGACAACCGGGCCTCGATCGCCTGCTGCAGGGGGTGCTCCGGCTGCAGGTAGCCGTCGGTGGGCCAGCCCGCGGCGACGCAGGCGGCCAGCATCGCCGCGTGCTTGCCCGAGCAGTTCATCGCCAGCCGCTCGGGCGCGCGGCCGGCGACCAGCCAGGCAGCGCGGGTGGGCTCGTGCCCGGGCAGGGCCGCGGGGCAGCCGAGCGCGGACGGGTCGAGGCCCGCGGCGGCGAGGATGCCGGCGGCGGTGTCGCGGTGGCCGTCCTCCCCGGCGTGCGAGCCGGCCGCGACGGCCAGCTCCACCCCGGAGCGGGGACGCCAGCCGGCGGCCAGGTAGGTGGTGGCCTGCACGGGCTTGTTGGCCGAGCGCGGGAGGACCGGGCGGCCGACGTCACCGGCCGACCAGGTCACCGCCCCGCCGGGGTCGACGACGACGACCGCGCCGCGGTGCACCGACTCGAGGAAGCCCGAGCGCCAGACCTCCACGAGGACCGGCGCGTCCGGCCATGGTGAGGTGCTGGAACGGCCGCGCTCCAGGGGCCCGCGCCGAGCGTGCGAGGCGTGGGGGGGAGCGTGGTCCTTCATCGGCCCTCGGCGGCGAGCAGCGCGGCGACGTCGGCCTCGCCGTTGCGGTACCGGCGGGCGAGCTCCCCGGCGAGGGCGTCCATGACCTGCTGCACGCCGCGGCGGCGCTCGGACAGCGACCCCTCGGCGGCGGCGAGCGCGCGGGCGGCGCGCTCGAGGTCGGTGTCGGGCAGCCGGGCGACGTCGGACAGGTCGACGTCGGGGGTCAGGCCGTGCACCCACGACTCGTAGACGTCGGGTGAGGCCGGCTGCAGCGTCTGGTGCCGGCCCAGGCCGTGCGCCGGGCCGCGGCCCTTCTCGGCGAGGATCTCCGGCAGCAGGTCGACCAGCGAGCGGCCGTCGTGCTCGGCGCGGCGCTGCAGCTCGCGGCGGACGATGTCGAGCCGGCCCTGCAGCAGCCGCCGCGTGTAGGAGAGGTTGACCTCCTCCTGCTCGGCGCGGCGGCGCAGCTGCCGCACGTCGGACATGGGCCGCAGCTCGACGTCCCGGAGGAACGCGGGGTCGAGCAGCTCGTCGACGGCCGCGCCACCGGCGGGCGTCGGCTCGGGGCTCAGGGAGGTCACCGCCCGATGGTGGCAGACCGGACGGCCCGGACCCGGTCGCGGGCGGCCGCCCGGGTGTCGTCGACCGTGGCCGGGACGTCGTCGGGGTCGACGACGGCGCGCGAGCCGCCCACGGTGAGCTCGGCGTCGGGGCCCACCGACTGCTTGACCAGCGCCAGCGCGACCACGCCCAGCTCGTGGTGTCGGACCACCGTGCCGGCCCGGCCCACGTCGCGGGCGCCGGAGCGGACCTGCGTGCCGGGCACGGGCAGCTCCTCGCTCACGCCGTCGAGGTGCAGCAGCACCAGCCGCCGCGGCGGGCGGCCGAGGTTGTGCACCCGGGCGACGGTCTCCTGCCCGCGGTAGCAGCCCTTCTCGAGGTGCACGGCGGTGGTGAGCCACTCCAGCTCGTTGGGGATGGTGCGGTGGTCGGTGTCGAGGCCCAGCCGGGGACGGCGGGCCTCCACGCGCAGCGCCTCGTAGGCGTCCAGCCCGGCGGCGCCGGCGCCGGCGGCGGTCAGCGCGTCGGCGACCGCCACCAGCCCGGCCCGCGGCACGAGCAGGTCCAACGCCGTCGCGCCGCCGTCGCCCAGGGACGGCATCCGGCGCACCCAGCCGCCGCCCGGCAGCGCCGCGACGGCGTGGGGCGCCTCGGGCGCGGGCAGCGAGGCGGCGGTGAGCACCTCGGGTGCGCGCGGGCCGACGAGGGACAGCAGCGCCCAGGCGTCGGTGACCAGCGCGGGCTCCACGCGCAGCATGAAGACCATCCGCTGCAGGAAGGTCAGCAGCGCGGCGCCGGTGCCGGGCTCGACGTCGGCCCAGGTGGTGCCGCCGAGCTCGGTGAGGACCAGGTGGTGCTCGACGTGGCCGTGCGGGGAGAGCACCAGCGCCTCGGTGCCGGTGCCGTCGGCCAGCCGCTCGAGGTGCTGGCTGGTCAGGCTGTGCAGCCAGGTCAGCCGGTCGGCGCCGGGGACGGTGAGCACGTCGCGGTCGCTGCGGTCGACCCAGCCGGCGCCCTCGGCGAGCAGCCGCTGCTCGCGCAGCGGGTCCCCGAGGTGGGCGGCGACGGTCGCGCCCTCGGCGACGACGGCGCCCGGTCGTGCGGCCAGCGGTGAGGTGGTCATGTGTTCTCCGTCCCGGCTTCCCTGCATCGGCGGCACGTGCCCGACAGCGCGACGTGCCCCACGTCCACGGTGAAACCCAGGTCGGCCGCCAGACGTTCCGCCGCGGCGTCGAGCAGGCCGGGGTCGGCGGAGGAGATCTCGCCGCACGAGGCGCAGACGACGTGCAGGTGCGGGTGCTCGGAGGAGTGGTAGACCGGCGCCCCCTTGCCCAGGTGGGTGTGCCAGACCAGCCCGAGCCGCTCCAGCAGCTCGAGCGTGCGGTAGACCGTCGAGGTGTCCGGTGCCGCGCCGCCGGGTCCGGCCTGCTCGCGCAGCCGCGCACCGATGGCCTCGGGGGTGGCGTGGTCCAGCGCCGCCACGGCGGCCAGCACCTGCTGGCGCTGCGGCGTCAGCCGCAGCCCCTGCGCCCGCAGCCGCTCGGCCAGCGGCGCCGTCCCGTGCTCCGATCCCACGGCAGCAGGGTAGGCGCGCCGGGTTCAGGCGACGGCGCTGCGGGAGCCGGCCAGCACGCGCTGCAGGGACTCCAGATACCGGGGCGGGATCCCGTGCTCACCGCGCGGCGGCAGGAACCGCGCCACCGTCGCGCCGGTGACCTCCGCGGCGGCGGCGGCCTCGGCGCCCAGCAGCCGCACCACCGGCGCGTCGCCCCAGGACCGGCCGGCGGCCAGGTGCGCCATCGCCGCGGCGCTCTCCGCGCGCTCCCCGACGCAGTCGAACGGCTTCTCGGTGGCCCACAGCCGGCGGAACCCGTCGGCGAGCGCGGGGTCGGCCAGCGGGTTGCCCCCGAACACCCCCTCCGCCTCCGCCGGGGTCAGGAACACCGCGAAGCACAGGAAGGTGAACAGGCACTTGTCGCAGTGCAGGCACCAGCGCTGCTCGGCCTGCCCGCCCAGGTGCCGCTGGGTGTAGGAGCGGTTGCAGCTGAGGATGTCCGCGCGCAGCGGCAGCGCGGCGACCGCGGCGACCGTCGCGAGCTCCGACAGCTGCCGGGTCAGGCTGAAGTAGCCCGTGCCCAGCTCGGCGGCGGCCGCGGTGAACAGCCGCTCGAAGGCGAAGGACTTCGAGTACTGGTGGTTCACGCTGACGCCGTCGACGGTGAGCGTCTCCTCGTCGGCGGAGCGCTCGTTGGCGAACACCACCGGGTCGTGGCCGCCGAGGACGGCGACCAGCGTGGCGATCGCGGAGTTGATCGCGGTGACCGGGACGTGCCCGTTGAGGCCGCCCTGGGCGGTGCGCTCGGCCAGCAGGGGGTCGAGCCGGCGGCGGACCTCGAGCAGCGGCACGCCGGCCGCGCGGGCGACGTCGCGCTGCGCGCCGGTGGGGTTGACCGCCAGCGCCGTCCCGTCGGGGATGACCACGAGGGCCAGCGCGGAGTCCTTGCCGCCACCGACGGGCAGCAGCGCGCCCCGGGTGCCGGGTGACGGCGCCGGGCCGGCCGGCCGCACCTCGACGTCGAAGGCGACGCGGTGCGGCACCGGCAGCCGGTTGACGGCGGCGAACTCGCCCAGGCCGTCGGTGTAGGCGGCCTGCGCGACGGCGGCCTGCGCGGCGGTGACCGGCCGCTCGACGACGACCCGGCCGGGCGCGGCGAGCTTGTAGTAGCTGGTGCCCATGACCAGGTGCACCAGGTCGAGGGCGCCGTCGAGCCGGTCGGCGTCGATCCCGCCGCCGAGCAGCGCCGGGTCGAGGGTCAGCCGCTCGGTGAACTCGTCGTCGCCGAGCCGGTAGGTGAAGGCGGCCTCGCCGGTGGCGGGGTCCAGGGTCCGGCCGGCGACGACGAAGGCGCCGCTGCCCGGGCGGTCAGAGACGCTCGGCGCCGGCGTCGGCGAGGACGTGCTCATAGGTGGCTGCCAACTCCTCGAAGTCGCGGTAGCGGTTGTAGCTGGGGGCGCCGGGCGAGAGCAGCACGACCCCGCCCGGGGGCGTGCCGGCGATGGCCGCGGCCACCGCCTCGGCCAGCGACTGCGTCTCGGTCAGGCGCACCGCCGCGCCGGCGGCCTCCCGGCGGACGTCGTCGGCCAGCCGGGCCCCGGTGTCGGGGACGGTCACCACGGCGACCTCCTCCCGACGGGCCACCAACGTCGCGGCCAGGCCGGTGTAGTCCAGGCCGCGGTCCTGGCCACCGGCGATGAGCGTGACGGGGCGGCCGGCCAGCGCGTCGAGCGCGGCCAGCACCGACACCGGGGTGGTGGAGAGCGTGTCGTCGACGAAGGTGACCCCACCCAGGGTGGCCACCGGCGCGAGCCGGTGCGGCAGCGCCCGGAAGGCGGCGACCGCGGCGGTCACCGCGTCGGCGGAGGCGGCGAGGTCGAGGCCGAGCAGCGCGCAGGCGGCCAGCGCGACGGCGACGTTGCTGCGGTTGTGGGCGCCGGGCAGGTGCACCGGCCGCGCGCGGTCGGCCAGCCCCGGCGGCAGCACCTCGGCGGGGTCGACCAGCTGCGCGGGGTCGAGGTGGCGCTCGGCCACCGGCCGGGCCTGCGCGCTGACCACGACCGACCGCTCGGGGCAGGCGGTGAAGACGCGCAGCTTGTCGCGGAAGTAGGTGGCCTCCCCGCCGTGCCAGTCCAGGTGCTCGGGCGCCAGCGAGGTCAGCGCGCCGCGGCCGGAGAAGTCCGGCACGGCGGCGGCCTGGTAGCTGGAGATCTCGACGACGAGGGTGCGGTCGCCCACGTCCGCCAGGACGTCGAGCAGCGGGGTGCCGATGTTGCCGGCGTGCACGGCCGGACGGCCGGCGGCGGTGAGGACGGCGGCGGCCAGGGCGCTGGTGGTGCTCTTGCCCTTGGTGCCGGTGACGCAGAGGACCGGCACCCCCTGCGCCGCGGCCTCGGCCAGCGCCATCCCGGTGCCGGTGGTCACCACGGTGCGGTCGGCGAGCAGCCGGGCGTCCTCCCGGTAGGGGCTGATCCCCGGCGAGCGGACGACGACGTCGCAGCCGGCCAGGTCGGCGACGTCGGCGGTGGCGGTGACGCCCTCGGGCAGGGACGCGGGGTCGACCGGGCGGCTGTCGGCGACGAGGACGCCGGAGGCGCCGG
Organism: Geodermatophilus saharensis; assembly: GCF_900188205.1. GTDB lineage: Bacteria > Actinomycetota > Actinomycetes > Mycobacteriales > Geodermatophilaceae > Geodermatophilus > Geodermatophilus saharensis. Next base: position 158,363 of record NZ_FZOH01000001.1, on the reverse strand, counting down.
CGGCCAGCGCGGCCCGCACCGCGGCACGGCCCTCGCGACCGTGGCCCCAGACCCCGACGCGCCGGCCGGCCAGCTCCGCCGGGCGGAGGGAACGCTCCCGCGGGGGCGGTGCCGGGCGGGGGTCCACGGCGACCACTCTACGGACCGCCCCCGTGCACGGACGGCGACGACGGGAGCCCGCCGCTACGCTGTCCCCGGGTGTGCCGGGAAGTCTGGTCGGCGGTGTCGCACCCGACCCACCGCCCCGGAGCCGCCCCGTGACCGTCCCCTCCCGCCCGCACGGATCCACCCGCGTCTTCGCCCGCGGCTCGTGGGCCGAGACCAGCCGCATCGCCGACGTCCTGCGCAAGGAGACCGTCGGCGGTGTCCTGCTCCTCGTCGGCACCGTCGTCGCCCTCGTCTGGGCGAACTCGCCGTGGGCGGGGTCCTACGAGGCGCTGCGCGACACCCGCGTCGGCCCGGCCTCGCTGCACCTGGACCTGACCCTGGGCACCTGGGCGGCCGACGGGCTGCTGGCGGTCTTCTTCTTCGTCGCCGGACTCGAGCTCAAGCGCGAGTTCGTGGCCGGTGACCTGCGCGACCCCCGGCGGGCGGCACTCCCGGTGGCCGCCGCCGTCGGCGGGATGGCCGTGCCGGCGGTGCTCTTCGTCCTGGTCAACCTGGGCGGCGGGGACGCCCTGCGCGGCTGGGCCATCCCGACGGCCACCGACATCGCCTTCGCCCTCGCCGTCCTGGCGGTGATCAGCACCCACCTGCCCAGCGCGCTGCGGACCTTCCTGCTCACCCTCGCCGTGGTCGACGACCTGCTCGCCATCACGATCATCGCGGTCTTCTACACGACGTCGCTGGCCGCCGGCTGGCTGGCGCTGGCCCTGGTGCCGCTGGCCGTCTTCGGGTTCCTCGTGCAGAAGCGGGTCCGCTCGTGGTGGCTGCTGCTGCCGCTCGCGGTGCTCACCTGGGTCCTCGTGCACGAGTCCGGCGTGCACGCCACGGTGGCCGGCGTCCTGCTCGCCTTCACCGTGCCGGTGGTCCGCAGCGAGGCGGCCGGGGGGCCCGGCGCCGGGCCGGGGCTGGCCGAGCACCTGGAGCACCGGTTCCGCCCGATCTCGGCGGGCTTCGCCGTCCCGGTCTTCGCCTTCTTCGCCGCCGGGGTCACCGTCGGCGGGCTGTCGGGCCTGGTCGAGTCGATCGGTGACCGGGTGACGCTCGGGATCGTCGTCGGCCTCGTCGTCGGCAAGGTGGTCGGCATCGTCGGGGCCAGCTGGCTGGTCACCCGGTTCACCCGGGCCGAGTTCGCCGACGACCTCGGCTGGCCCGACGTGGTGGGCCTCGCGCTGCTCGGCGGCATCGGCTTCACCGTGTCCCTGCTCATCGGCGAGCTGGCCTTCGGCGTCGGCAGCGAGCGCGACGAGCACGTCAAGGTCGGCGTGCTGCTCGGCACGCTGCTGTCGGCCCTGCTGGCCACGGTCGTGCTGCGGCTGCGCAACCGCCGCTACCGGCAGATCTGGGAGCTGGAGCAGGTGGACGCCGACCACGACGACATCCCCGACGTCTACCAGCGCGGGCCGGACACGCCCGGGGGACCGGCGGCACGCGGCGGTTTCGCCGACGGCTGAGAAACGTCGTTGCCGACCCCGGAACCGCGTCGTACCGTCGAGGTACACGAGAGAGGAGGTGGTCCGTACTTTGCATGCTTATCGGACTCGTGAGGTGGCTGTCCGCTAGCCGCCGTCCAGATGGGCCGCCCGTTCGGAGTGGAATCCGAACGACGGCATGATCGCCCGTCCGTCGTACGGCGGCGAGCGAGAACCGGACAGTCACCCGACCCCCGGGCCGCCGACACTTGTCCAGTCGGCCCGCGAGCAGCCTCCCCTCGGGGACAGGCGCCGCGGAACAGCCCGGGGGTTGTCCGTTCCCCGGGGAGGGAGCAGCGCCCCGTGTCGATCGTCGGGCGCACCGCGCCGGCCGGCCGCTGGATCGCCGAGGCCGTCCGCCGCGCTCCCCCCGACACCGTCGCCGCGCTGCTGCCGGCCGGCTTCGCCGCGCACGCCCGGGTGTTCCACCCCGCCGTCCGCTACGAGGGCGACGACGACGTCCACGTCCGTTGGGACGAGGTCGCCGCGGCCAACGGCACCACCCCCCACCGGCTGATGCAGTGGCCCGGCATCACCGGCTCCTGGGAGTACCTGGCCGAGGCCGACCAGCCCGGGCTGTGGAACGACGCCCCCGCCGAGGGGCACCTGCCCGCGCACGTCGCCCGCGAGATCGCCGCCGTGCTGGCCGACCAGACCACCACCCCCGGCGAGTGCTGGTTCGGGTGGGACGACGACGGCGCCGCCGACCTGCCGCGGCTGCTGCTGCCCCGCGCCGACCTGCTGCTCGTGCCCGGCCCGGTGGAGCGCGCCGCGGCGAACTTCGCCCCCGAGCCGCGCGAGCAGAGCGCCGCGCTGTGGTGGCCGGCCGACCGCGCCTGGTGCGTGGTCACCGACCCGGCGCTGACCAGCACCTACGTCGGCGGCAGCGTGGCCGCCGTCGACGCGTTGCTGGCCAGCCGGCTGGAGGTCGCCCCCGCCCTGCCCGGCGACCCGGTCACCCCGGACAGCGACCCGGTCAACGTCGTCGACCGCGAGGCCTGAGCCGCGCTCAGACCCGGGACGCCACCGGCGCGCCGGCGGTCGCCGCGACCACCTGCGGCCAGGGGGTGGCGGTCAGGCCGAAGGTCTCGGTCGTCGCCGTCGCGTCCAGGACGTACTCCTGGTCGAACTGGTGCCGGACGTCGACGACCTCGCGCATCATCGGCGAGAAGACGCCCACGGCCGACAGCACCGGCCAGGGGATGCCGCTGACCGGCACCGGCGGGACGCCCATCGCGCCGGCCAGGTCGGCGAGTGCCTGGCGCTGCGAGCGCGGCGGGCTGCTCGGGACGTGCCACGCCCGGCCCGGCGCCCGCTCGTCGGTGCCGAGGACGGCCAGGGTCGCCGCGACGTCGGGCAGGTAGCTCCAGCTGCGCGCCACGTCGGGATCGCCCACCACCCAGGCGCGGCGGCCGCGGCGCAGCGTTGCCAGCTGGCGCACCAGGTGGGACTGCGCGGGCGGGACCTGCGGTCCCACGAAGTCGGCGGCACGGGCCTCGGTCATCCGGACGCGGCCGGCCTCGTGCGCGGCCAGCGCCTCGTGCCACATGGCCACCCGCACCTGGCCCTTGGTGTCGGTGGCGGCCAGCGGGCTCTCCGGCGTCATGGGCCCGGTGGGACGGCCGTAGCCGTAGAGGTTGGACATCGTCACCAGCACCGCGCCGGTGCGCTCGGCCGCCGTCAGCAGGGCGGAGGCGACCGGCGGCCAGTCGGTGACCCAGCGGTGGTAGGCCGGGTTGACGGCGTTGTAGAGGGCCGCGGCACCGGTGGCGGCCTCGGTCAGCGCCTCCGCGTCGGCGGCGTCGACCCGGCGGTGCTCGACCGTGTCGGTGGAGGTGCCGCCGCTGCGGGAGAGCACCCGCACCCGGTGTCCCCGGGCGGCCAGCAGCTCCGCCGTCGTCGTGCCCACCGGGCCCTTGCCCACGATCACGTGCAGTGCCATGACGGCTCCTCCTCCGATCCGGCGAGAGCGGTGCTCTCGTTCGAGAACGACGATCTCACTCGACTGGGATCCTGTCAAGAGCACTGCTCGCGCTTGCGCGCACCGCTCACAGACCTCACCATCGGGACGTGCCCACCGCCCGCGAGCGCGTCCGCGCCGAGATCACCGCCGAGATCACCGAGGCCGCGCGTCGCCAGCTGGCCGAGGTGGGCGCCGCGGCGCTGTCGCTGCGCGCCGTCGCCCGGGAGGTGGGGATGGCGTCGTCGGCGGTGTACCGCTACTTCCCCAGCCGCGACGACCTGCTGACCCGGCTGATCATCGACGGCTACGACGCCGTGGGCGCCGCGGCCGAGGCCGCCGACGACCCCACCGCGGCGCCGGAGCAGCGGTGGTCGGCCGTGTGCGCCGCCGTGCGCGACTGGGCGCGGGCGAACCCGCACGAGTACGCGCTGCTCTACGGCTCGCCGGTGCCCGGGTACGCCGCGCCGCGGGACACCGTGCCGGCGGCGTCGCGGGTCGGCGTCGTCCTCGGCCGCATCCTCGGCGACGCCGCCCGCGCCGGGCTGCTCACCGGCGACGGCGGCCGGGAGCCCGGCCTGCTCGGCGACGCCGCGGTGGAGATCCTCGGGCAGGACGGCCCGGGGATCGACGACGCCGTCCGGGTGCGCGCCCTGGTCGCCTACTGCGCGCTGTTCGGCACGGTCGGCTTCGAGCTGTTCGGCCAGCTGGTCGGGTCGGTCGAGGACGCCGACCGGTTCTTCGCGCGCGCGACCGCCGAGCTGGCGCAGCTGGTCGGGATCGGGCCCGCGGGCGTCAGGACGGGTTGAGCCGCCACAGGCGGTAGGTCCACGGCACGTCGTAGCCGAGGACGTAGGCGGTGTAGGGGCCCAGCACCAGCGCCGACGTCCGGTCCCCGGCGACGGAGGCCTGCAGCAGGCCCAGCGGGACGAGGAACGCCAGCAGTCCCAGGAAGCCGTCGCGGGTGCTCCGCCGGCCGAAGAAGACCGCGTTCCACAGCTCGTTGCCGGCCAGGACCGCCATCGCCAGGCGGTACGAGCGCCGGTCCCCGCGCCGGGCCGCCCGGTGGACGACGACGCCCATGACCACGTAGTAAGCGCCCCCGACGGCGTAGAACCCGGGCATCGGCAGCTGCAGCGCCGGGTGCCGGAGCCCGCGGAACCACCGGAGGGACCCACGGCCGACGAAGGCGTTGCCCGCCACGGCCGCCCCGACGACGGGGAGCAGCGTCTCCTTCCCGGGTCCGCGCACGACGCGACCCTAGAGCTGCGCCAGCTCCGCCTCGAGGTCGTCGAGGCCGAGCGAGCCCTGCGACAGCGCGGCCATGTGCCACGCCTTGAGGTCGAAGTCCGCCCCGCGGGCGCGCTGGGCGGCGGCGCGGCCGGCCAGCCACGCCCGTTCGCCGAGCTTGTAGCTGATCGCCTGCCCGGGCAACCCGAGGTAGCGGATCAGCTCGCTGTCGAGGAAGGCCGGGTCGCTGCCCAGGTGGTCGCCGGCGAAGGCCCGCGCGAGCTCCGGCGTCCACGGTCGGCCGCGGTGCCCGGCCAGCGCGCCCTCGGCGTCGTCGGGGACGGGCAGCCCCAGGTGCATGCCGATGTCGATGACCACCCGGATCGCGCGCAGCTGCTGGGCGTCGAGGTAGCCCATCCGCGCGCCCGGCTCGGTGAGGTACCCGAGCTCGTCCATGAGCCGCTCGGCGTAGAGCGCCCAGCCCTCGACGTTGGCGCTGACCGACCCCAGCGACGTCTGGTAGGTGGACAGGTCGCCGGAGACGTAGACCCACTGGGCCAGCTGCAGGTGGTGGCCGGGGACGCCCTCGTGGTACCAGATCGAGACCAGGTCCCACAGCGGGAAGCGCTCGCGGCCCAGCGTCGGCAGCCAGGTGCGGCCGGGCCGGGAGAAGTCCAGCGCGGGGCGGGTGTAGTACGGCGCCGCGGCGCTGCCCGGCGGCGCGATCATCGCCTCCACCCGGCGCACCGGCTCGGCGAGGTCGAAGTGCGTGCCGTCGAGGGCGGCGATCGCCTCGTCCATCATCGCCTGCAGCCGCTGCCGGACGGCCTCGACGCCGTCGACCGCGGGGCCGTGCTCGTCGAGCCAGGCCATGGCCTCGCGGGGGCCGGACCCGGGGCGCAGCGCCTCGGCCTCGGCCCGCTGCTCGGCCAGGATCCGCCGGTGCTCGGCCCAGCCCCAGGCGTAGGCCTCCTCCAGGCCGTCCCCGGTGCCGAGGTCGGAGCCGTTCCAGCGACGGGCGGCCAGCGCGTAGCGGTCGCGGCCCACCGCGTCGGGCGTGCCCTCCGCCTGCGGCAGGTAGGTGTCGCGGAGGAAGTCGCGGACCTCGGCCACCGCCGCGTCGGCCGACCGGGCCGCGGCGTCGAGCTCGCCGCGCAGCGCGTCCGGGCCGGAGGCGGCGACACCGCCGAAGAACGGGCCGGTCAGCCACTCGTCGAGCTGCCCGACGACGGTGGACACCTGGCGCGGCGCGACGAGCAGCCCGCGCCGGGCACCCTCGCGCAGCGTGTCGAGGTAGCCGCGATAGGCCTCGGGGATCCGGGCCATGCGGCGGGCGACCACCGCCCAGTCGTCGTCGGTGGCCGTCGGCATGAGCAGGAAGACCTGGCGGACCGAGTGCACCGGGCTGAACAGGTTCGACAGCGCGCGGAAGCCCTCCCCGGCCTCGTGCGCGGCGAGCTCGGCGCCCAGCCGCTCGCGCAGCAGGCGGGCGCAGCGGCGCTCCACCGGGTCGTCGACGAGGGAGGGGTCGGCGGTCAGGACGGCGTCGAGCTCGGCCAGGGTCCGCCGGGTCAGGTCGGCCTCGGCCGCCAGCCCCTCGGGGCCGAGGTCCGGCAGCCGGTCGTCGCCGGGCCGGGTGCCCAGCGACGTGGCGACGATCGGGTCGAGGTCGCAGACGGCGTCGACGTAGCCGTCGGCGACGCGGCGGGGCGTGCCGACCGACCCGCCCACCGGCACGCTCACCGCAGCCGCTCCAGCCGGGCCGACATCGTGGGCCGCAGCGGGGTCTGCGAGCCGGCCCGGTCGATCGCGTACATCAGCGCCCCCTCGACGATGCCGTAGAGCCGCACCGCGCGGGCGGCGTCCGGGGCGTCGGGCGTGCGGGCCACGACGTCGCTGGTCAGCTCCCAGCTCGTGGTGGTCCGCGCCCGCCCGACGTAGAGCTCGACCAGGCCGTCGGGGCTGGTCACCAGCAGCTCGACGTCGTCCTCGCCGCGGGGCCGCCAGAACCCGGACTCCCGGACCGCGGGGCCCTCGACCCGGCCGTCGTCGCCGATGAGCCAGGTGCGGGACTCGTAGGCGAGGAAGTCGCGGCCGTCGTGGGCGAAGCGGATCCACTGGCCGAAGCGCCGGTCGCCGCCGTCCCCGCCGGCGAGCACGCCCTCGCCGTGCCACTCCCCCAGCAGCGGCAGCACCGCCAGCAGACCGTGCGCCACCTCCGGCCCGGAGCGGACGTCGACGGTGTCGGCGACGGGCAGGTCGGTCGGGCCGGTCACCGGCCGGCGTCCCGGGGAGACATGCCCGCCACCGTAGCCGGGGCCCGGTCAGCGGCCCCGCGCGCTGCGGCCCGGACGGGTGCGCTCGCGGCGGGGGCGCCCGCCCGGCCGGGCCAGCCGCCGGGCGGCCCCGAGGCAGGCGAGGCCCGCCAGCGCGGCGAGCGCGACGAGGACCCACGCGGCGACCACGGCGGCCACGGTAGGCGCGCCCGCCCCTTCCCGGCCGCCGGACCCGCCGTGGCGGGCACGATGGGCGCGTGCCGTTCACCGGGAGCCACCCCGCCGCGGTGCTGCCCCTCCTGCCGGCCGGGCTGCCGGCGTCCGCGCTCGTCGCGGGCAGCCTCGCACCCGACCTGCCCTTCTACCTGCCCGGCCGGCCCGGGTGGCCGACGCACACCCCGCTCGCGGTGGTCACCCTCGACGTCGCCCTCGGTGCCGCGCTGTGGCTCCTGTGGCACGGCCTGCTGGCCGCGCCGGCGCTGGCGGCCGCCCCCGCCGGGCTGCGCCGCCGGGTGACCGCGCGCCCGGGCCTGCACGCCCGGCTCGGGTCGCTGCGGGCAGGCGCCGCGGTCCTCGCCGCGCTGGCGGCCGGCGCGGCCACCCACGTCGGCTGGGACCAGTTCACGCACTGGTGGGGGTGGGGCACGCGGCACGTGCCCGCGCTGGGTGCACCGGTGGGCACCTTCGCCGGCGAGGACTGGTACGGCTACGACGTCGCCCAGCACGCGAGCACGGTGCTCGGGGCGGCGGTCCTCACCGCCTGGCTCGTGCGGTGGTGGCGCCGGACGCCGTCGCGGCCCGGGGACCTGCGCAGCACCGCGTGGGCGGTGTGGGCCGGGCTGCTGGCACTGGGCGCCGCGGTGGGTGTCGGCGCCGCCGTCCGGGCGCCCGACGTGCTGCGGGCCGGCTTCGCCGGGGCCACGGCGGGCGGGGCGGCGATGGCCGTCGCGGCCGTGCTCGGCGCCGCCGCCTGGCACGCCGCCCGCCACCGCGGCTGAGCCGGGAGGGCCGCACCCGCCGGGGCGATGCGGCAGGCTGGGATGGCGCACCGGCGGATCAGCGGAGGGGGACGGCACCATCGACAGCCCAGGGGCCGCGCCGGCCCTGCACCAGGTCGAGGCCGAGCTGGCCCGGACGGTGGCCCGCTACGAGCGGGTCCTGGCCAACGTCGCCGACGGCATCTACGGCCTCGACCGCGACGGGCGCGTCGAGTTCGTCAACCCCGCCGCCGAGCGCATCACCGGCCGCCCCGCCGCCGAGCAGCTGGGGCGCGACCAGCACGACCTGCTGCACGGGGCCCGCCAGGACGGCTCCCCGTACCCCCGCGAGGAGTGCCCCGTCTGGCAGGCCCTGGCCAGCGGCCGGACGGTGTCGGCCGACGCGGAGGTGTTCTGGCACGCCGACGGCACTGCGGTACCGGTCGAGCTGATCGCCGTCCCGACGGTGGAGGACGGCGAGGTGACCGGTGTCGTCGTCTCCTTCCGTGACCTCACTGACCGGCTGGCCGCGCTCCGGCAGGCGGAGGAGCTGCGGCGGCTGGCCGAGCAGAACGCCGCGCAGCGGGCGCTGTCCGACCGGCTGCAGCAGGCGCTGCTGACCCCGCCGCCCGAGCCCGACCACCTGCACGTCGCCGTGCGCTACCGCCCCGCCGCCGACGGCGCCCAGGTCGGGGGTGACTGGTACGACGCCTTCCTCCAGCCCGACGGCGCCACCGTGCTCGTCATCGGCGACGTCGTCGGGCACGGCAGCGACGCGGCCGCCGCGATGGGGCAGCTGCGCGGGCTGCTGCGGGCGCTGGCCTACGACGAGGAGCAGCCGCCGTCGGCGACCCTGGCCAGGGCCGAGCGGACCGCCCTCGGCCTGGCGGTGAGCACGCTGGCCACCGTGGTGCTCGCGCGCATCGAGCGGCACCCCGACGTCCCCGTCGCCGGCACCCGGGTGCTGCGGTGGAGCAACGCCGGGCACCTGCCGCCCCTGCTGCTCGACCCCGACGGCACGAGCAGGCTGCTGGCCACCCGGCCGGAGCTGGTGCTCGGCGTCGACCCGCACGCGCGGCGCACCGACGCGACGGCCGACGTCCGCGACGGCCAGACGCTGCTGCTCTACACCGACGGCCTCGTCGAGCGCCGCGACAGCGACCTCGACGCCGGGCTGGCCGCGCTGCAGGACGCGCTGCGCGACCTCGGGCGGGTGCCGCTGGAGGAGCTGTGTGACACGCTGCTGTCCCGGATGGTGCCCGAGCCCGGCGCCGACGACGTCGCGCTGGTCGCCGTCCGCGCGTACCCCGAGGACCGCCCGCGGCCGCCCGAGGCCGGCCCGAACCGGCTCCCGCCCGGCGTCCCCTGACCGGGCGTCCTCGGGTCCTAGCGCGCAGCAGCCCTCAGACCTCCGGGCGCAGCAGCCGGAAGGCGTGGCCCCAGGTGCCGGTGCGCACCCCGTGGGCGACCCAGGCCATGCACATGGGTTCCAGCCACCGGCTGGCCTCGATGCCCCCGAGGTCGACGACGTCCCAGCCGGTGTCGCGCAGCAGCCCGGCGACCGTGGCCTTGGCCGCCTCGTCGTCGCCGCCGATGAACATCGTCGGCGGGCCGCCCGGCAGCTGCGGGTCGACCATCAGCGCGTTGCCGACGGTGTTGTAGGCCTTGACCACCCGCGCTCCGGGGGCCGCCCGCTGCACCTGCTCGCCGAGGGAGTCGGTGTGCCCGACGAACAGCCGCGGCGCTCCCGCGGAGGCGTCCAGCGGATTGGTGGCGTCGACGAGCACCGTGCCGTCGAGCGGGCCGGCCAGGGAGCCGACCAGCTCGACGGCGGCGTCCCCCCGCACGGCCAGGACGACGAGGTCGGCACCCCGTACCGCGTCCTCCGGCCGGGCGACGGCCAGGTCGCCGACCGCTGCCTGCCGCGTGCCGACGACGACGTCGTGCCCGTGCCGGCCGTACCCCCGCGCCAGCGCCTGCCCGACCTGCCCGCTGCCGAGGATGCCGATGCGCACGGTGCGAGCACAGCACCGCGCCCGCCCCCCGGGAAGGGGGACGGGCGCGGGGACGTGCTGGGACGGCCCCCTCGCAGGGGCCCGCGGCGAGCGGGCGAGCCGTGGGGCCGAGGGGTCCTCCGTCAGTCGAGGACGACGGTGGTCTCGGTCAGGCCGACCTCGGCGGACACCACGCGCTCACCCCGGCCGACCGGGGCCAGCGAGCGCAGCTTCCACTTCCCCGGCGCGGCGAAGAAGCGGAACTCGCCCTCCGGGCTGGTGACCACCTCGGCGGTGAACTCGTCGGTGGCGTCGAGCAGCCGGACGTAGGCGCCGGGCACCGGGGCGCCGTCGAACCAGACCTGGCCCTGGATCACCGTCTGGGTGTCCAGGTCGATGCCGGCGAGCGCGCCGCCCTGCTTCGGGGCTCCGCACATGCTCAGGCCCCCTTCTCGATCGGGACGCCGACCAGCGAGCCGTACTCGGTCCACGAGCCGTCGTAGTTCTTGACGTTCTGCTGGCCGAGCAGCTCGCGCAGCACGAACCAGGTGTGGCTCGAGCGCTCGCCGATCCGGCAGTAGGCGATGGTGTCCTTGGACTCGTCGAGGCCGGCGGCGGCGTAGAGCTCGCGCAGCTCCTCGTCGCTCTTGAAGGTGCCGTCCTCGTTGGCCGCCTTGCTCCACGGCACGTTCACCGCGGTGGGGATGTGGCCGGGGCGCTGCGCACCCTCCTGCGGCAGGTGCGCGGGGGCGACCAGCTTGCCGGCGAACTCGTCGGGCGAGCGCACGTCGACCAGGTTCTGCTGGCCGATCGCGGCGATCACCTCGTCGCGGAAGGCGCGGATCGAGGTGTCGGGCTCCGAGGCCTCGTACTGGGTGGCCGGGCGCTCGACGGCGTCGGAGGACAGCGGGCGGCTGTCGAGCTCCCACTTCTTGCGGCCGCCGTCGAGGAGCTTGACCTGGTCGTGGCCGTAGAGCTGGAAGTACCAGTACGCGTAGGCGGCGAACCAGTTGTTGTTGCCGCCGTAGAGCACCACGGTGTCGTCGTTGCCGATGCCCTTGGCGCTGAGCAGCTGCTCGAACTGCTCGCGGTCGACGAAGTCGCGGCGCAGCGGGTCCTGCAGGTCCTTCTTCCAGTCGAGCTTGACCGCGCCCTCGATGTGGCCCTTGTCGTAGGCGCTGGTGTCCTCGTCGACCTCGACGAAGACGATCCCGGGCTGGCCGAGGTGCTCCTGGGCCCAGTCGGCGGTGACGAGCACGTCGTTGCGGCTCATGGGGGGTGTTCCTCCCTGTGGTGGGTGTGCGGCGGTCAGGCGGTGCACGCCGGAGGGACCCGGCGGACGGTCGGGTACGGCTCGCAGCCCGGGCACACCACGACGGTGCGTGCGGGGCTCAGGAGCATGGGATGGGCTCTCCGGACGGCGGTCAGGGCACGTCTGGGCGGAGCGGGGCCGCCCTCAGGAGGCGCGACACAGGCAGCTGCCGACGCGGCACAGGTCCACTGTGCGGCGCGAGGTCAGCAGGGTGCCCACGTGGCGAGGGTAACCGATCAGGACCGCACCCCCGTGTGGGCGTCGACGAGGGCGGTGAGCTCCCGGGGGTGCGGGGCGCCGCTGCGGCGGCCCAGCAAGCGCCCCTCCCGGTCCAGGTAGAACAGCGTCGGTGTGCGCCGGACGTCGAGCGCGCGGACGGCGTCGAGGGCGCTCTCGGCGTCGACGTCGAGGTGGGCCAGTTCCGGTCGGGTGGCCGCCAGGTGCTGCAGCCGGGCGCGGGTGGTCCGGCAGGGCCCGCAGAACGCCGTCGAGAACTGGACCACGGTCAGGTCGGCCTCGCCGGGCCGGAAGCCCAGCCCCTCGAGCACGGCGGGAGTCATCCCCCCGGCCAACCCGGCCGGGGGGATGAGCATTCCTCAGGACACGCGCAGCACCGTGTCGGTGGCCTCGACGGCGACGTCGACCCCGTCGTCGGCGGGGCGGACGCCGGTCAGCCGCAGGCCGAAGGGCAGCTGGACCGGGTAGCGCAGGTCGAGCGCGTCGCCGGCCCGGTCGACGACGACGTCGGGCACGTCGACGCCGGCCGCCGCGGCGTCCTCGACCTCGACGACGAGGTCCTGCCCGTCGAGGGTCACCCGGCCGACGGCGGTCAGCGGCACGGTGTACCCGAGCACCTCGACGGTGCGGGTGACGCGCAGCCCGTCGCCCTCGCGCTGCAGGACGGTGTCGGCGCCGAGCTGCTCGGAGAGGAGGGCGTAGGACAGCGTCGCCGTCCCGTCGATCCGGTCGACGGGGACCTCCTGCACCGAGCCGGAGAGCACGTCCGGCAGCGGCACGTGCACGCCGCGCAGCGTGACGTCGGCGTGCGTCCCCGCGGGCCGGCCGAGGTCCTCGGCGGTCAGGGAGATGCGGACGTCGTCGTAGGTGCCCGACACCGCCTGGGTGAGGAAGGGCCAGCCGGTGACGTCGACGTCGGGTGTCCCGGCGAGGTCGCCGCCGTCGCGCAGCGCGGCCGCGACCCGCTCCTCGGCGACGCCCTCGGCGACCGGGTCGGCGACCAGCCCGACGACGAGCAGCAGCGCGACCAGCAGCGCCAGCAGGACGAGGAGGGTGCGCACGTGGATCAGACGACGGCCAGCGCCAGCAGCGCCGGCGCGCAGACGGCCAGCGGCAGCAACCCCTCGACCGCCGCCCCCGCGACCGCGGGCACCCGGCGGCCGGCGTCGGCGAGCAGGAAGGAGGCCGCCGTCCCGGCCAGCGCGGCGACCAGGCCGAGCACCACGCCGGTGGTGATCCCGGAGAGGGCGTCGACGAGCGTGCCGGCGTCGCCGGCCAGCAGGGCCACCGCGACCGCGGCGCCCACCGCGGCGAGCAGCCCCGGCACACCGCGGGAGGCCTCCTCGGCGATGGCGGGGCGCGGCAGCACGGCGTCGACCAGCAGGCCGGCGGCGAGGCCGGCCGCGACGACGACCAGCGGCGAGCCGGCCCACGAGTCCGCCTCCCCGGGCACGCCGGGCAGCAGGAGCAGCGCCAGCGCGCAGGCCGACGCGACGAGCAGCGCCACCGCGCCGAGCGAGCCGACGACGTCGGTGCGCGGCGGGCGGCGCAGCATCTGGTGCACGACGGCGACCACCAGCGCCGGCCCCGCCACCACCAGCAGCACCCCCGGACCGGGGTCCTCGACGCCGACGACCAGCAGGTCCGCGGCGACGGCGGCCGCCACGGCCAGCACCACGGCCCCGGGCGCCCCGGGCGGGGCCATCGCCCGCGCCCACCCGGCGGCCAGCGCCACCTGCAGCAGCAGCACCGCGCCGAGCCGGCCGTCGTCCCCGGCCACCCGAGGCGCCAGGACGACGGCCGCGGCGGCGGCCGCCACGACGACGGCCGCGGCGACGTGCTGCCCGCGCGTGGCGGGGCCGCTGTCCAGCGCGGTGGTCACGTCGCCTCCTGCCCGCCCCCGGCGGGTCCGCGCACCGGCCCCCGCTCGGCCCCGATCGTCGCAGACGCCCGCCGCCCGCCGCGCCGCACGAGCCGGGCGGCGCGGCGTGTCCGTCCCCCGGGGCATGTCGACGCGCTCGGGTGACCTCGGGGTCCGGCCCGCGCGCGTCGGTTATCCTGCGCACTCGGTCCGACAGCGCCGTCGACACCCTCCCCGAGGAGACGACATGCGACTCGTGCTCATGACGGCGGCGCGCCAGGCGACCACCGAGGTGCTGCCCGCCCTGGGGCTGCTCGGCCACCAGGTGCGCGTGGTGGCGCCGGAGCTGTCCAGCCTGCTCGACGGCGACTCCGGTGACGTCGTGCTCGTCGACGCCCGCCACGACCTGGTCCGCGCCCGCGCGCTGTGCGGCCTGCTGTCCTCCACCGGCGTGGCCTCCGCGCTGGTCGCCGTCCTCTCCGAGGGCGGGCTGGTCGCGCTGTCGGCGGACTGGGGCGTCGACGACGTCCTGCTCGACACCGCCGGCCCGGCGGAGGTCGACGCCCGGCTCCGGTGGGCGACCGCCCGCCGGCTGGCCGCGGCCACCCCGGTCGACGGCCCCGACGGCGGCGTCACCCAGGCCGGCGAGCTGGTCATCGACGAGCACAGCTACTCCGCGCGGCTGCGCGGCCGGCCGCTGGACCTGACGTACAAGGAGTTCGAGCTCCTCAAGTACCTCGCCCAGCACCCGGGCCGGGTGTTCTCCCGCGCCCAGCTGCTGCAGGAGATCTGGGGCTACGACTACTTCGGCGGCACCCGCACCGTCGACGTCCACGTCCGGCGGCTGCGCGCCAAGCTCGGCACCGAGCACGAGGCGCTGATCGGCACCGTCCGCAACGTGGGCTACAAGCTCGACCAGCAGGTCGCCGACGCCACCGCCGCCGCGGCGCGCGCCTCGGCCGAGGCCGCCGAGCCCCTCGCCGAGCCCCTCGCCGAGGGCTCCCGCCGCACCGCCCCGCTGCGCTGAGCACCGCCGCCGTCCGCGACACCGAGCGGCTCGCACCCGCCGAGACCGCGGCGGTGCTCGCGCTGCTGCGCGCCGCCGCCGCCGACGACGGCGTCCGCCCGCTGTCGGAGGAGGCCGAGCTGCGGCTGCAGCACGGCGGCCCGGCCGGGGGCCGCGACGTGCTGGCCACCGGCGCCGACGGCGTCCCCGTCGGCTACGCCCGCCTCGAGCTGGGGGAGCCGGGGAGCGACGCCGAGGGCGAGGTCGTCGTCGCCCCCGTGGCCCGCCGCCAGGGCACCGGGCGGGCGCTGCTGTCCCGGCTCGAGGAGCTCGCCGGGGACCGGCCGCTGCGGGTCTGGGCGCACGGTGACCTCCCCGCCGCCACCGCGCTGGCCACCGCACGCGGCTACACGCGGGCGCGGGTGCTGCTGCAGATGCGCCGACCGCTCACCGACGCCGACCGCGACCCGCGCCCGGCGCTGCCCGACGGCGTCGCCGTCGCCGCCTTCCGCCCCGGCCGCGACGAGCCGGCGTGGCTGCGGGTCAACGCCCGGGCCTTCGCCACCCACCCCGAGCAGGGCTCCTGGACGGCGGAGGACCTGCGGCTGCGCCAGGCCGAGCCCTGGTTCGACCCGGCGGGCTTCCTCCTGGCCTGGCGGGGCGACCCCGACGCGGGCGGCACGCTGCTCGGCTCGCACTGGACGAAGGTGCACCCGCCCGGCGACGCCGGCCCCGACCCGGTCGGTGAGGTCTACGTGCTCGGCATCGACCCGGACGCGCAGGGCCTGGGCCTCGGCCGCGCCCTGACCGACCTCGGGCTGGCCCACCTGCGCGGCCTCGGGCTGGAGCAGGTGCTGCTGTACGTGGAGGAGGACAACGTCCCCGCGGTCGCGCTCTACGAGCGCAGCGGCTTCACGCGGCACGCCGTCGACGTCTCCTGGCGGCGCGTCCCCTGAGCCGCGGGCCGGTGGGCAACCGGCCCTTTCTGCCGTACCGGGTGTGCCCGGCGCCACCCGAAACGCACGCGTTCACCTCCCGGACGGGACGTCGTCCCCACCCCGTCGGGAAAGGCTCGGGGGGCGTTCACCGGCCGTTCACCGATCGACCCGGGACCGGCCACCTCGGCTGCCTACCGTCGCTGCCCGTCGGGTCCTCTCGTGCCCGGCGACCGGTCCGGTCCCCTCTTGCGAAAGGCACCGAGTTGAAGCTCAGCACCAGGTCGCGCGCCGCCGTCCTCTCGACGACGCTGGCCGGCACCCTCGCGCTCGCCGCGTGCGGCGCGGCGAACGAGTCCGAGAGTGCGTCGGGTGGCAGCGGCGGCGGCAGCGACTCCAGCGCCGCCGAGCTCAGCGGTGACCTCGTCGGCGCCGGCGCCAGCAGCCAGCAGGCGGCCATGGAGGCCTGGCAGGCCGGCTTCGAGGGCGAGCACCCCGAGGTGCAGTTCAGCTACGACCCGGTCGGCTCCGGGGGTGGCCGCGAGCAGTTCATCGCCGGGTCCACCGACTTCGCCGGCTCCGACGCCGCCCTCGACGAGGAGGAGCTCGCCGCCGCGCAGGAGCGCTGCGGCGGCGGTGAGGTCTTCGAGCTGCCCAACTACATCTCGCCGATCGCGGTGGTCTTCAACCTCGAGGGCGTCGAGGAGCTGGACCTGTCGCCGGCCACCATCGCGCGCATCTTCGCCGGCCAGATCACCACCTGGAACGACCCGGCCATCGCGCAGGAGAACCCCGACGCGCAGCTGCCGGACACGCCGATCACCCCGGTGCACCGCGGTGACGACTCGGGCACCACCGACAACTTCACCGACTACCTGTTCCAGACCGCCGGTGACGTCTGGACCTCCGAGCCCGACGGCGTGTGGCCGCTGCCCGGTGGCGAGGCCGCGAACGGCACCTCCGGCGTCGTCGAGGTCGTGACCAGCACCGCCGGCGCGGTCACCTACGCCGACGCCAGCCGCGCCGGCGACCTCGGCGTGGTCAACGTCGGCGTCGGCGACGAGTTCGTCGCCCCGTCGGCCGAGGCCGCCGCCGCCGTGGTCGAGAACTCCCCGGCCGTCGAGGGCCGCGGCGAGTACGACTTCGCCATCGAGGTCAACCGGCAGACCGAGGGGTCCGGCGAGTACCCGATCGTCCTGGTCAGCTACCACATCGGGTGCCTCCGGTACGACGACCAGTCGACCGCCGACAACGTGCAGGCCTTCATGTCCTACGTGATCAGCGAGGACGGCCAGCAGACCGCGGCCGAGAACGCCGGCAACGCCCCGATCTCCGACACACTGCGGGAGCAGGCGCAGACCGCGGTCGACGCGATCAACGCCGGCTGACCGGAGCACTCCCCCGGTGGCCCGGGGCGTCGGTGACGCCCCGGGCCACCGCCCCGCCCGGAGACGGGCTCCCCGCACTCCCGATCGACCCCGGAGCAACGGTGACCGCCACGAAGGCCCCCACCCCGTCCCCGCCGCAGCAGCGCGCCGTCCGCCGACTGGGCGACCGCGTCTTCGCCGGCAGCGCCAAGGGCTCGGGCATCTTCATCCTGCTCGTGCTCGCCGGCGTGGCCGCCTTCCTGGTCAGCGAGGCGATCCCGGCGCTCACGGCTCCGGCGGAGGAGATCCCCGGCGGGGAGGGCCTGACCGGCTACGTCGCCCCGCTGATCGTCGGGACCCTGCTCGGCGCCGTCCTCGCGCTGCTGGTGGCCACACCGCTGGCGGTGGGCATCGCGCTCTACATCACCTACTACGCGCCGCGGCGGATCGCCGCCACCATGGGCTACGTCATCGACCTGCTCGCGGCGATCCCCAGCGTCGTCTACGGCTTCTGGGGGCTGGCGGTCCTCGCGCCCGCCCTCGTCCCCTTCCACCGGTGGGCCGCCGACGACCTCGGCTGGCTGCCGTTCTTCGCCGGCCCGGCCTCCGCCAGCGGGCGCACGATGCTCACGGTGGGCCTGGTGCTGGCCGTCATGATCCTGCCGATCATCTCGGCGATCGCCCGCGAGGTGTTCAGCCAGGCCCCGGCGCTGCACCGCGAGGCCGCCCTCGCCCTCGGCGCGACCCGCTGGGAGATGATCAAGATGGCCGTGCTGCCCTACGGCCGGTCGGGTGTCATCGCCGGCGCGATGCTCGGCCTGGGCCGCGCCCTCGGGGAGACCATGGCGGTCGCCATCGTGCTGTCCGGCGGCGCCGGCGCCACGCTGAACCTGATCGGCAGCTCGAACCCCTCGACGATCGCGTCGAACATCGCCCTGCGCTTCCCCGAGGCGACCGGCATCGACGTCAACACCCTCGTCGCCAGCGGCCTGGTGCTGTTCGTGATCACGCTCGCGGTCAACATGCTCGCCCGCTGGATCGTCAACCGGCGCGCCGACTTCTCCGGAGCCAACTGATGAGCACCGAGACCCAGTCCCCCGTCCTGGTCGCCGGCGAGCCCGGGGCGCCCATCCGCGCGCGGCGCCGGCTCCCCCGCTACGCGCCCCTGGGCCTCTACGCCGCCGGGATCGCGCTCGGCGCCGCCCTGTCGGCCCTCACCGGCTTCAGCACCGCCCTGACCGTCGTCTACGGCGCGGTCCTCGGCACGCTGGCCGTCTACGCCGGGTCCCGGGCGGTCGAGGGCGGCCGCAAGGCCACCGACCGGCTGGTCACCGCCCTCGTCACCACGGCGTTCGCCATCGCGATGATCCCGCTGGTGTCGCTGGTCTACACCGTCCTGGAGAAGGGGCTGGCGCGGTTCGACGCCACCTTCTTCAGCAACTCGATGTACCGGGTGGTCGGCGAGGGCGGTGGCGCCTACCACGCCATCTTCGGCACGCTGATCATCACCGCGCTGACCGCCGTCATCTCGGTGCCGATCGGGCTGCTGACGGCCATCTACCTCGTCGAGTACGGCCGGGGCCGGCTGAAGAGGGCCATCACGTTCTTCGTCGACGTCATGACCGGCATCCCGTCGATCGTCGCCGGCCTGTTCGCCTTCGCCCTGTTCACGCTGGTCTTCGGCAACGACGTCCGGCTGGGCGTCATGGGCGCGGTCGCGCTGTCGGTGCTGATGATCCCGGTCGTCGTCCGCTCGTGCGAGGAGGTCCTCAAGCTCGTCCCCAACGAGCTTCGGGAGGCCAGCTACGCCCTCGGCGTACCCAAGTGGCGGACGGTCGTGAAGGTGGTCCTCCCGACCGCCGTCGCGGGGCTGGGCACCGGCATCACGCTGGCCGTCGCCCGCGTCGTGGGCGAGACCGCGCCGCTGCTGGTGACGGTGGGCCTGATCACGGGGACCAACCTCAACCCGTTCGACGGACGCATGGCGACGCTGCCGGTGTTCGCCTACTACCAGCTGACCCAGCCCGGGACGGCCACCCAGGCCTTCCTGGACCGAGCCTGGACGGCGGCTCTCCTCCTCATCATCCTGGTCATGGCCCTCAACGTCGTGGCCCGCCTGATCAGCCGCTTCTTCGCCCCCAAGACCGGTCGCTGACCGGACCGATCCCGGAGGATCAACACGTGGCCAAGCGCATCGAGGTCTCCGACCTCAACATCTACTACGGCAACTTCCTCGCCGTGGAGGGTGTCAACGTCTCGATCGAGCCGCGCAGCATCACCGCGCTGATCGGGCCCTCGGGCTGCGGCAAGTCCACCTTCCTGCGCTCGCTCAACCGGATGCACGAGGTCATCCCCGGCGCCCGCGTCGAGGGCAAGGTCGTCATGGACGGCCAGGACCTCTACAGCCCCGACGCCGACCCGGTCGACGTGCGCCGCCAGATCGGCATGGTCTTCCAGCGGCCCAACCCGTTCCCGACGATGTCGATCTACGACAACGTCGTCGCGGGCAACCGGCTCAACAACCGGAAGATGAAGAAGGCCGAGAGCGACGAGCTCGTCGAGCGCTCGCTGCGCGGCGCCAACCTCTGGAACGAGGTCAAGGACCGTCTCGACCGGCCCGGCTCGAGCCTGTCCGGTGGCCAGCAGCAGCGGCTGTGCATCGCCCGTGCGATCGCCGTCGAGCCCGACGTGCTGCTCATGGACGAGCCCTGCTCCGCGCTGGACCCGATCTCCACGCTGGCCATCGAGGACCTCATGGCCGAGCTCAAGGACCGCTACACGATCGTGATCGTCACGCACAACATGCAGCAGGCGGCGCGGGTGAGCGAGTCCACCGGCTTCTTCAACCTCAACGGCGTGGGCCAGCCGGGCCGGCTCATCGAGTTCAACCCGACCGAGAAGATCTTCAGCAACCCCGACCAGAAGGCGACCGAGGACTACATCTCCGGCCGCTTCGGCTAGAGGGAGGACCCCCTCGCCCCCCGGCGCTCGCACGCTCGCGCCGGGACCCTGCGAGAGGGGCCGTTCCATCTCCCGCCCGGGCCGCCGCGGATCGTCCGCGGCGGCCCTCGTCGTCCGTGCCCGTGGTGCGCCCGGCATCCCCCTGGCGCCGCGCGCTGTGCACGTACCGCGGTGGGGCGGCGGGGTCCTCCGTCAGCCGCAGGAGGCCGGGCCCGTGGTGGTCGCCGGGTCGGCCGGCGGCGCCGTCGTCGGCGCGGCCCCGCCGGCGGGGGCCTCGGTGCCGGGGGCGGCAGCGGCGACCGGGGCGGGCGCCGGGGCGACCACCTGGACGGGGACGACGCGGTCGTAGCCCGGGCCGATGACCAGCTGCACGGCGTCACCGACGGCGTCGCTCTGCTGCAGCACCGCGCCGGGGACGGCGGCGGCCACCGTGCGCGCCCGCTCGAGTGCCGCCGGGCCGTGGCGGACCACGGTCTGGTTCACCGTGCCGGTCTCGTTGCCCACCTGGCCGACGGTGAAGCCCTGCTGGCGCAGCTGGTCGGCCACCGTCGACGCGAGCCCGCGGGTGGCGGTGCCGTTGAGCACGTCGACGGTCACCGCGGCCGGCTCGACTGTGGGGCCCTGCGGGCCGGGGGTCTCGGCCGGCGGCTCGGGCGCCGGCGTCGGCGTCGGCTCGGGGGCCGCGGCGGTGGCGGCGGCGACCGCCGGGGCGGCGAGCTCCTCGGGCACCCGGCTGTCCTCGATGACGCTGTCGAACAGCGCGCGGACGCCGGGGCCGTCGAGCACGACGTAGGCCTGCTCGCTGCCCGCGGGGACGTGGCCGACCTGGGCCACCGGCAGGCCGGCGCGCTGCACGGCGTCGGCGTCGAGACCGCCCAGCGCCGTGGCCAGGGTCCGCAGGTCGCCCAGCGTCGTCTGCTCGTCGACGGTGAGCGCGTCGGCGGCGCGGGTGAGGAACCGGGTCAGCTCGACGGTGTTCGCCAGCGTGCCGGCGCTCACAGCCGCGCGCAGCGTCGCCGTCAGCAGCAGCTGGGTGCGCTCGGCCGCGGCGGCGCCGGTGACGTCGGATCCGGCGTCGCCGGGGGTCAGGTAGCGGGTCGCGGTGTCCCCGGTCAGCCGCGAGGAGCCGGCCGGCAGCGGCGCGGCCGAGGCGGCGTCGGCCGGGCCGACGGCGGGCAGGCACACGCTCACCCCGCCGACGGCGTCGACCAGGGCCGGCAGCCGGCCGAGGTCGACGGCGAGGTAGTGGTCGACGCGCAGGCCCGACACCTGCTGGACGGCGCGGACCAGGCACGCCGGTCCGCCGTCGAGGAGCGCCGTCGCGAAGGCCTCGGTGACCGGCTCGCGGACGGTGCCGTCGCCGGTCCGGCAGGCGGGGGTGTCGACCAGGGCGGTCGGCGGCACGCTGACGAGGACGGCGCTCTCCCCGCCGGGCGAGGCGTGCACGAGCAGGGTGGTCACCGACGCCGGGCCGTCGGTGCCGGGCAGGCCGGTGCCGACGACGAGGTAGGTGGTCGACCCCTCCTGCAGCTGCGGGGCGATCACCTCGGGCCCGTCGGGGGTCAGGGCGGCGACGCGGGCGATGCCCTGGTCGACGTAGACGTAGAGGCCCAGGTGGTAGGCGAGGGCGAGGCCGACCACCGCGGCCAGCGCCAGGCCGGCGCGGACCAGCCGGCGACGGAACGGGCTGCGCGGCGGCCGGGGCGCCGCGCCGCGGCGGGTGCTGCCGGCCCCGGAGATCGCGGGGGCGTCCAGCCCGGGGATCGGCGGGACGGGCGCGGAGCGGTGGACGCCGCCGGGCAGGGGCGGCACCGGACCCGAGCGGTGCACGGCACCGGGCAGGGGCGGCACCGGACCCGAGCGGTGGACCGCCCCGGGCAGCGGCGGCACCGGCTGGGACCGCTGCACGCCGTCGCCGGCCGGGGGCAGCGGCGGCACCGGCTGGGACCGCTGCACGCCGTCGCCGGCCGGGGGCAGCGGCGGCACCGGCTGGGACCGCTGGACCCCGGCGGGGGTGGCGGGGACCGGCGGCAGGCCGCGGCGCGGGCCCGGGGTGTCGTCCACGGCGGGCCGGAGGCCGGGCTGCGGGGCCGGCTGGCCGGCGGGCGGGGGCACCGGTGGTCGCGGCCCGCGGTGCGGCGGCAGGGACTGGCCGGGCTCGAGCGGGATCGGCACCTCACCGGTGCGGCGGGCGGCGCGGCGGCCCGTGGCGCTGCCGGAACGCGCGAGGAGCTGCTCGACCGTGATCGGCCCGGACGCGTCGGGGCCGCGGCTCCCGGCCCGGTCGTCCCGCCCCCGCTCGTCGCCCACCGGTGTCGACATCCCATCGTCGTCGTCCGTGTCCGTCGCCCGCGCGGCGGCGGCCGATCAGTTGCGCCCCGTGCTCGCGCCAGCACTCCACGATACGGCCCACGGTCCCCTGCGGTGGCTGACGCGCGGGAGGACGGCACGGCGGATCCTCCGGGGCGCACCCGAGCGGGTGGCGGGTCACGGTGCGGCCGGGCACCGCCACCTGCGCGGACGTAGCGTCGGCGCGTGCGGCTGCCCTCCATCCCCGGTCCGTCCGACGTGTTCTCCGCCGTCGAGAGCCTGCGCGACGGCGTCACCGAGGCGCTGGCCCTGCTGCCCCGGGTGACGGCGGCGGTGGGCCGGCTGGAGGGCCTGCTCGACCGCGTCGACCGGGCCGTCGGACGCGTCGAGGACCTCGCCGAGCACGCCGACCGCGCGATCGCGGCCGTGGGCGCCACCCGGGAGCGGGCCGATGCCGAGATCGCGGCCGTGGACGCGACCCGGCGACGGGCGCACGCGGAGATCGACGCCGTGGACGGGACGCGGCAGCGCGCCGACGGCGCGATCGAGGCCGTCGGCGCCACCCGGCAGCGCGCGGACGACGCGATCACCGCGGTCGGCACCACCCAGCGCCGCGCCGACGAGGCCATCACCGCCGTGGAGAGCACGCAGAAGCGGGCCGACGACGCCATCACCGCCGTCGCCACCACCCAGCAACGCGCCGACGACGCCATCACCGCCGTGCGGCAGATCCAGCAGCGCGCCGAGGAGGCGGTCGAGGCGGCCCGGTCGACCACCGGCCGCGCGGGCGACGCCGTCGAGCGGACCGAGGGTCTGGTCGGCCGGATCGACCCGCTGCTGGCCGGCTACGAGGAACCGCTGACCCGGCTGACGCCGGCGGTGCGCCGGCTGGCCGAGACGGTGGAGCCGCACGAGGTCGAGGCGCTGGTCGCGCTCGTGGACCGGCTGCCGACCCTCGTCGACTCGCTGGACCAGACGGTGATCCCCGTCCTGTCCTCGCTGGAGAGCGTCGGGACCGACGTGCACGACCTGGTCGACACCATGCAGGACCTGCGCCAGGTGGTGAAGGGGTTCCCCGGCTCGAAGCTGTTCCGCCGGCGCGGCGCCGAGGAGATCGCGGAGAACGAGGACAACGACGAGGAGGCCCAGGAGCGGCTGAGCTCCTGAGCCTCCTCCTCGGCGGACCTGCCGGTCAGGTCTCGGTCGGGTACCCGAGCGCGCGGACGACGTCGCCGATGCGCTCGTAGCTCTCGCCCTCGGGCAGCCGCTGCAGCTCGGTCACCACGACGTCCGGCGCCCGGTGGTCGAGCGCCGCCTCGACCAGGCCCGGGCCGTCGTTCGGGAAGTCGGCGCGGACGAGCCAGCGTGCGAGCTCGGCCCGGGCGACGACGGCGTCCTCCGTCATCCCCACCGGGACGCCGCCGATCAGCGTGCCGTGGGGGTCGCCGTTCATGTCCGGCTCGCCCTCGGCCACCGGCTCGACCTCGCGGAACTCCTCCGAGCGCGTCGCGTGGTTGCCCTTGAGCATCCCCTGGATCTCGTGCTCGATCTCCTCGTCGAGCCGCGGGTTGTGCTTGTTGCTGCGCGATGACGCCCCGGCGAAGCGGTCGTCGGTCTCGCTCACGGTGTCTCTCCTCTTCCGGTGCGGCTCACTTCTCGTGCAGAGCGGACGGCTTGTGCACCGCCGTCTTGCCGCTCTTGTCGCTCCTCACCTCGTACTGGGGGTCGTCGGTGCTGGCCTTCACCTTGCGGCCGCCGGCCTCGGTCTCCTCGGTGATCTTCCTGGTCACCGTGCCCTCGGCCTCGCTGCCGTGGCTGTTCCAGGTGACGTGGTCGCCCTTCGTGAAGTCGTCGGCCATGTCCGTCCTCCGTCGGCGTCGGGTGGGTCCCTCCCCGGTGCCCCTCCCGTCCGGGGAGCACACATGGGCCCCGGTACGGCCCCGGCAGGGCCGTGCCGGGGACACGGATCACCCCCCGGCGGAGGGGTGCCACCCGATCGGGCAGTGCCAACCGGCGGCCGATCACGTAGCGTTGCCGTCGACGGGGGCCGTCCGGGCGAACCTGCTGCTGAGCGTCGAGCAGCGGTGACGTTCGGTGACATCCTTCCGTCCTCGATCGCCGGCCCGGTCGACCCCATTCCCCCGGGGTCGGCCGGGTCGGCCCGCACCGGCACCCGGTGCCTACGCTCCCGTCGTGACTGCACCCGGGGACTCCCGCGCGGCCGACGTCCTCACCGTCGTCTCCGTGGCCGACCCCACCCCCTCGGTCCGCCGGGTCGTCCTCTCGGGCACCGCCGAGGCGGTGGCCGCCGCCGGGCCCACGGTCAACCTGCTGGTGCCGCGCGTGGGCGACCCCGACCCCCGCTGGCCGGCCGTGGCGCGCGACGGGCGGGTCGTGTGGCCGGTCGGCGCCCACGGGGTGAGCCTGCGCAGCTACACCGCGCGGCGGCAGGACCCGCAGCGCGGCGAGGTCGAGATCGACTTCGTCCTGCACGGCGACGGACCCGCCGCGGCCTGGGCCGCCGCGGCGGCTCCGGGCGCCGTGCTCGGTGTGGCCGGCAGCGGTCCGCTCGGCGACCGGCCGGCCGGCACCCTGCTGCTGGCCGGGGACGAGACGGCGCTGCCGGCGATCAGCCGCATCCTCGCCGCGGCCGCGCCGGACGCCGTCGGCACCGCGCTGCTCGAGGTGGCCGGGGCCGAGGAGGAGCAGCCGCTGCCCGCACCGGCCGGCGTCGAGGTGCACTGGCTGCACCGCGGCGGCACGCCGCCGGGGGAGGGCACGCTGCTGGCCGACGCCGTCGCCGCGCTCGGGCGCCCCGCCGGGGACGACCTGTTCGCCTGGGTCGCCGCCGAGTCGGCCGCCGTCCGGGCGGTGCGCGCGGACCTGCGCGGCCGGTGGGGGCTGTCCCGGGCACAGCACCACGCGATCGGCTACTGGCGGCGCGGCCGGGCGATGGCACCGGCCGGTTGACGCGGGACGGCGACGTCCAGCGACCTCACAGGTACCCTCCAGGGCGGCCGCAGCAGCACCACGCACGGTGGACACCATGACGACGGTGACCAGGCGTCCGACGGGAGATGTCGTGACGGGGACGCGCAGCGCTCGATCCTCGGCCCCGGAGGCGCGCCTCCTGGTGGTCGACGACGAGCCCAACATCCGCGAGCTGCTGTCGGCCAGCCTGCGCTACGCCGGCTTCGAGGTGGCCACCGCGTCCGACGGGCAGCAGGCGCTGGCGCTGGCCGCGTCGTTCCGCCCCGACCTGCTCGTCCTCGACGTGATGATGCCGGGGCTCGACGGCTTCGGGGTGGTGCGGCGGCTGCGCGAGAGCGGCCGGCACACCCCGGTGCTGTTCCTCACCGCCCGGGACGCGGCCGAGGACAAGGTCTCCGGCCTGACCCTCGGCGGTGACGACTACGTCACCAAGCCCTTCAGCCTCGACGAGGTGCTCGCCCGGATCCGGGCCGTGCTGCGCCGCAGCACCGGCCAGCAGCGCGCCGCCGAGAGCCCCCGGCTGTCCTTCGCCGACATCGAGCTCGACGAGGAGTCCCACGAGGTCGTCAAGGCCGGCGAGGTCGTGAGCCTGTCGCCCACCGAGTTCAAGCTGCTGCGCTACCTCATGGCCAACGCCGGGCGGGTGCTGTCGAAGGCGCAGATCCTCGACCATGTGTGGAACTACGACTTCAACGGCGAGGCCAACGTCGTCGAGTCCTACATCTCCTACCTGCGGCGCAAGATCGACACGACCGAGCCCCGGCTGCTGCACACCATCCGCGGGGTCGGCTACACGCTGCGGCTGCCACGCGGTTCGTGAGCCGACCCCCCGGCGCGACACCCTGGACCCGCGGCGGCCTCCGGCTGCCGCGGGTCCCGCTGCGCATCACGCTGGTGGTGCTGCTCCTGGCGCTGGTCACCCTCGCCCTCGTCGCCACCGGCCTGACGGCGACCTCGCTGCTCAAGCGGTACCTCGTCGAACAGCAGGACCAGGAGCTGCAGAGCGCGCTGCGCCAGGCGCGCGAGTCCGACGACGTCGTCGTCGCCTGCCTGCTCGGTGGGCAGCAGCGGCTGGTCACCTTCGGCAGCTACGTGGCCTGCGGGGTGCCCGGCGACGCGGCGCCGGTCGTCATCTACGGCCCGCTCTCCGACGACGCCCTGCCCGACCTCGACGTCGCGCAGGTGATGGCGCTCGCCCACGCGGCCCACCACGCCCCCCGCGACGACCGGGGCGGGCCGGCGGCGTACACGGTCCGCTCCGTCGACGGGGACACCCTCTGGCGGGTCACCGCCGAGACGCTGCCCAACGGGCTGACCGTCGTCGTCGGCGGGGACCTCGACCGCGACGACCGGGTGATCGGCCGCCTGGTGACCATCGAGGTCGTCGTCGGCCTGGTGGTGCTGGTCGCCCTCGGCCTGGCCGGCTACTGGCTGGTGCGCAGCAGCCTGCGCCCGCTGGCCGCCGTGGAGCGGACCGCGCAGGCCATCGCCGCCGGCGACCTGTCGCAGCGGGTCCCCTCCGGGGACGGCCGCACGGAGGTGGGCCGGCTGCTGCAGGCCCTCAACGGCATGCTGGCCCGCATCGAGAGCGCCTTCCGTGCGCAGCAGGCCTCCGAGGAGCAGGCGCGGGCCTCCGAGGAGCGGATGCGCCGCTTCGTCGCCGACGCCAGCCACGAGCTGCGCACCCCGCTGACGTCGATCCGCGGCTTCGCCGAGCTCTACCGGCAGGGCGCCGCGGGCAGTCCCGACGAGGTGGCGCGGCTGATGCAGCGGATCGAGAGCGAGGGCGCGCGGATGGGCCTGCTCGTCGAGGACCTGCTGCAGCTGGCCCGCCTGGACCAGCAGCGGCCGCTCTCGCTCACCCCGGTCGACCTCGCCGAGCTCGCCGCCGACGCCGTCCACGACGGCCACGTGCTGCAGCCGGACCGGCCGCTGTCCCTGCACGTCGACGACGCGATGACCGAGGTGCCGGTGGTGCTCGGCGACGAGGCACGGCTGCGCCAGGTCCTCGGCAACCTGGTGACCAACGCGCTGGCCCACACCCCCGAGACGGCGCCGGTCACCGTCTCGATCAGCGAGGACACCAGCGACGGCGGCGACCGGGTGGTGCTGCGGGTCGCCGACGAGGGGCCGGGCATGGCGCCGGAGGACGCCGCGCGGGTGTTCGAGCGCTTCTACCGGGCCGACGCCTCCCGCAGCCGCGCGGCCGGCGGCACCGGTCTGGGGCTGTCCATCGTGGCCGCGCTGGTCGCCGCGCACGGCGGGGACGTGTCCCTGGACACCGCGCCCGGCCGCGGTGCGGTCTTCACCGTCCGGCTGCCCCGCTCGGGCCCCGACCTCGGGACCGCCGGGGTCCCCGCCGAGGCCCCGCCGGCCGCGGACGTACCGTCCGCGGGTGACCACTGACGACGACGGCGCCCCCTACGACCCCGAGCTGATGGCGGCCGTCACCGACCTGGGCGACGCGCTGCGCGGCCTGGTGGAGGCCTCGGTGCGCACCACCGTCCCGGCCGCGGAGCTGCGCGCGGTCGCGGCCACGGCGCGCGCGGCCACCACCCGGCTGGCGGCCTCGACCCGACCGGCCACCCAGCTCCCGGCGCTGGACGACCCGGTGCGGTTCCGGCGGGTCTACAACCCGGTCACCGGTGTCGGCAGCGCGCTCGCGCCGCCGCTGGTGCTGCGCGAGGAGCCCGGCGGCGTCGTCGGCGAGGTCTCCTTCGGCCTGACCCACGAGGGCCCGCCGGGCTACCTGCACGGCGGGATGAGCGGCCTGGTCATGGACCAGGTGCTCGGCGCGGCCACCATCCGCGCGGGCCTGTGGGGCATGACCGCACGGCTCGAGCTCGACTACCGCCGCCCGGTCCCCCTGGGCACCCCGGTGGTGTGCCGCGGGCGGGTCGTCGAGTCCGGCGGCCGCACGTCCGTCGTCACCGGCTCCATCGCGCTGGCCACCGAGCCGGACCTGCCGCTGGTGGAGGCGGGGGCGGTGTTCGTGCTGCCCCGCGAGGAGCTGCGCGCCGCCTACTTCTCCGAGGTCACCGACGCCTCCGGCCGGCACGCTCCGCCGCAGCGGCCGACCGACGCGACCGCGCCCGCTCCGGGCGGCGACCGGTGAGGGACGTCGAGGTCGCCGACGCGGCGGCGCGGGCGGCCGCCGCCGCGCTGGTGGAGCTGCGCGCCGGCGGGCTGACCGGCGGGGCGCTCGGCGACGCCGGGGACGCCGCGGCGCAGGTGGCGATCACGGCAGTGCTGGCGCGGCACCGGCCCGACGACGTCGTCTTCAGCGAGGAGGCCGCCGACGACCGCAGCCGGCTCGGGGCCGGGCGGGTGTGGATCGTCGACCCGCTCGACGGCACCCGCGAGTACGGCGAGACGGACCGGTCCGACTTCGCCGTCCACGTGGCGCTGTGGGCGTCGGGGCGGCTGAGCGCGGCCGCCGTCGCGCTGCCCGCCGTCGGGGAGGTGCTCCTCACCGACCCCGCTCCCCCGCCGCCCGCGGCGGCGGCCCGCCGGCCGCGGATCGCGGTCAGCCGGACGCGCCCGCCGGCGCAGGCGGCGGCCGCGGCGCGGGCGGTCGGCGGGGAGCTGGTGCCGCTGGGCTCGGCCGGGTGGAAGACGACGGCGGTGGTGCGCGGCGAGGTCGACGCCTACGTGCACGCCGGGGGCATGTACCAGTGGGACTCCGCCGCGCCGGTCGCCGTCGCGCAGGCCGCCGGACTGACCGCCCTGCGCCTCGACGGGTCGCCGCTGCGCTACAACGAGCCCGACCCGTCGCTGCCCGACCTGCTGGTCTGCCGGCCGGAGCTGGCCGCCGACCTCCTGGCCGCGGTGCGCTGACCCGCGTGGCGGACACTGGCCGGGTGACGACGACGACCGACCACCGGCTGACCCAGCTGGAGACGCTCGAGGCCGAGTCCATCCACGTCATCCGCGAGGTGGCCGCCGAGCTCGAGCGCCCGGTGCTGCTGTTCTCCGGCGGCAAGGACTCCATCGTCATGCTCGAGCTCGCCCGCAAGGCGTTCGCGCCGGCCCGCATCCCGTTCCCGGTGATGCACGTCGACACCGGTCTGAACTTCCCCGAGGTCCTCGAGTTCCGCGACCGGCGGGTGGCCGAGCTGGGCGTCGAGCTCGTCGTCGCCTCCGTGCCCGACGCGATGGCCCGCGGCCTGGTGCGCGAGGAGCCCAACGGCTCGCGCAACCGGATCCAGACGCCGGTGCTGCTCGAGGCGGTCGAGGAGCACGGCTTCACCGCCCTGTTCGGCGGCGCCCGGCGCGACGAGGACAAGGCCCGCGCCAAGGAGCGGGTGTTCTCCTTCCGCGACGAGTTCGGCCAGTGGGACCCGAAGAACCAGCGGCCGGAGCTGTGGGACCTCTACAACGGCCGGATCCACCTCGGTGAGTCGATCCGGGTCTTCCCGCTGTCGAACTGGACCGAGCTCGACGTCTGGCAGTACATCGCCCGCGAGTCCATCGCGATCCCGCCGCTGTACCTCGCGCGGGAGCGGGAGGTGGTCGAGCGGCAGGGGATGCTCTACGCCGTCAACGAGTTCGTCCGCCCCCGCGAGGGCGAGCCGGTCTCCCGCGCCACCGTCCGCTACCGGACCGTGGGCGACGCCAACCTCACCGCCGCGGTCCGCTCGGAGGCGACGACGGTCGAGGAGGTCATCGCCGAGATCGCGGTGACCCGCATGACCGAGCGCGGCGCCACCCGCGGCGACGACCGGGTCAGCGACGCGGCGATGGAGGACCGGAAGAAGGAGGGCTACTTCTGAGCCGGCGGCGCCGGCGCCGGTAGCGCAGCAGGACGACGACGGTGACGGCGAGCAGCAGCAGCCCGGCCGGCCAGCCCACCGCCTCCGGGGCACCGACGCCGAGCGCCTCGGCCACGACGTAACCGACCGAGTACCCGGCCACCACCACCAGCAGCACCGGCACGAGGAACACCAGCCCGCCCACCGCCGCTCCTCCCCGCGGGGTCGGGAGTCCCGCCGCCAC
This sequence comes from Geodermatophilus saharensis, assembly GCF_900188205.1. Taxonomy (GTDB): domain Bacteria; phylum Actinomycetota; class Actinomycetes; order Mycobacteriales; family Geodermatophilaceae; genus Geodermatophilus; species Geodermatophilus saharensis. The sequence goes on along the minus strand of NZ_FZOH01000001.1, from coordinate 128,317 downwards.
CAGCGTCCCCGACGACGGCCCCGCGCGCCGGGGCCGCGCGCCGCTGGGGAAGATGGAGCGCATGTCCGAGCAGTCCGTCGTCGACGTCCACTCCGCCGCCGCCGAGCAGGCGGCCGAGATCGCGACGGCGCGCCGGGACATCCTCCGCATCGCCACCGCCGGCTCGGTCGACGACGGCAAGAGCACCCTGATCGGCCGGCTGCTCTACGACAGCAAGGCCGTCTTCGAGGACCAGTACGCGGCGATCGAGCGGGCCAGCCGCGGCGACTACGTCGACCTCGCGCTGCTCACCGACGGCCTGCGCGCCGAGCGCGAGCAGGGCATCACCATCGACGTCGCCTACCGCTACTTCAGCACCCCGCGGCGCACCTTCATCCTCGCCGACACCCCCGGGCACGTGCAGTACACCCGCAACACGGTCACCGGCGCCTCGACGGCGGACCTGGCGATCGTGCTCGTCGACGCCCGCCGGGGCATCCTCGAGCAGAGCCGGCGGCACGCCTACCTGGCCGCGCTGCTGCGGGTGCCGCACCTGGTGGTCGCCGTCAACAAGATGGACCTGGTCGGCTGGTCGCAGGAGACCTTCGAGGCGATCCGCGCGGAGTTCCGCGCCTTCGCCGCCCGGCTCGACGTCCCCGACCTGACCGTCGTCCCGATCTCGGCGCTGCGCGGGGACAACGTGGTCACCCGCTCCGACGCGGCGCCGTGGTACGACGGCCCGGCGCTGCTCGAGCACCTGGAGTCGGTGGAGGTGGCCGGCGACCGCAATCTCACCGACGTCCGCTTCCCCGTCCAGTACGTGATCCGGCCGCAGTCGGACGCCTTCCACGACTACCGCGGCTACGCCGGCACGGTGGCCAGCGGGGTGCTGCGGCCCGGCGACGAGGTGCAGGTGCTGCCCGGCGGCCGGACGACGACGATCGCCGCCGTCGACGGCCCCCGCGGCCCGGTGGACGTCGCCTTCCCGCCCATGGCGGTCACCGTGCGGCTCGCCGACGACCTCGACGTCTCCCGCGGCGACCTGCTGTGCGCGCCGCAGGGCGCGCCCGAGGTGACCCAGGACCTCGACGCGCTGGTCTGCTGGATGGCCGACGAGCCGCTGCGGCCGCGGCAGCGGCTGGCGGTCAAGCACACCACCCGCAGCGTGCGGGCGGTGGTCAAGGAGGTCGTCCACCGGCTCGACGTCAACACCCTCGAGCACGAGGAGGAGGCCGGCGAGCTCGGCCTCAACGACATCGGCCGGGTGCGGCTGCGCACCACCCAGCCGCTGTTCGTCGACGACTACACGCACAACCGGGCCACCGGCCGGTTCATCCTGGTCGACGAGGCCACCAACGCCACGGTCGGCGCCGGGATGCTCGTCCCGCACCGCTAGGACGGACCCGGCGCGCTCTCCCCGGTCACCCCGTCGCGCCAGCTGTGCACGGGCGTCCAGCCGAGCACCCGGCGCGCCCGCTCGCTGCTCATGAGGGCCTGGGTGCCCTCCACCGGGCCGCGCACCGGGACGCCGGGGAACTGCTCGGCGGCGAGCTCGGCGCTGGGCCGGCTCATGACGGTGTCGGCGTTGGCGATCACGAAGACCTCCGCGCCGCGTCCGGGGTGCTCCAGCGCGGCCAGCACCGCGCCGGCACCGTCCCGCGCGTCGATGTAGGACCACGCGTTCCACCGCCGCAGCGCCGGGTCGGCGTCGAAGGAGGGGAAGGCCGCGTAGTCGGCCGGCTCCATGACGTTGGAGAAGCGCAGCCCGATGATCGACAGCTCCGGCCGCCACCGGGCGAACTGCCGCGCCATCTCCTCCTCCAGCGTCTTCGACAGCGAGTAGGACGAGTTGGGGGTCGGCCCGCAGCCCTCGTCGAGGGGCAGGTAGGGCGGCGGGGTGTCGAACGGCAGCCCCAGCACCGTCTCGCTGGAGGCCCAGACCACGGTGTCGATGGCGGCGACGCGGGCGGCGGCGAAGACGTTGTACGTCGTCGTCACGTTCGCGGCGAACAGCGTCGCGTCGGGCCGCAGGCCCGGGGCCGGGAGGGCGGCCAGGTGGACGACGGCGTCCGGGGCCGGCCACCGGTCGTCGACCCCGGTCAGCACGCCGACGGCCTGGCCGTAGTCGGTGAGGTCGGCCCGGGTCCAGGCGACGTCGGAGCGGCCGGGGTCCACGAGGTCGACGACCGACACCCGGTGACCGCGCTGCACCAGCAGCTCGACCACCGCGCGGCCGAGCTTGCCGCTCCCGCCGGTCACCAGGACGTGCCGGGGAGCACCGGCCCGCGGGTCGGGGGAGGCGGTCACCGGGGGCGCTCCCCGGTCGGGTGGGTGCTGGTGTGGGCGTTGATGGCGATCCGATCCGAGCGTCGGGTACCCGGCGCGTGCCGGGCGGCGGTGGGGACCCCGGCCGGAGGCCGGGGCCGCCCCGTCCTACTGCTGGGTGTCCGCGTCCGGCGGCGCCGGGGCCTGGCTCGCGTCGCCGTCCCAGTCCTTGCCGGCCTGGTAGGCGTGCCCCGAGGCGCTGTCGGTCTGCTCGGCGACGGTCTGCACCATCTCCTCGTCGGACAGGCCCTCGCCGGCGGCCTCGGTGTTGCTGCTGGGCTCGCTCATCGCGTCTCCTCCGTCGGGCGGCATCGGTCCCCCGGGCCCTCCCCGGTGGGCCCGCGCGCGAAACGCGGCGCCGGCCTCAGCCCTCGCCGGGCCGCAGCGAGAACCACACCCGCTTCCCGCCGTCGACGCTCTCGACGCCCCAGTCGTCGGCGATGGCCTCCACGATCTGCATGCCCCGGCCGCGGGGCTGGTCGCCGCGCAGCTCGCCGACGACCGGGCGCACGGCGCTGCCGTCGGCGACGGCGATGCGCAGCCAGCCGTCGGAGTACTCCAGCTCCAGGGACAGCACGCTCTCCCCGCCCACGTGGTCGACGACGTTGGCCACCAGCTCGGTGACGAGCAGCTCCACGTCCGCGCCGTCCTGGGGCGCATCCCAGGCCAGCAGCACCTCCCGGGCCAGGTGCCGGGCCACCGGGACGCTGCGCGCCGAGGGCGGGAGGTCCACCCGCGCGGTGAGTGTCGACATCGAGGTCTCCCTGTGGCCGGGCACCGGGGGCCCTGATGGGTTGTGCACGATCGAAGCGGCCCGAGCCTGACAGGTCGGTGTACGCGGAGCAACGACCGCTTGCACCGGAAGGGGCCGTTGCGTGCCACGGGAGTTGCGTGCAACGAGGGGTTCAACAAGATAGCGTGCAACCGACCCGGCGGGAGCCGACCGCCGGCGGGGACGGGGAGGACCACCCGTGACGGCAGGACCGCGACCCGGGCCCGACGAGCCCGACGACGTCGCCGGGGCGACCGGGGAGGACAGCGCCGTGCAGGCACTCGAGGACCTGGTGCGCGAGATCGACCACTGTGCCGCCGAGCTGCGGGAGGCGCGGGCGCGTGCCGAGCTGCTGCTCACCGAGCGGCGCACCGGCCGGGCGTGGCTGGACATCGTCACGGCCGAGGGCCACCCGCTCGTCGTCGAGCGGGTCAGCACGGTGCTCTCCGGCCTGGCCGGCGCCGGGTCGGCGTGGCGCCGGGCGCAGGCCCGAGCGCTGCAGGACGAGCGGGTGAGCATCAACCGGATCGCCGCCCTCTTCGGCGTGACCCGCCAGCGCATCTCCGCCCTGCTGCGCGAGTGACCCCGCCGGGGCCTCAGGCGGTCAGGGCGTCGATCGCCTTGTAGAGCCGCTGCTCGGACACCGGGCGCGGCGTGCCGATCTGCTGCGCGAACAGCCCCACCCGCAGCTCCTCGACCATCCAGCGGATCCGCGCGACCGGGTCGTCGGGAGCGCCGGTGGGCGGCACCTGCCGGCGCAGCGCCTCGTACTCGGCGGTGACCGCGGCGACCTGGTCCATCCACAGCGCGTCGCGCACCGCGTTGGCCGGCAGCTTCTCCAGCCTGTGGGCCATCGCCCGCAGGTAGCGCACCAGGTCGGGCAGCCGGCGGCGGCCGGCGTCGGCCACGAAGCCGCGGTGCAGCAGGCCGCCCATCTGACGGCGCAGGTCGGCGATCGCCGCCTCGGGCACCCGGCGTCCCGGCGCCGCGCCGATCGCGACGGCGACCTCGCGGGCCTGGGTCAGCACCGCCTCCACCCGCCGGACGGCGTCCTGCGTGAGCGGCAGCAGCTGCTGGCGGGCCGTGGCGACCAGCGCGGTGAAGGCGGCCTCGTCCCGCGGCGGCCCGCCCGCGGCGGCGACCAGCTCGTCGGCCGCGGCGTCGACGCAGTCGTCGACCAGCGCGGGGATCTCGCCGTCGGGGTTGAACTGCAGCGCCAGCCGGGTCCTCGGCGACATGCCCTTGACCACCTGCCGGGTGGGCGAGCCGGCCACCAGCACCAGCAGCCGGCGCGCGCCCCGCCAGCTCAGCCGGGTGGCCTCGGCCTCGGTGGCCACCACCCGGACGCCGACGGTGGCGCCCTCGTCGACCAGCGCCGGGAAGGCGGTGACCACGTGACCGCCGCGCCTGACCTCGACGGTGCGGGGCAGCTCGCCGATCGTCCAGGCCGTCAGCCCGGTGCGCTCCAGGTCGGAGGCCGCGCGGGCCAGGCTGGCCCGGGCCTGCGGCGCCACCTGGGCGCGCAGCCGCGGGAGCTCCTTGCCCGTCGCCAGCGCGCGGCCGGCGTCGTCCAGCACCCGGAAGGTCGCCCGCAGGTGGTCGGGCACCTGCGCCGGCTGCCAGGCGTCCGGCGGGACGACGACGCCCGCCGACCGCCGCAGCTCCCGCTCGAGCGCCGGCAGCAGCGGCTCGGTCGGGGCGATGCGCGGCAGCACCTCGCGCACCCGGTCGGGGATGGGCACCAGCGCGCGGCGCAGCTGCTTGGGCAGCGTCCGCAGCAGCGCCGTCACCAGCTCCTCGCGCAGCCCGGGGACGGTGAAGGCCAGCGACTCCCCCGACGTCTGCTCGGTGACGGTGTCGAGCACCGCCAGGGGCACGTCGACGGTCACGCCGTCCTGCGGCGCCCCGGGGGCGAAGGCGTAGGACAGCGGCAGGGTGAGGCCCTGGGTGAGGGGCACCTCGTCGGGGAAGTCCTCGACCCGCAGCTGCCCGGCCGCGGCCGCGTTGGTGAGCACCTCCGGCGTGAGGGTGAGCAGGTCCGGCGTCTCGTGCCGGGCCCGCTTCCACCAGCGGTCGAAGTGCCGGGTGGAGACGACGTCGGCCGGGATGCGCGCGTCGTAGAGCTCGAACAGCGTCTCGTCGTCGACCCGGATGTCCCGGCGGCGGGCGCGCTCCTCGAGCTCGGCCACCCGCTGCAGCGCGCGCTGGTTCTCGGCCCAGAACCGGTGGTGCGTCGTCCACTCGCCCTGCACCAGCGCGTGCCGGATGAACAGCTCGCGGGACACGACCGGGTCGATCGAGCCGTACTGCACCCGGCGGCCGACCACGAGCGGGATGCCGTAGAGCGTGACCCGCTCGCTGGCCACGACCGAGCCCCGCTTGGCGTCCCACCGCGGCTCGGAGTACTCCCGCTTCACCAGGTGGCCGGCCAGCCGCTCGACGTCGTCGGGGTCGACGCGGGCCACGGTGCGGGCGAACAGCCGGCTGGTCTCCACCAGCTCGGCAGCCACGACCCAGCGCGGCGGCTTCTTCGCCAGGGGGGTGCCGGGAGCGATGACGAAGCGGGCGCCGCGGGCACCGAGGTACTCCCGCCCGCCGCGCCGCCGGGATGCGTCCTTCTTGCTCGCGAGGTCCTCGAGCTGCAGGCCGACCTGGGACAGCAGGCCGGCGAGCAGCGAGACGGAGACGCCGCGCTCGTCGGGCTCGGCGGCGAGGTCGCCGACGGTCATGCCCAGGCGCCGGGCGGTGCCGCGCAGCTGGCCGTGCAGGTCCTGCCACTCGCGGATGCGCAGGTAGTGGAGGAACTCGCGCTTGACCGTGCGGCGGAAGGCGCTGCCCGACAGCGCGTCCTGCTGCTCGGTGAGGTAGCGCCACAGGTTGAGCAGCGTGAGGAAGTCGGAGTGCTCGTCGGCGAAGCGGGCGTGCGCCTGGTCGGCGGCCTGCTGGTGCTCGGCGGGGCGCTCGCGCGGGTCCTGGATGGTCAGGCCCGCGGCGATGACCAGCACCTCCTCCAGCACGCCGCGGCGGTCGGCCTCGACCACCATGCGGCCCAGCCGCGGGTCGAGGGGCAGCTGGGCGAGCGCCCGTCCGGTGTCGGTGAGCCGCCCGTCCTGCAGCGCCCCGAGCTCCTCGAGCAGGGCCCGGCCGTCGGCGACGGCGCGGCGGTCCGGCGGGTCGACGAAGGGGAAGTCCTCGACCGCGCCGAGGTCGAGCGCGGCCATCTGCAGCAGCACCGCGGCCAGGCTGGTCCGCAGGATCTCCGGGTCGGTGTACTCCGGGCGGGCGTCGAAGTCGTCCTCGGTGTAGAGCCGGATCGCCACACCCTCGGCCACGCGGCCGCAGCGGCCCGAGCGCTGGCGCGCCGAGGCCTGGCTGATCGGCTCGATCGGCAGCCGCTGCACCTTGGTCCGCGCGCTGTAGCGGGAGATGCGGGCGGTGCCGGGGTCGACGACGTAGCGGATGCCCGGCACGGTCAGCGACGTCTCGGCGACGTTGGTGGCCAGCACGATGCGCCGTCCGGTGTGCGGCTGGAAGACGCGGTGCTGGTCGGCGGCCGACAGCCGCGAGTAGAGCGGCAGCACCTCGACGCCGGGGAAGCGCTCGGTGAGGCCGTCGGCGGCGTCGCGGATCTCCCGCTCGCCGGCCAGGAAGACCAGCACGTCGCCGGGGCCCTCGGCCGCCAGCTCCTCGACCGCGTCGCCGATCGCGGTGACCTGGTCGCGGTCGGGGTCGGCGTCCGGGTCGTCGGGGTCGACCACCGGCCGGTAGCGGATCTCGACCGGGTAGGTGCGGCCGCTGACCTCGACGACGGGGACCTCGGCGCCGTCGACGCCGAAGTGCTTGGCGATCCGGTCGACGTCGATCGTGGCCGAGGTGATGACGACCTTGAGGTCGGGGCGCTGCGGCAGCAGCTGGGCGAGGTAGCCCAGCAGGAAGTCGATGGTGAGGCTCCGCTCGTGCGCCTCGTCGACGATGATCGTGTCGTACTGGCGCAGCAGCCGGTCGTGCGCGATCTCGGCCAGCAGCACGCCGTCGGTCATCAGCTTGACCAGGGTGCCGTCGCCCACCTGGTCGGTGAAGCGGACCTTCCAGCCCACCGCCCCGCCCAGCGGGGTGTCGAGCTCCTCCGCGATCCGCTCGGCCACCGTGCGCGCGGCGATCCGCCGGGGCTGCGTGTGCCCGATCCGGCCGCGGACGCCGCGGCCGAGCTCCAGGGCGATCTTGGGCAGCTGGGTGGTCTTGCCCGAGCCGGTCTCCCCGGCGACGACGACCACCTGGTGCTCGCGCAGTGCCGCGGCGATGTCGTCGCGGCGGGCGCTGACCGGCAGCGCCTCGGGGTAGGTGACCGCGGGGACGGCGGCCCGCCTGCGGGCGATGCGCTCCTCGGCGGCCGCGACGTCGGCGGCGATCCGCTCCAGCGCCCGGGCGCGCGCGGCCTCGTCGCGGGTGCGGCGCAGCCCCTCGAGACGGCGGCCCAGCCGGTGCTCGTCCTCGAGGGTCAGCGCGGCCAGCCGGGACCGGAGGTCCGGGAGGGTCGCGGTCACGGCGGTGCTCGGCTTCCTTCCAGGGGGCGGGGAGCGGACTGCTCCACCGCCAGGATCGCATCGGGGAGGCCCGCGCCGTGCGGCGTCCGGGGCCAGGGAGGACAACGACGGCGGTCGCGTCGCTGTTCCGCCAGCCGCGACCCGGGGTACCCGGCGCCCGCGCCGTCGTCCGGCTCACACCCCGTGTACCGTGCAACTGGTTGCATGTACGGTACAACGTCTTGTACCGTGCACGCACCGCCCTCCACCTGTCCGGAGCCCCCGTGCCCGCTTCACCCCCCCGCGTCGCCGGGACCCCCGCCCCGCACCGGGCGGCCGAGGTCCGCCGGCTCGCCGAGCAGTTCCCCCGCCTCATCCGGCTGGTCCACGCCTTCAAGTCGCTCCCGTCCGCGATCGACGGGCGCGAGCGCGCGGCGCTGGTGCTGCTCTTCCCGCTCACCCGCCTCGGGCCGCTGCGCCAGAGCGCGCTGGCCGAGGTCGTGCACGCCGACCCCTCCACGGTCAGCCGGCACGTCGCCTCTCTCGTCGAGCAGGGGCTGGTGCAGCGGGTGGCCGACGAGAACGACGGCCGCGCCTCCCTGCTGGTCGTCACCGACGCCGGGCACGCGGCCGTGGAGCGGCTGGCCGAGGAACGCACCGCTCAGCTCGGCGCGATGCTCACCGGCTGGTCCGACACCGACCTCGCCACCCTCACCGGGCTGTTCGGGCGCCTGCTCGACGACCTCACGGCAGCGTTGCCGTCCGATCCCCGCTCCCCCTCCGCACCTCCCGTCCCGAGAGAGCAGTCATGAGCCAGACCACCGCCCGCCCCGCCGGCGGGCCCAGCGGCGCCCGCGCCGCGGCGGCCGCACCGGACGCCTCCGGAGCCTTCACCCACCGGCAGATCCTCACGATCCTGTCCGGCCTCATGCTCGGCATGTTCCTGGCCGCGCTCGACCAGACGGTCGTCTCGACGGCCATCCGCACCATCGCGGACGACCTGCAGGGCTACGACCTGCAGGCCTGGGCGACGACGGCGTTCCTCATCACCTCGACGATCGCCACGCCGCTCTACGGCAAGCTCTCCGACATCTACGGCCGGCGGCCCTTCTACCTGTTCGCCATCGCCGTGTTCGCGATCGGCTCGGCCCTCTGCGGCATCGCCGACTCGATGTACCAGCTGGCCGCCTACCGCGCCGTCCAGGGCATCGGCGCCGGTGGCCTGATGTCGCTGGCGCTGGCGATCATCGCCGACGTCGTCCCGCCCCGGGAGCGCTCGAAGTACCAGGGCTACTTCATGGCGGTGTGGGGCACCTCGAGCGTGCTCGGCCCGGTCATCGGCGGGTTCCTCGCCGGGCAGGGGTCGATCCTCGGTCTCACCGGGTGGCGGTGGATCTTCTGGGTCAACGTCCCGCTCGCCGTCGCCGCCTTCATCGTGGTGATGCGGGTCCTGCACCTGCCGCACCAGCGGCGTGACCACCGCATCGACTGGCCCGGCGCGCTGGCGCTGGTCACGTTCCTCGTGCCGCTGCTCATCGTCGCCGAGCAGGGCCGCCTGTGGGGCTGGACCTCGGGCCGGGCGCTGACCTGCTACGCCATCGGCGCCGTCGGCCTGGCCGCCTTCGTCCTGGCCGAGCGGTCCTACCGCGACGACGCGATCCTGCCGCTGCGGATGTTCGCCAACCGCACCTTCTCGGTGACCAGCGCGTCGAGCATCGTGCTCGGTGCCGGCATGTTCGGCGGCATCCTGCTGCTCCCGCAGTACCTGCAGGTCGTCCACGGCTCCAGCCCGACGGTCGCCGGCCTGCAGATGCTGCCGCTGGTGCTGGGCATCATGACCGGCGCCATGACCTCCGGTCAGACGATCGCGCGGACCGGCAAGTACAAGGTCTTCCCGCTCGTCGGCGTCGTCCTCATGGTCGTCGCGCTCGTCGCGCTGTCCCTCGTGGTCGGGGCCGACACCTCGATCTGGACGCTGGCGCCCTTCATGCTGCTGCTCGGCGTGGGGCTCGGCTTCAACATGCAGCCGGTCATCCTCGCCGTGCAGAACGCCGTGTCGCCGCGGGAGATCGGCGTCGCCACCTCGTCGGTGACGTTCTTCCGGCAGATGGGCGGCACGATCGGGACGGCGGCCTTCCTGTCGATCCTGTTCACCCGGCTCGGGACGGAGATCCCGGACCAGATCCGGCAGGCGGCCCAGGCCAGCCCCGAGGCGGCGCAGCAGGCGGCCGCACTGCAGCAGGCCGGCGCCGACCGGGTGCTGTCCGACACCAGCGCCATCGACGCCTTCCCGGCGCTGGTCACGCCCTTCCGGGTCGGCTTCTCCAACACCCTCGACCTGGTGTTCATGGTCGCCGCCGCGGTCGTGGCGGTCGGCTTCGTCGTCCTGTGGTTCCTCCCGCAGCTGGAACTGCGCACCCAGTCGGGGATCCAGGCGCAGCAGGCCGCGCAGCAGACCGCCGGTGGCCTGGAGGCCGGCCCCGGTGAGCAGGCCGTGCAGGCCGCCGGCGAGGCCGCGCCGACGTCGACGGCTCCCCCGGCCGGGCGTCCCGGCGGCGCGGAGCCGTCCGGCCGGCACCGCGGCTAGCACCCCGCACGACGAGAGGCCCCTCCCCCGCCCGGGAGGGGCCTCTCGTCGTCCCGGCGTGCACTTCCGCGGAAGTGCACGGTCCGGGCGTCAGCCGTGGGGCAGGAAGACCGCGCGCACGCAGCCGTCCTCCTTGTCCTTGAACATGCGGTAGCCGCGGGCGGCGTCCTCCAGCGGCATGACGTGCGTGGCCAGGTGCTCGGTGACCAGCTCGCCGCGGGCCATGTGCTCGAGGATCCGCGGTGTGTAGCGCTGCCCGTGCACCTGCGCCCCGCGCAGGGTGAGCCCCTTGTTCATGGCCGCGCCCAGCGGGAACTTGTCCACCGGCCCCGCGAAGACGCCCAGGACGAACACGCTCCCGCCCTTGCGGCAGGCCAGGATCGCCTCGCGGACGGCGGAGGGGCGGTCGGTCTGCAGCCGCAGCTGCTGCTTGACCTGGTCGTACACGCCCTGCACGCCGGTGCTGTGCGCCTCCATGCCCACCGCCTCGATGCAGACGTCGGGCCCGCGGCCACCGGTGCGCTCGCGCAGCTCCGCCATGACGTCGGTGGTGGAGTAGTCGATCACCTCGGCGCCGACGTGCCGCCGCACCTGCTCGAGCCGCTCGGGCAGCCGGTCGATGACGTGCACCTGCTCGGCGCCCAGCAGCATCGCCGCCCGCGCCGCCATCTGCCCGACGCCGCCGGCGCCCCACACGGCCACGGTGTCGCCCGGCTTCGTGCCGGCCAGGTCCGCGCCCATCCACCCGGTGGAGACCGCGTCGGAGGCGAACAGCGCCCGGTCGTCGCTGACCTCGTCGGGCACCACGAAGGTGCCGACGTCGGCGTAGGGCACCCGGACGTACTCCGCGTGCGACCCGGCGAAGCCGCCCATCGCGTGGGAGTACCCGAAGCACCCACCCGGGCTCTGGCCCCACAGGCCCTCGGTGATCCCCGGGTCCGGGTTCCCGTTGTCGCACAGCGAGTACAGCTCCTGCCGGCAGTACCAGCAGTGCCCGCAGGCGACGAAGGAGTTGACGACGACGCGGTCGCCGACGCGGCGGTCCCGCACGCCCGGGCCGACCTCGACGACCTCGCCCAGGAACTCGTGGCCGATGACGTCGCCGGTCCGCATCGCCGGGATGTAGCCGCCGATCAGGTGCAGGTCCGAGCCGCACGTCGTCGTCCTGGTCACCCGCAGGACGACGTCGTGGTCGTTGAGGATCGTCGGGTCGGGCACGGTCTCGACGCCGACCTCGTTGACGCCCTGCCAGGTCACCGCCCTCACAGCACACCCTCCCTCGGCGCCGCCTTCGCGGCGCCCTCCAGTGCCGCACCCTGCGGGGTCGCGGCGCGCTCGCCGTGCGGCTGCGGGTCCACCCGCAGCACCTCGCCGACCTCCAGCAGCGCCTTGGCCTCGCGCAGCGCCGCCCGCAGCTCGCCGACCTCGTGCTCGGTGGGCGTGCCGCGGAAGCGGGCGGCCAGCTCGGTGCCGCGGTCGCCCGGCGCGCGGGTCGTGCGCACCTCGATGCGGTCCCCGAGCGCGGTCAGGGGCGCGGGCAGGGCGGCGTCGACGTCGGCCGGCTCCCGCAGCACGGTCACCACGCGCCAGCGGCGGGCGGCGACCTCCGGGTCGTCGGTGGCCGACGCCTGCCCGGCCCCGGGCAGGCGGACGTGCTGCACCTGCCGGAGCAGTGCCGCGCCCGCCTCCCCGGCCAGGCCGGTCGCCCGGCCGATCAGCTGGTTGAGGTCCATGGGCGAGCTGCTACCCGGCGCGGGACCCGGCCTATCGTGGGCCGGTCGGGCCGCGCGCCCGCGCTCCCGCCACCCTCGCCCGTGGAGGCTCCCGTGTCCTCGCTGATCCTGTCCCGCCGCGACCTGGAGTTCCTCCTGCACGAGTGGCTGGAGGTCGAGACGCTGACCAAGCGGCCGCGGTTCGCCGAGCACTCGCGCGAGACCTTCGACGCGGTCATGGAGCTGGCCGAGCAGATCGCCACCGAGCACTTCGCGCCGCACAACCGGAAGGCCGACGAGAACGAGCCGCGGTTCGTCGACGGGCGGGTCCAGATGATCCCCGAGGTCGCGCAGGCGCTGGCGGTGTTCGTCGAGTCGGGGATCATGGCCGGCACCTTCGACGAGGAGTACGGCGGCATGCAGCTGCCGCAGACCGTCGGGCAGGCGGCCTTCGCCTGGTTCAAGGCGGCCAACGTCGGCACGTCGAGCTACCCGTTCCTGACCATGGGCAACGCCCGCCTGCTGCTCGCGCACGGCTCGCAGGAGCAGAAGGACACCTACGTCCGGCCGATGCTCGAGGGGCGCTGGTTCGGCACGATGGCGCTGTCGGAGCCGCAGGCCGGCTCCTCGCTCGCCGACATCACCACCCGCGCCGAGCCGCAGGAGGACGGCACGTACCGGCTCGTCGGCAACAAGATGTGGATCTCGGCCGGCGACCACGAGCTGACCGAGAACATCGTCCACCTGGTGCTGGCCAAGATCCCCGGCGGTCCCCCCGGGGTGAAGGGCATCTCGCTGTTCGTGGTGCCCAAGTTCCTGGTCACCGCCGACGGGTCGATCGGCGAGCGCAACGACGTCGTCCTGGCCGGGCTCAACCACAAGATGGGCTACCGCGGGACGACGAACACGCTGCTCAACTTCGGCGAGGGCGTGCACACCCCGGGCGGTCGGGCCGGCGCCGTCGGGTACCTGGTGGGCGAGCCCCACAGGGGGCTGTCCTACATGTTCCACATGATGAACGAGGCCCGGATCGGCGTCGGGATGGGCGCGACCGTCCTCGGCTACACCGGCTACCTGCACGCGCTGGACTACGCCCGCACCCGCACCCAGGGCCGCCCCGCCACCGGCCGGGACCCGTCGTCGCCGATGGTGCGGCTGGTCGACCACCCCGACGTGCGCCGCATGCTGCTGGCCGCCAAGAGCTACGCGCAGGGCGGGCTGGCGCTGGGCCTGTACTGCGCGCGGCTGGTCGACGAGGAGAGGACCGCCGAGAGCCAGGAGGAGCGCGACCGCGCCCACCTGCTGCTCGACACGCTGACCCCGATCGCCAAGGCGTGGCCCTCGCAGTGGGGCCCGGTCGCCGACGACCTGGCCATCCAGGTGCACGGCGGCTACGGCTACACCCGCGACTACCCGGTCGAGCAGTTCTACCGGGACAACCGGCTCAACCCGATCCACGAGGGCACCAACGGCATCCAGGCCCTCGACCTGCTCGGCCGCAAGGTGACCGTGCACGGCGGTGCCGGGCTCGCGCTGCTCGCCGAGACGATCCGGGCGACGACGGCGCGGGCGGCAGGGACGCCGTTCGCCGACCTCGCCGCCGACGTCGACGCCGCGCTCACCCGGCTCGTCTCGGTCACCGGGACGCTGTGGGGCACCGGCGACCCGGCGCTGGCCCTGGCCAACGCCAGCGCCTACCTCGACGCGGCCGGCCACACCGTCGTCGGCTGGCTGTGGCTGGAGCAGGCGCTGGCCACCCGGGAGGAGACCAGCGACTTCCACGAGGGGAAGCGCGCCGCGGCGCGGTACTTCCAGCGCTGGGAGCTGCCGAAGGTGCACACCTGGCTGGACCTGCTGGAGTCGCTGGACCGCACGGTCCTCGACACCCCCGACGCCCACCTCTAGTCGGGCCCGTACGCGACCGCGCCCCGCGGCTCCGGCAGGAGCGGCGGGGCGCGGTCGCGTGTCCGGCGGGGCGTCAGGCCGCCTGGGCCACCCCCACCGGCTCGACGGAGGCGCTGGTCACGGCGCTCTCCCGGCGAGCGCCGGCCGAGGCCGCGGCCCGCTGCTCGCGCTCGTAGCGTGCCGTCGTCGAGGCGCCCATCGCGATCACCAGTCCGGTCAGGACCAGGAACCCGACGACGGCGACTGCCGGCCACAGAACCATCTCGAACGTCCCCTTGCTCGTCTCGTCTCGTGCCACCGGGAGCGGACTCCCGCGACTCGTTCGTCGGGGACTGTGTCCCCAGCCGAACGCCGTCTCAATCGTCGGCACGCACTGTTCACCTGACCGTCGGTGACCGACTGCACGTCCGGGCAGCCCGACGGCCCGGCACGGTGCGGGCGGTGACCGCATGGTGTCATCGGGGGGTGTCCGCCGGAGCCGAGGTCGCCCCGCCCGGCACGGCCTCGCTCACCCGCCCGACGCGTCCGGCGCTCCTGGTCCTCACCCTGTCACTCGGGGTGACGACGCTGTCGCTGCTGCAGAGCCTGGTCGTCCCCGTCCTCGGCCCGATCGGTGAGCAGCTCGGTGTCTCCTCCGCCGCAGCCGGCTGGGTGCTCACCGCGAACCTGCTGGCCGCCGCCGTGCTCACCCCGGTCCTCGGCCGGCTCGGGGACGTGCACGGCGAGCGCCCGGTCGTCCTGGGCATCCTCACCGCCGTCGCCGTCGGCACCCTGCTGGCGATCGTCACCCGCTCGCTGCCGCTGCTGCTGGTCGCCCGGGTGCTGCAGGGCTCCTCCTACGGCCTGTTCCCGCTGTCGATCAGCCTGCTGCGCCGCGAGCTCCCGCCCGCGCGGCTGAGCGTGGCGATGTCGATCGTCAGCAGCACCCTCGGCGTCGGCGGGGTGGTCGGGCTGGTCGCCGCCGGGCTGCTGACCGGTGACGGCGGGGACTACCACCGCCCGTTCTGGGTGGGCCTCGGCGTCACGCTGGTCTCCCTCGCCCTGGCCGCGGTCCTGCTGCCCCGCCGCCCGGCGACGGCGACCGGCGGCGTGGACTGGGCCGGTGCCGGCCTGCTCGGGATCGGGCTGGTGCTCCTCCTGCTGCCGGTCTCGCAGGGCAACGCCTGGGGGTGGACCTCGCCGGCCACCCTGGGCTGCGCGGCCGGTGCCGTGGCCGTCCTCACCGGGTGGGTGCTGTTCCAGCGCCGCCGCGCCGCGCCGCTGGTGCGCCCGGCGCTGCTGGCCGACCCGCGGATGCTGGTGCCCAACCTCGCCGGGCTGGCGACGGGCGTGGGCCTGTTCGTCTCCTTCCTCGTCGTCATGCAGTACGTGCAGACCCCGCCCGCGGCCGCCGGGTACGGGTTCGGCGCGCCGGTGCTCGAGGCGGCCGTCGTCTACCTGCTGCCCGGCGGCGTGCTGGGCATCGCGCTCGCCCCGGTCGCCGGCCGGGTCGTCGACCGGGTCGGCGCGCTGCTCACCCTGCTCGGCGGGTCGCTCGCCGGCGTCGCCGGTTTCGTGGTGCTCGCCGTCGGGCGGGCCGAGCCGGCCGCGGTCGTCGTCGCGGGCCTGCTCACGCAGGCGTGGGTGACGGTGGCCTACGCCGCGCTGCCGACGCTGGTGGTCTCGGCGGTGCGGCGCGGCGAGACCGGGGTGGCCAACGCGGTGAACTCCATCGCCCGCTCGGTGGGCCAGGCGGTCGGCAGCACGGTCACCGTCGCGCTGCTCGGCGCCGCGGTCGACCCGGCCACCGGGTTCCCGCGGGCGTCGTCGTTCACCGTGGTCTCCCTGCTGGGCGCGGGCGCCGCCCTGGTGGTGGCGCTGGTCAGCCTGGGCGGGATGGCCCGCACGCGGCGGCAGGACCGCGACGACGCCGACGACACCGCCGACGTCGGGCGGGCCACGGCCTGCGCCGGCGAGTGGTCACCGGTGTCCGGGCTGCGCTGAGCGATCACCCGACGCGCCCGGCGTGATCACGCGGTGCATGGAACGGGGCCGTCCGGGGAATCGATCACCCGATCCACCCCATCCCTGCCCCGGAGGACCACGATGGCCCGCCCCCACGGCTCCCGCGCCGCGAACACCGAGGCGTCGAAGCCGACGCGCTTCTCGGGCAACTCCACCGGTGACCCCGCGCCGCACGACGACAAGGTCAACTCGACGCGGTTCGACAACGCCCCGCGCGGCACCGACACCAAGGCCACGTTCTTCGGCACGGTCAAGCGCACGGTGAAGGAGTTCAGCGAGGACAACCTCACCGACTGGGCGGCGTCGCTCACCTACTACGGCGTCCTGGCGCTCTTCCCGGCGCTGATCGCGCTGACCTCGATCGTCGGCCTGCTCACCACGCCGCAGCAGCTCACCGACGCGCTGACCACCGTCGTCCCCGCCAGCGCCGCGGACACCCTGGGCCCGGTCATCGAGCAGGTCGCCGGCAGCCAGAGCACCGCCGGCTTCGGCCTGGTCCTCGGTCTGGTCGGCGCCGTCTGGTCGGCGTCGGGCTACGTCGGCGCCTTCACCCGCGCGTCCAACGTCGTCTACGAGACGCCCGAGGGCCGCAAGTTCTGGAAGCTCAAGCCGCTGCAGCTGCTGGTCACCCTGGTCGGCATCCTCTTCGCCGCCGTCATCGTGGCGATGCTGGTGCTCAGCGGCGGGGTCGTCGAGGCCATCGCCTCGGCCGTCGGGATCGGCGACACGGCCCTCACCGTGTGGAACGTCGTCAAGTGGCCGGTGATCCTGGTGATCCTGGCGCTGATGATCGCCGTCCTCTACTACTCGACGCCGAACGTCAAGCTGCGCGGGTTCCGGTTCATCAGCCCCGGCGCGGGCGTGGCGATCCTCGTGGCCGTCATCGCCTCGGCCGCCTTCGCCTTCTACGTGGCCAACTTCGGCAGCTACAACAAGACCTACGGTGCGCTGGCCGGCGTCGTGGTCTTCCTCATCTGGTTCTGGCTCATCAACGTCGCGCTGCTGTTCGGCATCGAGTTCGACGCCGAGAAGGAGCGGACCAAGGAGCTGAAGGAGGGCGTGCCGGGGGCGGAGAAGGAGATCCAGCTGGACGCCCGCGCCGAGCCCAAGCCCCGCAACACCAACTAGCGGGCGGCCCCGCTCACGACGGAGGCCCCCTCCCCGGCCGGGGAGGGGGCCTCCGTCGTGTGCTCAGCGGGAGGTCGGCGCCCAGTCACCGCTGCGGGCCGGCGGGGTGCGCTCCACCAGGCCGGCGACCACGGCCAGCCCCCGGCTGGCCGCCCGGCCGGCCGGGGCGACCGCCGGCACCCGCCGGACGACGGCGTCGACGACGTCGCGGCTGCGGTCGAGCAACGACAACGGCAGGCCCGACAGCGCGTTGCCCGGCGGGCGGCGGGACACCGTCGGGTGCGGCCGGGTCGGCGAGACGCGCCGGACCAGCGCCCACTGCCGCCCGAGACGGCGCAGCTCGGCGGCGTCGAGCCGCTCCTGCAGGCGCGGGAAGAGCACGTCCTCCTCGTCCCGGACGTCCTCGCGCAGCACCTCGACCAGCCGGGCGAGGCGTGCGGGGCGCTGCGGGTCGTCGGGCCCGCCGGCCTCCAGCGCGGCGACGAGCTCGTTGACCTCCTGGTGCTCCTCCTCGATGCGCAGGGTGACCTCCTCCCCGTCGGGCAGCACCCGGCGCACCACCGGCCAGATGACGGTCTCCTCGGCGAAGGCGTGGCTGAACACCAGCCGGTCGATCCGCGTGAGCACCTCCTCCTGGGCGCGGCCGGCGGTGCCCTGCAGCTCGTGCAGCAGGCGGTCGAGCTCGACGTGGTCGGCGCGCTGGCGCACCAGCACGCTGCCGGGGCCGCCGAGCTCCTCGTCGGTCTGGTCGGCGATGGATCGGGGCACGGGGACCCTCCTCGGGGCGTCGTGCGGACGGAGCCGTCCGGATCTGCCCGCACGCGGCACCGCGTACACCGGTTGCCCTGCCCGGCGAGGGGTAGGGCGAGCGCGCGGGACACCGCGGTCCCGGCTGCGAGGAGGGCAGTGCCATGGCCGACCGGCCCACCGTCACGTCGGACTTCTACGACCTCGAGGCCCTGCTCGACGAGCAGGACCGCGCGACGCTGCACCGCGTCCGGGCGTTCATGGACGAGCAGGTCGAGCCGATCATCAACGAGTACTGGACCCGCGCCCAGTTCCCCCGGCAGCTCATCCCCGCGATCGCCGAGCTCGGCATCGCCGGCGCGCAGTACTCCGGCTACGGCTGTCCCGGCCGCTCCTCGCTGTTCGACGGCATGGTGTCCATGGAGCTGGGGCGCGGTGACCCGTCGGTGGCCACCTTCATGGGCGTCCACGGCGGCCTGGCCATGGGCACGCTGCACCTGTGCGCCTCCGACGAGCAGAAGGAGCGCTGGCTGCCGGCGATGGCCCGGATGGAGCTGATCGGCGCCTTCGGTCTGACCGAGCCCGACCACGGGTCCGACGTGGCCCGGGGCATCCAGACGACGGCCCGCCGCGACGGCGACGAGTGGGTGCTCGACGGGCAGAAGAAGTGGATCGGCAACGGCAGCTTCGCCGACCTGGTGGTCATCTGGGCGCGCGACGTCGAGACCGACCGGGTGCTCGGCTTCGTCGTCGAGACGCCGACGCCGGGGTTCAGCGCCGTCGACCTCGAGGACAAGATCGCGCTGCGCGCGGTGCAGAACGCGTTGATCACCCTCGACGGCGTCCGCGTGCCCGAGGAGAACCGGCTGCAGAACGCGAACAGCTTCCGCGACACCGCCAACGTGCTGCGGGCCACCCGGGTGAGCGTCGCCTGGTCGGCGGTGGGCTGCTCGCGCGGCGCCTACGAGCACGCGCTGCGCTACGCCCTGGAGCGCGACCAGTTCGGCCGGTCGATCACCTCCTTCCAGCTGGTGCAGGACCTGCTGTTCCGGATGCTCGGCAACATCACCGCCTCGGCAGCGCTCTGCGCCCGGGCCTCGCAGCTGCAGGACTGCGGCATGCTGCGCGACGAGCACGCCTCGATGGCCAAGGGCTACTCGACGATGCGGATGCGCGAGACGGTCGGCTGGGCGCGGGAGCTCATGGGCGGCAACGGGATCCTGCTGGAGAACCACGTCGGCCGCTTCGTCGCCGACGCCGAGGCCATCTACTCCTACGAGGGCACCCGCGAGGTCAACAGCCTCATCGTCGGCCGCGCGATCACCGGCACCAGCGCCATCGCGTGACGGTGCTGGGACGGCCTCCCTGCAGGGTCCCGCCGCGAGCGTCGGATGGCCCCGTCCGGAGGCTCGCCCCGAGCGTGCGAGGGGGAGGGGGACGGGGGTCCTTCCGGGTGGGGCAGGGAGGTCCTTCATCGGCCGACCCACCAGCGCTGCGCCGCCTCCCGCGGTGAGACGCCGTCCACGGCGACGGCCCGGTTGAGCCCGACCAGGTCGAGCGTGGTCAGCTGCGCGCTGACCCCGTCGAGCGCCGCGCGCAGCCGCTCGTCGACCACCGCGGTGCGCACGATGGGCACCACGTTCTCCCGCGGCTGCAGCGACCGGTCGTCGCGGAGCAACAGCAGCGAGGCGTCGGTCAGCCGGGCGTCGGTGGTCTCGAGCATGCCGACGTCGATCTGCCCGCTGAGCAGGGCCTCCACCGTGGCCGAGCGCGACGGCATGCTGCGGACCTCGGCGAAGTCGATGCCGTAGACCTCCCGCAGCCCCGGCAGGCAGAACCGCCGCTCGGTGCACTCCGGCGGCCCGCCGAAGACCAGCTCGCGGGCCAGCGGGGCCAGCTGGGTCAGCGTGGTCGTCCCGTGCTGCTCGGCCAGGCGGGTGAGGACGACGAACCCGTTCTGGTCCTCGGCCCGCGCGGCGGCGAGCACGGTCAGCCCGCGGGGCGCGAGCTCCTGCGCCAGGCCCTCGCGCAGCGGTGCCGGGTCGTCGTGCACCGAGCCGGAGCCGGGCTCGGCGAAGTCCGAGGCGGTGCCGAGGTAGTCGACGACGAGGTCGACCACCCCCTGCTCCAGCGCCGGGAAGACGACCTCGCGCGGGCCGATCCCGTGCTGCACGGTCACCTCCACGCCCGCCCGGCGCAGCGCCTCGGCGTACACCTCGGCGAGCGTCTGGTTCTCGGGGAAGTCGTAGGAGGCGATCCGCACCCCCGGGTCCGGGGCCGGTCCGGCGTCGGCCGGGGTGCCGCCGCAGCCGCACAGCAGGGCGGCGACGACGGCGAGCACCGCGGCGACGGTGGACGGCGGGAACGGGCGACGGCGCATCGCGGGCCCTCCGGGCAGGAGGCGGCGCCCCGCGGCGGACCGGAGCGGGGACGGCCACGCTAGTCGCGAACGGGACCAAGGTCGATGGTCCCGGGCGCGCATCAGGTGCAGCATCGGGCGGCATGGCGGCGACGGCACGGGTCCCTGCGGCGCAGGCACCGGCGACGACGGCGCCCGCGCCCGCCGCACGACCACCGGCGGGCGGGCAGCTGCGGCGCCCCGACCCCCCGCCGGTGCAGCGCGTCCACCGCCGCCGCCGCCCCTCCGGCGAGGCGCCCCCGCTGCCGCGGCACCTCAACGCGTCCGGCAAGTGGTGGCTGTCGCTCAGCGGCCTGGTGCTGGCGACCTGGGTCGTCGTCGTCGTCACCGGCAGCGTGGCCGCCTTCGACCTGGTCGACACGCGCATCCTGCAGGCGATCGCCAGCATCCGCTCCCCCGGGCTGACCCGGGTCGCCGAGGTGGCCGGGGTCCTGGCCACCGGCCGGGCCATCCACGTGCTGTGGCTGGCCAACCTGCTCGTCCTGCTCGTCTTCCGGCGGTGGCGGCACCTGTTCGTCTGGCTCGGCGTCGGGCTGTTGGTGATCAACACCGCGGCCACCGTGGCCGGCACGCTGCAGCGGCCCCGGCCCTACGAGGTGGAGGTGCTCGGCCCCTGGTCGGGCTTCTCGATGCCCTCGGTGCCGATGACGGTCCTGGCCACCTTCCTGGTCAGCAGCCTCTACTCCCTGGTGCCGGCCGGCCGCCCCCGCGACGTCGGCAAGTGGGTCGTGTGGGGCCTGCTGCTGGTCACGGCCGCCTCGCGGCTCTACCTGGCCCAGGACCACCCCACCGACGTCCTCGCCGGCGTCGTCCTCGGGGTCGCCGCCCCGGTGGCCGCCTTCCGCCTGCTGACGCCCAACGAGGTCTACCCCGTCGTCTACCGGCGGGGCAGCCCGGCCCACCTCGACGTCACCGGAGCGCGCGGCGAGGCGATCGTGCGGGCGCTGCAGGACCAGCTGGGCCTGCTGGCCACGTCGGTGAAGCCCTTCGGCCTGGCCGGCTCGGGCGGCTCCACCCCGCTCAAGATCACCGTCAAGGCCGACGACGCCGCGGAGGAGGACGAGAGCTGCGTCTTCGGCAAGCTGTACGCGGTCACGCACCTGCGGTCCGACCGCTGGTTCAAGCTCGGCCGCACGCTGCTCTACGGCCGGCTCGAGGACGAGAAGCCCTACCACAGCGTGCGCCGGCTGGTGCAGTACGAGGACTACGTGCTGCACCTGCTCTCCGACGCCGGGCTGCCGGTGCCGCACCCGCTGGGCATCGTCGAGATCACCCCGGAGCGGGAGTACCTGCTCGTCGCCGAGTTCCTCCAGGGCGCGCGCGAGATCGGCGACCCCGACGTCCACGTCGACGACGACGTGATCGACCAGGGGCTGGCCATCGTCCGCCGGCTGTGGGAGACCGGCCTGGCCCACCGCGACATCAAGCCGGCCAACCTCATGGTGCGCGACGGCACGGTGTTCCTCATCGACTCGGCGTTCGCCGAGGTGCGCCCCAGCCCGTGGCGGCAGGCGGTGGACCTGGCGAACATGCTGCTGGTCCTGGCCCTGCGCACCGACGCCGCGCGCGTCCTGGCCCGGGCGCGGCTGCAGTTCTCCGACGAGGAGATCGCCGAGGCCTTCGCCGCCACCCGCGGCCTGACCATGCCCTCCCAGCTGCGCCGGATGCTGCGGGCGCAGGGCCGCGACCTGCACGCGGACTTCCTGCGGCTGCTGCCCTACCGGCTGCCGCCGGTGCGCATCCAGCGGTGGTCCTTCCGCCGGGTCGGGCTCACGCTGGTCAGCGTCCTGGCGATCGCGCTGGCCCTCGCCGTCGGCCTGAACCTGCTCGGGTCCCCGCTGTGAACGCGTCCCGGCGCTCCGCCGCCGTGCTGCTCGCGGCCGCGCTGGCCACCGCCGGCTGCGGGACCGGGTCGACGAGCGTCAGCCTCGAGGTGCCCGCCTGCGCCACCGGCGACGAGGACCACGCCGCCAACGGCGTCGTCCTCATGGCCCAGGCGGTGCCGACGGCGACCTGGGTCCCGTGCGTGGAGAGCGTGCCGGTGGGCTGGTCGTTCGCCGGGCTCGACGCCCGCAGGGGGTCGGCCCGGTTCTGGCTGGACTCCGACCGGGACGGCGCGCGCGCCATCGAGGTGCGGCTGACCGCCGACTGCGACACCCGCGGCGCCACCGAGATCCCCAGCGAGCGTGACGGCCTGCGCCGCTTCGAGCGGGTGACCCAGGTGACCCCGCAGTACCTGGGCCGGCGCCTCTACCTCTTCCCGGGCGGCTGCCTGACCATCGTCTTCACCCTCTCCGGCGACAACCGCGGCGAGCCGCTGGCCCTCGCCACGCAGAGCCTGGACGTCGTCAGCCGCGAGCAGCTGGCCACCCAGGTCCACGAGGCCAGCGGGGAACGCCTGGACCTGGACCCGCCCGACGCCGACCCTCCCGAGGCCGGCCGGTCCGCCACCGACGACGGGAGGGACCCGCCGTGACCGCCGTCGCACCCCAGGCCCAGGCCGCCCGGCCGCCGCAGCGCAAGCCGCTGTGGCGCCGGGTGCTGACCCCGCTGCTGTCCCTGGCGCTGGTCGTCGCCGTCTTCGTCTGGTTCCTGCCGCAGTTCACCAGCCTGTCCGACGTCTGGTCGGCGGTGCGGAGCATGACCTGGGCCGAGCTGGCCCTGCTGGCGCTGGCCGCGGCGTGGAACCTCGCCACCTACCAGTTCGTGATGGTCACGACCATGCCGGGCCTGCGGCTGCGCGAGGCGACGGTGTCGACGCTGACCACCACCGCGGTGTCCAACACCGTCGTCGCCGGGGCGGCGCTGTCGCTGGGGCTGACCTACGCGATGAACTCCTCGTGGGGCTTCTCGCGCTCGCGGACGTCGGTGATGCTGCTGCTGTCGGGGCTGTGGAACAACTTCGCCAAGCTCGGCCTGCCGGTGTTCGCCCTCGCGCTGCTGGCCTTCACCTCTCCCCCGACCACCGGCCGGCTGCTGGGCGGGCTGGCGGGGGTCGCCGGCCTGGTGGCGGCCGTGGTCGTCCTCGGCCTGCTCCTGCACAGCCGGGAGGGCGCGGCGCGCATCGGCCGGGGCCTGGGCCGCGTGGCGTCCGCCGTGATCCGCCCCCTCGGCCGGCCGCCGGTGCACGGCTGGGACCTGGCGACGACGAAGTTCCGCGACCGGACGGCGCTGCTGCTGCACGCCCGCTGGCACTGGCTGACGCTGGCCACCCTGGTCAGCCACCTGTCGCTGTTCCTGGTCCTGGTGCTCGCCCTGCGCGCCGTGGGCGTGACCTCCGCGCAGGTGGGCGTCGTCGAGATCCTCGCGGTGTTCGCCTTCGCCCGGCTGCTCACCGCGATCCCGTTCACCCCGGGCGGGCTGGGGGTCGTCGAGCTCGCGCTGATCACGGGCCTGTCGGCGGCCGGTGGCGACCGGGCGCTGGTGGCCGCCGGGGTCCTGGTGTTCCGCGGGCTGACCTACGTGCTGCCGATCCCCCTGGGCCTGGGCGCCTACGTGTTCTGGCGGACCAACCGCTCCTGGCGCCGGGAGCCGAACACCGCGCCGCGCACGGAGCTGGTCCCGGAGACGGTGTGACCGGGCCGGCGGCTCCCCGCCGGGCACCCCTGCGGCGGGGCGGCGACGCCCTCCTGGGCGTCTCGGGCGCGCTGGTGCTGGTGCTGGCGGCACTGCCTGTGGAGCGCACGCACGTGGGCGCGGCCGAGGCGGCGGTGTTCCGGGCGGTCAACGGGGTGGACGCGCTGCCGTTCCTGCTGGTCTGGCCGTTCATGCAGCTGGGCAACTTCCTGGTGGTGCCGGCCAGCGCGCTGGTCGCGGCCCTGCTGCGCAGGTGGCGGCTCGCCGCGGGGCTGCTGCTCGCCGGCGCCGGCACCTACCTGGCCGCCAAGGGCGTCAAGGACGTCGTCGTCCGGGGGAGACCGGCCGGGCTGCTGGAGGACACCGTCCTGCGCGGGGCCGCCGCCCAGGGGCGCGGGTTCGTCTCCGGGCACGCCGCCGTCGTCGCCGCCGTGCTGACGGTGGCCTGGCCGTGGCTGGGCCGCCGCGCGCGGGTCGCCGGGGTGGTCCTGGCGACGGTGGTGTGCCTGGCCCGGGTGTGGACCGGCGCGCACCTGCCGCTGGACGTGGTGGGCGGCGCGGGGCTGGGGCTGCTCGTCGGCGGGGTGGTGCTGCTCGTGGTCGGCCGGCCGTCCCCCTGCCGGAGCCGGGCCGCTGTGCTTGAGTGGAGCGGGTCGCAGGATCCGACGATCTCCGGGAGCCCCGATGACCAGCACCGCCCAGCGTCCCGACCGCGACACCGCCCGCCCGCGCCCGGCGGCGGCTCCTGACGGCAGTGCCGAGGAGCAGGCCGGTGACGCCGTCATGGGCCTGGACATGGTCCTCGTCGACGCCGCCCGCGGCCCGCTGCGGCGCATGGTCCCGCCGGTCCGCACGCTCGCCGCGCTCGGCTCGGCGCTGGCCCGCCACCCCGACGCGGTGGCCCGGCGCGGCGGGGAGCTGGCGCGCGAGGTCGGGCGGATCGCGGTCGGCCGCTCGGACATCGCCCCCAACCCCAAGGACCGCCGCTTCGCCGACCCGGCCTGGACCGGCAACCCCCTGTTCAAGCGGACGATGCAGGCCCACATCGCCGCGGCCCGCGCCGCGGTCGGCCTCGTCGACGACGTCGAGCTCGACTGGCGCGACGACGAGCGGATCCGCTTCGCGCTGACCAACGTCGTCGACGCGCTCGCGCCGAGCAACGTCCCGTTCCTCAACCCGCTGGCGCTCAAGGCGGTCATCGACACCGGCGGCCGCAACGCCGTGTCGGGTCTGCGCCGGCTGGTCTCCGACGTCGCCTCCGCGCCGCGGGTGCCCTCGATGGTCGAGCCCGACGCCTTCACCGTCGGCGAGGACCTCGCCGTCACCCCGGGCGCCGTCGTCCTGCGCACCGACGTGTTCGAGCTGATCCAGTACCGGCCGACGACGGAGACCGTCCGCGCCGTGCCGCTGGTGATCGTGCCGCCGACGATCAACAAGTACTACGTCACCGACCTCGCGCCGGGGCGCAGCATCGTCGAGCACTACGTCTCCGCCGGTCACCAGGTCTTCATGATGAGCTGGCGCAACCCCGACGCCCGGCACGCCGAGTGGGGCCTGGACACCTACGGCCAGGCGGTCCTGGACGCCGCCGACGCCGCCGAGCGGATCACCGGCAGCGACCGCACCGCGTTCCAGGGCTTCTGCTCCGGCGGGATCATCCTCGCGATGGTGCTCTCGCACCTGGCCGCGGCCGGCCGGCTCGACCGGGTGGCCGCCGCCAGCTTCGCCGTCACCGTGCTCGACTGGGGCCGCGCCGGGACGATCGGGGCGCTCATGGACGAGGAGGCGGTCAAGGAGGCGACCGAGCGGTCGCGGAAGAAGGGCTACCTCGACGGCGCGATGCTGGCCGAGGTGTTCGCGTGGCTGCGGCCCAACGACCTGGTGTGGAACTACTGGGTCAACAACTACCTGCAGGGGCAGCCCCCGCCGGCCTTCGACATCCTCTACTGGAACGCCGACACCACCCGGATGACCGCCGCGCTGCACCGCGACTTCATCGACGTCGCCGTCGGCAACCAGCTCACCGAGCCCGGCCGGGCGAGCATGCTCGGGACCCCGGTCGACCTCGGCACCGTCGACGTCGACACCTACGTCACCGCCGGCATCGCCGACCACCTGTGCCCCTGGCAGTCCTGCTACCGCACCACCCAGCTGCTCGGCGGGGACAGCCGGTTCGTGCTGTCGACCGCCGGGCACATCGCCTCGCTGGTCAACCCGCCGACCAACCCGAAGGCGTCCTTCCAGGTGGCCGACAAGACCCCGGCCGACCCGGAGGAGTGGCTGGCCTCGGCGCACAAGGAGAAGGGCTCGTGGTGGCCGGACTTCACCGCGTGGCTGGCCGAGCGCGCCGGCGAGGAGGTTCCGGCGCCGGAGGCGCTGGGGAGCGCCGACCTGCCGGTGCTGGGTGACGCGCCGGGGACGTATGTCTTCGACAAGTGAGCCGCGGCGGCGCCCGGGGCGGGAGACCGTCCGGGCGCTGACCGTGGGGGGCCGCACGCTGCGCGTGTCCGAGCGCACCGGTGACGGCTCCCGCCCCCCGCTGGTGCTGATGAACGGCATCGGCGCCAGCCTCGAGGTGTTGCAGCCCTTCGTCGACGCGCTCGACCCGCGCCGCACCGTCGTCCGCTTCGACGTGCCGGGGGTGGGCGGCTCGCCGGCGCCCGTCGTGCCCTACGTGCTGGCCACGCTGACGCCGGTGGTCTCCGGTGTCCTGCACCGGCTCGGGCACCGCGGCGCCGTCGACGTGCTGGGGCTGTCGTGGGGCGGAGGGCTCGCGCAGCACTTCGCCGTCCAGCACCGCCGCCGCTGCCGCCGGCTGGTGCTGGCCGCCACCGGCACCGGGTCGCTGATGGTGCCCGCGCACCCGCGGGTGCTCTCGCACATGCTCACGCCGCGGCGGCACCGCGACCCCGGGTACGCCACCCGCGTGGCCGGGGAGCTCTACGGCGGCACGGTGCGGGACGACCCGGCACGCGCGGCGCAGGCGCTGCACTCCCACACCCGGGTGGGGCCGCGGCGCGGCTACTACTACCAGCTGGCCGCGAGCGCCGGCTGGAGCAGCCTGCCGTTCCTCTCCCTCATCCGGCAGCCGACCCTGGTGCTCGCCGGCGACGACGACCCGATCATCCCGATGGTCAACGCCCGCATCCTGGCCCGCGGCATCCCGCGTGCCCGGCTGCACCTCTACGACGGCGGGCACCTGGCGCTGGTCACCGAGGCCGGTGAGCTGGCGCCGGTGGTCGACGCGTTCCTCGACGAGGACGACTGACCTCTCGCGCTCCGGATGGCCGCTGACCTGCGGGAACTGTCGTACCTCGTCCGTAGGTTCGGGGTCGTGCAGGAGGTCGCGGAGCACGTGTCACCCGTCGAGCGGGCGCTCGCCGGGTGGCTGCTCGAGCGGCCGGTGCGGCTTGCCCGCCTACCGGTCAGCCTGCTGTCCGATGAGCAGGCCGCCGCCGAGCTGCAGCGGCTGCAGGCCCGGAAGGCCATGGAGGCGGCCTACGAGGCGGAGCTGGTACTGCGGCTGGCCGAGGCCCGCCCGGCCGACGACGACCCCCCGCCCGGCACGCCGGGCGCCAGGCGGCCCGGGTCGTGGGCGCCGGACACCGAGCTGCCCGGGGTGTCGGAGTTCTTCACCGCCGAGCTGGCGCTGGTGCTCAACTGCGGTCGCAGCACCGCCAGCCACCTGGCCACCCGCGCCGGGACCTACCGCGAGCGCCTGCCCGCCACCTGGGCGGCGCTGGCCGCCGGGGAGCTGGACGAGGCCCGCGCCAAGGCGCTGGCCGACGTGCTGCAGCACACCACCCCGGGCATCGCCCGCCGCATCGAGGCCGCCGTGCTGCCCGACGCCACCGCCCTGACCGTCGGGCGGCTCGAGAAGCGGGCGATCGAACTGCTGCTGGAGGCCGACGCCGACGCGGTCGACCGGCGGCGCAAGACCGCCGAACGGCGGTCGGACGTGCGGGTCTACCCCTCGCCGTCGGACGGGATGAGCACCGTCGCCGCCGACCTGCCCACCGACGTGGCCGCGGCCTGCCACGCGACCGTCGACGAGTTGGCGCGGATGGTGAAGGCCGACGGTGATCCGCGCCCGATCGGGCAGCTGCGCACGGTCGTGTTCGCCGATCTGCTGCAGCGGCCGTGGCAGGCGGGGGTGGCGGTGACCGCGCACCTGCAGATCGTCGCCACCCTGGCGTCGCTGGCCGGGCGGTCGGCGCAGGCCGGTGAGGTCAACGGGCTGCCGATCACCGCCGCCCACCTGCGCGCGCTGCTGCGCGAGTTGGACGCGCTGGGGGTGCAGGCACCCGAGGGCGGGACGGTCACCGTCGCACTCACCGACGACGACGGCACGCTGCGCGCGACCGCGACGCTGGACCGGCTGCGCCGGCTGGCCGCCCGCGGCTGCCGAGAGCATCCGGACGCCGAGTGCGGATGTGCGGTGCTCGACCGGCCGGCGGGCCGGGACGGCTACACGCCCTCCGCCGCGCAGCAGGCGTTCGTGCGCACCCGCGACCGCACCTGCCGCTTCCCCACCTGCGGCCAGCGGGTCGGCTGGGCCGACGCCGACCACGTCGTCCCGCACGCCCACGGCGGAGCCACCGACTGCGCCAACCTCTGCTGCCTGTGCCGCAGCCACCACCGGCTCAAGACCCTCGCCCGCGGCTGGCGCTTCGAGATGAGCCCCGACGGCACCCTCATCGTCACCACCCCTCGGGCACCACCCGCACCACCCGGCCACCGGGCCTGCGACCACCACCGCCGCCGAACCCGGAACCACCTGGAGCGGACGAGCCGGCCGACCCGCACGACGACCCACCGCCCTTCTGACGTGCACGGGCAGGACCATCCGTGCGGCTTGCTGCGATCTCCAGCCGGGTCGCGTCCGGTTGCGCGGCGCGACCCTCCAGCACCAGGGAGCGTCAGGCCCCCATCGTGTCGTCCATCTGGATCAGCGGGCGAGCGGCCTCACGGAGCGCACCGACCGCCTCACCGAAGGGCGCAGCCACTCCCGCCGGGATCGGTCCCAGGCCGGTGATGGGGACCAACTGATCGTGACCGGGTTCCTCGTAGTGCAGCCACAGGGCCTCGAAGTT
The DNA here is from genome assembly GCF_900188205.1 of Geodermatophilus saharensis. Classification (GTDB taxonomy): domain Bacteria; phylum Actinomycetota; class Actinomycetes; order Mycobacteriales; family Geodermatophilaceae; genus Geodermatophilus; species Geodermatophilus saharensis. The sequence goes on along the minus strand of NZ_FZOH01000001.1, from coordinate 99,547 downwards.
GAGTGCGGGGACCCGATAGAGCCGGAGCTCGGCTTCCCGTTCCTGCTCCTCGGAGACCTGCACCGCTGTGTCGAGCGCCCGTGCGAAGGGTTCCAGGTGCTGGGCGGAGGCCGACATCTGACGGATCCGACCGTCCTCCCCCTCGTCCACGTCGTAGAACGCCTGGGGAACACCGGTGACCGTCTCGTAGACCCGGAGCCCGACCGCCGTGCCGGTGGCGTCCTGCTCGCCTGCGAGAGCGTCGAGGCCCACGACGAACACGGGCTGCGCCAGGCCCAGGGACGGGGACGTGTCGGTGGCTGACTGCCGGGCCTGCTCCGGGGTCACGTCCGTCTTGAGCCTGAGCAGTGACCGGGCCTCCCAGATGCGCCGCATGACGGGGTCCTGCACCGGGATTCTCCTGATCGGCACCTGGGAGTACCTCTTCGTGAAGTAGGTGTGAGTCCAGGTACCACTGCCCTGGTAGTTCGTCGAGAAGTCCGCGACCGTGAGGTGCGACTTGCCGTAGATGGGGTCGTCGATGTCGAGGTACTCCTGACCCAGGACCGTGCTGTACCCGTAGATGCACATGAAGTGCCCGCCACCGCCGGACCAGCCGATCCGAGCCCCCACGGGCCGGCCCGCATCGATCTCCGCGCGGATCACCGAGAAGGCGACCGGTCCGGTGATCCTGACGAAGTTGCGGGTCCGGGTGAGAGCCCGGTCGAGGTACCACGGCACGTTGCACGGCGTGGGTGCCGGTGATCCGCAGCAGTCGACGCGTGCCAGTTCCGCGTTGGCCACCCGGCACTGCGTCCACGGACTCAGGAACCAGTAGAAGTGCGACACACTCCTCGACGTCGCCGCCCAGCACCAGTTCGACTCGGTCTGCGCCTGCATCGTGAAGTCCAGCTGCTTGGACCTGATCAGCCTCCCCGCGACGTCGAGCTCCCACAGCAGCGCTCGGTACGGCGTCGACGAGGCCGACACAAGTTCTGGGGCAGGCATGCGCGGTCCCTCCGCTCCTGGGGCACCCGCCACGTGGGCCGGGACGGCTGAGCCCGGAACCTAGGGGTCGAGCGTCACCTGGGCGTCACCGCGGAGGGAGCCGGCGGGCCGGGGACCAGGGCCTGCGCATCCGTCCCGGGTCGGGCGACCAGGACGATCGACGCCGTCAGAACCCGCAGCGGTCGCCGCCGTCGACGAAGCCCCGCCGGAAGGCGTCGACCAGCTCGAAGCCCGACAGACCCGAGGGCGCGAGCACGGCCGGGTCGGTGGCGTACCGCAGCAGCGCCGTCGCGGCCTCGTCGACGTCACCCGGCGCGAGCCGCACGTCCTCGATCTCGCCGTCGAACGCCTCGCGGGTCAGCCAGCCGGTGGCGCACGCGGCGCCGGCGACCGCGGCCGGGCCGTCCACGGTCAGCCCGCGCTGGTCGCGTACCGCCAGCCCGTAGGGCAGGCCGAGCAGCGCCGGCACCGCGAAGTCGCCGACGTCGGTGTAGGCGGGCTCGAGCAGGCCCGCGGAGTCGTAGCGCACCGACCCGTCCGCGGGGCAGTACTGCAGGCCGAGGTCGGCACCCCCGCACGCCACACCGTCGGCGGCCCGCACGTCGGGCTCGGTCAGCCGGCCGCCGAGGGCGTCGGTGCCGGGGAAGCCCGCGGCGAGTGCCTCCCGCCAGAACGCGTCGAGCACCTCGTCGGCGACGGCCACGACCTCGCCGGCGGGCAGGTCGTCCTTGACGCGCGCCGGGTCGGACTCCTGCTGGGTGAACAGCCGCGAGTCGTCGAAGGCGGCACAGGCGCGCGCCCCGTCGGCGTAGCCCTCCTGGAAGGCCGACAGCTGGTCGAACAGCGACCCGTGCGCGTCCTCGGCGTCCGGTGAGGTGCCGGGGGCGTCGGCGAAGTACAGGTAGCCGAGCAGGTAGGGGTCGAGCTCCGCGGGCCGGACGGCGACGTGCGCGGCATTGCCGTCGACCACCCACCGCGTCCACGCCCCGGCGAAGCACTCGGCCTGGGTCTCGGCGACGATCGAGGGGGCGTCGAGTCCGACGTCGGCCTGGACGGCGTGGGCGATCTCGTGCGCCATGATCTCGGCGACCATGAACGGGCCGTACTCGTCGGCCAGGTCGGCCAGCCACGCCCGGTCGTAGACGACGGCGTCGTCGTCACCGCAGTAGTAGGCGTTCTCGGCCAGGTCGGCGACGTCGTCGGAGAAGCAGTCGCCGCGGGGCAGGTCGGCGGGGTCGGTCTCGGCCGGGTCGATCGACCAGACGCCGCCGTCGAGCCCGTCGAAGTCGCCCCCGTGCAGCTGCGGGGCCATCTCCTCCCACCAGGCGAGCACGTCGGCGACGGCGTTGCGGGCGTTCCGGTCGGCCTCGTCCCCGGCCTCGGCCAGGTGCACCGGCAGCTCGGCGTCGGTGCGCGGCCCGCCCCCGGGCGGGGAGGCCACGCCGGCGACGACCGTGGTGCAGCCGGTCAGGCCCACGCCCGCGGCCAGCAGCAGCCCGGCGGCGGAGTGCGGGACGCGCACGGCGGGCTCCCTCCGGACGGCGGGCGGCGCGGACGGCGTCCGCACGGGCGAGGCATCGGAAGCTTTCCGCACGTCGGCGCCGCCAGGACGTGCGGGAAGCTTCCGATGCCTCGGACGGGGCCCCGCTACACCGCCGACGGGGAGGACCGGATCGCGGTGACCAGCGGGCACCCGGCCTCACCGAACTCCTCGACGACGAACCCGAACTGCACCAGCAGCGCGGTCAGCGTCTGGTTCATCGTGCGCTGCACGGAGGTGTCCAGCGCCGCCCCGCGCACCTGCTGCACGGCCATCCGGTCGTGCTGGCGCCAGCTGACCAGGATGCCGCCGTACAGCGGCTCCGGGGTCAGGCACACCCCGCCCGCCGGCACCTCGCCGCGGTCGGCGCCCGAGCAGTCGTGCAGCGGCAGCCCCGCCTCGACCAGCGCCGCGGTCACCTCGACGACCAGCGTGGTGAGCGCGTCCTCGTCGGTGAGCAGCTCGTCCCAGTCGTCGGCGAGCCGGTCGAGCTGCTCCCCGAGCTCGGTGAGCCACGCGCGGTCCTGCACCGACGGGCGACGGGCGACCGTGCCGTCCGTGCGCAGGGTGCCGTGGACGGCGCGCGCGTCGCCCTCGAGCCCGCACGACACCGCCGTCCACTCCGCCTCGACCCGGTCGTCGAACGGGCCGGCCAGCGCCGCGGGGGCGGCGGGGTCGCTCTCGTTGTCGACGAGCCACCACGCGGCGGGCGCGCCGGCGTCGGCGAGCCGCCGGCCCGCGGGGTGGGCGGTCGGCGCGGGCGCCGGGTGCGGCGCGAGACCGACGGCGGTGCGGGACTGCAGCGCCGCCTCCCCGCCGTCCCCGGCCGGGCCGCCGGAGACCGGCACCGGGACGTCGGCGAGGACGGCGGCGACCTCACCGCCGCCGTCGGCGGGCAGCGGCGCGGGGGCCGGCTGCGGGGCACGCACGCGGTTGCGCTCGAACTCGTAGCGCGCGGTGGAGGCGCGGCCGAGCGCGACGACCACGCCGGCCATCGCGACGAACCCCAGGATCGCGACCAGGGGCCAGAGGAGGACCGGCTCGTTCACCAGGCGCACCAGGAACGCTGCGGGCCGGAGCCCCAGTCGGCGGCTCGGCGGACCCAGGCGCGGACGACGGCGACGGCCTCGCGCGGGCTGCGCGCGCCGTCGGGTGCGTCGTCGGCCGGGTCGGCGGCGGTCTCGAGGCCGAGCAGGGTGACGAGGTCGGCGATGCCCAGCCCGTCGTCGCCGCGCCCGGTGCCGGGTGCGGCCGGGGCGAGCGGGGTCGGTGCCGGTGGTGCGGGCGCGCTCACGATGGGTTCCTCCCGTGCGGACGTCCCGGCCGGGGAAGTGCCGGTGACGGGAGGAGCATCGGGCCCGCGGGCCCCCGGCACGGCCCGCCGGCGGCACCCGCGGCGGCGGCGTCACGTGATCGTTGTGTCCGCCCTGCTCAGAGGCGGGTCACCCGCCGTTGCGGGCACCGTCTTGTCGACTCGCCGTCGGCGTCCCCGCGTGGTGCGCCCCGCGGTGAGTTCGGTCGTCCCGGAGCGGCCGCCTCGGGGACGGCGTGTCGCGCGCCGGGCCCGCGGGGAGCGAGCCTGCCACGGGCGCCGGGCCACGAGCACGCCGGCCCCACCAACGCCACAGGGACGCCGTCGGTGTCGACGGCGTCCCTGTGGACGTGCGGTGCGGTGCGCGCGGCGGCCCCGTCCCGAGGCTCGCCCCGAGCGTGCGAGGGGTGAGGAGGACGGGGTCCTTCGATCAGTCGGCGTAGCGGACGACGGAACCGCCGGCGTCGCCGCCGAGCGGGGTGACCTCCAGGCCACGCAGCCAGAGGACGTCGGCCAGCGCACGGTTCATGACCGCCTGGATGGAGATGTCGGCGACCAGGCCGTGGACCTGCTCGACGCTCATCCGGTCGTGCTGCCGCCAGCCGACGACGACGCCGTCGAGACCGGGCTCGGCGCTGACGCACGCGCCGCCGAGGGCCGTGCCGGAGCCGGTGGCGTCCCACAGCGGCAGGCCCGCCTCGGTCAGCGCCGCGGCGACCTCGACGACGAGGGTCGCCAGCGGGTCGTCGTCGGCGAGAGCGGCGTCCCAGTCCTCGGGCAGCCGGTCGAGCTGGTCGCCGAGGTGGGCCAGCCACGCCATCTCCTGCGGGGAGGGGCGGCGGTGCAGCCCGCCGTCGGGCCGGCGCAGCCCGTACACCGGGCGCAGGCTGGCGCCCTCGTCGACCGCGTGCCCGGCCGCGGCCCACGCCGCGCCGGCGCGGTCGGGGAAGGGACCGTCGACCAGCCGGCCGGGCCCGAACCCGTCCTCGCTCACCAACCACCAGCCCAGGCGTGCCTCGCCGTCGAGCCGGATCTCACTGCTGCGCAGAACCACCGTGTCCACCGTTCGTCCCGTCCATGGGGGCCGTCGAGGGGAAGTGCGACGGCGACCGCGACCACCGGGGGAGGTGGTGCGGATGACAGGACGGTAGGGGCGCGGGACCGGTGTCCCACCGCCGCGGACGGCGCGCGGGACACGGCGTTCCCGGATCGTTGCGAAGGTGTTCGCGCGGGCCGCTGACCTGCCTCTCCAACCGCCCACAAGTCGACCGTTCCGCGCTGCGCGGAGCGTGGGGATGTGCCGAAACCGCACGGCGACCCCGGTTCGGCTCAACCCCCCCGGCGCGTCCCGGCGGAGGATGTCGTCATGGGAGACCGGCTGTGGCGGCTGACGCCGGACCGCGTCGACTGGCACCGCAACGACTGCGAGGAGCGCGGCGTGCACCTGCGGCGGCTGCCCGACCGGACGCTGGTGCCCGCGGACCGCTACGAGGAGGAGCTCGCGGCCTACGAGGCGGCACGGGCGACCGGGGCAGCGGGACCGGACGGGGAGGCCGGCACCCCGGAGGGCTGAGCGGCCGGGGTGGACGGCCGGCGGGCCGCTGCGCAGGATGGGCCTGCCCGGCGTACCGCGCGGTACCGGATCCGCGGGCGCACCGGACGGAGCGGGAGGCGGCGGGGATGGCAGCCGGGCCGAGGGTGGGGTCGACGGCGCGCAGCGGGGTCCGCTGGGCGGCGACGCACGGGGTGATGCGGCTGGCGATCCGGGCCCGGGCCCGCGCCGGCAACCCCGACGCCGAGGTGCTGCGCGACCCCGCCGTCCGGGAGGACCCGTACGCGCACTACGAGCGGCTGCGCACCCCGGCTCCCCTCGTCGGCGGCGCGTTCTCCAAGGTCAGCGTCCACCACGCCGTCTGCACCGAGGTGCTGCGCAGCGGCGACTTCGGGCAGATCGGCGGGTCGCGCACCGAGGGCCTGCCGCCGGTGCTGCGGACCGCGCTGCGGCTGGCCGGCCCGCGGCCCAGCGTGGGGCCGATCGACCCGCCGTCGATGCTCGCCGTCGACCCGCCCGAGCACACCCGCTACCGCCGGCTGGTCAGCCGCGCCTTCAGCGCCCGCGCCGTCGCCCGGCTGCGGGAGCGCACGCGCGCGATCGCCGACGAGCTGCTCGACGACCTCGAGCGCGAGGCCGCGGCCGGCGGGCAGGTCGACCTGGTCGCCCGCTACGCCAGCCTGCTGCCGGTCACGGTCATCTCCGAGGTGCTGGGCGTCCCGGTGGCGATGCGCGAGCAGTTCCTCACCTGGGCCGACGGCGCCACCCCGAGCCTGGACATGGGCCTCCGCTGGCGCACCTTCCGCGAGGTCGAGCGCAACCTCGCCGAGCTCGACGCCTGGTTCCGCGGGCACCTGCGGCGGCTGCGCCGCGACCCCGGGGACGACCTGCTGTCCGCGCTGGTCACGGCGGCCGACGACGACGGCGGCGCGCTCACCGAGCAGGAGCTGCTGGCCACCGCGGCGCTGGTGTTCGGCGCCGGCTTCGAGACCACGGTCAACCTGGTGAGCAACGGCGCGGCGCTGCTGTTCGCCTCCCCCGACCAGCGCCGCCTGCTGGCCGCGGACCCGTCGCTGTGGCCCAACGCCGTCGACGAGGTGCTGCGGGTGGAGTCGCCGGTGCAGCGGACCGGGCGGCGGGCGCTGCGCGACACCACGGTCGCCGGCGTCCCGGTCCGCGAGGGCGACCTGGTCATCCTGGTGCTGGCCGCGGCCAACCGCGACCCGCTGGTCTTCCCCGACCCGCACACCTTCGACGTCACCCGCCCCAACGCCCGCGACCACGTCGCCTTCTCCGGCGGCATCCACTTCTGCCTCGGTGCCGCGCTGGCGCGGATGGAGGGCGAGGTGGCGCTGCAGGCGCTGTTCGAGCGGTTCCCCGACCTCACCCCGGCCGGCCCGCCGACGCGCCGCGGCACCGTCATCCTGCGCGGCCACGCCACCCTGCCGGTGGTCCTGGGCCCGGCCGCGCCGGCGCGCGGGCGCCCGCACGTCCCCGCCTGACGCGGCCGGCCCTACCCGTCCCCGGCCGATCTGCGCGACGATGCCGGCCGACGGTGCGCGCGACGATCGGAGGAGCGCCGTGACCGACAGCCAGCCGCGGGTCGTCGACCACCCCGAGGCCTCCCGCTTCGAGGTGCTCGTCGACGGCGAGGTCGCCGGGTACGCCGAGTACCGGCGGACGCCGTCGTCGGTGTCGTTCACCCACACGGTGGTCGAGCCGGCGTTCGAGGGTCGGGGGCTCGGGTCGGTGCTCGCCCGGGGAGCCCTCGACGCCGCCCGGGCGTGGGGAGCGCAGGTGCTCCCGTTCTGCCCGTTCATCCGCGCCTACGTGGAGCGCCACCCCGAGTACCTCGACCTGGTCCCCGCCCGCCGCCGGGCCCAGTTCGGGCTGCCCACCGACCAGCCGGCCCCCGACCCCGAGGGAGCGCCCCGATGACCCAGACCCGCGACCTGGCCGCCCTGGAGGCCGAGCGCGCCCGCATCCGCGACGCGCACCTGCGGCCCGCGGGGCAGCGCCCGGCCTCCACCGCGCGCGGCCTGCACCACACGGCCCTGATCAGCAGCGACGTCGAGCGGACGATCCGCTTCTACCAGGACGTCCTCGGGTTCCCGCTCACCGAGCTGATCGAGAACCGCGACTACCCCGGCTCCTCGCACTTCTTCTTCGACATCGGCAACGGCAACCTCGTCGCGTTCTTCGACTTCCCCGGCCTCGACGTGGGCCCCTACGCCGAGGTCCTCGGCGGGCTGCACCACATGGCGATCAGCGTCGAGCCCGAGCGCTGGCAGGAGCTGGTGCAGCGGCTCACCGACGCCGGCGTGCCGCACGAGGTGCACAGCGGCGTCTCGGTCTACTTCCGCGACCCCGACGGCGCCCGCATCGAGCTGATCTCCGACCCGCTCGGCGAGATGTACGGCTCGACCGTGCTCTGATCCACCGGGGAGGGTGCGGCGACGGTCGGGAAGGACCGGTCGCCGAAGAGCACCCGGCGGGCCGCCGCGCGTCCCGGGGGCGTGCGCAGCAGGGTGGACGCCGCCGTCGCCACCGCGGGCGTGCGCACCCGGGCCAGCCCGCGGCGCAGCGCGAGCCTGCCCCGGAACCGGTCGCGCAGCGCGGCGCCGTCGTAGCGGGCCAGCGCGTCGGGCCGCCCGGTGCGCAGCGCGTCGTCGAGGACGTCGACGGCGTGGTCGGACAGCCGCAGGCAGGGGTCGAGGCCGCCGGCGGTGAGCGGGGAGACCGCGCCCGCGGCGTCCCCGACCAGCAGCCCGTCGGCGCAGGAGATCCGGCGCAGCAGCCCGCCGACGGGGATCGGGCCCCCACGCCGCTCGACGTCGTCCGGGAGAGCCAGCCCGGGCGCCACCCGGGGCGCCAGCGCGCGGAACCGGTCGAGGGCCCGGCGCAGGCCGTCGGGGAACCGGTCGGGGTACCCGGCGACGCCCACGTGGGCGTGCCGGCCGTCGTCGACCACCCAGGCCAGGTAGCCGGGCGCGAGCGTCGGGTCGAGGACGCAGTGGAAGGTCGGCGGGCCCCCGCTGCCGGCGAGCGGGAAGACCTCCTCCGCGCCGACGAGCAGGTGGGTGTTGCGGTCGAGGCCGAGGTCGGCGGCCACCCGGGAGCGGGCCCCGTCGGCGCCGACGAGGAAACGGGCGCGCACCCGGACGGGCCCGCCGGGACCGGCGAGGAGGGCCGCGCCGTCGTGCCGGCCGGCGTACCGGGTGCCGAAGGCGGTGCGCACGCCCGCGTCGGCGGCGTCGCGGGCGGCGGCCTCGTACAGCGGGCCCATGTCGCCGACCCGGAACTCGTCGCGCTCGCTGTCGAGGACCACCGGGCGGTCGAGCCGCGGCGGGTGGAGCACCACGCGCCGGATCGGGGGGCCGAGGTGCTCGGCGGGCAGCGGGAAGTCGTCGAGCGTCTTGCGGACGAAGATGCCCGTGGTGCGGACGGCGCCGGCCGGCCGGGTCCGCCGGTCGACCAGCAGCACGTCGTGCCCGCGCCGGGCGAGCCGGGTGGCGGTGTGCAGGCCGGCCAGCCCGGCGCCGACCACCAGGACGTCGGCGTTCACCGGACGTCGTCCCGGACCGTGCGCAGCCAGCCCAGCAGGAGCGCGCCGCCGGCCCAGGCCAGCAGCACGGCACCCGCGGCCTGCCGGGTGGTCCCCTGCCCGTCCTCGCCCAGCAGGAGGGAGACGGCGCCGGTGCCGGGCAGCACCTCGGCCACGGCCGTCGCCCACGTCCAGCCGGCGTTGCCCAGCAGCAGCGGGAGCACCAGCACGAGGAGGAACACCCCGACGAGCGCCCCGGCGGTGCTGCGCAGCAGGGCGCCCAGCCCGACCGCGAGGGCAGCCCCGGCCGCGACGACGAGCGCCACGGTGCCCAGCACCGAGACGCCGTCGGCGGCGGGCAGGTCGAGCCGCCCGCCGGAGGCGAGGGCGGCCGCGCCGGCGGAGGCGGCGGCGAGGACGACACCGAGGGCGGTCGCCGACAGCACCGCCACGGCCGCGCGCGCGGTGAAGAGCACGCTGCGCCGGGGCGTCCACTGCAGGGTCGGGACGATCCCGCCGGTGCCGTGGTCGGCGGTCACGGCGGTGAGGGCCAGACCGAGGAGGGCGAACTGCGCGGGCACCACCGCGGCCGAGGCCACCCGCCAGGCGGGCTCCGGCGAGCCGGTGGCGGGCTCGCCCGCCACCTCGGTGCCAACCAGGGCGCCGACGCCGAGCAGGACCACGGCGGCGGCCAGCAGGAACCACCAGCTCGTGCGCACCGTCCACAGGCGGGCCCACTCGGCGGCGCAGGTGCGCCCCAGGACACGCGGGGTGGACACGGGGCCGGCTCCCCGGGCCGGGGCCGCCGTCACCGGGCCGCTCCGGCCTGCACCGGGTCGCTCCCGGCGTACTCCACGCTCCCGGCGGTCAGCGCGAGGTAGGCCTCCTCCAGCGACTGCCGCACCTCGGACAGGTGGTGCAGCGGGACACCGGCGGCCGCGGCGACCTCGCCGACGTCCTCGGCACCGATGCCCTCGACGCGCAGCTCGTGCGCGTCGACGCGCTCGACGGCCGCCCCGCGCGCGGCGAGCCCGGCCAGGAGGAGGTCCGGCCGGGCGCAGCGCACCCGGACCCGGCGGCTGCCCAGCCCGCGCAGGAGCTCCGCGGTCGTCGTGTCGGCGACGAGGCGGCCGCGGCCGACGACCACCAGCCGGTCGGCGGTCTGCTCGACCTCGCCGAGCAGGTGGCTGGAGACCAGCACCGTGCGGCCCTCGTCGGCGAGGCGGCGCAGCAACCCGCGGATCCACCGGACGCCGTCGAGGTCCAGGCCGTTGACCGGCTCGTCGAACAGCAGCACGCCCGGGTCGCCGAGCAGCGCGGCGGCGATGCCGAGGCGCTGGCGCATGCCGAGGGAGTAGCCGCCGATCCGGCGGTGCGCCGCGGCGCCGAGCCCGGCCTGCTCGACCACCTCGTCCACGCGGCGCAGGGGGATGCCGTTGGTCCGGGCGGCCACCCGCAGGTGCGCGCGTCCGGTGCGTCCGGGGTGCACGGCGCCGGGGTCGAGCAGCGCGCCGACCTCGCGCAGCGGCTCGCCGAGCGCGGCGTACGGCCGGCCGCCGACCAGCGCCGTCCCCGCCGTCGGCCGGTCCAGCCCGAGGACGGCCCGCATCGTCGTGGACTTGCCGGCCCCGTTGGGCCCGAGGAAGCCGGTGACCTTCCCCGGCTCGACGTCGAAGCTCAGGTCGTCGACGGCGAGGACCCGGCCGTAGCGCTTCGTGAGGCCGCGGACGGTGATCACCGGTGGGCCTCCTGCGGCGCCTGGGCGGCGTCCTGTTCGTCGGGGACCCACTCGAGCAGGTCGCCGGGCTGGCAGCCGAGCACCCGGCACATGGCCTCGAGGGTGCTGAAGCGGACGGCCTTGGCCCGGCCGTTCTTGAGGACGGCGACGTTGGCGGGGGTGAGCCCGACGCGCTCGGCGAACTCCCCCACGCTCATCTTGCGGCGGGCCAGCTCGACGTCGATGCGGACGACGATGGGCATCAGATGACCGCTTCCATGTCGGTCCGCAGCGTGGTGGCCTGCCGCAGCAGCGCGCGCATCACCACCATGAGGAGCCCCACCACGGCGCCCACGAGCAGCAGCACCAGCAGGATCGCGAACAGCGCCGCGTCGTCGCTGACGTCGTCGACGATGAAGTACCAGGTGCCGACGAAGGTCCCCAGGAGCCCTCCCCAGCCGACGACGACCGCCCACACGATCCCGTTGACCCAGGGCAGGGCGGCCTCGCTGAAGATGCGGTCGCGGGTGACCAGGGTCAGCAGCTGCCAGGTGCACACGACGACGGCCTGCACGCACAGCAGCGCGACCACCGCCGCGGCGGTCATCACCGACTGCACCAGCGACTGCTCCAGCGTCGGGTCGGCCAGGTCCGGCACCATCCGCGGCACCGCCCACACCTGGGCGGCCAGCAGGGCCACGAACACCACCACGAGCAGGACCCGGAGGGGCAGGACCACCCGGTTCACGATCGACATGCATCGACTGTCGGCGATGATCTATCGACAGTCAATAGCTCCTGAGGGTGTGTCGCACCCGTCGGACGGTCTACCGTGCCGTCGTGCTCCCGCTCCTGCGCAGGCCGTTCACCGACGCCGAGGCGGCGGAGGTCGCGGGCTGGGCCCACCCCCGCCCTTCGACCTGTACGACTCCGACCCCTGCTCCGCCGCGCTGTTCCTGGTCCGGGACGCCGACGGCGCGGGCTACCACCCCGCCGTCGGCCGGGACGGCCGGGTGCTCGCCTTCGCGGTGGTCGGCCCCGAGGCGTGGGTGCGCGGCCAGGAGCCGGCACCCGGGACCGTCGACGTCGGCATGGGCGTGCACCCGGCCGCCACGAGCCGGGGGCTCGGCACCCACCTGGTCGGGCAGGTGGTGGACCTGGCCCGCGACCTCGGGGCGACGACGGCGGTGCGTGCCGCCGTGGCGGTCTTCAACGAGCGGTCGCTCGCGCTGTGCCGGTCGGCCGGGTTCCGGCCGGTCCGCGACTTCCCCGGCCCCGGCGACCGCCCGTTCCGCGAGCTCGTGCTGGTGCTGGACGGCAGCCGGCGGCCCGCGACCGATCCGGTTCCGGGCGGACCAGGGGAGCACTAGGGTCCCGCCGTGGACGGGACCCCACCGCAGGTGCGCAGGCCGTGGGTGCGGTGGGCACTGGTCGCGGCCGCTCTCCTCGCCGCCCTCGCCGTCGTCGTGGCCCTCGCGGCCGGCACCGACGAGGACGGCGCCGACTCGTCCGCGACGTCCTCGGCGAGCAGCAGCCCGTCCGTCGCGCCGTCGCCGTCCGGGGGCGAGGTCCCGCCCGGCGCGCAGGTCGGCGACGTCACCGAGGAGCTGCGGACCGCCGCCGGGGGCGCGGTGTGGGGTGCGGCCGTCGTCTCCGCCGAGCGGACCGAGCCCGGCCGGGTCGAGGTCCGGACGAACATCACCGATCCCGGGAGCCCGGAGGCGCAGCAGGCGATCGCCGTCTGCGAGGGAGCGGTCGGCTGGCTGGAGGGGCAGGGGGTGGCCGACCCGTACGTCGACGTGCAGGGGGCCGACGGCACCGGTCTGGTGCGGCACGGCGACCCGGCGGCGGCCGACGGGGAGTGCACCGCGTACTGAGGAATTAGGCGAGGCTAACCTCATCCGGTGCCCACGAACCTGCCGCGCCCCGCTCGCCTCGCCGTCCCCCTCGCCGTCCTGGTCCTGTCCGGGGGGCTGACCGCCTGCGGCGGCGCCGAGCACGACGACGCCGCGTCCGCCGCCGGCCCGTCCTCCTCGTCGGACGCCTTCCCGGTGACCATCGAGAACAGGTTCGGCACCACCGAGATCCCCGCGGAGCCGCAGCGCGTGGTCACCGTCGGCTTCAACGACCAGGACTTCGTGCTGGCCCTGGGCGTGACCCCGGTCGGCGAGCGCCAGCTCCTGGGCGACTACGACGCCACGAGCCGCCCGTGGGCGGAGGACCTGCTCCCGGCGGAGGACGTCCCGACCGTGGGCAGCGACGAGATCGACGTCGAGGCGGTCGCCGCCCTCGAGCCCGACCTGATCGTGGGCGTGTACTCCTTCATGGACGAGGCGGTCTACGACCAGCTGTCCGGGATCGCGCCGACGCTCGCGCAGACCGACGAGTACGCCGACGGCGCCACCCCGTGGCAGGAGCAGACCCTGCTCACCGGCCGGGCGCTCGGCCGGGAGGACGAGGCGCAGCAGCTCGTCGACGACGTCGAGGGCCGGTTCCGGCAGGCGGTCGAGGAGAACCCCGGGTTCAGCGGCAGCTCGATCGCCGTGGACCTGACCGGCGTCGGCTCGGGCCACTACCTGCTCGGCGCGGACGACCTGCGCACCCAGTTCTTCACCGACCTCGGCTTCACCGTGCCCGACGCGAGCACCGACGTCAGCCAGGAGCGGCTGGACCTGCTGGAAGCCGACGTGCTGGCGGTGAACGGGTACGACCGGGACGACGCCGACGCCGACACGCTGCTGTCCGCCCTCGACGTGGTGACCGAGGACCGCACGGTCCTGCTCGGCGGCTACTCCGGCGACGTGTCGGCCGCGCTCGGCTTCGGCAGCCCGCTGTCGCTCCCTTACCTGCTCGACGAGGTCGTGCCGGCCCTGGCCGCTGCCGGCGACGGCGACCCGTCCACCGAGGTCCCGGCTCTGGGCTGAGCCGGCCGGCACGCCCCGGTCGATCCGCGCCGCGGAGCGACACACGCTCACGGTGGGCCCCGTGGGGATCGAACCCACAACCCGCGGATTAAAAGTCCGAGCCCGAACCTGTCCGACGGTGACTCCTAGTGCCATATTGGCTGGTCAGACCCGAAGTCGCTGCCGGCAGTGACCGCCGATTGCCGCCCCCTAGCGCGCAGTCCGCGCTCACACCGCGACCACGCGCTGCCAGCCTCAGGTACGCCCTAGACGGGCGACTGATCCGACACCCTTATGTCGTGGAGGGTTGACGATGCGGGGTACGGACAAGGTTCAGTCCGCGATGCCGGGGGCTACGACCAGCAGCCCTCCGAAGTAGTAGGCGATCGCCGGCCGCGAGGCGGTGAGTGCAGTACCTCCAAGGAGCGGCTGTGCACCCTTCGCGATCGCCTTGAGCCGCACCATCCGGCGACACGCCAGTGCGGGACCCGATGAAACTCATGCACCTCGCCGTGGGACCAAGAGGTCCCCCGTGACTGCGGGCTGTCCTGCTGGGTCGCAGTGTGTTGTCTTCGAGTTTCGATACCAGTGCAGGTGTGTCACGGTGCGGTGCAGGGCGTCTGGGGGAGGCCGCAGTGGGTGATGGGGACGGTCGGGTGCCGATCGCGGAGTTCATCTCGGGGCTGCGTGAGGAGCTGAGGGCCGCGGAGGCAGAGCGGGATCCGCAGCTGCAGTTCAACGTCGGGCCGGTGACGGTGGAGTTCACCGTGGTCACTGGTCGGGAGGGCGGCCCGGAGGGCAAAGTGCGGTTCTGGGTCATCGAGGCCGGCGGAGCGGCGAAGTGGTCAAACTCCGAGACCCAGACGGTGACGCTGACCCTGACCCCGGTCGACGAGCGCGGTCAGGACGTCCGGATCGGGGACCGGGTGCGCAAGCCGCCACCCGGCCTGCCCGGCCAGTGACCGGCGGACCGCTGGTGTAGGCAGGGTTGGCGGTGGATGTCGCCCGCGTCGTGGAGGTGTACGCGCCCGCCACGGATGGCGCCGGCTGGGAGATCGGCTCGGGCTATCGGATCAGCGATGAGCTGGTACTCACCGCCGCCCACGTCGTCGCCGGGCTGCCTCTTCACCCGCCAGAATCGTCGGTATCGGACGACCCGAACGTGGCTGGGGGTAAGGCGAGGCCGCTAGGTCGCCAGGAAACCACCTCCGCAGTGGTGGTATGGCGCGACCAGGACGCGGACGTGGCAGTCCTGCGGTTGGCCGCCGACGCGCCGACGCTGCCAGCGGGCAGCCCAACCCCGCGCTGGGGCCGAAAGCATGGCACCGAGCCGATCGCGGTCGACGCGGTCGGCTTTCCCTGGGCGCAGGAGCGCCCAGATGAGGTGCGTGACACCGAACACCTGCACGGCTTTCTGGCCTCGGGCACCCAGTTGAAAGCCGGGCTGCTCGCGATCACCGCACTTACCTCACCACCGGCCGACCGCGGAGGAGGCTCGCCGTGGGCGGGCATGTCCGGCGCTGCCGTCTTCGCCGGGCCATTCTTGATCGGCGTGGTCATCGTCGACCCCGGACGCTTCGGACCCGCCCGGGTGCTCGCCGCCCCTATCGCTCCCCTGCTAACCCACACCGGCCTGGGCGGGCTGGTCGGCGCCCTCAACCCCGTAATCACGCCGGTGGAACCACGGATGCGCTTGGCCGTAACCGCCGACACTTCCGTCGCGATCGCCCCTCCCTACCGGGCCCCCACTGACCGGCTCGGTCGGGAGCCGTCGCGGCTGCTGCTACCCGAGTACGGCATCGTCCCCTTCCTCGGCCGCGAGGCAGAGCTAGAGGAGCTGGAGGAGTGGTGTCTGACCGGCGGAGGGGCGGCGCTACGACTGCTGCTCGGCGCCGGCGGGGCCGGTAAGACCCGGCTGGCCGCCGAAGCCTGTCTACGCATGACCGGGCGCGGTTGGCAAGCCGGCCTCGCCGACCCCAGCATCCCCGGCGGGGAACCCGTGCTGAACTTCGACCGGCCCACGCTGGTCGTCGTTGACGACGCCGACCTCAACGTCCCCCTTCTCGAGGCGTTGGTGCGCGCCCTCGGCTACTGGCCAACCGACGCGCCGCCCGTGCGGTTGCTGCTGCTCGCCCGGCACACCACCGGCTGGTGGAACACCCTCAACCGGCGCAGCAACCAGCTCGCAGCGGAGCTGACTGATCGGATGCTGAGCCTCCGGGAGGGCGAACTGCCCCGCACTCATCGAGCCGCGCATCACGCTGAAGCGGTGGCCTCCTTCACCCGCCACCTGATGACCAGATCACAGGACCTGCCCCCGGAAGCGGAGCCACCAGCATCGGACCTTGGCGACGCCGCGTTCGCTAACCCGCTATTGGTTCACATGCACGCCCTATTGGTCGCCACCGGTGCCCACGTGAGCACCACTGACGAGGAAGTTCGTGAACGCGTGCTCGACGCGGTCCTCGACCGCGAACGAAATCGCTGGGCTCAAACCTTTCCATCTGACGTACCGACCCGCGGTGACCTCACGCGCCAGCAAGCGGTCACTGTCACCACCTTGTTCGCTCCACCCACTGAGCACGCCACCACCGAACTGCTTAGCCTGATCAGCGACTTCATCGATGCCCCCGCGGGCATCCGCGGCGCGGTGGCCACCTGGTTGCACGGCATCTACCCCGGCACCACACCCGTCTGGGTGGTCCCTCTGCGCCCCGACCTGCTTACCGAACAGCTGCTAGCCACCTGCGCGGAACTGACCGACCTGGTGCTCACCGGCTACGGCCGGATCACCGATGAGGGCAATGCCAGCGGCGCGCAGGCAGAGCAAGTCCTAGCCGAGCTGACCCGGGCGGCCGGTCGCAACCCCGTTAGCGCGGCGCTGGACCGCCTGCTTAGCGACCGTCTCCCCGACCTGCTCGACGCCGCCCTCATCAACCCGGCCGGAAGGCTGCCCGACCTGCTCGACCGAGCCCTTACCAAATGCCCGCAACCGCAGACCGCCGCCGCCCTCATCGAGCGCCTACCGGAGTACAGCACTGGGCTCGCCACACTCGCCGTCACCGTCACCGCCCAGGCCGTCGACCACCACCGCCACCTCGCCGCCAATGACCCCGAGGCTTTCAATCCGGACCTCGCCGGGTCGCTCAACGATCTGTCGGGCCGGCTGGCCGCTCTCGGCCGCCTCGAGGAGGCGCTGGCCGCCATCGAGGAGGCCGTCACCTTGCGCCGCGCCCTCGCCGCCGCCTACCCCGACGCCTTCATCTCCGACCTCGCCGGGTCGCTGCACAACCTGTCGGTCATGCTGGCCTACCTCGGCCGCCGCGAGGAGGCGCTGACCGCCATCGAGGAAGCCACCGGCGTCTACCAGCAGCTGGCCACCACCTACCCGGGCGCCTTCACCCCGCACCTGGCCGGGTCGCTGAACACCCTGTCGAACCGGCTGGGCGCCCTCGGCCGCCGCGAGGAGGCGCTGGCCGCCATCGAGGAATCCACCAGCGTCTACCGGCAGCTAGCCAACACCGACCCGGCCGCTTCCATCTCCGACCTCGCAGGGTCGCTGCACAACCTGTCAGGCCGGCTGGCTGAACTCGGCCGCCGCGAGGAGGCGCTGACCACCATCCAGGAATCCACCAGCGTCTACCGGCAGCTAGCCACCACCGACCCCGACGCCTTCACCCCCGACCTGGCTAGGTCGCTGCACAACCTGTCAAGCCTGCTGGGAGACCTCCGCCGCCGCGAGGAGGCGCTGGCCGCCATCGAGGAGGCCACCGCCGTCGACCGCGCCCTATGCGCCGCGCGCCCGGCCGCCTTTGCACCCAACTTGGCCACGTCGCTGCACAATCTGTCGGGCGGGCTGGCTGACCTCGGCCGCCTCGAGGAGGCGCTGGCCGCCATCGAGGAGGCCGCCACCTTGCGCCGCGCCCTCGCCGCCGCCTACCCCGACGCCTTCATCTCCGACCTCGCCGGGTCGCTGCACAACCTGTCGGTCATCCTGGCCCGCCTCGGCCGCCGCGAGGAGGCGCTGACCGCCATCGAGGAAGCCACCGGCGTCTACCAGCAGCTGGCCACCACCTACCCGGGCGCCTTCACCCCGCACCTGGCCAGGTCGCTGGACAACCTGTCGGGCCGGCTGGGCGCCCTCGGCCGCCGCGAGGAGGCGCTGGCCGCCATCGAGGAGGCCGTCGCCTTGCGCCGTGCCCTCGCCGCCGCCCACCCCGACGCCCACACTCCTGACCTCGCCGCGTCAGTTAACAACCTCGCGATCCGGCTGGCCGCCCTCGGCCGCCATGGGGAGGCGCTGACCGCCATCGAGGAGGCCTTGGCCGCTTATCGCCCCCTGGCCATCGCACACCCGGCCGTCTATGCCCCCGACCTCGCCACGACGTTGAGCAACCTCGCGGGCCGGCTGGCAGCCCTCGGCCGCCGCGAGGAGGCGCTGAGCGCGATCAAGGAAGCCACCAGCACCTACCGGCAGCTGGCCACGACCTACCCGGCCGCCTTCACCCCGGCCGTCGCCGATTCCCTACGGTTGTACGGCTCTCTTCTTACTGAGCTACGCCGCCACGAGGACGCGCTCGCTGCTGACCGGGAAGTAGTTGCCATCTACCGAGGATTGCACGCCCGTCACTCAGACTCTTACAAGGACGCACTCACAACCGCCCTCGCGAAGCTTGCCCTTGACTTGCGGGCTTTAGACCTCAACGCGGAGGCAGAGCAGGTGGAACGAGAGGCCGCAAGGCTTGCCGAGTGACACCGCCGCCCGGCAAAGCTCGATGGGCCTTGTGCGCCCCGTCGTGGAAACGGCAGGTCCCCTCGTGACCTCTCGGTCAGCGCGCAACGGACTTTTGCCTTCGCGTGGGTGTGTCACGGTGCGGCCAACATCAGGGGGAAGGCCGCAGTGGGTGATGAGGACGGTTGGATGCCGATCGCGGAGTTCACCTTAGGACTGCATGAGGAGCTGGAGGCCGCGGAGATGACCCGGACACTCCTGGCATCCCGCCTGGAAATCTTCGGGCAAGTTCCACCGCTATCGCTTGGGCTCGGCGGGGATGGTGCGACCACACCGCGACCACATCACCCGTTCACGCAGGTCAAGCCTTGCGCCTGCGGATACTTCATCCGCAGGCGCACCTCCCCGACGCGTCCAGCGGTCGAGCGAGGCGAGAACCGACCGACCCAGGGAATATGAGACGCTGCGCGTCCGAGGGCTATCCCAGCGGCGTCTCGCGGCCCTCGCCGCTGACCAGGCCCGTTGGCTCAGCCGGCGCATCCGGAACCAATGCCAGCCAGCAGAGCAGATGGACGTCGTTCGCCGTCACCTCGGGCAGCGGCTCCGGCGGTGGAGGCGGTTCGAGGCCGAGGTCCCGCACGAGGTCAAGCACGACCTGGGCGCGTTCGGTCCCGTTCTCGACGGTGAGCGCCTGGCGAAACAGTCGCAGGATCCGTTCGGCGTAGGGCGCCTCGAGTGCCTCAACAGCGCGATCAATCTGCTCAAGGTCGACGCCGGTCGCATGATCGCGCACAGCCTGGGCGGCCCGACGCATGACTGCCGGCACGACAGGCGCGAGATTCGCCGGGTCGGCGAGGAAGTTCCAGCGGTCCACAACGTGGCCGCGCGCAAGGATCCAGCTGTCGAAGGCACCGCGGTAGGTCTCTTCGTCGAGGTTCCGCGGGGTGTCCCACTCCGCCGGCGGCCGCGCGCGGTCGAGGCAGGCGAGGGTGTCGTCGACGATCAGCGGTGCACCATCGGCGGCGGCGGTCACGTAGCGGAACTGCGGCGTCGAATGGTCGCCCACTCTGATGCAGAAGACGTACCCGCCCGGTGCGCCGACCGGTACTGGCACTGCCATTCCGGAGCCAGAGCCCCACGGCAGGTCGCGGATCCGGCCGGCGACCTCGGGATTGTCAAGCGCGCGACGCAGCTCCTGGCGGTACTCCTCACCGGACAGTGCCGTGCGTCCGACGCCCCCGAACTCGAAGATCGTCGGGTCCTCGGCACGCAGCCGCTCAACCTCCTCACGCGTCTCGGCGAACGTCACATCCGCCGTCCGGGAGCCGGGCAGAATCTCCCCGACGCCGATGGCCGCCGCAGCCTGCTTGATCTTGCGGTGCAGCCGCTCTTCCAGCCCGAGCAGGTCATCGAGGCGCTGGTCCGGGAAGACGCAGCGCAGAAAGACTTCGGTGTGGAACGAGCCGATGCGATCGATCCGTCCGTGGCGCTGGACGAGTCGCTGTGGGTTCCAGGGCAAGTCGTAGTTGATGATGTGGCGTGCCTGCTGCAGGTTGACACCCTCGGCGAGGACGTCCGTGGACACGACGATGTCGTGCCGGTCGTCGGATTCCGGCGCGTCGGTGGTGCGCGGCGCAAAGCCCCAAAGCACGTCCCGCTTGTCGCCGTCGCTGCCGGTGAGCGCAGTGATGCGGTCGCGGTAGCGGGCGAGGCGGTCGTCGCGGTCGACCGCGTCGCAAAGGTAGTCGACGATCCAGTTCACGGTGTCGGCGAAGTAGCTGAAGATCAGGACTTTGCCCTTGTCGCGGATCTCCTGCATGGTTACGCCTTCAGCTGCGGCTTGTTCCGCGATCTCGGCCAGCTCCTCGACGATGGCGGCGAGGTTCGGGTCCTGGTCCTGGGTGACGGTGTCGGCCTCAACGGCGAACTGCCGCAGCAGGTCGCGGTCATGCTCAGCATGGGCGCGGAGCAGTTCGATGTCGTAGTCGGCGGCGTCCTCGAGCTCTTCCCAGTGGCCGTGCAGGTACTCATCGACCTCGTCTGGGTCGTCGGAATCGGTGGCGGCCCAGGCCCGCAGCGCCGAGCCGGTCGCGATCTTGCCGGTGGCGAGCAGCGCCAGGAACCCGTCGTGGCTGTCGGCCATCTTGTCGCACGTGCGGGCGAAGGCATGGGGCGAGGACTCGAACCGCTTCAGCAGTCCGGACCGGAGCAAGCCGGTGAGCTGCACCTCGCGGGCGTCAACGCCGCCCGGGCCGTACCGCGACGGTGCGTATCGGGCGAGTGTGAGCACCCCGGGCCGCCGGTCGGGATCAGGGTGTCCGACGTCGTCGGCGTCGAGCGCAGCGGCGAAACGGTCGAAGAACCCCGGCAGCACGGCGTCAAGGTCGTACGACACCCGACGCACCCGGGGTGTGGGGAAGGTGATCGGGACGTCGCGGCCTGCGATGCGGACAGTGTCGGTCGGGTAGAACCGCTTCACGAACGGGCGCGTACGACGGACTGCAACGGCGTCCAGCACGTCGAACAGGTAGTCCGGGGAGAGGTCGTCGGGGTTGAGCGCCATCGCCCGAGCGAAGTGGTCCCGCATCGAGGGGATACCCAGGTCAGTGAAGACGGCGTCGTTCCGGAGAAACAGCACCAGAAGGTAGTACAAGTCCCACAGGCTGTTGTTCACAGGCGTCGCGGTGAGCAGGACGAGGTCCTTACGGTAAGCCCCGGCCAGTAGCCGGCGTAGCGCCTCGGCGCGCTGCGTGCCCGGGTTGCGAGCGTTGTGCGCCTCGTCGATGACGACGAGTGCGTAGTCGTCCGGGTCCTGGTCGAGAGCGAAGCCGCTCGCCGTTGGGATGAGCCGCCGATCGGCGATGAGGTCGTCGAACGACCGCAGCTCGATCGGCAAGTTGAAGTCGGACGCGAACTTGCGCCAGGGCCCGTCGCGCAGCGTCGCCGGGGCTACCACGAGCACGCGCTGACGGCGCTCAATCGCCGCCTCTTCGATCAGCTTGCCGGCGAGGAAAGTCTTGCCGAGGCCCACCTCGTCGGCAATGAGCACACCGCGGCGTTCGGCGAGGATGCGTCGCGCGCGCCACAGGCCGTCCCGCTGGAACGTCGTGAGGTGGATGGCGCCTCGGGTCATCACCTCGGCCTCGGCTTCGATCTCCGCGCCATACCGTTCCCACAGCATCCGCAGGTAGATCAGCTGTGGCGGGTGAGCGTCGAACCGGGCCTCGTACAGCGCCGCGAGGTCATACGCGTCGGCAGCGTCCCACAGCTCGTCAAACCACGCCCGGACGTCCGTGACGACGTTCGGCTGGTAATGCCCGAGGTTGAGCTCGATGTTCGTCCCGAGGCCGGCGTAGGTGAAGTTGGACGAGCCAGCGATGACGCCTTCGTCATGATCAGTGATCGTGATGAAGGCCTTGCCGTGCAGAAACCGGTCGGTGAGCCGGCGTACCTCGACCGTCCCGGAGCGGAGCCAGTCGAGGAGCCGGCGGGCGCCCCGGTCGGCGTCGAAGGTGAACCCGAGCAGGTCGCGCGCATCGGCGAGATCCCGGTCGTGACCTTCCAACGCCCGGCGCAATCGCATGGCCTGCGCGCGCGCCGGTGAAACGGGTTCGTCGAGGCGCCGCGAGCGCAAATTCTGGTCGGGCTCCGCGCCGAGGAGCAGCCGAACTCGCCGCGGGTGATCCAGCTCACCGGCGAGCAGCTGATAGCCGCCGACGTTGAAGTAGGCGGTGGCGATCGCCAGCTCGTAGGGGTTGATCAGTTGAGTGCGCAGGTGCTCGAGGTGCGCGTTGATGCCGTCGGCAACGCGGGTCCCGTCCTGGTTGGTGAGGAAGGTGGGCTTGGGGTCCGTCATCGGTCAGGCCAGCTTCTCGTGGTGGGCGAGCACCCGGTCGCGGTGGGCGGAGTAGTCGGCGCCCTCGTGGAAGGTGCCATAGATGACCCGCAGGTCGTCCGTGCCCAGCCCATACAGGTGGGCGACCGCGGCGTCGAGTTCGGCGAGCAGCTCGGGGCGTTCCTCAGGAGTGACACGGCCGACGGGCACGCCGACGGCTTCGGCCCAATCGGTGTACCAGTCGTCGACCGCGGCGAGCCGGCCGGCGACCTCCTCGACGCGCCGCCGGTGCCGGTCGTCGTGTCCGGGGTCCGGGATCGGTAAGCCGTTGAAGACGTGGAAGTTCACGTGAGTTTCGACGACGCGGCGTGCGTACCAGTCCAGCGGCATCGAACTCAGCACGCCGAGCAGGAACGCCTCATCCCGCTCGTCGCCCTTCGGCCACAGTACGTATGGCGCCTGGTTGGTGAGGACGAGCTCGCCGCGTATCAGGCAGGTGATCAAAGTGCGCGAGTCAGTTGCTCGAGCGATGTCGCGGAAGGCGATCCGGGGGTACCAGCACGGCAGCGTGTCGCGATCCTTCGCCCAGTCCGCGGTGAACTCGCTGAACGCCGACCGGGCGCTGCGTTGCCCGCGCACGCGGCGGCGCTGCAGCTCCTTGGTCACCACCTCGGGGTCTGCCCAGGCGTAGTAGGTGCCGGTGTCGGGGGCCCATACGTTAAAGGAAGCCCCCTTGAACACGGGCCACGCGTCGTCGTTCGCGTCGTTCTCGTCGAGGATGAGAAAGGGCTTGTCGTTCGTCGCGTGGAATTCGGTGGCCGGTCGAGCTCGCCAGTCTTGACGCGGCGCGTCGAGCCGCGGGTGTGCCCGGAGCTTCTGGAACACCGTGACGGCCTCCGGCGACGGGAGGAGCGGAAACGCCGCGCCGTCCGACCAGCCGAGGAATTCCTCGACGGGGAACGACGCCGGTGGCAGTTGTACACCGTCGAGGAACCGCTGGAGGCTAGAGAAGGGCCCGCGCAGTGCCACTTCGCCAGCGTGCTGCGCGCCACGCCGAATCGTCACGAGGCCGATGGTGTAGCGATGCTCGGCGTCGTCGAATACCCAGCCACCTGTGTTGAGCAGCATTGTCGTGTCAGCGAAGGCACCTTCGGACAGCACGGTTTGCCTCCAGGGTGTCGACCCCTTCGCGGCCAGCGCCGATCTCGGCAGGACGATGCCGATGGCGCCCCCGGTCCGCAGGGTCTGCCAGAACCGCCAGGCGAACGCCTTGTAGAGGTCGGGGTCCCCGGTACCCATGCCGGGGTAGGGACCGCGGACAAGCAGGGCGCGGGTCAGCTCGGCGTCGGCGAGGGCCGCGTCGTACTCGGCGACCAGGTCGGGCCGGGCGGCCCGCAGCCTCTTGATCTCGGCCTTCTGCTGGGCGGCAGTCAGGCTCTTGAGGCCCGGGAAGCGGACGGCCCAGAAGCCGAGCTCCTCAACGGTGGCCTCCTCCCAGGGCGGATTGCCCAGGAGGCAGTCGAAGCCGGGGCGGTCGCGTAGGAAGACCTCGGGGAAGGCGACCGGGAAGTGCAGCGCGTGCGCGCCGGCCGCGACTGCGGCGGCGTTGGTCACGGCGGCGGCGCGGGTGACGGTGTCCTCGTCGGCGTCGACCGGGACGGCGGCCTTGCCGAGCCGGTGAGCGACGAGCAGATCGAACAGGGCTGTAGCCGGCTTGACCTGGTCGATTGCCTCAAGGTGGACTTGCCGGGCCTCCTTGACGTCGGCCACGGTGGCGTCGGAGATGGTGCCGAGCCGTCTGAGCGCCTTCGACGCGCGCGCGAGGAACTCGACGATCCGGTCGTGGAAGAGCGTCTGCGGTGCATCGGTGCCGCCGCCGGTGAGCTCGGCGAGCGCCTCATCGACGGTCGCAATGCCGGTGAGGCTGTCACCGACAGTGAGGTTGTGGTCGAGGAACGACAGCGGCAGACCGGGCACGAACGTGTGGATCCAGATCGCCAGGCGCGCGAGCTCAACCGCGATCGGGTTGCGGTCCACGCCGTAGATGCACCGCCGCCCAACCTGCCGGCGCAGCAGGGAGGTCGTCTCGATTTCGACGCCGTCCTTGAGCTCACCCAGCGCCTCGTAGGCCGCCGTCGCCAGCGTCTCCAGCTCGGCGGTCACCGCGGGGATCGGATTCAGCGCCAGGAACGCCGACAGCCTGGCTTCAATCCGGTCCACGGCGGCGACCAAGAAGTGCGCCGACCCCATCGCGATGTCGGCGCACCGGAAGTCGAAGAACGCGCTCGCGGCGGCGGCTTCATCGCCGGCGTCTAGGTGCTGCGTGATCCGGGCGAGGTGCTCGTCGAGCGCCGGTTCGAGCGCGTGGTCCAGCAGGTGCTCGACGGCGAACGGCTTGGTGAAGTAGCTCCCCGTCGCCTTGCGCGCCCCGGACTGGTTGTGCAGGTACACGGCTCCAGCCGGGACCTCGACGTGCTCGTGCGCTCTCGCGGGAACGTAGTTGCCCTTCGCATCCACTGCGAGGTCGGCCGGCGCGACCGACAAGGCTGATTCAAGGAGGCCCTCGTAGATCGTCCCGAACTCGCGCACCGACAGGCTGCGGAAGTCGACGGGACCGACGACGTCGGCGTCACCGGTGTCGACGAGCAACGCAGTGAGGGCCGGACCGAACTCCGAGTTGTCGAGCCGCAACTTGGCCAGCGCCGCGCCGGCGGCGTTGACCTCGGGCGCAGAGGAGAACAGCCCGCCGTTGTAGGCCGGCACGCCCCAGCCTCTATTGCCGCGGTGGATGGCCTCCCAGATCTGCACCACGTCATCCCACAAATCGGTCTGCCGTGCGTCGTAGACCAGCCTGCCGTCGTTGATGTCGTCCGACACCAGGCGCGCGAGCCGCTTGAGGCTGTGGTCGCGGTAGCGGTTGTTGCTGTTGTAGGGCAAAAGCCCCTTGTCCTCGCCGTAGGCGACGAACAGCAGCCGGAACAGGATGTTGAGGGTCTGGTCGTAAGCCTGCGCGAGCGTCTCCTCGTCCGGGTCCGGGTCGAGCCGCTGCGCGACGGCGCGGGCGAGGACCGGAACCGCCTCGCGGTAGACGCGGTCCCGTAGACGGTAGGCGAGGTCCGCGGCGAAGTCCGCAGATGAGGCCAGGATCTGCTCGAGCGTCCCGGCCGGGGCGAGCGCATCCGCAGAGAACAGCAAGTGCAGGTAGCCGGCCCGGTCGTCGGGCAGAAGCGCGAGGTTCACCTCGACGAAGGTCTCGGTCCGGCCCTTACGCCCGACGCCGGTGTCCGGCCGGGCGGCGTACAGCCGGATTTCCGACGCGCGCGTCATCACCACCCACGACAGGTGCTCGCGGTCGGCGACGGCCAGGGCGTGCGCGACCGGTGAGACGCCGTCGAACCGGGGCACCGGAACCTCGAACGTCTCCCCCTCGTCGAGGAAGACGGCGATGGCCCTACGGTCCCGGCCGGCGGTCAGTACGGAGGTGTTCGCGCCCAGCTGGTCGACGGCGAAGCCGAGGGCCTTGATGAGGTCCCTCCCCCGGCGCTTAAGCGAGGCGCGACCGGTCGTCGTCGCGGCAGACCAGTCGCTGCGCTGGGGCACACCGCCGCGTATCTCCTGCGTCGCCAGCAAGCCGGAGTTGATGATGCCCGGGAGGTCCGACTCGACCTCGGGGAGCAGGCGCAGCAGGCATCGGGCCGCCGCGTGCCTCGACGGTTCGGCCAGCGCCGCCGCCGCGAGCCGCTCGACACGCGAGGGCTCCAGATCGTGCGTGACCGGCGGCTCGTCGCCGACCGGGCCGCAGACTGCCACCAGAGTGCCGCCCCGGCCGGGGTAACCGACGGCGAGCAGGACCGGCGACGGGCGGTTGGCCTGCCGCGCCTTCCACGTCTTGCGCATGTCGGCGCTGGTCGGCCTGGACCCGGCGGACGCCACAGCTACTTCCAGTCCGTACTGCGTCGCCTGCACAAAGACTTGACCGGCCTCAATGCTCGCTGGAAGTCCATCGCCAGGCTTGGGACGCCAGGTGATCGGCTCGAGCTCCGTCAGGAACGCGTCGTACCAGGTCATGATCCCTCCGTTGCCTGAGCCGCCCTCCGCTGTCGGGCAACGGAAACCCGGGAGTGGGTACATCCGCATCACGACCGCGTCCTATAGCAACGGACCGACGACCCGCGGCCTGACGGTAGGACACCCGGTCACGGGCCCTTGCCCCAGGTGGTCGCCGTGTCGCGAGCTTCCATCAAGTTGAGCAACCCTCGTTACGACGGCTACACGGCGCCCGGGCAGTCCGGCGTGATACGTCAGCGCCGCACCATCAACACCGCGGCATCCCTTGTGCGCTCAGGCCGGGAGCTGCTGAGGGACTACAAAGGCGCAGCTCCCGCCCCAGGCTCCCGCGTGTCCTCGGGTTCTACTCGCGACCGCTGGCTGCTTGGCCCAGCCGCGGCGAAGAGTAGTTGTGGGACTTTCGCGACAGGTCCTTTCGCGCGGGCGCGGAGTCGAGATGGGCTGGCGGTCAGTGGTCAGGCTTTCCGTGACAGGTGGAGCCAGGGATTACAGATCCCCTGTCGTGGCCCTGAGCAGCGGGGACACCTGACGTGAGCACCCGGTGAGCACATGAAATTCGTCCGCGGGGTTCATCGATCGGGCAGGCCGGAGGGCCCTGCGGCCTGCCGATCGGGTCCCATGGTGGTGGTCATGCCGATTGCTCCATCTCGCAGCCGGGATGGACGTCGCCAGCGGCCGGGTAGATGGGTTGCTGGCAGGTGCGGCAGACGGCGGTCCGTCGAGCGGCGAGGCGCTCGCTGATGCAGATGCCGCACCGGCCGGTGTCCGAGGTGATCGCCTCGACCGGGTGGCCGCAGGGTGCGGTCCGCTTCTCAGCTCCCTGAGATCGCCCGGAACCGATCCCCGCGACACCCGCGAGACCCGCAGCGGCGAGCAGACCTGCGGAGATGCCGCCTGCCGGGTGCGGGTCTGGTGCGGGGGTCAGATCCCGATCGTCGTCGGCGGTCCCCGCGTGCCCCGCGAGGCCCGCACGGGCCTGGTCGTGTTCGTACTGTTCAGCGTCGGGGTGCGGGGGTTGCGGGCGCTGCGGGTCAGCTTTCCCGGTCATCTCAGGACCGGGTGGAGTGATCGTCCAGCGAATCACCTTGTCGTGGTTGGCTCCCCGGTCGTCGTCGATCCTCCACCCGGCCTTGCGCATGGTGGGCGCCTGCTTCCTGAGCACGGTGGTGACCTGGCGGGCGGCGGTCGGCCAGCCCTTCGGCGGGCGGCTCTCGGCAGTCCAGGGGACCTGCGCGAGCAGTTCGGCGGCCGTGCCGTGGAATGTGCTGGCGCTGAAGATGGCGGCGATGGCGGTGATGAACCGGTCGCCGGTCAGGGTGTCGACGGCGGTCTGGCCTTGCTTGGCGAGGTAGCTCTGGAGGCCGCTGGTGCCGAGCACGGAGTCGACGGCGGCGAGGATGCGGGCGAAGTCGGCCATCCGGGGCTTGCTGTCCAGACGGACGGAGGGCCGGGCGGCGAGCACACCCGCGGCAAGGTCGAGGAGCGCGCCGAGCAGCCGGGGATGGGTCTGCTGCCAGGCCGGCCACAGCTCGTGTTCCTCGCGGCGCTGGCGGGCGTCGATCGTGCGCAGGTGGATCGGCAGCAGCCGCTCGGTCAGGTCGCCGCGGACGGCGCCGAGGTCGATGCCGTTGATGATCAGGCAGCGGCGGAAGGCGAAGACGGCGAGGTCGCCGTCGGTGTAGAGCCGGCGGCGCACGTCGCCGTCGCCGGTGACGGCCCGGCACATGGAGTCGGACAGCCAGTCGGGGATCTCCGACAGGTTGTCCATGCCGACCACCCAGGACCCGGCCGCCGCGGTCACCCAGGAGTCGGCATCCCGCGGCGGCTTGCGCAGCGGCACCGGGGAGGGGTCGAGCAGCATGGTGAGCACCCTGGCCGCGGTGCTCTTGCCGGTGCCCTGCTCGCCGAACAGCCCGAGCACCGGGTGCGGGATGTCCGGGACGAGGACGGCGACCAGTGCGGCCAGCAGCAGGGGCTGGTCTTCCTCGGCGACGTTGAGCAGGTTCCACAGCTCGGCCAGGTCCCCACCTGCCACCGGCTCGGGCAGCTCGGCGTTCAGCGCGGTGCGCCTGAACAGCATCGGCGCCTGCTCGCACACCTGCCAGCCGTCGCCGGTGATCCGCACCGCCCGTCCGGTCGCGTCGCCCAGGTCCAGCCACAGCGCGCCGTCGTGGCCTGCCACGCGCAGCGCCATGGGCTGCTCGTCGCCGTCCTGGGCCTTGCCCTCGATCACGAGCAGGGCGTCGGTCAGGGCCTGCTGCGGGGCGGCCTTGCCGGTGCGGATGAAGTACTCGCGGGCCAGCTGCCGGCGCAGCGACGTCTTCCCGCCGCGCAGCATCCGGATCACCTTCGGCCCGGTGCGGGGCACGCCGAAGGTCTCTCCGGCGTCGCTGAAGCCGAACTCGTACAGCTCCTCGCCGATCTCCACCAGCATCGTGGCGACGGACTTCTTCTCCGCCGCCGACGGCGTCACGTCCGGCGAACCGTCGCCGATCTCGGCGAAGGCGTGATCCTGGTTCACGCGCCCACCGCCCGGAGTCGGAGTCGGTCCTCGCCGGCGGCGGTGCGGCGATCGGCGAGTTCACGCACGGCGCGGTACTCACGGTCCACCAGTTTCAGGAGGGACTCCAGGCTCTCCACCTCGGCGGCCTGGGTCAGCCGCTCGCCGGCCTCGGCCGTGCGGCGGCGCAGCGCATCCTCGAGCACGGCGGCCGCGTACCAGCGTGCGGATGCCGGGTTCGGGCACTCGCCGATCAGCTCGGCCAGCAGCACCGCCAACCCCTGCACCGCGGCCGGGCGGGTGACCGTGCCGGTGCCGCGGGCGTGAGCGAGCACCGTGACCGCGTCGACCGGGATGCCCGAGGCGCCCATCCCCCGGATGACGCCGGCAACCACGCGCAGCCGCTCGTCGGCGAGGTCGCCGTCCTGGAGGAGGTCGAGCACCTGCGGGACGCCGCTCAGGAGTGCAGCGCCGAGCAGGGCGCGGGCGGCGTCAGTCGTCGGCGCGGTCATGAGGCCGCCTCCACGACCGTGACAGACCGCCCCTGCCGGAACTCCGCGGCGCCGATCACGTCGCTGATGACGGTCAGCGGCACCGTCCAGCACCCGTGCCCGCGGTCGTACATGCGAGTGGTGACACCGGCTTCGTCCAACAGCGGCAGGACACGGCGACCGCGCAGCCGAGCGGTGTGCCGGTCCAGCTCGATGCGCAGCGTCGGACAGCCAGCGTCTCGGGGTCTCCGGTCGGGCAGGCGCTCGGCGAGGTTGGTCCTCGTCGGTGGTGACATCATGGGCTTGGCTCCCGGGGTCGTCGGGGGTTGGTGATCGGGGGCGGCTGGGGTTGTGGCGACCCCAGCGCCTCCTGTCAGGGGCCGGCGATCGGCCGCAGCATGGGCGCCGCAGCCATCGGGGGCTCAATGTCAGCCCCCGGGGTCACGCCAAGGGCGGCCAGGAGCCCGTCCGGGCCGCCGGTGACCACGCGGTAGCGGGCGCCGAGGCGCAGCACACGCACGGGAAACTGGCCAGCTGGTAGGCGAGCGTCCGGCCGATGCTCAACGCCCGGGCCGCGGTGGGGATGTCAACCGTCGCCGGCAGCGCGGCGAGCTGGGCGCGGGTCATGGTGCTCATCTCGTCGCCTCATGCAGGGCGTCGAGCAGTCGCCGGTAGGCGATGGCGTTCTCGAGCCGGGGCTCTGATGTGCCGTGCTCCCAGCGCAGGACCGTCATGGGGCTGACCCCGAGCGTGAGACCCATGTCGCGCAGGGAGGCGTTGGCGCGGCGACGGATGCTCCGTCGCACGGCTACGGGAGGGAGCTGCGCGGCGCGGACTCGGCTCACCAGGTCCTCACCGTCTACGGCGGCAGCGGTAGACGTAATGCTGCCGACGGTAGTTACACCCATGCCATCCGTCAACAACGGCACACGTAGACGTCTATCTCTGCCGTTGTTGACGGGGTGGGACGGCAGTTCTACGGTCGGCCTCGTGAACACCCGCGATCTCGAGCCGGCACCGATCGTGGTGACCCTCAGTCTCGACGGCTCAGAGGCCCTGACGTTCGACCCTCAGGGCCCGTCCGGCTGGGCGGCCTATCACTCCCCCGCGACGCACCGCTCCGGCTTCGCGGTCCAGCTCCGCTTCGGACCCGTCGACGTCGAGCCGACGTCTCCGCTGCAGATCTATGAGCTCCACCTGGCCACCCACCGGGACAGGACCAGCTGGAACAGCCCCCTGCTGCGCACTCTGCCCTTCGGCCGCATGGTGGCCGCGATCAACCGCGACTCCGTCCGCGACCAGCTTCGACCGCTCCTGATGCCGGCGAACACGATCGAGACGCACGGCTTCTCACCGCGGACCGCGTGGACGCTCCCCCCAGCCTCTCCGCCGACGATGCCCGCACCCGAGCTCAAGCTCGAGGTGCCAGAGGACCGACGGAAGCCCGACGAGTTCTACGCCCGCGTCGCCGACGCCTACCTGGCCCAGGCCACGATCAGCAACCGACCGGCCCACGACCTGGCCGAGGCGAACGACGTGCCGAAGTCGACCGCGCACCGCTGGCTCAAGGAAGCCCGGTCGCGCGGACTCCTGCGGCTCCCCAACCAACAACTGGACCACGAGCCCTTCAGCCAGGAGCTGGTTCGCAACTACGCCCGAGGCGACCGGTGAACGGCGACCGCCGCGGCCGCGTCTACCGCCGCTGCTCCTGCCGCGACAGAGCCGGCAAACAGCTGGGGCAGACGTGCCCCCGGCTGGCCACCGACGGGAAGCACGGCACCTGGTACTTCGCCGTGGACATGCCGACCACCGCCGGCAAGCGCAGCACCATGCGCCGCGGGGGCTTCCCGACCAAGGCCGCGGCGAACCGGGCACTGGCCGACATCGCCAACCGCACAGCCCAGGGCGTGCGCGTGGACGACCGTGAGACCGTCGCGACCTTCCTGGCCCGCTGGCTGCAGGTGAAGGCCGGCGAGGCCAAACCGACAACGCTCCGCTCCTACCGAGCGCACGTCGAGCGCGTCATAGTCCCGGCCATCGGCCACATCCCGATCGAGAAGTTGCGCGCCGAGCACGTCGAGCAGCTGCTCGTCGACGCTGCGGACGGCCGCGGGCCGGTCACCGTCCGGCGGATCCACGCGACGCTCCGGTCCGCGCTCAGCTACGGCGTGAGGACCCGACGGCTGCCGTTCAACGTCGCGAGCAACGTCACCCCGCCGAACGGTGCCCGGCCCGAGGTGCGCCCGTGGTCCGCGGCCGAGCTCGCTGCGTTTCTCCGGCACGCCGAGACCGACCGCCTCGGCCCGCTGTTCGAGGTCATCGCCGCCTGCGGTCTCCGTCGCGGTGAGGCGCTGGGCCTGCGGTGGTCCGACCTGGACCTCACCAACCGCACCGCACGGATCCGGCAGACCGTGGTCGACATCGGCGGCCGCCTGCAGTTCTCGACGCCCAAGACCCGGTCGTCGGAGGCGACCGTGCCGCTGACCGAGCGCGCCGTCCAGGCGCTGCTGCAGGTCCGACTCGGCCAAGACCTCGATCGGCAGGGCTGGGGCGACGCCTACGAGGCGCACGACCTGGTGTTCGCCCGGGAGAACGGCGCCCCGCTGCGGCCGGAGTACGTCACCCGTCGCTTCGTCGCCCTGACTAAGGCCGCGGGCCTGCGCCAGGTCCGGTTGCATGACCTCCGCCACGGCGCGGCGTCGCTGATGCTCGCCGCCGGCGTCCCGATGGCGATCGTGTCGAAGATGCTGCGGCACTCCTCGATCGGCATCACGGTCGACACCTACGGCCACCTGTCCGAGGACACCGCGCGCACCGCGTCGGACGCCATGGCGGCCGCACTCGAGCAGGCCTTCGCGACCACCGCCGCGGCAGCCGGCGACCACACTGCGACCACTGCTGCCGCCGGCGATGCCCCGCAGACGGACCAGACGGGAGAACCCGCTGGTCAGCACGGTGGGCCCCGTGGGGATCGAACCCACAACCCGCGGATTAAAAGTCCGCTGCTCTGCCAGTTGAGCTAGAGGCCCGGGGGGGATCAGTCCTTCAATCGGTGTTGTCCTCGGGGTTTCCCTCGGGGTTATCGCCGTGGTCAGGCGCCGGATCCCACTACGCCGCGAGCCTACGGCAGCTCGGCGCCGCCCCCGGTCCGGGACGGCACCAGCTCGCAACCCGTCGCATGTCGAAGGGGGCGGCTCAGGCTTCCGCGCCCAGGCCGCCCCCTCGACATGCCGCCTCGTCAGCTACTCGACGTTCCAGTCCGCGAAGCCCAGGGTGGTCAGGTTTTCCTTGAGCGCGGCGATCTGGTCGGGGCTGAGCTTGTCGAGATCGGCGCTCTCGATGTCGATGGTGATGCGGACATGCGCGCTTGCGGTCGACAGCGGCGTGAGGATCTCGTCGCTGATGACGCTCACGTCACGGACCGGTCGGCTGGGATCGAGCGCCTTCGTGGCGTGAAACCGCGTGGCCTTCGCGACAGACACACCGCCCTGCCCGCCAACGGAGGCGCCCACCCCCGGGGTTTCCGGACGCGCTTGCCCACCAGTGGACCGGCTGCCCGCCCCGTGCTGGTCGACGTCGACCACCACCCCGTCGGGAAAGGCGACGTCCGCACGCACGGCCACCTGTTCCTCGGCGATCTGTGCCTGCGCCGCGGCGGGGTCGACGATGAGTCCGGTTCCGCTCACGGTGCTCGGCGGCTCGGCGACCGTCAGGCCGCGGTAGCGCCCGTCTTCAAAGCCGTCGGCGTAGGCCAACCCGTCCATCTCCGGCAGGAGCACCTCGCCCATGTGCCGGACGGCGGTGCGGATCACTTCATGGTCGCGGACCCGCGGCATGTACAGGTACTGGGTGAAGTACCCGCTGAGGGTGTCGACCTGGATGTGAGGCTCGTTCTTCCATAGCTTGAGCCGGTCGATCTGCTGGCGAAGCAGCGACGGCGCGAAGCTGTTCAGGACGAACTCGGTGGACTGCGCCTTCTTGGTGACCCGCTCGACGAGCGTGCCGGTGCCGTTCATGATGATCGGCTCCAGCTGGATGTCGCTGGCGCCGAGATCCTGGTACGGCACGATGATCCACTTATAGGTCTCGCGGATCGTGTCGGCCACGGCCTGCACGGCCTGCGTGAGCCGGCTCTCAACCACGCTGATGTTGTGCTGGTCGAGGTTGAGCTCGCGGACCCGCCTTTTCACCGACTCCCACGCCATCTTGCGGCGCAGGTTCGAGTCCAGCGCATCGATCCGGTCCACGTCCGGGGCGAGGAACACGAGCGCGTTCTTGTGCATGCGGGGCTGGCCGCCGCGCCGGGCCAGGAACTCCCGGGCGGCATCGGCCGCCACCGAGTTCGCCTTCCTAGTGTGCGGGCGGTCCAGACCGAAGATGACGAGCGCAGCCGTCGGCTCATCGTCGACGTCGGCGGTGCCCTCGGGGAACCGGTGCACGCGGGCAAACACGCCCCGGTCGTTCTCCTCGCGCAGCGTGGCGATGAGCTCGGCCTGGACCTCGGTCACGTCGTAACCGTCGGCGAGCTCCTGCACCATCCGCGAGACGGTCTGCTGCAGGGACAGCCAGTACCGGTCGTGGTCGCGGTTCATGTACTTGCCGCGATCACCGAGCTGGCGCAGCGCGTCGACGACGTGCGCCGGGTTGTCGCTCGGATAGGTCGCGCCCAGCACGACGCGCTTCTGTTCGATGCCGTGGATTGGGGTGTTGTCGCCGTTGCGGGCGCTCTTGCTGACGTTCGGGGCGGTGCCGAGGAACACCACCCGGGCGACGCGCTTGGCGGCCATCGTCTTGCCCAGCAGCGGGATCTCGCGGTCGATCACGTCCGCGGTAGATCCGAAGCCGGCGATGTCGGCGTCCACGATCGGCTTCCACGGGTCGTCGAGGTGGCTGGTGATCTCCTCGAAGACCTTCGTGTCCTCCAGCGGGATGGACGCAGGCATGATCAGTGGCGACTGGTCACCACGCACCCACAGGGCGTGGACCACAGTGGCCATCAGGCGCAAGACACCGCGGGTGCGCTGGAAGCGCTCCAGCGTTGACCAGTCCTGGTAGAGCCGGGCGAACAGCTCCGGGTGGATCGGGTAGGCCGCCTTCATCACGTCGCGGTACTGCGGCTGCAGCACCTCGCTTGGCACGGTGCCCCCATGCCTGCGGTAGTGGTCCTCGAACTTGGCCACCACCAGGTCGCGGCCACGGGCGCCGTCGCCGACGAGGGGCTTGAAGATGCGCCGGCGGACAATCTCGTAGGACTCCTGGACCGTTGCCGGCTGCCAGGGGGTCTCCACCCGGTGGATGACCGAGCGTAGAGACCGCAGCGCCTCCAGACCCGGGGTGCCGCCAATCTCGTGCGTGTTGTCGAGGAGCCCGTCGCCCATGTCCCGCACCGAGTCCGAGGCGGGCAGGGACACAACGAGCAGAGCGGTGTCGACGGCCTTGACCGCCTCGGTGAGTGACTGCGCGAATGTTTGGTGCGCGTCGAAGGTGCCGGCCGGATAGGGCTGCTCGGTACCACGGGAGTACAGCTGCCGCAGGTAGGCGACCCACTCGTCGATGAGGATGACGCACGGCGCATAGGCGGCGAGCAGATCGGCGAGCTCGGTGGTCGGCGGGGGAACGCCGTTGCTGTCGTAGCGGGCGACGGCCGCGAAGGCCTTGTTGCCGCCGAGCTGCCAGGCCAGCTCGCCCCACATGGTGTTCACGACGGTGCCGTCGGACTTCTCTGTGCCAAGCACAGAGAAGTCGTTGCCGACGATGACTGCGCGATTGACCCCCGCCGGGATGCCGGCAACGCCGGCCTGCTGGCACATCTCAGCGATGCCCAGGAGCGACTCCGCGGGCGTGCCACCGGCGAGGTGGTACACGGCGATCTCGGAGTGCGTCTTGCCGCCACCGAAGGTGGTCATCAGGTCGATGACCGGTTCACCGCCGACGCCGTTGAGGCGCTGCAGCGTCTGCGACAGTAGGTACCGCAGGCCACGGGTGATGTAGGTCCGCTCGAAGAACTGCACCGGGTCGCCGTACTCAGGGCGAGCGATACCGGCCGCGACCTGCCGCAGGTCCGCGGCGAACTGGGCCAGCTGAAAGGTGCCGTGCGCGACGTCGTCGTGCGGTTCGACGACGTCGCGCCAGGCCGGCAACCCTCCAGTGTTGAGTCGGACGCTCAGCTGGCGCTCGGCGGCCGCCTGGTACTGCTGCTGGTCCTTCTCAAATCGGATGCGTCGCAGTTCACGCCGTAGCTCGTCCACCTCGTCGGCCCGAGCAACCGCACCCACGCGCCGGAGCAGGTGCTCCCCGTCGGAGAGGACGCGCTCAGTCTGCTCGTCGGAGAACCGGGCCGCGCCCTTGTGCGCCCACATGTTGCGGGCGTCCCACAGCGCGGATACACACCGCCGTTCCTCGTGGGAGGCGTGGTTGCGAAACAGGCTGTTCCACTGCTTGTCAAGAACCCAGAACAAGTAGGACGGGTCGTCGATGTTGTCGCCGAACTCCCGCGGTGTTGCGCCGGCGGCGGCGCGGACCTGGGCCTGCCAGGTCTCTCCGTACTTCCGCGTGAGCAGGTCAATCATCCACGGCCCAAGTCCCGCCGCGACGGTGTCGAGCACCCGCCCGACACGCTCCTTATTCGAGAGCCCAGCCATCAGAAGAGTCCGTCCTTCTCCGTCGCCGCGACCGCGAGCAGGTCCGACCAGCTCCCGATCAGCGCGTTGTACCGCTCTTGGTCCTTCGTCCAGCCCTTCTTCGCCGCGATCGAATGGAGCCGATAAACGAGCGCTTGAGCCGGGTCACGCAAAGTCCCTAGCTCACTCATGAGCCGTCCGGCCTCTAGCGCCCCGCCACCATTGATGAGCCGATCGGCGAGGTGATGGACCGCCTCCCAAGCAGTGGGCCGCCTGTCACTGGAGGGCTTCCACTCCCGATCAAGGGACTCAGCTCCCTCAGCACCCACAAACCCTGGGCGTGGGTACGCAGCTACCCCTGCTCGAACGACATCGTCAACGGAGATTCCTTGCGGACGCGCTAGCTGATCCGCTTGACCGAAGGGCGCCGCCTCCCAGCCATACCGCTCCCACCAGGCCACGGCGAAGCGTGAAAAGGGGTCAAGTTCCCCCTCTTGCTCGTCTAGGACTTCCCCAAGCGCGGCGTTGATTAGGCCAAGCGCTTGCTTGACCGATACCCGCTTACCGGATTGATCCAGTACCTCACGATAGCGGGAGTAGACCTGCATACCGGGCCCCATCGCCGCCTGCGCAAGATCGACAGGCAAGATGCCAGCAGCCTGGAAGTCGTGTACCGCGGGCCTAAGTTCTCGACGTAGTGCTCGGTTGAAATCAGCCAGCGAACAAGTACCGGCCGCATTCGAACGCGGGCGACAGACCATCGCAACGTATGTCGCGACTGCGTTCGCCCCCTGCCCCACCATGCGTCGATCGGTCGTACCGAGGATTGGCCAGGTGCCTGTGATCTCCAGATCCGCCTGCACCATTGCTGTAAGGATGGAGGACCAACGAGTCTCCTCGTCGGCCCCTCCCTTCTGTTCCCTCGAAGCGTAGACGACGATCATCGGCAGTTCGTTTGCCAGTGATTCTTGAAGGTTCTTGAAAGTCTCAGTAAAACCTTCAATGAAGTAGGACTGCGCCGCCGACCTGCTGTTTCCGTGGTGCGCCGGCATAGCGGTCAGTTCGCCGACTTTGGGGGCTGCAATAGTTGCGTAGAGGTCGGGATGGACCTTTCGAAGCGCCCTGCGATGCCACACATAAAAATAGTCCGACAGGTCGGCGTACCCGATTGCATCAAAGTAGGGAGGATCCGTTGCCACGAGTGCGGGCTGCGGCGCAATGACCGTCCGAGCATCCGCCAGGACAACCCGACCATCACCATCTGGGACGACATTCTTCAGAGAACGGGTTGTCGACACGAAAGTCTGAATCCAGCTAGGACCTGCGTCCCCGAACACGTTGATCTCATAAAAATCCCAGGTCATGGGGAGATCGTTTCTAGGAAAGGCCCCTTCGAAGGATGAGACGTTGTCTCTCACGGTCCAACGAGCCTGCGACGACGCGAACTGAGCAAGGCGACCAACACCTAGCCCGAGCACGGTCGTCACGGCATCCGCCCAAGCCTGCGTGCCACCATCCAGCAGCACTCGGTCATGCGCGACCGCGACAAGGTTGCTGAGCGTCGCCAGTGAAAGCAACTGTCGTTGCGTGTAGAGGTCCGCCTGCGTATCCAGCCCGAACCGATTTCGCGAGCCACCATCAGCCGCTGGGACATTGACCGGAGAATCGAAGTCGCGCAGGTCGATGCCGGCGATCGCATCCACGTCTTGAGGTGTCGCCGCCCGATACGTCCGACGCCCACTCTTCTCGATCACAACGGCGGTCATTCGGAGGCCGAGTCCTCCATCCGCGACCTGCTTGTTCAGATCTTCCTCGCCGATAGGACTTGAGCACGCGAGGCACTGGAAAGTGGCACCTCTCGGCGACTTCGGCGCCGCGGGCGCCTCGCCGGCTCGCTGGCCTGTCACGACATCAAGGTGCACCACGCCGTCTTGGACGCGCGGCTGAATCCACGCCAGGTCGTTGTTCTTCTTCGACAACCACCAGGATGTCGTAAGAATGGTCTCAGTCTTGCACGCCGGATTAGGACAGGTCGCGGTCCGCGCCCAAAGCCATGCAACGATCTGTTCGTCCGCGGCTTGTGGATAGTGTTCCTTCAGGAGTTCCCACGCGTCATCGCGAATGCGCTCCGCATAGTGCATAACATCGCACACAACACCGTCGAATCCTGCATAGCGCTTGCTGTTGACCACTGACGGCACGAGCGCCATCTCGCTCCTGGCGACGGTGCCGCCGCGCCCTACCCGGTCGTGTGAATCCATAGAGGCGGGGTGCAGAGGTTGCCGTCCGTAAACTGGGGGCAGCAGTTCTGTCAAGGTACGGCTGACCAGTGCGGGCACCGGGTTCAGATCAGTGCCATACGTCGACAGACCCAGGCGCTGGCCTTCGACGAGCGTGGATCCCCCACCGCAGAATGGATCCATCACAAGTGGGGCGCCGGAAGGAAACTGAGTGGCGATAATCTCTCGCGCTTCGTCGACCGCATCCCTATCCGGAACATCGGCCCCATTCGCCACCAGGCGCTTGATTACGTCGAGCAGATAGGCGCGCCTCTCATCGTCTTCCGGGTCATCAACCAAAGCAGCAAAAAGCAGTGCACGCCATGCCGGCAGGGGCATTGGCGCAAACCACTTATGCAGGTTCTTGATCGTCCCGTGCGCCCGCCCCTTGTCCGCCTTGCACGCCGCATTGATTTCATCCAACGGCAGGGCGACTTCGATGAGTTTCCGACGCTCGCAGGTCTTGCTCACTGCGGGGCCATCTCCGTTCCGCGGTTCCAGAAGTAGTTCCAGTCGGCTTCCACGGCGGTTTGCCACGGCTGGATCGGTTCGGTGATCGGCTCTCGCACGTACCTGACCGTGGTGGTGTCGTCCGCGTGAACGCGAACTAGGGCGAGGACGCTGTGCCGGCGCTTGTTGAGCGCGGTCACTGCCTCCTGTCGGGTGAGGACGAACGTGTTCTCACCCTCGACGCGGCCCTTGACCTCAATGAAATCGAGGCCATCCGGGGTGTCGGACTCGATGTCGTAGCCGGGGTTGTTGTGCGCCATCTCGACGGTTCGGTGGCCGAGTGCGGCCTCGATGGCAAGCACCACGTCGACGGCGATCCGCTCGATTCGCTGGGTTTCCCGGGCTCGCGCTCGTGCGCCTTCCGGGTCGGTGAGGGAGTCGATCCAGCCCTGCGGGATGACGAGGGCCGCACCGGTCACCCGCGGCGGGGTCGCCGCGACGGCGCCCTCGAGGTCGAGCTCGCGGATGCGCCGATCCAGGCGGCGTGCGAGCTCTTCGGCGCGCGCTTGGGCCTGATCGGCGGGAAGGCGGCTGCGCTTGCCGGCGCGCTCGTTCTCGCGGATTTCGCCGGCGCGGCGGTCCCAGTAGTTGATCTCGCGCTGAAGACGCTCGCGCACCAGGCGCTTGGTCTTGTCGACCCGCTCCTGGGTGACAGCGGTGACTGCCTCCACGTGTGCCCGGGCGACGGTTGCCGAGGCGTAGGCGACCATGCGCCGGTCCAGGTCGCTGGCCTGGCACCACGGCTGCTTGAGGACGTCTTGGGCGGCGTCGCGCTCCTCATCGGTGGGCGGGTCGAGGTTCGGGATCGGCGTCTGGGTGATCGGGCTGACGGTCCCGTCGGGGTCGAGCCGGACGTACTGAACGCGCCGGGAGATGACCTGCAGCTGACCTGTCGCGTCGGCGCGGCCGTCGGTGACCTCGTGCTCGAGCAGGCAGACGACGTACGGGTCCACGGCCGCGTCGTGCCGTTCGACCAGCACAGCGCCGTGGCGAAGCGTGTCGCCGTGCCGGTCGCCGATCAGCGAGAGCACCGCGGCCATCAGCGGGTGCCCCGGGTGCATGAGGGTCGCGTCCGCGGCATGGCCCTCAACCCGCACGTGGGCGCGGTCGAAGGCGACGCGGGAGTAGGCGCCGACGACCGGCGTGCCCCGGCCGATGATCCGGTCCTGGTCCTTGATCGCCGCGGGCACCGACCGGATCTCGTAGCGGTGCTGCTCGCGAACGCGCAGGCTGCCGCCGAGGTCGGCGAAGGCGTTGGCGAAGAAGGCCTCGACGTGGTGCGGCTGCAGCCGGGCCGCCTCCGCGCGGTCCATCTCCCGGCGCACCTGCTCGATGTCGCTGCCGGTGAGCGCGGTGGGCACGAGCTGGTCGGCGGCGAGGAGGTCCCGGATGCCGTCGCCGACGTGCGCGTCGACGACCTCGAACAGCCGCGCCCGGGTCTCGGGGGCGTCGCCGTCCCGGACGGCCTGGATCATCAGGTCCCGCAGGGAGGTGCCCTCGAAGACCTGGCCGAGCACGTCGTAGACGCGCCCGCCCAGGGCGCTGCGCTGCTGCTCGAGCTTCTCCAGCAGCCGGGCGTAGACGTCGCCCTCGCGGGTGTCCTTCGCCACGAGGGACCACATGTGGCAGACCTCGTGCTGGCCGATGCGGTGCACCCGGCCGAACCGCTGCTCGATGCGGTTGGGGTTCCACGGCAGGTCGTAGTTGATCAGCAGGTGGGCGTTCTGCAGGTTGACGCCTTCGCCGGCGGCGTCGGTGGCGACCAGGAACACGCAGCTGGCGCCGGTGCGGAAGGTCTCCTGGGCCTTCCTGCGGTCCTCGCGGCGGGTGCCGCCGTGAATGGTCACCACCGCGTCGTCGCGGCCGAGGTGGTTGCGCAGCCGCGCGGTGAGGTCGTCGAGGGTGTCCTTGTGCTCGGTGAAGATGATGACCTTGCGGCGGGCGCCGGAGTCATCCCGCATCGGCGCGGCGTCGTCGAGGGTCTCGCGCAGCCGGTTCCACTTGGAGTAGGAGCCGGAGTTGCGGATCGCCCGGGCCTGCTCCTCCAGCAGCCTCAGCGCGGCGATCTCGGTCTCCAGCTCCGGGATCGAGGCGGCCGCGGTGGCGGTGGAGACGGCGGTGTCCTCCAGCGCCTCGCGCTCCTCGTCGGTGAGCTCGTCGACGTTATCGGCGTCGACCTCGAGGTTCACGGGCCTGGTCGCGAGGCCCAGGCGAGCCTCGCGGAGTTCGCTCTGCAGCCGGTGTAGGCGGCGCTCCAGCGAGCGGTGAATCGCGGCCGGGCTGGAGGCCAGCCGGCGCTGCAGGGTGGTGAGGGCGAACCCGACGGCGACGCGACGGCGGTTGTCCTGGTCCTGCAGACGGTCGGCCAGGTTCATCTGGTCGCGCACGTAGTCGGTGACCGCGGCGTAGAGCGCCGCCTCAGCGTCCGACAGCGGGTACTGGACGGTGTAGGAGCGGCGCTCGGGAAACAGCCTCGTGCCGTCGAAGCGGAGCAGCTCCTCCTTCACCAGCCGGCGCATCAGGTCGGAGACGTCGACGCGGCGGGTTCCCTCGCGCACGACGCCCTCGAACCGGTCGGCGTCGAGCAGCGCCAGGAACAGCTGGAACTGCTCCTCCTTGCCCGAGTGCGGCGTCGCCGTCATCAGCAGGGTGTTGCGGGCCGCACCCAGCCGCTCGCCCAGCTGGTAACGCTTGGTCTTCTTGACCTCGCCGCCGAAGACGGTGGCGGACAGCTTGTGCGCCTCGTCGAAGATGACCAGGTCCCAGTCGACCTCGCAGGCCTTGTCCAGGATCGCGTCGTTGTTGCGGGCCAGGACGTCCAAGCGGGCCAGCCACAGGCCGCCGCGGGCGAACGGGTTGCCGCCCTGCTCGATCTGGTCCTTAGTCAGCTGGGTGAAGTCCAGGCCGAACTTGTCCCGCATCTCGTCGCCCCACTGGTCGACCAGCGAGCCGGGAGCCACGACCATGACGTTCTGGGCGTCGCCGCGGATCAGCAGCTCCTTGACCAGCAGCCCGGCCATGATGGTCTTGCCGGCGCCCGGGTCGTCGGCGAGGACGTAGCGCAGCGGGTGCCGCGGCAGCATCTCCTCGTAGACGGCGCGCAGCTGGTGCGGCAGCGGGTCCACGTCCGAGGTGCCCAACGCCGCCTGCGGGTCGAACAGGTAGGCCAAGCGCATCCGGCGGGCCTCGGCGGCGAGCTTGAACGAGGCGGGGTCGCCGGCGAAGGAGAACGCCGCACCCGCCTGCACCGGGCTCAGCCCGGGCAGCTGGTCGGCGAAGACCATCCGCTCGGCGAGCGCGCCGGACTCGGTGCGGTAGGCCACGTTCGCCGCGTCGTCGGTGAGCCGATCGACGGCCACGATGGTGACCGGCTCCGGGCCGGCCAGGCCGCGCAGCACCGCACCCGGGCGAAGTACCTGCAGCAAGCCACCGGCGGCGCCGCTGAGGGCGTCGTCCCCCGTCATCCCCGTTGAACTCCTTGCTATGACAGTCCGTGCATCAGAACACACCGACTGTCACTTGGTACAGGACCGGCCGTTTCCCCTAGTCCGGCCGGGGTGTCGTCGGGACTGCCAACGGTGGACGGCCTGGCGGCTTGCCCGGCGCCAGGTGTGGCCCCTCACACCGGCGCGAGGACGGGGCTCGGCCGCAGATCACGCTCATCTCTTGCTGATCGAGAAAATGACGTCCCCGCGCCCGCTGGGGCAGATTCCGCAGCGGATGCAGGCGGAGCCCTTGCCCGAAATCAGAGGGATGCGGCCACCGTTCTCCGGACACGGATACCGCTTGCCCGGTTGGTCGGCCAGAACCTCCCGGCCGGCGGTGAACGTCTCGGCCAGATAGGCCCAGCCGACCCAGGGATGGCGTCGCCTGGCCTGTTCGGCGGCCGCGATGTTGTCCGGGTCGACCGACAGATACACGGTGAGGTTCGGCAGGCCGCCCAGCGCGGGCAGGACATCGAGGGTCGCGGGGTCGAAGCTGCGCGTGTAGACCCAGAACCGGATGTCGGGGTTGGCGCCGATGACGTCGGCCCAGGCCTGCGCATAGGGCAGAGAGAAAAAGTCCCCGTCCCAGTGGATGCGGAAGGCGAGCGGCACGGTCGCACCCTTGCTGCGGGCGCGCTCGCAGTCGGTCCGGAAGTCGGTGAGCATCTCGGCCAGCAGTTCGGCCATGCCTGCTCGGTCCTGCTCGATGAGCTGGTCGAGGTTGCGGGCGACGAACTCACGCACCCCCTTGCCATGCTCAAGCCTGCCCGCGTAGCAGACGCGCTGGCAGGTCGCGGTCGCGCCGGGGCAGCTGTACGCGCGGCCGGCGGGAAGCCCGAAACTGTTGGCGATCTTGGGAGTCTTGCCGTTGGGGGAGACCAGGTTGGCGGTCTTGCGGTCGGTGGAACGGCGCAGGCTCATCGGAGACCCCGCCGGCCCTCAATCGGTGACCGACCCCGCCGCGGCGCGACGCAGCAGAGGTCGTGACGGACGGCCCGCGCTACACCCTGTGAACGGCGAGCGGTCGGCATACCCGGGCCAGGAGC
Source organism: Geodermatophilus saharensis (assembly GCF_900188205.1). Classification (GTDB taxonomy): domain Bacteria; phylum Actinomycetota; class Actinomycetes; order Mycobacteriales; family Geodermatophilaceae; genus Geodermatophilus; species Geodermatophilus saharensis. The sequence continues at coordinate 56,426 of NZ_FZOH01000001.1, read as the reverse complement.
GGCTCGGTTCGTTGACCGTGACCGGATGGGCCATCGGGCAACTGCGTACCGCCCGCCGCGGTCAACCCCTCATGGCGACCTCCCCGGTCTCGGAAGAACGGTCCAGCGGTCTCCGCCCGCCGTCAAGGACCGTCGAGCTGCCGCGGCGTCCCTCGGTTGGGTGTCGTGATCCCCCGCACGGATCTTCCGGGCCCGAAACACCGCGTCTCTACGCGCTGTAGCCGTTTCACTACGGTCGGCGGACATACTGGCCGCCGCACGGGACGGGGGCAGTGCCACATGAGCAAGAAGCGGGGCCAGCAGATTCGACGGCGGCCGCCGAATGCCGCCGCAGCGTCGGCCCCGATGTCGCCGATGCGGCAGGCCACCCGATGGTTGGAGACCGCCGGCGTACCTCGCCGACCGCCGACCGCCGACCAGTGGCACAGCCAGGTGGCCGCCGATCCGGAACTGGCGCGCGCGCTCCGCGCGGCAATGCACGGGGTGCACAAGCCGCCGGAGGACGCCTCCCCGGAGGAGCTGGACGCCTACGAACGCCAGGTGGCGGCGTTCGTGGAGCAGAGATGCGCGGCGCTGTGGGCGACCCCGGAGCGGGCGCTGCTCGGCTACCGCGACGCCGAGGATGCCCGCTTCGTGCACGCCTGGCTGCCGTGGTGGGCCGAGCACGCGCCGCCCGCGCAGCGGCTGCTGGACATCGGAGCCGGCGCCGGGCTGCTCGCCTGCGGCTACGCGGCGCTGCGGCCGGAGATGGAGGTCGTCGCGGTGGAGCCGCATCCGGCTGCCGCCGCGGTGACCTCTGCGCTCGCGCACCGGCTGGGCGTGGCCGACCGGGTGCGGCCATCCCGCGGCGGTCTGAGCGACCTGGACACCGCCGCCCTCGGCGGCACGGTGGACCAGGTCGTGATCACCCGCGTGCTGGCCAATCAGCGGGGGCTGTGGCCGCGGGACATCATCGGCGACGCGGTCGATGCGCCGGCTGCGGTACGGGCCGGCTGGTCGAGCCAAGCAGCGGAGGCGGTCGCCGCGCTGCTCGCCCCGTCGGTCGCCGCGCTCACCGACGGCGGTGTGCTGCTGCTGGCCGAGCGGGTGCACGATGCTGGCGAGCTGGCGGTGCTGGCGGCCGGGATGCAGATCGCCGGCGCAGCGGTCGACCTCGTCGACAGCGGGGTGCAATCGGGCGCCGTTCCCGACGGCGCGGACGCGGTGCGGATGGTGCGGCTGGTCGGGCGGCGTGGCAAGGAGCCGATCGACGCCGCCGCGCTGCTGGCCTGGGCCCAGGCCGCGCCCCGGAACGACCGATTGCCCGACATCGACGCCGAGCATCCGCGTGCCCGGCTGACGAGTCCGCCGCTGTGGTGGGCGGAGATCCGGTATCCGGAGTCGACCGGTGGCGGGGTGCACCGGGTCGAGATCATTCCCGACGGTCAGAGCGGGTGGGTGTGGCAGGCCACGAGCAAGCGGATGCGCGAGCTCCTGCGCCTGCCCGTCGGCGCGCTGGCGGAGGCGGTGGCGCGGTGGCGCGATCAGGTCGGCCAGATGACCACCGCGGGCAGCTGCGTGGTCGTCACCAGTGATGACGGCTTGCAGTCAGGCTCGACGATCGCGCCGGCGTAGATGCACGGCTGCACCGTTCGCCGCGCGGGCGGCCCGGAGCCCCACTGGTCGCGGCTCGGGTGGGCCCATCCCGGACCCGTCTTCAGGGCCAGGATCGTCTCCGGCCGCACCGGTGTCCGCGGTGATCAGGTGCGTCCGGCGGGCGGTGCGCCGCCACCCACCCCGCGGGCGAGTCGATCGCCGCCGGCGCGGTGGGCATCATCTTCCACCTCGGGCGTGCGGCGCGGGCCGGCTCCGCGATGTCGCGCGCTTGCACAAGTCCTCCAACTCGGGGCGCTACCGTCCGCCTCCGTGACCTGCGAGCCGCCTCCAGACGTTCCCGACGACTGGCCCCGCCCCTACGGCGACGAGATTGAGGAGGCGCTCCGGATCGCCCGGGCGGCGCTCAGCGACGACTCCGCCCGGCCGGCCACCCAGCGGCTGGCCGCGCACTACGACCCCGCCGGGCGAGGCGCGGGCACCACCTTCCTCGAGCTGTCCCCCGTCGCGCCCACGACGGTGACCGCGGCGGACCTGCACGCGCTGACCGTGCTGAACGCTCCGGTCAACGCGTTGACTACCCGCCGTCTGCTCGACGATGAGGACACCCGCGCGGACATCAAGGCGGCCCTGGCGCGCCTCGAGCCGACCGCCGACCTCGCGACCGCAGACTGGACCACGTTCCTCGCGATGGAGGCGCTGTCGCAGCCCATCCAGGCGGCCTGTCGAGACCCCTGGGCGTCGGAGTCGAACCCGTGGGTGACCGCGGCCAAGCTGTGTGCGCGTAAGCGGCCGCGGCTGTTCCCGGTGCGGGACAACGTCGTCTGCAAGGGGCTGGGGCTGTTCGGCACGTCTCGCCGCCGCCTGGGTGACCGCCGGGTGGACTGGCAGGTGTTCGCCTGTCTGATGAGGGATCGCGAGCTCGTCGACCGGATCGACGAGCTTGCCGAGCAGGTGCGGACGGCTCACGGAGTGCGCTGCGACTCGGTGCCGCTGCGGGTGCTGGACGTCGCCCTGTGGACCTGGCTTCGAAACTGACCAGCACGACAGGCGCCAGCCGGCCGGATCGGTGAGTCCGAGCCTCCGGCCAGCCCCGGGAGGAACCGCGGAGCGGCCGCCGGGCACGAGAACCGGGCGGCCGCCGGAGCCCGGTCCGCCGGGCCGCCGGTCGACCCTCGGCAAACAGGCCAGCCCGAGGGCGGCGGTCAGCTCGGTCAGTAGGCGGTCCGCGTCAGGCCCGGGCGGTTCTTCCTCGACAGCGTCGCCTGGTGAGCCGTCGTGGCGTTGTGCAGCAGGGCGAAGCAGAGCACGTCGACCAGTTGCCGCGCTCCGCCGAGTGACATCGCCCGATCGACCAGCAGGCTCCGCTTGAACATCGAGTTCCAGCTCTCGGCGTCGTTCCTGAGCCCGTAGAGCTTGGTGAACTCGGGCTCGCCTTCGGCGACGACGCGGACATGGCCGGCGCGGCGGTGGTCGGCGTCGCCGGCCTCGCCGTGCGGAGTGATCCATGCGGTGAACGCACCGGCCGGGCAGGGCACCCGGTAGGCGACGTTGAAGTGGTAGAGGCCGGTCGCCCGACGGGAGCGCTTGACCTGGAGGCGGTCCAGCCGCACCAGCACCACCGGCTCGCCGGCCTCGTCCAGGCCGATCTCGCTGACCGCACCGTTCACCGCGGCCAGCGTGTGCCCGCAGGCGCCGGCGTCGGTGTCGTGCTCCCACACCCCGAGCGGGAACCAGCGGGGAACCTTCGCGCCGCCGCTGCGCTGCTTCTGTTCGCTGCTCTGCGGCGCCGCGGCGACCTTGTTGATCACGATCAGGCCGGTGCGGGTCATGATCTCTTCGATCTGCGGGCCCTGGAACGCCCCGTCGTAGGCGACGGCCTGGATCCCGCCGCCGGCCACGGCGTGCACCTGCTTGATCAGCTCGACCGCGGTGTCGGCTTCCTGACCGGGCCGGGGCACGCGGTCGACGGCGAGCACGACCCGCTGCTGCGGCGCATCACCGCGGACGTAGAGGGCGACGAAGTTCTGCCCGGTGACGCTGCCGGTGTGGCCGTGGTACTCGGCGACATCGGGGTCGAAGCGGCGGGTCGGGGCGTCGATCGGGTCACCGGCAGCATCCAGGTAGACCACGCGGGTCTCGCCCGTCCTCGGGTCGGTCTTCCGCCGGGCGGCCGGTGGCCGGTACAGCGGGCGCACGACGGTGCCGTCGCCGTAGATGGTGCGGGAGCGGTCCGGGTGGGACAGAGAGCCGGGCCCGTTGGGGTCCAGCAGCCCGAGGTCGTGGGCCTGCCGCACGGCGCCGGTGATGAACCGTTGGCGCAGCTCGGCGGCGAGGTCGGGGGCGGTGAGATAGCGGTCGCGGGCGTTGCGGAAGGCCTCGAACGTGGCCGGCCGATCGCCGGGCAGCCGCGGCACCAGGCTCTCGGGCAGCCGGGCGGCGGCGCGGGCGACGGTGTCGTGCACCAGCCGCCAGGTCGTGGGGTGGGCTAGTTCGGCCTGCACCCGGATGCCGGAGCGGAACAGCCGGGCCAGCACGCCGTAGGCGAGCACCACGTAGGCGGGGTTGGCCGGAGGGCGGCCCACCGGCGGACGCGGAATGACCTGGGCGAGCTCGTACAGCGCGGGGTGGGCGAACACCGCCTCGATCTGCTCGGCGGTCGACAGCCGGCGCGGCGCGGGCAGCGCCCGCAGCCGGCTCACCGGGTGTCCTCCCGCCAGGTCAGCGCGATGTCCTCGGCGCAGGCGTCCAGCGACCGGTGCCCCAGCGCGCGGGCCACCTGCTCCAGCGGAGCGCCGGCGTCGTAGAGCCGGCGGCCGGCCCAGTTGCGCAGGCTGGCCGGGCGCACGTCGGCGTCGTCGCCGAAGCCGGCCCGGTCCAGCACGGTGCGGATGGCGTTGCAGGCGGCGGCCTGCGCCTTCGCCCCGCCGCGCGGTGCGGCGCCGGCGTAGGCCAACGGGGTGGCCGGCGTGGCACCGCGGCTGGTCAGGTCCGCGGCGTGCCGGGCCAGCAGGCGCGCGCCCCACGGGCTGAGGTCCCCGGAGCGGGGATCGTGCCGGGCGGTGCCGGGCAGCCGCACGGTGGTCGGCGCGGCCGGGTCGTCGAGGTCGGCAACGGTGAGCGTGGTGATCTCGCTGGTGACCGCGCCGCTCTCACCGAGCGCCCAGACCACCGCCCGCAGCCGCGCCGCGGTCGGCCAGCCCAGCTGGGCGGTGGCGCGGCAGAGCATGACCTCGTCGTCGGTCAGCGGGCGCGCAGCGAGCAGTCCCCGTGGGGGCAGCCGCAGGTCCAGGGTGGGGTCGCCGACGGGCTGCCCCAGGGCGCGCAGCGTCCGGTACAGCATGCGCACGGCGGTGCGGCGGGCGTGCCGGGTGGCCAGTTCCGGCGACGCGCCGGCGCGGGTGCGGGCGTCGATGAAGCCGGCGGCGTCGGCCGGGGTCACGTCGGCGAAGGTGGCCACCCCGCTGGCCTGCAGCCGGGCGGTGAAGCGGGCCGCGGTCTCCCCCACCCGGGCGACGGTCTGTTCGCTGTGCAGGCCCTCGGAGTGCCAGGAGGCCAGCACCGCGGTCAGGGCGACGTCGAGGCTCAGCGGGGCCGAGCGGGGTGGCGTACTGCGGCTGGGCTGGGTCACGCGGCGGGGCATCTACCGGCCTTCCCGGCGCGCGGCGGGCGTCGCTGTCGCCGGCGGGCGGTGCAGGCGTGCGTGTCCGGCAGGGAGGTGGTGCCCGCTGCGAGTGCGGGTCCGCAGCGCCGGGGCGGCCATCGGCGGGCGCTCGGGTCAGGCATCGGCGCCCGCGCCGGGGCTCGCGTGTCCTGCCGCCGCCGGCCGGTCGGCGGGCGGCGGGTGCAGCGGGCAGGCGGGATGGACGGCCAGCGGCCGGGTCTGCCAGCGCGGGTGGACCGGGCGGCCGCGCCGGTACTGCGTCAGGACCTGCACGTCGCCGAAGCGCGCCGCCGGCGGCGTGTCCGCCGGGCCGGCGGCGAGCACCGCCAGCGCGGTGCGGGTGGCCTGCAGCGCGATCGCGCCGAGGTCGAACCAGCCGCCGACGTAGGTCGGGTGCGAGCACCCGACCGGGGTGAGCGCCCCGTCTGGGCGGGCCGGCGGCCAGGGCACCGTGCGGTCGGCCCGGTGCCACTGCAGGCACTCCCAGCAGCCGCCGCCGGATGAGGGCAGCGTGGTTATGGTGCCGCCCCAGCCGCCGGCGGTCGCCGCGGCGATCACCAGGGGCGTGCCGGAGACTCGGAGGTGGGCGGCGAGGAACCGGGTCGCGGCCTGGTTGGCGGTGCCGTCGATGACCAGGTCGCTGGCGGCGAGCCCGGCCAGCTCGGTGCCGTCGTCGCCGCCCAGGGGACGCAGCCCGACGGTGAGCTGCACATGGGGGTTGGTGTCCAGGATCCGCAGTGCGAGCGCCAGCGCCTTCGGGCTGCCGGCGTCGCGGATGGTCAGCAGCTGGCGAGCCCCGGTGGCCGGGTCGTGCAGATCCCCGTCGACCAGGTGCAGCCGCCCGACGCCGGCGCGGGCCAGCTCGAGCGCGAGCGGGCCGCCGAGCGCGCCGACGCCGACCACGCTGACCGTGGTCCCGGCGAGGTGGCCGGGCGCGCCGGGCAGGCGGGCGGTGAGGTCGTCCCGGCCGGCGGGGTAGCCGCGGCGCACCCGGACCCGCAGCGCGTCGGCGACGGGATCGGCCGGCCCGGTGTCCGTGGGCGGCTGGGGCAGGTCGGCGTCGCCGAAAAGGGCCAGCTGCTCGCCGGCCGGCGCCTGCTGCCCCGGCCCGTCCGGCTGGTCGGAACCGTCCAGGTCCTCCGGCTCGGCCGGCGCCACCGCGGCCTTCGGCCCCTCCCCGCGCAGCACGCCGCGGGTGAGCAGCAGCCACTCCTCGCAGGAACGCCGCCCCGCGCCCTCGCTGGGCACCAAGACGACTACGGCGTTCGGCTCGTCGCAGCGCGTCTGCTCGGCGCCGAGGCCGACCAGCCGCTCGGTGGCGCGGCGCCACAGCTCGCCGGTGTCGGCGGCCTCCGGCGGCAGGCCGGGCAGGCGCGCCCAGCGGACGCGGGCGGCCTGCCGTAGCCCGAACGCGCGGCTCTCCCACAACACACGGTGCTCGGGGTCCAGGAGGGTGACGAGCGCCGAGACCGGAGCGACGGTTCCGCTGATCCGGACCAGATCGGCCCAGCCACCGGGCACCTCGGCCGGCGGGGCGCAGGCTGAGTCGACCAGCAGCCCGCCCCAGGCCAGCCGCACCCGCGTCCAGGCCGCCTCCGCGCCCGCCTCCAAAGCGAGCGTCGCCGCGTCGGTACCCGGGTCGCGGCCGGCCGCCAGCAGCCGCGGCAGCTGCTCGCTCAGCAGCTGCGCCAGCGTGGTGCCGGGCCGCCAGTCGTCGTCGCTGGCCAGCAGGCACAGGCCGCCGTCGACCGGGTTGCGGTGCCGCCGCAGGCCGGCCAGCGGCTCGGGGAGCCGCACCCTCGGGGGGAACCACGGGTGGTGGGCGGCGAAGGTGGCCAGCAGCGTGAGCGCGGCGGGGTCGCCGGGCTGGGGGGCGGGGTGCGGCCACCGCAGCCGCAGGGTCAGCGGCTCGGGCGCGTCCACGGCCGGTGTGGGACCGCCGTCCGGTGCCCCCGGGGGCTCCTCGCCCCAGGAGGCGCCGGCGACGGTCAGCGCCTCGATCTCGGCGCGCCAGATCTCCGGGTACGCCCGCCACCAGGGGGCGGGCGCGCTGACCGCCGCCGACGCGTTCATCAGCCGACCGGCCGCGGGTGCTCACCCACCGGTGCGGCGTACACCGGCGGCGCCACGGCGATGTCCTCCACCGTGGTGCTGGTCTCGTGGGTGGTCGTCTGGCTCTGCGAGCGGGTCGTGGTGTTGTGGGTCTCCCGGGTGATGCGCCGCTGCCCGCGCTCGCCCGCGCCCGCGGGCGGTGGCTCGGGGGCCGCCGGCGCCGTCGGCGCGGGCTCGTCGGCCACGCGGTCGGCGTCGGCCGCGGTCGGGGCCTGCTCCTCGACGCGCGCCTCGGAGCCGGCGTCGCCCGGTCCCGTCGGCTGCTCGGCCGCGCCCGGCTCCTCGGTCGCTCCGCCGCTCGGCGGGGTGTCCGTCATGCGCTTGTCCTCTCCTCCGGCCGCTGCGGATCAGCGGCGCCGCGGCCGATCTGCGCAGCCAGGCCGCACCGGAGCAAGCAGGAACCGGCCCCATTGCCCGGCCATCGCCGGGCAAGCCCGGGCGTAAGTCCGCCGTTCGAGTGACGCCCTCCGCAGCCGACTGCCGGCCGCGGTGGGTCCGGCACCGCCCGGGCCATGAACCGACCTGGAGGCAACCACGCCGACCGGCGCCGCCAACTGCTGCCGCGTGACTATGCGGTCGACCCGAGCGACTTCGGCGAAAACCCGATGGCGCGCTTCCACATCCCGGACGGCGGCGATGTGGTGTCGGCGAAGATCGCGCAGGGCCAGCACGCCCTCGCCCTTGCCTGGCGGGCGCGCCGGCCGCCGCGGTCGGGCACTCGGGACGCCGCCGCGTTCGGGGTCTCGTCCTCGGTGTGGAGCCGTTGCCTACTCGGGGAGCGATGGATGGGTGAGACCGTCATGAGTGCGTTGCTGCACCACCTGGACGCGCTGCCCCGCACGACGAGCCGCCCGAGTCCGCGACGGCCGGGGCGTCCTCGCACCCACGGCTTCACCGACGGCCGGAGCTGACGCCGAGGCCCGTACTCCACCTGTTGCGCTGGGCCGTGAGACGCCGGCTGGCACGATCCAGCTGGGGTGCATTCCGGCAGGGACATCTTGACGTGCCCACCCGACTCGCCTCCCAGCACTGCGGAACCGCGCCCAGCGCCGTGGTGTGCGCGGCCCGCTGACGCTGAGGTTGACCGCAGATGACGACCGCAGCATTGGCGCTGGCAGCGGCGAACAGGACGCTGACGTCCGCTGACATACGACCGGGGCAGGTCTACCCTCCCCGCATGCGCGACGTGGTCGCGAAGGATCTGGTACCGCAAGTCGAGGCCTTCTACGCGAAGGAGAAGGCCTACTACGAGGCTGAGAAGGCTCGGCTGTCCGCAGAGGCCGACAAGGTAGCCCGACAGCTGGCCGACCTGGAGGCCGAGCATGCGCGGGTCGAGGACGGCCGCCACGCGATCGCTCTGTTCGTCGATTTCGCCCAGTCCAACGACTCCCCCCTGCACGTGGACGCCGTACGCATCGTCGGGCACACCGACAGCGACAAGCCGTCAACAGGACCTGACGGCGGGCCAGGTAGGGAGTCGCTGACTTCAGACCTTGCCCCGCCGTCAACCACGCCCGACAGCGCGGACGCGCGACCGCCCACCGCGGCAACACCAGCAGCCGACGAGCCCAAGCCGGTCCGGATCGCGAGGATCATGTGCAGGGAGCCGCAGCGGTCGTGGCGAATCCAGGATCTGGTGCCCCTGCTCTACAACGACCCGCCGGGCAGTCTGACGGGCAAACGGAAGAAGAGCCGGGACGACACGGTCGGCACGACACTCAGACGCATGACAGAGAGGGGATGGGCCGCCCACGTCGGCCACCGCTTCTCGCCGACAGCCAACACTTGGGAGCTTCTGGCCGCCGACGAGCACGGCCTTGCTGTTGCTGGCAACGGCCACGGCGACGTGGAAACGGCACCCGATCGGGAGGCGATGCGTATAGCCACCTGACCACATGACGCCGCCGGCCGAGATGGCAGCTCGACCGGCGACCTACACCGACCAGACCACTCGAGCCCCTCGGTGCGGCGCCAGTCTAGCGACTGAGGCCGACGCCTGGGCCCTCACGCGCTCCGCGCGGGGAAGGGTCATTTCGGCATGTCCTCAACTCAGATTCTCCATCCCGCTGATTCACCGTCCCCGGCTAGGCCGGGAACGATCGCGCAGCGAGCAAGTCGACAGCGGCTTGGCCAGCTGCGGTGTCCGCCGCGCTGGCATGTGCCCGCACCCGAGTGTCCGCGACGTCGGTGGCGGTGCCGGCGGTGAGCCCGGACGACAGCCCGGTCCAGGTCTCCCTAGTCAAGGACTGGCTGCAGGTGAGCGCCGACGAGCTCGGCGTACGGGAGGAGGCGGTGCGCGTCTTACGCCGAAAGGTCGCAGGCCTGGCCAACCTTCTCGTGCTTGAAGGCGTTGCACCTGCGGAGATCGAGGCACTCCTGCCACCGGTGGTGACCGATTCAATGCGCAAGGTCCTGGGCCTCGGCGCGACCGGAGGGTTCCTCGGTCGCCGCCGGACGCGGACACCGCCTCTTCCCCGGGCCACGCTGCCACCGACGTCAGTCGCGGACATCGCCGACAGGCTGGTGGGTCCCAGCCAACGCCGGGTGTGGCAGCACCTGCTGGCCACGTCGCGGACGGACGGACCACCCCGCGTGTTCAGCCCCGCCGAGCTGGCCGACGAGCTCGACGACCTCGGTGAACCAGCGAACCGGGAGAGCGTGCGCAAGGTCCTGAAGCGGCTCACCGATCTCGGCGGGACACACAGCGCGCGCCCGGGGCGGTACCAGCTCACCCCGGACGCGCGCGCCTACGCCCAGATGCTCGCAGACGACGTCCCGGGGCCGTCGGCGGCCACGACGGCGCGCGACGGCCACCCCTCATCGCCACCGACCCGGGCATAGGCGCCTCAGCCGTCTCCCGAATCGGGTCCCACTACCACCGCCGGCCGCGGCCACGTCGCCGCGCACGGCAAGGAGAAGCCATGCCCTACGCACCGGAAACCCGACCGCTCGGACAACCGTCGGCGAAGCCTGTGGCCCGCGAGCTGATCGCCGACCTCATGGCCTACCCGGGCTGCTACGAGGACAAGGACATCCTCGACTGGGTCTGCCGCAAGACCGGCCGCGGCGGACCGTCGTGGGAGTACCCCACCGACTACCTGTTCGCCTGGTGGCAGGCCGGGCGGATCGTGCAATCCGACGCCGGGGTGCCGCTGCTGCTCGAGCACGACGACGACCTCAACCGCGCGGGCCGCAACGCCTACACCACGATCACCGGGCGCCGGGTACCCCGCACGGCCCCGCGGCCCGACCAGATCGCCGAAGTAGCCACGCGCCTGGCCGCGGACGAAGACGCCCTCGCCGAGATGCTGAAGCGGTTTCGTCCATGTTGAGGTCCGCCACAGCCGCCGGCACGGCAACCTGCGGCCCGGGGCCGTACCCGACTGGGCCCATCCCGACCCCGCGCATCTCGCGTTCGGTGACGGAACCATCTTCCTGCCGTACAGCAACATTGCCTGGGTTGAGGATCCCATCACCGGAGCCCAGGTTCCGGTGGGAAGCCGCGCCCGTGATCCCCGCCGCGTCCGCGTGCAGAACACCCAGCGCCACCGGGGCGCGGACGGCAAACGCGACCCAGGGATCAACTTCGTCACCCTCTACACCTGGACCGAGAATGGATGCATCGTGCTCGCCCTCGACATGACACTGGGCGGCGAATCGCTGTGCGTCGTGCCGATGGTGGAGATCCTCGCCGCCGAGGCCGGCGACGGCCTGCACACGCTCGTCTACGACCGTGCCGTCTCCGGCTGGATCTTGGCGCATCTGATGGCCCTCTACGGCATCGAGGTGGTCAACAAGGCCATCGCTCGCGCGCTGAGGGACAGGGAGGACTCCACCCTGCGCTGGCTGATCCGCAAGGCACAAGCCGAGGCCGCCTTGACCCGACGTCGGACGCTAACCGGGCGCGCGCTGGACCTTGCGGTGGCCCACTTCGCCGGCGAGAAACTGGCGGCCGGGCATCTGCCCCCGGGCATGAGCATCTACAAGACCACCGGCGGCTACGACGTGATCGACAGCGCCTGGCGCCGATTCACCGAGCCGCATCAGGTGGGCCACCACATTCTCCACCAAGAGCGGCTTATTCTCGACGACGAAGCGCTCTTTCTCGAAGACGAGAATGGCAACAAGGGTGACCTGTGCGAGACGCTGCATTCCACTCGCGAGCGCACACGCACCGGCGCATGGGCTCGGCGCACGCAGTGGCGCATTCCTTGCGACTGCGGGGACTGGGTGCTCGAGAAGCTCTGGGCGCCGGCCGACACCGGCCCTACGCCGGAGGATGAACTCACCGACCGCAGCCTGATCGCCCACATACGGCCATTACCCCGCGCCATCGCCCAGTTCCAGCCCACACACGGTCGCCGGAGCACCTCGGAAACCGAGAACAACGTCACCAAGAGCGGAATGGCCCACTACGGCCGCGCCTCGCACCTCCACCCGAATCTGCAGTTGCTGGACCACTTCAGCTTCGGCCGGGTCACCAATGCCCGCACCTGGCAGCGCCATCCCTACGCATGGCACCCGTGGCATCCCCGCCCGTCGCAGCGGGCCTGGGGACCCGGTGACCACGGCCGGCTCGCCGGGGAATGATGCCGAGGGGCCGGCACGGCTGCGGGAACTGGCCGATCGCGCCGGCCGGTACTGGGTGGAGCACTCACTCCTTGCCGAGGAGGACCTGCCCTCCTTCCTCCAGCCGCTTCACAGGCTCACCGAGGAGGCAGCCCGGCGCGGCCTGCGTGCGCCGCACGCGTTGGCCGAACACCTGACCGACGTGCTGCTGGCCCTGTCCGGCGCCACCAGCCTGAACGCCGAGCACGACGAGGACGTGGCGCACCGCCTGCACGCCTACCGCAACCTGGCCGGCGCGCTGCTGGCCACACACGCGTTGCTGCACGGCCGATCCCCCCGGGACGCGCTCCAACCCAAGCGTGTACCACGCCTCGGGCGGCGCACATGGCTGTCCCGGGGCCGCCCGCTCGAGGACGACGAGCGGCTTCTGCTGCGCCTGCTCGTGCACCACCTGACGCAGACCGGCAAGCACCGGGATCTGCTCGCCGCCGCCCGCTACGTGCTCGCCGAAGCCGGCGCGACCCCCGGCGAAACCACCGCGGTCATGCTCGACGATTTGAGTGATCCGGCCAAGCCCGAATGGTTCTGGGCCCCCGGCTACCGCGACCGCGACCGCCGCCGCCTGCCGCTCGACGACTGGCAGCAACCCATCCTCGCCCGACACGCCGAACAACGCATCACCGCCGGACTGGCCCCCCGTCCGCTCACCTACAACGGCAAGAAGGCTCCGGGCAGCGAGGACGCCAGCGCCTCCGCGGACGGATCCCTCACCAGGCTGCTGAGACACGCCGGACTTGGCCAACTGCCCGACCTGACGGCCAGCAGCATCACCTTCCAGGCCGCCGACCGCGTCTGCCTCCGCCACGGCGACGACGCCGGTTTCGCACTTCTCGGCCGCGCCAGCCTCCGGCAAGCGCTCCGCGATCTACGCCGTGTCGGCTGGGAACCTAACCCGGAGCCCGCCGCCATACGCAGCTTCCTCGACAGCGCCTTCCCGACCTACCAGGGCACACCCCCGGGAACGGCCGCAGCCGACGGAGGGCCACCGGGCCGAGCCCACGAGGCCACCCGAACGACGGGCCCCTGAGCGGGTGTCTGAGAATGCAGACACCTCCGGCCCGGCGTGAAGAGGGAGCGGTATGACCGAGCTGCGGGCCTTCGGGGACCCCTGGACTGATGCACAACAGACGCTCGCTGACGCTCTGATCTCGGTCTGGGTGGAGCGTGACGCGTGGCCGACCTACCGGTGGGTCAATCACCAGCTGCGCCGAATGGGCTTGGACCCGCTTGAGACGCTCGCCTCGTTCCCGACCATCGGCACCCGACGGCACAACACCCTCAGCTACGCGGACGTGGCCTACGAGTGGTGGGCGACGCCGCCCAGCCCGGAAAGCCGGGTGCGGCTGACCGTCTCCGGGCTCGCCCGCCAACATCGCCTCCCCCGGTGCAACGCCAGGGTCAACCTCTTCCTCGATCTACTGCGCACCGCGGCCGAAGTCGAGCGCGACACTGAGCTTCACCCCCTCAGTTCGACGCCGCTCACGCTGATCAGCAACACCCTGGCCGAGCGCATCCGGACTCCGCTCGACGAGGTCAATCGCCTGTATGAGGTCGTGACCGACGAACCGCTGCAGGGCGTCGGATCACGCGGTCTCGACCAGGGCGGCAACTGGCGCATGGAACTGGACCCCGACATCCGCATCTACGCCGGGATCGGGAGCGTCGACCAGTACCTGGCCACCGTGCGGACGTACCTCACGCCGGCGCTGACGGCTCTGCCGCCGCGAGTTCTATCCAGCCCCGTGAGCCTCGCCACCGCGCTCGGCTACCTCGACGTCACCTGGCAGCTGCACACGGGCAAGCGCCTGCAGCGGGAGGTCAGTGATCTGGCCGGCGCCACCAGCCTGGCCTTCGAGGCGGGCAACGAGGACGAGTTCCGCGGCCGGTGCAGCGCTCTGATGGACCTGATCAAGAACTGGGACGTCCCGGGAGTACCGGGCGCCGGCGGCGGCCATCCCCTGCAACGGCTTGGCGCCTACCTGGCCGCCCACCTGGACGAGGACGACGCCGGAGACACCAGCCCCGCGCTGAAGGTGCTGGAGGCCGTGCGCCGAACCCGGACCGGGCAACAGCACGCCCACCAGGCCCACGACGCCATCGCCGCGCTCAACGAACTCGGCGTCGCCGGTCCCCCGTGCGACTGGACGGCGGCCTGGTCGGTGATGCGCGATCGCGTGACGCTCGCCGTGCTGGACCTCCGCGCAGCGGTCGCCCACCTCCCGGGGCCCTCCGCTCGGACCTGATTGCGCCGCCCGGACCGCTCGTCACCGTCGTCCACAGCCGGGGAGATCCCGGGGACGAACGGAGAAACCATGCCCGCGCGAGACCTGGAGCTCATCCGCAGTCGCAAGCGGCTGCACACCGCCGCGATCAGCCGGGAGCGGGTGCGCGTCCGGGGCATCGTCGCCGAGAGCGGGGACGGCTACAGCGGTACCTACCGCAACGTCTGGCTGCGCATTCAGACCGCCGTCGGGGCCAGTGTCCGGCTGACCGCCTCCCCGTCGAGCACCCTCGGGACAATGCCCCACGGCGCCATCGTGGAACTCGCCGCACGGCTTACCGGATTGGTCGATGTGGCCGACAACGTCTACTACGCCGAGCGTGCGCAGCTGCTCAGGTGGGAAGCCAACGACGAGCCGGCCGCGGGCGCCTGACCCCAGCGTGCCCGGCCCGGTCGTAAGGCGTCCGGGCGGGTGTCACGCCTGGGGTGGCCAACCACATCGGAGGAGAGCTGAAGCCATCCATCCAGCCTTCATCGGGAGGGCACGGAAGGCCGGCGTTCCCTCCTTAGATGCCGTCAGCGGCCGAGTACGTCGTTGGGATAGACGGTGCCGCACTTCGAGCACTTGGACCGGTTCGTGCTCAGCGGCTGAACGGTGTAGGTCTCGCACAACCTGCACAGGTGCCCGCGTGCCATGTCTGCGCTCCATCGACGTCGGCTGCGACCCCTTACGCAACCATTGAGATACGGAGGGTACGCATCGCCGCCTCCACCAGCCGACATGCCACGCGGCGGCACCAATCATTGCGGATAGTGCTCTTCGGGCGACGACGTCGCCCGACTTGCTCGCCATTTGCCCTGACCTGCGCCGATGCGCGTCGCATGGTTACCGCGCCGTTCAGCCGCCTCCAGACAAGCCAGCGAGACCGCCGGGCAATCCCTCGAACGCGCGAGTCGGTCGCGCCAGCGCACCTCTCACCTGGCGAAGGTCACGTCCGCGGCGGGGCACGCCGAAGCCTGGTGGCGTCCTCCCACTAGGCATCGACCCGGTGTCTGCGTCCGGCACGAGGACGAGGCCGGGCTCGCCCTCCTCGGCCGCTGACTGACGACGGCAGCCGCGCCGCCCTAGTCTTGCCACTCCGGCGCCACCAGGGTTACGGCAGTGCGGCAGTCTGCGGAGCGTCCAGCACGTGGTCGAGGACGGCCACCACAGCGTCCTGAGCGGCTGTCGCGTCGGCCAACGGCAAAGACGCCCAACCCTTCCAGTCCTTGTCCCGAACCCGGTCTACATCGGCGCGGGCGCGGTCGAGGCCGGCGATCGCGCGAGCGAACTGCGCGGTTCGCTCCTCGGTGTGCCTGCTTCGAAAGTCGCGAAGCGGGAAGTACATCGTCCCGCGCTTGAGCAGGTTGAAGTTCCAGACCGGGGTGTCCACACCAGCGATGATGTAGTAGCCGGTCAGCCCGGCGGCGGTGCCGGTGCCCCAGTAAAAGTGGCCGTGGTAGTCGCGAACGTGCTGGATCAGTCGCCGGAGGAAGGCCACCTCCTCCGGGCTGCGCTCGGCCTCGGCGGCGGCCAGCAGGGTCTCCTCGGTCCAGCGCGGGCCGGACTTGGCGCGGTAGGCACCCTTCGTTGCGGCCGCGACGGCGGTGCGCCCGACCACCCGTGGAACGTAGGCGGTGCCGGCGCCGGCCCCGGTGAACTGCGGCAGTTCGATACCGAGCACCTCGGTGTCGCGCATCTGCGCGTTGAGGAACTCGATGATGCTGATCAGCTCCGGGTGGATGCGGTCGGCCAAGAAAATCAGCCGCATGCGCCCCTGCCGAAGGTTGTCCTCGACGGTGCGCCAGAAGCCGTCGGGATCGTCGTCGATGCCGAGCCGGTCGTGTAGCAGCTCCGCAGCATCAGCGGCCTCGGCCGTGGTCTCGGCGGCACCGCGCAGCCGGTCGGCGGTCCACTGGGTGCTGCCGTTGGCGGCGTAGTCGAGCATCTGCGCCACGACCTCCCGACGCGCCCGGGTATCGCTGGCCCGTTTCACCTCGACGAAGACGGGGACCCCGGCGTGATCAACGAATAGGTGGTCCAGGCTCAGCCCGAGCGCCCCAGAGGGGCCGGGGACTGGCATCTCCCGCTGAACGAGGAGCAGTCGGCCACCCTCGCCGGTGGTAGCGACGCCGGCGATCAGGTCGGGGAAGTCCTGCAGCAACTGCTGTAGGAGCGGCTCATTCTCGTAGCTGGTCTCGATCAACGGCTCAAGCCGACCATCCAGTTGCAGGAAAATCGCCGGATTCGTCATACGAACCTCACTATGCACAGTTCTAACAGGCACCGATCCCATGTCCCGGCAGACCGAAGGCGTCCCACTCCCACTGGGTGGCCCTACGGCCACATGCACACTTATTGGAGACGGGCAGACTGCCACATGAAGGATTCCATTCCAATGAACGCTACTTCAAGGATTTAGCCGACGGGCATGTAGTCGGCGTCGCGGCGCCTGAGCCTTATCGGCCGATTTTCACCCTTCGCACGTGTCTTCATCATGTGGCAGTTCGCGCAGAGAGTCACCAGGTTGTCGGGATCGTTGTTGGCATGATCCCCATCCCAGTGGTCAACCGTGAGGCTGGGACCGATGTAGTGGCAGTGCTGACACCAGGACCGCCTGAGCACCTGGTAGACGGGACCCGGCGTCGTGGCGGGCCGCAGCAGGCGATGAGCGAGAAGCTCGGACAGCGGCTGGACGGGAACATCCAACTTCAGGTGAGTCCGGATGTGCTTGAAGTAGCAGGATCCGCCGCTGGTGACATGGATGTGCCCCCCACAGCAATGATGATGCTGAGGCAGGGCTATCTCCTTGTTGCATTCCAGACAACGTGTCCGACTATCCTCCTGCCACTCGCCGCAGACCCACGGCGTGTGCGGAGAATCAGCGATTTCTCGGATTCGTGTCTTGTAGAGCGGCATGACCGCCCCATTGAGAAATGCCGCATCTCGAGTGTCAACGTTGACCACGGAAAACCCACACGGCGTCCACAACTGGGACGACTGAGGCACCTCTATCGCGGGCAGCTTCTTGTTACCCGACCCGAGAAGCCATCGCAATAATCCCATCAAGTGTCCTCTCAGTCGCCAATCCAGCACCGCAGGGTAGGTCGGCCATCCCGCGGCGGCGCGCTCCGCAGTTGCGTTGGCGCGTCGTGGAAGTCATCGGCTAGCTGGCATCGTGACTGAAGCGATGGCGGTGGCACCCCGCTGTCACGACGCCGGCAGGCAGGTCCGCAGTTGACGCAGGGCGTGGACGGCCCGGCCGAGGACGGAGCGAAGTCCGCGGCGGTGCGGTGGCGGATGACGATCCAGCGCCCCTGGGTCGGCGCCATGCACCCCAACCGGCGCTCTGACCGACGCGACTCAGCTAGGCACGGTGGCCGCGATGGCGACCACGACGTCGTCGCCGAGAGTGTCGTCGACCTGCTGGTGCAGCCCCAACCACACGATCCGCCCGTCCCGGGGGTGCCATGCCTGCCCGAGGACCGCCTGGCCGAGCAGCGCATCCAGAGCATCGATGGTCGGCTTCCACAGGTTCAGCCAGTTCCGCCGTGGACCGACGGTGAAGCTCAACTCCAGGGCGACGGGGCCGGTCGGTGGCAAGGCGGCGTGCACCTGGTCGTGGATCTGCTGCTTGTACGCGGCGGTGGTGGCCGAGGCGGTCGTTCGCACCTCCAGCACCGGCGCGCCGATCGACGGCGTGGCGCGCGGCACGGCCTCCTGCACGGCCGCCACGGAAGTCGTGCCGGTCAGCTTGGTGACCCACACGCTGGCCAACGACCGGCCGGTTGCCTGGGTGAGCCGCGCGGCCAGCGGGAAGCCGTAGTTGTCGAGATCGTGCGCGTCGAGGAGGTCGACGTTCTGGGGCAGCCCGACATCGAGACGCAGCGCCCTCGGTGCGGACAGCTGGGCCAGTTGCGGCGCGAACACCGCCTCCGCGTAATCCAGGAACGCCCGCAACGCCACCTGGTCGGGATGCCCGGCCGCCTCCCAACTGGCCAGCCGAGGGGCGATCTCCAGTGCCGCCATCCCGGCGTCGGGCTTGGCGAAGAAAACCGGGGCGAAAGCCACGACAGGACGCTAACGACTAGCAGAGCCGGGCCTTCGGCCCTACGGCAGGAGCCAACCCCCTCTGGCACCGGCACAACTGGGCCGGCAGACGGTGCCGGTCCGGGGCTGACCTGTGGCTCGATGCGCGGGTCCGTAAGGCGATAAAGAGTGTCCTTCTGCATTTCGTCACCGTGCACCGCCTGGTTCAGTGAGGTTGCGCTCGTACAGCGCCGAGGCCTCGTCCGTCCGGCCGGCGGCGCGGTAGGCGGCGGCGAGGGCTTCGCGGCTGGTGAGGGTGGCGGGGTGGCCGGGGCCGAGAATCCGCTCGCGGTCGGCCAGCGTGCGCTCGTACAGCGGCAGCGCCTCGTCCAGGCGGCCGGCGGCGTGGTAGGCGGCGGCGACGTTGCTGCGGCTGGTCAGGGTGTGCGGGTGGTCGGGGCCTTGCAGCCGTTCGTGGTCGGCCAGCGTGCGCTCGAACAGAGGCAGTGCCTCGTCCAGGCGGCCGGCGGCGTGGTAGGCGGCGGCGACGTTGCTGCGGCTGGTCAGGGTGTGCGGGTGGTCGGGGCCTTGCAGCCGTTCGTGGTCGGCCAGCGTGCGCTCGTAGAGCGGCAGCGCCTGGTCCAGCCGGCCGGCGTCCTGGTAGGCGAAGGCGAGCGCTCCGCGGCTGGCGAGGGTGGCGGGGTGGTCGGGGCCGAGCAACCTCTTGAAGTCGGCCAGCGTGCGCTCGTAGAGCGGCAGCGCCTCAGTCAGCCGCCCGGCGGCCCCGTAACCCTGGGCGAGGTTGCCGCGGCTGGTCACGGTGTCGGGGTGGTCGGGGCCGAGTATCCGCTCGCGGTCGGCCAGCGTGCGCTCGTACAGAGGCAGCGCCTCGTCCAGTCGGCCGGCTGCCCGGTAGGCGAAGGCGAGGTTGTGGCGGCTGCCCAGGGTGTGCGGGTGGTCGGGGCCGAGCAGCCGCTCGACATCGGTGAGGGTGCGCTCGTGCAGCGGCAGGGCTTCGGTCGTCCGACCGGCGTCGTGGTAGGCGGCGGCGACGTTGTTGCGGCTGGTGAGGGTGGCGGGGTGGTCAGGGCCGAGGAGCCGTTCGTGGTCGGCCAGCGTGCGCTCGAACAGAGGCAGCGCCTGGTCCAGCCGGCCTGCGGCGTGGTAGGCGGCGGCGAGGTTGCCGCGGCTGGTCAGGGTGTGCGGGTGGTCGGGGCCTTGCAGCCGGTCGCGGTCGGCCAGCGTGCGCTCGTAGAGCGGCAGCGCCTGGTCCAGCCGGCCGGCGTCCTGGTAGGCGAAGGCGAGGTCGCCGCGGGTGATGAGGGTGTCGGGGTGGTCGGGGCCGAGCAGCCGTTCGACCTGGACGAGGGTGCGCTCGTACTCCTGGGCGGCGAGGGCCGGGCGCCCGGCTTCGAGGTCGTAGCGGGCCAGCAGGGCGAGCAGCCTCACGGCATCGACGTCCAGGAGGGGCTCGGATGTGGTGGTGAGGTGCCGGGCGTGGGCGGCCAGGTCGGTGAGGGGCGGATGTCGGCGGACGTCGTCCGCTGCGTCGCCGAACTGGTCGAGCAGGGCCGTGACCGCGGCGGCACGGGTGGGTGCCTGGTCGTCGGGGTGGGGGTCCAGCAGAATGGCTGCCGCGCGCACGAGGACGTGCACCAGGACTGTCTGGGTGGCCGGGTCGGCGCTGAACAGCCCGTCCCGGTGCGGGTCGAGCAGCGCCCGGTCGACGGCGTCCTCGGCCTCGTCACCGCCCTTGCCGCCGTCCTCGGCGTCGCTGGAGGCCCCCCGCCGGGCGAACACGTCCGCAATAAGCCGGCGGGGGATGGCGGTGGGGGCGAGTTGGCCGGTCAGGCGCAGCAGGGTCCAGGCATCCTTACCCAGGCCGTTGAGGCTGGTGGCGAGGGTGGCGGTGATCTGGCGGGCGTGCCCGCCGGGCAGCTGGTCGGCCAGCCGGGCGGCGAGCTGGTCGAAGCGGCCCAGATCGGCGTTCAGGCGCCGGCGGTATGCGGTGAAGGTGGTGCCGGTGCCGGCGAGGTAGAGGCCGGCGACATCACAGGCCAGCGGGTGATGGCCCAGGTCCTCGGCGAGCAGCCGGGCCTGCTCAAGTTCTTCGTTGAGCAGCGGGCGGCCCTGGGTCAGCAGGGCCAGGGCATCGGCGTCGGAAAGCTCGTCAAGGTCGACCCGATCCAGCTTGCTGTGGGCGCGGTCGCGGGTGGTGATGATCTCGTGCACCACCGCGGCGGGGCAGCGCCAGGCGTCCAGGCCGGCGGCGTCGAGGCCGGTGGGCAGGTCGTCGGCGATCCACAGCACCGGCTGCCCTCGCTCGTCGAGGGCGGTCTTGACCCGCTCCCGGACGGTGTCCGGGTCCAGCCCGGCCACGTCGATCTCCAGCGCGGTGGCGACCGCGGCGATCTGGGTGTCGGCGGCGGCGCGGGTCTGCTCGGGGCTCGGTGGGGTGCCGGTGGGGTCGTTGCCGGCCGCCGACAGCCACACCACCCCACCGGGGTAGCAGTCGGCGAACAGGTGGGCGTACTCGGCGGCCAGCAACGACTTGCCCATCCCCCCGAACCCCGACACGACCGCCACCGACCGGCCCGCGGCACCGGGGCCAGCCAGCCCGGTCGTGCGATGCAGCCGGTCGTGCACCGCCCACAACTGGCCGAGCCGGCCCACGAACCGAATCGAGCTGCCCTCCCAGCCGGCCCCGCCGTACCACCGTGGCCGCCCCGGCGCCGGCAGCGCACCAAACGGGACCGGGTGTGCCGGAACGCGGTCGGCGATTCGGGCGGCCAGACCCGGCAGGTCGGCCAGGTCGTCCGGGCCGGCGAACCGGCGCTCCAGCAGCCGCCCCTCCAGCACGTGCCCCATGCCCGATTCGGGGTTGACCACCAGCACCCGCCCCGCACCCTGCCCGGCCCGCTCAGCGGCCAGCAGCGCCAGGGTCAGCTCCTCCCGGCAGGCGCGCCGGGTCGGATAGGCGTGCGAGTACCAGGCGAGCACCACCCTTGAGGCGGCCAGCCCTTCCCGCACCCGGTCGGGAACGGAGTCGAACGGGCCGATACCGGCGTCGTCGACCCACACCGGCACCCCGAGGTCGCGCAGCGCATCCACGAGGTGGCCCAGCGGACCGTGCCGGTCGGTGTCCGCCCGCGTCCACGACACGAACACCCCACCTGACCCATCGGTGTCCTCGCCCATCGCCGGCTCCCCCTCCCTGCGATCAGCGCGGTGTTCCTCGACCCGGTACACCGACCCCGCAAACGATCACCGCTTGCGCCACCAAGACGGTATCCACCTCCGACGGCGTTTTTCCTGGGAAGGGCTGCTCCGGCGAATGATCGCGAGGTTCTCGAGGCTGCTCAAGGTCTCAGGATGGTCCGGGTTCAAGCCGCGTTCCCGGGCGGCAAGACTCCGCTTGAGTAGCGTCATTGCTGCGTCTGGTCGGCCTGCTGAGAAGTAGGCATGGGCGAGGTTGTTGCGGCTGATGATGGTGTCGGGGTGGTCGGGCCCGAGTAGTTGTTCACGAGAGGCAAGAGTGCGTTCGAATAGCGCCAGCGCCTTCTCTAGTTGCATGGCGTCCGCATAGGCGGCGGCAAGGTTGTTGCAGCTAGTCAAAGTGTCGGGGTGGTCGGGGCCGAGCAGTCGCTCGCGGTCGGCAAGCGTGCGCTCGAACAGCGGTAGCGCATCTGCCGGACGGCCGGACTGGGTTAGAGCCCTGGCCAGGTTGCCGCGGCTGGTGAGGGTGTCGGGGTGGTCGGGACCGAGGATGCGTTCACGGTC
>NZ_FZOH01000001.1:31044-34348 GCF_900188205.1 Geodermatophilus saharensis | reverse complement strand
CGGCTGGTGAGGGTGTCGGGGTGGTCGGGACCGAGGATGCGTTCACGGTCGGCGAGCGTGCGCTCGAGCAGTGGGAGGGCCTCGGCGAGCCGGCCGGCGTCCCGGTAGGCGGCGGCGAGGTTGCCGCGGCTGGCCAGGGTGTCGGGGTGGTCGGGGCCGAGCAGTCGCTCGCGGTCGGCGAGCGTGCGCTCGAACAGCGGCAACGCCTCTGGCAATAGGCCGGTGGCTTGCAGGGTCTTGGCGAGGTTGCCGCGGCTGGTGAGGGTGTCGGGGTGGTCGGGACCGAGAATGTATTCGCGGTCGGCGAGCGTGCGCTCGAGCAGTGGAAGAGCCTCGGCGAACCGGCCGGCTTCGTGGTAGGCGCTGGCGAGGTTGCTCCGAATCCCCAGGGTGTGAAGGTGCTCGCGACCGAAGACGCGCTCGGCATCAGGGAGTACGCGCTCGTACATCGGCAAGGCGAGCTGCAACCTGCCAGCGTCGCCGTAGGCGGTAGCGAGGTTGTTGCGGGCTAGCAGAGAGTTCGGGTGGTCTGGGCCGTAGCTCCGCTCGAGCATGGCGAGTTGGCGTTGCCATTCCTCGGCCGCGACGGTCACACGGCCGGCCACGTAGTCGTAGCGCGCGAGCAATCCGAGCAGTCCGAGCCGAGCGACGGCGTGGGCGACGGAATCCGCGCCGGCTCCCGTGGTCAGCTGACGGGCATGAGGCGCCACGCCCGCCAGAGCTGACTGCCGTCGGATGTCGGCCGCGTCGCCGAAGATGTCGAGCAGGGCGGCCGTGGCTGCGATGCGCATGTGGGCTTGGTCGGCGGTGTGGGGGTCGAGGAGGATGGCGGCGGCGCGGACGAGGACGTGAACGAGAACCGTCTGCGAGTCGGAGTCGTAGCGGTAGAGCCCGTCCTGGTGCCGGTCGTGGAAGGCGCGGGTGGCTGCGCGTTCAACGTCCCGTCCGTTGCCGGTGCGCCGGGCCAGAACGTCGGTGAGGAGTTGGCGGGGGATGGCGGTGGGAGCGAGTTGGCCGGCCAGGCGGAGCAGGTTCCAGGCGTCGTCGCCGAGCCGGCGGAGGCTGGTGGCCAGGGTGGCGGTGATCTGGCGGGCGTGGTCGCCGGGCAGCTGGTCGGCCAGATTGTTGGCCAGCTCATCGAACTCGGCGAGGCTGCCATTGATGAGCTCCCGGTAGGCGGCAAAGGTGGTGGCGCCGGCGACGTAAAGGCCGGCGACGTCGCAGGCCAGCGGATGCCAGCCGAGGTCTTCCGCGAGTAGTCGCGCCTGCTCGCGCTCCTCGTCGGGCAGCGGGCGGCCCTGGGTGAGCAGGGCCAGGGCGTCAGGCTCGGAGAGCACGTCGAGGTCGACCGCATCCAGGCGGCTGTGTGACCGGTCGCGGGTCGTGACGATCTCGTGCACCACCGCCGCGGGGCAGCGCCAGGCGTCCAGCCCGGCCGCATCTAGGCCGGTGGGCAGGTCATCGGCGATCCACAACACCGCCTTACCCCGCCGGTCCAGCTCGGTCTTGACCCGCTCCCGCACCCGGTCGGGCTCCAGGTGCGCGACGTCCAGGTCCAAGTCAGAGGCCAGCTCGGCGAAGGCGGTGTCGGCGGCGGCGCGGGTCTGCTCGGGCGTGGGCGGGGCGCCGGTGGGGTCGTTGCCCGCCGCCGACAGCCACACCACCCCGCCGGAGTAGCAGTCGGCGAACAGGTGGGCGTACTCGACGGCCAGCAGCGACTTGCCCATCCCCCCGAACCCCGACACGACCGCCACCGACCGGCCCGCGGCACCGGGGCCGACCAGCCCGCTCGTGCGGTGCAGCCGGTCGTGCACCGCCCACAGCTGCCCCAGCCGGCCAACGAACCGGGTCGAGCCCCCCTCCCAACCCGCACCTCCATACCAGCGCGGCCGCCCCGACGCCGGCAGCGCACCGAACGGGGTGCTGTGTTGGGCGACGCGCTCGGCGATCCGCGCGGCCAGCGCCGGCAGGTCGGCCAGGTCGTTCGGACTGGCGAACCGGCGGTCCAGCAGCCGGGACTCGATGACGTGGTCGAGAGTGACTTCGGGGTTGACCACCAACACCCGCTCCGGCCCCTGCCCGGCCCGCTCGGCGGCCAGCAGCGCCAGGGTCAGCTCCTCCCGGCACGCCCGCCGCGTCGGATACGCCTGCGAGTACCAGGCCAGCACCACCTTCGAGGCGGCCAGCCCTTCCCGCACCCGGTCGGGAATGGAGTCGAACGGGCCGATCCCGGCGTCATCGATCCACACCGGCACCCCGGCCGCCCGAAGCAGCGCCACGAGCTGGCCGAGGGCGCGGTGCCGGTCGGTGTCCGCCCGCGTCCAGGACACGAACACCCCACCGGTGTCACGCTCCTCGTTCATTCCGTGTCCCCCGTCAGACACCGACCGCAGGGGTTAGGGCGTGGGATAGCCGCTCAGCGGGGGGACGCCGGCGGCGTCGGCGAGCAGGTCGGCGTAGCCGACCAGGCGCTGCCGGGCCTGCTCCAGCTCCTCGCGCAGCCGGTTGGCGTGTTCCCACGCGTCCTCGTGCCCGGCCCGGGACTGCGTGGTCGGGCGCTGCGCCTCCCACAGGTCCAGCATGGGATGCCAGTGCGCCAGCAGCGGCCGCAGCTCGTAGTTGAGTACCAGCACCGCCAGCTCCCCGAAGCTGTACTCACCCTCCGGCCGGGGCCGGGCGATGTCCGGGCCGTAACGACGCAAGATGTCCCGGGTGATGCCGAACAGCGAGTACAAGCTGGTCAGCGCCTCCCGCAGCAGCCCCTGACTGGGCTTGAGCGGCACTACCGCGATCCGCGTGACCAGCTCGACGTAGAGCTCCCAGGCCGCCCGCCGCTCCTCGTCCTTCGGCCTCCAGGTGCCGGACACCGAGACCACGCCCAACTGCAGGCCGACCTGCAGGCTGTCCGCCCCCCACGCCATAGCCTGCAGCGTAGGACCCTTGCGGACCATCCAAGAAGGCGCCGACCGCGAGCGCTACAGCTCGGCGGCTCTAGGGACCGCGCTGGCTCGAACCTGTTCACCTTGACGCGGAGCGAAGGAGGGGGCGTTCGACTAGCGGAGCAATCGGTCGTCATTGGATGCGGCCCGGGCGCGAGTCGTTACTCACCAGACCACTGCTGGGCAGCGGCTAGGTTGTCCCGGGTGTTTCGGGTGTCGGGGTGGTCCGGCCCGAGGACGCGTTCGCGATCGGTGAGGGTGCGCTCGAGCAACGGTAGGGCTTCGGTCATGCGGCCGGCGTTGACGTATGCGACTGCGAGGTTCCCTCTGCTGGCGAGGGTGTCGGGGTGGTCGGGGCCGAGGAC
>NZ_FZOH01000001.1:0-30868 GCF_900188205.1 Geodermatophilus saharensis | reverse complement strand
CATCGGCATAGGCCACTGCGAGGTTGCCGCGGCTGGTGAGGGTGTCGGGGTGGTCGGGCCCGAGGACACGTTCGCGGTCAGCCAGGGTGCGCTCGTGCAGCCGCAGGGCCTCGACCAAGCGGCCGGAGTCCCGGTAGGCGCCGGCGAGGTTGTCCCGGATGGTGAGCGAAGCGGGATGGTCAGGCCCGAGCAGCCGTTCGTAGTCAACGAGGGCCCGCTCAAGCAACGGCAAGGCCTCCACGGGGCGGCCGACAGCGCGGTAGGCGCTGGCGAGGTTATTTCGGCTGCGGAGGGTGTCGGGGTGGTCGGACCCGAGGACACGTTCGCGATCGGCAAGGGTGCGCTCATGCAGCCGCAGGGCTTCCGCCAGGCGGCCGCTGCCGGCGTAGGCGGCGGCGAGGTTGCCGCGACTGCGGAGGGTCTCGGGATGGTCGGGGCCGCGGAGTCGTTCTAGGTCATTGAGGGTGCGCTGGTGCAACTGCAGCGCCAGGTCCAGGCGCCCAGCCGCGTGGTACGCAGTCGCGAGGTTGTTCCGGCTACCGAGCGTGTCGGGGTCGTTAGGGCCCAAGACTCGTTCGAAGTCGCTCAGCACGCGCTGATTCATCGGCAGCGCCAAGTCCAGACGGCCTGCGGTGCGATACGCGCCAGCGAGGTTGCTGCGGCTGCGGATGGTGTCGGGGTGGTCGAGGCCGAGGACACGTTCCCGGTCTTCCAGAGAGCGCAGCGCTAGCTCCAGCGCCCGGTCAAGCTGGCCGGCTGCACGGCAGGCCTCTGCTAGGTCGCTGCGGCTGCCCAGAGTGGCGGGGTGTTCGGGGCCCAGCATCCTCTCCCTGGCGGCCAGCTGGCGTTCCCACTGCTCCGCCGCGGTGGCAGGTCGCCCCGCTTCGTGGTCGTAGCGGGCCAGCCAGCCGAGCAGCGCTACTGAGTGCTCATCGATCAGGACGTCGGAGCCGGTGGTGAGGTAGCGGGCGTGGGCGGCCAAGTCGGTCAGTTCCGCATGGCGGCGGATGTCGGCTGCGGCGGCCCGGAACCGCTCGAGCAGCGCGGTGACGGCCGCGGCACGGATGGGCTCCTGGTCGTCGGAGTGGGGGTTGAGCAGGGTCGCGGCCGCCCGGACGAGGACATGGACGAGGACGGTCTGCGTGGCCTGGTCGGCCCTGTAGAGCCCGTCGTTGTGCGGGTCGAGGAGCGCCCGGTCGACGGCGTCCTCGGCCTCCTCAACGTCCGTGCTGTCGTCGCTGTCAGTGCCGTCCTGGTCGTCCCCGGAGGCCGCGGTTCGGCCGAACACGTCGATGATGAACCGGCGGGGGATGGCGGTGGGGGCGAGTTGGCCGGCCAGGCGCAGCAGGGTCCAGGCGTCCTCACCCAGGCCGTTGAGGCTGGTGGCCAGGGTGGCGGTGATCTGGCGGGCGTGCCCGCCGGGCAACTGGTCGGCCAGCCGGGCGGCCAGCTGGTCGAAGCGGCCCAGATCGGCGTTCAGGCGCTGCCGGTAGGCGGTGACGGTACTGCCGGTGCTGGCGAGGTAAAGGCCGGCAACGTCGCAGGCCAGCGGATGCCAGCCAAGATCAGCGGCCAGCAGCGCCGCCTGCTCGTGCTCGTGGTCGGGCAGCGAGCGGCCCTGGGTGAGCAGGGCCAGGGCGTCGGCGTCGGAGAGCTCGTCGAGATCGACCGCATCCAGGCGGCTGTGGGTGCGGTCCCGGGTGGTGACGATCTCGTGCACCACCGCGGCCGGGCAGCGCCAGGCGTCGAGTCCAGCCGGGTCCAGGCCGGTGGGCAGGTCATCGGCGATCCACAGCACCGCATCGCCTCGCCGGTCCAGTTCGGTCTTGACCCGTTCCCGCACCCGGTCGGGCTCCAGGTGCGCAACGTCCAGGTCCAGGTCGGTGGCCAGCTGAGCGAAGGCGGTGTCGGCGGCGGCCTTCGTCTGCTCGGGGCCCGGTGGGGTGCCGGTGGGGTCGTTGCCGGCCCCGGACAGCCACACCACCCCGCCGGGGTAGAGGCTGCTGAAGAGGTGGGCGTACTCGGCGGCCAGCAACGACTTGCCCATCCCCCCGAACCCCGACACGACCGCCACCGACCGGCCCGCGGCACCGGGGCCAGCCAGCCCGGTCGTGCGGTGCAGCCGGTCGTGCACGGCCCACAGCTGCCCCAGGCGGCCGACGAACCGGTGCGAGCCGCCCTCCCAGCCGGCCCCGCCATACCAGCGCGGCCGCCCCGACGCCGGCAGGTCACCGAACGGGGTGCTGTGTTGGGCGACGCGCTCGGCGATCCGCGCGGCCAGCGCCGGCAGGTCGGCCAGGTCGTCGGGGCCGGCGAAGCGGCGGTCCAGCAGTCGCGCCTCGAGCACGTGCCCGATGTCGGGTTCGGGGTTGACCACCAGCACCCGCCCGGCCCCGTGCCCGGCGCGCTCGGCGGCCAGCAGCGCCAGGGTCAGCTCCTCCCGGCACGCCCGCCGCGTCGGATACGCCTGCGAGTACCAGGCCAGCACCACCTTCGAGGCGGCCAGCCCTTCCCGCACCCGGTCGGGAACGGAGTCGAACGGGCCGATCCCGGCGTCATCGATCCACACCGGCACCCCGGCCGCCCGAAGCGCATCCACCAGCTGCCCGAGGAGGCCGTGCCGATCGGTGTCCGCCCGCGTCCAGGACACGAACACCCCACCCGACCCGGCGGTGTCCTCGCTCATCGCCGACTCTCCCTCCGCGCGATCAGCGCGGTGTTCCTCGATCCGGTACGCCGACCCCCGCAAACAATCATCGCTTGCGCCACCAAGACGGCTTCCACCGAGGACGGCGCTCCCCCTGGGACGGACTGCTTCGGAGAATGAGCGCGAGGTTCTCGCGGCTGCTCAAAGTGTCGGGATGGTATAGGCCCAGGACGCGTTCTCGGGCGGCAAGGGTCTGCTTGTGCAGCGTTATCGCTACGTCTAGGCGGCCCGCTGAGAAGTAGGCTTGGGCGAGGTTGCTGCGGCTGGTCAGAGTGTCGGGGTAATCGGGGCCGAAGATGCGTTCGAGATCATGAACGGTGCGCTCTGCAAGAGCGACCGCCTCATCGGGACGGCCGGCGTCGATGTAGACAGTGGCGAGGTTGTTGCGACTGGTCACCGTGTCGGAATGGTCGGGGCCCAGCAGCCGCTCGAAGTCGGCCAGCGTGCGCTCAAGCAGCCGCAGGGCTTCAGCCGTCCGGCCAGCGGCCTGGTAGTTGGTCGCAAGGTTGCTACGGCTGCCCAGGGTGGCGGGGTGGTCGGGGCCGAGAATCCGTTCGCTGTCGGCCAGCGTGCGCTCGAACAGCGGCAGGGCGTGGTCCAGTCGTCCGGCGGCCTGGTAGGCCTCGGCGAGGTTGCTTTGGCTGATCAGGGTGGCGGGGTGGTCGGGGCCCAGCAGCCGCTCGAAGTCGGCCAGGGTGCGCGCGTACTCCTCGGCGGCGAGGGCTGGACGGCCGGCTTCGCGGTCGTAGCGGGCTAACAACCCCAACAACGCCGCAACGTCCTCGTCGATCACCGCGTCGGATGCGGTGGTGAGGTGGCGGGCGTGGGCGGCCAGATCGGTGAGTTCCGGATGGCGGCGGACGTCGGTTGCGGCGTCGCTGAAGCGGTCGAGCAGCGCGGTGACGGCGGCGGCGCGGGTAGAAGCCTGGTCGTCGGGGTGGGGGTCTAGGAGGGTTGCGGCGGCGCGGACGAGGACGTGCACCAACACCGACTGCAAGTGGGCGTCGTAAGTGAAGAGCCCGTCCCGACGCCGGTCGCTCAGGGCGCGGCCCACTGCGCGTTCGGCCTCTCGATTGGAGCCGGTCAGTCGGGTGAGGACGTCGGTGACGAGCCCACGGGGGATCGCGACGGGTGCAAGCTGGGCGGCCAGGCGCAGCAGGGTCCAGGCGTCCGGGCCAAGTCGGCGCAGGCTGGTGGCGAGGGTGGCGGTGATCTGGCGGGCGTGCCCGCCGGGCAGCTGGTCGGCGAGGTCGGCGAGCTCGTCGAACTCGGCCAGGCTGCCGTCGATCAGCTCCCGGTAGGCGGTGATACCGGTGCCGGTGCCGGTGAGGTAGAGGCCGGCGACGTCGCAGGCCAGCGGGTGATGACCGAGGTCGGCGGCCAGCAGCCTGGCCGGCTCATGCTCCTCGGGATCGAGGAGGCGGTTCTGGGTGAGCAGGGCCAGGGCGTCGGCCTCGGAGAGCACCGCGAGGTCGACCGCATCGAGGCGGCTGTGGGTGCGGTCGCGGGTGGTGACGATCTCGTGCACCACCGCGGCCGGGCAGCGCCAAGCATCCAGGCCGGCCGATTTTTTTTATCGCCTCGCCGGTCCAGTTCGGTCTTGACCCGTTCCCGCACCCGGTCGGGCTCCAGGTGCGCAACGTCCAGCCCCAGGTCGGTGGCCAGCTGAGCGAAGGCGGTGTCCGCGGCCGCAGTTGTCTGATCGCGGCTGGGTGGGGTCCCGGTGGGGTCGTTACCGGCCGCCGACAGCCACACCACCCCACCTGGGTAGAGGCTGCTGAACAGGTGGGCGTACTCGACGGCCAGTAGCGACTTGCCCATTCCGCCGAGGCCGGAGACCACCGCCACCGACCGGCCCGCGGCACCGGGGCCGACCAGCCCGCTCGTGCGGTGCAGCCGGTCGTGCACCGCCCACAGCTGCCCCAGCCGGCCAACGAACCGCGTGGAGCCGCCCTCCCAACCCGCACCCCCGTACCACCGTGGCCGCCCCGGCGCGGGCAGGTCACCGAACGGAGTGCTGTGTTGGGCGACGCGCTCGGCGATCAGGGCGGCCAGCGCCGGCAGGTCGGCCAGGTCGTCGGGGCCGGCGAAGCGGCAGTCCAGCAGCCGCGCCTCCAGCACGTGATCCATCCCCGGCTCGGGGTTGACCACCAGCACCCGCCCGGCCCCCTGCCCGGACCGCTCAGCGGCCAGCAGCGCCAGGGTCAACTCCTCCCGGCACGCCCGCCGCGTCGGATACGCCTGCGAGTACCAGGCCAGCAGCACCTTCGCCTGCGCCAGCCCGGACCGCACCCGCTCGGGGATGGAGTCGAACGGCTCGATCCCGACGTCGTCGATCCACACCGGCACCCCCGCCGCCCGCAGAGCAACCACGAGTTCGCCCAGGGGGCCGCGCCGCTCCGTGTCGGCCCGCGTCCAGGACAGGAAGACCCCACCCGAGCCGCCGAAGTCCTCGGTCATCGCCGGTTCCCCCTCCGCGCGATCGGCGACGGGCCGGCAGCCGTGACCGCACCCGACCAAACCGGGGGCAGGAGACCAATCAGCGCGTCACGGTCGGCAGCGTAGGGCTACCCGTGGAGTCGGAAACAGCGATCAGCGCCTCCTCACCTCGGACACGCGCCGGCGACGCCGTGTCGGCGCGGCACACTCCCCCTCTTGCGCGAAGCGGCAGGTGCCGCTTGGCAGCCAGCCGGAACGTCGACGAGGCGGCCAGCATGGGGGGTGCGGTGACCCGTGGCCTATCGCCTGAGAGCCGACGCCGGTGCGTCCGAGCATCTCCCGGGGCACCGTCCGTACGGACGGTGCCCCGGATGGAGCCGCGGGCCGGCGGCTCCAGAGATGGCCAATCCCGACATCCCGGGCCGACCTCCCGATCGAAAGTCTGGTGAGGCATCACGTCGGCTCGGCCGTGCTCCTGCACATTCCAGGATCAGCCGAACGACGTTCCAAGATCGGCGCCAGGGCGTCTTAGAAGGTCAGGGACTCAATGCGCAGACAGTGAACAAAGCCGCAGGTCAGGATAGAAACAACAATCCCCCGAGGCCCGGCGCCGTCGAGTCTCCCAGACCGGGGCGGCGGTCACCGGCGGGTCACAGCACGTCGAGGACCAGCAGGACGACGATCGTCAGCACCGCGGAGACGAGCAGGGACCCGAGACAGCCCAGCCGGTTCGAGAAGAAGAAAAACACCCGGCCGGGGTGCCCCCGCGGGCCGGATCGGAACCCTCCGTCGGCGTCGTCGCCACCCGGACGGGGAGGTGCACTCCTCCGGGGGATCGCCGCCCCCGTCGCCGACTACCTACGGTCACCACCAGTGCGGCGCCGGACGGTCAGACCGCACGCCAGACCCCGGTCCGGCCGCCCCGTTCCCCCCGGGCCGGCCGGACCGGTCCCACGTCGGGGGCCGGTCAGCAGGCGCTCTCGGTCAGCGTGAACAGCGTGTCGCGCTGCGCCTGGTCCAGCGGCAGGTCCACGGTCACCTCGTCCTCGCCGTCCACCTGCACGCCGAGCACGAACAGGTACGGCTGCTTGGTCTCGGCCAGCGCGTGGGGGTCGCAGCGCGCCGTCGTGAACGTCAGCCCGACCTCGGCGCTGGACTCCCCCTCGGCCAGCGTCACCGGCAGGTCGGCCTCGACGTCGTAGAGCACGTTGCCCTCGAGGCGGGTGAGGGTCACCGCGCGGCCGTCGCCGCCACCGCGGGTCGTCTCCAGCGTCCCGGTGACGGCCTCGCCCTCGAGGGCCAGGCCGGTCACGGTGACCCCGGCGACGGCGAGCACCGCGCGCGCGGCGCACGCGTCGGTGTGGATCCGGGTGAGGTCCGCGGCGGCCAGCGGCACGCGCAGCACCTCGGTGCGCCCGTCGGGACGGACGACGGTCAGCCGCGCGGCCGCGGGCTCGGCGGCGGTGTCGCACACCGCCCCGCCGAAGGGGGTGGGCAGGTCGACGGTGCGCCCGGGCGTGAACGCAGCGGTCACGGCACGGTCGGGCAGCGGCGCGAACCCGGGCGAGTCGATCGCGACGGAGGTGACCGTGAACGGCTCGCTGCCGGTGTCGGTCACCCGGACCTGCACCTGGCCCCCGATCGCCACGTCGGTGCGCAGCTGCACGGCGACCGCCTCGATGCCGGCCACCGGCGGCACGGCCGGGCCCGAGGACAGCGCGGCCGAGGACGGAGCGTCTGACGGGCCGGCCGACGA
The DNA here is from genome assembly GCF_900188205.1 of Geodermatophilus saharensis. Taxonomy (GTDB): domain Bacteria; phylum Actinomycetota; class Actinomycetes; order Mycobacteriales; family Geodermatophilaceae; genus Geodermatophilus; species Geodermatophilus saharensis. The sequence continues at coordinate 23,966 of NZ_FZOH01000001.1, read as the reverse complement.
CGACGGAGCCGCCGACGTGGTGGGTGACGACGACGCCGCCGGGGCGCCGCCGCACGCGGCACACAGCAGCACAGCCAGCGCGGTCGCCGTCCGCCTCATGCCGCGCAGGGTAGGCAGACGGCAGGCCTCACTGGTGCCGTGAGGGCAGCCGCGCCAGCACGTGCCCGGCGTCCATCCGCACCTCGAGCTTCTCCTGCGGGTTGGCCGCCGGCCCGCGACGGGGCTCGCCGTTGTCCAGGTCGAAGGCGGAGTCGTGCCACGGGCAGACCAGGCAGGCGTGCCCGCGCACCTCCTCGACGCTCCCCTCGTACAGCGGCCCGGACAGGTGCGAGCAGGCCCCGACGAAGACGTCGACGCGCCCTCCCCGGCGGACGGCGGCCAGCGGGACGGCCACGCCGCTGCCGTTGCCGGTGCGCAGCGCCGGCCGGCCCTCCGGCAGGTCGTCGAGCGGGCCGAGGTCGATCCAGTCGGAGGTGAGCGCCCGGGCCGCGGTCGCCGCGTGCGAGGCGCCCGAGGACTGCGCGTAGGACATGTGCCCCCCGATGGCCGCCGAACCGCTGGCGACGCCGAGACCGGCGTAGGACAGCACCCGGCCCAGCGTGCCCCGGCCCTTGGCCCGGGCGACCAGCGAGCCCACGTAGAGCCCGAGCGCGACGGTGTTGGCCGCCGCGTGCACCGCGCCCAGCCGCCGGACGCCGATCTCCTGCTCCGACCAGTCGGCTGCGCCCGACAGCGCGGCGGGCACCGACACCGCGACGCCGGTGCCGATGAGCACCGTGGCCGCCGGCCGCAGTGGCGGGATGGCGTCGAGCAGCCCGGCGGAGGCCCAGCTGCCCACCGGCACCTGCACGAGCACCGGGTGCAGCGGGTGGCCCAGCCAGGTGCCGTGGAGGGCGTCCTTGAGCGCTCCCGGCTTCAGCACCGCCTGCACGGCCGAGCGCGCCGGCTCGATGACCCGGTCGAAGGTGCTCACGTCGGCGAGGCGGTCGAGGAAACCCATCAGGCTCATGCGCGGCTCCCTACCCCCGGGGAACGGCCGTGATACCGGGCCGCGACGGCGGACAGGCCGCTCACCAGCAGCCCGGCGGCCACCGCCCCGGTGGCGTTGAGCAGCGCGTCCAGCGGGGAGACCACGCGTCCCAGCGGCAGGGCCCACTGCAGCGTCTCGATGGCGGCCCCGGTCGCGACGGCGACGGCCACCAGCACCGCCGGGCGTCCGAGACCGCCCAGCGCAGGACGGCGACGGTGGTCGGCGGGGCGAGCAACAGCAGGGTGCCCAGCAGCTGCAGCACCGTCGCGGGTGAGTCCAGGCCGCCGAGGTACCAGCGCACCTCCACGGCCGGCGAGCCCCACTCGGAGCCGCCGGTGCCGGCGGGCAGCAGGGTCAGGGCGGCCACCGCGACGAGCGCGACGGCCACCCCGGTCGTCGGCACGGCCGGGTGTCCACGACTGCCGACGGTGACCGACCTGCCTGTGAGCAGGCTGGACGCGCCCAGCGTGACGTGATCGACACGCCTCGGGAGGAGTGTCGGCGCGTATACCGCTGGCCCTCAGGGAACTGTCAGGAGCACCCTTCACCCTGTCCCCACCCAGACCACACACCGCCCGGACGAGGAGCGCCCGTGACCTGCCCGTCGTCGCTCCACCGTCCCGAGGCGGTCGTCGAGCTGGGGTCGCTGGTGCGCTCCGACCGGGTGGTCGGCCAGTTCTCGCGGTTCGTCTTCGTGGGCGGCGTCTCCAGTGCCGTCTACGCGCTGCTGTACTGGCTGCTCAACGGCCTGGGCGACGTCCCCGCCAACGTCGTCGGCTCGGTCATCTCGTCGATGCTGGCCAACGAGATGCACCGGCGGATCAGCTTCCACGCCGGCCAGTACGTCGGCTTCTGGACCGCCCAGTGGGAGGGCGGGGCGCTGGCCGCGCTCGGCCTGATCGCCACGAGCCTGGCGCTGAGCTGGTTCAACGCGGTGGCCGACGACCCCGCCGTCCTCACCGAGATCCTGGTCATCGGCCTGGTCACGGCCACCATCGGCACCCTGCGCTTCATCGCCCTGCGCTGGGTGTTCCGCCCCCGCCCCGCCTGATCGCCGTCCGCGCGTGTGACACGCGGGCGGATCGGGGAGACTCCGGCGTGGTGGTTGAACACGCAACCATCAGAACCGGACCGTCCGGATACGAGAGCAGGGGGAACCCCCGTGGCCAGGATCGCCGTCGTCTACTACTCCTCCACCGGCAACGTGCACCAGCTCGCCTCCGCGCTGGCGGAGGGCGCCCAGGAGGCCGGTGCGGAGGTCCGGCTCCGCCGGGTCCCCGAGCTGGCCCCCGAGGAGGCCATCGACTCCAACCCGCTGTGGCGCGCGCACGTCGACGCGACCGCCGGCGAGGTGCAGGAGGCCACCCCCGCCGACCTGGAGTGGGCCGACGGGTACGCCCTCGGCACCCCCACCCGCTTCGGGACGCCGGCCTCCCAGATGAAGCAGTTCATCGACACGCTCGGCGGACTGTGGTTCACCGGCAAGCTCGCCGACAAGGGCGCCACCGCCTTCACCAGCGCGCAGAACGTCCACGGCGGCAACGAGACGACGATCCTCACGCTGTTCAACGTGTTCTCGCACTTCGGCGCCGTCATCGTCCCGCCGGGCTACACCGACCCGGTGCTGTTCGAGGCCGGCGGCAACCCCTACGGCGTCTCCAACGCCTCCGGCGGCAAGTCGGCCACCGTGACCGACGCCGAGCGGGCCGCGGCGCGGTACCAGGGCCGCCGCCTGGCAGAGGTGACGGCGAAGCTCGTCGCCTGAGCGGTGGGTTCCGCCGGGATCAGGTGAACTGGTCGTGGGACGTCCTGGCTCACCGCCGGCGGTGAGCCAGGACGCGCCGCGGTGAGGGAGGACGCCGGTGCCCCCGTCCGGGCGAGGACACCGGGCGCCCGACGTGGCTAGCCTCGGCGGGATGACCGAGCCGACGTCGCCCGACCCGGGAGGCTGGCCGCGTCGCCGCCGGACCGCCGTCCGCTGGGGGGTCCGGCTGGCGCTCGCCCTCGCCGGCGCCCTGCTCGGGGTGCTGCTCCTCGGCCGGGTCGAGGGGCCGCTGGGCCCGTTCGACGCCACGTTCGCGCTCACCCCGACCGGCGGCGGGGCCACCGTCGAGATCCCGCCGCTGGGCGCCCTCGACGTCGACGCCTTCGACGGGCCCTTCGGTCTCGACGTCCAGCTCACCCGGGTCGACGAGGCGAGGGTGCGGGCCCTGGTCGCCGACCCCGCCCGCCTCGACGGCCTGGTCGACCAGGTCAGCGCCGACCTGCAGGACGCCGTCGTCCGGCTGGCCTGGGTCTCGGCGGCCGCCGCCGTCGGCGGCGCCGCGCTCACCTCGCTGCTGGTCCTGCGGCGCCGGAAGGAGCCGCTGCTGGCCGCCGGGTTGTCGGTGGCCCTGCTGGCCGGCACCGCCGGGCTCGGGGCGGTCACGTGGCGGCCGGAGGCGCTGTCCACCCCCACCTACACCGGGCTGCTGGTCAACGCGACCAGCCTCATCGGCGACGCCCGCGACATCGTCGCCCGCTTCGACGCCTACCGGGCCTCCCTCGAGGACCTCGTCAGCAACGTCAGCACGCTGTACGCGACCATCTCCACCCTGCCCACGCCCACCCGCGACGACGACACCGTCGCGCTGCTGCACGTCTCCGACCTGCACCTCAACCCCGCCGGCTTCGACCTCGTGCGCCAGGTCGTCGACCAGTTCGACGTCGACGGCGTGCTCGACACCGGCGACATCACCGACTGGGGCAGCGAGCCGGAGAACCAGCTCATCTCCTCCATCGGGCAGCTCGGCGTGCCCTACGTCTTCATCCGCGGCAACCACGACTCCGTGCTCACCGCCGGGCTGGTCGCCGCCCAGCCGAACGCCACCGTCCTCGACGACTCCGCGACGACGGTGGCCGGACTGACCGTCGTCGGGGCCCGCGACCCGCGCTTCACCCCGGACCAGACCGCCACCGGCGACACCCCGTCGTTGGAGCAGACCGGGGAGGACCTCGCGGAGCTGGCCGAGGAGCTGGCCGACCCGCCGGCCATCGCGATGGTGCACGACCCGGAGCAGGCCGCCCCGCTCGACGGCGTCGTCCCGCTGGTGCTGGCCGGGCACACCCACGAACGCGAGGTCGAGACCCTCGACGAGGGCACGCTGCTCATGGTCCAGGGATCGACCGGCGGCGCCGGCCTGCGCGCCCTGCAGGGCGAGTACCCCGAGCCGCTGACCTGCAGCGTCCTCTACCTCGACCCCGACACCGGCGAGCTGGTCGCCTACGACGACATCACCCTCGGCGGCCTGGGCGAGACCGAGGTGACCATCGAGCGCACCGTCGTACCGGAGATCGAGGCGGCCGACGGCGACGGCGACGGCGCGACGGACGGCACCGGCGACGGGGTCCCGGCCTCCCCGACCGGCTGACCCACCCGTCCTACGCTCGCCGCCATGTCCCCCACGTCCCGCACCCGCCTGGCCACCGGCCTCCTCGCCGGCGCGCTGGCGGTGGTCCCCCTCGCCGGCTGCTCGTTCACCTCGAACGGCTTCTCGTGCTCCGGCTCGTCCTGCACCGTCACGCTGGAAGGTGAGGGCAGCGAGGTGGAGATCCTCGGCCAGACGGTGACGCTGGGCGGCGTGCAGGACGGCCGGGCCTCGATCAGCGTGGGGGGCGCCAGCGTCTCCTGCGGCGAGGGGGAGAGCGTCACCGCCGGGCCGCTGGAGCTGGAGTGCACCAGCGTGACCGACGCCGGGGTCGAACTGCGCGCCAGCCTCAACTAGGCGGGGTCGGCGACCTCGACCACCACGCGCGCCGGGTCCTGCAGCAGGTACACCCGGAACGGCGCCTCGGCGCGGGTCCCCACGAAGGCCACCGTCGTGCCCTCGAAGGTGGCGTCGAAGACGACCTCGGTGACGTTCGCGGTGCCCTGACCCGGCAGCGGGTCGGGGCCGGCGAACTCCTCGACGCCGGTGTCGAACGGGTAGCCGGCTCCGGTGACGGTCACCTGCAGGACCGCCGCACCGGCCACCTCCACCGGCTCGCCGCTGCCCTGCGAGGCCGCGGCGTCGACGTAGCGGACGTCCCAGCCGGGCGTCCCGGTGCCGCCGACCTCGAGCACCACCCGGTCGAAGCCGTCGTGCCGGCTGGTGCGGACGTCGGTGACCGTGACCCGGGCGTCCGCGGAGGCCTCGGCGGTGTCGGGCGAGGTGCCGGCGGGGAACGGGGGTACGGCGGTGCCGTCGTCCGGCGCGGTGGGCTCCGCGGTTCCTCCGGCGTCCGCCGGCGACGACGCGGCGGCGGACGAGGTGCTCGACGACGCGGCCGGCTCCGCCTCCCTGCCGCACCCGGTGACGAGCAGGCACGCGGTCAGGGCGGCGCAGACGGGCAGCGGAGCACGGCGGGTCACGCGGCGATCGTGACAGCCGGCCGGCCGCGGTCAGGGGAGCGGCGCGCAGGGCCCGACGCACCGCCGCCGGGGGTGGGTCCGGCCCCCGGGCGGAGGCCGTGTATCGTTCTGCCTGCCCCCGGCGAACACGAGCCCCCATCGTCTAGCGGTCCAGGACGCCGCCCTTTCAAGGCGGTAGCACGGGTTCGAACCCCGTTGGGGGCACGCACCACAGCAAGGCCCTGTAGCGCAGTTGGTTAGCGCGCCGCCCTGTCACGGCGGAGGTCGCGGGTTCGAGTCCCGTCAGGGTCGCTCTCCGGTGGAGACACCGGGAGGGGCAGGTAGCTCAGTCGGTACGAGCGCTCGCCTGAAAAGCGAGAGGTCGGCGGTTCGACCCCGCCCCTGCCCACACGTTCTCCCCCGCGGACGGTGCCCGGTGGTCGTCGAGCCCCGCGACCCGGCCCGCGAGCCCGCTCTCGCCGCCCGCCTCCTCGAGGTCCAGCGCGCCGCCTACGCCGTCGAGGCGCGGTTGATCGGCGACGACCGCATCCCCGCCCTGCACGAGGACCTGGCCGCCCTGACCGCCGCCGGCCTGTGCTGGCTCGTCGCCCGCGACGGCGGCGCGACGGTCCTCGGCGCCCTGGGCCGGCGGTGCACCGACGACGGCGTCGACGTCGACCGGCTCGTCGTCGACCCCGCCGCGGGCCGGCGCGGCACCGGCCGCGCGCTGGTGGCCGCCGTCCTCGCCGACGCCGCGGGGCGCCGGGTGACCGTCTCGACCGGCCGCGACAACGTCCCGGCCCGCCGCCTCTACGCGCAGGCGGGGTTCCGCGAGACCGGCGAGCGGGAGGTGCTCCCGGGGCTGTGGGTGGTCGACGCCGTCCACGGCGGCGGGGTCTGGACGCCGACCGCCCGGTCGGCGAGGACCTGCTCGTACACCTGCGCGTGCACCGCGCGGACCGCGGCGAGCTGGTCGGCCCGCCAGGCCCGGTCGGCCGGCCGCGGCATCGGCCGGGTCAGCGCCGCCCCGACCGCGGCACCGAGCGACACCGGGTCGACACCGGCGTCGTCGTCGGTGCCGTAGACCACCACGTCGGACCACTGGTCGGCGAACCACCCGCAGCTGGGCGCGACCACCCGGGTGCCGACGTCGCGGCAGACCTCGAGGTCGCGCGAGTGGGTGGCGCAGTGCTCGGGCAGGACGGCGACGTGCAGCTCCTGCAGCTGCTGCGCCCAGCGGGCCGGGTCGCGGGTCACCACCTCCAGCCCCTCGGCGCGGGCGAGCTCCGGACCGCCGGGCAGCTCCTGCCCCGGGTCGAGGAACACCCGCAGCCGGCCGCCGCCGGACACCGCGCCCGACAGCGCCGCGCGCACCAGCCCCGCGGCGTCGTCCCCCGCAGTCCCCGCGGGGGCCGGTGCGAGCCCGACCAGGCCCCGCTCGGCGCCGGTGTGCGGATCGGGCGCCGCCACGGACGGGTGCGCGACGACGATCGCCGTCCGCCCGAAGCGCTCGGCGATCTCGTCGGCGGCCCCCGGGGTGAGGGTGAAGACGACCTCGGCGGTGGCCAGCAGCGCGGCCAGGTGCGCCTGGTGGCGCTGCCGCGCGGGCTGCGCGGGGTCGCGCAGCTGGTGCACGGTGACCACCAGCGGCACGCCGGTGCGGCGCAGCGCCTCCGTCCAGCACACCACCTCGTCCTCCGGCAGGTGGCCGTAGCCGGTGTGCGCGTGGACGACGTCGACGCGGTGCGCCCAGGCGGTGAGGTAGGCCGGGTCCAGCCACGGGCTCGGGTCGTGGTCGGGGCCGACGCGCACCGCGGTGTCCGGCAGCACGGCGTCGACGTAGGCGTCGGCGTGCGGGACCGTCGCCAGGCGCACCCGGGCCCGGCTCACGGACGGCGGCAGGACGTTGACCACGCGGACGTGCACACCTCCTGCGGCCGGGCACTGCGACAGCAGGGCGGCGCTCCTCGATGAACTCCGGCGTTCCGGATACCCGAGGATGGTGCCGCACAACCGTGTGCGACCTCACTCGGTGGTGCGCGTCACTCGCCGGGGTGGGCGCTCCGCCCCTCGCGGGCGGCGGCGTAGGCCGGCGCCCGGAAGCGGGCCATCGGCCCGTCGGCGAGCAGGCCCGGCGGCGGGTTGCGGACGGCGTCGAAGCGCACGTCGGGGTCCGGCTCCTCCACCGGGGAGCCGAGCACGAGGCGGGCGAAGGGCGCCCACTCCCCCGACCCGCGGGCCACGAGCAGCCGGAACGCCGTCCCCGGCGCTCGTTCCAGGACCGGCGCAGGATCGGACGGGATGCGCACCGGGCCCTCGGGGACGGCGGCCAGGCGCAGCGTCCCGGCGGCGGACCGGTAGCCCATCATCGAGGAGTAGGCGGCCGCGGCGTCGACCCGCGGGACGGGGAGGTACCGGGTCCACCGGCCGTGACCGGCGCTCGACAGCAGCAGGTCGACCGGCCGGTCGCCGGCGGGCAGGCGGACGGCCAGCCCCAGCAGGTCCGGCCACGGCACCGGCAGTCCCGCTCCCCGGGAGAGCCGGACGACGGCGGGCTCGCGGGCCGGGCCGGTCAGCCACGGCACGCCCCAGTCCGGCACCGCGCCGGTGCGCTCCACGACGGCGTCGAGCACGGCGCCGCGGGGGTGCATCGGCTTGCCGGCGCGCCACCGCGCCAGGGTCCCCAGCGGCACCGCCGCCATCCGGCCGGCCAGTCGCGCCAGGTCCTCCACGGGCCCGTCCCTACCCGGGGGTCCCGACCGTGCACATCCGCGGACGTGCACGACACGGCCCCTCGGGGGCGCACCGACGGTGGGCAGGACCTGCCGGGACTCCGGCGGGATGTCCGTCGTTCCTTGCCCTGTGGTCCGGACCGGTCCGCTGCTTACCGTCAGTGCGTGCTCACGACGCTCCTGGTCATCGGCGGGGTCCTCCTCGGCCTCCTCGCGCTGCTCGCCCTGATCGTCAACCTGAGCGCCCGGCCCACCACCCGCACCGGCCGGCCCGCCGGCTGGGTCGCCGACGCCGGCCGGCCGCACCCCGACGCGTGGTCCCCGCTGACCAGCACGACCACCTCGGAGATCCCCACGGTCCGCTGACCGTCCCCGGACCCGCCGTCCCGGCGGCTGCGGCCAGCGCGCCGCCGGGACGCGGCGGTGCGCCTGCTCAGCGCGGCACCGGCTCCCACGAGGCCTCCCGGCGCAGCACCGGCTTGAGCACCTTGCCGCCGGGGTTGCGCGGCAGCACCGCGGCGCGCACGGACACGAACTGCGGCACCTTGAAGTCGGCCAGGTGCGCCCGCGCGTGGGCGAGCACGGCGCCGACGTCGAGCTCGGTGCCCGGCAGCGGCACCACGACGGCACCGACCTTCTCCCCCATCACCGGGTCGGGGACGCCGACCACCGCCACCTCGAACACGCCCGGCGCGGCGGCGAGGGCGTTCTCGACCTCGACGCAGTACACGTTCTCGCCGCCCCGGTTGATCATGTCCTTGGCGCGGTCGACGACGTAGGTGAGGCCCTCGTCGTCGATGCGGGCGAGGTCGCCGGAGTGCAGCCAGCCGTCGACGAAGGTCTCCACGGTGGCCTCCGGTTTCCCCCAGTAGCCCTGCACCACGTTGCCGCCGCGGATGAGCAGCTCCCCGACGCCGGTCTCCGGGTCGGGGTCGGCCAGCCGCAGGTCGACCACCGGCGCCGGGAACCCGACGGAGTCGGCGTGCGCGTCGGCGTACTCGTGCGGCAGGAAGGTGGAGATCGACGAGGTCTCCGTCAGGCCGAAGCCGTTGCCGACCCGCGCGCCGGGGAACGCCCGCTGGATCCGCTGCACCAGGTCGGGGGCGATCGGTGCGCCGCCGTAGGTGGTGTACCGGACACCGCTGACGTCGACGTCGGCGAAGCCGGCCGAGCTGATCGCCAGCCAGTACACCGCCGGCACCGAGGTGAGCACGGCGATCCGCTCCTCGGGGACCGCCCGCAGGAACCGCCCGACGTCGAAGGCCGGCATCACCACCGCCGCCGCGCCGCCCTCCAGCGCCACCAGCAGCTGGCTGTTGCAGCCGGTGACGTGGAACAGCGGCACGCTGATCAGGTTGCGCAGCGACGGGTCGTGCCCGGCGAGCCCGACCACCCGGCGGGCGTTCTCGGTGTTGGTGAGGAAGTTCTCGTGGCTGGTCATGGCGCCCTTGGGGAAGCCGGTGGTCCCCGAGGTGTAGAAGATCGCCGCCAGGTCCGCGAGCCCCAGCCCCTCCTCGGCGTACGGCGCGCCGTCGGGCAGTGGGGTGCCGGGCGCCAGGACGACGCGGGCGCCGCTGTCCTCGACGACGTAGCGCGCCTCCTCCTCGGTGAACCGGGTGTTCACCGGCACCGCCACGCCACCGGCCAGCAGCGTGCCGAGGAAGCCGAGCACCCAGTCCGCGCCGTTGCCCAGCCGGATCGCCACCCGGTCCCCGCGGCCGACGCCGGCCCCGCGCAGCCCACCGGCGACCCGCGCGGCGCCGTCCCACAGCTGCCGGAAGGTCAGCCGCGGCCCGTCCAGCTCGACGACGGCCTCGCCGCCGGGGTCGCGCTCGACCGAGGCGCGCAGCATCGCCACGACCGACTCGGGCAGGCCGGTGTAGTGCCGTACTCCCGCGGCGTCGCGCTCGATGCCGCTGTCGTCGAAGGGCGAGGCGGGCATCAGTAGGGCTCGACGTTCTCGAAGTACCGGCGCGGGACGTCGACGAGCATGGTGGTGATCTGCTCCTCGGTCACCCCGTGCTCGCGCAGGTAGGGCAGTACGTCGTCGTGGACGTGCGTGTAGTGCCACTGCGGCAGCAGGTCCATCACGCCGGGGGCCAGCCAGTCGATGTAGCAGGAGGCGTCCTGCGAGAGCACCATCTGCCCGGCGAAGCCGCGGCGGCACATCTCCACGACGATGTCGGCGCGCGCCTCGAAGGTGGTGTCGAGGTTGATGCCGAAGCGGTCCATGCCCAGCACGAAGCCGGCCTCGGCGAGCTCGGTGAGGTGGTCGGCGTCGGTGGTGTCGCCGCTGTGGCCGAGCACCACCCGGCGGGGGTCCACGCCCTCGTCGGTGAGCACGTCCCGGGCGGCGAGCCCCTGGTGGCTGCCCGGGTGGGTGTGCACGGTGATCGGGGCGCCGGTGGCGCGGTGGGCCTTGGCGACGGCGCGCATCACCCGCTCGACGCCGGGGGTCATGCCCTGGTGGTCGATGGCGCACTTGAGGAAGGCGGCCCGCACGCCGGTGCCGGCGATGCCGTCGCGGATGTCGCCGACGAACATGTCGACCATCGGGTCGGGGACCTCGGTGCCCAGCGCCGCGTTGAGGGCAGGACCGCGGTAGTGGAAGAAGAACGGGACGTCGTCGTAGGTGTAGCAGCCGGTGGCGACGACGATGTTGAGGTCGACCTGCTCGGCGATGCGCTGGATCCGCGGGATGTACCGGCCGAGCCCGATGACGGTGGGGTCGACGATGGTCCGGACGCCGGTGCCCGCCAGCTTCGTCAGCTTCTGGACGGCGTCGGCGACGCGGTCGTCCTCGCTGCCCCACTCGTCGGGGTAGTTCTGCTGGACGTCGGCGTTGAGCACGAAGACGTGCTCGTGCATGAGCGTCTGACCGAGCTCGGCGGTCTCGACGGGGCCTCGGACGGTCTGGACCTGCGGCACGGGCACTCCTCGCGGTCGGGCCGCCCGGCGCCGGTGCCGGGCGGGCACCGGGACGTTAGCGGGCTGTGACCCGCGCCACGAGAGCGCCGCCGACCGCCGTGCACTTCCGCGGAAGTGCCCCAGGAGGGCCGGGCAGGGGCCGGGCACTTCCGCGGAAGTGCCCGGGGAGGGGTCAGGCCATCAGCTCGGCGGCCCGCTCGCCGACCAGCACCGCCGTCGCGGCCGGGCCGCGGGTGGGCACCTCCGGCAGCACCGAGGTGTCGGCGACCCGCAGCCCCTCGACGCCGCGCACCCGCAGGTGCTGGTCGACGACGGCGCCGGGGTCGCCGTCGGGGCCCATGCGGGCGCTGCCGGCCAGGTGGATCGCCGTCGTCAGGGCGGCGGCGACCCACCCGTCGAGGGCGCGGTCGTCGGCGAGGACGTCCTCGCCCGGGCCGGGCCGGGCGGCGACCAGCGGCGCGACGGCGCGGGTGCGCAGCAGGGCGTCGGCCAGGCGCACCGCCTCGCGCAGCCGCCGCCGGTCGGCCGCCGTCGCGAGGTAGCGGTGCTCGACGCGCGGCGCGGCGGCGGGGTCGGCCGAGGTCAGCGACAGCCGGCCGCGGCTCTCCTCCCGGTACAGCCCGGCGCCGAGCGACAGCGTGCGGGAGTCGCCGCCACTGCCGGGCACGACCCGGCCCCAGGGCTGCAGCCACGGGAGCACCTCGAGGTCACCGGGCACCGGCGAGTCGGAGGAGGTGGCGTTGAGCACGCCGTGCAGCGGCAGCGGCCAGTCCCCCACCGGCAGGTCGTCGACCGGCACCCACGGCAGGTACACCAGCGGGTGGTCCGACAGCCCGGCGCCGACGCCCGGCACGTCGGCGACGACGTCGATCCCGTGCGCCCGCAGGTCGGCGGCGGGACCGACGCCGGAGAGCAGGAGCAGCTGCGGGGAGCCGACGGCGCCCGCCGCGAGCACCACCTCCGCGGCGCCCACCGGCCCGGCGTCGGTGTCGACGCCCACCGCCCGGCCACGCTCCAGCAGCACCCGCCGCACCCGCACGCCGCCGCGCACGGTCAGCCGGGGGGACCCGTGCCGCGGGGAGAGGTAGGCCATCGCGGTGTTGACCCGCACCCCGCCGTCGACGGTGAGCGGGACCGGTCCGTACCCGGGCGGGCCGCCGGCGTTCTTGTCCGGCTCCGCGGGCACGCCCAGCTCGACGGCCGCGGCGGCGAGCGCGTCGGCCAGCGGGGAGCTCCCCGTGGGCCGGGTGACCGGCAGCGGACCGCCCGAGCCGTGCCCCGGCCGGTCGCCGTACTCCCGGTCGTCCTCGAGCCGGCACCAGGCCGGCAGCGTGGCGTCCAGGCTCCACAGGTCGTTGCCCGCGGCGGCCCAGCCGGCGTGGTCGGCCGGGGTGGCGCGGACGAAGTAGCCGCCGTTGACCGTGCTCGACCCGCCGACCACCCGCCCGCGGGGCAGCGGCGCCCGGCTGCCCGGGGTGAGCTCGGTGGTGAACGACCAGTTCGCCGGGTGCCCGGGGACGGCGGCGGCGAGGGTGGCGGCGTCGCGCAGGTCGGGCGGGAAGTCGGCGGGCCGGGGGTGGTCGGCGCCGGCCTCGAGCAGCAGCACCGACCGGCCGGCGTCGGCGAGGCGGGCGGCCAGCGCGCAGCCCGACGAGCCGGCGCCGACCACGACGACGTCCGCCTCCGGCGTCACAGGCCCAGGACCCCGGGCAGGTCCAGCCGGCGCACCTTGCCGGTGGAGGTGCGGGGCAGCTCCCCGAGCCGGTGCACGCTCTTGGGCCGCTTGGCCGGCGCGAGGCGCTGCCGCGCCCACGCGCCGAGCTCGGCCGGGTCGGCGGCGCCGACGTAGGCGGCGACCACCCGCTGGCCCCACTCCTCGTCCGGGACGCCGACCACCGCGCTCTCGACCACGCCGGGGTGCGCGTCGAGGACGGCCTCCACCTCGGCCGGGTAGACGTTCACCCCACCGGAGATGACCAGGTCCTCGCGGCGCCCGTCGAGCCACACGGTGCCGTCGGGGTCGACCCGGCCGAGGTCGCCCACGGTCACCCGGTCACCGCGCCAGGCCGCCGCCGTCTTCTCCGGCGCCCGCCAGTACTCGAAGCGCGCCCAGCGCGGCACGGTGCACCACAGCTGCCCGCGCTCGTCGGTCTCCAGCCGCCGGCCGGGGCGGGCCCGCCCGACGCTGCGGGGGTGGGCGAGCCAGTCCTCCGGCGCGCAGACGGTGAACTGCGCCTCCGTGGAGCCGTAGAACTCCCAGACGCTGCCCGCGGGTGCGGCGGCCAGCACCGCCCGCTTCAGCGGCTCCGGGCAGGGCGCGCCGGCGTGCACCAGACGGCGGAACGACGACCAGTCGACGTCGTCGCGCGCCACCAGCCGGCGCAGGTGGGTGGGGACGCAGAACGCCGTCGTCGGGGCGAGGGCGGTGATCGCCGCGGCGGCACGGGCGGCGTCGAACGGGCCGGGCAGCAGCACCTCGCCGCCGGCCAGCAGCGTGTGGACGGCGAAGCGCAGCGGCGCGGAGTGGTGCAGCGGCGAGAGGACCAGGTGCCGGTCGGCGGCGGTGAACCCCCACAGGTCGATCTCCTCGGCGGCCAGCGCGCGGGCGTCGCCGTCGTCCAGGACGCCGGACCACACGCCCTTCCGCCGGCCGGTGGTGCCGGAGGTGTAGTGCACCGGCCGGGCCAGCGGCACGTCGGCGAGGGCGGACCGGTCGGTGCCGGTGAGCAGCCGCTGCGGCTCGGCGCCGACGTCGAGGGCCGGGTCGGCGTCGGCGGCCAGCACCGCCCGCTCGGCCGCCGGCAGCGCCGGGTCGAGGACCACAGGCACGACGCCGGTGCGCAGCGCGCCCAGGACGACGGCCAGCAGCGCCGGTGACGACACGGCCGACACCAGCAACCGGTCGCCGGGGCGCAGGCCGGCCGCCCGGAGCGCCGCCGCGGCGCGCTGCTGGTCGCGCTCGCTGTCGGCGGCCCGGACGACCGCGGTCACGGCAGCGCCACGCGGTCACCGTCGACCACCACGTGCCCCTCGGCGGCGAGCTTGGCCAGCGTCGCGCGGGTGGACTGCGCCGCCGCCGGCCACAGCGCCCGCGGCACCTCGGCGTAGACGTCGGCCACCAGCGCGTCGACCGTCCCCGCCCCGCGGACCAGCGCCGCCAGCAGCTGCCCCTCCCGGAACGCGCGGTGCGCCAGGTAGTAGTCGAGGACGGCCCCGGGGTCCTCGGTGAGCTCGGGTCCGTGCCCGCAGTACAGCGCGCTGGGGCCGAGGTCGTGCACCCGGCGCAGCGACTCCAGGTAGGCCACGACGTCGCCCTCGGGGTGGGTGACCACCGAGGTGCCGCGGCCGAGCACGTGGTCGCCGACGAGCACCGCTCCGGACTCCAGCCGGAAGGCCAGGTGGTCGGGGGTGTGCCCGGGCGTGGGGACGACGCCGAGCACCGTGCCGGCCAGCCGCAGCCGCTCGCCGGGCTCGAGGACGCGGCCGCCCGGGCCGGCCACCGCGGCGTCGGCGGCGGCCACCTGCGCGCCGAACCGGGCGCCCCAGGGCTGCGCGGCCTCGGCGTGGTCGCCGTGGTGGTGGGTGACGAGGACGGCGACGCAGCGGGCGTCGCGAGCGGCCAGGGCCTCCTCCACCGCGGCCAGGTGGGCGGGGTCGTCGGGCCCGGGGTCGACCAGGACGGCCTGCCCGCTGCCGGGTTCCCCCACCAGGTAGGTGTTCGTGCCGTCGAGGGTCATGCCCGACGGGTTGGGGGCCAGGACCCGGGTGACGAGCGGCTCGAGCACCGCCGTCCGGGGCAGGGCGCCGGGGGCGGGGAGGTCCCACGTGACACGGGGGTCGGACGGGGCGCGCACGTGCGGCACGGTAGCCGCGTCCCGGGGCGGGCCGCCCGGGCGGCGGCTAGCCTCGCCCCATGCGCTCCCTGACCTCCCGGTTCCGTCCTGCGCTGGTCGCCGCGGCCGCCGCCGTCCTGCTCACCTCGTGCAGCGGCGGTGGGTCCGAGAGCGAGGAGGCCGCCGAGTCCACCAGCGCCGACACGAGCTCGAGCGCGTCGTCGTCCCCGTCGAGCGAGACGAGCAGCTCCACGCCCGCCCCGACCACCAGCGACGACCCCGCCGTCGCCCAGTTCTGCAGCCAGGCCGCCTCGTTCAACGAGCTCGGCAACCAGCTCGGCAGCGCCACCCCCGAGCAGCTGCCGGGCCTGCTGCAGCAGGCCGCCGACGCCTTCGACAGCGTGCAGCCGCCGACCGAGATCGCCACCTCGTGGCAGGCCGTGGGCGACGCGGTGCAGACCTTCGCCGACCAGGCCGCCACCATCGACGTCACCACGCCCGACGGCCAGGCCCAGCTCAACAGCGCCGCCCAGGAGTTCGTCGGCGTCGCCAACGGCCCCGACGGGACCGCCGTCCAGCAGTTCACGCAGGCGAACTGCACCGCGGCCGCCCCCACCAGCTGACGAAGGGTCCCCCTGCCACCTCGGGGCACCGCCGGCCCCCCTGCGAGCGTGCGAGTGGCGGGGGGCAGGGGGGTCCTTTCTCAGCAGCCGCCGATGCTCACCCCGCGGGCGCGCAGCCACGGCACGGGGTCGACCTGACCGCCGTACATGGCCCCCGACGGGTGGACCTCGAAGTGCAGGTGCGGGCCGGTGGACTGCCCGCGGTTGCCGACCTCGGCGATCAGCTCGCCCGCCCGCACCCGCTCACCGGCGCGGACGTACTCGGTGTTGACGTGGCCGTAGACGGTGACCGCGCCGTCGTCGCCGCGGATGTAGACGGCCAGGCCGAAGCCCGTGGCCGGACCGGTGCGGGCGACGGTGCCCGAGGCGGCGGCGTAGATCGGCGTGCCGATCGGGGCCGCGATGTCGACGCCGCCGTGCAGCACCCCCCAGCGCACGCCGTAGCAGCTCGACGTGCGGCCGGAGGTCGGCTTGACGTAGCCGGCGCCGCTGGCCGCCGGGGCGGTGGACGCCGCGCCCGACGACGCGGGCGCCGCGGGCGCCGGGGCGGCAGCGGCGGCGCGGGCCGCCGCGGCGGCGGCAGCCGCCTCCTCGGCGGCGCGGGCGGCCGCGGCGCGGGCGGCGGCCTCCTCCGCGTCCTTCTGGCGCTGCCACTCGGCGTAGGCGTCGCGGGCGCCCTGCAGCTCCAGCAGCCGGATCTGGGCGTCCCGCAGCTGCTGGTCGAGCGCGGTCTTGTTCGCCTCCGCGGCCTGGACCGCGCCCTGCTGCGCGGCGACCTGCGCGTCGGCCGCGGCCTTGGCGGCGGCCGCCTGCTCCTCGGCGGCGGCCATCTGGTCGCGGGTGTCCCGGGCCGCGGACTCGGCGTTGGCCTGCCGGACCCGCGCGATCTCCAGCTCCTCGAGGGCGTCGACCTGGACGTCGCCGACGTAGTCCAGCAGCGCGGCCCGCTGCACCAGCTCCCCGGGGCCGGCGGAGTCCAGCAGCGCGGCGGCGGTGGTGAGCGTGGTCCCGTTCATGTAGCTGTCGTGGGCGAACCCGCCGATCCGGGCGACGGCGGCGTCCACGGCGGCGGCCGCCGCCTCGAGGTCGGCGGCGGCCTGGTCGGCGGCGGCCTGGGCGAGCTGCAGCGCCTCCTCGGCGGCCAGGTAGGCGGTACCGGCGGCCTCGGCCTGCACACCGAGCCGCTCGAGCTCGGTCTGGGCGAGCGCGACCTCCGCCTGCAGCCGGCCGACCTCGGCCGCGGCGGCCTCCTGCGTCGCCTGCGCGTCGGCGATCTCCCCGTCGGTCGGGTTCGGTGGCGGGGGCGGCACGGCCAGCGCCGGAGCGGCGGTCGCGAGGAGGACCGCACCGGTCAGCAGACCGGCCAGCACGGCGCGGACCGGCCGGCGGTTCCTGCGGGCCGTGGCCGCACGACCGGGGGGTCGGCGGCCGGATCGGCTCTGCAGCATCGAGCGCTCCCTGGGGGAAGAGGGCGGGTGGCCGGGCCAGAGTCGCACCGGCCACCACGCGTCACGGGGGCAACACGCGGCACTGGCGTCACACCGTGACCCCGCCGCAGGGTCACCGCCTTCCGTCACACCACTTGTCGACACGACCGCGCGGCTGCTTGAGCCTCTGCCGGCCACTGAGTCCGGCGTCACGTCCGGCAGCGGCCGCGTTCTAGGCTCGGCGGTCGTGGACGTCCTCGCTTCCGGTGCCGAACAGGTGGTCTTCTGCTCCGACCCGGGCTCCGGCCTGCGGGCGGTGATCGCGATCCACTCCACGGCGCTGGGGCCCGCCCTCGGCGGCACGCGTTTCCACCCCTACGCCACCGAGGACGAGGCGGTCGCCGACGCGCTGCGGCTGGCCCGGGCCATGTCCTACAAGAACAGCCTGGCCGGGCTGGACCTCGGCGGCGGCAAGGCCGTCGTCATCGGCGACCCCCGCACCGACAAGACCGAGCCGCTGCTGCGCGCCTACGGCCGGTTCGTCGAGGCCCTGGGTGGCCGGTACCTGACCGCCTGCGACGTCGGCACCACCAACGCCGACCTCGACGTGGTGGCCCGCGAGACGCGCTTCGCCCACGGCCGCTCGGAGGTGTACGGCGGCTGCGGCGACTCCTCGGTGCTCACCGCCTTCGGCGTCTTCCAGGGCATGCGCGCGGCCGCGCAGCACCGCTGGGGCACCTCGTCGCTGGCCGGGCGAACGGTCGCCGTCGCCGGCGTCGGCAAGGTGGGCAGCTGGCTGGTCGACCGGCTGGTCGCCGACGGCGCCGACGTGGTGGTCACCGACGTCGACACCGCCGCCGTCGAGCGGGTGCTGGCCCGCCACCCCGGCGTCGACGCCGTCTCCGACACCGAGACGCTGGTGCGCACGCCGGCCGACGTCTACGCCCCCTGCGCGCTCGGCGGCGCCCTCGACGACGAGACCGTCGCCGTGCTGTCGGCCGAGGTGGTCTGCGGCGGCGCCAACAACCAGCTGGCGCACGAGGGCATCGCCGAGCAGCTGACCAAGCGCGGCATCCTCTACGCCCCCGACTACCTGGTGAACGCCGGCGGCGTGATCCAGGTCGAGGACGAGCGGCACGGCTTCTCCTTCGCCCGCGCCGAGGCCAAGGCCGCCGGCATCTACGACGTCGCCCTGCGGGTGTTCGAGGCGGCCGCCGCCGAGGGCGTCTCGCCGGCCGTGGCGGCCGACCGGCTGGCCGAGGAGCGCATCCGCTCGGTGGGCCGACTGGCCACCATCCGGCTGCCCCGCTGACAGGAGAGGGGGCGGGCGTCGCCGCCCGCCCCCTCTCGGGGTCATGCCGTCAGGTCACGCGCAGTGGACGTCGACGAAGTACGTCGCCGCCTTCCGCACGTTGTTGCCGACCTTGACCGTCACGGTCACCGTGCCGCCCTGCGGCGTGTAGGTGACGCCGTCCGGTCCGTGCGCGTCGACGATCGTGCAGCCTGCCTGGTCGGACACCACGATCGTGTGGGTGCCCGGCTCGGCGGCCTCGACGTGCGCCTCGTGGAAGGCGAGGAGGGCCGGGGCGTACTCGGAGAACTTGACGTTGCTCGCCCCGAGCGTGTCGAACCAGGTCACTGCCAGGCCGTCGATGTAGCCCGCCTGCCCGTGCCGCGAGAAGCGCGTGTCGATCTCGATCGGCACGTCGTTCCGGACCTTGAAGTTGTCCGTCTTGCTGTAGCGCGGGACGAAGCAGTTCTTGTTGCCCGGCGCCGCGCAGTCGAGCAGCTCGGTCGGGGAGACCCAGACCTTGTAGACGCCACCGTTGTTCGGGGTGTCGGCGTAGGGGAAGAGCTGCACCGTGAGGCCGCCGTCCTCGGAGGAGGTGCCCGTGGCGTGCGCACACGCGCCGCTGGGGGCGACGCTGGTGATGACCCCGCTGTCGTCCACGGTGAACTGCCGGCACTCGACGGGGTCGCTCGACAGCAGCGTCTTCCCGGACGGGTCGGTGACCTGGAAGCTGTAGGTTCCCGCGGGGAGCCCGGCGGCGTCGTCGGGCGCGTTGATGCCCGGCCCGCCGTTGAGGTAGACGTCCTCCTTGGCCGCGTAGACGTTCAGGTTGACCGGGTTGCCGCTGGCGTCCGTGGTGAAGATCGCCCCCGACAGGGGGGTCGTGGGTGGCGCAGCCTGCGCCGGGGTGGCCAGGGTCAGGAGCGCGGCGCCGCTGAGGCAGATCGCGGCGACGAGCGGTGATCGACGTGTCATCGTCGTCCCTCTCGGTCGATCCGAGCCGGCCGGACCGGGCGATCCCCCAGGACGAGGCCGTCCGTCGTGCTCCTCCTGGCCGGCCTCGCGAAGCTAGTGCTGTGACGTGGATCACAGTCCTGTCGCCGACCTGGGGCGCAGGTCGGAGGTGTGTCGCGGCCTCTCGGGGGTGCCGGGGGCACGGACGGTCACGGTCAACGGGGCCGGACCTGTCATCGCGTGTCCAGCACCACGACCCCCGTCGGGGGACGGCGGGGGGAGGACCCGTGCCCGCGCCCGTCTCGTGTCGTAGTCTTGGTCAAGACACAGTCACTCAGTCGGGGTCGCCACGCGGGCCGTCCAGCCCGTGAGCTGGGCTCCCGTTCTCCGTTATGAGGGGGTCGAGCCGATGGGGCGCGGCCGAGCGAAGGCCAAGCAGACACGCGTGGCCCGTGAGCTCAAGTACAGCTCACCCAACACCGACCTCTCCGCGCTGCAGCGCGAACTGGCCGGTTCTCCGTCGACGTACACCGCTCCGGCGGCCAAGGACGACGACGAGGACGACGACGAGTACACCGACCGGTGGGCCGACGACGCCGACGACGACGACTGGGCGGCCAGTCGCTGACGGTCGGCCGATCGCCGGCTCGGCCCCGGTCCAGAGGCTCGCCCCGAGCTCGCGAGGGGTGAGCGGGACCGGGGTCCTTCGTCAGCGGTAGCTGCCCACCAGGCGTGCGCCGGTCTCCCCCGCACCGATGCCGCCTGCCACCCAGGCCGGCACGCCGCGGGCGGTGAGCAGGCCGACCGCGCGGTCGGCGGCCTCGGCCGCGACGACGGCGACCATGCCGACGCCGCAGTTGAACGCCCGCTCGGACTCCGCGCGCGGCACGCCGTGCTCCTCGAGCAGCGCCACCGCCGCGGGCAGCGCCCAGGTGCCGCGGTCGAGCACGGCTGCCAGCCCGTCGGGGACCACCCGCGCGGTGTTGCCGGCCAGCCCGCCACCGGTGACGTGCGCGAGGGCGTGCACGCCGTCCACGCCCAGCTCGGCCACCAGGGCCAGGCAGTCCAGCGCGTAGATGCGGGTGGGCTCGAGCAGCACGTCGCCCAGCGGGCGGTCGAGCCCGGCGGGCGTGGCGGCGAGGTCCAGACCGGCGGACGACACCACCCGGCGCACCAGCGAGTAGCCGTTGGAGTGGAAGCCGCTGGCGGCCATCGCGACCACCACGTCGCCGTCGCGGACCCGCTCGGGGCCCAGCACGGCGTCGGCCTCCACGACGCCGACCGCGGTGGCGGCCAGGTCGTACTCGTCGGGGTCCATCAGGTCGCCGTGCTCGGCGGTCTCCCCGCCGACCAGCGCGGCCCCGGCCTGTTCACAGCCGGCCGCTATGCCGGTGACGATCGCGGCCACCCGTTCGGGCACGACCCGGCCGACGGCGACGTAGTCCTGCAGGAACAGCGGTTCGGCGCCGCAGGCCACCAGGTCGTCGACGACCATCGCGACCAGGTCGATGCCCACGGTGTCGTGCCGGTCCAGCTGCCGCGCGAGCGCGATCTTCGTGCCGACGCCGTCGGTGGACGAGGCGATCAGCGGCCGCCGGTAGCGGGCGGTGTCGAGCGCGAACAGACCGGCGAAGCCGCCCAGGCCGCCCACGACCTCCGGACGGCGGGTCCGCTCGACCGCCGTCCGCATGAGGGTGACCGCCCGCTCGCCGGCGTCGATGTCGACGCCGGACGCCGCGTAGGTGAACTCCCCCGCGCTCACGGACGGGTCAGGGCGTCGTCGGCACCGCCGGACACCGTGGGGCTGCCGGCCTGCCGGCCGGTCCAGCCGCTGACCGAGCGGGCGTCGTCGACCCGGCGGCCGATGCCCTCGAGCACGTGCTTGCCCAGCACCCCGGCCTCGCCGAGCGGGATCGGGTAGTCGCCGCTGAAGCAGGCGGTGCACAGCCGGGTGGCCGGCTGCTCGGTAGCCGCGACCAGCCCCTGCTCGGAGACGTAGCCGAGGGAGTCGGCGTTGATGGAGGCGCGCACGCCGTCGACGTCGAGGCCGTTGGCGACCAGCTCGGCGCGGCTGGCGAAGTCGATGCCGTAGAAGCACGGCCACTTCACCGGCGGGCTGGAGATCCGGACGTGCACCTCGACGGCCCCGGCCTCGCGCAGCATGCGGATCAGCGCGCGCTGGGTGTTGCCCCGCACGATCGAGTCGTCGACGACGACCAGCCGCTTGCCGCGGATGACGTCGCGCAGCGGGTTGAGCTTCAGCCGGATGCCCAGCTGCCGGATCGTCTGCGACGGCTGGATGAACGTGCGCCCGACGTAGGAGTTCTTGACCAGGCCCAGCCCGTAGGGGATGCCGCTGGCCTCGGCGTACCCGACCGCGGCGGGGGTGCCCGACTCCGGCACCGGGATCACCAGGTCGGCCTCGGCCGGGTGCTCCCTGGCCAGCCGGCGGCCGATCTCGACCCGGGCGGCGTGCACGCTGCGCCCGCCGATCGTGGTGTCGGGGCGGGCGAGGTAGACGTACTCGAACACGCAGCCCTTGGGCTCGGCGGCGGCGAAGTGCTGGCTGCGCAGCCCGTTCTCGTCGATGGCGAGCAGCTCACCGGGCTCGACCTCGCGGACGACGGAGGCGCCCACGATGTCCAGCGCCGCGGTCTCGCTGGCCACGACCCAGCCGCGCTCGAGCCGGCCGAGCACGAGCGGGCGCACGCCCTGGGGGTCGCGGGCGGCGTAGAGGGTGTCCTCGTCCATGAAGGTGAGGCTGAACGCACCGCGCAGCTGCGGGAGCACCTCCATGGCCGCGGCCTCGACGCTCATGTCCGGCCGGGCGGCGATCAGCGAGGTGACCAGGTCGGAGTCGGTGCTGGCGGTGAAGGCGCCGGGGACGCCGGCGTCGGCGGCCCGGCTCGCCAGCTCCGCGGTGTTGACCAGGTTGCCGTTGTGGCACAGCGCCAGGCCGGTGCCGGCGTCGGTGGTGCGGAACGTCGGCTGGGCGTTCTCCCAGGTGGAGGACCCGGTGGTGGAGTACCGGGTGTGGCCGACGGCCAGGTGGCCGCGCAGGCTGCCCAGCGTCGCCTCGTCGAACACCTGGCTGACCAGCCCGAGGTCCTTGTAGACGACGACCGACGCGCCGTCGGAGACCGCGATGCCCGCCGCCTCCTGCCCGCGGTGCTGGAGCGCGTACAGGCCGAAGTAGGACAGCTTCGCGACCTCCTCCCCCGGCGCCCAGACACCGAAGACGCCACAGGCGTCCTGGGGACCGGGAGCGGAGGGATCGAGGGCGTGCGTCAGCCGTCCATCACCGCGAGGCACCCCCCGAGCCTACGCGGCGGCGGCGTGGTACCCGCCGTCCGCGCCGTGACGGTGCCCACCGCGGCGGCGGATCCGGCCGGCCCGGGCGCCGGTGGAACCCGGGGTGGGGTCCGGGGCGTTGACCGTCGGCACCCCCTGGAGAGGATCCGAGCATGAGCAGCGACCGGCCCGACCCGCAGGAGTTCCTCGAGATGGCGCAGCGGATGCTGCGCGGGCTGTTCGACCAGCCGCGCGGCGGCGACGACCCCTGGGCGCGAGCGACCGAGCGGGGCTCGGCCCCGTGGGAGCGCCACCGCGAGCCCAGCCCCGGTGAGCGACGCGAGAACCTCACGTTCGCCCTCGCCACCCGCGCCGTCGAGGCGCTGGAGGACCTCGCGCTCAACGTCGCGGCGATCCGCCAGCGCCTGGAGCGGTCGGCCCAGGACGACCGGCCCGGCGAGGACGGCGCGACGCGGGACGACACCCCTCCCGCGTGACCGCCGTCCGGCGCCGTCCTACCGGACGGTGCCGAGCTCCGCTCCGATGGTCGTGTCCTCGCCGTGCCCGGTGTGCACGACGGTGTCGCCGTGCAGGGTCAGCAGCTTGGCGCGGATCGACCGCACGATCGTCGGGTGGTCGCTGTACGAGCGGCCGGTGGCGCCCGGCCCGCCGCAGAACAGCGTGTCCCCGGTGAACACCGCGGCCAGGTCGGGAGCGTGCAGGCAGCTGCTGCCCGGGGAGTGACCGGGGGTGTGCAGCGTGGTCAGGCTCGTGCCGGCCACCCGGAACCGGGTGCCCTCGGCCAGCGCCTCGTCGGGGCGGGCCTCGGGGTGCACCTCGCCGTGGACCACGTCCCACAGCATCGTGTCGGCGGGGTGGAACCAGACCGGCGCGCCGGTGGCCGCCCGCAGGTCGACCGCGGCGGTGATGTGGTCGTTGTGCCCGTGGGTGAGCACGATCGCGGTCACCCGCCGCCCGCCGATGGCCTGCACGATCGGCCCGGCGCGGTGCGGGGCGTCGATGACGAGCACCTCGGCGTCGTCGCCGACGAGCCAGACGTTGTTGTCGACGTCGAAGTCCTGCCCGTCGAGGCTGAACACCCCGGAGACGACGGTCTTCTCGATGCGGGCGGTCACTTCTCGAACACCACCACGGAGCGCAGCACCTCGCCGCGGTGCATCTTGGCGAAGGCGGCCTCCACGTCGTCCAGGCCGATGGTCTCGGTGACGAAGTCGGCCAGCGGGAAGCGGCCCTGCCGGTAGAGGTCGGCCAGCATCGGGAAGTCCCGGGAGGGCAGGCAGTCGCCGTACCAGCTCGACTTCAGCGCCCCGCCGCGGCCGAACAGCTCGATCATCGGCAGGGTCAGCCGCATCTCCGGGGTGGGCACCCCGACCAGCACCACGCGCCCGGCCAGGTCGCGGGCGTAGAAGGCCTGCTCGAACACCTCCGGGCGGCCGACGGCGTCGATGGCCACGTCCACCCCGAACC
>NZ_FZOH01000019.1 GCF_900188205.1 Geodermatophilus saharensis | reverse complement strand
ACGACGCCCTGGACGAGGCCGAGCGCGCCGGGCTGCTGCGCGTCGAGGAGGGCGTCGTGTCCCTGTACCACCCGCTCGTGCGCTCGGCGGTCTACGGGGCGGCGACCAGCGCGCAGCGCCGCGCGGCACACCGCGCGCTCGCTGCCGCGGTCGGCACCGACGCCGACCGCCGCGCCTGGCACCTGGCCGCCGCCGCCGACCGGCCCGACGAGCAGGTCGTGGCCGCCCTCGACGGCGTCGCCGAGCGCGCCGCGGCGCGGGGTGGCCACGAGGCCGCGGCCGACGCCTGGGCCCGCGCCGCCGAGCTCACCCCCGGTGGCGAGGCGCGCGGCCGCCGGCTGTACCTCGCCGCGTCGTCGGCCTGGCTGGGCGCGCACCCGTCACGGGCGGCGGCACTCGCGCAGGCCGCTGACGCCGACGTCGGCGACCCGCTGCTCCGGGCGCAGCTGCTCACGCTGCAGGGGCAGGTCGCGTGGAACACCCGCTCGCTCGACGACGGCTACGAGTTCGTCCTGCGGGCCGCGGAGGTCGCCGCCGGCGTGGACCAGGCCATGGCGCAGCAGCTGGCCATGCTGGCCGCATCGCTGTCCGCGTGCGGAGCGCGGTCACCGCGCGCCGTCGACCTCACGGCTCTCGTGCCCGCGCCGCCGCCGGGTGCGCCACCCCGCCCGCGGGCCGCACGGGCGCTGATGCACGGCTTCCTCGCCGCCGACCGTCAGGACTGGGCCACCGCCGCCGAGGCCTTCCGCTGCGCCTTCGCCCTCACCGACGCCGACCCGGTCGACGACCACGTGCTGCAGCCGAACCTCGGCGTCGCGGCGTGGCTGATCGACGACGACGAACGGGACCTGCGGCTGCACGAGCAGCAGCTGACCGCCGCCCGCCGCGCGGGTGCCCTCACCATGGTCGAGCACGCCCTCACCCGCGGCGCCCAGGTCCAGATCGCGACGGGCGCCTGGGGGAGGGCCGCGGCCGCGGCGGCCGAGGCGCTGCCGCTGGCCGCTGCCACCGGACACGCCGGCCTGACGGCGCTGCCGACCGCGGAGCTGGCCGTCGTGGCGGCGCTGCGCGGGGACGACGCCGCGGACCGTTCCCTGGCCGAGGTGGCGGCCGTCCGCGAGGCGCACCCGGTCGGCATCTCCGACTTCCTCGTGGTCGACCTGCTGCACTGGGCGCGGGGCCTGCGGGCCGCCGGCCGACCCGACACCGCGCTGCACCACCTCGAGCAGATCGCCAGTCCCCGGCTGCGCCGGATGGCGGCGATCGACCGCCTGGAGACCGCCGCCCGGGCCGGCCGGGACGACCTCGCGCGCGCGTGGCTGGCCGAGCTCGAGGGCTTCGCG
>NZ_FZOH01000011.1 GCF_900188205.1 Geodermatophilus saharensis | reverse complement strand
CCGAGGACTTGCCCGGATTACCTCGTCGCCGACAAGGGCTACAGCAGCCGCGCCAACCGGGCACTCCTCCGTCGTCGGGGCATCTCGCACACCATCGCTCAGCCCAGCGACCAGGCCGCCAACCGGCGTCGCAAGGGCTCAGCCGGTGGCCGCCCGGTCGGCTTCAACAAGGCCCGCTACGCCCGCCGCAACGTCGTCGAACGCAGCTTCTGCCAGGTCAAACAGTGGCGCGGACTGGCCACCCGCTACGACAAGCATGCCCGCAACTACGCCGGCGCGCTCAACCTCGCCGCGCTACTCACCTGGCTCCCGTGAACCGTCAGACACTCTCTAGACGGCCAGTCCCGAGCAGGACCGGGAGCAGTCGAGGCGCCAGATCGAGGTGCCCAGCGTGGTGAACAGCGCCGAGGGCACCAGCCGCTCACCCCGCGGTCCGGTGAGCGGACCGCCGCCCGTGGGGCGCGTGCCACCGCCGGCGCCCGGCTGCGGGGCGCCGGGCTGCGGCGTGCCGGGTGCCGGGCTCGGGGTCGGGGTCGGCGAGACACCGCCCGTGCCGTCGAGGTAGGTGAGGCCGCCGGCGAGCACCGACGAGGTGCCGTCGGGGGCGAACACGTACACGTCGTAGGTGCCGGCCGCCCGGGCGGGCGTGGTGAAGGTGACGCTGGTGGCCGACACCGCGGTCACCGTGGCCTGCGCGCTGGACCCGACGCGGACCCGCGCCCCGGCCGGGACCGCCGTGCCGGTGACGGTCACGCTCGTGCCACCGGCGGTGTCCACCCGGGTCGGGTTGATCGAGGTCAGGCCGAACGGCCCCACGCCCGGGTAGGTCTGCTGCCCACCGGGCCCCGGCGCGCTGCCGCCGGGCGCCGGGGTCGACCCGCCGGGCGCCGGCGCACCGGTCGTCGGCGTGCTGCCACCGGGCGCCGGGCTCCCGGGCTGGCTGCCGCCCGGGGCGGGGGTGCCGCCGCCGGGCGCCGGACTGCTGCTCGACGGGGCCGTGCCACCGGGCGCCGGCGTGCCCGGCGTGCTGGTGCCGGGCTGGGTGGTCGAGGGCGGGGTCGAGCCGCCGGGCGCGGGGGTGCCGGGCTGGCCACCGCCGGGTGCCGGGGTGCCGCCCGGCGTGCTGGTGCCCGGCTGGGTGGTCGACGGCGGGGCCGAGCCGCCGGGGGCCGGCGTGCTGGGGGTGCTCGGGGTGCTGCTGCCGGGCTGCGTGGTCGACGGCGGCGTCGGGCCACCCGGGGCCGGGGTGCTGCCACCGGGCGCCGGCGTCGGGGTGCCGGGCCGGGGGCCGGTGTCGGGCGCCTGGTACGCCACGCCGACCAGCAGCGGCGCGGCGGAGGCCAGCCCCACGTCGGCCCCGTCGCGGACCAGCTGCGCGGTGAGCACGTAGCGGCCCTGGGCCAGCTCGAGGCTCGGGGCGACCGTCGCCGATGGGCCGGGGCGGGTGCCGAGGTCGAAGAGGACCGCGCCGGTGTCGTCGGTGGTGCCGGTGACCCCGCCGACGGTGACCTGCTGCTGGCTGAGCGCGTACACCTGGCCCTGGTGCTCCATGCCCAGGCGCAGGCGGACGGCGTACTCCCCACCCGGGGCGCTGCCGCTGGTCACGACGGTCGGGGCCACCGTGCCCGGGTCGGCGCTCATCCCGGTGAAGGTGTAGGACACCTCGGCGGCGGTCTGGCCGAGCTGGGTCAGTGACAGCCGGCCGCCGGTGACCGACTTCCCGGCGAACGCGGCCACCGGCTGCACGTCGGCCAGCAGCCGGTCGACGAGCGCAGCGGCGGTGGCGGCGCGGTCGTGCGCCCGGTACAGCGCGAGGGCGGCGGCCACGTGCGGCGCCGCGATCGAGGTGCCCGACACCGCGCGGGTGCCACCGTCGTTCCAGGTCGTCGGGACCAGGTGGCCCGGCGCGAACAGGTCCACGCTCCTGGCGCCGTAGGCCGAGGAGGCGCTCACGGTGTCCGACGCGGTGCTGTTGCCGACCTTGACGAGGGTGTCGGCCATCAGCGACGCGGGGTAGAACATCGACGTGTCCCGGTCGAGCGCGTCGTTGCCGGCCGCGGCGACCACCGGCACGCCCTTGCTGCCGGCGTAGGCGATGGCCTCGGCGAGGATCTGCGCGGCGCCGGGCCCGCCCCACGAGGCGTTCACGACGTCGGCGCCGTGGTCGGCGGCGTAGCGGATGGCCTGCGCACCGAGTCGCAGGTCGACGCTCTGGCCGCCGCCGATGACCAGCGGCATGATCGTGACGTCGGGCGCCACGCCGGCCGACCCCAGGCCGTTGCCGGCGCGGGCGCCGACGACCCCGGCCACGCCGGTGCCGTGGCTGTTGTCGTTGCCCGCGTTCGTGACGTCGGGGCTGTTGGCGTAGAAGTTCCAGCCGTGGCAGTCGCCGGCGTAGCCGTCGCCGTCGGTGTCGGCCGACCCGCAGGCCTCGTCCGGGTTCGTCCACAGCGCCCCGGCCAGGTCCGGGTGGCCGGTCATCATGCCGCTGTCGACGACCGCGACGACCATGCCGCGCCCGGTGCCGGCCTGCCAGCCGGTGGGGGCCGCCACGTCGGCTCCGGCGACGGCCGCCTGGTTGTAGGCGTTGCTGCCGGTGTTCAGCAGGTCGTAGCCGTAGGCCGCCCCGTAGGGGTCGGTGATCGCCTGACCGGCGACCTCGCCGGGCACCGAGACGGTGACCTCCGCCTGCGGCAGCGCGGCGCGGACGGTGTCGGGCGTGATGCCGTACCCGGCGATCAGCGCGCTGCCGTCGAAGAGCCGTTGCGCCGAGTCGACGGCCGGCAGCTGCTCGAGCACGCCCAGCGTCGCGGCGTCGATGCCGGTGGGCGTGCTCACGGCCAGCCGGGTACGGCCGTCCCCGGAGGGGCCGAAGTCAGCGGCCTCCTCGAGGGGCGGGCCGGCGAGGGCGGTGTCGACCACCGCGGCCCCGCCGAAGCCGAGCACGACGCCGACGACCGCGGCGGTCACCCGCTGACCGCGCGTGGCCGGCCCGGACCTGACGCCCCTGTCGTGTCCTGACCCCGTGTGCATGCGTGTCCCCGTCCCCTCGGCAGCTCGTCGGCCCGGCGCGGGCCCGTGCCGGACGTCGGCTCCGGCGGCTGCCGCCTGCAGCCGAGGGACGACGGGATCCCCCTGACGGGGGGCGTTTCCGGACGATCCGTTCTCGGGTGAAGGGCTGTCCGGGTGGTGCCGTAGTGACGGGAGGTGGTCCCTGCGGCACGGGCGCAGCCGGACCCCGGACACGACGGACACGACGGAGGCGCGGGGATGAGGATCGCCACGAACGTGGCGGCACTCCACGCCTCCGCCGCGTTGGAGCGGACGGACCGGTCCGTGGCGGCGTCGCTGCGGCGGCTGTCCTCGGGGCTGCGGATCACCCGCGCGGCCGACGACGCGACGGGACTGGCCGTCTCCGAGGGCCTGCGCGCCCGCACCCGCGGCACGACCGTCGCAGTCCGCAACGCCCAGGACGGCATCGGCGTCGTCCGCACCGCCGACGGCGCCCTCGACGCGGTGCAGGCGATCCTGCGGCGGATGCGCGACCTGGCCGTGCAGGCCGGGAACGCCGGTGCGCTCGACGCGGCGGCGGCCGGCGCCGTCCGCACCGAGTTCGACCAGCTGCGCAGCGAACTCGACGACGTCGCCGGCACCACCTCCCACGGCATCCGGCTCCTGGACGGCACGTACGACCGGCTGCTGCAGGTCGGTGCCGACGCCGGTGACACCCTCCGCGTGGTCATCGCCGTCTCCGGCCGGGCAGTGGGCGCCGCCGGCCTGGGGCTGTCACGGGTCGACGTGACCGGCGGCCTGGGCCTCCCGCACACGCTCACCCCGGCCGTCGCCGTCGAGCCCAGCACGCCTGCGCCCGGGCGGCTGACCCTCGCGGTGGACCCCACCTCGGCCGCCGCCCTCGCCGCGCTGACCGGGACCGTGGAGTACGACGGGCGGGTGCTCGACCTCGCGTCGGTCGACCGCACCGGGGCGGTGACCGCGCAGGACCACCTCGACCGGCTCGCCGCCGCGGTCACGGCCGCTCTCGGGGCCGGTCCGTTCGCCCCGACCGCCGCGGGACTGGTGCTCACCGGTGCCACCCCGGGCCCGGCCTCGCTGCCGGCCGACGCCGCCGCGCTGACCCCGCGCTACACCGGACCCGTCCCCGCCACGGTCGACGCCGCCGTCCCCGCCGCCCGCGACACCGCCGCCCCCGGCCGGCTGGTCCTGGCCGGTGACCACGTCTCGGCGGACGCGTACGCGGAGAGCTTCGACGCCCTCGCCGGCACGGTGCGCTACGGCGGGCGGGCGTTCGACCTGGGGTCGGTGGACTACTCGGGCGCCGGGACGGCGCAGGAGCGCCTCGACCGGCTCAACGCGAGCGCCGTGGCGGCTCTCGGCACCGGGTCCACCCCGTTCGTCGCGACCGCCACCGGCCTGCTGTTCACCGGGGAGACCCCGGGCCCGGCCTCCACCGCAGCGGACGCGGCGGCGGTGACCCCCACCTACACAGGGGACGCGGGGACCGCCGGCACGCTCCGGGCCATCGACGGGGCCATCGCCCGGGTGTCGGACCTCCGGGCGCGCCTCGGCGCGATCGACAACCGCCTCTCCTCCCGCATCGGCGTGCTCGGTGCGGCCGTCGAGGGCACGACGGCCGCCGAGTCCCGGATCCGCGACCTCGACGTGGCCGCCGAGGTCACCGTCCTGACCCGCGGCCAGGTCCTGGCGGAGGCCGGGATCGCCGTGCTGGCGCAGGCCAACCAGACCCCGGCCCGCGTCCTCGCCCTGCTGCGCTGACCCCGCCGTGCGGTCCGGACGACCGCGGTCCTACCGCTGCCGCAGCGCTACCGCTGCCGCAGCGCTACCGCTGCCGCAGCGCGTCGAACAGCACGTCCTGCAGGTCGTTGGGGTCGACGGCGGAGTAGGCCGCGCCGCCGGTGGCCTCGGCGATCCGCTGCAGTGCCTGGATGTCGGCGTCCGGGCCGAGCGCCACGCCGATGACCTTGACCGGCCGCTGCGGGTCGGCCTCGGCTTCCAGCGTCTGCACCAGCGTGTCGAGGTCGACGCCCGAGGAGTCCTCGTTGGTCCCGTCGGTGACGATCACGACGCTGCTGACGGCCTCGGGGTCGTACTGCTCCTGCGCGGCCCGGAAGGCGTCCAGCGTGGTGTCGTACAGGCCGGTGCCCCCGGGCGCGAGCCGGTCGGGGATGGTGTCGAGCTCGTCGTCGAGCAGGTCGCGCTGGGTGGTGCCGTCGACCTCCTCGGACAGCGTGCGGATGGGCGCGAGCTCGGTCCAGTCCTGCTCGCCCTGCAGCTGGTAGGCGAACACCCACAGCCCGATCGACGACGTCCCGGGGATGAGGGTCAGCGCGCTCTTGGCCGCGTCGCGGGCGAGGGTGGCGCGGGTGCCGTCGCCGGCGGGGGCCTCCATCGACGCCGACACGTCGATGACGGTGAGCAGCCGCGAGGGCGCGGCCAGCCGGCTGAGCTCGCCCAGCAGGGCCTGCACCCCCTCCGGGTCGACGTCGAGCACCGGGGGCGCCTCCTCGCGCACGCCCGGGCCGGGGTCGGTCGGCGGAGTGCCCTCCGCGTCGCGGAACCCGGCCGCCAGGACGGCGGTGCGCGCCTGCGCGGAGGTCAGCGTCCGGACGACGGCGTCGACGGCGGCGCGGTCCTCGTCGGCGGTGGGGCCCACCCGCAGCACCGGGTAGTCCAGCTGGGGGGAGCCCTCGGCCGGGTAGACGGCGACGAGCGAGGAGTCGGGGGTCGCGCGGTTGACCGTGATGACCTCCTGCTCGCTGATCGGGACCAGCGCGGCCTCGACGTCGTTCTCCGCGGCCGCGGTGAGGGCGTCGGCGGGGTCGACCGCGGGGCCGCGGCGGGCGGCCAGGACGGCCTGGACGACGGCGTTGTCGGCCTGGTCGCCCCCGCCGAGCGAGGTCTGCACGGCGGCCAGCGCGGCGACGCCCTCGGCGCTGGCGGCCAGGTCGGGCACCGCGATGGGGCGCTGGCCGCTCAGCGCCGCGCGCCAGTCCGGCGGCGTCTGGGTCCAGCCGAGCTCGTCGGCGGCCGCGCGGCTGGTGCCGAGGACGACGGGGGAGCGCGCCATCGACCCGGAGGCGTCGAACTCGACGTCGTCGGCGCGGACGGTCCACAGCGAGCTGTCGGGCACCCAGACCTGCGGCAGCGCGCCGTCCTCGAGGGCGGAGAGGTCGCCGACCGTCTGCAGCGGCTCCTGGGCGCTCACCTCGCCGACGGCGCAGGTCCCGCCGCCGAGGTCCTGCGGCTCGTCGAGCAGGTCCTGCGCGACGCCGCCCATCTCGGGTGCGACCGTGACCCGGACGGTGTGGGTGTCCTCGCACCCGTCCCCGCCCGACCCGGAGGCCAGCCACCAGACCAGCCCGCCGGCCACCAGCGCGACGACCACGAGGCCGGCCAGCAGGGCGACGGGTGCGGGACGCTGGCTGCGGCGCACGGTGCTCGTGTCGGCGTGGCGGCCCATTGCTCGCTCTCCGTCAGTGTCCGGTTCCTCGGCGTGCTCTACGACCGCCGGTCACCAATGTAGATGCGAAGTCGGCCACAGCGGGAGCGGGCCGGTCGAGGGGGCTCCCGCTGGCCCGGGGGAGCCGGTCAGCCGGCCTGCAGCGCGAGCGCC
This sequence comes from Geodermatophilus saharensis, assembly GCF_900188205.1. Classification (GTDB taxonomy): domain Bacteria; phylum Actinomycetota; class Actinomycetes; order Mycobacteriales; family Geodermatophilaceae; genus Geodermatophilus; species Geodermatophilus saharensis. The sequence goes on along the minus strand of NZ_FZOH01000011.1, from coordinate 126,699 downwards.
CGCTGCCGCTCGGCGAACCAGGCCACGGTGCGGCGCAGCCCCTCCTCCGAGGCGACACCGGGCCGCCACCCGAGCAGCTCCTCGGCGCGGCGGGTGTCGGGACGGCGGACCTTCGGGTCGTCGACGGGCAGGTCGATGTACTCGATCCCCGAGGAGGAGCCGGTCAGCTCGACGATCCACTCGGCGAGCCGGAGCATCGACAGCTCGTCGGGGTTGCCGATGTTGACCGGGCCGGGCTGGTCGGAGATGGCGAGGGCGAGGATGCCGCGCACCGTGTCGTCGACGTAGCAGATCGAGCGGGTCTGCGAGCCGTCGCCGGCGACGGTGAGCGGCCGGCCGGCCAGCGCCTGGCCGACGAAGGCGGGGATGGCCCGGCCGTCGTCGGCGCGCATCCGCGGGCCGTAGGTGTTGAAGATGCGCACGATGCCGGTGTCGGTGCCCTTCGACGTCCGGTACGCGGTCGTCATGGCCTCGCTGAAGCGCTTCGCCTCGTCGTAGACGCCGCGCGGCCCGACCGGGTTGACGTTGCCCCAGTACTCCTCGGGCTGGGGGTGCACGAGCGGGTCGCCGTAGACCTCCGACGTCGAGGCCAGCACGTACCGGGCGCCCTTCTCGTGCGCCAGGCCCAGGGTGTGCAGCGTGCCGAGGCTGCCCACCTTGAGCGTCTCGATCGGCATGCGGAGGTAGTCCAGCGGGCTGGCCGGCGAGGCGAAGTGCAGCACGAGGTCGACCGGGCCGGGCACGTGCACGAAGTCGGTGACGTCGCAGCGCACCAGCCGGAACCCGGGGTGCTCGAGCAGGTGCACGACGTTCTCCGGCGAGCCGGTGAGGAAGTTGTCCAGGCACACCACCTCGACGCCGCGGTCGAGGAGGTGCTCGCAGAGGTGGGAGCCGAGGAACCCGGCGCCGCCGGTCACCACCGCCCGCCGGATCGTCCGTGCCGCCTGCACCATCGACGCTCCCGTCCCTCCGCCCGTGCTCTGCCGGGGCGCTCCTACCCGGAGATCACCGGCCGACACTTCGACAGCTGAGTGTCTCCCCGCACGGGTGACCGGACGCCGACGGGCCGCCGGTCCGGGGAGACCGGCGGCCCGCCTGGTGAGCTGCTGGAACGGCCCCCTCGCAGTGCCCCGCCCCGAGCGTCAGCGAGGGGTGGGGAGGAAGGGGGTCCTCCTGCTAGTCAGCGGCCTCCTCGTCGGGGATGCCGTTCTCCGGGGGAGTGGCGGCCTCGCGGTCGCTCTCCTCGATCTCGGCGTCACCGAGGTCGGTGGTGAGGACCGGCGTGAGCTCCTCGACGGCCGCGCCGGCCACCTGGACGACGCGCATGCCGCTGGTGCCCATGTGGCTGTCCTCGGAGTACCGGAACGGGGCGAACAGCGGACCCTCCCAGTCGGCGCCGACCTGCTCGATCGCCGCGACCAGGTCGTCACGGGTGGGGTTCTGCCCGGCCGCCTGCAGCGCCTGCACGGTCGTGTAGGCCTGCGCCATGCCGTACAGGCGGAAGGTGGTCAGCTCACCCTCCTGCCCCTGCTCGTCCCAGATCTGCTGGAACATCTGCACCCACGGGTCGTCGGGCGAGTCGGTGCCCGGGAAGTACTCGGTGGTGATCGCGCCGTCGAGCAGGGTGGCGTCGGTCACCTGGCCCTGGGAGAAGTTGGCCAGCAGGCTGCCGACCAGCGTCGGGTCCGAGCCCACGTTCGAGTAGAACCACTGGGGCTGGTAGCCCAGGCGCAGGGAGACCAGCTGCGACAGCGCCGTGTAGCTGGGCACGTTGAACCCGACGACGACGTCGGCCCCGGCCGCCTGCAGGGCGGCGATCTGCGGACCCACGTCGGTGTTGCCCGGGACGTAGCTCTGCACCTCGACGATCTGGTCGTCGATGTACTCCCGCAGGCCGCTCTCGCCGTCGGCGCCGAGGTCGTCGTCCTGCAGGAACAGGCCGACCTTCGCGTCGGGCAGGTTCTCGGCGATGTACTGCCCGAGGATCTTGCCCTCGCTGACGTAGTCGGTCTGCCAGCCGAAGGTGTACGGGTAGTCCTCCGGGGTCTCGCCCCACAGCCGCGAGCCCGAGGAGACGAACAGGTCGGGCACCCGCTCGCTGTTGAGGAACTCCAGGACGGCGGAGTGCGTCGGCGTGCCGAGGCCACCGACGACGGCGAAGACCTCGTCCTCGAGCACCAGCTGGTTGACCACCGCGCTGGTGTTCGTGGGGTTGTAGGCGTCGTCGCGGTAGACGTACTCGATCTGCCGGTCGTAGACACCGCCGTTGGCGTTGACGTGGTCGAAGTAGGCCTGCACACCGGTCGGGATCTCGCTGTAGCCGGGGGCCGCCACGCCGGTGAGCGGGTAGTGCGCCCCGAGCTTGATGGTGTCCTCGGTGATGCCGACGTCGGAGGCCTCGTTCTCGCCGCCACCGCCCCCGCCACCGCCGCCGCCGTCGTCGCCGCCACCGCAGGCGGCGAGCGTCGTGGCGACGGTGGCCGCGGCCAGGAGCCGGGTGAGTCGCCGGGAGGATCTGGTCAACGGTTCTCCTTCTTTCGTGTCCCGGACGCCTTCGACCGGGGGTCTGTGGGGGAGGGGGCCGGCGTCGCCCCGCGGCGCGACGGCCGCCGGTCAGCTGCCGGCGCCGCGCGCCGCGCGGCGCGCCCGGGCGGTCAGCCACCGCATGCGGATGGTCCCGACCACCCCGGCCGGGGCGAAGATCATCACCACGACGAGCACCAGCCCGTAGACGAACGGGGCCAGCTGGGCCGCCTCGGTGCTGTTGAGCCCGAGGTCGGCGCCGAGGTCGGTGACGAACGGCGGCAGGAACACCAGCAGCGCCGAGCCGAGCAGGACGCCGACCAGGCTGCCGAGACCGCCGATGACGATCGCGGTCAGCAGCGCCAGGGACAGGACGAGCGTGAAGCCGCTGGGCGCGGCCAGTCGGACGACCAGGGCCAGCACCCCGCCGGCGAGGCCGGCGCAGGCGGCGCTCACGACGAAGGCCAGCACCCGCCAGGCGCCCAGGTTGATACCGGCGAGCTCGGCGGCCACCTCCTGGTCGCGGACGGCGCGCCAGGTGCGGCCGATGCGGCTGCGCACCAGGTTGGCCAGCAGGAAGAAGGTGATGAGCAGGCAGATGGTCCCGACGTAGGCCAGCCACTTGGTGGCGCTCGGCGGGTTGCCCGACACCAGGTCGATGAAGCTCTCGAAGCTCTCCGGCGCCCGCGGTGCCCGCACCCGCAGGCCCTGCTCCCCGCCGAACAGGTCGCCGTAGTACACCGCGAGACCGGGCAGGCCGACCGCGAGCGCCAGCGTCGCCCCGGCCAGGTAGGGCCCGTGCAGCCGGGCCGCGGCGACCCCCACCAGCGCGCCGACGACCGTGGCGAGGGCCACCGCGGCGAGGAGGACGACCGGCAGCGGCAGGGGCTCGTCGGCGTCGAGCATCAGGGCGGTGGTGTAGGCGCCGACGGCCATGAGCGCGCCGTGGCCGAGGGAGATCTGCCCGTTGAGGCCGGTCAGGACCGTGAGCCCGCCGGCGGCGATCGCGTAGTAGGTGAGCTGGGCCAGCTGCGAGTTGGTGAACGGGTCGGTGATCTCCAGCAGGACCACCGCGCCGACCGCGCAGGCGACCAGCACCAGCAGGTGGCGCAGCAGCGTGTTGGCGGGCAGGAACGAGCGCCCGCCGCCCGCGGAGGCCGTGGGCGCGTTGGCCGCGGCGGTGGCCTGCACGGGGGCCTCGGAGGAGATCTCCCCGGTCGAGACGACGGGGGTGTCCGGCGGCTGGGTCATCTGGCTCACGCCCTCCGTGCCGTGCTGCTGGCGAACAGGCCGCCGGGCCGCACCAGGAGCACCACCATGAGGATCACGAGGGCGGCCAGGTTGACCAGTGCGGGGTCCAGGTACGCGCTGACGTAGCTCAGCGCCAGCCCGATGGTCAGGCCGCCGACGACGGCGCCCACCGGGGAGTCGAGGCCGCCGAGCACGGCGGCGACGAAGCCGAACACGATGAGCGCGTCCATGTAGGCCGGGTAGACCAGGCCACCGCCGGCGATGAGCAGGCCCGACAGCGAGCCGACGACGGCGGCCAGCGCCCAGCCGAGGGTCAGCATCCGGCCGACGCGGACACCGAGCAGCCGGGCCACCTCCTGCCCGAACGCCGAGGCGCGCATGGCCAGGCCCAGGCGGGTGAAGCGGAACAGCGCGATGAGGCCGGCCATCGTCAGGACGACCGCGACCAGCACGTAGATGCTGTTGGGGGTCAGGGCGATGGTGGTCTCGCCCACGGTGAACCCGCGCAGCCCGAACGGCGCCGGGAACGACTCGAACGACGAGCCGAACACGATCGCGATCAGCGCCTGGATCGCGACGAACAGACCCAGGGTCACGATGACGGCGTTGAGCTCGGGACCGCCCTCGACCGGCCGGATGACGACCCGCTCGATGACCGCGCCGATGACGAAGCCGCTGGCCAGCGCGACGACGAGGGCCAGCCAGTAGGACTGCCCGGCCTGGATGAGGGCCAGGGCGATGAAGCTGGTCGCCGCGGCCATCGAGCCCTGCGCGAAGTTGACGATGCGGGTGGACCGCCAGATGAGCACCAGGGCCAGCGCGAAGGCCGCGTAGACCGACCCCGAGATCAGCCCGGTGAGGGTGACGTTCACGAACTGCTGCACGAGCGGATCGCCTTCCTGCTGTGTCCTGGACGGGCGGCCGGCTCAGAAGCCGAGGTAGGCGTGGCGGAGTTCCTCGTCCCCGGCGAGCCGGTGCGCCTCGTCGGTGACCACGACCCGGCCGAGGTTGAGCACGACCCCCACGTCGGCGACCGACAGCGCGCTGCGGGCGTTCTGCTCCACCAGCAGCACCGACAGGCCCTCGGAGTCGACGAGGTTGCGCAGCAGCGCGAAGATCTGCGCCACGATCCGCGGCGCCAGGCCCAGCGACGGCTCGTCGAGGAGCAGCAGGCGGGGTTGGGCCAGCAGCGCCCGCCCGATGACCAGCATCTGCCGCTCACCGCCGGAGAGCGTGTGCGCCGGGTTGTCCCGCCGCTCCACCAGGCGGGGGAAGAAGTCGTAGACCCGGTCGAACTCGTCCTTGCCGACCTTGCCGCGGAACAGCGACCCCACGCGGAGGTTCTCGTCGACGGTCAGCTCGGCGATGACGCCGCGACCCTCCGGCACGTGCGACATGCCCTTGGTGACCATGGCCTCGACCTGCGCCCGGGTGACGTCCTCGCCGCCGAGGACGACGCGGCCGGCGGTCGGGCGCACCAGGCCGCTGATGGTGCGCAGCAGCGTCGTCTTGCCCGCGCCGTTGGCGCCGAGGACGGCGGTGATCCGGCCGGCCTCGGCCTGCAGCGAGACGCCGTCGAGCGCCCGGACCGGCCCGTAGGCCGCCGACAGCCCCTCGACCTCCAGCACCGGCGCGGCGGTGCGGGCCCCGCCGGCGGCACCGGTGGCAGCGGAGCCGGCGGCGGACGCGGCGGTGGCTCCCTTCGACAGCGAGGCCCCGTTCGGCTGGGTCACGTCAGCGCTCCCGTCCGTCGGTGGACGTGGTCAGGGCCGCGGCGTCGCTCGCGACGTCGACCTCGTCGCCGAGGTAGGCCTCGGTCACGGCCGGGTCGGCCTGCACCTCCGCCGGCGTGCCGGCGGCGATCTGCTGGCCGGAGTCGAGCACGGTGATCCGGTCGCACACCCGCATGACGAGGTCCATGTGGTGCTCGACGAGCAGCACGCTCATCCGCCCGGAGAGCGTGCGGATCAGGTCGCCGAGCTCGTGCATCTCGTCCTCGGACAGGCCGCTGGCCGGTTCGTCGAGCAGCAGCAGGTCGGGGTCGCTGACCAGGGCGCGGGCCAGCGCGACCCGCTTCTGCACCGGGTAGGGCAGCGAGTCGGGGTAGCGCCCGGCGTAGGGGGTGGCCTCGAGCTCCTCGAGGGCCGCGAGGGCCCGCGCGCGCAGCCGCGCCTCGTCGCGGTCGGACGTCGGGATGGCGAACAGCGCGGAGACGAACCCGGCCCGGGCGTGCCGGTGCGCACCCACCATGACGTTCTCCAGCACGGTCAGGCCGCGGAAGAGACCGACGCCCTGCAGGGTGCGGGCGATGCCGAGCCGGCTCAGCTGGCTGGGCCGCAGCCGGCGCAGCTCGTCGCCGCGCCACACGATCCGGCCCGTGTCGGGGCGGACCAGGCCGCACGCGACGTTGAACAGGGTGGTCTTGCCCGCGCCGTTGGGCCCGATGAGCCCGTGCACCTGGCCGGGCTCGACGGTCAGCGACACGTCGGAGAGCGCGGCGACGCCCCCGAAGGACACGCTGATCCCGGTCATCTCCAGCCGGGCGCCGGACGAGCGGTCGTGGTGCGGCGTGCTGCTGCTCGTGCTGTCCGGCGGCTGCGCCAAGGGGCCCACGTCTCCTCTGCGTCGGGGAGTTCCCGCGACCGGCGGCGCGCGGGGCGACGATTGGGTCACGGCTCCGTCCCGATGAGCCTGCCGACTGGTGAGGGCCGTCACAATGGGCTGACCGCACAGTGATGACCGGCCCGTGTTGTGCTGTCCGCGGTGCCGAGCGGAGGTGGTCACGTGCAGGAGACGCGGCGTGCGGTGGCCGACCGGCTCGCCGAGCTCGTGCCGGTGCTGCTCGGCGAGCTCGACGGCATGACCGACCGGATGGTCGACATCCTGCTGCGCACCGAGCCCGCCTACCGCGACGCGCTGCGCACCGACCCGGTCGCGATGCGCGCCTCCCTCAAGGCCAACCTGGCCGTCGGCGTCCGCGGGCTGCTGTCGGAGGGGTCGGTCCCCGAGCGCCAGGCCGGTGCGGCCGCCGCCGCCGAGGTCGGCCGCCTGCGCGCCACCCAGGACATCCCGCTCGAGGCGGTGCTGCGCGGCTACCGGCTCGGCGGCCAGGTGCTCTGGGAGTCGCTGGTCGCGGCCTCCCGGCAGGTCGCCGGCCACGACGACGGCCTGCTGCTGGAGGTGGCCGGGTCGCTGTGGCGCACCAACGACCGCGAGTGCACCGCCGTCGCCACGGCGTACCGCACCGAGGAGCGCCGCCGCACCGGTCTCGACGCCGCCGGGCGGCAGCGGCTGGTCGACGGGCTGCTCGACGGCCGCGGCGGCGACCCCGCGTTCGTCCGGACGGCGTCGGAGCAGCTCGCCGTCCCGCTGACCGGCCCGCTGGCCGTCGTCGTCGCCCCGGCCGGGGAGGGCGTGCCCGGCCTGCCGGCCGACCCCGGGGCGGCCCTGCTCAAGCGCGGCATCCGCTCGGCCTGGGGCGCCCGGTCGCAGGCGCTCGTGGGCGTGGTGGCCCTGGGCACCCGCCGGCTGCCGGAGCTGCTGGGCCGGCTGGGGCTGCTGGCCACCGGGCCGGTCGGGGTGTCGGCCGTCGTGGAGGGCGCCGCGGCCGTGGCCGGGGCCTACCGGCTGGCCGAGACCGCCGCGCGCACGCTGCGCGCCGGCACCGCACGGGTGGTCACGGTCGACGACCGGCTGCCCGAGGCGCTGCTGTCCGACTCGCCGGAGATCGCCGAGCGGCTCGTCGGGCTCACCCTCGGCCGGCTGCTGGAGCTGCCCGAGGACGAGCGCGAGGTGCTGTTGGAGACGCTCTCGGCCCTGCTCGACGCCGACGGCTCGCCCACCCGCGCCGCCGACCTCCTGTACTGCCACCGCAACACGGTCATGCACCGGCTGCGGCGCATCGAGTCGGTGACCGGCCGCAAGCTCGCCGACCCGCGGGCGCGGCTGCTCTGGCAGCTGGCGCTGCTGGACACCGGCCACCACGACGCCGGCAACCGCCGGCCGGTCTGCGACTCGGCCTGACGACGGACCCCCTGCCCCCACCGCTCGCACGCTCGCGGCGGGCCCCTGCAGGGGGCCGCCCGGGGTGCAGCCGCGTCGCCGGGCTCCCGTTACTGGAGGTAGCCCTCGACCTCGGACCTCGGGCGGACCTCCGCGGAGTCGGGGTCCTCGTCGTACTGCCGCTTGGCGTCCCGCTGCCGGCGCAGGTCCCAGAGCTGGTCGCGCTCCTCCTCGACCTGCCGGAGCCGGGCCCGCTGCTCGGCGGTGTGCTCCCCGCTCTCCCTCAGCAGGCGCTCCTCGTCGGCGAGCGCGTCGATGCGGTGGCGGATCTCGTCGTCGTCCATGCCCGCACCTTGCCCTGCACCCCCGCCGCGCAACCGCTCAGGGCTGCGGCACCCAGCCCTCGACGAAGGCGGCCAGCCGCCGGGTCACCGCCCCGCCGGCCCGGCCCAGCGCCAGCAACGCCACCCGGTCCAGCGGGACCCGGACGGTGCGCCGGCCGGGGTCCGCGGTGCGCACCCCGTGCCCGGCGGCCACCAGCTCCGGCCACGGCCGCCGCAGCTGGGCCAGCACCCGGTCCAGGGCGGCCGCCGTCGGGCCGGCGTTGCCCTCGACCATCGCCGTCACGAACGCCGGGTCGCTGCCGGCCACCCGGGTGCCGTCGCGGAAGCTGCCGGCGGCCAGCGCCAGGGCCAGCGGGCCGGCCTCGCCGGCGGCCGCGGCCAGGGCGGCGGCGAGCAGGTGCGGGACGTGGCTGACCGCCGCGACGGCGGCGTCGTGCTCGGCGGCGGTCACCGGCACCACCTCCGCGCCGGCGTCGAGGACCACCTCCGCGGCGCGCAGCCAGCGCGGCAGCTCGGTGCCCGGCTCCAGGCACAGCGCCCAGCGGGCGCCGCGGAACAGTGCCGGGTCGGTGGCCGCGTGCCCGGAGCGCTCGGTCCCGGCCATCGGGTGCCCGCCGACGAACCGCCCGCCCAGCGCGGCGCCCACCGTGGCCAGCACCGGCTCCTTGACCGAGCCGACGTCGGTGACGGTGGCGGCCGGGTCGACGTCGATACCGTCGAGCGCGGCGGCGGTGTCCGGCAGCGGGACGGCCAGGACGACGACGCCGGCCAGCTCCCGGGTCACCCGCACGCCCCGCGCCGCCGCGGCCTCCCGGGCGGCGGGGTCGACGTCCCACCCGCGGACCTCGCGACCGGCCGCCACCAGCGCGGCGGCCAGCGACCCGCCGAGCTGGCCGAGGCCGACGACGCCGACCGGCGGGCGGGCCATGGTGGGGACCGGCAGGCTCACTCCGCCGTCGCCCAGCTGCGCTCGGTGCGGAAGACCCGGGCCAGCGCGGTCGCGACCAGCCGGCCGTCCTCCCCGCGGGCGTCGATCCGGTAGACGGCGGTGCGCCGGCTGCGGTGCAGCTCGGTGCCCTCGGCGACCAGCCGCTCACCGGGCCGGCCGGGGGCGAGGAACTCGGTGTGCACGTCCTGCGCGACCGCCACCACGCCGTGGCTGTTGCTCACCGCGGCGTGGACGACGTCGAGCAGCGCCATCGTCGCCCCGCCGTGCGCGGTGCCCACGGTGTTGAGCAGCCGCGGGCCCACGGTCATGCCCGCGCGGGCGTACCCGGGGCGGACCTCCTCGAGGACGATGCCCAGCAGGTCCGCGAGCGGGTCGGCGGCGAGCCGGGCGGCCAGCGCGGGATCGACCTGGGCGCCGTCGTCCGGTGCGGGATCGGCCATGATCGGAGGCTATGCCGTCCTCACCCCGCCCCCGGCCCCCGGCATGACGCCGCGGTCGTTCCTCCTCACCCCGGAGCTGGCCGACCACGTCCGGGCGAGCTCCGAGCCGCTCGACGAGGTGGCCGCCGACCTGGTCGCCGAGACCGCGGCCATGGCCGAGCGCGGCGAGGCGCCGGCCACCTTCCAGATCGCCGTCGAGCAGGGCGTCCTCATGCAGCTGCTCACCCGCGCCCTCGGCGTGCGGCGGGCGCTGGAGATCGGCACGTTCACCGGCTTCTCGGCGCTGTGCATCGCCCGCGGCCTGCCCGCCGACGGCTCGCTGGTCTGCCTCGACCGCAGCGAGGAGTGGACGGCGGTCGCCCGGCGGTACTGGGAGCGCGCCGGCGTTGCCGACCGGATCGACCTGCGGCTGGGCAACGCGCTGGACACCCTGCGCGCGATGTCGGAGGAACCCGTCCTGGACCTGGCCTTCGTCGACGCCGACAAGACCGGCTACCGCGACTACGTCGAGGAGCTGTACCCGCGGGTGCGGCAGAACGGGGTGGTCCTGCTGGACAACACGCTGCGCGGTGGCCGGGTGCTCGCGCCGGAGTCCGACGACGACCACGCGGTGGTGGCGCTCAACGCGGCACTGGCCGCCGACCCGCGCTGGGAGACCGTGCTGCTGCCGCTGGCCGACGGCCTGACCCTCCTGCGGCGCCGGTGAGCGGCACGGGAGGCGGCAGCTGGGCGGTGCGGGTCAGCCGCCCGGACGGCCGCTGGCAGGTCGAACTGCTCGCCGCCGACGCCGGCGACGAGCTGCCGGTGCTGGAGCGGGCGCTGGGGGACCCGGGCGCCTGGCCGGTGCCGTTCGTGGTCGTCGTCGACTCGCGGCTGTACTTCGTCGTGCTGCGGCACGGCCCGGGCGGGATGGTCCGGGCGCTGATCTCCGACGCCACGATGCAGGAGTGGGTGCTGGCCGCGGAGGTCGTGGAGCGGTACGGGATCGCCGTGGACGACCCCGGCGCCACCGACCCCGACGAGACCGGCCGGCCCGGCGGTGACCTCGACGTCTTCGCCGACGACGGTCTGCCCGCCGCGCAGCTGCGGCCGATCGTGACCGCCGACGACCTGTGGGCCGACGAGAAGGTCGCGGCCATCGCCGCCCGGCTGGGCTTCGCCGACGAGCTGGCCGCGGCGGTGCCGCGGTGAGCGCGGAGGTCTCCGCCGTCGTCTTCGACCTCGGCGGGGTCATCACCGAGAGCCCGATGGTGGCCTTCGCCGCCTACGAGGCCGAGGCCGGGCTGCCCGACGGCCTCATCCGCCGGCTCAACAGCACCGACCCCGACACCAACGCCTGGGCCCGCTTCGAGCGCAACGAGCTCGACGTCGAGGGGTTCGTCGACACCTTCGAGGCCGAGGCGCTGGCCGCCGGGCACCGGGTGGACGCCCGCCGGGTGCTGGCCGCGCTGTCGGGGGAGATCCGCCCGGAGATGGTCGAGGCGGTCCGTCGGCTGCGGGCGGCCGGCCTGCCGCTGGGGATGCTGTCGAACAACGTCGCGCCGATGGAGCGCACCGGGCGGCTGGCCGAGCTGCTGGACCTGTTCGACGCGGTCGTGGAGTCCTCGGTCGAGGGGGTGCGCAAGCCCGAGCCGGAGATCTACCGGCGGGCGCTGGCGCGGCTCAACGAGGCGGTCGGCCGGGACCTCGCCTTCGCCGACTGCGCCTACCTCGACGACCTCGGCATCAACCTCAAGCCCGCCCGGGCGCTGGGGATGCACACGGTCAAGGTGACCGACCCGGCGGCCGCGCTGGCGGAGTTGTCGGCGCTGGTCGGCTTCCCGCTGACGTGACCGCCGGGCGGGATCCCTCCCCGGGACGGCGGGCCGTGACCGGACCCGGCGCGGACGCCGTCGACGCGGCGATGGGCCGGGCCCTCGAGCTCGCCGCCGCCGCGCAGGTGTGGGGGGACACGCCGATCGGCGCCGTCGTCCTCGGGCCCGGCGGTCAGGTGCTCGCCGAGGCGGCCAACGAGCGGGAGCGGCTCGGCGACCCCACCGCGCACGCCGAGGTGCTGGCGCTGCGCGCGGCGGCGCGGGTGCACGGGGACGGCTGGCGGCTCACCGGCGCCACGCTGGTGGTCACCCTCGAGCCGTGCACGATGTGCGCCGGCGCGAGCGTGCTGGCCCGGGTCGCGCACGTCGTCTACGGCGCCGACGACCCCAAGGCCGGTGCCGCCGGGTCGCTGTGGGACGTCGTCCGCGACCGCCGGCTCAACCACCGCCCGCAGGTCACCGGGGGAGTCCGGGCGGAGGAGAGCGCCGCACTGCTACGCGCGTTCTTCCGCCGGCAGCGGGGCCTGTAGTCTCTTCGGCGGTGGCGTGTCCGAGCGGCCGAAGGAGCACGCCTCGAAAGCGTGTGAGGTGCAAGCCTCCGTGGGTTCAAATCCCACCGCCACCGCCAGCGGTCCACGACGGCGGCGTCCCACCTCGGGGACGCCGCCGTCGTCGCGTCCGGGGTCGGGCGGCCGTCCGGGGTCAGGCGACCACGTCGAGGTCGATGAGCAGCCGGCCGTCGGCCGCGCGGACGAACGTCACCGCGTGCGTCTCGACCAGCCGCTCGCCCGGGTCGAGGAACTCGACCTGCGTCGTGGCGGTGATGCGGTCGCCTCGGTCGGTGACGTCGCGCACGTCGAGCAGGTTGACCTCCGACCAGCGGCCGAAGAAGTCCGCGTAGTACCCGTAGCTCGCGCGCGACTGCAGGGTCGGCCCGGTCAGCTCGTAGGCGCCGGCCGTGTCCCCGGGCAGCAGCGCGTAGTACTGATCGAGGGTCTCCCGCGCCTCGGTGGCCGGGTCGGCCGGCGCCTCCTCCGCGGGCGGCGACTCCGCGGAGGGACCGTCCGTCGCGGGCGGGGGGCTCTCCGCCGACCGCTCACCCGCGGACGACCCGCCGGCCGGCGCCCCGGCGTCGCCGGACGGTTCCGCGGTCGCGTCGTCCGGGGCCGACGAGGTGGCACCGGCCGACGTCCCGCCGTCGGGGTCCGCGGTGCCGCCGCGGGTGGCCAGCCAGGTGCCCCCCACGGCGGCCAGCGCGACCAGGGCGACGGCGAGGACCACCAGCAGCGGACGGCGGCGCCGGCGCCTCGGGCCGACCAGCGGTCCCGACCGCGCGGGCCGGTCCGCACCGGCCGGCTCCGGCGTCCGGGGCTGCGGTGCGGGCGGGTCCGGATCGCCGCGGTCCCCGGCCGGCGGGCCGGCGAGCGTGTCCGGCGGGACGGGGACCGGCGCGACGGGGGTCGGCGGGTCGACGGCCTCCGCGGGCGGTCCCACCGGCAGCGGCGGGTCCGGCTCGAGCTGGGCGGTGCGGCTGCGGCTGGGCGCCGCCCCGAGGGCGGTGCGCGCCAGCAGCACCGTCGTCGGGTCGCCGTCGCGCCCGGCGGCCAGCCGCGCCAGCTCGTCGCGGACCTGGCCCATCGACGGCCGCCGGGCGGGGTCGGCCTCGAGCATCCGCCGCAGCGGCCGCTCCAGAGACCCCGCGCGCCGCGGCGGGCGCACCTGCCCGCCGGCCACCCGGTGCAGCAGGCGCAGCGCGTTGTCGTCCATGCCGAAGGGCGGCTCGCCCTCCAGGCAGGTGTAGAGCGTCGCGGCCAGCGAGAAGACGTCGCTGGCCGGCGTCATCTCGCTGCCCTGGGCGACCTCGGGCGCGAGGAAGGCCGGCGTCCCGGTGATCTGCCCGGTCTGGGTGAGCGTGACGTCACCGCTGGCGTGCGCGATGCCGAAGTCGGTGATCTTCACCAGGCCGTCGACCCGCCCACCCCGGCCGACCAGCACGTTGCCGGGCTTGACGTCGCGGTGCACGATCCCGGCCTCGTGCACGGCGACCAGCGCGTCGGCCAGCTGCGCCCCCACCTGCGCCACCTGGTCGGGGCGCAGCACGCCGTCCTGGTGCAGCACCTCGGCGAGGCTGCGGGAGGGCAGGTACTCCATCACCAGCCACGGGACGCCGTCCTCGAGGGCGACGTCGAAGACGGAGATCGCGTGCGGGTGGGTCAGCCGGGCGGCGATGCGGCCCTCGCGCAGCGCCCGCTGGCGCTGCTGGTCGGCGACCGCGGGGTCGGTGCCCGCCGGCAGCAGCACCTGCTTGACGGCGACCTCGCGGCCGAGCAGCTCGTCACGCCCGAGCCACACCGCGCCCATGCTGCCGCGGCCCACCCGCGACACCAGCCGGTAGCGGCCGGCCACCAGGCGGCCGGGGACGGTCGAGGTCACCGGCGCTCCCTACCCCGCCGGGGTGCGCCGGGCACGCCCCGGCTCAGACGGTGCTGGGGACGCCGTAGCGACGGGCGTACTCCTCCTGCGCGCCCGAGGGCAGCACGTCGTAGAGCCCGCCGAGCTCCTCGACGGCGCCGGGCGGGAGGTCGTCGAAGAGCCGCTCCCACGTCGGCGGCTCGTCGTAGCTGCGGGTCAGCAGCAGCTCCCACGCCTGGGCCTGGCGGTCGCGCTTGCTGCGCTCGGCGGCGAACTCCGAGAGGTAGCGGTCCTTGGCGGCGGCCTTCTCCTCCGCCGTGGCCGAGGGCGGCAGCCCCGCGGGGTCGGCGCCACGCAGGACGGCCACGATCTCGTCCACGACCTCCGGTCGGACCTGGCCCGGCTCGCTCATCGTCCTGCTCCTCGACTCTCGTGCGCCCCCCGACCTCGACAGCCTGCCCCGTGCCGCGGCGGGCGACCACCCGGGGTGGCGCGCCACACGCCGCGGACCGTCCGCTGACCGCCGCGGTGCCGCCCGCTACCATCGGGGCACGGGAGGATTCGCCTAGTGGCCTATGGCGCTCGCTTGGAAAGCGGGTTGGGGGCAACCCCTCGGGAGTTCGAATCTCCCATCCTCCGCACCGCGACGACGGGCCCCGGCAGACCGCCGGGGCCCGTCGTCGTTCACGCGCCGGTCGCGGCGGCCGGCCCGGCGCGGCGGCCCAGCTCGCGCACGTAGAGCCCGGCGACCGCGGCGAGCAGCAGCACCCCGCCGGCGACGGCGGCCGGCTCGAGCCGCTCGCCGAGGAACGCCGTGGCCAGCACGGTCGCCGTCAGCGGCTCGAGCAGCGTCACGATCGAGGCCACCGCGCCCGGCACCGTGCGCACGCCGGCGAAGAACAGCCGGTAGGCCAGGGCGCTGGGCACTAGCCCCAGGTAGAGCAGCACCGCCAGCGCGACGCCGTCGGACGGGACGGTCAGCCCCTCGGCGAGGACGACCGGGGTGAGCAGCAGCGCGCCGCCGGCGAACCCGGCCAGCGTCACCGGGACACCGGCCGGCACGCCGCCGCCGGCCAGCGTGACGACGGCGTAGCCGAGCGCCGAGCCGGTCGCCGTCAGCGCGCCGAGCAGCACGGTCGTCCCGGTGTCGGCGCCGGCGGAGACGCCCACGAGCAGGGTGAGCCCGACGAGGGCGACGCCCAGCGCGACGAGGGTGGTCCGGTTCGGCCGGCCCGCGCCGAGCAGGGTGCCGCCGACGGCGACGAGCAGCGGCGCCAGGCCGAGCGCGACGAGCGTGGCGATGCTCACCCCGGCCCGCTCGACGGCGCTGAAGTAGGCGAGCTGGTAGGCGGCCAGCCCGGCGCCGATGAGGACCAGGCGGCCGGCCACCGGCCGCGTCACCCGGACGGCGGGCCCGCGGCGCCGGGCGGTCACCGCCCAGGCCGCGCACAGGGCGACCGCGCCGACCGCCAGGCGGTACCAGGCGATGTCGAGCGCGGACAGGCCGCTGCGGTCGGCGACGACCCGGCCGGACAGGCCGGAGGTCCCCCAGCACAGGGCCGCGAGGACGACGAACGCGAAGCCACGCCGGGACGACGAGGAGTCGCGCCGGGAGGCGAGGGAGAGGGAGGGGGTGGACATGACGCTCCTGGGCGCTGGTTCCGGACGGGGCGGCGGTCCGGAGCACGGCGCAGTGGCGGCCGGACGTGCCGGCCGCGCGGATCAGCCCGCGGTGCTCCGGGTCAGGAGCGGGGCGGGGGCAGCACGAGGGCGCGCCGGGGCGTCATGCCCCGGGAGCCTAGCGACCGCCGTCCTCTACAGTGGTGTGCAGACCCCTCGTGTGGCGTCACCCTGTGAACCTCCCCAGGGCCGGAAGGCAGCAAGGATAAGCGGGCTCTGGCGGGTGCACGGGGGGTCCCTTCTTCCCCCGGGCTCACAGCCGGCTCACAGGTCGACCGGCCAGCATCCGCGGTCCGTCGAGGGAAGGAGACGCCATGGCCCGTCGTCGTCGCACCTGGTGGATCGTCGGAGGGGTCGTCGCGCTCCTCGCCCTCGGGATCGGCGTCGGCCCGCTGCTCTACGCCGCGACGCAGGAGGACGCCGCCGCGGCGCCGACCGTGCAGGCGCAGCCCTCCGACGTCGAGCTGGCACCCGAGACCGACGGCACGTGGACCGTCGTCCCGGGCTCCTCGGCCGGCTACCGCGTCGACGAGGTCCTCAACGGCGCCAACGTCACCGTCGCCGGCACCACCGACCAGGTCACCGGCTCGGTGGTCATCCAGGGCGGGGACCTGGCATCGGCGGAGGTCTCGGTCGACGTCGCGAGCATCCGCACCGACATCGGTCAGCGGGACTCCTACTTCCGCGGGAACGTCATGGACGTCGACACGTACCCGACGGGGACGTTCACCGTCCGCGGGCCGGTCGACCTGCCCGAGCTCTCCGGCACGCCGGTGACCGTCCCGGTGACCGGCGACCTCACGCTGCGCGGGCAGACCCGTCAGGTGCAGACCGATCTCGCCGTCGTCCGCACCGCCGAGGGGGTGGAGGTCTCCGGCGCCGTGCCGGTGGTCTTCGCCGACTTCGGCATCACCGCGCCCAACCTGGGCTTCGTCCGCGTCGAGGACCGCGGGCAGGTCGAGTTCCTGCTGCGGCTGGCGATGTCGCCCTGACCCGGTGTCGCCCTGACCCGGGGACACGGGCGGCGTCCCGGTGTCCCCGGGACGTCGTCCCCGCCACGTAACCTCGCCGCGTGGCTCTGGCGCTCTACCGGAAG
Organism: Geodermatophilus saharensis; assembly: GCF_900188205.1. GTDB lineage: Bacteria > Actinomycetota > Actinomycetes > Mycobacteriales > Geodermatophilaceae > Geodermatophilus > Geodermatophilus saharensis. The sequence continues at coordinate 110,188 of NZ_FZOH01000011.1, read as the reverse complement.
TACCGCCCGGCGACCTTCGCCGAGGTGGTCGGCCAGGAGCACGTCACGACGCCGCTGGTCAACGCCGTCGACGGCGGCCGGGTCAACCACGCCTACCTGTTCAGCGGGCCGCGCGGCTGCGGCAAGACCTCGTCGGCGCGCATCCTCGCCCGGTCGCTGAACTGCGAGCAGGGCCCGACGTCGACGCCGTGCGGCGTGTGCGCCTCCTGCGTGGCGCTGGCGCCCGACGGCCCCGGCTCCCTCGACGTCATCGAGATCGACGCGGCCAGCCACGGCGGTGTCGACGACGCCCGCGACCTGCGCGAGCGCGCCTTCTTCGCCCCGGTGAACAGCCGTTACAAGGTCTACATCGTCGACGAGGCGCACATGGTGACCACGCAGGGCTTCAACGCCCTGCTCAAGGTGGTCGAGGAGCCGCCGGAGTTCCTGGTCTTCGTCTTCGCCACGACCGAGCCGGACAAGGTGCTGCCGACGATCCGCTCGCGCACCCACCACTACCCGTTCCGGCTGGTGCCGCCCACGACGCTGCGCGGGCTGCTGGAGAAGACCTGCGCCGCCGAGGACGTGCAGGTCGAGCCCACGGTCTTCCCGCTGGTGGTCCGCGCCGGCGGCGGCTCGGTGCGCGACTCGCTGTCGATCCTCGACCAGCTCCTGGCCGGTGCCGGGCCCGAGGGCGTCACGTACGCCTCCGCGGTGGGCCTGCTCGGCGTCACCGACGACGCCCTGCTCGACGAGGCCATCGACGCGCTCGCCGCCTCCGACGCGCCGGGTGTCTTCCGCGCCGTCGACCGCGTCGTCGAGGCCGGGCACGACCCGCGCCGCTTCGCCACCGACCTGCTCGACCGGCTGCGCGACCTCATCGTGCTCGACGCCGTGCCCGAGGCCGGCGGCAACGGCCTGCTCGACTGCCCGCCGGACCGGCTGGACCTGATGACCTCGCAGGCGCGGGCGCTGGGGTCGGCGACGCTGTCCCGGCTGGCCGACACCGTGCACGCCGGGCTCTCCGAGATGCGCGGCACCACCGCGCCGCGGCTGCTGCTGGAGCTGGTCTGCGCCCGCATGCTGCTGCCGGCCACCGACGGCTCCGCGGCGGCCACGCTGCAGCGGCTCGAGCGGCTCGAGCGGCGGCTGTCGATCGCCGGCGACGGCGCGGCCGCCGACGTCCCGCTGCGCGACACCCCCGTGCGTGACACCCCGGTGCGCGACGTCCCGGTGCGCGACGTCCCGGTGCGCGACGTCCCCGTGCGGGAGGCGCCGCGCCCGGCGCCGGCCGGCGACGAGCCGGCGCCCGCCGAGCGGAGCGGGGCGTCGCGGCGGGAGTACGTCCGGCCCTCCCAGCGCACCCAGGCGGCGGCCACCAGGGCCGAGCCCACCCCCACCCCGTCCCGGCCGGCACCCGCCGCCCCGGCCCCCGCGGCCGGTGACGACTGGCCGGAGACCACCCCGCCCGGCTCGGGCTCCCGTGCGGCGGCCGCCTCGGCGCCCGGGTCGGCCCCGGCGGCCGACGACTGGCCGGAGACGACGCCGCCGGGATCCGGCGCCGCCCCGGCCCGGTCCGGCCCGCGCGTGGCGCAGGGCGAGCCGGACGTCCCGCTCCCGCCGGAGCCCACCGACGACGAGGACCACCCCCACTCGCCGCGGCCGGACGCCGCCCGCGACGCCGCGGCCCGCGTGGCCGAGCCGCGCCCGCCGGCGGCCGCGCCGCGCGCCGCGGCCGAGTCCGCGCCCGCGCCGCGGGGCAGCGAGCCCACCCCCGTGGTGTCGGCGAACCCGCCCGGCGCCGGCACGGGTGGCGACGGCGAGCTGACCACCGGCGACGTCCGCCGGGTGTGGCCCGAGCTGCTCGCCGTGGTCAAGCGGCACAAGCGCACCACCGAGGCGCTGCTGAAGAACGCGCAGGTGCACGACCTCGCCGGCGGCGTCCTGACGCTGTCCACGACGTCCCCGGCGCTGGCCCGGCGCATCGGCGACGACCTCAACAAGGACGTGCTGCGCGAGGCGCTCAACGAGCTGCTCGGCGTGCGCTGGCGGGTCGAGGCGGTCGTCGAGGGCGCGGCCGGCCGGGCTCCGGTGTCGGGCGGGGGCCCCGAGGGAGCCCGGGAGGCCGCCCGCGAGGCCGCCCGCGCCGCCGAGGCCGCCGAGGCGCGCGAGCTGCTGGCCCAGCGGGCCGCCGAGCAGTCCGAGGACGGCGGCGAGCGCGAGCACGTCCCCGCGGTCGACCCCGAGCAGGCGGCCCTGGCGCTGCTGCGCGCGGAGCTCGGGGCCCGGCCGGTCGAGTCCTGAGCGGCGGTGGGCCGGTCCCCGCCGTTCCCGCCACCCACCACGTCCCGCCGGATGTCGTCCCCTCGGCCTACCCTCGGGGCATGTTCCCCGGTGGTGGTGGCCAGCCCGACCTGCAGGCGATCCTCGCGCAGGCCCAGCAGATGCAGCAGGCCCTGGCCGCCGCACAGGAGCAGCTGGCGAACGAGCAGGTCACCGGCTCGGCCGGCGGCGGGCTGGTCACGGCCACGATGTCCGGCAGCGGTGAGCTCACCGCCGTGACCATCGCCCCCTCCGCCGTCGACCCCGACGACGTCGAGACCCTCCAGGACCTCGTCGTCGCCGCCGTCCGCGACGCCGCCCGCCAGGTCGACCAGCTGACCGCCGACCGCATGAGCCCGCTGGCCGGTGGGCTGCCCGGCATGCCGGGGCTGCCCGGCGCCTGACCGGGCCCGCGATCCCACTTCCCCGAGGAGCACCGTGTACGAGGGGGCCGTCCAGGACCTCATCGACGAGCTCGGCCGCCTGCCCGGCGTCGGGCCGAAGAGCGCCCAGCGCATCGCCTTCCACCTGCTGGCCGCCGAGTCCGCCGACGTCGGCCGGCTGGTCGCCGCGCTGCAGCGCGTGCAGGCCGAGGTCCGCTTCTGCGTGACCTGCTACAACGTCGCCGAAGGCGAGCAGTGCCGCATCTGCCGCGACCCGCGCCGCTCCACCGACGTCATCTGCGTCGTCGAGGAACCCAAGGACGTCGTCGCCATCGAGCGCACCCGTGAGTTCCGTGGCCGCTACCACGTCCTCGGCGGGGCGATCAGCCCGATCGAGGGCGTCGGCCCCGACGACCTGCGGGTCAAGGAGCTCATGACCCGGCTCATGGACGGCACCGTCACCGAGCTGATCATCGCCACCGACCCCAACCTCGAGGGCGAGGCCACCGCGGCCTACCTCGCGCGGCTGGTCGGCCCGCTGGGGCTCGCCGTGTCCCGGCTGGCCAGCGGCCTGCCCGTGGGCGGCGACCTGGAGTACGCCGACGAGATCACGCTGGGCCGGGCGTTCGAGGGCCGCCGCCGCATCGACGCCTGAGGAAGGACCCCTCGCCCCTCGCTCCGGTCGGGGCGGGTCCCTGCCGGCGGGCCGTTCCAGCCGCTGAGGGCCAGCTCAGGTTGCGAATCGGTGTCGAAACGGCATCCCCCTGTCATCGAGGTCACAAGCCGGACCTAGGGTCCCTGTGCACGCCGTCCGGAGGTCACGCGCCGGCACGGCCGTCCACCACGGATCATCCGGCCCAGGACGGGCCGAGAAGGCAGGTCTCTCGCGATGCAGCGTCGACCACAGCGAGTGCTGGCCGCCTCCGCGGCCGCACTGACCGCCGTCACCCTGGCCGCCTGTGCCTCCAGTGACCGGGACTCCGACTCCGGCTCCGGCGGGGAGGGCGGTGAGGCCCAGTCCGGCGGCACCCTCGTCTTCGGCGCGGCCGGCGACCCGGCCATGCTCGACCCGGCGTTCGGCAGCGACGGCGAGACCTTCCGCGTCGCCCGCCAGATCTACGAGGGCCTGCTGGGCAACGAGATCGGCGGCACCGAGCCGGTGCCCGAGCTCGCCGAGGACTGGGAGGTCAGCGAGGACGGCCTCGAGTACACCTTCGCCCTGCGCGAGGGCGTGAAGTTCCACGACGGCACCGACTTCAACGCCGAGGCGGTCTGCTTCAACTTCGACCGCTGGTACAACTTCGAGGGCCTGGCGCAGAGCCCCAGCGCCTCGTACTACTACCAGGCGGTCTTCGGCGGCTTCGCCAGCACGCCCGACGCCCCCAGCATCTACGAGAGCTGCGAGGCCACCGACGAGAACACCGCGGTGATCCGGCTGACCCAGGTCACCTCGAAGTTCCCGGCCGCGCTGGCCCTCCCGGCCTTCTCCATCCAGAGCCCGGAGGCGCTGCAGCAGTACGACGCCGACAACCTCTCCGGCAGCGAGGACGCGCTCAGCTACTCCGAGTACGCCCTGGAGCACCCGACCGGCACCGGCCCGTTCAAGTTCGAGAGCTGGGACCGCGGCAACGGCGAGGTGACCATCGTCCGCAACGAGGACTACTGGGGTGACCAGGCCCTCCTCGACGAGATCATCTTCCGGACGATCCCCGACGGGAACACCCGCCGGCAGGAGCTGCAGGCCGGTTCGATCGACGGCTACGACTTCGTGGCCCCGGCCGACTACCAGTCGCTGCAGGACGACGGGTTCCAGGTCCTGGTCCGCGACCCGTTCAACATCCTCTACCTGGGCATCAACGGCGGGAACGTGCCCGGCACCCAGGCCAACCCCGCACTGAAGGACGTGCGCGTCCGCCAGGCCATCGCGCACGCCATCGACCGCGAGACGATCGTCAACTCCCTCCTCCCGGAGGGCGCCGAGGCGGCCGTGGAGTTCATGCCGCCGACGGTCGACGGGTGGGCCGAGGACGTCACCACCTACGACTACGACCCCGACCGGGCCCGCCAGCTGCTCCAGGAGGCCGGCGCCGAGGGGACGACCCTGCGGTTCTACTACCCGACCGAGGTCAGCCGGCCCTACCTGCCGGACCCGGCCGCGCTGTTCCAGGTGATCAACCAGAACCTGATCGACGCGGGCTTCACCGTCGAGCCGACGGCGCTGCCGTGGAACCCGGACTACCTCAACGCGGTGCAGGCCGGTCAGGCCGACATCCACCTGCTCGGGTGGACCGGTGACTACAACGACGCCTACAACTTCATCGGCACCTTCTTCGCCGAGCAGGCGAACAACCAGGCGTCCGCGGAGTTCGGTGCGTTCAGTGCCCCGGAGATCTTCGCCGCGCTGGCGGAGGCCGACCAGGAGCCCGACGCCAGCCGCCGCACCGAGCTGTACCAGGAGGCGAACCGGCTGATCATGGACTACCTGCCCGGTGTCCCGATCTCGCACTCGCCGCCGGCGCTCGTGGTCGCCGAGAACGTCCAGGGTCTGGAGCCCAGCCCGCTGACCGCCGAGGTCTTCTCGACGGTGTCCGTCAGCGACTGACCCCCACTGCCGGCCGCGCCGGGGCAGGCTCGTCCTGCCCCGGCGCGGCCGGTCGGCGTGTCCGGTCCGTGCACCCGTCGTGGAGAGGTGACCCGAGCACGTGCTCCGTTTCATCGTCCGGCGGCTCCTCCAGCTGATCCCGATCCTGCTGGGCCTGTCGGTGCTGCTCTTCGCCTGGCTGCGCGCCCTCCCCGGCGGGCCGGCCCAGGCCGCCCTGGGTGAGCGCGCCACCCCCGAGGCGATCGCCCGCTACAACGAGCTCTTCGGGCTCGACCAGCCGCTCTACGTCCAGTACCTGCGCTTCCTCGGCCGGGCCGTGCAGCTGGACTTCGGCAACTCCTCCCGCACCGGGCGCCCGGTCATCGAGGAGTTCCTGGAGCGGATGCCCGGCACGATCGAGCTCACCGTCTTCGCGATGGTCTTCGCGATCGGCCTGGGCATCCCGCTGGGCTACCTGGCCGCCCGCCGGCACGGCAGCTGGCTGGACTCGGCCTCGGTCATCGGCTCGCTGCTGGGCGTGGCGATCCCGGTGTTCTTCCTCGCCTACCTGCTGCGCCTGCTGTTCGCCGTCGAGCTGGGCTGGCTGCCCGGCTCCGGGCGCCAGGAGGTGCGCATCGACGCCACCCGCATCACCAACTTCTACGTCCTCGACGGCCTGCTGACCCGCGAGTGGGACGCCGCGTGGGACGCCTTCCTGCACCTGGTGCTCCCCGGCATCGCGCTGGGGACCATCCCGCTGGCCATCATCGTGCGGATCACCCGGGCCTCGGTGCTCGACGTGGTGAACGAGGACTACGTGCGCACGGCGAACGCCAAGGGCCTGGCGACGTCGACCGTCCGCCGGCGGCACATCCTGCGCAACGCGCTGCTGCCGGTGTCGACGACGATCGGCCTGCAGACCGGCCTGCTGCTGTCCGGTGCGGTGCTCACCGAGACCGTCTTCGCGTTCGGCGGCGTCGGGTCGGCGATATTCGACTCGATCTTCGCCCGGGACTTCGCCGTCCTCCAGGGCTTCATCCTCATGCTGGCGGTGGTGTACGTGCTGGTGAACCTGCTGGTCGACATCTCCTACGGCCTGCTCGACCCGCGGGTGAGGGTCCGATGAGCCCGCAGGCCGGACGGGAGCAGCGGCGATGACCGCGATGGGGGACCTCAAGCGGCGGCGGATCGACGAGCTGGCCGCGCGCGCCGGTCAGGTGCCCGAGGGTGAGGGCGGGCTCTCGCTGACCCGCAGCGCCTTCCGCCGGCTGCGGCGCAACCCGGTGGCCATCACCGGCGCGGTCATCGTCGTCGTCTTCCTGCTGGTCGCGGCCTTCGCCCCGCTGCTGGCCCCCAAGGACCCCCTCACGCAGTACCTGCTGAGCGAGATCCGGCCGGGCTCCATCCCCGGCAGCCGCGAGGGCTTCCCGCTGGGCGTGGACAACCTCGGCCGCGACCTGCTGTCCCGGCTGATCGTCGGGTCCCGGCAGTCGCTGCTCATCGGTGTGGTGTCCACGCTGCTCGGCGCCGCCGTCGGCATGGCGCTGGGGGTGCTGGCCGGTGCGTTCGGCGGCTGGGTGGACAGCGTGGTGATGCGCTTCGTCGACATCCTGCTGTCGCTGCCCAGCCTGCTGATGGCGATCAGCATCTCGGTGCTGCTGGGCCAGAACCAGTGGGCGCTGATGATCGCGATCGCGGTCACCCAGGTGCCGGTCTTCGCCCGGCTGCTGCGCGGGTCGATGCTGGCCCAGCGCGGCAGCGACTACGCCCTCGCCGCCCGGGCGCTGGGCATCCGGCGCAGCCGCATCGTCTTCGGGCACGTGCTGCCCAACTCGCTGTCACCGGTCATCGTCCAGGCGACGCTGTCGCTGGCGACGGCGATCATCGAGGCGGCGGCGCTGTCCTTCCTGGGTCTCGGCGACCCCGACCTCGCCCGTCCCGAGTGGGGGGCCATGCTGTCCAACGCCCAGGCGTTCCTGTCCATCCGGCCGGAGCTGGCCATCTACCCGGCCCTGTGCATCATCGTCGTCGCGCTCGGCTTCACGCTGCTGGGCGAGTCGCTGCGCGAGGCGCTCGACCCGAAGTTCCGGAGGTGACCCGGTGACCATCGAGTCGCTGCCGGCCGGCGAGGCGGGCACCGTCGGTGCCTCCGTCCTCGACGTCGAGGAGCTCACCGTCACCTTCACGCGCCGGGGCGAGCAGCCCACCCGCGCCGTCGACGGGGTCAGCTTCTCCGTCGGCCCGGGGGAGACGGTGGGACTGGTCGGGGAGTCCGGCTGCGGGAAGTCGGTGACCTCGCTGGCGGTCATGGGGCTGCTCCCGAGCCGCGGCGTGCAGGTCGGCGGCTCGGTGCGGCTCGACGGCCGCGAGCTCCTCGGGGCCGGCGACCGGGCCCTGCGCCGGCTGCGCGGCGCGGACATGGCCATGGTGTTCCAGGACCCGCTGTCGTCGCTGAACCCCACGGTGCCCATCGGCACCCAGGTCACCGAGGTGCTGCTCGAGCACCGGGACATGTCGAGGAAGGAGGCGGGCGACGAGGCCACCCGCCTGCTCGACCGCGTCGGCATCCCCGACCCCTCCCGCCGGCTCAAGGAGTACCCGCACCAGCTCTCCGGCGGCATGCGCCAGCGGGCGCTCATCGCGATGGCGCTGGCCTGCGCCCCGCGCCTGCTCATCGCCGACGAGCCGACCACCGCCCTCGACGTCACCATCCAGGCGCAGATCCTCGAGCTGCTGCGCGAGCTGGTGGTCGACTCCGGCACCGCGCTGGTGATGATCACCCACGACCTCGGCGTGGTGGCCGGGCTGTGCGACCGGGTGCACGTCATGTACTCCGGCCGGATCATCGAGTCCGCCGACCGCCACGAGCTGTTCGCGCAGCCCCGCCACCCCTACACCGGCGGGCTGCTCGCCTCCGTGCCCCGGCTCGACGCCGCCCGGGGCGCGCCGCTGCACCCCATCCGCGGCTCCGCCCGCGACGCCATCCCGTGGGCCGAGGGGTGCGCGTTCGCCCCGCGGTGCGACAACGCCCAGGACGACTGCCTCACCGAGGTCGCCGGCAGCACCGTGCCGCTGGAGTACGACGGCCCCGGCCGCGAGCTGCGCTGCCGTCATCCCCTCCAGCACCCGAGGTCCCCGGCCGGGGCCACCGCGTCCGGAGCCGCCCGATGACCGCCGTCCCCTCCGCCGACAGCACCGCCGCCGACAGCACCGCCGCCGACCCGCTGCTGCGGGTCGAGGGCCTGCAGGTGCACTTCCCGATCAAGCGCGGCGTGATCGTCGACCGCACGGTGGGGCACGTCCGCGCCGTCGACGGGGTGGACCTCAGCATCGCCCGCGGCAGCACCTACGGGCTGGTGGGGGAGTCCGGCTGCGGGAAGTCCACGCTCGGCCGCGCCGTCCTGCGGCTGGTCGAGCCCACCGCCGGCCGGGTCGTCTTCGACGGCACCGACGTCGCCTCGCTGCAGGGCGAGCCGCTGCGCACGATGCGCCGCCGGATGCAGATGGTCTTCCAGGACCCGCTCGGCAGCCTCGACCCCCGGCAGAACGTCGAGTCGCTGCTGTCCGAGCCGCTGCGCGCGCACGGCCTCGGCGGCGGCAAGCGCGGCATCGCCGAGCGGATCCGCACGCTGCTCGACGCCGTCGGGCTGCCGTCGGCGGCGCTGCGCCGCTACCCGCACGAGTTCTCCGGCGGCCAGCGGCAGCGCATCGGCATCGCCCGCGCGATCGCCCTGGAGCCCGACCTGCTCATCGCCGACGAGCCGGTCTCCGCGCTCGACGTCAGCGTCCAGGCGCAGGTGGTCAACCTGCTCGAGGAGCTGCAGGAGCGCCTCGGGCTGACCTACCTGGTCATCGCGCACGACCTCGCGGTGGTCCGGCACATCAGCGACGTCGTCGGCGTCATGTACCTGGGCTCGCTGGTGGAGCAGGCGCCCTCCGACGTCCTGTACTCCGAGCCGCTGCACCCCTACAGCCGCGCGCTGATGAGCGCCGTCCCGGTGCCCGACCCGGTGGTCGAGGAGAGCCGCGAGCGCATCCTGCTCGCCGGTGACCTCCCGTCGCCGGCCAACCCGCCCAGCGGGTGCCGGTTCCACACCCGGTGCCCGTGGCGGCAGGAGACCCGGTGCGACGACGAGGTCCCGGTGCTGCGCGAGCTCGGGACGGGACACCTGGTCAGCTGCCACTGGGCGGAGGAGATCCGCGACGGCGTGCTGCGCCCGCGGTCGGCCGAGGAGGTCGCCGCCACCCAGGGCGTCAGCGTGCGCCCGACCGGTGCGGCCGACCCCGAGTCCGACGCGCTGGTCCAGGGGGTCGACGAGCCCATCGAGTGGCGCTGACGGAGGACCCCCTCGCCCCCGCCACGCGCAGGCCCGCGGCGGGTCCCTGCGCGGGGGCCGACCTCACGTCACCACGACGTCGTCGCCGCGGCGCAGCGCCTTCCTGACCCGCAGCCGCAGGAAGTGCGCGTAGCCGCGGACGAGCTGGGTGTAGCCCGGGGTCGGCCCGTGGTAGCCGAGGAAGCCGCGCGGGCCCTCGACCATGTCGCCGGTGCGCACGTCGTAGCGCGCCTGGTGCCACGGGCAGACCAGGCAGCCGTCGGCGTCCAGGCTGCCCTCGGAGAGGTCGGCGAGCTGGTGGCGGCAGCGGCGGGAGACGGCGAAGTACTTCCCGTCGCGGTTGCCGACGGCCCAGTTCCCGGCCCGGCCCACCCTCCCCGGGGGCAGCCGGTCGGCGGGGATGCGGTCGGTCTCGCTCACGGGGTCCTCCTGGGGCCGGGGCACAGGTCAGGAGCCCACTACCCGGTCGTGCCCGTCCTACCCCGCGCCGTCGTTCCGGCGGCGGCTCCCGGGCGCCCGACCTAGGGTCGGGCCGTGCGCCGGATGGTGGGAGTCCTCGGGGTCGCGGCGGTCCTGGTGCTCGCCGGCGGCGGTCCGGCGCTGGCCGAGCAGCCGTTCGAGGTGCCCGGCGAGGTCACCGACCTCGTCGGCGCGCTGGACGGCGGGGTGTCCCGCGTGCAGCAGGCGGTCGACCGGCGGCAGGCCGAGGACGGCACCCAGGCCTTCGTCGTCTACGTGTCCTCCTTCGACGGCCTGGACTCCGGTGAGTGGGCCGCGCGGACCGCCCAGTTCTCCGGGCTGGGCGGCACCGACGTGCTGCTCGCCGTCGCGGTGGACGACCGGCAGTACGGCTACTGGGTCGACGACTCCTTCCCGCAGAGCAACACCGAGATCGACGACTTCCTCGCCCGGGACGTCGAGCCCGAGCTCGCGGCCGCTGACTGGAGCGCGGCGGGGGTGGCCTTCGCCGAGGGCATCGGCGCCTCCTCCGGCGCGGGTGGGTCCGGCGACACCGGCGGCGACGGGTCGGGAGCGACGACCCTGGCGGTGGTCGGGGGGATCGCCGTCCTCGGCGGCGGCGCCTACCTGGTGACCCGCTCCCGACGGCGCCGGCGGGAGGCGCAGCCGCCGCCGACCACCCGGCTGGAGCGGCCCGACCCGCACGCCGGCGTCCCCACCCCGGAGCTGCAGGGCCGGGCGAGCGCGGCGCTGCTCGACCTCGACGAGGCGGTGAAGACCTCCCAGCTCGACCTGGACTTCGCCCGGCTGCAGTACGGCGAGGCGGCCGTGGCCGGGTTCTCCGAGGCCCTGGCGCAGTCGCGGCAGGAGCTCACCCGCGCCTTCACGCTGCGTCAGCAGCTCGACGACGAGGTGCCCGAGGACGAGCCGACCCAGCGGGCGATGCTGGCCGAGATCCTCTCGCTGACCTCGGCCGCCGACGCGCGCCTCGACGAGCAGGCGGAGGCCTTCGATCAGCTGCGCGACCTCGAGCGCACCGCTCCCCAGGTGCTCGAGGGCCTCGCCGCGCGGATCACCGCCCTGCACGGCCGGCTGCCGCAGGACGAGGAGCGGATGGCCCGGCTGCGACGGCGCTACGCCGAGTCCGCGCTGGCGCCGGTCGCGGACAACGTCGAGCAGGCCCGCGCGCGGCTGACCGCCGCCGAGCACGAGGCGGCGGAGGCCCGCGAGGCGCTGCAGGCCGGGCGGTCGGGTGAGGCGGTGGGTGACCTGCGGGCCGCCGAGGACGCCGTCGCCCAGGTGGGCACCCTGCTCGACGCCGTCGGCCGGCTCGAGCGCGACCTCGAGGACGCCGCCGCGCGGCTGCCCGCCGCCCGCGCCGAGGTGGAGGAGGACCTCGCCGAGGCCCGTGCGGTGGTGGCCTCCGGTGACGCCGGCGGGCTGCGGCCGCAGGTCGCGCGCGCCGAGGCCGGGCTGACCGCCGCCGACGAGGCGGCGCGTCCCGGCGGCGGTGGGCTGCCCGACCCGCTGGCCGCGCTGCGCCGGCTGGAGGAGGCCGGCCTGGCGCTGGAGCAGGGGCTGGCCGCGGCCCGCGACGCGCAGACCCGTGCCCGCCGGGCGGCGGCCGCGCTGGACCAGACCCTGCTGCGGGCTCGCTCCACCGTGGCCGCGGCCGCCGACTTCGTCGCCACCCGGCGCGGCGCGGTCGGGCCGGAGGCCCGCACCCGGCTGGCCGAGGCGCAGCGCCACCTCGACGCCGCCGTCGGCAGCGGCCGCACCGACCCGGAGGGCGCGCTGCGGGAGGCCCAGCTCGCCGACCAGCTGGCCCGGCAGGCGCTCGATCAGGCCCAGTCCGACGTGGCGGCGTGGTCGTCCGGCTACGGCGGCGGGTTCGGCGGTGGCCACGGGCCCGGGTACGGCGGTGGCTACGGGCCGGGGTACGCGCCCGGCTACGGCCGCCGCGGCGGCGTGGACCTCGGCAGCCTCGTGCTCGGTGGCATCCTCGCCGGTGGCATGCGCGGGGGCGGGTTCGGCGGTGGGTTCGGCGGTGGCCTCGGGGGTGGCCGGCCGCGGGGCGGCAGCTTCGGGGGCTCGGGCGGCCGGTCGGGCGGCGGCGGGTTCGGCGGGGGCGGCGGGCGCTCCGGCGGCGGCCGCTTCTAGCGCCCGTTCGTGTGCACTTCCGCGGAAGTGCACACATCCCCTCCCGGACTGTCGGTGCCCGGTGGGACGGTGCCCTCCCCACACCCCCGAGGAGGAGCCATGCCCACCCGGAACACCCCCTGGCCCGACGGCACGCCCTGCTGGGTCGACTACGGCGCCGCCGACGTCGCGGCCGCGACGTCCTTCTACGGCTCGCTGCTGGGCTGGGAGTGGACGGCGGACTCACCCGAGTTCGGCGGCTACGTCAACGCGCTCAAGGACGGCCACCAGGCAGCCGGCCTCGGCCCGCTGATGGAGCCGGGCGCCTCCCCCTCCTGGACGACGTACTTCGCCGCCAGCGACGCCGCCGCCACCTGCGACCGCATCCGCGAGGCGGGCGGCACCGTGGTCGTCGAGCCGATGGAGGTCGGGCCGATGGGCACGATGGTCATCGCGCGCGACCCGCAGGGCAACCAGTTCGGGCTGTGGCAGGCCGGCACGCACACCGGCGTCGAGGTGCACAACGAGCCGGGGTCGCTGGCGTGGAACGAGGCCGCCGTCGACGACCCGGCCGCGGCGCAGGCCTTCTACGCCGCCGTGTTCGGCTTCCGCTTCGACGAGCTCGAGGGCATGGGCGGCTACGCGACGTTCGCCACCGACGAGCGCCCGCTGGGCGGGCTCGGCGGCGTGACGCCGGGGGCGCCGAAGGGCTGGTCCACGTGCTTCTCGGTCGCGTCCACCGACGAGACTGTCGCGGCGGTCGAGGCCGCCGGTGGGAAGGTCACCATGGCCGCGCAGGACACCGAGTTCGGCCGCTTCGCCGTGGTGCAGGACCCGTGGGGTGCCGGCTTCTCGGTCATGGAGTGAAGGACCCCGTCGCAGGGACCCGCGCCTCGCAGTCTCGGCGCGGGTCCCTGCGACGGGGCCGTTCCAGCACGTCACGAGCGCAGCGGCCGGCCGGTGCGGACGGGACGCACCGGCCGGTCGCTCAGCCGCGGACCAGACCGTAGGTGTGCTCGGGTCGGAAGCGGACCACCAGCCGCCGGTCGGCCACCATCGCCCGGCGGTAGTCGTCCCAGTCCTCGTGCTCGCCGGAGACCCCGCGGTAGTAGGCGACCAGCTCGTCGACGGTCGCGTCGTGCGGGTCGGCGGCCACCGGGGTGAGCTCCGCGGTGCCATCCACGGCAACCCAGGACCAGAAGTCGTCGGAGGAGACGTGCAGGGTCACCCGCGGGTCGGCCTGCAGGTTGCGGGTCTTCGCGCGGTCGGCGGTCACCGACACCCGGAACAGCCGCTCGGCCGGGTCGTAGGCGTACCCGACGTTGGACAGCTGCGGCCGGCCGTCGCGCTTGACGGTGGCCAGCACGCCCCAGCGGCGCCCGGCGAGGAACTCGAGCATGCGGTCGTCGACGGTCACCGGACCCTCCCGCGGGCCTTGAGCGGCACCGGCGGCAGCGCCGGGGCGAGCTGGCGCTCGTCCCCGCCGAACCCCGGGACGGCGCCGAACCGCTCGTCCTCGGCGTTCCACCGCTCGGCGAACTCCACGATCTCCTCGCCCGTCCGGCCGACGAAGTTCCACCACATGACCAGCCGCTCCCCGAACGGCTCGCCGCCGAGCAGCAGCAGCCGGGCGGGGGCACCGGTGCGGATCCGCACCGACCGGCGGCCGGTGCCGAGGTAGACCATCGCCCCGTGGGCCAGCGGCGCGCCCTCGACCTCGGCCCCGCCCGCGGCGCCGAGCAGGACGTGCTCGAAGTCCGGCTCGAGCGGCACCTCGACGTCGGCCCCGGCGGCGAGGTCGAGGTCGACGCCGACGATCGGGGTGTGCGCCGTGCCCGGGGAGGTCGCCCCGCCGAAGCCGCCCAGGAGCACCGTGGCGGTCAGCCCGTCGGAGGTGAACCCGGGCAGGGTGGCGTGGTGCTCGAACGCCGGTGCGGTGTCGCGGGCGGCCTCGGGCAGCGCCACCCACAGCTGCGCGCCGTGCAGGAAGCGCGGGTGCGGCACCGGCGACTGCTCGGCGTGCGCGATGCCGTGCCCGGCGGTCATGAGCGCCAGCTCGCGCGGGCCGAAGACGACGTCGCTGCCGAGGGAGTCACGGTGGTGCACGCGGCCCTCGATCAGCCAGGACACCGTCTGCAGCCCGGTGTGCGGGTGCGGGGTGACCTGCATGCCGGCGCTGCCGGACACGTCGTCGGGCCCGTAGTGGTCGACGAACGCCCAGGCGCCGACCATCCGCCGGCCGAGGGTGGGCAGCAGCCGCCGCACCGGGGTGCCGGGGCCCAGCATCACCTCCCGCCCGGGCAGCAGGTCGAGGGCCGGGCCCGCGGCGGTCGCGTCGAGCCCACCCACCTCCCGCGGGGTCGGGCGCGGTTCGGTGTCGCTCATGACCGGCTTCCTACTCCTGTCCGGCCTCGCCGTGGACCCCGGCGTGCGGGACGGCGGGGGAGGCGGAGCGCCGCCGGGACGGAGCCCAGCCGCCCGGCGCGGAAGTCGTCGAAGGCCTCGACCAGCTCCTGGCGGGTGTTCATGACGAACGGCCCGTACACCGCCATCGGCTCGCGGATCGGCCGGCCGCCCAGCACGACGACGTCGAGCGCCGGGGTCCGCGACTCCTGCCGCACCGCGCCGCGGACGGTCACGGTGTCGCCGGGACCGAGGACGGCCAGCTGCCCGGTGCGCACCGGCGCCCCGTCGATGCCCACCGAGCCCGCTCCCGAGAGCACGTAGACCAGCGCGTTGAAGTCCGGCCGCCACGGCAGGTCGAGGACGGCGCCCGGCGCGACCGTCGCGTGCACCATCGCCATCGGCGTGTAGGTGGAGCCCGGTCCGGTGTGCCCGCCGACGTCGCCGGCGATGACCCGCACCAGGGCGCCGGCGTCGGGGCTGGCCAGCAGCACCGACTCCCGCGCGCGCAGGTCCTGGTAGCGCGGCTCGACCCACTTCTGCGCCCGCGGCAGGTTCACCCACAGCTGCAGGCCGTGGAACAGCCCGCCGCTGGCGACCAGCGCCTCCGGCGGCCGCTCGATGTGCAGGACGCCGCCGCCGGCGGTCATCCACTGGGTGTCGCCGTTGCTGATCGTCCCGCCGCCGCCGTGGGAGTCGGCGTGCTCGAAGGTGCCGTCGATGATGTAGGTGACGGTCTCGAAGCCGCGGTGCGGGTGCCAGGAGGTCCCCTTGGGCTCGCCGGGGGCGTACTCGACCTCGCCCATCTGGTCCATGTGGACGAACGGGTCGAGGTCGCGCAGGTCCACCCCGGCGAACGCGCGGCGCACGGGGAAGCCCTCGCCTTCCAAGCCCGACGGGGCCGTGGTCACCGTGCGGGTCCGGCGGCGGACGGTGCGCGGAGCCGGCAGCGGGACGCGGGGGAGGGTGGTGGTGTCCTCGACGGTGACGGCGGGCATGGCCGGCCTCCTCGTTGAAAGTTCAACTGTGGCGACCGTAGCACCGGACGGGCCCGGTCTGTTCCCACGCCGCGGGTCAGGAGGCGAGCTCGTCCTCGCCCGCCGGAGCCCTCGTCGGCGGGCCGTGCTCGACGATGAGCGCGGTGGTGGCGACCTCGGCGTCGTCGAGGTGGACGGCGTCGCGCGGGTCGGTGGTGTCGAGCAGCCGCGTCTCGTGCCCGCGGCCGACGACGAGGACGACGTCGGCCGGGCCGGCCGCGCGGACCGCCGCGTGGATCGCCGCCCGCCGGTCGGGCACCGTCCGGACGGCGGCGCCGCCGCCGAGCAGGCCGATCCGCAGCTCGCCGATGATCGCCGCGGGGTCCTCGCCGTGGCTGCCCTCGTTGGTCAGCCAGACGACGTCGGCGGCCCGGGCCGACTCGCCCAGCCCCTGCCGCTTGTAGCGGTCGCGGCGGCCGCGGGCGCCGAGCACCAGGTGCAGCCGACCACCGGGGCCGCACAGGTCCCGCGCGGTGGCGACGGCCGCGGCCAGGGCGCGGGGGGTGTGCGCGTAGTCCACGACCACGACCGGGCGCCCGGACCCGCCGAGCACCGTGTTGCGCCCGCGCGGGGGTGTGGTGGCGGCCAGGCCCGCGGCGATGGCGTCGGCCGGGACGCCCAGCGCCCGGCCGGTGGCCCAGGCCGCGGCCAGGTTGGTCACGTGCACCCGGCCGACCAGCGGGCTGGACACCCGGTGCCCGCCGGTGTCGTCGCCGAGCAGGACCTCGGTGCCGGCGGCTCCGGTGCGCCAGCCGAGCACCCGGACGTCGGCGTCCTCGGACGTCCCCACGCGCGTCACCGGCACCGGCGCCTGCTCGGCCAGCCGGCGTCCCCAGGGGTCGTCGACGACGACCACCGCGGCGGCCGACCGGTCCCGCTCGAACAGCCGGGCCTTGCTGGCCCAGTAGTGCTCGATGGTGCCGTGGTGGTCGAGGTGGTCCTCCTCGAAGCCGGTGAAGACGGCGACGCCGAAGCGCAGGCCGTCGATGCGGCCCATGTCCAGCGCGATGGAGGAGGCCTCCACCACCGCCCGCCGGGCGCCGGCGTCGACCATCCAGCGCAGCAGCTCGTGCAGCTCGGGGGCCTCGGGGGTGGTCAGGGGGGTGCGGCGCGTGCGGATGCCCACCCGCGCGCCCAGCGTGCCGACGACGCCCGTGCAGGTTCCGCCGGCCTCGAGGACCCCGCCGACCAGCGTGCTGGTCGTGGTCTTGCCGTTGCTGCCGGTCACGCCGACCAGGTCGAGCGCGTCGGCGGGGTCACCGGCCAGCAGCGCGCCCAGCGGCCCGAGCCGGGCGCGCACCGAGGGGACCGACAGCGTGGGCAGGGCGAGGTCGACCGGCCGGTCGGCCAGCAGCGCCGCCGCGCCGGCCCGGGCGGCCGCGCCGGCCCAGCGGTGCCCGTCGCTGGCCGCACCGCGCACGCAGGCGAACAGGCACCCGGGGACGACCCGCCGGGAGTCGGTGACCAGACCGCGCAGGAGCAGGCCGTCGTCCCCGCCGGACCGGGTGACCGGCCCGTCGGGGACGGTGCGCGCCCGGCGCTCGACGGCCGACCAGGTCACCGCGGGGAGACGCACTCCCCGGACGATAGGCGGGGCGCCATCTTCTTGCAGGTCGGACGATCGGGCCCGAGGGGGTCAGCGCAGCAGGCGCGCGACCCCGGTCAGCTCCTCCTCGGCGTCGGCGTCGGGCAGCACCTCGCTGCGCTCGGCCAGGCGGAGTCGCCAGGCGGGGTGAGCCTGCTCCAGCCAGTCGGCGCCGGCGTCGGTCAGCCGGCCGTCGGAGCGCAGCGGCGCCCAGCCGCGCAGGAACCGCAGCCCCTCGGCGGCGGTGACCAGGGTCCGGGCCACGCCGCGGCGGCGGTACACCGGCTCGACGGTCACGGTGTCGACCAGGCCCGAGCGGGTCCACCAGCGGACCTCGGCGATGCGGTCGGTGGGGGCGACGCCGGCGGCGGCCACCTCATGCAGGCCGACCAGGGCGCCGGGCCGGAAGGCGGTGCCGCGGAAGGCCAGCAGCGACGTGCAGGGCACCGGGGAGGACGCGTGGTGCACCTCGGCGAACCACATCGGGGGGCAGCGGTCGGCGATCTCCTCGGCGACGTCGATGCGGACCACGCGGCCGTCGGCGGCGCGGTGCCGCACGTCGACCTGCCAGCCGGCGGGACGGCGGCCGCGGGCGTCGACGGCGGTCATGTCGACCGGCGTGCCGTCGGGGAAGCGGTCGGAGTTGACGGCGACGAGCGAGTACTCCAGCGGGCCGGGGCCGCGGCGCAGCAGCCGCGCCCACCACAGCGCCGTCGTCTCGGCGGCGGGCACGGGGAGCGGCGGCACCGCCCGCAGGCGGGGGGTCGCCGGCGCCGGGATCGCCGCGTGGGTGGCCGCTGCCGTCATGCTCATGTCGTCCTCCGCTCGTCCGCCCCGGGTGTCCCGGGGTGTGCTGGGAACGACTCTCCGGACCCCACTTGCGACGGCCTTGGGGTCCACTAGCGGGCACGCGTCGGGCGGTCCCCCGGCCCGGGGATACTGGGTCCCTGATGACCTGGACCCGCCGGTGAGCGCCCCGCTGAACCTGCTCGCGCTCGAGCGGGTCTCCAAGGCCCACGGCACCACCGTGCTGCTCGACGACGTCTCCCTCGGTGTCGCGGCCGGGGAGCGGATCGGCGTCGTCGGGCGCAACGGCAGCGGCAAGTCCACGCTGCTCGGGGTCCTCACCGGCCGCGAGGAGCCCGACAGCGGGCGGGTCACCCGGCGCGGCGACCTCGCCGTCGGCGTCCTGGACCAGTCCGGGTCGCTGCCGACGGGGGAGACCGTCCGCGACGTCGTCCTGCCGGCCAGCCTGTTCGCCGCCGAGCACGAGTGGGCCGCCGACCCGGCCGTCCGCAGCGTGCTGACCGGCCTCGAGCTCGACCGGCTCGGCCTCGACAGCCCGGTGGCGCCCATGTCCGGCGGTGAGCGGCGGCGCGTCGCGCTGGCCGCGCAGCTCATCCGGCCGCTGGACCTGCTGGTCCTCGACGAGCCGACCAACCACCTCGACGTCGAGGGCGTCGCGTGGCTGGCCGACTTCGTCCGGCGGCGGGTCGGGGCGCTGGTCGTCGTCACCCACGACCGGTGGTTCCTCGACGAGGTCTGCACGCAGACCTGGGAGGTCGCCGACGGCGCGGTGCACTCCTACGAGGGCGGCTACGCGGCCTACACGCTGGCGCGCGCGGAGCGGGCCCGGGTCGCCGCGGCCACCGAGGAGAAGCGGCTCAACCTCGTGCGCAAGGAGCTGGCCTGGCTGCGCCGCGGGCCGCCGGCGCGCACCAGCAAGCCGCGGTTCCGCATCGAGGCCGCCGAGGCGCTCATCGCCGACGAGCCGCCGCCACGGGAGGCCATGGCGCTGAAGGGGTTCGCCGCCCGCCGGCTCGGGCGGGCGGTCTACGACGTCGAGGACGTCGACTATGCGGTGCCCACCGACACCGGCCCGCGGGTCCTGTTCGACGACCTCACCTGGCACGTCGGGCCCGGGGACCGGATCGGCGTCGTCGGGGTGAACGGCGCGGGGAAGACGTCGCTGCTGCGGCTGCTGGTCGGCGAGGTCGAGCCCGACCGGGGCCGGGTGGTGCGCGGGCAGACGGTGGCCCCGGCCTACCTCTCCCAGCACGTCACCGAGCTGCCCGGGCGGCTGCGGGTGCTCGAGGCGGTGCAGGAGATCGCCCGCGTCGCCCGCATCGGGGGGCAGGAGATCTCGGCGTCGTCGCTGGCCGAGCGGTTCGGGTTCCCGGCGTCGCGGCAGTGGACGCCGGTCGGCGACCTCTCCGGCGGCGAGCGGCGCCGGCTGCAGCTGCTGCGGCTGCTCATGGCCGAGCCCAACGTGCTGCTCCTCGACGAGCCGACGAACGACCTGGACATCGACACGCTCACCCAGCTCGAGGACCTGCTCGACTCCTTCCCCGGCACCGTGCTGGTGGTCAGCCACGACCGGTACTTCGTCGACCGGGTGTGCGACTCGGTCGTGGCGCTCATGGGCGACGGCTCGCTGGCCGCGCTGCCCGGCGGCGTGGAGGAGTACCTGGCCCGCCGGGCCGCCGGCGAGGCCGCGCTTCCCTCGGCGGCGGCCGGGCCGGCGCCGGCCGCCGCGCCGGTACCGGCAGGTCCCTCGGCGGCCGAGGTGCGGGCCGCCCGCAAGGAGGCCGCCCGGCTCGAGCGGCGGCTGGAGCGGCTGAGCAGCGACGAGGAGCGGCTGCACGCCGACCTCGCGGCCGCGGCCACCGACCACGCCAAGGTGATGGAGCTCGATGCCCGGCTGCGCGACCTGCTCGCCGAGAAGGAGCGGGTGGAGACCGACTGGCTGGCAGCCGCGGAGCTCGCGGAGGGCTGACCCCCGGCCGTCCGGGCTCACCGCCGTGCGTCCTGGCTCACCTCCCACGGTGGGCCAGGACGCAGCGGGATCAGGTCACCTGATCGTGCTCAGGCGGCGACGGCGGCCTCGGCCCGCGAGCGGGCGATCATCCGCAGGCCGAGCACCACCGGGGCCACGGCGCCGACCAGCGCGAGGGCGCCGTGGACCAGCGGGGAGAAGGGGATCACCGCCGAGGCCACGGTGGCGCCGACGACGGGGAGCAGCAGCCACCAGCCGGTGACCCCGGCGCGGGCGAGGCCGACGTAGGCCACGACCGGGCCGAGGAGCCCGAACAGGGTCAGCAGGCCGACCACGCCGACGCCGGCGTTGGCGCCCACGGTCTCGTACAGGCCCAGCGCGGTGGCCGGGTCCAGCTCGCGGCCGATGGCGCCGGTCCAGTAGTCGTAGAGCACGAAGCCGGCCACGGTCACCAGCCCGATCGCCGACATCAGCGCCCCGACCACGGTGGGGATCCGGCCGCGGCGGCCGCGGACCAGCACCGGGGCGGCCAGCCAGGCCAGGGCCAGCGCCATGTTGCCGTAGTGCAGCAGCACCGCCGACAGCGTGGTCTGGCCCTCGTCGCGGCCCAGCGCGGCGATGTAGTCGGCCGCTGCCGGGGAGTCCTGCGGCGGGGAGGTCAGCATGCCGGAGGCGTAGAGCAGCGAGCCCGCGACCATGGCGCCGCCGGCGATCGTGAGCATCAGCGCGCCGGTGCTGCGGGCCGGCCGCTCGTCGGTGGTGGTGGGGGCGGGGGAGAGGGAGGTGGTCATCGGTCCTCGTCGGTCGGGCACCGCATCGGTCGGTGCGTCGGCGAGGACTCTGCTGGCGGGGGCGCCTCCCGCACGTCCGTCGAGGCGGACCGACCGCCGTCCGTCGCGAGGGGGAGGCGGCGGCCGCGTCCATCGGCCGCGTGGGTGATCCCGGGTGGCCTCCGCGGCCCCTAGCGTGCTCGCCGTGCCCCGCTGGTCCTCCTCCGCCACCGCCCGCCGGCTCGTGTGGCCGGTCCTCGGCCTGCTCGTCGCGACCCTGTCCGTCGTCGAGACCGCGACCGACGAGGTGTTCGGCTACCCGCTGGCCACGGCGCTGCCCGGGGTCGTCACCGGCCTGCTGGTCCTGCTCTGCCCGCGGCTGCCCGAGGCCGCCGCCGTCCTGGGTGGGGCCACCGTGGTGGGCAACTTCGCGCTCGGCACCCCCGGCCCGGGCGGCACCCAGCTGATCGGCATGGCGCTGCTGGTCGGGCACGCCTCGGCGGTGCTGCCCCTGCGGCAGGGGGGCCGCGCCGGCGCCCTGGCCAGCGCGGCGGTGCTCGGGGCCGGCTTCGCGTTCTCGCCCTCCCCGTGGGAGGGGCTGTTCTACCTGCTGGTCAGTGCCGGTGCCTGGGCGGTGGGCGTGCTGGTCCGCCGGCTGCAGCAGCGCTCGCGGGAGCTGCAGGTGCTCGCCGCCCGGCTGGCCGAGCAGCAGGAGGCGGTCGCCGCGGCCGCCACCACCGCCGAGCGTGCCCGCATCGCCCGGGAGGTGCACGACTCCGTCGCCCACGCGGTGAGCGTCATGGTGCTGCAGATGGGCGGCCTGCGCCGGCTGCTGCCCGACCACCCCGGGGCGCAGGACGTGCTGCTGGGCCTGGAGCGGCTGGGCCGGGAGTCGGTCGACGAGATGCGCCGCGTCGTCGGCATCCTGCGGGAGGGCTCCACCGGGGACTCCGCCCCGCAGCCCTCGCTGGCCCGGATCGACGCCGTCCTGGCCGAGCTGCGGGCCGGCGGGATGCCGGTCGAGCTGGTCGTCACCGGCGAGCCGGCCGAGCTGCCGCCGCTGGTCGACGTCTCGGCGGTGCGGGTGGTGCAGGAGGCGCTGTCCAACGTCGTCCGGCACGCCGGTGCCGCGGCCACCCGGGTGGAGGTGGCCTGGACGCCGGGGCGGGTGACGGTCACGGTGACCGACGACGGGCGGCCGCGGGTCGAGCCCACCCCGCACGCTCCCGGCGGGCACGGGCAGCTGCACATGCGCGAGCGGGTCGCCGTCGCCGGCGGCGACCTGCACGTGGGCCCGGTGCGCGGCGGGGGCTACCGGGTCCGGGCCGGCTTCCCGGTTCCCGCGCCGGTGACCGTGCCGCCCGCGGCGGTGGGCGCGTGACGATCCGGGTGGTGCTGGTCGACGACCAGTCGATGATCCGCACCGGCCTGCGCATGGTGCTCGCCGCCGAACCCGACATCGAGGTGGTCGGGGAGGCCTCCGACGGCGCCGCGGGGGTGCGGGTGGTCACCGAGCTGGTGCCCGACGTGGTGTTGCTCGACGTCCGCATGCCCGGCACGGACGGGCTGGAGGCGGCGCGGCAGATCCTGGCCGCGGGCCTGCCCACGCGGGTCGTCGTCCTCACCACCTTCGACGAGGACGAGTACGTCACCGCCGCGCTGCGCGCCGGGGTCAGCGGTTTCCTGCTCAAGGTCGCCCCGCCGGAGGACCTGGTGGCCGCGGTGCGCACCGTCGCCTCCGGGCAGGGCCTGCTCGACCCGGCGGTGACGCTGCGGGTGATCGGCTCCTTCGCCGCGGCCCCGGCGCCGGACCCGGCCCGGGCGGCCGCGCTGGCGACGCTCACCGAGCGGGAGACCGACGTCCTCGCGCTCGTGGCGGCCGGGCTGAGCAACGCCGAGATCGCCGCCCGGCTCTACCTGGGTGAGGCGACGGTGAAGACGCACGTGAGCCGGGTCCTGCTCAAGCTGGGCCTGCGCGACCGGGTGCAGGCGGTGGCCTTCGCCTACGAGTCGGGGCTGGTCAGGCCGGGCAGCTAGTGGAAGGGCCCCGCTGCCCCCCACCCCTCGCTCCGCTCGGGGCGGGCCCCTGCAGCGGGGCCGGGCCGACCGGACCTGCGGATAGACTGGTGGCACCGCCGGCCGTCGCCCGACCGACGTACCTGGTGTCCCCGAGCCGCCATCGACTCCCGGAGACACGTGACCGCTCTGCTGCTCCTCCACCTGATCGCCGGCGTGCTGGCGCCCGTCCTCGTGCGGTGGTGGGGGCGGCAGGCCTTCCTCGCGCTGGCGCTGGTGCCCGCCGCGTCCTTCGTCTGGACGCTGCTGCAGCTGCGCACGGTCCTGGCGGGGGACGACGTGCGCGAGACGGTGCCGTGGGTCCCCGCGCTCGACCTCGACGTCGCGCTGCGGCTGGACGCGCTGGCGCTCACCTTCGCCGCGCTGGTCACCGGCGTCGGGGCGCTGGTGCTGGTCTACTGCGCCCGCTACTTCTCCCCGGAGGACGAGGGCACCGGCCGCTTCGCCGGCTCCCTCACCGCCTTCGCCGGCTCCATGCTGGGCCTGGTCCTCGCCGACGACGTGCTGCTCCTCTACGTCTTCTGGGAGCTCACGACCGTCTTCTCGTTCCTCCTGATCGGCGGGTCGGGACGGCGGCTGGCCGCCCGGCGGGCCGCGTCGCAGGCGCTCGTCCTCACCACGGCCGGTGGGCTGGCGATGCTGGTCGGGCTCATCGTGATCGGCCAGGCCAGCGGCTCGTTCCTGCTCTCGGAGATCCTCGCCGACCCCGGCAGCGGCCCGGCCATGGTCTGGGGCGCGGTGCTCGTGCTGGCCGGGGCGGTCACCAAGTCCGCGCTGGTGCCCTTCCACTTCTGGCTGCCCGCGGCCATGGAGGCGCCCACGCCGGTCAGTGCCTACCTGCACGCCGCGGCCATGGTGAAGGCCGGCGTCTACCTGGTCGCCCGGCTGGCCCCCGCGATGGCCGACGTCCCCGGCTGGCGGCCGCTGGTGCTGGGGATGGGCGTGGCCACCATGCTCGTCGGCGGGTACCGGGCGCTGCGGCAGAAGGACCTGAAGCTGCTGCTGGCCTTCGGCACGGTCAGCCAGCTGGGCTTTCTCGTCACGCTGGTCGGCGCGGGCAGCCGGGAGCTGGCCGCCGCCGGGCTGGTCATGACGCTGGCCCACGCGCTGTTCAAGTCCACGCTGTTCCTGACCGTCGGCGTCGTCGACCACGCCACCGGCACCCGTGACCTGTCCCGGCTGTCGGGGCTGGGCCGGCGGCTGCCGCTGCTCGCCGTCACCGGCACCCTCGCCGCGGCGTCGATGGCCGGCCTGCCCCCGCTGCTGGGCTTCGTCGGCAAGGAGGCGGCGTTCACCGCGCTGCTCGACGGCGGGCTGGCCGACCGCACCGCCGCGCTCGCCGTCCTGGTGGGCCTGGTGGCCGGCTCGGTGCTCACCGCCGCCTACACCGCCCGCTTCCTCTGGGGTGCCTTCGCCCGCAAGCCGGGGGTCGCCGACACCGAGGTCGGGCACGCCCCCGAGCCGCTGTTCCTTGCCGCACCGGTGCTGCTGTCGCTCACCGGGCTGGTCCTCGGCCCGGCCAGCCCGCTGCTCGACGGGCTGGTCGCCCGCTACGCCGACACGCTGCCGCTGCTGGCCCCCGAGGTGGAGCACCTGGCGCTGTGGCACGGCTGGCAGCCGGCCCTCGCCCTCTCGGCGCTCACCGTCGCCGGCGGCGCCGCGCTGTTCGCTGTCCGCGGGCCGGTGGGCCGCCTGCAGCGGCGGATGGCGGTCGGTGCGTCGGCCGACGAGGGCTACTGGAACGTCCTGCAGGGCGTCGACCGGCTCTCGGTGGCGGTCACCGGCACCACCCAGCGCGGGTCGCTGCCGGCCTACCTCGGCACCATCCTCGTCGCGGTGCTCGCCCTGCCGGGGGTCCTGCTGCTCACCCGGGCACCGTGGCCGGGGCAGTGGCGGGCGTGGGACACCCCGGTGCAGGCCGTCGTCGGGATCGTCGTGGTCACCGCCGGGGTGCTGGCGCTGCGCATCCGGCAGCGCCTGTCCGCGGTGCTGGTCGTCGGCGTCACCGGCTACGGGATCGCCGTCGTCTTCGCGCTGCAGGGCGCCCCCGACCTCGCGCTCACCCAGTTCCTGGTGGAGACGCTCACCCTCGTCGTCTTCGTGCTCGTGCTGCGCAAGCTGCCCAAGGACATCACCGAGCGGCACCGCCCGCGCGAGCGGGCCGTGCGCGGGGTGATCGCGGTGGCGGTCGGGGCGTTCATGGCCGCGGCCGGGGCCGTCGCGCTGGCGGCCCGCACCGGGACGCCGGTGTCGGAGGGCTATCCCGGGCCGGCCTACGACTACGGCGGCGGCAAGAACGTCGTCAACGTCACCCTGGTCGACATCCGCGCGTGGGACACCCTCGGCGAGGTCTCGCTGCTGGTCGTCGCCGCGACCGGCGTCGCGAGCCTGGTCTTCCTGCGCCGGCGCACCGGCGGGGTCGAGCGCGCACCCCGCACGCGGCTCGCGCAGGCGGAGCGGGGACGCCGCGCGCCGCGGGACCGCTGGCTGGCCGCCACCGCGACCCTGGACCCCGCCCGGCGCTCGGTCGTGCTCGAGGTGGTCACCCGGCTGCTGTTCCACACGATCATGGTGTTCTCGCTCTACCTGCTCTTCTCCGGGCACAACGAGCCCGGCGGGGGGTTCGCCGGCGGCCTCGTCGCGGGCCTGGCCCTCGTGCTGCGCTACCTGGCCGGCGGGCGCTACGAGCTGGGCGAGGCCGCGCCGGTCGCCCCCGGCCTGCTGCTGGGCGGCGGGCTGCTGTTCGCCGGCGGCACCGGCGTCGTCGGCCTGGCGCTGGGGGCCGGCGTCCTGCAGACGGCGATCTTGGAGAGCACGCTGCCGGTGCTCGGCGACGTGAAGCTGGTGACCTCGCTGTTCTTCGACATCGGCGTCTACCTGATCGTCGTGGGCCTGGTGCTCGACGTGCTGCGCAGCCTCGGCGCGGAGCTCGACCGGCAGGACGACGAGGAGGACCCCGTCGAACTCGACCCCGGTGAGGTGGTGCTGCGGTGACTCCCACGATCGTGTTCCCGCTCATGATCGGCGGGCTCTACGCGGCGGGTGTCTACCTGCTGCTCGACCGCAGCCTCACCCGCGTGCTGCTCGGGTTCGTGCTGCTGGGCAACGCGACCAACCTGCTGCTGCTGTCGGCCGGTGGCGTGGCGGGGCTGGCGCCGATCCTCGGCTACTCCGACGCCGACGAGATCAACGACCCGCTGCCGCAGGCGCTGATCCTCACCGCGATCGTGATCACCTTCGGTGTCTCGGCGTTCGTGCTGGCGATCATCCACCGGTCCTGGCGGCTGGTGCGCGAGGAGGTCGTGGGCACCGACGAGGAGGACCGCCGGGTCGCCGCCCGCCGGGGGACCGACGCCGACGAGCTCGACCCGGACGAGCTGGCCCCCGAGGACCGCATCGCCGGGCACGCCGACAGCCTCTCCGAGGACGTCGAGGAGCTCGCCGACGACGTCGACCTGCCCGCGGGGAGCGGACGGCGGTGATCGAGGTCCTCGCCCCGCTGCCGGTGCTGCTCCCGCTCCTCGGGGCCGCCGGCGCGCTGCTGGCCAGCGGGCACCCGACGTTCCAGCGCACGCTCAGCCTGGTGGTGCTGACCGCGGTGCTCGCGGTGTCGGTGGTCCTGCTGCTCGTCGCCGACGCCGAGGGTGCCGGCGCGGTCTCGGTCGGGGGCTGGCCGGTCCCGCTCGGCATCGTGCTCGTCGTCGACCGGCTCTCGGCGCTGATGCTGGTGGTCGCCTCCACCGTGGCCCTCGGCGTCCTCGTCTTCGCCGTCGGCCAGGGCGCGGCCGACGGGTCGGAGGAGACCCCGCTGTCGATCTTCCACCCGACGTTCCTGGTGCTGGTCGCAGGTGTGAGCAACGCCTTCCTGGCCGGCGACCTGTTCAATCTCTACGTCGGCTTCGAGATCCTGCTGATGGCCTCCTACGTGCTGCTGACCCTCGGCGGCACCGCGGCGCGCATCCGCGGCGGCATCACCTACGTGGTCGTCAGCCTCACCAGCTCGCTGGTGTTCCTCGCCGCGATCGCGCTCGTCTACGCGGCCACCGGCACGGTGAACATGGCGCAGCTGGCGGTGCGGCTGGGCGAGCTGCCCGAGGGCACCCAGCTGCTGCTGCAGTCGATGCTGCTCATCGCGTTCGGCATCAAGGCCGCCGTCTTCCCGCTCTCGGCGTGGCTGCCCGACAGCTACCCGACCGCGCCGGCGCCGGTCACCGCCGTGTTCGCCGGCCTGCTCACCAAGGTCGGCGTCTACGCGATCATCCGCACCCAGACGCTGCTGTTCCCGGGCGGGGCGCTCGACGAGCTGCTCATGTGGGCGGCGCTGGCCACGATGCTGGTCGGCATCCTCGGTGCGGTCGCGCAGAGCGACCTGCGCCGGATGCTGTCGTTCACCCTGGTCAGCCACATCGGCTACATGGTGTTCGGCATCGCCCTCGGGACGGCGGCCGGGCTCGCCGGTGCGGTCTTCTACGTCGCCCACCACATCGCCATCCAGACGACGCTGTTCCTGGTCGCCGGGCTCGTCGAGCGGCAGGGCGGGTCGACGTCGGTGCACCGGCTCGGTGGCCTGGCGCGGCGGTCCCCGATGCTGGCGGTGCTGTTCTTCGTGCCGGCGATGAACCTGGCCGGCATCCCGCCGCTGTCGGGGTTCATCGGCAAGCTGGGACTGCTGCAGGCCGGCGTCGCCGAGGGCAGCGTGCTCGCGTTCACCCTCGTCGCCGGCGGGGTGGTGACCAGCCTGCTGACGCTGCTGGCCGTCGCCCGCGTCTGGACCCGCGCCTTCTGGCGCCCGGCGAGCCAGCCGCCCGCCGAGGAGACCGCGGCCGCCGCGGCCGCCGACGCCACCGCGCGCCGCCGGCCCGACGACGAGACCGGTGACGCGACGGGCGAGGAGGGCGACGGGCTCGCCGACGGACGGCCGCGGACGGCGCTGCAGGACGCGTGGCGGCGGCACACGGCGGTCGCGCTCGCGGCCGAGCCGGGCCTGCCGCCCGCGGCGGGGGCGGTCCGGGCGCTGCGCCCGCTGCCGAGGACCATGGTGGGGGCGACGACGGCGCTGGTCGCGCTGACCGTGGCCCTGACCGGGCTGGCCGGGCCGCTCTACGGCCTCGCCGACCGGGCCTCGGTCGACCTGATCGACCGCACCCCGTACATCACCTCGGTGTTCGGGACGGAGGAGGTGCCGTGACCGTCGAGCCGGCCGCCACCCGGCTGCGACACCAGGTCCCGCTGGTCGCCTGGCTGGTCCTGGTCTGGATGCTGCTGTGGGGCACCTGGTCCTGGGCCAACCTGCTCTCCGGCCTGGTCGTCGCCCTGGTCCTGCTCGTGCTGCTGCCGCTGCCGCACGTGGTCGGCGGCACGCGGGTGCGCCCGCTGGCGCTGCTCGTCTTCCTCGGGCACTTCGTCGCGGATCTCGTCGTGTCCGGCGCCGAGGTGGCCTGGCAGGCGCTGCGGCCCGGAGGGGTGCGCAGCACGGCGATCGTGCAGGTGCAGCTGCGCGCCGACTCCGACCTGCTCCTGACGATGGTCGCCGAGGCCACCTCGCTCGTCCCCGGTTCCCTGGTGCTCGACCTCGACCGGGAGCGCCGGGTGATGACCCTGCACCTGCTGCCCGTGCGCGACCGCGACGACGTCGAGCGCAAGAAGACCCACGTCCTGGTCGTGGAGACCCGGCTCGTGCGCGCGCTCGGCTCGGCCGAGGACCTCGCGGCCCTCGAGCGGGAGGAGGGGCAGGTGCTCACCTCGTGACCGTCGTCAGCGGCGCGCTGTACGCGATGATGGCCGGGGGAGCGGTGCTGGCGCTGTACCGGCTGGCCCGCGGTCCCTCGCTGCTGGACCGGGTGGTCGCCACCGACACCCTGCTGGTGATCATCTCGGCCGGTCTGGCGGTGCACGCCGCGCTGGTCCGCGACCCGACGCTGGTCCCGGTGCTGGTCGTGGTCTCCCTGCTGGCCTTCGTCGGCTCGGTGTCGGTCGCCCGCTACATCGGCGGGATGCTGCTGCGCTCGCGCACCGGTGACGGCCGCGACGTCGGCCTGCCCCTGGCCGCCGAGGAACGGGAGGCGCGGTGACCGCCCTCGCCGACGTCGTCGCCTTCGCCTGCCTGCTGAGCGGCGCGGCGCTGTGCCTCACCGCCGGGCTGGGCCTGGTGCGCTTCCCCGACGTGCTGTCGCGGATGCACGCCGGCACCAAGCCGCAGGTGCTCGGCGTCCTGCTGGTCATGGTGGGCGCGGCCATCCGGCTCGACGGGTGGGCCAACGCCTGGATGCTGCTGCTCGTGGCGGCCTTCCAGCTGCTGACCGCGCCGGTGAGCGCGCACCTGATCAGCCGGGTGGCCTACCGCCGCCGGCACGTGCGCCGCGACCTGCTGCTGGTCGACGAGTACGCCGGCACCGGCCACCAGGACGAGCGGTACCGCGGGGACGAGCCCGGCGACGCACCGCCCGAGGACCCCCGCCCGGCGGCCGGCCGGCCCGGCTGAGCGCCGGGCCGGCCGCGCGCGGTGGCTAGCGCAGGGCCCGGTTGACCGCCGAGACGACGGCGCGCAGCGACGCGCTGACGATGTTCGGGTCGACGCCCACGCCCCACAGCACCCGCTCGCCGACGGCGCACTCCACGTAGGCCGCGGCGCGGGCGTCGCCGCCGGCGCTGAGCGCGTGCTCGGCGTAGTCGAGGACGCGGACGTCGACGTCGAGGGCGCTCAGCGCGTCGACGAACGCCGCGATGGGGCCGTTGCCGCGCCCCTGGACGGTGACCGGCACGCCGCCGTCGGTCAGCTCGACGACCATCTCGTCGAGCTGCTCGCCGTGCGCCTGGTGCCGGTGCCCGGCGAGGGCGAACCGGCCCCACGAGGCGCCGGGGTCGGGCAGGTACTCGCTGCTGAAGGCGGCCCACATCTGCTGGGCGGTGACCTCGCCGCCCTCGTCGTCGGTGTGCCGCTGGATGACGCCGCTGAACTCGATCTGCAGCCGCCGCGGCAGGTCCAGGTGGTGCTCGGTCTTCATGATGTAGGCGACGCCGCCCTTGCCGGACTGGCTGTTGACCCGGATGACCGCCTCGTAGCTGCGGCCGACGTCCTTGGGGTCGATCGGCAGGTAGGGGACCGCCCACGGCATCCGGTCGACCGGCAGGCCCGCGGCGGCGGCGTCGACCTCCAGGGCCCGGAAGCCCTTGTTGATGGCGTCCTGGTGGGAGCCGGAGAAGGCGGTGTAGACCAGGTCGCCGCCGTAGGGGTGCCGCTCGTGCACGCCGAGCTGGTTGCAGTACTCGACGGTGCGGCGGATCTCGTCGATGTCGGAGAAGTCGATCTGCGGGTCGATGCCCTGGCTGAACAGGTTCAGGCCCAGGGTGACCAGGTCGACGTTGCCGGTGCGCTCGCCGTTGCCGAACAGGCAGCCCTCGATGCGGTCGGCGCCGGCGCGGTACCCGAGCTCGGCGGCGGCGACGGCGGTGCCGCGGTCGTTGTGCGGGTGCAGGCTGAGCACGACCGCGTCGCGCCGGCCCAGGTTGCGGTGCATCCACTCGACCTGGTCGGCGTAGACGGTGGGCTCGGCCATCTCCACGGTGGCCGGCAGGTTGAGGATCGTGGGCCGGTCGGGCGTGGGCTCCCACACGTCGGTGACCGCGTTGCAGATCTCGACGGCGAAGTCCAGCTCGGTGCCGGTGAAGGACTCGGGGCTGTACTCGAAACGGACCTCGGTGTCGCGCAGCTGCTCGGCCAGCTTGCGCACCAGCTGGGCGCCGTGGACGGCGATGTCGACGATGCCGGCGCGGTCGCTGCCGAAGACCACTCGGCGCTGCAGCGTGCTCGTCGAGTTGTAGAGGTGCACGATCGCCTGCCGGGCGCCGCGCAGTGAGTCGAAGGTGCGCTCGA
This sequence comes from Geodermatophilus saharensis, assembly GCF_900188205.1. Lineage (GTDB taxonomy): Bacteria > Actinomycetota > Actinomycetes > Mycobacteriales > Geodermatophilaceae > Geodermatophilus > Geodermatophilus saharensis. The sequence goes on along the minus strand of NZ_FZOH01000011.1, from coordinate 79,468 downwards.
TGAGCTCGTCGCGGGCCTGCGTGAGGACCTGGATGGTGACGTCGTCGGGTACCAGGTCGTCCTCGACCAGCTGGCGGACGAAGTCGTAGTCGGTCTGGCTGGCGGCCGGGAAGCCGACCTCGATCTCCTTGTAGCCCATGCCGACCAGCAGGTCGAACATCCGCCGCTTGCGGTCCGGCGACATGGGGTCGATGAGGGCCTGGTTGCCGTCGCGCAGGTCCACGGCGCACCAGCGCGGGGCGACGGTGGTGACCCGGTCCGGCCAGGTGCGGTCGGGCAGGTCGACCGGCTGGAACGGGGCGTACCGGTGGACCGGCATCTGCGAGGGACGCTGCGGGTTGCGGGCGTGCGGGTGCTGGGGGCTGCTCACGGTGGTCTGACTCCTCTGGCGCGGGCTGGACTGTCGCTCCTGTGGGGCGGTCAGCAGGCGCCGGGGGACGCGCTCACGTCACGGCGGGATCTCCGCGGCGAGGGGGCCGACCTAGGAGAGGGCCTCGCCGCGGCGGGTAAGCAGGAGGTCGCCGCGCACGGGCCCACGGTAGCAGCGGGTCAGCTGACGTCACAGGAACACGCGCAGTCGTCGGTGTGCGGACCGGGCCGGCCGGGGACCGGTGGGAGGTCCTCGAGGAGCAGGTCGTCGCAGGCCGGCGGGCACTCGCAGAGGAGATCCACGGGCGATCGCAGCAGCCCGGCGGCGCGCCGGCGCTCGAGGTCCTCCTCCCGGGCCCGTCGCGCGGCCGCCCGGCGGTCCGCGGCCCGGTCGGCGAGCGCGTCACCCGGCTGCGGCAGCTGGTGGTCCTCCGGGGTGCCACGGCGTGCGCGCTGCTCGTCGCGGTGCTCCCGGACGCGGGTGAACGTGTAGGTGACCGGGTCGCGGTCGTACCGGTGCGGGCCGTGCCACCAGCCCTCGTCACCGTGCCGGGTGTCGAGGTGTGCGGGGAAGCGCCGTCCGCCGCCGTCCCGCACGGCCGCGCCGTCCATGGGCGCCACCTCCGCGCCGTCGGCGTCCACCAGCGCGAGCCGCAACCCGGCCACGGCCGCCAGGCGGGCCAGCGTCCTGGCATCGAGCCCGCGCGTGCCGGCCTCCGCCGCGGCGATCGTCGCCCTCGACGTGCCCGTGGACCGGGCCATCTCGCGCTGGGACAGGTCCGCGGTGCGCCGGATGCGGCGCAGCAGGCCGGGCAGGTCGAGGTCGGACACGCCGCCAGCCTCGTGGGCGCCGGCGTCGCTCGGCACTGGGTAGGTGTTCCTGGGGACGGTCGTGCTCTGCACACAGGTGTAGTCAGAGCTCGAAGACGAGCGGTGGTACAGGGCTCCCGTCCGCTCGTGCTCTGCACACAGGTGTGTGCAGAGCACGACTGTGCTCAGAGGAGGTGCGCGGGTCCGGAGGTGGGACCGCGCTCAGAACTCGCCGCGGCGGCGGAGGCGGAGGGGGCGGCCGTCGGGGTCGTCGACGAGCCGGTACACCGGCGTGGCCCAGAGCCGGGTCGCGAGGGAGAGCTGCTCTGGCGCGTGGTGGCGCAGCCGGCCGCGCGGGCGCGGGCCGCGGCGGCCGCCCTCGTGCCAGGCGTCGAGCTCGGTGGCCTGGGCCTCGAGGGTGGCGACGAACGCCTCGGGGTCGATCAGGTCGTCGTCCTCGCTGCCGTCCTCGGCCCGGTCGGTGTGCTCGCGCGCCAGGACCAGCCGCAGGTCGCGGGCGAAGGTGCGCGCGCCGTCGCCGGTGCCGGCCGGGTCGCGCGGCTCCCGGGGGTCGAGCGTGGTGTCGAGCACGGCGCTGGAGAGCTCGCTGTCGTGGGTCCAGGACCGCCGGTTGAAGTTGTCGCTGCCGACGCTGGCCCACACGTCGTCGACCACGCAGACCTTCGCGTGCACGTAGACGGGCGTGCTCTCGTGGTTCTCCACGTCGAACACGTGCACCCGGTCGCGCCCGGCCCGGCGGCACATCTCCAGCGCCTGCCACCGGCCGACGAACTGCGGCCGCGACGCCAGCGCCCCGTCCTGGTCGGGGACGCGGGGCACGACGACGACCAGGTGCAGGTCGGGGTGCTCGGCCAGCGCGTCGGCGAACAGCTGCGCGACCTCGCCCGACCACATGTACTGGTCCTCGAGGTAGATCAGCCGCCGCGCCCGCTTGATCGCCTTCGAGTAGCCGCGGGCGATCGAGCGCTCGCCGTCGGGGGCGAAGTCGTAGCGCGGGCGGACGGCGGGATAGGTCCGCAGGTTCTGCACCAGGTGCGGCCCGGCCGGCGGGGGCGGGGGCAGCTGTGGGGGCAGCCGGTCGGCGTACATCCGGCTCTGCCGCAGCCGGTCGATCACGTGCGCGATCGGGTTGCCCTCGTCGGGGTCGGTGGGGTCGTCCCAGCGCTCCCGGAAGACCGTGTCCAGCGCCGCGACGGCCGGACCGCGGATCATGAGCTGCACGTCGTGCCACGGCGGCGTGGGCCCGTACGCGGAGGCCATCGGGACCGCCTGCGGGTCGCCGCGGTGCTCGGCGTCGTCGCGGCGGCTGTGGCACAGGTCGATGCCGCCGATGAAGGCGACGTCCTTCGTGGCGTCCTGGTCGTGCCGGCAGACGACGAGCTTCTGGTGGTGGCTGCCCATCCGGCGCACCCGCTGGTCGAGCACGACCAGCCCGCCGCCGTCCTCGACCTCGCGGTCCAGCGCCCGGTTCTCCCGGCTGCTGAACGACAGCCAGTCCACGTGCGAGCGCCACACCAGCCCGCGGACGGTCACCCCGCGGCGCACCGCCGCGGTGAACAGCTCGGCGACCGTCGGACCGCCCGGGCGCAGCTCCTCGTCCGGGTCGCCGCGCCAGTCGGTGAAGAACAGGTGGTCGTTCTCGTCGAGGACCTCGACGGCCGAGACCAGCGCGTCGAAGTAGGCGGTCCCGTGCACCAGCGGCACGGCGAGGTTGCCCTCGGTCCAGGCCGGCAGGTCGGTGGCCGTGTTGCCCCGCTCCTCGGGGCCGAGCAGCCACTCCGCGGGATCGGTCACCTCGTGATCACATCGCGCCGGGGAGGGGCACGCAAGGGACGGGCCCGCCTGCATCCCGGTGCCGGTCCGGCACATCGGTAGCCTGTGGACCCGTGGCCCTCGTCGTGCAGAAGTACGGTGGCTCCTCCGTGGCCTCCGCCGCCCACATCAAGCGCGTGGCCGAGCGCATCGTCGCGGAGAAGAAGGCGGGCAACGACGTCGTCGTGGTCGTCTCGGCGATGGGCGACACGACCGACGAGCTGCTCGACCAGGCCGCGCAGATCACCGACGACCCGCCCGGCCGCGAGCTGGACATGCTGCTGACCGCCGGCGAGCGCATCTCCATGGCGCTGCTGGCCATCGCCATCAACACCCACGGCTACGAGGCGCGGTCCTTCACCGGCTCGCAGGCCGGGGTGATCACGACCTCCAGCCACGGCAAGGCGCGCATCATCGACGTCACGCCCGGCCGGCTGCGCTCGGCGCTCGACGAGGGCTCGATCGTCATCGTCGCCGGGTTCCAGGGCGTCAGCCAGGACACCAAGGACGTCACCACGCTCGGCCGCGGCGGCTCCGACACCACCGCCGTCGCCGTCGCCGCGGCCCTGCGCGCCGACGTCTGCGAGATCTACACCGACGTCGACGGCGTCTTCACCGCCGACCCGCGGATCGTCCCCAACGCCCGGCGGCTGGACACCATCACCTACGAGGAGATGCTCGAGCTGGCCGCCTCCGGCGCGAAGGTGCTCATGCTCCGCTGCGTCGAGTACGCCCGCCGCTACGGCATCCCGGTGCACGTCCGCAGCTCCTACTCACAGCTCCCCGGCACCGTCGTGACCGGCTCGATGGAGGACCTCAGCGTGGAACAGGCGATCATCACCGGCGTCGCGCACGACCGCAGCGAGGGCAAGATCACCGTCTACGGCGTGCCCGACCGGCCAGGTGAGGCGGCGCAGATCTTCCGCGTCCTCGCCGACGCCGAGATCAACATCGACATGATCGTGCAGAACGTCTCGGCCGAGGCCAGCAAGCTCGCCGACATCTCCTTCACGCTGCCCAAGAGCGACGGCCCGACGGCGCTGGCCGCGCTGGAGAAGGTCAAGCACACCGTCGGCTACAGCGACGTCCGGTTCGACCAGCACATCGGCAAGGTCAGCCTGGTCGGCGCGGGCATGCGCAGCCACCCCGGCGTCTCGGCCCGCTTCTTCGGCGCCCTGGCCGACGCCGGCGTCAACCTCGAGCTCATCAGCACCTCGGAGATCCGCATCTCCGTGGTCTGCCGCGACACCGACGTCGACGTCGCCGTCCGCGCGGTGCACGACGCCTTCGACCTGGGCACCGACGAGGAGCAGGCCGTGGTCTACGGAGGGACCGGACGATGACCTCAACCAGTGACGGGCTCCGCGTCGGGATCGTCGGCGCCACCGGCCAGGTCGGCGCCGTCATGCGCCAGGTCCTCGCCGAGCGCCGCTTCCCGCTCGCCGAGCTGCGCTTCTTCGCCTCCGCCCGCAGCGCCGGCAGCACCCTCCCGTGGGGGAACGGCGAGATCACCGTCGAGGACGCGGCCACCGCCGACCCCACGGGCCTCGACGTCGCGCTGTTCTCCGCCGGTGCGGGCACCTCCCGGGTCCAGGCGCCGCGGTTCGCCGAGGCGGGCGTGACCGTCGTCGACAACAGCTCGGCGTTCCGGCGCGACGCCGACGTGCCGCTCGTCGTCGCCGAGGTCAACCCGCAGGCGCTCGACGAGGTCTCGCGCGGGATCATCGCCAACCCGAACTGCACCACCATGGCCGCGATGCCGGTGCTCAAGCCGCTGCACGACGAGGCGCAGCTGGTCCGGGTGGTGGCCAGCACCTACCAGGCGGTCTCCGGCAGCGGGCTGGCCGGCGTGGAGGAGCTCGACTCGCAGGTCAAGGCCGTGGTCGACAAGGCCGCCGAGTTGACGCACGACGGGTCGGCCGTGGCCTTCCCGGAGCCGCGGAAGTACGTCCGCCCCATCGCCTTCAACGTGCTGCCGATGGCCGGCAGCGTCGTCGACGACGGCTCGGCCGAGACCGACGAGGAGCAGAAGCTCCGCAACGAGAGCCGCAAGATCCTCGGCATCCCCGACCTGCGGGTGTCCGGCACCTGCGTGCGGGTGCCGGTCTTCACCGGGCACTCGCTGTCGCTCAACGTCGAGTTCGCCCGCCCGCTGACCGCCGCCCGGGCCACCGAGCTGCTCGCCGGGGCGCCCGGCGTGCAGCTCACCGACGTCCCGACCCCGCTGCAGGCGGCCGGTCAGGACCCCAGCTACGTCGGCCGCATCCGGCAGGACCGCAGCGTCGACGGCGACCACGGCCTGGCGCTGTTCGTCAGCAACGACAACCTCCGCAAGGGCGCGGCGCTCAACACCGTGCAGATCGCCGAGCTGCTGCTCGCCCGCCGCGGCCGCTAGCCGGACGGCGCGGGTGCTCCTCCGGGTCGGGGGGTTCCTCGCGCTGGTCGCGCTGGTCGCGGTCGTGTCGGTGGTCGTGCCCAACGACCCGTGGCACGACTTCTTCGACCTGCGGGTGTACCGCGGCGCCGTCGCCTCGTGGCTCGAGGGGCAGCCGCTCTACGACTACACCTACGGCCGCAGCCCCTACGGCTTCACCTACCCGACGTTCGCCGCGCTGCTGGTCCTGCCGATGGCGCTGCTGCCCTACCCGGTGGTGGCCGCCGGCCACGTGCTGCTCAACGCGGCCGCCCTCGTCGGGCTCACCTGGTGGCTGGTCACCCCGCTGGCCCGCCGGCACGGGTGGCCGCTGCCGTGGGCGTGGCTGTTCGCGCTGCCGCTGGTGTTCGTCGTCGAGCCGGTGCGGGAGACCATCGGCTTCGGCCAGGTCAACCTGCTGCTGATGGCGCTGGTGCTGGCCGACGTGGCGGCGCTGCGGCGCGGGTCGCGGTGGGCCGGCGTGGGGATCGGGCTGGCCGCGGCGGTGAAGCTGACGCCGGCGCTGTTCGTCGTCTGGCTGCTGCTGGCCCGCCGCTGGCGCGCGGCCGGGGTCGCCGTCGCCACCGCCGCCGGGGCCACGCTGCTGGCCCTCGCGGTGGCCCCGGCGACGTCGTGGCGGTTCTGGACGCACACGCTGTGGCAGACCGAGCGGGTCGGCGCGCTGGACAAGACGTCCAACCAGTCGCTGCTGGGCGCGCTGGCGCGCCTGGCCGACCCCGCCGAGCCCCCGCGCCCGGTCTGGGCGGTGCTGGCGGCCGTCGCGCTGGCGGTCGTGCTGACCCGCGCGGTGCGCGCGACGCGGGCCGGCGACGACCTGGCCGGCGTCGCGCTCACCGGGCTGGCCGCCTGCCTGGTCAGCCCCGTGTCCTGGTCGCACCACCTCGTCTGGCTGGTGCCGGCGCTGGTCGTGCTGGTCGACCTCGCCGCCGGGAGGCCGCCGGCCCCGGGGACGCCGCGGTGGTGGCGGGAGCGCTCGCGGCTGCTGGCCGGGGCGCTGGCCGCCGTCACCACGCTGGTGCTCGCCTCGTCGGCGATCTGGTTCGCCTCCGCCACCTCCGGCCACCACCACGACCGCGGCGTCGTCGGGATCGTCGTCGAGGACCTCTACCTGCTGGTGACCCTCGCCGTCGTCGCGCTGCTGCCGGCCCGGGTCACGGCCGCACGTGGCGCAGCGCGAACGACAGCGCCGTCTCGACCTGCCGGATCGTCTCCTCGATGACCAGCGAGCCGTGCCCGGCGTCGAACCGGTACACCTCGTGCGGCTTGCCGAGCTCCTCGAGACGGGCGAGGTAGTTCTCGATCTGCCGGATCGGGCAGCGCGGGTCGTTCGCCCCGGCCACCACCAGCACCGGCGCCCGCACGGCCTCGACGTGGGTGATCGGCGAGGAGCGCACGTACCGGTCGCGCACCTCCTCCGGTGAGCCACCGAACAGCGCGCGGTCGTAGGCCCGCAGGCCCTCCATCTCGTCCTCGTAGGCGGCCAGGTAGTCGGCCACCGGCACCTCGGCGATGCCTGCCGCCCAGCGCTCGGGCTGCGTGCCCAGCGCCAGCAGGGTCAGGAAGCCGCCCCACGACCCGCCGGTGACCAGCGCCCGTGCCGGGTCCAGGAACCCCTCGGCGGCCAGCGCGTCGTAGACGGCGGCGACGTCCTCGAGCTCGGTGGGTCCGGGCCGGCCGGTGAGGGCGTCGCGCCAGGCGCTGCCGTAGCCGGTGGACCCGCGGTAGTTGACGTGCACGACCGCGTAGCCGGCGTCGACGTAGGCCGCCCGGCGGGCGCGGTAGCTGTCGTCGTCGGCCGACTCCGGCCCGCCGTGGACGAGGAACGCCGTGGCGTACGGGGGCTCGCCGGCCGGGCGCACCAGCAGCGCGTGGACGTCGCCCCCGGGGCCGGGTACCCAGCGGTCCTCGACCGGGTGGGCGGCCGGCGGCTCCCCGCCGGGCGCGGCGAGCACCACCGGCCCGTCGGCGCGGCGGATCACCGGCGGGCGCTCGGAGTTCGACCAGGCCAGCTCGACCGTGCCGTCGGGCCGGGCGGTGGCGCCGCGGACGACGCCGCGCGGGGTGTCCAGCCGCTCCAGCGCCCCGCTGGCGAGGTCGTAGCGGTACAGCTCGCTGCGGGCGGCGTGGTCGTGACCCACCAGCAGCGCCGAGCCGTCGGGGTACCAGCCGGCGGTCACGTCGCCGGGCAGGTCGAGCACGATCTCGGTCTCGGTCTCGGCGGCGACGTCCCAGACCAGCAGCTCCTCGCGGCCGCGCCGCTCGTGGCCGACCAGCAGCCGCCGGTCGCCGGGCAGCGGGGCGAACTCCAGCGCGTGCAGGCCGCGGCCCTCGCCGTCCCACTTCTCGGCGACGACCGCGTCGTCGTCCGTGCGCAGGACGCGCAGCGCCGGGTAGCGCGGGTCGCCGTGCTCCGAGTGCGAGATCACCAGCAGCTCGTCGTCGAGGGTGAGCGCGTCGACCGAGGCGGGGTCCTCGTGGCGGTAGACCACCCGCGGCGTCCCGCCGGCGGGGGCCAGCCACAGCTCGCTGCCGTCGTCGGTGGACCGGCCGACGGCCACCAGCGAGGAGCCGATCTCCAGGCCCGCGGGGTAGGCCGGCCCGACCTCGGGGACGGCGACCCGGTCCTCGCCGCCGGCGAAGGGCTGCACCATCCACACGCCGAACTCGTCGCCGTCGGTGTCGGCGAACCACCAGATCTGCTCGCCGTCGGGGGACAGCGTGCCGATCAGCGTGCCGTTGGGCCGGTCGGTCACCTGCCGGTGGACGTCGGTGTCGCGGTCCCAGGCGTACTGCTCGACGACGCCGCTGACGTCGGAGGCGTAGAGGCTGCGCTGCGGCGCGTGCAGCGCCCAGTCGGGCAGGCTCACCCGTGGCGCGCGGAAGCGGGCCTGCCACCGGGCGGTGACGTCGGGCGGGAGGAGGGGGGCGGTCTGCTCGGCGGTCACCGGCCCATCGTGCCCGCACCCCTCCGGCCCGCCGCCGGGGTGTCGGGCTCAGCCCATCACCAGGCCCTCGATGTCGTGCTTCTGCACGATCGGCCGCAGCTCGTCGACGACGGGGCAGCGCAGGTGGTCGCGCACCCGCTGGGGCAGCTGCTCCCAGTAGTCGGAGGTCACCGCGAGGTCGTGGTGCTCGTCGTTGCCGGCGCCGGGCGCGTCGACGCCCAGGACCAGGACGGGGCGGGAGAGCTGCGAGCGGTTCTCCGTCCCGCGGTGCAGCGTCAGGGCGGAGCGCACCGAGACGTCGCCCATCTGCGGGTACTTGCGCACGGCCAGCGCCTCGTAGCGCGGGTACTCGCTCTTCGGCGGGAACATCCCGTGGTCGAAGTCCTCGCCGGTCTCCCACTGCGTCCCCGGCGCTACCTCGAAGGGCCCCATCTCGTCGACGGTGTCGACCGTGGTGACGTTGAAGGCGAGGGAGGTCAGCCGCCGCTCCTCCCGCGTCTCCCGCGGGCTGGGGAAGTCCCGGTGCCACGGCTGGTCCTTCGCGCCGGGGAAGGGCGTGTCGAAGCCCACCTCGACGATCGTGTAGTCGGGCCCGAGGACCGTCTCGCACGTGGCCCGCACCCACGGGTGGTCGACCAGGTCGACGAACCCGCGCAGCGCCTGCGGGTGGACCTCCACGTACCAGCGGTTGGGACCCCGCCCGACGGCGCCGCCCTCGCGGCCGCGGGCCTCCTCGAAGGCGGCGTCGACGTCCTCGCGCAGCCGGGCGACCCAGTCGCGGGAGAAGGCGCCCTTCCGCGCGGTGATGCCGTCGGTGTACAGCGCCTCCCGGATGGCGGCCCGGTCGATGCCGTCGTCGGTGGGGGCCTCGCCCCGCGTGCCGGTGGGTGTGTCGGTGCTCATCGCCGTTCCCCTCGTCGGTGTGCGACCCGTGCCCTCGATGGTGCACCGTCGCCGGTGCCCGGGCCCGTCGTCAGCGGCCTCCGGCGCCGGCCCCGGTCGGGTACCCGGCCCGGCCGCGGCCGCCGCGGGTGGCCCGGTCGGCCATCGCCCGCGTGTGCTCGGCGGCGGCGTCGCGGACGTCGCCGATGAGCAGCTCGAGCACGTCCTCGAGCGCCACCAGGCCCACGGTCCGCCGCTGCCCGCCGTCGGTGCCCACCACGCCACCGAGGTGGGCGCCCTGCGCGCGCATCTCCGACAGCACCTCGGGCAGCTTCGTCCCCGGCGCGATCGGCACCAGCGGGGTCAGGAACTCCTCGGGCAGCGGCCGGTCGCGGTCCGCGCCGGTGGTGCGCAGCGCGTCCTTGACGTGCACGAAGCCGAGCAGCGCGCCGTCGTCGCCGGCCACCGGGTACCGGCTGAAGCCGTGCTCGGCGACGACGGCCTCGAGCTGCCGCGGCGTGGTCGAGCGCGGAACGGTGACCACGGCGTCCATCGGCAGCAGCACGTCCTCGACCGTGTGCTGCCCGAAGGTCAGCGCCCCGGCGGCCAGCGTGCTCACCTCGGTGCCCAGCAGCCCCTCCCGCCGGGACTGGGTGATCATCGACCGGATCTCGCCCTCGTCGAAGCTGGCCGCCACCTCGTCGGTGGGGGTGGCGCCGAACAGCCGCACGAAGAGGTTGGCCGTGGTGTTGAAGAACCAGATCACCGGCCGCAGCAGGCGCGTGAAGGCGGCCAGCGCCGGGCCGAGCACCAGCGCCGCGCGGTCGGGCCCGGCGATGGTGATGTTCTTGGGGACCATCTCGCCGAGCACCATGTGCAGCACGGTCACCAGCGACAGCGCGACGACCAGCGCGATGGGGTGCAGCAGCGCGTCGGGGACGTGCGCGGCGTGCAGCGGCGCCTCGATGAGGTGGGCGACGGCGGGCTCGCCGACGGCGCCGAGGCCCAGCGAGCACAGCGTGATGCCCAGCTGCGCGCCGGCCATGTTCCGCGAGACGTCGCGCATCGCGGCCAGCGTCTTGACCGCGCGGGGCGAGCCGGTCGCGGCGCGCGGCTCGATCTGGTCGACCCGGGCCGACACCAGGGCGAACTCCGCGGCCACGAAGAAGGCGTTGCCCAGCAGCAGGGCGACCAGGACCAGCAGGCTGACGACGTCGCTCACGCCGCCACCGCCCGCTCGGCGCGCTGCCGGGCCGACGCCGTCGCCCCCGCCGGGAGGTGCACGGTCTGCTCGGCGCGCACCCGGGCGACCCGGCGGCCGTCGAGGCTCTCCACGGTCAGCCGGGCCCCCTCGAGTTCCACGGTGTCGCCCACCTCGGGGAGCCGCTGCAGCCGCTCGGCGAGGAAGCCCGACAGCGTCTCGTAGCGACCCTCGGGCACCGCGATCCGGGTGCGCTCGAGCACCTCGTCGGGCCGCAGCAGCCCCGACAGCAGCCACTGGCCGTCGTCGAGCCGGCGCAGCGTGCGCAGCGGGCGGTCGGTCTCGTCGGTGATCTCGCCGACGAGCTCCTCGACGATGTCCTCCAGCGTCACCACCCCGTGCGTGGCGCCCCACTCGTCGACGACGAGGGCGATCTGCAGGCCCTGCTCGCGCAGCAGGTCCAGCAGCCGCTCCAGCCGCAGCGACGACGGCACCGCGAGCACCGGGTCGGCCAGTTCCCCGGCGGTGCGGCGGGAGCGCTCGGCCTCCGGCACCGCGACCGCCCGCTTGACGTGCACGACGCCGGTGACCTCGTCGAGGTCGGAGCCGTACACGGGGAACCGCGAGTTCCCCGACTCGGTGGCCGCGGCGATGACGTCGGCCGCGCTGGCGCTGGCCCGCAGCGTCCACAGCCGGGTGCGCGGGGTCATGACGTCGGTGGCGTACTTCGCGCGCAGCCCCAGCGAGCGCTCCAGCAGCCGCGCGGCGACGGGGGAGAGGTCGCCCTCCTCGGCCGAGCGGCGGGCGACGGCGGCGAGCTCGTCGGCTCCGCGGGCGGAGTCCAGCTCCTCCCGCGGCTCGAAGCCCAGCCGCCGCACGATGGCGTTGGCCAGCCGCTGCAGGGACCGGACGACGACGCCGAAGACGGCGGTGAAGGCCCGCATCCCCGGCGCCACCCAGCGGGCGACCCCCAGCGGGTTGGCGATGGCGAGGTTCTTGGGCCCCAGCTCCCCCAGCAGCATCTGCAGCGTCGTCGCCAGGGCCAGCGCCAGGCCGTAGGAGACGCCGGTGGCCGCCCCCGCGGACAGGCCCAGGGACTCCAGCGGGCCGTGCAGCAGGCGGCCGATCGCGGGCTCGGCGAGGTAGCCGACGATGAGGGTGGTCAGCGTGATGCCGAGCTGGGCCGCCGACAGCTGGGTCGACAGCGAGCGCAGTGCGGTCGCCACGCCGCCCGCGCCCGCGTCGCCGGCCCGGGCGGCCTCCTCGACGCGGCCCCGGTCGACCGTCGTCAGGGAGAACTCGGCCGCGACGAAGAAGCCGGTGAGCGCCGTGAGCACCACGGCGGCGAGGAGGAGCAGCCACTCGGTCATCGGGCTCCTCGGTGCCCGCCACGGAGGGAGTCCAACCGGAACGGGGCCGGAACGCGCTCAGGGGCCGCCTTCCGGCGGCCCCTGAGCGGTGGGTCGGGGTGACAGGATTTGAACCTGCGGCCTCGTCGTCCCGAACGACGCGCGCTACCAAGCTGCGCCACACCCCGGGCGTGCCTCGACCACTGTAGCCGAGCCGCGCAGCGGACCCGGCGCCGGGTCACGGGGTGCGCGCGGTCAGCGTGAGCAGCGTCGCCTCCGGCGGGCAGGCGAACCGGGCCGGGGCGAAGGGACTGGTGCCCAGGCCCGCGGACACGTGCAGCCAGGTGCCGGCCGGCCGCTCGGGTGAGGGCCCGGCCCACCGGTGCAGCCAGCGGGCGTGGGCGCGGTCGATGCCGCAGTTGGTGACCAGGGCGCCGTATAAGGGCACCCGCAGCTGGCCGCCGTGGGTGTGGCCGCACAGCAGCAGGTCGTAGCCGTCGGCGACGAACCGGTCCAGCACCCGGGGCTCGGGGGAGTGGACGACGCCCACGCGCAGGTCCGCGGTGGGGTCGACGGGCCCGGCGACGTCGTCGTAGCGGTCCCGCCGCAGGTGCGGGTCGTCGAGGCCGGCGAAGGAGATCCGCCTCCCCGCCACGGTGAGCTCGCCCCGGGCGTTGGTGAGGTCCAGCCAGCCGCGGGCGGTGAACCCGTCGCGCATGTCCCGCCACGGCAGCTCCTCGCCGTGCACCCGCTTCTGGCTGCGGGTGAGGTAGCCGACCGGGTTCTTCGGGCGCGGGGCGTAGTAGTCGTTGGACGAGGTCACGAACACACCCGGGCGGTCGAGCAGCGGGTCCAGCGAGCCCAGCACCGCCGGGACGGCGTCGGTCCCGGCGAGGTTGTCCCCGGTGTCGACGACCAGGTCGGGCTCCAGGCCGTCGAGCGCGGCCACCCACTCCTGCTTGGAGCGCTGCCCGGCGGTCATGTGCAGGTCCGACAGGTGCAGCACGGTCAGCGGCGCGGAGCCCGGGGCCAGCACGGGCACCTCGAAGCGGCGCAGCGTCCAGCGGGTGCGCTCGTACAGCGAGGCGTAGGCCACGGTGGCGGTGCCGGTGGCGACGGCGGCCGTGGGCAGGGCGGTGTACCAGCGCACGGTGCCCGAGCCTACGGGCCGCCCGCGCCACCGGCGTGGGCGTGCCGGTGACGTCGTGCCAGGCTGGGGGCGTGTCCGACCTCAAGGGCCGGCTGCGCGCCGACCTCACCAGTGCCATGAAGTCCCGTGACGAGCTGCGCACCGCCACGCTGCGGATGGTGCTCGCGGCGGTGAGCGCCGAGGAGGTCGCCGGCAAGGAGGCCCGCGAGCTGTCCGACGACGAGGTGACGGGGGTGCTGCGGCGCGAGGCCAAGCGGCGCCGGGAGGCGGCGGAGGCCTTCGACGCGGCCGGCCGCGCCGAGCAGGCCGGCCGCGAGCGCGCCGAGGGCGAGGTCGTGGCCGGCTACCTGCCCGCGCAGCTCGACGACGCCGACCTCGCGGCGCTGGTCGCCGACGTCGTCACCCGCATCGGCGCGACCGGGATGAAGGACATGGGCCGGGTGATGGGTGCGGCCACCGCGGCCGTCGCCGGCCGCGCCGAGGGCGGCCGGGTCGCCGCGGAGGTCCGCCGCCAGCTGGGGTGAGCCGCGGCGCGTGACCGGCTATCCGCCGTTCCACCATCCGGTGCCGCCGTTCCCGCCGTTGCGGCCTCCGTTGCCACCGTTGCCGCGGTTGCCGCCGGGCGCGGCGGGAGCCGGGCCGCCGCCCATGAGGGCCGGGTCGACCGGCGGGAAGAACGAGGTGGGCTTGTCGGCCAGGTAGGGCTCGAACGCGTCCCGCCAGATCGCGGCCGGCATGTTGCCGCCGTAGCCGCCGACGTCCTGCTTCTCCTTGGGGTTGAACACCATGACGCTGCCTGCGTACTCGGGCAGGACCCCGACGAAGGCCACCGAGTCGCGGCCCTGGGCGGTGCCGGTCTTGCCGGCGACCCCGCGCCCGGGGATCCCGGCCCGCTGGCCGGTGCCCACCGGGCTGGAGGTGTCGCCGATGAGGATGGTGGCCAGCGTGTTGGCGATGTTCGGCGGGATGGACTCCGGCGTGCAGTTGTCGTCCTTGACCAGCGGCTGGCCGTCCTCGCCGGTGAGGGGCTGGCCGTTGCGGTCGAGGACCTGCAGCACCGGGGTCGGGGTGCACCGGGTCCCCTGGGCGGCCAGCGTGGCGTAGGCGTTGGCCAGGTCCATCGGGCTGGTGGCCTCGGCGCCGAGGGTGAAGGAGCCGAAGTTCCCGTCGATGATCTCGTCGGCGGAGTTCTGGGTGGGCTGGTCGAAGGTCATGCCCATCCGCTCGGCCATCCGCACCGGGCCCTCGACGCTGCCGAGGCGGTCCTCCAGCGCCAGGAAGTAGGTGTTCGAGGAGCGGACCAGCGCGTCGACCATGTCGAGGGTGTCGGGGTAGTCGCCGACGTTCTGGACGCAGTACATCCCGTTGGACTGCTCCCGGTCACCGCCGCAGGAGGGGCCGCGGAACACGCGGGAGGTGTACTGGTCACCCGGCGTCGTGATCACGGTGCCGGCGCCGATGCCGGCCTCGAGCGCCGCCGCGGCGGTGAAGGTCTTGTACGTGGAGCCGGCGCCCTTGCTGGCCGCGGTGTGCAGGACGACGGACTCGCAGTCGGGGTCGTCGCAGCCGTAGCGGCGGTTGACGGCCATCGCCATCACGTCGCCGGAGCCCGGCTTGAGGGCCGTGAACACCGCCGCCAGCGGGTCGCCCATCGGCAGGGTGTTGAGCACCGACTGGTCGGCGAGGGTCTGCAGCTGCGTGTCCAGCGTCGTCTGGATGGTCAGCCCGCCGTTGTCGAGCTGCTCCTGGGTCAGCCCCAGGACTCCGGTGAGGTAGCCCTGCGTGTAGGCGCAGAAGAAGCCGCCGATGACGGCGTCGATGCAGCCGTTGGCCGGGCTGAGGCCCTCGGCCACCTGCACCGGCTGGGCGGAGATCTCGGTCAGCTCGGCCTCGGAGATGTAGCCGAGGTCGAACATCCGCTGCAGCACCTGGTTGCGCCGCGTCTGGCCGTTCTCCGGGTTGGCGATCGGGTCGTCGTTGGACGGGCTCTGCACCAGCCCGGCCAGCATGGCGGCCTGGGGCAGGGTCAGGTCGATGGCGTTGACGCTGAAGTAGCGCTGGGCGGCGGCCTGGATGCCGTAGGCGCCGCGGCCGAAGTACACGATGTTGAGGTAGCGGGTGAGGATCTCGTCCTTGGAGTAGGTGTCCTCCAGGGCGAGGGCCAGCCGGGCCTCGCGCAGCTTGCGGGACAGGCCCTCGACACCGTCCTGCTCGGTGGCCGCCGTCCGCTCCTCGGGGGTGTCGGCGGTCTCCAGCAGGGTCTGCTTGACCAGCTGCTGGGTGATCGTCGAGCCGCCCTCCTGCACCGACCCGGCCGTCAGGTTGGTCACCGCCGCGCGCAGCGTGCCCTGCACGTCCAGGCCGTTGTGCTCGTAGAAGCGGGAGTCCTCGATCGCGACCAGCGCCTGCTTCATGACCTCGGCGATCTGGTCGGCGGTCACGACCGTGCGGTTGTTGGTGTAGAAGTTCGTGATCAGCGACCCGTCGGCCGCCAGCACCCGGGAGTTGCCCGCCGGGGTGGCGTCGGTCAGCTCCACCGGGAGTGCGTCGAGCAGGGACGCGGAGTTGCGCGCCACCACGCCCGAGCCGCCGACGACGGGCAGCAGCATGCCGGCGACGAGTGCGCCGGCGACGACGATCAGCGCGACGAGCTTGGCCAGGGCCCTGGCGCGGGAGGCAGCAGACATCGCCGCCAATGTACGGCGTGACCGGGCCCGCAGCCCGGTCTCAGCCGCGGCGCGCGGGCAGCACGCGGGTGCGCGGCACGCCGGTCGGCGTGTCGTCGTCGGGGCCGGTCAGCGCCTCGGCCATCACCCGCAGACCCTCGAGGTCGTGGACGTCGCCGGCCGCGGCCGGGACCGCCCGGATGCCCACCTCGGGGTGGGCGCTGGTGAACCGGTCGGCCAGCCGCTGCTCGCGCATCGCCAGCGTCATCCGCTCGGCGTGCACCCGCAGCGCCCCGGCGACCAGGGCGGCGGGGGCGCCGTCGCCGTCGTCGACGGACTCGGCGGCGACCTCGGCGCGGGTGGCCGACAGCCGGGTGCTGGCCGGCGGGTGGGTCCGGTTGAGCACCAGCCCGGCCAGCGGCATGCCCTCGGCGGAGAGCCGGTCGACGAAGTAGGAGGCCTCGCGCAGGGCGTCGGGCTCGGGCGTGGCGACGACGACGAACCACGTCCCGGGCCGGCGCAGCAGCTCGTAGGTGGCGGTGGCCCGCTCGCGGAACCCGCCGAACATCGTGTCGAGGGCCGAGACGAACGCGGAGATGTCGCGCAGCAGCTGGCCGCCGAGGACCTTGCTGATGATCCGGCTGAAGAACAGCAGCCCGGCGCTGGCGAACTTGAACCCGGCCCGGCCACCGGCCCGCGCGGGCGCGGTGAGCAGCCGGATCATCGTGCCGTCGAGGAAGCGGCTCATCCGGTTGGGCGCGTCGAGGAAGTCCAGCGCCGACCGGGACGGGGGCGTGTCGACGACGATGAGGTCCCACGTGTCGGCCGCGCGCAGCTGCCCCAGCTTCTCCATCGCCATGTACTCCTGCGTCCCGGCGAAGGACGACGACAGCGTCTGGTAGAAGGGGTTGGCCAGGATCACCTCGGCACGTTCGGGCGTCGAGTGCGCCACGACGATGTCGTCGAACGTGCGCTTCATGTCCAGCATCATCGCGTGCAGCTCGCCGTCGACCCCCGGGACGTCGACCCGCCGCGGCTCGTTGTCGAGCTCTCCCAGGCCCAGCGACTGCGCCAGCCGGCGCGCGGGGTCGATGGTGAGGACGACGACCCGGCGGCCGGCCTCCGCGGCGGCCAGCGCCAGCGCCGCCGACGTCGTCGTCTTGCCCACCCCGCCGGAGCCGCAGCAGACGACGATGCGGGTGTCGGGGTCGGCGATCAGCTCGGCGAGGTCGACCGGCGGCGCGTAGCGCGGCGTGCCGGCCGCGCGGGCCGGGCGGTGCGCGTCCCCGGAGGCGGCCGCGGTCACGCCGCCACCTCCGCGCCGAGGTGCTCCTCGAGCCGGCCGGCCAGCTCGAACAGGCAGCCGAGGTCCATCGGCCCGGGCAGCAGCGGCAGCTCCACCGTCGGTCGGCCGAGGGACTCCACGCGGGCGCGCAGCGCGTCCTGGGCGGCCCACCGCTGGGCGTGCTCGACGACCTCGGCGGCCAGCGCCTCGGCCAGGTCGGTGTCCTCGGGCAGGCCGGCCGCGGTCAGGCCGGGCGCGAGGTCGGCGCCGGTGAGCCGGCCCGCGGCGGCGCGGACGAGGTCCTCGGCCGGCAGGGCCGGCTCGGTGGCCATGTTGACGATCACCGACCCGACCGGCAGGCCGGCCTCGGTCAGCTCGGCGATCGCGTCGGCGGTCTCCTGCACCGGCATGTCCTCCAGCAGGGTGACCAGGTGCACCGCCGTCTGCGGGGAGCGCAGCACGGCCATGACGCCGTCGCTCTGGGTCTTGATCGGGCCGGAGCGGGCGAGGCCGGCCATCTCGCTGGTGACGTTGAGGAAGCGGGTGATGCGGCCGGTGGGCGGGGCGTCGACGACGACGGCGTCGTACACGCGGCGCCCGTCCTCGCGGCGGGTGACCGCCTCCTTGATCTTCCCGGTGATCAGCACGTCGCGCAGGCCCGGCGCGATGGTGGTGGCGAAGTCGACGGCGCCCATCTTGCGCAGCGCCCGGCCGGCACGGCGGAGGTTGTAGAACATCTCGAGGTACTCGAGCAGGGCCTCCTCGACGTCGATCGCGAGGGCCCGCACCTCCCCACCGCCCCGGGTGACGGCCACCCGTCGCTCCTCGTAGGGCAGCGGCGGGGTGTCGAACAGCTGGGCGATGCCCTGGCGGCCCTCGCACTCGACGAGCAGCACGGTGTGCCCGCCGGCCGCCAGGGCCAGGGCCAGGGCGGCGGCCACGGTGGTCTTCCCGGTGCCGCCCTTCCCGGTCACGACGTGGCAGCGGACGGGGAAGTCGGGGCTCACCCGGTCAAGCCTAGGAGGCCGCCGCCACGCCCACCCGTCGCAGCCCGGGGCGGCCCGGGGACGGGGCCGGGGACGGGGCCGGGGTCCTGCGCTAGCGTCGGTGCCCATGAGCGAACCGGCCCGCCGCAGGTGGGAGTACGCCACCATCCCGCTGCTGATTCACAACACCAAGGCGATCCTCGACTCGTGGGGCACCGACGGGTGGGAGCTCGTGACGGTGCTCCCCGGCCCGGCGGGGTCCGAGCAGCCGGTCGCCTACCTCAAGCGCCCGATCGGCTGAGGCGGCCACGATGACCTCCGGCACCTCCGGCGAGGGCACCCAGGCCCCGAGCTGGCACGCCCGGCTCGCCCAGCTCGGCATCCGGCTGCCCCCCGTGGCCGCCCCGGTCGCCTCCTACGTGCCGGCCGTGCGCTCCGGCAACCTGGTGTTCACCAGCGGCCAGCTGCCGTTCGTCGACGGCGGGCTGCGACGCACCGGGAAGGTCGGCGGGTCGGTCGACCCCGAGGACGCCGCCGCCGACGCCAAGATGTGCGCACTCAACGCCCTGGCCGCCGTCGACGACCTCGTGGGCCTCGACCAGGTCGCCCGCGTGGTGCGCGTGGTCGGCTACGTGGCCAGCGCCGAGGGCTTCAGCGGCCAGCCGCGCGTGGTCAACGGCGCGAGCGAGCTGCTCGGCAAGGTCTTCGGCGACGCTGGCCACCACGCGCGCAGCGCGGTCGGCGTCGCGGAGCTGCCCCTCGGCGCCCCGGTCGAGGTCGAGCTCACGGTCGAGCTGAGGGGATGACGGCGGCCGTCCGCCCGGCCGCCACGGTCCTGCTGCTGCGCGACGGCGGGGCGGGACTGGAGGTCCACCTGCTGCGGCGCACGCGGGGGATGCCCTTCGCCGGGGGGATGACCGCCTACCCCGGCGGCGGGGTCGACCCGCGCGACGGCGACACCGACGTCGCCTGGGCCGGGCCGCCACCGGCGCAGTGGGCGGCGGCGCTGGGCTGCGACGAGCGGCTCGCCCGCGAGCTGGTGTGTGCCGCGGTCCGGGAGACCTTCGAGGAGGCCGGCGTCCTGCTGGCCGGCTCGCCGGAGGGCGCCGACGTCGTCCCGGACGTCTCCGGTGAGGACTGGGAGGCCCAGCGGCAGGCGCTGCTGACCCGGGAGCTGTCGCTGGCCGGGCTGCTCGCCGAGCGCGGACTGGCGTTGCGGGCGGACCTGCTGCGGCCCTTCGCGCACTGGATCACCCCGCCGCAGGAGAGCCGGCGCTACGACACCCGGTTCTTCGCCGCGGCGCTGCCGGCCGGGCAGGAGGCGCGCGACGTCTCCGGCGAGGCCGACGAGGCCAGCTGGCTCACGCCGCAGGCGGCGTTGGCGGAGCTGCGCGCCGGCACCCGGCCGATGCTGCCACCGACCATCCACACCCTCGGCCAGCTCGCGGCCTTCCCGGACGTCGCCGCGGCGCTGGCCGGCAGCCCACCGGAGCCGCTGGTCCCGATCATGCCGGAGCTGCGGACGACCCCCGAGGGCCGCTACGCCGAGCTCCCCGACGGCACCCGCATCGGCCTGGTCGTCCCGCTCCCGAGCTGACGTCGAACGGGAGAGGCCCAGGACCCGACGGGTCCTGGGCCTCTCCCGTCGAGTCGATCAGCGCGCGCGGCGGCGAAGTCGGTCCTCGTCGAGGACGACGACCGACTTGCCCTGCAGCTGGATCCAACCGCGGTGCACGAAGTCGGCCAGCGCCTTGTTCACCGTCTCCCGGGAGGCCCCGACGAGCTGGGCGAGCTCCTCCTGGGTGAGGTCGTGCTTGACGCGCAGCCCGTCGGCCTCGCGGCTGCCGAAGCGGTCGGCCATCTGCAGCAGCGCCTTGGCCACCCGGCCGGGCACGTCGGTGAAGATCAGGTCGGCCACGGAGTCGTTCGTGCGGCGCAGCCGGCGGGCCAGCACGTGCAGCAGCCGCTCGCCCACCTCCGGGTGCGCCTCGATCCACGGGCGCAGCACCGACTGCGGCATCTTCGCCAGCTTCACGTCGGTGACCGCGGTCGCCGTCGCGGTGCGCGGGCCGGGGTCGAACACCGACAGCTCGCCGAACTGGTCGGAGGGGCCCATGACGGCGAGCACGTTCTCGCGGCCGTCGGGGGAGCGGCGGGACAACTTGATCTTGCCGGTCAGCACGATGTACAGGCTGTCGCCGGGCTCACCCTCGTTGAACACCACCCGGCCCCGCGGGAGGGTGATCGTCTCCAGACGGCTGGCGACCGGGTCGACGGCCTCCTCCGAGAGCCCCTGGAAGAGCCCCGACTGAGCCAGCACCTCGTCCACCACGTGTCTCTCCACCCCATCGTCAACGTCCACCTGCGGACGTGGCCGCCCGCATCCGTGAGGAGTCTAGGCGGCTGTGCCCGTCGTCACCCGATCGGTGCAGGGAGGGCACCCCCGGACTGGTGAGGGACTGGAACGGCCGCCCTCCAGGGCCCCGCGCCGAGCGTGCGAGGCGTGGGGGGAAGGGTGGTCCTTCGTCAGACCAGCGGTTCGGCGCTGCGCTGCACGCGCGAGCGGCGCCGGCGGCGCCACCGCGCCATGGCCCGGCGGATCCCGGAGGCGGCCAGCGTGTCGACCTCGCCCGGGGTGGCCGACGAGAGGAACTCGGCCACCTCGCGCGGCGACGTCGGCCGGCGGAGCGGTTCCTCGACGCGCTCCATGACGAGCAGGAACGCGATGACCATCGGCGGGAAGAGGATGACGATGAGCGCGACCACGCCACCTCCCGGGTCCGGTCGCTGCTGAGCGGGCCTGCACCGCCATGGTGGCACGGCCCCGGCGGTGTCGCCGGTGACGCCTACCCTCGACCGCGTGTCCACGCCGGCCTACGCACGTCCCACACGGCGCCGCCCGCCCGCCCACCCGGCCTCGCCGCTCGACCCGGACGAGACGCCGCGGGCCCGCACCCGCCGGGCCCGCCGCATGGCCCGTGAGCTGGCCGTCCTCCACCCCGACGCGCACTGCGAGCTCGACTTCACCAACGCCTTCGAGCTGCTGGTGGCCACCGTGCTCTCGGCCCAGACCACCGACAAGACGGTGAACAAGGTCACCCCGGCGCTCTTCGCGAAGTACCCCGACCCGGTGGCCCTCGCCGGCGCCGACCGGGCCGACCTGGAGGAGATCCTCAAGCCCACCGGCTTCTTCCGCGCCAAGGCCAACTCCGTGCTCGGGCTGGCCCAGGCGCTGGTCGAGCGCTTCGACGGCGAGGTCCCCGGCCGGATGGCCGACCTCGTCACGCTGCCCGGTGTCGGCCGCAAGACGGCCAACGTCGTCCTCGGCAACGCCTTCGGTGTCCCCGGGCTGACCGTCGACACGCACTTCGGCCGGCTGGTCCGCCGCTTCGGCTGGACCGCCGACGAGGACCCGGTCAAGGTCGAGGCCCAGGTCGCCGAGCTGGTCCCCAAGCGTGACTGGACCATGTTCAGCCACCGGGTGATCTTCCACGGCCGCCGCGTCTGCCACGCCAAGAAGGCCGCCTGCGGCGCGTGCGGGCTGGCCCGCTGGTGCCCGTCCTACGGCATCGGCCCCACCGACCCCGAGGCGGCGCTGAAGCTGGTCAGGACGCCGGCGGCGTCGGACACCGAGTGAGCACCGGGATCCGGGGGAGCGGCGGACGGCGGGTCGCCGCCACGCTGCTCGGGCTGGCCGCACTCCTGTCGGCCTGCACGGCGTCACGGGACGCCGACGCGGAGGAGCCCCCGCCCGCCCCGGCCACCTGGAGCGCGCCGCTGCAGGCCTGTCGGGAGCAGCCCGACACGCCGGCGCGCGGCGCCGAGACCCTGCCGGCGGTGTCCCTGCCCTGCCCCGGGGGCGGCACGCTCGACCTGGGCCGCGCCCCTGGCGTGCCCACCGTCGTCAACCTGTGGGCGAGCTGGTGCGCCCCGTGCCGGGAGGAGCTCCCGCTGGTCCAGGAGCTCGCCGACCTCGCCGGCGGCCGGGTGTCGGTCGTCGGCGTCGTCAGCAAGGACGGCGTCCCGCAGGCCGACGCCTTCGCCACCGACTCCGGGGTCACCTTCCCCAGCGCCTACGACCGCGACGGCGCCCTGATGGACGGGCTGGGCGTCAACGTCCTTCCCTTCACCTACCTCCTCGACGCCGACGGCGCGCTCGTGCACACGAAGGTCGGCCCGGTGGCCTCGCTCGACGAGCTGCGCGCGCTGGTCGCCGAGCACCTCGGGGTGCAGCTGTGACCGGCGGGACCGACCCGGGCGCGCTGCCCGGCGTCGACACCTCCGACCTGCCCGGCTGGCTGCGGCGGCTGCTCGCCACGGCGACCGACCTGCCACTGCGCCACCGCCTGGGCGCCCCCAGCGACACCGCGCGCCGCTCGGCGGTGCTGGTGCTCTTCGGGGAGGGGCCGCAGGGCGCCGACGTCCTGCTCATCGAGAAGTCCGCCCGGCTGCGTACCCACGCCGGCCAGCCCGCCTTCCCCGGCGGTGGCGCCGACCCCGGCGAGGACTACCCGGTCGGCACGGCGCTGCGGGAGGCGCACGAGGAGGCCGGCGTCGACCCCGACGGCGTGCGCGTGCTGGCCACGCTGCCCGAGCTGTTCCTCGGTCCCTCGGACAACCTCGTCGTCCCGGTGGTGGGCTGGTGGGACGACCCGGCCGACGTCGCCGTCGGCGACCCGACGGAGGTGGCGCGGGTCGCCCGGGTGCCGCTGGCCGACCTGACCGACCCGGCCAACCGGTTCCGCGTGCGCCACCCCTCGGGCTACGTCGGCCCGGCGTTCGGGGTCGCCGGCATGGTCGTCTGGGGCTTCACCGCGGGGCTGCTCGACGCGCTGCTGGAGTCCGCGGGCCTGGGCCGGCCGTGGAACGCGCGTGACGTGCGCCCGCTGGCCTCCGCCGGGGTGCGGCCGGCCGCCGTCCCCGGCGCGCTGGGCGAGGGCGGCGCCGAGGACGCCGCCGCGCCGACGGTCGCCGACGACGCACCCGGCGCCCCCGCGGCGCGTACGGTTCCGCGGCGATGAGCGGTAGAAGGACCTCCTCGCCCCCCACCACTCGCAGGCTCGCGGCGGGCCCCTGCGAGAGGGCCGTCGTGGTCGCTGCCGCGGTGGTCCTGCTCGCCGGCTGCGGCTCCGGGAACGGCGGGGCCCCCGCGGCGACGTCGTCGGCCGACCCGTCGCTGGGCACGGTCACCCTCGCCGAGGACGGCGTCCAGGAGGTCACCATCGAGACCCCCGACGACTACGTGTTCGTCCCCGACGCCTTCGCCGTCGACCCCGGCCGGGTGCGGCTGACCGTGACCAGCACCGCCGAGCAGATGACGCACAACCTGCGGTTCCGCCCCGACGCCGGCCCGGAGGAGATCACCGAGGAGATCCCGCTGCTCGCGCCCGGCGAGAGCCGGACCATCGAGTTCGAGGTCACCGCGCCCGGCGAGCACCCCTTCGACTGCACCTTCCACGTCCAGCTCGGCCAGTCCGGCGTCATGACGGTGCGCGGCTGAGCCATGTCGCTGGTCGACGTCGTCCTCATCGGGCTCGCGGTGGTCTTCGCCTTCTCCGGCTTCCGCCAGGGCCTGCTGGTGTCGGCGACGTCCTTCCTCGGCTTCCTCGGCGGCGCGGTGCTCGGCGCCCAGCTGTCCGGCCCCGTCGCCGACCGGCTCGACAGCACGCCGGTCACCCGGGTGTTCGCCGCCCTCGTCGTCGTCCTGGCCGGTGCGCTGCTCGGACAGCTCGTCGCGGGGGCGGTCGGGCGGGCGGTGCGCCGCCGGGTCACCTGGGAGCCGGCCGAGGTGCTCGACTCCGTCGCCGGGGCGATCGTGTCCGCGGTCGCCGTCCTGCTCGTCGCCTGGATGGTCGCCACGCCGCTGGCCCTCGCGCCCTTCCCGCAGGTGGCCGGGCAGGTGCGCAAGTCCGCGCTCGTGCAGGCGGTGGACGAGGTGGTGCCCGGCGGCGTGCGCGCGGTCTACGACTCGCTGCGGGAGGCGATCGACCGGCGCGGGCTGCCCGACGTCCTCGACCCGCTGACCCCCACCCGGGCCCGGGAGGTCGACACGCCGGACCAGGCCCTGGCCGGCAGCCCCGTCGTCGGCCAGGTGAGCGGTTCGGTGGTGAAGATCAGCGGCATCGCGTCGTCGTGCTCGCGGCAGATCGACGGATCCGGTTTCGTCTACGCGCCCGGCCGCGTGATGACCAACGCCCACGTCCTGGCCGGTGTGACCGACCCGGTGGTCGTGGCCGAGGGCGAGGAGTACGGGGCGACGCCGGTGTACGTCGACCAGGAGGTCGACGTCGCGGTGCTCGCCGTGCCGGACCTGCCGCAGGTGCCCCTCGCCTTCGCCGGGCAGGTGTCCGACACCGGCGACGACGCGATCATCATGGGCTACCCCGGCGGCGGGCCGCTGTTCGTCGGCCCCGCCCGCATCCGTGACCAGGGCCCGATCAGCGGCCCGGACTTCCGCAACACGCAGACCGTGCAGCGCGACGTGTACGCCCTGCGCGGCGACGTGCGGGCCGGCAACTCCGGCGGGCCGCTGTTCGACCCCACCGGTCAGGTGCTCGGCGTCGTGTTCGCCTCGGCGATCGACGACCCGACCACCGGGTACGCGCTGACCGCCCAGCAGGTGGACCCGGCCGCACGGGCGGGCGCGGCCGCCACCGCGCCGGTCGACACCGGCCCGTGCGAATAGAAGGACCCCGCTGCCCCCGGCCTTCGCACGCTCAGGCCGGGATCCTGCAGCGGGGCCGTGCCAGCACGTCACCCGTTCCGGCAGCTCGCTATCCGGCGGCCCATCCGGTGATGGCGGTGGCGACGTCGGCGGCGGCCTCCTCCTGCGGGAAGTGGCCGATGCCGGGCAGCTCCCGCCACTCGTAGGCACCGGCCACGTACCGGCCCGACCCGCGCGCGGTCCGCGGCAGCACCAGCGGGTCCCGCGTGCCGTGCAGCTGCAGGGTGGGCGCGGTGACCGGGGCGGCCATGCGGCGGGCGTAGCGCAGCCCGTCGGGCCGCACCTGGGAGCGGCCGGCCCAGCGGAAGTACTCCATCGACCCGTAGGCCGCCTGCGGGATCCGCGCCGCGGACCGGTAGCGCTCGACGGCCTCGGCGAAGTCGGCGGTGTGCGTCCAGTCCGGACCGGCCCAGCGGCGCAGGAAGTCCGCGACCGGGTCGTCGTCGGTGCGGGTCAGCCGCCGCTCGGGCAGCCGGGGCAGCTGGAAGCGCAGGACGTGGCGCAGCGCCCGCCGCTGGGCGGGGTCGCGCAGCCCGGCCCGCAGCAGCCGCGGGTGGGCCATCGAGACGACGACGAGCCGGCGGACGCTGCGCGGGTGCAGCGCGGCCATGGTCCAGGCGACCAGCCCACCCCAGTCGTGGCCGACGACGACGGCGTCCTTCTCGCCGAGCGCGCGCACCAGCGCCGCGACGTCGCTGGCCGCCGTCGGCAGGTCGTAGCCGCGCGGCGGCTTGTCGCTGGCGCCGTAGCCGCGCAGGTCGGGGGCGACGGCGCGGAAGCCCGCGGCGGCGAGGACCGGCAGCTGCGCCCGCCACGTCCACCAGTACTGCGGGAACCCGTGCAGCAGCAGGACCAGCGGCCCCTCGCCGGCCTCGGCCAGGTGCAGCCGGACGCCGTTGGCCGAGGCGTCCCGGTGCAGCCAGGGACCGGGCAGCAGGACGCTGGTCGCGTCGGGCCGCTCGTCGGCGGGGACGCCGCCGGGCCGCCCGCTCGCGCCGCTCAGACCAGGTAGGAGTCGGGGGAGCGCCGCTCGACGCGCCCGTTGCTGACCGTCGGCAGCGCGCGGCGCCGGGTGCCGGGGGTCTCGCGGCGCATGACCTCGGGCAGCTCGCGCAGCGACTCCATGGTCCGCTCGGGCTTGTCGATCTTCTTGAGCATCCGCAGCCCGATCAGCCCGGCCACGGCGGCGACCGCCAGCAGGGCGACCGTGACGATCAGGTAGGACACCCAGCGGGGCAGGCCCAGCCAGGTGAACAGCTCGGCGAGCATGACGAACAGGAAGAAGCCGGCGAAGGCGAGCAGCGCGCCCGCGGCGCCGAACAGCCCGGCGCTGACGCCGGCCTTCTTCGCCGAGCGGGTGACCTCGGTCTTGGCCAGCTCGATCTCGCCGCGGATCAGCGTGGAGACGTCGGCCATGGCGCTCTGCACCAGCGACCCCACCGAGGGCTCGTCGCTGACGGCATGCCGCCCGGCGGACTGGGTGGACGACGCGCTGTGGGCCACGGGGGCTCCTCCCTGGTCGGGCTGGTCGGGCCGGCCGCCGGAGGCGGCCTGACGGAGATCGTCCCCCATGATCGCCGCGCCCGCGCCCCGGCGTCCCCCGCAGGTGCACCCGCAGGCAGCTGCCGGGCACAGGAAGCTCCCCCCACGTCCTGGCGCCCAGGACGTGGGGAGAGCTTCCTGTGCCCGGTTCGGTTCAGCCCTCGGACGACGAGGACGCGGGCAGCTTCTCCTTGATCAGGTTCATCACCGAGTCGTCGGTCAGCGTGGTGACGTCGCCGAGCTCGCGGTTCTCCGCGACGTCGCGCAGCAGCCGCCGCATGATCTTGCCCGAGCGGGTCTTGGGCAGCTCCTGCACGACCATGATCTGGCGCGGCTTGGCGATCGGGCCGATGTCCTTGGACACGTGCGTGCGCAGCTGCTGGACGAGGTCCTCGCCGGAGTCCTGCGCGCTGCCGCGGAGGATGACGAACGCGACGATGCCCTGCCCGGTGGTCGGGTCCGACGCGCCGACGACCGCGGCCTCGGCCACCGCCGGGTGCGCCACCAGCGAGGACTCGACCTCGGTGGTGGAGATGCGGTGCCCCGAGACGTTCATGACGTCGTCGACGCGGCCGAGCAGCCAGACGTCGCCGTCGGCGTCCTTCTTGGCCCCGTCGCCGGCGAAGTAGACCTCCTTGCCGAAGCGCGACCAGTAGGTGTCGACGTAGCGGTCGTCGTCGCCCCAGATGGTGCGCAGCATCGACGGCCACGGCGCGGTGAGCACGAGCAGCCCGGTGGAGTCGTCGCCGAGCTCGTTGCCCTCGTCGTCGACGACCTTGGCCGAGATGCCGGGGAACGGGGTCTGCGCCGAGCCCGGCTTGAGGTCGGTCACGCCCGGCAGCGGGGTGATCATGTGCGCGCCGGTCTCGGTCTGCCACCAGGTGTCGACCACCGGGCAGCGGCCGCCCCCGATGTTCTGGTGGTACCAGAGCCACGCCTCGGGGTTGATCGGCTCGCCGACCGAGCCCAGCACGCGCAGCGAGGTGAGGTCGAAGCCGGCCGGGATGTCCTCGCCCCACTTCATGAACGTCCGGATCACCGTGGGCGCGGTGTAGAGGATCGAGACGCGGTACTTCTCGATCAGCTCGAACCAGCGGCCGCGGTGCGGCGTCTCCGGCGTTCCCTCGTACACCACCGACGTCGCCCGGTTGGCCAGCGGGCCGTAGACGATGTAGCTGTGGCCGGTGACCCAGCCGACGTCGGCCGCGGTCCAGTAGACGTCGCTGTCGGGCTTGAGGTCGAAGGTCGCCCAGTGCGTGTAGGCGACCTGCGTCAGGTAGCCGCCCGAGGTGTGCAGGATGCCCTTCGGCTTCGCCGTCGTCCCCGACGTGTACATGATGTAGAGCGGGTGCTCGGCGTCGAAGGACTCGGCCGTGTGCTGCGGCGACTGCCGGTCGACGACGTCGTGCCACCACAGGTCGCGGCCCTCGGTCCACTCGACGTCCTGCTCGGTCCGCTTGACCACCAGCACGTTGCGCACGCCCTCGGTGCGGGTCAGCGCGTCGTCGACGGCGGGCTTGAGGGCGCTGGGTGCGCCGCGGCGGTAGCCGCCGTCGGCGGTGACGACCACCACGGCGCCGGCGTCGGTGATCCGGCTGGCCAGCGCGTCGGCGGAGAAGCCACCGAACACGACCATGTGGACGGCGCCGATGCGGGCGCAGGCCAGCATCGCCACGATCGTCTCGGGGATCATCGGCATGTAGATGGCGACCCGGTCGCCGGCCTGCACGCCGAGCTCGATCAGCGCGTTGGCCGCCTTGCAGACCTCCTCGGTGAGCTGGGCGTAGGTGAGGGTCCGGGTGTCGCCGGGCTCGCCCTCCCAGTGGTAGGCGACCTGGTCGCCGTGGCCGGCCTCGACGTGCCGGTCGAGGCAGTTGTAGGCGACGTTGAGCTTGCCGCCCACGAACCACTTCGCGAACGGCGGGTTGCTCCAGTCGAGGACCTGGTCCCAGTCCTGCGTCCAGGTGAGCCGGCGGGCGGCCTCCTCCCAGAACGCCAGGCGGTCGGCCTCGGCGCGCTCGTAGACGTCCGGGCCCACGTTCGCCGACGCGGCCAGCTCCTGCGGGGCCGGGAAGCGGCGACCCTCCGACCCGTTCGACTCGCTCACGTGTGCTCCTCCCGTGTCGTGGCCGGCGCACCGCCGGCGGGCGGCGTGTCCTGGCACACACCGTAGGGCCCGGACGACGTCGGGGTCAGGCCGTGGGACGGGCTGCACCAGACTGGCCCGGTGGACGGCGGACCGCAGGCGGCCGTGGCGGCCCGGGTGCCCGGTGCCGCCGGTCTGGGCCTGCTCGCGCCGCCCTCGTCCCGCCCGCTGCCGGCGGAGCTCCTGGCCGACCCCGGCTGGACGGCCGACCGGGTCGCCGCGCTGGGCCACCGGTACCGCAGCGGCGACCGCCGGGCCCTCGCCACGGTCTGGTGGTACTCGGCGTCGGCGGTGCTGCTGACCCCGGTGGCCGCGGGGCTGGCGACCGGGCGCCCGCTGTCGGCGCGGCTGGCCGACACCACGGTGTACGAGGTCGGAGGCACCCTGCTGGCCGGGGTCTCGGCGGCGCCGTCGGGACCCGACCCGGCGGGGGACCTGCGCGACGCGCTCGCCGCCGTGGTCGCCGCCGTCGCCGCGGCCGGTGGGGTGCGCGAGCGGCCGCTGTGGGCGGTGGCCGCCGACTCGCTGGCCGGCAGGCTGCTGGCCCTCGGCCGGGCGCTGGGCGACGTCGCGTCGGTGACCGCACTGGCCGCGCCGGTGGCCGCCGCGGTCGGGGCGCCGATGCCGGCGCCGCGCTACACCGACGTCGGCGGCACCCGCTTCGTCCGCCGGGTCTCCTGCTGCCTGCTGCTGCGGCTGCCCGGGCAGCCGACGTGCACCGCCTGCCCGGCCCGCCCGCCGGAGCAGCGCCGGGTGCTCCTGGAGGACGCCGCCGGCCCGTTGTGAGGCGGGCTCAGCGAGCCAGCGCGCGGGCGATCGCGGCCCGCAGGTCCTCGATCCCCTCGCCCGTCGCCGCCGAGACCGGCACCGCGTCGGGGTAGGCGGTGCGCAGCCCGGCGAGCCACCCGGCCGGTGCGACGTCGACCTTGTTGAGCGCCAGCAGCTCCGGGTGCTCTCGCGCGCCGATCTCGTAGAGCACGCCGCGCACCGCCGTCACCTGGGCCATGGCGTCGGGAGCGGAGGCGTCGACGACGTGCAGGACGAGGTCGGCCTCGACCACCTCCTCCAGCGTGGCCCCGAAGGCGTCGACCAGCTGGTGGGGCAGGTGGCGGACGAAGCCGACCGTGTCGGTGAGCGTGTAGGGCCGGCCCTCGGGGGTGCGGGCCTGGCGGACCGTGGGGTCCAGGGTGGCGAACAGCGCGTCCTGCACCAGGACGTCGGCGCCGGTCAGCCGGTTGAGCAGCGCCGACTTCCCCGCGTTGGTGTAGCCGGTGAGCGCCACCGACGGGACCCGGTTGACCCGGCGGCGGCTGCGGGTGCGCTGCCGCCGGGCGGCGGTCTGCTGCACCTGGCGCCGCAACAGGGTGATGCGGCGGCGCAGGTGGCGGCGCTCGCTCTCCAGGCGCTGCTCGCCCGGCCCGCGCACGCCCGTCCCGGCGCCGCCGGCGGTGCGGCCGCCGCCGATCCGGGACAGCTCCGTCCCCTGTCCGCGCAACCGCGGCAGCTGGTAGGCCAGCTGGGCGAGCTCCACCTGTGCGCGACCCTCGCTGCTGCGGGCGTGCTGGGCGAAGACGTCGAGGATCAGCGCGGTCCGGTCGACCACCCGGGCGCCCACCCGGTCCTCGAGGTTGCGCACCTGTCCCGGCGAGAGGTCGCCGTCGGCGATGACCAGCCCGGCGTCCTTCTCCGCCACCAGCCCGGCCAGCTCGGTGACCTTGCCGGAGCCGAGGTAGGTGGCCGGGTCGGGCCGCTCCCGGGCCTGCACCATCCGTCCCACCACGGCCACGCCGTCGGTGTCGGCCAGCCGCTCGAGCTCGTCGAGCGGGTCCGCCGGGTCCCCGTCGCCGCCGTCCTGCGCTCGCAGGCCCAGCAGCACCGCCCGCGGCGGCTCCCCGTCGGGAGCCCTCCCGTCGCCGCCCCCGCTCCCCGTGCCCTTCCGTGCCGTTCCGAGCAGCCACGCGCCTGGCATCCCGGCCTCCCGGCCGTCGTCGCCGGGGAGGAGGGCCGTCCTGGCCCGGTCGTCCCGGCCCCGTCAGCCTCGCCGGTCGGTTGCCGGACCGCCACCGGGCAGGAACAGCATCGAGTCGCCGAACTCGTGCCACAGGTAGCCGCCGTCGACCGCGGCCCGGTAGCCGCGGGCGACGAGCTCGGGTCCGGCGACCGCCTCGAGCAGCAGCACGTGGCTGGCCTCGGGCTCGTGCAGGCCGGTGAGCAGGCCGCTCACCGCCCGGGCCGGGCGGTCGGGGCCGAGGACGAGGTCGGTCCAGCCCTCGCCGGGCCGGGTGACGCCGTCGTCGCCGGTCACCGTCTCCAGCGCCCGGGTGACGGTGGTGCCGACGGCGACCACCCGCCGCCCGGCCGCCCGGGTCGCGGTGACCAGCCGGGCGGTGACCTCGGGGACCCGGTAGCGCTCCGGCGCCGGCGGCTCGTGCAGCTCGGGGCTGGAGACCCCGGCGTGCAGGACGAGCGGCACGACCGGGACGCCGCGGGCCACGAGCCGCACGAGCAGCCGGTCGGTGAACGGCCGCCCGGCGCTGGCGTTCTCCGCGCTGCCCGGCTCGGTGGCGTAGACGTTGCGCACGTCGGCCAGGGACACCGGCGCGGTGAGGTGGGCGTAGTGCACCGGCCGGCCGTACCGGGCCAGGTAGGCGGGCACCCCGACCGCCGGGGTGGCGTGTGCCCGCCACAGCCGCCGGGGCGCCGCCGGGTCCGGGAACCCGTCGCGCAGCACCAGGCGCACGCCGCCGGGCAGGTCGAGTGCGGCGCCGGGCTCGAGCCCGGTCTCGGGGCCGTCGTCGGTCCGGCGGCGCACCTCCACCACCCAGGAGCCGTCGTCGAGGGTGGTCGAGACGTGCAGCGGGGTGGTGGCGCCGTCGGCCCGCCGGGCGGTCAGCCGGGCGGGGAGCGTCGCGGAGGTGTTGACCACCAGCAGGTCGCCGGGGTCGAGCAGGTCGGGCAGGTCGGAGAAGTGCGCCGACGTGGTGCGGCCGGGCGCGACCGCCAGCAGCCGGACGCCGTCGCGGGCCAGCCCGCGGCGCTCCGGCGGGACGGTGGCCGGCGTCCCCATGGGCAGGAGCGCGGTCATGCCCGCACCGCCGCGGCGACCTCGGCGACGCGGACGCGGGGGCCGGTGACGTCGCCGTCGAGCACCCGCAGCAGCGCCGGGGCGACGTCCTCCGGCGCGGCGAGGTCCGCCGGGTCGGCACCGGGGTCGGCGGCCGCGTGCATGTCGGTGGCCATGTCGCCGGGGTCGACGGCGAGCACGCGCAGCCGCGGGTGCTCGACGGCGAGGACGGCGGTGAGCAGGTCCAGCGCCGCCTTGCTCGCGCCGTAGCCGCCCCAGCCCTCGTAGGCCTCGACGGCGGCGTCGCTGGTGACCGTGACGACGGTGCCGCCCGCCCGCTCCAGCGCCGGCAGCACCGCCTGGACCAGCGCGAGCGGGGCGACGGTGTTGACCCGCAGCAGGTCCTCCAGCGCCGCCGGGTCGAGGTCGGCCAGCCGGGGCAGCGGCGTCGGCCCGAGCGCGGAGGCGTTGGCCACGAGGAGGTCGAGGGAGTCGCCGGTGGCGGTGGCCAGCGCGGTGCGGTGGGCGGGGTCGGCGACGTCGCCGGGGACGGCGGTGACCAGGTCGGGGCGGGGGAGGGCCGCGACGGCGGCGGCGAGCCGGGCGGCGTCGCGGGCGTCGACGACGAGCCGCCAGCCGCGGTGGGACAGCTCGGTGGCGAGGGCGAGACCGAGGCCACGGGAGGCGCCGGTCACCAGGGCGGTGGGTGTCATGGCGCTACGCTGCGATGTGAAGTCGACTTGAGGTCAAGGGGGCGGGCGTGGAGCTGCTGACGATCGGGGAGGTGGCCGCGCGCTCGGGCCTGGCGCCGTCGGCGCTGCGCTACTACGAGGCCGAGGGGCTGGTGACGGCCGAGCGCACCGCCGGCGGCGCGCGGCGCTACCCGCGCTCGGTCCTGCGGCGGCTGGCCTTCGTCCGCGCCGCGCAGAACGTCGGCCTGTCGCTGCCGGAGATCCGCGAGGCGCTGGCCTCCCTCCCGGAGGGCCGCACGCCGTCGGCCCGCGACTGGGAACGGCTGTCCCGCGGCTGGCGGGACCGGCTCGACGAGCAGATCGCCGCCCTGGTGCAGCTGCGCGACGGGCTGTCGTCCTGCATCGGCTGCGGCTGCCTGTCGCTGACCTCGTGCGGGCTGTCCAACCCCGGTGACGCCGCCGCCGCGGAGGGCCCCGGTGCCCGCCGGCTGTCCCCCGTGCTGCGCCGGCTGCCCCCGGCCGGCCGTGCCGGGTCACCCGCCGCGCCTCGCGGACCCGCGCCCGGGAGGCGATGATCGCGAGGGGACCGCACCGGAGGAGGGAGAGCCGGATGACCCTGATGCCTGCCGCCTTCATCGGCCACGGCAACCCGATGAACGCGCTCGAGCGCAACCGCTACACCGAGGCCTGGCGGGCGCTCGGCCGCGCGGTGCCCCGCCCACGGGCCGTCCTCGTCGTCTCGGCGCACTGGTACGTGCACGCCACCGCGGTCACCGCGATGCCCCGGCCGCGCACCATCCACGACTTCTTCGGCTTCCCGCCGGAGCTGTTCGACGTGGAGTACGCCGCCCCCGGCCTGCCGGAGCTGGCCGAGCAGGTGGCCGACGTGGTCTCCCCGACCTGGGTCGGCGCCGACCTCGACAGCTGGGGCCTCGACCACGGCGCCTGGTCGGTCCTCGCGCACGCCTTCCCCGACGCCGACGTACCGGTGGCGCAGCTGTCGATCAACGCGCTCAAGGGCCCCGACTACCACCTGCAGATGGGTGCGGCGCTGGCCCCGCTGCGGGAGGACGGCGTCCTCGTGGTCGGCAGCGGCAACGTGGTGCACAACCTCGGCGGGGTCAGCCGGGCGATGCCCGACGCCGGCTTCGACTGGGCGCGGCGCTTCGACGAGGCCGCCCGGGAGCTGATGCTCGACGACCCCGCCGCGATCGCCCGCCTCGACGGACACCGCGACTTCGACCTCGCCGTCCCCACGCCCGACCACTTCCTGCCGCTGCTGTACGTGGCCGGCATGGCCGGCGCGACGGGGACGACGGCGGAGGTGCTGGTGGACGGCTACGCCTACGGGTCGCTGTCGATGACCTCCTACACCGTGGGCATGCCGGCGCCCGCGACCGACGGCAACGGCTTCGCCGCGCCGCTGCCCGACGGTCCGCCGCCGGACGGCGCGAACATCTAGAAGGACTCCCTTCCTGCCCACCCTCCGCAGGCTCAGGGCGGGTCCCTGGAAGGGGGCCGTTCCGCACGTCACCGGGCTCGCGGCGGGACCCTGCAGGGGGGCCGTTCCATCACCTCACCCCGCGGCGGCGGGCGGCTCGCCGGGTGCGGGGCGCGCGGTGTCGCTGATCCGCGGGAACGGCCGGGTGGAGAAGACCACCTCCACCGGCAGCCCGAAGAACTCCGCGATGCGCAGCGCCAGGTGCAGACTCGGGTTGTACTCGCCGCGCTCGAGGTAGCCGACCGTCTGGTAGTGGACACCGAGGGCGTCGGCCAGCTCCCGCCGGGTCACGCCCTGCTCGGCGCGCAGCAGCGCGATCCGGTTGTAGACCGCGTCGCGGTCGCCGCTCACCGGACCCACTGCGCCGCCGCGTCCCGGGCCGCGGCCACCTGGGAGCCGGACTGGCGGCGGGCCATCCGCCGCAGCACCCGGGGGGTGACCAGCAGCCCGGCCACCGCCCACGCGGCGAGGACGAGCACGGTCGTCCCCGTGCGCCAGGAGTCGCCGAGCTCGACGGCGGCCGCTGCGTCGGGGAGGAACGCCGAGCGCATGCCCAGGCCGATCCAGTAGGTCGGGAAGACCTGCGCGAGGCCCTGCACCCAACCCCACAGCGCCTGGACCGGGAAGAAGATCCCCGAGATCGCGGTGACCACGATGACCGGCAGCATCCCCCAGGTGGTCACCTTCTGGGTGCTCGGCACCAGCGAGCCGATGACCATGCCCAGCGGCAGGGTGGCGAGCAGCCCGAGCGCGACCACCCAGGCGACGGTGAGCCAGCCCTCCGCGCCGCGCTCCATGACCCCGTCGAAGAGCAGGAAGCTCGGCACCAGGATCACCAGCAGCATCGGCAGCAGCCCCAGCGAGTGGTAGACCAGCTGCCCGGTCACGTACCCCTGCATGCCGTGCGGCAGCGCCTTGTGCCGCAGCAGCGTGCCGTCCTCGCGCTCCATCGCCAGGGAGAACGCCGGGCCGACCACCACGCCGAAGGCGAGCAGGGCGGCGAGGACGCTGGGCAGGCTGTAGGCGACCAGCGAGATGCCGGTGCCCTCGAGCTGCTCGTCCCGGTTGAACCACAGGTAGAGCAGCGTGCCGCCGCCCACGAACAGGTAGAAGCCCTGGTCCTGCGGGCTGCGGAGGCTGAGCAGGAACTCCGTCCAGCCGCGGCGGACCCCCAGGCCCACGGCGGTGCGGGTGGCGCTCACCGGGTCACCTCCAGCGCCGGCGCGCTGCGGGCGCCGGCCTCGAACCGCTGCACCATCGCCAGGTAGGTGTCCTCGAGGCTGGCGTGGCGGACCTCGAGGTCGGTGAGCGCGTCGCCGTGCTGCTCGAACAGCCCCCGGACGAACGCGACGACGTCGTCGGTGCCGTGCACGAACCGCTCCCGGCCGCACGCCCAGCGGACCTCCGAGGTGCCGGCCACCTGGCGGGTCAGCGCGTCGGGGCTGCCGTCGGCGACGATCCGGCCGTCGGCCAGGACGAGGATGCGGTCGGCCAGCCGCTCGGCCTCGGCCAGGTCGTGGGTGGTGAGCAGGATGCTGGTGCCCTCCAGGTCCGACAGCCGGTGCACCAGGTCGTGGAAGTCGCGGCGCGCCTGCGGGTCGAAGCCCGCGGTCGGCTCGTCGAGGAAGAGCAGCTCGGGGCGGCCGATGATGCCGACGGCGACGTCGAGGCGCCGCCGCTGGCCGCCGGAGAGGGTGCCGATCCTGCGGTCGGCGAACTCCGTCATGCCGACGACGTCGAGCAGCCAGTCGACGTCGTAGGGCCGCGGCCGCTCCGCCGTGGCGTAGGGGGCGTAGTAGCCGCCCAGCTGCTCGAGCAGCCGGCGCGGGGTCCAGCGCGCGTGGTCGCGCCAGGACTGCAGCACCACCCCGACGCGGGCCCGCCAGGCGTCGTCGGCCCGGGCCGGGTCGGCGCCGAGCACCCGCACGTGCCCGGCCGAGGGCAGCCGGAAGCCCTCGAGGACCTCGATGGTGGTGGTCTTGCCCGCACCGTTGGGGCCGAGCAGGCAGACGACCTCGCCCGCGGAGACCGTCAGGTCGACACCGGTGAGGACCTCGGTGCTGCCGTAGCTCATCCGCAGGCCGCGGACCTCGATGACCCGGTCGTCGGACGGGGGAGCGGGACGCGGCATCGTCGCCTCCAAGGACGCTGGGCGGTGCAGCAGACAGTAGGACTGCTACATCCTCAGCGCCAGTGCTGCCGATGTCGTGACTATGCAGGTCCCAGGCGGGGCGCCAGGCCGACGACGTCGCCGACCACCCACACCGCCGGCGGGCGGACGCCCTCCTCGGCGATGGCCGCCGCCAGGCCGGCGAGCGTGGTGCGCACCACCCGCTGGGTCGGGGTGGACCCGTCGGCCACCACCGCGACCGGGGTGTGCGGCGCGCGGCCGTGCTCGACCAGCGCCGCCGCGATCGCCCCGGCGGTGTCGACGCCCATGAGCACCACGACCGTGCCGCGCAGCCGGCCCAGCGCCGCCCAGTCGACCAGCGACTGCGGGTGGCCGGGTGGTACGTGCCCGGAGACGACGACGAACTCGTGGGTCAGCCCGCGGTGGGTGACCGGGATGCCGGCCAGGCCGGGGACGCCGATCGCGCTGGTCACGCCGGGCACGACCTCGACCGGCACGCCCGCGGCCACGCACGCCTCGAGCTCCTCCATGCCGCGGCCGAAGACGAACGGGTCGCCGCCCTTGAGCCGTACCACCCGCTTGCCGGCCAGCGCGTGCTCCACCAGCAGCGCGTTGATCTGCTCCTGCGCCATCGACCGCCCGCGCGGCAGCTTCGAGGCGTCGATGACCTCGACCTCCGGCGGCAGCGAGGCCAGCAGCGACTGCGGCGCCAGGTGGTCGGCCAGGACGACGTCGGCCTGCGCCACGGCCTGCTGCCCGCGCACGGTGACCAGGCCGGGGTCGCCGGGGCCGCCGCCGACCAGGACCACGCTGCCGACCCGGGGACCCTGGGGGGAGCGGGCGGCGCGGTCGCGGATGCTGCCGTCGGTGAGCCCGGCGACGACGGCGTCGCGCACCCCGACCGCCCGCTGCGGGTCGCCGCCCCCGTGCACGCCGACGACGAGGTCGCCCTGCCGGCCGACGGCGGGCGTCCACACGCTGGAGGCCGAGCGGTCGTCGGCGCGGGCGCAGAAGACCCGCAGCCGCTCGGCCTCCTCGGCCACCGCGGCGTTGACGGCGGGGTCGTCGGTGGCGGCCACCGCGTACCAGGCGCCGTCGAGGTCGCCGGGCGCGTAGCGGCGGCGCACCCAGGTCATCGAGCCGGGCTCGACCAGCGCCTCGAGGGCCGGGGTGACCTCCGGGCTGACCACGGTGACCCGCGCGCGGGCCTCGAGCAGGCCGGCGACGCGGCGGTGGGCGACCGACCCGCCGCCGACGACGACGACGCGGCGGTCGAGCAGCCGCAGTCCGACGGGGTAGACGACGCCGGACGCGGGGTCGACGGGCGTGGCGTTCAGCGGTGCTCCTCCGGGACGGCGGCCGGCAGCGACGTCGTCGTCGGCAGCGGACCAGGGATCTCGGTCCCCAGGATCCCAGCGAGGTCGGCGGCGAACGCACGCGAGGTCGCCGGGTCGCGCACCGCCACCCGCAGGTGGTCGGGCGACAGGCCGGGGAAGGTGTCCCCGCGGCGCACCGCCCAGCCGCGCTCGCGCAGCGCCGCGCGCGCCCGCTCACCTGCGGGGACGCGCAGCAGCACGAACGACGACCGCGGCTCCCCGACGACGACGCCGGGCGGCAGGGCGGCGAGCAGGGCGGCGCGGTGCGCGGCCAGCTCGCGGGCCGCCGCGTCGGCCTCCGCGCGGGCGGCGGGGGTGGTGCAGGCGGCCAGCGCGGCGAGGGCCGGCGTGGACACCGGCCAGTGCGGCTGCGCGGCGGCCAGGTCCCGGACGAGGCCGGCCGGCCCGAGCAGGTAGCCGACCCGGAGGCCCGCCAGCCCCCAGGTCTTGGTCAGGCTGCGGACGACGACCAGGCCGGGCAGGTCGGTGCGCCCGGCCAGCGACTCCGGCTCGCCGGGGACGGTGTCGGCGAAGGCCTCGTCGACGACCAGGACCCGGCCGGGCCGGGCCAGCGCCGCGACGTCGGCCGCGGGGTGCAGCACCGACGTCGGGTTGGTGGGGTTGCCGAGGACGACCAGGTCGGCGTCGTCCGGGACCGCCCGCAACCGGTGCCCGGGCGGGTCGAGCAGCAGCCGCTCGACCCGGTGCCCGGCCGCCCGCAGCGCCGCCTCCGGCTCGGTGAAGGAGGGGTGCACCACCACGGCGCGGCGGGGCGTGAGCGCCCGCGCGAGGAGCACGAACGCCTCGGCGGCGCCGGCGGTGGGCAGCACCTCGGCGGGGTCGCGGCCGTGCGCGGCGGCCACCGCGGCGCGGGCCGGGCGGGCGTCGGGATAGGCGGCGATGTCGTCGAGGGCGGCGGCGAGCACCGCCCGCAGCCACGGCGGCGGGGTGCCGGCGCGGACGTTGACGGCGAGGTCGGCCAGCCCGGGGGCGAGCTCGAGGTCGCCGTGGTGGTCGAGGTCGACGCCCTCGCTCACGTCGCCACCGCGACCGTCACCCGGCCGTGCACGGTCCGCGCCACCACCAGCCGCGTGCCGCCGAGCAGCGCCGCGGCCTCGGCCACCGACGGCGTGCCCACCGCCGCGGCCACCCGCGCCGACGGCGACGGGACCGCGATCCCGGCGAGGACCGCCGCGGGGTGACCGGTCAGCGGCCAGCCGCGGGCGGCCGCCGCACCCGCCAGACCCGGCTCGGCGGCGCGGACGTCGAGGGTGGCCAGCCGGGCCACCCGGGCACCGGCGGGCAGCACGGCGTCGACGGCGGCGAGCACCTCCTCCGCCGAGACCCCGCAGACCGCGCCGACGCCGACGGTCACGTCCACGGGACGACGCCCGGGCGGTCGGGGAGGGCGGCGAGCAGCGCGGCGGCGTCGCGGGGGAGCGGGCCGTCGTCGGGCAGCAGGCCCAGCGCCCGCAGCCGGGTGCCGACGGTGAGCGCCCAGGGCCGGTCGAGGCGGGCGCGGGCGAGCAGGTCGTCGTCGGCGAGCAGGTCGGCGGGGTACCCCTGGACCACCCGCCGGTCGACGACGACGGCGACCTCGTCGGCCCAGCGCAGCGCGAGGTCGACGTCGTGGGTGCTCATCACCACCGTCGACCCCGACGCCTGCAGCCGTTCCAGCGCGGCCAGCGCCTCGGCGACGGCGGAGGGGTCGAGACCGGCGGTGGGCTCGTCGAGCAGCAGCACGCACGGGCGCATGGCCACCGCCCCGGCGA
Source organism: Geodermatophilus saharensis (assembly GCF_900188205.1). Lineage (GTDB taxonomy): Bacteria > Actinomycetota > Actinomycetes > Mycobacteriales > Geodermatophilaceae > Geodermatophilus > Geodermatophilus saharensis. Next base: position 40,610 of record NZ_FZOH01000011.1, on the reverse strand, counting down.
TCGCGACCCGCTTGCGCTCGCCGTAGGAGAGCTGGTGGGTGGGCCGGGCGGCCAGCCCGTCGACGGCGAGCAGCGCGAGCGCCTCGGCCACCCGCGCGCGGACGGCGTCCTCGGGCAGGCCCAGGTTGAGCGGGCCGAAGGAGACGTCCTGGGCCACCGAGGCGCTGAACAGCTGGTCGTCGGGGTCCTGCAGCACGAGCTGGACCTCCTGCCGGTGGGCCCGCAGCCCGCCGCGGGTGTGCCGCAGCAACTGCCCGTCGACGGCGACCGCGCCGGCGTCGGGGCGCAGTGCGCCGGACAGGCAGCGCAGCAGCGTCGTCTTGCCCGAGCCGTTGGCGCCGAGCAGCGCCAGCCGGCGCCCGGCCGGGACGGTGACCGAGGCGCCGTCGAGGACCCGCCGGGCCCGCTCGTAGCCGACGACCAGCCCCTCGGCGGCCAGGGTCCGGTGGCTCACGCGGCCTCCTCGCCGGCGCTCGTCGCCCGCACGAGCCGGGCTGCTCCGCTCCTGGGTGAGCTCGCACGCTCGCTCACAGCAGCACGCCCACGGCCACCAGCGCGGCCAGGCCGGCCGCGGTCGCCGCGAGGAAGCCCCGCGACGAGGGCCGGGACTCCGGCAGCACCCGCAGGCCGGTCTCCAGGCCGCGGCCGGCCAGGCCCTCCTGCAGCCGGCGGGCGCGCTGCCACGAGCGGGTGAGCACCGCGGCGGCGAGTGCGCCCGAGGACCGGTAGGAGCGCCGCCACGTCGAGTGCCCCATCCGCGCGGTCTGCGCCTCGCGGATGGTGCGCACGCTCTCCAGCAGCACGAACAGCATCCGGTAGGTCACCCCGGCCACCTCGACCACCGCGGCCGGCACGCGCAGCCGCCGCAGCGCGGCGAGCAGGTCGGTCATCGGCGTGGTGGTGGCCAGCAGCAGCACCGCCGCGCCCCCGGCGACGGAGTGCCCGACCAGCTCCCCCGCCCGGGCGGCCGCGTCCGGCGCCCAGCCGACCCCGCCCCCGTCGACGGAGACGACGGCGGTCAGCGCGCCGGTGAGCACGAAGGCCAGCGGCCATCGCACCGCGCGGACGAACGTGCGGGCCGGCACCCGCGCCGGGCCCAGCGCCAGCACGACGGCGGCCAGCGCGACCAGCACGCTGCCCGGCCACGCGGGCAGCACCAGAGCGCAGACCACCAGGCCGGCGCACAGCAGCAGCTTGTCGACCGGCGACCGGGTGCGCCACGCGCTGGCCCAGGCGGCGTCGTCGACCGCCAGCCCCGTCACGGCGCATCGGGGGGCGCGGCCTGCTCGCGCGCGGCCCGCCGGCCGCGGAGCCGGCCGAGGACGTACCCGAGCACGCCGCCGCCCAGCGCCGCCTGCAGCGCGAACAGCCCCGACTCCACCTCGGCCGACGACGGGCTGAACACCGACTCGAACCACGGCGTGTAGCCCGACTCCTCGATGGCCGCGGTGGCCGCGCTGTCGGTGCCGGCGTACTCCGAGGCGCCGCCGTCGAGCGCCAGCGGGAGGGCGAACAGCGCCACCACCGCGAGCACCAGCAGCGCGGTGACCAGGCGCCCGCGGCTCACCGGGCCTCCTCCGCCGGCTCCGCCGCGGCGGCCGGGCGCAGCACGCCGAGGCGCTCGAGCTCGGGCCGGGCGTTGACCGTGAGCACGCGGAACAGCAGCACGCCGAGCAGGCCCTCGCCGACCGCCAGCGGCACCTGGGTGAGCGCGAAGACCCCGAGGAACTTGCCGGCCGCGCCGAGCACGCCGCTGGCGGCGTCGGGGAAGGCCAGCGCCAGCTGCAGCGACGTCGTGACGTAGGTGGCGAGGTCGGCCAGCGCGAGGGCGACGAACACGCCGGGCAGCAGCCCGGCGCCCAGCGCCCGGGTCAGCCGGTAGGCGCCGTAGCCGGCCCACGGGCCGACGACGGCGAAGGCGAAGGCGTTGGCGCCGAGGGTGGTGAGTCCGCCGTGGGCGAGCAGCAGCGCCTGGAAGAGCAGCACCACGGTGCCCAGCAGCGCCATCACCGGGGGCCGGAACAGCACCGCGCCGGCGCCGGTGCCGGTCGGGTGGCTGGAGCTGCCCGTGACCGAGGGCAGCTTGATCGCGCTGAGCACGAAGGTGAACGCGCCGGCCGCGCCGAGCAGCAGCGTGGACTCGGGGTGCTCGCGCACCTCCCGCACCACCGCGCGGGCGCCGTGCACCACGAACGGCGCGGCCGCGACGGTCCAGCCGACGGCGTGCGGTGCCGGGAGGAACCCCTCAGCGATGTGCATGCCGTACCCCTTCCGGCACGGCCGCCGCGCAGGCGGCCACGAACCGTTCGGCCAGCGCGGGGCTGCCCGCGCGGTTGAGGTGCAGGTAGGAGGCGTGCACGGAGCCCGCGACGAAGCCCTCGGGGCCGCCCGCCGACCACTGCCAGGCCGGGGTGGCGCCGGCGGGCGGGTCGGCGGCGGTGCGGTGGAACTCGTGCCCGCGCACCCGGGTGCCGGCCGGGGCCAGCACGCTGTCGGTGAGCGCGACGGCGGCGCGGTAGCCCAGCGTCAGCCGCGGCGTCATGCGCGTGGCGACGTCGAGGACGCCGCACATCGGGGCGCCGTCGAGCTCGCGGGAGAGGTAGAGCAGCCCGGCGCACTCGGCCGCGACCGGCCCGCCGCGGGCGGCCAGCGCGGCGACGTCGGCGCGCAGCGTCTCGTTGGCCGACAGGGCGTCGGCGTGGACCTCGGGGAAGCCGCCGCCCACGACCAGGCCGGCGGTGCGCTCGGGCAGGGCCTCGTCGCGCAGCGGGTCGACGGTCACCACCTCGGCGCCGGCGGCCTCGAGCAGCTCGGTGTCCTCGGCGTAGCCGAAGGTGAACGCCGGGCCGCCGGCGACGGCGATCCGCGGCCGCCCGGGCACCGGCGTCACCTCGGCGGCGGGCTCCCAGGGGGCGCCGGGCAGGGGAGGGGCGGTGCGGGCCAGCCGCACCACGGCGTCGAGGTCGACCCCGGCGGCGACCGCCTCGCCCAGCCGCCGGACGGTGGCCAGCGCCTCGGCCGACCGCTCGGCCGCCGGCACCAGGCCCAGGTGCCGCGACGGCGTGGCCAGCGCCTCCACCCGCCGCAGCGCACCCAGCACCGGCACCCCGGCGGCGCCGAGCGCCTCGCGCAGGATCGCCTCGTGCCGGTCGCTGCCGACCCGGTTGAGCACCACCCCGCCGATGCGGACGGCGGGGTCGAAGGTGGCGAACCCGTGCACCAGCGCGGCGATGCTGCGCGCCTGCGACGAGGCGTCGACGACGAGCACGACCGGTGCCCGCAGCAGGCCCGCCACGTGCGCGGTCGAGGCGAAGCCGGGCTCGACGGTGGGGTGGGTGGCGCCGTCGAACAGGCCCATCACGCCCTCGACGACGGCGACGTCGGCCCCGCGCGCGCCGTGCAGGAACAGCGGCGCGATCCGCTCCTCGCCGACCAGCCACGGGTCGAGGTTGCGGCCCGGGCGGCCGGCGGCCAGGCCCGCGTAGCCGGGGTCGATGTAGTCCGGGCCGACCTTGTGCGGGGAGACGGTGTGCCCGCGGGCGGTCAGCGCCGCGACCAGGCCGGTGGTCACCGACGTCTTGCCCGCGTTGCTGCTCGGCGCGGCGACCACCACGCGCGGCACGTTCACCACCGCCGTCCTCCCTCCCGGGCACTTCCGCGGACGTGCACGACGGGCCGGCTCACCACTCGATCCCCCGCTGGCCCTTCTGGCCGGCGTCCATCGGGTGCTTGACCTTGGTCATCTCCACGACCAGGTCGGCGGCGTCGACCAGCGCCTGCGGCGCGTTCCGCCCGGTGACGACGACGTGCTGCGTGCCGGGCCGGTGCACCAGCGTCTCGACGACGTCGTCGACGTCCACCCAGCCCCACGTCATGGGGTAGGTGAACTCGTCGAGGACGTAGAAGCGGTGCGCCTCGGCGGCGAGGTCGCGCTTGATCTGCGCCCAGCCCTCGGCGGCGTCGGCGGCGTGGTCGACCTCGGTGCCCTGCCGGCGCGACCAGCTCCAGCCCGAGCCCATCTTGTGCCAGACCACCGGCCCGCCCTCGCCGGTCTGCTCGTGCAGCCGGCCGAGCGCGGTCAGCGCGTTCTCCTCGCCCACCCGCCACTTGGCGCTCTTGACGAACTGGTAGACCGCGATCGGCCAGCCCTGGTTCCACGCGCGCATGGCCATGCCGAAGGCGGCGGTGGACTTGCCCTTCATCTCGCCGGTGTGCACGGCGAGCAGCGGCCGGTTGCGCCGCTGGCGCGTCGTCAGCCCGTCCTGCGGCGTGACCGCGACCTGCCCCTGCGGCATCAGGCGGCCCTCGCGCTGCGCACCGTCTGGGCCAGCGACTCCGCGGCGAGCTCCTCCAGCCGCAGCGTCCGCGCGCCCAGGTGCGCGCCCAGGACCCCGGCCAGCCCGAGCCGCACCGGCCCGGACTCGCAGTCGACGACGACGGCCGCGGTGTCGCCGGCGGCCAGCCGCTGCGCCGCGGCGTGCGCCGTCCCCAGGGCGTCGGAGCCGCGGGCGCCGGTGGCGCGGCCGTCGGTGACGACGACGAGCAGTGGCCGCCGGCGCGGGTCGCGCACCCGCTCCACGCGCAGCACGTCGGCGGCGCGCAGCAGGCCCGCGGCCAGCGGGGTCCGCCCGCCGGTGGGCAGCTCGCGCAACCGGGCCGCGGCGGCCTCCACCGACCAGGTGGGCGGCAGCGCGAGCTCGGCGTCGGCGCCGCGGAAGGTGACCAGGCCGACCTTGTCGCGCCGCTGGTAGGCGTCGAGCAGCAGCGACAGCACCGCCCCCTTGACCGCCGTCATCCGCGAGCGCGACCCCATCGAGCCGCTCGCGTCGACGACGAAGAGCACGAGGTTGCCCTCGCGACCCTCCAGCGTGGCCTGGCGCAGGTCCTCGCGAGCGATCCGCAGCCCGGGGCCGGTGCGGCCGCGCGCCGTCTGGTGCGGCGCGGCGGCCAGCACGGTGTCGACCAGGTGCAGCCGCGTCACCGGCCCGCCGGGACGCACCGACCCGACGACGCGGCCGCGCTCGGCGCGCGCCTTCGACCGCCGCCCGGCCGCGCCGGCGCCGATGCCGGGCACCTCCAGCCTCCGCGCGCGGAAGGGGTCCGACGGCGCGACCGCGGCCCGCTCCCGCACGGGCGCGCACCCGCCACCGTGACCTTCCTGGCCCTGCCCCTGCTGGTCGAGATCCCGTGATCTCGGCGGTTCCGAGGGCGCGCCGCCGTCGAGATCACGGGATCTCGACGCGTCGTCCGCAGGACCGCCGCCGGGCGGGGGAGCGCCGCCGCCGGGACCGTCCGGGGGCGGGTCGCCCTCCGGGCCGTCGCCGGGGCCGTCGCCGGGGCCGTCGTCGGGGCGGGCGTCCTCGAGCGCCTGCTCGAGGGTGCCGTCGTCGAGGCCCGGCGCGTCGAACGGGTCGCGCCGCCGGCGGTGGGGCAGCGCGAGCCGGGCCGCGACGCGCACGTCGTCCTCGGTCACCGTGTCGCGGCCGCACCAGGCGGCGTGCGCGATCGCGGTGCGCGCGGTGACCAGGTCGGCGCGCAGCCCGTCGACGTCGAAGGCGGCGCAGACGGCGGTGACCTGGCGCAGCGCGTCGTCGGAGAGGACCACCTGCGGCAGCCGGGCGCGGGCGTCGGCGATGCGGCGCGCCAGCTCCGCCTCCTCGCCGGCCCAGGAGGCCGCGAACCCGGCCGGGTCGGCGTCGTACGCGAACCGGCGGCGCACCACCTCGGCGCGCTGGACCGGGTCGCGCGGCGCGGCCACTTCCACGGTGAGCCCGAACCGGTCGAGCAGCTGCGGGCGCAGCTCGCCCTCCTCGGGGTTCATCGTGCCGACCAGCAGGAACCGGGCCGCGTGCCGCACCGAGACGCCCTCGCGCTCGACGTAGGCGGTGCCGAGCGCGGCGGCGTCGAGCAGCAGGTCGACGAGGTGGTCGTGCAGCAGGTTGACCTCGTCGACGTACAGCACGCCCCGGTGCGCCGCGGCCAGCAGGCCCGGCTCGAAGGCCTTCACGCCCTCGGTCAGCGCCCGCTCGAGGTCCAGCGACCCGACGACGCGGTCCTCCGAGGCCCCCACCGGCAGCTCCACCAGCCGCGCGGGGCGGGTGTGCCCCGGCACGGCGTCGTGCGGGCCGTCGGGGCAGGCCGGGTCGGGAGCGGCGGGGTCACAGGCGAACCGGCAGCCGGGCACGACGGCGACCGGCGGCAGCACGGCGGCCAGCGCGCGCACCGTCGTCGACTTCGCCGTCCCCTTCTCACCGCGCACCAGCACCCCGCCGATGGCGGGGGAGACGGCGTTGAGCAGCAGCGCCAGGCGCATGTCGTCCATGCCGACGACGGCGCCGAAGGGGTACGTCACGCGGCACGGGTCCTCTCCCCGGGTGTCCACGCCCGGAGGTGGCAGGAGGCGACGGCGGGAGTTCCTGACTCCCCGGTGCCTCCTGGTCGAGGTGCCGGGTCACAGTGGCGGGACCGCGCCGGAGTCGCACCGGGCTTCCTCCACTGCCGTCGCTGTGGCCCGGTCATGCAACCACGCGCCGGGCGGGGGAGACAGGCCGGGCCGTGACTTGACGGAACGGAAAGTGACGCGCCAGACTTTCCGGCATGGAAAGCCACGAGCTCGACCGGGCCGCCGCCGCCGCGCAGCTGGACACGCTGCGGGCCGACCGGGCGGCCCTCGCCGACGGCGTGCTGCAGCCGTGGTGGTACGACGTCGCGCTCGGCCTGCTGCTGTTCGGCTTCCTGTCCTCCTACGCGCTGGACTCGCTGTGGGTGACGTTCCCCGCGCTCGTCCTGTTCGGCGCCGGGCTGGGGGCGCTGGTCTCGGCCTACCGGCGGAGGACCGGGGTGTGGGTCACCACCGGCGGCCCCGCGCTCGCGGTCTGGGGGGCGATGGTGCTGCTCGTCCTGGTGCCGGCGCTGGTCCTGTCCGAGGTCTTCGGCGAGCGCTGGGCCATGGTGGTGGCCGGCGCCGTCCTGGGCGTAGCCGTCGCCGTGCTCAGCCGGGTGTGGGGCCGCCGGTGGGTGGCCGGGCTGCGGAGGGGGCTGTGACCGCGGTCGCCCCCCACTTCGACGCCGTCATCCACCCCCCGCCGCGGCTGCAGGTCTGCGGGCTGCTCGCCGCCGTCGACACGATGGAGTTCGCCACCGTGCGCGACCGGGTCGGCGTGAGCGACTCGGTGCTGTCCAAGCACGTCAGGCAGCTCGAGGAGGCCGGCTACGTGCGGGTCAGCAAGGCGACGGTGGCCTCGCGGCAGCGGACCAGCCTGTCGCTGACCGGGGCGGGACGGCGGGCTTTCGACGCCCACGTCGCCGAGCTGCGCCGCATCGCCGGCGTCTGACCCGCGCGTGGCCCGGCCCGATCCGCGCCGGCTGGCCGACGGCGCCCTGGTGGTCGCGGGCGGCGCCCTGGCCGCCGTCGTCCTCGACCGGGCCGGCGTCCCGTCGTCGGCGCTGTTCGGCGGGCTGCTGGCCGGGCTGGTCCGCGGGCTGGCCGGGCGCACTCCCGCCGACGTGCCCCGGGCGGGTCAGGCGGCCGCGCAGGCCGTCGTCGGCATCTCGATCGGCACGCTGGTCGACCCGGGCACCCTGGCCGCGATCGGGGAGGAGTGGGCGCCGGTCCTGCTGGTCACCCTCGCCACGCTGCTGCTCACCGTCGCCGCCGGGCTGCTGCTGCGGCTGCGGCCGGGCATCAGCCCGGTGACCGGCGCCTTCGCGATGATCGCCGGCGGCGCGTCCGGGATCACCGCGATGGCCCGCGACCTGGGCGCCGACGACCGGATGGTCGCCGTCCTGCAGTACCTGCGCGTGGTGCTGATCGTGGTGTCGCTGCCGGTGGTGGCGACGGCGGTCTACGGCGCCGACCCGGGCGCCGCCGTCGTCCCGGCGGGGCCGCCGGGGCCCGGGGCACCGGCCGGCCTGCTGTTCACGGTGGCCTGCGCGCTGGCCGGCGTCCTGCTCGCCCGGCTGGTGCGGCTGCCGGTGCCGGCCCTGCTCGGCCCGCTGCTGGTGTCCGCCGCGGCCGACCTCTCCGGCGCCTCCCGCGGCGCGGAGGTGCCGGCGGCGGTCGAGGCGGCGGCCTTCCTGCTCATCGGCCTGGCGGTCGGCGTGCGGTTCACCGTGGCGAGCCTGCGCACCGTCGGCCGGGCGCTGCCGCTGGCCCTGGCGATCATCGTCGGGTTGGTCGCCGCCTGCGCGGGCCTGGGCCTGGTGCTGTCCGCGGCCACCGGCGTCAGCCGCCTCGACGGCTACCTCGCGACGACGCCCGGTGGCCTCTACGCCGTCCTGGCCACGGCCACCGGCAGCGGAGCCGACACCACGTTCGTCCTCGCCGTCCAGGTGCTGCGGCTGTTCGTGATGCTGCTCGCCGCGCCGCTGGTGGCCCGGCGGCTGCGCCGCCGCCCGGGATGACGCCGGGCAGGAGGCGCCTACCCTCGACCGGGTGACCGCGCCGAGGGGGGAGACCGACCTGTCCGACGTCGACACCACCGAGCTGCCCGGCGACGCCGCGGCGACGGCGGAGGACGCCGTGCTGCTGTTCGTGGGCGGGCCGCTCGACGGGCGGGTGGAGATCCGGGCCGCACGCCACGGGGACCCGCTGCCCACGGTCACGCACGTGCACCTGCACGACGGGCCGAAGGTCGTCTCCCGCTACGACCTGCACCCGCTGCCCGGCCAGGCCGGCGTCTACCACCTCCGCCCGGCCGGCCCCCAGCCGCGCCGCGACCGCACCGCGGGCGCCTGACCCGTCACCAGCCCTGCAGCCGGCGGGCGGCGGCCACCACCCGGTCGAACACCGCCCGGTCCAGCGCCGCGCCCTCGCGCCGCACCTCCCCGGGGTCGAGCACGAGCAGCCGGTCCAGCCGCACCTCGCTGGGCCGGCCCTGCCGGTCCCACCCGCCGCTGCCGACGTCCATCCAGGTGCGGCCCTGCCGGGCCTCGTCGGCGGCGTCGCGGTCGTGGTCCTTGCTGGTCAGCACGAGCCCGACCAGGTCGGGCCCGCGCCGGCCGACGACCAGGACCGGGCGGTCCTTGCCCCGGCCGTCGCCCTCGTCGTAGGGCACCCAGGCCCACACCACCTCGCCGGGATCGGGCCGGCCGTCGGCCCGGGGGCGGTACTCCGTGTCGACGTCCGGGCCCGCGCCGGCCGCTCCCCGCCGTGCGGCGCCGGGCGCCCGGCGGGGGGCGCGCCGCGGGCCGGCCGGTGCCGCGGCGGCCCGCACGAGGGAGAGGACGGCGTCCACCAGACGGCGCGGTCGGCTCATGGCCGCACCGTACGGATGCACCGGGCGGGGCGCCGTCACAGCCGTCTCGTTCGTCACACCGGTACCAATTCGCCCCGGTTCTGGTTCCGGAGCGTCGTAGCTGGGCACCATTGCGTCACGGGGCGCGCAGCAGACCGCTCCCCGGGAGAGGGGGGCTCCCCATGACCTCGGCCCAGCCCGTCGTGGCCACCGTCCCGCTGGCGCGCGAACCCCGTGCCAGCGTGCTCGCCGCCTTCCAGCTGGTCGAGGACGCGAGGTACCTCGGCGCCGGCCGCGGGCCCCGCCGCCGGCGCACCCGCCGCATCGCCGAGCGGACGGTCGTCTCCCGGCGGCTCGCCCGCGACCTGCCGGTCTCGTAGGGGTCCCCGGCGACCGCAGCTCAGGCGACGCAGAACTCGTTGCCCTCCCGGTCGGCGAGCGTGGCCCACACGTAGGGCCCCTGCGACTCCCGCCAGAGCTCGGTGGCGCCCATGCCGAGCAGCCGGGCCACCTCCGCCTCCCGCCGCTCGGCGCCCACGTGCACGTCGAGGTGCACGCGGTTCTTGACCGTCTTGGCCTCGGGGACCCGCTGGAACAGCACCCGCGGGCGGCCGGGGTCGGGGGAGGTGATGGCCGCGCCCACGGCCCACACCAGCCGGCCGCGGTGCGTGGTGGTGTCGGCCTCGGTGGCGTGCCCGGCCGCCACCATGCGCCGGATGAGCGCCTCGTCCTGCGGTTCCACCTGCCAGCCCAGCGCCTCGGCCCACCAGTCGGCCTGCACGTGCGGGTCGGTCGCGTCGATCGTCACCTGCAGCTCGCTCGCCATGGGCGCAGGGTGGCAGGAGGCACCGACAGCGATCGCAGCTCAGAGCTCCAGGGCGAGCTCCGCGCGGATCGTGGCGTCGTCGGGCAGCGGCGTCTCCAGCTTGCAGTGGTCGCGGATCATGACGCCGAAGGGCGGCAACGCGCCGCGGTCGACCCGCGCCGCCGGGTCCCACAGTCCCGAGCGCATGACCGCCTTGGCGCACTGCAGGTAGGCGCGCTGCACGGTGACGACCAGCAGCGAGCGCGGCGGCCTGCCGAACTCGGTGAGGTCGACGTCGAGGGCGTCGGCGGGGGCCAGCTCCCCGGTGCCGAAGACCTTGAGCGTCTCCTCCACGCCCGGCACGAAGAACAGCAGCGCCAGCCGCGGGTTGGCCGCGATCCGGCGCAGGCTGTCGAGCCGGTTGTTGCCCTGCCGGTCGGGCAGCACCAGCCGGTGCTCGTCGAGGACCCGCACGAAGCCCGGGTCCCCGCCGCGCGGGGAGACCTCCGGCCAGCCGTCGGCGTCCGCGGTCGACATCGTGAGGAACGGCGAGAGCCCGATGAACGCGCGGCAGTGGACGTCGAGGTGGTCGATCTCCTTGTCCAGCACCAGCTGCGAGGGCGGGCGGTACCCCGCGAGGACCGGGTCGGTGCCGTCGTCGTGCATGCGCAGCACCGTAACCCCGCTAGCGTGGCCGGCCGTGTCCGTGACGTGGAGCGCCCCGGTCCGCTTCGTCGAGTGCGACCAGCAGGGCGTGGTCTTCAACGCGCACTACCTGGTGTGGGCCGACGAGGCCAGCGCCCTGTGGTGGGCCTCGCTCGGCCTGCCGTGGCAGGAGATCGCCGCCCGCGCCGACCCGGTGGTCAAGGCCAGCACGCTGGAGTGGTCGTCGCCGGCCCGCTACGGGGACACGGTCGCCGTCGAGGCCGAGACCGAGCGGGTGGGCCGCACCAGCGTGACCGTGCGCTTCACCGTCCGGGTGGGCGAGCGGGTGTGCTGCGTGGTGCACACCACCTACGTCGGCACGGCCGGCGGCGCCCCGGTGCCCTGGCCCGACGACGTCCGGGAGCGGCTCACCGCGGGCTGAGCGCGTCCCCGGGCGGCAGCAGCGGCAGGTCCGCCGGCGGGCCCTCCTCGACCAGCCGCCACAGCGCGTCGGTGTCGGCGTGGTCGGCCACGAGGTCGCCGAGGGCGTCCAGGCGCCGCTCCCGGACGGCGGCGAAGGAGGTGCCGGGCGCCGGGGTGAACCGCCGGCCGGTCGCGCGCGCCACCTCGGTGAGGAACGCCCGCCGGAAGCCGTCGTTCTCCAGCGCCCCGTGCCAGGTGGTGCCCCACACCGACCCGACCCGGCCGCCGTCGAGGAACGGCTCGGCCCCGCCGGTGTAGGTGACCACGCCGTGGTGGATCTCGTAGCCGCGCACCGGGTGGCCCAGGGCCCGCCCGGACGGTCGGCCGAGCGTCTTCTCCCGCGCGAACCGCACCTCGGCCGGCAGCAGCCCCAGCCCGGCGACGGCGCCGGCCCGCGACTCGACGTCGTCGGTGATGGTGCCGGCGAGCATCTGGTGCCCGCCGCAGATGCCGAGCACCGGCCGGCCCTCGGCCGCGCGTCGGAGCACCGCGTCGGCCAGGCCGCTCGAGCGCAGCCACGCCAGGTCGGCCACGGTCGAGCGGGTGCCCGGCAGCACCACGAGGTCGGCGTCGGCGGCCTCCTCGGGGCGGGTGACGAACCGGACGAGCACGCCGGGCTCGGCGGCCAGCGCGTCGAGGTCGGTGGCGTTGGACAGCCGGGGCAGCCGGGCCACGGCCACCCGCAGCACGTCCTCGCCGTGCGGCGGCCCGGCCGAGGAGGCGCCGGTGGGGATGCCGAGGGAGTCCTCGACGTCGACCGCGGCACCGGGCAGCCAGGGCAGCACGCCGAGCGTGGGCCGGCCGGTGAGCGCGGTGAGCCGGTCGAGGCCGGGCCGCAGCAGCCGGACGTCGCCGCGGAACTTGTTGACCACGAACCCGGCCACCAGCCGCTGGTCGGCCGGCGGCATGAGCGCGACCGTGCCGTAGAGCGCGGGGAACACCCCGCCGCGGTCGATGTCGCCGACGACGACCACCGGCAGCCGCGCCGCGGTGGCCAGGCCCATGTTGGCGATGTCGTCGGCGCGCAGGTTGATCTCGGTGGGGGAGCCGGCGCCCTCGCAGACGACGACGTCGAACCGCGACCGCAGCTCGGCCAGGCTGGCCAGGACCTGCTCCAGCAGCGCGGCCTTCATCGGCCGGTAGGACAGCGCCGTCACCTCGGCCACCGGCCGGCCGAGGACGACGACCTGGCTGGCGTCGTCGCCGCCGGGCTTGAGCAGCACCGGGTTCATCGCCGCCTCGGGCTCCACGCCGGCGGCCGCGGCCTGCATGACCTGCGCCCGGCCGATCTCGGCGCCGTCGGCGGTGACCATCGAGTTGTTGCTCATGTTCTGTGCCTTGAACGGCGCCACCCGCACGCCCTGGCGGGCCAGCCAGCGGCAGATGCCGGCGGTGACGACGGACTTGCCGGCGTCGGAGGTGGTGCCGGCGACGAGGAGGGCGCCGCTCACGGGGCGGCGGGTGGCGCGCTGGGCGCGGGCTGCTGCCCCCACCCGGCCTTCTCCTGCCCCGACAGCTCGGCAATCGCCTCCATGATCCGGTCGGTGACGTCGCGGCGCGGGCGGCCCTTCGCGGCCTGGCCGCGGTACTCGGGGAAGGTCAGCGGCGCCCCGAAGGTGACCGACACCCGGTGGGGGCGCGGCCAGCGGGAGTCGACCGGCTGCACCCGGTCGGTCCCGGCGACGGCGACCGGCACCACCGGGCAGTCGGCGGTGAGCGCCAGCCAGGCGACGCCGGTCTTGCCCCGGGCCAGCCGGCCGTCGCGGGAGCGGGTGCCCTCGGGGTAGATGCCGAAGCCCTCCCCCCGCCGCAGCACGCCCAGCGCGGTGTCGAGGGCTCCCTGCGCGGCCCGGGAGGTCTCCCGCTCCACCGGCATCGCGCCCAGCGCGGTGAACAGCGTGCGGGTGAGCCACCCGCCGACGCCGGAGCCGGTGAAGTACTCGGCCTTGGCCAGGTAGTGCACCCGGCGCGGGGCGGCCAGCGGGATCACGATGCTGTCGACGAACGACAGGTGGTTGCTCGCGATGATGAAGGCGCCGGTGGCCGGCACGTTCTCCCGTCCGCGCACCCGCGCCCGGAACACCAGGACCAGCAGCGGCCGCAGCAGGAACCGTGCGACGAGGTAGAACACCCGCCCTCCTCCCTCGGTCCCGGCACCGCCGGCCGGATCCCCCGGGGCATCCTCCCCTGCCGCCGGGAGGAGGACGGCGGCAGGGGAGGGGCCGGCTCAGTGCCCGGCGCCGCCGGGCGGGCAGGCGTCGCGCAGGATCTCCCGCACCTCCGCCGACAGCGGCCGCTGGCCCGAGGCCGAGGCCACCAGGTCGAGGGCGACCTCGCGGACCTTGCGGTGGGTGTGGCTGGAGATGTGCGCCAGCAGGTCGAAGGCCACCTGGTCACCGCACCCGGTCAGCAGCATGAGCACGCCCTTGGCCTGCTCGATCGGGGCCCGGCTGGCCATGGCGGTCCGCATCTGCGCGACCTCGGCCTCCAGGGCCCGCACCCGGTCCTCGACCGCGGCCGGCTGCGGGCTCTCCAGCGCCAGGCCCTCGACGGCGGCCACCCGGCCCTCCTCGTCGAGCCGGGGCTCGCCGACCAGCACCACGGCGCGGTGCCCGCCGGCGTCGGCGCGGACCCGGACCTCCAGGCAGAACGCCTGCGCCACGGTGAGCGCTGCCGACAGCGCCTCGATGGTCCGCGGCCGGTCGTCGGGGTGCTGGGCGGCGACCAGCGCCTCGGTGCAGGGGCCGGCGCCGTCGGTGGCCGGACCGAGCAGGGCGCTCATCTCCTCCGACCACCACCACTCACCGGTGGAGCGGTCGTACCGCCAGCGGCCGGCCACGCGGGTGCGCCGGGCCGACAGCGGCGTGGGCGCCGGAGGACGCGGGGGCGGTGCGGTGACCGCGTGCCCGGCGGCGCCGTGGTGTCGGGACCGGAGGGGGGACTGGGTGGAGGTCATCGCGTGCTCCGGGAGCGCACCGGGCAGTGCCCGGGAGAGCGCCGCTCAGCCGGTTTTTCGACCTTTCGCGGGAGCCGGCGGGGCCGGCCGCTCGAGATGGACCTGACGGTAGCCGCCCGCACGGGCGCGCGCACGCCCCGCGGACGGTCGGGTCCGGTTCGTGTCACACCACCGTGACGGAGCGCGCCGGATGGCGCGCAACCGGTCCGCTGCGCAGTGCGGCGTCCACCGAGGCCAGCGTGGTCACCGCCGACCGCAGCCGGTCCGGCGGCAGGGTGAAGGGCAGCCGGAGGTGGTCGTCGAAGACCGTGCCGGTGCCGAAGACGCGACCCTCGGCCAGCAGCAGGCCCAGCGGGGCGGCGGCGGCGACCAGGGCCGCGGAACTCGTCCCGGTGGGCAGCGCGCACCACGACGACAGCCCGCCGCCGGGCCGGGGCACGTGCCAGTGGGGCAGCCGCGCGGCCACCTCGGCGGCCAGCACCTCCCGGCGTTCCCGCAGCAGCGTGCGGCGGCCGGCGAGCACGGTGTCGAGGTCGCGGACCAGCGTGGCGGCGGCGAGCTGGTCGAGCGGCCCGACCGACAGCTGCCGGCGGCCCAGGACGGCGCCCAGGGAGGCGGCCAGCGCCGCGTCGGTGCGCAGCCAGCCGATCCGCAGGCCGCCCCACACCGCCTTGGACAGCCCGCCGACGGTGACCGTGGCGGCGTCGGGCAGGCCGGCGGCGTAAGGGGGCAGCGGCCCCTGGCCGTCGAGCCACAGCTCCGCGGTCACCTCGTCGACGATCGTCAGCACGCCCTGCTGCCACAGCGTCGCGGCCAGCCGCCGCCGGCCGGCCGCCGACAGCCGCGCCCCGGAGGGGTTGGAGAAGTCGGGCATGAGGAAGGCCAGCCGCGGGCTGCTCTGCCGGACGGCGAGGTGCGCGGCGCCCACGACCGCGTCCGGGTCCGCGGGGTCGACGGTCACCGGCACGCACCGCCCGCCGGCCGCGGTCACCATGCCGAGGGCGCCGGGGTAGGTGGGGTGCTCGACCAGCACCCGGTCGCCGGGCTGCAGCAGCGTCTCGACCACCGTCGCCGTCGCGTCGCCGGTGCCGGCGGAGACCACCACCTGCTCGGGGTCGGTGGGCAGGCCGCGTGCGGTGTAGCGGTCGGCGATCGCGGCGCGCAGCTCCGGCAGCCCGCCGGGCGCGTAGCCGTGGCCGCCGGCCAGCGCCGGCAGCCGCGCCAGAGCCTGCTGGTAGGCCGGCAGCAGCTGGGGGGCGGCCTCCGGCGAGGCGTGGGCGAGGTCGAGGACCCCGGGGTCGGCGGTGGGTGCGGTCCACACCGCCTCGGCCGGCGGCGCCTCGAGCACGGTGCCGGCGCCGTGCCGGGTGCTGGCGCGGCCCTCCTCCCGCAGCAGCCGGTAGGCGGAGGCGACGGTGACCCGGCTGACCGCCAGCGCCGCGGCGAGGTCCCGCTCGGCGGGCAGCCGGGTGCCCGGCGCGAGCTGCCCGAGCGCGACCAGCTCACCGATCCGGCGGGCCAGGGTGGCGTACCGGGGACCGGGCGACTCACCCGGTGGCCCGACCAGGGCCGCCAGTTCCGCCGCGGTGGACCGATCGACTCCCGGTGGCATGCGGGCCACCATGCCGGATTGGACTGCTTCCGTCCAGGGTCGATGGTGCCACTGTCTCCGCCATGACCACTGGTGCAGTCCTCGTCCTGCTCTTCCTGCTCGGCCTCGGCGGCCTGGCGGTGGCCACCCTGGTCGTCGCCGTCCGCGGGGGCCGCGGTCCGGCCGACCCGCCGGCCAGCCGCCCGCACGCCGACCCCGCCGGCTTCCCCGTCCACCCGGCGCCGCGCGGTGCCCTCCACGGCCGCGGGCCGCTGACCCGTCCTCAGCCGCGCCGGGGTGCCCGGCTGGCGGCGGCGAGGAGCGCCGCGGCCAGCCACACCGCCCGCGACAGGCGCACCGCCCGGGCGACGTCGCTGCCGTCGGGTGCCCGGCCGTCGCCGAGCACCGGCCGGTCCTCCACCCTGCTGCCGTAGACGTTGCGGCCGCCCAGCCGCAGCCCCAGCGCGCCGGCCGCCGCGGCCTCGCAGCGGCCGGCGTTGGGGCTGGGGTGGGCGGCCCCGTCGCGCCGCCAGACCCGCAGCGCGCCGCGCGGGGAGCCGCCGGCCAGCGGGGCCAGGGCGACGGTGAGCGCGGCGGTGAGCCGGGCGGGCAGCCAGTTCGCGACGTCGTCGGCGCGGGCGGCGGCCCAGCCGAAGCGGGCGTACCGCGGCGAGCGGTGGCCCACCATCGCGTCGAGGGTGTTGACCGCGCGGTACCCGAGCAACCCCGGCAGGCCGGCCAGCGCACCCCACACCAGCGGTGCCACGGCGGCGTCGGAGGTGTTCTCGGCCACCGACTCGACCGTGGCCCGGGCCAGCTCCCCGCCGTCGAGGGCCGAGGGGTCGCGCCCGGCCAGCGTGGGCAGCAGCGCGCGGGCGGCGGGCAGGTCCCCGGCCGCCAGCACCCCGGACATCGCCGTCGCCGCGCGGCCCAGCGAGGTGCCGCCGAGCACCGCCCACGTGGCGACGGCGACCGCGGCCGTGCGCGCCGCGGGCCGCCGGCGGGTGACCCGGTCCACCGCCGTCCCCAGCCCCGCGGCGCCGGCGACCAGGACCGTCGCGTACCCGGCACCCGCCGCGCGGGAGTCCCGCCAGGCCCGCCGCTCCAGCGCGGCGGCGAGGGTGCCGAAGCCGGCCACCGGGTGCCGGCGCGCGGGGTCGGCGAGCAGCAGGTCGGCGGCCGCGCCGAGGGCCAGGCCGAGGGCGGCGGGGGCATCCCGGCGGAGCAGCACGCCGGCCATCCTGCCGAGGACGGTTCCTAGGATCGCGGCCATGCGCCTGCCCGGCCGTTACGACGGCGTCGCCCGGCCGATCGTCACCTACGGCAGCAACGAGGTGCTGCACCGACCGACCGCCCCGGTCACCGAGTTCGACGAGCGGCTGCGCCGGCTCGTGCTCGACATGTTCGCCTCGATGCGCGAGGCCGACGGCGTGGGCCTGGCGGCCAACCAGATCGGCGTCGACGCGCGGGTGTTCGTCATCGACTGCCCCGACGCCGACGGCGAGGACGTCGTCGGCTACGTCGTCAACCCGTCGCTGACCCTCCCCGGGCCGGCCGACGGCGAGCCCGCGGAGGAGGTCACCGAGGAGGGCTGCCTGTCGGTGCCCGGCCCCTACGCCGACCTCGCCCGCGCCTTCCGCGCCCGGGTCGACGGCGTGGACGTCGCGGGCAGGCCGGTGACGATCGAGGCGACCGGCATGGCGGCCCGGTGCCTGCAGCACGAGGTCGACCACCTCGACGGCGTCGTCTACGTCGACCGGCTGCCCGAGGACCTGCGGGAGCGGCTGCTGGCCGAGGCCGCCGGCCCCGAGGGGGAGCTGCCGGCGTGAGCGAGACGGTCGCGGCCCCCGTCGCACCGGTGGTCGTCGTCGGCATCGGCGCCGACGGGTGGGACGGGCTGGCGCCCACCTCCCGCGCCGAGGTCGAGCGCGCCGACGTGCTGCTCGGCAGCGCCCGCCAGCTGGACCTGGTGCCGCCGGAGGTGACCGCCGAGCGCGTCCCCTGGCCCTCGCCGCTCACCGAGGCGCTGCCCGGCCTGGTCGACGAGCACGCCGGCCGGGCGGTGGTGGTGCTGGCCAGCGGTGACCCGATGCTGTCGGGCATCGGCACCACGCTCACCCGGCTGCTGGGCGCCGAGCGGGTGCGGGTGCTGCCGGCGCCGTCGTCGGTGTCGCTGGCCTGCGCCCGGCTGGGCTGGGCGGTGGAGGAGACCGAGGTGGTCACCCTGGTCGGCCGGCCGATCGAGCTGCTGCACCCGCACGTGCAGCCCGGCCGGCGGCTGCTGGTGCTCGGCTCGGACGGTGAGACCCCGGCCCAGGTCGCGGCGCTGCTGTCCGCCCGCGGCTACGGGCAGAGCCTCGTCACGGTGCTCGGCGGGCTGGGCGGCCCGGACGAGGAGGTGCGCACCGGCACCGCGGCCACGTGGTCGCAGCCGGCGCCGGCGCTGGTGGTCACCGCCGTCGAGTGCCGCGCCGACCGCGGCACGATGCCCCTGCCCACCACCCCCGGCCTGCCCGACGGCGCCTACGAGTCCGACGGGCAGCTGACGAGGTCGGAGGTCCGCGCGGTCACCCTCTCCCGGCTCGCGGCGGTCCCCGGGCAGCTGCTGTGGGACGTCGGCGCCGGGTCGGGGTCGATCGGGATCGAGTGGATGCGCGCCCACCCCACCTGCCGCGCGGTCGCCGTCGAGGCCTCCGCCGAGCGCGCCGGGCGGATCGCCCGCAACGCCGCCCGGCTCGGGGTGCCCTACCTGCGGGTGGTGCACGGCCACGCGCCGGAGGTGCTCGCGCGCCTGGGCGCGCCCGACGCGGTGTTCATCGGCGGCGGGCTGACCACGCCGCTGCTGGTGGAGTCGTGCTGGGACGCGCTGCCCCCCGGTGGCCGCATGGTGGCCAACGCCGTCACGGTGGAGAGCGAGGCGGTGCTGGCCCGGTGGCACGCGCAGGTGGGCGGTGACCTGGTGCGGGTGGAGGTGCAGCGCGCCGAGCCGGTCGGGTCGTTCACCGGCTGGAAGCCCGCGATGCCCGTGACCATCTGGTCGGTGACCCGGTGGTGAGCGTGCACGTCCGCGGAAGTGCCCGGTCGAGTGGCGTGCACGTCCGCGGACGTGCACGGGGCACCTCCGCGGACGTGCACGGGGAGGTCCGCCCGTGACCGTGCACTTCATCGGCGCCGGCCCGGGCGCCGCCGACCTGGTCACGCTGCGCGCGGCGCGGATCATCGCCACCGCCCCGGTCTGCCTCTACGCCGGCGCGCTGGTGCCCCGCGAACTGCTCGCCACCGCCCCGCCCGGCGCGCGGCTGGTCGACACCGCCGACCTCGACCTCGACGCCATCACCGCCGAGCTCGTCACCGCGCACGCGGCCGGCCTCGACGTCGCCCGGCTGCACTCCGGCGACCCGTCGGTGTACAGCGCGATGGCCGAGCAGATGCGCCGGCTCGACGCCGCCGGCGTGCCCTACGACGTCGTCCCGGGGGTGCCCGCGTTCGCCGCCGCGGCCGCGTCACTCAAGCGGGAGCTCACCGTGCCCGGCGTCGGCCAGACCGTGGTGCTCACCCGCACCAGCGCGCGGTCCACGCCGATGCCGCCGGGGGAGGAGCTGACCGCCTACGCCGCCACCGGCGCCACGCTGGTGCTGCACCTGGCCGTGCAGCGGATCGCCGAGCTCGCGCCCCAGCTGGCCGCGCACTACGGCGACGACGGCCCGGTCGCCGTCGTCGCCCGGGCCAGCCGCGACGACGAGCTGGTGCTGCGCGGCACGCTCGCCGACATCGCCGGGCAGGTCCAGGCCGCCGGCGTGTCGCGGACGGCGGTCGTGGTCGTGGGCCCGGTGCTCACCGCGGAGCAGTTCCCCGACAGCCACCTCTACTCGACGACGAGGTGCCGTCAGGCCTGACCCACGATCGCGCCGGCGCGGTCGACCACCACGACGTCGACGGCCACCGGGGCGCCGCGGAGCACGCCCAGCGCCGTCTCGCGCGCGCCGGCGGCCACCAGGTCGCCCAGCGGCAGCCCGGCCGCCTGGCACTGCCGCAGCGCGTCGAGCGCGGTGTTCGCGCCGCGCACGCCCTCGACCAGCTCGCGCGAGCCGCCCGCGGAGGCCACCCGGGCGGCGAGGGAGTCGAAGGACACCTGCGAGCGGCCCGAGTGCAGGTCGAGGTGGCCGTCGGCGAGCTTGGCCAGCTTGCCGATGCCCCCGGCGACGGTCAGCCGCGGCACCGGGTGACGGCGCAGGTACTTGAGCACCGCGCCGGCGAAGTCGCCCATGTCCAGCAGCGCGTCCTCGGGCAGCCCGTGCAGCTCCTGCACCGTGCGCTCGCTGGTCGAGCCGGTGCACCCGGCGACGTGGGTGCGCCCGGCCGCGCGGGCGACGTCGATGCCGCGGCGGATCGAGTCGATCCACGACGAGCAGGAGTAGGGCACGACGACGCCGGTGGTGCCCAGCACCGACAGCCCGCCGACGATGCCCAGCCGCGGGTTCCACGTCCGGCGCGCCAGCTCCGCCCCGTTCCCGATGGACACCTCGACGACGACGTCGCCGCTGCCGCCGTGCCGGTGCGCCACCATGGCCACGTGCTCGCGCACGAACTGCCGCGGCATCGGGTTGATCGCCGGCTCGCCCACCGCCAGGGGCAGGCCCGGCTTGGTCACCGTGCCCACGCCCTCACCCGCCCGGAAGACGACGCCGCTGCCCGGCTCGCCGTGGGTCACCCGCACACCCACCAGGGCGCCATGGGTGACGTCGGGGTCGTCGCCGGCGTCCTTGACCACCGCCGCCCGGGCCGCGCCGGGCTCGAGCGACTCCGTGGCCAGGGCGAAGGACGGGTGCCGGTCGTTCGGCAGGTGGATGGTCACCGGGTCGGGGAACTCGCCGGTGAGCAGCGCGGTGTAGGCCGCGGTGGCCGCCGCCGTCGCGCACGCGCCGGTGGTCCAGCCGTGCCGCAGCCCGGAGGCGCCGTCCCTGCCCACGGGCCCATGATCCCCGGGGGGCGGGTCCTGAGCGGACAGGGGCGTGAGCACCGCAGCGAGGAACGAGCGAGGAGCGCAGCGCCCGGCGGGAGCGGAGGGGAGGCGCCGTGAGCGGGCAGGTCCTGGTGCTCGGCGGCACCGGCGAGGCGCGTCGGCTGGCCGCGGCGCTGGTGGCCGAGGGCGTCGACGTGCTCTCCAGCCTCGCCGGGCGGGTGGCCGACCCGCTGCTGCCCGAGGGCCGGGTGCGGGTCGGCGGCTTCGGCGGCGCCGACGGGCTGGCCGACTGGCTGGCCACCCACCGGCCGGCCGCCGTGGTCGACGCCACCCACCCCTTCGCCGCCCGGATCACCGCCAACGCGGCCGCGGCCGCCGCCCGGCACGGCACGCCGCTGCTGCGGGTGCAGCGTCCCGGCTGGACCCCGGGACCCGGGGACGACTGGCGGTACGTGGACTCGCTGGCCGCGGCGGCCGGGGCGGTGCACGGGCGGGGCACGGTCTTCCTCACCACCGGCCGGCAGGGCGTCGGCGCCTTCGCCGCGCTGCCCGGGCGGGTGCTGGTGCGCGCGGTCGACCCGCCCGACGAGCCGCTGCCGGCCGGGGCGACGCTGCTGCTGGCCCGGGGCCCGTTCACGGTGGCGGAGGAGGTGGCGCTGATGCGGGAGCACGGCGTCGACGTCGTCGTCGCCAAGGACTCCGGCGGGCACCTGACCGAGGCCAAGCTCACCGCTGCCCGGCAGCTCGGGCTGCCCGTCGTCCTGGTGCGCCGGCCGCCGCTGCCGGCGGGCGTCGCCGTGGTGGGCACCGTCGAGGAGGCGCTGCGCTGGGTGCGGGAAACCGGTTGAGACCCACCGGTGCCGGATCGCAGGATGGCGCCTCGTGGAACCGATGACCGAGACCCAGGTGCGGCGCTCCTTCGTCAACTGCTCGAAGGGCGAGGCGAACGCCGCCACCCTGCCGCGCGACCTGGCCGACCTGCCGTGGGACGAGCTGGAGGTGCTCGGCTGGCGCGACGCGAAGGCGCCGCTGCGCGGCTACCTCGTGGTGCAGCGGGAGGGGCGGCCGGTCGGCATCGCGCTGCGCGCCGCGGAGTCGCGGATGTCGGCCCGCCGCAGCGTGATGTGCCTGCTGTGCCGGTCCACGCAGTCCGGCGACGCGGTCTCGCTGTTCACCGCGCGGCGGGCCGGTGAGGCCGGGCGCAACGGCAACACGGTGGGGACCTACGTGTGCGCCGACCTCGGCTGCGCCGCCCGCGCCCGCACCGAGATCCCGCCGTGGCTGCACGACCGCGACCCGCTCCTCGTGGGCGAGGAGCGGGTCGCGGAGCTGCGCGGCCGGGTCGGGGAGTTCCTCGACGCCGTCCTGGGGTGACCCCGACGCCGTCCCGGGGTGACCCCGCCGGTCAGGCGGCGGTGATCCGGGAGCGGACCTGCGCCACCAGGGCGGGCGGGACCTCGGTCAGGCCGTGGTCGGCCGCGGCGTGGGCCGCCACCTGGGCGAGGATGCCGCCCTCGTCGGGGGCGGTGAACGTGCGGCCGCAGCCGGGGACGACGTCGCCGCAGGAGAAGCTCTGCATCGGGGGACCTCCGGGGTGTGCGTGGGGGGTCGGTCAGTCGCCGCCGAACTCGCCGAGCAGCTGGCGAGGGCGAGCTTGACCTCGTCGGTGTCGGCGCCCGCGACCAGCGCGCGGTCGAGCTTGATCATCTGCGGCCGGACGGCGGTCAGCTGCTGCAGGCCGGAGTAGCCCGACCCCGCGTCGTCGACGGCGACCAGGGCGCCACGGTCGAGCAGCCGGTCGCGCAGGTCCAGCAGCGGGCGCACGTCGGCGACGTCCTGGTGCTCGGTGAGCTCCAGCACGAGGGGGGCGAGGTCGCCGGCACCCAGCAGCAGCTCGGCGAGCTCGGGCTCGGGGAGCAGGTGGGGGCTGACGTTGACGGTCAGGAAGCAGTCGGGCGGCAGGCTCTCGCGCAGCCGCAGGCAGCGCTCGATGACCAGCGCCTCGACGCGGGCGCCGATCCCGGCGGCGTCGGCGGCGGCGAACCAGCGGTCGGGGGTGGCCGCGCTCGGGCCGCCGTCGGCGTCGGTGAAGCGGGCGAGGGTCTCGTAGCCGGCGACCACCCCGCGGGCGACGTCGACGATCGGCTGGAACACCAGCCGCAGCGTCTCGGGACGCGCGAGGAGGCGGTCGAGCTCCGCGGCCCAGGACGTCGGGCCGGTCGTCGCCGGTGGGCTCACGGTGCGCACGCCGGTGCATAGGTCGTGCACGACCGGTTCCCGAGGGCGGCCGGTCCGCCTCACCCGGACGGGCCGCCCACCGGGGACAACGGGTAGCGGGGGCCGCCGCGGGCTACCTACCGGGGGTGACCGGACCCGTTCCGCTGACCGACGCGCTGCAGGAGCTCCGCGACGCGGTCGCGCACGCCCCGCTCGGCCTGGCCACCCCCGGCCGCGAGGCGACCGCCCGCACCGCGCGGGCCGTCGTCGACCAGGTCGACGACTACCTGCTGCCGCGGCTGCGCGACCTCGACGCCCCGCTGCTGGCGGTGGTCGGCGGCTCGACCGGCGCCGGCAAGTCCACGCTGGTCAACAGCGTGCTGGGTGCCCGGGTGACCGCGCCCGGTGTGCTGCGGCCGACCACCCGCGCGCCGGTGCTGGTCTGCTCGCCGGTCGACCTCGCCGCGTTCTCCGGCGACCGCGTGCTCCCCGGCCTGCCGCGCACCACCGGCGGCGGCGAGAGCGCCCGCGACGTCACCGGCGGGCTGCGGCTGGTGCCCAGCGAGGCGCTGCCGCCGGGGCTGGCGCTCATCGACGCCCCCGACGTCGACTCGGTGGTGGAGGCCAACCGCGACCTCGCCGGGCAGCTGCTGTCGGCCGCCGACCTGTGGGTGTTCGTGACGACGGCGGCGCGCTACGCCGACGCGGTCCCGTGGGACCTGCTGCGGACGGCGCAGGAGCGGGGCACCGCGCTGGCCGTCGTGCTGGACCGGACGCCGCCGGAGGCGGTGACGGAGGTCGCCGCCGACCTCGCCTCGATGCTGCAGCGCGGCGGGCTGGGCGGCGCGCGGCTGTTCGTCGTCGAGGAGCGGCCGCTGGCCGACGGCTTCCTGCCCGAGGACCAGGTCGCGCCGCTGCGCGACTGGCTGCGGGGTCTGGCGGCCGACCAGGAGCAGCGCGCCGCCGTGGTGCGCCAGACGCTGGCCGGGGCGCTGGAGAGCCTCGACGGGCGGGTCGCCGCGGTGGCCGACGGGGTCGACGAGCAGGCCGCGGCCGCGCACGGCCTGGCCGACGCCGCCGACGCCGCCTACGGCGGCGCGCGCGCCGCCGTCGCCGAGGGCGTGGGCAACGGCAGCCTGCTGCGCGGGGAGGTGCTCGCCCGCTGGCAGGACTTCGTCGGCACCGGCGAGTGGATGCGCTCCCTGCAGAGCCAGGTGGGGCGGCTGCGCGACCGGATCGGTGCCGCGCTCACCGGCCGGCCGTCGACGGCGGACTCGCTGTCCGGGGCGCTGGAGTCCGGCGTGGAGACGCTGCTGCGGTCCGAGGCCGACCGCGCCGCCGAGCGCACGGTCACCGCGTGGCGCTCGCTGCCCGGCGGCGGGGCGCTGGTGGCCGGACGGGAGGAGGACCTGGGCGCGGCCTCGCCGGACTTCGCCCCGGCCGCCGCCGAGGAGGTCCGCGACTGGCAGGGGTACGTGCTGGACCTGGTCCGCGAGGAGGGCGCGAGCCGGCGGTCGCGGGCGCGGCTGCTGTCCTGGGGGGTGAACGGTGCCGGGGCGGTGGTGATGGTCGCCGTCTTCGCCTCGACGGCGGGGCTGTCGGGTGCGGAGCTGGCGATCGCCGGCGGGACGACCGCGGTGGGCCAGCGGGTGCTGGAGGCGGTGTTCGGCGACGCCGCGGTGCGCGCGCTGGCCGCCCGCGCCCGCGCCGACCTCGACGCCCGCGCCACCCGGCTGCTGGGCGCCGAGCAGGACCGCTTCGACGAGCTGCTCGGCGTCGTCGGCGGCGCCCCGGACGCGGCCGCCCGGCTGCGCGCCGCCGTCGCCACGCTCGCCGCGGCCCGGGGCGTGGCCGCGTGAGGGGTCGGGAGACGCCGCTGGCCGACCGGCTGGCCGCGCTGCGCGAGGCGGTCGGCGTGGCCGAGGGGCGGCTGGAGGTGCCCGAGGTGGGCGCGGCCCGGCAGCTGCTGGCCAAGGCCGGCGCCCGGGAGGCGCTCGGCGACGCGACCGTCGTCGCGCTGGCCGGGGCCACCGGCAGCGGCAAGTCCACGCTGTTCAACGCGCTGTCCGGGGCCGAGGTGAGCACGCCGGGGGTGCGGCGGCCGACGACCGGCGTCGCGCACGCCAGCGTGTGGGGCGAGCACGGCGCCGACCGGCTGCTCGACTGGCTGGAGGTCCCGCGGCGGCACCGGGTGGACGACGGCGACCCGGCCCTCGACGGGCTGGTGCTGCTGGACCTGCCCGACCACGACAGCGTGCGGCTGGAGAACCGGCTGGAGGTGGACCGGCTGGTGCAGCTGGTCGACGTCCTGGTGTGGGTGCTAGACCCGCAGAAGTACGCCGACGACGCCGTGCACACCCGCTACCTCGCGCCGCTGGCCGGGCACGCGGGCGTGCTGCTGGTGGTGCTCAACCAGGTCGACCGGCTCGACGAGGCCGCGGTGGTGGCGTGCCTGGCCGACCTGCGCCGGCTGCTCGACGAGGAGGGCCTGGCCGGCACGCCGGTGCTGCCCACCGCGGCCCGCACCGGCCTGGGGCTGCCGGAGCTGCGCGCCGAGCTGGCCCGCCGGGTGGGTGCGCGCAAGGCCGCCACCGACCGGCTCACCGCCGACGCCCGCGCCGCGGCCGGGGCACTCGCCGCCCACTGCGCGCCCGGCCTCGGCCGCGACCGCGGACCCGGCCGGGCCGCGCGCGACGAGCTCACCGGGGCGCTGGCCGACGCCGCCGGGGTGCCCGCCGTCGTCGCCGCCGTCGAGCGCTCGGCCCGCCGCAACGGCACCGCGCACACCGGCTGGCCGCTGCTGCGGTGGACGCGCAAGCTGCGCGCCGACCCGCTGTCGCGGCTGCACCTGGGCGACGAGCGGTCGCGCACCTCGCTGCCTGAGGCCGGGGCGGTGCAGCTGGCCGGCATGGACGCCGCGCTGCGCCGGGCCCGCGACGACGCCGGCCGTGGCCTGCCCCCGGCCTGGCGCGACGAGCTGCGCCGCACCACCGAGGACGTCGGCGAGCGGCTGCCCGACCGGCTCGACCGCGCCGTCGCCGGCACCGACCTGGGCCCGGACCGCACGCCGCTGTGGCAGCGCGCCGTCGGCGGGCTGCAGTGGCTGCTCGCGCTGGTGGCGCTGGCCGGGGCGCTGTGGCTCATCGGCCTGGTCGCCCTCGGGCTGCTGCAGCTCGACGACGTCGTCCCGCTGCCCCGCGTGCAGGGCATCCCGCTGCCCACGGTGCTGCTCGTGCTGGGCCTGCTCGCCGGGTTGCTGCTGGCGGTGCTGTCCCGGCCGCTGGTGGCCGCCGGCGCCAGACGCCGGGCGCGCACGGCCCGACGCCGGCTCACCGCGCGGGTCGCGGAGGTGGCCGACGAGGAGGTGCTGGCCCCGGTGGCGGAGGTGCGCGCCGAGCACGACCGCTACTGCGCCGCGGTGGGCCGGGCGGCGTCCTGACCGGAGGCGGCCCGGACGACGTCGGAGGCGTGGACACCGGGTGCCCGACCGGCCAGGCTGGCCGTCCGTACCGGCGAGGGGAGCGGTCGATGGCTGCGCGCTACGAGTACAAGGTCGAGGAGATCCGCGAGGGCGTGATCGGCGGCAAGATGTCCGGCGACAAGCTGGAGAAGGTCCTCAACGCGCACGCCCGCGAGGGCTGGCAGCTCAAGGCGATCACCGCCGTCGAGGTGAAGGGCCGCATCGGGCCCGGCGGCGTGGAGGGCGTCCTGGTGACCTTCGAGCGGCCCCTCGTCTGAGCCGCCGACCAGCGGTCGGAGGGTGTCAGTCCGGGTTCAGGTCCTCGGTCCTCCCCAGCAACCGGAGGCGGACGTCGGCGAGGCGGTCCTCCCGGGAGGCGGCCAGCTGCTCGCGCAGTCGCTCGTGGTCCTCGCGGGACGGGTCGTCGGTCACGGCGACTGTCGGTACCCACCACCCGGTCACGCGGAGCGAGCCTGGGCCGGCGACCGTCTGCGGACACCAGCTGCGGCACGAGGTGGAGAGGTCGGCGGCCCGGTCGTGGTCACCTGCCAGGAGACAGGCGGTCAAGCGGCCAGCGGCTCCGCCGGCTCCTCCGTGCGGTCGGCGGCCGGACGGCGGCGGTCGGCCAGCCGCAGACCGGCGGCCGCGCCGACGGCGAGCACGATGACGACGGCGCCGTAGACCTCCGCGACGAGCTGCAGGCCCACCGCGTTCGAGGTGATGCCGGCGACGATGGCCGGGACGCTGAAGGCCAGATACCCGACGACGAAGACGCTCGACAGCAGCCCCGCGCGGTGACCCGGCGCGACACCGGCGGTCACCAGCGCCACCGCGCCGAGGAACGCCGCGCCGAAGCCGGTGCCCGCCACCGCGGCCGACACGAAGAACAGCCAGGCCGAGCCGGTGGCCAGCGCGACCAGCAGGGCGGCCACGGCGACGGCGAACACGAGGCAGCCGCCGCCCATCGACCGGCGCGGGGGCAGGTCGCGGGCCAGCAGGCTCCCGACGACGCCGGCGCCCTGCATGCAGAGGATGAGCAGGCTGCCCACGAGGTGGTCGGTGATGCCGAAGACCCCGGCCACCAGCGACGGGCCCAGGGAGAGCACCAGCCCGCCCATCGCCCACAGCGCGACCAGCGCGGGGACGGCGACGGCGAACGCCCGGCGCTGCGGCCGCGGCACCTCGACCCGCGGGCGCAGCGAGGCCAGCGTCCCGGGCAGCCGCGGCGAGGACTCCGGCAGGAGCAGCACCAGCGCCGTCCCCAGCACGAAGACGACGGTCAGCACGCCGAACACCCACGGCGTCGGGCTGGCGGTGCTCTCGATGGCCACGCCGGCGCCGACCGCGCCGAGGGACAGGCCCAGGCCGGGGGAGACGCTGTTGAGCAGCGCGCCGAGCGGCCGCCGCCCGGGGCGCTGCAGGTCGAGCAGGGTGGCACCCAGCGACCCGGTGAGCGCGCCGGTGGACAGCCCCTGCAGCACGCGGGCGGCCAGCAGCCAGCCCACGCCGTCGGCGGCGAGGAAGACCACCATGGCGACCGCCTGCAGCAGCAGCCCGCCGGCCAGCACCGGCCGCCGCCCGACGTGGTCGGACAGGCTGCCGACCACCAGCAGCGCGGCCAGCAGCGCGAACGCGTAGATGCCGAAGACGAGGGTCAGGACGCCGGCGCCGAAGCCGAACTGCTCCTGGTAGACGCGGTAGAGCGGCGACGGGACACCGGAGGCGGCCAGCACCAGCACGAGGAGTCCGGCCACCGACCAGAACGCGGCGGGCCGGGAGAGACGCAGGGCGGGCACGACACGAGCCAAGCGGCGCGGGGACGGCGTTGTTCCCCGCCCCGGCGCGTCACGCCGGGTAGCGGCGCGGTGTGTAGACCTGTCCCGACGGCGTCACCCGCGTCTGCGACGAGCCGACCAGCACCAGGCAGCGCATGTCCACGGTCTCGGGGTCCAGCTCGCCGAGCGTGGTCACCCGGACCTCCTCCTCCGGCCCGCCGACGTCGCGGCCGACGACGACCACGGTCCCGGGCTTGCGCACCTCGAGCAGCGCGGTCAGCGCCTCGCCGAGCTGGTGCGGGCGCGCCCTCGAGCGCGGGTTGTAGAGGGCGAGGACCAGGTCGGCCGCGGCGGCGGCGCGCAGCCGGTCGAGGACGACGTCGAGCGGCTTGAGCACGTCGGAGAGGCTGATGACGGCGAAGTCGTGGCCCAGCGGGGCGCCGACCCGCGCGGCCACGGCCTGCGCGGCGGTCAGGCCGGGCAGCACCCGCACCCGCACGCCGGTGTGCTCCGGGCGGCCGGCGACCTCGAGCACCGCCGCGGCCATCGCGAACACGCCGGGGTCGCCGCTGGAGACGACCGCGACCCGCCGTCCGGACCGGGCCAGCTCCAGGGCGTGCGCGGCGCGCTCGGCCTCCACCCGGTTGTCACTGGGGTGGCGGGTCTGGCGCGGGTTGGCCGGCACGCGGTCGAGGTAGGGGCCGTAGCCGACCAGGTCGTCGGCGCAGGCGAGTGCGTCGGCGGCCTCGGGCGTCGTCCAGCCGCGGGCGCCGGGGCCCAGGCCCACGACGACGACCTCCCCGGTGCGCGCCCCGTCGTCCGGGGGCACGGGCGCGTTGCCCGGTCCGGTCAGCGGGCTGGGCAGCAGCGCGAGGGAGAAGTAGGGGACGGTCGCGGGGTCGACGTCGGCCAGCGGGAGGGTGCGCTGCCGGTCGGTGGTGGCCCGCTCGACGTAGAGCGCGCGGTCGAGGACACCGGCGGCCTCGAACGCCTCGCGCACCTGCCCGAACGTGCGGCCCAGCTTCAGCACCGCCGCGGAGTCGGTGGTGGCCAGCCACTCGGCGAGCTCGTCGGCCGGGAGGGTGCCGGGCAGCACGGTGAGCACCTCGTCGCGCTCCACCAGCGGCCGCCCCACCACCGCCGCGGCGCCGCTCACGCTGGTCACCCCGGGCACGACCTCGGTGGGGTAGCGGTGCGCGAGCCGCTTGTGCATGTGCATGTAGGAGCCGTAGAAGAACGGATCGCCCTCGGCGAGCACGACCACGT
Organism: Geodermatophilus saharensis; assembly: GCF_900188205.1. Taxonomy (GTDB): domain Bacteria; phylum Actinomycetota; class Actinomycetes; order Mycobacteriales; family Geodermatophilaceae; genus Geodermatophilus; species Geodermatophilus saharensis. The sequence continues at coordinate 11,213 of NZ_FZOH01000011.1, read as the reverse complement.
CGCGGCCGGCGTCGAGGTGCGCGGCCAGCCGCGCCGCGGCGGCCTCGTAGAACTCGTCGATCGCGCCCTGGTAGCCGCCGGGGTGGTCGGTGGCCTCCGTGGTCACCGGGTAGACCAGCAGCTCCTCGACCTGCCCCTCCCGCAGGTAGGGGGCGGCCAGCGCGCGGGCCACCGAGCGGCCGTGCTGCGCGGCGTGGAAGGCGACGACGTCGGCGGCGGCGATCAGCCGCGCGGCCTTGACGGTGACCAGCTCGGGGTCGCCGGGCCCCAGCCCGACGCCGTAGAGGCGGCCGGTCACTCGACGTCGCTCGCGATCGCGTTCACGGCCGCGGCGGTCATGGCGCTGCCGCCCCGCCGTCCGCGGACGACGAGGAACTCCAGGTCGGAGGCGGCCAGCGCCTCCTTGGACTCGGCGGCGCCGATGAAGCCGACCGGGATGCCGAGGACCGCGGCCGGGCGCGGGGCGCCGGCGGCGACCATCTCCAGCAGGTGGAACAGCGCGGTGGGGGCGTTGCCGACGGCCACGACGGCGCCGTCGAGGCGGTCGCGCCACAGCTCCAGCGCGGCGGCGGTGCGGGTGGTGCCGAGCTCCGCGGCCAGGGCGGGGACGCGCGGGTCGCCGAGGGTGCAGACGACGTCGTTGTCCTTCGGCAGGCGGCGGCGGGTGACGCCCGAGGCGACCATCTGCGCGTCGCACAGCACGGGCGCGCCGGCGTCGAGGGCCTCGCGGGCGCGGCGGACGACGTCGGGGCTGAAGGCGACGTCGGCGGCCAGGTCGACCTGGCCGCAGGCGTGGATCATGCGCACGACGGCGCGGGCGACGTCGTCGGGCAGGCCGCTGAGGTCGGCCTCGGCCCGGATGGTCGCGAACGACCGCCGGTAGATCTCGGCGCCGTCCTTCTCGTACTCGTACATCGCCCGCGAGGCTACGGCCCGGCCCGGCGGGGTAGCGGGGGGCCATGGCCCTTCCCCGTCTGCTCGTCCTCGTCCTGGCCGGTGGTGCGGGCGGCCGCCTGCAGCTGCTCACCGCGAACCGCGCCAAGCCCGCCGTCCCCTTCGCCGGGGTCTACCGGCTCGTCGACTTCCCGCTGAGCAACTGCCAGCACTCCCAGATCCCCGACGTGTGGGTGTCGATCCAGCAGCACCCGACCTCGCTGGCCGACCACCTGGCCAACGGGCGGCCGTGGGACCTCGACCGCACCAGCGGCGGGCTGATGACGCTGCCGCCGTTCCAGGGGACCGAGCGGGGCGGGTGGAACACCGGGACGGCGAACTCGCTGTGGCGCCAGGCCGAGCTCATCCGCGGGTTCGGCGCCGACGCGCTGGTGGTGGTCAGCTCCGACGCCGTCTACGAGCTCGACTACCGGGAGGTCGCCGAGGCGCACCTGCAGTCGGGGGCGGAGGTGACCATGGTGACCACGGAGGTCGACGCCGGCGACGCCGCCCGCTACGGCATCGTCGAGGTCGACGGCGACCGGGTCACCGGCTACGCGTACAAGCCCGACGAGCCGGCCACCACCACCGCCACCAACGAGGTGTTCGTCTTCGACCCCGGGCCGACGCTCGACCGGCTCGAGCAGCTGCGGTCGGAGGTGGGCGAGGAGGGGCTGGAGGACCTCGGCACCCACCTGCTGCCGGCGCAGACCCGCGACGGCCTGGCGCGGGCGTACCCGCTCAAGGGCTACTGGCGCGACGTGGGCACGGTGGAGTCCTACTGGGAGGCGCACCGGGACTTCCTCTCGCCCGAGCCGCCGATCGACCTCGACGACCCGCGGTGGCCGATCCACACCCGCGGCGGCCGGCACAGCGCGGCCCGGGTGCTCGACGACGGCCAGATCGAGAACAGCCTGCTCTCCGGCGGCACCCGCATCTCGGGCAACGTGCGCGGCTCGGTGCTGTCCCCGGGCGTGGTGGTCGAGGCCGGCGCGACGGTCCTGGACTCGGTGCTGCTGCCCGGGGTGCGGGTGCGCGCGGGCGCGACCGTGACCCGCTCGGTGGTCGACGACGGCGTCGACGTCGGCCCGGGCAGCTCGGTGGGCGGCGAGGGCGACGTCACCCTGGTCGGGCTGCGGGCGCGGCTCGACGAGGGCACCGAGATCCCCGCCGGCGCGCGCTACCCCGACCCCGAGTGAGCCATCATCGCGACATCGGCACCTGGGTGCGGTAGCCCTCGGGGGTCGCGACGACGTCGAGCACCTCCCCGCGGGGGCGGCCGCACCGGCGCCCGCACCCGGCCCAGTGCACGCGGATCCCCTCCGGCACGGTGCCGCCCGCGACGGCGGCCGCGGCGTCGGCCCGGACGTCGGCCAGCGACCGCGCGCAGCCCGGCCGGCCGGCGCAGGCGGTGACCCGCGTCCACGGGCTCGCGGCGTCGAACACGATCCCGGTGCGGTGCAGGTCGACGGCGGCGTCGTCCACCCGGTCCTCGGGCAGGTCGGGCACGACCACGCTGCGCCACGGGGTCAGCTGGACCCCGCCCGCCAGCCCGGCGAGGAGGTCGGCCTGCCCGGCGGACAGGCGCCCCAGCGGGACGACGCCGACCAGCGCCGTCCGCCCGTCGGGCTGCGATCGAGCCCCCACCGGGCCGGCCGCGAGCGCCGCCGGGACGGCGACCGGGGGCACCGGGGAGCCGGGGAGCCGGTCGCGCACCCGCGCCGGGCCGCCGTCCAGCTCGGCCAGCCGCCAGGCGGTGCCGCCCTGGGCCGCGCGCTCGGCGAGGAAGGCCCGGGTGGCGGCCAGCAGCAGGTCGACCGCCGACGACACCGGGGCGCGCAGCCCGCTGTCGGCCCCCGCCAGGAGCAGCGCCACCGAGGACGGGGACAGCGCGAGCAGGCCGACGTCGCCGCCGAGACCGGACACGTCGCCGCGGCCGTCGTCGAGGGTGGCGAGGAAACGGCCGGGCAGCTCCGCGAGACCGGGGTCGGCGCACAGGCCGGCGTCGAGCGCGGCCACCCACGGGCCGGCGTCGAGGAGGCCGCCGGCGCGGCCGGTGAGCGCACTGGCCAGCACGTTGCGCACCCGCTCGTGGGTCTCGCTGGGCAGCAGGCCGGCCGCGGCCAGCCGGTCACCGAGCTCCCGGGCGGCGCCCGGGGCCAGCCCGCGCAGCTGCAGGTTGCCGCGGCTGGTCATCTCCAGGGCGCCGTCGCCGAGGTCGCGGGCCGCCGCGGCGAGCACGCGCACCTGCGTCGCGCCCAGCAGCCCCCCGGGGACACGGACGCGGGCCAGCTCGCCGTCGGCGGCCGGGTGGGTCTGCAGCGCGCCCGGGCAGGCGTCGGCGCGGGATCGGGCGGTGGTCCGGGCAGTGGTCATGGCGCCCGCGACGGTACGGCGCGGGCGCCACGACCGGCCGGCGTCAGCCGTCCCGGCGGGCCCGGTCGAACGACATCCACACCTCGCGGCGCTCCTTGCGGGTGGTCACCTGCGCCATCGCGGCGACGCGGCGGCGCTGCTCGAACGAGGCGACGTGCTGGACGACGGCGACCTCGGCGTCCCGCATGGCGCGCTCGGCGGCGAACTCGGCCGGCGTCGACGGGTACTCGTCGGGCGAGACCGGGGACACCTCGTCGTCGCGGTCCCGGGCGTAGGGGCTGTCGGGCGGCAGGTTGCCGCTCACCCGGCCGTAGGCGCCGAGCAGCAGGAGCACCAGGCCGGCGACCACGGAGAAGACGACGTTGCTGATGCCGAACGCCAGGACGTTGAGGTCGGTGTTGAGGACGGCCAGGTTGGCCAGCGCCGACACCAGGAACAGCACGCCGATGACGATCATGACCGTCGAGGCGGTCCGCGGGCTGCGCAGCGCGGAGAACACCAGCACGACCGCCGTCACGATCGAGATGGTCGACAGCAGGCCGTTCGACGACAGGCCGAGGACGCGCTCGCCGTCGGTGGAGAAGTAGTCCAGCCCGTTGGCGAACCCGAGCACGCCGAAGACGGCGATGACACCGGCGACGACGAAGGCGCCGATCCGCTGGACGGTGTAGACGCGGTTGCGCTCCGCCGCGGGCGGCGCATCGGGCTGCTGCTGACGGGGCGGGGCCGGCGAGCGGTCGGCCGTCCGGTGGCGGTGCAGCGACAGGGCCATGGTGTGCTCCTCGAGCCGGAGGACTGCTGGTAACGGTTGTTCCCAACTCGATGGCACACGGATGCACCTCGTTCCGGACTTCCTCGTGCCGGGGGTCTCCGGGCGTGTCGTGGTCCCGGGAAGAGCCGACCCCCTCCGGCTGTTGAGCGGGCGTGACGCAGCCCTACGAGTCCGACCTGCACTCCGACTACCTGCGCGCCGACCTGTTCTTCTCCATGGGGCAGCCGGTCGAGGCCGCGCGCGTCCTGGAGCCGCTCGTGGCGGCCGAGCCGGGCAACGAGGCCGCGCTGGAGCTCCTGGCGCGCAGCTACTTCGGCTCGGCCCAGCTGCAGCGCGCCGAGGACGCCCTGCGCCGGCTGGTCGAGCTGGCCCCCGCCAACGGGTGGGCCCGCCGCGCCCTGGCCCGGACCCTGGAGCGGCAGAGCCGGGGCGAGGAGGCCGTGCCGCACCACCGCATGGCCGACGCGCTCGGCGCGGAGTGACGGCCCTGGGCGCGGGGTGACGGCGCTCGGCGCCGGGTGAGCCGCCCCTACCGGGCGGGGGACAGGCGGACCAGCGCGATCCGCCGGCTGACCCTCGCCTGGTAGTCGTCGTAGGTCGGGCAGCGGTCCATCAGCGCCCGCCACAGCCGGCCGCGGTCGGCCTCGTCGACCTGCGTCGCCACCACCGGCCACCGCCGTCCGCGCACCTCGACCTCGCCGTGCGGATCGGCCTGCAGGTTCAGCCACCACTGCGGCTCGGCGTCCACCCCGCCGTTCGAGGCGGCGACGACCAGGTCCTCGCCGTCCCGGACGTGCAGCAGCGGCGTGGTCAGCGTGCGCCCCGACCTGCGGCCGCGGTGGGTCAGCAGGACGACGTCGCCGCCGCGGAAGCGGTTGCCGAGACGCCCCCCGGAGCGGCGCAGCAGGGCGGTGTGCACCCGTGCCGCGTGCCGCTGCGTGGTGGTGAGCAGCCGGTCCCGGGTGGTGGTCACGACCGCGGCCCGAACGTGCGGGCGTCGCTGCGGTCGAAGCGCCACGCGAAGAACCGGGCGATCGGCACGAGGGCCGGTGTGGCGGTGGGCATCCGCAGCAGCTCCTCACGGGTGAGGCCGGAGGCCACCCAGCCCATCACGCCCGGCATGTCGCGCGGCCCGTACTCGGCCGCGAAGACCTCGACGTCGAGCCGGTGCCAGTCCTCCTGGGTGAGGTACCTCTGCACCTCGGCCATGCCGTCGCGCTCCTCGTGGGCGAGGTGCGCGCAGAGGGCGTCGCGCAGCCGCGCCGTGCAGCCGGCCAGCCGCTCGCGCGTCGACTCGTCGCCCGTGCCCGCGGCCAGGGCGGTCAGGTCCTCGGTGCAGGTCCGCAGCAGCGGGTCGATGCCCTCGTGCTCCGCCTCGAGCGCGTCCAGGACGGCGGGGTCGGCGCCGCGTTCGTGCAGCAGCGGCCACAGCCCGACGTCCTCCCCGTGGTGGTGCTTGTGCAGGATCCCGGCGAAGAGGGCGAACCGGCGGGCGAGCCGCCGCCACCGCCGCCGGTCGCCCGCCGGGGTCGCGGCGGTCGCGGCGGCGAAGAGGTGCAGGTCGCGCCGGAAGCCGCGGTGCATCAGGTACATGGGCGCCAGGTCGACCGGTCCGTCCGGGGCGGCGGCCTGGCCGGGGAGGAGCAGCTGCCCGACGGGGGCGTCGAGGGTCGTCACGGATTCCCTCCTATTCGATGTAGTAACGGTCTAACGAATAGTGGGATGCTAAGGTCAACTGGTGACCGGGGGCAAGAGGGTCTATCGCTCGGAGCTGCGCGCGGAGCAGGCGCGGCGCACCCGGGCGGCCGTCCTCGACGCCGCGGCCCGCTGCTTCGTCGAGCGGGGCTACACGGCGACGACCATGAAGGACGTGGCCGCCGCGGCCGGCGTCTCGGTGCAGACGGTGTTCGGCCAGGGCGGCAAGGCGGCGCTGATGCTCGCCTGCGTCGACCGGGCGGTCGTCGGGGACGACGAGAGCCGGCCGCTGATCGGGCGGGAGCCGGTGGTCCGGATGATGACCGCGCCGACGAAGGCCGCGAAGCTGGAGGCCGTGCGGGAGCTGGCCGTGTCCACCTACCCGGCGCTCGCGCCGATCCACCGGGCCTTCGACGCGGCCGCGGCGGTCGATCCCGAGCTCGGGGCGGCGTGGACCGCGTACGAGGCCCGCCGGCACCAGGACGTGCACGCGATGGTCGAGTCGTTCCGCCCGTGGCTGCGCGAGGACCTCGACGTCGACCGCGCGGCGGACGTGGCCTGGGCGGTGCTGAGCGAGTCCACCGCGGACGCGCTCCTCACCCGCCGCGGCTGGACGGTGGAGCAGTACGCCGACTGGCTCGCCGACGCGATCGACCGGCTGCTGCTGCGCTGAGGTCACCCCCGTCGGGCAGGGTGCCGGACGTGCCCGTCCCCGAGCAGCTCACCGCCGCCGTGCGCGCCGCCTGGTGCCGCGAGACCTGCGACGACAGCGACCTCGCCGACTGGTCGCCGGCGAACCCCGCCCGCGGCCAGTGCGGCGCCACGGCGCTGGTCCTGCACGACCTCCTCGGCGGGGACCTGCTGCTGGCCGAGGTGCTGCTGCCCGACGGGTCGCGCCAGGGGGTGCACTGGTGGAACCGGCTGCCCGACGGCTCCGAGGCCGACCTCACCCGCGGGCAGTTCGCGCCGTACGAGGCGGTGCAGGAGCCGCGGGTCGTGGTCCGCCCGCCCGGGCTCCCCCGCCGCAACCGCGAGCAGTACCTGCGACTGCGCGCGGCGGTGCTCCGCGCGCTCGGCGACCGGCCGGGGGCGCCCGGGTAGCGTCTGGCCGCGTGTTCGTCCTGCTCTCCACGAGCGACACCGACCTGCTCTCCGCCCGCGCCAGCGGTGCCGACTGGCGCCCGGGCAACCCGGTCCGGCTCGGCGCCGAGGGCATCGCGGCGCTGACCGAGGGCGCCGACCTCGTCGTCGTCCGCATCCTCGGCGTGCGCCGGCAGTACGAGGAGATGCTCAGCCCCCTGCTGGCCGGCCCCGCGCCGGTCGTCGTCCTCGGCGGGGAGCAGGTGCCCGACGCCGAGCTGATGGAGCTGTCCACCGTCCCGATGGGCGTGGCCACCGAGGCGCACGGCTACCTCGCGCAGGGCGGGCCGGACAACCTCGTGCAGCTGCACCGGTTCCTCTCGGACACGGTGCTGCTCACCGGCGAGGGCTTCGAGCCGCCGTCGGTGGCGCCGGACTGGGGTGTGCCGGAGCGGGAGTCCACCGGCAGCGGCCCCCGGGTCGCCGTCCTGTACTACCGGGCGCACCACCTGGCGGGGAACACCGCGTTCGTCGAGGACCTCTGCCGCGCCGTCGAGGACGCCGGCGGGCAGGCGCTGCCGGTGTTCGTGAGCTCGCTGCGCAGCGTCCCCGACGACCTGCTCGACGTGCTGCGCACCGCCGACGCGCTCGTCGTCACGGTGCTCGCCGCCGGCGGCTCGCGGCCGGCCACCGCCTCGGCCGGCGAGGACGACGGCGCCTGGGACGTCGGCCGGCTCGCCGCGCTCGACGTGCCGGTGGTCCAGGGGCTGTGCCTGACCCGCTCGCGCGCGGACTGGCTGGCCGACGACGACGGCCTGTCCCCGCTCGACGTGGGCAACCAGGTCGCGATCCCGGAGTTCGACGGCCGGCTGATCAGCGTGCCGTTCTCCTTCAAGGAGACCGACGCCGACGGCCTGACCCGCTACGTCGCCGACCCCGAGCGGGCGGCCCGGGTGGCGGGGACGGCGGTGGCGCACGCGCGGCTGCGGTCGGTGGCGCCCCGGGACCGCCGGATCGTGGTGATGCTCAGCGCCTACCCGACCAAGCACGCGCGGATCGGCAACGCCGTCGGCCTGGACACCCCGGCGTCGGTGGTGCGGCTGCTGGCCGCCATGCACGGCCAGGGCTACGACGTCGGCCCGTTCGACGGCCCCGGCGCGCTGCCCGGCGTGGCCGACCTCGACGGCGACGCGCTGGTGCACGCGCTCATCGCCGCCGGCGGGCAGGACGCCGACTGGCTGACCGAGGAACAGCTGTCGGGCAACCCGGTGCGCATCCCGGCCGCCGACTACCGGCGCTTCTTCGACACCCTGCCCGCGGACCTGCGCGAGGCGATGGTGGCGCACTGGGGCGAGCCGCCGGGGTCGCTGTTCGTGGACGGGGGCGACATCGTGTTCGCCGCGCTGCGGGCCGGCAACGTCGTCGTGATGGTGCAGCCGCCGCGCGGCTTCGGCGAGAACCCGATCGCGATCTACCACGACCCCGACCTGCCGCCGTCGCACCACTACCTGGCCGCCTACTGGTGGCTGCGGTCGGTGTTCGGCGCGCACGCGCTGGTGCACGTGGGCAAGCACGGCAACCTGGAGTGGCTGCCGGGCAAGACGGTGGGGCTGTCGGCCTCCTGCGGGCCCGACGCCGCGATCGGCGACCTGCCGCTGGTCTACCCGTTCCTGGTCAATGACCCGGGTGAGGGCTCGCAGGCCAAGCGGCGGGCGCACGCCACGCTGGTCGACCACATGGTGCCGCCGATGGCGCGCGCGGACTCCTACGGCGACATCGCGCGGCTGGAGCAGCTGCTCGACGAGCACGCCAACGTCGCGGCGATGGACCCGGCGAAGCTGCCGGCGGTGCGGGCGCAGATCTGGACGCTGCTGCAGGCGGCCAAGCTCGATCACGACCTGGGGCTGGCCGAGCGGCCGGAGGACGACCACTTCGACGAGATGATCCTGCACGTCGACGGGTGGCTCTGCGAGATCAAGGACTCCCAGATCCGCGACGGGCTGCACGTCCTCGGCGTCCCGCCGTCGGGTCAGGACCGCGTGGACCTGGTGCTGGCGGTGCTGCGGGCCCGGCAGATCTGGGGCGGCTCGGTGGCGCTGCCCGGGCTGCGGGAGGCGCTGGGCCTGGCCGAGGACGGGTCGGCGGGGCTGCGCGCGACCGACGCGGTCGAGGCGCAGGCGGAGGCGCTGGTGTCGGGGATGGAGGAGCGCGGCTGGACGGCCGCGGCCGTCGGCGACGTCGTCCGGGAGGTGCTCGGGCGCGAGGACTCCCGGGTCGCCGAGGTGCTGCGGTTCGCCGTCGACGAGGTCGTGCCCCGGCTGGAGCGCACCACCGACGAGCTCGACGCCACCCTGCACGCCCTCGACGGCGGCTACGTGCCGGCCGGGCCGTCGGGCTCGCCGCTGCGCGGGCTGGTCAACGTGCTGCCGACCGGGCGCAACTTCTACTCCGTCGACCCGCGGGCGGTCCCGTCGCGGCTGGCGTGGGAGACCGGTCAGGCGATGGCCGACTCGCTGCTGGAGCGCTACCGCGCCGACACCGGTGAGTGGCCGCGGTCGGTGGGTCTGTCGGTGTGGGGGACCTCGGCGATGCGGACCTCCGGCGACGACGTCGCCGAGGTGCTCGCGCTCCTCGGCGTCCGCCCGGTGTGGGACGACGCCTCCCGGCGGGTGACCTCGCTGGAGGCGGTGCCGCTGGAGGAGCTCGGCCGGCCGCGCATCGACGTCACGGTGCGCATCTCCGGCTTCTTCCGGGACGCGTTCCCGCACGTGGTGACCATGCTCGACGACGCGGTGACGCTGGTCGCGGGGCTGGACACGGAGTCCCCCGAGCACAACTTCGTGAAGGCCCACGTCGAGGCCGACGTCGCCGGCCACGGCGACCGGCGGCGGGCCACCACCCGGGTGTTCGGCTCCAAGCCCGGCGCCTACGGGGCGGGGCTGCTGTCGCTGATCGACTCGCGGGACTGGCGGGGCGACGCCGACCTCGCCGAGGTGTACGCGGTGTGGGGCGGCTACGCCTACGGCCGCGACCTCGACGGCGTGCAGGCCCGCCCGGACATGGAGACGGCCTACCGGCGGATCGCGGTGGCGGCGAAGAACGTCGACACCCGGGAGCACGACATCGCCGACTCCGACGACTACTTCCAGTACCACGGCGGGATGGTGGCGACCGTCCGCGCGCTGACCGGCGCCGCGCCGCGCGCCTACATCGGGGACTCCACCCGGCCTGAGCAGGTGCGGACCCGGTCGCTGACCGAGGAGACCTCGCGGGTGTTCCGGGCGCGGGTGGTCAACCCGAAGTGGCTGCAGGCGATGCGCCGGCACGGCTACAAGGGCGCCTTCGAGCTGGCCGCCACGGTCGACTACCTGTTCGGCTACGACGCCACCACCGGCGTGGTCGCCGACTGGATGTACGAAAAGCTCACCGAGACCTACGTGCTCGACCCGGAGAACCGCGAGTTCATGGAGCGGTCCAATCCCTGGGCGCTGCACGGCATCGCCGAGCGGCTGCTCGAGGCGGTCGACCGCGGCATGTGGGCCGAGCCGGACCCGGCGCTGCTCGCCGAGCTGCGGCAGGCCTACCTCGACACCGAGGGCGACCTCGAGGGCGGGGAGACCCCCGCGCAGTCGGGAGCGACCGCCTGAGGAAGGGCCCTCCTGCCCCCCGCCCCCGCGCACGCGGCGGGCGCCTGCAGGAGGGCCGAGGTCCAGGTTCACGCGGTGGATCAAGGGGTATCCCCTGACGCATGGGCATCCTGAACCGACTCCTGGGAACTGCTGAGACCACGGCTCGTCGCGGGGCCGCCGGTGGCCGCGCCGCCGCGGGCCGCACCACCGGACGCGGGATGGCCGGCCGGGGCATGTCGACCGGCCGAGGCATGTCGACCGGCCGGGGCATGGGCCGTACCCGCATGGCGACCGGCACCCCGACCCGCCGCTTCGGCCGCGGCGCACCGACCACCGCGGCCTCCGGCGGGCTGGGCCGCCTGCTCGGCTCGCTGACCGGCCGCCGCTAGGGCGTGTCTGACGGATCTTGGCGGTTTGGATCGGCAGGCTCCGGGCGATGCGACAGCATCGAGCGGTGGTCTCCGATGAGGCGTGGGCGTGGATGGAGCCGTTGCTGCCGTCCTCGGCCGGTCGGCGTGGAGGGCGGTGGCGTGATCACCGGCAGGTGATCGAGGCGATCGCCTGGAAGTACCGCACCGGCTCACCGTGGCGGGAGGTGCCCGAGCAGTTCGGGCCGTGGCAGACCGCCTATGAGCGGTTGACCCGGTGGAGCTCCGATGGCACCTGGGCCAAGTTGCTTGCCCGCGCCCAATCCGATGCCGATGCCGCGGGTGAGTTGGACTGGCTGG
>NZ_FZOH01000012.1 GCF_900188205.1 Geodermatophilus saharensis | reverse complement strand
ACTTGCCCGGATTACCTCGTCGCCGACAAGGGCTACAGCAGCCGCGCCAACCGGGCACTCCTCCGTCGTCGGGGCATCTCGCACACCATCGCTCAGCCCAGCGACCAGGCCGCCAACCGGCGTCGCAAGGGCTCAGCCGGTGGCCGCCCGGTCGGCTTCAACAAGGCCCGCTACGCCCGCCGCAACGTCGTCGAACGCAGCTTCTGCCAGGTCAAACAGTGGCGCGGACTGGCCACCCGCTACGACAAGCATGCCCGCAACTACGCCGGCGCGCTCAACCTCGCCGCGCTACTCACCTGGCTCCCGTGAACCGTCAGACACTCTCTAGCGGCTCAGGCCGGCTGCAGCTCGGGGAGGGAGTCCCGCCGGCCGCCGTCCGCGCAGCCACTGCACGACGGCGACGGCACCGGCCTGCCGAGGTGCCACCCCTGGACGGCGTGGCACCTCCTCCCGGCGGGCAGGTCCCGGGTCTGCTGGTCCTCGACCCCCTCGGTGACCCCCACCTGCTCCGTGCCGGGATCCACCCGCTGGACCTCGGGACGCTGCCGGTGGGTCCCCTGGTCGCCCCACCGCGCGGCCGATGAGTTCACGGCTCCCGGCCGGTCCTTTCCTCGGAACGCCCGAGGAAAGGACACCGCCATGTCGGAGCTTCTCGTCGACTTCATCACCTCCCTCGACGGCTACGCGTCGGGCGAGGGCTGGCCCGGGTTCTGGGGCCTCGAGGGCCCGGAGTACCTCGCATGGCTCGGCGAGCAGCCCGAGGTCACCTACCTGATGGGAGCGAACACCTACCGGCTGATGTCGGGCTTCGCCGCCGGCGAGGTCCCGGATGGCCAGGACGAGTTCCGGCCCGAGGAGGAGGCGTCCGTCGACGAGCTCACGCGAGCGCCCAAGGTGGTGTTCTCCTCCTCGCTCGAGGAGCCGCTGACGTGGGCCAACTGCACGCTCGTCCGCGACGACGCCGTCGAGGCGGTCCGCGCCATGAAGGAGGACGGCTCGGGGCTCCTCAGCACGATCGGCAGCCTCAGCCTGAGCCGGTCCCTGCTGCGAGCCGGACTCGTCGACCGCTTCCGGGTCGGGATCTTCCCGGTGATCACCGGGGCCACGGGCGCAGAACGCATCTACGACGGCTATCCGGACGTCGCCCTGGAGATGATCGAGCACCGCACCTTCGACGGTCGCATCCAGCTGGTCGAGTACGAGCCCCGCGTGCTCGAGCACCCGCCGCTCGGCGCCCCCGCGTGACGGCGTCCCGTCCGCCGGCCCGGCCGGTCGCCCGAGGTACGGACCGCGGGAGGCCGGCCGGTCGTGAGACGGCCCAGCGCCTGACCATCCTGCTCGGCGATCGTGCCGCCTGCGTCGTCCGCGAGCTCGCGTGGGATCGGAGCGGCTGCCCCGGGCGCCGGGCCGCTGACAGCGCCGGTCGCGGACAGCGCCGGTCGAGGGCACCGCCTCGGAGCACGGCGCCACGAGGTCCTCAGGCGCCCGAGCCCGCGCCGATCCGACGTCGGGCACTCAGTGCCTGGTCGCGTACCTGGTCAGGAGCACGCCGCCGGGGAACTCGCGGGTCTCCACCAGGTCCAGGGTGACCCAGGCGTCCAGGGCCGTGAAGAACGGCGTGCCACCGCCGATCAGGACCGGGTGGGTGACGACCGCGTACTCGTCGACCAGCCCCGCCCGCATGGCCGCCGCGGCGAGCGTGGCACCGCCGACGTCCATGGGACCGCCGTCCCCGGCCTTGAGCCGGGTGATCTCCGTGACCGCGTCGCCGGTGACCAGGCGGGCGTTCCCGTCGACCGTGCTGGTCGTCGAGGAGAACACCACCTTCGGCATGTCCCGCCAGCGGCGGGCGTACTCGATCTCCGCCGGTGTGGCGCCAGGCTGCTGGTCGGCGGTCGGCCAGTGGGAGTTCATCGCCTCCCAGAGTCTGCGCCCGTACAGCGCCAGGCCCGTCGCCCCCACCCGGTCGGACCACCACTGGAACAGCTCGTCGCTCGGCACACCCCAGCCGAGGTCGTCGCCGGGCGCGGCGGTGTAGCCGTCCAGGCTCAGGTTCATGCCGACGGTCAGTCTCCGCATGGCGTGGCCTCCCGAGGGTCGGTGCTCGGCGTACGGACCGGCACGACGCGGAGGAATCATCGGTGGGCCACACCGAGGGCCGGCCGACCACCACGCCGGGCGGCTGCCGCGTGCGGGAGGACGACGGAGCGAGGAGTGCGGCGTGGCCGCTGCCGGGCTGGCGAGCTACGTGGCGGTGCTCCGAGTGCCCGGCGCGTTCGCGTTCGGTGCGTCGGCCACGCCGGTGCGGCCGGCGCAGGCGGTGCTCGGCCTGGGGTCGGTCCTGCTGCAGGTGCTGCTCGGCCGGTCCGACGCCGTCGCGGGGCTGCTGGCCGGTGCGGTCTCCGTCGCGCAGGGCGTCGTCGGTCCGCAGGTCTCGCCCCTGGTCGACGTGCACGGGCAGCGAGCGGTCGTGCTGCCGCAGGTCCTCGCGCACGCCGCGGCGATGAGCGGGCCGGTGGCTGCGGGCCTGGCGGGCGCGCCGACCTGGCTCCTGGTCGATGCGGCGCTGATCGCCGGGGCACGGCGGACGCCCCGGCCCTGATCACGGGCAACACGCTGGTGCCGCTGGTCGTGCCGGCCCCGGACCTGACCGAGGCCTACACCTGGCTCGGCGTGAGCGTCTTCGCGGGGATCGCCCTCGGCCCGGCCGCCGGGGGCGCCCTGATCGACCACGGCGGTCCCGGTGTCGCTCTGCGGGCCTCGGTGGGCGCCGGCGCCCTCGTCGCCGGGCTCCCGCTGCTCCGGCGCCACCGCCTGGCCGCGCGCTGAGCGCGGGGCCCCTGCGGACCACGGATGGAGACTGCAGCGGCGCGGCAGGACCGGGCCTCGGGAGGAAGCGAACGCGCAGGTCAGAGACCTGTCGTCCTGGTGCGCCATCAGGGACTCGAACCCCGAACCCGCTGATTAAGAGTCAGCTGCTCTGCCAATTGAGCTAATGGCGCGTGTCGCCCGGGTGACCGGGTTCCGAGCGACGACGATACCAGCGCCCGGCAGGCGCTCGCCGCCGGGGGCGCGACGAGCAGACGGCCACGGCCCGCCCTGGACGTGGACACTGGACGGGTTGGAGTCGCGCCCGGCCGGGCGCGGGCGGTCGGGACGAAGGGCGGGCAGCGAGCGTGCGACGGACAGCGGCGCTGGTCACGGCGGGGGTCCTGGCCCTGCTCAGCGGGTGCACCGCGGGGAACGGCGAGGGGTCCTCCTCGGCCTCGGCCTCGGCCTCCTCGTCCTCGGCCTCGGCCACCACGCCCGCCGACGCGCCTCCTCCCCGGCTGCAGCTGGCACCCGCCGACGGCGCCGTCGACGTCGCCCCGGGGCTCCCGCTGGAGATCTCCGTCACCGACGGCGAGCTGGGTGACGTCACGGTGACCGACGACGCCGGCACCGAGGTCCCCGGGCAGGTCGCCGACGGCGACACCGAGGGCACCGAGGTCTGGACGGCCGACGGGGCGCTGGCCTACGGCAGCACCTACACCGTGACCGCCTCCGCCACGAACGCCGACGACGAGCGCGCCGAGGCCACCAGCACCTTCACCACCGCCGTCCCGGACGCGCTGGCCACGCCCGCGATCGGCCCGCTGGACGGTCAGACCGTCGGTGTCGGCATGCCGATCCGCGTCTACTTCGAGCAGCCGGTCACCGACCAGGCCGCCGTCGAGAGCCACCTGCGGGTCACCAGCTCGACGCCGACCGACGGCGTGTGGAGCTGGATCAGCGACACCGAGGTGCACTTCCGGCCCTCGCAGTACTGGCCCGCCGAGACCGACGTGACCCTCGATGCCGACCTGCAGGGTGTCCCCCTCGGCGGCGGCGTGTTCGGCGAGAAGGACCGCACGGTCTCCTTCCACGTCGGCGCGCGGCACGTCTCGATCGCCGACGCCGCCACCCACCGGCTGCAGGTCTTCGACGGGGACCAGCTCGTGCAGGACTTCCCGATGAGCGCCGGCAGCCCGGACAACCCGAGCTACAACGGGCCGCACGTGGTCACCGAGCTCAACGCCGAGCGGATCATGGACTCCAGCACCTACGGCGTGCCGGTCGACAGCCCCGGCGGCTACCGCACCCCGGTGCAGTGGGCCGTGCGGCTGTCCGACAGCGGCGAGTTCGTCCACGGCGCCCCGTGGTCGGTGGCGCAGCAGGGCCGGGAGAACGTCTCCCACGGCTGCATCAACCTCTCGACGGAGAACGCCCGCTGGTTCTTCGACTTCTCCCAGCCGGGCGACGTCGTCGAGATCGTCAACTCCGGCGCCGGCACGCTGGCCTCGGACATCGACGACTGGACGGTCCCGTGGGACCAGTGGCGGGCCGGCAGCGCGCTCGCGTGATCTCCGTTTCCTGACCGCCTGACCAGGGCACTTCCCGGCTGTCTTCGGGAGGGAGATGCGTCGTGGACACCTGGGTGATCGTCCTCATCGTCGTCGTCGCGCTGGTGGTGCTGGCGCTGGTCGCGCTGGCCCTGGCCAAGCGCAGCCGGGTGGCCGGCGCCCGGCGCCGCGAGCAGCAGCGCCTGGAGGCGCGCGAGCGTCTCGAGGAGGCACGCCTGCGCGGGGCGCAGGCGGAGAAGGAGCAGGCGCTGGCCGAGGAGCAGGCGGCCCGGGCCCGCCGCGAGCGGGCCGAGGTCGAGGAGCGCACCCGCCTGGCCGAGCAGGAGGCCCGCCAGCGGGCGGCCTCGGCGAAGGAGCACGCGTCGGCCGCCGAGAAGCTGCGGGCCGAGGCCGAGAAGCTCGCGCCCGGCCTGGCCGACCGCGACGGCCGCGCCGGGGTCCCCGGCGACGGCCCCGGGGGCGCCACCCGCCGCTGAGCGGGGCACCGCTCAGTTCCGGGCGCCGCCGCGGTCGGTCCTGGTGGGCGGGGCCGGCCGGGCCCCCGGACACCGGAGGACGCCGTGGCCGACCTGATCGCCATCGGCACGCGCAAGGGGCTGTGGCTGGCCCGCAGCGACGACGACCGCCGCACCTGGCGCCTCGACGGGCCGCACCTGGTGGCCCAGGAGGTCGCCGCGGTCGCCGTCGACACCCGGGAGGCGGTGCCGCGCGTGCTGGCCGGCGTCCAGTACGGGCACTGGGGGCCCACGGTCACCTGGTCCGACGACCTCGGCGGCAGCTGGCACGAGACCGACGACGGCGCGATCCGCTTCCCGGCCGGCACCGGCGCCGCGCTGGCCCGGGTCTGGCAGCTGCGCCCCGACGTCGCCGCGCGGCCCGGCGTCGTCTGGGCCGGCTGCGAGCCGCACTCGCTGTGGCGCAGCGACGACGGCGGCCGCAGCTTCGGGCTGGTCCGGGGACTGTGGGACCACCCGCACCGGCCCACCTGGGAGCCCGGCGGCGGGGGCGGTGCCGTGCACACCGTGCTGCCGCACCCGACCGGCGACCGCGTCGTGGTGGCGATGAGCACCGGCGGCGTCTACGTCAGCGACGACGGCGGCTCCACGTGGCAGCCGCGCAACTCCGGCATCACCACCTCGTTCCTCCCCGGGCCGCCGCCGGAGTACGGCCAGTGCGTGCACAAGGTCGCCGTCGACGCCGGGGACCCCGACCGGCTGTACGCGCAGAACCACTTCGGCGTCTTCCGCACCGACGACGCCGGCGGCACCTGGACCTCCATCGCCGGCGGGCTGCCCGCCGACTTCGGGTTCCCGGTGGCCGCCTCGCCGCGCACCCCGGGCACCGCCTGGGTCGTCCCGCTGGTCGCCGACGCCGACCGGACGCCACCGGGCGGCCGGCTGCGGGTCCACCGGACCCGCGACGGCGGGGCGAGCTGGACCGAGCTCGGCGCCGGGCTGCCCGACGGCTGCTGGACGGCGGTGCTGCGCGACGCCGTCTGCGTCGACGAGGCCGAGCCGACCGGGGTGTACGTAGGCACCCGCGACGGCTGCGTCTACGCCAGCGCCGACGAGGGCGGGTCCTTCACCCGGGTCGCCGCCCACCTGCCCGACGTGCTGTGCGTGCGCGCGGCCCGGCTGCCGTGAGCGTCGAGGTGCTGCTGCCGGGGGTGCTCGCCGACCTCGCCGGCGGCCGGCGGCGGCTGCGGGTCGACCCGCCGCCGGCGACGGTCGCGGGCCTGCTCGACGCGCTGGCCGCCGAGCACCCCGTCCTGGAGCGGCGCATCCGCGACGAGTCCGGGGCGCTGCGCCGGTTCGTCAACGTCTACGTCGACGGCGACGACGTGCGCTTCGCGGCCGGCGTGCACACCGCGGTGCGCGACGGCGCCGTCGTCGAGGTGCTGCCCTCCGTGGCCGGGGGCTGAGCGCCCCGGGACCGAGCGGCCGGTCAGAGGCGGGCGGTCAGAGGCGGGCGAGCTCGGCGCACTCCGGGCACAGCTGGTGGTCCTCGTAGCCCTCCGGCGGCCAGACCGTCTCGTCGTCGACGGCGACGTAGGAGCCGCACAGGGACTTGCGGCTGCGGCCCTGGACCCGGCCGATGGTGGCGTGCGCCGGCCCGATCTGCCGCGGCTGGAGCCCGTCGGGCGAGCCGACCGAGCCCACCATCACGACGGCGTGGGCTGTCCCGTAGGAGTAGGCGGTCGTCGTCATGGCGCCAGCGTCCGAGGCGTGGGGGGATCGGACGAGCACCGGCCGCCGCGTGTCCGCCACGGCCGGCCACGGCCGCCCCACCCGCACCACCCGGCCCTCAGGCCGCAGGCCCCGCGACGACGCCGTCGCGCACCAGGGCGGCGAGGTCGTCCGCCCCGACCCCGAGACCGGTGAGGACGGCGGCGGTGTGCTCGCCCACCCGCGGCGCGCGCCCGCGCGGCCCGACGTCGGCACCCCGCAGCCGCAGGGGCGCGCGGACGGTGCGGAAGCGCCGCCCGGACGCGTCGCCGATCTCGGGGAACAGCCCATCGGCGGCGGCCTGCTCGTCGGCGGCGAACTCCGCGACGGTGGACGCCGGTCCCCAGATGAAGCCCCGCTCGTCGAAGATCGCGCCCCACTCGGGCAGCGGCCGGGTGGCGAAGGCCTCGTCCATCAGCCGGGTCAGCTCCGGCATGTTCGCCGCGCGGGCGGCACGGTCGGCGAAGCGCTCGTCCGCGACCCACTCCGGGTGGCCCACCGCCTCGCAGAACGGCGGCCACCAGTGCGGCTCGGGCATGAACAGCAGGATCCAGCGGCGGTCGGCGCAGCGGAACCCGCCGTGCAGGGCGTGCGGCCGGGCGACGCGGCCCTGCGGCGTGGGCGTGACCCCGTCGACGAGGGTGGCCGACAGGTCGCTGGACATCGTCCACGCGGCCGACCCGAGCAGGCTGACGTCGACCACCTGCCCCTCCCCGGTGGCCTCGACCACGCGCAGCGCGGCGAGCACGCCGCCGAAGAGGGCCAGCGCGGCGACGTGGTCGCCCTGGGCCGGGCGGAGCCGGGGCGGCGCGGGGTTGCCCGGCTCGCTCATCGCGTCGAGGACGGCGCCGCGGCCGAAGAAGGCGGTGAGGTCGTAGCCGGGGCGGGTCGCGTCGGGTCCGGCGGGGCCGTAGCCGGTGAGGGTGGCGTGCACCAGACGCGGGTTGAGGCCGTGCAGGGTCGCCGCGTCCAGGCCGAAGCGCGCCTGCCGGGCGGGCAGCAGGTTGCAGAGGAACACGTCGGCGCCGGTGGCCAGCCGGCGCACCAGGTCGGCACCCCGTGCCTCGTTGATCGCGACGGCGATGCTGCGCTTGCCGCGGTTGTCCATCTCGAAGGCGGCGTCGACCGGGTCCTGCCCCTCGGGGACGTGCGGCTGCCGGGTGGCCCCGCGCATGGCGTCGCCCCGCAGCGGCTCGACCTTGACGACGTCGGCGCCCATGTCGGCCATCAGCGCGGCGGCACCCGGAGCGGCCATCCAGTTGGCCACCTCGACCACGCGCACGCCCGCCAGCGGTGCGGTCACTGCCTGCTCCCCCTTCAGTCCTGCAGGTAGTCGAAGACCGGGCTCGCCCGGCCCAGGGTGAGGTCGGTGAGGAGGTGGCTGGCCGAGACGATCTCGCGCACCGGCAGGTCGGCGAGCGGCGCGAGCGCGTGCTCGAACAGCTGCAGCCGCGCCGGGCCGGTCCAGGCCCCGCGGACGGTGATGTCGGTGATCTGGCTGCGCACCAGCTCCAGGATCCGTGGCCGCCGGTCGTACCCGGGCAGCATCTTCAGGCCGAAGGTGGGCCGGCCGATCTCGGCGACGGCGTCCTCGTCGCTCATCGGCGCGTGCTTGTAGCCCATGGTCGCGGTGGCCACCCGCAGCGTCCCGTAGTCGAGGGTGCCGACGAGGGTGTCGGAGTCGACGTAGAGGCGGGGCGTCCCCGACTTCTTCGGGAACGCGCTGATCTCCCGGCCGCTGGCGATCGAGGCCAGGCTGTCGACGTACATCGCGTGCAGGTAGTCGGCGCTCTCGCCCTCGTACTGGACCTGCAGCACCTGCCCGGACTCGGTGAAGGACCCCAGCCCGGTGACGTCGGGCATCCGCATGACCTCGAACTTGACCAGCGGGTCGCCGACCGTGAGCGGCTCGGGCACCACGCGCCGCATCGCCTCGACGTCGGTGCGGTACAGGATGTTGAGGTACTCGCGGCCGGTGAACCGGTAGCGCCCGGCCGGGTAGGCGGGCGCGCCGAGCGGCGTCGTCGACTGCCGGCGGACCTCGTCGGCGTCCATCAGCCCTCGCCGTCGCGCGCGGCGTCCCGCGCCCGGATGACCGCCAGCTGGGCGCGGTCGCGGGCCTCGGTGAGCTGCTCGTAGGTGCGCCCGGCGAAGCGCTCCTCCACCTGGTTGCTGACCAGCTCGACGGTCGCCTCGTCGAGCTCGGGCTGCTCGACGACCTTCCAGCGCCGCGCCATGCCCGGGCCCAGGTGCTCGAGGAAGTGCCGCATGCCGCCCGGTCCACCGCCGAGGTGGAAGCTCTCGAACGGGCCGGCCGTCGCCCACCGGACGCCGATGGACTCGGTGACGATCTCGTCGAGCTCCGCGGCGCTCACCACCCCCTGGGACACCAGCCACACGCACTCGCGGAAGAGGGTCGACTGCAGGCGGTTGGCGACGAAGCCGCCGATCTCCCGGTGCAGGACCACCGGCTTCCTGCCCACCGAGCGGTAGAAGGCGACCGCCGCCTCCACCGCCCACGGCGCGGTCCGCTCGCCGGGCACCACCTCGACCAGCGGCAGCACCTCCGGCGGGTTGAACGGGTGGCCGACCACCAACCGCTCCGGGGTGCGCATCTCCCGGGCCAGGTCGCTGGGCATGAGCGCCGACGTCGACGAGGCGATCAGCGCCCGCTCCGGTGCGGCGGCCTCGATCCGGGCGAACAGCTCCTGCTTGAGCGGCAGCCGCTCGGGGGCGTTCTCCTGGACGACGTCGGCGCCGGTGACCGCGGCCTCGACGTCGGCGACCACCGCGATGCGAGTCAGCAGCTCCTCGGGGTCCCCGGCCCGCGGCTGCAGCCGGGTGTGGTGGCGCACCGCCGCCACCACCTCGGGACCGACGTCGGGCCGCGGGTCCTGCACGCGGACGGTGCGCCCGTGGGCGGCGAACAGCGCCGCCCACGAGAGCCCGATGGTGCCGGCCCCGATGACCGCGACGGTGCCCTGGCTCGGGTCCACGTGCGCTCCCGGTGTCCTCGTCCGATCCCCGCGGGCATCGGAACACACCCGGCCACGAGATGCGACCCAGGTCACGTCTCAGCGCAGCAGCTGCTCCA
Organism: Geodermatophilus saharensis; assembly: GCF_900188205.1. Lineage (GTDB taxonomy): Bacteria > Actinomycetota > Actinomycetes > Mycobacteriales > Geodermatophilaceae > Geodermatophilus > Geodermatophilus saharensis. Next base: position 92,344 of record NZ_FZOH01000012.1, on the reverse strand, counting down.
CCTCCGACCACGACCCGGCGACCACCGCGACCCCGGCCTCGTGCAGTGCCCCGGTGCGGTCGCGCCGGTCGGCCTCGGGCACGAACTGCAGCAGCCCGATCGTCGGGAACCCCGCGGCGACCGCCGAACGGGCGCCGTTCACCGAGTCCTCCACGGCGACCGCCTCGGCCGGGCCGACCCCGATGGTGGCGCCGGCGTAGACGTACACGGCCGGGTCGGGCTTGCTGGTCGGCTCGGTCAGCGAGTCCTCCGCGCTGAACCGGCGGCCGGGGTCGAACAGCGCCTCGAGGCCGGTCACCTCGAGGCAGGCGGCCAGCCGCGAGGACGCGCTGGAGGTGACCGCCGCCAGCGCGAACCGGCCGGCCAGGCGCTCCAGCGGTCCGCGCACGGCGGGGTCGGGCCGCAGGACGGTGCGCAGGTGCGCGGTGACGACGTCCTTCTCCTCGAGCACCCAGTCCTCGAGGTCGGCGCGGGTGAGCTCCCGGCCGTAACCGGTGGCGAGCTCGGCGGCGGCGGCCCGGAAGTTCTTGCCGTTGGTCATGCGCTGCAGCTCCTCCGGGGCGAAGGCCCGGTCGGCCCCCAGCCCGGCGAGGAACCGGTTGGTGACGTCGGCGGACGCGGCGTAGGCCGGTTCCTCGGAGGGGAACAGCGTGCCGTCGGCGTCGCACAGCAGCGTGGTCACCGCGGCCGGGTCGAGGGTGGGGGCGCTCACGCGTCCCCACCCTCGGCCAGGAACTCCTCGACGACCTCGCGCGGGCCCTGCCGCTCGAGGGCCGACAGCGCCCGCTGCACGCACTCGGCGAAGCGGGGGTCGCGGCCGACGTGGTCGAAGACCGACTCCTCCGACAGCAGCGGTGCGGCGTCGCTGCCGGCCTCCTGCGCGACCGGCACCAGGTCGGTGCGCGGGCCCTGGATCGGCACCTCCTCGCCGGCGTAGTCGTGCCCGCGGAGGAACCGCAGCCAGCCGGCCACGGCGACGCACAGCAGCTGGTGCGGGGTGCCGGCGTCCATCGCCGCCCGCACCGACGGCAGCAGGTAGCTGGGGATCTTCGTCGAGCCCCGCCGGGACAGCCGCGCCAGCTGGTCGGCCATCCGGGGGTTGGCCAGCCGGTCGAGCAGCGTCGCCTGGTACTCGTCGAGGTCGACGCCGGGGACCTCGGGCAGGTGCGGGGCGATCTCCTCGGCCATGAGCCGGGTGAGGAACGTGCGGAACACCGGGTCGGCGAGGACCTCGTCCGTCGTCCGGAGGCCGGCGAGGTAGCCCAGGTAGGCGATCGCGCTGTGCCCGGCGTTGAGCAGCCGCGTCTTCACCGTCTCGTAGGGGGCCACGTCCTCGACGAGCTGGACGCCGACCTCCTCCAGCGGGGGCCGCCCGTTGCAGAAGGAGTCCTCGACCACCCACTGGCGGAACGGCTCGGTGACGACCGGCCACCGGTCGTCGACGCCGGTCGCCTCGGCGATGGCGTCGCGGTCCTCCGGGCTGGTGTTCGGGGTGATCCGGTCGACCATGCTGCTGGGGAAGGCGACGTGCGCGTCGATCCAGTCGGCGAGGTCCTCGTCGCGCAGCCGCGCGAAGGACACCACCGCCGTGCGGGCCGCCGCGCCGTTGGACTGCATGTTGTCGCAGGAGAGCACCGTGAAGGGCGGCAGGCCGGCCTCCCGGCGCCGGTGCAGCGCCTCGACGAGGTAGCCGAAGACCGTCTCGGGGGTGCCGGGGTCCTCCAGGTCGCGGGCGACGTGGGGGTCGTCGGCGTCGAACTCGCCGCTGTGCGCGTCGATGCGGTAGCCGGTACCGGTGATCGTCAGCGTCACCACGCGAGTGCCCTCGTCGGCGAGCGCCGCGAGCACCGCCTCCGGGTCGTCCGGGGCGTACAGGTACCGGGTCAGCGCGCCGACGACGGTGGCGCGGTCGCCGTCGGCGGCCCGCTCGACCACGGTCCAGAGCCGGTCCTGGCCGGCGAGGACCTCGCCGATCTCGCGGCTGTGCAGGCCGACGCCGACCACGCCCCAGCCGGTCTCGCCCCGGCGGGCGAGCTCGTCGAGGTAGACGGCCTGGTGAGCGCGGTGGAAGCCGCCGACGCCGATGTGCACGATCCCGGGACGCAGCGCGGCCCGGTCGTAGGAGGGGACGGAGACCTCGGTCGGGAGGTCGGCGAGGGTCCGGTCGGACAGGGGGACGGCGGAAGCCGCGGCCCGGGTGGGGGCAGACGTCATCGGGATCTCTCGGGATGGAGGGGCGGCCCGGGGTGGCTGCTCACCCGTGACCGCCCCACCCCGGTGCCCAGCGGCGTACCGGGTCAATCCGGAACGGCGGCGGTGTGGTGCAGGACGCGTCACGCGGGTAGGGGGACGGGGCCCCGAGCAGCCGGGGCCTCCTCCCTTCTCCGGAGGCCCCGTGTCCGTCCTGAGCTCCCTCCGCCCGGCCGGCCCCGCCCCGCAGCACGTGTGGACCGACGTGCCGGGCCCGGGCACGCGCGTCCACTCCCGCGCGTGGCACCCCGGGACGGGCACCGGCCGCACGCCGGTCGTCCTGCTGCACGGGCTCGGCCTGTCCAGCCGGTACCTCATCCCCCTGGGGCGGCGGCTGGCCGCCCTCGGCCACGACGTGGTCGCCCCCGACCTGCCCGGCTTCGGCCGCTCGCCCCGCGACCGGCGGCTGCGCCGGCCCGGAGGGCCCGACGTGGCCACGCAGACCGGACAGCTCGTGGAGTGGCTCGACGCCGCCGGGATCGGCCGGGCGAGCTTCTTCGGCAACTCGATCGGCGCGCAGGTCGCCGTCGAGCTGGCCGCCCGCCACCCGGACCGGGTGGACCGGGTGGTGCTGTCCGGGTCCACCCCGGACCCCCGCTACCGGCGGCCGTGGAAGCAGTACCCGCAGGTGCTCCGCAACATGGTCTTCGAGGTCCCCGGCCTGCAGCCGGTGCTGCAGGTGGAGTACCTGTCCACCGGCGTGGCCCGCATGGTGCAGCAGCTGGTCCGCAGCTGCGACGACCCGATCGAGCAGCGGCTGCCCCGCGTCGCGGCGCCGACCCTGGTGGTGCGCGGCCGGCACGACCGGACGCTGACCCAGGAGTGGGCCGAGGAGGTCACCCGGCTGCTGCCCGACGGCCGGCTCGTCGTCATCGAGGGCGCGGCCCACAACGCCCACTGGTCGGCACCCGACGTCTCCGCCCGGTTGGTGGCGGCGTTCCTCGCCGGCCGACTCGACGGCCCCGACGGCGGCGGCCCGGCCGGTGACGGCGTCGTCGTCCCGCGGTCGGCGCCCGGGGACCCGCTGGCCGCGGCTCGGCCGCTGCCGCCGCGGGCGCACGCGGCGCTCGACGTGGTCACCACCCTCGCGCTGCTCACCGTGCCGTGGACCCGGCCGTGGGGACCGCGGACCCGCCTGCTGCTGGCCGCCTCCGGTGCGGCCGGCCTGGCCGACACCCTGCTCACCGACCACCCGGCGGGGCTGCTGCGCGTGCTGCCGGTGCCCGTGCACCTCAACCTCGAGGCCTCGGCCGGGCTCCAGCTGCTGACCGCCGCGGCCACGTGGCTGCGCGGGGAGCCGGCGGCCGGGCGGTGGGCGGCCGCCGGTCAGGGTGTCTTCGAGCTCCTGCGGGCGGGCACGTCCTCCGCACCCGCGGGCCCGGCCCGGCGCGTCCCGGTTCCCCGCTGACGTTCCGGATCCGTTTCGTCCGCGTCGCAGTGGGCACGTCCTCCCGGCACGGCCGGGGTGCAACGCGGCGCCCGACGGGCCGGACACGACCCCCGGGTGGCAGCGCACCGTGAGGAACCACCGGACCCGTCCGCTGGCGGCCGTACCGACGATCACCGGCACCCCCTGGCAGCCGCCGTCCGAGCACCAGCTGCGCGGCATGGACACCGAGGCCGCCCTTGACCTGGGCTGGGGCCGGCTGGTGTTCGGCCAGACCTTCGCCGACCCGCGGCGGCTCGTCGAGGTGCTGCGGGAGGAGGCAGAGGGCCGCCGGGACATCTGCATCTACCCGCGCGACCCCCAGGTGCTGCTCGGGCTGGCGCCCGACGAGCTGTTCCTCGACCCGTCCTTGACCTTCCGGCTCGACCTGCACCGCTACCGACCCCGGCGGGAGCTGGTCGAGAACGTCTTCGTGCGGACGATGACCTGCCCGGGCGACGTCGTCGGGATGGAGCGCGTCCTCCGGGTCGTCGGCATGGTCCCGGGGGACCCCGCCACCGTCTGGCACGGCCACTCCACCCGCACGGTGCGGTACCTCGTGGCGGAGGACCGGCGCACGGGGCGGGTCGTGGGCACGGTCACCGGGGTCGACCACGTCCGGGCGTTCGGCGACCCCGAGGGCGGCAGCAGCCTGTGGTCCCTGGCGGCCGACCCGGGCGAGGCCCCGCGAGGCACCGGGGAGGCCCTCGTGCGCGTGCTGGCCGAGCGGTACCTGGCCCGGGGACGGAACTACCTCGACCTGTCGGTGCTGCACGACAACGCCCGCGCGATCGCGCTCTACCGCAGGCTCGGCTTCCGCCAGGTGCCCGCGCTGGTGGTCAAGCGCCGCACCGCCGTGAACGCCCGGTTGTTCGTCCCCACCCCGCCCGGGCTCGACCGGCTGCCTCCCGGTGCCCGCGTCCTCGCCGACGAGGCGCTGCGCCGGGGGATCCGGGTCGAGGTGACCGACGCCGACGCGGGGGAGCTCCGGCTCACCCTCGGTGCCCGCAGCGTGCTGACCCGCGGCTCGCTGTCGGAGCTGACCACGGCGGTGGCGCTGAGCCGCTGCGACGACGAGCGGGTGACCCGCCGGCTGGCGGCCGCCGCCGGGGTCCGCGTGCCGGTCGGAGCCGAGCCGGCGGGGGAGGAGGTGCGGGTGGTCGTCGTCGACGGCGAGGTGGTCGCCGCCGCCGTCCGGCCGGCGGGGGAGCGGCACGCCGGCGGGGACCTCACCGACCGGCTGCACCGGGAGGTCGCCGCGGCGGCCGCCCGCGCCGCCCGGGCCCTCGGCGTCCCGGTGGCCGGCGTGGACCTCCGCGTGCCCGACCTCGACGGGCCGGCGTGCGTCCTGGTCCGGGTCGACGCGCGACCGGACCTGTCCGCGCACGGGCGCCGGCCGGTCACCCGCGTCCTCGACCTGCTGTTCCCCGAGACCCACCGCCGCTGACCCCGTCCGCGCCGCCCGGGCCCGGGTGCGCCGGCGAGCTCGCCCGCTGGCTCGACGGCGCGGCCGGATCGGCTGACGAGCGGGCTCCCTCCGAGTGGTCCTGCCCGGGTTCGCGCACCACCTCACCGGCGGGCACTCCGCGGCGTTCTCCCACCGGCACGGCGTTCCTACGATCCGGCCGTGGACGCCGTCCCCGTGCTGGCCGAGGTGTGGCCGCTGCTCACCGCCGCGCCGCTGCCCGCCGTGGCCGTCACCGGCGCCACCGGGCTGTCGGGGCCGCTGCCGGTGCCGGACCTGGCGGTCGGCTCCGTGGTCGCCCAGCTGGCGGCCGCCCGGTTGCTCGACCCGGTCCCGGGGCGGCTCGAGGTGGACGCCACCGCCGTCGGCCTGGCCTTCCGCAGCGAGCGCCACGCCCGCGTGGCCGGCCGCCCGGTCGCGCCGGGCTTCGCGCCGCTGTCGCGCTTCTGGCGCACCGCCGACGGCTGGCTGCGGCTGCACGGCAACGTCCCCACCCACCGGTCGGCGGCGCTGCGGGTGCTGGGGGAGGACGTCGCGGAGGCGGCACTCGACTGGCGGGCGGAGGAGCTGGAGACGGCGGTCGTCGAGGCCGGCGGTGCGGCGGCCGCGGTCCGGTCGCCCGGGCGGTGGGCGGCGTCGGAGCCGGGGCGGGCCGTGGCCGCCGTCCCGCTGGTGGACCTGCGCCGCACCGCGGCCGGCCCGGTCCGGCGCCCCTCCCCGGCCGGGCCGCGGGTCCTCGACCTGACCCGCGTGATCGCCGGTCCCGTCGCCACGCGCACGCTCGCCTCGCACGGCGCGGACGTGCTGCGGGTCGACAGCCCGCACCTGCCCGACGACCCCGGCCAGCTCGTGGACACCGGGCCCGGCAAGCGGCACGTGCGGCTGGACCTGGCGACCCCGGCCGGACGGCGCACCGTCGAGGACCTGCTGGCCACCGCCGACGTCGTCGTCCAGGGCTACCGGCCCGGGGCGCTGGCCCGCTTCGGGCTGGACCCCGGGGCGCTGGCCGAGCGGCACCCCCACCTGGTCGTGGTGAGCCTGTCGGCGTGGGGGACGGCCGGCCCGTGGGGCGCCCGGCGGGGCTTCGACTCGCTGGTCCAGGCGGCCACGGGCATCGCGCGGATCTGCGGGACGGCCGACGAGCCCGGCGTGCTGCCGGCCCAGGCGCTCGACCACGCCACCGGCCACCTCGCCGCCGCCACCGTGCTCGCCGCGCTGGCGCGGCAGCGGGAGGAGGGCGGCGGCTGGCACGGCGCGCTGTCGCTGGCCCGGACGGCGCACTGGCTGCTGGCCGCGCCCCGCCGTGCGGAGGCGGCGGCCGGCCCGGTCGACCCCGAGCCGTACCTGCTGTCCCTGCCCTCCGCCGACGGGCCGGTCACCCTCGTCGCGCCCCCGGGCTCACCGCCGTGGCGGGCCGCCGCGGTCTTCCTCGACGACGACCGTCCGTCCTGGCGCCCGCGCGGGTGGCCCGCCGCACCGGTACGACCACCCGGTCGAGGACCCGGTCGAGGACCCGGTGACGGGTGCCCCTGCGCCGCGGGGCAGTTCGACCCTCCCCGGCGCCGAGGCCGCGCGTCACCGTGGGAGGGCGGGGCGGGCACATCCGGGGGAGGGGCGGCCATGGCGGACCAGGCCACCGCGGCCGGCAGGGGTGCGCAGGTCGCGGACGTGCGGACCGCGCGGGCCAACGGCATCGAGATCGCCTACGAGACCTTCGGCGACCGGTCGGGCCGACCGCTGGTCCTGGTGATGGGCGCGGGCGTGCAGATGCTCGGCTGGCACGAGGACCTGTGCCGGGCGTTCGCCGACCGCGGCTTCCTCGTCGTCCGCTTCGACAACCGGGACGTCGGGCTGTCGACCCACGTCCACGACGCGGTGCCCGACGTCGCGGCCGCCGCGGCCGGGGACCTGTCCTCGGCGGCCTACACCCTGGAGGACATGGCCGACGACGTCGCCGGGCTGCTCGATGCCCTGGGACTGACCGCCGCGCACGTCGTGGGCGTCTCGCTGGGCGGGATGGTCGCCCAGGTCCTCGCCGTCCGGCACCCCGATCGGGTCCTCAGCCTGACCTCGGCCATGGCGGCCCCGGTGCTGGCGGTGGACTGGCAGGCGGTGGCGGCCCGGCGGCCGCCGGCCGGCCGAGACGAGCACGTGGCGCAGGTGCTGCAGATGTTCCGGCTCGTCGGGTCACCCGGGTACCCGGGCGACGAGGAGTGGCTGGCCGACGTCGCCGGCCGGTCCTACGACCGCGCCCACGATCCGGCCGGTGCGGTGCGCCAGCTGCTGGCCGTCGCGGCCTCCGGTGACCGCACCGGCACGCTGCGCGCGATCCGGGTGCCGACGCTGGTGGTGCACGGTGAGGCCGACCCCGTCGTCCCCGTCGCCGGGGCGCGCGCCACCGCGGAGGCCGTGCCCGGAGCCGAGCTGCTCGTGCTGCCGGGGATGGGCCACTCGCTGCCGCGCGCGCTGTGGCCCACCCTCGTCGACGCCGTCGTCCGCACCGCCGATCGCGCCGGGGACGCCACGGCGCCGTGAGACGCGCCGGGCCCCGGCCCCGTGCTCGTGCGGTCAGGCGTCCCGGGTGCAGCAGCGGACGGCGAGCAGCGCGATGTCGTCGTCGGCACGACCGGTGAGCACGCGGTCGAGCAGCCGGTCGCACAGCTCCTCGAGGGGCAGGTCGCGCAGCCCCGTGAGGGTCGAGGCCAGGCGGGTGAGGCCCTCGTCGATGCCGGTGCGCCCGTGCTCGATGAGCCCGTCGGTGACCAGCAGCACGGTGGTCCCGGGCTGCAGGACGGCGGTGTGGTCGGTCCGCCGGCCGGGCTCGTCGGTGCCGAGCAGTCGCTCGGGCGGGCAGTCGAGCAGCTGCACCGCGCCGTCGGGCCGGACCAGCAGCGGCGGCGGGTGCCCGGCGGAGGACCACCGCAGCGTGCGCAGCCCGTCGCGCGCCTGCTCCGCCGGCTGCTCGATGCGGGCCAGCAGCGCGGTCGCCAGCGTGCCGAAGCGCAGGCCGGAGAGCGCCCGGTCGGTCCGGGTGAGGGTCTGCGCGGGGCTGTCGGGACGGTCGTAGGCCAGGGCGCGGACGGTGCTGCGCAGCTGCGACATGGCCGCGGCTGCCTCGACGCTGTGCCCGACGACGTCCCCGATGACCAGCACCGTGGCGCCGTCGGGGAGCACGAAGGCGTCGTAGAAGTCACCGCCGACCAGCGCGTGACTGGTGGCCGGCCGGTACCGGACGGCGATCTGCAGCCGGTCCGGCCGCGGCGGCGGGGTGAGCAGGCTGCGCTGCAGGGTCTCGGCGACCCGGTGCTGGCGGCCGTAGAGCCGGGCGTTGTCCAGGGCGAGCGCGCCGCGTCGGGCCACCTCCACGGCGGTGGCGATCTCCAGCTCGGTGTGCGGGGGGCGGGTGCCCGCGTTGAGCAGCGCCAGCACGCCGAAGGTGTCCCCGCGGGCGCGCAGCGGCACGATCGTGCACGACGTGAGGTCCAGCCGCTCCCACGCCGCCCGCACCTGCGGCGTCGGCAGGGAGGGCGCCACCTGCTGCTGGTCGATCGAGGTGAGCTGCACCGGCCGGCCCGACAGGAGGGCGGAGACCATCGCCCCGTCGTCGCCGGTGCCGTGGAGGCGGCCGCGCATGTAGGTGTCGAGATCGGCGCGCCCGGCCGCGTCGCGGTGGGCCCAGGCCTCACCGGCGCGGCTCCGGTCCTCGCCGATGAGCGCGACGACCGCACAGTCGGCCAGCCGCGGCAGGACCACCTCGGCGAGCTGCGTGGCGGACTCGTGCACGTCGAGGTTGTTGATCATGGTCTCGGAGACCTCGGCCAGGAAGCGCAGCCGCTCACGGTCGGCGTCGGGCTCGTCGGGGCCACCGGGATAGGCGGGACCGGCCTCCTCCGCCCGCGGGGCGGCGACCTCGTGGACGTGCACCTGCAGCAGGTCCTGGACCGGCTCGGCGGTCACCGACAGCCAGCGGCGCGCCGGTGCGTACCGGCCGCGCCAGGTGACGGGAGTGCCGGCGGTGCGCGCGTGCACCAGGACGCCGTGCAGCGGCGTGCCGCCGAGCTCGGGCAGGGCGATCCACAGGTTCGACCCGGTCAGGGCCCCGCCGGACCGGCCCAGCAGCCGCGCGACGGCCGGGTTGGCGTAGACGAAGGTCCAGTCGGCGTCGAAGGCGGCCACCCCGCTGGGCGACCGGTCGAGCGCGGCGGTCAGCCACGCCGACGTCATCCGGGCCGCGGCGGGCTGGCTCACCACGTCACCTGGTCCTTCGATCAGCGCCCCCTGGCGACGGACGGGCGGAGCCTACCGGGCACAGGAGCGCCACGGGGGCACATCCGGCCGGGCGCCCGGCCGGCGGCGGAGCGAGAGGAGGCCCTGGCCGGCGAACCGGCCAGGGCCTCCTCTGCGTGGGGTGAGTGACGGGGCTCGAACCCGCGACACCCAGGATCACAACCTGGTGCTCTACCAGCTGAGCTACACCCACCGCGTGCCTCCCGGCGCTCGCGGCACCGGGGACGACGACGACGATACCGGAGCCCGCTCAGCTCCCCGACGCGGCGTCGGTCGCGTCGTCCTCGGCGGCGTCCGGCGGGGTGGCGTCGGCGGCGGCGAGGACGTCGGCGAAGGACCCGGTCACCTCGCCGGCCGCGCGCTGGGCCTGCGTCGTCGACGGGCCGGGCGCGTCGACGAACAGCGTCCGGCGGTAGTAGGCGAGCTCGCGGACGGACTCGACGATGTCGGCCAGCGCCCGGTGCGCCAGCCCCTTGGGCGGCTGGGCGAAGTAGACCCGGGGGAACCAGCGGCGGGCCAGCTCCTTGATCGAGCTGACGTCGACCATCCGGTAGTGCAGGTGATCGTCGAGCTCGGGCATGTCGCGGGCGAGGAACCCGCGGTCGGTGCCGATGGAGTTGCCGCACAGCGGAGCGGTGCGCCGCTCGGGCACCCACCGCTTCACGTAGGCCAGCACCTGCTGCTCGGCCTCGGCGACGGTGAGGGCGGAGGCGCGCACCGCCTCGGTCAGGCCCGACCTGGCGTGCATCTCGGTGACGACGTCGGCCATGTCGTCGAGGTCGGCGTCGTCGGCGTGGATGACCAGGTCCAGGCCCGGGTCGAGGACCCGCAGCTCGGAGTCGGTCACCACGACGGCGACCTCGATGAGCTTGTCCTTGGTGAGGTCCAGCCCGGTCATCTCGCAGTCGATCCAGACCAGGTGCCCGCCGCTCTCCGCCACGACGCCCGACCCTACGTCGCGTCCGCGCGTCCCGTCCGTCCCGGCCGTCCGCGCGTCCGCGTCTACCCCGGCCGCCACACCGGCGCCACTCGGGGGCATCGGATCACCCGTTCGCGCAGGTAGCCTCGCCGCATCCCGTTCCGCATCCCCTGGAGTCCTGCCGTGCCCCGACCCGCCCCCGCAGCGCCCGCCCGGACGGTGCCGCCGGCGCCGGGCTCTCCGGCCGCCGGGCTCCGGCACCCCGTCGCCCTCGTCCGCTGGCTGTGGGCGGCCTACGGGACACCGGGCGCGCCGGGGCGCCCGACGGGGGAGTCGGAGCTGCGCTGGGTCTACGCCGCCTGGCTCGGGGCCTTCCTGCTGAAGATGGTCGGCTCGTCGTGGGACGTCTCGTGGCACTTCAAGTGGCTGCGCGACGACCTCGCCCCGCCGCACCTGCTCAACTCGGCGGGCACCGCCGTGGTGATCGGCCTGGTGCTGTTCCACAGCTACACCGGCTACGGCGTCGACCGGCGGGCGCTGCGGCTGATGCAGTGGGGGATCGCCACCTTCCTGGTCGCCATCCCGATCGACATCGTCAACCACCGCGTCAACGGGCTCGACATCACCAGCTGGAGCCCCAGCCACGCGCTGCTCTACGTCGGGACGGCGGTCATGCTCGCCGGCGCCGTCCGCGGCTGGTGGCTGTACGCGGCGCCCGGCCGCGTCCGCGACCTGGTGTCGCTGGGCCTGTGGCTGTTCTTCGTCGAGAACGTCGTCTTCCCCAACCAGCACCAGGAGTACGGCGTCCTGTCGCTGCGGGCCTACGAGGCCGGGGCGACGACCGCCGAGCAGCAGCTGCTGGACTTCGCCGCCGCCCAGGGGCAGACCCCCACGACGTTCATGCTCCCGGTCCCGTCGTGGGTGCACCCGGCGTGGCTGGTCTGCGCCGGCCTGCTGTCGCTGGTCGTGGCCCGCCGGGCGACCGGCCTGCGCTGGGCGGCGACCACCGTCGCGGCCGTCTACCTCGGTTACCGCGCCGCCGTGTGGCTGGGCCTGGTCGCCCTGGGCTTCCCGCCCTCGGTGCTGCCGCTGGTCCTGCTGGTCGGCGCGGTGTGCGTCGACCTGGCCGTCACCCGCGGGCTGCCCGGCTGGAGCGCCGCCCCGGCCACCGCGGCCGCGGTCTACGCCGCCGCCTGGCTGCAGGACGCGGCCGGGCTCCTGCCTCCGTGGAACTGGTCCTGGTGGTCGATCGCCCTGGTGGTGGCCGGGTCCACCGCACTGTGGACGGCGGGCGACCTGGTCGCCGGCAGTCGCGCGTACGCCGCCTGGCTGCGGCCGGTGGAGCCCGGCCGCACGGCCGGGCCCGCCCTCGCCGGCGCCCCGGCCGACGGCGGCGCGCCGACCCGCTGAGGAGAGCGGGACCGTCCCGTCACATGACGTAGCGTCGCCCGCGGCCGTCCGACCCGCGCCGCGCCCCGTGCCCGATCGCGTGCCCGACCGTGCGCCCCTGCGCCCCACCCGCTCCCGGAGGACCCGTGCTGCCCCTGACCCCGGTGCCGCTGCAGACGGCGGGGGAGCGTGCGCTCCACGCCGAGCTGACCCGCTGGGACCGCGGCGGTGCCATCCGCGGCGCGGTCGTCGCCTCGATCCCCGTCGGCGACGGGCCGATGGGCCGGCGGATCTCCGACGCCGTCCTCTTCGTGCCCGAGGGCCTGGCGGTGGTGCGGGTGGCCGAGGTCGTGCGGCAGAGCGGCGTGGTCACCGCGTCGCCGGACGGGTCGTGGACGATCGGGCCCGGCGCCGGGCCGGGCGAGGTGCTGCAGCTGTCCGGCGGCGGTTCGACCCCGCTCGACGGCCTCATGCGGGCCGGCATGGACACCGCCGTCCGGTTGCGCCGCGCCGGGCTGGAGCCCGGGCGGATCGCCCGGCTGACCGTCCTCGTCGGGGACCTCACCGGCCTGGACCCCGCCGACGGCGACCTCGGCGACGGCGACCAGGTGGCGATCCTGGAGACGCGCTCGCTGCTGCTGGGCATCTCCCGCGCGGCCCGCTACGCCGGCGTGGACAACCCGCGGCTGTGGACCACCGCCGACGTCCGCGCCGCGCTGGCGGCGCTGGGCTACGAGGGCCGCGGCCCCACGGTCGAGGAGCTCAACGGCGAGGGCTTCCCGTACTCGCCCTACGTCCTGCGCCGCCGGGAGCTGCTGGCACCCGCGGCGATGGCCGCCTCACCGGCCCTCGGCGCGGCTCCGGCTCCCGCCCAGCCCGTGGCCGCCCCGCCGCCGGTCCCGCCCGTCGCGCCGGCGTTCGCGGGCGTGCCCGCACCGGCGGGCCCGCCCGCCGGGCCGCTGGTCGACCCGGTGGCCGCGGCCGCCGTCGCCGTGGCCGCCATCCGGGCCGACGAGGAGGCCGCCGCGCGGGCCGCCGCCGGTCTGGCGGCCGCGCCGCCGGCGCCTGCGGTGGCGCCGCCCGCCGCGTTCGGCGCGCCCGAGCCGCGCCCGGCCCCCGCCGCCCTCGTCGAGCCCGGTCCCGCGCTGCCCCCGGTCCCGGCCCACGACACCGGCGGGCTGGGTGGCCTCTTCGGCGGCGACGGCGCCGACTCCGCGTCCTGGCCGGCGCCCGCCCCGCTCGCCGAGCCCGCGCCGCCCGTCCTCCCGCCGGCCGCCCCGGCGCCCGGGGAGCCCGCGCCGGCCGCTCCGCCGGTCGGACCGCGCCGCCGCCCGGCCCGCCGGACGGTCCTGCTGGCGGCCGCGGCCCTGCTCGCCGTCGTCGTGCTGCTGGGGCTGGTCGCCGGGCTCGCCGGCGGCGGGGACGGCGACGCCGCCGCCCAGGAGCCGCGCCCGGCCGCCGGCACACCGGCCGCGCCGACCTCCACCGGGCCGACGCCGGGGACGGCCACCGTCCTGGACGGGCGGACGTTCCTCCTGCAGCAGGTGCAGGTCGAGGGCACCTGCGTGGGCAACTCCTACGGCCAGGTCGCCGACTTCTTCGAGGCCACCGACTGCCGGGGGCTGGCCCGGGCGCTGTGGTCCACCGACGTCGACGGCCGCGCGGTGGTCGTGTCGGTGTCCAAGGTCGACATGGGCGACAGCACCGCCGCCCGGGCGCTGCGCGCGCTGACCGACACCAACGGCAGCGGCAACGTCAGCGACCTGCTGCGCGAGGGCGTCACCTACCCGGGCGCCCCGGCGGGGCTCTCCGGCGCCGAGTACGCCAGCGCCGCCGGGGGCAGCCTGGTCACCGTCGTCGAGACCGCCTGGGCCGACGGCGGCCCCGGCGACCTCGCCGACCTCGACCTGGTCGCCGGCGCGGGCCTCGCCCTGCCGATGCCCGCTCCCGTCACGCGGTGACGTCGACCAGCACCTTCCCCACGGCGCCGTCCTGCACCGCGCGGTGCGCCTCGGCGGTCCGCGCCAGCGGGTACACGTGCAGCGGCAGCCCCGCGGCGTCGCCCACGCGCACCGCGCCGTCGAGGACCGCGGCGTTGACGTCCTCGACGCCGATCACCTTGGCGCGCTCGGGCTCGGTGTAGACGAGCACGAAGTTCCACCGGGCGTTGGGCCCCATCTGGGCACGCACCGGGATGGTGACCTCGGCGCCGCCGTCGTCGGCGTACACCGCCACCGCGCCGTGCATCCCGACCACCTGCGCGTCGACGGCGGCGTTGCGGGCCGCCGACACCTCGACGACGACGTCGACACCCCGCGGGGCCACCTTGCGGACCTCGGCGACGACGTCCTGCTGCCGGTAGTCGACGACGTGCGAGGCGCCGGCGGCCGCCGCCAGCTGCGCCTTGTGCGGGCTGCTCACCGTGGCGACGACGGTGGCGTCGGCCCAGCGGGCGAGCTGGATCGCCGCGTTGCCGACCGCCCCGGCGCCGCCCTGCACCAGCACGGTGCGCCCGGTCAGCGAGCCGGGACCCATGCGGTCGGGCACCGACTCGCCGAGGGTCAGGCAGCGGTGCGCGGTCAGGAACGGGATGCCCAGCGCCGCGCCGAGCTCGAAGGGCGCCTCGGCGCCGAGCAGCACCGCCTGGCGCAGCGGGACGACGGTGTACTCCGCGGCGGTGCCCCACGGCCGCTGCCAGGCCGCCTCCCAGACCCACACCCGCTGGCCGGTCACGGCCGGGTCGACGCCGCGGCCGACGGCCTCGACCGTGCCGGCGCCGTCCTGACCGGGCACCTGGCCCTCCGGCCCGGGCGGACTGTTCGTGCGGGACTTCCAGTCCGTGGGGTTGACCCCGGCGACCGCGAGGCGCACGAGGACCTCGCCGGGGCCCGGCTCGGGGGTGGGGCGGTCGGTCAGCTCGAGGACCTCGGGACCGCCGTTGCGGGTGTAGGTGATGGCGCGCACCCGTCCCGTCTACCCCGGTCCGCGGGTGCCCGCACGACACCGTTCTACGCGGTCAAGTGGTGCACGACTGTTCCGCAACGGGCCTTGCGCCCGGGGGAACGGCCGCGTCACCCTCGGGGTGGCCCGCACCGTGGCCGCCAGGGGGAGGCGCGGGGGAACGGCTGCGGACGCCCCGGAGGTCGTCGGTGTCTCCCTCCCTGCTCCGCCAAGTCCTCGCCGAGTTCCTCGGCACGGCCCTGCTGGTCGTCGTCGCGGTCGGCGCCGCCGTCGCCGGCTTCGAGGAGGTCGGCCCGCTGGGCGTGGCCCTGGCGTTCGGCCTGACCCTCCTCGCCCTGGCCTACGCGATCGGGCCGATCTCGGGGTGCCACGTCAACCCCGCGGTCACCCTCGGCGTGCTGCTGTCCAAGGGCATGACCGCCACCGAGGCGGTCTACTACTGGGTCGCCCAGTTCGCCGGTGGCATCGCCGGGGCCGCGGTCCTCGCACTGCTCACCAGCGACTTCGGCGGCGTCACCGACCAGACCGGTGCCCTGGGCGCCAACGACTGGGGCGCGACCGTCAGCGGCGGAGGCGCCTTCGTCGTCGAGGTGCTGCTGACGTTCGTCCTCGTGGCGGTGGTGCTGCTGGTCACCGGCAAGGCCGCGGCCCCCGGCTTCGCCGGCCTGGCCATCGGCATGACGCTCGCCGCGGTGCACGTGGTCGGCATCCCGCTCACCGGCACCTCGGTCAACCCGGCCCGCTCCCTGGGCCCGGCCCTGTTCGCCGGGGGCGACCCGCTGGCGCACGTGTGGCTGTTCATCGTGGCGCCGCTGGTCGGGGCCGTGCTGGCGGTCCTCGTCGTCCGGGCGCTGTCGGCCCCGACGCTGACCGTCGCGCAGGCCGGTCCCGAGGTCACCCTCGACGAGACCGGTGCCCAGGTGCCCGACGAGGACGCGGGCGCCGACGGCGCCCGGCTGCCCCGCGCGCGGGCCGCGGCCGAGGCGGAGTCCGGACGGCGGCGCCGCGCGCCCCGCTGATTCGCGCAACGGTGCCGTGCGACACCGCGGGTGCCGCACGGCACCGTTCCGGATGGGGCACGCCGCGGTACCAGGGGTGGCGTGGAGGAGTTCCCGCCGGCCTGGACCCGGCTGCTGCCCCCGTCGTGGCGGCGGGCCCGGACCTACCGGCGGCACCACGGCCGGCTGCCGCCGTGGGGTGAGCCGCGGACCTTCACCGAGAAGCTGAACCGCCGGATCACCCGGGACCGCCGGCCGCTGCTCGCGCCCACCTGCGACAAGCTGGCGATGAAGGAGCACTTCGCCCGGCGCGCGGCCGGGCTGCTGCACGTGCCGCACACCTACTGGACCGGCACCGACGTGACCGACCTCGCCGGCGTCGAGCTGCCCGACCGGTGGGTGCTCAAGCCCAACCACTCCTGCCGCCGGGTGCTGCTGGGGGAGGGCCGGCCCGACTCGGCCGACCTCGCCGTGCGGACGGCCGGCTGGGTCGCCGAGCGCTACTGGCGCAAGAGCGAGGAGTGGGCCTACCGGCACGCGCGGCCGTGCCTGCTGGTCGAGGAGCACGTCGGCGGGCCGGGGGAGGTGCCCGCCGACCTCAAGGTGCTGGTCTTCGACGGCGTGCCGCGGTTGGTCGGCGTCCACACCGACCGGCGCGACGGGCTGCGCGGGCGGCTCTACACCGACGACTGGGAGCCGCTGCCCTGGACGTGGGGCTACCCGCCCGGGCCCGACGTCCCCCGCCCGCCGTGGCTGCCCGACCTGCTGGCGGCCGCGGCCGCGGCCGCCGAGGGCTTCGACATGCTGCGCGTGGACCTCTACCGCTCCGGCGGCCGGCTCTGGGGCGGCGAGCTCACGCCCTACCCCGGCGCGGGGCTGAGCCGCCTCGAGCCCGGGCTGGACGCCTGGCTGGGCGGGTGGTGGACCCTGCCGGACCAGGTGCACCGGATGCCCGCCCTGTGCCGCCGGCCCCGCGCGGTGATGCGGCCGAACACGGGCTGATCCGATGCCGGTCCTCGCCCCGGCTGGGATCGGCCGGGCAGCGGTGGGACGCCAGGGACGGGGACGCCCGCCAGGGAACTCCGCAGCAGAGCGACGTGGCGACATGACTCGCGTGGAACCGGGCACGGTCCCGGTCGTCGGAGGGATGGCGTCTGCCGCTCCACGATTGCGGGGACCCTCGTCGCCGTGCCTCCCGGTCCCGGTCGAACCAGGACACGTCCCCGGGCTCCCCTCAGCGGCTCGGGCGGGTCACGGATGCAGGCTGTCGCCGAGGCCGGCCACCACCCGCGTCCCCGCCTGCGACGTCGACGGCGCGGTATCCGTCGACACCGACCCTTCAGGGGTTGGTCGTGTAGTCGACGACGTCCCCGATCGCGGTCCAGCTGCCGGCGGCGTCCCGGATCTGGATGTCATAGCGCTCATGTCGTCTCGCACCTGTCGCGAGGGACCAGTTCTGGTCGCCGTCGGTCTTGAAGTGGACCTTGTCCGGAAAGGCGGCCAGAGCGAACAGCACCTGCTGTCGCAGATCCGCTCCTCGCGCTGCCGCAGCGGTGGCCTCGACGCCCGGAGGCATGGTGGAGGTGGCCCGCAGGAAGGCCGACGCCACCTCGGCGCGGCCGGAGTGCCGTGCAGCCGTGGCTTGCCCACGGGCGTGGAGGTCCCCAGCGATGAAGATGGCACATGCGATCGCCGTCCCGCTGAAGGTAAGCGCAGCCGCACCGATCAGCGTGGCGACGACGGCCTCGCCGGCTTGGGCGGAGAACCCGGCCAAGGCAGCGGCGACGGCGGACAGCACAGCCCCGAGACCGCCGGCACCGGCCACCCACGCTGTTGCTCCCTTGGTGATCCCGAGTGCACCCGACCTGATGACCTGCATGGACGCCGGGGTGTCGTCCCTCCACTTCTTCTGGACGGCCGCATCCCTGTCCGCGTCCTTGGCCAGCAACTGCAGTGACTGGAGGAGATCGGCCAGGCCGATCCGGGGTCCCAGGGCCTGCGCAGACTCCGCCCAGGTCAGGTCGTTCAGGGGCTCGGCCTTCGCCGCGCCGGTCGAGGTGCTCATCGGTCCTCCTGCCGTATGGATCGCCCTGGGCCGGGCTGCCCGAGGTGACGGGGCGACGAGCACCGACGACAGTTGCACCGGGTCGTCACCATCGCGTCACTGGACGCCTGGGTCGGCAGCCCGTCCCCGACCGCGGGCGTACGGCGTGTCGCCTCGCGCGGCCCACTCGGGGACGCGAGGACCGCTGGAGGTCCGCAGTCGAAGGCGCCCTGCTCTCATCTGCTCCGCACGACACCCCTCGTCAGGGAGCGTCGAGGAGGCAGCTTCGCTGCGTTGACGAGATCGCGGAACAGGAGACGCCTGGAGTAGATGGGCCGGTAGTCACCCCGACGCCTGATGGACGCCACCACGAGATAGCACTGCCGATCGCCGCCCTCGAACGACCTCAGCAACTGCTCGGCTGCCTCCATGTTCCTCGCGTACTGACTCGAGACACACGTGAAGCGGCGGGACTGGCCGGGCTGCACCATGACTGGTGTGGAGTAATCGATGGTGCCCTCGACTGCGCCAGCCGGAGCCGTGCCCAAGGTCAACATCATCTCGACATCGCGCGACAGGGTTCCGGCCTGGGATCGATATCCCCGCATCTCGACGATGAGCTTGGAGCGATTGGACACCGAGAAGGAGGATCGTCCGGGATTGCCAACCAACCCCTCGACCACGAACCGTCGGTAGGGGTCGAGTTCTTGCGCTACCAGTGCGGCGAGGTCGGCCGCCGTCTTCATCCGCGTCTGGGCGATGGTTCGCAACTTGAGTGCCACTGCGAAGAGTTCGGATCTGTTTCGCGTGGCGAGTGCACTGGCTAGGCGGAATGCGAGGCTCTTCAGTCCCGGACCTCGGATCACGAACCGGGCGTGGAACGCTCCGGGCATCTCTACGCTGTAGTAGTCAGGATTCGAATGCCATCGAATCCGGTGGTACGTGCCCTCCGACGTCCGCTCGTCGGGTGGATCAGGGAGCTTGTCGCCCCATCCCTGGGGGAGGAGGTCGAACTGGCTTCGGAGAAAGGCTTCGGCGAAGGGATCCCAGAGAATGTCGGAGTTGCGGGCGAAGGTCTGGCCCGCCAAGTCATAGTCCTCGCTGAGGAGATGGTCGCGGAACTGTTGAGCAGTATCGAGCACGCGCGGCAGGAGGTAGTGTATCTCGTCTTCTAGGGCGGCTGTGGCCTTCACCAGGGCCTCGACGTACTCTCGTTCCGTCGCCGATCCCTTGCTCGCGATGGCTTGAAATCCCAGATCTCGCTCGTACTGCGTCAGCAACTGGCCGAGAGCCTGGTTGACCTTCGTCTGTTCCCGGTCGCTGGAGAAGTCGGCGGTGAGGCGGATGTTGTCCACGACGAGCACGACACGAGGCCGCTGGAGCCAGTAGGAGAAGGCTCCGCCGGCCAGAGCCCCGACCAGTGCGTAAAGCACGGGGAGATACGGACTCATGAAGCGTCCACTGTCGTCATCGAACGACCACCTGCCCGGGGGCCTCGCGTCGTCTTCAGACGCTCGGGGCAGGATGGTGCCCCGAGAGCGTCACCGCGGCGTCAACGCGATGTCACCGGACTCCTCACGTTCGGGTGCCGCGCACGGCCACGGTCCCGCGGCTCCACAGCCACGATCCCGCGGGGATCACGGCCGGAGGAGACGGAGGCATCCCGCAGGGCGTGCAGGTTTCCCTGAGCCCGCCTCCGAGGTCGTGTCCTCGAGCTCCGCCTACGGGCCGACACCCGACGCGACTCACCGGTCGTCCGGCCAGGCGCTGACGGTATGGCTCCACCGCGCCGCCGCTCCGGTGGCGCGACGACGCAGATGGAGCCGCTCGGAGCAGGAGCGATGCAGGCGAGAGGAGCCGTCGCGCGATCCCTGCTCCCGCCGGGTTCAGACCGGGGTGATGGACAACGTCAGCGCGCGGCGGCCGGCGTCGGAGCGCGCGGTGGCGAGGCGCTCGGCCGAGGGCATGCCGTAGTCGGTGGTGCGCTGGCGGGCGGGCCGGCCGACCGCCGCGGCGATGGCCTCCAGCTCGGCGATGGTCTTCAGCGAGCCGTTCTCGCTGCCGGCCATCCGGCTGATCGTCTCCTCCATCAGCGTGCCGCCGAGGTCGTTGGCCCCGCCCTGCAGCACCGCCCGCGTGCCGGCCTCGCCGAGCTTGACCCACGACGTCTGGACGTTCGGGATGCGCCCGTGCAGCAGCAGCCGGGCAACGGCGTGCACCGCCCGGTTCTCCCGCACGGTGGGCCCGGGCCGGGCGACGCCCGCGAGGTAGATCGGCGCGTTGTGGTGCACGAAGGGCAGCAGCACGAACTCCGTGAAGCCGCCGGTCTCGTCCTGCTGCCGGGCGAGGGTGCGCAGGTGTGCGACCCAGTGCGCGGGGGTGTCGACGTGGCCGTACATCATCGTCGACGTCGTCGGCAGGCCCACCCGGTGCGCGGTGCCGATGATCTCCAGCCAGGTGGCGGCGGGCAGCTTGCCCTTCGTCAGCACCCAGCGGACGTCGTCGTCGAGGATCTCCGCCGCCGTGCCCGGCACCGAGTCGAGCCCGGCCTCCCGCGCCGCGACGAGGAAGTCCTCGAACGACAGCCCTGTGCGGGCGGCGGCGTTGACGATCTCCATGGGGCTGAACGCGTGCAGGTGGATGTCCGGCTGCCGGCGCTTCACCTCGCCGATCAGGTCGAGGTAGGCCGAGCCGGGCAGGTCGGGGTGGATGCCGCCCTGCATGCAGATCTCCGTCGCACCCGCCGCCCACGCGCGGTCGACCCGGTCGCCGACCTCGGCCAGCGACAGCGTGTAGGCGTCGGCGTCCGTCCGGCGCTGGGCGAACGCGCAGAACCGGCAACCGGTGTAGCAGACGTTGGTGAAGTTGACGTTCCGGTTGACGACGTAGGTGACGTCGTCGCCGACGGTGTCGCGGCGGACGTCGTCGGCCAGCGCGGCGAGCGCCTCGAGATCGGGACCGTCGGCGCCGAGCAGCGCGAGGTACTGCGCGTCGGTGAGGCCCGCGGGGTCGCGCTCGGCGGCGCGCAGCGCGGCGGCCACCTCGGGGTCACCGGCGGCCAGCGCGGTGGAGGAGCCGTCGCGGGCCCGCTCGGTGCGCGCACGCAGGTCGGCCCAGTCCCCGTAGACGGCGTCGAAGTCGCTGCGCCGGTCGCCGGTGCGCCCGACGGTGTCCACCTCGACGTGCAGGTCGGTGCGCCCCGAGGACACCCACGCCTCGTCGGGCTCCTGCCACGGCAGCCCGGCCGGGACCCGGCCCTCGACGGCGAGCCCGTCGGGTCCGGCGAGGGCGGCCACGTGCGGGCGCACCCGCGGGTCCAGCCACGGCTCGGGCTCGAGCACGTACCGCGGCTGGGCGGCCAGCCGCTCGCGCAGGGTGAACCCGCCCTCGGCGGTCAGCGCGGCCAGCTTGTCGGTGTTGGGCCAGGGGCGCTCGGGGTTGACGTGGTCGGGCGTGAGCGGGGAGACCCCGCCCCAGTCGTCGACGCCGGCGCGCAGCAGCAGCCCGAGCTCGGTGGAGTCGGACAGGTTCGGCGGCGCCTGCACCCGCGCGGCCGGGCCGAGCAGCAGCCGGGTGACGGCGACGGCGGCCACGTACTCCTGCAGCGCGAGGTCGTCGTGGGCGGCCATCGCGGTGCGCGGCTTGGCGCGGAAGTTCTGGACGATGACCTCCTGCACGTGCCCGTGCCGCTGGTGGGCGGCGCGGATCGCCAGGACGGCGTCGACCCGCTCGGCCGGCGTCTCGCCGATGCCGAGCAGCACGCCGGTGGTGAACGGGACGGCGGAGCGGCCGGCGTCCTCCAGCACTCGCAGCCGCACGGCGGGCTCCTTGTCGGGGCTGCCGAAGTGCGGGCCGCCGCGCTCGGACCACAGCCGGGTCGCCGTGGTCTCGAGCATCATCCCCATCGACGCCGACACCGGCTTGAGCCGCTGGACCTCCTCCCAGGTCAGCACGCCGGGGTTGAGGTGCGGCAGCAGCCCGGTCTCCTCCAGCACCCGGATCGCCATGGCCCGCAGGTAGGCCAGGGTGGAGTCGAAGCCGTGCGCCTCCAGCCACTCGCGGGCCACCGGCCAGCGCTCCTCGGGGCGGTCGCCGAGGGTGAACAGCGCCTCCTTGCAGCCCAGCGCGGCGCCGTCGCGGGCGATCCGGAGCACCTCGTCGGGGGAGAGGTAGGGCGCCCTCCCCTCGCGGCGCAGCTGGCCCGGGGTGGTGACGAACGTGCAGTAGTGGCAGCGGTCGCGGCACAGGTGGGTGAGCGGGATGAAGACCTTGCGGCTGTAGGTGACCACGCCGGGGCGCCCGGCCGAGGCCAGCCCGGCGTCACGCACCCGGGAGGCGGCGGTGAGCAGCCGGTCCAGCGGTTCGCCCTCGGCCAGCCCGCGGGCCGAGAGCAGGGTCTCCGCCTCACCGGCGTCGAGGGTCACGCCCCGCTCGGCGCGCGCGAGCGCACGCCGCAGCGCGGACGGCACGGGGGTCTGCGGCTCGCTCATCGCCCCGCACGCTATCCCTCGTCCCACCTGCACGGGACCGGTGCCTTTGTCGCGCTAATGGCCGCTAGGGGTGTCGACGTAGCGGCCGCGCAGCCGCAGCAGGGGAGCGGCGCCGTCGTGCAGCACCGGCACCGCCTCGACGGCGAGCAGCGCCAGCACGTGGTCACCGGCCGGCACCAGGCGGTCGAGCCGGCAGTCCAGCGCGACGACGCCGCCGTCCAGGACGATCGCGCCGCTGCCGGGCGCCCGCGACCACGGCACCGACTCCAGCAGGTGCCGCGCCGAGGGCCGCCCGGCGGAGGAGAACCGGCTGGCGAGGATCGCCTGCCCGGCGGCGAGCACGGTCAGCGCGCAGGTGCCGACCGCCTCGAGCACCTCGGCGGGGTAGCCGTCGGCTGCCAGCCCGACGGCGACCAGTGGCGGGTCGGCCGACACGCTGGTCACCGAGGTCACCGTCGTGCCGACGTCGTCGATGTCGTCGCGGACCGTCAGCAGCGCCACCCCGGCCGGGTACTGGCGCAGGGCCGTGGCGAAGTCGGACGGCGACACGGGCCCTGCTCCTGGAGGCATGGCGGCCAGTCGACCACACCCGCCAGGATGGCCCGGTGAGCAGCGCAGACGGGACCTACGACGTCGTCGTGCTGGGAGCGGGCTCGACCGGGGAGAACGTCGCCGACACCGTCGTCCGGGGCGGGCTGTCCGCGGTGCTGGTCGAGGAGCACCTCGTCGGCGGCGAGTGCTCCTACTACGCGTGCATGCCCAGCAAGGCGCTCATCCGCGGCACCGAGGCGCTCGACGAGGTGCGGGCGGTCTCCGGCGCGGCCGCCGCGGTCACCGGGGAGCTGGACGTCACCGCGACCCTCGAGCGGCGGGACACCTTCGCCCACCACTGGGACGACTCCGACCAGGTCGCCTGGGTGGAGGGCGCCGGCATCGACCTGCTGCGCGGCACCGCCCGGCTCGACGGCGAGCGCTCCGTCGTCGTCACCGGCCCCGACGGCGGCGGGACTCGGCTGACCGCCCGGCACGCCGTCGCCGTCTGCACCGGGTCGGAGGCGATGGTGCCGCCGGTGGCGGGCCTGGCCGACGTCCGGCCGTGGACCCCGCGCGAGGCCACCGGGGCCAAGACGCCGCCGCGGAGCCTGGTGGTCCTCGGCGGCGGCTACGTCGGCTGCGAGCTGTCCTTCGCGTGGCACGCCCTGGGGTCGCGGGTGACGCTGGTGCAGCGCATGCCGCGGCTGCTGCCCGAGGCCGAGCCGCAGGCGAGCGACGCGGTGCTGGCCTCGCTGCGCGACCGCGGCGTCGACGTCCGCCTCGACGTCGACGTGACCGCCGCCCGCCGCGACGGCGACGAGGTGGTGCTCACCGCCGCCGACCAGGAGGTGCGCGGCGAGGAGGTGCTGCTGGCCACCGGCCGGCGCGCCCGAACCACCGGCATCGGGGTGGAGACGGTCGGCCTCGAGCCCGGCGAGTACCTCGACGTCGACGACACCCTGCAGGTGCGCGGGGTGCCGTGGCTCTACGGCGTCGGCGACGTCAACGGCCGGCAGCTGCTCACCCACATGGGCAAGTACCAGGCCCGCCAGGCCGGCGCCGCGATCGTCGCCCGCGCCCGCGGCGAGGAGGTGCGCGCCGGGGACTGGTCACCGCACACCGCCACCGCCGACCACGCCGCCACCCCCTCGGTGGTCTTCACCGACCCGCAGGTGGCCTCCGTCGGCCTGACCAGCGCCCAGGCGCGCGACGCCGGCCTGCCGCACCGCGTCGTCGAGTACCCGATCGGGTCGGTGGCCGGCGCCGAGCTGTTCGCCGACGGCTACGAGGGGACGGCCGTCGCCGTCGTCGACCCCGAACGGGAGGTGCTGCTCGGGGTGACCTTCGTGGGCCCGGCGGTCGCCGAGCTGCTGCACGCGGCGACGGTCGCCGTCGTCGGGGAGGTACCGATCGGCCGCCTGTGGCACGCGGTCCCGGCCTACCCCACGGTCAGCGAGGTCTGGCTGCGGCTGCTCGAGACCTGGCGCGGCTGAGTGGCCCGCCTCGGCCTGGTCCTGCACCCGACCAGGGACTCCTCGGCCGCCGTCGGGCAGGTCACCGCGTGGACCGCCGGCACCGACGTCGAGCTGCTCGCCGACCGGGCCGACGTCGAGCGGCTGGGCCTGACCGGCGTGAGCGCGGTGACGCCGGAGGAGCTGGCCGGCACCGCCGACGGGATCATCGCCCTCGGCGGCGACGGCACCATCCTCGGCGCGATGCGGCTGGTCAGCGCCCGGCCGGTGCCCGTGCTCGGCGTCAACCTCGGCCACCTCGGGTTCCTCGCCGAGGTCGAGGGCCGCGAGCTCGGCGAGGCGCTGGCCGCGATGGCCGAGGGCCGGGTGCACACCGAGTCCCGCGGCTGCCTGGTGGTGCAGCACGGCGAGCACGAGTGGCCGGCGTTCAACGACGCCGTGCTGGCCCGCGTCCCGGGGGAGGGGATGGTCACCGCCGACCTGGCGGTGGGCGGCATGCGCTACGCCCACGTGCGCTGCGACGCGGTGATCGTGGCGACCGCGCAGGGCTCGACCGCCTACAACTACGCCGCCGGCGGCCCGGTCGTCAGCCCCGAGGTCGAGTGCATCCTGCTCACCCCGGCCGCGCCCGCGCAGGGCATCTCGCGCACGGTGTTGCTCGGCCCCCGCGAGACCCTGGCGCTCACCATCAGCAGCGGCTCCCCGGCCATCGAGCTCGACGGCGTCCTCGGGCCGCGGCTGGCACCGGGCGACGCCGTCGTCGTCACCTACCGGCCCGGCGCCGGGCAGCTGGTCCGCATCGAGGGCTCGCGCTCGGCGGCGCGCAGCCGGGCCAAGCTGTCGCTGCTCGACCTGCCGTTCCTGCCCGGCGAGCTGCTGGAGTTCCTGCCGCCCGAGCTGCAGGAGCGGCTGCAGGAGGACCCGCCGCCGGCCTGACCCCGGTGCTCCGCGCGCCCGCCTCGCGTGCTGCAGTGGGTCCGTGCCCGCCCCGACCCGCACCTCCTGGCGCCGCTACGTCGCCCTCGGCGACTCCTTCACCGAGGGGCTCAGCGACCCCGACCCGGACCGTCCCGGCGAGTACCGCGGCTGGGCCGACCGGCTCGCCGGGCACCTGGCGGCCACGCAGCCCGGCGTCGACCTGGAGTACGCCAACCTCGCCGTCCGCGGCCGGCTGCTGCCGCAGGTGCTCGCCGAGCAGGTGCCCGTCGCGCGGGCCGCCCGGCCGGACCTGGTCAGCCTGGTCGCCGGCGGCAACGACCTGCTCCGCCCCGGCGCCGACCCCGACCGGCTGGCCGCCGCGCTGGAGGAGGCGGTGGCCGGCTTCCGCGCCGACGGCGCCGACGTGCTGCTGGCCACCGGCGTCGACCCGCGGCTGACGCCGATCATCCGCCGCACCCGCGGCCGGGTGGCGGTCTTCAACGCCTCGCTGTGGTCGATCGCGGCTCGGCACGGCGCCGTCGTCCTCGACCAGTGGGGCGCGGACTGGCTGCTGGACTGGCGGCTGTGGGACAGCGACCGGATCCACCTCACCGCCGAGGGGCACCGCCGCACCGCGCTGGCCGCCGCCGCGGCGCTCGGCGTCCCGGTCCCTGCCGACGGTGCCGGCGACTGGCGCACCCCGCTGCCGCCCGCGCCGCCGCGGGCGCTGCGGGCGGCGCTGGCCGAGGAGGCCGCCTGGGTGCGCGGCTTCGTCGCCCCGTGGATCGCCCGTCGGCTGCGCGGCCGGTCCTCCGGTGACGGGCGGGCCCCCAAGCGGCCGGTGCCGCTGGCGCTGCCCCGCCCGTAGCGCCCTGACCGTGCACTTCCGCGGAAGTGCACGGGTCAGGGGCGGGGGGTCTGCCCGTCGTCGTCGGGCGTCTCGTCGGGCAGGTCCTCGACCACCACGAGGAACGGGCGCGGCGGCAGCGGGCGCTCGTCGTCGTCGAGGGGCAGCAGGTCCGTCCCGTCGCCGCCGGCCACCGGCAGCTCGTCGACGACGGCCTCCAGTTCGCCGGTGACCGCCTCGAGCACCGCCGCGGCCTCCTCGGCGGCCCGCTCGACCAGCGCCTCGGTGGCGGTGGTGTCGGCCCGGCTGGGCAGCGGCGCGGGCCGGCCGAAGGCGTAGCCCTGGGCCATGGCGCACCCGTGCCGGCGCAGCCACTCGGCCTGCTCGAGGTCCTCGATGCCCTCGGCGATCACCTGCAGCCCCATGCCCTGGCCGAGCTGCAGCAGCCCCTGCACCAGCGCCGCCGACGACGGCTCGCGGACGACCCCCGCGACGAACGAGCGGTCGATCTTGACGGTGTGGATGGGCAGCCGGTGCAGCGCGGTGATCGCCGAGTAGCCGGTGCCGAAGTCGTCGAGCGCCAGGGTCACCCCGCGGGCGGTGACCTCCTGCACGGCCTGCAGCGTGGCCTCGGCGGCGAACAGCGCCGTCGACTCGGTGATCTCCAGCTCCAGCCGCTCGGCGGGCAGGCCGGACTCGTCGAGCGCGGCGGCGACCAGGTCGCTGAAGCCCTCCTCGGCCAGGTGGCGGGCCGAGACGTTGACGTGCACCCGCAGCCCGGCCGGCCAGCCGGCCGCGTCGTCGCAGGCGCGGCGGAGCACCCACGCGCCCAGCCGGGAGGTGAGCCGGTTGTTCTCGGCGGCGTCGAGGAAGGCGCCCGGCGGGAGCAGCCCGCGGGTGGGGTGCTGCCACCGGATGAGCGCCTCGTAGCCCAGCAGCGTCTCGTCGGTGAGGGACACGATGGGCTGGTAGAAGAGCCGCAGCTCGTCGGCGTCCAGCGCCCGGCGCAGGTCGGTCTCCAGCTGCAGCAGGTCGACCTCGTCGTCGGTCAGGCCGCCGTCGTGCACCTCGATGCGCGCCCGGCTGCCGTCGCGCTTGGCGCGGGCCAGCGCGCTGTGGGCCCGCTTGAGCAGCTCGTCGGGGCCCACGTCGGACCCGAGGGTGAGCCCCACGCTGGCCGACAGCACGATCTCGCGGCCGCCGAGCTGGAAGGGGTCGTCGAGGACGGAGAGCAGCCGGTCGGCCAGGGCGCGCAGCCCGTCGAGGTCCTCGACGTCCTCGGCGAGGATGAGGAACTCGTCGGCGCCCAGCCGCACCGCGGTGTCCTCGACCCGGGTGCTCCACCGCAGCCGGTCGGCGACCTGGCTGAGCAGCTGGTCACCGGCCTCGGTGCCCAGGGTGTCGTTGACCGCCTGGAACCGGTCGAGGTCGAGGTGCACCAGACCCACCTGCAGCCCGCGACGGCGCGAGAGCGCGAGGGCGTGGGCGAGCCGGTCGGTCAGCGCCCGGCGGTTCGGCAGCCCGGTGAGCGGGTCGGTGAACGCCCGGCGGACCAGGTCCTCCTCGGCGCGGCGACGGTCGGTGACGTCGACCAGCGACAGGACGGCGAACTGCGGCTCGCCGGTGCTGCGGTGGACGACGTCGTGGGACTGCTGCACCCACAGCTCGCTGCCGTCGGCGCGGCGCAGCCGGCGCTCGCCGTCCCGGCGCAGCCACGGGTCGAGGTCCCCGTCGACGCCGGCCTGCTCACCGGAGGCACCGTCGGACAGGGGGGCGTCGTCGGGGTGGGCGAGCAGGTCGACGTGCCGGCCGACCATGTCGTCCATGCCGCGCCCGGCCAGCGCGCACAGCGCGTCGTTGACCACGAGCAGGTGGCCGTCGAGGTCGACGAGGGCCTGCGGGACGGGGGAGGAGAGGAACAGGGCGCGGAACATCTGGCCGCGGTCGGCCAGCAGCGTGTCGATGGCCCGCAGCCTCGTCCCCGCCGGTGCCTGCGCGCGCCCGGCGGGCTGGCCGGCCCCGGGCCGCGGCGCGTGGGAGGCGCTGAGAGTCACCTCGACAGGGTGGCCGACACCGCCGCCGGAACCGCGGAACCGGCACCCGGAATGTCGTGGTCACCCGGTCACACCTGGTGACGGCGCCGTCCCACCGGGAACACCCGCCCCGTCCGGCGCGCTGGTGTGGTCCATGACGGCCGGCACGGACAAGCGCATCGGGTTCCTCTCCTTCGGTCACTGGCAGCCCATCGCCGGGTCGCGGGTGCGCACCGCGCGCGACGCGCTGGTGCAGTCGGTGGAGCTGGCCGTCGCCGCCGAGGAGCTCGGCCTCGACGGCGCCTTCGTCCGCGTGCACCACTTCGCCCGGCAGCTGGCCTCGCCGTTCCCGCTGCTGTCGGCCATGGCCGCGCGGACCTCGCGCATCGAGGTGGGCACCGGCGTCGTCGACATGCGCTACGAGAACCCGCTGTACATGGCCGAGGAGGCGGCGGCGACCGACCTGCTCAGCGGCGGTCGCCTGCAGCTCGGCATCAGCCGCGGGTCACCCGAGACGGCGCTGCGCGGCTCGGAGGCCTTCGGCTACGTGCCGCCCCCCGGGACGACCGACGCCGACCTGGCCCGGGAGAAGACGGCGCTGTTCCTCGCCGCCGTGCGCGGGGCGGCCGTCGTCGACGCCGACCCCGCGATGACCGGCGGGACGCCCGCCCGGCTCGCGGTGCAGCCGCAGTCGCCGGGCCTGGCCGACCGGATCTGGTGGGGGTCGGGTACCCGCGCCACCGCCGTCCGGACCGCCGAGCAGGGGCTGAACCTCATGAGCTCGACGCTGCTGGTCGAGGACACCGGCGTGCCCTTCGACGAGCTGCAGGCCGAGCAGATCGAGCGCTACCGCGCCGCCTGGGCCGCGGCCGGCTGGGACCGCGAGCCGCGGGTGTCGGTCAGCCGCAGCGTGGTCCCGGTCGTGTCCGACCTCGACCGCGCCTACTTCGGGGACCGCTCCGGCGAGGACCAGGTGGGTCTGCTCGAGGGCGTGCGCGCCCGGTTCGGCAAGAGCTACGTCGGCGAACCCGACCGGCTGGCCGAGGAGCTGGCCAAGGACGCCGCCGTCCGCGAGGCCGACACCCTGCTGCTGACCGTGCCGAACATGCTCGGCGTCGAGTACAACGCCACGCTGCTGGAGAACGTCGTCCGGTACGTGGCGCCGGCGATCGGCTGGGTGCCGGCCGGACAGCGCTGAGCGCCGGGCTCCCGCAGGAGCCCGGCGCCCAGGCCGGTAGCGAGTGGCCCAGGACCGGTGCGGTCCTGGGCCACTCGTGTGGGGCGGCCCTCTGCGGGGGCAGAGGGGTCCTTCGTCAGACGGCCTCGAAGGAGACGTTGCCCTCGGCGTCGATGGTGGCGGTGACGTCGGCGGAGTCGGTCGGGTCACCGACCGCGCTGACCACGCAGGGCACCTGCAGGCCGTCGGAGGCCACCAGGACGCTGCGGTCACCGGCGTCGCAGGAGGACTCCACGTCCAGGCCGGTGCTGGCGGTGAACTGCTCGGTCAGCGAGGCCTCGACGTCGGTCACCTGCACGAAGACGGCGTCGCTGGAGATGGTCACGTTGCCCTCGTCGTCGGTCTGCTCGACGGTGTAGGTGACCTCCTGGCCCTCCACCTGCGCGGTGCAGGTGCTCACGGTGCCGGCGGCGAGCTCGACGTCCTCGGGGCAGCTGACGTCGGTGACGGTGACGCCGGCCTGCTCCTCGGTGAGGGCGACGATCTGGCGCTCGGCCTCGGCGGTGTCGAGGACCGAGCCGCTGAAGAGGAAGAAGGCGCCGACGCCGAGGCCGGCGACCACGAGGGCGGCGAGGATGCTGCCGATGATCGCGCCGGTGCGCTTCTTCGGCGGGGCGGGCGGCTGACCGAAGCCGGCGGGGGCGCCGAAGCCGTTCGGGGCGCCGTACCCGTTGGGGGCGCCGTAGCCGTTCGGGGCGCCGGGGGCGGGGAAGGCCGGCGGCGCGTACGGGCCGGTGCCGTGGGGCTGGCCGGCGTTGTGGACCTGGGTCATGGCGGGCTCCTCGATCGGTCCCGGGTCCGTCCCGGGTGCTCGTGAGCACCGTGCCGCCTGCCGCTTGCGGATCGCTTCGACGTCACTTGCAAGCGGCCACTGGTGTCGCTGGCGTCGAGGTCAGGACGCCGCCCCCGCGCTCGGGTGGGTGTGCTGCCGTCAGCGGGCCAGGGTCTCGTCGAGCCAGTCGAGCACCCGCTGCTCCAGCAGCGCGCGCGCCATCGGCTCGCAGTGCCGGTCGGCGCCCTCGGCCGCGGTGAACCGGACCAGCCGCTTCGGGCCGGGCAGCGCGTCGTGGAGCCGCTGGGACTGTCCGGGCCAGAACTGCTCGCCCTCCGGGTCGGTGACCAGCACGGGGGCGGTGATGGAGCCGACGACGCCGTCGAGGGTGTACCGGCGGGCGGCGGTGAACACGTCGAAGGGCGACGTCAGGCCGTAGGGCTTGGCCCGCCACGCGAAGTCCCGCTGCTCGGCCGCCGGGGCCTGACGCAGCCCCTCCTCCATGGACCGGTCGAACGTCTCGCGGTCGCCCGCGTCGAGGCAGTCCCGCAGCGGTGGCGGCAGCGCCGCCCACCACGGCGCGAACACGTCGTACACGCCGGGATCGGCGATGCCGGCGGCGATCCGGTGCTCGAAGGCCAGCGCGCGCGGTACCCAGTAGCCGCCCTGGCTGATGCCGTAGAGCGCGATGCGGCCGGCGTCGACGTCCGGGCGCGCGGTGAGGAAGTCGACGACCGGCGTGATGACGGCCTCCCAGTCGTGCCGGAAGGGCACGTGCCGCTCGAAGAGCATCGACTGCTGCCCCGGCCCGTCGAAGACCAGCACGTTGTAGCCACGGGCCACCGCGCCGGCGCCCAGCGACGGCCAGAGGCTGGTGACCGGCCCGTCGCTGCCGTTGTTGAGCACCAGCGTCGGTCGCCGCCCGCCGCCGGGCGGCGTGAAGAACCAGCCGGGCAGGGGAGCGTCCGCGTAGGGGATCTCGACGGTCTCGGCGGGCGGGTCCAGCAGCGCGGCGTGGGCGGCGAAGCACCGCCGGTGCGCCCGGAACGTGGGCAGCAGCAGCGCGTCGGGATCGGGTGTGCCGTCCACCGCCGAGAGTGCGAGGGCGTGGTAGGCGCTCGCCCGCAGGTACGCCGACCGCGCACTCACCGGGTGGCCGGCGGCCGCGCAGCCGTCGGCGACGGCCTCGACGCGGTCGGCGGTGGCGGTCCACTCCGTGCACCAGCCGGCCGCGTCACCGTCGCGGATCCGGTCGGCGGTCGACAGCATCTCGCCGACGTCCCCGCAGCCGGACACGACCCCGCCGAGCGCGCACTGGAACGCGAAGTCGAACTGCTCGGTGGTGAAGAAGCTGTGTGCCACCGCGACCTCCTGCGAGGGGAGCCGACCTCGTCCACGGTGGCGGAGGCAGAGCCGTGAGGAAAGGGGGGAGGGGCTCCGCCGCGCCGGCGGACGGCCGCGGGTGCCCGCCGTCCGGTCGAGCGCGCCCGGCAGGGATCGAACCTGCGACCAAGTGCTTAGAAGGCACCTGCTCTATCCGCTGAGCTACGGGCGCTCTCGGCCGATGATGACACCTCCCGCGCCCCGGGTGCCGCCGCGGCACGGAGGGGTGACGTGCGGGCACGGGCGCGTCCACAGGGGCCGGGCCCCTCCACAGGCCGCGCGGACGTGCCTCCCCGGGGTCGCGGCAGGGCGAGGGTCGCCGCGGACCGGCACCGTGCCGGCCGCACCGACCCGAGGAGCACCGTGAGCGCCACAGAGATCACCGTGACGGGCAACGTCGTCACCTCACCCAGCCGCGTCCGCACGCAGAACGGCAGCGTCACCAACTTCCGCGTCGCCTCCACCGAGCGCCGCTACGACAGCACGGTCCAGGGCTTCGTCGACGGGGCGACGTTCTTCGTCGACGTCGAGTGCTGGAACGAGCTGGGCGGCAACGTCTCGCACAGCCTCAGCAAGGGCGACCCGGTCGTCGTCGTGGGCACCATCCGCACCCGCGAGTGGGACTCCGAGACCGGCCGCCGCAGCCGGCCGGTCGTCCGCGCCGCCGCCGTGGGGCCCAACCTCGCCCGGGGGACGGCGGAGTTCCTCCGCACCCAGCGCGCGGCGACGGCCGCCCAGGACCCCGCGCCGCAGCACGAGCCGGTCCCGGACGGGACGACCCTCCCGGCCCGGGACTATCCCGGGGCCGTCGAGCCGTTGTACGTCGTGGATCCCGACACCTCCGCGGCCGGCCCCGCCCTCGACCGAGACCTCGACGGGGACCTCGGCGGAGACCTCGGCGGAGACCTCGACGAGGAGCTGGGCGCACTGCCGGAACCGGCACTGCACTAGCCGCCCGCGGACTGGGAGGATCGGGACCGAGAACGCACGGGGGCGGGCCGGTGGACGTCACCGGCCCGCCCCTCCCTGCGCATCGACGCAGTGCATCGACACCGCACCGACGGAAGGCTCGAACGCCCAGTGGCTCAGTACATCTACTCCATGGTCCGTGCCCGCAAGGCGCACGGCGACAAGGTGATCCTGGACGACGTCACCCTGTCCTTCCTGCCCGGCGCCAAGATCGGCGTGGTCGGGCCCAACGGCGCCGGCAAGTCGACCGTCCTGAGGATCATGGCCGGCCTCGAGACGGCGTCGAACGGCGACACCGTCCTGGCCCCGGACGCCACGGTCGGCATGCTTCAGCAGGAGCCGCCGCTCAACGAGGAGCTCGACGTGCGCGGCAACGTCGAGGAGGCGGTCAAGCCGCTGCGCGACGCGCTGACCCGCTTCGAGGAGGTCAGCGCGGCGATGGGCGAGCCCGACGCCGACTTCGACGCGCTGCTGGGCGAGCAGGGCGAGCTGATGGAGGTCATCGAGCAGCACGACGGCTGGGAGCTCGACGCCCGCATCGAGCAGGCCATGGACGCGCTGCGCTGCCCGCCCGGCGACGCCGACGTCACCGTCCTCTCCGGCGGTGAGCGCCGCCGCGTGGCGCTGTGCAAGCTGCTGCTGGAGGCGCCGGACCTGCTGCTGCTCGACGAGCCCACCAACCACCTCGACGCCGAGAGCGTGGCCTGGCTCGAGCAGCACCTGGAGAAGTACGCCGGCACCGTCGTCGCGGTCACCCACGACCGGTACTTCCTCGACAACGTCGCCCAGTGGATCCTCGAGCTCGACCGCGGCCGGGCCTACCCCTACGAGGGCAACTACTCCACCTACCTGGAGACCAAGGCCACCCGCCTCAAGGTCGAGGGCGCCAAGGACGCCAAGCGGCAGAAGCGGCTGGCCGAGGAGCTGGAGTGGGTGCGCTCCGGCGCGAAGGCGCGGCAGGCGAAGAGCAAGGCCCGCCTGGCCCGCTACGAGGAGATGGCCGCGGAGGCCGACAAGTACCGCAAGCTGGACTTCGAGGAGATCCAGATCCCGCCGGGCCCGCGGCTGGGCAACGTCGTCGTCGAGAGCCACGACCTCACCAAGGGCTTCGGCGACCGGATCCTCATCGACGACCTGTCCTTCACGCTGCCCCGCAACGGCATCGTCGGCGTCGTCGGCCCCAACGGCGCGGGCAAGACCACGCTGTTCAAGATGCTCGTCGGCGAGGAGAAGCCCGACGACGGCGAGATCAAGGTCGGCGAGACGGTCAAGATCTCCTACGTCGAGCAGACCCGCAGCGGCATCGACCCCAAGAAGACGCTGTGGGAGGTCGTCTCCGACGGCCTGGACCACATCAAGGTCGGGAACGTCGAGATGCCCTCGCGGGCCTACGTCGCGGCGTTCGGGTTCAAGGGCCCCGACCAGCAGAAGCCGGCCGGCGTGCTGTCCGGCGGTGAGCGCAACCGGCTGAACCTGGCGCTCACCCTCAAGCAGGGCGGCAACCTGCTGCTGCTCGACGAGCCCACCAACGACCTCGACGTCGAGACGCTCACCAGCCTCGAGTCGGCGCTGCTGGAGTTCCCCGGCTGCGCCGTGGTCGTCAGCCACGACCGGTGGTTCCTCGACCGCGTGGCCACCCACATCCTCGCCTACGAGGGCGACTCGAAGTGGTTCTGGTTCGAGGGCAACTTCGCCGACTACGAGAAGAACAAGGTGCAGCGGCTGGGCCCCGAGGCGGCGCGTCCGCACCGGGCCACCTACCGCAAGCTCACCCGCGACTAGCACAGGACCGGGCCCTGCACCGGGGCCGGTCCAGCACCTCACCACGGCCGGCCGGAGCCATGTGCTCCGGCCGGCCGTCGGCGTCTCACCCGCCGAAGGCGGCGACGACGTGCTCAGCCGCCGACGGCGGCGACGGCGTCTCACCCGCCGAAGGCGGCGACGAAGCGGGCCTGGCGGCGCGTCTCGACCGCGCGGGGCCGGTACACGCGGCGGACGAACGCCACGGCCTCGCCGGCCGGCACGCCGTCGAGGACGGCCAGGCACGCCAGCGCCGTCCCGGTCCGCCCCGTCCCGCCACCGCAGGCGACCTCCACGCGTTCACTCGCCGACCGCTCCCACGCCTCGCCCAGCGCGGCGCGCAGCGCGCCGGGGTCGGCCGGCAGCCGGAAGTCCGGCCAGCGCACCCAGCGGGCGTCCCAGCCCGGATCGGCGGGCGGCCGCCCCAGCAGGTAGACGCCGAAGGACGGCAGCGGCCCGGCGGGCAGGGGCGCGCGCAGGCCGCGACCGCGCACCCGGCGCCCCGAGGGCAGCACGACGACGCCCGGCGCGCCGTCGTCCCACCCGTCCACGCCGAGGACGGTAGGGCGGTGTGCACCTCCCCGGGCGCCCGCGGGGCCGCGAGCACCGGATGTGCACGCAGCGCGGCCGGAGGGCGCCCCGGGACGCGGTGTGTGCACACACCGCGCGGCGCCCGGCCGCGTCGACGGCACCGTCGGCGGTGCGGCAGGGTGTCGCACCGTGCGGTACACGGTGCAGGTCCCGATGCGCTGGTCGGACATGGACGCCTACGGCCACGTCAACAACGTCGTCCACCTGCAGTACTTCGAGATGGCCCGCGTGGCCCTGTTCTTCGAGCGCGCCTCCCTGGAGGAGCGCACCGGCCTGCGCCGCGGCACCGTCGTCGCCGCGCACGAGATCCGCTACAAGCTGCCGGTCGTCTACTCCGCCCGCCCGCTCGACGTCCAACTGTGGGTGTCGGGGGTGCGGGCGGCCTCCTTCACCTGCCACTACGAGGTCTTCGACCACGACCGGCTCGCCGTCACCGGCAGCACGCTGCTGGTGCCCTTCGACTTCACCATCAACCGGCCGCGCCGGCTCAGCGCGGACGAGAAGGAGTTCCTCGAGCGCTGGGCCGACGAGCCGGGGGAGTGACGCCCGGGGGTCAGCGCACCGTGGCGTACGCCACGGTGCTGCCCGCGTGCATCCAGTCGCGCGGCGGCGCGGTCTCGACCACCCGCTTGCCCAGCGGGAACAGCCCGACGGCGGCGAGCTTGAAGGACGCGACGCCGAAGGGGATGCCGATGACCGTGAGGCAGAACGCGATCCCGGCGACGACGTGCACCAGCGCCAGCCACCACCCGGCGACGAGGAACCACAGCAGGTTGCCCAGGGCCGAGGCCACCCCGGCGCCCGGTGCGCGCACCGTCGTCCGCCCGAAGGGCCACACCACGAACCCGGCGAGCCGGAACGCGGCGATGCCGAAGGGGATGGTGACCACCAGCAGGCAGGCGACGAGGCCGGCGAGGGCGTAGGCCAGCGCCAGCATCCAGCCGTGCAGGACGAGCCAGACCAGGTTCAGCAGTGTCCGGAGCGTGTCCACACCGGTACCACGGGCCGCACGGCGCGGAGGTTCCACGGAGGTCGCCGGCCGGGCGGCGCCACCGGCGCGCGGCGGCCGACCGGCCCGTCACACGACCCGCGGCACCGGCCGGCCGGCGCCGGTGGGCATCCCGCGCTCGGCCGCCTCCTCCTCCGACACCAGCCGGACGACGGCGCCCTCGGTGACCTCCGCGCCCGCGAACACCCCCGCGTTGACCCCGCCGCGGTGCACCATCGCCTTCACCAGCCGCGCGCCGGTCAGCCGCTCGAGGTGGGTGCACGGCGGACAGCGCTTGGCGCCGAAGAGCAGCGCGTCCCCCACGGCGAACCAGCGGCCCACCAGCGACGGGAGCTCGATGCCGGTGGTGACCAGGTTGCGGCGGGTGTCCCCGGGCGTCAGGGGGACGCCCACCTCGGCGGCGACCGCGGCGACGTCGGCGGAGTCGATGAGCGTGAGCTGCTTCTCCAGGTCCGGGTACCGCGCCCACGTGCCGCCGCCCAGGGCGTAGCGGTCGCCCTCGACCCCCCGGCCGGCCAGCAGCCGCGCGGCGGTCACCCGCCGCATCGGCGCGGCCGCCGTCGGCGTCAGCCAGATCTCGGTCAGCGTGCCGGTCACGGGACCTCCGGGGAGCGGCGGCGAGGGGGCGGGTCGTCGTCGGCGCCGCGGGCGTCGAGCGCCTCGCTGACGTCGTGGGCCATCTGCAGCACCTGCACCAGCAACGGCGCCACCGTCGTCCGCAGGGCGCGGACCCCGCGTGCCGTGCCGCCGCGAGCGGCCTGGGCGGCACGGATCCGGTCGGCGCGCTCGACGAGCACGGGGATGAACCGCAGTGCCATGGCGATGGCCAGCCCGACCCGCGCCGGCCGGACGCCGACCAGCCGCAGCGGGGCGCACAGCCGCTCGACCACCCGGACCATCTCGCTCACCCGCGTCGTCGCGGTCACCACGGCCGCGGCGAGCACCAGCGTGAGCAGGCGCAGCGCGACGTGGGTGCCGGTGCGCAGGTCGGTGGTCACGGCGTGGACCAGCAGCAGCACCAGCAGCCACCACACGACCGCCCGCGCCTGCCGGGTCAGCACGGCCGCCGGCAGCCGGGCCACCAGCAGTCCGACGGCCACCACCCCCGCCAGCGCGGCGGCGGCCGCCGTCACCGAGGGCAGGGCGAACAGCGCCACGGCGAGGACGACCAGGGCCAGCAGCTTGACCCCGGCCGGGAGCCGGTGCACCACCCCGGCTCCGGGGACGTAGAGCGTGAGCGTCACCGGACCGCCATCAGCGCCCGGTAGGCCGCCACGGCCGGACCCGGGGGGGCGTCCTCGACGACCCGGCCGCCGTCGACGACGAGCACGCGGTCGAAGTCGTCGAGCAGGTCCAGCTGGTGGGTGACCACGACCACCTGCTGCTCGAGCCCGGCGATCAGCTCGGCCACGCGGCGGGCGTTGACCAGGTCCAGCAGGGTGGTGGGCTCGTCGAACACGACCCGGGCCGGGCGCATGACCAGCACGCCGGCGATGGCCAGGAGCTGCTTCTGCCCACCGGAGAGCAGGTGCGCCGGGTGGTCGGCGTGCCCGGCCAGGCCGTAGCGGTCCAGCGCCTCGGCGGTGCGGGCGGCCCGCTCGTCGGGCGGGACGCCCTGGTTCTCCAGCCCGTAGGCGACGTCCTCCGCCACCGTCGGGTGCACGATCTGCGCGTCGGGGTCCTGGAACACGAACCCGACCCGCCGCCGCACGGCGCGCACCTGGGTGCGGGTGTCCAGCCCGTCGACCAGCACCCGGCCCTCGCTGGGCACCACCAGGCCGTTGAGCAGCCGGGCGAACGTGCTCTTCCCCGAGCCGTTGGACCCGATGACGCCGACGCGCCGCTCGGTGAGCGTCAGGTCGACGCCGTCGAGCACCACCCGCTCCCCGTACCGGTGCCCCACGCCGCGCAGCTCGATGCCGCGCGCGGGGTCGGCGACGTCGTCGGCCGGCGGCGCCGCACCGGGACGGCGGAACCTCACCGGGCGCCGGCGGCCCGCCGGGGACGCTCGATGACCGGGTAGCTGCGCCGGACGACGTCGGCGACGGCCGCGGCGACGAAGGCCTTGAACAGGTCGCCCGGGACGAACACCGCGGCACCGGACCAGAACGCCTCGGCCCACGGCAGGCCGACGACGGCCTTGAGCACGGGGACCCCGATCGCGTAGATCACCACGATGCCGCCGACGACGTTGACCACCGTGCCGACCAGGACGTTGTACCGGTCCCAGGTGCGCTCGGTCAGCCAGCCGATCACGAAGGCGGCCACCGGCCAGCTGAACAGGTAGCCCGCCGTCGGTCCGGCGAAGGGCGCCAGGCCGCCCGCGCCGCTGGCCAGCAGCGGCAGCCCGACGGCCACCAGGACCAGGAACAGCAGGACCGCGAGGAAGCCGCGGCGGGCCCCCAGGACGGCACCGGCGAGCATCACGCCGAGCGTCTGCGCGGTGATCGGCACCGGGCCGACGGGGATGGCCGGCAGTGTGCCCAGCACCGCGATGATCGCGGCGAAGAGGGCGACGTAGGCGAGGTCCCGGGTCTTCACGGTGTCTCCTCCGAGAGGCAGCGGGCGGCGGCCCGCGCGGTCTCGGCGGAAGGTACCGGAGGACGGCGCGGGAGCGGCGGGCCGGGCGGGCTCCGGACCGGACGGGGGACCCCCGGAGACGGTCGCCGAGGGTGTCGGTCCACTCACCTGCAGGAATGCCGGCCGGTTTGCCGGGCCCCGGGGACCCGTGTTGTCTGGGGTCCTGAGCCCCTCGGCGAAGGCGGAACGACAGGCATGGCAACCGGGTGGTGGGCGTCGCTGTGGACGTGGGGACGCGCCACACCAGGCGAACGGCCCACGGAGCCTCGCGCCCGGGCCCCGGACGACGGGTCCCGGCCGGCGGCACCACCCGGTGCTCCACCCGTCGTCGACGGGAGGGCCGCGCACCGCGCTCCCGCCGGTGCACCGCAGGACGCGGCGGCGCCCGATCCGCGCCCCGTGCACACACAGACGTCCGGTCCCTCCGGCCGATCCGGGTCACCTCCCGACCCGGCGCGCAGCAGCCCGCTGCTGCGTCCTCCCATCGAGACGACAGGAGCCATCCCCGTGGCACAGCTGGACAACATCATCGCCGACCTGCTCGCGATCGAGGGCGCCAGCGGCGCCGCGATCGTGGACATCGACAGCGGCATGGCCCTCGCCAGCGGGGGCACGCCCGGCTTCGACCTGAACGTCGCGGCCGCCGGGAACTCGAACGTGGTGCGCGCCAAGCTGCGCACCATCCAGGACCTCGAGCTCAAGGACGAGATCGAGGACATCCTGATCACGCTGCAGAACCAGTACCACCTGATCAACGTGCTCAAGGGCCAGAGCAACTCCGGCCTGTTCATCTACCTGGCGCTCAACCGCGTGACGGCGAACCTCGCTCTCGCCCGGCACAAGCTGCGGGCGGTCGCCGGCACCGTCAGCGTCTAGCGAGGACGAGAGCACCTCACCGGGCGCAGGACCGCTCGGTGGGGTGCTCCGTCACGCGGCGGTGGCCGCCTCGACGATGCGCTCGCGGACGGCGTCGACGGCGAGCTCGCGGGTGTCGATCCAGCGCGCGACCCGGCCCCCGGAGACGATGCCGACGCGGTCGCAGCACTCGGCCAGCTCGTCGGGGTCGACGGAGACGACGACGACCGACGTCCCGTGCGCGGTGGCCTCGTCGAGCAGCCGGCGCACCTGCGCGCGGGCCCGCACGTCGAGGCCGCGGGTGGGCTCGTGCAGCACGACGACGTCGCGGGCCGAGGCCATCCACCGGGCCAGGGCCAGCTTGTGCTGGTCGCCACCGGACAGCGCGCCGAAGACGGTGCGGATGCTCAGCGTCTTCACGTCGAACTGGTGCACGGTGCGGATGACCCCGCGCAGCGTCGCGATCTCCGTGCGGATGTCGGTGAGCGCGCCCCAGGCCTCCTGGGTGAGGGTCCGGGCGATCGTCTCGCCGGGGTCGACGCCGTAGGCGTCCTGGTCGGGGTGGTAGGCCGGCAGCCGCAGCGGGCACTCGTCGGCCGGGCCCAGCGACCGGGGCTCGCCGTGCAGGAGCAGCTCGTCGGTGACGGCGGGCAGCTCCCCGGAGAGCGCGTCGGCGATCTCGGCGACGCCGGAGGCGCGGTGCCCGGTCAGCCCGACCACCTCGCCGCGGCGCAGCACCAGGTCGACGCCCTCGACCCGGCCCGGCACCCGCAGGTTGCGCACCTGCAGGGCGACGTCGTCGCCCGAGGGAGCCGGGTGCGTGTCGGCGGGCACCGGGACGTCGTCCTGGAGGACCGGCGCGGCCACCGACGCGACCCGCGGCGCCGGCGGGGCCACCGGCGCGCCGACCGTCTCGGCGGCCAGCCGCTCGGGGTCGAGGTCGGCGCTCGGGCTGTCGAGGGCGATCCGGCCCTCGCGCAGGACGAGCACCCGGTCGACCACCTCGAGCATCTCGGGCAGCCGGTGGCTGATGTACAGCACGCCGCGGCCCTGCCGGCGCAGCCGGCCGGTGACGGCGTGCAGCCGCGAGACCTCCAGGGGCAGAAGCGCGGCCGACACCTCGTCGAGCACGACCAGCCGGGTGTCCTCGGCGAGCACGCGGGCGGTCTCCACCAGGCCGTGCACGAAGTGCGGCAGGTCGCCGACCAGGGTGTCGGGGTCCACGTCGAGGGCGACCTCGGCGAGCAGCACCTGCGCCTGCCGGCGCAGCTCGGCCTGCGGGCGGCCGGCCTGGGGCGTGCCGCGGAAGACCGCCCGGGCGACGGTGAGGGCGGGGTCGATCCGGACCAGCTGCTCGACGACGCCGACGCCGAGGTGGCGGGCGTCGTCGGCCGACAGCGGCGCGTACGGGGAGCCCTGCAGGGTCATCGACCCCCCGTCGGCCGGGGTGATGCCGGCGACGATGTCGCCGAGGGTGGACTTGCCCGCCCCGTTGGTGCCGACGAGCCCGACGACCTCGCCCTCGTCGACGGCGAAGGAGACCTCGCGCAGGACCCGCCTGGCCCCGTAGGACTTGGTCAGTCCCTGGACCTGCAGCAACGTCATGAGCGGGCGGGCCTCCCCCGGACCGGGTCCCGCGACCAGGGCCGAGGGACCGTGCTGGCAGCGTCCCCGCGACGCTGGGTACCGGGACCGATCCTACCCGTGGCGGACCTCACCGACCCCCCGAGCGGAGGGGCCGGTGAGGTGCTGGAACGGCCTCCCTGCACGGTCCCGCCCCGAGCGACAGCGAGGGGTGGGTGCAGGGAGGCCCTTCATCAGGCGTGCAGCCAGACCGCCGTGTCGGCCGGCACGACGCCCCCGGAGACGTCCTCGCTGGCCAGCAGGACCGCGCCCTCCGGCAGCGGCACGGCGCGCGCCGAGGCGTTGACCAGGCACACCAGCCCGCCCGGGCGGCGGAACGCCAGGCAGCCCTCCGGAGCCGGCAGCCACTCGAGGGACTCCCCGGCGAACAGCGGCGAGGACCGGCGCAGGCGCAGCGCCGCCCGGTACAGCGAGAGCACCGACGCCGGGTCGGCGGCCTGCGCCTCGGCGGTCAGCGGCCCCCAGCCCGCGGGCATCGGCAGCCAGGTGTCGGGCCGGGCGGAGAAGCCGTAGGACGGCTCGGTGCCCGACCACGGCACCGGGATCCGGCAGGCGTCGCGGCCGCGCTCGGTGTGGCCCGAGCGCTCCCAGATCGGGTCCTGCAGCGCCTCGTCGGGCAGGTCGACGTCGGGCATGCCGAGCTCGTCGCCGTTGTAGACGTAGGCCGAGCCGGGCAGCGCCAGCTGCAGCAGCGCCGCCGCCCGCGCCCGCCGGGTGCCCGCCTCGCCGCCGCCGTAGCGGGTCACGTGCCGCGGGCGGTCGTGGTTGGACAGCACCCAGCACGCCGGCGCGGGCGTCGTCGCCACGGTGGCCAGCGAGTGGACGACGGCGTCGCGCAGGTCCTCGACGTCCCAGTCGGCGGTCAGCAGCTTGAAGTTGAAGGCCAGGTGCAGCTCGTCGGCGCGCAGGTAGCGCGCGAGCCGGTCGTCGTCCTTCAGCCACACCTCGCCGACGGCCATGGTGCCGGGGTACTCGTCGAGGACGGCCCGCACCCGGCGGTGCACGTCGTGCACGCCCTCGTCGTCGAACCGGAGGTCCCCGGGCCCGTGGTCGTCGAGCAGGCCGGTGTCCTCCATCGGGACCATGTCGGGCAGGCCCTCGGGCTTGGCCATGCCGTGGCCGACGTCGATGCGGAAGCCGTCGACCCCGCGGTCGAGCCAGAACCGCATCGTCGTCTCCAGGTCGGCGACGACCTCGGGGTTCGTGAAGTCCAGGTCGGGCTGCTCGGGGGCGAAGAGGTGCAGGTACCACTGGCCGTCGGGCACCCGCGTCCACGCCGGGCCGCCGAAGACCGAGGGCCAGTTGTTCGGCGGCTGCGCGCCGTCGGGCCCGCGGCCGTCGCGGAACAGGTAGCGCGCCCGCTCGGGCGAGCCGGGGCCGGCGGCCAGCGCGGCCTGGAACCAGGCGTGCCGGTCGGAGGTGTGGTTGGGCACCAGGTCGACGGTCACGCGGATCCCGAGGGCGTGCGCGTCGGTCAGCAGGGCGTCGAACCCGGGGAGGTCGCCGAAGACCGGCTCGACGTCGCGGGGGTCGGCGACGTCGTAGCCGTGGTCGGCCATCGGCGAGGGGTAGAACGGCGTGATCCACAGCGCGTCGACGCCGAGCTCGGCGAGGTACGGCAGGCGCGAGCGGATGCCGACGAGGTCGCCGACGCCGTCGCCGCTGCCGTCGGCGAAGCTGCGGACGTAGACCTGGTAGAAGACGGCGTCGCGCCACCAGTCGGTGTCGGCACGGCGGAACGGGTGCAGGGCAGGGTCGACCGGGGTCACCGGGCTCCTCGGGTGTCGGAGGGCGCGCTCGCAGCGCCGTCGTCGTCGACGGCCGGCTGCGCGCGGGTTCAGGAGAGGGAGAGGTCGCCGGGCGCGTCGTCGGGCCAGCGGTTCTGCATGCTGCGGGCGGCCATCGTCAGGTAGCCCCAGAGGGTGGCGTCCTGCTCGGCGGTCAGCCCGAGGGAGTCGACGGCGTCGCGCATGTGCCGCAGCCACGCGTCGCGCTCGGCCGGGCCGATGGCGAACGGTGCGTGGCGCATGCGCAGCCGCGGGTGGCCGCGCTGCTGGGAGTACGTCGTCGGACCGCCCCAGTACTGCTCGAGGAAGCCGCGCAGCCTGGTCTCGGCGCCGTCCCAGTCGTCCTGGGGGTACAGCGGCGCGAGCACCGGGTCGGAGCGGACGCCCTCGTAGAAGCGGGCGACCAGCCGCCGGAAGACCGGCTCGCCGCCGACCTCCTCGTAGAAGGTCCGCGCCGAGGGCAGGGACCGGCTCGCCTCGCTCATGACACCGATGGTCCCGCAGTCCGGTGCCGGCCCGCCACGGCGGGTCGGGTGCGGGCGAGGGCGAGCAGCGGGGGGACGACGGCGACCAGGCCCAGGCCGCCGGCGATCGCGACGACGGCGGCGGCCGGGACCCGCTCGGCCGCCAGCCCGGCGCCGAGCGCGCCCAGCCCCTGCACGCCGTAGAGGCCGCTGACCGCGACGCCGAACGCCCGCCCGCGCACCGCCGGCGGCACCGCCTGCACGAAGGCGACGTTGAGCGGGATGGTCCAGGAGGCGCCGAGGCCGGCGACGAACAGCAGGGCGACGACGAGCCCGTACGCCCCCCGCCCGGGCCCGGCCGCCAGCGCCACCAGCCCGGCGAGCAGCACCGGCGCGAGGGACAGGACGACGAGCACCGGCATGAGCCGCTCGGCGCGGGTGGTCCCGAGCAGGCGGGCGACGACGAGGCCGCCGACGGTCACGCCCAGCG
The DNA here is from genome assembly GCF_900188205.1 of Geodermatophilus saharensis. GTDB lineage: Bacteria > Actinomycetota > Actinomycetes > Mycobacteriales > Geodermatophilaceae > Geodermatophilus > Geodermatophilus saharensis. The sequence continues at coordinate 48,730 of NZ_FZOH01000012.1, read as the reverse complement.
GGTTGGCCGCCAGCAGCACGCCGAGCGCGACGGCGCCCTCGCCGAGGTCGTCGGTGAGCGGTGCGGCGATGCCCTCGGCGGCGTTGGCGAACAGCGTGCCGGTCCACAGCAGGCCGATGATCGCGACCAGCCGGGGGCTGCGCCCGATCAGCCGCAGTCCCTCGCCGGTCTCGCGCCACACCGAGGACGGCTCGTCGGTGGGCTCGATCGGCGCCGGCCGGCGCTGCAGCCCGACCGACAGCCACAGCGCCGAGACGACGAAGGTCGCCGCGTTGAGGAGCAGCACCACCGACGGGTCGAACGCGGTGACCAGCGCGCCGGCGGCGACGAACCCGACCACCTGCGCCACCTGCAGGCTGACGTTGGTCAGCGAGGTCGCGACCGCGTACCGCTCGCCCTCCAGGACGTCGGCCATGAGCGCCGAGCGGGCCGACTCGAACGGCGGCGCGCACAGCGACACGGCGAACAGCAGCGCGAGCAGCACCGGCAGCGGCGTGCCGGGGACCGCCATGGCCGCAACCAGCCCGGCCCGCAGGACGTCGCTGACGACCAGCACCCGCTGCCGCGGGAACCGGTCGGCGATCGTGGCGAGCACCGGCCCGCCCAGCGCCCACGGCAGGAAGCTCAGCGCGAAGGTGAACGCCGACAGCAGCGGGGAGTCGGTGCGCTGGTAGACGAGGACGGTCAGCGCCACGCGGGCGAGTTCGTCGCCGATCGTCGACAGCGTGTAGGTGCCGAACAGCGGCCGGAACTCCCGCACGGCGAAGACCGCCCGGAACGAGGGCCGGCCCTCCGCCGTGCCGGCGGCCCCGTTCCCGCTCATCGGACGCCGGCCGTGCCCGCCGCGGCGGCCGAGGCGGCGCCGAGCAGCGGCGGCGGCGTCCGGATGCCCTCGGCGACGAACCGCTCCTTGAGCCGCATCCGCAGCTCCCGGCCGACCCGCCACTGGTCGGCGTTGGTCGAGCGCACCTGCACGCGCATGAAGACCCCCTCCGACAGGATCTGCTCCACGCCGAGGGACTCGGGCTCGGCCAGCAGCACCGCGGCCCAGTCCTCCTCGGCGTACATCTCGTCGGCGACCTCCTGCATCACCGTGCGGCAGCGCTCCAGGTCGGTGTCGTGCGCGACGGGCATGTCGATGACCACCTGCGCGTAGCCCTGGCTCTTGTTGCCGACCCGCAGGATCTCGCCGTTGCGGGCGTACCAGACGACGCCGTTGACGTCGCGCAGCCGGGTGATCCGCAGGCCCACCGCCTCGACGGTCCCGCTGGCCTCCCCGAGGTCGACGACGTCGCCGACGCCGTACTGGTCCTCGAGGATGATCCCGATCCCGGCGATGAAGTCCTTGATCAGGTTCTGCGCGCCGAAGCCGAGCGCGACGCCGACGACCCCCGCGCTGGCCACGATCGGCGCCAGGTTGATCCCCAGCTCGCCGAGCACCAGCACGACGGCGATGCCCATGATCACGAACGAGGCGAAGCTGCGCAGCACCGAGCCGATGGCCTCGGCGCGCTGGGTGCGCCGGGCCGCCACCGGCTCGAAGGGGTCGCCGGCGCCGCCGCGGTTGCGCAGCGGCCGCAGGATCGTCGGCATCGACCCGGTCGCGGTGCGCTCGGTCAGCCGGCGGATGGCCCGGTGCACGAGGAGGCGCACGACCGCGGCGAGCACCAGGACCAGCAGGATCCGGGCCGGCCGGGCGATCAGCGTGTCGGCGTTACCGGCCAGCCAGTCGATGCCGGACAGCTCGTACACCCGCGCGCAGAGGGTGGTCGGGTCCGAGACGCAGTCGGGGACGGCCTCGGCGAGGAAGCCGTCAGCGGCGACTACGGAGGGTGGGGCAGTCATCACCCTCCATGGTGTCAGGTCGGTATCGGTTCTCCGAGACCCGGCGCGCCTGTTCCGTCACTCCGGTGTCATCGGCCCGGTGCCGTCAGCCCGGTGGCGGCCGCCAGGAAGGCGAGCTGGTCGGCGGCCAGGCCCACCGTGCGGCTGACCGCCCGGGCCCCGTGCCCCACCGACGTCTCCCGGCGCAGCACCACCGGTGCCTCGGCGCTCGTGGCCGCCTGCAGCGCGGCGGCGAGCTTGCGGGCGTGCAGCGGGTCGACGCGGGTGTCGGACTCGAAGGTCGTGAACAGCACGGCCGGGTAGGCGGTGCCGTCGCGGACGCCGTGGTAGGGCGAGTAGCCCAGCAGCCAGCCCAGCTCCACCGGGTCGTCGGCGGTGCCGTACTCGTCGTTCCAGGTCCGGCCCAGGCCGAAGCGCTCGTAGCGCACCATGTCCAGCAGCGGCGCGCTGCAGACGACGCCCGCGGCGAGGTCGGGGCGCTGGGTGAGCGTGGCGCCCACGAGCAGACCGCCGTTGGAGCCGCCCATCACCGCGAGCTGCCGGTGCGTCGTCCAGCCCTGCGCGACGAGGTGCTCACCGGCGGCGGCGAAGTCGTCGAAGACGTTCTGCTTGCGCTCGCGCATCCCGGCGCGGTGCCACTCCTCGCCGTGCTCGGAGCCGCCGCGCAGGTTGGCCACCGCCCACACCCCGCCGGCGGCGACCCAGGCCAGTGCCTGCGCCGAGTAGGCCGGGGTGAGGGAGACGTCGAACCCGCCGTAGCCGTAGAGGACGGTCGGGCGCGGGGTGTCGGGCTCCCCGGCGCGGGAGACGACGAACAGGTGCACCGGCGTCCCGTCGCGGGAGGTGGCGTGCGTCTCGACGACGGTCACGTCCGGCACCTCGCCGGCCACGGGCGCGCGCTCGTCCTCGGCCAGCGCCGTCGGCCGGGCGGCCTCCCAGCGCAGCACCGACGGCGGGGTGGCGAAGTCGGTGTAGCCGACCCAGGCGGTGGTGCCGCCCTCCGGCGGCGCGCTCACGCCCGAGACGCTGCCCGGCGGCAGCGCGGTCACCTCGGCCAGCCGGCCCGAGCCGTCGCCGGCCCAGACCGAGAGCCGGTCGGTGGCGTCGACGGAGTGGACGGCGAGCACCTGCAGCGACCCGTCGGTGCCGTCGACGAGGGCGACGTCGGAGAGCACGCCGTCGTCGGACTCGGGGACGACGTCGCGCCACGCCTCCGGTGCCCACGTCGCGGGGTCGGCGGGGTCGGCGACCGCGAGCCGCCACCGCGGGGTGCCGCGGTCGCTCATCAGCCACAGCCGGCCGTCGCGGGCCACCCAGGCGGCGGTCTGCGCGTCGACGCCGGCCTGGAACTCGCGCAGCGCGCCGTCCCCGGACAGGTCGGCCAGCCAGACGTCGTCGCGCGGGGCGGTGCCGGCCGACGCGGAGACGACCAGCCAGCGGCCGTCGGCGCTGGTGCGCACGCCGTAGTAGTTGGTGGGGTCCAGGCCCTCCCCGTGCACGAGCGCGTCGCCGTCGGGGTCGGCGCCGACCCGGTGGCGCCACACCCGGCGGTGGAACTGCTCCTCGCCGGCGGGCACCCGGTCCGGTGCGAGGCGGCGGACGTAGAACAGCTCCTCCCCGCCGGGCAGCCAGGCGACGGGGGAGTAGCGGCAGCGGTCGACCGGGCCGTCGAGCCGCTCGCCGGTGGCGACGTCGAGGACGTACAGCCGCGACTCCTCGTCGCCCCCGGTGGACAGCTGGTAGGCCAGCCGGTCGCCCTCCCACGACGGCGACCAGGCGTCGAGGGTGGTGGTGCCGGACGGGTCGACGGCCACCGGGTCGACCAGCACGCGCACGGTGCCGTCGGGCTCGCGCACGCGCAGGACGGCGTGCTCCTGGCCCGGGTCGCGCCGGGTGGAGAACGCGCGGCCGCCGCGGTGCACCGGGACGCCGACGGCGCCGGCGTGCACGAGCTGCTCGAGGCGGGCGGTGAAGGCCGGGCGCAGCGGCAGGGCGCCGAGGACGTCGGCGGCGAGGGCGTCCTGGGCCGCCGTCCAGGTCGCCGTCCGCGGGTCGTCGGGGTCCTCGAGCCAGCGGTAGGGGTCGGCCACGCGGTGGCCGTGCAGGTCCTCGACCAGGTCGAGCCGTTCGGCGTCGGGGTAGCGCACCCGCACGACCGTAACGGCCGGAGTCCGGGGGAGCGCGGCTTCCCGCGAGCGCCGGGTGCCCAGGTCAGGGCAGGATGGTCCTGCCCGCGGGCCGCCCTGGTATGGCGGTCCGGGGCGTCGGAGGTGCTCCGTGTCGCGTTCCGCGTCCGGGTCGTCGCCGGTGGGCCACCCAGGTCCGCGACGCGACCCCGTCCCCGTCCCCCGGCTGCCCGTGCCCTCGTCCGGCACGACGTCGGCCACGCTGCTGCTCAACGCCACCTACGAACCGCTGTGCGTGGTCTCCAGCCGCCGCGCGATCGTGCTGGTCCTGGCCGACAAGGCGGTGCCGGTCGACGCCGCCGCCGAGGTCGTCCACGCCGAGAGGGTGAGCCTGCCGGTGCCCGTCGTCGTCCGGCTGACCCGGTACGTGCGGGTGCCCTACCCGGCGCAGGTGCCGCTGTCGCGCCGGGCGGTGTTCACCCGCGACGGGCAGACCTGCGTCTACTGCGGCAGCTCGGCGACCAGCATCGACCACGTGGTGCCCCGCAGCCGGGGCGGCACGCACACCTGGGACAACGTCGTCGCCGCCTGCCGCCGGTGCAACCACACCAAGGCCGACCGCTCCCTGGCCGAGCTCGGCTGGAAGCTGCCGAACCCGCCCCGCACGCCCAGCGGGGCGGCGTGGCGGCTGCTCGGTGCGCGGACGGTGGACCCCCGCTGGCGGGAGTGGCTCGGCGTCCCCGAGAGCGTGTCGGCATGACGTCTGCGGGCACCGCCCGCCGGCTGTGGGCGCTGGCCGAGCCGCTGCACGCGGTCACCTACTTCGCCGACGAGACCCGCTCGGCGGCCGAGGAGGCCGGCGTGACCGGCTTCTGGGCGACGTACTTCGCGCTGCGCGCGGCGCCGCTGGGGCCGGTCGGGCCCGAGGTCGTGACGGCGACCTTCTACAACTTCGCCCCGGCCTTCGTCGCCCGCCGGGTCCCGGACGTGTGGTCGGCGGTGACCCCGGCGGAGGCCCTCGAGGCCCGGCTGGCCGCGGTCGACGCCGTGGTGCGCCGGGTGCTGGGGGAGTGGGTGGACTCGGCCGAGGCGGCGGAGGCCGCGGCGCTGGCCCGGGGGGCCGCCGAGGCGGTCGACCTGCCCGGGCGCCCGCTCGCCGCGGCCAACACCGGCCTGCCCTGGCCCGACCGGCCGCACCTGGTGCTGTGGCAGGCGGTGACGACGCTGCGCGAGCACCGCGGCGACGGGCACAACGCCGCGCTGCTGCAGCGCGAGGTGTCCGGTGCGGCCGCGCACGTGCTCGTGGCGGCGGCCGGGCGGGTCGACCGGGAGTGGCTGCAGCGCGCCCGCGGGTGGGACGACGACGCGTGGCACGCCGCCGCCCGCGAGCTCACCGACCGAGGCTGGCTCGACGGCGCGGAGCTGAGCGCCGAGGGGCTGGCGATGACCACCGCGATCGAGGCCGACACCGACCGTCTCGCCGTCGGGCCCTGGCGTGCACTCGGTGACACCGGCTGCGACCGGCTGGCCGAGCTGCTCGTCCCGGTGCGCCGCGCCGTCGTCGCCGCGGGGCTGTTCCCCGACCGCAACCCGATCGGCGTCGCCCCCGACGCCGTCTGACCCGGGCACCTCCGCGGAAGTGCCCGGACCCTCCCGTGCACTTCCGCGGAAGTGCACGGCTCAGGTGACGCGGGAGCGCTCCTGCGGGTAGTCGCGCCAGGCGCCGTCCTCGAGCAGGGCACGGAAGCGGTCGACGGCGTCCCAGACGTCGACGAACCGCGTGTACAGCGGGGCCGGGCCCAGCCGCACCCGGTGGGGAGTGCGGAAGTCGGGGACGACGCCGCGGTCGACCAGCGCCTGGGTCAGCTGCCACGCCGCCGGGTGCGCCAGCGTCACGTGCGACCCGCGGCGGGCCGGGTCGCGCGGGCTGGCCAGCACCGTCCCGTGCGGGGTGAGGCAGGCGTCGGCCAGCGCCACCAGCAGGTCGGTCATCGCCCGCCCCTTGGCCGCCAGCCGGTCGATCCCGGCCTCGGCCACCAGCGCGGCGCCCACCTCCACCGCCGCGGCGGCGAGCACCGGCGGGGTGCCGACACCGAAGCGGTCGATGCCGGGTGCCGGGTCGTAGGCCGGGCCCATCGCGAACTGGTCGCGCTGACCGAACCAGCCCCAGATCGGCTGCCGCAGCTGCTCCTGCAGCTCCCGCCGCACGTAGAGGAAGGCCGGCGCCCCGGGCCCGCCGTTGAGGTACTTGTAGGTACAGCCGACGGCGAGGTCGACGCCGGTGGCCGCGAGGTCCAGGGTCACCGCTCCCGCCGCGTGCGAGAGGTCCCAGAGCACCAGCGCGCCGGCCTCGCGCGCGGTCGCCGTGACCGCCGCGACGTCGGCCAGCGCCCCGGACCGGTAGGCCACCACCGACAGCACGACGACGGCGACCCGCTCGTCCAGCGCGCCGGCCAGCACCGCCGGGTCGAGGCCCTCGTCGACGTCGGCGGGCACCTCGCGGACGGTCATCCCGCGGGCGGCGGCCACCCCGGCGACGACGTAGCGGTCGGTGGGGAAGTCGTCGGCGGAGCACACCAGCACGTCGCGGCCGGGGCGGGCGTCGGCGGCGGCCACGAGCAGCTTGTAGAGGTCGACCGACGTGGAGTCGGCCAGCAGCACCTCGCCGGGCCGGGCCCCCAGGACGCCGGTGCCGATGACGTCGCCGACCCGCGTGCCGACGTCGATCCACGACGCCCACGAGCCCACCAGCCCGCGGCCCCACTCCTCCTCGGCGATCCGGGCCAGCGCCGCCGGGGTGTCCAGCGGCATGCGGCCCAGCGAGTTGCCGTCGAGGTAGAGCAGCCGGTCGGGGCCGTCGTCGTCGGTGCCGGCGAAGCGGCTGCGGAACCCGGCGAGGGGGTCGGCGTCGTCGAGCGCCTCGGCGGCGGCGCGGGTGAGGTCCACGGGTCCTGTGTACCGGCCCCGGCTAGCGTCGCCCCCCGTGACGCAGCTGCACGACCTCACCGCACTGGAGCAGGCGGCCGCCGTCCGGGCGGGGGACGTGAGCCCCACCGAGCTGGTGCGGCACGCCCTGTCCCGGATCGAGGCGCTCGACGGCGGGCTCGGCGCCTTCGTCACCGTCACGCCCGAGCGGGCGCTGGCCGCCGCCGCGAGGGCCGACCGGGTGGCGCGGCGCGGGGGCGAGCTGCCGCCGCTGCTGGGCGTCCCGACCGCGATCAAGGACCTCAACAACACCGCCGGCGTGCGCACCACGTTCGGCTCCACGGTCTTCGCCGACTTCGTCCCCACCGTCGACGACGCCGTCGTCACCAAGCTCGCCGCCGCCGGGACGATCAGTCTGGGCAAGACGAGCACGCCGGAGTTCGGGTTCCCCTGCTACACCGACAACGACCTCGTCGGCCCCGCGCGCTGCCCCTGGGACCCCGCCCGGCTGGCCGGCGGCTCCAGCGGCGGGGCGGCGGTGGCCGTCGCCGCGGGGATGTTGCCCGTCGCGCAGGGCAGCGACGGCGGCGGCTCGATCCGCATCCCGGCGAGCGTCAACGGCCTGGTCGGCATCAAGCCGGCCCGCGGCCGGGTGAGCAACGCGCCGTTCGGCAGCGACGTCACGGGGCTGGGCACCAACGGCCCGATCGCCCGGACCGTGCGCGACGCCGCGGCCCTGCTCGACGCGATGGCCGGGCCGGTCACCGGCGACGCGGCCTGGGCACCGCCGCTGCCGCCGGGGGAGACGTTCCTCGGCGCCGCGGACCGGCCGGTGGGGCGGCTGCGGATCGGCCGGGTGCTGGAGTCCCCGATGCCCGGCGCGGTGGTGCAGCCGGAGGTCGCCGCCGCGCTCGACGACGCCGCGCGGCTGCTCGGGTCGCTCGGGCACGAGGTCACCGACGTGCCGGGCGGCCTGCTGACCCCCGACGTCCTGGGCGCCTTCGAGCGGGTGTGGTCGCTGTCGGGGACGCTGCTGCCGGTGCCGCCGGAGCGGGCGGGGGAGCTGCGGCCGCTCACCCGGGAGCTGCGCGCCCGCGGGCTGGCCCAGACGGCGCAGTCGGCGATGGAGGCGCTCACCGCGCTGCGGCTGTTCTCCCGCCGCTACGTCCAGGCCACCGACGCCTTCGACGTCCTGCTCGCGCCGGTGACCACCATGACGCCGCGACCGCTGGGCTGGTTCGACGCCGACGGCGACGGCGCGGCCGACTTCGAGCGCCAGAAGCGCTACGCCGCCTTCACCGCGCTCTACAACGTCACCGGCCAGCCCGCCGTCAGCGTGCCGCTGCACTGGACCGACGACGGCCTGCCGGTGGGCACGATGCTCGTCGGGCGCCCGGCCGACGAGGTCACGCTGATCGCGCTCGCCGCGCAGCTGGAGCAGGCCCGGCCGTGGGCGCACCGGCACCCGCCGTGCTGGGACGCCGACGCATAGGTGATCACCCCGGGCGGTAGATTCCGGGTCGTGACCGTCGTCGAGACCCTGCTCGTCTTCCTCGTCGCGCCGCTGGCCGTGTACCTCCTGCTGTGGGCGCTGACCTACCTGCCGGGCGGACGCAAGCGCCAGGGCGTCCGGTACAAGCCGGGCCAGCCGTGGGACCACGAGCCGGTCTGGTACGAGCCGCAGCCGGCGAACGCCCCCACGCACGCCGCGGGCCACGGTGACACCCAGGCGGTCGGGTCCTCGCTGTACGGCGAGCCCGCGGCGATCGGCTCCGGCGACGGGCACGGCCCCGGCGCGGGGGTCGCGACCGCGCACGGGGCGACGGCGGCCGGGTCCCCGGACCACGGGTCGACCATCGGTTCCCACGTGATCGCCTCGGACTCCTCGCCCGCACCTGCCGCCGTCGGCCCGCTCGGCGGCGCGCGCGGGACCTGGTGACCCGATGAGCCGCACCCACCCCACGACCCACTCCGGAGGCCGGCGATGACCCGCGTCCTGCAGGCCGAGGCCCACGACACGGGCACCGTCGACACCGCGCCCAACCGGGCCGACGAGGGCTACGACACGATCTTCAGCTACCGGGAGCTCGCCCGGCTCGACGAGGCGCTGACGATGGCCTCGCGCGAGACGGGGCTGCGCTTCACGCTCTGGATCGGCGACCTCGGCCCGAAGACCCGCATCCGCGCCGAGGAGCTGCACGCCCGCGGCGGCGACCCGGCGAACTCGGTGCTGCTCGCCGTCTCGCCGGGGCAGCGGGTGATCGAGGTGGTCACCGGCCCCGCGTCCGCCCGCCGGCTGCCCGACCGGGCCTGTGCCCTGGCGGTGCTGTCGATGACGAACTCGTTCGCCTCCGGCGACCTCGTCGGCGGCATCGTCAACGGCCTGCGGCAGCTGTCCGACCAGGCGGGCCACCCGCGCAGCGCGCGCACCCACTGACACCCGGGGCGAGCGCCCCGACCGACGCCGGGAGCCCGGCCGGACACCGTCCGGCCGGGCTCCCGCCGTTCCTGCCCCGCCCCGGCTCCCGCCCGCAGGCGGCGGAGCTGCCTTTATCGCGATATCGGCTCCCGTTCCCGGGCGGCGGAGGTGCCTTCATCGCGACGAAGGCTCCCGTTCCCGGGCGGCGGAGGTGCCTTCATCGCGACAAAGGCTCCCGTTCCCGGGCGGCGGAGCTGCCAATGTCGCGACAAAGGCACCTGCGGGGGACACGGCGGAGGGCCCGGGAGGACGCCGTCCTCCCGGGCCCTCGTGGCCGTGCGGGTCAGTTCGCGGCGGCGTCCCGCTGCCGGGCGCGCAGCGCGCGGGCGATGCCGTCGCGGCCCTCGGTCACCAGCCGGCGCAGCGGCGCGGGCTGCCCGTCCTGCCCGAGCCAGGCGTCGGCGGCCTGCAGCGTGCGCTCCTCGACCACCGGCGGGAACAGGTACTGGACGGCGTTCTTCGCGATCTCACCCGGGCGGCGCTCCCACATCGGGCCGATCTCGGCGAAGTAGCGGTCGACGTACCCGGCGGTGAGCTCGCGCTGCGCGGGGTGCCAGAACCCGGCCACCAGCGCCTCGTGCACGGCGTTGGGGACGTCGGGGTCGTGGAAGGCCCGCTTCCACGCCTCCTCCTTGGCCTCCGCCGTCGGCCGCAGCGCCCGCGCGGTCGCGGCCCGCCGGGCGCCGGTGGCGGTGGCGTCCCGCTCGGCCTCGGCGTCGATCTCCGCGTCGCCGGCCGCATCGATCGCGACCAGGCCGTTGAGGAAGGCCCAGCGCGCGTCGGCGTCGACGGCCAGGCCCTCGACCGTCCGCGACCCGTCGAGCAGCCCGCGCAGCACCGCGGCGTGCTCCTCGGTCCGCGCGGCGGCGGCCAGGGTGCGCGACCACTGCAACTGCACGTCACTGCCCGGCTCGGCCGACTCCAGCTCCTGCAGCGCCTTGTCGGCCAGCGCCGTCCAGCCGGTGGGGGCCCAGGCCGGGTCGGCGTAGGAGGTCAGCGCCGACTGCACCCGCGCCAGCAGCGACTGCACCACGCTGATCTCGGTCTCGGCGTCGATGCCGGCCAGCACCAGCTGCACCCACTCGCGGGCGGGCAGCTCGGCGTCGCGGGTCATGTCCCACGCCGCCGACCAGCACAGCGCCCGCGGCAGCGAGTCGGGGAGGGTGCCGATCGCCTCGCGCAGCGTGGCCAGCGAGCGCTCGTCGAGCCGCAGCTTGGCGTAGGTGAGGTCGTCGTCGTTGACCAGCACGAGGTCGGCGGCCGGGTGGCCGACCAGGTCGGGCACCTCGGTCCGCCCGCCGTCGACGTCGAGCTCCACCCGGGTGGTGCGGGTCAGCCCCTCGGGACCGCGGTCGTAGAGGCCCACGGCCAGCCGGTGCCGGCGCAGCACGGGGTGCTCGGGGACGGCGGTCTGCTCGATGGCGAAGGAGGTGTAGCGGCCGTCGCCGCCGACCTCGGCCACCGGGCGCAGCGTGTTGACCTGGCTGGTCTCCAGCCACTGCCGGGACCACTCGGTGAGGTCGCGGCCGGTGGCCTCCGACAGCGGGTCGAGCAGGTCGGCCAGCGTGGTGTTGCCGTACTCGTGGGTGCGGAAGTACCGGCGGATGCCGGCGAGGAACTCCTCGCGGCCGACGTAGGCCACCAGCTGCTTGAGCACCGAGGCGCCCTTGGCGTAGGTGATCCCGTCGAAGTTCACCTCGACGGCGGCGACGTCGACCATGTCGGCGGCGATCGGGTGGGTCGAGGGCAGCTGGTCCTGCGCGTAGGCCCAGGCCTTCTCGGCGTTGGCGAAGGTGGTCCACGCGGTCGTGTACTCGGTGGCCTCCGCCTGGCACAGCGTGGAGATGTAGGTGGCGAAGGACTCGTTGAGCCACAGGTCGTCCCACCAGCGCATGGTCACCAGGTCGCCGAACCACATGTGCGCGAGCTCGTGCAGCACCGTCTCCGCGCGGCGCTCGTAGGTGGCCCGCGTGGCCCGCGACCGGAAGACGTAGTCCTCGAGGATGGTCACCGCGCCGGCGTTCTCCATCGCCCCGGCGTTGAACTCCGGCACGAACAGCTGGTCGTACTTGTCGAACGGGTACGGGTAGTCGAAGACCCGCTGGAAGAACTCGAAGCCCTGCTTGGTGACCCGGAACAGCTCGTCGGGGTCGAGGTGCTCGGCCAGCGAGGCGCGGCAGTACAGCCCGAGCGGGATGTCCTCGTAGGCGTCGGTGACCCGCGCGTAGGGGCCGGCGACCAGCGCGAACAGGTAGGTCGACAGCCGCTTGGTGGCGCCGAAGTGCACCAGCTGCGACCCGCCGGGACCGGCCTCGATCGTGCGGTCGCCGGTGTTGGACACGACCTGCCAGTCGAACGGCGCGACGACGTGGACGGTGTAGGTGCCCTTGAGGTCGGGCTGGTCGAAGCAGGCGAAGACGCGCTTGGCCTCGGCCGGCTCGAAGTGCGTGTAGAGGTAGACCTGGCCGTCCTCGGGGTCCTGGAAGCGGTGCAGGCCCTCCCCGGAGTTGGAGTACCGGCAGTCGGCGTCGACGACGAGGGTGTTGTCCGCGGCGAGGTCGGGCAGCGGCAGGCCACCCTCCTCGGTGTAGGTGGAGACGTCGAGCTCCACCCCGTTGAGCGTGGCCGAGCGGACGGTGTCGGCGACCAGGTCGACGAACGAGCCGGCGCCGGGCTCGCGGCAGGTGAAGGTCACCGTCGTCGTCGAGCGGAAGGTCCCGGCGCCCGGGCGCCCCTCGCCGTCGGTCAGGTCGAACGCCAGGTCGTAGCTGTCGACGGCCAGCAGGCGGGCGCGCGCGGCGGCGTCGTCGCGGGTCAGGTTGGGTACGGCCACGCCCGGCAGCTTCCCACGGCCGTCCGACACGCCCGGCGGCGACGGGGGAACAACCGCCCGGCCGGGGCACTTGCGAGCGGTGGACGGGCCGCCGCGGCCGGCGGCCGGACGACGACGAAGGGCGGGTTCCCGCGATGACCGAGGCAGTGCAGAGCGCCCCCACGAAGGCCCGGGTGGACTTCTGGTTCGACCCGCTGTGCCCGTGGGCCTGGCTGACCAGCCGCTGGGTGCTCGAGGCGGCGAAGGTCCGCGACATCGACCTGCACTGGCACGTCATGTCGCTGTCGGTGCTCAACCGCGGGCGGGACCTGCCGGAGGAGTACCAGCAGATGATGGAGCAGGCGATCGGCCCGGTCCGGGTCGCGATCGCCGCCGCGGAGAAGCACGGCGAGGAGGTCCTCGGCGACCTCTACACCGCCATGGGCGCGCTGCGGCACCACGAGGGCAAGGAGCTCGACGAGATCATCGCCCCGGCGCTGGAGCAGGTCGGCCTGCCGGCCGAGCTCGCCGAGGCGGCCGGCTCCACCGAGTACGACGAGGCGCTGGAGAAGAGCCACCACGCGGGCATGGACCCGGTCGGCGACGACGTCGGCACGCCGGTGATGCACATCGACGGCGTCGCGTTCTTCGGCCCGGTCATCAGCAAGGTGCCCACCGGCGAGGACGCCGGCCGCGCCTTCGACGGCGCCGTGCTGCTGGCCAACCTCCCCGACTTCTGGGAGCTCAAGCGCACCCGCACCTCCGGGCCGGACATGTCCTCGGTGCCCGCCGACGCGCTGCAGCTGACCCGCCGCTGACTCCCTCCGTGCACTTCCGCGGATCTGCCCGGTGCACTTCCGCGGAAGTGCACGCCGGTGCGGGCACATCCGCGGAAGTGCACGGGCCTCAGCGCAGCCGGGCGGCGGCGACCCGCATCGTCGCCGCGTCGTAGGGCCCCCGGTGCAGGTCCCCGGCCCGGACCGCGGCCAGCGCCGCGAGCAGCTCCTCCCGCTGGGCCCCGACGAAGTCCGCGTCGACCACGGCGCCGTGCCCCGGGACGACCGCACCCCGCGCGAGCGCGTGCAGCCGCCCCAGCGTCGCCGGCCACTCGGTGGGGAAGGCGTCGTCGAAGGCGGGCGGGGCGCCCTCCTCGACCAGGTCGCCGGCGAACACGGTCCCGTCCTCCACCTCGACGACGAGGTCGTGCCCGGTGTGCCCGCGACCGAGGAACCGCAGCACCACCTCGACCCCGCCGACGTCGAGCACCGCCACGTCGTCGACCAGCGCGTCCGGCGGGTCCAGCGGCGCGCGCCGCACCTGCTCGGCGGCGTCGTCGTCGCCGGCGGCGCGCAGCTCGGCGACCCGCGCCGCCCGCTGCGCCTCCCCGGTGGCCCGCAGGGCGGCCGCGCAGCCGCGCGTGCCCCACACCGTCGCCGGCCGGAACGCCGCGTTGCCGAAGCAGTGGTCGTAGTGGGCGTGGGTGTTCACGACCGTCCACGGGTGGGGGGTCACCCGCCGGACGGCGGCGGCGAGGTCGGCGGCCTCGGCCAGGGACGAGCGGGTGTCGACGACGAGCGGAAGGACCCCGTCCTCCCCACCCCTCGCACGCTCGGGGCGGGACCCGGGACGGGGCCGACACGCCGTCGGCGACTTCGGTGAAGCTCACCAGCAGATCCGCATCGGCCGGCCGCGGGCGTCGGTCGACCCGTCGCCGACACACTCCGCGGCGCCGTCGGACGCCCGCCGCGCCGACCACGCGGCCGCGCAGGCGTCGAGCGCGTCGACGGCGGGCACGCCCTCCGGTGCCTCGGACAGCGCGTCCAGGACGTCCATCACCGGCGTGAGCGCGCGCAGCCGCTGTCCCTGGCCCCGCGCCGTGGACTTGGGGTCGCGCACCCGGTCGTCGAGCTGCCGGAACGCCAGCTCCGGGTGCACCTCGTGGACTCGAGGGTCGGCCGGCTCCCCGAGGGCGTCGTCGAGGTCGCGGATCGCCCGCGTCAGCTGGAAGGACTGCGCCGACAGTGATCGCCCGCGGGTCGCCGCGACCGACAGCTCGCGGGCATGGGCGTAGTCGCGGGCGCCGAGGACCGCCCGCACCGGGGCGGGGAACACCGAGCTGCCGGCCCGGCCCAGCCGCCGGCGGGCGGCGACGTCGCAGGCGCGCACGCCGTCGTCGGACAGGCCGATCGGCATGTCGACGGCGACCACCTCCACGCCGGGCACGGCGAGGACGGCGGCGGCGTCGGGCAGGTCCAGCAGGCGGACCGACCGCCCCTTGAGCAGCGCCCCCACCCACCGCCCGCGCCAGCCGTCGACCCCGAGCACCGCCACGGGCCGACCCTGACAGACTCGGCCCATGCGCGTCTTCGTCGGCACCGACCACGCCGGGCTGGAGTTCAAGGAGCACCTCAAGCAGGCGCTCACCGAGGCCGGTCACGAGCCGGTCGACTGCGGCGCCTTCGACTACGACCCGCAGGACGACTACCCGCCGTTCTGCATCGAGGTCGGCGAGCGCGTGGTGGTCGAGCCGGGCAGCCTCGGCGTGGTCATCGGCGGCTCGGGCAACGGCGAGCAGATCGCGGCCAACAAGGTGCCCGGCGTGCGCGCCGCGCTGGTGTGGAACACCGAGACCGCGCAGCTGGCCCGCCAGCACAACGACGCCAACGTCGTCTCCGTCGGCGCCCGGCAGCACTCCGTCGAGGAGGCCACCGCGCTGGTCATGGAGTTCCTCCGCACCCCGTTCAGCGGCGACGAGCGGCACGTCCGGCGGATCGGGCTGATCTCCGACTACGAGCAGAACCGCCACCGCCCCGCCGGCGGCCTCCCGACCCGCGGCGACGTCGTCTAGCCCGGACCGGTCCGGTCACCCAGCGGTGGCGGACAGCGCTGCGGCACGACTCGTGAGGAGGTCGACCCCGTAGCAAACCGGGCGTCCGGCGCGGCGCGGTGCGGTGCGTACATCCCCAACGGACCCCCGCTCGCCGGCGATACTCGGCTCGTTCCGCAACCGCTTCGCCCGGAGGTGTCGTGAGGCGGCAGCTCGCCAAGGCAGTGGGTTGGGCGTGTCACGGGCACCCGGACTCCGCGCCGATGCTCAACGAGCCGGGAAAACAGCTCCTCCGAGCCGTCTCCTGGTGGACCCTGGCCGCCGGTCTGTCGTCGGTCCCCCTGGGGTGGCTCTCTCTCCTGCAGGCCCTGCGACCTCAGCAGGCTGTCGTGATGCCCGCCCTGGCGGGGCTCCTGCTCTACGTCGCCTTCCCGCTCCTCACCAGTGTGGGCGTCTTCCTGCTCCTTCTGTGCGGCCTGCTGCCTCCCCGGCCAGTTCCTCCCCCTCTGTACGAGCCCTCGACGCCTGGCGCGTCGTGAACCCGTGGCTCTTCGGCCTCTTCTCCGCGTTCTGCGGGCTGCTGGCCCTCGTCTGCGGCTGGGCGGCGGTCTGCAACACGAGACGCTGGCAGGAGGGCCGCGGCCGCCCGCTCATCACCGTGACCGCCGAGCAGTTGGCTGGGCTCCCGGCCGAGTGGCCGCTGTCGAAGCGCAGATGGCCGCGGCCGTCGGCGGATGGTGGTGGAACGCCTCCTGCCATCTGGGGCGCGTACGGCCGCCTCGCTGAACGTCGGCTGCGGGCTTGCCGATTGGTGTCTCAGGCCTGCTTGGTGGTCGCGGGTGCATGGCTCAGCCTCCGCCTCGCACCACTCGCCTCGGCGATCACGGAGGACGTGCGTGCGTCCCAGACCGGGTCTGCAGCACTGAGCTTCGAGCGTGGGCTGACGGTGTGGCGGGTCCTGCTGCCCGAGATCCCGCTGATCGGGGTCTTCGTGGTCGGCCTGATGACGTTGTCCCTCGCCGACGGTTACGAGGCGGTCAAGACCGAGTACGAACGGGCCCGAGAGGTGCCGATCGAGTGAGCTCCACCGACCGAGGAGTGGTCCGGCTCCTGGCTCGGTCGATCAGAACTCGTCCGGGCACCACGGGGTGACCGGCCAGCGGAACGCCGTGGCGGCCTGGGTCACCGCGCCCGGGCTGACCTCGGTCACCCGGCCGGCGGCCTGCAGCGTCGCCAGCGACACCCCGCCGAGGTAGGCCGCGCCCAGCGCCTCGACGTCGACCACGAGGTCGGCGTCGGCCTCGGTGCGGGCGCACCACGCCCCCGCCGGGTGACCGCGCAGCCACCAGCGGCCGTCGTTCCAGGGGCAGGTGCGGTCGCGGACCTCGATGACCAGCTCGACCACGGCGGGGTAGCGGCGGGCGGCCAGGGCGCGGCCGACGTCGACCAGCCGGACCCACAGTGCGTCGAAGGGTTGCGAACGCAGCGCCCGCGGCTCGGCCAGCAGGTGCCGCAGCGGCTCGTCGGGCGAGGCGGTCGACGCGCGCACGGTGCGCACCAGGTCCAGCGACAGCACGAACCGCCACAGGGCCGCGTGCGCCGCGGGTGAGGCGCCGCGCAGCTCCTCGACGTCGACCGTGCCGTCGGGCTGGCCGTCGTCGGTCCAGTGCGCCTTGACCCGGTAGGCGGCGTAGCCGGTGACCGCCCCGTCGGCCTCGGTGTGCAGCAGGTACCGGCGCTCGGTGGCGCCGCGGCGCTGGCCGGGGTCGTCCTCGAGCAGCCGGCCCCACCAGCGCTCGTCGCGGGCCAGGTTGCCCGGCACCGAGCGGCGCAGCCGGTCGTGCAGGCCGACGACGGCCGCGCGGTAGTCGTCGACGCCGACCAGCGCCACCCGCCCGGTGCCCAGGTCGACGTCGGGCCGCAGCCGCATCCGCGCGACGTCGCCGGACAGGCCGCCGCGCCAGGTGGCCGGGGCGTAGCCGAAGCGGCCGTAGATCGACGACTCCGAGGCCCACAGCGCCGCGACCGGCTCCCGCTCCTGCTCGTGCAGCTCGGTGAGCTGGCGCCGCATGATCGCCGTCAGCACGCCGCGGCGCCGGTGCGTCGGCGCCACGCTCACCCACGTGACCGCGGCGCACGGGACGACCCCGCCGGGCACCGTCAGCTCCCGGGTGTAGACGCCCGAGGTGGCGACCACGCGGTCGCCCTCCCACAGGCCCAGCGACCGGTCGAGCTCGGCGGTGACGGGGACCCTCTCGAGGAACGAGCCCGGCGGCTCCTCGCCGAAGGTGTCGAACAGGGCGCGGCCGAAGGCCGGCCACTCCTCGGCGGTCGCGGGGCGCAGGTCGGCGGCGTCGGTCACCCCTGCTGTCTACTGGGCGGGGACGACGCCCCGCGACCGTGTTCTGCGGTGCCACGATGCCCGCGTGCAGGAGCGGCGGCCGGTCGGGTGGTGGGTCAGGCGGCTCGACGAGCTGCTCGAGCGGGGCCTCGACGGCGTCGTCGCGGGGGAGGGGCTGACCCGCCGGCACTGGCAGCTGCTGCAGTCGGTGGCCGGCGGCCCGGTACCGCGGGCGGACCTGCACACCGCGCTGGCCGGTTTCGCCGGCCCGCGGGACCTCGACGCCGCGCTCGCCGACCTGGCCGCCCGCGGCTGGCTGGCCGACGACGCCGGGACGCTCGCGCTCACCGCGGACGGGCGGACGGCGCACGAGCGGCTGGCCGCCGCTGTGGGGGCGTTCCGCCGCCGCGTGGCCGACGGGCTGACCGCCGAGGAGTACGCCGCCGTCGTGGCCGGGCTGGCGCGGATGGTGGCCAACGTCGAGCAGGCGCTGGCCGATCAGCCGCGCAGGTAGGCCAGCGTCGCCATCACCCGGCTGTTGCGGTCCTCGTCGGGGGCCAGGCCGAGCTTGGCGAAGATCCGCTGCGTGTGCTTCTCCACGGCGCCGGGGGTGACCACCAGGACCCGGGCGATCGCGGTGTTGGAGTGCCCCTCGGCGATCAGCCCGAGCACCTCGCGCTCGCGCGCCGTCAGCCGGCGCACCGGGTCGTCGGCGCGGCGGCGGGCGAACAGCTGGGCCACCACCTGCGGGTCGAGCACCGTGCCGCCGGCGACCACGTCGTCGAGCGCGGCCAGCAGCTGGTCGAGGTCGGTGACCCGGTCCTTGAGCAGGTAGCCGGCGCCGCCGCGGCCGTCGGCCAGCAGCTCGTCGGCGTAGGCCACCTCGACGTACTGCGAGAGCACCAGCACCGCCGTCCCCGGCACCGCCCGGCGCACCTCGACGGCGGCGCGCAGCCCCTCGTCGGTGTGGGTGGGCGGCATCCGCACGTCGACGACGGCGACGTCCGGCCGCAGCTGGCTCACCGCGCGCACCAGCGACGGGCCGTCGCCGACCGCCGCCACCACGGTGGTGCCCGCCTCCTCGAGCAACCGGACCAGCCCCTCGCGGAGCAGGACCGAGTCCTCGGCGAGCACCACCCGCAGCGGCCGGCCGGCCTCGCTCACGCCCACGGCAGCTCGGCGACCGTGCGCGTCGGACCGCCGGGCGGGCTGTCGACGGTCAGCACCCCGTCCACCGCGCGCAGCCGGTCGGCCAGCCCCGCCAGGCCGTGGCCGGGCACCGTCAGCGCACCGCCGGCGCCGTCGTCCTCGACCACCACCCGCAACAGGTCGCCGGACCGGCCCACCTCGACCCGGCACACCCGCGCCCCGCTGTGCTTGGCGACGTTGGCCAGCGCCTCGCTGACGACGAAGTAGGCGGTGTTCTCGGTGGCCGGGGCCAGGCGCTGTTCCGGCAGGTCGACGGCGATCTCGACCGGTACCGGCGAGCGGGCGGCCACCGCGGCCAGCGCGGCGGCCAGGCCGCGGTCGGCCAGCACCGGCGGGGCGATGCCGCGGGACAGCGCGCGCAGCTCCTCCAGCGCCTCGCGGGCCAGGACGCCGGCCTCGGTGATCGTCGTGCGGGCGGCGGCGGGGTCGCGGTCGAGCTGCCGCTGCGCCCGGGAGAGGTCCATGCCGAGGCGCACCAGGTGCTGCTGCGGGCCGTCGTGGATGTCGCGCTCCAGGCGCCGCAGCGCCACGGCCTCGGCGGCGACGGCGGCGTCGCGGCCGCGGGAGAGCCGGCCGATCTCGGCCTGGGTGGCGGCCCGGGAGGTGAGCAGCACCCGGCCGAGCTGGGCCTGCAGCAGCGCGACGCCGCGGACCACGACGGGCAGCAGCACCGCGGCCACGACGCCCAGCGCCACGTACAGCAGGATGCGCCGGGCCGGGGAGGAGTCGAACCCGAGCAGCTCGAGCAGGTCGGAGTTCTCCGGGTCGGCCGACGGGTCGGGCAGCGCCCAGTCCCAGGCCCAGTAGGTCAGCCCGCCCAGCGCCAGCGCCCACATCGTCACGGTGACCGAGAAGGCCAGCACCGCCACCGGCAGCCGGAGCACCGCGTGCAGCGCGTCGAGCCAGGACTGCGGGTCGCGCAGCGGGGTCAGCAGCCGGCGCACCCGGCCGCCGTCGGGCATCAGGTAGGCCGGCCGGGGCACCGGGCGGCCCAGCACCGCCGGCAGTTGCGCCCGCTCGGCGGTGGCCAGGCCGCGGGCGGCCAGCAGCGTCCCGGCGAGGACGGCGACCCCGACCCAGATCACCAGCGTGCCGACCCCGACCGCCACGCCCGTGACGACGAGGGTGAAGGCGAACACGCCGATCGGCAGCGACAGCAGCGCGTAGCCGGAGTCCAGCAGGGTCTGGCGCGCCACGCGGGAGCGGTAGGGAGCGGTCGCGGTGGGCATCACGAGGGTCTCGCTGGTCATGACCCGAGCCTGCCGACGCGCCGCCGGCCGGCCGATCCCGTCACCCGGTCGATCCGCTGTCGGGCTGGCCCGACAACCGCTGCCCCAGCCGCTCCGTCTCCGTCCATGTCGAGCGCCGATCGTCCCGGCGGCGGGCGGCGGTGTCCAGGACGTCGCTACTGTCGAGGCGCCGGGCGCGCCGCCGCCGTCGCGCTCCCCGCGACCGGGTGCCCGGCGGACGGAGGTGCCGCGCGTGCGCCATCGGGCCGCCCCCCTCGCCCTGAGCGCCCTGCTGCTCGCCGCCGGGTGCACCTCCTCCGGCGGCGGTGCCGACGGCGGGGACGCCGAGCCGGCGAAGGCCGCCACCGCCGCCCCCGGCGAGCGGCTGACCGTGGTCGCCGACGCCGAGCCCGTCGCCGCCGCGGTCAGCGCCAGCCGGGCGCTGTTCGAGGAGTCCGGCGTCGCCGTGGTCGCCCCCGCAGGCGACACCGCGGCCACGCTGCTGGCCTCGTCCGCGGCCGTCGGCCTGGGCGTCCCGCTGCTCCTCGACCCCGAGGGCGAGGGCTCCGACGACGCGGTCGCCACCGAGCTCGACCGGCTGGGCGCCGGCACCGTCCTCGCGGTGGGGACCGAGACCGCGCCCGGGGACGCCGAGGTCGTGTCCGTCCCGGCCACCGCCGACGCCGTCGCCGCGGCCACCGGCCTCGACCTCGCCGACGCCGACCCGGTGCCCGCCGGCGGTGAGGCCGCCGCCGTCGCCGCCCTCGAGCCGGACGCGCCCGCCGCGCTGCGCCCCGAGGACGCCGGGGAGCCGGCCGGCGGCGAGGCCTCCGGGGAGCCGGCCGGCGGCGAGGCCTCCGGGGAGCTGCCCGAGGTCGAGCGCGGCGAGCCGCTGGAGACCACCGTGGTCCTCGCCGACGGCGACCCCGCCGCGCTGGCCGGCGTCGCCACCGCCCGGGCCGCCGGCGCGCGGGTGCACGTCACCGAGGGGCAGGCCGACCCGCGCTCCTCCGGGGACGTCGTCGAGGCGGTGGCCGGCGCGGACACCGTCGTCGCCCTGGGTGCCGCCTTCGGCGCCGAGGAGGGGCTGGACTGGAAGCTGGAGACCGCCGCGACCGGCACGCAGCTGCCCGGCGGTGGGCAGCTGCTGTTCCCGGAGCACTTCATGGTGGCCCTCTACGGGCACCCGGGCACCGCCTCGCTCGGCGTGCTGGGGGAGCAGGACGTGCAGGCGTCGATCCAGCGGGCCCGCGACCACGCCGCCCCCTACGAGGCCCTCGTGCCCGACGCCACCGTCGTCCCGTCCTTCGAGATCATCGCCACGGTGGCCTCGGCGTTCCCCACCGACGGCAACGACTACTCCTTCGAGACCCCGGTCGACGAGCTGCGGCCCTGGGTGGAGGCCGCCGGCGCCGCGGGCCTCTACGTCGTGATCGACCTGCAGCCCGGCCGCGCCGACTTCGTCAGCCAGGCCGAGCTGTACCGCCCGCTGCTGGAGCTGCCGTACGTGGGGCTGGCCCTGGACCCGGAGTGGCGGCTCGCGCCGAACGAGGTGCACCTGACCCAGATCGGCTCGGTCGGCATCGAGGAGGTCAACCGGGTGGTCACCTGGCTGGCCGACCTCACCCGCGAGAAGCGGCTGCCGCAGAAGCTGCTGGTCCTGCACCAGTTCCGGGTGGACATGATCCCCGACCGCGCGCAGGTCGACCTGTCCCGCGACGAGCTGGCGGTCATGGTGCACGTCGACGGGCAGGGCTCGCAGCCGGCCAAGCAGGACACCTGGCGGGTGCTGCAGGGCGTCGGCCCGCAGGGGCTGAACTGGGGCTGGAAGAACTTCTACGACGAGGACGTCCCGATGCTCACCCCGGAGGAGACGATCGCCCAGGTCTCCCCGCGTCCCCAGCTGATCACCTACCAGTAACACGCCGGAGGCGTGACGGAACCATCCGTCACCGGTTACCGTCCCCCGGCGCCCGCGACCGCCGGGCGCGAGAACGCGAGGGGACGACAACCGCATGCAACGACGCAGGAACTGGGCTCTCTCGGCCGGGGTGGCCGTGCTGGCCGTGGCCGCCGGGGCGACGACGCCCGCGGCGGCCGCGCCGCCCGGCCCGTCCGACGAGCTCGACATCACCCTGCTGGCCACCACGGACCTGCACGGCCGGGTCCAGGACTGGGACTACTTCAAGAACGCGCCCTACACCGAGCGCTCCGGGGACGCGACCGGCCTGGCGCGGGTCGGCTCGGTCGTCGACCAGGTGCGCGCCGAGGAGGGCGACGAGCGCGTCCTCGTCGTCGACAACGGCGACTTCCTGCAGGGCACGCCGCTGAGCTACTACTACGCGCGCCAGGAGCCGGTCACCGAGACCGGCGCCGAGCACCCGATGGCCGCCGCCTACGACGCGATCGGCTACGACGCCCAGGTCGTGGGCAACCACGAGTTCAACTACGGGCTGGACCTGCTGCAGGCCTACACCGACGACGTCGACCACCCGGTGCTGGGCGCGAACGTCCTCGACGCCGCCACCGGTGAGCCGTACCTGCCGCCCTACACCCTGCAGAAGGTGCAGGTGCCCGGTCACAAGCCGGTGACCGTCGGCATCCTGGGTCTCACCACGCCCGGCTCGGCCATCTGGGACCGCGCCAACGTCGAGGGCCGGGTCGAGTTCCAGGACATGGTCACCGCGGCGGAGCACTGGGTGCCGATCGTCGACCGGCAGGCCGACGTCGTCGTGGTGCTGTCGCACGCGGGCGTGGGCGGGACGTCCTCCTACGGGCCCGACGCCGCCCCGACCGAGAACCCGACCGACGTCATCGCCCGCACGGTGCCCGGCATCGACGCGATGGTGGTCGGCCACACCCACCTCGACAAGCCGTCGCAGACCGTGCGCAACGAGGTGACCGGCGAGGACGTCGTGCTCACCCAGCCCTACCGCTGGGGTGCCACCGTCAGCCGGGTCGACGTCGCGCTGGCCAAGACCCGCGGGCAGTGGGACGTCACCGGCGTCACGGCCGAGGCGCTGCGGACCAAGGACCACCCCGAGGACCCCGAGGTGCTCGCCGCGACCGCGCAGGCGCACGAGACCACCGTCCGCTACGTCAACCAGGTCGTCGCCACCTCGGCGCAGGCCCTGTCGGCGGCCACCAGCCCCTGGGCGGACACCCCGATCCTCGACTTCGTCCAGGACGTCCAGACCGACACCGTCGACGCCGCGCTCGAGGGGACGGAGTACGCCGACCTGCCGGTGCTGTCGATCGCCGCGCCGTTCAGCCGGACGGCGACCTTCCCGGCCGGTGACGTCACGGTCCGGGACATCGCCGGGCTCTACGTCTTCGACAACACCCTCGAGGCGGTGACCCTGACCGGTGCCCAGGTGCGGCAGTACCTCGAGTACTCGGCCCGGTACTACGAGCCGGCGCCGGCCACCGGCGCGGTCGACCCGGCGACGCTGACCAACGCCGTGGTCCCCGAGGCCCCGAACGGGATCCCCGACTACAACTACGACCAGCTGTCCGGCGTCACCTACGACGTCGACGTCACGCGGCCGGTCGGGTCGCGGATCGTGGGCCTGTCGTACGACGGGCAGCCGGTGGCCGACGACGCCCGGTTCGTCGTCGCGGTGAACAACTACCGGCGCTCGGGTGGGGGCGGCTTCCCGGGCATCTCGACCGCGCCCGTGGTCTACAACGAGCAGCAGGAGATCCGCCAGCTGCTCATCGAGCGCGCGCAGTCGACCGGCGTCATCGACCCGGCGGACTTCGCCGTCGAGAACTGGCGCCTCGTGCGCGACGGTCAGCCGCTGCTGCCGTGAGCTGGGTGCGCTCCCCGCCCGGACGGGCGGGGAGCGCACTCCGGGTCTCCCGTTCGGTCGGTACCCCGTGGTGGACTGCACGCCTCGCCGACGGAGGACGCCGACGGGGGTGCCGACCAGGGAGGGAGCCCGGAGTGACCAGCGTGCTGAGCGGGGTGTCCGGTGAGATCGACCCACGGTTGCTGGAGCACCGGCGCGAGCTGACCGGGTACTGCTACCGGATGCTCGGGTCGGGCTTCGACGCCGACGACGCGGTGCAGGAGACGCTGGTCCGGGCGTGGAAGAGCCTGGCCGACTTCGAGGGCCGCTCCTCGCTGCGCTCCTGGCTCTACCGCATCGCCACCAACGTCTGCCTCGACCAGCTCTCCGGCCGGCAGCGCCGGGCGCTGCCGATGGACCTCTCGGGCCAGTCCTGGTCGCCGGTGGAGGCCTCGCTGGCCGCCAAGCGGCCGGCCGAGGCCTGGGTCGAGCCGGTCCTCGACCGGCAGGTCCTCCCCGAGGACGGCGACCCCGCCGAGCGGGCGGTGGCGCGGGAGTCGGTGCGGCTGGCCTTCGTGGCGGCGCTGCAGCACCTGCCGCCCCGCCAGCGCGTCGTGCTGCTGCTGCGCGACGTGCTGCGCTGGCACGCCGACGAGGTGGCCGAGCTGCTCGACACCACGGTCGCCTCGGTCAACAGCGCGCTGCAGCGGGCCCGCGCCACCCTGGCCGCGATGGGCGGCGCCCCCGAGGAGCGGCCCCTCGACGCCGACCACCGCGAGCTGCTCGCCCGCTACCTCGACGCGTTCGAGCGCTACGACATCGACGCGTTCGTCGAGCTGCTGCACCAGGACGCCACCCAGCACATGCCGCCGTTCGAGATGTGGCTGGGCAGCGCCGCCGACATCGGCACCTGGATGCTGGGCCCCGGCAGCGGCTGCCGGGGGTCCCGGCTGCTGCAGATCGAGGCCAACGGCAGCCCCGCGGTGGCCCAGTACCGGCCCACCGCCGACGGCGGCCACGCGCCCTGGGCGCTGCACGTGCTGGAGATCGAGGACGGCCGGATCCGGCACATCACCAGCTTCCTCGACCTCGACAACGACCTCTTCCGCCGGCTCGGCCTGCCCTCCGCCGAGGAGCTGGACCAGGCCCGCTCCTGACGTCTGCCCGTCCCGACCGCCGCTCCACCCACCGGGTGGGGCGGCGGTCGTCGTTCGTGCCCGGAGTGGTCGACGCGTACACCCCCTGGGGGGTGCAACGGGCGGCATCGACCGAGGAGGACGAGATGACAACGCCGTCGTGGTGTCGGTGCCGGGGGCCATGGCGGCCGGCCTGTCCTCGGCGCTGTTCTGGCTGTCGCCGGCCGGCGCGTTCGCCGTCGCCTTCCTGGTCACCACCCCGGTCAACCGGTGGCTGACGGGCCGCGGCCGCGGGCACGCCGTCGTCCACGCCTACCACTGACCGCCACCGGCGGCCGTCCTCCGCGGAGGACGGCCGCCGGTGCGGGCCGGAGGGTCCCCGAGCCCGGGGACAGCCGCCGGTTCAGGCCGGTGCGTACAGCCGCACCACGGAGTCGAGGTGGTGCAGCACGGGGCCGGCGGTCGCCGGCTGGCTGCGGAAGGCGATGTACCCGTCGGGCCGGACCAGGTACAGCGACTCCGCCGCGGCGCCGTAGCGGCGGTGGGCGTCGCGGTCCGGGTCGAGGAGCACGTCGACGTCCCCGAGCGCGTCGGGCCTGCGGTCCCCGGGCACCACGACGTGGGCGCGGACGTCGTCGCCGAGCGCCGACTCCACCTGCCGTGCCGTCGCGGCCAGCCGCCGGTACCCGGCGTCGGTCGTGGCGGGGCCGTCGAACAGCAGGAGCGTGAAACGCGGGCCCCGGAAGAGGTCGAACAGCCGCGTCGGCGCGCCGCCGTCGCCCGAGCGTCCCTCGGCGTCGGGTGCCCGGTCGCCGGCGCGCGGGCCGCGACGGAACCGGACGGCGTCGACCGGGCCGGGTGCCTCCCCGTCGCCGGCCAGGACCACGGTGCCCGCCTCGCCGGCCAGCGAGCCGCCCCGGTAGCCCACGTCGAGCTCGGCCACGCCGTCGAGGAGCCGGTCCAGCACCACCGGCAGCCGGAGGGCCGGCACGAGCACCCGGTCCCGGACGAAGGTCGTGACCGGACCCGGGGAGAACAAGACGCTGTGGCCCAGGTCGCTGCCGGTGAGCACCGCACGCGCGACGGGCATCCGCTCCTCCTCGTAGGTGTCGAGGAGGGAGTCGCCGGCGCGGCCTCGGAGGACGGCTCCGAGCTTCCAGCCCAGGTTGTACGCGTCCTGGATCCCGGTGTTCATGCCCTGCCCGCCGGCGGGGCTGTGCACGTGCGCGGCGTCGCCGGCCAGGAACACCCGCCCGGCCCGGTAGCGGTCGACGATGGCCACGCGGGGGCTGAAGTCCGACAGCCACGTGGCCTCGCTCACCCGCACGTGCCCGAAGCCCCGCTCGGCGAACCGGTGCTGGAACAGCTCCGGGGACGCCGTCTCGAGGTCGCCGGAGGCGTCGGGCCGGACACCGGTCTGGACCTGCCAGGTCCCCGTCCCGTCGAGCGGATCGGCGGCGAGGTAGCCGTCGTCGTCGAACCAGGCGAACGACGAGCCGTCGTCGGGCAGGCCCTCGATCCGGACGTCACCCAGGGCGAAGTGCTCCTCGTGGTCGTCGCCGAGCAGGGGGATGCCGACCAGCGCCCGCACCCGGCTGCTCCCGCCGTCGCACCCGACGACGAAGGCCGCCCGGATCCGCTCGACCGCGCCGGTCGGGCCGTCGGTCACGACGGCGGTGACCCCGTCGTCGTCCTGGTCCAGGCCGGTCAGCTCCCGCCCGGCCTCGACGGCGCCGCCCAGCTCCGACAACCGCGTCCGCAGCACCTGCTCGGTCCGCCACTGCGGCAGGACGACCAGGTTCGGGTACGGGACCCCGGGCTGCGGCGGGCGTGCGGGCACGTCCAGGTCCAGGGCGGGCCGGCCCCCCGAGTACAGGTGCAGGTGGTGGTGGGTCCGGCCGGCCGCCAGGGCGGCCGCGACGACCCCGAGGTCGTCGAGGACCTCCAGACTGCGCGGTTGCAGGCCCTTCCCCCGGGACCGGGTGTGCGGCGACGGCGCGCGGTCGACGACCCTGCAGTCCACGCCGCGGCGCCGCAGGTCGCAGGCCAGCGTGAGCCCGGTCGGGCCGGCGCCGACGACGAGGACGTCGGTGCTGGTGTCCATGGTGGTCAGCCCTCCGGGAGCCGGGACGGGGAACGGCCGTCGAGGAACTCCCGCCAGGTGCGACCGCCGGAGCGGTTGCCGGGAGCGAGGTTGGCGCCGGCTCGCAGCGCGGCCGCGACGGCACCGGGCAGGGGCAGCTCCAGCACCGGCCGGTGGCGTCCGGCGTCGTCGAGGCGCTCCCGGACCAGGTCGGCCACCGGGAGGACCTCCGGTCCGCCGATGTCGGGCAGCCGGGTCGCCGACCCGGACGCCACCGCGTCCGCGAGCCGCCGGGCGACCTCGTCGACGTCGATGGGCTGGATCCGCGCCCCCCGCGGGACCGGCACCAGCGGGAGCCGCGCCACGCGGTCGACGAGGTCGAGGGCGAACTCGTGGAACTGGGTGGCGCGCAGCACGGTCGCCGGCAGCCCGGACCGCGCGATCGCCGCCTCCGCGGCCAGCTTCGCCCGGTAGTAGCCCGTGGGGATGCGGTCGACGCCCACGATGGAGACGTGGACGACGTGCGGGCGGCCCACCCGACGTGCCGCCTCCAGCAGGCGCTCGGTCCCGTCCACGTCGACCGCCCGGGAGGCCCGCGGGTCCGTGGCGCAGTGGACGACGGCGCCGACGCCGGCCACCGCCGCCGCCAGGCCCGCTCCGGTGCTCAGGTCCGCCACGGACACGTCCACCCCCGGTGGCGGCGGCTCGGCCGGACCCCGGCTCAGGATCCGCACGGTGTGGCCGTCGGCGGTCAGGGCGCGGCACACCCGTCGCCCGAGGAGTCCGGTGCCGCCGGTGACGAGCACGCTGGTCATCGCACATCCCTCCGTCACGTCTGGTTGGCGGGAACGAGCGTCGCCACCGGGCCTTGACGGCCGGTTGCCCCGTCGCGCGTGCGCCGTGTCAAGCGGACGGCAAACCGCGCGGGCACCGTCGGGGTCGAGACACCCGGCCCTCTGGAGGCACGATGACCGCCCGCGGTTCACCGGCCGGCATCGTCTTCCGGCGGCTCGACGCAGAGCCCGAGCGGGGGGAGGCCGCACGGCTGCTGCCGGACTGCCGCCTCGACGACCACGACGCCACCTGCCAGTGGTACGGGTTGTGCGACCTGACCGCGACCACGGCCAGCGGTCTCGCCGGGGTGGTGGTGGTCCGATCGGTGGACCCCACCACGGCCCGCTTGTGTGGCCTGGCCGTGTCGGCGGCCCACCGGGACCCGCACCTCGGACGCCGGCTGGTGTGCGAGGTCGCGGACCGGCTCCGGGCGGCGGGTGTCGAGGAGCTGACCGCACCGCCCGCCGCCGACCGCCGGGTCGCCGCGCTGCTCGCCGGGGCCGGCTTCGTCCCCCGGGAGCAGGGTCAGGGCTGCGCGGCGGGGTGGTCGCAGCTGCCGCTGTGATCGTCGAGCGCGACCGTGCGGCGGGTCTCCAGGGCGCGTCGCAGCAGCACGGGGGATCCCTGGTCACGGGCGACGGCCGCCGCCCGCTGCAGGGCCCGGTGGGCCTGCTCGGTCCGCGGTGGCGTCAGCGCGGCCAGGGACAGCGCCCGGAGGCGGTGCAGCTCGGACTCGTAGAGCCGTTCGCCGGTGCGGTCGACCCGGGCCAGGGCGTCGTCGAGCAGGCGCAGCGCCTCGGCGGGCCGGCCGGTGCGCAGCTGGGCCTCGGCCAGCAGGCCGAGCCCCCACGCGAGCAGGTGCTGGGCGCCTCCGGCCTCGATCCGGTGCAGGTGGCGGCGCAGGTCGGCGATCGCGTCCCCGGGACCGCCCTCGAGCGCCTGGATCCAGGAGAGCACCACGGCCGCGTACCCGCCGGGTGTGGGGATGCGCCAGCGTTCGGCGAGATCCAGCGCCTCGGTGGCCCACGCGCGCGCTGACGGGAGGTCGCGTCCGAGGGCGGTGACCAGGGCGGCGCCGGTGGCGGCGATGACGTGCGCGAACGGCGACCCCTCCTCGGCCTCCTCCACCGCGACGGTCAGGAGGCGTGCTGCCGCGTCGGGTTCGCCGAGGGGGGCGAGCACCGCCGCGAGCTGGAGGTGCAACGGCACACGGGGCGGCAGGAACTCGCGCGGCTGGTCCACCGAGGTCGACTCCCGCAGCGCCGTCTCCAGGTGTCCCCGGGCGGCGATCAGCCGGCCCTGGCACCAGAGGGTGCGCCCCAACGACAGGTGGCTCACGACCAGCACGGCCGGGTCGTTGCTGATCCGGGCGATGTCCAGCATGACCTCGGCCAGGGCGGCGGCTGCGGAGTGGTCGGCCCGGGCGAAGGCCACCTCGTAGAGGCTGCGGCAGGCGGCGAGCAGGGCCGCCCTGTCGCCCAGCTCCTCGGCCAGCTCGCGCGCCCGGGTGAAACAGGCCCAGGCCGCCTCGATGCCGGTGCCGCGCAGCTGGACCATCAGCGAACCGAGGCGCAGCTGGATCGGCAGCTCGGTGGCCGAGCGGTGGTCGGACGCCGGGGTGGTGGCGAGGAGCTCCAGGCTGCGGCGCAGCTGCCGCTCGGCGTCCTCGTGCGCGGAGGTCTCGAGGCACAGCTCCGCCGCCGCCACCACGTGGGGGATCGCCTGCTCGGCGCCCACCACGGGTGCGGCCAGCCACCAGTGGTGGGCCGTCTGCAGGACGGAGTCCGCGTCGCCGCCACGGTGGTCGAGCAGCGCCTGCCCCACGCGGGCGTGCAGCCGGGCCCGCCGTGCCCGGCTGATCTCGCCGTAGACGGCCTCGCGGACCAGGGCGTGGGCGAAGCGGAAGCGGCCCACCCTCGCCGGGTCCTCGACGACCAGTCCGGCCGACACGGTGAGCTCCAGGGAGCCGAGGACGTCGTCGTCGTCCACCCCGGTCACGGCGCGCACGACGTCGAGGTCGAACTCCTGACCGACGACCGCAGCGACCAGCAGGACGGTGCGGGTCTGGTCGGGCAGCCGGCCCAGGCGTCGACGGAGGACGTCGCGCACGCCGGCGGGGATCTGTTCGGCGACCAGCGCCGCCGCCTCGGCCGGGGTCCGGTCGGGCCAGCCGTTGGCGCCGAGCAGGCGGAGCACCTCCAGGACGAAGAAGGGGTTGCCGCCGGTGCGGTCGCGGATCCGCCGGGCCAGCTCGCCGTCGGGGTCCGTGCCGGCGTGGGAGGCCATGACCCGGGCGACGTCGGTGACCTCCAGGCCGGTCAGCTCCAGCCGGTCCACCGGGGCCGCCCGCGCCAGCTCGGCGAGTGTGTCGGCGAGCGGTTCCGCGCCGTCGAGGTCCCGGTCCCGGTACGTCACCAGCACGACGACGGGGGCGTCGGCCACCGCCGTGGCGAGGTGGCCCAGCAGCCGGTGTGAGGCGGCGTCCGCCCACTGCAGGTCGTCGAGCACCACCAGCAGCCGCCGTCTCCGGGCGAGCCGCAGGAGGGTCGCGGTGACCGCTCGACACAGGCGGAAGCGGGAGGTCTCCGGATCGACCACGGGAGCGGCGGCCCGCGGTCCACCGTCGGCCAGTTCCGGCAGCAGGGGCGACAGCTCCACCGTGTCGACGTCCAGTTCCGCCGTGGCGGGTCCGGCGGGCCCGTCCCCCAGCAGGTCGCGGAGCACCTGTGTCCAGGGCCAGAACGGCGGGGCCCCGGCGTCCTGGTCGCTGCGGCCCCAGGCCACCGTGACGCCGGAGCCGCGGGCCCGCCGTGCCGCCTCCTCGGCGAGTCGGGTCTTGCCGATCCCGGGCTCGCCCGCCACGAGGACCACCCGCCCCCGGCCGCTCGCCGTCCCGGCCAGCGCCTCGTCGACCACCCGCAGGTGGGCGTCCCGCCCGACCAGCTCTCCGGACGGAACGGGGACCTCGGCGTCCGGGGTGACGACGACGGGACGGGCGACGTCCGGTACCGCGCGGGACGCCGCCGTCCGGTCCAGGTGCGGGGCCTGGCAGAGGACGTCCCGCTCGAGGTCCCGCAGCGCCTGGCCGGGGTCCAGGCCGAGTTCCTCGCGCAGCCGCACGCGGAAGCGCTGGTAGCTCTGCAGCGCCTCGGCCTGCCGTCCGCACCGGTACAGGGCGGTCATGCGCAGGCCCTGGAGGCGCTCTCGGAAGGGGTGCTCGCCGGTCAGCTGCTCGAGCTCGGCGACGACCCGGGCGTGCCGGCCGACGCCGAGGTCGGCGCTGAGCCGGTCCTCCAGCGCGGTCAGCCGGAGGTCCTCCAGCCGGGTCCGCTCGACCCGCACGAACGGGGCGTCGGCGAAGTCGGCCAGGACCGGCCCGCGCCACAGCCCGAGGGCCTCCCTCAGCGTCTCGGCGGCGCGCGGTGCCTCCCCTCGCTGCAGGAGGTCCTGCCCGGTCCGCGCGAGGGCCTCGAAGCGAGCGGCGTCGAGGTCGCCGGGGTCGACCACGATGCGGTAGCCGGGCGCCTGGGCCAGGATCACCGTCGCCGGGGCGCCGGGTGCGCGCTGCGGTTCCAGCAGCCGCCGCAGGTGGGAGACGTAGGCCTGCACCGACGCGAGGGCCTGCGGCGGCGACTGCGGGCCCCACAGCTCCTCGACCAGCCGGTCGAGCGGGACCACCCTGCCCGCGTCGAGCAGCAGGATCGCCAGGACGGCGCGTTGCTTCGGCCGCCCGAGGGCCAGCGGTCGTCCCGCGTCGCGGACCTGCAGCGGCCCGAGGATGTCGAACTGCACCGCCCACCGCCTCCCGGCCCCGCCAGGTCCGCCGTCGGACCATCCTGCCGTGCGACGGCCGCGTCCCCGCCCCTCGCCGCCGTCCCCCGTCAAGTCGACGCCCACGATCCGTCAAGGGCCGGGCCCGACGGTCCCTCCGTCGGATCCCCACTCCTCCCGGAGGCCCCCGTGCGTCTCGCCGTCAAGGCCCTGCTGGGCTGGTTCGTCCTCTTCGGGCTGGTGATCGGCCTCTGGCAGGCCGCGTTCCCGGAGTCCTTCTACGCCGACTTCCCCGGGATGGGGCACCACTGGGTCAGCCCGGACGGCCCCTACAACGAGCACCTGCTGCGCGACGTCGGCCTCGGCAACCTCGCCGTCGCCACCGTCGCGCTCGTCGCGCTGCTCACCGGGGTCGTGTGGGTCGCCCGTGCCGCCGGCCTGGCCGTGGTCGTGCTGGACCTGCCGCACCAGCTCTACCACCAGCTGCACGTGTCGGTGCTCCCGACCACCGCCGACCAGGTCCTGCAGTCGACCACGCTCGCCGCGGTCAGCCTGGCCGCCGTCGCCCTGCTGGTCCTGGCCTTCCGGCTGCCCGCCGGCCCTCCCTCGGCCGCACCGGTGACCGACTCCCGCGCACCTGCACCGACCCACTCCTAGGAGATCGTCATGGACGTCGCTCAGCTCCTCGCCGACTTCGGCGACTGGGCCTTCGACCGCCACGCCAACCCGCTGAGCTGGTACATCCGGCCGCTCTTCCTGATCCCGCTCGCCTGGTTCGCCCACCGGCGCAGCGGCTGGGGCATCGCCGCCACCCTCGTCGCCCTGGCCACCAGCGTCTTCTGGTTCCCGGCACCCGCCCGGCCCGACCCGCAGATCCTGGAGTTCCTCGACTTCGAACGGGAGTGGCTCACCGGCACCTGGGACCTCGGGAAGGTCGTGCAGGCGACGCTCGCCCCGCTGGCCCTTGCCGTCTACTGCCTGGCCTTCTGGCGGCGGTCGGTGGTCTGGGGCCTGGTGCTGCTCAACGCGATGGCCGGCGGCAAGCTGCTGTGGGGCGTCGTCGCCGGGGACGGCACCGGATGGGCGATGACGGTCCCCGCGCTGGTCGGGCTGGCGCTCTGCGACGCCGCCGTCCTCTGGGGGCTGCGGCGGCTGCGGGCGCGCCGGTCGCAGCCCACCGGGGAGACGGCGGATCCGCCCGTCCTGTCGGCGAGGTCCTCGTGACCGCCCCCTCCCGCCCCGGTGCACCGGCGGTGGACGACATCCCCCGTACCACCCCCACTCCACGAGGGAGAACGTCGTGTCCCGACGGCTGTGCGCACAGGTCGACATCCGAGCGGCGCCGGAACGGGTGTGGGAGGTGCTCACGGATCTCGCCGCCCACCCCCGGTGGAACCCGTTCATCGTGGCGGCGGAGGGGATCGTCGGTCCGGGGCGCCGGCTGACGCTGAGGATGCAGCCGGTCGGCGGCCGCACGATGACCCTGCGGCCCCGGATCGTCGAGGCCGCTCCCGGCCGCGAGCTGCGGTGGCGCGGCAGGCTCGTGCTGCCCGGGCTGATGGACGCCGAGCACGGCTTCGTGCTGCAGCCGCAGGAAGGCGGCACCCGGCTCGTCCAGGAGGAGACCTCCCGCGGCGTCCTCGTCCCGATGGTCGCTGCGTCGCTCGACCCGGGGCACGCTGCCCGCCTTCGCGGCGATGAACGAGGCGCTGAGGAGGCGGGCGGAGGAGCCGGTGCACACGCGGGCCGGTACGGGATCGGGGACGGCGTGAGGCGGCGATCGGTCCTCCAGGCGAGCGCCTGCACGGGCGCGGCCGCCGTGGCGGGCAACGCCTTCATCGGCACGCCGGCGATGCCGGCAACGAGACCTGAAACGGGGCCTTCTCCGGTCGACGGAGCACCCGCGCCGGCTTCGTCGGCCTGTGCGCGTTCGTGGTCCCTCTCCTGGCGCTCCGGCGAGCGGTCGCAGGGGATCCACGCGCGCGTCGTGCCCTGGCGCCGTACACCGCCTACGTCCTCGTCTACGACCTGCCGTGGCCGTACCGGCTGTGGCGGCTGAACCCGACGCGTCCCTCCGGCCCGCGGGGAGCCGTGACGCCGCGGTGACGCTGCCGTGACGGTGCGGGCGGCATCCTCCCCAGGGGCCGCCCGCACCGGCGCAGACAGCTGCGCCCGGCCATTTCCCCTGCCCCCGGGAATGGCGCGCGGAATGGTCGGGAGACGCCGCCGGTGCCGCAGTCCTCAGGACGTGTGACACGAGTGCACCGCGCGTGCGGGTCTACGGTCGGCCCGATCCGACCGGGCCGGGGGAACGGAGGCCGGGGTGCCAGCGACCGCAGCGACCAGCCGGACGGCGGCGCCCCGGGAGTCCGCTGACGGCCTCGCGGCGGCCGCGCGCGGACCGCTCTCCGAGGCCGAGGACGCCGTCGACCGCGCCGTGCACGACCTGCGCCGCACGGTCCGGGAGATCCTGCGCCACCGGCCCGCCCCCGAGGGCGGGCTGGTCGTCCGGTTCGACGTCGACGGCCTGGACTGCCAGGTCACCGTCGTGGACGCGCCGGCGCAGCCGGCCGGGGTGTCGCTGAGCCCGCGCGAGGAGGAGATCGTCCGCATGGTCGCCCGCGGCTGCACCAACCGGATGATCGCCTCGGTCCTCGACATCAGCGAGTGGACGGTGGGCACCCACCTGCGGCGGGTGTTCACCAAGCTCGAGGTCAACTCGCGCGCCGCCATGGTCGCCCGGCTCCTCGCCGACGGCGACCCGCGTCCCCCGTCCACGCGACCCCGGGACGCGCGACGCCCGGAGACGTGACACCGGGACACGTGACCCGGGAACGTGTGAATGGGGCCGGTGCCATTCCCTCCCTAACGTCGCGGGGGCCAGGAGTGCACGATGAGGGAGGGCCTCATGAGCGTTTCGCAGGACGGAGAGGTCGGGTTCGAGACGCTCGACCCGGAACTCATGGGCGAACCCGAGGACGAGTTCGAGGACGAGCTGTTCGGTGAGCCGTCGGCCGAGGGCCCGCTCGGGGAGTTCGAGGACGAGTTCGAGGACGAGGGCGAGGACTTCCTCGGCGGGCTGGTCCAGGGGCTCGGCAGCGCGCTCGGCCTGGGGGAGGGCGAGTTCGAGGACGAGTACGAGGACGAGTTCGAGGACGAGGTCCTCGGCGCGGCCGGGACCGGTCAGGCGGAGTTCGAGGACGAGCAGTTCCTGCCGCTGCTGGCCGCCGCCGCACCCCTCGCCGCCAAGGCGCTGCCCCTGGCGGCGAAGTTCCTGCCGGGCGCCATGAGCGCCATCAGCGGCCTGTTCGGCCGTCGCCGCCGGCGCGCCCGCCGCCGCGAGGGCGAGTACGAGGGGGAGTACGAGGACGAACTCGAGTACGAGCTGGAGTACGAGGACGAGTCCCCGGCCGCACCGATGACGAAGAACGAGGCGATCGCCCAGACGATGGCCGCCGCGGCCGCCCGGACGCCGTCGACCCACGAGGCCGAGGCCCTCATCGGAGCGGCGACGGTCATGATGATCACGCCGCGGGAGCAGGCCGTCCTGCAGCGGCTGGTCCCCGACATCGTGCCGAAGCTGGTGCAGGTCAACAGCATCCTCACCCGCATGGCACGCCGCCGGCAGGGCACGCAGCCGATCGTCACGATCCTGCCCACCGCGGTGACCCGCGCGACCGTCCGCCCGCTGGTGCGCCGTGCCCGGCGCGGGCAGCCGGTGACGCGCAGCACCGTCGGCCGCGTCGTGCAGACCCAGACCCGGCGGGCCCTCACCCAGCCGCGCGTCGCCGCCCGTGCGGCGCAGCGCAACCAGCGGGCCGTCCGCCGGATCACCCAGCCGCCCCGCGCCCGCCGCGGCGCGCTGACCGGCTGACGACCGTCCGAGGAGACCGGCGATGTCGATGACGATGGAGGACCTGCTCCCCGCAGCCCGCGAGCTCGAGCTCTACGGCGACCCCGAGGACGAGTTCTACGGCGAGCCCGAGTTCGAGTACGGGTCGGCGGCCTCACCGGCGGCCGAGATCCGGCTCATGGAGCACCTGGCGGCCATGGCGGCCCAGACGGAGTCCGAGGCGGAGGCCGAGGCCTTCTTCGGCGCGCTGCCCGCCCTCGCGGCGCGGCTCGCGCCCGCGGCGGCCCGCTGGGTCCCCGAGCTGACCAAGCGGGCGGTGCAGCTCGGCCGGCAGCTGTGGAACAGCCCGGCGGCCAAGCCCTACGTCCAGGCGCTCCCGCACGTCGTCCGCCGCACGACGGCCGACGTGGCGGGCCGGTACTCGCGCGGGGCCCCGGTCTCCCTGGACCTGGTGACCCGCCGCTTCGCGCACCACGCCTCGCGGGCGCTGCGCGACCCGCACCGGCGTCGCCGGGTGGTGCAGCGGGCCCGCCGGGCCGACCAGGCGTGGATCGCCGACGCCCGGCGCCGGGCCCGGCAGGCGAACGGGATGGGGCCGGGCCGTCCGCCGGCCGTCCCGGGCGGGTCGATCGTCGTCAACGGACAGCGCTGGTGCCGGTGCTGAGGAGCACCCCACCGGGTCCAGTCAGGGAGCGTGGTCATGAGCGCGCCAGCCGCAGCGGCGACGCAGCGCGGGCGGGGGAGTGCACCCCGCCCGTCGCCGCCGCGGCCGCCCGCGGTCCTCGCGCGGTGGACCAGCGCACAGGCGCGCAACCTCGAGCGCCACACCCTGGCCCTGCGCCCCTTCACCCGTGAGGAGTTCGGCAGCGGGCACGCCGCCCCCACCCAGGGGCACGTGGAGGCGGTCAACGCGCTCATCACCCGGCTGCGCGAGCCGCTGCTGACGATCACCCGGAAGGTCGCCGGCCTCGCCGACCAGGCGCGGACCGACCCCACCCCGGAGCGGCTGCGGGCGCTCGTGACCGCCGGCGAGGTGGCCCACGAGCACGTGCGGGCGGTGGAGCGGGTCTGGGACTTCTACACCGTCTTCTTCGGCCAGCGGCAGGGGAGATTCGGCGAGTGGCTGCTCGGCTGCGACCGGATCGCCCTGGACTGCTACCAGGACGCCTTCCTCGGCCTGGGCACCGCCAAGTCGGTGCCGCAGCCGGCGCCGATGTGCAGCATGGAGTCCGGGCCCACCCCGGCCACCTTCCGGCGCGACGTCCGGCTGCGGCGGCTAGGGTTCCAGCGCAACCCGTTCCCGCAGATCCAGCTGCCCTACCACCGGCTGGTGAACCCGTGGACCCTGGGCGCGGTCCTGCACGAGGTCAGCCACAACCTGCAGAACGAGCTCGGCCTCGCGCGGGTGGTCCCGGAGACCGTCGAGCGCCGGCTGGTCGAGGCGGGGCACCCGCCGCAGGTCGCGCGGGTGTGGCGGCGGTGGAACCGGGAGACCTTCGCCGACCTGTGCGGCCTGCTGCTGGGCGGCCCGGCCGTCGTCGCCTCGCTGATGGACATCCTGGCCCGCGCGCCGGCGAGCGTCTGGACCTGGAACCCGACGGCGGTGCACCCGACGCCGTACCTGCGGCTGTTCCTCAGCGCCGAGCTGCTGTCGCGGATGGGGTTCCCCGAGGAGGCCGAGGGCTCGCGGCGGGCGTGGCGGCGTGCCTACGGCCGGCCGGCGGCGCCCTACCCGAAGGCGGTGCTGGAGTCGGCCGACGACGCGGTGCGCCTCGTCGTCGACACGATGTGCTTCCGGCGCTACGAGACGCTCGGCCGCCGGTCGCTGGCGCAGGTGGTCCGCTTCGCGCCCAAGGAGCAGCAGATGATCGAGGAGGCGGCGGGGCGGCTGGCCCGCGGGATCGACCCGGGCATCCTGCCCGAGCGGTTCCTGATCGGCGCCGCCCGGCTGGCCTTCGACCGCCGGCTGGCGACGCCGGAGGTCATCACCCGGCACTTCTACCGCGACCTCGCGCGGCGGTGAGGGCGATGAGTGTCCCGGCCGCGCTCGCCGACCTCACCGGGGGCTGCCAGCAGCTCCGGGCCGAGCTGCGCTCGCTCGCGCTGACGCTGCGCGAGGACGCCCCGGCGGACCTGTCCGTGGTCGACCGGCTCGGCGGGGCCGTGGACGACCTGACCGGGCGGGCCGAGGAGGCCCACCACGCGCTGCTGCTGGCCGCCGAGGCCGCCGACCGGCTCGACCTCGTGGAGGTCCAGCGCCGGCTGGCCGCGGCGCAGACGGCGCTGACCGCGCTGGGCGAGCGGTTCCGCGACGACGTCGTCTCCTACGAGGCGCTCGAACCGGTCACGGCGCTGCGGCACCGCGGCCGCGAGTGGCCGGCCTGGGTGCGGGTCGTGCGGCAGGGGATCGACCGGTGCCGGCCGCGGGTCACCGCGCTGCAGGAGGCGCAGTGCCGGTGCTGGCAGGAGCTCGCCGACCGCGCCTCGGCCGGGCCGGTCTACGTACACACGCCGGGGAGGACGGGATGACGACAGCAGCCGGGAACGGGAGAGGGGACAAGGAGCTGACCGACGCCCTGCGGCAGTTCCTCGCCTACCCCGTGCAGACGCAGGCCACCGCACCGGCCCGTGAGCGGGAGGACGGCGGCAGCGGCGACCTCCAGGACTCCGTCGACCGCGTGATCGGCGACGTCCTGGGCTGGCGGCGCCGGCCGGGTCGCATCGACGGCGTCCTGTCCGCGCTGGAGCAGGCCTTCGAGCCCTACGAGAAGCACGGCCGCGTGCTCTACCGCCGCCGCCCGAACATCGCGAGCTTCCACAGCGAGCTCGAGGGCGGCGTCGTCGGCGCGCAGGCCAGCCTGCACGTGCGGGCCAGGGAGTCGCTCACCCGTTCCGTCGGTCTGCTGCACGACCTGCGACCGCTCCTCGAGACCACGGACGAGGAGGTCTGCGCCGCGCTGAAGAGCGTCATCGAGACCGAGTTCCGCGAGCTGGTCGACGAACTCGGCAAGCTGGGCGGACCCCGCGTCCCGCGCGTGGACCACCTCTGGCGGGTCCTCCTGGGTCCTGAGGACGCCTCGGTGACCGACCCCGACGACGTCCTCGGTCGGCTCGGGGACCTCCGGGACCGGCTCGGTCTCGGCCAGTCGGGGTCGGACGAGCGGGTCAACAACGCCGACGAGGAGCAGCAGCTGACCAG
The DNA here is from genome assembly GCF_900188205.1 of Geodermatophilus saharensis. Classification (GTDB taxonomy): domain Bacteria; phylum Actinomycetota; class Actinomycetes; order Mycobacteriales; family Geodermatophilaceae; genus Geodermatophilus; species Geodermatophilus saharensis. The sequence goes on along the minus strand of NZ_FZOH01000012.1, from coordinate 10,270 downwards.
CTTCCGCATCATCGTCGACGACCTGGTGTCGCTGAGGACGAGCTGGGAGCGGGACAAGCGGTTCTTCGGCGGAGGCGAGGGCAACCCCTTCCTGGGCATCCAGTTGGTCCAGCTCGAGCGCCAGCTGTCCGTGGTGGCCGGCTCGGTCGACGAGCTGCGCGCGGCGCTGGACTCGGTGCTGATCGACGCCGACGAGCGCCGGACGTTCCGCATCCCGATCTGCGGCGGCTCGATCCTCCTCGAGGACCTGCTGGACTGGATCGTGGACTTCGCGACACAGGAGGGTCCGCGCCTGGTCAAGGACGGCGGGAAGCTGGCGATCTCGGGAGCCCTGCTGCCGGCCGCCACCGAGCTGTGCGACCTGGTGGCCCAGGCCGTCGACGACGAGGAGGACCAGCCGGGCAGCGACCTGGGGATCCACTCCGTGCGCGTCCAGGAGGCCCTGAAGTCACTGCGTCGTCACCTCGACGACGTCGTCGCCGGATCGGCGAGCGTGGCACCGAACACGAAGAGCCCACCCGCCTACGTCATCAGGGGGAGTGGCACCCGCCTGGGCGACTGGGAGCGGGAGATCCGCCTGTACCGCGGTGCGGACGGCCGCTACTGGTCCAAGCCCCTGGACCTGCCCGTCGGTCCCGTCCACTTCAAGGTGCTGCGTCGCACGACCGACGGTGAGACCGAGTACCCCGAGAAGGGGTTCCAGAAGGACTACGTGCGCGTCGTCGGGCCCCAGGGACCGCACGCCTTCGTGTTCGACCCGCGATCGGCCGCGAGGAACCCCAGCGCGGCCGGTGACGTGAGGCAGGTGAACTGATGGCCACCGAAGCGCAGTACCAGGCCCTCCTGGACCGGTTCGCCCAGCTGCGGCAGGACGCGATCGACCAGCTCGGGGTGGACCTGCTGGAGACCCCGCGGCTGGCCGACGCCCTCGTCGACCAGATCGACGACTACATGCGCCAGGCGGAGGAGGCCGACAAGGCCGCACCGATCCCGCCGGACAGCGGCCTGGCCCAGCTGGTGGGGCTCGGCCCGGAGGCGGCCCGGCAGTTCGGGCAGACCCGCATCCCGCAGGGCGTCGAGCACTACGACGAGACGGTCACCTCCGAGCGGATCATCGCGATCGGCGACCTCTACTACATCTACCAGCACGAACGCGTCGGGGTGTTCCGCGTCGTCCGCAAGCTGCGGGAGCTGTTCCGCAACGGCGCCGTCCGGCTGTCGGCGGGCCCGGGGGCCTACGGGCTCTACCAGTTCGACCGCCGCGAGGTGCTGCGCGGCACCCGGCACGAGCGGGCGGCGGCCTACCGGCGGGCGTTCGGCTACGGCGCCAAGGTGCCGCCGGGCGACGCCCGCCCGAACCGGGAGTTCCACCCGCTGTTCACGCTGTTCAACCGGCACGTCGCCCAGTACTGGCGGGACAAGCGCATCTCCGACGTCATCCGCGACCGCGCCAACGACCCGACGTTCGGCAGCATCGCCGTCGTCCGGCGGGCCGGCCTGGACCTGCGCAACAACCTCAAGTTCGTGTCCTACGGCAACATCAACGTGCTGCGCGTCGAGGTCATGCAGCTGCTGGAGGAGGCGTTCCGCATCCTCGACGCCGACGACGTCAAGCGCGTCTTCGGAGCCGACAACGCCTGGGACGTCGTCGAGGAGGTCCTCACCCGCTACTTCCACGAGCCGCTGATGACCTCGCCGCGGCAGCGGATGGCCGTCACCGGCCGGGAGATCCTGCGCTGGCTGGCCCAGCCGCACGTCCTGCAGAGCGGCCGGACCGAGTTCGAGGCGCTGCTGCTGCAGGTCGCCGAGGACTCCGAGGAGTGGCTGACCAGCGCCCAGGCGATCGGCGTCGTCACCGACCGGGCGGCCCCACGGGTCACCGCGCTCCCGGTCCACGACCGCCGGCCGCGCCCGGTGGTCCCGGTGCGGCCCGCCGCGCGCCGCGACCTGGCCCTCGGCTGACCGCCGCACCGCCCGAGAGGAGTTCCCGTGCTCCGGACGTCGTCCCCGCCCGCCGCTCCCCGCGTCGTCGACGGGAGGGACCGGCAGGACCTCTGGTGCGCTTCGCGGGCGCACGCCCGGGCCCTCGCGGTGCGCCGGGCCCGGGCCCTCGGACCGGGCTGGACGGTCGTCCACGACGCCCGGCCGCGGCCGCACTTCCACCTGGCCCGGGTGACCCGGCGGGCCGACGGCCGGCTGGCGCGGCGTCGGGCCGGTGCCCGGTACTTCTACGGCGGGAGCCGGGGTCGCGGTGCGGCCGGGCTCCTGCCCGCGGCGACGGCCGTGCCGCCGGAGCGGGACGCCGCCTGGGAGGCCGCCGCGGAGGAGCGCGAGACGCAGGGGCCGGCCCCGGGCCCGGACCAGCAGCTGCGCGCCGCCCTCGCCGCGCGGCGCTGGCCCGAGGCGATCGCCGCGGCGTTCGCCCTGGGGACCCGGGACGAGAACGCGCTCACCGACCTGGTCTTCACCGCGCTGCACCCCGAGCGCCGGGGGACGCCGATCGCCCGGCACGAGACGGCGCTGGCGCAGGAGTGGCGGCGGATCCGGGACGGCGTCGTCCGCCCGGCCCTCCACCGGCTGTTCGCCGCCGGGCCGGCCGGGCCGCCCGCCGCCACCCGGGTCGCCCGGTCGACGACCTGGCTGCGCCGGGCGTGGGCCGAGCACCTGGCGGAGAAGACAGTCCGGATGGTCCCGCTGCAGCTGTTCGGCCTGCGCGCCACGCCGGTGCACCCCTACACGGTCGACGCGTGGCGAGCGCTGGAGCGGGCGCTCACCGCCACCGGCTACCGGCCGCGCAGCGTGTGGAACTACGTCAACCGGCCGATCACCGGCGGGTCGGGGCCCTCGCTGCACGCCTACGGCATCGCCACCGACATCGACCCCTCGTGCAACCCCTACCGCGTGACCCCGGACCGGCCCGTGGTCCGCTTCTCGGCGCAGCCGACCCAGGACCAGCGGTGCGCCGAGGTGAAGGCAGGACGCGCCGACACCGCGTTCACGCCGCAGCAGGTCGCCGCCGTGGAGGCGATCACCACGGTCGACGGTCTGCCGGTGCTCGCCTGGGGCGGGCGGTGGCGGTCGGTCAAGGACGCGATGCACTTCCAGGTGAACGTGAGCCCCGACGAGCTGCGCCGGGGACTGCGCGGCGGCTGACGAGCGGACCGGTCAGGGGCCGGTCGTGCGGGCCGGCCGGCGCACCAGCGAGGCGAGGTTCCAGCGCAGCGCCCCCGCGAGGTCGCGGGCGTGCTCGGCCGGGGTGAGGTCGCGCGGGGTCCGGGCGGCGTCGACGGCGGCGTCGAGGTCGTAGTCGTGCTCCCGGAGCACCTCGGAGAAGTCCCGCTGCAGCGGAGCGGCGCAGTCGTACCCGAGGGAGCGGTAGAGGCGCGGGAACAGCGGCCGGAACAGCCGGATCCGCTCGTGCAGCCCGCTGGAGTGCGACATCGGGTTCTTGTGCCGCGCCTGGACGTAGTCGGGGAGGACGTCGGCGAAGGCGTGCCGGACGATCCACTTCTCGTAGCCGTCGCGGTGCTTGAGCTCCTGCGGGATCCGCATGGCGAGATCGAGCATGGTGACGTCGAGGAAGGGCACCCGCGCCTCCACCCGGTGGCCCATCGAGGTGCGGTCGACGCGCTGCAGCTCCGTGCGGCTGAGGTGGGCGATCTTGTGCAGGAACAGCCGGCGCCGGTCGGCGTCACCGATCCGGTGGTACATGGCGTAGCCACCGAAGAGCTCGTCGGAGCCGTCGCCGGTGAGCACCACCTTGACGCCCGCCTCGTGCACGGCGGCGAACAGCCGCTGGGAGACGACGGCGTTGATGATGTCGCCGTACTCGGTGAGCTCGGAGACCCGCATCGCCTCCCGCACGTCGCCCAGGCCGAGCTCCCGCGGCCGGACGGGGACGACGACGTGCTCCACGCCGAGGTCGGCGGTGAGCCTGCGGGCGTAGGCGAGGTCCTCGCTGCCCTCCGCGCCCACCGTGAAGGCGACGCAGTCGGGGTGCAGCTCGCGCACCAGCAGCAGGGTCAGCGAGCTGTCCAGACCGCCGGAGAGCACCACGCCCACGCGCAGGTCGGTGTCGACCCGGATGCGGACGGCGTCGGTCAGGGTCGTCCGGACCGCCGCCGCGGCCTCGTCGACGTCGGCCAGCTCGGGCTGGCCCTCACCGAGCCGGTAGAGGTCGATGTAGGGGTGCAGGTCCGGCGGGCTGTCGGGTGCGGCCCAGCCGCAGTGACCCGGGGGCACCTCGTGCACCCGCACGCCGAGCGGGACGAGGGCCTTGACCTCCGACGCCACGTGCAGCCGGCCACCCGCGTGCGCCCAGTACAGCGGCTTGACGCCGACCGGGTCGCGGGCGAGGAACACCCGGCGGCTGTCGCGCTCGATGAGCGCGAAGGCGAACTCGCCGCGCATGCGCAGCAGCGCGTCCTCGCCCCAGGCGAGCACCGTCTCGAGCACGACCTCGGTGTCGCTCTCCGACCGGGTGCGCCGGCCCTCGGCGTGCAGCTGCGTCCGCAGGTCGCCGTGGTTGAACACCTCGCCGTTGAAGCACAGCGCCCAGCGCCCGTCCTCCGACGTCCAGGGCTGGACGGCGTGCTCGCGGTCGACGATGCGCAGCCGGGAGGTGCCCAGCAGGGCGGCGTCGTCGTGCAGGACCTCGTCGACCTCGCCGCGGGGGGAGATCGCGGCGAGCATCGAGGCGAAGAGCGCCTGCTCGCGCTCGGCCCCCTCCCCGAGCACCAGGGCGATGCCGCACATCAGCGGCTCCCCGCCGGGCCGGCCGTCAGCGGCGCGAGGCGCTCGTAGCGGTCCACCACGGCGGGGTTCAGGCACACGTGCCAGGCCTGGCCCTCGTCGATCACGTTGAGCACTCCCTCGGTCCGGTAGGCGGTCAGGACGTCCTCCAGGGCGGCGGCCACGCCGTGCCGGCGTAGCCAGGCCATCTCGATGTCGGCGGCGTGACCGGTGCAGTGGGCACTCGGGAGCAGCGCCGAGTACCCGAGCGCCCGCAGCCGCTGCTGGACGGCGGTGCTGCGGACGATGCAGTTCACCCACAGGCTGCCCGGCCAGGGCCCGGCGGCCTGGGCGAACCGGTCGGCGACCTCGTTGAGCAGCGCGACCATCGCCGGGCGGGCGACGGGGTAGCTCAGCCCCGACGAAACCGGCTCCCGGCCCGGGGCCCAGCGGTGCACCGCGTGGTTGCGGGCCCGCGCCGGGAAGTGCGTGGCGCACACCCGGTAGCGGAAGGCGAGCTGCCGCCGCCGGCGCAGCGACGGCAGCCAGGCCATCTCCGGCGAGCCCAGGACGTCGGCGTCGTCGGTGAAGGGGCGGACCGAGGACCACCACAGCACGTCGATCTGCTGCAGCAGGAGGATCTTGAGCAGGGTCGCCGGGGTGCGCGCGTTGGAGCGGGGACTGGGGCGGAAGGCGCCGACCTCCTGGGCGATCCGCGCCAGCACGTCGTCCGTGCCGCCCGGCACGAGGTCCAGGACGGCGCGCACCTCGGGGTGCTCGGCGACCCGGTCGGGCGCGGGAACCGCTCCGTCGTGCTCGAGCCGCTGCACGACGTCGTCGACGGCGCTGCGGTAGGCGGCCAGGTCGGCAGGTGAGGGACCGGTTCCGGCGACTCCCCGGGGTCGGTCGGAGACGCCGACCGCCGGCGAACCGCGCTCCTGCCGGATCTGACGGCTGAGGACGGCTCGGCGGGCGCGGGGGGCCTCCACCGCTGGAACTGTACGAACCCGGCCCGGAACACGACAAGCACCACCGGCCGATCGTCTCGGCACGCCGCGGGCTGCGCCCGCTGTTAGCGTCCACCTCCCCGACGGGGGTCCGGGGTGAGGGGGGCGCGACGGCGATGCGCGGGCGAACCGATCGGCTCTCTGCCCGCCGCGCGGTCGCCCGCGCGCGCCGCCTGGCCGCACGCGGCCACCGGCTGGCGACCCGGGACCCGCGGCTGCTGTGGGCGCACCCGCGGGCGAACGCGGTGCGCGCCCGGCTGGCCGGCCGGCTCCACCACGCCGGTGCCGTGCCCTCGGAGCTCGACGGTCGGATCACCGTCCACCGGGACGTCGTCTCCGTCCCGCTCGTGCCGGGACGCGACCGGGCGTTCAGCGGGGGTCTGCTGGACGGCCGGACCCGGCACCTGCTCCCCGAGGCCGTGCACCTCGACACCGGCGAGCCGCAGCAGGAGGAAGCGGACCCCCTGGCGTTGACCGCGGGCTCCCGACTGCCCGAGTTCCGCGTCCCGGTCCTGTACGGCGGGCTGCTCCACGGGCACTTCGGCCACTTCCTGCTCGAGTCGCTCGGGCGGCTGTGGGCCCACGAGCAGGTCCGGGGGCTCGACCCCCACGTCGCCTTCCACCCCGGCTACGGACGGCTCGACCTGCTGGGGAAGCGCGGCTTCGTCGAGCAGACCCTCACGGGGCTGGGCATCCCGATGGACCGGGTGTTGCTGCTCGACTCGCCCGTGCGTCTGGCGCACGTCCTCGTCCCCGAGCAGATGTACGGCTACGGCCTGTGCCGCAACCCGCCGGACACCTTCGTCGAGTTCGTGCGCGGCTTCTCGTTCCCGCACTCCGTCCCGGAGGGACTGGAGGGGGCCACGCGCGTGTACGTGTCCCGCTCGGCGCTGCCGGGCCGCCTCGGGCGGCCGATGGGCGAGACGCTGTTCGAGGAGTACCTGCGGGGCGAGGGGTACGCCGTGCTGCACCCGGAGCGGCACTCGCTGTACGAACAGCTGACGGTGTACAGCCGGGCGGAGCAGATCGTCTTCTGCGACGGGGCGGCGCTGCACGGCTGCGTCCTGCTGCCCGACCTGGCGGCCCGGGTCGCCGTCGTCGCCCGGCGTCGCGACCCGCGCTGGGACCTGAGCCGGATCGTCGACCAGTTCCACGGCTACGGGCAGGACGTGACGTGGATCGACGCCGTGCGCCGCCAGTACCAGTTCGGTCTGGACTCGTGGGACGCGCGGGCGTTGGTCGACTGGTACGAGGTCAGCACCTCGCTGCGCGACGCCGGCTTCACCGAGGCGGAGTTCACCGGGTTCGGCGACGTCGACGTCCCTGCCCTCGTCGAGGCGGAGGTCCGCGACTTCGCCGCGGCGGTGCGCGACGACCCCCGCTTCACCCGCTTCCTCGCGACGCTGGAGGAGTGAGGGACCCGGGCCGAGGGGACCGGCGGGGGCTTCCGGCCCTGTCCGGGAGGCGGCCACCGCTGCCAGGGTGCCCGTGCCGAGGCAGGGAGCCCCGCGTCGCGGAGGAGGCACCATGGCGATCACCGACACCGGCCGGCCGGGACCCGTGCGCGACGGGGCCCTGACCGCGCTCGCCGCCGATCTGCAGGGGCCCCTGCTCCGCCCGCGCGACGACGGCTACGACGCGGCGCGGCAGGTGTGGAACGGCAACGTCGACCGCCGGCCGGCGGCCATCGCCCGCTGCCGCGACGCCACCGACGTCCAGCGCGCCGTCCGGTTCGCCCGGGACGAGGGGCTGCTGCTCTCCGTCCGCGGCGGCGGGCACAGCGCCCCCGGCTACGGCACCAACGACGGCGGCCTGGTGGTCGACCTGTCGCTCCTGGAGGAGATCACCGTCGACGCCGGCGCGCGCACCGCGCAGGTCGGCGGGGGCGTCCTGTGGCGGGAGCTGGACGAGCGGACGCAGCAGGCGGGGCTGGCCACCACCGGGGGCACGGTCTCGAGCACCGGGGTCGCCGGGCTGACGCTCGGCGGTGGCCTGGGCTGGCTCATGGGCACGCACGGCCTGTCGGTCGACAACCTGCTGTCGGCCGAGGTGGTCACCGCCGACGGCGAGCTGCGCACCGTCGACGCGGAGAACGAGCCCGACCTGTTCTGGGCGCTGCGCGGTGGCGGCGGCAACTTCGGCGTCGTCCCGTCGCTGCGCTTCCGGCTGCACCCGGTGCCCGAGGTGCTCGGCGGCATGGTGGTGCACCCGCTGGACCGGGCCGGTGAGGTGCTCCGCTTCTACCGCGACTTCTGCCCGACGCTGCCCGACGAGGCCGAGGCGTACTGCGCGCTGCTCACCGACCCCCAGGCCGGGGTCCCGGTGATCGCGATGCTGCTCGGCTACAACGGCCCGCTCGACGAGGGGGAGCGGGTGCTGCGGCCGGCCCGGGAGTTCGGTCCGCCGCTGGCCGACCTCGTGGCGCCGATGCCGTACGTGGCGCGCCAGTCGATGCTCGACCAGCCCAACGGCGTCCACGGGCTGCACCGCTACTGGCGCTCGGCGTTCACCGAGCAGCTGGACGACGGCCTGATCGACGCCGTCGTCGCGGCCGCTGCCGACTTCAGCTCACCGCTGAGCGGCATCCTCTTCTTCCACGTGCACGGCGCGGCGGCCCGGGTCCCGGCGGGGGACACCGCGTTCGCCGCCCGTCGCGTGCAGTGGGACGTCGACGTCATCGCGCAGTGGACCGAGGCGGGGGAGTCCGGGCGGCACACCGACTGGCTCCGCTCGCACTGGGCGGCGGCCGAGCCGCACATGGAGGGCAGCGGCTACGTCAACCACCTCGCCACCGACGACCCGCCGGAGAAGGTGCGGGCCTCCTTCGGCACGAACCTCGACCGGCTGCGCCTGCTCAAGGCCCGCTACGACCCCGGGAACCTGTTCCGGCTGAACCCGAACATCACGCCGGTGGCACCCCAGCCGCGGGGGTCCTCCGCCTAGCCGGGCCGGTCCGGATCGCCGCGCCCGGTGGGCGACTCGCCTGTCGGGTGAGCGTCCCGGCGCGGTAGGAAGGGCGGGTGAGCCGCATCAACGACGTTGGTGGGATGGCCGGGTTCCCGGCGATCGCCGAGGAACCGGACGAGCCGCCGTTCCACGCCGACTGGGAGGCCCACGTCTTCGCCCTCAACGGCGCGCTGATCAAGCGGGGCGTCTACAACCTCGACGAGTTCCGCGACGCGATCGAGCGGATGCCGCCGGAGGAGTACCTCGCCGCCTCCTACTACGAGCGCTGGATCACCGCGATCACCACGCTGCTGGCGGAGAAGGGCGTCGCCTCGCCGGACGAGCTGGACGTGCCGCATGACTGAGCTCGCACCCGGCGTGCGGGTGCGCGCCCGCACCGCCGACCCCGACGGCCACACCCGGCTGCCCCGGTACGTGCGTGGCGCCGTGGGTGTCCTGGTCGAGGAGGCCGGGCGGCACCCGCTGGCCGACGACCGGGCCCGGGGCCGCGCCGGCACTCCCCAGCCGGTGTGGCACGTGCGGTTCGCGGCCGCCGACCTGTTCGGCTCCGGCGACCACACGGTCACCGTGGAGCTGTGGTCCGACTACCTGACCCCGATCGAGGAGCCCGCATGAGCGGCGACCATCCCAGCTCGGTCATCTCGGCCCGGGTGCGCCACGTGGAGGCGCTGCTGGAGAGCCGGGGTCTGCTCGACGAGGGCGAGATCGACGGGCGGATCGACGAGTTCCTGGCCGGTGGCTCGCCGGCCAACGGGGCCCGGATCACCGCCCGCGCGTGGGTCGACCCGGGGTTCGCCGAGCGGCTGCTCGCCGACGCGAACGAGGCCATCCGCGAGGTGGGCCTGTCGATGGCCGGCGGCCTGCAGGAGCAGCGGCTGAAGGTCGTCGCGAACACCGCCGACGAGCACAACGTCGTCGTCTGCACGCTGTGCTCCTGCTACCCGATCGCGCTGCTGGGGCCCTCGCCCGGCTGGTACAAGAGCGAGGCCTACCGCTCGCGGGTGGTGCGCGACCCCCGCGGCGTGCTGCGCGAGTTCGGGCTCGAGCTGCCCGAGACGACGCGGATCTCGGTGTGGGACGCCAGCGCGGAGTCGCGCTACATGGTGGTGCCGCGCCGTCCCGAGGGCACCGAGGGGCTCTCGGAGGAGCAGCTCGCCGCGCTCGTCACCCGCAAGGGGCTCATCGGGACCGCCGCGGTCTGACGCTGGAGCCCGGTACGGCTAGGTGTCGTGACCGGACAGGTTGTTCACGCGGCCAGTCGGCTGATCGGTGGGTGGCCTCCGAGGGCGGAGTGGCTGCGGGCAGTGTTGTAGTGCCTCAGCCAGGCGTCCAGGGCGGTGGTGCGCTGGTCGTTGCTGGTCCAGCCGGTGGCGTAGGCCCACTCGGTGCGCAGGGTGCGGTTGAACCGTTCGGCCTTGCCGTTGGTCCACGGGCGGCCGGGCTGGATGAACCGCCGAACGATGCCCAGCTCGGTGCAGGCGGTGATCCAGGCGTTGCCGCGGCGGTAGCTCATGGCGTTGTCGGTGAGCACCCGCTCGATGGTGACCCCATGCCCGGCGAACCAG
>NZ_FZOH01000013.1 GCF_900188205.1 Geodermatophilus saharensis | reverse complement strand
GTGGAATCGGCCGCGACCAGCCAGTCCAACTCACCCGCGGCATCGGCATCGGATTGGGCGCGGGCAAGCAACTTGGCCCAGGTGCCATCGGAGCTCCACCGGGTCAACCGCTCATAGGCGGTCTGCCACGGCCCGAACTGCTCGGGCACCTCCCGCCACGGTGAGCCGGTGCGGTACTTCCAGGCGATCGCCTCGATCACCTGCCGGTGATCACGCCACCGCCCTCCACGCCGACCGGCCGAGGACGGCAGCAACGGCTCCATCCACGCCCACGCCTCATCGGAGACCACCGCTCGATGCTGTCGCATCGCCCGGAGCCTGCCGATCCAAACCGCCAAGATCCGTCAGACACGCCCTAGGGCGACGCCCCCTCGAGCAGGAGCTCCTGGCGGCTGGTGAGCGGGGCGAGCGCCACGTCGAGCGCCCGGTAGTCCTCGCCCCACCGCTCGAGGAACGCCGCCCACGCCGCCTCGTCCCGCCAGCGGTCGACCGTGAGGAAGCGGGTCCCGACCTCGGTCCCGCCGAAGAGCTCCGTGCCGGCGAAGCCCGCGGCCCGGGCGAACAGCCGCGCCCAGTCGCCGTCGGCCCCGTAGGCAGCGACGAACCGGCCGACCGCTCCCGGCGGGACGTCGTACGCCCAGATCCGCAGGTACACGGGCGGGCTCAGCCCAGCGCGAGCCCGTGCTGCGCCAGGGCCTCGTCGAGGATCCGCAGCGCCCTGGGGCCCACGCCGTGCAGCGCGGCCAGCGTCGTGCGCGGGACACCGGCCAGCTGCCCCAGGCCGGTGTACCCGGCGCCGTGCAGCGCGCGGGTGGCCGGGGCGCCGATGCGCGGCAGCTCGTCGAGAGGGGTCACGGGCGGACGGTAGCGCCGGCGTGGAGCGCCGGGCACTCAGCCGCGGACGGCGCGCACCACCCTCCGGACGCCGAGCACCGCGGCCCCGGCGCCGGCGAGCCACGGCCCGACGACGACCACCGGGTCGAGCAGCTGGTGCCGGGCGTCGCTGCGCCCACGCCGTGACCGCAGCCCGCCGCGGGTGAACTCCGTCCGCAGGCCGGTGGCGGGCACGTCGGGCCGCAGCGTGGCGAACGAGCGCAGGTGGTGCTCCCACGCGTCGACCCGGTCACCGGCGATGAGCAGCAGCCAGTGCGCGAGCCGGCCCTCGCTGAAGCGGGCGTAGGCGAACCGGCGGATCGCCCCCGAGAGGCCCCGCAGCGGCTGCGCGGTGCCGAACACCGGCGTGACGAAGGCGTGCTCGATCGAGTGCTCCCGTCCCTCGCTGCCGGGCTGGCGCTCGGGGAAGTCCCAGCGCGCGCCGGTGTCGGCCGGGTACTGCAGCTTCGGGTACGAGGGCCGGTCGGCCGGGTCGAGGTCGGCGCCCCAGCCGGGTATGCGGGCGCGCAGCTCCTCCCGGCTGGGTGGTGGGGTGCGCTTGTCCCGGACGTAGGCGCTGGGGACGTCGGGCTCGGTCACGGGGGCTCCTCAGGCCGCGTCGGGCACGATCACCGGCTTGATGCAGCCGTCGAGCTTGCTGGAGAAGACGTGGTAGGCCTCCGCGATCTCCTCCAGCGGGAAGCGGTGGGTGACCACCTCGCGCGGGGTCAGGTGGCCGTTGCGGACGTGCTCGAACATCCGCGGCCACTGCCGCTTCACCGGCGTCTGGTTCATCCGCAGGGTCAGGCCCTTGTTCAGCGCGTCGCCGAACTTCACCGCGTTGGGGATCGGCCCGTAGGCGCCGACGACGGAGACCGTGCCGCCCTTGCGCACGCCGTCGATGGCCCAGTTCAGCGCCACCGGGGAGCCGCCCTGCAGCTTGAGCTTGGTCCCGGTGACGTGCTGCAGGAAGTTGCCGTCGGCCTCCGCGCCGGCCGCCTCGATGACGACGTCGGCGCCGAGGTGGTCGGTCTGCTTCTTGAGCTCGACGACGACGTCGTCGACCTCGTCGTAGTCCAGCGTCTCGGCGTGGGCCATCGTCCGCGCCTTCTCCAGCCGCTCCCGCAGGTGGTCGACGACGATCACCCGGCCGGCGCCCATGAGCCACGCCGACTGCGCCGCGACCAGGCCGACCGGCCCGGCGCCGAGGACGACGACCGTGTCCCCCTCGGCGATCTCGCCGAGCTGCGCGCCGAAGTAGCCGGTCGCGGCGGCGTCGGTCATGACGACGGCGTCCTCGTCGTGCATCCACTCGGGGATGCGCACCGGACCGACGTCGGCGAACGGGACGCGCACGAACTGCGACTGGCCGCCGTCGTAGCCGCCGGTGGTGTGCGAGTAGCCGTAGATGCCGCCGACGGCGGTCGCGTTGGGGTTGACGTTGTGGCAGTTGGAGTACAGGCCGCGGGCGCAGAACCAGCACGACCCGCAGAAGACGTTGAACGGCACCATCACCCGGTCGCCGACGGCCAGGTTCTGCACCGACGGGCCGACCTGCTCGACGACGCCGATGAACTCGTGGCCGAAGGTGTGCCCGATCCGGGTGTCCGGCATGAGGCCGTGGTAGAGGTGCAGGTCGGAACCGCAGATGGCCGCCAGCGTCACCCGGACGATCGCGTCGTTCGGGTGCTCGATCGCCGGGACGTCCTTGTCCTCGACCCGGACCTTGTACGGCCCGCGGTAGACCATCGCCCGCACGCGACCTCCCTGGCTCGACGGGGACCGGCGCCGACCGCCGGTCCTCCCGCCGTGCCCGGCGCCCCCGCGCCGGAAACCGGGCGGCGTCAGTCGGCCGTCGCGCCCAGGCCGCCGGGAGCCTCGCCGTCGGCGGCCCGCCGCCACCTGCCGGCCACGCCGGTGACCTCGGCGAGCAGCCGCCGCAGCGCGGGCACCCGCTCGCCGAGCTCCTCCTCCATGCCGGCCAGCACGCCGCCGGCGTCGGCGGCGAGGGCGCGCCCGCTGCCGGTCAGCCGCACCAGCCGGCCGCGCCGCCGGGCGGGGTCGGTCACCGTCTCCACCAGCCCGAGGCGCACCAGGCCGGCCACCAGGTCCTGCTGGGCCTGCCGGGTGGTGCCCAGCCGCCGCGCCAGCTCCGCCGGCGCGGTGCCCTGCCGGTCGAGGTAGGCGAAGACCAGCGACTGCGCGGCGCTCAGCCGCGGCCACCCGCGGGCGGCCAGCTCCTCCCGCAGCGCGGCGTCGAACGCCCGGCCGGCCTGCAGCAGCAGGTGGGCCAGCGGCAGCTCCTCCCGGCGTTGCACGGCCGTCAGGCTACCTGACACCATCGTGTCAGGACACCTGACGGAGGGAGACGGACGTGGACCTGGTGGTGTTCGGGGCCGCCGGCGGCGTGGGCCGGCACGCGGTGCGGCTGGCGGCCGAGCGCGGGCACGCGGTGGTGGCGGTGGCGCGCACCGCGGCAGGGCACGCGGGCGTGACCGAGCGCCCGGGGGACGTGCGCGACGCCGCCCTGGTGGCGAAGGCGGTCGAGGGCGCCGACGCCGTCCTGTGGTGCGTCGGCGTCACCAGGGGCTCGGGCGGGGACGTCGGCCGCGCGGTGCTGCCCGGGCTGGTGGCCGCCATGGACGCGGCCGGGGCGCGCCGGTTCGTCGGCGTCTCCGGCGCCGGGGCCGACCTGCCCGGTGACCGCAAGGGCCGCGGCGCCCGGTTCGTCTCCGGCCTCACCCACCGGCTGGCCCGCGACCTGGTGGAGGACAAGGAGGGCGAGTACGAGGTCCTCGCCGGCTCCCGGCTGGAGTGGACGCAGGTGCGCCCGCCACGCCTCACCGACCGGCCCGGTACCGGCCGCTACCGCCTGACCTCCGAGGCGCCCGGGCTGCGCGCGGCACCGGTGGCCAAGGCCGACGTCGCCCTGGCCATGGTCGAGCTCGCCGAGGGACGCGAGTGGCTGTCGGCGGCGCCGTTCGTCGTGGCGGCCGACGCGTGAGCGTCCTCGTCGCCGGCGCCACCGGCACGGTCGGCAGCGAGGTCGTCCGCCGGCTGGCCGCGCCCGGCGTCGACGTCCGCGCCGGCGCCCGCGACCCCGGGCGGGCGTCCGCCGGGCTCCCGCCCGGGGTGCCCGCCGTCCGGCTCGACCTCGAGGACGCCGCGAGCTGGCCGGCCGCGCTCGACGGCGTCGAGGCGCTGTTCCTGCTGCGCCCGCCCGAGGTCGCCCGGACCGAGCGCCTGCAGCCCTTCCTCGACGCGGTCGTCGCCGCCGGGGTGCGGCGGGTGGTCCTGCTGTCGGTGCAGGCCGCCGGGCGCAACCCGCTGCTGCCGCACCGGGCGCTGGAGAAGCGGGTGGAGGCCACCGGCCTGGCGTGGACCCACCTGCGGCCGGCGAACTTCTACCAGAACCTGCTCACCGTGCACCGCGAGGAGATCCGCGACCGGTCGCGGATCTCGGTGCCGGCGGGCAACGGGCGCACCGCGCACGTCGACGTCCGCGACCTCGCCGAGGTGGCCGCCAGGGCGCTGACCGAGCCGGGGCACGAGGGCCGCGCCTACGAGCTGACCGCTCCCGAGGCGCCGACCTTCGCCGAGATCGCGGCCACCCTATCGGCGGTGCTGGGCCGCCCGGTGGTCTACCCGCACCCCGGGGTGGTCGCCTTCGCCCGCGAGAAGCGGCGCGAGGGCACACCCGCGGGGCTGGTCCTGGTCATGACCCTGCTGTTCACCACCACCCGGCTGGGCCTGGCCGCGCGCACCACCGACGACCTCGCCCGCCTGCTCGGGCGCGAGCCCACGACCCTGCGGCGGTTCGTCGAGGAGCACGCCGACGCCTGGCGGCCGGAAACCGGTTGAGCCCGTCCCCAGCATGGAGGACATGACCACTCCCCCCGTGCTCGAGCCGGTGCACCGTCCGGAGGACGGCGAGCTCGTCGGCCACCTGACCGCCGCGCCGTGCGACGGCGGGTGGCTGGCGCACGCCGTCCCCGGCACGCCGCTGCGGACCTTCCCCACCCGCGAGGAGGCGCTGTCCTTCCTGCGCAGCCGAGGCCTGGCGCTGCTGGCCGGGCGCTGGGAGTACCGCCCGGCCGACGGCGGCGGGCCGCGCACGGCCTGGCTGGTGGAGGCCCGCCCGGGCGCCGTCGTCGTCCGGTTCGGGTACGACCCCGCGGCGGTGACGCTGACCGGCACGGAGCTCGGGCGGCTGACCCCGGCATAGCGGCCGACCGGCCGGCGTTGCGCGGGTGTGAGCAGCCCGCGGGACGTCGACGTCGTGGTGGTCGGCGCGGGCCAGGCCGGCCTGTCCGCCGCGTACCACCTGGGCCGCCAGGGGTTTGCGCCCGGCAGCGGCGTCGTCGTCCTCGACGGCGACGCCGCACCGGGCGGGGCCTGGCAGCACCGCTGGTCCTCGCTGACGCTGGCCACCACCCACCGCGTCCACGAGCTGCCCGGGCTGCCGTTCGCGCCGGCCTCCGACGACCTGCCCGCCGCCGAGGCGGTGCCGGCCTACTTCGCCGAGTACGAGCGGCGCTTCGCCCTGCCCGTGCAGCGGCCGGTGCGGGTGTCCGCGGTGCGCCGCAGCGGCGACGGGCGGTTCCTCGTCGGGTCCGACGCCGGCGTGTGGCGCGCCCGCGGCGTCGTCAACGCCACCGGCACCTGGACCCGCCCGTTCGTCCCGTACTACCCGGGCCGGGAGACCTTCCGCGGTCGCCAGCTGCACACCGCCGACTACCGGGGCGCCGCGGAGTTCGCCGGGCGGTCGGTGGTGGTGGTCGGCGGCGGCGCGTCGGCGGTGCAGCTGCTCGGGGAGATCGCCCCGGTCGCCCGCACCACCTGGGTGACCCGCCGTCCCCCGGTCTGGCGCGAGGGCCCCTTCGGCGAGGAGCAGGGCCGCGCGGCGGTGGCGCGGGTGGCCGAGGCCGTCCGTGCCGGCCGGATGCCCGGCAGCGTCGTCGGGGTGACCGGGCTGGTGGTCACCCCGTGGGTGCGCCGCGGCCTGGACGACGGCGTCCTCACCCGCCTGCCGGTGTTCGACCGCCTCACGCCCGACGGGGTGGCCTGGGACGACGGCCGCTTCGTGCCCGCCGACGTGGTCCTCTGGGCCACCGGGTTCCGCGCCGCGGTCGGCCACCTCGCCCCGCTGCGGCTGCGCACCCGCGACGGCGTCATCCCGGTCGAGGGCACCTCCGCCGTCGACGAGCCGCGCCTGCAGCTGGTCGGCTACGGGCCGAGCGCGAGCACGATCGGCGCCAACCGGGCCGGGCGGAGCGCGGCGGTCACCCTGCGCCGGTTGCTGGCCGCCGACGACGCCACCGGCGACCTGGCCCGCACCGCCTGACCTCCCGGGGTCGCCCCCCACCGCGCCGTCGGGGGCGGATCAGGGTCGGGTCGGGGGAAGGCCCGGATGTGCCGGGCGGCCCCGGAGCGGGAGCGTTCCCGTCCATGACCTCCTCGGCCTCCCCACCCCGGCGGTGACCCCGTGATCGTCGCCAGCCGGCTGACCAAGCGCTACGGCGAGCGGCTCGCCGTCGACTCCGTCTCCTTCACCGTCCGGCCCGGCCGGGTGACCGGCTTCCTCGGCCCCAACGGCGCCGGCAAGTCCACGACGATGCGGATGGTCATCGGCCTGGACCGGCCCACCTCCGGCACGGTCACCGTCGACGGCGCCCGCTACGCCGACTCCCCCGCCCCGCTGCGCGCCGTCGGCGCCCTGCTGGAGGCCCGCGCCCTGCACCCGGGCCGCACCGCCCGGGCCCACCTGCGCTGGATGGCCGCCAGCAACGCCATCCCCCGCGCCCGGGTCGAGGAGGTGCTCGGCCTGGTCGGGCTGGAGGCGGTCGCCGACCAGCGGGTGGGCCGGTTCTCCCTCGGCATGGGCCAGCGGCTGGGCATCGCCGCCGCCCTGCTCGGCGACCCGCCCGTGGTCGTCCTCGACGAGCCGGTCAACGGCCTGGACCCCGAGGGCATCCGCTGGGTGCGCACCCTGGCCCGCGACCTCGCGGCCGAGGGACGCACGGTGCTCGTCTCCAGCCACCTCATGGCCGAGATGGCGCTGACCGCCGACCACCTCGTCGTCATCGGCCGCGGCCGGGTGCTGGCCGACTGCTCCACCGCCGAGTTCATCGCCGAGCACGCCGCCTCCTTCGTCACGGTGCGCACCCCCCAGCCGGCGCAGCTGGCCGAGCTGCTCCGCCGCTCCGGCGCCGACGTCACCTGCGACGGCGACGAGCTGCGGGTGCAGGGCGCCGACACCGTCACCACCGGCGAGCTCGCCGCCGGCGCCGGCGTCGTCCTGCACGAGCTCGGCCTCGTCACCTCCTCGCTGGAGGAGGCCTTCATGACCCTGACCGCCGGCAGCGTCGAGTACGCCGCCGCCCGCCCCGCCGAGGTGACCCGGTGACCGCTCCCGTCCTGACCCCGCCCCGCGCCGCGGCCGCACCCTCCGGCGGCGCCGGGCTGTCCCGCGCCGTCCGCGCCGAGTGGATCAAGCTGTGGTCGGTGCGCTCCACCGGGTGGTCGGTGGCCGCGATGGTCGCGCTCGGCGCCGGGCTCACCACGCTGGTGTGCGCGCTGGTCGCCCGCGACCTCGCCGACGGGCAGACCGGCGAGCCGGTCGGCGCGTTCATCACCTGGGGGCTGGTCTTCGCGCAGGTGACCGCGGTGGTCCTCGGCGCGCTCACGGTGACCAGCGAGTACGGCACCGGGATGATCCGCGCGACGTTGGCCGCCACCCCCCGCCGCGGCACGGTGCTGGCGGCCAAGGCGCTGGTGCTCACCGCCACGCTGTTCGTCGCCGGCGTCGTCACGGCGTTCCTCGGCTGGCTCGGCGGCAACGCGTTCCTGTCCGCGGAGGGCATCGGCATCGGCCTCGGCGACGACGGGATGGTGCGCTCGCTGCTGGGCAGCGGCCTCTACATGGCCGGGCTCGGGCTGTTCGCCATGGCCGCCGGGTTGCTGCTGCGCTCGACCGCCGCCGTCGTGTCGGTGGTGCTGGCGCTGGTGTTCCTCGTCGGCAACCTGGTGATGCTGCTGCCCGGCGCGCTCGGCGAGTGGCTGACCAAGCTCATGCCGGGCAACGCCGGCTCGCGGATCGCGGCGCCGGAGACGTTCAACCCGGTGCTGCTCGAGCCGTGGACCGGGTTCGCCGTGTTCGCCGCCGAGGTCGCCGTGCTGCTCGCCGTCGCCGCGGTGGTCTTCACCCGCCGCGACGCCTAGAAGGACCCCCTCACCCCCCACGCCTCGCACGCTCGGCGTGGGCCCCTGCGAGGGGGCCGTTCCAGCAGCTCACCTGCCCGCCTCCCGGCTCCGGCCGGGAGGCGGGCACAGTGGAGGGGTGACCTCCCCCGACCCGACCGCCCTGGGCCGCGAGCGCGCCGACCTGCTGCTGAGCCGGCTCGAGGCCGGTGACGGACCCGGTGCCGACGCCGTCCTCGCCGACGTCGACGAGGTGCGCGCCCTCGTCTACGTCGGCGCCGCGCTCACCGCGGTCGCCCGCAGCGAGGCCCGGGCCCTGCCGCCGGCCCAGCGGGCGCAGGCCAACACCCGGCAGCTGCACCTGGGCACCGTCCGCGACGCCGCCCGCGACGACCCCGCCGCGCTGCGCGCGTGGCTGCGCCGCTCGGCGGAGGAGATCCTGCTGCTGCGCTCGCTGCGCGCCGCGGCCGACCGCGTCGCCGGCTGAGCCGGCGGCGCGGGTCCTACGCGAGGACGGGCTCGGCGCCGTCGGCGACCGGGGACGCCGGGGCCGGAGCGGCAGCCACCCGCGGCTCGAGGTGCACGCCGGCGATCATGCAGCGCACCGACCCGCCGGCCAGCTCGACGGTGGGCACCGCCACCGGCAGCAGCCGCGCCGACCGCTCGATCACCCGGCGCTGGTCGGCGTCGAGGCTCGCCGCCGCACGGGCCGAGAGCGCCAGCACCGGCCCGTCGCTGCCCTGCACCTCGATGGCGTTGCCGGCGAACTCGCCGATCTGCGCGGCGGTCAGCGGCACGACGGTGCGCCCGCCGGCTTCCAGCCGCGCACGCAGCTGCTCGCGCTCGGCGGCCGAGGGCAGCAGCTCCAGGGCCACCAGGGCGTACTCGCCGGCCACGCTCATCATCACGTTGGTGTGGTAGATCGGGCGCCCGGCGGCGTCCAGGGCGTCGAACACCACCGGCTGGTAGCCGAAGACGCGGCAGAAGCGCTCCAGCGCGACCGGGTCCACCCGCCGCGAGCGGGCGACGTAGGCCACCCGCAGCACGTGGTCGAGCACCATCGCGCCGGTGCCCTCGAGGAAGACGCCGTCGTGCTCGAGGCCGGACAGGTCGACCACCTCGTGCACGCGGTAGGCGGCCTTGAGGAACTCCACGACGTCCCCGCGCCGCTCCCGGCGGCGGTTGGCCGCGTACATCGGGAACAGCGCCACCCGCCCGTCGGCGTGGGTGGACACCCAGTTGTTCGGGAAGACGCTGTCGGGCCGGTCGGGCTCGGGGTCGTCGAACAGGTGCACGCGCACGCCGACGCCGGTGAGGGCGTCGGCGAGCGCGGTGACCTCGTCGTGCGCGCGGCGGGCGAGGACCGCAGGGTCCTCACCGACCTCGGCCGCCTGGAAGGCGTTGTCGGCGATCGTCTGCGGGTTGGGCTGGAACGCGTGGGGCCGGACCAGGACGACGGCGGCGGGCGCCTGGCCGGAGAGGTCCGGCGGCGTCACGAGGGGATCGGCGTGAACGCCGCGACCATCCCGAACAGGTCCTTGGGGTCCTCGGGCTCGGCCACCAGGTCGATGTCGTCGACCCACTCGGTGCCCCGCACCGCGTCGCGCACGTAGCGCAGCGCGGAGAGGTCCTCGATGGCGAAGCCGACGGAGTCGAACAGGGTGACCTGCTCGGCCGAGGTGCGCCCGGCCCGGCGCCCCGTCACGACCTCCCACAGCTCGATGACCGGGAAGCCCTCCGGCATGTTCTGGATCTCGCCCTCGATCCAGGTCTGCGGGGGGAACTCGACGAAGACGTCGGTGTCCTCGCGCAGCAGGATCGCCGGGTCGAGCTCGGTCTTGCCGGGGCAGTCGCCGCCGATCGCGTTGATGTGCATGCCCGGCTCCACCCACTCCGCCTGCAGCACGGTGGCGCGGGCCTTGTCGGCGGTGCAGGTGGTCACGACGTCGGCGCCCCGGACCGCCTCCTGCGCGGAGCGGGCGACGTGCACGTCGAAGCCCAGCGGCTGGAGGTTGCGGACCAGCTTGTCCATCGCCGCGGGGTCGGTGTCCCAGACGGAGACCTGCTCGACGCCCAGGGCGGCGCGCATGCCCAGCGCCTGGAACTCCGACTGGCTGCCGGCGCCGATGAGCGCGAGCCGGCGCGAGTCGGGCCGGGCGAGGTGGCGGGCGACCATGGACGACATCGCGGCGGTGCGCAGCGCGGTCAGCAGGGTCATCTCGGCGAGGAACACCGGGTAGCCGTTGGACACGTCGGCCAGGGCGCCGAAGGCGCTGACGGTCTGGAAGCCGCGGGCCGGGTTGCTCGGGTGCCCGTTGACGTACTTGAACGCGTAGGTCTCGCCGTCGCTGGTGGGCATCAGCTCGATCACGCCGAAGGGCGTGTGGCTGCCCACGCGGGCGATCTTGTCGAAGGACTCCCAGCGCCGGAAGTCGTCCTCGATGTAGCGGGACATCCCGTCGATGATCTGCTGGGGGCCGGTCTCGGCGGTCCAGCGGATCATGTTGCGCACGTCGACGAACATGGTCATGCATTCACGGTATGACTTGGCGATCTGCACACACAATGAGCAGGGAGCGCGCGTCATGCTCACGGGGTAGGCAGTCTGCCCACCGCCGACGTACGGTCTGCCCGTGGCGGATCTCAGTGACCTCGACCGCCGGCTGCTGTCGGCCCTGCGCGAGGACGGCCGGGCCCCGGTCGCCGAGCTCGCCCGGCGGCTCGGCGTCACCCGGGCGACGGTGACCAGCCACCTCGACCGGCTGGTGGCCGACGACGTGATCGTGGGCTTCACCGTCCGGGTGCGCGACGAGGCGGCGTCCGGCGGCGTGCGGGCGGTGTCGCTGATCGAGGTGGAGGGCCGCTCCACCGACGACGTCATCCGGCGGCTGCGCGGCTTCCCGGAGATCGAGTCGATGCACTCGACCAACGGCGCGTGGGACCTGGTGGCCGAGCACCGCACGGTCGACCTCGTCGGGTTCGACCGGCTGCTCAACCGGATCCGGTCGGTGCCCGGGATCATCAACAGCCAGACCAGCCTGCTGCTGACCTCCGTGCTGCGCTGAGCGGCTCCGCGCGCGTCAGGCCGGGCGGGTCGCCACCCGGGCCAGGGGCAGCCCGGCGAGCAGCACCCCGGCCACCAGCACGTAGGTCCACGGCAGGCCCACCCCGGCGGCGACCAGGCCGAGGACCAGCGCGCCGGCGGCGGTGCCGGCGTCGAACGCGGCGTTCCACAGCGCGCTGGCCGCCGTCGAGCCGCCCTCCCCGGCGCGGGTGAACGCGGTGACCAGCGTCAGGTTCTGCACCGCGCCGTAGCCGGCCCCGAAGACGGCGGCACCGGCGAGCACGACGACGTCACCCACCTGCAGGCCCAGCGCGACCACGGCCAGCCCGGCCGCGCCCACGAGCAGCGCCGCGGGCACGAGCCGGCGGGTGCCGACCCGGTCGGCGAGCAGGCCCGCGCGCCAGCGGGTGAGCGCGCCGGTGACGCCGAACAGCAGCAGCGCCGCCGTCGCCACCGAGCCGTCGGGCCGCTCGATCGGCAGGAACGTCATCAGGCCGCCGCCGGCCAGGGTGACCAGCAGCAGCACCACCGACGGCGCCAGCGCGGCCCGCACCGCCGCGCGCGAGGACCCGCCGGCCGCCCCCTCCCAGTGCACCCTGCGGGCCAGGCCGGGCACCAGCGGCAGCGCCAGCACCGGGGAGGCGGCCAGCCAGGCCAGCCAGGCGGCGTGGCCGTCGAGGACCAGCGCGACGCCGGCGGGCACGGCGAGCAGGTTGGGGACGGCGATGGCCAGGCCGTAGAGGCCGATCGACTCACCGCGCCGGTCGGCCGGGGCGACCTGCGCGGCGAGCACCGCGCCGAGGACGGTGAGCACCGCGAACCCCGCCCCGCGCACGGCGGAGACCGCCGACAGCCAGAGGACGCCGTCGTCGAGGACGTACAGCGGGCTCGGCACACCGAGGAGGACCAGCCCGCCGGCGAGCACCGGCCCGAGGCCGTGGCGGGCGGTGAGCGCGGGCACGACCGACTGGCCGGCGACGGTGACCAGCAGGAACACCGCGGTGACCACGCCCGCGGTGTCGGCGGAGGCGCCGCCCGCGACCGCGTAGGCCGGGAGCGAGGCCAGCGTCAGGCAGTACCCGGCGAAGCCGAGCCCCGTCGCGCCGACCAGTGCCCGCATCGCCGGCAGCCGCCACAGCGACGTCCGGTCCCGCGTCGTGCTCTCGACCATCCCGTTCCCCTCCGCGGGCGCGGCGCCCGACCCATCAGCATGACCGGTGACCGCGGACACGGCCGGGTCGGGTAGTCAGGGGCGGTGCCGCTGCTGACCGTGGGCCACGGACCCGAGGACCGCACCGCCCTGGGCGCCCGGCTGACCGCGGCGGGGGTCGGGTGCGTGGTCGACGTCCGCAGGTTCCCCGGCAGCCGCAGCAACCCCGACGTCCGGCGCGAGGTGCTCGAGGAGTGGCTGCCGGCCTGCGGGATCGGCTACCGCTGGGACGCCCGGCTGGGCGGGCGGCGCCGGCTCCCGCCGGGCGAGCCGGTCGCCGACGGCTGGTGGACCGTCGCGCAGTTCGCCGCCTACGCCGCGCACACGCGCACGCCGGAGTTCGCCGCGGCGCTCGACGAGGTGCTCACCGGGGCGGCGGCGGACACCGTCGCGGTGATGTGCAGCGAGAGCGTGTGGTGGCGCTGCCACCGGCGGATCGTCGCCGACGTCGCCGTCCTCGCCCGTGGTGTGCCGGTGCACCACCTGATGCCCGACGGGCGGCTCACCCCGCACACCCCGTCCGCCGGCGCGGTGCTCGGCGACGACGGGCAGGTCCACTGGCCCGGCTGACGGCGTCCTGGCCCACCCCCGCGCGTCCTGGCTCACCCCCGGCGGTGAGCCAGGACGCAGCACGACCAGGTCACCTGATCGTGCTGCGACGCGGCGTCAGCCCATGTGCGGGTAGCGGTGGTCGGTCGGCGGGACGAACGTCTCCTTGATCGACCGGGTCGAGGTCCAGCGCTGCAGGTTCTGCGCCGCGCCGGCCTTGTCGTTGGTGCCGCTGGCGCGCCCGCCGCCGAAGGGCTGCTGGCCGACGACGGCGCCGGTCGGCTTGTCGTTGACGTAGAAGTTGCCGGCCGCGAAGCGCAGGAACCGCTCGGCGTGCGCGATGGCCGCCCGGTCCTGGGCGATGACCGCGCCGGTGAGCGCGTACGGCGCCACCGACTCCATCTGCCGCAGCACGGTGTCGTAGTCGGCGTCGTCGTAGACGTGCACGGCGAGGATCGGGCCGAAGTACTCGGTGGTGAACACCTCGTGCTCGGGGTCGGTGCCCTCGATGACGGTGGGCCGCACGAAGAAGCCCTCGGAGTCGTCCGTCTGGCCGCCGGCCACGATCGACAGCGCGGGGTCGTCGTCGACCCGGTCGATGACGCCGGACAGCTTGGAGAAGGACTTGCGGTCGATGACCGCGCCCATGAAGTTGGAGAAGTCGGTGACGTCGCCCATCGACAGCGACTCGGTGACGCCGACGAGGTCGTCGCGCAGGCGCGCCCACACCGACCGCGGCACGTAGGCGCGCGAGGCCGCCGAGCACTTCTGCCCCTGGAACTCGAAGGCGCCGCGGACCAGGGCGGTGCGCAGCACGTCGAGGTCGGCCGAGGGGTGGGCGACGACGAAGTCCTTGCCGCCGGTCTCGCCGACGATCCGCGGGTAGCCGCGGTAGGAGGCGATGTTCTCCCCCACCGTCCGCCACAGGTGCTGGAAGACCGGCGTCGACCCGGTGAAGTGGATGCCGGCGAGGTCGCGGTCGGCGAGCACGACCTCCGACACCGGGATGCCGTCGCCGGGCAGCATGCTGATGACGCCCGGGGGCAGGCCGGCCTCCTCCAGCAGCCGCATGAGGAAGTGCGCAGCGAACTGCTGGGTGGGGGCGGGCTTCCAGACGACGGTGTTGCCCATGAGCGCCGGCGCGGTGGGCAGGTTGCCGGCGATCGCGGTGAAGTTGAACGGGGTGACCGCGTAGACGAAGCCCTCCAGCGGCCGGTGGTCGCTGCGGTTCCACACGCCCGGCGAGGACACCGGCTGCGCGGAGACGACCTCGCGGGCGAAGTGCACGTTCCAGCGCCAGAAGTCGACCAGCTCGCAGGCGCTGTCGATCTCGGCCTGGTAGGCGGTCTTGGACTGGCCGAGCATCGTGGCGGCGTTGAGCGTCTGCCGCCACGGGCCGGCCAGCAGGTCGGCTGCCTTGAGGAACACCGCGGCGCGGTCGTCCAGCGACAGGTCGCGCCAGGCCGGGGCGGCGGCCTTGGCGGTGGCCACGGCCTCCTCGGCGTCGGCGTGCGTCGAGTGCGCCGAGGTGCCCAGCACGGCCGCGTGCCGGTGCGGCTGGACGACGTCGAAGCGCTCGCCGCCGGCCATGCGCTGCTTGTCACCGATGGTGGCAGTCAGCTCCAGCGGCTCGGCGGCCAGCTCGGCCAGGCGGGTCTGCAGGGCCGCGCGCTCCGGGGAGCCGGGTGCGTAGTTGAGCACGGGCTCGTTGTGCGGCGGGGGGACGCGGGTGATGCCGTCCACGGCATGCCTCCGGGTGGGGTGAGGGGTCAGCGGCTGACGAGGGCGCGGAGGAAGAAGCGCAGGTTGGCCGGGCGCTCGGCCAGCCGGCGGACGAAGTAGCCGTACCAGTCGACGCCGTAGGGGACGTAGGCGCGCACCTTGGTGCCGGCCGCGGCCAGCCGGTGCTGCTCGTCGACGCGGATGCCGTGCAGCATCTGCACCTCCCACGAGTCGGCGGCCCGGCCGTACTCGGCGGCCAGCCGCTGCGCGAGGTCGATCATCGCCGGGTCGTGGCTGCCGACCATGGGGTACCCCGGTCCGCGCATGAGGATGCCGAGGCAGCGGGCGTAGGCGGCGTCGACGTCGCGGCGGTCGCGGAAGGCGACCGAGGACGGCTCGTCGTAGGCGCCCTTGACCAGCCGCACCCGCGAGCCGGGCACGGCCAGCGCCTGGGCGTCGGCCTCGGTGCGCCGCAGCGCGGCCTGCAGCACGGCACCGGTGCCGGGGTGGTCGCGGCGCAGCTCGGCCAGGATCGCCAGCGTGGAGTCGACGGTGGAGGAGTCCTCCATGTCGAGGGTGACCGTGGTGCCGATCGCGGTGGCCCGCTCGACCACCGGCCGGACCAGCTCCAGGGCGAGGTCGTGCCCGCCGGGCAGCGCCTGCCCGAACGCCGAGAGCTTGACCGAGACCTCCGCGTCGGCGCCGAGCCCGAGCGGCGCGAGGCCGTCGAGGAGGGCGAGGTAGGCGTCGCGGGTGCCGCGGGCCTCCTCGGGGTCGGTGACGTCCTCGCCGAGGTGGTCGAGGGTCACCGCGAGGCCCTCGCCGGTCAGCCGCGCGACGACGTCGAGCGCCTCCGGCAGCGTCTCGCCGGCGACGAACCGCTCGACCACCCGGCGGGTCACCGGCGTGCCCACCACTGCGCGGCGCAGCCCCGGGCGCCGCGAGGCCCCCAGCAGCACGGTCTTCGTGGAGAGCACCGACCCGACCTCCGTCTCGTCCCGGACACCAGCGTCCGCCACCGACGCTAGGCAGGGCCCGGGCCACCCGCCAGGGACAGACGTACGTCGCGGCCTCGTACATTCGTACGGTGCGCGACGACCTGCAGGACGTCGTCGACGAGGTCGCCCGCCTGCTCGGCGCCCCGGCGACGCTCGAGGACACCGACTTCACGCTGCTGGCCTTCGCCGCGCACCCTCTCGACGACGGCACCGCCATGGACGCCGTCCGCACCCGGTCGATCCTCGGCCGCGGCTCCACCCCGGCGACCCGCCGCTGGTTCGAGGACCTCGGCATCACCCGCGCGCGGGGGCCCCTGCGCACCCCCGCCGACCCCGACGCCGGCATCCTCACCCGCCTGCTGCTGCCGGTCCGGCACGAGGACCGCACCCTCGGGTACCTGTGGCTGCTCGACGGCGGCCGCACCGACCCGGCCGATCCCGCCGACCCCGCGCTGGCCGCGGCGCTGGGCCTGGCCGCCCGCGCCGGGGAGCTGCTGGCCCGCCGGCGGGACGACGACGACCTGGCCGGCGCGCTCGCCGCGACGCTCGGGGGTCCGGCGGCCGCGCGGGAGCGGGCCGGCGCGGTGCTGGCCGACCGGTTCGCCGGCGCGGCGGTGGCGCTGGTCGCGCTGCGCCCGGCCGGCGGCGCGCTGCCGTCCGACCGCCGGCTGCCCCCGGGTGCGGCGGTGCTGCAGGACGCCGACGGGCGCAGCGAGGTCGCCGTCGCGGTGCGGCTGCCCCGGCCGGCCGACCCGCGGGGAGCGTGCGCCGCCGCCGGCCCGCTGGTGGCGCGGCTGCCCGCCGGCAGCACCGCGGGGGTGTCCGACCCCGCGCCGGCGGTCGCCGACCTGCCCCGCTGCTGGGCGCAGGCGCGCACCGCCGCCGCGGTCGCCGCCGTCGTCCCGCGCCTGGCGCCGGTGGCCTCCTGGGCCGGGCTCGGCGGCTGGCGGGCCGCCGCGGCGCTGCCCGCGCCCGACCCGGCCGTCGCACCGCTGCTGGCCGAGCCGGCGCTGGCCGCCACCGCCGAGGCCTACCTGGACGCGGCCGGCAGCGTCGCCCGGACGTCGGCCGCGCTCGGCATCCACCGCCAGACGCTGTACTCCCGGCTGGGCCGGATCACCGCCGTCACCGGGCTGGACCTCGCCGACGGCGACACCCGCCTGCTGGTGCACGCCTCGCTGCGCCGCGCCCGGCTGCCCGGGAGCCATTAGCGCGACAAAGGCCCCTCTCGCGGCCGACCGTCCCGCCGCGACGGCGTCCCCGCGCTGACCTACCCTCGAGTAGCTGATCGTTGCGGGAGGAGAGGCGTTGCCTCGAGACGCGGGCGGTGCCGGCGACGTCCTCCGGGACCTGCGCACGGCCACCGCCGTGGACCACGAGCGGGTCGAGACGGCGCTCGGGCTGATGGACGCCGACCTGGACCGGGACCGGCTGGTCGAGGTCCTGGGGCTGCTGCACGCCTTCTGGCGGGCCGCCGAGGCCGGCCTCGACACCTGGGCCGCGCGCTGCCCCGCCGACGCCGCCGCGCTGGACTGGGACCGGCGGCGCCGGGCCGCCCTCTACGCCGCCGACCTGCACGTCCTCGGCGGCCGGGCCGTCGACGACCGGCCGGTGCTGCCCGCCGTCCCCGGCACCGACGAGGCGCTCGGCCGGCTCTACGTCCTCGAGGGCTCCACGCTCGGCGGCACGTTCATCGACCGCCACCTGGCCGGCCTCCCGGGGCTGCCCCGGCTGCGCTCCTTCACCCCCTACGGCGGGGACACCGGCGCGATGTGGGCGGCGTTCCGGCGCGTCACCCGCGGGCACGTGACCGGCCGGGGCGACGCCGGCCGGGTCGTCGGCGCCGCCCGCGAGACCTTCGCCGTCCTGGCCGACTGGTGCGCGCCGGCCGCGCGCGCCGGGGTCCCCGCGTGACAGACGTCAGCGCCGGGCAGGACGTCGCCTGGCTCGCGCCGGGCGAGGCGGTCGACCTGGACACCTGCGCGCGCGAGCCGATCCACGTCCCCGGCAGCGTCCAGCCGCGCGGGGCGTTCCTCGCCGTGAGCGAGCCCGACCTCGTCGTCGTCCAGGCCTCGGAGAACCTCGCCGAGCTGACCGGGGTGGCGTGGTCGGACGCCCTCGGGCGGCCGCTGGCCGACGTCCTCGGGGTCGGCCCGACCGAGGCGGTGGTCCGCTCGGCCAGCGCCTTCGGCGACCTGCGCGAGCGCAACCCGGTGGAGGTCACCCTCGACTTCGGCGGCGACCCGGTGCCGGTGGACGCGATCCTGCACCGCGCCCTGCTCTCCTCCGGCGAGGAGCCGCTGACCAACCTGGTGGTGGAGCTGGAGCCGGCGCGCGGGCCGCGGCCGTTCTCCTTCCCGAACACCTACCAGGCGGTACGCGGCACGGTCGCCGCGCTCAACCGGGCCGTGACGCTGCAGGAGCTCTACGACACCACCGCCCGGGCGGTGCGGGAGCTGACCGGCTTCGACCGCGTGATGGTCTACCGCTACGACGCCGACCACCACGGCGAGGTCGTCGCCGAGGCGCGGGCCGAGCACCTCGGCTCCTTCCTCGGCCTGCACTACCCCGCCTCGGACATCCCGGCGCAGGCGAGGGCGCTGTACGAGAAGAACTGGCTGCGGCTGATCAGCGACGTCGACTACGTCCCCAGCCCGATCCGGCCGGCCGCCCACCCCGCCACCGGCGGGCCGATGGACCTCACCTACTCGACGCTGCGCAGCGTCTCGCCGGTCCACCTCGAGTACCTGCACAACATGGGCGTGCGGGCCTCGATGTCGATCTCGCTGCTGCGCGACGACCGGCTGTGGGGGCTCATCGCCTGCCACCACTACGCCGGCCCGCACCAGCCGCCGTACGCCACCCGCGCCGCGGCGGAGTTCCTCGGCTCGACGCTGTCGCTGCGGCTGGTCGACCGCACCGCCGAGGACGAGGTGCACCGGGCGCTGCAGGTGCGCTCCACGCTGGCCTGGCTGACCGCCGCGATGCTCGACGAGGACCGGCCACTGGCGGAGACCGTGCTCGGCGGCACCAGCCTGCTCGACGTGCTGCCCGCCGACGGCGTGACCGTCTCGCTGCAGGAGGTCACCGGCGGCCGGGGCGAGCAGCTGCCGGCCGACGTCGTCGAGCGGCTGGTCGCCTGGGCCGCGGCGCGGGGCGAGGAGGTCGTCGCCACCGACTCGCTGCAGCGCGAGGCGCCGGAGCTGGACATCCCGGTCGACGTCGCCTGCGGGGTGCTCGCCGTGCCGCTGCCGGAGGGCCAGTACGTGCTGTGGCACCGCCGCGAGGCCGTGCGGCACGTCGACTGGGGCGGCGACCCGCACGAGAAGGCCCGCACCGAGCGCGAGGACGGCGACGTGCGGCTGAGCCCGCGGAAGAGCTTCGACCGCTGGCGGGAGACGGTGCGGGAGCGCTCGTACCCGTGGACGCCGCAGGAGCGCGCCGAGGTGCACCACCTGCGGGTCCACCTCCTCGAGGCCCTCTACGCCCGCTCGCGCAGCATCGTGCGGGCCGCGGAGACCCTGCAGCGCAGCCTGCTGTCGGAGCCGCCGTCGCCCGCGGGCCTCGCGGTGGGCGTGCGCTACGTGCCCGCCACCCGCGAGGCGCAGGTCGGCGGCGACTGGTACGACGCGTTCGGCCAGCCCGACGGCTCCACGATGCTCGTCATCGGCGACGTCGTCGGCCACGACGTGCAGGCCGCCGCCTGCATGGCCCAGCTGCGCGGCCTGCTGCGCGGCATCGCCTTCGACCACGGCGACAGCCCGGCCCGGGTGCTGTCCCGGCTCGACGCCGCGATCGAGGGGCTCGACCTCGGGGCGATCGCGACCGTGCTGGTCGCCCGGCTGTCCCCCACCGGCGACGGCGGCATGCGGCTGCGCTGGTCCAGCGCCGGTCACCTGCCGCCGCTGGTCACCGGCCCCGACGGCGCCGCCCGCGTGCTCGCCGCCGAGCGGCCCGGCCTGCTGCTGGGGGTGAGCCCGCAGGCGGTGCGCCCCGACGCCGACGTGCTGCTCGAACCCGGGTCGACGCTGCTGCTCTACACCGACGGGCTGGTCGAGCGCCGGCACGCGGGCTTCGACGACGGCGTCGACCGGCTCGGGCGGGCGCTGGCCGACCTGTGCGACCGGCCGGTCGAGGAGGTCTGCGACGGCGTCCTCGACCGGCTGGTGCCCGGGGGCGCCGAGGACGACGTCGCGCTCGTCGCCGTCCGCCTGCTCCCGCGATCCTGAGTCCGGGCACTTCCGCGGAAGTGCCCGGACTCAGCCTCCGTCGGCGTCGGAGAACCCCACGTCCAGGCCGTCGTCCTGGGCGCCGCCCTCGGCGGGCAGCGGCGCGTCGTCCTCGGCCGCCCGCAGCTCCGCGTCGCTGCCCGCGGGGGCCTCGTCGGCGCCGCGCTCGAGCTCGGCGAGCAGCTGCTGCTCGTCGGGGCGCAGGTCACCGCCGCCGAGGTGCTCACCGGGCCGGCCGGCGTCGGTGCCGGAGGCCATGGCGCTGTCGGGCAGGTCGGGCTCGGTCATCGCGTCCTCCCTCACCGCGGGAAGTTCGGCTCGAGGCGCGGCACGATCTGCATCTCCGGCACGAACGCCGACGGGTGCAGCAGGAGCAGCGTGCGGACGGTGTCGGCGACCGCCGACGGCGGCATCATCAGGTGCCCGGGGATGCCCCACTGCTCCATCATCGGGGTGTCCATCGCCGCCGGGATCACGCTCTGCACCCGGCAGGGGAACGGCCGCTCGCTGCCGTCCTCCAGCGTCACGGCCTTCTCCCGCAGCTCGCGCTGGATGCAGCGGGTGGCGTTGAGGAAGCCGGCCTTGGAGCCGTTGTAGGCGATCGCGCCGCTGCCGGAGGTGAGCGCCGACAGCGACACGATGTGCACGACGTCGGCGGTGCGGCCCTCGGGCAGGTGCTGCACCCGCTTGATGAACTCGCTGGTCAGGAAGACCGGGCCCTCGCAGTTGACCGCCATGACCCTGCGGTAGTCGTCGAGGTCGATGTCGGTGACGTAGCCGGGGCGGTCGATGCCGGCCACGTTGACCAGCACGTCGAAGGCGTCGCCGTGCTGCTCGAACAGCTGGGCGACCACCGCGCGGCGGCTGGCGTCGTCGGTCACGTCCAGCGCGACGACGTCGGCGCCGCCTCCCGCGTCGGCGACCAGCTCGCGGGTGCGCGCGCTGCCGTCGGCGTCGATGTCGGCGACGACCACGTGCGCGCCGGCCTCGGCCAGCGACACGCACGTCGCCCGGCCCAGCCCGCTCGCCCCGCCGGTCACCAGCGCCACGCGGCCCTTGAGCTCCCCTGCCACCCGGTCCTCCGTCCTCCGGCCGTGCCGGCCGTGATCACGTCAGCGTCCCCGCCACTCTCGCCGAGGTCGGTGCGGCCCGCAGGTCGGAGCGGGTCAGGCCGGGGCGGACCAGGCGTCGGCGAGGGTGACGGTGACCAGCTGCCGGCTCTCCACGAGGGCGAGCAGCTGGTCGAGCACGGTGGAGATCGCCGGCTGGTTGGCGTGGCCGACGATGATCGCCCGCGCCGCGAACCACTGCTCGGCGGCGGCCATCAGCCCCTCGGCCGAGACCACCCGGCCGTCGTCGAAGGTGCCGTTCCACATGACGGTCGTCGGGTGGCCGAGGTCGGCGGCGATGGCGTCGACGCGCTCGTCGTGCGAGCCGAAGGGCGGCCGCCAGAACGGGGTCTCGGTCACGCCGAGGGTGCGGCGCAGGAAGTCCTGGTTGCGCCGCAGCTCGTCGGCGACCTCGGCGTCGGGGACGGTGGTCAGGTCCGGGTGCGACCAGGTGTGGTTGCCGAAGGCGACCTGCCCGGACTCGATGAGCGGCCACAGGTCGCGGGCGTTGTCGCCCCACGTGCGGTAGGAGCCGTTGGGGAAGAACGTCAGCCGGGTGCCGGTGTCGCGGCAGAGGGCGATGAGCGCGGCGACGACCTCGCCGTTGCTGCCGTCGTCGATGGTCAGCGCGATCTGCGGCCCGGTGCCGGGCAGCTCCTCGACCACCCCCTGCGGGGCGGGGACGGCGACGATGCCGCCGGGGCCGGTGGGGGTCGCCGGGGCGGGGGCGGGCTCCGGCGCGGGGGCGGGCGGCTCGGCGAGGTCGAGCCCGGCGGCGCCGCGCCCGACGGCGGCACCCGTGAGCCCGGCGGCGAGGAGGTACAGGAAGCCCCGGCGGTCCACGCGGCGGACGCTAGGAGGGCCCCGGGCGCGCCCCGGGGAGCGACACCAGCCGCCTCGCGCGCCCGACACGCTCGGTGGCCTGCCGACTACGACGCCGGGGCCAGACCCGCCTGCTCGATGAGCCGCGCCTGCTCGCGGCACCAGGGCGACCACGCGTCGCGCTCGGACTCCTCCTGGCGACGGCGGAACTCCGCCCACCCGAGCAGCTCCCACTCCCCCACCTCGCTCGGGTCGGGGTCGGGCGTGCCGGTGAAGCGGCCCAGGTAGACCGGGCAGACCTCGTTCTCCACCACGCCGCGGAACTCCGCGCGGTAGCGGTAGCCGGGCAGCGCCGGGCGCAGGTCGGCCACCTGCAGCCCGAGCTCCTGCGCGGCCCGCCGGGCGATCGCGGCACCGTCGTCCTCCCCGGGGCCGGGGTGTCCGCAGACGGTGTTGGTCCACATGCCGGGGAAGGTCTGCTTGCCCGCCGCGCGGCGGGTGACCAGCAGCCGGCCGTCGTCGGCGAACAGGTAGGCGGAGAACGCGCGGTGCAGCGGGGTGTCGCCGTGGTGCACCAGCGGCTTGGGCATCGTGCCGATGGGCGCCCCGTCGTCGTCGACCAGCACGATCAGCTCCGCCGCGGTCACCGTCACCGGACCATCCTCCCTCGCGCCAGGGTTCCGGCACACCTCCCCCGGGCACCGGGGGGAGATGCGGCAGTTCCAGAACGACGGCCTCACCTTCGACGTCCGTGACGGCGGCCCGCCCGACGGCGAACCCGTGGTGCTCCTGCACGGCTTCCCGCAGGACTGCTCGGCCTTCGACCGGGTGGCACCGCTGCTGCACGACGCCGGCCTGCGCACCCTGGCCCCCGACCAGCGCGGCTACAGCCCCGGCGCCCGCCCGCGCGGGCGCTCGCCGTACCGGCTGCGCGCGGTCACCGGCGACGTCCTGGCGCTGCTGGACGCCGCCGGACTGCAGAGCGCGCACGTCGTCGGGCACGACTGGGGCGGCGCCGTCGCCTGGGCGCTGGGCGCCTGGCACCCGGAACGGGTGCGCACCCTGACCGCGCTGTCCACCCCGCACCCGGCCGCCGCCGGGCGCGCGGTGCTCACCAGCGACCAGGGGCTGCGCTCGTCCTACATGGCCGCCTTCCAGGTGCCGGTGGTCCCGGAGCGGCTGATGCTCGCCCGCGACGGCGCGGCACTGCGCGGGCTGCTGCAGAACGGCGGCCTGCCCGAGGAGACCGCCGCCCGCTACGTCGACCGGTTGCGCAAGCCGGGGGCGCTGTCGGCCGCGCTGGCCTGGTACCGGGCGATCCCGCTGGCCGCCCGCGACTCGGTCGGCCGGGTCTCCGTGCCGACCCTGCACGTGTGGAGCACCGGCGACGCCTTCCTCGGCCCGGCCGCCACCGCCATGACCCGCCGCCACGTCACCGGGCCCTACCGGCTCGAGGTCCTCGACGGCGTGCCGCACTGGATCCCGGAGCTGGCCGCCGAGCGCACCGCCGAGCTGGTGGTGGAGCACGTCCGGACGGCGGTCGGCGCACCGGGGTGATCAGCCGGCGCGGGCGGTCACCTCGTCGGCCGCGCCGAGCCCGGCGGCGGCCAGCGCGGGGAGCAGGCCGTCGTCGTGGCGCTGGTACCGGGTGACCACGCCGCCGGCGACGGTGAACTGCGAGGCGACGACGGCGCGACCGCGCTGGGCGCCGGTGGTCGGATCGGCCCAGACGGCGTCCTGCTCGACGACGACCGCACCGTCGGCACCGCAGAACCAGCGCAGCGGGGTGCCGGAGAAGCCCGCCCGCGCCATCCACGGCCCGAGCACCTCGCGGCCGCGCACGGTGCCGCGCGGTCCGACGACCTCCAGGTCCGGCGCCGACAGGGCCGTCGCGGCGGCGGCGTCGGCGCGGTCCACCGCGGCCAGCCACGCCTCGACGACCGCGAGCTGTCCCCGCACGCGGGAACGATAGCGCCGCCGGGCATGGCCGACCGCCCGTGCGGGCAAGAGCTCCGGGACCGTTCCGAGACCGAGGGAGCTGCCGTGTCCACCACCACCACCCCCCGCCGCCGCTGGCGCCTCGCCGCCGTCGGCCTCGTCCTGGCACTGACCCCGGTGACCGCCGCCTGCGGCTCTGACGTGGTCGACGACGACGTCCAGGACACCGTGGAGGAAGGCGTCGACGACGCCGAGCAGGAGGTCGAGGACGCCACCGACGGCGAGGACTCCGACGGCTGACCGGACAAGATGCAGAGAACTCTTTGCAAAGACGTCTCTGCATCCCTAGCCTGGGGGTGTGACCGAGGTCCCGCCCGAACCCGTCGTCGACGTCACCGACCCCCGGACCCTGCGCGCCCTGGCGCACCCGCTGCGCACCGGCCTGCTCGGCCTGCTGCGGTCCGAGGGTCCCTCCACCGCCTCCCGCCTGGGCCAGCGCCTGGGCGAGAGCAGCGGCACCACCAGCTACCACCTGCGGCAGCTCGCCGCGCTCGGCTTCGTCGAGGAGGTCCCCGGCGAGGGGACGGCGCGGGAGCGCTGGTGGCGGGCGCGGCACCGCAGCACCCGCTGGCGCACCGAGGACCTCGTCGACCAGCCCGGCGGCCGCGAGGTCGTCGAGGAGCTCACCCACCAGTCCCTGGGCCGGCAGCGGCGGATGCTCGCCGCGCACGCCGAGCAGCGGGAGTCCCTCGACGACGCCTGGCGCGACGCCGTCTCGCTCAACGACTGGGGGCTGCACCTGTCCCCGGAGGCCACCGGCGAGCTGGCCGAGGAGCTCAACGGCGTGCTGGCCCGCTGGCGCGCCGAGCGCGAGGAGCCGGGCGCGCCCCTGGTGCACGTGCTGCTCGACCTGTTCCCGCTCACCGAGGACCCGGCGTGAGCGCGCCGCTGTCGGCACGGTCGGCCGGCCGGCGGTTCGTCGGGCTCACCGCGCTGCGCTGGCTGCCGGTCGGCATCGCCGCGCCGATCACGGTGCTCCTGGCCTCGTCGCGGGGACTGTCCCCGGCCGACATCGGGCTGGTGCTGGCCGTCTACTCGGTGGTCACGCTGCTGCTGGAGCTGCCCACCGGCGGGCTCGCCGACGCGATCGGGCACCGGCCGGTCCTCGTCCTCTCCGGGCTGCTGGCCGCCGCGTCGCTGCTGACCATGGCCGTCGCGGACTCCGTGCCGCTGTTCGCCCTCGCCTGGGGGCTGCAGGGCGCCTCGCGCGCGCTCGACTCCGGCCCGCTGGAAGCCTGGTACGTCGACACCGTGCACGCCGCGGACCCCGACGCCGATCCCGCGACGGGCCTGTCGCGCGCCGGCGCCGCCGACGGCCTGGGACTGGCCCTGGGCGCCGCGCTCGGCGGGGCGCTGCCGCTGCTCGCCGAGGGCGGGGGCAGCGCGGCGCTCGTGCTGCCCCTGCTGCTGGCCGCGGCGCTCGTCGTGGTCTCCGTGGTCGCCGTCGCGGTGCTCGTCGTGCCGCTGCCGACCGCCCCGACCGGCGGGCTGCGGGCGCTGGCCACCGGGGTCCGGGAGGTGCCGGTGGTGGTGCGCGACACCGTGCGGCTGGCGTCGCGGCACCGCGTCCTGCGGCGGCTGCTGGTGATCTCGTTCCTCACCGGCACCGCGCTGACCACGCTGGAGGTGCTCGGGCCGCTGTGGTTCGCCGACCTCGGCGGCGGGCTGGACCGGGGTGCGGCGGTGTACGGCGTCGTCATGGCCGTCTCGTTCGCCGCCGCCGGGCTCGGTGCCCTGCTCGCGCCGGCCGCCCGCCGGCTGGCGCGGGGGTCGGTGGCCTGGGCGAGCCTGCTCACCGCGGTGGTCTGCGCCCTCGCCGTCGTCGGTGTGGCACTGGCCGGGCACGTCGCGGTGGCCGCCGTCGCCTTCGTCGTCTTCTACCTGGCCAACGGCGCCGGCTGGCCGCTGCGCCAGGCGCTCATGCACGAGCAGGTGAGCGCCGCCCAGCGGTCGACGACGGTCTCGGCGAAGTCGGTCGCGCTGATGCTCGGCGGCGGCCTGGGCAGCCTGCTGCTCCCCCGCCTGGCCGACGCCGCCGGGCTGCCCGCGGGCTTCCTCGCCGGCGCCGTCGCCGTCCTGCTCATCGGGGTGGTCTCCCTCGGGCTGCGGCCCGCGGAGGCGCAGGGTGAGACAGCTCGCCGTATCGCCGCGGGGGCCAGCGGGTAGCGGCACACCATGGCTGAGCTCCCGCAGGCACACCTCAAGGGCCTCAAGGTCGCCGTCACCGGCGCGAGCGGCAACGTCGGCACGGCGCTGCTGCGGCGGCTGACCGCGCCGGGCAGCGGCGTGGCCGAGGTCCGCGGGCTGGCCCGTCGGCAGCCGCCGGACACCGAGCCGTACTCGTCGGCGACCTGGTACACCGCCGACCTCGGCGAGACCGCCAGCGAGCAGGCGCTGACCAACCTGCTCGAGGACGTCGACGCCGTCGTGCACCTGGCCTGGGTGCTGCAGCCGGGCCGCCGGTCCGAGGAGCTCCACAGGGCGAACGTCGACGGCACCCGGCGCGTCATGCGGGCGGCCGTGGCCGCCGGGGTGCAGCACGTGGTGCACATGTCCTCGCTGGGTGCCTACGCCGCGGGCGGCGGCGACCGGCCGGTGACCGAGGACTGGCCGGTCACCGGGATCCCGAGCTCGCAGTACAGCCGGCAGAAGTCCGAGGCCGAGCGGGTGGTGCGCGAGGTCGTCGGGCGCAGGCAGGACGTCACGCTGACCGTCGTCCGACCCACGCTGGTGCTGCAGCCCGAGGCGGCCAGCGAGATCGGCCGCTACTTCCTCGGCCCGCTGGTGTTCGGCGCCGTCCGCCTGGTGCCCGGGCAGCTCGCCTCGGTGCTTCCCCTGCCGCTTCCGTCGCTGCGGGTCGGCTTCGTGCACGCCGACGACCTCGCCGACGCCATCGTCCGCATGCTCGACCGGCGCGTCCCGGGGCCGTTCAACGTGGCCGCCGACCCCGCCCTCGACGCCGACGGCATCGCCCGCGCGCTGGGCACCACCCGGATCCCGGTCCCGGCCGTGCTGGTGCGGACCGGGCTGACGGCGGCCTTCCGCGCACACGTGGTGCCCACCGAGCCGGGCTGGCTCGACCTCGGGATCCAGTCGCCGGTGCTCGACACCAGCCGCGCCCGCACGCAGCTGGACTGGCACCCGGCCCACCGCGGCGACGACGTGCTGCGCCAGTTCGTCGCCGCCCTCGGCCGCGGGGACGGCGCCCCGGGCCCGCTGCTGTCCCCCACCGGCGGCCGCTCCCACGACCCGGGCGGTGACCCCGCGAACGTGCCGGACCGCCGTCCGGACTGAGCCGGCCACGTTGGGCGCCTGACCTGCTGGTTCGTCGTCCACAGGGCTTGATCGGCACGTCGTTCGAACTTGTGATCGAGTTCGTGACGGAGGTCCTGGCGGTCGACGAGCCCGTGGTGGGCTGGGCGTCGGGGCCGCTGGGTGCGGTGCAGGCCGCCGACCGGGAGATCGGCCGGCAGACGGCGCTGCGGGCGCGGGCGATCGCTGCCTTTGCCGCCACCCGGCCGGCGTCGGCCGACCGGCCGCCGGGCTCGCCCGGGGCGATGGCGGCGGAGCGGTGGGCTTCTCGGGCGGAGGTGCTGCGCCCGGTGAGCGAGTGGGCGGTGCCGGAACTCGTCGTGGCGCTGAACCTGACCGGCGGCGGGCTGGCCGACCGGCCCCGCCTCGCCCTCACCGACGCGGTCACCGGCGCCCTGCTGGCCCTCACCGACCTGCCCGCCCTGCACCGCGCCGCCAGTGCGGGTACCGACCTACGCGCTCCTGACGCCAGCCCCGGCTACCGGCCCGGCGCGGCACTGG
Source organism: Geodermatophilus saharensis (assembly GCF_900188205.1). GTDB lineage: Bacteria > Actinomycetota > Actinomycetes > Mycobacteriales > Geodermatophilaceae > Geodermatophilus > Geodermatophilus saharensis. The sequence goes on along the minus strand of NZ_FZOH01000013.1, from coordinate 70,108 downwards.
ACCGGTACGTGCGCGCCCGCGACCGCCGCTGCCGCTTCCCCGGCTGCCGCCGCCCCGTCCCCCGCCACGGCGAACTCGACCACACCACCCCCTGGCCCGCCGGCCCCACCACCGCGGCCAACCTGGCCGGCTACTGCACCGGCCACCACCGCTCGACGGCCCCGTTCAGGGTCCCGCCCTGAGCTTGCGAAGGGTGGGGAGGGCGGGGTCCTTCCTCAGGCACCCGGCTGGACCCACCACCTCGCCGGTGACGGCACCCTCACCGTCACCACCCCGTCCGGCCTCACCGCCACCACCCAGCCACCGCCGTACTGACGACTGCGCTCATGCCGATCCCGCCGACCTCGCTGCCCCGGAGGCGGCCTCGCGGACACTCGGTACGTCGGCGTGACTGCGTCCTGGGCGGAGGGTGGATGTACGAGCAGGAGTGGCGGCAGGAGGTCGTCCGCCCCGAGCTCGGTGAGATCGGCGGCGTGGACTGGGGCGACTGGCTCCACCCCCTGTTCACGACCCAGGGAGCCGTCAGCGGTCCTGAGGTCCGCCGTCTGTCGGCTGCTGCCCAGCAGGCGGCCGCCGAGGCTGCCGGTCGGCGGGTGGCGGCAGATGTTGCTCGAACCACGGGCCGGGTCGTGGCTGTCACACCGGTGGCCGGCGACCACGGCCTCCGAATCGCCTGCGACGGCCAGCTCAGTGACCACGACAGTGGCGGCTTCTTCTCCATCGGGGACGAGGAGGCGGCGTGCGAGGTCGCGAGCCTCGTACAGGACGTCCTCGTCGACCGGTTGTGGGCGGCCTGGCCACTGTGCCCGGAGCACGAGTACGGCCTACGGGCGGACATCATCGATCGGAAGGCCACATGGCTGTGTCGGCGCGGCCGGCACCACACACCCGTCGGCGGTCTCACCGGGTAGGTCGCCACGGGTGGGTCGTCGTGGGACACCGGACTCGGCGCCGGAGTCGATCCCCTGGACCGGGGCTGGCACCCGCGCGGCTCAGCTCTGCGCCAGGCGTCCGGCGTGCTCCAGCTCCTCCGGTCGGACCTCCGACGGCCACGTGCCGACGAGCCGCCACGAGACGGTCCCGCCCTCCGGGGTCGTGCCCGTGCCCGCGGCCAGGGCGTCGTCGATCGTCGCCCGCACCCGCTGTTCGTCGTCCGGTTCGGCCGCGAAGAGCACCCGCAGCCGCACCTCGTCCCCTGCCCGCTGCGCCCGGGTGTGGTGCGGAGCGAGCGGGCACGGCGGCTCGTGCTCCCAGCTGCCGCACAGGGCGACGGTGATCGCACCGCCCGGCGCCCGCTCGTCCGCGCCGGCCCCCATCGACAGCACCGCGTCGTGCGCGAACCGCTCCCTGGACACCGGCTCACCCTGGCAGCACGGAGCCGACCCGGAGCAGGACCGCGGCGCGGCCTCGGCTCCTGCGGGGACCCTCAGCTCCGGCTGGTCCAGGCCCCGACCGTGCGGCCCGTGGCGCCGAAGACGTCGGCGGCCTGCTCGGTGCGCAGCGCGACGAACGTCCCCTCGGCCTCGGCCAGCACCACCTCGGGGGTGTCCTCGGCGACCAGGCGGGCGTGCGCGGTCGTCCGCCGGCCGTCGGTGCCGCCCATCTCGGCGGTGAGCAGCAGCGGGACGCCGAGGTGCACCGGGCGGCGGTAGCGGACGGTCAGCGAGGCGGTCAGGCCACCCCGTCCCGCGGCGCGCAGCGCGCGGGCCAGCACGTGGTCGAGCAGCGTGGCCACCACCCCGCCGTGCACCAGCCCGGGCGGCCCCTCGTGCGCCTTGCCCACGGTGACCCGGCCGGTCGCCCGCCCGTCGGGGCTGTCGGTCGCGACCAGCGGCGGCGCCACCGGGCTGCCCGGGCCGTACACCGGGCTGTACCAGCGCTCGCCGGTCTCGGGGTCGTCGACGCGGGCGATCTCGTGCAGCCCCCGGCCGGCGGCCCGCAGCCGGGCCGTCAGCTCCCGCACCGCGGCGGCCACCGACTCCAGCTCCGCCTCGGGCACCTCGGTGCGGACGGCGGCGTCGACGAGCCCGCGCAGCGCGCCGCCCAGCTCCCCGACGGCGACCCGGCGCCCGGCCCGCTCCTCCGGCGACAGCGGCTCACGCACGTGGCATGCCGGCCGCGCGCAGCAGCCCTCCGCCGACGATCACCCGCTGCACCTCGCTGGTGCCCTCGTACAGCCGGTACAGCCGGGCGTCGCGGTAGAACCGCTCGACCGGCGTGGTGCGCAGGTAGCCCAGCCCGCCGTGCACCTGGACGGCGCGGTCGGTGGCCCGCCCCACCATCTCGCTGCACCACAGCTTCGCCGAGGACGGGCCGATCGAGGTGTCCTCGCCGCTGTCGTAGCGGGCCGCCACCTCGCGGACCATCGCGCGCCCGGCCAGGTGCTCGGCGTGCACGTCGGCGATCAGCGCCTGGACCAGCTGGAACCGGCCGATCGGGGCACCGCCCTGCTTGGCGGTGGCGGCGTAGGCCACCGACTCGTCGAGCACGCGCTGCGCCATGCCGACGCACAGCGCGGCGATGTGCAGCCGGCCGCGGGAGAGCACGGTGAGCGCCTTGGCGTACCCGCGCCCCTCCTCCCCGACGAGCGCGTCGGCGGGCACCCGGACGCCGTCGAAGAAGACCTCCGACGTCCACGCCCCGGACTGCCCCATCTTCTTGTCCCGGGGCCCGAGCGTGACCCCGGGCGCCGACGCGTCGACGACGAAGCTGGAGATCCCGCGCCCGCCCCTCTCCTCCGGGTCGGTGCGCGCGAAGACGACGAACAGGTCGGCCAGCGGCGCGTTGGTGATGTAGCGCTTGGCGCCGTCGAGCACCCAGTCCCCGCCGTCGCGCCGGGCGGCCGTCCGCAGCCCGGCGGGGTCGGAGCCGGCCTCGGCCTCGGTGAGCGCGAAGGACCCGATCAGCTCCCCGGCGGCCATCCGCGGCAGGTACGCCTTCTTCTGCTCCTCGCTGCCGAAGCGGGCGATCACCTGCCCGGCGATGCCGTTGTTGGTGCCGAACAGCGAGCGGAACGCCGGCGTCGTGTAGCCGAACTCGAAGGCCAGCTCGACGTCCTCGCGCATGTCCACGCCCAGGCCGCCGTACTCCTCGGGCAGCGCGTAGCCGAACAGCCCCATGTCGGCGGCCGCGCCGCGCAGCTCCTCGGGGATGCGGTCGTCGAGGTCGATCTCCTCCTCGCGCGGGACCACCACCTCCCGGACGAGCCGGCGCACCGCGTCCCGGATCTGCGTGAAGTCCTCGGCGTCCACGGCCTCCATGGTGCCGGTGCGCGGGCGGACCCGGCGAGCGGACCCGGCGGCCCCGGACAGGTGGCGGTGGGCAACCGGGCGAGCACTCCCCGTTGTGAGCGACGGTCGGCGGCACTACGGTCGTGGGCGGCACCCGAACCAGTGGTGCCGCTGCCACCCGGAGTAGCCGTGCACCTCTCCGTCGCCGTCGTCCCCGCACCCGCGCAGGTCGTCGTCCGCCTCACCGGCGACGCCGGGCGCCCGACCCTCGCCCGCCTCACCTCGGCACTGACCCGGGCCGCCGGACACGGCACCGGCAGCGTCGTCGTCGACGTGGCCGGGGCCCGCTTCGACGACGGCACCGGCCTGCAGGCCCTGGCCGGCTTCAGCGACACCCTCGCCGCGGCCGGCCGCCGCTGCCGGGTGGTCGGCGCGCCCGCCGCCGTCCGCCGGCAGGTCTGGGAGGCCGGCCTGGCCGGCCGGCTCGAGCTCGACGGCCCGCTGACCGGCCAGGACCCCGTGCGCCCGCGCCCACCGCGTCCGGACCGCGAGCCGCCGGTCACCACCGCCTGGGTGCCGCCCCTGCGCGAGGAGCCTCGCCGCCCCCGGCCGGAGCCGCACGCGGTGCACGGCCCCCACAGCCTGCGGCGCTCGGCCACCCCGGTCGCGCTCGACCGCTGGCGCTGACGCCCGAGGGTCAGCGGGAACCGCCGCCGTCCCCGACGATGCTCCTCAGGTCCGACCGGCGACACCGGCACGAGGAGACGGCATGGGCGAGATCGTGGTGCTCCGGCACGGCGAGACCGAGTGGAGCCGCAGCGGCCAGCACACGGGCGTCACCGACCTGCCCCTGCTGCCCGAGGGCGAGCAGCGGGCCCGCGCGCTGGCCCCGAGCCTCGCCCGGCGGCACCTGGTCGAGGTCTGGGTCAGCCCGCGGCAGCGGGCGCGGCGCACCGCCGAGCTGGCCGGCCTGACCCCCACCGCCGTCGACGAGGACCTCGTCGAGCTCGACTACGGCGGCTACGAGGGGCGCACCACCGCCGAGATCAGCGAGCAGCTGGGCCGGGAGTGGTCGGTCTGGCGGGATCCCGTCGTGCCCGGGGACACCCCTGGCGAGACCCTCGAGCAGGTCGGCCGGCGGGTCGACCGGGTGCTGGAGCGAGCCCGCCGGCGGCTCGACGACGGCGACGTCGCGCTGGTGGCGCACGGGCACGTGCTGCGCGTGCTGACCGCCCGCTGGCTGGGGCTCGAGCCGGCCGACGGCAGGCTGTTCGCCCTGCCCGCCGGCGCCTACGGGGTCCTGGGCCACGAGCACGCGCGGCCGGTGCTCACGGGGTGGGGTCTGGACTGACCTCGGCGGCCGGGGCGACGGCGGGGGCCTCGGGGCGGCCGAACAGCCAGCCCTGAGCGAGGTCGGCGCCGAGCGCGGTGACCTCCTCGGCGGCCCGCTCGTCCTCCACGCCCTCGGCCACGACCACCGCGCCGAGGCGGTGGGCGTGCGCGGCGACGGTGCGCACGACCGCGCGGGCGCCGTCGTCGGGCAGGGCGGCGACCAGCGGGCGGCCGAGCTTGACCACCTCGGGCCGGACGACGTCGAGCAGCGAGGCACTCGACCAGCCCGCGGCCACCTCGTCGAGGGCCACCCGCCAGCCGCGCGCGCGGTAGGACTCCAGGACGGCGAGCAGGTGCCCACGGTCGGCGACGGCGGCCCGCTCCCCCACCTCGAGCACCAGCTGCCCCGGGTGCAGGCCGGCCAGCGCCACGGCCTGCTCGGTGCTGTCGAGGTCGGCGTCGGGCCGCAGCACCGAGGTCGGGTGGGTGTTGACGAACAGGTCCGCGTCGCCGAGCCAGCCCGCCGCTCCGGCGATCGCGCACTCCCGGCCCACCCGGTCCAGCCGCGGCAGCCAGCCGGCGGAGTCGGCGACGAAGAACAGGTCACCGCCGTCGACGGCGCGGCCGTCCGAGTCGCCACGCAGCAGCGCCTCGTAGGCCACCACCGAGCGGCCGGCGAGGTCGACGACCGGCTGGTAGGCCGACCACAGCTCGGCCTCGGCCAGCACGCCGACCTCCGCGGTGACGCCCCGGCGGGCCAGCTCCTGGGCGAGGGTGGGCGCGGTCAGCAGCGCCCGCACCAGCGCCGTGTACTCGTTGGCCGGGTCGGTGGCCACCCGCACCGCGTCGGCCTCCGCGCCGGTCAGCGCGCGGGAGATGCGGTCGAAGAAGAGCTCCACCGCCAGGCCGTCGTGCTCGTCGGCCAGGTCGAGCAGCCCCGGGGCGGCGAAGGTCGACAGCCCCACCGCGCGCGCCACGGCCGCCACGGCCGGCAGCACGTGCTCGGCCGCGCTGGCCAGCAGGACCCGGGTCGCCGCCTCCGGCAGGTCCCACTCCTCGCGCCGGCGGGCCGCGCCGATCGTGCTCGCCACGGCCAGCAGGATGACCGACGCGCCGGGGCGGGACCGGCAGGCGCGCGGGCGGGGCGAACAGGGCGGGAGCACCGCGCAGCGGACCACCGTCGCGGGGCTCCGGAGGCCCTAGGGTCCCCCCATGGCTGCTGCCCCGGTCACCGACCCACCGGCACGCACGGGCCGCGGAGGACGACCACGCGACCCCAGCCGCGACGACGTCATCCGGGCGGCGATCCTGCGCCTGCTCGGCGAGGTCGGCTACGGCGCGCTCACCATGGACGCGGTGGCGGCGGAGGCCGGCGTCGGCAAGGCCACCATCTACCGCCGCTGGCGCACCAAGCAGGACCTCGTCATCGACACCGTCTCCGAGCTCAACCGGGCCTGGACGCTCGACGCCGACACCGGGTCCCTCGAGGGCGACCTGCGCCAGCTCGTGCACCGGATGGTCGAGATGATGGCCAGCCCGGTCGGCGCGGCCACCCGCTCGCTGCTGGCGGCCATGCAGCACGAACCGGCGCTGATCGACGCCTTCCGCGAGGGTCCGATGGCGATCTGGCGGCGGGCGTTCGCCGAGATGTGGGCCCGCGCCCAGGCGCGCGGCGAGGTGGGGCCCGGGATGACGCAGTCGATCCCGGCCGAGGCGGCCACGGCGCTGTTCGTGCAGCGCTGGCTGGTCACCCGCGAGCCGGTGGACGCCGCCTACGCCGACGCGGTGCTCGAGCGGGTCGTCCTCCCGCTGGTCCGCCAGGAGACCGCCGGCAGCCGGGCGGGCTGACCCGGGGCGGTCACCAGCCGAGCGTGCCGGGCTCCCCCTTGAACGGCCCGACGACGTCGCCGGTGATCCAGCCGCCGTAGAAGTCCCCGGCCTGGGCGCGGACCTGCTCCCCGTCGACGGTGGCCCGGTCCACCCGGCTCGGGTAGAACGCCACCGCCCCGCGCAGGTGCTCGTAGCCGGCGGTGGGCTGCTCGTAGGACCACGCGGCCGACGGGCGGCGCGTCCCGTCGACGACGGCGTCCCAGTACGTGGCCGCGCCCTTCCACTCGCACCACGACGAGCCGCCGGCCCGCTCGAGCACCCCGGGGACGACGTCCTCGCGGGGCACGTAGTACACCGGCGGGTGACTGGTCTCGCAGACCCGGACCGCCCGGGTGGTGTCGGCGACGACCCGCCCGCCGATCTCGACCACGACGCGCCGCGGGGTCACCTCGGCCGAGGGCGGGCGCGGGTAGTCCCACACCGACTCCTGACCGGGACCGACCGAGTCCCGCCGGGGCGTGCGCACGTCAGCGCGTGCGGCGCTGGACCGTCCGCCTCGCGGCCCTGCGGTGGCGGACCTTCTGCACGAGGACAAGCGACACCAGCAGGCCCAGGCCGCCCATCGTCGCCTTCCCCGCGGGGGAGACCAGGAAGCGCTGGACGGCCTCCTGTCCCTGTGCCCTCAGGCGCGTGGGGCTGCTCCGGAACGCCAGGTGGTCCAGGGTGGCCGCCAGCGACTCGCGGGCGGCGTCGATCTCCAGCTGGATCTCTCGGGGGTCGCGAGGAGGCACGGGCGACAGCCTGCCAGACACCGCCGCCACCGGCCCGTTCCGGGAAACCCGGGCACCCGGCCGGGCGACGCGACCTAGACTCTGCGGCCACGCGGGAGTGGTGTAACGGCAGCCACGCCAGACTTAGGATCTGGTGCCTCCGGGCGTGCGGGTTCGACTCCCGCCTCCCGCACTCGACGGCCTTCACGGGGCCCTTGCCCCCGGCCGGTCACCGGGAGGAGCCTGCGACCCCGTGGGGATCTACGGCCGGTGCGTCCGCCCCCGGCTGCTCGACCGGGCCCTGGGGCCGCGGCTGACCGGGCCGATCCGCGAACGGGTCTGCGCCGGGCTGACCGGCGACGTGCTGGAGATCGGGTACGGCTCGGGGCTCAACCAGCCCCACCTGCCGCCGGCGGTCACCGGGGTGTGGGCGGTGGAGCCCTCGGCCACGGCGCTGCGGATGTCGCAGGAGCGCCGCGCGGCGTCCCCGGTCCCGGTCGTCGTCGCCGGTGACGACGCCCGCGCCCTGCCCTTCCCCGACGACCGCTTCGACTCGGCGCTGTGCACCTGGGTCCTCTGCGGCATCCCCGACGCCGGCCGCGCGCTGGCGGAGGTGGCGCGCGTGCTCCGGCCCGGGGGCGTCCTGCACTTCGTCGAGCACGGGGCGGCGCCGGACCCCGCGGTCCTGCGGTGGCAGCGGCGCGGCACCCCGGTCAACCGGGTGGTGTCCGGCTGTGTCCTGGACAACGACGTCGCGGGCCTGCTGGCGGCCTCACCGCTGGCGGTCACCGAGGCGAGGAGCTGGTACGAGGAGGGCGTGCCGCGGGTCGCCGGGTTCATGACCAGCGGGCGGGCCGCCGCCTGACCCGGCCGCTCAGCCAGGGGTGACGGTGAGGTCCACCTGCGGCGAGGGCAGCTCCGGGTCGTCGGCGTCGACCACCGCGACCAGGTGCACCGCGGCGCCGTCGGTCCCGCGCAGCGCCAGCCCCTCCACCTTGACCACCTGGCCGTCCACCTCCGGCAGCGGCGTCACGTCGAGCACCCGGCCACCGTCGGCGAGCACGAGGGCGGTGGCCACCACCGGGCCGTCGTCGACCGGGTTGGGGGTGTCCTCGGCGGCGGCCGCGAGCAGCTCGCGGCCGTCGGGCAGCGCGATCGCGTCGGTGACCGCCAGGCCGACGCCGGCCACCTCCCCGAGCTCCAGGACGTGCGCGGCACCCAGGGGCACCGTCCCGGCGCCGGCCCGGCCGAGCAGCACGGCGACCAGGGCCTCCAGCGGCACCTCGACCCCGGCGTTGGCCACGCCGGCGGCCAGGTTGCCCCGCTGGTACCAGCGCAGCACGTCCCCCGCGCGGCTGGCGCCCTCCAGGTTGAGCTGCGCGACCGGCACGCCGAGGCGCTCGGCGACGGCGCCGTAGAGCGGCGCGAGGTCCGCGGCCCGCACGTCGGGCCGGTCGCCGTCGAGGGTGACGAGGACGCCGCGGGTGCGGCGCGCCGCCGACCCGGAGCCCAGCAGCAGCACGCCCGGGAGGCCGTCGGCCTCCACCGGGCAGGCCACCTCGAGGTCGGGCTTGAGGTGCTTGGTGCCCGCGGCCTCGGAGAACCGGTCGAGGCCCTCGACGGGGGGCAGCAGGCGCAGGCGCGCCACCCCGTCCGGGCGCTGCCAGGCCGCGTGCGTGGCGTCGTCCTGGGCGACGAGCCAGCCGTCCCCGAGCGGTGCGATGCCCGATGCCGCGGTCACCGGCGTCCCGTCGTCGAACCGGAGCCGCCGCACCGCCGTGATGCCCACTCGCACGCCGCAGCGGTGCCCAGCGCCGGGCCGGTCCACGCGGCCGACCGCGACGAGGATCACACCGGCGGCGTTCCCGCTGGTGGGAGCCACCGGCCCCCGGGAACGCGACTGCGGGTCCACCCGCGACCACGTAGTGTCGACCGGACCGCCCGGTGCTACGACGAGGTCGCCGGGTGGTCCTCTTCCCTGCACGTCCTCGACCCCGTCGGAGCCCATGTCCTCCCCGCGCACCGAGATCCAGCCGCGTCCCGACCAGGCCCCCGAGAAGCCCCCGCGCACCACCCTCTCCGTCAAGCAGGTGGTCGCCGGCGCCCTCGCCGCGGTGTCCGCCGCGGTGGCCGCCTCCTTCTTCGGGGTGGCCGGCACCGTCATCGGCGCGGCGCTCGTCAGCGTGGTGAGCACCGTCGGGTCGGCCCTCTACACCGCCTCCCTCGACCGCACCGCCGAGCGGCTGAAGCGGACCCGCGAGCGGCAGGACACCCGTCCGGCCCCTGCCGCCGCCGACGACGCCACCGCCGCCACCAAGGTGCTGCCCGCCGCGCTCGACCCGCGCCGCGCCCCGGCTCCGCGCCGCCGGCCCCGCTGGTCGCGGGTCGCGGTGTACGCCGTCGCCGTCTTCGCGGTCGCCATGGCGATCGTCACCGGCGTCGAGCTGGTCGGCAAGCAGCCGGTGTCGGCGCTGGTCGGCGGCACGGAGGACTCGTCGTCGTCCACCACGATCGGCGAGCTGTCGACCGTCTCGTCGTCGCGGGACACCACGCCGTCGGACCCGGCGGAGACCGACCCCGCCGACGGGACCCCCACCGAGGCCCCCGCGACGCAGACCCCGCAGCCCGGCGACGACACCGGGGAGTCCACGGCCCCCACGGAGGAGCCGGAGGAGGCCGGGCAGTCCGCGCCGGCCACGCCGAGCGACGGCGAGGACGGCACCGGGTCCGACGAGGACGGCGGGAGCGGGCAGACCGCTCCCGCCGAGCCCTCGACGCAGGCACCGCAGACCGGCTCGGGATCCGGTTCGGGATCCGGCTCGGGATCCGGTTCGGGATCCGGTTCGGGATCCGGATCGCAGTCCGGGACCGGGACGGACGGCGGCGCGGGAGCCGCGCCGGCGTCCTGACCCGTCAGCCCCGCGACCGGCGCGGGACCAGCTTCAGCAGCGCCATCCCGGCGAAGACCAGCGTCACGCCGGCTACCACCCACGCCAGGGCGTTGAAGCCGGTGTAGGCCAGGGCGGTCGAGCCGCCCACGCCGCTGGCGGTCACGTAACCCGCCTTGCTGTACACGTGCACCTCCCTCCTGGGGGTCGGGTCGCCGCCGGGCCGGCGGCGGGGATCAGGGAGTCGCCGGTGCGGCGACGTGGTGCCAGGTGGCCTCGCGGCGGCGGACGACGTCGAGCAGCGAGCGCACGAACACCGCCTGGATGAACAGGTCGTAGACCAGCTCCACCAGCAGTGGCAGGGCCAGGAGCAGGGCGCGCCACCCGCCACGGCGGACGGTGACCAGGCGCTCGGCGAGGAAGACCAGGCCGACCGACCCCCAGAACGGGTCGAGGGTCAGGCCGCCGTCCCGGGCCAGGACCAGCACGGTGAGCAGCAGGTAGGCCTGGAAGGCCAGGACGCCGAGGCCGATGCCCACCTGCTGTCCCCAGTAGCGCAGGGTGACCCGGGACAGGCCGTAGTGCCGCAGGTTCTCCAGGGCACCACGCTGCCACCGCATCCGCTGCTTCCACAGGTCCGCCCAGGTCGGCATGATCTCGGTGACCACCGCGCACGCCGACGGGCTGGTCAGCCGCCAGCCGAGGTTCTTCAGCGCGAGGGTGAGCTCGTTATCCTCGGTGAGGGCGAGGGTGTCGTAGACCTGGCCGCGGGTGCCCGGCAGCGTGCTGCCGCGCGCCGCGGCGACCTCCCGCAGCGCCCGCACCCGGAACAGCGTGCCGGTGCCGGTGAGCACCATGACGCGGCCGGTGCGGGCGACGTCGCGGCTGTAGCGGAGGTACTCGTTGCGCTGCAGCTGGCCCAGCACGCCGCTGCCGGGGTGGCCGTAGAACAGCCCGCCGGCCGCCCCGATCCGCGGCGAGCTGTCGAGGCTGGCCGCGGCCACCTCGAGGAAGCGCGGGGCGAGCTCGGTGTCGGCGTCCATCACCAGGACGTGGTCGTCGTCGCGCAGGTCGGGTGAGGTGCCGGCCGGGACGTCGTCGTCCCCGTCGGCCCAGCCCGCCCGGGGACGGCGGCGGTCGGGGCCGCGCCGGGGGTCCTCGGAGGCCCCGCGGCGGTCACTGTCGGCGGTGCGGCGGAAGCGCTGCACGATGGCCTGGTTGAGCGCGCCGGCCTTCTTGTCGGTGTTGCCCACCGTCTCGTAGACCTCGGCGCCGTGCGCCCGCGCGATCTCCACCGTGTCGTCGCTGCAGTTGTCGGCGATGACGACCACCCGGTCCGGACGCCGGGTCTGCTGCTGCAGCGCGGTCAGCGTGACCCCGATGTTCGCGGCCTCGTCGTGCGCCGGGATCAGCACCACCAGCCGGGCACGCGCCGTCCCGCTGTCCTCCGCCATGCCGTGTCCCTCCGACGTCGGTCATCGAGCAGGGCTTCGGCAGCCGGCCGGCGGCGGTGGAGCCCGGCCGGCCGGGGTCACCCGGAGGGGTCAGGAGCCGACGAGGGCCCGGTGCAGGACGGCGACCAGCTCCGCACGCGTGACGATCCCGGCCAGCCGGCCGTCGTCGTCGACCACCGGCAGGTGGCGCAGTCCCCGGTCGGCCATGAGGCCGACCAGCTCCGAGACGGGCGTGTCGACGCCGACGGTGCTCACCGGGCTGGTCATCACCTCCGCCACCGGGGTGAAGGCCACGATGTCGGTGTTGAACAGGTCGTGGACGGTGACGATGCCGACCACGTGCCCGTCGCCGGTGACCACCGGCAGCGCCTTGACCGCGTGCTGGTTCATCAGCATCCGCGCGCGGTAGAGCGTCTCCTGCGGCTGCACGGTGCGGACGTCGCGGGCCATCAGCGCCCCGACCCGCAGCTGCCCGAGCCGGCGGTCGAGCGCGTGTGCCTCGGCGTCGCGGACCAGCGCCAGCACGTCGCCGGGCATGACGTCGAGGCCGCGGTCGAGGCGCTCCATCGCGGCGCGGACGTCCTCGGGCTGCAACCCGACCCGGCTGGTCGGCGGGGGGTCGGTGCCCGGTGGCGGCGCCGGGGGGTCGGGCACGTGCGGGTAGGGCCGGCCGGTGAGGTTGTTGACCAGCGTCGCGACCGCCAGCAGCACGACGGTGTCGACGCCGACCGGCCACAGCGCGAACGCCCAGCCGTGGTCGGCCACCGCGGCGGTGCCGACGGCGGCGAACAGCGCGCACGCCCCGCCCGGGGGGTGCACGCAGCGCAGCAGCATCATCACCGGGATCGCCACCCCGACGGCGACGGCGGCGGCCAGCGTGACGTCGTCGAGCAGCTTGCCGGCGGCGACGCCGACGAGCGTGGACAGCGTGTTGCCCACGAGCACCGGCCAGGGCTGGGCCAGCGGGCTGGCGGGCGCGGCGAAGAGCAGGACGGCGGTGGCGCCCATCGGCGCGACGATCCAGGGCAGGCCCACCGGCCCGCCCGGGACCGCGTGCGCGCTGACCCCGGCCAGCGCGATGCCCAGCAGCGCGCCGAGCCCTCCGCGCAGCACCTCGGTGCGCCGGTAGCCGACCGGTCCCGGTCGCAGCGCCCCGATCCACACCCGCCGGTCCACGCGGCCCCCGTTCCTCCCGCGGGCGCCCGTGCCCGTCGCGGGCGGCACCCTACGTCGGCCGGCGGTCGCCCGGAGGGCTCTCAGGCGGCGCGCAGGACCCGCGCCACCTCCGGGACCAGCGCGGCGAAGGCCTGCCCCCGGTGGCTGCGGGCGTCCTTCTCCGCGGGCTCGAGCTCGGCGGCGGTGACCTCCAGGCCGTCGGGCCGGAAGACCGGGTCGTAGCCGAAGCCGTTGCTGCCGCGCGGCTCGCGCACCACCCGGCCCCGCCACTGCCGTTCCAGCACCGACTCGGCGCCGTCGGGGGTGACGAGGGCGGCGGCGCAGACGAAGGCCGCGCCGCGCCGCTCGTCGGGGACGTCGGCGAGCTGGGCCAGCAGCAGCGCGGTGTTCGCCGGGTCGTCGCCGTGCCGGCCCGACCAGCGCGCCGAGAGCACGCCGGGCATGCCGTTGAGGGCGTCGACGGCGATGCCGGAGTCGTCGGCGACGGCGGGCAGGCCGGTGTACCGGACCGCCTCGCGGGCCTTGAGCAGCGCGTTCTCGGCGAAGGTGGCGCCGGTCTCGGGGGCCTCGGGGTAGTCGGGGACGTCGCGCAGGCCGACGACCTGCACGCCGGGGACGGCGCCGGCCAGCAGGCGCTGGAGCTCGGCGAGCTTGCCGGCGTTGCGGGTGGCGAGGAGCAGTCGGGTCATCGCGCGAGGGCCTCGGTCTGGACGCGGGTGAGGTCGGCGCAGCCGGCGACGGCGAGGTCGAGCAGCCGGTCGAGGGTGGCCCGGTCGAAGACGGCGCCCTCGGCGGTGCCCTGCACCTCGACGAACCCGCCCTCGCCGGTGCAGACGACGTTCATGTCGGTGCCGGCCTTCACGTCCTCCTCGTAGGCGAGGTCCAGCCGGGGCTCGCCGTCGACGACGCCCACGCTCACCGCGGCCACCGACTGCACGAGCGCGGTCTTCTTCGCCAGCTTCCTCCGGTCGGCCAGCCAGCCGACGGCGTCGGCGAGGGCGACGTAGGCGCCGGTGACGGCCGCCGTCCGGGTGCCGCCGTCGGCCTGCAGGACGTCGCAGTCGATGGCGATGCTGTTCTCCCCGAGCGCGCCGAGGTCGACCGCGGCGCGCAGCGAGCGGCCGACGAGCCGGCTGATCTCGTGGGTGCGCCCGCCGATGCGTCCCTTGACCGACTCGCGGTCGCCGCGGGTGTGGGTGGCCCGCGGCAGCATCGCGTACTCGGCGGTGACCCAGCCCAGCCCCGATCCCCGGCGCCAGCGCGGGACGCCCTCGGTGACGCTGGCGGCGCACAGCACGCGGGTGCGGCCGAACTCGACGAGCACCGAGCCCTCGGCGTGGTCGAGCCAGTGGCGGGTGATGGTCACCGGGCGGAGCTGGTCGGCCGTGCGGCCGTCGGGGCGGGTCACGGACGCCGAGCCTATCGACGCCGGCGGTGACCGCTCCCCCCTGTCGAGGTCGCACGATGCCGTCGAGGAGTGGAGCCCGGAGGGTCCCGCGACGGGGCGGCGGTCCGGCTCCGCGGCGGCCGGGGAGGGCACGTGGCCGCGGTTCGTCCGGCAGGACGACGATGTCGTCATGCGATCGGAGCTGCGGACGGTGCGGACCGGCGGGGTGCCGGCGGTGGTGGACCTGACCGGGGAGTGCGAGGAGTTCGTCCGCGGCGAGGGCGACGGGCTGCTGCAGGTGTTCGTCCCGCACGCCACCGCGGGGCTGGCGATCATCGAGACCGGCTCCGGCAGCGACGACGACCTGCTCGCCCAGCTCGACGAGCTGCTCCCCCGCGACGACCGCTGGCGGCACCGGCACGGCAGTCCCGGGCACGGCCGCGATCACGTGCTGCCGGCGTTCGTGCCGCCGCACGCCACGGTGCCCGTGCTCGAGGGCCGCCTGCAGCTGGGCACCTGGCAGCGCATCTGCCTGGTCGACCCCAACCGGGACAACCCGCAGCGCCACGTGCGGCTGTCGTTCCTGCGCGGCTGACGCGCCCCTGGCTGTGGCCGGCGTGCCCGGCACGGCAGGATGCCGGGCATGACCGAGACCGCGCCCGCTCCCGTCCGCCTCGCGCCCGGTGACCCGGCGCCGGACTTCACGCTGCCCGACGCCGACGGCCGGCCGGTCTCGCTCGCCGACCACCGCGGCCGCCGGGTGATCGTCTACTGCTACCCCGCCGCGCTGACCCCCGGCTGCACCACCCAGGCGGTCGACTTCACCGCCGCCGCCGGGGAGCTCGCCGAGGCCGGGCTCGACATCATCGGCATCTCGCCCGACCCGCCGGAGAAGCTGCAGCGCTTCCGTGAGCAGGAGGGCCTGGGCATCACCCTGGTCTCCGATCCGGACAAGCGGGTGCTCACCGCCTACGGCGCGTTCGGCACCAAGAAGATGTACGGCAAGGAGGTCCAGGGCGTGATCCGCTCGACGTTCGTCGTCGACGCCGAGGGACGGGTCGAGCGGGCGGCCTACAACGTGAAGGCCACCGGGCACGTGGCCAAGCTGCGCCGCGACCTCGGGCTGGCCTGACCACCGGCCCACGGGGTCAGGCCGTCCAGGTGCCCGGCCGCGGCTGGCCGGAGCGGCCGCCGTCCCAGCCCGCGTCCCACGGGAAGCAGCCCGGCGGCGAGGCCCACGTCAGCTGCAGGGCCGGCACGGAGTACTCCGGCGGCCGCCGGTACCAGCGGTTGGCACCGAGCAGGACCTCCCCGGGGTTCGGGCACTGCTCCACCACCAGGTCGGCCCGGCCGCCGGCCCCCTCGAGCAGCTCGCCGGGGACCAGCGACCGGCCGCCGACGACCTCCCCGGCCACCGCGTCGAGCAGCCCGTGGGTGGCCGTGGCGCCCAGCCCGGCGACCACCAGCTCCGGGTGCCCCAGCCCGAACAGCCCGATGGTGTAGCCGAAGGCGGGCTCGTCGGGCAGGTCACCCGGCCCCACGTACTGCACGGCGAAGCGCGCGCGGCGGATGACGGCGGCGAGGTGGGCGTCCTCCTGGTCGAGCCAGGCGGTGGTCTGCGGGTCGGTGGTCATGCCAGGAGCCTGCGACCGGGCACCGACAGGACGCCGGAACGCCGGCCCGGCGGTGGACGGGCGGGCCGGCTGTGGACGACGGCGCCCGGATCGTCGGTGCCTCAGTCCCCGGCGGCCCGCTTGGCCCGCGCCCGCCGTTTGCCCTCGTGCATCGCGGCCACCCGGGCGACCGGGATCGTGTGCCCCTCGGTCACCAGGTCGGCGGGCAGGTCCTGCGGGCCCGGCAGCAGCGCCGTCCACGGGTCGCCGTCGCCCAGCCGCTGCGCCGCCGTCCGCACGGTGACGTCCCCGGGCCGCAGCGCCGGCAGGTCCGCCCAGGCGACCGGCGCCGACACCGGCAGGCCGGGGCGGATCCGCGGGCTGTAGGCGGCGACGATCGTCGAGGAGCCCGAGCGGGTGGAGTCGAGGAAGACCCGGCCGTGCCGGTCCTCCTTGATGTAGGCGGTGGTCGCCAGGTCGGGGTCCAGCGCCGCGGCGCGGGCGGCCAGCGCGCGGGTGGCGGCGGCGGCGTCCTCGGGACCCACGCCGCTCACCGGGACGACGACGTGCACGCCCTTGGACCCGCTGGTCTTGACCGCCCCCGCGAGCCCGCTGTCGGCCAGCGCCCGCCGCACCAGGTCCGCCGCCTGCACCACGACGTCGAACCCGGCGTCCTCGGGCGGGTCGAGGTCGAGCACGATCCCGGTCGGCTCGGTCTCCGCTCCGGCGCGGGAGAAGGGGACGTGGAACTCCACGGCGCGCTGGTTGGCCAGCCACAGCAGCGTGCGGCGGTCGTCGCAGAGCACCTGGTGCACCTCGCGGTGCGCGCCGAAGGACCAGACGGGGACGGTGCGCACCCAGCCGGGGGCGCCCTTGGGGACGTCGCGCTGCACGAACGGCTGCTGGCCCGGGCGCACCCGCTTCACCGTCAGGGGCCGGCCGGCCAGCTGGGGCACCAGGCGGTCGGCGAAGCGGTCGAGGTGGTCGAGGAGGTCGCCCTTGGTGACCTCGAGCCCGTCGCCCAGCGGCGCGTCGAGGCTGGTCAGCCGGACGCCGTCCCGTTCGTCGTCGACCACCCGGCCACCGTGCCCGCCCCGGGCAGGACGGGCAAGCCTGTCCTACACCTCGTAGGTGACGCCGGGCCGGACGAGCTCGGCGGCGGGGAACACCGACCGGGCGGCGGCCAGCTGCGCGACGGGGTCCACCCAGGCCGGGACGTGGGTGACCAGCAGCCGGCGCACCTGCGCGGCGGCCGCGGCCTCGCCGGCCTGGCGGCCGGTCAGGTGCAGGTCGCGGGGCTGGTCGTCACCCTCGGGCTGGGCGGCCTCGGCCAGCAGCACGTCCGCACCGCGGGCCAGGTCGACCACGGCCCGGCTGGGGCCGGTGTCCCCGGTGTAGACCAGCGAGGAGCCGTGCGCGGTCAGCCGCACGGCGTGGCACTCGACCGGGTGCGCGGTGCGCGTGGTCTGCACGGTGAACGGCCCGAGCAGGGCCGAGACCGGGGTGACGGCGAAGTCGAAGACATCGGTCAGCGGGGCGCCACCGGAGTCGTAGACCTGCTGCAGCCGCTCCTGGGCGCCGGCGGGGGCGATCAGCGGCACGCGACGGCGCGAGGAACGGCCGGAGTAGCGGTGCCAGACGACCATCGGGACGACGTCGAGGCAGTGGTCGCCGTGCAGGTGGGACAGGTAGACCGCGTCGACGGTGTCGGGGTCGGCGAGCGCCTGCAGCGCGCCGAACGCGCCGTTGCCGAGGTCGAGCAGCAGCCGGAACCCGTCGTGCTCGACGAGGTAGCAGGAGGCGGCCGACGACGGGCCGGGGCCGCTGCCCGAGCAGCCGACCACCGTCAGCCTCACGCCGCACGTCCCTGACCGGCGGTCCCCTGCTCGCTCCCCATGGCGGGCGTCAGGCTAGCCGCCGGGCTGCAGCAGGCGGTCCGCGGGCACCGACAGCACGCCGTCGGCCCAGGACAGCCCGGTCAGGTCGGTGACGACGACGTCGGCACCGGCCCCCAGCGCCCGCTGCCCGACGCCGAGGACGCGCGCGCCGGCCGCCCGGCCCGCGGCGATGCCGGCCGGGCTGTCCTCGACCACGACGGTCTCCTCCGGCGGCACGCCCAGCAGGCGGGCGCCGAGCAGGTAGCCCTCGGGGTCGGGCTTGCCGGTGCGCACGTCGGAGCCGCTGACCAGTGCGCCGGGCAGCGGCAGGCCGGCGGCGCGCAGCCGGGCTGCGGCCAGCTCGGGTGTGCCGGAGGTGACGACCGCCCAGACCGCCGGCGGCAGGGACGCCAGCAGCTCGGCCGCGCCCGCGACGGCGGGCACCGTCCCGGCGTCCTCGAGCTCGAAGCGGTCGATGAGCGCCGTCGCGGCGGCCCGCCGCGACTCCGGGACCAGCGCGGCGACGGTGTCGGCCGACCGCCGCCCGTGGACGACGGCCAGCACCTCGGCCGGGACGAGGTCGTGCTCGGCGGCCCAGCGCGACCAGGAGGCGGTGACCGCGGCGTCGGAGTCGACCAGGACGCCGTCGTTGTCGAACAGCAGGCCCCTCGCGGGGATCTGCCGGTTCAGGCCCAGAGCTGGCCCTCCAGGGCGGAGGTGGCCTCCTCCAGCGTGCCGGCGTAGGCGCCGGTGGACAGGTACTTCCAGCCGCCGTCGCAGACGACGAACACGATGTCGGCCCGGCGCCCGGCGGCGACCTCGCGGTCGGCGACGCCCAGCGCCGCGTGCAGGATGGCGCCGGTCGAGATCCCGGCGAAGATGCCCTCGCGCTCCACGAGCTGGCGGGTGCGGTGCAGGGCGTCCTCGGGGCCCACGGAGAACCGCGAGTCGAGCAGTTCGGGGTCGTAGAGCTCGGGGATGAAGCCCTCGTCGATGTTGCGCAGCCCGTAGACCAGCTCGCCGTAGCGCGGCTCGGCGGCGATGACCTGCACCCCGGGCTTGTGCTCGCGGAAGTAGCGCGAGCAGCCCATCAGCGTGCCGGTGGTGCCCAGGCCGGCGACGAAGTGGGTGATCGAGGGCAGGTCCGCGAGGATCTCCGGGGCGGTGCCGGTGTAGTGCGCCTCGGCGTTGGCCGGGTTGCCGTACTGGTAGAGCATCACCCAGTCGTCGTGCTCGGCGGCCAGCTCCTTGGCCATCGCCACGGCCTGGTTCGAGCCGCCGGCGGCCGGGGAGCTGATGATCCGCGCCCCGTACATCTCCAGCAGCTGGCGGCGCTCGACGGAGGTGTTCTCCGGCATGACGCACACCAGCCGGTAGCCGCGCTGCCGGGCCACCATCGCCAGCGAGATGCCGGTGTTGCCGCTGGTCGGCTCCAGGATGGTGGCGCCCGGGGTGAGCGACCCGTCCTTCTCCGCCGCCTCGATCATCGAGATCGCGGCGCGGTCCTTGATCGACCCGGTGGGGTTGTGGTCCTCGAGCTTGGCCCACAGCCGCACGTCCTGCGTCGGCGACAGGTTCGGCAACCCGACCAGCGGGGTGCCGCCGAGCGAGTCGAGCAGGGAGGCGAAGCGGGCCATGCGCAGGGCTCTTCCGGGAGTCGGGGCGGGACGGTGCGGCGCTGTCTCAGCAGCCGCCGGCGACCGCCGGGAGGATGGTGACGGAGTCGCCGTCCTTGACCTGGGTGTCCAGCGCGCCGGTGAACCGCACGTCCTCGTCGTTGACGTAGACGTTGACGAAGCGGTGCAGCTTGCCCTCCTCGGTCACCAGGCGGCCCTTGAGGCCGGGGTGCTTGGCGTCGAGGTCGTCGACGAGCGCGGCCAGGGTGTCCCCGCTGCCCTCGACGGTCTTGTTGCCGCCGGTGTGGGTGCGCAGGATGGTCGGGATCCGGACCTCGATGGCCATGGCGTGCGGTTCTCCTCGGGGGGACGGGGACGTGCGGGAGCGCCTCGGGGCGCGTGTCGGTGGAGGTAACGCCGGGGACCGGGCGGTGATTCCGTCCGGTCGGCCCCCTCGCGGGGCCCCGCGGCGTGCGGAGCGCGTCGTGGGGGGCGAGGGGGTCCTTGCTCAGTCGTAGACGACGGTGGTCGGCGAGTGGCCGAACAGGTAGGACTCGACGACCTCGACGTCCTCCTCGCTCACCTCGCCGTCGACGATGCGGAAGCTGCGGAACTCGACCTCGTCCCCGGCCAGGCCGGTCTCCCGGCCGTGGTGCCGGGTGGAGACGAGGACGTAGTGCGCGTTCGGCTCGGAGGCGTAGCTGACGTCGGTGCGCGACGGGAACGCCTCGGTGGCGGTGTGTGAGTGGTAGATCACCACCGGCTCCTCGCCCCGGTCGTCCATGTCCCGGTAGAGGCGCAGCAGGTCGGCCGAGTCGAACTCGTAGAACGTCGGCGACCGGGCGGCGTTGAGCATCGGGACGAAGCGCTCGGGACGGTCGCTGCCCTCGGGTCCGGCGACGACGCCGCAGGCCTCGTCCGGGTGGTCCTCCCGGGCGTGGGCCACGATGGCGTCGTAGGTCGCGCGGTCGATGCGCAGCACGCCACCAGTCTAGGCGGCGTCCCCGCCGCTCCCGGACGACGGTCGCCCGGCCGCCGACCGCTAGCGTGCGGACCCGTGGTGGTCGAGCTGCTCATGGTCGCCGGGGTGCTGCTCGTCGCGCTGCCGGCGCTGTGGCTGGGCGCCCGGGGGCTGGCCCTGCGCAGCGGTCACTACAGCAGCGACGTCTCCGCCGACCGCGCCTCGCTGGTGCTGCTGGTCACCGTCCGCCTGCTGGTGCTGCTGCTGGTGCTCGCCCTCACCGCGGTCACGCTCGTCTCCGCCGTCGGGGCGGCGGTCCGCGACCTCGAGCTGCCCGGGCTGGTCCCGGTGTTCTTCCTGCTCGACCTGCTGCTGGCGACGCTGGTGCTGCTCACCTTCGGGCGTCGCGCGCGGCGGCGACCGCGTCGACGAGCGACCCCTGCAACGCGGTGAGCCAGTAGTAGACGGCCAGCTGCTGCCCCTCGTCGCCGACCGGGTCCTCCGGCGGCTCGGTCTCCTCGGTGACGCCGATCCGCTCCCCCAGCGCCAGCCGCAGGTCGTTGGTGGTGCGCAGCCAGGCACCGGCCTGCTCCGGGTCCAGCCGCACCTCCCCGCCGCCGTCGGGCAGGGTGGCGCGGACGGCGGCCAGGTCGTCGGTCTTGCCGCTGCGCAGCGCGGTCTCGGTCAGCCCGCGGTAGTCCGCGGCCAGCTCGGGGTCGCTGCGGTGCCCGGCCGGCAGCAGCCGGGCCATCACCGGGTCGCCGTCGACGTCGTCGGGGTCGGCGGTCAGCAGCTGCTCGAGCTGGTCGAGCAGCAGCCCCAGGACGCCGGACTCGGCCGGCTCCAGCCGCGCGACGACGTCCTGCCCCTTCCTGCGGAACGGTCTCATGCGTCCTGCTGGTAGGTGGCCCACAGGCCGTAGGCGTGCAGCCGGCTGGTGTCGTGCTCCATCCGCTCCCGGGGGCCGGAGCTGACCACGGCCTTGCCGTCGTTGTGCACCTGCAGCATGAGGGTGGTCGCCGTGGGCTCGTCGTACCCGAACAGCTCGCGCAGCACGTGGGTCACGTAGGTCATGAGGTTCACGGGGTCGTTCCAGACGATGGTCACCCACGGGCGGTCGAGGTCCTCGACCTCCTCGACCGTGGGGTCGGTCGTCCGGCTCGGGGCGAGTGGTCCGGCCACGGGACCACCATAGGACGGCCGCTGCCCCGCCTCCCCCGGTGCGGGCGCCGCGACCGACCTAGGCTCCCGTGCCATGCCGACGGGCCCCGCGCTGTTCACCGACCGGTACGAGCTCACCATGGTCGCCGCCGCCCTGGCCGACGGGACCGCCTCCCGCGACTGCGCGTTCGAGGTCTTCGCCCGGCGGCTGCCGCACGGCCGCCGCTACGGCGTCGTCGCCGGCACCGGACGGCTGCTGGAGCTGCTGCCCCGCTTCCGGTTCGGCGACGGCGAGCTCGCCACCCTGCGGGAGCAGGGGCTGACCGACGCCCGGCTGCTGGACTGGCTGGCCGACTTCCGCTTCTCCGGCGACGTCGACGGCTACGCCGAGGGCGAGCTGTTCTTCCCCGGCTCACCGGTGCTGACGGTGCGCGCGCCGTTCGCCGAGGGGGTGCTGCTCGAGACGCTGGTGCTCTCGGTGCTCAACCACGACAGCGCGATCGCGTCGGCGGCCGCGCGCATGGTGGCCGCCGCCTGCGAGCGGCCGTGCATCGAGATGGGCTCGCGGCGCACCCACGAGCAGGCCGCCGTCGCCGCGGCGCGGGCCGCCCACCTGGTCGGCTTCGTCTCCACCTCCAACCTGGAGGCCGGCCGGCGGTACGGCGTGCCGACGACGGGCACCAGCGCGCACGCCTTCACGCTGCTGCACGACGACGAGGCCGCGGCCTTCCGCGCGCAGGTCGACACGCTGGGCGTGGGCACCACGCTGCTGGTGGACACCTACGACGTCGCCAAGGGCATCGCCACCGCCGTCGAGGTGGCCGGGCCCGGGCTGGGCGCCATCCGGCTGGACTCCGGCGACCTGCCGACGCTGGCCACCGCCGCGCGGCGCCAGCTCGACGAGCTGGGCGCGACCGGGACGCGGATCATCGTGACCAGCGACCTCGACGAGTTCGCGATCTCCGGCCTGATGGCCGCCCCGGTCGACGGGTACGGCGTGGGCACCTCGCTGGTGACCGGGTCGGGCGCGCCGACGGCGGGGATGGTCTACAAGCTGGTCGAGCGCGACGGGGTGCCGGTGGCCAAGCGCTCGGAGGGCAAGAACTCCACCGGCGGGCGGAAGTCCGCCGTCCGCCGGCACGACCCCGACGGCACGGCGACCGCCGAGGTGGTCACCAGCGGGCCGGTCGAGTCGCGCGACGGCGACCGGCAGCTGCTCGTCCCCCTGGTGCGCGGCGGCGAGGTGGTGGCGCCGTCGTCGCCGGCCGAGGCGCTGTCGGCGGCCGCCGAGCACCACCGGCGGGTCCGGGAGGCCTTGCCGCCGGAGGCATGGGCGCTCTCCCGCGGGGAACCTGTGCTGGAGACGGTGAGCTCGTGAACGGGGGGTCCGCGGTGAGGCGTGCGCTGCTGGTGGTCGACGTGCAGAACGACTTCTGCGAGGGCGGCAGCCTCGCCGTCGAGGGGTGCTCGGCGGTGGCCGCCGCGATCACCGAGCACCTGCGGGAGGCCACCTACGCCCACGTCGTCGCCACCCGTGACCACCACGTCGACCCCGGCGGCCACTTCGCCGACGAGCCGGACTACCTGGACACGTGGCCGGCGCACTGCGTGGCCGGCACCGAGGGGGCGCAGCTGCACCCGGCGCTGGACCGGTCGCGGCTGGAGGCGGTGTTCGACAAGGGCGAGTACGCCGCGGCCTACTCCGGCTTCGAGGGACGCGCCGACGGCGTGCCGCTGGCCGACTGGTTGCACGAGCGCGGCGTGGAGGCCGTGGACGTCGCCGGGATCGCCACCGACCACTGCGTGCGCGCCACCGCCCTGGACGCCGTCTCCGAGGGCTTCGCCACGCGGGTGCTGCTGCACCTGACCGCCGGGGTGGCGCAGGCCTCCACCGACGCCGCCCTCGAGGAGCTCCGCACGGCCGGCGTCGAGCTGGCGGGCGCCGTCCACGGCAGCCATCAGCGCTACAAAGGCACCTCCCTCGGCCCAGGGAGGTGAGCGTGCGCAGGCCGGTGGGCCGACAGATCACAGGGCGTCGAGGACCTCGTCGCGGGTGAAGCCGAGGACCTGCAGGACGGCGTCGAGGTAGGGCTGGTTCAGCGCGGCGTGGGCCTGCTCGCGCACGACCGGCTTGGCGTTGAACGCGATGCCCAGCCCCGCGGCGTTGAGCATGTCGAGGTCGTTGGCGCCGTCGCCGACGGCGACCGTCTGGTCCAGCGGGATCCCGTGCTCGGCGGCGAAGCGCGCCAGCGCCCGGGCCTTGCCGGCGCGGTCGACGATCTCGCCGACCAGCCCGCCGGTCAGCTTCCCGTCGGCCACCTCGAGGGTGTTGGCCGCGGCGAAGTCCAGCCCGAGGGACCGCGCGAGAGGGTCGGTGATCTGCGTGAACCCGCCGCTGACGATCCCGCAGCGGAAGCCCAGCCGCTGCAGCGTCCGGATCAGCGTGCGCGCCCCGGGGGTGAGCTCCAGGTGCTCGCGGACCTCGTCGAGGACCTCCACCGGCAGTCCGGCGAGGGTGGCCACCCGCGCGCGCAGCGACTCGGCGAAGTCCAGCTCGCCGTTCATCGCCGCGGCGGTGATGCGGGCGACCTCGGCGGCCCGGCCGGCGCGGGCGGCCAGCTCGTCGATGACCTCGCCGCGTACCAGGGTGGAGTCGACGTCGAGGACGATCAGCCGCTTGCTGCGGCGGGCCAGCCCCACCTGCTCGACGGCGATGTCGGCGCCCGTGGTGCTGGCGACGACGGCCAGCGCGGTGCGCAGCTCGGTCGCCTCGGCGCCGGAGACGGTCAGCTCCAGGGCCGTGACCGGGTGGTCGGAGAGCCGCCGGATCGCGTCGATGTTGCCCCCGGCCCCGGCGATGGCGGTGGCCGCGCCCGCGACCGCGCCCGGGGGCACCCGCCGGCCGAGCAGGATGACGTGGTGCGGCCGGCCCGGGCGGGCGCCGTCGGGGCCCCGGTCTGACGCCGACTCCACCGCCACCTGCACCCCGGTGGCCGCCGCGACGTCGGCGGCCAGCCGCCCCAGCCCGGTGAGGAAGTCCTCCTCGTCGACCGGCCCGTCGGCCGGCAGCGCCCCGACGACGACGCCGAGGACCAGGTGCCCGTGCACCACGACCTGTTCGACGTCGACCACCTCCACGGGCGCGACGCCGGCACCGCCCTCGGCCAGCGCGCCGAACAGCCGGGCGGTCACCCCCGGCCGGTCGGCACCGGTGACCGTGAGCAGCGCGCGGGGCCCCTCCTCGGCGGACTGCGGTCGGACGCGGGGTGCGGGGTCGAGCGGCACGGCGGCCATCGTGCCGCACCGGCAGGCCCGTCCCGGCAGCCGGTGGGGGGGCGCGACGACCGCCCGGGACGCGGCGACGCCCCGCCGGCCGGAGCCGACGGGGCGTCTGGTGACGATCTGGAACGGCCGCCCTTCAGGGTCCCGCGCCGAGCCTGTGAGGCGTGGGGGAAGGGTGGTCCTTCTAGAAGGGGTCGGGGTCGTTCGGGCCCTGCCGGGCGCCGGTGCCGCCGGCCAGCTCGCTGACCCCGCCGTAGGGCTCGTGGCGCTTGCCCACGTGCGCCTCGCGCTGCAGTCGCTCGATCAGGTGCGGGTAGTGCGCCTCGAACGCCGGGCGCTCCGACCGGATCTTCGGGATCTCGGTGAAGTTGTGCCGCGGCGGCGGCGAGGAGGTGGCCCACTCCAGCGAGTTGCCGTGGCCCCACGGGTCGTCGCGCAGCGCGAGCCGGCCGTACTTCCACGACTTCACCACGTTGTAGAGCCACGGGATGGTCGAGGCACCCAGGATGAACGACCCGATCGTGGAGATCACGTGCAGGGTCGTGAACCCGTCGGTGGGCAGGTAGTCGACGTACCGGCGCGGCATGCCCTCGGTGCCCAGCCAGTGCTGGACCAGGAACGTCGTGTGGAAGCCGATGAAGACCAGCCAGAAGTGCAGCTTGCCCAGCCGCTCGTCCATCATCCGGCCGCTCATCTTGGGGAACCAGAAGTAGATGCCGGCGTAGGCGGCGAACACCACGGTGCCGAAGACGACGTAGTGGAAGTGGGCGACGACGAAGTAGCTGTCGTTGACGTGCCAGTCCAGCGGCGGGCTGGCCAGGAGGACGCCGGTGAGCCCGCCGAGGAGGAAGGTCACCAGGAAGCCGATCGAGAACAGCATCGGCGTCTCGAAGGTCAGCTGGCCGCGCCACATGGTGCCGATCCAGTTGAAGAACTTGATGCCGGTGGGAACGGCGATCAGGTACGTCAGGAAGGCGAAGAACGGCAGCAGGACCGCGCCGGTGGCGTACATGTGGTGGGCCCACACCGTCAGCGACAGGCCACCGATGAGCAGCGTCGCGCCGACCATGCCCTTGTAGCCGAACAGCGGCTTGCGCGAGAACACCGGGATGATCTCGGTGATGATGCCGAAGAACGGCAGCGCGATGATGTAGACCTCGGGGTGGCCGAAGAACCAGAACAGGTGCTGCCACAGCATCGGGCCGCCGTTCTCGTCGGAGAAGACGAGGGCGCCGAGGTTGCGGTCGGCCAGCATGCCGAGCAGCGCGGCGGTGAGGATCGGGAAGGCCAGCAGCACCAGCAGGCTGGTGACCAGCGTGTTCCAGGTGAAGATCGGCATCCGGAACAGGGTCATGCCCGGCGCCCGCAGGCAGACGATCGTGGCGGTGAAGTTGACCGCGCCGAGGATGGTGCCCAGACCGCTGACCGCCAGACCCGTGAACCACATGTTCACGCCGGCGCCGGGGGTGTGCACGACGTCGGAGAGCGGGGCGTAGGCGTACCAGCCGAAGTCGGCGGCGCCGCCGGGGGTCAGGAAGCCCGAGACGACGATGATGCTGCCGAAGAAGAACAGCCAGAACGAGAACGCGTTGAGCCGCGGGAAGGCGACGTCGGGCGCACCGATCTGCAGCGGCATGATGAGGTTCGAGAACGCGAAGAACAACGGCGTCGCGAACATCAGCAGCATGATCGTGCCGTGCATCGTGACCAGCTGGTTGTACTGCTCCGGCGAGAGGAACTGCAGGCCGGGCTGGCCCAGCTCACCGCGGATCAGCATGGCCATGAAGCCACCCACGATGAACCAGGCGAAGGCGGTGGCCATGTACATCAGGCCGATGGTCTTGTGGTCCGTGGTCCGCAGCAGGTTCGAGAGCCGCGCACCCCGCTGGACCTCGCGAGCCGGGCTCGGCCGGCTCACGATCGGTGCAGGCGCGATCGTCACGGCCGCAGCTTAGACCGTGCGTGGCCGACCCGTCGGGGCCGACCGGGCGGGCGCGCCGGTCCCCCCGGCCCGGTGTGGGGACCGTTACCGAGCCGTCATGATCAATCCGGGTTTCCGCGCAGGTCAGCGGGGGAACAGGAGCGTCTGGTCCTGGAGATCCCAGGACCCCGGCCACCTCGGCCGCCCCCTCGGGAGGTCCACCGTGGACATTCTCTGGAACATCATCGTCCTGATCGTGGTCGGCGCGATCGCCGGCTTCATCGCCCGCGCCGTCGTCCCCGGCAAGCAGTCCATGAGCGTCGGCATGACGATCGTGCTCGGCATCATCGGCTCGCTCGTCGGCAACCTGCTCGGCAGCCTCATCTTCGAGGGGCGCTTCGAGCTCGGGACCTCGGGGATCATCGGCTCGATCATCGGCGCCATCGTGGTGCTGCTGGTCTACGTGTTCGCCACGCGGGGACGCGCCCGCGGCACCCGCGTGTGACCTTCGGGCCTCCCGCGAGGCCCTGTGGTGAGTCCTCCCGGAGGGGTCCGGCCGTCCCGGCCGGGCCCCTCCGTGCGTCCGCGGGGTCAGCCGGTCCAGGTGGTGACGTCGACGGCGAGGGTGACCCGCACCCGCGGGGGCAGGCCGGCCACCGCCGCGGCCAGCCGCGCGGGCGCCAGGTGCCGGGCGTGCGGCCCCATCCCCACCACCGCGGCGACGGCCCGGTGGTCGAGCTCGAGGTGCTCCCGGTGCGCCACCGCTCCCGCCGGACGCAGGTGCGGCTCCAGCGAGCCGGCCAGCCGGGCGGCCTTGTCCGGGTCGACCCGGAGCAGCCCCAGCGGCCCGACGAGCTCGGCGAGGTGGTCCGGGGCCGGCGTCGCCACCACCAGGCGACCGCCGGGGCGCAGCACCCGGGCGGTCTCGGCCCCGTTGCGCGGGGCGAACACGACCAGCACCCGGTCGACGACGCCGTCGCGCACGGGCAGCCGCGCCCACGTGTCGGCGACGACGGCCAGCGCGCGCGGCGAGGCGCCGGCGGCACGGCGTGCGGCGTAGCGGGAGGAGTCGAGCACGACGCCCACGGCACCGGGCAGCCGCTCGAGCGCCCCGGCGAGGTGGTGCCCGGTGCCGCCGCCGAGGTCGAGCACGGACCGGGCCGGGTCTCCCCCCGCGGCGACGACGTCGGCCAGCACGCTCGTCAGTCCGGCGTACGTGCCGGCCGCCAGCACCTCGGCCCGGTCGGCGACCATCTGCGCGCTGTCGCCCGAGGGCGGCGTGCGGCCCGGTGGCAGCAGCGTGACGTGACCCTGCCGCGCCCGGTCGAAGGAGTGCCCGGCCGGGCAGCGCAGGCCGGCGTCGCCGGGCAGGGCCGACAGCGGCGCGCCGCACACCGGGCAGGCCAGCAGCGCGACGGCGCCCGGTGGCCAGGGTCGCCGGCTCACCGGGTCACCGGGGGACGGGGTGGAACGTCACCGCGGTGAGCGCGCCGCGGTCGGCGACGGCGGTGAGGAAGGTGCCGTGGGGCTGGCGGCGGCGGTCGGTGGGCGACCCGGGGTTGAGCAGCCGCAGGCCGGTGCCGGTGGTGCTGTCCCACGGGATGTGGCTGTGGCCGAAGAACAGCACGTCGGTGTCGGGGAAGCGGGCGGCGCACCGGCGCTCGCGGCCCTTGGCGTCGCCGGTCTCGTGCACGACGGCGATCCGCAGACCCTCCACCTCGGCCCGCGCGACCTCGGGCAGCCGCTCGCGCAGCGGGCCGTGGTCGTTGTTGCCGTGGACGGCGAGCAGCCGGCGCGAGCGGGCCTCCAGCAGGTCCAGGAGGGCGACGTCGACCCAGTCGCCGGCGTGCACGACGAGGTCCGCGGCGTCGACGGCGTCCCAGAGGGAGTGGGGCAGGTCACGTGCACGCTTGGGCAGGTGCGTGTCGGACGTCACCACCAGCGAGAGGGGCACCGGACCATCGTCGCAGGGCACTACGTTGCGTACGGCCGATGACCCGGTCCACCCCCGTACGAGTCCCCGAGGACCCACATGAGCCACCCGTCGTCCACGTCCGCGGACACCCCGGCCGCGGAGCCCTACGAGAAGCGCTGGCTGGCCCTCGGCGTCATCGCGATGACCGTCCTGCTGGTCATCCTCGACGCGACGATCGTCAACATCGCGCTGCCCGCCGTGTCCGCGCCCGCCTCCGAGGGCGGGCTGGACATCAGCGCGGCGACCCAGCAGTGGATCGTCACCGCCTACACCCTGACCTTCGGCGGCTTCCTGCTCCTCGGCGGCCGCATCGCCGACTTCTGGGGCCGCAAGCGCACCTACCTCGTGGGCGCGGCCGGGTTCGCCGTCGCCTCGGCGGTGGGTGGCCTCGCACAGAACGAGGCGATGCTCTTCGGCGCCCGGGCGCTGCAGGGGGTCTTCGGCGCCCTGCTGGCGCCGGCCTCGCTGGCCCTGCTCACCGTGCTGTTCACCGACCCGAGGGAGCGGGCCAAGGCCTTCGGCGTCTACGGCGCGATCGCCGGTGGCGGGTCGGCGGTCGGGCTGCTGCTCGGCGGGGTGCTGACCGAGTACGCCGACTGGCGCTGGTGCTTCTGGGTCAACCTGCCGGTCGCCCTGCTGGCCATCGCGCTGGCCATCCCGATCGTCCCGGAGAGCAAGGCACCCGGGGACACGCGGTACGACATCCCCGGCGCCGTGCTGGTGACCCTGGGCCTCGCGTCGATCGTGTACGGGTTCACCCGGGTCGCCGAGGCGTCCCAGACCAACGCCGCCGAGACCGCGGCCGCCAACGCCCAGGCGGCGGCGCAGGGCAGCACCACGCTGCTCACCCCCGAGAGCGGCTGGACCGACGGGCCGGCGTGGGTGTTCATCGTCGCCGGCCTGGTGCTGGTGGCGCTGTTCGTGCTGCTGGAGCTGCGCACCCGCAACCCGCTGCTGCCGATGCGCATCGTCCTCGACCGCAACCGCGGCGGCGCCTACCTGACCTCCACGCTGGTCGGCGCCGGGCTGATCGGGGCGTTCTTCTTCCTCAGCCTCTACTTCCAGCAGGTGCTCGGGTACACGCCGGTGCGGGCGGGGCTGGCCTCGCTGCCCACCACCCTCGGCGTCTTCGTCTCGGCCGGCGCGGCCAGCGCGCTCACCCCGCGGCTCGGGCCCAAGCCGCTCATGGTGGTCGGCGGGCTGCTGGCCGCGGCGGGCCTGTTCACCCTGTCGTTCGTCGGCCTCGGCACCAGCTTCTGGACCCTGCCCTTCCCCGGTCAGCTGCTGCTGGGCCTGGGCCTGGGCTTCACGTTCGTGCCGCTGTCCAACCTGGCGCTCGTGGGCGCCGGGGAGCAGGACGCCGGCGCCGCCAGCGCGGTGCTCAACGCCACCCAGCAGGTGGGCGCCTCGATCGGCACCGCGGTCCTCGCCTCGCTGTCGGTCGGCGCCATCAGCGCCTACACCGCGGACGCGCTGTCCTCGGGTGCGAACCCGCAGGACCCGACCGTGGGCCTGCAGGGCCAGGTGGAGGGCTACACGACGGCGTTCACCTGGGCGGCGGCCCTGCTGGTCGCCGGCTCGATCGTGGCCGGGCTGCTGATCAAGGCGACCAAGGACGACGTCCCCACCGGCGACGGCGTCGTCCACGTCGGGTAGACGAAGGACCCCGCTGCTGCCCACGCCTCGCACGCTCGGCGCGGGCCCCTGCAGCGGGGCCGTTCCAGCCGGTCACCTGCGGGCGGCCATGGCCCGCAGCCGGGCGTTGTAGGCCTCGAGCTCGGCGTCGTCGGTGCGGGCGGCGACCCGGTCGATCCGGCGGCCGCGACGCTCCTCCGAGCGCATCCAGCTCGCCAGCACGACCACCAGGACGAGGACCGTCGGCAGCTCGCCGAAGGACCAGGCGATGCTGCCGGCGGTGTTCTGGTCGGTGAGCGGGTCGACGCCCCAGCCGGCCGGCGGGTCGACGAAGGTCCGCACCACCAGCGACGACGACATCATGATCGCGACGCCGAAGAAGGCGTGCAGCGGCATCGGGATCAGCAGCTCGAGCATCCGGCCGGCGTGACCGACCTGTCGGGGCCACGGGTCCTGGGCCAGGATCGGCCCGAAGAACAGCAGCCCGGTCACGGTGAAGTGGGCGAGCATGAACTGGTGCCCGAGCGGGTCACCCATGAGGGCGTCGAAGACGGGCGTGAAGTAGACGCCGTAGAGGCTCACCAGGAACAGCGGCAGCGTGAACAGCGGGTGGGAGAGGAAGCGGGCCACCCGGCTGTGCAGGGCGTCGAGCAGCAGCGCCCGCGGCACCCCGGCCACTCCCCTCCCCCGCGGCAGCGCCCGCAGCGCGAGGGTCACCGGGCGGCCGAGCAGCAGCAGCAGCGGCGCCACCATCGACAGCACCATGTGCTGCGCCATGTGCACGCTGAACAGCACCATGCCGTAGCCGTTGAGCCAGGTCCCGGTTACGGCGAACAGCGACAGGCACCCCGCCGCCCACGACGCCGTGCGCCACCACGGCCAGGTCACGCCCGAGCGGCGCAGCCGGACCACGCCGACGAGGTAGGCGACCAGGCCGAGCAGGGCGAGCACCGGCAGCACCGACCACGCGTCGAGGTGCGGCAGGAACAGCCGTCCCCACGTGGGTGGTTCGCCGGGCACCCACATGCCCGAGTGGTGCCCGTGCTCCACCTGTACCTCCGGTCCTCCGCGGTCGCTCCCCACTGTCCCACCACGGCCCCCGGGGGTGCGGCCCCGTCGCAGGGGCCCGCCGCGAGCCTGCGAGCGGTGGGGGGCGAGGGGGTCCTCCGTCAATCGTGGACGGGGGCCTCGTGCCCGGCGTGCGCCTCGGCCTCGATCTGGAAGGTGCAGTGGGCGACGTCGAAGTGGTCGCCCAGGCACCCCGACAGCGCGTCGAGCACCCGCCCGCCGTGGCCGGCGGCCAGCGCCTCGTCGGTGACGACGACGTGCGCCGACAGCACCGGCAGGCCCGAGGTGATCGTCCAGGCGTGCAGGTCGTGCACCCCGACGACCCCGTCCACCCGGAGGATGTGGGCGCGGACCCGGTCGAGGTCGACGTCGCGCGGGGCGGCCTCGAGCAGGACGTCGAGGGACTCGCGCAGCAGGGTCCAGGCGCGCGGCAGCACCAGGGCGGCGACCAGCAGCGCGGCGACGGTGTCGGCCGGCGTCCACCCGGTGAGGGCGACGACGGCGCCGGCGAGCAGGACCGCGACCGAGCCGAGCGCGTCCCCGAGCAGTTCCAGGTGGGCGCCGCGCACGGCCAGCGACCCGCGGCGCCGGTGCAGCAGGGCCAGCCCGGCGAGGTTGGCCAGCAGCCCCGCGGCGGCGACCGCGAGCACCACCGCGGGGTCGATCTCCGGCGGGTCGCCGATGCGGCGGACGGCCTCGACGACCACCACCACCGCGACCCCGGCCAGCAGCAGCCCGTTGGCGACGGCGGCGAGGATCTCCACCCGCTGCCAGCCGAAGGTGCGCCGGCCGCGGGCCGGGCGCTGGGCGAGCGTCACCGCGCCGAGGGCCAGGCCGATCCCGAGGGCGTCGGTGGCCATGTGGCCGGCGTCGGCCAGCAGCGCCAGCGAACCCGAGACCAGGGCCCCGACGACCTCGGCCGCGAGCACCGCGAGGGTGAGCACGAGGACCGCCGCGAGCCGGCCGCGGGAGGCGCCGGCGGCAGTGCCGTGGTCGTGCCGGTGCCCGGCTCCCACCCGCGCCACCTCCCCTCGACGTCCCCTCGCAGTGTCCCCGGACGGCGCCGCCCCCTGCCCGGACCTGCCGGGAGGGGGCGCGCCGGGACGGGGTCGCGGCTACGAGACGCTGACGCCGCGCTCCTGCAGCCACGGGATCGGGTCGATCTTCTGCCCGTCGATGCCGCCGACGTGCACCTCGAAGTGCAGGTGCGGTCCGGTCGACTGACCGCGGTTGCCCAGCAGGGCGATGGTGTCGCCGGCGCGGACCACCTGGCCGGGCTGCACGAGGATCTCCTCCATGTGCCCGTAGACGGTGACGTCGCCGTTGTCGTGCTGGATGTAGACGGCGTTGCCGTACCCGCTGGCCGGGCCCGCCTCGAGGACGACGCCGTCGGCGGCGGCGTACTCGGGGGTGAGCATGGGGGCGGCGAGGTCGATGCCGGCGTGCAGGGTGCCCCAGCGGGCGCCGAAGGTGCTGGTGAGCCGGCCGCCGGCCACCGGCAGGACGGCCTTCGGCCGGGCTGCCTCCGCGGCCGCGGCGGCGGCCGCCTCGGCGGCGACCCGGTCGGCCTCGGCCTGGGCCTGGGCAGCCGCGGCGGCCTCGGCCTCGCGGGCGTTGCGGCTGGCGGTCACCTCGCCGAGCGCGGCGGCGTCGGCCTGCGCGGCGGCGTCGGCGGCCAGGTCCTCGCGGTCGAGGCCGAGCTCCTCGGCCACGCTGACCGAGGAGCTCACCGGCTCGGTGCCGTGGGCCCGGGCCACGCCGTCGCCGGCGGAGGTGCTGCCGACGGCCAGGGCGCCGACGAGCGCGGCGGCGAGGTAGAAGGCCGGGCGGCGGCGCGGCACCCGGAACCGGGAGCGCCGAGGGGAGGAGGCGACGGGCCCGTCGCCGGGCCGGACCTCCGCGGCGGGCCCGGCGACGACGGCCAGCGCCTGGGCGTCGGCGGCCTCGACCAGCTCGGCGGCGTCGGCCACGGCGGTCACCGGCTCGGCGGCGAGGACCTCCTCGACGACGTCGGCGGGCGCGGCGGCCCGGTCGTCCCCCGGGGGGTCGACGACGGTGTTGCCGGTGAGGACGACGGCCCGGACCTCGAGGCCGCCGGCGTTCCGGGTCGGCGTGGACTCCGCGGCCGAGGACGTCTCCCCCTGACGTCCCTGCGGGGTCGTGCGCCGGGCCTTCCCGGGCCAGGGGCGCCGCCGGGAGGGCGACGCCGCCGGAGCCGTGCGGAGGGTTCCGGCCGCGGTCGGTCGCGGGTCCGTCCCTCCGTCGAGGAGGCGGTCGTGGTGGAGCTCGGTCATGCACCTGACTTCCGTCGGGGACAGGGACGTCGTGCGGTGCCCGGGGGAGCGGGCGGGGCCCATGTAAACACGCCGTGACGTTTTCGTGATCTGACGACGGGGGTACAGAAGCCGGTTGGTGTGGCGTCCAGCACGGGATGACACGGACGTCTCTCCACGCACCGGTCATCTCCACTGACGGAGCGTCACCGACGCGCCGCGCACCTGGGCTGACCAGGCGCGACGAGGCTCACGTGGGGCAGGAGCCCGGAACAGACCCCCTTGACGAGGACCCGAGGAGCCCACTCATGCGCGCAGTCACCTGGCACGGACGTGCCCACGTCCAGGTCGACACCGTCCCGGACCCGACGCTGCAGGAGGACACCGACGTCATCGTCGAGATCACCTCCAGCGGCATCTGCGGGTCGGACCTGCACCTGATCGAGGTGATGGCGCCGTTCATGTCCACCGGCGACGTCATGGGGCACGAGCCGATGGGGATCGTGCGCGAGGTCGGCTCCGCGGTGACCGCCGTCAGGCCCGGTGACCGCGTCGTCGTTCCGTTCAACATCTCCTGCAACACCTGCTGGATGTGCTCGCAGGGCCTGCAGTCGCAGTGCGAGACCACGCAGAACCGCGAGCAGGGCTTCGGTGCCTCGCTGTTCGGCTACACCAAGCTCTACGGGCAGGTGCCCGGCGGTCAGGCCGAGTACCTGCGGGTGCCCTTCGGCAACACGCTGCCGATCAAGGTCCCCGACGGCCCGTCCGACGACCGCTTCGTCTACCTCTCCGACGTGCTGCCCACCTCCTGGCAGGCGGTGCAGTACGCCGCGACCCCGCCCGGGGGCACGCTGCTGGTGCTGGGCCTCGGCCCGATCGGCGACATGTGCACCCGCATCGCCGCCCACCTGGGTCAGCGCGTCGTGGCCTCCGACGTCGTCCCGGAGCGGCTGGCCCGGGCCACCGCCCGCGGCACCGAGGTGATCCGCTCCACCGACCAGGACGACGTCGTCGGCGCGATCCGCGACCTGACCGACGGCCGCGGGCCGGACGCGGTCATCGACGCGGTCGGCATGGAGGCGCACGGCTCCCCGCTCGCCTCCCTCGCGCAGAAGGCCACGGCGGTCATCCCCGACGCGATCATGGCGCCGGTGATGAAGGTCGCCGGCGTCGACCGGCTGGCCGCCCTGAACACGGCGATCGAGGCCGTCCGGCGGGGCGGGACCATCTCGCTGTCCGGGGTCTACGGCGGGGCGACCGACCCGATGCCGCTGTCGAAGATGTTCGACAAGCAGATCCAGCTGCGCATGGGCCAGGCCAACGTGTGGCGCTGGGTGCCCGACATCCTGCCGCTGCTGGTCGACGGCGACCCGCTCGGCGTCGACGACTTCGCCACCCACCGGGTCCCGCTGGAGCAGGCGCCGCAGGCCTACGCCGACTTCCGCGAGAAGAAGGACGGCGCGGTGAAGGTGCTCCTGCAGCCCCGAGCGTGAGCAGGACCACCGGCCGCGCGGGGCATGTCCCGCGCGGCCGGCGCCTTGCGGTTGGGTAGGACAACCACTCCGGACGACGACGTCCGCCTCGCCCCGTCCGCCGTCGTCCCCTGGGAGTCCCTCTCGTGCCCCGCGGTCTGCTCGCCCTCGCCATCGGCGCCTTCGGCATCGGCACCACCGAGTTCGTGGTGATGGGCATGCTGCCCGAGATCGCCGACGGTCTCGGCGTCTCGGTGTCGGCCGTCGGCCTGCTCATCTCCGCCTACGCGGTCGGCGTCGTGCTCGGCGCCCCGACGCTGACCGCGCTCGGGGTGCGCTTCCCGCCCCGGCAGACGCTGGTCGCGCTGATGGTCGTCTTCGTCGTCGGCAACGCGCTGTCGGCCCTGGCCCCCACCTACGAGACGCTGGTCGCCGCGCGGGTGCTCACCGCCCTGGCGCACGGCTCCTTCTTCGGCGTGGGCGCGGTGGCCGCGCG
The DNA here is from genome assembly GCF_900188205.1 of Geodermatophilus saharensis. Classification (GTDB taxonomy): domain Bacteria; phylum Actinomycetota; class Actinomycetes; order Mycobacteriales; family Geodermatophilaceae; genus Geodermatophilus; species Geodermatophilus saharensis. The sequence continues at coordinate 34,691 of NZ_FZOH01000013.1, read as the reverse complement.
CCGGCTGGTCGCGCCCGAGCGGGCCACCCAGGCGATCTCGCTGATGATCACCGGCCTCACGCTGGCCAACGTCGTCGGCGTCCCCCTCGGCACGCTGGTGGCCCAGCAGCTGAGCTGGCGGCTGGTCCTCGGCGGCATCGCCGTCGTCGGGCTGGTCACCATCGCCGGCCTGCTGGCCTGGCTGCCGGCCGGCGCCGGCGAGCGCGGTGACCTGAGGTCGGAGCTGGCCGCGTTCCGCCGGGCGCAGGTGTGGCTGGTCCTGGCGCTGACCATGCTGGGGTTCGCCGCGCTGTTCGCCGTCTACAGCTACGTCACCCCGATCCTCACCGAGCTGGCCGGCCTGTCGTCGGGCTGGGTGACGCCGGTGCTGGCGCTGTTCGGCGTGGGCACCACCGTCGGCACCCTGGCCGGCGGGCGGCTCGGCGACCGCTTCGGGTTCGCCTTCGTCGCCGTCGGGCTGCTGACCACCGCCGGCCTGCTCGCGGCCTTCGCCCTGCTCGCCGGCACCCCGGCCGCCGCCGTCGTGCTGCTCGTGCTCTTCGGCACCGTCGCCTTCGCGATGGGCCCGGTGGTGCAGAACGGCGTCATCGAGGCCGCCCGCGTGCGCGGCGGGACCCTGGTGTCGGCGGCCAACCAGGCGGCGTTCAACGTGGCCAACGCGATCGGTGCGGCGCTGGGCGCGCTGGTCCTCTCCCTCGACCTCGGCTACACCGCGCCGATCTGGGTCGGCGCCGGGCTGGCCGTCGTCGGCACCGGCCTGGCGCTGCTCGTGCGGCGGGCCGACCTGCGCGAACGCGCGCGGGTCGACGCCGACGTCGCGCAGTGGCGTCGCGCGGTCGGCGACCGGCTGGACACCGCGGCCTGAGCGACACGGCGGCCTGAGCGAGGGCCCGACCCGACGGTCGGCCCCCGCCCGCACGGGTAGGAGGCGGGCATGACGACCGCCGAGAGGTCAGGACAGTTCACGCTCGGGGACCGCACGGTCCACCGCCTGGGCTACGGGGCCATGCAGCTGGCCGGGCCGCACGTCATGGGCCCGCCCGCGGACCGCGACGCCGCCGTCGCCGTGCTCCGCCGGGCCGTGGAGCTCGGCGTGGACCACGTCGACACCAGCGACTACTACGGCCCGCACGTCACCAACGAGATCATCCGCGAGGCGCTGCACCCCTACCCCGAGCACCTGACGATCGCCACCAAGGTCGGCGCGCGGCGGACCCCCGACGGCGGCTGGCCCGAGGCGCTCTCCCCCGAGGAGCTGCGCTCGGCGGTGCACGACAACCTCGAGCACCTCGGCGTCGACGTCCTCGACGTGGTGAACCTGCGGATGCCGGGCCAGGGCACCCCGGTCGAGCGCTCCCTGGCCGAGCCGTTCGGGGCGCTGGCGCAGATGCAGCAGGAGGGCCTCGTCCGCCACCTCGGCGTCTCGCACGTGACGACGCAGCAGTTCGCCGAGGCCCGCGCGATCGCCCCGGTGGTGTGCGTGCAGAACCACTACAACCTCGTGCACCGCGACGACGACCCGCTGGTCGACGCGCTGGCCCACGAGGGCATCGCCTTCGTGCCCTACTTCCCGCTCGGCGGCTTCACCCCGCTGCAGTCCGCAGCGCTGGAGACCGTGGCCCGGCGGCTGGAGACCACGCCGATGCAGGTGGCGCTGGCCTGGCTGCTGGCGCGCTCGCCCAACACCCTGCCGATCCCGGGCACCGCGTCGGTGGCCCACCTGGAGGAGAACCTGCAGGCCGCGGCGCGGGTGCTCGGGCCCGTGGAGCTGGAGGAGCTCGACCGGATCGGCGGCACCGGGGAGCCCGACGTCGACCTCTGAGCGCTCACCCGGCCACACCCGCCCCGACCGGGCCGAGCACCCGGTCGAGGTGGGCGTTGCCGAGGACGCCGCCGGGGTCGAGCCGGGCCCGCAGCGCGGTGAACTCGGCGAACCGCGGGTAGCGGGCGGCCAGCGCGGCGGCGTCGAGGCCGTGCTGCTTGCCCCAGTGCGGCCGGCCGCCGGCGGCGCCGGTGATCGCCTCGAACGCCGCGAAGAAGCCGCCGGGATCGCTGCGCGCGGGCACGTGGACGGCGACGTAGGCGGTGTCGCGCCCGCACGCGGTCGACAGCGGGACGTCGTCGGCGGCCGCGACCCGCACCTCGACCGGGAACGGGACGCGCCACGGCCCGGCGTCGACCGCCCGGCGCAGCTCCGCGAGCACCGCGGGGGCGGCCCCCCGCGGGACCGCGTACTCCATCTCCCTGAACCGCACCCGCCGGCGGGAGACGAACACGCGGTGGCTGAGGTCGGTGTGGGTCCGCGTGCCCCACGCGCGCGCCGAGAGCTCGGCCAGGGGCGGGACGAGCACCGGCACCCGGCGGCCGGCCGCGACGACGGCGGCGAACCCGGCGTTGGCCAGCACCTCGTCCTCCCACAGCGCCCGGGCCCGCGACGGCGGCGCCACCTCCGACAGCGGTACCCGGGTGTTGCGCTTGAGCAGGCACCGGTCGGTGTGCGGGAACCAGTAGAACTCGACGTGGTCGGTCGAGGTCACGACCTCCTCGAAGGAGGCCAGCAGGTCCGGCAGCCGCGCCGGGCCCTCCTCGGCCCGCAGCGCGAAGGCGGGCACGGCCTGCAGGGCCACGGTGGTCAGCACGCCGAGCGCGCCGAGCCCGACGCGGGCGGCGGAGAAGACCTCGGGGTGCTCGTCCGGGGAGCAGCGCAGCACGCCGCCGTCGGCGGTGACGAGCTCCAGCGCCCGCAGCTGGGTGGCCAGCCCGCCGAAGCGCGCCCCGGTGCCGTGCGTGCCGGTGGACACCGCGCCGGCGACGGTCTGCCGGTCGATGTCGCCGAGGTTGGTCAGCGCCCAGCCGCGGGCGGCGAGCTCCCCGTTGAGCCGGTGCAGGGGCATGCCGGCCTGCACGGTGACCAGGCCGGCGTCGTCGACGTCGAGCAGCGCGGCGTGCCGGCGGAGGGTGAGCGCCACGTCCTCCGGCCGGCCGATGCCGCTGAAGGAGTGGCCGCTGCCCAGCGCCGTCACCCGGCGGCCCGCGGCGGCGGCCGCCCGCACCTGCGCGGCGACCTCCTCCGTGCCGGCCGGGGCGAGGACGGTCAGCCCGCCCGCCCGCTGGTCGCCCGCCCAGTTGCGCCACGTGTCCGTGCGCAGAGTGCCCGTGCGCAGGGTGCCCGCCACGTCGTCCTCCCGGTGTCCGCGGCAGTCTGTCGGGCCCGGCACCGCCCGTCGAGGACCCTTGCCGCTGACTCCGCCGCCCGGGAGGCTCCCCGACCGTGACCGCCCGGGCCCGCCTCGACGCCGCCACCGCCGACCTCGACCCGCCGCTGGCCGTCGTCGACCTCGACGCGCTCGACGCCAACGCCGACGACCTGGTGCGCCGGGCGGGCGGGCGGCCGGTGCGGGTGGCGAGCAAGTCCGTCCGCTGCCGCGCGGTGCTGCGGCGGGTGCTGGCCCGGCCGGGCTTCGCCGGCGTGCTCGCGTACTCCCTGGCCGAGGCGCTGTGGCTGGCGGGGGGCGAGGACCCGGTCAGCGACGACGTCGTCGTCGGCTACCCGTCGGCCGACCGGTCGGCGCTGCGCCGCCTGGTGGCCGACCCGGTGCTCGCCGCCCGGGTGACGCTGGTGGTCGACTCCCCCGACCACCTCGACCTCGTCGACGCCGTGGCCGCCCCCGGCCGCCGGCCGCCGGTGCGCGTCTGCCTCGACCTCGACGCCTCGCTGCGCGCCGCGGGCGGGCGGGTGCACCTCGGCGTGCGCCGGTCGCCGGTGCACGACCCGGCCGGTGCGGCGGCGCTGGCGCGGGCCGTGCACGACCGGCCCGGGTTCAGGCTGGCCGGCCTGATGGCCTACGAGGCGCAGGTGGCCGGGGTGCCCGACGCGCCGCCCGGCAGACCGCTGCGGGCCCTCGCGGTCCGCGGCGTGCAGGCCCTGTCGATGCGCGAGCTGGCCCGGCGGCGGGCCGCCGCGGTGGCCGCCGTCTCCGCGGTGGCGCCGCTGGAGTTCGTCAACGGCGGCGGCACCGGCAGCCTCGAGCGCACCGCGGCCGACCCCGCGGTGACCGAGCTGGCCGCCGGGTCGGGGCTGTACCGGCCCACGCTGTTCGACGGCTACCGCACCGTCCGCGGGGAGCCGGCGCTGCTGTTCGCGCTGGCGGTCACCCGGCGCCCGGCCCCCGGCATCGTCACCGTGGCGGCGGGCGGCTGGATCGCCTCCGGCCCGCCCGGCCCCGACCGCTCCCCGCGGCCGGTACACCCGGCGGGGCTGCGGCTGCTCGGCACCGAGGGCGCCGGGGAGGTGCAGACGCCGCTGCGCGGTCCCGGCGCCCGGGGCCTGGCGGTCGGCGACCGGGTGTGGTTCCGCCACGCCAAGGCCGGTGAGGTGTGCGAGCACGTCGACGTCGTGCACACCCTCGCCGGTGACCGGCTCACCGGCGCCGTCCCGACCTACCGCGGCGAGGGCCGCGCCTTCGGGTGAGGCCGGCCGCGGACCGGGCGTTGACCATCGGCTCGTTGCCGCCCATACCGGCGCGTCCGCGCGCGTCTGCGGCGAGGACCCGATGATCGACTCGGACCGGCGGCAGGCTAGTCGGCGTCGTTGGCCAGCCAGGCGCGGGCCTCGGCGGCCTCCTCCGGGGTGAGCCCGCCCGAGCCCTCCGGGTGGTCGACCTGGGCGTCGATCCAGCGGCGGTGCGCCTCCCAGGCCGACTGGCGCGTTGCGCCCAGCGCGCGGCCGATCTGCGCCCAGGACGCCCCGGTCGTGCGGGCGGTGCGCACCGTGAGCTGCCGGCCCTGGGCGGCGCGGCGGACGATCACCTCGCCGAGGGCGAGCAGCTCCAGGGCCTCCTCGCGGCTCAGCGGGCGCGGGCCGGTGGGGTCGTCGGGGTCGGCCAGCGAGTCGCGGGCCCGCAGCTCGTCGTAGCGGCGGACGGCGCCGGCGAGGGTGTAGCGGCGCTCGAGGTCGTCGACGTCCATGACCCATCATCCGTCAGGACGTCCTGACGGGCCATCACCGCGCCCGGGCGACCCGGGCCTCGTCGAACACCGGCTCGGCCGACTCGTACACCCGCCCGTCGGCGCCGAAGACGAGGAACCGGTCGAAGGAGCGGGCGAACCAGCGGTCGTGGGTGACGGCGAGCACCGTGCCGTCGAAGGCAGCGAGGGCCTCCTCCAGCGACTCCGCCGACAGCACGTCGAGGTTGTCGGTGGGCTCGTCGAGCAGCAGCAGCGTGGCGCCGGACAGCTCGAGCACGAGGATCTGGAAGCGCGCCTGCTGCCCGCCCGACATCGTCCGGAACGGCTGGTCGGCGGAGTCGGTGAGCCCGTAGCGGCGCAGCACCGCCATGGCCCGGCCGCGGTCGACCCCCGGCCGCCCGGGCTCGCCGTGCCAGAGCAGGTCCACCGGCGTGCGGTCGAGCCACTCGGGGTGGGCGTGGGTCTGGGCGAAGAACCCGGGGACGACGCGGGCGCCGAGCCGCCAGGAGCCGGTGTGCGCGACGTCCTGCCCGGCCAGCAGCCGCAGGAAGTGCGACTTGCCCGCCCCGTTCGCCCCCAGCACGCCGACCCGGTCGCCGTACCAGACCTCCAGGTCGAACGGCTGCATCAGCCCGGTCAGCTCCAGCTGCTCGGCCACGACCGCGCGCTGTCCGGTGCGGCCGCCGCGCAGCCGCATGGCCACCTTCTGCTCCGGCGGGCGGTCCGGCGGCGGGCCGGCGGCCTCGAACTTCGCCAGCCGCGTCTGCATCGCCCGGTAGCGCGAGGCCATGTCCGGCGAGTTGGCCGCCTGCTGCTGCAGTGTGCGCACCAGGTCGACCAGCCGCTGGTGCTCCTCGTCCCACCGCAGCCGCAGCTCCGCCATCCGCTCGTGCCGCGCGGCGCGGGCCTCCGGGTAGCTCGCGAACCCGCCGCCGTGCACCCACGCCGTCCCGCCTTCGACGGTGACCACCCGGTCGGCGACGCGGGAGAGCAGCTCGCGGTCGTGGCTGACGAACAGCACCGTCTTGCGGGTGTCGAGCAGCCGCTCCTCCAGCCAGCGCTTGCCCGGGACGTCGAGGTAGTTGTCCGGCTCGTCGAGCAGCAGCACCTCCTCGGGCCCGCGCAGCAGCGCCTCCAGCGCCAGGCGCTTCTGCTCGCCGCCCGACAGGGTCGACAGCTCGCGGTACTTGCACCGGTCGTAGGGCACGCCCAGGGCCGCGACGGTCACGGTGTCCCACGTGACCTCGGCGTCGTAGCCGCCGGCGTCGCCCCACTGCGCCAGCGCGTCGGCGTAGGCCAGCTGCGCGGGCTCGTCGTCGGTCTCCATGAGGGCGAGCTCGGCGGCCTCGACGGCGTCCCACGCGGCGCGCACGGCCGGTGCGGACAGCTCGACGAGGAAGCGCTGCACGGTGGTGTCGTCGCGCACCGAGCCGACGAACTGCCGCATGACGCCGAGACCGCCGCTGCGGGCGACGGCGCCGGCCTCGGGGACGAGGTCCCCGGCGACGATCCGCAGCAGCGTCGTCTTCCCGGCGCCGTTCTCCCCGACCAGTGCCGCCCGGGCGCCCTCGCCGACGCGGAAGGAGACCTCGTCCAGCAGCACCCGGCCGTCCGGCAGCGTGTGCCGGACCCCGCTCACGTCGACGTAGCCCACCGGGTCATCGTCGGCGGCGGGGCAAGCGGATTCAGCCGACCGACTCCAGGCGGGTGCGCGCCAGCCGCTCGACCATCTCCGGCAGCGCGGTGACCGGGACGCCGCTGAGGTCGCGGCGGCAGGAGGCGACGACCGTGCCGATCACCTGGGGCCGCAGCCGCGGGCGGAACTCCTCCACGAGTCGGGCCACCGCCTCGTCGACGGAGGTGTCGGCGACGGCGGCGTACTCGGGGATCGCGGTCATGCGCAGGCGGGCCCTCTCGTCCGTTCCCGTTTCGTTACCCGGCAGAACCAGCGTGGCGCTCCCACCCCACCGGCACCAGGGACCAAGGTCCACCCGTCGGCGGTCAGCCGGGGAAGAACTCGTTCCGCCGGTCGGAGGTGGCCGCCGCGGCGTCGCGCAGCAGTGCGGCGAGCTCACCGGTGTCGACGCGGTCGAGGGAGGAGAAGCGGATGCAGCTCTTCCCGCAGGACACCGTGCCCAGCCGCGCGGCGCGCGCCTCGGGCAGGTACTGCCCGTCGACGACGGCGCAGACGTAGAGCGACAGGTGCCGCTTCTGCGCGGCGAGGGCGACCAGCGGCCACCGCGTCGTCTCCTTCGCCGACCGCGGCCGGTAGGGCATCAGCCCGTAGCCGAGCACCTGCCCGGAGCCGGCGGGGACGAGCTGCCGGTCGAGGCCGGGCGCGGCCTCGCGCACCAGCGCGTCGACGCGGCGCAGCTCATCGGCGCGCGGGCCGGCGGCGGCGAACCACTCCTCGACCGGGTCGGTCACGGCGGCCTCCTCACTGCAGCACCAGGGACAGCACCGTCGCGCCGGCGGCCAGCACCAGCGCGAGGACGACCACCGCGGCCACCAGCCGCCGTCGCCGCTCGGCCCCGGGCCCGCCGGCCCCGCCCATGCCCATCACGCCGCCGACGCTATCGGCCGGCACCGACGGGAGGAGCCGGCCGCCGTCCCCAGAGCAGCGTGTCCAGGGCGGTGCCGGCCGGGGTCTCCCGGCGCACCTGCCCGAGCCGGTCGACGTCGAGCAGGGCGGCCACCGGCGCCAGGCGGGCGGCGCTGTGCAGGATCGCGGGGTCCTGCGGGCCGCCGGTCCCGTGCGCCAGGTTGTCCAGGTCGTGGCCGAGCAGCAGGAACCGCCCGCCGGGCCGCAGCCACCCGACGGCGCGCCGCAGCAGGTCGGTCATCGCCGGGTCGGGCAGGTGCAGGTAGGCGACCAGCACGAGGTCCAGCGAGTCCGGGTCGGCCGACCAGCCGGTGACGTCGGCGGTGACCCAGGTGACGCGGTCGGCGTCGGGCTGCGCCTGTCCGCGGGCCAGGCCGGTGGCGGAGAAGTCGACCGCGGTCACCCGCCAGCCCAGCCGGGCCAGCCACAGTGCGTGCCGCCCCTCCCCCGCGGCCACGTCGACCGCCTCGCCCGGCGGCAGGCCGCTCACGAGCTCGGCCACCAGCGCGTTGGGCTCCCCCGACCACTGCTGCCGCTCGCCGTAGCGCGCGTCCCAGTCCTCCGCCTGCACGGGCGGCAGTGTGGCAGCGCCCGCCCTGCCGTGCGGCCGGTGCGCGGCCGGGCCAGGCTGGTCCGGGTGAGCACGGTCCGGCTGGCGCCCGTCGAGCCGGAGCACCTCCCCGGGCTGCTGCCGTGGTTCGACGACCCCGAGACGCAGCGCCGGCTGGGCGGGCGCGACTGGCCCGCGCGGGAGTTCGCGCTGCGCAGCACGGTGTGGACCGACGAGTTCCGCGGCCGGCGGGTGCTGCGCTCGTGCACCTTCGTCGCGCTCGACGACGACGGCGTGGTGGTCGCCCAGGTCGGCGGCGACGTCTACGACCGCTGGACGGTGTGGGACCCGGCGACCGAGCGGGTGCTGGCGACCGACCCCCGCCGGACGATGGGCGCGGCCTACGTCGTCGCGCCGTCCCGCCGCGGCCGCGGGATCGGCGCGGCGACGCTGCGGGCCCTGGTCGCCGCGCCGGAGACCGCCGACGTCGAGCAGTTCGTCCTCGGCATCGAGCCGGACAACACCGCGAGCCTGCGCGCCGCGGCCGCCGCCGGGTTCACCGCGCTGACCACCGAGCCCGACGCGGAGGACGTGGTCTACCTGCACCTGGTGCGCTGAGGCCCGCTCCCGTCCGCGGGCCGTGGCAGGGTCGCTCCATGACCACGCCGCAGGTCCCGCCGCAGGAGGTCGCGCTGCTGCGGCTGGTGGCCCAGCGGGTCGCCGGGCCGCCGTTCCCCGACGCCGCGGCCGCCGTCCGGGGGCTGCTGGCCGTGCAGGGCCAGGACTGGCCGGGTGCGCTGACGTCGGTGGCGCTGCGCACCGCCGACCGGTCCCGGGCCGGCGTCGAGGCGGCGCTGGCCGACGGCAGCGTCGTCCGCTCGTGGCCGATGCGCGGCACGCTGCACCTGACGCCGGCCGAGGACCTGCCCTGGATGCTCGACCTGCTCGGCGCCCGCGCGCTGGCCGGCGCGGCCAAGCGGCGCGCGGTCGTCGGCCTGACCGAGGCCGACCTCGAGCGCTCGCGGGAGACGGCGGTGGCCGCCCTCTCCGGCGGCCGGCGGCTGGGCCGCCGGGAGCTGCTGGCCACGCTGGCCGACGGCGGCTGCGACGTCGCGGGCCAGAAGGGCTACCACACGCTCTGGTACCTCGCGCAGACCGGGACGCTGGTCCTCGGCCCGCCCGAGGGCACCGACCAGGCGTTCGTGCTGCTCGACGAGTGGATCCGGCGGCCCCGGCAGCTGGCCGGCGAGGAGGCGCTGGCCGAGCTGGCGCTGCGCTTCTTCACCGGGCACGGGCCGGCCACCGTCGCCGACCTGGTCCGCTGGGCGGGGACGACGGTGCGCGACGCGCGGGCCGGGCTCGCCCTGGTGCGCGACCGGCTGGCGGCGGTCGACGTCGGCGGCACCGAGATGCTCATGGACCCGGAGACGCCCGACCGGCTGGCCGGCTGCCGCGCCGAGGCCGCGGGGCTGCACCTGCTGCCCGGCTTCGACGAGATCGTCCTGGGCTACGCCGACCGCAGCTGCACCGTGCCGGCCGAGCACGCCGACCGGATCGTGCCCGGCGGCAACGGCGTCTTCCGCCCCACCGTCGTCACCGGCGGGTGCGCGGTGGGCACCTGGCGGTGGACCGGCACCGGCGCGCGGCGGACGGTGACCGTCGAGCCGTTCACCACGCTGCCCGACGGCGTCGCCGAGCAGGTGTCCGCACGGGCCGCCGCACTGCCCTGAGCGCCGCGCTGCCCGCGGTGGCCGGGCGGCGGGCGCCGCAGCAGGGTGGGCGCATGGAGTACACGCGGCTGGGCGCGACCGGCCTGGAGGTCTCGCGGATCTGCCTGGGGATGATGAGCTTCGGCGAGCCGGGGCGCGGGATGACGCCGTGGAGCCTGCCCGAGGACGAGGCGATGCCGCTGATCCGCACGGCGCTCGAGGCCGGCGTGACCTTCCTCGACACCGCCAACGTCTACTCCGCCGGCTCCAGCGAGGAGATCACCGGGCGGGCGATCCGGGAGTTCACCACCCGCGACGACGTCGTCCTGGCCACCAAGGTGCACGGCCGGATGCGCCCGGGCCCCAACGGCGGCGGGCTGTCGCGGGTGGCCGTCCTGCGGGAGCTCGAGGCGAGCCTGCGGCGGCTGCAGGTCGACCACGTCGACCTCTACCAGATCCACCGCTGGGACCCGGACACGCCGATCGAGGAGACCCTCGAGGCGCTGGACTCGGCCGTGCGCTCCGGCAAGGTGCGCTACCTGGGCGCGAGCAGCATGTGGGCCTGGCAGTTCAGCAAGGCGCTGCACACCGCCGGCGAGCACGGCTGGCACCGCTTCGTGTCGATGCAGGACCACTACAACCTGCTCAACCGCGAGGAGGAGCGGGAGATGCTGCCGCTGTGCGCCGACCAGGGCATCGGCGTGGTGCCGTGGAGCCCGCTGGCCCGCGGCCGGCTCACCCGCGACTGGGACGAGACGACGCACCGCTCGGAGAACGACGCGTTCGGCAGCCGCCTCTACGACGAGCGCAGCGACCGCGCGGTCGTCGAGGCGGTGGCCGACGTGGCCGACGAGCGGGGCGTCCCCCGCGCGCAGGTGGCGCTGGCCTGGCTGCTGAGCAAGCCGGTGGTCACCGCGCCCATCGTCGGCGTCACGAGGGCGGCGCACCTCGACGATGCCGTCGCCGCCGTCGACCTGCACCTCACCGACGACGAGGTCACCCGGCTCGAGGCGCCCTACCGCCCGCACGCCGTCGCCGGCTTCTGAGCCGCCGGTACTCCCGCAGCACCAGCACGACGATCGCGAGGTCGAGCACGGCCGCGACCCCGAGCGACCACGAGCCGCGGGTCACGGCCCCGTGGGCCTCGTACGCGCAGAACACCCCGAGGACGGCGACCGCGACCGGGTACGCGGGCAGCACCTCCCGCAGCAGGGCGACGACGAGACCGAGCTTCACCAGCCCGTGCAGGACCAGGTAGACGACGGCGAAGGTCCGGTCGCTGCCGACGAGGTGCGCCTCCCCGGCGGCGAAGCGCTCGGCCAGGGCGCCGTCCGGGCTGCCGAGGAGGTGGTGGGCGACGACCGCGCGAGTCACCCCACCGAGCTCGCGGGCACCCACGACCAGCAGCGCTCCACCGGCGAGCAGCTCCACCGCGCCGTCGAGTCCCTTGACGTACAGCGCGGCCCGCAGCAGCCGGTCGGTGGTCGTGCCCGGCATGCTCCCGGTGCCGGGCGGGCCGCGTCCAGCGCCCTCAGAGCCGGGCGGCCAGCTCCTCGAGGTCGTCGAGCACCAGGCCGGCGCCGAGCGGGCCGAGGCCGAGGAACCAGCGGTCGTCGTCGACGGCGACCGACCGCCCCTGCGCCACCGCGGGGATCGACTGCCACAGCGGCCCGCCGGTGATCTCCCCGGCCGCCGTCGCCCCCTCCTCGCCGTAGGCGCCGTAGAAGAGCAGGTCGCCGTCGGCCTGGGTCACCTGCTCGGGCGAGACCTCGACGAAGGTCTCGGCGGTGCGCTGCACCGGCGGCCGGGCGAAGCCGACGTCGGCCAGCACCGACCCGATGAACGACCCCTCGCCGTAGAGGCGCACCAGCGTCCCGTCGAGGAAGCGGGCGACGCTGACCTCGGTGGCCGCCGGGTCGCCGAAGCGCGCGCCGACCTCCTCGGCCCGGGCGGTGTGGGCGTCGAGGAGCTCCTGCGCCTCCTCGGCGCGGCCGAGCGCCTCCCCCGCCAGCAGCAGGTTCTCCTGCCAGCTCTCGCCGATCGCCTCGGCGAACACGGTGGGCGCGATCCCCGCCAGCTGCTCGTAGACGTCGGCGTGGCGCACCGCGTTGGACAGGATCAGGTCCGGCTCGAGCGCCGCGATCGCCTCCAGATCGGGCTCGGCGATGGTGCCCACGGCGGCGATGTCGGCGGGGTCGGCGCCGGCGGCGGTCACGAACCCGGGCAGCTCGTCGCTGACGTCGGTGCGGACCGCGCCGACCGGCGTCACGCCGAGCGCCAGCGTGGCGTCGAGCTCACCGGTGTCCAGGACGACGACCCGCTCCGGCTCGCCGGCGATCTCGGTCTCCCCCATCGCGTGCTCGACCGTGCGGGTGTCCTCCGCCGGGGCCGCCTCGGCCTCGCTCCCGGCCCCCGCCTCCGTCGACCCGCACCCGCTGAGCACCGCCACCGCCAGCACCGCGCCGGCTCCCCGGCCACGGCCGGTCCGTCCCCAGAGCACCACTGCCCTCCTCCCGGCGCCGGACCACCCGGCGCCAGGAGGACCTTAGGACAGCCTTGCCTAACGGCCGTCAGCGCCTCCGCTCGACGAGGAAGACGGGGATGACGCGGTCGGTCCGCTCCTGGTACTCGGCGTAGGGCGGGTACGCGGCCACCGCGCGCTCCCACCACCGCGCCCGCTCCTCGCCGCTGATCTCGCGGGCCACGCCGTCCCAGGGCTCCGGGCCGTCCTGCACGGTCACCTGGTCGGGGTGCGCGCGCAGGTTGGCCACCCAGGCCGGGTCCCGCGGCGCCCCGCCCTGCGAGCCGACCATCGCGTACACGCCGTCGTGCTCGACGCGCATGAGCGGCTGCTTGCGCACCTTGCCCGTCCGCGCGCCCCGGGTCGTGAAGATCGCGACGGGCAGCCCGGTGTCGCGCAGCGTGTTGGCCTCCCGGCCGCCGGTGGCCTCGTAGCGCTCCACCTGCTCGCGCACCCAGCCCTGCGTGCTCGGCTCGTACTCCCCCTCGAGTGGCATGCCGCGACGGTAGGACCGATGAGTCCGCGCCGCCGGGCCGGTCACCCCTCGCGAGACCCCGACCGACAGGGAGGGCCCGTGGGCCGGCTCGTGATCACGCAGAACAGCACCCTCGACGGCGTCGTCGACGCCACCGGCGGCTGGTTCGTCCCGCAGGACGACGGCGCCGACACCCCCGACCAGCTCGACGTCGTCCGCGAGCACATGGCCGGGCAGTCGGTCTTCCTCGTCGGCCGGCGCACCTTCGAGGAGATGCGCGGCTTCTGGCCGCAGCAGGCCGGCGACACCACCGGCATCTCCGCCCACCTCGACGCGGTGGAGAAGGCCGTCGTCTCCCGGACGCTCACCGAGCCCGGCTGGGCGAACACCACCGTGCTCGCCGGCGACCCGGTCGAGGAGGTGGCCCGGCTGGTGGCCGATCGCGAGGGCGAGGTGGGCGTCACCGGCAGCATCACCCTCTGCCACGCGCTCATCGCCGCGGGGCTGGTCGACGAGTACCGGCTGTTCGTCTTCCCGCGGGTCCTCGGCCGCGGCCGGCGGCTGTTCCCCGACGGCACCGACGTCCGGCTCACCGCCACCGGCAGCGGCCGGACCTTCCGCTCCGGGGTCACGCTGCTGACCTACCGGCCGGCGTGAGGGCGGCTCAGCGGGCGTCGACGGTGTGCGGGACGAAGAAGCTCAGGTCGTCGGTGATCAGCCCGTCGCTCTCCCGGATGCCCAGGCCCGCCGGTTCGCCGTCGACCACCCACGCGCCGAGCACCGGGTGGTGCGGGCCGTCGACGCCGGCGAAGTCGGGCAGCGGCGCGAACCCCTGCACCACGAACCCCTCGGTGCCGTAGCGGCCGGGCATCGCCGTCACCACCTGCCCGTCGCGGACGATCTGCACGTTGGCGCCCTCGCGGCCCCACAGCGGCTTGCGCACGTAGTCGCGCCAGCTCGAGGGCATCTCGTCGGCGAAGTAGGCCGGCAGCAGCAGCTCGGACAGCACCGGGTCACCGCCGAAGAGCCGCCACAGCACCGGCAGCAGCGCCTTGGTGCTCCACAGCATCTTGTAGACCGGCTCGATCCAGGTGGTGCCGCCGGGCCGGGCCGCGTCGGCGAGGACGGCGGCGCCGAACTCGTCGTCGACCAGCCACTCCCAGGGGTAGAGCTTGAAGACGACGTCGAGGTGGCGCCCGGCCGGGTCGTAGAAGCGGCCGTCGCCGGAGTCGAGCGCGATGTCCTCGACGACGACCTCCACCGCCTCGTAGCCGGCCTGCACGACGGTGTCCATGAGGTAGGCGACGGTCATCCGGTCCTCGCCGGAGGTGTCCGCGCTGCTCCACGCCATGTGCACCCGCGGCCGCACCCCCGTCCGCCGCTCCCAGCGGGTCAGGTTGCGCTGCCAGGCCGCGACGAGCTTCTCGTGCAGCGCGTTCCACTGGTCGCGGCCCTGCCCGGTGAACAGGTGCCAGTTCCACTGGGTGACCGCCGCCTCGACCAGCGCGGTCGGGGTGTCGGCGTTGAACTCCAGGAGCTTGGGCGGCCCGGAGCCGTCGTAGCGCAGGTCGAAGCGGCCGTAGACGCTGGGCGGCTCGGCCTCCCAGGTGGCGCGGATGCCGGAGCGGGCGATCAGCGGGATGCCCATCCGGTCGAACAGGTCGTGCTCGATGACGTGGTCGCCGGCGGCGACGCACATCTCGAACAGCTGGGCCACCCAGCCCTCGAGCCGGGTGACCTCCGCGGCGGTGAAGTCGTAGTACGGGCCCTCGCGCCAGTAGCTGCGCACCTCACCGCCGGGGGTGGCGGTGCGGTTGTAGACCAGGCCCTGCGCCTCGACCTCGGCCTCCCACCCGGGCCGGACGACACCGGCCTCGACGCGCCGCACGCCTCAGGAGCCCGAGCTGCCGGTGCCGCCGGTGCCCGAGCCGATGCCGCCGGAGACCCGCTGGCCCCCGGTGACCTTGCCGCTGCCGGGCAGTCCGTAGCGCTGGCGGGCGGCGGTGTCGGCGGGGTTGATCCGGGTGCCGCCGCGGGGCAGCACGGTGCCGACCGGCAGGCCGGGGCGGAAGGCGCCGAGGTAGAGGAAGAACAGCCCGGGCCCGCGGTAGCCGTCGTCGCAGTAGTCGTCGTCGACGATCTCGCCGTCCTCGTTGGTGCAGTAGGCGACCTGCTCCTCCTCGTCGTCGCTGCCGCAGCCGGCGAGGAACCCGGTGGCGGCGGTGGCCAGCACCGTCGTCGTCAACGCGCTGCGCACCCGGTTCGAGAACGCCATGGACCCCTCCCGCCTCGGTGGACGCCCCGACCCTAGGCCGTGTCGCCTCCCCGGACGGCCGCCGGGCGGCGCGGACGGTCCCGTGCCGCTACGGTCCGGGCACCGACGCCGTCGTGCCCCGGGGAGGCGTGATGACCGCCAAGGAACCCGCCGAGGTCGCCAGGGTCGCTGCGGCGACCGGGGCGAAGAAGGTGCACCGGACCTGGGACCGGGTGCTGGTGAGCGCCTTCCTCGCCGGTGCCTACATCTCCTTCGGCGCGCTGGTCGCCATCACCGTCTCCTCCGGGCTGGACCTGGCCACCTGGGGCACGCTGCCCACGCTGTTCATGGGCGCGGCCTTCACCCTCGGGCTGGTCCTGGTGCTGATCGCCGGCTCCGACCTGGCCACCGGCAACATGATGCTGGTGCCGCTGGGCGCGATGAACGGCAAGATCACCGTGGGTGACGTCCTCCGGAACCTGTCGCTGGTGCTGGTCGGCAACCTGATCGGCGCGCTGTTCGTCGCCTACTTCCTCGCCGTCTCGACCGGGGTCATCGGCGACCCGGACAGCACCGGCAGCGCCGGGCTCACGTTCGCGCGGCTGGCGGAGATCGCCGACGGCAAGACCCACCACACCGCGTGGGAGACCTTCCTGCGCGGCGTCGGGTGCAACTGGCTGGTCTGCCTGGCGGTGTGGATGTCGCTGGCGACCACGAGCGTCGCGGGCAAGATCCTCGCCGTCTTCTTCCCGGTCATGGCCTTCGTCGCGATGGGCTTCGACCACGTGGTGGCCAACATGTTCTTCCTGCCGGCCGCCCAGTTCGCCGGCGTGGAGGGCGCCAACTGGGGCGACACCCTGACCAACTGGCTGCTCGCCGGCGCGGGCAACCTCGTCGGCGCGGTGGTCTTCGTCGGGACCTCCTACTGGTACCTGTTCCTGCGCGACGCACCCGACGCCGCCCCGCGCACGGGCGCCGAGCCGGCCGAGCGCGCCTGAGCAGGGGCGCCGCTACGGTCGCCGCGTGAGCGACCCCAGCAGCCCGGAGCCCGACGAGCAGGCGGCGGCCCGGATCGCGGCCGGCTACGCGGTCGAGGGGCCCGCCCTCGAGCTCGGCGCCGTGTCCGTCGGCGGCCGCCCGCACCCCGGCGCGCAGGTGCGGCTGCCGCTGTCGGTCCTCAACCGGCACGGCCTGATCGCCGGCGCCACCGGCACCGGCAAGACCCGCACGCTGCAGCTCATGGCCGAGCAGCTCTCGGCCGCCGGCGTCCCGGTCGTGCTCGCCGACCTCAAGGGCGACCTCGCGGGGCTCGCCGAGCCGGGGCAGGCGAGCGAGCGGATCACCCGCCGGGCGGCCGAGACCGGCGACCGGTGGACGCCGACCGGCTTCCCCGTCGAGTACCTGGCCCTCGGCGGGCTCGGGACCGGCGTCCCCGTACGGGCCACGGTCAGCGACTTCGGCCCGACGCTGCTGGCCAAGGTGCTCGGCCTCAACGCCACCCAGGAGAGCTCGCTCGGGCTGGTCTTCCACCACGCCGACGAGGCCGGCCTGCCGCTGCTCGACCTGGCCGACCTGCGCGCGCTGCTGACCTGGCTGACCCGGCCCGAGGGGAAGGCCGAGCTCGCGGGCCTGGGTGGGCTGTCGAAGGCGACCGTGGGCGTGGTGCTGCGCGAGCTGGTGGCGCTGGAGGACCTCGGCGGCGACGTCTTCTTCGGCGAGCCCGCCTTCGACCCCGCCGACCTGATCCGCACCGCCCCCGACGGCCGCGGTGTGATCAGCGCCGTCGAGCTGCCCGCCGTCGCCGACCGGCCCGCGCTGTTCTCCACGTTCCTGATGTGGCTGCTCGCGGAGCTGTTCGAGGAGCTGCCCGAGGTCGGCGACCTGGAGAAGCCGAAGGTGGTCTTCTTCCTCGACGAGGCGCACCTGCTGTTCAGCGGCGCCAGCAGGGCGTTCCTGACGGCGGTCACCCAGACGGTGCGGCTGGTCCGCTCGAAGGGCGTCGGCGTCTTCTTCGTCACCCAGCAGCCCACCGACGTGCCCTCGGACGTCCTCGGCCAGCTCGGCAACCGGGTGCAGCACGCGCTGCGCGCCTTCACCCCGGAGGACGCCGACGCGCTGAGGAAGACCGTGCGCACCTTCCCGGCCGGCGACGTCTACGACGACGTCGCCGCGCTGCTCACCTCGCTGGGCACCGGGGAGGCGGCGGTCACCGTGCTGTCCGAGCGGGGCGCGCCCACGCCGCTGGCCTGGACGGTGCTGCGCGCACCGCGGGCCTCGATGGGCACCGTGGCGCCGGACGCGATGGCCGCCGCGGTGGCGGCCTCACCGCTGCAGCCCCGCTACGGCACCGCCGTCGACCGCGAGTCCGCGCGGGAGCTGCTGGCCGCGCGGCTGGCCCCGCCGGCTCCTCCCGGGCCGCCGCGGGAGGCCGCGCGGGAGGAACCGGCGCGCCGGCGCGAGGAGCCCGGGGAGGGCGGCGTGCTCGCCGACGTCATGGCCTCGCCGGTGTTCCGCAGCTTCGCCCGGTCGGCGGCCTCGGCACTGGGCCGCGAGCTCACCCGCGGCCTGTTCGGCACCCGCCGGCGGCGGCGCTGAGCCGCCTCCCGGTCGCGGGGCCCGGGAGGCGGTGGCACCGTCGAGCGGCACACACGACCGGGAGGGCGCAGGCGATGCGGTACAGGGAGGGCGGGCGGCTCGACACGTCGTCGGTCCAGGACCGGCGCGGCCGGGGCGGCGGGCTCGGCGGCGGACGGGGGCTCGCCGTCGGCGGCGGCGGGCTCGGGATCGTCGGCCTGCTCGTCGTCGTGCTCGTCCAGGTCCTGGGCGGCGGGAGCGGGGCCGGGGCCGGGCTCGGCGCGCTCTCCGGCGGCCTGGCCGAGGGCGAGACGGCCGACAACACCGCGCTCGAGCAGTCCTGCGACGACAGCGGCGACGCCAACGACTCGGTGGAGTGCGCCGTCGTCGCCGACATCGACTCCATCCAGGACTACTGGTCCCAGGCGCTCGGCGGGCAGTACGTGGCCACCGACACCGTCTTCTTCTCCGGCCAGGTGCAGACGCAGTGCGGCGGCGCCACCAGCGGCTCGGGGCCGTTCTACTGCCCGGCCGACCAGCTCGTGTACATCGACCTGACCTTCTTCGACACCCTCCGCACCCAGTTCGGCGCCGAGGGCGGGGCGTTCCCCAACGCCTACGTGCTCGCCCACGAGTACGGCCACCACGTGCAGAACCTGCTCGGCACCAACCGGCTGGTGACCCCCGGCGAGACCGGCCCCACCAGCGGCACCGTGCGGCTGGAGCTGCAGGCCGACTGCTACGCCGGAGTGTGGGCCAACCACGCCGAGACGGTGCCCGACGAGTCCGGCGCGCCGCTGATCGCCGACATCACCCAGGACGACATCGACCGCGCGCTCGACACCGCCGCCCGCATCGGCGACGACTTCATCCAGGAGAACCTCAGCGGGGGCTCGGTGGACCAGGACACCTTCACCCACGGCTCCTCCGAGCAGCGGCAGCGGTGGTTCCTCACCGGCTACGAGACCGGCGACCCGGCGCAGTGCGACACCTTCGCCACCGACGACCTCGGCTGAGCCGGTGACCGGGGACCTCCGGACCGGCCGCGACGGCGCCGTCGCCTCCCTGGTCATCGACCGCCCGGAGAAGCGCAACGCGCTCACCGCGCAGATGTGGGCGGCGCTGCCGGGGATCCTCGCCGAGCTGGCCGACGACCCCGCGGTGCGGGTGCTCGTGGTCACCGGCGCGGGGCCGAGCTTCTGCGCCGGGGCCGACATCGCCGACCTGCTCGGCGGCCCCGACGCCGGCGACCCGATGGCGGCCGTGCGGGAGGCCAACCTCGCCGCCCAGGCCGCGCTGCGCGACTTCCCCAAGCCGACCATCGCGATGATCCGCGGGCACTGCATCGGCGGCGGCGTGGAGCTGGCCACCTGCTGCGACCTGCGCTTCACCGACCCGACCGGCGTCTTCGGCGTCACCCCGGCGAAGGTGGGCATCGTCTTCACCCCGACGTCGACCCGCCAGCTCGTCCGGCTGGTCGGGCCGGCGACGGCGCGCTACCTGCTCTACTCCGGCGAGCTGGTCGACGCCGCGACCGCGCTGCGCACCGGGCTGGTCGACCGGCTGCTGCCGGCCGGCGACCTGGCCGGTGAGGTGCGGCGGTTCGCCGAGGTGCTGGCCGGCCGCTCGGCGCTGACCCAGCGGGCGGCCAAGGAGATCACCGCCGCGCTGGACGACGGCGACGACGACCGGGCCGAGGAGCTGGCCGGGCGCTGGTACCGGGAGACCGCGGCCGCCGGCGAGCTCGCCGAGGGCGTCGCCGCCTTCGCCGAGCGCCGCGCACCCCGGTTCCCCTGGCGCGGCTGACCCCCCGACGGTGCCGACAGCGCCACGAAGGGACCTCGCGGGGGTCAGGCGACGCCCAGGCCGGCCTCCTCCGCCTCGACGGCGGCGTTCCACTCCCGCTTCTCGGCCTGCCAGCGGTCCTCGGTGCTGCCCAGCCGCCAGTAGCCCGACACCGACATCCGCTCCCGCGGGACGCCGAGCCCGGAGCGCACGAACCGGCGCAGCTCGCGCACCGCGCCGGCCTCGCCGTGCACGAACACCTGCACGTCGCCCTCGGGCAGGTCGGCCCCGAGGACGGCGGCGACCAGGGCGACGCCCGGCGCGCGGCCGCGGCGCACCCAGGTGACCCGGACCCCGGGGCCGCCGGGCAGGGGCTGCTGCTCCTGCGGCCCGGCCACCTCCACGAAGACCTCCGCGCGGGCGTCGGCGGGCAGCGCCGCGAGCGCGGCGGTGATCGCCGGCAGCGCCGTCTCGTCGCCGGCGAGCAGGTGCCAGGCGGCGTCGGCCGCAGGCGTGTACGCGCCGCCGGGCCCGAACATCTGCAGCGTGTCCCCGGGGCGGGCGGCCAGCGCCCACGGTCCGGCCACGCCCTCGTCGCCGTGGACGACGAAGTCGATGGTCAGCTCGCCGACCGCGGCGTCCCAGGAGCGCACGGTGTACGTGCGGGTCGAGGGCCACTGCTCGCGGGGCAGCCGCTCCTGCACCTCGTCGAGGTCGAAGGGCGCGGTGTAGGGCGCCCCCGGCGGCGGGAACAGCAGCTTGACGTAGGAGTCGGTGTGCTCGGGCGCGAAGCCGGCCAGCCCGTCGCCGCCCAGGACGACGCGGACGAGGTGCGGCGTCGGCCGGGTGGTGCTCATCACGGTGCCGGTGCGCGGCGTGCGCCGGCGGCGCGGGGTCGGGTCGGCCACAGGCCCTCCTCAGGACAGGGAAGGCTCACCTTACCTCCGGTGCACCGCAGGTCGGCGCCGTTTCCGGACCGCTCCGTCCGGGTAGCCCCTGGCCTGCGGGAACGACGCCCTCCCCGGCGCCGTCATCGGGCGCGCGCCGCTCCCCCGGACGGCGCCCGACCACCCTTCCCCACGACTCACGGGCCGGCACCGCCCCCGGTGCCGACCCCGATCGACCTGCACACGATCCGGCGACGGCCGTCGCCCGGTGATGTGTGCGTGATCCATTCCGGGGTAGCAGGACGCCGACCGAGATCCACTCAGGAGGAACGATGACCCACTCCATCGACGCCCCCCTCCCGCCGCCGCCCTCCTCGGGTGCGACCGGCTACGGGGACACGAGTACGACCTCGACCACGACCACCACCGGCTCGCCCTCCACCACCGACGTGGCCAAGGACGAGGCGCGCAACGTCGGGCAGACGGCCAAGCAGGCCGGCAGCCAGGTCGCCTCGACCGCCGCCGACCAGGCGAAGACGGTCGTCGCCGAGGCACAGCAGCAGGCCCAGGGCCTCGTCCAGCAGGGCCGCACCCAGGTGCGTCAGCAGGTCGTCTCCCAGCAGCAGAAGGCCGGGCAGAGCCTGGCGAGCCTCGCCGAGCAGCTGCGCGGCATGGTCGAGGGCAACGCCCCGGCCCCCGGCCCCGCCCGTGACCTGCTGCAGCAGGGCGCCGGCCGGGTCGAGGAGTTCGCCCGCATGCTGCAGAACCGCGAGCCGGGCGACCTGCTCGAGGACGTCCGCAGCTTCGCCCGTCGCCGCCCCGGCTCCTTCCTGCTCGGCGCCGCACTCGCCGGTGTCCTCGCGGGCCGGCTGACCAGCGGCGTCAAGGCCGCGCACTCCGACACCAGCTCGTCGTCGGGCCGGCACTACACGGGGACGACCCAGGGCACCGGCAACTTCGTCGACACCACGCCGTCCTACTCCGGCTACGAGACGACCTCGGGCTACGAGTCGACGCCGTCCTACGAGACGACCACCACCTACGAGACGACCACGTCGGGTGGCTACGGCGAGACCGGGACCACCGGCACGCCGCTGCCGCCCCCGCCGTACGGCACCACCCCGCCGGCCGGCGGCGTCGTCCCGCCGACCACTCCCGCGGGCTGGGACGACCCCACCCGCCGCCCGGGCACGGGGGTCTGAGCCATGTCCTCTCCCTACTCCGGCGCCACGCCGGTGGGCGGCCAGTCCGGCTACCCGCCGGAGCCCCCGCCGGCCAACTACGCCGTCCCGCCCACGTACGACCAGGGTCAGGCCGGCAGCAGCGCCTACGGCGAGCAGTCCTACGCCGACGAGTCCTACGGCGCCTCGACGGGCGCCCACGCCGGCAACCTGGGCACCCCGACCACCGAGGCCGGCCGGCCCGACGTCGAGGGCGTCTCGGTCGGGCAGCTCATCAGCGAGGTCACCACGGACCTCTCGGTGCTCATGCGCCAGGAGCTCGCGCTGGCCAAGGCCGAGCTGCAGGTCGAGGCCAAGAAGGCCGGGCAGGGCGCGGGCATGTTCGGCGCCGCGGGCCTGGCCGGGCTGATGACCGTGATCTTCCTCAGCATCGCGCTGTGGTGGGCCCTGTCCCACCTGGTCGGCCACAGCTGGTCGGCCCTCATCGTCGCGGTCCTCTGGGCGATCATCGGCGCGGTCGCGTTCTCGATGGGCCGCAAGAAGTTCCGGCAGGTCAACCCCAAGCCCGAACGGACCGTGGACACGCTCCAGCAGGTCCCCGGCGCCCTGAAGCCCCACTGACCCCGGGCCCACGGCCCCCACACCTCTCTGGAGCAGACATGACCAGCAGTGACCCGGACGCCATCCGGCGGCAGATCGAGGAGACGCGGCGCGAGCTCAGCTACGACGTCGACGCCCTCAACGAGAAGGTCAACCCGGCCCGCGTCGTCGACCGGCGGATGAGCGCGGCCAAGGGCCGCTTCGCCAACGTCAAGGACAAGGTCATGGGCTCGGCCCACGACACCCGGTCCTCGACGCGCGGCACCGCTCAGAACGCGCTCGGCTCGGTGCAGGGCA
Source organism: Geodermatophilus saharensis (assembly GCF_900188205.1). GTDB lineage: Bacteria > Actinomycetota > Actinomycetes > Mycobacteriales > Geodermatophilaceae > Geodermatophilus > Geodermatophilus saharensis. The sequence continues at coordinate 12,288 of NZ_FZOH01000013.1, read as the reverse complement.
CGGCCTCCAACGTGGCCGGCTCGGTGCAGGGGACGGCCTCCAACGTGGCCGGCTCCGTGCAGGGCGCCGCCTCCAACGCGGCCGGCACCGTGCAGGACGCCGCCTCTCAGGCGGCCTCGGCCGTGCAGCAGGCCCCCGACGCGGTGATCCGCCAGACGCAGGGGAACCCCCTCGCGGCCGGCCTCATCGCCTTCGGCGTCGGCTGGCTGGTCTCCAGCCTGCTGCCGGCCACGCAGAGGGAGCAGCAGCTGGCCCAGCAGGCCGAGTCCGCCCTCCGCGAGCACAAGGACGAGCTGCTGGCCCCGGCCAAGCAGGCCGCCCAGGAGGTCGGCGAGCAGCTGAAGCCGGCCGCCCAGGAGGCCGTCCAGGAGGTCAAGGGCACCGCCCAGGACGCCGCCCAGACGGTCAAGCAGGAGGGCCAGTCGGCCGCGCAGGACGTGCAGGGCCAGGCCCAGCAGTCCCGCGAGTCCGTGCAGAGCCAGACCTCCAGCTCCTGACAGCACCCCGCACCGCACCAGCGCCCCGCCGGGTCCACCCGGCGGGGCGCTGCTGTGTCCGGGCCCTCCCCTGCCCGGGTGACCCGGCCCCGCCCCGGCTGCAGCGGCACCCCGGCCGGGCCGACCTCTCCCCCGTGACCGGGACCGGGGCCGAGCTCGCCGCGCTGCGCGCGCGGGTGGCCGAGCTGGAGGCCGAGCGGTCGGCGCTGGCCGCGCTGGTCGACGACCGCGGCGAGGAGCTCGCCGTCGCCGCCCGGATGCTGCGCGCCCGCGCCGCCACGATGACCGGCGTCGTCGACGCCATCACCGAGCAGTCGGTCGTCGGCACCGACTCCGACGGCGTCGTCCGGGTGTGGAACCCCGGCGCCGAGCGGCTGCTGGGCCTCCCCCGCGCCGACGTCGTCCGCCGCCACCGGGTCACCGACTTCCACGACCCCGCCGAGCTCGCCGGCCGCGGCCTGGCCGCGCTGGTGGCCACCGCCGCCGAGCGCGGCAGCGACGTCCGCGACTGGACCTACGTCGCCGCCGACGGCACCCGCCGCACGGTGTCGGTGGCGGTCACCCCGCGCGCCGACGACGGCGGCCCCGGCGGGTGGACCTTCGTCGGCACCGACGTGACCGGGGTGCGCGAGGCCGAGCGGCTCAAGGACCAGTTCGTCGCGCTGGTCAGCCACGAGCTGCGCACCCCGCTGTCGTCGGTGCTCGGCTACCTCGAGCTCGTCCTCGACGACCCGGCGCTGGGCGCGGACACCCGCCGGTACCTCGACGTCGTCGCCCGCAACGCCGCCCGGCTGGAACGGCTGGTCGGCGACCTGCTCTTCACCGCCCAGGTGGAGGCCGGCCGGTTCCCGCTCGTGCCGGGCGAGGCCGACCTCGGGACCCTCGTGCACGCCGCCGAGGAGTCCGCGCGGGTCACCGCGGCGGCCGCCGGCGTGACCCTCGCCGCGCGGGTGCCCGCGGGCGGCCCGGTGGTGCCCGGTGACGCCGTCCGGCTGGGCCAGGCGCTGGACAACCTGGTCTCCAACGCGGTCAAGTTCACCCCCCGCGGCGGGCGGGTGGACCTCACCGTCGTTGCCGCCCCGGACGAGGTCCGGGTGTCGGTCGCCGACACCGGCGTCGGTGTCCCGGCCGCCGAGCAGGCGGGGCTGGGCACCCGGTTCACCCGCGGGTCGAACGTGCGCCGGTCGGTGCCCGGCGCGGGCCTCGGCCTGGCGATCACCCGCGCCATCGCCACCGCGCACGGCGGCCGCCTGGAGCTGGTCAGCACCGAGGGCCGCGGCACCACGGCCACCCTGGTCCTGCCCCGCTGAGCACACCGGTCTTGCGCCGATCGTGCGGGGGTCGCGCGGAGGCGCTGCGGGCCCGCTGGCAGGCTCCCCGCGTGAGCACGGCGGACCGCACCCCGCAGCGACGGACGACCCTCGTGACCGACGGCGACCTGCCCGCCCGCCTGCTGGCCTTCCTCGAGGACCGCGCCGCGGCGGCGCCCGCCGTCCCCTCCGACCCCGCCGCGGTCGACCCCGCCGTCGTCGACCCCGCCGTCGTCGAGCGGCTGCGCGCGGCGCACGCCGACGCCCTGCCGGGACGGCTGGCCGCCATCGGCCGGGCCGCCCGCGCCGGGGACGCCGCGGCCCTGGCCGACGGCGCCACCGCGCTGGCCGGCAGCAGCGGGCAGCTCGGCGACCCCGCCGTCGCGCGGCTGTCCGGGGCGATCGCCCGGCAGGCCCGCCGCGGCGTCGTCGCGCACGCACTGGTCGCCGAACTGACCGAGACCGCCGGGACCGTGCCGGCGCCCCGCGGGGGTCAGGCCACCAGCCGGTAGCCCACCCCGCGGACGGTGCGGATCTGCGCCTCGGCCAGGCCCGCGGCCTGCAGCTTGCGGCGCAGGTTGGACATGTGTGCCTCCACCAGGCGCAGGCTGCCGGCCCACTCGGTGCGCCACACCTCGCGCAGCAGCGTCTCCCGCTGCAGCACCCGGCCCGGCCGGGACGCCAGCGCCGCGAGCAGGTCGAACTCGGTGCGGGTCAGGTCCACGACCGCGCCGTCGACGCGCACCTCGCGGCTGTCCTCGTCGATCTCGAGGTCGGCCAGCCGGACGGGGGCCGTGTCCGGCGCCGTCGCGGCGGGGACGGTCCGCGGCCGGCGCAGCATGGCCTGCACGCGGGCGACGAGCTCCCGCGGGGAGAACGGCTTGGCCATGTACCCGTCCGCGCCGACGGCGAGGCCGACGAGCAGGTCGACCTCCTCGGCGCGCGCGGTGAGCATGAGGACGTAGCAGCCGCTCTCGACGCGCAGCTGCCGGCAGACCTCGGTGCCGTCGCCGTCGGGCAGTCCGAGGTCGAGCACGACCAGGTCCGGCGCCGACCGGCGCACCTCGGCCAGGCACTCGGCAGCCGACCCGACGGCGCGCACGTCCAGTCCGGCGCGGGTGAGCACCGTGACGACGAGCTCGCGGATCTCCGCGGTGTCCTCCACGACGAGCACCGACTGCGCGGCCACCGCACCTCCCCACCGCGGGCGGCGGTCCCGCCCGTCTCCCGCAGGGCTTCGGCGCGGCGGTGCGGCAGGTGCAGCCGGGGAGCGGCGGCTCGCTCGGCCGAGTGAGCAGTTGCCGCCGCGCGGCCCCCTCGCAGGGGCCGGCCGCGAGCTCGCGAGCGGTGGGGGGCGAGGGGGCCCTTCATCACACGAAGGCGCTCACCCCGGTCAGCGCGCGGCCGACGATGAGGCTGTTGATCTCGCGGGTGCCCTCGTAGGAGTACAGCGCCTCGGCATCGGCGAAGTACCGCACGACGTCGTTCTCCAGCAGGATCCCGTTGCCGCCGAACAGCTCGCGGGCCAGGGCCACGGTCTCGCGGGCCCGGGCGGTGACGAAGGACTTGGCCAGCGCCGCCTGCTCGTCGCGGAAGACGCCCTCCTCCTGCAGCTGCGACACCCGCACCGCCATGCCGAGGCTCGCGGTGACGTTGCCGGCCATCCGGGCGAGCAGGTCCTGGATCAGCTGGAACCCGGCGATGGGGCGGCCGAACTGCGAGCGCTCCTTGGCGTAGGCGATCGCCGCCTCGAACGCGCCCATCTGGCAGCCGACCGCCGACCACGCGACGCCGCCGCGGGTCAGCTTGAGCACCCGGTTGACGTCCTTGAAGGAGTTGCCGTGCTCGAGCTTGTTCTCCGCCGGCACCCGGCAGCCGTCGAACACGATGTCGGCGTTCTGCACCGTCCGCAGCGCGTACTTGCCCTCCATCTTCGCCGGCGTGAAGCCGGGGGTGCCCTTCTCGACGACGAAGGTCTTCACCTGGTCGTCGGCGACGTCGCGGGCGAACACGACGACGACGTCGGCGAAGGTGCCGTTGCCGATCCAGCGCTTGGCGCCGTCGATCACCCACTCGTCGCCGTCGCGCCGGGCCGTCGTCTCCAGGCCGCGGGCGACGTCGGAGCCGCCGTGCGGCTCGGTGAGGGCGAACGCGCCGATCCGGTCCAGCGCCACCATGCCGGGCACCCAGCGGGCGCGCTGCTCGTCGGAGCCCAGCAGCACGATCGAGCCCATCGACAGGCCGTTGTGGACGCCGAGGAAGGTGGCCATGGACGGGTCCACCCGCGCGGTCTCCAGGGCGATGAACCCGGTGAACAGCCGGGAGGCGCGCGGGCGGTGCTCGAGGTCGTAGCTGCGCCCGACCATGCCCTCCTCGGCGAAGCGCGGCACCAGGTCCATCGGGAACTCGGCGGCGGCCCACGCGTCGTTGACCCGCGGGCGGACCTCCTCGTTCAGGAAGCGCCGGATGCCGGTCAGCTCCTTGCGCTCGTCGTCGGTCAGCAGCGTCTCGTAGCCGTAGAGGTCGCCGGGCAGCTCGTCGGTCATCACGGGTCCTCCGTCGGTCGGGTCGCCCTCACCTACCCGCGACGGCGGCCCGCAACGCGACGGCGGCCGTCGGGTACGGCAGCGTCGCCGCCTCGGCCGTCGCCGTCACCGCCAGCCCGCGCCGGCCGGCGAGGCGGGCCACCGCGGCGGGCACCTCGTCGCGGTCCTGCGGGCGCATCACCGAGAAGCCGACGACCACCCGCCCGCCGGGGGCGAGCAGGCCCGCGACGGCGTCCCACTCGGGGGCCGGCGGGGTCCAGAACGCGCGGACGTCGACGGCAACCACGGCGTCGAAGCGCTCGCCGTCGAGGTCGGCGTCCAGCAGCGGCGCGGCGAGCACCCGGACCCGGCCCGCGTCGACCGCCGCGCGGTTGCGCCGGGTGGTGGCCGCGGCCATCCGCGCCGACCGGTCGACGGCGACCACGCGGCCCCCGCCGACCGCGACGGCCATCTCGGTGACCAGGACGCCGGCGCCGCAGCCGACCTCGAGCACGCGCTCCCCCGGCGCCGCCGCGACCACGCCGGCGACGAACGCCAGCCGGTCGGAGGCGGCGTGCGGGCTCACACGTGCGCCTGGCCGGTGGAGGCGCTGGTGCCGCCGTCGACGGCCAGCACCGCGCCGGTGACGTACCGGGCGCCCTCGGAGGCGAGGAAGAGCACCGCCGGCGCGATGTCCTCGGGCTCGCCGGGGCGGCCCAGCGCGATGCGGTTGCGGAACGGCGCGAGCGACTCGTCGTCGCGGGGGGCGTCGGCGTTGAGCTCGGTGAAGGTGAAGGCGGGCGCGACGGCGTTGAGCCGCACCCCCCGCGGGCCCCAGTCCAGCGCCAGCGACCGCACGAAGTTGGTGACCGCGGCCTTGGTGGCGTTGTAGCCGGCCTGCCCCCAGTCGCCGCGCAGCCCGGACACCGAGGAGACGGCGACCAGGGTGCCGCCGGACTCGGCCAGCCGCGGCAGCGCGGCCTTGGCGAGGTGGAAGAACGCGTCGACGTTGGTGGCGCGCATCCGCTCCCAGGCGTCGTCGGCGAGGTCGGTGACCTCCCCGCTCTCGTAGCCGGCCGCGTTGCTCACCACGACGTCGAGCCGGCCGAAGCGGTCGACGACGTCGTCGACCAGCCGCCGCACCTGCGCGGGGTCGGAGACGTCGGACGGCAGCGCCGCCCCACGGTCGGCGGGCACGCCGTCGAGTGCGGCCTCCAGCCGCTCCCGCCGGCGTCCGGTGACCGCGACGGTGGCGCCGGCGTCGAGGAACGCGCGGGTGATGGCCAGGCCGATGCCCGTGCCGCCGCCGGTGACGAGGACGACGGAGCCGGTGAAGTCGAAGGTCGCTGAGCCGCTCATGACCCGCGCCCTACCCGGCACGGGCGCGCGGTCACGCCAGCGCGCGGGCGAGCACGTCGACCAGCCGCGGGACCTCGCCGGGGCCGGCGGCGTGGTCGGGGTCGAGCTCGGTGACGACGTCGAGTGGACGAGGAACCCGCCGGGCCCCCCACCGCCGCGACGGCGTCCGCCGCGACCCCCGCCGGGTCGGCGGCGACCTCCGCGGCGCCGACGACGGCCGGGCCGGTGCGCGCCGCGGTGGTGGCGTCGGGCTCGGTCGCGCGGACCCCGACGGCCCGCACCCGCCCCACCGGCAGCAGCGGCACCGGCCCGACGGCGAGCAGGTCGGGGTCGCACCCGTCGAGCGCCAGCACGTGCGCCAGCGCCATAGAGTCGGCGACGCCGGTCGGGTTGTCGGCCGGCGTGCGCAGGTCGACGCCGCCGGCGGCCAGGGCGCCGGGCAGCCCGGCCCGCTGCAGCGCGGCCCAGGCCCGCTCCTGCCCGGGCCAGTGCGCCGCGGCGCTGGAGGGTGCGGCCAGCAGGTCGAGGGGGCGCGCGGAGGGCACCCCCGGTGCCCTACCCCGCCACGGGGAGCGCGACCAGGCGGGACTCAGCCCCGCTGACGCCGCCGGCGGCCGCCGAAGGCCTGCTTGACGCGGCGCCACCGGTTGGGGGTGTGCTCGGCGTCGAGCAGCTCGGTCTCGGCGAGGAACCGCTCGACCGGCGCGAGCTCGGGGGGTTCGAAGGCGACCAGCGAGCGGCCGGTGGGCCGCTGCAGCGACTCGATGGCGCGCACCAGCGAGCCCCCGCAGCGCTCGACGGCGGCGGCCACCTCCCCGGGCTCCACGCCGAGGTGCTCACCGAGCAGCCGGTGCCGCATCCCGAGCACCGCCGCCCGGATCTCCGCCTCGCGGGGGTCGCCGGTGCGCGCCTCGATCGACACGTCGCACTCGGTGTCCAGACCCATCGAGCGGTTGTTGAGGTTGGACGAGCCGATGCGCAGCAGCCGGTCGTCGAGGACCGTGACCTTGGCGTGCACGTACACCGGCCGCCGGCCCTCGGCGACCGGGACGTAGAGCCGGAAGCGGTCGTACCGGTCGGCGCGGCGGACCAGGTCGAGCAGCTTCACCCGGGCGGTGTCCATCGCCCGGGTCTCCAGCCAGCTCTCGGCGGTCTGCGGGTTGAGGACCACGAACTCCGGGCCGTCGGGCTCGCCGAGCCGGTCGGCGATCGCCTCGGCGATCCGGCGGTTGGCGAAGTACTGCGTCTCGATGTAGACGGTCTCCCGGGCGGCCGCGATCACCGCGAGCCACAGCAGCTCGATCTCGTGGACCAGCTCGGCCCCGCCGTGCTCGGGGCGGGTGCGGGAGATCGCGACGTCGACGTCGGTCAGGAAGGTCTCGACGTCGGGCCAGCACGCCTCGACGTCGTCCACCGGCTCGAGGTGCTCGCCGGTGCCGCTCTCCCAGCGCTCCCGGGCGAGGTCGCCGAGCGCGCGGGCGGCCGGGCCGGAGACCAGGCTGGTGACGTCGTGCCACGGCCCGCTCAGCCGGGTGGTGTGCGGCCGGTGGCGCAGCGGGTGGCGGTCGCGGTGCTCGGAGGTGTCCCAGCGGTCGGCGGTCACGTCGATGCCGCCGGCGAAGGCGAGGCAGTCGTCGATGACGACGATCTTCTGGTGGTGCGCGCCGCCGATGGGGTGGTGGGTGTCGACGCTGAACCGCAGCCGGTCGGGCGAGCGGCGGTTGAGCAGCACGATCGGCGCCATCCGCCGGGTGAGCGCCACCACCATGCCGAGGTCCCACTGCAGGACGCCGATCTCCAGCTGCGGGTTGGCGCGCACGGCCCGCTCGAGCACCGGCCCCAGCCGGTCGTCGTGGGCACGGCCGGGGGCGCGGGGGTCCAGCCGGATGCGGGGGTCGAAGTCCCAGCCGATGAACAGCACCCGCCGCTCCGCGCGCAGCACCGCCTGCTTGAGGGTGGCGAAGTAGTCGGCGGCGTCGACGAAGACGGCGTGCCGGTCGGCCCGCTCGATGCGCCAGCACGTCTCGCCGGGGACGAGCAGGGTGTCGGCGGTGGGCGCCGGGACGGAGGCCGGGGACGTCGTCCCGGTGCTGTCGGCGCTCTCCGTCACCCGGGCAGTCTGCCGACCTGCGCAAGCTCCGTGCGCGTCCGCCTCGCCGCCGTCATCCGATCGGTGTCGTCACCGTCCCCGCGCGGCCGGCAGGGGGTGGGTCAGGGGACGACGTCGGGGACGATGTGCTGGCTGTCCTTGGGCGGCCGCACGTAGTCGTCGGTGATCGGCGGCCGCGGGGGCAGCGCGGGCGGGTCGGGGGTGAGGTCCTCGTAGGGCACCTGCCCGAGCAGGTGCGTCATCACGTTGATGCGGGCGCGCTTCTTCACGTCGGCCTCGACGACCCACCACGGCGCCTCGGGGATGTCGGTGGCGGCGAACATGGCGTCCTTCGCGCGGGAGAAGTCGACCCAGCGGTTGCGCGCCTCGAGGTCCATCGGGCTGAGCTTCCAGCGCTTGGTCGGGTCCTGCAGCCGCTTCTGGAACCGCTTCTCCTGCTCGGTGTCGCTGACCGAGAACCAGTACTTGACCAGGATGGTGCCGCTGCGGACGAGCATCCGCTCGAACTCCGGGCACGAGCGCAGGAACTCCTCGTACTCCTCGTCGGTGCAGAAGCCCATGACCCGCTCGACGCCGGCGCGGTTGTACCAGGACCGGTCGAACAGGACCATCTCGCCGCGGGTCGGCAGGTGCGGGACGTAGCGCTGGAAGTACCACTGCCCCCGCTCGCGCTCGGTGGGTGCCGCGAGGGCGACGACGCGGGCGGCGCGCGGGTTGAGCGTCTCGGTGATGCGCTGGATGGCCCCGCCCTTGCCGGCGGCGTCACGGCCCTCGAAGACGACGACCACCCGGAGTCCCCGTGCGCGGACGTACTCCTGCTGCTTCACCAGCTCCACCTGCAGGCGCGCGACCTCCCGCTCGTACCACGCGGTGTCGACCTTGCCGGTCGACTGTGGTGCCTCCTCGACCGACGCCCCGGACCGCTGCTTCGAGGTCATGCAGCGCAGCATCGACCCCACGGTGTGACGCAGGCAACAGGTCGGGCCGGGCGTCCCCGGTGGGACCTGCCCGCTCGGACGCCGCCGTCTCCCGGGAGGTCGGGGCGGGAGACGGCGCACGGTGTGCTCGCGGAGCGTGACACCACGGAGGCGTGTCCGGCTGCGGACCTCCCCGGGACGCCGTTGCGGTCCCCGACCGGCTACGTTGCCGGTCATGCCGTTGGTGCTGCACTGGGGCGGGCCCCGACACGGCGAGGTCGACGACCTGCGGGCCGAGATGCTGACGTCCTCGGTGCTGGTCTACGACGGGCCCCGGTGGTTCGGCGTCTACCAGCGGTACGAGCCGGTGCAGGTGCGCGACACCCCCGAGGGGCCCGCCGAGGTGTGGGTGGTCCGCGAGTAGCGGTCGGTCGGGCCGGCGTCCGCGCCCGGCCGGGGACTGTCGGTGGCCGTCCGGTCCCGGCATGCTCAGCACGTGGACCTCGATCCGGACCGCCGCTCCCCGCCGTGCGTGCTGGTGATCTTCGGTGCCTCGGGTGACCTCACCGCGCGCAAGCTGCTGCCGGCACTCGAGCGGCTGGCCGGCTACGGGGCCCTCCCGCCGGAGGTGGCCCTGGTGGGTGTCGCCCGCACCCCCATGAGCGACGCCGACTTCGGGGAGCTGTGCCGCCGCAGCGTGTCCGGGGACGACCCGCGGTGGCGGGAGCTCACGGCGGCGGCCCGCTACGTGCACGGCGGCTACGACGACCCGGCCACCTACCAGCGCCTGGCCGAGGTGCTGGCCGAGTGCGACGAGCGGCACGGGACCGCCGGGAACCGGGTGTACTACCTGGCGACGCCGCCCCGGCTGTTCGGGCCGATCGCGGTGAGCCTCGGCAAGGCGGGTCTGTCGGCGCCGACCGACGGCGCCTTCGTCCGCGCCGTCGTCGAGAAGCCCTTCGGGTGGGACGAGGACAGCGCCCGCGACCTCTACGCGGACCTGTCGTCGGCGTTCACCGAGGAGCAGATCTTCCGGATCGACCACTACCTCGCCAAGGAGACGGTGCAGAACCTGCTGGCGCTGCGGTTCGCCAACTCGATCTTCGAGCCGATCTGGAACCGCACCTGGGTCGACAACGTGCAGATCACCGTCGCCGAGACCCTGGGCGTCGGCGACCGCGGCGGGTTCTACGAGACCACCGGCGCCATGCGGGACATCGTCCAGAACCACGTGCTGCAGGTCCTCTCCCTCTTCCTGATGGAGCCGCCCACGTCGTTCCACGCGGAGGCGATCCGGGACGAGAAGGTGAAGCTGCTGCGCGCGATCCGGCCGCTGGAGGACGAGGAGGAGATAGCGGCGAACGCGGTCCGCGGGCAGTACACCCGGGGCGGCACCCGGGAGGACCTCATGGCCGGCTACCGCGACGAGCCCGGCGTCGACCCGCTGAGTTCCACGGAGACCTTCGTGGCGATGCGCCTGGAGGTGCAGAACTGGCGCTGGACCGGCGTCCCGGTGTACGTGCGCACCGGCAAGCGGCTGCCCGCGCGGCTCACCGAGGTGGCCATGGAGTTCCGCCGCCCGCCGCAGCTGCCGCTGTTCCCCGGCCGGGCCGAGGGGCTCGAACCCGACGCGCTGGTCGTGCGCGTCCAGCCCGACGAGGGGCTGAGCCTGAAGTTCGGCGCCAAGGTGCCCGGCCACGCCTTCCGGGTGCAGAAGGCGTCGATGGACTTCTCCTACGAGAGCTTCGACGAGCAGTCCCCCGACGCCTACGAGCGGGTCATCCTCGACGCCCTGATCGGCGACCCGACGCTGTTCATCCGCGCCGACGAGGTCGGGCGGTCGTGGCGGATCGTCGACCCGGTGATGCGGTACTGGGCCGCCGACCCGCGGCCCATCCCGCTCTACCAGGCGGCCACGTGGGGCCCGCCGGAGGCCGACGCGCTCATCACCCGGGACGGCCGCGGCTGGCGCCACTCGGCCCGGTCCTGACCGCGCCGTCCCCCGAGGGCCGACGCGCCGGCGCGTGATCAGGGCGCCACGGGCAGCCCGGTGGTGATCGCGACGGCGACGAGCGCGGCCGCCACGACGTCCACGGTGGCGCAGAACGGCGGCCACCAGCGGGTGCCGGCCACGAAGCCGGTGCGGTGCTGCCACAGGTCCTTCAGGCCGTGGCCGACCAGGCCGATCACCACCAGCCAGCCCGACCCGGGCACCGCGGCCGCGGCGAGGACCACGAAGGCCGACGCGACGGCCACCTCGACGACCAGGACGTGCCGGCGCCCGTCGGCGACGGCGAACCCGACGTAGACCGCGGCGATCAGCGTCAGCCCCAGGGCGTGCACGGTCACGGGCGCCAGCCACGGGAAGGCCAGCGGGGCGGCGGCCTGCAGGACGCCGAGGACGACGCCCCACGCCACGGGTGTGCGCAGGCCGTGGTCGTCCCGGCGGCCTCGGACGGCGGTGCTGCTCACGGGGTCCTCCAACAGGTGCGGCGGTGGGGTGGGGTGCCACCCGAGGGTCGCCGGGGACCGGAGGCGCTCGGACCGGCGACGTCGCCGGGATCGCGGGGCCGGGTCCGGCGCCCGCGGGCCGGTACGGTCGGCGCCGTGCTGGCCGGCCGCGACGCCGAGCGGGCGACGGTGGCCGCCCTGCTCGACGCGGCCCGTGACGCGCGGGGCGGGGCGCTGGTGGTGCGCGGCGTGGCCGGGTCGGGCAAGTCGGCGCTGCTCGCCGAGGCGGTGACCGCCGCGACGGGCACGAGGGTGCTCCGGACGCAGGGCGTGGAGTCGGAGTCGCCGCTGGCCTTCGCCGCGCTCCAGCGGCTGCTGTGGCCACTGCACGGCGGCCTCGACGCGCTGCCGGCACCGCAGCGGCGGGCGCTGGGTGCGGCGCTGGGCGAGGCCGAGGGCGAGGGCGACCGGTTCCTGGCGTTCCTGGGCACGCTGAGCCTGCTGGCCGACGCCGCCGAGGAGGCGCCGGTGCTGGCCGTCGTCGACGACGCGCACTGGCTCGACGACGCCTCCGCGGCCGCGCTGCTGTTCGCCGCGCGCCGGCTGCAGGCCGAGCGGGTCGCGCTGCTGTTCGCCGTCCGTGACGGCGAGGGCCGCTCCTTCGACGCGCCCGACCTGCCCACCGTCGTCCTCGGCGGGATCACCGGCGCGGCCGCCGGGGCACTGCTGGCCGCTCGGTCCGGTGCTGCGGTGGACCCGGGCGTGCGCGACCGGCTGGTGACCGCCACCGGGGGGAACCCGCTGGCGCTGGGCGAGCTCGCCGACGCCCTCACCGCCGACCAGCTGGCCGGGCGGGCGCCGTTGCCCGCGCAGCTGCCGCTGACCGGCGGAGTGGAGCGGGCGTTCCTCGACCGGTTCCGGCGGCTCGGCGAGCCGGCACAGCGGTTCCTGCTGGTCGCCGCGGCCGACGACACCGGCCGGCCGGCCGTGGTCCGCGACGCCGCGGAGCGTCTCGGTGCCGGCGACGACGCCCTGGACGAGGCCGAGCGCGCCGGGCTGCTGCGCGTCGAGGAGGGCGTCGTGTCCCTGTACCACCCGCTCGTGCGCTCGGCGGTCTAC
>NZ_FZOH01000015.1 GCF_900188205.1 Geodermatophilus saharensis | reverse complement strand
CAGCGGGTTGATAGGCCGGAAGTGGAAGCACCGCGAGGTGTGGAGCTGACCGGTACTAACAGGCCGAGGGCTTGACCACACCCCTACCTGCGCGCAGTCGAGTTCTGCGTCAGGGGTGACTCACACACATGCGTCCACTGTGCGGTTCTGAACGCACCAACCCGCCCGAGGGGCCAGCGGTTGGTTTGTTCACAGTGTTACGGCGGTCATGGCGAGAGGGAAACGCCCGGTCCCATTCCGAACCCGGAAGCTAAGCCTCTCAGCGCCGATGGTACTGCCCTGGAGACGGGGTGGGAGAGTAGGACACCGCCGGACAACCATTCAGCAGGGCCCCGCACCGGACACCGGTGCGGGGCCCTGCGGCATCTCCAGGACGTTCCCGTCCGCGCGTCCTCACGCGAGCGCTCTCCCGCGACCAGTCACCGGCGACGGGACTCCTTGGTCGTCGCGCCGACGTTGTCGGCGAACCAGGCGTTGAGCGACACCAGGTCGCGCCAGGCGTCACGGACGCGGTCGAGCGCAGCCGGGCCGTGCAGCCACTCCGCGTACTCGAACAGCCGCCCCGCGTGCAGCGAGCGGTGGCGCAACAGGTCGGCACGGTCGTCGTCGACCTCGTAGCCCTTGGGCGCGCGGGTGAGCCGGTCGCCGTCGATCTCCCAGCCGGCCGCCGCCAGGCGGTGCACCTCGTCGCGCAGCCGGGGGCCCTGGACGTCGTCCGCGACCGCCCGGCGGAAGCGCTCCACCTGGTCGGACTCCAGTCGCCACGCGCCACCGGCCACCCTGAGGCCCTCCGCGGAGATCTGGACGTACCAGGCGCCGGCTCCGCGGCCCTCGGGCACCACGACGGCACCCTGGTGGGTCTTGTACGGCGTCTTGTCGTTGCTGAAGCGGACGTCGCGGTAGGGCCGGAAGAGCTTCGCGGCCCCGAACTCGGGCGCCAGCGCGTCGACCAGCGCCTGCATCGGCGCGCGGACGCAGGAGTCGTAGACCCCCTTCGAGCGCGTCCAGTAGGTCTTGGAGTTGTCGGCCTCCAGGCCCTCGTAGAAGACCAGGCCCTCGTCGGGGAAACCGGCGAACGTCATGCGGCGTCCTCCAGGAGCGTGTGCCAGCGGACCTCCCGCAGCGGCGTCCCCGCGGCGTCGAGCGTGCGGACCCAGCCGTCCCGGTCCCAGCCGGCCGACTCGAGGAACCCGGCGGTGACCCGGTCGCCCTCGGGCACCCACGTCTGCAGGCGTGCGGCGCCGGTCGACCGGGTGAGGTCGGCGACGGCGGCGAGCAGCCGGCTGCCGTGCCCGCGCCGTCCCCAGCGCGGCTCCACCAGGAGGACGGCGAGCTCGCTGGTCGGCCCGGCCGGGTGTGGGTCCTCCCCGGGCCCGACCTCCGCGGGACCGTAGGCGGCGAAGCCGACGACGCGGCCGTCGTCGGTCGCCACGAGGACCCCGTGCCCGGGGGTCGGTGGGGAGGCGATCGCCGCCGTCCACGCCTGGGTGGCCGAGGCGACGTCCCAGCCGTCGAGGACCGCGGGGGGCAGCGCGGCGGCGGTGCGCCAGGCGTTCTCCTGCACCCGCGCCACCTCGGCCGCCTCGGCCGGGACCGCGGGGCGCACCGACACGTCCGCGGTGCCGGTCAGGCGCGGGAACGGGGTCCGGGGGTCCACGCGGGGAGCCTAGGTCCGACCGGGGAGGAGAACGTCACAGGACGGGGGCAGGATCGCGGGCGTGCCCGCCCCGACCGCCGAACGGCTGCCCGCCGCGCTCGCCCGGCGCATCGCGCTGGCCGCACAGGGGTTCGCCGACCCGCGCCCGGACGGCGTCGTCGACAGCCGCCGGCTGCGGCGGATGACCGACCGGCTGGCCGTCGTCCAGATCGACTCGGTCAACGTGCTCTCCCGCTCGCACTACCTGCCGGCGTTCAGTCGGCTGGGCGCCTACCGGCGGCCGGTCCTCGACGACTTCGTGGCCCGCCGCTCCGAGGTGTTCGAGTACTGGGCCCACGAGGCGTCCTACCTCCCCGTGCGGCTGCACCCGCACCTGCGGTGGCGGATGGCCGCGGCCGAGGAGCACGCCTGGGGCTCCATGGTCCGCATCCAGCGGGAGCGGCCCGGCTACGTCAGCGAGGTGCTCGACCGGGTCCGCGAGCAGGGGCCCACGAAGGCCAGCGACCTGGCCGAGCCCCGGCCCGACCGGCCCGGGAGCATGTGGAACTGGCACGCCGGCAAGGTGGCCCTGGAGTGGCTCTTCTACACCGGCGCGCTCACCGCCCGCGCGCGGACGACGTCGTTCGAGCGGGTCTACGACCTCACCGAGCGCGTCCTGCCCGCCGCCGTCCTGCAGACCCCCACCCCGGAGCCGGCCGATGCCGTCCGGGAGCTGGTGCGCACCGCCGCCCGCGCCCTCGGCGTGGCCACCGAGCGCGACCTGCGCGACTACTTCCGTCTCCGCCCGGCTCCGGCCCGGCAGGCGATCGCCGAGCTGGCGGAGGCCGGCGAGCTCCTCCCGGTCGAGGTGGCCGGCTGGGGCGCCCCGGCCTGGCTGGACCCGGCGGCCCGGCGGCCGCGGTGGATCCGCGCGCAGGCGCTGCTCTCGCCGTTCGACTCGCTGGTCTGGGAGCGGCCGCGGGTGGAGCGCATCTTCGGCTTCCGCTACCGCCTGGAGATCTACACCCCGGCCGCGCAGCGGGTGCACGGCTACTACGTCCTGCCGTTCCTGCTCGGCGACCGGCTGGTGGCCCGCGCCGACCTCAAGGCCGACCGGCAGGCCGGGGTGCTGCGCGTGCAGGCCGCCCACGCCGAGGCCGGGGTCGACCGCGCCGAGGTGGCCGCTGCGCTGGCCGCCGAGCTGCGGCTGATGGCCGACTGGTCCGAGCTCGACGACGTCGCCGTCGCCGGGCGCGGGGACCTGGCGGCCGACCTCACCTGCGCGCTGCCCGGCCCGCGCCCGGTCGTCGCCTAGGCTGGCCCGTCGTGGGGAGCAGCAGCGGACCGGTCGACACCCAGTACGAGGACCTCCTGCGGCGGATCCTCGAGACCGGTACACCGAAGTCCGACCGCACCGGCACCGGCACCGTGAGCACCTTCGGGGAGCGCCTGCGCTACGACCTCGCCGAGTCCTTCCCGCTGGTCACGACGAAGAAGGTGCACTTCCGCTCGGTCGCCGTCGAGCTGCTGTGGTTCCTGCGCGGCGACGGCAACGTGCGCTGGTTGCAGGAGCAGGGCGTCACCATCTGGGACGAGTGGGCCGACGACGACGGCGACCTCGGGCCGGTCTACGGCGTCCAGTGGCGGTCCTGGCCCACGCCCGACGGCGGCGCGGTCGACCAGATCCAGGGCGTCCTCGACACGCTGCGCACCGACCCCGACTCCCGGCGCATGGTGGTCTCGGCGTGGAACGTCGCCGCGCTGCCCCGGATGGCGCTGGCGCCCTGCCACGCGCTGTTCCAGTTCGCCGTGCACGACGGCCGGCTGTCCTGCCAGCTCTACCAGCGCAGCGCCGACATGTTCCTGGGCGTGCCGTTCAACATCGCCAGCTACGCGCTGCTGACCCGCATGGTCGCCGCGCAGGTCGGCCTCGAGCCCGGCGAGTTCATCTGGGTCGGCGGCGACTGCCACGTCTACAGCAACCACGTCGAGCAGGTGCGCGAGCAGCTCTCCCGCGAGGCACGGCCGTTCCCGACGCTGGAGATCGCGCCGGCGCCGTCGCTGTTCGACCACGCCTTCACGGACTTCACCCTGCACGGCTACGACCCGCACCCGGCCATCCGCGCCGCCGTCGCGGTCTGACCCGTGTGACCGTCTCGCTGGTCTGGGCGCAGGCCCGCGACCGGGTCATCGGCGCCGGGGGCAGGCTGCCCTGGCACCTGCCCGAGGACCTGCGGCTGTTCAAGGAGCTGACCTCCGGCGGCACCGTGGTCATGGGACGGCGGACCTGGGAGTCGCTGCCCGCGCGCAACCGCCCGCTGCCGGGGCGGCGCAACGTCGTCCTCACCCGCGACCCCGCCTGGGCCGCCGACGGCGCCGAGCGCGCCGGCTCGGTCGCCGACGTGCTCGCCACCGCCCCCGGCTGCTGGGTCATCGGCGGTGCGGCCATCTACACCGCGTTCCTCCCGCACGCCGGCCGGCTGGTCGTCACCGACGTCGACCTCGCCGTCGACGGCGACACCCGCGCCCCCGCCCTCGACGGCCGGTGGCAGCCGGTCACCCGGTCCCCCGGCGAGGGCTGGGCCACCTCGGCGACCGGGCTGCGCTACGCCGTCACCGAGTACCGGCGCACCCCCCCTGCCGGGCCGGGGACGGCCGCGACGGTCGGTAGATCCGGAGACCGGCCGGGACGGTCGGTAGATTCGCCTGCATGACCTCCGACCCCGCCCGGCCGTTCGGGCGCGTCCTCACGGCGATGGTCACCCCGTTCACCGAGGACGGCTCGATCGACACCGCCGGGGCGCAGGAGCTCGCCGCGCACCTGGTCGACCGGGAGGCCCACGACGGCCTGGTCGTGCTGGGGACGACGGGGGAGTCGCCGACCGTCCGCGACGGCGAGTCGCGCGCGGTCCTCAAGGCGGTCGTCGACGCCGTCGGCGACCGCGCCGTGGTCATCGCCGGGGTGGGCACCAACGACACCGCGCACAGCATCGACCGGGCCCGCGACGCCGAGCGCATCGGCGCGCACGGGCTGCTCGTGGTCACCCCGTACTACAACAAGCCGCCGCAGGCGGGTCTGCTGCGGCACTTCACCGCCGTCGCCGACTCCACCGACCTGCCGGTGATGCTCTACGACATCCCGCCGCGCTCGGTGGTGCCGATCGAGGTCGAGACCCTGGTGCGGGCCGCCGAGCACCCGCGGATCGTGGCGGTCAAGGACGCCAAGGGCGACCTCGGCGCCGTCGCGTGGACGCGGGCGCGCACCGACCTGGCCTACTACTCCGGCGAGGACATGCTCAACCTGCCGCTGCTGGCGCTCGGGGCGGTCGGCGTGGTGAGCGTCGTCGGGCACCTGGCCGGCGCCCGGCTGGCCGAGCTGATCGCCGCCGTCGAGTCCGGCGACCTGGTGAAGGCGCGGGAGGTCAACCAGGGCCTGCTGCCGCTCTACACCGGCATCTTCCGCACCCAGGGCGTCATCATGGTGAAGGCGGCGCTGCGCGAGCTGGGGCTGCCCGCCGGTCCCGTGCGTCCGCCGCTGGTCGACGCCACCCCCGAGCAGATCGCGCAGCTGCGCGTCGACCTCGCCGACGGCGGGGTCCACCTCCGAGAGGCCCACGTGAAGTGACCGTCAGCTCCGCCGGACAGGCCGGCCAGCCCCACCTCGACCTCAAGACGCCGCCGCCGCTGCCGGCCGGGGGGCTGCGCGTCATCGCCCTCGGCGGGCTGGGCGAGATCGGCCGCAACATGGCCGTCCTCGAGTTCGACGGCAAGCTGCTGGTCATCGACTGCGGCGTGCTCTTCCCCGAGGCCGAGCAGCCCGGCGTCGACCTGATCCTCCCCGACTTCGGGGTCATCGAGCACCGGCTGGGCGACATCGAGGCCGTCGTCCTCACCCACGGGCACGAGGACCACATCGGCGCCATCCCCTACCTGCTGCGGCTGCGCGGCGACATCCCGCTGGTCGGCTCCCGGTTCACCCTCGCCCTGGTGGCGGCCAAGCTGCGCGAGCACCGGCTGGTCCCCACGCTGGTCGAGGTCGCGGCCGGCGACGACCACGTGGCCGGGCCGTTCCACTGCGAGTTCATCTCGGTCAACCACTCGATCCCCGACGCGCTGGCCGTCGCCGTGCACACGCCCGCCGGCGTCCTGGTGCACACCGGCGACTTCAAGATGGACCAACTCCCGCTCGACGGCGTCCTCACCGACCTCGGCGCCTTCGCCCGGCTCGGCCTCGAGGGCATCGACCTGCTGCTCGCCGACTCCACCAACGCCGAGATCCCCGGCTTCGTCACCCCCGAGCGCTCGATCGGCCCGGTGCTCGAGGACGTCTTCCGCCGCGCCACCCAGCGGCTGATCGTCTCCAGCTTCGCCAGCCACGTGCACCGCATCCAGCAGGTGCTCGACGCCGCCGAGATGCACGGCCGCAAGGTCGCCTTCGTCGGCCGGTCGATGGTCCGCAACATGGGCGTCGCGCGCGACCTCGGCCTGCTGCGCGTGCCGCCCGGCCTGATGGTCGCCCTGGACGAGGCCACGAGCATGCCGCCCGAGCAGGTCGTGCTGGTCAGCACCGGGTCGCAGGGCGAGCCGCTGTCGGCGCTGGGCCGCATGGCCCGTGGCGAGCACCACCAGGTCACCATCGAGGCCGGCGACACCATCGTGCTGGCCTCCTCGCTGGTCCCCGGCAACGAGACCGCCGTCTACAAGGTCATCAACGGGCTCGCCCGGCTCGGCGCCACGGTCGTGCACAAGGAGACCGCCCGCGTGCACGTCTCCGGGCACGCCCCCGCCGGGGAGCTGCGCACGCTGCTCAACGTGGCCAAGCCCCGCTACGTGATGCCGGTGCACGGGGAGTGGCGGCACCTGCGGGCGCACGCGGCGCTCGCCGAGGAGACCGGCATGGCCGCCGACCGGGTCATCCTCGCCGAGGACGGCGTCGTGGTGGACCTCGTCGACGGCAAGGCCGCGATCACCGGGTCGGTGCCGGTGGGCAACGTCTACGTCGACGGCCTCAACGTCGGCGACGTCGGCGAGGAGGCGCTGCAGGAGCGGCGGATCCTCGGCGACGAGGGGTTCGTCGCGCTCACCGTCGTCGTCGAGCCCTCCACCGGCACCATCGTGCGGCCGGTGCACCTGTCCACCCGCGGCTTCTCCGACGACCCCACGGCGTTCGACGAGGTGCTGCGGCTGGTCGAGGAGAACCTCAAGCGGGAGCTCTCCGACGGGCAGTCCGACGCCCACCGGCTGTCGCAGACCATCCGCCGGACCGTGGGCAAGTGGGTGAGCGACACCCACCGCCGCCGGCCGATGATCATCCCGACCGTCCTCGAGGTCTAGGTCCCTGAACACCGCGGGCGCGGCGCCCGTAGTCCCCGGTGTGCCCGGCGCGGGCGCCGGGCACGGGGGCCGGCGCCGCGCCGGGCCTCCCCGACGGCGGGCTCAGAACCGCGAGCGGACCACCACCTCGCCGTCGGCGTCGACCACCTCGAAGCCGACGGCGTCGTCGCGCAGCACCGAGGAGTTGAGGTTGCAGCGCATCTGCTGCGGGCCGACCCCGAGGAACTCCCCGGCGGGCACCTCGCGGCCGGCGTCGTCGGTGACCGCCACCCGGTAGACCTCGCCGGCGGCGAACCCGGTGCCGGTCAGCTTCACCTCCACGCCCCAGGTGTGCGGCACCAGCTGCGCGCTGGCCTCGACGCCGGGGTCCACGGCCTGCACCGCCACCGGCTCCAGCGGCACCGGGTCGGACACCGGGCGCAGCGCCCACCCGACCGCGCCACCCGCAGCGGCCACCCCGGCCACCGCCGCGGCGGCCAGCACCCGGCGCCGCACCACCGCCCGGCGCAGCGGCACCACCCGCCGCTCCTCCTCGGCGATGCGGGCGAGGACGCGGGCGCCGAGGTCCGGCGGGGGAGTGGGGGTGGCGTCGAGGGCGTCGGGGTCGACGGCGGCCAGCCGGGCGGCCAGCGGCGCGATCCCGGCCAGCTCGGCGCGGCACTCCGGGCAGCCGTCGAGGTGGGCCCGCACCCGGTCGCGCTCGGCCGGCCCGAGGTGCCCCAGCGCGTAGGCGCCGAGCAGCTCCCGCAGCTCCCGGTGCGCGTCCCCGTGTGCGCCGCTCACGGCTCGACCCCCATCTCGTCCAGGGCCAGGCGCAGCGCCTTGAGCCCGTAGAACACGCGGCTGCGGACGGTCCCGACCGGGACGCCGAGCTCCGCGGCGACCTCCGCGTACGGCCGCCCGCGCAGGTGCGTCTGCACGATCGCCGTCCGGTGCTCGGCGCTGATCCGCCGCAGTGCCTCCTCCACCACCCAGGCGTCGACCAGCCCGTCGTCGGCGGCCGCCACGGCCGGGCCGTCGACGTCCGCGCCGTCGGTCAGGTGCCGCTGCCACGGCCGGACGGCGAACCGGCGGGCCTCGTCGACCACCACGTTGCGCGCGATGGCGAACAGCCACGTGCGCAGGCTCGCCAGCTGCGGGTCGAAGGAGCCGGAGGCGCGCCAGGCGCGGAGGAAGACCTCCTGGACGACGTCCTGCGCGGCCCCGCCGTCGCCGAGCTGCCGCAGCGCGAAGCGGTACAGCTCCGCGCCGTGCGCGGCGTAGGCCGCCCGCACGTCCAGCCCCGCCGCCGGCACCGGCGTGTGCCGTCCCATCCACGACCTCCCGGCGCTCCGTCTGCCCGTCACGGGGACGTACGCACGCCGGGGCCCTCCGGTTCAGCCGGCGACGGCGCCGGCCGTCCTCACCGCACGACGGTGATCGGCTCGATCCCCTCGTCCTCGGGCAGCGTGAAGCCCCACACCTGCGCGTAGAAGGACAGCTCGCCGTCGAGCGCGGCGCGGATGTTCTCCGCCCGCCGGAAGCCGTGCTGCTCGCCCGGGAACAGCAGGTAGGCGTGCGGGACGCCCTTCTCCCGCAGCGCGGCGACGATCGCCTCGGCCTGGTCGGGCGGCACGACCTCGTCCTCCTCGCCCTGGAACACCGCCAGCGGGGTGTCGAGCGCGTCGACGTGGTTGATCGGCGAGCGCGCCGCGTAGACGTCGGCGCCCTCCGGCCACGGCGCCACCAGGCCGTCGAGGTAGCGGGACTCGAACTTGTGCGTCTCGGCGGCCAGCGCGCCGAGGTCGGCGACGCCGAAGTGGCTGGCGCCGGCGGTGAAGACGCCCGGGCGCATGGTGAGCGCGGCCAGCGTCGTGTAGCCACCGGCCGACCCGCCCCGGATCGCCGTGCGCGCGGGGTCGACCCGGCCGGCGTCGGCGAGGAACCGGGCGCAGGCGACGACGTCGTCGAGGTCGACCTCGCCCCAGCGGCCGCGCAGCGCGTCGCGGTAGCGGCGGCCGTAGCCGACCGAGCCCCGGTAGTCGACGTCGGCGACGCAGAAGCCCCGCGTCGTCCAGTACTGCACCTCCAGGTCGAGCACCGGCCGCGCCGCCGCCGTGGGCCCGCCGTGCACGACCACCAGCAGCGGCGGGCGCTCGCCCTCCGGCGCGGTCACCGAGGGGTTCGCCGGCGGGTAGACCAGGGCGTGGGCGACCCCGATCCCGGTGCCGCGGTCCTCCGTCGGGAAGGTCACGTGCTCGGGCACCGAGAACCAGGCGGGGTCCAGGCCGAGGTCGCGGGCCGGGCGCAGCACCTCGGGCGCACCACCGTCGTCACCGCCGTCGACGTCGACGCGCACCACCACCGGCTCGGTGGACGGGCTCGCCGCCACGCAGACCACCGCCGTCCCCTGGGCGCGGAGGTACCGGAAGGTGCGGTACGGGACGTCGAGCCGCTGCAGTTCCCCGTCGGCGGAGAGCACGCCCAGCACGTCGCCGCCCTCCTCGCCCACCGCCACGACGAGCCGCCCGTCGGCGAGCACGGCGTAGCGGCTGGAGGCGAACTGCCACTGCGGGCCGCCGATGTCGCGGCCGACGTCGAGCACCGTCTCGACGGCGCCACCGGGCCGCCACCGGTACAGCGACCAGCAGTCGCTGCGGTCGCAGAGGAACAGCAGGCCGCCGTCGGGCCCCCACACCGGCTGCACGACGCTCTCGCCGGGACCGCCGGCGACGACCGTCTCCGCGCCGTCGGCGGCGCGGACCACCAGCCGGGCGGCGTCCCACGGCATGTCCGGGTGGTCCCACTGCAGCCAGGCCAGCTGCCCGTCCGGGCCGGGACGGGGGTCGGAGACGAAGTCCGGCCCGCTGACCAGCACCTCCGCCGTGCCGTCGGCCGCCAGCCGCACCACCTCGTTGACGACGTCGGCCGCGGCGCCGCTCGCCGCGTGCGTCTCGCGGACCGCCAGCAGCCCGCCGTCGCCGGTGGGCGCGAGGTCGGCGTACCGGACCCCGGCGGGCAGCTCCGGCGCCGGGGTGACGGCGACCGGGTCGGCGGCTCCCGGGTCGAGGCGGTACAGCCGCTGGTCGTCGAAGTGCGTGAACCACAGCGTGCCCCCGGCGACCGCCCAGGCGCCGCCGCCGTACTCGTGCACCCGGGTGCGGGCGTTCCACGGCTGCGGCAGCACGTCGGCGACCGCGCCGTCGGCCGAGCGGCGCACCAGGGCCGACCGGCCGCCCTCCCCGGGCCGTGACTCCGACCACCACACGTCCCCGCCGCCGACGGCGACCTCGCCCAGCCGGGCGGCGGCGCGCACGACGAGTGCCGAGGTGACCGGGGTGGGCCAGCTGCCGTACGGGACGGGCGGAGGAGTCGGCATGGACCGACCGTAGGGGCAGGACACGAGCTCGCGCCTGCCTGGGAGCGACCTGGACGGCGGCTACCGTTCGACGCATGCCTGCCCGCACCACGCCCTCGCGCCGGCCGTCCGGCTCGGCTCCGAAGGGGAGGTCCGGGTCCACGGCGGCGGGCAAGCGGCCGCCCGCGCGCAACGGCAACCGCAAGCCCCCCGCCCGCCGGCCCGCGCAGAGCCCCGGCGCCGCCGCCGGCGTCTGGCGCGCGGCCGCCGGCGCCTGGAGCCTGCTCGCCCGCGGCGCCGGCGGCCTGGCCCGCTCGGTCGCCCGCCCGGAGGAGGCCGAGCCGCTCGCCCCCGAGCACCGCCGCGACGGCGCGGGCCTGGCCGTCCTCGGCCTCGCCGTCGTCCTGGGCGCGGCCGCCTGGTTCGACGGCATCGGCCCGGTGGGCGCCGGCCTGGCCGACGCCGTCCGCTGGGTCGTCGGCTCCCTGGTGGTCGTGCTCCCGGCGCTGCTGTTCCTCGCCGCCCTGCGGCTGCTGCGCCGCGCCCCGCGCCCGGAGGCCCGCGGCCGGCTGGCCATCGGCTGGCTGTGCGCCACGCTGGCGGTGCTGGGCATCGCCTCCGTCGTCGGCACGCCGGCCGATCCCGTCGCCGGCCGGCCCGGCACCGGTGGCCTGGTCGGCTGGGCGGTCGGCACCCCGCTGACGGCGGGCCTCGGTCCCGTCGTCGCGGTCGTGCTGCTGTCGCTGCTGGCGGTGTTCGCGCTGCTGGTCCTCACCGCCACGCCGCTGCACCAGGTGCCCGAGCGGCTGCGGGCCTTCGTCGACCGGACCACCGGCCGCTCCGGCGAGGAGTGGGACGACGACGGGTACGACGACGACCACGACGAGGAGCCCGAGGAGGCTCCGCGGCCGCGCCGCTCGAAGCGCGCCGCGCTCGCCGAGGTCCTCTCCGAGGACGGCCCCGACCTCACCACCACCGGGCCGATCGACCACGGGGCCTACGCCGAGGCGCCGCTGGCCGTGCGCACCGTCCCCGCCGAGGAGCCCCCGGCGCCGCGGCCCCCGGTGGTCGACCGCACGGCCGCGCCCGAGCCGGTGGAGCCGGTCGAGGAGCCGCAGCAGCTCGTCATCGAGCCGGTCGAGGGCGAGTACCGGCTCCCGGCGACCAGCCTGCTGCGCCCCGGCACGCCGCCGCGGGCCCGCTCGAAGGCCAACGACGACGCCATCGAGGCGATCCGCGGCGTGCTCGAGCAGTTCAACATCGACGCCGACGTCACCGACATGACCCGCGGCCCGACGGTCACCCGCTACGAGGTCACCCTCGGTCCCGCGGTCAAGGTCGAGAAGATCACCGCGCTGACCCGCAACATCGCCTACGCCGTCGCCAACGACAACATCCGCATCCTCGCGCCGATCCCCGGCAAGTCGGCGGTGGGCATCGAGGTGCCCAACACCGACCGCGAGACGGTCAGCCTCGGCGACGTCATGCGCTCGCCGGCGGCCAAGCAGGACCAGCACCCGATGCTGGTCGGGCTGGGCAAGGACATCGAGGGTCAGTTCGTGCTGGCCAACCTGGCGAAGATGCCGCACCTGCTCGTCGCCGGTGCCACCGGCGCCGGCAAGTCCTCGTGCATCAACTCGCTGCTGACCTCGCTGCTGCTGCGGGCCACGCCCGACCAGCTGCGCATGATCCTCATCGACCCGAAGATGGTCGAGCTCACGCCCTACGACGGCATCCCGCACCTGATCACGCCGATCATCACCGACCCGAAGAAGGCCGCGACCGCGCTGGCCTGGCTGGTCGAGGAGATGGAGCAGCGCTACCAGGACATGCGGGCCACCGGGGTGCGGCACATCGACGACTTCAACCGCAAGGTCGAGCGCGGCGAGATCACCGCCCCGCCCGGCAGCGAGCGCGTCTACCGGCCCTACCCCTACATCCTCACGATCGTCGACGAGCTCGCCGACCTGATGATGGTCGCCCCGCGCGACGTCGAGGACTCGATCGTGCGGATCACCCAGAAGGCGCGCGCCGCCGGCATCCACCTGGTGCTCGCGACCCAGCGCCCGTCGGTCGACGTCGTCACCGGCCTGATCAAGGCCAACGTGCCCTCCCGGCTGGCGTTCTCCACCTCCAGCCTGACCGACAGCCGGGTCATCCTCGACCAGCCCGGCGCCGAGAAGCTCATCGGCATGGGCGACGCGCTGTTCATGCCGATCGGCGCCGGCAAGCCGCAGCGGGTGCAGGGCGCCTACGTCTCCGACGGCGAGATCGAGGCCGTCGTCGAGTTCACCAAGCGGCAGGCCGAGCCGGAGTACCGCGAGGAGGTCTTCAGCGCCGCGCAGGGCGAGAAGAAGGAGATCGACGAGGACATCGGCGGGGACCTGGACCTGCTGTGCCAGGCCGTCGAGCTCGTGGTCACCAGCCAGTTCGGCTCGACGTCGATGCTGCAGCGCAAGCTGCGGGTCGGCTTCGCCAAGGCCGGCCGGCTCATGGACCTCATGGAGACCCGCGGCGTCGTCGGCCCCTCCGAGGGGTCCAAGGCCCGCGACGTGCTGATCAAGCCCGACGAGCTGGAGTCGGTGCTGTTCACCATCCGTGGCGGCACGCTGCCCGCCGGCGAGGACTGACCCCCGCGGGGAGCATCACCCCGCTCCGGCCGGGGTCGGTCGCCACCAGCACCTACGATGGACCGGTGACCGCTGCGCCCAGCCCCGACCGGACCGTGGCGCTGGTGACCCTCGGCTGCGCCCGCAACGAGGTCGACTCCGAGGAGCTGGCCGGCCGGCTGGCCGCCGGCGGCTACCGGCTCGTCGACGACGCCGAGGGCGCCGACGCGGTGCTGGTGAACACCTGCGGGTTCATCGAGTCGGCGAAGAAGGACTCGGTCGACGCCATCCTCGCCGCCACCGACAGCGGCGCCCGCGTCGTCGCCGTCGGCTGCATGGCCGAGCGCTACGGCGCCGAGCTCGCCGGCGCGCTGCCCGAGGCCACCGTCCTCGGCTTCGACGACTACACCGCCATCGGCGACCGGCTCGACGACGTCCTCACCGGGCGGCCGCTCGTGCCGCACTCCCCGCGCGACCGGCGCACGCTGCTGCCGATCAGCCCGGTGGCCCGCACCGCCGCCACGGCCGCCCCCGAGGCGCCGGTCATCCCGGGCCACGGCTGGGTGCAGCGGCGCCGGCTGGCGGCCGGCCCCACCGCGGCGCTCAAGCTCGCCTCGGGCTGCGACCGCCGCTGCGCGTTCTGCGCCATCCCGACCTTCCGCGGCTCCTTCGTCTCCCGCCCGCCGGCCGAGGTGCTCACCGAGGCGCGCTGGCTGGCCGGTCAGGGCGTCACCGAGCTGGTGCTGGTCAGCGAGAACTCCACCTCCTACGGCAAGGACCTCGGCGACCTGCGCTCGCTGGAGCGGCTGCTGCCGGAGCTGGCCGCCGTCGAGGGGATCGCCCGCGTGCGGGTGGCCTACCTGCAGCCGGCCGAGCTGCGGCCGGGCCTGCTGGAGGTCATCGCCGCCACCGACGGCGTCGCGCCCTACTTCGACCTGTCCTTCCAGCACTCCTCGCCCGGCCTGCTGCGCCGGATGCGCCGTTTCGGCGGCACCGACGACTTCCTCGCGCTCGTCGAGCGGGCCCGGTCCCTCGCCCCGGAGGCCGGCTTCCGCACCAACGTCATCCTCGGCTTCCCCGGGGAGACCGAGGACGACGTCGCCGAGCTCGAGCGGTTCCTCACCGGGGCGCGGCTGGACGCCGTCGGGGTGTTCGGCTACTCCGACGAGGAGGGCACCGAGGCGATCGGCCTGGACGGCAAGCTCGACCGGGCGGAGATCGACGCCCGCGTCCGCCGGATCACCGACCTGGTCGAGGAGCTGACCGCCCAGCGCGCCGAGGACCGCGTCGGCACCCGCGTCGAGGTGCTGCTCACCGAGGACCTGTCGGACGAGCAGGGGCCGGGCTGCTGGGCCGGGCACGCCGCCCACCAGGACCCCGACGCCGACGGCACCACCACGGTCACCGGCGTCCCCGCCGACGCGCGGGCCGGGCAGCTGCTCGGGGCCGAGGTGGTCGGCACCGAGGGCGTCGACCTCGTCGCCGCCGCGCTCGCCCCGGTCCCGGCCGCGTGAGGTCGCGGTGAGCGCGGTCGTCCCCGACCCGGCGGCGACCCCGCCGCAGTCGGCCCGGCTGGTCAACCTGCCCAACGCGCTGACCGTGCTGCGGCTCGCCCTGGTCCCGGTGTTCGCCGTGCTGCTGCTCTCCGACGGCGGCATGGACGACACCCGCCGGGTCTGGGCGACGGTGTTCTTCGGCGCGGCGATCATCACCGACCGCTACGACGGGCTCATCGCCCGCCGCACCGGGCAGGTCACCGAGTTCGGCAAGCTCGCCGACCCGATCGCCGACAAGGCGCTCACCGGCACCGCGCTCATCGGGCTGTCGGTGCTCGCCCTGCTGCCGTGGTGGGTGACGCTGGCCATCCTCGTCCGCGAGCTCGGCGTGACGCTGCTGCGGTTCTGGGTGATCCGGCACGGCGTCATCGCGGCCAGCCGCGGCGGCAAGGCCAAGACCGTGGTGCAGGCGCTGGCCATCGGCCTCTACATCCTGCCGCTGACCGGGCTGCTGGCCACCGCCCGCTGGTGGGTCATGGCCGCGGCCCTCGTGCTCACCCTCGCCACCGGCCTGGACTACGTCTGGCGGGCGCTCGCCCTGCGCCGGACCAGCGCCCGGGCGATCCGGGCGGCCGCCGCCCGGCGGGCCGCCGGGCCGGCCGGCTCGCGCACCGACACCGCCGCCTGAAGAAGGACCTCCTCGCCCCCCACGCCTCGCTCCGCTCGGCGCGGGCCCCTGCGAGGAGCCCGTTCCAGCACGTCACCTGGTCGGCGCGGGCGGGGAACGCGCAGGCCCGGCGCGGTGTTACGCCGTGAGCGGACGCGGGCCCGCCGGCCCGGTGCCGGACAGGGGGCCCGCGTACCGTGGGCGCACGGCACCCCGGTGCCGCCGCTCTTCACTCCGCCAGACAGGAGACGGCCATGACGTTGCTGCGCACCCAGCTCGGGCAGACCCTCCGTGGTCACCGGCTGCGCCAGCGGCGGACGCTGCGCGACGTCTCCGGTGCCGCCCGGGTCAGTCTCGGGTACCTCTCCGAGGTCGAGCGGGGGCAGAAGGAGGCCTCCTCCGAGCTGCTCGCCTCGATCTGTGACGCCCTCGACGTGGAGCTCGCCGACCTGCTCGCCGAGGTGAGCACCGAGCTGCGCGCCCCGGGCAGCCGCGTCCGTCCGCTGGCGCCTGCCGCCGCCCCGGCCGCCGAGGCGGCTCCTGCCGAGCAGGAGCCGGCCGAGGCGGCGCCGGTCCCGGCCGCCGAGCCGGAGCCCGCCCTCGCCCTGGTCGGCGCCACGCGGGCGGCCCACCGCGCCGGTGGCGCCGTCGCACTCGCCGCCTGACCCGCGTGCCCGGCCCACGTCCGGGCCGGGCTCGTGGGAGGGTGGTCGGCGACCGCCCGGGCCCGGGCGGTCGGCCGCTGGGGGCCACCACGGGAGGTCGCGGTGCGATACCTCTTCCGTCCACCGGGGACCGACGGCGCGGAGCTGCTGACGCTGCCGTGGCACCAACCGCTCGAGGAGTGGGACCCCGACCTGCTGCTCGAGGTGCCGCAGCGCGGCATCTCCCGGCACGTCGTCCGCTTCGTCGCCGCGCAGGGCAAGGTCTTCGCGCTCAAGGAGATCGGCGAGCACCTCGCCCGGCACGAGTACGACCTGCTCGGTGACTTCGAGGAGGAGGGCCTGCCGTCGGTCTCGGTCCTCGGCATCTGCGTCGACCGCCCGGACGGGCAGGACGCCATCCTCGTCACCCGCTACCTCGAGTACTCGATGTCCTACCGGTACCTCTTCTCCCGGCCCAGCGCCCGGCAGTCGGTGGACCAGCTGATGGACACCCTCGCGGTGCTGCTCGTGCGGCTGCACCTCGCCGGGATCTTCTGGGGCGACTGCTCGCTGTCGAACACCCTCTTCCGGCTCGACGCCGGCGCGCTGGCGGCCTACCTGGTCGACGCCGAGACCGCCGAGCGCCACCCCTCGCTCACCCGCGGCCAGCGCCACTACGACCTCGACCTGGCCCGCGAGCGGGTCGGCGCCGAGCTGCTGGACCTGCAGTACGGGGAGCTGCTGCCCGACGGCGTCGACCCGATCGAGGTGGCCGACAGCCTCCCCGTGCGCTACGCGTCGCTGTGGGACGAGGTCACCCACGAGGAGGTCTTCCGCGCCGACGAGCAGCGCTACCGGGTGGCCGAGCGCCTCCAGCGCCTCAACGACCTCGGCTTCGACGTCGGCGAGGTCGAGCTGGTGACCTCCGACGAGGGCGCCCGCCTGCGGGTCGAGACCCGCGTGTCCGCTCCCGGCCAGCACCGCCGGGAGCTGTTCCGGCTCACCGGCCTGGAGGTCCAGGAGAACCAGGCGCGGCGGCTGCTCAACGACCTGCGCTCCTTCCGCGCCTACCTCGAGCAGAAGGCGGGCGGACCGGTGTCGGAGACGGTCGCCGGGGCGCGCTGGCTCGCCGAGGTCTACCAGCCCGTCGTCGACGCCATCCCGCCGGAGCTCGCCGGGCGCCTGGAGCCGGCCGAGGTCTTCCACGAGGTGCTCGAGCACCGCTGGTTCCTCTCGGAGCAGGCCGGCCGCGACGTCGGCACGACCGAGGCCGCGCGGTCCTACGTGCGCACCGTCCTGCCCTCGATGCCGCCCGAGCTCACGACACCCTCGGTGATCGTCACCCGCCCCTGAGCGGAGTGCCGCGCCGCACCCGCTGGTCACGACGGTGACACGGCCGGGTTGCGCACGAATGTGGCCTGGGCCACGGTAACGACGACGCGGTGATCGTCGGTGTTCGCCGAGACGGAGGCGGTGCGTCTTGTCCAGCTCAGCAGTCGGAGTCGTGAAGCCCGGAGGCGGGCGAACCCCCCGGAGCCGGCGCGGACGGCCACGGCGGGTGCTGGGGAGCGCGGCCGCTGCCGCGGTCGTCGCGTCGACGCTGGCCGCGTGCGGCGGCGGGGAGGGCGGCAGCACCCCCACCTTGACCTGGTACATCAACCCCGACTCGGGCGGCCAGGCGACCATCGCCGAGCGCTGTTCGGAGCAGTCGAACGGGGCCTACCGGATCGAGGTGGCCCAGCTCCCGCGTGACTCGCCCGCCCAGCGCGAGCAGCTCATCCGCCGACTCGCGGCCAACGACGAGTCGATCGACCTCATGAGCCTCGACGTGGTCTTCCCGCCGGAGTTCGCGCAGGCGGGGTTCCTCGCTCCCGTGCCGGAGGACGTCGCGCAGGAGGTCAGCGAGGGGGTGTTCGAGGGTGCGTTGGACTCCGCCACGTGGAACGACGAGCTCGTCGCGGTCCCCTTCTGGTCCAACACCCAGCTCCTCTGGTACCGGAAGTCGGTCGCGGACGCGGCGGGGCTCGACATGAGCCAGCCGGTCACCTGGGACCAGCTGATCGAGGCCGCCGAGGGCCAGGACAAGCTGCTCAGCGCCCAGGGCAGGCGCTCGGAGTCCTTGATGGTGTGGTTCAACGCGCTCCTCGAGTCCGCCGGTGGCCAGTACATCGTGGAGAGCGGGGAGAGCCCCGAAGACATCGAGTTCGGGCTCGCCACCCCCGAGGCGGACCGCGCCTCCGAGGTGATGGCCGCCGTCGCCAACTCCTCCGCGGTCGGCGCCGGCTTCACCACGGCCAGCGAGGACACCAGCGCGAGCGAGTTCGAGAGCGACGACGCCGGCTTCATGGTGAACTGGCCGTTCGTCTACGCGCAGGCGCAGAGCAAGGTCGAGGCCGGCACCCTGGACGCGTCGGTGCCCGAGGACTACGGCTGGGCGCTCTACCCCGCTGTCGACGAGGGCACCCCGAGCGCACCTCCCCTCGGCGGGATCGACATCGCCGTGTCGGCGTTCAGCCGGAACGTCGACCTCGCCTACGAGGCGGTGACCTGCATCGTGCAGGACGACAACCAGGCCGAGTACATGGTCACGAACGGCAACCCGGCGTCGTCGGTCGCCGTGTACGACGACCCGGAGGTGCAGGAGGCCTACCCGATGGCCGACACCATCCGCGAGTCCCTGGAGCTGGCGGCCTCCCGCCCGCTGACGGCCTACTACAGCGAGGTCCTCGGGTGCTTCCTGCGGGAGTTCCACCCGCCGGGCTCGGTCAACGACCAAACCGGTGAGCGCACGGAGACGCTCACCCGGGCCGTCCTGTCAGGAGAGCAGCTGCTATGACACAGACGACGCTCCCACCCACGGAGAAGACCCAGCCGGTCTCCGCGCCGCGCGGGTCGATCAGCGACCGGTCCCGGGCCGAGCGCAAGCTCGGCTGGCTGCTCGCCGGGCCGGCCTTCGTGGTCATGCTGCTCGTGACCGCCTACCCCATCGTGCAGGCGGTCTACTACTCGCTGTTCAACTACCGGCTGACCGACCCGGACAACCGGTCCTTCGAGGGCCTCGGCAACTACTGGGTGATCCTCACCGACGGCGTGTGGTGGCAGGCCATCCTCGTCACCGTGATCATCACGGTGGTCACGGTGGCCGTCGAGCTGGTCCTCGGGTTCGCCCTGGCGCTGGTCATGGCCAAGGCGCTCTCGTCGATCCGCCCGGTCGTCCGGGCCGCCATCCTGATCCCCTACGCGGTGATCACGGTCGTGTCGGCCTTCGCCTGGCAGTTCGCCTTCCGGATCGACACCGGCTTCGTGAACAGCTGGTTCGCCTGGCTGCCAGGCGTCAGCGACACCACCGACTGGTTCGGTGGTCAGGCATCCTCGCTCTTCGTGATCTGCCTGGCCGAGATCTGGAAGACGACCCCGTTCATCTCGTTGCTGCTCCTGGCCGGCCTGGCACAGGTCCCTGACGTGCTGCAGGAGGCGGCGAAGGTCGACGGCGCCACCTGGTGGCAGCGGATGTGGCGGGTCACCATCCCCAACATGAAGGCCGCCATCATGGTGGCGCTGCTGTTCCGCACCCTCGACGCGTTCCGGATCTTCGACAGCATCTTCATCATGACCGCAGGCGCGAACAACACCGAGTCGGTCTCGTTCCTCGCCTACCGGCAGACGATCTCCCGGGTGGAGATCGGCCTCGGCTCGGCCGTCTCCGTGTTGCTCTTCCTGTCGGTGGTGCTCATCGCGTTCCTGTTCATCAAGGGGTTCAAGGTCGACCTGGCCCAGGCACGAGGGGAGCGGTGATGTCGACCAAGGAGAAGACCTGGTGGTGGGTCGGCGGGGTCCTGATCATCCTGTACTGCCTGTTCCCGATCGCCTGGATCGTCTCGCTGTCCTTCAAGACCACGGCGGACCTCGCGAACAAGTCGTTCCTGCCGTCGGCCTGGACGTGGGAGAACTACTCGACCATCCTGACCGGCACGGCCAGTGACCTGTTCCTGCCGGCACTGCGCAACAGCTTCGGCATCTGCCTGATCGCCACCGCGATCTCCTGCCTCCTGTCGATGTTCGCCGCGTACGCCATCGCCCGGCTGGACTTCCCCGGGAAGAAACTGATCCTGGGCACCGCGCTGGGAGTGGCGATCTTCCCGGTCATCTCGATCGTCACGCCGCTGTTCAACCTGTGGCGGCAGATCGGGCTGTACGACACCTGGCCAGGGCTGATCATCCCGTACCTGTCCCTCACCCTGCCGATCTCCATCTGGACCATGTCCGCGTTCTTCCGCGAGATCCCCTGGGAGATGGAGCAGGCGGCTCAGGTCGACGGCGCGACGACGTGGCAGGCCTTCCGCAAGGTGATCGTCCCGCTGGCGGCGCCCGGCGTCTTCACCACGGCGATCATCGCGTTTTTCATCGCCTGGAACGACTTCGCCTACGGCATCTCGCTGACCTCGACCAGTGCGGCACGTCCGGTCCCGGCTGCGCTCGGTCTCTTCTCCGGGGCCTCCCAGTTCCAGGACCCGACCGGGGCCATCGCCGCCGCAGCGGTGATCGTGACCATCCCCGTCGTCGTCCTGGTCCTGCTGTTCCAGCGGCGCATCGTCGCCGGTCTCACCAACGGCGCGGTCAAGGGCTGACCCGGCCGTGCCCACCATCCCGCCGACCCACCGAGGGGACGAGATCTGATGGCCTCCATCGAGATGAAGCACATCGTCAAGCAGTACGGGGACGGCTATCCGGCCGTGAACGACGTGAGCCTCGACATCGCCGACGGTGAGTTCATGATCCTGGTCGGCCCGTCCGGCTGCGGGAAGTCCACCCTGCTGCGGATGATCGTCGGTCTCGAGGACATCACCAGCGGCGACATGATCATCGGAGGCAAGCGGGTCAACGACCTGGCGCCCCGCGAGCGCAACCTGTCGATGGTGTTCCAGAACTACGCCCTGTACCCGCACATGACGGTGTTCGAGAACATCGCCTTCCCGCTTCGGCTGTCCAAGACCCCCGACGACGAGGTGCGCCGCCGCGTCAACGAGGCATCCGACGTCCTCGAGCTCAAGGAGCACCTCGAGCGCAAGCCGGCCAACCTCTCCGGTGGCCAGCGGCAGCGCGTCGCCATGGGTCGCGCGATCGTGCGCCAGGCCGAGGCGTTCCTCTTCGACGAGCCGCTGTCGAACCTCGACGCCAAGCTGCGTGGCCAGATGCGCACGGAGATCAGCCGGCTGCAGCGCCGGCTGGGCATCACCACGGTGTACGTCACCCACGACCAGACCGAGGCGATGACCCTCGGCGACCGGGTCTGCGTGCTGCGCAAGGGCAAGATCCAGCAGGTCGCCTCGCCGCGGGAGCTCTACGAGCAGCCGGTGAACCTCTTCGTCGCCGGGTTCATCGGCTCGCCGCCGATGAACTTCCTGCCGGCGACGCTGGAGGGCAACCGTCTGCAGACACCGTTCGGCCCGATCGCCCTCGACGAGCGGCAGGTGGCCGCGGTGCAGGGGCGGGACCTGCTGCTGGTCGGGATCCGGCCGGAGTACTTCGAGGACGCCAGCCTCGTCGACGAGGCGAAGCGGCCCTACGGCTCGGTCTTCCGCGCGCGGGTCGACGTCACCGAGTGGCTGGGCGACTCCCAGTACGCCTACATCCCCTACGAGGCGCCGGAGGCGATCACCGCGCAGCTGCGCGACCTGTCCCGCGAGCTGGACTCCGAGGAGCTGCGCACCCAGGCCATCGTGTCCATCGACTCGACCAGCCGGATCCGCGAGGGCCGCGAGGCGGACTTCTGGCTCGACAGCCGCAAGGTGCACGTCTTCGACCCGCAGACGGGCGAGAACCTCACCCGTGACGCGGAGGCCGGCGCCCGGCTGACGCAAATGGCCTCCGAGGACCGGGTCGAGCAGGTGCAGCACGCCCAGGCCACCGGGCAGACCGTCGGCGGTCAGAGCAGCGGGGGGTCGGGGGCGTCCGGGGCGCACCGGGCCGGCGCCGCCTGAGCGACGGGCGGGACCACCGCCGTCCGTGGTGGCGGACGGCGGTGGTCTACGAGGTCTACCTGCGCAGCTTCGCCGACGGCACCGGCGACGGTCTGGGCGACGTGCCCGGGTTGCGCAGCCGGCTGGCGTACCTGGCCGACCTGGGCGTCGACGCGCTGTGGGTGACCCCCTGGTACCCCTCGCCCATGGCCGACGGCGGCTACGACGTCAGCGAGTACCGCGACGTCGACCCGCGGTTCGGCACGCTCGACGACGTCGACGCGCTGCTCGCCGACGCGCACGCCCTGGGGCTGCGGCTCGTCGTCGACCTGGTCGCCAACCACACCTCGTCGGAGCACCCGTGGTTCCGGGCCGCGCTGGCGGCCGCCCCGGGCTCCCGGGAGCGGACGCGCTACTTCTTCCGCGACGGCCGCGCCGGCGGCGAGGAGCCACCCAACGACTGGATCAGCGCGTTCGGCGGGCCCGCCTGGACCCGGGTGCGCGAGCTCGACGGCCGGCCGGGGCAGTGGTACCTGCACCTGTTCGCGCCCGAGCAGCCCGACCTGGACTGGGACAGCCCGGACGTGCAGGAGGAGTTCGACGGGATCGTGCGCTTCTGGCTCGACCGCGGGGTGGACGGCATCCGCGTCGACGCCGCCCCGGCCATGGCCAAGGTGCCCGACCTGCCCGACGCCGGACACCCGCCGGACGCGACGTTCGCCAGCAGCGAGTGGGTGGACAACCCGCACTGGGACGTCGACGCGGTGCACGA
The DNA here is from genome assembly GCF_900188205.1 of Geodermatophilus saharensis. Classification (GTDB taxonomy): domain Bacteria; phylum Actinomycetota; class Actinomycetes; order Mycobacteriales; family Geodermatophilaceae; genus Geodermatophilus; species Geodermatophilus saharensis. Next base: position 5,916 of record NZ_FZOH01000015.1, on the reverse strand, counting down.
GGTCTTCCGGCGGTGGCGCCGCATCGGCGACACCTACGACGGTGAGCGGCTGTTCGTCTCCGAGGCCGTGGTCAACGGGCCCGAGCGGCTGGCCCGCTACGTGCGCCCGGACGAGCTGCACACGACGTTCAACTTCGACTACCTGAAGGCGCCCTGGGACGCACGGGCGCTGCGCGCGGTCGTCGAGGGCACCCTGGCCGCGCTGGCCCCGGTGGGTGCACCGGCCACCTGGGTGCTGTCCAGCCACGACGAGACCCGGCACGTCACCCGCTTCGGCCGGGCCGACAGCGGCGCCGCGGTCATGGGCTTCGACGCCGCCGCGCCGGCCGACCTCGCTCTCGGGCTGCGGCGAGCACGCGCCGCCGCCCTGCTGACCCTGGCGCTGCCGGGCGGGGCCTACCTGTACCAGGGGGAGGAGCTGGGGCTGCCCGAGGTGGAGGACCTGCCCGAGGAGGCGCTGCAGGACCCGACGTGGGAGCGGTCGGGGCACACCGCCCGCGGCCGGGACGGCTGCCGGGTGCCGCTGCCGTGGTCGGGGGACCGCCCGCCGTTCGGGTTCGCCCCCGACGGGGTGAGCCCCTGGCTGCCGCAGCCGGCGTCGTGGCGGTCGCTGACCGCGCAGGCGCAGCGCGACGACCCGTCCTCGACGCTGTCGCTGTACCGGGACGCCCTGCGGCTGCGCCGGCAGCTGCTCGGCGAGGAACCGCTGACCTGGCTGGACCTCGGCGAGGACGTGCTGGCCTTCGACCGCGGGTCGGCGCTGCGCTGCGTGGTCAACCTGTCCGCGCGGCCGGTCCCGCTGACGGGCCTGGGTACGGTGCTGCTCACCAGCGGGGGGGCCGCCGCGGACCTGCCGCCGGACACCGCCGCCTGGCTGGCGCCCTAACCGGCCCCGGCGACGCGCTGCTCCCGGGCGGCGGCCAGCTCCGCGGCCGTCGGCGGGTCGGCGCCCACCCGGGTGCAGTTGAGGGCGGCGACGAGCGCGGCGTCGTCGACCACGGCCAGCAGGTCGTCGTCGGAGAGGCCCTCGAGCTCGCCGCGGCCGGTCACGCCGGCACCGAGCAGCCCGGCGAACAGGCCGGCGGCCAGCGAGTCGCCGGCGCCCACGGTGTCGACCACGGTGACCGGCGGCGGGGAGCGGTGCAGCAGCGGGCGCCCGGGCCGGGCGATCCGCAGCGGCGCGCCGCCGTCGGTGAGCAGCACCAGCGCCGGGCCGCGCGCCGCCCACCGCTGCGCGGCGTCGTCGAGGTCGTGGGTGTCCGGCTCGAGCCAGGCCAGGTCCTCGGCGCTCACCTTGACCACGTCGGCGACGGCGACCAGCCGGTCCAGCCGCGCCCGGACCGCGTCGCGGTCGTTGCCCAGCGCCGCCCCCACCGGGCCGCCGGCCAGCATCGGGCGCACGTTGGGGTCGACGCTGACCAGGCCGCTCCCCGCCAGGCGCTCGGCCAGCCGGGCGATCGCCTCGCAGCCCGGCGGCGTCCACGAGGAGATCGAGCCGACGTGCAGCACCGCCGTCCCCTCCGGCAGGACGGCGGCAAGCTCCTCGTCGGTCCACTGCCAGTCGGCCGCGCCGAGCACGTGGAAGCCGTAGTCCGGCGACCCGTCGGGCCCCAGCCCCACGACGGCCAGGCTGACCGGCTCCGACGCCGCCACCATCCCGGCGACGTCGACGCCCGACAGCTCGGCGTGCCGGCGCAGCGCGGGCGCCATCGGCCCGGTGCCCAGGCGGGCCAGCAGCGCCACCCGGGTGCCCAGCCGGCCCGCGGCGACGGCGACGTTGAGCGCGTTGCCGCCGGGGCGGGCCACGTAGTGCGGCGCGGTGCCCTCGGGGCCGGCGTCGGCGCCGGGGACCGGCAGCAGGTCGACGACGAGCTCGCCCAGCACGGTGAGGGTGGGCGTGACGGGGGCGTCGCGGTCCATCGCCCGACCATAGGGCCCGGCCGCCGCCGGCACCCGGGGATCCCCGGAGCGGTGGACGGGGGAGGTCCCTGCTGGGCCGGGTGCGGCTTCTCCTGGGACGATGACGGGGAGGACCGCCGCGGACCGCGGCGGTCCACAGCAGCCACGAGGCGGCGCCGGACCGCGCCGGACCAGGAGGAGCCCGACATGCCCAACCCGCTCGTCAAGCTGTGGCGGTACCTGACGGCGTCGGCCAACGCGCAGATCGACCAGCGCGCCGACCCGAAGATCCAGATCGCCCAGGCGATCGAGGCCGAGCAGCAGCGGCACCAGGCGCTGGCCAACCAGGCCGCCGCCGTCCTGGGCAACCAGCGCCAGCTGGAGATGCGGCTCAACCGCCAGCTCGGCGAGGTCGAGAAGCTGCAGGCCTCGGCCCGCCAGGCGCTGGTGCTCGCCGACCAGTCCCGCGCCAAGGGGGACGCGGCCAAGGCCGCCGAGTACGAGAACGCCGCGCAGGCCTTCGCCACCCAGCTGGTCGCCGCCGAGCAGGCGATGGAGGACCTCAAGCGCAGCCACGACGAGGCGCTGCAGGCCGCCGAGCAGGCACGTGGCGCGGTCGAGCAGAGCCGGATGCGGCTGCAGACGACGCTGGCCGAGCGCACCAAGCTGATGAGCCAGCTCGAGCAGGCGAGGATGCAGGAGCACGTGGCCGCCTCCATGCGGCAGGTCAACGAGCTCTCCGCGCCGGGGAACACGCCGAGCCTGGCCGAGGTGCGCGACAAGATCGAGGCCCGCTACGCCAACGCGCTCGGCCAGGCCGAGCTGGCGCAGACCTCCGTCGAGGGCCGCATGCTCGAGGTGCAGAAGGCCACCCTCGACGTCGCCGGCGCCTCCCGGCTGGAGCAGATCCGGGCCGGCATGGGCGGTGGCGGCACCGGCCCGCAGGCGGTCGAGGGCGGCACGGGTGCGGCCGGGGCGATCGGCCCGGGGTCGCCGGCACCGTCGTTCGAGAAGACCGAGCAGCCGGCGCAGCGCCCCGAGAACGCCTGAACGAGAGCCCCTGTCCCCGTCGGGGGCAGGGGCTCCGTCGTCAGTGGGCGGTGGCGAAGGGCGGCGGGTGGTCGGCCTCGCCGGTGCGGGCCGCCGGGTCGACCGGGGCGTCGGTGGCCTGGCAGGTGGGGCACCAGTAGGTGATCCGCTCCTGCAGGTCCGGGCCCTGGTCACCGCGCAGGATCGGGGTGCCGCAGCGGTAGCAGGGCTTGTCCTTGCGGCCGTAGACCCAGTGGTCACGGCCGCGGCGCAGGTCACCGGTGGTGCTCTGCTCCGGGCGGTCGCGGTTGGCCAGCATCAGCCCGCGGGTGCGCTCCACCAGCGCCGGGAGGTCCTCGACGTCGGCCACCCGCATCCACGGGTGCACCCCGCAGACGAACAGGCCCTCGACCTTGTAGAGGTTCCCCGGCCCGCACAGGTTGCGCTGGTCGAGGATCGCGACGCCGATCTGCTCGTCGGGGTGCGACCGCAGCCGGCGCAACGCCTCGTCGAGGTCCCAGTCGGGACCCAGGACGTCGGGGCCGAGGTGGCCGACGACGGAGTCCTCGTGCGCGGTCCGGACCAGCGTGACGTCGTGCAGCCGATAGCCGACGCAGTCCCACCGGTCGGTGGCGAGGATGGCCCGGATCGAGAAGGCCGGCCCGCCGCGCCAGCGGGCGCCCTTGGCGTAGATGTGCCAGCTGCCGTCCATCCGGTAGTGGGTGCGCAGCGTCCAGCCGTCGCTGAACCGGGTGAGCATGTGCTTGCCGCGGGGCACCACCTCGCTGACGGTGCGGCCCGTCAGGTCGGTCGCGGCCAGCTGCGGCACCCGCAGCTCGCCGCGGCGCAGCGTCTGGCCGGCCAGCGCGGTGTTCATCCGCTTGGCCGCCAGCCAGACGGTGTCTCCCTCGGGCACGTCCTCCAGTGTCCCTGGTGACCAGGCCGTCGGCCCCCCCTGCAGGGCCCGCCGCGAGCGTGCGAGCGGTGGGGAGCAGGGGGCCCTTCGAATGCTCGCAGGCGAGGGAGGTCACTCCGGGCCCGGGAAGGGCCGCGGCCGCCGCGGCGCTCCAGGATCCGTGCAGCGACGTCCCGACCCGGCCAGCACCACGCCCGCGCACCTGACCTCCGCCGGGGAGCCGGTGACGGTGACCGTCGCCCGCGACGTGCGGCCCGACCAGCGGGAGGCGTTCGAGCGCTGGGCCGACGAGGTCCTGGGGCTGGCGGCCGGCTTCCCGGGGAACCTGGGCGCCAGCATGCTGCGCCCGGGTCCCGGCTCGACGCGCTACCACCTCGTCTACCGCTTCGCCGACGGGGAGTCGCTGGCCCGCTGGGAGCGCTCATCGGTCCGGCAGACCGCCCTCACCCGGGTCGAGCACCTCTCCGACGGCGCCGACTACGCCCGCGTCGCCGGGCTGGACAGCTTCTTCACCGCGTTGACCCCGCCGCGGCCGGGCCCGCGCTGGCGGCTCACGGTGCTCACCATCGCCGCCGTCTTCGCCATCACGCTCGGTTTCTCGCTGCTGGTGGCCCCGCACGTCGCCTCGTGGCCGCTGCCGCTGCGGCTGCTGCTGTCGGCGACGGTCGTCGTCGTGCTGCTCGGTCAGGTGCTCATGCCGCGGCTGACCCGCTGGTTCGGCCCCTGGCTGCGCGGCGGCCGCTGACCGTCACACCCCCGGCGTAGACCGGGGCCGTGCAGCAGATCTCCGTGCAGCGGATCTCCGTGCAGCAGATCCCCGTGCGGGGCCCGTTCGACCTGGCCCAGAGCACCCGCTTCCTCGAGGGCTTCGCGCCGGCCCGCCACCGCGGCGCGCCCGACGGCGTGCTGCGCCTCGCCTGCTGGGCCGAGGGCTCGGACACCGCGGCCGGCATCGCGGTGTCCCAGGACGCCGGCGGCGCGGTCCACGTCCGGGCGGACGCCGACCCGCCCCGGCTGGCCGAGCAGGTCGCCCGCGTCCTGGGCCTCGACGTCGACGGCGCGGGGTTCCCCGCCGTGGCCGCCGCCGACCCGGTGCTCGCGCCGCTGGCGGCCGCCCGGCCCGGCTTCCGCCCCGTCTCGTTCTGGTCCCCGTACGAGGCCGCCTGCTGGGCGGTGCTCTCGCAGCGCACCAGCACCGCCGCGGCCGCGGGCACGAAGGCGCGCATCGCCGGGCGCTGGGGGACCCGCCACGAGGTGGACGGCGTCGCGGTGACGGCGTTCCCCACCCCGGCGCGGTTGATGGCCGTGGCCGACGAGCTGCCGGTGCCGGCGGTCAAGCGGCAGCGGCTGCGCGGGCTGGCCGGGGCCGCGCTCGACGGGCGGCTCGACGGCGGCCGGCTGCGCGACCTGCCGGTGGAGCAGGCGCTGGCGCAGGTCCGGGAGCTGCCCGGCATCGGCCCGTTCTCCGCCGAGCTGGTGGTGGTGCGGGGCGCCGGCGCGCCGGACGTCTTCCCGTCCGCCGAGCCGCGGCTGCACGAGGAGATGGCCGCCCGCTACGGGCTCGAGGACCCCTCGGCGGCGGAGCTGGCGGGCATCGCCGAGCGGTGGCGTCCCTACCGCAGCTGGGCGGCGGTCCTGCTGCGCGCCGCCCACGAGCAGCGCGCTGGGTGACGGACTGGAACGGCCACCCTCCAGGGGCCCGTGCCGAGCGTGCGAGGCGTGGGGAGGAGGGTGGTCCTTCGACTAGTTGTCGTGACCGGACAGGTTGTTCACGCGGCCAGTCGGCTGATCGGTGGGTGGCCTCCGAGGGCGGAGTGGCTGCGGGCAGTGTTGTAGTGCCTCAGCCAGGCGTCCAGGGCGGTGGTGCGCTGGTCGTTGCTGGTCCAGCCGGTGGCGTAGGCCCACTCGGTGCGCAGGGTGCGGTTGAACCGTTCGGCCTTGCCGTTGGTCCACGGGCGGCCGGGCTGGATGAACCGCCGAACGATGCCCAGCTCGGTGCAGGCGGTGATCCAGGCGTTGCCGCGGCGGTAGCTCATGGCGTTGTCGGTGAGCACCCGCTCGATGGTGACCCC
>NZ_FZOH01000016.1:2500-5180 GCF_900188205.1 Geodermatophilus saharensis | reverse complement strand
GTGCGTTCAGAACCGCACAGTGGACGCATGTGTGTGAGTCACCCCTGACGCAGAACTCGACTGCGCGCAGGTAGGGGTGTGGTCAAGCCCTCGGCCTGTTAGTACCGGTCAGCTCCACACCTCGCGGTGCTTCCACTTCCGGCCTATCAACCCGCTGGTCTGGGCGGGGGCCTTACCCCATTCACTGGGTGAGAGACCTCATCTCGAAGCGAGCTTCCCGCTTAGATGCTTTCAGCGGTTATCCCTGCCGAACGTAGCCAACCAGCAGTGCACCTGGCGGTACAACTGGCACACCAGAGGTTCGTCCGTCCCGGTCCTCTCGTACTAGGGACAGCTCTTCTCAAGTCTCTTACGCGCACGGCGGATAGGGACCGAACTGTCTCACGACGTTCTAAACCCAGCTCGCGTACCGCTTTAATGGGCGAACAGCCCAACCCTTGGGACCTACTCCAGCCCCAGGATGCGACGAGCCGACATCGAGGTGCCAAACCATCCCGTCGATATGGACTCTTGGGGAAGATCAGCCTGTTATCCCCGGGGTACCTTTTATCCGTTGAGCGACACCGCTTCCACATGCCGGTGCCGGGTCACTAGTCCCAGCTTTCGCTCCTGCTCGACCCGTCGGTCTCACAGTCAAGCTCCCTTGTGCACTTGCACTCGACACCTGATTGCCAACCAGGCTGAGGGAACCTTTGGGCGCCTCCGTTACCCTTTGGGAGGCAACCGCCCCAGTTAAACTACCCACCTGACACTGTTCCTGATCCGGATCACGGACCCAGGTTAGACATCCAATTCGACCAGAGTGGTATTTCAACGGCGACTCCACCGACACTGGCGTGCCGGCTTCCTCGTCTCCCACCTATCCTACACAAGCCGAACCGAACACCAATATCAAGCTGTAGTGAAGGTCCCGGGGTCTTTCCGTCCTGCCGCGCGTAACGAGCATCTTTACTCGTAGTGCAATTTCGCCGAGCCTGTGGTTGAGACAGCTGAGAAGTCGTTACGCCATTCGTGCAGGTCGGAACTTACCCGACAAGGAATTTCGCTACCTTAGGATGGTTATAGTTACCACCGCCGTTTACTGGCGCTTGAGTTCTGAGCTTCGCACACCGAAGTGCACTAACCCGTCCCCTTAACGTTCCAGCACCGGGCAGGCGTCAGTCCGTATACCTCGTCTTACGACTTCGCACGGACCTGTGTTTTTAGTAAACAGTCGCTTCTCACTGGTCTCTGCGACCCCCCTCCGCTACCGGCCGCAAGAGCCGTCACGGGCGAGGGTCCCCCTTCTCCCGAAGTTACGGGGGCATTTTGCCGAGTTCCTTAACCACAGTTCGCTCGATCGCCTCGGTATTCTCTACCTGACCACCTGAGTTGGTTTGGGGTACGGGCCGCTCGGAACTCGCTAGAGGCTTTTCTCGGCAGCATAGGATCATCGAATTCGCCTCATTCGGCTATGCGTCAGGCCTCACCCTGTCTGCGCCACGGATTTGCCTATGGCGCGGGCCACACCCTTGCACCGGTACTACCACTCACCGGCATCGACTACCTTCCTGCGTCACCCCATCGCTTGCCTACTACCAGTCCGGGTCCCCAGCTACTCCCACCCCACACCCCGAAGGGCGCGAAGCGGTTTCGGTGGGTCAGCATCGCTGGACTCGGCATGGGCGCTCCTTCGCGGGTACGGGAATATCAACCCGTTGTCCATCGACTACGCCTGTCGGCCTCGCCTTAGGTCCCGACTCACCCTGGGCGGATTAGCCTGGCCCAGGAACCCTTGGTCTTCCGGCGGGGGAGGTTCTCACTCCCCTCTCGCTACTCATGCCTGCATTCTCACTCGCATGGCGTCCACGGCTGGCTTCCGCCGCCGCTTCACCCGCCACACGACGCTCCCCTACCCACCCCACCACCTGGCCGGCCCCCCGAAAGGGAACCGGCGGGCGTCCGGTGGAGTGCCACGGCTTCGGCGGTGTGCTTGAGCCCCGCTACATTGTCGGCGCGGAACCACTTGACCAGTGAGCTATTACGCACTCTTTCAAGGATGGCTGCTTCTAAGCCAACCTCCTGGTTGTCTCTGCGATCCCACATCCTTTTCCACTTAGCACACGCTTAGGGGCCTTAGCCGATGATCTGGGCTGTTTCCCTCTCGACTACGAACCTTATCGCCCGCAGTCTCACTGCCGCGCTCTCACTTACCGGCATTCGGAGTTTGGTTGACGTCAGTAACCTTGTGGGGCCCATCGGCCATCCAGTGCTCTACCTCCGGCAAGAAACACGCGACGCTGCACCTAAATGCATTTCGGGGAGAACCAGCTATCACCGGGTTTGATTGGCCTTTCACCCCTACCCACAGCTCATCCCCCAGGTTTTCAACCCTGGTGGGTTCGGTCCTCCACGCGGTCTTACCCGCGCTTCAACCTGGCCATGGGTAGATCACCCGGCTTCGGGTCTAGAGCACGCGACTACAGATCGCCCTGTTCGGACTCGCTTTCGCTACGGCTACCCCCCACGGGTTAACCTCGCCACGTACCGCTAACTCGCAGGCTCATTCTTCAAAAGGCACGCCATCACCCCGCACACCACAAGGGCGCGCATTCTGAGCTCTGACGGCTTGTAGGCACACGGTTTCAGGTACTATTTCACTCCCCTCCCGGGGTACTTTTCACCTTTCCCTCACGGTACT
>NZ_FZOH01000017.1 GCF_900188205.1 Geodermatophilus saharensis | reverse complement strand
TCCGCGGCGTTGGTCGCGATCTCCCGGATGCTCGCCCCCATCTGCTCGGCACCGGCGGCCACGGTCTGCACCGACCGCGACACCTCCTCGGCGGCACCGGAGACGACGCCGGACTGGGCGGAGGTCTCCTCCGCCGACGCCGAGATCTGCGCCGACGAGGCCGACAGCTCCTCGCTGGAGGCGGCCACCGCGTCGGCCGAGGACGCCACCGACGACAGCACCGCACGCAGGCTCTGCTGGGCGGCACCGAGCGCCTCGGCCATCCGGCCCAGCTCGTCGCGCCCGCGGACCTCGGGCGTGACGGTCAGGTCACCCTCGGCCAGCGCCTCGACCGAGCGCTGCACGGAGCGGACGGTGGCCACCAGGCGCCGGACGACCAGGACGGTCAGCCCGCCGGCGACGACGATGCCGGCGGCCAGGGCGAGCCACAGCGTGGTGGTGGCCGAGGAGACGGTGGCCACCGCGTCGTCGGTGTCGGCCTGGCCGGCGGCGACCCGCCGGTCCTGCATGGCGGCGTACTGGTCCATGATCGAGTCGGAGGCGTCCTGCAGCGGGCCGGCGACGACGGCACCGGCCCTCGCCAGGTCGCCGGCGTCGGCGGCGGGCAGCAGCTGCCCCTCGGCCACCGCGTAGTAGCCGTCGACGGTGCTGCGGAACTCGTCGAAGGCGGTCCGGTTGACCGTCACCTCGGCGTAGGCGTCGAGCTGACCCTCGAGGGTCTCCCGCCGCTCGGCGAGCTCGGTGCGGAGCTCGGCGCGGGTGCGCGGGTCGACCAGGGCGTAGCTGTTGTAGCGCGAGCGGTCGCCCTGCCAGGACCGCTGGATGTCGGCGAGGTCCGCCAGCGTGCCGACGTTGCCGTTGATGCGGACCGCGGCGGCCTGCACGGCGGACAGCCGGGTCACGGCCAGGACGGACATCGCGACGGCGACGAGGGCGAGGACGGCGACGGCGGCGCCGATCTTGACGGCGACCGGGCGGTCGGCGAACCAGCCGCCGGAACGGCCGGCACGGGCGGTGCTCATGGATCAGCTCCTGCTCTCGGGGTGGGACCCGTCGGGGGACGGGGAGGAACGGCCGCGGTCGGTCACGCCGTCGTGCACCTAATGTGGCGGACGGGAATGGAGACCGTCTCCGTCCGGGAATGGTGTGTCGGTAACGATCCGGGCACGGCCCGGAATGGCTGACGGGGAATTCCGGAGCGCCATTCGCCTCCCCTTGTCGACACGGGGTCACGGGCCTCATCGCCGGCCGGACGCCGTGTCGACATGCGGTTTCACACGCCAGGAACGGGCCGGCGTCATCACCGTGGCGACGACGTCGGCCCGCCCCGACTCCCCGGTGGACCGGGCTCGGGGACCATTCCGGGAATTGGTCCCCGGAATCGGGGAGCGCGCTCAGTAGGTGAAGCGGGCGACGCCGGCGCGCAGGTCGGCGGCCATCCGGGCGAGCTCGTCGACGGCGGTGCGGGTCTGGGTGAGCGCCTGGGTGGTGGCGTCGGCGGCGCCGGAGACCCCGGCGATGTTGTCCGCGATCTGCCCCGACCCCTGGGCCGCCTCCTGCACCGACCGCGACATCTCGCTCGTCGTCGCGGTCTGCTCCTCCACCGCACTGGCGATGGTGGTCTGCCGGTCGGAGATCTGCGCGACGATCGAGCTGATCTCCCCGATCGCGGTCACCGCCGCGGTGGTGTCGCCCTGGATGGCCTGCACCCGGCGGGCGATGTCCTCGGTGGCCTTGGCCGTCTCCTGCGCCAGTTCCTTGACCTCGTTGGCCACCACGGCGAAGCCCTTGCCGGCCTCCCCGGCCCGGGCGGCCTCGATGGTGGCGTTGAGCGCGAGCAGGTTGGTCTGCTCGGCGATCGAGGTGATGACCTTCACGACGTTGCCGATCTCCGCCGAGCTCTCCCCCAGCCGGGCCACGGTCGCGGTGGTCGACTCCGCGGCGGAGACGGCGCGGGCGGCCACGGCGCTGGCCTCCGCGGCGTTGGTCGCGATCTCGCGGATCGAGGCCCCCATCTCCTCCGCGCCGGCGGCGACGGTCTGCACGCTGCGGGACACCTCCTCGGCCGCCCCGGCCACCACGCCGGACTGGGCGGAGGTCTCCTCGGCGGAGGCGGAGATCTGCGCCGAGCTGGCGCTCAGCTCCTCCGAGCTCGCCGCCACCGCGTCCGCCGAGGACGCCACCGACGCCATCACCGCCCGCAGGCCCTCCTGGGCGGCGTCCAGCGCCTCGGCCACCTGGCCGACCTCGTCGCGCTGCCGGATCCCGGTGCCCTCCGTCAGGTCCCCCGTGGCCAGGCGGGTGGCCAGCGCCTGCACCCGGCGCAGCGGGCGGACGATCGAGCGGCCGACCAGCACCGCGCACAGCCCGGCCAGGACGACGGCGAGCACGCCCACGGCGGTCAGCAGGACGGTCGCGCGGCCCTGCGCGTCCGCCTGGTCGGCGCGCAGCTGCTCGGCGCGCTCGGTGGCCGAGGCCTGGATCCGGTCGGCGAGGTCGAGCACCATGCCGTACCCCTCGCCGGCCTCGCCGCCGTTGATGCTCTCCAGCGCCGCGCGGTCGTCCTCCGGCGTACCGGTCCGCAGCCACTGGACCACCCGGTCGTCCCAGGCGAAGTAGTTGTCCCAGGCCGGCCGCAGCTCGGCGAACGCGTCGGCCTCGTCGGCGTCCATCGCCGAGGTGTCGACGTCGTCGAGCCAGGCGTAGACCGCGTCCTTGCTGTCCAGCAGGCCGGCCCGGTTGTAGGAGTCGGCCGCCAGGGCGACGTCGGGACCGAAGGTGACGGCGTCGGCGACGACCAGTCCCTGCCAGCCGGTGACGTCGGCGATCTGGAAGCGGGCGGTCTCGGCGTCGGCCAGGACGGCGTCGGCCCGGCTCAGCTCGCCGGCGAGGTCGCGCTGCTGGGACACCGCCGCCAGGCCGGTCGCGGCACAGACGACGACGAGGATCCCGACCGCGCCGAAGGCGAGGGCGAGGCGGCGACCGACCCGCAGGTCGGAGAGCCAGGACAGGTGCACAGCGGTGCCTCTCGGTAGTGGGGTGCGGGACCGGCCGCCCTCCAGGGGCCCGCGCCGAGCCCGCGCGGCGTGGGGGGAGGGGTGGTCCTCCATCAGTGGGTGAAGCGGCCGACCGTGGCCCGGAGGCCGGCGGCCATCCGGGAGAGCTCGTCGACGGCGACCCGCGTCTGGCTCAGCGCCTGGGTGGTGGCGTCGGCGGCGCCGGAGACCCCGGCGATGTTGTCGGCGATCTG
>NZ_FZOH01000018.1 GCF_900188205.1 Geodermatophilus saharensis | reverse complement strand
GACGTGTCCACGGCCAGCGACCTGACCCCGCAGGAGCGGCAGGTCGCCGCGCTGGTCCGCCGCGGCCTGGCCAACCGCGACGTCGCCGCGCAGCTGTTCGTCAGCCCCCGCACGGTCGACTTCCACCTGCGCAACTGCTACGCCAAGCTCGGCGTCAGCTCCCGCACCGAGCTCACCGCCCTCCCCCTGGACCTGTAGCGGGCGGCTGCGGCGTCACCGCCAGGGCCGCCAGCACCGTGGTCAGCGGGCTCCACAGGACCAGCCCGTCGGCCGGCAGCCAGCCGAGGGCGGTCAACGGCGTCAGCAGCGCCGTCGGCACCACCCAGGTCACCAGGTGGACCGGTGCCCGGGACCACGCCTGCCGGCGCAGCCACGTCGCGGTGCCGGCGGCCCAGACCGCGACGGCGGCTCCGGCCGGCACCCACCCGGTCGCGCCGGTCAGCGTCCAGCACACGACCAGCGCGACCAGCCAGGCCACCGGCAGCAACAGGGTGCGCACGCCGTCGGCGAGCGCGGCGCCCAGCGACGCCGGTGCGCGCCCGGCGCCGGAGAGCGTGCTCACCGGGTCGCGACCGGGGGACGGGAGCCGGTCCAGGGCCGTCCCGCGGCGGCGGCCATCCGGTCGGCCAGCGCGGCGGCGTCGGCGCCGACGAAGCCGAGCAGCGCCGAGCCGCGGCAGGTCTGCCAGGGCTGGCCGAGGACGTACAGCCCGGGCACGTCGGTGACCCCGGCGGTGTGCCGGATCGCGCCGGCGTCGTCGAGGACGCCGGGCACGTGCAGCCACGAGTGGTCGGGCCGGTAGCCGGTCGCCCACACGACGGCGTCGACGTCGACGGTGCTGCCGTCGGCGAAGACGGCGGTGGAGCCGGTCAGGTCGGTCAGCCGCGGACGGAGGTCGACCCCGCGCCGGCGCAGCGCGCGGCTGCGGGTGCCGATGACGAGGTCGCCGCGGGCGCGCAGCCGGCGGGCGATGCGGGTGTGCGCGGGCACGGTGAAGAAGCCGACCGCGTCGAGCCAGTCGAACAGGTCGCGGCCGGCGATGCGCTGGGGCAGCTCGGTCGGCCGGGTGCCGACCGCGACGGTGACCGGCTGGGTGGCGACGAGCTCGGCGGCGATCTGCAGGCCGGAGTTGGCCGCGCCGACGACGAGCACGCGGCCGGCGCCGGGCAGCTGGGCGGGGTTGCGGTACTCGGCGCTGTGCAGCTGCGGCACGTCCGGGTCCAGCCGGGCGGCGAGGGCGGGCACGTGCGGGGTCTGGAACGGGCCGGTGGCGACCACGACCTGGCGGGCGCGCAGCGTCCCGGTCGGGGTGGTGGCCGTGAAGGTGCCGTCGGCCTCTCGGTGCAGCCGGGTCACCGGGGTGTCGAGCCGGACCGGCAGGGCGAAGTGGGCGGCGTAGGCGGCCAGGTAGTCGGCGACGTCGTCCTTGCCCGGGTGGCTGTCGGCCGGGGCGGGGAACGGCAGGCCGGGCAGCGAGTCGTACCGGGCGGGGCTAAACAGCCGCAGCGAGTCCCAGCGGCTGCGCCACGCGGCGCCGATCTCGGGGCCGGCGTCGACGAGCACGAAGTCCGCGTCGCGGGAGGTGAGGTGGGCGCCGAGGGCGAGGCCGGCCTGGCCGGCGCCGACGACGAGCACGTCGAGGGGCCGGTCCGCGGAGGAGGTGGGGAGGGTCATGGCGTCTCCTGACGGGGCGGGGCAGGGCGGGCGGAGGGGCGGGTGCGGTCAGCCGAGGCCGACGGTGAGCAGGGCGGCGGCGACGACGAGGTCGGCGACCAGGCAGGTCTCGGCGTACCAGCGCGGCACGACCCGGCCGAGGCGGTGGTGGGCGACGTCCCAGGCGGCGTGGCCGAGCCAGCCCGCGGCCAGCACGTAGCGGGCCGCGGCGGGCTCGACGGCGACCGCGGCGAGGGCCACCGCGCCGAAGCCGAGCACCGCCGCGGTCTGCGCGGTCAGCAGCCGCCGGTCGCCCAGGTCGCCGCGGGCGGTGCCCCAGGTCAGGTAGACGACCGCGGCCAGCAGCACGCACCACGCGCTGGTCCAGGCCTGCGCGGGCTCGGGCAGCCGGGCGACGAGCGCGAAGCCGTTGGCGGCCGCGACGGCACCGAGCGCGGCCGGCCAGCGGCGGGCGAGCACGCCGCGCACGCCGTCGGCGCGGCGGGTCGCGAGGTCCGGGGCGGCGGCGGTCGCGCGGGTCATGGGGTCTCCTCGGTCCGGGCTGGGGGCGGCTCGGACGCTAGGAGCCCGCCGGCGGCCTCACGCCGGCAGAACCGCCAGGTCGGTCGCCGGGACCCGACCGGGCTCCTCGGGTCAGAGGTCCAGGGGGAGCGCGGCGAGCTCGGTGCGGGAGGTGACGCCGAGCTTGGGGAAGACGTTGCGCAGGTGGAAGTCGACCGTGCGGGGGCTGACGAACAGCTGCGCGGCGACGTCGCGGTTGGCCAGGCCCTGCCGGACCAGCGCGACGACCTGCCGCTCCTGCGGGGTCAGGTCGCTGGCCGTGGACACGTC
>NZ_FZOH01000020.1 GCF_900188205.1 Geodermatophilus saharensis | reverse complement strand
ACGACGCCCTGGACGAGGCCGAGCGCGCCGGGCTGCTGCGCGTCGAGGAGGGCGTCGTGTCCCTGTACCACCCGCTCGTGCGCTCGGCGGTCTACCGCGCGGCCACCAGCGCGCAGCGCCGGGCCACCCACCGCGCGCTGGCCGAGGTGTCGGGCGCCGACGCCGACCGGCGGGCGTGGCACCTCGCAGCGGCGGCCGACCGGCCCGACGAGCAGGTCGTGGCCGCCCTCGACGGCGTCGCCGAGCGTGCCACCGGTCGCGGTGGCCACGAGGCCGCCGACGCCGCCTGGGCCCGCGCCGCCGAACTGACCGCCCCGGGCCCGGCCCGCGGCCGCCGGCTGTACCGGGCCGCGGCTGCGGCGTGGCTGGGTGCGCACCCGTCGCGGGCGACGGCGCTCGCGTCCGCCGCGGCGGCCGAGGTGACCGAGCCGCTGCTGCGAGCCCAGCTGCTGGCCCTCCAGGGGCAGATCGCCTGGACGACCGGGTCGCTGGACGACGGCTACGACCTCGTGGCGCAGGCCGCGCGGGTCGCCGGCGACGTCGACCCGGCGCTGGCGCAGCAGCTGGCGGTGATCGCCGCGGCCCTGACCGTGTACGGCGCCCGCTCCCCGCAGCCGGCGGACCCGGCCGGGCTGGTGGCCGCCCCCGCACCGGACGCCCCACCGCGGGTGCGGGCCGCGGCGGCCCTGCTGCGCGGGTTCACGGCAGCCGCCCGCCGGGACTGGGCAGCCGCGGCGGGCTCCTTCCGCGACGCGTTCGCGCTGACCGACGCCGACGTCCGGGACGACCACGTGCAGCGCAACCTCGGCATCGCCGCCCTGGTCATCGGCGACGACGAGCGCGGGCTGCGCCTGCACGAGCAGCTGCTGGCCGCCGCCCGCCGCACCGGAGCGCTCGCCACCGTCGAGTACGCACTGACCCGCGGCGTGCAGATCCAGCTCGCCGCGGGCGCCTGGGCGCGAGCGGCCGGCGCGGCGACCGAGGCGGTGCCGCTGGCGGCCAGCACCGGCCACCCCGGGATGGTCGCGCTCCCGACCGCGCAGCTCGCCGTGCTGGCGGCCCGCCGCGGCGACGACGACGCCGAGCGTCTCGTCGACGAGGCGGCCGGCATCCGGGCCGGGTACCCCGGCGGGGTGACCGACGTCGTCGTGGTCGACCTGCTGCACTGGGCACGGGGCCTGCGCGCCGCCCGGCAGCCCGCGACCGCCCTGCACCACCTGGAGCAGATCACCGAGACCGGCGTGAGCCGGATGGCGGCGATCGACCGCCTGGAGACCGCCGCCCGGGCCGGCCGGGACGACCTCGCGCGCGCGTGGCTGGCCGAGCTCGAGGGCTTCGCG